>NZ_FPAU01000022.1 GCF_900116535.1 Kosakonia arachidis | reverse complement strand
AGTGTCGCTGCCGCAGCTTCGGTGCATGGTTTAGCCCCGTTACATCTTCCGCGCAGGCCGACTCGACCAGTGAGCTATTACGCTTTCTTTAAATGATGGCTGCTTCTAAGCCAACATCCTGGCTGTCTGGGCCTTCCCACATCGTTTCCCACTTAACCATGACTTTGGGACCTTAGCTGGCGGTCTGGGTTGTTTCCCTCTTCACGACGGACGTTAGCACCCGCCGTGTGTCTCCCGTGATAACATTCTCCGGTATTCGTAGTTTGCATCGGGTTGGTAAGCCGGGATGGCCCCCTAGCCGAAACAGTGCTCTACCCCCGGAGATGAATTCACGAGGCGCTACCTAAATAGCTTTCGGGGAGAACCAGCTATCTCCCGGTTTGATTGGCCTTTCACCCCCAGCCACAGGTCATCCGCTAATTTTTCAACATTAGTCGGTTCGGTCCTCCAGTTAGTGTTACCCAACCTTCAACCTGCCCATGGCTAGATCACCGGGTTTCGGGTCTATACCCTGCAACTTAACGCCCAGTTAAGACTCGGTTTCCCTTCGGCTCCCCTATTCGGTTAACCTTGCTACAGAATATAAGTCGCTGACCCATTATACAAAAGGTACGCAGTCACCCCATTAAGAGGCTCCCACTGCTTGTACGTACACGGTTTCAGGTTCTTTTTCACTCCCCTCGCCGGGGTTCTTTTCGCCTTTCCCTCACGGTACTGGTTCACTATCGGTCAGTCAGGAGTATTTAGCCTTGGAGGATGGTCCCCCCATATTCAGACAGGATACCACGTGTCCCGCCCTACTCATCGAGCTCACAACCTGTGCGTTTTCATGTACGGGGCTGTCACCCTGTATCGCCGGACTTTCCAGACCGTTCCACTAACACACAAGCTGATTCAGGCTCTGGGCTCCTCCCCGTTCGCTCGCCGCTACTGGGGGAATCTCGGTTGATTTCTTTTCCTCGGGGTACTTAGATGTTTCAGTTCCCCCGGTTCGCCTCATTAACCTATGGATTCAGTTAATGATAGTGTGACGAGTCACACTGGGTTTCCCCATTCGGACATCGCCGGGTCAAAGGTTCATATCACCTCGCCGGCGCTTTTCGCAGATTAGCACGTCCTTCATCGCCTCTGACTGCCAGGGCATCCACCGTGTACGCTTAGTCGCTTAACCTCACAACCCGAAGATGTTTCT
>NZ_FPAU01000021.1 GCF_900116535.1 Kosakonia arachidis | reverse complement strand
CCCCCCCCCACATAAACATAAACAAATCACAAACAAAAAGAGATGAGGTGTTATTTTTTTGTTTATTTAAGTTTCCTGTTTGCATATTAAATAAAAGTTTTTTCTGTTGTTGGTTATTTTCTTATCATTATGAATTATATATTTTTTTATAATCCATCGGGTGCCCGGAACACGCATGAACAAACCACTCTTATGGCATTGATAGGTTTTGCTAATCTCTTTTGCCTGAATTGATCGATGTTGACGATCAATGTTTTTCGTAGATAATGACCTGCATTCAGATTTACAGAGCTAATATCATATAGTTTGCACCATAGCCATGACGAAGGATACTCCACCTTCTGATGCTGAACTTATATGTGTTTGCTTTACCCGGTCATTAAAAAAATAAAATAGCGATTATGAAAAATATACGGCATCACCAAACGATCACCTTGTTGTTATTGCTTTTTATTGGTACTACAGACGGGGCGTTTGCGGCGGGGGATATGAACGCTACCGCTGGTAGCTCAAGCAAATCTTTCTACAAAAGAGCCTCAGCGCAACCAGTACTCCAAACTCAGTTTGTACTTCATCTAAAAGCGTCTGCTGATGGAAACGCGGTAAATGATGTCGCTGCGGAAGCTTGTATCAGCGTTAGTGGGTCAATAAGTTATAGTGGCGTATCGATATCCGCAGCCTGGGGCAAAACGTTCTCCCTGGGGGCTCCCGGAAACCCAATTACCCTTGATCTAAATTTAGTAAACAACTGTCAAAATGACAAAACAGAATATCTGGCCACGTGGGATACAGGTCAAGCAAGCGTCTGGGTTGGTGATTGGGTGACTGTGCCTGTGGCAAAAACCTGTTCAGCATCTGTTCAAGATGTTGGGTTCGGTGAAGTATATGAAGGCGCTACGGCAACATCGTCTTTATCAATAACTAAATCAGGAACTGGAAGCGGCACCGTGAAGGTGAGCGGTAATGACCTGACATCAACCGGGGATTTGTATTTAGGGGGAGATGAAAATCTGATTGTGCATCCGTCGGATTCTTCTTATATAGGCCAGGATAGCGGGAAAGGTATATGGGTATCTGATGCGTCGCAGAAAACAATTCCTCTGGAGATTCAAGTGGGAAATAATGCAAAAACGGGCGAGCATAAATCTGTCCTAACTGCAACACTCACGTGTGAGTAATATTTGTCGCCACCGATGTAAAAAAACGGGGTCTTCCGCAACGTGGGTGGAAGAAAAATAATGAAACGCTCTAGTTAATAATGACCTGCCCCCAGTATTAGATACAATCGTCAGTGAGTAATGTCGGTTTGTTTACCTTCACATTTTCCATTTCGCCACCGTGCTGCAAACTCTGATGGCGTCTGATAATTCAGTGCCGAATGTGGACGACACTC
>NZ_FPAU01000020.1 GCF_900116535.1 Kosakonia arachidis | reverse complement strand
TGCGGGGTGTCCCACCTCAGCGTGTCGTTTTCCTGCTCTGCGCGTCCCCATGCGCTGAACGCGCCGCGCCAGACGATATCGCCGTTACTGTCGGTAACTGATTGCGGCAGCCCGTTGATTTCGCTGTGATACCAGTAAATTTCCGCGTACTGCTGGCGGCTGTCTACGCGCGCCAGCGGCTCGTAGCTGTTTTCCGTGTAGATATACTGCACGGCGGCTTCCGGGTCGCGGTCGCGGGTTTCGCCCACCATTTGCAGCCCGGACCATGCATACTGCGTGCGTTCCGGCGTGCGGCTGTGGCGTCGCCACACCTGTTTCTCCGTGCGGCGGCCCAGCGCGTCGTAACGGTATTCCGCTTTGCTGAACTCAGCATCGCCTTGTTAATGCTCTGGTATGTTTAATAAAGCCCGAAGACTATCGTTATAACCATCGAGCTTTTCAGGCATTATTTTTAATTATCACCAGCCAGCCCAGGCATCATATTTGAAATTTTCATCAATAGATTTAAAGTCAACTCCTTTTAAACCCAGCATTTCAAACTTTTCTTTAAAAGACCTGGAGCATACTGGCTTTGATAATTCCTGACAGAAAAAGAGATTGTTTTTTATTTCTTTTTTTACAATAAACAAATCAATTGTGTCATAATACGTTTTATCAAGCCCACGAGATTCCGGGGTATTCAGTAAACCTGATTCAACATCCTGAGAAATCGTATAGTCAGACTTTTCTCAATCGAGAATCTCAATATAGTCCAGCAAGAAAAATAAATAATACTCTTTTCCAGTTTTTTTCTTTCTAAGGGGTGAGATATCAACTGGGATATGTATGCTATGTACCAAACATTCTTCACACAGTTTAAGAAAATCAAAAGAGACCAGATTATCACTAATCAAAAAATCGCCATCTAATTGTGTAGCACTCGCTTTTAAACGATATTCCGGAGAAAAATAAGTAGATTTTGGCGGTGCTGTAAAAATATCATAGTCCGGTAATCCCGGGTCCCACTCTTTATCCATAAAATACGGAGAACCAGCATCATCTGGTAAATAGTCCATAACATAAAATTGTTCAGTTGTATTACTCATAGTAATCTCCCGGTATTCGGATCAATTTTAAACATGCCAGACTCCAGACCTTTTCTTGCCCAATCCTGAATGTTTTTTACGCCTAATGCCAGTTGAGTATCACTCATTCTGCTGGCCTGACTTGCAAGAGTAGCGGAACGTGTAGTAGTGCAGCCCGGTTTCGCGGTCGAGGTACTGGCCCTAGAAGCGCAGGTTCTGCGGGGTGTCCTACCTCAGCGCATCGTTTTCCCACTCGGTGCCCCCATGAGTCGAGCACCAGGCATCAGATTACATCCCAACTGTCGCTAATAATGGTTCCAGTTAGTAGTGGTGTCTCAAGAAAGAAAAATGGGTTATAAGGGGAAGTGAATTAAATAATTATTTAGGGCAGTCATGCTGACGGCCCTAATTGAAAAATCGCGAGTGTTTAAATATCAGTCTAAATATTATGCCAAAAATTCTGGTTGACTGCCCCAACGGAATTAATGACTTCCTGTAATTGCGCCTTCTTCAAAAACAAAGAACCAACGCCTCTCACAAACGATTCGAAATCTTTCGATATTGGAGCCTTATCGTGTTTTTGCTCTTCACTCATGATTGCATATATTTCATTATTTTTTGTATTCAATAAAATTGAATACGGATCTGATATAGCGATTAGAATGATACCATCAGGCCTGTCGTTACCTTGCCACCAGCGCCCGAAATCATCCCCCTCATTTTTAGAGACCAACGTTTCAATATAATCACTACCGGAACAAAATGCTATATTACCAAGAGAGAAATTATCTAAATCATACGAAGAAATAAATGATAAAAAATAATTATTACACTTGACATTCAGTTTTTTTCCAGAACACTTATATTATCAACTGTTTTTGTTCTTTTTCTTAAAATAAGGTCATCCATTTCCCCCTGAAAAGGAGAAAATTTATTATTAAGTTGAGATTCGATTTCTTGAATAGTTAATAACATAAATCCCCCTATCATTTCGTATGCCAACCCCCACCACTGCCAACATGAGTTTGGCCAGGAACTGGAATTGCATATGGGCCAAAATCCACATGGTGATGCTTATATCAGCTCAGTGCACAATGTTCCTACCCTATGCGCACCCAAGAGCTGAACGATCCACCATGCAAATATCTCCATTTTAATATCGGCGAACCTATTTTCTTATGATTACCTATGTTGTGATTACATTTATTTCATGAGCCCAAGAAAAATCAATAGAAAGACCGTCATTGCTCCACTCTATTTTTGAGATAATAATCTAAATATTTCTTAGGCCGATCCTGGAATGCTCTATTTTTTCCATATTGATAGGCATCATCGAAGTACTTTATAGCTTCATCGTACTGGCCCAATTCATAACAAACCATGCCAAGATCTATCAATGGAGAGGTGTCAATATCTGAACTACGAGTTTTTAGAGAAATCTCACCCCATTCTTTCGATGTTGTGAAGTTCCCTAAATCAAAATAGACACTATACAAGCAGGCTGTTACCCAATTTGAAATATCCCATTCTAATTTTGGCTCTGGAATCAAGGACCAGGACTTGATATATAAGCTCAATGCTTCGTCTAATTTTTCATCGTCGTGCTTTATATTACCGCTTTCTACGATGAAAACAATCTCATTTTCCAGCTTCTCATCAATATGAGATAATTGTTTCATTAGTTTTTCGCATAATTAATTAAAATATTTCAACTTCTCTGCCAATCCGATAAATGCTTCAACATCTTTATACCGACGACAGGTAAACCGGATCTGGTATAGCAGGTGGTGAAAGGGGCAAAAGCAGAACTGGTTTGACAGGGCCCACCAAAGTAAGCCAGGAAGCGTTTACCTCCCAGCCAAGGCTATTCATATCGACTAAGGTAATTTCTTAGCTGTTTTTTTAACAGTGAATTCTTGCTTCCAGGAAATTAAAACACCAGCCTCACCAAGCGATTGGTTTATCTCATCAATACTGCCATCATCTACTACCCACATCCATAAACTATTATTTATTTTTTTTAGCTGCCCTGCATTGTTTTTTACAATCCAACGATCAAGAATCATCTCATCAATTTTAATATTTAAATGATGCTCATTTATCATATTAAATGGATATACCATCCTTAATTTTGAATGAAGGTAGCTTTCACCCCCCTGAAATCGGCCAGGTGTTTCTCTTTTAAATAAAGAGGGATTCTCATAAGGATATAAAGAAACCAAATTATCACCAGTAGAGTAATAAAAAGATTTACTAACTTTATCACAGCGGTATGCAATACCATACTTACAGGCTACTGAAACCAAAGCCTCTGTTAACATGGACTCTATATTACTATCTGTGCTTGCTGGGAATTGAATATCAATATGGTGAAAGCTACCAAAGTCGTTAGTCGATAGTCCAAAAGATGCATACCACGGTACATGCCCTTTTTTTTCTTCATATAATCGAAATGAATTAATATATCCTGCTGCTATTTTCTCTTCTAATTCAGCCAAGGATACCTCTATGAGTTCGTGGTCTCCCTCATGATCTCCATTTTTAATGTATTGATTGTAACCGCATGTCTCCACAGAAAGGCCTAGAGAGGTAAAAATTGATTTCCCCAGAACAAGCGCCTCTTGCGGAGTCACTTGTTCTGTTCCGTATAATGCAATACCTGTGTACATAATATCACCTATATACTCGAAATGAGATTATCCAACATCGATTTTATATCCGATGCATTATATGGATGCTCAAGAACGATGATTTCGCCTTGTTTACTCACAGGAAGATTACTCATAGCTGTTTCATTACGTGATGTCAGCGTCGGTAATTTACTTCCCATATCAGTTTTAGAAGCTAATTCTATTGAATGAACTCGACCATTCACATCAATAGCCATAACGTCAGGCCGTCTGGCCGAGATACCTTTGCCATTTGCAAAACTATAAGAACGATTTAGATATATCTCTTTGAATTTCCCCGACATAGCAAGCTTATTGGCAATAACTTCAGAAAATTGATTATGTCCAGGCGTTTT
>NZ_FPAU01000019.1 GCF_900116535.1 Kosakonia arachidis | reverse complement strand
TCAGACGGTGAACTTTGCCGCCTCCTCGGGCAGCCTGAGTGCGGTGAGCGATGGGGGTGACGGCAGCTACACGGCGGAGCTGACCGACAACAAACTCGGCACGGTGACGGTGACGGCTACCGTACTGGGTGTTGAGGGAGTCAGTAAAGAGGTGCTGGTGATGGTACTGCCTGCAAGTGCATCGACGGTTGCTGTAAGTAAAAATACTTACAGGGTCGGAGATAAAGTTGATGCAACGGTAACACTGGTTGATAAAGCAGGTAATCCTCTGAGCGGTCAGCTTAACTGGCTACAATTGGAGGGCGTATTCAGCCTGCCTGGAACCAGTGCTGGCGACTTAGAGTGGCATGATGTTGGGGGCGGTGTCTATGAGGTAAAAGGTGAAGCAAAGGTTTTGGGGATGCAGTACAACGCAACACTGAAAACATCAGACGGAGAAAACGTCTCTTCTCCATATGATGTTGTTGCAGGTGATGTCAGCAGCGTAGAGCTGGGTGTTGATAAGGAAAGCTATCTTGTTAATGAAGGGCTGGAGGTAACAGCAAGCCTGCGGGATAAGTTCGGAAACCCGATATCCGACGAAGACGGGCTGGCATTTCTAAACAGCAATAAAACCAAACTCAGTATTGGCGGCGCATGGCCCGAAATAACCGGTAAGTGGTCTAAGAAGTCCGTCGGAATGTTTGTATATAAGCAGATAGCCTATCACCCCGGTCTTAACTATGTTACTACCCTTAGTAGTGAAGAAGGAAATAAGGGGGAGTGGTCGTCCAAACGATACGCTATCAAACTCCACGAAAAGTCAGTTATAAATATGGATTATTCCGTTTATGGGCTGGAAAGGGAGATGAGTATTACCATGCGGCTCTACGGGACAACGGGCGGAAGTTCAGTCACTGGTTATGATACTGCCGTCTCAGGTTATGATAACAACCTATTAAATTCCTGGATCAAAGTACCCGGTGCAACGATTAAGTACGGATGGAGAGAAATAACCCCGGGCTTCTACATGTCTACTTGGACTACAAAAAGCGCTGTTGAATCAGGACGGGTAGTGCTTTCTTCTTCAGGATATACAATGGAAGGCCCCCTGTATTCCGTTGAGCATAATCCACATGTTAATGGAGCATTTTCGGCATTTCAGCCAAATGAACTTGGTATTACTACAGGGTTTCCAACAACTGCTTTTAAAGGTGCGCAATTTATAATTCGTTTAGATCGAGAAGTGGCTGCCCATTACGATTGGCAATCAAATAACTATCAAGTTCGTGTTACGGATTCTGATAAAAATAAAGTTACTGTGACGGTCACTAGCAAGCCGGTAAGCGGGAAGGTGGTAATAAAAGGAGTGCCAAAAAAATCAAGGAATTTCCCTAATATTGAATATCATACTGACATAAAAACTTGGTATGATAATTATGGAGGTCAAAGTACAAACTATGAAGGGGCTGAGAATTATTGTAAACATATCTCAACAAAGGTATCCCTGGCCGAAACTCTCTCCTATGTATATTTTGAATGGGGATATGCTGTTTATCCTGATGATAGATGGTATTGGATATCTGAAGACAGCTCTTCTCAATATAACAAATGGAGATTTAACGGAGGTCGTGGCGTTATTGAACTCGACCAGCCCACATCAAAAAACTATGTGATGTGTATGGAAAAGATTGGATGAGTTAGCCCGTGTCAACCGAAATTATCGAGAAGTAGGATTGTGTCTTTTTTAGAAAGATAGACATTCGGCGCTATACTGACTCATTTTCAGATAGGGGTAGTATAGCGCTTTTTTTTGGGGATGATTATTCGTCAGGTATATCCATCCTTATAACCCTGACCCAAAATCCTGCACCATTCAGAAACAGATTTCCGGCATGATATATACCCCCCCCCGAATTTAGGATTAAATATATAATAAATCTTATATTGATGCTCCCGATGCGGTAGGATTCCTGATTTTGTATATAATTAACAAGGTTCGTACCTGTATAACTGTGATGATGTACTTAAAGCCCTTTTTGCTTAAGGGGCCCTGGCCCCTTTTTTTTTAATAAATAAATTATTTCCACAATAGCTACCGAGAAGTCTATGCACTGTTCGCCATGGACGTATTTACAACTTCGTTGGAAAAGGATAAATAATGAAAGGAAAACTTATGCTGGGCATCATGCTGGCAACCTGTTTCTCTGTCGGGGCAACAGAACATTCTCAGCATTGGGGTTATGAAGGCCAGGAAAGTCCTGAGCACTGGGGCAAGCTTTCACCTGATTTTGCACTCTGTGAAACCGGTAAAAACCAGTCACCGGTCAATATCCAGGGAGCACTGAAAACGCATCACAGCAAACCTGTTCTGGTTTTCGAGCAGGGTAAACAGCAAATAATCAACAATGGCCATACTATTCAGATTAACGTAAGTGAAGGTAATACCCTGCGTCTGGACGACGATACTTTTGCACTGCAGCAATTTCATTTCCACGCACCAAGTGAAAATGAGATCGATGGCAAACAGTTCCCGCTGGAAGGACATTTTGTCTATAAAGATAAAGATGGTTCTCTGGCTGTTTTGGCGCTGATGTTTAATGAAGGGAAAGCTAATCCGCAACTGACAAAAGCCTGGCAGCAGATGCCAGCTAAAGTTAATCAAGCTGCCATACTGACGCAGCCGGTGGATATCAACGCTTTGTTGCCTGAGAACGTCGGGGTCTACCGCTTTAGTGGATCCCTGACAACGCCCCCTTGTTCTGAAGGTGTGATCTGGATGGTACTGGAACAACCTGTCAGCGCTTCTGCTGAACAAATCAGGCAATTCCGCTCAGTACTTCAGCATGCAAACAATCGCCCGGTACAGCCGCTGAATGGCCGCGTTATCATTAATTGATTTCTGAGGTCACTGGCAGGTCACTGTACCCTATGTATAGTGATCTGCTATGTGAATAAGAGGGGGTAATTGAATAAGCTTACGAGTTCATTTTTGGCTTTTTAATTACCAAACCAACCTCTTAACGTGAGTGTTCGTTCCATTGAGCGTCAAACCCCCATCACAAACACGTGTACCGACTTTATCATCTCTGCTGCCTGAGCGTAAAACGCCGACGACGTCTCAAGGGGGTAACAGAAGGTCTGCCATTTCTCCGCCCTGAGGCTTCCAGCCTGACATTTTACACCAGCAGCATTCTGGACTCTTCATTTCCACGTCTGGACGGATTTGAACGCTGTGCCGAATCATTTGATACGATCATCAGCGCCCTCACTTTGCTGGTAAAAACATTACTAACATTGCAGTGTGGTAATCAACAGGGAGCAGATAAGTACATATCAAAACTGTATAAATTAAATGATACGATATAATTATGTAATCTCAAAAATTATATAATCACGGATAATGCTACTGGTTTCTTTTCCCCATGCTGAAGCCAGCGTTCTTTTCTGGTGATTATCAAATGCAGTTTTATCTTTAAAAAACTCTTCAATTTTCCAGATAAGTGGATCAGTTGTCTCTGTGACATCAAAAGAAATACACCCAGCTTCTTTTTTTGTTAGCCTTGTATGCTCAGGAAGGAGTTGACGAATAAGATCTGTTTCTTCTGAATTTTTGCATATTAAATGACCTTTTATCTTTATCATTTCTGTCCCTCTATTTATCATTGTTCACTTTACATATTTGAAATTTAATATCTGAAATAAGCAAATAATAAAATGAAACTTAAGAAATTCAATACAACTCTGTTGGATAGTCTAGACATATCTTTAGTGTTATTGTATATGGCTGCAGCAGATGGTAGAATACGTGATTCAATAACACTGGGCAAACAGCATTTTCTCATTGAAACCATAATATCCAATGATTAATGTGATTATTACCTACGATGATGAAATTGTCACCGCTATTATCGAATAGTTTGATGATCATTTATGAGAGCCGCTCTTCTGGAGTCTCTGGCTTCTGGTAAGGATGTAATGCTCATCGCTTGCGCTGTCGTTCGGAACGATAAACAGCGACCGGAGTATGGGTGTCATCTCATATCTTTTTATGCAGTCGGAACATTCTCTTGTCGCCAGAAAAGATAAATAAAAAACGTCCTATTAGTTAAGACCGTAAACTCATAGCAACAAAACGAGCAGAACATTCATAGTATTTATCACGTAAAAATGATGCTGGAATATTCATCATTTCTCCGGCCATGGCCGTCGATATATCCATGCTGACCGCTATAAACGTCAGGAATATGAATTTATCATTTCAAATTAAATTTCTTTTTGAAAGAATTTCCAAGTTAATACCATCACAAATTCAGTACCATGCTAAATTCCAGATCTTAGTGCTTCTGAAGGGGCTTCGGACAAATTCAGCCGGAGTCATGTCATTTAATGATTAATTATTCACATATTCCTCCCGAAGGAGATCATTAAATGATCCAACGAACAAATTATCTGTCGGTATTACTGATTTGTAAAAATAATTTATTTTATAGATTAGAAGATAAAAAATAGATACTCTCGTTTAGCCAGACTATGTAAGTAAATATTAACGATAAAAAAATGCTCTCATGCCTAACTAACAGCCTGTTCACCCTCTTGTGGTGAATTTTTGAGATAGCAGATCAGATATTATAAGCTTTATTTTCTTTACTCTTGGTTTTTTTGTCTAAATATTTGTTTTTCATAAAAATATACAACTAAAAACCTGTGGGAGGGAGTATTTTTAATCGTTAACTATAACCCGCCATTGATGCTAATGGCTTTGCTCTTTCATGGTGATGCACGTGACTGTGATCAAAAATAAGACTGCCCTGCAATCTCCCCCGGAAAAGCGCGATGTTTGTTTTCCGGGGCACTCCCTGTTTAACATTCTCTCCCTGCCCACAAGACGTTTTTCCTGGTCGAGTTCTACCGGGAAAGGAGGTAAGTCATGAGCCCGAGTCATAATATTGCTTGCGGTGAACAGCCGAAGATCACTCTTGTTATTAAGCCGGATAACATCACGGCACACGAAAACGAGAGCAAGATCATTATGGTGACTACGCAAGGGCGACACAGTTTCAATCAGGTAAACTGGGATGCCGACAGACTTCTCCGCGCCGGAGGCAGTCTGGTGGCGGAAAATAAGCACTGCTACACGCTCACCCTTCCTCCCTACAACGGCGGTGCCGGAGATAATGTCAACCACTATACTCTGACAGCGGTAGCGGAAGACAGTCATGGGAACCTCTCCCAGGCAGAAACTCTGACGGTGGAGGTGCTGGCGATAAGAGGGAAGATGGAGCGATCAGCGGAGGTGCGGTTTATCGAATCCGGGGATGCGGTTACCGGAGAACCGAGCATCTGGTCTGAACTGATAGCCAGTCCACAGATGATAACGGCTGGCGAAAGCACGGAACTGCGGCTGACACTGAAGGACAGCCAGGGCCATCCTGTAACGGGCAGAGCTGTGACGTTTCACGCAACGATGGGGATCGTGGATAACCTTTCTGAGAGAGGAGAAGGGACTTACACTGCCAGGTATACTGGTGAAGAGGCAGGGACCGTCATCATCACTGCAAAAGTGGACGATATGGAGACTGAGCCATCGGTGACGGTAACGGTTTCTCCGGGAGAGCCCAGTACTGCGTATTCTGAACTTACATCAGAATATCCGGAAGTAGTGGTCGGCGAGTCAGCGGAGCTGAGACTCGTTCTGCTGGATTTCGTCGGAAATCCGGTGCCGGGACAGAAGGTGGAGTTTATAAGTACCCTTCCTGATGCTGTTGTTGAGGAGGCAGTCGAGGCTATCGGAGGGATATATATATCACGGATAAGCAGCAATATTCCGGGGAATGCCGAAGTATCGGTAAATGTAAACGGCAAACCGTTTGGTCTGAAACCAGTTACTGTCACGTTTGCAGCAGGCACAGTGGACATGGACAGGTCTGAACTGAAAGCCGAGCCGGACATCCTGAGTGCGGGAGAAACCTCGCGGCTGACGCTGACGCTGCGTGACCGGTTCGGCAATGCGGTGCCGGGTCAGACGGTGAACTTTGCCGCCTCCTCGGGCAGCCTGAGTGCGGTGAGCGATGGGGGTGACGGCAGCTA
>NZ_FPAU01000016.1 GCF_900116535.1 Kosakonia arachidis | reverse complement strand
CTGACTGCTGCAATCACTACCGTTCTGGCAAAAACCTACGGTGGTTCTGCTCGCGCATTCGACCAGATCGATAACGCGCCGGAAGAAAAAGCTCGTGGTATCACCATCAACACATCTCACGTTGAATATGACACCCCGAGTCGCCACTACGCGCACGTAGACTGCCCGGGGCACGCCGACTATGTTAAAAACATGATCACCGGTGCTGCGCAGATGGATGGCGCGATCCTGGTTGTTGCTGCGACTGACGGCCCGATGCCGCAGACCCGTGAGCACATCCTGCTGGGTCGTCAGGTAGGCGTTCCGTACATCATCGTGTTCCTGAACAAATGTGACATGGTTGATGACGAAGAGCTGCTGGAACTGGTTGAGATGGAAGTTCGTGAACTGCTGTCTCAGTACGATTTCCCGGGCGACGACACGCCGATCGTTCGTGGTTCTGCTCTGAAAGCGCTGGAAGGCGAAGCAGAGTGGGAAGCGAAAATCATTGAACTGGCTGGCTTCCTGGATACCTACATTCCGGAACCGGAACGTGCGATTGACAAGCCGTTCCTGCTGCCGATCGAAGACGTATTCTCCATCTCCGGTCGTGGTACCGTTGTTACCGGTCGTGTAGAGCGCGGTATCATCAAAGTGGGTGAAGAAGTTGAAATCGTTGGTATCAAAGATACCGCGAAATCCACCTGTACTGGTGTTGAAATGTTCCGCAAACTGCTGGACGAAGGCCGTGCGGGTGAGAACGTCGGTGTTCTGCTGCGTGGTATCAAACGTGAAGAAATCGAACGTGGTCAGGTACTGGCTAAGCCGGGTTCTATCAAGCCGCACACCAAATTCGAATCTGAAGTTTATATCCTGTCCAAAGACGAAGGCGGCCGTCACACTCCGTTCTTCAAAGGCTACCGTCCGCAGTTCTACTTCCGTACAACTGACGTGACAGGCACCATCGAACTGCCGGAAGGCGTAGAGATGGTAATGCCGGGCGACAACATCAAAATGGTTGTTACCCTGATTCACCCGATTGCGATGGACGATGGTCTGCGTTTCGCAATCCGTGAAGGCGGCCGTACCGTTGGCGCGGGCGTTGTAGCAAAAGTTCTCAGCTAATTATTTAGCGTTGAATGAAAAAGGGCGCTTCGGCGCCCTTTTGATTGTCTGTTATTTAATGGTGGATATAATTTCTTGTAATCTGGATGGCCGTTACGGCAGCGATTATACAGTTGCGCTATTGTAATCATAACCATTCTCATCTACACTTTTGCGCATAAATTGAACGGGAGCGATCATGTACGTTTGTTTGTGTAATGGTGTGAGTGATAAGAAAATCCGTCAGGCAGTTCGCCAGTTTCATCCCCAATCATTTCAGCAGCTTCGCAAATTTGTTCCGGTGGGAAATCAATGTGGTAAGTGTGTTCGTGCGGCAAGAGAGATTATGCAGGACGAACTTACACAGATGCCGGAATATAAAGAGATCGCTTAAGGCGCTATCTTTTTTTGACATCCCTGCAGGCCGATCTACGCTTCAATAAGTGGAAGCGGAGGGAGTACATAATGAAAGGTGATGTTAAAATCATAAACTATCTCAATAAATTATTGGGAAATGAGCTTGTCGCAATAAACCAATACTTTCTCCATGCGAGAATGTTCAAAAACTGGGGACTGACGCGCCTCAACGATGTTGAATACCATGAATCCATTGATGAAATGAAACACGCTGATCAGTACATCGAGCGTATTTTGTTTCTCGAAGGATTACCGAACCTGCAGGATTTGGGCAAACTCGGAATAGGTGAAGATGTCGAAGAGATGTTGCAATCTGACCTCAGGCTGGAACTGGAAGGCGCAAAAGATCTGCGTGAAGCCATTGCCTATGCTGATAGCGTCCATGATTATGTCAGCCGCGATATGATGATCAACATTCTTACCGAAGAAGAGCACCATATTGACTGGCTCGAAACCGAACTCGATCTGATTGCGAAAATTGGTATTCAAAACTACCTGCAATCGCAAATCAAAGTTGAAGATTAAAACGATACCAGCGTTTGGTATCCAGTCAGCAGACCCGCAGCCGCCAGAAATGGACCCAACGGTAGCGGGTTTTTTAATGACTGCCAGCCATGTGTGCAGATGCATCTGATTCCTGCGACACAACAGGCCAACAAAGATGCAATGACAATCAGCGCAGGCAAATTTTCCCAACCATGCCAGGCTCCCAGCGCAGAAAGATATTTTACATCGCCATATCCCATTCCTTCCCGCCCACACAATAAGCGATACCCCCAATAGACAGCAGCAAAAGTAAAATAGCCGGCAATTGCTCCCCATACGGCATATTGCAAAAAAGCATCGTGGAAAAAACTGTGCCAACAAAGCCCTGCCCACAATAAAGGGCAAGTAAAACGGTCTGGGAGCAGACCGCTACGAATGTCGTGCCAAACGAGTAGCGAGTTCAGGGATAAGTAAATAAAGAGAAAGAGCATTTTGCCTCAAGTAAAGGATGATGTCGTACCAGGATAGTGGCGAAGGGGGAGCTGATTGCATAATTTATTTCTGCAAAATTACGAGACGACTCGCCATAAGTATTGCCTGATTGATTGCAATAGCATTTCTTCTGCGAGCTTGTGCGCAATGTTGCTTATTTTCTAAACGTCACTTGCGTCCAGCCCAGATTTACGTATAATGCGCGGGCTTGTCGTAATTGACGGCGTGTTCAATCTGAACTCTGGCAGTGTTTTTAGCTGCTAACAATGCCCCCAATCAGGGGGCTATGTAAGAACGGTTACACTCTCCCATCAATCGTAATGGGCAAGAGTAGTAATCATTTCGTTTATAAAATAATTGGAGCTCTGGTCTCATGCAGAACCAAAGAATCCGTATCCGCCTGAAAGCGTTTGATCATCGTCTGATCGATCAATCAACCGCGGAAATCGTCGAGACTGCTAAGCGCACTGGTGCGCAAGTCCGTGGTCCGATCCCGCTGCCGACCCGCAAAGAGCGCTTCACCGTTCTGATCTCCCCGCACGTTAACAAAGACGCGCGTGATCAGTACGAAATCCGCACTCACAAGCGTCTGGTTGACATCGTTGAGCCAACCGAGAAAACCGTTGATGCTCTGATGCGTCTGGACCTGGCTGCCGGTGTAGACGTGCAGATCAGCCTGGGTTAATCAGGTCATCGAGCGATTGAGAGGTTGAAACAATGATTGGTTTAGTCGGTAAAAAAGTGGGCATGACCCGCATCTTCACTGAAGATGGCGTATCTATCCCAGTAACCGTAATCGAAGTTGAAGCAAACCGCGTTACTCAGGTTAAAGATCTGGCTAACGACGGCTACCGCGCTATCCAGGTTACCACCGGTGCTAAAAAAGCTAACCGTGTAACTAAGCCGGAAGCTGGCCATTTTGCTAAAGCTGGCGTAGAAGCTGGCCGCGGCCTGTGGGAATTCCGTCTTGCTGACGGTGAAGAGTTCACCGTAGGTCAGGCGATTAACGTTGAGCTGTTTGCTGAAGTTAAAAAAGTTGACGTAACTGGCACCTCTAAAGGTAAAGGTTTCGCAGGTACCGTTAAGCGCTGGAACTTCCGTACCCAGGACGCTACCCACGGTAACTCCCTGTCTCACCGCGTTCCGGGTTCTATCGGTCAGAACCAGACTCCGGGCAAAGTGTTCAAGGGCAAGAAAATGGCGGGTCAGCTGGGTAATGAGCGTGTAACTGTTCAGAGCCTGGACGTAGTACGTGTTGACGCTGAGCGCAACCTGCTGCTGGTTAAAGGTGCTGTCCCGGGTGCAACCGGTAGCGACCTGATCGTTAAACCAGCTGTGAAGGCGTGAGGAGATAGCAATGGAATTAGTATTGAAAGACGCGCAGAGCGCGCTGACTGTTTCCGAAACTACCTTCGGTCGTGATTTTAACGAAGCGCTGGTACACCAGGTTGTTGTTGCTTATGCAGCTGGTGCACGTCAGGGTTCTCGTGCTCAGAAGACTCGTGCTGAAGTAACTGGTTCCGGTAAGAAACCGTGGCGCCAGAAAGGTACCGGCCGTGCGCGTTCTGGTTCTATCAAGAGCCCGATCTGGCGTTCTGGTGGCGTGACTTTCGCTGCGCGTCCGCAGGACCACAGTCAAAAAGTTAACAAAAAGATGTACCGCGGCGCGCTGAAAAGCATCCTGTCCGAACTGGTACGTCAGGATCGTCTGATCGTTGTCGAGCAGTTCTCTGTCGAAGCACCGAAAACCAAGCTGCTGGCTCAGAAACTGAAAGACATGGCTCTGGAAGATGTGCTGATCATCACCGGTGAGCTGGACGAGAACCTGTTCCTGGCCGCGCGCAACCTGCACAAGGTTGACGTTCGCGACGCGACTGGTATCGACCCGGTTAGCCTGATCGCCTTCGACAAAGTCGTAATGACTGCTGATGCTGTTAAGCAAGTTGAGGAGATGCTGGCATGATTCGTGAAGAACGTCTGCTGAAGGTGCTGCGTGCACCGCACGTTTCTGAAAAAGCGTCTACTGCGATGGAAAAAACTAACACCATCGTTCTCAAAGTTGCTAAAGACGCGACCAAAGCAGAAATTAAAGCTGCTGTGCAGAAACTGTTTGAAGTCGAAGTCGAAGTCGTTAACACCCTGGTAGTTAAGGGGAAAGTTAAACGTCACGGACAGCGTATCGGTCGTCGTAGCGACTGGAAAAAAGCTTACGTCACCCTGAAAGAAGGCCAGAATCTGGACTTCGTTGGCGGCGCTGAGTAAGTCGGAGGAGTAATACAATGGCAGTTGTTAAATGTAAACCGACATCTCCGGGTCGTCGCCACGTAGTTAAAGTGGTTAACCCTGAGCTGCACAAGGGCAAACCTTTTGCTCCGTTGCTGGAAAAAAACAGCAAATCCGGTGGTCGTAACAACAATGGCCGTATCACCACTCGTCATATCGGTGGTGGCCACAAGCAGGCTTACCGTATTGTTGACTTCAAACGCAACAAAGATGGTATCCCGGCAGTTGTTGAACGTCTTGAGTACGATCCGAACCGTTCCGCGAATATCGCGCTGGTTCTGTACAAAGATGGCGAGCGCCGTTACATCCTGGCCCCTAAAGGCCTGAAAGCTGGCGACCAGATTCAGTCTGGCGTTGATGCTGCAATCAAAGCGGGTAACACCCTGCCGATGCGCAATATCCCGGTTGGTTCTACTGTTCACAACGTAGAAATGAAACCAGGTAAAGGCGGTCAGTTGGCACGTTCTGCTGGTACTTACGTTCAGATCGTTGCACGTGACGGTGCTTATGTCACCCTGCGTCTGCGTTCTGGTGAAATGCGTAAAGTCGAAGCTGAGTGCCGCGCTACTCTTGGCGAAGTTGGCAATGCTGAGCATATGCTGCGCGTTCTGGGTAAAGCAGGTGCTGCACGCTGGCGTGGTGTTCGTCCGACCGTTCGCGGTACCGCGATGAACCCAGTAGATCACCCACATGGTGGTGGTGAAGGTCGTAACTTTGGTAAGCACCCGGTAACTCCATGGGGCGTTCAGACCAAAGGTAAGAAGACCCGCAGCAACAAGCGTACTGATAAATTCATCGTACGTCGCCGTAGCAAATAATTTTAGAGGATAAGCCATGCCACGTTCTCTCAAGAAAGGTCCTTTTATTGACCTGCACTTGCTGAAGAAGGTAGAGAAAGCGGTGGAAAGCGGAGACAAGAAGCCCCTGCGCACTTGGTCCCGTCGTTCAACGATCTTTCCTAACATGATCGGTTTGACCATCGCTGTCCATAATGGTCGTCAGCACGTTCCGGTATTTGTTTCCGACGAAATGGTCGGTCACAAACTGGGTGAATTCGCACCGACTCGTACTTATCGCGGCCACGCTGCTGATAAAAAAGCGAAGAAAAAATAAGGTAGGAGGAAGAGATGGAAACTTTAGCTCAACATCGCCATGCTCGTTCTTCTGCTCAGAAGGTTCGCCTTGTTGCTGACCTGATTCGCGGTAAGAAAGTGTCGCAGGCCTTGGATATTCTGACCTACACCAACAAGAAAGCGGCTGTACTGGTCAAGAAAGTTCTGGAATCTGCCATTGCTAACGCTGAACACAACGATGGCGCTGACATTGACGATCTGAAAGTTGCGAAAATTTTCGTAGACGAAGGCCCGAGCATGAAGCGCGTTATGCCGCGTGCAAAAGGTCGTGCAGATCGCATCCTGAAGCGCACCAGCCACATTACTGTGGTTGTGTCCGATCGCTGAGACTCTGGAGACTAGCAATGGGTCAGAAAGTACATCCTAATGGTATTCGCCTGGGTATTGTAAAACCATGGAACTCTACTTGGTTTGCGAACACCAAAGAATTCGCTGACAACCTGGACAGCGATTTTAAAGTACGTCAGTACCTGACTAAGGAACTGGCTAAAGCGTCTGTATCTCGTATCGTTATCGAGCGTCCGGCTAAGAGCATTCGTGTGACTATTCACACTGCTCGCCCGGGTATCGTTATCGGTAAAAAAGGTGAAGACGTTGAAAAACTGCGCAAGGTCGTAGCGGATATCGCTGGCGTTCCTGCTCAGATCAATATCGCCGAAGTTCGTAAACCTGAACTGGACGCAAAATTGGTTGCTGACAGCATCACTTCTCAGCTGGAACGTCGCGTTATGTTCCGTCGTGCTATGAAGCGTGCTGTACAGAATGCAATGCGTCTGGGCGCTAAAGGTATCAAAGTTGAAGTTAGCGGCCGTCTGGGCGGCGCTGAGATCGCACGTACCGAATGGTACCGTGAAGGTCGCGTTCCGCTGCACACTCTGCGTGCTGACATCGACTACAACACCTCCGAAGCGCACACCACTTACGGTGTAATCGGCGTAAAAGTGTGGATCTTCAAAGGCGAGATCCTTGGTGGTATGGCTGCAGTTGAACAACCGGAAAAACCGGCTGCTCAACCTAAAAAGCAGCAGCGTAAAGGCCGTAAATAAGGAGCGTCGCTGATGTTACAACCAAAGCGTACAAAATTCCGTAAAGTGCACAAAGGCCGCAACCGTGGTCTCGCGCAGGGCACGGATGTGAGCTTCGGCACTTACGGTCTGAAAGCTGTTGGCCGTGGTCGTCTGACCGCTCGTCAGATCGAAGCAGCACGTCGTGCTATGACTCGTGCTGTTAAGCGTCAGGGTAAGATCTGGATCCGTGTATTCCCGGACAAACCGATCACCGAGAAGCCGCTGGAAGTTCGTATGGGTAAAGGTAAAGGTAACGTGGAGTATTGGGTTGCCTTGATTCAGCCGGGTAAAGTCCTGTATGAAATGGACGGCGTTCCGGAAGAGCTGGCCCGTGAAGCCTTCGAGCTGGCAGCAGCAAAACTGCCGATTAAAACCACCTTTGTAACTAAGACGGTGATGTAATGAAAGCACAAGAGCTGCGTGAAAAGAGCGTTGAAGAGCTGAACACCGAGCTGCTTAACCTGCTGCGCGAGCAGTTCAACCTGCGTATGCAGGCTGCAAGTGGCCAGCTGCAACAGACTCACCTGTTGAAGCAAGTGCGTCGTAATGTCGCACGCGTTAAGACTTTACTGACTGAGAAGGCGGGTGCGTAATGACCGATAAAATCCGTACTCTGCAAGGTCGTGTTGTTAGCGACAAAATGGAGAAATCCATTGTTGTTGCTATCGAACGTTTCGTGAAACACCCGATCTACGGTAAATTCATCAAACGTACGACTAAACTGCACGTACATGACGAGAACAACGAATGCGGTACCGGCGACGTGGTTGAAATCCGCGAATGCCGTCCGTTGTCCAAGACTAAATCCTGGACGCTGGTTCGCGTTGTAGAGAAAGCGGTTCTGTAATACAGCACCCGTTCTCAAACGAATAAACGGCTCAGCGATGAGCCGTTTATTTTTTCTACCCATATCTGAGATCCGGTGTTATAATGCTGCGCCCTCGATATGGGGCTTTTTAACGACCCTGATTTTAGGGTCTTCAGTAGTAGTTGACATTAGCGGAGCACTGAAATGATCCAAGAACAGACTATGCTGAACGTCGCCGACAACTCCGGTGCACGTCGCGTAATGTGTATCAAGGTTCTGGGTGGCTCGCACCGTCGCTACGCAGGCGTAGGCGACATCATCAAGATCACCATTAAAGAAGCAATTCCTCGTGGTAAGGTCAAAAAAGGTGATGTGCTGAAGGCGGTAGTGGTGCGCACCAGGAAGGGTGTTCGTCGCCCTGACGGTTCTGTCGTTCGCTTCGATGGCAATGCTTGTGTTCTTCTGAACAACAACAGCGAGCAGCCTATCGGTACGCGTATTTTTGGGCCGGTTACTCGTGAACTTCGTTCTGAGAAGTTTATGAAAATCATCTCTCTGGCACCAGAAGTACTCTAAGGAGCGAATCATGGCAGCTAAAATCCGTCGTGATGACGAAGTTATCGTGTTAACCGGTAAAGATAAAGGTAAGCGCGGTAAAGTAAAAAATGTCCTGTCTTCCGGCAAGGTCATTGTTGAAGGTATCAACCTGGTTAAGAAACATCAGAAGCCAGTTCCGGCCCTGAACCAACCGGGTGGCATCGTTGAAAAAGAAGCTGCTGTTCAGGTTTCTAACGTTGCAATCTTCAATGCGGCAACCGGCAAGGCCGACCGTGTAGGCTTTAGATTCGAAGACGGTAAAAAAGTCCGTTTCTTCAAGTCTAACAGCGAAACTATCAAGTAATTTGGAGTAGTACGATGGCGAAACTGCATGATTACTACAAAGACGAAGTAGTTAAGAAACTCATGACTGAGTTTAACTACAATTCTGTCATGCAAGTCCCTCGGGTCGAGAAGATCACCCTGAATATGGGTGTTGGTGAAGCGATCGCTGACAAGAAACTGCTGGATAACGCAGCAGCTGATCTGGCAGCTATCTCCGGTCAAAAACCGTTGATCACCAAAGCGCGCAAATCTGTTGCGGGCTTCAAAATCCGTCAGGGCTATCCGATCGGCTGTAAAGTGACTCTGCGTGGCGAACGCATGTGGGAGTTCTTTGAGCGCCTGATCACTATTGCTGTACCGCGTATCCGTGACTTCCGTGGCTTGTCCGCTAAGTCTTTCGACGGTCGTGGTAACTACAGCATGGGTGTCCGTGAGCAGATCATCTTCCCAGAGATCGACTACGATAAAGTCGACCGCGTGCGTGGTTTGGATATTACCATTACCACTACTGCGAAATCTGATGAAGAAGGCCGTGCTCTGCTGGCTGCCTTTGACTTCCCGTTCCGCAAGTAAGGTAGGGTTACTTCATGGCTAAGCAATCAATGAAAGCACGCGAAGTTAAACGCGTAGCTTTAGCTGAAAAATACTTCGCGAAACGCGCTGAACTGAAAGCGATCATTTCTGATGTGAACGCTTCCGACGAAGATCGTTGGAATGCTGTTCTCAAGCTGCAGAGTCTGCCGCGTGATTCCAGCCCGTCTCGTCAGCGTAACCGCTGCCGTCAAACTGGTCGTCCGCATGGTTTCCTGCGGAAGTTCGGGTTGAGCCGTATTAAGGTCCGTGAATCCGCCATGCGCGGTGAAATCCCGGGTCTGAAAAAGGCTAGCTGGTAATTGTCACCAATTGAATCACGGGAGTAAAGACAGATGAGCATGCAAGATCCGATCGCGGATATGCTGACCCGTATCCGTAACGGTCAGACCGCGAACAAAGCTGCGGTCACCATGCCTTCCTCCAAGCTGAAAGTGGCAATTGCCAACGTGCTGAAGGAAGAAGGTTTTATTGAAGATTTTAAAATTGAAGGCGACATCAAGCCGGAACTGGAAGTGACTCTCAAATACTTCCAGGGTAAAGCTGTGGTAGAAAGCATTCAGCGTATCAGCCGCCCAGGTCTGCGCATCTATAAGAAAAAAGATGAGCTGCCAAAAGTTATGGGTGGTATGGGTATCGCAGTTGTTTCTACCTCTAAAGGTGTTATGACTGATCGTGCAGCGCGCCAGGCTGGTCTTGGTGGCGAAATCATCTGCTACGTAGCCTAATCGGAGGAAAAAATGTCTCGTGTTGCTAAAGCACCGGTCGTTATTCCTGCCGGCGTTGATGTAAAAATCAACGGTCAGGTTATCACGATCAAAGGTAAAAACGGCGAGCTGACTCGTACC
The DNA here is from genome assembly GCF_900116535.1 of Kosakonia arachidis. Lineage (GTDB taxonomy): Bacteria > Pseudomonadota > Gammaproteobacteria > Enterobacterales > Enterobacteriaceae > Kosakonia > Kosakonia arachidis. Next base: position 17,379 of record NZ_FPAU01000016.1, on the reverse strand, counting down.
CTGAACGATGCTGTTGAAGTTAATCATGCAGACAATGCTCTGACCTTCGGTCCGCGTACTGGTTACGTAGATGGTTGGGCTCAGGCTGGTACCGCGCGTGCCCTGCTGAACGCAATGGTTATCGGTGTTACCGAAGGCTTCACCAAGAAGCTGCAGCTGGTTGGTGTAGGTTATCGTGCAGCGGTCAAAGGGAATGTAGTAAACCTGTCACTGGGTTTCTCTCATCCTGTAGACCATCAGTTGCCGGCCGGTATCACTGCTGAATGTCCGACTCAGACTGAAATCGTGCTGAAAGGCGCTGATAAACAGATGATCGGCCAGGTAGCAGCAGATCTGCGCGCCTACCGTCGTCCTGAGCCTTATAAAGGCAAGGGTGTTCGTTACGCCGACGAAGTCGTGCGTACCAAAGAGGCTAAGAAGAAGTAAGGTAACACTATGGATAAGAAATCTGCTCGTATCCGTCGTGCGACCCGCGCACGCCGCAAGCTCAAAGAGCTTGGTGCGACACGCCTGGTGGTACATCGTACCCCGCGTCATATTTACGCCCAGGTAATCGCATCGAATGGTTCTGAAGTTCTGGTAGCTGCTTCTACTGTAGAAAAAGCTATCTCTGAACAACTGAAGTACACCGGTAACAAAGACGCGGCCGCAGCTGTGGGTAAAGCTGTAGCTGAACGCGCTCTGGAGAAAGGCATTAAAGATGTGTCTTTTGACCGTTCCGGGTTCCAATATCATGGTCGCGTCCAGGCACTGGCAGATGCTGCCCGTGAAGCTGGCCTTCAGTTCTAAGGTAGAGGTGTAAGATGGCTCACATCGAAAAACAAGCTGGCGAACTGCAGGAAAAGCTGATCGCGGTAAACCGCGTATCTAAAACCGTTAAAGGTGGTCGTATTTTCTCCTTCACAGCTCTGACTGTTGTTGGTGATGGTAATGGTCGCGTTGGTTTTGGTTACGGTAAAGCCCGCGAAGTTCCGGCAGCGATCCAGAAAGCGATGGAAAAAGCCCGTCGCAATATGATTAACGTCGCGCTGAACCACGGCACCCTGCAGCACCCAGTTAAGGGTACTCATACGGGTTCTCGTGTATTCATGCAGCCGGCTTCCGAAGGTACCGGTATTATTGCCGGTGGTGCAATGCGCGCCGTTCTGGAAGTCGCTGGAGTTCATAACGTTCTGGCTAAAGCATATGGTTCCACCAACCCGATCAACGTGGTTCGTGCAACTATTGATGGCCTGGAAAATATGAAATCTCCGGAAATGGTCGCTGCCAAGCGTGGTAAATCCGTTGAAGAAATTCTGGGGTAATTAACCATGGCAAAGACTATTAAAATCACTCAAACCCGCAGTGCAATCGGTCGTCTGCCGAAACACAAGGCAACGCTGCTTGGCCTGGGTCTGCGTCGTATTGGTCATACAGTAGAACGTGAGGATACTCCTGCGGTTCGCGGTATGGTCAACGCGGTTTCCTTCATGGTTAAAGTTGAGGAGTAAGAGATGCGTTTAAATACTCTGTCTCCGGCCGAAGGCTCCAAAAAGGCGGGTAAACGCCTGGGTCGTGGTATCGGTTCTGGCCTCGGTAAAACCGGTGGTCGTGGTCACAAAGGTCAGAAATCTCGTTCTGGCGGTGGCGTACGTCGCGGTTTCGAGGGTGGCCAGATGCCACTGTATCGTCGTCTGCCGAAATTCGGCTTCACCTCTCGTAAGGCAATGATTACGGCAGAGATTCGTCTGTCCGATCTGGCTAAAGTAGAGGGCGATGTAGTCGACCTGAACACGCTGAAAGCAGCTAACATTATCGGCATCCAGATCGAGTTCGCGAAAGTGATCCTGGCTGGTGAAGTAGCTCGTCCGGTAACTGTTCGTGGTCTGCGTGTTACTAAAGGCGCTCGTGCTGCTATCGAAGCTGCTGGCGGTAAAATTGAGGAATAAGTAGCAGATGGCTAAACAACCGGGATTAGATTTCCAAAGTGCCAAAGGTGGAATTGGCGAACTGAAACGCAGACTGCTGTTTGTTATCGGTGCGCTGATTGTGTTCCGTGTTGGCTCTTTTATTCCGATCCCTGGTATTGATGCCGCTGTACTTGCCAAACTGCTTGAACAACAGCGTGGCACCATCATTGAAATGTTTAACATGTTCTCTGGTGGTGCTCTCAGCCGTGCTTCTATTTTTGCTCTGGGTATTATGCCGTATATTTCGGCATCAATTATTATCCAACTGCTAACGGTCGTTCACCCGGCTCTGGCGGAGTTAAAGAAAGAAGGGGAGTCTGGTCGTCGTAAGATTAGCCAGTACACCCGCTACGGTACCCTGGTGTTGGCTATATTCCAGTCCATCGGTATTGCTACCGGTTTACCGAATATGCCCGGGATGCAGGGCCTGGTTATGAATCCGGGCTTTGCATTCTACTTCACCGCTGTTGTTAGTCTGGTTACAGGAACTATGTTCCTGATGTGGCTCGGCGAACAAATTACTGAACGTGGTATCGGTAACGGTATCTCGATCATTATCTTCGCTGGCATTGTGGCGGGACTTCCGCCAGCCATTGCCCATACTATTGAGCAAGCGCGTCAAGGCGACCTGCACTTCCTCCTGTTGCTGTTGGTTGCAGTATTAGTATTCGCAGTGACGTTCTTTGTTGTTTTCGTTGAGCGTGGTCAACGCCGCATTGTGGTAAACTACGCGAAACGCCAGCAAGGACGTCGTGTCTATGCTGCTCAGAGCACACATTTGCCGCTGAAAGTAAATATGGCGGGGGTAATCCCGGCTATTTTTGCTTCCAGTATTATTCTGTTCCCGGCGACCATCGCGTCATGGTTCGGGGGCGGGACTGGTTGGAACTGGCTGACAACAATTTCGCTGTATTTGCAGCCTGGGCAACCGCTTTATGTGTTACTCTATGCGTCTGCAATCATCTTCTTCTGTTTCTTCTACACGGCGTTGGTTTTCAACCCGCGTGAAACAGCAGATAACCTGAAGAAGTCCGGTGCATTCGTACCAGGAATTCGTCCGGGAGAGCAAACGGCGAAGTATATCGATAAAGTAATGACTCGTCTGACTCTTGTTGGTGCGCTGTATATTACTTTTATCTGCCTGATCCCGGAGTTCATGCGTGATGCAATGAAAGTGCCGTTCTACTTTGGTGGGACCTCTCTACTTATCGTTGTTGTCGTGATTATGGACTTTATGGCTCAAGTGCAAACTCTGATGATGTCCAGTCAGTATGAGTCTGCATTGAAAAAGGCGAACCTGAAAGGCTACGGTCGTTAATGGTCGCCTGAGAAGTTACGGAGAGTAAAAATGAAAGTTCGTGCTTCCGTCAAGAAATTATGCCGTAACTGCAAAATCGTTAAACGTGATGGCGTCATCCGCGTGATTTGCAGTGCCGAGCCGAAGCATAAACAGCGCCAAGGCTGATTATTTCGCATATTTTTCTTGCAAAGTTGGGTTGAGCTGGCTAGATTAGCCAGCCAATCTTTTGTATGTCTGTACGTTTCCATTTGAGTATCCTGAAAACGGGCTTTTCAGCATGGTACGTGCAAGTAAAATTATAGGAGTGCATAGTGGCCCGTATAGCAGGCATTAACATTCCTGATCAGAAACATGCTGTGATCGCATTAACTTCGATCTATGGCGTCGGTAAAACCCGCTCCCAAGCCATTTTGGCTGCTGCGGGCATCGCTGAAAATGTTAAGATCAGTGAGCTGTCTGAAGAACAAATCGACACGCTGCGTGACGAAGTTGCCAAATTTGTGGTTGAAGGTGATCTGCGCCGTGAAATTAGCATGAGCATCAAGCGCCTGATGGATCTTGGTTGCTATCGCGGTTTGCGTCATCGTCGTGGTCTCCCGGTTCGCGGTCAGCGTACCAAGACCAACGCACGTACCCGTAAGGGTCCGCGCAAACCGATCAAGAAATAATCGGGGTGATTGAATAATGGCAAAGGCACCAATTCGTGCACGTAAACGTGTAAGAAAACAAGTCTCTGACGGCGTGGCTCATATCCATGCTTCTTTCAACAACACCATCGTTACTATTACCGATCGTCAGGGTAACGCGCTGGGTTGGGCAACAGCCGGTGGTTCCGGTTTCCGTGGTTCTCGCAAATCCACTCCGTTTGCAGCTCAGGTTGCAGCAGAGCGTTGCGCTGAAGCCGTAAAAGAATACGGCATCAAGAATCTGGAAGTTATGGTTAAGGGACCGGGTCCGGGTCGCGAATCTACTATTCGTGCTCTGAACGCCGCTGGTTTCCGCATCACTAATATTACTGATGTGACTCCGATCCCTCACAACGGTTGTCGTCCGCCGAAAAAACGTCGCGTATAACACGCTCGTTTTCTAGGATTGTTGGAGAAAGAAAATGGCAAGATATTTGGGTCCTAAGCTCAAGCTGAGCCGTCGTGAGGGCACAGACCTGTTCCTTAAGTCTGGCGTTCGCGCGATCGATACCAAGTGTAAAATTGAACAAGCTCCTGGCCAGCACGGTGCGCGTAAACCGCGTCTGTCTGACTATGGTGTGCAGTTGCGTGAAAAGCAAAAAGTTCGCCGTATCTACGGTGTGCTGGAGCGTCAGTTCCGTAACTACTACAAAGAAGCAGCACGTCTGAAAGGCAACACTGGTGAAAACCTGCTGGGTCTGCTGGAAGGTCGTCTGGACAACGTTGTATACCGTATGGGCTTTGGCGCTACTCGTGCAGAAGCACGTCAGCTGGTTAGCCACAAAGCAATCATGGTAAACGGTCGTGTTGTTAACATCGCTTCTTACCAGGTTAGTCCGAATGACGTGGTTAGCATTCGTGAGAAAGCGAAAAAGCAGTCTCGCGTGAAAGCCGCTCTGGAGCTGGCTGAGCAGCGTGAAAAGCCAACCTGGCTGGAAGTTGATGCTGGCAAGATGGAAGGTACGTTCAAGCGTAAGCCGGAGCGTTCTGATCTGTCTGCGGACATTAACGAACACCTGATCGTCGAGCTTTACTCCAAGTAAAGCTTAGTACCAAAGAGAGGACACAATGCAGGGTTCTGTGACAGAGTTTCTAAAACCGCGCCTGGTAGATATCGAGCAATTGAGTTCGACGCACGCCAAGGTGACCCTTGAGCCTTTAGAGCGTGGCTTTGGCCATACTCTGGGTAACGCACTGCGCCGTATTCTGCTCTCATCGATGCCGGGTTGCGCGGTGACTGAGGTTGAGATTGATGGTGTACTTCATGAGTACAGCACTAAAGAAGGCGTTCAGGAAGATATCCTTGAAATCCTACTCAACCTGAAAGGGCTGGCGGTGAGAGTTCAGGGTAAAGATGATGTTATTCTTACTCTGAATAAATCTGGCATTGGCCCTGTGACTGCAGCCGACATTACCCACGACGGTGATGTCGAAATCGTCAAGCCGCAGCATGTGATCTGCCACCTGACCGATGAAAACGCAGCTATCAATATGCGTATCAAAGTTCAGCGCGGCCGTGGTTATGTGCCGGCGTCTGCCCGAATTCATTCGGAAGAAGATGAGCGCCCGATCGGCCGTTTACTGGTTGATGCGTGCTACAGCCCTGTAGAGCGAATTGCCTACAATGTTGAAGCAGCACGTGTTGAACAGCGCACCGACCTGGACAAGCTGGTCATCGAAATGGAAACCAACGGCACAATCGATCCTGAAGAGGCGATTCGTCGTGCGGCAACCATCCTGGCAGAACAACTGGAAGCTTTCGTTGATTTACGTGATGTACGTCAGCCGGAAGTTAAAGAAGAGAAACCAGAATTCGATCCGATCCTGCTGCGCCCTGTTGACGATCTGGAATTGACTGTCCGCTCTGCTAACTGCCTCAAGGCAGAAGCTATCCACTATATCGGTGATCTGGTACAGCGTACCGAGGTTGAGTTGCTGAAAACGCCGAACCTGGGGAAAAAATCTCTTACTGAGATTAAAGACGTGCTGGCTTCTCGTGGTCTGTCTCTGGGCATGCGCCTGGAAAACTGGCCACCAGCAAGCATTGCTGACGAGTAACCGGATCACAGGTTAAGGTTTTACTGAGAAGGATAAGGTCATGCGCCATCGTAAGAGTGGTCGTCAACTGAACCGCAACAGCAGCCATCGCCAGGCCATGTTTCGTAACATGGCAGGTTCTTTGGTTCGTCATGAGATCATCAAGACGACTCTGCCGAAAGCCAAAGAGCTGCGTCGCGTAGTTGAGCCGCTGATTACTCTTGCCAAGACTGATAGCGTTGCTAATCGTCGTCTGGCATTCGCCCGTACTCGTGATAACGAGATCGTGGCAAAACTGTTTAACGAGCTGGGTCCGCGTTTCGCGAGCCGTGCCGGTGGTTACACTCGCATTCTGAAGTGTGGCTTCCGTGCTGGTGACAATGCTCCGATGGCTTACATCGAGCTGGTTGATCGCGCCGAGCCGAAAGCAGAGGCTGCTGCAGAGTAATCTGTAGTAACGTAAAAAGACCCGCTTCGGCGGGTTTTTTTATATCCTAAGAATTCACACTTTCCTACAATATTCATATCTTGCTTGCTCATCCCCGGAGACCCATTATGTGGTTGCTTGATCAATGGGCAGAACGGCATATCCTTGATGCCCAAAATAAAGGTGAATTCGACAACCTTCCCGGTTGCGGTGTGCCGCTCACTTTGGATGATGATTCTCATGTTCCGCCAGAGCTTAGAGTTGGGTACCGTTTGTTGAAGAATGCTGGCTGTCTACCTCCAGAGCTTGAATATCGTAGAGAAGCGATTGCGCTGGCTGATTTGTTAAATGGTGTGGGGGAAAACCATCCACAGCATCGAGAGTTGCAATGCCGCTTATCGCTACTTGAACTCAAATTACGACAGGCAGGCTTAAGTACTGATTTTTTGCGCGGTGATTATGCCGCAAAACTGGTGCAAAAGTTGAACGAGGAGTAGCCTATGTACCGAATTGGTGAAATTGCAAAACTGGCTGAAGTGACGCCGGATACCATTCGCTACTACGAAAAACAACAAATGATGGATCATGAAATACGGACGGAAGGTGGTTTTCGTCTTTTTACGGACAGAGATTTGCAGCGTCTAAAATTTATCCGCCATGCGCGCCAGTTAGGATTTACGTTAGAAGCGATACGTGAATTACTGTCGATCCGAATTGATCCTGAACATCACACATGTCAGGAGTCGAAGAGTATAGTGCAGACCCGTCTGGCTGAAGTGGAAGCGCGTATTGATGAACTCCAGGCAATGCGGCGTTCCCTGCAGAAACTGAACGATGCCTGTTGTGGGACTGCGCACAGCAGTGTCTATTGTTCCATTCTGGAAGCGCTGGAACAGGGCGCCAGTGGTAAGCCAGGTTCGTTGGCACGTTGATCTTCTCTACGCAGAGATCTACACTTCGGCTGTTTTAATACACAAACTGGAGATTTTATGAGCCGCTATCAGCACACCAAAGGGCAGATTAATGATAATGCCATTGAGGCATTGTTGCATGATCCACTGTTCAGACAGCGTATTGAGAAAAATAAGAAAGGGAAAGGGAGTTATCTGCTAAAAGAAAAACATGCAAACCGGGGCTTTAAGGAGGCCAGTGGCAAGCAAGCATATCGCTTATTTACCACTGACCTTCTGGTTTCTGCTTAATTAATTACGGTTATTCTGTTCTTTCAGCAGGTCACGGATTTCACTCAGTAAAGCTTCTTCTTTACTTGGCGCCGGTGGGGCTTTAGGTTCTTCTTCCTGTTTGCGTTTCAGCTTATTAATTAACTTGATCGCAAGAAAGATAGCAAAAGCAACAATGATAAAATCAAATATATTCTGGATAAACACGCCGTAATGCATTATGACTGCGGGCACATCGCCCTGCGCATCGCGCAACGTTAAGGCAAATTGTTTGAAATCAATTCCGCCGATTAATAATCCAAGTGGCGGCATAATTATATCGGCTACCAATGAAGAGACAATTTTACCGAATGCTGCACCGATGATCACACCAACGGCCAAATCCACTACATTGCCGCGCATTGCGAACTCGCGGAACTCTTTCAAAATACTCATATCATTCTCCATGTGCAGGCTGTCTGGATAAGTTTAACAAATTACCGTTCAATTTCCATTTGCAGAGATAACTAACCAGATTTCTTAACCCCCTCATTAATACAGGGATTAAAAAGGATGCGGATATTCGCATCCTTTGATGATTAAAGGAAGAAGGGGCTTGGCTGGAAGAGTCTTTCAACATCCGTAATATATTTTTTGTCGGTTAAGAACATAATTACATGGTCGCCCTGCTCAATGCGCAAATTATCATTAGCAATCATCACGTCGTTGCCACGTACTACCGCGCCAATAATCGTACCAGGTGGAAGTTTGATCTCATCAATAACACGCCCCACCACGCGAGAGGTCGTTTCGTCACCGTGAGCGACAGCTTCGATTGCCTCGGCGACACCACGACGCAACGACGACACACCGACAATATCGGCTTTACGCACGTGGCTAAGCAGTGCGGAGATTGTTGCCTGCTGCGGTGAAATCGCAATATCAATTACGCTGCCCTGCACCAGATCGACGTAAGCACGGCGCTGGATCAGCACCATGACCTTTTTTGCTCCCATACGTTTGGCCAGCATTGCTGACATAATGTTCGCTTCATCATCGTTAGTGACGGCAATAAACAGATCCACTTGATCAATGTGTTCTTCTGCCAGCAATTCTTGATCCGATGCATCACCATAGAAAACGATGGTGTGCTGTAGTTTTTCTGCCAGTTCTGCGGCACGCTGTTGATCGCGCTCGATCAATTTGACGCTGTAATCTTTCTCCAGTTGGCGTGCCAGACCTGCGCCTATATTTCCGCCTCCAACCAGCATGATGCGTTTGTACGGTTTTTCCAGGCGCTGCAGTTCGCTCATTACTGCGCGAATATGCTGCGATGCGGCAATAAAGAACACCTCGTCGCCGGCCTCTACAATGGTGGAACCTTGCGGGCGTATAGGGCGGTCGTGGCGAAATATGGCCGCAACGCGAGTATCAATATGCGGCATATGTTCGCGCATGGTCGATAATGCATTACCAACGAGCGGCCCACCATAATACGCTTTAACTACGGCAAGGCTGACTTTCCCTTCGGCGAAATTCACTACTTGAAGTGCTCCCGGATATTCGATCAGTCGATAGATACTATCGATAACCAACTGTTCCGGTGCGATTAAGTGGTCGATCGGTACTGCTTCTGAGTGGAACAGTTTATCGGCATCGCGCACGTAGTCTGGAGAACGAATACGTGCAATGCGGTTAGGCGTATTAAACAGTGAATAAGCAACCTGACAGGCAACCATATTGGTTTCATCTGAACTGGTCACAGCGACCAGCATGTCGGCATCATCTGCGCCAGCTTCACGTAACACTCGTGGATGCGAGCCATGCCCCTGCACAACGCGCAGATCAAACTTGTCCTGCAGGCTGCGCAGACGATCGCCATTAGTATCGACAACGGTAATGTCGTTATTCTCTCCGACCAGGTTTTCCGCCAGCGTACCGCCAACCTGCCCTGCACCCAGAATAATTATTTTCATCTGCTGTGACCTGTTGTCCTCATCACTGTTTAATTATCTTAGCGTAAAAGAAACCGTCGCCTTCTTCCGCGCCCGGCAATTTCTGCAACCCTGGCTGTTCCGGCGTTCCGGTTAGGCTAAGCTGCGCATCCGGCGTACGCTTGAGGAAGGCTGCAACCTGCTGGCTGTTCTCTTCTGGCAGGATCGAGCAGGTTGCGTATACCAGTGTGCCGCCAGATTTTAGATGCGGCCAGATAGCATCCAGAATTTCTGACTGCAACTGCACCAGCTCAGGGATATCGCGATCGCGACGAAGCCATTTGATGTCCGGGTGCCGACGAATAACCCCTGTTGCAGAACAGGGAGCATCTACCAGAATACGGTCAAAGACCTCATCGGTGCACCACTGTGACGGGAAACGACCGTCCCCCTGTTTGACCTGTGCTTTCATACCCAGACGTTTCAGGTTGTCGTAAACGCGGGATAAGCGTTGTTCGTCAACATCCACGGCCAGGACGCTGGTTTCGGGCGCCACTTCAAGAATATGTGTTGTTTTGCCGCCCGGCGCAGCACAAAGGTCGAGAATGCGTTCGCCATTCTGCGGAGCGAGAAAGTTGACACAACCCTGGGCTGACGCATCCTGCACCGTGACCCAGCCTTCCGCAAATCCGGGAAGTGCAGTAACGGGAGCTGCCGCAGCCAGACGCACGGCATCCGGGTAATCTGCATGGGTAAACCCGTGCAAACCATGTTCTTCCAGTAAGGCCAGCCAGCTTTCGCGGGTATGGTGTTGGCGGTTCACACGCAGCCACATTGGTGGGCGTTGGTTACTGGCCTCGATGATCTGCTGCCATTGCTGCGGATAAGCTTTTTGTACTCGTTTTAGCAGCCAGGCCGGAAAGAGATAGCGGTTATCGCTGCTAGCGAATTCCGTCAGTAATGCCTCTTGCTGACGTTGAAACTGACGCAATACGCCATTGATCAGACCCTTAAGTTGCGGTCGTTTGATAGCAACAGCGCCTTCTACCGTTTCTGCCAGCGCTGCATGTGCAGGAATTCGGGTATGGAGAAGCTGATAAAATCCGACCATGATCAGGTAGTGTACTGTGCGTTGTTTCCCGGTCATCGGACGCAACATCAGCTTATTGATCAGCCAGTCGAGTTGCGGCAGCACGCGTACAACACCGAAGCACAGCTCCTGTAGCAGTGCCTTATCTTTGTCAGAGACTTTCTGTTGGAGCTGCGGCAGGATATTGCTGAGCGATTGCCCTTGTTCCATCACCTGCTCGATGGCCTGCGCAGCCATACTGCGTAAATTATTCTGTTTTTTCATAACCACAAACATAAAAATGCCCGGCAATACCGGGCTAAGAAATGTGTATCACACCAGGAGGTTGCCGGGAACAAACCACTCACGCCGAGAGTTCAGGATATCCTGTGCGCTCATGGCTTTTTTACCTGCCGGTTGTAGCGACTCAAGATTCAGTATTCCGTCGGCGGTGGCGATCTGAATACCTGCTTTTGAAGCATCCAGAATCGTACCGGGCGCAGCGCAGATTGCAGAAGGAATCACCGAGGCTTGCCATATTTTCACCGGTTGCTCATCAATCATGAACCAGCTCATTGGCCACGGATTGAAAGCACGGATGCAGCGTTCAAGCTGTGCGGCGCTGAGCGACCAATCAATGCGAGCCTCTTCCTTGCTCAGTTTCTCTGCGTAAGTGACCAGCGCTTCGTCCTGCACCTGCGGTTGTGCCCTGCCCTGAGCGAGCTGTTGCAGTGTGACAAGTAGCCCCTGTGGGCCAAGTTCCGCTAATTTCGTATACAGCGTGGCACTGGTGTCTTGTGCGGTAATAGGGCATGAAAGCTTATATAGCATATCACCAGTATCGAGCCCTACATCCATCTGCATAATAGTGACGCCGGTTTCCACATCACCTGCCCATAACGAGCGCTGGATCGGCGCTGCGCCGCGCCAACGCGGCAGTAGAGAACCATGCACGTTGATGCAGCCTTTGCGCGGCATATCCAGAACGGCTTTGGGAAGAATCAAACCATATGCCACTACGACCATGACATCGGCGTTAAGGTCGGCGATCAATTGCTGATTTTCCTGTTGGCGCAGCGAGGCTGGCTGAAATACCGACAAGCCTTTTTCTTCTGCCCGCACTTTCACCGGGCTGGGCATCAGTTTTTTACCGCGGCCGGCGGGGCGGTCGGGCTGGGTGAAAACCCCGACCACCTGATGCTCAGAAGACAACAGCGCGTCAAGATGACGCGCTGCGAAGTCAGGTGTGCCGGCGAAAATAATACGTAGAGAATCTGACACGTTTATCCCTTTTTGCCTGCATTTAAGCGCGGGCGTTCATGCGATCCAGTTTTTCAACTTTCTGGCGAATGCGCTGACGTTTCATCGGCGACAGGTAATCAATAAACAGTTTACCTACCAGATGATCCATCTCATGCTGAATACAGATAGCCAGCAGCCCATCAGCTTCCAGTTCGAATGTTTTTCCGTCACGATCCAGCGCACGGACTTTCACTTTCTCAGCGCGAGGTACTAATGCACGTTGTTCCGGAATTGACAGACAGCCTTCTTCGATGCCTGTTTCCCCGCTTTTTTCCAGCAGTTCCGGGTTAATGAATACCAGTTGTTCATCGCGATTTTCAGAAACGTCAATCACAATAATGCGCTGATGGATATCAACCTGCGTTGCCGCAAGGCCAATACCTTCTTCTGCGTACATGGTTTCAAACATATCATCCACAATACGTTGAATGTCCGCATTCACTTTTTTAACCGGTTCGGCGACTTTGCGAAGACGCTCGTCCGGAATATGTAACACATGCAAAACTGCCATAAATATCCAGAGTCGTGTTCAGGAGTTGGTAAGAATACTACCGCTATTCTAGACAAAACCCCCACTGATTGACAGCATCGGTGACCAATCGCAAGGATTGCCAGGACGGTTTGTGGCAGGGGAAATGGATGACGCCCACAGAGATAGGATTACGTTTACTACAGGTCGGAGACCTGTGCGGTGATAAATGGCTACTTACAGTACAATGGCTGGAGCAAAACAAGGGAGCAACGCCTGAAGAACTTGAGCATTTCGGGTTGACAACGGCGCAGACCAGGCGTTTCTTCTCTTTGTCGGTGCAGGAACTTGAGAAGAGCCTGGACTGGCTGAGTCAGGCAAACCATCATCTTATTAGTGCCAATGATGCTGCGTATCCCGAATCTCTGCGCGCTATTGCTGATTATCCGGGCGTTATTTTGGTGAAGGGCGAAGTTTCAGTGCTAAAAACTCAACAACTGGCCGTTGTTGGCAGTCGTGCCCATTCCTGGTATGGAGAGCGCTGGGGACGTCTGTTTTGTGAGGCGCTTGCCCAAAGTGGTTTTACCATTACCAGCGGTATGGCTTTGGGGATCGACAGTATTGCCCACCGGGCCGCGTTGAATGTTGGAGGCAAAAGCGTAGCTGTGTTGGGAAATGGTCTGTATAGCCTCTACCCCCGGCGGCACTCGGCGCTTGCCAGCCAGCTTATTGATTGCGGTGGTGCACTCGTTTCCGAATTTCCCCTTGCGGCGCATCCCAAACGAGAGCATTTTCCTCGACGAAATCGCATCATTAGCGGCCTTAGTCGTGGTGTGCTGGTTGTGGAGGCCGCATTACGTAGCGGATCGCTCGTCACCGCCCGAAGTGCGCTTGAGCAAGGCCGTGAGGTTTTTGCGCTGCCCGGCCCGATTGGTAGTCCCGGTAGTGAGGGCGCGCACTGGCTAATCAAACAAGGGGCAACTTTGGTGACATCTGCGAGTGAGATCCTCGAAACTTTGCAATATGGGCTTAGCTGGCTACCTGAACCAGGTGGAAATTCATTTTATTCTTCAGATCAAGAAGAGGTGGCATTGCCATTTCCTGAGCTCCTGGCTAACGTAGGAGATGAGGTAACACCTGTTGACGTCGTCGCTGAACGTGCCGGCCAACCTGTGCCAGTCACAGCTGCTCAATTGCTTGAACTGGAGTTAGCAGGATGGATCGCAGCTGTACCCGGCGGCTATGTCCGATTGAGGAGGGCAAGCCATGTTCGACGTACTAATGTACTTGTTTGAGACTTACATCCATAACGAAGCTGAAATGCGTGTGGATCAAGACAAACTGGAACGGGATCTTACCGACGCCGGATTTGATCGTGAAGATATCTACAACGCTCTTTTGTGGCTGGAAAAGTTGGCTGATTATCAGGAAGGCCTTGCCGAACCGATGCAGCTTGCTTCTGATCCGCTCTCAGTTCGTATCTATACTGCTGAAGAGTGCGAACGGCTGGATGCCAGTTGCCGGGGATTTTTATTGTTCCTTGAGCAGATTCAGGTGCTAAACCTCGAAACCCGAGAAATGGTGATAGAACGTGTGCTGGCGCTGGATACAGCAGAGTTCGACCTGGAAGATCTTAAATGGGTCATCCTGATGGTACTCTTCAATATTCCAGGATGTGAAAATGCATATCAGCAAATGGAAGAATTACTCTTTGAAGTGAATGAAGGTATGCTGCACTAATCATTTTTGCAGCTTCAAGAGTCGTTATGGCCAAATCAGCACTGTTTTCGGTGCGCAACAACGAGCCCTGCCCACAATGCGGGGCTGAGCTTGTTATTCGTTCCGGGAAACACGGCCCGTTTCTCGGGTGCTCCCATTATCCGGAATGCGATTATGTTCGCCCCCTGAAGAGCCAGGCGGATGGACATATTGTTAAAGTTCTGGATGGGCACCTGTGTCCGGACTGCGGCGCGCCTATGGTATTACGGCAAGGGCGTTTTGGTATGTTTATCGGTTGTAGTCAGTATCCTGAGTGTGAACATACAGAACTAATTGATAAGCCTGACGACACTGCCATCACCTGCCCGCAGTGTCAGAGTGGACATCTGGTGCAGCGCCGTTCCCGATACGGCAAAACCTTCTATTCCTGCGATCGCTACCCTGATTGCCAATTTGTTATCAATTTCAAGCCGGTGGCGGGTGGATGTCCTGCGTGCCACTACCCACTGCTTATCGAAAAGAAAACCGCGCAAGGTGTAAAACGCTTCTGCGCCAGTAAACAATGTGGACAGCCGGTAACGGCGGAACAAACTCGTGAAGAATAACCTGCCAACAGATCCTGTCGCTTCGGCGATTGAGGTTCTGAATAAAGAAGAAGTCATCGCTTATCCAACTGAAGCTGTTTTTGGTGTCGGCTGCGACCCTGATAGTGAAACTGCCGTCTATCGCCTGCTTGAACTGAAGCAGCGTCCGGTTGATAAAGGCTTAATCCTGATTGCAGCCAACTTTGATCAGCTGAAACCCTATATTGATGACAGCATGTTGACGGACGAACAACGTAAGGCCGTCTTCAGATGCTGGCCTGGCCCGGTGACCTTTGTGTTTCCGGCAAAACCAACCACACCACGCTGGTTAACCGGACGTTTTGATTCGCTGGCTATACGTGTCACCGATCACCCAATGGTCATTGCACTTTGCACGGCTTACGGTAAACCTTTGGTTTCGACAAGCGCCAATTTATCCGGGCTGCCACCTTGTAGAACGGCGCAAGAGGTTAGTGAACAATTTGGTGCCGACTTTCCGGTGATTGATGCGCCAACGGGCGGCCGACAGAACCCTTCTGAAATCCGTGATGCCCTCACCGGCGAACTTTTTCGCCAGGGATAATAGTATGGAATCCTACGCAGTTTTCGGTAACCCTATTGCTCATAGTAAGTCGCCCTTTATCCATCAACAGTTTGCCCTTCAGCTTGGCATCGACCATCCCTATGGGCGCGTGCTTGCGCCAATTGATGACTTTGTGAATACGCTGGATGCCTTTTTTGCTACTGGTGGTAAAGGCGCGAACGTTACGGTTCCCTTTAAAGAAGAGGCATTTGCTCGAGCTGATGAACTGACAGAACGCGCAGCGCTGGCTGGTGCGGTAAATACATTAAAGCGCCTTGATGATGGGCGTTTGGTGGGAGACAACACCGATGGCATTGGTCTGCTCAGCGATTTGCAACGGCTGGGCTTTATCCGCTCGGGATTCCGTATCCTGTTGGTTGGCGCGGGAGGAGCGGCGCGCGGCGTATTGTTGCCTCTGTTATCACTGGATTGTGCGATAACGATTACTAACCGAACCTTTTCACGGGCGGAGGAACTGGCGAGGCTCTTCGTTCATACTGGTAGCATCGTTGCCGTGCAAATGGATGATCTTCAGGGACATGAATACGATCTTATCATCAATGCAACTTCCAGCGGGATTGGTGGGGATATCCCGGCATTACCGTCGGAGCTCGTTCATGCCGGGCTTTACTGCTACGACATGTTCTACCAAAAAGGGAACACACCGTTTCTGGACTGGTGTACAAACCTGGGTGCAAAACAGTACGCTGATGGTTTGGGTATGCTGGTGGGGCAGGCCGCACATGCGGTATTGCTGTGGCACGGCGTGTTGCCTGATGTTGAGCCAGTCATTCAGACGCTGAAGCAGGAGCTGGCGAAATGAATCAGGCTATCCAGTTTCCGGATCGCGAAGAGTGGGATCCCTCAATGCAGGCTGTCTGCTTTCCGGCACTGGTTAATGGAATGCAGATGATATGTGCCATTAAAGGTGATGATCTAAAGCAACGTTTCGATGCTGAAACGCCGGAACAGTATCTGGCGGCGTTTCGTGACTATCGCTGGGATCTGGAGGAAGAGGCGGAACAGTTGATCCGCCAACAGAAGGAAGATGATCAGGGTATGGTTTGGTTATCCTGATCCATATATTCATCTTTCCATTTCACGTAGTTCTTCGCCGAGTACTTCAATCCTTCTATTTCCGCTTCCTTCAGGGGGCGGATCTGTTTTACCGGGCTTCCCAGATATAAATATCCGCTCTCCAGCCGCTTATTTTGAGGCACCAGGCTGCCCGCGCCGATCATGACGTCGTCTTCAATAACCGCGCCATCCAGCAAAATAGAACCCATTCCAACCAGCACGCGATCACCAATGATGCAGCCATGCAGCATCGCTTTATGCCCAACGGTGACATCCTCACCGATGATGAGTGGGTTTCCTTCGGGGTTATAAGAGGATTTATGCGTAACATGCAGAACGCTACCGTCCTGAATATTGCTACGGGCACCGATCTCAACATAATTCACATCACCGCGAATGACGACCAACGGCCAGATGCCGACATCATCGGCAATTCTGACATCACCAATTACCACGCTGCTACTATCAACCATGACCCGCAAGCCGATTTTAGGGAAGAGATCCTTATAAGGACGTAAAACAACTGACATAGATACCTCATTAAAAACGGGCTGAGATAAAGACTTTGATCGTTAGAAAGGCCATCTGCAAGCCTTTTACGCGTCATTAAATGCGCAGATCGTACGGGATCGCAGCAAAAAGAATGAAAAAACAGCAGTCAGAAAAAAAGATCGCAAAAAGACTTGTGCTTAAAATTGGGATCCCTATAATGCGCCTCCGTTGACACGACAACGTGAATGACTTCACGAGATAGTTGGGCAACAAAAGAGAAAAAATCCTGAAAATCAGGATTGACTCTGAAAGAGGAAAGCGTAATATACGCCACCTCGTGACGAAGCGCTGAAAGCCGCGTCGCAACTGCTCTTTAACAATTTATCAGACAATCTGTGTGGGCACTCAGGTGACATGGATTCTTGATGTCTTCGGACAAAAAATGAATACCAAGTCTCACGGGTGAACACGTAATTCATTACGAAGTTTAATTCGATGAGCATCAAACTTTAAATTGAAGAGTTTGATCATGGCTCAGATTGAACGCTGGCGGCAGGCCTAACACATGCAAGTCGAACGGTAGCACAGAGG
>NZ_FPAU01000015.1 GCF_900116535.1 Kosakonia arachidis | reverse complement strand
GTTCAATCTGAGCCATGATCAAACTCTTCAATTTAAAGTTTGATGCTCATCGAATTAAACTTCGTAATGAATTACGTGTTCACCCGTGAGACTTGGTATTCATTTTTTGTCCGAAGACATCAAGAATCCATGTCACCTGAGTGCCCACACAGATTGTCTGATAAATTGTTAAAGAGCAGTTGCGACGCGGCTTTCAGCGCTTCGTCACGAGGTGGCGTATATTACGCTTTCCTCTTTCAGAGTCAATCCTGATTTTCAGGATTTTTCTCTTCAACCGACCCGGCTGTTTGTGTGAAGTGATTCACATCTGCCGTGTCGATGGAGGCGCATTATAGGGAGTTCTCCGCACCCCGCAATAGAAAAATGACATAAAAATGACTGATCGCTGCATTCCACAGCAAAATGCGGCTTTATACCCATTTACACACAGACTTATCCACAATCCGGTAAAAGGCTAAAAATTCGCGAGCGCTACGCAAACGTTTTCGTTACAATGCCCGCGCAAAAATCGTGAGCCTTACATGGGGTGTTAGCTAAGTTTTAGGATCGTAAAGGATCCAAAAATTCATCTAATGCTCTCTGTTCAAGTCAAATCCAGGGGATTTACCATGCAACAACGTCGTCCAGTCCGCCGCGCACTGCTCAGTGTTTCTGACAAGGCCGGTATTGTCGAATTCGCACAGGCGCTCTCTCAGCGTGGCGTAGAACTGCTCTCTACTGGCGGAACCGCTCGTCTGCTGGCAGATAAAGGTCTGCCGGTGACTGAAGTCTCCGACTACACCGGTTTCCCGGAAATGATGGATGGACGCGTAAAAACCCTGCACCCAAAAGTGCACGGCGGCATCCTCGGTCGTCGCGGCCAGGATGACGCGATCATGGCAGAACATGCGATCTCGCCGATCGATATGGTTGTTGTTAACCTTTATCCGTTCGCCCAGACCGTCGCCCGTGAAGGTTGCTCGCTGGAAGATGCAGTAGAAAACATCGATATTGGTGGCCCAACGATGGTGCGCTCTGCGGCGAAGAACCATAAAGATGTTGCCATCGTAGTAAAAAGCAGCGACTACAGCGCCATCATTAATGAAATGGATGCGAACGAAGGCTCGCTGACGTTAGAAACCCGTTTCGATCTGGCCATCAAAGCTTTTGAACACACCGCCGCTTACGACAGCATGATCGCCAACTACTTTGGTAGCCTGGTTCCAGCCTATCACGGTGAAAGTAAAGAACCATCCGGCCGCTTCCCGCGCACCCTGAACCTGAACTTCATCAAGAAACAGGATATGCGCTACGGTGAGAACAGCCACCAGCAAGCTGCCTTCTATATAGAAGAAGAAGTGAAAGAGGCTTCTGTAGCTACCGCACAGCAGTTGCAGGGTAAAGCGCTTTCTTATAACAACATCGCGGATACCGATGCAGCACTGGAATGTGTGAAAGAGTTCAGCGAGCCTGCCTGTGTTATCGTTAAGCATGCAAACCCTTGCGGCGTGGCAGTTAGCGACTCCATTCTTGCGGCTTACGATCGCGCATACAAAACCGATCCGACCTCCGCATTCGGCGGCATTATCGCCTTTAACCGCGAGCTGGATGCTGCCACTGCGCAGGCGATTATCTCCCGCCAGTTTGTGGAAGTGATCATCGCGCCGTCTGCGACAGAAGAAGCGCTAAAAATCACGGCAGCCAAACAGAATGTACGAGTACTGGTCTGCGGCGAGTGGTCGCAACGCATGCCAGGGCTCGACTTTAAACGCGTCAATGGCGGGTTGTTGGTTCAGGATCGCGATCTGGGCATGGTCAGCAACAACGAACTGCGTGTTGTTAGCAAGCGCCAACCGACGGAGCAAGAGCTGCGTGATGCGCTGTTCTGCTGGAAAGTAGCGAAATTCGTGAAATCTAACGCTATCGTTTATGCGAAAGAGAATATGACCATCGGCATTGGCGCAGGCCAGATGAGCCGCGTCTACTCGGCGAAGATCGCCGGGATCAAAGCCGGTGACGAAGGGCTGGAAGTGAAAGGTTCTGCGATGGCGTCTGACGCATTCTTCCCATTCCGCGATGGTATTGATGCCGCTGCCGCTGTTGGCGTGACCTGCGTAATCCAACCGGGTGGCTCCATCCGCGATGACGAAGTGATTGCCGCTGCTGATGAACACGGCATTGCTATGATCTTTACCGATATGCGTCACTTCCGCCATTAATCCACGGAGCAGACAATGAAAGTATTAGTGATTGGTAACGGCGGGCGCGAACACGCGCTGGCCTGGAAAGCGGCGCAGTCGCCGCTGGTCGATACCGTTTTTGTTGCACCGGGCAATGCGGGTACCGCGCTGGAACCGGCGCTGCAAAACGTGGCGATTGGCGTTACCGATATTCCGGCGCTGCTCAGTTTTGCGCAGAACGAGAAAATCGATCTGACCATCGTTGGCCCGGAAGCACCGCTGGTCATTGGCGTAGTAGACGCCTTTCGCGCCGCTGGACTGAAAATTTTTGGTCCAACGCAAGGCGCCGCGCAGCTCGAAGGCTCGAAAGCTTTCACCAAAGACTTCCTGGCACGCCATAAGATCCCGACGGCGGAATACCAGAACTTCACCGAGATTGAACCAGCGCTGGCCTACTTGCGTGAGAAAGGCGCGCCAATCGTCATTAAAGCGGACGGTCTGGCAGCGGGTAAAGGCGTGATTGTCGCCATGACGCTGGAAGAAGCCGAAGCGGCGGTGAGCGATATGCTGGCGGGTAATGCTTTTGGCGACGCCGGCCACCGTATCGTTATTGAAGAGTTCCTCGACGGTGAAGAAGCCAGCTTTATCGTCATGGTCGATGGCGAACATGTTCTGCCGATGGCGACCAGCCAGGATCACAAACGCGTGGGTGATGGCGATACCGGGCCGAATACTGGCGGTATGGGTGCCTACTCCCCTGCACCAGTCGTCACCGATGACGTGCATCAACGTACGATGGAACGCATTATATGGCCGACCGTGCGCGGTATGGCGGCGGAAGGCAATACTTACACTGGTTTCCTGTATGCCGGCCTGATGATCGACAAACAGGGCAATCCGAAAGTGATTGAGTTCAACTGCCGCTTTGGTGATCCGGAAACACAACCGATCATGATGCGCATGCAGTCAGACTTGGTTGAACTGTGCCTGGCCGCCTGCGAAGGCAAACTTGACGAGAAAACCTCCGAGTGGGATGAACGCGCGTCTCTGGGCGTGGTGATGGCTGCCGGTGGTTATCCGGGCGACTACAGCAAGGAAGATGTGATCCACGGCTTGCCGGTGGAAGAAGTGGCAGACGGTAAAGTGTTCCACGCGGGCACTAAACTCTCCAGCGACGACCAGGTGCTGACCAACGGCGGCCGCGTACTTTGCGTTACTGCACTAGGTAACACCGTTGCCGAAGCACAGCAACGCGCCTATCAGTTGATGACCAATATTCACTGGAATGGCAGCTTTAGCCGCAAGGATATCGGCTATCGCGCCATCGCGCGCGAGCAGCACTAACGCGACAGCTTTGCCAACAGCGTTTTGCGTGTGATCCCCAACTGCCGGGCGGCTTCGGTTTTGTTGCCGCCCGTTTTCTCCAGCGCTGCCTGTATCACTTCTTTCTCCACCTCCACCAGCGGCTGGATATTATCTCCCGGCAAGGTTTTTATCGGCGTGGTGGCAATCGCCAGCGGTAGTTCGCGTTCAGAGACGAACTCTCCGGTCAGCAGAACGACGGCTCGCTCGATAGCGTTTTCCAGCTCGCGAATATTGCCCGGCCAGTCGTAATGAATCAGCAGATCCATTGCCTGTGGCGTAAACCCTTTCACCCCTTTGCGGTTACGCCCGGCGTAGCGCTGCAGAAAGTGCTCCGCCAGTTGCGGGATATCTTCGCGGCGCTGGCGTAATGCCGGTACCTCGATAGTCACCACGTTCAACCGGTAGTAGAGATCCTGACGAAAGCGTCCGGCACTCACCTCCTGCGCCAAATCGCGGTGCGTGGCGGCGATAAGCCTGACATCGACAGAAATAGTCTGATTACTGCCGACACGCTGCACTTCCCGTTCCTGAATGGCTCGCAGCAGCCGGACCTGCATCAGTGGCGAAATATCGCCAATCTCATCAAGAAACAGCGTACCGCCGTCCGCCTCGACAAAACGGCCCTCCCGGCGCTTGTCCGCACCGGTAAAGGCCCCCTTTTCATGGCCGAACAGCTCTGACTCTAGCAGGGATTCATTGAGCGCCGCACAGTTCAGCGTCACCAGAGGTTTGTCGGCACGGGCGCTGCTGGCATGCAGCGCCCGTGCAACCAACTCTTTACCGGTGCCGGAGTCACCATGAATCATTACCGTTGCGTCCGAAGGCGCAACCATCGCGATATCATTGAGTAAATGCTGCATCGCCGGGCTGCGGCCAACCATACCGAACTGCACCGCCGAAACAGGGGACAACTGGCCCCCTGCCTCACGGGTATGCGCAAGTGCGAGTGCTAACCTTTCCTGCAAGCGGTCAAAATCCAACGGTTTGATGAGGTAATCCAGCGCGCCGCTTTTTATCGCCTCCACCGCAGTTTCAACGCTGGAGTAAGCGGTCATGATCAGCACAGGGATTGCCGGATTCAGCGCCTTAATCTCTTTGAGCGTATCAATACCGTCCATTTCCGCCATCCGCACGTCACAGAGCACCACATCAAAAACATGTTCGCGCACATGGCACAACGCTTCTTTGCCGCTATTGGCAAGCGCAACCTGATAGCCCCAACCGCGCAGCAGCGCCTGTAAAATTGTGCAGTGGCTGACATCATCATCTACCACCAGTACGTCGATGCTCACGTTGCTCATCCCTGTTAGTCCTTCTGCTGTTTTGCTTTCACCGGCAGATAGAGGGTAAATATGGCCCCGCTTCCGGTAACGCTTGTCACCTGAATGGTTCCGCCGTGCTGTTCGATGATGTTTTGTACCACAGCTAACCCTAACCCCGTTCCATCGGCTTTTGTCGTGAAGTACGGCGTAAAAATCACCTGCAGTTGCTCGGGCGCAATGCCTTTACCATTGTCGCGAACCTCAATTTTCACCCGCTGCCCGTCACATTCGCAGGCCTCGACCTGAATCGTCCCCTGATGTCCGATCGCATGGATGGCGTTCAGATAGAGATTCAGCAGCACCTGCGTCAGTCTGTCCGGGTCTGCCTCCACCCGGCACAGGCTGGGGTTGGGAGCAAAGTGCAGCGCAATCTCCCGGCTTTGCGCATCCTGGCTCACCAGTTGCAGCGAATGCGAGATGACGTCGTTCAGATTGACCGACTGCAAAGCCAGATGCGCCGGTTTCACCAGCTCCAGCAGTTCGCTCACCACCCGGTTTAACCTGTCAGCTTCTTTGTCCATCACCTGTGCCAGGGCGTGTGATTCGCCGCCCTGCGGCGTTCGTTCGGCAAAGTACTTCGCGATCCCCTTAATGGACGAGAGCGGGTTGCGGATCTCGTGCGCAACCCCGGCAGCCAAATGGCCGAGCGCCACCAGCTTCTCTTTGCGGTTCATCGCCTCCTGCAGTTGCAGTCGGGAGCGCTGGTAGCGCCGGTACCAAAAAAAGGTCAGTATCGTCGCCAGCAGCACAGCGGCCAGCGCAAAGAGCACGATCAGCGTATTACGCCATTCGCGCGCCTGGGCGGTCACCAGCTCACGGGCGTCAAAGGCGATAAAGATAGCCTGATGCCCAACGTCAGACGGCAGAACGGCATCACAGCGCGGCATTGCATGCTTGCCCGACGTATGAAGCGGCTGGAACACCCGGTAGATTTCCAGCGCGGGCGTCGGCTCAGCCGCCCCCCTGGCGACGTTAATGCGCCGCCAGCGCTCTTGCTCATCCACAGTCAGTGCGCGCATCTCGTCCGGTGAATACAGGGACTTACCTACCTGAGCGGGGTCGCTGTGGGTAATAATGTTACCTCTGGCATCCGTAAGCGCAAACCACAACACGCCAGGCTGGCCCGCCATCTCTTCCAGCAACGTCTGCTGTTGCGCGTAGTGCATCCGCATACCCATGCCGACACGAGAGCCAGACTCCAGCGCACGAATCAGCACGTTGCCTTTTTCCAGCAGCGTCTGACGGGCGGCGGTGCTCTCCCGTCCATAGTCCCGAATCACCATTACCGAGAACAGTGCCACCAGCAGGAACACCACAGCAGGCAATACGCCGCTCAGCCAGCGTGCCGCGCTATCCTTATGTAGACGTATCATGTGCATCCAAACATCCTTTGCTATGTCGATTCCTTTTTCTGAGTAGAAATCATGAGCAGAAATCATGCCACTTTTCCCGCCTGTTAACCCTGCCCCCGGACAAGAACATGATGCCCATGCGAGTAAAAATGACCCGCACTAGCGACCCCGCGGGTCATTTTTACTCGCCTTCACCGTTGTCGCCACGCTCCTGCCCCACACAGGCCGCAGCTTTAACCGCTGGCACGAAGGATGCAATACCGGTAGCAAGACAACGAACAGGAGAATAAACATGAGACAGCATAAACAGATTGGACTGGCACTGGTGACGATGGCGCTGATGGCGATGGGTTCCACTTCCGTCCTCGCCAGCGACAACTGGGGCAATCACGGCGGCATGTGGCAGCAGGGCACCAACTCGTTAACCACAGAGCAGCAGACTGCGGCACAAAAAATCCATGATGGCTACTACGCGCAAACCAGCGCGCTGCGTCAGCAATTGGCGTCGAAACGCTATGAATATAACGCGCTGCTCACCGCCAGCACGCCGGACAGCAACAAAATCAATGCGGTTGCCAAAGAGATGGCATCATTAAACCAGTCGCTGGATGAAAGCCGTGTTAAACGCGATATCGCGCTGGCACAGGCAGGCATACCGCGAGGCGGTATGGGCGACAACCGATGTGGCGGCGGCGGTCATATGGGAGGTATGGGGCACTGGTAAACCGCGCCAGATTTAAAAGGTTTTCTCCTTCGGCTGCCATGTGCAGAAATCTTCATTCGCCACCAACAGCAGTTGTGACCCTTCCGGCGCCTCCAGCCATGCCACGCTCAGCCCCACCGAGGAGTGGCTCTGGCGGCGCTCAATATGGTTTATCGCCTGACTGTCGAGACCGGTTTTAACCGTCTGTCCTTCGCAGGTGGTGACAGTGCCATCCTTGTGCCAGCTTCCCTGATGCAGCTCAACACGCCCCTGGCGCAGCGCATCGCTAGTCTGGCGAATCTGTTCAGCCCGGTAACGATACAGCGCAATCTGGTCGCTGGAGAGCTGCTGCTTCTGCCCATTGACCTCACGCTGCATAAAGCTCAGCTCACCGCGATCGTCAAAACGCACGCGTATATGCTCAGGCGGCTGACTATAAACATTGACTTCAACAAGGGTTAAGGTATCGCCTTGCCAGCGGTATTCGCTGAGGGAAGTGTTGCCGTGATACCACGGACTAAAAGCGGAAAGCAGATGCGTCTCACCGTCGGAATCTTTACGCCAGATCCGCACCGCGCCCTGATCGCCCGCAAAACCACTGGCGGTGAATGGGGGCAAGGAAGTATCGTGGCTACAGGCCGTCAACAACAGCATGCCAGCCAACGTCAATGAGCGACGCCAGAATGACAAAAGGGGCGAAACCGCCCCTTCGATAAAACTGTTCACTGGCACGCTGTCTTACTTAACAGAGTCTTTCAGTGCCTTACCAGAAACAAATGCTGGCACGTTAGCGGCAGCGATTTTGATTTCTTTACCAGTCTGCGGGTTGCGGCCAGTACGCTCAGCGCGGTGGTTCACTTTGAAGGTACCGAAACCAACCAGTTGTACCGCATCGCCTTCTTTCAGAGACTCAGTAATAGCAGCCAGGGTGGATTCCAGTGCAGCTTTTGCCTGCGCTTTAGACAGATCAGCCTTGTCTGCAATTACATCAATCAGTTGAGTCTTATTCATAAGTTATCCTTTCAATGTGTTTATCGCTTGCTAAGCATCGAGTGCGACGGAAATGCCTCAAAAGCACTCTCCTGCATACACGCACCGATAGCCACTTTTTTTCGCCCCCCAAATGTAGACCAGACGGGGGTAGGAAGGGAAGCCTTCCGGCGCGACAAAACTGGCCCTAAATCACGTTTTATTGCCTCATTGCTGCAAATTTATACCAATATTGCTGTCGCCAGCCTCACGCAGGTCTGCGCGTAGCCCTTTAATCAGTTCAATATCACGTTCTTCACTGGCCGCCAAAAGACGGAAAATTTCCCACTGAATATCCCATTCCTGCTCAACGGCGGGGTTCAGCCGCAGTTCTTCGTCAGTCATTTCACGACCCGCCTGAGTCATTTCCAGCATCGCAACGGTGGTGATAGACGTCTTGCTGACCTCAACCGCATGCTCCAGCGTTTCACCACTCAGGCGAGAATGAACCAGTTCGCTCAATGCTACGCAAGCATCAATCGCCGGGTAAACGCCGTACAAATCGTAATCATCGGCAGCCGGAATCGCCTCTTCCAGCTTCTCAAGCTGGCTATCGAAATTCACTTTCGCATCTTTAACGATCTGCGTTTCCCAAATCAGGTCGAGAATACGGCGATAAAGTTGCGCGTCGCCAAACTCCGTCTGCTGGCAGAACATGGCGTAATTGGGATACATGCGCTCGCAAAGACACGCCATAAAGACAACGTGCTGCCAGCTTTCCAGCCGCTCCAGACGCAGGTGAATTGGGTTTTGTAGCATGGTTGTTTCTCAATATCAGTAATGGCGGCAGTTTACCTGATATTGCGCTGGATTTCCTGCCAACGCGAAAACGCGGGCCGCCCGGACGCCACCGCATCCGCCCAGCGCGTCGGTTCAGGCAGCCGGTAACCCTTCATGCAGCGCTGCACCCACGCCAATGCGCTATCCTGGCTGACACGATGCCCGGTCGTGATAAACAGCGGATTGCAGCGCGCTTTACTGCGCCATACCCATGCCAGCTTTTCGCCTTTATCCAGTAGCGGGGCCAGCGCACCCGGCTCATCGGCAAGCGGCTCAAACTTGCCACACAGCCGTTTCTTCGCCACGCCAATCGTCGGCACATCCACCAGCAACCCAAAGTGGCTGGCGACCCCCAGACGACGTGGATGCGAAATACCGTGCCCATCGACAAACAGCAGATCCGGCTTTTGCGACAGTTGTTGCCACGCCACCAGCAGCGCAGGATATTCTCGAAAGGAGAGAAAGCCCGGAATATAGGGCATGGTGGTGGCGATACGCGCCACCTGATATTCGACAAGCTCCAGCGATGGCCAGGCGAGGAGCACCATCGCAGCCCGCGTCACTTCGCCGCCTTGTTCAAACCCGACATCGGCACCGCCGATCAATCGGGGAGGATTGGTATCCAGACGATCCTCATGGATCACCGAAGACGCCAGTTCACGTTGTTGCGCGCGTAATGACGCGAGATCCATACCTCCTCCTTACTGATGCCAGGCGGCCGACAGACGGTGTACCGCCTCGACAAAGACTCCTGCATGTTCCGGCGCGACATCCTGATGGATCCCGTGACCGAGGTTAAACACGTGGCCTTCGCCTTTGCCAAAGCCCGCCAAAATGGTGGCCACTTCCTCTTCGATACGCGCGTGCGGCGCATACAGCATGGAAGGATCCATGTTGCCTTGCAGAGCGACTTTATGGCCCACGCGACGACGCG
The DNA here is from genome assembly GCF_900116535.1 of Kosakonia arachidis. Classification (GTDB taxonomy): domain Bacteria; phylum Pseudomonadota; class Gammaproteobacteria; order Enterobacterales; family Enterobacteriaceae; genus Kosakonia; species Kosakonia arachidis. The sequence continues at coordinate 22,923 of NZ_FPAU01000015.1, read as the reverse complement.
CATCGGCGATATCGGTGGTCCAGTCCAGGCCCAGCGCATCACAGCCGGTTTCAGCCATCGCTTCCAGCCACTGCCCACCACCTTTGGTGAACAGTGTTATCGGCACACGACGCCCTTCGTTTTCACGCAGCAGGCCATCAACGATTTTATGCATGTAATAGAGCGAGAACTGCTGATAATCGCGTCCGGTCAGCACGCCGCCCCAGGTATCAAAAATCATCACTGATTGCGCGCCAGCGCGGATCTGCGCGTTCAGATACAGCGTGACGCTCTGCGCCAGCTTATCGAGCAGGGCGTGCAGCGTATGAGGCTCGGCGTACATCATTTTTTTGATCACGGTGAACGCTTTACTGCTGCCACCTTCCACCATATAGGTCGCTAGCGTCCATGGGCTGCCGGAGAAGCCAATCAATGGCACTTCGCCTTTCAGTTCGCGGCGAATCGTGCGCACCGCGTTCATCACATAACCCAATTCGTTTTCCGGGTCCGGTATCGGCAGCTTATCCACATCAGCTTTGCTGGTGATGGGCGACGTGAAGCGCGGCCCTTCCCCGGCTTCAAAATAGAGGCCTAGCCCCATCGCGTCCGGCACGGTGAGAATGTCCGAGAAAAGGATCGCCGCATCAAGCTGGTAACGGCGCAACGGTTGAAGCGTCACTTCACAGGCCAGCTCAGCGTTTTTGCACAACGACATAAAGTCGCCTGCTTGCGCACGCGTCGCTTTGTACTCCGGCAAATAGCGGCCAGCCTGGCGCATCATCCATACTGGCGTCATATCTACGGGCTGGCGCTGGAGCGCGCGCAGGTAACGATCGTTTTTCAGTTCGGTCATTTTCAGTTCCTTAAGCGTCAGACCGTAATTGTATCACGTCATTGATCGTCTGCCCGACACATCGCCACGGTGTCTTCAATCAGGCGACGCGCCACTGTGCCCGGTGGCGGCAGTAGCGGCAAGGCGTCATAGCGATACCAGCCCGCATCTAACAGTTCTTTCGGATCAATATGAATTTCACCACTGTCATACTCCGCCATAAAGGCCGTCATCAGCGATTGCGGGAAGGGCCATGGCTGTGAGGTGACATAGCGCAGATTCTTCACCTTGATGCCGCTCTCTTCCATCACTTCACGCGCTACCGCCTGCTCCAGCGTTTCGCCTACTTCAACAAACCCAGCAAGCACAGTGTAGATGCCATTGCGGTGACGGGTATGTTGCGCGAGCAGAATGCTGTCGTCGCGGCGAATCGCGACAATAATGCAGGGGGCAATTTGCGGATAATAACGCTCCCGGCAGTGGTCGCAGAGCATCGCCCACTCGGTTTTGCTCGGGTGCATAGTGTGCCCACAATAACCGCAAAACTGATGCGAGCGGTAAAACTCGGCCAGTTGCACGCCGCGCCCGGCTAACTGGAAAAGACCGACATCCTGATCGATCAGCAGTCGCACGGAGCCCATATCATGTCGACGATTCTGACGAACCATCCACACCGGTTCGCCCTGCCATTCCCCAATGTGAAGCGCACTTTGGCCCACAAGTTCGAAATTTCCTGGCTTACCATGTGGTAATTCTCCACCGGGCAACCATAATTTTTGTTCATGGCTCACGATCCACCAGCCACGATCAGATGCTTCAATAATACGTACCATTGCACTACCTTAGCTTCACTGGCATGTTATTAACATTATTATTACATTTTTATGAACTTACATATTTGCGGAGCCATTTATGCTGAACCAGTTAGAAAATCTGACAGAGCGCGTTGGAGGAAGTAACAAACTTGTCGGCCACTGGCTACTTGTTCGTAAGCAGCTTCTTGTTTCTTACTACAATCTGGTTGGCATTAAACCTGGCAAAGGATCGTACATGCAGCTCAATGAAAAAGCGCTGGACGATTTTTGTCACAACCTCGTGGACTACCTCTCCGCCGGACATTTCAATATTTATGAACGTATCATCAGCGAAATGGAAGGCACCAACCCACTTTTCGCCGCCACGCAACTTTATCCGCAACTCGAAGCCAACACCGTGGAACTCATGAATTACTATGACTCCAGCCTGGAAAACGCCATCAGTGACGACAACTGTCTGGAGTTCCAACAGGCACTATCAGATATCGGTGAAGCGCTTGCCGCCCGCTTTATGCTGGAAGACAAGTTGATTGTGCTGGCATTTGATAACAACCTCAACGAGAGCGCCAATGACGAAAGTGGAATGGCACGCCCCGCTTGAGTTCTTAAGTATTAACGCGTAGTTTAAAATGCAGTCCCCCGTTTTCGGACGGGGTTTTTCTTGTCGGAGTGCCACTGTTTTACACAAAAGCTTTTGTTCTGTGTCAAGGCGGCAAATCTGTGAATCCCCGGGAGCTTACATCAAGTAAGTGACCGGGGTGAACAGATGCAGCCAACACAGACACAGTGCGAAAGATGAAGTGTAAAAAGGCTGAGACCGTTAATTCGGGATCCGCGGAACCTGATCGGGTTAAGACCTGCGAAGGGAACAAGAGTAATCCATTCACAACGGCCACCCTCACGGGCGGTTTGCTGCCATTACTCCATCCGTCGTCTGACAAGCCATCTCATAATTATGGAATGAGCTATGTCTGCAAAAACTGTTACACGCCGTGAACAACGCGCCCAGGCGCAACACTTCATTGATACGCTGGAAGGCACCGCTTTCCCCAATTCGCAACGCATTTACATCACCGGCTCGCAGCCAGATATCCGCGTGCCCATGCGTGAAATCCAGCTCAGCCCGACGCTTATCGGCGGCACCAAAGCGCAACCACAGTATGAAGAAAACGAGGCCGTGCCGGTATATGACACCTCCGGCCCGTATGGCGATCCGACAGTCACAATTGATGTTCAACAGGGGCTGGCAAAACTGCGCGCATCGTGGATAACCTCTCGTAACGACACTGAAACGCTCGATGAACGCAGCTCCGCGTACACCAAAGAGCGGCTGGCCGATGACGGTCTCGATGGGTTACGTTTTAGCGGTTTGCTGACGCCGCAACGCGCCAAAGCAGGTTGCTGCGTGACCCAGTTGCACTATGCCCGCCAGGGGATTGTGACACCGGAAATGGAATTTATCGCTATCCGTGAAAACATGGGCCGCGAGCGCATCCGCAGCGAAGTGCTGCGCAGGCAGCATCCGGGTGAAGGTTTTGGCGCTCACCTGCCGGAAAATATCACGCCGGAATTTGTCCGCGATGAAGTGGCAGCCGGTCGCGCCATTATTCCTGCCAATATTAACCACCCGGAGTCGGAGCCGATGATTATCGGTCGCAACTTCCTGGTTAAAGTGAACGCCAACATCGGCAACTCAGCGGTGACCTCTTCCATCGAAGAAGAGGTGGAAAAACTGGTATGGTCAACCCGCTGGGGCGCGGACACGGTAATGGATCTCTCCACCGGACGTTATATCCATGAAACCCGCGAATGGATCCTGCGTAACAGTCCGGTGCCGATCGGCACCGTACCGATCTATCAGGCGCTGGAGAAGGTCAACGGGATCGCCGAAGATTTAAACTGGCAGGCGTTCCGCGACACACTACTGGAGCAAGCAGAACAAGGGGTGGATTATTTCACCATTCATGCGGGTGTGCTGCTGCGTTACGTGCCGATGACCGCCCGTCGTCTGACCGGCATTGTTTCGCGCGGTGGCTCGATTATGGCGAAATGGTGCCTTTCCCATCATCAGGAGAACTTCCTCTACACCCACTTCCGCGAAATTTGCGAAATATGCGCCGCTTATGACGTTGCATTGTCGCTGGGGGACGGTCTGCGTCCAGGCTCCATTCAGGACGCCAACGACGAAGCGCAATTCGCAGAGTTGCACACATTGGGGGAGCTGACCAAAATCGCCTGGGAGTATGACGTTCAGGTGATGATTGAAGGCCCGGGACATGTGCCGATGCAGATGATCCGCCGCAATATGACCGAAGAACTGGAACACTGCCACGAAGCGCCGTTCTACACACTTGGCCCACTCACTACGGATATCGCGCCAGGTTACGATCACTTCACCTCCGGCATTGGCGCAGCGATGATTGGCTGGTTTGGCTGCGCGATGCTTTGTTATGTCACGCCGAAAGAGCACCTTGGTCTGCCGAACAAAGAGGATGTGAAACAGGGGCTTATCACCTATAAGATCGCCGCCCATGCGGCTGACCTCGCCAAAGGACATCCCGGCGCACAGATCCGCGATAACGCTATGTCGAAAGCGCGCTTTGAGTTCCGCTGGGAAGACCAGTTTAATCTGGCGCTCGACCCCTTCACTGCCCGTGCGTATCACGATGAAACTTTGCCGCAGGAATCCGGCAAAGTCGCCCACTTCTGCTCAATGTGCGGGCCAAAATTCTGCTCGATGAAAATCTCCCAGGAAGTGAGAGATTATGCCGCTTCCCAGGCTATTGAAGTCGGCATGGCAGACAAGGCGAACGACTTCCGCGCCCGCGGCAGCGAGATCTACCTGAAACGGGAGGAAGCCTGATGTACCAGCCTGATTTCCCGCCGGTTCCTTTCTGTCTGGGGCTTTATCCGGTAGTCGACAGCGTCGAGTGGCTGGCCCGACTGCTGGATGCCGGAGTACGCACCCTGCAATTACGCATCAAAGATAAACGTGATGACGAGGTCGAAGAGGATGTCATTGCCGCCATTGCGCTTGGCCGTCGCTACCATGCGCGGCTGTTTATCAATGACTATTGGCGTCTGGTGATCAAACACCAGGCCTACGGCGTTCATCTCGGTCAGGAAGATCTGAAAACCACGGATCTCAGCGCGATTCGCGCGGCAGGTTTGCGTCTTGGCGTTTCGACCCATGACGATATGGAGATCGACGTGGCACTGGCAGCGCGTCCGTCTTATATCGCACTGGGCCATGTTTTCCCCACTCAAACCAAACAGATGCCTTCCGCACCGCAGGGGCTGGAACAATTGGCGCGACATATTGCACGGCTGGCCGATTACCCTACCGTAGCAATAGGCGGTATCAGTCTGGCGCGCGCACCCGAGGTACTGGCGACGGGCGTTGGCAGCATCGCAGTAGTCAGCGCAATCACCCAGGCCGCTGACTGGCGGCTGGCCACCAGACAGTTACTGGCGCTTGCGGGGGTGGGTAATGAATGATCGCGATTTTATGCGCTACAGCCGTCAGATCCTGCTGGAAGATATCGCTGTTGTCGGCCAGCAAAAGCTGCTCGCCAGCCGGGTGTTGATTGTTGGTCTCGGTGGTCTTGGCGCACCCGCTGCGGTTTACCTTGCTGGCGCGGGAATCGGCTCGCTGGCACTGGCCGATGATGACGCGGTACACCTGAGTAACCTGCAACGGCAGATCCTATTCACCACAGACGATATCAACCAACCGAAAGCAGGCGTCACCGCGCAACGCTTACACCAGCTTAACCCGGATATCGAACTGATTCCCCTTCAGCAGAGGCTCAGCGGTGAAGCGTTACAACAGCAGGTCGCGCAGGCCGATGTAGTACTCGATTGCAGCGACAATATGACCACTCGCCAGGCGATTAATGCCGCCTGCGTGGCGCAGGAAACACCGTTGATCAGCGCCAGTGCGGTTGGCTTTGGCGGACAGATGATGGTGCTGATGCCCCCCTGGCAACAGGGCTGTTATCGCTGCCTGTGGCCCGATGAAAACGAACCAGAACGCAACTGCCGTACGGCGGGCATTATTGGCCCGGTGGTCGGCATCATGGGTGCCATGCAGGCGCTGGAGGCCATCAAATTATTAAGCGGCATCAGCACCACCAGCGGCGAGTTACGGCTATTTGATGCCCGTACCAATCTCTGGCGCACGCTGGCATTGCATCGCGCACAGGGGTGCCCGGTATGCGGAGGGCGGCATGCAAATACGCTTCAATGATGAGCAAATGCAGTGTACGTCCGGGATTTCCGTTGCTGCGCTATTGCAGCAAATCAATCAGCTAAAACCCGGTGCCGCGCTGGCGGTGAATCAACAGATCCTGCCGCGCGAGCGCTGGGACTATCATCTTGTGCAGGACGGCGATGAGATCCTGCTTTTTCAGGTTATCGCAGGGGGTTGAGATGTTACGTATTGCAGATAAAACGTTTACCTCACGGCTGTTTACCGGCACCGGTAAATTTGCCTCACCGCAACTGATGATCGACGCAATCCGCGCCTCCGGCAGCGAATTGGTCACGCTGGCCATGAAACGCGTGGATCTACGTAAACAAAGCGATGGCATCCTGCAACCGCTGCGTGATGCAGGCGTCACGCTACTGCCGAACACATCCGGGGCAAAGAATGCTGAGGATGCCATTTTTGCCGCACAGCTGGCGCGTGAAGCATTGGGAACTCACTGGTTAAAGCTGGAAATACACCCGGATGCCCGCTGGCTGTTGCCAGATCCGATCGAAACCCTGCGCGCGGCAGAAAAGCTGGTGCAGCAGGGTTTTGTGGTGCTGCCCTACTGCGGTGCCGATCCGGTGCTGTGTAAACGACTGGAAGAGGTCGGCTGCGCGGCGGTTATGCCGCTGGGTGCGCCGATTGGTTCAAACCAGGGATTGGAAACCCGCGCCATGCTGGAGATTATCATTGAGCAGGCAAATGTCCCGGTGGTGGTTGACGCCGGTATTGGTACGCCCAGCCATGCTACACAAGCGCTGGAGATAGGTGCAGATGCCGTGCTGGTGAATACCGCTATTGCCGTCGCCGACGATCCGGTCACCATGGCGCGCGCTTTTCGTCTGGCAGTAGAAGCCGGCGCGCTGGCGCGTCAGGCCGTACCGGGTGCGCGCCAACGTTTTGCGGCGGCCACCAGCCCGCTGACCGGTTTTCTGGAGGCCACCTTATGAGCACCTTTAGCGATTACTGGCGGCAACTCGACTGGGACGATATTGGTCTGCGTATCCACAGTAAAACCGCAGCCGATGTTGAACGAGCGCTGAACGCAAGGCAACCGACGCGCGACGATATGATGGCGCTGCTCTCCCCGGCTGCCAGCGGTTTTCTTGAAGCCATGGCGCAGCGTGCGCAACGGCTAACCCGACAGCGGTTTGGTAACACAGTCAGCTTTTATGTTCCGCTGTATTTGTCGAACCTCTGTGCCAATGACTGCACCTACTGCGGCTTTTCGATGAGTAACCATCTGAAACGCAAGACGCTGGATGAACATGAGATTGCTCGCGAATGTGCAGCCTTGCGCGATCTGGGCTTTGAACATCTTCTGCTGGTAACCGGCGAGCATCAGGGCAAAGTGGGAATGGACTATTTTCGTCGCCATTTACCCGACATTCGCCGCCAGTTCGCCTCATTGCAGATGGAAGTACAACCGCTCTCAGTAGAAGAGTATGCCGAGCTGAAAACCCTTGGGCTGGATGGCGTAATGGTCTACCAGGAGACTTATCACGAAGCCCAGTATGGCCGGCACCACCTGCGGGGCAAGAAGCAGGATTTTTTCTGGCGCCTGGAAACGCCAGACAGACTTGGCCGCGCCGGGATCGACAAAATCGGCCTCGGTGCGCTGATGGGGCTTTCTGACAGCTGGCGCGTGGATTGTTATATGGTGGCGGAACACCTGCTATGGTTGCAGCAGCACTACTGGCAAAGCCGCTTTTCCGTCTCTTTCCCACGCCTGCGCCCGTGTGCTGGCGGCATTGAACCCGCATCACTGATGGATGAGCATCAACTGGTACAAACCATTTGCGCTTTCCGTCTTCTGGCACCGGATGTAGAACTGTCACTCTCGACGCGCGAATCGCCGAGCTTCCGCGATCATGTGATCCCACTGGCCATCAACAATGTCAGCGCGTTCTCTAAAACACAGCCTGGAGGTTATGCCGATGACCATCCGGAACTGGAGCAGTTTTCCCCGCACGACGGACGCCGCCCGCAAGAAGTTGCCGACGCATTAGTTGCAAGCGGATTGCAACCCGTATGGAAAGACTGGGATAGCTGGCTGGGACGTTCGCCGCAAAAAAACAGCAATACGCTGATAACAGGTTAAAACCTTACGGCGCGCCGCATAAAATCAGGATCGGACTGTCGCACACCGTCATCCGATCCTGCATAGTGTCTGTGTCAGCTTCACTGTCTGACCGGAGCGATCGCTTTACTCTCCCCTCATATCGCTCCGTTTTCCCTCTGACGGAATAAAAAACCATGCATATTGATATGCATTACCCATCGCGGCTATAGAGAACGATATTTAGCCCTGACGACACCTGCTGGGGATATAATTTGTCACACGACGGGCGGATAACATTCCGTACGGCTGCCAGCTTCTTTCTTCGAGTCCCCTATACTTTATTTGCCACTTTTGTGGCTAATGCTCAAGGATATGAAAATTCATAGCCGACAACTCTCTTTCACTGCACCCATTCTGGTGAGCTTTACCGGCATCTTCGCGGTATTTGTGATAATCGCTACGGCGTAGAAGAGTTTGCAGTGATTTTTTCTGAGACGTATATCGAAAATTCAAAAAGTTACCTCGGAGAGTGGCGAAGCAACGTAGCAAATCGTGTCTGGTGTGAAGGCAGTCTGGTTGTTACCTTCAGCACCTGGCCTGGCGCGTGGCATATGGAGTCGCTGGAGCAGCTCGTCACCGACGTCGATGAAGCGTTGTATCAAGCCAAACAGCAGGGTAATAACCGAATTCTACTGGCGAATGCTAATTAATGAGCGCACCGCTGCACCAGTTGTAACCGGTTTCAGGTAAACCCGGGTTTCTTTGTGATGCTATACACACAATCACGGTAAAGCGGTTGTTGATCTCAACTGCGCTGGATAATTATCAACTATCCCATCAACACGAGGCTGACTATGAAAAACATCGTTTTATGTTGTGCTGCAGGTATGTCCACCAGCATGCTGGTGCAGCGGATGAAAGATGCAGCACAGAAAAAAGGACTCGAAGTTTCTATCAAAGCGGTTCCCGTTGCGGAATTTAAGGATGAGATTGCAACGGCGGATATCGTGTTGCTGGGACCACAAGTGAAATACGAGCAGGCAAAACTGCAGGCGCAGGCGGAACCTTTAGGGAAAAAAGTAGCAGTTATCGACATGATGGATTACGGCATGATGAAAGGCGATGTCGTGCTTGAAAAAGCCCTTAAGCTTCTGGAGTGAGTACATGGAAGATTTAGAAACCATCATTATGGAACTGCTGGTTAACGCGGGCGCAGCGCGCAGTCAGGCGTTAACTGCGCTGCAACAGGCACGTAAAGGCGATTTTGATGCGGCGGAACAAGCGATGGAAGAGTCGCGGGAGTTTGTTAAAGCCGCGCATAAAATTCAGACTCAGTTGATCGGTCTGGATGAAGGGGCAGGTAAACTGCCGGTCAATCTGATTACCGTCCATTCGCAGGATCATCTGATGAACGCGATGGTGATTCAGGATCTGGCAGGTGACATGATTGAGCTGTATCGTCGTCTGCCACTGAGTAATTGACGGAACAAACGCCGCAAACAACGCCTGTGTCGCAGACATAAAAAAACCCGCCGAAGCGGGTTTTTTATTAGGCGTAACGATTACTCGTTATCAGAACCACCCAGACCTGCGTTCAACAGTTCTGCCAGGCTCGCAGTTGCATCTTCCGCGGTGACCTGTGGTACTGCCGGCAATTCGCCAGCAGCACGACGGCGCATACGATCCTGGTGGTACGCATAACCGGTACCGGCCGGGATCAAACGACCCACGATGACGTTTTCTTTCAGACCGCGCAGTTCGTCGCGTTTGCCCGCAACGGCTGCTTCGGTAAGCACACGAGTCGTCTCCTGGAACGATGCTGCGGAGATGAAGGACTCGGTTGCCAGAGACGCTTTGGTGATACCCAGCAGATCGCGTGCATAAGTTGCACTGATTTTGCCGTTCGCTTCCAGATCGCGGTTGGCGATCTTAACGCGAGAGTATTCAACCTGCTCACCTTCCAGGAAGTCGGAGCTTCCTGCATTAACGATGGTGGCTTTACGCAGCATCTGACGAACGATAACTTCGATGTGCTTATCGTTGATCTTAACGCCCTGAAGACGATAAACGTCCTGCACTTCGTTCACGATATAACGGGTTACCGCATGAACACCACGCAGACGCAGAATGTCATGCGGCGCTTCCGGACCGTCGGAAACCACGTCACCACGTTCTACGCGTTCACCTTCAAACACGTTGAGCTGACGCCATTTCGGTATCATCTCTTCGTACGGATCGCTACCGTCAACCGGAGTGATTACCAGACGACGTTTGCCTTTGGTTTCTTTACCGAAGGAAATGATACCGCTGATTTCAGCCAGAATTGCCGGTTCTTTCGGACGACGTGCTTCGAACAGATCCGCAACGCGCGGCAGACCACCGGTGATGTCCTTGGTACCGCCGGATTCCTGAGGAATACGCGCCAGGGTGTCACCAGAGCTGATCTGTACGCCATCTTCCAACTGTACAATCGCTTTACCTGGCAGGAAGTACTGCGCAGGCATATCGGTACCCGGGATCAGAACATCATTACCCTGAGCATCAACGATTTTCAGCGCTGGGCGTAGATCTTTACCACCAGCAGTACGTTCAGCGGAATCCAGAATCACCAGAGAAGACAGACCGGTCAGCTCGTCGGTCTGACGAGTGATGGTCTGGCCGTCGATCATGTCAGTGAAGCGGATGAAACCACTTACTTCGGTGATAACCGGCATGGTGTGTGGATCCCAGTTTGCAACGGTTTCGCCGCCAGTAACCTGCTCGCCATCACCTTTCGCCATAACCGCACCGTAAGGCACTTTATAGCTCTCTTTGGTACGACCGAATTCGTCGATCAACTTCAGCTCGGTGTTACGAGAGGTCACAACCAGCTTGCCTGCGGAGTTAACAACAGACTTCGCGTTGCTTAGCTTGATGCTACCTTTGTTTTTCACCTGGATGCTGGATTCAGCAGCCGCACGAGATGCCGCACCACCGATGTGGAACGTACGCATCGTCAGCTGTGTACCTGGCTCACCGATGGACTGTGCCGCGATAACGCCGATTGCTTCACCTTTGTTGATGATGTGGCCACGCGCCAGGTCACGACCATAGCAGTGCGCACATACACCGAAGTCGGTGTCACAAGATACAACGGAACGTACTTTCACTGAGTCAACAGAGTTCGCTTCCAGCAGGTCACACCACTGTTCGTGCAGCAGCGTGTTGCGTGGAACCAGAATGTCCGCAGTACCCGGCTTCAGAATGTCTTCCGCAGTTACACGACCCAGTACGCGATCGCGCAGTGGTTCTTTAACATCACCACCCTCGATAACCGGAGTCATAGTGATACCTTCGAGGGTGCCACAATCGTCTTCGGTCACAACCAGATCCTGCGCAACGTCAACCAGACGACGCGTCAGATAACCGGAGTTCGCTGTTTTCAGTGCGGTATCCGCCAGACCTTTACGTGCACCGTGCGTGGAGATGAAGTACTGGAGTACGTTCAGACCTTCACGGAAGTTCGCAGTGATCGGCGTTTCGATGATAGAGCCATCTGGCTTCGCCATCAGACCACGCATACCAGCAAGCTGACGAATCTGGGCTGCAGAACCACGCGCACCGGAGTCGGCCATCATGTAGATGCTGTTGAAGGAAACTTGCTGTTCTTCGACGCCGTCACGGTTAATAACGGTTTCAGTTTGCAGGTTGTCCATCATCGCTTTGGATACACGATCGTTCGCCGCTGCCCAGATATCAATAACTTTGTTGTAGCGTTCGCCAGCGGTTACCAGACCAGACTGGAACTGCTCCTGGATTTCAGCAACTTCTGCTTCCGCTTCAGAGATGATCTCGTGTTTCTTCTCTGGGATGACCATGTCATCAATACCAACAGATGCACCTGAACGCGCTGCATAAGCAAAGCCGGTGTACATTGTTTGGTCAGCGAAGATAACGGTCGGCTTCAGGCCCAAAATGCGGTAACAGGTGTTCAGCATTTTGGAGATCGCTTTCTTGCCCAGCGCCTGGTTAACGATGGAGAAAGGCAGACCTTTCGGTACGATCATCCACAGAATGGCACGGCCAACGGTCGTGTCTTTAATGCTGGTAATCGCCACGAACTCGCCGTTTTCATCTTTTTCATATTCAGTGATACGCACTTTAACGCGCGCATGCAGAGAGGCCAGGCCAGCGCGGTAAATACGCTCAGCTTCTTTCGGGCCAGTCAGCACCATGCCTTCGCCTTTGGCGTTAACACAGTCACGGGTCATGTAGTACAGACCCAATACAACGTCCTGAGAAGGAACGATGATAGGTTCACCGTTCGCTGGAGACAGGATGTTGTTAGTAGACATCATCAGCGCACGCGCTTCGAGCTGGGCTTCCAGCGTCAGCGGTACGTGAACAGCCATCTGGTCACCATCGAAGTCGGCGTTATATGCCGCACAAACCAGCGGGTGCAGCTGGATAGCTTTACCTTCGATCAGCACGGGCTCAAATGCCTGGATACCCAGACGGTGCAGGGTTGGTGCACGGTTCAGCAGTACCGGGTGTTCGCGGATAACTTCGTCCAGGATATCCCAAACGACAGCTTCTTCACGCTCAACCATTTTCTTCGCGGCTTTGATGGTCGTGGCAAGGCCACGCAGTTCCAGCTTGCCGTAGATGAACGGTTTGAACAGCTCCAGTGCCATTTTCTTCGGCAGGCCGCACTGATGCAGACGCAGGTATGGACCTACGGTGATTACAGAACGACCAGAGTAGTCAACACGTTTACCGAGCAGGTTCTGACGGAAACGACCCTGTTTACCTTTGATCATATCGGCCAAAGATTTCAGCGGACGTTTGTTGGAACCGGTGATCGCACGACCGCGACGGCCGTTATCCAGCAGGGCGTCAACCGCTTCCTGCAGCATACGTTTTTCGTTGCGTACGATGATGTCCGGCGCCGCCAGGTCCAGCAGACGTTTCAGACGGTTGTTACGGTTGATCACGCGACGGTACAGATCGTTCAGATCCGACGTAGCGAAACGACCACCATCCAGCGGAACCAGCGGACGCAGATCCGGTGGCAGCACTGGCAGAACGGTCAGAATCATCCATTCCGGTTTGTTACCAGACTGTACGAAGGCTTCCAGCAGTTTGATACGCTTGGTCAGTTTCTTACGTTTGGTTTCGGAGTTAGTTTCGTTCAGCTCTTCGCGCAGCTGTTCGCACTCTTGCTCCAGATCCATGCTTTTCAGCAGGGCCTGGATAGCTTCGGCACCCATTTTTGCGTCGAATTCGTCACCGAACTCTTCCAGCGCGTCCAGATACTGTTCTTCGGTCAGGATCTGATTACGTTCCAGATTAGTCATACCGCCTTCGATAACCACATAGGATTCGAAGTACAGAACACGTTCGATATCGCGCAGCGGCATATCCAGCAGCAGGCCGATACGGGACGGCAGGGATTTCAGGAACCAGATGTGCGCGGTCGGAGACGCCAGCTCGATGTGGCCCATACGCTCACGGCGCACTTTCGTCTGGGTCACTTCAACGCCGCACTTCTCACAGATCACACCACGGTGTTTCAGGCGCTTGTACTTACCGCACAGGCACTCGTAGTCTTTTACCGGCCCAAAGATACGGGCGCAGAAAAGACCGTCACGCTCAGGTTTGAACGTACGGTAGTTAATGGTTTCCGGCTTTTTCACTTCACCGAAAGACCAGGAACGGATCATGTCTGGCGAAGCCAGAGCAATCTTGATCGCATCAAACTCTTCGGTTTTAGTTTGCGCTTTCAGAAACTTTAATAAGTCTTTCACGGATTGGCTCCCGTCGGAGTTAGCACATTCCGCTGCCGGGTATTACCCCGACAGCGGTGACCTGTTTGAGCGAGAATTACTCGTCTTCCAGTTCGATGTTGATACCCAGAGAACGGATCTCTTTCAACAACACGTTGAAGGACTCCGGCATACCTGGTTCCATCTGATGGTTGCCGTCCACGATGTTTTTATACATCTTGGTACGACCATTTACGTCATCAGACTTAACGGTAAGCATTTCTTGCAGGGTGTAAGCGGCACCATATGCTTCCAGTGCCCATACTTCCATCTCACCGAAGCGCTGACCACCGAACTGTGCCTTACCACCCAGCGGCTGCTGAGTAACCAGGCTGTAAGAACCGGTGGAACGCGCATGCATCTTGTCATCAACCAGGTGGTTCAGTTTCAGCATGTACATATAGCCGACGGTAACCTGGCGCTCGAATTGCTCACCGGTACGACCGTCGAACAGGGTGATCTGACCGGAAGTCGGCAGGCCACCCAGCTGTAACAGTTCCTTGATTTCGGACTCTTTCGCACCGTCAAATACCGGCGTTGCGATCGGCATGCCTTTGCGCAGGTTTTCAGCCAGACGCAGAACTTCTTCATCACTGAAGGTATTCAGGTCAACTTTCTGACGAACGTCAGCGCCCAGATCGTATGCACGCTGGATGAATTCGCGCAGTTTCGCGACTTCCTGCTGCTGTTTCAGCATGGCGTTAATCTTGTCGCCAATACCTTTTGCAGCCATCCCCAGGTGGGTTTCGAGGATCTGACCGATGTTCATACGAGACGGTACGCCCAGCGGGTTCAGTACGATGTCTACCGGTGTGCCGTTTTCATCGTAAGGCATATCTTCGATCGGGTTGATCTTAGAAATAACCCCTTTGTTACCGTGACGACCTGCCATCTTATCACCAGGCTGGATCTGACGTTTAACAGCCAGATAGACCTTAACAATCTTCAGCACGCCAGGTGCCAGATCGTCGCCTTGAGTGATTTTACGGCGTTTCGCTTCGAGTTTTTTCTCGAACTCGTGCTTCAGTTCGTCGTACTGCTCAGCCAGTTGCTCCAGCTGATTTTGTTTCGCTTCGTCGGTCAGGCCAAGTTCCAGCCAGCGGTCACGCGGCAGTTTGTCGAGCTTCTCAGCTTCAACACCGCCGGAAACCAGCACGGTATGAATACGGCTAAACAGGCCAGCTTCGAGGATCTGCAGTTCTTCAGACAGATCTTTCTTCGCCTGCTTCAGCTGCATCTCTTCGATTTCCAGCGCTCGTTTGTCTTTTTCCACACCATCGCGGGTAAAGACCTGAACGTCGATAACAGTACCGGAAACACCGTTCGGCACGCGCAAGGAAGAGTCTTTAACATCAGACGCTTTCTCACCGAAGATCGCGCGCAGCAGTTTCTCTTCTGGCGTCAGTTGAGTTTCGCCTTTCGGCGTCACTTTACCAACCAGAATGTCGCCGCCGGTCACTTCCGCACCGATATAAACGATACCGGATTCATCCAGTTTAGAGAGCGCAGCTTCACCCACGTTCGGGATGTCAGCGGTGATCTCTTCCGGCCCCAGCTTGGTGTCACGAGACACGCACTGGAGTTCCTGAATGTGGATCGTTGTAAAACGATCTTCCTGAACAACGCGTTCGGAGACGAGGATGGAGTCTTCGAAGTTGTAACCGTTCCACGGCATGAACGCTACGCGCATGTTCTGGCCGAGTGCCAGTTCACCAAGGTCGGTGGACGGGCCGTCTGCCAGCACGTCGCCGCGCTCAATAGGCTCACCCAGATAAACACACGGCATCTGGTTGATGCAGGTGTTCTGGTTAGAACGGGTATATTTGGTCAGGTTATAGATGTCGATACCTGCTTCGCCAGGGTACATCTCGTCTTCGTTAACTTTGATAACGATACGGGAAGCATCCACGTACTGAACGGTACCGCCACGTTTCGCCACTGCGGTTACACCGGAGTCAACGGCAACAGCACGTTCCATACCGGTACCAACCAGCGGCTTATCAGCACGCAGAGTCGGAACCGCCTGACGTTGCATGTTCGCACCCATCAATGCACGGTTGGCGTCATCGTGTTCCAGGAACGGGATCAGGGACGCACCGACGGAAACTACCTGCTGGGTGGAAACGTCCATATAGTCAACCTGGTCTGCACTGAAGAGGCTGGATTCGCCTTTGCTGCGGCAGGTCACCAGATCGTCTACAAAACGACCTTCTTCCGTCAGGTTGGTGTTCGCCTGAGCGATGACATAGTTACCTTCTTCAATTGCGGAAAGGTAATGTATCTCGTCAGTTACCACGCCGTCAGTGACTTTACGGTACGGCGTTTCGAGGAAGCCGTATTCGTTAGTCTGTGCATACACGGACAGGGAGTTGATCAGACCGATGTTCGGACCTTCAGGCGTTTCGATAGGACATACGCGACCGTAATGGGTCGGGTGAACGTCTCGAACTTCGAAGCCCGCACGCTCACGGGTCAGACCGCCTGGGCCGAGTGCAGAGATACGACGTTTATGCGTAATCTCAGACAGCGGGTTGTTCTGGTCCATAAACTGCGACAGCTGGCTGGAACCGAAGAACTCTTTCACCGCTGCGGAGATCGGCTTGGCGTTGATCATATCCTGAGGCATCAGGGTATCCAGATCGCCCAGAGACAGACGCTCTTTCACCGCACGTTCGACACGCACCAGACCAACGCGGAACTGGTTTTCCGCCATTTCGCCAACAGAGCGGATACGACGGTTGCCGAGGTGGTCGATATCATCCACTTCACCAATACCGTTACGGATACCGATGAGCTTTTTCATCACTTCGATGATGTCTTCTTTGCTCAGGATACCGGAACCTTCGATGGTGTCGCGCAGCAGAGAACGGTTGAACTTCATGCGACCAACCGCAGACAGATCGTAGCGGTCTTCAGAGAAGAACAGGTTCTCGAACAGGCTTTCAGCCGCTTCACGAGTCGGCGGTTCACCCGGGCGCATCATACGGTAGATCTCTACCAGCGCACTCAGTCGATCGTTGGTCGGGTCAACGCGCACAGTCTCAGAGATGTACGGACCGTGGTCCAGATCATTGGTGAACAGCGTTTCGATACGTTTGTGGCCCGCCTGGCTCAGCTTCGCCAGCAGATCAAGCGACAGTTCCATATTCGCCGGGCAGATCAGTTCGCCAGTGGATTCGTCGATATAGTCTTTAGACGCCACTTTACCCGCGATGTACTCAACCGGAACTTCGATATGTTGAATCTCGTCTTTTTCCAACTGACGGATATGGCGCGCGGTAATACGGCGGCCTTTCTCAACATACATTTTGCCGTTCGCTTCAATGTCGAAGGACGCTGTTTCGCCGCGCAGACGTTCCGGCACCAGTTCCATTTGCAACTTGTTGTCGCGAATCTCAAAGACCACTTTTTCAAAGAACAGGTCAAGGATCTGCTCAGTGGTGTAGCTCAGTGCGCGCAGGATAATGGTAGCTGGCAGCTTACGGCGACGGTCAATACGAACGAACAGGTTATCTTTCGGATCGAATTCAAAATCCAGCCAGGACCCACGGTAAGGAATGATACGTGCGTTATAAAGCACCTTACCAGATGAGTGAGTTTTACCCTTATCGCTGTCAAAGAAGACGCCCGGGCTACGGTGGAGCTGAGAAACGATAACACGCTCAGTACCGTTGATAACAAAGGTGCCGTTGTCGGTCATGAGCGGAATTTCGCCCATGTAAACTTCTTGTTCTTTAATGTCTTTGACAGTGCCTTCCGGCGCTTCACGCTCGTAGATCACCAAACGTAGTTTCACGCGCAGTGGCGCGGAATATGTTACGCCACGAATCTGGCACTCTTTAACGTCAAAAACAGGTTCGCCAAGACGGTAGCTGACGTATTGCAGTTCCGAATGGCCGCTGTAGCTCTTAATCGGGAACACGGAGCGGAATGCAGCTTCCAGACCGTATTGCCCCTCAGGATCTTGCTCGATAAACTTCTGGAACGAGTCAAGCTGGATAGAAAGGAGATATGGAATATCCAGAACTTGTGGACGTTTACCAAAATCCTTACGAATACGTTTTTTCTCGGTATAGGAGTAAACCATAGGGTTCCTCAGCTCGCTGACAAGTCGACCCACTCTGCCCGTCGAAAGGACAGTTTATGCAACACTATTTTTTTGACCGGAAAGTGGAGCACTTCCCGCAATGCTTGTTGCTATCACGCTTAAATCATTTCATTGCGATTTACACAGAAGCGAGCTCCTGTCGCAGTATATTAAGTCGTCGATAGAAACAAGCATTGTAAAGGCTACTGGTAGTCAAACAGTGTGAAACGCTACCGGTACCTTCTACAGCGCAAAAAGGCTGGTGACCAAAAAGTCACCAGCCATCAGCCTGATTACTCAGGCTGCAACCGGAAGGGTTGGCTTATTTAACTTCAACTTCAGCGCCAGCTTCTTCCAGAGATTTTTTCAGAGCTTCAGCGTCATCTTTGCTCACGCCTTCTTTCAGAGCGGCCGGAGCAGATTCTACCAGGTCTTTAGCTTCTTTCAGACCCAGGCCAGTTGCGCCACGTACTGCTTTGATAACAGCAACTTTGTTAGCGCCAACGGCTTTCAGAACAACGTCGAATTCAGTTTTCTCTTCAGCAGCTTCAGCAGCCGGGCCAGCAGCAACAGCTACAGCAGCAGCAGCAGAAACACCGAATTTTTCTTCCATTGCAGAAATCAGTTCTACAACGTCCATTACGGACATAGCGGCAACTGCTTCAATGATTTGATCTTTAGTGATAGACATTTAAATTGTTCCTGAATATCAGAATAAGTTTATACGTAAGCAAATGCTTTATAAAGAAAACTGCGATTAAGCAGCTTCTTTCGCATCGCGTACAGCAGCCAGAGTACGAACCAGTTTGCCAGCAGAGGCTTCTTTCATGGTTGCCATCAGGCGTGCAATTGCTTCTTCGTAGGTCGGCAGAGTTGCCAGGCGATCGATCTGGGACGCCGGGATCAACTCACCTTCAAAGGCAGCGGCTTTGACCTCAAATTTTGCATTCGCTTTCGCGAACTCTTTGAACAGACGAGCAGCAGCGCCCGGGTGTTCCATAGAGTATGCAATCAGGGTCGGACCAACAAACGCGTCTTTCAGGCACTCAAAAGAGGTACCTTCAACAGCACGGCGCAACAGGGTGTTACGAACAACACGCATGTAAACGCCAGCTTCGCGACCTGCTTTACGCAGTTCGGTCATTTTATCTACGGTCACGCCACGGGAATCCGCAACAACCGCAGACAGCGCGCCTTTGGCTACTTCGCTGACTTCAGCAACAATCGCTTGTTTGTCTTGAAGATTTAAAGCCATTAGCTTTGCTCCTGGATGTTTGCCAGGGCTCATGCCCTGGAACTCACTTCACTCTTCTCAAAGAAAAGAGCGTCTTAATACGGTGAGCAGAAACAAGCCAAAGAGTACTTTAAAAATAATCTTTAGGTTCTGTCACCGTCTACGCAGGGAATTAAGCTTCTTACGAAACACCTGCGGTCTTCGACGGAGGCCTGGATAGGCCAGGCTCCAACGAACAAATCTTTTCTTGCTAGCTTACGCTAACAAATCGTGGGGGTAAGATTGTAGACAAATTCACCACCCACGTAAAGGCGAATCTTAGCTCGCTACTGCGCTCAGACCTGCCTGGTCTACCGCAACACCAGCACCCATGGTGGTGGAGATGCTAATTTTCTTGATGTACACGCCTTTCGCCTGAGTCGGTTTTGCTTTTTTCAGCGCAACCAGCAGAGCTTCCAGGTTTTCCTTCAGTTTATCAGCGTCAAAGTTCACTTTACCGATGGTGGTATGGATGATGCCGTTTTTGTCGTTACGGTAACGAATCTGGCCAGCTTTAGCGTTTTTAACTGCTTCAGCGACGTTCGGAGTTACAGTACCAACTTTCGGGTTCGGCATCAGGCCACGCGGCCCCAGAACCTGGCCCAACTGGCCAACAACGCGCATTGCATCCGGAGAAGCAATAACAACGTCAAAGTTCATTTCGCCTTTTTTGATCTGGTCAGCCAGATCTTCCATACCTACCAGCTCTGCGCCAGCCGCTTTAGCAGCCTCAGCGTTCGGGCCCTGGGTAAATACGGCAACGCGAACTGAACGGCCAGTACCGTGCGGCAGTACAGTTGCACCACGAACGTTCTGGTCAGATTTACGCGCATCAATACCGAGGTTAACGGCAACGTCAACGCTTTCTACGAATTTAGCAGTGGCCAGCTCTTTCAGCAGAGCAATGGCTTCGTTGATGTCGTACTGTTTGGTTGCATCAACTTTGTCACGGATCACGCGCATGCGCTTGGTCAGTTTAGCCATTTCTTAATCCTCCACTACCAGGCCCATGGAACGCGCAGTACCTTCGATTGAGCGAGTCATCGCTTCAATGTCAGCACCGGTCATGTCCGCGGCTTTAGTCTGAGCAATTTCCTGCAGCTGAGCGCGGGAGATTGTGCCCACTTTGTCTTTGTTCGGCTTGCCGGAACCAGACTTGATACCAGCCGCTTTCTTCAGCAGAACTGCTGCCGGAGGCGTTTTGGTAACGAAAGTGAAGGAACGGTCAGCGTAAACGGTAATAACTACCGGAATTGGCAGACCTTTTTCCAGGGATTCTGTTTTGGCGTTGAACGCTTTACAGAATTCCATGATGTTAACACCCTGCTGACCCAGAGCCGGACCGACTGGCGGGCTCGGGTTTGCCATGCCAGCTGCAACTTGCAGCTTGACGTAGGCCTGGACTTTCTTAGCCATTGAAATTTCCTCGTTTGGGTATAGCGCCCCGAAAGGCTTCCCGTGTTAAATATGTTTTACGCGCATATCGCCCGTAAAAACAAAAGGCGCGAAATTGTATGTCAATTTCGCGCCTTGCGCAACGTTTTACCGCCGAAAAATTAAGCTTTTTCTACCTGGCTGAAATCCAGCTCAACCGGGGTCGCACGACCAAAGATAGAAACGGAAACTTTCAGACGGGACTTCTCGTAGTCCACTTCCTCAACCACGCCGTTAAAGTCAGCGAACGGACCGTCACTAACACGGACCATTTCGCCCGGTTCAAACAACGTTTTCGGACGCGGCTTATCACCCACCTGCTGAAGGCGATTCATAATCGCATCAACTTCTTTATCGCTAATCGGCGCGGGACGATCGGACGTACCACCGATGAAGCCCATAACGCGCGGAACGCTGCGTACCAGGTGCCAGCTGGCATCATTCATCACCATCTGGACAAGCACGTAGCCCGGGAAGAATTTACGTTCACTTTTGCGACGTTGGCCGCCACGGATTTCAACCACTTCTTCGGTTGGAACCATAACTTCGCCAAACAACTCTTCCATGTTGTGTAATTTGATATGCTCACGCAGCGATGTTGCTACGCGGCCTTCAAAACCGGAAAACGCCTGAACGACGTACCAGCGCTTTTTAGGAGCTTCAGACATCTCAGAACCTCAGGCCAGTGATAAAGGAAACCAGGCGAACCAGAATACCATCCAGTCCCCACAGGATCAGTGACATGACTGCGGTTACCGCAGCCACGATCAATGTGGTGTGCAACGTTTCCTGACGAGTAGGCCAAATCACTTTACGGACTTCGGTTCTCGCTTCACGGGCAAATGCAACAGTCGCTTTACCCTTCGTCGTCAACAGCGCGACACCACCTGCTGCAGCAATTAAAATAACAACTGCCAGCGCGCGGAGTGGCAGCATCATGTCACGATAAAGATAGTTGCCAACGATAGCCACGAGCAGCAGTACTGCAACAACAACCCACTTCATCGCTTCCAGGCCGCGCCCGCTCCCTTGAGCTTCGGTATTCGCACTCATAAACCAACCTGTCACAAGAATTCAGACAAACATTTTTGCCCCGCATAAGCGAGGCAACCAAACCGAAATGCTCTGGCGAGATTCGGACTAACGCCCTCAACAGAGCCTGTCTCAGCAATGATTATGACAAAAAAAATCACTGATGAGCCAGGTTCTGGTTCGAAAGCGTACAAAAAGGGCATCAAATGATGCCCTCTTCTTGCGCATTGCGTCAAATGTTATCAGCGATTAGCTGAGAACTTTTGCTACAACGCCCGCGCCAACGGTACGGCCGCCTTCACGGATTGCGAAACGCAGACCATCGTCCATCGCAATCGGGTGAATCAGGGTAACAACCATTTTGATGTTGTCGCCCGGCATTACCATCTCTACGCCTTCCGGCAGTTCGATGGTGCCTGTCACGTCAGTTGTACGGAAGTAGAACTGCGGACGGTAGCCTTTGAAGAACGGAGTGTGACGGCCGCCTTCGTCTTTGGACAGGATATAAACTTCAGATTCGAATTTGGTGTGCGGCTTGATAGAACCCGGCTTAGCCAGTACCTGACCACGTTCGATTTCTTCACGTTTGATACCACGCAGCAGAACACCGACGTTCTCACCCGCACGGCCTTCGTCCAGCAGTTTGCGGAACATTTCAACACCAGTACAGGTGGATTTCGCGGTATCTTTGATACCAACGATTTCAACTTCTTCACCCACTTTGATGATACCGCGCTCTACACGACCGGTAACAACGGTACCACGACCGGAGATGGAGAATACGTCTTCGATCGGCAGCAGGAACGGCTTGTCAATCGCACGTTCCGGTTCCGGAATGTAGGTATCCAGGAAGCCAGCCAGTTCAATGATTTTCGCTTCCCACTCTGCTTCGCCTTCCAGCGCTTTCAGAGCAGAACCACGAACGATCGGCGTGTCGTCGCCCGGGAAATCGTACTGAGACAGCAGTTCACGAACTTCCATCTCAACCAGTTCCAGCAGCTCTTCGTCATCAACCATGTCACATTTGTTCAGGAACACGATGATGTACGGAACGCCTACCTGACGACCCAGCAGGATGTGCTCACGGGTCTGCGGCATCGGGCCGTCAGTCGCAGCAACAACCAGGATCGCGCCATCCATCTGCGCAGCACCGGTGATCATGTTTTTAACATAGTCGGCGTGCCCCGGGCAGTCTACGTGCGCGTAGTGGCGACTCGGGGTGTCATATTCAACGTGAGATGTGTTGATGGTGATACCACGAGCTTTTTCTTCCGGCGCGTTATCGATCTGGTCGAATGCGCGAGCAGAACCACCGTAGGTTTTTGCCAGAACGGTAGTGATTGCAGCAGTCAG
>NZ_FPAU01000017.1 GCF_900116535.1 Kosakonia arachidis | reverse complement strand
CGCGCGCATCCGCCAGGAGCGCTGGCAGGTGGAGCACCAGCAGATTCAGGGCACGGCGACGGCGGTGGGGGTGGCGCCGGGCAGCACCTTCACGCTGTATAACGCGCCATTTTTCAGCGATAACGGCGACTACCTGACCACTGCCGCGACCTATTTTTTTGAAGAGAACCGCTATGCGAGTGGCAGCGACGGGGAAACAGAGTACCGGATTGACTTCACGGTTATCCCGTCGTCGGTGGTGTACCGCCCGGCGGCGATGACGGCATGGCCACGCACCTACGGTCCGCAGACGGCGAAAGTGGTCGGCCCGCAGGGGGAGAGCATCTGGACGGACAGATATGGCCGGGTGAAGGTGAAGTTCCACTGGGACCGGCTGGCAAAAGGCGATGACACCAGCTCCTGCTGGGTACGGGTCTCCAGTGCCTGGGCGGGCCAGGGTTTTGGCGGGGTGCAGATCCCGCGCGTCGGCGACGAAGTGGTGATTGACTTCATCAACGGCGACCCGGACCGGCCGATCATCACCGGGCGCGTCTATAACGAAGCCAGCATGCCGCCGTGGTCATTGCCGGATGATTCCACCCGAATGGGCTTTATGACCCGCAGTAAAGATGGCAATAAAGATAACGCCAGCTACTTGTTCTTTGAAGATCGTCCCGGCAGTGAATCCGTTGAACTCCATTCTGAAAAAGACATGAAAGTGTCTGTCGAGAATGATAAGACGGTGAATGTCGATGGCAATCGCACCACCACGATCCTAAAAGAGCAGAAAGATGATGTCACCGGTGACGGCACGTTTTACTATCGCGCAAAACGTACCACCACGGTGGACGATGCAGAAACCACAACGTTCAATAATGGCCAGACGGAAACCATTAAGAATGGCCGCACGCTGGATATCACCAGCGGTGGTGATACTGTAACGATAAAAGGCGGACGCACGACCAATATTGAAGGGACTGAGTTGCACCATGTCACCGACAAGCTAACAGAAAAATATGATAGTGGTCAGGAGACGAGCATTGTTGCTGGGGGAAGGAAAGAGACCATTGATGGTGGTGTGACGATTGACGTGAATAGCGGTAACTGGACACAAAATGTGAATGCGGGAACCATTACAATTAGTAGCCCTAACTTAATCAAAATCAGTAGCAAACAACAGATAGTTATGGAGGCTCCAGAGGCTGTTTTCAAACCGAAACTTCATACCCTTTCAGTTACAGGATTTAGTGAAAGTTTTGTTGGAACCTCGGTATCTGGCACTATTGCATCACTTGCTGCCGTAGGAGTCACAAACTCTATCAATGGATTGTCAAATTCTTTTAAACTCAAGGAGTTCTCTAAAACCGTATTCAAAAAGGAATCAAATGGTGCCGTGATAAATTTTGAAATAACTAACATAAGCAACAGAACAGTTAATATTACTAATAATTCATTATTTATAATTACCTAAGATTGAGGTAAGTTAATGGCTCTTGAAGATTACTCGAAATACTTTATGTATGGCGGAATTGTTTTGTTAGTCGCTGTGACTGCATTTTTTTATTATCTTGAGAAACAAGACAAGACTGATGTAGTAGGGATTAAAAGCTATTTGTCAAAGGATCGTTGGCAAGGCGAGGTGGTGAACTCAAAAATAGAGTCCTGGCAACAACTGAATGCCAGATATGGTAATGATTTTTTTTATGAAATTACTTTTTATCTACCGGGTGATCCAAACATACATACATCGAAAGCACTTGTGGCTCCAGGGCAGATGCATCTAATAAAAAAAGGACTCGACATACAAGTCAAAGTAGGAAAAAAGGGGGAAATGGCAATTATAGGAATAAATTTCAATAAATAAGTTAAATAAAAGGTGGGCATGCATAAATGTCACCTTCAAAACCGACGTTATCTCAATATATAATGTGACGTAATTAGTAATTAAGGGACAAGTAACACCATATTCCCTATTTATACCAAGATGTTAATTATCAAACCTGTACCTGACGCCTGAGCAAGACGGCATTATCAATATCACGAACTTAAGAATTAATAGAGTAGGTATTGTTTTTGATTCTCCTTCTGTGGAATAAACGTTTAAAGAGGAAGAAATATTCTGAGGTGATGTTATGGCACGAGATTGTCATTCGAAATCTTCATAACTTATCTGCAGTGTTAACGATTTTCCCATGAAGACGAGAGATAAATATATGCTTGAGCTAATTATTGCCCTCCTGATTTTTTTCTTTTCATTGCATATGCTTTTTATGTGACGAAACAGAGAGATAAACTATTACAAGAAGGGCGTCCTGTAATGGCAAAAATTGTTAATATCAAGCCAATAAGTACAGACGAATCTGGCAATACAACGGTTGTTTACGTATTGGATATAGAAGGGCATCTCTTGAAAGGCAGTGAAAAAATTGACACTTTTTACGCACCTCAACTTCAACCGGGAAAAAATATTAAAATAATATACAAAGATGATAAGGATTATATGTTCGTTTTTGATAAGTGATATGAGTGAATATAAGAAGTGTGTTTCTAATTACTCTTCAGGCTAGCCAGAGCCCTGGAGGACAATAAAATGTTTGGATGGGTATGGAAATAAATAGTTTTTTTATCATTTCAATGGTCGTTATTGCACTTGTGTTTGGTGTCTTTCCCATTGCGAGATTTCTTTACACCACGCTTTATCCTTATCTCAAAGACGGCTTTTCGCAGGATGCGGTATTGAAAAATGGGGTTGCCGTTAATGCTGATATTATTCACACCGAGCAAACAAGCAGCTGGGACGGTAATAAACCGGTGTATAAATTAACACTCAGGTTTAAGACGACAGAACAGCAGGTGGTTGAAGCGACCACAATGAAGGCCTTGACCTTTAAAGAAATTGACCAATTTAAAGAAGGTAATGGTACGACGATAAAGTATGATCCGAAGGATCCGAAGAAAATCGCTATTTATGATAGGCCGCTAGTACTTGGTCAATAAATAAAGATGCCAGTATGAATTGGGAACCGATTTATAATAACTCAATTCACTCTGGCATTTTTGTACTATAGCACCTCCAGCAATTTGCATAAGCCACCGACGACGCACCTTAATTAAGGGACAGGCAACACGGCAAGCCCCATTCAGATCCAATTCTCCAGATGTACTGAAATAAAAACATTTACCGCTTCAACACTATGCTTAATCTTCCAAAGGATGTTTTATGAAGATTATTAAACCGCTGCGACTAAGCGTATTACATCGTCCATTTCGTTTGCAGGGACAAAATCACCTGGGTGTTTCTGTTATGGCGCTCGCCGATATGAGTGCCGCGCCACAATTGCGGCCCGAAGTTGAGCTGTGGCAACTGGCTGCCAGCGAGTTACAAACCAGCGGCGGAGTACTGGACATGGCCATTCCGAAAGCGCGCGCTGAATTTCTCGCCACGGGCTATGCCTATACGCGGCATCATCAGGACAAGACAACCTGCGCGGTACGCATCGAAGTTGATAAGCTGGTAAAAACACTGGCTGTTACTGGCGATCGCTACTGGGCGGGTTCGCGGCCGACAGCGCCAAAGCCGTTTGAACAGTTGCGCCTCGACTGGAGCCGGGCTTTTGGCGGCGCGGGGTATGACGAAAATCCGCATGGCGTCGGGGCCGTGACAGAGACTCACAATGGCACGCAGTATCGCCGCCTACCCAACATTGAAGCGTTACAACAGCGCATGGTCTCCCCCCGTGAAAAGCCTGAACCAGCGAGCTTTGGCCCGCTGGATTTGCTGTGGCCGCGCCGTTTTCGCCGGATGGGTAAAAACTATGATGCTCGCTGGCTGCAACATGATTTCCCCGGTTTTGCTCCCGACATCGACTGGCGCGTGTTTAACGCCGCCAGCCCCGATCAGTGGTGGGAAGATCGTGACTCACTGCCTCCACAGGCCGCCTGGCGCATCTGGAATATGCATCCGCAAAAACCTGTGCAGGAAGGCACATTACCGCCCTGGCAGGCGCGCTGCTTTATCCAGCGTCAGCGGGGTGACGAAATTTTGTTTGAAGAGATTGCCCTGCGCGCCACCACTGTATGGTTTTTCCCACACCTTGAACAGATGGTACTCATCTGGCAGGGCAATCAGCGAATAAACGAAGACGATGCCGCTGACGTATTGCATCTGATGCCCGCGCTGGAAAAAAACAGTGCAACACGCTCAGTTAACCACTATCGCAAAGTGCTCAATCAGCGCCTCGATAAAGAAAAGGGGGCGCTGTTTGCCTTTCGCGAGAAAGATCTTCTACCAGAAGAAGTTATCGGCGCCTGGATCGATAATGAGGTGCAGGAAAATCACAGCCCGATGCGTGAAAACCAGAATGCCCGTGCGCTGCAGTTGCGCGAGCAGCACCGTGCGAGGCTGGAAGCGCAGGGCAGTGATGTTAATGACATCCTGAAAGAGCGTGACGAGCCTGCGCTGCCAAAGCTCGATGAACTGCCAGAGTTTATTGAAGAGATGGAACGTAAGGCGGCCAACATGCAGCAGCAGGCCGAAGCGCGGAAAGCTGAGATGGAAGCGCGCTACGCTGATGCCGCAGACGGCGGCAGTGGCGTCCGTGGGCCGGAATCAATGCATCGTATGCAGGATCTGCTGGCTCGTAACGCCTCACAACTGAGTGAGAAGAAGCTGGCTCAAAGCCGGGAAGCGCTGCACCAGATGTATCTGATGTCCGCAGCCCAGCAACCACCAGCCATCAAGCTGACGGGCGATATTGCGATGATTATCCGCCAGCGTGCGGAACGCACCATGGCGCAGGGCGGCGATTTCAGCGGCCTCGATCTGACCGGGGCGGATTTTTCCGGCATGGATCTACGCGGCGCAAACTTTCACAAGGCGTTACTCGAGTGCGCCAATCTCAGCGGTTGCCAGCTTGATGGCGCGAACCTGACTCAGGCGATGCTGGCGCGTGCTGATCTGCAAAACGCATCCCTGCGTGCATGCCAACTGGATCATGCTAGTCTCGCGCTGGCGCAGTGCCGCCAGACGGATTTTCACGGGGCGTACTTTACTGAGACAGAAATGGGCGGCGCCCTGTTCGAGGCCTGCGACTTCAGCCATGCCCGACTCAGCAATGTGCTGCTGCGAGAGACGGGATTCAGCCAGTGTCTGTTTCAGCATGCAACGCTGGATAACTGTGTCTTTATGGAACTGGTGCTGCCGCAACCCGACTTTAGCCACGCGGCGATGACAAAAACCAGCTTTATCAAATGCGAACTTCTCAGCGCGGCATTTGCTCATGCCCAGCTTGATAGCTGCTCCTGGGTGGAGAGTCAGCTTGAACAGGCTAACTTTGCCCATGCCACGCTGATTACCTGCGCTGTTGCGTCGGGCGGCTCGCTGGCCGGGGCGGATTTCAGCGGCACGTATCTGAAACAGAGTAACTTCCGCCAGGCGCTGCTGACGCGAGCCCATTTTCGGCGGGCAACGCTGGATAACAGCGATTTCAGTGAAGCTCAGTGTGAAAATGCTGACTTCAGCGGTGCGATGCTCACTGGCAGCCTGTTTATACGCACCGATTTTCGCCATGCGCGCTTTAACGAGGCCAATCTGATGGGGGCCATGTTGCAAAAGAGCCGCTTTGAAGGTGCCGATCTCAGCTATGTAAATCTGTTTCGTGCTGATCTATCGCAATCCATTACCAGTGAAACAACACACTTTCACGGCGCTTATACCAAACGGGTAAAAACGCTGCCGAAGCGTGATGGAGAGGTGATATGAGTACGTTAACTGCGACGCAATTACAGCAGAAAGTGAAGGGCGGCGAAGCCATTATCGAATGCAGTCTCGACGGCATAGATCTGGGAGGATGCGATCTTTCTGGCGGTATCTTTCAGGAGGTTTCGCTACAGGGGGCGAATCTACAAGGCGCGAACCTGAAGGAGAGTATCTTTACCGAATGTGAATTTCGTGGAGCGAACGTTACCGGGGCCCAACTGGATGAAACCATCTTTAACCAGTGTGAAATGCCGGGTATTAACGTCAGCAGCACGACCTTAACGCGCTGCGTGTTTAATGAGTGCAACCTTGCTGGCAGCGATTTTTCCCGCTCGACCAGTGATGCCAGTCAATTTATGCGCTGTTCCATGAGCAACAGCCTGTTTACCGGCTCGGCACTGGAACGCTCCACCTTTTATGAAAGCCCGCTTGATGGCGCAACACTGGCTCATTGCCGCAATCTGATGACGACCTGGTTTGCTATTGATCTGCGTGAGACAGATATGCAGGGGAGTCAGTTTGAACGGTCGGTTTTTTTTAACTGTGACCAGCGAGGGAAACATTATGCACAGCAGCAGTTTATCGGCTGCCAGTTTACCGATAACCAACTGGATGGCGTGGATTTTACCGGCGCGCAGCTCACGCAATGTAACTTTAAAGGCGCATCATTAAAACAGGCACAACTGTGCAATGTCAACGCGACTCAGGCGCTATTTATGGAAGCTGACCTGAGCGGTGCAAACGCCCAAAACAGCTTGTTTGATCAGGCTATTTTTGTCGGTGCGACACTCAATCAGGCAAGTTTTAAACAGAGCCGCTTTTTCCAGAGCATTCTGCAACAGATTGCAGCACAGAGGACAGAATTTACTTTGTGTGATTTTACCTACGCTGATTTTTCTTTTGCCGATGTGCGTGAAGCTGATTTTCGCGGTGCTGCGTTCTCACGCACGCGCTTTCATCGTGCCCGGCAGGACAATGCGTGCTTTGCCGATCGCAAAGGCATCCTCGAATATGACGAAGAGCTACTGGCTGCGGAAGCTTGGAGCGCCGAACGCCACAGCAAAATCTACGGAGATCTTCTATGAACAATATCAACCATCAATTGCTTACGGCGGCGATCCCGGTCGGGCAATTCGCGGCGCTTGTGACCCACTGTTTCGATGACGGTAGCCTGATGGTCGAAAGTGAAGGGCGCGGCTGGCACTGCCGTCGGGCAGTGAGCTGCGTCATTGCGCCGCAAGTGGGCGATATCGTACTGATGAGCGCGGTCGAAAATCAAATGTGGTTGCTTGCTGTACTGGAACGGCTCAACCCGAATAGTGCTGAACTTAGCGTGCCGGGTGATTTACATATCACAAGCCAGGGCGCGTTAAGCCTGAGCAGCGAAGCATTGAATATCAATGCGGTGCAAGGCGATTGCCATATCAGCGAGATGAACTACAGCGGCGAAAAAATCTCGGCCTGGGTATCGCTGTCACGCATTGTGGGGAAACGCGCGGAGTCGGTCTGGCAGACTGTCACGCAACTCAGCCAGCAGCTTTTTCGCCACACGCGCCAGACCGAGCATGTCCGCGCCGGGCAACTTGATATGAAAGCGGAGGATTATCTGCGATTGCATGCGCAAAATACTGTGATCACCTCGAAAGCGATCACCAAAGTCGATTCTGAACAGATCCATATGGGGTAAGGAGGGAATATGTTTGCCAATTGCCAGTTGATAGGAGTCGATCTTGCGTTCCCGGATGTCTGCCTGACTCCGATGCCTGCTCCCACACCGATCCCCTATCCGGATATCGCGCTGGGCCCGACTGCTATTCCGAACGCCCTTAACATTTTGTTTATGGGGATGCCCGCGCACAATATGGCGACGGTAACGCCGCTGACAAATGGCGATAATCCTGGTGTGGCAACCGGCGTTGCTTCCGGCACGGTAATGGGGCCATCGCGCCATCTGACCGGTGCATTCACCGTGCTGCTCAAAGGCACGCCAGCGACACGTTTAACCAGCGTAAGTCTGCAAAACTCGACCAATGCCATTGGTATGCGCATTGTTCCCAGTCAGTTCAAAGTGCTGATGCTGGCTCCGTAACGCGCATCGCACGACGCGCCATATTTCCCAACTTAAAAAAACGAACGCACAGCAAGTGCGATTTAAGGTATCAGTCTTTTTACGGACTCATTGTTTATGATGAACAGAATATCGGTCAGGCTGCCCGTAGAGGGACTGCTTTTCTGGAAACTCTCCGGGCGCGAGGCGCTGTCGGAGCCGTTTACACTGGCGCTGACGGTACTGGGGACGGACGCGCGGATTGACCGCAGCAGACTGCTGGGCCAGCCGGTGACGGTGGCGGTCCCGACACAGACGGGTACGCGTTACTTCAACGGGAAAGTGACCCGCGTGGCGGTGAGCGCGACGGAGCTGTCGGGGACGCGCTATGCGGTGTACCAGCTGACGGCTGAGCCGGATGTGTGGCCGATGAAACGCGACCGTAACCTGCGCATCTTCCAGGGGCAGACGGTACCGCAGATTGTGAAAACGCTGCTCGGTGAATACCAGGTGAATCTGGAAGACCGGCTGACCGGCAGCTACCGCGTCTGGGATTACTGCGTGCAGTACCAGGAGAGCAGCTT
>NZ_FPAU01000011.1 GCF_900116535.1 Kosakonia arachidis | reverse complement strand
AATCTGAGCCATGATCAAACTCTTCAATTTAAAGTTTGATGCTCATCGAATTAAACTTCGTAATGAATTACGTGTTCACCCGTGAGACTTGGTATTCATTTTTTGTCCGAAGACATCAAGAATCCATGTCACCTGAGTGCCCACACAGATTGTCTGATAAATTGTTAAAGAGCAGTGCCGCTGTATTTTCGCTGCGGCGCGGGGTGTGCATATTACGCTTTCCCGCTGTGAAGTCAACTGATTATTTTCAGATTTCTTCACCTGACAGGCCGGTGTGTTTGCCGTTGTGCCGTGTCAGTGGAGGCGCATTATAGGGAGTTAATTCCGGCTGACAAGCATAAAATTAAAAAAAGTTATCGTTCGCTCATTTTTCAGGCGTAGCGCCCATTAAACGCCCGATTTGCTGTTTAACTGCGCTATTTCACGGGCAAAATTCGCCACCTGCTGCCAGTCGGTATAGACAACTTCTTTACGCCTATCCGTTTCGCCTCCCGTCATCTTCATAATCAGTTGGATCATGAGTCGGTCGTACCATCGGTAATGCGGGTAACGCAGCGCACCAGCAAATACGGCGCAGTGATCCGGCTGCCAGGGCGACGACAGCAAAAACTTGCGCGTATAGCTGTTCGTTTGTGGCGAGCTTTTCTCCGGTTTGCGCGCGACCAGGTTGACGGAGAAGAAGGCCCCCGGCAGCTTGTTTAATTGTGAGAGGTGCTTTTTCACAAAATTGGCCAACGCCGGATGAAAGTGCCCATAACGGATGGACGCACCAATGACCACTCGCTCATATTTACTCCAGTCAATCTCTTGCGTGCGATTCAGGTTAACCACATCTGCACAGACGCCAAGATCGTTAAGCTCTGAAGCCAGATAAGACGCAATCTCCCGCGTTTGCCCATCCCGGGTCGAGAAAAGAATTAATGTTTTCACGTCACACTCCATTATTCGCGCCAGAAGGTCGGGGTAAACAGTACCAACAGCGTAAAGACCTCCAGACGACCAAACAGCATATTTGCGATGAGCACCCACTTGGCGACCGGATTCATACTGGCAAAATTATCCGCTACCACGCCCAGCCCAGGCCCAAGGTTATTGAGTGTCGCAACCACAGAGGCAAATGCAGAAAAATCATCAACCCCCGTGGCGATGATTGCCAGCATACTGACGATAAATACCAGCGCATAAGCGGAGAAGAAGCCCCACACTGCTTCAAGGATACGTTCCGGCAATGCACGATTCCCCAACTTAATGCTGTATACAGCATTCGGATGCACCAGTCTTTTCAGTTCACGGTTGCCTTGCTTAAACAGGAGCAGAATGCGGATCACCTTCAGACCGCCGCCCGTTGAACCGGCGCAACCGCCAATAAAAGCGGAACAGAGCAACAATACCGGCAAAAAAAGCGGCCAACGGGAGATACTGTCGGTCGTAAATCCGGCCGTGGTCGCCATCGAGACCACCTGGAAAAAAGCCTGGTTAATGGTCGTTAACGCCGAGCTGTAGATATTATGAAACCACAGCACCACGGTGCAGATGACCACCAGCGTCAGTTGTACCCCAATAAACATTCTGAATTCCGGATCGCGCCAGTAAACTTTCAGGCTACGCCCGCTCAGCAACGAGAAGTGCAGACCGTAGTTACACCCGGAAATCAGCAGGAAGATAGCAATGATGGTGTTGATAGTGGGGCTGTTGAAATAGCCAATGCTGGCATCATGCGTGGAAAAACCACCAATCGCGATGGTGGAAAAGCTATGCCCAATGGCGTCAAAAGCGGGCATTCCAGCAAACCATAGCGCCAGCGCGCAGGCTACCGTAAGCAACACATAAATAAGCCATAAGGTTTTCGCCGTCTCGGCAATACGCGGTCGCATTTTGTTATCTTTCAGCGGCCCCGGCATTTCGGCGCGATAGAGTTGCATCCCACCCACACCCAGAATTGGCAGGATGGCCACCGCCAGCACGATGATTCCCATCCCGCCGAACCATTGCAACATCTGGCGATAGAAAAGAATCGCGTGCGGCAATGAGTCCAGCCCAACCAGCGTGGTCGCCCCGGTTGTTGTCAGGCCTGAAAAGGATTCAAAAAAAGCATCTGTCACCGTCAGATTCGGGCTTTCGGCAAAGACGAAAGGCAGTGCACCCACACTCCCCAACACCGTCCAGAATAGCACAACGATCAAAAACCCTTCGCGGGACTTCAACTCCCCTTTCTCGCGGCGATTCGGCCACCAAAGAATGGAACCAATCACCAGTGCGACAAAGAAGGTCTGCGTGAATGCACGGCCCGCGCCATCACGGTATATAAGGGCTACCAGTCCGGGTAAGATCATCGTTCCGGAAAAGAGGATGACCAGCAGTCCAACGATTCGAGTTATGGCGCGAAAATGCATCTCTGCCGCTTCCTTAGGTGTTCAGAAAATCAGATGGGGATTATTCTTCAGTTTTTAACAATTGCAATGTGCCACGGCTGAAATCAGCGAGCCTTGTCGAAAATGCGTCCAGCCTGCTGTGAGGAAGCGCCACCCGCAGATACACGGTAGCCTGATACTCGCTCGCAACAATTTTCCCCTCAAATTGCTCAAGCAACGTTTCGACTCCGCTCAATTGTGCGTAATCACACCGCAAAGTATATTCGGTTAAAGGCATTTTGCGGGTTGTCGCAAGTTGATTAAGTGCCTGCTGAACACCGCCGCCGTAGGCTTTCACCAGCCCGCCAGTTCCCAATAAGATGCCGCCATAATAACGCACCACCACTGCCGTAATTTCGCCGACACCACAGCCCATCAACTGAGCCAACATCGGCTTCCCTGCGGTACCCGCCGGTTCGCCATCGTCAGAAAAGCCCAATTGCTGCGAATCATCCGGCGGCCCGGCAACCCACGCCACACAATGGTGGCGGGCGTCCGGGTGTTCCACCCGAACAGTTTCGACAAACGTCTTCGCCGCCTCAACGCCGTCGGTATGTGCCAACAGCGTGATAAAACGGCTCTTTTTGATCTCCTCATTAAAGGTGACCGGCGCAGCCGGTATCAGCCAGCTCTCCATTACGCCAGCTTCTGATCCCGCGTCATATTTTCAATACTGTTTTCATGGATAACCACGTTATCTTCGATACGGATACCGCCAAACGGTTTTAAGGCGTCAATTTTATGCCAGTTGAAATGTTTGCTAAGCGGCCCCTCGCGCCACGATGAGAGCAGTGATTCAATAAAGTAGATACCCGGCTCAATGGTCAACACCATACGCGGTTCGATCACACGCGTGCAGCGCAGGTAGGGATATTTTGACGGCGCAGCCAGATGCGTACCACTGTCATCCTGCATGAAGCCCGCGACATCATGCACCTGCAACCCCAGCGGATGCCCAATACCGTGCGGCATAAACGGCCCGGTGATGTCCTGCTCAACCATCGCTTCTTCGCTGATATCGGTGATGATTTGATGGCGACGCAGCAGCTTCGCGATACGCTGATGAAACTGAATATGGTACTCAACGTAATTGACGCCCGCTTTCATGGTGGCGATCAGCGCCAATTGCTCTTCATTTACGTCTTTCACCAACTGCGCATAATCGGTGTCGCTGTTCGCAGCCCAGGTACGCGTCAGATCGGCAGCATAACCATTGTATTCCGTGCCAGCATCCAGCAGAAAGCTACGCATCTCCGCCGGCGCACGGTGATCAAGTTTGGTGTAATGCAGCACCGCCGCATGCTCGTTTAGCGCCACAATATTGCTGTAAGGCACATCGGTATCACGATGGCCAGTCGCAGTCAGATAAGCCAGATTGATGTCGAACTCGCTCATTCCGGACTGGAAGGCTTCATGCGCCGCGTGATGGCCCATTACCGCCGTTTTCTGCGCTTCACGCATACAGGCCAGTTCATAATCGGTTTTGTAGGCTCGGTAGTAATGCAGGTAATCAATCACCCCTTTCGGGTTGATGTTGTTGGCGGCGATGTCGAGGCCCAACGCGCGTTCGGCAATCGGGCCAATGTAGGCGATATTGCCACGCGCCACAGGCAACTGGCTGCCAATGCCGTCCGCTTTCGGCAGCGCAATCACCTCAACCTCTTCGGTCCAGAATGAAGTCGGCAGCGGTTCAACGTTGTGCCAGTAATCCACTGGCAAGTAGAACCACAGCTTCGGCTTGTTCACGCCATCCACCAGCAGCCAGCAGTTCGGCACCTGCGTCACCGGCACCCAGGCTTTAAACTGTGGGTTCACTTTAAACGGATAGGGATGGTCATCAAGAAAGACGTTAAATAACTCGCCAGAGTGAATAAGTAACGCGTCAAGCTTAAAGCGCGCCAGCACATCACGGGTGCGTTCCTGTAACGTAACAATATGATTTTTATAAAGCGCTGCCAGTGAGTCCATCGTTTTTCCTTCTGTTTATTGCGACCTCAAGTCTCCGCATCTTAGCACACCTGCCCGTCACTGGGTGATTTCCACCGAGCGTGATCCGTCCGGCAATTTTTAATCATTTATTTGCAATTTATTAACATAAAAACCACACTTCGCTTCATCTGGTATGACCAGATCATCGCTGGATTCAGGAGACTGACATGCTCTACAAAGGCAATAACCTGTACCTCAACTGGCTGGAAGATGGCATCGCGGAACTGGTGTTTGATGCGCCCGGCTCAGTTAACAAGCTTGATACCGCTACCGTCGCCAGCCTTGGCGAAGCGCTGGCCATGCTGGAAAAACAATCAGATTTAAAAGGGCTGCTGCTGCGTTCAGAGAAAGCGGCCTTTATTGTCGGTGCCGATATCACTGAATTCCTTTCCTTGTTCCTCGTGCCGGAAGAGCAGTTGAGCCAGTGGCTGTACTTTGCCAACAGCGTGTTTAATCGCCTGGAAGATTTGCCCGTCCCAACGATCTCTGCGGTGAATGGCTATGCGCTCGGCGGCGGCTGTGAATGCGTGCTGGCGACAGACTATCGTCTGGCGACGCCAGACCTGCGTATTGGCCTGCCGGAAACCAAACTTGGCATCATGCCTGGCTTTGGCGGCTCAGTACGTATGCCACGCCTGCTGGGGGCAGACAGCGCGCTGGAGATCATCGCAGCCGGGAAAGATGTGGATGCCGAACAAGCGCTGAAAATCGGTCTGGTGGATGGCATTGTGAAGCCGGAAAAACTGCGGGAAGGGGCCATCGCCATTCTGCGACAAGCAATTAATGGCGATCTGGACTGGAAAGCAAAACGCCAGCCGAAGCTGGAGCCACTGAAGCTCAACAAAATTGAAGCTGCTATGAGTTTTACCATTGCCAAAGGCATGGTGATGCAAACCGCCGGGAAACACTATCCAGCACCGATCACGGCGGTCAAAACCATTGAAGCTGCGGCAAGATTTGGCCGCGACGAAGCGCTGAAGCTAGAAAACCAGAGCTTCGTTCCGCTCGCACACACCAACGAGGCCCGTGCGCTAGTTGGGATTTTTTTGAACGACCAATATGTAAAAGCTCAGGCGAAGAAACTGACCCAAAATATCGAAACGCCCAAACAGGCTGCGGTACTTGGCGCAGGCATCATGGGCGGCGGCATTGCTTATCAGTCAGCATGGAAAGGCGTGCCGGTATTAATGAAGGATATCAACGAGAAATCCCTTGCACTCGGCATTAATGAAGCAGGTAAGCTGCTGAATAAACAACTCGAGCGCGGCAAAATCGACGGTCTGAAGCTGGCCAGCGTGATTGCAACCATTCATCCCACACTAGAATATGCCGGTTTTGAACGCGCCGACGTGGTGGTCGAAGCTGTGGTGGAAAACCCGAAAGTGAAAAAAGCGGTGTTGGCGGAAACAGAGGACAAAGTCCGTCCGGATACCGTACTGGCCTCAAACACTTCCACTATTCCCATCAGCGAACTCGCCAGTGTGCTGAAACGTCCGGAAAACTTCTGTGGTATGCACTTTTTCAACCCGGTACATCGTATGCCGCTGGTTGAAGTGATTCGTGGTGAAAAAACGTCCAATGAAACCCTCGCTAAAGTGGTAGCCTGGGCGAGCAAAATGGGTAAAACGCCGATCGTGGTTAATGACTGCCCGGGATTCTTCGTCAACCGCGTACTGTTCCCTTACTTCGCAGGATTCAGCCAGTTGCTGCGCGACGGCGCAGATTTCCGCAAAGTCGACAAGGTGATGGAGAAACAGTTCGGCTGGCCTATGGGCCCGGCGTATCTGCTGGACGTTGTAGGCATCGATACCGCACATCACGCTCAGGTGGTGATGGCGACTGGTTTCCCGCAGCGCATGCAGAAAGATTATCGCGATGCCATCGATGCGCTGTTTGAGAAAGAGCGTTTTGGGCAGAAAAACGGTCTCGGTTTCTGGCGCTATAAAGAAGACAGCAAAGGCAAGCCGAAGAAAGAAGAAGACAGCGCTGTTGACAGCATGCTGGCAGAAATCAGTAAGGGCAAACAGGATTTCAGCGATGAAGAGATTATCGCCCGCATGATGATCCCGATGATCAATGAAGTGGTGCGTTGTCTTGAAGAAGGCATTATCGCCAGCCCTGCCGAAGCAGATATGGCGCTGGTGTATGGTCTTGGCTTCCCGCCGTTCCACGGCGGTGCGTTCCGCTGGCTGGATACGATCGGCAGCGCAAAATATCTCGATATGGCACAGCACTATAAGCATCTCGGGCCGCTGTATGAAGTACCGGCCGGGTTGCGCGAAAAAGCGCGCCGCAACGAGCCTTATTACCCTGCAGTAGAACCTGCGCGCCCGGTGGGCGAGTTAAAAACGGCTTAAGGAGTCACAATGGAACAGGTTGTCATTGTCGATGCAATTCGCACACCAATGGGCCGTTCAAAAGGCGGCGCTTTCCGCAACGTGCGCGCGGAGGACCTCTCCGCCCATCTTATGCGTAGCCTGCTGGCACGTAACCCGGCGCTGGAAGCGAGCGCTATTGACGATATTTACTGGGGCTGCGTACAGCAGACGCTGGAGCAGGGTTTCAACATTGCCCGCAACGCCGCGCTGCTGGCGGAAATTCCTCATTCCGTTCCTGCCGTCACCGTCAACCGGCTGTGTGGTTCATCAATGCAGGCACTGCATGATGCAGCACGGATGATTATGACCGGCGATGCACACGTCTGTCTGGTGGGTGGCGTTGAGCATATGGGCCATGTGCCAATGAGTCACGGCGTCGATTTCCATCCCGGCATGAGCCGCAATGTCGCAAAAGCGGCGGGCATGATGGGGTTGACCGCCGAAATGCTGTCGCGCATGCACGGTATTAGCCGTCAAATGCAGGATGCGTTCGGAGCACGTTCCCACGCCCGCGCCTGGCAGGCCACGCAATCCGGCGCGTTCAAAAACGAGATCATTCCCACCGGTGGCCACGATGCCGATGGCGTATTGAAGCAGTTTAACTATGACGAAGTGATCCGTCCGGAAACAACCGTTGAAGCACTGTCCACGCTGCGACCGGCTTTCGATCCGGTTAGTGGCACGGTGACAGCCGGAACATCATCCGCTCTGTCAGATGGCGCCTCCGCGATGCTGGTCATGAGCGCCAGCCGCGCCCGAGAATTGGGCCTGACGCCACGTGCCCGCATCCGTTCAATGGCGGTGGTTGGTTGCGATCCGTCAATTATGGGTTACGGCCCGGTTCCGGCCTCGCAACTGGCGCTGAAAAAGGCCGGACTGACCGCCAGCGATATCGATCTGTTTGAGATGAATGAAGCCTTTGCCGCACAGATCCTGCCGTGCATAAAAGATCTTGGGCTGATGGAGCAGATCGACGAGAAGATCAACCTGAACGGCGGTGCAATCGCTCTCGGCCATCCGCTGGGGTGTTCAGGTACGCGCATTAGCACCACGTTGCTGAACCTGATGGAACGCAAAGATGCTCAGCTTGGTCTGGCGACAATGTGTATTGGTTTAGGTCAGGGGATCGCTACGGTGTTTGAACGCGTATAACACTTTAAACGAATCTGTCTCAGGGCTATGTGTTCCAGAGCAAGGCGGCAACTAAATGAACCCCCGGTCACATAGATATACTATGTGATCGGGGTGAATGAAGGCAGCCAACACAGCGACGGAAGGTATGGCGAAGAGGGAATATCGTTGCCGTTTTTCCCGCCTGTCAGGGGCGGGTTTTTTGATCAAATGAAAGCAAACGCATCGCCAAACAGGCGATCTTCACGTGCGCCGCGCTCATTGCAGAACAGGTCACGGGCAATCTTCGCCATCTCGAAACGACCTGCGATATAGATATCGTGTTCGGAGAGCGAACCAAAATCCTGCATCACCGCTGCCAGCACCGTGCCGGAGCGACCACGCCAGCCCTCTTCCGGCTGCTCAACCACCGGCACCACACGCAGATTCGGGTGATCAACCGACAGGGCTTCCAACTCGGCCAAATCGTACAGATGCTTTTCCTCGCGCCCGCCCCAGTAAATACTTACTTCACGGTTCGGGTTTTGCGCGAGGGTGGTCAGCAGAATCGAGCGCGCATAAGAGAAGCCAGTACCGCCCGCGATCAGCACCATCGGGCGCTGCCCGTCATCGCGTAGCCAGGCATCGCCATGTGGAATATCGATAACAATTTCGCGGTCTTTCAGAATGCGATCCATCACCGCCATGGCATAGAGATTCAGCTCTGACGCACCAATATGCAGTTCAATATAATCATGCTGATCCGGCGTAGATGCCATTGAGAAAGGACGCTTATCCCGCTCATCCATTACCACCATCAGATACTGACCAGCGCGAAACGAAAAAGCCGCCTCCGGCACTAAACGGACACGATATACGGTATCAGTGATGGCATCTACCGAGGTCACTTTACAGCTTAAGGTTGTCATGCGCTCTCTCTGTCGGGTCTATTTTCGTCATTCAATATGGCCAGTTCATCCCAGATGGCGTCAATTCTCGCCGTCACCTGAGGATCTTTTTTGATTGGGCGTCCCCATTCACGCTGGGTTTCCCCTGGCCATTTATTGGTGGCATCCAGCCCCATTTTTGAGCCAAGACCGGAAACCGGCGAGGCAAAATCCAGGTAATCAATCGGCGTGTTTTCCACCAGGACCGTATCCCGCGCGGGATCCATACGGGTGGTGATCGCCCAAATCACATCATTCCAGTCGCGCGCGTTCACATCGTCATCGCACACGATCACAAACTTGGTGTACATAAACTGGCGCAGGAAAGACCAGACGCCCATCATGACGCGTTTTGCATGGCCCGCGTACTGTTTCTTCATTGTCACGACGGCCAGACGATAGGAGCAGCCTTCCGGCGGCAGATAGAAATCGACAATTTCCGGAAACTGCTTTTGCAGGATCGGCACGAACACTTCATTTAACGCCACCCCCAGCACCGCCGGCTCATCTGGCGGACGACCGGTATAGGTGGAGTGATAAATCGCGTCTTCACGCCGGGTAATGTGCGTTACCGTAAAGACCGGGAAATTATCCACTTCATTATAGTAACCTGTATGGTCGCCATACGGCCCTTCAGGGGCCATTTCACCCGGCTCAATGTAGCCTTCCAGTACAATTTCAGCGCTGGCAGGCACTTCAAGATCGCTGGAAACGCACTTCACCACTTCAGTTTTTGTACCGCGCAGTAGCCCGGCAAAAGCGTATTCAGAGAGCGTGTCCGGCACCGGCGTTACCGCGCCAAGAATAGTTGCTGGATCGGCGCCCAGCGCAACCGACACAGGGAAACGTTCGCCGGGGTGCGCAGCCTGCCACTCCTGGAAGTCCAACGCACCACCACGGTGGGAGAGCCAGCGCATAATCAGCTTATTTTTACCTATCCGCTGCTGACGATAGATCCCCAGGTTCTGCCGCTCTTTGTGCGGGCCACGAGTCACCGTCAGCCCCCAGGTAATCAGCGGTGCGGCATCGTCCGGCCAACACTGCATGATCGGGATGGTGGTCAAATCGACCTCGTCGCCCTGCAACACTTTTTGCTGACAGGGCGCGCCGCGCAGTCGTTTCGTCGGCATATTCAGCACTTGCTTAAACTGCGGCAGCTTATCGAAGAGATCGCGGAAACCTTTTGGCGGCTCAGGCTCTTTCAAGAACGCCAGCAGCTTACCCACTTCACGTAGCGCGCTGACATCCTCCCGCCCCATACCTAATGCGACGCGACGCGGCGTACCGAACAGATTACACAGCACAGGCATTGCATAACCTTTCGGATTCTCAAACAGCAACGCCGGGCCGCCAGCACGTAGTGTGCGATCGGCTATTTCGGTCATTTCCAGATAAGGGTCAACCGGCAGCGTGATGCGCTTCAGTTCCCCTTGCTGCTCAAGCAATGTCAAAAAGTCGCGTAGGTCGTTGTATTTCATGCGGTGTATTATCGCCTCCAGATAAGCGCTTTATTATACGGTGTTCAATCTGAGGTTGCTGTATTTTTGTTAAATCGACGTGAAATTAAGCAGCTCCTGGCGCGGACGTTATAATCAATTTAGCCATCATGCTGCGGTTTTGATATTCTTTCGCCCGAACTTACGGAAAAGAGTCATTATGCAATCCTGGTATCTACTTTACTGCAAACGAGGCCAGCTCCAGCGCGCCCAGGAACATCTCGAACGCCAGGCGGTCAGTTGCCTGACGCCGATGATCGCCCTGGAAAAAATCGTACGTGGCAAACGCACAATCGTGAATGAACCGCTTTTTCCCAACTATTTGTTTGTAGAGTTTGATCCCGAGGTGATTCACACCACCACCATTAACGCCACGCGCGGCGTCAGCCACTTCGTGCGTTTTGGTATGCACCCGGCCCGCGTTCCCCCCTCGGTTATCCACCAGCTTTCGGTCTATCAACCGGAAGGCGTGACCGATCCCGAAACGCCCTTTCCTGGCGATGATGTCGTGATTACTGAAGGCGCACTTGAAGGTTTGCAGGCCATCTTTAAGGAGCCTGACGGCGAAACACGCTCGATGTTGCTGCTGCATATGCTGAATAAGCAGGTGCTGCAAAGCGTCAAAAATACCGATTTCCGTAAGGCATGAAGCGGCGTTAAAACGCGATGCCAAACAGACGCTGCACGTTTTTATCCGTCACCGAATCCAGCCACTGAACCTCTTCGCCACGAAGCGATGCAACCGTGGCGAGAATATGTCCCAGCAACGCCGGTTCATTACGCCGCGATACGGGCTTCGGCACCAGATCGCGCGGCAACAGGTAAGGCGCATCCGTTTCGATAAGCAGCCGCTCGGCTGGGATCAGTGGCACCACTTCGCGTAATTCCTGCCCACGGCGTTCATCACACACCCAGCCGGTAATTCCGAGGTACATACCGCGATCGAGGCAATCTCTGGCCTCCTGTGCCGAACCGGTAAAGCAGTGCAACACGGCGCCTGGTAGCTTATTCAGCCACGGATCTAACAACGCGAGAAAGCGTTCATGCGCATCGCGACAATGCAGGAAAACAGGCATGTTCAGTTCGGCCGCCAGCGCCAACTGGGCGCTAAAGGCGTATTCCTGTTCACGCGGCGTGGAGAAATTGCGATTGAAATCCAGCCCGCACTCCCCCACTGCCACCACTTCCGGCAATGATGCCAGTGTACGGATAGCCTGCGCGGTTTCCGCCGTCCAGTAACTGCTGTCATGAGGATGCACGCCCGCTGTTGACCAGCAGTGACGGTAGCGCTGTGCTTGCTGTTGCGCCTGCCGACTCTCATGAAGATTGGTACCAGTTATCAACATGCCCGAGACGCCTGCCGCCTGCGCACGGAGGACCACCTCATGCTGATCTCTGGAAAACTGCGAACTGGTCAGATTGACGCCAATATCAAACATGCTCTTCCCCATACGAAAACCGCCCTGACGGGCGGTTTGTTACTCTTCACTGGTTTCTGTGTCGTTCTCATCATCGCGCATACGTCGCTTGCCGACGTAAAAGCGGGCGCAGAAAACACCAATTTCAAACAGGCAATACATCGGTATTGCCAGCAGCGTTTGCGAGAAGACATCCGGCGGGGTCAGCAGCATGCCAACTACAAATGCACCGACCAGCACATAAGGGCGCTTTTGTCGCAGATCGGCAGGCGTGGTAACGCCCATCCAGCACAGCAGCACAATGGCTACCGGCACTTCAAACGAAACGCCAAAAGCCATAAATAGCGCCATGACGAAGCTGAGATAGCTGGCGATGTCAGTAGAAACCTGCACGCCTTCCGGCGCGGTATGCGTCAGGAAACCAAACGCCAGTGGAAACACTACAAAGTAGGCGAATGCCATGCCGATATAGAACAGCAACGAGCTGGAGATCAGCAGCGGCACGACCAGGCGACGCTCATGCTTATACAACGCCGGGGCAACAAACGCCCATACTTGGTACAGAACAACCGGTGCCGAGAGGATCAGCGACACCATAAAGGTCAGCTTGATCGGGGTGAAAA
Source organism: Kosakonia arachidis (assembly GCF_900116535.1). Taxonomy (GTDB): domain Bacteria; phylum Pseudomonadota; class Gammaproteobacteria; order Enterobacterales; family Enterobacteriaceae; genus Kosakonia; species Kosakonia arachidis. The sequence goes on along the minus strand of NZ_FPAU01000011.1, from coordinate 69,206 downwards.
ACGGTGAGGCAACATCCGTGGCGATCATTGTCGCCCCGACCGGCATCTGTTTGATAAGCGGAGCGGAAACGAGCTGATAAATATCATTCGAGAAGTAAACCAGCGCGAGAAAAATCACCATGACGGCGATAATGCAGTTCAGCAGACGCTTACGCAGCTCTATAAGATGCGCAATAAGCGGTTGGGTATCATCTACAGCCATATTCAGGATTTATCACTTGAAGAAGGTGAGGAGTCAGAAACCGGGGCCGTCTCTTTTACCACCGGGTTCACCGTCGGCGATTTTTTCTCTTCATCGTCTCCGGGAGCTTGTTGCGGCGCGCTGACCTGATGCTCAGCGGTAGACGGCGTAACACCTTCGCGCTGCGCTTCGCTCTCTTTCACCACCGGGTTATGGATAGTATTTGCTTCATCGCTCGCTTTTTCCGTATCGTGAACGCTGTATGAGCGCTTCATCGATTCCGCCGCCTGGCGCAGTTCGTCCATTGACGCTTTTAATTCCGGCGTCAGGTTTTCCAGACTCGCTTTCTCAACCTTTTTCAGACTGTCCTGGAACTCCTGAAGCTTCAGTTCCTGCGTTAATTCATTCTGCACCGTTGTCGCCAGCGAGCGTAATGCGCGGACCCAGCCCGCAATAGTACGCACTGCTACAGGCAGACGCTGAGGCCCCAGCACAACGAGGCCGATAATAAAAACGAGTAACAGTTCGCCAAAACCTATATCGAACACGAATTACACCTGCTCTTTGTCGTGACGTTTTTCGTCTTTTTTAGCGTCGTTGGATTTTGCATCATCAGAGAGGGATTTCGCTGTGAAATCTGCATCTTGTGCCAATTTATCCTGCTTTTCCTCTTTATCGTCATCGCTGATAGCTTTCTTAAAGCCTTTGATGGAAGCACCGATATCGGAGCCAATCGAACCGAGTTTTTTCGTTCCGAACAGCAGCACGACGATAACTGCAATAATCAACAACTGCCAAATGCTGATACCACCCATACATAGTCCTCTGTAACAGATGATGTTAAAAACAGGCCCCAGTATACACATTATCCATTACGCTGCCTCTTTGTTGGCAGCGTCTGTGCTTCAGGCCCCCGATGCGCGCTAATGCTTAGCGTGTCTTGTACCAACCTACCAGCCAGACAGCAATACCGCCGGCGATACCCCACAAGGGAGCAAGCCCCCAGTCGGGCCGGTTGATCAGCAGTAGCGTCCCGCTAAGCAACAATGTTGCGCCAATACCAAACAGATAACGGGATTGCCCCTGACGTACATGGTTAGCCTGTAGTTCGCTGGCAATCTTATCAACGCTCAACTGCAAATACTTACCTTGCTGCAAACCGTTGTAGATCAGTTCAGGAAGCTCCGGCATTTTCTCTATCCAGAACGGTCCCTTCTCTTTTAACGCCCGGACCAGCGCAGGAATACCCACCTGATCTTTGATCCACGTTTCAAGAAAAGGTTTCGCCGTTTTCCATAAATCGAGCTGCGGATAGAGCTGACGGCCGACACCTTCAATGTAGAGCAAGGTTTTTTGCAACAGCACCAGTTGCGGCTGCACTTCCATATTAAAGCGACGGGCGGTATTAAAGAGATTCAGCAACACGTGGCCAAAGGAAATTTCCGCCAGGGGCTTCTCAAATATTGGCTCGCACACCGTGCGAATGGCGAATTCAAACTCTTCGACATTGGTGTCCAATGGCACCCAGCCGGAGTCGACATGAAGTTCCGCCACTTTGCGGTAATCACGGTTGAAGAAGGCAATAAAATTCTCCGCCAGGTAGCGTTTATCCTCTTTGTTGAGCGAACCCACGATGCCGCAATCAATCCCGATATACTGGGGATCTTCCGGATGGTCATAGCTGACAAAAATATTGCCAGGATGCATATCGGCATGGAAAAAACTGTCGCGGAAAACCTGGGTGAAAAAGACCTGCACGCCGCGCTCAGCGAGCAATTTCAGGTTGGTGCCATTCTTTTCCAACGCCACAACATCCGAGACCGGAATACCGTAAATGCGCTCCATTACCAGCATATTCTGGCTACAGTAGTCGGAATAGATTTCCGGCACGTACAGCATCGGGCTGTTCTCGAAATTACGCCGTAATTGAATCGCATTGGCAGCTTCACGCAACAAATCCAGTTCATCAATCAGCGTTTTTTCATATTCCCGTACGACTTCACGCGGACGCAAACGACGGCCATCCGGCAGCAGACGCGGAACCCACGCCGCCAGGCGGTAAATAAGCTTAAGATCGGCTTTGATCACCGGCAGAATATCCGGGCGGATCACCTTGATCACCACTTCTTTACCGCTCTCTTTCAACCGTGCGGTATGAACCTGAGCAATCGATGCAGACGCCAGTGGTACAATCTCAAAGTCATCAAACCAAGTTTCAACAGGCAGATCGCCCATCGCTTTTTCGATTTGCTGTTTGGCAAGGTGCCCATCAAATGGCGCGACACGATCCTGTAGCATCGCCAGTTGATCAGCAATCAGCGGCGGGAAAAGATCGCGGCGGGTAGAGAGCATTTGACCGAATTTGATCCACACAGGTCCAAGTTCCTGCAATGCAAGACGCAGTCGTTCACCAAGCGCTTTATCTTTGTGCCGGTTCGGCATCCAGAACAGCATCCTGCGCCAGATCCTCAGTGGCAGGGTGATACGCATTCTGGGAATGAGCTCATCAAGCCCGTAACTCAAGAAAGTCTGGATGATGAAATAGAGCCGCCGCAGTTCACCTGGCGTCATTTGCCCTCCAGTTTATCCAGCCGTTGAGCTAATGCTTCCGTTGCACGTTCCACGGCCATCATCTCCTCTACAAACCAGGCCACTTCAAGAGCGCCCGGCGCGACACGCCACTCTTCGGTTAACGCTTCAGCGACGTAGCGTTGTTGACGCTGAACGCCATGGCGCAGTATGCGAGCCCCACCGCGCAGGAATTTACTGATACCCTCGGCGGCAATATCACCCGTCCAGGGAGCAAGCACCTCAGCGGGATCGAACTCAGCGAGATCGGCAAGCGCTACCAGGTTTTGCACAACCTGTATATCCCCCTGTACTTCCAGCTCGCCGCTGCGGATAAGCGCAGTCATTTGCTGACGATCACGCAGTTTCGGTAACACCCGCAGTTGGGTAATAACCGAACAATCAGCCTCGCCTTCCCATTCGCTCAGGACGTCAATCTGCTGCTCACTGAACACCAACACAAACGGTGAGGAAAATTCCTGCAAAACAACGCGTAAAACTTTGCCGTACAGACGCTGACGCGCAGAAATCAGCGCGCTCTCTCGGTAGAGAAAGGTGTTCAGCACACGTTCGATTCCGGCGGCCACCATCGGCTTAAAAGGCATACGCACTCCTGTCAGAATTTGTAGCCACGGTGCAAAGCAACAATACCGGCGGTCAGATTGTAGTAGTCAACGTTTTCAAAACCCGCGTCCTGCATCATCGCTTTCAGGGTCTCCTGATCAGGATGCATACGGATAGATTCTGCCAGATAGCGGTAGCTTTCGGCATCGCTTGCTACCAGTTGGCCAATGCGCGGCAGAACATGGAAAGAGTACGCGTCATACACTTTGCTCAGAGGCTCAATAATCGGTTTGGAAAACTCCAACACCAGAAGGCGCCCGCCCGGTTTCAACACACGCAACATGGAGCGCAGCGCTTGCTCTTTTTCCGTTACGTTGCGCAAGCCGAAAGAGATAGTAATGCAGTCGAAGGTATTATCCGGGAACGGCAACGCTTCTGCGTTTGCCTGCACATATTCAACATTACCGATAATGCCGATGTTGCGCAGCTTCTCGCGTCCCATTTTCAGCATTGAGTCATTGATATCAGCCAGCACAACCTGCCCGGTTTCACCCACCAAACGCGAGAATTTTGCGGTCAAGTCGCCAGTGCCGCCAGCCAGATCGAGGACTTTCTGCCCACGGCGTACACCGCTGCAATCAATGGTAAAACGCTTCCATAAACGGTGTATTCCCATCGACATCAAATCGTTCATAACGTCATATTTTGACGCGACCGAATGGAAAACATGCGCCACCATGTCGGCTTTGTTTTCTTTGGCGACGGTCTGAAAACCAAAGTGTGTTGTCTCTTTTGAATCTTCCGCCATCTTAGTGCCTGCTGTTTAAGAATTTGTTTGTGAAGTGTATCAGATTGGACGCAATTGCCCTATGATTCAACCGCCCGATGAGGCCTTTGCGCCAGGTTCCTCGTGCTGTGTTGCATCGTCTAACTGATTGTCTTCATTATATTCGTTTAATGTTTCCTGCCCTGCCCTCAGGCGAAACTCTTCATCCTGCGCCTGCGCTTCAGCCGTTAATTCTGGATTAATCTCACGCTTGATCTCAACGCCAAGGCCGCGAAATGCCTCCGCCTGCGCCAGCACGTTGCCGCGCCCGGCGGCGAGTTTTTTCATCGCCTGGCGGTAGTTGTCCTGCGCTTTATCCAGGCTCTGGCCGATGGACGACATGTCATCAACAAACAGGCGCATTTTGTCATACAGCCGACTTGCCCTTTCTGCAATCTGCTGGGCGTTGCGGCTTTGATGCTCATAGCGCCAAAGGTTGGCAATAGTGCGCAACGCCACCAGCAGCGTGGTCGGGCTGACCAGCATAATGTTATTCTTCAGCGCTTCCGTTATCAGTTCGGGCTGCCTGTCGAGTGCGATCAGGAAGGCCGGTTCCACTGGAATAAACATCAGGACATAGTCGAGGCTTCGCAGGCCAGGCAACTGCTGATAATCTTTGCGCCCCAGCAGGCGAATATGATTACGTACCGAGGCGATATGCTCCTGCAACGCAGCTTCGCGGGTAAAATCATCCTCGGCGTTAAAGTAGCGCTCGTAGGCCACCAGCGCCATTTTGGCGTCAATCACCACATCCTTGCCCTGCGGCAAGCGCACAATCACATCCGGCTGCATACGCGCGCGGCTGTCGTTTTCCAGGCTGACCTGGGTTTCATACTCATACCCTTCGCGCAGACCAGAGGCTTCCAGCACGCGAGTCAACACTACTTCGCCCCAGTTGCCCTGCGTCTTATTATCGCCTTTCAGCGCGCGCGTCAGGTTGATAGCTTCCTGCGCCATCTGGGCGTTCAACTGTTGCAGATTGCGGATTTCATGCGCCAGCGTATGGCGTTCGCGCGCTTCCTGGCCAAAGCTATCCTGCACCTGGCGGCGAAAACCGTCGAGTTGCTCGCGCAGCGGTGTTAGCAGCCCGTTCAGACTCTGGCGGTTCTGTTCATCCACCCGTCGGTTGCTCTGCTCAAAAATGCGGTTCGCAAGGTTTTCAAATTGCTCGCTGAGACGCTGCTCGCTGCTGTGCATCTGGCGTAGCTTCTCTTCCGCATGTAACTGGGTGGATTCCAGTCGGGTGGTGACTTCACGAAGATCGGCTTCCAGCGAGCTGTTGATATGTTGCAGGCTGCGCAGTTCGTTATTGAGCAGTTCGCACTCTTCACGCCAGTGCTCGCTCTGAACTAACTGTTGACGGGCTGCGCTCAGTTCACTAAACACATCACGCTGCTCGGCAAGCAATTCCGCCTGCTGTTGCGCCCCACGCCAGCTTGCAGCCAGCCAGCCGACCAGTAGTCCAGCCACTACCAGCGCTGCCATGACGATGATTGAAGTCTCCACCACGCCTTCTCCATACCTTATCCGTACAAGCGGGAATTGTGCTGTATAAACGTCCAGTTGGGAAGGGCTTTTCCTGCGAGGCGCTACGCAGAAACGAAAGGGGTTTTGTCGGGCCCGGTAAACGCAGCGTTATCGGGCACCGGAAGAGGGGAATTACAGCAGGCGACGTGCGGCTTCTACCACGATTTTGACGGCGTGGCTTTCGGTCTGTTTCATCGTTTCTGCATTCGGGATCTCCTGCTGGGTACGGTTCACAATCACCCCAGCCACCATCCCGGCGCGCAGTCCCTGGCTTGAACACATGGTCAGCAGCGTCGCGGATTCCATTTCATAATTCATCACCCCCATTGATTGCCACTCTTCCATTGATCCTTTAAAGCTTTTCACCACGCGTCCGGAGAATGTGTCATAACGCTCCTGGCCCGGGTAAAATGTGTCGGAAGATGCCGTTACGCCAATATGTTTGGTTGCTCCAATCGCATCCGCCGCTGCAACCAGCGCCGTGGTGCAGGCAAAATCAGCCACCGCCGGGTATTCCATGGGTGCAAAATGCAGGCTGGCGCCATCAAGACGCACGGAGGCTGTGGTGATCAGTACATCGCCAACATTGATATGCGGCTGAATCGCCCCGGTCGTGCCGACACGCAGAAAAGTACGTATGCCAAGCTGCGCCAGTTCTTCGACGGCGATAGAGGTTGACGGACCGCCAATACCGGTGGAACACACAATAACCGGTTTGCCATCCAGTTCGGCACGCCAACTGGTAAATTCGCGGTGAGATGCCAGCTTGACCGGCTTATCCATCAGCGCGGCGATCTTTTCCACACGTTCCGGATCGCCAGGGACGATAGCCAGCGTAGCCCCTTGTAAATCGTTTTTGGTGAGACCGAGATGAAAAACGTCAGACCTGGACATAACAGACTCCTCTGTGGTTAGTTTTATCAGGAGAGGCAAAACGCCACTTTACAGAAGGCGCTTGTCCGTTTTCGTGATTGGCATCACCATGAAAGAAAATGTTTGCACACCATTTCACTAAATTAGTGACGCATATCACATTGATATACTGTATTTCACAACGCAGCAGCCAGAATAGTCGATGAAACGGGGATTTGCGCGCGCGACAGGCCTTCCCGTCTATAGTTATTGGAGCGCTAATAAAAGGGTATGGAGAATGCCATGACAACCAACAAACAACCGGGCTTTGCACCTGCGGCTTCGCCTCACGCTTCCACCATCGTTCACACACCGGAGGAGGCCCTAATCACAGGCGAAACCTCCATTCCCACGCAGGGCGACAATATGCCCGCATTTCACGCCCGCCCCAAAAATGCCGATGGCGCGTTGCCGATCGTCATTGTGGTACAGGAGATTTTCGGCGTACATGAACATATCCGCGATATCTGCCGCCGCCTGGCGCGGGAAGGTTACCTCGCTATTGCGCCTGAGCTCTACTTCCGCCAGGGCGATCCGAATGATTTCACCGATATCCAGACGCTACTGAGCGGGCTGGTCAGCAAGGTGCCAGATGCCCAGGTACTGGCCGATCTCGACCACGTCGCCAGTTGGGCGGCTCGCAATGGCGGTAACGCACATCAGTTGTTGATCACCGGTTTTTGCTGGGGTGGACGTATCGCCTGGCTGTATGCGGCGCATAACCCGCAGTTGAAAGCTGCGGTGGCCTGGTACGGTAAGCTGGTGGGAGAGAAATCTCTCAACTCGCCTCGCCACCCGGTAGATGTCGCGACCGATCTGACCGCGCCAGTGCTGGGTTTATACGGCGCACAGGATACCAGCATTCCGATCGAAAGCGTGGAAACCATGCGTCAGGCTCTGCGGGCAGCCAACGCCATTGCCGAGATTGTGGTTTACCCTGAAGCGGGCCACGCCTTTAATGCCGATTACCGCCCGAGTTATCATGAAGCGTCGGCAAAAGATGGCTGGCAACGCATGCTGACATGGTTTGCTCAGTACAGTAAAAAATAGTATCCGTGCCGGGGAAACTCCCCGGCCAATAATGTTGAAGAGATAAAGCGCTAATATGAGAGTTTCTTGAATTTCTGATCGTATTAAAAATGGGATGGAAACTGATTTATATGGAATCTTCTTTTTTCATTAAGAAAAGTTCCGTGGGATCAATAAACTGCTATTCCCTTGTCAGAAAAAAGAAATCACCCCACAAAAACACGCTACGACAGCATTCTGAACCATGACACGATCCCCATTAAAAAAACGCCGCCGAGGAACAACCCGGCGGCGCATGGCTGTTTACTGCTGACGCAAGTTCTGCGCGGCTTTCACCATATTAGCCAGCGCGGCGCGGGTTTCCGGCCAGCCCCGGGTTTTCAGACCGCAATCCGGATTCACCCACAGACGCTGTGCTGGAATGCGTTGTGCCGCTTTTTGCAGTAGGGCTTCAATCCATTCCACGCTTGGCACGTTCGGTGAGTGAATGTCGTATACGCCCGGCCCGATTTCGTTCGGGTATTCAAACTCTTCGAACGACTCCAGCAGTTCCATATCCGAACGCGAGGTTTCGATGGTGATCACATCCGCATCCAGCGCGGCAATGGAATCCATGATGTCGTTGAATTCGCAATAGCACATATGTGTGTGGATCTGCGTGTCATCCTTCGCCACCGCCGCATTAATACGGAACGCTTCCACGCCCCAAGCAAGGTAAGCCTCCCAGTCGCTGCGGCGCAGCGGTAAACCTTCGCGCAGTGCCGGTTCGTCGATCTGGATGATGCCGATACCAGCGGCTTCAAGATCGGCCACTTCATCACGCAGCGCCAGCGCGATCTGTTTGGCGATGGTTTCGCGGGTGACATCTTCGCGCGGAAAAGACCAGCAGAGGATAGTGACCGGCCCGGTCAGCATGCCTTTGACCGGTTTGTCGGTCAGCGATTGTGCGTACTTCGCCCACTCGACAGTAATCGCTTCCGGGCGGCTCACGTCGCCGATCACCACCGGCGGCTTCACGCAGCGCGAGCCGTAGCTCTGCACCCAGCCATTTTGCGTAAAGACGAAACCATCAAGGTGTTCACCGAAGTATTCCACCATGTCATTACGTTCTGCTTCGCCGTGTACCAGCACATCCAGCCCCAAACGCTCTTGTTCTATAATCGCTTGCTTAATATGTTCAGCGATGCCGGTGCGGTAATTGCCCGCATCTAAACGTCCCTGTTTAAAATCCAGACGCAAGCCGCGGATCTCGGTGGTCTGTGGGAACGAGCCGATAGTTGTGGTCGGCCACGCTGGCAGATTGAAACGCACGCGCTGCGCTTGCGCACGCTCCACATACGGACGTGCGCGCTGGCTGTCCTGCGCAGTGATCGCCGCCAGACGTTTTGCCACCGCCGGGTTGTGCACACGGGTAGAGTGGCGGCGCGCCTGGATCGGGGCGCTCCATTCATTCAGTTTTTCTGTGTTACCGCTGTTCAGAGCATCACGCAACAGCGCCAGTTCTTCGCATTTTTGCAAGGCGAAGGCGAACCAACTTTTTACTTCGGCATCAAGACGCGTCTCAACGCTCAGATCGACCGGGCTGTGCAGCAGCGAGCAGGAAGAGGCGACCCACAGCGGGCGTTTACCGACCACATCCTTAATCTGCGCATATTTCTCACTCAGATCGGTGCGCCAGACGTTACGGCCATTCACCAGACCGGCAGAGAGCAGCCAGTCGGCAGGCAGACGCTGATGCAACTGCGCAACGTTGTCTTTACCGTGTACCAGATCGACATGTAAACCCTGCACCGGCAACGCGGTAATGGTGTCCAGGTTCGGCGTAATGCCTTCGAAATAGGTGGTCAGCAGCAGTTTTACCTTGCCATTCAGCGCGTCATACGCCGTTTTGAAGGCATCCAGCCACGCTTGTGGTAGCTCCAGCACCAGCGCCGGTTCATCGATCTGCACCCACTCAATACCGCGTTTCGCCAGTTCGGACAGTACTTGCTGGTAGACCGGCAGGATGTCGTTCACCAGGCTTAAGCGGTCAAACTGTTCGCCTTTCACTTTGCCCAGCCACAGGTACGTGACTGGCCCAAGCAGCACGGGCTTCACCTTGTGGCCCAACACCAGCGCTTCGTCCACCTCATCCAGCAGTTGCGTCCAGGTCAGTTTGAACTGCTGACCTTTGCTGAATTCCGGCACCATGTAGTGGTAGTTGGTGTTAAACCATTTGGTCATCTCTGCCGCTGCTGCCGGTTCGCCAGTCGGCGCGCGACCTCGGCCGATACGGAACAGGGTGTCGATATCGACAGAGCCGTCTTTGTTCTGATGACGAGCCGGCACATTGCCCAGCAGCAGGCTGGTGGTCAGAACATGGTCGTACCAGGCGAAATCACCGACCGGAAGCAGGTCGATTCCGGCCTGTTTTTGCTGATCCCAGTGACGGGCACGCAGCTCGCGTCCTACCGCCAGCAGGTCTTCACGAGAAGAATTCCCCGCCCAGTAACTTTCTTGCGCTTTCTTCAGCTCGCGACGCAGGCCGACACGAGGAAAACCGAGGGTGTGGTTATGTATTGTCATGTCTTCTTCCTTTGTTTTTCTGATTCTGAATGTAAAACTCTAAATAGTTCGGCTGGCAGGAAGGCGGCAACGTAGTGCGTCCCCAGGAGCTTACTGAAGTAAGTGACTGGGGCGCGCAAGGCAGCCAACGCACCTGCAAGTCGAAATATGACGAGTTTAGACGTCCAGATGTTTACACATCCATATTGTAAAGGTACTGTATAAACCTCAAGCGCAAATTGTTCATGCCGGGGTGAAGGACATTCATGATCGAAATTAAACATCTGAAAACGCTACAGGCGTTACGAAACAGCGGGTCGCTGGCAGCAGCAGCGGCAACGCTGCATCAAACGCAGTCGGCGCTTTCCCACCAATTCAGCGATCTGGAACAACGCCTCGGCTTCCGTCTGTTTGTGCGTAAAAGTCAACCGCTGCGTTTTACGCCCCAGGGCGAGATCCTGTTGCAACTGGCCAGCCAGGTACTGCCGCAAATCAGCCGTGCGCTGCAGGCCTGTAACGAGCCACAGCAAGCCACATTGCGCATCGCTATTGAATGCCATAGCTGTATTCAATGGCTGACGCCCGCTCTTGAGAACTTCCGCCAGAATTGGCCGCAGGTGGAGATGGATTTCAAATCCGGCGTGACCTTTGATCCACAGCCCGCACTGCAACAGGGTGAGCTGGACCTGGTAATGACATCCGACATTCTGCCGCGCAGCGGTCTGCACTATTCGCCGATGTTTGATTTTGAAGTTCGGTTGGTGCTGGCACCGGATCACCCACTGGCGGCAAAAACACGCATCACGCCGGACGATCTTGCCAGTGAAACGCTACTGATCTACCCGGTGCAGCGTAGCCGCCTTGATATCTGGCGTCATTTCCTGCAACCGGCAGGCATCAGCCCGGCTCTGAAAAGCGTCGATAACACGCTATTGTTGATTCAAATGGTTGCCGCACGGATGGGGATCGCGGCACTACCGCACTGGGTGGTGGAGAGTTTTGAACGCCAGGGTCTGGTAGTAACCAAAACCCTGGGCGAAGGATTGTGGAGCCGGCTGTACGCAGCGGTACGCGATGGCGAGCAACGTCAGCCGGTTACGGAAGCGTTTATTCGCTCAGCGCGGAACCACGCGTGCGATCACCTGCCTTTTGTGCGGAGCGCGGAGCGACCCAACGGCGATGTACCCACAGCGAAGCCATTATCACCGAACCACCAATAATAAAGCTCGGCCAGTGCGGCTGTTCTTGCCAGATAGCGAGATTGACCAGCAGCCCGGCGGGAACATGTACATTGTTCATAATGCCAAGCGTCCCGGCGTCAACCTGCGTTGCGCCATAGTTCCACATAAAGTAACCCAGACCGGAAGCGACCACGCCCAGCCATACCAGCACGCCCCACTGCAGGGTGGTTGTCGGCAGCTTCTGCGGGTTACCCATCACAAACCACGCAGTGGCGGCAACGATAAACGCCCCCAGATAGAACCACGCAAAAGCGTTGTGCTGTGGCATGGGGCGCATTTCCATCAGGCGTTTATAACCGACCATGCCAATGGCGAAACTGATGTTTGCCAACTGCACCAGAATCAAACCGATCCAGAAGTGATCGCTGATTTTGTCATAACGAATAATCGCTGCGCCAATCACCGCCAGCCCGGCGCTTAGGGCGTAGCTCCAGCGCAGCCCACGCTTGCTCAGCAGATCGTAAATCAGCGTAACGTACAGCGGCGTGAAGACAGTAAACAGCAGGAATTCAGAGACCGTCAGGTAGAGATAGGCCTGGAAGCTAAACAGATACATGATGCCAAGCTGCATCGCGCCCACCATCATATACAGGCCAATGGTCTTCAGGTTGTGCCCGCGCGTGCGCAGGAACGGTAAGAACACCAGCGCCGCCAGCCCCACGCGCATCAACACGGAGAAATAGCTGTCGACATGGCCAGCAAGGTATTCGCCAATCAGGCTAAAGGAAAAGGCCCACAGGATCGTGGTGATGATCAGTAACGCCACAATGAAGCTCTCTCAAAATAGTAAGGCTTCATTGTAGCTAACTCAATTGCGCAAAGTTTGAGTATTTGGTTGACGTATGATTATTTAACAACCAAATGTCAATCTTATTGCAGGAACAATTTACGCAGGTAATGTGGCACGGCGTTATCCGCATTGGTGCCAATCACTTCCAGCTCCGGATACAGATCTTTCAGGCGCTGATGGGCATTGCCCATAATGCAGCCTTTACCGGCCATCGACAGCATTTCAGCATCGTTCATGCCATCGCCAAAGGCGATACAATCCTTCAGACCATAGCCCAGCGCACCGGCAACGGCTTCCAGCGCATGCCCCTTCGATACGCCGCCCGCCATCACTTCCAGGCAGGTTAGTGTCGAGAAACTGACGTTGACACGGTCTCCCCAGCGCGCATTGATCGCCTGCTCCATCGGCAGCAGTTTTTCATGGCTGTCACAGGTGAAAAAGACCTTGCTGATGCCTTCCGGTTCCAGTAAGCCCGGCTCATAAAGCGAATACTGGAACACCGCTTCTTTGAAAAAACGCATCTGATCAGGGCGATGGCGGTTCATGAACCATTCGTCGTTACGGTAGACATTGGTAATGATATCTTTCTCGTTGTGCATTACACCGAGCAGTTCGCTGGCGATATCGCGATCCAGATTGTGGCTAAAGACCAGATTTCCATCAGTATCGTGTACGCGCGCGCCGTTGGAGGTGATCATATACGCCTTGATGCCGAGATTATCGCGGATTTGCCCGACATCGACATGGTGGCGGCCGGTAGCAAAGACAAAATTGACGCCGTGGCCGGTCAGCAGTTTTAACGTTTCTTTCGCGAACGGTGACAGTGTGTGGTCAGGGGAGAGCAACGTACCATCTAAATCAGATGCAACAACTTGGTACATAGGAAAATTTTACCTCAATAATTTAGTTATGCCGGTCGAAGAATTCGACGATGGCGTTGAGTGCGACCGAGCGCATAGTGTCCTTTTCAAAAAGGATCTCATGGTACGCGCCGGGTATAACAAACGGTTTTCCCCCTTCACAAGGGTGGCCCGCCGCAGCGCGAATTTCGCAGAAGCGTTGTTGCATGCGGTTATCCACCACATGCTCCTCTTCCGCCTGAATAATCAATGTTGGCGTGTCATCGTTTGCCGCCCCGGCCAGTGCATGTTCTCCGGCCAGAATGCCTTCACGCACCCAGTGCCACGTCGGCCCACCCACACGCAGCGTCGGTTCGTCGGCATAAAAACGCAGATTGCGCCGGTAACGCTCGCGGCTGTGGGTCAGCACGTTAATCGCGAACGGCAGCGCGCGCCAGCTTCCGGTCCCGATGGCGTAATTTTCACGAAGACGCGGATAGCTTTCCGCCAAGTCAAGCAACGGGCGCACCATCCACTCCGGCAGACGAATGATAATTCCGAACATTGGCGCGCACAGGGAAATAGCATCACAGGCATGCGGATGACGCTGTAAGAAGAGCGTGGCGATCGCGCCGCCCATCGAATGCGCCAGTATATAACGTTTTCGCCAGGGACCATCGGCGACTTCCTGCTGCCAGAATGCAGCCAAATCATCGACATAATCGCTAAAGTTGACCACATGCCCCCGGTGCGTATCCGCCAACATCCGCCCGGAACGCCCCTGCCCGCGGTGATCGATAATCAACACATCGTAACCGAGGTAGAACAAGTCATACGCCAGTTCGGCGTATTTGACGTAACTTTCAATACGGCCCGGACAAACCACAATCACCCTATCGTGGCGATGATCGTGAAAGCGGACAAAACTGACGGGTACGTTATCGACACCGGTAAACACGGCTTCTTCACGCGAGCGCCAGAAATCCATTAGCGGCCCCGTGGTAAATGCTGCGAACGCTTTTTCTCTGGTTTCCCAGGCCGTTTTTTGCCGAAACATCGCAATTTCGCCCCTGTTAGCCATGTAAAATCGTTTTTTTGTGACCAATAGCAAAATCCACTAGCAATAGCGTATTGTGGCATAAAAACAGACAAGCAGGAATTTCTCATGACCTTCGAATGGTGGTTCGCCTATCTACTGACCTCAATCATTTTAAGCCTCTCGCCCGGTTCCGGCGCGATTAACACTATGACCACGTCCATCGGCTACGGCTATCGCGGCGCGGCGGCTTCTATTGCTGGGTTGCAGACCGGCCTTGGCATTCATATCGTGCTGGTCGGCGTCGGGCTGGGCACGCTATTTTCTCGTTCCGTGCTGGCGTTTGAAGTGCTGAAATGGGCGGGTGCAGCCTACCTGATTTGGCTGGGTATTCAGCAGTGGCGCACCGCTGGCGCTATCGATCTCAATACGCTGGCGAAAACCCAGTCGCGCGGTCGGCTGTTTAAGCGGGCGGTATTCGTTAACCTGACCAACCCGAAAAGCATCGTTTTTCTTGCCGCCCTGTTCCCGCAATTTATTGTGCCGCATCAGCCGCAGGTGATGCAGTATGTGGTGCTTGGGGTCACAACGATCGTCGTCGATATCATTGTCATGATTGGTTATGCGACGCTGGCGCAGCGCATTGCCGGCTGGATTAAAGGCCCACGCCAGATGAAGGCGCTGAATAAGGTATTTGGTTCGCTGTTCGTGCTGGTCGGCGCGTTGCTGGCTTCTGCCCGCCACGCCTGAGGCAGATGCCCGGTAGCGCTACGCTTACCGGGCCTGAAAAATCAGCATACCAGATAATGAAACACCATCCGGCAGATGAACTTAACGGGAGATAATCAGGTGGATGCCGAAGCCAGCAAACAGCGCGCCGGCAAAACCATCAATCCATTTCGCCAGACGCTGATAACCGCGACGCATTGCCGGCAGCGCGAACAGGCTGGCCACGATGGTAAACCAGGCCAGTGTTTCCAGCACAATCAGCACAAAAATACCCCAGCGCGCGCTGGTGCCGACGCTATCGCCGACAAACAGTGAAAATACCGAGCCGAAGTAAATGATCGCTTTCGGATTCGCCAGATTGGTCAGTAACCCTTTCAGAAAACTGCGGCTGCTGCTGGTCGCCAACTCCACTTTCGGTGCACCAACTGCTTTCTGACGCTTTTTCAACGCGCCACGCAGCATCTGATAACCCATCCAGCATAGATAAAGACCACCGCCGACCATAATAATGCTGTGCAACCACGCCATTTTTTCGAGAATCAGGTTCAGACCGAGCAGCGCCACGCCAGCCCACACCATTACGCCACAGGTGATACCGAACACACCCATCATCGCCTCTTTACGCGAGCGGCTAATGGCAGTTTGCGAAACGAAGAAGAAATCCGGGCCGGGGCTCATCAGGGCAACAATATGCACTAGCGCCACGGTAAGAAATAACATCAACATAGAGAACCTGCGGGAAGATAATTCAGTGAGTGACTATCCTGGCACTTTTCGACTGCTAAAACTACTCTTCGTCGCCATCGACATGCGCGCGGATAAGCGCCATAAACTCCTGGCCGAAACGCTCAAGTTTGCGCGTTCCCACGCCGTTCACGCTAAGCATTTCCCCCGGCGAAAGTGGCATCTGCTCGGCCATCTCGATCAGCGTTGCATCGTTAAACACCACATAAGGCGGGATATTCTCTTCATCGGCAATCGCTTTTCGCAATTTACGCAGCTTGGCGAACAGCTTGCGATCGTAATTGCCGACAGCGGCTTTCTGCATCACTTTTGGCTTCAGCGCCACCATTCGCGGCACCGCCAGCATCAGCGGTACCTCTCCACGCAGCAGCGGACGCGCTGCTTCCGTTAACTGAAGCGCAGAATGCTGAGCGATATTCTGGGTAGCAAATCCCATATGGATAAGCTGGCGGATCACGCTTACCCAGTGTTCATGGCTCTGCTCGCGACCAATGCCATACACCGGTAATTTATCGTGACCGAATTCACGGATACGCTGATTGTTCGCACCGCGCAGCACTTCCACCACATAACCCATACCGAAACGCTGGTTAACGCGATAAATGGCCGATAACGCTTTTTGCGCGTCCTGCAAACCATCGTACTGGCGCGGCGGATCGAGGCAAATATCGCAGTTGCCGCAGGGCTCCTGTCGTCCTTCACCGAAATAGTTGAGCAACACCAGACGACGGCAGGTTTGCGCTTCAGCAAATGCGCCCATCGCATTGAGCTTGTGCCGTTCAATATCCTGCAAAGGCCCAGCCGGTTTCTCTTCCAGACAACGGCGCAGCCACGCCATATCCGCCGGATCGTAGAACAGCATCGCTTCCGCAGGCAGGCCGTCACGCCCAGCACGGCCAGTTTCCTGATAATAGGATTCGATATTGCGCGGGATATCGAAATGCACCACGAAACGTACGTTGGGCTTGTTGATCCCCATGCCGAACGCCACGGTTGCCACCACGATTTGTAAATCATCGCGTTGGAACTGCTCCTGTACCCGCGCACGCAGTTCGTTATCCAGCCCCGCATGGTAAGCCGCCGCACTGAAACCACGGCTTTGCAGACGTTCGGCGGTGTCTTCAACCTTCGCCCGGCTATTGCAATAAATGATGCCACACTTGCCGCGCTGCTCCTGCACATAACGCAGCAGCTGATCGAGCGGCTTAAACTTTTCCATCAACATGTAGCGAATATTCGGGCGGTCGAAGCTGCTGACCTGGATCAGCGGATCGTTTAAGCCCAGCAGACGTTCGATATCGCGCCGCGTAGTGTCATCAGCCGTCGCGGTCAGGGCCATAAAAGGCACAGACGGGAGCATCTGGCGCAGATGGCCAAGCGCGGCGTACTCCGGGCGGAAATCGTGACCCCACTGGGAAATACAGTGCGCTTCGTCAACGGCCAAAAGCACCGGATTCCACTGGCGTAACTGGTCAAGGAAGTTGTCGAGCATCAGGCGCTCGGGCGCGATATAAAGCAGACGTATCTGACCGTTGCGACAGCCGTTGATCACGTCAAACTGCTGCTCACGGCTTTGGGTAGAATTCAGGCATGCCGCCGCAACGCCGTTGGCAAGTAGCTGGTCGACCTGATCTTTCATCAGTGAGATCAGCGGCGAAACCACCACCGTCAGCCCCTGCAGCACTAGTGCTGGAATTTGATAACACAGAGATTTTCCGCCGCCCGTCGGCATCACCACCAGACAATCGCGGCCACTCAGTACGGTGTCGATAATATCCTGCTGGCCCGGGCGGAATTGCTGGTAGCCGAAGGTCTCTTGCAAGACCTGCTTAGCCAGCGATTCCTGATTCAATACTTCCGCCTGCGCCACAATGACCCCATTAGCCTGAAATAAAAACAGGCGCTATTTTCAGCGCCTGCGACAGAAACTGCAATGCTTAAAACAGATCGTTGAGCATTACACCCACACCAACACGAGTTTGTTTGAAATTATAGTCAATCAATGATTCGCCGTAGCCGCTGTAAACCTGGGTGTAGAACCGGACGTGTCGGGTTATCGGATAGCTGATTCCGATTTCCGCACCGCCGTAACCGGTATTCCAGTTGTACTGCCCTTTGGCGCTGAGGATTGCCTCGCCCAGTTGATAACCAATCTTCAACTGGTAATAGCCCATGTATTTGGTGATGTCCGGGTTATCGTCGATGGAACCCACCACATACCAGGGCTTCACTTCAACCATCCAGTTGCCGTTTTGTGCCATCAGGCGGGTGTAGATGCGGTTCCAGCTACGCGACGTCGGGTCGGAGCGGCCGTTTGAATCGTGGTTATAACCCATCTCCACATCCCGTAACGTCCAGCCAGCAAACTCATAATCGGTGGAGAAACCGAGGAAAAGCTGCGGCTCGTAGTTGGTTTCGCGGAACGGAGCTGACTCGGCGCTATTGGAGAGCTGCCACCAGGATTTCTGCGTATAGGAAGCCCCAAAAACAGAATTGGGCCCCAGAATCCCTCGCCACAGAGGAAACGCCAGGCTGAGCTGAAACTTCACTTCGTCCTTACGCGCATTATCTGACCAGTTATAGGAGCGAATCGCATCTTTGTTCAGATCGCTGGTATCGGTATAGATCACATAGTTGGTGTCATAAGGATAAAGCGTGAACGGATTATCGTGATCCTGCAATAAATTGGCGATGATACTACCGCGCACGGCGGGGGCATCATGGACTTCCTTTACCGTAGCTTCTTGTGCGTATGCCATAAAAGGCAGTGCAAGCACTGCGAAAAACCAACCCAGAGAGGTCCGCATCGGTTTTATGCTCCCAAATCATATTGTTGAATTGAATAAGTTCCCCACAACTATTCTACATATTTATAGAGTCACTGCGCAGGTATCGGTTCTTAAACTGGAAATCAACAAATAACAGGCATAAAATCAACACCTCATTAACACATCGGATCAGATTGCTATGTCAGCCGTTCTCACAGCGGATCAAACCCTTAAGCTGGTGGGCGAGATTTTTGTCTATCACATGCCATTTAACCGTGCGTTAGGTCTTGAGCTGGAACGTTATGAAAAAGAGTATGCGGAGTTGAAATTTACTCATCAGCCAATGATGGTGGGCAACTGGGCGCAAAGCATTTTACATGGCGGCGTCATCGCCTCGGCGCTGGACGTCGCAGCCGGTCTGGTCTGCGTTGGCAGCACGTTAACCCGCCATGACACTATCAACGAAGAGGAGTTGCGCCAGCGTTTGTCGCGCATGGGCACCATTGATTTACGCGTCGATTATCTGCGCCCTGGGCGCGGCACACGCTTCACCGCAAGCAGCAGTTTGCTACGTGCGGGCAATAAAGTTGCCGTGGCCCGCGTAGAGCTGCATAACGAGGATCAACTGCATATCGCCAGCGCGACAGCCACCTATATGGTGGGGTGAGGCGGTTGTAGAAATCGGGTAACATACGGTTACTTTTCAGTAAAGAGTTTTCCCGATGGATGCAAAACAGACGCGGCAGGGTGTGCTACTCGCCCTGGCCGCTTATTTCATTTGGGGGGTTGCCCCGGCCTATTTCAAAGTGATTTGGTACGTACCGGCTGACGAAATTCTCACTCACCGTGTCATCTGGTCCTTCTTCTTTATGCTAGCGTTGATCAGCGCCAGCCGTCAGTGGAGCAACGTAAAAGCGTTGTTGCAAACGCCGAAAAAGATCCTGCTGTTGGCCATCTCCGCCGTGTTAGTTGGCGGCAACTGGCTGCTGTTTATCTGGGCGGTGAACCACAACCATATGCTGGAAGCCAGCCTGGGTTACTTTATTAATCCACTGGTGAATATTCTGCTGGGGATGTTGTTTTTGGGCGAGCGTTTCCGTCGTATGCAGTGGCTGGCGGTACTGCTGGCTGCCGTCGGCGTATTGGTGCAACTGTGGACGTTTGGCTCGCTGCCGATCATTGCGCTCGGTCTGGCATTTAGTTTTGCTTTTTACGGCCTGCTGCGTAAAAAAATTGCGGTCGATGCGCAAACCGGCATGCTGGTAGAAACGCTATGGCTACTGCCGGTTGCGGCGGTGTGGTTATTTGGCATCACGGATAGCCCAACCAGCCATATGGGGCAAAACAGCCTGTCACTGAACTTGCTGTTAATGGCCGCTGGTGTAGTGACGACGATCCCTCTGCTGTGCTTTACCGGCGCGGCAATGCGTTTGCGTTTATCGACGCTGGGGTTTTTCCAGTATATCGGTCCGACGCTGATGTTCCTGCTGGCGGTGGCTTTCTATGGCGAGCATCCGGGGCCGGATAAGATGGTGACCTTTGGTTTTATCTGGCTGGCGCTGGCGATTTTTGTCATGGACGCGGTATATACACAGCGCGGTTTACGCAAAAACGGATGATGAAAAGTTTGTGCCGCCTCTTTCCAAATACGCTGAAGCGGCGCGTGCAATCCAAGCTAAATGAAAAAGGGCAGCAGCGCCGCCCGTTGTCTTATAGCCAGTTGCGGCGCTTGAAGTAGAGATACGGCGCCAGTCCGGCGAGGATCATAAAGACAATCGCGCCAGGGTAGCCGAAGCTCCAGTGCAGTTCGGGCATAAATTCAAAGTTCATCCCGTAGCTGGATGCCACCAGCGTCGGTGGCAGGAACACCACGGAAACGACCGAGAAGATCTTGATGATGCGGTTCTGCTCGATATTGATGAACCCCATCGCCGCCTGCATCAGGAAGTTAACCTTCTGGAACAGGGATTCATTGTGCGGCAGCAGAGATTCGATATCGCGTAGGATCTCGCGCGCCTGCTCCAACTGGCCGGCCGGTAAACGCGCCTTGCGCACCAGGAAGTTCAGCGCACGCTGGGTATCCATCAGACACAGACGCACCTTCCAGCCGATATCTTCCTGCTCCGCAAGCGTTGAAAGCGCGTCGTCATATTCATCGCCCTGCTGGCCTTCCATAATGACGCGGCTCAGCTTTTCCAGATCGCTGTAGATGTTTTCGATCTCATCCGCCAGCTGTTCGATTTTGGTTTCGAACAGATCCAGCAACAGTTCATAAGCGTTACCATCAACCATCTCCTGGCTGCGGGCGCGCATACGATAGAGTCGAAACGCGGGTAATTCGCGCTCACGCAGCGTGAACAAGCGACCTTCGCGAATGGTGAATGCTACCGTTGAGTTACCGGCATGATCTTCAGCGTCTTCAAAAAAGAAGAAGGAGTGGATGTGCAGCCCGTCTTCGTCCTCGAAAAAACGCGCGGAGGCTTCGATGTCTTCCAGTTCAGGACGGGTGGCCAGGTTCTGACCCAGTTCCGTTTGCACACGGGTTCGTTCATCTTCGTCCGGCTCGACCAAATCAACCCAAACCGAGCTGGCAAGGTGTTTGATTTCGTCAGCCTCAAGACGGGTTAAACGATTGTTTTCCAGTTGAAATGCGCTCAGCATGGCCGGGACTCCCAGTGCAAAAAATATTGGACAGTTCGGTGGGCACACAAGAAACGAATTGGGTTTCAGACCATTAAACAGACTGACTCAGCGCGACGGGGAAACATGCAGGTCGCTGACAACCTCTGAGGCTATCAGCATGAGAAAATAGCCTTAGGAGTTGTTCCTGTGGAACAGGAGATTGAGCCAGTATCTACTGGGTGTGTCCAAGGCGAATGTCCTCTTAGCGTGTTCGTGCGCGCATGTTACGCCAGCACTCAGGAGGCGTCAACACGCAACGAAACGCGAAAGAGCAATATTTGCCCCTCAGCGTATAAGGCTAGCAGATTATTACAAAATAATGATATTTTTCTGAATGTTAGACGGTTTCTAGCTTCGCATAGGCGGCCACCAGCCATTTAATACCCTGCCCCTGGAAAGCCACCTGCAAACGGCTGTGTTCACCGCTACCTTCCATGTTCACTACCGTACCTTCGCCAAACTTCGCATGGCGCACGCGCTGGCCAAGTTTATAGCCGGTATCGCTCTGCGCAGTTGGCGTTCCCATGCGCTGATGACTGACCGGGCGACTGATACTGGCGCGTAAACGCACCTCTTCCACACACTCTTCCGGTAGCTCGCCGATAAAGCGTGAAGGACGGTGATAAACCTCTTTTCCGTACAGACGACGCGTTTCGGCGTAGGTTAAGGTTAGTTTCTGCATCGCACGCGTCACGCCGACATACGCCAGGCGGCGCTCTTCTTCCAGACGTCCGCCCTCATCCAGTGACATCTGGCTCGGAAACATGCCCTCTTCCATGCCAACAATAAAGACCTGGGGGAATTCCAGACCTTTTGCCGAGTGCAACGTCATAAGCTGCACTGCATCCTGCCAGGTGTCCGCCTGCCCTTCACCCGCCTCCAGCGCGGCGTGGGAGAGAAACGCCTGCAACGGCATCAAATCTTCATCTTCTTCGTTGTAGCTGAACTGCCGCGTGGCGGTGACCAGCTCCTCTAAGTTCTCAATACGCGTCTGGCCTTTCTCGCCCTTCTCCTGCTCGTACATCATGCGCAGACCAGAGTCGTTCACCACCCGGTCGGTTTGCACATGCAGCGGCATGTCGGCCGTTTCCTGGGCCAGCGCGTCAATCAGTTCCAGGAAGCGTTGCAGAGCACTTGCGGCACGGCCCGCCAGCGCTTTTTCCTGTAACAGCTCACGCGTCGCCTGCCACAGCGTCAATTGGCGATCGCGGGACGTCTGACGCACGACATCCAGCGTGCGATCGCCAATGCCGCGCGTCGGCGTATTCACCACGCGCTCAAACGCGGCATCATCATTGCGGTTGGCAATCAAACGCAGATAGGAGAGAGCATCTTTGATCTCCTGCCGTTCGAAGAATCGCATACCGCCATAAATGCGGTACGGCATACTGGCCTGCAACAGCGCCTCTTCCAGCACGCGCGACTGGGCGTTGCTGCGATAAAGAATGGCGCACTGTGTCAGTTGCCCGCCGTTGTCCTGCCAGGCTTTGATACGGTTTACCACAAAGCGCGCTTCGTCCAGCTCATTGAATGCGCAATAGAGTGAAATCGGTTCACCATCGACGCCGTCGGTCCACAGATTTTTCCCCAGACGCCCATTGTTATTCTCAATCAGGGCGTTAGCGGCGCTAAGGATATTACTGGTGGAGCGGTAGTTTTGCTCCAGGCGAATAGTCTGCGCGCCTGGAAAATCTTTCAGAAAGCGCTGGATGTTTTCCACCTGGGCACCGCGCCAGCCGTAAATGGACTGATCATCGTCGCCGACGATCATCACTTTGCCGGTATCACCCGCCAGCAGGCGAATCCATGCGTACTGAATGTTGTTGGTATCCTGAAATTCGTCCACCAGGATATTGGTAAAGCGTTCACGATAGTGCTGCAAAATATGCGGTTTGTTCAGCCACAACTCATGGGCGCGCAGCAGTAGCTCGGCAAAATCCACCAACCCAGCACGATCGCAAGCTTCCTGGTAAGCCTGATAAACTTTCTGCCAGGTCTGCTCAACCGGGTTACCGAAACTCTGGATATGATGCGGACGAATGCCCTCATCTTTCTGACCATTGATGTACCACATTGCCTGACGCGGAGGCCACTGCTTCTCATCCAGATTCATCGCTTTAATCAAGCGTTTCAGCAGCCGGAGTTGATCTTCACTGTCGAGGATCTGGAAATCCTGCGGCAGATTGGCGTCCATGTGGTGCGCGCGCAGCAAGCGGTGCGCCAGGCCGTGGAACGTACCCACCCACATTCCGCCCTGCGAGGTGCCCATCAACTGACCGATACGGTGGCGCATTTCTGCCGCCGCTTTATTGGTAAAAGTGACCGCCATGATCGAGTATGGCGAGCAGTTCTCTACGGTCATTAGCCAGGCGATACGGTGTACCAACACGCGCGTCTTACCACTCCCCGCCCCGGCCAGCACCAGCATATTGCTGCGCTCTGCGGCTACGGCGTCGCGCTGTTTGTCATTGAGGCTGTCGAGCAGATAAGAAACGTCCATAGGTACCGTCGTGTCGTCGTCAGGAATTGAACGAAGCGCCCGGTGGCGCTTCGCTTACGGGTCTACGTTACCGTAGGACGAATAAGCGTAGTGCCATCCGCCAAAAACCCTGGTATTTTATACAGAACAATTGGTGATTATATCAGCGTCGTGAGGGATGCCAACCGCGAAATTTCCATATGCGGTAACAAACGGCTGTTCGTCGCCTGTAGCAGATCGGCACCTTCCGGTTTGATCCAGCATGCCTGCATGCCGCAACGGATCGCGCCCGCAACATCTGTGGTCAAATCGTCGCCAACATGCAGAATATCCTCTACCGCTACACCAAGGCGATCTGCGGCCAGATGGTACATGTCGCTGAAGGGTTTTGAACGTCCATCCGGCCCGGCGCGCAGCACAAATTCAAAGTAATCGCCCAGCCCAAACAGTTCCGGCTGCGCGTTACCGTTGGTGATCGCCACCAGAGGCCACTTCGTTGCCAGCCTCTTCAGCGTGTCGTGGGTTTCCTGCGGCACATCAATGCGACTGCGCCATTTGGCAAAATTAACCATCGCGGCCTGTGCGCCCACGGCGGCTTCCTCGACTGTCAGCCCGGCGTTCAGCATCGCCTGTTCAACGGCACGTCGCCGCCATTCGGTAACGTCGTGATAGATCTCGGGCTCGGTTTCCCGCAGCGACCAGCGCAGACGCTTGAATTCTTCATTTTCCAGACCGTTCAGTGCCGGATGATAACGTTGCACAAATGCCAGCGCTTCCTGTTCGGTACGCTGGATCACCAGCCGGTTGTCGTAAAGGGTATCGTCCAGGTCAAAAGTGATCGCGGAGATCTGACCCAATGGGCGGTAAAAACGCATTATTTCCCCCGTTTGGCGCGCGGGTGCGCGGCGTCGTATACCGATGCAAGATGTTGAAAATCGAGATGGGTATAAATTTGTGTCGTTGAGAGATTGGCGTGACCGAGCAGTTCCTGTACCCCGCGTAGATCGCCGCTCGACTCAAGCATGTGTGTGGCGAATGAGTGCCGCAGTTTATGCGGATTTACGTGACTGTGAAGCCCCTGGCGGATCCCCCACTCGGCAAAACGTTTTTGCACATTACGCGCCGAAATTCGTTTCCCCAGCTTCGATAAAAACAGCGCATCCTCTTCTGCGCCAAACAGCCCACGCAGGTCGAGCCAGTGCTCGATCCAGGTCACCGCACTGCGACCAATAGGCAAACGGCGCTCTTTGCTTCCCTTGCCCATTACCCACACTTCACCACTTTCCAGATCCAGATGTTTGATATCCAGATTCACCAGTTCCGAAAGACGAAGACCAGCGCCGTACATCACTTCCAGCATGGCCCGATCACGCACTGCCAGAGGATCGTTAAGATCGATATCCAACAGTCGGTTCACATCATCAACGTCAATATTCTTCGGCAAATGCCGCGGCGCTTTCGGTGACGAAATGCCCTTTGCCGGGTTTGCCGGCAGCTCGCCCTGGCCGACCATCCAGTCAAAGAAACTGCGCAGCGCCGAAAGTCTCAGCGCCAGACTTGCCGGGCCGAGCCCGTTTCGTCGGCTGCGAACGGCAATTGCGCGCACCATTGCAGCATCACATTGTTGCCAGCTTTTCAGGCCGGTTTCACTGGCCAACGCAATGATGGCATCAAGCTGACGCTGATAATTAAGCAGCGTAATGGGGCTAAGTTGACGTTCAACACCAAGGTAGCGCAGGAATTTGCTGACGGCAGGTAATAACGGCGAATCGCTCATACGCGCTCGATCCAGCGTTCCAGAAGATCCGGCAGCATCTGCGCTATCTCATCTAAAAGCTGAGTGCCCTGACCTTGCTGGTAATGGTGAACATCACGGCTGCTGAACAGCACCACGCCAAGGGAGCCGTCCGGCCCCATTAAGGACATGGCCACAGAGCCGATGGCTTTCGCTTCCGGCAACAGCAACAGTAGCTCCGGCCCGTTTAATGAGCCGAGATAGTGGTGCTGCTGGCCTAAGCGTTGAATGCGCAATGATTCAAACGCCTGCCGGGAGAGCGCAAGATGTGTGTAGCGGGAAGGTGCGCCCAGACGCCAGCGATCGGGAAACAGGCGGATAGTCGCACCCGCCAGCCCCAGATCGCGCGCCCAGCGATGAAAACGGCTAAGCATCTCTTCAAGGCTGCCAGCGGACGCCAGCCGACTTTGCAGACGCAGCAAACGATAGAATAACCCTTCGTTTGCGCTCGCCTGTTCCATCAACAAGGTCATGTTCTCTTCCAGCGCATTGATGTGATTACGCGAGCGCGCCATGTGCCATTCCACGAGAGAAACCGTGCCGCGCACCGGGTGCGGCACGCGCATTTGCTCGACCAGTCGCGCATTGTGGATAAAGAATTCAGGATGGTGCAGCAGATACTCCGCGACCGCCTGGTCATCCAGTTCGGCCAACGGCTCCTGCTGCTCTTCTCCTATATGCTTCATAGATGAATAAACCCGTCATAGACATGTGCCGCCGGGCCAGTCATAAACAACGGTTGACCCGGTCCTTTCCACGCGATATCAAGCCGACCGCCCGGTAATTCAACACGAACATTCTCAGCCAGTAAATCCTGTTGAATACCGACTGCGACAGCCGCACAAGCGCCGCTACCGCACGCCTGGGTTTCACCTGCACCACGTTCAAAGACGCGCAGACGAATGTGATCCCGTGAGACAACCTGCATAAAACCGATATTGGCGCGCTCAGGAAAGCGCTCGTGGCTTTCCATCACCGGCCCCAAGGTTTCTACCGGCGCGGTGTCCACGTCATCAACCTGAATCACGCAGTGCGGATTACCCATCGAAACAACGCCGCACAGTATGGTTTGCTCCGCTGCCCGCATAATATAGGTCTTTTCCGCTTTGTTAGCGCGGAATGGCACCTGCGACGGTTCGAAGTTTGGCTCTCCCATATTGACGCGTACCAGTTCGTCTTCCGTTACGCTCAATACCATACGGCCATTCGCCGTACTGACGCGAATATCACGTTTATTGGTTAACCCTTTCAGGCGAACAAAGCGGGCGAAACAGCGCGCGCCGTTACCGCACTGCGACACTTCACTGCCGTCGGCATTGAAAATTCGGTAGTGAAAATCGAGTTCGGGGTCGTAGGGAGGCTCAACCACCAGCAGTTGATCAAACCCAACGCCAAGGTGGCGATCCGCCAGACGACGGATCAGTTCCGGTGAGAAAAAGACATTCTGCGTTACCGCGTCGACGACCATAAAATCGTTGCCAAGGCCATGCATTTTTGAGAACTGCATCATCTACTCCAGTTGCGCGGATACAGAACGGTAGCGTCAGTAATTCACCTGACTCGGAGAGCCCTCGTCACCACGATCGTTGCTATCCGGCGAGCTCGGCTGGATCGTGCTGGTTTGCGTTTTGATTGGCGGCGGCGCGTTTTTATCCGCAGGAGGAAAATAGAGCGGCCCCTTCAGACCACAACCCGTCAGGCTGAACAGAGTCAGCAGTACGGTCATCGCGCGAAACACATCTTTCATTATGAGTTGCCTGTAAGTTCATTCTTTCTGCTTTCTATCATCGCAGGAGAAGACACAAAAGCAAGAGTTTGCTGGTTTAGGGCATCGGGAAATATTTCGCGTTATACTGCTGCCATCATAAAAAACAGGAAAGCAGAATGAACGACAGTGAATTTCATCGCCTCGCCGACAGCCTGTGGCTCACCATCGAAGAACGCCTTGATGACTGGGATGGCGACAGCGACATCGACTGCGAAATCAACGGCGGCGTCTTAACCATCAGCTTTGAAAACGGCAGCAAAATTATCATTAACCGCCAGGAGCCGCTGCACCAGGTGTGGCTGGCAACCAAACAGGGCGGCTACCATTTCGATCTGAAGGGTGACGACTGGGTTTGCGATCGCAGCGGCGAAACCTTCTGGGATCTGCTGGAGCGAGCAGCCACGCAGCAAGCGGGCGAAACGGTGACTTTTCGTTAATATTACGCGCCGGATAAGGTGTTAATGATTTATCCGGCACGTGTTACGAGAAATATTGCTGCAACAGCGGTGCGTCGTTGTCCTGATTCGCCGGTGTTGCGGTGCTGATTGCCTGATTGCGGAACGGGAT
Source organism: Kosakonia arachidis (assembly GCF_900116535.1). Classification (GTDB taxonomy): domain Bacteria; phylum Pseudomonadota; class Gammaproteobacteria; order Enterobacterales; family Enterobacteriaceae; genus Kosakonia; species Kosakonia arachidis. Next base: position 41,617 of record NZ_FPAU01000011.1, on the reverse strand, counting down.
CACCTGCGCACGCCCTTCCGTATTCACAATTTGATAGAACTGCGGCAAGTTGAAGTTAATAAAGCTGGAGCCGTAAGTGAAGCGGTCATGGGATGACGAGTAGAAACGGCTTACATCCCGCACCAGCTCCTCTTTGCTGCCTTCACAGTGATGATAGACTTCCGCGCGGTTGCTCTCATCCAGGATATAGATGTTAAAGCCTTCTTCACCGGTCTCTTCAAAGAAGAACTGAATAATCCCTTCGCTGGCAAAACCATCCACCACCGCCGGTAATTCGACGTGATTGGTTTCAACCTGCACGGAAAGGCCATGCAGTTTGTTATGGGAAATCGCACCATAAAACTCGATCGCGTTTTCCAGCTTCTGTACCGACACATTCAGGCGTTCAAAGAACAGTCCCCAGGTCTGGCCTGCCACGCGCAATGCTTTAAAGCGTCCGGTTTCCTGGCGCGTACTGGAAAGACGCAGCTCAATACACTCAGAAATCAGTTGCTGGACACGGGTTCGAATCAGGCCGCGCAGGTGTTGGCTGTAGCAGAACACTTCAACGCTATCCGGCGGTGCCGCATCCTGGTGCATTTTGCCGAGAATCGTTTTCAGCGCTTCAATCATCGCCTGCTCGCCGTTGAAATGCAGAGTACGCACCTCATTCCACGAATTACGGTAGAGCAGATCCACACTTCCGACGAGGCAGTTTTGCTGCTCGCCGAAGCTGAAGACATCAAGCTTACGGAAGTCGAAATGCACCACCTGATTACGGAACGCCGCAGTCGGGTCGTACTCCAGATTGACGATGATAGCCAGGTGACGAATTTCGCACGGGCTATAAAGTGCTTTCGGAGTCGGTGCAGGCAGGCGCAGCGGGAAGTGATGCGATACATCCGCGACCATTTCCTGCAATTTCGCCAGATCGACCACATCATTGCCTTTAATAAACAGACGCGTGCGCGAGGTCAACAGCCCATTAAACCAGGCCCAGGCCACCAGCTTATTCAGATAACGGTTATATTCCAGCGGCTGATGGCTGACGATTGAATCCATGTTCGGCGCACGATTGTACAGATACCAGCCTGTGCGGTTGGCGCGGCCTGGAGGAACATGAATAAAGGTTAAATTGGGTTCAGAGAGATCCGGTGAAATCTGTGGGTTCACAAGCGTTACTTTGCCCGGCAACGCCTCAAAGGCGGCATACAGTTTACGGGTCAACACCCCAATATCCTGCGGGCTGGCGGAAACGCTCAGATTATTACGCCGGGCGAAACGGATCAGATTGCGGTAGCTCTGCATCATCGCGTCGAGCAGTTCATTGTGCGCTTCGCGTACCTGATCGATTTTCCAGTTGGCGCGGTTATCCAGCATGACCACGCGCGCATCATCCCAGCCCCACTCTTTCACCAACTGCGCGATCACTTCACGACGCCAGCCGACACAGGCCCGTTCACGGCTGAGCTTCTCGCACACTTTTAAGTAGAAACATCGACGCGCCAGATCGAGACGGGTGGTGTCTTCGATGGCAACCAGATATTGCGTTACGCGTTCCAGCATCATGCAGTAATGATCAAGACCGAAGGAGACGATCTCACCATCATGCAGACGCTGTTTAATATCTTTCGCCAGCAGGCGCGTATTAGGATATTCCCAGGAATACGCTTCCAGCAGCAGGGTTTTCAACACTGCTTTATACGGGGAATCGATACTTTTATAGAGCTGCCAAAGGCTGGCACCGAAGTACTCTTCCGCCGAAAGGGAACTTAAGCCGCCGAGATCCAGCCATTCATTTGGCGTCAGCACACCCTGCGCATAGAGCGTCATTACGTAGTCGTCGTAATGCTCTTCTTCATCGCCCGGCACCATATTCCAAAGAATACGTTTACCGGCGAGACGCACGGCGGTGCGGTAAAATTCGTCAAGCAACAATATATGCTGCGTCGAGCCACAATCCTCGCCGCCGAGACTGCCGCTTTCGTTATGGCGGAAACGGTTTTCATCAATCAAGAAAAAGCTCACTTCCACGCCCAGCGACGCAGCCCAACTTTCGAGCAGGCTACATTTACGCTGCAACAGTTGACGCTCTTCGTTATCGAGCCAGGATTGATGACATACCCAGATGTCCAGATCTGAAGAGCAACTTTGCCCAACGGATGACGTGCTCCCCATAGAGTAAACACCGGTGATCGGTAATTCGCCTTTTGGCGACTCCTGCGGCGGCAAACCACGGTGCAGTTCAAGTTCGTTCAGATAATGAAGTTGGTTTTCATCAGGCGTGTAAAGGCAAATGCCTTGTGGAACGTTACCCTCAAGGTAACCCGGCATCAGCGGATGATGGTAATGCAGTAATGTCGGCAGCAGACTGTAGACCTGCTGAAAAGCAGGCCCCATGGCAGCAAGAGCGCGTTCCACACGCAGTTGATTGATGGCATCCAGTCTCTGTTTCAGAGTCTCAATATAGAGGTACAAGACATATCGCCTGATGTTTACAGAAAATTCAAAGTCGCCGTTGCCATTTTTCGCCCTTATCTTTATAGGGGTACCGACGAAAAAATGGTCTAAAACGTGATCAATTTAACACCTTGCTCATTGACCGTAAAGAAAGATGCAGCACAAACCAGTGTAGCATCAAACACACTCTGTAAATTCTTAATTACGACCCGCGCTGCGCCTGTATTGCGGGACGAAGCTTTCTCTTTCCCCGGCAATCCGCCGCGAACACTGACACCCTAATGCAACAATGTTAGGATGGTCAACGGACGATAATGACGGTAACAAGCATGTTAGACAATGTCTTAAGAATTGCCACACGGCAAAGCCCCCTTGCGCTTTGGCAAGCACAATACGTTAAGCAACGCCTTGAAGTGAGCCATCCGGGGCTGACTGTAGAACTGGTGCCGATGGTAACCCGCGGCGATGTGATCCTTGATACGCCTCTGGCGAAAGTGGGCGGCAAGGGATTGTTTGTGAAAGAACTTGAGTTGGCACTGCTTGAAAACCGCGCCGATATCGCGGTGCATTCAATGAAAGATGTCCCAGTGGATTTCCCCGAAGGGCTTGGCCTGGTGACCATTTGTGAGCGCGACGATCCACGCGATGCGTTTGTGTCAAACCGTTATGCCTCGCTGGACGAAATGCCGCACGGCAGCATTGTTGGCACTTCCAGTTTGCGCCGTCAGTGCCAACTGGCGGAACGCCGTCCGGATCTGGTGATACGTTCCCTACGCGGCAACGTCGGCACCCGTCTGAGCAAGCTGGATAACGGTGAATATGACGCGATTATCCTCGCTGTAGCAGGCCTTAACCGCCTTGGACTGGCTTCACGCGTACGCATGGCGCTGCCGCCGGAAATCTCGCTACCGGCAGTCGGTCAGGGCGCGGTCGGCGTAGAGTGCCGCCTCGATGACACGCGCACGCGCACGCTGCTCGAACCTCTGAATCACAAGGATACCGCCGTGCGCGTTAAAGCAGAGCGGGCGATGAATACCCATCTTGAAGGTGGGTGCCAGGTACCTATTGGCAGCTATGCTGAACTTATCAACGGCGAGATCTGGTTGCGCGGGCTGGTGGGTTCGCCAGACGGTTCGATCCAGGTACGCGGCGAACGCCGCGGTAAACCGGAAGATGCAGAACAACTTGGGATCTCACTGGCGGAAGAGCTACTGGTGAATGGCGCCCGCGCTATTCTGGATGAGGTTTATAACGGAGAAGCACCTGTATGAGCATTCTGGTCACACGCCCATCTCCAGCCGGAGAAGAATTAGTCAGCCGGTTGCGTACACTGGGGCTGGTGGCCTGGAGCTTTCCGTTAATCGAATTTACGCCAGGCCGCGAGCTCGCTTCATTACCTGCGCGGCTCTCCGCGCTAACCGCAGACGATATGGTTTTTGCCCTGTCGCAGCATGCGGTGACATTCGCTCACGCCCACTTACAGCAGCTTGGTTTGCGATTTCCCCCTCAGCCTCACTATTTCGCTATCGGTCGCACCACTGCGCTAGCATTACATACCGTCAGTGGCATTGAGGTGCGCTATCCGCACGATCGGGAAATCAGTGAAGTGTTGCTACAATTACCTGAATTACAAAGTGTTCAGGGTAAGCATGCGCTAATCTTACGGGGTAACGGCGGGCGCGAATTGCTGGCAGAGGCGCTGGTAGCGCGTGGTGCCGAAGTTGAATTTTGCGAATGTTATCAACGCAGTGCAATATTTTATGACGGTGCTGAAGAAGCAATGCGCTGGCATACGCGTGGCGTGACGACACTGGTGATCACCAGCGGCGAAATGATGCAGCAATTATTTTCACTTATTCCCCCCTGGTATCGGGAAAATTGGTTACTTCGCTGTCGCCTGGTTGTGGCGAGCGAGCGTCTGGCACACCTCGCCCGGGAACTGGGCTGGCAGGATATTCGGGTCGCTGACAATGCCGACAACGATGCGCTGCTTCGCGCATTACAATAACTCTCATAATGGGAAGCCATAATGACGGAACAAAAAAACTCCTCCGCCGTGGTCGAAGAGACCAAAGCGGCTGACGGCGCAACGCCGCCGCCGGAAAAAGCAGAGAAGAATAGACGCGCTAACAGGACCAGCCTTGCGCTCAGCGCGATCGCCATTGCCATTGCGCTGGCATCGGGTGCCGGGCTTTATGGCTGGGTAAAACAGCAAGTAGCAACACTACATAGCAATAATGGCGAGATCGCCAATCAGGTTATCGCCTTACAACAATCGCAGGATAAGCAACGCGCAGAGCTGGAAGGCGTGATTAAACAACAAGCAGACCAGCTTGATGCTGCCAAACGTCAGAACGACGTCCTGGCGAAGCAGCTTGATGAAGTGCAGCAGAAAGTGGCAACCATCTCCGGTTCTGATGCGAAAACATGGCAACTGGCACAGGCCGATTTCCTGGTGAAACTGGCGGGCCGCAAACTGTGGAGCGATCAGGATGTCACCACAGCTGCCGCACTGTTGAAGAGTGCCGACGCCAGTCTGGCGGATATGAACGATCCAAGCCTGATTACCGCACGTCGCGCCATCACTGATGATATCGGCAGTCTGTCGGCAATCACTCAGGTGGATTACGATGGCATTATCCTCAATCTGAACCAGCTTTCGAATCAAATTGATAATCTGCGTCTTGCGGATAATAACGATGACGATTCACCGATGGATGACGACAGCAGCACCCCTTCCGGCTCGATCAGCGAATGGCGCGTCAATCTACAAAAAAGCTGGCAGAACTTTATGGACAGCTTTATCACTATCCGCCGTCGCGATGAAACGGCAGTACCGCTGCTCGCGCCGAATCAGGATATCTACCTGCGTGAAAACATCCGTTCACGTCTGCTCGTCGCCGCGCAAGCCGTTCCGCGTCATCAGGAAGAGACCTACAAACAGGCGCTGGATAATGTTTCTACCTGGGTACGTGCGTACTACGACACCGACGATGCGGCCACCAAATCCTTCCTTGAGGAAGTGGATAAGCTGAGCCAGCAAACAATTGCCATGAATTTACCGGAATCGCTGCAAAGCCAGCCAATTCTGGAAAAATTAATGCAAACCCGCGTACGCAATCTTCTGGCGCAGCCTGCCGTGACGTCTCAACAGGCGCCGACCAGTGCAGCCACAGCGCAGGGAGAATAAGCATGCTGAAAGTGTTATTGCTCTTTGCGTTGTTGATCGCTGGGATCGTGCTCGGCCCCATGCTCGCCGGGCATCAGGGTTATGTGCTGATCCAAACCGATAATTACAACATTGAAACCAGCGTCACCGGGTTAGTGATCATTCTGGCTCTGGCATTGGTGGCGATCTTTGCCCTCGAATGGGTGCTGCGGCGCATTTTCCGCACTGGCGCACATACCCGTGGATGGTTTGTGGGTCGCAAACGTCGTCGCGCACGTAAACAAACGGAGCAAGCGCTACTCAAGCTGGCGGAAGGCGACTATCAGCAAGTTGAAAAGTTGATGTCGAAAAATGCCGATCACGCCGAGCAGCCCGTGGTGAATTACCTGCTGGCGGCCGAAGCGGCGCAGCAACGCGGTGATGAAGCCCGTGCCAACCAGCATCTGGAGCGCGCGGCAGAGCTGGCGGAAAACGACCCCATCCCGGTAGAAATCACCCGGGTACGCCTGCAACTGGCGCGCAACGAGAATCATGCAGCCCGTCATGGTGTGGATAAATTGTTGGAGATCACCCCGCGTCATCCGGAAGTGCTACGCCTGGCTGAACGGGCCTATATTCGCACCGGCGCATGGACTTCCCTACTGGATATCATCCCTTCGATGGCGAAAGCCGATGTCGGCGACGACGATCATCGTGATGCGCTGCAACAGCAGGCGTGGATTGGCATGATGGATCAAGCGCGCGCGGATCAGGGCAGCGAAGGTCTGAAAAGTTGGTGGAAAAACCAGAGCCGTAAAACCCGTCAGCAGATGACGCTACAGGTGACTATCGCCGAGCACTTGATTGAGTGCGACGATCACGATACTGCACAGGAAATAATTCTTGATGGCCTGAAACGCCAGTATGACGATCGTCTGGTGATGCTGATCCCGCGGCTGAAAACCAATAATCCTGAGCAGATCGAAAAAGTTCTGCGCCAGCAGATTAAAACGCAGGGCGATCGCCCCCTGCTGTGGAGTACGTTGGGCCAGTCACTGCTGAAACATGGCGAATGGCAGGAAGCAAGCCTGGCCTTCCGCGCGGCGCTGAAACAGCGTCCGGATGCGTTCGACTACGCCTGGCTGGCAGATTGTCTCGATCGCATGCATCAGCCGGAAGAGGCCGCACTCATGCGCCGCGACGGTCTGCTGCTGACGCTGCAAAATAACCCTCCGGCCTGACGGCCAGCCAAAAAAAACGCCTGCCGGAAAGCTCAGGCAGGCGTTAAAACAGGTCTTTGACAACTAATGGGTGCTTCACTCAACGTTATGTCCATGGTGTTTGATGAGGCCGAAGCGACATCTGTCTGTGGACGATAAGCACCGTAAACGGCTCTGCATCATTCCTGAGTTTATGAAGCCAGAAGGCGAGCATAAGAGATGGAATGAGCATCTACATGAATATTATTGCACGTATCATGCCAGGTTTACACCCTCAAATGGAACGCAGCGCAAACTTTTAATAAGCCAATAAATTCAACCTACTCAGGGCGTCCTGCTTCCCTCTTCACCGCGATCATCGTCACAGTTTGTCGCCACAGAACGACATCTAATAAGGTAAATTATATTATTTGTTTAAATTCAATAAATTAGAAGTCTCTCTTAGGCGACAGTACGAGAAGGGGTTGTCGTTGATAGCCAACAGGCAGAAAACGCGGGGATTAAGGGAACACAGGAAACAAAAAACCCCGCTTTCGCGGGGTTCAAAATTGGTCGGCGAGAGAGGATTCGAACCTCCGACCCACTGGTCCCAAACCAGTTGCGCTACCAAGCTGCGCTACTCGCCGTTTTTACTGCTTTTTGAATTTTTTGTTCAATTTAAGTTGTGGTGCGAGGGGGGGGACTTGAACCCCCACGTCCGTAAGGACACTAACACCTGAAGCTAGCGCGTCTACCAATTCCGCCACCTTCGCATTCCACGAAACTTGTACTGCCAAATAATGGGGTGGCTAATGGGACTCGAACCCACGACAACTGGAATCACAATCCAGGGCTCTACCAACTGAGCTATAGCCACCACTGTAAATCTTTTCACGCGGTATCGTGACCAATCACGAACCACCGCAGCTCAAGCGCCGGGTTTAAATGGCGCGCCCGACAGGATTCGAACCTGAGACCTCTGCCTCCGGAGGGCAGCGCTCTATCCAGCTGAGCTACGGGCGCGTAGCGCCGTTGCGGGGGTGGATAGTACGGACTTCGGGCGCGGCTGTCTAGTGCTTTTTTTAAGAAAATGCGCGTTTGGTTATGCTTTGCGCATTTTGACTCTTATTCACCCACCTGACGCGTAACCGCGTGTCCATTGAGGCCAAATACCTTATACGCCGCGGTGACTACGGCAAGGAAGATAATGCCGACAAACAGCGACATACGGGTATCGTCATTGAATCCCATACCAATCAACACGCACGCCAGGAATGCCATGGTCAGCCAGTTCGCCCACGGGAACAGCATTGAGCGGAACGGATGCGTGACCATCGCCGCTTTGTGCGCTTTACGAAAACGCAACTGGCTAATCAGAATCACGAACCATGGCACCATACCCGGCAATACGCTGGCACTATAGACATAAACAAACACGCGCTGTGGGTTAGGAATAATGTAGTTCAGGCACGAACCGATCAGCAGAATAATAATAGAGATAGTCACGCCCGCAGCCGGAACGCCGCTTTTAGACACTTTCGCCACCGCAGACGGCAACTGACGGTTCTTCGCCAGCGCGTAAAGCATACGACCGCAGCTGTACATGCCGCTGTTACAACCCGAGAGCGCAGCCGTCAGTACCACAAAGTTGATGATGCCTGCCGCTGCGGTAATACCGATTTTGGCAAACGTCAGCACAAACGGGCTGCCGTTGGTGCCGATTTCATTCCATGGGAAGATGGTGACGATAACGAAGATGGCCCCCACATAGAAAATCAGGATACGCCACAGCACCTTGCTGACCGCACTACGCAGTGTTACCTGCGGATTTTTAGCTTCACCGGCAGTAATACCGATAAGCTCAACACCCTGGTAAGAGGCGACCACAATACAGAGCGCGGTTAAGAAGCCTTTCCAGCCACCGGCAAAGAAGCCACCATGTTCGGTCAGATTGCCAAAGCCAATCGAATGACCGCCGTTGCCAAAACCGAAAAAGATCACGCCAAGGCCAACAATAATCATCACGATGATGGTGGTGACTTTAATCATGGCAAACCAGAATTCAATTTCGCCATAAAGACGTACGGCCGCAAGGTTGGCCAGCGCCACCAGTGCCACCGCAATCAACGCTGGGATCCACTGAGCAAGCTCGGGGAACCAGAACTGGATATAGACGCCGATGGCGGTAATTTCCGAGATCCCCACCGCCATCCACATAAACCAGTAGGACCAGGCCGTCAGATAGCCAAAGAAGGGGCTCATATAACGATGTGCGTAGACGGCAAAGGAACCGGCTACCGGCTCAAGAAACAGCATCTCACCCATTGAACGCATGATAAAAAAGACGAAAAGGCCGGCGATGATATACGCCAGCAATACTGATGGGCCCGCCCACTTAAGCGTACTGGCAGCCCCCATAAACAACCCTACGCCGATGGTGCCGCCCAGGGCGATTAATTCGATATGACGAGACTCCAGACCGCGCTGAAGCTCCGGTTTATTTTCAGCCATAAATCCTCTGTTGTGTTTGCTTCTTTCTTACCCGCTCCGCGGATTATTGTTATGCGTTTTTCCTCGACTCATAACAGGCCATGCTGTACCGGCCCGGAAATGGCTGGCACAAAAACGCCGCGACACTGCAAATGAGTGAGCGAATGGTTTCTTAAATTGCGGGAAATGGCAAACGATGTATAAGAAAAATCGACCCGATGCACAATAAAACAGCAGTTGAAAGGAAAGCGGCAGCGTGAAACGCTGCCTGATAAGATCAGAATTTTCCGCTATAGTGCCAACGTAAATAACGCAGTAAGCGGAGCTGACGCTTGAGCCGCGTAGGCTGCGAAAGCAAGCGGTAGAGCCACTCCAGCCCCAGTTGCTGCCAGATCTTCGGCGCACGCTTTACATGTCCGGTAAAGACGTCATACGTCCCGCCCACCCCCATAAACAAAGCGTCGGCGTAAACAGCGCGGCAGTCACGCATAAAAATCTCCTGTCGCGGCGATCCCATAGCAACGGTGACAATTTTCGCACCGCTGTCCCGGATACGAGCAAACAGTGCCTCACGCTGATCCGCCGTAAAATAACCATTCTGGCTACCCACGATATTGACCTGCCACTGTGCACGCAATTTCTGCTCCGTTTGCGCCAGCACCTCAGGTTTTCCCCCCACCAGGAATACAGGCGTACCTGACTGCCCGGCGCGCATCATTAAATGTTCCCAAAGATCGGCGCCAGCAACGCGTGAGACCTGCGCCTGCGGAAATTTCTTGCGCAGAGAGCGAACCACGCTGATACCGTCAGCATATTTAAACTCCGCTGCCTCAATCAGCGCACGCACCAAGGGATCATCTTCCACGGTCAGCAGTTTTTCGGCGTTCATTGCCACCAGCGTGCCACGTTTTATTTCGCCGTCAGCATAGAGATAATCCAGCGCGTGCTGCATATCGCGCCAGCCAATGAGTTTCAGACCGCGCAGGTCATACAGCGGCGCTGCCGTCTTGTCCGTCATGTTATTCCTTTTTACAACTGGGAAAGGGGGTTCACCGCGCGCGCACTGCGATTACGTATCAGGCCAGCGCTATCAAACAACCAGTACAGCAATTTCGCCATCAGCAAGCAGAAACCGAAAACGACGAGGAAGAACACCACGCGGGAAACAAAAGCATCCAGTCCCTCACGCGCCAGCACGATCATATTGAAGATAGCGCCAAAACAGAAACTGTGCAGGATCGCCGCTTTATAGCGATTTGTTTCCCGATTGCCAAGTTTATATACCCAGTCAAACCACTTAATGATAAGACCCACTACCACCGCACCGAACGGGATAAACCAGACACCCCCCATCACCACCAGCGATCCAATAAGTGTCGGAGAGATAGCCAGCCCGGAGTGGTTATTCAATACTTCCCAGGTAAAGTAATTCGCCGAGTTCAGCACGATACTCGGGCGGCCATGCCACAGCCAGGAAGGGACGAAAACGTAGAAATCGCGCACAATCGGCGCCAGCCCCTGAAAATCGATCTTGTCATAGTTTTGCAGCAGCAGAGACAGATTTTCCCAGGGAGAAAAGGTATCGCGGGTCAGATACAAGAAAGTGTAAAAAGCTTCATCACCGCTGACATTAAGCCCATAGCGCTTCAATGCCAGCCAGAACATCCCAACAATACCCAGCACACCCGCGGCAGCCAGCATCCACAGCGAGATCCAGCCACGAATAATGCCGATAAACAGGAAGATAGCAAAAGCGATAATAATATTGGCACGTGTGCCGCCGACGATCATGTACGTCAACAAACCGAATGCGACCGTGCTGACGAGGAAAAACAGCCACGCCTGCGTGCTCTGCCGCAAAAAATAGACCACCAGCATGGCCGGAATAAAGAAGTAAAAGAAACGTTTCAATGCGACGCCGGAAACTTCGCTGGAGAAGATCTGGCTATAGGAGTGCAGACGGAACAGCAAAAACCCGTTGTGCATGAAGAAAATGCCCACGCTGACCAGCGCGATAACCATCAGCATGATCCACGTCAGGTGCGCCTCAACCCGATTAATGGTGAACAGTGGACGGCGCGATACCTGCTCACTTTTCGCCCGCAGCCGGGTTTTGTACGTCACATAATAAATCGCGTAGAAACAGGCCGCGGCCAGCAGTGACTGCATCATCACGCCCGGCGGCGCTACACCGACGTTAAAGCGGAACACCAGGGTGCTGGTGAGCGGGAAACCAAAGAAAAACGTCAACAAAAAAAGCAGTGAAAAGAAGACGTTAAAATTGAACCGTACCCGGCGAAACTCAAACCAGGTCAGCGTGGCGATAAATAGCGTTGCCACCAACCAGAGGATCAACAGACCGCAAAACTCAAGTGGACTCATCCAGCGATTCCCGCAGCATTGCGCAGCGCCTTATGCCAGAGCGCAATATAGTTTGGACTGAAGAAAGTGATGGCGTTTTTATCCACTGCGATCAATTGCCGCCGGGCTTCACGAATCACCGTCTCATTCAATGCATCCCCAGTAAACAGTACCGGAATATCTTCGGCCACCATATCACGCCAGAACGGATTTTCCCGGTTAAGCACGCACGGCACCCCAGCCTGAATCAGCAGACAAAGCGTACCGATCCCCTGCTGGCGGGCAAAAATAAAATACCCCAGATCGCACCGCCCAAGCAGCGACAGATAGTCATCAAAGGCCATTTTCTCACGCAGAATACACAGGTTTTCGGCGCTGAATAATGTCAGACCGGCGCGGCTGACCGCATCAATATAACTGTCATTATTGGCCGGGTAGCCCATCGGCACAATGATGTTCACCGTATCGCCGAACTGGCGGTGAATAGCCTCCAGCGCGGCAATATGTTCATTACTCGGATCACCGGAGTTACCCACCAGAATCGTCAGCTTGCCTTCCCGCTGCAACTCATGCGCTATGGTATTCAGCGCGGGATCCATACGCGTCGGGAAATAGAGCAACTCCCCGCGCACCGTGGGATGACGTTTCCCGTACCACGACAGATCGCCCCGGGTCGCAAAAACGCAGCCTACGCGGCTCTGAGCCAGCCTGCGCAGCGGATAAAAAAGACGGAACTTGAGGCTGTGCGAGACTTCGTATAGATCAGCACCCCAAACATGCCAGTAAAATTGCTCGCGTTTGATAGCGCCGCGCAATAACGCCAGCCACAGGCTGAAATTAAACTGGCCGTGGAAGAAAAAACGCTGTTGCCGATCCGCTTTTGCACGCACAACGACAGCTTTTGCCAGCGCCTTTTTGTCCGCATAAAAGTGCAGCGTCAGCGCCGGATATTCCGCACCTATGTCCCTGTCGCTGCTGGCAATCATAAACTCGCGAGCATGTGTACCCGACGCAGCAAGATGATCGTTAAAGAAGCGCAATACGGTCTGGTTATGGTGTGGGATATCCGATCCCAGTACATGAATCAGTGCAGTCATGCTTTTTTTCGCCAAATCAAAAACGCGCCACAACAGAGGGCGAAATAAATAATGTAAGTTGCCATATAAGCCTGTGCCGCACCGGCAGCACCGTGCGCGGGGATAAGCCAGCGCGAGAACAGCGTAAGCAGAGTGAACTGGCTGATTTCTGCCAGAATGTAGAAGCGTAGCGACGCTTTGGCAATCACCAGGTAACCAAAAACGTAAGCGCCCACTTTCAGTACATCCCCGACCAGTTGCCAGGCAAAGAGACCGCGCATAGCGGTGAACTTGTCAGAAAACAGCAACCAGATCGCCACATCGCGCAGTAGCCAGACCGTCAGGCTCACCGCCGCCACCGCTGGCAACACAAAGCGCAGCGATTTCACGATTTCGCGCGAAATCGCCTCTTTTGTCGCCAGCCTCGATAAAGTCGGTAGCAGATAGACACTAAATGAAGCGGTAATAAACTGAAGATAGGCATCGGAAATGCTGCTCACCCCCAGCCAGATCCCCACCTCTTCCCAGCTATAATGCGCCGCCAGCAGATTTCGCATCATCACATAGGCCAGCGGCAACGTTACCGATGTAATCAGCGCCATCAGCGTAAATTTGCTGAGCTGACCGGCTAAGCCATTGTCCCAGCGCGGTGCGAAGTACGCCAGCGGCACCGAACCACGTCGAATCAGTAGCAACACGGCCGGAATTATCACCAGCGCCGGAACCAGCGCCATTCCCAGTAAGGCCCCCTGGTAACCACCAAGCCGGAAACAGAGATACCAGGCCAGCACGCCAACCACGCTACCAATAATCAGCGACAGCGCATTGCTGGCGGCATCGCGGAAACCTTTCATCACCGCCAGCAGCAAGTTCGCCCATGCAATACCAAACTGTACCAGCGCCACCAGCCGCACCAGCCCCTGAAAATCAGGATGGCCAAATAACCCTTGGCTGACAGGCGCAGCGGCAAGCAAAAAAACGAGCGCCAGCAGGGTTGAGAAACCAAGCACCATGGTTGACGACGTGCCAACAACCGCACGCAGCCGCGCCGGATCATCGTGATACTGGGCGACGAATTTAGTAACGCCATTGAAGATCCCGGCGCCAGCCATTACGCCCAACACGGTAATTAACTGGCGGAAGTTACCAGCCTGCCCGACACCTGACGGCCCAAAGGATACTGCCAAAAGTTTGACCACCAGCAAGCCCGCGCCAATTTTGACCAGCGTGCTTGTCGCAGTCCATACCGATGCTTTTGCCAGCGACATGTCAGCGGAAATAGCTCAGAAGAGTGCTGATAACTGTGCGCTGGTTAACTGGCGCCAGATTGTAAAACAGCGGCAGGCGAAGCAAACGCTCACTTTCCACCGTGGTGTAGCGATCTTCGCCGTGGAATTCGCCAAATTTTTCTCCGGCAGGCGACGCATGTAGCGGAATATAATGGAATACGGCCAGGATCTCCGCCTCTTTCAGGAAAGCGATCAGCGCACGACGATCGGCTTCATCATGCAGCTTGATGTAAAACATGTGCGCATTATGGCCACAATCTGCCGGAATGGTCGGCAACGTAATACGCCCGGCGCGCGCCAGTGGTAACAGCGCGTCATAGTAGGTTTGCCACAGCGACAGGCGTTGCTGATTAATGCGATCTGCCGCTTCCAGCTGCGCCCAGAGATAAGCCGCCTGCAAATCCGCCATCAGGTAACTGGAACCGATATCCCGCCAGGTGTATTTATCCACCTGCCCACGGAAAAACTGGCTGCGGTTAGTGCCTTTCTCGCGGATAATTTCCGCCCGCTCCACCAGAGCGCGATCGTTAATCAGCGTCGCGCCGCCTTCGCCACCAGCAGTGTAGTTTTTGGTTTCATGGAAGCTAAAGCAGCCAATATGACCGATAGTGCCAAGCGCACGTCCCTTGTAGGTGGACATCACGCCCTGAGCAGCATCTTCCACCACAAACAGATTATGTCGTGTGGCGATATCCATGATGGTGTCCATCTCACAGGCTACGCCCGCGTAATGCACCGGTACAATCGCGCGCGTTTTATCGGTGATCGCCGCTTCAATCAGCGTCTCATCAATGTTCATCGTATCCGGGCGGATATCCACAAAGACGATTTTCGCCCCGCGCAGGACAAACGCGTTCGCCGTGGAAACGAAGGTATAGCTCGGCATGATCACTTCATCACCAGGCTGAATATCCAGCAGCAACGCAGCCATTTCCAGCGACGCAGTACAGGACGGCGTCAGCAGCACTTTCGCGCTATGAAAATGCTGTTCCATCCACTGCTGACAGCGACGGGTAAAACCGCCATCGCCGCACAATTTACCGCTACCCATCGCCGACTGCATATAGTCGATTTCTGTGCCTACTACCGGTGGTGCATTGAAGGGGATCATAGAGTCACCTGTATAACCACAAGGCGGTGCTTTCAATATTCGCGCCGCTCTGAATATATCGTTTAAGTGCCGCGGTATTCCCAAGTTGGGTCGCGACACGCACAAGAGTCAGTTGCCGCTGTCGTGCCCAGTGACACGCAGCCTGCATTAATTTTTCTCCGACGCCGTGCCCGGCCAGAAGGCCTATACGCGCCTCCTGTTCGTTAAGCTGGCGCAGAGAAACAAAACCTGCAATTTCGCCATTTTCACCGCGAAAAAGTAGACATTGATGGTCAAATACGCCTTTTACTGCGTTTTCAATCCACTGCGCATAAAATCGCCCGCTTGCATCAGCCGCATACCAGGGAGCACGAAAACGGCTCTGCACGAAGATCCCTGCTGCCAAACGGCGTAATTCAGGAATATCGTCGGCGGTAGCCACGTCGCCAGCGGGGTCAACGCCCTGCGGCGATACCGTCAGCGAAAAGTCGATCTCGCCCTCTACCAACTGAAAACCGAGCGTTTGCAAGGCGTCCAGTTGTGCTGTTTGCGACGCCGCCAGCTTTACCTGTACACGTTCCCAGGCACTAAAATCCGTCACGCTCAGCACGGGAGCCGCAGGTTGCAGGCGCACAATCGCACTGCGCACGCCAAAAAAGGCGTTTTCCCATGCCAGCTCTTCTAACGTTCCGTGAACTGCCATTTTGCCTCCTTTACGTCTTAGCGCCAGACGCCTTTGGTATCCACGATGTAGCGTTGCGTGATTTGGCTACTCTCTACAGCTTTAAATTCGTTGTGATCGACCAGCAACACCAGCACATCGGCCTGCGCCAACGCATCTGCGGTCGTTACCAGCGACGCATGGCTTCTCAGCGCTGCCGGAAGTTGATGGATGTTCGGCTCAACAACCAGCGTTTGCCCGCTGTGCCACTGCGCTATATCACCGGCAATTTCCATCGCCGGACTTTCGCGCAGATCGTCAATATTCGGTTTAAACGCCAGCCCGAAACAGGCGATTTTAATCTCGCTGGCACGTTTACCGCTGGCGGTCAGGCAATCGGCAATAGACGCTTTAACCTGGTTCAGCACCCAGTGAGGTTTATAATCGTTCACCTCGCGCGCCGTACGGATGAGCCGCGCCTGCTGTGGGTTCTGCGCCACAATAAACCATGGATCGACTGCAATGCAGTGCCCGCCAACACCCGGCCCCGGTTGCAAAATGTTTACTCGTGGATGACGATTTGCCAGGCGAATCAGCTCCCAGACATTGATCCCCTGTTCGGCGCAAATCAAAGACAGTTCGTTCGCGAAGGCGATATTCACATCACGGAAACTGTTTTCGGTGAGTTTGCACATTTCAGCGGTGCGGGAGTTGGTCACCACACACTCGCCCTCAAGGAAAATCTTGTACAGATTGCTGGCACGCGCCGAGCAGACAGACGTCATACCACCGATCACGCGGTCGTTCTTGATCAGCTCTACCATCACCTGCCCCGGCAGCACACGCTCCGGGCAGTAAGCGATGTTCACATCGGCCGCCTCGCCCGCCTGCTGCGGGAAAGTGAGATCCGGTCGAGCCGCAGCGAGCCAGTCAGCCATCTGCTCTGTTGCACCGACGGGCGAAGTGGATTCGAGGATCACCAGTGCGCCTCTCGTCAGTACTGGCGCAATGGATTTGGCTGCCGCTTCGACATAAGTCATATCAGGTTCGTGCTCGCCTTTAAACGGCGTCGGCACAGCAATCAGGTAAGCATCGGCCGTCACAGGCGTCGTGCTGGCACGCAGATAACCTCCATCCACAGCCGCTTTGACCACGCTACTCAACTCTGGCTCAACAATGTGAATTTCACCACGGTTAATGGTGTCCACAGCGTGCGAGTTGATGTCGATTCCCACGACCTGTTTGTGCCGGGAGGCAAAAGCGGCAGCGGTAGGCAGGCCAATGTAGCCAAGGCCGATCACGGAAATGGTTGTAAAGCTCATAGTGTTATCCGATTGTTTTTAAGTGCGTGCAAAATGCGTCCACAGGCCTGTCCATCGCCATAGGGGTTGTGCGCATGGCTCATCGCCTGCCAGGCATCGTTATCGCGGAGCAGATGCGTGACCTCTTCCACAATACGCTGGTGATTCGTACCGACCAGTTTTACTGTTCCCGCTTCGATGGCTTCCGGACGCTCGGTCGTATCCCGCATTACCAGCACTGGTTTACCTAATGAGGGCGCTTCCTCCTGAATGCCGCCTGAATCGGTGAGGATTAGCCAGGCGCGATTCATCAACCACAAAAACGGCAGGTAATCCTGCGGTTCAATCAGGATCACGTTTTCAACATGACCTAAAATTCGGTTTACCGGCTCACTGACGTTGGGGTTCAGGTGCACCGGGTAAACAATCTGCACATCATCATGTTGCGCGGCGATATCCGCCAGCGCATGGCAAATCTGTTCAAATCCATGACCAAAACTTTCGCGGCGATGCCCGGTGACAAGGATCAGTTTCTTATTGTCATCGAGGAACGGATAGCGCACTGCCAGCTCTTCATAGCGGCCAGAAGTGTTCATTACACTGTCGCGCACCCAGAACAGGGCATCAATCACTGTATTACCCGTTACAAAAATATGGTTGTCGGCAACGTTCTCGCGTAGCAAATTACGGCGAGAATTTTCTGTCGGCGCAAAATGATACATTGCCAGATGGCCCGTCAGGGTACGGTTGGCTTCTTCGGGCCAGGGCGAAGAGAGATCGCCAGTGCGCAGCCCGGCTTCCACATGACCAACGGGAATACGTTGGTAAAAAGCAGCAAGGCTCGCTGCAATAGTAGTTGTCGTATCACCATGCACCAGCACAACATCCGGGCGGAACGATTCAAGGATTGGTTTCAGCCCTTCAAGAATACCGCAGGTGATCTCCGTCAGCCCTTGTCCGGGGCGCATGATATTCAGGTCATAATCCGGAACAATCGAGAAAAGGCTCAACACCTGATCCAACATTTCCCTATGCTGCGCAGTGACGCAAACTTTCGCCTCAAAGTCAGGATCTTTTGCCAACGCATGCACCAGCGGAGCCATTTTGATAGCTTCTGGTCGTGTGCCGAATACGGTGAGTACTTTCACAACGATTCTCTTTGTCTTAGAGGATGAAGGCCCCGTGCCTTCATCTCAGGCGTCGCTTAATGTGTGCGGCGACGTGTTAATGCCACCCCGGCGCCGACTAATACCCCGACGATACCCCAGATGATCATCAGGAAAACACGGCGCGGGCTGTCACGTTTCACCGGCTCCTCCGGTGTACGCAAATAACGATAAGTCTGGAAACGCGGGTCCAGCGTAGGTCCAACGTTAAGGGTATTCAGCATCGCCCGGTTTTGATCATAGTCCAGATCGAACTGAGGCCCGACAGCTTGTAAGTTCTCAAGACGCGCCTGCAACATCGGGCGACCTAACATAAACAGTTCCGAATCAGGTAACTCGTCGGGTGGAACCTCAGTTTCATTGCGTGAAATATTATGCTGCTCAGCAACTTTCAGCGCCTGCTCAACATTATGCAGGCGACGGCTGTAAATCGCGTTTGCCACCTCTTCCTGGCGCTTAACC
Source organism: Kosakonia arachidis (assembly GCF_900116535.1). GTDB lineage: Bacteria > Pseudomonadota > Gammaproteobacteria > Enterobacterales > Enterobacteriaceae > Kosakonia > Kosakonia arachidis. The sequence continues at coordinate 22,935 of NZ_FPAU01000011.1, read as the reverse complement.
TGGGCTTTCATCTGGATGGTACGTGCAGCCCATGCACCTTTCAGCTCATCGTTTAAATGGCTGGCGGCGCGCTGGCTGGCGAAAGCCACGTACTGGCGCAACAAATTATTCGCATCCGGCGCGGTCTCAGCAATCAGCTTGACGTTGTCATTCAGATTGCGAACCGCATCGCCCGGCGTGTACTGAATATTGTTGATTAACTCATCCAGCATCGCAGCATCAGCTTTACTGTTACCAACCAGACGCTGCTTGTAATAGTCCGTCTGCAACCAAAAATCACGGCGCGTATCCCATGAAGCCAGTTGCACAACAAACTCTTTATAGGATTCATCCATTACCGAAAGTTGTTCGACGGGCGCCAGATTCGCCTTCACATCCAGATTACGTAAAAACTGCTGCTGGGAGTAAAATCCGCCAAGCATGTTAACCGTGGGGCTATCCGTAATGGCCGTTGCGCTCCATTCCTGCCGCGCAAAGAAAGTCCAGGCCAGCGCAATCAATGCAAACAGCAGCGCCATCCCCCCAATCCACAGCTTTCCAGCCCACAAAGTACGAAACAGTCCTCGAATATCCAGCTCATTTTCCGTACCCGCTGAAGGTGTTCCCGACAATGGTTGAGTCATCGCTTTCCCGGATTTACTTGGTTAATGTTGATTTAGACGCGCTGTGACGGCGCATTCTGCGTTTAACTCGTTTCATTAAGCGCGCGACTTTCCAGGCGCGTTTGATGCAGTAACCGTATAAAAAGAATGCTAGCAAAAATAATGCCAACATCACCCATTCAGGAATAAAATGAAGATACTCTGCCACGACGCCAATGCTAGCCAGTATTGCCGCAGCAAGCGTAATGAGCACAAATGCCTGACGGGAACTGAAGCCAGCCCGCATGATGAGGTGGTGAATATGCTGGCGATCGGGTGAGAACGGGCTCATGCCTTTACGCAGACGCCGGTAGGTAATCGCCACCATGTCCATCAAAGGGATAGCAATAATCCATAACGCCGTCACCGGACTTATCGGATGGGCCTTACCCTGAGTCGTTTCCAGTAAAATCCAGATGATGGTGAAACCAATCAGCGTGCTGCCTGCATCGCCCATAAACACTTTATAACGCCGCCCCAGCAGGCCAAGATTGAGCAGAATATAGGGCAGAATTGCCGCGATCATGGCAAAGCACCACAATGCCAGGCTGGTTTGGCCATCAAACCATAAAATAATACCAATCGCCGCAAACGAGACGCAGGAAAGGCCACCTAACAGGCCATCAATACCATCTACCATATTAAACGCGTTAATCGCCGCCCAGACGGCAAACAGCGTAAGCAAATAGCCAAACGGTCCCAGCACCATCTCCCAGGAGCCAAAGATATAGCCGAGGCTGCTAAGGTAGAGTTTGCCGGCCCACATCATCACAACAGCAATGACCGTCTGAATAGCTGCGCGGGTTTTGACACTGATATCGAAACGATCGTCCAGCGCCCCGACAAACGCCAGCACGCCTGCGCAGGCAAGATAAAGACCAACGTGGGGAATGTAGTAGTCTGTAATGCTGAAAGTGAAACAAATCCCGGCGTAAACTGAAATGCCGCCAACCAATGGGACTAGCCCCTGGTGTCGTTTTCGGGAGTTCGGTTTGTCTACCAGGCCAACGTGCTTCGCCATTTTCCGGGCGAAGAACAGGAAAACCGTTGTAAACAAGAAAATACCGAATAATTCAGTAATCGCAGTGGATAAACTCACAATGCATGCTCTCAGCAAATGTTGATCCTGGCAGTATAACGACGTTGCCACACTCCATAAAAGGAGAATGCAGGTCAATCACAGGCGTTATTGTTTGCTTTTCAGCCAAATGGAAGGTTTTGACCTTCGAAATGCCATCCAGCCGTCGCCAGTGTTGGACAATACCTGTCCTGGTGCATATAGCGTATAGCCCGAAAATGAAAAACGCCACGTAAAAACGTGGCGTTTCTGAGGTTTATTTGTATTAGGAGCGCTTCATCATGTCGAAGAATTCATCATTTGTTTTCGTCATCGCCAGCTTGTTGATGAGGAACTCCATTGCATCAATCTCACCCATTGGATGGATGATTTTGCGCAGGATCCACATCTTCTGCAGCTCTTCCTGAGTGGTGAGCAGTTCTTCTTTACGCGTACCGGAACGGTTGTAATCAATCGCCGGGAAGACACGTTTTTCTGCGATTTTACGAGAGAGGTGCAGTTCCATGTTACCGGTGCCTTTAAACTCTTCGTAAATCACTTCATCCATCTTCGAGCCAGTATCGATCAACGCAGTCGCGATAATGGTCAGGCTACCGCCCTCTTCCACGTTACGCGCAGCACCGAAGAAACGCTTCGGACGATGCAGGGCGTTAGCATCCACACCCCCTGTCAACACTTTACCGGAAGCCGGAACCACGGTGTTGTAAGCTCGCGCCAGACGGGTGATGGAATCCAGCAGAATGATAACGTCTTTCTTGTGCTCAACCAGACGTTTGGCTTTTTCGATAACCATTTCAGCAACCTGCACATGGCGAGAAGCTGGTTCATCGAAAGTTGAAGCAACCACTTCACCTTTTACCAGACGCTGCATTTCCGTCACTTCTTCCGGACGTTCGTCAATCAGCAGCACCATCAGTACGCAATCCGGATGGTTATACGCAATGCTCTGTGCAATGTTCTGCAGCAGCATGGTTTTACCCGCTTTCGGCGGCGCAACAATCAGACCGCGCTGACCGCGACCAATCGGCGATGCCAGATCCAGTACGCGAGCGGTTAAATCTTCGGTCGAACCATTACCACGCTCCATACGCAGACGAGAGTTCGCGTGCAGCGGTGTTAAGTTTTCGAACAGAATTTTATTACGCGCGTTTTCTGGCTTATCGAAATTCACCTCGTTAACCTTCAGCAGCGCGAAGTAACGTTCACCTTCTTTAGGTGGGCGAATCTTACCTGAAATGGTGTCGCCAGTGCGGAGATTGAAACGGCGGATTTGGCTGGGGGATACGTAGATGTCGTCAGGGCCGGCGAGGTAGGAGCTATCTGCGGAACGGAGGAAACCAAATCCATCCTGCAGAATCTCCAGCACACCGTCGCCAAAGATATCTTCGCCACTCTTCGCGTGCTGCTTCAGGATGGCGAAAATGATGTCCTGTTTGCGCATACGGGCCAGGTTTTCCAGCCCCATATTTTCGCCGAGAGTGATCAGCTCAGAAACCGGCGTATTCTTTAATTCGGTAAGATTCATAATGGTGTGGGTTCTTAAACTCGGGGTAAATCTCGAACTTAATGTTGTGAATGGTATGGCAGGGTCATCCATGCCTGTTAACGGCCATCAACTCATATCTGATCGGTGCCTGGTCACAAGAAAGTACGCAGAACTGAAACGATAAGACGGAATGAGTGATAAGCCCGGAATCTGTTTACTTCCGTCGCGGCAATATTGCTCTGCGGGAAGTATCGGGTAATGCAAGGTTCAAACAACTAAAGGTATGTTCAAAACGAAGTCAAAACTAAATTAGCACGGCAGAAGCCGGGCGTCCAGCGATCCTAAAAAATTAGGACGACTGGCGCACCGGCAGTACCTGAGATTATGCCAGGTTGGCGTCCAGGAACTCTTTCAGTTGGCCTTTGGACAAGGCCCCCACTTTGGTCGCCGCCACTTCACCATTTTTAAACAACAGCAGGGTTGGGATACCACGAATACCATACTTCGGCGCGGTGCCTGGGTTCTGGTCGATATTCAGTTTCGCAATGGTTAGTTTGCCTTCGTACTCATTAGCGACTTCATCCAGAATCGGGGCGATCATTTTGCACGGTCCACACCACTCTGCCCAGAAATCAACGAGAACAAGCCCGTCCGCTTTGAGTACATCCGTGTCAAAACTATCGTCAGTCAGGTGAATAATTTTATCGCTCATATATAACTCCACAGGAATAAGCCTGGTGTGTTGGTGTAGCATAAAACAGCAACGTATTGATGCCACAATAACCAACTAAAGGTTGACTTTATTTCACCGGATACGCTTTCGTAAAGCAATAGTAAGCTGATATTCTACCACACTATGAGCAAAACACATTTAACTGAACAGAAGTTTTCCGACTTCGCCCTGCACCCAAAGGTGATCGAAGCCCTTGAAAATAAAGGGTTTCATAATTGCACGCCTATACAGGCTCTGGCCCTTCCGCTGACGCTGGCGGGCCGTGACGTTGCAGGTCAGGCGCAAACCGGTACCGGTAAAACGATGGCGTTTTTAACGTCAACGTTTCATTATCTTCTCTCTCACCCGGCGATCGAAGACCGAAAAGTGAACCAGCCGCGCGCAATTATTATGGCGCCGACGCGTGAACTTGCGGTACAAATTCATGCTGATGCAGAACCGCTTGCGCAGTCAACAGGCCTGAAGCTGGGCCTCGCTTACGGCGGCGATGGTTACGACAAACAGCTCAAAGTGCTGGAAAGCGGCGTCGATATTCTGATCGGCACAACCGGTCGTATGATCGATTATACCAAACAGAACCATATTAACCTGGCTGCAGTTCAGGTCGTGGTGCTGGACGAAGCAGATCGTATGTACGATCTGGGCTTTATTAAAGATATTCGCTGGCTGTTCCGCCGCATGCCGGCAGTGACACAACGTCTGAACATGCTGTTCTCCGCCACCCTCTCTTATCGGGTACGAGAACTCGCATTTGAGCAGATGAACAACGCAGAATATGTCGAAGTGGAACCGGAACAAAAAACCGGCCACCGCATTAAAGAAGAGCTTTTCTATCCTTCTAATGAAGAGAAAATGCGTCTGCTGCAAACGTTGATTGAAGAAGAGTGGCCGGATCGCGCCATTATTTTCGCCAATACCAAACACCGCTGTGAAGATATCTGGGGCCACCTGGCTGCCGATGGTCATCGCGTTGGTCTGCTGACTGGCGACGTAGCGCAGAAAAAACGCCTGCGTATTCTTGATGAATTTACCCGCGGCGATCTTGATATTCTGGTCGCTACAGACGTTGCGGCGCGAGGTCTGCATATTCCGGCCGTTACCCACGTCTTTAACTACGATCTGCCGGACGACTGCGAAGATTATGTGCACCGCATCGGTCGTACGGGTCGTGCGGGTGCCAGCGGCAGTTCTATCAGCCTTGCTTGTGAAGAGTACGCGCTAAACCTGCCCGCGATTGAAACGTATATTGGGCACTCAATTCCGGTGAGCAAATACAATCCAGATGCATTGCTCAGCGAATTACCGCCGCCGAAACGCCTGACGCGTTCGCGCTCAGGTAACGGTCCGCGCCGCAGTGGTGGTGCGCCACGTAATCGCCGTCGTTCAGGTTAAAAAATATGCTTGGTTCCGCCTCGCTCTATGCCGCCATTGATCTTGGCTCCAACAGTTTTCATATGCTGGTTGTGCGCGAGGTGGCGGGAAGCATTCAGACGCTTTCCCGCATCAAACGCAAGGTTCGCCTGGCGGCGGGCCTGAGCAGTGAAAATCAGCTTTCCCAGGAGGCGATGGAACGCGGCTGGCAGTGTCTGCGTCTGTTTTCAGAGCGTCTTCAGGATATCCCGACACAGCAAATCCGCGTTGTCGCAACTGCCACGCTCCGCCTGGCGGTCAACGCCCAGGAATTCCTCAATAAAGCGCAAGTCATCCTCGGGTGCCCGGTGCAGGTCATCAGCGGCGAAGAAGAAGCGCGCCTGATTTATCAAGGGGTTGCACATACCACCGGCGGTGCGGATCAGCGTCTGGTAGTGGATATCGGCGGTGCCAGCACCGAACTGGTGACCGGTACCGGTGCGCAAACCACTTCGCTGTTTAGTCTGTCGATGGGCTGCGTCACCTGGCTTGAACGTTTTTTTACCGACCGCAATCTCGGACAGGAAAATTTCGACGCCGCAGAGCATGCTGCGCGCGAAGTGCTGCGCCCGGTCGCCGATGAGCTTCGTCGGCACGGCTGGAAAGTATGCGTTGGCGCATCCGGCACTGTGCAGGCCCTGCAAGAAATCATGATGGCGCAGGGCATGGATGAGCGCATTACTCTCGCCAAACTTCAGCAACTTAAGCAGCGCGCTATTCAGTGCGGGCGGCTTGAAGAGCTGGAGATCGAAGGTCTGACGCTGGAGCGCGCGCTGGTCTTTCCTAGTGGGCTGGCGATTCTGATCGCTATCTTCACCGAGATGAATATTACCAGCATGACGCTGGCCGGCGGCGCGCTGCGTGAAGGGCTGGTCTATGGTATGCTACATCTGACGGTTGATCAGGATATTCGCAGCCGTACGCTGCGCAACATCCAGCGCCGTTTTATTATTGATACCGATCAAGCCCGTCGCGTGACTGCACTGGCAAAACGCTTTGCGCTAAGTGTAGAAAAAGAGTGGGAACTTGATGCCTACAGCATCGAAATATTGCAAGTTGCCTGCGAACTACATGAAATTGGTCTAAGTATTGAGTTTAAACAAGCACCGCTTCATGCAGCATGGCTGGTACGAAATCTCGATCTTCCGGGCTTTACGCCAGCGCAGAAAAAACTGCTCGCCACGCTGCTGCTGAATCAGACCAACGCCGTCGATCTCTCTTCCCTGCATCAGCAAAATGCTGTCCCACCACGCGTTGCGGAACATCTCTGCCGCCTGCTGCGCCTGGCGATTATTTTTGCCAGCCGCCGTCGCGACGATTTGTTGCCAGAAATTATCGTCAATGCGCGAGGAGAAATACTGATGCTATCGTTGCCGCTGGGCTGGCTGAAATGCCACCCGCTGGGTGCGGAGTTAATCGAGCAGGAAAGCCAGTGGCAAAGTTACGTCCACTGGCCGCTGGAAATCCAGTAAGTATGAAACCCGGTATCGACCGGGCCTTTTTACTTCCCTTTTGCCTTCGCCAGCATAGCGCGAATATTTGCTACGTTGGCCTGGCCTTTATGCATCCTCTCTTCAGCGCTCACCACTTTGCGCTCTTGCTCCCAGTTCAGGTCATCCTGCGGTAATTCCAGCAGGAAACGGCTGGGCTCCGGGCGTATAAGTTCGCCATACTGACGGCGCTCCTTACAAAGAGTGAAAATCAGCTCTTTCTGCGCCCGGGTGATGCCTACATACGCAAGACGGCGCTCTTCATCGACATTATCCTCATCGATGCTGCTCTGATGCGGCAATAATCCCTCTTCCATACCGACCAGGAAGACATACGGAAATTCCAGCCCTTTGGAGGCGTGAAGCGTCATTAGCTGCACCTGGTCAGATTCGTCATCGCTCTCACCGCGCTCCATCATATCGCGCAGGGTAAAACGCGTGACCACTTCCGCCAGCGTCATTGGCTCATCCAGTTCGTTTCCTTCCAGCATTTCCGTCATCCATCCGAACAGCGTGTTGACGTTTTTCATCCGCATCTCAGCGGCTTTCGGGCTGGGCGAGGTTTCAAACAGCCAGGATTCATAGTCGATGCCGTGGATCAAATCACGTACCGCAGCAATTGGCTCACGCTCAGACAACTGCTGCACATCGCCAAGCCACTGCGTAAAGCGCGTCAATGATTCATAACCACGCCCAGTAAGCGTCTGATTCAGGCCAACATCAAAGCTGGCGGCAAAAAGGCTTTTGTTACGCAGCATCGCCCACTCCCCCAACTTTTGCAGGGTAGCTGAGCCAATCTCACGCTTCGGTGTATTCACAATCCGCAAAAACGCACTGTCGTCTTCCGTATTGGTTAGCACGCGCAAGTAAGCCAGCAGGTCTTTGATTTCCGGACGCGAGAAAAACGACGTACCGCCCGAGATCTTGTACGGGATGCGGTTCTGCATCAGGAATTTTTCAAACACCCGTGACTGATGGTTACCGCGATAGAGAATCGCATAATCTTTGTACTGGGTTTTGTTGACGAAGTGATGGGCAATCAGCTCTCCGGTAACACGCTCGGCTTCATGTTCTTCGTGATTCGCGCTAAGAATCTTCAGCTCCGGTCCGTAGCTCAACTCTGAAAAAAGGCGCTTTTCAAATACGTGTGGGTTGTTGGCGATCAGGATGTTTGCCGCCTTCAGAATACGCCCGGATGAGCGGTAGTTTTGCTCCAGCTTAATCACCTGCAACGCCGGAAAATCCTGACTCAGCAGCACCAGGTTTTGCGGACGCGCGCCGCGCCAGGAGTAAATCGACTGATCGTCATCGCCCACCACTGTAAAGCGCGCACGCTGTCCAACCAGCAATTTTACCAGCTCGTATTGGCTGGTATTGGTATCCTGATATTCATCCACCAGCAGATAGCGAATCTTGTTTTGCCAACGTTCGCGCACCTCTTCATTGCGCTGCAATAACAGTGTCGGCAGCAAAATCAAATCGTCGAAATCAAGCACATTGCACGATTTCATATGACTATCGTACAGGCCATAGCAGTGAGCAAAAATACGATCGCGCTCACCCTTTGCCTGTGCGGCAGCCTGCGACGGCGTCAACAGATCGTTTTTCCAGTTCGAGATCGTGGAGATCAACTGCTGTAACACCACTTTGTCATCGTCGATCAGTCCTTCGGTCAGATCTTTCAGCAGCGCAACCTGATCGGTATCATCAAACAGTGAAAAGTTGGATTTCATCCCCAGCGCGGCGAACTCACGTTTGATGATATTCAGCCCCAGCGTGTGGAAAGTGGAGATCATCAGCCCACGCGCCTCTTTGCGCCCTAGCGTCTGCGCAACACGTTCTTTCATTTCGCGAGCAGCTTTGTTGGTAAACGTTACCGCCGCGATATGTTTCGCCTGATAGCCACAGCCGCGGATCAGATGAGCGATTTTGTTGGTGATCACGCGTGTTTTACCGGATCCCGCGCCCGCCAGCACCAGGCACGGTCCGGTGACGAATTCGACAGCTTGTTGTTGTCCGGGGTTTAAACGCATAAAAAAATCACTCAATGAAAAGTCTGGAAGGGAAATATATACACAAAATCATTCAGACCGCGAATCTTCAGCCACTTACTCACGTCGGGATAACGAATCTGCCGGGAACAGATTTTAACGCGGCTTGTTGCGGCACCAAAGGTGCGAGGCCCACGAATAAGTCGAGACGCAGGCGCAACGCATAGCGAGGCAGAATGAAGATCGAAGTGTATAAACGCGTGGTAGTATAGCCAGCCAAATCCATACCACTCAAGGCACGATCATGGCAAAAACTGCAGCAGCACTGCATATCCTTGTTAAAGAAGAGAAACTGGCACTGGATCTTCTGGAACAGATCAAAAACGGCGGCGATTTCGAGAAGCTGGCGAAGAAACATTCTATCTGCCCATCAGGCAAAAAAGGCGGACATTTGGGCGAATTCCGCCAGGGCCAGATGGTTCCCGCGTTCGATAAAGTGGTGTTTTCCTGCCCGGTACTGGAGCCAACTGGCCCGCTGCACACCCAGTTCGGTTACCACATCATCAAAGTGCTGTACCGTAACTAATGATTAAGCCTCTCATTACAGAGAGGCTGCTTTTATTTGTGTGATTGGAGCTTCTGCTGCGCGTCATGCTTCATCACATGCATGCTGATTGCCGCCTGGAACACTTTAAACATCAGTCCATTAATCAACGTCGCCAGGGTAATGGTAATAAACGCCGTCATCACCCAGTCAATCAATGCGATACCGCTATGCAGCAGTGCAGGGCGGTACACCAACATGCCGCCAAATACCGCCCAGTGGCTGAGACAATAGAAACACTGAAACAAGTGCCCTATCATCGCGTTCTTTTTCACCGTCCATTCACGATAAGCCGCAAATAGCTCCGTTTGCGTTACCGTTATTGAAATGCTGCTGGCAGCCAGTGCAATCATCAGGCAGGTTGTTAAATTTTCAATCATCAGTGGTGCCCCTTTTCGCTGAAATAACTGATAAATTCCGCGCCGATATCTTGTAGCGTCAGGTTTTTAAAACGTTCGAGAATCAGTGATTGTGCGTCGGCAAGCGTCGATGACATCACCCGGTTCACCCCTTGCTCAACCAGACACTCAGGGTTCTCATTACGATTGCCTAATGCGAACAACGCAGGAGATCCCAGTGCAATGTAGATGTCGTAGAGAGTGACATGACTGGCGGAGCGACAAAGCCGCCAGCCGCCGTGGTGCCCTTTGGTCGCACAGACAATCTGCTTTTCCCGTAACCCGGCGAGCAACTTGCGAATAAACGCAGGATTACCGTCAATGTATTCAGCCATCTGTTCCGATGTCATCGGGCTATCGGCCTGTTCCATGTGGAGCAGGATGTGCAATGTCGCGGAAAATGAGTTATTTATTTTCATGTAACTAACAATATTACATAAGAAGGTATCCAACAAGCGAATGATCAAAAAAAGATCGTAACTGATGCCAGGACGTAAAAAAGCCCGGAGGCGTGCGTGCCTCCGGGCTTACATCTTAGCTTTACAGCCTGACGAATACCGCCTGCCGGGAAATTAACCCGCTACCGCGATACGTTTCATATCCGTCATGTAGCCACGCAGTTTCTGGCCAACTTTTTCAATCGCATGGCCGCGAATCGCTTCATTCACATCACGCAGTTGCGCGTTATCAACCGCGCCTTCCGCAAGCGCTTTTCCCAAATCGCCGGTTTGCAGCGTAGTCATAAACTCTTTCAGCAGCGGTACGCAAGCGTAAGAGAACAGATAGTTGCCGTACTCTGCGGTATCGGAAATTACCACGTTCATCTCATACAGACGTTTACGCGCGATGGTGTTGGCAATCAGCGGCAGTTCGTGCAGCGATTCATAGTAAGCGGACTCTTCGATAATGCCGGAAGCCACCATGGTTTCGAACGCCAGTTCAACGCCCGCTTTCACCATCGCAATCATCAACACGCCTTTATCAAAGTACTCTTGCTCGCTAATTTTGCCTTCAAACTGCGGTGCGGTTTCGAATGCGGTTTTACCGGTCTCTTCACGCCAGGTCAGCAGTTTTTTATCATCGTTGGCCCAGTCAGCCATCATGCCAGAAGAGAATGCGCCAGAGATGATATCGTCCATATGTTTCTGGAACAGCGGCGCCATAATACCTTTCAGTTGTTCGGACAGCGCGTAAGCACGCAGTTTCGCCGGGTTAGACAGACGATCCATCATCAGCGTAATCCCACCCTGCTTCAGAGCTTCGGTTACGGTTTCCCAACCAAACTGAATCAGTTTTTCTGCATAAGCCGGGTCAGTACCCTCGGACACCAGTTTGTCGAAGCACAGCAGAGAACCTGCCTGTAACATACCGCAGAGAATGGTCTGCTCACCCATCAGGTCAGATTTCACTTCCGCTACGAAAGAGGATTCCAGAACGCCTGCGCGGTGGCCGCCGGTGGCCGCAGCCCATGCTTTAGCAATCGCCATGCCTTCGCCTTTCGGATCGTTTTCCGGGTGAACAGCGATAAGTGTCGGTACGCCAAAGCCGCGTTTGTACTCTTCACGCACTTCCGTACCCGGGCACTTCGGTGCCACCATCACGACAGTGATGTCTTTACGGATCTGCTCGCCCACTTCGACGATGTTAAAACCGTGGGAGTAACCCAGTGCCGCGCCATCTTTCATCAGCGGCTGTACGGAGCGCACAACGTCAGAGTGCTGCTTGTCCGGCGTCAGGTTAACAACCAGATCCGCCTGCGGGATCAGTTCTTCGTAGGTCCCTACTTTAAAACCATTTTCAGTCGCTTTACGCCAGGAGGCACGTTTTTCTGCGATAGCTTCTTTACGCAGAGCGTAAGAAATATCCAGACCAGAGTCGCGCATGTTCAGGCCCTGGTTAAGACCTTGAGCTCCACAGCCGACAATGACCACTTTTTTACCCTGAAGGTAGCTTGCGCCATCGGCAAATTCCTCACGCGCCATAAAGCGACATTTACCCAGCTGTGCCAACTGCTGGCGCAGGTTCAGTGTATTAAAGTAGTTAGCCATGGTAAGACCTCATGATGTTGTGTTGTCGTGCTTATTGTTCAGTTCGCTGATTGCGAGATTGAACCCACTATATGACAGGAAATGCGTTGCTTAAATTGATATATTAACAATGTCACATTGCAATTTTTGCAATGTAAATTTGTGGAGTCTGTCTCATGGATTTACGCGATCTGAAAACCTTCCTGCATCTGGCGGAAAGCCGCCATTTTGGCCGCAGCGCGCGCGCTATGCATGTCAGTCCCTCCACGCTTTCACGCCAGATCCAGCGACTGGAAGAAGATCTTGGGCAACCGCTGTTTGTACGCGATAACCGCACCGTCACGCTGACCGATGCGGGAGAAGAGTTACGCACCTTTGCTCAACAAACGTTATTACAGTATCAGCAACTCCGCCATTCGATAGACCAGCAAGGCCCGTCACTCTCCGGCGAGCTACACTTGTTCTGTTCGGTCACCGCAGCCTACAGCCATTTACCGCCAATCCTCGACCACTTCCGTGCTGAACATCCGTCGGTGGAGATCAAACTCACAACCGGCGATGCTGCCGATGCCATGGAAAAAGTGGTCACCGGTGAAGCGGATCTGGCGATTGCCGGTAAGCCGGAAACGCTTCCTGGCGCGGTGGCGTTTTCAATGCTGGAGAATCTCGCAGTAGTGCTGATTGCTCCAGCGTTGCCGTGCCCGGTGCGTAACCAGGTATCGCAAACCGAGCCTGACTGGTCGACGGTGCCATTTATCATGGCCGATCAGGGGCCGGTGCGTCGGCGCATTGAGCTGTGGTTCCGCCGCCACAAAATCAGCAACCCAGCCATTTACGCGACCGTTGGCGGGCACGAAGCAATGGTCTCCATGGTGGCGCTGGGGTGTGGCGTGGCGCTGATCCCGGAAGTGGTGCTCGAGAACAGTCCGGAGCCAGTGCGGAATCGCGTGATGATCCTCGAACGTAGCGATGAAAAAACACCGTTTGAGCTTGGTGTATGCGTACAAAAAAAGCGGCTCTATGAGCCGCTTATCGATGCCTTCTGGAAAATTCTGCCGAACAACTAACCCGCCAGGAAAAAACGGAATGCCGGGTTATGTGTTTCATCGTGGCAGTCGTAACCCAGTTCATTGAGACGGGTTTCGAAATCCGGCTCGTGATCGCCCAGTTCAAACGCCGCCAGTACACGGCCATAATCCGTGCCATGGCTGCGATAGTGGAATAGCGAAATATTCCAGTACGTACCGAGCGTATGCAGGAATTTCAGCAACGCGCCCGGTGATTCCGGGAACTCGAAGCTGTACAAACGCTCCTGTAACGGTTTCGATGGGCGCCCGCCAACCATATAGCGTACGTGCAGTTTCGCCATCTCATCGTCAGAGAGATCCACCACGCTGTAACCACCGCCGTTTAGCAATGAAAGGATCTCCTGGCGCTCTTCCAGACCACGGCTCAAACGTACGCCGACAAAAATGCAGGCATTTTTCGCATCGGCGAAACGGTAATTAAACTCGGTGACGGAACGTCCTCCCAGCAACTGGCAGAACTTCAGGAAACTGCCCTTCTCTTCTGGGATGGTCACCGCCAGCAGCGCTTCGCGTTGCTCACCCAGCTCACAGCGCTCAGAAACATAGCGTAAGCCGTGGAAATTGACGTTTGCGCCAGAGAGCACATGCGCCAGCCGCTCACCATGAATGTCGTGTTTGGCGATATATTTCTTCATCCCCGCCAGCGCCAGCGCACCGGAGGGTTCCGCGACCGCCCGCACATCTTCGAACAGATCTTTCATCGCCGCGCAAATCGCATCGCTATCGACAGTAATGATATCGTCGAGGTACTCCTGGCACAGACGGAAGGTCTCTTCACCGATACGTTTAACCGCCACGCCTTCGGCAAACAACCCAACGCGGGGTAAATCGACTGGATGCCCGGCGTCCAGCGCCGCTTTCAGGCAGGCGGAATCTTCCGCTTCGACAGCAATCACTTTGATTTGTGGCATCAGTTGCTTAACCAGCACCGCTACACCCGCTGCCAGGCCTCCGCCACCGACCGGTACAAAGATCCGGTCGATATGTGCATCCTGCTGCAACAACTCCAGCGCCAGCGTTCCCTGCCCGGCAATCACCATTGGATGATCGAACGGCGGGACAAACGTGAACCCTTGCTGCTGCGACAGCTCAATGGCTTTGGCTTTCGCTTCATCGAAATTGGCACCGTGCAGCAGCACTTCCCCGCCAAAGCCGCGTACCGCATCGACTTTGATATCGGCGGTGGCCACTGGCATCACGATCAGCGATTTGATGCCGAGGCGCGTAGAAGACATCGCCACACCCTGCGCGTGATTGCCTGCGGATGCCGTGATTACGCCATGCGATTTCTGCTCGGCGGTTAACCCTGCGATCATCGCGTAAGCGCCACGCAGCTTGAAGCTGTGCACCGGCTGGCGGTCTTCGCGTTTTACCAGAATGACGTTATCCAGACGCGAAGATAGCTTGTCCATTTTTTGCAGCGGCGTCACCTGCGCCACTTCATAAACCGGCGCGCGCAATACTGCCCTCAAATACTCCGCCCCTTCGGGGGCGGCGGAGAGGGGTTGGGATTCGGCCATTATTAACCCCCAAGTTTGGATTTATCGCGCACCGCACCCTTGTCTGCACTGGTTGCGAGGCTGGCGTAAGCGCGTAGCGCGAAAGAGACCTGACGTTCGCGATCCACTGGCGTCCAGGCTTTATTACCGCGGGCCTCCTGTGCTTCACGACGCGCCGCCAACTGCTGCTCGCTGACCTGCAGTTGAATACCACGGTTCGGGATATCAATAGCGATGATGTCACCATCTTCAATCAGCCCGATGTTGCCGCCGCTGGCCGCTTCCGGGGAAACGTGACCGATGGAAAGGCCGGATGTCCCACCAGAGAAGCGGCCGTCGGTGATCAGTGCGCAAGCTTTACCCAGCCCCATCGACTTCAGGAAGCTGGTCGGGTACAGCATCTCCTGCATGCCCGGTCCGCCTTTCGGCCCCTCATAGCGGATGACCACAACATCGCCAGCCACCACTTTACCGCCGAGAATAGCCTCAACCGCCGCATCCTGGCTTTCATATACTTTTGCCGGGCCGGTGAATTTCAGGTTGTTGTCATCCACGCCTGCGGTTTTCACGATGCAGCCATTTTCGGCAAAGTTGCCGTACAGTACGGCCAGGCCGCCATCTTTGCTGTATGCATGCTCCAGCGAGCGAATACAACCTGCAGCGCGATCGTCATCCAGCGTGTCCCAGCGGCAATCCTGTGAGAAAGCCTGTGTGGTACGAATACCTGCCGGGCCAGCGCGGAACATGGTTTTCACCGCTTCGTCTTTGGTCAGCATGACATCGTACTGCTCGAGCGTTTGCGGCAGCGTCAGACCAAGCACGTTTTTCACGTCACGGTTTAACAGGCCTGCGCGATCCAATTCCCCCAGAATACCCAGTACGCCACCTGCACGGTGGACATCTTCCATATGGTATTTCTGCGTACTCGGCGCGACTTTACACAGTTGCGGAACTTTGCGGGAAAGCTGATCGATGTCACTCATGGTGAAATCAATTTCGGCTTCCTGCGCCGCCGCCAGCAGGTGCAGAACGGTATTGGTCGAACCGCCCATTGCGATGTCCAGCGTCATGGCGTTTTCGAACGCCGCTTTGTTGGCGATAGCGCGTGGCAGCGCCGAAGCATCATCCTGCTCGTAGTAACGTTTCGTCAGCTCAACAATGCGTTTGCCGGCATTGATAAACAACTCTTTGCGATCGGCATGGGTAGCCAATAACGAACCGTTTCCTGGCTGTGACAGGCCCAGCGCTTCAGTCAGGCAGTTCATCGAGTTTGCGGTAAACATGCCGGAACAGGAGCCACAGGTCGGGCATGCGGAACGTTCAACCTGTTCGCTCTGGTCATCAGAGACTTTGGGATCTGCGCCCTGAATCATCGCATCAACCAGGTCCAGTTTGATGATCTGGTTGGAGAGTTTGGTCTTACCGGCCTCCATCGGACCGCCGGAGACGAAAATCACCGGAATATTGAGGCGCAGAGAAGCCATCAACATCCCCGGGGTGATTTTGTCGCAGTTGGAAATACACACCATCGCATCGGCGCAGTGGGCATTTACCATATATTCAACAGAATCAGCAATCAGCTCGCGGGAGGGCAATGAATACAGCATGCCACCGTGGCCCATGGCGATACCGTCATCGACAGCAATAGTGTTGAACTCTTTCGCCACGCCACCTGCGGCTTCGATTTGCTCTGCAACAAGCTTACCAAGATCGCGCAGATGAACGTGCCCAGGCACGAACTGGGTAAATGAGTTCACGACAGCAATAATCGGCTTGCCGAAATCGGCGTCGGTCATCCCGGTTGCGCGCCACAGCGCGCGGGCACCCGCCATATTGCGCCCGTGAGTGGTGGTGGCGGAACGGTACTTAGGCATGCTCTTTTACTCCCGTCTGTCCTTCCCGTCACCCTTTGCGCCGCAGCGACGTTGGCTGCCTTGCTGCAACGCAAATGATTTAGGGAGGTAAATTTATAGTTATGGATTAACTTGATCCAACCAGCCCCACTTATCTTCCGTTTCACCAGTGAAGAGGCCAAAGAATGCTTGCTGAATACGTTTGGTGACCGGACCGCAACGACCTTCGCCAACCTGGATACCATCAACGCTACGAACCGGGGTGATCTCAGCAGCGGTACCGGACATGAATACTTCATCCGCCAGGTACAGCGATTCGCGGGACAGTACCTGCTCGCGAACTTCAATATTCAGCTCTTTCGCCAGCTTGATGATGGCATCACGGGTGATCCCCGGCAGTGCAGAAGAGGTGAACGGCGGAGTAAACAGGATGCCGTCTTTCACTTCAAACAAGTTTTCGCCCGCACCTTCAGAGATATAACCATTCACATCCAGCGCGATACCTTCCTGATAACCGTGACGGCGCGCTTCGCTGCCGACCAGCAAAGAGGAGAGATAGTTGCCGCCAGCTTTCGCGGCTGTTGGGATGGTATTCGGCGCAACACGGTTCCACGAAGAAACCATCGCATCGATCCCCTGATCCAGCGCTTCTGCGCCGAGGTAAGCGCCCCACGGGAACGCAGCGATAATCACGTCAGTGCTGTAGCCCGCAGGCGGGTTCACGCCCATACCAACGTCGCCAACAAAGATCAGCGGACGGATATACGCGCTGGTCAGGTTGTTTTTTCGGATCACTTCGCGGCAGGCTTCCATCAGTTCATCAATGCTCTGGGAAACCGGGAAACGGTAAATTTTGGCGGAATCATGCAGACGCTGCATATGTTCACGATGGCGGAAGACTACCGGGCCTTTGTGCGAATCGTAGCAACGGATGCCTTCAAAGACAGAGGTGCCGTAGTGCAGAGCGTGGGACATCACGTGAACTTTCGCTTCTTCCCAACGAACCATCTCCCCATTGAACCAAATGTAGTCTGCTTTTTTCGTCGTCATTGTTCTTCCTTTTGCGCTTACGCGCGGATTTGTTGTGATTGTGATGATGTTGCGCGCTGTCGGATATCAACCCGGGCAACGTCGACAAGTTTGCTCAGTTGGCTAAACAGTAATTCGACAGGCCGCGGACTGGCAACGGTCAATTCAATATTTATATTCTGCGCATCGCTGGCGGTTTCCATATTCATCGCGCATACCTGAAAACCACGGTGGCGTACCACACGCAGCACGCGTTCTAATGTTTCCGGATTGAAGCGAGCCTCAACGGCGACCTGATGTTGCATCATTATAATTTCTCCAGCATTTGTGAGTTACTGGCGCCGGGCGGCACCAAGGGCCAGACATTCTCAAGTTCATCGATTGAGACATGAAGCAGGTATGGCCCTGAGCTCGAAAGCATGGTGTCGAGTGCCGCTTCAACCTGGTCTTTACGGGTGATGTGCTGGCCCGGAATGCCAAAGGCGCTGGCCAGCATGAGGAAATCGGGGTTATCAGTCAGAATAGTTTCGCTATAACGCTCGTTAAAGAACAACTGCTGCCATTGTCGAACCATTCCTAAACGCTGGTTGTCCAGCAATACCATCTTCAGCGGTAACTGTTTGCGTTTTACGGTGCCCAGCTCTTGTACATTCATCATGAAGGAACCGTCACCAGAGATACAGATGACTGTATCCTCCGGGCGGGCGACTTGCGCGCCAACGGCAGCAGGCAGACCAAAACCCATCGTGCCTAAACCGCTGGAGGTGATGAAATTTTCCGGACGATCAAATTCAAGATGCTGCGCAGCCCACATCTGATGCTGCCCGACATCGGTCGTCACTACGCTGTTCGTCGGTTTACGTTCAGAAAGTTGCTTTAACAGCAGCGGCGCATAAATCGCCTCGCCAGGATGGTCATAACGCCATGCGTGCTCACGGCGTAAGTCTGCAGCGTACTGTCGCCATGCATCAATGGACAGCGCCTGTTGCAACGCCGGGAGCAACGTATTCAAATCACCCTGCAAGGCGACATGCGCCTGACGCAGCTTACTCATTTCCGCCGGATCGATATCCATATGAATCACTTTGGCATGCGGCGCAAAGGTATTCAGCTTACCGGTCACGCGATCGTCGAACCGCGCGCCAACAGCAACCAACAAATCGCACTCTTGAACCGCAAAGTTCGCCGCTTTAGTACCGTGCATCCCCAGCATACCGAGGTAATAAGCATATTCTGGTGCCACTGTGCCCAGACCTTTCAGTGTACACACCACCGGCATCTGTGTTGCAGCCAGGAACTCACGCAGAGCAGGAACCGCCTGTGCCATACCAACGCCACCGCCAACATACAACATCGGTTTTTTAGCCTGCGATAACATCTGGCGAGCCCGATCAACCAGCGCCTGCGGGAAGGAGATTACCTCATCAACGGTAGCGAAATAGGGTTCAAGATCGCCACTCGCCAGTTGGATGTCTTTCGGAATATCAACCAGAACCGGGCCAGGGCGGCCAGAACTGGCGACATGGAAGGCTTCAGCCATTACGCGCGGCAGCTCTTGCAGAGACTCAACCAGAAAGCTGTGTTTGGTGCAGGCCAGCGATAAGCCCAACACATCCACTTCCTGAAACGCGTCAGTTCCCATCAACGGAGCCGCAACCTGACCCGTAATTGCCACCACAGGAACTGAATCTAACAACGCATCGGCAAGGCCAGTAATCAGATTGGTTGCGCCCGGACCAGATGTCGCAATACATACGCCTGTTTTACCCGTTGCGCGAGCATAGCCAATAGCGGCCATCGCAGCGCCCTGCTCGTGCCGGCACAGTAGGTGTTCCACGCCGCCGTCATACAATGCATCGTAAACCGGCATGATTGCGCCACCCGGATAGCCAAAAACCGTATCCACTTTCTGTGCCCGCAAAGCATGTACTACCCACTGCGCCCCATTCATAGTCAGTTCCCCGCCGTATATCGGGAGAAACAGAATTCTGTACTGCAATTCATTCTCTGCTCCTCGATTATATTTTTAAGTCATAAAAAAACCCCCGGACCTTTCGGTGCGGGGGTCTTAGTTCGTTAAGGCTTGTTTTTTAAGCCTTTCCTCGTCCAAGTGCAGCCCCGCACGGTGGGATAATAATCACCACCACGCTAATCACGACCAGGCTAATCACTCGTAGAAGGGCTTTCATGTTTGTTCGTTCTTGCTTCATGTTCGAAGGAATACCTAAAGAGGTAACACAGATTTCAGACAAGACACAAGAAAAATTTATGACCGCTTTTGCGCTATTGCTCATAAGCTAGCAAAAACTCATTGTTTTATATAACAAAAAAAGCTCGTGAAAATATTTCACTGGTTTTTCAACGAAATCAATATTGCGAGCGCACTTCCAGTGCAATGAAAAGAGGGCGAACTTGCAACAAATTACCGGAAACGTCCACGTAAATGCTCAATATCACTAATGAAAGGTAAAAGCGACGAACAGATAATGACCATGGCAAGGAGGAACTATGGCATTGTCAGTCATTTATACCCGAGCGGCGCTTGGCGTTACGGCGCCATTGGTGACGGTCGAAGTGCATATCAGCAATGGACTTCCAGGGCTCACCATTGTCGGATTACCCGAGACGACCGTCAAAGAGGCACGCGATCGGGTACGCAGCGCGATCATCAACAGTGGTTATGATTTCCCGGCAAAGAGGATCACGATCAATCTCGCACCGGCCGATCTTCCAAAAGAAGGCGGACGATACGATTTACCCATCGCTATTGCGCTTCTGGAGGCCTCAGAGCAATTAACAGCACCAATGCTGAGTAACTACGAGTTCGTTGGTGAACTTGCCCTTACAGGCGCATTGCGTGGAATCTCCGGCACTATCTCTTGTGTCATGGAAGCAGTGAAAGCCGGACGTCGCATCATTATTGCTCAGGAAAATGAAGCTGAGGCCAGCCTTGCTGAAACGGAAGATTGCCACATAGCCGCCCATTTGCAGGAGGTATGCGCTTTTCTCGAAGGAAAACACGCCCTTTTAACACCATCCCCCGTTGAGGTCGTTCAGGAGAAGCACAGCGGGGATCTAAGCGATGTAATTGGACAGCAGCAAGGGAAACGCGCTTTAGAAATCACTGCGGCAGGCGGGCATAATTTATTGCTAATAGGGCCACCTGGAACAGGAAAAACCATGTTGGCTAGTAGACTCGGGGGATTATTGCCACCGCTTAATAATCAGGAAGCCCTGGAAAGTGCAGCAGTGATGAGTGTATTCAACAGCAATAGCCCCATTCGCCACTGGCGACGACGGCCATTCAGAACGCCGCATCACAGCGCCTCGCTGACAGCAATCGTTGGGGGAGGGGCATTACCAGGGCCCGGTGAAATTTCGCTGGCACACAACGGTGTACTGTTTCTGGATGAACTACCTGAGTTTGAGAGGCGCGTACTGGATGCTCTACGCGAACCGATGGAGTCAGGCCAGATTCATATTTCACGGACAAGAGCGAAAATCACTTATCCTGCGCGCTTTCAGTTGATTGCAGCTATGAATCCCAGCCCAACCGGGCACTATCAGGGTAACCATAATCGCAGCACGCCTGAACAGACGCTGCGGTATCTGGGAAGGTTATCAGGCCCTTTTCTCGACCGGTTTGATCTCTCGCTGGAAATACCGCTGCCTGCTCCCGGCTTAATGAGCCAACCCCAGCAGAAGGGTGAATGCAGTGAGGTTGTGCGCTCACGTGTTATTCAGGCTCATGCTCGTCAGCATAAACGACAAAAGAAGCTCAACGCCCAGCTGGAAAGCAGCGAAACAAAACAGTTCTGCTTGCTTGCAAAAGAGGATGGGGAATGGCTGGAAGAGACGCTAACACATCTGGGTTTATCTATACGGGCCTGGCAACGCCTACTGAAGGTTGCAAGAACTATCGCTGATCTGGAACAACAGGATGAGATCCAGCGAACACACCTGCAAGAAGCACTAAGTTACCGCGCAATCGACAGGTTACTCATTCATCTGCAAAATATGCTGACGTAAAAAAGGGGCATTCGCCCCTTTCTCTTAATCGTCAGACTCAGTGTAATCTTCCGCGCCTTCCATCTGCGGTTTTCCACCCGACAAGGTGTGAAAACGCTTCGGTCGCTTAATGCGAGCCATATACTTGAGCCAGACACGTTCTGCTTCCGTGTTGGGTTCACGCTCTCCACGACAAACTGCGACGAACTGCGTTTCTTCATCGGTCACTGGTTCACGTTTTCCAAGCTCCAGCTCGTTAAACGCATAGCCGTGACGCTCAAGCAGTTGAGCCTCTTTGATGGTGAAGTCACCGTGGCGCGAGAACCCGCGTGGATAATTTTTATTGTCGAAAAAACGATTCGTCGTCGTAAAGCTTTCCGCCATCCTGCACGCTCCTAATTCTTTGGCCGAGCTATTTATGGCGCGGAGTATTAGTTACGCTTGACAGAGTGTAAAACAAAACATTTAAATCATTACGACAAATATTTTTGTGGAGAAAACCGTGGATACGGAATTGCTAAAAACTTTCCTGGAAGTAAGCAGGACTCGTCACTTCGGCCGTGCGGCGGAATCACTCTACCTAACACAGTCCGCAGTGAGTTTTCGTATTCGCCAGCTGGAGAACCAGCTTGGGGTTAATCTCTTTACTCGTCACCGTAATAATATTCGTCTTACGGCGGCTGGAGAGAAGCTTCTGCCCTATGCAGAGACGCTTATGAGTACGTGGCAGGCTGCGCGGAAAGAGGTTGCACATACTTCGCGGCATCACCAATTTTCTATCGGTGCCAGCGCATCATTATGGGAATGTATGCTCAGTGACTGGCTAAGCAGGCTTTATGAGCTCCAGGGAAATCTGCAATTCGAAGCTCGTATTGCACAACGTCAGTCATTAGTTAAACAGTTACATGAGCGGCAACTGGATCTTCTGATCACCACCGAAACACCGAAAATGGATGAATTCAGCAGTCAACTATTGGGGCATTTTACGCTCGCGCTCTATTCTGCTGAGCCGGGTAAAAATAAAGCGGAACTAAATTACTTGCGGCTGGAGTGGGGGGCTGATTTTCAGCAGCATGAAGCGGAATTGATCGCCAGTGACGATGTACCCACATTGACGACCAGTTCTGCGGAAGTCGCGCATCAGCAATTGTCACATCTAAATGGATGTACCTGGCTACCGGTGTTGTGGGCAGAACAAAAAGCTGGTTTACATCTGGTCGCCGATACCGCAACCCTTTCTCGTCCACTTTACGCCATTTGGTTGCAGAACAGCGATAAACAGAACCAAATCAAAGATCTTTTAAAGATAAAAGTGATCGATTGAAATATGAAGCAAGGATGCCTGCTAAGCTGGCATCTTCCGTATGAAGGTCGCTGAAAAAAAAGCAAAAAAAATCCTTAGCAAACGCTAAGGATTGTTTCTGGCAGGGGCGGAGGGACTCGAACCCCCAACACCCGGTTTTGGAGACCGGTGCTCTACCAATTGAACTACGCCCCTAATTAGGGTGGCGGAACGGACGGGACTCGAACCCGCGACCCCCTGCGTGACAGGCAGGTATTCTAACCGACTGAACTACCGCTCCACCGAATTTCTTTACAA
>NZ_FPAU01000003.1:188402-701525 GCF_900116535.1 Kosakonia arachidis | reverse complement strand
CCCAGACATTACTCACCCGTCCGCCACTCGTCACCCGAAGAGCAAGCTCCTCTGTGCTACCGTTCGACTTGCATGTGTTAGGCCTGCCGCCAGCGTTCAATCTGAGCCATGATCAAACTCTTCAATTTAAAGTTTGATGCTCATCGAATTAAACTTCGTAATGAATTACGTGTTCACCCGTGAGACTTGGTATTCATTTTTTGTCCGAAGACATCAAGAATCCATGTCACCTGAGTGCCCACACAGATTGTCTGATAAATTGTTAAAGAGCAGTTGCGACGCGGCTTTCAGCGCTTCGTCGCGAGGTGGCGTATATTACGCTTTCCTCTTTCAGAGTCAACCCTGATTTTCAGGATTTTTCTCTTCAACCGGCCCGGCTGTTTGTGTGAAGTGATTCACATCCGCCGTGTCGATGGAGGCGCATTATAGGGAGCCGGAGAGGAATGACAAGCGGAAAAATGCATTTTTATTTCAACCGCTCATCTTTTCGGCATAACGGTTATTTTTGGTGCTTTTTGATAGCTAAAGGCAGCTCCGCAAGGCTATTAATCACCCAATCAGCGCTTTTTTCCGCTTCCGGTGTGATCGGTTTTCCCGTGCGCACTAACACTTTCGTTCCTACTTGAGCAGCCTGTGCCGCCTGCATATCTTCTATTTTATCGCCTACCATATAAGAAGCAGACATATCGATGTGCAGGAAATCGCGGGCAGAGATCAACATCCCCGGATGTGGCTTACGGCAATCGCAAACCTGACGAAACTCTTCAACGGTTCCCTGTGGGTGATGCGGACAATAATAGATGCCGTCCAGATCCACGCCGCGATCGGCCAGCGACCAGTCCATCCACTCAGTCAGCGTTTCAAACTGCGCTTCGGTAAATTTACCGCGAGCAATACCAGACTGGTTCGTTACCAAAACCAGCGCATAGCCCATCTCTTTAAGTTCGCGCATGGCATCGATGACACCATCAATAAATTCAAAATTATCGATCTCATGCACGTAGCCATGATCAACGTTAATCGTGCCATCACGATCGAGGAAAATAGCGGGTACTGACTTTGTCACGGGTTTACTCCTGAAAAAGGCATAGAAGCTTAGTATCTCATGTTTCACAACGCAGGAAAGTGCTCATCATTGCGAGCGACATTGATTTAGACGTCTGGATGCCTTACCATCCGCTCTGTTTACGGGTACGCCCGTAACCGGCAGAACAAAATGCCACGGCTCACTCTTATACGATAAAAATAATCTAATGATTAAACTTTCGAATATCACCAAAGTGTTCCAGCAGGGAAACCGTACTATACAGGCGCTGAATAACGTCAGCCTGCATGTTCCCGCTGGTCAAATTTATGGCGTTATTGGCGCATCAGGCGCGGGGAAAAGTACCCTTATCCGTTGTGTTAACCTGCTTGAGCGTCCAACGCAAGGCAGTGTGCTGGTCGATAGCCAGGAACTGACCAAACTCTCTGAAGCGGAATTAACTAAAGCTCGCCGCCAAATCGGCATGATCTTCCAGCACTTTAATTTGCTGGCATCGCGCACCGTTTTCGGTAACGTTGCGTTACCGCTGGAGCTGGATAATACCCCGCGTGACGAGATCAATCGCCGGGTAAAAGAACTGCTTGATCTGGTCGGTCTTGGCGAGAAACATGACAGCTATCCGGCCAACCTCTCCGGAGGGCAAAAACAGCGAGTGGCGATCGCCCGTGCGCTAGCCAGCAACCCGAAAGTGTTACTGTGCGACGAAGCCACCAGTGCGCTGGATCCGGCAACAACCCGTTCCATTCTTGAATTGCTGAAAGACATCAACCGTCGCCTTGGTCTGACCATTCTGCTGATCACTCACGAGATGGATGTGGTTAAGCGTATTTGCGACTGCGTGGCCGTTATCAGTAATGGTGAATTGATTGAGCAGGATACAGTGAGCGAAGTCTTTTCCCATCCGAAAACGCCGCTGGCGCAGCAGTTTATTCAGTCCACGCTGCATCTCGATATTCCGGAAGATTATGCACAACGCCTGCAGCAGAAACCGCAGGCTGACAGCGTACCGATGCTGCGTATGGAGTTTACGGGTCAGTCGGTGGACGCGCCGCTGTTGTCTGAAACCGCGCGTCGTTTCAACGTGAACAACAACATTATTAGCGCGCAGATGGATTACGCGGGCGGCGTGAAGTTCGGCATTATGCTGACGGAAATGCACGGCACTCAGCAGGATACCGAGGCGGCCATCGCCTGGTTGCAGGAACACCATGTAAAAATAGAGGTACTCGGTTATGTCTGAGGCAATGATGTGGCTCTTTGCCCGCAGCATCTGGGAAACACTGTTTATGACCTTTGCCTCCGGTCTGCTGGGGTTTGTCGTGGGTCTGCCGTTTGGCGTGCTGCTGTATGTCACGCGTCCAGGTCAGATCATGCCAAACCCGGGCCTGTATCGGGTGATTTCTGCGCTGGTAAACATTTTCCGTTCCATACCGTTCATTATTTTGTTGGTCTGGATGATTCCTTTCACGCGCGTGATTGTCGGCACCTCAATTGGTCTGTACGCCGTCATTGTACCGCTGACGGTTGGTGCCGCGCCGTTTATCGCCCGTATGGTGGAAAACACCCTGCTGGAGCTGCCGGCAGGCCTGATTGAAGCGTCCCGAGCTATGGGCGCAACGCCAATGCAGATCATCCGCAAAGTGCTGTTGCCGGAAGCGCTGCCGGGACTCATTAATGCAGCGACTATTACGCTAATTACCCTCGTCGGTTATTCCGCAATGGGCGGTGCCGTCGGCGCAGGCGGTCTGGGGCAACTGGGCATCCAGTATGGCTACGTGACCTATAACCCATTAGTGATGAATACCGTACTGATATTACTCGTGGTTCTGGTTTACTTAATTCAGTTCGCGGGCGATCGTATCGTCCGGGCTGTAACGCACAAATAACGTTACACAACATAACGACTCTGAGAGAAGGGAAATAACATGGCTTTTAAATTCAAGACCTTTGCGGCCGTAGGGGCTCTGCTTGGTTCTCTGGCACTGGTCGGATGCGGCCAGGATGAAAAGGATCCAAATCACATCAAAGTCGGTGTGATTGTTGGTGCTGAACAGCAGGTTGCAGAAGTAGCACAGAAAGTGGCGAAAGAGAAATATGGCCTCAACGTTGAGCTGGTGACTTTTAACGACTATGTACTGCCAAACGAAGCACTGAGCAAAGGCGATATCGATGTAAACGCTTTCCAGCACAAACCCTACCTCGATCAGCAGATCAAAGATCGCGGTTTCAAACTGGTTCCGGTCGGCAACACATTTGTTTATCCGATTGCAGGCTACTCCAAAAAAATCAAATCGCTGTCTGAATTGCAGGATGGTTCTCAGATTGCCGTACCAAACGATCCGACTAACCTCGGCCGTTCCCTGCTGCTGTTGCAGAAACAAGGCCTGATCAAACTGAAAGATGGCGTGGGCTTGATGCCAACCGTACTGGATATCACCGAAAACCCGAAACACCTGAAGATTGTTGAGCTGGAAGCGCCGCAACTGCCGCGCTCTCTGGATGACGCACAGATTGCACTGGCCGTGATCAACACCACTTATGCCAGCCAGATCGGCCTGACTCCGGCAAAAGACAGTATCTTCGTTGAAGATAAAGACTCCCCATATGTGAACCTGATCGTTGCCCGTGAAGATAATAAAGACGCGGAAAATGTGAAAAAATTCGTTCAGGCTTACGAGTCAGATGAAGTGAACGAAGCAGCAAACAAAGTCTTCAATGGCGGTGCGGTGAAAGGCTGGTAATCTCCTCATCAGTCTGTAATATCATTCAAGGCGGGCTAAAGCCCGCCTTGTCATTTGTGCACGTCCCTGATTCAATATGCGGCGTTAAGAAAATCACTTTGAGGAAAGATTATGCGTGCTTTACCGATCTGTTTATTAGCACTCATGTTGAGCGGCTGCTCCTTGCTAAGCAGATCCCCTGTCGAACCGGCACAAAGTAGCGCTGTGACGCCAAAACCAGAGCCGGTAAAACCGAAAGTGATACGCCCTGCCCCGGTACGCATCATCACTGATGCACAAGATTTAGTGGGTAAACCGTTCCGCGATCTGGGTGAAGTAACCGGTGAATCCTGTCAGGCCAGCAACCAGGACTCCCCGCCGAACATCCCGACTGCCCGCAAACGCATGCAGATTAATGCGGCGAAAAAAGCCAAAGCCAATGCTGTTCTGCTGCATAGCTGTGAAGTGACCAGCGGTACTCCGGGCTGCTACCGCCAGGCCATCTGCGTGGGGTCCGCCCTCGACGTTTCGGCGAAATGAGTAGTACCTTTGCTTTCGGGCAAATAGGTGTCATTCGTTCACCGTATAAAGAGAAGTTTGCCGTACCGCGCCAGCCGGGTCTGGTGAAGCATGGCGGCGGCGAACTTCACTTGCTTCCTCCCTATAATCAACCCGATGCAGTACGCGGCCTTGAAGGGTTCAGCCATTTGTGGGTGCTTTTCGTTTTTCATCAAACGATGGAAGGCGGATGGCGTCCTACGGTGCGCCCGCCGCGGCTCGGGGGCAATGCAAGAATGGGCGTCTTCGCCACACGATCAACGTTTCGACCCAACCCGATAGGCATGTCGCTGGTCGAATTAAAAGGGATCCGCTGCCATAAAGATCAGGTGATTTTACAGCTCGGTAGCCTGGACCTGGTTGATGGTACGCCGGTGGTGGATATCAAACCTTATCTGCCCTTTGCCGAAGCCGTGCCCGATGCACAAGCCAGCTATGCGCAGCTGGCACCGGTTGCCAGCATCCCGGTTAGCTTTACAACCGAAGTGGAGTCACAGCTTAGCGGGCTGGAAAAGCGTTATCCCTACCTCAGAGTCTTTTTGCTGGAAGTTCTGGCACAGGATCCACGTCCGGCCTACCGAAAAGAGGAAGAACAAGGGAAAACTTACGCCGTCTGGCTGCTGGATTTTAATGTGCGTTGGCGCGTAACGGCGGCAGGATTCGAAGTCTTTGCGCTGGAAGCACGCTAATTTTATTCCCCTCTCTTTTGGCATCTCTGCCAGGCTGATAAACTAAACCACTTTTTTTGTGTCAGGCCTGATTTCGGGCCTGTTCCGATTGTCCAAATGGAACCGTAACAACATGCGTACTAGCCAATACTTGCTCTCCACTCTGAAGGAGACGCCTGCCGACGCCGAAGTCATCAGCCACCAGTTGATGCTGCGCGCCGGGATGATCCGCAAACTGGCCTCCGGGTTATACACCTGGCTGCCGACCGGTCTGCGCGTCCTGAAAAAAGTCGAAAACATCGTGCGTGAAGAGATGAATAATGCCGGTGCGATTGAGGTGTCCATGCCAGTGGTGCAGCCAGCCGATCTGTGGCAAGAAAGTGGTCGCTGGGAGCAGTATGGCCCGGAACTGCTGCGTTTTGTTGATCGCGGCGATCGCCCGTTCGTCCTCGGCCCGACTCACGAAGAAGTCATTACCGATCTGATCCGTAATGAGCTGAACTCCTACAAACAGCTGCCGCTGAACTTCTTCCAGATCCAGACCAAGTTCCGCGATGAAGTGCGCCCGCGCTTTGGCGTTATGCGTTCCCGAGAATTCCTGATGAAAGATGCTTACTCTTTCCATACCTCTCAGGAATCGTTGCAGGAAACCTATGATGCAATGTACGCCGCCTACAGCAAAATCTTCAGCCGTATGGGACTGGATTTCCGCGCTGTACAGGCCGATACCGGTTCGATCGGCGGTAGCGCATCCCATGAATTCCAGGTGCTGGCGCAGAGTGGTGAAGATGATGTTATTTTCTCTGACTCCTCCGATTTCGCCGCCAACATCGAGTTTGCCGAAGCGCTGGCACCAAAAGAACCGCGCGCTGCTGCCACGCAGGAAATGACGCTGGTGGATACGCCAAACGCTAAAACCATCGCCGAGCTGGTTGAACAGTTCAATCTGCCGATTGAAAAAACGGTAAAAACGCTGCTGGTGAAAGCCGTGGAAGGCAGCAGCTACCCTCTGGTCGCGCTGCTGGTACGCGGCGACCACGAGCTGAACGAAGTGAAAGCGGAAAAACTGCCGCAGGTTGCTGCACCGTTAACTTTCGCCACCGAAGCGGAAATTCGCGCCGTGGTCAATGCCGGTCCAGGCTCCCTTGGCCCGGTTAATATGTCAATTCCGCTGGTAATCGACCGTACCGTTGCCACGATGAGCGACTTCTCTGCAGGGGCGAATATCGACGGTAAACACTACTTCGGCATCAACTGGGATCGCGATGTAGTAACGCCGGAAGTAGCGGATATCCGTAACGTCGTCGCTGGCGATCCAAGCCCGGACGGTAAAGGTACACTGCTGATTAAACGCGGTATCGAAGTGGGTCATATTTTCCAGCTCGGCACCAAATATTCCCAGGCGCTGAACGCGGCGGTACAGGGTGAAGATGGCCGCAACCAGATCCTGACCATGGGCTGCTACGGCATCGGTGTAACGCGCGTGGTCGCTGCAGCGATCGAGCAGAACAACGACGAGCGAGGGATCATTTGGCCGGACGCTATTGCGCCGTTCCAGGTTGCACTGCTGCCGATGAATATGCACAAATCCTACCGAGTGCAGGAGCTGGCGGAAAAACTCTACGCCGAATTACGCGCGCAGGGCATTGAAGTGCTGATGGATGACCGTAAAGAGCGTCCGGGCGTGATGTTTGCTGATATGGAGCTGATCGGTATCCCCCACACGGTGGTGATCGGCGATCGCAACCTCGACAACGACGATATTGAATACAAATATCGTCGCAACGGCGAGAAGCAGCTCATCAAAACCGGCGACATCCTTGAATACCTGGTGAAAGCCATTAAAGGCTAAGCCGACAAAAAACCCCGCTTGTGGACTGCACCCCAAAAGTTGGATACCAACTGAGTCAGGTGCAGTTTTTTATGGCGCCGAAGGCTTAATCATCACAGTTTTTATTGGCGCTGAACCGCCCTTTCTTATTAATGACCAGCACTTTCTGTGGTGCACCGGTATCGGGGTTCGGTTCAAAGGCAAAGTGCCCTTCCACCATCAGCAGAATCGGTTTGCTTTCGGTACCGCGCGCAACCGCATAATCACGCTCAAGCTGAGCATTACTTGCCACTGCGACCTGCTTCCCGGTTGCACAGTCCGTAAAGACTGCCGCATCGGCCATATACCTGTACATACCGCGCATCGCCATCGGCGTAGCCGGAAGCGACGCGTTCACCGGTTGCAGCGTATAGTTCAGTTGTGAATGAATCGGATTGCCTTCCCGATCCAGCATCTCCAATGCATCGCCTTTCGCACGGAACCATGTTTTTTTACCCTGCGTGTCGGTAAGGATCAGTTTATCGGCCGTGCGCGCCCAGCTACCGTAAGAGCCAAAGACCACCGGACCTTTTCCGCCCTGATAGCGCTGGTTCATCACCCAACTGCCATCCTTTTCCAGAAATAGCGACGTTTCGATACCTTCACAATCGGCACAGGGTAAAACACCGCGCCAGCTCTGCTGCATCGGTTTCAGCTCTTCAATTTGCGTCGGCTGCACCATCTCGGTGTCACCCCGATTATTACAGCCGAAAAGGGTAAACAGCGTACACCCGGCCAGCAGAGATAAAATCGCTTTTTTCACACTCGATTCCTTATGCACAATTCTCTTGTTGACCGTCAGCCATCATGGCGACGGACTTTGCCACGCAGCGCTTTTACCGATGACTTTTGCGACTTACTCGTTAACCGGCGTTCTTTTGAAGCACGGGTCGGGCGCGTTGCACGGCGGCTTTTTTGCACTGCGGTCAATTCTTTGATCAATGCCACCAGGCGAGCGATCGCCGCTTCGCGGTTCATCTCCTGGCTGCGATATTCCTGCGCTTTTATCACAACCCAGCCATCACTACTGATCAGATGGTGCGAAGCCTCCAGCAAATGCGCCTTGTAATACTCCGGCAGGCTTGACGCTCGAATATCAAAACGCAGGTGGATAGCCGTCGAACTTTTATTCACATGTTGGCCACCCGCGCCCTGCGCCCGCACAGCGGTGATCTCCAGTTCATCCTCAGCAATGGAGACCGTGCGGGAGATCGTAATCATGGCTGCTGCCAGGCTTCAAGGTGGATTTCCCGATTCTGCGTTTCATCGGAAAGCCAGATGGCACCATCCTGCAAGGTAGCCTGTAGCGTCATGGTACGATCGTTGGCAAACGCGCTGAGCGCCGCCAGTTGTTCATCATCCAGATACCAGATGCTTAAGTTGCCGAAGCTCGCGCAACGGCTTTGATTTTGCTGCCACCAGATCTGCGCCGCCCGGGAATTATAGGCAAATAACGCCACGTCTTTCGCCTGTGTACAGGCTTTCTTCAACCGTTTTTCGTCCGGCAGCCCCAGTTCGATCCACAAATCAATGCCCAGATAATCATTACGCAACCAGGCTTCCGGCTCATCTTCAGCGCTCAGGCCGCGAGTGAATTGCAGCCGCTCATCGGCGTATTTAATCCACGCCAGCAGACGCAACATCATGCGCTCCTGGGTTTCGGAAGGATGGCGGGCCAGCGTCAGCGTCGCATCTAAAAACCGATTACGATCCAGATCGGCAACATTAACCATCGCTTTATAAATAGTCGCTTTTAAGGCCATAACACCACTCCTGCATAAAATGGCCGCTATTGTAGCGAATTCAGGGTTAAAGCGCTGTTATCTCTTGTGCGCATCATTCGCCATCACGCTGATAATGGCGGGTAAGCTATGTTATAGTCGCCTTGCTAAACAGTATTAATCTTCGTAGGCTTAGTGTTATCTCACAGTAAAGTCAGGTAGCTGACAGGAGGAGATGTGAACAATTATTGTGAGTTAGTACGCAAACGGTATGCGGAAATCGCCAGCGGAGATTTGGGGTATATCCCGGATGCGCTGGGGTGCGTGTTGAAAGTGCTGAATGAAATGGCGTCGGATGACACCCTTTCAGAGTCGGTCAGGGAAAAGGCGGCATATGCGGCCGCGAACTTACTGGTGAGCGATTATGTCAATGAATGATGCCTATCAACCCATCAACTGTGATGACTATGACAATCTTGAACTCGCCTGCCAGCATCATCTTTTATTGGCGCTGGAATTGAAAGACGGCGAGGTTCTCAGCGCCAAAGCCAACGATTTAGTCTCACGTAAAAACGTGGAGTATCTGGTAGTTGATATCGCAGGCGTCTCACGCGAAGTGCGCCTCGATAAAATTGCCAGCTTCAGCCATCCTGAAATCGGCACCGTCGTGGTGAGCGAGTCCTGATATTCAACGGGCAGCGCAGGCTGCCCTCTACTTTTTCCACACCAACGTCACACCTTCCTGTCCGGCCGTTTTAAGTCCTTGTTGCGTAGCAAAAACGCCCGCCGCTGCGATTAACGTTTCGCCATAAAACAGCAGCGGCGTCGTGTCACGCCGCCAGGGCGCCACGCCGAACTCCTGCCAGATTTTTTTCAGTTTACGTCCACCATGACGACCGGCGATATGTAACAAACCAGACGCCTGGAAACGCACAGAAACCCTCTCTTCCGTAGCTGGCGCCCGTAATTCTCCCCCGGCGATCAGCGACAGTTCCCCCAGCCCGGCCGGTAACAACAGCGGCGCAAAAAGTGTCGGCCAGTTCAGTTGCGTATTACGCTGGCTGAACTGCGTTTTAATCCAGTAGAGATCGCCCTGAAAACGACGTACTTCATACTCGCCCAGCCGCAGACAAGGCTCCGCATCGTCACGCGCCTGTGCCACTTCAAACCACAAGCGGCTAAGCATTGCGCGGGACGGCATCACCGCCCCCTGCTGTGCCAGCCAACGGCGTAGCAGGGCGTTGCGGCGAACATCGCTCAGCGTCTGCAGTGCCGCAATGTTCAGCGCGCCTTCCTGCGTAGTCGCCGCCGCCAGTTCGCCAGCCAGCAGTTCATCCAACAACTGCTCCTGCTCCCCACAAAGCGCAGCGCTACGCGCGACGGCATCGGCGAAATGTGGCCAGCGTGCCGTCAGTAGTGGCAGCACCTGCAAGCGCAAAAAATTGCGGTCAAAACGGACATCCGCGTTACTTTCATCCTCAATCCAGCGCAAATCATGCTGCTGCGCCCATTGATACAGTGTACCGCGCGAAAAGTTGAGCAGCGGACGGATAAGCTGCGTTCCGGCAAAAGGTAAGCTTTGCGGCATTGCGGCAAGCCCGGCCGGCCCACTGCCACGCTTAAGCGCCAGCAGCATAGTTTCGCACTGATCATCCAGATGCTGTGCGGTAAGCAGCACTTCACCGGGCTTTAACGCCTGACGAAATGCCTGATAGCGCGCTTTCCGCGCCTGCGCTTCAATGCCCTCACCATTATCGACCAGGGTCACGTATTGCACCGTTAGCGGAATCTGCCAGAGCTCACAAAGCGACTGGCAATGCTCAACCCACATATTCGCATGCGGACTCAGCCCATGATGGATATGGATTGCCCGTAGCCGGATATCGGGCTGTTGCTCGCGCCAGAGCATCATTTGGTGCAACAGCACGGTCGAATCCAGCCCACCGCTGAAGGCCACCAGAAACTGGCGTGATGCAGTGGATAATGGCGCGAAAAGTGGCGTGGTCATAGTGGTTTTCAAAACAGAATTGATGCCCGGCACGTTACCGGGCATCGCGTTGTGTGGCAAGTATTACTGCTGGTAAAGCTCCAGTGGCAAGCCATCAGGATCGTTAAAGAAGGTGAAACGTTTATCAGTGTAAGGATCGACACGTATCGCTTCACACTTCACGCCGTGCGATTCCAGATGTGCCACCGCCAGGTCGATATCATCAACGGTGAACGCCAGATGGCGCAGGCCGCAAGCTTCCGGGCGGCTGGGACGCGCAGGTGGAAACGGAAAGGAGAACAGCTCAATCACATACTGACCGTTCAGCGCCAGATCGCCTTTCCACGAATCGCGCGCCTCGCGATAAACTTCATTCTGTAGCGTAAAACCAAGGATATCGCAGTAGAACGCTTTGCTTGCAGAATAATCCGTGGCAATGATCGCAATGTGATGTACCTGTTTTAAGCCCAGCATAGTTTCTCCTTTTCTCAATGCCTGAACGTTACCCCCGCTCACAGCAAGCCGCAACAGATTAGCGGGCTTTTAGGACTCGTACCCGATAAGTGCCCTCTTCATCCCGTTTCGCGCCGTGAATATCAGTTTCAAAGCCCGGATAGTGGCGACCAATCGCGCATAGCATCAACAGGAAATCAAGCACCGGGCGGCTGGCGTCAGTAATCATTTCACCGGGCATCACCAACGGTACACCAGGCGGATAGGGCAGGATCATATTGGCCGAGATCCGCCCGATCAGTTTTTCCAGTTCTACCGTTTCCACTTCGCCCTGGATTTGCCGCTGCCATGCCTGATGTGGTGTCAACTTCATATCCGGCAATACATCGAAAGCTTGCAACATCAAACGCGGTAGATCGTGCTGGCGAATAAGCTTATGGATCCCCTGCGCCAGATCCTGAATCCGCATATTGCGATAGAAATCAGGATCTTCAGCATAGAGATCCGGCAACATGTTCTTAACCCGCAGATTAAGATCGTAGGCTCGTTTGAACTCCATCAGTCCACGTAACAACCCCATTGCCCGGGTTTTATCGATGCCGATACTGAACAGGAACAGTAGGTTATACGGCCCGGTTTTTTCCACCACCACACCGCGTTCATCAAGAAACTTCGCCACCAGCGCTGCCGGGATCCCTTCCTCGCTCATATTTCCCTGCTCGTCCATACCTGGCGTCAGGATGGTCACTTTGACCGGGTCGAGGAACATATGGTCGGCATCCGCATCGCGAAAACCATGCCATGTTTCACCCGGTGCGACCTGCCAACAGTCAGCTTCATCAATCTCTTCTGGCTGCCAGATATCAAAGAACCAGCCATCGGCTTCATCCTTAAGCCGTTGTACCTCTTTGCGAAAATGCAGCGCCCGTTCAACCGAGCGGTTAATTAAGCGCTTACCAGGGTTCCCGCGTAACATCGCTGCGGCCGTTTCGATCGATGCCACTAACGGATAGCTCGGCGATGTGGTGGTGTGCATCATAAAAGCTTCGTTAAACGTGTCCTCATCATATTCACCTTTAATATGAATCAACGATGCCTGCGAGAATGCCGCCAACATTTTATGTGTCGATTGTGTTTCAAAGAAGACTTTCCCCGGCACCCGCTCGCCGCTCATACCGCTTTTTCCGGCATAAATAGGGTGAAAATTGGTGTATGGCACCCAGGCGGAATCGAAATGGATCGACGGCACATCCAGCGTCTTTTTAATCCAGTCGGTGTTGTACAGCAGCCCATCATACGTGGAGTTAGTAATCACTGCGTGTACTGGCCAGTGCGCCCCCGCTGTGGCCACAACTTTTTGTTCGATGCTAGCATGGGTAAACTCGCGGCGCGGTATACCACCCAGAATCCCCAGTGCGTTGCGTCCTGGCTTCAGCCACAACGGCGTGACATCGCTCATCATCAACAGATGCGCCAGCGATTTATGACAGTTACGGTCAATCAGCAGGGTACTGCCCGCTGGCGCGGCATACATACCGACAATTTTGTTGGAGGTCGATGTACCGTTAGTCACCATATAGCTCTGCTCGGCCCCAAACGTACGGGCGATATACTCTTCAGCCTCCAGATGTGGGCCGGTATGATCCAGCAGCGATCCCAACTCGGTCACAGAGATCGAAACATCAGCTTTTAGCGTGTTACCACCGAAGAAATCGTAAAACAAGCAGCCTACCGGGCTTTTCTGGTACGCCGTTCCTGCCATATGTCCTGGCGTGCAGAAGGTGTATTTTCCCTCTTTTACGTAGGTGAACAGCGCCCGGGTAAACGGAGGCGTGATGTTTTCCAGATACTCTTTGGTGTACTGGACAATACGCGTGGCAATCTCATCCGCCACGCTAAGGGCGTATTCGAAAAACCACAACGCCATGCGCATATCCTGCGCGCTGACATCCATGGAGGAGTGGGTATTGATAAACGCGTACAGCGGAAGGTATTCATTTAGCTGATTAATATCGCTGCACAGATCGAGTGAGTACTCATCCCAGTCAAAGATCACACCGCAAATACGCGGGTTATGTTCGATAAACTTCAGTAAGTCGGTACTGTTTCGGGGCCAGATAATCTGAAACCCTTGCGCCTGTAGCGCCTGTTCCAGTTCCTTGATCGGCTCATCTTTATAAAAAACGCCATGGGGTCCCATGATGGCAATAATATTCACAGCTACCTCCGTTAAAAACCTAAGCTAAGCATAGTTGAGGTAAACCGCAGATATAAAAAAAGCCGCACAGCGATGCGGCTTTTCATGAATGCAACGAAACTCAGGCGTAGCCGTAGCTCATCAGACGTTGGTAGCGGCGGTTACGCAAATCGTCTTTGCTCAGCACATCCAGATCGGCGAGATCGGCCAGCAGTTGCGCTTTCAGCGAAGCAGCCATCGCTTGCGGATTGCGATGCGCGCCACCCAACGGCTCCGGAACGATCGAGTCGATCAACTTCAGTTCTTTCAGACGCGACGCGATGATGCCCATTGCTTCTGCGGCCAACGGCGCTTTGTCGGCGCTTTTCCACAGAATAGAA
Source organism: Kosakonia arachidis (assembly GCF_900116535.1). Lineage (GTDB taxonomy): Bacteria > Pseudomonadota > Gammaproteobacteria > Enterobacterales > Enterobacteriaceae > Kosakonia > Kosakonia arachidis. The sequence continues at coordinate 687,926 of NZ_FPAU01000003.1, read as the reverse complement.
GCACAACCTTCCGGCGAGATAACAGAATAGGTGCTGTATTGCAGCATATTCACTTTATCGCCTACGCCAATCGCCAGCGCGCCGCCAGAGCCGCCTTCACCGATCACGGTGCAGATCACCGGTACGCTCAGGCGGGACATTTCACGCAGGTTGCGGGCGATCGCTTCCGACTGACCACGCTCTTCGGCACCCACGCCCGGGTAGGCGCCAGGGGTGTCGATAAAGGTGATAATCGGCATGTTAAAACGTTCTGCCATTTCCATCAGACGCAACGCTTTACGATAACCTTCTGGCGCTGGCATACCAAAATTACGGCGAATTTTCTCTTTGGTTTCGCGGCCTTTCTGGTGGCCGATAATCATTACCGGGCGACCGTCGAGACGCGCGATACCGCCAACAATGGCTTTATCGTCGGCATAAGCACGATCGCCAGCCAGTTCATCGAATTCATCGAACGCAAGGCGGACATAATCCAGGGTGTAAGGACGTAGCGGATGTCGCGCAAGTTGGGCTACCTGCCATGCGCCAAGATCGGCGAAAATTTTGCGCGTCAACTCTACGCTTTTTTCGCGCAGACGATGCACTTCTTCGTCGATATTTATATCCAGTTTTTCATCCTGACGGCCAACAGCAGTCAGGGAATCGATTTTCGCTTCCAGCTCAGCAATCGGCTGTTCGAAATCAAGGAAATTCAGACTCATAGTATTCCTGTATTAGTCAAACTCCAGTTCCACCTGCTCCGAACCGATGAGGCCACGCAGATCGTTGAGTAAACGATCGCTCGGAGAGACGCGCCACGTTGCGCCGAAGCGTAACCGCGCGCGTGCATCCGCCCTCTGATAGTAGAGATGTACTGGAATGGTTCCCGAACGGTGGGGTTCCAGAGACTGACGGAGTCGGTTTAAAAGCTGGTCATCAATTTGCCTGTCTGTCAGCGAGATAGCAAGCCCACGGGCGTATTTTTCCCGGGCTTCGTCAATGTCCATAACTTCACGGGCGGTCATTTTAAGTCCCCCGCTAAAGTCATCAAAGCTGACCTGTCCGCTGACAATAAGTATGCGGTCTTTTTCCAGCAACTGCTGGTATTTATCCAGGGCATCAGTAAATAACATCACTTCGAGACGCCCGGAACGGTCATCTAACGTACAGATGCCAATACGATTGCCGCGCTTGGTGACCATAACCCGCGCGGCAATGACGAGCCCCGCCGCAGTGGTAACTTTCCCACGTTCGGTCGGATGCATGTCTTTCAGCCGGTAGCCTCCGACATAGCGCTCAATTTCTTTCAAATACTGGTTAATCGGGTGACCCGTAAGGTAGAGACCTAACGTTTCACGTTCACCATCCAACACCACCTGCTCCGGCCACGGCTGGCAACTGGCGTAAGACTGCTCTATCTGCTCTGGCTCTTCGGCCAGCACGCCGAACATATCGGCCTGGCCAATCGCCTCTGCTTTCGAATGCTGATCGGCGGCTTTAAGCGCATCGCCCAGCGAGTTCATCAGCGCCGCACGATGCGGCCCAAGGCGGTCAAACGCCCCGGACATAATCAGTTTTTCCAGCACCCTGCGATTAAGCTTTTTAATGTCTGTGCGCGCGCACAGATCAAACAGTTCACGGAAGTAACCGCCGTTATTACGCGCTTCGATGATCGCCTCAATCGGACCTTCACCGACGCCTTTAATCGCCCCGATACCGTAAACAATCTCACCGTCATCGTTGACGTGGAAATGGTACAACCCGGAGTTAATATCTGGCGGCAGGATTTTCAGCCCCATGCGCCAGCACTCATCCACCAGACCGACGACTTTTTCGGTGTTGTCCATATCAGCAGTCATTACCGCCGCCATAAACTCAGCCGGATAGTGCGCTTTCAACCACAGCGTCTGGTATGAAACCAAAGCATAGGCGGCAGAGTGCGATTTATTAAATCCATACCCGGCGAATTTTTCTACCAGGTCAAAGATTTTCATCGCCAGTTCGCCGTCGACGCCATTTTTCTTCGCGCCCTCTTCAAAGGTGCCGCGCTGCTTGGCCATCTCTTCCGGCTTTTTCTTACCCATCGCACGACGCAGCATGTCCGCGCCGCCAAGGGTATAACCCGAAAGCACCTGGGCAATCTGCATCACCTGTTCCTGGTAAAGGATAATGCCGTAGGTCGGCTCCAGTACCGGTTTCAGACTTTCATGCTGCCACTGCACATCGGGATAAGAGATCTCTTCGCGCCCGTGTTTACGGTCGATGAAGTTATCTACCATGCCCGACTGCAACGGCCCCGGACGGAACAGGGCCACCAGCGCGATCATATCTTCGAAGCAGTCGGGTTGCAGGCGCTTAATCAAATCTTTCATGCCGCGAGATTCAAGCTGGAACACCGCAGTGGTCTCCGAGCGTTGCAGCATGTCGAAACTTTTTTTGTCATCCAGCGGAATAGCGGCGATATCCAGCGGCGGCTCGCCGTTCTTCTCGCGCCGGGCATTGATCATCTCCAGCGCCCAGTTAATGATGGTCAGTGTGCGCAAACCAAGGAAGTCAAACTTCACCAGCCCGGCATATTCAACATCGTTTTTATCAAACTGGGTAACCGGGTGCTGACCGGCTTCATCACAGTACAGCGGGGCAAAGTCGGTAATTTTGGTGGGTGCAATTACCACGCCGCCAGCGTGTTTACCCGCGTTTCGCGTCACACCTTCCAGCTTACGCGCCATATCGATCAGCGCTTTCACTTCTTCGTCCGCTTCGTATATTTCCGGCAATTGCGGCTCGGCTTCAAACGCTTTCGCCAGCGTCATACCAGGATCCGGCGGCACCAGTTTAGATATGCGGTCCACAAAACCGTACGGGTGACCCAGTACGCGGCCCACGTCGCGGATAACCGCTTTCGCCGCCATGGTTCCGAAGGTGATGATCTGCGATACCGCATCGCGCCCGTACATGTCTGCTACGTGCTCGATAACCTGGTCGCGCTTCTCCATACAGAAGTCAACATCGAAGTCGGGCATCGATACACGTTCTGGGTTAAGGAAACGTTCGAAGAGCAGGTCAAATTCCAGCGGGTCGAGATCAGTGATTTTCAGTGCATAAGCGACCAACGATCCGGCGCCCGAACCACGCCCCGGCCCTACCGGCACGCCGTTATCTTTTGACCACTGGATAAACTCCATCACGATCAGAAAGTAACCGGGGAACCCCATCTGGTTGATAACTTGCAACTCGATATCAAGACGCTCGTCGTATGGCGGACGTTTCTCTGCACGCACTTGCTCATCAGGGAAGAGAAACGCAAGACGTTCTTCAAGACCCACTTTCGCTTTCTCCACGAGGAAGTCTTCAGTGGTCATATCACCGGTCGGGAACTGCGGCAGGAAGTATTCACCAAGGCGTACGGTTACATTGCAGCGTTTGGCGATTTCGACAGTATTTTCCAGCGCTTCCGGGATATCGGAGAAGAGTTCGCACATCTCCTCTTCACTGCGCATATATTGCTGAGCGGAGTAATTACGCGGACGTTTGGGATCGTCCAGAGTGAAACCGTCATGGATGGCGACACGGATTTCATGCGCATCGAAGTCGCCTGCATCAATAAAGCGTACATCGTTGGTCGCCACGACCGGCAGACCGTGCTCTTCCGCCAGTTTTACCGCTTCATGCAGGTAAGGCTCTTCATCAGCACGACCCGTGCGGATCAACTCAAGGTAGTAGCGATCGGGGAAATGCTCTTTGTAGAAATCAAGACACTGTTCAACCAGCACGCTGTTGCCACGCAACAGGCTTTTACCCACGTCGCCCATGCGCCCGCCGGAGAGCAGGATCAACCCTTCGCTGAACTCCTGTAGCCAGTCGCGATCGATCCACGGTCCCAGCGCGCCATAGCCACGCTGGTAGGCACGCGAAATCAGCAATGTCAGATTCTGGTAACCAATATTGTTGGCCGCAAGGACGGTGAGCTGCGTCAGTTCATCGCCTAACAGATCGCTCTGTACATGCAGATCGGCGCCAACGATCGGTTTCATTCCGGCTCCGTGCGCCGTTCCGTAAAACTTCACCAGACCACAAAGGTTCGTAAAATCGGTGATCGCCAGCGCAGGCATGCCGAGCGCGGCCGCCTTTTTCACCAGCGGCCCGGTTTTCGCCAGCCCGTCAATCATGGAGTAGTCGCTATGCACCCGCAGGTGTACGAAACGTGGTTCAGCCATTTTCAGATCCCAGCCTGGTTATTTCACGTTTACAAGAATCAGGACACAAGGTCCAGTGCGCGTTTAACCGGCGCAAAGCTGCGCCGATGATGCACAGTTGCGCCATGTTCCACCAGCTTCGCCAGATGGAAAGCCGTTGGGTAGCCTTTATGTTGCGCAAAACCATATTGCGGAAAAAGAAGATCAAGCTCAGCCATTTCGGCATCTCGCGTGACTTTTGCGATAATCGATGCCGCACTGATTTCTGCTACCCGGCTATCACCTTTCACTACGGCCAGAGAAGGCATTGGCAATGTCGGGCAACGGTTGCCATCAATCAATACAAATTCCGGGACGATAGAGAGCCCGGCAATTGCACGCTGCATCGCCAGCATAGTGGCATGGAGAATATTCAGTTCATCAATTTCATGTGGTTCGGCGCGCCCCAGACTCCAGCACAACGCTTTCTCTTTGATCTCTTCACTCAGCGCCAGACGGCGTTTTTCAGAGAGTTTTTTCGAATCGTTCAGGCCAATGATTGGACGCTTAGGATCGAGGATCACCGCCGCCGTCACTACCGCGCCCACCAAAGGCCCGCGCCCTACCTCATCCACACCGGCAACCAAATGCGCGTGTGGATAAATAAACTCCATCATTGTGCTAACTCCAGTACTGCGTCAGCCGCCTGCTCATCGGCATTACAGCGAATCTGCTGGTGCAGTTCGCGGAAAGTGTCATGCATTTCGTGGCTGGTTTTACCGTTAGCCAATAGCGGTGCTAGTGCATCGGCCAGCGCACGCGGCTGGCACTCATCCTGCAACAATTCTTTCACCAGTTCACGTCCGGCCAGCAGATTTGGCAGCGAAACATAAGGCGTTTTCACCAGCCTTTTGGCCAGCCAGAACGTAAATGGCTTCATGCGATACCCTACGACCATCGGGCATTTCGCCAGCATGCACTCCAGTGCAGCAGTGCCGGAAGCCAGCAAGGCCGCATCGGCGGCGATCATTGCCTCACGCGCCATACCATCCAGCATATGCACTGGCAGATCGGGAGCAACTTCCGCCTTAATCCGCTCAAACTGTTCGCGCCGTTTGGCGTTGACCAGCGGTACCACCACTTTAAGATCGGAGTAGCGTTCACGCAGCAACTGCGCGGTACGCAGGAAATCAGCGCTAAGCATTTCCACCTCAGCGCCACGACTACCCGGCAGTAATGCCAGACAGTGAACATCATGGGCAATTCCCAGATGATCGCGCGCTGCACTTTTATCCGGATCCAGCGGCATCGCATCCGCCATGGTATGGCCGATAAAACGGCACGGCACGCTAAATTTGTCGTAAAACGCTTTTTCGAAAGGCAGAAATGCGAGCACCAGATCGGTGGCTCTGCCAATTTTGAAAACGCGTTTTTGCCGCCACGCCCAGACGGATGGACTGACATAATGGATGGTTTTGATACCCTGCTTTTTCAGATTGCCTTCGAGGGTAATGTTGAAATCCGGCGCATCGATACCGACAAAGACATCTGGTCGCAGCTCACTAAAGCGACGTGTTAAATCAGCACGGATATGCAACAGACGGCCCAGACGGCCAAGCACCTCAACGATACCCATCACCGCAAGCTCTTCCATCTCATACCAGGCTTCACACCCTTCAGCCTGCATACGCGGCCCCGCAACGCCGACAAAACGGGCATTGGGGACACGCGCTCTCAGTGCGCGGATAAGACCGGCACCAAGAATATCGCCGGAGGTTTCTCCGGCGACGAGGGCTATCGTAAGAGGACGATTGTCGATCATGGACGAATCAGGCCGCGCGTTGAGCGTTCGAAGAATTGCATAAACGCATCAACTTCCGGATACTTCGCAGCAAGCTCGGCAATCTCTGGTTTCGCCTCTTCCAGCGTTTTACCGCTGCGGTACAACAGTTTGTACGCATTACGGATAGCCACTAACGCTTCTTTGCTGAAACCGCGACGTTTCAGGCCTTCAATGTTCACACCAAAAGGTGTCGCATGGTTGCCCTGAGCAATCACATAAGGCGGTACATCCTGCGCCACACCGGAGCAGCCGCCAACCATCACGTGCGCGCCGATAATGCAGAACTGATGCACTGCGGTCATGCCACCAATGATAGCAAAGTCGTCGACGGAGACATGCCCCGCCAGCGTTGCGTTATTTGCAAGAATGCAGCGATCGCCAACGGTACAGTCATGCGCAATATGCGCATTGATCATCAGCAGGTTATCACTGCCCACCTTCGTCAACCCTCCGCCCTGTACTGTGCCACGGTGGATGGTGACGCTTTCGCGGATGCGGTTGCGATCGCCAATTTCCACATGAGTTGGCTCGCCAGCATATTTCAGATCCTGGTTTACCTCGCCGATGGATGCGAACTGATAGATCTCATTGTCGCGGCCAATCGTCGTATGGCCATTCACCACGACGTGAGATTTCAGAACCGTACCCTCACCAATTTCAACGTGAGGGCCAACAATACAAAACGGGCCAATATGAGCGTTGGCACCAATAACGGCACCGTCTTCAACAATAGCAGTTGGATGAATAAAGGCGGTTTTATCAATCACGTATCAGGCCTCCCGGCTACGTGCACACATCATAGTAGCTTCACAAACAACATTACCGTCTACCAGCGCGACACCTTTAAAGCGGGTCAGGCCGCGACGGGTTTTCTCGAAAGTGACTTCCATGATCATCTGATCGCCTGGCACAACGGGACGCTTAAAGCGCGCTTCGTCGATACCGGCGAAGTAGTACAGCTCACCCGGTTCCAGTTTACCAACGCTTTTAAACGCCAGAATACCGGTAGCTTGTGCCATTGCTTCCAGAATCAGCACGCCCGGGAAAATCGGTTTGCCAGGAAAATGCCCCTGGAAAAACGGCTCGTTTACCGAAACATTTTTTACTGCGCGCAGAAAATGACCTTCTTCAAAATCCAGCACACGGTCTACCAGTAAGAACGGATAACGGTGCGGCAGAAGTTCCAGAATCTCTTCAATGTGCAGAGTATGAGTGTCAGTAGTCAAAATACTCTTCCTGTCTAAATATACTAAAAGGCAATAATAATACGGCCCGCGGCAATCATCAGAAAGCCAACAGGCCGGGAAGTATACACACTTTAGGCTTCTCGTCGCAGAGGCGTTTTGCCGCTTCGCTGACGCCGGGAGGCTTTGTGTACAAGCGTTATGCTGGTGAATTATTCGTCTTGTTGATTAATCTTGCGCTCGACAGCTTTCAGGCGCTTGCTCATATCATCAATATTCATCACCAGGGCTGCGGTTTTTCGCCACACTTTATTTGGCTGAAGCGGGATACCTGAGGAGTAGACTCCTGGCTCAGTGATAGGACGCATGACCATCCCCATCCCCGTTACGGTAACCTTGTCGCAAATTTCCATATGCCCATTGATTACGCTGGCGCCGCCGATCATACAATAGCGGCCAATTTTCAGACTGCCCGCCATGATTACGCCACCGGCAACCGCCGTATTGTCGCCAATCACAACGTTATGTGCAATCTGACACTGGTTATCAATGATCACGCCATTGCCGATGCGGGTATCGTCAAGCGCGCCGCGATCAATTGTAGTACAGGCACCAATCTCAACGTTGTTACCAATGATAACGCGGCCAAGCTGCGGGATTTTAACCCAATTCCCGCGATCGTTGGCGTAACCAAAACCATCAGCGCCGATCACCGAACCCGATTGCACCAGGCAATTTTCACCGATCTCAATCTCGTGGTAAACGGTCACATTTGCCCACAAACGCGAACCTGTACCAATTTTTGTTTTTTTCCCAACAAAGCAACCCGCGCCGATAATAACGTTATCGCCCAGGATAACGCCGGATTCGATCACCGCGTTCGCGCCGATTGCTACATTGCTACCCAGAGTGGCCGTTGCGTCAATCACCGCGCCAGGCGCGATGCTGCTCGCCGGCTGCGGCGTGGTATCAAGAATTTGGGCCATACGCGCATAGGTCAGGTACGGATTTTTTACGACCAGCGCTGCGCTTTTGGCAAAAGGAAGATCGTCTTGCGTCATGACGACAGCAGACGCCTGACATTCGGTCAGGTGTTCACGGTACTTAGGGTTGACCATGAAAGTGATTTGACCTGCTTCGGCAGATTGCATGGACGCAACGCCGGTGATGACGATATCGCCATCACCGTGTAATTCTGCATCCAACTGCTGAGCTAAATCAGCCAGTCGAATTGAAGGCATTACTTATTTAACCTGTTTCAGTACATCAGCAGTGATGTCTTTTACATCGTTACTGTTGTAAATAACGGCGTTGGAAGGAATAACCAGATCAACACCCTGATCGGCAGCGACTTTTTTCACTGCAGTCTGAATGCGAGTCACCAGCTTGCCACGTTCTTCGTTAGAACGACGAGCCTGATCCTGCTCGAAAGCCTGTGCTTTTTGGGCAAATTCCTGACGACCTGTCGCGATGTCTTTTTCCAGTTTGCTGCGATCGCTAGCCTTCATGGTAGAGCCATCACGTTGCAGACGCTGGGCCTTGGCTTGCAGATCGGATTCCATACCCTGCAGTTCGCTCGCGCGACCGCCGAATTCGTTTTTCATCGTCTGAGAAACACCGGAACTTTGCGCAACCTGTTGCAACAGGCTACCCATATCAACAATCGCAATCTTGTCAGCGGCTTGCGCTGACGCTGCCATTGCTAAACCGAAACCTGCAGCTAATAACAACTTTTTCACAATTAACTCCTTACCATCCCGTTTGTACCCGGAGGTACAGCTCTTTGCGTGGCCGGGCTTTCGGTTGAAAGCCACAGCCATCACTACACTGCGAATGCATTCCGTTGCCGTGCGGAATTACCAGGTTTTACCAATGTTAAACTGGAACTGTTCCGCTTTGTCTCCATCGTACTTTTTAAACGGCTGGGCGTAGGAGAATACCAACGGCCCCAATGGGGACATCCATTGTAATGCGATACCAGCAGACATGCGGATATTAGCCGGATCACTATAATCCGGAATACCCAACGCTTTCATTTCTGCTGTATTTTGCCAATTTGTATCCCATACGCTACCGGCATCCCAGAAGAATGAGGTACGTACAGAGTTAGCATATTTGTCGCTGATGAACGGCGTCGGCGTGATGAACTCAACGCTGGCAACGCCCATAGCATTACCACCTACGGCATCGCTGGACTTACAGTATGCCAAGGCCGTTGTATTACAGTTACTCAACCCACTGCCGCCGTAATAAACAGCTTTCGGACCGATATTGTTGGACTGGAAGCCACGAACAGTGCTGGAACCACCGGCGTAGAAGTTCTCATAGAATGGCATCTCTTTGCCACCTAAACCGTCACCATAGCCCCAACGAGTACGACCCAGAATCACCCATTTGTGATCGTCGTCAATCGGGAAGTAGGAGGCGGTATCTACCGTCACTTTGTAGAACTCGTTATCGGAGCCAGGAACCGTAACTTTACCGTTCAGGTTGACGCGAGAGCCCTTCGTAGGGAAGTAGCCACGGTCGAGGTTGTTATACGTCCAACCATAGTTGAAGGTGAAATCGTCCGCCGAGTAACCGTTGTTATCACTCGTGGTGCTGGCGTTCTGACCTACAGAATCCAGATAACGCCACATTGCCACCTGAGGTTCCATTTTCGACAGGCTGTTATGGACATACCCTAAGCCCGCACGCAAGGTGTTGTACTCGTTGATCGGGAACCCAAGGGTACCATCCAGACCGTAGCTCTTGTTGGTATAAGAAGAAAGGTCTGCATTGTCAGCTTTAAAGTCGTTATAGAAGATACGACCGCCGAGGCTAACGCCGTCAACGGTGAAGTACGGGTTAGTAACGGAGAATTCAGAGTAAGTCTGGTAGTCGTTTTTAGTCCCGCTGATACCCACAGAGTAACCGGTGCCTAACCAGTTATCCTGCTGTACGCCAACCTGGAAGCTGACACCGCTCTCAGTACCATAGCCAACACCGAAGTTGAAGCTACCGGTATTACGCTCTTTCACCTTATAGACGACATCAACTTGATCCGGGCTACCCGGAACACGCTGCGTTTCGGTATCCACCGTCTCAAAATAGCCCAGACGGTTCAGACGCTCTTTACCCTGATCGACCAGATCGCTACCCAACCACGCCCCTTCCATCTGACGCATTTCTCGACGCAGAACGGAATCTTTTGAGGTGTCATTACCTTCAAAGCGTATCTTGCGAACATAAAAACGGTTGCCAGCATCCACATTGATATGCAGCTTAACCGTTTTGTCCGTATCGTTGATTTCAGGTTGAGACTGTACGCGCGGATAAGCGTAACCATAGCGACCGAGAAGCTTTTTAATATCATCTTCCATTTTGGTTACTTTGGTGCCGTTATACAGCTCGCCCGGCTCGATCTTGGTCAGACTTTCAATTTCTGCGGAGTGACCCGCCAGGTTACCGCTTACCTGTACGCCAGAGAGCTTGTACTGCTCGCCCTCGGTCACGTTGATGGTAATGTAGATACCTTTTTTATCCGGCGTCAGGCTAACCTGAGTCGAATCAATGTTAAAACGTGCATAACCGCGATCCAGATAGTAGCTGCGTAAGCTTTCCAGGTCGCCAGCCAGTTTTTGTTTCTGGTATTTGCGATCACCAATCACATTCCACCATGGCACTTCATCACGCAGCTGGAAGCTGGAGATGAGCTGTTCGGTAGTAAAAGCGTGATTACCTACGATATTGATCTGTTGGATTTGCGCGGAAACGCCTTCCTGGAATACCAGTTTCAGGTCAACACGGTTTCGCGGCAATGGGGTAACAACAGCTTTAACGCTGGCGCTGTATTTACCCACACTGTAGTAGAAATCTTCCAGTCCCTTTTCGATATCAGACAGAGTGGTGCGGTCCAGTGATTCACCTACACGCACGCCAGAAGCTTCAAGGTTCTGTTTCAGCATGTCATCTTTCACCGACTTGTTGCCGGAGAAAGTAATGCTGGCGATTGTTGGACGTTCTTTCACCTGGACAAGCAGGGTATCACCATCACGCAGGACGCGAACATCCTCGAAGTTGCCGGTGGCAAACAACGCGCGAATGGTGTTACTGATATCTTCATCATTCACCGTATCGCCAGGACGAACTGGCATACTGAGGAGGGCCGCACCAACGGCGACACGCTGCAGGCCTTCGAAATGAATGTCCTTCACTACGAACCCTTCAGCACCGTATACGGTGGCGCTGCTAAACAGCAGCGACGCTATGAGCAACTTTTTCATCGCCATCGTTATTATGCGTTCTTCCTAACAAACTCTCTTACAACCGAGAGAAATCATTGAAAAGTGCAAGCCCCATTAACAGCACCAGCAAAATAGAGCCAATGCGATAACTAAAGTCTTGAACTCGCTCGGATACCGGTCCGCCCTTCAGCTTCTCAATCGCCAAAAACAGCAGATGCCCACCATCAAGAACGGGTAATGGGAACAGGTTAATAATGCCTAAGTTCACGCTTATCAATGCGAGGAACATCAGGTAGTAAATCAACCCGAACTCCGCTGACATCCCAGCCCCCTGGGCAATTGAGATTGGCCCACTGAGGTTGTTCAGTTTTACATCACCGGTGATCAATTTCCCCAACATACTGACCGTCAGCTTCATCAATTGCCACGTTTTATCCGTGGCTTCAACGATAGCGCTAAATGGCCCGTACTGGCGTACTGTCTTATATTCATCTGGCAGTGGAATAACTTTAGGCACAACGCCCGCGAAACCCTCTGCTTTGCTACCGGGTTTTGTATCCGGTATCAGTGTTAAAGACAAGGGAGACCCCTGTCTTTCTACTTCCAACGCTAACGGCGTTCCCGGATTATCACGCACCAGAGTAACGAACGTCATCCACTGAGTTAACTGCTGACCATCGACTTTAACGATCCTGTCGCCAGCTTGCAAACCTGCTTTACTGGCCGCTGATCCCACCTGCACCTCCGCGAGGACAGGCTCAAGCTGCGCAGCGCGGGGTTGAATACCCAGCGCGGCTACCGGATCGTCTTTATCAGGTTGAAAAGCCCAGTGACGTAAATCCACGACCTTTTCCTGACGATTGTTACTGCCGAAAGGCGCTACGCTGACGGTCATCTGGCTATCGCCGATTTTTGACACCAACTGTAAGCGCACAGCATCCCAATCAGGCGTTTCGATGCCATCAATCGATTTAAGTTCCATCCCGGGCGCAATTTGCGCATTTGCGGCAATGGAATGGGGTGTTATTTCACCAACAACCGGGCGAACACCGGGAACGCCGATGATGAATACCAACCAGTAGGCGAAGATGGCAAAGATAAAGTTAGCGATTGGACCTGCGGCAATAACAGCGGCGCGCTGACCAACTGTTTTATTGTTGAAGGCGTAGTGGCGCATTTCCGGAGCAACAGGCTCAACGCGCTCATCAAGCATTTTGACGTAACCGCCCAGGGGAATAAGGGCAAGCACAAATTCGGTACCGTGTTTGTCTGTACGACGACAGAGCGCTTTGCCAAAGCCGATAGAAAAACGCTCTACCCGTACGCCACAGCGACGAGCAACCCAGAAATGGCCAAATTCATGCACGGTGATCAACACACCCAGCGCAACTATGAACGCCGCCAGATTCCAGAGAATGCTCAGCATAAAACCTTCCGTCAAATCGTCCTGAAAACCAGCAATAACAGACAGGCAAATACGGGTACTGCCGCTGTCAGACTGTCAATGCGATCCAGTATACCGCCATGACCGGGAATAAGATGACCACTATCTTTAATACCGGCTTCACGCTTGAACATACTTTCGGTTAAATCACCCAGTACGGAGGCCAATGCAGCTACTACAGAGCAAATCAGCAGAGTAGATGGTGCTATCTCAAGATTCGCCCAGGCACCGTAACCCCAGGAGATTACCCCGGCGGTCAGCAAACCGCCGAGAAAACCTTGCCAGGTTTTTCCCGGAGAGACTTTTGGCGCCAGTTTATGCTTGCCGAATAATTTACCAAACATATACGCGCCGGAATCAGCTCCCCAGACGAGGATCATGACATACAGCAACCACAGCGCGCCATCATAGTGGTTATCGTTATAGTGCCAGGCACGCAGCGCCAACATGCCCCAAAAGAAAGGCACAATCGTTAATATACCAAACACAAGACGCAAAACTCTGGAGTTGCGCCACAACACAGCAGATGCCGGGTAGCTCAGTACCAACAACAGAGCAACCACCCACCAGGCCAGCGAGGCCCAAAGCGAGAACTCCACCAGTGGTTGATGAATATTATTATGATATTGCGGCAACAACAGCAACATGAGCGCTAACATCAGCCCGCATAATACCGCCAGCCAAACCCGCTGAGAACGGTACGAAAAACCGCTCAGTTGCCCCCACTCCCACGCAGCAAGCATACAAACAGCGAGCGTAACGATAGCAAACCCCACCAGCGGCAACCAAAAAAGAGCTGCGATAACTATGGGAATTAATACAAAAGCAGAAATCAGGCGATACTTCAGCAAAAGCTACCCCCATCAGGCGTTTTCGCCACCAGGCTCGGTGCCGCCGAAACGACGCTCTCGATTGGCAAAGGCATGCAGCGCACCTTCAAAGTCTTGTTCATCAAAATCGGGCCAAAGAACATCAGTAAAGTAAAGTTCGGCATAGGCAATCTGCCAAAGTAAAAAGTTACTTATGCGATGTTCTCCACCAGTCCTAATCACTAAATCAACGGGAGCCAGCTCATGCATGCAGATTTGCTTATTAAGCGTTTCTTCATCAATTTGATCCGGGCGTAACAGCCCTTCCTGCACTTGCACGGCTAATTGCCGGACTCCCTGGACAATATCCCAGCGACCACCATAGTTCGCTGCGATATTCAGCGTCAGCCCGGTATTCTGGGCAGTCAACGCTTCTGCTTTGCGGATACGCTCCTGCAAACGCATATTAAAACGGCTGGTATCACCAATGATGCGCAAACGCACATTGTGGCGGTGCAGGCTTTTTACTTCACTATCCAACGCCCACACAAACAACTCCATCAGCGCGCTCACCTCCTGCGCCGGGCGATTCCAGTTTTCACTACTAAAAGCATAAAGCGTCAGTGCATCGATACCATTGTTGGCGGCAAATGAGACAGCACGGCGAACAGACTTTGCTCCAGCTCTGTGACCAAAGGCACGGAGCTTCCCCTGTCTTTTTGCCCAGCGACCATTGCCATCCATAATTATCGCAACATGGCGGCAGCCATGTGTTGGCAAATTTTCGCTTATCGGTTGGTTAGCTGACAACATAACGCGTTTTAGTCCCTGAAAAGGATTTAGCGGTACTCAGGAATACAAAGCCCTTACGCAAAAAAAGCCGCGCAAACCACGGCTTACTCAATCCGCCATATCATAAACTGGCAATTTTGTGGCGCAGACTATATCACCGAAGCCCAACGCTAACAAATAGCACCGTTACTCGTGACTGCAATATCACTAGCTTGAGAGACGCATCACTTGTTTTTGCGCTACCTCACGAGCTTGCGCATCCACAGCAAGTACATCATCAATACTCTGCGGCTCTCGCAAATCCATCTTCTCCAGCACAGACAGATTAAGGGCAGCGATATCGGTGAAGCGGATGGCAGATGCCAGGAATGCCGATACAGTGACCTCGTTTGCTGCGTTCAGCGCCGTTGTCGCTGCCTGCCCTTTATCGGAGGCATCAATAGCCAGTTTCAGACAAGGATAGCGATCGAAATCAGGCTCTGAGAAACTTAATGAACTCAGTTTGCAAAAATCGAGGGCATTTACGCCAGACGACACACGCTCAGGCCACGCCATTGTATACGCAATAGGGGTACGCATATCCGGCTCACCCAACTGCGCCAAAACACTGCCATCCTGATAGCGAACCATGGAGTGGATCACTGATTGCGGGTGAATCAGCACTTCCATCTGGCGGGCGGCGGCATTGAACAACCAGCGTGCTTCAATGTATTCCAGACCTTTATTCATCATAGTGGCGGAATCAACGGAGATTTTACGTCCCATTGACCAGTTCGGGTGACGACATGCCTGATCAGGCGTCATTGCTGCCAAATCAGACAGCGGCGTCTCCCGGAACGGACCACCAGACCCGGTAAGCAGAATAGACGAAACCCCATTCAGCTTAAGATCAGCGTACCCCAGGTTCTGCTGAATTGTTTCCGGTAAACTCTGAAAAATAGCGTTATGCTCACTATCAACTGGCAAAAGCCGCGCGCCGCTCTCTTTAACCGCCTCCATAAACAGACGCCCGCAGGTAACCAGCGCCTCTTTATTGGCCAGTAAAACGGTTTTACCGGCGCGAATGGCGGCCAGTGTAGGCACCAGTCCTGCTGCACCTACAATCGCTGCCATCACCTGATCGACACCATTTAGCGCGGCCATTTCGCAGGCTGCTTGTTGGCCACTGAGCAATTCAGTACGGCAACCATGCTCGCGAAGTGCCAGTTTCACTTGCTGTGCGCTATATGCGTCGTCCATTACGGCGAAACGAGGAGAGAATTCAAGACACTGCTCAATCATACGGGCAACGTTCTTACCCGCGACAAGCGCAGTAACGGAAAAGCGGTCAGGGTTATGGCGGACTACATCAAGTGTGCTGCAACCAATAGACCCCGTTGAGCCCAGAAGGGTTAAATGCTTCATTAAACGCTCACAATGTTGCGAGGATAAAAAGCAAAACGCCGCCAGCAAAGCCACCTAATTGGCTCTCTGTACGGCGTTTTAGTCGGTTTTTTTCGAATCAGAACTGCATCAGTTCTGCTTCTTTGTCCGCCAGCGCCGCTTCCACTTTTTTGATCGCAGCGTCGGTAAGCTTCTGCACGTCATCCTGTGAACGACGGTCGTCATCTTCACTGATTTCTTTATCTTTCAGCAGCGCTTTCACTTTATCGTTCGCGTCACGACGGACGTTACGTACAGCAACACGCGCCTGCTCAGCTTCACCGCGTACGACTTTAATCAGATCTTTACGACGTTCTTCTGTCAGCGCAGGTAGAGGAACGCGGATATCGCTACCTGCGGAGCTTGGATTCAGGCCCAGGTCAGAAGTCAGAATCGCTTTCTCAACAGCCGGGCTCATCGAACGATCAAACACGTTGATTTTCAGAGTACGGGAGTCTTCCACCGTCACGCTGGCCAACTGACGCAGCGGAGTCGGCGTACCGTAATATTCCACAACAATGCCATCCAACAGGCTCGGAGAAGCACGGCCAGTGCGCACTTTGCTGATTTGGGTTTTGAATGCTTCAACGCATTTTTCCATGCGTACTTCAGCATCTTTTCTGATATCACTAATCACGTTACGGATCCTTGAAATCTTGTCGCAGACAGGCCATACGGCGGGTGTGCTAAGTATAGTCTGTTCAATTAATGGCACCGCAAAGATGCCAGAAAGGACTGCTTAATAAATTAAAGCGGAATCTTACCTTTATTTATTGCTTACGGGAATTACTCCGTAATCAATGTGCCTTCTTTTTCGCCCATGACAACGCGACGTAACGCTCCAGGTTTATTCATGTTAAATACGCGAATAGGCAATTTGTGGTCGCGAGCCAGCGTAAAGGCTGCCAGATCCATCACTTTCAGTTCTTTGTCCAGCACTTCGGTATAGGTCAGTTGCTCACACAGGGTGGCTGTCGGATCCTGTACCGGATCGGCTGTGTACACACCGTCAACTTTCGTTGCTTTCAATACCACATCGGCCTCGATTTCGATGCCGCGCAGACACGCTGCGGAATCGGTGGTGAAGAACGGGTTACCGGTACCTGCACTAAAAATCACAACGCGATTATTACGCAACAAGCTGATCGCTTCTGCCCAACTGTAATTATCACAGACGCCATTCAGCGGAAAAGCAGACATTAAACGCGCGTTCACATAGGCACGATGTAACGCATCACGCATTGCAAGGCCATTCATAACCGTCGCCAGCATACCCATATGGTCGCCCACAACACGGTTCATCCCCGCTTTCGCCAGACCCGCCCCACGGAACAGGTTACCACCGCCAATCACTACGCCAACCTGAATACCCAGTTCAACCAGCTCTTTAATTTCCTGCGCCATACGGTCGAGAATACTTGCGTCGATACCGAAGCCTTCTGCTCCCTGGAGCGCTTCGCCGCTAAGCTTAAGCAGAATGCGTTTGTAGACGGGTTTTGCATTGGTAGCCATGATTCTTTCCTGAGACTGTCAACAATTGGACGGGTTTAATACTGGCGTATGATACGTCGCCTGCCAGCGCAAACACTAGTGTGCTGGCTGATTTTCAGATGAAGGACATAAAAAGAAGCCGCCCTCAGGCGGCTCCTTTTTTATGATTAAGACTGCTTGGACATGGCAGCGACTTCTGCTGCGAAGTCAGTCTCAACTTTCTCGATGCCTTCACCCACTTCGAAGCGAATGAAGCCAGTCACGTCAGCGTTATGCTCTTTCAGCAGTTGACCAACGGTTTTGCTCGGCTCCATAACGAAAGGCTGACCAGTCAGAGAAACTTCGCCGGTGAATTTCTTCATGCGGCCTTCAACCATTTTCTCTGCGATTTCTTTCGGCTTGCCAGACTGCATGGCGATATCCAACTGAACCTGGTACTCTTTTTCTACCACTTCAGGGGACACGTCTTCCGGCTTAACGAATTCCGGCTTGCTTGCAGCGATGTGCATGGCCAGCTGTTTAACCAACTCTTCGTCAGCATTTTTAGCCGCAACCAGAACACCGATGCGCGCGCCGTGCTGGTAAGAGCCCAGAACATCACCTTCCAGAGAAGATACGCGACGGATGTTGATGTTCTCACCGATTTTAGCAACCAGTGCTACACGCTCTTCTTCGAACTGTGCTTTCAGAGCTTCAACGTCAGTGATTTTGCCAGCAACAGCTGCGTCCAGAACTTTGTTCGCAAATGCCTGGAAACCGCCATCTTTAGCAACGAAGTCAGTCTGGCAGTTAACTTCCAGAATGATGCCGTAGGTGCCGTCGATTTTAGTGATGATCACGCCATCAGCAGCAACGTTGCCTGCTTTTTTCGCCGCTTTGATCGCACCAGATTTACGCATGTTCTCGATCGCCAGCTCGATGTCGCCATTCGCTTCAGTCAGCGCTTTTTTGCAATCCATCATGCCTGCGCCAGTACGTTCGCGCAGCTCTTTTACCAGGGATGCGGTAATTTCAGCCATTCTTTAATCCTCGGGAGAGATATGACCTGCACGGTTACAGGAACCAAACAGGCTTAAAAGTGAAAAAGGGGGCCATAAACAGGCCCCCTAACCAAACTCGGTACTACCTGCTCAATAAGGGGCTCAGAGAGCGTGCCTTATTATTCAGCTTCTACGAAGCTTTCTTCCGCCTGAGTAGCCAGATCCGAAGAACGGCCTTCACGAACGGTAGCAGCAACGGCATTCAGGTACAGGCTAACAGCACGGATTGCGTCATCGTTACCCGGGATAACGAAGTCAACGCCGTCCGGATCGGAGTTGGTATCAACGATAGCAAATACTGGAATACCCAAGTTGTTTGCTTCTTTGATTGCGATGTGCTCGTGGTCAGCGTCGATAACAAACAGAGCGTCCGGCAGACCGCCCATGTCTTTGATACCGCCCAGGCTGTTTTCCAGCTTGTCCAGTTCACGAGTGCGCATCAGCGCTTCTTTTTTGGTCAGCTTGTCGAAGGTACCGTCCTGAGACTGAGTTTCCAGGTCTTTCAGACGTTTGATGGACTGACGAACGGTTTTCCAGTTAGTCAGCATACCGCCCAGCCAACGATGGTTCACGAAGAACTGGTCGCAGTTCAGAGCAGCGTCTTTCACCGCTTCGCTTGCAGCGCGTTTAGTACCAACGAACAGAATTTTGCCTTTACGGGAAGCAATTTTGTTCAGCTCAGCCAGAGCTTCGTTGAACATCGGTACAGTTTTCTCAAGGTTGATGATGTGAACTTTGTTACGAGAACCGAAGATGAACGGCTTCATTTTCGGGTTCCAGTAACGGGTCTGGTGACCAAAGTGAACACCAGCCTTGAGCATATCGCGCATGGAAACAGTTGCCATGATTAAAACCTCTATATAAAAGTTGGGGTTATGCCTCCACGTATCCCATATTACCGACCCCGAAGGGCACCCCGGAATATGTGCCGATACGTGTGTGTTATTACACAAAGTGAGATTTGTGGCTCACGTCCCAAAAAACAGGAACGAAGTCCGGCGCGCTTTATACCACAAAATGCGGCAGGAAACCAATAGTTGTTGACGCAGCGTGCTGTTACCGATTCTCAATTTGGCACAAGCCGCGCCTGACTGTTACCATTGATAGCACTAACCTGGTATAGTCGAAAAATTCGACGCTGACGGACTCAATCCATGGCTATCTCTATTAAAACTCCTGAAGAAATTGAAAAAATGCGCGTCGCCGGCCGTCTCGCCGCCGAAGTGCTCGAAATGATCGAACCGCACATTAAACCGGGCGTCACCACTGGCGAGCTGGATCGCATCTGCAACGACTACATCGTTAACGAGCAGCATGCGATCTCCGCCTGCCTCGGTTATCACGGTTTCCCGAAATCCGTATGCATCTCTATTAATGAAGTGGTTTGCCACGGCATTCCGGATGACGAAAAACACCTGAAAGATGGCGATATCGTCAATATCGACGTGACCGTCATCAAAGACGAATATCACGGCGACACGTCTAAAATGTTTATTGTCGGCAAACCAACCATACTGGGCGAGCGCCTGTGCCACGTCACCCAAGAGAGCCTTTACCTGGCACTGCGCATGGTGAAACCGGGTATCCGTCTGCGTACGCTGGGCGCCGCAATCCAAAAATACGTTGAAGCACAGGGCTTTTCTGTGGTGCGAGAATATTGCGGTCACGGTATTGGCCGTGTCTTTCACGAAGAGCCGCAGGTTCTGCACTATGATGCAGACGACGGCGGCGTTATATTGCAGGCTGGTATGACTTTCACGATTGAACCGATGGTCAATGCTGGTGATTACCGTATTCGCACCATGAAAGATGGCTGGACGGTAAAAACCAAAGACCGCAGCCTGTCGGCGCAATATGAACATACCATCGTAGTGACAGAAACCGGCTGTGAGATCCTGACACTGCGTAAAGATGACACCATCAACGCAGCGCTGACTGCCGCCTAAGTTGGCGCACTTAAGCTACCTCAACGGTCCGCTCTGTGGGCCGTTTTTTTTTGCCTTTTTTCCGTCAGCGTCATAGATATAAACGACTTTTCATTTCTTACCATCTCTTTTAATTTGTCTCTACATAACCCCGTATGCCGAATGGGTGGCGATAAATGAGTAATCTCTCTTCCGAACAGTTTGTCAGTACAGTACAACCCACCCTCCCAGGCCAGCCGGCCTATCCTGGTACCTGGCCCCAGGACGAATTGCTGTGCGCCAGTATTAAAGCGCACATTGATACCTTTCAGCAGTGGCTGGGACACGTTTTCGACGCGGGCATTTCCGCGGAACAACTGATTGAAGCCCGCACCGAATTTATCGATCAACTTTTGCAGCGCTTGTGGCTGGAGTATGGTTTCGGTGAAGTCGGCGATATCGCACTGGTTGCGGTAGGCGGTTACGGTCGGGGTGAATTGCACCCCTTATCGGATATCGATCTGCTGATACTCAGTCGTAGCAAGCTACCTGATGAACAGGCACAGAAGATCGGCGAACTCCTGACACTCCTGTGGGATGTGAAACTGGAAGTCGGCCATAGCGTGCGCACGCTAAATGAGTGTTTGCAGGAGGGTTTATCGGATCTCACTGTCGCCACGAACCTGATTGAATCGCGGCTGCTAATTGGCGATGTCGCACTGTTCCTGGAACTGCAAAAGCACATCTTTAGCGATGATTTCTGGCCTTCCGAAACCTTCTTCCCGGCCAAAGTAGTGGAGCAAAATGAACGCCACCAGCGCTATCACGGCACCAGCTATAATCTTGAGCCGGATATAAAAAGTAGCCCCGGCGGGCTGCGCGACATCCATACATTGCAGTGGGTTGCTCGCCGTCATTTTGGCGCAACATCGCTGGATGAAATGGTCGGTTTCGGCTTTTTGACCGAAGCCGAACGCAATGAGCTGAATGAGTGTTTGCATCTGTTGTGGAGGATCCGCTTTGCGCTGCATCTGGAGCTAAATCGCTACGACAATCGTCTGCTTTTTGATCGGCAGCTCAGCGTTGCCCAACGTCTGAATTACGTGGGCGAAGGTAATCAGCCAGTTGAGCATATGATGAAAGATTTCTTCCGCGTCACGCGCCGCGTCGGCGAACTGAATCAGATGCTGCTGCAACTCTTTGACGAAGCCATTCTGGCGTTGACTGCTGATGAAAAGCCCCGCGCAATTGATGATGAGTTCCAGTTGCGCGGTACACTGATCGACCTGCGCGATGAGACGCTGTTCATTCGTGAGCCGCAGGCGATTTTGCGCATGTTTTATATCATGGTACGCAACAGCACTATTACCGGGATCTACTCCACCACACTGCGCCATCTGCGACACGCGCGTCGCCATCTGACACAGCCGCTGTGCTATATCCCGGAAGCGCGCTCAATTTTCCTCAGCATGCTTCGCCACCCCGGCGCGGTCAGCCGCGGGCTGCTGCCGATGCACCGCCACAGCGTACTGTGGGCTTATATGCCGCAGTGGTCGCACATTGTGGGTCAGATGCAGTTTGACCTGTTCCACGCTTATACGGTGGACGAACATACCATCCGTGTGCTGCTGAAACTGGAGAGCTTCGGCAAAGAAGAGACACGCAATAAACACCCCTTATGCGTGGAGCTCTGGCCTCGCCTGACGCACCCGGAGCTGATACTGATTGCCGCTTTGTTCCATGATATCGCCAAAGGTCGTGGCGGCGATCACTCGGTGCTCGGCGCGCAGGATGTATTGAAGTTTTCGGAATTACACGGGCTGAACTCACGGGAAACCCAGCTCGTCGCGTGGCTGGTACGCCATCACTTGCTGATGTCGGTCACCGCCCAGCGCCGCGATATTCAGGATCCGGAAGTGATCAAACAGTTTGCCGAAGAGGTGCAAACGGAGAACCGCCTGCGCTTTCTTGTTTGCCTGACCGTCGCAGACATTTGCGCCACCAATGAAACACTGTGGAATAGCTGGAAACAGAGCCTGTTGCGCGAACTCTATTTCGCCACCGAAAAACAGCTGCGCCGCGGCATGCAAAACACGCCAGATATGCGCGAACGTGTACGCCACCATCAGTTGCAGGCACTGGCGCTGTTGCGGATGGACAATATTGATGAAGAACAATTGCATCAGATCTGGGCACGCTGCCGCGCTAACTATTTTGTTCGCCACAGCCCAAATCAGCTTGCCTGGCATGCGCGACACTTATTGCAGCACGATCTGAGCAAACCGATGATCCTGCTGAGCCCGCAAGCAACGCGCGGCGGTACCGAGATCTTTATCTGGAGCCCAGATAGGCCGTATCTGTTTGCCGCCGTCTGCGCCGAACTCGACAGACGCAACCTCAGCGTCCATGACGCGCAAATCTTTACTACGCGCGACGGCATGGCGATGGATACCTTCATTGTATTAGAGCCGGATGGCAGCCCGCTCTCCGCCGATCGTCACGATGCTATCTGCTTCGGGCTGGAGCAGGCAATTACCCAGCGCAGCTGGCAGCCGCCGCAACCGCGTCGCCAGCCAGCTAAACTACGCCACTTTACTGTGGATACTGAGGTGAATTTCCTGCCGACACACACCGACAGAAAATCGTTCCTGGAACTGATTGCTCTTGATCAGCCAGGCTTGCTGGCGCGGGTCGGTCAGGTGTTCGCGGATCTGGGAATTTCGCTTCATGGTGCCAGAATTACAACCATTGGTGAGCGAGTAGAAGATTTATTCATAATCGCAACTGCCGACCGGCGTGGCCTTAATAATGCGCTACAAAAGGAGGTACAACAACGGTTGACAGAGGCCCTCAATCCAAACGATAAAGGGTGATTGATTTTTTACACTGATGGAAAGAGTAAACAATGCAGCAGTTACAGAACGTTATTGAAGCGGCTTTCGAGCGTCGCGCAGAGATCACCCCGGCAAATGTAGATACCGTAACTCGTGAAGCGGTAAATCAGGTTATTGCCCTGCTCGATTCCGGCGCACTGCGTGTCGCAGAAAAAATCGAAGGCCAGTGGGTCACTCATCAATGGCTGAAAAAGGCCGTTCTGCTCTCTTTTCGCATTAACGATAACCAGGTTATCGACGGTGCAGAAAGCCGTTACTTCGATAAAGTACCGATGAAATTTGCCGATTATGACGAAGCGCGCTTCCAGAAAGAAGGTTTCCGCGTGGTTCCACCAGCAGCGGTTCGTCAGGGCGCATTCATTGCCCGCAATACTGTGCTGATGCCGTCTTACGTGAACATCGGCGCATACGTTGATGAAGGTACTATGGTGGACACCTGGGCGACCGTAGGTTCCTGCGCGCAGATTGGTAAGAATGTTCACCTCTCTGGCGGCGTCGGTATTGGTGGTGTTCTGGAGCCATTACAGGCAAACCCGACTATTATTGAAGATAACTGCTTTATCGGTGCGCGTTCAGAAGTAGTGGAAGGCGTTATCGTTGAAGAAGGTTCAGTTATCTCGATGGGCGTTTATATCGGCCAGAGCACGCGAATTTACGATCGTGAAACTGGCGAAGTGCATTATGGTCGTGTACCGGCTGGCTCCGTGGTTGTTTCAGGCAACCTGCCATCAAAAGATGGTAAATACAGCCTGTATTGCGCTGTAATCGTGAAAAAAGTTGATGCCAAAACCCGTGGCAAAGTAGGTATTAACGAACTGCTGCGCACTATCGACTAAGTCTTTCCCTCTCCCTGTTTGGGAGAGGGTGATATATCCCGCCTTTTTTGCATTTTCATGTGGCAAAAATAGATTTTTTCGTTAATTATTCATAGGTTATGTTGAGCTTAAGGGTACCGCTATGTACGATAATCTGAAAAGTTTAGGCATCACCAATCCTGATGAAATCGATCGCTATAGCCTCCGCCAGGAAGCAAACAACGATATTCTGAAAATCTATTTTCATAAGGACAAAGGCGAGTTTTTTGCAAAAAGCGTCAAATTCAAATATCCCCGCCAGCGTAAAACAGTCGTCGCCGACGGTATAGGACAGGGCTATAAAGAAGTGCAGGAGATCAGTCCTAACCTGCGCTATGTGATTGATGAGCTGGATCAAATCTGCCAGCGCGATCGCACAGAAGTCGATCTGAAACGTAAGATCCTTGACGATCTGCGCCATCTTGAAAGCGTAGTGACCAATAAGATTAATGAAATCGAATCCGATCTTGAGAAGCTGACCCGCAATAAATAAATCTATTTCGCCGGGTGGAGCCTCCCCTCACCCGGCAAAATATCAGTGTTGTTCGTCCAGTTGCAGCGCCACGTACAGCAGCAACCTGTCATCGAAATTGCCTAAATCAAGGCCCGTCAGTTCAGAGATACGATTAAGACGATATTCCAGCGTGTTTCGGTGAATAAACAGCGCTTTCGATGTTGCCAGCGGTTGCACATTGTGACGAAACCAGGCCGCCAGCGTACGGCGCAGTAACCCGTTGTTGTCCATCGCTTTTAAACGAGACAATGGACGCGCCAGTTCATTAGCCTGCCAGCCGCCACGCAAACTATCGAGCAGCACCGGTAGCATTAAATCCTGGTAAAAATAACTTCGGTTTTCCGGCATACGCTGTTTGCCCACCATCATGGTAGTACGCGCCGTGCGATACGATCGGGCAATACTGCCCGAACCGGTGAAATAGTTGCCCAGCGCGACACGAAAGCGCAACTGGCCATTCTCTTTCATGCGGGTAATCAACTGTTCTACACGTTTGCGGTGATCCTCCGCATCCCATCGACCAAACTGATTAAGCGCCGGTTTCAGCACGACCATTTCAGTCAGCGAGACAATCGCAATCAGGTTGTTGCGTTCCGGTGTCGTCAGCGCATTTTGCAGTTGTTGTAACTCAGCCATTGCGCTATCCACACCCAACTGGCCGCTGTCCACTTCCACCACCGCAACGACACGCGGCTGATTTAAATCTATGCCGAGGCGCTGCGCCCACTCAGTTAACGCCGGTGTGTGTTCTTCAGCCTGGATCAGATTCATCACCAGTTCTTCACGCAGGCGACTATCCTGCGCCAGCAGATGCATCAGACGAGACTGTTCCAGCATCATTTCGGCAGTCATACAGACGAGTTCGCCATATTTGCGTAACGTTTCCGGCTCGCCGGTCAGACCGATAACGCCAACAATTTCGCCTTCAAGACGTAGCGGCAAGTTAATGCCCTGACGTACGCCATGCAGATGGCGGGCGACCGCATCGTCAATATCGACAACACGCCCCTGGGAGAGAACCAATAGTGCACCTTCGTGCAATTCACCAATTCGTTCACGATCGCCACTACCAATGATGCGACCACGTGCATCCATGACATTAATGTTCGTATCGATGATGCGCATCGTCCGCGCTACGATATCCTGTGCCATTTTAGTATCAAGGTGCCAGCCAGCCATGTAACCCTCCCCTGTGCAGAGCACAAGCATATGGGAGAAAGTCCTGGCAATCACTGTGCAAATGCACAAAGCAACATTCGGAAGTATGGAGTTGTGGAAGGCTTCACAAAACGGGAGGAGGGCCCTCTTCCCCGACATGGAGGAAGAGGGTCTGGTAGGTTACTGCATCAACAGGTAGATTGAAGTATCACCACGCTGAATATTCAACGCCAGTACAGAAGGTTTGCTGTCGAAAATTTTGCGCAACTCGGCGATATTTTTGACTGGCTGCTGGTTAACGCCAACAATGACATCACCTTTTTTCAGGCCAATCTGCGCCGCCTGGGAGTTGGCTTTCACCGAATTCACCACCACGCCACCATCTTTGCCTTTATTGCTCATTTCAGCGCCATTAATTCCGCTGAAAATAGTGCTGGAATCAACCTGATTCTGGCTGCTCTGTTGCAGCTCCAGCGTAATATTCACCGGTTTGCCATCACGCAACATGCCCAGTTCAACTTTACTACCAATTGGCATTGAACCCACTTCAGCACGCAGTGCGGCAAAACTGCTGATAGCCTTGCCGTTAAGCGAAGTAATCACGTCGCCTGCTTTCACCCCTGCTTTCGCGGCGGCAGAATTCGGCATAACCTGGCTGACAAACGCCCCACGCTGCGCATCAACTTTCATCGCTTTCGCCAGCTCAGAGTTCAGCTCGGTGCCCATAATACCCAGTTCACCACGGCGAACCTGACCGAACTGAACCATTTGTTCAGTGAGGTTTTTCACCATATTACTTGGGATAGCGAAGCCGATACCGATATTGCCGCCATCTGGCGCAAGGATCGCGGTGTTGATACCGATCAGCTCGCCGTTCAGGTTCACCAGCGCACCGCCTGAGTTCCCACGGTTAATCGCCGCATCGGTCTGGATAAAGTTTTCATAGTTTTCTGCATTCAGGCCACTACGGCCCAACGCAGAAACAATCCCTGAGGTCACGGTTTCACCCAGACCGAACGGGTTACCAATCGCCACAGTGTAATCGCCAACACGCAGCGCATCAGAGTCAGCAATCTTAATCGCCGTCAGGTTTTTCGGATCCTGAATTTGAATCAGCGCAATATCAGAACGCGGATCTTTACCCACTACTTTGGCATCAAATTTGCGCCCATCGCTCAGTTGTACCTTGATAGTATTCGCGTTTTCCACGACGTGATTGTTAGTCACGACATAGCCTTTCGCTGCGTCAATAATGACCCCGGAACCCAACGCCATAAATTTCTGCTGCTGGCTGTCGCCACCACCCTGCTCCCCCTGTCCGCCCTGGCAGAACGGAGAGCCCTGGAACGGTGATCCATCCTGGCAGAACGGTGAATTATCACCGAAGAACTGCTGGAAGTTGCGCGGCATACGCGGTGTGTTTAC
Source organism: Kosakonia arachidis (assembly GCF_900116535.1). Classification (GTDB taxonomy): domain Bacteria; phylum Pseudomonadota; class Gammaproteobacteria; order Enterobacterales; family Enterobacteriaceae; genus Kosakonia; species Kosakonia arachidis. The sequence continues at coordinate 660,772 of NZ_FPAU01000003.1, read as the reverse complement.
CTTGGTGGTGCCTTCAACATTGATACTCACGACCGATGGCATAACTTTTTCCAGCATCGGCGCGAGGCTTGGCATTTGCTGCGATGTGATGGTTGAGGATGCCGTTTCCGCTGCCATAGCCGACAGAGGTGACAGCGCTAAACTTAAACTCAGAGCCAATGCACTCATTGCTAACGTGGTTTTTTTCATGTCTCTCAATCTCATTACCAATTAATTCAAACTGCTGTGTATGTATCACTCAGAGTCAATTTATAGCCTGAAGTTCAAGAATCAAGTGTCCGGAAAAAGTAAAAATTTATTGGTGGTCTTTACAATTCAAAGACGTTATTCCACGGCCATCATCCGTCTATATTCATCCCATGAATAGAGATCTGTCATACCGCTAATATAGTCCTGAATTAATCGACAACGGTGATAATACTCCAGCACTGGATATGTCAAAGCATCAGGCGATAATTTTCTGACCGCTTCGACATATGCGAGCCGATGGCGCGTCGAAAGTTTATGAAACAGGCGCGATTCAATCGGGAAGCGACGCAAACTTTCTTTTTCAACTAGCTCGGTAAAATCCGCCAGTGATAATTGCAACAATGGGCGGTAAATTTCCAGCAGCCCATTAATCACGCGATACCCTTGTAATTCCAGTTGCTCGACGTCCGGGTGACTGAATACCTTTTTAATGGCAACATTTTTATATAATTCAAGTAACTGGCTGAAGTCACTATCATCCTCCAGTAAAGCATGGTTAAATTCTCCGCTGAAAATTCTCGGCAGATTATCGATAAACCGTTGCGCTGCGTAGGGCACCAGTTTATTCAGCGTGTTAACACGCAAATACATGAAGAACTGATCTTCTGCACCGCGGCTCATGGAATTAACGCGGGATTTGTCCCACGCATTTTCGACAACCTGAGCAAACAACGAACCTTTTTCATGTTGGCCCCAGGCATCATAAAGATGCTGATAAAGTTGCTCGGCAGTGAAAATACGTTTCTCAACGGCATCTTCCAGATCGGCAACGCAGTAAGAGATATCGTCGGCTGCCTCCATTATCCACGTCAAAGGAAAGCGGCTGTAAATATCAAGATCTAATTCTTTACGTAAGCGCGCAACATACGCCTCCTCGGAAAAATAATAACCCGGTTTTTTCATTAAATAACTGTGCGAATCTGGCGGTTCTCCCACCCACCACGCCGGACGGGTATATTTTAAAATACACCCCACTTGCGCCCAGGTCAGATTCATTCGCATTAATGTATGCACCAGACGAATGCCCTGCGCATTACCTTCGAAATGACTTAAATCGTGACGTACCTTGCAGCGCAGCGCGTTAAGTTCATCTTCCCCTTCGCGCAAACGTAATGCCACAACTTCGCAGCGATCGTCAGATGATGGTTGTCCGACAGCATCATCAGGTGACAAACGCTGGCGGAACCAGTCATTAATGGCCGCTTCACCAAAATGACCGAATGGCGGGTTGCCAATATCGTGCATCAGACAGGCCATTTCGACGATGCTCTCGAAGGGTCCGGTCAGCTCATCCAGGCCATAAGTTTCCAGCAGATGTTGCTCTTTCAGACGGCTGAGGATCTCTTTAGCGATATAACGCCCCACTTGCTGTACTTCCAGCGAATGCGTCAAGCGCGTACGAACCGCCGCATTTCGCTCCAGCGGAAAAACCTGGGTTTTTTGCTGCAAGCGCCGGATAGCAGGAGAGTTGATGATCCGCCCGCGATCGCTTTCAAAAATACGCAGAATTTCACGTTCGGTTTTCACCCCCTGAGGCGAACGATAACGGCGGTGCCAGTTTATCTTGTTGCGAAAATCGATCTCTGCCATTTCCTCTCCTGTCCGAAGCGTCACGGGATATCATTACAATCCTGTATGCCATGATAGACTATGCCCTGGAAACGTAATTCTGTCCTATCACATTAGCGAGTATCTCCATGAAAATTGGCATTATTGGTGCAATGGAAGAAGAAGTTACGCTGCTGCGTGACAAAATCGAAAACCGTCAAACGCTCAACGTTGGCGGCAGCGAAATCTACACCGGTACGCTGAATGGCACAGACATCGCCCTGCTGAAATCAGGTATTGGCAAGGTTGCCGCGGCGATGGGCGCGACCCTGCTGCTGGAACGTTGCCAGCCGGACGTGATTATTAATACTGGTTCCGCTGGTGGCCTTGCACCGACGCTGAAAGTGGGCGATATCGTGGTGTCTGACGAGGCGCGTTATCATGATGCCGATGTCACCGCATTCGGTTATGAGTATGGTCAGCTTCCGGGCTGCCCGGCCGGGTTTAAAGCCGATGACAAACTCATTGCTGCGGCAGAAGCCTGCATTAGTGAGCTGGATCTGCATGCTGTGCGCGGGCTGATTGTCAGCGGCGATGCCTTTATTAACGGTTCTGCGAGCCTGGCGAAAATCCGTCATAACTTCCCGCAGGCGATTGCCGTAGAAATGGAAGCTACCGCTATTGCGCACGTTTGCCACAACTATGGCATTCCGTTTGTTGTTGTGCGCGCCATCTCGGACGTTGCCGATCAACAGTCTCATCTCAGCTTTGATGAATTTTTGGCTGTGGCGGCGAAGCAGTCCAGTCTGATGGTTGAAACTCTGGTGCAGAAACTGGCTCGTGGTTAATCACTTTTCCAGGGTGCTTGCTGCCCTGCTTGTTCTGATACCGGCGTGGTTGTTCGCCACGCCGCGCGTCATTTCTCTCTCCCCGGCCAATACAGAACTTGCATTTGCCGCAGGCATCACTCCTGTAGCCGTCAGCAGCTATTCTGATTACCCCTCTGCAGCGGCAAAAATTGAGCAGGTCGCCAGTTGGCAAGGCATCAACCTCGAACGCATCGTCGCGCTGAAGCCCGATCTGGTTCTGGCATGGCGCGGCGGCAATACGGAACGTCAGGTCAACCAGCTAAAACAGTTCGGTATCACCGTCATGTGGGTGGATAACATTAGCATTGAGCAGGTGGCGGATACACTGCATAAGCTGGCTCCCTACAGCCCAAGGCCGCAACTGGCAGAACACGCGGCTCAACATCTGCTTGACGAATACCAGATGCTAAAATCCCGCTATGCCAGCCAGCCCAAGAAACGGGTCTTTCTGCAATTTGGCGCACAACCACTGTTTACCAGCGGAAAAGGATCAATTCAGAACGAGGTCCTGGAGCTTTGCGGCGGGGTGAATATTTTCGCTGCCAGCCGCGTGCCGTGGCCGCAGGTAAGCCGTGAACAGGTGCTTGCGCGTCAGCCGCAGGCGATTGTTGTGGCGGGAGAACCGGACGAAATTCCCAAAATCGAACAGTTCTGGCAAAAACAGCTGAATGTACCGATTATTTCTCTGCATGGTGACTGGTTTGAACGGGCAAGCCCGCGTATTATCCTTGCCGCTCAACAACTCTGTACTGCCCTGGCGCAGGTGAAATAACGGGGGAATCAACCATGCTGGTTTACTGGCTGGATATTATTGGCACCGCCGTATTTGCGATCTCGGGCGTTTTGCTGGCCGGGAAATTACGCATGGATCCCTTCGGCGTGCTGGTACTTGGCGTCGTGACAGCGGTCGGCGGCGGGACCATCCGCGATATGGCATTGGCGCACGGGCCGGTATTCTGGGTAAAAGATCCAACCGATCTCGTCGTCGCCATGGTGACCTGTATGCTGACAATTATGCTGGTGCGCCAGCCCAGGCGTTTGCCCAAATGGATCCTGCCGGTACTGGATGCGGTGGGATTAGCGGTTTTTGTCGGTATTGGTGTCAACAAAGCGTTTATCGCCGACACCGGCCCCCTTATCGCTATCTGTATGGGCGTATTGACCGGCGTTGGCGGCGGGATTATTCGCGATGTACTGGCGCGCGAAGTGCCGATGATCCTGCGCACCGAAATCTACGCGACGGCCTGTATTGCCGGGGGGATTGTTCACGCCACAGCGTTTTACTTCTTTGCCATACCGCTGGAAACCGCCAGTATGCTGGGCATGGTGGTGACGCTGGTTATTCGCCTGGCAGCAATTCGCTGGCACCTGAAGTTACCGACCTTTGCGCTGGATGATTCCGGGCGCTGATCGGCAGCCCTAATTAGCATGACGCGACATTATATTCATGCCCGGGGCCAAGGAGAAGCACATCAGAATCGGTGAAAATAAAAAGCCGCGTCGATAAACGCGGCTTTTCTACAGGCAACAGATGCTTCTCAGATGCTGAAAGAGGAACCACAGCCACAGGTGCTGGTCGCGTTCGGGTTGGTTACCACGAAACGGGAACCTTCCAGGCCTTCGGTATAATCTACCGAGCCGCCTACCAGATATTGCAGGCTCATTGGATCAACCACCAGGCCAACGCCCTGTTTCTCAATGGTCATATCACCATCATTGATTTGATCGTCAAAGGTAAAACCGTACTGGAAGCCGCTGCAACCACCACCGGTGATGTAGACACGCAGCTTCAGATTCGGGTTATCTTCGTCCGCAATCAGGTTCTTTACTTTGTTGGCTGCTGCGTCGGTAAACTCCAGCGGCAGCGCTACGTCATCACTCATGTCTTGCTCCCAATTGATACTGCGATCTGGGCAAATATTAACCCGATCCTTTCGGCTATTATCCAGTATGCAACTAAATCGTTCAAGTATTCTCCCGCGCCATATGGCAATCCGCGCTGGCAGATTGCCTGGCAAGCGTACGTGCCAGAATAGCCGAATAGAGCGGTTTACCACCAAGAAACTGCGCTAACAGTGTCGCACCAAGGCAGGTAATGATCATTGGCAATATAAGCTGATAATTGTCTGTCATTTCCAGAACCAGCACGATCCCGGTCAGCGGTGCGCGTAACGACGCCGCCAGTAATGCCCCCATGCCAGCAATGGCAAACGTCCCGGCATCTAGCTGATAATGCGGGAAGAGCATCGCGCTCGCGCTGCCGAACGCCATTCCCAGAACCGTGCCCAGCGCCAGCATCGGCGCGAAAATCCCCCCCGGCGCGCCGGAACTAAAACAGAGCAAGGTAGTGACAACGCGGGCAAGGAAAATGAACAACAGCATGCCCACAGTATAATTACCCGCCGTCGCTATCGGGATTAGGGCAAAACCACCGCCGGAAAGCGCAGGTGTAACCAGCCCCAAAACACCGCTCGCGCCGCCAACGATGCCACCAATCAACACCCACTTCCCGGTCTGCCCGCCATGAAGCCGCTGAAACAGATCCTGAGTACGCAGCACTAAAGCATTAAACAGTGGCCCGACACAACCAAACACCATCCCCAACAGCAGATAGAGCCACAACGTGTTCACTGGCGCATTGCTGAGTTTGCCGACATCGATCACCGCCGCCTCGCCGTTAAATAACCGGAACACAATGCTCGACATAATCACGCCGGTAAACACCGCTTTAATCGAGATCAGGTTATAGTGAAACTGCGAACGCATCTCTTCAATGATGAACAGGATCCCCGCCAGCGGTGCGTTAAAGGCTGCTGAAAGCCCTGCCGCTGCACCGGTCGCCAGCAACGTATGGCGGGCTTCACCGCTGCGCAGGCGAAATAGATCGCCCATCATTCGTCCGATATTGCCACCTATCTGCACCGTCGGCCCTTCACGCCCCAGTACCATACCCGCTCCCAGCGTTCCCATGCCGCCGATGAATTTCACCGGCAGCACGCGCCACCAGCGCACCGGGCGTAATTCTTCCAGCGCGCCTTCAATTTCAGGGATACCGGAACCGCCCGCCTCCGGTGCAAAGCGCCGCACCAGCCAGTAGCCAATCATCGCCAGGCACGCTGAACCAATAAACGCCAGCGGCCAGACCAGCACACTGTTCGCCACCTGCCCCAGCGCACCGATACGCGCGTTCAACACCGCGTTGACCGCTTTATCAAACGCCACACCAACCAAACCCGTCAGCGCACCGGCTATTGCAGCCACCACTAAAATTGCCAGCGGCGTTTTATCGCGTTGCAACATCTGACGCACGATATTCCGCCGGCGGCGCAACTCAACTTGTTGTTGTTCGAATGAAGGAGTCTCTGCTTGCATCTGATTTTCTATAGATCGTACAAAAGAGGTATTGTAACCAGCGACTGCCGCCACGTCGCGGGGGAATGTCCTGCAAAATATGTCATTTCACCGGGGCAAAACTTTCATAACATTCTCGTAATCACATAGAATGACCGGCATTGAATTTTCCACGAACCAGGAATGAAAGATGAGTAAGTCTGAAGAACTCTTTAATGCAGCGCGCGAACTGATCCCCGGCGGTGTCAATTCACCGGTACGCGCCTTTACCGGTGTCGGTGGCACGCCGCTGTTTATCGAGCATGCTGACGGTGCTTATTTGTATGACGCCGACGGTAAAGCCTATATCGATTACGTCGGTTCCTGGGGACCTATGGTGCTTGGGCACAACCACCCGGCCATTCGCAACGCCGTTATTGAGGCGGCCAGCCGCGGTCTGAGCTTTGGCGCACCAACGGAGATGGAAGTCAAAATGGCCGCGCTGGTGACCGAACTGGTACCCACCATGGATATGGTTCGCATGGTGAACTCCGGTACGGAAGCCACCATGAGCGCTATCCGCCTTGCGCGCGGCTTTACCAGCCGCGACAAAATCATCAAATTCGAAGGTTGCTACCACGGCCATGCCGACTGTCTGCTGGTGAAAGCCGGTTCCGGCGCATTGACCTTAGGCCAGCCGAACTCGCCGGGCGTTCCGGCCGATTTTGCCAAACATACGCTGACTTGTACCTATAACGATCTCGATTCCGTCCGTGCGGCTTTCGAACAGTATCCGCAGGATATCGCCTGTATCATTGTTGAGCCGGTTGCCGGCAACATGAACTGCGTACCTCCACACCAGGAATTCCTGCCGGGCCTGCGCGCGCTGTGCGACGAATTCGGCGCACTGTTGATCATTGACGAAGTGATGACGGGTTTCCGTGTTGCGCTGGCGGGCGCACAGGCTTATTACGGCGTGGAGCCGGATCTAACCTGTCTGGGTAAAATTATCGGCGGCGGTATGCCTGTAGGCGCGTTTGGTGGACGCCGCGAGGTGATGGACGTACTGGCACCGACCGGCCCGGTCTACCAGGCAGGAACACTCTCTGGCAACCCGATTGCGATGGCAGCGGGCTATGCCTGCTTGACTGAAGTGGCGCAACCGGGCGTTCACTCCACGCTAACCGAGCTGACCACTCATCTTGCAGAGGGCCTGTTGGAGGCTGCGCAACAGGCTGGCATTCCACTGGTCGTTAACCACGTAGGCGGCATGTTCGGCCTGTTCTTTACCGATGCGCCGGCCGTTACCTGCTATCAGGATGTGGTGAAATGCGACGTTGAACGCTTTAAGCGTTTCTTCCATTTAATGCTGGAAGAAGGTGTATATCTTGCGCCCTCAGCGTTTGAGGCGGGTTTTATGTCCGTGGCGCACAGTGAAGAGGATATCGATAACACTATTGATGCCGCACGTCGCGTTTTCGCGAAGCTGTAATGGTTTTTGCCGGATAAATTACACTCCTCTCCCCGGTGGGGAGAGGAGAAAGATTAGCGACTCTGTTTTCTCAGTAAATAGATAAAGTACGGCGCGCCGATAAACGTCGACAGCAACCCCGCCGGGATCTGGAACGGAAACATCAGCATCCGCCCGCACCAGTCAGCAAACACCAGTAATATTCCCCCGACCAGCGCCGAAATGACAATATGCGGGATCGTACGACGAAACCCCATCATCCGCGCGATATGTGGCGCCATCAGACCCACAAAGCTCAACGGACCGATGGTCATCGTCGCAGTAGCCGTCAATGCAGCAGCCAGCAACAACAGCGCGATACGCGAAGATGTCAGAGCCATGCCAACCGCGCGCGCCGTATCGCTGCCGAGCGGTAAAATCATCAACCAGCGACGGCAAAGCGGTGTCAACGCCAGCAGGATCACCATCATCCCACCGCTACGCAGCACCTGCTCACCCGAGGCGTTATAAGTACTGCCGGAAACCCACGTCAGGATCGCCGCCATACGCGGATCTCCGCTGGCCTGCAACATCATCAGCAGCATGGTGAAGGCAGTACTGAGCGCCATCCCCGCCAGCAGCATGCGTTGCGGTGAGAATCCTCCATGCCCGGCGGCGATCATAATGATCAGCAGTGTCAGCGCCGCGCCAAGGCTCCCGGCAGGCATTAACCAGCCAAACGCGTTGCCGTGCACCAAGAACAGCATCAGCACCACGCCAAAAGCGGCACCAGAACTGATCCCCAATACTTCCGGGCTGGCCATCGGGTTACCGGTCAGGCGTTGAATAATGCAACCAGCGACAGCCAGCATTACCCCGGCAGTCAGTGCGGCAATAATGCGCGGCCAGCGCCACGGCAGCAACTCCTGCAACAGCGTACCGCTGGCCCAGTGCCAGCCCTGAGCATCACGCCCAAAAGCCAGCGCGGCCCATATCGCCAGCAACAGCACAACCAGCCCACTCAGCACAAACCACTGCACCTGCTGACGTTCAGTCGCGACATTGTCCCCGCCATCCATGGCGGACGTATTCATACTCCGCAGACGCGGCAACAGCCACAGCAGCAGTGGTGCGCCAATCAGTGCGGTGATCGAACCGGTGGAGACTTCCATCCACACCCGCGTCAACCACCAGATGATCTGATCGGAGAGCCAGAGGATCAGCGCACCAATCAGCGGCGCTAATAGCAGACGCGACAGTAGACGACGTGCGCCCAGCATTTTTGCCAGCAGCGGCGCAAACAGGCCGATAAAGCCGATGATCCCCACCGCATTCACCAACAACGCGCTCAGAACAATCGCCAACGTCAGCGCGGCCAGGCGCGCCATCGACAGCGCAAGCCCCAGATTGCGCGCAACACCATCATCCAACCCCATCAGCGTGAGCGGGCGAAGCAACAATAACGTCAGTACGGCACAGCCGACAAGCTGTGGCCACAGACTTTGTGCCACGCTCCAGTCGGTTTGGGTCAGCGTTCCGGTGCTCCACAAAAACATGCTTTGCAATCGATCGTGGTGAAACAGCACCAACAACTGGTTGATTGCTCCGCAATAGAGACTGACCACCAGACCCGCGAGGATCAGCGTCACTGGCGACAAGCGTTTTCCCCATGCCACGCCAAATACCAGAGCGCCCACGACACCAGAGCCGATCAACGCAGCAAACTGCGAGGCCAGCACGCCCGGAATTGTCCACAGCGTCGTAATTGTGATGCCCAACTGCGCGCCCGTCGCCACGCCCAGTGTAGTCGGTTCGGCCAGTGGGTTACGCAATACCTGCTGGAACAACACGCCAACCAGCCCAAGTCCCGCGCCAACCAGCAGCGAGACGGCCAGACGCGGCAACAGGCTGTAATGGAACAGCATCTGATCGATCAGATTAATATCGGGTGCACGAAACGCCTGCCCCCACTGCGCGCGCGGCAGCGCAACGTTTAAATTGCTCCAGGTCAGCCAGATGGCGGCGGCGAACAGCAATGCCAACAAGAAGCCCGGGAAACGTGCAATACGCTGACTCATGTCCGGCCTCCCAGCGCGTTATCCAACACCCGGGTAAAGTGCATCGCCGACAGTGTCGCACCATAGAACCAGACCGCCGGAACGCGCTGGAATCGGCCAGCCCGGACAAACGGCATCGCCTGCCACAGCGGCGTCACCATCAGTTTGCGCATATCCAGTTCATTACTGTGATCGAAACAGAGCACATCCGCATCTTTGTACGCCGCCAGCCTGTCGATACCGACCGTCACGCTCCCCCAGAAGGTGGTTTCCCCCTGCCAGGCATTGCGCACACCCAGTTGATCGAGCACCGCCTGGAACAGGCAGTTCTCGGCAAACACCAGCACATGGCGCGGATCGAGCAGGGTAATCATCAATAACGGACGATCGCCGCGTCGGGCGAAATGCGGTTTTATCCCTTCAATTAGCGCATCAAACTGATCAAGATGTTTTTTTGCTGCGGACTCGAGATTCAGCATTTGCGCCATTTCGTTCAACGAACGTCGGGCCAGCGCCAGCGGTCGTTGACCGTCGCTGAAGGTAAAGCCGCGCCCTGGAGCAATCTTCGCCAGTTTGGCCTCATCCGGGCCGTAACCCGCCGACCAGACCAGCAGCGAGGGTTTCATCTGCGTGAGTAATTCGAGGTTCGGTTCAGTACGCAGCCCAACGTCAATCACCGAAGGGGGCAGCGACGGTTTGTTAACCCAGATGTTGTAATTATTCACATCGGCAATGCCATAAGGCGTGATACCCAGCGCCAGCAGCAACTCCACCGGTAGCCATTCCAGCGCAACAATACGGTGCGGATCAACGGTTGTCGCGCAAGCGCTGCGCAGGTGCCACAGCAACGGAGAGAGCGCCATCGCCGTCAGTAAGCGACGACGGCTAATAGAAGGTAGATCGGCCATCAGTAGACAAAACTCACTGGCGCGGCACCCGCCGGATGCGGCAAGATCCCCATCGGAATACCGTAAATATGTTCAAGAGTATCAGCACGCATCAGCGCGTCTGGTGTGCCTTTGGCGATCATTTCACCGCCGCGCAGCGCCACCAGATAGTCACAATAACGCGCCGCCATATTGATATCATGCAGCACAGCAATCACTGTCAGCCCGCGCTGCTGGCTTAAGCGGTGCACCAGCGCCAGCACATCAACCTGATGCGCTATATCCAGCGCCGAGGTCGGTTCATCCAGCAACAGGCAGCGGCTGTCCTGCGCCACCAGCATCGCAATCCACGCCCGCTGACGCTCGCCGCCGGAGAGGCTATCCACCAGCCGGTGCGCCAGTGGCTTGAGCCCGACCAGCGCGATTGCTTCTTCCACTTTTTCTCTGTCGGCCACACCAAAACGCCCCAGCGCACCGTGCCATGGGTAACGGCCAATCGCCACCAGCTCACGCACCGTCATCCCTTCCGCCTGCGGCAACTGCTGCGGCAGATAAGCCACTTTGCGTGCAAACGCCTTGCTGTTCCAACTCTCCAGCGGCTGCCCGTCGAGCAGAATGTCGCCTGCACAAGGCGCCTGATGACGACCGAGCATTTTCAGCAGCGTGGATTTGCCCGAGCCATTATGACCAATCAGGCCAGTGACTTTGCCCACCGGGAATGTCAGGGATAGAGGATGCAGCAGCGTACGTCCTGGCACGCTAAAAGCAACATCAGTCAGTTGAAAGGTAGTATCGGGAAGCGCTCTGTTTTCCTGCATGATAGCCAACTTATAGAAGGGCACGGCGAAGCGAGCCCGAAGAGAGAGTAGAAGCGGTAGCCACCACCTGATGTTCCGCGCCCCGGAAGCAACCGAACCGTTTGGATCGGCCATAAGGTTGTAGCAGCCTTGTATAAACAGACATACCGCTAACCGCTACCGCTGTGGCTGCTACGACTGTAATTTTTCCCAGCATGGTGTTGACTGACTGAGCAGTTTTTGGACGCGACATTGGTTTATCTCGAAATCAATGATTTAACGATAACGTAAACGATAATTATTATTATGAACAAAACATAATATGTGAAGCGTTGCACGCATAGCAAGCAGTAAGCCGCCCGAGGGCGCATGAGGGATTAAGAAATAAGCAGATAAAAAAACGGGGAGTTAAAAGGTGTTTAAGCGTTCGTTATATGAACGTTTGCAATAGCGGAAAAGAAAAAACTCCGGCCTTGCGACCGGAGTTTACAGGGTTAATTACTGCCAAACATCTCTTTGATCCAACCTGCGACACCATCGCTTTTCTGCTCTTGCTGCGGCTGTTGCTGAGGTTGCTGTTGTTGCGGCTGCTGCTGCTGCTGCTGCTGCGTTGACTGATCAAACGGGTTACCGGTTTGCGGCTGCGCCTGATTCTGCTGGCACAGCGTATCCGGGCTGGTTGTCCAGACCGGCATTGAACGCGAACCGCCGCCGCCGCAGACAAAGTTGCCCATGTCATCGACACCCATTGTGGTGATGTCTTCCGGCGGCGTCAGATCCAGCGGGATCGGAGACTCGTTTTCCAGATAACGCTGATAAATCGCCATCGCACCGCTTGCACCATAAAGCTTCGTCGGCTGGTTATTATCGCGGCCAACCCAGGTAATGGTCACTTCGCGTCCGTCGATACCGGCAAACCAGGTATCAACGTTATTGTTAGTGGTACCCGTTTTCCCTGCCAGATGCAGACCCGGGTATTTCGCGCCCAATTGACGTCCCGTACCGCGCAGAACCACCTGTTGCATGGCCCACAACGTCATGTACGCTGCCTGCGCCGGAACTGCACGTTCTGCCTGCGGGAAGCTCTGATACAGCACCGTACCGTCTTCCGCAATCACTGAGCGCAGTGCGGAAAGCGGTGCCCGATTACCCCCGCTGGCGATAGTCTGGAACGCCTGCGCCACTTCAATCGGCGTCAGGTTCAGCGCACCGAGCAGCATCGACGGCATACCGGTGAGCTGATCTTTCGGCGCACCGAGTTTCAGCCAGGTATCCGTTATCGCTGGCAGACCAACCGCCATCCCGAGGTTTACCGTCGGCACGTTCATCGAACGTGTCAGCGCATCCACCAACATAACCTGACCGCTGAAACGGTGATCATCGTTCTGCGGCGCCCAGACCTGACCATTCGATAACCGCAAAGAGATCGGCGCATCGGCAATCCAGGTATTGAGACGGTACACATTCGGCTGGCTCAGCGCCGTCAGATAGGTCGCCGGTTTCGCCAGCGAACCAATAGAGCGACGCGCCTGCATGGCACGGTTATAGCCAGCGAACTGTGGCGTCGCGCCGCCAACCATAGCCCGAACTTCACCAGTGTAACGGTCTACTACCACCATTGCCGTTTCAAGATCGCTCAGTTTGCGCTGCTTGATCAGCGCCGGAATACCTTCCACGGCAGCTTTTTCTGCCGCGTCCTGCGCGACAGAATCAAAGGTAGTGAAAATCTTCACGCCGGAGAGATCTTTCACTTTATCGCCAAGTTTCTCCTGTAACTCCTGACGCACCATCTGCATAAAGGCCGGCTGCGGTGAAATCACCCCGCCGCGAGGTTGTACGCCCAGCGGACGAGCGCTAAGCATGTCATACAGTTCCTGATCGATGACGTTTTGCTCTTGCAGCAGACGCAACACCAGGTTACGGCGCTCCAGTGCCAGTTTCGGGTTACGCCACGGGTTATAAACCGACGCCCCTTTCACCATCCCCACCAGCAACGCCTGCTGATCGAGGCTCAGCTCTTCCACCGGACGACCAAAATAGTAGAGGCTTGCCAGCGGGAAACCGCGGATCTCGTTGTCGCCACTTTGACCGAGGTAAACCTCATTCATATACAGTTCAAGAATACGATCCTTGCTGTAGCGGGCATCCATAATCAGTGCCATATAAGCTTCGTTGGCTTTACGCCAGTACGACCGTTCGCTGCTGAGGAACAGGTTCTTCACCAACTGCTGCGTCAGCGTACTTGCCCCTTGCACCGTGCGTCCGGCGGTCAGGTTGGCCAGCACCGCACGGCCAATGGAATAGAAGCTGATACCATCATGTTCATAGAAATGACGGTCTTCGGTCGCCAACAGCGTATCAACCAGCAGATCCGGGAAACCGTTACGCGGCACGAACAGACGCTGCTCGCCGTTCGGCGAAGAGAGCATCGTAATAAGGCGCGGGTCGAGACGGAAGAAACCGAACTGGCGATTGCTGTCCATATTCTCGATGGTTTCCAGACGATCGCCGTCAAAGGTCAGACGCGCGCGCACCTGCCCCTCTTTGCTGTCCGGGAAATCAAACGGGCGGCGGATCATCTCAATACTTTTCGCCTGCACGGTAAACTCGCCGGGACGCGTCATCTTCGTCACCTGGCGGTACTGCGTGGCTTCCAGCAGTTTTACCATTTCGTTCTTGCTGATCGCCATATCCGGCTCAAGGTTGACCATGCGGCCATAAACCGCAGCCGGCAACTGCCAGACTTTGCCGTCGATACGGGCGCGGATTTTTTGATCCAGATAAACACCATAAATAGCGCATAGCACGGCTAAAACGATGAAAATTTTCAACAGCAGCCAGAACCAACCGCGTTTGCCTCGTGGCTTCCCGCCTTTGCCTTTACCTTTTTTCGGCATAGGTTCTTCATCCTCATCATCATCATCGTCGTAATCGTCGTGCTCCTCTTCCCGGAGTCGGCGACGACTGATTTTTTCTTTCGCCGGACGCACAGGTTTCCCCTTACGTCCAATTGGCTCGCGGTCATTCCCCGCCATGCTTTACTCTCCGCAACATTCAGGCGCAAGGGCCTGATTCTCAGTTCTTTTGCCAGTGGGCAGAAGAAGAAATCTCTCAATTTTTAGCGCACCACGCTGCTCCGCCGGGTTTACGAATACTTCTTCGTACGCCGTGTCGGCGCGGTATTCGCCGGATCGTCCGGCCAGACATGTTTCGGATAGCGCCCTTTCATCTCTTTTTGCACTTCACGATAAGCGCCGTTCCAGAATGCGCTTAAATCCCGCGTAATTTGCAACGGCCGCTGCGCTGGGGAAAGTAGCTCCAGCACCAGCGCGACACGCCCTTGAGCAATCGTCGGCGTGGCCGCTTCGCCAAACATCTCCTGCATGCGCACCGCCAGCGCAGGTGGGTTATCTTCATGATAACGGATGGCAATCCGGCTTCCCGTCGGCACAGTGTAATGCCCCGGCAGTTCACTATCCAGACGTTGACGTAATGACCACGCCAGGGTGTTTTGTAATGCCTGCGTAACATCCAGCGCTTTTAAATCGCGCAGCGAACGGATACCGCCCATTTGTGGCAGTAACCACTGCTCCAGATTCTCCAGTAAAGAGGCCTCATCCACGGCGGGCCAGTCCTCTTCCGGTAGCCATTTCGCCGCACAGTGTAAACGTAAACGGTACTGCACTGCCTCCGGCGTCCAGTTCAAAACCTGCAAACCCTTATCTCGGATACCGTTAAGCATCGCCTGATGCAGCTCATCTTCTGAGGGTTTAGCTAACGGCTGCACTTTCATCGTTAACTGGCCAATCCGGCTCCGGCGAAAGGCTTTTAACGTGCCTTGCGCCTCGTCCCATTCGACGGTATCCGATTGCTGCAAAAGTTGCGGGCAGCGGGCGATAAGCGCCTCAATATCAAGCGGTAGGGCAAGTAAAATGCGCGCATCCGGTGACTGGCTTCCCTGCAATAACAACGGTGTGAGCAGCCACTCATGACGATTTAGCGCATCATCGGCATCCAACGTCGCCCCCATACCGTTCGCCAGTTGATAACGCCCTTCCTGCCCGCGCCTGCGCGCAATACGATCGGCAAACGCCCCGGCAAGCAGCGGCGCCACCGCGCTAATATCCACCTCTCCCCCGCTACTTTTCAGCCTACGAGCGAGCTGGCGCGCACGCTGCTGCCAGTTTGACTGCGCGCGCGAAAAGGCCGCGCTTAAATCACTGTTTCCACCACGAGGCGGTTCTTCAAGGACGGCGGCCAGCATTGCCGCCGTCGCGATCTCGTCATCCCCTTCAGCTGCCGCCAGCATTGCGGCCAGGCGCGGATCGTTACCCAGCGCAGCCATTCGCTGACCAAACGCCGTTAAACGTCCCTCTTCCAGCGCCCGCAGTTGCATGAGCAGCGTGCGCGCCGCCGCCAGATTAGTCGCCGGAGGCAGATCGAGCCAACAAAGTTGCGCAGGATCCTGGCATCCCCAGAGTAATAATTCCATCAACAGACCGGATAAATCGCTGTGCAAAATTTCCGGGCTGCTTTGTGCCGCTGCACGTTCAGCCTGCTCTTTACTTAATAAATGTACGCAAATCCCCGCTTCCAGACGCCCGGCGCGACCGGCGCGCTGCGTCATAGACGCCACGCTAATACGCTGTGTCACCAGCCGGGTTAAGCCACTGCGGGGATCAAAGCGCGCCACACGCTCCTGCGCGCTGTCCACCACCAGGCGAATACCTTCGATGGTCAGACTGGTTTCGGCAATATTGGTGGCGAGCACCACTTTGCGCTGCCCGGCGGGCGCAGGCAGAATTGCCTTGCGTTGCTCGCTGAGTGGCAATGCTCCATAGAGCGGGCAGAGCAGCACATCAGTGCCGACGCGGGTAGCCAGTTGCTCGTGCACGCGCTGGATCTCGCCCACGCCCGGTAAAAACAGTAATAAAGAACCGCGTTCCTCACGCAGCAATCCGCTAACGACCTGCGCCACGGCTTCATCAAAGCGCTGATTCACTGCCAGCGCCTGATAGCGTTGCTCGACCGGGTATGCCCGCCCAGCAGAAACGATGGCAGGCGCCTGTGGCAAAAGGATTTGCAGACGTTCATTATCCAGCGTAGCGGACATCACCAACAATTTAAGATCGTCGCGCAGCCCCTGCTGGAGATCCAGTAGCAGCGCCAGCGCCAGATCCGCCTGCAAGCTGCGTTCATGGAATTCATCGAGGATCACCAGCCCAATTCCGGTCAGCTCCGGATCCTGCTGGATCAAGCGCGTTAACATTCCTTCAGTGACCACTTCGAGGCGTGTATTCGGCCCGACGCAGGTTTCTGCACGCATGCGGTAACCTACGGTATCGCCGGGTTTCTCATTCAGCAGTTCCGCCAGCCGCTGCGCCACATTGCGCGCCGCCAGGCGACGCGGCTCAAGCAGCAAAATCCGCCCATTGATCTCCCCCTGTTGCAGCAGTTGTAACGGCAGCCAGGTGGATTTCCCGGCACCGGTCGGCGCGCTCAACAATACCTGAGAAGAGGAATGTAATGCAGCAAGGATATCGGGCAGAACAGCAGCAACCGGCAGTGAGGACACAAAAGCTCCAGAGGATTCACATAAGAAGGCCAGCTAGTATACCATCGCCATAATCCATTACCGAGAACACGCCATGGCCGAATCAAAAAGGCTGTTTTTCGCCATCGAACTGCCTGCTGATATCCAGACGCAGGTCATTCACTGGCGCGCGCAGCACTTTCCACCCGAAGCCGGACGTCCGGTAGCAGCAGCAAACCTTCATCTGACGCTGGCATTCCTCGGCGACATCAGCGCCGAAAAACAGCGAGCGCTGGAAGGGCTGGCCGGGCGCATTCGCCAGCAGGGTTTTACGCTTCATCTGGATGACGCTGGTCAGTGGCTGCGCTCCAGTGTGATTTGGCTCGGCTCGCGCCAGCCGCCACGCGGGTTGCTGCAACTCGCCGCGATGTTGCGCGCGCAGGCTTCGCGCAGCGGGTGTTATCAAAGCCCCCAACCATTTCATCCGCATATTACGCTGCTACGTGATGCCAATCGCGCAGTAACGATCCCGCCGCCGGGGTTTCGCTGGTCTTTCCCGGTCAGCGCGTTTGCCCTGTATGAATCGCAGTTTATCCAGGGACGCACGCGTTACACGCCGCTGAACCGCTGGACGCTTAAAACAGAATAATAAGGATTTCCTATGGAATTTATGCCGCCGCTTAAATCCGCCACACTGATCCAGCGCTATAAACGTTTCCTGGCAGACGTGATTACCCCGGAAGGGGACACCCTGACATTGCATTGTCCTAATACCGGAGCGATGACGGGCTGCGCGACGCCAGGCGATACGGTGTGGTATTCCACGTCGACAAATCTGAAGCGCAAATATGCACACACCTGGGAATTAACGCAAACCCGGCAGGGAGCATTTATTTGCGTTAACACTCAGCAGGCAAATGCATTAACAAAAGAAGCCATTCTCGCCGATCGTCTGGCGGAACTGACGGGATATAGCTCGCTGAAAAGCGAAGTAAAATATGGTGCGGAACGTAGCAGAATTGACTTTTTGTTACAGGCAGAGGATCGCCGTAACTGCTATATTGAAGTGAAATCGGTCACGCTCGCCGAGCAGCAGTCAGGCTACTTTCCGGATGCCGTTACCCTGCGAGGACAAAAGCATCTGCGGGAGTTAATGAGCGTCGCGGCCAGCGGCGATCGCGCGGTAATTCTGTTTGCCGTCCTGCACTCTGCCGTTGAACATTTTTCTCCAGCACGCCATATTGACGAGGAATACGCACGATTATTGAGTGACGCACAACGTCAGGGGGTAGAAGTCATCGCTTATAAAGCGGAACTTTCTGCCAATAATATCACTCTTAGGTTGCCGCTACCTTTTACGGTATAAAGGGCAAACAGTTGACGGGTCAGTGATTTGTTCGCGTGCGCAAATACGCTTTTCCTCACAGCCTTGTCAAGTGTTACGTTTAGATATTTGCCATCTGTAAAAGCATCTGTTATTTATAGCGGCCTGATTTTTCCCCCACACGGGGATCGATAGTGCGTGTTAAGGAGAAGCAACATGCAAGAAGGGCAAAACCGTAAAACATCGTCCCTGAGTATTCTCGCCATCGCTGGGGTGGAGCCGTATCAAGAGAAACCGGGCGAAGAGTATATGAACGAAGCCCAGCTGGCGCACTTCAAGCGAATTCTTGAAGCATGGCGTAATCAACTCAGGGATGAAGTCGATCGCACTGTTACACATATGCAGGACGAAGCTGCTAACTTCCCGGATCCGGTTGACCGTGCCGCTCAGGAAGAAGAATTCAGCCTCGAACTGCGTAACCGCGATCGCGAGCGCAAGCTGATTAAAAAGATCGAGAAGACGTTGAAAAAAGTAGAAGACGAAGATTTCGGCTTCTGTGAATCCTGCGGTGTGGAAATTGGTATCCGCCGTCTGGAAGCGCGTCCGACCGCCGATCTGTGCATCGACTGTAAAACGCTGGCGGAAATCCGCGAAAAACAGATGGCGGGTTAATCCCCCCGCTATCACTGATGACGCATCACTTAGGCGTGGTGCGTCTTATACGGCGGGAGTGATTCCCGCCTTATATTCTTTTGCCTGTCGATATGCCTGAATCACACTATATTGGGCGCTTTGCGCCATCTCCTTCCGGTGAACTGCACTTTGGTTCATTGATTGCTGCGCTTGGCAGCTACCTACAGGCCCGCGCTAATCGCGGCGTCTGGCTCGTCCGTATCGAAGATATTGATCCCCCTCGTGAGGTTCCCGGCGCAGCAGCGACAATTTTGCGCCAGCTGGAACACTATGGTCTGCACTGGGACGGTGAAGTGTTGTGGCAATCACAACGACATGATGCCTACCGTGAAGTACTGGCCACTTTGCAACGTGACGGTTTCAGTTACTTCTGTACCTGCACCCGCGCGCGTATCCAGAGTATCGGCGGCATCTACGACGGCTATTGCCGCACCCGCCACAACGGCCCGGAAAATGCTGCGTTACGTCTGCTGCAACATCAGCCAGTGCTGCATTTTGACGATCAGCTACGCGGCTGCATTGTGGCCGATGAAAAACTGGCGCGGGAAGATTTCATTATTCATCGTCGTGATGGGTTATTCGCTTACAACCTGGCCGTTGTCGTTGACGATCATTTTCAGGGCGTAACGGAGATTGTTCGCGGCGCGGATCTGATTGAACCGACAGTACGGCAAATCTCGCTCTATCAGCAGCTTGGCTGGCCTGTACCGGGGTATATTCATCTACCGCTGGCGCTTAATGAGCAAGGGAATAAGCTCTCCAAGCAAAACCATGCACCTGCCTTGCCTGGCGGCGATCCCCGCCCCATGATAATCAGGGCTTTACAATTTCTGAACCAGGATGTAACAAATGAGTGGCAGGATCTCAGCAGCGAAGCGTTGCTGAACCGGGCGGTCGAAAATTGGTCACTTTCCCGCGTGCCAGAGAGGCAGATGTGAATACATCATTCTCAAATGCGTCGCTCTGAGCTATGATTAGCCGCTATTTTTTTGTCCTGACGTTTGACACTACCGAGGTGTACTATTTTTACCCGAGTCGCTAATTTTTGCCGCAAGGTGCTAAGCCGCGAAGAGAGCATCGCCATTGAGGCGCTGGCTCAGCCGCAGATGACGGTTATTCCGCGTGAGCAGCACGCTATTTCCCGCAAAGATATCAGTGAAAATGCGCTCAAAGTGCTCTATCGTCTGAATAAAGCGGGCTACGACGCTTACCTGGTAGGCGGCGGCGTGCGCGATTTATTGCTGGGCAAAAAACCAAAAGATTTTGACGTCACCACCAGCGCAACGCCGGATCAGGTACGCAAACTGTTCCGCAACTGCCGGCTGGTCGGTCGCCGTTTCCGCCTTGCACATGTCATGTTCGGCCCGGAAATTATTGAAGTCGCCACCTTTCGCGGCCACCATGACGAACAGCAAACCGATCGTTCTATTTCCCAGCGCGGCCAAAACGGCATGCTGCTGCGCGACAACATCTTCGGTTCCATCGAAGAAGATGCCCAGCGTCGCGATTTCACCATCAATAGCCTTTATTACAGCGTTGCCGATTTTACCGTGCGTGATTACGTGGGTGGCATGCGCGATCTGCAAGAGGGCGTGATTCGCCTGATTGGCAACCCGGAAACCCGCTACCGTGAAGACCCTGTGCGCATGCTGCGCGCGGTGCGCTTCGCCGCCAAGTTGGGAATGCGCATCAGCGAAGAGACGGCCGAGCCGATCCCGCGTCTTGCCACATTAATTAATGATGTTCCACCCGCGCGTCTGTTTGAGGAATCCCTCAAGCTATTGCAGGCGGGCTATGGTTATGACACCTGTCGCTTGCTGCGCGAATATGGCCTGTTCCAACCCCTGTTCCCGACCATCACCCGCTATTTCACCGAAAAAGGTGACAGTCCGATGGAGCGCATTATTGAGCAGGTGCTGAAGAATACCGACAACCGTATCCACAATGATATGCGCGTCAACCCGGCGTTCCTGTTTGCCGCTATGTTCTGGTATCCGCTGCTGGAGGATGCACAGCGCATTACACAGGAAGGCGGGCTTGCCTATTACGATGCATTCGCGCTGGCGATGAATGATGTGCTGGATGAAGCCTGTCGTTCGCTGGCCATTCCAAAACGCATTACGGCGCTTATTCGTGATATCTGGCAGCTACAGCTGCGCATGTCCCGTCGTCAGGGCAAACGCGCCTGGAAACTGATGGAGCATCCGAAATTCCGCGCCGCTTACGATCTGCTGGCGCTGCGCGCCGAAGCAGAAAACAACAGCGAGCTGCAACGTCTGGTGAAATGGTGGGGCGAATTCCAGGTTTCTGCGCCGCCTGCACAAAAAGATATGCTGGATGATTTAGGCGAAGAGCCAACCGAACGCCGCCGTCACCGTCGTCCGCGCAAACGTACACCGCGCCGTGAGGGCAGTGCGTGACGCTCGCTTACATCGCGCTGGGCAGCAATCTCGCATCGCCGCTTGATCAGGTTAACGCGGCGATTGCCGCCCTCGGCGAAATCCCGCAAAGCCACATTGTGGCAGTCTCTTCGCTCTATCGCACGCCCCCACTCGGGCCGCCGGATCAGCCGGATTATCTCAACGCGGCTGTGGCGCTGGAAACAACGCTTGCGCCGGAAGCGTTGCTCGATAACACCCAACGGATTGAATTGCAGCAAGGCCGCGTACGTAAAGCGGAGCGCTGGGGGCCACGCACACTCGATCTCGATGTCATGCTGTTTGGTGCCTTAACACTGAATACGCAGCGCCTGACAGTTCCGCATTACGATATGAAAAACCGGGGTTTTATGCTGTGGCCGTTGTTTGAAATCGCACCCGATCTGCACTTCCCGGATGGCACTTCGTTGCGCGCCACGCTGGAACAGCTCAACGCACCAAAACCCGACGTCTGGTAATTCCCTCCTGCCGTCTCTTTGTGATGGCCTAAAATCATTGCCCACCTGAATGTTACTGATAGAATGCGCCAAAACACGCTTTGAACTATCAGGAAACACTATGAAACCTACCACCATCTCCTGGCTGCATAAGTGTAAACAGGATAAGAAACGCTTCGCGACAATCACCGCTTACGACTACAGCTTTGCCAAACTGTTTGCCGAAGAAGGGATCAACGTGATGCTGGTTGGCGACTCGTTAGGGATGACGGTACAAGGTCATGACTCCACCCTGCCCGTCACCGTGGCAGATATCGCTTATCACACACAAGCGGTGCGCCGCGGTGCTCCGGCATGCCTGCTGCTCGCCGATCTACCATTTATGGCGTATGCCACACCGGAACAGGCTTTTGAGAATTCCGCCATTGTGATGCGCGCAGGTGCCAATATGGTGAAAATCGAAGGCGGTCGCTGGCTGGCACCGACGGTAAAAATGCTCACCGAACGCGCGGTGCCAGTGTGCGGCCATCTCGGCCTGACGCCGCAATCCGTCAATATTTTCGGCGGCTACAAAGTTCAGGGGCGCGGCGACGCGGCTCAGGGGTTGCTTGACGATGCGCTGGCGCTGGAAGCCGCCGGAGCGCAACTGCTGGTGCTGGAGTGCGTGCCGGTTGAGCTGGCGCAGCGCATTACCGCCGCATTAACCATTCCGGTGATTGGAATTGGCGCAGGCAAGGTTACCGACGGACAAATTCTGGTTATGCATGACGCTTTTGGCATCACTGGCGGTCATATTCCTAAATTTGCTAAAAATTTCCTCAATGAGGCAGGCGACATGCGCGCAGCGGTCAGGCAGTATGTTGCCGAAGTTGAGTCCGGTGTCTATCCGGGCGAAGAACACAGTTTCCATTAAGGAGTCCTGTTGTGTTAATTATTGAAACCCTCCCGCTGCTGCGTCAGCATATTCGCCGCCTGCATCAGGAAGGGAAACGCATTGCGCTTGTCCCGACCATGGGTAACCTGCACGATGGCCATATGAAGCTGGTCGATGAAGCGAAAACCCGCGCCGACGTGGTAGTCGTGAGCATTTTTGTTAACCCGATGCAATTCGACCGTCCGGACGACCTGGTGCGCTACCCGCGTACCTTGCAAGATGATTGCGAGAAGCTGAACAAGCGCAAGGTGGATTTTGTCTTTGCGCCTGCGCCTGCCGATATCTATCCGCAGGGCACCGAAGGTCAAACCTATGTTGACGTACCGGGACTCTCCACCATGCTGGAGGGTGCCAGCCGTCCGGGGCATTTCCGCGGCGTTTCCACCATCGTCAGCAAGTTGTTTAATCTGGTACAGCCGGATATCGCCTGCTTCGGCGAGAAGGATTACCAGCAGTTGCAGTTGATCCGCAAAATGGTTGCCGATATGGGCTATGACATTGAGATCGTCGGCGTACCGACGGTACGTGCGAAAGATGGTCTGGCACTGAGTTCACGCAATGGTTACCTCACCGCTGACGAGCGTAAAATCGCTCCGGCATTGAGCAAAGTGATGAATGACATTGCGGAGAAATTGCAGGCAAGCGCAAGCGACGAAGAAGAACTGATCGCCATTGCAGCCCAGGAAATCAACGATGCAGGTCTGCGCGCTGACGATATTCAAATCCGCGATGCCGACACGCTGGAAGCACTCTCGGCCAAAAGCCAACGAGCGGTGATTTTAATGGCAGCATGGCTCGGCCAGGCGCGCCTTATCGACAATAAAGTGGTTGAACTTGCCCACCAGGCAGGGTAAAAATTTCGCCAGGACTCCACTCTCGTTACGGCTTTTTACGGTCTGCGGGAGAAAATAAGCATGCGGGGAAATGCAGTATGCGGCCCCTCATTTTTAGCTGACTTATCCGTAATGAAGGTTTAACTCATGATTCGCACAATGCTGCAAGGCAAGCTCCATCGCGTCAAAGTGACACAGGCCGACCTGCACTATGAGGGTTCCTGCGCCATTGACCAGGATTTCCTTGAGGCGGCTGGTATTCTCGAATATGAAGCCATCGATATCTATAACGTAACCAACGGCAAACGCTTCTCAACCTACGCGATTGCCGGGGAACGCGGTTCCAGAATTATTTCGGTTAACGGCGCAGCGGCGCACTGCGCTGACGTGGGCGATATCCTGATTATTGCCAGCTACGTTACCGTACCTGATGAAGTTGCCCGTAGCTGGCAGCCGAAAGTGGCCTATTTTGACGGCGACAACGAAATGAAACGCACGGCGAAAGCCGTACCGGTTCAGGTTGCCTGATTCCCCTACCCTTGCGGCTGGTTACTGATCAGCCGCGCCATCGTTTCCAGCGAATCCGTTCTTAGTACGTATAAACGCTTCAGCAAGAATGGATTATCGCCCGGTTTCACTTTCCCGCGCACGGTCGTTACCGCCATATGAAAACCCGCGTCATTAGCCGCTTTTATCGCGGTGTCGTTATAACCACCAAACGGATATGAAAGATAGAGTACGTGCGGGTTGAACTGTGCCAGCGCCCGGCGGGAACGTTTAAAATCAAACAGAATGTTGTGGTAACTACGGCTGAGCAATATCGGGTGCATTGCACCATCCACCCGGTGCAGGAAGTGCGTATGCGACTGCACGTCAAACACGTCGCGCATGCTGTTCAGTTCCGACACGCTCATAAACTGTAACGACTTTGGATCCCATTTCTGCGGCTTACGTTTAATGCGCGATGAGATAATAAATGCCGTCGCTTTAAAACCGTATTCGCGTAGGATCGGGTAAGCATAACGGTTAACCGATTTCAGGCCGTCATCAAAGGTTATTACCACTGAACGCGCAGGCAGGTTCATCCGGTTACGCACATAGCCTTCCAGCTGATACATCGACAGTGTGGTATATCTTTGATCTCGCAGCCAGTTCATCTGGTTAGTAAAAGCGCGCACCGACGTGGTAGTAGAGGTATGGCGAAAACGGGTATTTTCCTCGTCGCGCAGAATGTGATGGTAGGTTAGCACAGGAATACCGCTGTCTTCCTGTGCATCCAGGCTACTTACCCAGGCCAGTCGATTGCAGATGCGGATCTGGAACCACGTCTGATTCAGGCGATCTTTCAGTTTATCGATAATGGGATAACGCAGATTTTCCGCCAATGTACCAAACTGTTCGCTGCGGTTATCCGGCGCCGTATATAGCGGCGTATCCTGCCATGTGACCAGATTCTGGTTACTCAGCGGCTTATCCAGATCGCCAAGGCTGTCCTCAACGCGCTGATTGCCCTCCACCGCGCTCAGATGGCCTTTATCGATAAAACCGCTGCCAAAGCCAAAGCGAAAGGCATAGTAATCCTCTGCGCCCGGCACTACTGCCAGAATTTGCCCGGCGCGAATATTCCCGACCGTTACCACTCTGTCACCGACCTGCGCCCAGATATCGGCATCTTCGGTGGTTTGCATATAGCGCGCAGGAATGCGCTGTTCACTGACAATACTGGCAGAAGTGCTACAGGTAACCAGCAACAGCAGAAGGGTAATCAAACGCGACATGAGACGAACCGAGTTGAGAGACTGCCATTAGTGTAACAAAACTACACATATTCAAAGGCCGGAGTAAGTACAAAAAATAGCCCATTCAGACAAGCTGGCTCTCTTGTACAGGAGAGCCAGCCCGAAGAGATTAACTGCGCAGCCCGCGGCCGCGATCGATCAAGTACCAGCAAATCAAATAGAAGGCGATGATAAACACCACCAGCACGGCAACAGTGGTCAACAGCGGAACGTCGGTAATGCCAAGGAAACCAAAACGGAAGCCGCTAATCATATAGACTATCGGGTTCAGGTGCGACAGCGCCTGCCAGAACGGCGGCAGTAGCGTCAGGGAGTAAAACACCCCGCCCAGATAGGTCAACGGTGTCAGCACAAAGGTCGGGATCAGGCTGATATCGTCAAAGGTTTTGGCAAACACCGCGTTCAGCAGACCCGCCAGCGAAAACAGCACGGCGGTCAGCAACAGCGTTAAACCGACAAACAGCCATGAATGCACCTGAAACGGCACAAAAAACAGCGAAACGGCAGTAACCAGAATACCGACACCCAGCCCGCGCGCCACGCCGCCGCCAACATAGCCTGCAATAATCACATGCGTCGGAACCGGCGCGACCAGCAGTTCTTCAATATTGCGCTGAAACTTGGCGCTGAAAAACGACGATGCGACGTTGGCGTAAGCATTGGTGATCACTGCCATCATGATCAGCCCCGGCACGATAAACTGCATGTAGGTGAAACCATGCATTTCACCAATCCGCGAACCGATCAGATTGCCGAAAATAATAAAATAGAGCGTCATGGTGATCACTGGCGGCACCAGCGTTTGCACCCAAATCCGCATGAAACGCTGGATCTCTTTGTACCAGATACTCTTCAGCGCCACCCAATAGAGCTGCATCATGCGCTTTCTCCTTTTCTGTCATGAACCAGCGTGACAAACAGCTCTTCGAGACGGTTGGCTTTGTTACGCATACTTAACACCTGTATCCCTTGCGCGCTGAGCTGGCTGAAAACGCTGTTTACCCCCTGCTCGCGCAACACTTCAACTTCCAGCGTGGAGGTATCCACCAGACGGTACTGATACCCCTCCAGCTTCGGCAACGGGCTCTTCGGCGCCAAATCGAGAATAAAAGTTTCCGATTTCAGTTTGGAAAGTAGTGCTTTCATCGAGGTGTTTTCGATCAAATCGCCGCGCTGAATAATACCGATATTGCGGCACAGCATCTCCGCCTCTTCCAGATAGTGGGTGGTGAGGATAATGGTGGTGCCTTTATCGTTCAGATCTTTCAAAAAGCCCCACATAGAACGACGCAGTTCAATATCCACGCCTGCCGTCGGCTCATCAAGGATCAGCAGTTTCGGTTCATGCATCAGTGCGCGAGCGATCATCAGGCGACGCTTCATACCGCCGGAGAGCATCCGTGCACGTTCATTGCGTTTTTCCCACAAATCAAGCTGGTTCAGGTATTTTTCGCTGCGCACCATCGCTTCTTTGCGATCCACACCGTAGTAGCCCGCCTGGTTGACCACAATCTGCTGGACGGTTTCAAACGGGTTAAAGTTAAACTCCTGCGGAACCAGCCCCAGTTGGCGTTTGGCGTTGACCACATCTTTTTCCAGGTCATAGCCAAAGACGCTGACGCGCCCGGACGTTTTATTGACCAGCGAACTGATGATGCCGATTGTGGTGGATTTCCCTGCGCCATTCGGTCCAAGAAGCGCATAGAAATCACCAGCTTCTACTTTCAGGTCAATCCCGCGCAGCGCCTGAACGCCGCCCGGATAGGTTTTTTTAAGCTGCTCAAGCTCCAGTGCAATGGTCATGAAATATCGCTTACCTTTTTTACACTTGATGTGTGGTTTTAAAAGAGGAAGAGTTCACCTATATTAGCGCAACGCATTTACCGTTACAGGTCATCTCCTTCCATGAAAGACATAGATACACTCATCAGCAATAACGCACTATGGTCAAAAATGCTGGTGGAAGAAGATCCCGGTTTTTTTGCCACGCTGGCACAAGCACAAAAACCGCGTTTCCTGTGGATTGGATGCTCCGATTCCCGCGTACCGGCCGAGCGCCTTACCGGGCTGGAACCAGGCGAACTGTTTGTTCACCGTAATGTCGCAAACCTGGTGATTCATACCGATCTGAACTGCCTCTCCGTTGTGCAGTACGCGGTGGACGTACTGGAAGTCGAACACATCATCATCTGCGGACACTATGGCTGTGGCGGCGTGCAGGCGGCAGTTGAAAACCCTGAACTTGGGCTTATCGACAACTGGTTGCTGCACATTCGCGATATCTGGTTTAAACATAGCTCGCTACTCGGCGAGATACCGGCAGAGCACCGCTTCGATACCCTATGCGAACTGAACGTCATGGAACAGGTTTACAACCTGGGCCATTCAACGATCATGCGATCCGCCTGGAAACGCGGTCAGAAAGTGACAATTCACGGCTGGGCCTACGGCATTCACGACGGACTGCTGCGCGATCTGGAAGTGAGCGCAACCAACCGAGAATTGCTGGAGCAGCGTTATCGCCAGGGTGTCTCCAACCTCAGCAAGAAGAACAACAACCACAAATAACCATTCGGGACCAGCGGCCCCGATTTTTTTATTCGTCCAGCAGAACCACTTTGCCGACATACGGCAGATGACGGTAGCGCTGGGCGTAGTCAATCCCGTAGCCCACCACAAACTCGTCCGGAATAGCAAAACCGACAAACTCCACCGACACATCCACTTCGCGGCGGGAAGGTTTATCCAGCAGCGTACAGATCGCCAGCGATTTCGGTTCGCGCAGGCTAAGAATTTCACGTACCTTCGACAGCGTATTGCCGGAATCAATAATATCTTCGACGATCAACACATCTTTACCGCGAATATCTTCATCAAGATCCTTCAGGATTTTCACGTCACGCGTGGTGGACATACCGCTGCCGTAGCTGGAGGCGGTCATAAAATCGACTTCGTGAGAAACCTGCACTTCACGGCACAAATCCGCCATAAACATAAATGATCCGCGCAGCAGGCCCACCAGCACCATTTCGCTGCCGCTATCTTTGTAACGCTCAGTGATTTGACGACCCAGTTCAGCGATACGCGCTTTGATCTCCGCTTCCGGGATCATCACTTCCACAGTGTGTTTCATTTTACTAACCACTTGATTTAAATAGTAAATTACTCAAACGCAGTAATTTCCCGAAGAATTGAGAATTAAGACGCAAAGTATACCAGCAAATTGATTTCCATTGGCTATCGAACAAGAAAGCTAATTTTGTGATATCGATCGCATTTGTTAATGACTATAATTAATTGCTATCAAAAAATTAACAACCTGGATGAGTGTCTTTTATGGCAGAAACAAAAAATCAACAGTCACGGCTTCTGATTACGCTGACAACACTGTTTGCAGCGCTTTGCGGACTATATCTGCTAATCGGTGGGGCCTGGCTGGTCGCTATTGGTGGCTCCTGGTACTACCCGATCGCCGGTCTGGTGATGTTGGGTGTCGGCTGGCTACTGTGGAAAGGTAAACGCGCAGCGCTGTGGCTGTATGCCGCACTGCTGCTTGCCACCCTGATCTGGGGCGTGTGGGAAGTCGGTTTCGATTTCTGGGCGCTGACGCCGCGAAGCGATATCCTCGTCTTCTTTGGCATCTGGCTGATTCTTCCCTTCGTCTGGCGGCGCCTGGTTATTCCTTCCGGCGGTGCCGTCGCAGCGCTGGTGGTTGCCCTGCTGATTAGCGGTGGGATCCTCACCTGGGCGGGCTTTAATGATCCGCAAGAAGTGAATGGCACCCTGAGCGCCGATTCAACGCCTGCCGCACCTATTTCGCAGGTAGCGGATGGCGATTGGCCTGCCTATGGCCGTAACCAGGAAGGCCAGCGTTACTCACCACTGAAGCAGATCAACGCCGAAAACGTGAAGAACCTGAAGGAAGCCTGGGTGTTCCGCACCGGCGACCTGAAGTTGCCAACCGATCCGGGCGAACTGACCAATGAAGTGACGCCAATTAAAGTCGGCGACACGCTGTATCTGTGTACTGCGCACCAGCGTCTGTTTGCCGTTGATGCCGCAACCGGTAAAGAGAAGTGGCATTTCGATCCGCAACTGAATGCCAATCAATCATTCCAGCATGTCACTTGCCGTGGTGTTTCTTACCATGAAGCGCGCGCCGATAATGCGAGCCCGGATGTGGTCGCCGATTGTCCGCGCCGGATTATCCTGCCTGTGAATGATGGTCGTCTATTTGCCATCAACGCTGACAACGGTAAGCCGTGTGAAACCTTTGCCAACAAAGGTATCCTGAATCTGCAAACCAACATGCCAGACACCACGCCTGGCCTGTATGAGCCGACCTCGCCGCCGATCATCACGGATAAGATTATCGTGATTGCCGGCTCGGTAACCGATAACTACTCTACCCGTGAGACCTCCGGGGTGATCCGTGGTTTCGATGTCAACACCGGCAAACTGCTGTGGGCTTTCGATCCGGGCGCGAAAGATCCGAATGCGATTCCGGCAGACGAACATACCTTCACCTTTAACTCGCCGAATTCATGGGCTCCCGCAGCCTACGACGCAAAACTGGATTTAGTCTATCTGCCGATGGGTGTTACCACGCCGGATATCTGGGGTGGTAACCGCACGCCAGAGGAGGAGCGCTATGCCAGTGCAATCGTGGCGCTGAATGCCACCACCGGCAAACTGGTGTGGAGCTACCAGACGGTTCACCACGATTTGTGGGATATGGATATGCCGTCGCAGCCGACGCTGGCGGATATTACCATTAACGGCAAAACCATTCCGGTCATCTACGCGCCAGCGAAAACCGGTAACATCTTTGTGCTGGATCGTACCAACGGCAAATTGGTTGTTCCGGCACCGGAAAAACCGGTTCCGCAAGGCGCAGCGAAAGGTGATTATGTTAGCAAAACGCAGCCTTTCTCTGACTTGAGCTTCCGTCCAAAGAAAAATCTGAGTGGCGCGGACATGTGGGGTGCCACCATGTTCGACCAGTTGGTGTGCCGCGTGATGTTCCACCAACTTCGCTATGAAGGTATCTTCACTCCGCCGTCGGAGCAGGGCACGCTGGTCTTCCCGGGTAACCTGGGCATGTTCGAATGGGGCGGCATCTCTGTCGATCCAGACCGTCAGGTAGCCATTGCTAACCCGATGGCGCTGCCGTTTGTGTCGAAGCTGATCCCTCGCGGCCCCGGCAACCCGATGGAACCGCCTAAAGATGCAAAAGGAACCGGTACGGAATCGGGTATTCAACCGCAGTATGGCGTTCCGTTTGGCGTGACGCTGAACCCGTTCCTGTCACCATTTGGTTTGCCGTGTAAACAACCAGCGTGGGGCTACATTTCTGCACTGGATCTGAAAACCAA
This sequence comes from Kosakonia arachidis, assembly GCF_900116535.1. GTDB lineage: Bacteria > Pseudomonadota > Gammaproteobacteria > Enterobacterales > Enterobacteriaceae > Kosakonia > Kosakonia arachidis. The sequence goes on along the minus strand of NZ_FPAU01000003.1, from coordinate 630,219 downwards.
CCAGGTTGTATGGAAAAAACGTATTGGTACGCCGCAGGACAGCATGCCGTTCCCGATGCCAGTTCCTGTACCGTTCAATATGGGTATGCCAATGCTGGGCGGCCCAATCTCCACGGCCGGTAACGTGCTGTTTATCGCCGCAACCGCAGATAACTACCTGCGCGCATACAATATGAGCAACGGTGAGAAACTGTGGCAAGGCCGGTTACCGGCTGGTGGTCAGGCAACACCGATGACCTATGAAGTGAATGGCAAGCAATATGTTGTCATTTCCGCAGGCGGCCACGGCTCGTTTGGCACGAAGATGGGCGACTATATCGTGGCCTATGCACTGCCGGATGACGCAAAATAAGTCAAAATGCCGGATGAGATTATGCATCCGGCATGCTAATTGTAAAAAGCCCGGTAAGCCATATACGCTTCCGGGCTTTTTGCCTGATGGCGCTGCCGTTTATCCGGCCTATAGATCGCGCAAGCCCGGTAAGGAACGCGCAACAGAATGTTTGAAGATATGCATTTTTACACCGTAAACCCTAACATCATGCCGGTGTCCTCATGTTCCAGCAGATGGCAGTGCGCCATATAAGCGTGCTCTTTCGGCGCATCATATTGAAAACGGACTAACACTTCACTGCGCGCGCCATAGACATTAACGGTGTCTTTCCAGCCTGCACGATGTGCGACCGGTGGCTTACCATTCTCCGATAAAATACGGAACTGAGTGCCGTGAATATGGAAGGGATGCAACATCATGTCGCCCTCGCCGGAAATCACCCAGCGCTCATACTCCCCTTTTTTTGCCGCGAAAGCGGGTGTGTTCATATCGAAAGCGTTACCGTTGATGCGGTTGGCATTGTGGAAATCAAACGCCTGCGCGCCGTGATTCATCTGCCCATGATCCATATTCATCATCTGTCCATGATCCATATTCATCATCTTTCCGTGATCCATGTTCATCATCTGACCATGTCCCATTTGCCCGTGATTCATCATCATCCCGGCCATAGCGCCATCGCCATACCTCTTCTGCAACGCCTGCATGCCCAGCATATCGAGCATCGGATCCATCGATAACTGCAACGTCCGCTGCGTTAAGCCTGTCAGCGCAGGTAAATCCGGCACTGAGACCAGCGAATCCGGCAAAGTACCAGAAGCGGTAATCTGTAGCGGTTGAATATGTAACACTGGCTGCGGTTTATCGAACGGTACGACCGTCATCCCCATCTGCTGCACCGGCAGCGTCACGATATCAAAGGGTTTGCCATCGCGCGTATCTACCAGCACTTCAAAACGCTCGCCCATCAACATCGGCAGCTCGCTCACTTTCACCGGTTCACTTAATAAACCGCCATCGCTCGCCACCACATACAACGGGCGTTTATCGCTGGTCGAGAAGTTTAGCGAGCGCGCATTACACCCATTCAGCAAGCGCAGGCGCAGCCAGCCGCGCGGAGCGGCATGTTGCGGATTGATAGCGCCATTGGTCAGCAGTGTATCGCCGAACCAGCCGACCGCGGCGCTCATCACATCCAGCTGATAATCAATCTGCCCCTGCGCGGTAAACCTTTTGTCCTGCACGATAACTGGCACATCATCAATGCCCCACTGCGTCGGCAGCCGCAACTGGCGAATAGCGTCATCTTCTATCAGCACCAGTCCTGCCAGCCCCATCGCAACCTGACGGCCTGTTTTGCCATGCTGATGCGGATGGAACCAGCAGGTCGCGGCCTGCTGCGTGGGGGTAAAAGTAACGGAACGACGACCTCCAGCTTTGATGACGCCCTGCGGCCCGCCATCAACGTCGCCAGGCACAACTACCCCATGCCAGTGTACGGTTGTGTCTTCCGCGAGGGTGTTACGAATATCAACCGTCACCTGCTGTCCCTGACGCAGTTGCAACGCCGGTCCTAACAGTGCGCCGTTGTACCCCCAAGTGGTGGCTTTATTCGTACCAAACAGTGTTTCTCCTGACTGCACCGCCAGCGCGATGCGGCCTTGCGCATCGGCAGTGAGCAGTGGGGGTATCGGCAATGCTGGACGTTCTGCGGCAAACAGCGGGCGGCTCCACAGCGGTAGCGCACTTAGCACGCCCAGCGTGGCGGAATATTTCAAAAAATCTCGGCGTTGCATGGCATTTCCTTATCTGTTGCAGACGATATTTTGAGCATAAACCTTTCCCCTGCCGGAAGGTCAAGAAAAGAGATAATAATAAATATCGTCGCCTTATGCGGACTGTGCTAACGTTTAAATCCCGTTACACCGTGGTAGAAATAATGAAGACGTTTTTCAGAACAGTACTCCTTGGCAGCCTGTTGGCTGTCTCCGTGAACAGTTATGCGCTAAGCGAATCCGAAGCCGAGGACATGGCCGATCTCACGGCAGTGTTTGTTTTTCTGAAAAATGACTGCGGTTATAACAATTTACCCAACGGGCAGATCCGCCGTGCGCTGGTATTTTTTGCCCAGCAAAACCAGTGGGATCTCAGCAACTATGATGCATGGGACATGAAGTCGCTTGGCGAAGATAGCTACCGCGATTTGAGCGGCATTGGCATTCCCACCGCCAAAAAATGCAAAGCGCTGGCCCGCGATTCCTTAAGCCTGCTCGCCTACGTGAAGTAAGCTGTCGCCATGGTTAAACTCTGACCGTGCAACCGCGGACAGAGTTAGCTATTATGTTGCGCCCGTTTCGCGGGTGTTAACAAAGGAGCAACCAATGGCCGACAAAACAATGTGGCAAGAGACGCTGCATAACCATTTTGGTCAGTACTTTGCCGTGGATAAGGTGCTTTATCACGAAAAGACCGATCATCAGGATCTGATCATTTTCGAGAACGCCGCCTTTGGCCGCGTAATGGCGCTGGATGGCGTGGTACAAACCACCGAACGCGACGAATTTATCTACCACGAAATGATGACCCATGTTCCTCTGCTGGCGCACGGCCACGCAAAACATGTGCTGATCATCGGCGGCGGCGACGGCGCAATGCTGCGTGAAGTGACCCGTCACAAAAACATCGCAACCATCACCATGGTTGAAATTGACGCGGGCGTCGTCTCTTTCTGTCGCCAATACCTGCCAAAGCACAACGCGGGCGCGTACGACGATCCGCGTTTCCAGTTAGTGATCGATGACGGCGTCAATTTTGTTAATCAGACCGACAAAACGTTCGACGTGATCATTTCCGACTGTACCGATCCTATTGGTCCCGGCGAGAGCCTGTTCACTTCAGCGTTCTACGAAGGCTGTAAACGATGCCTGAATGCTGGCGGGATCTTTGTCGCACAAAATGGCGTCAGCTTCCTGCAACAGGACGAAGCCGTCGGTAGCCACCGCAAGCTAAGCCACTATTTTAGCGACGTCAGTTTCTACCAGGCCGCAGTACCGACCTATTACGGCGGTATTATGACCTTCGCCTGGGCCACGGATAACGAGGTGTTGCGCCATCTTTCAACCGAGATCATCGCAGCCCGTTTCCGCAATGCCTCACTCACCTGCCGTTACTACAATCCGGCGATTCATACCGCAGCATTCGCTCTGCCACAATATCTGCAAGACGCGCTGTCTGCACTGTGACTCTAAGGGGGGTGATAAAAATTGAAAAAACTTAAACTGCATGGCTTTAACAATCTGACCAAAAGCCTGAGTTTTTGTATCTACGACATCTGCTACGCCAAAACCGCAGAAGAGCGTGACGGCTATATTGCCTACATTGATGAACTCTATAATGCCAACCGTTTGACCGAGATCCTGACGGAAACCTGTAACATCATCGGTGCCAATATCCTGAATATTGCCCGTCAGGATTACGAACCACAGGGCGCAAGCGTCACCATTCTGGTGAGCGAAGAACCGGTCGATCCACAGTCGATAGACAAAACAGAGCACCCCGGTCCGCTGCCAGAAGCGGTGGTGGCGCATCTGGATAAGAGCCACATCTGCGTACATACCTACCCGGAAAGTCATCCGGAAGGCGGCTTGTGTACGTTCCGCGCCGACATTGAAGTGTCCACTTGCGGCGTGATTTCACCGCTGAAAGCGCTGAATTACCTGATCCACCAGCTTGAGTCCGATATTGTCACCGTCGATTATCGTGTTCGCGGCTTTACGCGTGACATTAACGGTATGAAGCACTTTATCGATCATGAGATTAATTCGATTCAGAACTTTATGTCTGATGACATAAAATCGCTGTATGACATGGTGGATGTTAACGTTTATCAGGAAAATATCTTCCATACCAAAATGTTGCTGAAGGAGTTTGACCTGAAGCACTACATGTTCCATACCCGGCCGGAAGATCTGACCCCCGAAGAGCGCCAGGAGATCACCGAAGCGCTGTGGAAAGAGATGCGCGAGATCTACTACGGCCGAAATATCCCGGCCGTGTAACGCGCAAAGGGAGCAAGGAGGCTCCCGGTTAGCGTTGTTTCAGGAATCGACGGTAGGCTGCTACCACCTGCAAAAAGTCTTCCACGCCGCACAGTGAGAGACTCTCTTCATCGTAGTAGCTCATCCCCTCTTCTATCTCATCGCCAGAAAAATCCAGTTGGTTGGCACGAACCATCACTTCTTCGCCATCCAGCCACAGTGTGTATTCATGCCCGGCGCGTTGCCAGGATCGCTCGCTGCCCTTCACCGTTTTTGCCGCCTGCTCAACTTCGTCCAGCAGGGCCAGGTTCTCTTTCACTTCTTCATTGAACCAGTGTCCGACTGCTTCATGCCCCATCGACATGCGCACCTTAATGGCTCCGGTGACATCGCGCAGAAATTCGTAATCCATAGTTGCTTCCTCTTGCAGGCCTGATAACCGCCTATGCAGTAATTATCGCAGCACAATACAAGAAAAACAGCGTAGCGACCGGAAGCGTTGCAAAATATCCGTCTGCCTGCGCGGAAATCACCCGCAGGGCATCCCAGCTATCAGCACCCGATGATCAATCGATTTGAGCCGGACAAACATCGCCACCCACACCCGGTTAATGCGGCACGTAAGTGGCCTGGATTTTTATGGAAATAGCAGGGTTTGAGAAACATTTGCTGCGCTTAAACAAAAGGTATTTGCGCAGTGAGGCAGGAAAAGAAAGCCACCCCGAAGGGTGGCTTGTCAGTCAGACGGCGGTCTGGAAAATTACGCCGTCGGCTTTCTCGGTGTACTGATTAAGCTGGTCGAAGTTCAGGTAACGGTAGGTGTCGACGGCAGTTTTATCTACCTGCGCCATAAAGTTGAGATACTCTTCCGGCGTCGGTAGTTTACCGATCAACGCTGCAACCGCTGCCAGCTCCGCAGAGGCCAGGTAGACGTTTGCACCAGTACCTAAACGGTTCGGGAAGTTACGCGTCGAGGTCGAAACCACCGTTGCACCATCGGCAACACGCGCCTGGTTACCCATACACAGGGAGCAACCCGGGATCTCAATGCGCGCGCCACTCTTACCGAACACGCTATAGTAGCCCTCTTCCGTCAGTTGCGCAGCGTCCATACGGGTTGGCGGTGCCACCCACAGACGGGTCGGCAGCTGGCCTTTATGGCTGTCCAGCAGCTTACCGGCGGCACGGAAGTGTCCGATGTTGGTCATGCAGGAACCGATGAACACTTCATCGATGCTGGCGCCCTGTACGTCGGACAGCAGACGCGCATCATCCGGATCGTTCGGCGCACAGAGGATAGGTTCTTTAATTTCCGCCAGATCGATGTCGATCACCGCCGCATATTCTGCGTCAGCATCGGCTTCCAGCAACTGCGGATCCGCCAGCCATTTTTCCATGCCCTGAACACGACGCTCCAGCGTACGGCGGTCGCCATAGCCTTCTGCAATCATCCACTTCAGCAGCACGATGTTGGAGTTCAGATACTCGACGATTGGCTCTTTGTTCAGCTTGATGGTACAACCGGCAGCAGAACGTTCAGCGGACGCATCGGTAAGTTCAAACGCCTGCTCGACTTTCAGATCCGGCAGACCTTCGATTTCCAGAATGCGACCGGAGAAGATGTTTTTCTTGCCTTTCTTCTCAACGGTCAGCAGACCCTGTTTGATGGCATACAGCGGGATAGCATGCACCAGATCGCGCAGCGTGATGCCCGGCTGCATTTTGCCTTTAAAGCGCACCAGCACCGATTCCGGCATATCCAGCGGCATGACGCCAGTCGCGGCGGCAAATGCCACCAGGCCTGACCCCGCCGGGAAAGAAATGCCGATAGGGAAACGGGTGTGGGAATCACCGCCGGTACCGACCGTATCCGGCAGCAGCATGCGGTTCAGCCAGGAGTGGATCACGCCATCGCCCGGACGGAGGGAAACACCGCCGCGGTTCATAATGAAGTCCGGCAGCGTATGGTGCGTGGTAACGTCAACTGGCTTCGGATAAGCAGCGGTATGGCAGAAGGACTGCATCACAAGATCAGAAGAGAAGCCCAGGCACGCCAGATCTTTCAGCTCGTCACGCGTCATCGGGCCGGTGGTGTCCTGAGAGCCTACGGAGGTCATCTTCGGTTCGCAGTAAGCGCCGGGACGAACCCCGGCCACGCCGCAGGCGCGGCCCACCATTTTCTGCGCCAGCGAGTACCCGCGGCTGCTTTCCGCCACGTCTTTCGCCTGACGGAACACATCGCTGTGTGGCAAGCCCAGCGCTTCACGCGCCTTGGTGGTCAGGCCGCGACCAATAATTAGTGGGATACGGCCACCGGCGCGCACTTCGTCGATCAGCACATCGGTTTTCAGTTCGAAACTGGCCAACAGTTCGCCTGTTTCGTGGTTGCGCACTTCACCTTTGAACGGATAAACGTCGATCACGTCGCCCATGTTCAGGTTATTGACATCCACTTCGATCGGCAACGCACCGGCATCTTCCATGGTGTTGAAGAAGATTGGCGCAATTTTGCCGCCCAGTACCAGACCACCACCGCGTTTGTTCGGCACGAACGGAATGTCGTCGCCCATAAACCACAATACGGAGTTAGTAGCGGATTTACGGGAAGAACCGGTACCCACTACATCGCCAACGTACGCCAGCGGGAAGCCTTTTTTCGCCAGTTGCTCGATCTGTTTGATCGGGCCAACAGCACCCGGTTGATCCGGTTCAATGCCTTCGCGGGCATTTTTCAGCATCGCCAGCGCGTGCAGCGGGATATCCGGGCGCGACCAGGCATCAGGTGCCGGAGAGAGATCATCGGTATTGGTTTCGCCCGTTACCTTGAAGACGGTAACGGTAATTTTTTCCGCCAGAGCCGGACGGTTCAGGAACCACTCGGCATCGGCCCAGGATTGCATCACCTGCTTCGCCCAGGCGTTGCCCGCTTTGGCTTTCTCTTCTACATCGTAGAAGTTATCGAACATCAGCAGAGTATGGGACAGAGCTTTGGCAGCAATCGGTGCCAGTTTGTCGTTATCCAGCGCATCAATCAGCGGATGAATATTGTAACCGCCCTGCATGGTGCCCAGCAGTTCGATAGCTTTCTCAGGGGTGACCAGTGGGGAGGTGGCTTCGCCTTTGGCGACAGCGGCAAGGAAACCCGCTTTGACATAGGCGGCTTCATCAACGCCCGGAGGAACACGGTTGGTCAGCAGATCAATCAGGAATTCTTCTTCGCCAGTAGGCGGGCTTTTCAGCAGCTCGACAAGGCCAGCCATCTGGGTTGCATCTAATGGTTTTGGCGCAATCCCCTCAGCGGCACGTTCAGCTACGTGCTTACGGTATTCTTCTAGCACGACGGTTCTCCTCGCTCTCATTGTCATAATGCGGCAGGCGTTTCTCTTCACGCTCCTGTGAGACAGCAGTTTGTAGGGTAAATCCGCGAACCGCGTCGGGCAGCATATCAGGATTTTCAGGGGGTGTTAATCTGTTTACAAAAAAGCAACATTAAAAATTAGCTGAATCGTTAAGGGCAGAATATTCCAGCAAAAATCAGGTCTTGCAGGAACAGATTACACGTTAGAAACCATGATAAATGGCCCCGAAAGACCACTTATCATTAACCTACATATCATTCAGCAGCTTTTTAAGCGTCTCACGATTGTATTTTTCCGGTGTATTTGTCTCATCCACCAGATCACCCGTCACGTACTTCTTCATCGTCTCCAGATTATTCACCTGCGTCTGGTTGTTGATGCTCGCCAGCAGCCCCTTAGCGTTATAGTTCAGGGTAGTGGTATTCACTTCATCATTTTCCAGCGTGTGGTAAATGTAGTTTTGCGACGTCTTATCTCGATTGAGCGACAACGGAATGGACGGGTCCAGTTGTTGATACCAGGACGCGCTTAAATGGCTATGCGCCGTCTGTTTCACGCTGCGGGAACCGTCGTAGCTTCGGCTCTCCTCAGTGGTTTGTGAGGCCTGATAAGAGAAACTCTCTTTTTCATCTAAACGGGCCGGGTTGATCAATTTCGACGTCTGCGTTAACGAAAGAGAGAAATCATTCAGCCCATTCGACGGAGTACTATTGCCACTGTTGCCACTGTTACCACTGTTGCCACCGTCGGCACGGACCTCAGTACTTTTTCCAGTGACATCAATACCTTCGCTTTGCGGCGTATTTAACGCATGGAACACTGACTTGAGTAGTTCCATCTGGTTTCTGTCACCGTGCCCGGCGATACGCGCTTGATCAAACTGTTTATCGTAGGCGGCCAGCGCGATTTGCTGCGCTATCCGATCGGCAGGATCATTACTGGAGCCGCGATCGCTGGTCATTTTCAGAGAGAAATCAGCATCCTGATAACCCACCCAACTCTCACTGCTGTCAGTATGGAAGTTGAGTGACTGTAAGGAATTATCACCGTTGCGAACATCGGTTTTCAGGTCTACAGATTTCAGCACATTGCTGTTAAATTTCGTTAACTCCGTGATATCGAGTTTAGGCGGTTTTGCGCCCAAACCATTCAGCACCGACTGGAACGCGTTCCCCAATGAGGCCACAGCTTCGGCCTCATCATCATTAAGTTGATTACCTTCAGTTTTGACAGAGACCGCAATACCATCATCCTGCTGGGTCAGCGTGAGATGCACCGTGGAACCTGAGCGAGTCGTGATATCTAAAGAAACGGCTGATTTGCTGTCAGAAGCGGCGCCCGATTCCGTTTGCGTTAATGCTTGTGTTAAATCCCCCCGGTTCTCTTTCAGATTTTCGAGCAGTGCGCTGCCGAGGTTGCTAAATGATGAAACAGAATTCCCACCCATAGCCGTGTGCATCAGATCCTGAATAACCGAATTAGCCTGAGTAGACGCACTGGCGCTGATTTTCTGCGGCGACATGCTGTATATAGCGGCAATAGCCTGCGTCTGGCTGCCAAAAGTGACTTTAGCGGAAGCACTGCCTGCCGCAGGCAAGGTGGCATTACTGCTCACGCGCGGCGTCCCCACTCGGGTGGCGGTCGACAAGTTGGATAACATTGTCGGTAAAGGCAACTTAATACCCGTAACCATGACGATAAACTCCTTATCTCGCCGGGAATGGCCGTAGGCGTTACTATCGGCAAAATCTGCGTAATATTTATACCTCTTGCAGTGTAAAACTCTGTTACCTACCAAAATTGGCGTAAAAAAAACGCCTCCGAAGAGGCGTTTTTTATCTGCGAAAACTTATTTCTTTTTCGCTTTCGGGTTCGGCAGGTCGGTGATACTTCCTTCGAACACTTCTGCGGCCAGGCCAACAGATTCATGCAGCGTCGGGTGCGCGTGAATGGTCAGCGCGATATCTTCCGCGTCGCAACCCATTTCGATCGCCAGACCGATTTCACCCAGCAGCTCGCCACCGTTGGTGCCGACAATCGCGCCACCGATAACGCGATGCGTCTCTTTGTCGAAAATCAGTTTGGTCATACCATCCGCGCAGTCGGAAGCGATAGCACGGCCAGAAGCAGCCCATGGGAAGGTGGCGGTTTCGTAGCTGATGCCTTTCTCTTTCGCTTCTTTCTCTGTCAGACCAACCCATGCAACTTCTGGCTCGGTGTAAGCGATAGACGGGATAACTTTCGGATCGAAGTAGTGTTTCTTACCGGCGATAACTTCAGCGGCCACGTGACCTTCATGCACGCCTTTGTGCGCCAGCATCGGCTGACCGACGATATCGCCGATAGCAAAGATGTGCGGCACGTTGGTGCGCAGCTGTTTGTCAACGCGGATGAAGCCACGTTCGTCCACTTCAACGCCTGCTTTGCCGGCATCAAGATTTTTACCGTTCGGTACACGACCGATAGCCACCAGCACGGCGTCGTAACGCTGCGCTTCAGCAGGGGCTTTTTTGCCTTCCATGGAAACGTAGATACCGTCTTCTTTCGCTTCAACGGCAGTTACTTTGGTTTCCAGCATCAGGTTGAATTTCTTACTGACGCGTTTGGTGAAGACTTTAACGATATCTTTATCTGCTGCCGGGATAACCTGGTCGAACATTTCAACCACGTCGATCTCTGAACCCAGCGCATGGTACACGGTACCCATTTCCAGACCGATAATACCGCCGCCCATCACCAGCATACGGTTCGGTACGGATTTCAGCTCCAGCGCATCGGTGGAATCCCATACGCGCGGATCTTCGTGCGGAATGAACGGCAACTGAATCGGACGGGAACCCGCCGCGATAATAGCGTTGTCGAAGTTGATCACGGTTTTGCCGTTTTCGCCTTCAACCTCCAGGGTGTTCGCCCCGGTGAATTTACCCAGACCGGTGACCACTTTCACTTTACGGCCTTTCGCCATACCCGACAGACCACCGGTCAGTTGGGTGATCACTTTCTCTTTCCAGGTACGGATTTTGTCGATATCGGTTTTCGGCTCGCCGAAGACGATACCGTGTTCAGCCAGCGCTTTGGCTTCTTCGATAACTTTTGCTACGTGCAGCAGCGCTTTAGAAGGGATACAACCTACGTTCAGACAAACACCGCCGAGGGTGCTGTAACGTTCAACGATGACGGTTTCCAGACCTAAATCAGCGCAACGGAAGGCAGCAGAGTAACCTGCCGGGCCTGCCCCAAGTACCACGACCTGAGTTTTGATTTCAGTACTCATCATGACCTCTTATTGATTTCCGGCGGTCAGGGGTACTTCGTGTCGCCCTTCATCCACCGGGACGTTCTATCCGCTCGCAGTTTACAAAAATGTTAACAAATTTGAAACAACAAACGGCAAACGATTTGTCCTTTGCCCCTGATAACCCCAAAAGCCCAATGAGATTATCAGAAAAAAGCCGGCCGTAAGGCCGGCTTTCTCGATTACATCACCAGACGGCGGATGTCCGACAGCATGTTGTTGATGATGGTGATAAAGCGCGCACCATCCGCACCGTCAATCACACGGTGGTCGAAGGAGAGCGAAATCGGCATCATCAGGCGCGGCACGAACTCTTTACCGTTCCAGACTGGCTCCATTGCAGATTTGGAGACGCCCAGGATAGCCACTTCCGGCGCATTCACAATCGGCGCGAAGTGGGTGGTGCCCAGGCCGCCGATGCTGGAGATAGTGAAGCAACCACCCTGCATTTCGCCAGCGGTCAGCTTGCCATCACGCGCTTTTTTGGAGATAACAGTCAGTTCGCGGGACAGCTCGGTAATGCTCTTCTTGTTCACGTCTTTAAAGACCGGAACAACCAGACCATTCGGCGTATCTACCGCAACACCGATGTTGATGTATTTTTTCAGCGTCAGCTTCTGACCATCTTCAGACAGAGAACTGTTGAAGCGTGGCATTTGCTCAAGCGCCGCAGCAACGGCTTTCATGATGAAGACAACCGGGGTAAATTTCACGTCCAGTTTACGCTTCTCAGCTTCGGCGTTTTGCTGTTTACGGAACGCTTCCAGATCGGTGATATCGGTTTTATCGAAGTGCGTAACGTGCGGGATCATCACCCAGTTACGGCTCAGGTTAGCACCTGAGATTTTCTGGATACGGCCCAGCTCCACTTCTTCGATTTCACCAAACTTGCTGAAATCCACTTTCGGCCACGGCAGCAGGCCTGGCAGAGAACCACCGGTTGCACCAGCGGCAGGCGCGGATTCAGCGCGTTTGATCGCCTCTTTTACGTAAGCCTGAACGTCTTCGCGCAGGATGCGACCTTTACGGCCGGTGCCTTTCACTTTCGCCAGGTTAACACCGAATTCACGCGCCAGGCGGCGGATCAGCGGTGTCGCGTGAACGTAAGCGTCGTTTTCAGCAAAGTCGGATGTGCCTTCAGCTTTCGCCGGAGCCGGTGCAGCGGCCGGTTTTGCCGCCTGAGCAGCAGGAGCCGGAGCAGCCGCAGCTGGAGCGGCGGCAGGTGCTGCGCCTTCTACTTCAAACACCATGATCAGAGAGCCGGTGGAAACTTTATCGCCCACGTTCACTTTCAGCTCTTTAACCGTACCGGCGAACGGTGCCGGAACTTCCATAGACGCTTTGTCGCCCTCTACGGTGATCAATGACTGTTCAGCAGAGACTTTATCGCCCACTTTTACCAGCACTTCGGTCACTTCAACTTCGTCACCGCCGATATCCGGTACGTTAACCTCTTTCGGACCAGAAGCTGCTGCTGGCGCGCTTGCCGCAGCCGGAGCTGCCGCCTGTGCCGGAGCCGCTGCCGGTGCAGCGCCTGCAACTTCGAAGATCATGATCAAAGAACCGGTGGAGACTTTGTCGCCGGTATTGATTTTGATCTCTTTAACCGTACCGGCGAACGGCGCCGGTACTTCCATAGAGGCTTTGTCGCCTTCTACGGTGATCAGCGACTGTTCAGCCGCAACGGTGTCGCCGACTTTAACCAGGATCTCGGTCACTTCAACTTCGTCGCCGCCAATATCCGGTACGTTAACTTCTTTGGCAGCCGCAGCAGCAGCCGGCGCCGCTTCTTTCTTCTCTTCAGCCTTAGCAGGTGCAGCGGCTGCTGCACCCTCGGCGGAATCGAAAATCATGATCAGTTTACCCGTCTCGGTTTTATCGCCAACAGAGACTTTGATCTCTTTAACGATACCAGCCTGCGGAGACGGGACTTCCATAGAGGCTTTATCGCCCTCTACGGTGATCAGCGACTGTTCAGCTTCAACTTTGTCGCCCACTTTGACCAGGATCTCGGTGATTTCAACTTCATCAGCCCCGATGTCCGGTACATTGATTTCGATAGCCATTATCTCTTTACCTCTTACGCCAGACGCGGGTTAACTTTTTCTGCATCGATGTTGAATTTGGTGATTGCTTCCGCCACCACTTTCTTGTCGATTTCGCCACGTTTAGCCAGTTCGCCCAGTGCTGCTACCACCACATAAGAAGCATCAACTTCGAAGTGGTGACGCAGGTTTTCGCGGCTATCGGAACGACCGAAGCCATCAGTACCCAGTACGCGGTAATCATCAGCCGGTACGTAAGTACGAACCTGCTCAGCGAACAGTTTCATATAATCAGTCGATGCCACTGCCGGCGCGTCGTTCATCACCTGAGCGATGTACGGAACGCGCGGAGTTTCCAGCGGGTGCAGCATGTTCCAGCGCTCACAATCCTGGCCATCACGCGCCAGTTCAGTGAAGGAGGTGACGCTGTACACGTCAGAGCCCACACCGTAGTCGTTCGCCAGGATCTGCGCGGCTTCACGCACGTGACGCAGAATAGAGCCTGACCCCAGCAACTGAACTTTACCTTTGCTACCTGCAACGGTTTCGAGTTTGTAGATACCTTTACGGATACCTTCCTCTGCACCTTCCGGCATTGCCGGCATGTGGTAGTTTTCGTTCAGCGTGGTGATGTAATAGTAAACATTCTCTTGTTTCTCACCGTACATACGCTCCAGACCGTCATGCATGATGACAGCAACTTCGTACGCGTAAGCCGGATCGTAAGAGATACAGTTCGGGATAGTCAGCGACTGAATGTGGCTGTGGCCATCTTCGTGTTGCAGACCTTCGCCGTTCAACGTTGTACGACCAGAAGTCCCACCTACCAGGAAGCCGCGAGCCTGCTGGTCGCCCGCCTGCCAGCACAGGTCGCCGATACGCTGGAACCCGAACATGGAGTAGTAGATGTAGAACGGGATCATCGGCAAGTTGTTGGTGCTGTAAGAGGTCGCAGCCGCCAGCCAGGATGCACCAGCACCCAGTTCGTTGATACCTTCCTGCAGGATCTGACCTTTTTCGTCTTCTTTGTAGTAAGCAACCTGCTCACGGTCCTGCGGGGTGTACTGCTGGCCGTTCGGGCTGTAAATACCAATCTGACGGAACAGACCTTCCATACCGAAAGTACGCGCTTCGTCGGCGATGATCGGAACCAGTCGATCTTTGATCGATTTGTTCTTCAGCATCACGTTCAGGGCACGAACGAAAGCGATAGTGGTAGAGATCTCTTTGTTCTGCTCTTCCAGCAACTGAGAGAAATCAGACAGCGCAGGCAGTTCCAGCTTCTCGGTGAATTTAGGCTGACGAGACGGCAGGTAGCCTTTCAGCGCCTGGCGACGTTCGTGGAGGTATTTGTACTCTTCAGAACCTTCCGGGAAGGTCAGGTAAGAGAGGTTTTCAACCTGCTCATCGGTTACCGGAACATTAAAACGGTCGCGGATATAACGCACGCCGTCCATATTCATTTTCTTAACCTGGTGCGCGATGTTTTTACCTTCCGCGGTATCACCCATGCCGTAACCTTTAATGGTATGGGCCAGGATTACAGTCGCTTTACCTTTGGTTTCACGCGCTTTTTTCAGTGCAGCGTAGATTTTCTTCGGATCATGACCACCACGGTTCAGCGCCCAGATCTGCTCGTCAGTCCAGTCTGCAACCAGCGCTGCGGTTTCCGGATATTTACCGAAGAAGTGCTCACGAACGTAGGCGCCGTCTTTGGATTTGAAGGTCTGGTAATCGCCGTCAACGGTTTCGTTCATCAGTTGGATCAGTTTACCGCTGGTATCTTTACGCAGCAGCTCGTCCCAACGGGAACCCCACATCACCTTGATTACGTTCCAGCCAGCACCGGCAAAGATGCCTTCCAGTTCGTTGATGATTTTACCGTTACCGGTGACCGGGCCATCCAGACGTTGCAGGTTACAGTTGATGATGAAGCACAGGTTGTCCAGTTTTTCACGGGTGGCGATAGTGATCGCACCTTTGGATTCCGGCTCATCCATCTCGCCATCGCCGAGGAAAGCGTAAACAGTTTGTTCAGAAGTATCTTTCAGGCCACGGTGTTCCAGATATTTCAGGAACTTCGCCTGGTAGATCGCACCAATCGGGCCCAGGCCCATGGATACGGTCGGGAACTGCCAGAATTCCGGCATCAGTTTCGGGTGCGGATAAGATGACAGGCCCTTGCCGTGCACTTCCTGACGGAAGTTGTTCATCTGCTCTTCAGTCAAACGACCTTCGACGAACGCACGCGCGTAGATACCCGGAGAGATGTGGCCCTGGAAGTAAACCAGATCACCGCCATCTTTCTCATTACGGGCGCGGAAAAAGTGGTTGAAGCAAACTTCATAGACGGTCGCAGAAGACTGGAAGGACGCCATGTGGCCGCCCAGCTCAAGGTCTTTTTTAGAGGCACGCAGAACCGTCATGATTGCGTTCCAGCGGATAGCTGAACGAATACGTCTTTCCAGTTCCAGATTGCCAGGGTATTCCGGCTCATCTTCAACGGCAATAGTGTTTATATAGTTGCTCGCCCCTGTGCCAGCTGCCACTTTCACACCGCCTTTGCGGGCTTCAGAAAGGAGCTGGTCAATCAGATACTGAGCACGCTCAACACCTTCTTCACGGATGACCGATTCGATCGCCTGTTGCCAGTCACGAGTTTCGATCGGATCCACGTCATTTTGGAAACGTTCTGACATGGGGGGTATTCCTTATCTATCTAATACGTTGATTTGTCTGGAACCTGTCCCATTGAGCCCTTCGGGAAAGACGCAATAAGACAGGTTCTGTGTTTAGTTGCCGCGCTCTAAAGTTTGGCGCTGGTGTTACAACTCTTCTGGCACAAACGGCACCAGAAAATCTTAATTCTTTCTCTGCTCTAAACGCCGTAGCGAGCGTTCACGCCGGCTCTGCTCACGGCTTCTGTCCAGCAAAATCTCTTCGATAAACGCCAGGTGGCGGTGTGACGCTTCACGCGCCTCTTCCGGCTGCCCGGCCATGATCGCCGCGAAAATACTTGAGCGATGGTTACTGACCAGAGGGAGCATCTCCCGGCGTGCGTACAGCAATTCGAAGTTCTGCCGGACGTTTTGCGCCAACATGGGCTCCATGCAGCGTAGCAAATGGAGCAGCACGACATTGTGGGCCGCTTCGGTTACGGCAATTTGATACTGCACAACAGCGCTGGACTCCGCGTCCAAATCCCCGGACTGCTGCGCCAGTTCAATCGCATGGTGCAGCTCGCTGATACGCGCTTTGTCTTCATCTGTGCTGCGCAGCGCTGCGTAATAAGCCGCTATGCCTTCTAGCGCATGGCGGGTTTCAAGCAGGTCAAATTGGGATTCGGGATGATCGTTGAGCAGCTCTACCAGCGGATCGCTGAAGCTCTGCCACAGACTGCTCTGGACAAAAGTCCCGCCACCCTGGCGACGAAGGAGCAGACCTTTCGCTTCGAGGCGCTGAATGGCCTCGCGCAGTGAAGGACGAGAAACATCGAACTGTTTCGCCAGTTCGCGCTCTGGAGGAAGTTTTTCACCGGGACGTAAGGTCCCTTCGAGAATCAAAAACTCCAGTTGCTGCTCAATCACATCGGAGAGTTTTGGTTGGCGGATTTTGCTGTAGGCCATGGTTCCCTGTCTCTGCCATTCGCCGGAGTAAATTGGTCTTACCAATTTCACGTTCTTGACGCTAAAGTAACAAAGTATTCACCTCCTGTCCATACAGGTTTTGATTGAAATCAGGAAACCACGCACATTTTAACAATCATACAGAAATGACGTTTCAAAGATGTAACCTTGTACAAATGTCCCATTTACCACGAAAGAGGCAGTTTTAACTTTTATGAAACGCTGACTAAGGCATTTGAACCGATTCAGTTGATTCATTTTTGGTTTTTTATGCAATTAAACTGCATAAAAACAAAGTAAATGTTCGAGAAGGGGGTAGTTGGGGTACTGGCAAACGGTTTCTTTTTCATCAGTCGTCATCATCACTTCACAAAGCAGATGCATTCACGCCCACTTACCACTATTCTTGGCACTACGAAAGAGCCCGACGAAAAATAACGTCGGCAATTCGTAAAAAATAAAATACAAAAATGGAATTTATTCCTTACACGCAAACGACAGCGTAAACATAATAACCACACACGAGGTTTCATGATGGAAGGTCAACAGCACGGCGATCAGCTAAAGCGCGGCCTTAAGAACCGCCATATTCAGCTTATTGCGCTGGGTGGCGCTATTGGGACTGGCCTTTTTCTGGGCAGCGCATCGGTCATTCAATCCGCCGGTCCCGGTATTATTCTGGGCTACGCCATTGCAGGTTTTATCGCTTTTCTGATCATGCGCCAGTTGGGCGAAATGGTCGTAGAAGAGCCGGTAGCTGGTTCATTTAGCCACTTTGCTTACAAATATTGGGGTGGCTTTGCCGGTTTTGCTTCTGGCTGGAACTACTGGGTGCTGTATGTGCTGGTGGCGATGGCGGAACTGACTGCGGTCGGGAAATATATTCAGTTCTGGTGGCCGGAAATCCCGACATGGGTTTCTGCTGCGGCCTTTTTTGTCGTCATTAACGCCATCAACCTGACCAACGTGAAAGTGTTTGGTGAGATGGAGTTCTGGTTTGCCATTATTAAAGTATTCGCGGTTGTCGCCATGATCATTTTCGGCGGCTGGCTGCTGTTCAGCGATAGCGCTGGCCCGCAGGCGACTGTACGTAACCTGTGGGAACAGGGCGGCTTCCTGCCGCATGGTATCAGTGGATTGGTGATGATGATGGCGATCATTATGTTCTCGTTTGGTGGCCTTGAGCTGGTGGGGATCACCGCCGCAGAGGCCGATAATCCGGAACAGAGCATTCCAAAAGCCACCAACCAGGTTATCTATCGTATCCTGATTTTCTATGTTGGCTCACTGGCGGTGCTGCTCTCGCTAATGCCCTGGACTCGCGTAACGGCAGATACCAGCCCGTTTGTGCTGATTTTCCACGAACTGGGTGACTCCTTCGTCGCCAACGCGCTGAACGTTGTGGTGCTGACTGCCGCCCTCTCTGTTTATAACAGTTGCGTTTACTGCAATAGCCGTATGCTGTTTGGTCTGGCGAAGCAGGGCAATGCGCCAAAAATCCTGCAAAAAGTTGATAAACGTGGTGTCCCGGTGAACACCATCCTGACTTCCGCGCTCTTTACCGCGCTGTGCGTGCTGATCAACTACTTCGCACCTGAATCGGCATTCGGTCTGCTGATGGCGCTGGTGGTTTCCGCTCTGGTAATTAACTGGGCGATGATCAGCCTGGCGCATATGCGTTTCCGTCGCGCGAAACAGTTGCAGGGCGTGACGCCTCGCTTCCCGGCGCTGTTCTATCCGCTGGGCAACTGGATCTGCCTGCTGTTTATGGCCGCAGTGCTGGTGATCATGCTGATGACACCTGGCATGGGAATTTCGGTCTATCTGATCCCGGTATGGATTGCTGTGCTGGGTGTCGGCTACCTGTTCAAACAGAAAAGTGCAAAAACCGTAAAAGCCAGTTAATCCTTGTCTGCCCCCCCCTCTCTGCCCAGGAGAGGGGGGCTACCGCAACGTTATCCAGGTTTCGTTCCGATGCTGGTTGACCTATTTTTGCAGCCGATGCGGTTACCGACCCGCTGTGATAGACGCGATCGCTGACCGTACAATCACGTGCGGAACAACATTGAAACTGAGGACGACCGGCTCGCTCTCCGATCCTGATCGCTATACCCATCTGAAAACGATTCGCTGGTAAGAAACCGGGATGCCTGATTTCGGCATCCCGGTTGCGGATAATCAGTAAAACTGCAGTACGCTATCAGATCAACGTGCCGTAAATCGTCAACAACGCGACCACCACGACCAGCACCAGCGAGGTTTTTTTCGCCATCGACACCGCAGCTTTCGGCGTTTCGACTTTGTCCAGATGCGGCTCGCGCGCCAGTGAGAACTGTGCGAGGCGCGTCAGAACATGATATTGCGATGTATGACCGTCCCCAAGGGAAGCAAACCAGGCAGGCAACGCCTTTTCACCGTGCCCAACCAGCGCGTACACCACGCCAGCCAGCCTGACAGGTACCCAGTCCAGCACATGTAAAATGGCATCAACGCCTGACTGCTGACGTTCATTAGGCGTCTGGTAACGCGCCAGCCACGACTGCCAGGCACGCAAGAATGCATAGCCTGCAAGCAGTACCGGCCCCCAGGATGCGCCGACAATAAACCAAAACAGCGGGGCCAGATAAAAGCGGAAGTTGATCCATACCAGCGCGTTTTGCAGTTCGCGTAAAAACTCACGCTCATTACATCCCGGCGGTACACCGTGTATCAACGTTAACTCATTCGCCATCGCATTATGGGCATGACTGTCATTACGTGCCGCCGCCTTCAGATAAGCGTGGTAATGCAGACGCACCTTGCCCGCGCCAATGCATAACACACCAATCAGGATCCAGACCACCAGCAACGGTACGTTGAAAAACAGCCCCAGCAGCGCGCGCAGGATCAGAAAGGTTACCAGCATCACCAGTACTGTCATCGACAGCGTACGGAACATGGAGTAACGCTTAACTCGCCGGAACAGCACTTCCAGCCGGTTATCCAGTTGCCAATGCTCTCCCAGTTTAAACAGCCGTTCTGCTGCCAGCACCAGCAGCATGGTAAATAACGTCATGACATCTCCTTTTCTGACGAGCCGGCGACCAGCGCACGGAATCTGGCCCAGTCGAAAGCCGGTCCGGGATCGGTTTTCCGTTGCGGCGCAATATCGCTGTGACCGGTCATATTGTTAGCAATCGCCGGATAAAGCTCGATGAGTGTTCGCGTCACCGCCACCAGTTGCTGATACTGCGCATCGGTATACGGCAGATTATCGGTGCCTTCAAGTTCGATCCCAATCGAGAAATCATTGCAGCGTTCCCGACCATGATAAGAGGATACGCCTGCATGCCATGCGCGTTTATCGAAAGGCACATATTGCACAACCTCGCCATCACGGCGGATCAGGCAGTGCGCGGAAACGCGCAGATGAACAATTTCGGCGAAAAAGGGATCAGCATCGGGATCGAGCGTACCGGTGAACAACGCGTCTATCCACGGGCCGCCAAATTTACCGGGCGGCAGGCTAATATTATGTACCACCAGCAGTGAAGGCTGTTCATCGTCCGGGCGGCAATCAAAATGGGGAGACGGAACGTGCCGCGCTTCCACCAGCCAGCCCTTGCGTAACGGCATAAGGAACTCCTTTAAGAGGATGGTGCTAAAACACGCTTCAGAGTAGCATGTCCGCGCGGTGCCCCATAATGGTCTCCCGAACAGGACATCGCCTAACTTTGTGATTCGTTACCCTTTTTGGAGTTTATCATGCCGCCTCGCCGCTATAACCCCGATCTTCGACGTGACGCGCTGCAAAAACGCATCGAACTGGATATCCCTGCTGCTGTCGCTCAAGCGCTGCGTGAAGATTTGGGCGGAGAAGTTGACGCTAACAATGACATTACCGCGCAATTATTACCGCCAGAGAACCGCTCTCATGCAGTGGTTATTACCCGCGAAGACGGCGTCTTTTGCGGTAAACGCTGGGTTGAAGAGGTTTTTATCCAGCTAGCTGGCGACGACGTGACGCTGACCTGGCTCGTTGCAGATGGCGATACGATCCGTGCCGATCAACCGCTGTTCGAACTGGATGGCCCTTCCCGTGTACTCCTGACCGGTGAGCGTACGGCGCTGAACTTTGTGCAAACCCTCTCCGGTGTAGCCAGCGAAGTACGGCGCTATGTGGATTTGCTCCGCGGAACCAAAACCCAGCTTCTCGATACGCGTAAAACGCTGCCGGGCCTGCGTACCGCACTGAAATATGCGGTACTGTGCGGCGGCGGCGGCAACCATCGCCTGGGCCTTTCAGACGCTTTTCTGATCAAAGAGAACCATATCATTGCTGCTGGCTCTGTTCGCCAGGCGGTGGAAAAAGCCTTCTGGCTACACCCGGATGTCCCGGTGGAAGTAGAAGTTGAAACGCTGGAAGAGCTGGACGACGCGCTGAAAGCAGGTGCTGACATCATCATGCTGGATAACTTCGAAACCGACCAGATGCGCGAAGCGGTTAAACGCACCAACGGCCAGGCGCGACTGGAAGTTTCCGGCAATGTGACGAACGAAACGCTGCGTGAATTTGCTGAAACCGGTGTCGATTATATCTCCGTTGGCGCGCTGACCAAGCATGTGCATGCCCTCGATTTATCGATGCGTTTTCGCTGAATCATCTCTACAAAGGACGGGCCACAGGCCCGTTTTTGCGAACGCCCTTCCACAAATAATACGACACTCTGCAAAAGCGTTAAAAATGCCGGAAGTCGTTATCACAAAATCATTTTTGCCCCTCGTCCGCCTTATCATGTGCTGACACAGTGACGGCTCTGCATAAGGAGCTGTTTCATGAAACGACAACAAGGATTTACTTTAATCGAACTGATGGTGGTGATTGGCATCATTGCGATCCTGAGTGCCATCGGCATTCCCGCCTACCAAAACTACCTTCGTAAAGCCGCCCTCACCGACATGCTGCAAACGTTTATTCCGTACCGTACAGCTGTTGAACTTTGCGCGCTGGATCGCGGCGGCGTGGATAGCTGCGATGCCAGCAGCAACGGTATACCGTCCCCCACCACTACTCGCTATGTCTCGGCAATGAGCGTAACAAAAGGCGTGGTCTCGCTGACCGGACAGGAGAGCCTGAACGGACTGAGCGTAGTGATGACGCCGCAGTGGAGCAACGCTGACGGAATGCAGGGCTGGGCGCGCAATTGCAACATTCAGGCAGACAGCTCGCTCCAGCAGGCTTGTGAAGATGTTTTCCGGACCGGCAAGTAAGGAGCGCCAATGCAACCCGATAAACTCAGTGCATTATGCCAGCGTCATAATGCGGTCGTCCTCAAAAGCGAAAATGATCTCTTAACGATTGCAGTGGTTGAAACACCCAGCACCGAATTAATGGAATCACTCACTTTTGCTGCTCAGAAGCGTGTCGATATTCGCTGCTGGACGCCAGAGCAAATGGATAAACATTTGCAGATGAAAGCGCAAACCGTGGTACCGGTGGTACAGGAAGAGAGCAGTACCGCCGCGGTGGAGATCGTTGAACGTACGCTTCAACAAGCGCTAATGCTATGCGCTTCAGATATCCATTTTGAACCCGGCGAAACGCACTACACCATTCGCCTGCGCGTCGATGGCGTACTGCATCCGCTTTCGCCTCTACCCGGCACGCTTGCCAGCACGCTGACTGCAAGGTTAAAAGTGCTCGGCAATCTCGACATCGCCGAGCATCGTTTACCACAAGATGGTCAGTTCAGTCAGGAAATATGCGGGCAATCGATCTCGTTTCGCATTGCCACCCTCCCCTGCCGGCATGGAGAGAAAGTGGTCCTGCGCCTGCTGCATCAGGTTAACCAACCGCTGGAACTGGAAGTGCTGGGAATGACCGATCAACAGCGGGCACTGTTTGCCGCCGCACTGGCGCAGCCACAAGGGTTGTTGCTGGTTACCGGCCCAACAGGTAGCGGTAAAACAGTCACGCTGTACAGCGCACTGCAGGCGCGGAATAAACCAGAAGTTAACATTACCAGCGTGGAAGATCCCGTAGAGATCCCACTTGCCGGACTAACACAGACACAAATCAATCCGCGCAGCGGGCTAACCTTTCAGAGCGTATTGCGCGCGCTGTTACGCCAGGATCCGGACATCATCATGATTGGCGAAATCCGCGATGGTGAAACCGCCGAAATCGCGATAAAAGCCTCCCAAACCGGACATCTGGTACTGTCAACACTGCATACCAACTCTACCAGCGAAACGCTGGTACGCATTCAACAAATGGGCGTTGCCCGCTGGATGATCTCCTCGGCACTGTCGCTGGTGGTGTCGCAACGCCTGGTGCGTAAACTCTGCCCGCACTGCCGAAAACTTGCTATGGAGAATATCCATCTTCCCGGTACGCTGTGGCCTCGTCCGCTGCCGCGCTGGCGGGCCGAAGGCTGTGAACAGTGCTATCACGGTTTTTACGGGCGCCTGGCACTGTTTGAAGTCCTCGCCATCACACCGGAAATACGTCATGCCATTGCTGGCAATATGGGTGCGGGAGAGATTGGAATACTGGCGCGGCAGAGTGGCATGACCACGCTGTTTGAGCATGGATGCCAGGCCGTGGAACAAGGGTTGACTACCTTTGACGAACTGGTACGCATCCTGGGTTTTCCGGATGGCGAGTAAACACCTTTGGCTGTGGTCCGGGCTTGATGACAACGGCACCCTGCAAAGCGGTACGCACTGGAGCGAAAATCGCGACAGCGTGATGTTGCTATTACATCAGCGGCAAATCCATCTTCTGACGTTGAAACGCAGCCCAGTACGTCGCTCGCTCTGGCAAGCGGAACATGGATGCTCGGTGTTGCAACAACTTGCTACGCTTCTACAGGCCGGTCTGACATTACCGGAAGGGTTACAACTGCTGGCAGGGCAACACCCCGCCAGACAGTGGCAAGCGCTGTTGCATCAGATTGCACAAACGCTGGAGCAGGGGGAAACATTTTCGGCTGCGCTACGCCAGTGGCCTGATGTGTTTCCTCCGCTCTGGCTGGCGATGATTCGCACCGGCGAGTTAACCGGTAAACTGGATGAGTGCTGCTTCAAGCTCGTCAGCCAGCAGCAAGCGCAAAGGGAGCTGGCGTTGAAAGTAAAAAAAGCGCTTCGCTATCCGCTAATCATCCTCTCTCTGACAGCAGCAGTGGTGCTGGCAATGATATATCTGGTATTACCTGAGTTCTCAGCCATCTACCAGACATTTAACACCCCACTTCCGGTGCTCACACGGGGTGTCATTGCCACAGCTGACGTTATGCAGCACTGTGCCATGCCGTTGATAGTATTTACGGCGCTGGTGCTCGGCGTCATGAGATCACTACGTCATCACCCCGGTTGGCTTCGTTACCGACAGCGACTGTTACTGGGCACTCCAGTAATGGGTCAGTTGATACGCGGACAGAAGCTCAGCCAGATATTTACCGTCCTGTCGCTGACGCAGCGTGCGGGTATCGCTTTTTTGCAGGGTCTGGAAAGTGTCCAGGAGACGCTTTCTTGCCCTTACTGGAGCGATATCCTGCAACGTGCGCATCAGGAGATAACTCAGGGCATGTCGATTGCTGCCGCCCTGAAAGAAAGCGGTGAATTCCCGACGCTGTGTATTCAGTTGATTAGCACAGGAGAGGTTTCCGGCGCGCTGGATACGATGCTGTACAACCTGGCGCAGCATCATAGCGAACAAACTCAGCGTCAGGCAGATGGTCTGGCTACCGTGCTTGAACCGTTGTTGCTGGTTGTGACTGGGTTGATTATCGGGGTTCTGGTTGTGGCAATGTACCTGCCCATCTTCCATCTGGGGGATGCGATGAGCAGCGCGGGGTAAGCGAAGGCGCGGCATAACGCGGCGCCTGTTTAGCGATTACAGGCTATTGAAAACGCGGTTTTCCTGTTCCTGAACGCGAATAAAGGTAGTGCGTTTAGTCAGTTCTTTCAGACGAGAGGCACCAACGTAGGTACATGCAGAACGCAGACCGCCCAAAATATCGCGCGCAGTATTTTCTACGGGTCCACGCAGCGCCAGCTTGACGGTTTTACCTTCTGCAGCACGGTAACCGGCAACGCCGCCAACGTGGCGATTCATTGCAGATTCAGAGCTCATGCCATAGAACAGCATGAATTTTTCACCGTTCTCTTCAACCACGGTGCCGCCGCTCTCTTCATGACCTGCCAACATACCGCCCAGCATCACGAAATCTGCACCTCCGCCGAAGGCTTTCGCTACGTCGCCAGGAACAGTGCAGCCGCCATCGCTGACAATCTGTCCACCCAGACCATGCGCAGCATCAGCACATTCGATCACCGCAGAAAGCTGCGGATAGCCAACGCCGGTTTTCACACGCGTGGTGCAGACAGAGCCCGGACCAATACCCACTTTAACGATATCGGCGCCGGAGAGGATCAGTTCTTCACACATTTCACCCGTCACAACATTACCGGCGCAGATGGTTCTATTCGGCCAGGCTTCACGCGCTTTCGCAACAAACTGTACAAAATGCTCGGAATAGCCATTTGCCACATCAATGCAGACAAAATTCAGTGCGGGATGCAGCGCAAGGATCTGTTTTGTTTTATCAAAATCGGCATCAGATGTTCCGGTGGAAACCATTACATGGCGCAGCACATCCGCAGATTCGCGCGCAATGAAATCCTTCCAGTCTTCGACGGAATAGTGTTTATGCACGGCAGTGAGAATGTCGAATGAGGCCAGTGCTTTTGCCATCATAAAAGTGCCAACCGAGTCCATATTCGCGGCAATAATGGGTACGCCGGACCAGTTAACTCCAGAATGTTTGAAGGTAAACTCGCGCACCAACTCAACATCGGAACGACTTTTAAGGGTAGAACGTTTAGGGCGGATAAGAACGTCTTTGAAACCTAACTTCAGATCTTCTTCGATACGCATGTGCGGATTCCTGGGGTTAATGGCGGAAATACAAACTCACAACTCCAGTGACGCTATCATACGCGCTAATAAGGGCTGCGCAAGACTGCGAATTTCTCTTTTTTTACGCTACAATCTTATAAATTTATCTGGTGAACCGGCAAGTTTAGATTAATCGATTTCATTGTCACTTGATTAACTCACAACGCATTGATTATATTCTTAAATATATTCAGGTCTTTACGTTTTCATCCCTTTTGCAGATGATAAAAAAGCGCCATGAATAGGGCGAAAGAGAATGTGGATTGTGATGTCAGGCAGACCCATTTTGGGATGAGGTATTATGGGGTATACGGTCGCGTTAACCGGCGGCATCGGCAGTGGGAAAAGTACCGTAGCGGATGCTTTCGCACAGCTTGGGGTTAACGTTGTCGATGCGGATATTATTGCGCGTCAGGTTGTGGAACCGGGTTCGCAAGCATTAAGCGCCATCACAGCACGTTTTGGGGCAGGGGTACTTCTTGCCAACGGCTCGCTAAACCGCCGGGCATTACGTGAACGTATTTTTGCTTCTCCGGCTGATAAAGAGTGGCTCAATGGCCTGCTCCATCCGTTAATTCATCAGCAGACCCAGCGTGAGATTGCGCAGGCAACATCGCCTTATGTACTGTGGGTTGTTCCCCTGCTGGTGGAAAACCAGCTATATCGTAAAGCCGACCGGGTTTTGGTGGTGGATGTCCCGGTTGAGACTCAAATTGCACGCACCATGCAGCGTGATGGCGTCAGCTGTGAACATGCCGAACATATTCTTGCGGCTCAGGCCACACGTGAAGCGCGACTTGCCGTCGCTGATGATGTTATTGACAATGATGGCGCACCAGGTGCGATAGCATCGGATGTTGCCCGCCTGCACTCTGCGTATCTGAAATATGCTTCGCAGGCCGTATCACAGGAAAAACCGTAATGCACACCCACATCCTTTTTGAACACCCGCTTAACGAGAAGATGCGCACCTGGCTGCGTGTCGAATTTCTGCTTCAGCAACTCACCGTCCGTTTACCGCTGAGCGACCATGCTGATGCGCTGCACTTTTTCCGTAACGTCGGTGATTTACTGGATGTGTTCGAACGCGGCGATACGCGTACGGAATTATTGAAAGAGCTGGAACGCCAGCAGAGGAAATTGCGCGCATGGAGCGAAGTGGATGGAGTGGATCTCAACCGTATCGAATCCCTGCGCCAGCAGTTGAAAGAGAGCAGCAATATCCTGATGGCCGCGCCACGCATCGGCCAGCTTTTGCGTGAAGATCGATTAATTGCGCTGGTACGCCAGCGTCTGAGTATCCCCGGCGGGTGTTGCAGCTTTGATCTGCCTACGCTGCACATGTGGCTGCATTTGCCGCAGGAGCAACGTGATACGCAGGTCGCGGTCTGGCTGGAAAGCCTCGATCCGCTCAAAGCAACGCTGCAATTGATCCTTGATCTGATCCGCAACGCCGCGCCATTCCGCCATCAAACCAGCCTGAATGGTTTTTACCAGGATAATGGCGAAGATGCCGATTTACTGCGTCTGAAACTGACACTGCGGGATCGGCTGTATCCGCAAATTTCCGGGCATAAGAGCCGTTTTGCTATCCGCTTTTTACCCCTCGACAGCGAAAACGGGATCGTGCCGGAACGGCTGGATTTCGAACTGGCCTGTTGTTAAGGAGCCAATATGACTGAAACAACCATTGTTAACTGCCCAACCTGCAGGAAATCTGTCGTCTGGGGTGAAATCAGCCCCTTTCGCCCCTTCTGTTCCAAACGCTGCCAGCTTATCGATCTGGGAGAATGGGCCGCGGAAGAGAAACGCATCGCCAGCTCTGACGAGCTGTCAGACAGCGATAAATGGAGCGAAGAGCAACAGTAATGTTTTTGCCGCTGGCACACCGCTTAACGTTGTGCCAGCCGGGTAATAATGGGTTCGTTAGCCGGCGGGAAATCCTCCGCTTTCAGCATCTGCGGTGCTATCCATTCTGCTGGCTGTCCCTCTTTTCCCCACGGCTCCCCTTCCCAGCGCTCAACCAGCCAGAACCACAGCGTGATATGGCGATCGGGAAACTGATACTCCAGCTTATCAAACAGTGTTGCACCCAGCGGCGTAATACCGACTTCTTCCTGTAATTCACGGCTCATCGCCTGTTCCGGCGTTTCGCCCGCTTCAATTTTACCGCCCGGAAACTCCAGTTTATTTGCCATGTGCGCATCCGCAGCACGGCGTGTAATAAAGATTTCTCCTTGAGGATTGCGAATGATCCCGACCGCAATGTTGAGTATTTTCATTAGGCTGGCTCCATAAAAAAGGCGCAGATATCTGCGCCTTTTACATTTTTATCACAAAATTACGCTAAACGGCCGTGGCACTGTTTGTATTTTTTACCCGAACCGCAAGGGCATGGATCGTTACGACCCACTTTGCGCTCGCCCGTCTGCGCAGCAAGTTCTTCGGCCACTGCGGATTCATCATCCTGATGGCTCAACTGTTGCATTTGCGCCAGACGCTCCGCCTCCTGGCGACGCTGCTGCTCCATCTCTTCCACTTCCTCAGGCATACGCACCTGCACCTTGCTCAGCGTGCTGATCACTTCATATTTTAGCGACTCCAGCATCGCTGCAAACATAGCGAAGGATTCGCGTTTGTACTCCTGCTTCGGATCTTTTTGCGCGTAACCACGCAGATGGATCCCCTGACGCAGGTAATCCATGGCTGCCAGATGCTCTTTCCACAGGGAATCCAGCGTCTGCAACATCACGCCTTTTTCAAAGTGACGCATCATTTCCGCACCTACCACGTCTTCTTTGCGCTGGTAAGTTTCAATGGCGTTCTGCAGGATGCGCTCACGCAGCGTCTCTTCATGAAGATCCGGCTCTTTATCCAGCCATTCCGCAATCGGCAGATCGAGATCGAAGTCGTTTTTCAGACGCTCCTGCAGACCCGGGATATCCCACATCTCTTCCAGAGATTGCGGCGGAATATGTGCGTCGATGGTAGTTTTGAAAACGTCTTCGCGAATGCTGTTGATGGTTTCGCTCACGTCAGATACATCCAGCAGTTCGTTACGCTGAGTATAAATAGCACGGCGCTGATCGTTGGCAACATCATCATATTCCAATAGTTGCTTACGAATATCGAAGTTGCGGCTTTCCACCTTACGTTGTGCGTTGGCAATCGCCTTCGTAACCCACGGATGCTCAATCGCTTCACCCGGTTTCATCCCCAGCTTACGCATCATGCCGGAAACACGATCAGAGGCGAAAATACGCATTAGCGCATCTTCCATGGAAAGGTAGAAACGGGAAGAGCCGGCATCGCCCTGACGACCGGAACGACCGCGCAACTGGTTATCGATACGACGAGATTCGTGACGCTCGGTACCGATAATATGCAGGCCGCCAGAGGCAAGCACAGCATCATGGCGTACCTGCCAGTCCGCTTTCACTTTTGCGATTTGCTCTTCGGTCGGATTTTCAATCTCAGCCAGTTCTGCCTGCCAGCTACCGCCCAGCACAATATCCGTACCACGGCCCGCCATGTTGGTGGCAATGGTTACCGTGCCTGGATAACCCGCCTGAGCAACGATATCCGCCTCTTTGGCGTGGAATTTGGCGTTCAGCACGTTGTGCTTGATACCCGCCTTGTCCAGCTCCTCAGAGACAACCTCTGATTTTTCAATGGAAATAGTCCCCACCAGCACTGGCTGGCCCTTGGCGGTACGCTCTTTAATATCTTCGATAATAGCCTGGATTTTTTCCGCTTCGGTCATGTAAACCAGATCCGCCATATCTTTACGAATCATCGGACGGTTTGTTGGCACAACAACCGTATCCAGCTTGTAGATCGAACTGAATTCAAATGCTTCGGTATCCGCCGTACCGGTCATACCGGCCAGTTTTTCATACAGACGGAAATAGTTCTGGAAGGTGATAGAAGCCAGCGTCTGGTTTTCATTCTGGATTTCCACGCCTTCTTTGGCTTCAACCGCCTGATGCAGACCGTCAGACCAGCGACGCCCCTGCATGGTACGACCGGTGTGTTCATCAACGATGATGACTTCGCCATCTTTAACAATGTAATCCACATCGCGAGTGAACAGTGCATGAGCTCGCAGCGCAGCGGTGACGTGGTGCATCAGCATAATATTGGCCGGGGAGTAGAGTGACTCGCCCTCGTCCATGATATCTTCTTTTACCAGCAGCTCTTCAATCAGCACCAGGCCGCGTTCGGTCAGCGTTACCTGACGCGCTTTCTCATCCACTGAGAAATGCCCTTCGCCCTGGAAAGTGTCAGAATCTTCTTTCTCCTGGCGAATCAGAGAAGGAATGATTTTGTTCACTTTTTTATAGAGCTCAGAGCTGTCTTCCGCAGGCCCGGAGATGATCAGCGGGGTGCGAGCTTCATCGATAAGGATGGAGTCA
Source organism: Kosakonia arachidis (assembly GCF_900116535.1). Taxonomy (GTDB): domain Bacteria; phylum Pseudomonadota; class Gammaproteobacteria; order Enterobacterales; family Enterobacteriaceae; genus Kosakonia; species Kosakonia arachidis. Next base: position 600,167 of record NZ_FPAU01000003.1, on the reverse strand, counting down.
ACCTCATCCACCAGTGCATAGTGCAGTTTACGCTGTACACGCTCTTCAGGGCTGAACGCCATGTTATCGCGCAGGTAGTCAAAGCCGTATTCATTGTTGGTGCCGTAGGTAATATCGGCGGCGTAAGCTTCACGCTTGGCAACAGAAGGCATACCTGGCAGGTTAATACCGACTGTCAAGCCGAGGAACTCAAACAATGGACGATTGTTTTCGGCGTCGCGCTGCGCCAGATAATCGTTCACCGTCACAACGTGAACGCCTTTACCGCTCAGGGCATTCAGGTAAGCTGGCAGGGTCGCTGTCAAGGTTTTACCCTCACCAGTACGCATCTCCGCGATGCAGCGATCGTTCAGTACCATACCGCCCAATAGCTGTACATCAAAGTGGCGCATACCAAATACGCGCTTGCTCGCTTCGCGAACCACAGCAAAAGCTTCAGGCAACAGATTATCTACCGCCTCGCCTTTTTCCAGACGGGCGCGAAACTCTGCGGTTTTACCTTTCAGTTCTTCATCACTAAGCTGCTCCATGGCCGGTTCCATGGCATTGATCTGAATGACAACTTTACGCATGCGACGTAGTGTACGATCGTTGCGGCTACCGAATACTTTCGTTAATAACTTGATTAGCATAATAAAAATCTCAAACGCTCCGCACAGCGGAACTAAAAAATGGATAAAAGGCTCTTTTTTTAGCTAAAGCGTTGAGGACCTGCGCGAATACCCTGCACCTGGCTCACCCAGGCGGGCACGCTAAACGCATCAAGTGGCGTAGAAGGGATATAAACAGGCAGGCGGACAACCGTTGGCGGCTTGCTTTCCAGCATCAGCAATGAGCTGAGCGAATCCAGCAATGCTAAATGATGTGCCTGAATGGGCAATGACTCTTCCGTTGCTACAGGCAGCGCCTGAGGCGCCATAGCGAACGAAAGATGACGAATCACGGTACGAATGGCATGTTGATGCCAGTAATCGACAGTAAAGTTTGGGCGCCGTTTCGCTTCGAGCAAGGAGAAACTGGTAAAATTGACGTTATTGACGCCATCGTGATTGCGGGTCGTTTCACGCGCAGGCTGGTGTGGCTCAGCGCTACCGGCAAATGCAGGCAAGCCAAAACTCGCCGCAACCATCCCTAATAAGAGATGCGGCCAGAAATAGCGTCTGCCAAATTGTCGCCAGCACGTCAGTATACCGTTCACCTGCTCCACCCAAAAAATCACACTTGTCCGACTTTGCTTCTGTCAGTGTCGTTTTGCGCCCAAATCTTACCACTAAAGCCGCCAGCACCGCAGTAGTATTCAGGCTTCAAAAGGGCGAAATTGACCAGGAAAGCAGCAAACACACCGTTTAAAGCGGAAAAAAAGATAATGCTACACAGAAGAGGGAAAAGCGTGGTGGGAGAAAAGGCAATAAAATCGACTGGTTTCCCTGACCGGAGAGAGTGCCAGGTTAACCAGTCGATTTTGTGGTTATGGTGTTATGCCAGAACCATTGACGGTGCTTTAAATGCCAGTGGCAATTCGGCATCGTCTTCGAAGGTCACATATTCCCAGGCTTCCTGTTTTGCCAGAACAGCCTGCAGTAGTTTGTTGTTTAATGCGTGGCCCGATTTATATGCGGTAAACGCACCAATGATATTGTGACCACACATGAACAAGTCGCCAATAGCATCCAGCATTTTATGACGAACAAATTCATCTTCGAAACGAAGTCCGTCTTCATTCAGTACGCGATAATCGTCAACTACGATGGCACAATCGAAGCTACCGCCCAGGCACAGTCCGCGAGACTGGAGGTATTCAATATCACGCATGAAACCGAAGGTACGCGCACGACTAATCTGGCGCATAAATGCGTCGGCAGAGAAGTTCATTGCGTAGCGTTGAGTGCTTGCATCAATCGCCGGGTGGTTAAAATCGATGGTAAAGTCGAGCGTGAAACCATTATGCGGTCTGAACTCAGCCCATTTATCACCGTCTTTAACACGCACCGTATCTTTGATACGAACGAATTTTTTGGCGCTGTTAAGCTCTTCGATCCCTGCATCCATTAGCAGATAAACGAAAGGTGCAGCACTGCCATCCATAATGGGAATTTCCGGTGCATCGACTTCAACAATAATATTGTCGATACCCAGCCCCGCCAACGCAGCATTTAAGTGCTCAACGGTGGAAATCCGCACGTCATGCTCGTTGACCAGACAAGTACAGAGCATAGTATCACGCACAGATTTAGCATCAGCCGGAAAATCTACCGGTGGATTCAAGTCAGTGCGACGATAGATGACCCCGGTATTTGCCGGCGCAGGGCGCAACGTCAGTGTGACTTTCTTGCCGGTATGCAAACCGACGCCAGTCGCCTGAACGATACGTTTAAGTGTCCTTTGTTTGATCATCGTATAATCTCGCCTTATTACCAATCCATCCGAAGTGTATAACACAAGTCGGTAGGCCAGTTTAGCACAAAGAGCGACGAAGCCCAACTTCCAGTAAATTCTTAATCCGCTTGCTTGCGCAGGAACGCCGGAATGTCCAGATAATCGGGTTCTTTAGTGGTTTGCGGTGTATTGTCGTTAACCACTTTCGCCGGTTTCTGTTCCTGTTGCATCGGCTGCATGCCGTGCTGCTGATAGCGATCCATCACTGGCTGCTGCGTCTGTTTGTTGGTCACCAGCGTAATTTCTGGGCGTTTGTCCATGCCGATGCCTGTCGCAACGACGGTCACGCGCAGCTCATCATTCATATCCGGATCAAGAGACGTACCAATAACCACAGTCGCGTTATCAGATGCGAAAGCACGGATAGTGTTACCCACCGTTTCGAACTCATCCAGACGCAGGTCGAAGCCAGCAGTAATGTTAACCAACACACCGCGAGCGCCAGAGAGATCAATATCTTCCAGCAACGGGCTGGAAATCGCCATTTCTGCCGCTTCTTCCGCGCGATCTTCACCGCTGGCCACACCAGAACCCATCATCGCGTAGCCCATTTCGGACATTACGGTGCGCACGTCAGCGAAGTCAACGTTCATCAGGCCAGGACGCGTAATCAGTTCAGCGATACCCTGCACAGCGCCTTTCAGCACATCGTTCGCTGCACCGAATGCATCGAGCAGAGAAATACCACGGCCAAGCACTTTCAGTAACTTGTCGTTCGGGATAGTGATCAGCGAGTCCACATGTTTGGACAACTCAGTGATACCCTGCTCAGCAAAGGCCATGCGCTTCTTGCCTTCGAAATTGAAAGGCTTGGTCACCACAGCAACCGTCAGGATACCTAAATCTTTAGCGACTTCAGCCACAACAGGAGCTGCACCCGTACCGGTACCGCCACCCATGCCTGCCGCGATAAAGACCATATCAGCGCCTTCGAGCGCAGCGCGCAGGGCTTCACGATCTTCTTCAGCCGCATTGCGACCAACTTCAGGGTTTGCTCCAGCGCCCAGGCCTTTGGTGATCCCACCGCCGATCTGAATGGTTTGCCCCACCGCTGTTTTACGCAACGCCTGCGCGTCAGTATTTACAGCGAAAAATTCAACACCTTCAATGCGCTCGCGCACCATATGCTCTACGGCGTTGCCGCCGCCGCCACCGACGCCGATGACTTTAATCACCGCGTCGTTGGTTAATTCCATCGGTTCAAACATAATCTCTCTCCGTTTTGTGCCTGTCGCCTGAGACCGCTAATTTTCTGCGTTCTCTGAAAAAAACTAAAACTCTTTTCGCAGCCAGCTGTTGATTCGTTTGAACCATGACCCTACTGACACGCGTTTTTCCACTTCAGCTTCACCACTGAGATGCGTTTCTTTCCCGTAGTGCAGCAACCCTACCGCCGTTGAGTAATACGGTTCCTGGGCATAATCGGTCAAGCCAGTAATATTGAGCGGTGCACCAATACGCACCTGCGTATGGAAAACCCGCTGCGCACAGGCCGCAAGGCCTTCCATTTGCGCAGCGCCACCGGTCAACACAATCCCCGCCGCAAGGTGATGCTTTACTCCCTGCTGGCGAAGCTGTTCCTGCAACTGCAAAATCTCATCGTTAACCAGATTGAGCAACTCGGTATAGCGGGGCTCAATCACGTCTGCCAGCGTCTGACGCTGCAAACTGCGCGGCGGGCGACCGCCCACGCTGGGTACTTCAACGCTCTCATCTTTGCCGACTAACGACCCCAGCGCACAACCGTGGCGAACTTTGATGGCTTCAGCATCACTGGGCGGCGTACCGAAAGCGTAAGCAATATCGCTGGTGACCACATTCCCTGCATAAGGGATCACTTTCGTATGGCGCAGCGCGCCGCCAGTATAGACCGCCATGTCCATTGTACCACCGCCGATATCAACAACGCAGACGCCCAGTTCTCGTTCATCTTCCGTCAACACCGAATAGCTTGAGGCCAGTCCGGCGAAAATAAGTTGGTCAACTTTCAACCCACATCGTTCCACGGCTTTAACGATGTTTTTTGCCATATCGTTATGGCAAGTAATCAAATGTACTTTGGCCTGCATACGCACGCCAGAGAGCCCAACCGGGTTTTTGATCCCTTCCTGGTAGTCAATGGCATACTCCTGCGGAATCACATGAAGAACACGGTGTTCGTCGCGTACACGCACCGATTTGGCAGTATGCACAACGTTCTCCACATCTTCCTGCGTCACTTCCTCTTCCGAAATCGGCACCATCCCAATTTCGTTCTGGCAACTAATGTGCTTCCCCGAAAGCGCCAGGTAGACAGAAGATATCTGGCAATCTGCCATCAATTCAGCCTGATCGATAGCGCGCTGTACGCATTTCACTACCGATTCCAGATCGTTTACTCCGCCTTTATCCATACCACGGGACGGGCAACTGCCCACACCAATGATATTCACAATACCGTCGGGCAGAACTTCCCCTACTAAAGCGGCTACCTTTGCGGTGCCAATCTCCAGTCCAACCACCAGTTTTCTGTCCGTCGCCTTGATCATTGTTGCTCTGCCTGTGCCTGATTCTGTTGTGCCTGATTTTGCTGCTGATTCGGTTCCTGAACAGGGGCTGCTTTCCAGCCTACAGCCGCGCCTGAGTCATAGCGTAAATCCACGTAACTGATCATTTTACCGTCTGTTTGCGCCTGTTGCAGCAGCACCGGGTAGAGTTCCACGAAGCGCGCCAGACGTTTCATCGTATCGCCACGACCCAGGTTGAGCCTGATATCGTTAGTCAGCGTGACCTGCCATGAACGTCGCGCCGTCATCGCCGCCTCTTTTAACGTGAATTTATCCTTCGCCAACAATTGGCCCATATCGCGGTAGCCCTGCAATACTTCGCTTTCACTGCCTTCAGGGCCATACAACATGGGCAAAACCTGCTTACTGGTTCGTTCGGACGGCACGCTGAATTCATTACCATCGGCATCGACCATATGCTGATCATTCCACCGCGCAATCGGCACGTATTCAACCAGATGAATCTTCAATTCGTCTGGCCACTGCTTTCTAACGCTTGCCTGCTTTATCCAGGGCAGGCGCTCGATCTGACTCTGAATAATATTAACATCCTGCGTCATGAAGGTGCCGGGTGCCCCCAACGCCAGAATTGACTGACGAATATCATCATTACGGGTGTAATGACGATCGCCCGTCACTACCAGCTTTGACAACGGCAAGCGTTGTGCATCCTCCATCCAACCCAAAACTACCCAGCCGCTAGCAAACACGGTGCACAGCACCGCCAGCAGGAACAAAATCCCTGCAATACGCGTTCCATTGTTACGGCGAGAGGTGGTTACGGCCTCCGCTTCGCGGTTTCGCGTGTTCAGCGCAGCCTGTGACATATCACTCCGCCAGATCCAGAATACGAACAACAAGTTGCGAGAAGCTCAAACCCGCCTGGCGAGCAGCCATCGGCACGAGGCTATGGCTCGTCATCCCTGGAGATGTATTCGCTTCCAACAAATAAAACTGACCGTCGCTATCCAGCATGGCATCTATTCGTCCCCAGCCTCGGCAACCTAAAAGACACCATGCTTTCAATACCAGAGACTGTAATGCTGCCTCTCGTTCCACTTCCAGACCTGACGGGCAGAAATATTTTGTCTCATCAGAGAGATACTTCGCCTCATAATCATAGAAGATTCCCGCTGGTTGGATACGAATTGACGGTAAAATCTCGTTTCCAAGCATCGCCACGGTAAATTCCGGGCCACTTAGCCATTTTTCGATCAGAACTTCATCATCATATTGAAATGCAAGCGCTAACGCTGCCTGCAGATCTTCACTTTTGTCTACCTTCGACATGCCAACACTGGAGCCTTCACGGCTGGGCTTGACAATAACAGGTAACCCCAGTTCATCAATGCGTTGAATATCATCACAACTTAGGCCTGATTCAAATTCACTGCGTTCGAATGCGACCCATGGTGCAACCGGTAATCCGGCCCCCTGCCACAGCAATTTGCTGCGCAGTTTATCCATGGAGATAGCGGATGCCATAACGCCGCTACCGGTATAAGGCATATTGATCAGTTCAAGTAGCCCCTGCAGGGTGCCGTCTTCGCCGCCACGACCATGCAACGCAATAAATGCTTTACTAAATCCCATCTCTTTCAGGCGGGTAACATCCACATCGCGTGGATCCACGCCGTGCGCGTCCACGCCACCTTCCCGCAAACCCACCAGCACCGCTGCACCGGAATTAAGCGAAACTTCACGCTCGGCGGAGGTACCGCCCAGCAGAACCGCTACTTTCTCAGCCACGGCGCTCCTCCTCTGTGCTCTGCGGTTTCAGTTTGCACTCAGCCAGGCTACGGGCGATTTTGCCGATATTCCCTGCGCCCTGAATCAGGATCAAGTCATTACCGGTCAGTACCGGTGCCAGCATTGCCGCAACCTGTGCCGGATCGGACACAAGGATCGGATCAATTTTGCCACGTCCGCGAATAGTACGGCATAGCGAACGGCTATCAGCGCCCGGGATAGCTGCTTCGCCAGCCGGATAAACCTCCAGCATCAGCAGGGAATCAACCTGCATCAACACATTGGCGAAATCGTCGTACAAGTCGCGAGTACGGGTAAAACGGTGCGGCTGAAACAGCATGACCAGGTTTTTATCCGGCCAGCCCGCGCGCGCTGCTTTAATCGTGGCATCCACTTCCGTCGGGTGATGGCCATAGTCATCTACCAGCATGGCAGTACCGCTTTTGCCATTCACAGCTTCCAGCGGGAATTCGCCAAGGAAATCAAAACGGCGACCGGTACCCTGGAAACTTTCCAGCGCACGAAGGATCGCTTCATCTTCGATCCCCTCTTCTGTCGCTACTGCTACCGCCGCCGCCGCGTTCAGCGCATTGTGACGGCCAGGCGCATTCAGCGTGACACGCAGTTCCGGTTTATCCTGACGCACCAAAGTGAAGTGCCCCTGTGGCCCGACCTGGCGATAATTTTCTACCCGAATATCCGCATCATCGCTAAATCCGTACGTTGTCGTCTGACGTCCTACACGCGGCAGCAATTCGCGGATAACCGGATCGTCCACACACATTACCGCACGGCCGTAGAACGGCAGGTTGTGCAGAAAATTGATAAACGTTGTTTTTAAATTCTCGAAGTCACCATGGTAAGTATCCATGTGATCGGCTTCGATATTGGTGACAATCGCTACCATCGGTTGCAGATGCAGGAAGGAAGCGTCACTTTCATCAGCTTCTGCAATCAGGTAACGGCTGTGTCCCAGACGCGCATGCACCCCGGCAGCTTTCACCAGACCACCGTTAACAAAAGTCGGGTCCAGCCCGGCTTCTGCATAAATACTGGCCACCATCGCTGTCGTGGTCGTTTTACCATGTGTACCGGCAATCGCGATGCCATGACGGAAACGCATCAGTTCAGCCAGCATCTCCGCGCGACGGATAACCGGAATACGTGCTTCATGCGCCGCGACAATTTCAGGGTTATCGGCAGAAATAGCGCTGGAGACAACAACAACACTGGCATCGCTCACATTTTCCGGACGATGATTGAAATAAATAGTGGCACCGAGCGACGCCAGTTGCTGGGTCACCGGGTTTGGCGCCAGGTCGGAACCACTAATCTGGTAGCCTTCATTGGCCAGCACTTCGGCAATACCGCCCATGCCAGCACCGCCAATGCCGACAAAGTGAATGTGCCGGACACGTCGCATCTCGGGCACGATTGAACGCAGTTTCGCCAGTTCTTGTGTATTCATTCTCTAAACGCCATCGACTACTTAAATTTGCGCGACGCCAATGCGCCGCCAGTATTTACGCCTGAGCTGCCAGGCTGACTTCATTCGCCACTCGTTCGGTGGCATCCGGGATGGCCGCCGCACGCGCACGTTCCGCCATCGCCAGTAATGCTTCGCGATCCCAGCCCGCCAGCGTCGCGGCTACCGCATCAACGGTGAACTGCGGCTGTTCGAGGATCTTCGCGGCGCCCGCTTTTTCCAGCGGTAATGCATTCCAGTACTGCTGACGATCTTTGTGCTGGAAAGGCACAAACAGCGCCGGTAAACCTGCGGCTGCAATTTCGCTGACCGTCAGTGCACCTGAACGGCACACCACCACATCTGCCCACGCGTAGGCTTGCGCCATATCGTCAATAAATTCCGTCACTTTATGCTGCGGTTCGCCCGCGGCAGCATACGCCTGCTCAACATCCTGTTGCGCGCCTTTGCCACTCTGATGCCAGATAGTGACAGCATTGCCCAGTTTCGCCGCGACCTGCGGCATTGTCTGGTTCAGCACGCGCGCACCCTGGGAGCCACCAACGACCAGCACGCGAACCGGCCCTTCGCGGCCCGGTAAACGCTCCTGAGGTAGTGGCAATGCCAGCACATCAACGCGCACCGGGTTTCCAACGACTTCCGCTTTTGGAAACGCGCCGGGAAATGCCTGCATCACTTTGGTAGCGATTTTCGCCAGCCATTTATTGGTTAACCCAGCAATTCCGTTCTGCTCATGGAGCACTACCGGAATACCGAGCGACCAGGCAGCCAGCCCGCCTGGGCCAGAAACATAACCGCCCATTCCCAGCACCACATCCGGCTTAAAGCGCTGCATGATGGCACGAGCCTGACGCCAGGCATTAAAAATACGCACCGGGGCCATCAACTGCGCTTTGATCCCTTTGCCTCGCAGGCCGGAAATACGGATAAAATCGATCTCGATACCGTGTTTGGGCACCAGATCGGCCTCCATGCGATCGGCGGTTCCGAGCCAGCGCACTTGCCAGCCCTGATCCATCAAATGGTGTGCAACCGCCAGCCCGGGGAAGACATGCCCGCCGGTACCGCCCGCCATCACCATTAACCGCTTTGGTTGACCACTCATCACAAACCTCGTGTAAACGCCTGAGCTTTTTCCAGACGCGTTTCATAATCTATGCGTAGCAGTAGCGTAATCGCCACTGACATAATCAGTAAGCTGGAACCACCGTAACTGATAAGCGGCAGAGTCAACCCCTTGGTCGGCAGCATGCCTGCCGCCGCACCGACGTTAACCAGAGCCTGGAAGCTAAACCAGATACCAATTGAGCAGGCCAGGAAACCAGAGAAACGATGATCAATTTCCAGCGCTTTTCGCCCGATAGACATGGCGCGGAAAGCGACGAAGAATACCATTAAAAGTGCCACTACCACACCGATATAACCCAGTTCCTCCCCGATAATGGAGAAGATAAAGTCCGTATGTGCTTCAGGCAGATACTCCAGCTTCTGTATCGAGTTTCCAAGCCCCTGGCCCCATAACTCACCGCGACCAAATGCCATCAACGACTGCGTTAACTGATAACCGCTACCAAAGGGATCTTCCCATGGGTTCCAGAAAGACGTTACGCGGCGAATACGATACGGCTCGGCGAGGATCAGCAGCACTACCGCTGAAATTCCCATACCGATGATGGCAATGAACTGCCACAGTTTCGCCCCAGCGAGGAACAACATCGACAGTGTGGTGATAAACAGCACCACCACCGTACCGAGGTCTGGCTGTGCCAGCAACAGAACCGCCAACACCAGAATCACGCCCATCGGTTTGAGGAAGCCGCGCAGGTTATTACGCACTTCATCTACCTTACGCACCAGGTAGTTAGCCAGGTAACAGAACAGCGACAGCTTGGTGAACTCCGCTGGCTGGAAGCGCATGACACCGAGATCGATCCAGCGAGAGGCCCCGTTGATCGAACTCCCCACGACCAATACCACCAGCAGCATAATGATCGCGGCGATCAACATCGCCGAGCTGTATTTCTGCCAAAAATCCATTGGCAAACGCAGCGTGATCATCGACATACAAAACGCCAGGAACAGATACAGCGCATGACGCTTGGCAAAGAAGAAAGGATCATCCGTCAGGCGTTGCCCTACCGGCATCGAGGCCGAAGTCACCATAATGAAACCGATCGCTGCCAGGCCCAGCGTCAACCACAATAGCGTGCGGTCGTACATCACCAGGCTGTCGGAATCTTTTTGCCGTGATCCCATAACCCAGCCCTTCAATGCCGTAAATAACCATGCCAGGAGGCTAAATCCCGGCAGGCGCGGCATTCTCGGGCGTGGGAGCGTTAAACGCATCAGCCTAACTCCTGCGCCAAACGGGTAAAGACATCACCCCGTTGTTCGAAATTCTTGAACTGATCGAGGCTGGCGCAGGCAGGTGACAGCAACACCATATCGCCCGGCTGTACACGCGTGGCGATCAGACGCATCGCCTCTTCCATCGTTTCTACCTGATCGGCGATTTCCGGACGTAAATCCGCCAGCTCGCCACCATCGCGACCAAAGCAATAAAGACGAATACGATCACCGCCGAGATAGCGCTTCAGCGGTGAGAAATCGGCAGATTTACCGTGCCCGCCCAACAGAAGGTGCAGCGTACCGTCAACCTGCAAACCGTTCAGCGCCGCCTCAGTGCTGCCGACATTGGTCGCTTTTGAGTCATTAATCCAGCGTACGCCGTTATGATCCAGCGCCAACTGGAAGCGGTGCGCCAGTCCGGTAAAGGTTGTCAGTGCCTTCAGGCTGCTGGCCCGCGGTAAACCCACGGCATCCGCCAGCGCCAGCGCCGCCAGTGCGTTGGTATAGTTGTGCTGGCCGCTCAGCTTCATCTCTTTAACATTCAGAACCTTTTCACCTTTTACACGCAGCCAGGTCTCGCCCTGTTGGCGGTTCAGGTGATAGTCGCCTACGTCAACGCCGAAGCTCACGCAGCGCTCATCGGCACCCCGTACCGGCATAGTCAGCGCGTCGTCCGCATTTACCACACAGACTTTCGCATTTTCGTAAACGCGCAGTTTTGCGGCGCGATACTGTTGCAACCCGAACGGATAACGATCCATATGATCTTCCGTCACGTTCAGGATGGTTGCAGCAGCAGCGTGCAGGCTGAAAGTGGTTTCCAGTTGGAAGCTGGAAAGCTCCAGCACATAGAGTTCGCGAGCGTCATCAAGCAACATCAGCGCAGGCAGGCCAATATTGCCGCCAACGCCCACATTAACGCCTGCCGCTTCGGCCATTTCGCCCACCAGTTTGGTGACGGTGCTTTTACCGTTTGAACCGGTAATCGCAATGACTGGCGCTTGCGCTTCGCGGCAGAAGAGTTCGATATCACCGACAATCTCAACGCCAGCATCGGCTGCCGCGCTCAGAGAAGGATGAGCCAGTGCGACGCCGGGGCTTGCGACAATCAGGTCAGCCGCCAGCAACCAGTCATCATTGAGACTACCAAGATGGCGCTCTACCGCCTCTGGCAACTTATCGAGCCCTGGTGGCGAAACGCGCGTGTCCATAACGTATGGCGTAACGCCGCGCGCGAGGAAAAAGTCAACGCAGGAAAGGCCTGTCAGCCCGAGACCGATAATGACGACTTTTTTACCCTGGTAATCTGCCATGATTAACGTACCTTCAGCGTTGCCAGGCCAATCAGCACCAGCATCAGCGAAATAATCCAGAAACGCACGATCACGCGTGGTTCTGGCCAGCCTTTCAGTTCATAGTGATGGTGAATCGGTGCCATGCGGAAAATACGCTGGCCACGCAATTTAAACGACCCCACCTGCAAAATCACCGACAGGGTTTCCACCACGAACACCCCGCCCATAATCACCAGCAAAAACTCCTGGCGCAGCAGCACAGCGATAATCCCCAACGCGCCGCCGAGAGCCAGTGAACCCACATCCCCCATGAAGACCTGTGCCGGATAAGTGTTGAACCACAAAAAGCCCAACCCGGCACCGACAATCGCCGTGCAGACGATCACCAGCTCGCCCGCGTGACGCAGATAAGGAATATGCAGGTAATTAGCAAAATTCATGTTACCGGTAGCCCAGGCCACCAGCGCAAAGCCCGCAGCGACAAACACCGTAGGCATAATCGCCAGACCATCGAGACCGTCCGTCAGGTTAACGGCGTTGCCGGTACCTACAATCACAAAGTAGGCCAGCAGAATGTAGAAAATGCCTAGTTGCGGCATCACATCTTTAAAGAACGGCACCACCAGTTCTGTCGCTGGCGTATCTTTCCCCGCGAGGTAAAGCGCAAACGCAACGCCCAGCGCAATCAGTGACATCCAGAAATATTTCCAGCGAGCAATCAGGCCTTTGGTATCTTTACGCACCACTTTGCGGTAGTCGTCAACAAAACCAATCGCCCCATAACCTACCAGTACAAACAGCACACACCAGACATACGGGTTAGAGGGATAAGCCCATAGCAGTACGGAAACCACGATTGCCGTGAGGATCATAATTCCCCCCATCGTTGGCGTACCGCGTTTACTAAAATGCGACTCAGGACCGTCATTACGCACAACCTGGCCGAAGGAGAGTTTTTGCAGACGGGCAATCATGCGCGGCCCCATCCACAGAGAGATGAAGAGCGCGGTCAGCAGGCTGACAATGGCGCGAAACGTCAGATAGGAAAAGACGTTAAAGCCGGAATAATATTTGACCAGATGTTCGGCCAGCCACACTAACATGTTCCATTCTCCTGTAATTCGCGAACCACCTCTTCCATGGCGGAACTACGTGAACCTTTTACCAAAATGGTAATAATCTGCTGTTCTGCAATCAGCGCCTTCAAACGCGCCACTACTGCCGCTTTATTGTTAAAATGTTCGCCAACACCACTGGCTGTGCTCAGAGCCTTGCTCAGCTTACCGACACTCAGAACTTTATCGATGGCGAGGCCTTTCGCCGCTTCACCCACCTGAATATGGCAAGCTTCGCTCTCATCGCCTAACTCTGCCATATCACCCACCACCATCACCCGGTAGCCCGGCATTTCCGCCAGCACATGCACGGCGGCGGTCATTGAACCAACGTTGGCGTTATATGTGTCATCGAGCAGCAGTTTATTTTCGCCAAGTTGTACCGGAAACAGACGCCCCGGCACCGCTTTCAGGTTTGCCAACCCTTTTTTCACTGCCGCCAGGCTGGTGCCCACCGCCATCGCCAGCGAGGTCGCGGCCAGCGCATTGGCAATATTGTGTCGTCCCGGCAATGGTAGCGTCACATCCACATTACCCATTGGGGTTTGCAGCGTGAACTCAGTCCCGTGAGAGGTCACATGAATGTTGGTAGCCGTAAAATCACTGTTCACCGCATTTGGTGAGAAACGCCACACTTTGCGATCGCCAATAATGCTCTGCCAGTTCAGCCAGTCATTATTGTCAGCATTCATGATTGCCACACCGTTGGCAGGCAAGCCGGTGTAGATTTCACCTTTAGCTTTGGCCACGCCCGCAAGCGATCCGAAACCTTCCAGGTGTGCTGCCGCCAGGTTATTAACCAGAGCCGCTTCCGGACGGGTAAGCCCGACGGTCCAGGCGATTTCCCCCTGGTGATTCGCGCCCAGCTCAATCACTGCGTATTGATGTTCTTTGGTTAAGCGCAGGAGTGTCATCGGCACGCCGATGTCGTTGTTAAGGTTCCCTGCGGTATAAAGCGTGTTGCCACATTCACTCAGAATTGCGGCCGTCATCTCTTTCACCGAGGTTTTACCGGAAGAACCGGTTAACGCCACCACACGCGTCGGCACCTGCTGACGTACCCAGGCACCCAGCTCGCCGAACGCCTGGCGAGTGTCTTTCACCAGCAGTTGCGGCAGATCGCAGTCCAGCTTACGACTAACCAACAGCGCACCAGCGCCACCCGCTTTGGCTTGATCGGCAAAATCATGAGCGTCGAAGCGCTCGCCTTTCAGCGCCACAAACAAGCAGCCCGGCGTGAGTTTGCGGGTATCGCTGGTTACTGCATCAATCGTCACATTCTGACCGTGCAACTCACCGCGCAGAATGCCGGCCAGTTGGCTGAGGGTTACGCTAATCATGCCACTACCCCCAGCAAACGTGCCGCGGTGACACGATCGGAGTAATCCAGCCGTTGCGTCCCGACAATCTGATAATCTTCATGGCCTTTGCCAGCCAGCAGAACTACATCATTCTCTTTCGCCTGCATAATGGTGTTAGTCACGGCTTCCGCACGGCCTTCGACCACATGCGCGCGTCCCGCATCCAGCATACCGGCGAGAATATCGTTGATAATCGCGCGCGGCTCTTCGGTGCGCGGGTTATCGTCCGTCACCACCGACACATCGGCGAACTGCTCGGCAATTGCGCCCATAAGCGGGCGTTTACCTTTATCGCGATCGCCGCCGCAACCAAACACACACCACAGTTGACCAGTGCAGTGCAGGCGTACAGCCTGTAAGGCTTTTTCCAGCGCATCTGGCGTATGGGCATAATCCACTACCACCGTCGGTTTACCCGGCGCACTAAATACTTCCATTCGTCCACAAACCGGCTGCAACTGTGAAGCGGTTTTCAGCAAATCGCCTAACGGATACCCCAACGCCAGCAGCGTGGCCAGCGCCAGCAGCAGGTTACTGACGTTAAAGGCGCCCATCAGACGGCTTTCGATTTCACCTTGACCCCATGAAGAGTCAAAACGAATAGTCGCGCCACTATCGTGGTATTCCACGCCGGTAGCCTTAAGCCAGCGGCCGTGACAATCCGGGTTGATATGGTCTTCCATTGATACCGCAACCGCATCCGGCAGATTCGCTAGCCAGCGGCGGCCGACTTCGTCGTCGGCATTGATAATTGCCTGCCCGTAGTGGTGAGAGGAGAACAGCAGCCATTTCGCTGCTTCGTAATGCACCATATCACCGTGATAATCGAGATGATCGCGGCTTAGATTGGTAAATACGCCAGCGGCAAACTTCAGCGCCGCGACGCGATGCTGCACCAGACCGTGGGAAGAGACTTCCATCGCGGCAAACGTCGCTTTCTGCGCAACCAACCCTGCAATCACATGCTGAACATCAACCGCAGAGCCAGTGGTATTTTCCGTCGGGATAACTTTACCCAGCAGACCATTTCCAACCGTACCCATTACGGCGCTGGTTTCGCCCACCAATTGGCTCCACTGCGCCAGCAACTGCGTGGTCGTTGTTTTGCCGTTGGTACCGGTTACACCTATCAGGCGCAATTGTTCGGATGGCTCGCCGTAAAAACGGCCCGCCAGCGCGGAAAGGCGCTCATTCAACTGGCTGAGGTAAATGACTGGAACGCCGTGCATTTCACGAATTTCACCGTCATTTGCTTCGTCTTTCGCTTCAGCAATAATGGCAGCAACACCTTGCGCAATCGCCTGCGGGATATATCGACGCCCGTCCGCCTGATGACCGACCACCGCCACAAAGAGATCGCCCGATGCAGCCGCACGGCTGTCGAGTGTCATCTCCCGCAGTGCTCGCTCCGGTGCGCCTGGCACCCACGGAGCGAGAAGGTCGCGCAAATTACGATCTGCCACCTGTACCCTCGCCTTGATTAATTACAAACTCACTTTTTTCGCCCGTGGTCAGCGCGTCCGGCTCAATGTTCATGGTGCGCAGAACGCCGCCCATGATGGCACCGAAGACCGGTGCGGACACGGCACCACCGTAGTATTTACCCGCTTGCGGATCGTTAATCACCACCACCAGCGCAAAGCGCGGGCGGCTGGCAGGCGCGACGCCAGCGGTGTAAGCAATATATTTGTTGATATAACGACCATCCGGGCCGACTTTTTTCGCCGTCCCGGTTTTGATAGCAATGCGATAGCCTTTGATGGCTGCTTTCACCCCCCCACCGCCCGGTAGCGCAACGCTCTCCATCATATGCACCACTGTGCGCACGATAGACTCATTGAAAATGCGCTCACCCGGCACGGGCGGGTCAACTTTGGTAATCGACAGCGGACGGTAGATACCGTAACTGCCAATCGTTGCGTAGACTCGCGCTAACTGTAACGGCGTTACCATTAGCCCATAGCCGAAAGAGAAGGTGGCCCTCTCTATGTCAGACCACCGTTGTTTTTGAGGAAATAAGCCACTGCGTTCCCCGACCATCCCCAAATTGGTCGTTTTTCCCAGTCCAAACCGTGAGTAAGTATCTACTAACGCTGAGGAGGGCATCGCTAACGCCAACTTCGAAACACCGACGTTACTCGACTTTTGTAGCACCCCGGTAAGGGTCAATTCGCTGTAGCGCGCCACGTCTTTGATTTCGTGACCGTTAATTCGGTAAGGAACGGTATTCAGCACGGTATTAGGTGTGACGACACCGCGCTGCAGTGCGGTCATTACCACCATCGGTTTCACCGTTGAACCCGGTTCAAAAACGTCAGTGATCGCGCGGTTACGCATTGCATCTTTCGACGTACCGGTGAAGTTGTTCGGGTTGTAGGAAGGGCTGTTGGCCATCGCCAACACTTCGCCAGTGTTAACATCGACCAGCACTGCGCTTCCTGATTCTGCCTTGTTAAACGCCACTGCGTTATTCAGCTCGCGATAAACCAGCGCCTGCAAGCGTTCATCAATACTCAGCGCCAGGTTATGCGCTGCCTGGCTGTCGGTGGAAGAAATATCTTCTATTACACGCCCGTAGCGATCTTTACGCACAATACGTTCGCCAGGTTGACCGGTAAGCCATTTGTCAAAGCTCTTCTCAACACCTTCGATCCCCTGACTATCTACGTTAGTAAAACCGATAAGGTGAGCGGTCACTTCTCCGGAAGGGTAGTAACGCCGGGATTCTTCACGCAGATGAATCCCCGGCAACTTGAGTTTTTTAATGTAATCGCCGAGATCGGGGTTGACCTGACGCGCCAGATAGATAAAACGCATCTTCGGGTTGGCGTTAATACGGGAAGCCAACTGATCCAGTGGCATGTTCAGCGCGTCAGAGAGCGCTTTCCAGCGGTTATCCAGCGTGACGCCGCCAGCATCATGTAACTCTTTTGGATCGGCCCAAATCGCTTTCACCGGCACGCTGACTGCCAGTGGACGCCCGGATCGGTCGGTAATCATTCCACGCGACGTTGCGACTTCCTGCACGCGTAGAGAACGCATATCCCCTTCACGCACCAGCATCTCAGGATTGATAACTTGCAGCCAGGCGACCCGTCCAAGCAGAAACGCCATCGCCAGAAGGATGCAACCGCAAAGCAACGCAAAACGCCAACTCACAAAGTTGGCCTGTTCTTCCTGGCGTTTCGGTTTAAGCGTTTTCACCGCTGCTTTCATGCGTCGCGTAATTCCTTATTCATTTCTATTTCTGCACTACGATATTTTCCTGAGAGGGATCTACGTGCTGCATTTGCAGCTTTTCCGTCGCAATCCGTTCAACCCGGCTGTGATCGCCGAGCGCATTCTCTTCAAGAATCAGGTTGCGCCATTCGATATCCAGCGCGTCGCGCTCGAGCACCAGTTGTTCGCGCTGCGCGGTTAATAAACGTGTGTGGTGAGAGGTAGTGACAACCGTCACTGCCGTCATAATGATGCAAATGAACAGACAGAGTGGCAGTTTCCCAAATCGCAAAAGATCGTCGCCGATCACGCCAGGCAAGGCATGGCGCTCGTTGCTTCCTAACGATCCTTTCACTTTGCTTAGGGTTTCTGTCACTCTGCCGATCATGCGTTCGTCCTCTCTGCAATGCGCAGAACTGAACTACGGGCACGTGGGTTTTCAGCCACTTCTTCTTCACCCGGCATCAACTTTCCTAAGGCTCGCAACTGACGGCCACCCAGTTTCCTGAGTTGCTCTTCGGTCATCGGCAGCCCGGCAGGAACCTGCGGGCCGCGGCTTTGCTCACGCATGAAGCGTTTCACAATGCGATCTTCCAGAGAATGGAAGCTGATTATCGAAAGCCGCCCTCCCGGGGCAAGCACGCCGAGCGAGTTTTTTAGCGCCAGCTCTATTTCCTCCAGTTCACTGTTTACCCAAATGCGCACCGCCTGGAAGGTACGGGTCGCGGGATGTTTGAACTTATCTTTGATCGGTGTTGCCGCCGCAACGACTTCAGCCAGCTCTTTAGTGCGGGTCATTGGGTTGAGGCGGTTACGCTCTACAATGGCGCGCGCGATACGTTTAGCAAAACGCTCCTCGCCAAAGGTTTTCAGCACCCAGGCGATATCCGCCTCTTCGGCTGTTTGCAACCATTCTGCAGCAGACTGGCCGCGAGTGGGATCCATCCGCATATCGAGCGGGCCATCGCGCATAAAGGAGAAGCCACGCTCAGGATCGTCAAGCTGCGGTGAAGAGACACCAAGATCGAGAAGGATACCGTCGATCTTGCCAACAAGTTCGCGCTCGCTAACATAATCAGCAAGCGCAGAGAAAGGTCCATGAATGATGGAGAAGCGGCGATCATCAATGGTTTGGGCTACAGCAATTGCCTGCGGATCGCGATCGATCGCCAACAGGCGTCCTTCCGCCCCCAAATGGGAGAGGATCAGGCGCGAGTGACCACCGCGACCAAAAGTGCCATCGATGTAGATGCCATCCGGACGAATATTCAGGCCATTAACGGCCTCATCCAGCAGCACCGTTGTGTGTTTAAAATTTTCCATCATCATTACAGAGACAAATCCTGCAACCGATCTGAAAGTCCTTCAGAACCCGATTGCTCAGCGTCGATATCTTCCTTGACCTGTTGATACCAGGTCGTTTCGTCCCACAGCTCAAATTTATTGAACTGCCCGACCAGCATCACTTCTTTGGTTAGCCCGGCATGCTGCCGTAAAACAGGCGCAATCAATAAACGCCCGGCGCTATCCATCTGGCACTCGCTGGCATGCCCCAGCAATAAACGTTGTACGCGTCGCTCAAGCGGGTTCATGCTCGACAGGCGCGCCAGTTTTTGCTCAATAATTTCCCATTCAGGAAGGGGATAAAGCAGCAGGCATGAATGGCGAATGTCGATGGTACACACCATCTGACCAGAGGCATTCTCCAGCAGCAAATCCCGATAACGAGTCGGAACGGCTAACCGCCCTTTACTGTCGAGATTGACTAACGTCGCGCCACGGAACATGCCCGATTCACCCCCAAGTGACCCTTTTCACCACTTTATCCCACAAATCCCCACTAAGGGAGTTTACGGAGCGAAGGAAAAGCTTGTCAAGCCAGCGCAAAGGCTAACCAGAACAAAAGATCTCTTATTTACAGTGAATATCTGCAAAGGTGAATTAGTGCTCAACGTACGAGGCAAATTAACGTCATGAATATTTGCAAGAAAAAAACAGAATATGCGTATCCGCGTTTAAAACCATTTGATTCCTGCGCGCGAAATATAAAGTGTCAGTTTGCGACGCGGGCGGCATTTTAAGACATATCGCCCCAACTGAACAGCACCAATTGCACCCCTTCATACTGAGCGCAACGGCCTCATCACCAGGAAATAGCCCTACATCGATAATGTGTGCTAATAGAAAAAGGTAACACTTTTCTGAGATGTAACAATTTAAGACAGAAATCATAATTGCTGCTTTAAAAATATCCTTTTAAAACTCTCTTTAAAAAAGCAGCTGGAATTAACTTATCTCGCCCCCGTATAAAAATTAAGGATTTCTCTTAAAAGCCAGCAGGTAATAATTTGAGTAAAGGCAAGATAACAAAACAAAAAAGGCAGCCTACGCTGCCTTTATCTGAACTTATACGCGACTTAATATCCCGCGACGGTAAAGATTACGCCGGATACGACTAAGACCCGCTTTCGGTTTACGCGGTTCGTCGAGGCTTGCCAGCACAATTTCCAGAACCCGCTCCGCAACATCGCGATGGCGCTGCGCCACAGCAAGAACCGGGCATTGCAGGAAATCGAGCAGTTCGTGATCGCCAAAAGTCGCAATCGCCAGATCCGACGGCAATTTACCGTCGCGACGTAACGTAACGTCAAGCACACCCTGCAATAACGCAAACGACGTTATAAACATCGCCTGTGGCATAGGATTAGTTTCCAGCCATTTATCAAATAGCTGAGCGGCGGCTTCACGCTCGTAGCTATTGGCATAGAGATATTGCACTTCACGCGGATCGTCTTTCCACGCGGTACGGAAGCCCTGCTCACGCAGGAAACTGACAGATAGCTCCGGTAACGCCCCAAGATAAAGTACGCGCTCCGCCGGAAATTTACGCAGTTCTGCGGCCAGCATCTCCGAGTCATCCTGATCGGCACCAACAACACTGGTGAAGTGTTCACGATCCAGCGCGCGATCCAGTGCGACAATCGGGAAAGAATCATTGGCCCAGCGCTGATAGAACGGATGCTCTGGCGGCAATGAGGTAGAGACAATAATAGCGTCCACCTGCCGCTGCAACAGATGCTCGATACAGCGCATTTCATTATCGGGTTGATCTTCCGAGCAGGCGATCAGCAACTGATAGCCGCGCTGACGTGCCTGGCGCTCCAGGTAGTTGGCAATTCGGGTGTAGCTCGTGTTTTCAAGATCCGGGATCACCAGCCCAATCGAACGAGTGCGTCCTGCGCGCAGGCCAGCCGCCACCGCATTTGGGTGGTAGTTATGCTCACGAACAACCGCCATTACTTTCTCAACGGTTTTGTCGCTGACACGATACTGCTTCGCCTTACCATTAATGACGTAGCTTGCCGTGGTTCGTGAGACGCCGGCTAGCCGGGCGATTTCATCCAGTTTCACAATTGCCCCTTAAATTAATGTACTCCATAACCTTTTTAGGGATATAGGTTAAAACCCTTAACATCTAAGCGCAGAATGCTCACTCCGGCAACCGCTTTCATCTCTGGTTCCGGCGGATTTCGCAAAAAAAAACCCGGCGTAGAACACCGGGCCTGTAAAAAATATGGAAGGTTATTCTATTCAGCGCATGATTTTATCGCCGCGCGACAACCCCACCACACCGGAACGCGCAACTTCAACAATTTTCGCCACATCACGAATCGTGGCTAAAAAAGCATCCAGTTTGTCACTGGTACCTGCGAGCTGAACCGTGTAAATCGACGGCGTAACGTCAATGATCTGTCCGCGGAAAATCTCGGCATTGCGTTTCACCTCTTCGCGACCATAACCGCTGGCCTGAATCTTCACCAACATAATTTCACGTTCAACATATGCTCCCTGCCCTAGCTCGTTCACGCGTAATACATCAACCAGCTTGTGCAGTTGCTTTTCGATCTGCTCCAGAACCTTTTGATCGCCGACAGTCTGGATCGTCATCCGCGATAAGGTGGGATCGTCAGTCGGCGCAACGGTCAGGCTTTCTATGTTGTAACCGCGCTGAGAGAACAGGCCAATCACGCGCGATAACGCGCCCGATTCATTTTCCAGTAGTACAGACAGTATCCGGCGCATAATCAGGTTCTCTCCGTTTTGCTCAACCACATCTCATCCATGCCGCCGCCGCGGATCTGCATCGGATAAACGTGCTCACTACCGTCAACGGTAACATCAACAAACACCAGGCGATTGCTTTTCACCTGCTCCAGCGCTTCCGCCAGCTTTGCTTCCAGCTCATCCGGACGTGTAATACGAATTCCCACATGACCGTAAGCTTCCGCCAGGCGCGCAAAATCAGGCAACGACTCCATATAAGATTGTGAATGGCGGCCGGAATAGATCATGTCCTGCCACTGCTTCACCATCCCCAAATAGCGGTTATTGAGGTTCAATACCAGCACCGGCAGCTCATACTGCAACGCCGTGGAGAGTTCCTGAATATTCATCTGGATACTGCCATCGCCGGTCACACAGACAACCGTCTCCTCGGGCAGCGCCATCTTCACGCCGAGCGCGGCAGGTAAGCCAAAACCCATCGTGCCCAGCCCGCCGGAGTTGATCCAGCGGCGCGGTTTATCGAAATGGTAGTATAGCGCTGCAAACATCTGATGCTGGCCAACATCGGAAGTAACGTAAGCATCGCCATTTGTCAAACGCCAGATAGCTTCAATTACTGCCTGCGGTTTGATCTTTTCACTCTGGGTGTCATATTTCAGACACTGGCGTGCACGCCACTGGTCAATGCGCAACCACCAGTCCCGGATATCATCCAGCGGCTGTGGCTGCTCTTCCTGCTCCAGCAGCTCGAGCATTTGTTCCAGAACCAGCCGTGCGTCGCCGACAATGGGCACATCCGCCTGTACGGTTTTGGAAATGGAAGTGGGGTCGATATCGATATGCAGGACCGTCGCATCCGGACAGTACTTCGCCAGGTTATTGGTGGTGCGATCGTCAAAACGCACACCAACCGCGAAAATAACATCGGAATGGTGCATCGTCATATTGGCTTCATAAGTGCCGTGCATGCCCAGCATACCCAGCGCCTGTCGATGCGACGCCGGAAACGCGCCCAACCCCATTAAGGACGAGACCACGGGCAAATTCAGTTTTTCAGCCAACTGGCGTAACTGAGTTTCGCATGCGGAGTTAATCGCACCGCCTCCCACGTAAACTACCGGCCTCTTCGCCGACACCAGTGTTTGCAAAGCGCGCTTGATTTGTCCTTTGTGCCCCTGCGTCGTCGGATTATAAGACCGCATACTGACCGATTCCGGCCAGAAATAGGGCAGCTTGTTGGCCGGGTTCATAATATCTTTCGGCAGATCCACCACCACCGGCCCCGGGCGCCCACTGGCAGCCAGCCAGAACGCTTTCTTTAATACGCCGGGAATGTCTTCGGTTTGTTTGACCAGGAAACTATGCTTCACCACCGGACGGGAAATTCCCACCATGTCGCATTCCTGAAACGCGTCATAACCAATCAGCGATGTTGCAACCTGCCCGGAAAGCACCACCAGCGGGATGGAGTCCATATAAGCGGTAGCGATACCCGTGATTGCATTCGTCGCACCAGGGCCAGACGTGACCAGTACGACGCCAACCTCACCCGTTGCCCGCGCCAGCCCGTCGGCCATATGCACCGCCGCCTGCTCATGACGAACCAACACATGTTCAATACCGCCAACAGTATGCAGGGCATCGTAGATATCCAGGACTGCACCTCCGGGGTAGCCGAATACTTTCTTTACGCCTTGATCGATAAGCGATCGGACGACCATCTCGGCTCCAGACAACATCTCCATGCTTTGCCTCCAGGCTTATATTTGTTATTTGTCGACTGACGGCGGAACTCATTTCCACTCTGTCGCTCTGTTCAGAGCAGGAAGTCCTGCATTCTGATTATGAATGGCAGTTACCATAACCGCTCAAAATCTGGCAGGCAATTAGCAAACCACCGACATCAATGGCATACAAAAGAGGAATAACAATGCGAGAGCATCAGATCTGGTGGAAACATCTGTGATAAGGAAAGACGATGACCATTCATCATCCAAATGGCATGTTGTACAGGAAATCATGCATTTTTAGCACCATGCGGGAAGTCGCCGAAGACCTAAATTGAAATAAAATACTACCCATGCACAATTAAGCAGAATAAACCGACTAAAAAAGCCGATCTATTCCGTCAACACATTACAGAGTACAAACCGAGATCAGTAATTCTTCCATCCACTGATGGCCTTTATCACGGCCTGCTGCTTCATGCCATGAGAGATAGCAAGTGCGCGTATTAAGCGCCAGCGGCAGAGGTAATACCTGCAAAGGCAGGCTATAAGCAAAGCGTTCAACCAACCAACGCGGCGCAATCGTCACCAAATTCGTTTGGGCGACAATGTTCAATACACTGGTGACTGCCATCCCCTGATAAGCAATACAGTTCTTCTTTTCCGCCGTATCATACCAGGGCTGACTAAAGGAAGCATAATGGTCCAGCAAGACCACTGCATGCTGTTCATTGAAAACACTGTCTTCGGTCCCAAGATTCTCAGTGCGTGGATGTTCTTTACTGGTTACCAACACCATTTCGTCTTTAAATAATGGAACGCAAGAGAATTCCGGACGACGAAACTCTTCGTAGCCGATCACAAATTCAATTTCCTGGTAACGCAATTGATGTTCAGTACTGTGATTAAGATCTGCTTTAAAGACAAGATTAATATTAGGTGCAGTCTTTTCAACTCGATTGTAAATAATTGACGTTAAGAGGTTATCCAGCGGACTACATACACAAAGATTAAATACACGCTCACTGCTCTGTGGATCAAATCCTGGACCGGGCAACTCATTTTGTACCAACTGCAATGCCTGACGGATCGAGCCAAACAGTTGATATGAACGCGCAGTGGGCTGAATCCCACGGCCATAGCGGATAAACAGCTCGTCGTTAAACATGACTTTAAGCCGCGCAACGGCATTACTCACAGCGGGTTGTGACATTCCCAGCACATGCGCCGCACGGGTAATGTTTTGTTCCTGCATCACCGCATCAAAAACGGTTAGTAAATTAAGATCTACTGAACGCAACTGTGGTTTGACCACATCGACCACCTGATGGTTGTCAATAGATTCCCCAGGAACATTGCAATCCGTCGTCATGATAAAACTCCCTTAATTGTGTAATAATAATATTCAGGAAGATGATGTATCATGCATATAGCATTATTAGAAGCAAAGCGTGAAAAATTAGGAATATTTAAATATTTTTTTATATTTCCTCAAAGAGAAGGTGACGATAATTAATACGCTAATCAATGATTGATTAATATACCTTTACTTTATCAAACATTCCGAAACTCATCTGTTGGTAACCATAACCACCATCCACCCCCTAACGCAAATCGCAAAAGGCTTGTTCTGTAAATTGACCTTTAAACTCGTGGTCGTCCATTAACAAACACTCAATATATCGATTCGCACGAAATACGCATTTCATTCAAGATGACAGGATAATTAACTAAAAAGAAGCCATACAATCCACCTGTTCTGAAGATGGTTTTCAGGAGCAGGGGTTGACTTTGACAAGCGTATCCAGTACCACTAAAAGCATAACGTTTTTCCTGGAGCTTGATTCATGATTCGTAACGTCGGTTTCGTTGGTCTACTACTACTAAACGCATCACTTGTGCGCGGTAGACCGGCGGACGACATTCAGAGTTGAATTGTCTGCCAGTTAAGACAGAAACCCGCGCCTTGGCGCGGGTTTTTTTATGCTCGTAGCGAGGCGACCTCAGATAACAAGGACCTAAACCATGAGCCAGCAAGTCGTTATTTTCGATACTACATTACGTGATGGTGAACAGGCGTTACAGGCGAGCCTGAGCGTGAAAGAGAAGCTGCAAATCGCCCTGGCGCTGGAACGTATGGGCGTCGATGTGATGGAAGTCGGCTTTCCGGTTTCTTCCCCGGGTGATTTTGAATCCGTACAAACCATCGCGCGCCATGTGAAAAACAGCCGCGTTTGCGCCCTCGCTCGCTGTGTTGAAAAAGATATTGATGTCGCCGCGGAATCACTGAAAGTCGCTGAAGCATTCCGCATCCATACGTTTATCGCCACCTCGCCGATGCATATTGCCACCAAATTGCGCAGTACGCTGGATGAAGTGATTGAACGTGCAATTTACATGATCAAACGCGCACGTAACTATACCGATGATGTGGAGTTCTCTTGCGAAGATGCGGGCCGTACGCCAATCGACGATCTGGCGCGAGTGGTCGAAGCCGCCATCAACGCCGGGGCAAAAACCATCAACATCCCGGATACTGTCGGCTACACCATGCCGTTTGAATTCGCCAATATCATCACCGGCTTGTATGACCGCGTACCGAACATCGATAAAGCCATTATCTCTGTACATACCCATGATGACTTAGGACTGGCCGTTGGCAACGCCATCGCAGCGGTACACGCCGGCGCGCGCCAGGTTGAAGGCGCGATGAACGGTATTGGTGAACGTGCCGGTAACTGCTCGCTGGAAGAGGTGATCATGGCGATTAAGGTGCGCAAAGATATTATGAACGTGCACACACGTATCAATCACAATGAAATCTGGCGCACCAGCCAGACCGTCAGCCAGATCTGCAATATGCCGATTCCGGCGAACAAAGCGATTGTCGGCACTGGCGCTTTCGCCCACTCCTCCGGTATTCACCAGGATGGCGTGCTGAAAAACCGCGAAAACTACGAAATCATGACACCGGAATCCATTGGTCTGAATCAGGTGCAGTTAAACCTGACCTCCCGTTCAGGCCGTGCGGCGGTAAAACATCGTATGGAAGAGATGGGTTACCAGGAAGCAGATTACAACCTGGATAACTTGTACGAAGCGTTCCTGAAATTGGCGGATAAAAAAGGCCAGGTTTTCGATTACGACCTGGAAGCGCTGGCGTTCATTAACAAACAGCAGGAAGAGCCAGAGCATTTCCGCCTGGACTACTTCAGCGTGCAGTCCGGCTCCAACGACATCGCAACCGCCTCCATCAAGCTGGCCTGCGGTGATGAAATTAAAACCGAAGCCGCCAATGGTAACGGCCCTGTTGATGCAATCTACCAGGCCATTAACCGTGTCACCGAGTACGACATCGAGCTGGTGAAATATGGTCTCAGCGCCAAAGGCCACGGCAAAGATGCGCTGGGGCAAGTTGATATCGTCGCCAATTACAATGGCCGCCGCTTCCACGGTGTGGGTCTGGCGACAGATATCGTTGAGTCCTCAGCAAAAGCCATGGTGCATGTGCTGAACAATATCTGGCGCGCCGCCGAAGTCGAAAAAGAGTTGCAACGTAAAGCGCAGAACAAAGAGAACAACAAGGAAACCGTGTGATGTCGAAGAATTATCATATTGCTGTGTTACCGGGTGACGGTATCGGTCCGGAAGTCATGGCGCAAGCCCTGAAAGTACTGGAAGCCGTGCGTAGCCGCTTTGGCATGCATATCACTACCAGCCATTATGACGTGGGCGGTATCGCCATCGACCGTCACGGCAACCCGCTGCCGCAGGTAACCGTTGAAGGCTGTGAGCAGGCAGATGCCATTCTGTTTGGCTCCGTAGGCGGCCCGAAATGGGAAAATCTGCCGCCGGCACAGCAACCGGAACGTGGTGCACTACTGCCGCTGCGTAAGCACTTCAAATTATTCAGTAATCTGCGACCGGCCAAACTGTATCAGGGGCTGGAAGCTTTCTGCCCACTGCGTGAAGATATCGCCGCTAATGGCTTCGATATTCTGTGCGTACGTGAACTGACTGGCGGTATTTACTTCGGCCAGCCGAAAGGCCGTGAAGGCAGTGGTCAGCATGAGAAGGCCTTCGATACCGAGGTCTATCATCGTTTTGAAATCGAACGTATCGCGCGTATTGCTTTTGAATCAGCGCGTAAACGCCGTAAAAAAGTGCACTCAATTGATAAAGCCAACGTTCTGCAAACCTCTCTGCTGTGGCGCGAAATCGTCAATGAAATTGCCAGCGAATATGAGGATGTTGAACTGGTGCATATGTATATTGACAACGCGACTATGCAGCTGATTAAAGATCCGTCCCAATTTGACGTGTTGCTGTGCTCTAACCTCTTCGGCGATATCCTCTCCGATGAGTGTGCGATGATCACCGGTTCGATGGGTATGCTGCCTTCAGCAAGCCTGAACGAACAGGGTTTTGGTCTGTACGAACCGGCGGGTGGCTCAGCCCCGGATATCGCCGGTAAAAATATTGCTAACCCGATTGCGCAGATCCTGTCGCTGGCGCTGCTGCTGCGTTATAGCCTGGACGCAGGTGAAGCGGCTTCTGCTATCGAAAACGCAATCAACCGAGCATTAGAAGAAGGCGTGCGTACCGGTGATTTAGCCCGTGGCGCCGCGGCTGTCAGTACCGATGAAATGGGCGATATTATTGCCCGTTTTGTCGCCGAAGGGGTGTAATCATGGCTAAGAGTTTGTACGAAAAATTGTTTGATGCGCACGTTGTGTATGAAGCACCCAACGAGACTCCATTGCTGTATATCGATCGCCATCTGGTGCACGAAGTGACCTCGCCGCAGGCATTTGACGGCCTGCGTGCGCACAAACGTCCGGTGCGCCAGCCGGGTAAAACGTTCGCTACCATGGATCATAACGTCTCCACGCAGACCAAAGACATTAACGCTTCCGGCGAAATGGCGCGCATCCAGATGCAGGAATTGATCAAAAACTGCAACGAATTCGGCGTTGAACTGTATGACCTGAATCACCCATACCAAGGGATTGTCCACGTAATGGGACCAGAACAAGGTATTACCCTGCCGGGTATGACCATTGTTTGTGGCGATTCGCACACCGCAACCCACGGCGCGTTTGGCGCACTGGCCTTCGGTATCGGCACGTCGGAAGTTGAGCATGTGCTGGCAACGCAGACCCTGAAACAGGGTCGCGCTAAGACCATGAAAATCGAAGTAAAAGGTACTGCGGCACCGGGGATCACCGCCAAAGATATCGTGTTAGCGATCATCGGCAAAACGGGTAGCGCAGGTGGCACCGGTCACGTGGTTGAATTCTGCGGTGATGCAATTCGTGCGTTGAGCATGGAAGGCCGCATGACGCTGTGCAATATGGCAATTGAGATGGGTGCGAAAGCCGGTCTTGTGGCCCCGGACGACATCACCTTTAATTACGTGAAAGGCCGTCTGCATGCGCCGAAAGGCAAAGATTTTGATGAGGCTGTTGCTTACTGGAAAACGTTGCATACCGACGAAGGGGCAACTTTCGACACGGTTGTGACCTTGCAGGCAGAAGAGATCGCGCCGCAGGTAACCTGGGGCACCAATCCGGGCCAGGTGATTTCGGTGACGGATATCATTCCCGATCCGGCATCGTTCGCCGATCCGGTTGAGCGCGCCTCAGCGGAAAAAGCACTGGCCTACATGGGCCTGAAACCGGGCATTCCACTGACTGAAGTGGCGATTGATAAAGTGTTTATCGGTTCCTGTACAAACTCGCGTATTGAAGATTTACGCGCCGCAGCGGAGATCGCGAAAGGCCGCAAAGTCGCGCCTGGCGTACAGGCGCTGGTGGTGCCAGGTTCAGGTCCGGTGAAAGCGCAGGCGGAAGCGGAAGGACTGGATAAGATCTTTATCGAAGCCGGTTTCGAATGGCGTTTGCCTGGCTGCTCTATGTGCCTGGCAATGAACAACGACCGCCTGAACCCCGGCGAACGTTGCGCCTCCACCAGTAACCGTAACTTTGAAGGCCGTCAGGGTCGCGGCGGACGCACGCATCTGGTCAGCCCGGCAATGGCTGCCGCTGCGGCGGTAACCGGTCATTTCGCCGATATTCGTAGCCTGTAAGGAGCTCACCATGGCAGAAAAATTTACCCAACACACCGGCCTGGTTGTTCCGCTGGATGCCGCCAATGTCGATACGGACGCTATTATCCCGAAACAGTTCCTGCAGAAGGTTACACGTACCGGTTTTGGCGCCCATCTGTTTAATGACTGGCGCTTCCTTGATGATAAAGGCGAGCAACCGAACCCAGAATTCGTCCTGAACTTTCCGCAATACAAAGGCGCCTCCATTTTGCTGGCGCGCGAAAACTTCGGCTGCGGTTCCTCACGCGAGCATGCGCCGTGGGCACTGACCGATTACGGCTTCAAAGTAGTAATTGCGCCAAGCTTCGCTGATATCTTCTATGGCAACAGCTTTAACAACCAGTTGCTGCCGGTGACGCTGGGCGAAGAAGATGTCGATGCACTGTTCACGCTGGTACAGAACAACCCAGGTACGACCTTTGAGGTGGATCTCGAAGCACAGGTGGTAAAAGCGGGCGGGAAATCCTATAGCTTTAACATCGATGCCTTCCGCCGTCACTGCATGCTGAACGGTCTGGACAGCATTGGCCTGACGCTGCAGCATGAAGACGCGATTGCCACTTACGAAAGCAAGCAACCGACGTTTATGAGCTAACAAAAGCAGACGACTTGCCGGATGGCGTTAACGCTTATCCGGCAAGCAAACCGTCGCGATCACCGCCAGACACCTGGCAAACAAAAACTTACACCTCTTTCACGCGGCTGGTCAGCAGCAGCGCCACCACGGAAATCACCGCAATCCCTATGTACACAACCCCGTGGCTAAAACGTTGCGCCAGCGCGCCCTGAATCACCCCAGCAAGAATCACTCCGGTTGAAATACTATTGGTAAACAGCGTTGTCGCCGAACCGGCACGCCCTGGCATTAAATCCTGAAACCACAGCATACCGATACCGGCGACGATGCCGATAAAGATCGCATTGAACAATTGCAGCACCAACAGCGCCATTTGGCTGTGGAAGAAGATCAGACCCAGATAAAACACCACACCTGCGGCGACGGCAGTCACCATCATCCGCCGCTTGCCCAGATGTTTAACAAAATACCCGGCCAGGATCATCGCCGGGATCTCCAGGCCTGCTGCAGTGCCCATCAGGATCCCGGCGAGTTTATCCGGTAGCCCCAGTTCCTGGCTAATCCACAGTGGCATGTCGATAATGTACATGGTGTTGCAGGTCCACATCAGCGTTGAGGCGATAAACAGCATGCGCACGTTCTTATCATCCCAGCCGCTCACTTCCGTCACTGCGACGACGGGCTGCGCCACGCGCGGCACCGAGGGCAGCCAGAATGCAATCATCACCAGGCTTATCACAAAAAGTCCGGCAGCAACGGTGAACATAGCGGTAAAGCCGTAATTGAGCGCCAGCATAAACGCCAGCGGCGGGCCAATCACCCACGCCAGCGAGAGCTGTGCGCGCATCACCGAACTGAACATCACCACTTCCCGCGCAGAACTGTCGGCATATTCGCGCGCCAGCGCAAAGAGTTGCGGCATTGCGGTACTGGCGAGCGAGGCCAGTAGCACGCCACAGGTGATAAGCGTCAGATAGTGACGATTGAAGGCAAACAGCAGTGCGTTACCCACCGCCATCAGGCAGCAAAAGAGGATCAGCTTGCGACGATCGCCCTGGTTATCGGAACGTTTTGCCAGCAACAGGCTGATCAAGATCCCGGCTACCGCGTTGACGGTATAAAACAGCCCAATCCAGAAAGGCTGGGCACCCACTTCGCGGCTGAGAAACAGGCTAAGCGTCGGCGCCTGCACAGCACCGGCAACCCCCATCATAAACGCAACGATCATAAAAGCGACGTAAACACCGTTGAGACGGCGTCCCATCGTCATTAACCAGAGCATGAACGTTTCCTTTCCAAAAGCGGCAAAAACCGCAGAAATCATAAACGAAAAAAGCCAGCAAAAAATATTTTGCTGGCGTAGGCGGATTTGCGCCTAATACTCAGTCACACATGATGTCCGCGATTCAGTCTTTCGAGATCGGCGTTGTCACTTTCCACTGCATCAGTTCTTCCAGTATTTTCAGGCGCTGCCCTGCACTCTGACGGGCGAGCCAGCACACATCCTGTGTGGCGCGAAAATAAGCCAGATAAAACCGTCGTATGGATGATCCCGGCATACCACCTCCTCGCTTTCATCGAAGAGAAGTATTGGCTTAATATAGGGATAAATAAATTGCTGAGTTTTTATCAGGAGTTCCTCTTTTATGTCTTCTGGCCGCCTGCAACAGCAGTTCATCCGTTTGTGGCAATGCTGCGACGGAAAATCTCAGGAAACTACGCTTAATGAGCTGGCAGATCTGCTCAGTTGCTCGCGCCGCCATATGCGCACGCTGCTAAATACCATGCAGGAACGCGGCTGGCTGACATGGGATGCAGAAGCGGGCCGCGGCAAGCGTTCGCGTCTGACGTTCCTCTATACCGGGCTGGCGCTGCAGCAACAGCGGGCGGAGGATCTGCTGGAGCAGGACCGTATCGATCAGTTGGTTCAACTGGTGGGCGATAAAGAAGCGGTCCGCCAGATGCTGGTTTCCCATCTTGGACGGACCTTTCGCCAGGGGCGACATATTCTGCGCGTACTCTACTATCGTCCGCTACGCAATCTGCTGCCGGGCACGCCATTACGACGTTCCGAAACCCATATGGCGCGGCAAATCTTTAGTGCGTTGACGCGCATAAATGAGGAAAATGGGGAACTGGAAGCGGATATCGCTCATCACTGGAAGGCGATTTCCCCTTTACACTGGCGCTTTTATCTACGCCCCGGCATCCACTTTCATAACGGCCACGAGCTGGAAATGAGTGATGTGATCGCTTCCCTGCAACGAGCGACCGCCCTGCCGCTCTATTCTCATATCCGCGAGATCGTCTCCCCAACCCCCTGGACGCTGGATATTCATCTCTGGCAGCCGGATAATTGGCTTCCCTGGTTGATGGGGCATGTGCCCTCCATGATCCTGCCGCAAGAGTGGAACACCCTGCCCCATTTTTCCAGCCAGCCGATTGGCACCGGTCCGTATGCTGTGGTGCGCAATACCAGTAACCAATTGAAGATTCACGCCTTTGACGACTATTTTGGCTTCCGCGCCCTCATTGATGAAGTGAATGTCTGGGTGTTGCCGGATCTCAGCGACGACCCAACCTGCGGGCTGACGCTGGAAGGGCCGAGCGGCGATGAAAAAGCGGTCGAAAGCCGCCTGGAAGAGGGCTGCTACTATCTGCTGTTTGACGCGCGATCCAGCCGCGGCGCCAGCCAGGCGGTCAGGGAATGGGTAAGCCAGATCCTCTCCCCCGCTAGCTTGTTATGGCATGCTGACGAGCGCTATCAACGTTACTGGTTCCCGGCTTACGGCCTGCTGCCGCGCTGGCATCATGCCCGTCCCGGCGTCGGCGAGAAGCCTGCCGGGCTGGAATCGTTGACGCTCACCTTTTATCGCGAACACCACGAGCACGAGGCGCTCTCCCGTATCATGAGCAACTTACTGGCAGAACACGGGGTAAAACTTCATGTACAAAGAGTGGAGTACACCGAGTGGTACCGGGGTGAAGCGACCAGCGATCTGTGGCTTAACAGCGCCAACTTTACCCTGCCGCTCAACTTTTCGGTCTTTGCTAACCTGTATGAAGTGCCCTTGTTGCAGCACTGTATTCCAATCGACTGGCAAGCTGCTGCCACCGAGTGGCGTGCCGGAAAGATGAACCTCGCCGCCTGGTCTCAGCAGTTACTGGCCAGCAAAGCGCTGGTGCCATTAATTCATCACTGGTTGAGGATACAGGGGCAACGCAGTATGCGCGGGCTACGCATGAATACGCTGGGCTGGTTTGATTTTAAATCAGCCTGGTATGCGCCACCCGATCCATAACGCTTTCGCATTTTTTACCAAATCATTACAATAGCGGCGTTCTCAACGGGGTGCTGCGCCAACGGCGTGTGCTGAGAAAATACCCGTCGAACCTGATCCGGATAACGCCGGCGAAGGGATTTGAGGCTACCTCTCAAAATCCTTTGCCACCCATTTTTTTGAGGTGCAAAGTGTTAAAAAAATCATTGCCATTACTGCTGTTGGTTGCCGCTCCCGTTTTTGCCAAACCGGTACTCACCGTCTACACCTACGACTCCTTTTCCGCTGACTGGGGCCCCGGCCCGGCGGTGAAGAAAGCCTTTGAAGGCGACTGCAACTGCGAGCTGAAATTTGTCGCGCTGGAAGATGGCGTCTCGCTGCTCAACCGTCTGCGTATGGAAGGCAAAAACAGCAAAGCAGATGTGGTGCTTGGGCTGGATAACAATCTGCTGGAAGCGGCAGCACAAACCAAACTGTTCGCCAAAAGCGGCGTAGCGACGGATGCCGTCAACGTGCCAGGCGGCTGGAAAAACGACACCTTTGTGCCGTTCGACTACGGCTGGTTTGCCTTCGTTTATGATAAAAACAAACTGAAAAACCCGCCGAAAAGTCTGAAAGAACTGGTGGAAAGCGATCAAAAATGGCGCGTGATCTACGAAGATCCCCGCACCAGTACACCAGGCCTTGGCCTGCTGTTGTGGATGCAAAAAGTGTACGGCGACAAAGCCCCGGATGCATGGCATAAGCTGGCAGCCAAAACGGTTACGGTCACTAAAGGCTGGAGCGAAGCCTACGGTCTGTTCCTGAAAGGGGAAAGCGATCTGGTGCTGAGTTACACCACCTCGCCCGCCTACCATCTGATCGAAGAGAAAAAAGACAACTACGCAGCGGCGAATTTCAGCGAAGGGCACTACTTGCAGGTCGAAGTCGCTGCCCGAACTGCCGCCAGCAAACAGCCGGAACTGGCGGAAAAATTCTTGAAATTTATGGTGTCTCCGGCATTTCAGAACACTATCGCCACCGGCAACTGGATGTACCCGGTCAGTAATGTACCGCTACCGGTCGGGTTTGATACGCTGGAAAAACCGCAAACCTCGCTTGAATTCACCCCACAACAAGTCGCGGCTCAACGCGCATCATGGATTAATGCATGGCAACGCGCCGTCAGCCGCTGATTGCTGGCTGGCTGCTTCCGGGCCTCACCGCCGCCGCGCTGATGGTGGCGGTGGCGCTGGCCGCCTTTCTGGCGCTGTGGCAAAACGCACCGCTGACCGATCTGTCGGCCTTCTGGCACGATAGCTATCTGTGGCATGTGGTGCGTTTCTCCTTCTGGCAGGCCTTTCTCTCTTCCCTGTTCTCCGTTTTCCCGGCAATTTTTCTCGCCCGCGCCCTGTATCGACGGCGTTTTGTAGGCCGCCTCGCTCTGCTGCGTCTGTGCGCCATGACGCTGATTCTGCCAGTGCTGGTGGCAGTATTCGGTATTCTCAGTGTGTATGGCCGCCAGGGATGGCTAGCCTCGCTCTGGCATATTTTCGGGCTGGAGTGGCATTTCTCGCCCTATGGTCTGCAAGGCATTTTGCTGGCGCATGTGTTCTTTAACCTGCCGATGGCGGCACGGTTGCTGCTGCAAGCACTGGAGCAGATCCCTGGCGAACAGCGCCAGCTTGCTGCTCAGTTAGGCATGCGCGGCTGGGCATTTTTCCGCTTTGTGGAATGGCCATGGCTGCGCCGCCAGATTCCGCCGACCGCAGCGTTGATCTTTATGCTCTGTTTCGCCAGCTTCGCCACTGTGCTGTCGTTAGGCGGCGGCCCTCAGGCCACCACTATAGAACTGGCGATCTATCAGGCGCTGAGTTTTGATTTTGATCCGGCACGCGCCGCACTGCTGGCGCTGATGCAGATGATCTGCTGCCTCGGCCTGGTACTGTTAAGCCAGCGCATGAGTAAAGCCATTGCCGTCGGTAACCACCAGATCCAGGGCTGGCGCAATCCGGAAGATCGCTTATTCAGCCGAATCACGGATATCACTCTGATTGTGC
This sequence comes from Kosakonia arachidis, assembly GCF_900116535.1. Classification (GTDB taxonomy): domain Bacteria; phylum Pseudomonadota; class Gammaproteobacteria; order Enterobacterales; family Enterobacteriaceae; genus Kosakonia; species Kosakonia arachidis. The sequence continues at coordinate 564,813 of NZ_FPAU01000003.1, read as the reverse complement.
TGGCGTTGCTGTTACTGCTGCCGCCGCTGCTAGCGGTGATCGCTGATGGCTTCAATTTGAGTCTGCTGAAAGTGCTGAACGAACCGGTTCTCTGGCAGGCAACAGCCACATCGCTGCGCATCGCACTGGCCGCCGGGTCGTTGTGTGTCATGTTGACGATGATGCTACTGTGGAGCAGCCGCGAGCTGCGCGCCCGCCAGCAAACAATGGCCGGACAGGCGCTGGAGCTGAGTGGTATGTTGATCCTTGCGATGCCAGGGATTGTGCTGGCAACCGGCTTCTTCCTGCTGCTCAATAACAGCATCGGGTTGCCTGCTTCCGCCGAGGGTATAGTGATTTTTACCAATGCGCTGATGGCCATCCCTTATGCATTAAAAGTGCTGGAAAACCCGATGCGCGACATTACCGCCCGTTATAGCATGCTGTGCCAGTCGCTCGGAATGCAGGGTTTCAGCCGTCTTTGGGTGGTGGAGCTACGCGCACTGCAACGCCCGCTGGCGCAGGCGCTGGCATTTGCCTGCGTATTGTCGATTGGCGATTTCGGTGTGGTGGCGCTGTTTGGTAATGACGACTTTCGCACGTTACCGTTTTATCTTTATCAGCAAATTGGTTCCTATCGCAGCCAGGATGGTGCGGTAACGGCGCTGATCCTACTGTTGCTCTGCTTTATCTTATTCACTGTGATTGAAAAACTTCCGGGCCGCCATGCTAAGACTGATTGATGTCACCTGGCTTTATCAGCATTTGCCGATGCGTTTCACCCTGACGGTGAAAGCGGGCGAGCAGATAGCCATCCTCGGGCCAAGCGGCGCGGGGAAAAGCACCTTGCTGAATCTGATTGCCGGTTTTCTACCCCCGGCGAGTGGCACATTAACCATTGCAGGCAACGATCATACCCACACGCCGCCATCGCAGCGCCCGGTATCCATGCTGTTTCAGGAAAACAATCTGTTCACCCATCTCTCCGTGTGGCAGAACATTGGACTGGGGCTTAGTCCGGGGCTGAAGTTAAACAACGAACAGCAACAAACGCTGCGCCAGATTGCCGATACAATGGGGTTGGAAGCATTACTGGATCGCCTGCCGGAACAGCTGTCTGGTGGCCAGCGCCAGCGCGTCGCCCTCGCCCGCTGTCTGGTGCGCGAGCAGCCAGTTCTGCTGCTGGATGAACCGTTCTCCGCGCTCGACCCGGCGCTGCGCCAGGAGATGTTGTTGCTGGTGCAGGAGGTGTGCCGCCGCCAGCAACTGACATTATTGATGGTTTCGCACAGCATTGAGGATGCGGTGCGCATAGCTGAACGCTCGCTGGTGGTTGCCGATGGGCGCATTGCCTGGGACGGAAAAACAGATGACCTGCTGAGCGGCAAATCATCGGCCTCTGCGCTGCTGGGTATTCGCGGTCAGTAACCGCGGATCACCTTCCCAAGAATTGAGAGATACATTGGCATCAATGGGTGATTCATCAGCGCCACCACAGCCGCGACACCCGCCACTAGCATTGCCGGTGCCAACAAAAGCAAACGCGAACGCGGCAGGTAACGGCTCAACTTATCCACTCCCGCCTTGCCGGAACGCCACAGACGCCAGCACAGCCAGCACGCCAGCCACAACAGCACGGCAGTCAGCAGCAGCAGCCATTTGAAGTTGCCGCTTTGCATATCGGCGGGAATATCAATCGCTGCACCCGCCAGAATACCGGGCAGGAAATAAAACGGCGGCCAGAGCAGGCAACCAATAATGTTCGGTGGGAGGAATTTGCGTACAGGCAGATCAAGCATACCGGCGACCATCGGCACTAGCGGACGGGTTGGCCCAACAAAACGCCCAACCAGAATAGTAAACATACTGTGTTGATGCAGCGCGTGCTCGGTCTTATCCAGCAGCGCTTTGTTCTTTTTCATAAAGGACCAGCGGTGCAACGGCGCTTTAAAGCGCCAACCCAGCCAAAACGAGAGCCAGTCGCCCAGCAAGCAGCCGATAATGCCCGCCAGCCACGCCTGCCAGAAATTGACTTCACCGCTGCCAATCAGCGCACCCAGCCCGGCCATCATCACCGTGCCGGGCAGAATCAATCCGACCAGCGCCAGCGATTCAAAAAATGCTACCAGCACAATGGCCATCAGTGAGTATGTTGCCGATTGCGTAATAAAATGTTCCAGCAGTGCTTCCATAACCTGTCCTGTTCAGCATGAAAGCTGGATTCTCCGGAGCGACTCCGTGAGCGTCAACCTTTCAATTATCTGAAAGTTTTACAGGTTATGTCGCATTGCCAAACCTTTTATTGCCAAACTTTACGTTTTATTCGCACCCCGCGCGGAATTCGCTGGGGCTGGCGCCGGTGCATTTTTTAAATACCCGGGAAAAATAGAGCTGATCGTCAAAGCCTACATTGCGTCCAACGCTGGCTATCGGCATCCGCGTGGTACTAAGCAGCAATTTTGCCTGACTAATGCGCTGATCCTCGCGCCAGCTCAGCACACTCACACCCAGTTGCTGACGGAAAAGGTGCGACAGCCGCGATGGTGACAGACAAACATGTTGCGCTACGCTTGCGATATCAAAATGGCTGTCCGCCAGGTGATCGCTGATGTACTGACAAGCGTCGCGCACACGGTTATCCAGCGGTGGATGCAACGATTCGTTGATTGCCTCCATTCGCCGCAGTAATAGCTGCTCCAGAAGGTTGATCGCCAGCAGTTCAGCGTAACGCCCGCCGCTTTGTCCGGCATCGATAATTTGCGCAAAAAGCTCACGAAAACACAACATATTGCCATCATCAGGACGATAAAACCCCGTCTGGGAAAACAATGTCGGCCAGTTAAGCCACTCGTGCCAGTAGGCACGTGGACGGAAGTAAACCCATTGGTGATACCACTCCGACGCATCGGGATGACGGCCGTAGTGGTGAATTTCCCCCGGCGGAAACAGCAAAATATCGCCAGGCCGGCAAATAAACTGCTTACCACCGTTTTTTACCACCCCTTCTCCCTTCACCGTCAGGTTGAGAATATACCCTTTCATCCCCAGCGGCCGATCGATGAAAAAGTCGAGATAGCCTTCCGAATCAATCGGCGTTAACCCCGCAACCAGATGGGCATTAAACGAGTACCCAGGCAACAGTGGATCGTTTTGTGACTCAGCCATAAACACAATACTCCCATACCCGGTAAGGAAACCAATTGTCCATATTGATAAAACCCTCATCCTGCGGCGACACGCCGCCATGAGACGCTACATACGGGCATAGATTAATCCCGCCAGATAAAAGCAATTACGCCTCTTTTCCGCATTGAAATGCCCTGAAAAGGGATAACGAAAGTGTCTATAAAGGTGGCAGAAATGTCCACATCGAATTTTTGCACAGCGTCACACTTTGCATTGCCATAGCATTTTTATCCATAAGATTAGCGAATCCTGCCTGACGGTTTTAAGCGCCGCTCACTATGGTTTTCCTAACGGTTATTTTTCATGGAGCAACATGCATGGCAATCACAATTGGCCTCGATTTCGGCAGCGATTCAGTACGTGCGCTGGCGGTAGACTGCACATCCGGAGCGGAGATCGCCACCAGCGTTGAGTGGTATCCGCGCTGGCAGGAGGGGCGTTATTGCGATGCGCCTAATAATCAGTTTCGCCACCATCCGCGCGACTACATTGAGTCGATGGAAGCTGCACTAAAAAGCGTGCTGGCTGAACTCAGCGTAGAACAGCGCGCATCGATTAAAGGTATCGGCGTGGACAGTACCGGCTCGACACCTGCGCCAATCGATGCAGAAGGGCACGTGCTGGCGTTACGTCCGGAGTTCGCCGACAACCCGAACGCCATGTTTGTGCTGTGGAAAGATCACACTGCCGTCGAAGAGGCAGAAGCTATTACCCGCCTGTGCCATAGCACCGGTAAAACGGACTACTCACGCTACATTGGCGGCATTTATTCCAGCGAATGGTTCTGGGCCAAAATCCTGCATGTCACCCGCGCCGACAGCGCCGTTGCTCAAGCGGCCGTTTCCTGGATTGAACTGTGCGACTGGGTGCCAGCCCTGCTCTCCGGAACGACACGTCCTGAGGCGATTCGTCGCGGACGTTGCAGCGCCGGGCATAAATCACTGTGGCATGAAAGTTGGGGCGGCCTGCCACCGGCGGCCTTCTTCGACGAACTGGATCCGATTATCAATAAACACCTGCGTTGGCCGTTGTTTACCGACACTTACACCGCAGACCTGCCGGTCGGCACGCTGACCGCCGAATGGGCGCAGCGACTGGGACTTTCCGAATCCGTGGTGATTTCAGGCGGTGCATTCGACTGCCATATGGGTGCTGTTGGCGCGGGCGCACAGCCCAACACGCTGGTGAAAGTAATTGGTACTTCTACCTGCGACATTCTGATTGCCGATAAGCAGAGTGTCGGCACTCGCGCAGTGAAAGGGATTTGCGGTCAGGTGGATGGCAGTGTAGTGCCCGATTTTATCGGCCTCGAAGCCGGTCAATCCGCCTTTGGCGATATTTATGCCTGGTTCGGCCGCATCCTCGGCTGGCCGCTGGAACAACTGGCGCAGCAGCACCCGGAGCTGAAAACACAAATTAAAGCGCAACAGAAACAGTTGCTACCGGCCCTGACGGATGCCTGGGTTAAAAACCCGTCACTCGAACATTTGCCAGTCGTGCTCGACTGGTTTAACGGCCGCCGGACACCAAACGCCAACCAGCGTCTGAAAGGGGTCATCACCGATCTCAATCTGGCGACCGATGCACCTGCGCTGTTTGGTGGCCTGATTGCCGCCACCGCCTTTGGCGCGCGCGCCATTATGGAGTGCTTCACCGAGCAAGGTATTGCCGTGGATAACGTGATGGCACTCGGTGGTATTGCCCGCAAAAACCTCGGCGTGATGCAGGCCTGTTGCGACGTACTTAACCGCCCCTTGCAGGTCGTGGCCTCTGAACAGTGCTGCGCGCTGGGCGCCGCGATCTTCGCCGCCGTAGCGGCAGAGGTGCATGCGGATATCCCGGCAGCACAGCACTTGATGGCCAGCGCCATCGAGAAAACCCTACAGCCTTCGGCGCAGGCGCCACAGTTTGAACGGCTCTACCGCCGCTACCAACAGTGGGCGAAAAGCGCAGAACAGCACTATCTCCCTTCCGCCGCGACAACTTCGCAGGCCGCGTTAACTCATTAAGGACAAGATCATGACTATTTTCGACAATTATGAAGTATGGTTCGTTATTGGCAGCCAGCATCTGTACGGCCCGGAAGCCCTGAAACAGGTGACAAAGCATGCCGAACAGGTGGTCAACGCCCTTAATGCAGAAGCGAAACTGCCCTGTAAGCTGGTGCTGAAGCCGCTGGGAACCTCGCCGGACGAGATCACCGCAATCTGCCGCGACGCCAACTACGATGACAAATGCGCCGGGATGGTGGTGTGGCTGCACACCTTCTCTCCGGCCAAAATGTGGATTAACGGCCTGACCATCCTCAATAAACCGCTGCTGCAATTCCACACCCAGTTCAATGCGTCCCTGCCATGGGACAGCATCGATATGGACTTTATGAACCTGAACCAGACCGCGCACGGCGGCCGCGAGTTCGGTTTTATCGGCGCGCGCATGCGTCTGCAACACAGTGTGGTAACAGGTCACTGGCAGGATAGCCATGCTCATGCTCGCATTGGTGCGTGGATGCGTCAGGCGGTTTCCAAACAGGACACCCGCCATCTGAAAGTGGTGCGCTTTGGCGACAACATGCGCGAAGTGGCGGTGACGGACGGCGATAAAGTCGCCGCGCAGATCAAGTTTGGCTTCTCGGTGAATACCTGGGGCGTTGGCGATCTGGTGCAGGTAGTGAACGCAGTTAGCGATGGTGATGTCAACGCGCTGGTGGACGAGTACGAAAGCAGCTATCGCCTGACACCAGCGGCACAGGTTCACGGCGACAAACGGCAGAACGTGCTGGATGCCGCGCGCATCGAGCTGGGGATAAAACGCTTCCTTGAGGAAGGCGGTTTCCATGCCTTTACCACCACCTTCGAAGATCTGCACGGTCTGAAACAACTGCCGGGTCTGGCGGTACAGCGTCTAATGCAGCAAGGATATGGCTTTGCCGGTGAAGGAGACTGGAAGACCGCTGCGCTGCTGCGCATCATGAAAGTGATGTCCGGGGGCTTAAGCGGTGGCACCTCCTTTATGGAGGATTACACCTACCATTTTGAGAAAGGCAACGACATGGTGCTGGGTTCTCACATGCTGGAAGTGTGCCCGTCTATCGCCCTTGATGAGAAACCGACGCTGGATGTGCAGTACCTGGGTATCGGCGGCAAAGCCGATCCGGCACGGTTGATTTTCTCGACCAAAACAGGACCGGCAATCAATGCCAGCCTGATCGATCTGGGCGATCGCTTCCGCCTGTTAGTGAACTGCATCGATGCGGTTAAAACCCCCCACGATCTGCCGAAATTGCCAGTGGCGAATGCACTGTGGAAAGCACAGCCGGATCTGCCGACCGCTTCTGAAGCCTGGATTCTGGCGGGCGGCGCGCACCACACGGTCTTTAGCCACGCGCTGACACTGGACGATATGCGTCAATTCAGCGAACTGCATAACATCGAACTGACAGTCATCGACAACGATACTCGTCTGCCGGCGTTTAAAGATACGCTGCGCTGGAACGAAGTTTATTACGGTTCAAAACGCTAACCGCAGATGTTCGCGCCGGGTGGCGCTTCGTTTACCGGGCTTGTGGGTTTCCCTGGCCGAATAAACATGAACGCCACCCGGCGACTGAAGATTCCCGTAGGCCGGATAAATGCTAGCACTATCCGGCAATAGCAGGAGAAAGAAATGCTCGAAGATCTTAAACGTCAGGTGCTGGAAGCCAACCTGGCGCTGCCGAAACACAATCTGGTGACGCTGACCTGGGGCAATGTCAGCGCGGTTGATCGCGTGCGCGACGTGCTGGTGATCAAACCTTCTGGCGTCGATTACAGCGTGATGACCGCCGACGATATGGTGGTCGTCAATATTACTACCGGAGAAGTGGTTGAAGGCAACAAAAAACCCTCGTCGGATACCCCAACGCACCGCCTGTTGTATCAGGCTTTTCCTGGCATTGGCGGCATCGTGCATACCCATTCCCGCCATGCCACCATCTGGGCGCAGGCTGGTCAGCCGATTCCGGCAATCGGCACCACGCATGCAGACTATTTTTACGGCGAGATTCCCTGCACCCGCAAAATGACCGATGACGAAATCAACGGGGAATACGAATGGGAAACCGGTAATGTGATTGTCGAAGCCTTTGAAAAACAGGGTATCGATCCCGCTCAAATGCCCAGCGTACTGGTGCATTCTCACGGGCCTTTCGCCTGGGGAAAAAACGCCAATGACGCGGTACATAACGCAATTGTGCTGGAAGAAGTGGCTTATATGGGCATCTTCTGTCGCCAGCTCGACCCACGTCTGCCCGCCATGCAGCAAACGCTGCTGGATAAACACTACCTGCGTAAACACGGCGCCAAAGCCTACTACGGGCAATAACTAATAACTGTATAAAACCACAGCATAACTGCATAAACCAGGCTATAATATCGCCTGGTTTTATTTTATGAGAGAACGCTGTGGCGCAGGCGCGAGAAGGCTTTTTATTAACCCGGCACTGGCGGGATACTACTGCCGGAACCGAGGTGGAATTCTGGCTGGCGACGGATAACGGCCCGCTACGCGTTATGCTGCCGCCGCAGGAGTCGGTAGCCTTTATCCCCGCAGAGCAGGTGGAAATGGCCCGCCGCCTGTTAAGCAATGAAAAACAGTGGCGGCTCACTCCGCTCGAACTGTGCGATTTCCACCGCCAGCCTGTGTTCGGCCTCTATTGCCGCGCTCATCGCCAACTGATGCGTCTGGAAAAGTTGCTGCGTGAAGGCGGAGTAACGCTCTACGAAGCCGATGTTCGCCCGCCGGAACGTTTTCTGATGGAGCGCTTTATCACCGCGCCGGTATGGGTAGATGGCGAAATACAGGGTGACGCGCTGATCAATGCACGCCTCAAACCCAATCCCCACTATCGCCCGCCGCTGAAATGGGTGTCGCTGGATATCGAAACCAGCCGCCACGGTGAGCTTTACTGCATTGGTCTGGAAGGCTGCGGTCAGCGTACGATCTATATGCTGGGGCCGGAAAACGGCAGCGCGCAAGGGCTGGATTTTAAGCTCGAGTATGTCGGCAGCCGTCCACAACTGCTGGAAAAACTCAACGCCTGGTTCGCCGTACACGACCCGGATGTCATCATCGGCTGGAACGTGGTGCAGTTCGATCTGCGCGTACTGCAAAAAAGTGCCGAGCGTTACCGTGTTCCGCTCAGCCTTGGACGACGAGGCAGCGAGCTTGAGTGGCGCGAACATGGTTTTAAAAATGGCGTCTTCTTCGCACAGGCCGCCGGTCGGCTGATTATCGACGGCATTGACGCGCTGAAGTCCGCTTTCTGGAATTTCTCCTCTTTCTCGCTGGAAGCGGTATCGCGGGAGCTACTCGGCGAAGGCAAAGCCATCGACAATCCGTGGGATCGGATGGATGAGATTGATCGCCGGTTCGCCGAAAATAAACCGGCGCTCGCCACCTATAACCTGAAGGATTGCGAGTTGGTGACGCGTATCTTCCATAAAACAGAGATTATGCCGTTTCTGCTGGAGCGCGCCACGGTCAACGGATTGCCGGTAGACCGACACGGTGGTTCGGTCGCCGCTTTCAGCCATCTCTATTTTCCACGCATGCACCGCGCAGGTTTCGTGGCACCGAATCTCGGTGATGTGCCTGCGCAGGCAAGCCCTGGCGGCTACGTGATGGATTCCCGTCCGGGACTTTACGATTCGGTGCTGGTGCTGGATTACAAAAGTCTTTATCCCTCGATTATCCGTACCTTTCTTATCGATCCGGTCGGTCTGGTGGAAGGCATGGCGAAGCCGGAACCCGCGTACAGTACCGAAGGCTTCCTTGGTGCATGGTTTTCCCGCGAGAAACACTGTCTGCCGGAGATTGTCGGTCAAATCTGGAACGGGCGCGATGATGCCAAACGACAGGGTAATAAACCGCTGTCGCAGGCATTAAAGATCATTATGAACGCTTTTTACGGCGTGCTCGGTACCAGCGCGTGTCGCTTTTTTGATCCCCGACTGGCCTCATCGATCACCATGCGCGGCCATCAAATTATGCGCCAGACCAAAGCGCTGATTGAAGAACAGGGCTTTAATGTCATTTATGGCGATACCGATTCGACCTTCGTCTGGCTGAAGAGGGCGCACAGTGAAGAAGAGGCGGCGCACATCGGTAGATCACTGGTGGAACATGTCAACGCATGGTGGGCGGCACATTTGCAACAAAATGAGGGGCTAAAGAGTGTGCTGGAGCTGGAGTTTGAAACCCACTTCTGCCGTTTTCTGATGCCGACCATCCGCGGTACAGAACAGGGCAGTAAAAAACGCTACGCTGGGTTGATTCAGGAAGGTGATAACCAGCGTATGGTGTTTAAAGGGCTGGAAACGGTACGTACCGACTGGACGCCTCTGGCGCAGCAGTTTCAGCAAACACTCTATCTGCGCGTATTTCGTAACGAACCGTATCAGGATTACGTAAGGGAGACGATCGCCAGACTGATGGCGGGCGAACTCGATGAGCAACTGGTCTACCGTAAGCGTCTGCGCCGCGCGCTGAGCGAGTATGAACGTAATGTACCGCCACATGTGCGCGCAGCCCGCCTGGCCGATGAAGAGAATGCAAAACGCGGCCGCCCGGCGCAATATCAGAATCGCGGCACCATTAAATACGTCTGGACCACCAGCGGCCCTGAACCGGTGGATTATCAATGCTCGCCGCTTGATTATGATCACTATCTCAGTAAACAATTACAGCCGGTCGCCGACGGAATCCTCCCTTTCATTGACGACGATTTTGCTACACTTCTTACGGGGCAACTGGGGCTGTTCTAATGGAACATTTGTATTAAAGCTGCACTTTTCAGGCTATACGAATGTAACGTCATCCAGTACCATAGCGCCCTTCCTTTTTCTGGTCCCAATTCTGTTCGCGCCCGCCTCTCTTGATGCGGCGACGAGCTATTGCCTGCAATTTGAGATATAGAGTTCATTTATGCCCTTTACACTTGGTCAACGCTGGATTAGCGACACGGAAAGCGAACTCGGACTTGGTACAGTCGTTGCCATCGATGCGCGCACAGTTACGCTCCTTTTCCCCGCCACCGGAGAGAATCGCCTGTATGCCCGTAGCGATTCCCCGGTTACCCGTGTCATGTTCAACCCCGGTGATACGATTACCAGCCATGAAGGTTGGCAGTTAACGATTGAAGACGTAAAAGAAGAAAACGGACTGCTTGCCTACACCGGAACGCGTCTGGATACCCAGGAAAACGACGTTATCCTGCGCGAAGTGCTGCTCGACAGCAAACTGGTGTTCAGCAAACCCCAGGATCGCCTGTTTGCCGGACAGATTGACCGTATGGACCGTTTTGCGCTGCGTTTTCGCGCCCGCAACTATCAAAGCGCGCAATACCGTATGCCATGGAGCGGTCTGCGTGGCCAGCGCACTAACCTGATCCCGCATCAACTGCACATCGCTCATGATGTTGGTCGCCGCTATGCACCGCGCGTGCTGCTGGCGGATGAAGTCGGTCTTGGGAAAACCATTGAAGCCGGGATGATCCTGCATCAACAACTGCTCTCTGGCGCAGCGGAACGTGTTCTGATTGTGGTGCCGGAGACCCTGCAACACCAGTGGTTGGTGGAGATGCTGCGTCGCTTCAACCTGCGCTTCGCCCTGTTCGACGATGAACGCTATGCCGAAGCGCAACACGATGCAGACAACCCGTTTGAGACCGAACAGTTGGTGATCTGCTCCCTCGATTTTGTACGCCGCAGCAAGCAGCGCCTTGAGCATCTTTGTGATGCAGAGTGGGATCTGCTGGTGGTGGATGAAGCGCATCACCTGGTGTGGAGTGAAAATGAAGCCAGCCGCGAATATCTGGCCATAGAACAGCTGGCCGGGCGCGTAGCAGGCATTTTGCTGCTGACCGCCACGCCGGAACAACTGGGCATGGAGAGCCACTTTGCCCGTCTGCGCCTGCTTGATCCAAACCGTTTCCATGACTTCGCCCAATTTGTCGAAGAGCAAAAAAACTATCGCCCTGTCGCCGATGCAGTGGCGCTACTGCTGGCAGGCGAACGACTTAGCAATAACGATATGAATACGCTGAGCGATCTGGTGGGCGAGCAAGATATCGAGCCGCTGCTGCAAACCGCCAATAGCGACCACGACGGTGCAACGGCTGCGCGCCAGGAACTGATCACCATGTTGATGGACAGACACGGCACTAGCCGCGTTCTGTTCCGTAACACCCGCAACGGTGTGAAAGGCTTCCCGAAACGCGAACTGCATACGGTTAAATTGCCTCTGCCGACCCAGTATCAAACCGCCATTAAAGTTTCCGGTATTATGGGCGCGCGCAAGAGTCTGGAAGAACGCGCACGCGACATGCTCTATCCGGAACAGATTTATCAGGAATTCGAAGGCGAGAGCGGCACCTGGTGGAACTTCGACCCTCGCGTAGAGTGGTTGATGGGCCACCTGACCAGCCATCGCTCCCAGAAAGTACTGGTGATCTGCGCCAAAGCGGCGACCGCGCTGCAACTGGAACAGGTTCTGCGCGAACGCGAAGGTATTCGCGCGGCAGTGTTTCATGAAGGCATGTCGATTATCGAACGCGACCGAGCAGCCGCATGGTTTGGTGAAGAAGACAGCGGCGCACAGGTACTGCTGTGCTCGGAGATCGGCTCTGAAGGCCGTAATTTCCAGTTCGCCAGCCATCTGGTGATGTTCGATCTGCCATTTAACCCGGATCTGCTGGAGCAGCGTATCGGTCGTCTGGATCGTATCGGCCAGGCACATGATATTCAGATCCATGTGCCGTATCTGGAGAAAACCGCGCAGTCCGTACTGGTTCGCTGGTATCACGAAGGGCTGGATGCCTTTGAACATACCTGCCCTACTGGCCGCACGATTTACGACAGCGTCCACGATGAGCTGATTAACTATCTGGCCGCGCCGGAAAACAGCGACGGGTTTGAGCAGTTGATCAAATCCTGCCGCGAGCAGCATGACGCGCTGAAAGCGCAACTGGAACAAGGGCGTGACCGTCTGCTGGAGATCCACTCTAATGGCGGTGAAAAAGCGCAAGCCCTGGCAGAAAGCATTGCAGAGCAGGATGATGACACTGCGCTTATCACGTTCGCTATGAACCTGTTTGATATTGTGGGTATTAACCAGGACGATCGCGGCGAAAACATGATCGTTCTGACACCGTCCGATCATATGCTGGTGCCGGATTTCCCTGGCCTGCCGGAAGATGGCTGCACCATCACTTTCGATCGTGATGTCGCGCTCTCCCGCGAGGACGCACAGTTCATCACTTGGGAACATCCGCTGATCCGCAACGGACTGGATCTGATCCTCTCCGGCGACACCGGCAGCAGTACCATTTCACTGCTGAAAAACAAAGCACTTCCGGTCGGTACGCTATTACTGGAGTTGATCTACGTCGTGGAGGCGCAGGCGCCAAAACAGCTACAGCTTAACCGCTTCCTGCCACCAACACCGATCCGCCTGCTGGTGGATAAAAATGGCACCAACCTGGCCGGACAGGTTGAGTTTGAGAGTTTCAACCGTCAGCTCAGCGCCGTGAACCGCCATACCGGCAGTAAGCTGGTGAATGCGGTGCATCAGGATGTACACAACATTCTGCAAAAAGGTGAAATACAGGTTGAGCAGGCTGCGCGTACGCTGATTGATGCCGCCCGCAGCGAAGCAGACGAGAAACTCTCTGCTGAACTGTCGCGTCTGGAAGCACTGCGTGCGATTAACCCGAACATTCGTGATGATGAACTGGCCGCTATTGAAAGTAATCGCCAGCACGTGCTGGAAAGCCTGGATCAGGCGAGCTGGCGACTGGACGCGCTGCGTCTGATCGTTGTGACACATCAATAACGGAGCTGTTTATGGTGATGGAGCCTTACAATCCGCCGCAAGATCCCTGGCTGGTTATTCTCTATCAGGATGAGCACATTATGGTCGTCAACAAGCCCAGCGGCTTGTTGTCGGTTCCGGGCCGTCTTGATGAGCACAAAGACAGCGTAATGACGCGTATTCAGCGCGACTTTCCGCAGGCTGAATCCGTGCATCGCCTGGATATGGCCACCAGTGGCGTGATTGTGGTGGCTCTGACCAAAAATGCCGAACGTGAACTAAAGCGCCAGTTCCGCGAGCGCGAGCCGAAAAAGCAGTATCTGGCGCGCATCTGGGGCCACCCGGAGAAAGCGGAAGGGGTGGTGGATTTACCACTGATTTGTGACTGGCCGAATCGCCCGAAGCAGAAAGTGTGTTACGAAACCGGCAAAGCGGCGCAGACTGAGTATCAGGTGTTATCGCTGGATGACGACGGCAACGCCCGCGTGCGGCTAAAGCCGATCACGGGTCGCTCGCATCAATTACGCGTTCATATGCTGGCCATTGGTCACCCGATTCTCGGCGACCGCTTTTATGCGCCACCGCAAGCGCTGGCGCTGGCACCGCGTTTACAGTTGCATGCCGAAACACTGACGATTACCCATCCGGAATTCGGCAATAGCATGACGTTCAAAGCACCGGTAGATTTTTAATCCCCCCGACCGCGCGTCGGGGAGTATTACGCTTAGCGAAAACCCTTTTGCTCGCGAATCAGCTCGTAAGCTTTCTGAATTTCCTGCGCTTTTTGTTTTGCCATCTCCATCATCTCCGGCGGCAAACCTTTTGCCACCAGCTTGTCCGGATGGTGCTCGCCCATCAATTTACGGTAAGCGCGCTTGATGGTTGTCGCATCGTCTGTCGATTTCACGCCCAGCACATTACAGGCATCTTCCAGCGTCGGACCGCGCTGCGCCTGCTGCCAGCCGCCGTTACCGCCAGCCTGCTGCTGAGAATGATAACCGCCGCCAAACTGCGCGCCACCCTGCATCATGCGCAGGAACTGATCGAATTGCAGGCGCGAGATGCCCAGTTCCTCAGCAATCACGTACAACACTTCGCGTTCGCTGGGGTGCAGGGAGCCATCGGCAAAGGCGGCCTGAATTTGAATTTCCAGAAACATCCGAATCAAATCGAAGCGGCCAAAACAGACGCTGCGGAACTGACGCATCTTGTCGCGAAGCGGGTAATTATCCGCTTTACCGTCACGAAACGCGCGTTGTGCCGCCATACGCGACTCGCCATGCAGATTCATACGATCCATAAAAAGGCTGGCAACCTGGATATCAGCTTCGGTGACGCGGCCTTTCGATTTGGTCAGATGTCCCATCACCTCAAAGGTGGTGGCAAAGAACAGCGACTGACGTTCACGCTGGTTAGCAAACCAGGCCATTTTACGGCTGCGCGCCTTATCAAACATATGACCGATAATCAGCCCGAGAACCGCGCCCCAAAAGCCGCCGCCCATGAAAAGAGCGATGACCACACCAACCACTTTTCCCCAATACTGCATATACTCCCCAAATCGTCATGCCGTCGGCTAAAATTTGCTTTATCATACCTGTCATTCTATGCCATGCACAGGCGCAGTCTTCTCTCCCTGGCTCGAACGCGGGCAGGATTAAAACTAGCGTTGCAAAGGCGAGTAAGTTAGTCTCAGACCGTTTGCCAGCGTAAAGCCACAGATGACGGAACAACAAATACAACGTATGAAAAAACGTATCCCCACCCTCCTGGCCACCATGATTGGCTCCGCCCTTTATAGTCAGCAGGGAATGGCAGCCGATCTTGCCTCGCAGTGTATGCTTGGTATCCCCAGCTACAATCGCCCGCTGGTACAGGGTGATACCAATAACCTGCCGGTGACGATTAATGCCGATCACGCAAAAGGCAACTACCCTGATGATGCCGTTTTTACCGGTAATGTGGATATTAATCAGGGCAATAGCCGCTTACAGGCCGATGAAGTTCAACTTCACCAGTTGCAGTCAGAAGGCCAGACAGACCCGGTACGCACAGTGGATGCACTGGGTAATGTGCACTATGACGATAACCAGGTCATCCTGAAAGGTCCTAAAGCCTGGTCAAACCTGAATACCAAAGACACCAACGTCTGGCAGGGTGATTACCAGATGGTGGGTCGCCAGGGGCGTGGCACCGCCGACCTAATGAAACAGCGCGGGCAAAACCGCTATACGATTCTGGATAATGGCTCCTTTACCTCCTGCTTGCCGGGTTCTGACACCTGGAGCGTCGTGGGTAGCGAAGTGATTCAGGATCGCCAGGAGCAGGTCGCGGAGATCTGGAACGCACGCTTTAAACTCGGCCCCGTGCCAGTGTTCTATAGCCCGTACTTGCAGTTGCCGATCGGTGACAAACGCCGTTCCGGTTTTTTGATCCCGAATGCCAAGTACAGCACCAGTAACTACTTTGAGTTTTACCTGCCGTACTACTGGAACATTGCGCCCAATATGGATGCGACCATCACGCCGCACTACATCCATAAACGTGGCAATATTCAGTGGCAAAACGAATTCCGCTATCTGTCACAGGCCGGGAGTGGCCTGGTTGAATTTGACTATCTGCCATCTGACAACGTCTACCAAAATGAGTATCCGACGGAGAGCAACCGCCACCGCTGGTTATTCTACTGGCAGCACGCTGGTGTAATGGATCAGGTGTGGCGTTTTAATGTCGACTACACCAAGGTCAGCGATCCCTACTATTTTAATGACTTCACATCAAAATACGGTTCCAGTACCGATGGTTACGCGACCCAGATCTTTAGTGTGGGTTACGGGGTGGAAAACTTTAACGCCACGGTATCGACGAAACAGTTCCAGGTATTTAACCGCGAAAACAGTAACTCCTATGCCGCTGAACCGCAGTTGGATGTGAACTGGTACCATAATGACCTTGGGCCGTTTGACTTAAGTGTGTATGGCCAGGCAGTTCATTTCACAAATACTAACGCTAACAATCCGGAAGCGACGCGTGTTCATCTGGAACCGACGTTAAGTCTGCCCGTCTCCAACGACTGGAGCAGCCTGAATACCGAAGTGAAAATGCTGGCGACCCACTACCAGCAGAGCAATCTGGATGATTACAACGCAAGTAATAACACGGATTACAAAGAAACGGTCAACCGCGTCATGCCGCAATTTAAGATGGACGGCAAGATGGTGTTTGAACGTGATATGAACTGGGCGGAAGGTTATACCCAGACGCTGGAGCCACGCGCGCAGTATCTGTATGTGCCGTATCGCGATCAGAGCTATATCAATAACTACGACTCAACGCTCTTACAATCCGACTACAGCGGGTTATTCCGCGATCGCACCTACAGCGGGCTTGACCGTATCGCCTCTGCAAACCAAGTTACCTCCGGCGTCACAACTCGCATTTATGATGATGCGGCAGTTGAACGTTTTAACGTTTCTGTTGGTCAAATTTACTATTTCACCGAATCCCGCACCGGTGATGACAACATTAACTGGGAGAAAGACAACAAAACGGGGTCGTTGGTTTGGGCGGGTGATACCTACTGGCGTATCTCAGATCGCTGGGGGCTGCGCGGCGGCGTGCAGTACGACACGCGTCTGAACGCCATTGCCAACAGCAGCTCGTCACTGGAATACCGTCGTGATGAAAACCGTATGCTCCAGCTGAGCTACCGTTACGCCAGCCCGGAATACATTCAGGCAACGCTGCCAAGCTACGCGACAGCCGCGCAGTATAAAGATGGTATTTCGCAGTTGGGTACTGCAGCAAGCTGGCCGATTGCCGACCGCTGGTCGATTGTCGGGGCTTACTATTTTGACACCAATACACACAAATCCGCTGACCAAATGGTTGGCTTGCAGTACAACTCCTGCTGTTATGCTCTCCGCGTCGGCTACGAGCGGAAAATTAACGGCTGGCAAAATAACCAAAGCAAGTATGACAACGTCATCGGTTTCAACATTGAGCTGCGCGGTCTGAGTTCAAACTACGGTTTGGGTACGCCACAAATGCTGCGTTCAAACATTCTGCCGTATCGTAGTTCAATGTGATCTGTTTGATTTGCAACGTAATCCGCATTGCGGTTAATTGAAATGGAAAAGCTATGAAGAACTGGAAAACGCTGCTTCTCGGTATCGCTATGGTTGCGAATACCAGTTTTGCTGCGCCTCAGGTTGTTGATAAAGTCGCTGCCGTCGTCAATAACGGCGTAGTGCTTGAAAGTGACGTTGATAGCATGATGCAATCCGTAAAGGCCAATGCAGGCCAGGCGGGTCAGCAACTGCCGGATGACGCCACACTGCGTCATCAGATCCTCGAACGTCTGATCATGGATCAAATCATTCTGCAGATGGGCACCAAAATGGGTGTCAAAGTGACGGATGAGCAGCTTGATGCCGCTATCGCCGACATAGCCAAACAGAACAAAATGTCCATGGATCAATTGCGCAGCCGTCTGGCTTACGATGGGGTGAATTACAACACCTATCGCAACCAGATCCGCAAAGAGATGATCATTTCTGAAGTGCGCAACGGCGAAGTGCGCCGTCGTGTGACGGTTCTGCCGCAGGAAGTGGATGCCCTGGCGCAGCAGGTGGGGAACCAGAACGATGCCGGCACCGAACTGAACCTGAGCCATATCCTGATCCCGCTGCCGGAAAACCCGACGTCGGATCAAGTTAACGAAGCCGAAAACCAGGCGCGTTCGATTGTCGATCAAGCGCGTAAAGGCAGTGATTTCGGCAAACTGGCGATCACCTACTCTGCCGATCAGCAGGCACTGAAAGGCGGCCAGATGGGTTGGGGACGTATTCAGGAGTTGCCAAGCATCTTCGCCCAGGCGCTGAGCACGGCGAAAAAAGGCGATATTATCGGGCCGATTCGTTCCGGCGTTGGTTTCCATATACTGAAAGTTAACGATCTGCGCGGCCAGTCGCAGAACATTTCTGTGACGGAAGTTCACGCTCGTCACATCCTACTGAAACCATCACCCATTATGAGTGACGATCAGGCTCGCGTGAAACTGGAAGAGATCGCGGCGGACATTAAGAGCGGTAAAATCACGTTTGCTAATGCAGCGAAAGAGTTCTCCCAGGATCCTGGTTCTGCAAACCAGGGTGGCGATCTGGGCTGGGCGGCGGCTGATATTTACGATCCAGCATTCCGCGATGCGCTGATGAAGTTGAAACGCGGCCAGATGAGCGGCCCGGTACACTCCTCCTTCGGTTGGCACCTGATCGAAATGCTCGATTCGCGCAACGTTGATAAAACGGATGCCGCGCAGAAAGACAAAGCGTATCGCATGCTGATGAACCGCAAATTCTCTGAAGAGGCAGCAACCTGGATGCAGGAACAACGCGCCAGCGCCTACGTGAAAATCCTGAGCAACTAAATGAAAACACAGCGTGTCGTTATCACTCCCGGCGAACCCGCCGGGATTGGTCCGGATCTCGTGGTTCAGCTCGCCCAGCGCGACTGGCCGGTTGAACTGGTTATCTGTGCAGACGCGACGCTGTTAGCAGACCGGGCAGCTTTGCTCGGTTTGCCGTTGCAGCTTCGGGATTACGATCCCGCAGTTGCTGCGGTTGCACAGCAAGCCGGTACCTTAACCGTGCTTCCTCTCCCGCTGCATGCACCCGTGACGCTGGGCGTACTCAACCCTCTTAACGGCCCTTATGTTGTGGGAACCCTTGCCCGCACTTGCGATGGTTGCCTGAACGGCGAATTTGCTGCGCTGGTAACCGGCCCGGTGCATAAAGGGGTGATCAACGACGCGGGGACACCGTTTACCGGGCATACAGAGTTTTTCGAGGAGCGTTCGCACGCCGCTAAAGTGGTGATGATGCTGGCCACCGAAGAGCTACGCGTTGCACTGGCGACCACACATTTGCCGCTCAAAGACGTAGCACAGGCCATTACGCCAGCACTGTTGCGCGAGGTTATTTGCATTCTGCACCGGGACTTACAGCAGAAATTTGGTATCCGCCATCCGCACATTCTGGTCTGCGGGCTGAATCCACACGCAGGTGAAGGCGGTCACATGGGGACGGAAGAGATCGATACGATCATCCCGGTGCTGGAGGAAATGCGAGCCAGAGGTATGAATTTGAGCGGTCCGCTACCTGCCGATACGCTATTTCAGCCGAAATACCTTGATAATGCCGATGCCGTACTGGCGATGTACCACGATCAGGGCCTGCCCGTGCTAAAATACCAGGGCTTTGGCCGCGGCGTGAATATCACCCTCGGTTTACCATTTATTCGTACATCCGTTGACCATGGTACCGCGCTGGAACTGGCGGGCCATGGAACTGCAGATGTCGGCAGTTTTATTACGGCGCTTAACCTCGCCATCAAAATGATTGTTAATACTCAATGACTAATCGAGTCCATCAGGGCCACTTAGCCCGTAAACGCTTCGGGCAAAACTTTCTCCACGACCAGTTCGTGATCGACAGCATCGTATCGGCCATCAACCCGCAAAAGGGTCAGGCGATGGTTGAAATCGGTCCAGGGCTTGGTGCGCTGACCGAACCGGTTGGCGAACGACTGGATAAGCTGACCGTTATCGAACTTGACCGCGATCTGGCTGCGCGCCTGCAAACACATCCGTTCCTCGCGCCAAAACTGACAATTTATCAGCAAGATGCGATGACCATGAACTTTGCCGAGCTGTCGCAGACACTCGGTCAGCCGTTGCGTGTTTTCGGCAACCTGCCGTATAACATCTCCACCCCCTTGATGTTCCATCTGTTTAGCTATACTGATGCCATTGCCGATATGCACTTTATGTTGCAGAGAGAGGTGGTAAATCGTCTGGTTGCAGGACCAAACAGTAAGGCGTATGGTCGGTTAAGCGTGATGGCGCAGTACTACTGTCAGATTATTCCGGTGCTGGAAGTGCCGCCGACAGCTTTCGCGCCACCGCCAAAGGTGGAATCTGCCGTGGTTCGTCTGGTGCCGCATACTACGTTACCGCATCCAGTCAAAGAGATTCGCACGCTGAGCCGCATTACCACCGAAGCCTTTAACCAGCGTCGTAAAACCATCCGCAATAGCCTCGGCAATATATTTACGGTTGAGGTACTGGCATCGCTTGGGATTGACCCAACGATGCGCGCGGAAAATATCTCTGTTGCGCAGTACTGTCAGTTAGCCAACTACCTGACGGAAAATGCGCCGCCGAAGGAGAGCTAACTCATGATCAATTCGCCCCGAGTTTGTGTTCAGGTACAAAGCGTCTACATTGAGTCTCAGTCAACCCCCGACGATGAACGTTATGTGTTTGCTTACACCATTACCATCCGGAATCTGGGGCGAACTCCTGTCCAGTTGTTGAAACGCTACTGGCTGATCACCAATGGGAATGGCCGCGAAACGGAAGTCCAGGGCGAAGGTGTCGTCGGTGAACAGCCGCACATTGAGCCGGGTGGCGAATACCAATACACCAGCGGCGCGGTTATTGAGACGCCGATGGGTACCATGCAGGGCCACTACGAAATGATCGACGCGCAGGGCACTGCGTTTCGCATCGCCGTCCCGGTCTTCCGAC
Organism: Kosakonia arachidis; assembly: GCF_900116535.1. Lineage (GTDB taxonomy): Bacteria > Pseudomonadota > Gammaproteobacteria > Enterobacterales > Enterobacteriaceae > Kosakonia > Kosakonia arachidis. Next base: position 544,211 of record NZ_FPAU01000003.1, on the reverse strand, counting down.
TCGCTGTTCCAATACTGATTCATTAATCCAATGGCTACATATCTGATTGGTGACGTTCATGGTTGCTATGATGAACTGATCGCGCTGTTAAAACAGGTTGAATTTTCACCACAGCAAGACACCCTATGGCTTACCGGCGATTTAGTCGCCCGTGGGCCGGGGTCGCTGGAGGTATTGCGCTACGTCAAATCACTGGGTGAAAGCGTACGCATCGTACTGGGCAATCACGATCTGCATCTGCTGGCTGTCTTTGCCGGTATCAGCCGCAATAAACCCAAAGATCGGCTCAATTTATTGCTGGAAGCGCCCGACGCCGACGAGCTGATCAATTGGCTTCGTCGTCAGCCGCTGCTGCAAATCGACGAAGAAAAAAAGTTGGTAATGGCACACGCCGGGATCACGCCACAGTGGGATTTACCGACGGCGATACACTGCGCGCGCGATATCGAAGCGGTGCTCTCCAGCGATTCCTATCCGCTATTCCTCGATGCCATGTATGGCGATCTGCCAAACCACTGGACGCCAGAACTCAGTGGGCTTGCCCGCCTGCGCTTTATCACTAATGCCTTTACGCGTATGCGTTACTGCTTCCCGAACGGGCAGTTGGATATGTACTGCAAGGATATTCCCGAGCGTGCACCTGCACCGCTTAAACCATGGTTCTCAATTCCGGGACCGGTTTCGCAAGAGTACAGCATCGCCTTTGGTCATTGGGCATCGCTGGAAGGCAGTGGCACACCAGAAGGGATTTACGCGCTGGATACTGGCTGCTGCTGGGGCAGTGTACTGACTTGCCTGCGCTGGGAGGACAAAATGTACTTCACGCAACCGTCAAATCGCCAGATGGATTTAGGGGATGGCGAGGCGATAGCCTCTTAAAGGGCTCCCCGGCGGTGGCCCGCCGGGGAACAACTTAGCGGCGTTCGAGGATCTCGAAACAGTAGCTATGCGAGTTCTGCGCATCAGCATCATGGAATTCGCTAAATACCGATTCCCAGTCGTCCGGTTCGTAATCCGGGAAGTGAGTATCGCCTTCCACTTCAGCATCAATGTGCGTCAGGTAAAGGCGCTGCGCCTTCGGCAGACACTGTTCGTAAACACGCCCGCCGCCGATCACCATGATCTCTTCCACATCGCCACAGGCAGCAATCGCTTCATCCACGGATTTTACCCATTCGACACGAGCGTCAGTACCCGGCTGGCTGCTGATCACAATATTCTTGCGCCCCGGTAACGGACGACCGATGGATTCCCACGTCAGACGTCCCATCACCACCGGTTTGTTTAAGGTATTGCGCTTAAACCAGGCGAGATCGGCCGGTAAATTCCACGGCATGGCGTTCTCCATACCAATCACGCGATCCACGGCTAGCGCGGCAATCAGACTGATCATTCATTCATTCCTGGATGCAAAAAAATTGTCGCCACTATACGGAAAGCGCAATCTTTCGTCGATGGGGCGCAAGGTAAAGGATGAGAAAATTTTTCATTCTGCTGGCGACACCGCAACCTGCCACTGTATCGCCAACTTTCAACTCGCTTTAATTCAAATGGTTACCCGTAAACCTGCCTGAACACGTTCACGCCTGCGGTTTCGCCGCCGGTTCGTCTGCAGGATCGCCCGTATGCCGTCCCTCTTCCGTCCCCTGCCAGCCATGACGCTGTGTTAACGAAAGATGAGCACGATCCTCTGAGATGATTTCCGTCAACATGGCGCTGGTGCGCTTAAACACGGCGGCACGGGCCTGCGCATCATTCTCAACCTGCGCCATCTCTTCTACCATCGCCGTATTGAAACGACGGAAATGGTCAGCACGTTCGCGAGCTTCATAGGGGCCTAATCCTAACCCTTCCAGCGCCAGACGCCCGGTTTTCAGCGCCGCTTCGAAGGTTTCACGTTCCGGTCTGTCGACGCCTGCCTGTCGCAGACGGATATAGTGATCAACATCGCGGGCGCGGGCAATAATGTGCAGGTCCGGGAAGTGCTCTTTTGCCAGCTCAGTCAATTGCAGGCTGGCCTGGGGATCGTCAATCGCATTAATCAACACCTCAGCACGTCCGGCACCAGCGGACTCCAGCAGATCAACGCGTGTAGCGTCACCGTAGAAGACTTTCATGCCGAATTTACGCAGCGTTTCAATATGATCAGGATCGTGGTCGAGAACTACCATTTTCACGCCGCTGGAAAGCAGCAGACGCCCGGCGATCTGACCAAAACGACCAAATCCAGCGATGATCACCCGCGCTTCTTCTTCATCGATCTCATCTGCTTCGCGCTCCTGCTGTGAACCGGCAGTCTCCAGCCGCGCCAGCAGCACCAACAGAACTGGCGTCACCGCCATTGATAATGCAACCGTCAGTGTTAACGCTTTCGCCCATTCCGAATCGAGCACCTGCGCGGTTTGCGCCGCGCCAAACACCACAAAGGCGAACTCACTCCCCTGCCCCAGTAACGCGGCAAACCACATCCGCTGTTTACCCGGCACGCGTAGTGGGCGGGCAATCAGCCACAGCACTACGCTTTTAATGACCAGGAAACCAACCAGCAACAGCAAGATACGCAGCGGGTGCGTCACCAGCGTACCAAAGTCGATGGACATGCCGACGCCAATAAAGAACAACCCAAGCAACAGGCCTTTAAACGGTTCGATGTCGCTTTCCAGCGCATGACGATATTCAGAACTGGCCAATAACACCCCGGCGAGAAAGGCGCCCATCGCCATAGACAATCCTGCCTCTTCCAGCAATAACCCAAAGCCGAACACCAGAAACAGTGCTACGGCGCAGAACACTTCCCGCAGCCCAGAGCGAGCAACAAAGCGTAGCGCCGGACGTGCGACATAACGCCCAATCAGCACCACCAGCACCAGCGCGCCCACGACTTTCAGTGCCGAAAGAGTAAAAACGCTCAACGTCATCGCACCGCCGCTGGCAGCCAGCAACGGAATCATCGCCACCAGTGGGATCGCAGCGATATCCTGGAACAGCAGCACCGAGAAGGCGCTACGCCCCATCGGTGAAAGCGTCAGGTTACGCTCATTCATCGCCTGCATGGCAATCGCGGTAGAAGAGAGCGCCAGCGTCAGACCAATCAACAGCGCCACAGGCCAGGCCAGACCCAGCAGGGCGCAAAACACACCAAGCAGCAGGCCGCAACTCACCATTTGCAGCGCACCGCCGCCAAATACCGAGGCGCGCAACTTCCACAATCGTTGCGGATCAAGCTCAAGGCCAATCACGAAAAGCATAAGCACCACGCCAATTTCGGCGAAGTGGAGAATGGATTCGGCATCAGTCACCAATCGCAACCCCCACGGCCCAATAATGCCGCCGGCAATCAAGTAGCCAAGCACCGACCCCAGCCCCAACCGTACGGCGATGGGAACAACCAGCGCGGCCGACCCCAGGTAGATCAGCGCCTGTACTAATGAATGGCTATCCATGTGCCGCCTCCTGCAACTCCAGCAAACGTTGTTTGTAATGATGCGCCTGAGCCTGCAGGGTTTCATCGTCGCAAATAAAGGTACAGTGCACAGCAAAAGGCGGTAACCAGTTCATCCCACAGTAAATAGCTGTTGCTTGTAACGGTTGTGAAAGCACATCAAAGCCGGGGTGAGATCCAATATCAAAATGGCGGTCGCCGCCGCCAGTGGTCACTGCCCACATCACATTTTTTCCCCTAAGCGCAGTGCCCTCGTGACCATAGGCCCAGCCATGCGACAACACTTTATCCAGCCAGAGTTTCAACAACGGGGGGACGCTGTACCATTGCATGGGATGTTGCCAGATAACCAGCGAAGCGCGAGAAAGCGCCTCCTGCTCAGCGGCTACATCAATATTAAAGTCAGGGTATAGCTCATAGAGAGAACGGATTTCGACGCCTTCCAGCGCCCTTGCCTGCTCAATCATTCGCTTATTCGCATGCGAATGCTGCGGATAAGGATGGGCATAAATTATAAGGATCATCGATCAACCTGTTTTTCACTGTGCTCTTTTCCTTGAGAGTGTAGAGAGTTAATCGTCTGGCTTAAAGCGACAATCTGTATGGGAATGGCAGACGCAACCATATATTCACGTAGCAATACTGAAGTCAGCAGTGAGAGGTGTGGCCGACTTGCCGCCTGAACTTAGCAAGCCGCTACGCCACTTACAGTCTGAAGAACGGGTGATTATCTTGCCACTGGAGCTACACAGCCCGATGTGCGGCCTGGCGGCTCCCACCGGAGTGGGACGCCTTCTCACAGCCTCACAGCAAGCTGGATCAATTATCCAGCTCACTCATATTTTTTACCTGGTCGCGGTTAATCTGCTCGGTTTTACCGGTTTCAGCATTTTTATAGGAAACCATCCCGGTGTCATCATCCACCTTCGGTTTACCATCGGTCACAATGGTACGTCCATCCGTGGTGCGCACAGCCTGATTTGAAGAACAACCAGCAACGGTAAACAACGCTGCAGCGGTAAAAATCGACGTCATCAGAAGTTTGTTCATTTGCATGGTTATCTCCCTGCTTTCAGTGAATTTCATTCGTCTGTTAAGCTATTTTAGGTTAACACTCTGTAAGCGTAGAGAAATGCAGAACACTCTGAAGGTTGCAGACCTGAGGGTGCTTCGCTTATCAGGTCTACAGGAACCAGAAGTCGGGAAAGGAAAACCGGCCCGCGAAACGGGCCGGTGTCAGGCTTACTTGCGGATTTGCGCGTGCATTTCCTGCACGGAAATCACTTTCTCTGTAGCGTCCGCATTCAGGGCCATCGCGGTGGCGAAGCCGCCGTTCAGCGTGGTGTCGTAGTGCACTTTGTATTGCAGTGCGCTGCGGCGAATCAGTTTGGAATCCTCAATCGCCTGACGACCTGCCGTGGTGTTAATGATGTAGGTGTACTCACCATTCTTGATACGATCCTGAATGTGCGGGCGACCTTCATGCACTTTGTTCACCAGACGCGGATTGATACCGGCTTCGCCCAGTACAATCGCTGTGCCGTGAGTTGCATCCAGTTCAAAGCCCTGTTTCAGCAGTTTAGCCGCCAGATCCACCACGCGCTCTTTATCGCCTTCGCGAACAGAGAGCAACGCACGACCATATTTCTTCATCGTTGAGTTGCTGCCGAGCTGTGCTTTGGCAAATGCTTCAGCGAAGGTGCGCCCGACGCCCATCACCTCACCGGTAGAGCGCATTTCTGGCCCTAACAGCGGGTCAACGCCAGGGAACTTGTTAAATGGCAATACCACTTCTTTCACTGAGTAATACGGCGGGATGATCTCTTTGGTATGTCCCTGCTCGGCCAGCGTTTTACCAGTCATTACGCGCGCCGCCACTTTCGCTAACTGCACACCGGTAGCTTTGGAGACGAACGGCACGGTACGCGCCGCACGCGGGTTCACCTCAATCAGGTAAACTTCGTTGTCTTTCACCGCGAACTGTACGTTCATAAGACCACGAACCTGCAACTCGAACGCCAGTTTCTGCACCTGCTGGCGCATGACGTCCTGAATTTCCTGGCTCAGCGTGTAAGCTGGCAGAGAGCAAGCGGAGTCGCCGGAGTGGACACCCGCCTGTTCGATGTGCTCCATGATGCCGCCAATCAGCACCCTTTCACCATCGCAAATGGCATCGACATCCACTTCTACCGCATCATCGAGGAAACGATCAAGCAGAACCGGTGCATCGTTGGAAACGCTCACTGCCGTCATAAAGTAGCGACGTAGATCGACTTCGTCGTAGACGATTTCCATCGCACGGCCACCCAGCACGTAGGACGGGCGCACCACCAGCGGGTAACCAATCTCTTTCGCCTTTTCTACAGCCTGCTCAGTCGCCGTGACGGTAGCATTTGCTGGCTGTTTCAGCTTCAGACGGTCAACTGCCTTCTGGAAGCGCTCACGATCTTCCGCACGGTCAATCGCATCCGGGCTGGTACCGATAACCGGCACACCAGCAGCTTCCAGCGCACGTGCCAGTTTCAGCGGTGTCTGGCCGCCATACTGCACGATGACGCCTTTCGGCTTCTCGACGCGAACAATTTCCAGCACGTCTTCGAAGGTCACCGGCTCAAAGTAGAGACGATCAGAGGTGTCGTAATCGGTCGAAACCGTTTCCGGGTTACAGTTAACCATTATGGTTTCGTAACCGTCTTCGCGTAGCGCCAGCGACGCATGTACGCAGCAGTAGTCGAATTCAATACCCTGTCCGATACGGTTTGGACCGCCGCCCAGTACCATGATTTTTTCGCGATCCTGGCTCGGGTTAGCTTCGCACTCATCTTCATAAGTGGAATACATATAGGCCGTATCCGTAGCGAACTCTGCCGCACAGGTATCCACGCGTTTGTAGACCGGATGCAGGTCATACTGATCGCGCAGTTTGCGGATTTCCGCTTCGCGTACGCCAACCAGTTTAGCCAGACGCGCATCGGCAAAGCCTTTACGTTTCAGGATAAGCAGGAAGTCAGCGTCCAGACCGTTAATGCCCACCGCCGCCACTTTCTCTTCCAGACGCACCAGCTCTTCAATCTGCACCAGGAACCAGCGATCAATATTGGTCAGGTTAAACACGCCATCAATGGAGAGACCGGCACGGAATGCATCAGCGATGTACCAGATACGCTCTGCACCTGCGTCTTTCAATTCGCGGCGGATTTTGGTCAGCGCTTCCGGATCGTCAAGGCTCACTTTCGGGTCGAAGCCAGTCGCGCCCACTTCCAGACCACGCAGCGCTTTCTGCATCGACTCCTGCTGCGTGCGGCCAATTGCCATTACTTCACCGACTGATTTCATCTGCGTGGTCAGGCGGTCATTAGCGCCAACAAATTTCTCGAAGTTGAAGCGCGGAATCTTGGTCACAACGTAGTCGATGGACGGTTCGAACGATGCCGGAGTACGGCCGCCGGTGATGTCGTTCATCAATTCATCCAGCGTATAACCCACCGCCAACTTTGCTGCCACTTTGGCAATCGGGAAACCGGTCGCTTTTGAAGCCAGCGCAGAAGAGCGGGATACGCGAGGGTTCATTTCAATCACAATCAGACGACCGTTTTTCGGGTTCACAGCGAACTGTACGTTCGAGCCGCCGGTTTCCACCCCGATTTCACGCAGTACCGCCATCGAGGCGTTACGCATGATTTGGTACTCTTTATCGGTCAGGGTCTGTGCTGGTGCCACGGTGATAGAGTCACCGGTGTGGATCCCCATGGCGTCGAAGTTTTCAATAGAGCAGACAATGATGCAGTTGTCGTTTCTATCACGCACCACTTCCATCTCATACTCTTTCCAGCCAATCAGCGATTCATCAATCAGCAGTTCATTGGTTGGCGAGAGATCCAGTCCACGAGCGCAAATCTCTTCAAACTCTTCACGGTTATAGGCGATGCCGCCACCGGTGCCGCCCATGGTAAAGGAAGGACGGATAATGCACGGGAAACCAACGTCAGCTGCGACGGCCAGCGCTTCGTCCATGGTATGAGCGATACCGGAACGCGCGGTGTCGAGACCGATTTTCTTCATCGCAATGTCGAAACGGCGGCGATCTTCTGCTTTATCAATCGCATCAGCTGTCGCGCCAATCATGGTGACGCCGAACTCTTTGAGCACGCCCTGACGTTCCAGTTCCAGTGCACAGTTCAGCGCGGTTTGACCGCCCATGGTTGGCAGTACGGCATCCGGACGCTCTTTTTCGATGATTTTGCGTACCACTTCCCAGTGGATAGGCTCGATATAAGTGGCATCCGCCATCTCGGGGTCGGTCATGATCGTCGCCGGGTTGGAGTTCACCAGGATAACGCGATAACCCTCTTCGCGCAGCGCTTTACACGCCTGGGCGCCGGAGTAGTCGAACTCACACGCCTGGCCGATAACAATCGGACCAGCACCAAGGATCAGGATACTTTTTATGTCTGTACGTTTTGGCATGGCTCTTCTTCTCCTGATTATTTGGCGGTGTTACGATACTGCTCAATGAGCTCAATAAAGTGGTCAAACAGCGGTGCGGCATCGTGCGGTCCCGGGCTGGCTTCCGGGTGGCCCTGGAAACTGAACGCCGGCTTGTCGGTGCGATGGATACCTTGCAGTGTGCCGTCGAACAGCGATTTGTGCGTCACTCGCAAATTGGCAGGCATTGAGGCTTCATCAACGGCAAAACCGTGGTTCTGCGCGGTGATCATCACGGTATTATTATCAATATCTTTTACCGGATGGTTGCCGCCGTGGTGGCCGAATTTCATCTTCATGGTGTTGGCTCCACTCGCCAGCGCAAGCAGTTGGTGACCAAGACAGATGCCGAACACCGGAATATCCGTTTCCAGGAAGGTTTTAATCGCTTCAATCGCGTAATCACACGGCGCCGGGTCACCTGGGCCGTTGGAAAGGAAGATACCGTCCGGATTGAGCTTCAGTACGTCCGCCGCAGGGGTTTTCGCCGGTACGACCGTTAAACGGCAACCGCGATCAACCAACATTCGCAGGATATTACGTTTCGCGCCGTAGTCGTAAGCGACAACGTGGAACGGTAATTCGCTCGCCGCTTTCGCCTGCGGCAGTTCACTTGCCAGCGTCCAACTGCCCTGGGTCCAGCTGTAGGTTTCCGCTGTCGTCACTTCTTTTGCCAGATCCATTCCGTTCAGACCCGGGAACGCTTTCGCTTTCTCCAGCGCCACTGCAGCATCGACATTATCACCAGCGATGATGCAGCCGTTTTGCGCGCCTTTTTCACGCAGCAAACGCGTCAGCTTACGGGTATCTATATCAGCAATCGCCACAATATTATGGCGCTTCAGGTAAGAAGAGAGGTCTTCGGTATTACGGTAGTTACTGGCAATCAGTGGCAGATCACGAATGACCAGGCCTTGCGCATGTACCTGAGAAGATTCTTCGTCAGCGGAGTTGGTGCCGACATTGCCGATATGAGGATAAGTAAGAGTAACAATTTGGCGGGAGTAGGAAGGATCAGTGAGGATTTCTTGATAACCGGTCATTGAAGTATTGAAAACGACTTCCCCAACTGCCGTGCCCGTTGCCCCAATGGCCCGACCGTGAAACTGGGTTCCGTCTTCCAGAACCAATAGCGCTGACTTAATCAAAACGTCCTCCAGAGAATATTCACTCACTTTATTTGCATATTAATTCATATCGAGATGATGAATCAATGCAAATTTGCTGGCCGTGGATTTTTGGCAAACGGCGGCATTCTGGAGAGATGTTGGTTAAAAGTCAACTTATCTCACATTTTTTTCTTGTTCTTTTACGCCACTGCCCTTCATTACTGGGTTTAACAGATAAAAAGATCAAAAAAAACCAACAACGAAAACGATTTCGTAGCAAGAAAACTTTGGGAGAGACAATCCTGTCACAAGAAAGTGGACCAAATGGTCAAAATTTATATTTTAGCGCGAAAAAAGCAGGGCATAATTGAAGATTAGACCATTTTGACCTAATAAATTGGGAAAAAAAGAGAAAATAAAAGGGCAATAAAATACTGCCCTTTGCAATCAATCAATTACGACTGCAACAACCACATCACGATGGGTAATAACTCTTACAAATTATTGAGATCAAGCACATCTCGCATATCAAAAAGTCCATTATGCTTTCCTTTTAGCCACAAAGCAGAACGCACGGCACCATTGGCGAAAGTCATGCGGCTGGAGGCTTTATGCGTAATTTCTACACGTTCGCCAATATCGGCGAACATAGCTGTATGTTCGCCGACGATGTCACCTGCACGGACCGTGGCAAAGCCAATCGAGCCAGGGACGCGCTCACCGGTATGCCCTTCACGTGAATAAACCGCACATTCTTTTAAATCTTTATTCAGTGACTTCGCGATGGCTTCGCCCATCGCCAGCGCCGTACCGGACGGCGCATCGACTTTGTAGCGGTGATGCGCTTCAACGATCTCGATATCGGTGTAATCGCCCATCACTTTCGCCGCTTTCTCCAGCAACTTCAGCATCACGTTTACGCCTACGCTAAAGTTCGCCGCGAAGACAATGGCAATGTCTTGTGAAGCATCACTAATCGCCTGTTTGCCCGCGTCGTCAAATCCGGTGGTACCAATTACCATGCCTTTTTGCTGCTGGCGACAAAAGGCCAGATGCGCCAGCGTTCCTTCCGGGCGAGTAAAGTCGATAAATATGTCGAAATCGTCTTTGACTGCATCAAGGCTGCTTTGTACTGTAACACCCGTTTTCGCCGTACCGGCCAGTTCTCCCGCATCAACGCCTAACAGAGAAGACCCTTCACGTTCCAGTGCTGCGCCAAGCGCCACGCCTTCCATCGCCAATGTGGCCTGGATCAATTGGCGGCCCATACGCCCGCCAGCACCCGCGATGGCTACGCGGGTTGGTGCATCATGCATAGTTGTACTCTTTTGTTAAAAAAATGCGTAATAATCGTTTCCAGATTAACCAGCCCACGTCGGGGCTACCAGCCGAAAACACCGATAATTAGAAATTAATGATATACAGCCGAAAATATCAGTAAAAGACATGATACATCAGGGTGCGAGCGCCAGCACTTCTGCCACCCAGTGACGAAAACCTTCCACGTCAATATCCAGTGCGACCTGCGCATTCGGTTTCTGCTTCAACTTACCGTCGATATCCACCACCGTCGTACCAGAGGTATATTTCCCCTGCGTCTCCACCGCCACAAAACATGATGTCAGCGTAAACAGCTCCGGGCGGACCAGCCAGGCAATTGCGCAGAGATCGTGCATGCGCAGCCCGGTTGCCATGCTGCCGCTGCGATAGTGGCTAAACAACGCATGCAGCATATGCCCGGTTTTGTTGAGCGCGGGTAGCGTTGCAAGGAACTCAGGCGTCAGTGTCGCCCGGTTAGTGACATCCAGCCCACACATCACGATCTCGAGGCCGCTGTGAAACACTCGGGCGGCAGCTTCCGGATCGATAGCGATATTAAATTCGGCATTTGGAGTGAAGTTACCCCGCCCGGCGGAGCCGCCCATCATCACCAGACGACGAATATTGAACTGGCACTCCGGGTAGTGCGACAGCAGCAGCGCTATATTAGTCAACGGGCCGATGGTCACCAGCGTGACGGGTTCAGCAGACACCATTAGCGTATCGCGTATTGCCTGAAATGCCGGTTTAGACAGCGGCTGGCGCTGATGCTCGACAAAGTCGTAGCCATCCATGCCGGACTCCCCGTGCACTTCGGCAGCGCTGTGCAGTGGGCGCAATAAGGGTGTCGCCGCACCTTGCGCCAGCGGGATGTCGGCCTGCCAGAAGTTGAGCAGTTGCAGGGCGTTGCGAGTGGTTTTTTCCAGCGAGACATTACCGGCAACGGTGGTAATCAGTTTAAGTTCGCACTGCGGTGCATACAGCGCGGCAGCAATGGCAATGGCATCATCAATACCCGGATCGGTGTCGAGGATCATTGGCAAACGCATAGTGCCTCCTGAAGTGAAATCCATAAAAAATGCCAGACTCAGTCTGGCATCTTCGCACAAAGTTTAGGGTAAAATGTTATTCGACCTCGCGAACATCAACCCTTAGCTCTTTTGGCACTTCAAAGACAATGTTCTCTTCACGACCTTCCAGCGGAATGGCTTCACCGCCGCCCAGCTCCTGCAGGCGGACAATCACGTTCTGCACCAGAATGTCAGGCGCGGAGGCACCAGCAGTTACGCCGACACATTTGATACCTTTAACCCAGTTCTCCTGGATATCAGAAGCGTCATCGATCAAATAAGCGCTTTTGCCCATCCGCTGCGCCAGTTCAGCCAGACGGTTGGAGTTGGATGAGTTTTTCGACCCCACCACAAGCACCACTTCCGCCTGTTCGGCCAGCGCCCGCACCGCTTCCTGACGGTTGGTCGTGGCATAACAGATGTCATCTTTACGCGGGCCAACAATCTGCGGGAAACGGGCGCGCAGCGCGTCAATGACATCAGAAGTATCGTCCACCGAGAGTGTGGTCTGCGTCATAAACGACAGTTTGCCCGCATCTTTGATATTGAGCGTAGCAACATCAGCAGGCGATTCGACCAGGTACATGCCCCCTTTTGGGTTGCTGTACTGCCCCATCGTACCTTCCACTTCCGGGTGCCCGGCGTGGCCGATCAGGATCGCTTCCTCACCACGTCGGCTGGCGCGAGCCACTTCCATATGCACTTTTGTTACCAACGGACAGGTGGCATCGAAAACCGTCAAATCGCGGCTTTTCGCTTCATTACGCACCGCCTGGGAAACACCATGGGCAGAGAAAATCAGGATTGCGCCATCCGGCACTTCACTTAACTGCTCAATAAAAATAGCCCCACGCTCGCGCAGGCTATCAACAACATAACGGTTGTGTACCACTTCGTGGCGCACATAAATTGGCGCGCCATACAGAGCCAGCGCGTTTTCAACAATGCTGATAGCGCGGTCAACGCCGGCGCAAAAACCGCGCGGGTTAGCCAACAGGATCTGCATTCGTTTCCTCCAGTACCGGATCGACTTCCAGCACATCGATATCAAAATGGACGGTTCTGCCCGCCAGTGGATGGTTGAAATCGACGGTGATAGAGTCGCCATTAATTTCACGGATCACACCCGGCATTTCGCTGCCATCCATTGCGGTAAAGAGCATAATCGCCCCGATTTCAGGCTCCCCGGCATCCATAAACTCACGGCGAGAGAAGTACTGAATCAGGTCCGGGCTCGGCGTACCGAATGCGGCATCCGGCTCGAGAGAGAAAACCTTTTTTTCCCCAGCTTTCAGACCCAGCAAGTGTTGCTCCATTCCCTCAGAGAGCGAACCATCGCCCAGACGAAATAGCGCCGGTTTGCCGTTGTTGCGGGTTGACTCGGCAAGAGAACCATCTTCGAGCTTGAGCGTAAAGTGCACCAGCACTGCGCTATCGCTCTGTACGGATTTAGACATGCAGGTTGCTCGCTTGTTTTGACTCACCTGTTTACCCGGTGACGCTTTGCTTACCAGGTAAACAGGTGGCCACAAATTCTGTAGGCCGGGCAAGCAAAGCGCCCGGCATTTACATTTATACCTGCTCTTTCGCTGCAGGTTTAGGCAAAAAGCCTTCCAGCACAATCAACGCCGCGCCGATACAAATTGCGCTATCGGCAAGGTTAAAGGTAGCAAAATGCCAGTCGCCGACGTAGAAATCGATCATATCGACGACGAAGCCATGCCATAAGCGGTCGAAGAGATTACCGAGCGCGCCGCCGATAATCAGCGCATAAGCGATGTTATTCAGCTTTTGCGTGGCTTTCCCACGGTACATCAGTACCGTCAGCACCACGCAGATACCGATAGCAATACCGGCAAAGAACCAGCGCTGCCAACCACCGCTGTCAGCCATAAAACTGAATGCCGCGCCATAGTTACGCGCATAGTGCAGATTGAGCGATGGGAACAGCGACACCGTATCCCCCAGAGCAAAGTTCTGGAGGATCAGGTATTTACAGCCCAGATCGATAATCAGCACAACCACAACCAGCCACAGCCAGCGTAGTCCTGTAGAACAGAGAGGCTTACTCATCAGGCAAACTTACGTTTTTCGCCGTCACCGGCGACGTTGCTCACACAGCGTCCGCAGATATCTGCGTGCTCCGCCACCTGGCCGACATCATTGGTGTAATGCCAGCAGCGCGGGCACTTATCACCGTCGGCTTTGCTCAGCGCGACTTTCAGCCCTTTGAGCTGTTCGCTCTGCTGAGCATCCTCTGAAGCGCTGGCATAATCCGCAACTTTGGCCCCGGAGGTCAACAGGACAAATCGCAATTCGTCGCCCAGCGCGGTCAGCTTCGCTGCCAGCTCCGGCTCGGCGAACAGCGTAACTGCCGCTTCCAGAGAGCCACCGACTTTCTTGTCAGCGCGCGCCTGCTCAATAACCTTGTTCACTTCGCCGCGCACCTTCAGTAGCTCTTCCCAGAAGGCATCGTTCATCGCTTCGCTTTCAGCCAGGCTGAACAGGCCTTCGTACCACTCGCCGGTAAAGACATACTTCTCGCGATCGCCCGGCAGGTAACCCCAGATCTCATCGGCGGTAAAGGACATGATCGGCGCCATCCAGCGTACCAGCGCTTCTGCGATATGGTACAGCGCAGTCTGGCAGCTGCGACGCGCCACGCTGTCCGCTTTCGCGGTGTACTGGCGGTCTTTGATGATGTCGAGATAGAACGAACCCATTTCGATGGAGCAAAAACGCATCAGGCGTTGCACCACTTCGTGGAAATCATAGGAATCATAGGCCTGAACAATATCTTCCTGAGCCGCTTTCGCACAGCCCACAGCCCAGCGATCCAGCACAACCATCTCTTCCGGTTTCACCATATCTTTCGCCGGATCGAAGCCGTTGAGGTTTGCCAGCAGGAAGCGAGCGGTGTTACGGATACGACGATAGCTGTCCGCTGCGCGTTTCAGGATCTCGTCAGAAACCGCCATTTCACCCGTGTAATCGGTTGAAGCGACCCACAAGCGCAGGATATCCGCGCCTAGTTTGTTCATCACATCCTGTGGGGAAACGGTGTTGCCGATGGATTTGGACATCTTGCGGCCCTGACCATCCACGGTGAAACCGTGTGTCAGCACCTGGCGGTACGGCGCTTTACCCTTCATCGCCGTGGAGATCATCAGCGAGGACATAAACCAGCCGCGATGCTGATCCGAGCCTTCCAGATACATATCCGCTGCGTGACCGGCAAACTCTGGACGCACATCAACCACGGAAGCGTGAGTTGAACCGGAATCGAACCAGACGTCCAGCGTATCAGGCACTTTGACATAGTTGTCAGCGTCATCACCCATAATATCGCGCGGGTCGAGATCCCACCATGCCTGAATACCGTCGGCTTCAACGTATTTGGCAACGGCTTCGATCAGCTCGAGCGTGCGAGGGTGCAGCTCTTCGGTGTCTTTATGCACGAACAGCGCCATCGGCACGCCCCAGGTACGCTGGCGGGAGATACACCAGTCAGGACGGTTGGCGACCATAGATTCGATACGCGCCTGTCCCCAATCCGGGATCCACTGCACACCTTTGATTTCGCTCAGCGACTGAGCACGCAAACCCTTCTGATCCATGCTGACGAACCACTGCGGCGTGGCACGGAAGATAATCGGCGATTTATGACGCCAGCAGCAAGGATAGCTGTGCTGCATTTTTTCAACGTGCAGCAGCGCGCCTTTTTCCGTCAGCAGCGCAACGATCATATCGTTAGCTTTGAACACATTGACACCATCCAGCGTCGGGTAAGTACCCGGCAGATAGGTGCCGTCCGGACCAACCGGGTTGGCGATTTCCAGACCGTATTTCAGGCTGATGGTATAGTCGTCCGGGCCGTGACCGCCAGCGGTATGTACCGCACCGGTACCCGCTTCCAGTGTAACGTGATCGCCGAGGATCGCAGGGACATCAAAATCCAGGAATGGATGTTTAAAGCGCATCAATTCCAGCTCGGAACCCTTTACCGTTCCCAGCACGTTGTATTCTGCGGTGCCGATGCGTTTCATCACGCTCTCGACCAGATCTTTCGCCAGGATCAGCGCCTGACCATCAATCTGCACCAGCGCATACTCAAATTCCGGCGCGAGAGAAATTGCGCGGTTAGCAGGCAGTGTCCACGGCGTGGTGGTCCAGATAACCAGAGACACCGGGCCGTTAACAGTTGCAACGCCAAATTTGGCTTTTACTGCGTCCTGGTCAACCGCATGGAATGCCACGTCGATGGACGGCGATGTTTTGTCATAATACTCCACTTCTGCTTCCGCCAACGCGGAGCGGCAATCGACACACCAGTGCACCGGCTTGGCGCCTTTTAGCAGGTGGCCGTTGCCGATGATTTTGCCCAGCGCGCGGATAATATTGGCTTCGGTTTTAAAATCCATGGTCAGATACGGGTGCGACCAGTCGCCCAGCACGCCGAGACGGATAAAGTCTTTGCGCTGACCGTCAACCTGCGTTGCGGCATATTCACGGCATTTGGCACGGAACTCCGCAGCGGTGAATTTCTCACCCGGCTTACCGAACTCCTGCTCCACTTTCAACTCAATGGGCAGACCATGGCAATCCCAACCCGGGACATAGGGAGAGTCATAACCTGCGAGTCCTTTGGACTTCACAATAATGTCTTTCAGAATCTTGTTAACCGAGTGACCAATATGAATGCTGCCATTCGCATATGGAGGGCCATCATGCAGAATGAAGGTTTTTTTGCCTTTTTTCGCTGCACGGATGATGCCGTACAGGTCATCATCAGTCCAACGCGCCAGCATTCCCGGCTCACGCTTGGCGAGATCGCCGCGCATCGGGAACCCTGTTTCCGGCAAATTCAGGGTAGATTTATAGTCACTCATCAGATTCTCGGTTCCGTATTTCGGTTTGATTAATACCACCAGGCCTTAAGCCGGTTTAGATAGCCCAAAAAACTCGCGGGCCGCTACCTCATCGCGGGCGATTTGCGCTTTCAGCTCATCGAGCGAAGCAAATCGCTGTTCATCGCGTAATTTTTTACGCAACACAACATCTATATGACGTCCGTAGAGGTCTATTACAACATCCAAAAGATGTACTTCCAGCTGCTGGCGCACGCCTGCAACCGTCGGGCGAGTGCCGATATTGGCTACGCCCGGGTAAAGCGTATCGCCCAGTCCAGCCACTTCCACCGCATAGACCCCTTTTACCGGGGAGACCTGACGGCGCAGCGGTAAATTCGCCGTCGGGAAACCAATGGTACGCCCCAGTTCATCACCGTGTACTACGCGCCCGGAGATGCTGAACGGATGGCCAAGCAACTGTTCAGCCAACTGAAGGTTGTCGTCAGCCAATGCCTGACGCACAGCCGTGCTGCTCACGCGAACACCGCCATCAAAGAAAGTTTGCGTACTGGTGACGTCAAAGCCATATTTTTGACCAGCCTTCTGTAATAACAAGAAATCCCCTTGGCGACCAGCGCCAAAACGGAAATCGTCACCCACTGCGAGAAATTTCACACCAAGGCGGTCAACCAGCAGTTCACTGACAAAGGTTTGTGCGGTGAATGCCGCAAAACGGCGGTCAAAACGAACGCACAGAACATAATCCACGCCACACGCTGCCAGCCAGCGCAGCTTTTCACGTAGCCGGGTAAGACGCGCAGGGGCTTTCTGCCCGGCGAACAGTTCCAGCGGCTGTGGTTCAAAAATCATCACCACCACCGGCAAACTACGCGCCCGGCCTTCTGCGCCAAGCCCTTGTAAAAGCGCCTGATGGCCACGATGCACGCCATCGAAATTACCAATCGTCAGCACGCACCCGAAGGGTGCCTGGCTGAGGTTATGTATGCCGCGTATCAGCTTCATGTCTGGCTCAAAACAGTGAAAATCGTCGGATTATACCTTGTACAACGGGCAACGTTAACCGACGATTGCTTTCACACAGCAGAAAGGAGAAGGATTTCATCAGGCTGCCCGCCGCTGGCATGAAAATCTGACCTCGTGAGCGATTTTTCTGGTGGAAAAGCTGTATTCGCGACAAGCAAGCTGTTAGAATCTTGCGCCATCACTACGTAACGAGCGTTGTATTTTAACGGCGCTTATTTGCACAAATCCATTGACAAAAGAAGGCTAAAAGGGCATATTCCCCGGCCTTTGAATTGTCCATAAAGATCATATTTGGGAGTTGGACCTTGGCTAATATCAAATCAGCTAAGAAGCGTGCCGTTCAGTCTGAAAAGGCCCGCAAGCACAACGCAAGCCGTCGCTCAATGATGCGTACTTTCATCAAGAAAGTATACGCAGCAATTGAAACTGGCGACAAAGCGGCTGCACAGAAAGCATTTAACGACATGCAACCGATCGTGGATCGTCAGGCCGCTAAAGGTCTGATCCACAAAAACAAAGCAGCGCGCCATAAGGCTAATCTGACCGCGCAGATCAACAAACTGGCTTAATCGCTACGTTTTCTGGCTTTGTGAAAAAACCCGCTTCGGCGGGTTTTTTATTTTTGAGGCAGATCGAAAAGTGCCGAGTAATCCTGATTGCAAATGCGCTGCACAGCAGGATGCTGAATCATCCGTTCTGCAAAAATTGCGTGATACTCCTCCATCACATTATCCACCCGACCGATTTCAACCATGCTTTCATCGGCAAAAAGATCGTGAGCGTAGCGCGTCGGGGCAACAAAAATAGCATTGTGCGCGACACCAAACGCCTTCATCAGCGCAGCATCATCAAACTCCCCAAGAATCTCCACTTGCAAATCTTGCGTATTAAACCAGTTCAGCAGCCTGCGCCCCAGCATTGAACGTCGTCCTGGAATTAATAAGCGCCGCTCCTGCAAACAAAGCGGAAAAGGCGTTTTCGGCAACGGATTACTGCCCCAGAAACTGACGCTGCATTCGCCAATTTTCACCGAAAAAAGCCCCTCTTGCTGGGTGGAATCGATTGGGCAGTCAGAGATAATCATGTCGAGCTTATGCTGGCTTAGCTGCTCCAGCAGGAGTTCATGCGTCGATTCAAAACAACGTAAATGGATTGGTTCTCCCTCACTTATCGCCACGCTGAGGATAGTGCTAACCAGCCGCTTGGAGAGCGCATCCGCCACGCCGACATCAAATAACAGGCTGGACTCTTTGCGATAATTGATAATATCGAGCATCTCCTGACTGAGCGTGAACATCTTATCTGCGTAACGAAACACCAGTTCGCCCAGTTCTGTCGGTTCCAGCCCACGACCCTTACGTTTGAAGAGCTTGCCTTGTAGACGCTCCTCAAGGGATTTTATTTGCCCGGTGATGGTCTGCGGAGTCAGAAAGAGCGACTCCGCTGCTCCAACGACGGAGCCTTCACGGTAGACGTGCCAGAAATAATACAAATGGTTGTAATTGATATACGACATAGCCCTCTACTCACTTCCACTGCTAAGTGCGAACGATACGAGTACGCAGCAAGCAATACCCCGCCACTGCCGAGATAATTGAGCCGGTGAGGATCCCCAGTTTACTCCAGGCAATCATCTCCTCATGGGCATCGCCAAAGGCCAGCGAGGCGATAAAAATTGACATAGTAAAGCCAATGCCGCACAGCAAGCCTACCGACATAATCTGTTTAAATGCAGCGCCCTGTGGTAACTTCGCCAGCTTTAAACGTAACGCCAGCCAGCAGAAGATTGTGATACCCAGCGGCTTACCAAGAACCAGCCCGGCAATAATGCCTAACGGCAGCACATCTCCCAGCCCGGATACAGACATTCCGCTCAGCGATACGCCGGCATTCGCAAAAGCAAATAACGGCAGAATCAGCCATGCAACCCACGGATGAATTGCATCGACCAGTTGACGAGCCGGAGAAACACCGCTCTGCTCGCGCAGCGGAACAAAGAAACCGACAACCACTCCGGCGAGCGTCGCGTGGACGCCGGATTTTAGCACCGCCGTCCACAGCACTATCCCAACCAGCATATAAATACCGATGCGCCGAACATTACAGGCATTCAGTATCGCCAGTACGGCAATGGATGCCGCCGCCACACCCAGCGCAGTGGTTGAGAGATCGCTGGTGTAGAACAAGGCAATAATGATTATCGCACCCAGATCGTCAATGATCGCCAGCGCCATCAGGAACACTTTCAGCGCCACAGGCACGCGATTACCCAGCAAAGCAAGGACACCGAGAGCAAAGGCAATATCCGTCGCGGTTGGAATAGCCCAACCGTGTCGCGCCAGTGGATCGTGGAAATTGAACAGCAGGAAGATTAATGCGGGCGCAACCATACCGCCAAAGGCGGCAATCACCGGGAATACGGCCTGCTGGCGGCTGGCAAGTGCGCCCTGCACCAGTTCATATTTCACTTCCAGGCCGATCATCAAGAAAAATACGGCCATCAACGCATCGTTGATCCATAGCAGCATGTTTTTGTTGATTTCCAGCGAACCGAACTTGAATTCGACGGGCGTCGACAGGAAGTTGTGGTAAAGATCCTGTGTCACTCCAAGATTGGCACACAGCATTGCGAGCGCTGCCGCAATGATAAGTACGATGCCCCCGGCGGCATCGCTGCTAAAGAAACGCTGTAAAAGCTTCATGTTATTCTCTCGGTCACTGTTCCATTGTGCGGACTATCTTACCCCTCACGAATCCTCGGTAAAACCAGATTATAATTGGGCATATATTCTCTTTTTCCGAATAGTGCCATAAACGATAAAAAAGGCCCGGCATAAAGCCGGGCCTGATATAGGCGGTGCGGGAGACTTAGCGCGTCAAATCGTCGAAAAATTTTTTCACGCCGTCGAAGAAGCTCTTGGAACGCGGGCTGTTGTGCTCGCCCGTCGGGCCACCAAAGCTGTCCTGCAGATCTTTAAGCAGTTGCTTCTGCTTTTCGTTCAGACCAACCGGCGTTTCAACAACGACACGGCACAACAGATCGCCCTGCGCGCCGCCACGGACAGACTTCACGCCCTTGCCGCGCATGCGGAACAGTTTGCCGGTCTGGGTTTCAGTGGGTACTTTCAGCTTCACGCGGCCATCCAGCGTCGGCACTTCGATTTCACCACCCAACGCCGCCATAGCAAAGTTGATCGGCACTTCGCAGTACAGGTTATTGCCTTCACGCTCGAAGATAGGGTGCTGTTTCACCTGCACCTGAACGTACAGATCGCCTGCTGGTGCACCATGCTCACCCGCTTCGCCTTCGCCGCTCAGGCGGATGCGATCGCCGGTGTCCACCCCTGCCGGGATTTTCACGGACAGGGTTTTGGATTTCTCCACGCGGCCATGACCGTGACATTTGTTGCACGGATCTTTAATCAGCGTACCTCGCCCCTGACAGTGCGGACAGGTCTGCTGTACTGCGAAGAATCCCTGGCGCATCTGCACCTGGCCGGAACCGTGACAGGTCGGACAGGTTTGCGGCTGAGTGCCAGGTTTAGCGCCGCTGCCGTGGCAAACGTCACACTCTTCCAGCGTTGGAATGCGAATCTCTTTGGTCACGCCGCGTACCGCTTCTTCCAGCGTCAGATCCATGTTGTAGCGCAGGTCAGCACCACGTGCTGCGCGCTGGCGACCACGCCCACCGCCGAAGATATCGCCGAACACGTCGCCGAAAATGTCACTGAAGTCTGCGCCGCCGCCAAAGCCGCCTCCGCCGCCGAATCCACCACCACCCATTCCGCCCTGCTCAAATGCTGCATGTCCGTACTGATCGTAAGCCGCACGTTTCTGGGCATCGGTCAGGACTTCATAGGCTTCTTTTATCTCTTTAAATTTGGCTTCGGCCTCTTTATCGCCCTGGTTGCGGTCCGGGTGATATTTCATGGCCAGGCGTTTATACGCCTTTTTGATTTCACGCTCTTCCGCTGTTTTCGGAACGCCTAAAATCTCGTAATAATCTTGCTTCGCCATCGGTTTATCTGCCCCTTAACATACGAGCACGGGCGTGGAGAAAACTCCGACGCCCGTGCTGGTTATCTACCCTGCATCAGGGCGATTATTTTTTGTCTTTGACTTCTTCGAACTCGGCGTCGACAACATCGTCATCTTTCGCGTTGTTCGCGGAAGCATCAGCGCCCGCTTGCTGCTGCGCATGCTGCTGTTGTGCTATTTCCAACAGTTTCTGGGAAACCTGTGCCAGCGCCTGCATTTTCGCTTCGATTTCGGCTTTGTCTTCGCCTTTCAGCGCAACTTCCAGCTCACTCAGTGCAGACTCGATAGCCGTTTTGTCTTCTGCTGGCAGTTTATCGCCTGCTTCTTGAACCTGCTTACGCGTGCTGTGCAGCAGATGGTCGCCCTGGTTACGGGTTTGCACCAGTTCTTCGAACTTACGGTCAGATTCAGCATTCGCTTCTGCGTCACGAACCATTTTCGCGATTTCATCTTCATTCAGACCAGAAGAAGCCTTGATGGTGATCTTCTGCTCTTTACCACTGTTTTTATCTTTCGCGGAAACGTGCAGAATACCGTCAGCGTCGATATCGAAGGTAACTTCAATCTGCGGCATGCCGCGCGGTGCCGGGTTGATTCCATCCAGGTTGAACTGACCCAGAGATTTGTTATCGGACGCACGTTTACGTTCACCCTGCAGCACATGGATGGTTACTGCGGACTGGTTATCTTCCGCAGTAGAGAATACCTGGCTGTGCTTAGTCGGGATGGTGGTGTTTTTGTTGATCAGCGCAGTCATCACGCCGCCCATGGTTTCGATACCCAGCGACAGCGGGGTAACATCCAGCAGCAGAACGTCTTTAACTTCACCCGTCAGAACACCGCCCTGAACCGCAGCACCAATAGCAACGGCTTCATCCGGGTTAACGTCTTTACGCGGCTCTTTACCGAAGAACTCAGCCACTTTTTTCTGCACCATCGGCATACGAGTCTGACCACCGACCAGGATCACGTCGTTGATGTCGGATACGGACAGGCCAGCATCCTGCAGTGCAACTTTCAGCGGCTCAATAGAACGGTTAACCAGATCTTCCACCAGGCTTTCCAGTTTCGCACGAGTCACTTTAATATTCATGTGTTTCGGACCGGTCGCGTCTGCAGTGATGTACGGCAGGTTCACGTCGGTCTGCTGCGCGGAAGAGAGCTCGATTTTCGCTTTTTCTGCCGCTTCTTTCAGACGCTGCATCGCCAGCGGATCGTTGCGCAGATCGATACCTTGCTCTTTTCTGAACTCTTCCACCAGATAGTTGATCAGGCGGCTGTCGAAGTCTTCACCACCCAGATGGGTGTCCCCGTTGGTAGCCAGTACTTCGAAGGTTTTTTCGCCGTCGACTTCATCGATTTCGATGATTGAGATATCGAACGTACCACCACCCAGGTCGTAAACCGCGATGGTGCGGTTACCGGTTTCTTTATCCAGACCGTAGGCCAGCGCTGCCGCTGTCGGTTCGTTAATGATACGTTTTACTTCCAGACCTGCGATACGGCCAGCGTCTTTAGTTGCCTGACGCTGAGCATCGTTAAAGTAAGCAGGTACGGTGATAACCGCTTCAGTTACCGGCTCACCCAGGTAATCTTCAGCAGTTTTTTTCATTTTTTTCAGCACTTCGGCAGAGATCTGCGGCGGTGCCATTTTGGTGCCTTTTACATCAAGCCATGCATCGCCGTTATCAGCAGCAATGATTTTGTAAGGCATGATAGCTTCGTCACGCTGGACTTCTTCATCCTGGAAGCGGCGGCCGATCAGGCGTTTGATCGCAAACAGGGTGTTTTGCGGGTTCGTCACGGCCTGACGTTTAGCCGGCTGACCTACCAGAGTTTCACCATCCTGTGTGTAAGCAATGATAGAAGGAGTGGTGCGATCGCCTTCAGCATTTTCCAGCACACGAGCCTGAGAGCCATCCATAATGGCTACACAAGAGTTGGTTGTCCCAAGGTCGATACCAATAATTTTACCCATCTAAACGTCTCCACTAAAAATTCGTCATCATGTGGTTGTGAACCTGTAATAAGGGCGAAACGTGCTGTTTCAACCACCCTGTATCGTTTTTTTTCAGGCCCACACACTGCGGTTGACTACAAGATGGGGTCGCTAAGCGGCTCATCAAGGGGCAAACGATAAAAAATTTTTTAATTTACACCAGTTCAGATCATAGACAGGCCCATTAGCGCTAATTATGATGCCGCACCCCGCCAGTTCAACAGGGTGCGGGGGCTTTCATTTCTCCCTTTCCATATTGATTTATTTTGAGGAATTATGGGCAACACTAAGTTGGCTAATCCGGCTCCGCTGGGCTTAATGGGTTTCGGCATGACCACTATTCTGCTTAACCTGCATAATATTGGTTTATTCCCAATGGACGGCATTATTCTGGCGATGGGCATTTTCTATGGTGGTATCGCACAAATTCTCGCGGGCCTGCTTGAATATAAAAAGGGCAACACCTTTGGTTTAACTGCGTTCACCTCTTATGGTTCTTTCTGGTTAACGCTGGTCGCGATTCTGCTGTTTCCGAAAATGGGTCTTGCGGATGCAACAAACGGCCATTTCCTCGGCGTTTATCTGGGGATTTGGGGCGTATTCACCCTGTTTATGTTCTTTGGTACGCTGAAAGGCGCGCGTGCGCTGCAGTTCGTTTTCCTGAGCCTGACCATATTGTTCGCCTTGCTGGCGGTAGGTCATCTGGCTGATAACGAAAGCATCGTACATGTCGCGGGTTGGATCGGTCTGGTTTGTGGCGCGAGCGCCATCTACCTTGCAATGGGCGAAGTGCTGAATGAACAGTTCGAACGCACAATACTGCCAATTGGTGAAAAGCATTAATTCCTGCGCTGAATGCTAAAATGCGAAGCCTGGCTTCGCATTTCTTCTCATATCACTCTTCCTGACATGCTCCCGCCCTCAGCCGTTACAGGCTTTTAGTAACCTGGTGCACATTAATTACCCTCGGCCCACTCAAGATGAAAACGGAGCCTGAGGTTCCGTTTGTTTATGCTTGCTCTACCGGCCGCTCCGCTACGCTATCCTGGTGATGGAGATCCTGACGCAGCCAGATCCCCAGCGCTAAACCAATAAGTGATAACACCAGTACATACCAGGCAGGTGCCATCGGCGAAACCCCCATTAGCAGGGTCACCGCAATCGGAGTCAGGCCGCCGAAAATAGCGTATGAGACGTTATACGAGAAAGAGATACCCGTGAAGCGAACCTCTGCCGGAAACGCCCGCACCATTACGTAAGGAACCGCGCCGACCACGCCAACGCACAGCCCCACCAAACCATACAGGACAAAGAGCTGCTCAGGGTGTGCTCCCACAAGGTGGTAGAAAAACCAACTGGAACAGGCAAGTAGCACGCTGCCAATAATAAAGGTGCGACTGGCGCCAAATTTATCGATCAGCAACCCGGCGGTCAGACAACCAAAGCAAAGCATAATGGTCGCAATGCTATTGGCCTGCAACGTCAGGGCCGGAGCAAAACCATACTGTTTTTGCAGCCAGACCGGTGACATCAGAATCACCACCACAATCCCGGCGGAAAGCAGCCAGGTCAGCAGCATGGAAATCATCACTGCTTTTTTATGTTTCAACACGACTGATTTAACAGGTAATTCCTTCGCCAGCGCTTTACGTTGCTGCATCTCAAGAAAGACGGGTGTTTCTTGTAACCAGCGGCGCAGATACATCGCCACCAGGCCAAATGCGCCGCCCAGCAGGAACGGAATACGCCAGCCGCCATCATGAATAGATTGTTGCGTCATGCTGGTATTAACCAGTGTCGCCACCACCGAACCGAGCAAAATCCCCACGGTCAGGCCCGCTGTTAAGGTACCACAAGCAATACCGATGCGACGCGCCGGAACATGCTCCGCCACAAACACCCACGCGCCAGGCACTTCACCACCGATGGCCGCCCCCTGTAAAACACGCATCGAGAGCAGCAACAGCGGCGCCACAATACCTGTTGAGGCATACGTTGGCAGCAAACCAATCGCCAGCGTCGGTAACGCCATCAGCAGAATACTCAGGGTAAACATCTTCTTGCGCCCGACCAGATCGCCGAAGTGCGCCATGACAATGCCACCAAGCGGACGCGCCAGATAACCGGCGGCAAAAATGCCAAAGGTTTGCACCTGGCGCAGCCATTCCGGAATATCCTCCGGGAAGAAAAGCTTGCCAACCACGGCGGCGAAGAAGACGAAAATGATGAAATCGTAAAACTCCAGCGCACCGCCGAGGGCAGCAAGCGTCAGCGTTTTATAATCCTGTCTGTTCAGAGGACGAGTGGCATTTGACATAGCGAACCATTTGTAAATAGAGAGGGCTTATTTAATTATTACGAATTATGTAAATTAAAAATTACTATACCGTAAATAAATCAACACGCCATGGTTCGCCGTTTTTATTTCAGAAAAGATTAACTTTTAGGATAATATTTCCCGCCTTGCATTTTTAGGCCGGAAAGATGCTACAACTTGCGGATTGGTTTCAACATAAGGTCCGTCAAGCAGCTGTACACAATACGGAACACTGGCAAAAATACCGGGCACTTTCACTTCGCCGTCAGCGCTTTTTAGGCCTTCCAGCGTCTCTTTGATCGATTTGGGCTGGCCGGGCAAATTCAGGATCAATGCCTGTTTGCGGATCACGCCGACCTGGCGAGAGAGGATCGCCGTCGGTACAAAATTGAGGCTGATTTGCCGCATCTGCTCACCAAACCCCGGCATTTCGCGATCGGCGACCGCCAGCGTCGCGTCCGGCGTTACGTCGCGTCGCGCAGGCCCGGTGCCGCCAGTCGTCAGCACCAGATGGCAACTCATTTCGTCCACCAGCTCGCACAGCGTTTGTTCAATGATGCTTTGCTCGTCCGGGATCAATCGGGTCTCAATCTGAAACGGCGTTGTCAGCGCGCTCGCCAGCCACTCCTCAAGCGCAGGAATACCCTTATCCTGGTAAATACCGCTGGATGCGCGATCGGAAACCGAAACTAAACCAATGCGTAATGTGTCCATATTCATTCCGTTCAAAAAACTATTTAACGAAATGATACACGCTGAAGGGAAAGGCAGACAGTAGGGAGAGAAGAAGCGTGACCGGAAAACCGGCCACGCCTGAGGGTTACAGCAGATCGCCGATCATTTTTTCCAGTTTTTCCTGGTCAACGGCAAACTTACGGATACCATCCGCCAGTTTGTCTACTGCCATCGGATCCTGGTTATGCTGCCACAGGAATTCCGCTTCGGTGATACGTTCCGGACGCGCTTTCACTTCACCGGTATACGCCAGTTTGCGCTCGATGGTGCCAGCGCTTTCAGACAGCTCTTTCAGCAGCGCCGGAGCAATGGTCAGACGGTCGCAGCCAGCCAGTTCGATGATTTCACCGGTATTACGGAAGCTGGCGCCCATCACCACGGTTTCATAACCGTGCTGTTTGTAGTACTGGTAAATTTCGGTTACGGAAACCACACCTGGATCTTCTGCAGGTGCGTACTCTTTCTTGTCAGTGTTGGCTTTGTACCAGTCCAGGATACGACCAACAAACGGGGAGATCAGGAATACGCCCGCTTCGGCACATGCACGCGCCTGCGCGAAGGAGAACAGCAGCGTCAGGTTACAGTTGATGCCCTCTTTCTCCAGTTGTTCAGCCGCACGAATACCCTGCCAGGTAGAGGCCAGTTTGATCAGGATACGATCGTTGCTGATACCTGCATCGTTGTACATCTTGATCAGTCGTTTTGCTTTGGCGATCGAGGCTTCGGTGTCGTAAGAGAGACGAGCATCAACCTCAGTTGAGATACGGCCAGGGATCAGTTTGAGGATTTCCAGACCAATGTTCACCGCCAGGCGATCTGTCGCGTCAACAACTTGCTGCGCACGATCGCCGCTCTGAGCACGAGCCCATGTTACGGCGTCGTCGATCAGCTTACGGTATTCCGGGATTTGGGCAGCGCCAAGGATCAGAGAAGGGTTCGTTGTTGCATCCTGCGGCTGGTACAGTTTCATTGCCGCGATATCTCCGGTATCAGCCACGACTGTTGTGTACTGACGCAGGGAGGTCAATTTATCCGTCATGATAATGTTTCTCTTTAAACGATACCCTGAATAATTCATGTTTGGCCCACGACACATTTGCACCCCTGGAGCACAAACGCGGCCAGCGCACCTGAACGTGAAGTATGACGAGTATACTTGTTAGGGGGATGTAACCGGTCTGCCCTGATGATAACACGACGCCCTGCCAGCGCAACCGCAGACAATGCTTTGTCAATAGTATGGTAAACTCTGCTAATTAATTGCCTGCGAAGTGATGTGCCTCCACCGACAGCCTCGCCTCAGGTTATAACCCGGCATCAACAAGAGGAATGTTAATGCCAGAATTTTTCTCATTTATCAGTGAAATACTTTGGGGCTCATTCATGGTGTACTTGCTGGCAGCGGCAGGTATCTGGTTTGCTGTACGCAGTCAGTTTGTCCCCTTTCGTTTTCTGTGCGACTTTGGGAAAAACCTTCAAAGTCGCCGCACACAACAACCCAACACGATCACCGCTTACCAGGCACTCTGTCTGAGCCTGGCAACACGGCTGGGCAGCGGGAATCTGGCGGGCGTGGTTTTTGCCTTAACCGCCGGCGGTCCAGGCGCTATTTTCTGGATGTGGATCGCCGCACTCATCGGCATGATAATCAGCTTTGCCGAATGCTCTCTGGCACAGCTGTATAAAGAGCGCGATACGGAAAATCAGTTTCGCGGTGGACCGGCATGGTATATGGCGCGCGGTTTAGGTATGCGCTGGATGGGGGTGCTTTTCTCAGTGTTCCTGCTGCTCACGTATGGCCTGGTTTTTAATACCGTTCAGTCCAGCGCCGTCGCACGGGCCATGCACTTTGTGTGGGGCGTGCCGGGAATCGCGAGCGGCATGGCACTGGCACTCTGCGTTCTCTTTTTCATCGTTCGGGGATTAAAACCTGCCGCCCGGCTGATGCAGTGGTTGGTGCCAGTGATAGGGCTTGCCTGGATTCTGGTCAGTCTGGGTCTTAGTCTTTGGCATGCCAACTTACTGCCAGGAATTTTTAACACCATCATTAAAAGCGCTTTCGGCTGGCAGGAAGCGGCGACAGGCACGATGGCATACACATTGAGTCAGGCAATGACCAGCGGTTTTCAGCGCAGTATGTTTGCCAACGAAGCCGGGCTGGGATCTTCGCCTAACGCCGCCGCGATGGCTGCCTCGTGGCCACCGCACCCGGTAGCACAGGGAATTGTACAAATGATCGGCGTACTGGTAGATACCTTCCTGGTCTGCACCGCCAGCGCCGTGGTGCTATTGCTGGCGGGTACGATTCCGCTAAGCGATGCATTTGGTGGCATCCAACAATTGCAGCAAGCCATGAACTCATTGACCAGTGGCTGGGGCGCGGGATTTGTCGCCTGTATCGTCCTGTTCTTCGCATTTACCTCGATCGTCACCAATTACATTTATGCGGAAAATAATCTGATCTTTTTACACTGCCACAGTAATCGAAACCTCTGGCTGCTGCGCATCGGTGTTTTATCGATGGTAGTGGCAGGTCCCCTATTCAGCGTACCGCTTATCTGGCACATTGCCGATGTCGTGATGGCGCTGATGGCGATGATCAACCTGACCGCCATTTTGCTACTTTCTCCGGTAGTCAGATTGCTGGCTCGTGACTATCTGCGCCAGCGCAAACTGGGAGTCATGCCGCTTTTCGACCCGCAGCGTTATCCGGAAATAAAGCGCCAACTGGCACCAGGCAGCTGGGATGATATTCCCCGCTCGTAGCGCTAATCGCAACTATCGATCAAGTCTGCCATTTTTTTTGCTAAAGTCAGCGGAAATTTCTCGCACAGCAAGGACTGAGTATGCTGATTCTTATTTCACCTGCCAAAACCCTCGATTACCAGAGCCCGCTGGCGACCACGCGTTTTACCCAGCCGGAACTGTTGGATCACTCACAGCAACTGATTAACAGCGCGCGTAAGCTCTCCGCGCCGCAAATCAAAGCGCTAATGGGGATCAGCGACAAGCTGGCCGATCTGAACGCCACG
The DNA here is from genome assembly GCF_900116535.1 of Kosakonia arachidis. Classification (GTDB taxonomy): domain Bacteria; phylum Pseudomonadota; class Gammaproteobacteria; order Enterobacterales; family Enterobacteriaceae; genus Kosakonia; species Kosakonia arachidis. Next base: position 514,770 of record NZ_FPAU01000003.1, on the reverse strand, counting down.
CGTTTTCACGACTGGCAACCTGATTTCACCCCGGAAAATGCGCGCCAGGCCATCCTGGCATTTAAAGGGGATGTCTATACCGGCTTACAGGCAGAAACCTTTAGCGATGCGGATTTCGATTTCGCGCAGCAACATCTGCGTATGCTTTCCGGTTTATACGGCGTGCTGCGTCCACTGGATCTGATGCAACCGTACCGCCTGGAGATGGGTATTCGCCTGGAAAATGCCAAAGGGAAAGATCTCTACCAATTCTGGGGCGACGTGATCACGCACAAACTCAACGAAGCCATTGCGGCACAAGGCGATGAGATCGTTATCAATCTGGCCTCTGATGAGTATTTCAAATCGGTCAAAATGCAAAAGCTGAACGCCCGGATCATTAAACCGGTGTTTCTTGACGAGAAAAACGGCAAGTTCAAAGTTATCAGCTTCTACGCCAAAAAAGCACGCGGTCTGATGAGTCGTTTTATTATTGAGAATCGCCTGACGAAACCGGAGCAATTAACCGGGTTTAACAGTGAAGGCTATGTCTTTGATCGGGAAGTTTCATCGCAGGAAGAGTGGGTGTTTAAGCGGCACGAACAATAAGAAAAACCCTCTCCTGTTCGAGAGAGGGTTAGAAAGTTATGGATGGCGATGCCAGTCATCATCTGGCCCGCCATGATGATCGTCATGGCGATAATCATGGTGATCGTCAAAGTGGCCGTGCGGCTGCCAGCGGTTCTCACGCCATTCGTAGTGTTTCTGCCACCAACCATGATCGCGCCAGTGGCCGCCATCCCAGTAGTTTCCAGCGCGGTCGCGATCGCCGATTTGCAGTTTCACTGCTGGCACAAGGGTGATTTCTGCGGCCTGCACAGCCAGAGGAGCCACCAACATCATGGAAAGCGCTAACATCATAGGTTTCAACATAGGTTACTCCTTTGCATCATCTTGCCCGTTATGGGCCGATGTCAGGAGATTATGCGACGCCAGAGGATGTTGTTATTGTCCGCAATCCTAATCTTCTAACCCCCGCATTTATTGGGAATTCATCCATTTTCACTGTCATTTCTCTACATAATTTCTCCCTGATTCCCCCGCTTGCAGGCAGGGGAAGCAGAGAAATTACGCGTTACGCATCATCAACTGACGTAATGCAGAAAAATCCGCAGGCAAATGATGGGAAAGTAGCGGCATATCCGCGCGATCCGCCAGCTCTTTCGGCAGCGGCAACGATTCGCCCAAAATCTCCTCCACGCTCTCTTTGAATTTCGCAGGATGGGCCGTACCGAGGAACAGGCCGTACTCACCCGGATTAAGCTGATCGCGCAGGGCGCGATATGCAATCGCGGCATGCGGCTCGGAAACATAGCCTTTATCCTTCAGCTCGCGCATGGCCGCTTTCGTCGTTTCATCGTCCACAGCAGCATAAGCCAGCTCATTCAGACGCCAAATTTTACGGCGGAACAGCTCCTCAACGCGCGGCCAGTTGTTCGGCTGGCTAACATCCATGGCATTTGAGAGCGTCGCTTGTGTCGCTTTTGGCTGCCATTGCCCCTCTTTGAGGAAACGTGGCACGGTATCGTTGGCATTGGTCGCTGCGATAAAGCGTTTGATTGGCAGCCCCAGTGATTTCGCCAGCAAACCGGCGGTCAGATCGCCGAAGTTACCGCTCGGTACGGAAACCACCAGTTGGTTACGCGCTTCCTGCGGCAGCTGCGCGACCGCTTCGAAGTAGTAACAAATCTGTGCCAGCAATCGGCTGATATTGATCGAGTTCGCCGAGTTCAGCCCCAGCGCGGCTTTCAGTTCTTCATCGTCGAAAGCCTGTTTCACCAGCGCCTGGCAGGCATCGAAGTCGGCATCAATCGCCACAGTTTCGATATTACCACCCAGTGTACAGAACAGTTTTTCCTGCAACGGGCTGATTTTACCTTGCGGATAGAGGATAACCACGCGCACATTTTTCATGCCATAGAAGGCATGTGCTACCGCAGCGCCGGTATCACCCGAGGTAGCAGTCAGAATAGTCACCGGTTTGTCGCCGCTGATGGCGCTTAGCATCTGCGCCATAAAACGTCCGCCAAAATCTTTAAACGCCAGCGTTGGCCCATGGAACAGCTCCAGACAGCCGATATCGCTCTCTACTGGTTTAACCGGTGCCGGGAAAGCAAACGCGGCACGTACCCGCGCTTCCAGTTCGTCCTGTCGAATTTCGTCGCCAATAAAAGCAGCAAGAATCTTCGCACTACGGCTGACGAAATCCTGCTCCAACATGGTGTCGATTTCGGTCAGGTCAAATTCCGGCAGCTCGTGCGGAAAAAACAGGCCCTGATTTTTGCCAAGCCCCTGCGTTACGGCCTGCGCAAAGCTGACCTGTTCGTTGTGATCTTTTAAATTGTAGAGTTTCATTGGTTATCCCACTACTCGTGCGCCCGCCGTATCCAGCCGGCAAATATGAACAAAGCCTTCCTGATTTTGCAGATAGTGTTTGCCAAGCCAGTCGGCTACACGCTGGGCGGTGTCCTGCTTATCGCATAGAGCAAACAGCGTTGGCCCGGAACCGGAGATCCCACAGGCCAACGCGCCAATATCGGCCACAGCCTGGCGCGCTTCGCCAAAACCCGGCAACAATTTCATGCGGTACGGCTCGGCAATCACGTCTTTCATCAATTTTGCCGCTAGCGCTGGCTGACGGGTGTAGCAGGCGTGAATAAAGCCCGCCAGATGCCGGCCGTGAGCGATGCAATCCTGACGACGATATTGTGCGGGCAAAATAGCGCGCGCTTCCGCCGTTGAGACTTTAATCCCCGGATAGGCCAGTACCCACAACCATTCATCAAAACCTGGCACCTGCTGGCTGATAATGCCGCTTTCCTCGATCATCAACTGCATACCGCCGAGGAAGCAGGGGGCGACGTTATCGTAATGCACGCTACCTGAAATGCGCCCTTCCAGCTCGCCCATCAACGCCAGCATGCGCGTATCATCCAGTGGTTTACCGCAGTATTCATTCATCGCCACCAGCGCGGCGACAACAGAACAAGCGCTGGAACCGAGCCCAGAGCCAATCGGCATGTTTTTTTCCAGCGTCATTGCCACCGGAATCTGCCTGCCAATCGTCTGGCAGAACAGTTCCCAGCACTGATAAACAATATTTTCCTGCGGTTCAGTCGGTAATTTACTGGCAAAACGGCCAATATTTTTCAGGCTGAAATGTTCTGCGGCTTCCACCGAAACATTATCGCCCAGCAAAGTTCCATCTACCGGCGTCACCGCCGCGCCCAGCACATCAAAGCCAACACTCATATTGGCGCTTGAAGCCGGAGCATACACCTTCACCATGTCAGACTCCTAACTTCCAGGACAGGGTACGCAGCAGGTCTGCGAAGACACCAGCTGCTGTGACATCGTTACCCGCGCCGTAACCGCGTAATACCAACGGCAACGGCTGATAATAGTGGCTGTAGAATGCGAGAGCATTCTCACCATTTTTCACTTTATAGAGTGGATCATTACCGTCAACAGCGGTGATCTTCACGCGACAAGTACCATTTTCTTCAATATTACCGACATAACGCAGCACTTTCCCTTCATCGCGGGCTTGCGCCACGCGAGAGGCGAACTCATCATCCAGCTGCGGCAGGCGCGCCATTAAGCTCTCAACATCGCCGGACGCATCAAACGTTGCGGGTAAGACGGGCTCAATGACAATATCAGAAAGCTCCAGTTCCCGCCCGGTTTCACGGGCCAGAATCAGCAACTTACGTGCGACATCCATCCCGGAGAGATCGTCTCGCGGATCCGGTTCAGTGTAACCCAACTCACGCGCCAACGCCGTGGCTTCCGAGAGGTTCATTCCCTCGTCCAGTTTGCCGAAAATAAACGACAGTGAGCCAGAAAGGATCCCGGAAAAATGTTGTAACTCATCACCAGCGTTGAGCAGGTTTTGCAGGTTTTCAATCACCGGAAGACCTGCACCAACGTTGGTGTCATACAGGAACTTACGGCGAGATTTCTCCGCTGCGCGACGCAATTGGTGATAGTAATCCAGTGACGAGGTGTTGGCTTTCTTATTCGGCGTGACAACGTGGAAACCTTCCCGCAGGAAATCCGCGTACTGATCGGCCATCACCTGGCTGGAAGTACAGTCAACAATCACCGGATTAAGCAGATGATACTCTTTCACCAGACGGATCAAGCGCCCCAGATTGAAAGGCTCTTTCGCCTCCGCCATTTCAGCCTGCCAGTTTTCCAGATTCAGGCCATGTACATTGGTCAGCAATGCTTTTGAGTTTGCTACGCCGCACACACGCAGATCGATATGTTTGTTTTTCAACCAGCCTTGTTGACGCTTCAACTGCTCCAGCAACGCGCCACCAACACCGCCAACACCAATGACAAAAACTTCAATCACCTGGTCGGTGTTAAACAGCATCTGGTGAGTAACGCGCACACCAGTCGTCGCATCATCATTGCTCACTACAACTGAGATAGAACGTTCAGAGGAGCCCTGAGCAATTGCCACAATGTTGATATTGGCGCGTGCCAGAGCGGCAAAGAATTTCGCCGAGATACCGCGCAAAGTACGCATGCCATCGCCGACCACGGAGATAATCGCCAAACGCTCCATCACTGCCAGCGGTTCCAGCAGCCCCTCTTTGAGCTCCAGATAGAACTCCTCATTCATCGCTTTCTGAGCGCGAACACAATCGGACTGCGGAACACAGAAGCTGATGCTGTATTCCGAGGAGGATTGGGTAATCAAGACGACAGAAATCCCTGAGCGAGACATCGCCGCAAATACGCGGGCGGCCATGCCAACCATACCTTTCATGCCCGGGCCTGAAACACTAAACATCGCCATGTTGTTCAGGTTAGAGATCCCTTTCACTGGCAGGTCATCTTCGTCCGACGTTGCGCCAATGAGCGTGCCGGGGGCTTGCGGGTTACCGGTATTTTTAATCAGGCAAGGGATCTGGAACTGAGCAATTGGAGTAATCGTGCGGGGGTGAAGAACTTTGGCGCCGAAGTAGGAGAGCTCCATGGCCTCCTGATACGACATTGACTTCAGCAGCCTGGCGTCCGGTACCTGTCTTGGGTCGCATGTATAGACGCCATCGACATCCGTCCAGATCTCACAACAATCGGCGCGTAAACAGGCGGCCAGCACGGCGGCAGAGTAATCCGAGCCGTTGCGCCCCAGCACGACCAGCTCACCTTTTTCGTTACCGGCAGTGAAACCTGCCATCAGCACCATATGATCCTGCGGGATGCGGCTGGCAGCGATACGGCGAGTTGATTCGGCAATATCGACTGTCGATTCCAGATAGTGACCGACAGCAAGTAATTTTTCCACCGGATCGATAACGCTGACGTTATGACCACGCGCTTCCAGCAGACCGGCCATGATGGCGATGGAGAGTTTCTCGCCACGGCAGATCAGCGCCGCATTGATACTGTCCGGGCACTGCCCCAGCAGACTGATACCATGCAGAACATGTTTGATCTGTGCAAATTCTTGTTCGACGAAGGTTTTTAACTGTGCGAGAGGAAATCCAGGTTGCGCATCAGCCAGTCCTTGCAGCAAGTCGGCGAAAATACGTTCTGCATCGCTAATATTCGGTACTGCATCTTGGCCACTGATGGTCTTTTCGATCATCGCCACCAGATGGTTGGTGATTTTCGCCGGGGCAGAAAGTACGGTCGCTACCTGCCCTTGCCTGGCATTATTTTCCAGAATGTCGGCAACACGCAGAAAACGTTCTGCATTTGCCACTGATGTACCGCCGAACTTCAACACTCGCATGGTTTTACCCCTTGATCTTTGGTCGAAAAAAAAACCCGCACTGTTCAGGTGCGGGCTTTTTTCTGTGTTTCCTGTACGCGTCAGCCCGCACCGTTACCTGTGGTAATGGTGATGGTTGTAATAATGGTAATGGTGCTGATGCGTGTCATAGATGTTGTGTGCTCTGTAATATTATCTGTCTGTGCTGTATGCCTATATTGGTTAAAGTATCTGCCCGATTAAGTCAATTTATTTTTATTTTTTGCATTTTTATTCGCCTTCCCGGCTACGCTGAAACAACAGTTACTTTCAGCGTGACAAGGTCATTACAATAATAGATTTCAGCGGTTTTAACTATAAAACAAACTTATCGCAGTGACTTACTCGGAGAGTTTTTTTTCAATATCGTGCAGCAATCGGTGCAACATTGCAGTATCCCGCTGTTCAAGCAGACCAAGACGCTGATCCAGCCAGTCTGCCATTTTGATATCGTCCGCAACGCAGAGTTTTTCCAGTAATTCACGGGCCCGCAAACGCAATGCATGCAACTGGTTGGCATCAACCGGCGTTACTTGTTGAGGTACCTGTTGCATTAATGACGCTAATTGATAGCAAAAAACCATGACTGCCTGACCCAGATTCAGCGATGGATAATCCGCCGCCATCGGCACGCCGGTTAAGATGTCTGCCAGCGCCAGTTCTTCATTGGTCAAACCAGAATCTTCGCGACCAAAGACCAGCGCGGCGCTGCCAATCCACGCGCGTTTCTCTTGCAATAGCGGCACCAGTTCTGCTGGCGTCGCGTAATAGTGAAACTTCGCCCGGCTACGCGCCGTGGTCGCAATGGTGAACTGAACGTCCACCAGCGCGTCGGCAAGCGTCGCATAAGCTTTAACATTATCAAGGATATCGCCGGAACCGTGGGCAACACGGCGCGCACCGTCCTGCAAATGCGCATCACTATCAACGATGCGCAAGTCATGAAACCCCATGGTTTTCATCGCCCGGGCAGCTGCGCCAACATTCTCGGCCCTCGCGGGGCAAACCAGTACAACAGCCAATTGCATCTTATTTTCCCTTCTTACTGATTCCGCAGGAGAATGTGACATATATCAACATACTACGCAGAGCGAATTTACAATTTTCTAACATAAATCACTGATTTTCAGATTACATAAAATTAAAAAAGCTACACTGTTTATCAGCAATAGTACCTGCTAAGATGTTAACAAAAGGGGCTTATCCCTATGTTTATACATAGTATTTTATTACTGTATTTCTTTCTTGTATTGGATTCATCATATTTATCAATTAATATGCGCAACTAGTTGGTTTATTGATAAATAGTCGCAAGCACTGGCATTTGACTGTGAAGATTTCGCCAGACTGTTAACGTGCTACAATTGAACTTGATATATGTCAACGAAGCGTAGTTTTATTGGGTGTCATTTACGTCTTAGCCTGTTATGTTGCTGTTAAAATGGTTAGGATGGCAGCCGTTTTTGACACTGTCGGGTTCAGAGGGAAAGTGCCCACGACCAAGCTAATGATGTTGTTGACGTTGATGGAAAGTGCATCAAGAACGCAATTACGTACTTTAGTCATGTTATGCCGTCATGTTAATTTTCGACATGCACCAGGCTGGTCAGGGACTTTTGTACTTCCTGTTTCGATTTAGTTGGCAATTTAGGTAGCAAACATGCAGACCCCGCACATTCTTATTGTTGAAGACGAGTTGGTAACACGCAACACGTTAAAAAGCATTTTCGAAGCAGAAGGCTACGATGTCTTTGAAGCGACTGATGGCGCTGAAATGCATCAGATTCTTTCTGAAAATGATATCAACCTGGTGATTATGGATATTAACCTGCCAGGTAAAAACGGCCTTTTGCTGGCGCGCGAACTGCGCGAGCAGGCAGACGTAGCACTGATGTTCCTGACCGGACGTGATAACGAAGTCGATAAGATTTTGGGCCTCGAAATTGGTGCCGACGACTACATCACGAAGCCGTTCAACCCACGAGAACTGACTATCCGCGCTCGCAATCTGCTGTCGCGCACCATGAACCTGGGCACAGTCAGCGAAGAACGCCGCAGCGTTGACAGCTACAAGTTCAACGGCTGGGAGCTGGATATCAACAGTCGCTCGCTGGTTAGCCCAAACGGCGAACAGTATAAGCTGCCGCGCAGTGAATTCCGCGCGATGCTGCACTTCTGCGAAAATCCGGGAAAAATCCAGTCCCGTGCCGAACTGTTGAAAAAAATGACCGGCCGCGAGCTGAAGCCGCACGACCGCACCGTGGACGTGACGATTCGCCGCATTCGCAAACATTTTGAATCCACACCGGACACGCCGGAAATCATCGCCACTATTCATGGTGAAGGTTACCGTTTCTGCGGCGATCTGCAGGAATAAGCGACAATTGATAAAAAAGCGGCGCTCAGGCGCCGCTTTTTTATTTCCGCTATTTGCTCCACGGAATGATAGGAACTGCACTTAACGCATTCTTCGGCGAGCCTTCAACGACTTTGTCGGAGTAGGCTAAATATGCCAAAGTGTTACGTTTTGCGTCATAGAAACGCACTACCTGCAATTTTTTAAATACCAGCGAAGTCCGTTTCTGGAAGACCACATCGCCCTGCGCATTGCCGGTCTTGATTTTATCGCTTAGTTCAACCGGCCCTACCTGCTGGCAAGAAATGGCGGCATCTGAAGTGTCCTCCGCCAGCCCCAGCCCGCCCTTGATACCGCCGGTTTTTGCCCGGCTGATATAACAGGTCACGTTTTTAACGTCCGGGTCGTCAAACGCCTCAACTACAATTTTGTGATCCGGGCCAAACATTTTAAAGACTGTATCCACAGAACCAATCTGTTCCGCATGGGCTGAACTCCATGCCACCAACATCAATGCAGAAATGCATAACTTCGTGTATTTCATATTGTTACCATTTTTGAATATTACCTTTAGCAACTATTCAGTTTTCAAATGAGAAACTGTTTGCAGATCACCGTGTTACAAAATTCATGATGAAAATCAGTCACAATGCGAATTTGTGCATAAAAAAAACACCGAATGCTAAAGCCTTAAAAACCCGCTATTATCCGTTCCCTGGTATCAGGTGTTCATCGCTATATTAAGGAAGAGGATATTGTATGGATCAGGCTGGGATCATTCGCGACCTACTCGCCTGGCTGGAAGGCCATCTGGATCAGCCGCTCTCATTAGATAATGTGGCGGCAAAAGCGGGCTATTCCAAGTGGCATTTGCAACGGATGTTCAAAGACGTCACCGGCCATGCCATTGGTGCTTACATCCGCGCTCGTCGCCTGTCAAAATCCGCAGTCGCATTACGGCTTACCGCCCGTCCTATTCTTGATATTGCACTACAATATCGTTTCGATTCACAGCAAACATTCACCCGGGCTTTCAAAAAACAGTTCACCACCACGCCTGCGCTCTATCGCCGTTCGCCAGACTGGAGCGCCTTTGGTATCCGCCCGCCGCTACGTCTTGGCGAGTTTACTTTGCCCAAACATGAATTTGTAACGCTTCCGCCGATGCACCTGATCGGCACAACGCAGAGCTACACCTGCTCGCTGGAGGAGATCTCTGATTTCCGTAATCAAATGCGCATCCAGTTCTGGCGTGAATTTTTAAGCAATTCGCCAACGCTTCCTCAGGAGTTGTACGGGCTGCACGAACCGCGCCCCAGCCTCGAGAAAGACGATGAACAGGAGGTGTTTTATACTACGGCGCTGACGCCGGAAATGGCGAATGGTTATTTGAGCAATGCACAGCCGGTATTACTGGAGGGTGGCGATTACATGGCCTTCTCTTTTGAAGGCTCCCCCGACGGATTACAGGACTTTATTCTGACCGTTTATGGCACGTGCATGCCGATACTCAACCTTACGCGCCGCAAAGGCCAGGATATTGAGCATTTCTACACGCAGCCTGACGACTCACGCGACCGTGAGCCGCCGTTACACATTCGCTGCGAATATCTGGTACCAATCCGCCGTTAACGCTGTAATTCATCCAGCGCAGGGGCGTCGAGATGCGAAACATCGCCTGCGGTTTCCACCACCCAGCCAGATGCCAGCCACGGGCTGTGCTGGTAATCGATGCGGGAGATGGAGCAGTTGCGCAGACGCAGACGGCGTTCTGCATAAGCCGGAAGCCCGAGAATGGTACTCACCAGGCAACCCAGTGCCATACCGTGACTGATCAGCATCGGCCGGCTTCCTTCCGGTAGCTCCAGACAAGTAGCCAGCGCAGCGTGCATACGATCGCTCAGCTCCTGCATCGACTCACCGTCAGGAATACGGCCATCTGCCGTGCCATTCACGAGCTGTCGGCGCCAGCTCTCTTCCTCTTCCGTTAGGGAATCAATATGACGGCGTTCAAGAACGCCCATATCCAGCTCGCGCAGACGCGGCTCAAGCGTAATTTCGCAACCGCAGGCATCAGCGATGATCTCCGCCGTGCGACGGGTTCGCCCCAGGTCGCTGGCAATAATATGGGTGATGCCCAGCGCTTTCGCGCGTTCAGCCACCTGCCACGCCTGCGTTTCCCCTTTGTCGGTTAACGGACTGTCTGACTGGCCTTGAATACGACGCTCGGCGTTCCACTGCGTTTCACCGTGGCGAACAAGGTATACCTGTAACATGCTTTTTTATCCATTATACTGCGATGAATTTATTATCTGAGGAAGGCCTCTGTCCGGGATAAAGAACGCGTCTCTTTTCGGACAAGCCAATTATAGATTATGCACCATGTTGTCTCTGCTACCACAAATCCCGCGAAAATTCGGGCTATTCTGCACGCTTTTAACGAGATCTTCGGCGAAGGATCCTGCCATATAGAATCTGTCTCCGTCGATAGCGGCGTGCCTGAACAGCCATTAGGCAGTCAGGAAACGCGGGCTGGCGCACGTAATCGCGTCGACAATGCCCGCAAGCTACGGCCTGACGCCGATTTCTGGGTTGCCATTGAAGCAGGGATTGATGAAGGCAGTACGTTTAGCTGGGTCGTCATCAAAACCTCAGAAATGCAGGGCGAAGCGCGCTCAGCCACGCTGCCGCTGCCAGAGACTATTTTGCAGAGAGTGCGCGCTGGTGAAGCGCTCGGACCGGTGATGTCACACTACACCGGTATTGATGAAATTGGCCGTAAAGAGGGTGCTATCGGCGTTTTCACTGCAGGTAAACTGACCCGCGAGAGCGTTTACCATCAGGCGGTAATTCTGGCGCTAAGCCCGTTTCATAACGCAGTTTACCGCTGATCGTTCAGCAGTGTCTGCTCAAGCCACAGTCGCAAATCGGCAGGTGCCGCTTTCAGGCTGTTTGAGCCGCGGGTAATGGTCGCAATACCCGCGCCCAGTTCGCTTTTCAGCTCGCGCTGACTCATCTCGCCGCGCAACAACTCTTCGATAATTCGCACCCGTGTCCCCAACGACTCGCGCTCATCAGGCGTAAGCATCAGATTAAGCAACGGAAGATGCAGATCCTTTTCATATGACTGCCTGACCAACTCGACAAAGCGTCGCCACTCCTGGTCGCGCTGTTCGGCCATTGCTGCTGAATAAGGAGATTGCTGAGTCATAGTTTTCCGCCATTCGTTGGTTTCGGAAGCCTGTTTAGAGGCTTCCGAAAAGAGTGTACTCGTTAAAGAGTACACAGCATAGCATAAACCTTAGAAATCAGTAATGGCGCTGCCATTCGGCGTCAGTAAAGATGACCGGTTTGCCACCATCAAGGAAATAACGGTAGTAAGCATCGTAAGTGAGGACGTTTTTCACGTAACTGCGGGTTTCTGAGAATGGAATACTCTCCACAAACGCCACGGCATCCAGTTTTCCGGCGCTGTTGTTCAACCAGCTACGAACCCTGCCCGGCCCGGCGTTATAGGCCGCCGAGGAGAAAATCCTGTTGTTGCCGAACTGCTGATAAACATATTGCAGGTAGCTGGTGCCAATATTGATGTTGGTTTCTGGATCGAAAAGCTGGCTGGCATTGCGATAATCGGCAATGTTAAACATCTTCACTGTATGGGTGGCGGTGCCGGGCATAATCTGCATTAACCCGCTTGCGCCGACCGGCGAACGCGCCGCTGGATTCCACGCACTCTCCTGACGAGAAATCGCCATCGCATAGCTCTGGCTAATGGCTTTACCATTAGTGTAACGCGCATACAAATCACTGTAGGCCAGCGGGAATCGCTCCTCCAGGTGATCCCACAATTTACCGGCAATGGTGGCTTGCACACTGAGATCCCACCAATGCTGGTTGAATGCATAGCGCGCCAGTTGCGCCTGCTGTTGCGGCGGGCGGCTGGTGACCAGATTAGCCCATTCACTGCGGGCGGTATTATCCAGCCCCCAGTACATCAATTCGCGCACCCGAGCCATTTCCGCGCCCTGAACCAACGCCGGATCGGGATTACCTTGTACTTTATCGATCTGGAGTTGGTAATCCTCCCCTAAACGCTGCGCTGCCGCCATCGGGTAAAAACCGCGCTGCTGCATCAACGCATGCAGGATCGATTTGGCCTCTTCATCGCGGTCGCGCTCCAGCAACAAATCTGCCTGCCAGTAACGCCACTCATCTTTCTCTTTCGCTTCCATTGGCAAACGGGAAAGCCAGGTATTCAGACCGCGACGATCGCCTGCGCCGATCGCCATCCGTACCCGCCGCTCCAGAAGCGATGTGGATTGCGAACGCATCACCGCATCATCTCGCCAACGCGCCTGTTCACTGGTGACGTCATTCCCCATCAAGCGCCAGGCGACAATATCACGTAGCGTCTGAATTTGATCCTCCGTCAGTTGCTGCGCTTGCGCCAGTGAAGGGATCAGCAAACGGGCATTTTCCACATCCTGTCGAGCAACGCTTTCAAACGCTTCTGCCGCCATTTGTCGAGTGAAGTCGGTCGCGCCGGTGGTGGTGGCAAACGTCATGACGCTGTTGGGATTGTTGGCAAGGTTAATGATGGCCTGAGAGATAGTTTGATAATCAGCGGGCATCTGCCCGGCCAGCAGCGTCACCAACTGCGTATTACCGGCTTTCATGGCCAGTCGGATGCGTTCAAGGAATGCCAACGGATCCTGCTTTCCGGAAGCGCGCCATGCACCAAACAACCGGTCACAGGCATTCGGTTGGCTTTTACCGCTCAACCAGAGCTCTTTTGCTCCCGCCCACGCCTCATCTGCCTGCCCGGTATTCCACTTGGCGAAATAGTAGTTACATTGCGCTTCGGTAGTGGCGGGTTTCTCCGGACTGAAAGCCAGCAGCCCGCGCCAGTCTTCACGCCGCGCCAGTTCGTTAACAAAACGGGATTTCAGCGTGCGTGCTGGCGGCAACGTCGGGTTCTGCTGCACGAAGTTAGTCACAGTGATAGCCGGTTGATTCATCAGATCGTCGGTAATCTGGCGATATTGCAAATAGGGATACAGCGGATAATCAGTCAGCGTGGGCAGCAGTTGCTGCACGACATCCATTTGCTTGTTATCCCATGCGCTTTTGATCTGCGCATAACGGTTACGTTGCTCATCCAGTGAATCTGCGCGCGCCATATTGCTGAGGGACAGCAAACAAACGCAGGCCGCCGCAAATCGCCAGGCGGCATGTTTAGCTCTCTGCACAGCTCTTTCCTCTTTCTGTCACATTATTGGCAGCATCATGCCGCATAATGCGTTAATGCTAACCGGGCATGCCGCTACGCGCCATGTTCTGCACACTTTTTTACCTTTTTGTGGTGATTTAACTGTGTGGGCGCTGTTGGCTGGGATTAAGCGTCGAAAACCGCTACACTCCGCTGTTGAATACTACTCTCATGACAAAGAGGCGAAGTCCAACGTGGCTCAATTCGTATATACCATGCATCGTGTCGGCAAAGTTGTCCCGCCGAAACGTCATATTCTGAAAAATATCTCGCTAAGCTTCTTCCCGGGCGCAAAAATCGGCGTGCTGGGTCTTAACGGTGCCGGTAAGTCTACCCTGCTGCGCATTATGGCCGGCATCGATACAGATATCGAAGGTGAAGCACGTCCTCAGCCCGGCATCAAAATTGGTTATCTCCCGCAGGAACCACAACTGAACCCGGAGCATACTGTCCGTGAATCGGTTGAAGAAGCCGTATCCGAAGTAGTTAACGCGCTGAAAGGCCTGGATGAAGTGTACGCGAAGTACGCGGAACCAGATGCGGATTTCGACAAGCTGGCCGCGCAGCAAGGTAAGTTTGAAGAGATTATCCAGGCGCACGACGGCCACAACCTGAACGTGCAACTGGAGCGCGCAGCGGATGCCCTGCGTCTGCCAGACTGGGATGCTAAAGTCGCTAATCTTTCCGGTGGTGAACGCCGCCGCGTCGCGCTGTGCCGCCTGCTGCTCGAAAAGCCGGACATGCTGCTGCTCGACGAACCAACTAACCACCTTGATGCTGAATCCGTTGCATGGCTGGAACGCTTCCTGCACGACTTTGAAGGCACCGTGGTGGCGATCACCCACGACCGTTACTTCCTGGATAACGTTGCAGGCTGGATCCTTGAGCTCGACCGCGGTGAAGGCATTCCGTGGGAAGGCAACTACTCCTCCTGGCTGGAACAAAAAGATCAGCGTCTGGCGCAGGAAGCCTCTCAGGAAGCGGCTCGCCGTAAATCTATTGAGAAAGAGCTGGAGTGGGTTCGTCAGGGTGCGAAAGGTCGTCAGTCAAAGGGCAAAGCCCGTCTGGCGCGCTTTGAAGAACTTAACAACACGGAATACCAGAAACGTAACGAAACCAACGAACTGTTTATTCCGCCTGGAGCACGCCTGGGAGACAAAGTGGTTGAAGTCAGCAACCTCAGCAAATCCTATGGCGATCGCCAGTTGATTGACAATCTGTCCTTCTCCGTACCGAAAGGTGCAATTGTCGGCATCATCGGTCCAAACGGCGCAGGTAAATCGACGCTGTTCCGTATGATGTCCGGTCAGGAGCAGCCGGATAGCGGCACTATCACCCTGGGTGATACCGTGAAACTGGCCTCGGTTGACCAGTTCCGCGACGCGATGGATAACAGCAAAACCGTGTGGGAAGAAGTTTCCGGCGGACTGGATATCATGCGTATCGGCAATACCGAAATGCCGAGCCGTGCTTATGTTGGTCGCTTTAACTTTAAAGGCACAGATCAAGGTAAACGCGTGGGCGAACTCTCAGGCGGTGAGCGCGGTCGTCTGCACCTGGCGAAGCTGCTACAAGTAGGCGGCAACGTGTTGCTGCTTGATGAACCAACCAACGACCTGGATATCGAAACGCTGCGCGCGCTGGAAAACGCCCTGCTCGAATTCCCGGGTTGCGCGATGGTTATCTCGCACGACCGCTGGTTCCTTGACCGTATCGCCACTCACATTCTGGATTACCAGGATGAAGGTAAAGTCGAGTTCTTCGAAGGTAACTTCACCGAATACGAAGAGTATAAAAAACGTACGCTTGGCGCTGAAGCGCTGGAGCCAAAACGTATTAAATACAAACGTATCGCTAAATAAGCATCATCAAAAAAGCGGATGGATTTCCCATCCGCTTTTTCCCTTTACCCAACACTCTTTCCCCGAAACGTACAGAGAACTCACCGGTTACGGCGAAACACCAGGTGGCTATATTCAATGCAGATCATTACGGAAATGCATATTTAAAATGCACTGTACGCACGCTTCGCTTATGCACCCATCAATTTCTTAACTAACTCAACACACTGCAGAAACCGAGAATCATAATCAGCCGATTCGACGCGGACAAAATCAATATGGTTCTCCTGTAACATGGAAACCAACAGATCCTGAAACTCTTTCCGGTCAACCGAACTGCCCAGACTTCTTAAACCATCATTCACCCACGGTGTATTATTTTCCAACAGGATCACTAAATCGAAGCGATATTCATCAATTAACGCCTGTACGAAGGGATGTTCACGCCCCTCATATTTTTTGCAAAATGCCTGCGTGGTGACAAAGTCAGTATCGATAAAAGCCACTTTATTCGCATATTTCACCGCGAAATCGATATATTGCGCATGGCCTAAAGCAATTTTATCGTAATCAGAATATTGCAGCGCAATTTCATCGCCGCCAAGATGAGAAAATACATAGTCCCGGCCATATTCCCACGCGCTGGTCGTATTAAAAATATTGGCGAGTTTATTCACCAGCGTCGATTTACCGCTGGATTCACCGCCCAGAATAGCCACCGTGCGGACAAAGAAAGGTTTTACTTCCGTCGGAATATAATCCCAGTAGCGGAATGGATTTTCGCGAATCTGCGAACCGCTGATATTCATAAACGTACGCTGCGGATCCACCAGAACGGCCTCAATCCCCAAATGTTGCAGATACTGAGGAGCATCAGCCTCTTCCGAAGTGTAGATCCAGTTTGGCGTGATGCCTTTCTCTGTCATAAACGCTTTGATGCCTTTACTCCAGACATCCCAGCCATGCGGATACGGCTCCATGCCCTCTTCATTAAAAGCATGAATACGAATATTTTTCTGATACTTAAAGGTTTGCAGCAGCCAGCGTAGCCGATCGCTGACCGTCGGCTGCTGCGACATCGCGCTGTCTTCAAACAGCTCGCGATCGCGTGTTTCGTCGTAGCCGAGAATAATGTGCAATTCGTCAACCTGACTACAGGCGCGCTGGATCAAATAGATATGGCCGGTATGCAGCGGATAAAACTTACCGAATACCACACCAATATTTTTCTGCCGTCGGGGAAACTCAAGGTCAAGGAAGCGGTGCAACGCCTCCAGCTTTTGCGCGCTCGGGCTTTTAATCTTCGCATTCAGCAGTTGACTTAAATAGCCTTTGGTCATACCGCTCGCATCTGCCACTTGTTGTAACGTGCAGCCCTTCTGCCGAATAGCGGTTTTTAAATAATCAAATGACGACATTGTTGCCTCCTGCAAAAATCTTTAGCCAATTATAAGTCGTCAAAGACGCTTAGCGCATCAGAGAGCTTCTTCACGCCGAAAATCTGCATTCCTTCCGGCACTCTTTTCGGCACATTTGCCGCCGGAACAATCGCGCGGCGGAAACCGTGCTTGGCCGCCTCGGAAATACGCTCCTGACCACTCGGCACTGGACGGATCTCACCGGCCAGCCCCACTTCGCCAAACACCACCAGGTCCTGCGGCAGCGGTCTGTCGCGCAGGCTGGAAACCATCGCCAGCAGTAGTGCCAAATCTGCACTGGTTTCGGTCACTTTTACCCCACCGACAACGTTCACGAACACGTCCTGATCCGCCATCTGCAAGCCGCCGTGGCGATGCAACACCGCCAGCAGAATCGCCAGGCGGTTCTGCTCCAGACCAACCGCCACGCGGCGCGGGTTCGACATCATCGAGTGATCCACCAGCGCCTGGATCTCAACCAGTAGCGGGCGCGTCCCTTCCCATACCACCATCACAGAGCTGCCGGAGGTCACTTCATCTCCGCGGCTAAGAAAAATGGCCGAAGGGTTACTGACTTCACGCAGCCCCTGCTCAGTCATTGCAAACACGCCCAGCTCATTTACGGCACCAAAGCGGTTTTTGTGGCTACGTAAGGTGCGAAAACGGGAATCGGCATCGCCGTCGAGCAGCACTGAGCAATCGATACAGTGCTCCAGCACTTTTGGTCCCGCCAGCGAGCCATCTTTCGTGACATGGCCGACCATAACAATCGCCACTCCGCGGGTTTTTGCGAAACGCGTCAGATAGGCCGCCGTCTCGCGCACCTGCGCAACGCTGCCGGGCGACGACTGAATGTCCGCCATATGCATCACCTGAATCGAGTCGATCACCATCAATTTGGGTTGCTCTTCATCGGCAATCATGCAGATTTGCTCGATGCTGGTTTCCGAAAGCATATTCAGGTTGCCCGTCGGCAGCCCCAGGCGATGGGCGCGCATCGCAACCTGTTGCAACGACTCTTCACCGGTGACATACAGGGTTTTCATCTGTTCAGAGAGCTTACACAGCGTCTGCAACAGCAACGTTGACTTCCCCGCGCCCGGGTTACCACCAATCAGAATGGCGCTTCCCGGCACGACGCCGCCGCCGAGCACGCGGTCAAACTCTTTAAAACCGGTCGAAAAACGCGGCAGCTCTTCCAGGCTGATTTCCGAAAGTTTCTGCACTTTCGGGACGCCCGCGCTCCCGGCATAGCCGGAGAGACGCTCATTACGCGCCACTGTGGGCGAAGCGGCCACACGGATTTCAGTAATGGTGTTCCATGCCTGGCAGGCGCTACACTGCCCCTGCCAGCGCGGATAATCCGCGCCGCATTCATTACAGACAAACGCACGTTTGGGAGCTTTCGCCACAATCACCTCTACTTCTTATTGATACTGCCGGAAAGAATACAAAATACGCCCATCAGGTCGGCGTGACGAATGGAGACTTCCGCTTTCTCATTCACTTTGGGTTTAGCGTGGAAGGCGATACCCAACCCGGCGGCTTTGATCATTGGCAGGTCATTCGCGCCATCGCCAATGGCGACGGTTTGTGTGGCAGGAATCTCGTACTTCTCAGCCAGCGCTTTCAATGTGTTGGCTTTGTAGTGGGCATCGACGATATCGCCCAGCACCTGGCCGGTGAATTTGCCGTCCATGATCTCCAGCTCATTTGCTACTGCCGCCGTGAGGTGCAGCTTGTCGCGCAGGTAATCCGCAAAGAAGGTAAAGCCGCCGGAGGCAATCGCCACTTTCCAGCCCAGCGTCTCCAGCTTCAACACCAGTTGCACCAGACCCGGCATCAGCGGCAACGATTCGCGCACCTGCATCAGGATATTGGCATCCGCCCCTTTCAGCGTTGCCACGCGGCTGCGTAGGCTGGCGGTGAAATCAAGCTCGCCGCGCATCGCACGTTCGGTCACTTCCGCCACCATCTCACCCGTACCGGCAAGCTTCGCAATCTCGTCAATGCACTCAATCTGAATCGCGGTGGAATCCATATCCATCACCAGCAGCCCTGGCGAGCGCAAATGCGGGATTTTACCCAGCGGCGCAACATCCATGCCTTCGTCATGCGCCAGACGCGAAGCGCGCGGCGTTAATGAACCCGCCAGGCGGATCACCTGATAATCCTCGACGCACCAGGCCGCAACAATCACCATTGCCGCGCCCAGTTTGCGCTGGTAGGTCGTCAGGCGCGTTTTATCGAGATGACGACCATACAGGAGCCAGCCGCTTCGGCCAGCATGATAGTCCAGAGGCATAACCTCATCACCACTTAAAGAGAGCGGCAACCCTGGCCACTGAGAAACATCGTCGGGCAGATCGCACCAGGTCAAACTGTTAAGCATTAAAGCTCCTGTAAAAACATTCGCGCCAGAAAGCATCGGAGGGGAAAATAACGCATGAGGCTACCTTGTAACCAGCGCTTCTGGCAACATTAAGCCTCAAATTTTCAACAGGTGGAATATGGCACGCGCAAAACTTAAATTTCGGCTGCATCGCGCCGTAATCGTCCTCATCTGTCTGGCATTGCTGGTCGCTCTGATGCAGGGCGCGTCCTGGTTCAGCCAGAACCATCAACGCCAGCGTAATCCACAGTTTGAAGAGCTGGCCAGAACCCTGGCACGTCAGGTGACGATCAACCTTACGCCACTGATGCGTACCGAAACACCGGACGAAAAACGGATTGGTGTCGTGTTACGCCAGCTTACGGAAGGGAGCCGGATCCTCGATGCCGGCGTGTATGACGCGCAGGGCGATCTTATCGCACGTTCGGGCGAAAGCGTTGACGTTCGCGATCGGCTGGCGCTCGACGGCAAGAAAGCCGGCGGCTATTTCAATCAACAAATTGTCGAACCCATTCAGGGGAAAAGCGGCCCGCTGGGTTATCTGCGCCTGACGCTGGATACCCACACGCTGGCGACAGAAGCCCGTCAGGTGGATAACACCACGAATATTCTGCGTCTGATGCTGCTGCTGTCGCTGGCCATTGGCGTCGTGCTGACGCGTACCCTTTTGCAAGGCAAACGCACTCGCTGGCAACAATCGCCGTTCCTGCTAACGGCTAACAAATCCGTGCCGGAAGAAGAAGAGCACGGAAAGAAAGAGTAGCGGTTGCAGCGAATGGCAACCTATTGAAAAATTAAAGAAAGGAAATCGGCTATGTCGACGCTTCGTCTGCTTATCTCTGAATCTTACGATCCGTGGTTCAATCTGGCCGTGGAGGAGTGTATTTTCCGTCAGATGCCCGCCACCCAACGCGTACTGTTTTTATGGCGTAATGCCGATACAGTGGTTATTGGCCGGGCGCAGAACCCATGGAAAGAGTGCAATACGCGGCGCATGGAAGAAGACAACGTGCGGCTGGCCCGACGCAGCAGCGGTGGCGGCGCGGTTTTCCACGATCTTGGCAACACCTGCTTTACCTTTATGGCCGGGAAACCCGAATACGACAAAACTATCTCTACGGGGATTGTGCTCGCGGCGCTGAATGCGCTCGGCGTAACGGCAGAAGCCTCCGGGCGTAACGACCTGATCGTGAAGACCGCAAAAGGCGACCGCAAAGTGTCTGGCTCAGCCTACCGGGAAACCCGCGATCGCGGCTTCCACCACGGCACGCTGCTGTTAAATGCCGATCTCAGTCGTCTGGCTAACTACCTCAATCCGGACAAGAAAAAACTGCAAGCGAAAGGCATTACCTCCGTGCGCGGACGCGTCGCCAACCTGGTGGAATTACTGCCGGGCATCACTCACGAGAAAATTTGTCTGGCAGTAACGGAGGCCTTCTTTGGCCACTACGGCGAACGCGTTACAGCCGAAATTATCTCGCCGGAAAAAACGCCAGATCTGCCCAATTTCGCCGAAACCTTTGCCCGCCAAAGCAGTTGGGAGTGGAACTTCGGTCAGGCGCCAGCCTTCAGTCATTTACTGGATGAGCGCTTTACCTGGGGAGGCGTGGAGCTACACTTCGACGTTGAGAAAGGCCATATCACCCGCGCGCAGGTATTTACAGACAGCCTTAACCCGGCACCGCTCGAAGCGCTGGCGGCACGGTTACAGGGCTGTCTGTATCGGGGGGATATGCTGGCACAGGAGTGCGATGCATTACGGGGCGATTTTGCGGATCAGGAACAGGAATTGCGCGAACTGTCGGCGTGGATTGTCAAAGCGGTGCGTTAACTACAAACGCCCGACGGCACAGCTTTTATCTGGCCCAGGGAATGCAGGCCGGGTAGGGTATCACCTCCACCCGGCACGACAAAACGTTACGCTTTATCGCCCAGCAGGACAGATTCCAGCGCAATTTTGATCATGTCATTAAACGTTGTCTGACGCTCAGCTGCGGTGGTCTGCTCGTGGGTGCGGATATGATCGGAAACAGTGCAGATAGTCAGCGCTTTCGCACCGAATTCTGCCGCCACGCCATAGATACCCGCCGCTTCCATTTCCACGCCGAGAACACCGTATTTCTCCATCACATCGAACATTTCGCCGTCCGGAGAATAGAACAGATCGGCAGAGAACAGGTTCCCCACGCGCGCGTCAACGCCCAGCATTTTCGCCGCATCTACTGCGTTACGCACCATGTCGAAATCAGCAATCGCCGCAAAGTCATGATCTTTAAAACGCATGCGGTTTACTTTGGAATCTGTGCAGGCACCCATACCAATCACGATATCACGCAGTTTCACATCCATGCGCACCGCACCACAGGAACCGACGCGAATGATTTTCTTCACGCCGAAATCGGTGATCAGCTCTTTGGTATAGATGGAGCAGGACGGAATACCCATACCATGACCCATTACCGAGATTTTGCGGCCTTTGTAAGTACCGGTATAACCCAGCATGCCGCGCACGTTGTTCACTTCGCGGTAATCTTCGAGGAACGTTTCGGCAATATGCTTCGCACGCAGTGGATCGCCCGGCATCAGCACAACATCCGCGAAATCGCCCATTTCTGCATTAATATGTGGGGTAGCCATCGTTAATTCCTTTATGTCGTTAGAACAGAAAGGGCGGGAAGCTCCCGCCCAAAATCATCAGAACATGGCTTTGCCATAGTCCATATCAGAAACGCCAAAGTATTTCGCCAGCGTCTGACCAATGTCCGCAAACGTTTCACGGTGGCCAAGTGAACCGGGTTTCACTTTCGGGCCGTAAACCAGCACCGGAATGTGCTCACGGGTATGATCGGTACCTTTCCAGGTAGGATCGCAGCCGTGATCGGCGGTAAGTATCAGGATATCGTCCTCACCCACCAGCGACATCAGTTCCGGCAGACGACGGTCAAACAGCTCCAGCCCGCCCGCATAACCGGCGACATCGCGGCGATGGCCCCATGATGAGTCAAAATCAACGAAGTTGGTAAAGACAATTGTCTTATCACCAGCTTCTTTCATCTCTTTCACGGTGGCGTCAAACAGCGCATCCAGCCCGGTGGCTTTCACTTTTTTGGTGATACCACAATTGGCATAGATATCGGCGATTTTGCCCACGGAAACCACATGGCCATCTTTCTCTTCCACCAGTTTTTGCAGCACGGTTGCTGACGGCGGCTCGACGGCCAGGTCATGGCGGTTACCGGTGCGCTGGAAGTTCCCCGCTTTATCACCGACAAACGGACGCGCAATGACGCGACCAATGTTGTAATTACCTTCGGTCAACTCTTCGCGCGCGATTTCGCACAGTTCATACAGCTTATCGAGACCAAATGTCTCTTCATGACAAGCAATCTGGAAGACAGAGTCCGCAGAGGTGTAGAAAATCGGCTTACCGGTTTTCATATGCTCTTCGCCCAGTTGATCAAGGATCACCGTCCCGGAAGAGTGGCAGTTGCCGAGATAACCCGGCAGATTTGCGCGTTCTACCAGTTTATCCAGCAGCGCCTGCGGGAAGCTGTTTTCGGTATCGCTAAAGTAGCCCCAATCGAACAGCACCGGTACACCCGCGATTTCCCAGTGGCCTGACGGCGTATCTTTACCGGAAGAGAGCTCATGCGCCCACGCATAGGCGCCGGTGATTTCTGCGTTACCGTCCATCCCGGCAGGGATAAAACCGGTCGCACCCTCATGGGCTTTCGCCAACCCAAGACGGGTCAGATTAGGGAGATGCAACGGCCCTTTACGCCCGGTATCGGCTTTACCTTTCGCGCAGACTTCAGCGATATGGCCGAGCGTGTCGGAACCCACGTCGCCGAAACGCTCCGCGTCTTCAGTCGCGCCGATGCCGAAAGAGTCCAGCACCATAATAAATGCACGTTTCATATGTTCTCCGTACCTTGTGCTTTGTAAAAAAGCGATCAGATCAGTATACCGCTATTCAGTAATGCGTCGATAGACCGTTGGTGTCTCTTTTGCGGCGGTGTCGCCCACAATGAGGGCGGCCTTCACCGCCTGCGCGGCGTCCTGCCAGCTAGCTTCATCCTTCGCGTGAATGACTGCCAACGGGCGCTGCCCATCCACGCGATCGCCCAGACGCACCATATCGGTAAAGCCAACGCTGTAATCGATGCTGTCTGTTGCCTGGCGACGACCGCCTCCCATTGACACTACCGCCATGCCCAGCGCGCGAGTATCCATTGCGGTAATGAAGCCTTCGTCGTCGGCGTAAACGGCTTTGCTCAACGTGGCGGAGGGCAGATATTTGGCATAGTTCTCGACAAAATCCGTCGGCCCTTTCTGCGCCGCGACCATGCGGCCAAAGATCTCTGCCGCTTTTCCGTTATCCAGCACCGCTTGCAATTTCGCCCGGGCCTGCGCGTCATCTTTCGCCAGCTTGCCGGAAATCAGCATCTCCACACACAGCGCCATCGTGACATCAAACAAACGCGGGTTACGGTATTCGCCAGTGAGGAATTGCACCGCTTCACGCACTTCCACCGCATTGCCTGCACTGGAAGCCAGCACCTGATTCATATCGGTCAGCAGTGCGGTCGTACGAACGCCTGCGCCATTCGCCACGCCCACAATCGCCTCCGCCAGTTGTTCAGAGAGTGCATAACTCGGCATAAACGCGCCACTGCCGACTTTCACATCCATCACCAACGCATCAAGACCTTCAGCCAGTTTTTTCGCCAGAATGGAAGCAGTGATCAGCGGAATCGAGTCCACCGTCGCGGTGATATCGCGGGTAGCATAGAAACGTTTATCGGCCGGTGCCAGTGAGTTGGTCTGGCCGATAATCGCCACACCAACATCCTTAATAATGTCGCGGAAGCGGCTATCGTCCGGGAAAATGTCGAAGCCGGGAATGGCTTCCAGTTTATCGAGTGTGCCGCCGGTATGCCCCAGCCCACGCCCGGAAATCATCGGAATATACCCACCGCAGGCAGCAACCATCGGGCCAAGCATCAATGAGGTCACATCCCCGACGCCACCAGTAGAGTGTTTATCAACAATTGGGCCATCGAGATCAAGGTGTTTCCAGTCCAGAACCGAACCAGAATCGCGCATTGCCATGGTCAACGACACGCGTTCTGGCATGGTCATATCATGGAAAAAGATGGTCATGGCAAGCGCGGCGATCTGGCCTTCAGAAACAGTGTTATCGCGAATTCCGTTGATAAAGAAACGGATCTCTTCATCACTCAGTGCGAGACCATCGCGTTTTTTACGAATAATTTCTTGAGCGAGAAACAAGGTAACCCCCTGCGGAATGATACGACCGGGTGACCAAAGTGACCCGGCAAAACATGGTGTCATCAGCCTATACCGCCGGATGGCGGCGATACCTTATCCGGCCTAAAGAGATGCAGGCCCGGAAAATACAGCCATCAGTAGCTGCTTGCACTCTTACCGTCGCCATGTCCCAGTGCTTTCAGCAGGCTTGCCAGTAGGCTGGACGCGCCAAAACGATAGTGACGGGCATCGGCCCAGTCAGCGCCAAACAGTTCATCGGCAATCGCCAAATAGTGCTGTGCATCTTCCGCGCTGCGCACGCCACCCGCCGGTTTAAAACCCACGGTTTTCTCAACGCCCATATCGCGGATCACTTCCAGCATGATGCGCGCGCTTTCCGGCGTAGCATTAACCGGTACTTTCCCGGTTGAAGTCTTGATAAAGTCAGCGCCCGCTTTAATCGCGATTTCTGACGCCTTACGGATCAGTGCTTCTTCTTTCAGTTCGCCAGTTTCAATGATCACTTTCAACAGCACGTTGGCTGCGGCACACGCCTCTTTACAGGCTTTGACCAGATCAAAACCGACGCG
Organism: Kosakonia arachidis; assembly: GCF_900116535.1. Classification (GTDB taxonomy): domain Bacteria; phylum Pseudomonadota; class Gammaproteobacteria; order Enterobacterales; family Enterobacteriaceae; genus Kosakonia; species Kosakonia arachidis. The sequence goes on along the minus strand of NZ_FPAU01000003.1, from coordinate 489,824 downwards.
CTCATTACCGGCGATCAGCGCGCGGTACGGGAATACCACGTCAACTTCATCCGCACCGTAGGCAATTGCCGCGCGGGTTTCAGCCAGCGCAATATCGATATCATCGTTACCGTGCGGGAAGTTGGTTACCGTCGCGATACGCACGTCCGGTGTTCCCTGTGCGTTCAGCGTCTTACGCGCAATTGGGATGAAACGCGGATAGATACAAACGGCGGCGGTGTTCCCTACCGGGGTTTTGGCCTGATGGCACAGCGCAATGACTTTCTCGTTGGTGTCATCATCGTTCAGGGTGGTCAGATCCATTAATTGCAACGCACGCAGGCTGCTTGCCATTAAATCACTCATATTCTCTCCGACGGCGTAATGCCGATTTTCTGTTCGGGCTTGTTAATATTTTAACATTAACCCACGGTTACACTTCGACACTCATCACAGTTAATGAAAACTTAATTCATGCTTGCAAGACCATAATGAGACATTCATCAAACTTTAAAACACAAAAGCGGTCGTGATTCCCGCTAAGGTGCGTATGGATCAAAAGCATTTATTCGCCGGTGACTTACACTTCTCGCCCTGAACGCATGGGATAAAGAGGAAGATCATGTCGATACCGGTTACGCCAGGATTACAGACACGCTGCCAGCAAATTGTTACCAGCCCAACGCTCACGCCGCAGCAGAAACACCATTTTCTCGCGCTGGAGGCGGAAAATAGCCTCCCCTATCCGGCGCTTCCGCAAACCGCGCGGGAAGGGCTCGATGAGGGGGCAATTTGCGATATGTTTGAAGGGCACGCGCCCTACAAACCGCGCTACGTCCTGCCGGATTACGCCAAATTTCTGGCTAACGGGTCCGCGTGGCTGGAGCTGGAAGGGGCAAAGGATCTGGACGATGCCCTCTCTTTACTGACCATTATTTATCACCACGTTCCCTCTGTTACCGGCATGCCGGTTTACCTTGGGCAACTGGATGCGTTACTACAGCCATATGTTAAAATTCTAACACAAGAAGAAATCGATATTCGAATAAAACGCTTCTGGCGCTATCTCGACAGAACCATACCGGATGCCTTTGTCCACGCCAATATCGGCCCTTATGACACGCCAGTCACCCGCGCTATCTTACGCGCCGACGCCGAATTAAAGCAGGTCGCGCCGAATCTGACGTTTATTTATGACCCACAGATCACACCGGATAATCTGCTGCTGGACGTTGCCCGTAACATCTGTGAGTGCAGCAAGCCGCATATCGCCAACGGACCGCTGCATGATAATATTTTCACAAAAGGGGGTTATGGCATTGTCAGTTGTTATAACTCGCTGCCACTGGGCGGCGGCGGCAGTACTCTGGTAAGGTTGAACCTGAAAGTCATCGCTGAAGGCAGCCGCTCTCTGGAGGAGTTCTTTACCCAGCAGCTGCCACATTATTGCCAGCAACAGCTGGCCATTATTGATGCGCGCTGCGACTTCCTGTATCGACACTCCGGTTTCTTTGAGCATAGCTTCCTTGTGCAGGAGGGGCTGATCGCCGCCGATCGTTTTGCGCCAATGTTCGGCATGTACGGGCTGGCTGAAGCGGTCAATATCCTGTGTGATAAAGCGAACATCGCAGGGCGCTACGGTAAAGATGAGCAGGCTAATGCCCTCGGCTACCGCATCAGCGAGCAACTGGCAGCATTTGTTGAGAATACACCGGTCAAACATGGCTGGAAGCAACGCGCGCTGCTGCATGCGCAATCCGGCATCAGTTCCGATATCGGTACCACGCCAGGTGCGCGTCTGCCTTATGGCGATGAACCCGATCCGATTACCCATTTGCTGGCCGTTGCGCCGCATCACGCCTGGTACACAGCCGGGATTAGCGATATTTTAACCCTCGACGAAACCGTCAAACGCAATCCACAGGCCGTAGTGCAACTCTGCCGCGGCGCATTTAACGCCGGAATGCGCGAATTTACCGTCAACGTCGCGGGTAATGATTTGGTGCGCGTTACCGGTTACATGGTGCGATTGTCGGACCTGGAGAAATTTCGTGCCGAAGGTTCACGTACCAACACCACCTGGCTGGGTGAAGAAGCCGCGCGCAATACGCATATTCTTGAGCGACAACCCCGAGTGGTAAGCCATGAGCAGCAGATGCGCTTTCGTCAGTAACCTGATCCCTTTCTCCTGCGTCGACGGGCCGGGCAGCCGCCTGGCTCTGTTTTTACAGGGTTGTAATCTGCGCTGTAAGAGCTGCCACAATCCGTGGACGATTGGCCGCTGCAATCACTGCGGTGACTGCGTGCCAGCTTGTCCGCATCAGGCGCTGGCGTTTGACGGCGGGCAAGTACAGTGGAACGCTCTCACCTGCCAGCAGTGCGATACCTGCCTACAAATGTGTCCGCAACAGGCAACGCCGATGGCACCGGCGATGTCTGTCGAAGAGGTGGTGGCGAAGATCCGCAAAGCCGCGTTATTCATTGACGGCATCACGGTCAGCGGCGGCGAGGCCACATTACAGCTGCCGTTTCTGCACGCGCTGTTTTCTGCGCTGCGTGCCGATCTGCAACTGTGCCGTCTGACCTGTCTTGTCGACAGTAACGGAATGCTAAGCGAAACCGGCTGGCATAAGTTGCTGCCGGTTTGTGACGGGGCAATGATCGATCTTAAAGCCTGGAGCAGCGAACATCACCGTTTCCTCACCGGGCGGGATAATACGCCGGTAAAAAATAGTCTGCGCCTGCTGGCAGCACAGAATAAGCTGGCCGAACTGCGTTTACTGGTGATACCGCAACATAGCGACTATTTGCTGTATATCGACGCGCTGGCGGCATTTATCTGTGAACTGGGGCGTATCCCGGTGCGGCTCAACGCATTCCATGCGCACGGCGTTTACGGCGAGGCAAAAAGCTGGCGCAGCGCAACGGAAGAAGATATCGAACAACTGGCGGAAGCACTGCAACAGCGCGGCGTCACCACCTTGCTGCGCCCGGCGCTATATCTGTAAAGCGAAAAGCTGCCGCGTATTCTCCAATAATGTCTGGGCGATCACATCCGGGGCTTCAGGGCGCAATTCACACAACGTGGCAAAAACCCGCGCCGCTTGCTCCGGTCGGTTAGGCTGTCCCTGGAAGCCATTTAGCGGCATATCAGGCGCATCCGTCTCCAGCAACAATGCGGATAGCGGCAACTGCGCCATGACATCACGGGTTTTACTGGCACGGGGATAAGTGATCGTTCCGCCGACACCAATGTAATACCCCAGTTCGATAAAACGCTGCGCCTGTTGCAGGCTACCGGAAAAACCGTGAACCACACCGGTACGCGGCAAAGCTTGCTTTTTCAGGTGCAACGCCAGTTTGTCATGCGTACGCCGCGAATGAAGGATCACAGGCAAATCAAAGCGTTTCGCCAGTTTTAGCTGCGCATCCAGCACCTGCTGCTGGCGTTCAAACTGCGGGTTATCGCGATAGAGATCAAGGCCAATCTCGCCAACCGCCACCACCTTTTCAGGCCTGGTGGACAGCGCCTGCTCAAGCTGCTCAAGGCTTTGCGCCGTATGTTCTTCAATCACAATCGGATGCAGACCCAGCGCGGCATACAGCGCAGAATGCTCACGTGCCAGAGAGCAAACGCGATCGAAATAGCGCGCAGCGATGGCGGGTACGATAATGCACCCGACGCCAGTGTCTGCCGCGCGGGCAATACTGGCGACTTCATCACCCGTGAAGGGAGGAAAATCAAAATGACAATGCGTATCGATAAAGCGGAAACTCACGCCGTATCCTCTTTATTAATGGGTAAGTCGTTGGCTTGTAATGCATTAACCAGCGGCGCATCCAGCACATCGTTAGCGACAGCAGCAGGTGGCACCACACGGGTAGCAGGCACGGGCGCGGCAACGACGGCGGGCGGTACAACAAGGGGAGCCGACACCAGAGTATGGCGAAGCAGCGGCGGGGTTTCCGCCAGCAGTTTTCCAACCGTCGCCAGAAAATAACGTCCACACAGACGGCCGATTTTATAATCATCGCGTAGCGCCGGTAACCGGCTGCCTAGCGCCATGCTATGCAAAAGTTTCGGCGGATAGATTTCAAGTATGCGTAGTTTTCCCGGCGGTGTTTCGATAAACCGCTGAATCGCTGAATAACTTTTCTCGTGGTGCTGTACCAGATTAACCAGCGGCTGCAAACTGCTGTCGCCGAGCCAACGTTCCATACGTTTAAACCACTGCGGCGTGTAGTACATCTGAGAAGGCACGGTGCGGATCACCACGATGGTTTTCGCTCCGCGCTTAGCCGCTTCCTGAACCGGAATCGCATCGCTGACACCGCCATCAAGATATTTCACACCATTGAGCGACACCCCGGAACGGTAAAAACCCGGAATTGCGCTGGAGGCGCGGATCTGATCCAGCCACGTCTGATGGGTCGGCGAAAAATATTCCGCAGTGTAATCATCCTGGCGGCAGGCGCACATATAGAACGCTTTACCAGCATCAAAAGAACGCGCAGCAAAATCCATCGCCAGCGGCATCTGGCGGGATGTTGTATCAACCAACCAATCGAGATCGATAAGGTTACCGCCGCGCACAAAGCGCACCGGGTCAAAAAAGTCACGCGTGGTGGTGTAGCGCATGATCACTTTGCGGGCATAGCCGGGCTGGTTGCAAACATAAGCCGAGAGGTTTTGCGCGCCCGCAGATGTACCAAAATAGAGATCGAAGGGGTTAAAGTTCGCCTGCATAAACTCGTCCAGAACCCCGGCGGTGAAAATACCACGCTGGCCTCCACCTTCGCACACCAGCGCGAGACGGCCCGGACGAAACGGTTTTAACGCCAGAGGCGCAATATTGCCCAGCGTTATTGGAATATATTGCCCCACCCTGCTTTCCTTTTGGCTGCGTTGTCTCTGTCAAAGTAACGCAATTTCTGCCGGGCCGAAATAGTAAAGCCAGTCTCGAGGACTGGCTTTAATGTAAGCGAAATTTAAGCACTAGCTACACTATGGACGCCGACGGCCCATAAACAGGCTGACCAGGAACAGAATGATACCGACGATAAAGACAATTTTCGCCGCACCTGCTGCCGTCCCCGCCAGACCACCAAAGCCCAGAGCGGCGGCAATTAACGCGATAACCAGAAATATAATGCCCCAACGAAACATAAGACTCTCCTTTACCATAGTTAATGTCGACCGCTTACGATGAGCGCTCAGGCTGCTCATCTGCGAGATTTTCCCGACATATATTCGTCGCGCCCGTTCACGCGAGCGCTGACGTTTTCAGGAATTGTTACTTAACTTTTAGATCGTTTTTGACGCTTTTAACGCCCTCAACTGCTTTTGCGATACTTTCGGCGCGTTCACTTTGGGCCTGAGAATCAACCGTACCGGACAATTGCACGACGCCGTCGGTGGTTTCAACTTTCACCTTACGAGACGGTACAATGTCATCGGCCAGCAATTTGGCTTTGATTTCACTGGTTGTAGCGGTATCACCCGCATAACCTTTCATTGACTGGTTTTTACCGTCGCGGACATGCAGCTTGTCGCTTACCGAAGCAACGCCTTCCACACCTTTGGCCACAGAGACAGCCTGTTCGGCCTGTGCCTGGCTTTCAACGAAGCCACTCAGCGTTACTACTTTGTTGTCCGTTTTGACGGAAATATCGGTGCTCTTAATATTTTCATGATCCACCAGCGCCGCTTTCACTTTTGCAGTGATGGAGCTGTCATCCATGAATCCACCGACTTTAGTCATCGAGCTGTCGATTTTTTCCCCCGCGCTGGATGCGGCGTTTTGCGCTTTGTCGGTGGTAGTATTTGCCGCAAAAGCGGAACTACTTGCCACTACAGAGCCCAGCACGACGGCCAGCAGAGTTTTAGAAATCTTCAGTTTTGTCATAGTCATCGATGTCGTTCCTGTTGGTTTGCCCACAATTTGGGCCGTTTGCAGCAACTCGGGCTGCTTAACTGCCATGGCGAAAGATCACTCAATCCAGGGTCGAAGAGTTGCAGATACAATGCCGCTCCTTCTCTGACTTAGGCAGTTATTAATCTCATTTAGTGAAAGCACCCGTGAATAAAAAACCATTAAATACTTAATTAACAGGACTTTTACCCACACGAAATGTCATCACTTTGTTAAATATAGAACACTATCGTCAAAAATCCCGGCCGACAGGTTAAAAAAGGAGCAGAAAGGGAAAAAAGAGTGGGTTTTAAGAACATTCCGCAAGGGACTAAAAAGACAGGAAAAGTGCCGGAGCACGGCGAATACCGCGCTCCGTGGGAGATTAATGCTCGCGAGTTTTATGGAAAGTGACTTCCGGATAGCGTTCCTGCGTCAGATTCAGGTTCACCATCGTCGGCGCGATATAGGTCAGGTTATCACCGCCATCCAGCGCCAACTGGATCTCGTTCTTACGCTTAAACTCTTCGAATTTCTTCACGTCAGTGCTTTCAACCCAGCGCGCCGTCGCCACGTTAACGGATTCATACACCGCTTCTACGTTGTATTCACTCTTCAGGCGCGACACGACCACGTCAAACTGCAACACACCCACTGCACCCACGATCAGATCGTTGTTGGCGATGGGGCGGAATACCTGCACCGCACCCTCTTCCGAAAGCTGGACCAGCCCTTTCAGCAACTGTTTCTGCTTCAGTGGATCGCGCAGACGGATACGGCGGAACAGCTCCGGGGCGAAGTTCGGAATACCGGTGAACTTCATCATTTCGCCCTGAGTAAAGGTATCACCAATCTGAATGGTGCCGTGGTTGTGCAGCCCGATAATGTCACCAGGATAAGCTTCTTCAACGTGCGAACGGTCGCCAGCCATAAAGGTCAGCGCGTCAGATATAACCACGTCTTTACCGGTGCGCACCTGACGCACCTTCATCCCTTTTTCGTATTTACCTGACACCACACGCATAAATGCTACACGGTCGCGGTGTTTCGGATCCATGTTTGCCTGAATCTTAAAGACGAAGCCGGTAAATTTGCTGTCGTCTGCTTTCACTTCACGCAGATCCGTTTGACGTGGCATTGGCGCTGGTGCCCACTCAACCAGACCGTCCAGCATATGGTCAACGCCGAAGTTACCCAGCGCGGTACCGAAGAAGACCGGGGTGATTTCACCGCTCAGGAACAGCTCTTTATCGAACTCGTTGGATGCACCCTGTACCAGCTCCAGCTCATCACGCAGTTGCTGCGCCAGATCTTCACCCACCGCTTTATCGAGATCCGGATTGTCCAGCCCTTTAACGATACGAACTTCCTGAATCGTATGGCCTTTCCCGGTCTGATAAAGATAGGTTTCATCTTTATAAAGGTGGTAAACACCTTTGAATAACTTACCGCAGCCAATTGGCCAGGTGATTGGCGCGCAGGCAATCTTCAGCTCGTTTTCCACTTCATCCAGCAATTCCATCGGATCGCGGATGTCACGGTCAAGTTTGTTCATAAAGGTCAGGATCGGCGTATCACGCAGGCGGGTAACTTCCATCAGTTTACGGGTGCGATCTTCAACACCTTTCGCCGCATCGATAACCATCAGGCAGCAGTCCACGGCCGTTAGCGTACGGTAAGTATCTTCGGAGAAGTCTTCGTGCCCCGGGGTATCCAGCAGGTTCACAAGGCATTCGCGATACGGGAACTGCATCACGGAAGTGGTGATGGAGATCCCACGCTGTTTTTCCATCTCCATCCAGTCGGATTTCGCATGCTGGCTGGAACCGCGACCTTTTACCGTACCAGCGGTCTGAATTGCCTGTCCGAACAGCAAGACCTTTTCGGTGATGGTGGTTTTACCCGCATCGGGGTGCGAGATGATGGCGAACGTACGGCGTTTCGCAACCTCTTGTAAATAAGGAGACAACGTCATAATAAAAATCTTCTGTGTAATTACGCGGCCTCAGGCCACGCGATGAGATACGAAAAATGCGGCTATTGTACTCAACAGCGAAGTGCAGACAATCAATGTTTACACAGGCGTTGCTCCAGTTCGTTCAGGGACGTTACGGTCCAGGTCGGGTTAATGCCTTCAGGCAGCGCGCGATTGTGCACATTCAGCCAGCAGGTGGACAACCCGGCGTTGATGCCGCCCAGAATGTCAGATTCTGCCGTATCACCCACCATCATGACGCGCTCGCGATCCGGGTTACCGGCCAGTTGTAACGCGTGATCGAAAATGCGGCGATCGGGCTTGGCGACGCCGACTTCTTCGGAGATCACCAATAAATGAAAATAGTCGCGCAAGCCGGTGCGTTCCAGGCGAGTTTGCTGCAACGCGGTAAAACCGTTGGTAATAATACCCAGCTTCGCCTTGCCTTTCAGGCTGTCGAGCAAAGAAACGGCCCCCGGCAGCGGAGAGCAAATTTCAGCCATCGCATTCAGAAACGCGTCGTTCAACGAACCTGCCGGAACGTTCAGGCGCTCAGACCAGCCCTGAAAACGGCGATGTTGCAGTTGCAACGCGGTGATAGCGCCATTCTGGTAATCAACCCATAGTGGCTTATTAACAGACTGATACTCAAGAAAGTCCTGGTCGGTGAATGTCACGCTATAGTCAAGAAACATCCGTTGTAAGCCGCCAAACGCATCAAAGGTAAACAGCGTTTCGTCAGCATCAAAGAGTATCCAGTCCCATTTCATTACATCACCTTTTTAAATTGACAGAGCCATCACTATCGCGTCTTCGCGCCCGTTGGCGGTGGGATAGTAATTGCGGCGGATTGTCGCCTCGTTAAAACCTACACTTTCATACAGTGCAATCGCGCCCACGTTAGAAGCGCGCACTTCCAGCCACAGGGTTAATACCTCACAGCCTTCCAGCTCGCGGATCAAATGTTCAAGCAACTTGCGGCCAAACCCTTTGCGTTGCCAGGCGGGATCAACTGCGATGTTGAACAATGTGGCTTCATCCAGCACAACTTGCGTAATGGCGAAAGCCGCCATCTCATCGCCCACCATTAACCGGTAGTTGAGATAACGATCCCCTTGATTGCTGGCGAAGGTCTTTTCGCTCCAGGGGAAGGCGTGCGCCCGTGTTTCAATCTGATATGCGCGGGCTAAATCAGCCGTGCTGAGGGAAGAAATCGTGTTCATGTTCGCAGATTTGTTGCCATAACGCGGCGCGTGCCGCAGGGTTAGTGCGTAATTCATCCATGCCGGGCGTTGCGACCTGTGCACCCGCCAGTGATTGAGGTTCATCGACGCCCAGCCACCAACTGTTGCACTGGCTGCCCGGCGGCAGCATCGCGACGCGATCCGGCGTCAACTGTAATACCTGATCCACCGTAATGGTAAGCGCACGCAGTACGTCGCTCACCAGCGGTTCGGCAAGCATCGGCGGTTCGAAAGCGACCATCACCAAACGAATATGGGCAGGCAGCGAAATGGCGATTTCGCCCTGCAACACCGCCGGGCGTCGCAAGCTCCACTGAGTAATGCCCAGTTGCTGTAATTGCCAGTCGCGTCGGGAAGTCATAGCGAAACACTCCTGTGTGTCAGGCGCGCAAATATAGCAAACTCGGCGAAAATGCGCCATCAACGACACTCGCCCCCAACGAAACAGTGTGCAGGATAACGCATCTACACAACATCATTCACACTGCGTCGAGGCAGCAAAGACCGCGCAGCCCCAGGAGCTTACATAAGTCAGTGACTGGGGTGCAAAGGCGAAGCCAACAAAGAGGCAGTTTGAAGGATAACGTGTATAATCGCCGCCTGAGTTAAACGAGGAACCCCCATTCATGTCTGCTTTTACCCCGGCAAGTGAAGTCTTGCTGCGCCACAGTGACGATTTCGAAACCAACCGCATTCTGTTTGCCGGTGATTTGCAGGATGACCTGCCAGCGCGTCTGGAGACGGCTGAAAGCCGTGCCTGGACACAACAGTTTCACCAGTGGCAAACCTTAAACCAGCAGATGGGCGAACGCGCCTGTTACAGCCTGGTCGCTGACAATGATACGATCGGCGAGGTCGATACGCTGATCTATTACTGGCCCAAAAATAAACCCGAAGCGCAGTTTCAACTAATGAATCTGCTGTCGCTGCTGCCTGTTGGCTGCGATATTTTCGTCGTCGGCGAAAACCGTAGCGGCGTGCGAAGCGCCGAGCAGATGCTGGCTGTGTATTGCCCGCTCAACAAAATAGACAGCGCGCGTCGCTGCGGCCTGTATTACGGTCGTCTGGAGAAGAAATCTGACTTTGATGCGAATGGTTTCTGGGGCGAGTATGCACTGGGCGATCTGACGATTAAAACCCTGCCGGGCGTCTTTAGCCGTGATGGATTAGATGTGGGCAGCCAGTTGTTGCTCTCGACCCTGACACCGCACACGAAAGGTAAAGTGCTGGATGTTGGCTGCGGCGCCGGTGTGTTGGCAGCGGTGCTGGCGAGCCATTCGCCGAAAGTACGTTTAACCTTGTGCGACGTTTCCGCTCCAGCGGTAGAAGCCAGCCGCGCGACGCTTGCCGCCAACGGCTTTGAAGGGGAGGTCTTTGCCAGCAATGTCTTCTCTGAAGTCACGGGGCGCTTCGATATGATTATCTCCAATCCACCGTTCCATGATGGCCTGCAAACCAGTCTTGAAGCTGCGCAGACGTTGATACGCGGTGCGGTGCGTCATCTGAACAGCGGCGGCGAGCTGCGCATTGTCGCTAACGCCTTCCTGCCGTACCCGGATGTGTTAGATCAGACCTTCGGTTTCCATGAAGTGCTCGCGCAAACCGGGCGTTTCAAGGTTTACCGCACTGTAATGACGCGCCAGGCACTGAAATAATCGCTCTTTTCCCGGCGAGTGCTGTTCGCCGGGATTCTTCTTTTTATCCATTCATAGCGTCCATTTTTGCAGCAATCAGTGGTGTTCTCAGCAATTATCTATTGACGAAAAGTTGAAAACATCTAGAATGCGCCTCCGTGGTAACGATACTTCAAAAGTATCGATGGTATGCGAAGGTGGCGGAATTGGTAGACGCGCTAGCTTCAGGTGTTAGTGTTCTTACGGACGTGGGGGTTCAAGTCCCCCCCCTCGCACCATAAACCACGTAGATATCGCTCGCACTGTGCGAAGGTGGCGGAATTGGTAGACGCGCTAGCTTCAGGTGTTAGTGTTCTTACGGACGTGGGGGTTCAAGTCCCCCCCCTCGCACCAACGAGGCGATATCTGAATAGTAAGATGACTGTGCGAAGGTGGCGGAATTGGTAGACGCGCTAGCTTCAGGTGTTAGTGTCCTTACGGACGTGGGGGTTCAAGTCCCCCCCCTCGCACCAGATATCTTATACTTCCCCTGTATGACTTCCCTGCTACACCATTGCTTTCAAGTTCAACAACATCATTATCATTCCCCCGACCAGAGCAACGCCCGAAGGCAACAGGATAAAATGCCGTAACCGCTTATGGTAAAGCATCACTGGAGTCAGCAATAAAGCCAGCAAAATTACCATCCGCCATGCGTTGTTCGAAAGATCAGCCAATGCCAGAACGGCAACAATCATGCCCGGCAGGACGATCCCCCAACCACTTCCCAGCACTCGCTGCAACATGTTTTCATCTCTGATACCGATAATGATAACCAATATCATATGGTATTACTTCTCATTTGTCAGCATTCTGCCGCTATCATAATATAGATATCGCTCATCTTCTGATGACAGACATTCCCTAAGGTGATAAATTAAGCGTTGCTTAAATAAAAATCCAAATCACTAATTTTCCGCGATGACTGTTTCTTCGCGTTATTTCTTTCCTTATCGACTCACTACATCGTGTTACATTGCGGATAAATAACGATTTTTAGGTATGAAATTACAAACCTGGCAATCTCTATGTAACAAGAGATATCGATTGTCCCTGCGACTCTTCTTGCTACTCAATGCACTCTCAGCAATGTCCTGCATGGCTCTGCCACTCTATAACCAGCGTGCCTTTACGTTGCCAGCGTGTATCATTTTTGCGTTGAGCGCCGTGTTGCCCGCATGGCACAGATACTGTCCGAAAAAGAAAATCAATATCCCGTTGATTTCTCTTATGTTTGGCAGCCTTTGGGCATGGCATGTAATCATGAAATTTGGTTTATTCCAGCATAACGCCTCATCATATTTGCTGATCGCCCTGCTGAATGTTCTCTTTATTGGCTCGATTGCTTTTTCTAATAACATTGCTGCGTTTCTGTTGCATTCATTGCCGGTATTCGTCGCTTGCCTCTATTTCTCCGGACCGGAGAACGAGCTCCGTTTAATATTTAGTTTTGCTTTGCCGGTATTAGGTATCGCCATACAACATGCGATTCAGAAGCGTAATGATAATTTCGCCCAGGCGTTAATGAACCGTTTAATGCAGGAACGGAAGACCTTAAACGATTTGAGCATGCTAGATCCTCTTACCGGGTTATATAACCGCCGCGGGCTGCAATCAAAAATCGATAACCTACTGGCGCTGGATGATAGTTCACTGTTTGTCCTGCTGCTGGATATCGACCACTTCAAGGCTTATAACGACCACTACGGCCATATGATGGGCGATCAGGCGCTGATTCGCGTCTCTGCGGCATTGCGGGATGCCGTGCGTTCCCGCGATATCGTCGCGCGCTTTGGCGGCGAAGAATTCATGATCCTGATGAATAATACCGATCTGGAACATGCGCGCCTGGCTGCCGAGCGCATTCGCCAGAAAGTGTACGATCTGAAGATCCCGCATATGTTTAATGAAAGTGTCGCCACCAATGTCACCATCAGCATTGGTATTGCCCCCTTGCTGGATAACAATATCGACGCAGCGATTGAGCGGGCAGATAAAGCGTTATATGAAGCTAAGCATCTGGGCCGCAACAATATTCTGGTAAGCGGGGAATTGCACCTCGCCTGAGGCGCCGCAGCGCTAACTTTACGATAAAAAATCTTGCTATCGGTTTTACCTGTAGATAGGATTGTTAATCATTATCATCTGCATTCCTCATCCAACGAGTAGTATGACTTACCGTACCGCATCGATCACTGAACATGTTATCCGGAGAAGCCATCTCGTTGATGAACGCGATTCGATGGCTAATGCGATGCGGGAAACGATCGCCAACACGCGCGCCCATCTGCTCGATGTTATCCGCTTTAATGAACCCGTACCATGGCAAGCACAGACACTGGCAGAATGGTCACGGCCAGCCGCGCTACAATCGCTGATTGCGACTTATTCCGATCATATTTATCGTCACCAAATGGCGCTACCGCGCGAAAACAAACCGCTGCTGTCACTATGGGCACAATGGTATCTGGGATTAATGGTGCCTCCCTTACTACTGGCGCTGTTAACGCAAAAAAGCGCTATTAGCCTCGCACCTGAACATTTTCACGTTGAATTTCATGAAACAGGACGCGCGGCCTGTTTCTGGATTGATATACAGCGGGACCATCAGCTAACCGCACAAAATGATGCGCAGCGGATTACCGCACTGGTTTCGCAGGCAATGCTGCCGGTAGTTCAGGCACTGGAAGCCACGGGAGATATCAATGGCAAACTTATCTGGAGCAACAGCGGCTATCTGATCAACTGGTGCCTGGGTGAGATGATCCCGCTGCTGGGTGAAGCACACATCACGACATTACGCCAGAGCTGTTTCTTCGAAAAACAGCTTTCCGACGGCAGCGACAATCCACTGTGGCGCACTGTTGTACTGCGCGATGGTGCGCTGGTACGTCGTACCTGCTGCCAGCGTTACCGGCTGCCAGATGTACAACAGTGCGGTGATTGCACGCTGAAATAATCCGGGAGGCATTACGCCTCCCTTGATGGTATTCCCGGGCCCGACTGTTTTAAGCGATCTGTTTTTCATCCTCTGTACGCTGTGCCTCTTCCGCCTCCTGTTCCAGGAGCTGTTTCTCATACACTTTAAAGAAAGGGAAATAGATAACGGCAGAAATACAGGCAAGCAGTATGACAAGAATCGCGGCACGGAAATCCCAGCCAAGCGCCCATGCTCCGCCAATCGGTGCGGGTGCCGTCCACGGTACAACAGAAATCACTCTGCCAATCAGATCCAGCTTCATGGCGGCCCACGCAACAATAGCATTGACTGTCGGTGCCAGCAGGAAAGGAATAAAGAACACTGGATTCATGACAATTGGGGTGCCGAAAATCACCGGTTCATTGATATTGAAGATACTGGGCACTACGCTCAGCCGACCAATCGAGCGCAGATGAACCGAGCGACTGCGTAAATAGCAGAACACCAGCCCCATTGTCGCGCCGGAGCCACCTATCACAATAAAGAAAGTCCAGAACGCTTCCATAAAGATGTGTGGCAACGGCGCGCTCTGCGCCAGCGCGCTCTGGTTGATCCCCAGATTGGTTAACCAGAACATTTGCAGCATGCCCGAAACAATAGCCGCACCGTGAATACCGGCAAACCACAACAGATGAGCAATAATCACCGCCAGCAGGATCGCCGGCAGAGAATCCGCCGCCGCTACCAGCGGTTTGAACAGCGCCATAATCGCCTGTGGGATGAACATAGTGAACTGCGACTGGATCAACAGGCTTAACGGGTAGAGTGTCAGCACGACGACAAGCACCGGGATCAGCAGATCAAACGAATTTTTGATCATCGGCGGCACCTGATCCGGCAGACGAATGCCAATATTGTGCGCCTTCAGGAAACGCATCATTTCGACACAGTAAATCGCCACCAGTATTGCGGTGAAAATACCGGTTCCACCCAGGCTGTCTACCGGAAGCGTACCGTTGGTTTTCGGGGCCGCAACCAGTAAAAACGCCATCAGCGACAGCATCGCGCACATGAAAGGATCGAGCTGATGCGACTTCACGTAATGCTTACCGAGGTTATAAGCAATCGCTGCACAGATATAAATGGACATAATGCCCATCGTCATATCGAAAGGCGTAAGGATCCGCCCTTCATACTGTTTCGCCAGATCCAGCCAGGCGCGCGCAAATCCCCAGGTGGTATCCGGTGAAAAAGGCGGATAGGCAAAGACCAGTAAGAATGAGCCAACAATCATAAACGGCATCGCAGAAATAAAGCCGTCACGGATGGCCATAACATGACGTTGAGAAGAGATCCGCCCGGCGATCGGGCTAACATAGTTTTCTATAAACCGGAAAATAAGATTAAACGCAGCATGGTTAGCAGACATATCAGCTCTCCTGTCAGACTAAAAAAATAAGCGCACCAGCGGATGTTTTGCCGTGCAGCGATCCATTTTTAGGTTTGAAACCATGCGGGTTTTTAAACCAGCATTACGACAAAGCAGTGTAGGTTTCATAGACGGCTCTTTTTTGATTTTAGGTACAGAAGGAAGGACAAAATGAGTATTAACCCGCGATGAGGACACTGCAACCGGTTACTGTAACCGGTTTCTGCGATTGTGAAGGCGATCGAGAAACTTTGTAGAAAGGTTTGTTACATCGGGATATTTACATGGATAACAGGCTTATGACAGATTAATAGCGATCCCAGTCAGGAGAACATCATGAGTTTGCAGTCCGTGCGGCAATTCTTTGCCGACAATGCCCCCGATATCGATATTATTGAGCTGAACCAAAGTACCGCGACTGTTGCACTGGCCGCCGCCGCGCACCATGTTGAACCAGGGCAAATCGCCAAGACGCTGTCATTAAAAGTAAAAAATGAAGTTATTCTCGTCGTAGCTAAAGGCGACGCTCGCCTGGATAACAAAAAACTGAAAAGCACCTTTGGCGCGAAAGCTCGCATGCTGAGCAGCGATGAGGTCGTTGTGATTACCGGGCATCCGGTGGGCGGAGTCTGTCCGTTTGGGTTAGAAAACCCGTTGGCAATATATTGTGATATCTCACTAAAACAGTATCCGGAAGTCCTGCCCGCTGCGGGAGCCATCCACAGCGCAGTCCGCATTTCACCTGAGCGAATGGCTGAACTCACCCGCGCAAAATGGATTGACGTTTGCCTGTAACGTCACAGTGCCAGATACAGCAAACCTGGCGCTAAAACCGCTCTGAACTACATCAGCTCCGACGTTGAAGGGGGAGCTGGTGGGTTCCAGGTCAGAATGTCTGCAGCGTCCAATAATCCGACGTCAGACGTAATACCCAACTTCGTCATCGCGTTGAATTTATGCGCGCGGATAGTTTTCACATTCCGATCCAACAACGAAGCTATCTCGACCAGCGAAGAACCGCGCCCCAGGTAATTCAGGAGCTCCCATTCTGTCGGGCTGAGCGTCCGACACTGTCTCACGTACCAATTATTGATCATGTTTTCATTAATATGCCGTGTTTCTCCCAGTAGCATCCCCAGTTGCTCCAGTAACACAATCAGCGGGGACGATTTGCTCAAAATACCATGTAGCCTCAAGGGAGAGAGATGTCCCACCAGTTGGGCTTCTCGATCGTCCCCCGCCAGAACAACATGCTGAACATCGGGGTAAGAAAGCGAAAGCCAGTGCAAACACGTCAGGCACTCCCGCCGCTCTTTCCTGTGTCCCAAAAGTGAATAGATAACGGAAAAAAAAGGCGTGTACTTAAATGCCTGGTGTAACACCGAGTACTCTTTAAAAAAATGAAATGAATACTGATTAATAGACGATTCACTAAATAAATGTCGTAATCCCTCCCGACTCATTGCGCACTTTTCAATAATGGCGACATTTCCCTTTGCGTGGCTATTTTCCATTCATTTCGGTCTCCATCTATCACGCCTGATTTCAACTCTGCAATTCCCTGGCTGCTATTAATCCATAGATATAAATCCGCATTACTCCGTAATGATCACCGCCTCATTGCACTACTTTTCTGCGCACTCACTGTTTTATTACTTTTTTTGAGCAGTACTGCAATTTGTTTTATTCCCCAACCTTTTCCAAGAAGACGTAACACGTTGCGTTCAGATAGCGTCAGTATTTTACTTTGAGGAGTATCAACGGCACTCCTGCCCATTCCCTCAGGTATAAGTACCCGGCTAATTCTTCCCTCACTCCCATATCCGTGACGAATAGCATTAATCACCCCTTCAACGGGCTCCTGGCTGGAGAGTAACGTGATACGTGGGCGAAATAAAAACTCCATTGCCACAGGCAGCATTGTACGTGGAGTGAAAAAGATCCAGAGTGAGCTATCGCTTTGAGAAAAAAGAGAATAATAACTCTGACAGCGTTTTCTCCCATAGAAAGGCTCGTCAGAGATGTCAACAATAACCAAGCGAGCGCTCTTTAATTGCAGAAGTTCTATCTCTTCTACACAGGAATAATAATTGAGGGTGTATTCAGGAAAATGACGTTCAAGTATAGCGCCAATCCCGGCCATGAGAACCGGAGTCTGGCTAATAACAATCCCACGAGTGTTGTCTGCTGATAACATAAAATCTCCACATCCATTTGCGAGTTCTATTAATCCGCATGATGACTTTTCCAATAGTAACCACAGATAATGAAATTATCTGGATAAACGCCGCCGAAATAATTGACGAAATTTATGAGTTGGGGTCAAACATAAAGAGCCGGAATTATTGCATTAACAATTTACATCTTACTATAACATATCACCAGGCAGATTATCTCGCATGTTATTAAAAATAAGGAGGCAATTTAAATCAATCAAAGGCAATCTATTTAAGATAAAACAACAATGTTAACAAATGATTAAGAAATATCTTACAAAAAAATCAAGTTACTAGCTAAAAATAACAATTCCATTTTTCTTTTCATCTAATTTTTTATAAAGAATTTTAAATGAATCGTTAACCAGATAATTAAGAAGATCTCAGCGTATACTTCAGCGTGACTTACTGCACAAATCTTGATCTACCTGAGCGCTATTCTGCCTGTCACTTATGCTAAAACTATCTTTTATGCTCCATCCTTCGCGAGCGTTGTGTTAACAGATACCAGGGTAATCATGCAAACAGACCAGTCATCACAGCGCGCCATTACGCGGTTGTGTATTCAGTGTGGCCTTTTTTTGTTGCAGCATGGTGCAGAGAGCGCATTGGTGGAGGAGCTATCAACACGCCTGGGCATCGCGCTGGGTATGGACAGCGTTGAAAGTCTCATCTCCTCTAACGCCATTGTTCTGACAACCATCAAAGACGGACAATGCCTGACCTCAACACGTAAAAACAGCGATCACGGAATCAATATGCATGTAGTAACGGAAATACAGCATATCGTGATCATGACCGAACATAAGCTGCTGGATGCCAAGGACGTTGGCAAGCGATTTGCCCTGGTTAAACCGCTGCGTTACCCGCGCTGGCTGGTCACGCTTATGGTTGGCCTCTCCTGCGCCTGTTTCTGCAAACTCAATAACGGCGGCTGGGACGGTGCATTTATTACGCTCTGTGCGAGCAGTGTGGCGATGTATGTGCGGTTGCTACTGGCGAATCGCCACATGCACCCACAGATTAATTTCTGCATTACTGCCTTTGTGGCAACGACCGTTTCCGGCTTGATGCTGACATTACCTGCCTTTGTTCATTCATCAACTGTCTCCATGGCCGCCAGCGTGCTGTTGCTGGTACCCGGTTTTCCGCTGATAAACGCGGTTGCCGATATGTTCAAAGGTCATATCAACACTGGTCTTGCGCGCTGGGCCATTGCCAGCTTATTAACCCTCGCCACCTGTATCGGCGTGGTGATGGCAATGACACTGTGGGGGCTACGCGGATGGATGTGATCGCCTTTGTTCTGGCACTTTTACAAGATATGTTGCTGGCCGCAATCCCTGCCATTGGATTTGCCATGGTTTTCAACGTTCCTCATCGTGCCCTGTCCTGGTGTGCGCTTCTTGGCGCACTAGGCCACGGTTCCCGCTTTGCGCTAATGTACTGGGGTTTTAATATCGAATGGTCAACCTTTGTTGCCGCCATGCTGGTGGGCTCAATAGGCATTCGCTGGTCGCGATGGTACCTTGCGCATCCTAAAGTGTTTACTGTGGCAGCAGTAATTCCAATGTTTCCGGGCATCCCGGCCTACACAGCGATGATTTCTGCTGTGAAAATTGGCCACTTTGGCTACAGCGAAGAGTTAATGATCCTGTTACTGACGAATTTCCTGAAAGCCTCATCGATCGTTGGCGCGCTTTCTATTGGCCTGTCGATTCCCGGGCTGTGGATATACCGCAAACGCCCGCGCGTTTGAGATGTGTTTTCTGCCTCAGCCAGCAAAAAAAGGGGGGGGTCGATAAAAACGTCAATACCCGCGACGTCACCGTCTAATGAACAGTTTCAGCTTTTATTAGATCGCCAACAGCTACTCTTATTACAGGCTATTTGAAGAGAATCATGATGCTACTGCACAGCGCCAGTACAATCGGGAGAGGGTGGTCGACGTTGCGTGATACCTGTCCGTAAAAAATACCTTGCAATTAAATCGCGCACTATCTATATTAAAAACATGAAAACGACACCGAACAAAAATGCACAGCTCGCCTTAGACAACCAGTTTTGTTTTGCGCTCTACTCAACAAACCTGGCGCTGCATAAGCTCTACCGGCAGCTTCTGGCTCCGCTGAATCTTACCTATCCACAGTATCTGGTAATGCTGGTGCTGTGGGAACAGGACGACATCACCGTGTCGGAGATTGGTGAGCGCCTGTTTCTGGATTCAGCAACACTGACGCCGCTGCTTAAGCGACTGGAAAGCGCAGGGCTGATTCGCCGTCAGCGTTCACGCCAGGATGAGCGGCAAGTGGTGATTACGTTAAGCGAAAGCGGGCGCACCTTGCAGCAGCAAGCGACGTCCATTCCGCAAGCGATAGGCTGTGCTATGGCCTGTGATAACGCGACGCTGCAAGATATCAAGCAACAACTGGAACAGCTTCGCCAGAATTTTCAACAAGCATGAACTCCTTTTTGCAGGGAGTTTATGTTTAGCAAATAAATAGCACGCTATTTTATAGCAAACAATCAAGATAATTAAGGAACCTGCCATGTCATTAGAAAAAGTCGTCTACACTGCTAAAGCTAAAGCAACCGGAGGCCGTGACGGCCGCGCAACTTCTTCAGACGGCGTCCTGGATGTCAAACTGGGCGTACCAAAAGAGATGGGCGGCGCCGGCGGTGAAGTGACCAACCCGGAACAACTGTTCGCTGCGGGCTACTCCGCCTGCTTCCTCGGCGCTATGAAGTTCGTTGCTGGTCGCGACAAAATCGCTATACCGAAAGATGCGTTTATCGAAGGTGAGGTAGGCATTGGTCCGCTGCCTACCGGTTTCGGTATCGAAGCGAAACTGAATATCCATCTGCCAGGGATGGACGCCGCCGAAGCGAAAAAACTGGTCGATGCCGCGCACATCGTTTGCCCGTATTCCAATGCCACCCGAGGCAATATCGACGTTACGCTGAACATTATTGCGTAACGCGCAAGCCGACACGTTAAACAGCCGGGGATACCCGGCTTTTTTCATGCTGTACTGCCCTTTCCGCTCACTGTGTTACTATGTGTCATTATGCCTGTGCGAAAAAAACACAGAGCGCCTTATCCGTAGTAATCCTGTTTGAGAACGCGTTATGTCTTCCAGAATCCTGACATCGAATGTCATCGGCATTGATGAGTTTGTGCGCGATCACGCCAGTGTCCTGGCCCGCACGGAAGGCGGCGCTGTCGCTGTTTTTGCCAATAACAGTCCCGCGTTTTATGCCATCACACAGCAGCGCCTTGAGCAATTACTGGCGCTTGAAGCACGCCTTGCGCGGCCCGCCAGCGACATTGCCCTCGATGCACAATTTTATGAAGAACCTGCTGCCGCGCCGGTGAATGTGCCGATGGGCAAATTTGCCATGTACGCCGGTTGGCAACCGGATGCAGACTTCCAGCGTCTGGCTGCATTGTGGGGTATTGCGTTAACGCAACCTGTCACGCAGGAAGAGCTGGCCTCGTTTGTTGCCTACTGGCAGGCCGAAGGCAAAGTATTCCACCATGTACAGTGGCAACAAAAGCTGGCGCGCAGCGTACAGATCGGTCGAGCCAGCCAGAATGGCACGGCGAAACGCGATATCAATGCACTGTCAGAACCGGACAATCAAATCCCACCAGGCTTTAGAGGATAACGATGAAAAACGTCGGCGAATTGATGAAGCGACTGCAAAAGATGATGCCCGCCAACACCGAGCCCGCCTTTAAAACGGGCGAGGAACTCATGGCCTGGCAGAAAGAACAGGGCGCAATCCGTTCGGCGGCGCTGGAGCGAGAAAACCGCGCAATGAAAATGCAGCGCACTTTTAATCGCTCCGGCATTCGTCCGCTGCACCAGAACTGCTCTTTTGAAAACTACCGGGTCGAAACGGAGGGCCAGATGCGCGCCCTCAGCCAGGCACGTCAATATGTCGAAGAGTTTGAAGGCAATATCGCCAGTTTTATCTTTTCCGGCAAACCGGGCACCGGCAAGAATCACCTCGCCGCTGCCATCTGCAATGAACTGTTGCTGCGCGGGAAATCGGTACTGATCATTACCGTTGCCGACATTATGTCTGCAATGAAGGAAACGTTCGGCAACCGCGAAAGCAGTGAAGAACAGTTGCTGAACGATTTAAGCAGCGTCGATCTGCTGGTGATTGACGAAATCGGCATGCAAACAGAATCTCGCTATGAAAAAGTCATTATCAATCAGATAGTCGACAGGCGTTCTTCGTCCAAACGCCCGACCGGCATGCTCACTAACAGCAATCTGGAAGAGATGAATAAGCTGCTGGGCGAGCGCGTAATGGACAGGATGCGCCTCGGCAACAGTCTGTGGGTGATCTTCAACTGGGAGAGCTACCGTAGCCGCGTCACCGGTAAAGAGTATTGAGAGTTTTCACCTCTGTGGCGGATCTGCGCAGGTGTATACTCAGCGCTTTAATGAAACATCGGGATATGCACGATATGAAATTCGCCAAACGCCTGCTCTGCGCTTCTACCATCAGCAGCGCCCTGCTAACCAGCGTAGCCAGCGCCGCTTCCTGGCAGGATACGCTCTCCAGCGCCGCCAACCAGCTTAGCCAGCACAACCAGAGCAGCACCGCCTCGCAGCAGGGCGGGTTATCTCTCTCCTCCCTGACTGGCCTGCTTAACGGTGGTAATCAGGCGCTCAGTTCAAAGACCATGAACAATGCGGCAGGCGTAATGACCTGGTGCGCTAAAAACAAACTCTCTTCACTCACCAATACCGAGAATGTGAAAAATCAGGTGCTGGATAAACTGGGGCTCGGCGCCAGCCAGCAGAAACAGGACACCAACTATTTGGCTGGTCTTCAGGGTATGCTGAATACCAAAAACGGCGAGCAGTTGAACCTGAGCAATATCGGCGACACACCGCTGGCAGAAAAAGTGAAGTCTAAAGCCTGCGATATCGTTCTGAAACAGGGCGTCAATTTCCTCTCGTGATCTTCTGCCGCGTTGAGCATTATTTCAGCCTGAACGCGGCCTTTTCCCTTCTCTTTCTCTGTTGCTCCGCCCGTTAACAGACATGATGAACAACGGAATTATCTTTTCCTAAACCATTTCTTAATCAATTTAGAATAAAGTGACACTACAATTGCAGAAGTGTGACATCACCATTAAATTAGTTTTCCTGTTAAAAAAATTATTAATCAGCAATATATCTGGTCTTGATGAGGAGTGACGGTTGTCCGAATTGCTCTCTATTGCTCTGTTTCTCGCCTCGGTCGTGATTTACACCTGTAAAGCGGGGAGAAATAGCTGGTGGTTTACTGCAACGCTGCTGGTATTGGGCCTGTTTATTGTTTTGAATATCACGCTGTATGCCAGCCAGTACTTCACCGGCGACGGCATTAACGACGCAGTATTGTACACCCTCACCAACAGTCTGACCGGTGCGGGCATCAGCAAATACATGTTACCCGGGGCGGGTCTGGTTCTCGCGCTGGTGGCCTTGTTCTGCGCACTGGCCTGGGTACTGCGCCGCCGTCGCCATCGGCCTCATCATTTTGGCTATAGTCTGCTGGCACTGGCGCTGGCGCTGGGTTCAGTCGATGCCAGCCCGGCATTCCGCCAAATCACCGAACTGGTGAAATCCCAGACGCGCGAAGGCGATCCCGACTTCGCCACCTTTTATAAAATCCCTGCGCAGAAGATCCCGGAACCGAAATACAATCTGGTCTACATTTACGGCGAAAGTCTGGAGCGTACCTACTTCAATGAAGAGGCATTTCCTGGGCTGACGCCGGAATTGGGCGCGCTGAAGGCGCAAAGCCTCGACTTTAGCCATACGGAGCAACTCCCTGGTACGGATTACACCATCGCTGGGATGGTCGCTTCGCAGTGCGGCATTCCACTGTTCGCGCCTTTTGAAGGCAACGCTTCCGCTTCTGTGTCCAGTTTCTTCCCGCAGAATCTTTGCCTCGGCGACATTCTGAAAAATTCCGGCTATGAGAACCATTTTATCCAGGGCGCGAATCTGCGCTTTGCCGGGAAAGATGTGTTCCTGAAATCGCACGGTTTTGATTATCTCGTTGGCGCGGAAGAGCTGAAAAGCCAGGTAGCCGATCCCCACTATCGTAATGACTGGGGCTTCTACGACGATACAGTGTTGGATGCTGTCTGGAAACGCTACGAAGAGTTGTCGCGCGCGGGCAAACGCTTCTCACTGTTTGCGCTGACCGTCGATACACACCACCCGGATGGTTTTATCTCGCGCACCTGCGAGCGAAAAAGTTACAGCTATGATGGCAAGCCAAACCAGTCATTCAGTGCCGTCACCTGTAGCCAGCAGCATATCGCAGCGTTGATCAATAAGATCAAAGCGTCACCATGGTTTAAAAACACGGTAATAGTGGTCTCTTCCGATCATCTGGCGATGAACAACACGGCGTGGAAATACCTTAATAAACAAGATCGCAGCGATCTGTTCTTTGTGATACGCGGCGATGAGCCCCTGGAGGATGTTTCCGGGATCAAACGCAGCACACTGGATAACGGCGCAACCGTGCTCGATATCCTCGGCGGTGACAACTTCCTCGGCCTTGGGCGCAGCAGTATTTCCGGCCAATCGCTCTCCGAAGTATTCCTGAATATGAAAGAGAAAGTGCTGGCGTGGAAACCGGACGTAATTCGCCTGTGGAACTTCCCGAAAACGATGAAAGCATTCACGGTGGATAGCCAGAAACAGATGGTCGCCTTCTCGGGTAGCCAATTCCGGTTACCGCTGCTGGTGCGCGTTTCCAGTAATCATGTTGAACCGCTGCCAGAAAGCGAATATTCCGCGCCACTGCGCTTCCAGCTTGCCGACTTTGCGCCGCGCGATAACTTCGTGTGGATCGATCGGTGCTACAAAATGGCGCGCCTGTGGTCGCCAGATCTCGCACTATCTACAGACTGGTGCGTCTCGCAGGGGCAGCTCGGCGGCGAACAGCAGGTTCAACATATCGATAAGGCATTGTGGAAAGGCAAAACCGCGTTTAAAGAGAGCGTGATCAACACCGATCGCTACCAGAATAATGTCAATACGCTGAAGATCCTCGATAACAACATTCGCTACAAAGCCGACAGCTTTGTCTTTAACGTTGCCGGCGCGCCGGAAGAGGTGAAAGCCTTCAATGGTATTTCCCGCCCGGAGAGCTGGGGGCGCTGGTCCAACGCGCAGTTGGGCAAAGAAGTATCGATTGAATATAACCAGCCGCTGCCGGAACACTTCGAACTGGTCATTACCGCCAAAGCGTATGGTCCGAACGCCAACCGCCCTATCCCGGTGCGTGTCGGCGATGAAGAGCAAACCCTGACGCTGGATAACGCGCTCAGCACCACGACATTGCACTTCGATAATCCATCCCGCAGCAGCACGCTGGTAATTGTCCCACCGGACCCGCAATCCACCAACGAAGGGAATATCCTCGGTCACTCGCCACGTCAGCTTGGAATCGGGCTGGCAGAAATCAAGGTACTGAGTGACGAGGGTTAAAGAATCGAAGGCTGGCCGTTACAGGTCAGCCTTCATCTCATACTGGCTGAGCGCAAGCCTGCTGTAACCCGCACGCTCGAACAACGGTGCAAACGCACCGGGCACCACCACTGAGGTGCTCAAACCGGGAAAATGATGATTCAACACCCGCAGAAGTTCGCCAGCAAATCCTCTGCGCCGGTACTCGGGCTCCACATAAATAAACCGTAGCTGCGGCGTCTCCATGTGCGTGGCAATCACCGCAAGAGCATGATTACGGTACTCAAACGCCCGCGCCGGTAATGATGCGGCGGAGAGCGGATCGGTCAACCAGGAGAGCGTAGCATTACTCTCGCAGACCGCTTTGCGCACCACGATCAGCGGATCAATGTCCTGCAACGCGTGCGCTTCACCTTCCACCGCCTTCGCGCCCTGAAAACCATAAAGTGGTTGGACAGTGGTAAAGCCGAGTGAGTGATACAGTGCAACCGCCGGATGATTATCCTGAATGACTTCCAGCCGCAGCAAACGCACGCCTTTATCACGCAACGTGGTTATTAAGGGAGGGAGAAGACGTTTGCCCATCCCCTGCGCCCGATACTGTGGCCGAATGGCGAACGCAGCCAGCCTTGCCGATGCACCGCGTCGGGTGATCAGAGCCACCGCAGCAGGCTCCTCGCTATCCAGCCAGACGCAGGAGTCCACAAGGCTAAGCCCTTCGGCGATAAAACGCTGGGCAAATATCGCTGGCGGCAAAGAAAACGGTATGCTGTAACCTTCAAAACATTGCCCAACCAGGGCGGCAAGTTGCGTACAACTGTAGTGAATGGCAGGGATAGCGACGAAGTTCATAAGGCTTCTCCACAAAATGATGCAGTGAGCATAGCACGGGGAAGCGGGGAAAACGCGCCCTGCCTGACAGGGCGCAAATAACCGTTAGAAAGTTTCCCAGTTGTCACCGGCATCGGTCGCTGTCGCTTTACGCGGCTGCGCGGTTGCCGGAGCAGCCCTGGTAAAACTGGCTGGCGTCGCGCTATTCGGCTTGCGCTGCTGCTGACTAATACGGAATACGGAAACCGCCTGCGTCAGACCGCTGGCTTGCTCTTCCAGCGCCGCCGCAGCAGCAGCGGATTCTTCCACCAGCGAGGCGTTCTGCTGTGTCACTCGATCCATCTCGGAAACCGCCAGCCCCACCTGGTCGATACCACGGCTCTGCTCATCAGAGGCAGAAGCAATTTCCCCCATAATGTCGGTTACGCGGGTCACCGCATTTACGATTTCCCCCATGGTTTCCCCGGCGCTCTCCACCAGCGTAGAACCCAGCTCAACGCGACCAACGGAGCCTTCAATCAGGCTTTTGATTTCACGAGCGGCCTGGGCGCTGCGCTGCGCCAGGTTGCGAACTTCGCCCGCCACCACTGCAAAGCCCCGTCCCTGCTCACCTGCACGCGCAGCTTCAACGGCGGCATTCAGCGCCAGGATATTAGTCTGGAAGGCAATACCGTCGATTACCCCGATGATGTCAGCAATTTTCTGCGAACTGGCGGTAATATCACGCATCGTCTGCACAACATTATCCACCACTTTGCCGCCTTTCTGCGCGGTTTCGGACGCACTCAGCGCCAGGTGGCTCGCCTGACGGGCATTATCGGCGTTCTGTTTTACCGTTGCCGTCAGCTCTTCCATGCTGGCAGCCGTCTCTTCCAGCGAAGAGGCCTGCTGCTCGGTACGGGAGGAAAGGTCGTTATTCCCCATCGCAATTTCACTGGCTCCGCTATAAATCGCATTAGCACCATTACGCACATCGCTGACAGTACGCACCAGTTCACTCTGCATATGACGCAGACTGTCAGCCAGTACACCCATCTCATTAGAACCGTGGACATCAATGCGCTGCACCAGATCGCCGCCAGCAATATGGCGAATGTTGTCGATCAGGTGGTTCAACGGCCCGATCAGCGCTTGTTTGATCCCGGCCCAGACGCCGATGATCACCAGAAGCACCACGATCAGCACCGTAATAATGATCCAGGTAGCTGAGTCGTAAGAGCTTTCGCTATCGCTGACCGCCGTGTCATACAGATGATCGTTCTGCTGCAAATAATTGAGGTACTGCTTCTCAAAACCGTCCTGATAGCGCTGGGTCGGTTGATCAAAGAAGGCATTAATTTTGCCTGCGCTCAACAACTGGATCAGCTCCGCCAGCGCATTGTGGTAGATATCGTAGTTACGTTTAATCTCTGCCGCAGCCTCCTCGCTCTGGCGCGGATCGCGCGGCAGCGCCTGGTAAGCATTCCAGCCTGCTTCCGCCTGTTTCAGAGAAGTGCTGGCAATCTGCATCAGATCAGACACCGTTGCGCCGCTGCCAATATTGTTCTGATCCATCATGTAGCGGATCCCGGCGCGGTTAAGGGTATTACGGGTTTGCAGCAACGCAACCCAGCTCGTGTTCAACGTGGACTGTTGCTGGCGAATGGTTTTCAGGACGGTGAAGTTTTCTTTGTCGTGTTTCAGCGCGTTAAAGAACAAGCCGCCAGAAGTGAGTTGTAAAAGGCCAAATAATCCCAGTACCAGCAATAAACTGGTGACAAGTTTGATGCGAGTTAACATGTTTTCTCTTTCCCTATAGACAGACGTTAGGTTTTCGGCCTACAGAAGGAAAACTTTATGGTTTATCGTGCTATTTTTGTTCGCTTTTTACCGAATAAAAGACAGGCAACCATTTTCCCATGCGTGATCAAAATCACATATTTTCTGACACTTACGCGCCGCTGAAACCGCTCACCGCCCCCCTTTACCGCTCAGCAATCGTTTCTGACCACTGAGCCAAATCATCACCGCTTTGCGCATGTAATTTGTCATGATCACTGCCAGCATTCAGCCAAAACACTACTTCAAGTCCAGTTCACTCATTCTGCAAAAAACCAGGTCTGATATGGATACTAAAAAGCTCTTCAAGCACATACCCTGGGTGATTCTCGGGATTATCGGTGCTTTCTGTCTCTCTGTTGTTGCCTTACGTCGGGGTGAGCACGTTAGTGCTCTGTGGATCGTTGTTGCATCCGTCTCCGTCTATCTGGTGGCTTACCGCTACTACAGCCTTTACATCGCGCAAAAGGTGATGAAACTCGATCCGACCCGCGCAACCCCGGCGGTGATCAATAACGACGGCCTTAACTATGTGCCGACCAACCGCTACGTGCTGTTTGGTCACCACTTTGCCGCCATCGCGGGCGCTGGCCCGTTGGTCGGCCCGGTGCTGGCCGCGCAAATGGGCTACCTGCCCGGCACATTGTGGCTGCTGGCAGGTGTAGTGCTCGCCGGTGCAGTACAGGATTTCATGGTGTTGTTTATCTCCTCCCGTCGTAACGGCGCCTCTCTCGGCGAGATGGTAAAAGAGGAGATGGGCCGCGTGCCGGGCACCATCGCGCTGTTCGGCTGTTTCCTGATTATGATCATCATCCTCGCGGTGCTGGCGCTGATCGTGGTGAAAGCACTGGCGGAAAGCCCGTGGGGTGTGTTCACCGTTTGCTCTACCGTGCCAATTGCCCTGTTTATGGGGATCTACATGCGCTTCCTGCGCCCTGGCCGCGTGGGTGAAGTGTCGGTGATCGGTATTGTACTGCTGGTGGCTTGCATCTGGTTTGGCGGCGTGATCGCCCACGACCCGTACTGGGGCCCGGCGCTGACCTTCAAAGACACCACCATCACTTTCGCGCTGGTTGGTTACGCCTTTGTTTCCGCACTGCTGCCGGTCTGGCTGATCCTCGCGCCGCGTGACTATCTGGCGACCTTCCTGAAAATCGGCGTGATCGTTGGTCTGGCGCTGGGCATCGTGATCCTCAACCCGGAACTGAAAATGCCTGCGGTGACGCAATACATTGATGGTACCGGCCCGCTGTGGAAAGGTGCGTTGTTCCCGTTCCTGTTTATCACCATCGCCTGTGGCGCCGTGTCTGGCTTCCATGCGCTGATCGCTTCGGGGACAACACCGAAACTGCTGGCCAACGAAACTGACGCGCGCCTTATCGGTTATGGCGCCATGCTGATGGAATCCTTCGTTGCGGTAATGGCGCTGGTCGCAGCATCGATTATCGAACCGGGTCTCTACTTTGCGATGAACACCCCGCCAGCGGGTCTGGGCATCACCATGCCGAACCTGCATGAGTTGGGCGGTGGAAACGCGCCGATGATTCTGGCGCAGTTGAAAGATGTGACTGCGCACGCGGCGGCCACCGTCAGCTCCTGGGGCTTTGTTATCTCGCCTGAGCAAGTGCTACAAACGGCAAAAGATATCGGCGAACCGTCAGTACTTAACCGCGCGGGTGGCGCGCCCACGCTGGCAGTCGGTATTGCTCACGTGTTCCATAAAATCATTCCGATGGCGGACATGGGCTTCTGGTACCACTTCGGTATTCTGTTTGAAGCGCTGTTTATCCTTACCGCACTGGATGCAGGTACGCGTGCAGGTCGCTTTATGTTGCAGGATCTGCTGGGCAACTTCGTGCCGTTCCTGAAGAAAACCGATTCGCTGGTAGCCGGCATTGTCGGTACGGCAGGCTGCGTTGGTCTGTGGGGTTACCTGCTGTATCAGGGCGTGGTCGATCCGCTGGGCGGCGTGAAAAGCTTGTGGCCGCTGTTCGGTATCTCTAACCAGATGCTGGCCGCAGTGGCGCTGATGCTGGGCACAGTGGTGCTGGTGAAAATGCAACGCACTAAATACATCTGGGTGACCGTGGTTCCGGCTATATGGCTGCTGCTGTGCACGACCTGGGCGCTGGGTCTGAAACTGTTCAGCACCAACCCGCAACTGGAAGGCTTCTTGTATATGGCTAACCAGTACAAAGAGAAGATTGCCGCGGGCGGCAGTGACCTGACTGCGCAACAGATTGCCAACATGAACCATATCGTGGTGAACAACTACACCAACGCGGGTTTGAGTATCCTGTTCCTGGTCGTGGTTTACAGCATCATCTTTTACGGCATCAAAACCTGGCTGAACGTACGTAACAATAAAGTGCGTACCGACAAAGAGACACCATATGTTCCGGTGCCGGAAGGCGGCGTGAAAACCTCCTCACACCATTAAACCTGATGCCGGATGGCGCTACGCTTATCCGGCGGTTACATGGGTTCCGCAGGCGTCATTGGCGCCGCCAGTTTGGACCCGGACAACGTGCAGCAACCGGAACGTACATGTAGTACATGAGGATGCAAGCACTGTGCGGGTTCAAAATGGCAAGTAAATGAGCCTGCATCTCCGGGCACCACATATATCCGGGAAGAATAATGTTTGGTAATTTAGGCGAAGCTAAAAAGTACCTCGGCCAGGCGGCAAAGATGCTGATTGGTATTCCAGATTATGACAACTATGTTGACCATATGAAGACCAACCATCCCGACAAACCGTACATGACTTACGAAGAGTTCTTCCGCGAACGCCAGCAAGCGCGTTATGGCGGTGACGGCAACGGCGGTGTCCGCTGTTGCTAAAGGAGATGTTATGACCCCAATTGCAGTCACACTCTTGACCGGTTTCCTCGGCGCAGGCAAAACTACCCTCTTACGCCATATCCTCAATGAACAGCACGGCTACAAAATCGCCGTCATCGAAAACGAATTCGGTGAAGTCTCCGTTGATGATCAATTAATTGGCGATCGCGCGACACAGATCAAAACCCTGACGAACGGCTGTATCTGCTGTAGCCGATCCAACGAACTGGAAGATGCGTTGTTGGATCTGCTCGACAGCCTTGATCGCGGTGATATCGCCTTTGACCGGCTGGTGATCGAGTGCACCGGCATGGCGGATCCTGGTCCGATTATTCAGACCTTTTTCGCCCATGAGATCCTCTGCCAGCGCTATCTGCTCGACGGGGTGATCGCGCTGGTCGATGCCGTCCACGCCGATGAGCAGATGAACCAGTTTACGCTGGCACAATCGCAGATTGGCTATGCTGACCGCATTCTGCTGAGCAAAACCGACGTGGCTGGCGAGAGCGAAGCGCTGCGCGAACGCCTGCGCCGTATTAACGCCCGCGCGCCGATTTACACCGTTACTCACGGTGATATTGCGCTGGCGAACCTGTTTAATACCAACGGATTTATGCTGGAAGAGAACGTGGTCGCCGCTAAACCGCGCTTCCACTTTATGGCCGACAAGCAGAACGACATTAGCTCAATTGTGGTGGAACTTGATTACCCGGTGGACATCAGCGAGGTGTCACGCGTGATGGAGAGCCTGCTGCTGAGCTTTGCCGAAAAGCTGTTGCGTTATAAAGGGATGCTGTGGATCGATGGCGAGCCAAACCGCCTGCTGTTCCAGGGCGTGCAGCGCCTCTACAGCGCCGACTGGGATCGCCCGTGGGGCGATGAAACCCCGCACAGCACGCTGGTGTTTATTGGCGTGCAACTGCCGGAAGACGAGATCCGCGAAGCTTTTATGGGCTTAAAGAAATAGCCTGATGGACGAAACGCCTTATCCGGCCAGGGGCTTGCAGAGCCGGACCCGGACCGGATAAGCGAAGCGACACCCGGCAATTATCCATACGTCTTGTTCTGCAAATCGCGCATCATTACCTCGCGTAAAACGGCATTAAGCCTGGTCCTATACCTTTTGCCTGGTCGTTTTAACCATGCTCATAACGCTTAACGCTCCCTTTATCCGCCATGATAAGTAGGTGGGTAGTAGAGGAATCGATGAGCAGAAACCAGAGATTGTAAGCTTCACATCCTTATGCGTCTGTTTTTCACCTCTCCATTTTGGAGAGGTGAAATGCTCTATTACTGCCGCACTACCACCAGTTTCTGGTTCACAAACTCTTTAATGCCTAAATCAGAGAGTTCGCGGCCAAAGCCGGAGCGTTTCACGCCACCGAACGGCAATTCTGCAGCAGTATCGGTCAGCCAGTTGATCCACACCATCCCGGTTTCAATACGGGAAGCCATCTGTTTCGCGCGCGTGATATTGCGGCTGAAGATCGCCCCACCGAGGCCATAATGCGAATCATTGGCCAGACGAACGGCTTCATCATCGTTATTCACCACATACACTTGCGCCACCGGGCCAAAGAATTCTTCAAAGTAAGCCGGATTATCACGCGTGATATGGGTCAAAATGGTCGGTTCAAAGAAGTTACCTTCGCTTTTGGCAGGCTTACCGCCAAGATGCAGTTTCGCCCCTTTTTGTACCGCCTCGCTCACCTGCTGGCTTAGCATATCCAGCGCTTCTTTCGACGAAAGCGGGCCAAGCGTGGTGCTTTCATCCAGCGGATCGCCCAGTTTCACCTGGCGGAAAGCATCCGTGAATTTGCGCAGGAATTGATCGGCAATATCCTGATGGATAATAAAGCGTTTAGCGGCCGTACAAACCTGACCCGCATTCGCCAGGCGCGCCTGTACACCAATTTCCACCGCCTTATCCAGATGGGCGTCATCCAGCACGATAAACACGTCATTCCCGCCCAGTTCCAACGTCGATTTTTTGATGTGTTTCGCCGCCTGCGCCGCTACCGCGCTACCGGCTTTTTCCGAACCTGTCAGCGCCGCGCCCTGCACGCGCGGATCGGCAATAATGGCTGATACCTCATCGGAAGAGATAAACAGATTGGTCCACGCCCCTTCCGGCGCGCCCGCTTCCCGCACCAGATGGGCAAAAGCTTCCGCGCACTGCGGGACAATACTGGCATGTTTACAGAGAACCGGGTTACCGGCGGCCAAATTTGGCGCCAGCACGCGCATCAACTGGTAATAGGGGAAATTCCACGGCTCAACGGCCATGATCACACCAATCGGATGGTGCTCAACCCACGCTTCACCGAGTTCAGACGGGTATTTCACCGGTGCCAGGAAGGTTTTCGCGTTATCGGCATAATAACGGGCGATCTGCGCACAGAGCTGTACTTCACTGCGGCTTTGCGCAATCAGTTTCCCCATCTCACGACTGGCGATTTTTGCCAACGCTTCCTGCTGGTTGTCAATCAGATCGGCCAGTTTGTGCAACACCGTAAGCCGCTGCTCGATATCACCTTTCGACCACGAAGAGTGATACAGCGCATCCGCTTTTGTCAGTGCCACTTCAATCTCGGCATCACTGTGGTTCGCGTACTCTTTAATAAGCTGATTGTTAAAAGGATTCACTGTTTTATAAGCCATATTTCATGTCTCCTTGTATCGTCATTCATTAAGTCTTAAACGCTGGCACAAGTCTTAAGCCTAGTTGATACATGACGTCTTATAAGAATAAACAGGATAAAGATAAGTAAAGATGATGATTAACAGGCAGGTTATAGTGCTGATTTTGGCG
This sequence comes from Kosakonia arachidis, assembly GCF_900116535.1. GTDB lineage: Bacteria > Pseudomonadota > Gammaproteobacteria > Enterobacterales > Enterobacteriaceae > Kosakonia > Kosakonia arachidis. The sequence continues at coordinate 456,675 of NZ_FPAU01000003.1, read as the reverse complement.
GATACGCGTTACGCTATGCTTATGTGATGAACTCACAGGACGCAGCATGCAGCAGACCGTTCGCGGGATCGATCATAGTGGTATTACCGTTCCGGATATCGAAGAAGCCACGCAATTTCTCACCCAGGCGCTGGGCGCCGAACTGATTTATCAGTCCGTTTCGCCGGAAGATAACGACACGCAGCAGAGGACGTTAGTCCTGGTGCCGGGTACGATGGTGAAAGCGGTGAGGATGTTGAAACTCGCGCATGGCCCCGGCATTGAGCTGTTTGAAATGCAGGGACCCTCACAGCGGGAAGCGCAGCGGGCCAATGATTTTGGCCTACAGCACTTTGCGGTTTACAGCGACGATATTGAAAGCGCGTTACAGCGTTTTCGCGCGGCGGGCGGCGAAGTGTTTACCGCGCCACAGCCGCTGAGTTTTGCCACCGAAAAAGGCGAAGGTAATGTGTATTGCTACGGCCGCACGCCATGGGGCAGCATCGTCGAGTTTATCTCCAGGCCCTCGCCGATGCCCTATGAGCGAGAAACGCCAGTGCGCCGCTGGAAGCCGTAACTCAGCCCAGCACGTCCTGTACGCAGGCTTTAAACACTTTCACGCCGAGTGCCAATGCTTCGCGGTCAAAGTGCATTTCCGGGTGATGGAGTCCCGGCATCAGGTTGGCGCCCAGCCCCCAGAAACCGCCTTTCACCTGCGGACGCAGGCGCAGGTAGTGGAAGAAATCTTCACTGCCTGGCGTTGATTTCGGTTCCGTCAATCCAGCGTCACCAAACACGCTGCGAATAGCGCGGGAAACCACTTCCGTTGCCTCATCATCAATGATGGCGGCAGGCATCTCTTTCAGAATACGGATCTCAGCCCGTGCACCATATGCCGCAGCGCTGCTTTCGATAGCGCGCAGCACCTGCTGTTTGAGCGTATCCATAGATTCGTTCTGCGCAGCACGCAGATCCCAGCACACCTGCGCGTTATCGGGAATGGAGTTCGTCACCCCGGCATCGCAGAGAAAACGCGTGGCTTTCGCACTCCAGGTCAGCGACGGCGCAAGGTGAATGCCGTTCACCGCCTGCACCGCGTGCGATGCAGCATCCAGCGCGTTCACTCCCAAATGCGGGCGCGCGGCATGGGCAGCTTTACCGTGGAACATCACTTCAACAGTGGCGGATGCCGAGTAGTACATCGCCGGAACAGCCTGCCCCATCGGGCACTCTTCCAGCGGGCGCAGGTGGAAGCCGAGCAGCATGTCGACATCATCCAGCACCCCGCCCTCGGTGAGGGCAATCGCTCCGGTACCCAGTTCTTCGGCCGGCTGGAAGATAAATTTCAGCTTGCCCTTTTTCACCACACCTTCCGCCATCACTTCCTGGGCGGTAGTCAGCACCACGGAAGAGTGACCATCGTGGCCGCACGTGTGGCGCGCAACATGCTCGCCATTGATGATATGTCCCAGCGCGTCCATATCGGCGCGCAACGCCAGCACCGGACCAGGCTTGCCGCTGTCCAGCAAGGCCACTATGCCGGTGGTGTTATTCACCTGCCGCGTGACCTGATAACCCGCCGCCTCCAGTACGCCTGCGATATAGGCGGAAGTTTTGTACTCTTCGAAGCCCAGCTCCGGGATCTGATGCAGGTAACTAAAGTGTTCTAATGTGCGTGACACGTCTTACTCCTTGGTATTCTTTACTCAGGCAATAACGCGCATGACCAGCATAGAAATAATCGCGTTAAGAATGCTGACGGCCATCAGTAACGGCCAGTACTTTTTCGGGACATCGGCCACACCCAACAGGCGGCCCATATACTGTAGTTGCGACCCCATTAAAAAGATGGCCGGGGCGAGAATGGTAATCTGCCCGACATCAAGCTGGCCTTTACTCAGCAAGCTAATAGCGACGCCGGTTCCTGCGGAAGAGGAGAGCCAGGCGGTGAGCAGCACGGTAACGGCTTCGCCTGGCAGGCCGAACACCCCCATTAGCGGTGCGAAGAGATGACCAATAATCTGCATCACGCCCAGTAAATTGAGCATTTCAGCAATCACATAGGCCATGACGACATTCGGCATCAGGTTATTAATGGCGATATTAAAACCTTTACGTGCGCCGACAACGAAAATATCAAACGGGTTTCCGGAGACTTTGGCGGTATTACTCATGGTCGAAATCTCTCTTATAGACAGTATTTAATGTCAGGCGAACCACGGCAGCGCCAACGAATTTCAGGACAAACATTAAGACCAGTGGAATAATGATCGGAATGGTTAATGAGGCAAACATCGCCGATCCAATCGAGAAGTAATTATTAATTAATCCGGCACCGGAATATTGCCACGCGCCCATAATCACCACATCCTTACGGGCAATTTTTCCGCTGTCGTATAGCTCCTTGGTGAGCGCCGCACCGGCATCGGTACTTTGCAGGTCGGTGATCAACGCCAGCCCGGTATAACCTGGAATGCCAAGCAGCGGTTTCAGCAGCGGCGTCAGCAACTTATGCGCCGCGCGGATCGCGCCGTAGTGGGTGAAAATTTCCAGCAGCCCCAGCGCCAACATGACCGTTGGCACCAGCGAGAGTGCGAACAGGAAACCCGCTTTGGCGCTGATGCCGCCGCTGCCGATAAAGGTGCTGGTTTCCGGCGACTTCATGGTGCCAAAACTACCGCCCAGCGTGGTGAAGTCGAAAGCACCCAGCCACGCCATCCCGTCCACTTTGAAAAAGAAACCGGAAAAAACCAGCAGCACAATGATCAACGAGATCCAGGCACCCAGCCCCACTTTCCACTCGTTTGCCTCTTCTTTTGCCGGTGGCTCCAGCATTTTAGATTCGCTCATAACATCTCTCTTTAAATATAAATTAGATGACCATAGTGTATGAATAAGCAGGATCCGTGCCTGAATGACGAGAAGATAAAATAAATAGCTGTCATTGCGTTTTTTTAGGCAATAAAAAACCCCTCCACAAAAATACAGAGAATAAAAAGCAAAGTTCGCGAAAAATTATTTAATTAAGCCCTGGTGCCACCCCAATAAAATAATCTCTCACCGCTTTGGGGCACCGTTCTGGTGCAATACTATAGGCGCTGTCTTTCATTTCCTCCCGGCAGAATAAAGTAAGCATTAATTTGATTATCTCTATTAAACCGGCACGATAAATGCCCGCAAATGAATGTTATTGTTGCTTTCAGGTCAACAGTTGAGAGAGGAAACGGCGCATGTTTCAGGACAAACCGGTCGGCTATCTGTATGAAGTGGGCATCCAGGGCGGCATTCGCCGCGCGGCGGATATCCTCGGCGTTAATCCGTCGGTGATCAGCCGTCAAATAGCCCAACTGGAACGCTCGCTCCAGCTACCATTGCTGGAGAGGCGCGGGCGAAACGTGGTACTGACGGAAGCCGGCCGACTGCTGGCCGAGGACTATTTCGCCAGCCGCCAGCGGCGGGAGAAACTGGAAAGCCAGCTAAAAGATCTGCGTCATATGCGCGGCGGCACGATTTCGGTTCGCATTGGCGGCGGGCTTATCACCGCCTTTATCGAAGGCGTGATGTGTGAATTCGCCCAGTCTTATCCGCAGGTGTTTGTCGATATCGTGGTGGGTAGTATGCAGGAGATGCTCAATGACATTGTCAGTGGCGAAGCCGATATGGCGCTGGCATTCGGTCCGATCGGCACACCGGAACTCAAACGTCACAGCTTCCAGTGGGGGCCGATTTGCGCGGTCGTGTTACCGCAGCATCCGATCGCCGGGCGCAGCAGTATCACCATTGAAGAGCTGGCAGATTACCCGCTGATCGCGCTGACGGAAAACTTCGGCCTGCAACGTCATATGAATGCGATGTTTAAGAGCCAGGGGTTGCAGTTTCACCCGGCGTACCGCTGCAACCAGTTTTCCACCGCCATGGGCTTGAGCCAGGCCGGGCTGGGTATTTCGTTTATGACCGCTTATGCCGCCGCCGATCCTATTCGCCATGGGTCTCTGGTTGCCGTGCCGCTCGATCATCCTATTGCCAGCAGCGCGCAGTGCCATATGCTACGTAACTCCGACCGCCGCTTCACCCCGGCGGCCCACCATATGTGGCAGTTGTTGCGCAATGCGTTTAGCGACAAATAGCCGCCTGTGATATACCAGCAATCACATCACTAACCGGGGCTGCTATGCCGATCATCCGCGATATTCAACAAACGTTTCGCCGTCTGCCCGGCGTTGAGTTGCGCAGCACATGGCGCAGCCAGCAGGCTTATAAACGCCACAGCCATCCGGAACTGTCGATTGGCGCGATACTCGACGGACAAACCTGCTGCGTCTGCCATCAACAGGAATATCTGCTGCAAGCGGGCGATCTGATTGTCATTCCGGCCTTAACGCCGCACAGTTGCAATCCGCTTGCCGGGCAAGCACGCAGTTACCATATGCTTTATCTGGCCCAGGAAACCTGCCCGCAGCCTGAACCAACATTGCAGGTGATCCGCAACCCGCAACTCTTCCACCAGTATCAGCAAATTGTGACACTTATTGAGCACGGTAACGCGCGGGAGTTACCGGCTGCAATAGATCATTTGCTGAACGCGCTACCCGGCAACGGCAACCTTCCTTCCACACTGCGTCCGCTGAGCCAGCAATTGCAGGCGGCGTTAACCGATAACCTACAATCGCCGCCAACGCTGGATGCGCTGGCGTACGGTTTTTCGCTGCGCAAAGAAACGCTGATCCGCGCCTTTAAGCAGGACACCGGCCTGACGCCCGGCAGTTTTCTTAATATTGCCCGCGTGGAATTTGCCAAAAGCCGCCTGCGCGCCGGAGAAGCGCTGGCCGACGTCAGCTACCAGAGCGGTTTTGCCGATCAGAGCCACTTTCACCGCACCTTTGTGAACTATACCGCCGCCACACCGCGCCAGTACGCCCGATCAATATCCGACAATAAATAGCGCGTCCTCTGCGCTACGGTGACCGCTGTTTTTTCCCGTTGAGGTCACTATGGAATCGCTGTTTCCCTCTACTTTTCCCGCGCTGGCGTTGGCACATTTTGTTGCGCTGCTCAGCCCTGGTCCGGATTTCTTCCTGCTGATCGGCTTGGCCATTCGTTACCGCCTGCGTGGCAGCGCCGGGTTATGTATTGGTATCGCCATCGGCAATGCACTTTATATTGTGCTGGTGATTATAGGCTCCAGCGCCGTGCGCCAGTTTGCACCGCTGTTCACCACCATCGAACTGATCGGTGCGTGCTATTTGTTGTGGATCGGTACCCATTTACTGCGTAGCCGCCCGCAAACGCTGGCCATCACACACGCGCAGCAACAGTGCCCGTCATGGCGAAAACAGTGCCTGCTTGGCCTCGGTTCCGCTTTGCTGAACCCGAAAAATGCGCTGTTTTATCTTGCACTAATGACCGCGCTGCTGGGGCCGGAGGTAACCCTGCTTCAGCAATCGGTAAGCGGTATCTGGATGGTACTGGTGGTGCTGTTGTGGGATCTGGCGCTGGTCACCTTGATTGGCCTACCCATCGTGCAGCAACGTCTGAGCCGCAGCATCTACTGGATAGAACGTAGCGCTGGCGTAGTACTGATGGTGTTTGGGGTGTGGATCCTTGCTGGATTACTCCGCTATCTGCTTGCGATTTAACCTTTTGCATGAATCTGTCGTTGGGTTATATGCTTAAGTCATGGAAAAATTAGCCGAACTTAAGCGCGCCAAACGTCTGGCGCTCTCGCTGTTGCTGGTTGCAGCCGCAACGTTTATCACTACGCTGTTCCTGCCACCGGGTTTCTGGGTGAGCGGGATCAAAGCCATTGCTGAAGCGGCAATGGTTGGTGCGCTGGCGGACTGGTTTGCAGTGGTGGCACTGTTTCATCGCGTACCGTTGCCGTTTATTTCCCGCCATACGGCAATTATCCCGCGCAATAAAGATCGGATCGGCGACAATCTTGGCCAGTTCGTGCAGGAGAAGTTTCTCGATACGAAATCGCTGGTGGCGCTGATCCAGCGCCATCAACCGGCGCAGATGATCGGTGTCTGGTTTAGCCAGCCGGAAAATGCGCAGCGCGTCGGCCAGCATCTGTTGCAGGTCATGAGCGGTTTTCTGGAAATGGCCGATGACTCACGCATTCAGCGCCTGCTGCGCCGCGCGGTGCATAAAGCTATCGATAAAGTCGATTTAACCGAAACCAGCGCCATCATGCTGGAGAGCCTGACGCGCAACAATCGACACCAGAAGCTGCTCGATACCTTAATCGCCCAGCTTATCGCCCTGCTGCAACGGGAGAGCACCCGTACCTTTATTGCCCGCCAGGTGGTGCACTGGCTGGAGACGGATCACCCGGTGAAAGCAAAGCTGCTGCCAACGGAATGGCTCGGCGAGCAGAGTGCGGATCTGGTCTCCGAGGCAGTAAATTCGCTGTTGGATGATATTAACGAAGATCGCGCGCATCAGATCCGCCAGGCCTTTGATCGCGCAACCATCAAGCTGATCGCCAATCTGAAAACCGATCCGGAAATCGCCGAGCGTGCAGACAACATCAAAGAATATATGAAGAATGACGAAGCCTTTAACCGCTATGTCGGCGAGATGTGGGCAGATCTGCGTGGCTGGATGAAAGCGGATATGCAGTCCGCTGACTCGCGCATGAAAAAGCGTATCAGCGATGCCGGACAGTGGTTCGGTGAAACCCTGCTGGCGGACGCTGCGCTGCGCGCCTCGCTGAATGAACATCTGGAGCAGGCGGCGTATCGCGTCGCGCCTGATTTTGCCGCTTTTTTAACACGCCATATCAGCGACACGGTAAAAAGCTGGGACGCGCGGGATATGTCACACCAGGTAGAGCTGAATATTGGTAAGGATCTGCAATTTATCCGCATCAACGGCACGCTGGTTGGCGGCTGCATTGGCCTGATCCTTTATCTGCTGTCACAGTTGCCTGCTCTGCTGCACTTTTCTCCTTTTTGAGCCCCGCGATCAACAAAACCACACATTTATAACGGCTATAATGCGGCATCTTTTTATCATCTCCCGTGTCACGGGGAAGGAAAATCATGTCGCTTATCACCGCACTCCCGGATGTTTTCGAGCAATTCTCCGCCGCCCGCCAAAAAGGCTTTCTCACCGTGATGGAGCTGAAAGAACAGGGTATTCCACTGGTTGGCACCTACTGCACGTTTATGCCGCAAGAGATCGCTATGGCGGCCGGTGCGGTGGTGGTTTCGCTCTGTTCCACCAACGATGAAACCATTGAAGAAGCGGAAAAAGATCTGCCGCGTAACCTCTGCCCGTTAATCAAAAGCAGCTACGGCTTCGGTAAAACCGATAAATGTCCCTACTTTTACTTTTCCGATCTGGTGGTGGGCGAAACCACCTGCGACGGCAAGAAAAAAATGTACGAGTACATGGCAGAATTCAAAGCCGTACATGTGATGCAACTGCCGAACAGCGCCGCGGATGCCGCTTCCCGCGCACTATGGAAAGCGGAAATTTTGCGGCTACAGCAGGTTATCGAACAACGCTTTGGTCAGCCCATTAGCGAAGCTGCGCTGCGTGATGCCATCGCGCTGAAAAACCGCGAACGCCAGGCGCTGGCGAACTTCTACCGTGTCGGGCAACTGAATCCTCCAGCGCTCAGCGGCGCTGATATTTTGAAAGTGGTTTACGGCGCGACCTTCCGCTTCGATAAAGAGGTACTGATTAACGAACTGAACGCTATGGCCGAACAGGTCAGAGCTGACTGGCAAGCCGGTAAACGCCTTGATGCCCGCCCGCGTATTTTGATCACCGGCTGCCCGATTGGCGGTGCGGCGGAAAAAGTGGTACGCGCCATTGAAGAGAATGGCGGCTGGGTGGTCGGTTACGAAAACTGCACCGGGGCGAAAGCGACCGAACGCTGTGTTGACGAATGCGGTGATGTCTATGATGCCTTGACCGACAAATACCTGGCGATTGGCTGCTCGTGCATCTCCCCCAATGACGAGCGCCTGAAGCTGCTCAGCCAGATGGTGGACGAGTACCAGGCCGATGGCGTGATCGATGTGATTTTGCAGGCCTGCCACACTTATGCGGTCGAATCGCTGGCGATCAAACGCCACGTACGCCAGCAGCACAACATTCCTTATATGGCGATTGAGACAGATTACTCGACATCTGACATCGGGCAGCTCAGTACCCGCGTCGCCGCGTTTATTGAGATGCTGTAAGGAGCGGTTGTGGCACTGACCATTGGCATTGATTCCGGCTCGACCACCACGAAAGGCATTCTGCTGGAGGGTGACAGCATTGTGCGGCGCTTTCTCTGCCAGACCTCGTTTCGCCCTGCTGATTCGATTATCGAGGCCTGGGAAACACTGCGTGCCGGTGTAGCGGGAAAACCTTTTTTGACGCTGACCGGTTACGGGCGGCAACTGGTGGATTTCGCTGATAAGCAGGTTACCGAAATCTCCTGTCACGGCCTCGGCGCGCGACTGCTACGATCGGATACCCGCACCGTTATCGATATCGGCGGCCAGGACAGCAAAGTGATCGCCCTGGATGAGAGCGGAAACCTCGCCGATTTTCTGATGAATGATAAATGCGCTGCCGGTACCGGCCGTTTTCTGGACGTTATCTCACGCACGCTGGGCACCCAGGTGGAACAACTGGATATCATCACCGACGGCGTGGAGCCGCATCCGCTCACCAGCATGTGTACGGTGTTTGCCGAATCGGAAGTGATCAGCCTGCGATCGGCGGGCATCGCGCCGGAAGCGATACTCGCCGGGGTGATCAACGCCATGGCACGGCGCAGCGCACATTTTGTCGCGCGTCTCTCCACGCAAGGCCCGCTGCTGTTCACCGGCGGTGTCAGCCATTGCGCCAGCTTCCGCCGCATGCTGGCCGGGCACCTGAACAGCGAAGTGTTTACCCATGATGATGCGCAGTATGCAGGCGCACTCGGCGCCGCGCTGATAGGCCAGCGGCAGGGAAAACGGTCATGAACGAATATCTGCTGCTGTTTCACAATACGCCCGGTGTGCTACAAACCCGCAAAGCGATGCTGGCCGCAGGCGTGACCTTCCGGGTGCAGGATATTCCCCGGCAGTTACGCGGCGGATGTGGATTGTGCATCCGTTTTCACTGTCAGGACGGTGAGGAAAATCAGTGGATCATCCCCGGCGTAACGCAGGCGGTTTATCGCTGTGAGGGCGAGGGTTTCACGCCGGCGGTGTAATTCGCCTTACTGCTCCTCAATCACAAACCGTGTTGCGTCGAAGCGGTTCAAAATAAGGTGCACCAGCCAGACCAGGGTTAAGGTTGCTACCAGCGACACGGTGACGGACACGATACGGTAGAGATCGCTGAACACCAGGTCCGTATCCGGATGGAGGTTTTGACCAAACATAATGCCAATAGTCGTGACGCTGGCGAACCCCACGCCCGCGCCGACTTTTTCCATCACATGCAACCGGGCGCTGAACGCCAGCCCAATACCAATCAGCGGCATCATTAGCAGCATATGACTACTGTGGTTATAAAGAATCAGTTGCACCAGCAGAATATAGAGACAGGAGATCGCAACGCCCACCACGCGCCACAACGAACTGAGCACTGAACCGCGATAATGCATTGGAAACAGGATCAAGATGCCCGCCATCAGCGCCGACAGCGAATCGCTTAAATCGCTGATCTGAAAAACAACAAAAATGATTGTTGCCACGGTGCCGGAAAGCAGCGATTCATGGCGCACACGGGCGGCGCTTTTCTCAATCATCGGCGGACGAGTGCGCGGTTCAACATCCGGGACAAGATAATTCATTAGCGCACTCAGCGCCACGGCCATCACGCTGGCTTCAATATTGGAAAATAGCAGCGTGTGCCAGTCGCTGGTGGGATAGCTCATAAAGTTGAGCATCGTGCTCTGGCACACGACCCCCGCCGAACCGAAGAGAAACAGCGCGCCTTTGCTCATAAAGCGAAAACGCATGACATACAGCCCGAAAACCACCAGCGTCATGATCACTGGCCAGCGCGACAAATAGCCGATGATGAACACCATTTCGATACAGTTCAGCACCGCACTAAAGATAAATTGCTTCGCGACATGGCGGTTAAACACCGGCACCAGCGATAACAACATGACCGGATAGACCACGTAAAACACACCATATTGCGTGTTGTAAAAACTCGACACGCTCAGAGCGATCATCCCGGCGAAGACAATACGCAGCGTCTGGCGAAAATCATTCGGCGTATAGACGATATTACCGTGGGGCGTAAATACGCGCGCCAGCGTGTTAATAGACATAGTGCAACAAACTTACCAGATGGATTTGCAGGCCGGAGAAGAAGCGCGCAAAGACCCCTTCGCTGTTATACAACTGTACCGTTGCACGCGCGCCGGTCGGCAATGGCTTCGGCAATGGTTCATCAAGCGCGATGTGGATCCGCATCCGTTGCGCATCACGCACCCAGCGGTTTGAGGTTTCCGGCGCGGAAAGTTCGCCATTCACCGCTTCCTGGCCCGCCAGGATCCCCGCGTCGCTGCTGGCTACATGCGCTTTAAATACATGGCCTGGCAGCGCATCAAAAACCACTGTGGCATCGGTTCCGACATGGGTATGACGCAGGCTCTTCTCGCGAAAATCCGCCACAATATCGGTTTTATCATGCACCAGCGCCAGCGAAGCACTACCGGCGGCGGCGTAAAAACCGGGGCTTAATTGCAGGTTACTGACAGTGCCATCTACTTCCGCGCGCACCTGAGTCCAGCCGAGGTTCAGTTGCGCCTGTTGGAGCGCATTACGGTATTTTTGCAGCGTCACGTTACGCGCATCATTGTGGTCGCCGCGCTCAATGGTTAACGCATTAATGTTGGCATTGATGTTATTCACCGACTGCGCGCTGGTCTGCCAGGTGGTGCGCGCTTTATCCAGATCGGACTGGGAAACATTGTGCATCGCGCCAAGATTCTGGTAGCGCTCAAAGGTGACGCGATCATTTTGCGCAGTGAGCTGTGCGGTTTTCAGGCTGGCCTGTGCGGCAACGATTTGCGCATCCAGCTGCTGGTTGCTGAGGCGCGCCTGTTCCAGCGCAATTTCCGCCGCTTCGACCTGGTTTTCAAACGGCGTCGGATCCAGTTCAAACAACAGATCGCCTTTTTTTACCTGGTTGTTGTTCTGCACATGAACCTTTGCGACATAGCCAGAAACGCGCGCAGAAACCGGCGTCACTACGCGCATAACGGTGGAATCCGGCGTCAGCGGGATCCAGATATCCGCCACGATAAAATAGACAAACATCAGCAGGAAAGAGGCAATACTCACCCTTACCCAGCGGGCAAATTTTTGTTCTGGCGTCATCATTTTCTTATTCGGTTTTATTATCTTCTTCGCGCATCGCGCGCAAGTTACAGGCGATTTGATTCAGGGTGTCGCTAAAAGCGAGCATCTGCGCAGGCGGGATATTTTCTGCCGCCCGCTCCTGACACATTTCAATCACCTGCGTGATCTTTTCCAGCAGGCGTAGCCCCTCAGCGGTGAGCGTCAGCAGGCGAATGCGTTTGTCGTACGGCGATGTCGTACGCACAAGCAGCCCCTGGCTTTCCAGTTGCGTCAGGGTGCGCATCAGTGGCGGCAACTCAATACCGTGCACTTCCGCCAGCTCGCTGACCGAAACGTTGTCCCCCAACTGGCGCAACTGCATCAGTACCGTCCAGCTCGCCTGAGTGATACCGGTATCGCTCAGCGCATGATCGATGGTCGCGCGCCACTGACGCACCACCATCGCCATCCGCATTCCCAGCGGTCGGCGGGCAAACAGCTCATCTTCGGTCATAAACGTTCCCTTAAGTCACAGGCAGGGGAAGATAATAGTTATCACGGTAAGTATCAAGAAACAGAAGATCGAATAGCATGGATTGTGAAAAGTGCGCACCGGAACAGCTTCAATCAAAAAACACCATTCCCTTGTATGGTTTCTCTCGGCAGGCCGCCAGCCGCTGGGCAAGGTTACCGACGTGCGCTTCGAGTTTGTGTCCGTCTGGATCGAGGAAATACCAGGAGTCGCCTTCACTTTTGTTGACTTTCCAGCTTACAACGCCAGCCTGTTCGAGGCGCGCAACAAACCCGGCGAAATCGCTTTCGCGAATGCTAAAGGCGTAATGCGTGTAATCGCTGCGCTGTGGCGGAACGTATTCACGCTACGCATCCACCGACAAACACAGCCACAGTTCGCCGCAGGTAAGGTAAGCGCCGTTGTCCCAGCGCGCATGCAGTTTCAGCCCAAGCAGTTGATGGTAAAAATCAACGCTGCGGGCAAGATCGCTGACCGCGAGTGTCAGGTGATTAACGTGGCTCAACATGGTTTATCTCCTGTTGCGGTAGCGACGGTAAACACTGCGCTGCGCGGACAAACGCAGTGTTCAATGACAGGTGGATTACTGCGCCTCTTTCACCTCGGTGACGAACTCCGGCAGATCCCAGGTGCCGCCCGCGCGGATATAACGGCACATGCCGGTGGTGGATTCACTGCTTTTACGGAAGGTTTCGCCGTCCCACACCCACTCTGCAGAGGCCCAGCAATCGCCAATACCACGACCGCGCTGCCCCAGCGAAATGATACCGTCGGAATAGTCGGATGCCGCATTAGTGATAAATTGCGGGTTGCCTTTCAAGGCTTTATCCAGTACCCAGTAACCGTAACCTTCGTTGTACGCGCCACGCCAGCAAAGGGCGGAGATCAGGACATGCTTACGGTCAAGCGGCGTTAGCGTAATGTCATTATCGCCATCAATGACCGGTTCTTGCGGTGATGCAAGGCCTTCACACTCGTTATTATTAGGGAGCGCCGCCAGCAGGCGTGGCTTCAGCGCATTGACTTCGGCTGTGGTCAGCGCGCGGTCTTCGCCGCTTTCTACTTTTGCGGCCTGAATGACCGGCGCTGCCACCGCGGGCGTCACCGTGTTTTCGGCTTTATCGCCTTTTTTACTGAGCGCGCCCGTCGTGCCGACGCGTCCCTGCACATCATCAAATTTCAGCAACACGGCATACGCGCCATCGCTGGAGAGCACAAAGGGTTTTGCCGCTCCTTTGAACTCCACTTTGCCGCTGCCTTTTACAGCGTCAATCATGCTGTGCGCCTGCGCGTCCGATAAGCGCCAGGTATCATTATCTTCGGTGGCGATTTCGCCCTGTGATTTACCGTCGATCCACAGCGAGAGCGCCGCCTGTGGCGCGGTTTCATCCGCATCCATCTCGGCCAGCACCACATCCACGGTAACCGGCGTGTCCGGCCCGGCTTTACGGGTGATCAATACCGATCCGCTGGCTTCTTCTTCCGCGCTGTAACCTGCTGCACGGCAGGTAAGCGTGTTGTCGCACACCACTTCCCAGTCTTTATGATCAAACGAGATGCCCGACTGCTCCGCCAGCGCGGGCGCACTCAGCGTCGCTGCCATCACCAGCGCCGCCCAGATACCACTGTTCATGTCATCACTCCATAATGAGGAATGCCGACAGTGTGCAGAAATTATCGATTGGGGAGAAGTCTATTTTGGCGGGATACAGCGAAATGAGGCGAGAAACATTTCCCGCCCCAATATACCCGCCATACTTCAAGCTGCATGTGTGTTGGCTTTTTTATTCGGCTCATCCCTGAGCCTTACCCCTTCGGGGCCGCTGCTGACAGCGTTCAAATCTGCTCCCGGCAGATTTGTCGCTCACCCCAGTCACTTACTGAAGTAAGTGACTGGGATGCAAAGGCGAAGCCAACAAAGAGGCAGTTTGAAGGATAACGTGTATAGATCAATCCAGGTTAAGGTCGCTGTAGGATTTCACCACGCGGGAAACGATGCCGTAATCGATCGCTTCTTTGGTGTTCATCCAGTAGTTACGATCGGTATCCTGCTTCACTTTGTCGACTGGCTGGCCGGTCGCATCGGCGATCAGTTGGTTAACGCGTTCCAGCGTGCGGATGATCTCTTTGGCTTCAATCTCAATATCGCTCGCCTGACCACGAACGCCGCCCAGCGGCTGATGGATCATAAAACGGGTGTTCGGCAGCGCGTAGCGGTGCTCTTTTTTCGCCGCAAGGAAGATAGTGATCCCGGCGCTGGCCACCCAGCCAGTGCCGATAATGTGCACTTCCGGGGTGATGAACTTAATCATATCGTGAATGGTATCAGCCGCTTCAACGTGACCGCCCTGGCTGTTGAGATAGATCTTGATCGGCGCATCACTGATGCCCTGCAACAGCAGAAGCTGGGTGACCACTTTCTCGGTCAGCGCCTGGTTGATCTCGCCGGAGATAATGATCGAGCGGGCATCCAGCAGCTTTTGCTGCATCAGTTGTGAAACGTTGCCGCCCTTCTCTTCTTTTTTCTCGTCTTCTTTATCGTCTTCATCGTTGCTGTTAATAAAGTGCATCTGCTCTCTCCCTTCAGGTTATGGAGCTAAGCATAGCCCAACGCCGAAGAGGCGGAAATAACAAGATGTTATCTCCGCATTTTTATCATTAACCCAGCTCTTCACGACGCAGCCCGAGGTCTTTAAGCTGTTCGTCGCTTAACGCGCGCAAAAACTTGCGCGTTTGCCAGCGTAAGCGCATGGCCTGAAACTTGCGCCAGAGAAAAATAAACCCGGTAAAAGGGCCTTTGTGTCGATTTTCAAAAAATTCCATCGGTACTCTCCTCGCCTGAACAGAGCCCCATTTTCTCTGTAATCCCGCCCTACAATACAGATTCAGAAAATACTTTTCTTTAACATACAGATCGCTTAAAACAGCATCTGAACGGCACTATTTCCGCAAATCTGTACTGGTTTTTAAATCTGTATGGCAAATAAAAGGGATACAGCATGACCCGCTACCAACATCTGGCTACCTTGCTGGCCGGGCGTATTGAACAAGGTTTATATCGCCACGGCGAAAAATTGCCCTCAGTGCGCAGCCTCAGCCAGGAGCATGGTGTCAGTATCAGTACCGTACAGCAGGCTTATCAGGTGCTGGAAAATCTGCAGTTGATCACCCCGCAGCCGCGTTCCGGCTATTTTGTCGCGCCTGGCAAAGCGAAGCCGCCTATTCCGGCGATGTCGCGTCCGGTTCAGCGCCCGGTGGATGTCACGCAGTGGGACGAAGTGCTGACGCTGCTGGAAGGGCGTGAAGACAAAACGCTCGCTACCTTCGGCGGCGGTGCGCCGGATATCACCCAACCGACGCTCAAGCCGCTGTGGCGGGAAATGCAGCGCGTGGTACAACATCAAATCCAGGATGTACTGCGTTACGATACCTTGCCTGGCCGCCGCGAATTACGCGAACAGATCGCCCGCCTGATGCTGGATGGCGGTGCTGCCATCACCGCTGATGAAATTGTGATCGCCAGCGGTTGTCATCCCGCGCTGTCGCTGGCGCTGCTGGCCGTCTGCCAGCCAGGCGATATTATCGCGGTTGAATCACCTACCTATTACGGCACCATGCAGTTGCTGCGCGGGCTGGATATTAAAGCCATTGAAATTCCGACCGATCCTGAAACCGGCATCAGTATCGAAGCGCTGGAGTTAGCGCTGGAACAGTGGCCAATTAAAGGGGTTATCCTGGTACCGAACTGCAATAACCCGCTCGGTTTTATCATGCCGGAAGCGCGCAAAAAGGCGGTGCTGGCGCTGGCGCAACGCCACGACATTGTGATTTTTGAAGATGATATTTACGGCGAGCTGGCGGCAGTTTACCCACGCCCTTGCACCATCAAATCGCTGGATATCGATGGCCGCGTGCTGCTGTGCAGCTCCTTTACCAAAACCGTCGCACCGGGTTTGCGGGTGGGCTGGATTGCGCCTGGACGTTATCTCGACCGGGTATTGCACAAAAAATATGCCGCTATCGGCACCAACACGCCCGGCCCGCAACTGGCGATGGCGGCGTTTATTCGCGATGGTCACTATCACCGCCATGTGCGCCGCATGCGCCAGATTTACCAGCAACATCTGGAAACGTATACCTGCTGGGTGCGCCAGTATTTTCCGTGTGGGATCTGTGTGACGCGTCCACAAGGCAGCTATCTGCTGTGGATCGAACTGCCAGAAACCGTGGATATGGTTTGCGTTTCCCGCACACTTTGTCGGCTGAAAATCCAGATCGCACCTGGTTCGCTGTTCTCCGCTTCCGGCAAGTACCGGAACTGCCTGCGGCTGAACTGCGCCTTGCCACTCACCGATGCAAACCGTGAAGTGATCAAACAGTTAGGAGAAGCGATTCACACCGCGCTAGAGGAGTGAAGAATTTTTGCCCCAAATGCCCCAAAACGTACGGCGCGAGCGCAGACTGGGGCGTAAAGGTGGATGATAAAAAGTAATATGTTACTGCACTACAAAGCGCTTCATCACGCGGCATCAGGTTTTCTGAAACATTAAAACTCGTTGTATATGAATGGAAAATAACGACCAACGGGTAAGCAGTACGCTTTGCACAACATGAGCAACATCACACTCTTATCACGCATCCGGCGCAAGAATAAATTATTCTTATTTTCACCATTCGCAATAATATATTATTCCTTTCAGCACGCCGTCACCACCGCGTAACGGCCAACCCTTTCCGTAACCGTGGAGCGAGACGTTGATGAGCATTGATCTATCCAGACTGACCACCGAAGGCCGCAATACCGCCAGTGAAAACATCGACATGCTCGATACCGAAGCGATGCTGAGGGTGATCAACAGTGAAGACCAGAAGGTGGCGCTGGCAGTGGAAAAAGTGATCCCCGCTATCGCGCAGGCGGTGGATGTGATTGTCGCCGCGTTCAAACAGGGCGGACGTTTGATCTATTGCGGCGCAGGTACCTCCGGGCGTCTTGGCATCCTCGATGCCAGCGAATGTCCCCCGACATACGGCACGCCGCGCGAACAGGTTGTCGGCCTGATTGCTGGCGGTCATCGCGCCATTTTGCAAGCGGTGGAAAACGCCGAAGACAGCCTGACGCTGGGCATTGACGACCTGAAAGCGCTCAACTTCACCGCGCACGATGTGCTGGTCGGCATCGCCGCCAGCGGGCGCACACCGTATGTGATTGCAGCCATGAAATACGCCCAAAGCCTGAAAGCGACCACCGTGGCGCTAACCTGCAACGAAAACAGCGAAATGGCACACATCGCCAATATCGCGATTGTGCCAGTGGTTGGCCCGGAAGTGGTGACCGGCTCCTCGCGGATGAAAGCGGGTACCGCGCAAAAACTGGTGCTCAATATGCTGACCACTGGCGCGATGATCCGCAGCGGCAAAGTCTATGGCAATTTAATGGTAGATGTGGAAGCCACCAACCTGAAGCTGGTACAGCGTCAGATAAATATTGTAATGGAAGCCACCGGCTGCACCAGCGACATCGCCGAACAGGCGCTGAAGGCCTGCGGCGGGCACTGTAAAACCGCCATCGTGATGGTGTTGGGCCAGCTCAGCGCGGAACAGGCGACACATCTGCTGGCCGATAACGGCGGCTTTATTCGCCAGGCGCTGGGCGATGCGGGGATCAAATAATGGCTAAAATCAGCGAACACTTGATTGTGACAATTATCGAAAAGGTCGGCGGGAAGGAGAATATCACTACCTGCGGCAACTGCATGACGCGCCTGCGCCTGACGCTCCGTGACGATTCACGGGTGGAGACAGAGAGCCTGAAAGCACTGCCCGGCGTGCTGGGCGTGGTGAACAGCGACGATCAGTTGCAGATCATCGTTGGCCCCGGCAAAGCGCAAACCGCAGCGGAAATGCTGAATGCAATGATCGGCGGCCACGCCACGCCCGTGGAAGCCCCATCGCTGAAGCGCATCGCCAGTGACACCAAACAGCAAATGAAAGCGAAGCAGACCAGCGGCGTGCATCAGTTTCTGGCGAAGTTCGCCACCATTTTTACGCCGCTGATTCCGGGTTTTATCGCCGCCGGGATGCTGCTGGGTTTTGCCACCTTAATCGAGCAAAGCCTGCTGCTCAACGCGGCAGAGAAGAACACAACAGTGGTGCACCTCGTCGGTTATATGAAGGTGTTTGGTAAAGGCCTGTTCACCTTCCTGCCGATCCTGATTGGCTACAACGCGCAAAAAGCTTTTGGCGGCAGCGGCGTTAACGGTGCCATTATTGCCGCGCTGTTCGTGTTGGGTTATGACCCAAAAGCCACAGTCGGTTATTTCTCCGGTATCGAAAACTTCTTCGGCATGGGAATTGATCCGCGCGGTAACATTATCGGTGTGCTGATCGCCGCAATCCTCGGCGCGTGGATCGAACGCCAGATCCGCAAAGTGGTGCCGGATAACCTCGACATGATCCTCACTTCATTGCTGACGCTGCTTATCACCGGTGCGCTGGCATTTGTGGTGATTATGCCGATTGGCGGCGAGCTGTTTAAAGGCATGTCTTGGCTGTTCCTGCACCTCAACGGCAACCCGTTTGGCTGCGCGGTGCTGGCGGGCCTGTTCCTTATTGCCGTGGTGTTTGGCGTTCATCAGGGGTTTATTCCGGTTTACTTCGCACTGATGGATGCGCAGGGTTTTAATTCGCTGTTCCCCATTCTGGCGATGGCGGGTGGCGGTCAGGTGGGTGCGGCACTGGCGCTCTATTTCCGCGCGGCGCCGCATTCGATGCTGCGTAACCAGGTGCGCGGGGCGATCATCCCCGGTCTGCTGGGCGTGGGCGAACCATTGATTTACGCGGTAACCTTGCCGCGTGTGAAGCCTTTCATCACCGCCTGTATCGGCGGCGCATGTGGGGGATTTTTTATTGGTACCGTCGCGTGGTTGGGTTTGCCCGTCGGCCTGAATACCGTGTTTGGCCCTTCCGGGCTGGTGGCGCTACCACTGATGACCTCCGGCCAGGGCATCTACGCCGGGATGGCGGTCTACGCGGCAGGTGTCGTCATCGCTTATATCTGTGGTTTTATTGCCACCTGGCTCTTTGGCCATAAAAACGTGGATCTCACCTAATCACCGGCAACCACCCGACGCAAAGCCGGGTGGTGTTTAGCATCAGAATGCCCAGGAAACGCTGCCTACAATGCTGCGTTCCGCACCAAAATAGCAGTAAGAGAGCGAGTTACAGGCTGCTACATAGCGTTTGTCAGCCAGGTTATTGACGTTCAACTGCGCGCTCATCCCCTTCAGGCCAACATGGCTCAGATCGTAGCCGACGGCCAGATCCACCAGCGTATAGGATGGCAGCGTATGCATGTTCTGGCGATCTGAGGTAATGCCATTCACATAACGCACACCGGAACCTACCGTCAGTCCGTTGAAAAGCCCCGTTTTCACGTCATAGCTGAGCCAGGCGCTGGCCTGATTGCGCGGCGCATAAACCGCACGTTTCCCCTGTTCTTCCACACTGCTTTTCTTGTAGCGGATGTCGTTGTAGGTGTAGGCGGCCTGCAAACGCAGGCTTTCCGTCAACTGTCCCACTGCTTCCAGCTCTACCCCTTCCGATTCGATTTCACCAATTGAACGGTACGGATCAGTCGGCTCCACTTTAGTGGCGATATTTTCCTGATTGATGCGGTAGAGCGAGGCGCTGTACATCGTCTGTGAGCCTTCTGGCTGGAATTTCAGCCCCGCTTCCCACTGCTTGCCTTTCATTGGCTGCAAAATTTTGCCGTATTCATCGGTAAAACTGGTCGGCGTAAAAGCGGTTGAATAGCTGACGTACGGTGCAAACCCGCTGTCGAACAGATACATCAGCGCCGCACGGCTGCTGAAGTGATTCTGATCCAGCGTATCGCGGGTATCGTTGATCGTGTTGATGTTGGTGATCTTCACCCGATCGTGACGACCGCCAAGCGTCAGCCGCCAGCGATCGAGCGACATCTGATCCTGCAAATAGATCCCGGTCTGCTCCAGTTTGTGTTTTTCCCGGCTGTAGACCGAAATGGACAGTGGATCAGCGCCGTAAACCGGGTTAAATGCATCAATCGCCGGGAAACTGCCATACGAGGCAGTGACATTATTACTGCGCCGCTGATAATCAACGCCGAACAGCAGTCGGTGGTTAATGATGCCGGTATCAACGCTGCCATCAATCTGGTTATCCAGCGTGATGGCCGACAGCGATTCGTCGGAACCGGAATAGCCGCGGTTCAGTTCCGTATCATTCAGCCAGCCTGCGGCATACACCTGGTTGAGATTCACGTTGGTGTGCAGGTAGCGCAGCTTCTGGCGAACCGACCAGCCGCTGTCAAAGGCGTGCTCAACGTTATAACCGACCATATTTTCCCGGCGGTCATAATTGTCGTAATCATCTTCGCCTTCAAAGAAGGTATTGGAGATCTTTCTGCCGGCATGCGAGGTTACCGTGCCTTCATAGGGCAAACCGGAGTGGCTACCACCTTCAGGATCGCGATGCAGATAGGCCATCAGTTCAAGGCGAGTTTGATCGGTGATACGCCACGTCAGGCTCGGTGCGATGGCATAACGCTGCTCTTTTAAAGGGTCGAATTGCGAATCCGCATAGCGGGTCATGCCGGTTAAACGCGCCGCTACGCGGTCGTTATCATCTACCGGCCCGGTGACATCAAAAGCTGCACCGCGCTGGTTGTTATTACCTGCGAACAGTTTCACTTCACCGCCGGGGTCAAACGACGGTTTGCGCGAGTTCAGCGCGACAATCCCGCCCGGCGAGGATCGGCCATACAGTACCGAAGCCGGGCCGCGCACCACTTCTACGCTGTCGAGGAACCAGGGATCGATAACCAGCGAGCTATGCGAGTTGGTGTCGCCCATCAGTTTCAGGCCATCAAGGTAGACGTTATCCAGACTGCCGTCGGAGAAACCGCGTAGCACGATGTAATCAAAACGGTTCGATGCGCCGATCTGGTTGCTGTACACACCCGGCGTGTAACTCACCGCCTGGCGCACGCTGGTTGCGCCCTGCTCTTCATACTGTTGGCGCGTGACAATAGATACTGCCTGCGGCGTTTCGATATCCGGCGTCTCCAGCTTGGTAGCACCACTTTGCATTTGTGAGGTGACCACCACAGTATCGTCAGTGGTTGACGTTTCCTGTGCCAGAACCGATACGTTCATCCCACCGGTAATACAGCCAATCATTAGCGCCAGTCGCGTTTTTGCGAACATGAAAATCTCCAGAAGCCGTTATTATTGTAAATAAGAATTATTACCCTTTTGGCTTCGGCAATAGCTATGCGCGATGACGATTCACCTATGCGCAGTGACAAAACGCACGCAAAAAAGTCGCCATGGTCTATGACGGGAAATCAGGCGAGACGCATTTCGCTGGGTGCCACACCGTAGCGGCGACGAAAAGCGGTAGAGAAATTCGTGGCATGCTGGTAGCCCGACATCCAGGCCGCCTGCTGTACGCTATACCCTTGCGCCAGATAGCGCCGCGCCAGTTCAAGGCGACAATCACGCAGGTAATCAAACACGGAATGGCCGTAAGCCTGGCGGAACTTCACCCGCAAACTGCTGGAACTCATTGCTGCCAGCTGCGCTAATGCGGTGAGGGTGTACTCTTTTTCCGGCTGCTGTTCCAATAAACGACGCACAGTTTCAAGCCGATGGTGCTCGCCGCCAGGCGCGGAACTGCGTTTTTCACGGCCAGGCAAGGGTTGCGACAGCGCATACCCAAGCAATTGCAGCATCACGCCTTCAAGGATCAACTGGCGCGATAAACCCGGTTGCTGACTCTGCT
Source organism: Kosakonia arachidis (assembly GCF_900116535.1). GTDB lineage: Bacteria > Pseudomonadota > Gammaproteobacteria > Enterobacterales > Enterobacteriaceae > Kosakonia > Kosakonia arachidis. Next base: position 435,048 of record NZ_FPAU01000003.1, on the reverse strand, counting down.
GCGAGTGTTGCAGCCCGGAAAGCAAAAATGCCGGAACGGGCCATAAAAAGGTCGGTGCACCGTACGCTTCCCACTGCTGCAAAAGCGCCGTCAACAGCGGCGATTGCCAGCAACGTAGCGGATCAACGCCCATCGACAGCGTACGCAGGTGGTTATCCGCCTGATGACTGGCGTTCATCACCTGCTGTTCGCTCAGGCGCGAGGTGAATGCCATGCCCGCACGCACGATAAACGCTTTGCCGTTCAGGCGCAGTTGCACACTACCTTCCAGTACCACCAGCATGTAGAGCGGGCAACTGTGCAACGATGTGGTTTCATAGGGTTGAAGGACGCGAATATCCGAGCGGGTAAGATTCAGGCCGGAGGAGAGCGTCATCTCTTCGACTTCCCCCTGAATCACCATACGCTTTTCTTTGTGAAACGATCGGCCAGAGGTCAGCGCCGGGAAACGATAGTCGATCCCGTAGCGCTCGCCAAAAGCGATAAAGTCTTCAATGGAAAAGTCTCTTTTTTTCATAGCCAACAGCCGCTGCAAACCCGTGCCCGACGCCGGGCGAAACGGCTTACACCTTATCATCCGGCCTGGTGTGCTTCAATAATATTGAGAATTATTCTCACATAAATGTGACAAGATATTAACCGCTTCAGCGCGTCCCTAGTGAAGCGATAATCTGCTGGCGCAGCCATTGGTGGCCAGAATCGCGATGCAGTCGTTCATGCCAGAGCATCAGCATATCGAAGCCCGGAAGATCCAACGGCGGCTCGACCACCTGCAAATTGCGGTTGTGCGCCACCAGCCGCTCCGGCAGTACCGCCACCAAATCAGTGCCGGCCAGCGCCTCGAGCATAAACAGGAAATGGGGAACGGAGAGCACCACGTTGCGCTGCAAGCCGCGATCCGCCAGCGCGATATCCGTTGCTGCATGAAAACCGCCGCCTTCTGGCGACACCACCACATGTTCCAGTTGGCAAAACTGCGCCAATGTCGGGCCGCCGTTTATTAACGCCGGATGGTGCACACGCCCGGCCAGCACGTAGCGTTCAGTGAACAATAACCGCTGATGCAGAGCAGGCGGCGCGCCTTCGCGCAGATGGAAAAAGAGATCGATATTGCCCTGTCCGGCCTGATGCTGGATCTGCAATGGATTGAGTTCAAATATCGCCAGACGGCTGCCCGGCGCGGCAGCGCGCAAACGGCTCAGTAAAGGGAGCAGTATCGCCGATTCCGTATAGTCGGTGGCCGCCACGCGCCAGGTGACAGCGGCACGGGCAGGATCGAAAGTGCTGGCTGGCGCCACCGCACGCTCCAGCGCTTCCAGCGCCTGACGCAGTGGTTCGCGCAGTTCGTCGGCTCTGGCGGTCGGCTGCATACCACGCGGCCCCGGCAGCAGTAACGGATCGGCAAAAATGTCCCGCAACCGCGCCAGTTGAACGCTGACGGAAGGCTGAGAAAGGTTCAGGCGCTGCGCCGCGCGCGTTACATTATGTTCGCTCAATAGCACATCCAGCGTACGCAGAAGATTGAGATCCAATCGGTTAAGATTAACCATGACTATACCTGTGATATAAGCAATTAATTTCTACTATATCCGCCATGCTCCTACTCTGACATTCAATTTTGTTGCCTGGAGTTGTTATGAACGTATTGATTGTTTATGCCCACCCGCAGCCCCATTCGCTCAATGGCGCGCTAAAGGATTTTGCCGTACAGCATCTGGAAAATGCCGGTCATCAGGTCGAGGTTTCCGATCTCTATGCCATGCAGTGGAAATCACAACTTGATGCCGATGACAGCAGCTCGCCGCCGCTGGGGGATTTTTATCATCCTTCGTCTGATTCAAAACAGGCGTTTGAGCAGGGAACACAGGCGGACGATATCAACCGTGAGCAGGCCAAACTGCAACGCGCTGATGCGGTGATTTTCCAGTTCCCACTGTGGTGGTTCTCTATGCCAGCGATCATGAAAGGCTGGGTCGATCGCGTTTATGCCTGCGGTTTTGCCTACGGTGTGGGCGAACACAGTGACACGCACTGGGGCGATCGTTACGGCGAAGGGAGCCTGGCGGGGAAACGGGCGATGCTGCTGGTGACCACCGGCGGCTGGGAATCGCATTACGCCCCGCGCGGTATTAATGGCCCGATCGACGATCTGCTGTTTCCTATCCAGCATGGGATCCTGTTTTATCCTGGCTTCGAGGTGCTGCCGCCGCTGGTGTTTTATCGCAGCAATCGCATGGATGAAACGCGCTTTGCCGAATGTTGTACAGCGCTGGCGCAGCGACTGGATACGCTATGGTCAGCAGAACCGCTGGCCTTTCGTCGGCAAAACGGCGGCGATTACCTGATTCCGCAACTGACGCTGCGCCCGGAAATTTACCCCGGTGAAAGCGGGCTATCGATCCATCAACAACGTAAATAATACCCCCTCACCGGTGCGTGCCATGCGCGCTGGTGAGCGTCATCTCCCTCTTTTTTCACCTCGTCACACAATCTATTTTTTTGTAACTTTCTATCAGTTCCAGGGAAAAGCGTTACCCTGAACGCCCGGATTCGTTTATCGTAACCGAAAGCGAGAATGATCACTCTCAATAAAACAACACGAGGGACAGAGATGACGGCCAAACTATCGCAGGAACAGCGCCACCAGCAACGCCAGGACGAGATTATTGCCGCCGCACGCCGACGTTTTCGCATTAGCGGATTCCACGCGGCCAGCATGTCGCAGATAGCCCTCGAAGCTCAGCTCAGCGTTGGGCAGATTTACCGTTATTTCGTCAATAAAGACGCCATTATAGAAGAGATGGTCCGCCGGATTATCGACTACCGCATCGCCGAAATGCAGAGTAAGACAGAAACCCAACACCTGCCGGAAATACTGGCCTGGCGACATACCCTCAGTCCTGACGATGGTGCATTGATAGTAGAGATGGCGGCGGAAGCAACACGCAATCCACGCGTACAGGAGATGCTGGAAGAGGCCAACGCCAGGATGTTTGAAAACGCCTGCAACCATATGCAGAGCCTCTACCCGCAATTAAGCGAGGATCGTATTCGCTGCAGCGTGGAGCTACTGGCAACGCTGGTGGAAGGCACCATGTTTCGTCGCCTGACACCGCAAAAAAGCGATCCGGCGCAAATGCAGGTACTGTACCAGGAAATCATCGCTATGCTGTTTAAGAATTGAATCCCCGGATCTTCGGTTCTGTTGCGATTTCACCGAAGCCGATGCCGTATTTTCATCAAAATAGTATCCCGGGTGCTCAACGGTGAGCGCCGGCTTAATATCAATCACATCAAGAAATTAGCCGCCCGCTTTGGTGTATCACCGCTTTTGTTTATTTCCTGAGACTTAACCCCTCTTCCCGCCCGGCTTTAACCCACGGTGAAACTCATTAATGCGTTTCACCGTTTTAATGGCCTGCTGCGAAGTGGCGGACGCGACCGACAAAACAATCATCTCAAGACACAGTAGCACCGTGCCGTGCAGCGGGATCTTGCCCTTCTCGCCACCGCGCGGTACATGGATTACCACATCCGCTTGCTGGCTAAAACGCGAGTCCGTTGCGTTGGTCAGCAGGATCACCGGAACCCCCAGGCGCCGCGTCTCTTTCAGCGTGGTCAGCCCTTCGCGGTGCGCTGATTTTTGCGCCATCATGATCAGCACATCGCCGCGCTGTAAATTGATCAACTGCTCGGCAAGTGCAATGCCGGTGCGGTTGAGTGGCACCGCAGGCAGGCCAATACGGCTGAATAACCGCGCGGTATACTCCGCCAGGATCCCCGATGCGCCGATGCCGAAAATCGCCACCTGCCGCGCCTCAACCAGCAGCGCCACCGCCTGCGCAATCGCATAGCGGTTATCCGGCGCGGAAAGCACTTCACAAGTGTGCTGATGCCCTTCAAGCACAAAATCGATGCCGGAATTCACATCGCAAGAGAGGGCATTTACCGTGGTACTCATCTTTTCTGCCGAAGAAATGGTCGGGCCAAACCAGTGCTCCAGCGTCTGTTTTAGATCCCGTAATCCGGCAAAGCCCAGTGCCTGAATGGCGCGCACCACCGTGGCATCTGAAGTCTGTGTCGCTGCTGCAATCTCAATCGCGGTATGCTCCAGCACCACATCGCGATTTTCATTGATGTAGCGGGCAACGGCCTGCAAACGCGGTGACAGCGTGTGCGCCCGTGCACGAAAGCGTTCACCGTACACATCCACGCGATTTTTCGCTTTTTTTGTGTTCAGCATCGTTATGGCTCCTTACTTCGCGGCAGGCAGCGGTCGCCCGGCGATTTGTGATTGCACCTGCGCCACCATCAGGCTCAGAGAAGCAAAAGAGTTGGAGATGGCTTCCTCACGGGAAATCAGGACGTAATGCCCGGTACGGCAGGCATTGAGAAAATCACACCAGCCCGGCATCACCGCATCCATCGCCGCCATCTCATCCTGCGGTTTACCGCCAGTATCCCCGCGCCAGGTGGCGAAAACAAAATCCGCGTCCAGCTCCGGTAAACGTTCGGCGCTGACATCGATGCGACCCCCTTCAGGAATGCTGTCGATCAGTTTCGGAAAACGAAAACCCGCATCGCGCAGCACGCGCCCCAGCGAATGATAGCTGTGTAATGCATTGATTTTTCCGTTGTTCGCCTGGATCACTGACACGGTGATTTTGCGGGTGTCGAGAGTACTTTTTAGCGCCGCAATCTGCTCACGGTAGCGGCGCTCAAGGATCTGCAAGCGTGCCTGCGTACCGGTGAGCTGCGACAGCTTGCGGTAGATCTCCGGCGCACCGCCTTGCAAGTGATCGATACTTACCGTTGGCGCGATCTTTTCTAACTGCTCCACCGGCGTGTTGCGGCTCGGCTCCGTAATGATCAGATCCGGTTTCGCGGCGGCGATCGCTTCAATATCGATATCCGCCGTGCCAATAAACGTAATGTCCGAGTTATCAAAATCTACGCCGGTTAGCATGCCGCTGGAGCGCAATGTATGGCTGCCGTCGGCGCGGGTACGCCCGTGGCTGGCAACCGGCGGCACACCTAATTCGATCAAAGGGATGGTGATATCCAGATCGTGCAGCGACACGATGCGCTTTGGATGCAGCGGTACTGTAACCACGCGTCCCAAATCATCAGTGAAGCTTTGTGTCGGCTCAGCAGCGCCAGCGCTCAGGCCAACCAGCAATAACAGTGAAAAAATCAGGCGCATACGGCTCCTTAAGCTTATAAACGATCGCGTCGCCGCCATAGCAACAGCAGGAAAAACGGCCCGCCAATCAGTGAGATGATGATCCCGGCGGGAATTTGTAACGGCGCAAACGCCAGACGGCCTATCGAATCCGCCACCAGCACCAGCAGACCGCCGAGCAGCGCACTGCCCCACAGCAGCGCCCGCTGGCCGCCGCGCAGCAGAAAACGCGCCATATGCGGCGCGATCAGCCCGACAAAACCGATGTTGCCGACGCAGGAAACACTGGCGGCTGTCAGCAACACCGGCGCAACGACCCGCAGCCATGCAAGGTGCGACAGGCGAACGCCAAGCCCGGTCGCCGCCTGATTGCCCAGCAGCGCCACATCGGCGGCACGCGCCGTTAACAGCAAAATCAGCGTCGCGGGCAACGCCCAGCACAGTGCGACGATTAACAGCGGCCAGGTGGCGGCGTGCAGGCTACCAGCCAGCCACATCATGGCCGTCTGCACGTCACGGACATCCGCCGTGGTCATAAATACGCCAATACCGGCAGCGAAGGTCCAGGAGACGCCAATACCCAGCAGCACAAAGCGCGGACGCGAGACATCTCGCGCCAGCGCCATCACCAGCCCGGCGGCGAATAAACCGCCCGCCATGCCCGCCAGCGGACGCCAGACCAGCCCGACTAACGGGAAGCAGAGCACCAGCGTCAGCACCACTACGCTTGCCCCTTCTTTCACGCCAATCAGCCCCGGATCGGCAAGCCCGTTGCGGGTGATGGACTGCATCGCTGCGCCCGCCATACCCAGCATCGCGCCGCACAGCAGCGCCATTAGCACGCGGGGCAGGCGAATATCCCAGACGACGTAGTGCAGTTCAGTGTTCAACGCATCGGGCAGCAACAGCGCCCGACCAATGGTAGAAGCAGGAACCGGTAACGAACCTTGCGTCACACCGGAAAGCAGCAGCATTAACGACAACAAACTCAGGCCTGCCAGCCACCACAGGGCGTGTGGGCGCAGCAAGCGGGAGAAGCCGCCAAGCCGAAAACCACGCAGCCCGGCATGTTCAGGTAAGTGACTCATTTGAAAAACCTCGCCGCCAGCAGAATAAATAGCGGCGCACCCACCAGCGCAGTCATCACGCCGGTGGCGAGCTCCTGTGGCGACAGCAACGTACGGGCGGCGATATCCGCCAACAACAGCAGTAATGCGCCACCGAGCGCCGACAGCGGGACGACCGCGCGCAAATCATCCCCGGCAAGGCGTCGCACCATATGGGGAACCACGAGGCCAATAAACCCTATCGGCCCGGCGACCGAAACGGCCGCACCGCACAACAAAGCAATGGCGGCCAACGACAGCACGCGAGTGCGCAGCAGAGAAACGCCCAGGCCGCGCGCCATATTGTCACCAAGCGCCAGCATATTCAGCGCGGGAGCGAGCCACAGCGCCAGGGCAAATCCAATGCCAGCAACCCGTGACGCTGCCCGCAGCACCGACCAGCTTAGCCCGGCGAGATCGCCTGCCAGCCAGCTACGGATGCCCAGCAGCGTCTGTTCATCGAGGATCAGGATCGCAGCGGTGATGGAGGAGGCAAAAGTAGAAATCGCCACGCCGCACAGCGTCACTTTTAAGGGCGTAAAACCGGATCGCCCGGCAGCAGACAGCACCATTACCAGTGAAAAAAGCAGCGCCGCACCACCTGCGGCAATAAATGCGCGGCTGAAGATGGCATCGCCTACGCTTATCCCCAGCGCCGTTGTGGCAACAACCGCCAGCGCCGCGCCCGAATTCAGCCCGAGGATATGCGGCTCGCCGAGCGGATTGCGGATCACCGATTGCAACAACGATCCGGCCACACCTAACGCCGCACCGGTAAACAGTGCCGCCACCAGCCGCAGTAAACGCAGGCTAATAATGACGCGATGATCAAAATTGTTCGGATCAAAATCCACCAGCGCCTGTACCACCGTGGACGGCGCGATGTAGCGTGCGCCAAGGCCAAGATGTGCCACAGCCGCTGCCAGTAACAGCAGCAACAAGCCAGATGCCGTCGCGCTAATACGCCCTCCTCGTCGGGTAGAAAGCGCAAGCGAACTCATACTCTGGAACCTGCCGGTTTACGAAAAGGCATAAAGAAGGGCTTTCCAGTCAATGGGTTAACTGACATTTGCACCTCCACATCGAAGACGGTTTTGATCAGCTCAGGCGTGCAACTGTCGCCTTCGTCGATCACGCCTTGCAAACGACCCTGTTTGAGGAACACCAGCGTGTCGCCGTAATTCACGGCAAAATTGAGATCGTGCAACACGACCACCACCGTACGGCCGTGAGCGCGGGTTAAGGTCTGCAGAAGTTCGAGGATCTCGACCTGATAGCGCAGATCGAGAAACGTCGTCGGTTCATCCAGCAGGATCACCGGCGTTTGCTGTGCCAGTGCCATCGCGATCCAGCAGCGCTGGCGCTGGCCGCCCGAGAGGCTATCAACCGTTTGCTGGGCAAACTCCGCCGTACCGGTCAGCTGCAACGCTTCCAGCACCGCCAGCTCGTCCTCTTCGGACCACTGACGCATAAAGCTTTGCCAGGGAAAACGCCCGCGCGATACCAGTTCAAAAACGGTCAGACCTTCCGGCACCAACGGCGACTGCGGAAGAATACCTAACTGGCGGGAGACGGCTTTGGTTGGCTGTTGATGAATGGCTTTACCATCAAGCAACACGCTGCCGCCAAGCGGTTTGAGCATGCGGGCGATGGTGCCGAGCAAGGTGGATTTGCCGGAGCCGTTGGCCCCGACCAGCACGGTCATCTTTCCGTGCGGGATAGTGAGTGTGATGTCATCAACGATGATCTGCTTTTGATAGCCCGCCGACAGGCCGTCGAGCACAATCCCCTGTTGAGCTTGCTGTTCCACTCGCTGTGGCATGTTAACTCCTGCGCCGCAACCGCGTGGAAAACCCGTGCGCGCCAATATTTCAAATAAAAATAACTCTCATTCTCTTTACGATTTTGCCGTCTGGCAATGTAGTAGTCAAGTAGCATCATGACAGAATCCAGCCACCTCAAAGCAAGAGTGACTACAGACGACTACATTGAACAAGAGAATTATTAAGCAAAATTTTTCAAATAGTTAAGAATATAAACCTCCGTAATCTCGCTGCGCTTCTCTCCCCCTTTTCCGTTGTAGCAAAATTCTTTCATTTTGCATTTACTACTACATACGCTCGTGTTTGAATGATTCTCAATTACATATCCGACGCCAGATTCGGCGACTTAACGGATAGATTTTGCGCAATCGGGCAATACATTAGAAACGTTCACGTCTGTGTTATGCACAGTTTTGGGAAAAAAGATTAAATGGCTCAGTTCACTCACGGTATCAATGGGCTGAAAGGGCGCGCGTTATTTTCTGCGCTCTTTCTGGGATCATGCTTTACGCCGGTTACACACGCGGTGGAAACAGCAAATAAAACCAACAACGACACCATCACCGTCAACGCGGATGCATCATCGACCGAACAACCCGCGACGTCAGGCTATCAACCTATCAATTCTTCTACGGCGACGCTGACCTCAATGCCGCTGCTGGATATTCCGCAAGTGGTGAATACCGTTAGCGATAAAGTCCTGGAAGATCAGCATGCTACCAGCCTTGATGAAGCGCTGTATAACGTCAGCAACGTGGTGCAAACCAACACGCTGGGGGGAACGCAGGATTCGTTTGTGCGCCGTGGTTTTGGGACCAACCGCGACGGTTCGATCATGACCAATGGACTGCGCACCGTCGTGCCGCGCAGCTTTAATGCCGACGCCTCGCGCGTGGAAGTGCTGAAAGGCCCGGCCTCAACGCTGTATGGCATTCTCGATCCCGGCGGGCTTATCAATGTCGTCACCAAACGTCCACAGACCCAATTCGGCGGCTCCCTCTCCGCCACCTCTTCCAGTTTTGGCGGCGGCACCGGCCAGTTTGATGTCACTGGCCCGATCGAAGGCACGCGGCTGGCGTATCGGCTGATCGGCGAATATCAGAACGAAGATTACTGGCGCGACTTCGGCAAAAATAAGAGTACCTATATTGCACCGTCGTTAACGTGGTTTGGTGATAACGCCACCGTCAATGTGCTCTATTCGCATCGTGATTATCAGACACCATTCGACCGTGGCACGATCTTCGATCCCACGACCAAACAGGCGGTGAATGTCGATCGTAAAACCCGCTTCGATGAGCCGTTTAACATTACCGATGGCGAATCCGATATTGCGCAGTTGAACGCGGAATATCGTTTTAACAGTGCCTGGACCGGCAAACTGGAATATGGCTACAGCCAGGACAAATACAGCGATAATCAGTCGCGCGTAATGGCCTACGACGCCGCCACCGGTAATCTCACGCGCCGCGTAGACGCCACACAGGGATCCACGCAGCGGATGCATACGACGCGTGCCGATTTGCAGGGGAATGTCGATATCGGCGGTTTCTACAACGAGATCCTCACCGGTATTTCGTACGAATATTACGATCTGCTGCGTACCGACATGATCCGCTGTAAGAATGTAAAAGACTTCAATATCTACGATCCGGTCTACGGCCGCGCCAGCAAATGTACCACCGTCTCCGCATCGGACAGCGATCAGACCATTAAGCAAGAGAGCTATTCGGCTTACGCACAGGACGCGTTGTATCTCACCGACAAATGGATCGCTGTCGCCGGGATGCGTTATCAGTACTACACCCAGTACGCCGGTAAAGGCCGTCCGTTCAACGTCAATACCAACAGCAGCGATGAGAAATGGACGCCGAAATTCGGCCTGGTCTATAAGCTGACGCCTTCAGTGTCGTTGTTCGGTAACGTGGCGAAAGCGTTTATGCCGCAGTCCTCTATCGCCAGTTATATTGGCGATCTACCGCCAGAAACGTCAACATCTTACGAAGTCGGTGCCAAGTTTGACCTGTTTGACGGTGTTACCGCCAATATCAGCATGTTTGATATCCATAAACGCAACGTGCTCTACAGCGAAATAGTGGGTGATGAAACGGTTGCCAAAACCGCCGGGCGCGTCCGTTCGCAGGGTGTAGAAATGGATCTTGCCGGTTCACTGACGCCCAACATGAATGTCATCGCCAGCTATAGCTACACCGCAGCAAAAGTGCTGGAAGATCCGGACTACGCCGGTAAACCGCTGCCAAACGTGCCGCGTCATACCGGTTCAGTATTCCTGACTTACGACATCAATAACGTGTTTGCCGGTAACACGCTGACCCTTGGCGGCGGCGGTCACGGCGTGAGCCGCCGCTCAGCCACCAACGGCGCGGATTACTACCTGCCAGGCTATTTTGTTGCCGATGCCTTTGCCGCCTACAAAATGAAGCTGCAATATCCGGTAACGCTACAGGTGAACCTGAAAAATATCTTCGACAAGACGTATTACACCTCGTCGATCACCACCAATAACCTGGGCAACCAGATTGGCGATCCGCGCGAAGTGCAGTTCACCGTCAAAATGGATTTCTAAATCCCCGGCACCACTCTGTGAGAACTCTGCCCCGCACAATGCGGGGCTTTTTTTGTGACATGCTTTTTGTCGCTATCTGCTGGCAACATACTGGTTTCACCCTGAAATTCGCCCAATAAAAACCGGTTAATTATACGGTCACCTTTACGTCATCGTTTTGCAGCATTTTTTTCACAGACTCTCTGGCTTTCGAAACCCGTCAATTCGTGGTTCAAGGCTTATGAGAAAATACTGGCTCCCGTGGCTGATCTTGTCACCCTCTTTGCTGTTCCTGGCGCTGTTCACTTACTTTCCACTACTGCGCTCAGTGTATGACAGCCTGTTCGACACCCGCATCGCCAGCAACGATGCGCCATTCGTTGGGCTGGGTAACTTCGCCCGTCTGCTGGATGACCCGGTGTTCTGGCAGTCGCTGTTCAATAACTTTATCTACCTTCTGCTCACGGTGATCCCAGGCGTAACGCTGGCACTGCTGCTGGCGGTAGCGCTGTGGGAAAACCATCGCATCAACCGCTGGTTACGTACGGCGTTTTTCTTCCCGATGATTATCCCGATGGTCAGCGCCGCCGCGCTGTGGCTGTTTATCTTTATGCCCGGCCTCGGCATGCTCGATCACTACCTCGCGCAGCTTTTCGGGCCAATGAACAATAACTGGCTGGGACGCAGCAATAGCGCGCTGTTGGCGCTTGCGCTGATTGGCGTGTGGAAGTTTGCCGGGTATTACATGCTGTTCTTCCTCGCCGGTTTGCAGGGAATTCCCGCCTCCACGCGTGAAGCAGCGGTAATGGAAGGCGCAACCTCTACGCAGGTTTTCTTCAAAGTCACCCTGCCGTTATTGCGCCCGACCATCAGCTTTGTGGTCACTACCGCGTTGATTTACTCAATTACCCAGATCGACCACGTCGCCGTGATGACGCGCGGCGGCCCGGACAACGCCACCACCGTACTGCTCTATTACATCCAGAACCTCGCCTGGGACACACACGATCTCGGTAAAGCCTCTGCCGCCACGTTTTTAACGCTGGTCGGGCTGTTTGTCTTCTCGCTGGTCAACCTGAAACTGCTTGAGAGAGGAGCGCATTATGAGCGTTGAGGTTACTCCTGTTATCAACCGGGCCGCTGTTGTGCCGCGTCCGCTGTGGCTGCGTCTGCGTCACTCGCGCCCGATCACACTCGCGCTGCTGATGGTGTGCCTTGCGCTGCTGTGGGTAAGCCCGTTTATCTGGATGCTCTCATCCGCGTTTAGCGCCACTACGTTTGGCGACGACATGGCATCGATTCTGCCACGCTTCCCGCTGACGCTGGATAACTTCCGTGATGCGTGGGAAAGCGCCAACTGGCTCAACCTGTACGCCAACACGCTCATCTTTGCCTTTGGCACTTTCTTTGTGCAGTTGCTCACTATTACTACCGCCGGTTACGTCTTCGCCTGCCACGAATTTCGCGGCAAGAAAACGCTGTTCATCCTGTTCCTAGTGCAGCTGATGATCATGCCAGTGGTGATGATGATCCCCAACATGCTGACGCTGAAAACCTTCGGTCTGCTCAACACGCTAACCGGCGTGATGATGCCCTACTTCACTTCTGCGTTTGGCGTTTTTCTGATGCGCCAGGCATTTCTCGCCATCCCAAAAGAGATTGAAGAAGCGGCGCTGATGGAGGGCTGTCGCTGGTGGCAGGTGCTGTTCCGCGTGATGTTGCCGATGTCGTGGCCGTCGGTTCTGGCGTTCGCCACCGTCAGCATTACCTATCACTGGAACGAATATTTATGGCCGCTGATGATGCTCAATGATCCGGACAAACAGGTACTGACGGTCGGCCTGGTTTCCTTCGCCATGGGCGCAGAATCAGGTGGTCAGTGGGGAATGATCAGCGCCGGGACGCTGATGGTTTGCCTGCCGCTGATGGTCGCGTTTATTGCTTTCCAGAAACAGTTTCTCCGGAGCTTTGGCTTCTCCGGTATTAAATAAGGAGTGTAGTTATGTTTTTAGCCCAAATTTCCGACACCCATTTTCGCAGCCAGAACGAGAAGCTGTACGGTTTTATTGATATCAACGCCGGGAATGCCGACGTCGTGTCTCAGCTTAATGCCCTGCGCGAACGCCCGGATGCGGTGGTGGTGAGCGGGGATATTGTCAACTGCGGCCGCCCGGAAGAGTACCGCGTGGCACGCCAGATCCTCGGTGCTCTGGATTACCCGCTGTTTGTCATTCCAGGGAACCACGACGATAAAGCACACTTTCTGGAATATCTGCACCCGCTGTGCCCACATCTCGGCAGCGATCCGCAGAACATACGTTATGCGATTGATGATTTCGCGACACGTCTGCTGTTTATCGATTCCAGCCTCGCCGGAGAATCAAAAGGCTGGCTGACGAACGACACCCTGCACTGGCTGGAAGCGCAACTGAGCGCCAGCAAAGACAAACCAACTGCGGTGTTTATGCACCATCCGCCGCTGCCACTGGGCAACGCGCAGATGGACCGCATCGCCTGTGAAAATGGCCATCTGTTGCTGAAACTGGTTGAGCGCTTCCCGTCGCTGACGCGCATTTTCTGCGGCCATAACCACAGCCTGACCATGACGCAATATCGCCAGGCAACGATTGCCACGATCCCGGCCACCGTGCATCAGGTACCGTATTGCCACGAAGATACCCGCCCGTACTACGACATGTCGCCGCCATCGTGCCTGATGCACCGCCAGATTGGCGATCAGTGGGTGAGTTACCTGCACTCGCTGTCGCATTACGCGGGCCCGTGGCTGTATGACGAAAACATCAGTTGCCCGGTGGACGAGCGCTAATCCCATGTTAAGACTGAACAATGTAAGCAAGCAGTTTGATGGCAAAGCGGCGCTCAGCGCGCTGTCGCTGGATATTCACGATGGCGAATTTGTGGTGCTGGTTGGCCCGTCCGGCTGCGGCAAAAGTACGCTGCTGCGGCTGATTGCCGGGCTGGAGAATGTCAGCGACGGTGCCATCTGGCTCGATAATGATGACATCACAACCCGCTCGCCGCGCGAGCGTAACTTCGCGATGATCTTCCAGAACTATGCGCTGTTTCCACACTTGTCCGTGCGTGACAACATCACCTTCGGCATGAAAGTGCGTAACGAAGAGAAAGCCAGCTGGCAGCCGCGCCTCGATCACGTGGCGCAGATGTTGCAACTCGATGCATTACTGGAGCGAAAACCCGCCAAACTCTCCGGTGGCCAGCGCCAGCGCGTAGCAATGGCGCGCGCCATCGTGCGTAACCCGAAACTGTTCTTAATGGATGAACCGCTCTCTAACCTTGATGCGCGCCTGCGTACCGAAGTGCGCGACAGCATTATGGCGATGCACCAGCAGTTGAAGACCAGCACCATTTATGTGACGCACGACCAGACCGAAGCGATGTCGATGGCCGACCGCATTGTGGTGATGAATGGCGGCCATGTGCAGCAAGTTGGCCGCCCGGAACATTTGTATGCGCATCCGGCAAATCTATTTGTTGCCGGGTTTATCGGCTCCCCGGCCATGAACCTGCTGTCGCTTTCCTGCGCAAATGGCGAGGTACGACTGGATGAGCAACGCCTGCCCCTGCCTGAGCATGCTTCCGCCGCGTCACAAGTGTGGCTCGGCATTCGCCCGGAGCACATCACCGATACGCCGGAAGCGGGCCAGTTGGTGCTGCCAGCTACCGTCATACAGCGGGAACTGATGGGTGCGGATTATCAGCTTCACGTCAGCACCCCCATTGGCAACCTACGTTATATCCGCCGACACCGGGGCGATGTACCCAACAAAGGGGACACACTCAGCGTCGGTTTCTCACCCCTTGATTGTCATCTTTTTGATGCGCAAACCTTGCTTAACTTACACCAGGAGAACGATCATGCATAAGCCTCTGCCAAAAACATTGCGAGCGCTTGCTTACTGTATAAGCTTTGTAATAAGCGGTACTGCACTGGCTCAGGAGAAGATTGATTTCATGTTTCCGGCCCCGGTGGACGGCAAACTGACCATGGAAATGACGCGCGTCATCAAAGCCTTTAACGATTCACAAAAAGAGGTGGAAGTGCGCGGGATTTTTACCGGCAGCTACGACACCACGAAAATGAAAGCTGAATCGGCACAGAAAGCAGGCGAACCGCCTGCACTGGTGATCATGTCTGCCAACTTTACGACCGATTTGGCACTGAAAGATGAAATCCTGCCGATGGACGAGCTGTTCAAGTACGGCGACAAAAAAGCAGGTGATTTCCTGCAAAACGAATTCTGGCCTGCAATGCGTAAAAATGCGCAAGTGATGGGTGTGACCTACGCCATTCCGTTCCACAACTCGACGCCAATCCTCTATTACAACAAAACGATGTTCGACCAGGCGGGCATTAAACAGCCGCCGCAGAACTGGAAAGAGTTGCTGGAGGACGCAAAAAAACTGACTGACCAGAGCAAAGGCCAGTGGGGCATTATGCTGCCTTCCACCAACGACGATTACGGCGGCTGGATCTTCTCCTCGCTGGTGCGCGCCAACGGTGGTAACTACTTCAACGAAAACTATCCTGGCGAAGTCTATTACAACGCGCCCACCACTATCGGCGCACTGCGTTTCTGGCAGGATATGATCTACAAGGACAAAGTGATGCCGTCCGGCGTGCTGAACTCGAAGCAGATCAGCGCCGCGTTCTTCTCCGGCAAACTGGGCATGGCGATGCTGAGTACCGGCGCGCTGGGCTTTATGCGTGAAAACACGAAAGATTTCGAGCTGGGCGTGGCAATGATGCCTGCCCAGGAACAACGTGCCGTGCCGATTGGCGGTGCCAGCCTGGTGAGTTTTAAAGGTATTAGCGATGCGCAGAAAAAAGCGGCGTATCAGTTCCTGACTTATCTCGTCAGCCCGGAAGTGAATGGTGCATGGAGCCGCTTCACCGGTTACTTCTCACCGCGCAAGGCGGCCTATGATACGCCGGAAATGAAAGCGTATTTGAAGCAGGATCCACGCGCCGCCATCGCGCTGGAGCAGTTGAAATACGCGCATCCGTGGTATTCCACTTACGAAACGGTTGCCGTGCGTAAAGCGATGGAAAATCAGCTGGCGGCCGTGGTGAACGATGAGAAAGTTACCCCGGAGGCGGCCGCAGAAGCGGCGCAGAAAGAAGCCGATACGCTGATGAAACCCTATGTGGAAAAAACCGCGCTGCAAGCGGTGAAATAAGATGTTGTGCCCCGCAGGGATGCGGGGAGATTTTCCCTCGCCCCACCCGTAAGCGCTTACTAACCTGATAACGAATACGGTGTGTTAGCTGACAGCGCCCTGAGTAACGAATAAGCAGCCCCCACAAATAGCGATTGTGAAAGTAGGGTTTATTGATCTGCCAGAGATTTCCTTTGTTGCCTGGGCTGTATATTTATTACTCACCCCTATAACAAGGAGCGCACCATGTCTTACACCGAACAGCACTGCCACTCCTGCGGAATGCCGCTCTCTACGCCAGATGCCCGTGGTGCCAGCGACAAATATTGTGCGTACTGTACCGACAGCGAGGGCAATCTGAAATCCTGGGATGAAGCCGTTTCCGGCCTCGCGCAATACCTCGATTCATGGCAGCAAGTGGGCAACGAAGAGGCGCGTAAACGTGCCATCCGCTATCTGACATCAATGCCTGCGTGGGCAGACAAAGCCTGAAGTTATTAGCCTGGTGGCGTCAATCCGGGGTGAAAAACAGCAGTCCCAGTCCCAGCAGCATAAAAAACACCATGCCGCGCCCGGAAGCTGGGACGCGGCTTCTGCGCCACACACCAACAACACGCCGGAAAGCGTGATATAGCCAGTAGCCATAAAAAAAGTAAAAATAAAAAACATTAATATTCAAAGATTAAGAAGATAATATCTTTTACTGCCAAAAAATAACTTGCAATTAAATAGCGCACTATTTAAATTCCTCCCCAGATACAAACACAACCGCGCTTTCATAACCATTTAAGTAGCGCACGATATAATCGCAAAGGAGATAAGAATGTCCCGTTCATTACTGATTGCCATGAGTTTAACCGCCGCCAGCGTATCCACTGCCTGGGCCACCGATGCGCCCACGCCGACTACCGGTGTAGCGAAATTCCTTTCGGTGCTGAACAGCAGCGGCGGAAAACCTATCGAACAACTCTCAGTGCCGGATGCTCGCCAGGTGCTGATCGGCGCACAGAAAGGTGCCAAATTGCCCGCCGCAGATGTCACGGAAAAAACCATAACCGTGAACGGTAAACCGCTGACGCTGACTGTCGTCAAACCACAGGGCGCAACCGGTACGCTGCCGGTGTTTATGTTCTTTCACGGCGGCGGTTGGGTGCTGGGTGATTATCCAACCCATGAACGTTTTGTCCGCGATCTGGTGAACGAATCTGGCGCTGCCGCCGTATTTGTGAATTACACACCGTCACCGGAAGCACACTTCCCGGTCGCCATTAATCAGGCGTATGAAGCCACGCGCTGGGTCGCCGAACATGGCAAAGAGATAGGTGTGGATGGTTCTCGTCTGGCACTGGCGGGTAACAGCGTCGGCGGCAATATGGTGGCGGCGGTGGCACTTCAGGCCAAAGAGCACCACACGCCAGCGATTCGCTACCAGGTGATGTTCTGGCCGGTCACCGACGCACACTTTGATACCGGTTCCTATAACCAGTTCTCGAACGGTTATTTCCTGAGCAAAAACATGATGAAATGGTTCTGGGATAACTACACCACCAAAGAGAGCGATCGCCGCAATATTCTGGCTTCACCGCTGGAAGCAAGCAGCGAGCAACTTAAAGGCTTGCCGCCTACGCTTATCCAGACCGCTGAGCTGGATGTGCTGCGCGATGAAGGTGAAGCCTTTGGCCGCAAACTGGATGCCGCTGGCGTGCCGGTTACCGTCACCCGCTATAACGGCATGATCCACGACTACGGTCTGCTGAATGCGCTGAGCGAAGAGCCAACTGTTCGCACCGCGCTTTCTGAGGCAGCCAATGAACTGCGCGTCCACCTGAAATAAGCGCTCCCGGGAACCCATCCTATGCGGTGGGTTCTTTCATTTTGAGCACATTCGCCTCGTCATACGCGGTCTGCGCCGCCAACACAGCATCCATATTTTTTTCTACCCAGTGCGCCAGCACTGAGACGGTTTCCGTCAGCGTGCGTCCCAGAGGCGTCAGGCTGTACTCCACAGACACCGGCACGGTATAAAACACATGACGGGCGATAATACCGTCGCGCTCCAGTTTGCGCAGCGTCTGGGTTAAAACCTTTTGCGTGATCATGCGGATATCCCGTTTCAGGCCATTAAAACGCACTGGCCCATTTTCCAGACGCGCCAGCACCAGCAAGACCCACTTGTCCGCCAGCCTTGACAGCATATCGCGCGTTGGGCAGCAGTTATCATAAATATCGTAAGGAATGGACGGCTTAATCATAACGACAAATTCTCGTGGTAGGTTTCCTTGAGGAAACGTAGTGCCCTTTGGGTACCCTCTTCCGCAACCGAAGCGGAATGTGTATAACTCATGCTAAGTTTCTATTTGATACTAAGGTGCCAGAAATGGCAAAAGTTCTCCTGTGGATATTGGAAGGGTTTAAAGGATGATTAGTCGGCTGAACAACGCATTTCTCAGTCTTACCACGCACCCGGAGTTTGGCAAGCTGTTGCTGCGCCTGACATTTGGCGTACTGATACTGTTCCACGGTGTAGCCAAAATACAGCATGGCGTAGGCTGGATTTCCGGCATGCTGATCGCGCAGGGTTTACCGGGCTTTATCGCTTACGGTGTATTTGTTGGTGAAATCATTACACCGATAATGATTATTATTGGCCTGTTCACGCGCCAGGCAGCATTTATTTACGCGTTTAATATTCTGGTTGCCACCTTACTGGTCGGCATGGGGAAATTTTTTACCCTGACCAACGTCGGCGCATGGGGTCTGGAAAATGAAGCACTCTATTTCCTCGGCGGATTATGCATTATGTTTCTGGGTGCAGGAAAATACACCCTGTTTCCCGGAACAGGAAAATAATGGTGATCGTAAAAACTCATTTAAACGTTACCTCTCTTCGATAGGAGAAAATTATGTCTATTGTTGTGGTTTACTATTCCGGTTACGGGCACACTAAAGCAGTTGCCGAGAAAGTCGCCGAAGGCGCAAATGCAACACTGATCGCTGTGGATAATAACGGTGATATTCAGGAAAGCGACTGGCAATTACTGAACGACGCCAAAGCCATTATTTTTGGTGCCCCGACGTATATGGGCGGCGTGCCATGGCAGTTTAAGAAATTCGCTGATGCCAGCTCCAAACCGTGGTTTACCCGCGCCTGGCAGGACAAAATATTTGCCGGTTTCAGCAACAGCGCCAGCCTGAACGGTGACAAACAGGTTTCGCTGCAATACCTGCAAACGCTGGCATCACAGCATGGCGGCATCTGGGTGAGCCTGGGCCTGCTGCCGTCGAACACCCTTGCTGCAACCCGCGAAGATATCAACAACCTCGGCGGTTCTGTTGGCCTGCTGGTGCAATCGCCGTCCGATGCCGGTGCCGATAAAATCGCTTCCGGCGATCTGGATACCGCAGTGAAATTCGGCCAGCGCGTGGCAGATGTAGCGCGCCGCTTTAATTAAGTTGTATGTCAGAGCCGGGGAAACCCGGCTTTTTTATTTCGGGCTTCAGAGCGCAAAGTTTTCAACACCATCCAGAAAAAACGCATTCCCTCGCGGCGAATAGACACCACACATCCCGCTTATAATCGATGAAATTTGATTATCCGTTACGGTCTCGGCCCCATACTCAAAACAGATAAAAATTAAATATCATCCGTACTATTTTAATAGCTTGTTATTTAAAAATAATGAAGTATTTGTCTTATGCAAAAAAACCGAAAGCGTCATCAGATTCCTGTATCGAAGACACTGTAAGATATTAATTTTCCTTGGTACCGATCAGGTTATGCGGGCGTTACAGGGATAACGTTTATACCCCGGCGGTGGTGATGAAAGGGTTATGGCTGGAGGCGCCGGGTAAATCGATCAAAGCGTGAAAACGGCGCTCCCGGTTCTGGCCGGGAGCGCTTATAGCCTATCCCATTAGGCTCTAACTTTCGGGATGCACAAAAAAATTAACGATGCTGGTCGGAAGATTTTTTATTTCGACGATAATGTATGGCACTTCAAAACCAACACTAAAACCAAAACCATCGGGCGAGGCAATCATCGCTTTCTCCTATGCGAAAACGCGCTGAACGCGGCTTACTGGCGTCCCCACTTTTCGCAAAACGCGTCTATATTCTCATCCTGAAAATCGCTCAGCCGTTCGATGATGGTCTCCAGCGGCCACTCCCACCAGGCGATCTGTTGTAACTGCTGGCCAATATGCGGGGCGAAGCGCAAACGAATAACCTTTGCCGGAACGCCGCCAACAATAGAGTAAGGTGCCACATCTTTACTGACCACGGCCCCAGCCGCAATGACAGCGCCATCTCCGACTGTCACGCCGGGCAGCACAATAGCAGCATGCCCGATCCAGACATCATTGCCGATGACGACGCGATCGCCACGCCGCTGAGTAAAAAAGTCATGATCGCGTACCGCGCTGGCGGAATAGTACTCCGGGCAATAGGTGATTCGGTGCTGGGATGGCCGGGCCATCGGATGATTGGGTGCGCCAATACGCACATTATTAGCAATTGCGACAAATTTCCCTATCTCAGCATCGGCAATGGTGCAATATTCACCGACATAGGAAAAATCGCCTAACGTACTGTATTCCATCAGGCTATTGGCCAGCACTTCACATTGCTGACCTACTTTACTCTCGCGCATACGCACACCCGGATCGATCCAGGTTTCCGCTAATTTGACATGTTTCATCGTGATTCCCTCTCCTCAGTTGCGCCACTGTATAACGCTTCTGTGTAGGGAAAATGACGCCACTGCGGCCTGATGTGCTAAGCCGCAGGACGAACAGAGATAAAAATCATGCGCTACAGGGGCAATATTCGGCAGAACATAGCGTTGCGCTTTAAACAGTGCCCTCACTCATCGGGAGGGCACTTTTTTGAGGGGGCACGTATCAGAACGATTCCCAGTCAGCCCCGTGGCTTGTTGACGCGGCCGGCCTCAGGTTAAGCTTGCCACGAGCCGCTGATGGTGCATATTTCGGCTTCGCCGTCTCTGAGTTCAGTTTGAAGACGGAAACCAGTTGCGTGAGCTGTTCCGCCTGTTGTTCCAGTGATAACGACGCCGCAGACGACTCCTGAACCAGCGCAGCATTCTGCTGGGTTGTTGAATCCAGCTCCGTTACGGCTTTACCAATCTGATCAATACCTCTGCTCTGCTCCTCTGAGGCGCTTGAAATTTCATTCATGATCCCACTCACGTTGGTGACTGAGGAGACAATCTGCTCCATGGTCGAGCCGGCTTTATTCGCCATCTCGGAACCGGTCATCACGCGTTGCACGGACTCTTTTATCAGCCCCTCGATCTCCTTGGCGGCGTTAGCGCTGCGTTGGGCCAGGCTTCTGACTTCACCGGCGACTACCGCAAATCCGCGCCCCTGTTCACCTGCGCGTGCCGCCTCAACAGCCGCGTTAAGGGCAAGGATATTGGTCTGGAAAGAAATACCATTTATTACGCTGATAATATCCGTGATCTTGTTAGAGCTTTCTGTGATGGTTTCCATTGTGCTGACGACATCCCAGACAATTTTCCCACCGGAACGCGCGTGCTCTGCCGCCACCCCAGCGAGCTGGCTGGCTTCACGCGCATTGTCTGCATTGCGCTTAACCGTTGAGGTCAACTCTTCCATGCTTGCCGCCGTTTCAACCACCGCAGCAGACTGTTCTTCCGTGCGGGAAGCCAGGTCAGTGTTGCCTGCCGAAATGTCCGACGAGGCACTCGCCACATGAATTACCGACTCCTTAATTTGGGTGATCATGTCACGAAGCCTGTCGTTCATCACGCCCATTGCCAGCGTCAGGCGGCCAAGTTCATCCGTTGACTGTGGTTCAATGACGGCCGTCAGGTCACCCTCAGCAATACGTTCTGCCAGCGTCAAATTGTGTTTTATCTGGCGCGTCATCTGCCTGGTCAGCAGCCAGGCGACCAGTAACCCCGTCAGCACGGCGCAAGCGGCAACGATGCCCATGATGATCATTACACGCTGAATAATGTCGATATTTTTCTGGGTCTGGCCTGTCACCAAATCTGTCGTGACCGTATTGATTTTCTCTGCGACGCTGGTGAGGTCTGTCGCGGCTTTTTGTGATTCACTCAGTGCATTAACATAGGAGGCGACGTTATCCTGCATACCGTTAAGAAATGCCTGAGCCAGCTGTTTGTCTTCCGCATTAAGGCTCAGATTGTCTGCGTGGACGATCTTCGACACGGCATCAAATTGTGTCTTAAACGCATCTATCCCCTGCTTACCCGCGGATGACTGGATTTCATAAGCGAGTGTCCACATATCATTGAGGCGATTGAGTAACGCTAACTCATCTTTTGACGTATTCTCCTGCTGCTCTAAGCGACCACTGAATTTATCCAACTGGGTTTTCATCTCGGCGGATGTCAATCCCTGCGCTTTCTCGACAGTGACTTGTTCCAGTTTCACGAACGTGTCGCGGTGGCTGGCATAGTCAGGAATAGTGCTGCGCAATTCTTCAAACAAAATACGGGCTTCGTTATCCCAGGTAAAGTCGAGGCCAGCAACGGCTTTTTGATCCATCTTTGCAATGGCGTCTTTATTCCCCTGAAGGGATTTTTCATCATGGCTTAGTTGATAAGTTAAACGGTTACGCCGTGCAGTATTAAGTTCCGCGCTGATGTCATTGATTAATTGGCCTTTTAAGGCATGGTCACGGATATTGGCAGACTGTTGAATGCTGACGAGAGAAGACAGCACAATAATAACGATTAAAACGGAAAAGCCGCCAAACAACTTAACAGCCACAGGCAGATTTTTTATTGACGGTAATAACTTTGACATGGATGCATCCTCAGTAATCTTTCTTAATTTTCAAAAGAGGGTTTCATTTTTTTACTTCGTCTCTGGCTACAGGTTTATCCACATCCTTTTAGAACTCAGGAGAAGTTAGCTATCCACTTACTTATCGTCAATTGCGCAATTTCTTTTAATAAAAAAATGGAAAAAGAGATCCAAGAAAAATATATCCCAACAAAATGAATAACGTTGCAAAAAATAATGTGGGCCAGTCTACATATATTTGTTTATCGTGATAATCATGATCTCGCAAAGTTATTTATTTCCTGACAATAATTGCTATGGCGTAAAAATATGAATATATCTTCACTATCTGAGTAATAGGGTAGAGTGGTGGATTTAAAAGTTATTAATTATCATTTCGCACTTTTAGTGGTTTCTGTTTACGATAATAGGCTGACCTGCCTGACTATTTATTCTGCCGGGACATACCCCAGACATGTTTTTCAGCACTCACCATCGGCAACATGCATCATGCCAGAAAGGAGCGAAAAGCAGGTATCCGTCATTTTCGCTCAGTAACAAAACGGTTCTGCGAATACCTAAACCTCGCGTTTTTCCGCCCACTTCAGCATGGCATCGAGAGCAGGGCACAGTGCTTGCCCCCATTCAGTGAGCCGATACTCCACTTTTGGCGGCACCTGGGGATAGACCGTTCGCGACACGATCCCATCGGCTTCAAGCTGTCGTAATTGCTGTGCCAACATCTTCTGCGAAATAGCCGGTATCAGTTTTTCAAAATCGGAATAGCGCTGCACCTTTCCGTCGAAAAGATGAAAAAGAATAATTAATTTCCAGCGGCCTTCCAGCAAACGCAGAACTTGCTCCACGCCGCTTGCGGCAGATTCCGGGCTATATAACTTACTCATAATATAGTCACTCACTTTTTTGTGCGTACTTGTCAATTACACAGTCTATGTTAAAAATTCCCGTACTGTGAATTACGTGAGTATAAAGCCATGTCATTATCACTACCGCACGCTATTTCTACCTATTTCGCGATCAGCAATGGTGCCGATATCGCCCATGTTAAACACTGTTTTACCGCAGACGCCATCGTGACAGACGAAGGTAAAACCCATCAGGGACATGCGGCGATCGAGGCATGGCAACGTGCCGCGCAGGCCGCATTTGAGTACAGCGTAGAGCCGGTTCAGATGCTTATCGACGGCGATCGGCTGACGGTCACGTCGAACGTCGCCGGTAATTTTCCCGGCAGCCCGGTCGTGCTTAAGCATACTTTCGTCCTGGCTGACGACAAGATCAACACACTGGAGATTTTCTAATGTCTTGGGAGTTTGATTTCAAGAATACACGCGTGCTGGTAACCGCAGGCACCAAAGGGGTTGGTAAAGCCGTCGTCGGGTTATTAAAACAACGTGGCGCAAGGGTGTTAACCACCGCGCGCCACGCGCCCGCGGAATGTATCGCAGACATCTTTGTAGCGGCAGATCTGACCACCGCCGAAGGGTGTGCATCAATAGCGGAAGCTGTTCAGGCGCAGATGGGCGGTGTCGATGCCATTATCCATGTGCTGGGCGGTTCTGGCGCACCTGCCGGGGGTTTTGCCGCGCTGGGTGAAGAAGAATGGCAACAAGAACTCAACCTTAATCTGTTGCCAGCGGTACGCTTAGATCGTGCGTTGTTGCCTGGGATGCTGGCACAGCGTCGCGGCGTGATCATTCACGTCACCTCTATCCAGAGTAAACTACCGTTACCGGAATCGACCACCGGCTACGCGGCGGCCAAAGCGGCGCTGTCGGCATACAGCAAAAGTCTGTCGAAAGAAGTTTCGCCTAAGGGCGTTCGGGTAGTGCGCGTTGCGCCAGGCTGGATCGAAACCGAAGCGGCGGTGGCGTTGGCTGGTCGACTGGCGCAGCAGGCTGGAACGGATTATGAAGGCGGTAAGCAGATCATTATGAATGCACTCGGTGGTATTCCTCTGGGGCGTCCGTCAAAGCCCATTGAAGTGGCGAATCTCATTGCTTTCCTCGCCTCATCTCATGCTGCCGCCATCACCGGTACCGAATATGTCATCGATGGCGGCACCATCCCGACGGTGTGATCCTGTCTCTCAATGGGCGCATAATGTGAGCCGATTGAGATCGCTCACTTCTCGACATCGGGTGACCGTCATCCCCACGCATAGTATCGCGTTTAACGTAAGGGATATTTTTTAAACGCTGGCAGGGCTTCACAGGATCCAGCCATCGACTGAATGTTTTTAAAATTATCTGCCGCTACCACCGTCGGGATCATGAACTGAATAAATGACCATACCACCGTACTGGTTACCGCGATCTGATCAGGGCGAGGCGCTATGGCACGGCCTGCAAGCAGCGTATCCCATTCCCGGCATGCCGCCAGCAGTTGCCGGGTAATTCGTTCAATCCACGGCTGATGTTGTTTTTCTTCTGGTCGGAGATTGTGCTCATAAATATTTTGCACCGCCTTTTCGCAGGCGGCGAGAATAACGCCCAAAATTTGCAGATCTTTTGCCAGAGCGTCGGTATTGTCGGGTAAAAGTTTGTGATTTACTCCGGACAGCGCTTCAAAATAATCAAGAATGAGCGTTGAGTCCATCAACTGCAAACCGCTATCCAGAATGACCGTCGGGGCTTTAACTACCGGGTTAATCCGTGAAAATTCTTCAAATGTGCTAAATACCGAGAGCGGCATACTGTTGAATTCGATGCCATAAAGTTCCAGGGAGATCGCAACACGCCTTACGTAAGGCGAATCCATCATACCAATCAGTTTCATCGTTATTCCTGTTCGTGCTACATAACTGTCGTTAATCGATTACCTGTCACACCTGTGCATCAGGCGATTCGGCAAAGCAGGCAGGCACACGTTAGCGTAAATCTGCAGGGGCGAATATCATGGATTCCTTACCTCAGATGTTAGTCTTTCTAACATGTTAATCCGTTTTCTCCGGATGATAAGATAAGAATAAAAATTAATCATTTTTAAATCATATAGTTATTTTACGCCGTCATTAAATCCAGATTTAAAAAATGTTTATAGGGTAGTAACGTTAACGTATTAAACAACGTTAAGAAAAATGCCCTATGTCGGATTACCCACCTATCACCACTCTGCGAAGTCTCGAAGCTGTTGCACGGCTTGGCAGCGTCACGTTGGCCGCGAAAGAGATGAACATGACGCATTCTGCTATTAGCCAGCACATTAAAACCCTGGAGGGCATGGTAGGCGTAAAGCTATTTACCCGTCGCGGGCGCGGGATACAGATTAATGAAGAAGGCAGGCTCTATGCTTTGCAAATACGCGAAGCATTGAACCATATATCAGACGCCACCCGGCTGGTGCAGGTGAAACCGCGAGCAACGGAACTGACACTGGCGACGCTGCCGTCTTTTGGCTGTCACTGGTTATTGCCTCGCCTTTCCCGGTTTCGCGAGAAATTTCCCCATATCTCGTTACGTCTTCAGGCCAGCCTGACGGTGACCAACCTGCAACAGGAAAGCATCGATATTGCGATTCGTATGGGTCAGGGTGACTGGGAGGGAATGGAAAGCCGCTATCTTTTTTCGGATGAGCTGATTGTCGTCGCCGCACCCGGTTATAACAATGGCAAGTTACCTGGTACGCCAGAAGAGGTGGCAAAGAGCAACATTATTTTTTCGATGGAGTCGTGGAAAACCTGGTGCCTCAATGCAGGGCTGGAGAAAGAGATCCTGCCTGCTGGGTTACGCATTAACGATTCAAACCTGGTCATCGAAGCCGTACGACACGGAACCGGTATTGCTCTGGAGCGTCGTTCTCTGGTTGAGGGGTCTATCTTACGGGGAGAGTTAGTCCAAATAACCCCGGTCACAGCGCCTTATCCATGGCATTACTGGCTTGTGACATCTCCACTGGCAGAAAAAAAGCCGGAAGTCGCTCTTTTTATCGCCTGGCTGGAGGAAGAAATAGGCTGGAGAGAGAAATAATCGTCGGGAATAAACAGAAGCGGTTATGCGCGCGAATCAAAAATAACCGCCACTATTCTTGGCATCCGTGACGGCCGGGAATGGGAGAACCTTAACGACCTTCACTCTCTTATAAACGTTCCTTGCAAAGGTTGCATCTGCGTCAGGACAACTCCCTCTTCTATCGTGGCAATGGCGATAAACGTTACGTTGAGACAGCAACTTATTCAAAAAAATTAAATATGATCGTCATAAAATTCGAACGCTAATGACGGACAGACATTTTTGTTACGCTTACCGCCTTGCATCCCGCGCATTCTCTGGGTTTCAGCACTCTTTCACTTGTGCCTTTTCACCTTTTATCCCGAAAAAATCCCCCGATTATGGCCTTGACATAGATTTACGTTCAATTCATGAATATTAAGTTTTGTTTGCTAATGATAATGTTTATCAGAATCATTACCATAAATACTCACTATTCAGGGTTGACGATGAGACGCACAAAGATTGCCGCAGCAGTGGCTATGCTCATAGCCGGTAAATGCAGTTATGCAGCCGAACAAACGATAACGGTATCAGGGAACATTCTTGGTGATTCACGCGCAGAAGAAGTGAAAACCTGGGCCGGGAGCCGCACCGTTATCAGCAACGATCAACTGGAAAAAGGGGCTAACAGGACCCTTGATGATGCGTTACAGCGTGTACCGGGGGTCAAGATTCAGGATGAAACCGGTACAGGCGTGCTCCCACAGATTGCGGTCCGTGGCTTGTACGACAGCCGTAGCGGCCGCGCACAAATCCTTGAGGACGGTATTCCGCTGGTGCTGGCACCTTACGGTCAGGAAGGAATGTCGCTGTTTCCGGTAACATTTTCAACCATTGATCGTATTGACGTGGTTCGCGGTGGCGCAGCAGTACAGTATGGCCCGAATAACGTTGGCGGCGTTATCAATCTGATCAGTAAGCCCATTCCGCTGAAATGGGAAAATGAGATTGCCGAGCGTGCTACGTTTTACGGTAAAGGACACAATCTTTGGGATACCTATCTTCGCACCGGCGGCATGCTGAATGATAACTTCGGGCTGCAGGTTGAAGCTAACCAGGTGAAAGGTAGCTCGTTCCGTGAGCATAGCGACAACAAAGTTGAGAACTTCCGCATCCGCGGCCTGTGGAACATCGACGAAGACACAACCTTAAATCTCTCCTACCAATACTACGATGCTCACGCCGATCTGGCGGGTGCCCTTTCGACCGCAGACTATAACCGCGATCGCCGTCAAAGCACCCGTCCATGGGATGATTACGACGGTCATACCAAGCGTTATAGCGCAGTCTATAACCGACAACTCGGTTCACTGGGTTTTATTGATAACGCAGAATTTAACTGGATGTTCTTTGGTCATGACTCGGATCGTGATTTCCACGTCGGCATGAGTAAAGTCGCCGGGCAAAGCTTTAACCCTGCCTTACCTGCCGATATCGTGCAAAACTCGCCGCGCAATTTCAAAGTCTGGGGAACTGAACCGCGTATCAGCATGGATATCAACGGCGACAATGTGAACCAGCAATGGATTGTCGGTGGACGCTTTGTGAGTGAAAAAATCGATTACCAGGTACGTCAGCGCACCCTGGCAACAGGTGTGACAACGGTAACGCGTGACTGGGACTTTGATAATAATGCCTGGGCAGGTTATATCAGTGATGCCGTCAAACTGTTCGATGACTCGCTGACCATTACCCCAGGGATGCGCTATGAGAACATCAGCGAAAAATACACCGATAAACAAACTGGCAAACGAACCTCTACACCGGACACGCAGTGGCTACCCGGCCTGACGGTAGGCTACCAGCTTACTCCGCAGTGGTTCCTGTACGCGGACATGCAGAAAAGCCTGCGTCCGGCACAGGCTACGCAAATTGTGAAAGGCGGCGACGTCAGCTCTGAGCTAGCGTGGAACTACGAGAGTGGCGTTCGTTACAAACCCACCGAGGATGTCAGCCTCCACGCCGGTCTGTATCGCATCGACTATAAAGATCAGATCTCCTACGACAGCGTATCTGATAGCTATCTCAACATCGGACGTACCCGCCATCAGGGCATTGAGCTGGAAGGGTTCTGGAGCCCGAAAGCCATTGCGGGTCTGAAATTACATGCAGGCTATGCCTGGTTGCAGGCGGAACAGCGTAACGGCGTTAACCGTGGCAAAGAAGTGCCGTATGCCTCGCGCACACAGCTGACGATGGATGGTAGCTATGAATGGCGTGAAACCACCTTCTCTCTGGCGGGCTACTACTTCAGTAAATCCTTTACGGATACGGCCAATACGGTTTCGGAGAACAGCACCGGCTCCTTAGGTGAAATGCCGTCTTACTGGGTATGGAATGCTCAAGTGAGCCGCGATCTGTTTAAGTCAGGCAGTACCGTGCTGAACGGCTATGTCGGAATTAATAATATCTTTAATCGCGACTACTGGTTCCGCGGTATTGATACCAGCCCGTGGGGACGTCAGCCAGCGCCGGGACGTTCTGTCACCGCAGGCGTTAGCCTGAAGTTCTGATAGAAAAAACAGCAAAAAAATCGCAAAAAAATAGCGAAAATAAGCCCGGCCACTCAGGTGAACGGGCTTATTTCATTAAGGCTGGACGTAAAACAATCCGCTATAAGGAATACCGACAAAGTCGCGGTACAACGATGCTAAATCGACCTGAGGATCAACATCGCTAAACTGCTGAGGATGGAAGAGTTTGGCCATGGCTTCCAGTGCTACAACATTGAACGGGCTGTCGTAAAATTGGTGATAGATAGCCATTACCTGCTTTCCCTTCGCGACGGGCAATACACTCACACCTTCTCGCTGCATCAGTTTCTGCAGCTTCGGTAAGGTACTGGCGCGGCTAGCTTCATATCCCAGCGGCACGGCCAGCGAAGCACTCCCGCGCTGGCTCCAGTCGGCACCACTCATTAAATAGACGTCGGGGCGCACCGCAATCAGCAATTCGGCGCTAATGTCGGCCCCCTGAGGAGGAACTTTGTCCGCCATCAGATTGCGGCCACCGGCTTCAGGAATGAACTGGCCAAAACTGTCGCGGCCAAAGACGGTACAACAGTTCATGCCCGTCATGCCAGCATGGTTTTCAAATACAACGCCCGGCCACGTTTCCCTGGGAATTGTTGCTACACGCTGGCGGGTACGCTCTAACAATTGATCCCAACGCTGAATGAAGCGCCCGGCATTCTGCTGTTCGCCGGTCACCTCGCCCAATAGCAGCATACTCTGCGGTGTATGGGTTAAGGGCAGCTGGCGAAAATCGATAAACACCACCGGAATACCGCTTTTCTCCAGCAATGCCAGCGTCCCTTCACTTTCGAGCTTCTTCAGGATCCCCGTATCGAAAACAATCAGATCCGGTTTAAGCATCGCGGCTTGTTCAACGTTAAAGCTGCTACGGTATGGGTTAATAAATACCGGTATAGAAGGCAGCGCAGGATAATGCCGGGTAAAGTAACGCCCCATATCCGGTGCCCGGGTTTGCAGCGAATCATCCCATCCGACAATCCCTTTGAGCGCATCGCCAGGATGCAGCAGGCTCATCGGTAACAACATTCGGCTGTCAGCGAGAATAATGCGTGTTGCGGGTGCGTTAAGCGTGACGTGGCGACCGGCAAGATCGGTCACGGTAACCGATTGTGCCTGAGCCCCCCACGACCACACTAAAACGGTAAATAGGATCATAAGCCACTGGCTTTTCATGTTGGTCATTTCCTTACTGAGCTTCCGCTGACTAAACCACACATAAGTGTTTTTTTATTTTTGCTGCCATCGACATGGCAAACCCAAACAGCTTTTTATAAATTATTACATATATATCATAAGCTTATTCCAAAATTGCAATCCGATCACTTCGAAGTGGTAACGATCACTTAGTGAATTTATTTAACGATCTTGTTTAAATATTTTGAAAAGCACCAGTCCATTAGTAATGATAATGTGAATGATAAGCATTAACAACATGGATTGGTTATATGATCTCGCTTGCACTACCAGGGGAACGCCGCAAGTCCAGCAATGGGCTATTTGGCATTCTGAACTCCGTTCCCCACCCAACTCTTGTTGAGATGATTGCCATTGCCGGGTATGACTTCGTGATACTCGATCTGGAACATCTTCCCCATAACGAAACGCTTCTTAGCCACTGTATTCAACTGGCGCAACTCAATCACTGTACCCCATTGATACGCCTCACCTGTGACGATATTCCGCGTGCCGGACGCCTGCTTGATATGGGAGCAGGAGGGATTGTGCTGTCACGAGCAGAGAGTGCGGAACAGGTTAACACCCTGAAAAATTCGATGTTCTTTCCCCCCATTGGAACACGCGGTATCACCGGCGGCAGTGTAACTGGCTTTGGTACGTTACCCCTGGGTGATTATATCCGCCAGGTCAATGAGAAGTTATGGCTGGTCCCCATGATTGAAACGCCGGCAGGCATTGAGGCCATTGACACCCTATTGCTTATCCCTCAGGTCACGATGGTTATGGAAGGTGCACTTGACCTGGCAATGAGTATGCAACTTGGCCCGCAGCCTACGCATCCTGAGGTTGAAGCGCATATTCGCCATCTGGCTGCACGTTGCGCAGCCGCAGGGAAACCTTTTTGCGCCAATCCCCGCACCGCAGAGCAGCAGCAATACTGGCAAAGCCAGGGCGTGGACAGCTGGCTGTGCGGCGAAGATCGCGGTTTTTTGTTCCGGGCGCTAAAGCAACGGCTTACTGACGTTCAGTCTCTCTCACCTTTCCTCCTCAACACCTAAACAGGTATACACATGTTCAACCAAAAGCCCTATGTGATCATCAGTCACGTTGTTAACGCGGCCGTAACAGAAGGTTTTATTCCCGCAGCACAACGACTGGGCTATCCGGTGATCCTGCTTACCGATCACGCGATGGCGCATAACAGCAAGCTGGATGACAGCGTTACGGTGATCGAATGTGAAGTATTTAACCCACTGTCGATCCTCGACACGCTCACCGAATGGGGTATCACGCCAGCTGCGCTATTCTCCAATAGCGATCACTTGCAAACGGCAACCGCTATTGCCGCTACTGCACTTGGCCTGCCCGCCAAGAACTGGCAAATTTGCTACGCCGCTAAAGAGAAGTGGCGCATGCGTCAGCGCCTGAAAGCCCTGGGGCAACCTTCAGTATGGTCTTCTCAACTCCTTCCCGATGCCTCACCGGCCGCTGACTGGCCGTGGCCAGTCGTGATCAAGCCAGGCCAGGGTGTGGCGTCTATGGATGTGCGGCTTATTGAGGATCTCACGCGTTGCCAGCACTATCTTGACACCCTGCCCGTGCGCCAGACATTGCTGGTTGAAGCGTTCATGCAAGGGCCATTGTTTACGCTGGAAACCCTCGGTGATGGCAATGAACTGGTGGCAATTGGCGGTTTCGATGTGGAACTCTCCACGCCGCCGCACTTTGTGGAGATGAGCGCGCGTTGGGCCGGTGAGCATAGCACACGCTGGAAGCAGCAGGCGCTGGCACAGTTGCGTGAGTTTGGCGTGGGGTTTGGCGCTTGCCACAGCGAATTTATCGTTACCGATAATGGCCCGGTATTAGTTGAAATCAATTACCGCAGTATTGGCGATGGCCGCGAATTTCTGCTGGACCGCCTGCTGCCGACGGGGTGGTTCACGCCGATCCTGCGCCTGCATCTTGGCGAACCGCTGCCGCCGGTCAAACCGGAACAGGGTGAAGCGCTTATCCATTATCTCGTCGCCGATCGCAGTGGCACATTGCAGACCGCACCTCAACCGCTCAGCGCGCCGGGCCTGCACTACCGCCCGCTTAAATCCACCGGCGATCGTATTGATCTCACCCACTCCAATAAAGATTACCTCGGCGTGTTGTACCTGGAAGCCAGCGATGACGCGCAGCTAAAACAGCTCACTAACCGCACTCTCGCCGCGCTGAAGTGGGAGATTGTCTGATGAATCAGCATGACTACATTACGCTGCGTATCATAAACGCCTGCCTGCGCGAAAATGTCAGTGGTTTGATAAGCCAGGGGCAGATTACACAGGATCTTCAACACCAGTGGCTCACCTGGCAGTCGGCCAGTCAGACATTACGTCTGAAGGTTGAAGCCTGTGATTACATGCAGCCATGGCGGGCAGTATCGCCTGAATGGCAGATTAAAAGCGCGCAAGAATGGCACCCTCAGTCGGGCTATGCTAACTGGCTGGCGGCGTTAATGCCGGATCAGCACCAGGAAACACAAGAGCGCTTTGCAACCTATAAAGAGGAAGCAGATAGCGCTGTGGCGCAAGGTGAACTCTGCGCCATCGCTTTTGCACAACAGCACGCATCACTATTACGTTCACCGAATGAGATGAACTGGGGTGAGCGCCTGCGTCATGCCGATCAACTGGCAAGCTTTCTCGATCATCCTTACTACCCTACGGCGCGCGCTAAATTTGGTTTTAGCGAAGCCGACCTGCGCCAGTACGCGCCTGAATTTTGTCAGCCGTTTCGTCTGCGCTGGCTGGCTTTACCCCACCAGCAATTGACCCTTACAGCACCGGAAGCCAGACCAGACTGGTGGCCATTGCCGTCACAGGTGGGGCTGGACGCGCAGCAATTCGCCCGGCATGAATTGATCCCTGTGCATCCCCTTACGTTGAATCGACTGCAGGATGTTCCCGAGGGGGCAGTCATCGCGCCTGATGCCTGGCTCGATGTCTACCCCACCTTATCAGTCCGTACCGTGCAGTTAGCAGACTATCCGGATCACCATCTCAAAGTGCCCCTCAGCATGCGCACACTGGGACAGAAAAATATCCGACTGATCAAGCCCTCGACGCTGTATGACGGCCAGTGGTTCGCTGAAGTGCTGACCACCCTGGGGGAACAGGACACCCTGCTGCGCGGCAAATATCGCCATGTGGATGAGCGTTTTTGTGGCCATGTTGCGGAGAATAAACAGTTGGCCTTTCTGCTACGGCGCTACGCAACACCACGCATCGGTGAAACGCTGTTACCGGTTGCGGCGCTTGGCAGCAAACTGCCGGACGGACGTTATTATCTCTCTTCTCTGCTCGCGCAACCTGGTATGCCAGACGTAGCGGACTGGTGGCGTGATTACTGCCAGTTGATGGCGGATGTTCACCTGACGCTGTGGTTACGCTACGGCATTGCCCTGGAATCTAATCAGCAGAATGCCGTTCTGAGCTTTACGCCAAATGAAGCCCTGACACTGGTGATGAAAGACAACGATGCTGCGCGCATTCTGCCTGAACGCTTTAAACGCGCTTGCCCACAACTGGCAGAGCGCCTCAAGACACTGCGCGATCCGCGCATTTGTGTGTCTGATGAAGCCGCGCTGGCACAGATGTTTATCACCATCACCCTGCAACTCTGCATGGCGGCGGTGCTGGAAAATCTGGCCGCAGGCGCACTGCTCGATCGCGAAGCCGGTTATCAAACGTTGCGACATGCGCTTGAGCAGAGTCTGGCGCATCTGGAGAGTGAAGGCGTCGATACCGCCTTTGCACGACAGCAGCTGTTTACCTCCGCCACGCAGCCAGTGAAATACCTGTTGCTGAGCGGCAGTCTGTTGAGCAAACAAGCGTCCGGTGCCGCAGATATCAACAAGTACTATGGCCAAAGTGGGCCTAATTTCCTGCTGAGGGAAAAACGCTAATGCGCGGTACGTTACCGGTGGTTCTGGCCTGCCACTTTCTGGCGGCTTTTACCGTGCTTGGCGTACCGCTCTATCTGCCACGGCTGCTGGTTTCCTTTGGTATCGCTGAACGCAGCCTGTGGGCGGGCGTACTGTTCAGCCTGCCTTCAGTGATGACAGCAATCTCTGCCGCGTGGTGGGGACGGTTTGCCGATCGCTACGGGCGGCGGTTGTCGCTACAGCGGGCACTGTTTGGGCTGACATGCGCATTTTTACTGGCTGGCGTCTCGCCCTCATTGCCATGGTTGATCCTCGCACTCGCATTACAGGGAATAGCGGGAGGAACCCTGGCGGCGGCGAATGGCTATCTTTCCCTGCATCTGCGCGGTGAACAACTGGCGAAAGCCCTTAACTGGACGCAATCTTCCGCCCGGTTAGCGCTGCTGAGCGCACCACCGCTGATAGGCGGCGTCCTGATGTGGCGACCCGATATTGGCCAGCGTCTGTGGTTAGGGCTGGCTATGTTATCGCTGTGTGGCTTGCTGCTCAGCCTGCGACTACCCGCCGATCCTGCCATTGAGCCGACACATCGTGCCATGCAGAACAATGGCATCAAATCCACGTTTCATTATCTGTGGGCGATGCAATTCCTGTTCAACTTCGCCATGGTGGTGACATTTCCCTACTTCCTGCCCTACGCCGCACATTGGCTACCTACGGAAGTGCTGATCGGTATGTTCTATAGCTGGCCACATCTGATCTATCTGCTGCTTTTGCCACTTTGGCACCGCCTGGCGGGACGCAGCCTTTATTTTGTGCCAGGCATGGTGCTGATTGCGCTGGCGGCATGGTGGCACAGCCAATTAGTCGAGGCATCATCGCTGCTGGCGGCACGCACGCTGTTTGGTTGCGGCATGCTGCTGGCTTACAGCGGTGCCAATCAGATGTTGAGTGACACCATTCGCCATCACAGCGCCGGAAAGCAGTTCGGGCAGATCGATGCCGCTGGCAAGTGGGCTGGTGTGGCTGCCGGTATCGGTGCGGGCTGGTTGGTTGCGCATGTGTCATTGCAGGCGCCTTTCCTGGCTTCAGCGGCGGCGGCTTCAGGCGCCGTCTTACTCTTTGTTATTTCCCCTTTACGAGGATCAGGTTATGTCCGTATCACTCGCCGTTCGTGAAAACCCACTGCAGTCAGTAAAAGTTACCCCGGAAAGGGAGCAGGCGGAATTTGCCGGACTGACGGCGCTGCTGAACTGCTATATTCGCGAATTTGCCCGCCCTGCGGGACGCGTTAAACAGGTGTGCCAGGGCAATATTCCGCTGTCACTGGCCAGCCGTATGGTTTCGGGCAAAGTGATATTGCTGCAAATGGGAGCGGATGACAGCACGTTACTCGCCATCCGGGCTATCCGCTGGAGTTTATTGGATCGCGGCGACTTTACTGGAACCCCGTTTGTGAAAGAGTTTGGTCGTCCCTGGCGGGCCGTTCGTTGTAGCGAAGCAATGGCTCTGCTGGTCAATGATATGGTGCGTCAGACCGGACAATTACCCGATGTAGAACTGCTGGATCAGATTGAAAACAGCGTCCAGGTTACGGCCTCTTTTCTGCAGCATCTGCCAACGCCGACAGGTGCGCATAGCTACATTCAAAGCGAAGAGTGTCTCCTTTGGGGCCATCCGATGCATCCGAGCCCCAAAAGCCGTCAGGGTGTGACACCAGAGGCATTACTGGCCTGCTCGCCCGAAGTCGCCGCGCGCTTCCCGCTGTTCTGGTTCCGCATTCATCCCTCGCTATTACAGCTGCGGGGCAGTGCGCAGGTCACGGCAATGCTGGATAAACTCCATGGCGAGCACTGCTATCCTTGTCATCCATGGGAAGTTCGCCACATTATGCAGTCGCCGCTTTACACGCGTGCCGTTAGCCGCGGGCTTATCACACCGCTGGGACTGACGGGTGCCGAATTCGCGGCGACATCATCGGTGCGTACGTTGTATCGCGCCGATCTGCCTTATTACCTGAAATGCTCCATTCATGTGCGGCTCACTAACTGTGTCCGCAAGAATGCCTGGTATGAACTGGAAAGCGCAGTGGCGCTGAATACGCTACTTGAACATCGTTTTGCGCGTCTGGAAAGCACGGTACCGGGTTTTCACATCATGCGCGAACCGGCCGCCACCAGCCTTGATTTCTCCGCTCTGGCGCAAGCAGACGACGCGGAAGAAGTGCGCCATTTACAAGAGTGCTTCGGCATTCTTTATCGCGAGAACCTCACCGATCAACAGCCCTGGCTGGCGGCATCGCTGTTTGCGCTCGACCACCTGGGCCACAGTCCGCTTCAGCTGCAAATTCAGCAGTTGAGCGCAGCGCAGGGACTCTCCCGACAACAGGCGAATTTGCTGTGGCTCGACCGCTATCTCTCAGTGTTACTCCCCGGTGTGCTGGACGCTTTCTTCACCGACGGGATGGTGTTTGAGCCACACCTGCAAAACGTGCTGGTATCCATTGAAAATCACCTGCCGACGCAAGTGTGGGTACGCGATCTGGAAGGGACCAAACTCACCACCGAGCGCTGGCCAGCCTCCAGTCTGGCGATGATGTCCGAGCGTGCCAGACAGTCCGTCTGGTACAGCCGAGAACAGGGCTGGCGTCGCGTCGCCTATTGCCTGCTGATCAATCACCTGTCAGAAGTGCTGTTCCGCCTTGCCGATGACGATCGGGTACTGGAGCAGCAATTGTGGGATTTACTGGCGGCGCAACTTGGCCGTTGGCAGCATCAGCCGGAAATCGCTGCAATCCTCGAGGGCGGCGCTATCCCGTCCAAAAACAATCTGAAAACCCGCCTGCTGCGCAAAGCGGATAAGCACGCGGATTACACCCTGCTGCAACACCCAATGAGGAGTGCGCAATGACGCCCAAAGTCAGAGAGAAGCTGCAACAGTTGCAGCAACAGCGCTCAGAGCCGTTTTGCGCTTATGTGTATGATCTTGTCGCACTGCGCCAGCACATTCACAGCATGTGTCATGCATTGCCAGCGGGTTGTGAACTATTTTACGCCGCAAAAGCGAATCCGGAAGCCCCGATACTCCGGACATTATGCGAGTATGTCGATGGCTTTGAAGCGGCATCCGGTGGCGAACTCAACTGGTTACGTGAGCAGGCTGCTGGCAAGCCGCTGATTTTCGGCGGCCCCGGCAAGCTGCAAAGTGAACTGCGCCAGGCAGTGCAACTCGGCGTGGACGTGATACATGTGGAGAGTTTAACCGAGCTACGCCGTTTGCAGGCTATCGCGCTTGAAGAGAATCGAACCGTCTCCGTACTGTTGCGGATGAATATTGCGCTCGAGGGGATCGGGGGTACGCGTCTGATGATGGGAGGCAAACCGACGCCTTTTGGTCTCGATGAGCATGACCTGCCCGCAGCATTACGCGAAATCGCCCGTTCGACGCACATCAATCTGCGCGGTTTTCACTTCCATCTGATGTCTCACCAACTGGATGTGGATAACCATCTGCAGTTGATCCGTCTGTATCTGGACAAGGTTCGCAGCTGGTGCGAACGCTGGTCGCTGGATATTGACTTAATTAACGTCGGTGGCGGTATCGGTATTAACTACCTTGAACCACAACATCACTTTGACTGGGCGTGCTTTTGCCAGCGCCTGCCAGACGTGACGCAATTCAGCCAGGCGCAAGGCTGGACGCTGCGCTTTGAGTGCGGTCGTTACATTGCCGCAGCCTGCGGCTATTACGTCATGGAAGTGCTGGACATCAAAAAGAATCTCGGCGAATGGTTTGCCATTGGTCGCGGGGGAACGCACCATTTCCGCACCCCTGTCGCGCAAAGCCATAATCACCCATTTAGCCTGTTGCGACGCGAACAAAACGCTGAATGGATAAAAGATGAACAGGTGACGCTAGTTGGGCAACTCTGTACGCCCAAAGATGTGTTGGCGCGCCAGCAGCCCGTTGTCGCGCTGGCACCAGGAGACTGGCTGGTGTTCAGCCTCGCGGGCGCTTATGCCTGGAACATATCGCACCAGAACTTCCTGATGCATTCTCCACCCGAGTTTATTTGGCTCGAAAACTGAAGAAAACGTTTTACCGTCTGGTACTACAGGCGGCCCTGTGGAAAAAACGTCAGGCCGCCAACCACCTTATTTTAGCTATTTTTAAGACCGTTAAGCCTGTTTCTGCGATGCACCTGCAGGAGGAGTGATTTCAGTAAGCAGCCAGCGTTCAAAATCCTCTAATGCCGCTTCATTCAGTCCTGTTTCCGCCGGTTTGACTAAACAGAAGTTTTTGTTCAGGCTTGCGGATTCTGGCCAGGGTGAAACAAGCAGACCGCGCCTCAATTCATTTTCGACATACATACGCGGCACCAGTGCCACGCCTTGTCCCGCCATAACGGCTGCGATTGCCATTTCATGCAGGTCATAGCGAACGCCCAGACCGGGATTATCCAGGCTGATTTTGCTTTCGCGGGCATAGAGATGCCACGCGTCCGGATTCTGCCGTCGGTGGATCCGTGGCAGTTCGTTTAATTGTTTATCAACGTCCCCTGGTGATAACAGCGCAGAATGGCACACCGGAACCAGCTTTTCCTGAAACAGGAACTGCATGCGCATGCCGGTCCATGCGGGATGCTCAAAATGGATCACGGCGTCAAAGCCACTGCCGTTGAGAATAAAAGGATCGGTACTGGCCGCAATATTTAACGTTATGTCCGGGTACAACGACCTGAAGCCATTCAGCCGCGGGATCAACCATCGACTGGAGAAAGTCGGCAGAACGGCAATATCCAGACTCTTATTCCCCTCCGGCAATCCCATGATGTATTGGGTATCCCTTTCGAGCCGTGCCAGCGTTTCGTGAACATGGCGGGCATAGCGTGTGCCTGCGGGATTAAGCTTTACCCGGCTTCCTGTACGGTCAAACAGTCTGCAGTTCAGCAACGATTCAAGGCGCGCAATCTGACGGCTAATGGCCCCTTCCGTCAGGGATAGCTCCTCTGCGGCCCGGGCAAAACTGCCGTGCCTTGCCGCGGCATCAAAAGCCTGTAGGGAAGCGCTACTGGGTATTTTTCTGCGCATAAAAGAGCCCTTCCTCTGTGCTGAGAATGCCATTCAGTGAGCTAATGTCACTAAACAATGAAATATTGTCGATTTTCAGGCCGGTATCCACCTTATAGCATGATTAAAAATCATTAAGCGGATTATTCGTTGTCCGCTGTTTATCATGCGGAGGCCGAAGAATGTTGTATATCGTGGAATGTTCATATACCGATCCCCGGAGCGAGGAAGAATGGAATGCATTTTACAGCCTGGAAAAATTACCGGCGCTGGTCTCTGTTAATGGATTCCGTTCTTCTCAGCGCTTTGGCGCCGTGAAGCCCGGCTGCCCTGCTTATCTCGCCCTTCACACCGTGAAGGATGCAGATGTACTCAGCAGTGATGATTATCGGCGCAAAGGGGGCGGTAATTTCTCCCGTTGGCAGGCCCATATCACTGACTGGCATCGTAATCTGTATGCATGTGAAGCACCGACTCCGGCCGTCTCGGCAGATGAAATTCTGCTCCTCAGTGCGCAGCCGATAAGCGCTTTAGTCACCGCGCTGGGGGAACCGGCGATGGAAATGTACGCGGCAGGGCTGGACAAATCCCCGGAACGTCGCGCAGCCTGGGTTCTGCCTCGTGAAAGCGCCTTGCTGCTGGCGGATATGCCCGGCGTATACCTTTACCAACCGCTGACATTGCAGTTGCAATCTCCTGTTGAGCGTCACCAGGCGGGGAGCCATTAAATCATGCCTAATCTGACGTTTTACTTTTCTGAAGAACAGGCTGACAGGTGCATCGAACTTCCCGCGTTTACCCGCACCTGTAGCGCCCTCTGCGTTGACATACTCGCCGCAGCGCCGGACAACGTGCATATCATATTTGTTACTGTAAAGCCGGGATGCGGGCATCCGGTCTATGCCGAACTCTTTTATCGACTAACACCATGGCGTACGGCAGAAGTGATGGAAAACTTTATGCGTGAGCTGGATCTCGCCACGCAACAGGCCTGGGGGCTAATGGCGCGTATTCGCTGCTTTGGTTCCCCTGCCCCGTACCCCTACGCCCGAAACTAATCCTGAGGTATTTATGAACGCTCTTACCTTTCCATCACGTCAGATTGGCGATTTTCAGGTTACGGCGGTGAGTGACGGCAATATGTCCGCCAGCCTGGATTTACTGTCAGGTATTACAACAGAGGATGCCGCACGCCTTCAGCATCACGCCGGAATCGCTGAGCCCGGTAATATTCATATCAATGGCTATCTCATCCGCGGGCGGGGGCGGACTATTCTGGTTGACGCCGGTACAGGAGGGCTGAACAACGCGGGTGGGCAGCTCAAAGCCAACCTCGCAGCCATCGGAATCAGCCACGACGAGGTGGACACGGTGTTATTAACGCATTGCCATCCGGACCATATTGGCGGTCTGCTTGATGCTGAAAAACGACCGGTCTTCCAACATGCGGAACTTCTTCTGCATCACCGTGAAGCGGACTACTGGTCGGATGATGAAAAACGAAAAATCGCCAGCGAACGCGGCCAGCGTAATTTCATGCTGGCGCGCCAGACACTCGAGGCTTATGCACGGAACGTCCGCTTTTTTAGCGAGGACAACATATTTAGCGAGGACGATATAGCAGAGGGCATTTCTGCGGTATGGCTGCCCGGCCACACGCCAGGGCATACCGGGTTTCGCATTGACGCGAAGGAAAAAAGCTTACTGATCTGGGGGGACATCGTCCATTACCCTCATATTCAGACGGCAAGACCAGCGGTGAGCATTTTGTTTGATGTTGATCCCGCGTTGGCTAAAGAAACCCGGGAAAAAATTCTGGCCCAGGCCGTCCGGGAAAAACTGCTTATTGCAGGCATGCACCTGGGTCAGGCGGGGTTTACGACCGTTTCCATGGCTGATACGGGATACTGCCTTTCCCGCTCTGCTTTTTAATCGGATGGTGCAGGCGCCATCGCCTGCATTATCCGATGCATCACATCAACAAGCGCATTTCAATACGGTTTTCGCTGACGTCCGTAAAGCCCACGGTCGAGCCGCCGCCATTGCAAATGCAGAGCAGGAAAGCCCCTGCGGCATCGGGTTAAGTAACATTAGTAAGCGAAGGGTGAATGCTGCTGCGCCTCTTTCAGCCACAGCCCGGCATCTTCACCTGCTGCGGTGTATAACGGCGCATCTGGATTGTGAGCAATGGCAAAAATGGCATTTGCGACATCATCAGCATGCGTCACGGGCGAGTTGCTCTCGCCTACACTCTGGATAAACTCACGCACCATTTGCCCGTAGGCGGGATCGTCCATTCCGGCAAAATGCGCACGCGCATTCTCGCCAAACTTCGTTTCCGGTGAGCGCCCCGGTAACACAATATGAACGCGAATACCAAAAGGCCTGACCTCAATCGACAAGGACTCGCTCCAGGCATTCAACGCCGCTTTACTGGCGCGATAAAGCCCAATCAGCGGCATCGCTTTGGTCGTCACGGACGAGGAGACATTGATAATGACACCTGATTTTCTCTCTCTCATCAGCGGCAGAAACGCCTGCGTTAAGGACAATGTCCCCAGCACATTGGTGTTCATTAACTGCTGCGCAGTGACAACAGACGTGAGCTCGACCGGCACAGGCGCACCAAAGCCCGCATTATTCACCAGCACATCAATCGCGCCCGCCTCTTTCACCACATGGCGAATACTCTGCGCGGAAGTAATATCGAGCGGCAACATCGTCAGTTTGTCGTTCTCCGGCAAACAGGTCGGGTCAGGCGTTCTCATTGTGGCAATCACTTTCCAGCCCTGGTGTAAAAAAAGTTTTGCGGCGGCAAGGCCAAAGCCGGAAGAACAACCGGTAATCAGCACAGTAGGCATATTTGATCCTCTTTCATGGCAAGAGCAGTGATCATAGCCGCCGCCTCCCGGACAATATATAATCAAAAGTCCCGTAAACTTTAGAGATCGTCCAATGTCAGATCCGTTGACCGATATCGTTGCCCTGCTCAATCCAAAACCTTCGCATTCAAAACTCGTTGAGGGGCGCGGAGAGTGGCGTATTGTTCGGGAGTCTGGCGGAGAGGCCTTTTACTGCGCAGTGCTGGAAGGCGAATGCTTGATCAATGTGAACGGGCAAGGCCCAAAGTTACTTGTTGCCGGTGATTTTATTCTGATACCCGCCGCTTACTCTTTCGAGAACACCAACGCGGGCAGATCCAGCCCCACTGACATTACGCTGCCAACAATCATCGGCGAAGGACATGTGAGAATTGGCGCAACAAGCGGGCCAGCCGATCTGATCATGCATGTCGGCCACTGTGAATTCGATACACCGGATAAACAACTCATCGTCT
Organism: Kosakonia arachidis; assembly: GCF_900116535.1. GTDB lineage: Bacteria > Pseudomonadota > Gammaproteobacteria > Enterobacterales > Enterobacteriaceae > Kosakonia > Kosakonia arachidis. The sequence goes on along the minus strand of NZ_FPAU01000003.1, from coordinate 392,323 downwards.
CTTTACTGCCAAACGAGATCCTGATTAAAGGCCAACGTCGTTTCGTCACGTTGCTTGAACTCCTGCGGGAGGAAAGCCGTGCCAGGCGTCCCGGGCGTGATGTGGTCTTAATGCATCTTTTACAACTTCTGTTAGTAGAATCGTTACGCAGTAATCCTGAACTGCCGAAAACGGCTGGTGTGCTGAAGGGACTGCAACATGAAAAGATCGCTGTTGCACTACATCTCATGCATGAAAAACCGGGCGATGAGTGGCAAATAGCGCAGCTCGCCCGCCACGCCGCTATGTCCCGCTCCGCTTTTTTTGCCGCTTTCAATGAAACAGTCGGCATGCCGCCAGGGCAATATCTTCTCTTCTGGCGCATGTCGTTAGCGAAAAAAGCGCTGGTGAGCAGCAAAGAGAAAATCGAACAGATTGCCTTTCACATCGGATATCAGTCAGCGAGCGCCTTTAATGTGGCATTCACGCAATATGTGGGCGTTCCTCCGGGCGTTTTCAGGCGCCAGAATGGAACCGCTCAAACGCGCGCGCCAGCCTTGAACGAAGCGCGCGCGTTTCTATAAGCCTGCGCCGCGTGCAAGGAAGGCGATGTTATTGTGCTGAAAGCGCCATCACAAAGTCGCGATAAGTATGCAACGGGCGGCCAAGAAGCGAGGCCAGACGCTCTCTGTCGCCATCCTGTGGCAGCATGCCATGACTGACGTAGCGTTCAGCCATCAGACGCATTTCGTACGCCATCCATTTCGGCATAAATTCCGCCATGCTGGCTTCAAAGGCCGCCGGGTCATCACCGCCGTAAACAATCTCGCGGCCTGACACCTCGCTCCATATGGCAGCGGCGGCCTCCCCCGTCAGCGTATCGGGGCCAACGAGGTTAATCGTCTCGACAGGCAGTTTCCCACTCGCACGGTCGCGCCGCATCAGCTCAATAGCCGCCACCTCAGCGATATCACGCGTGTCCACCATCGCCAGGCCAATACCGCCGATCGGCATCGGATAAATACCGTGATTCATGACGACATCCTTAATCGTTACCTCATTGTCGATAAAGTAGGTTGGTCGCAGGAGGGTGGCGCTAAAGTCCATCTCTTTAAGCATGCGCTCAGCGCCATATTTTACGGCGAAGTGCGGCACATTGACGGAAACATCAGCGCCAAAGACAGAGAGATAAACCACGTGCTCAATGCCGCATTCGCGGGCGATGTTGAGTGTAATCAGTGTCTGGGTATATTCGTCGGCGGCGACCGCATTCAATAAAAACAGCGTCTTGATACCCCTGGAGGCAGCGCGCAGAGAGTCGATATCCAGCATATCGCCTTTAACAACCTGCACATTTTCGGCAAAGCCAGCCTTTGCAGGGTCACGGGTCAGCACGCGGAAATCAGCGCCACGGCGAATAAGCGCCTTAACAACGTTGCGGCCGACGCGGCCAGTGGCTCCGGTGATCAGGATACTCATGATGTCTACTCCATTGTGTTTGGGTGGGTGTGAACAAACACTATCGCGATCCATTTTTGCTTTGAAGATGCTATTTTTTGGATAGATCGTTCCATAAATGAGACACACCATGGATATTAATGCCCTTAAAGATTTCCATCTCATCGCAGCCTCTGGCGGGATCGGTGCAGCCAGTCGCGCCAGCGGAAAGCCCAAGGCAACCCTTTCACGCAGGCTGACAGACCTTGAAGAGGTGCTGGGCGTGCGTCTTATTGAGCGCGGTGGCCAGAAGTTGCAAATCACTGAGGCGGGTGAACGCCTTTTGTCACGAACCGTCGGCGCCATACGTGACATTGATGAAGCGGTCGAATCTGCACGGGAAGATACGGCCAATCCCTCCGGCTGGCTGCGTATTGCGGCTCCGTTACTCTTTTCACAGCTGGCTCTCGGGCGGCTTTTGGCCGAATTTCGTCGCCGCTATCCTCACATTTACGTTGAGGTTATTTCTGAAAACCGGGTGAGCGACCTGGTGGATGAGCATTTTGATGTCGCGATCCGTATTAATCCGCGCAGTAACAGTGCGCTGGTTGGCAGGCGATTTGCCAGGGACAAACTGACCCTGGTGGCGGTTCCCACCGTTCAGATGCCGGTCGGCGATGGACAAAGCGCGCCTGAGATCCCGGCGATCGTCATGTCAACGTATTCCGACACCGAGATCTGGCGTGTTCAGGACGGGCAGTGCCGCTTCACACCACAGCCCGTGATGCGTCTATCCTCCCTTCTGACTGTGCGGGACGCCGTTATGGCCGGTGCCGGAGCGGCAATGCTTCCGGGATCCCTTGTCAGCCAGCAACTGGAAAAAGGAGAGCTTGTGTGCTGGGGAGAGGCCGACACATTTACCGAACTCTGGGTGCTGCACACGTCTCGTCGGCTTCAGAGCCCCAAAGTTAAGGTTTTCGTGGAGTTTATATGCGAGCAATATCCCACTGGCTGGTTCTCTATTTGAGCTGGCCGGCTCAGGTATCCTTAAACGAAGGCGAAGTCTGCTCAGTGTTCCTGTGACATGCGATGACATAAGTCTGGAACAATTCAGAAACCCTCCCTGGCTTGCTTTTCTATATCTTTTCCCCGATGCGTTCTCATTAACGGTAACTTGAGGTAACAAATGAAAAAGTTTCTGGTGCTGATTGCAGGTTTTGCCTTTTTCAATGCTACCAGCGCAGCACCGGTGGGTAGCCGCGCACAACGCATGCAAAATCGCTTTAATACAGCGGATACCAATCATGATGGCAAACTGACTCTGACAGAGACGCAGGTTGGTATGCCACGCGTCGCCCGGCACTTTTCAGAAATAGATACGGCGAAAAATGGCTATATCACCCTCTCGCAACTCAGTGCATTTATGGCTGCAAAAGAATAATCAACCCCATGAACTCGCTATCCATGAAGACGCTTAGTATGACATGCCGGTATGGACTGTTGCTGATGGCAGGCTGTTTCCTGGCGGGCTGTAAACCACAGGAAAACGCTCTCCAGCAGTCGGTTCCGGTGGTTTCGGTGAGTGTTCCGCAAAAAATCACATTTGACGCGTCAATTACCGTCACCGGGACACTGAGTGCTTCAGAGCAGGTGCAGATTTCAGCGCGCGTCGCTGCGACGCTGCAATCTGTCAATTTTAAAGACGGCGACCTGGTACAGGCCGGACAAGTGTTATTTACGTTAGACCCGGCTGCCTTACAGGCACAGCTTAATTCGGCTCAGGCCGCGCTGGTGAATGCCCAGCGTGAAACTGACCGTGACCAGGCTCTCTATCCGTCACGCGTTATCTCCTTGTCGACCTTGCAGGACGCGCAAACTGCCAGAGATCAGGCTCTGGCGCAGCGGGATATTGCGCAAATCAATCTTGGTTATACGCGTATTACTGCACCTTTCAGCGGACGCATCGGGCGGCGCGCCGTTGATGTCGGTAATCTGGTGGGTACCAGCGGTAATACCGTTTTAGCCACGCTGAATAAAATCGATCCGTTGTATGTCACTTTCAGCCTTAATCAATCAGACGCGACGCGTTTTGGCATTATCGCCGCACGCAGAGATGCAATCACACATCAGCCGTTAGAGATCACCATTCCCGGGTTGAGTGAGCCCCTGCATACCACCATCGATTTTGTCGATAACCAGCTCGACAGCGCGAGCGGCAATATCACCCTGCGCGCGACTCTGCATCAGCCGCCAGTTAACCTTCTGCCAGGGATGTTTGTCCATGTCACTTTGCATGCAGCAGAGCCGGTGAGCCAGTTACAACTTCCGTCCACGGCAGTGCAGAGTGGCAGTATTTTCCCGGTTGCCCTGGATGGCAGTGTCAGCCGTCTTAGCGTTAAAACGGCTCCCGGTAGCGGTGAGCATGTCATTTTGCTCAGCGCAATTGACAACACGCGACGCGTCCTGACCTTTGCCCGTCCAGATTTTGTGGGGAAAAAGGTGAACGTCAGCAACGAGGCGCAAAGCCAGCATGATTAAGTTCTTCCTCGACCGGCCAGTTTTCGCCAATGTGTTGTCACTGATTATCCTGATCCTCGGCGCTGTTGCGTTATGGGTGTTGCCGGTGTCGCAGTATCCCCCCATCACCCCGCCGACGGTTCAGGTGGTGACGCACTATCCCGGAGCCAATGCACAGACTTTGCAAGGGCAGGTGGCGTTCCCCATCGAGCAGCAGGTGAATGGTGTCGAGAACATGCTGTATATGAAATCCACCACCGGCAACGATGGTACCTATACCCTGAATATCACCTTTGCTATCGGCACCGATAGCGACCAGGCTCAAGTCCTGGTGCAAAACCGTGTGCAGGCGGCGCTCTCCCAACTGCCGGATACGGTGCAGCAGCAGGGGGTAACGGTGCGTAAAAAATCAACGGCCATTTTGCAGTTGTACAGTCTGCAATCGAGCGATCCGGCCCAGGACACACTGTTTTTGAGCAACTACGCCACTAATCATCTGCGCGACTCACTGGCGCGCATACCTGGCGTGGGAGATGTCACGGTGTTTGGGACCGGAGATTACAGTATTCGCATCTGGCTGGATGCGGCGCGTATGCAGCAATACGGTTTGGTACCGGATGACGTTATCAGCGCCATCAAAGCGCAAAACCGCAGCGTCAGCGCCGGGCAGTTGGGCGCTCCGCCCGTCAACAGTGGCCAGCAGATGCAACTGACGCTTAACGTTAATGGCCTGCTGACTGATGCCCGCCAGTTCAATCAGATCGTTATTAAAAGCAGCACCCAGGACGGTGGCAGGCTGGTACGTTTACAGGATGTCGGTCATGCCGAGCTGGGTTCATCGAGTTATTCGCAGTTTTTCACCATGGACGGTAAACCAGCAGCAGGGATTGCCATTTCACAGTTACCGGATGCCAACGCGCTGGATGTTGGCACAGCAGTCGCTGCTGAAATGCAAAAAATGTCGGCCCGACTGCCGGCAGGTACGCACTATTCACTGCCATTCGACACCACCAACTTTATTCAGCGTTCAGTCGATGACGTCTACAGCACCTTGTTAATTGCCGGGCTGCTGGTTTTACTGGTAATCGTGGCATTTTTGCAAAACTGGCGGGCGGTGCTGGTACCCGCCACCACGGTACCGGTCACTCTTATCGGCACGTTCGGTGCCATTTACCTGATGGGGTTTTCCATCAATCTGCTGACGCTGTTTGCCATCGTACTGGCGATCGGTATCGTGGTTGATGATGCGATCGTGGTGGTCGAAGGCGTGAGTCATCATATAGAACTGGGATATACGCCGCGCGAGGCGACGCTGCGTGCCATGCGCCAGCTGCTGCCGCCAATCATTTCTATCACCCTGGTGCTGGTGGCAGTGTATCTCCCGGCCAGCTTCTTACCGGGGCTTAGTGGCCAGATGTATCGTCAGTTTGCGCTGGTGATTGCCGTGACGACCTTGCTCAGCGCTCTTAATGCGTTGACGCTGAAACCGGTGCAGAGCGCACAATGGCTGCGACCGGTGAAGGAGGGAACCAGGCCCTGGGTTTACCGGAAGTTCAACCAGGTTTTCGACTGGCTGGAGAACGTTTATCTCAACGGTGTTCGCCGCTTAATCCGCCACAGCAAAGCGGCGCTTATCGGTGGCATGATGATGATCGTGCTGACGTTAGTCGCCTTCCTCAAAATTCCGACCGGATTTATTCCGCTGGAAGACCAGGGTTACCTGTTGGTATCGCTGCAACTGCCAGACGCAGTTTCGCTGGGAAAAACCGCCAATGTTACCCAACAGGTGGAAGGCGTGCTGAATCAGCAGCCTGGGGTGGATCATGTTGTGGTCATCGGTGGACTGTCACCGCTCGACAATAATGCGTCCTTGTCCAGCGCGGCGCTGATTTACATCACCCTAAAGCCCTGGAATCAGCGTGGCAGGAACCAGGATTTACGTTCCATCTATACCAACCTGAATAAACAGTTGGCAGGAATTCCTGATGCCAACGCGCTGGTGATTGTGCCACCGCCTATTCAGGGCGTCGGTAACGGTGGCGGTATGCAGATGATCCTGAGCGAGAATGACGGGCAAAGTGATTACAGACATCTGCAGCAGGTGAGTGACAATTTTGCCCGGCAGGCGATGACACTACCGCAAGTGTCGCGCATGTTCAGTACACTGCGCGCAGATGTGCCGCAGATCAATGTTACGCTTGACAGAACGCGCGCAGCAGCGATGGGCGTATCTCCCGGAGACGCCTTTGATGCGATGCAACAATATCTTGGTGCCAGCTATGTCAATCAAATCACCCGCGAGAACCATAGCGTAAAAGTTTATGTGCAGGCGCAGTCAGATCAGCGCCTGCTGCAACAGCAAATCTCCGCACTGACGGTGAAAAATACCAGCGGTGATCCGGTTTCGCTGGCGACACTGGTCAGTTTCACCCCGACCCGGGGGCCTGCCGTCGCTTCTTTATATAATCTCAACCCGGCAGCGACGCTCATCGGTATGCCCGCCCCGGGTTACAGCAGCGGGGCAGCGATGCAGGCGGTGGAGACACTGGCTAAAGCCACTCTGCCCCCGGATATCAGCCTGTCCTGGACTGATATGTCGTATCAGGAAAACGTGGCCGGAAACCGTATCTATATTGCCTACGCCATGTCGTTGCTGCTGGTTTATCTGGTGCTGGCGGCACAATATGAAAGCTACTGGTTACCCGTCAGCGTCATCCTTGGTGTCCCCCTTGCCTTATCAGGAACAGCGATCACATTGTTAGCGCTGAATATTGCTAATAACCTTTATACTCAGATTGGCGTGTTATTGCTGGCCGGACTTGCCGCCAAGAATGCGATCCTGATTGTCGAATATGCCCGTCAGCAGCGCCTGGCCGGTAGCAGTATCATTGATGCTGCACTGACGGCGGCCAGAACGCGTTTCCGACCGATTATCATGACATCGCTGGCATTTACCCTGGGCGTAGTACCGCTGATCTTTTCCAGCGGTGCCAGCGCCAGTGCCAGAAAATCACTGGGGATTACCGTTTTTTCGGGAATGTTGTCAGCGACTTTGCTTGCCATCCTGTTAGTCCCTTGTTTTTATGTCGTTTTGCAACGCGTACAGGAGGCCTGGCAGGCGCGACGCAGGCCTGTTAATCAGTCCTCTTTATCGGGGGAATGACTTATGAGTGACGCGAAACCCGTGTATAAGGCGAAGAAAATCCTCGTTCTGGACGATGAAAATGAGCTGCGCAGCATGCTGCAACGTTATTTAAGCATTCAGGGATTTGAAGTCAGAACGGCGGAAAACAGCGCCCGACTAAACCGGTATTTGCAGCGTGAACCTTTTGATCTGCTGGTGCTGGATCTGATGATGGAACCGGAAGATGGCCTGTCCGTTTGTCGCCGTCTGCGCGCAGCGAAATACACGTTACCTATCCTGATGCTCACTGCGCGCGGTGACCCGATAGACCGGGTGATTGGTCTGGAAACTGGCGCTGATGACTATCTCGCCAAGCCTTTCCTGCCGCAGGAGTTGGTGGCACGTATTAAAGCAATCTTCCGGCGGCAGGCGTTGCAGCGTGATGAAATGCTTAGCGGTTTGGGAGAGGTCTGTTTTGGTCCTTACCGCCTGGATATCACCCGTCAGACGCTTTACCGCGAAGATCAGCTTCTGACACTGAATTCCGCCGAAATGAGTTTGTTGATTGCGCTGGCTACCACGCCTAACCGGCCGATCAGCCGGGAGAATCTGCTGAGTCGCGCCAGAGGACGTGAGTATGAAGCGCTGAACCGAAGCGTCGATGTGCAGATTTTACGCCTGCGCCAGCAACTTGAAGTACAACCTTCGGAACCTCGCTGGCTGAAGACCGTCTGGGGCATGGGTTACATGCTGATTGTAGATAGCGAAACGTGAAAAAATTCTGGCCCCGCTCCCTGCTGGCACGCAACAGTGTCCTGTTGATATTGCTGGTTACATTGACGCAATTCACCACGCTGGCGGTGTTCCTGGTCTTTGTCCAGAAGCCCCGGGTTAACGACGCAGCTTCGCTGATTGCCTCGCAGATCGTGATGCTCGATAAGCTGCTGGCAACGGTGCCAGCCGGGGATCGTGATCGCTATGTGCAGGTGATGCCGGGCGTGACTCAGCCACCGCAGCATTCCATAGAAATACCCTCGCTGGGGCTGGACGGGTTCTATCGTCGTTATTATCTAAAAGTCTTTCTTGATAGCCTGTATCAGAAACTTCCGGCGGGCATTCAGTTGCGCCTGGAACAACCACCTGGGAACAAATTATGGGTGGAGGTGAATACCGCCGGGCAGCCGTACTGGATCGCGCTGGCCGTGGAGCCTTCGAACCCGCTTTCCGGTCTGATAAGTGCGATTTTGCTGTCAGTCGTTTTGTCCCTGATGGCATTGCTTACCGCTTATGCCCTGCAACGGCGCATCAACCGGCCATTGACATCACTGGCTCGGGCCGCCGCCGACGTCGGAAAGGGAGGATGGCCGCGTCCCTTATTGCCAGAAGGGCCGACTGAAATCAAGACGGTCAGCCTGACGTTTAATCGCATGCTGGATGGTCTGGCTGAAATGGAGAACACCCGGGCACAGATGCTGGCCGGTATTTCTCACGATCTGCGAACGCCACTGACCAAGCTGAGGCTGTCGCTGGCAATGCGTGAGCAGGGAAAAGCCACCCTGGACGATTTTGGCCGTTATTTTGATGACGTTGATAACATTCTTCAGCAATTTATTGATTATGCCCGTGGCAGTGCCACGGAGTTAACTCAGCCCGGTGATATCAACCAGATGATTACCGAGCTGGCACATGATTTTACTGGGTTGGGACAGAACTTTAGCCTGAATCTTACCCCACTGCCGGTATTCCTTTTCCGCCCCGTCAGTGTGATGCGCCTGCTGACAAACCTGATGCAAAACGCAGCCAAATATGGTCGGACTGGATTAGAGGTCGCCAGCTGGCGGGAACATAATGTCGTTAAAATTGCGGTTCGCGATGACGGCCCAGGTGTTTCAGAGCAGGATTTATTGCTGATTATCAAGCCCTTCCATCGCGGAGCTGGTACTGCCGCCCGGCATAACGGTTCCGGGCTGGGATTAGCCATCGCGCACCAGATTGCCCGGCATCATGGCGGGGATCTCAGCGTCAACAGCCGGGAAGGCGGCGGGCTGGAGGTGATGGTTACGCTACCTTTAGTCTGAGATCCCAGTTTGGCATAGTCCGCAGGCTCAGCAACAGGGAACTCAGTACACCATTACTGAGGCCAGCAACCATGACATCGTGCACATGATCGCTAAGCTTCACAAATAAGGAATGGTCGTACAGGGAAGCGCCGGAAAACGTCGCCCATCGGGCGGCCTTTTCCATATTCGGAACTGCAATACCACAATTCGCCCCAGGAACTCTTACCGATACCCAGCTGCCCGGACGGGGTCAGCCCCGTCTCCTTTAGTCACTACCATAAGGGTGGTTACCCGTTCAACTGAGCGGATACTTCTACAGCCAGTTCAGTAAATGCCTGGGCAGCAAAACTCTGATAAGCATCCCTTCGCCGCATGAGAACCGCGGTGCGCGTCAGGCGCTCGGGTTCGAGCGCGATCGCCACCAGATTTTCCTGGGCCAGGGCGGTTCTGGCGGGCAACAGCGTGGATAAAGATGTCCTGCGAACAATTTCTATTACCGCTCCGAGAGCGTTAGCTTCCATCATTACCTTTGGATGAATGCCGTGTTTACGGCAGTAGCTGTCAATCTGTTCGCGGGTAGCGAACTCTTTGCTGAGTAATACAAGGGACTCCGTGTTCAGAGCCTGCAGTCCGGCAGATTTTTCCTTCGCCAGTGGATGCCCGGTGTTGACCACCAGGGCAAGTATCTCATCCAGCAACGGTATGACATCTATATCCGGGCAATTTACTTCGCCGAAAGCTATCCCCAGATCCAGCTCGCCTTCCTGAAGCTGGTCTTCAATGCTCTCCTGTGAAATTTCCCGCACGTTGAGGGTGATATCTGGATAGCGAAGATGAAATGCCTCAACCAGCGGCCCGACAAGATACGTTGTGAAGGTAGGCGTCACGGCCACGCGAAGCGAACCACGGCTGAGATCGATCACGTCATGGATTGCGCGCGTGGCTTCCCGTAACTCATGAGAAGCGCGGCGCACATACTGAAGGTAAGCCTGCCCGGTATCAGTCAGCCGTGTTGTACGTCCAGACCGATCGAACAACTGGGTGCCAAGCTCTTCCTCCAGCTGCTTCACCAGTTGCGAGAGAGCTGGCTGAGAGACGTGCAGCGCCGCTGCAGCTTTGGTGAAACTGAGATGTTCAGCAACCGCCTGAAAATACCGTATATGCCGGGCAAGCATCATTCACTCCATAAGATTATCTGAATTACCTCATAATAATTTAGACTTTTACCTTATACCAGAGGTTACCTACTCTTTGTCACATACAACCGACACTGAGACTGCAACCATGAAAGAGATTATCGAAGGTTTTCTGAAGTTCCAGGAAAACGCCTTCCCTGAGCGGGTCAAGCTGTTCAAAAGTTTGGCTAACCAGCAGAGCCCAAGAGCTTTGTTTATTTCCTGCTCCGACAGCCGCCTGGTGCCTGAACTGGTTACCCAGCGCGAACCTGGCGATTTATTTGTGATCCGCAACGCCGGTAATATTGTGCCGTCTTATGGTCCGGAACCGGGCGGCGTTTCAGCCTCTGTCGAATATGCGGTTGCCGCGCTGCAGGTGAATGACATCGTGATTTGCGGCCACTCTGACTGTGGCGCCATGACTGCCGTTGCCACCTGCAAATGCCTTGACCATATGCCCGCCGTATCGAGCTGGTTGCGCTATGCCGATTCAGCCCGTGTGGTGAATGAAGCCCGGCAGCATTCCGATCAGTCAGCCAAAATCGCGGCTATGGTGCGCGAAAACGTCATCGCTCAGCTGGCTAATATCCAGACCCACCCATCCGTTCGCCTGGCGCTTGAAGAAGGCCGGGTAACGCTGCACGGCTGGATCTATGACATTGAGAGCGGTCGCATTGATGCTTTTGATGGCACAACCGGCACCTTCCTGTCCCTTGCTGAAAATCCAGAAGTTAACGCCGTTTCCTCACAGGCCAGGCATGTTGCCTGAACCCCTTACCTACCAGGAGAAAAGACCATGATCCAGACTCAAGTCACTCAGGCCGCGCGTCAGGCACTCACCGAAACCATTATTCTGGCTAAGGCCCGCAAGGAGCTCTCCTTCGCCGAAATCGTTGATGGCACAGGTTTGTCGGAGGCCTTTGTTACCGCAGCCCTGCTCGGTCAGCATCCGTTGCCCGCCGACGCAGCCGTAGTGGTTGGCAAGAAGCTCGACCTGAATGCTGATGAAGTTAAACTGTTGCAGTCGGTGCCTGTCCGCGGCAGCTTTACCGATGGCATCCCGACAGATCCGACAATCTACCGTTTCTACGAGATGATGTCAGTTTACGGGCCTACCCTTAAGGCTCTGGTGCATGAGAAGTTCGGCGACGGCATCATCAGCGCCATTAACTTCAAACTCGACATCAAGAAAGTTGATGATCCGGATGGTGGCCATCGTGCGGTAATCACCCTGGACGGCAAGTACCTGCCGACCAAGCCTTTCTGATCCTTTCAGAATTCAGCCCGGCGACTGAAGAGCCGGGCTGCCTGTGTTTTCAGTCGCGGTGTGTTCCGCCTCTTTCTCATTTAACACCTGATAATCGTGGTGTCAGCATCGACACTGTGCCGGATAGCGTTAATACCCGATATATCACCGTTCCCCGACTGAGCCTCCGTCAAAACTCACCGGGTGTCAGCCCCATAACGGCACGAAACGCAGCAGAAAATGCGGCCGGTGATGAAAAACCAAGCCGCCAGGCAATCTGTTTAACAGGTACGTTTTCAGAAAGAAGATCCAGTGATGCGTATATTCTTGCACGCTGCTTCCATGTCCGGAAGCTGAACCCCGTATCACGTGAAAACAGGCGGGAGAAAGACCTTTCCGACATGTTTGCTATGTCAGCCATATCGGTCAACGAGGTTTCCCAGCGATGGCTGAGCATCAGCTCTCCTGCAGCACGTAATAACCGGTCATCCTGCGGCATCGGTAATTCTGCGGGTACGGATGGCGCCTCGCCGATAATTTCCAGAAGTAAAAGCGCCATTTTTCGCTTCGTCAGCGTGTGGTAATCATTTATAAACAGGCCAGCGATTAATTCCTTTACCAGCGGGACCACGTCGATCACGTGTACCCGGTCATTCTTCGCGAAATGTGCGCACTCAGAAATCAGGCTGCCGCTGAAGTAAACGGCGCGCAGCTCCGTACGCGACAGAAGTCTGTATGAGTGTTCCATCAACGGTGGGAGCCAGAGCGCCCGCTGAGGGGGAATAACCCACCGCCTGCCTACGGCCTCAACCAGCAGAACGCCACTGCTGGCGTATAAAAGTTGCCCTTCCAGGTGATAATGAGGGGGATCCTCTTCCCCACGCCGGTAGGAAATGGCCGTCGCTGACCAGCCTGTTGAGTCATCGTGCCTTGGCGCTTTATCGATGCTTACTGACATTTCAGAATCAAACCTCACGTCTATCATGTTCCGACTGGCGTTACCCGACCGGTATTTCGCAGGGGGTGATGTGCGCCTGACTTATTACTTAACAAGACTCTGAAGGATATAAGCCTATGCGAGTACATTTTATTGTGCATGAACATTTTGAAGCACCCGGCGCGTTTGAAACCTGGGCCATGATTCGTGGCCATGAGGTAACCTTCTCTCGCGTTTATGCAGGTCAGAAACTTCCTGAAGATGCACGGAATATCGATCTGCTGGTAGTCATGGGGGGGCCGCAGGATCCATCCGTCATGCCTGATGAATGTGCACATTTTGACTCCAGAGCAGAACAGGCACTTATTGCCTCTGCAGTACAACTGGGTAAAGCCGTCATCGGCGTCTGCCTGGGCGCTCAACTGATTGGGGAAGCACTGGGTGCACACTTCGCGCACAGCCCGGAAAAAGAGATCGGCAAGTTCCCCGTTTTTATGACTGCAGAAAGCGAGCAGAACCCGCTGTTTTCTCACTTCGGTAATAAGCTTGATGTCGGGCACTGGCATAACGACATGCCGGGACTTACGCCCGAGGCGGAGATCATCGCCTGGAGCGAAGGATGCCCGCGCCAGATAGTTGCTTATTCTGAGCTGGTCTACGGGTTTCAGTGCCATATGGAGCTTACACTGGCTCTTGTCGAATTGCTGATCGCGCATTCCGAGCGGGATTTGCGTCGGGCAGCAGAATATCGATTCGTTCAGACACCAGAAGAATTACGGAGCCACGACTACAGCGAAATGAACAGAGCATTATTCACTTTTCTCGACAAACTCGAGTCACGCTACCGCCAGACAGGTATATGACTTCGTTACCTGCAGCGAAACGACATGCCGCGCCAGTGACCGTTTATCGTTATTACTGAGTCGAAAAAAGCCCCCGATAAGTAACAGGTCGCACGCTTAACGGGGGATATATGAAAATGTTGAATGGTCCGGTTCCAAAAATTCGCATCCCGATCCGGACAACAGGCAGAGGGTAAAAAAGGACCGCCCGATGAAACCGGCCAGTCAGTTGGCGGTTATTTCAGGTGTTCTTTCAGTTCATAGGCGGCCTGACCAAGCGCGGTCCACACGGCAGGCACGTCGCTCAGCGCGTTCAGCAGACCGTAATCATGAATTAACCCGTTGTAGCGGGTGCCGTCTACGCCAATTTCGGCAACCCAGCGAGTTGCCGCATAGGCCTGATTAATCGCAACCGGGAAATGCGCTTCCGGTGATGGTGTATAGTTGACAAAGACGGCTGCTGCACCTGACTCACTCACCAGGTTACGAACGAGATGTTCGTGGGTAGCAAAATCGCCCAGAACCCAGCCCCCGCCGGGACAGTAACCGCGGGACTTGCGCGTCATAACTCAATGAATTACAGACCCAGGTCAGAGAGGCTCGGATGATCGTCAGGACGACGTCCCAGCGGCCAGAAGAATTTGCGCTCGCTTTCTTTGATGGGCATGTCATTGATACATGCGAAGCGACGTTTCATTAGGCCATCGGCCTCAAACTCCCAGTTTTCGTTGCCGTAAGAGCGGAACCAGTTACCTGAGTCATCCCGCCATTCGTAAGCGTAACGGACAGCAATTCGGTTTCCGCCAAACGCCCACAGCTCTTTGATGAGGCGGTATTCGAGCTCTTTTTTCCACTTACGGGCGAGGAACCCTTCGGCTTCTTCACGATTATTCGCGAACTCCGCACGGTTACGCCATTTGGTGTCCAGCGAATAAGCCAGTGCGACTTTTGCAGCGTCGCGGGTATTCCAGCCATCCTCAGCCAGACGAACTTTCTCGATAGCAGTTTCCAGTGTAAATGGCGGGAGCGGCGGACGGACTTGTGCATTGGTCATGGTTAAATTCCTCTTAATTTCGGTTTATAGGCAATAAAAATATTCGTTACTCAGGCCCCGGCTGAGACCCGCTCCAGCAAAACTTTTGCAACGTCCCGCGCGTCGTCAGCGGCGTTCCGGTCGCCCATCACGTATGTCATGGTGATAGCCCCCTCCACCAAAATCAGCAGTTGTCTGGCCAGAGCTGCAGGGTGTTCTGTGTTCAGCTGCACGCTGAGCTCGAGCGTATAATCAAGCAGTTTTTGCTTATGCATTTTCGCTATCAGGCGAACAGGATCGTCCGGGTCTCCCACCTCTCCGGCTGTGTTGATAAAGGCACAGCCCCGGAAGCCTTCAGACTCAAACCAGCTTTTCAGAACAGTAAACATGTTCAGAATGCGATCCTGAGGCGTCTCGCCTTTATCAGACTCGGTTCTGAACCACTGCATCCACCGTTCGTCACGCTCATTCAACGCGGCCGACGCCACGTCCTCCTTGTTCGCGAAATGGCGATAAATACTTTTCCTTGCTACGCCTGAGGTCTTCACCAGAAGGTCCATGCCCATGGCGTGGATGCCGTTCTGATAGATGAGCTGCTCAGCGGTAGTGAGGATTTTTTCTCGTGTATTACTTGGCTTCTTGTTCATGCGTTAAAGGTAGAACGATCATTCTACCAGGTCAAGCGATTGTTTTGTTCCGGGTGGGGTAATGATTTAAAAAGTTCTTTTAAATCAATTAATAGAGAATAAATAAAATTTTCACAACGAAGTGGTTTTCTGAAAAGAAAACGTTGGCAGGGATAAACAGAGTATTCAGGGTGGGGGTACAGATTGGGAAAGGCGGATATAAATCCTGTAGAACAGGGCTGTGTTAAGCTGCGCTGCCGTTTAACTCTGAACGATGGTTTTTACCTGAGTTTTGCCTGGTAAAACCAGGCTCTCCCTGACAGCTCGCTTCATTTGCAGTCTGTCGAGAATCATACTGGTGCGCTCGCCGGGTTCTTTCAGCTTGTACCCACCATTTAATGGCATCGGGGATATCACATAGCGCCGAGTACTCAGGATAATCCCGTTCACGTTGTACCCGTTTAATATGCGCAGAGTTTAATGCGTCCGCACACCCGGACGCGGTATGTTCTTGCGTGCATGTCCCGAAGCCGCACTTTTAAAAGTGCGGTCTGGATTGCTATGAATCTTTCCTGTTTCGAAATGCGGCCACTTTCATACGATTGCCGCAGGTGGCCATGCTGCACCAGCGGCGTCGATGGGATTTGCTTAAATCGTGAAACAGTAAAATACAATTGTGGCCCTCACACTGTCGTACGTATTCGAATTTGTCATCCGTGACGAGTTTTATAAGCGCGTCGGCAACGGGCCACAGTAGGCCCGCGGGGCTTTCCGTATCTGAACGAACATCCACACGATAGCGCTGCGTATCTTGATCCCATGTCAGCCGTGTCTCAGGACGCCCTTTTTCAAATATTCTGTTAATCACCGTCAGGTCTGCCTCACACGACTTCATCGCGGCATGCACGACTGCCCGGGCGGCATCGCGGAGTTGGCGAGCCTCTGCCAGTAATTCAGGCGGAGCCACAGTTCCTTTCAGCACAAGGCCCGTCGTTTCCAGCCAGTCGATAACGCTTCGGGCGTCATCAAAGCAATCATGTCTGTTGTCACCCGTCCCGTACTCACTATTGATGAAGTCCAGTGCGAGGTTATCGGCGAGGAAGAGAGGCGGAGAAGAAAGTTTTTTGATTTCCATACACACCCGTAACCTAATAAATAATTTTGACAGGTTACCAGAATTATATGTAACCTTCAATAAAGCACTTTAATGGTTACATGAGGTTCACTGTTATGTCTTCTCATTTCGCATCATCACCTGCAGATAAAGCGCCTGCCACGGCGGCCGCGCAGATTCATTACCGCTATCAACAGGTGGGCAGCGTTAACGTTTTTTACCGTGAAGCCGGCGATCCGGCATCGCCTGTCCTGCTAATGCTGCACGGTTTCGCGGGTTCATCATTTATGTTCCGTGACCTTATTGCCCTGCTGGCAGATCGTTATCATCTGGTAGCGCCAGACTTGCCGGCCTTTGGTTTTACCGAGGCGCCAGATCGGGGTGACTACGCGTATACCTTTGACCAACTGGCTGAGACCATTGACCAGTTCACTGAAGCGCTCGGCCTCGACGCCTATGCCATGATGGTTCACGACTACGGTGCACCCGTCGGATGGCGTCTTGCGCTGACGCATCCTCAGCGGATTACCGCCATCATTTCCCAGAACGGCAATGCTTACGAAGAGGGACTGGGAGAGGCCTGGGCACCTATCCAGAAGTATTGGCGCGACCCTACCCCCGAGAACCGCAGTGCGCTGAGTGATTTTCCGACGCCGGCATCAATCAAGTGGCAGTACCTGGAAGGTGTAGCCGATCCGAGTCTGGTTTCTCCTGATGGCTATTCGCTTGAAGGCATGCAGGTATTACGTCCGGGCAATGCGGAGATCCAGCTGGACCTGCTGCTGGATTATGCCTCGAACGTGAAGATGTACCCTCTGTTTCAGCAGTATTTCAGGGAATATCAACCACCTTTGCTGGCGGTCTGGGGAAAACACGATCCGTTTTTCATGGCCACAGGTGCCGAAGCCTGGAAACGCGATATCCCGGAAGCCGAGATACACTTCTATGACACCGGTCACTTCGCGCTTGAAACGCATGCGAAAGAGATAGGTGATGACGTTCGGGAGTTTCTTGACCGCCATGTCCGTCAGGCGGAGTGACTCCCTTCTGAAGCTTAGCGGCTCTGAGGCCGCGCGGGCAGTAATGGTGAATGGGAACGCTTAAAACAAAAACCGGAAAACATTATGTTTTTTACACAGGGCGTGGCTGTCCGGACGTAAAAGCAGATTTCACATACCGCGGGCATGCTTGTCGAAGGGCAATCATCCCTGAACAAAGCCTTTCAGAAAGAGGACAGGAACGATGGCAGTGACTCATGGTGTACAACATATTGGCTTAGCCGTATCAAATCTTGAAGAGAGCGCGGCGTTCTTCACTGATTTACTGGGCTGGCAGGAAGTCAAACGACGCGAAGACTATCCGGCCATCTTTGTGAAAGACGAAGCACTAACACTCACACTCTGGAAAACGCAAACAGAGGAGCCTGTTCAGTTCAATCGCAAAAACAATGTCGGACTCCATCACCTGGCTTTGCGGGTAGAAACCAAAGACGGCCTGTATGAGATTCTTGAGGTGTTGAAGGCACATCAGGTCGAAATTGAGTTCGAACCTACTTTGATTCGCGAAGGGCCGTCCATGCACATGATGTGCTATGAGCCAAGTGGTATACGAATTGAATTTTATTACCCTGGTTGAGTGATTTCTGGCGTCCTGTGCCGGGGCATTGCCGTGATGCTTTATCAGAGTGAAGTTCCTGGCGGCGATTGCCCTGGTGGTCGCCGCACTGTTAGTTATATTGCTCAGCCGCAGAGGTGAGCTACTCATTTGCCGGAATTAAATTCAGTTATGGGATATGAAATTGTCCGTTTCACGCCATGAAATATTAAACAGGCTTTTTATGCCTTAGGTAAAGGCGACTTTCGCGCTTCAGGTGCCAGCAAATATTTCGCTTCATCGTAGCGGGTTCTGGTCTTCCAGCAACGGTAAATAATCCCGGGAGGGGCCCCATGCAACAGGCACGCAGTGTCTTCCATGACGGTGAACGTGCAGTGCAGGCGCGTGCCGAAGTTTCAGTTGAGTGGCTTAAGCAGTCAGAAGGCTTTGTGCGCTCAAAGATGCCTCAGCAACATCGTGACTTCTTTGAGAGTCTTCAGATGCTGTTTCTGGGGCTGCTCGATTCAACTGGCCGGCCATGGTGTGTTCCGGCTCTCGGGCCACGAGGTTTCCTGGTTTCCCCCACCCCGGATACACTCGAAATTCATCGAGACCCGGTTCTTTCGTATGAACTCGGCCTGGATCGGTCACCCGGCGCCAGTGTTGGCATGCTTGGGATTGATCTGGCCAGCAGACGCCGCAATCGACTGAATGGCCGGATACAACACGCCTCGACTGGTGAAATGACCATCCTGGTCGACCAGTGCTTCGGAAACTGTCCGCAATACATTCGGACCCGACATCTGCCCCCTGGCCAGGACGAGCCGTCAGCTGTGAGCCGCCGGCGCGGCAACATAACTGATCCGGAAGTTCGTCGGATTATTGAGGCCGCTGACACGTTTTTTATCGCCTCCCGCGCGGCTGGACCACTGGATGGTGGAAGCGCCGGAGTCGATGCATCACACCGAGGGGGGCGTCCGGGATTTCTCAGTATCAACGGAGACGGCACGCTCTCCTTTCCCGATTTTTCCGGCAATCGCTTTTTCAATACACTAGGCAACATTGAGAGCGACGGCCGGGTCGGCCTGTTCGTTCCGGATTTCGAAACGGGTGAGGCAATAGTGCTTACGGGGCACGGTTCCATCGACTGGAACCCCGAACGCATTAAGTCGTTCGAAGGTGCCGAGCGTATCGTAGACGTGGTGCCAGAAGAGATCTGGCATGCCAGTGCCGCGCTGCCGGTTATCGGGACGACAAGCGAGAAGATTGCGAGTTGATGCCCCGGCTGTTCCACGACCATTGTGAAAAGGGAGATATCATCAAGGTAGGGCCGCCCGCGGGCAATTTCGTTCTGGATGACGGCACGCAGCCGATCGTCATGCGTTTCGGTGGCGGAGGTATAACACCCATGATGGCCATGCTTGATGCGCAGGTAACAACCCTTAAAAAAGGGGGTCTCAACACAGGGTTTACTTCGCCTATGCGACGCAGAACAGTGACAACCATGTGTTCCGTCGCGAGCTCAAAGCTATGGCCCACAGATACGACTGACTACATCTCTTCACAGCATATAGGGTCAGTTTGGATATCGAAAATTATTGTACGTTAAGGTGATTTTTTATACATCTGAGTTGTGATAGGGGAGCCAGCTCACGTTGACGGGCAGCTTTGAGCGAGGAGTGCACTGAAGGCATTTCTGCGTCAGAGGTAGTCCGAATAACGTACCAACGGCTCTCAATACCTTTATCAAACAGCACCGCATGATAAGGCGATATTTAAGCCAATCTATTAATCTGATAATCCTCAATAACTCTTACCAGGATTAACACGCTATGACAACCCAAACACCCCAGGCAGTAGCGGAAGATTTTTTTCATCGTATAGCCACAGCTGAAGATGTAAATGAGATAGCTGCACTGGTGAGTGAAAACGTAGACTGGCTGGTTGCTGGAAATACTCAGGTAGTTCCCTGGGTTGGTCGTAAACACGGCAGAAAAGGTGTCGCAGAATTCTATGCGCAAATCCGGACGCACCTTGTGTCAGAACATTTTGAACTCAAAGATATACTTATCAAAGATAAGCATCTGGTCGCTATCGGTGAGTTAGCATCACGCGTAAAAAAAACACAGAAGATGATTGAAACCGAATTTGTACTCGACATGTTTATCGAAAATGGTCTTATTACACGCTTTCGCATGTTTGAGGATAGCTATGCAGTTTCCGAGGCATGTCTTTAATTGCTGATGCGCTTGTTCCCTTAATACCCGCTCCTGGCACTAAGCGGACAAGCTACCTGAGCTAAAGGTCCGCTGTGAACAAACAGCGGACATGCCGCACCTCTTTCATGAGGCAGCGGATTTAGTTCGTGAGGCAACAGACTTTAGCGATTGTCTCTTCTCGTAGGCAGATGCAAATTGCAGTTGTTGTTACTTTTGCATCTTAACGACAACTTTGCCCTTCGCATGTCCCCCGGCAAGATAGTCAAGAGCATCCTTTGTCACTGCAAAGGGAAAAACCTTATCTATCACAGGGATGATGTGTTCCGCTTCTATGAGCTTGCTTATTTGAGTTAATTGAGCGCCATCAGGTCGAACGAAGAGAAATGAATAGGCCAGGCCCTGTTTTTTCGTAAGACGTATAATCTTGCGGCTCATCAGCCCGAGCACAAAACGCAGTAAGAAGTTCAATCCCCGGACCCGTGCGAACGCGGCATCTAACGGCCCGATGAGAGAAATAATCTTTCCGCCAGGCTTAAGAATGTGGGTGGATTTTTCAATCACATCTCCCCTGAGGGTGCCCAGAACGATATCGTAGCCACTGAGTTCGTTTTCGAATTCCTGCTTTTTATAATCAATCACCTCATCGGCCCCAAGACGGCTTACCCAGTCGACATTCTCTGTACTCGTTGTCGTTCCCACGCTTGCGCCCAGGTGCTTCGCCAACTGGATGGCAAAACTGCCAATCCCCCCGGAGCCTGCGGGTATAAAAACGTTCTGACCAGGCCTGAGCCCAGCACGTTCTGTCAGCGCCTGCCAGGATGTGAGGCTCACCATCGGTAACGAAGCCGCCTCTACGAAACTCAGATTTGCGGGTTTCAGGGCCGCAGCGCTCTCAGGGACCCGTGCAAATTCGGCAAGGGAGCCAATTCCCGTATCGAAAATACTGGCAAAAATTTCGTCACCCGGGATAAAACGGGTCACACGAGCCCCCACGGCAACAACGACCCCGGCCAAATCACTGCCCAGCGTCGCAGGGAGCTTAAAATGCAATACCGGCTTAAACATGCCGGTTGGGATCATGTTGTCAATCGGGTTAAGGCCAACCGCGTAGACCTTCACCAGGATTTCATCAGCACCGGGAGAAGGATAATCCACGTCATCGAATCCCAGCTCAGGGGATTTACCATAACGTTTAAACGTAAAGGCTTTCATCGTTCTGGTCTTCATTTATTGTTTACCCTGTGGTGTTTGCCAGTGAAATTTTTCTTAACCGCCCTGTTGCTGAGTAAAAAGGCTATCCCCAGGAACAGCTCGATAAACACGGCAAAAAGGATCTGCCCGCTAACATGCGCTTCGCACCATTCAGCGAGGCCCAGCACGGCTGAAATAATCGATATGGTGCTGATACCGGCGGCCAGAGCATAACGGGCCGGGGAAAGTTGGGCATTTCTGGCCAGTAAACACATGACCCCCACTCCCATAAAAAATGCGGCCGAGCGACGACAAATCACGCGGGTACCCGCCGTCGGCTCAATTCCCCACTGGGTTAAAAGCTGTTCCGGGAAAAACATCCATATCAAGGCCAGGATGAAAAACAACACAGAGGTCAGAATAGCCAACTGAGAAAATTTCATTTTTTATTCTTTCGCATCCAGTTGAAGACTTTTGCGCACCACCTTATCCAGGAATGCTGCAGGCGCGAATCTGAGAATAAAATTCAATTTACCGGCCAGCGTTCCCGCCGTGTAGCGCACCTTCGGATGTAAAGTCTGAGCCGCTTTAACCACTACGTCACCCACGACCTCCGGGCTTTCCGCTTCGGCCATTGCCTTGCTAAGCACTTTCGCCAGCTTAGCCCGGATCTGGTCATACTCTTCAAGCCGGGCATCCGGCTCTATATTATTGGCTTCAAACTGTGTTTTCATGTAAGCAGGTTCGATGACAGAAACCCGGATACCCTGCGTGCGCAATTCATGATCCAGTGCCCCCGTATACCCCTCGACTGCATACTTGCTGGCAGCATAAAGTGCCACATACGGAAACGGAACGACCCCAAGTATTGAGCCGATGTTAATAATGCGCCCACTGCCCTGGCGGCGCATATGCGGGATCACAGCCCGGGTCAACCTGACGATACCCAAAAAGTTGGTGTCGAACATATGCCTGGCCTGTTCGACAGAACTTTCTTCCGCAGCCGCCGGAGCGATCCCAAAGCCTGCATTGTTCACCAGCAGATCTATCCGCCCCTCCAGACGCAACAACTCCTCAATGGCGGCCCCGACAGAAGCGTCGTCTGTCACATCAAGCGTCAGTAACGGAAACGGATGCTTTCCCGCCTGGGAGCCACGCCGGCTTGTGCCATAAACCGTATACCCCGCCGCTAAAAGTTTAATAGCCGACGCTTCGCCGATACCTGAGGACGCACCGGTAACCAGTGCTACACGTTTTTTTGTCATGCTGAATAAGGCCTTGATGATTTGTTTGAGGTTTCTCATCGCTGCTGAGAGGAAACGCTGTAAGGGATTTATGTCGGGTTTACTTCTCTGCAGAACAGCTAAAAGACCGTTCTGCAGAGTGCGCCTCATTGACTAAAGTGCTTTATATCGTTCGGCAGCTTCATCTTGTTTGATGTCTGAGAGCAGAGCCTGACGCGAAGCATCGAGGGTGTTCCAGCGTGCAGCATTATGTAACGGCGGGATGGTGACGAGCTCACGGCGATCAAAGCCAACCAGTGCGGCATCCACCAACTCGCCCACTTCCATGAATTTTGCCGAGTTACTGATATCGATACCCGCACGATCCCAGATTTCCGTGTAAGTGCCGGCAGGGAGCACCGCCTGGATATAAATGCCCTTAGACGACAGCTCTACATTCATTCCCTGAGACAGGAAAAGCACAAAGGCTTTGGTTGCGCCGTAAACCGTCATGGCAAATTCCGGGGCCAGGCCTACGACGGAACTGATATTAACGATTGAGCCTTCACCCGCCTGCACAAACCGTGGCGCCACGGCACTGGCAAGCCTCGTCAGGGCGGTGACGTTAAGCGCTATAAGGCTTTCTATCGATTCAGGCGTCTGCTCTGTAAAACTGCCGGACTGCGCGATACCCGCATTATTGATAAGAATGCCAATCTGCGTGTCTTCACGCAGGCGAGCTTCGACCCGGGCTAAATCGCTCGTTTGCGTGAGGTCGGCAGGCAAAACATCGACAGAAATGCCATTTTCCTGTCGCAGACGCGCAGCCAGTATTTCTAACTTCGCTTTGTCACGTGCAACAAGAACAAGGTCGTGGCCCCGGCGGGCAAACCGTTCAGCGTAAACAGCACCAATACCCGTGGATGCGCCTGTGATGAGAACTGAAGCTTTAGTCATAAGTGGCTCTTCTCTATTAATGTGTAAACAAAATCCGCAATGTGCGATGTATGTAGGGCTTTACTTGCTGGTCTCAGTCAGCGACGGGTAATCGGTATATCCCGCGGCGCCACCGCCATAAAGTGTTTCAGGATTGAGTGGGGCCAGAGGCGCGCCCGTCTTCAGCCTTTCGACCAGATCCGGATTGGAGATGAACGGGCGACCAAACGCGAACAGCTCGGCTTTGCCCTGCGCAAGTTGCGTGGACGCCAGCGCCAGGTCATAGCCATTGTTGCCGATCCAGGTGTTTTTAAAGCGTCGCCGCAGGGCGTCATAATCGAACGGTGATACATCACGCGGGCCGCCCGTAGCACCTTCAACCACGTGGAGGTACACAATACCTAATGCATCGAGTTGTTCAGCGAGGTAGTCATATTGTGGCTGCGGATCACTGCACGAAATCGCATTAGCAGGTGAAACCGGTGAAATGCGTACGCCAGTGCGTTCTGCGCCGATCTCATCCTTTATGGCCGCCGTGACTTCCAGCAGCAGGCGCGCACGATTTTCAACAGAGCCGCCGTATTCATCAGTACGCTGGTTTGCGCCATCTTTCAGGAATTGTTCCAGCAGATAACCATTCGCACCGTGGATTTCAACGCCGTCAAACCCGGCGGTAATGGCATTGGCCGATGCCTTTCTGAAATCGTCAATAATCCCCGGTATTTCCTGCAGCTCGATCGCACGTGGTTCAGAGACATCAGAAAAACCGTTGTTCACAAAGGTCTTAGTCTCGGCACGGATGGCGGACGGGGCGACCGGCGCCGCGCCACCAGGCTGTAAATCGACATGCGAAATTCGTCCTACGTGCCATAACTGCACAAAAATGCGCCCACCGTTGGCATGCACCGCATCAGTCACTTTGCGCCAACCATCGATTTGAGCCTGTGTATAGATACCCGGCGTATCCTGATAGCCCTGCGCCTGGGCGGAGATCTGCGTAGCTTCAGTAATCAGCAACCCAGCAGTAGCTCGCTGGGTGTAGTAGGTCGCCGCCAGATCGCTGGGTACCAGACCCGCTCCGGCCCGGTTACGTGTTAAGGGTGCCATCACGATATGGTTGGCAAGCGTTATTGGCCCGAGATCATAAGGTTGAAACAGTAATTCGTTCGTCATGTTTATTTGCCTGCTAAGCGGTCGGTCAAAGGTTAATTTAATGATGATGATCATCATCTATAAAGTCAACCAGTTTGATTATGACCATCATCAATGTATACTTAACGCCTATTTTCGGAAGGGCAGAAAGCATGAAAGTGTCAAAAGAGCAGGTCCGGGAAAATCGGATGCGCATTGTTGAAACGGCATCAAAACTTTTTCGTGAACGCGGTTTTGACGGCGTGGGCGTTGCGGAACTGATGTCAGCGGCAGGGTTAACCCACGGCGGTTTCTATAAGCACTTTGGCTCTAAGGCTGATCTGATGGCGGAGGCAATGACCTGCGGTTTTACGCGTTCTGCAGAAAGCACGGCAGGTGTGGACCGGGAAAAATTTATTGAATATTACCTCTCCCGACCCCATCGCGATGATATGGGAAAGGGCTGCGTGATGTCGGCACTTGGTGCTGATACAGCCCGGCAGTCTGAATCAATCAGGGAGACGTTTGCGGCCGGAATTGAACGTCAGTTGGCAGTTTTAGAAAATGAACATGAAACGCGCGCAGACCTGATAGATACCATGGCACATCTTGTTGGTGCCCTGGTACTATCCCGAGCCTGCCCGGATAATTCCGCTCTTGCTGATGAAATTCTGGAAGTGTGCCGCACACGTCTTATCAATCATGACGCCCGTAAGGATTGAACTTGCTGGTTACGGGAATTTTTTGTAGTGCGGATTTAAACATATCGCCAACATCTGCTCTTTACTGTTTATAGAGACGCTGACTGGATACTGGGTATCGCATGGGGGATGCTTCGGGGCGTATTGGACGTCGCACCAGTTCCCCTCCCCAGTTCGGGCAATGACCCTTAAGCCGTTGGGTCACGCAATCGACGCAAAATGGGCATTCGAATGAACAGATATATGCCCCTTTTGATTCAGGTGGCAGAGCTTTATCACAGCATTCTCACTTAGGACGAAGTTCAAGCATGATATTCTCTTATTATTAAGGGACATCATGAGATATATCAGAGGCCATCTACCTGTATCGCCTTCGGCTACAGATGGCGTTATTGTTTTTTGCGTGTATTAAATGAGCATGGTCTACAGGCCGGAAAAATCAAAAGAGTGAATTATTCGACAGAAACGCTCACTTCTGGAAGCGAACGACCAGTACGCAACCTCCACTGAAGCCTCAACCAACATGCAAAATCTCACCTCCAAACAATGATCTTAAATATCATACAGATACAAAAACTTCTTCTCTATCAACTCTATCGTCACCCTTTTTGCCCCTTCCCTTTCGTGCAAAAATAAAAATCACCAACACAATTAATTACATACAAACAAATCACACTGCCGCCGGTAATAGCACGCCCTTAGGATCATGCCCCTCCTGCCAGAGCTATCGTTAGTACCAACCTTTTTCCTTTCAAACTCAGTTCATCCTCCCGCATCCACGTCGCCATGACGGTGTTTATCATGATTGACACGTAGATCGCCGCGAGCGAACGCGGATTCAATCGCCCGAGACCATGCATTAAAACGAACAGTTTTTTCACATCATCACGCTGACATCACAGGCTTAATATTTATTTATTATTACTTAACAATAACTTAAATTAAAATTCGATATTAACAATAAAAAAACATTTGTTCGCTTTTATTTCTTATTGTACTTTTATTCCGAACAGGAGGGTATTGTATGAGAATCATTGATTCACAGGCACATGATGCGTTAACTCAAATTGCGCTTTTTTGGGCTGTATCCTGGAAATTTCCACAGAAGGTTGCGGTAAAAGATCCCAACCATGAGATCAGCTACGGCGAGCTTAGAGACTGGATGCTCAGGATTGTTCAGGTCCTGAAGGATGAAGGTGTTCACGCTGGTGACCGGATTGCAATAGAACTGCCACCAGGCGCCGGGTTAATCGCCTCAATTCTGGCGGTTCAGTTCATTGGCGCTGCTTATGTACCGCTAGACCGTAATGCGCCAGTAGCGCGCAATAGTCTGATACTGAATGATTCTCAGCCTTGTATGATTATCAATGAGAGCGGTCATTCAAACTTTGCCGACTTTCAGGCAAAAAGCCTATACCAAATGCTGTCGGTATCTGTTATTGCGGATTCAGTACTGAATGCGGCCGTTCCGGAAGGGCTGGCATATATTATCTATACTTCGGGTACGACAGGTAACCCGAAAGGTGTTCCGATCACCCATGCTAATTTGCGTGCTCTCTTTCGTGCAACGGAGCCTGTATTTAAGTTCAACGAAGATGATTCCACTGTGCTTTTTCATTCCTATGCTTTTGATTTTTCAGTATGGGAAATGTGGTCAGTTTTAGCTTATGGTGGAAAGCTTGTCATTCCAGATAATGAAACACGATTGACCCCAGGTAAGCTGGCTCAGCTCATTCACGATCAAAAAATTACTTTACTTAACCAGACGCCGGGCGCTTTTTCCGTTAATGCCCCCTGGCTCTGTCAATTCCCGAAGGGGTCATTGGTTTTACGGTTTGTTGTTTTTGGTGGCGAAAGACTTAATTTTCAGATGCTAAAACAATGGCAGCAGCATATTGGGCTGACGTCTCCTTTACTGGTCAATATGTACGGCATTACCGAAACAACTGTTCATTCAAGTTGGCATATTATCAGTGATGATGATCTGGAACGCTCAGAGTCAATTATCGGTGAATTATTACCTGGATTCGATTACATCATTCGACCTCTTGATGAAAGTAATCAGCAACCTGGCTATGGCGAATTGCTTCTCTGTGGCCCGCAAGTCACTCCGGGTTACCTAAACCAGAATAATGATACCAATGGTAAATTTATTTTGGCTGAAAAAAATAACATTACCGAGCGGTATTATTGTACAGGGGATCTTGTTCAATATGATTTCGCAGGTAAGTTAGTTTATATGGGGCGCTGCGATCAGCAGGTTAAAATAAATGGTTATCGCATCGAAATTGGTGAGATTGAGTCTGTGCTGGCAAGGCATGAATCTATTATCGACATTTCCGTCATAACGTCTCATTCAGAAACCCTGGGTCATCATCTGGTTTGTTGTTTTGCTTCATCTGGCAATAAAGCCGATGTTATTGAACAGCTACATAAATTGGCGAAGGAGTCATTGCCATTTTATATGCGACCTATTCGCTATCGTGGTTTTGATGCTATACCGAAAACCATTAATGGAAAAATCGATAAACAACACCTGAAACTTTCTGTGGAGTAAATTATGAACGCAGTTGATTTAGATGATGTGAATAAAGAACAGGTAAAAGTACTTGCGTTACAACAGTATATTGCATGGTTGCAGGATATTTTAGAAAAACCAGTCAGTGCGGAAGATAACTTCCTTGATATTGGCGGACATTCCATGATTGCGATTGCACTTAATGAACGTGTGCGAAATGAATTCAATCTAACGTTGTCCATGGAGCGTTTATATAACAGCACGCTTAGCGAAACATTTTACAGCATTAAATAAAACCAATCACTCTCTGGAGATTATCATGTCAAACAAAATTCATTTGTCTGAAGAGCAAATTGCCAGCTTCCACAAAAATGGTTATATCGGCCCCATTACCATTTATTCTCCAGAAGAAATGGCGGAAATTTGGAGCGCCGTTCGTCGGCAATTACCAGATCGTTCTAATGCGGCTTACCCTTCAGATTCTTACGGTGCGGCAACAAATATCTCTAATTACGATCGCCATCTTGATATCAATAAACTTAGCCAACATGTTACTAATCCAAAAATTGTGGCGCCAGTATCTGATATCCTTGGCGATGACGTTCTGTGCTGGCGTACGGAGTTCTTCCCTAAATACCCAGGTGATGAGGGTACTGACTGGCATCAGGCTGATACATTTGCCAACGCCAGCGGAAAACCGCAAATTCTTTGGCCAGGAGAAACTGAAGATCAGTTTGGCAAAGGGACCTTAACAGTCTGGACTGCCTTTACTGATTCAACTATTGAGAATGGTTGTCTGGAAATTATGCCTGGCACCCATCATAAAATGAATTATGATGAAAATAGATCAATGCAATACCAAAGCGATATTATCAATAATATTGAAAAGGATGGTAAGAGCCGTGGGTTCTTTGGTTATGATTATCGTGACCTGCAAATAGATCCTGACTGGCATCCAGATGAAAACCAGGCCGTCCCGTTGGAGATGAAAGCCGGTCAATGTGTCATTTTTTGGTCAACATTAATGCATGCTTCCTATCCTAATATCTCTGATAAGATGTATCGGATGGGCTTTGCAACCCGCTATGCACCCAGCTTTGTTGATATTTATCCTAATACCGATCATGTGCATGAGTACGGTGGTAATATCCCATTGGATAAATTTGGCTGCGTGATTGTTGCTGGCCAAAGTCGTAATGCTAATAACCGTATAGCAACCCATAATTTGCTCGGAAATCCATTTACTCCTCTTTCTGTATAAAATAAGGATTATCGCTATGCAACAAAACCAGTGTTATCTGGAGGACACTTATCGCTTTAATATATTAAGCGATGTCATTGCTACCGGCGCTGATGAAGGAGGACAATGGATTGCCCTGCGGGATAATATTTTTCATCCGCAGGGAGGCGGGCAGCCCGCAGATCTCGGGTGGGTTAACGACATCCCGGTGGTAGTAAAAAAACAGGCGTCAGGTTTAGTGGTCCTTTATCCGCAGTCTCCTTTTTCGCCGCCGGTAGAAACAAAAGTATCTTCCGTTGTATCGGCAGATGCCCGCGCTTACCATGCAGCACTGCATACTGCCGGGCATTTACTGAATTGGGAAATGCGTCAGTTCGGGTGGATAGCTGTCCGGGGGCACCATTTCCCCGGTGAGTCGCGGGTGGAATTTAGCGCTATTGATGCTTCTGCTATTCCAGCCGATCGCCTGGATGTGGATGAAATTGAGAGCATTATTTGCCAGCGTCTGCAGAAGGGGGCGGAAATCCGAAGTTGGTTCGAGGGTTCCACCCGGCTGTGCCAGATTAATCAATCAGAGCCTATGCCTTGTGCCGGGACGCACACGGATGATTTGGCAAAAATTAGCTCATTTAGCATTAAAGCGATAAAGTTTAAAAAGGGTACGCTACGGATAAGCTATGATGCCGGGCATGTCCCGCTAAAGGAATGTCATGTCTAATTATTCTCTTCTGGCACCACGCAGCCGACTTTGGATAATTGACCTGGGATTATTGACCGTTGCCCTCTCATGGGGGGCAAGTTATTCCTTGATGCAGCTGATTATCCACGCAGGGGTCACCGTCCCCTTATTTTTAATGCTGAGGTTCGCGCTGGCTGTTCCCTTTATGTTTGTTGGCACTCGTGTCAGATTAAACAGCTTCACGCGCGGCGAAGTGATTAATGGGATCGTCTTTGGTGTACTACTTTATGCTATTCTGACATTTGAAACGTTTGGTGTTAAACACACATCGGCTGCTAATGCTGGTTTCTTGATTGCATTATCGGTGGTGTTAGTTCCCTTTTTTGAACGTTTTATCGGCAAGAGAAAGCAAAGCAAATTCATCTATTTCACCTGTTTTATGTCCCTTGCAGGTGGCGGCATGTTGAGCTTTACTGCCAATGGTAATATTGAGTTCAATCAAGGCGACATTCTTATCTTATCGGCTGCATTGATTCGCGGTTTTCAGATATTTATGTTTGGTCGGCAGACCGCGGGTAAGGATTACTCACTTATCAATATCACATTGATTGAATTACTTGTTGTCGCTGCCCTCGGGCTGGTTACTATTGTGCTGACCGAACCCACAGCGCTGCAATATATCCCTGAAATATCCATTTCGACATGGGGGTTGATTCTCTTTCTGAGTCTGCTGGCGACGGCATTTGCATTCCTGATGCAATTATATGCCGCTAAAATAACCAGTCCGACGCGCGTCGGGTTGATCTTGTCTCTCGAACCGGCCTTTGCGGCTATGTTTGCCATCACAATCATGGGGGAAACACTTAGTTTTCTGCAAGCAATAGGGGGCGGGATCATTATATGTGCGGCCCTGTTGGGGCGTATTGCTGAAGGGAAGCGTTATGAATGAACAGCCACATATCGCCATGTTTCATCATGCCGGAGGGAATGCTGCCGCGCTTAATGTGCTGGAAAAGCATTTTTCAAACTTCAATGTTAGTAAGTTTGAAATGCCTGGCCGCGGGCGCCGCCGCATGGAGCCGTTGCTAACGGATGTTAATCAGGTGATTAAGGATTTTTGTCCACAATTGCCGCGCCATTGCCCGATAATTTTTATGGGCCATAGCCTCGGAGCCTATATCGCTTATGTGATGGCCAAAAAATACCGTTTCTATGATGATCGACCGAAAAGTATGCTCGTGGTGATTGGGAACGAGCCAATCCATTGTCGTAAATATTTTGATTTTACTGAATCCAGTGAAATATCAAAAAATTCATTACTTAAATTTGCTAATCATCTCGGGAAATTACCTGACTGGCTGCAACGAGAGCCCGCTTTGCTGGAGCAATTTTTGCAGGTTCTTTCCGCTGATTTACAGGTCGCTAATTCTATCAGTGAAGAAGATAGCTCTGCGCTTGATGATATTCCAGTATTAGCCTTTTACGGAAAAGAAGACCCATTATTTCTTTCTCCACCAGAACGATGGCAAGAATGTACCCTCCGGCCATTCAGGCTGGAGGAGATCTCTGGGGGGCATTTTATTTCAGAGGCACAGGCTCATGAGATTAGCGAGTTAACAATGCATTTTATACGGGAGAATACGGTCTTTAATATTTAAATGGCGGAGGCAGGAGAATGGTAACACAGTAATACCGCTGACCTGCTGAATTAACCTTGTGTACTGTAAGACATGATAACCGTCGCACTTACAGCATCATCTGCACAAATATAGGCATGTTTAACGTCACCTGAGAAGGCATAAAAATCCCCGGGTTGAAGAATAATGCTTTCAGTGTCAGATATTTTCAGAAGCAATGTGCCAAGGTGGACGATGATATGTTCATGGGTTCCTGATACATGAGCCGGGCTGTTAATTACCACACCGGGTTTCATTTGTAAATGCCATATTTCGGTGATATTCCCCTGACCGATGCGAAACTTCATTACCTGGGAATAATCTCCTTTATAGTCAGCACCTTTTTCAATATAGGGATAGCGTTCATTATTATTACCGAGCAGATCGCCTAATGTAAGTCTTAGTGCGCTGGCGATGGCATCCAGTGTATCTACGCGAGGATTAGAGCCGCCCGATTCGAGCGTGGACAGCGTGGCTTTGGAGACGCCGGAAATTTTTGCCAGCTCATTAAGTGAAAGATTTCGAGCTATTCGTAACTGTTTTACGTTATTACCAATGTTGGTGTACGTTTTTTTTAAGCGATCGCTCTGTTGTGCATTGCTCATCTTTTAATCTTCACTGTCGGGATAAAATTAGCAGCATATTAACATTTAAGGAAGAAAATAGCTTTAAAAGTGACACATGAATTTAAACGCAGGTTATCAGCCTGATTTTTCTCATTTGTTAATGTAGCAGAGGTTGAAATGTTACTGAATGACTGCATTAAAATTATGGTTTCTGGCATGTTGTTACTTGTAATGCCTGGCCCAACCAATACTCTCCTCCTTTTCTCAGGGTACGCCAGTGGTATCAGGCCAAGTATAAAAATGATCATCGCCGAATGGGGGGGATACTTTTGTGCAATCACCTTCTGGGGCGTTATTGTGAGTGTTTTAGCTCAACATGGCACGTTTTTACTCGGTATTATTAAATTATTATCAGCATTCTATGTTGCCTGGTTGGCCGTTAAAGTCTGGGGGTTTTCATTACAGTTTCGACCGGCAAAAATTGAAATGAAAACCATCTTTATTACCACTTTGTTTAATCCCAAATCATTCGTCTTTGCGACATATATCATTCCTTCAATTGCTTTCAGAGAACTTCAGGCTTTCACTGCCGCAATGCTGAGTGTTTTTGTCGCACTGTTGCCTCTCTCTTTTATATGGGTTGCCTGTGGGAAGGGGATTGCCAGACAAGGTCTACAGCAATCGCGATTATGGCCGGTGTTTTTTTATCGCGGGCTATCGCTGGCGATGGCGAGCTTCGCTGCTTCTATGGTTTACCATTCCGTCGCAGTCTGATGCGTAAGCCTGCGGAGCAATCATGAAAATTTGCTGGTTTCAAACAAAACATATAATAAAAGTCTTACCCGATTACATCCATTTCACCGTATTGCGTTTTGCCTGGAATGGTGCGCTGGATGATGCTTTTCGCATTTATGATGTTCCGGTCCCGCGACGGTTGGCGAGCGCAACAAAGCAACGCCAGGCTGAATATCTTGCTGGACGGATTGGCGCTCAAAAATTACTACAGCATTTCGATATCACACTACGGGCACCGCTGATGGCAGATAATCGCGCGCCCTCCTGGCCTTCTTCTTATCGAGGGGCAATCTCTCACGATCGCGATTTTGCTTCTGCCGCCGTTATCAAAATGCACTATGGCCGGGTCGGGATAGATATTGAATCGCTCTCGCCGAAGATAGCTCTCAATACGATAAGCCAGCGCATTGCCTCTGCCCGGGAAATTGACACCTTGATCACCACCAGCGATTTGCTTTTGGACCACATTCTGCTGTTGCTTTTTTCTGCTAAAGAAAGTGCCTATAAGGCTTTCCCGCGTGAACATCAACAACATCTGGATTTTCACAGTTTTGAACTGCGTGATATTGATCCCCACTTGCAGCAATTTACTTTCAGCCTGACGCATACGCTTAATCATGAATATGAGGCGGGATTTAGCGTTAAGGGGTGGTATGAATTTCTGGAAAACCGGGTTCTGACCCTGGTTCATTTGCATTGACTGATAGACCTGCTCCCTGTTGAACTCACAGCACGAAGCGGACAGACAGGCGGGCTACACGCGAAGAGCAAACATTCACAACCCTCTTCGCGAATGTGATGATTAAGCAGCCGATGGGATGCCTCGACAATTCCACCAAATCGCCAGAATAAAGCATCAGGATTTTTTCTCTTCTGTGCTTTAAAGTGATGTATCAGAGGATTAAAACGGACGCGGAACTAAACTTTATGCACATAAATCGTAGAAAATTTATCCTCGGTAGTGCAGTTTTATTAGCCAGTCCGGGTTTGGCCTGGGAGTTGCCAGGGCCAGACACAACAATGCCCAACCTGACACCTGCTCAGATTCTGCAAGATCTTATATTCCTCAGATCACAATGGGTTCCCCTGGAAAAGAGCTTGAATCCATCACAGCGCCTGGCTTCTGATGAGATTATAGACAATGCGATGGCCAGAGTTGCGGCAGCATCGCCAGCAGACCTGGTTCTGGATGTTATGAAGGCTGTTGCTACTCCACGTAATGGGCACACTGCTCCCATGGTAGGACGCCTTCTGGATTCTCTGCCAATAAAGCTATGGTGGTTTTCAGACGGGCTTTACATACTAAGCGTCGCGCCTGGTTATGAATCCATTCTGGGTTCACGTATTGAAAAATTTGGGCAACTGACCGCTATTGAGTGCCTTAAGCGTGTAGCACCGTATATTTCGGGCACAGATCAGCGGATCCGTTATCTAAGTGCAAGCTATCTGACGAGCAAAATGGTTCTGGACCGCATAGGTGTTTTGTCGTCACAAAACAGCCTTCCCCTGACACTACGTCTGAGGAACGGAGAAACAAAAACAGTCAGCTTAAGTGTCAGTAAGCCGGATTATTATGATCCCCGCGAACCCCTACTTTTCGGATGGTCCCCCCTCATTCCTGATGAAAAAGGCAAAGAAAACCGTTGGTCACATGTGCTGGATGAGGTCAAAAAACGCTCACCTGGATATGGAAAACCAGCCCCCCTGTCTGTGCAGTGGATTGGTGACGGAGAAAAAATACTCTATATCCGTAGTAATTTTATCCATAGCATGGGGAAGGATTCACTTGCCGATGCATTATTGTTTGGCGTCATACAAAAACACGTTGTGCCTAAAAAACCCAGGTTCATTGTGGTGGATTTACGGCTGAATAACGGCGGAAATTTCTTCGAAACACTATTGTTCTCGCAAACATTACCGAAGCTGCTTCCACGTGACGGGAAAATATTTGTGCTTGTGAGCCGTGCTACTTTTTCAGCTGCGCTGGTCACTGTTGCCACGCTAAAACGGGCTAATCCTGCCAAAGTGATTCTGGTAGGTGAAACAATGGGTGACAACGGTCATTTTTGGGCTGAGCCAGAAACCCTCACACTGCCAAACTCAAGAATTCAGGTT
Source organism: Kosakonia arachidis (assembly GCF_900116535.1). Lineage (GTDB taxonomy): Bacteria > Pseudomonadota > Gammaproteobacteria > Enterobacterales > Enterobacteriaceae > Kosakonia > Kosakonia arachidis. The sequence goes on along the minus strand of NZ_FPAU01000003.1, from coordinate 357,650 downwards.
TTCTACAGCACCAAATTCGAGGATTTTGAACAGGGCTGTGGCGGTAACATCGATTGTTACTGGCCTGCAGACGTCTTTGCTCAAACCCCTATCACTCTTGCACCAGAAGTAAAAATAGCCGTTCCATTTATCGATTATGCCAGGGGTCTCGATCCTGTGTTGGACGCAGTGATTGAACGGACAAAATGAAACGCAGAAAGCGGTGCATCATACTATCAATCAATACCGCGCAGAATAAAAGGCGCTAAGCGGGCAATACGTGCCAGCCTTTACGCCCTGCTGGTTTCTCTTCGCCGTCAACGACGCTCACTCAGTGCGGCAATATCCCGTGGGGTCGTCCGGCAGCATCCGCCAATCAGTCTCGCGCCAGCCTCCAACCACTGGGGCAAATAGGCCGCTAGCGATGCGCAGGCATCGCCGTGCGCATGCCACGACTTGGTGACGGCGTCGTAAGTTTCCCCGGAGTTAGGATAGACCACCAACGGCAGCGCACTGAGGCTTTGCAGATGTTTGAGAGCGGCGGTTGTTTTGCTCAGGGCAATACAGTTAATGCCCAGCGCGACGATTTGCGGGCAAGCAGAAAGCGCATCCACGACCAGGGCCAGCGGCGTGCCATCGCTCAAGTGTTTGTCGTCACGCAAGGTAAATGATAACCACGCCTGCGCCTCTGGATATTCGGCCAGCAGGTCAGCCAGTGCTTTTATTTCAGCGAAGGACGGTAACGTTTCGCAGGCCAGCAGATCGGTACCGGCATTGAGCAACGCTTCAATACGCGGGCGATGAAATAGCTGAAACGCCTCGTGGCTGCGCACGTAGTCGCCACGATACTCAGAGCCATCGGCCAGATAAGCGCCGTATGGCCCAACAGAACCCGCTACCAGCAGCGTACCGGCGTCAGGGTTTTCTGCGCGATAAATTTCACTGGCCTCTTTCGCCAGCTTCACACTCTGTTCAATCAGCGCTTTCGACTGTGCCTCCGTCAGTCCGCGCGCCGCAAAGCCTGCGGGCGTGGCCTGGTAACTGGCGGTAATGGCTATCTGTGCACCCGCACGGAAGTAATCCAGATGCACATCCCGAATGCGTTGTGGATTTTCCATTAATACTTTGGCGGACCAGAGATTATCGGCAAGGCTGCATCCGCGCGCTTCCAGCTCGGTAGCCAGTGCGCCATCAAGCACAGCAAAAGGATGACGTTCAAGCAGCGCGGTAAGAGGGTTAATCTGCGGCATAGTCAGCCTCCTTCAATTTTGTTTTGTGGGTGAGAAAATAGACACCATAGCAAAGGGCGACAAACGGCAGACCGCAATAGAGTGCAATACGCTGCTCCGGATCGAACGCCAGCCCGATGCAGGCCATCAGACACAGTACGAAGCCAAGTACGGGAACCAGCGGATACCAGGGCGCCCGGTATTGCAACGCCGAAGACGGCTTTCCTGACTGTAAGTGGCGGCGACGAAAGACAAAGTGGGACGCGCAAATGCTGAGCCATACGACCACGACGGCAAAGCCAGAAATGGCGCTGAGAGCAACGAACACTGTATCAGGGGCAATCACACTGGATAACAGCGCCAGCAGGCCGCCAAGCATAGAGACAGAAAGGGCTATCAACGGCACGCCCTGCTTATTGACGCGGGCAAAACAGCCCGGCAACGTTTTTTCGTTTGCCAGTGACCATAGCATACGGCCCGAAGCATAAAGCCCGGAATTCGCCGCTGAAAGGATAGCGGTCAGAATGACGAAGTTAAAAATATCCGCCGCATACGGAATGCCTATTTTTTCAAAGACCAGCACAAACGGGCTCTTCTCAACCCCTGCCACATTTGCCGGAATCAGCGCGGCAAGGACAAAAACGGTGCCGATAAAAAACAGGATTAACCGGACAATGGTGGCGCGGATTGCGACCGGAATAGCCTGATGCGGGTTTTCCGTTTCGCCCGCCGCGATACCGATAAGCTCTGTACCGGAAAAAGCAAAATTGACCGCCACCATGGTCATCAGAATCGGCAAACCGCCATGGGGGAACCAGCCCTCACTGGTAAGGTTAGTAAGCCCCGGCGAAGGTGAACCATCCTTCATGGTGATAAACCCGGAAATCACCCCGCAACCGAGGATGATAAAGATGATGATGGTGGCGACTTTAATGAGTGAGAACCAGAACTCCCCTTCAGCAAAGAAGCGTGTTGAAATCGCGTTAAGACAAAAAATCACCACACAAAACAGGGCACTCCATAGCCAGACCGGAACGTGCGGGAACCAGTACTGCATACAGAACCCCGCGGCGGTAAAGCTCGACCCGAGAGCGACGGTCCAGGTAAGCCAGTATAGCCATGCCACGGTATACCCTGTCGCCGGGCCAATATAGCGCGCCGCGTAGACATGAAAAGCGCCGGTGACGGGCATCGCCACGGAAAGCTCACCAAGGCACTGCATAACCAGCCAGACGACCAGCGCCCCAATCAAATACGCCAGCAGTGTACCTGCCGCGCCAGTAGTAGAGATGATGTATCCCGTATTAAAAAATAACCCTGTGCCAATGACGCCGCCTAATGAAAGCATGATCAAATGGCGGGTTTTCATGGTGCGCTTAAGCTCTCCATTCTCTTGTTGCCTGTGCATATCACCTTCTATACGTATAGATGTCTAAATGTCCATTCAGGGGGTATTTATATCGTTATTGTTAACAAAAGACCAGCATTAGGCTGACATCTGCACGGGCGGTAGAGATAAATGCGCAAGAAATAAGCAAATAGAAGGCAATACCTGTGGTGATAGGCCAGCGCGTTTACGGCAAGAAAGTGAACCAGGGCATGCACCGGGAAAGCGGTGATAAGTGGGTACACCTGGCGCGCAGCTTTTCCAGCTCAACGGCGATAGCGACACCCCCTTACACCTTCGGGTGTCTGGTATATCCCGCTGAGCCAGATTTCAGGCGCCTGACATATGTTCAATCACCTAAAATAGCGGCTCAGGTGAAATCAGATAATTTTTGCCCGGAAACAATCAACTCTTTCAGCAGCATCTGACGGCGCTCCTCCGGCGTATCGCGACTCACCATAAAGCAGATAGCGGCTACCGCCTGCCCGCTACGAGAACGAATCGGTGCCGCCATACAGCAGGTAAAACTCTCTGACAAGCCTTCGGTCAGGCAATATCCCTGCTGCCCGGCACGATGAATATCTTCGAGGAATGCCTGCTTGTCGAGGACTTGCCCGTTCGCCAGACGGTAATCCTCTTCGGGGATGAGATCGAGAATGGCACTGTCCGACCAATTACTGAGCAGCAGACGCCCCGTGGCCGTCCAGGTAATCGGTACCCGCACGCCGATATCAGAAGTGATTTTGAACGGGTGAGCATTACTTTCCGACAGCACGACGGTGTACTTATCCCCCTCCAGCATACAGAGCTGCACTGTCTCGCCATGGCGGGCCACGATCTCCACCATTAACTGATGTGAGCGGCGAATAAGGTCGTTATGTGCCATGTAATCTGCACCGTAATAGTGCATTTCACGGCCAAAAAACACCGCACCATCAGCGTCCAGTTCAACTAACCCGGCCTCACTGAGCAGGTTGACAAGTTCATATACGCTGGAACGCGGCGCACCGGTGGCGTCGATCAAATCGCGCATCGCCATAGGCTGACGAGCGATATGCAACTGGCGAAAAATGTCGATAACCCGGTCAACACCGCGTGCCCGCGATGGCTTCTCGTCCGGCATAAGCAAATTCTCCTGATGCAGTCGGGCGGTCGTGCCAGACAGTAAAAAAGAAAAGCATCATACACCTTGCTCCGTCGTTAACCCATCCCCGTTAATTAAAATTCATCGGCTGAGTTTATATTTCGTTGTTCTATTTTGGGGCCTCATTTTAGCGCATTACGTACAACTTATTTTTTTAATCCACGACAGCGGTAACATTTCCAGCCAGAGATTTTGTTCATTTCTTTTTTATTTTGCGATCGCGACAACACGACGAGAAATTAAATTCCTCGCGATATATTGCAAAAGTAAAAAACCTGTGCAAATCTTGGTCTATCCGGTATTGCAGATATCAGTCTGATATATCAGACAGTCATCATTCGGTACTAATGGGTATTCTCAGAACAAAAAGGAGCAGCGTTGCATGACGATTAAGCGTTATGGCATTGAAGGCGGCACCGGTACAGGTGGGCAGAAACTGCCGTTTGCGCGGGCTGTTGAGGCCGATGGTTGGCTCTATATCTCGGGCCAGACACCGATGCGTGAAGGCGAAGTAGTGGAGGGAGGTATCATCGAACAGACGCAACTGGCGTTCGACAACTGTCTCACCATCATGCGGGAAGCAGGTTATCGCGTGGAGGATGTTGTACATGTGACGGCGGTATTAACCGACGCACGCTATTTCAGTTCATTTAATAAAGTATTCAGAGAGATATTTAGTGATAATCCACCTGCGCGTATTTGTAGCGTGCAGGATTTAGTGGTCGACTGCAAAGTGGAAGTGGATATGAAATGCTTCCGCGCCGACCGTAAATAATTAAAAACGTTAAAACAGGCTGAGTGTTTGTATTTCTTTCTTCGCCAACACCAGGGCAGCCTGTTATTAATTGATGCTTTTGCTTTTTCATTAAAATATTCCGAAATAAGCAGCGCTACCGCTGCACAGGCGATCGTCTGACTTATATACCCTAAATCATTCGCGTTGCAGGAAGGCGGCGAGGCAGCGACAAATTCGTCGGGAACGAATTTGCCCAACCGAAGGTTGGCCTCCGGTGAGAGACAGGATGTCTCTCAGTAATCCCCAGGCGCTTACTCCAGTAAGTGACTGGGGTGAGCGACAAATCTGCCGGGAGCAGATTTGAACGCTGTAAGCAGTGGCCCCGAAGGGGTAAGGCTCAGGGATGAGCCGAATAAAAAAGCCAACGCACATGCAGCTTGAAGTATGACGGGTATAGCGGATGACACGGTATTACACCGTCTCGTTAAACATTAAAAGAGAGCATAAAAATGAATGCAACATCGCTGAAATTAAGTGCCAAAGCACTGGCGGGCGGGCTGGTATTGCTGGCCGTTGCGGGCTGTACGCCGACCGAAGAGAAAAAAGAAGGTGCTGCTGCGCCACAGTCTGCGCTGCAAACCGTTCTGCAGCGCGGCACACTGCGCGTCGGTGACTGCCTGAGCTTTGCCCCGTTTGGTTTTTACGATAAAGACGGCAATCCGGATGGTTATGACGTCGATCTGGCCAAAGCGCTGGCGAAAGAGATGGGCGTTAAACTGGAAATGGTTAACACCACCAGCGCTAACCGCATCCCTAACCTGCAAACCAATAAAGTTGACGTAGTGTTCTGTAACTTCACCCGTAATCTGGAACGCGCCAAAGAGATCGGTTTCACCAACCCCTATGTCGTGGCGAGTGAAGCGATGCTGGTCCGCAAAAACAGCGGTATTCAGTCCGCGCATGATATGGCCGGAAAAACCATTGCCACCGTGAAAGGTTCCACCAACGGTGACGAAGTGCGCAACCTCGGCATCGACGTGAAAATTCAGGAATACGATTCATCTCAGGCGGCAATCCTGGCGGTGAAACAGGGCCAGGCTGATGCCATGATCGAAGATAACAACTTCCTCGCCTATCAGGCGAAACTCGATCCGTCGCTGACCGTGACCAACGAAGCGCTGGTACCGCTGGAGTACAACGCCTTCGGTGTGAAACAGGGCGACCAGACATGGACCAACTACCTGAACGAATTCCTTTTTGAAATCAACGCCTCCGGCGAGAACGCCCAGTTGTATCAGAAATGGTTCGGCAGTAAACCGCGCTACCCGCTGAATCCGCAATACTGATTGTTCGTCCACGGCGCAGCCGCTGATGCTGCGCCGCCTGAAGGAGTCACACCATGAGTTATCAATGGCTAACCCTGTGGCGTTACGCTGGTACCTTTCTGGATGCCGCCTGGCTAACGCTACAGGTCACGCTGCTGGCGTTTGCCCTGGCGGTCGCTCTCGGCTTGCTGGCCGCGCTGGCGAAGTCTTCGCCGCTGGCGCCGCTACGCTGGCTCAGCCACTGCTACGTCGAGTTCATCCGCAACACGCCAGTGCTGCTGCAAATCTTCATCATCTTTTTTGGCCTGCCGTCGCTGGGTATCACCATGAGTGCCTATACCGCAGGCGTACTGGCGCTGGGGATTAACGTGGGCGCTTACCTGTCGGAAACCTTCCGAGCGGGCATTCAGTCGGTCGCGAAGGGCCAACTGGAAGCGGCGTATATCCTCGGTATTCCGCGCCGGCAAATTTTCCTCAGCGTGGTGTTGCCACAGGCAGCGCGCGCAGTGTGGCCTGCCATTATCAATAACCTGATTCAGTTACTGCTCGGTACGTCGCTGCTCTCAGCCATTGCGCTGCCGGAGCTGACCGGGACCGCAACGGTGATCAATGCGCGTACCCTGCTGTACATCCAGACCTTCAGCGTTGTCGCGCTGGTCTATCTGGTGCTGAGCAACCTGTTCTCATGGCTTGGCAACATGGCAGGACGCCGGATGTTCCATCCGCCGCTGGTGACGCCGGTAAAAAAGCCCGGCTGGCAGTGGGCAAAAAAATGGCTGATTAACCCAGTGAAACGGGAGAATGCACTATGAGCGAACTTATCATCGGCTCGCTGCCCATCCTGCTGAAAGGCCTGGTCGTCACGTTACTGCTCTCCATCGCCGCTATCGTCGGCAGCACACTGCTCGGTTTACTGGCAGCAGTGTTGCGCACCAGCCGTTTACCGGTTGCCAGACAGATCGCCGTGTTCTATACCGAGCTGTTTCGCGGCACGCCCGTCCTGATCACGCTGATGTTTATTTACTTCGGCGTGGCTTACTTCGGCTATGAAATCAATTTGTTCGCTGCCGGTATCCTCGGCCTGAGCATTTATCAGGGCGCTTACATCGCCGAAGTGTTCCGCGCAGGCATTGAAGCCGTGCCCAAAGGCCAGTGGGAAGTGTCGTGGATCCTCGGCCTGTCGAAGCGCCAGACGTTTCTTAGCGTGATCCTGCCTCAGACGCGCGGCATCGTGCTGCCACCGCTGGTTGGCCAGTATCTTTCGCTGATTAAAGATACGTCGATTGTCAGCATGATCGGCATGTCGGAATTGATGCACCAGGGCCAGGCCATTGTCGATCGTATCGGCCAGCCAGTGGTGATTTACGGCCTCGTCGCCCTGCTCTACTTCGTTGTCTGCTTTCCGCTTTCCCGTTGGGTTCAATATCATCAAACCAGGAGCCAGTTATCATGAGCAAATCCGCCATTACGCTGAGCCGGATCACCAAATCCTTTGGCTCAACCCAGGTGCTGAAAGAGATCAGCCTTGATGTTTCGCCCGGCGAAGTGCTGGTGCTGATTGGCGCATCCGGCTCCGGTAAAAGTACCGTGTTACGTATCATGAGCGGGCTGGAAACCGCCGATGGCGGGGAAATCTGGGTGAATGAAGTGCCGCTGCATGACCGCAAACGCAGCAGCGAAATCTGCGGCCACGTAGGCATGGTGTTTCAACAGTTCAACCTGTTTCCCCATAAAACCGCGCTCGGTAACGTAACGCTGGCGTTGATTAAAGCGCAGAAACTCTCCGAGGCTGAAGCCAATAAACGCGGCCTGGCAGCCCTGTCGCGTGTCGGGCTGGCCGAGCGCGCGCATCACTATCCGGCCCAGTTGTCCGGCGGTCAGCAGCAGCGTGTGGCGATTGCTCGCGCGCTGGCGGTAGAGCCGAAAATTATGTTTTTTGATGAAGCAACGTCAGCGCTCGATCCCGAACTGGTCGGCGAAGTGATGGAAGTCATGCGCAGCCTGGCGCGAGAAGGGATGACCATGGTCGTGGTCACTCACGAGATGGGTTTTGCGCGTAAAACCGCTGACCGCGTGGTGTTTATGGATCAGGGTGTGATTGCCGAGCAGGGCTCGCCGGAGCAAATTTTCGTTAATCCGCAGAATCCGCGCACCCAGCAATTCTTATCACGCGTGCTTGAGCACTAACAGGAGGCATGATGTCGATTCACTTTCCATTGCAGGCGGACGGCGCACTGGATGCGCAGCAGCCCGCGCCACGTTTTAAATCGGTCGCCGGTTCCGGCAATCAGCCGCTGGCTAACGGCACCGCAGTCTTTAACAGTCCCGAGGTGTTTTCCCCACTGATGCTGATGAAGCAATCAGCACTGGAGAATAATCTGCGTCAGCTGGCGGATTTTTGCCGTGAAAAAGGGGTGATGCTGGCGGCACACGGCAAGACGTCAATGTCTCCGGCGATCCTGCGCCGCGCCGTCACGGAAGGTGGCGCCTGGGGATTGAGCGCCGCAACCCCTGCGCAAGTTCGCGCGTTGCGTCAGTTTGGCATTCGTAACGTTTTCCTCGCCAACGAACTGGTCGACCCCGGCGGCATTCGCTGGATCGGCGAATGGCAAAAACAGCATCCCGACCATGGTTTCCTTTGCTACGTCGATTCGCTGCAAGGGGTTCGTTTGCTGGAGCAGCATCTCGGTGACAGCCGTATTGCGGTACTGCTGGAGATGTCGGTCAGCGGCGGGCGTACCGGCTGCCGCTCATCTTCGGAAGCCCTGGAGATTGCCGCTGCGATTGCCGCCAGCCCTGCCCTGCAACTGGTGGGTGTCGCGGGCTATGAAGGTGCACTCGGTGCCGGACGCGATGCCGCGGGCGTACAGCGCGTAAAAGAGTACTGCCAGATGCTGATCGACACGGCGGCGCTGCTGGCCGAACACCAGTTGTTTGCCAGCCAGCATATTATCCTCAGTGCGGGCGGCGGCGCGTGGTTTGACGTGGTCTCAGCGTGTTTTACGGCCGCGAACCTGCCGCTACCGATGACGCCACTGATTCGATCAGGTGCTTACATGGCGCACGACAGCGGGCTGTACGCGCGTATCGCGCCTTTTGCGCAACCTGGCGCTACACATCATTTCACCGCCGCGCTGGAGATCTGGGGACGGGTGTTGTCGCGCCCCGAGCCAGGCCTGGCATTTGTTGATTTCGGACGCCGGGATGTTCCGTTTGATCAGGATCTGCCGAATCCGCTGTGGGTGCGAAATGTTGATGGCAGCGCTCCGCGTGCGGCTTCCGGCATGCGCATCAGCGAGGTAAACGATCAGCATGCCTATCTGGTGCTGCCGGAAGAAGATGCATTAAAGCCCGGCGACTGGGTAGGCTGTGGTATTTCACATCCCTGTACCGCATTCGATAAATGGCGGTATTTGCCGCTGGTGGATGATGATTATTGCGTCACAGATTCCCTGGAAACCGCATTCTGAGTGAGACAGGCGTTCGTCGTAACAGCGCGATATATCGCGCTGTTTTTACACTAACTGTTCGCCTAAATCACGCTCATCCATTCTTTAATTTCCCCCAATACGCAGGCCGAAAGAATATTATTCTGGCCAGTAGGATTCCGCTTTGACTTTTAATAAATGGCGCAAACGCTGAGCTTCCTTTTGGGGCGGACAACCAAAGAACCGGCTAAATTCTCGGCTAAATTGTGTCGGGCTGACATAGCCAACCCGAAAAGAGGCTTCACTGGCAGTAACATTCCGCTTTACCATTAAAAAACGCGCCTGGTGCAGCCTGATGGAAATCAGATACTGTTTTGGTGTGGTACCCGTGAATGCCCTGAAATGGCGATGAAACGAAGGGGAACTCATTCCGGCCTCTTTCGCCAGCATATCAACCTCAATATGATCCATAAACCGGGTATGCATCGTGCGGATAGCAGCGGCAATTTGCCTGAAATGTCCCTTTCCGGAGAGCGCCGCTCTGATTGCAGCGCCCTGGGTATCAATCAATACCCGATAATAAAGTTCTTTCAGAATACCCGGCCCCAGTATTCTGCTTTGCTCTTCATCAGAAAGCGCCGTCAGCAGGCGATAAACCGTATCGGCCAGTTCTTCTCCCAGCGGGGTGGAAAACAGGATCCCCGCCTTCTCATTCCCTCTTCCGTCGCCTTCACCCATTTCAATCAGTAATTCGGCAATAGTGGCGACATCAAGCGATACAGACATCGCCAGCAGAGGTTCTTGCTGGCTGGCCGTCGTCTGACTGGTGAAAGGAAGCGGTGCCGAGACAACCAGATAATGCCCAGGATCGTAAGTAAATTCCTCTGCGCCCATTAACCCGGTTTTCTTTCCCTGCAGAACAATAACAATGCAGGGTTCATAAAGGACGGGCGTATGGGGCATCGACTCATTGACCCGCAACAGCTTTATCTCCTTCATACGGGTGCGCGTGTAGCCTTCATCAGGAGCCAGCGCCAGCAAAGCAGGGATCATTTTTCGTGTAAGGCTTGAGGTCACTCCGGACACTGTTCCTCCTGAATATATGAAAGGATAAGTTTTTACGCATCAGACACGCTTAGCAAATCTCATTCTGACAGAAAAGGATAATCTTTCTACAGTAACCTTCATTGTTGCATTGCGCTGCCTCTCATATCCTTTTGCGGACAACGTGACGCAGTATGTGAGGAATAAAAATGACAGATATTTTTGGATTAGAGAACCGAGTGGCAATAGTCACGGGTGCCGCAGGTGATATTGGCAAAGCCACCGTAAAACTTCTCGTCAGCCATGGCGTGAAGGTACTGGCTCTGGATATCGACCCGATGCTCCATACGCTGGCACAACGCAATCAGGTGATAACCCAACGTTGTGATGTCAGCCAGGAATATGAGGTCATCAGCGCGGTCGCGCTTGCGCAGACCGAATTTGGCGGCGTGGATATTCTTATCAACAATGCGGGCAAGACCCTGAATAAACTCGCGACCGACACTTCCGTTGAAGAATGGGACAACATTATGACCATTAATGCCAGAGGGTATTTTCTCCTGAGCAGGGAAAGTCTGAAGGTCATGCAGCCCCGCAGGCAGGGCGCGATCGTCAATGTGGCCTCCGTGGTCAGCATGGTGGGCATGAAAGCCACGGCTGCCTACTCCGCCTCTAAAGGCGCAATAGCCCAACTGACGAAAGTTCTGGCGCTGGAGGCAGCTGAGTATGACATCCGGGTGAATGCCGTCGCCCCTGGCGTCGTCGAAACGAATATCCTTTCCGGCATAGTGGAAGACAGCCGCGCCACGCTGGCCAGCTATGGACACGCGCATCCACTTGGGCGGGTGGCACAGCCGGAAGAGATTGCTGAAGCGATTATCTGGCTTGCCTCCCCTAAAGCCAGTTTCGTTACGGGAACGGTATTGATGGCTGACGGCGGCTACACCGCACAATAACCTGGAGATAATGATGAAAAAGCAGAGCATTTTGATTGTCGGGACAGATAAAGGGCTGGGGTTGGGCCTGACAGAAGCGTACCTGGAGCGAGGCTGGGAAGTTTTTGCCACACACTTACCGGATGCGGATACCGCCTCACTGCTTGCCCTGGCAGAGACTTACCCTGGCAATCTAACGACTGGCGAGATTGATGTCACCGATAAGTCCCATATCGGGCCCATGATCGGCAGGATCCGTGAACGACGGTTTGACGTTATTTTTATGGTTGCGGGTATTTACGGCCCCTTGCATCAGTCAGTGTTACAGGCCTCTGATGCTGAATTCCAGCACATCATGATGACCAATGCTTTTGGCCCCGCCCGCCTGGCCCGACACCTTTTGCCGATGCTTAAGCCGGATGGAAGCCTGGTTTTTATGTCCTCGCACCGGGGCAGTATTGCCGGTAATACCGAACCGGGGATAGGCCTTGAGCTTTACCGGGCCAGTAAAGCGGCGCTGAATATGCTGGCTCGCTGCATTTATATGGATATCAGCCAGGGATCACAGACGGTTCTGTCCATTCATCCCGGTTGGGTGGCGACAGCGATGGGCACGCTGGATGGGACAGTGGATGCTGAGATTGATGTGAGTACCAGCGTCAACGGCATGGTCAATGTGATTGAGCAACACCGGAGCGCCAGAAGCCATCTCTTCCTTGATTACGAGAACAACACCTGGCCCTGGTGATAACGGGCAATACAGCCTGTATCTTTCGCAAGGTTATCAATATTGCTGTATTCGCGCTTATCTACAGCAACGGCTGTGATAATTAGCGTACTTTCGATCATAAGATATATTTCGTTCAGCCAATCACCCGCTGAATTTGTTTATTATATCGGGCGTAATGATAATCGATGGCGACGCCACCGTGCCAGTGATGTCGCCATCCAGGAATAATGTGAAAAACATCACACCGCTTCGATCTAATTCATGTTACGCGGCCATGAGCATTTCGTTGTTACATCATAAATGATTAGCGTCAATACGTTCATATATTCGCTAAAACTTACCGAACAAATGCCATCCAGGAAGAAATAATCACATATTAATCATAAAGTTAATATCCATTTTGGCAAAAAAGAAATATATAATTTCACATAGATACACAAAATCATTCACACTGCGTCGAGGCGGCAAGACTGCGCAACCCCAGGAGCTTACATAAGTAAGTGACTGGGGTGCAAAGGCGAAGCCAACAAAGAAGCAGTTTGAAGGATAACGTGTATACCAATATTATCGATTAATTATTTCCCTTACCTCTCCGATAAAGAAATTAAGCGCGGTCTGATACCTGGGGGCCCAGCGCAATACCTGCCCTATACAACAACAACAGGTTAGCATGCTATGAAATTATCCTTTGCGCATAAACTATGGCTTCCACTTCTTGTCGCACTTCTAAGCCTTGCCGGGTCATTATTCTTTGGTTCAGTAACAATTAAAGATGACCAGCTAGCGCTACGGAAAAAGGAGTTAGTGTATGTTTCCCAGTTAGCCCTTAACGTTGTAAAAACGCAAGCTGCACTTGTTGATAAAGGGCTGATATCAAAAGAGGAAGCACAACAACGTGCTATCCAGATCATTAAAGACTTACGCTATGGCGATACAGGATATTTTACTATTCTGAACACCCAGGCACAGGTCATTATGCATCCCATTAATGCCGCGTTAATTGGCAAGGGGCCGGATATTGCCGATGCCAATGGCGTATATATTTTCCGGGATATGGTCGCAGTAACGAAGGATGGCCATGAAGGCTTCACGGCCTATGATTTCCCGCGACCAGGAGACACCGTACCGAAGCCCAAAATTGCCTATAACATTCCGTGGCCTTCCTGGGGATGGATTATTACGACGGGTCTTTATGTTGATGATATTCAGGAAGTCTTTCTCAATTCTCTTTATCAGAACACCGCCCAATTTATCGCTATCAGTATTCTGCTCTCGGTGCTGGTTTATCTGATTAACCGCAGCACATTGAAAACACTGGGTGGGGAACCGCGTTATGCCGCTGAGGTCGTGTCGCGGATTTCCGCCGGGGATTTATCACAAACTGTAAATAAAAAAGCCAATGATAACAGCAGTCTGTTGCATGAGATGGGGATAATGCGCGAGCAACTGACTTCCGTTATTGAGGAGATCCGCGATGGTGCGGAGATGATCAACACCAACACCCAGGATATTGTCGCCGGCAATCAGGAGATAGCCGGACACACCGATCAGCAGGCGATGTCTCTGGAAAAGACTTCCTCCAGCATGGAAGAGATTACCGCGGCTGTAAAACAGAATGCTGAACACGCAGGACAGGCGCGTGAACTGGCGCGCGGCGCGGTGGATATTGCCTCGCGTGGCGGTGTCATGATGCAGAATGTCAATGACACCATGAACGGCATTTCCGAAAGCGCCGGTAAAATTGCCAATATCATCGATGTGGTAAACAGCATTGCTTTTCAAACCAATATTCTCGCGCTGAATGCGGCAGTTGAGGCGGCCAGGGCCGGAGAACAGGGGAAAGGCTTTGCCGTGGTTGCCAGCGAGGTACGCAATTTATCCTTACGCAGTTCTCAGGCAGCCCAGGAGATTAAAGAGCTGATTGAGGAGTCCGTCAGCCGTGTCAACAGCGGTTCGTCGCAGATTAAAATCGTCGGCGATAATATTGATGAGATGATTGAAGCCGTGCAGCGGGTTTCGGACATTATGTCGCAAATCTCCGTTGCGACGGATGAACAGAGCATCGGGATTAGCCAGGTCAACGAAGCCATCGTACAAATCGATTCTGTCACCCACCAGAACACGCAACTGGTTCAGCAGGCGGTCGCGGCAGCGAATGCGCTGGAAAAACAAACCCGGCGGCTCACGCAGACCGTGGCTTTCTTCACAACGGGTCGATAAAGGGGATGGAGTGCTTCGCCTTGATCCGCGCGACGACGGCTTATATTGCTGCGTTGCGCGGGATCGAGATTGGTAGACCCAAACAAGGCGGATACCCGCGCAGATAAGAGGGTACACCTACGCTCAGAACGCGAAACAGGGCCATAAATGCCACAAAGAAAGGCCAATCGATAAGCCCGCCAAGCCTCGACTGGGAGAAGTGAACGGGGGAAGTTGAAGCCTTTATCGTTGAAGGAGGAGCCACCATAAGCGTGCAATTTTTCAAGCCGGGGAGACTTATTTATTGATAACCTTGGTCAGCTCAACTTCACCCGTGGCGGCATTAAAGTACAGATAGAAAAGATCCCCATTTAACTGATCAGGTTTTGACCATATTTCCTTTTCCCCTAAGCTACGCTTTTCCTTTGTGTAGCCAAGCTTTTCAAGGTAAGAGCGCAACGGTGCTGTACCAACAGCTCCCGCTCCCTTGAAGATAATGCTATTTGAAGGCGCATAACCATCGCCGGGGTGCGACTCGAAATAGAAGTCGTCCGTTAAACGCGGGGCGTTTTCAATGTCCTTGTCTGTCAGAGTGTGGTAGTTGAAGCAATCATTTTCTTTGTAGGCAGTTGTTTCATCAGAGCCAGATGCAACGAGCCAGACAAATAGCCATACGAGAATAAGCACGGTGACAGCCAGTAGTGCGCACCACTTTATGACTTTTAACAGAGTTGTCATTGCTTCGCCCCCATGAACGAGAGCGATGTACCATCATTTGTAATGACCTTAACTACCCCGGATGCGAAATCGTCCCACGGCCTGAGCCATGTCATAAAATGCGGAAGATTCACCGTATACGGCTGGTGTCGCACACACGAATCTTGTGGATCAGGAAACAGAATCGGACGGAAACCACGATTTTTATGGGAACCTATCGCCCCATAGTAATCCCAGCGGCGAACGGCAGAATCATAACTCACGGGCTTGATACGATAACCATACCGACCCGGTATGATAGCCCGATAGAACCCGAACAGATCAGAAACTAAATCCTCACCACTAAAGCCGCTGTCCGTATACCACGAGAATGACCGTAAGCTTTGTAGTCCTTCAAATTTGGATGCGGTGTTCATCATCATTGCCAGCATGATTCTGTTAATATCTTCGGTGCTCCGGCCACGCCTAATTTCCCAGCGAGAGAACTTCCCGACACCGAGCCGCGATGCGAACTTGATGATACCCATGTCCTGCCGATACATGGCTATATAAGTCGGCTTACCACTACGCTCCCCCTCAACGAATTGACGTTTAAGCGCAGCCACGTCATTGCCACGGGCATGCCCCATATCAATCCAGCCCAACACCTCGGTGTATACTATTCCTCTGTCGAGTACGTCAAATGATGCCCCGTCCTTTATCTCTCGTCTGGTGCTCACGCGTTCATCTCCATATAAACTCTGACTGTCAATGTTATAGTCTATTTTTCAGGCAGTCCAGACGGTAAGCAATAGCATCATATAAGCCCCGTTTTGGTGGTACAGCAACAAGCGGAGCGTTAGGCGACAACATCAGGGTTATGGCAGTCAAATTCAAATTCTTAACTATAAGGATAGAGCGAGACTTGTACCTGTTGGTAAACCGAGAAAAATTTACCCCAAAAAATGTGGTGGTTAAAATGGCATCGATTCACAATTACACAGTATTAGACGATCTTGGAAATTATGATAAGGAACTCAACCCTAACAGATTGAGTACTATAGAGTTATTACCAAAGGGTGTAAGTTGGTTACATAATGGTAAAAAGATAGAAATTAAGGATGATAATAAAATCGCTCCCGTTTTATTATTGAATGGCGATGAAGTCGCCTTAATAAAATCACCCTATGATAAAGACCAAAACAAGGCCTACATCATTGATGCTGAAGGGAATATAAAAGGGGACGTTAAAGATATAATTAACAAAAAAGCAAGTGATGCTATTTTTTATAATGTTGACTATATTTATGATGAGCTTTTTTTCTTTCTCAACATTAGAAACTGCGATTATAGATTTTCATTTAACACGAAGACAGTTCTTTGCGGAAATCTGTTGCAGACATATTAACCAACAGGCCCAGAGAAATATTTTTCTAATTATTTAAAAAATGAAGAAAACAGATGGTGGCTTTGTGAAAATAACAGATTTGAAAAATAAGTTGAGCAAATGATACATACCCAAATGGACAATACTCACGTACTGCGTGTCCAAAACATCGAAGCGGTCGCACTATATGGGTGATGCACAACTGGATATGCGTCTGATTTTTCTTTATCAGATGAGGTTCAAAGGTGCTTTCACGATCCCGGGATGGCCGCATTGAGCACCGTTTCGACGGAAAGCCTCGTCAATATATGAGAAAACGCATTGAGACCGGCTTCTATTTTAAGGTTTTTAGCCAGCTCAGCCGCAAGGCTTTGAGTTTCTCTTCCCTCATAATTTGCCTGTCTCCGTTACTGGAGTGAACATATCAAAAAAGGCAATTACACCATTTAAATTCCAGCCTCATGTCATTTGATATATATCTGTATAAATAATCGGTAATTATCAGATTAGGGCAGAGTTAATACACCTTATTCTTCTGGATAAAAAAATTCAGCAGTGACTAAATGTGATTCTGATTTCTCAGATTGAATATTATAGGCGAATGAATACCGCTCCCCTGCCGTAAACTTAAATCCGAATACAGGAAGACACTCACCCTTCGGTACATAAACAGGCTTGTCATCGAAAATCTTGTGAAGAGAATTGCTATTATCGCTGTTGATTTGAATAGCTGTAATCCGTTCTTGTGGCTTCAGTGGCGACACCACACAAACATGATTATCTTTAATAAACACCGTTGTGGATTCGCGATCTACCATTCGATCGCCTGGCCCAGGGCACCCCGTTAAGAGAAATACGACAGCCAACAACATTCTTTTTTTCATGGTTACTGCCCCTTCCCTGTAACGATTTTCTGATAAAGCGAGGGAACATCCTGCAATTTATCTACGCCCCTGTACATCCCCATGCGCCCTGGCCTCTGATAATAAGAACACTTACTAACCGAACCGCTGCATAAGCTGGCGTACAATGACGGCCAGCTTATGAGCGATGTTATCCTTCAGGTGCGGATCGCGCTTCTCCGGGCAATTTGCCCCGGGAAATGCAGGTTAATCCGGCGACGGGAGACACCCCCGCAGCGGTCGGTAAAGCACAGCGCACAGTACGGGTGGTAACAGCGGTTTCATTCCTGTTCCGCCCCGTCGAGCCAGCGCTGGTTGCAGCGCTCGATCACGGCATCGAGTTGATCCGTCATCAGGTAAATCAGGGAAATAAGTTGCAGACGCTCAGCCGGATCGCGGCGGGCAGTCACCTTGTCCTGTTCCGCTGCCAGATTGCTGACCAGATGGCCGATATTGCGCAGGTGTTCAAGATGTCTGAGATCGTCAAGGGTGAGGATGGGCTGGCTCATGCGTGCACCTCCGCAACCGGCAGGTGAGCGATGTGTTTATAAGCGGCAAGAGTGCGCAGCATACAGACGCGCGGTTTACGTACGGAACGACGAACGGCAGCGAAAACAAAGATAAACTGCGGGTGAGACAGGGTGAGGGGCGTAGCCATAGGGGCAACCTCCATTGAGTAGTGGTTATTGCCACCACCGGAGTTCTCACGCTCTGGTGGTAGCCCAGACGGGGGTGAGAAACCGGCCTCAATGGCTACCGGCCAGCCCGAGGGCTGCCCCGCCTGAGCCACCATTACGCAGGTACGACAACGGTTAAAGAACCGGTGCGTAAACAACAGGTGCACATAGGCATAGACACAAAAAAAGACGCATGGCGCGTCCGGTGTCGCCACTGAGTAACTCGGGTTCTCACGCCCGGCTGCCGATTTTGCGACAGCGGGAAAACTATACCTGGAAACGCCGAGAAGAAGCAAGCCAGAAAAAGGGGCATTTTGCTGACAGAGCAACATCATGCATCACAGCCCCGGTTATCCGACTGAGGTACGCCTTATCCGTGACAACATCTGCTGCTGGCCTGTTCGTCTGCTCTGTCGGGTGCTGGATGTTCATCCTGTTGGGTTTTACACCTGGCTTCAGCAGCCGCATTCCCCACGGTATCAGGCAGGTCTGAGGCTAACAGGACAAATTAAACAGTTCTGGCTGGAGTCCGGCTGCGTTTATGGCTATCGCAAGATCCATCTCGACCTGCGAGATATCGGGCAACAGTGCGGGATTAATCGGGTCTGTCGGCTGATGAAGCTGTGCTGGGATAAAGAAAAAGATCTACGGAACGCGGGAGGAAGCCCGCAGCGATATTTTTGATTACATCGAAATGTCTTATAACAGTAAGCGCCGGCATGGTTCGAGTGATCAGATGCCACCAGTTGAATATAAAAGACCATATTATCAACGACTCAGAAGTCGTCTAGATTATACGTGGCAATTCACCCATATCGGTTGCGATAGTCCCTGTAGCAGGTATTATTTTGCGCATTGCATTCCAAAACTGAATTTTTGCCTGAGCATTTTGCTCCATGGCTGCGATCTCTTCCGAGGGCTTCATGACTAACACGAACTTTTCTCAAACGGCTGCGTTTATCTGGTCGGTGGCCGATCTGCTGCGCGGTGATTTTAAACAGTCTCAATACGGGCGCGTGATCCTGCCCTTTACGCTGCTGCGCCGTCTTGAGTGCGTGTTGGCTGAGACCAAAGACGCGGTGGTGGCGAAATATGATGAATTAAAAACGAGCCCACTGCCGGAAGATGCCAAACAGAAATTTCTGCTGCGCGCCAGCGGACTTTCCTTCTTCAACACCTCGAAGATGGATCTGGGCAAGATGGGGCAGAATGACATCAAAGCCAACCTGGAAAGCTACGTACAGGCGTTCTCCCCGGACGCGCGTGAAATCTTCGAGCATTTTAAATTCAGTGAGTTTGTCGGCCTGCTGGAAGACGCCAACCTGCTGTTTAAAGTGGTGAAAAAATTTTCTACCACTGACCTGAGCCCGAAAGCGATTTCCAACTATGAAATGGGCCTGGTGTTTGAAGAACTTATCCGTCGTTTCGCGGAAAGTTCTAATGAAACCGCCGGTGAGCACTTTACGCCACGCGATATCGTGCGTCTGACCACCTCGCTGGTGTTTATGGAAGATGATGAAGCGCTGACGCAGGACGGCATCATCCGCACCATTTACGACCCGACGGCCGGGACCGGCGGCTACCGGCTTGAGGCTGGAAAATTCGAGCCAAGCTATGCATCCGAGCATGCACTCGGGAATGGAAAGTATCTGTATGTAAAACGCGGTCGGGACGGCGTGGTCAACAAGAGCCCATTGGTTCTTGCACCAGAAACCCTGGCCTTAAAAACGGAAATTGATCGCATTGCGGGTATCCACTGCCTTTGGGAAAAAGTAAAAAGCACCAGCTATCGCCGTTAGCTGCTGCTGTAATCGCGTGCCCATTCGTTTTAAAGAGCAGAATTGTAGGACGTCTCTGTCAGAGGCGCTACATAAGAATTTGCCAGTTATCTCAGAACACATTTAGATTAGTCGCTTAGAGATCACCTGACACCTCCCCCTTCTTAAACTAAGGGGTAGTCTTAAGTTTTGTTCAACATCGATCAGTTTAAAATCGATGCGCGACGGTGGCGCTAAAGGGAAATTATGCTTCATCATTATCAGGCAAAGTCACTGGACAATATCTACCTTGAGGACATTCCCCACATCATCCACCCAGACTATGCGGCGCGAGATCTAGTAGATACCACCCTGCCAAACCGGAACATCCAGGAATGGAATTTGCCGCAGAGCTACTCACAGTTTGTCAGCCAATATTACCAGTTTCACCATCAGTGCCCTTGGCTGGCATACCGTGACACGCATTCTGATATAAAATCCGGAAAGGTAGTTCTGCTAAGAAAAGACATGACCGGCTATACCGTCAGGGGCGTTCTGACGCTTTCCGGCAACCTTCGTGATGACCTCCCCTTGTTTCTGCATACCCGGCTCCACTACCTCATATCACATCAGCTAAAACGCCCGGTATACTACGTTCGCCCGTCAGCGCCCGTGCAACATGCTCAGGCTGCAAAAACAATTAACAGCAAAGCGGCGGGTCGGCTTCTGGCCGCTGGCGGAATTTATAACGGAAATATTGAGGGGTTCAGGAAGACCGCAGAACAACTCGGCGGGGATGCACCAGCTGGTTACGATCAGGTAATGGATAACAAAGGATTACTCATCACCGGTGCGTCAGTTGCAGCGGCACTTGGCATCGGAAGATTAACCCCAGTAAATGAAATAGAAACACTATCCAATCTGTCTAAAACGCCTAAACCATCGCCTTCAACGTTGGTTAGTTTCGAGTCACGACAGCTACAGAAAAAGTTCAAACATGCTGTCGATTTCAACGTTCCCGGCAATCCAAACGCGGAAGGATTAAAATCATTTGAACAGGCGTTAAAAAGTCATATAGACGATCCGTTAACCAATAGAATTACAGGTAAATATCGATGGAATCAGGATGTCTATCACTACTACAATCCAGAAACCAAACTAAATGTTATGACAAAACCAGATGGCAACTTCATTTCCGGATGGAAGCTGTCAGATACTCAATCAACCGACCTAATAGGTAATGGCAATGTCTTTTAATCAAAATGAATCGGCGATTTTGGATCTTATTGACGCATTTACGTGCGGTAACATTTCTGCACCGGATTTTGAACAAGAATACTCCGCCGCATGGCGAACTTACAGGGATTCATCTGATACAAAAAAAGCCGATATAGCCACTCAGAGGTTTTTTGACTCAGTTTTCTCATTAGTCGATTCTTACTGTTCAGATCCAGAGTTAATCGACGAAGATGATTTAAACGAGGATGAATTACTAAGTGAGGTATCAAAACTTAAAGCATCTTGGGAACACGCCATCCTCGCTTGACATAATTTATCATGATAACAGAGACATACTCATTAACCACTACAGAACTCAATGTCTTGAAAGTCATGGCAGAAAAAGACATCGACTGGACTTGGATGAGGCTGGATCGCACCCTTGCTATACGGGGTTTTCCAGGGTTTAGCAATGTTGCGAACATAGTAATCAACTTGATGAATGAGGGCATGGTCGATGCCGTTTATAACGAAAAAAACTCATCGAGACCACGTTATTGCGTATCAGAGCAAGGTCATCAGTTGTTGGGACAAATCAATGAGGATACAAGGCATTACGATATCTCATGATTTTTTGCAACACTCGGCTCCATGACTAAGGTAAAACGCCACCGTAACGCCTATGTAACGCACCTGTATTTCGATGTTTTTCGTCCCTCAAGAAGCAAGAAGTATGTGCAACCGGGGATATTCAATCGTCTATATACTGTTCATTAATACAGAAACCAGAATTTATAAACTTATACCTGCGCTACTTCCCCAGTTTGTCCCAACGCACAGCTGACACAATGCCCCAATTGCCGCTGGCATTGGGCCTGCGCCATTTTGCCGTCTCCATGCTACGGAGATACTCAAGGGCTTCGGAAAACGTCCCAAAGCGCTTCTGAGCGGTCTTATCGCCCACACCGAAGGAGCCATCTCTGGAACTCGCTAGCCCAGGGTGAAAACACGAACCATCGGCCGCGTATGGAACCAACAGATCTGGGTCATCATTTTCAGATGATTCAGGCGCTAACAACTGCCACGGCTCAACACTCAGAGCGTTAGCCAGCACCTCAATCGCATCCAGAGACGCATTAGAACCGCCGCGTTCAATACGACTCATATAACTACGGGCAAACCCACACCGATCAGCAAACGCTTCCTGGCTCATTCCGGTGGCAATGCGCAGTTCTTTTACCCGCTCGCCAAACTGTATTCTCAGGGATTTTTTCATGCGCTGAATGTGCAATTTTGACCACTGTAAGGCCACGCTCCATATGAGACATTTTGAATCTATTTTTGCGCCAGTGAGCTTAGTCACTCGCATTCATCGCCTGTATCATGACAGCCCAATAGATTCAAAATAAACACCAATAGTGACATTTAAAATCCAAGAAGTATGATGATCGTCATCGGTTGGTCATCACCATCGTTCGCTATTAGGCGCGATGTGGTTTGGAAAGTGAGGGAATCATGGCGGGAGCAGACTTTTTATTACCGATGTCAGCGGGAGCCGCGCTTAGCTGGGCCAGTTATAGTATGGTCGTTCATGTTGTATCAAAGCGGCAGATCAGCACGCTACGCGCAATTGCATGGGGTGCCCTGGGCGCGCTCTCATTACTGCTGGGCGTATGCACCTTTTCCGCAGTTGGTGCAGAACAACCGCTAACAAAACAAAATGCCTTATGTTCAGGTAACAGCCCGGAATGCTATGCGAAAACGCACCACAACCCGGTCAGGGAGTGCAGGCAGGTAATGGACAAGAAAGCGACATTCCGTCATGTATGGTCAGGCAACGAAGATCAATCGCGATTCACCACCTACCTCTGGCACGACGAGAACAAACGAACTATTCAAATGTTCGGACAACAAGCTAAGGCGATTAATAGCCTTGGAATGCAAACACCGCTTCAATATTTTTGTGTTTTCAACGCCAACACTGGGGAAATCATCGCGGCTTCATTTGAGTAACCACCATTAGCCCCCCGAACTCATAAGTGGGGGCATTCAACCTCGACGATCTTCTTTGCTGCCCTTACCGGAAACGGTGCCACTATCTTTTTCACGCTTTGAATCTCACACGCTAACCAACCCCAAACTCGCGGTTGTAATGAAAGGTCAGAAACGTTTAAAGCAACGCAGCTATAGTGGCCCTGGAAACGCCGTATTCACGCGCTACCTCTACACAATCAGTCAGATTTCACTGTGAAACGAAGCTCATAACCTCTACCAGTAGGCCAGACTTTTTTAACTGAAGAGACTTTCCACCCATCGACTACCCATTCACCGTCTTTTCCTTCACTTAGTGAGCCAACAATGTCGGCAACTTTTCCGGGAGAATGAGGAAACATCTTTTTCATTATCTCAAATGAACCGTTTATAAAATAACTCCGAGAAATTTTGGCGGCATTTGGCTCTTGATTATTCATATTGAGCATAAGCATCAATTTCTTTGTTTTGTCCTTATTACCTGATACGTAGTAAGCAATATTATTGTTCATAGTGTCTCCACTATTCGGCGTTTCTATTTCAAAATAGGGTGTTCCACACGTATAGTCTTCGCTGCCTTCAGCATATGGTTTATAGGTTGACGGAGTTTTAATGAAGGGCATTCCTGAAAGAAAGTGGCAAGCATCTGAAGGAACCGGGTCAGGTATGACAACGGCAAAACCTGGAAAAGAGGTAACGGAAAGCAACAAAAAAAAAGCTTTTTTGTTCATGGCAAAAAATCCTGCTTAAGCGAATCCAGTAAGATGTGTTTTATTGACCCAAGCATCATACATGAAAGGTTATAATGTCAGGCCGCAACAGTCAGTGTAATTAGTATATCGGTCAGTTCAGCAGACACTTTACACCGACGCCACAGATGTTGTGTCGTTTGGCACCTCGCTTCATGACCCGGATTGCTACTATCTCATTCGCGCCTTTGACAGTGTTGAAAGCATGGCTGCGGTTCTTGATGCCTTTTATGCAAGCGCTGACTGGCGCAGCGGCCCACGCGAAGATATCATCGGTAGCATACCGAAGCTTCTGAATAACCGTCGCTAATAATGTTACGTAAATGCGCTGGTTGCGCAGTGAGTTGCAGATAACCTTTAGCAACCCCCTCGATACCCTGCTCTTCGCCATAATTAAGAACGTAACTACCATCAAGCGGGTCTAGCTCAGCCTCAGAGAGAACCTCAACATAAAAGCCAGCTTGCCCCGTCGCCAGCCAAAATACGGGCAGATTGCGGTTCATCACCGCCTGTATTAATTGCGCAACAGGCAACTCAACTGACTGAGCAAAGTTGGAAAGCGAAATCATACCCTCCCCAGTCAGCAGCGGGGCGCTGTCATTTAAAGATCGGTGATCCAATTGTTCATACTCTTGTAAGGTCTGATACCAGACCGCCAACAGTAGCCCGGACTTTAGCTTCGCTTCATGAAGATCGTGAGTGCCTGTTGAAGTGTGAATCTCACACTGTCCTGCGTATCGACGAAAACGTTGGGGAACGCTAATGCGGACAACATAAATGCCGCTGGTTCGACGATAGAGTTTATATCGATGAGACATCGCCTCGTACACCCTTTTGTAAGAGGGGCTACGCGATTACAAGCAAAATATCGGAAAAAGTTATTTAAAAACAACTAATTAGAGAAGACCTGGTGCGAAGGTCGGACTCAAATGCTCATATAAGTAGTTGAAATGTATTAAATATAAAAGAACAACAATAAAAAGTGCCCCCTTTTATGCCCCCAAGCATTTTTTTGCCCATTGCTGTATCGTAAGCCATCAAGTCTCCTATGGTTAGGTTCCCTATACCGGATCCTAACCGGAACAATCCATCATTAGGTTGTTCATTTGAATGCGTTCTCCCCCCTAGACGCCAAAGCTGACTCCTTCAGATATGGGGTAAAAAGTTTTTTATGGAAAACTGTCCATACTGTTCACTTGTGATTTTTATTATTAATATTCAATAAGTTAACAAGTGAATGGTTGGTGAACAGTGAACACTTTACTATTCACCTACGCAGGCTTATAGATGTATTCGGTGAAATCTGCTGTGAACGAAGAACTAACGCTTATTCATCCCCGTTATCTTCAGATTTCAGAGCGTCAAGGTCAGCCTGACTCATGCGCATCTAACAAAACAGTAGCAACTCATATTTTTCTTTTGCTTCTCAATAGTTGAACTAACTCATTACGGGATCTATACAGGTTATCTTTTATCTCATTATGAGAACGCCTTTTTTTTCTTTCAACCACACCTTGAAGCGTAAACATTCTTGATATGCTCTCTAGCTTTTTAGCTCCAAGGGTCTCAAATATCCACTCCATGAAATCATTACTATAAATTGGAAGTGTATTATGTGACTCTCGATGAACCGCAATAGCATTGAGCCCAGTGAGGTTCAATATATCCCAAACATCAACATCGCAAGTTAATATTTGTGCAAGGTGAAACTGTGTATTGTTTTTATCACCAATAGTATTAGTCAGCAAATCTAACATTCTAGCCATGAATAAATCCATAGCACAGTTTCTAATCAATTGAAGTGGTTCAGATGTATTTGTAAGGCCATTAAGCTTCCTAGTTGTTTGCAACTTATTACTGTGAAAAATAATATCAACACAAACAGCGATTTCCTTTGGCATTAAAATAGATATTTCTTTATCAATAATAGATAAAAAGTCCATTAACTTATTCTCAGAGGAACGTTTTGAACTGTATTCAATTATTTTAGTCTTTAACAACAATAGCTCCATTAGGTCTACTATCTCCGAAAACTGACCAAACGAGCATCTACTTTTATTATAGTAGTCAAATAGAAGAACATCGGCTTCCCTTTCAGACACCTCCTTATATTTCTTTAGAAATAACTCTCTCCACGATGAATTGAAGTGAGAGTTCACCATAGAAATTGATTTTAAAGCAGCGACAGTTTCTCTAACCTTTTCAATATCAGTTTCTTTCAGGTTATTTTCTATCTCAGACAGATACAATGCCATGTTTAAGATATTAATATCATCTTGCGATATGTTTTCAGATATAGAGCTACAGACCTGATAAACTCGTTCTGATGGCTGAGCTTCATAGGCAAATGAACGAATATAGCTAGCAGTATTACTATCAACATATATTGCTGTTGAAATGAAATGCTTAGTTATACCTTTACTTTCAATCACTTCTTTATCAATAACACATAGCGAATTTCCTTTAAATGGCGTTAAGAGGTAACATTTTGGTGACAACTCTTTTTTAGGCAGATAAAATGGCCCACCAACAGACTCATGCGAGTAAATAACCCTCCACTCTTTTAACTCGTTTTTGAAATATTCATACTGCCCCATCGCATCACTAAATGATGGGGCATTCCCTATTTCATTCAACAGCTTTAATGTATTGATTTCCTTGTTCATACTTACTCATAAAATTAAGGCACCAGTAATTTTATAATATCACATCAGATATTTGACAATATAGCCTTCGTCACGAAATACCGCTGTGAACAACTCTTTTGAAAACTCAATAAATTGAAAAAAAGGAATTAAAATCAACTAAAAAACCGACCCTATGGCCATATTAAATTAGCTACTTCCAGTACGAAATTCAGATGCCGTCGAGACTATGTTATACCCCCATCTAATCGTAATAAAGCAGATACTAGGAAACAAAGGTTGACGTGGTTTACTCATTGTTTACTGACTCTTTTCACGGCTTTTAAAGGTGAATGGCTAAATTCATTAGCAAGCATTCTCAATATTTAATTTTCTTAGAGCGTGATAGCTTTTCCTTTATCAAGTTGCTCTCTCCTTTACGCCCATTAATAACATAATGCACTTCGCAAAAAACTCTATACTGCGAAAAAAAATCTGAAAGTGCCATATGTAATTCAAATGCCCATGAAAGACGCTCAACTTCCTTATCAAAAAAATGGTGTATAAAATCAGCATTCTCTCTAAGATGAAACACATTATTCCTAAATATCCTCAACGAATCCGAATGTTCTTTCATCAACTTTCCGATGCTATCTGAAATTGGCAATAATTCCTTGAAACTTTCAGGACGTTCATTCTCGACTAAAAGTCGCATTTTTAACGATCGGAAACCTTCGCAGACAACACCTAAAAAACCTAGCCATGTAGAAAGATATATACCCATGTCAAATTGTTCGCGATGACTCAAATGGCCATTCTTTTTCATTTTCTGGTTGAGTTTATTGTAATTTTTAAACATAAGATCAGCCGTTTCGAAATAATGAATTTGGAGTGTCAGTACACGGTCATGATTGCGACTTGGGAGCATATCCTCAGGGTTTCGGCAATCTATTTCGATAGCGTAGGTGTGTGGTGCATTAGCAAAATAATAAAGATCGTGGTCTGGAAAAATCAATTCCCCATCATTTAGCGCCTTTTTCAAATGTTCCTTAACATCATCATAATTTCTGAAACCGTAGGCTGTAAGATTCTTCCCAGCAAAGCTAGTTAACCACCAAGAATTAAACCCTCCTATCTCACCCTGCTCCCCAAAATCAAAATCTACGATACCTGAATCCAGTTCTACCCGGCATCCAGCTCCATGTTTATAATATTTAATACCGCCCTCTAACTCACCAACACTGGGTATATCAGATTCAATCCATCCATAGCTACTGGATGGCATTTGGATGCCAGAACGATGCATTAGCTTTAAAGCGACCTGTACACTATCTTGAAAGTCAGCAATCAAACGATAAAGATTTTCGTTCATACCAGAAGCCCATTTCATTTTGTTGAGTACGTGATGTATTACGTCTCCAGGCCCCGGAGACGCTATTATGGATAATATCTCCCTTTCCGAGAAATTAACATCGGCTATGCTCCAAGCCCGCAGCGAGGGCGTTCAGCCCGTCAGGTCCCAGTGTTTTTGAAGCATACCCAAACGAGACAGATACAAGCGCAGGCAAGAGCAGCACCCAGCATCAACGCAAAGTGCTTTAACAGTGGGGATTCAGGAGTGATTTAGCGTTTAAAGAGAAGAGTAACCCTAACCCACAGCCTCACGCTCAGAACGCGAAACAGGGTCATAAACGCCACAGAGGAAGGCAAATCGATATACAGCCCGCCCAGCCTTCGGCTGGGAGAGGCGCACGGGGGAAGTTGAAGCCTTAACCGTCGAGGGAGGCCGAACTATAAACATGCAATTTTTCAAGCGGGGGACTTTTAACAGTGGGATTGTGGGGCTGTTTTGCATTCAGAGAGTGAGGCTGTGGGGTAGCCCTCCTTGAACCAAATAATGCGAAACTGATCATTCTTCCACGTAGCTTAGGCCACTTTGCATGGATAATTAGCACCAAACACAGCAGCCAGTTTAAGAGAAATGCGCGACATCTACCGTCTGCGTTTACCCCAGCGCTGCATTATGGCTCTGTGTGCTTCATCCGCTGACCATTCAATAGGTACAACAACGTATACAGGCATTTCATCGCCAGAGGGGGTACCACGTAAATGGACTTTATACCCTAGTTTATTAAGTTCTACCTCGGACATCGGTGATATAACCTCGCCGCTATGGCTGCCGCCAATAAACTCAGCTTTAAAATCCAACATGCCCCCCTACACACTAATAAGAATCATTGAAGGTGTGTCACCCAGCAGCTACGCTGGGCAGAACATCACCTCGGACTAGCAATCAACTTAGTATCGCTTTGTGTCTCGTAGTATTACAGACAGTAACCACCACCATTGGCGTTTGATCCAACAAACATCACTGAACATCTTGCCGTCAGATGTTTTGATATAAACCCCGCCACGATGATGCACTTTGTTGTGATGAGCCTTATTTATGAATGGCACGTTCAAGACCATTTCGTCTCGTGCTTTCAATCTTTTTGGTAGCATCGGTGTGATCATGTTCTCGTCCGAATATTCGTCGGATAACATTCTAAGGCGTCCACTGGCTGTTACTACACCGGCTGCACTCAACGTTACATCGTGTGCGCTTATGTTCGAAACGTATATTCTGTCCTCGTGCTGATCACACCCGAGGTAAAGTCTTAGCGATGTTCTTGATTTTAGTAACTGAAATACTGACAAACCGAAACCCGCCCACGCTGCAATTCCTGTCCAGTTATCAGTCTCTATGATCCAATCAATCAATGTCTTCTTCACGGCAGCTTTACCATTGCGATGTTGTCTTTTACCGATAGTATGTGTTAGCTATTTAGTAAAAAAATAGCACTAATGTGAAGCCAGTATATCTCCCCTTAAGTCTGAATAATCACTCAACTTATATCTCGTACTGAAAATCAATTGAAGGATACTTTCCAATGACCCTAGGTCAAACTGGATATATTCCTGAGATATTCCATTGTTAGTTATTTTGATGCCTAAATATGTATATCCTTCGGCATCAGTGCTATCCCAGTCAGCATGTACAGTAATGTTTCGTAACCGTCCACATTCCTTGAGATCCTTTATAAGACCTTCAAACATATCAACATGCTGCCCAACACCCAAATGGAATAATTCGGAATGACGTCTAAACAACTCGACTTTTGCTGCATAATTCATGTTATGCACAATTATTATTCCTAACTGATCTGACCGATCGCTGAATCCTTCATAAATGACTTTATCTAATTCTTTCTCTAGCGCATTGAAATACATAACAATCTGGCCAATAAGTGGCAATGCAGATTCAAGGTATTCTTCCTGTTTTGCAGCATCATCTTCAAAATCAATATCATGCCATAAGAATTGATTAAAGCTCTTTCTTTTGGTCTTCATTTTCTACCAGATAACTGTTTGAACTATCACTGATAATATGCCGTTTACTGACACAATAAAAGTCATAAGCCCCGTTGGTGGTAAGACAACAAGCGGAGTCGTCAGGCGACAGCATCAGAGTTATGTCAGTTAGTGAAGTTTATCAGGATGACCATGTACCCAAAGGGAGCGAGGCCGAACCGCTGGCAGAGCTTGCATATGGTCTGCAAGTACCGTGACCACCATAAACCTGTTTATCCCCTGCGGCGTCTCGCGACGGCGACAGAACGGGGGCATCGGGCTAAAATGCGCTTCACTAAAAGTTTTTGGGATTGTTTAGAGACGGTGGCTACGTCATAGCTTTCAAGTTGATTCAGTACGTGTTTGACGCTTGGAACGACACGCCGCTATGAGTTAACATCCCAATTACCACTATCAACCACAGCGGCTTTTTCAAGGGACATAACAGAGCATTTCTTACAGGCAAAAGAGACAGATTTTATTGTCTAACTAGCTATATTATAAGGAATTTAGTGACTTGGTGCGAAGGCCGGACCGCGATTGTCGACGTAACCAACTGAAATAATTGACATTAAAAAATAAGAGAACCGCCATATATACTCACATGTATACTCATGCGCGATTCTCTGAAAACTTAGCTAACTTAAAATCACTCCTCATCATCTTCCACAGGCTCTAGCGCGTCAAGTGCGACTCGTACCATCGCGATAGAACCAATACGGATAAAAGCATCTTCACCATCCTCGTCGGTCAGCACGTAACGATCCGTTGTTTCAGGCTCGCCATCCAGCGTTTCAAAGAACGCATTCAACTGACCGATATCATCCACCTCTTCGTTTTGCGGCGCATCAGACTCAACGCACAGTGGAATCTCACCCCCTCCGTTCGCCAGGGTGATATGGACATTAAAATAATCGTCTTCGTAGGCATCATCCTCTTCGTCAACGATTGGCCGCAGACCATCAGACAAAAACTGGTGAAATGCCACTTCACGTATATTTAACGCATAACGATACTCGGAAGAATCAAAAACGAAGAAGCGCTCTGTGTTTGGGGTGGTTTTTTCCTGAAAATAATAATAAAACCTCCGCTTATCCGCCGCTGAAATGGGCAACAGCAAATAGTCCTGATGTCCCTGTAGCCAAAGTTTTACGGTCCAGAGACCGCTATCCATTTCAATACCGCTTGTGGCTATCGCCTCAAGATCTTCATCGGTTTTACGACGCTTCTTGCGGAAGTCGTTTATCAACCGATCGCTTTCCGGGAACACTACGTTTAGAGGTTTATCCAGGGCATTGCATATTGCCTGTGCAAGACTCAGCTTTGCCGCAACCTTCCCGGTTTCGATACGCTGAATTTGTTGCTGGCTGGTGCCGACCATAAACGCCAGCTCTCGCTGGGTGATAGATAGCTGAGTACGGAGCTGTTTGATGCTGTTCTGTAACATGGCATCCATCCTTCAGAAGGAGTAGAAAGTGCCATTAAAACACAAAATTGAGTAAAAAACACAAAGCTGTGTTTTTACTCATTCATCAACACTCATGGACGAAAAGAAAATCTTTTCATCGTTCTTCTTTGGTATGCCAGAGATCCACGATATAGATGTCATTATCGCGAAGTTCGTAGTGAACCTCGTAATCATCGAATAATACTTTTCGGACCTCACGAGGTTCATACCGAGTCTGCTGTACGCCAATTGCCGGATGCGCTGTAAGACCAGCACAACCAGTAATCAGGCGATCCAAAACGTCATCGGCGTGCTGGCGGCTGTACTGAAGGGCAAAACGGTAGATACGCTCCAGGTCATCCTGAGCTTTAAGCGTCCAGTAAACTTCCATTTATCAGGATTTCTTTAAGCGATTAGCAAAATCCACCATGTCCGAGTGGCTCATCACGCGACCGGCATCCACATCGGCAAGACCGGCCTGAATGCTCTGATGACGCCGTTCTCTTTCAGCCAGCATACTGGTCAACGCTTCTTTAATAATCCAGCTCTTAGAGCGGTCCAACTCAATTGCCAGATTTTCAACAGCGGCAGCCAATTCAACGGGTATCTGTGCACTGATGGTTTGTTTAGTAAGCGAACCCATAGGGATTACCTCGTTTAATAACATTTAATAACTCCTATTAAGATTAGCATAGAGGTGCCTATAAAAACATCACATCTCATTTCGCAGGCAACATCCCAGGAAAGTGCTTCGCCACGATATCGTTCATCTTCTCTACCAGATCCAGGCGTTTAAAAGTGATATGTCCGCTGCCCTTCTGGAAGTAGCGAATAGTGAACAACTCATCTTCGAAAATCTGCTGATGCGGATTGTCGCGCACGAAATCCATAAACCGGATGGAGACATCATGCCGGTTATCAGGAATGGTTTTACCATCCAGCAAGTAGAGCATCCGTTCCAGATCGGCTAACTGATCGCGCCGCCAGCCCCAATTCAGGCAGTAGCCCCATCGGTCGTGCTTCACCAGATTGTTGATGATGATCCTCTTGCCGAAACAGCTGGGATTGTTGGTTTTATAGTCCCAGCTTAGTCCTTTGAATACGTTGATAATCCCACGTTCGAAAACATCCTGTTTATTGTGGTGGAGTTGTTTAAAGGTACTTAGGATGTTGGCTTCACTGATGGCTGGAAGATCGCCCTCTTCGAGGTTTTTAGCCCACTGGCTGCGGGCTTCGGCATCCATCAAGGTCAACATCCCGGACTTCAGCATGAGATCGCGCCAGATACTGCGGTCGATATTGCGGGTAATCACCGGCATCGCTTTATCTACTGATTGCATCAGCCAGCAGTCAAAGGAATGGCCCTGTCGCATCGCCCAATGCTCCGCTACATCACCACCGATGCTGGAGGTTAACCGCGAGATATCATCAAGCTTATGGATCAGGATTTCTATCAAGCTCAGCGCAGCATCACGTCCTGTGACGATACGCTCAATGCTGGTCGAGCAAATTAGCTCACTATGATCGGTTAAAACTTCAGCTTCTGTTTGCATGATATTTTGTCCGTAAAAAGCAAACACGCCCGCCGGGAGTGGCAGGCGCATTATGCAATGAGTAAATAAGGAAGACAGATCGGGAATGTAATTCGGGAAGGAGACTCGCAAGATTCAGCGTGTCAAAAGATTATGGCTTTGTCGTAACAGACCAGTTGCCTGTCGCGCCCGCAAAATATCTACAGCCCGAAGATAAGGCGATTGTTCCTGCCAGCTAAATCCCTTGCGATCGATACGAACCAGCTCGTACTTTTCCACCAGAAAGTTAACGGCATCCGCCAGCGTAATACCGGCGTCGATATGCTCCTGAATAACGCTTTCATCACTGAACGGAGTGTCATTCAGCGTTAGGCCATAGTGTTGCTCCAGTAAACGCGTAAGCAACGTTTGCCAGACAAGTACTGGCGGCGGGCATGGCTTCGCCACCCGTTGATTTACAGGAGGAGTTTTCATAAGTTTTCTCGTTGGGAAATGGACTTAGCGTTGGGTAGGATAGATAGCGAGATAAACGTAGCCACAACTACCATGCGTATCCGCTTCACAGGTCAGTTCGTTGTGGTACAGCGTAACGCAGTGCTGGTGCCGTGGATTAAGCTCACCACTGGTGAGCATCAGTTCTAGCTGTTTCATCAGTACAGGAAAAGCCAGGTCGAGATGACGTAAATCCGCATCGCTGAACTGACCGTTAAAGCTGGCGCGGTCAGCCAGGTAATGCAACTGGTTATCCTCCTGTGCCAGGCGGGCACTAAAACACGGTGAGAAATCGCTTCGGAGTCCCCACCACGGCTCTGCAATATCCTGAACTGCGATCTTTCTTTTATTCTGCATTTTTGCACTCCTTAAAAAGGTTAATTCAGGGTCACGCTACGCAGGCTGATATAAGGCCCGTTGCGGTCCTGACGACGTTCAGCAAAGACAGCCAGTACCCCGTTGATGTTTTGAACCTCCCTGCCGTAATAGTGGCAGACGCTGCCGTACCACTGATATTTCCCGGTACAGAAGCGAAATAACCGCGACTCAGGGTGCTGTCGGTATATCGCCATCGCCTGACGTTTACTGATAATTTTCATTAATAATCTTCCTTTAAAGCCAGCCACGTTCAGCAAACGAGACAACATCCATTCCGCCCACCACCAGGTGGTCGAGCAGCCGGATATCCACGAGAGTCAGGGCACTCTTCAACCGTTTCGTTATCTGCCGGTCGGCATGACTAGGTTCCGCCTGACCGGAGGGGTGATTGTGCGCCAGTACGGCTGCTGCCGCATTGTGCTTCAGGCCTGACTTCACTACTTCGCGGGGATGGACTTCAGTACTGTTGATGGTGCCTTTAAACAGAGTTTCGTGAGCAATCAGGCGGTTCTGGTTATCGAGCCAGAGCAGCATAAACGCTTCCCGCTCAAGTAATGCCATCTGCAAGCGCAACCAGTCCCGAACTGAACTGCTCGATGTAAATGACATGCCGGGCTCACGCAACTGGCTTTTCAGCAAAGTTAAGGCGTGTTTAATGGCACGCTGCGTGGCGGGAGCCAGCTCAGCAACAACAGATAATGAGTTTGTTGTGTTCATGGTGAGGGTATCTCCTTTAATTTAAGTGGCTAACATTAGTGGTCAAACAGTGCCAGCATGTTTTCGGTCATCACCCACAGGGCGCGGTTTAGCTTCACGTCTCCGTCGATGCCGCTTACGGCGCGGGTCCGGCTGCGTTTACCTTGTGCGGTACGTCCAGGCAGACCGCCTTTCAGCAGGTTTTCCTGAATGCGCTGGTAAGTGGTCCACAGGTCATCGCTCTCGTCCTGCCAGCGTCGAGGAGCAAGAATTTGCGATTCAGTTACTGGCTGGTAATCCTCCCCAAAACGGTATGTCAGCGCCGCTTTAGCCAGTGCATGCTGTGCTGGTGGCGGGAGTTGCAGGGACTGCATGGCGTCACGTTTCTCTTCCACCCGGTTAAAGACGCTGAGCACTTCATAGGCACCCTCAATCACCTTCCCGACGACATCCCCCCTGTGCGGCACGCGGATCTCGCCAAACGACTGTCCGCAGACGAGCGAATTAGTGCATACACTTCGGAATATCCCCGGCAGTAACTGAAAACTTGATGCGCCATCGTGCGAATTCAGGATGATAATTTCCGGCACCTGCTGACCGTTTATCTGACCGGCACGACGCAGGCGCAGCATATGCTTTGTATGTTCCCGTCTGCTCTGGTCGCGCACACGTGACTGACAGGCAAAGAACGGCTGGAACCCTTCGTGTTTAAGGTTCTCCAGCAGGGTTATCGTGGGTATGTAGGTGTACTTTTCGCTTCTGGAGTCGTGCTTGTCTTCCCCGAAGACGCTGGGGACATACTGCATCAGTTCTTCGCAGGTTAAGGGACGGTCACGTCGAATCTGGTTCACCTGACCAAAACGGCTGGCTAATCGCATAGTTGATTCCTCATCTGATTAATCTGACGGTATAAAAGCAAAAGCCCCTGCTCCGTGAGGAGGCAGGGGCAGATATGATGTTCACGGTGGGAGGGATATGGCGGGCAGGATTACAGCGTATCCAGAATCTTCAGTATCTGCGCCATCAGGGCGGTGATAAGTGCAGTGACCAGCAACGTGACCGCTTCCCGGGCTGTATCAATACTGCTGTCATCGTAGCCTGCCTGACGCAGGCGAATTTCAATAAATTTCCGGGCCTGATGGCCGCCGCACCAGGTCAGTGCCTGGGCCAGGGCCGTCACCAGCATTTTCAGAAAGGTCATAGAGTTTGCTCCGGACTGCCAGGCGGCAGTCCTCTGGTGGAGTGAAGATTTCTTTGAGGAAGCTGATACAGGAAAGCAGCTCAGTGGTAGGTGTAACGCCATCCCCCCTTATCCGTGGTGACGACGACTTCTGAAGCCACGCAGTTATTATAAAAACTCACTCTGACGGACTGCCCGTAGCGCAGGGTGGCAGGCAGAATGGTTTCCTTATTTTTTGAAGACAGGTACTTCTGGTTATCGATACGACAGTTACCGCGGTTCACGTCTATGTTTTCAACGTTGATACTGTCATCCAGTGAGGTGACCACAACAGTGACGTAGCGTGTTCCGGCGGGGTGAATATTGTTACTGGTCTCCACTTTAACGGGCGGCGCTGACTCAGCCAGCGCCTGAGCTGACAGTGCAAACAGTACGGGTAACAACATGTGTTTAACTTTCATAATCTGTTCCTTTTAAAATAACGTAATCAACAGGCGTTAAATTCAGATGCAGGCTAGAGTGCATCTTTACCCACACAGCCGTGGGTCCCGAATGCCGGTAGTACCTTAGCCGCCCCGGCCAGAGTGAATGTGGCTGACTTAACACCGTCTCCGGTTACTGAGACCTGTTTACCATTACGTAACTGAGCCCAGGCCAGCGCCAGGTTATTACCGCCCACGCGACTGCCAGATTCGCTGATATCAATAAGTGCGCCACCATCGATACTGACCTGAAGGCTTTTATCTTCATCCATACTGACCTGATGCCCGCTGGCGTCAGTAAATATGACCATGGCCGGTTGCGAGCCATAATCCTCGCAACTCAGAGACAGCTGCGACTGACCTTCCCCGTTGATAACAAACTCTGATACTCCCTGGCCCCATCCACGGGTCCAGGTATCCGGGCTGCCAGATGCCTGCGCCATAACCGGCAGCAGACTGCCAGCCAGTACCAGGGCGCTGAGTAATACTTTTTTCAAGATGAATTCCCTCTGTTAGTGAAAGTGCGGTTTTGACTAATGAATAAACAGACTCATTCCCGGATGAGCCCACTGATGTACTGAAAATGCGGCAGGGCCTGAATAAATCGCGGGTCTTCAAAAATCCGCCGGATATGGCTGCTTCTGGTGAAGCCCCCGATGGTCATGACCACATCGGAGATGGCTGAAAGGGTAAATACCTGAATCCGTTCGCCAGTCACTGCAGTCAGGTACCACTCGCCTTCCAGGCAGATAAGCCGGTAAGGAGCAACGGCGGACTGATGGTGTCCGTGGTGCAGAAAATGAATGCGGCGACTGCTGATGATGGCCTGGATAATGACCTGAAAACCGCCAAACAACGCCGGAGCCTGACGGGGTGGCGTATTCCAGATAATGCAGGGGGAATCCTGACCGCTGTCGAGCAGGACAGACAACAACTTTGGGTCAAGTGCCGGAAAGTAATGTGCCACCCTGGTTATTTGGGCAAAACGGATAATGTCGCTGTTGGTACGAAAAGGGCCCCGAGCATCCCGCAGACGAAAACTCCCGCCGGTATATTCTGTGTCGATATAGCGCAGTCGTTCACGCAGGTCGCGCTGAACGGTGCGCTCAGAGACACCAAACTCCTGAGCAAGTTGCCTGACACTGAGCGTTTCCCCCATAAAGAGGCGGCTGACCAGCATGGCGAGACGGCTTGCCAGGCGGTCATAGCGTTGTTCCTGTTCAGACATGAGGGATGCTTCCTGCGCAAATAGCAGCCCTGTCGGGGCTGGTGGTTAAGTAAAAAGGTGTTAACGGGAAAGGCGCTGCTGTCTCAGCCAGGACACGATGATGCATGCTGGTATC
Source organism: Kosakonia arachidis (assembly GCF_900116535.1). Lineage (GTDB taxonomy): Bacteria > Pseudomonadota > Gammaproteobacteria > Enterobacterales > Enterobacteriaceae > Kosakonia > Kosakonia arachidis. The sequence continues at coordinate 320,533 of NZ_FPAU01000003.1, read as the reverse complement.
GTGACCCGATAAGCCGGACCGGCGAGGCCGGAAACCATCCATGATGAACTCAATGCGATGGCAAGTGGACCCGCCAGTACGGAAAGTGCGCGCGAAGCAACCACAACTGTCCCCCAGGTGGCAATACCACCCAGAGAGGCAATGACACTGGCAGACAACATCGTTGCCAGCTCCAGCGCAGCCAGCGAGGAAGTCCGTATGGCAGCCTGTACGGCGATAAGAATGAGTTGCGGCGTGGGGTTTGTCAGATCCAGATGCATATTGCGGGAAAAAGCAGCCAGCTCTTCCGGTGTCATCTGATCCAGGCTCTTTTCCAGTACCTTCATCAGCAGAGCAAGCTCAATAGTTTCGGTAGTACTTTTCTGGTTGTAATTCACATCAAGCTTGTCACAGACATCAACGAGAATTTCCCTATAGGCCACGCCTTGCCCCAGCCGGACCAGACTCGCCAGGGTATTCGCGCCGTAACGCTGAAACTCAGCGGCTATCAGTTGCCAGTAGCGGCGGTGGTCTGGTGCTAACAGGCGGTACTCCGGAGTACTGGTCAGACTCTCTGTCCAGCGAGTGTCGCCATCGCGTGGGTCAGTGGTCAGGATGGAAACCAGTAATTGCAGTTCTTCATTGCTGCACTGGCCCAGCAGATTCAAATCAGGATCATTACGGTAGACAGCCATTATCCGTCCTCAGTCAGTGTGATGTGAGGTCACACTGTAAAAGGGGCTATTGCACGGATGTGTCACCCGAAACGGTGAGTTTTTGCGCTAACGGACCCGGGTACGACAGGGTATGTCACAGCTCCTGTTTCACATTCTGACAGAACATACACCCAGCAGCCGGGAGTTTCCGTTATCCATTACAATGATATATATATGATTTTATATTGAATTATCGAATTTGTTTGAACAAAGATTGTACAGCCAGTTCCATCAGTTCTGAGTGGCTCATACTGTGTTTTTTTGATAATTCCTTGAGCATTCTGATACTTTCTTTGCTCAGGCCGGAAAGTACGGCAGTCTGTTTTTTATCCGTCTCTTTTCTTTTTTCACGCACTTTCTTTTGTGACCAGGCTTTAGTCAGTGAGGTGACCAGTGTTTCAAACTTGTCTTCTCTACTCAAAAGGTAAAGCTGTGTGGTTAAAGCATATTTGTTATCACTCTCAGTTAGGGGCACTAAATCAGCTGAGAACATATTCTTTTTCTGTAAATAGCGGATTGAAAAAGAAACTGACTCTTTACTTTTTATCAAAGAGGTCATGTTGACCTCACTTCTACATATTTCTTTCCTCTCCTTATAGTGACGGGACAAATAAGACGTCAGAATATTAATTTCAGTGTTTGCAAACGGTAATGAATTTAATATCGTCAAAATTGATTTATAACGTTCTTTATGCCCGGCTGTCAGCCTGTTGATTTCAAAAGTATCAGAAACCAATACCGCCCGACGCTGATCCTCTACATCACTGTAGCGATGGATGTTATCCGCTCTAAGTAGCTTAAAGACATCCTTCCATTCGAGATGTATCAGAGCCCACCAGAAATAGTGGCATGCCTCATTATCATTTTTAAGCCATGTAATGCAGCTGTCTGAGAAAGCATCATCCCCTGCATCCTTAACAAGTCTTACTATTTTATCAAAAGAATATTTATTCTTATCATAAGCGACACCAGAACAGATAAAATTTATTATTTCCGGAGCATTATTGGCTATCTGAGGAAAAAGGGAGTTAGCTATCGTCAGGTTGAGAGAGATTAATGTGCGCCTGAGTATGTGCAATGGTACAGTTGAAAGATATTCCTTTATCAGCTCCGTGGCATCTCCTGCCAGTGCCTGTGCAGATTTAATTCTCATCATTTTTACACGCTCATCATTCATGTCCAACTCCCTCTCTCGCGTCTCCTTCCACGGTAACTTAAAATCAGGTATCAATAAAGATTTATCGTATAAAAATCACTGTTTTTTAGAAGAAAAAACAAGGAAAAAACGTTCCATAATCAGCGTGTTTATCCTTACAGGTAGTAGGATACAAGTCATTTAATTGCATTAACAATGCTACACAGGAATACTACAGTAACTCCAGAGTGGCTGTACGGCCAGAACAGGGTGCATTGATAGTGCATAGACTGCATATGCATGCACATCACATAACACTGACTGTCGGATTGGTAATATCTACCTGTCTCCCTCTTCATCCCTTGTACGCTTATAGCCACAGATCCTGTCTTAATAACCCTTCCGTAATCAGAGATGACTTAATCCAATTAAACTGAAATATAATTACTCAGTTTTAAGCACCTGGGAAAATAGCTGTTTCGAATCTTTTTTTACCACTCCGGTGATTGATATGAACGATAATCCACCGGAGATTTCAACAATGAACCACACCTTTAACCCTTTCTGGCAACAACGTATTACCGACATCTTCCTGAACGCCCTGAAGGTTTATCCACGAATTTTAATGCTGAGGGTTGATCTGCGGACACCTGATATTCCGGCTGCGACAGATGCAGCAGTAATATCTCGCTTTACCGACTCACTGAAATCAAAGATTTATGCCTACCAGCAACGTAAACAAAAGGAAGGGAAACGCGTACATGCCACCACGCTGCGTTATATATGGGCCAGGGAATATGGCCCAAAGAACGGTAAAAAACACTATCACATGGTCTTATTGCTGAATCGCGAGACGTGGTGCTCTGCCGGAAATTACAGCGATCCGGGCTCTCTCGCCGGGCTTATTAAACAGGCATGGTGTAGCGCTTTGCGGGTAGATACGCAGGAATATGCAACGCTGGCCCATTTTCCTGAAAACCCGGCGCTGTGGATTGACCGTGATAACAACACGCAGATCCAACAGGGGCTGGAGCGGGCCTCTTATCTTGCCAAAGACTATACCAAAATCACCGGTGACGGGGAGCGTAACTTCGGCTGTAGTCAGGGCTGACTGACCCTTCGCTCATGACCCGTAAGACAGGGGTTAACCAACCGTCAGGTATTTTTTTACAGGCAATCCCAATCCTCTGAAGGAGTACCTGTGTGCAATGTTACTCAACCACGCCGGACTCCTCCCACCATTCATTTTCAGAGGGAGAGATTCCATGACCGCTACCTATAACCCCGTTCTTTGCGCAGAAGACCCGCTTATCGATATGACATTCATCACCACGTACACAGGTATGACTGACAAGTGGTTCTACAAGCTTATTCAGGATGGCGAATTCCCAAAACCCATCAAACTGGGACGGAGTTCCCGTTGGTATAAAAGCGAAGTAGAAAGCTGGATGCAACAACGCATTGCAGACTCGCGGAGAGCCTGAATATACAGCCCTCGTCCACCGGGAAATGTCATTCCCGTCAAACGGCTAACTGCATACCGCCCCGCTGGCAGTGCGAACGTTGCAAACGCCGCTATTGCGGCGAGAAACCCTGCCCCATTTGCAGCCGCCCCCCTGAACCATCAGTTCCAGTCATCCATAATCAACCTGTAACCCGCCATCCTCCACACAGACAGCCATCTCGTTCCTGGACGGTACCTGCCTGCATGTCGTATGGCGGTAAGGAGTCAGTCCGATGAACTTTAAGACCGTTACCAGTAAGGAACAGAACGGCGAAATTCGTATGCTGAAATGCTACCTCGCCAGTGACCACCGTGGGCATTTTGTGACGACCAGTGAAGCGGCGAACATGCCGGGACAGTTATGGAGCTGCGTATCCTGTGGCTGTCGACTCATCTTCCATACCGGCACGCACGCTGACTCACCCTGGTTCGAACATGACCAGAGGACAGTAGCTGCCAGTACGTTGATGAGCTGTGCGCATATTGACCCGGCAGTGAAAGCGGAGATACGCAGAAGAACATTACGCAGTCTTTTCAACACCCTGGATTCCCCGGTAATGTCGCTGGACTGGTACTGCGTCTGGTGCGCTAACCATTACAGCGGGGAAAAACGCTGCACTGCCTGCGGGACCGGTATTTACAGCATTGAGGAGGCCTGCTGGCAGAATAATTACACCTGAATTGGCCTGCTTGTTGGGGAGATGCCAAGCTGCAACTCCACATGATCCGCTACATTAGCGCCCATGATTTTAACATGAGGATAATGCACTGAAGTAGCAATACCCTGGCAAGGGTAAGTTGCTACATTTCTAAATTCCATTCGTCATTCGCACGGACGGCAGTGCTCAGATCGGACTAGTTACGCGATCTGAGCGTTGTGAATCACCGGGACATACGCTGCTTGACTACTTCAAAGAACATTTCCCAGAGGTGTTCAGACATCCCTTCATTCGTCAGCAGCTGTTCTGGTGAATTGCTTCTGCCATATCCCCCCATCAGAGCACGAAAACCAAGCGTTTGACCGTTATCAGCAAGATTCAGGCATTCGTTATAGCTATTTCGAACAACATTATCCTGGCTATAACAGATATCTCCCATTCCATGATGTTGATTGCTACGCCAGATTCCGCACTGACCAACCTTGCCACCGTTGACATATACGGCACATGTGAAGGAATCGTTATCAGGTCGGTGGGAATCAACGTCTAGCCCTGCATGGCGCTTTTTGAGTTCGTCCAGCGAGTTAGCAAAGTAACGAGCGACATACTCAAAACCCTCTCGACGGGCACGATCTTTATCAAGGTCAGTAAAACTCTTTGGTAGAGAAAGATTGCTGGAACGAGGTGTAAAAACTGTATCCGCTGTACTAACCAAAGGCTGGGCAGGAACAGGTGTACTTTGCTGTGGCTTTCTCGCCTCCATAGCAGCAATAGCGCGAGAAACGGCATCGACGACCTGAACATAACCTTCATCGTGGCTGGCAAATTTGGTGATGGGAATAGGAAAAAACGAGAGTTGTCATAGCGCGTACGATGCTCCGGTAGAGATATGAATAATACCGCCATTATTGCGCCAATCAGTGTAAAAGAGTAATCCCCCTTGCCACAAAGTATCGATGCGGAAATCAGCCCTTCATCTTGGTATCGCGCTGACGTCAGGGTATGATCCCTAGCAATTTCCCTGATTTTACTTAACCTGGATACCGAACCAGGCACAGATGATTTTTTGAGGTTTTGATGGACAACGCTGAACAGCAATTTCTGAACGATCTGGATACTAAGTTCTGGAAAGCCGCAGACAAGCTACGCGCCAATATGGACGCAGCCAACTACAAGCATGTGGTACTGGGGCTTATCTTTCTGAAGTATGTTTCAGATGCCTTTGACGCCCGTCAGAAGGAACTGAAAGGGCTGTTTGAAGACAAGTCCAACACAGACAACATTTACGCGCTTTCTCGTGACGATTACGACACAGAAGAGGCGTACCAGCAGGCGATCGCAGAAGAACTGGAAGTCCAAGACTATTACACCGAGAAAAACGTCTTCTGGGTGCCAAAGCTGGCTCGCTGGGAAACGCTCAAAACCAACGCAGCCCTGCCTGTAGGGACGGTTCTGGGGAAAGACGATAGTGGTAAAAATATCGTGATGACGTCGGTATCGAAGCTTATTGATATTGCGCTGGATACAATTGAGAACAGCAACACGAAGTTGAAGAATATCCTCAACCGTATCGGGCACTTTCAACTAGGTAACGATCTGTTGATCAGCCTGATCAACGTTTTTTCAGATACCAGCTTCAGCGAACCTGAATACAATGGTGTGAAGCTCAATTTGAAGAGCAAAGACATCCTCGGACATGTCTACGAGTACTTCCTCGGTCAGTTCGCGCTGGCGGAAGGCAAACAGGGCGGCCAGTATTACACGCCAAAAAGCATCGTCACGCTGATTGTTGAAATGCTCCAGCCCTATAATGGCCGCGTTTATGACCCGGCGATGGGGTCTGGTGGTTTTTTCGTTTCCAGCGATCGCTTTATCGAAGCGCACGCAGATGAAAAACGTTACAACGCTGCCGAGCAAAAGCGCAATATCTCCGTTTATGGGCAGGAGTCCAACCCTACCACCTGGCGTCTGGCTGCGATGAATATGGTGATTCGTGGCATCGACTTTAACTTCGGTAAACAAAACGCCGATACTTTCCTGAACGACCAGCATCCGGATCTGCGTGCCGATTTTGTCATGGCTAACCCACCGTTCAATATGAAAGAGTGGTGGAATGCGAAGCTGGAAGATGACGTCCGCTGGCAGTACGGTACACCACCACAGAGCAATGCCAACTTTGCCTGGATGCAGCATATGATCCACCACCTGGCACCGAAAGGTTCTATGGCGCTGCTGCTGGCGAACGGTTCGATGAGTTCCAATACCAACAGTGAGGGTGAAATTCGCCGGGCGATTATTGAGGCGGATCTGGTGGAATGTATGGTGGCCTTACCGGGACAGTTGTTTACCAACACCCAAATCCCGGCCTGTATCTGGCTGCTGACCAAAGACAAATCAGGCGGTAATGGTAAGGCTCATCGTAAAGGTGAGGTTCTATTTATTGATGCTCGCCAGATTGGCTTTATGAAAGATCGTGTATTGCGTGATTTTACGCCTGATGATATCAAAAAGATTACCAATACTTTCCATGCTTGGCAGACTGATAAAAATTATGAAGATGAAGCTGGTTTCTGCTATGTAGCCACGCTGGATGATATAAAGAAAAAAGGGTTTGTTCTTACACCAGGGCGTTATGTCGGAGCTGCCGAGCAGGAAGGAGATGATGAACCGTTTGCCGAAAAAATGACATGGTTAACCGGCCAGCTTAAAGAGCAATTTGCAGAAAGTGCTGAGCTAGAGAAACAGATTAAGGCGAATCTGAGGGGGCTGGGTTATGAGTTTTGAATGGATTGAGACCACATTAGGTGATTTTATAAACCTTAAACGTGGATATGATCTACCAAAAGCAAAACGTAAAGATGGGACTGTTCCTGTTATTTCATCTTCTGGTTATTCTGGATCGCATAATGTTTCCATGATAGAAGGCCCTGGTGTGGTAACCGGCCGATACGGCACCATAGGTGAAGTGTTCTATATACCTGAAAATTTCTGGCCTCTGAATACCACTCTGTATGTTGATGATTTTAAAGGTAATTCGCCACTATTTATCTATTACTTATTACAGACAATTAATTTTCATTCTTTTAGTGATAAAGCTGCTGTTCCCGGAATTAACAGAAATCATGTTCATATGGCCAGTATCACTGTACCAAAATCAAAACATGAACAAGAAAAAATCGCATCTGTATTAAAAAAATTAGAGGATAAAATATCTGTCAACAGAAGAATGAACTTAACACTTGAACAAATGGCGCAAGCTCTGTTCAAGTCTTGGTTTGTTGATTTTGAACCGGTAAAAGCAAAAATAGCCGTATTAGAGGCCGCGGGTACGCAGGAAGAGGCAACACTTGCGGCCATGACGGTAATCTCTGGAAAAGACGCTGTTTACTTGGCCGATTTTGAGCGAGAGCAGCCAGGAAAATATGCTGAACTTAGAGCTCTGGCTGAGTTATTCCCGGCTGAAATGCTGAAGAGCAAGCTTGGCGATATTCCTGTCGGATGGATTAATACAGACTTATCGAGTCTTGCATTACTTAATACTTTATCTTGGTCTAAGAAAAATGCACCAGAATCATTAAATTATGTTGATTTGGCCAACACAAAATGGGGAGTTATTCACTCTACAGAAGAGTTTTTATTTGCTGATGCGCCAAGTCGTGCTCGTAGAAAATTGAAGTCAGGCGACACTATCGTAGGAACTGTTAGGCCAGGAAACGGTTCCTATGCTTTCATTGATGAAGATAATTTAACCGGAAGCACTGGTTTTGCGGTATTGACACCGAAAAAAAATCATTTCAGTACCTTTATATACATCTGTGCTACTTCTAAAGATAATATTGAGCGATTAGCTCATTTAGCCGATGGTGGCGCATATCCAGCAGTAAATTCTGATATTGTACTAGCTACTCCATGTACTATTCCTGTTGAAGATAGAGACAGTGAAAAGCTGATATCAGCTTTTCATGGCTTCGTCAAAAACTTGTTCGATTGTAAGAAAAATATTTCATTACAAAACAAATCGCTAGAGCAACTTCGAGATATTCTACTTCCTAAGCTTATATCTGGTGAAATTGATTTATCAAATCAATCTCTCTTTCCTAAAATAATTATGGAAGGGGCATGAAATGAGTAAAATACCAGATAATTACTGGAACAAAATCCCAAAATGGGAAAGCACTTTACCTAAGCAGAGTTTTGTTATTACTGCTGATAAATTTAGTGGCCGAATTCCTGTAACTAGGATTGATGATTGGCATGATTTTACTAATTTATTAGAAAGTGATTTTTTTAATCAAAATGATATACAACTAGTTTTTCGAGGTCATAGACGTTTCGATTGGGGCATGACACCAACATTGGGAAGAGTTACATCAAATGGAATTGTCACTAAAGAACTTGCAGAGCGGCAATTAATTCTTTTTAGAAAAGCCATTAGGGGAAGAATAAAGGATCATAGTTTGCTGGATGATGGTCCAGAAGATGATGAATTGTGGTCTATTGGTCAGCACCATGGTTTAATGACACCTTTATTGGATTGGACATACTCTCCATATGTTGCCCTTTTTTTCGCCTTTTGCAAAGAAGACCAAATTGAAGAAGATGACAACCCATATCGCTCGATTTATGTTTTAAACAAAACATTTATAGTTGATGAAGAAATTTGCCAAGATATCAGGTTATTTGAACCAAAAAAAGATGATCATGGCCGATTAGTAAGCCAAGCGGGGTTGTTTACTTATTCGCCACATGATGCAACCATTGAAAATAAACTGGCCGAAATATTAAGTAATGAAGAGGTTCACGGTGATGATTTTTCAAATGCATCAGAGGATGAAGAAGCCTATATTTTGGCTAAATACATCTGCAAAATTTATATAAAAAATGAAAATCAAGGCGAGTGTTTAAAATATCTTCGCCGTATGAACGTACATCACGCCAGCCTTTTCCCTGACTTGATTGGTGCTGCGGATTATTGTAATGTATTCATTGCTGAAATTGAAAAAAATAAATCAGAAAAGATAGAGGTTTCTGAATCTGCAGATTTCCACCAAGAAACAACACCAATCTCATTTGAAAGTAACAGTTCGAAAATCCGTGCGTCCAACTCAATAATGGATCTATTATTAACACCGACTGAAGCCAACAGCATTGACGTTAAGAAATTAGAGTTTATGGCTAATGAAATAGCCAACACTCTTGCAAAAGGTAAATTAATAGACTGGCAAGAGCGTGACTCATTGAAAGAAAGTATGCTTGCAAAAACAAGAATCATATTGAGAAAAGCAGGTTATCCAGAGTCAGCACGTGAGTATGTTATTAAAAATATACTTTCTATTGAAGATAGTGATGACAAGGAGGCATAAATGAACGAGTCTACACTTGAAACATTATGCCTGGGCTGGTTTGCAGATCAAGGCTGGGAAATTCATCACGGGCCGGATATTGCCCCTGATGGCAGTAACCCACAACGCGCCAACTATCATGATGTATTCCTGACGCCCGTGTTAACCTCCTGCCTGCAAAAACTTAACCCACACCTGCCTTCAGACGTCTTCGAACAGGTTATCTCCCGTATTACCCGCGCTGAAAGCCCGGATCTGATTGCTAGTAACAAAGCCTTTCATCATTGGTTATTGGAAGGTGTTCCGGTTCAGTATCGTCGCGACGAAGAGCTTATCCACGATCACGCCCTGCTGGTAGATTTTAACCAGCCGCAAAACAACCGTTTTATGGTGGTCAATCAAATGACCATCAGCGGAACGAAACAGCCTCGTCGCCCGGATATCATCTGCTTTATTAACGGGCTGCCGCTGGCGGTTTTGGAACTGAAAAGCCCCATCGACGACAAGGTAGATATCTGGGATGCCTACCACCAGTTACAGACCTATAAAGATGAAATTCGCGATCTGTTTATATGCAATGAAGCGCTGATTGTCAGCGATGGTTATCTGGCTCGTGTGGGATCCCTGACGGCCACGGAAGAGCGTTTTATGCCGTGGAAGACCATCAGCAATGAAAATGATAAGCCCCTGCTGGAATGGCAACTGGAAACTATGGTACGGGGGTTCTTTAACCAGGAACAACTGCTCGACTATATCCGTTACTTCGTTCTGTTCGAAAACAACGATGAAAGGCTGATTAAAAAAATAGCCGGTTATCACCAGTTCCACGCGGTGCGTGAGGCGGTGCAGGCGACAATCGTCGCTGCTACAGGTAAGCAACTGGCGCTGCACAGCAACATTCAGCCGGGCAGTAAGAAAGCAGGTGTGGTCTGGCATACGCAGGGTTCCGGTAAAAGTATCTCCATGTGTTGCTACGTCGGCAAATTGTTGCAACAGCCGGAGATGGGCAACCCGACGATTGTGGTCGTGACCGATCGTAACGATCTGGACGGTCAGCTTTACGGCACCTTCTGTCAGGCGCAGGAACTGCTCAAACAGATGCCAGTGCAGGCGGATGATCGCGAAGCACTGCGTGAACTGCTTGCAACCCGCGATGCTGGCGGCATTATCTTTACCACTGTGCAGAAGTTCTCCCCGGAGGAAGGGGAAAACGCCCATCCGGTTCTCAATGGGCGCAGCAACATCGTTGTTATTTCCGATGAAGCGCACCGCAGCCAGTACGGCATGAAAGCCAACCTGGACCGGGAAACTGGCGTCTATAAATACGGTTACGCTAAACATATGCGTGACGCGCTGCCTAACGCCTCGTTTTTGGGATTCACTGGAACGCCGGTTTCGGCAGAGGATCGCGATACCCGCGCTGTATTTGGCGATTACGTCTCGATTTACGATATTCAGGATGCGGTGGACGATGGCGCAACGGTGCCTATTCACTACGAATCCCGGCTGGCGAAACTCGATCTCAATCATGAAGAACTGGCGGCACTCTCCGATCAGGTTGATGAACTGATTGAAGATGATGAACTGGACCTGCGTGAAAAAACCAAAGGTGAATGGAGCCGTCTGGAGAAACTGGTTGGTGCTAAACCTCGTCTCCAGCAGGTTGCCGCCGATCTGATTTCTCACTTTGAGAAGCGCAATACCGTCATGGACGGCAAGGCGATGATTGTCGCGATGAGCCGTGAAATCTGCGTCCATCTTTACGATGAAATTATTGCGCTACGTCCGGAGTGGCACGATGTCGATCCTGAAAAAGGACAAATCAAAATCGTGATGACCGGTACAGCGTCCGACAAAGCAATGCTGCAACCGCATATCTACAACAAGCGAACTAAAAAACGGCTGGAGTCCCGTTTCAAGAATGTGAACGACCCGCTGAAGTTGGTGATCGTGCGTGATATGTGGCTGACCGGCTTCGACGCCCCCTGCTGTCACACCATGTATATCGACAAGCCGATGCGCGGCCATAACCTGATGCAGGCCATTGCCCGCGTCAACCGGGTATTCAAAGATAAACCCGGCGGGCTGGTGGTTGATTACATCGGAATCGCCAATGAACTGAAACTGGCGCTGAAAACCTACACCGATGCAAACGGTAAAGGTGATGCGACCATCAACGCAGAAGAAGCGCTGGCAATCATGCTGGAAAAGTTGGATATCATCCACGGTATGTTTGCCAAAACAGCAACGTCAGCAGGTTTTGACTACACCGGCTTTGAAGCTCACGCACAAAAGCTGTTGGTGCCTGTTGCAAACTACGTGCTCGGCCTTGAGGACGGTAAGAAGCGTTTTCTTGATAACGTACTGGCAATTACTAAAGCCTGGTCGCTTTGCTGTACGCTGGATGCGGCGCAGCCTTATAAACTGGAGATTGCTTTCTTGTCTGCGGTGAAGGCCGCTATCAGCAAATTTACCAGCGTGGACAAAAAAATAAGCCAGGCCGAGAAGAACTCCGCGCTGAAACAGATTCTGGATAATGCCGTAATTGCTAACGGCGTGGATGATATTTTTACGCTAGCAGGATTGGATAAACCTAATATTGGTTTACTTTCGGATGAGTTTTTGCAAGAAGTCCACGATATGCCATATCGCAACCTGGCGGTAGAATTGCTGGAAAAACTGATTAATGATGGTATCCAGTCCCGCACTAAAAATAACGTAGTGCAGGAGAAGAAGTATTCTGAACGTCTTCAGGCGGTGTTGATTAAATACAATAACCGGGCTATTGAGACGGCGCAGGTGATTGAAGAGCTGATCCAGATGGCGAAGGATTTTCAGTCCGCAATGGCGCGTGATGATGCGCTTGGCCTGAATCCTGACGAGATCGCCTTCTACGACGCACTGGCAGAAAACGAAAGCGCCGTTAGTGAGTTGGGGGATGAGGTACTTAAGAAACTGGCGATAGAAGTGACACTGAAGCTACGGCAATCCACAACCGTGGACTGGCAAGTGCGCGAAAGCGTGCGTGCGAGATTGCGTATCCTGGTTCGCCAGACTCTGCGTCGGTATAAGTATCCACCCGATAAAATGCCGGGGGCGGTGGAGTTAATATTAAAACAAGCGGAAGTTATTTCGAATCACTGGACGATGTAACGGAATTTAAAAAAATTGTTGTATAAGGAAATATGATGAAAGTAAGTGATTTTATTTTCAAATTTAAGCCAAACGATTATTCACATGAATATTCAATATGCCGAGTTAGGATATTTTTGCATGAGGGCATTCAATTTTCATTACTAACGGATCTCGATGATCAAAGCCCGACGAGTGTAACCAACTCCGTGGAATACATCCGTAAGCAGCTAATAGATGAGGGATTTATCGACAATGACACTATAATTATTGAACATTATGAAGAAGGCTTTTCTGGCTATGGAAGTTTTGACATTGTAACATTTGGCCATAACAATTCGCCTAATTGGGTGAAAACAACACTGAAAAAAACACAAATAATGCTTGGCTGTTCCCATGAAGAGTTATTAGATAGTACATTAAAAAATAAAAGGCTTTTAAAAAAATAGAATATCTTCGTCAGCAACTTTATCCCTATACTAAAAAATCTTATGTTGAAGATAGCAGCATAATCACTAAAAGATTACTAATAAAAGAGCGCTCTATATTAAAAACAGAAATCGCTAATTTTATTGAAACTAATCCAACCGAACGTGAAATAGCAGAGTTCCTAAAGAAGGATTTATCTTTTTTCGCTAGTTTTTATGCTAATCCAAAAGAGGAGTACATTGTTTTACCAGAATTACAAATTGCTAATGGCTTTGTTGATTATGTTATTCTTTCCGGCCGTTCACGAATGGACGTTACTTTCATAGAGATCAAGGGTGCTAACTTTAATCTTATGAATCAATCTGGATACGGCAATCTATCACAAAAAACAAATGAGGCAATACAACAAGTTAGAGAGAGAATTAGTGTTATTTATAGAGATTATAAAAAATATAGAAAATACTTTCATGAGGTAAGGGAGCAGGTCGAAACTGGGACTGGCTTCTCAAATGCATTAATTGGACCAAGAGGTAAATTAAGCGTTGATCCTGATAAAGATATAAACATCAGAAGTGTTGTTATTGCTGGTCTCTCTAATAATGATCTTGAAGAAAGCAAACAACGACATAATGTTGAGTTTACATCTAGTCCGCCCATCAGGTTAGAAAGCTGGAATAGCTTAATCAATAAATTTTGAAATGGTATTTCCATTAAAAACACTAGACATAGATTTTATATATTTAACAATTACCATTAAAAATGGAGCTTAATAAAAAAGAAGATAAGTTGCGCCTCTCTTTTATATATATTAGTCAAAGTTTAATCTGAGTATGCTATTAAAAATTTGAGAGCTACTGGTTTGGATATGGGTGTCGAATACTTATAAAAATATAAGGTAGCATGTCTCCACCCACCAATAGAGGACACGAATCTCCTCTTTGCCCAAAACAAGATCTCTGGGCGTGTAGTACTCTCAAGTGAAAATGCAACTGAGAAAAACCCCAGCCTGCTCCTTAAGGCTGGTCGATTAGATTTAATTCAACAAATATGCCCCTCCTTTCACTCACCATTACCCCTATTGATCTTCGCATAGTCAAACGGCGTAATCCCCTTCTCCCGGTTTGCATCCAAAAAATCAGCCCACCACTGCAACATCAGCTTGCGTTCATCCAGATGTTCCGCCTTATGAATATAAGCAGCTCGTACCGAATTACGTTCCATATGGCTCATTTGGCGTTCGACCGCATCTTTGGACCATAGACCTGACTCAATCAATGAGCTACAAGCCATTGTGCGAAAGCCATGACCACAAACCTCCACCCTGGTGTCATAACCCATCACCCGCAGAGCACTATTCACGGTGTTTTCACTCATGGGCTTACGCGGATCGTGATCGCCAATAAAAATCAGCTCATGTTCGCCACAGAACTGTTTTATCTGCTTCAGGATTACCAGCGCCTGCTTTGAAAGCGGCACCAGATGAGGTGTACGCATCTTTGATCCTCGCTGAGAATGTTTCACGCCGGGAATAGGCTCTCGCTCAGGCGGGATGGTCCACATTGATGTTTCAAAATCGATCTCTGACCAGCGAGCAAAACGCAGCTCACTGGAGCGAATAAAGATAAGCAGAGTGAGTTCCGTTGCCCAGCGGGTTAGCGGCCTGCCGGTATAGCCGTCTATTTTCTCGAGTAACTCAGGGATGCGCTTTAATTCCAGCGCCGGGCGATGTTGTCGATTGCCAGATGCGACGGCTCCAGCCATCTCCTGCGCTGGGTTGTAATCAATAAGCCCGCTTTGCACTGCATAACGCATGATGGCTGTAGTGCGCTGTTGGAGACGAGAAGCCACCTCAAGACGTCCAGACAATTCCACCGCTTTAATTGGTGCCAGTAAATCACGAGTACCCAATTCAGTAATGGCGCGAGTACCAATTGCCGGGAAGATATTGTCCTCCAAGCTCTTTTTTACGCGATTAGCATGATCTTCCGACCATTTTTGGTTGGTCGCAAGCCACTCTCTGGCAACCTTCTCGAAAGTAATAATCTCTTTCGCCTGCTCTTCTTTCACAGCACGTTTATGCTCACGAGGATCGATACCAGCAGCTACCAGCTTTCTGGCCTCTTCCCTTTTCTTCCTGGCATCCGCCAGCGAAACATCCGGGTAAACGCCGAACGCCATCAAATGCTGTTTACCACCGAAGCGAAAGCGGAAACGCCAATATTTTGAGCCATTGGGGTGAATCAGCAAAAACATGCCATCACCATCAACAAGTGAATACTCTTTTTCCTCAGATTTAGCAGAACGAACCTTAGTATCTGTTAGTGCCATAGCGGCTATCCTTCCATAGTACTGCCGTGAATATATAAGCAATATCGAACCAGCATATATACTCGGTTCTATACTCACAAGCATGTTGATGTGGGGTAACTCAGATTGACTTCAGTTGAGGTGAAAATCGTGGAAAGCCTTGTGTGGCGAGGATTTCAGGCATAAAAAAAGACCTCAGTTGAGGTCCATTTACATGCTTTTGGTGCCGAAGGCCGGACTCGAACCGGCACGTATTTCTACGGTTGATTTTGAATCAACTGCGTCTACCGATTTCGCCACTTCGGCACTGAAGGGGATGCGGAAACGTGTGGGATTATACCTGCCGTTCGCGGCTATGCAAGCCACGATCGCGCATTCAGCTGCTAAGTGATGAAAAAACCAGCGCCGCGTCAAACTGTTGGCGATTACTTGTCCTGTCGCGGCCCGCTATCCACTGCATTAACCCGCCTGTCGAAATTCCCTTTTCCCTTGCTATACACAAAATCATTCACACTGCGTTGAGGCGGCAAGACTGCGCAGCCCAGGAGCTTACATAAGTAAGTGACTGGGGTGCAAAGGTGAAGCCAACAAAGAGGCAGTTTGAAGGATAACGTGTATGTCAGGCTATTTATCATACTCCTCTTACTCATTATTTCTAAAATAGCGAAACGGCCATTTTTAATATATGATATTTTACTGATCAGGTTGTCTATTTCATCTTCGCTAATTTGCCATATCGGTTAAAAGACCTATGACAACCAGCCTGTTTCATTTTTTCCATTTCATTTAATACTTTGATGATTACCAGGCTCATTGACGAAAACTATTACGTGGAGATGACGCATGCATGTACTCATGATTGACAAGCAGTCGATATTTATTGAAGGAATGGCATCAGTACTTTCGCAACTTATCCCAAATGTAAAAATCCGGGGACTGAATAATCAGAATGAAATTAATGACACACTAAATGAATTTCCGGCATCACTAATTCTGCTGGATGGTGACGGAAATAAAACAGAGAGTCTTGAATTACTCGATACGCTGGCATTGCACCACCCTACTATTCCGGTAGTGATGCTGATGAATAAATGCCAGCCGACCTTACTCAGGCAGTTTTTGCATCACCATGCGATTGCATTTGTCAGGCGTGATTCACCGCCGGAAACCATCGCGCAGACACTGCGCACGGCGGCACTGGGGATGCTCTGCTTCCCGCAGGAAAGCATCACTCTGCTGGATGGCGGACACGGCGCGATTACGCGGCTCAGCGAGCGCCAGCGTGAAATCCTCAAGCTGCTGGCTGCCGGGGAATCCAATAAACAAATCAGTCGCCAGTTAAATATCAGCGCCGGTACAGTGAAAGCGCATCTGGAATCTATTTTCCGCCGTCTGAATGTGAATAACCGCACCCAAGCCGCGATGATGTATTCGGACGAATAGTTCAGCCTGAATTTTTGTTGACATTTAATTGCTGCTACATTTCTCCTAAAACAAATACAGGAGCACTATGCCTGTGCATAATGCTCCTGCCAGAGATATTTAGCATCAGCATTTACAGCAGTGAAAATGCCCGGTGGCTTTTATTTGGCGGGTGTTGTCTTGCGGGGCGCCCTGGAAGGTGTCGTTTTTTTAACCACCGGCAATTTTTTACGTACCGTCGTTTTTTTCGGCTTCTCATCTTTGCACATCGTGTGGCAGAAATAATAAATGGCAATCACGCCGACACCAACATCTTTTAATATCCAGAACGGTAGTTCTTGTGCCATTAACATGACATTGAACAGCAAATAAGGAAGATTGAGAAACCCCTGAACGGTAAACCCTAACGCGGTAATTAATAACCCAATGCGATACCACACGGGGATATTGGGCATGCGGGAGCTGAGTGCGCTGACAAAAATAATCACCGCAATCGCGCCATCCACCAGCGTGGCGGCCCAGAAAATGAGTTTCAACGTCATGATGGATCTCCCGATTTAGGGCGTCGTGGCGCGCGGCGGCGCGATGGCGTGACCTTTACGCCACGGGCGGCGCGTTTTAGCTCGCCAGCAACCTGTAAAATATCCTGCCCTTCCCGCCGATTAAAAAAGTTGGCCAGCCAGGCAATCATCCCGACGCTGATCGCGCCGATAAAATAGCCAATACCCATCGCGATATCGCTATCTTTGAAGTTCATGCCCAGCCAGCGCGCAATAAAACCGCCCAGCGTGAAGGTCGTGCTGACGCTAATGGCACCGATAATCACCCCGGCTGCCAGCCGACCGTGCTGATGCAATTTTTTGGGTTGCCAGAAAAACGAGACGCTCAGCCCGCCAAATAACCCGGCGAGCGCTGCCAGCCCCTGACTTAACATCTGAATGCCATCAACCATGGCAGTCTCCTCCTCAACAGGCGGCCTCAACGAATGGGATGAGGCCGCATTACTGACTACTGGCAAGGAGGAAGCGTGACGATTGTCGCGTCATTATCTGTAGTGAGATAACGCGTCGCGTTTTCCGGGCTGTAGATCAGATGTTTGTTACTGCGCAGACCGCGTACGCTATCGAGATCGGCGCTGTACCATTTTCCTTTGCCCGGCGCAGGCTTACCGGTCCAGGGATCGCCGCCCAGTACTTTCTTGTTCAGCGCCCAGACGTTCCACAGCGAATCTTCCGCCTTCCCACTCCAGCCCAATTTGAGCGCCTGATCGCGGGTCACGTACTCAGCGGGCAGTACATCATCACGATTTAGCGTTTTAAGCAGCGCCGTCAGTTTCTTCTCATCCTGCACGGTCTTGTTGTTCTGTTTCGCCAGTTGCTGGTTGGCCGCTTGTACCACCGCGCTGCATTGCGGTAAGTCGGCATATGCCGGTACAGCGGTTAGCACAGCCAGAAACAGTATCGACAGTCTGTATTTCATTGGAATTCCTCCGGTCACTTCAGTTGACGGGTGCCATAAACAGCGCACGTTCCGCGTCGCGGCGACGGGTCAAGCCGGGGAGAATTTTGCCACCGGCTTTATTCCAGCGCGGAAGCTGGTCCGCCGCCGCCTGATATTGTCCCTGATTAAGCAGGCGCAGCAGTGTCGAGCTCTGCAAATTGCCTAACCCAACGTTAAAGGCGAACGCCACCAGCGCATCGAACTGGTTCTGGTTGAGATCGACCGTCACGAGTCGATGAACCCCGCGCTCAGTCATCCCCAGATCCGCCCGCAACAAATCTTCCGCTTCCACCTTGCTTAACGCCTGCGGGAAATTCTCCTCGGGCAAAATCAAATGGCCGTAGCCGATGGTCCATTTACCGACCGCATCGCGGTACTTCTCCAGGCTTAGTCCTTCAAAAGACTTAATGAGTGTTAATCCGGCCGCGCCGGTGTTTGCGGGTTGGTTAGCCATTGTCATCACTCCTCACACTTGATTGGGGAAGAACTTGTCGGGTGTACTCTTCAATAAGCCGCATCACGCTTTCCGGCGGCTCCAGCACGGTGAACTGCATTTCAATGTCCACATGCCCGCTGTCACGACCGCTGCCTTCGTGGCTCAGCGGCGACATGCTGACGAAGAAGCGGCCAACCGTGTCATCGGGCGTGCCGGAAATCGCGCTGTGCTGCTCAACGGCATCGGTTCGCACCGTCAAAAAGACCTTCATTTTTTCCAGCATCAGCCCGCGCGGCGTGGAGAGCGCCACCAGCGGTAACGTAAAGTGATGTTGATCATCCAGCGCCATTTCGACGACTTTTGGCACCAGCCTTCCGTCATCACTGTGCTCAAAAAAGGGGTCCAGCGCCTGCATGTACTGATGCGCGATAAGCTGGTTTGCCGCCGATGCGGCGTGCTGCATCCCGCGCGTGATATCTGCCAGCGAGAGAGGTGCCCCAACCGGGCCACCGGGTGGCGGGCTGTCCGGCGGAGGCGGATCGGGCGGTAGATCCGAAGAGGGCGGATCCGCAGGCGGCAACCCGCTGGTCTCTTGCGTCGTCGGATCGTCAGGCGGCATTGTGGCGCGCTCGTCCGGCGGAGCCGTAGGTTGCTCGTTCGCCTTCTGCTGCGTATCCCGGTTGCCGCGAAGCCAGTCTTTTATTGACATAGTGCGCTCCGTGAAAAATGAGGCTGCAACGCAGCCTCAGCGTGAACATCAAAATTAATGCGTTGCGTCGGCCGGGGCTTTTGCTGCGCCAGCAGGCGTTTCGGGATAGGCATCAAGCTTTTTCGATTCAAGCTTTTGCGCCTCAGACGGCATAACAGCCGGGCGTGTTGCGGCATCCGTCAGGAAATCAATCACGCGCATCAGTGCTTCCGGCGGCGGCTGACGTTTGACCTGGGTGTGGATGCTGTATTTCGCGCGGGTATCGGTGGAGCGGGTTTGCTGATCTTTATGCGAAACACGTCCGCTGATTTTGACGCTGAACGGCCCCCAGCCGACGGAGGCTTCCAGCGAAGCTTCCGCATCGGTCTCGCTGCTGCTGGCTTCGCTCTGGGAGACTTCCAGTTCGAAGTCGATAGTCCCTTCTTCGATGCTGATGTTCGGGTGAGAGATAGCCGCCAGCAGCGGGATGCGCATGGTTTTTTTCACCACGCCCTGAATTACGCCTTTCTCGTCAACCACGGTTTCGTCGTAATCGAACTGCACCGACTCCGCTTTACCATCCTTAATACAGACAGAGAGCAGGAAGTCGGCGTAGGCCTTACTCGCCTGTACCTGTGCTTTGATCATCGCCTGCAACGGGCCGCCGATCATATTTTCCAGCGGTAGTGCATTAATGACCGATCCAATGAATTGTGAATCCATAATGCGTACTCCTGTGAGTTGTACAGAAACATCGTGTTGCGAATTCGCAAGACCCACACTACAGGCCGGGAAAGTCGGAAAATATTGGCTGGATGACGGGTTAAAACAGGGGAAATGGCCCAGGACGGAAGGCATGGCTTTGGCGAAACGGGCGGTCTGACGCGCAACATTCTGCCGGAGAAGCGCCAGATGCCCTACAATTCATGCGTCCCCCTCAAAAACGAAGGAATCCGTCATGAGCATCATCAAAAATTACGCCGCGCCGCAAGCCGGTGCCGCGCTTGAATTACAGGAATACGATGCCGGCCCGCTGGCAGCAGAAGATGTGGAAGTGCAGGTGGATTATTGCGGTATCTGCCATTCAGACTTATCGATGATCGACAACGAATGGGGCATCTCTCAGTACCCGCTGGTAGCCGGGCATGAAGTGATTGGCCGCGTGGTAGAGCTGGGTAGTGCCGCGCAAAACAAAGGGTTAAAAGTGGGCCAGCGCGTGGGTATCGGCTGGACGGCACGCAGTTGCGGGCACTGCGATGCCTGTATCGACGGCAACCATATCAACTGTCTGGAAGGCGCGGTGCCGACCATTCTGAATCGCGGCGGTTTTGCCGATAAGATCCGCGCCGACTGGCAGTGGGTGATCCCGCTGCCGGACAGCATCGATATCGAAACTGCCGGGCCGCTGCTGTGCGGGGGCATTACCGTGTTTAAACCGCTTTTGATGCATAACATCACCGCGACCAGCCGCGTCGGCGTGATTGGTATTGGTGGCCTCGGGCATATCGCCATCAAGCTGCTGCATGCAATGGGCTGTGAAGTGACAGCATTCAGTTCAAATCCGGCTAAAGAAGCGGAAGTGCGGATCATGGGGGCCGACTATGTCGTGAACAGCCGCGATCCGGAGGCATTGAAAGCGCTGGCAGGTCAGTACGATCTGATCATCAACACCGTTAACGTCGATCTTAACTGGCAGCCTTATTTTGAAGCGCTGACCCACGGCGGCCATTTCCATACTGTGGGTGCCGTGCTGAAGCCGCTGGAAGTGCCGGCATTTACCCTCATCGCCGGTGACCGCAGCATCTCGGGTTCGGCAACCGGTACGCCGTTTGAGCTGCGTAAGCTGATGAAGTTTGCCGGACGCGCTAAAGTCGCGCCAACCACCGAGATGTTCCCGATGTCGCAAATCAACGAAGCCCTGCATCATGTGCGCGACGGGAAAGCCCGCTACCGCGTGGTGTTAAAAGCGGATTTCTAAAACATCATAAAACCGTTGTACAGGTCTGCCCGATCGGCAAAGTGATCGTGCAGGCCAGGTAAGCTAAACCGCCACCGGGCAGGAAAGTGTGCCGGATAGCGGTTTAGCTTTATTTCGCGATAGCGGCAAACACCTCGGCAATCGCCACCGCGCCGGGATCGCTTACACCATCAAGGTTTTCACTGTTAACGTATGACGCGCGCCCGGCACCCGCTTTTTGCATCGTTGCGGTACTGGCAGCCCCGCTTTTCGCCGCAGAGACGGCGGCCTCCAGCCCGTTGTCGCGCAGCGCTTCCAGTGCCGGTTGCAGCGCATCGATCAGCGTACGATCGCCCAGATCCGCCCCGCCGTAGTGCTTCATCTGTTTAAGCCCAATCAGTAGCGCCTCCGGCAACGCGGTGCCTCTGCGTAAAGCATTGCCTGCCGCAGTAAAGAAGATCGACATGAGCACGCCGCTGGAGCCGCCCATTACCGTCGCCAGCCGTTCGCCGATCAGTTGCAACAACTGTGCAGTATTATTCAACGGCAGCGCCTTTTGTTCCAGCAGACGGGCAATCTCACGCGCGCCTTCGGCGAAGGTAGAACCGGTATCGCCATCGCCCACTTTCGCATCCAGCGCGTTCAGACGGTTCTCCAGACCAATCAGCGTCTGCACCGCGGTGCCGAGCAGCGTTTTTACCTGTGGATTGTCTGAAGGTTCAATCTCCAGCCCGTCATACACCGTGTTGTGTCGCTGGGTTTTCATCGGTGCGAACGCCACCGGTTTTTGCCAGCCAACGGTTTGTACATTCGCGCAAAGCGCCTGCTCAAACGTTTCATTCAGGCGCAGCAACGACACGGAAAAACCTTTCATATCCAGCGAACTGACCAACGGTGCAGGGCCAATCAACCAGGCAATCTGGTCTTTCAGCGCGGAATGCGCCAGCTCTTTGGTCAGCAGCGCCATCTCAAGCGCCGAAACGCCACCAAGGTTATTGATCAGCACGGCGACGCGATCATCGCCCACCGCTGCTTTAAGCGGTTTCACCAGCGTGTCGATAAGCGACTTGCTGTTCTGCGTCTCGACAATAGAGGCACCTGGCTCGCCGTGGATCCCCAGCCCCAGCTCGACCTTGCCGCGCTGAATACGCCCTTCCTCTTCGCTGCCCGGCAGGTTGCAGGTCTCCATCGCCAGCCCCAGACTGTAGACGTTATCGCAGGCCTTTTGCGCGATGTCGCGCACTTCACTCAGTGATTTACCCTGCTCAGCGGCATGGCCAGCAATCTTGTGCACCAGCGCCGTTCCGGCGATGCCACGCGGCTGTTTGTTATCCGGCAGCGCGATGTCGTCAGCGACGATCACCATCTCCACTTTCAGGCCGTAGCGCTTGGCTTTTTCTGCCGCAAGACCAAAGTTAAGGCGGTCGCCGGTGTAGTTTTTAACAATCAACAGGCAACCGCGATCGCCGGTCATCGCCACAATGGCATTCAGCACCGCATCGACGCTGGGCGAAGCAAACACATCGCCGCAGACGGCGGCCGTTAGCATGCCTTTACCGACAAAGCCAGCATGCGCAGGTTCATGGCCGGAACCTCCACCGGAAATCACCGCTACGCGGCCTTTATCCCAGTCAGACCGGGCCACAATGCGAATGGCGGGATCAATATCGAGTCGGACAAGGTTGCCGTGCGGTGCGGATATCACTAAGCCCTCAATGGCGTCATTGACCAGTTGTTTGCGGTCATTGAAAAAGAACCTGGACATAATTTCCCTAAATGTTGTGAATCGTTACTCAATCATAGCCCGAAGCTCAGCGGACGTTGCAAAGAACAGAATTTACTGGAAGCCATTACGGCATGGTGCCCCCAAAATCAGCCCGGTAGCCACGGGTTTTCTCAGGCACCAGTAGCAGCACGGTGGAGAAACAAACCTCAAGGCGGGTAAGCCACGGCAACATCTCTGCTCTTTGGGTAAAAAAAGAGAGGCCGCAGCCTCTCGTATTCAATACATATCTTCGCTGATGTATTAGTTTCTGCGCACCAATAGCCACATGCTAATCAGGAAGAACAAAGCACTCGGTAGCAGTGCGCCGACCACTGGCGGGATGCCATACACCAGCGTCAGCGGGCCGAAAATCTGATCCAGCACGTAGAAAACGAAGCCAAAGCTGATGCCGGTCACTACGCGAACGCCCATCGCCACGCTACGCAGCGGGCCAAAGATAAACGATAACGCCATTAGCATCATGACCGCCACCGACAGCGGCTGGAAGATTTTGCTCCACATATTGAGCTGATAACGACCAGAGTCCTGACCGCTCGACTTCAGGTACTTCACATAGTTGTACAGACCGCTGATGGAGAGTGCATCGGGATCCAGTGCCACTACGCCAAGTTTGTCCGGCGTAAGGTTGGTTTTCCAGACACTGCTGACGGTCTGCGAGCCGGTCACTTGTTTCGGATCGGTGAGGTTCGATTCATCCACCTGTGACAGCTGCCAGGTTTTGTTCTCTGCATCGAATTTTGCCGACGCGGCATAGCGCACCGATTGCAAACGACGATGATCGTTGAAGGTATAAATACTGACGCCGCCAAGCTCATCATCACTTTTCACACGTTCGATGTAGATAAAGTTGTTGCCGTCTTTCGCCCACAGCCCGGCCTGTGTGGATAGCAGCGAACCACCGTACATCGACTGCGCACGCTGGTTACGTGCCATCTGCTCGCCCTGTGGCGCAACCCATTCGCCAATCGCCATGGTTAGCAGGACCAGCGGAATAGCGGTTTTCATCACCGACAGTGCCACCTGCATCCGGGTGTAGCCTGAAGCCTGCATCACCACCAGCTCGCTGCGCTGCGCCAACATGCCCAGGCCGAGCAACGCACCCAGCAGCGCGGCCATCGGAAAGAAGACTTCGATATCTTTCGGCACGCTGAGAATGGTGTACACCCCAGCGCCCAGCGCGTCGTAACTCCCCTGCCCGGCTTTTTTCAACTGATCGACAAATTTGATAATGCCGGAGAGCGACACCAGCATGAACAGGGTCATCATGATGGTGGAAAAAATGGTTTTCCCGATATAGCGGTCAAGTACGCCAAAAGCCTGCATTATACCGCTCCTCTACGCGTAAAACCGGCGCGAACCCGGCGCATCGGCACCGTATCCCACAGGTTCAGCGCCACAGCGAGCGCCAGGTAGCACAGGTTAACCGTCCACATCCAGATCATCGGATCCAGTTTTCCCTTCGCGCCGTTTGAGCGAAGTGCGGTCTGCAACAGGAAGAACACGAGATACAGCAGCATAGCGGGCAGCATCGATAACACGCGTCCCTGACGCGGATTAACCACGCTCAACGGCACGACCATCAGCGCCATCATCACCACAGTAAAGATCAGCGTTAAACGCCAGTGCAGCTCTGCGCTGGCGCGCGGGGTATTCGTATTGAACAACGTACGCATGTCCATCTGCTCGGTATCGGTCGGATCGAGCGCGACGGTCTGATGGCCGATGATCGCCTTGTAGTTCTGGAAATCAGTGATGCGGAAATCGCGCAGCATGGCGGTACCCTCAAAGCGTGTGCCGGTGTTGAGCGTCACGACCTGGGAACCGTCTTTATGCTGGGTAAGTTGGCCGGAATCCGCCACCACCACTGACGGACGCGCATTGCCTTTGGGACGGAGCTGCGCAAGAAATACGTTGTTAAAGTGGTTGCCTTCTACGCCTTCAATAAACAACACCGAGTTGCCGTCTGTCGCTTGCTGGAACTGCCCCTGCGCCAGCGCCGCCATTCCGGGATTCGCTTTGGCATCCGCCAGAACCTGATCCTGATGACGGGATGACCACGGGCCTGCCCACATGACGTTAACCGCAGCGATAATGCCGGTAAACAGCGCCAGTACCATGGCGGCTTTGATCAGCACCGCACGGCTCAGACCGCAGGCGTGCATCACCGTAATTTCACTTTCAGTATAGAGTTTGCCCAGCGTCATTAGCAGGCCAAGGAACAGACTCAACGGCAGGATAAGCTGCGCCATCTCCGGCACGCCCAGCCCCAACAGTGAGAGCACGAGGTTTGTTGGGATTTCGCCATCAGCGGCTGCACCTAAAATCCTCACCAGTTTCTGACAAAAGAAAATCAGAAGCAGGATGAATAGGATCGCAAGCTGGCTTTTTAGCGTCTCCCGCACCAGATATCTTATGATTATCACTTTAAATACGCCCGTAAAAACCAGTCTTTTTCCTGGAAAATCGCTTGTTTCATGGCTTAAACGTCATTTATTCTCTTGAGTCGTCGAAATCATCGCTAAGATTAATATACTCAGCGGATGGGTGCGAAAGAGCCAATTCTGACGTGCCGAAACCGTAGTACCATTAAGATTAACACGAAGTCATCGCAACAGCGGACATGAGTTACGTAAGCTTGCAATTCTATCTGTAGCCGCCGCCGTTGTCTTTAAGATTCAGGAGCGTAGTGCATGGAGTTCAGTGTAAAAAGCGGTAGCCCGGAGAAACAGCGTAGTGCCTGCATCGTTGTGGGTGTCTTTGAACCGCGCCGACTCTCCCCGATCGCCGAGCAACTCGATAAGATCAGCGATGGCTACATCAGCGCGCTGCTCCGTCGCGGAGAACTGGAAGGTAAACCAGGACAAACCCTGCTACTTCACCACGTACCAAATGTCCTCTCCGAGCGTATTTTGCTGATTGGCTGCGGTAAAGAGCGTGAGCTGGATGAGCGCCAGTACAAGCAGGTGATTCAGAAAACCATCAATACCCTGAATGATACGGGCTCAATGGAAGCCGTC
Organism: Kosakonia arachidis; assembly: GCF_900116535.1. Taxonomy (GTDB): domain Bacteria; phylum Pseudomonadota; class Gammaproteobacteria; order Enterobacterales; family Enterobacteriaceae; genus Kosakonia; species Kosakonia arachidis. Next base: position 294,524 of record NZ_FPAU01000003.1, on the reverse strand, counting down.
TGCTTCCTGACCGAGCTGCATGTCAAAGGGCGCAACACCTACTGGAAAGTGCGTCAGGCCGTTGAGACAGCGAAAGAGAGCCTGTACAGCTTCGATCAACTGAAAACCAATAAAATCGAACCGCGTCGTCCGCTGCGTAAAATGGTCTTCAACGTGCCGACGCGTCGCGAATTAACCAGCGGTGAACGCGCTATCCAGCACGGTCTGGCTATCTCTGCGGGGATTAAAGCGGCCAAAGATCTCGGCAATATGCCGCCGAACATCTGTAATGCTGCTTACCTCGCTTCGCAGGCGCGCCAACTGGCAGACACCTATAGCAAAAACGTCCTGACCCGCGTGATTGGCGAACAGCAAATGCGCGAACTGGGCATGCACTCGTACCTGGCTGTCGGCCAGGGCTCGCAGAACGAGTCGCTGATGTCGGTGATTGAGTACAAAGGCAACACGTCGGAAGACGCTCGCCCGATTGTACTGGTCGGAAAAGGCCTGACCTTCGATTCCGGCGGTATCTCCATCAAACCAGCCGAAGGCATGGACGAGATGAAGTACGACATGTGCGGCGCTGCGGCAGTTTACGGCGTGATGCGCATGGTGGCCGAACTGCAACTGCCGCTGAACGTGATTGGCGTGTTGGCAGGTTGTGAAAACATGCCAGGCGGGCGGGCGTATCGTCCTGGCGACGTGCTGACCACCATGTCCGGCCAGACGGTAGAAGTGCTGAATACCGATGCCGAAGGCCGTCTGGTGCTATGTGATGTGCTGACCTACGTTGAGCGCTTCGATCCAGAAGCGGTGATCGATGTCGCGACGCTGACCGGCGCATGCGTGGTTGCGCTTGGCCATCACATCACCGGTTTGCTGTCGAATCACAACCCGCTGGCACATGAGCTGATTGGCGCATCCGAGCAGGCTGGCGACCGCGCGTGGCGTTTACCGATGGGCGACGAGTACCAGGATCAGCTGGAATCCAACTTTGCGGATATGGCGAACATCGGCGGCCGTCCTGGTGGTGCTATCACCGCTGGCTGCTTCCTGTCGCGCTTTGCCCGTAAATATAACTGGGCGCACCTGGATATCGCCGGCACCGCATGGCGCTCCGGCAAAGCCAAAGGCGCAACCGGTCGTCCGGTGGCGATGCTGTCACAGTTCCTGCTGAACCGCGCCGGATTTAACGGCGAAGAGTAAGTCGTCAATACCGGATGGCTATGATTGCCGGATGGCGGCTATGCCTCACCCGGCCTGGAACCTCGCGCAATGTGAACGCTATATCCTGTGGATTTCGCGTTGCATCGCGGCGGCAACTGAGCGACAAATCCGTCGGGAACAGATTTGTACAGCCGCAGGCTGCCGTCCGGTGAGCGACAGGGATGTCTCTCATCTCATCCCCCGGAGCATAGACCATTATGTGACTGGGGTGCGCGCAGGTAGCCAACAAAGAGGCAGCGTGAAAGACGACGGGTATAAATATGAAAAATGCGACCTTTTACCTTCTGGACAATGATAACGCCGTTGACGGCTTAAGCGCCGTCGAGCAACTGGTGTGTGAAATTGCCGCAGAACGTTGGCGTAACGGCAAGCGCGTGCTGATTGCCTGTGCCGATGAGCAGCAGGCGATTCGGCTGGATGAAGCATTATGGGCGCGCCCGGCGGAGCGTTTTGTGCCGCACAATCTGGCAGGCGAAGGTCCGCGCGGTGGTGCGCCAGTCGAACTGTCCTGGCCGCAAAAGCGCAACAGTAGCCCGCGCGATATTCTGATCAGCCTGCGCGCGGAATTTGCAGATTTTGCCACCGCTTTCACAGAAGTGGTAGACTTCGTCCCTTACGAAGACTCTCTGAAACAACTGGCGCGCGAACGCTATAAAGCCTACCGCGTGGCCGGTTTCAACCTGAACACGGCAACCTGGAAATAATGGAAAAGACATACAACCCCAAAGATATCGAACAGCCGCTGTACGAGCAGTGGGAAAAGCAGGGCTATTTCAAACCGAACGGTGATGAAAGCCAGGAAAGCTTCTGCATCATGATCCCGCCGCCGAACGTCACCGGCAGTTTGCATATGGGCCACGCCTTCCAGCAGACCATCATGGACACCATGATCCGTTACCAGCGCATGCAGGGGAAAAACACTCTGTGGCAGGTGGGTACTGACCATGCTGGTATCGCAACCCAGATGGTGGTTGAACGTAAAATTGCCGCAGAAGAAGGGAAAACCCGCCACGATTACGGTCGCGAGGCGTTTATCGACAAAATCTGGCAGTGGAAAGCCGAATCCGGCGGCACCATCACCAACCAGATGCGTCGTCTGGGCAACTCCGTGGACTGGGATCGCGAGCGCTTTACCATGGATGAAGGCCTCTCCAACGCGGTCAAAGAGGTGTTTGTCCGCCTGTATAAAGAAGATCTGATTTACCGCGGCAAACGCCTGGTGAACTGGGATCCGAAACTGCGCACGGCGATTTCCGACCTCGAAGTGGAAAACCGCGAGTCGAAAGGCTCAATGTGGCATATCCGCTATCCTCTGGCCGACGGTGCAAAAACCGCTGACGGTAAAGATCATCTGGTGGTTGCCACCACGCGTCCGGAAACCCTGCTGGGCGATACCGGCGTGGCTGTCAACCCGGAAGATCCACGTTATAAAGATCTGATTGGCAAGTTCGTGGTGCTGCCGCTGGTTAACCGTCGTATTCCGATCGTGGGCGATGAACACGCCGACATGGAAAAAGGCACCGGCTGCGTGAAAATCACCCCGGCGCACGACTTTAACGACTATGAAGTGGGCCGTCGCCATCAATTACCGATGATCAACATCCTGACCTTTGACGGCGACATCCGTGAAAGCGCGCAGGTTTATGATACCAACGGCAACGAATCCGACGTTTATCCGGCGGACATCCCGGCAGAATTCCAGAATCTGGAGCGTTTTGCCGCACGTAAAGCGATGGTTGCCGCCGTGGACGCGCTGGGTCTGCTGGAAGAGATTAAACCGCACGACCTCACCGTTCCATACGGCGATCGCGGCGGCGTGGTTATCGAACCGATGCTGACCGATCAGTGGTACGTGCGTGCCGATGTGCTGGCGAAACCGGCGGTCGAAGCGGTGGAAAACGGCGACATCCAGTTCGTACCGAAGCAGTACGAAAACATGTATTTCTCCTGGATGCGCGATATTCAGGATTGGTGTATCTCCCGTCAGCTGTGGTGGGGGCACCGTATTCCGGCATGGTATGACAACGACGGCAACGTCTACGTTGGCCGCAACGAAGAGGAAGTGCGTCAGGAAAATAACCTGGCTGCCGATATCGCGCTGCGTCAGGACGATGACGTGCTGGACACCTGGTTCTCCTCCGCACTGTGGACCTTCTCCACGCTCGGCTGGCCGGAAAACACGGATGCGTTGCGTCAGTTCCATCCGACCAGCGTGATGGTTTCCGGCTTCGACATCATCTTCTTCTGGATCGCACGCATGATCATGATGACCATGCACTTCATTAAAGATGAAAACGGCAAGCCTCAGGTACCGTTCAAGACCGTCTATATGACGGGTCTTATCCGCGATGACGAAGGCCAGAAGATGTCCAAATCCAAAGGCAACGTGATTGATCCGCTGGATATGGTTGACGGTATTTCGCTGGCAGATCTGCTGGAGAAACGTACCGGCAACATGATGCAGCCGCAGTTGGCGGAGAAAATCCGTAAGCGTACCGAGAAACAGTTCCCAGACGGCATTGAGCCGCACGGCACTGATGCCCTGCGCTTCACGCTGGCGGCGCTGGCTTCAACCGGTCGTGATATCAACTGGGATATGAAGCGTCTGGAAGGCTACCGTAACTTCTGTAACAAGCTGTGGAACGCCAGCCGCTTTGTGCTGATGAATACCGAAGGGCAGGATTGCGGTTTCAACGGTGGTGAAAAAGTGCTGTCGCTGGCTGACCGCTGGATCCTTGCTGAATTTAACCAGACCACCAAAGCGTATCGCGAAGCGCTGGACAACTTCCGCTTCGATATCGCGGCTGGCATTCTGTACGAGTTCACCTGGAACCAGTTCTGCGACTGGTATCTGGAGCTGGCCAAACCGGTAATGAACGGTGGTACAGAAACCGAACTGCGCGGCACGCGCAATACGTTGGTGACTGTGCTGGAAGGTTTGCTGCGCCTCGCGCATCCGATCATTCCGTTTATCACTGAAACTATCTGGCAGCGCGTGAAAGTGCTGAAAGGCATTACCGCTGACACCATCATGTTGCAGCCATTCCCGCAGTATGATGCGTCGCAAGTTGACGAAAAAGCGCTGGCGGATACCGAGTGGCTGAAACAGGCGATTATCGCCGTGCGTAATATTCGCGCCGAGATGAACATTGCGCCGGGTAAACCGCTGGATCTGCTGCTGCGTGGTTGCAGTGAAGATGCGATGCGTCGTGTGAACGAGAACCGTAACTTCCTGCAAACGCTGGCGCGTCTGGAAAGCATTACCGTGCTGCCAGCCGATGATAAAGGGCCGGTTTCGGTCACTAAAATTATCGATGGCGCAGAACTGCTGATCCCGATGGCGGGTCTGATCGACAAAGACGCCGAGCTGGCGCGTCTGGCGAAAGAAGTGGCGAAGGTCGAACAGGAAATTGGTCGTATCGAAAGCAAGCTGGGCAACGAAGGTTTTGTCGCGCGCGCACCGGAAGCGGTGATTGCGAAAGAGCGTGAAAAACTGGACGGTTATGCTCAGGCGAAAGCGAAGCTGATTGAACAGCAGGCTGTCATCGCCGCGCTGTAATCCTCTTCAGGCGTGAAAAAGCCGGGCTGCGTACAAGGCCCGGCTTTTTTTATCCCTCCGGTTGATTGCCCGGCGGCGCTGACGCTTACCGGGCCTATACCGTTTTAGCAAACACTACGCGCAATAGGCCGAAACAGGTGTAGCCGCCATCCGGCACAATACACTCAGAACAGCGCCGGGTAGAATGCCAGACCGCGCGCCAGCAGGTTGGCCGGATCCTTCGCCGGTTGTTGATCGTGATTTTCCAGCGGTAATGACGACAGATCGCCATGCAAGTAGGTGTTTTCCAGCAAATAGCGGGTAAAACGCACCTTCGCCCATGGCCACGCCAGAAACAGCGTAACCGTACACAGCAGAAAATTAGTGATGAAGATCCAGAACACGCGCCCCAGCGTAACCGTGGAGGAGAAACGAATATCGCCTTCCAGCGCCAACTGGCTATAAAGATAATTACGCAGCTTCACGAAAGCGAAAATATAACACATGATCGCGCCGACGATATAAATAAGGTAGCTGAAGATCAATTTGCCATAAAACGGCCCCATCAGCATCGCCAGTTGCTCCGGATTGTCGCCAACCGCGGAAGCATATTGGGAGAGCATAAAGAAAGCCGGGATGGTGATATAAAGCGCGATGGCAATAAACGGTACAAATAGCAGCATCGACAGCACAATAATGGTGATGCACTTTTTAATCGAGAATTCGCCGGAAAATTTCAGCTTCCCGTACTGCAGATTATTCACCAACATACCAAACCACTGTGCAGCATATACACCCTGCATTATCGCCACACCCAGCAATAATACCAAGGTACCAATGCCGATCATGGTGAAAATAGTGGTATACGAACCGCTGCTCAGCGCCGAGGTGGTAAAGAATGAAAACACAATAATGGCAGCAGCCACGATCAACAGCGGGCAGCCTATCATCACCCACCATGCACGCAGCGGGCTGGCGTAAAAACTGAAGCGGATACCGTTAATCTCCGTCATCAGAAATTGATAACGCAAACCCTGAGTAATGAGCCACGGGAAAAAGATCAGGAATAACGCCATCATACACAGTTGCAGGGCAATATTGCCATGCACTATGTTAATGATGAATACCGCATACAGCACCAGCATACATAGCCAACCGACAAATACCGAACGCCCTGTCGCATGCCAGGAAAAACGCGCCCCATCCAGTTCAGTATTGGCGTAGAAATAACGGCGGGCACGGACTAACGCCCACGGCAAATATAACCCCAGCGTTATAATGGTTAGTAGAATATTTATCAGCCAGATCAGGAAATAGCTTTTACCGCTTCCCTGAAAGCGAAAATGGCGTACTGGCGTTGTCCCGGAATCCTGAGTATCGAAAGTCATAACAATCCTTATCGCAAAAAAGAAAAACACAGCCTAATAATACGCAAAAATGTTACAGAATAGTTATTTTCAACTTCAAGTTTAAATGGCTTATCGATAAAAAAATAGCAGCCAATATTCCTGGTCTTGCCAGATTGCCACAGGAGTGGTATTAAGCGTGATTATGTAAAAAGTAACCTAACAGAGAGCAGAGATGAATGTGACCGCTCCGGTAGAGGTAAAAATGCGCCGGATTGCTGCAACAGATAATGCCTCAATCGCATCAGTGATCCGCCAGGTATCAGCGGAATATGGCCTCACCGCCGATAAAGGCTACACCGTTGCCGACCCTGAACTGGATGAGCTTTACCCGCTTTACAGCAAGCCGGGTTACGCCTATTGGGTCGTCGAACTGAATGGCGAGATCGTGGGCGGAGGTGGCGTTGCACCGCTAAAATGTAGCGAGCCGGATATTTGCGAACTGCAAAAGATGTATTTTCTTCCCGCTGCACGCGGTCAGGGGCTGGCGAAAAAGCTGGCACTGATGGCGATGGATCATGCCCGTACGCAGGGCTTTACCCGCTGTTACCTTGAAACGACCGCATTTTTAACCGACGCCATCGGTCTGTACGAACATCTGGGATTCGAACATATCGACGGACCGCTCGGCTGCACCGGTCATGTTGACTGCGAAGTGCGCATGCTGAAAATGCTGTAACGGTAAAAGAGCGGGTGTCACACCCGCTCCTTGCGCTGATTACGAGCGGTTCGCCTCAAGCATTAATGAACGATACAGACCCGCTGCCCGCGCCTGCGGTAGCGCCTGCACCCCGTTCAAAATATCCAGCATCATGTCGCAAACCACTTTCTCTTTGCCAGATGCCTTATCCGGATGGCTGAGCAATTGCACATCCTGCCCGTATTTGCTGTAGAGCTGACGCAAAATCGGTTCGAGATCCGCCTGCGCTTGCTTCTCCTCTTGTGGCGTAATGGTGTGCTTATCCGGCCCGTAGGTGGCCTGTAGCATGGCGTAATCGGTGTCCAGACGGCGTTTCAGCGTCTCGCGCGAGTTAAGCGCCACCGGGTTAACGCCGCCTTTTACCTCTGGATAGTGGAAACGGAAGCAGGCATCATCGCTGATTTTTTGCATTTCTATCGTTTGATCGATTAACACGCGCGTTTCCGCAACCACCTGTTGATCGGATGCCAGTGGCATACGTTGCATTTGCAAAGCGCTAAACCGGGGCTGGATAGTATCGATAATTTTTTGATCGCTGGCACCGACTTTCATCAGCACCACGACCTGATTACGCAGTTCGCTAAACAGCTTCGGTTCGTGTTCGGCAATTAATTGCCAGGTGGGAATTTGCTGCACCATCGCATCAAATCGCGCCTCGGCGGTTTGCGCATTTTTTTGCGCCTGCAAATAGCGGATATCGATAAAATTCCACAGGGCGATAAATACCACTGCCAGTACTGCCGCTCCGCCCTTGCTTAGCCACCCTTTTTTTCGCATCAGCCCGGTGATAATGGTTATCGCCGCACCGACATACCCCGCCATCAAGACGTGCGTCCAGTTCATCCTTTTCCCTTAATGTTGAATGACACCGGCACGCCGCTGTGAAAACGGAACTCCATATCCGGTGTTGAGATCAGCGCTGCTTCCACTTCGCCAAAATGACGCACGCGCGGGCTGATATCGACAGTGGAGATCTGCTGTGCCAGGGCCAGATAATCCTGATAGTGACGCGCCTCTGAACGCAGCAGGGACAAATAAAAGCTCTGCAAATCAGCCTCCAGCCACGGTGCCAGCGCGGCAAAGCGTTCACAGGATCGGGCTTCAATGTAAGCGCCGCAAATAAGTTTATCGACCAAAGTGAGCGGCTCATGAGTGCGAACCTCTTTCAGCATACCTTTGGCATAACGGCTGGCGGTGATTTTGACGTAGGGAATATTACGGGCGTTCATCGCTTCCCGCACCTGCCAGAAATGGTGTAGTTCCTCTTTAATCAACAGCACCATGCTGTCGATAAGCTGGCGTCCCCAGGCATCGTCGGTCTGCGGCATGACACTTTTGCCAATCTGTTTATGCAGGGCGACAAAATCCGGTTCCGGCCCTTCACGGAAGGTGAAGGCTTCGTAAGGTTTCAGCCACGCCAACAGCGCGTCCGAACCGGCTTTATCCGCCACATATTTGCGAACCAGCAGCATGGCGGTTTGCGCCGCTTTCAGTTCGCAGACCATGTGGTCGGTCAGCAGCAGCGGCAGCACGGCCGGGTCGCGGGCTTTTTCTATCCAGGCGTTGGGGGTCGGGCAGTGGAGAAAATCTAAAACCGGGGCGAGTATTTGCGGGTAATCCATGGCAGTTCCTTGCTTTGCGGCAGCAGGCGCTGCCGCAACGGTCACTCAGTGGCGCACGCCGTCGTCTTCTTCATCGACGTAATCGTCGTCACCTTCTTCGCCATCTTCGCCTTCTTCACCGTCAGGATCTTCGTAGTAAGTACCCCAACCGTCGTACTCAACACCGACCTTCTCTGCGAGATTGATCAGTTGTTCAACTTGCGTGTCAATAAGCTCGGCGTTCAGAGCACATTCGCTCAGTACGTCGCAACAAATCACCACTTCACCTTCGTCGAGCTCCAGCTCTTCCGGTTCAGTCACTTCATAACCCAACTTGAACGCTTCAACGGCGGCCTTTTCCAGCGTCTCAAAATCATCTGCCGAAAGATGATGCTCAATGGTGTAAAGCGCGTCAGGATCGCTGCCATCTTCCAGCAATTCTTCAATAATCAAACGCGTCTCTTCGCGCTGCTCTTCCAGGTGTTCCGGGTTCGCCATGGCTCGTTCCTCATAATGTGGCAGATACACTTATTGTCACACACCGCCGCGATTGCCTCCACTCCTCGCCGAAAAGATTTATGCGCCGGGGTTGCAAATGCATATTCATACATATAAATTGAATTTTAATTCAACAAGTGGCCTTTGCCATGTGAGGAAAACATGTCTGCGTTTTACCAGAAACATTTTTTGAAACTGCTCGATTTTACACCTGCGGAAATCAATGCCCTGCTGCAACTCGCCTCGCAATTAAAAGCTGATAAGAAAAAAGGCCAGGAAGTGCAGAAACTTACCGGCAAAAACATCGCGCTCATCTTCGAAAAAGACTCTACCCGCACCCGATGCTCTTTCGAAGTTGCCGCATACGATCAGGGTGCCCGCGTCACTTATCTTGCGCCAAGCGGCAGTCAGATAGGCCATAAAGAATCAATTAAAGATACCGCACGCGTGCTGGGCCGTATGTACGATGGTATTCAATATCGTGGCTACGGCCAGGAGATTGTCGAAACGCTGGCGCAATATGCAGGCGTGCCGGTGTGGAACGGTTTAACCAATGAGTTCCACCCGACGCAATTGCTGGCAGATCTGCTGACCATGCGCGAGCACCTACCGGGCAAACCGTTCAACCAGATGACGCTGGTCTACGCGGGTGATGCGCGCAATAACATGGGCAACTCAATGCTGGAAGCGGCAGCGCTGGTGGGTCTGGATCTGCGTCTTGTTGCACCGAAAGCCTGCTGGCCAGATGCCAGCCTGGTGGCGGAGTGCACCGCGCTGGCAGTGAAAAATGGCGGCAATATTCTACTGACAGAAGATATCGCCACTGGCGTGAAGGGCGCAGATTTCATCTATACCGATGTCTGGGTATCGATGGGCGAAGCCAAAGAGAAATGGGCTGAACGCATCGCGCTGCTGCGCCCTTACCAGGTGAACAGTATGATGCTATCGCTGACCGGTAACCCGCAGGTGAAATTCTTGCATTGTCTGCCGGCCTTCCATGACGATCAAACCACACTCGGCAAAAAAATGGCGGAAGAGTTTGGCCTGCACGGCGGCATGGAAGTCACCAATGAAGTGTTTGAATCACCGGCAAGCGTCGTGTTCGACCAGGCGGAAAACCGCATGCACACCATCAAAGCCGTCATGGTGGCAACACTCAGCCAGTAAGTTTTGCCCCTCACCCGCTCCGGGTGAGGGGGCATTATCAGGCAACCAGTAGCTTTACCACCGCTTTGCGCACTTTCGCAGGCGCATTCACCGCACACAGTGGTTTATGTACTTCGCCTGGCCAAAAGACGACAAAGTCCCCTTCGCTTAGCACCACGGTTTTTTCCTCGCCGCCTTCCGGCAAAAACGCGATGTCTTTATCAGCCAGCCAGTCGGTATCCGGTACGCCTGCAGGCAACGTGCTAAAGGTCATCCCTTCCTGACCTTTCAGGACAATCTGAATATCCAGATAGCGCGCGTGATACTCCGCCCGACGCTCGGCGAGCGGCTGAGTTGAATCCTCAGAAATGAGATAAAACAGGCGGTTGCCGTCGATATCGTGTTTGCCGATCGCCGTCGCATCGGTGACATGCTGTTTAACGTGTTCAATAGCCTGGCGCAATTCCTGCGGCAACCAGGATTGCAGATGGTGAATATTACCAACGATCATGATGTAACCCTCTACATAAAACATTGTTTCATTTTTAAATGTTTATACGAGAATTCACACTGCCATACCACCACTTTTTACGGGAGATTTGCGACAATGCATGTTTAGCGGAAAATATGTTACGAGTTTGTTAATCCAAGGGCGGAATTTATGCCGTGATAGTGCATGAACCCAATCAGCGGGAATAATATCAACCATTAATGCGTAGCCATTCATTTTCATAATAAGGCTAATTAACTATTCTCTGGCGCGAATCAGGCATTCGAACAACAGCTCTGTAATATCCCATCCGACGCGAGCACAATCCCCCCATTAATTCACACGATTTCTATTATTAGCCGTGAAATTAGCAACCTAACCCGATGGCCAAACCGGCTTGCCAGCGCGAAACATACAATCTGCGTGCGATTTATCGCTGGCATCCGGCCTTCGCTGACGGTGAATTTATTAAATACTTTGGCGACGAAAATATTAATTATGACCATGCCACCTTAGAAGGTGGTGATGTATTAGTGATCGGTCGCGGTGCGGTGTTAATGGGCTTTTCTGAACTCACCACGCCACAGGGCGTTAAGTTTATTGCCAATAGCCTGTTCAAACACCGCCAGTCCACCGTGTCCCGCCTGTTGAAAGTGCTCGGCGTGATAAAAATCCGCAACGCCAAAGGACTAAAAATTTATGCGCTGAATCCACAGCTGCGCCCGGTGCCGGACGCCGCCCGCACGGTCTCCGAAATGGTGAGCAGCGTTGAACATAATCGCGAATTTATCCTTATTCACACCGTGGCCGGCTAGGGCCGCGCCGTGGCACGCATTCTGGATTATCACCAATTGCCGGAAATCCCTGGCGTCGAGGGAGGGGCAGTGTTGTCTGGGTTGCGCCCAGAGTCGTAATGCATACGGCGCTAACACACAAACAAATTAATTATCTACTTAGAACGCATTAATATTCAAAGAGAACCGTTTGCACTGCGTAAAATGTGCATCAATCGCTTGATCCAAAAAAGTAGCTGCGTATAATCCGGGACAATTTGCCGGGAGGAAGTATGGTCCAGTGTGTACGACAAACTGTCTTACCGCGTCTGAAAAAAGGCGCTGACCTGCCATTTTTCTTTCCCGTTGCGAACCCTATTCCACAGCCCCTCTATTGAGGGGCTTTTTTTTGCGCAGTCGTCAGGAGATAACCATGGCTAATCCGCTATATCAGAAACATATCATTTCCATAAACGATCTCAGCCGCGAAGAACTGGAACTGGTGCTTAACACCGCTGCACGACTGAAGGCCAACCCCCAGCCAGAGCTGCTCAAGCATAAAGTGATCGCCAGTTGCTTCTTTGAAGCCTCCACCCGTACGCGTCTGTCATTTGAAACCTCCATGCACCGTCTCGGCGCGAGCGTGGTCGGCTTTTCTGACAGCAGCAACACATCGCTGGGTAAGAAAGGCGAAACGCTGGCAGACACCATTTCGGTTATCAGTACCTATGTGGATGCCATTGTGATGCGCCACCCACAGGAGGGCGCGGCGCGTCTGGCGACCGAATTTTCCGGCGGTATTCCGGTGCTGAACGCTGGTGACGGCGCCAACCAACATCCGACGCAAACGCTGCTTGATCTCTTCACCATTCAGGAGACGCAGGGGCGCCTTGAAAACCTGCATATCGCTATGGTCGGCGACCTGAAGTATGGCCGTACCGTGCATTCACTGGCGCAGGCGCTGGCAAAATTCAGCGGCAACCGCTTCTACTTTATCGCCCCGGATGCACTGGCAATGCCGCAGTACATTCTGGATATGCTCGACGAGAAAGGCATGGCCTGGAGCGTGCACGCCAGTATTGAAGAGGTGATGGCGGAAGTCGATGTCCTGTATATGACCCGCGTACAGAAAGAACGTCTGGACCCGTCGGAATACGCCAACGTCAAAGCGCAGTTTGTTTTGCGCGCCAGCGATCTGATCGGCGCACGCAGCAATATGAAGGTACTGCATCCGCTGCCGCGCGTTGACGAAATCACCACCGACGTTGATAAAACACCGCACGCCTGGTATTTCCAGCAGGCCGGCAACGGCATTTTCGCCCGCCAGGCTCTGCTGGCGTTAGTTCTCAATCGCGATTTGGCTCTGTAAGGGGGAAACGACAATGACACACGATAATAAACTTCAGGTCGAAGCCATTAAACGCGGCACCGTGATTGACCACATCCCTGCCCGCGTCGGGTTCAAGCTGTTGACGCTGTTCAAACTGACGGAAACCGACCAGCGCATTACTATTGGCCTTAACCTGCCGTCCGGCGAAATGGGTCGCAAGGATTTGATCAAAATCGAGAACACATTTCTCACCGATGAGCAGGTCAACCAGTTGGCGCTGTATGCGCCGCAGGCCACCGTCAACCGGATTGATGAGTATGAAGTGGTGGGCAAATCACGCCCGAGCCTGCCAGAACGCATCAATGGCGTCCTGGTGTGCCCGAACAGCAACTGCATCAGCCATGCCGAGCCGGTCGCTTCCAGCTTTGCGGTAAAACAACGCGAGCAGGATATCGCGTTGAAGTGCAAATACTGCGAGAAAGAGTTCTCACATCACGTCGTGCTGGCCAATTAACGCCCAGCCAGTAAAGAGGCGGTCTGTGCGATAACGTGTATAATGACCGCCACCTTCTTACCGCTGATATTCAGGAAACATCATGACTAAAGTTATCGCGACGGAAAATGCGCCAGCTGCCATCGGCCCTTATGTGCAGGCGGTTGATCTCGGCAATATGATCCTCACATCCGGCCAAATCCCGGTTGATCCGAAAACCGGCAGCGTGCCGGAAGATGTCGCCGCGCAGGCGCGCCAGTCTCTCGACAACGTGAAAGCAATCGTCGAGGCCGCTGGCCTGAAAGTGGGCGACATTGTGAAAACTACCGTGTTCGTGAAAGATCTTAACGATTTCGCCACCGTTAACGCCACTTACGAAGCCTTTTTCGCCGAGCATAACGCCACCTTCCCGGCGCGTTCCTGCGTGGAAGTGGCTCGTCTGCCGAAAGATGTGAAAATCGAGATTGAAGCGATCGCCGTACGTCGCTAATCCGCATACCGGATGGCCGCGTAAACGTACCCGGCCAGTCAGTTTACAGGCAGGATAAGCGAAGCTCCCCATCTTGCCTGTAACATTCCGCATCTCAGCTAAGCCCGCCGTCACCCGGCATGAAATACAGCAAATCAACCTTCCCCGCCGCACACAGCAGTAACACAGGCCCAGTAAACATAGCGCCACCGGGCAATTAACGGATTACTGCCAGCCATAGCGACGGCTGTAAAAGCCTTTCACACACTGGGTCAGCGTCATGTAACCAGCCAGAATCGCCACCAGCCACGGGAAGTAGCTCAGCGGCAGTGCCTGCAATTGCAGGTAGCTCGCCAGCGGCGAGAATGGCAGCGCAATACCGACGCAAATCACCATCAGCGTCATGGCAATCAGCGGCCATGCGGCGCGGCTCTGGATAAACGGCACGCGACGGGTACGGATCATGTGCACAATCAACGTTTGCGACAGTAAGCCAACCACAAACCAGCCAGACTGGAACAGGGTTTGCGCTTCCGGCACATTAGCTTTGAACACCCACCACATCACGCAGAAGGTCACAATGTCGAAGATTGAACTGATCGGCCCGAAGAAGATCATAAAACGCCCGAGATCTGCCGGGTTCCAACGCTGCGGTTTAGCAATTTGCTCGTCGTCAACATTATCAAACGGGATCGCCACCTGCGACACATCGTACAGCAGGTTCTGAATCAGTAAGTGCAATGGCAGCATCGGCAGAAACGGCAGGAAGGCGCTCGCCACCAGCACGCTGAAGACGTTACCGAAGTTAGAACTGGCCGTCATTTTAATGTATTTCAGCATGTTGGAGAACGTCCGACGGCCTTCAATAACCCCTTCTTCCAGCACCATCAGACTCTTTTCCAGCAGGATGATATCGGCGGCTTCGCGGGCGATATCGACCGCGCTATCCACGGAAATACCGATATCCGCCGCGCGCAGCGCCGGGGCATCGTTAATACCGTCGCCCATAAAGCCGACCACATGCCCTTCGCGTTTCAGTAAGCGAACAATGCGCTCTTTGTGCAGCGGCGTAAGGCGGGCAAACAGCGTGATATGTTTCGCCATCTGCGCCAGTTCATCATCGCTCAAATGTTCGATTTCGTTGCCGGTCAGCGCGTCGCCCACTTCCAGCCCAACTTCATGGCACACTTTGGCAGCCACGAGTTCGCTGTCACCGGTAAGGATCTTAACGGTGATGCCGCTGGCTTTTAGCGCTTTCAGCGCCGGAGCGGTGGTTTCTTTCGGCGGATCGAGGAACGCAATGTAGCCTTCGAGGATCAAATCCGACTCATCCGCACGCTGATAATCTCCCGTGCGCGCAGGCAGGTATTTGGTCGCTACCGCCACCACGCGCAGCCCCTGGCGGTTCAGGGTGCTGGTGACGCGTTCAATGCGCCGCAGCATGGTGTCATCCAGCGGGAAAATCTCGCCATTAAAACGTACCTGCGAGCACACACTGAGAATTTCTGTCAGCGCGCCTTTGCAGATCAGTTGATGCACATCCGCTTGTTGGGCAACCACCACCGACATCCGGCGGCGTTCAAAATCAAACGGAATCTCATCCACTTTGCGCCAGCCCGAAGAGAGCGTCTGCGCCACTTCCGCATCGACGCCTTCCAGTACAGCGGTGTCCAGCAGGTTTTTCAACCCGGTCTGATAGTGGCTGTTCAGCCATGCGCTATGTAGCACCCATTCGCTGACTTTGCCGCTGATATCGGTGTGCGTTTCCAGCACGATCTTATCCTGCGTCAGCGTACCGGTTTTATCGGTACACAGAATGTCCATCGCGCCAAAGTTCTGGATCGCATCCAGATGTTTAACGATCACTTTCTGTTTCGACAGTTTCACTGCGCCGCGCGCCAGCGTTGAGGTCACAATCATCGGCAACATTTCCGGCGTCAGGCCAACGGCAACCGAGAGGGCAAACAGCGCCGCTTCCCACCAGTCACCTTTGGTAAAGCCGTTGATCAACAAGACGATCGGCGTCATCACCAGCATAAAGCGGATCAGCAGCATGCTGACGCGGCTGATCCCTTTCTGAAAGGCGTTCGGTTCGCTTTCTTGTTCGCTGACGCGCCCGGCCAGTTGCCCAAACCAGGTGTTGCCGCCCGTGCCAATCACCATTGACTGCGCGGTTCCGCTCACCACATTGGTGCCCATAAAACACAGCGTGTCGCACTCAAGCGGGTTTTTCTGCTCCGTCTGGCGGCTGGTTGCCACTTTTTCTACCGGCAGGGATTCACCGGTCAGCGACGCCTGGGCAACGAACAGATCCCGCGCCTGCAAGACGCGCAGATCCGCCGGGATCATGTCGCCCGCCGCCAGCTTGACGATATCGCCCGGCACCAGTTGATCGATAGGGATCTCGCACCAGCTATTCTCACCCTTTTCATTCACTACCCGCAGCACCGTCGCGGTGTTGCTGACCATCGCTTTCAGCGCATCCGCCGCTTTGGTGGAACGCGCTTCTTGCAGGAAGTTGAGCAGGGTGGAAATCGCCACCATCAGCGCAATCACGCCAGAAGCGAACAGATCTTCCGAAGCATAGGAGATTATCCCAAGGCAGGTGAGCAGCAGATTAAACGGGTTGCGATAGCAGCTCCACAGATGTACCCACCACGGTGACGGCTTCTGCGCCGGGATCAGGTTTTCACCGTGCGTTTCGCGCGCCTGCGCCACTTCTTGCGCGGTAAGCCCTTCCGGGTGGCTGGCAAAAGTTTGCCATAGCAGTGTTGGTTCCATCGCCGCAATCGACAGGCAGCGTTCGCCCATCGACGCGGGAATATCGTCGTGGCCGACGGTCTGTACGCCGGGCAGCGGATCGCGCTGTACCAGGCGACGCGGTAAATGACGGTTCAGGCGAGCGAAAAGCTGCCGGGTAAAGTTTTTCAGCATAGTCATATCCTTGCCCCCGCCTCACACGGGTGCCTTCTGCACATCATCTTTCAGCTTCGATCGCGGCGGTGAACCCCAGGCACTAAGCGAGGAATCGAATACCTTGCCGCCTCGATACAGCATGAATAATGGGTGTAAATTTTTCGCAAGTGACGTGGCAACGCGCGCCAACGGCGTTTCTGTTTGGGCAGGGACAAGAACGTCGCTGCCTTACGCATCCGGTAAGGCAGCAAAAGCAGGCTTACCGGGAAACAGTTCTCCATCGCGGGAGAGGTGTGGGATCGGGATCCATCAGGCCTCCGGTAAGGGTAAGAATTGCATTCGTAAAATGACGTGGCAGTATCATAGCTCCACTGAATTAAACCAAACGTATACGCAACGATATTTAGCCGTACAAAGTGCATAAACCAGACTTTGCTCATTGCTGTGCAGTTGGAACCTGAACGAAACTCCTCTATTCTGCAATCCGCCTTAATTAAGGAACAGGACTGGACGCATGCAAAACCGGCTGACAATCAAAGATATTGCGCGTTTAAGCGGGGTGGGGAAATCCACCGTTTCCCGCGTACTGAATAATGAAAGCGGCGTGAGCCAGCGAACACGCGAAAAAGTGGAGGCCATCGTCAATCAACACGGTTTCTCCCCTTCCCGTTCCGCACGCGCCATGCGCGGACAAAGCGACAAGGTAGTGGCGATTATCGTCTCACGTCTTGATTCCCTGTCGGAAAATCTGGCGGTACAGACCATGCTCCCCGCCTTCTACGAACAGGGTTACGACCCGATCATGATGGAGAGCCAGTTTTCGCCGGAACTGGTCGGCGAGCATTTGCAGATGCTGAGCCACCGCAATATCGACGGCGTCGTGCTGTTTGGTTTTACCGGCATTACCGAAGATCTGCTGGCCTCCTGGCAGTCATCGTTGGTGCTGCTGGCGCGTGACGCGAATGGTTTTTCTTCGGTTTGTTACGACGATGAAGGTGCCATTCAGCTATTGATGGAAAAACTCTACGCTCAGGGCCATCGCCATATCAGCTTTATCGGCGTGCCGCACAGCGATGTCACTACTGGCAAACGCCGCCACGATGCTTATCTGGCCTGCTGCCAGCAATACCAGCTTGAATCGCTCTCCGTACTGCCGGGCCTTGCTATGACGCAGGGTTACGATCATGTTGCAGAAGTGCTGACACCGCAAACCACCGCACTACTGTGCGCTACCGATACTCTGGCGCTGGGTGCCAGCAAATACTTACAGCAACAACGCATCGAAAACGTGCAACTTGCCAGTGTGGGTAATACGCCGTTGATGAAGTTCCTGCATCCGGAAATTGTTACCGTCGATCCAGGCTATGCTCAGGCAGGCCGCCAGGCCGCGGCCCAGTTAATCGAACAGGTTAATGGTCGTGCTGATTTACGAAAAATTGTGATCCCCGCCAAACTCGCCTGATTGTGCCGTACGGTTTATTGTGATCCTCGCCTGATTTCGGGAACGTTCCCATTTTTTATTTTTTTACTCCTGGTTACGCTTTGCTCCGGTCATTACGCATCATTTCTCCTTCGAGAGGCACCTTGATGGGCAAAGTAAATCAATCAGATATTGAGAAGTTGATCGCACTGGTGGGCGGGCGCGAAAACATCGCTACTGTCAGCCACTGTATTACGCGGTTACGCTTCGTGTTGAACAATCCGGCAGCGGCTAACCCCCAGGAGATTGAGCAGTTGCCGATGGTTAAAGGCTGTTTCACCAATGCCGGGCAGTTTCAGGTGGTGATCGGCACCAACGTTGGCGACTACTATCAGGCGCTGCGCGAAGCCACTGGTCTGGCACATGCAGATAAAGAGCAGTCCAGGCTGGCGGCGCGGCAAAATATGAAATGGCACGAGCGCCTGATCTCTCATTTTGCGGAGATATTTTTCCCGCTGCTCCCTGCGCTGATCAGCGGAGGCCTGGTTCTCGGTTTTCGTAACGTGATCGGCGATGTGCCAATGAGCAATGGCCAGACGCTGGCGCAAATGTTTCCGTCGCTGAAAACAGTCTACGACTTCCTTTGGCTGATTGGTGAGGCGATCTTCTTCTATTTGCCGGTTGGCATCTGCTGGTCAGCAGTGCGCAAAATGGGTGGAACGCCGATCCTCGGGATCGTACTCGGCATCACACTGGTGTCACCGCAGTTGATGAATGCCTACCTATTGGGTTCGCAAACGCCGGAAGTATGGAATTTCGGCCTGTTTAGCATCGCTAAAGTCGGTTATCAGGCACAGGTTATCCCGGCGCTGCTGGCGGGTCTGATGCTGGGCGTGATTGAAACGCGTTTGAAACGCCTGGTGCCGGATTACCTCTATCTGGTTGTTGTACCAGTCTGCTCGTTAATACTGGCAGTATTCCTCGCCCACGCCTTTATTGGCCCGTTCGGCCGCATGATTGGCGATGGCGTGGCCTATATGGTTCGTCATCTGATGACCGGCAGCTTTGCCCCGATTGGCGCTGCGCTGTTTGGTTTTCTCTATGCGCCGCTGGTTATCACTGGCGTACACCAAACCACGCTGGCGATCGATATGCAGATGATCCAGAGCATGGGTGGCACGCCGGTATGGCCGCTGATTGCGCTCTCCAATATCGCTCAAGGGTCGGCAGTGGTCGGTATCATCATCGCCAGCCGTAAACAAAATGAACGCGAGGTCTCCGTGCCTGCCGCCATCTCCGCCTTTTTAGGCGTAACCGAACCCGCGATGTACGGCATTAACCTGAAATACCGCTTCCCGATGCTGTGCGCCATGGTTGGCTCCGGCTTCGCCGGGTTGCTGTGCGGTCTGAACGGCGTAATGGCGAATGGTATCGGCGTCGGCGGGTTGCCCGGTATTCTCTCCATTCAACCCACCTACTGGCAGGTCTATACCCTTGCGATGGCTATCGCCGTGGTGATCCCTGTCGCCCTCACTTCCTTTGTTTACCAGCGCAAGTTCCGTCAAGGCACTTTGCAGATTGTGTAATGTTTGGGGCGCGTTTGCGCCCCTCTGTTTTCGCAGGAATTGTTATGAACACCCTTCCCCACTGGTGGCAAAACGGCGTCATTTATCAGATTTACCCAAAAAGTTTTCAGGACTCGACCGGCAGCGGTACCGGTGATTTACGCGGCGTTATCACCCGCCTCAACTATTTAAAAACCCTGGGTGTCGATGCCATCTGGCTAACACCGTTCTACCTTTCCCCACAGATTGATAACGGTTACGACGTAGCGAATTACACCGCTATTGATCCCGCTTACGGTACGCTGGAAGACTTTGACGAACTGGTAGCACAGGCACACCAACATGGAATCCGCTTGATTCTGGATATGGTGTTCAATCACACCTCAACGCAACACGCCTGGTTTCAGGAGGCGCAGGATCCCGCCAGCCCTTACCGCAGTTTCTATATCTGGCGCGACGGCGAAGCAGACGTACCACCGAACAACTGGCGTTCCAAATTCGGCGGCAGCGCATGGCACTGGCACAACCAGAGCGGCCAGTACTATTTGCACCTTTTTGCGCCAGAGCAGGCCGATCTCAACTGGGAAAATCCGTCGGTCCGCAACGCGCTAAAAGAGGTCTGCACTTTCTGGGCGGATCGCGGCGTTGACGGTTTACGTCTCGATGTCATCAACTTGATCGCCAAAGAACAGGATTTTCCCGACGATCACGATGGAGATGGGCGACGCTTTTATACCGATGGCCCACGAGTGCATGAGTTTCTGCAGGAGATGAGCCGCGAGGTTTTCCAGCCGCGCAAACTGATGACGGTGGGCGAAATGTCCTCTACCTCGCTGGCGAACTGTAAGTGCTATGGCGCGCTGGACGGCAGTGAACTGTCGATGACGTTTAATTTTCACCACCTGAAGGTGGACTACCCCAACGGCGAAAAATGGGTCCTCGCCCGGCCGGATTATGCGGCGCTGAAAGCGCTGTTCCGCCACTGGCAGCAGGGGATGCATAACGTCGCATGGAATGCGCTGTTCTGGTGTAACCATGATCAACCACGCATTGCATCACGCTTTGGCGATGAAGGTATACTGCGTGTTCCAGCCGCCAAAATGCTGGCGATGATTTTGCACGGTATGCAGGGCACGCCCTATATTTATCAGGGCGAAGAGATTGGCATGACCAACCCGCACTTTTCCCGCATTACCGATTACCGCGATGTAGAAAGCCACAATATGTTCGCCGAGCAGCGTGCTGCTGGACGCGAGCCGGAAGAACTGCTGGCGATTCTGGCCAGTAAATCCCGCGACAACAGCCGTACACCGATGCAGTGGTGCGCCCGTAAAAATGCTGGCTTCACCACTGGCGAACCGTGGATTGGCCTGTGCGACAACTACCGTGAAATCAACGTTGAGAAGGCCATCAGCGATCCGGACTCGGTGTTTTATACCTACCAGAAGCTCATCCGTCTGCGTAAAACACTGCCGCTGCTCACCTGGGGCGATTATCAGGATCTGCTGCCCACACATCCGTATCTGTGGTGTTACCGCCGCCAGTGGCAGGGTGAAACGCTGCTGGTTATTGCGAATCTGAGCAACACATTTCAGCCCTGGCATCCGGAAGAAATGCCCGGAGACTGGCAGGTTGTGATCAGCAATTATGCCGAAATCTCCACAAAACCTGGCGACATGGTGCTTCGGCCGTTCGAAGCCGTGTGGTGGCGACAGTCTTAGATTTCTCCTGGTAAACGCAAACGCGACAGCAGGCATAAGTCTGCTGTTTTTGCTGCATTTTTAGTCAGAGGGAGAACGCTAAAATTTACATTGCGCCACGCTGCCCGTCCTCTGTGCTATCAAATTTTTACTTTGTCCTGAGTCAATAAAAACGCAAACATGTTTGATGCAAATCACTATATATAGAAATTAGAATGCTCCCCGGCCCAACATATTGTATTCCCCGTCTACTATTCAAACAAGCCGTCCCCACGGGAAGCTATACACGCTGTGGATAACGCGGGCCAAAACGAGACAAACTGATTGGTTTTAGTAATGAATAGCTAAGCCATCAGTGCGTCTTCCATTGTGGATAACATGTTTTTTAAAATGGAGTAATCATGACACCGCATGTGATGAAACGAGATGGCTGTAAAGTGCCTTTCAAATCAGAGCGCATTCAAGAAGCAATTTTGCGTGCAGCTAAAGCAGCGGGAGTCGATGACGCAGATTATTGCGCCACCGTCGCAGACGTAATCAGTCGTCAAATGCAGGATCGGTCGCAGGTTGACATCAGCGAGATCCAGACGGCCGTTGAAAACCAGTTGATGTCCGGGCCGTACAAACAGCTGGCGCGTGCCTATATCGAATATCGCCATGATCGCGATATCGCGCGTGAAAAACGTGGCCGCCTGAACCAGGATATTCGCGGGCTTGTCGAGCAGACCAATTCAGCGCTGCTGAACGAGAACGCCAACAAAGACAGTAAAGTGATCCCGACGCAGCGCGATTTGCTGGCGGGGATTGTTGCCAAACACTATGCACGTCAGCACTTGCTGCCACGCGATGTTGTGCTGGCCCACGAACGCGGTGAAATCCATTATCACGATCTGGATTACTCGCCGTTCTTCCCGATGTTCAACTGTATGCTGATCGATCTGAAAGGTATGCTGACGCACGGTTTTAAAATGGGTAATGCGGAGATCGAACCGCCGAAATCAATCTCGACCGCGACCGCCGTCACCGCGCAGATCATCGCCCAGGTAGCCAGCCATATCTACGGCGGCACCACCATTAACCGTATCGATGAAGTGCTCGCACCGTTTGTCACCGCCAGCTTCGAAAAGCATCGCAAGGTTGCGGCAGAGTGGCAGATTCCGGACGCCGACGGCTATGCCCACAGCCGCACCGAGAAAGAGTGTTACGACGCATTCCAGTCGCTGGAATATGAAGTGAACACGCTGCACACTGCCAATGGTCAGACGCCATTTGTCACCTTTGGTTTCGGCCTTGGTACCAGTTGGGAATCCCGCCTGATTCAGCAATCTATTCTGCGTAACCGTATTGCCGGCCTGGGTAAAAACCGCAAAACAGCCGTGTTCCCGAAACTGGTGTTCGCCATCCGTGATGGACTGAATCATAAGTTTGATGATCCGAATTATGATATCAAGCAGCTGGCGCTGGAGTGCGCAAGCAAGCGTATGTATCCGGATATTCTGAACTACGATCAAGTTGTTAAGGTCACCGGCTCGTTCAAAACACCCATGGGCTGCCGCAGCTTCCTCGGCGTCTATGAAGAGAACGGCGAGCAGATCCACGACGGGCGTAACAACCTGGGCGTTATCAGTCTGAACCTGCCGCGCATTGCACTGGAAGCGAAAGGTAACGAAGCGGCGTTCTGGAAACTGCTCGACAGCCGTCTGGAACTGGCGCGTAAAGCGCTGATGACCCGTATCGCTCGTCTGGAAGGTGTGAAAGCGCGCGTAGCGCCGATCCTTTATATGGAAGGTGCCTGTGGCGTACGTCTGAAAGCGGACGACGATATTTCCTCTATTTTCAAAAATGGCCGCGCATCAATTTCGTTGGGCTATATCGGCATTCACGAAACCATCAACGCGCTCTCCGGCAATAAACATATTTACGACAGCGAAGCGCTGCGGGCGAAAGGGGTGGCCATTGTCGAACGCCTGCGCCAGGCCGTTGATCAGTGGAAAGAAGAGACCGGTTACGGTTTCAGCCTCTATAGTACGCCTAGCGAGAACCTGTGCGACCGTTTCTGCCGCCTTGATACCGCTGAGTTTGGCGTGGTGGATGGGGTGACTGACAAAGGTTACTACACCAACAGTTTCCACCTCGACGTAGAGAAAAAGGTTAACCCGTACGACAAGATCGATTTTGAAGCGCCGTATCCGCCTTTAGCCAGCGGCGGTTTTATCTGCTACGGCGAATATCCGAACATACAGCACAACCTGCGAGCGCTGGAAGATGTCTGGGATTACAGCTATCAGCATGTGCCGTACTACGGTACCAATACGCCGATTGATGAGTGTTACGAGTGCGGTTTTACCGGCGAGTTCGAGTGTACCAGTAAAGGTTTCACCTGCCCGAAATGCGGTAACCACGACGCCGCGCGCGTTTCGGTCACGCGCCGGGTTTGCGGTTACCTCGGCAGCCCGGATGCCCGCCCGTTTAACGCCGGTAAACAGGAAGAAGTTAAACGCCGCGTGAAACACCTCGGTAACGGACAACTCGGTTAAGACGTTGATCGCAGATGATGGATGGCGACTTATCCGGCCTGTAAATCATCTGCTCTATATCCGCAACGCAATTGACGTCAGAACAAGGCGGCAATGGCGAGTGTCCCGGGGAGCTTACATAAGTAAGTGACCCGGGCGCACGTCAGCAGCCAACGCCGTTATGGCGTCAATTGATAAGCGGATGGGAAGCGAAAATGAATTACCACCAATACTACCCTGTAGACATTGTCAACGGCCCCGGCACCCGCTGCACCCTGTTCGTCTCCGGCTGTGAACATGAATGCCCCGGCTGCTACAACAAAAGCACCTGGCGGCTCAATTCTGGCGTGCCATTTACCTCTGAGATGGAAGATCGTATCATCGCCGATCTTAACGATACGCGCATTAAACGCCAGGGCATTACGCTCTCCGGCGGCGATCCGCTTCATCCACAGAACGTGCCGGACATTTTAAAGCTGGTCACCCGCATCCGCGCCGAATGCCCCGGCAAAGATATCTGGGCGTGGACCGGTTACAAAATGGATGAACTGAATACCGCCCAACTTGAGGTGGTGGCCCTGATCAACGTGCTGGTTGATGGCAAATTCGTTCAGGATCTGAAAGATCCGATGTTGATCTGGCGCGGCAGCAGCAACCAGGTTGTGCATCATTTGCGGTGAACACCGCTACGACCGCTTACGGGCTTGCCGGTAAGTGGTCGCCTTTTCTCGCTTTCCCACAGCGATAACAAACACCGTCACAACGTTATCGCGAACCTGATCAATCAGCCGGTAGCCAGACGATCTGCGTGTGATCTTATAGCAATCTGGAAAGTCATGCAGTTCTGGAAAGCGGCTCGCAAAAACTCAGTGCGAAGAGATAAAGTCAGAAGCCGGATGCGGCGGCGGTACGGCGAAACTCAACTGCATTCTCTGCACTTCTTGCGCAGGCGGCAGGCCAAACAACCGTTTGAACTCGCGATTAAATTGTGACGGGCTTTCATACCCCACCGCATAGCTGGCTGCGGCAGCGGTTATCTCCTGGCGAACCATCAACATTCGCGCCTGGTGTAGCCGCACTGATTTGACATACTGCATCGGCGGCATTTGCGTCATCGTTTTGAAATGGCTATGGAATGTCGGCACGCTCATCCCCGCTTCATCTGCCAGTTGCCTCAAACTCAGTGGTTGATGATACGCAGCATGAATATATCGTAGCACCTTACAGATCCTGCCGAATTGCCCCTGTAACGCCAGCGCGGAGCGCATGGCATGCCCCTGCGCCCCGGTTAATACGCGGAAATAGAGCTCGCGCACCAGCGCTGGCCCGAGGACCGCCGCCTCCAGCGGGGAGCTTAGCGCCTCCAGCAACCGCAACACCGATTTCCGCATCCCGCCGTCCATCGGGCTGGACATCATACTTTGCGGCGCTGCCGCTGCATGCATGGCCCCCTGCTGCTCAATGTGGAGCAGCAATTCCGCCGCGACCTGAAAATCGAGATGCATGTAGATAGCCAGCAATGGGTGTTCGGCAGAAGCTTCAGTTTCCATCACAAAAGGCACCGGAACCGAAACGGCCAGATAATGCTGTTCGTCATAAAGGTAGAGTTGATCGCCGAAATAGCCGCGTTTACTGCCCTGGCAGACAATAACAATGCCGGGGTCGTAAAGAACGGGCGTCCTGGCGAGCGGGCGATCGGATCGCAGAATACGGATATCCGCGAGCGCCGTCAGATTGTAGCCCTCCTGCGGAGCCAGTTTTTTCAGCAGCGCCACCATTTGCGGCTGATCGGGGAAATGCATCGTCACACAGTCACTCAGAATTTTAGGCAATAAAAATGCAATATATGGCCTAAAAAACATCCAGTAAAGACAATATTATGCACCTTCCATTTTTCATGGGAGTACGACAATGTCCGCAGAAAAAATTGTTTTTATTACTGGAGTCAGTAGTGGTTTTGGCCGTTCGCTGGCGCAAGAAGCGCTGGCCGAAGGCTATCGCGTGATCGGTACAGTGCGAAATACGGAGGCAAAACAAGCGTTTGAGGCGCTCTCCTCTGGCCGCGCTTATGGGCATATCCTGGATATCACGGATTTCTCCGCGATCGACAAGGTCATTGCCGAAGCGCAAACCAGCGTGGGGCCAATTGATGTGCTGGTGAATAACGCGGGTTACGGTCATGAAGGGGTGATGGAGGAGTCATCGCTGGACGCCCTGCGCCACCAGTTTGAGGTTAACGTGTTCGGCGCCGTCGCCATGATGAAGGCAGTGCTTCCGGGCATGCGCCAACGGCGTCGCGGGCACATTATCAACATCACCTCAATGGGGGGTTTTATTACCATGCCAGGCATTACTTACTACTGCGGCAGTAAGTTTGCGTTGGAGGGAATTTCCGAAGCGCTGGGTAAAGAGGTTCAGCCGTTTGGCATTTTTGTTACTGCCGTCGCGCCCGGTTCGTTTCGTACCGAATGGGCGGGCCGTTCAATGATCCGCACGCCCCGCACCATTGCCGATTACGATGCGCTTTTCGACCCTATCCGCAAAGCGCGTGAGGAGAAAAGTGGCAAGCAACCGGGCGATACCGCAAAAGCTGCCCGCGCGATCCTGAACATGATGCAAAGCGATACGCCACCCGCCCACCTGCTGTTAGGTAGCGATGCGCTCACGCTGGTACGGGAGAAACTGGCGACGCTGACGGCAGAAATCAATGTCTGGGAGAGTGTGACACGTTCCACTGACGGGTAACCTCCTGAATCACCGGGTAGCCACTACCCGGTTATTTCAAAACCGGCTGACGCACTCCATCGCCACGCTTCGGAAGGCGTCGAAATTGACGCAATCGCAAAGCCTTGATGCTGCGCGATCGCGCAGGAAGGTGACAAAAATATCGTAGATCGCCATCGCCTCTTCATACTCGCTTTTACTGATCGCCAGCAGGAAGATGACATGTGCGACCTCCTCGCCCCACTGGATGCCTTTTGGCGCGAGCACGGTGTAGACAACGGTTTTTTTCGCCAGCAACCCCAGTGCATGCGGCAATGCGATGCCTTCGCCGAGCATGGTGCTGACAATCGCTTCACGCTCCACCACAGAATCAAAAAACTCTGCGCCGACAAAGCCTTCATCCTGAAGTTGATCGCAAAGCGTTTTAAACAGCGTCTGTTGATCCATCGCGCCGTCAATAATGCGGAAATGCGCAGCATCAAAATACTTTTCCAGCATCCATGGACGCGTCCTGTCCACCAGCACCAGTTTGCCAATCTGCTCCAGTTGGTAATCACTGGGGAAAGGTGCGATGGTGACGATCGGTTTGTCTTTCTCGCTGATCCGCGCAGTGGAAATAACAAAATCTTCCGCAATGCCGTCGCACTGCTCATAATCGCGCAGTGTCACGGTGCGGGAGATAACAATTTGCGGATACTTACGCGCCAGTACCGCTTCAATCATCCGCACCATCGCATTCCCGGCATCGCATACCAGCAGCACGCGCGGCTGGCGCTGGTAACCAATGTTGTAGTGGCGCTCAAGCCCTACACCAATATGCAGCACGAGGAAGCCAATTTCGTTTTCGCTGATGACATACGGCGTGTATTTACCCCAACTAGACACCGCCGCCAGCGTCATATCCCAGGCCATCGGGTAATGCTGTTTAATGTTATCCAGCAACGGATTAGGGATCATGATCTGGTAACGCACGCGGGTGATCATGGTTTTAATATGCGTCAGTAAATCTGCATGCAGCTGCGCGTCATTCTGCAGGTTGTAGTTATAGTGCGTGTTGATATAGCCGAGAATGTAGTTCACCAGCGTTTCATCATCGTCGGCACTGATGGCGCTCGGCGCAATCTCCTGCACACGTCGCCCGGCAATATGTACTCTCAGCCAGTGTTCTTCCGATGCCGCCAGTGGTTTTCCCGCAAGTTGCTGTAGTGCAGCAGAGATGGCGCGCGCAGCGTCACGGATGTTCTCATCACCATCTTCGGCGGTAAATTCCGATAGCGGATACCCTTCGCTGATACGCCGCACCGCTACTGCACAGTAGAGGCGGATAAACAGATCGCCCTCATCCGTCAGGCGAATGTGATAGCGGCTAAAGCAGTCATGCAGAATGGCGGCCAGCGCTTCCGGCACACCAGGGTTGAGCGCCTCTTCGGTGATCAGCGGGTTGTGCGCGTTTTGCTGCGCCAGCTCAAATAGCAGATCCGTCAGACAGGCGCGCAACGCCATCTCGCTACCAAACAGCTTCATGCCGTGGCGCGGACGAGTTTCCAGAGTCAGACGATAACGGGAAAACCACTCGCGCACTTCAGTCATGTCGTTTTGCAACGTGGCGCGGCTGACAAACCACTCATCCGCCAGATCTTCCAGCTTCAGGGAAAAGGCCGAGGTCAGAAACCGCACCACCAGATAATGCACGCGCTCCGGCCCGCTGCGGGGAATACGCAGCGCGCGCGGGCGGGCAGCCTGTAGTGTCTGGTAACGCGTAGCGTCATCAATCTTCAGTTGATAACCGCTACCGCGCGTCAAAATAAACTGTGCGCCGTGGTGCTCCAGCAGCGCATTTAAAGCGGTGATATCGGCCCGAACGGTACGCGTGGAGACCGACAGCCTTTGTGCCAGTTCATCCTGCGGCAGTGTCTCGTT
Organism: Kosakonia arachidis; assembly: GCF_900116535.1. Lineage (GTDB taxonomy): Bacteria > Pseudomonadota > Gammaproteobacteria > Enterobacterales > Enterobacteriaceae > Kosakonia > Kosakonia arachidis. Next base: position 266,113 of record NZ_FPAU01000003.1, on the reverse strand, counting down.
TTGCAACATCATAAACAACTGCGCTAAACGTTGGTTCGGGAATCGCACATCAGTCTCCTGGCTTAGTAAGAGGAAATGACCATCTGAGATGGGCTACCCACCGGCGTGTAATCCGGCACAAAACTTAGCTTACCGTCCTTCGCAACGCGAAAACGGGTGATATTGTCGCTGCGTTGATTCATGACGTACAGCCAGCGCCCCTGTTTATCCAGCGTCAGCGATCGCGGATAGTCGCCGCGCGTCCAGACATCATCCTGATGCGCCAGCGTGCCATCCGGCTGCACGCTAAAGTGCGCCACGCTGTTATGCAGACGGTTAGCCACATACAGTTGTTTACCATCCCGACTGAGTACCAGACCGGCGGCAAAGCTGGTGCCTTTGTACGCTGCTGGCAGCGCCGAAGTGGTTTTACCCTCTTTCAGCGTTCCGGTTTTGCTGTCCAGCGAGTAATACGTCAATGTTGAGGCCTCTTCATTGATCAACCACAGCCCATCGCCTTTTGGCGAAAAGACAAAGTGACGCGGTCCGGCACCTTTTGAAGACGCGTTGATAAAAGGTGGCTCGTTAGGCGTTAACTTGCCACTTTGCGCCTCCAGGCGGTACTGGTAAATACGATCCAGTCCCAGATCGGTCGAGAAGACAAATTTCCCCTGCGGATCGGCGGCAATCATATGTGCATGCGGGCCATTATGATCGCTGATGGCAAAGCTTCCTTCCACGGCTGCTGCGGGTTTGGCTGCGCCAGGTTCGCCCTGATCCTGGTGGTTGTCCACCGCCTCGCCGAGGCTACCGTCGGCTTTTACCGGCAGTACGGCAATCGAGCCACTGACATAATTCGCCACCAGTAGATTGCGCCCATTCGGCGTCAGCGACAGATAAACCGGCCCGGCACCCCCGGATGACACCTGGTTCAGTTCCTGCAATGCGCCCTTATCGTCAATACGCAGCGCCTGCACCACGCCCTTTTCTACTTCGCTGGCGACATATAACGTTTTGCCATCCTGCGAAACGGTAAGCTGCGCCGCATTCGGCAAGGTGCTGACCAGCGTTTTGTTGCTCAGCGCGCCAGATTGCGGGTCAACGGTAAAGCGGTAAACGCCTTCGCCGTTGGGATTGTAGGTCCCCAGCCAGGCGTACTGGGTCTGGGCAATGACGCTGGTCGCCAGCAGGGAGAGTGAAGCAGCAAGAAGATGACGGGCAATGTACATGGTGGCTCCTTTATCTATCGTGTGCGTTTCCCTCCCACAGATTGTGGGAGGGCCGGACATTTACTTCACTAACGCTTTGGTCATAGCCAGTAACTGGCGTACATCGGCCGGGCGGGTATCACCACTGGCTTTATCGATAATCGAACTGTAGATATGCGGGATAATTTTGCTGACACCCGCCTCCAGCGCGATGCGCAGGATTTCGCTGTAGTTCTCCAGATCGATACCCCCCGTCGGCTCCAGCCAGAAGTTATGTCGCGCACAGGCATCGGCAACCGACTGGAACTCATCACGGCACTTCAGCCCGCCCATCGGGAAATATTTAATCGAGCTACCGCCCATATCTTTCAGCAGTGCAATAGCAGTTTCCACCGGCACAATACCGTCGGCCGCCTGGCTGCTGAGCGGCCCGGTGGAGATTTTCACCAACCCCGGTGTGCCGGTCGGCGAGACCAGACCGTTAACCACCGTTTCATTCTGCCCAAGCAGCGCGCGGCTGGTTGCCACACCGGTAAACACCTGGTTAACGTGCTGCGGCTGCACGTCGCGGGAGATGGCGCTGACCATCGCCGACTGGTTCGGATCGCCCGCACCGAGGCCGACAGAGAGCGCGTTATCGATACGCGCCGCGTAGTCACGCATATCCGCCACCGCCGACGCCACATCCGGATAATTTTTGGATAGCACGCCGACCAGAACATGGCCTTCAGCCGCTTCATAGATAGCGCTGGCATTCTCTTTGCTTCCCGCCAGCACGTTCAGGCAGACGCGATCGCGGTAAAAGTTCGGGGTCAGTTTCATACGTGTTGCTCCTTCAATTCTTCAGCGATGCGGCGATAAACAATCGCCAGTTGCTCAGCGCTTACGCTGCGCACATCGGCTTCGATAATGCCTTCATTGGCTTTGTAGCCACGGAAATAGATGGCGTATTCACCCTGTTTCAGCGCGCTGACCAGTTCGCCAGTGGCGATGCCAGTTACCACTTCATCAAACTTGATTTCGCTACGGGCAATGTCGCGCCCTGCGCTATCCCATACCACGCGTGCGCTCACGCCTTGCAGCGTGTTGAGCTGATCGATAAATGGCGTCATTTTGGCAACCATTTCCGCGCCGCTCTCTTTGCGGGCACTCAGATAATGTTCGATGGCGCAAGTCAGGCCAAGAATGCCCTCTTTGCCCACTTTCATGGCGCGACCAATACCTGCCGTCTGGCGTTTCACCCACTCGACGTACTGGGTTTTGCCGATCACTAACCCGCTGGTTGGCCCTTCGATGGCCTTCGCGCCGCTGTAAATCACCAAATCGGCCCCGGCGCGGTAGTAGCATTGCAAATCCTCTTCCGCCGCGGCATCGACAATCAGCGGCAGGTTATGCTTGCGCGCTACCACCACCGCCTGCTCCACGCTGAGCATGCTTTTTTGTACACAGTGGTGTGATTTGATGTAGAGGATAGCGGCCGTACGCGGCGAAATTGCCGCTGCCAGCTGATCGGCGGAACATTCGTTGGCATAGCCCGCTTCCACCACTTTCCCGCCGCCGAGCGCCACCATCGTGCCGACCGGTGCGCCGAAGTTAACGTTGTGACCGCGCGGCAGCACGATTTCGTTGCTCTCAATCGCCGTGCTATGCAGATTCTCCAGCAGCCAGTCGCTGTCGCGCACCAGCACCGCAGCAACGGATTGTGCAATCCCCGCAGAGGCACAGGAGACAACGGTCGCCGCTTCAACATCCAGCAGATTCGCAATGTATTCGCCGGTTTTGTTCACCAGGTCTTTCATTTCGAAATAGTGGTTCATGCCACCAAGCACGGCTTCCACCACTTCCGGGCGCGGAGTAGAAACGCCCAGCGCGGTCATTCGACCGGAGGCGTTAATCACCTGTTTTAAATTGTACTTTTCATAAATCGAAGGCATGTTCTGCACTCCCTTGTTCGGTCAGATAGCCTTTGCCCGCGCGAATGGCGGCCAGCGGCGTGAGTAACTGTTCGGCCTGCAGGCTGTCGTTTTCCACATCGGTGAACAGTACAGACTGGCGACGCAGGTCAAAAATGGTCAGATCGGCGTCGAGGCCAACGGCAAGACGCCCTTTATGCTTCAGACGCAGGCCAGCGGCGGCGTGGTCGGTCACGCAGGCAATCACCTGCTGCAGCGACAGGCCAATGGCGAGGAATTTGGACATCACGTTTGCCAACGATCGCACCGGGCCGTCGATCCGGTTGCGGCAGTAGATATCAGAACTGATGGTCTGCGGCAGAATGCCGAGGCTGATAGCCTGTTTGGCCACGGCAAAGCTAAAGCTGGCGCTGCCATGCCCGACATCAAGACGCACGCCACGCGCAATGGCGCGCGCCACGGAAGCACGTAACTCGCCGCCAGGCGCGAGAATGCGGTTGGGTTTACCGTTATAGCAGTGGGTAATGATGTCGCCGGAAGTCAGCAGCTCAGCAATTTCATCGAGGTTTGGCGGATTATTACCAATGTGCACCATCAACGGCAAATCGCCGTTGGCTTTCTGAATCGCCTTTGCGCGTTCCAGCGGCGTGATGCCATTTTCACCGACCACGCTGCTGCTCATGCGCGCTTTCAGGCCGACGATAAAATTCGGATGGCGTTTTATCGCATCATGTACCGCATTCGCGTCGATATTCGCCATGTTGGCCAGCTCGTTCTGAGCAATCAGCCCGACGCGGGAGACGTTCAGCAGCGCATACACGTCGGTCGCCGCCTCGCGGGTAATGGCATAAAAATCATCGACATCATCAGCGCCGGTACTGCCCGCGTCAATCACCGTCGTCACGCCAGTATTGATGCCGACGCTGTCGGGTTCATCGTGGTAAATCGGCGAGTTCGGGTAGCAGTGCACGTGGGAATCAATCCACCCGGCGCTAACATAGTGTTCGCCGCGCAGATCGATCGTTTTAACCGCCGGGCCGTTTATCTCACCCAACGCGGCGATTTTCCCTGCCTTGATAGCGATATCTGTCAGCGTATCGTCAACCAGACGCGCCCGGCGCAGGAGTAAATCAAACATGCGAATCTCCAGTAATAACGGGCGCCTCAGCGCCCGCAGGGTTCAGAGGGCGACCGGGAAGATGGAGCCCAGCAGCATGGCGCCGAGGATCGCGCCGCCGGTAATCGGTTTCTGCCAAAGGTAGAACAGCAGCGCGCCGACCAGCGAACCAATACCAATAGGAATGGAAGCGGTCATGGCGCTGAGGATAATCAGCGGCCCGAGGAAGCGGCCGGAGGCGTTACCCGCGCCCATCATCACATCTGCGCCGTAGGTGGAATCGCTCTGGTTGATGGTGAACTTACGCGCCAGTATGATCAGGTAACCAATGGCCAGGCCAAGTACCAGGCCGGTTGCCAGCGAGGCGACAAAGTTTTCCACCGGGAAGAGGATCCCGGCCCCCAGTAACAGCGCTGGCACACCGAGGCCAACACCGGTCTGGATCGCACCGCCGATATCAAGAATACCGACCAACGAACCTTCAATAATGCGGGCGAACAGGAAGCTGGCGCCAAACGCGGCGACTGCGCCGTATACGCCGGTGTCCATACCGGAACGCAACATCGAGACAAATGCCACTTCGTTGAACGCACCGATGCCATACAGGTAGTACATATGTGTCCCGGCGAACACGCCGGAAGAGAGCAGGCCAACAAAGATCGGGAACGACCAGTCGGCGTACCAAAACCCTTTATTCTGTTCCATTTCGCTTCCTTATTTGCCGCTGAGCGAGTTGTGGATAAGCGCCAGCCAGTTCGGCGCGCTCAGGTGGAAAGATTCGATCATTTTCAGATCGAAGCCACGGAAGAACGCGCTCAGCACAAACAGCGCGACAATGGCCGTCATCATCACTTTGGTGACGCGGTTCCAGCCACTCTCTTCCACACCTTTACCGATCAGAATACCCAGAACCAGGCCGGGTACGGCGTTGCCCATAATCAGCTGCGCCGCGCCACCGAAGACGGTCGCCCAGAAACCCGATTTTTTGCCTGCGTCGATGGCTGCCAGCCAGAAGATCACCGGCATTACGGTGTTCACCAGCAAGTTAGCCGCCGGAACCAACACTTTAACGGCAGTGACCTGCAAGGCCGCCGGAACGGATGAAGCCGTAAGGTTAAGGAAGGTGACGACCACCATGCCAATCAGGCCACAGACGATCGCCATCTTTTTCGGATCGTGCAGGGTTTCGCCGACGTTACGGTTTTTCACCATTAACGCCGCCGCCCCCCAGTTCGGAATGATGCGATGGTCTACATCCTGAGTGAAAGAACCTGCCGCAACGGACGAGGCCCAGGCGTTAAAGAAGAAGCCTAAGCCGAATGAGAAATGCGATGCTGGATCGCCTTCGCAGGAGTTTAGTTCCCCAAGTGTACGAAATGCGCCCATCCCTTGTGTGGTCGGCGCATGAAACATGCGTGCAGCCCCCGCGCCAACACCGAAGCCAACCAGGCCGCCGATGATGAGCGATTTTATTAGTATGATTAAGAACATCAGTCTGCCCTCTTCTACCCAGCGGAGGTGATTCACCGGGTACGCGTTGAGTTATTTCGTGACGAAGTCCACTTTATCGAGATTGATGGCGGTCACGTTGACGGTCACGTCCAGCTCCACGCTGTACGTACGTCTTACACGGCGCAGAAAGAGGAACAAAAACGCCTCTTTCCGTGTCGTTTCCTGCGCATGAACAACCTGCACATCCTGTGGCTCGATACGCAGTAAAATATGCTGCGACGCTTTCATCACCGCAGCCTGAACCTGGTTCAGTGCATCCGCGAAAGCGCGCGCTTTCGCCTCGCCTTTTCCCTTAACCCTGACCGTGGTGGTGAACTGTTCTTTCATGGTTATGCGCCGTATTTTTTCTGCCAGGCCAGCACCATACGCTCGCCTAACTCTTCTTTGTCCATAAAGCCGAAGCCAAAAACATTGCAGCCTTCATTGATGGCGGTAACGCCTTCTTCCACAGAGCGCATGCCATATTTGGCTTTATAGCCGTGCTTGTTCTGTGCGGTGATGGCACCCGCGCCGCCGCTGCCGCAAAACGAAATGCCGAAAGTGGCGTTTTCCGCTTTCATCACATCACCCAATTTCATATCTGCCGCTACGCCCGGTACCACCACGGCACGGCCGCCCGCTTTTTCAACGCCTGCGGCGACTTTCTGGCCTTTGCCAAGACGATCGCCAATCACTACGGTAATTTGTTCCATTTTGGGCTCCTTATAGGTTCTCTTTTGCCACTTCGAAGTGCACCGACAGCAGCCAGGCTTCTTCTTCCGGAAGATTGCCAAACGCCGCCACCACTTCACGGGCCAGGTTCATTGATTCAGGCGAGATTTCATCAAACAGGCTGGCATCCACTTCCGGCAGCGGTTCGCCGGTCACAGACCGGTGCGCCATCGCGCGAACATGGGAGGTCAGCATCTGCTGCTGCACCGCATTCGGCGTAATACCGTGATTGCTCAGCAGCGCATAGACCTGCGTCAACATGCGCCCGGCAAGGGTTGCCGTTTGCTCTGCCCGCTCTTGGGCATCGTTCATTACCGCTCCGTTATTCACTCGTCGTACCCCATTTATCTCGTTGGGATAAAACTAACGTTGCGGGTTACAAGTTTGTAGCGAGGAGTTTTCCACTTCAAAGTGGAAAGGGGAAAGGCGTTAGTGATCTGCGCCACATAAATCATCAGGGAAGAGATATATCACTGCGAAAGAGTCACAGATTTACGCAAAAGAAGCGGAAAAACGCCCTTGCCGAAGCAGAAAAAAACGCGGAAGCCGAAGGGAAAAGCACGAGCGCAATAAGATATTCTTATTGCTGATCCGCCTTCAGCTCACGCAGAAGATGAGTAGTGAAAGCGGCGACCAGCGGATGAAAGAGAGAGTTAACGACAGGTGATTTTAATCCCCTGACGTAACACGTATTAAAAAATGAAACCGCAGCGGCAAGCAAACAATAAAAAGCGGGCACCGAAAATTCTGGTCAAGAAGCTGAAGTAAAAAACGGGGCAATTGCCCCGCTTCATGTAATCAGATACCGAATTAACGGTATTTCTTATGGTACGTATTGCGCGTATCAGCAAGCCCTTTCGCAGCATCCTGCGCTTCTTTCACTTTGCCTTCATTTGCCAGTTTCAGCGCGCCGTCGATTTGCCCGACCAGAATATCAAAGCCGTGACGAAAATCTTTCATCTCGGGGCTATCCGGCGCTTTGCCTTCCAGCTTCGGCGGTGTGGCTTTCTGCGCATCCAGCGCAGCGGTACGCATTTTGGTTAACGCATCTTTCATTTCTGTGGCGTCACTGGTTTTCTGCACCACTTTGAGATTTTGGGCGAGAGTATCCATATCCTCACCGAGATCGGCGGCAAACACCGTCGAACCGACAAACAATGATGACACAGCCAGGATTGCTAACAGGTTTTTACGCATTGCTCACTTCCTTTTTATTATTCACGCTAAAGGCGCACTGCATTGCGCCACGGAGTAATGTTATTGTCCGGCGATTTTCATCTCCGGTAACAACACTGAACCACACTGAATGTTACTACGTTGTTCAATATCGTCACCGATGGTAACAATATTGCGCCACATCTCTTTTAAGTTGCCGGCAATGGTGATTTCGCTCACCGGATACTGAATTTCGCCATTTTCTACCCAGAAACCGGAAGCACCACGGGAATAATCGCCGGTAATACCACTCACGCCCTGGCCCATCAGTTCAGTTACCACCAGACCGGTGCCCATCTCTTTTAGCATCTGCTCAAAGCTCAGGCCACGTCCGGCAATGTGCCAGTTGTGAATACCGCCTGCATGGCCGGTGCTTTTCAGCCCCAGTTTACGCGCGGAGTAGCTGGTCAGCAGCCACTGCATCAACACGCCATCTTTAATGATGTCGCGGCGTTCGGTACGTACACCTTCGCTGTCGAACGGCGTCGAAGCCAGCCCTTTACGCAGGTGCGGATGCTCTTCAATGGTCAACCATTCCGGCAGGATCTGCTTGCCGAGATAGTCGAGCAGGAAAGTCGATTTACGATACACTGCGCCGCCCGCGATCGCGCCCACCAGATGACCGAACAGTCCCGTTGACACTTCATGACCGAAAATCACTGGCGCTTTCATGGTCGGCAGTTTACGCGGCGAAAGGCGCGACAGCGTGCGCTTAGCACACTCTTCACCTACCCACTCGGGCGTTTTCAGGTCGTTGATATCGCGGCCAATGGTATACGCATAATCGCGCTCCATTTCGCCGTTCTCTTCAGCAATCACGGAGCTCGACAGCGAATGACGGGTAGAGCAGTAGCTTTGCAGCATACCGAGGCTATTACCGAAAACTTTGATGCCGTAGTGGCTGTTGAAGCTGCCGCCTTCGGTATTGGTGATGCGTTTGTCAGCTTTCAGCGCAGTTTGTTCAGCGCGAGCTGCCCACTCAATCGCTTCATCCGGCGTCACTTCCGCTGGGTGGAAAAGATCGAGATCCGGCGCGTCGAAGGCCAGTAACTCTTTGTCTGCCACGCCCGCGTAAGGATCCGGCGAGGTATAGCGGGCAATATCCAGCGCAGCCTGCACCGTACGCGCGATGGCATCCGGGCTGAGATCGGTGGATGACGCGCTGCCTTTGCGGTTCTGGTGATAAACGGTGATCCCCAGCGCGCCGTCGCTATTAAATTCTACATTCTCCACTTCACCGTAGCGCGTGCTGACGCCAATCCCGGTAGTTTTGCTGACCGCCACTTCCGCACCGTCCGCTTTCCCGGAGGCCAGCTCCAGTGCCGTGGAAACCGCGTCTTCCAGCGTTTTGCGTTGTTGTGCAACTTGTGTGATTACTTTCATCGCCAATGCCATAATTAAGGGAGAGAATCTTTGAAGTCTAACAGAGAACCGTTTTTCAGTGTGCGCCTTAACTGGTAACATTAGCCTCTTTTTTAAGGAGCCTGAGATGACAAAGCAGCCCGACGACTGGCTCGATGACGTGCCCGGTAATGATATTGAAGACGAAGATGATGAGATTATCTGGGTCAGTAAAAGTGAAATTAAGCGTGATGCTGAAGAGTTAAAGCAGCTTGGCGCGGAAATGGTAGATCTGGGGAAAAACTCGCTGGATAAACTCCCGCTTGACCAGGATCTGCGTGACGCCATTGAACTGGCTCAGCGCATCAAGAAAGAAGGCCGCCGCCGCCAGTTGCAGTTGATCGGTAAACTGCTGCGTCAACGCGACGTGGATCCTATTCGTCAGGCTCTGGATAAGCTGAAAAACCGTCACAACCAGCAGGTGGCGTTTTTCCATAAGCTGGAGCAGATTCGCGATCGTCTGATCGAAGAGGGCGACGATGCGGTGCCGGAAGTACTGAACCTGTGGCCGGACGCCGACCGCCAGCAACTGCGTTCGCTTATCCGCAATGCGCAGAAAGAGAAAGAAGGCAACAAACCGCCAAAATCCGCGCGTTTGATTTTCCAGTATCTGCGCGAACTGGCCGAAACCAGCGAACAGTAATCACCCTGTGATAACCCTCTCCGCCAGGGGAGGGATTTTCCCCCGCCTTTTTCTTCATCTCCTTTATAAAACATAACTGGTCAGCTGAATCGTTAAAGCTAAAATCTTCACCGATCACAAATCTATTATAGATATATGTTTCATTTCTCTCATAAATGAGATCAATGTTCGCTTTTCATATATGAATCTGCACTCTTTTTCATCAGATGAATCGGATCACATTTTCTCCGCAGCGCAAAACGTAGATTTTCGCTGTAGTGACCATAATCGATTCAGCTAAAAAGGATGACACGATGAAAAAGACAGTAATACTTTCCGCTATTGCACTACTTATCTCTGGCCCGGCAATGGCGAAAACCTGGGTGCTGACAAGTGCTGATGGCTCTACAGAGCAAGGAAACTGGCGGATCACCAGCGATCAGCTGAACATCAAAGATCAGCCATTCAGCATTGAGCAAGTGGTACTGCACGGTGGTAAGCAGGAAGGCAGTAAAGTCATTAAACTGAGCAGCAAAAACGGCCTCACTATTGCCCTTAGCCCGACCCGCGGCATGAATTTGCTTTACGCCGACGGTTTTGGCGTACATCTGGGTTGGAATTCACCGGTTAAAGAGGTAGTCAACCCGGCATTTATTAACCTCGAAAGCCGCAACGGCCTGGGCTGGCTGGAAGGTTTCAACGAGATGGTGGTGCGCTGTGGTTATGAATGGACTGGCCATCCGGTCACCGCTGACGGGCAGATCTATACCCTGCATGGCAAAGCGGGCAACACGCCAGCGTCACAGGTTTCGGTTGATGTCAGCGAAACAGCGCCTTATGAAATTCGTATTCGCGGGCTGGTAAAAGAAAGCGCCTTTAAAAAAGTGGATCTGCAAACAGAGACGGAGCTGCGCTATATTCCTGGCAGCAACAGCTTCAGCCTGCATGATGTGCTGACCAACCACGCGGATTACCCACACGATTATCAAATTATCTATCACAGCAACTTCAGCAAACCGATTCTCGAGCAAGGCGCGCGTTTTATAACGCCGTATGAAAATGTCAGCCCCTTCAATGACTACGCCAAAGGCGGCCTGAAAGAGTGGCAAACCTACGCCGGGCCGACCAAAGGCTTCGACGAGATGGTGTTTAATATCAAACCGCTGGCCGATGCCAGTAAACAGACGGTGGCCGCGCTGGTGAACAAAGCGGGCGATAAAGGGGTGGCAATTAACTATAACACCGCACAACTACCGGTACTGACAATGTGGAAAAACACCGATACGGAAAAACAGGGCTATGTAACCGGAATTGAGCCGGGCACCAGCTATGCCTATCCGGTCACCATTGAGCGCGCGCAAAAACGCGTGAAACAGCTGCAACCGGGCCAGAGTGCACACTTCGATCTGACTTATACTTTGCTGCATAACAGTTCACAGGTGGCGGACGTAGAGAAACGCGTGAAAGAGATTCAGGGCAGCAAAACGCCGCAAACTATCGACACGCCGATGGCAAAAGAGTAATCCGCAGCCATAAAAAAAACCGCGCCGGTTTCCCGGTCGCGGTTTTTTTATTTCAGCCAGCCGTCAGAACTTTTCTGCTTTGGCCTCAGCTTTTTTCGCTAAGCCATCAAGCAGCTTCTGGTGAATACCACCGAAACCGCCGTTGCTCATCACCAGAATGTGATCGCCAGGATGTGCAGTTTTGATGATCATCTCCGCCAGCGTATCGACATCCGCGCTCCAGTGAGCAGGCTGTACGCAGGCATCCGCTACTTCAGCTACCTGCCACGGAATGTGTTGCGGCTGCAACAGGAACACTTCATCAGCGCGTCCCAACGATGGGGCCAGATCGTCTTTGCAAATACCCATTTTCATTGTGTTGGAACGCGGTTCCAGCACGGCGATGATTTTCGCCGTACCGCCGACTTTGCCGCGCAGCGCGGCCAGCGTGGCGAGTATCGCTGTCGGGTGGTGCGCGAAATCGTCATACACCGTTACACCATTCGCTTCCCCGCGCAGCTCCAGGCGACGGCGGGCATTGATAAACGAGCCCAGCGCACTGGCGGCATCGGCCGGTGCAACGCCGACATGGCGCGCGGCGGCAATGGCCATCAAACCGTTATGCATGTTGTGCTCGCCCACCAGCCCCCAGTTCACCTGTCCGACGCATGCCCCGTCCAGCCAGACTTCCCAGCTTGAGGCATCGGTGGTCAGTTTCTTCGCCTGCCAGTGGCCCTGTTCGCCCACCAGTTCCTGCTCGCTCCAGCAGCCCATCGCCATGGTCTGCTTCAGGTTGATATCGTTTTCCGGCCAGATGATTTTCCCCTGTCCCGGCACGATGCGCACCAGATGGTGGAACTGCTTCTGAATCGCCTTCAGGTCGTCAAAAATATCCGCATGATCGAACTCAAGGTTATTCAGAATCAGCGTGCGCGGGCAGTAATGAACGAATTTGGAACGCTTGTCGAAGAACGCGCAGTCATACTCATCAGCTTCGATGACAAAGAAAGGGCTCTCGCCCAGACGCGCAGAAACCTCAAAGTTTCCCGGTACCCCGCCAATAACAAAGCCTGGCTTGTAGCCGCAGGCTTCGAGGATCCAGGTTGCCATCCCGGCGGTTGTGGTTTTGCCGTGCGTACCGGCAACGGCGACTACCCAGCGATCGCGCAGGACAAAGTCGTGCAGCCACTGCGGGCCGGACATAAACGGAATGTTTTTCTCCAGCACAGCTTCCACGCATGGATTACCGCGCTTCATGACGTTGCCGATAATCACCAAATCCGGTACAGGATCGAGCTGGCCTGCGTCATAACCTTCAATCAGCTCAATGCCTTCCTTTTCAAGCATCGTACTCATCGGCGGGTAAATATTGGCGTCGGAGCCCGTAACCTGATGTCCCAGCGAACGCGCCAGCAAGGCCAGGCCGCCCATGAAAGTGCCACAAATCCCCAAAATATGAATGCGCATACGTTTTTATCCTTTCCAAAACTGGCGCACATTTTACGCATATGTTTAACGTCTGAGAACAGTATTTCAGGATAATCCCCATACTGCTGGCGCGATTCACCTGAGCACGGACTGTTGAATCTTTGTTAGTATTGTTGTAAGTCCGTCACGCTTTCAACATCGAAAGCGCTGGCTGTTAAGGTTCAGGCTGTTTGCTATCCGGAACTTGCTGTCACAGCAACCTGAAACCTTCAGGACAAGATCGCTTTACTCCATATACATGCAGGGAAAGTGTTATGAAAACGTTAGGTGAATTTATTGTCGAAAAGCAGCACGAATTCTCACACGCCACCGGTGAATTAACTGCTTTGCTGTCGGCGATAAAACTGGGCGCCAAGATCATTCATCGCGATATCAATAAGGCCGGACTGGTCGATATCCTGGGTGCAAGCGGTGCTGAAAACGTCCAGGGTGAGGAGCAACAAAAACTCGACCTGTTCGCAAACGAAAAACTGAAAGCTGCACTTCGCGCGCGCGATATCGTGGCCGGTATCGCTTCTGAAGAAGAGGACGAAATTGTCGTTTTCGAAGGTTGTGAACACGCCAAATACGTGGTGCTGATGGATCCTCTTGATGGCTCATCGAACATCGACGTCAACGTCTCTGTCGGAACCATTTTCTCTATTTACCGCCGCGTGACTCCCGTCGGCACGCCGGTTACGGAAGAAGATTTCCTGCAACCGGGCAACAAACAGGTTGCTGCGGGTTATGTGGTCTACGGTTCGTCCACTATGCTGGTTTACACCACTGGCTGCGGTGTTCACGCCTTTACATACGATCCATCACTCGGCGTTTTCTGCCTGTGCCAGGAACGTATGAAGTTCCCGGAGCATGGCAATACCTACTCCATCAACGAAGGTAACTACATCAAATTCCCGCAGGGTGTGAAAAAGTACCTGAAGTTCTGCCAGCAAGAGGATAAAGAGACCCACCGTCCGTATACCACGCGCTATATCGGCTCGCTGGTGGCAGATTTCCACCGCAATCTGCTAAAAGGCGGCATCTACCTCTACCCAAGTACTGCAAGCCACCCGCAAGGGAAACTGCGTCTGCTGTATGAATGCAATCCGATGGCGTTCCTCGCTGAACAGGCGGGCGGCAAAGCGAGCGACGGGAAAGAGCGCATTCTGGACATTCAACCGGAAAGCCTGCACCAGCGCCGTCCCTTCTTCGTCGGCAATGAGCACATGGTTGATGATGTAGAACGTTTTATGCGTGAATTTCCGGACGCGTAAGTGCAGGGAAAGGGTAGTAAAGCGCCACACCTGTGGCGCTTTTTTAGCGCACAAAAGTCCGTTTGACACGCTCAGAAATGAGGAAATACGGCACCCAAATCGCTGTGCTTATCACATTGCGGATCAACGCCTTCACAGTTTCGAAGATGTATGGCAGCGCAATAAGGTAGTGCGCCAGCAATAAATCAACGCCATAAAAAAGCAGCCAAATCAGCAGGAAACCAATATAAAAGCGAGGAAGCTGACGCTTTTTCTGGAAAAACAGGCTGCAAACAAACAGCGAATAAGCAAACATGGCGATATAGAAAACCAGTTCGTAAATCAGCAGCACTTTCGGCCCAGTGGCGATGGCACTGTAATGCTCCATCAACACTTTTGTGGTGGTATTAATGGAGGCAATGATCGCAATCAGCGACACCAGCAGGCCAATCGCCGGTACAAACAGCCAGCCACGGATCTTTTTAAATTCTCGCTCTTCACATACCGCGCAATAATCGCTGTTTTTCAACGCTTCGTTATCACATTGAATACAAACACCCATTTCTCTTCCTTCGATTATCCCTGGGTTTGCAGACGGAATAATGCCATCGCTTGCAGCAGCTCGCGCGACTGATCTTCCAGCGAACGGGTCGCGGCAGACGATTGTTGTACCAGCGCCGCGTTCTGCTGCGCAGTTTCATCCATCTGACTGACCGCGATATTGACCTGCTCGATACCCCGACTCTGCTCCTGCGATGCGTTGGCGATTTCGCGCATCAGTTTGGTCATACGCAGTACTTCTTCAGCGATTTCATCCATCGTTTCACCCGCCTGCATCGCCAGATCGCTGCCTTCAGACACCTGTGACTGCGAGCTGCTTATAAGATGGCGGATCTCTTTCGCCGATTCGGCACTACGGCTGGCAAGATTACGCACTTCCCCGGCAACCACCGCGAAACCACGCCCCTGCTCTCCCGCGCGCGCCGCTTCGACCGCGGCGTTCAACGCAAGGATATTGGTCTGGAAGGCAATGGCATCAATCACGCTGAGAATATCGGCGATGCGATCGGAACTGCTGGAGATTTCGCGCATTTTTTCAATCACATAGCATACCATCTCACTGCCACGATCGGCGGTATCAGAAACGGTTTTAGCCAGTTTATGCGCCTGATCGGCGTTGTCGGCGTTCAGTTTCACTGTCGCGGTGATCTGCTCCATGCTGGCTGCCGTTTGTTCAAGCGATGTCGCCGTTGATTCCGTGCGCTGTGACAGATCGACGTTGCCAGCGGCCAGTTCGCGGCTGCCTGTATCGATTTGTGCGCTGGCATCGCGAACACGGGTGACGGAGCTGATCAGCGAGTGGCGCATCTCTTCGATGGCCACGTTCAGACGGTTAAACTCTTTACTGCTCACCTCGGTTTTTACCGCGATCAAATTGCCAGCCGCAACCTGCTCAAGCTGTTCGATAGCGCGATCCAGCGGTTTCAGCAGCATATGGCGCAGCGCCAGCCAGGCCAGAACGATCATCCCGGCCACCAACAGCGCCACCACCAGAATCAGCAGCATCACAACATGTTTGCGGCTCTGTACGGCGTCCACTTCCGCTCTGCCGCGCGTTTCGCCCCACTGCTGGAAGGCCTGTATGTCATTGTCGAACTGGCGGGAAATGGGGATCAGTTTGTTTTCCAGCAAATCGTAGTAGGCATCCACGCTCTGCTGATTCAGTGCATCCTGCATCGGTTTAATACCCTGATTCACGTAATCGCCGTAGCTTTTCGCCACTCCGGCAAGCAGAGCGGAACCCTGCTCATCATCGACACCGGCGGCGATCACGTTGCTGAGGGACGCTTCACCCTGCGCAATTTCACCGTTGATCTGCTTGACGGATTTCGCAGCGTCATCAAGTAACCCCACTTCCATCATCCGCACCGCCTGACCGGCTTCGTTACGCGCCCGCAAAATCAGCGTGTACCCCTCACTCAGGCGCGCCATTTTTTCGCCCTGAAGTTGACTAATTCGCTCCAGTGACGAGGAGCTTTTATTGAGTGCATACACCCCGATGCCGCTGACCAACAGCAGCAGCAGAGTCATAACGGCCAGTATAGAAAGTAAACCAGTACGGATCGAAAGCATTTTAAGCATGATGTGAATTCCGGTAGCAGTGATACTTCTCGGCGTAAATTAAGCCCATTTCGTCAGTTATCGGCCGCTACCGGATTTACTTTAGGAGAAACTAATTATTTCAATATGTTATCACTTTATTGCCGTTGTGTTAATGCGTGTTACAGGAGAGCTTTGACGGTTTTCCCACAGCACCGTCAGCCCGCGTTGCAACGCGATAAAAATAAACAACAGGATACCGATGGCGATTTTCGTCCACCACGAGCTGAGCGTCCCATCGAAGTTAATATAGGTCTGGATCAGCCCCTGAATCGCCACGCCAAACAGCGTTCCCAACACCGTACCGACGCCGCCGCTAAGCAATGTCCCGCCGATTACCACCGAGGCAATGGCATCCAGTTCCACACCTACGCCCGCCAGTGCATAACCGGCCTGGGTATAAATCGAGAAGACAATGCCCGCCAGCGTCGCAAGGCCAGTAGAAAGCATATAGATGCGAATGGTGGTGCTGCGGGTGGAGATCCCCATCAGGTTCGCCGACGTCGCGTTGCCACCAATGGCATACACTTCATTGCCAAAACGGGTGCGATGAGCAAGGAAAATCCCCACTACCACCACCATTAACATTAATAATCCCATAGCGCTCAAGCGTCCGCCGCCGGGGATCATCCACGCGAGGCTGGAGAGCGAATCATAGATCGGGTGATTAATCGGAATCGATTCTTCCGAGAGCAGATAACTGGCGCCACGCAGGAAGAACATCCCCGCGAGGGTGATGATAAATGCCGGGATTTTTAACGCATCGATCAGCAACCCCATAAACGCGCCGAAAGCGCAGCCCATCAGTAAAATAATCGGGAAAGCGAGCAGCGGCGAAATCCCCCAGTCACCGATCGCTTTTGCCAGAAAGACACCGCTGAAGGCGATCACTGAGCCGACGGACAAATCGATACCGCCAGAGAGGATCACAAAGGTCATACCAACGGCGATGATTCCCAGAAAGGCGTTATCCGTCAGGATATTACATATCACACGCGTCGAGGCGAAACCGGGAAACTGCGTCAGGCAGTAGAGGTAACCGAGCACAAACACGCCTAACGTTATCATCAGCGGCAAATTACGTTTTATCATGACCGCGTACTCCTTTAATCAGCGCAATAAAGCGCGGCGACTGGACAATCAGTACACACATCACCACCACCGCTTTTACAACCTGGTTGAGTTCCGGCTGGAAACCGGAGAGCAAAATCCCGGTATTCATACCCTGAATAATCAGCGCGCCGATCACCGAGAGTACGAGGTTAAACCGCCCGCCCATTAACGAGCCACCGCCAATAACCACCGCCAGAATGGCATCCATCTCCAGCCACAGCCCGGCGTTATTGGCATCTGCGCCGCGAATATCCGCAGCGACGATCACCCCGGCAATAGCCGCACACACGCCACTCAAAACGT
The DNA here is from genome assembly GCF_900116535.1 of Kosakonia arachidis. GTDB lineage: Bacteria > Pseudomonadota > Gammaproteobacteria > Enterobacterales > Enterobacteriaceae > Kosakonia > Kosakonia arachidis. Next base: position 248,637 of record NZ_FPAU01000003.1, on the reverse strand, counting down.
AGGTCAGCATCACCACGCTGCGCGTATTCACCCCGGCGTTTTTTGCCGCGCGAATATTAATCCCTGCCGCTTCAATAAACATGCCGAGCGCCGTTTTACGGGTAAACAGCCAGAACAGCAGCAGCGTGACCAGTGCGATAATCACCGGCGCCGGGAACAGCAATAGCGATCCGCTGCCGATCCACGCTAGTGACGGCGCGTTAAAGGTAACGATCTGCCCGGAGGTGATTAACTGTGCCACGCCACGCCCTGCCACCATCAGGATCAGCGTGGCGACAAAAGGCTGGATCTTGAGGATCGCCACCAGAATGCCGTTCCACAATCCGGCCAGCACGCCAGTAGCAAGCGCGGCCAGCAGTACCACCGTCAGGCTGTGCCCGGAAACAGTGAGCGATGCCGCCGTTGCGCCGGCAATCGCCATCACCGCGCCAACAGAAAGATCGATGCCGCCAGTGGCGATCACCAGCGTCATACCAATCGCCAGCAACACCACGGGCGCCGCGCGGTTAAGGATGTCGATCGGGCTACCGAACAGGCGACCATCCTGCAGCACCACCTGATAAAAATGGGGCGCGACCATGCTGTCCACCACCAGAACCAGCACCAGCGCGATAAGCTGGGGTGTTCCGGTGGGCCAGTTAAAGCGGCGCTTAGGCTGCCCGGTTTGACCCACAGTTTGAGGCATCACACTCTACTCCTTACGCCGCAATGGCATTCATGATCGCCGGAACCGACAGCTCTGCGAGCGGGATCTCCGCCACCTGTTTGCGATCGCGCATGATGATCACGCGATCCGCATAGCCCACCAGCTCCTCCAGTTCAGAGGAGATAACCAGCAGCGCCAGACCATCGGCGCAGAGGGTTTCAATCAAACGAATGATCTCGGCATGTGCGCCGACGTCGATACCGCGCGTCGGTTCATCGAGGATCAGAAATTGAGGCCGGGTCAGCAGCCAGCGCGAGAGCAGCACTTTTTGCTGGTTGCCACCGGAGAGAAACTCAATCGGCTGCTCGGCGCTCGGTGTACGGATCCCCAACTGGCGGATAAAACGCTCGGCAATCGCGTTTTGCTCTTTGCGCGGAATAGGCCGCAGCCAGCCACGCTGTGCCTGCAACGCCAGTACAATGTTTTCACGTACGGAGGCCGCCGCGATAATGCCATCCGTTTTGCGATCTTCCGGGCAAAAACCGATTCCCAGGCACGAAGCCTGATGCGGAGAACGGAGTATCTGGCTCTTACCTTTGATGATCGCGTTGCCGCTGTCGGCGGGTTTGATGCCAAAAATCACTTCAGCGGTTTCGGTGCGCCCGGAGCCCAACAGCCCGGCCAGGCCGACGATTTCGCCAGGACGCACTTCCAGATCAAACGGCGTGATGACGCCTTTTTTGCCATAGCCGCTGAACGCTGCAACCGGTTTATCGCTCAACAGCGTACGTCCTGCGCGCTGAAGCGCATTGCTGTCCAGTTCGCGGCCCAGCATCATTTTCACCAGCTCGATTTGCGGCAACTCATGGGTTTCGCGACAGCCAACAAAACCGCCATTACGCAGTACAGTAATGCGATCGCTAACTTCATAAACCTGATCGAGAAAGTGGGTGACGAAAATCAGGCTGACGCCCTGATCGCGAAGCTGGCGCATCAGCGTAAACAGCATCTCCACTTCCTGGGTATCAAGGCTGGCGGTCGGTTCATCGAGGATCAGCACTTTGGCTGACAGATCGATGGCACGGCAGATCGCGACGATCTGTTGCATCGCCACCGAATAACGATTGAGCGGCTCGCGCACATCCAGCGAGAAACCGTAAGACGCCATCAGATCGGTCGCGCGTTTCTCCATCTCTTTGCGGCGCAGCAAACCAAAACGCCGCGGTTCGCGGCCAATAAATAAATTGTCCGCCACCGACATATTCGGTAGCAGGTTCACTTCCTGGTACACGGTACCGATGCCGAGTTGCTGTGCATGGGCAGTGTTTTTGGGGTTGATCTGCTGACCTTCAAGCCAGATAGCCCCTTTATCAGCATGATAAACACCGGTTAGCGCCTTAATCAGCGTTGATTTCCCGGCGCCATTTTCCCCAAGCAGCGCCATGATCTCGCCACGCCGCAGGCTGAAATCCACGTTATCGAGCGCTTTTACGCCGGGAAAGAATTTACTTAAGCCTTCGGTACGCAGGATTTCCTGGTGTGCTTCCGCGTTCATTGTCGACCCCTTAAACCATTACCCTCTCCCCGATGGGGAGAGGGTTTTTGCGACTCAGTAACCCATATTTTTCTTTTTCTCCAGCTCCTCTTTTGCCGTATCCGGCAGATAGAGGGTGGATTTGGTGATAGTCAGCTTCGGTGGCAGGGTGCCGTCTTTTTTGAATTTCTCTAACGCGTCGAAAGCCGGGCCAGCCATGTTCGGCGTCAATTCGACACTGGCATTGGCTTCGCCGTCTATCATCGCTTTGTAGATATCCGGTACGCCGTCAATGGAGCCGGTCAGGATATCTTTGCCTGGTTTCAGGCCCGCTTCTTTGATCGCCTGAATCGCACCGATCACCATGTCATCGTTATGGGCGTAAACCATGCAGATGTTTTTGCCGTTGTTTTCCGCCTTGATGAAGCTCTCCATGACCTCTTTACCCTTACTACGGGTAAAGTCGCCGGATTGCGAACGGATGATCTTAATGTTCGGGGCTTTAGAAATAGCTTCGGCAAACCCTTTCTTACGATCGATCGCTACGCTGGCACCGACGGTGCCTTGCAGTTCGACGACATTACACGGTTTGCCATCCACGGTTTTCACCAGCCATTCGCCAATCAACTTACCTTCAAGAATATTGTTGGCGGTGACGGTAGTCATATAGAGCGATTTATCTTTAACATCGATGGAGCGATCGAGCAGGAACACCGGAATTTTGGCATCTTTCGCTTCTTTTAGTACCGGCTCCCAGCCCGTTGCCACCACTGGCGCAATAAAGATGGCGTCCACGCCCTGAGCGATAAACGAACGTACGGCTTTGATCTGGTTTTCCTGCTTTTGCTGACCGTCGGCGATTTTCAGCGTAATACCGCGTTTGCTGGCTTCGCTTTTCGCGACGTTAGTTTCAGCGGCTCGCCAGCCGGATTCTGATCCGACCTGCGAAAATCCTACGGTTAAAGGGGCGGCCATCGCCATAGACGACATGGCTGCCGAAACTGCTGTGACAAGAAGTAAGCGCTTCCACATAAGAGCATCCTCGTAGGGTTATTGTTGGCTACAACTTCACCTGCGGAGAAAACTATAGACAATTCGTGATGTAACAGAATGCGTTACATCACAAATTGGAAAAGTGAATGAATTGTTGATTCCCAGTTGCGATCTGGCACGCGAAATGGCGCACTCTTATGTACCCTAAATCTGCTCTTGATCTTACGGAAATTTAACTGTTGCAGTGTGGTGAAAAATCTCGCTGTAATCGCTTCCACAAAATTATTCAGGATGCTGCTATTGTTATGGACAAAACTGTCACAAAAAGGGAAAACAAAACGCACTGAAAATGTGTGAGTAAGTTAAAACAGGCGAAGACATTCACCGCCAGTTGGCTATAATACCCGGCACTTGTTTGCCACACATTTTAAAGGAAACAAACATGAGCTTATTGAACGTCCCGGCGGGTAAAGATCTGCCAGAAGATATCTACGTGGTTATCGAAATCCCGGCTAACGCTGACCCGATCAAATATGAAGTTGACAAAGAAAGCGGCGCACTGTTCGTTGACCGTTTCATGTCTACCGCGATGTTCTATCCGTGCAACTACGGTTACATCAACCACACCCTCTCCCTGGATGGTGACCCGGTTGACGTGCTGGTACCGACACCGTACCCGCTGGAGCCAGGCTCTGTGATCCGCTGCCGCCCGGTTGGCGTACTGAAAATGACCGACGAATCTGGCGAAGATGCGAAACTGGTTGCTGTTCCGCACACTAAACTGAGCAAAGAGTACGATCACATTAAAGATGTGAACGATCTGCCGGAACTGCTGAAAGCGCAGATCACCCACTTCTTCGAGCACTACAAAGATCTCGAAAAAGGCAAATGGGTGAAAGTGGATGGTTGGGACAACGCTGAAGCCGCGAAAGCGGAAATCGTTGCCTCCTTCGAACGCGCTGCCAAAAAATAATACGGTTTAATGAAAAAGCCCCGGTACGCTTATGTAGCCGGGGCTTTTTTATGGCTACGCATCATGAATGCCGGATGGTGGCTCGGCCTTATCCGGTTAGCTCTCCGCAACATTCTGTATTAAGCGTTGATCGGGAGCCATCCAGCGAAAAATTCCTGCTGCCCGTAAAAGAAAAACCGCGCCAGGTGGCGCGGTTCTCTAATACTGATTACTTTTGGTACTGTTCCCTGTCGAGCCAGTTACCGCTTTCAATCAAGGTTTTTCCCTCAACCGAACGCTGATACACATACATCCAGGCGCTGCCATAAGGCGTCTGGATCAGTTGACGTTTGTATTCGCCCCCTGCGGTACGTAAGGCATCCAGTTCGCCGAGTGTTGCCGCATCGATGCGATAAACTTCGCCCTTCACGTTTCCTTCGCCCTCAACAGCCCCTGGGTAATGCCCCAGACTATACAGCTGATGATTTTCGACGCAAAAGTCCCCCAGCCACTGAGCGTTGGTCATCCAGTGGCTGTTGCCCTGCTTGCGTCGTAAACTGCCGTAGACAAATATTCGCATTGCTAAAACTCAAACTGATAGAGCAAATCTAGTGCCTGATCTACGCCAGACACCGCTTCAAGATACAGCTTAGGCATCAGGCGATAACGTAACGTGAGAGTCGCCAGTGAGTCAAAAATTCCTACGCCATATTTGACCTGTAGACCCGGCAGAACATAGCCGCTGACCACCACCTGGGAGGAGTCGCCTACCCCCTGAGTATCCAGCGCCAGATTGCTGACGCCAAATGTCTCGCCGATTTTACCCACAACCTGACCACTTTGTGCAACCCCTAAGCCAATCAGCATGGAGGTCATTGCCGCACTATCGCTCTGTTCGCTATCCAGCCCCTGCCCGCGCAGCAGATAAGAGAGCGCCTCTTGCTGCGACATCGCCGGATCAGAGAAGATCTCGGCTTTCGGTTCATCCGCCGTACCGGTGACACGAACCCCGGCAATAACATCGTTTTCAGTCGAGTCCGGATTACGAATCGCCTCAATGTTCAGCAGAGGTTGATCCGGAGGGCCGGAGAACAGCAGTTCGCCTTTGCGCACAATCAGATCCTGGCCATATGCACGGAAGCGCCCTTCCGGAATACTAATTTGCCCGTTCAACCCCAGCCCTTGCTTATCCTGCGCTACTTTCAGGTCGCCAGTCAGCCTCGCTTTCAGGCCGAAAGCATCCAGCCGCACGTTATTGCCGACGTGAACAGTCAGATTGCTGTTGATCGGAATCGACGCTCTCTTTGGCTGCTCCGGTTGCAGATCATTGTTGAGCATCACCTCATCACTGGAGACACCCACGGCGCTTTCCGGCAAATCGTGTACCACAATCCGCGCCCACGGCACATCAACGCTCCCATCGAGCGTAAATAGTCCTGGCGTGGCTTCAAATACCACATCCGGCGAGACATCCAGTCGCACCATCGGCGGCACAGTAATGCGCACTTTACTGCCTTTCGCCGCCACGCGCGCGCGCCAGTTATCCAGTTGATGCCAGTCAGCATCACCGCTGAGGTTGATCTGCCCCTGCCCGGTACGCACTACACCCTGCAACGTCGAGCTCATGCCGTTGAAATTGATCGCTAACTGACTGGGCTGCATGTCAAACGGCATAAAGTTGCCCTCCACATTCAGCCCGTTTAGCCCCAGTTGCCCGAATAATTGCGGGCTTTGCATATCGCCCGCCAGTCGCAGGTTGGCGTTCAATGTCCCTGCAGCTTTCTCGCCACGGCTAAATATGGCGTTGGCCATCGCCAGAGAGAAGTTACGGATGTTCACATTGCCGCCCAGGTTACGTCGTCTTTGTGGATCGGTAATCTGTAGCTGACCATCAAACTGGCCGTTGTTAGTCAGGCGAATCAGCCAGCCAAGATCGGCACGGTTGTTACGGAGCTGCGCATTCAGGTTTAGGGTATCGAACGCTATCGGTAGCGACGCGCCATTCACTTCCTGGGTGACCTTCACACCGTGCCCGGAAAGTGTTACCTCGCCCTGCGGCAGGCCCGCTTTGGTGGTGTCCCAGCTCACATCGGCCTTACCGCTGAATACGCCACTGGCCTGCGTGGTATCCGGCATAAACGGTTTGAGCATCACCAGATCGAAGCGATTCAGATTCACGACCGCGCGTCCTTCAGCACCTGCATCAATGGTCTGCGGCACGCACAGTTCAGCATTGGGGTTCAGCCAGCAGTGCGGGCCAATAGCGATTTTTTGTTCCAGATTACGATAATCGAGGGTGATGGGCCGGTTGATCGACCATGGGCCAACTGGAGTGGCGAAGCGAGTATCACTCAGCGTCCCTTTCCAGCGCTGCTGCTGGCGATCGAAGCTCCCGGCCAGATTCAACTGCCCGGAGACCGGCTCACCCTGCACGCGCAACTGCAACTTGTGCTGCTTTTCGTTGCCGTCGGCATTCAGCGTCACCAGGCTAAGATTCATGCCCGGCTGGGTAATACGTTCAATGCGCGCGTTGAGTTTCCCGGCAATCTGATCGCTGGAGGTAACATCGCCTTCAACACGAACGCGGTCGACAGATAGCGCCTGCCAGCGCAGCGCATTGGCGGTAATGTCCACCAGCGCCTGCGGCGCATCGACCGTACCGCGCACTTTCACCACGCCTTTCGCCGTTCCACCGAGGCCCGGTAACGCATTATTCAGCCCAGGTGCATCAATGTTAGCATCGAGGTTCAAATCCTTAACCCCCAGCTCGCCTTTGATATCCACGCTATTTTTCCCCAGCGCCAGATGCAGACCCGGGATAGTCCACTGTAAATAGCTGTTGCCCTTCAGTTGCCCGTCAACGCTCACTTTGTTTTGCTTCACGTTGCCGCTGAGCTTCAGCTCCGGCACATCCATCTGCCAGCTACCGCCATACAGGCTGCCTCGGGTTTTTATCAGGCCATTCAGCTTTGACGGCCACTCGGGGAAAGCTTTTGCCGTATCAATACCGTTAAGCGTCAGTTCGCCGCGCCAGCTGATCGCCTGCTGCCAGTCGAGCAGCGCTTTCAGTTCGGTTTTCCCCTCCAGCGCGGCGATGGTCAACTTATCAATAGTGATCTGTTGCGCGTTACCTTTACCGTCCAGTGTGATCGTCGCCGGGGGAATATCCTGCCCTTTCACCGCCGTGCGGAACGACAGCGCGTAATCGGTCATTTTGCCGGAAAAGGTCAGTTTGGTATCGTCCGCCTGGAACTGTTTTGTCCCGGTAAACGGCCAGTAGAGCTGCTGGCTCGTCAACTCAAGATTGAGTGGCAATCCTGCTTCAGCTAGCTGCGTTTGCCCCCGTAAGACCATATCAACCGGACCGGAGAGATTCACGCCAATCTCAAGCTGCTTACGCATTTCTCCGCCAACTTTCAGCTTCACCTTCTCGCCCTTCAGCGGATCAATATTCAGCGTACTATTGAGCGTGATATCTAGCGGCCAGTTATCACGCAGTTGTGCACTGCCGGTGGCGTTTATCGTCCCCTGGCTGGAGTCGATATCCAACGCATCAAGCTTCATCTGTCCATCGATGCTGCTGACTTTCAACAGCAGGCTGTTGATCAGAAGATCGGTGTCGCCGGTCAGTCGCAACTGTTCGCCGCGGAACGCCTCAATATTGAGGTTCAGCGGCAGATGGACATCGGCCATTTCCGGCAGCAATGGTTTGTCAAACAGTGCTTTCAGCGTTTCGCCCAGCGGTTTTTCCTGCGGCTGCGGGTTCTGGATCTTTGGATCCACTACCTCTTTTTGCGCGACATTGGCTACTTTCGGTAGGGCGATCAGCAACCCTTTCAGCGATGTCGGCGTCAGCGTCAGGCTCTTTTCTTGCCAGTTCAGACCGGTACTGAAATCCATCACCGAAACCGTGGTACCGTCAATTTTGATGTTTACATTGTTCAGCTCCACCCGGCTTAAGGTAATCGGATAGGGCGTGGAGAGATTCAGCGGCCCACTATCCTCTTCTTGTACGGGTGCGCTCTGCGGCATTTGTTTGCTGTCGATAGCGACGTTAATCTCTTTCAGAGACAAATCGTTGACGCACACGCTACTGTTACGCAGGCAACCAAGCTTAATCGCAAGGTGGATCTCCCCGGCATTAACCGCGACACCTGGCTGCGTATAGCGCAGATTTTTCAGCGTCAGATCGCGCCAGCCGCCGGTAACCTGGCCGATTTCCAGCCCTGGCACCCAGCGGTTTGCTGCGTTAAACAGCAGATGCAGCCCGCTAGTAGTGCCCACCAGAAAGGCAACCGTTGCCAGCAGCAGCAGGAGAAGCGCCAGTACACCGAGGCTGATTTTCTTCCATAAACTCATAACTCTGGCCCCAGACCGATGTAAAACTGTAATCCATGTTCACTTTTATCGCCGACCGGTACGGCAAAATCGAGCTTGACGGGCCCGACCGGCGATTCCCAGCGCACACCAACACCGGTCCCGGTTTTAAAATTGCTGTGCCGGATGTCGCTGACCGCTTCGCCGCTGTCAACAAATACGGCGCCCCACCATTTCCCGGTCACGTTGTACTGGTACTCCAGCGATCCGGTCGCCAGTTTAGACGCGCCGATCAGCTTGCCGTCATCATCTTTCGGCGCGATGGATTTGTATTTGTAACCGCGAATACTGCGATCGCCCCCGGCGAAGAAGCGCAGATCCGGCGGTACGCGGTTAAAATCACCGGTTTCGATCCAGCCGAGATTGCCGCGCGCCACAAAGCGGTGGCGATCGTAAAGCGTGCGGATCCAGACGTTTTGCGCCTGCAACACGAGGAAATCGACATCCGATCCCCAGGCGGTATTGGAGTAATCGACTGAGTAGCGTTGCGAATCGCCCCAGGTCGGCATCAGACCGCCGCGCGCGCGGGTCCGGCTGATCATCACGCCGGGATAGACCAGCATGGTGGTGTTGGTGACGCTGGCCTGAGTAAAGTGGTCCAGGCTCCAGCGCAGGTTAATCGCCCGCTGCCAGCCGCTGGAGAGATCCCAATAGCGCGACAGTGCAAGCGTGGTGGAATCCGCTTCAGTATCGTTTAGATCGGTACGCTTAAAGCCACCCTGTACGAGATAATATTGCTCCAGCGGGTTTTTCAGCAGCGGCATCTTATAGCTGAAATCAAGCTGTTGTTCAGGCGCCGAGACGCTCATGCTGGTGGTCAAGCTGTGGCCGTAAGAATTGATCCACGGCTTTTTCCATGTTGCTTTAACGCGCGGCCCGACATCGGTGGAATAGCCAACACCCGTTTCGATGGTGTTTTCCGTACGCGGCGACACCACGCCTTTCAGCGGCAACACTTTGGTCTTACGCGCTTTATCAAACTCTGGAGCGACCACAACAGATTTAAACCAGCCGATAGCGGACAGGCGACGGTTCAGCTCAGCCAGATCCCTGGTCTGGTAGTAATCTCCTTCATGAAACGGGACGAGGTTTTGCAGATATTCGTCGCGTATTTGCGAACCTTCAAAGGTCACCGCACCAAAGCGGTAACGCTGGCCGCTATCGTAGTCGATATCCCAGAAGGCCTGGTGGCGAGCGAGCGCGACGCCAAGCTGTCTTTTAGTGAAATGACTGTCAAAGTAGCCTTTGTGCAGCGCCACATTGGTAAGGGATTTTATGAAATTGTCGTAATCGTTATGGTGCAGCACGGTGCCAATGGCAGGACGCTTTTTGAGCAGCGCCAGGTAATCGCTGTCGTCGCGTGCGCCACCGCGCAGGATCACACTGGTACCACCAATCAACACCGGTTCGCCCGCAGAGACGCGGGCAATCAATACCTGACGCCCTTTTGCTGGCGGTGGCTGTAGTTCGAAATCAATGGTAGGTTCGTAGTAACCTAAGGCTTTCAACCCTTCGCGGATAGCATCATCAACGCGTGCCTGAAAACGCCGATCCGGCGTCACTTCATCACTCTGGATAGTCGACAACTGGGCGCGCACATTTTTTTGGAGTTCGCCCGTTAATCCCTCCAGTTGTAATCGTACATTCGCGGCAAAAGCCATTTCACTTGCCAGCAACAAGCTGGCAAAACATAAAAGACGGATCTTTGGCACGTTCTCTCCTGAATATCCTTGTTCCTACCCCTGGAAGGAAACGTAAGCGCAACTCCGCGCTGAGCCTGTTCGGCTTTTATGCAGAATACAGGCTGATAAAAACCCGCTATGCAGGTTGAAAAAAGGACGGCTAGCCCAAAATCTCTTATGTTTAAATCTAGCCTGATTTGTGATGTTTATTGTGTTAAAACACACGCCGCAACACAACCCTAACCGTAATGACTCTCGCCGGGAGGTATCACCGTGAGCTTTTTCGATAAAAAAAACCTTGTTTCTCAATCAGAAGCATTGCCCGGACGCAACACCCCCATGCCTGTCGCCAGTTTACATGCTGTTAACGAGCATTCAATGAGCCATGTTCCGGAAGGTATGGAGATTGCGCTGTTTGCTATGGGCTGTTTCTGGGGCGTAGAGCGCCTGTTCTGGCAGTTAGCGGGCGTCTACAGCACCGCTGCGGGATACACCGGGGGCTATACACCAAACCCGACTTACCGCGAAGTCTGTACCGGACAGACCGGCCATGCCGAAGCCGTGCGCGTGGTATACGACCCAAAAGTGGTGAGTTACGAGCAGTTGTTGCAGGTGTTCTGGGAAAACCACGATCCGGCGCAAGGGATGCGTCAGGGTAACGATCTCGGCACTCAGTACCGCTCAGCGATCTACCCGCTAACACCGGAGCAAAACGCCGCAGCGCGTGCCAGCCTTGAACGCTTCCAGGTGGCTATGCGCAGCGCTGGAGATGCGCGCACCGTCACCACTGAGATCACATCCGCAACGCCGTTCTACTACGCGGAAGATGAGCACCAACAGTATCTGTATAAAAACCCGCATGGCTACTGCGGTATCGGAGGGATTGGCGTTTGTTTACCGCCGCAGCTTAACCCATAAAAGAGTAAGGGAACTTTCACGCATTTAGGCGAAAATTAAGTCTCTGGCAGCTTGTGGCGGGCTTACGCTATACTACCCCTCGAAATTGCCGGCTCACCGCTTCGGGCCGGCTTTCATTGTGTTTACCACATGGATATTCAAAACCCCTTCCGAGGATCCGGTTAATAGCTGGATAAATTATGTTAAACAGCATCTTAATCATACTCTGTCTGATCGCGGTAAGTGCGTTTTTCTCGTTGTCAGAGATCTCACTTGCCGCATCGCGAAAAATTAAGCTCAAACTGCTTGCCGATGAAGGCAATATCAACGCGCAACGCATTCTGAAAATGCAGGAAACGCCTGGCACTTTCTTTACGGTGGTGCAAATTGGCCTTAACGCCGTTGCCATTCTTGGCGGTATCGTCGGCGATGCAGCCTTCTCCCCCGTTTTTCACAGCATATTGATCAACATCGTTTCCCCCGAGCTGGCCGAACAACTCAGCTTTATTATCTCCTTCTCGCTGGTGACCGGGATGTTTATTCTGTTCGCCGACCTGACCCCGAAACGCATCGGTATGATTGCGCCCGAAGCCGTGGCTTTGCGTATCATCAACCCGATGCGCTTCTGTTTATTCGTTTTCCGCCCGCTGGTCTGGTTCTTCAACGGCCTGGCCAACGTCATCTTCCGCATTTTCAAACTGCCGATGGCGCGCAAGGACGACATCACCTCCGATGATATTTATGCCGTCGTGGAAGCCGGTGCCTTAGCCGGGGTGCTGCGTAAGCAGGAACATGAGTTGATTGAGAACGTGTTTGAGCTGGAGTCACGTACCGTGCCGTCGTCAATGACCTCGCGCGAGAACGTGATTTGGTTCGATCTGCATGAAGATGAGCAGAGCCTGAAAAACAAAGTCTCTGAACATCCGCATTCCAAGTTTCTGGTCTGTAATGATGATATCGACCATATCGTCGGCTATGTCGACTCCAAAGATTTGCTCAACCGCGTACTGGCGAATCAAAGTATGGCGTTGAACAGCGGCGTGCAGATCCGCAACACGCTGATCGTGCCGGACACCTTAACCCTCTCAGAAGCGCTGGAAAGCTTCAAAACCGCTGGTGAAGACTTCGCGGTGATCATGAACGAATACGCGCTGGTGGTCGGGGTTATCACTCTTAATGATGTGATGACCACGCTGATGGGTGACCTGATCGGCCAGGGGCTGGAAGAGATGATTGTCGCCCGTGATGAAAACTCATGGCTGATAGATGGCGGCACGCCGATTGATGACGTGATGCGTGTGCTGGATATCGATGAATTTCCGCAGTCCGGCAACTATGAAACCATCGGCGGTTTTATGATGTTTATGCTGCGTAAGATCCCCAAGCGCACCGATGCGGTGAAATTCTCCGGCTACAAGTTTGAGGTGGTGGATATCGATAACTACCGCATCGATCAGTTGCTGGTTACCCGTATCGACACCCGCGCTACGCTGCTGACGCCGAAGTTGCCTGACGCGGAAGATAAAGGCGCGGCGTGACCGTCTGCTGAAATATCAACGGCCCCTGCGACGGGGCCGTTTTTTTTTAGTACTTAAACTACTGCATAGCACAACGGGTTGGTTAAGCCATCTCTGTTTGCAGACGCATAACCTGACGGTTGACTTCGGACATCACAGACAGATGCTGTTTGTCCTTCACTTTCGGGATGAGGATCTTCCCCTTGTCGAACTCGAAAGCGCCAACGTCCTTGATATACAACCGTCCACGGAACAGGATTTTTACGTACTTGGCCACCTGAAGTGGGTTGTAACGCTGGAAAATTTTCATTCTTGTTTCTCCTGTAAAGCATTACGCCCTTGCGGTTCCACAATCGGACCAGCGTTGATGAGCGCAAATTTTAATGCTCAGTCACTATAGTTCAGAACCTCACTCATACGTAGTGTGAATAACTTTATTTACCTTTTGATGACAATTATTCAGAATATTCTTTTCAGTCCTTTAATCCACACAGTATAAAGCCACATTTTTTCACAGATATGTGCGTCCCCCCGCAAACTGGCACTCTGCTTGCGGGAAAAACATATAGATCGCACTTATGATTAAAACCGTAATTCAAGTGGTCGGATCACCTGCATAACGATAAGGAAACACCATGACCCTACGTTCCATCCTGGCAGCGACATGCCTGTTACTGCCGCTAATGGCTTCGGCCCATAACATCGAAACCAATCAGCGCGTGCCACCTGTTGGCATTGCCGACAGAGGGGAGTTGATTCTTGATAATGACAAGTTTAGCTATAAAAACTGGAACAGCGCCCAGCTTCCAGGCAAAGTGCGGGTTGTACAGCATATTGCCGGTCGCACCTCCGCTAAAGAGAAGAATGCCGGGCTGATTGAAGCGATAAAAGCCGCAAATCTGCCCCATGATCGCTATCAGACCACCACCATCGTCAATACCGATGATGCCATCCCGGGCAGCGCCATGTTTGTTCGCAGTAGCATAGAGAGCAACAAGAAGCTCTATCCGTGGTCGCAATTTATTGTCGATAGCGAAGGCGTGACGCGCAAAGCGTGGCAACTGGACGAAGAGAGTTCCGCAATCATCGTGTTGGATAAAGAAGGCCGCGTGCAGTTTGCTAAAGACGGTAGCCTGAGCCAGCAAGAGGTGCAGCAGGTGATAGACCTGCTGCATAAGTTACTCAGTAAATAGAAACCCGAAAGCCGGGGTTGAGGAAAGATTCACGCGGGGTGTAATCCAGTGTACGCCCCTGCCAGTCGTGAACATGCGCCCCGGCGGCTACCGCAACAGCATGCCCTGCCGCCGTATCCCAGACGCTGGTCGGCCCGAACCGCGGGTAGAGCTGCGCTTTCCCCTCCGCAACCAGGCAAAATTTTAACGATGAACCAATCGCCGTGGTTTGATGTTCGCCTAGCTGCTGCAAATACTCTTTCAGTTCATCATCGGCGTGGGAGCGGCTCACCACGACCAGAGGTGGGCGTGCATTGCGCACCTGAATCTGCTGATGATGTCCCGCTTCTTCCTTCCACGCTTTGCCTTCATCGGCAGAGTACATCACTTTCAGCACCGGCGCGTAAACGACACCCAGCACAGGTTTTCCATTGTCAATCAGGGCGATATTAACCGTGAACTCGCCGTTACGCTTGATAAACTCTTTGGTGCCGTCAAGCGGATCCACCAGCCAGTAGCGTCCCCATGTCTGGCGAATTTCCCACGCGGGCGGATCCTCTTCCGAGAGCACCGGAATATCCGGTGTTAGCGCCTGCAGCCCGCGCACAATCACGCCGTGGGCCGCAATATCTGCGGCGGTCACCGGGGAGTGATCCACTTTGCTGGTGACCTCCATCGGTTTGTGACCGTCATACACCTGCATAATGGCGTCACCCGCTTCCCGCGCTAGTTGGCAAATTGCATCTAACATATCCACCTCTTATCTGTTCAGTGGTTTGTAACTCGTTGTTTTACTTATATCGCATTGCGTTGGAATCTGCCATCTGTGATAGCGATTGCGTTTTCTTTGCTCACTTTTATGTCAGTATTCACAGTTCTGTAAGCAACAAAATGTACATAACAATTTCTTTTGTGGCTTAGATCGAAAAAAGGATACCTCTGATGATTAAGTTTAGTGCAACGCTTCTGGCGACGCTGATTGCGGCCAGCGTGCAGGCGGCAACGGTGGATTTACGTATTCTGGAAACCACTGATTTGCATAGCAACATGATGGATTTTGATTACTACAAAGATACCGCGACGGAAAAATTCGGACTGGTGCGCACTGCCAGCCTGATCAACGCCGCGCGGGGCGAGGTCAAAAACAGCGTGCTGGTGGATAACGGCGACTTAATCCAGGGCAGTCCGCTGGGCGACTATGTAGCGGCAAAGGGGCTTAAAGCAGGAGAAGTTCATCCGGTCTATAAGGCGATGAATACCCTTGATTACGCCGTTGGTAATCTCGGCAACCATGAATTTAACTACGGCCTTGATTACCTGCGCAAAGCACTGGCGGGGGCGAAATTCCCTTATGTAAATGCCAATATTATTGATGCAAAAAGCAAAAAACCGCTGTTCACCCCTTACCTGATTAAAGAAACCGCCGTGCAGGATAAAGAGGGCAATACCCACACGCTGCGTATCGGTTATATCGGCTTTGTGCCGCCGCAGATCATGGTGTGGGATAAAGCCAACCTCAACGGCAAAGTGACGGTCAATGACATCACCGAAACCGCACGCCGCTACGTGCCGGAAATGCGCGCCAAAGGTGCCGATCTGGTAGTAGTGGTGGCACACTCCGGGCTGGCGGCGGAGCCGTACCAGGCGATGGCGGAAAACTCCGTTTACTACCTGAGCGAAGTGCCGGGCGTCGATGCCATTCTGTTTGGTCACGCTCATGCCGTCTTCCCGGGTAAAGATTTTTCCGCCATCAAAGGCGCAGATATCAGCAAAGGCACGCTGAACGGTATTCCGTCCGTAATGCCGGGTATGTGGGGCGACCATCTCGGCGTCGTCGATCTGGTGTTGAACAACGATTCAGGTAAATGGCAGGTGACGCAATCCAAAGCCGAAGCACGCCCCATCTACGACGCAGCGGCGAAGAAAGCCCTCGTTGGCGAGGACAGCAAGTTGGTAGAAATCCTCAAACACGATCACGACGCTACGCGTCATTTTGTGGGGAAGGCAATTGGTCAATCGGCCGACAACATGTACAGCTACCTGTCGCTGGTGCAGGACGATCCGACCGTACAGGTGGTGAATAACGCGCAAAAAGCCTACGTGGAACACTTTATTCAGGGGGATCCTGATCTGGCGAAACTGCCAGTGCTCTCTGCTGCCGCTCCATTTAAAGCGGGTGGACGTAAAAACGATCCGGCCAGTTTCGTTGAAGTGGAAAAAGGTCAGCTCACGTTCCGTAATGCCGCCGATCTCTATCTCTACCCCAATACGCTGGTAGTGGTAAAAGTGACAGGTAAAGAGGTGAAAGAGTGGCTGGAGTGTTCTGCCGGACAATTTAATCAAATCGATCCCAACAGCGATAAGCCGCAAAGCCTGATTAACTGGGACGGTTTCCGCACCTATAACTTCGATGTTATTGACGGCGTGAAATACCAGATCGATGTGACGCAGCCCGCGCGTTACGATGGTGAATGCCAGAGTATAAACCCGCAGGCGGAACGTATTAAGGATCTGACGTTTAACGGCAAGCCCATCGATCCGAACGCGGTTTTCCTCGTCGCCACTAATAATTACCGCGCCTACGGCGGTAAGTTTGCCGGAACGGGCGACAGCCATATCGCTTTTGCTTCACCGGATGAAAACCGCGCCGTGCTGACAAAGTGGATCAGCGATGAAACGAAGCGTGCCGGGGAAATCCATCCCGCCGCAGATAACAACTGGCAACTGGCACCTGTTCACACAAGCCATAAACTGGATATTCGTTTTGAAACTGCGCCAACGGAGAAAGCCGCCGCGTTTATTAAACAGAATGCGCGTTATCCGATGCAAAAAGTAGGGAACGACGAAATCGGTTTCGCGATTTATAGCATCGATTTAAACAAGTCGTGATTCACCCGGTCCGGGAGATATAACTTTTCTCGTCCAGACCCGCGCAGCGCTATCTGGCATCTTGCCAGGTAGCGCTAATGCCTACCGGGCCTACGCCACCTGTTTTGCATGATGCGCCAGCACCTGCGGAATATTCAGTTCTATCCAGTTCGCCAGCGCGGCCACCTTCTCGCTGACCTCCTCACCGAGCGGAGTCAGACTATACTCAACATGCGGCGGAACAACCGGATACGCGACGCGATTAATAAAACCATCCAGCTCCAGCCATTGCAGGCTTTGCGACAGCATCTTTTCGCTGACGCCGCCCATCTTGCGGCGTAAATCGCTAAAACGGTGCGTGCCATCACGCAGCGCCACGAGGATCAATACGCCCCAGCGGCTGGTCACATGTTTGAGGACATCCCGCGACGGACACTGCTCGGCGAACAAATTACCGTCGCGTATCTGTTCACTCAGGGTCTGGGCTGCAGAAACTGTTTTCATACTTACCTTTTTGTACGTACTTACTAAAAGTTAGCTTGAATGATAGCTTACCACAACACTCACTGAACACGTAAGGAGAACACCATGATCGCACTTACCGGCGCGACCGGCCAACTGGGCCAGTTTGTGGTAGAAGAGCTGCTGAAAACCGTCGCGGCAAAACAAATCGTCGCCATTGTCCGTAACCCGGCGAAAGCCGAAGCGCTGAGCAAACAGGGCGTACTGGTGCGTCAGGCCGACTACGGCGACCAGGCCGCGCTAACGCGAGCGCTGGCAGGCGTTGATAAACTGTTGCTGATCTCCAGTAGCGAAGTGGGCCAGCGCGCCGTACAGCACCGTAATGTTATCAATGCCGCTAAAGCCGCAGGGGTGAAATTTATCGCCTACACCAGCCTGCTGCATGCGGATAAGTCCCCGCTCGGCCTGCACGTTGAACATGTCGAAACCGAGAAAATGCTCGCCGAATCCGGCATTCCGTATGCATTACTGCGCAACGGCTGGTACAGCGAAAACTACCTCGCCAGCGCACCAGCGGCACTGGCGCACGGCGTCTTTATCGGTGCCGCAGGCGATGGCAAAATCGCCTCAGCAACTCGCGCGGATTATGCTGCCGCTGCTGCCCGTGTGATCAGCGAAGAGGGTCATGCCGGGAAAGTTTATGAACTGGCGGGTGATAACGGCTGGACGCTGAGCGAACTGGCCGCGCTGTTAAGCAAAGCCAGCGGCAAAAACATCGTTTACCAGAACCTGAGCGAAGCGGATTTCGCTGCCGCGCTGAAGGGCGCTGGCCTGCCGGACGTGTTTGCCAATTTGCTGGCGGATTCCGATGCCGGAGCCGCAAAAGGCGGTCTGTTTGACGACAGTAAAACGCTCAGCAAACTGATTGGCCGCCCGACCACGCCGATCGCTGAAAGTGTCAACGCCCTGGTGTAACGGTTAAATATTGGTTAATTTTTGTAGCCTGCCGCCGGGTCATCCTGAATAATGCAACGATGACCCGCGTGGAGAAGCATTGTGGAAGGCGTACCAGAGCAGTTTAACGACGAGCGAGATTGTGCACGCTTCCGCCACCTGGCGAAGGTGCCGGGCGTTGAGCTGTACCACGCGCATATCTCCCGTTACGCGTTCGAACCCCACACCCATGAAGCCTTTGGCATTGGTGCCATTGAAGCCGGTGCCGAACGCTTCCGCTATCGCGGCACGCAGTATGTCGCTCCGGCCAATTCCGTGGTCACCATGAACCCCGACGAGTTGCACACCGGCGAAGCCGCAGCCGATGACGGCTGGCGTTATCGTATGGTCTATCTCGATCCGCAGTTGCTCGAAGAGGTGGCCGGCGTCCGCCACTGGTGGTTCAGCGAGGTGATGCGTCACGATCCGCTGCGCACCCGGCAGATCTGCACGCAGATCCATGGTCTGTGGCACACCGACGATCCACTGGCGCAGCAAAGCATTTTGCTGGATCTGATCGATACTTTTCGCCCGCTGGCGCATCACGCGTCGCAGCGCCCGGAAGGCACACACCGTTTTGAACGCATACGCGACTATCTGCACGACAACTATATGCACAACCTGACGCTGGACGAGTTAGCGGGCGTAGCTGCGCTTAGCCCTTATCATTTTCAACGTCAGTTCAAGGCGCACTTCCATGTCACGCCGCACCAGATGTTGATGGCGATCCGCCTGTGGCGGGCAAAAGCATTCCTCACGCAGGGCATGCCCGCCGCAGACGTCGCGGCCATGACCGGGCTGACGGATCAATCGCATCTGACACGCGCCTTTACCCACCGCTACGGCATCACGCCGGTACGTTACCAGAAGCAAGTCACCCGCCGTTAATGCGCAATCTCATACAATATTTCGCACCATCCCTTCTCTACACTGGCGATAGCCAATGTAAACGTGGATGGAATGATGATTAGTGGTGTGTTGTATGCTCTGTTTGCCGGGCTGTTGTGGGGCTTAATTTTCGTTGGGCCATTGATCGTGCCGGATTACCCGGCAGTACTGCAATCCACCGGCCGTTATCTGGCGCTGGGTCTGATCGCCCTGCCGCTGGCGTGGCTCGGGCGCGCGCGTCTGCGCCAGTTAACGCGCGGCGACTGGGTGACTGCACTGGCGCTGACGATAATGGGCAATCTGGTTTATTACGTCTGTCTGGCGAGCGCCATCCAGCGTACTGGCGCGCCGGTATCGACCATGATCATCGCCACCCTGCCAGTGGTGATTCCGGTGTGTGCCAACCTGCTCTATAGCCAGCGGGACGGAAAACTGTCCTGGCGTCGGCTGGCACCCGCGCTTACCTGCATCGCTATTGGTCTGATGTGCGTCAATATCGCCGAGCTGCGCCATGGTCTGCCGGATTTCACCTGGAGCCGTTACGGTACGGGGATCGCACTGGCATTTACTTCGGTGGGCTGCTGGGCGTGGTATGCCCTGCGTAACGCCCGCTGGTTGCGGGAGAACCCGGATAAAAACCCGATGATGTGGGCAACGGCGCAGGCGCTGGTCACGTTGCCCGTCTCGCTTATCGGTTATCTCGCAGCCTGCCAGTGGCTTGATGTGCAGGAACCTGATTTTCCCCTGCCTTTCGGCCCAAATCCTCTGGTGTTTATCGTGCTGATGTTTGCCATTGCCGTACTCTGCTCGTGGGTGGGCGCGCTATGCTGGAATATTGCCTGCCAGCGTCTGCCAACGGTTATAGTTGGCCCGCTGATTGTTTTCGAAACGCTGGCCGGGTTGCTTTATACCTTCTTGTTGCGCCAAAGTATCCCGCCGCTGCTCACCTTTTGCGGCATTGTGCTTTTGGTGTGTGGTGTGGTGATGGCGGTGCTGTCAAAACCACAAAAAGCGAGCGTTATTTCGGTAGAGCTGGAATAAAAAAACCCGGCATTATGCGCCGGGTCTGGTCAGCCTGAAGTGAGGATTTAGAAGGTTTCCCAGTTCGCTTCGCTAAAGCTCTCTGCGGCTTTCGCCTGTGGTTTGCTGCCCGGTTTTACCTGCACAGGCGTGCGTAAGCTGCGGCTACGGTTGATTTTAAATACCGCTACCGTTTCCGTCAGGCGCGCTGCCTGCTCTTCCAGTGCGGCGGCGGCGGCGGCGGACTCTTCCACCAGCGAGGCGTTCTGCTGAGTTACGCGATCCATCTCAGCAACAGCCTGCCCCACCTGGTCGATACCGCGGCTCTGCTCATCAGAAGCCGATGAGATTTCGCCCATGATATCTGTCACGCGCGTGACAGCACTGACGATCTCTTTCATCGTATCTCCAGCTTGATGTACCAGCGCAGCGCCTGCATCGACGCGGCTACCAGAATCTTCAATCAGCCCTTTGATCTCTTTCGCCGCCTGCGCGCTACGCTGCGCCAGCGTACGAACTTCACCAGCAACAACGGCGAAACCGCGGCCTTGTTCGCCGGCGCGGGCGGCTTCAACCGCCGCGTTCAGCGCCAGAATATTGGTCTGGAAGGCGATGCCGTCGATCACGTTGGTGATTTGCGCGATTTTGCTGGAGCTGGTAGCAATTTCGTCCATCGTACGCACCACGCCATCCACAACCTGGCCGCCTTTTTGCGCCGTACTGGACGCGTTCTGCGCCAGTTGTGTCGCTTGGCGGGCGTTGTCAGCGTTCTGTTTCACCGTTGCTGTCAGTTGTTCCATGCTGGCCGCCGTCTCTTCCAGAGAGGCCGCTTGCTGCTCGGTACGTGAAGAGAGATCGTTGCTACCGGCAGAGATTTCGCCCGCACCGGTATAAATGGTATCGGCACCATCGCGCACCACGCTGACGGTTTTCACCAGCGACTGCTGCATCTCCTGCACGTTTTGCGCCAAGAGCGCCATCTCGTTTTTGCCTTCGGCATCAATCGCGTGCGTCAAATCACCCGCCGCGATGTGGCGGATATGGCCCATCACTTCATGCAGCGGTTTCAGCAATACACGCTGCATCGCCACCCAACTGATGATGATCACCGCCAGAACAACGACCATGACAACACCCAGAATCCACAGCATGCGCTGGTAGTCGCTCTCGTTTTCGATTACGCCCTGGTTCGCCAGTACAGCCTGAGCATCACGCCATGCGCGGTAGCTTTTCTGCATAGCGACCTGTTTCGCTTCCGCATTCTGGCGGAACATATCTTCCAGCTTGCCCGCCAACAGCAGACGGTTCATTTCCGTCAGCGTCGCATGGTAAATGTCGTACTGTTTTTCCAGGTCGCTGGAGAGATTTTTATCCAGCCCCGGCGTGTCCGGCATCGCTTTGTATTTTTCAAAATGCTTTTGCGCCTGATTCAGCAAGTCGGTCGCGGTGTTGGCCAGCTCGCTCAGTTGCCCGCCATTGATCTGGCTGGCGGTGCTGCTCTGTAAGCGCAGCATGCCGCGGTTTAATGTGACGCGCGCCTGGTTAAGGCTGATCCAGGCATCAGTGAACTCAGAAACGTTCTGGCTGGAAACCTGAGAAACGTTAAAGTTGTTTTTGTCATTATTCAGTGCGCTGACAAACACGCCGGCAGAAATAAGCTGCATCGCACCCAGTACGAGCAACACCATAATTAATAAGGTAATAACTTTAATACGCTTGAACATCGTAGGCCTTCATTTGATACAGGGAATGGTCTGAGTCTCTGTATCGGCAGCGTTACGTAGTTGTTTAATCTCGCTACAAAACTCTATCCAAAATTTTTCAATAAAATTACCTGCATTCAATATGTTAAACGCGAAAGATTTTTTGTGATGAATATCACTGTTTTTTGCGCAATAAAGGCATAAGGCGATTGGCCCCACCCCAAAAGGGGTATATCATCGGCATAAAGATGCATTTAAAATACATCTTATAATTTCACGATGAGGTAACTGCTATGGCTTTCCGCGATCAACCCCTGGGTGAGCTGGCGCTCTCGATCCCCCGCGCCTCCGCACTGTTCCGTCAATACGATATGGACTACTGCTGCGGTGGTAAGCAGACACTCGGCCGCTCTGCGGCGCGCAAAGAGCTGGATATTGATGTCATTGAAGCCGAGCTGGCAAAACTGGCAGAGCAGCCGATCGAGAAAGACTGGCGTGTTGCCAAACTTTCGGAAATCATCGACCACATTATTGTGCGTTACCATAATCGCCACCGCGAACAATTGCCGGAGCTGATTTTACAGGCCACCAAAGTGGAACGCGTGCATGCCGATAAACCCAATGTGCCGCTCGGGTTAACCAAATATTTGACGATGCTGCATCAGGAACTTTCCAGCCATATGATGAAAGAGGAACAGATCCTGTTCCCGATGATCAAACAAGGCATGGGTTCGCAGGCCATGGGGCCGATCACAGTGATGGAGAGTGAACATGATGAAGCCGGTGAGTTGCTGGACGTTATTAAGCACATCACCAACAACGTTACACCACCGCCAGAAGCCTGTACCACCTGGAAAGCCATGTATAACGGCATCAATCTGTTAATTGACGATCTGATGGAACACATCAGTCTGGAAAACAATAACCTCTTTCCGCGTGCCCTCGCAGGTGAATAATAAAAGGCGCCCAACAGAGCGCCCTTGATTCATGGAAGTTTAGAGCCGCTTTGCGGCTCTTTTTTTATGGCTGACGGTCAGCCAGACGTTTTTTACCGGCATAAAGCCAGCCCGCGCCCAGCACAATAAACCACAGTGGCGTGACGATTAGCGCTTCACGGGTATCCGCTTCCAGCGTCAGCAGCACCAGTACGAAGGCAAAGAATGCCATGCACACCCAGCACATCAATTTGCCCAGCGGCATTTTGTAATTCGATTTTTCATGCAGATGCGGACGCTGTTTACGATAGACCAGATACGAACAGAGAATTATCGTCCAGACAAACATAAACAGAATGGCCGATACGGTAGTGATCATGGTGAACGCGGCTATCGCACTCGGGTTCACATAGAGCATCACTACGCCACCCAGCAGGCAGATACAGGAGAAGGTCAGCCCTTTTGCCGGCACCGCGCGTTTGGAGAGTGCCGCGAACGCCTTCGGCGCCATCTTCTCCTGTGCAAGACCAAACAGCATACGGCTGGTCGAGAAGACGCCGCTGTTTGCCGACGACGCTGCAGAAGTCAGCACCACAAAGTTGATGATGCTCGCGGCCGCCGGAATACCAACCAGCATAAACAGTTCTACAAACGGGCTTTTGTCCGGTACAACCGAGCTCCACGGCGTCACTGACATAATAATGATCAGTGCAAAGACATAGAACATGATGATGCGCAGTGGAATGGAGTTAATCGCGCGCGGCAGAGATTTCTCCGGATCTTTCGTTTCTGCTGCTGTTGTGCCGACCAGTTCGATCCCGACAAAGGCGAAGACTGCGATCTGGAAACCGGCGAAGAAACCGCTGATGCCTTTCGGGAACCAGCCGCCGTCATTCCACAGGTGCGTGAACGATGCTTCAACGCCCGTCGGCGATTTGAAGTGCATCAACACCATCACTACACCCACAATAATCAGCGCGACAATGGCAACGATTTTGATCATCGCAAACCAGAATTCCATCTCGCCGAACATTTTTACCGTCGCAAGATTGAGGCTCAACAGCAGTAATACCACCGCCAACGCTGCGACCCAGTCGGCAAGGCCCGGAAACCAGAATTGCGCGTAGGCGGTGATCGCCACGACGTCCGCCATCCCGGTTACCACCCAGCAGAACCAGTAGGTCCAGCCGGTAAAGTACCCCGCCCACGGCCCCAACAGATCGGCGGCGAAGTCGCTAAATGATTTATATTCGAGGTTCGACAGCAGCAACTCACCCATTGCGCGCATCACGAAAAACAGCATAAAGCCGATGATCATATAAACAAAAATGATCGATGGACCTGCGAGGCTGATGGTTTTTCCGGATCCCATAAACAGCCCGGTACCAATAGCGCCGCCGATCGCAATAAGCTGTATATGTCGGTTTGTGAGATTTCGCCGTAGTGACTGTTCAGCCGGAGCCTGTTCGTCGGCTACGACTTTAACCTGATCTACCATGTTTTAATCCTGTCTGTGTTGTTGGGCTCTTCTGGCCTTTTATTGTGTATTCCGTCCTTTATGGACGCATCGATATTAGGTAAGAATCGGCGGGATGGATACTCTGAATTAAATCGAATGTTAAATATTTGTTGAAAGTGAGTGTCATATCACTTAGCTAATGCGGAATGCTTCACAAAAATACACCCGAACGCATATTTTTCAATATAATATATCGACATTGATCTTATTACCGAACGATCGACGCACTCTTCTCACCCCTCTCTCCAAAAAGAGAGAGGGATTCATGCGGGGAATTACAGAATTTCCAGCAGTTCCACCTCAAATACCAGAGTGCTGAATGGCGGGATAGATGCGCCAGCGCCACGCTCACCATAAGCGAGGTTATGCGGGATAGTCAGTTCCCATTTGGAGCCGACCGGCATGAGCGTCAGAGCTTCGATCCAGCCAGCGATAACACCATTAACCGGGAATTCGGCCGGTTCGCCGCGCGCGACGGAGCTGTCGAATACGCTACCGTCAATGAGTTTGCCGGTGTAGTGCACGCGAACGCGGTCAGTGCGCGCCGGGATTGCGCCTTCGCCCTGATTGATCACGCGGAACTGCAAACCGGATTCGGTGCTGTTCACGCCTTCACGCGCGCGGTTCTCTTCCAGATATTTCACGCCTTCCGCCGCCATCTCTTCAAAACGGGAACGACGCACGGCGTCGGCACGTTCGTGGATTTCACGCAGGGCGCGATGTACGACATCAACCGGTACAGCAGGTTGTTTGCCTGCCAGCGCGTCCGCGATGCCCGCGACCAGCGCTTCCGGTAACAGCCCCTCTAACCCGGATTCGCTAAGCTGCTGTCCGACCTGTAAACCGATGCCATAGCTGGCTTGCGCTTCGATCGTGTCAAAAGTTGGGGTTGTCATGGGTTTTCCTTCCATCGCTTTTTAAGGTAGCGCGCAGCATAACAGCCGGGCTGTACCGGGTACAACTTTGTCGCAGGAAAGATGACAAATCGCAGGGAAAGAGAAAGAATAGAGCCCGTAAGATAAATCTAATTTTGCTGTAGAAAAATCCGGCTTTGTGCTGACGATCAGAGAGTTAAAAACGATAGACGCCGCCCAGGAAGGATAAAATGTATATACTCAACGAGACAGGATTTTAAATGACGCGGAGCAGGAGGAAAGCCATGCCCGGGCGATTTGAACTGAAACCTACCCTGGTGAAAATCTGGCAAGCTCCGGAGCATTTTCGCCTTATGGACCCGCTCCCGCCGTTTCACCGTCGCGGTTTGATCCTGGCTGCGTTGTTGGTGATTATCGGTTTTCTGCTACCGTCAACGAACGATACGAGGCCGGTTACCGCCTCACGCGAAGCGCAAATTCAGTTACCTTCATCCACTGCCGCTCAGCCTGTCACCCCTGCACAAACGCCACCAGCGGTAGTGAACGATCCGCAACAGGTCGCCCCGGGCGCTGAAGCGTCGCTCGAACAGCAGCAACCAGAGCAACAGTCTGTACAGCAGCAAGAAGCCCCGGTGGCACAAAGTCGTCCGACGATCACCTCTTCCGGCAGCATTGAACAACAGTGGCGATCTTATCATGTAGAAGAAGGGAAAACGCTGGCGCAACTGTTCCGTGATCATAACCTACCGCCTACCGATGTTTACGCGATGGCGAAAGTGGAAGGTGAGGGGAAACCGCTAAGCAGCCTGAAAAACGGCCAGACGGTGAAGATTCGCCAGAATGCTAACGGCGTAGTAACCGGATTAACCATTGAGGCCAGCGGCCAGCAAGTGTTGTTTACCCGTCAGCCGGATGGCAGTTTTATTCGCGCACGTTAACCGATAAAGCCGGATAAGCGCTTATCCGGCACATTTATTACCCCACCGTATCCACAAGCAGACCAGCAGCGTGCCACGCCATATTTGATATCCATAATACTCGCGTCGAGGAAAATGGCGGATAGTACTATATCGGCAACCGGTACGACAAAGTTGAAGGGGCAATCATGATGACGGGGTTAAGCTTCTGCTGCATGCTCCGGCGCACACCAGGCACCACAACTTCCTGACAAGGTATGCACTTCCAGCGTACCTTTGCTTCCCGCCAGCAATACGCCGCAGCCAGCGCGATGAATCTATCACCCTTCCAGGCACAAGTAGAATCATGCAAGTTACTGGGGAAGTTAACTAACATCACGCCAGCAAAACCCAATACGCAGCCGAGCGTTTTGATATAGCGAAACCTGTCATTCTGGTAACGTTAAAAAGCAAAACGCCGGCATAAGGCCGGCGTTTTATTCCCCATCGTATTTCACGTTGCAAATACGTTGGCAACATTCGCTTACCCTGGTCACTGAGTTATCTCAGCTTCCGGGGATTCACTCACTTGCCGCCTTTCTGCAATCCCGAAAAACTTAAGGGCATCGTTATGAGTAAAAATTACTCAGCAACAACGTTTACAGTCAGTTTAGCGAATACTTCGCTATGAACCTGGAAGTCCACTTCGTGCTCACCAGTGGTACGCAGAACGCCGTTCGGCAGACGAACTTCGCTCTTAGCCACTTTAACGCCAGCCGCAGTCACTGCGTCAGCGATATCGCGAGTACCGATGGAACCGAACAGTTTACCTTCGTCGCCTGCTTTAGACGCGATGGTAACGGTGCCCAGTGCGTTGATTTCTTCAGCGCGAGCGTTAGCAGCCGCCAGAACGTTAGCCAGTTTGGCTTCCAGTTCAGCGCGACGTGCTTCGAAATATTCAACGTTTTTCTTGGTAGCCGGGACAGCTTTGCCCTGCGGTACCAGGAAGTTACGAGCGTAACCCGCTTTAACGTTAACCTGATCACCCAGGCTACCCAGGTTTGCTACTTTATCAAGCAGAATAACTTGCATTACCTTATCCTCTCAAAGTCGTATTAATGGACCGTGACCGATTACTGATGACGATCAGTGTACGGCAGCAGGGACAGGTAGCGAGCGCGTTTGATAGCGCGTGCCAGCTGGCGCTGATATTTTGCACGGGTACCGGTGATACGGCTCGGGACAATCTTACCGCTTTCGGTGATGTAGTTTTTCAGCGTAGCGATATCTTTATAGTCGATCTCTTGAACGCCTTCCGCGGTGAAACGGCAGAACTTGCGACGACGGAAATAACGTGCCATATGGCTAGTCTCCAGAATCTATCAATTCAATCTGCTCGGCATGCAGAACCATTTTAGTCAGGCCATTCTTTGCCTTGTGGCAACTGATGAATCCCTGAACGGTTACTGCGCTACCGACCGTTATACTGTGAGTAATGGCCTGGTTCTCCTGCCCGCTGATTATTACAGGCATTTGGCACCACGCCTGCCGGTGAAAACCGGCTTCCTCCTGCACAGAGCGGTGCTCAAGCACGAACTGGCAGTGAGGAATTCCTGACGGGCTGACCTTACGAAGCGGGGTCCTGCACACGGTGCCGGACAACACAAGTCGGTTGGCCATCAGAAATTACTCTTCAGAATCCCCAGCATCTGCATCATCTGCGGTTTCGTTTGCGAAATCATCGCGACGCTCACGGCGCTCGTCTTTCGCTTTAACCATCGGAGATGCTTCGGTAACAGCATGCTTAGTACGCATTACCATGCTACGGATAACGGCGTCGTTGAAGCGGAAGCTTGTTTCCAGCTCATCGATCACTTCCTGCGGTGCTTCAACGTTCAGCAGAACGTAGTGAGCTTTGTGCAGTTTGTTGATCGGGTAAGCCAGCTGACGGCGGCCCCAGTCTTCCAGACGGTGGATCGTGCCTTGCGCACCGGTGATAGCACCAGTGTAACGCTCGATCATGCCCGGAACCTGTTCGCTCTGGTCAGGATGGACCATAAAAACGATTTCGTAATGACGCATCGAATTGCTCCTTACGGATTATTCAGCCTCCTGTCTGGGTCAGCCGAGGCCCGTGGAGGCAAGGAACGTGTTAAAGGTCGGCTGAAAAATTGACGCGTCATAATACTGATCCCACCGGGCAAACTCAAGGTGAATTGCACAAATAATTCGCACTAAGCGCAAAGAGAACCCTCCCCTGAGCGCATTAAAATTAAACAAAACGCATTCCGGCAATTTTTTGAACGACAGCATCAGAAATGGTCGCGATACGTTTTATAACAAACGCGTAAACTTTAATCAGGCCTCAAAACAAAAGGAGGAGAGATGTTCAAAACATAATATTCGGCGTTATTTGGAGATTAACATTATGAAATACATCGCAATTTTACTAACAACCTTATTGCTCAGCCTCAACGCGACGGCAGCAATCAAACTCGACAACCGGCAAGCCCGGAACATGGATGATGTGCGCAGCTTAGGCGTTATTTACATCAATCATAACTTCGCCAGCGAACAAGAAGCCGACCAGGCTCTGAATGCCGCAACCGACGCACAAAACGCCACGTACTTTCACCCAATCCTGACACACGAGCCAGGCAGCAACGGCGCTCTGCACGCCAGCGCAGATATTTACCACTAACGGCATCAGGCTAAGTTTCCCTTGCGCTGCGGCCCCGGATTGGGGCCGCGCTCAGAAGTGAGAATAATTTTCTTTGGGATCTTATCAAATACCCCACCGACAGTTTTAATAAGGGCTTGTCAGCGTTATGGGAAGTGCGCGAGAAGCCATGCTCACAGGCTTTTCTCTACTCAGCCGATTAGCATCCGGAAGGCGTACAACATTCTGGAGCATAATATGTGCTATCCCATCAGCGCTTCGCCTTGCCAGGCTGTAACTTACTGCCCGTAATAGGCATTTGGCCCGTGCTTACGCATAAAGTGCTTATTCATCAGATAAGTATCAATCGGTTTTAACGCCGGATTGATACTACGTGCAATCCAGGCCATCCGGGCAACTGCTTCCATAACCACCGCATGATGAACGGCGTCAGCAGCATCTTTTCCCCATGTAAACGGACCGTGTTGGTAGACCACAATTCCCGGTGTATGTAGTGGATCACTTGTGCCCAGCGTCTCGACGATCACTTTACCAGTGTTGAGTTCATACTCTTCCTGCACCTCTTCTTCAGAGAGCGCCCGTGTGCAGGGAATATCGCCAAAGAAATAATCTGCATGCGTGGTTCCAAGAGCCGGGATTGCCAGCCCCGCTTGCGCCCAGGCCGTGGCATAAGTGGAATGGGTATGTACAACACCGCCAAGCTGAGGATAGCGTCGATACAACGCAAGATGTGTTGCAGTATCGGAAGACGGGCACCACGGCCCTTCCACCCTGTTGCCCTGTAAATCCACCACAACCATGTCATCTGACTTCATGTTCCCATAGGCAATACCACTGGGCTTAATCACCACCAGCCCGCGTTCACGGTCAATAGCGCTGGCATTTCCCCAGGTAAAGGTCACCAACCCATTGCGTGGCAGATCCATATTGGCGTCAAACACCTGCTGTTTAAGCTTTTGCATTATGCCGCCTCCACTAAACCCGCATTTACCATACGCGCTTTCACCCAATAGCGTGCTTTTAACACCTCTGCCGCCGGATCTTCTGCCGCCTCACTCCACATCTCGATCAAATAGGGGCCACAGTAGCCACTCTCTTTGAGCGTGGAGAAACAGCGTTCAAAATCTACGACGCCACTACCAAAGGGGACGTTTTTGAAGACACCAGGAAGCGTATCTTTGACATGAACTGCCACGATATGGCCGACACCCGCCAAGAGTTCCATCTGCACGTCGTTATCCCAGGCAGAAAGGTTGCCAATATCCGGATAGAGCTGAAACCACGGGTTATTAAGGTAGTGCGCGTACCCCAGCGCTTTGCTAATTGAGTTCATCAGCGGGTAATCCATAATTTCCATCGCCAGGGTTACCTGCGCGCGGCTGGCCATGTCAACGCTCTCTTTGAGCCCGTCACGAAAGCGGCGACGCGTCTCATCGTTCGCCTGCTGGTAATAAACATCATAACCGGCGAGTTGAATCACACGGATACCGGTATCCTGCGCAAACCGGATAGCCTTGCGCATAATCTCCAGCCCCTGATTGCGCACCGCATCATCTTCGCAGCCCAGCGGAAAACGCCGGTGCGCACTCAGACACATAGAGGGAACGCGAACACCCGTTTCTACTATCGCAGCCACCAGCGCCAGGCGCTGCTCGGGGCGCCAGTCGAGGCGGGCAAGACGCGCATCGGTTTCATCAACCGACATTTCGACAAAATCGAAACCCAGCGTTTTCGCCAGTCGCAGCCGTTCCAGCCAGCACTCCCCGGCAGGGAGTGCTTTTTCGTAGATACCCAGCAGGATCTGTTTCGACAACATGCCCACTCCTTAGCCCCACAGTTGAGCAATTGAGCGCTTGAACTGACGCGCCGCTTCAACCGGATCAGCGGCGTCGCGGATACTGCGCCCGGCAATAAAGACGTGAATGGGAATACCCTTGAACAGCGGCAGGTCCTCCAGCGCCAGCCCGCCGGTCACCGTCACCTTAAAGCCCATTTCGGCCAGTTTTGTCACCGCGCTGATATCAGCGTCACCCCAGGCGACACCTGCCGCCTGCGCATCACGGCTGCGGTGATAGACAACTTGTTGAATGCCTGCATCTCGCCACTGCTGCGCCTGTTGCCACGTCCAGTAGCCGGTCAGTTCAATCTGCACGTCGCCGTTAAACTCTTTCGCCACATCCAGTGCGCCTTTGGCCGTGTTGATATCAGCGCAACAGATCACGGTCACCCAGTCAGCATTGGCTTCAAAGCACATTCTTGAAAGGATTTTCCCGGCGTCGGCAATTTTGGCGTCGGCCAGTACAATTTTTTGAGGATACAAGGCCTTGAGATCGCGAACAGCACGAACGCCCTCGCCAACGCATAAAATGGTGCCTACCTCAATAATATCCACCTCTTCGGCAATTAAGCGGGTGGTCTCATAAGCATGTGACAGCGTCTGGTTATCCAGGGCCACCTGTAACATCGGTAAATCAGACATGTTTTTGCTCCTTATACAGACGCCGCCGTGGCGCTATCAATTAAATCCAGTACCTGCTGCGACGTGCGACACGCGCGTAAACGTTCAAAATTAGCTTCATCTTCAAACAGATTGACGATTTGCATGATGCCGTCTTCCTGATGCGTACGTGCATCCACTGCCGCCAGAGTGATGAGAATGTCGACCGGATCGTTGTCTTCGTGATTAAAAACCAGCGGTGTTTTGAGGGTTACCAGTGCAAAGCCATTTGTCTTCACCCCTTCTTCGGGGCGGCCATGAGGCATAGCAAGCCCCGGAGCAATCACGAAGTACGGTCCAAACCGTTCCACACCATCCAGAATGGCCTGGTAGTAACGCGGTTCAACAACCTCAGCCTCTACCAGCAGATCCACGCCAAGCTTCACTGCCTCCTGCCACGTTCTGGCCTCTGCTTGCAAGCGAATCGCATTGTTCTCCGCCAGCGAGTCACGTAATTTCATAGTGAGTCCTTATTTCACATCCTGTGCAAAATGGGCGTTGATGACTTCCATCAGCTTCGGACCAAAATCAGCGGCAGAGAGCATATTGCGTACCCCCACCACGAACTTATTACCAGAGACTTCAATTTCACTGGCGACATGGGTAGAGGCAATGATGATATCCGCCCCGCTCAGCTCGCTTTTATATTCCCCCACGGCGCAGCTGTTCACCGTATGGTCAACCTTTTGTTGCGTCAAAAACTGGTCAACTTTCATTTTCATGATCATGGAACTGCCTTGCCCACAACCACACACAGCCAGAATACGTACGGTCATAATCAAACTCCTTTTTTAAACAGAGTGTTCTGTCAGTTGTTTTTCCGCGTCTTCCTCAGCACGCAGGGCGCGACCAGCGAAGAACATGTAAGTCAGCGCAATCAAAATCATTACGCCCATAAACACGATCCCCAGAGAGGCAAAGCCTTGCATCATCGGCGGCGCCAGGATGGACCAGTCAGCCATCCCCATCCACGCGCTCATTCCCGTCAGTTTTACCGCCCATACGCAGCCAAAAATTTCGATCATGCCCATCACCAGACAAATCTTGATGGCAGCACGCCAGCCGCCGAAGTGGTTGGCGAAGACACCAATAGTGGCGTTGGAGAAGAACATCGGGATGAAGCCAGGAATAATGAGAACGGAGGAGCCACAGATAATCAGGATGCCGACCGCAATCAATTGGCCGATAGTTCCCCACATAAAGCCCCAGACCACCGCGTTCGGCGCGAAGCTATAAATCGCCGCACAATCAATCGCCAGCACAGCGCCCGGAATCAAGCGCTGCGAAATACCGTTGAAGGCTTCGGAAAGCTCAGCGACAAACATACGCACGCCCTGGACAATAATGAAAATCGCCACCGCAAACTGGAAGCCGGTTTGCAGGATATACACTGTCCAGTGGGTTTTCCCCGCCATCGCCTGAACAGTATCAAGGCCAAAGGAGAGCAAAATCGCGCCAAAGAAGACCGTCATGACAATAGCGGTAGAGACGATGTTGTCATGGAAGATATTCAGCCAGCCCGGCAGTTTCAGATCTTCAACGCTTTCCTCTTTTTTCCCAAGGTACGGCGCAATTTTGTAAGCAATCCAGGAGGCGAACTGCTGCTGGTGACCGATAGAAAAACCGCAGTTATCTGTCACTTCCTGTGTTGGTTTGTACATCATATTGGAGGTAATACCCCAATAGAGTGAAACCAGCACGGCAGCACAGATAATGGTGGTCCACATGGAGTAACCGAGAATAAAAAAGAACACCGCAATCAGGCCAGCCTGCTGGAACATGATGTGTCCGGTCAGCATGATGGTGCGAATGCCAGTAATACGCCGCAGCAGTACGTAACTAATATTAAGCGCCAATGCCAGCAGTACTGAATAACCCACCCAACTGTACGCGTCTCCCATACGTTCGATGGTCGCCATCATTGATGCGTAAGTGTCAGAGATCGCGCCATTGATGCCGTACACTTCCGACATTTTGGCAACCACCGGTTTAAACGTGCTGGTCAGAATCCCCGACCCTGCCTGCAACAACATAAAACCGATGATTGTTTTGATCGTGCCTTTAACGATAACACTGACACTTTTTCTCAACAGGATATAGCCAATACAAGTCACGATCCCCAGCAGCAACGGGGCATTAGTCATCACCTGGTTAAAAAAGATGGTGAAGACGTTATAGAAAATCGCCATAACTCGCTCCAGTAAGAAAGCGGCTGCATCTGTGCAATGCAGCACAAGGTGAAAACACTCTACCAATCATAAATAATCACAAAAAGATTGTTTTTGATTAATTGTGACGAACCACGCAATTTATTTCCCCCTTCTCATTGCGTGTACATACGCAATACAACAACCTGCAAAATAATCCTTTAAATTAATATAGTTAATAAGAAAAAAAGAAAAATCAGCATGCGGGAATTATCGTGAAATCACAATAGCGATGCTATTTAACATGCAAAACAGTGTTGCAGACATGATGAAACTGTGAAAATATAAATCACAATTCATCATTTTATGATTTATTTTGATCTTTAAAGGTAAGGAGCGACACGATGAGTAAGATTAAAACCATTACCCGGGAATCATGGATTCTGAGCACATTTCCCGAGTGGGGAAGCTGGCTTAATGAAGAAATTGAGCAGGAATGTGTCGCTCCCGGCACCTTTGCTATGTGGTGGCTGGGTTGTACTGGTATCTGGTTGAAATCAGAGGGGAGTACCAATGTTTGCGTCGATTTCTGGTGCGGTACGGGCAAGCAGGGCCACGGTAATCCATTGATGAAAAAAGGCCATCAGATGCAGCGCATGGCAGGTGTAGAAAAACTGCAGCCGAACCTGCGCACCACGCCGTTTGTGTTGGATCCGTTTGCTATCCGTCAGGTCGATGCCATCCTCGCCACCCACGATCACAACGATCATATTGATGTAAACGTCGCCGCAGCCGTCATGAAGAACTGTGCCGACGATGTCCCCTTCATCGGCCCACAAACCTGCGTCAATTTATGGATTGGCTGGGGTGTACCGAAATCGCGCTGTATCGTCGTCAAACCGGGTGATATTATTCGCATAAAAGATATTGAAATTCATGCGCTTGATGCGTTCGATCGCACCGCATTAATTACCCTTCCAGCCGAGCAAAAAGCGGCTGGTCTACTGCCTGACGGCATGGATCAGCGGGCGGTGAACTACCTCTTCAAAACGCCCGGCGGTACGCTATACCACAGCGGCGACTCGCACTATTCCAACTACTATGCGAAGCATGGCAACGAGCACCAAATTGATGTGGCATTGGGTTCCTACGGCGAGAATCCCCGAGGCATTACGGACAAGATGACCAGCGCCGACATACTGCGTATGGCTGAAGCACTGAACACAAAAGTCGTGATCCCATTCCACCACGATATCTGGTCAAATTTTCAGGCCGATCCACAAGAGATTCAAGTCCTGTGGAATATGAAAAAGGACCGCTTGCGGTATGGCTTTAAACCTTATATCTGGCAGGTTGGCGGGAAATTTACCTGGCCTATGGATAAAGACAATGTTGAGTATCACTACCCACGTGGTTTTGATGATTGCTTCACTATCGAGCCCGATTTACCGTTTAAGTCTTTCCTCTAAAAGTAAAAGCCGGAGCGGGTGCCCGTGTGTATCCGCTTTTTATCATCAATATCGTGCACTTATCTTTAGTAATTTCAGGCTATTTCAAATATCATCTTTTCACATCATTGCTCATCGGAATAGCTCATGACGGAAGCACAACGACATCAAATACTGCTGGATCAACTGGCGCAGACAGGCTTTATTACGGTTGAAGAAGTGATCGCCAGCCTGGGGGTTTCTCCTGCAACCGCACGCCGCGATATCAACAAACTTGATGAAAGTGGCAAACTTAAGAAAGTGCGTAACGGCGCTGAAGCCATCAGCCAGCAACGTCCGCGCTGGTCGCCGATGAATATCCATGAAGCACTCCACCACGATGAAAAAGTACGTATCGCCAGAGCCGCATCACAGCTCGTTAGCGCTGGCGAAAGCGTGGTGATCAACTGTGGATCAACCGCTTTCCTGCTGGGGCGCGAAATCTGCGGCAAACCAGTACAAATCATCACGAACTATCTCCCCCTCGCCAATTACCTTATCGAACAAGAACACGAAAGCGTGGTCATCATGGGCGGGCAATACAACAAGACTCAGTCCATCACGCTGAGCCCGCAAGGCAATGAAAATAGCCTCTATGCTGGTCACTGGATGTTTACCAGCGGCAAAGGACTGACGGCAGAAGGTCTTTATAAAACCGACATGCTGACTGCCATGGCCGAACAGAAAATGCTGAACATGGTGGGAAAACTGGTCGTTCTGGTGGATAGCAGTAAAGTCGGTGAGCGTGCGGGTATGTTGTTCAGCAACGCTGATCAAATCGACTTGGTGATTACCGGGAAACAGGCTAACCCCGAAATCCTCAAAAAACTTGAGGATCAGGGGGTTGAAGTGATGCGCGTGTAGTTACAGATGTTCGGTGAAGAAGCGGACGGCGGCCGCCAGAGCGGTGGGTGTTACGCGATGTTTTACGCCTGCTTCCCACAGACAGGTTAACTGCTCGTCCAAACGTGCAGCCTTCAATGCCTGCTGCAGACGTAATGTTTCCGCTGCGGGTACCACATCATCATCCTCCCCGTGCCAGAGAAAAAGCGGACGGTTGGCGAGCTGTGCTAATTGCCCGCTGACATCCCATTTTGCTAACGGCGCGATAATCGCATCGAACGCCGCCTGCTGCTCCGGCGTAGTCACCCCAAGCGGCGGAAAAAGAGTCCTTGCCAGGGTGGAGAAATAGCCGGAACCCATCAGGCAGGCAACGCTCTTAACCTCCGGGAACTGCGTCATAATACCGAGCGCCGTCATTCCTCCCATGGACGCACCCCCCACGCCCAGCCGGTAATTTTCAATTAATCCCTGCTGGTACAGCGCCTCTTTCAGCGACGCAAACTCAGCAAAATTTCCCTGTAAGATTTGCCAGAAACGGTTTAGCCGCCGCGTTTCATCACCTTCAAACCGGGCACCATGTTCCGGAGCATCAGGCATGACGACCCGAAACCCGGCCTGAGCCAGCGCCACAGCAAAATAGCTATATACCAATTTAGAAGAGGTAAATCCGTGGTAAAAAACAATACAGGGCAATGGCTGTTCCCCTTTTCCCGCCGGGAACGCGTGCAATGTTTCAATTCCGGCAAAATGCCGTACGTCGAGTTCAATCATTGGCCTCTCCTTGATCTATAGTGCTGGTATGCCATCACATCTTCGAAGGTGCAAGTCGGTGTTCACATATCAAATGTCAGCATCGAGATAAAGATGCTGCACCGATCGCATTTTCATTCGAAACTTATGTTGGCAATAGCAAAATCGGGAACATTCCCTTCTTGCCCGTTTATTATGGAACTACACTATGGCTATCAGGAGACATGAAAACATGATGCGCTGGTATCTCCCCCTTGTTGTGGCGCTGTTTTTGAGTGGATGTAGCGTGCTGGAAGGTAAGCCACAGCCCGCCCCGCCCGTCAGCGATCATCCGCAGGAGATCAGTCGGAATCAGACGCAAAACCTGCAGGAAATGAGTGCATTTAGCGTATGGGTGCAGGGCTCTCCTATGGATGTGGAAGATGCAATAAAAGCCAGAGCTACCGCTGAAAAAGCGGATTACTACGTCATTATAATGATGGATGACACGGTAATTCCAGGCCGCTGGTACGCAAGGGCGATGTTGTATCGTCATTAAGCGTCTGGGTTTAAGGAAGATTTACACTGCTTTGCGTCCTTTTATGTTTGCCTGTGCACAATGGACTGTATGGAATTTTCATGCGAATGAGAGCCCTGGAAAAATCGGGGTAACATGGAATGGAGCTGATATGAAACGATCTCTTGCCTTAAACTCACTGTTGCTCTCTACAGGCTTAGACAGCATAACAGCGCAGCCAGCAGAGTTCGCGAGCGCTGACTGCGTCACCGGGCTGAATGAAATTGGCCTGATTTCTGTCAACAATGTTTCCGGAAGCCTACAAGATGTGGAGCGTGTCATCGCGTTGAAAGCTGACGAACAAGGGGCATCCTGGTACCGTATTATCCAGATGCAGGAAGAACAACGGACAGACAACTGGCGAGTCCAGGCCATACTTTATGCCTGACAGGTCATTCTCCCCAAAAGCCACTTTTATAGAGTGGCTTTTTTGTTTACTCTTTTCGAACAATGAGTTACCACATAGATATATTTTTTGTAACGTCTTGTTACATTGACATGTTAAATGTTATCGAATTATTGCCGTTGAAGGTGCTGACACCCTTTTCAGCGGATCTTTTATGAGCACCTTTTTTAGTCGCATTGGACTCGGCACCAAACTTTCTCTTCTCACGGGCATAAGCGTAGCCGTGCTT
The DNA here is from genome assembly GCF_900116535.1 of Kosakonia arachidis. Taxonomy (GTDB): domain Bacteria; phylum Pseudomonadota; class Gammaproteobacteria; order Enterobacterales; family Enterobacteriaceae; genus Kosakonia; species Kosakonia arachidis. The sequence continues at coordinate 211,113 of NZ_FPAU01000003.1, read as the reverse complement.
TTCCTGATTTTCACCTTTCTGCTAAGTAATAAAGCCAGCCAACAACTAGAAACTCTGGCGGTGGAAGATCTCCATAATCAGTCCACGGGCGTCCAGGATATGGTCGAAATGTTTAACAGCAGCCTGAGCGAAGAGGTTGAAAGCTATACTCGTCTGTTTAATAGTTTTTTGCCCCAACCTGTGACCATTGATCAGACGCAACGCCGTGAAATTAACGGTATCAGCGTTCCTTTACTGAAAGGGGGCGACAGTGACCTTCATGAAAACAACGCCTCTGTTGATGATTTTCTTACCCGCACCGGGGCTATCGCCACGCTGTTTGTGCGCAGTGGCGATGACTTTGTGCGCGTTGCCACCTCGTTACGTAAAGAGAATGGCGATCGTGCGATAGGCACCAAGCTGGACAAAGCCAGCCCGGCCTTTGCCCAGGCGTTGAAAGGGGAAACGTACCGTGGGCTGGCCTTATTATTCGGTAAGCGCTACATCACGCAATACCAGCCGGTAAAAGATAACAACGGCAACACCATAGCCATTTTGTTTGTCGGCGTGGACATTACCCATTCATGGGAGATCATGCGTAGTAAGATCCTTGGGCGCCAGCTTGGTGATAGTGGCCATTTCTACGTTCTGGATCGCAATAATGGCAAGAACTACGGTAACTACCTGTTCCACCCCAGCGAAGAGGGTAAACGTCCGCAGTGGGATGAACACGATCTGAATACCGTTCTGCAAAAGCCTGCAGGTACGCTGGAACAACAGCGCCCGGATGGTCATCGACAATTACTTTCCTGGATAACCGTGCCCGGCTGGAACTGGACAGTGGTGGGCGAAGTCGACAAAGCGGTATTGCTCAACGATGTCAACACGCTACGCAACCAGTTCCTGATAGCCGGGCTGGTGCTCTCTCTGCTGTTTGCCGCGCTGTTTGTAGTGATTGTCCGCCGCTGGTTGACCCGTCCTCTGCGTGATGCCATCGGCCTTGCCAGCCGTTATGCGTCTGGCGATCTGCGGGCCAGTTTGCAGGTCAAACGTCAGGACGAAGTGGGGCAACTCATTGATGCCATCAACGGGATCGGAAATGGCTTGCATACCATTGTCTTACAAGTGCGTGAATCCGCCAGCGATATTCACCACGGTACGAATGCGCTTGCCGCCGATAGCAGTGAAATCAGCGAGCAAATTAACAAGCAGGCCAGCAGCGTTGAGGAGACTTCAGCCAGTATGGGGCAACTTGCCGCTACCCTACAGCAGAATGCCGCCAATATGGAAGAGATGCAGTCGCTGGTGAATGAAACCGCCCGGGAAGTACAAAAGGGTGGAATTACCGTCGAAGAAGCAGTTGCGACCATGGACGCAATTCGTACCGCCTCTCAGCGGATTGCCGACATCACCCATGTGATTGAATCTATCGCCTTCCAGACCAATATCCTGGCACTTAACGCTGCGGTTGAAGCCGCTCGCGCTGGGGAACATGGCAAAGGGTTTGCTGTCGTAGCCCAGGAAGTACGGGCGTTGGCAGCGCGCAGCGCCAATGCGGTAAAAGAGATCGATGAACTGACCAGCGATACGCTCAAAAAAGTTCGTGAGGGCCATACCTTATCCAACAATACCCGACAGGCGATGGAATCCATCACCGCGCATATGAACCATATTAATCAGTTGGTTAATGAAATTAACAATGCCTCTCATGAGCAGTCGGCAGGTATTAATCAGGTCAATACTGCTATGACGCATATTGGTGAAGCCACACATATTAACGCAGGACGGGTTTCGCGCAGTGAGCAAACTGCTGGCACACTGCGCGAAAAAGGGGAACATCTGACGGAGGTGGTCCGCTTGTTTAGCCTGAAAACGGACTAACCGGCACCGCCCGTGGCACGCAGCAGCAGGTCATTTTTTACCTGCTCGGTCACAACTGACGCGCCGCGTATATCCAGCATCATCCGGCACCAGGCCTGTGCTATCGACGGGGAAGAGAACTGCAACATTTGTGCCCCCGTCGCTAACAGATACAGCTGTCGGGTAATATCCCGTCCTTGCGCCTCAAGAGGTCTACGCAGCTGTTGCTGTAACTGTCGCCATGCGCGATCAAAATGCCTGTCCTGCCCTTTGACCGCACCAAACGCATCGTGCAATAACTCACTGATGCCTTGCTGTTTGGACAGTACGCGTAATACATCAAGACACATAATATTGCCGGAGCCCTCCCAGATGCTATTTACCGGCATTTCCCGATAAAGCCGGGGAAGCTCGCTCTCTTCGCAATAGCCAATACCGCCCAGGACTTCCATGGCTTCGGCAACAAATGGCATACCCTCTTTGCAGACCGCAAATTTCGCAACGGGGGTAAACAACCGAGCCCAAAGCGTCTCTTCCGGTGTGGCACGAGTATCCCAGGCACGGGCAAGGCGAAATAAAAACGCGGTTTGCCCTTCCAGTTGTAACGCCATCCGGCTAAGGACTTCCCGCATCATTGGCTGGTCGACGAGATTTTTACCAAATGCCTGACGTTGATGGGCATAATACAGAGCCACGGAAAATGCCCGGCGCATCAGGCCGTGGGTCCCCAGCGCACAGTCAAAGCGGGTCAGTCCACCCATTTTAAGGATTTGACGCACGCCATCACCCTCCTCCCCTACCAACCAGCCGCTGGCCTCGCAGAATTCCGCTTCGCTGCTGGCATTGGAACGGTTACCCAGCTTATCTTTCAGGCGCTCCAGCCGCACAGCGTTGCGTTGTCCGTCGGGTAAAAAACGTGGTACAAAAAAGCAGGAGAGCCCACCTTTTGCCTGCGCCAGGACCAGATGCGCATCGCTCTGCGGCACTGAGAAAAACCATTTGTGCCCTACTAGCCTATAGCTGTCACCGCTGCGTTGTGCCTGTGTGGTATTACTGAGCACGTCCGAGCCGCCCTGTTTTTCTGTCATCCCCATGCCAATCAGCAAGCCGCGCTTTTGGTTGCCTGGCGCGAGATGCGGGTCGTAACGGTCGCTCATCAGCGGTTTTAGCCAGTCTTTGAAAGATGCAGGGAGCGAATGTTGCAATAACGGCGTGGCGGCAAAGGTCATGGTAACAGGGCATAACGAACCGGCTTCCACCTGCGCATGGAGCACAAACCGGGCGGCGCGGGCGACGAAAGAACCGCTGCGTGCGTCCTCTTCCCACGCCAGGTTGTGAACGCGGTTGGCACATAAGCCTTGCATCAGTAAGTGCCATGCAGGGTGAAAGCGTACATCATCGAGCCGTGCACCCGTCGAATCATAACGCAGCAGTTCCGGTGGATTAACGTTGGCCAGCCTGCCGAGTTCCAGCGATTCTGCCGTACCCAATTGCTGGCCGATACTGGCCAGTAAATCTGTATCCCACGCCGCCCCTTCGCGGATAACTGCGTCATGCAGGGCCCGGTCAGAAAGAAAAAGATTGCTGTTATTCAGGGGGATGGGTTGATTGAAAACGGTATGCGTTTGCCAGTGCATCTGTTTGCCCTCCATGAATGGCATAGACAATAAGTATGGGCAGAGGGGAGACGTTCCGCCCGCGATAGCGGTCACAAAACGGTGCGTATGGACGCTTTCTGTTTGCGTTACCCGCCCTTAGCAGCAAGGCTTAATGTTATGACGCAGGAACGGTAACGCCCATGACAACAACACATGCACAAACAAGAGCACTGGTCGCAGGCTCGATCGGCAATTTTATCGAATGGTACGAGTTTGCCGTCTATGGCTTTCTTGCCACCGTGATTGCGAAGAACTTTTTTACCCTCGAAGGTGAATCTGCTATCACCAGTCTGATCCTGACCTATGCCGCATTTGCAGTGGCCTTTTTCTTCCGTCCGTTGGGTGCAGTGGTGTTTGGTCGCATAGGTGACCGAATCGGACGTAAGCCAACGCTGATTATTGTCCTCGTATTGATGACGCTGGCGACTGCGGCCATTGGCGTAGTGCCAGTTTATGCGAGCATTGGCGTCGCCGCGCCGCTGCTCATTACCTTTTTACGGATTTTGCAGGGGCTGTTTGCCGGAGGGGAATACGGTGGGGCCGTCTCGCTGATGACCGAGTTTGCTCCGCGAGGTAAGCGTGGTTTATACGGTGCGTGGCAATCATTGACCGTCGCTCTCGGGCTGCTGGCGGGCGCAGGTGTGGTGGCGCTCCTGTCGGGGTTACTCAGCACTGAAGCACTCCACGATTGGGGCTGGCGCATTCCATTTTTTATCGCCATTCCAATGGGAGGGATTGCACTCTGGCTTCGCGTAAACATGGAAGAGACACCCAGTTTTGTTCGCCAGCAAACGCAAGCGATTCCGCCCCAGGCAGCCAGTTTCGCCAGCACGCTAAAAGCCATTATCACCGGGATTGGCCGTCTGATGGTCTGGTCAGCTGCTGGCTATACCTACCTGGTAATTATGCCGACCTACCTTCAGTCGGCGCTGCACACTGGTTTTAATCAGGCGCTATTGATTGCGGTGATTTCAAACGCCGGGTTCGCACTAACCATTATCCCCTCCGGCATTCTGAGTGATCGGATTGGCCGACGCACTGTGATGGTCACCGCCGCCGTTCTGCTACTCCTGCTTGCGTTGCCACTGCTGAAAATTTTACAGGCTGAATCCAGCACGTTACTGATCAAAGCATGCGTAGTATTTATCGCTGGTGGACTGGTGGGCATGCTGGCAGGCCCCGGCCCCGCCATGCTGGCGGAGATGTTTCCCACACGCGTACGTTACACCGGGCTGGGGCTGGCCTATTCGCTGTCGAATGCGATTTTCTCAGGCTGCGCGGGGTTGATTATTACTGGGCTGATTAAGCAGACGGGGAATCTGGATATTCCGGCATATTATGTGATGGCAACGGCAGTGGTGAGTGTGATTGCGCTGATGACACTCAGGAAGGACGATCATCAGCGTTCATTGGAGGAGTAGTGCGGCCTGATGCCCTCCCACGGGGAGAGGGATAAAACACTAAAAAGGCAACTTACGTTGCCTTTGCTGTTTATTTCGCGCGTTGGCGCACGGCTTCAAACAAGCAGATACCGGTAGCGACCGACACGTTCAGCGATGACACGCTGCCCGCCATCGGAATGCTGATCAGCTCATCGCAATGCTCGCGCGTCAGGCGACGCATACCCTCACCTTCCGCGCCCATCACCAGCGCCATAGGGCCGGTCATTTTGCTCTGGAACAGAGTGTGATCCGCTTCACCCGCAGTACCTACGATCCAGATATTCTCTTCCTGTAGCAGACGCATGGTACGTGCCAGATTGGTCACACGAATCAGCGGAACGTTCTCTGCGGCACCGCAGGCCACTTTTTTAGCGGTCGCGTTCAGTTGTGCAGACTTGTCTTTCGGGACGATCACCGCATGTACGCCAGCGGCATCGGCGCTACGCAGGCAGGCACCGAGGTTATGGGGATCGGTGACACCATCAAGGATCAGGAAGAAAGGCTGATCGAGACTGGCAATCAGATCCGGCAGATCGTTTTCCTGATACTGACGGCCCGGTTTCACACGGGCAATAATGCCCTGATGTACCGCCCCTTCGCTTTTTTCATCCAGATATTGACGGTTAGCGACCTGAATCACGACACCCTGCGCTTCCAGCGCGTGGATCAGGGGCATCAGACGTTTGTCTTCACGCCCCTTGAGAATAAACACTTCCTGAAAACGCTCTGGCGCGCGTTCCAGCAGGGCCTGCACCGCATGGATGCCGTAAATCATTTCACTCATCAATGGTACTCATTTGAGGCGAGATCGCCGGGTTGAATAGGCTGTGAGATATTCACATCGCCCCATTATAACCGACAGACGCCCCAGATCGAATCAACTAAGATGACGTATCACTTCCTGGCTCACGCGATGCCGGACATGCTGCTCGATCTCAGCCTAAAACAGATGCTCCGCATGGGTTTCGATGTCGCTTTCGCAACCAAATGGCAACACAGCCTCTTCTACGATTTTTCCCGGTTTCGCCGACATCACCAGAATGTGTTCAGCCAGAAACAGCGCCTCGCCTCTTCTGGAACGTGGGTAACGAGCGCAAGCCATGTCGCGCCAGATGCGCTAAATAAGCGAAGACCAGATGGGAGTCACTCTAGGCATCTGATTCTGAGCCTGCTTACCCACAATAAATATCGATTTTGACAATCTAGCTAACTCAGAGAAATAACCGTCCGGAGGGCTTTTCTATTACGCGAGGGGATATATTACGTTAAAAAAATAACCCCTCTGCGTAGAGAGGGGTTATTAGTCGATATTCCAGAGCTATTTATTCAGCGTCTTTCTTTTTTGATGCACGCTTCGCTTTGGTCGCCGCAGCTATTTTTTGCGTTTTCGCCGACGGTTTTTTCACGCTTTTTTCTTTTTTGGGCTTTGCAGGTTCTTTCGCTTTACGAAATGCGCTGTCAGGTTCGAAATTGACTTTCTTACCGGTCTGTCGACGTTTACCCGACGGTTTCGCACCGTTGCCTTTTTTCGCATTTTCACGTGCTGTTTTACCCACATTGCGAGGACCACGCTCACTGGAGATCAGCGAGAAGTCAATTTTACGCTCGTCCATATTGACCGCTTCCACACGAACTTCCACTTTGTCGCCCAAACGGTAAGTCTGACCGCCCGATTCACCAATCAAACGCTGGCCCACCTGGTCGAAGCGATAGTAGTCGTTATCGAGCGTGGAGACATGCACCAGACCATCGATAAACAGATCGGTCAGGCGTACGAAGAAGCCAAAGCCAGTGACGCTGGCGATCACGCCGGAGAAGGTATTGCCCACCTGGTCCTGCATAAAGTCGCACTTCAGCCAGTCAGAGACTTCACGGGTCGCTTCATCCGCGCGGCGTTCGGTCATTGAACAGTGCTGGCCAAGTTGCAGCATCTCTTCCATAGAGTAGTGCCAGCCGCCGGTTTCAGTGCTGTTGCCGGTATGCCCCTCATCTTTCGCCAGCAGATATTTGATGGCACGGTGCAGCGACAGGTCCGGATAGCGGCGGATCGGCGAAGTGAAATGCGCATAGGATTGCAGCGCCAGACCAAAGTGGCCGCGGTTTTCCGGATCGTAGACTGCCTGTTTCATGGATCGCAGCAGCATGGTTTGCAGCATCTCATGATCGGGACGATCGGCGATGGACTCAAGCAGTGCCGCATAATCCGCAGGCTCAGGCTTGTTACCGCCCGGTAGCTCCAGTCCCAGTTCCGCCAGAACGGTGCGGAAGGAGGTGATCGCCTCAGTGGTTGGCTTGTCGTGGATACGGAACAGCGCGGGCTCATTCTCCTTCTCCACGAAACGCGCCGCCGAGATATTGGCGAGGATCATGCACTCTTCAATCAGTTTATGGGCATCATTGCGCTGAGTTTGCTCAATGCGCTCAATACGACGCTCGGCATTAAAGATAAACTTCGCCTCTTCGCTCTCAAAGGAGATGCCGCCACGTTCTGCTCGGGAGACATCAAGTACTTTATAGAGGTTGTGCAGCTCTTCGATATGCTTAACCAGCGGCGCGTACTGCTCGCGCAGATCCTGATCTCCCTGCAGTATATGCCAGACCTTGTTGTAGGTCAGACGGGCATGGGAGCTCATTACCGCTTCGTAGAATGTATAGCTCGTCAGACGACCCTTTGCCGAAATGGTCATTTCGCAGACCATGCAAAGACGGTCAACCTGCGGGTTGAGCGAGCAGAGACCATTGGAAAGCACTTCCGGCAGCATCGGTACCACCTGGGAAGGGAAATAGACCGATGTACCGCGGCTACGGGCCTCGTCATCCAGCGGTGTACCAGGACGGACGTAATAGCTTACGTCGGCGATAGCCACCCACAAACGCCAGCCGCCGCCACGTTTTTTCTCACAATAAACAGCATCGTCAAAGTCGCGCGCGTCTTCGCCGTCAATGGTAACCAGCGGCAGTGAACGCAGGTCTATGCGACCCACTTTGGCCTCTTCCGGCACCTGCTCTTTCAGACCGGAGATCTGTTTTTCAACCGTAGGCGGCCAGACATACGGGATTTCATGAGTACGCAGCGCCATATCGACAGCCATGCCGGTTCCCATGTTATCGCCCAGCACCTCAACGATTTTACCGATGGCTTTAGTGCGACGGGTCGGGCGTTGGGTAAGTTCAACCACCACCACAAAGCCCATGCGTGCGCCCATGATCTCTTCCGGCGGGATCAGGATGTCGAAGCTCAGACGGCTATCATCCGGCACCACAAAGCCGACGCCCGCCTCGGTAAAGTAACGGCCCACAATCTGACCGGTTTTCGGTACCAGGATGCGCACGACGCGTGCTTCGCGACGGCCTTTACGATCAGCACCCAGCGGCTGAGCCAGAATCTGATCGCCGTGAATACACATTTTCATCTGTTCGCTGGAGAGGTACAGATCGTCTTTACGCCCTTCGACGCGCAGGAAGCCATAGCCGTCGCGGTGGCCGATCACCACACCTTTCAACAGGTCCAGTCGTTCCGGTAACGCGTAGCATTGACGGCGGGTGAACACCAGTTGGCCGTCGCGCTCCATAGCGCGCAAACGACGGCGCAGCGCTTCATTTTGTTCTTCGCCTTCGATATTCAGTTCAACTGCCAGTTCATCACGGCTGGCGGGTTTTTCGCGTTTGGCTAAGTGATCAAGGATAAATTCGCGGCTGGGAATGGGGTTGGTATATTTTTCAGATTCTCGTTCGAGGAAAGGATCTTGTGACATTGCGGGTCCTCCGTAGTCAGCTCTGGCGGAAATTTGCGTCATTCCACCAGCAATAATTTGTAAAGCGGTTGATTCTCTTCAACCAAATCGGCCAGCGTGTAGTTATCCAGCTCCTTGAGAAAACTTTGCACTGCTTTGGCAAGCGCCTTTTTCAGGCGACATGCACTGGTGATATGGCAAAATTCGCTGCTGCAATTGACCAGCGCAAGAGGCTCCAGAGAGCGGACGACATCACCAATGCGGATATCCTGCGCGGGTTTCCCCAGCCGAATCCCACCGTTTTTCCCTCTCACGGCAGCAACATAGCCTTCACGACTTAACTGGTTGATTATTTTGACCATATGATTACGGGATACGCCATATATTTCTGTGACTTCAGTAATATTGGTCATTTTTCCATCAGGCAGCGATGCCATATAGATCAGGGCGCGTAAACCATAATCGGTAAAACTCGTTAACTGCACATCAACCTCAGTAAATGGGAAAAGATGAGATACCCGCAGGTATTGACTCTATTGATGATAAACCAGCCACTAGTCATGCCGCTAATTTATTTGAACAGAAGGGTAAAAAAAGCGAGGAGACGGGACGCGCAAAACGCGCCCCGGAACAACATTACGCGTCAAACGGATCGCGCAGGATCATGGTTTCAGTACGATCCGGGCCAGTTGAGATAATATCAATCGGCACGCCGGTAAGTTCTTCAATACGTTTGATGTAATTCAGCGCCGCCTGCGGCAGACCGCTGCGATCTTTCACACCAAAAGTAGACTCAGACCAGCCAGGCATAATTTCGTAAATCGGCTCAATGCCTTCCCAGTTGTCAGCAGCCAGCGGCGTAATCGTCACTTCGCGACCATCCGGCATACGGTAAGCAACGCAGAGTTTCACCTCTTTCAGGCCATCAAGCACGTCAAGCTTGGTCAGGCAGAAGCCTGAAAGGGAGTTGATCTGTACAGCACGACGCACAGCAACCGTATCCAGCCAGCCTGTACGGCGACGACGACCGGTAGTTGCACCGTATTCGTTACCCTGTTTGCACAGGAACTCGCCAATATCGTCGAACAACTCGGTTGGGAACGGACCGGCACCCACACGCGTAGAATATGCTTTGATAATACCCAGTACGTAGTCAACGTAACGCGGACCAAGACCGGAACCGGTAGCGACGCCGCCTGCTGTGGTGTTGGAAGAGGTTACGTACGGATAGGTGCCGTGATCGATGTCCAGCAGCGTCCCCTGCGCACCTTCGAACATGACGAAATCGCCACGTCGACGCGCCTGATCCAGCAGGTCGGAAACATCAACAACCATCGCAGTCAGAATGTCGGCTATCGCCATCACATCATCCAGCACTTTCTGGTAGTCAACAGCTTCTACTTTATAGAAGTTCACCAGTTGGAAGTTGTGATATTCCATCACTTCTTTCAGTTTGTCGGCGAAAGTCGCTTTATCGAACAGATCGCCCACGCGCAGACCGCGACGAGCCACTTTATCTTCGTAAGCAGGGCCGATGCCGCGGCCGGTGGTGCCGATGGCTTTCGCGCCGCGCGCTTTTTCACGCGCAACGTCAAGCGCAACGTGATAATCAAGGATTAACGGGCATGCTTCGGAAAGCAGCAGACGTTCGCGAACCGGGATACCACGGTCTTCCAGTTCTTTCATCTCTTTCATCAGCGCCGCCGGAGACAGCACAACACCGTTACCGATAATGCTGGTGACGTTTTCGCGAAGAATGCCTGATGGAATAAGATGGAGGACGGTTTTTTCACCGTTGATTACGAGAGTATGGCCTGCGTTGTGACCGCCCTGGTAGCGCACAACATATTTAGCCCGTTCAGTCAGAAGATCAACGATCTTCCCTTTACCTTCGTCACCCCATTGGGTGCCCAGTACGACGACGTTGTTACCCATTTTTCAAAATCACCGTTTGCTTAAAAATGGATTCTACCACCGCTTTTTTTCAGATTCAGCACTTTTTCCGCGCAAAATTGACCAAAGACGCCCGCTTTTCGCTCAGCCAATCGTTTTCCTCAACATGTAGTAGATCACTACTCCCGCAACCACAAGCCCACCGCCAAAACGACGTAAAAGATGGTCCGGAAGCAGGCTCAGCGAGGCAATCATACGCCGCCAGGCTCGCGGATAAAGCATCGGACCAAGGCCTTCAAAGACCAAAACCAGCGCCAGGGCGAGCCAGATTGTCGAATTCATGTCTAATCCTTAAAAAAACAAAACCACCGCCGAATTTTGGCGGTGGTTTTTATCATGAAAACCGCTGGCGCAAACTTAGCGTGTCGCGGAAGTCGGCGTTTTCATATAACGGAAGAAATCACTGTCCGGGCTGAGCACCATCACATCCTGGTTGCTATCAAAGCTATTTTCGTATGCGCGCAGGCTGCGGATAAAAGCATAAAAATCCGGGTCCTGACTAAAAGCATCGGCAAACAGTTTTGCAGCTTCAGCATCACCTTCACCGCGCAGGATACGTCCCTGACGCTCAGATTCCGCCAGTGTTTTCGTCACTTCGTAGTCCGCTGCGGCACGTAGTTTTTCCGCTTCTTCCTGGCCCTGTGAACGGTGACGACGGGCTACCGCTTCACGCTCGGCACGCATACGGTTGTAGATCGCATCCGACACTTCTGCCGGCAGGTTGATCTGCTTGATACGCACATCGACCACTTCGATACCCAGCGCAGCCATACTGTTCGGGTTAATAACCGGTACTTTACCGTTGGTTTCAACCTGTACGCGCTCTGCAGCTTTGGCAATGGCATCATCTGCTGCCGGTGTTGCCACTTCGTCTTCCGTCCCCGCAGAACCGGAGTTCAACGCATCACGTACTTCCAGCGTCAGACGACCACGAGAATCGGTAACGATGTCTTTCACATCCAGACGACCAATTTCAGAACGCAGACGGTCAGAGAACTTACGTTTCAGCAGCACCTCGGCCTGGGAGACGTCACCGCCGCCAGTCGCCAGGTAATAACGGCTGAAATCACTGATGCGCCACTTGATATAAGAGTCAACGATCAGATCTTTCTTCTCTTTAGTGACAAAGCGATCGGCCTGGTTATCCATGGTCTGAATACGCGCATCAAGCAGTTTAACCGATTCGATAAACGGCAGCTTAAAGTGCAAGCCTGGCGCATAAACCAGCGGCTTATTTTCGTCGTCGCGCAATACCTTACCAAAGCGTAGTGAAATTCCGCGTTCGCCTTCTTTCACCACAAAAGTAGAGGTGTAGAGCACTACCAGCACGATGATGATGATCGTGATAACTGACTTACGCATCGTTATTCCCCCTGACGCTGGTAGTCGTTACGCTGCGCGTTTACGCGGCGTTGGTCCATGATGTTTCCGGCAGATGGTGCCGGGGCGCTGTTCGCGCTGCTGCCAGAGTTGGACGCAGGTGGCAGGCGCAGCGGATTGTTTGCACCACTGCTGTCACTCTTTGCCGCAGGTGCGCTCGCGCCGCCTTTCAGCATCTGATCCAGCGGCAGCACCATCATGTTGCCACCTTTATCGTTAACCAGCACCTTGCGGGTATGGCTCAGCACTTTTTCCATGGTTTCGATATACAAACGCTCACGGGTAATTTCAGGCGCAGCTTTATATTCCGGCAGGAGCTTGGCGAAACGCGCCACTTCCCCCTGTGCCTCCAGGATAGTCTGCGTTTTATAAGCACGCGCCTCTTCGAGAATACGCTGTGCCTGACCGTTTGCGCGTGGCTGTACTTCGTTGCTGTAGGCTTCCGCTTCACGGATGTACTGCTGCTCGTTTTCACGTGCCGCAATCGCATCGTCAAACGCGGCTTTCACTTCTTCCGGCGGACGTGCAGCCTGGAAGTTGACGTCGAGCAGGGTAATCCCCATGTTGTACGGACGAATGGTCTCTTCCAGCTCACGCTGAGTATCGCTACGAATAACGGTACGCCCTTCGGTCAGAATACGATCCATGGAATATTTACCGATCACACCGCGCAGGGCGCTATCGGTTGCCTGGCGCAGGCTGTCATCGGCGCTGGTGACGCTGAACAGGTAACGCTCCGGATCGGTCACGCGGTACTGCACGTTCATCTCAACGCGCACGACGTTTTCATCAGAAGTGAGCATCACGCCAGAAGCCGCCAGTTCACGAACCGATTCGACGTTTACCGGTGTCACGCTGTCGATAAAGGTCGGCTTCCAGTTCAGACCCGGCTCAACCAAATGGCTGAACTTGCCGAAGCGCGTAACGACACCACGTTCTGCTTCTTTAATGGTATAGAATCCGGTCGCAGCCCAGATAATCACGGCGGCGGCGGCAACGATGCCGACAATGCGTCCACCCGCCTGACCGCGAGGACCAGAGGAACCAGGCGCGCCCCCGGTACTTTTACCACCGCCCAGGCCACCGAGTTTTTTACTCAGTTTGCGGAAAATATCATCCAGATCAGGTGGCCCCTGATCGCGACCGCCTTTGTTTCCATTTCCCTCAGAGTTGCCGCCTGGTTTGCTGCTTCCCCACGGGTCGCGGTCCTGTCCGTTTTTACCGGGCTGATTCCACGCCATGTATGTGCTCCATATGTATATATCGTGCGGTGTATGCCCGGCCTCGCGGGCACCCCCAAAGGGGAAAAATCTTCAGGCTGCCGGTCAAACGAGGTATTCTTCGAGTGCCGGTTCTTGTTTACAGAGTCGACGCCAGTCGACAATCGGCATACGCACCTGCAAACCTACGCTGCCATCGTCTTCCATCCACTCTTTTTCTATTGCCTGAAGCTGGTAAAACCGACTTCTCAGACGCCCTTCCTCAGGTGGTAAACGCAACGTGTGCTGCGCGACTTCACCGGAAAGACGCTCTGTTAAAGCCTGAAATAACAGTGGTACGCCAACCCCCGTCTGCGCAGAGAGCCAGACACGGATTGGTTTATTCTCTTCATCCCGGTCGATACGCGGCTCAAAATCTTCCAGCATATCGATCTTGTTCATCACCAGCAGCGTTGGTATCTCGTGTGCTTCAATCTCTTCAAGCACCGTATTCACTGCATCAATATTCTCTTGCACACGCACATCGGCGGCGTCAATAACATGCAGCAGCAGCGTCGCCTGACGCGTCTCCTGCAAGGTCGCTTTAAATGCCGCCACCAGATCGTGCGGCAGATGGCGAATAAACCCGACCGTATCGGCCAAAACGGTTTCGCCAACATCCGCTACGTCAATACGACGAAGCGTGGGATCCAGCGTCGCAAATAGCTGATCCGCCGCATAGACTTGCGCTTCGGTAATCTGGTTAAACAACGTGGATTTACCGGCGTTGGTATAGCCCACCAGCGAAACCGTTGGAATATCGGCTTTCGTGCGGGAGCGCCGCCCCTGCTCGCGCTGCTTCTCAACTTTTTCGAGGCGCGAGAGGATCTGGGTAATTCGATTACGCAGCAAACGACGGTCGGTTTCGAGCTGGGTTTCACCCGGACCGCGCAAACCAATCCCGCCTTTTTGTCGTTCAAGGTGGGTCCAGCCACGCACAAGGCGCGTCGCCAGATGGCGCAACTGTGCCAGCTCAACCTGCAATTTACCTTCGTGCGTGCGTGCCCGCTGGGCAAAAATATCTAAAATCAAACCGGTGCGATCGATAACCCGACATTCGCACAGTCTCTCCAGGTTTCGTTCCTGGGCGGGAGTTAGCGCATGATCAAAGAGCACGACGGAAGCACCCGCTGATTTTACGGCATCCGCAATTTCTACTGCTTTACCTTCACCAACAAAGTACTTGGGGTGCGGTGCTTTACGGCTACCGGTAATCACCTGCATTGCTTCGACACCGGCGGAAGAGACCAGAGATTCAAATTCCTGGAGATCTTCCATATCTTTGTCTTGCGAAAAATAGATGTGTACCAGCACCGCCTGCTCACCGGCGTCATAGCGGTCAAACAAGCGTAAATCCTCATATAATACCAGCGGGGAACACAGTTTAACTGGCTCCCCGATCTGGAAAATCAGCCGTCAACCTTATTCAGTTTCTTCGCCGTCTTGCTGTGCAGAGCCCTGCGCGTTGCTACCGTGATGGTAGTTACTGCTTGTACCGCCGCCCGCATTGTTACTATGATGAGAAACCGGACGAGATGGAACAACAGTAGAAATCGCGTGCTTATAGACCATCTGGCTGACCGTGTTCTTCAACAGAATAACGAACTGATCGAAAGACTCAATTTGCCCTTGCAGCTTAATACCATTCACCAAATAAATTGAAACTGGAACACGTTCCCGACGCAGTGCGTTCAGGAACGGATCTTGTAAAGATTGCCCCTTAGCCATTCTATCTTTTCCTTATATGCTTGTTTTGTACTTAGAACTCGAAAGTTCTGAAAACTGCGTAAAAATTCGCGCACGATACGGCTTAATTGTACACATTCACCCTGCGATAGCACTAACAACCTGTAACACGTCACGGTAAGACTTTTCCGGCTTTTCACTCTCTAACCAGTGAACGCCATCCCAGCCCCGCAGCCAGGTTATCTGTCGCTTGGCTAACTGCCTCGTGGCGCAAATACCTCGATAAACCATTTCATCGTATGTGATTTCACCTTCAAGATACGACCACATCTGGCGGTATCCCACACAACGAATGGAAGGCATATCCGTATGCAAATCTCCGCGAGCAAAAAGCGCCCGCACTTCTGCTTCAAAACCTGAAGCTAACATCTGATGAAAACGCTGCTCGATCCGCTGATGGAGCAGTTCACGGCTCGCCGGGGCGATGGCGAACTGATGCACCTGGTAAGGCAGAGCGTCTCCTGACGTTTGCGTCAGGTCCGTTAAAGTTTTACCCGAAATGAAAAAAACTTCCAGTGCCCGGGAAAGCCTTTGTGGATCATTTGGATGAATCCGCGCTGCAGCAACGGGGTCAATCTCCCGTAACTGTTGATGCAACGCTTCCCATCCACGCTCTGCCGCCTGTTTTTCTATTTCCGCTCTGACTTTTGCATCAGCTGATGGCAGGGGCGATAACCCTTCCAGCAGCGCTTTAAAGTAGAGCATTGTACCGCCCACCAGCAAAGGAATACGCCCTGCTTCGGTGATTTCCTGCATCGCCGCCAGTGCATCGCGGCGAAAATCGGCGGCGGAATAAGCCTGCGCAGGATCGAGAATGTCCAGTAATCGATGCGGTGCAGCACGTAACTCCTCCATGCTCGGCTTGGCGGTGCCGATATCCATGCCCTGATAGATAAGGGCAGAGTCAACGCTTATCAACTCTACTGGCAAAACTTTACGTAACTCAATGGCTAACGCAGTCTTGCCGGAGGCCGTCGGCCCCATCAAAAAAATTGCCTTCGGCAGGCTTGCCTTAATCACTTCACTCATGTTTCAGGGCGTTCATCGCCGTTTGTAGCTCTACTGGTTGTAATAAACCATCTGGCGGTGTTTTCACCAGATGCGGACAAAGCCGTTCAACGTCGGCCAGCAGGGTAATCGCCTGCGCCACACTCCATTGCGGATGATCGCTCGCCAGATGACGAGCCAGCCACTGGGTTATATTCACCGCATCAATGCTTGTCTGCTGCGCCAGGTAGCCTATCAGAGCAGGAATCAAGATTTGTAAATTTTGTTGGCGCAAGGGTAAAGGCACAGCACGGATGGTCACATGCTGGTCGTCCAGCAGCAATTCAATCCCCATGCCTGCCAGCACTGGCTGCGCACGTTTCAGCGCCGCACTCTCCTCAGTGGAGATTTTTAAACGTACCGGGATCAGCAGCGGTTGGCCGCATGCTGGCGCATTATCCGGGGAGAGTTGCGCCAGCCGCAGCCAACGCTCTGCCACCGGCAGCGCCAACAGAGCAATCTTGCCATCACGCTCAAGCAAGGCAAAATGCGGCACGATCAGAGTCAGCACGCGGCCAAAACTCTGACAATGTCCTTCCAGTGCAGGAACAACAGAAGCGACGCTTTCGGTTTTACGTTCAGTTGCGGGCGTTTCCAGCAACTGGCGATAGAGTGCCCCCTGCTGTTTCTGATACCCTGGCTGCGCATTCGGCCACGCTTGTCCCGTAGCACCGTTGCCCCCGCGTGATGCGCCAGAAGCCGATGATGAATAACGCGGAGCTTCGGGTTCACGGGCAACGGGCGGCGCAGCAAACTGGTTACGCCCGGCAGCGACACGGTTCTCCGGTAATCCACGGGGCGCAGACTCTTCTTCCAGTTGCAGCGGCGCTTCGAGCTGCTGTTGCAGCACGCTCAATACACCCTGGTAGATAAAATCATGCACCAGTCGTGATTGATGGAAACGTACTTCATGTTTTGCCGGATGCACATTCACATCCACCTGGTGTGGGTCAATTTTCAGATAAAGCACAAAAGCAGGCTGCTGATCGGCTCCCAGCTTATCTTCACACGCCTGGCGAATAGCGTGATTAATTAATCGGTCACGCATCATGCGGCCATTCACGTAGCAATACTGGATCTCAGCAAACGCGCTGCTGCTACTTTTAGGATCGGCCACCCAGCCATGCAGAGATAAATCGCCATGCTGCCACGCAATCTCCAGCGACTGTTCCAGAAAAGCCGTGCCACATATTGCTCCAAGCCGACGTTCTTTTGGTGCGCCTTCGGCAACTGCACGGTACTGGCGCACCATTTTCCCGTTGTGATTCAGATTAATAGTGACGTCAAAACGCGCCAGTGCAATGCGACGGATCACCTCATCAATATGACCAAACTCCGTTTTTTCCGTCCGCATAAACTTACGCCGCGCCGGCGTGTTGTAGAACAGATCCAGTACTTCCAGCGTGGTACCAACAGGGTGCGCAGCAGGTTTTACCGTTACCTCCATATCGCGGCCTTCCGCGTAGGCTTGCCACGCTTCTTGCTGATCGACAGTACGGGAGGTGAGCGTTAAACGGGAGACTGAACTGATACTGGCCAGCGCTTCGCCGCGAAAACCGAGGCTGATAATCGCTTCCAGATCGTCAAGCGAGGCGATTTTACTGGTGGCATGACGAGCCAGCGCAAGCGCCAGTTCGTCTTTCTTGATGCCACCGCCGTTATCGCGAATGCGAATAAGCTTCGCACCACCGCGTTCGATGTCAATATCAATACGCGTCGCCCCGGCATCAAGACTGTTTTCAACTAATTCTTTCACCACCGACGCAGGGCGTTCAACCACTTCGCCAGCGGCGATCTGGTTCGCAAGCTGCGGCGGTAGAACCTGTATCGGCATGAAAAATATCCTTAGTTAAGTAAACCGCTTGCAGGTGCTGCAGCGCTGGCCGTTTGCCCGCCTCCGCCCTGCGGCGCGGATTGCAACGGATGCGCGAGGAAATAGTTACGCAGGCCTCCATAAATCGCTTCGGCGATTTGCTGCTGGTAGGCGTCGCTGGCCAGTAAACGCTCTTCCCCACTGTTGCTGATAAAACCTGTTTCAACCAGTACCGACGGAATATCAGGCGAGCGCAGCACGCCCAGGCTGGCATGTTCAGGACGGCTTTTATGTAATGCTCCCACACGCTGAAGCTGGCTTAGTATGCTCGTGGCGACATCATAACCGACGCGCTGAGAATGGCCGAACTGTAAATCGAGCACCGCCTGGCTGAGATAGGGGTCAGACTGGCTATTCGCCAACATGTCGCCTGCGCCGCCTAACAATTCGGATTGTTTCTCATGCTGCTCCAACCAGCCCGCCATCTCGCTGTTAGCGCGACGGTTTGACAGCACCCAGACAGACGCACCGGTAGCGTCACGGTTTGGCGCAGCATCGGCGTGGATCGAGACAAGAAAGTTAGCGTTCTGCTTACGCGCCACATCGGAACGTCCCATTACGGAGATAAAATAATCCCCGTCGCGGGTCATCACCGGTTTGAACATCGGATCGTCATTCAGCAGCGCACGCAATTTACGTGCGATGGAGATGGTGACGTTTTTCTCCTCCGTACCACCAGAGCCAATTGCGCCAGGATCCTGGCCGCCATGTCCGGCGTCAATCGCAATCACAACTTTGTCGCCAGATGCCAATCGCGACTGCACCGCCGGACGCGTCACAGTGTTGCTGCTGGTAACACTGGTAATGCGGTCATTGTCTGATTTAAACGGATTACGTCCAGGCTGAGACGGGCGCGGCGTAACAACAGGCGTTTCTACTCGCTTTGCCACCACTGGCGGCGGCGGAGGGACGTCAGCATCAATGGTAAATACCACCTTGTAACCCGCGCCGTTTTGCTGTTTCACCGCACGGGTTTTGCCATTCTGCGTCAAATCCACTATCAGGCGGATCGACTGGTTATCTTTTGCCATACCTGCGCGAATACTTTTCACCAGATTATTACCGCTAAACTGCAACGGTAATCCCTGAATAACACCGGTCTGTTTGATATCCAGCGCCACGCTGCGCTTATCTTGTTGCGAAAACGCATACTCAGGATCACCCATAAAACTAAAGGTGATACGCGCCTGGCTGTCGCCATTGGACACCTGGATATCCGCTAAACTTGCTGCGCCAGCGTGAGTGCACGCCAGCAAAAGAACTGCCGCCAACCAACCTTTCACGCGAGAGATCATCTCGTCACCCTTCCTGCTTAACCAGCCATACGCGCCAGCAACGACTCACCAGATGAGGAAACAGCACGAATGCGCGCCTCACGCCCCTGCGCCTGGTAATTTAAATGGATTTCGACATCCGGGTCAGGCAGTACACCCGCACCTTGTTGCGGCCACTCGACCAGGCAAATTGCGTCGTTGGCAAAATAATCGCGGATCCCCATAAACTCCAGTTCCTCCGGATCCGCAAGACGGTAGAGATCAAAGTGATACACCATCAGTTTATCGAGGGTGTAAGGCTCCACCAGCGTGTAGGTCGGGCTTTTGACATTCCCGTGATGACCTAAGGCTTGTAAAAAGCCCCGGCTAAAGGTGGTTTTACCCGCACCGAGATCGCCATACAGATAAATCACTGTCGCGCCGTCGCAGGCCTGCGCCACGCGGTTGCCGAGATCCAGTGTCGATTGCTCGTCAGGTAAAGGAATAACTCGATTAATCATCTTTTGTATCAATTACATCCGGGTTAACAACACGCAAAAGCGCCATAAAAAGATCTGTGGCCAGCATACCGCGCTGACCATATTTTGCCGCCTGTCTGTCGGCTGCTGCACCATGCGCAACGCATCCAGCGCAAGCCGCATCATACAAACTGAGTTTCTGACCGAGCAGCGCGCCAATAATGCCCGACAACACGTCGCCCATGCCACCGCTCGCCATGCCAGCATTTCCGGCATCAACAATACCTGTCTCACCAGACTCGCTCGCCACTACCGTACCCGCCCCTTTCAGCACTACCACACCAGCGTAACGTTTTACCAGACGTTGAGCAGAAAGTAAGCGATCACTTTCGATTTCCGCCACACTACAGTTGAGCAAACGCGCTGCCTCGCCGGGATGCGGCGTCAATACGCGATTGTGACGTTTATCGGGATTGATTGCCAGAAGGTTCAACGCATCGGCGTCCCACAGCATCGGCTTACGAAAATTCTCCACTTTTTGCAGCGCTTTTTTGCCCCACTCTTGCTGCCCAAGTCCTGGTCCTATCACCACCACATCCGCCCACTCCAGGCTTTCATCCAGCGATGCCGCAGTCAGTTCATGGACCATAAGTTCCGGGCGAGCAGTGATAATGGGCGGGATATTCTCGCTACGCGTCAGCACGCGAACCAGACCGGCACCTGCGCGCAACGCGGCTTCACCGGCCATACGGATGGCACCTGCCGTACCGTGATCGCCACCAATGATCACCAGCCGCCCATGATCGCCTTTATGTGCTGTTGGACGGCGCGGTGGTAGCCACTGCGCTAACTGGCTGTCATCAAAACGAGAAAACGGCGCTTGCTGGCCGTTAAGCCAGGATTCAAGCCCAAGAGCATGGTGATGCAACTGGCCGACGACATCACGCGCTTTGCCGGTCAGCAATCCCGGTTTAAGCGCGATAAAAGTCACCGTGTGATGCGCCTGAATAGCTGAACCCGGCGTCGTGCCAGTTTGCGCATTAAGGCCGGAGGGGATATCCAGCGCCAGCACCGGCGCTGAATGCAGGTTGGCATGTTCAATCAGCGCGGCGACATCGTCACGCGGGGCGCTGCTCAGTCCCGTTCCGAGTAAAGCATCGATAATTAAATCCACATCGTCCGGCCAGGCGACATCCGCAGCATGGATGACACCCCCAGCATCAAGCCAGGCTTCACGTGCGGTTGTAGCCTCTTCCGGAGGCTGCTTGCTACTCTCCAGCGCCAGCAGCGTCACGGTAATGCCCGCCGCCGCCGCCAAACGCGCAACAACATAGCCGTCGCCGCCGTTATTACCGTGCCCACAAAGCACCAGCCAGCTATGTGTGTCAGGAAATTGCTCCCGCGCGACAGCAAACGCGGCTTCGCCCGCGCGCTGCATAAGTTCATAGAGCGTGATGCCGAGGCTGTCTGCCGCCTCGCGTTCCACGCGTTTCATCTCAGCCGTTGGCCAGACAGAGTGTGGTATACTTGCTGCGTTTTTCTTCATTTCTATGGTCCGTCATGTCACAGCCCCTCAATCTCAACGACTTAGCGCAACAAATCAAACTTTGGGGCTCTGAACTGGGTTTTCAGCAGGTCGGTATTGCGGATACCGATCTCAGCGCCAGCGAGCCAAAGCTGCAAGCGTGGCTGGACAAACAATATCACGGCGAAATGGAGTGGATGGCGCGCCACGGCATGATGCGCGCCCGCCCCCACGAACTTCTCCCCGGCACGCTGCGCGTCATTAGTGTGCGCATGAATTACCTTCCTGCACAGGCTGCTTTCGCCAGCACGCTGAAAAACCCAACGCTTGGCTATGTCAGCCGTTATGCGCTGGGTCGCGATTATCATAAGCTGCTGCGCAACCGGCTCAAAAAGCTCGGAGAACTTATTCAGCAGCATTGTGCTTCGCTGAATTTTAGACCTTTTGTTGATTCTGCGCCCATTCTTGAGCGTCCGCTGGCGGAAAAAGCCGGGCTGGGCTGGACAGGTAAGCACTCACTTATTCTCAGCCGCGATGCAGGCTCGTTCTTTTTCCTTGGTGAACTGCTGATTGATATCCCGTTACCCGTTGATTCGCCAATCGAAGAAGGTTGTGGGCGCTGTGTGGCCTGCATGACGATTTGCCCGACCGGAGCCATTGTCGAGCCTTATACCGTCGATGCCCGCCGCTGCATATCTTATCTGACGATTGAACTGGAAGGCGCCATCCCGGAAGCGTTTCGCCCGCTGATCGGTAATCGCATTTACGGCTGTGACGACTGCCAGCTGATTTGCCCATGGAATCGTTACTCACAATTGACCAGCGAAGAGGATTTCAGCCCGCGTAAAACGCTGCATGCCCCGGCCCTGATTGAGCTGTTCGCCTGGAATGAAGCACACTTTCTGAAAGTCACGGAGGGTTCGGCGATTCGCCGTATTGGTCATTTACGCTGGCTACGCAATATTGCCGTTGCGCTGGGTAATTCGCCGTGGGATGAGGCTGCTATTCAGGCGCTCCAACAGCGGCTTGGTGAGCACCCACTTCTCGACGAACACATAGAATGGGCGATTGCGCAGCAAATTGAGAAACGAAATGCCTGCGTAGTCGAAGTACAACCTGCGAAAAAGCAGCGACTGGTACGGGTGGTGGAAAAAGGGCTGCCGCGCGATGCCTGAACCATCCACAGCCTGTGAATAAAATAAAAAACACATTACGATTCAACGTTCACAAAATCGTCAAGCGATCGTATTAACAATTTGAATTATTATTTTATTTTTATTTTTCAGTTGGTTGAAAAGAAATTGTTCACCTGACGAAGCAATAATAATGTTGCGAATGAAAGTTATGCCTGTGGATAACTCTGTTCACAATAGTTTGGCAGAACAATAAAAAAACGCCCCCAACGAGGGATCCCGCTGTGGATAATTTTTTATAATTGAAGATTTGGAGCGGGAAACGAGACTCGAACTCGCGACCCCGACCTTGGCAAGGTCGTGCTCTACCAACTGAGCTATTCCCGCATA
>NZ_FPAU01000003.1:0-188202 GCF_900116535.1 Kosakonia arachidis | reverse complement strand
TTTGGAGCGGGAAACGAGACTCGAACTCGCGACCCCGACCTTGGCAAGGTCGTGCTCTACCAACTGAGCTATTCCCGCTTATCATCGATTTTTCAGCCAATTACAAACAATTTCCGCTAAAATTTCGTGACGCCGTGTTGCACATTTCTGTGTCTTCACGGGAGGCGCATTATACGAGAAATCCTTTCTGCTGCAAGCCCCCGACAGCAAATTTTCTTTTTTTTTGTTCAAGTGCTGCTTTAATCGACAAAGCGAACATTTTTCCAGCGAAACCTCGCCAGCACTGGCTTGCGGGGCAACTGAAAAAATCAGCCCCGCGCCTTTATTGCCTTAAAGTTTAATGAAATGTTCGCGATAGTACGCCAGTTCAGCCACAGACTCGCGAATATCATCCAGCGCCTGGTGGGTACCCTGTTTTTTCAGACCTTCCAGGACCTCCGGCTTCCAGCGACGCGCAAGCTCTTTCAGCGTGCTGACATCCAGATAACGGTAGTGGAAATACGCTTCCAGCTCGGGCATATACTTAAACAGAAAACGACGATCCTGGCCAATGCTGTTACCACAGATGGGGGATTTGCCCGCCGGCACCCACTCTTTTAGAAATTCGATAGTCGCCAGTTCCGCTGCCCGATCGTCGAGCTGGCTGGCTTTCACGCGCTCAACCAAACCGCTGCCGGTATGAGTACGCACATTCCACTCATCCATTAACGCCAGTTGCGCGTCGGATTGATGTACCGCAATCACCGGCCCTTCCGCCAGGATGTTCAGATTCGCATCGGTTACCAGCGTGGCGATCTCAATAATGCGATCGCGCTCGGGATCTAACCCCGTCATCTCCAGATCGATCCAAATGAGGTTGTTTTCATTTGCGCTCATGCTATTTTCCACCCTTCTCGCGTAACTATATTCATCTAAAATTGCGTGTATCATAGAGGTTTTGCCCATCAAGGGCGACCAGGAGCCAGCACGATTGAGTAAAAATAAACTCTCCAAAGGACAGCAGCGCCGCGTAAAAGCGAACCACCAGCGCCGACTGAAAACGTCTGCGGAGAAAGCGGACTACGATGACAACCTGTTCGGCGAAGCGTCCGAAGGCGTGGTGATCAGCCGCTTTGGCATGCACGCCGATGTGGAATCTGCCGACGGCGAAGTGCATCGCTGTAACATTCGCCGCACGATTCGCTCACTGGTCACCGGCGACCGCGTTGTCTGGCGTCCGGGTAAAGAAGCCGCAGAAGGCGTCACCGTCAAGGGTATCGTTGAAGCTGTACACGAACGTACCTCTGTGCTGACGCGCCCTGATTTTTATGATGGCGTAAAACCCATCGCCGCCAACATAGATCAAATCGTAGTGATCTCCGCGATCCTGCCGGAACTGTCACTCAACATTATCGATCGCTATCTGGTAGCCTGCGAAACATTGCAGGTTGCACCACTGATTGTCCTGAACAAAATCGATCTGCTGGATGACGAAGGAATGGCATTCGTCAATGAGCAGATGGATATCTACCGTAACATTGGTTACAAGGTGCTGATGGTCTCCAGTCACACGCAAGATGGCCTGGCGCCGCTCGTTGATGCGCTAACTGACCGTATTAGCATCTTTGCCGGGCAGTCCGGCGTCGGGAAATCCAGCCTGCTCAATGCGTTGCTGGGTTTCAAGGAAGAGCAAATACTCACTAACAATGTTTCTGATGTTTCCGGGCTGGGGCAGCACACCACGACTGCAGCACGCCTCTACCACTTCCCGCACGGCGGCGATGTGATTGATTCACCGGGTGTTCGTGAGTTTGGCCTCTGGCATCTCGAACCGGAACAAATCACCAACGGTTTTGTCGAATTCCATGATTATATTGGTCACTGTAAATACCGCGACTGCAAACACAATACCGATCCTGGTTGCGCCATCCGCGAGGCGGTAGAAAATGGCGAGATTGCAGAAAGCCGTTTCGACAACTATCACCGTATTCTTGAAAGCATGGCACAAGTAAAAACGCGTAAAAGCTTTTCTGAATCGGATGACTGACAACTAAGCTAAGCGTCGCTAAAATCGTCCCTTTTTCAAAGACTCAGGCGCTCCGGCGTCGGGTCAGGAACGACAAAAATAATGGCCTGGAGGCTACCTTGTTAAACTCATTTAAACTTTCGCTTCAATACATTCTGCCTAAACTGTGGCTCACTCGCCTGGCGGGCTGGGGCGCAAGCAAACGTGCAGGCTGGCTGACCAAACTGGTCATCGATCTGTTCGTCAAATACTACAAGGTCGATATGAAAGAAGCGCAGAAGCCGGACACCGCCAGCTACCGCACCTTTAACGATTTCTTTGTGCGCCCGCTTCGTGACGAAGTGCGCCCGCTCAATACCGATCCAGACGTGCTGGTGATGCCTGCAGACGGCGTTATCAGCCAGCTTGGCACCATTGAGAATGACAAAATCCTGCAGGCCAAAGGTCACAACTATAGCCTGGAGGCGCTGCTGGCGGGCAACTACCTGATGGCAGACCTGTTCCGCAATGGTAGCTTTGTCACCACCTATCTCTCACCGCGCGATTATCACCGTGTCCATATGCCGTGTAACGGCATCCTGCGCGAGATGATTTACGTGCCGGGCGATCTGTTCTCCGTTAACCATCTGACGGCGCAAAATGTCCCTAATCTCTTTGCCCGTAACGAACGCGTGATCTGCCTGTTCGAGACTGAGTTCGGCCCGATGGCGCAAATCCTTGTCGGCGCGACCATTGTCGGCAGTATCGAAACCGTATGGGCAGGCACCATCACACCGCCGCGCGAAGGCATTATCAAACGCTGGACATGGCCTGCAGGCGATAGCGAAGGCGCGGTTGCGCTACTGAAAGGCCAGGAAATGGGCCGCTTCAAACTCGGTTCAACCGTCATCAACCTGTTTGCGCCGGGCAAAGTGGCGCTGGCAGAGCAACTGCAAAGCCTGTCGGTAACCAAAATTGGCCAGCCGCTGGCCGTTTCTACCGAATCTTTCGCACCGGTAGATGCCGAACCGACACCGTTGCCGGAAACGGAAATCCAGGCAGAACACGACGCCAGCCCGCTGGTTGATGACCAAAAAGACCAGGGCTAACCCCCGCACCACGGAGACTGATGTGCGCCTGATTATCGTTTTTCTGATGGCCTGGTGCCTCAGCCCGGGAGCCGTTGCAGCAACGGCTCCCGATGCCCGACAAATCACCCAAGAACTCGAGCAGGTTAAGGCGGCGAAAAGCACGCCGGAGCAGGCAGAAACTATCGAGGTGCTGCAGGCCGCGCTCAACGCCCTTGAGGAACGCAAAGGTTCACTCGAACGCACACAGCAATATCAACAAGTTATTGATAATTTTCCCAAGCTTTCGAGCACTCTGCGCGCGCAATTGGATAACCTGCGTGAGGAACCCAAATCAGTTCCCGAGGGGATGAGCAGCGACGCGCTGAATCAGGAGATCCTGCAAGTCAGCAGCCAGTTGCTGGAAAAAACCCGCCTCGCCCAGCAGGAACAGGAACGAGCCAGAGAAATCAGCGACTCCCTAAGCCAGCTTCCGCAACAGCAGACTGACGCGCGCCGACAGGTCACAGAAGTAGAGCGCCGACTCGGCACGCAAAATACCAACACACCGTTGGCGCAGGCGCAAAACTTCGGTACGCAGGCAGAATCTGCAAAGCTGAAAGCGCTGGTTGATGAGCTGGATCTGGCACAACTTTCCGCCAATAACCGTCAGGAGCTGGCACGGATGCGTGCCGAACTGGCACAGAAACAGAGTCAGCAACTGGATGCGTATCTGCAGGCCTTGCGTAACCAGCTCAACAGCCAGCGCCAGCGCGAAGCAGAACAGGCGCTGGAGAGCACTGAGCTACTGGCGGAAAACAGCGCCAATCTGCCCGTCGGTATCGTTGAGCAGTTCCGCATCAACCGTGAACTCTCGCAGGCTCTGAACCAACAAGCCCAGCGTATGGATCTGGTCGCATCCCAGCAGCGACAGGCTTCCGGACAGACTTTACAGGTTCGCCAGGCGCTGAATACGCTGCGTGAGCAGTCTCAGTGGCTCGGCGTCTCGAATATGTTGGGTGAAGCGCTGCGCGCGCAGGTTGCCCGCCTCCCGGAAATGCCAAAACCGCAACAACTGGATACCGAGATGGCGCAATTGCGCGTCCATCGGATGCGTTATGAGGATTTGCTGAATAAGCAGCCGCAACTGCGACAAATCCGCCAGGCGGACGGCAAAGCACTTACTGCCGAGCAGAACCGTATTCTGGAGGCCCAGTTACGTACGCAACGCGAGCTGCTGAATGCTTTGCTTCAGGGTGGCGATACGTTGATCCTTGAACTCACCAAGCTGAAAGTGGCCAATAGCCAGCTCGAAGATGCGCTCAAAGAGGTGAATGAAGCGACGCACCGCTATCTGTTCTGGACGGCGGATGTTAGCCCGCTGACCTTTGCATGGCCAATAGAGATTGTGCAGGATCTGCGCCGTTTATTGTCGCTGGATACCCTCAGCCAGCTTGGCAAAGCCAGTATTATGATGCTGACCAGCAAAGAGACGCTGTTCCCGCTGTTTGCTGCGTTAGCGTTAGTGGGTTTCAGCATATATTCACGTCGGCATTTTACCCTTTTTCTGGAGCGTTCAAGCGCCCGCGTCGGCAGGGTCACACAGGATCACTTCTGGCTGACCATGCGCACCGTTTTCTGGTCGATTCTCGTTGCGTCACCACTTCCGGTACTGTGGGCCACGCTCGGTTACGGTTTGCAGGAAGCCTGGCCCTGGCCGCTGGCGGTCGCCATCGGTGATGGCGTTACGGCTACCGTGCCGCTGCTGTGGGTGGTGATGATTTGCGCGACTTTCGCCCGCCCAACCGGCCTGTTTGTCGTCCACTTTGGCTGGCCACGCAACCTCGTTGCACGCGGCATGCGTTACTATCTGATGAGTATTGGCTTTATCGTACCGCTGATCATGGCGCTGATTATGTTCGATAATCTCAACGATCGAGAATTCTCCGGCTCACTCGGGCGGCTGTGCTTTATTCTGATCTGCGGCGCGCTGGCGCTGGTGACTCTGAGCCTGAAACGCGCCGGGATCCCACTTTATGTGGACAAAAGTGGTAGTGCCAATAATTTGCCAAATCATCTGTTGTGGAATTTGCTGCTGTGCGCGCCGCTGGCAGCTATCCTCGCCGCAGCGGTTGGCTATCTGGCCACGTCGCAGGCACTGCTGGCGCGCCTGGAAACCTCAGTCGCCATCTGGTTCGCCCTGCTGGTGGTCTACCATATTATCCGCCGCTGGATGCTGATTCAGCGCCGTCGCCTGGCGTTTGAACGCGCACGCCACCGCCGTGCGGAAATCCTCGCACAGCGTGCCCGGGGCGAGGAAGATGTGCCGCATCACTCCGGCACCGAAAGCGCTGCCGATATTGATGAACCGGAAGTCGATCTGGATGCGATTAGTGTCCAGTCGTTGCGGCTGGTGCGATCGATTCTGATGTTGATTGCGCTACTGTCTGTCATCGTGCTGTGGTCAGAGATCCATTCCGCTTTTGGTTTTTTGGAAAATATTACGTTATGGGATGTCACTTCTACGGTGCAGGGAGTGGAAAGCCTGGAGCCAATTACGCTCGGCGCGGTACTGATCGCTATTCTCGTGTTTATCATTACCACGCAACTGGTGCGCAACCTTCCGGCATTGCTGGAACTGGCGCTGCTGCAACATCTGGATCTGGCGCCCGGCACCGGTTATGCCATTACCACTATCACTAAATATTTGCTGATGTTGTTCGGTGGGCTGGTCGGCTTCTCGATGATCGGCATCGAGTGGGCCAAGCTGCAATGGCTGGTCGCCGCGTTGGGTGTCGGGCTCGGTTTTGGCTTACAGGAGATTTTCGCCAACTTTATATCCGGCCTGATCATTCTGTTTGAGAAGCCGATCCGCATTGGCGATACCGTAACGATACGCGATCTGACAGGCAGTGTGACTAAAATCAACACCCGCGCCACCACCATCAGTGACTGGGATCGTAAAGAGATCATCGTGCCGAACAAGGCGTTTATTACCGAACAGTTTATTAACTGGTCGCTCTCCGATTCCGTCACGCGTGTGGTTTTAACCGTGCCTGCGCCAGCAGACGCCAACAGTGAAGAAGTGACGCAGATCCTCTATACCGCAGCCGAACGCTGCTCTTTTGTGATTGATAACCCAGCACCGGAAGTGTTCCTGGTCGATCTGCAACAAGGTATTCAACTGTTTGAACTGCGCATTTATGCCGCTGAGATGGGGCATCGTATGCCGCTGCGCCACGAAATCCACCAACTGATTCTGGCGGGCTTCCGCGAACACGGTATCGATTTACCGTTCCCGCCATTCCAGATGCGGCTGGAGAGCCTTGACGGGAAACGCACGGCGCGAACACTGACTTCAGCAGGCAAAGGCAATCGCCCGGCGGGGAGTTTGTAAGGCAACAAAAAAGGCGCCTCGGCGCCTTTTTTCATGTTACAGCATCAGCGTATTAAGCCCGGTCAACGGTAAACGCAATAACCTCAGCCAGGCTTTCCGCCTGCAATGCCAGCATGACCAAACGATCAACGCCCAACGCCACGCCGGAACAATCCGGCAGGCCGGCTTTCAACGCTTCCAGCAGATTATTGTCCACTGGCTGCTGCGGCAAACCGCGTGCCGCGCGCTTGCGGTTATCCTGCTCAAAACGCTGCTGCTGCTCGCGGGCGTCAGTCAGTTCATGGAAACCATTCGCCAGCTCAATCCCTTTGAAATAGACCTCAAAACGCTCCGCCACGCGGTGATCTTCGGTGCTGATCTGCGCCAATGCGGCCTGGCTTGCAGGGAAGTGGTACACGAAAGTTGGACGGTCTTTGCCGATATGCGGCTCAACGCCCATGGCAAATAGCAGTTGTAGCAGCGTATCGCGGTCTTCTTCTGTCTCCGCAATATTGCTCAGATCGAGTTTCGCCGCCACTTCGCGTAGCTGCGCTTTATCAGCAGAGAGTGGATCCACTTCCAGATAACGCTGAAACGCCTGCTGGTAAGAGAGCGATTCCGCTGCCGGGCACTCCAGTACCTGTTGGAGTAAATCGTCCACCTCGTTCATCAGACGGTACATGTCGTAGTGTGGGCGATACCACTCAAGCATGGTGAATTCAGGATTGTGATGACGCCCCATCTCTTCATTACGGAAGCTTCTGCACAACTGGAATACCGGGCCACAACCCGCCGCCAGCAGACGCTTCATATGGTATTCCGGGCTGGTCATCAGATAGAGATTGGTCCCCTGGGAATGACCTGGGCCAACAAAACGGGTTTCAAACGGGAACAGATGAACGTCCGTTACCGTTGCCTGACTCATACAGGGCGTTTCCACCTCAAGTACGCCGCGATCGGCGAAGAAACGCCGAATTTCCGCCATGATTGCCGCGCGCTTTAATAAATTGGGGATGGATGCGCTCGGCTGCCAGGTGGCCGTTTCGCTCATGGTACGTTCTCCGAATTCAGACAAGGGCACGAAGTCTACCCGCATCGATCCGCGGAGACAAATTTTGCGCAAAAAAATTTCATTTATCTCGTCTATAAATAAGGAGGAAGTAAGCAAGGATGATATTTATCAATATGTATGATGCATTACCTTAAAGAACAGCAAAAAAATCGAACGCATCAATTTTCCCTTGGATCACTATGGTTATACTGCTTCTTACCCAAAAAGGAGCAGTGGAACATATTCGCAACTGCCTTAAGCGGTCTGGCTTATCGTTGCGGAACAACAATAATCTGGAGGAATGTCGTGCAAACCTTTCAAGCCGATATCGCTGTGATAGGCGCAGGCGGAGCGGGATTACGCACCGCAATCGCGGCGGCGCAAGCCAACCCGAAAGCAAAAATCGCATTGATTTCAAAAGTTTATCCGATGCGCAGCCACACGGTTGCCGCAGAAGGCGGTTCTGCCGCCGTCGCCCAGGATCATGACAGCTTCGAATACCATTTCCACGATACCGTTGCTGGCGGTGACTGGCTTTGCGAACAGGATGTCGTTGATTATTTTGTGCATCATTGCCCGACAGAAATGACCCAACTTGAACAGTGGGGCTGTCCATGGAGCCGTCGTCCGGATGGTTCGGTCAACGTGCGGCGCTTCGGTGGGATGAAAATAGAACGCACCTGGTTCGCCGCCGATAAAACCGGCTTCCATATGCTGCATACCCTGTTTCAAACCTCCCTTCAGTTCCCACAAATTCAACGCTTCGACGAACACTTCGTGCTGGATATCCTTGTGGATGACAATCATGCCCGCGGGCTGGTCGCCATGAATATGATGGAAGGCACACTGGTGCAGATTCGCGCCAATGCCGTGGTGATGGCTACTGGCGGCGCTGGCCGCGTTTACCGCTACAACACCAACGGCGGCATTGTCACCGGTGACGGCATGGGCATGGCGCTATCACACGGCGTTCCGCTACGCGACATGGAGTTCGTACAGTACCATCCAACCGGCTTGCCGGGTTCCGGCATTCTGATGACAGAAGGTTGCCGTGGCGAAGGTGGCATTCTGGTGAACAAAAACGGCTACCGTTATTTGCAAGATTACGGCATGGGGCCGGAAACTCCGCTGGGCGAGCCGAAGAACAAATATATGGAACTCGGCCCGCGCGACAAAGTGTCGCAAGCGTTCTGGCATGAGTGGCGTAAAGGCAACACCATCTCTACGCCGCGCGGTGATGTGGTCTACCTCGACCTGCGTCATCTTGGTGCGAAAAAAATCAGCGAGCGTCTGCCGTTTATCTGTGAACTGGCGAAAGCCTATGTTGGCGTCGATCCAATCAAAGAGCCGATTCCGGTACGCCCGACGGCCCACTACACCATGGGCGGTATCGAAACCGACCAAAACTGCGAGTCCCGCATTACCGGGCTGTTTGCTGTCGGTGAATGCTCGTCGGTCGGTCTGCACGGTGCCAACCGTCTCGGCTCGAACTCGCTGGCGGAACTGGTGGTGTTTGGCCGCCTGGCCGGTGAACGCGCCATTGCACGTTCGGCCTCTGCGAGCAAAGCCAATGACGATGCGTTAAACGCGCAGGCAGCAGATGCCGAGCAGCGCCTGAAAGCGCTGGTCAATCAGGACGGCAACGAAAGCTGGGCGAAAATCCGCGATGAAATGGGCGAATCCATGGAAGAAGGCTGCGGGATCTACCGCACGCCGGAATTGATGCAGAAAACCGTGGATAAGCTAGCTGAGCTGCAAGAGCGCTTCAAACGCGTGCGCATTACCGATACTTCCAGCGTCTTCAACACCGATGTGCTCTACACCATCGAACTGGGACACGGACTGAACGTGGCCGAATGTATGGCGCACTCGGCGCTGGCGCGTAAAGAATCCCGCGGAGCGCATCAGCGCCTGGATGAGGGATGTACTGAGCGCGATGACGTCAACTTCCTCAAACACACGCTGGCTTTCCGCGATGCCGACGGCGCAATCCGACTGGAATACAGCGACGTGAAGATCACTACGCTGCCACCGGCGAAACGCGTATACGGTGCAGAAGCTGAATCGTCTGAGAAGAAGGAGACGAAGAATGTCTGAGATGAAGAATCTGAAAGTGGAGGTGGTGCGTTACAACCCGGAAGTGGACGATGCGCCTCACAGTGCCTTCTATGACGTGCCTTACGATGAAGCCACCTCTCTGCTCGACGCGCTGAACTATATCAAAGATAACCTTGCGCCGGATCTAAGTTACCGCTGGTCGTGCCGTATGGCGATTTGCGGCTCCTGCGGCATGATGGTCAACAAAGTTCCGAAACTGGCATGTAAAACCTTTCTGCGCGATTACGAGAAAGGCCTGAAAGTCGAGGCGCTGGCAAACTTCCCGGTTGAGCGCGATCTGGTGGTCGATATGACCCACTTTATCGAAAGTCTCGAAGCAATTAAGCCTTATATCATCGGTAATACGCGCACGCTGGATCAGGGGCCCGGCAAGCAAACCCCGGCGCAGATGGCGAAGTACCATCAGTTCTCCGGCTGCATTAACTGCGGCCTGTGCTACGCCGCCTGCCCGCAGTTTGGTCTGAATCCTGAGTTCATCGGCCCGGCGGCGATTACGCTGGCGCATCGCTATAACCTTGATAGCCGCGATAACGGCAAAAAAGAGCGCATGGGGCAACTCAACAGCCAGAACGGCGTGTGGAGCTGTACGTTTGTCGGCTACTGTTCGGAGGTGTGTCCGAAACATGTCGATCCGGCTGCGGCCATTCAGCAGGGCAAGGTGGAAAGCTCGAAAGACTTTCTTATCGCCACCCTGAAACCACGCTAAGGAGTGCATTATGACGACTAAACGTAAAGCCTGGGTTCGTCCCATGCCGTCAAGCTGGTGGAAAACTCTGCCGTTTTATCGCTTCTACATGCTGCGTGAAGGAACGGCGGTACCTGCGGTCTGGTTCAGTCTCGAACTGATCTTTGGCCTGTTTGCGCTAAAACACGGGCCGCAAAACTGGGAAGGGTTTGTGCACTTTCTGCAAAACCCGATTGTGCTAATCCTCAATCTGGTGACGCTCGCCGCCGCGCTGCTGCACACCAAAACCTGGTTTGATCTGGCACCGAAAGCGCAGCTTATCATCGTCAAAGGCGAAAAAATGGGGCCAGAGCCGGTAGTGAAAGGGCTTTGGGTAGTGACTGCGGTAGTCACTGTGGTGGTGCTGTTTGTGGCTCTTTTCTGGTAAGGAGGCCAACGTGATTAACCCGAATCCAAAACGTTCTGACGAACCCGTATTCTGGGGTTTGTTCGGTGCAGGTGGTATGTGGAGCGCAATTGTCGCACCGGTTATCGTGCTGCTGGTCGGCATTCTGCTGCCGCTGGGCTTCTACCCTGCTGAAGCGCTGGGCTATGAACGCGTGCTGGCGTTTGCGCAAAGCTTCATTGGCCGCGTGTTCCTCTTTTTGATGATCGTCCTGCCGGTGTGGTGCGGTCTGCACCGTATGCACCATATGATGCATGATTTGAAAATTCACGTACCGAACGGTAAATGGATGTTCTACGGCCTCGCGGCGATTCTGACTGTGGTCACACTGATCGGCGTCATTTTTATTTGATACCTGTCGCTCTCCTGCGTAAGCGGGAGAGCAAATTTTCAGCCAGCGTCTATACCGGGGCTCTACACCGGAATCACCAAAATTTCAGTTATCCCAGTTTCAGTCCGGCAACCAGCACATCCAGGTCAATAATTTCATCGCTGCTCTGGAAGGTATAATGTCCATTCAGCAAAAGTTCAGGCTGTGAAAACAACGAAGATGGCCACGCCGATAACCATACAGTGCGCAGATTTTTTCGCGTTGAGCATCGCGTGGTTCAAACTGTCAGCGGCCCGGACTGAACCAGGCGCTGGCAGCCATTCGTCAGGGAGACATGCTGGCCGTACCTGAACAGGGCAGGCTGGCACGATGGGAAAAAGTTCTTCAACGTGCTGGCGACCTTCGCGGAATTTGAAGGTGACCTGATACGTCTTCGACGCGCGAAGGTATGGCTATTGCACGGGCGAAAGGAAAACTGTGGGGGAAGCACAGCCTAAGCTGTCAGATAAGCAGCAGAAAGAACTGCGTCGGATGCATAAAAGTGGCGAGTACTCTATCAGCGGTCTGGCTGAATTATTTTCAGTTTCGCAACCAACTGTTTATCGAACGCTTTCCCGTGAGAAATAATTAAGAACTTGATTTAATGGAAATTATCATGGAGCGATTATGTACAACAACAATGAAGTCATCAGTTACCTACAAGCCAACAGGATTCTCGCATTAAAGCTCGACCATGTAGTTTCTGCCGTCGGTCAGCAGGTTACAAATCAAGTTGAAACCTTAGGAAAGGATGCTACCCGCCTGCTGTATTACACATCCTGTTTTACCGATGAATATAACGATGTTTGCCAGCAGCAAAAGACTGAAGATATCCGTTTCAGGGATGCCGTTTATAAGGTAATACGCCACGGTGATGTGGTCTATGACATGCTTCGGATCTACTTCGAAGAAATTTTCAAATACAAAACTTCTGAGCAGATAGAACACATCAAGCAGTGTCTGGTGGCCGTGAATGTCCATATTGCTGCCAGCTCTCTCACCATCGCCGGATTTACGTTAGCGGCCGCAAGCAGCGTTCGCATTGGGTTAAACCTCAGCCTTGAAATAAGCGCTCTTGCAGGTACATGGGCGTCCCGTGGTATTGCAGCTGTCGGAGTTTATGGCGTTGTTCAGAAGGCTGCCGACTGTGCTCATCGACTGCATATTCAATTTCCCGCTTATTATTCTGCGCTTTATGCACAAGGACTGGAAATGCTCTACTTCCTCATTGAGCCTGTTTTCCAAAAGGCGAGCGCTATCGAAGCGCAATGGGCATCAGATAATGACATTGTGGGCATCATCAGCAGGATGATCCAATAGCCATGATGGCATATATCAAACGTTTTTTACGGTGGCAGGGACGGTTCTTCTTTTCGGTCTACGGCCCAATAGTGCTAACCATCGTTTTTGCCCTGGTTCAGGCTCATTTTTTCCCGGGAAGTCCAGTCTGGCCAATCGGTGTTTTCTTCATAGCCGTAATGATTATTTTTGCTCGTTATGTGAAATGGTGAAACGCAAAACATCCCAATATTTAATACATACTGATAAGGAAATTACATGTCTACTCCTGCACATTTATGGCTTGAAGATGAGAACGGATCTCCGGTAGTCGGTAGCTGTATGATGCCCCTGCGCTTAGGGTCTATTGAGCTGAAATCATTCTCTCACGGTGTAACAATCCCGGTAGATCCAAGCTGGGGGAAACTTACAGGTACGCGCGTTCATAGCCCTATCACGATAGTGAAAGAATTTGATCAGACAACACCACTCCTGTACCGCGCTGTCTGCGAAGGCCGAACCATGAAGAAGGCAACGATCAAGATGTACCGAATACTGGAATCGGGCATCGAGTCTGAATATTTCAATATCATCTTAGAAAACGTCAAAATCACGACGGTTTCTCCTTACCTTGCTCCTAATGGCATGAGTAGCACCCATCTGGAAACACTCGAATTGCGTTACGAGGCGATCACCTGGAAGTATACGGAGGGTAATGTTATCTATCGTGATTCATGGAACGATCGCTGCTGTGCCTGACAACTAAAGGCACCGGAGGCAAATGCCCCCTCTGGCACTAACGAGGAGAGAAAATGGTCGACTTAACCGCAGAACAGCGCAACTGGCAAAGATAGTTCATGATTATGTGCTGGCTTCCCCTGACGGAAGATGGCGATGCTCAGTTATTGCAGGGCTGTTATGACTATATGAATACTTTTAAACAGGCGATAGACAGCGCTTCAAAAGTCCAGATGAACTACATTTTCCTGCAATACCCTGGATATTTTCGCTTTACCAGGTGGATGGAAAAGCTGGCTCAGGGCATTGCTGATAGAGTCATTGAGGTGTCGAAAGATCGCCGCGCCGAAGGTCGCTTTCTTCGGTCCTTTCTATGGCGGTTACAACATCATCACCCTTGACGATGAATATCGCTATGCGCTGGTGTACGGGCCGGATCGCAACTATTTTTGTGGCAGCTGTCGCGTACGCCACCCCTGCCGACAAAGGTCAAACAGCAGATGCTGGATATAGACAGCCGACAAGGTTTTGCTGTGGAAAAACGACTCTGGATTAATCCGCCTTACTAATCTGTACTGAGCTTTAACCCAATGATTCCAGCGACAATCAGGCACAGACTGAGGATACGCGCCAGGCTTGCGGATTCGCCAAGCAGCACAACCCCTGCAATTGCGGCACCAACCGCGCCGATCCCGGTCCAGATCGCATAGGCGGTACCAATCGGCAGGGTTTTCATTGCCCATGAAAGCAGCACAACACTGGCGATCATCGCTGTAACGGTGATGATACTGGGGATAAGGCGCGTAAACCCATGGGTGTATTTCAGACCGACAGCCCAAACCACTTCAAGAAGACCGGCGATAAGAAGTATTAACCAGGACATGATTGGCTCCGATGAGGGGCCGTCCCCGAAAAAAATGAAACTGACAGGTCGTCCCGCCAGAGATGTGAAGAGAAGTAAATTTTGCCCGCTACAGTTTAAAATTTCAACTTGACGGTGATTGCTTATATTCAGCAATTTAAAGCAAGAAATAGCCACTGTTCGCTGCGGAATTCCAGCATTTACCCACCTTATGTACCCCCTATGATGAATCACTTTCCTGAATCCAGGAAACTGTGCGCCACCCTCTGACTGTGAAGAAAAATATGTTCAAAATTCTCGTGATTGACCGTTGTTACTTCACCCGTATTGGGGTGGAATCCTGGCTCAATCAACCCGATTTGTTTCCCGCCTCGTTCCTCGTTACCGGATTGCATAATTTAATGCTGGCGAAAGAACATATTGTGCAGTGGCAGCCTGATCTGGTGATTGCCGACCTTCATGGTTTCAAGAATGAAATTCATCATATTCAACAGCTTGCTTCATTATTTTCCGTCTGCGGCGACTCAAACCAGGTGCTGCTGCTGGAATCGGGTATCGATGCGCAACTTTCCGGGTTTTACAGGCAACTTAAAATTCGCGCAACGATGCTAAAAACAGAACCGCTGGATAAACTGGCGCAGCTCATTGATGACATTGTGCTGGCATGTCCGGCGCGTTCAATTCCACAGATGGCGACACCACTACTGACCAAACAGGAAGAGAAAGTGCTCACACTATGGATGGAAGGGAAAAGTAACCAAACCATAGCCGCAAGGCTAAGTATTAACGGCAAAACCGTTTATACCTACAAGCGTAATATTCGCATGAAGCTCGGGATGGGGAATCGGTTTACGCCCTTCCTTTCACTGCCGGAAAATTCAAATTAGCGGTACGGCGAATGCCGTACCGGCAAGGATTACTGCTGAGCTTTGCTTGCTGCGCCAGAGAT
The DNA here is from genome assembly GCF_900116535.1 of Kosakonia arachidis. Lineage (GTDB taxonomy): Bacteria > Pseudomonadota > Gammaproteobacteria > Enterobacterales > Enterobacteriaceae > Kosakonia > Kosakonia arachidis. The sequence goes on along the minus strand of NZ_FPAU01000003.1, from coordinate 173,279 downwards.
AGCGCTGCCACCTTCCGAGATATCCTGACCGACGCCTCGCGTGGTATTACACGCCGTCAGAACGGATGAAAGAACTAATGCAGAAAAGATCGCAACAATTGTCTTCTTAACCATAATATCTTCCTTATGTGACCAATATTATTTGTGCATAGCCACTTAAGCATAGACAAAATTCCGCACTGAGACCGGAACGGGAAGGTTTTTAAGAAGATGTGAAGTTTTTAGCTGACCGCGTGAGAAATAGCGTGGCCCAGGCTCTGAATGTCTTCGCCGACACCGCGCGCCGTATTGCAGCCCGACAGCAAAGCGCTGCTGATAAGCATAAGTGAAAGGATTTTGGTAAGGCGTTTCATCATTTCTGCCTCGAGATGTTCAACGGCGTAGCATGGTGCTACGCCGAAACTGCAGACATTACTTCACGCGAGATACATATTCGCCAGAGCGGGTATCCACTTTGATAACTTCACCGATCTGCACGAATAGCGGGACTTTAACCACTGCACCAGTGCTCAGGGTAGCCGGTTTGCCGCCAGTACCTGCGGTGTCGCCTTTCAGACCAGGATCGGTTTCAACGATTTCCAGCTCAACAAAGTTCGGCGGAGTGACGGAGATAGGCTGGCCGTTCCACAGAGTTACGATGCACTCAGCCTGATCCAGCAACCATTTTGCGTTATCGCCAATCGCTTTGGCATCAGCGGAAAGCTGTTCGAAAGTTTCATTGTTCATGAAGTGCCAGAACTCACCGTCGTTGTACAGGTAAGTCAGGTTCATATCGACAACGTCTGCACCTTCGGCAGAGTCAGTAGATTTGAAGGTTTTTTCTACGCGAGTACCGGTCAGCAGGCGACGCAGCTTAACGCGCGCAAATGCCTGGCCTTTACCTGGTTTAACGAATTCGCTGGCTTCAACCGCATAAGGTTCGCCGTCCAACATGATTTTAAGACCAGCACGAAAATCGTTGCTATAGTAAGTCGCCATAAGGCCCTCTGAAAATTGTTAACTGGTAGCTTAGCCACAAAATGGCGCATATTGTAACCCTAAATACCCCGTCCAGAGAAGATTGGTTAATGCAACTTGCCGATGTAATAACCGATCCGGACGAACTATTACGTCTTTTAAAGATAGACACGGATGAAAATTTAACTTCAGGTCGTGAAGCAAAACGCCTGTTTCCCCTACGCGTCCCGAGATCCTTTGCCGCGCGCATGCAGCCTGGCAATCCCAACGATCCGTTATTGCGCCAGGTGATCACCACACCGCAGGAATTTATCGCAGCGCCGGGTTTCACCACCGATCCGCTGGAAGAACAGAGTAGCGTGGTGCCTGGATTACTGCATAAATACAGTAATCGTGCCCTGCTGCTGGTGAAAGGCGGCTGCGCTGTGAACTGCCGCTACTGCTTTCGTCGCCACTTCCCCTACGCGGAAAATCAGGGCAACAAGCGTAACTGGCAAGGCGCACTGGACTATATTGCCGCGCATCCGGAGCTGGATGAAATTATCTTTTCCGGCGGCGATCCGCTGATGGCGAAAGATCATGAGCTGGACTGGCTGCTGGAACAGCTGGAAGCCATTCCACACATTAAACGCCTGCGTATCCACAGCCGCTTGCCGATTGTGATCCCGGCGCGCATCACTGATACGCTAGTCGCACGTTTCGCACGTTCATCTCTGCAAATTTTGCTGGTCAATCATATTAACCACGCCCAGGAGATCGGCGATGACTTCCGCGCGGCGATGGCCGCACTGCGGCAGGCGGGCGTCACTTTACTGAATCAAAGCGTGCTACTACGTGGCGTGAATGATAATGCGCAAACATTGGCGGAGTTGAGTAATGCGTTATTTGATGTGGGAGTGATGCCCTACTATCTGCATGTGCTGGATAAAGTTCAGGGCGCTGCGCACTTTATGGTGAGTGATGACGAAGCGCGTTTGATTATGCGCGAGCTTCTGACGCTGGTTTCCGGCTATATGGTGCCGAAACTTGCCCGCGAGATTGGCGGCGAACCCAGTAAGACGCCGCTGGATCTGCAATTACGCCAGCGCTAAGCCGTAAATAATGACGAGCCTTTGCAGGCTCGTCATTGCCGTTTAAAACGTCTCCCAACCGTCCTGTCCCGCAGTGGCAACAGCCTGTTTTGGTTGATGTATTTTCCCGATCGACTTTTTCACTTTCTCCAGTTGCTGCCCTGGCAAGCGGAACACATCAACCAGTTGTTGCAGTTTACTTGCTTGCTCTTCAAGGCTACCGGCGGCGGCGGAAGATTCCTGTACCAGCGCGGCGTTCTGCTGCGTGGTGGTATCCATTTCCGACATCGCCTGGGCAATCTGCGAAATGCCACGGTTTTGCTCATCGGACGCAGCGGCGATCTCCTGCATTAAATCTTTAACCTGCTGCACGGAGTGCACAATGCCGCTCATCGTTTCTCCCGCCAGATCGACCTGCCGGGAACCTTCCTCGATATAGTTCACCGACTCATGGATCAGGGTTTCAATCTCTTTAGCCGCCTGGGCGCTACGCTGCGCCAGATTCCGCACCTCGCCTGCTACCACAGCAAAACCACGTCCTTGCTCACCGGCTCTGGCTGCTTCAACAGCTGCGTTAAGCGCCAGAATGTTGGTTTGAAATGCAATACCATTAATCACAGAGGTGATTTCGGAAATGCGTTTCGAGCTTTCGATAATATCCTTCATGCGATTCACTGCAACACTTACAACCGTGCCGCCTTTTACCGCCGTATCTGACGCTGTCGTGGCTAACTGGCTGGCCTGATGCGCGTTCTGCGCGTTCTGTTTCACCGTCGAACTCAACTCTTCCATGCTTGCGGCCGTTTCCACTACAGCGGCCGATTGCTGTTCGGTACGAGCAGAAAGTTCATTATTGCCGAGGGCAATCTCATTAGCGGCGGTGTTCACCGAACTGGAGGCGCTGCGTACCATGGACAGTGATTCCGCGACCCGTCCCATCAGCAGGTTGAATGCCCCAACGGCCTGGCCAATCTCGTCCAGACGCCCCGTGGGTAATGCATGTCTGAGATCCAGTTTTTCGCTGATGCTGACCATCCCGTCTTTCATATCATTCAGACGACGCTTGATATTCAACACGGTGAATAAACCAAACAGTCCCAGAACAAGCGTCGACGCCAACGTGGCAATCAGAGATAGCGTCATTGCGCGAGAAATCAACGAACTATTATTACTGTTAGCCGTCGTCACCAACGAGGCGTTATAGGCAATTTGAGCGTCAAAATCATTGACCAATTGCGTGATAATACTCGAAACCAATCCCCCTGAATGCATGGCTTTAATGATACCATCACGATCGTTAGCATTTGATATTTTAAAATATTGATCCATCACTGTGCGGAATTTTTCTAAATCCGCTAACGTTTTATTCGATAAATCAAGATCATGTTGATCAGAAATAAGCTCCTTCAGGTAATGTTGATGCATGGCATATAATTCATCATATATTTTTAACGCTTTTTGTTGTACTTCATTCATACCCGCAGCGTCTTGCGTCAAACCATGTAGATAAAGCTGACTACGGATGCCGGTAACCTGCAGCATCTCTTTGTTCATGACGTCGAGGCTCGGCAAGATATTTGCCTGAAAATAATCCTGCGCGTTACCAATTTTCGATAGTGAAAAAACAGCGATTAAGTTTGTTCCAATTAAACTCAGGATTAATAACGAAAATGCAAGCAATAGCTTCTTTGTAATATTCATCGTCTCTCCGACCCTCTTCACACCTGCCAAAAGCACTCTAATTTTAAAATCCTTTTATTTTTGCGTCCTGCCAACACTATCGACAATAAAACCGCATACTTTAGTGATCGCGGTATCTTCTCCGCAAAGAAAATAGAAAATGTTTTTAACATTAAGAAAACTTAACATTCAGGATGGGTTGAAAAAGAGTTACGAAAAAGGGTCAGAGTAAGTGGGGTAAATAACGAATGAAGCGATTAATAGACTCCCACCAGAATGAGCGGGAGTCCCTGGAAACAACTTAGTTAGGGCATTTATAGACCTGCGCGTTCATTTCGCTGGCAGTTGGGACAAAACTGGATAAGAAACCCTGTGTCGGGCTGGAAACGTTATAAAGAACGTTGCCGCCCATCGCAGCCGCCTGGTTGCGCAATGCATTCGCCGCCGCGCGCATTGACCCCCCCTCGTCGCCATGCTGGCCAGAGAGCCAGTTGCTCTGCGAGCCGGTGGCGGTGCCAAGATACTGGCACTGTGCGCCCGGTTTATCTTCCACAAAGCGTACCCCTTGCCCTGCGGCGCTTAGTTCACTGCTGCTGCTGCAACCCGCTAACAGCAGCACACCGCCCATAATCCCAGCCAAACGTTTTACGTACATGTTATTCCCCATAATCAATGAGCTGGACGCATGCCGCCCGTCTGTAAACCTTATACTAAAAAGATGACTAAAAGAAAAACATCCTCAGCATAAGCCGCACAAATCGCGGAAAATAGTGCCAGCAAAAGCGATCGCAGATGGTAATACTGAAGAAATAACAACGCTGACAGGCTTTCTGCCTGACAACACTTCAACGCAGCTGCGCTGGTTGTGGTTTCCCTTTCGCGTACGGTGTTGCGCCTTTTGCTCATCGCCAGCGCTTATCGTCTTAAACAGAACCTGGAGGTGAATACAGCGTGTTGAGAGATGATACCTCAACCGATAATTAGCAATGGAAATAATATGTCAGATAACTAAAAAAAGAATAGCAAGCTCATCGTCTGAATCTGAAAACCATAACATGTTAACAACCTCGTACTGATAATAACATGATCACCCTCCCTGCCTGTTAAAATGATCACCAAAACCATTTAAAATACATTAGATATATAACCTGAAAGCACCGCAATAATTTATTAAACAGAATCACTAATAGAGCATTTATTAAAAAACATATTGCAATAACTATAATACATTGCAACAACAACTTTTAATTGATTTATTGATAAAGCGTAACCAACCCCATAATAAGCATCGTCATGTGAGGTACCACCATGATCTCTATGATTAATTACGAAATCCATTTCAGGTCCGTCGCTGGTATTATCAGGAATCAATAAGTTAAAACTAAAACGCTGACTCGCGTCAGCAGTAGATTATTGGCTTTTTAATTGGGTGCTAAGGGAAAACCTTAACGCACAATGATATTTTGAAAGCAACACGATAAATAGGGTCAAAATTCGTCAAACAATACATTAAATTAATATATCCCGCCGTTATTTAGAATAATATCTGACTTCGCATCAGGCATTCAAGCCATTAAGAAATGCCTTAGACAGGATTTTTACTTAGCACGGATTAGATATTGTTATCAATAAAGAATTTGCCGATAGAGTTTCATGCGCATTCATGGGAAAAGCAGGAAACAAAAAAGGAGCGGACAACGCCCGCTCCTTTTCGTTGAACTCGCGACAGGTCGCCCTGTTCGCGTGTCAGGCAGCAATTACATCATGCCGCCCATACCGCCCATGCCACCCATACCGCCAGCGGCACCTAAATCAGGCGCATCGCCTTTCGGCAGATCGGTTACCATGCACTCAGTAGTGATCATCAGGCCGGCAACGGACGCCGCGTACTGCAGAGCAGAACGGGTCACTTTGGTCGGATCCAGGATACCCATGTCGATCATGTTGCCGTACTCTTCGGTGGCTGCGTTGTAACCGTAGTTGCCGTCGCCAGCTTTAACGGTGTTCGCCACAACAGAAGGCTCTTCGCCGCAGTTCAGCACGATCTGACGCAGCGGTGATTCCATTGCGCGCAGCGCAACTTTAATACCGACGTTCTGATCTTCGTTCTGGCCTTTCAGCTCAGCAATTTTGCTTGCTACGCGGATCAGCGCAACGCCGCCGCCAGCAACCACGCCTTCTTCAACGGCAGCACGGGTCGCGTGCAACGCATCTTCAACGCGTGCTTTTTTCTCTTTCATTTCAACTTCAGTTGCTGCGCCCACTTTGATAACGGCAACGCCGCCAGCCAGTTTAGCTACACGCTCCTGCAGTTTTTCACGGTCGTAATCGGAAGTTGCTTCTTCGATCTGCTGACGAATCTGGGTTACACGACCCTGGATTGCAGCTTCTTCACCCACGCCATCAATAATGGTGGTGGTGTCTTTGTTGATCACAACACGTTTAGCCTGGCCCAGATCTTCCAGGGTGGCTTTTTCCAGTTCCATACCGATTTCTTCAGAAATCACGGTACCACCGGTCAGGGTTGCGATGTCCTGCAGCATAGCTTTACGACGATCGCCGAAGCCCGGTGCTTTAACAGCTGCAACTTTCACGATGCCGCGCATGGTGTTAACCACCAGCGTTGCCAGCGCTTCGCCCTCAACATCTTCAGCGATGATCACCAGCGGTTTGCCTGCTTTCGCAACGGCTTCCAGAACCGGCAGCATTTCGCGGATGTTGGAGACTTTTTTATCAGCCAGCAGAATGAACGGGCTTTCCAGTTCTACTGCGCCAGTTTCCGGCTTGTTAATGAAGTAAGGAGACAGGTAACCACGATCGAACTGCATACCTTCTACCACATCCAGTTCGTCCTGCAGGCCGGTACCGTCTTCAACGGTGATGACACCTTCTTTACCGACTTTATCCATCGCTTCCGCAATCAGTTTACCCACGGTTTCGTCGGAGTTTGCGGAGATAGTACCTACCTGAGCGATAGCTTTAGAGTCAGAACACGGTACGGACAGTGTTTTCAGCTCTTCAACCGCAGCAGCAACAGCTTTATCGATACCACGTTTCAGATCCATCGGGTTCATGCCCGCAGCAACGGCTTTCAGACCTTCAGTGATGATAGCCTGCGCCAGAACAGTTGCAGTGGTGGTACCGTCGCCCGCAGCGTCGTTCGCTTTGGAGGCGACTTCTTTCACCATCTGCGCCCCCATGTTTTCGAACTTGTCTTCCAGTTCGATTTCACGTGCTACGGAAACACCATCTTTGGTGATGGTCGGTGCACCGAAAGATTTATCCAGAACCACATTACGGCCTTTCGGACCGAGGGTAACTTTCACTGCATCTGCCAGAACATTCACGCCGCGCAGCATTTTTACACGGGCGTCGTTACCGAATTTTACGTCTTTAGCTGCCATTTTCTCTTTCCTTAAATTCGTTCAGGTTCGCGCGCGTTGTTACGCTTCAACAATTGCCAGGATGTCACTTTCGGACATGATCAGCACTTCTTCGTTGTCGATTTTTTCAGCTTTCACACCGTAACCATCGTTGAAAATCACGATATCGCCCACTTTCACGTCCAGTGGTTGAACGGTACCGTTTTCCAGGATGCGGCCCTTACCGACAGCGATGATTTCGCCACGAGTTGATTTACCTGCTGCAGAACCAGTCAGAACGATGCCGCCAGCAGATTTGGATTCAACTTCTTTACGTTTGACGATCACACGATCATGTAACGGACGAATACTCATTGATAGCTCTCCTTTGAGAAAGTCTTTATCAGTTATGGATAGCGCCGGGCCGCAAACGGTTCTCCGGCTGGTGACCAGAGAGATGGGGTTAGCTGTTTCTCCCTTCAAGGGGGAACAACAAAAAAATTTATGAAATCGCACTTAATCCCCTAAACCGGGAAGATTCCACTCTTGCTGGCAGGCGCTGACGCAGCCATAAGTAAAACCGATTGTGATAACATCTGCGCAACTGATAACCAACAGACAACGACAATGAGTGAATTAAAACAGGAGTTGGGGCTGGCGCAGGGCATTGGGTTGTTATCAACATCTTTGCTCGGCACCGGCGTATTCGCCGTACCCGCGCTGGCGGCGCTGGCCGCAGGCGACAGCAGCCTGTGGGCATGGCCGGTGCTCATTTTACTGGTGTTCCCGGTGGCGATTGTATTTGCCTTACTTGGCCGTCATTTCCCCAGCGCGGGCGGCGTCGCCCACTTTGTCGGTCTGGCGTTCGGCCCGCGACTTGAGCGTGTCACCGGCTGGTTATTTCTCTCGGTGATCCCGGTTGGGCTACCAGCAGCCCTGCATATTGCTGCGGGCTTCTGGCAAGGCATGTTTGGCTGGCAAGGGTCGCTATTACTTATGGCTGAGCTTGGCACGCTGATGCTGATTTGGTTTATTGGCACGCGCGGCGCAGGTTCCAGTGCTAATCTGCAGTCGCTTATCGCCGGGCTGATTGTGGCATTAATCGTCGCTATCTGGTGGCGTGGCGGCATTACCTTCCGCGACATTCCTTTCCCGCCGCTGCCGCAGGTGTCGATTTCCGCGATGTCGGCATCCCTGGCGGTAATGTTCTGGTGTTTTGTTGGTCTGGAGGCTTTCGCCCATCTGGCTTCGGAATTCAAAAACCCGGAACGGGATTTCCCGCGCGCACTGATGATTGGCCTGCTGCTGGCGGGTTCGGTCTACTGGGCCTGTACCGTGGTAGTGCTGCACTTTGATGTCTGGCACACGCTCAGCGCAGCGGCATCGCTCCCGGCGATCGTCGTTGAACTGTTCGGTAAACAGGCGCTGTGGATAGCTTGCATTATTGGCTATCTGGCCTGCTTCGCCAGTCTGAACATTTATATCCAGAGCTTCGCCCGGCTGGTGTGGTCGCAGGCGGCATACAAGCCCGAGAGCGCGCTGGCAAAACTCTCTAAACGCCAGTTGCCAGTGAATGCGCTCAACGCCGTGCTGTTCTGCTGCATGGTGTGCACCATAGCCATCTACGCGTTCAGCATTAATCTGGATACACTGATTATCTACGCCAACGGGATTTTCATCATGATCTACCTGCTGTGCATGCTGGCAGGTTGCCGCTTACTGAAGGGGCGTTATAAAGCGCTGGCGATGGTCGGCAGCGTACTATGCCTGTTACTGCTGGTAATCCCTGGCTGGAAGAGTTTGTATGCGGTGATCATGCTGGCCGCACTGTGGCTACTGCTGCCGAAGCGCCGCACCACAACGATCCGCTCCGTACAGCCGTAAAAAAGCCCGGCGGTCCGGGCATCAACATTAGTGGTCGTCTTTATTATCCAGCCGATTACGCTGATCGTCTTTGCGTTGATACTCGCCTTCAAATGTCTGGCCCGCGTCGCCTCCCGTCGAAAAGCCGCCGCCCGGCATCCGCGAAAAGCGCAGATGCGGCATAAGCTTCAGCGTCAGGTGTTTTTGCACCGGAGGCAGCAGCAGCAGCAGGCCGAGGAAGTCGGTAAAGAACCCCGGCAGCACCAGCAACAGACCCGAAATGATCAGCGATACGCTTTTAATCATCTCCGCCGCCGGGCTTTCACCCGCCGCCATTTTTTGCTGCATCAACATGAAATTCTTAAAGCCCTGGTTACGCACCAGCGACATACCAATCACTGAGGTAAAGAGCACCAGAATGAGCGTCATCAGGACGCCAAAAACATGAGCAACCTGAATAAAGATCGATATCTCAATGTAGACGTATAAGAAAAAAGCAATAAACGGTATCCAGCGCACTGGCTTCTCCTGTGAAAAAAACAGACGCCCTGTGGCGTCTGTCAGTAAGGGTTTGCGAATCGCATAGTCCTGAGATGGCGGCAGATTGAAAAAATTCAATTTCCACCACGATGTAAAGTTTTGTCTGTTACGAAGCGGTGACACATTTCACATATTATTAATAATGATGCATGCACAAGGATAATAAGTGATCGAGATTACGGCATTTACTTATCTCCAGCATATAATCTCGGGTATCCGGCCGATTAAGGGCATAATCGTCGGTCGAAAAAGACACATATCCACATAAATACTATGTGTTTGGTGTATTCATTCGTAGCTTGCAAAAGAAGGTTCACATGTTAAACAACATTCGTATCGAAGAAGATTTGTTGGGTACCAGGGAAGTGCCAGCGGATGCCTATTATGGTGTGCATACTCTGAGAGCGATTGAAAATTTTTATATCAGCAACAGCAAAATCAGCGACATCCCTGAATTTGTCCGTGGCATGGTAATGGTAAAAAAAGCGGCTGCCCTGGCGAATAAAGAGCTGCAAACCATTCCTAAAAATATCGCGAACGCTATCGTTGCCGCATGTGATGAGGTCCTGAACAATGGCAAATGCATGGATCAATTCCCAATAGACGTTTATCAGGGTGGCGCGGGTACGTCCGTCAACATGAACACCAACGAAGTGTTGGCCAACATTGGGCTTGAACTGATGGGCCATCAGAAAGGCGACTACCAGTTCCTCAACCCAAACGATCATGTCAACAAATGCCAGTCCACAAATGATGCCTACCCTACCGGGTTCCGCATCGCGGTGTATGCCTCCATCGTTAAGCTGATTGATGCCATCAAACAGCTCGGTGAAGGTTTTGAGAACAAAGCAGTGGAGTTCAAGGATATCCTGAAAATGGGCCGCACCCAGTTGCAGGATGCGGTGCCGATGACGCTCGGTCAGGAATTCCACGCCTTCAATGTGCTGCTGAATGAAGAGACCAAAAACCTGCTGCGCACCGCTGAACTGCTGCTGGAGGTGAACCTCGGCGCGACCGCAATCGGTACTCGCCTCAATACGCCAGATGGCTACCAGCACCTGGCGGTGCAGAAACTGGCGGAAGTGAGCAATTTGCCGGTCGTTCCGGCGGAAGATCTGATTGAAGCCACCTCGGACTGCGGCGCGTACGTGATGGTACATAGCTCGCTGAAACGTCTGGCGGTGAAACTCTCCAAAATTTGTAATGACCTGCGACTGCTCTCCTCCGGGCCGCGCGCCGGGCTGAATGAAATCAACCTGCCAGAGTTGCAGGCGGGTTCGTCGATCATGCCAGCCAAAGTCAACCCGGTGGTGCCGGAAGTGGTGAATCAGGTGTGCTTTAAAGTGATCGGCAACGATACCACCGTCACTATGGCCTCCGAAGCGGGCCAGTTGCAGTTGAACGTGATGGAGCCGGTGATTGGACAGGCAATGTTTGAGTCGATCCATATTCTCACCAACGCCTGCTACAACCTGCTGGAAAAATGCGTCAACGGCATCACGGCGAACAAAGCAGTGTGTGAAGGCTACGTCTATAACTCCATCGGCATCGTGACCTACCTAAACCCGTTTATCGGCCATCACAACGGCGATATCGTCGGCAAGGTTTGCGCCGAAACAGGGAAAAGCGTACGGGAAGTGGTGCTGGAGCGAGGACTACTGACGGAAGCGGAACTGGATGATATTTTCTCCGCCCAGAACCTGATGCACCCGGCTTATAAAGCGAAGCGCTACACCGATGAAAGTGAACAGTAATTCCGGTGGATAGACCAACAAAAGGCACGTCACTCGCGACGTGCCTTTTTTCTTATGGATAGTAACTAAAATATAACGATTCTATATCACTTAGTTAAACAAGGAAGCCAACTATGTTTGCAACAGAGCTTGTCCTCGTCTTATTAGCCATCTACCTGGGCGCCCGGCTTGGCAGTATCGGCATTGGGTTTGCAGGTGGCCTTGGCGTTCTTATCCTGACCCTGTTCTTTCAAATCCCGCCTGGCGCCATTCCCTTCGACGTCATCGAAATTATCATGGCCGTTATTGCCGCTATCGCCGCGATGCAGGTGGCGGGCGGCATGGATTATCTGGTGAGCCTGGCTGAACGCATGCTGCGTAGCCATCCGAAGTACATCACCTTTCTTGCGCCGCTGGTCACCTGGTTTATGACTATTCTTGCCGGAACCGGGCACACGGCATTCTCCACACTGCCGGTGATTACCGAAGTGGCGAAAGAGCAAGGCATTCGCCCGTCGCGTCCGTTGTCAATTGCCGTGGTCGCCTCACAAATCGCTATCACTGCCTCGCCGATTTCTGCCGCCGTGGTCTTTTTTGCCGGTATCCTTGAACCGCTGGGCGTCAGTTACCTGACACTGCTGGCGATCTGTATTCCTGTCACGCTGATTGCCGTGATGATCACCGCCGTGGTGTGTAATTTCCTCGGTTGTGAGCTAAAAGACGACCCGGTGTACCAGGAGCGTCTGGCGAAAGGTGAAGTGAGTCTGCGTGGCAGAAAGGTATTTGAACTGAAACCCCACGCTAAACGCTCGGTATTGCTGTTCCTGATTGGCATTGTGGCGGTGATGCTGTACGCGACTGCAATCAGCCCAACCGTAGGGCTGATTGCCCACCCGGTACTACCGCGTAACGAAGCGATTGTGGTGTTTATGCTGACCATCGCGACACTGATTTCTCTGACTTGCAAAATCGAGACCAGCGAAGTGCTGAACGCCAGTACCTTTAAATCGGGTATGAGCGCCTGTATCTGCGTGCTGGGCGTCGCCTGGCTGGGTGATACGTTTGTGAAGCACCATATTGAAGATATCCAGGTGGTTGCTGGCGACTTATTGCATAACTACCCGTGGCTGCTGGCAGTGGTACTGTTTTTCGCCGCGACACTGCTCTACTCACAGGCGGCAACCACCAAAGCGCTAATGCCTGCCGCGCTGCTACTGGGCGTTTCGCCGCTGACCGCCATTGCATCATTTGCGGCGGTCTCCGCGCTGTTTGTGCTGCCCACGTACCCCACGCTACTGGCGGCGGTAGAGATGGACGATACCGGCTCAACGCGTATCGGCAAGTTCGTGTTTAACCACCCGTTCCTCATTCCGGGCGTGATCGCCATTACGCTGTGCGTCATTCTCGGCTTCATCTTTGGCGGTATCCTGTTGTAAAAGTCCTTAAAATCGGGTCGCCCGGCGGCCCGATCCTTTTCCTTAGCGTGGTATAGTCGGTACTCTCTCTGCTACGAGGTTGACGATGAACACGCCTGATGCCGTTGTTGTACTCTGTACTGCCCCGGATGAAGCCACTGCCCAGGATCTGGCTGCCAAAGTGCTGGCCGATAAACTTGCCGCCTGTGTCACTATCCTGCCGGGTGCAACATCAATGTATTACTGGGAAGGTAAACTGGAGCAGGAGTACGAAGTCCAGCTACTGCTGAAAACTGACGTCGCGCATCTGGAGGATCTTTTCGCCTGCATTAAATCGAACCACCCGTACCAGACCCCTGAACTACTGGCTTTGCCCGTTACCCACGGAGATTACGATTACCTCTCATGGCTCAACGCATCCTTACACTGATCCTGCTGTTGTGCAGCACGTCCGTCTTTGCCGGATTATTCGACGCGCCTGGTCGTTCCAGTTTTGTCCCAGCCGATCAAGCGTTTGTTTTTGATTTTCAGCAACATCAGCATGACCTTACACTCAACTGGCAGGTGAAAGAGGGTTACTACCTTTACCGCCAACAGATTCACGTCACTCCGAATCAGGCCCGTATTGGCACACCGGCGTTGCCAGGCGGGGAGATGCATGAAGATGAGTTCTACGGCAAAAGTGAAATCTACCGCCAGCAACTCACGCTACCGATTGACGTTACGCAGGCGACAAAAGGCGCGACGCTGACAGTGACTTATCAGGGCTGTGCGGACGCGGGGTTCTGCTATCCGCCAGAAACCAAAGTCGTACCGCTGATGGAAGTTGCCGCCGCGCAATCCACCATGCCAGCCTCCGCCGGAAAGTCAGTTACAGCAAACAACACGCCTGTGGCCTCGCTGCCTTTTTCCGCGTTCTGGGCGCTGCTTATCGGTATTGGCATCGCGTTTACCCCTTGCGTACTGCCGATGTATCCGCTGATTTCCGGCATTGTTCTGGGCGGTAAACAGCGCCTGTCCACCACGCGCGCACTGCTGCTGGCGTTTATCTACGTACAGGGAATGGCGCTGACGTACACCGCACTGGGGCTGGTTGTTGCCGCTGCCGGGCTATCATTTCAGGCGGCATTACAGCATCCTTACGTGCTGATTGGGCTCTCTGTGCTCTTTAGCCTGCTGGCGCTGTCGATGTTCGGCCTGTTTACCCTGCAACTGCCGTCCGCACTGCAAACCCGCTTAACGCTGTGGAGTAACCGCCAGCAGGGAGGCTCGCCTGGCGGCGTGTTTGCCATGGGCGCAATCGCGGGGCTGATTTGCTCACCCTGCACCACCGCGCCACTGAGCGCTATTCTGCTCTATATCGCCCAGAGTGGTAATCTGTGGCTCGGCGGCGGCACACTTTATCTTTATGCGCTGGGAATGGGTTTACCCCTGATCCTGGTAACGGTGTTCGGTAACCGGTTGCTGCCAAAAAGCGGGCCGTGGATGGAGCAGGTCAAAATCGCCTTTGGTTTCGTCATCCTCGCCCTGCCCGCCTTCCTGCTGGAGCGCGTTCTTGGCGATACATGGGGATTGCGGCTGTGGTCGCTGCTGGGTCTGGCGTTTTTTGCCTGGGCGTTCATTACCAGCCTCCATGTGACACGCCCGGTAATACGTGTCGTGCAAATTGCTCTGCTCGGCGCTGCGCTGGTATGTGCTCGTCCCTTGCAGGACTGGGTATTTGACGCGCCCACCGTACAGGCGCACTCACCGCTGGCATTTACCCCGATCCAGACCGTTAATGATCTGAACAAGGCGCTGGCGCAGGCAAAAGGTCGGCCGGTAATGCTGGATCTTTATGCGGATTGGTGCGTAGCCTGTAAAGAGTTCGAGAGATACACCTTCAGTGACCCACAAGTGCAGGCGGCACTGAGAGGGAGCGTGTTATTACAGGCCAACGTGACGGCAAACAACGCGCAGGATGCCGCGCTGCTGCGCCAGTTGAATGTACTGGGTCTGCCGACAATCCTCTTTTTCGACGCGCAAGGCGTCGAGCAGCCCGCTGACCGGGTGACCGGTTTTATGGATGCAACAACCTTTGCCACGCATTTGCGTAATCGCACCCCATAAACAACACTGTTTGGGGCAGCTCGCTTCAGATAACGGAGGACAACAACGTGCAACGTGAAGACGTTTTGAGCCAGACATTGCAATTACTTGAGCTAAAAGGGATTGCTGAAACCACTCTTGAAATGGTTGCCGATCGTATCGACTATCCTTTTGATGAGTTGCGCCGTTTCTGGCCGGATAAAGAAGCCCTGCTCTATGACGCGCTGCGTTATCTGAGCCAGCAGGTTGATGCCTGGCGCAGACAGATGCTGCTGGATGAGACGCTGACTCATGAGCAGAAGCTGCTGGCACGCTACGCCGCGTTAACTGAATGCGTCAGCAACAACCGCTATCCCGGCTGTTTGTTTATCGCCGCGTGTACTTTCTTTCCCGATCCCGGACACCCAATCCATCAACTGGCGGCTCAGCAAAAGCGTGATGCCTACGACTATACACATCAGGTGCTGACGCAGTTGGAAGTTGACGATCCGACAATGGTGGCTAAGCAAATGGAGTTGGTACTGGAGGGTTGTCTGAGCCGGATGCTGGTTAATCGCAGCCAGGCAGATGTCGATACAGCGCAGCGGCTGGCGGAAGATATTCTGCGTTTCGCCTGTTGCCGCCAGGGCGGCGCGTTAACCTGATTTCGCTGCACAATTGCCCTTTTTGCCGCAAACTTGAGCAACCGGATAGCATTTTTAGAAATAAGGTTGACGCCTTAAGACGATTAGGGTTTAATGCGCCCCGTTGCCCGGATAGCTCAGTCGGTAGAGCAGGGGATTGAAAATCCCCGTGTCCTTGGTTCGATTCCGAGTCCGGGCACCACTATTCTAAAGAACCCGCCCACAAGGCGGGTTTTTGCTTTCTGAACCTGGCGAAATCAGCACCTCTACAATAGCTTAGCTCGACCAAACTCAAACAACTTCAGCCCACACTAACCTCCTTGCGAGGGTACAACTGAGGATATAGTCTGATCCGATAAAGTTTCTCCCCCTTTGCTTTCAGGAGCCCCTATCAATGGCGCTCACTGACGTCGGATGATAAACCTTATAACCTCACATCGACTCCCAAGGCATAGCGTTCACGAATAATACCCATCTCAACATTCTCCATGGTGCATTTTTCCTTTTTCGACATCCGGGCTTATAAGCCATCAACCCTACCGCGCCTGAAGTTCACCCCAGCCGGTCGGCAATCTCAGCAACTGCATATTTTCCAGAAAGATTAGATCGCCAGCAGCCGTCCGACGTGTTTATTCCGGTAACAGGCTAAATCGACGATAATTTTTTTCACCATTTTTACTCTGATGCAGTCTGTTTTATTGCAGCATAACGGGCTGTCAATTGTTTCAGATGCATCTCCAGTTGAGCCCTGGCCGCGGCAGGTAAAGGTACTCCAGCAGGGTTTTCTGACAATATACGCAGTTGTTCTTCAGCCGGTATGGATTGGTTAAATGACTGCATAGTGGAAAAAACTGCTGATTTCAGCTCACTGACCGTCATATATTTTCCCTTCTGCTCATCCAGCACGTTCAGCCTGTCACTCAGTTTCTGTAGCCTCATCATTCCCTGATACCAGCCATTCAGGCGTTCTGTCGGCAATGCAGCAGCATTAAGTTGTTGCTGCCAGTGTAATGCCATGGATTTAGCTTGCTCTGGCCACAGTACCCTGGCCTGCTCAATCAACTGACGACTGTAGACAATATTCCAGTCAGGAGGCAATTTATCCAGCCGGGCGAGCTGCTGCTGTGTTTGTGTGATGACAGCCTGTGGTAACGGAGCTTGCCGACGCAACATGTCCCGCTTTTCAGGCGCGAGAGGTACAGGCAGCGTGCCGGCACGGCAGTTAAGAATACGCTGCATGTTATCCAGTACCGACAGGATGACCTGATTTTCTTCACTGACCAGATTGAGGCTAAGGCCTCCGGTAAAATGACCGGTGAGCATTTCATACAATGAAGGCGTGTTATGTTCCTGGGGCATCAGTCGTCCTTAAGCGGTAGTAACGTCAGTTGATTGTTACCCGCTTCCAGAATGCGCGGCTTATCTGGATCGAGGTCTTTGCGTGGAATCACTTGTTTCCAGGTGTTGTTGACCATATCCGGGTGACGGAACAGACCCGCTCTCCATCCCCCACACTGAGTCAACACCTTCAGAATGCTGGCCGGACGGTGGCACAGATGGCAGGGTCAGGCCTTTCTCATACCCCTGCTGACTGTCGTAAAACTCCACCACGTCGATGTTCAGCCGCGTGTCGGTGGTAAAGCGGAACCAGATACCCACCTCACCCAGCAGGCGGGTAATAAAATGCAGGTCGTCCTCGCCGTACTGCATCACCTGTTCACGGCGCGGGTACTCTTTTGAAAGCGAGAACAGAAAATCCTGGCCGCGCATGTGGTGCCGCTCGCGCAAGATTTTTTCCACAATCTGTGGAACCGACAGGTCCTGGTAGATGGCGTTCTGGTGCGAACGGTCGAGCAGCGCCAGGCGTGGCCGGAGCGTCAGGGCGTAATGGGTTTCATCTTTTGAGGTGCCGAGTCGTTCAAAACCGCTGACTACCCCCTGAATCACGCGAACGGCCTGTTGCACCTTAATGCCGTAGCCCTGATCCACAGGTGCCTGTAACGTCAGGGAAGCGGCCTTCATCAGCATCATCTCTTTGCTGATGGCATGGTCATCGTCTTTCAGCCAGAGATAAACAGGAATTGCCATCGGATTTACTCCATTAATGTTGAGAAACGTCATCATCCTGCGATGACGCCGGGGTTTTGCCGGGTATCTGACAGGCATTCGCCTGCGGTACCAGACTGATTTCGACACGGCGGTTGAGCGCCCGGCCTTCCGGCGTGTCATTGGTTGCGATCGGGCGGTCTGCGCCATAACCCTGCACCGCAAAACAGCTTTCCGGTACGTCACCGGTGTCACGCATCCAGTCGCGTACCGCTTCGGCACGCCGCCGGGAGAGCGTCTGGTTCAGTTGCGGGTTGCCGGTGTTATCCGTGTGACCACTGACGACAATCAGCCAGCCCGGCTTCGCCTTAATGCCGACCAGGGAGTTGACCAGCATTCTGGTGGAGCCGGTTTTCAGTTCGTATTTGCCCGAATCGAACAGCGACATGCTGTCGAGACGCACAATTTTCGGTGCCGTTTTGGGTTTTTGTTGTGGTTCAGGTAACTGTGGCGGAGGCACATACGAGCGGATAGCATCCAGTACCGTAAGGCGCAGACGCTCACCCTGATACAGACCCAGACTCAACCAGGCCGGTACACCATTGCGCGCCCAGAAATTCAGTGATGCCACATCGTCACGCAGAGCAGCAACGGCGTCGGCTTTCAGTCCGTACTCATTCGTCGGGATACGGTCATAGCGGGCAATATCGAAGCTCACGCGATGCAGTAACTGGCGATTGTTCCAGCCGCTGCTGAGTAGCGCAGCAATGGTCGCCAAAGTGAAGATCCCGAGCGCACAACGGAAGGCTTTGTCACGCGGCGTCAGGCCTCGCCCTTCCGGTAGCAGTGGCAGGATAAAATCCGGAAACGGGGAAATAACCGTACTGTTCGTTCCAACGGGCTGCCAGCCAGTGACCTGCTGCATCGCAGTGTGACGAGAAAGCCACGCCGTCCAGGCCGAGGTGGCCAGGCTTCCGGCAAGGATCGGCCCCATTCCCCACAGCACCGCGGCAGGTGCGATGACCGGGACATCGGGGTTTTCGTCCATAAAGACAGCCTGGACATGCTGATGAAACCAGCTCATCAGGCTGTTCATCAGCACCTGTTGCTGCATCGCAGGCGTTCCGCCAGTGGTAACCCATGCAGCGATTGAACTCGGTGCTGAAGACTCCCGCCAGACTCTCACCCCTTCCCCCGGCATAGCCGCCTGCCAGAGCAGGTTATTCGTCATCGCGCTGCCAATCTGGCCATTCAGAACAAGCGGTACAGAATGTCCGGTTTCTTTACGCAACTGACTGATTTGCCAGCGCAGAGCCAGCAGGCGACTGGTAAGGCGTTCGCTGTCAGTCCGCTTCTGCGGGCAGACAGTGACCATCACCGACAGTTAACGGTTGTTCCGTTTTCATCGGCTTCCTGCTTACGTTACGATTTCGCTTTCGGCATCTGGGAAACCAGTGACAGGTTGACGTCCATGCCTTCCACCTGGAAATGCGGTACGGCGTACAGCTTCACGCGGAAGAAACCCGGGTTGTCTTCAATGTCTTCCACCACCACTTTGGCGTCACGCAGCGGATGAGACGCCTGCAACTCGTCGCCCGGATCGGTCATTTCCGTGACCAGACTGCGAACCCAGGTGTTGAGCTCAAGCTCCAGCAGACGACGGTCTTTGGTGGTGCCGATGTTTTCACGCTGAATCAGTTTCAGGTAATGGGCGATGCGCGACAGCAGGAAGATGTACGGCAGACGCGCGTTGATACGGCTGTTGGCTGTCGCATCGGCGGTGTCATACAGGGCCGGCTTCTGGGTGGAGTTGGCCGAGAAGAAGCAGGAGTAATCGCGGTTCTTGTAGTAAGAGAGCGGAATGAAGCCCAGATTCGCGAACTCAAATTCACGGGTTTCCGGGATCATCACCTCACTCGGGATTTTCACCTGATTGCCGGTACCCAGATCGTACAGATGAATAGGCAGGTCCTGCACGGCACCACCGGCCTGCGGACCACGGATTTGCACGCACCAGCCGTTATTGATAAAGCTGCGTACCATGTTGGCTGCGAACGCAAACGAGGCGTTGGTCCACAGGTATTTGTCGTGATCCGGGCCTTTCACTTCTTCGACGTAGTTGAAGCTGCGCACCGGCACGGTGTCCGGGCCATACGGCAGGCGGCCCAGTACACGCGGCATCACCAGACCGATATAGCGGGCATCATCCGTCTCGCGGAAGGATTTCCACTTGATGTACTCCGCACGGTCAAAGTAGTTACCGATATCCTTGATGGCCGCCACTTCCTCCATGCTGTCTTTCAGGAAGAATTTCGGGCCCGCAGAGCCGATAAACGGCATATGCGCTGCGGCGGAGACTTTCGAAATATTGCGCAGCAGCGTGACGTCCTGCGCAGACGCATCAAATTCGTAAGCGGAAATCAGCGCGGCAACCGGCTCGCCACCCGGGGTGTCATACTCGTCGATATAGGTATGTTTATACAGTCCGCTCTGGATGATTTCCGGGCTGTCTTCAAAGTCCTGACGCAGGTCTTCTTTGGACATATCCAGCAGTTCCACTTTCACGTTCTGGCGGAAATCGGTTTTGTCGACCAGCGATTTCACGCCGCACCACAGACTTTCCACTGCCTGAAAGGCCTCATGGTGCATGACAGCATCAAGCTGACGGCTGATCTGGTGATCCAGTTCCGCGATATGATGGTCAATCAGGTTTTTGTCGAGTTTTTCAACTTTTGAGCCCGATTTGGTCAGGCACTCGAGGAACACCTGCATCCCCGCCGTTAAACGTTCATCCGCAGTGGCATCCGACATCGCCTGTGCATCCTGCCAGATATCCAGCGCACTCAGCTCAGAGACCGGGCTCAGGTTGATTTTTTCAAACAGGGACGCATAAACCCCGCCCGCCGCAGGACGTTCAAGCACCACACTCTCGCCAGCGGTGGCATTCTCATTTTTTACCGACATCAGCATCTTCCTTATTAATCCGTTAAAACATCGTGTCCGTTATGGCTGTTTCGGGGCCAGGGCTGAGAGTTCGGCTCTGAGTTCTGCGCTTAAGGCCGGGTCGAGCAGGATTTTTTCCAGCGCCTGACGGAAAGCCTGGTTGTCCAGCAGGTTAGCCTTTAAATCACGCAGCAGATTGCGCATGGAAAGCATCGCCTTCAGCTGGGGGATCTGCCGGGAGACCTGTTCAGGGGTGAAATCCTTCATGCTCCGGAAAGTCAGACTGATGTTGTCTTCACTGCCGTCATCAGCCAGCGTGTTTTTAACGGTCAGATTGACTTTTGGGGAATATTCGGCAAGCACAGCGTCAAAATTATTTTTATTCAGATTAACTTTTTTTCGCTCAGATAAAGGCGCTGCCTCCTGGCCATGACTGAAATCACCCGCCACCAGTAATTTCAGGGGGAGCTCGGTTTTCTTGCTCGCCCCGCCGGTATGCAAATCCAGTTTTAAATTAATACGTGCTTTGGGTATTTCGGACTGAAAGGAAGAATTAGACATGGCTGTCCCTGTTCTATGGAGTGATAGAAACGGTCAATGCCAGTGAGAAATTAATAAGAAAGGCTTACCCTGCCAGAACAACATCCAGGTTAACATCTTCCCGCGAGAATCAAAATCCTGGGGTTAAAAGCGAGCGCATTCCATTCACCAGCATATTAACACTGTGTTTTTGAGTATTTATCTGAAATAAAAAATTTCGGATAAGACCCAATAGCCGGAGTGTAGGAACGTTCCCGAATGACTGGAAATAAAAATATGTAACAAAAATTTACAAAACAGGTCATTCTAAAATAAAAATCATCATTATGATTTATAAGAATTTTCTAACAAAAAACATAAGATACTGATGGATAAAGGCATTAGACAAGTGTTCGATTTAACTTAAGGCTAAAATTCGCACAGAACCTCATCGCCCGCGTGAAATATCTGATTTTTTATTTTTATAAAAAATGAGAGGCAGGACGTGACCGGGCATGTAAAAAACCGAAGATATATCCAGATTTTTATTATTTACTTAAACTTGGCTTATTTATTTTCACCAAAAAGGAAATGTAACGACTGGCCTTGACGCATATCTCACACCAGTGCCAGTGATATTAACCAGAAGAGCTTCATTGTCCCAGTCAGTCTCCGCCACTAACCACTGCAACGACTCATCAACATGTTTATGTCTGATGTTGCAGATCTGGCAGCATATGTGTACAACGAGCTGGCGTTCCCGGATGGTTTGTTAAAATATATCGCGATATATCCGAAGTGCCCTTTACTCACCGAACCTCATTCTGTGCCGGATTAAGATGCAAAATTGAATCAAAACGGAATAAAAATAAGTCACATCAAAAATATTATTTAATGAATTAAGTTAAATCATCGATTCCGGGCCCGCTGTTCATTAAGAATTGAGATCCTCAACGAGATGACAATGATCACCTGCATGATGAAGGTACTTTGCTACTTTGCTTAGCGCCTCATTGTTGAACACGGGACTTTAAATCCGAAGGACGTTTCACCATCCTCTGGATGGTGATCTCATTTAAGAGCCTATCCCATTAGGCTCTACGTTTATTTGACTTAGGGGATATTCTACGCTGCTTTCATTTTGAGATACGAGTGGCAATTTTCGAATTATTATAATAAATGCACATCCTGACTATCGTTTTATATCGCCTTGCTATTGTTGCAGATTTACTATACTCGACCCAATAAGTACGATTATTCGATGAAGATTCAGAAGGGTGTTTCTGCACCTCTGTTTCGTATTCATCCAGTGGAATTAAGGCAGGCAAGAGTGAAGAATTTGGTACATGCTTTTTTTCGAAAATGCCCTGGACTGGCGATACTTTGTTTCTGTTTTTTTCACTTACAGGCACAGGCCGTTGACCCGCTCTTGAATAGCCCGACGCATACAACTCAAACGGGAGAATTGCCCGATAAGCAGGCACGCGGAATGTTGGTGGCGGTCGAGCAGGCGACGATTTCGAGCGATCTTGCCGGGCGTATAACGGAAATGCCTTTCCGGGAAGGGGAGCCTTTCAAGAAAGGCGATCTGTTGGCGCGTTTTGACTGCGCTATCTATCAGGCCCAACTGGCCGCCTCTCAGGCCGCTATGCGGGTAGCCGATGCCGAACTCAATCAAAATCAGCAGCTTGCGCAAATGAAATCGGTCGGCAAATACGCCGTTTCCCTATCCGCCGCACGTCTGGCTCAGGCGCAGGCGGAAAGCCAGGTGTATCAGATTCAGGTGACCCACTGTCGCATACTGGCGCCGTTCGACGGTCAGGTCGTTAAGCGGCGCGCCCAAGCCTATGAAAGTGTCGCGGCGGGCGCACCTGTACTTGATATTGTGAGTAATCGTCATCTGGAGATTGATCTGCTGGTGCCATCTCGCTGGCTCTCAATGCTCAAACCGGGGCTGACCTTTACTTTTACGCCGGATGAAACAAACAAGCCGCTGCGCGCCACTGTATCCCGCCTGGGTGCGCGTATTGATGAAAGCAGCCAGACGCTGAGCCTGACAGGCGTTATCGACAGCAACGACAGTACCCTGATGGCCGGTATGAGCGGTACGGCGAACTTTCAGGAGCAACAGTGAACAATACGCCTCCCCTTCCCGGCGAACGTATCTTTGCCCAGTTTCTGGACATTGAACGTCAGGCTCGATCGGCGGAAACGCCCGAAGCACTGGCTTACTGCATCGTTAACGACAGCCAGCCGTTGTTCGGATTTCGTCATGCTGCGCTGGTGATCAACGGCACGGTACGGGCGGTTACCGGTGTCACACAACCAGCTCCCCACGCGCCGTTCGTGGCGTTTATTGAGCGGGCCGGTGCGCAGTTACAACGTCATTCGCAACATGCTCAATGTGCCGTTGTGCAGGCCGCGTTACTCGATCAGCAAAGCCGTAATGACTGGCTTGCGCTTTCTGCTCCTGAAGTGCTGTGGGCACCGCTAAAAGATCGCAAGGGTCGAGTGTTTGGTGGGATATGGTATGCGCGTGAGCAACCCTGGCAAAATGCTGAAACGTTGCTTGTTGAACAGCTGGCACATGCCTTTGGTCATGCCTGGTTGGCACTGGAACCACAACCCGTCTGGCGACGCCCGCGCTGGCGCTGGAAGCTGGCGATCCCCTGTATGCTTCTGGTCGGCTGTCTGTTTATTCCTGTCCACCAGTCGGTGCTGGCTCCGGCAGAAGTGATCCCACTGAATGGACGCGTTGTTGCCGCCCCGATTGATGGAGTGATTCAGGCTTTTGCGGTACAGCCTAACCAGAGCGTACACAAAGGTGATCTGCTGGTTCGTTTTGACGATACAACGCTGAAAGCGCAGGCGGATGTGGCAGAGCGCGCATTAAACGTGGCAGAAGCGGAATACCGCGCGAGTGCGCAACGGGCTTTTCAGGATACCGATTCCAAAGCACGACTGGATTTCCTTGCTGCACAGGTTGAGCAAAAGCGCGCTGAGCGTGATTATGCCAATGCTTTACTGAGTCGCACTGAAATTCATGCCGAACGGGATGGTATTGCTGTTTTTGCTGATGCCGAACGCTGGGTGGGTAAACCAGTCCGCACGGGCGAACGCTTGCTGGACCTGGCCGATCCTGCCTCAGTATCGCTACGTATCGAGCTTGATGTCGGCGATGCTATTCGTCTTAAGCCGGATGCGCCCATCACCCTCTTTCTCGATAGCGATCCGCTGACGCCGCATGGCGCATTGCTGGATCGTGTTGCTTACGAATCAGAACAAACGCCTGCAGGGAATCTGGCGTATCGACTTGATGCCCGTTTCACCGGAGAGCCGCCGCGCATTGGTTTACGTGGTACAGCTAAGATATCGGGCCAATACGTGCCCCTGGCGGTGTATCTGTTCCGGCGACCACTTGCTGTTTTACGCCAGTCGGTTGGTTTATGACAAACAAGGAAATAAACCGGCTCCTGCCCGCGCTACGGCGCGACCTGCAACTCGTGGAGTCAGCGAAAGGGCTGGACGGTGCGCCGCAATGGGTACTGGCCGACCCGGTGACCGGACGTTATTTCACGCTGACGCCCTCGGCAATACGTCTCTTGCGGCACTGGTCACTGCGCCATCCCCGATGGGTGCTGGAGGCAGCTAACCGTGAGCCGGGTCTGCCGTTGCAGGGCCGCGAGCTGGAGCAGTTATTGCGGTTTCTGCGTAATCACGATTTGATAGCCGCCAGTGACCCGGTGCAACGTCAAGGCTATGCCATTAAAGCCGCAGCGCGGCGGGTAAGTTTGTGGAAAACCCTCCTGCACCAGTATCTCTTTTTTCGCATTCCGCTATGGCGTCCGGATCCGGTGCTCAACCGTTGCTGGCCCTGTCTACAACGTTACGGCCTGCTACTCCTGCGGGTGGTATTACCGCTAATACTGCTGCTGGGGGGCTTTCTGGTTAGTCGTGACTGGGTGCGCTATACCCAGACGTTTCCGCATATGTTCAGTCTGCAAGGGATGGCGGCTTTCGGCATCGCGCTGGTCTTTGCCAAATTTATCCACGAACTGGGGCATGCTTTTATGGCTAAGCGTGCCGGTTGTCGGGTGCAGACTATGGGGGTGGCATTTATTGTGCTGTTCCCGTTGTTTTATACCGATGTCAGCGATGCCTGGAAACTGAAGGACAGGCGTGCCCGATTATTGATCAGCGCTGGCGGTATTCTGGCGGAACTGATGCTGGCCTGCGTTGCGTTACTGGCCTGGGCGCTGTTGCCCGATGGCCCGTTGCGTACGGCAATGTTCATGCTCTCCAGCGCCACCTGGGTCACGACACTGGTGGTCAACCTCAACCCGCTAATGCGTTTTGATGGTTATTTTTTACTGAGCGATTTCTGGCGGGTGGAAAATTTGCAGGATCGCGCCTATGCCTTATGCCGCTGGCATTTGCGTGAAATCTTATTTGATTACGGTCACCCGCCGCCACACACCTGGTCACCGGCTTTACAGCGCAAGCTTCTCCTGTGGGGCTATGCTTCGTGGATATGGCGCTTTTTCCTGTTTTTTGGCATTGCACTGCTGGTGTATCACTTTTTCATTAAGGTCATCGGCATCATGTTGATGTTGGTGGAAATTGGTTGGTTCATTGCTCTCCCAGTGTTGAAAGAAGCCTCTATCTGGTGGTCTATGCGTAAAAGTGCTCATCCTGCAAGGCTGCTGCGTTCGGGCCTGATCCTGCTGGCGTTCCTTGCTATCCTGCTGCTCCCGTGGCGTGGCAGTATCCGTGTTCCGGCGGTGCTGGAAGCGGAAAATGTCAGCGTGCTTTATGCCCCGAGCGCCGCCCAGGTGCGCGCGTTGCATGTTCGTGACGGTCAGCAGGTAAAGGCCGGTGACGTATTGCTGGAGCTGACTTCGTCGGATCTGGATTATCGCCTTGCCATTGAACGCCAGCAGATCAGTATCCTGCAACAACAGCGCCAGCGGGGTGCCGGACGCCAGGAAACTGCCAGCGAAACCCAGGTGCTTGACCGCCAACTGGCAGAATCGCTGGCCCGTTACCGCGGGCTGGATGCGCAGCGTCAGCGGTTATCGATCACCGCACCACAGGCAGGCCAGGTGCGAGACGTGGCGCGGGATATGACCGAAGGACGCTGGCTACCCACCGATTTACCCCTGCTGCGGGTGGTTGAGCAAGGCGCAGGCAAAGTGCAGGGCTATTTGCCCGAGGATACCCTCGCGCGCGCGAAAACCGGCATGACAGGGGAATTTATTGCTGACGATCCGTCCTACCCGCGGATTGCGGTCCGCTTAAACGATATTGCGCCCACCGGCACAGCCTGGTTACAACAAGAGATGCTGGCATCTGATCGCCATGGCCCCATCGCCGTACGTCGCGACCGCGACCACAACCCACAACCCATACAGGCGCAGTATCGCGTCCGCTTTGGGGTGCTGGAGGAGCAATTCCAGCCGCCGCAACAGCCGCTTCGGGGTAGCGTCATTCTGCAAGGGGAAAAAGAGTCAATCCTGGGTGCGGTATGGCGACGGATCGCGGCGCTTGGGATCCGCGAGAGCGGATTTTGATCGCGTCAGACAGACGAAACGGCTGCCTGACGACCACAACCAAAAAAGATTAAGAATATATTTTTGAATATATAAGACAAATCCCATTTGTCTGACTATGTTTTGATGGTGGTCGGGCATTCAAACACAACACCGCTCTGCCATTGCACACCCGTGACACCCCATCTTCTGGGGATAGATAGCATGATGACTATTATCCGATGGGCTTAGCTGTGTCGTGAAGCCGCTTTCTGGCAAGGAGAGATCTTTATGAAAAATGCTAAATATTTACTTACAAAAACAACCATTGCCGCTACCTTGGGGATCGTTTTTTCGCTGCCGCAGTCGGCTTTCGCCTGCAACGGGGCGGGTGACGAATTCATTGGCAGTGTTTGTTATATGGCTATCCGGTATTGCCCGGAAGGCTATTTACCTGCCGATGGCAGGACACTGAACGTCAATGGTTACCAGGCGCTTTATTCATTGATTGGCAATATTTACGGCGGGACAGCGCCAACGACCTTCTCGCTGCCTGACTTGCGGGGAAGGGCCGCGATAGGTACTGGTCCACTGAATGGTTCTATTCCGGTTTATAGTGCTGGGCAGAAAGTCGGGCAGGAAGGTTCAACGGTAATTGCGTCTACATCAGTCACGCTGGCTGCCCCTCAGGTACCACCGCATACTCACCCTGCCACCCTGACGTTGAACGGTACTGCCGGTACGACGCCAGTGGCCAGCGGTTCCGTTTCTTTGGCGCTTTCTGGCAGTATCACCAACCTGCCTTTTAGCGCCGTAGCCAGTCTTCCTGTCACCGGTATCGCCAAAATTGGTTCGTCTACCACAACCGGGCGTAGCGCTAACCTGACCGATAAAGCCTTGTTGACCACGGTTGTTGGGCCGGCCGCCCAGATCTACGCCCCTTCTGGCACCAACGATCGGCAGGTAGGGCCGGATGACGGCGTGACGGGTACCGCGAGTGGCCCGGTCAGTGGTACTGCTGGCGGCGGGCAACTGTCGGGAACGGCGTCTGGCAATGTCAGTCTGCCGTTAACCGCTGCCGTTTCGGTGGGGCCGAATGCGACGACTCCTGCTCCGGTCGTCATTCAGGTGCCAGTACCGTTGCCGGTGCGCGATCCATCGCTGCCCCTGACCGCCTGCATTGCAGTGACAGGGATTTATCCGGTCAATCCGGGCTGATTTACCTCGGCTGATGGGTAGTTTTTTGCTACCCATCACACGCCCTTGACAAAACAGAACTAAAAGCAGCACAAAATGCAAATATATCTATTCATTCACACAATTAAGACATAAATTGCATTTCAGAAACAAATTGAAATAATTACCCGCAACCTGGCGACACTGAACCCATGGCATGCGGAAATAATGACCGGAATGTTATTCATCTGCTGGGGTATCTCTATGTTATGGCGTGATCTGTTCAGTAACCATCGCGTTGCGCGTCAACAACGCAAGCCCTCTCCCCGTCCCGTTGAGATGATGCCTTCCGTCCCGCTGGGATATGCACTTGAGCCGAGAATGATGTTTGACGGTGCCATTGCCGCAACGGTGGATCAAACCGCTACTGCGCAAGAGACCACACCCACGGCTACCCCAGACACAGCAACAACACATACCAACGATAGCCATGCACAGAACAGCGACAGCCAAACTCAGGTAGCCCATCAGGACACCACCACCGATAACACGAAAGTCCCTGTAGCAGGCGATAGTGCGCAACCGCACAAAGAAGTGGCGTTTGTTGATACCTCAGTGGCGGATTACCAGACCTTGGTTGACCAGGTGCCTTCCGGAACGGAAGTGGTATTGCTGGATAGTAGCAAAGACGGACTGACCCAGATGGCAGAGTGGGCGCAAACCCATCACGGTTATGATGCGATTCATATCATCAGTCATGGCAGTGAAGGGCAGGTTTCGCTGGGGACGCTGACGTTAAATACAGCGACGGCAGCGTCACGCTCCGCTGATTTGGCGACGCTGGGTTCCGCGTTGACGGAAGATGGAGATCTATTGCTGTACGGATGTGATATCGGTGCCACGGGTAGCGGCGCGTTTCTGCAATTGCTGCATGATACAACAGGCGCTGACATTGCGGCTTCCAACGATAACACCGGTGCTGCTGCGCTAGGCGGCGACTGGGTACTCGAAACCTCAGTGGGCGATATTCAGGCCCATTCCTTGAGTGTATCCGATTACTCACACTTGCTCTCAACGGTAACATTTGTCGTAGATTCGCAAGAAGATAGCGATGCGAATAGTAATAACATGTTCGTGCGCACTATCGACGGGGCGAGTTTCACGTTTAAAGCCGGCTCAACGATCACAGGAACGAACGCGAGTTATCTCGATATTCAGGAAGATACATCCCCTAATTATCAGGCCTCCGGTGGTGGGATCGGCCCGGGGATTTATTCGCTATCCGACCGTAATGGCGGCAGTGGTATGGATTTCGAGATCTCGGTACAAAGTGGCTATACCTTTGATTTAACGGGATTCGAAACGCAGCTTCGAACCGGTAACCTGACGATTTATTATGTTAAAGATGGCGCTACCAGTTCTTTCTCTCTTACTCCTGGCGCGGATGCATTTCATACCTACAGTGGCGTAACCACGCTGAATGATGTGACGTCGGTGGTATTTACCTCGGAAGACTATGGCCTTTTTCAAAACATCATTATCACCGATGTTAAAACTGCTGCGCCAAAAGACACCACCTCCACGCTGACCGCAGGGGCTGCCAGCGAGGCGACCACGTTTTCTACCACGGCGACATCAGTGGGCAGCGCGGCGTCACTGATGGATTTCACGATTACGGATACCGGTGCATCGGACGGGGTCGCCACGACCGTCAGCGCGTTATACGCCAACGTCAGTGGAAGCGCGACATCATCAGAATTGAGCCAGATGACCTTCCTGCTCAGCGGGCCTGATGCCACTAACGTCGTCGGCACGTACGACAGCAGCACGGGCCGAGTCACCTTTTCCGGGCTTAATGTGTCGATTGCGGATGGCGGTAGCGAAACTTACACCATTAAGGCGTATTACAGCGATAACACCAGCAGTAACGACATTACCGATCACCACACGGTGGTAGTGTCTATCAATGCCAGTAACGTGACCACCGGGTCGGGAAGTTCCATCTTTGCGGGCGTCCAGAGCAACGTGACCAACGGTAGCGGTGCCAGCATTGATGTGGCAGCAACCCAATTGATTTATAGCCAATCGCCGTCCACCTCAGTGGTCAGTGGCATTAACTTCACCACCCAGCCGGTGCTGTACGCGGTTGACGCTCGAGGCAATATCGACACCGATTTTAATAGCTCGGTAACGCTAAGCGAAAATGGCAGCGGCTCGCTGACCGGCACCACTCAGGTGACCGCCTCAAACGGTATTGCTACCTTTAGCGGCGTGAAGTACACCTCGGCCAGCGATGCCGACGCTAACTTCGTGCTGACGGCGGCGTCCGCTAGCCTGGCCAGCGTCACATCTGCATCGATCAATCCGGATGTGGTAGCGACGCGATTGGTTTTCTCCACCCAGCCCGTGCCCACAACAATTCAGAACGGACAAAGCACCAGTTTTAGCACGGTACCTGTCGTTCAGGCGGTCGATGCGAATGGCATGGTGGATCAGGATTACACCACCAATATCGTGCTCTCGGTGACTGACCCTAACGACAGTGTTGTCGATGGTACGGTCAATAGCCTGACGGTCACCTCGGGCGATCATGATGCCAGCGCTACGACGGTAACATTAACGCCGTCTGGCGGTATCGCCACTTATAGCGGCCTCGTCATCATGTATACCAACAACGGCAGCAGCAACACATTGGCGTTACGGGCCACATCAGGCGGCCTGACGGCGATTAATAGTTCGTCGATAACCTCAACCATCAACACCGCCCCTGTATTCAGCAACCTGAACGGCGGAGCCACCTATACCGAAAATGGCAGCGCGGTGGTGATAGACAATGATGTCACGGTCGCAGATACCGAGCTGAATAACCAAGGCAACTATAACGGCGCGTCTATTTCAATCGCCCGTAACGGTGGGGCGAACAGTGTCGATACCTTCGGTAATAGCGGACTGCTGGGGACGCTGACTCAAGGGCAAAACTTCACCTATAACGGCACGGCGGTGGGCAGTGTCACAACAAATTCCTCCGGCACGCTGACGCTGGCGTTCAATAGCAATGCAACGTCGGCGATAGTGAATGCGGTACTGCAATCCCTGACCTATGCCAACAGTTCTGACGACCCACCGGCCAGTGTGACGCTCAACTGGACCTTTAATGACGGTTCGCTCAATAGCACGGGTACTAATCAGGCAGTGCTGAGTATCACACCGGTCAATGACGCACCGGTCATCAGCAATACGTCAGTGGGCAAAACCTTCAATGAGGACACTGCCCAGACCTTTAGCGCTGCCGATTTTGGTTTCAGTGATGTGGACAGTGGCGACACCCTGCAATCTATCACTATCGTTACGGCACCGACCGCCGGTGAGCTGTTTATTGACGCCAACAGTAACGGTGTTCGCGATAGCGGTGACACGTTGCTTGGAGATGGTGCGGTGGTCAGTGCGGCCAACATAGGCAAACTGACCTTCCGCCCGACCGCGAACGCGAACGGCACGGGTTATGCCTCCTTCACCTGGAAGGTCAGCGATGGCACAGTGTTGTCCGGCAATACTGGGACGATGACTCTTAACGTAACGCCGGTTAACGATGCGCCAGTGATTAGCAGCACGGCTGTCAGCAAGACCCTCAATGAAGACAGCGCCCAGACCTTTACTGCTGCCGATTTCGGCTTCAGCGATGTCGACAGCGGTGACACCCTGCAATCGATTACCATCGTTACCGGTCCGAGCGCCGGCGAGTTGTTTATTGACGCGAACAACGACGGAGTGCGTGGCGGCGGCGACACCCTACTGGGCAATGGATCGGTGGTCAGTGCGGCCGATATCGGCAAACTGACCTTCCGCCCGACGGCGAATGCCAACGGCATGGGGTACGCCGCCTTTACCTGGAAAGTCAGTGATGGCACGGCGTTGTCCGGCAATATCGGGGCGATGACCCTCAACGTAACACCGGTTAACGATGCGCCAACGTTATCCAGCGGCGTGACGCTACCCCTGACATCAACGACGGAAGATGTGACATCGTCTGCTACTACCGTATCGTCGTTGCTCAGCAATGCGGGCTATGGGGATGTGGACAGCGGGGCATCCGGCGGTATTGCGATTACGGCGATGGCAGGGAACGGGGGCTGGCAGTATTCCACGGATAGTGGCGCGAACTGGTTTTCTATCGGAACAGTATCAAGCTCATCGGCATTGCTATTGGGGGCGACGGCGCAGGTTCGCTATGTGCCGGACAGCGCCAATGGTGAAACCGCAACCCTGAGTTTCCGCGCGTGGGATCAAACCAGCGGTAGCGCGACGGCCGGGAGCAGCAAAGGCCTGGCGGATACCTCGACGACTGGCGGCAGCAGTGCGTTTTCCACCAATAGCGCACAGGCATCGTTGGTGGTCACCAGCGTGAATGACGCTCCTACCGTGGGAAGCCCGGTCAGTATCCAAAGCGCCACCAAAGACACAGCGTTCAGTTTCACCGTGCCTGGCGGTACCTTTGTCGATGTGGATAGTGGCGATACCTTGACGCTGAGCGCGACACAGTCGGATGGCTCGGCACTGCCCTCCTGGCTGAGTTTCAACCCGTCCACCCGTACCTTCTCCGGCACGCCAGCCAGAAGCGACGTCGGCACCCTGAGCATCCGGGTCACCGCAACGGACAGCAGCAGCGCCACGGTCAGCACGACGTTCGGCTTGACCGTTAATAACAGTAACCTGCCGCCAGTTGTTGCCACGCCCGTTACCGATCAGGTCGTTGCCCAAGGCGGCAGCTTCAATTTTACCGTGCCGACGGGCACGTTCACCGATCCGGACGTGGGCGAAATCCTGACACTGAGCGCCACGCTGGCCGACGGTTCAGCGCTGCCCAGTTGGCTGAGCTTTAACCCGGCCACCCGCACCTTCTCCGGTACACCCGCGAATGGCGACGTCGGCAATCTGTCTGTCCGGGTCACGGCAACCGACACCAGCAACGCCTCTGTCAGCACCACTTTCGGGCTGAGCATCACCAACATTAACGATGCGCCGGTGCTCTCCGGCACGCTGAATGCACAAACCGCGACACAAAACAGCAGTTTCAGTTTCACCGTCCCGGAAAACGTCTTCACCGATCCGGATGTGAGCGACACGCTGACGCTGAGCGCCACGCTGGCTGACGGTTCAGCGTTGCCCGGCTGGCTGAGCTTTAACCCGGTCACCCGCACCTTCTCCGGTACACCCGCGAATGGCGACGTCGGCAATCTGTCTGTCCGGGTCACGGCAACCGACACCAGCAACGCCTCTGTCAGCACCACTTTCGGGCTGAGCATCACCAACGTTAACGATGCGCCGGTGCTGTCCGGCACGCTGAATGCGCAAACCGCGACACAAAACAGCAGTTTCAGTTTTACCGTCCCGGAAAACGCCTTCACCGATCCGGATGTGGGCGACACGCTGACGCTGAGCGCCACGCTGGCCGACGGTTCAGCGTTGCCCGGCTGGCTGAGCTTTAACCCGGCCACCCGCACCTTCTCCGGTACACCCGGCACTGGCGATACTGGAGACTTATCCATCCGCATTACCGCTACCGACGGCAACAACGTATCAGTCAGTACGGCCTTTAATCTGACGATTGCGGCCAGCAGCACTAGCGGTGGCGACCCGGAATTCCGCATGAATCCCGGCGGCACCCAGCCGTCAGTGACGCCTCCTGCACCGGTGATCACTTTGGCCGCCAATGCGCCCGTAACGTTAGGCACGTTGTTCTCCCCGCCGTCGCTTGGCGCACTGAACACGGCTGGAACAGCAGATGTTGCGACGGTCACGTCGACGATTTTTCAGTCATCACAGCGGACAGCACCAGACAACAACATGCCGATCAGCCAGGTTGCGGGCACGTTTGCACAAGGTAGCACCTCCAGCAGCGCCAGCCTGTTCGAAAGCTCCCTTGGTTCGTTCCCCAGCTTTAACAGCGGTGGAGCACTGGGGGGAACGTCTTCACTGGCAGGGATGTTTTCGGGTGGCAGACTGCCTTCTCTGTCGCCGATGGTGGTGTTCTCTGGAGGGAGCTGGCGCAATATCAATTCCAGTGATGGCGCGGGCGCGCCCATCGCCGAATTGATGCACTTCGCTCCTGATCTGGAGTGGCAATTACACCGTATTGGGGACGAGGCGCAGCAGCGGCTGGTAGCCATGGAGCAGGCGTTGAAGGATGTCGGCCAAATCACAGACGACAAACAACGCACATAAACGCGCCTCTGGGTCAGGCGTGGATGACAATAACAACAAGAGTCAGCAGGGGTAGAATCGTGTTAAAGGGTCGGAAACTTTTCAGTCTGAGTCTCATCGTGGTGGCCATGAGCGGCTGCGCCGTCAACAGCCAGCCGTTTTCCAAAGCGGAAGGTGAGCAGCGTATTCAGCAGGACAAGATCGCCATGTTCAGCAAGCAAGAGCCGGTGACAGCACCGATAACGCTCTATGATGCTATGGCGAGGGCACTTAAATACAACCTGGAAGCCCGTCTTAAAGTGATGGAGCAGGCATTATCACAACAACAACTGGAGCTTGCACGCTATGACATGCTGCCGCAAATTGCCATGTCGGCAGGCTACGTTGGCCGCAGCAATATCAGTGCATCCAGCAGCCGAAGCATTGAAACCGGGCGACAATCGCTGGAGCCATCCACCTCGCTGGATCAGAACCGTGACGTTGCCGATCTGACTATGGTCTGGAACGTATTAGACTTTGGCGTCAGCTATGTCAGCGCCAAGCAACGCGCAGATCAACGTTGGATCGCCGATGAACGTAAACGCAAGGTTGTACATACCATTATTCAGGATGTACGTTCTGCCTACTGGCGGGCCGTAGCGGCGGAACGCCTGCTGGGCCGTATCGACAGCCTGATCGACCGGGTTAACCAGGCGCGTGAAGCCAGTGAGCATATGAGCGCACAGCAGGTGGGCGATCCTGTCGAAGTACTGAGTTATCGCCGCACCTTGATTGATGCCGTGCGTCAACTGGAGGAGCAACGTCGGGCGTTATCGCTGGCAAAAACCGAGCTGGCAACCTTAATGAACCTGCCACTGGATACCGCCTATACGTTGTCCTTGCCGGAAAAAGATGACATGTCCGTGCCGCAACTGAATGTCGATTTCGCCACCCTGGAACAGACCGCGCTGTTAAGTCGCCCGGAACTGAGGGAGCAGGACTATCAGGTGCGCATCCATACAGCCGAAACCCGTAAAACGTTGCTGCGCATGTTGCCAGGGCTGGAGGTCAGTGCCGGGGGACATTACGACAGCAACTCCTTTATGGTGAATCAGAGTTGGGCTGATGTGGGTGTCAAGGTCACCTGGAACCTGTTTAATCTGCTGTCCGGGCCAGCAGCTTATAAAACAGCAAAAGCCAATGAGAGCGTATCAGAAGTGCAGCGCCAGGCCATGTCTCTGGCAATTATGGCGCAACTGTATGTCGCCCGTGCGAATTTCAATGAAGCGCAGCGCCAGTACAAAACCAGCGAGGAGTTGAGCGATCTCGATGGTCAGATTGCCGGGCAGTTGAGAAACCGCTACAAGGCAAACAGTATCGGCGAGTTGCAACTGATTCAGGGGGAACTCAACGCGTTGAACGCCAATCTTCGCCAGGATCTTGCCTACGCGGAACTGCGCAATACCTATGGACAAATACTCTCAACTGTTGGGCTGGATTTGCTGCCTAAAACGCTGCCATCCGATCGTCTGACCGACATAAGCAACGCGTTACGTCAGTCAGAAAGCAACTGGCAACAGGGTAAAATCAGTGCCATGCAGTCGTTCTGAATCGCAGAATTTTCTGGCGTCTGAAAAATGGCGCCAGCCTTAACGCTAAAAAACCTCAGCAGAATTATTCGTCATCCAATGAACTGAGGACCTTGTTTGCTTCTGTTGTGAGTAAATATTAACCGAAAGTAATAAGTCAAAATGTCGGCTGACAGGTTTTTTTTTGTGACTTATACTGCTTGCAAGGTGATGGCGTTCCACCTTTCCCAACCGCCCCGTTCGGGGCTGATGACGCCTGATATGACTCTTGATTTTCAGGAGGTATGTCAGGCCGTCGATAAATCCTTCCGGCCTGTGTACTTCCCTTAACGGGGATACGCCTTTGATTAATGTTTTTGTCCATCTTAACCCTGACAGCAATGCTGTCTGTACCGCAGCCGTGACGGCGGGCTGGCTCAACCGATGTGGCCGTCCCTCCCGTGACTGGAGGGCCGGTGAAGCGACCCCTGAGACACGCTATATTTTTGAAGCTGCCGGGCTCCCCCTGCCACCCCTGCTCGATATTCCACTGAAAGCTGAACAAGTATGGCTGGCCGATTTTACCGAGCCGGTACAGGGGCCTGCTGACCTTCTTCAAAGTAATATCGTCGGGATTATCGACCATCACCGGCTGGGCGGTCTGGTCACGCAACTGCCGCCGGAAGCCAGGATTAAACCGGCAGGCAACAGCGCGACAGTACTCTGGCTACTGATGGATGCAGAAATGCGCCGCACGATACCCCCCATCTTGCTTCCTGGCGTGCTACTCAGCAACACAGTTATTCTGCGCTCACCCACCACGACGGAAGACGATATCCGTACAACCAGTGAGCTCTTTGCCCTGTCGGGAATAAAACACAGGGCGTTTGCATGTGTGCTCCTGACCGCCAAAACCGATATCACCGGACAGTCAGCAGAACAGCTTCTGTCCTGGCTGGAGCACTTCCTCAGTCAAAACCGGAGACAGACATGAAAATCTACACACATGCACTTGTTCTTGTTCAGGGGAAAGAAGACGGCGTGCCCCTCCTCGCACTGGCGACAACGCTATCCCACCTGCTGCAAATGAAGATCACACTTGCTCATATCTGCAATGACTATCGGGAGATGAATTACGTATCGGACAGCCTGATGGATGATGCCGTATCAAAAGATGTTGTTCAGGCAAAGGCGCTGCTCAGTGAGCTGACGTCTTCTGTGGCTGAGCACGTTGACGTAAGGGAGCTGGTCACTATGCGGCGCTTTGAGGATGTGGATAAGTGCATTGCCGACCTGGGCGTTGACCTTGTTATAGCAGGTCACCGTAACCGCTTTTTGGGAGTACTGACATCCCGTTCGGCAGAATACATCAACCACCTGAATGTAGACGTTCTGATTAAACACATTCACGACTGAACTACAGGAGAACTGTATGAATTTTCTACTCGAAAAAGTCACCGCTCGCGAAATTCTTGACTCCCGCGGTAATCCCACTGTTGAGGTGGACGCTTTTACTTCTGATGGGCAGATGGCGCGCGCGTCGGTACCTTCAGGGGCCAGTACTGGTTCAAGAGAGGCAACTGAGCGCCGTGATGGCGATACAGGGCGCTTCGGCGGGAAAGGCGTCCTTGATGCCATTAAGGCCGTGGAGACAGAAATCTGCGACACCATCCGGGGAACAGATATTCGCGATCAGCGGCGACTGGATAATCTGATGCGGGAACTGGATGGCACGGAGAACAAAAGCCGGCTCGGTGCCAATGCCATTCTGGGTGTTTCGCTGGCGGTAGCCAGACTGGC
This sequence comes from Kosakonia arachidis, assembly GCF_900116535.1. Taxonomy (GTDB): domain Bacteria; phylum Pseudomonadota; class Gammaproteobacteria; order Enterobacterales; family Enterobacteriaceae; genus Kosakonia; species Kosakonia arachidis. Next base: position 136,188 of record NZ_FPAU01000003.1, on the reverse strand, counting down.
TGCTCAGGTCACTCGTCAGCCGCTTTACCGCTATCTCGGCGGACTCAATGCCAGTCTTCTGCCGGTTCCGTGCATGAATATTATTAACGGTGGCGTTCATGCCCGTGGTCAGGGTGCCGATTTTCAGGAATTCATGATAGCACCGCACGGTGCGTCAACGCTGGCAGAGGCTGTCCGTCAGGGCAGCGAAGTCTATCAGGCCCTGCGCCAGCTCCTTCTGTCCCGACACCTCTCCGCAGCTGTTGGTGATGAAGGGGGATTTGCTCCGACCGTCTCCTCAAACCGGGAGCCTCTGGAATTCATTGTTCAGGCAATTGAGAAAGCGGGTTACCGGCCGGGGGAAGATATCAGTATCTGTATGGACCCGGCATCCAGTGAATTTTACAGCGACGGGAAATATCATCTTCGCACCGAAAGCAGCGCCCTGAGCTCTGAAGAAATGACGGATTATTATGGTGAACTAATGAACCAGTTCCCCATTATTCTGCTTGAGGATGGGCTCGCCGAGGATGACTGGGACGGCTGGAAATACCTGCATAATAAACTTAGTGGCCGCGCCGAACTGGTCGGTGACGACCTGTTTGTGACGAATGTGAAGTATATCCGCCGGGGAATAGAAGAACACCTTGCCAGCGCGGCCCTCATCAAACTCAATCAGATTGGCACGTTGAGCGAGACGTTCGACGCGGTTTCACTGTGTCATGAAAACGGATGGGGGGCTTTTATTTCGCACCGCAGCGGTGAAACCATGGACACGTTTATCGCCGATATGACAGTGGCGCTACGGGCTGGACATCTGAAAACCGGTGCACCCTGCCGCGGCGAACGCATCGAAAAATACAATCAGCTTATGCGCATTGAGCAGGAGTTGGGCTGTGAAGCCCGTTATGCAGGTATTAAGGCATTTGTTCGCCGTGGTTGAAAAAAATCATAACGGCATTTTGAGTGTGTATGCCGGCCAGGTCCGGCATACATCCTGGTTCGAATTTATATTCACCTGAGGTGGGGAGTGTCGCATTGAGTCAGTTAGCAGCAGTTATTATTGGCGGGGCCGTGGGGTGTGTCATCCGCTGGTTTCTTGGGCTTAAGCTCAACAGTGTCTTTCCATCACTTCCGCCCGGAACACTGGTGGTTAATCTGCTTGGTGCTTTTATCATTGGTGCCGCAATGGCCTATTTTATGCGCAATCCTCAGTTGGATCCTGCCTGGAAACTGCTGATCGTTACCGGCCTGTGTGGCGGGATGACAACCTTTTCAACATTCTCTGTAGAAGTCTTCACATTATTACAGGTGGGGAATTACTTGTGGGCCCTCACTTCCGTACTGGTGCACGTGGTAGGGTCGCTGCTCATGACCGCGGCGGGTTTTTACCTGATAACATTACTTAGATGAAACTTACAGTGCAGTCCTCAAATTAAAGATTTGGCCAGGACTGCACTGAATAACCGATTTTGTATGAGGGAATGTGGAAATCGGTTATTCCTGTGTCATGATTTTTTGATGCACTACAAAACGTATCCTGAGAGCCCAGATAACCCATGCCGATTGGTCGCGAGTCTAAGGCATTATTCATTAATAGATCTTCATTTAATTTAGATGGAGCTAAAATATAAGCGAACCTGTAAGTAGATCACTTTAGCCCCATACACTCTTTAAGATTGCTGGTTTTTCAGCCATCAACCTGCATTTATCTGGCGTCAGGTTATTCAGGAATTAACGGAGCCGTTCGCTGTTATATTCAGTCAGCCAGCCTTCTGTAATTTCTTGTCCTCCATTCAGCGTCTTGAACAGGTAACAATCCAGAATTTCTGTACGGCACCTCCAGTTAAAACATTCGATAAACGCATTCTGTTTTGGTTTGCCAAGTTCTGAGGCAGAAAAAATTTATCCTGACTAATAGTGATAAATGATAACAATTAATCAGGAATCTCCCATATATGACCTGACGTTAAACTTCGATTACCCGGATTCCAATATTTTGTGCCATTTTTATGCACTCCGCTGTGTCCTCTCCGCCAGGAAAGGCCAGCAACACGTCAGGACGGCTGTCTTCAAGCATAAACAGGTTACGCCGGGTTTCCGCATATTTACCATGCAGTGCCCAGTTTGCCGGATAGCGGATAATGTGAATGTCTTTGTCTCGTGCCCAGGTTTCAATGGCACGGCCCAATGCATGGTGACCTCCATGGATAAGCACATCTATTGTCTGCGTACGGGTATATAAATCCAGTATACGAGTGAGGGTATGGATGTCGGCATAAAATCGACCGGAGCAGATTAAAACTCTCACTATTGTTTCCCTTAAATTTTTTGATTGAAAAGAAGGCCATACGCACCATGGCGGTTATTGTTTTTAAACAGCAGCGCGAGCACGGCACTAAACGCTGTAGGGAACCAGACCACCAGTTGCGGCATGCTTAGCCCTAATTTTTGTACATAATCAGTTAGTAGCGGCAGCAGCAGTAATGCCAGAGCAGATCCAGACAGGCGAATGATGAGGTTGCCAATCGGCAACCGACGAGCCACGCCTGAACCCGCGTTCAGAACCGGCGGTAGCGCACCGCCTATGTTTGCATCAAACACCAACACGATTGCCGTCGCAGGCATCATGGCGCCGGTGGTGGCGAGGGAAGCTATCAATAAAACAATCGCTACGCTGGAGTGGCAAAACAGTGTCAGGATCACTGCTACCAGTTGAGCAATAAGGGTATCTCCCTGCAGCCCCTGCATTACAGCATGGAAAACCGGTGTAACCTCAATGTCGGCCAACGTCCCGCCAAGCAGATGCAGGGCGAGCAGCATCAGCCCAAGCCCAATGAGCGCACAGCCCACACTCTCAAAGTTGGAATGATCGCGCAGCTTAAAGACCACAAATCCGATCAATAAAAGCAACGGAATAACGATTTCAGTGTTAAAACTCATCAACTGCACGACGAGCGTGGAGCCAATGTTAGCGCCTGGCATCACCGCGAGCGCGGGTGCCAGGCTGAGCGTTCCAGCGGTGGTAAACGATGTGGCCATCATGCTTACCGCGGTGCTGCTTTGCAGAATACCGGTACCGAGAGTAGTGCGGTGAAGCGGTTGGTGAGGTGGCGCACCATCCCGTTACGCAGCCGAGTGCCAAATCCGCGCTGCAGTGCAGTAGCGATCATATGGCTGCCCCAAAGCAGCAAAGCAGCAAAGCAGCAAAGCAGCAAAGCAGCAAAGCAATGGTGCCAGCAACAGATCAGTTCCGGACATGATTAATTCCCCCTCTTATGGACGGGCGCAGCCACACAACACAGTAGCCTGATCGAAAAACGATTCATGATGCGGGCGAAAATGAGGAATAATTTCGTGTGCCAATAGCGAATTTTCCCTCTGGCGTACCGTGCCAAAGCACGTACACGCAAGGCACGGGTTATTTTTAATCAGGAAAATAATGGGGGTTCGCTTTTCCATAATGCTTTCCAGCTCGAGTTACCTGTCAGAGCGGTGCCGCCGAAGCGGCACCGTATTACTGTGTTTACCGCGAAGTTAATACCACTGTTTGAAGCGACGGATGTAAATGGTCTTCATTGCCTGAGCCACGCAGCAGTAGGCGAGAAGGGTGCCTGCCAGCCATGGGAAGTACTGCCACGGCAGTGCCTGGAGCCCAACCAACGGCCCGAGCGGAGAGAACGGCACATAAATCCCAATTGCCATAATCAGGCCGGTCATCATCAATACAGGCCAGGCGGCGCTGCTCTGAATAAACGGTATTTTCTGGGTGCGCAACATATGAACCACCAGCGTCTGCGACAGCAGCCCTTCAATGAACCAGCCGGACTGGAATAGCGTCTGCATATGTTCGCTGTTGGCGCTGAACACAAACCACATCAGGGCGAACGTGGTCATGTCGAAAATGGACGATGTCGGGCCAATCCAGACCATAAAGCGTCCGATGTTTTTTGCATCCCACTTGCGAGGCTTGCTAAGGAACTCTTTATCCGTTTTGTCCCACGGCAGTGCGAGCTGGGAGATGTCGTACATCAGATTTTGCAACAGCAATTGAATCGCAAGCATGGGCAGAAACGGGATGAATGCGCTGGCAACCAGCACCGAGAATACGTTGCCGAAGTTAGAGCTGGCGGTCATATTCAGGTACTTCATGATGTTGCCAAAGGTCTCGCGGCCTTTAATTACGCCTTCTTCCAGTACCATCAGGCTCTTTTCAAGCAGGATGATGTCAGCGGACTCTTTGGCGATATCGGTGCCGCTGTCTACTGAGATGCCCACATCGGCATCGCGCAAGGCAGGAGCATCGTTAATACCGTCGCCGAGGAAGCCGACGGTATGGCCATTGGCCTGCAACGCTTTCAGCACACGTGATTTCTGCAGCGGCGTCAGCTTGGCAAACACGGTACGCCCTTCGACTAACTGCTGCAGGGACGCGTCACTCAATCGCTCAATCTGGGTGCCAAGAACCGGTTCACCCGGCTCCAGACCCACCTGGCGGCAAATGCGTGTGGTGACGATCTCGTTGTCGCCGGTCAGCACTTTTACCGCTACGCCAATATCCATAAGAGCGGCGATAGCCGGGCCTGCGCTCTCCTTCGGTGGATCAAGGAAGGTGAGGAAACCACGGATAATCAGGTCGTGCTCATCATCGGTGCGGTACTGCTTTTTAACCTCTCCGCCAGGTATGTCGCGAGTGGCCACAACAAGTACGCGGAAGCCGTCCTTGTTGTAATCGTTCGCCATCGTCAGCATCTCGTCACGCCGCTGATTATCCAGCGCCACAATCCTGCCGTTTTCTTCCATGTGTGTGGCGATACTCATCATCTCTTCTACTGCGCCTTTGCACACCAGCAGGTGGTTGTTTTGGCTGTCCTTCACCACAATTGAAAGGCGGCGGCGAACAAAATCGAACGGCATTTCATCGACTTTAGCGTAACCCTGAGGTTTGACGAAATCCGGTTCATTTTCAGAGAAGTAAATTACCGCCTGATCCATCAGGTTCTTGATGCCGCTTTGATGGTGGCTATTGAGCCAGGCCAGTGCCAGCACGGACTCGTTTTTCTGACCGTGCGTGTCGACATGATGTTCAAGGATGATTTTGTCCTGCGTCAGCGTACCGGTTTTGTCAGTACACAACACATCCATGGCCCCCAGGTTCTGGATAGCGTTAAGACGCTTTACCACCACTTTGTGTTTTGCCATGGCCACCGCGCCTTTTGCGAGGTTTGCACTGACGATCATTGGCAACATTTCCGGCGTCAGGCCGACGGCGACCGCCAGAGCAAACAGCAGGGCATCCCACCATTCGCCTTTCAGCACGCCGTTAATCAGGAATACTACCGGCACCATTACCAGCATAAAGCGGATCAGCAACCAGCTGACGCTGTTAACGCCGCGGTCAAACGCCGTTTTCGCCCGGGTACCGACAATGGCTTTTGCCAGCGAACCAAAATAGGTCCGTGGCCCGGTGGCGACCACCACAGCCTGCGCGGTGCCGCTGACCACGTTAGTCCCCATAAAGCATATATTAGGGATATCGAGCAGATTTTCGGTTTCGCTCGCCTCGTCGTGTGCGGACTTTTGCGCCACGTCGCCAAGGGTATCGTACTTCTCAATCGGCAGCGCTTCACCGGTCAGAACGGCCTGGCTGATAAACAGGTCGCGTGATTCAATCAAACGAATATCAGCCGGGATCATATCCCCAGCATAGAGCTGCACGATATCGCCCACGACCAGCTCACGCATCGGGATCTCACGCGGTGTACCTTTTTGCCCCGCGTGTTCGCGACGCACTACCGTTGCGGTTGTGCGCACCATTGCTTTCAGCGCTTCAGCAGACTTCGCCGAGCGGTACTCCTGCCAAAAGCGCACCAGGCCGCTGAGGGCCACCATGGTGCCGATGATGATAACGGTGGTTAGATCACCTTCCTCGCCGTGACTGGTTGGCAACCAGTAATCGGTAAAGAAGCTGATCCCTGCCAGAATACCCAGCACGTAGATAAACGGGTTATTGAGCGCCATCAGCAGTTGGATCAGCGCGTGAGGCGGTTTGTCGTGAGCGACTTCGTTCATGCCGTCCCGCTCCAGCCGGGCATTGGCTTGAGCTTCCTGCAGCCCTTCACGGGTGGTGTTGAGGTTGACCAGGATCTCAGCGACGCCATTTTTGGCTTCCTGGACGGCATGCATAGAATGCATGCTTTTTTTATTACGGTTCTTGGTTTGTACTGTCATGGTGGTGCTCCTGTCGCCGGACAGCAGCAAGCTTTTTTACGGTTAACACCGGATTAAGGGCGGCCCAAAATAGCTCGATGCCGTATAAGCGATCGGTTTTTAATTAATTTCGCACAGAGCTTCCCACTATTTATTTTTCTAAATAAACAGGCGAGAAATTTATTATTTTTTATCTGGACGTGATTATTTCTGCTGCTGTATCCGTTTGAATACATCAGGAAATAAACATGTCCCAATAGCTATGTAATTCAGCGTGACACTCGGGCACTGGCAGCGGCATAGCGCGCAGATACCCTGAGCAGCGTAACGGCTGAATCAGGCAATGAAAGGTCTACTTTGCGGGTCTTCGCTGTCAGAGAAGCTGCAACGACGCTCCAACTGACCGGTGACAGGGCTGACACGCCAGTTCGTGATGCGTTTTTTCAACACACTGATTTTCGAAGATAAAATTGACATTGATGTTTTTTTACGTGCAGAAACCACCCTATCGTGAGGCGTCCGGACACGGAGTGTTGATGTCACTGCTTTGACACCAGGAAAAAAGGTAGATTTGAAGTTCATAACACACCTCGGGACCGTGATACCCCTGGTCGAGGTGGCGCAACACAAGAGCCTCAGGCTCCGGAGAGACACACCAAAACGAAGAAGTGATCACAATCGATTTCATGTTTACTTACCCGAACAGCCACTGAGGCATTATTCGGGTAGCGACTAAATTCAGTATCCATTTGTCTCTTATGTCAGTTTAGGAAAGGCCTCAACTCAGGCATGAGAAATCTACTCATAGCCAATATTATTGTCAATCGACCAATGTAAATTAAATTCTTTCGTTTATACTCTGTATAGAAATATTAATTTTCAGGGATAACAATTGGTGATTTTAGGATATTAGTGAAATGGAATAGTTCCCAAAGGCAGTTTTTTGCTTTTGCGCGATGCAGTACAGCATTCGTGGCAAACGTGGTTAAGGTAAACACGATCAGCAGCAGATTTTTCACACTCTTCTCATGTTGCTTCTGGGGCGCTGGCATACACCCTTGCTTAAAAAGTAAAACGCGCGGTAGGGGTGGAGGCGGATATCTTCGCCGCTTATACTGCGAAAATCATCCATAATCCCCTGAATTCTATGACCACGCAAATTCTGACCCGCGACTGGCGATGGCCGCTCGCATTCGCCGTGCTGGCGGTAGCCGTAGCGGCTTTGTTCACCCTGCACGCCCACTGGGCGGCATTTCTGCAATGGTGTCTGGCGACGCAAATCACCCTGCACCGTTACCTGGTCATGTATCTGCTTCAGCTCAATAATCACCAATATAGCGGGGGAGTATGGCTGCTGGTCGGCGCGTTTTTTTACGGCGTACTGCATGCTGTCGGGCCAGGCCACGGCAAATTTATTGTGACAACCTATCTCAGCACGAATAACGAAAGCCAGATCGCCGCGCGCATTATCCCGGTGCTGGGCAGCCTGATGCAGGGCGTCAGCGCCATTCTATTTGTCTTTGTGCTGGCGATCGGGTTTAACCTCGCCTCCGGCGATCTCAGTGAAAGCCGCTGGTACGTGGAGAAGGTCAGCGCCGTAATGATCGGCGGCTTCGGCGCTTATGTGGCGTGGAATGCCGCGAAAAGCCTGCGGCCACGCAAACTAAAATTCAACGCCTTTTCCCCGCTACATCACCATGATGCCAATTGCGGCTGTGGCCATCATGGCGTCGGTGCCAGCATGCAAGGAGACTGGAAAACCCGCCTCGGCGTGATCCTCGCCATTGGCGCACGGCCATGCAGCGGGGCAATTATGATTTTACTGTTCTCGAACGCACTCGGTATCGTGAGTTGGGGGATTGCAGCGGTGATGACGATGGCGATTGGCACCGCACTGTCAATCCTTGGCTTATCGCTGGCAGTGCGCTATGCGCGCAACCGGACAGCCATCTTTTTTGGCGATGACGCAAGCCAGATGCGCTGGCTGGTGCCTGTGCTAAAAATTGCCGGTGGTATAGCGCTGATGCTGTTTTCCGTGGTGCTGTTCCTGACGGTGATCCCGGTCAGCGCGAACGGCGATTTTATTGCGGCAGGTTGTTGAGCAGCACCTGACTTCATGCTGTGCCCAAAAAAGACCCTTACGGGTCTTTTTTGCTGGCGGTCACGCTTACTCGTTAATTCGCGGGTGTTGATCCACAAGACGTGTGCGCTTCACCTGCAACTCGGCGATCTCCGCGTCGATATCTTCGATTTTCTGTTCGATATTGTCGTGGTGCTCACGCAGGATCTCTTTCGCTTCCTGAATATCCGATGCGGCGGGCGTCGCGCCTTTCAGCGGCCGATTCGCTGTCTCTTTCATCGTCAGGCCGGTAATCAAACCAATCACCGCTACAATCATCAGGTAGTAAGCAGGCATTAACAGATTTTCTGAGCTTTCTACCAGCCAGGCCGTCAGGGTCGGCGTCAGACCGGCAATCAGAATCGAGATGTTAAAGGCGCTCGCCAGTGCACTGTAACGAATATGCGTCGGGAACATGGCGGGCAGCGTAGAAGCCATTACGCCAGTAAAGCAGTTGAGGATCACCGCCAGCATCAGCAGGCCCGCAAAAATCAACCCAATCACATTGCTGTTAATGAGAATAAAACACGGAACGGCGAGAGCAAACAGCGCCACGCTGCCCAGCAGCACAAACGGGCGGCGGCCAAAGCGGTCACTCAGCAGCCCCATCACCGGCTGGACAAACAGCATACCCATCATGATAGCGATGATGATCAACACGCCGTGATCTTCCGAGTAGTGCAGGTTATGCGACAGGTAACTCGGCATATAGGTCAGCAGCATGTAGTAGGTGACATTGGTTGAAATCACCAGACCAATACAGGTCAACAGCGCGCGCCAGTGTTTGGTGGCGATCTCTTTGAACGAGACTTTCGGCCCTTCTTGCAGCCCCTGACGATCTCCCTGCTCCAGCTTATCGACATGCTGCTGGAACGCCGGGGTCTCTTCCAGCGCCTGGCGCAAATAGAGGCCGATAAGGCCGAGCGGCAACGCCAGGAAGAACGGAATACGCCAGCCCCAGTCAAGGAAGTTATCCTCGCCCACCACAGTGGAGAGCAGCACGACCACGCCCGCGCCAAACACAAAACCGGCAATCGAACCAAAGTCCAGCCAGCTGCCCATAAAACCACGTTTACGGTCCGGGGAGTATTCAGCAACAAAGATCGACGCGCCGGTATATTCGCCGCCAACGGAGAAGCCCTGTGCCATCTTACATAACAGCAGCAGAATCGGCGCCCAGATGCCTATCGTGGCGTAGGAGGGGATCAGACCGATACAGAAGGTACTGATCGACATGATAACAATGGTGATGGCGAGGATTTTCTGTCGCCCGTACTTATCACCCAACATACCGAAGAACAGACCACCCAGCGGGCGAATCAAGAACGGAACGGAGAATGTGCCGAGTGCAGCAATCATCTGTACGCTGGGGTTTGCGTCGGGGAAGAACACTTTACCAAGAGCGTAGGCGACAAAGCCGTAGACGCCGAAATCAAACCACTCCATCGCATTACCGAGTGAAGCGGCGGTAATCGCTTTGCGCAATTTCGCATCGTCAATGATGGTCACATCGCGCAATGTAATGGGTTTAACTTTTTTCCTTTTTAGCATGCATATTTTCCTCTTTCGCTTGCGCCCTGAACCACCCGACGCTTATCCCTGCCGGGCGTTTTTACAGCTTTTCAGCCTTGCTGTTCAAGCGTAGCAGGTTTACTTACACTGGCGGTTTTCCGCCGTACAACCGAACCTGTTGACGCCTGTTGGGCAGTGAATGACTTATTTACCCTAACAGGGTTTAAAAGTGTGATCAAATTCACACAGTTTTGTCCACTGGGATTCAGCCTCTCCTTTTCATCTCCTTCACACCCTTTTTCCACAGCACAACACTGCTTATATCCGCACTAACACCATGATTTATCAGTGCAGTGATTATTACTTTGCTAGTGTCCTCGCCGCGCTATTCAGTCACAACCTAATCACATCTCTAATAACAGAAATAGCACCACCAAATATTTATAAGGAATATAAGAACAATATAAATAAAATCTGATTTTAATATTATTAAATCAGTACTACATAGAAAGCATGATATGCACATAAAAAGCGGAACTACGAAATGTCTTACAAAGATTACCCGCCATTTTTAGCGCATTCTGTGAAAGTCGATGGTGAATAAAGCCGGTCAAATTCACCGGGAATAAATCCCAATAAAAAAAAGCCCTGACGGGGCTTTTTGTTGTTCACTATGTCCTGCAATTACCAGCCCGACCGGCCAGACAATTGCAGGACACACCGTTTACTCACCGAAGATCTCTTCCACCATTGCCGTGGCGATACGTAATGCCGAACAGAGACGCGGCATTCCGAGAGCTATTGTCTGCCAGCTCTGCGTGACCGACCAGCAAACAGGATGGCGTTCGGCATCGCACCAGTCGCCAAGCCAACCGAGTAAATCCTTATAATCCATCAGCCCCGGCGTGGAAGGTGTTGCCAGCCACTGATGATAAAAATGGCGGGTTGCCGGAGCGGCATTGATCCCCTGTGCCAGAAAATCGGCGGCCATGGTGCACAAATTGTCTTTCAGCATCTTCGCCACATCTTCATTACCCAGACGACAGGCATCGCCGAATGCCCCCCAGCGCAGCTCCTCCAGTGCCACATAACAGCGCCCGGCCATCGACCAACCGTTGTAGTTCCCGGCGCGCCAGTGGGCAAAAACCTGTTCGCTGTGATGCCCGGCCTGTACCGCCAGTCCACGCTGTGTCAGCGCTTTCTCTTTCCAGGCAGCACGCTGGCTGAAGTGACCCAACAACTCTTCATACTGTTTTGTGCTGCCGGGATTTACCGGACGCCGTTCCGCCTGCTGCAATGCGGTAAGCCGCTGGGTAATGCGCGTAAGCGCCAGATGTCCCGGGTCGAGCATGCTCGCCAGCTTCTCCACCAGCCCTAAACGTAGGGTATCGTTTTCATGTAATACGCCGGACATCGCCCACGGTCGCAGTTGAGTTTGCGCGATGATCTCCTGTGTCAGGCGTTCACGAAATAACTGCTGCTGAGGCACAATCGGCAACTGGCGCCCAGTGTCTGCACCCTGTACCAGATCAACGATAAATTTTGGATGAATGCACTCCAGCACCCGTCCGGGGCCATCCAGTAGTTGATTTTTCATGGCTGCTCTGCTGCGAATAAGGTTTGTATATCATCGCGTAACAGCCGGGCATCTTCATGGATCCAGTTAGCCGTCCTGATGCACTGTTGTAGATGCTGACGCAACATCTGCACTGATGATTCGTTTTGCTGACGTATCGCCAGGCTGCTACGCAAACTTTCCTGTAATCCCGCAAGACTTAACGAGAATTCGGCGAAAAATGTCGCCATTCCTGCCGTAACAGAAACATCGACCTGCGCTGCCAAAGCTTTACGAATTTGTTCACAAAAATGAGCCACATGGCCGATCAACTTTTCATGCAACGCAGCAATATCAATCACGTAGCGGGTGGAGGTATCGACATCATCATCCCCCCCCCAACCGGGGCTATTTAACCAGCGCGACACCGTTTCCCGCATACTGCCAGAACGCGATGTCTGCCCGGTAGGTGTATTTTCCGGCGCTATCACGTTGGTGAACAGGGAACGGGTATTAAAGCTGAGCGCACTGGACTGGAAGGCAGGAAAACTGATACGTGCCCGGAAACCAGCATGGTTAAGCTCTTCTTTGATACGCGTTTCAATCGGGCGCATGGCATCGTTCAGCGAACGCGTCAGCGTGTTTTCCAGCTCATCAAAACGCAGTACCAGTTCACGGCTGATGCGCTCCTGCGCCGCCAGCAGAATGGTTTCACAGGCCGAACGGATCTTACTGAGGGCAATTTGCGCCTGGCCTTCGTTTTCCAGCACCAGTTGACCGGGGTTATAACGGTCATCAAGGCGCAAATCAGCCTTACCGTCGCCAAGCGTCTCCATCATCTGCCCATCATGGAACCAGGCATCAATGGCCTCAACAATTTCGAACTGCTGGCCGTGGATAAATATCTCCGCCGCCGCCAGTGCCTCTTCGACTTCATGTTCGATCTCGTCGCTGACGGACGCCTGGCTGGTGCGCAGCAGCGTCATATCTTCTTCCAGCCGCGTAATATTCTGCTCCAGTTTCTCGTAAGCCACCGTCAGCCCCTGATAGCGAAAATCGAGATATTCGCGCGCGCTCTGGGTGTAATTCAATAGCTTATGTGATGCAGAACGCAGCGCGTACAGCGAAGCATTGGCATGCGCGGCGTGCAGTAACTTACGGATCGGTTTCTCGAACAGCGAATCTTCCCACAGCAGCTCTGCCGCGTGATGAATATGCTCAATATCATCCAGATCGGCGGTGCGCCAGCGTCGGCCCAGCGCCGCTTCAGCAAAATCCTGTACCCAGCGCTGCTCCTGCGGATCCGGCAAATGACCGCGATGTTTTAACTCATGACGCGCACGGTTAGCCAGATATCCCCACATGGAAGAGACCGGGAAGATCTGCGTCGGGTTGATATTCCCTTTCATTAGCGTTCCGGAAATCAGCGCCCGCACCTGATCTTCGTCATCGCTGTTCCGATCCTTCTGATCGAATTTATTCACTAACGCATACAACGGCACCGAACGCCCCACCGCTGAAATCGCGCGGCGGACTTCTTCATCGGAGATAGATTTGAGCTGTGTGTAATCCATTACCGCCAGCACGGCAGAAGCGCGCGCCAATTGGTCATTGAGCATTTTTTGCAGATGTGGCTGCCCGGCTTCATTTGGCCCAGGGGTATCCAGCAACGTAAGTTGACCGAGTTGATTATCCAGCCCGGCCAGATGCACAAACTCCACTTCAATCACCGGGATATGTTCAATCGTCGCGTAGGCAGAGAAGGGAAAATCCACATCCAGCGCTTTCGACAGGCGCACCAGGTCGTTGAGGCTTTTTAAGCACTGGAAAATAGGTTGTGCACCGAGATAGTGCTTATCAAATGCATCGCCTTGCGCAATACGATCCAACAGCGCAGCCATGTCTTTATCGATTTCAAGCTGCTGCGCCAGCTTTGCCCGGTCATAATTGAACAGCCGGATTTGCAATTGTTGCGCAAGCGCGTCAATCGGACCGACATGAGAGAAATGCAGGATCGGCTCTTTCTGACCCGGCGTATGACGAATAAGCGTTGGTAACGCCGTCATCGGACGGTTGCGGTTGGGTAATACCTCCGTACCCACAATCGCATTAATCGTAGTGGATTTGCCGGCTTTCATGGTACCGACGATCGCCAGCACCATCTCCAGTCGGGTGATTTTCCGTAATTCGTTATGCAGCGTAGCCTGTTGCGCCTCTACGCCGCGAGCGCTGAAATGCAAAGGCAGAACATTGGCATTATCTACCTTACCGACCAGGTTCGTCTCATCAAACGTCGCTGCCGGCATTTTTTTCAGTGCCTGGAGATTATGCAATGAAAGTTGCAACAACCTTTCGGCTTCCTGGCTTAATTCAAAAATTGTTTGTGTGTGCATGAAAAAGCCTTTCCTTAACGCAAATTTTCTTACTTTTAATTAGCCGGAATGTTTTATTAGTGAAGTTTCGGCTTTTATAATTACGTGTGGAAAATATCTCCGAAAAGATAAGTACCTGATGAAATTCAGGAAAAGATAATTTTTCTCTCAAAAAATGGCAGCGTCACACCTCCGGCTTTTAAAGACCAGAGAGTCGGAGCGTAGCTCATTTTCAGGAACAAACAGGATATATCGTCATTATTTACCCACCCGATTTGAGAGGAAATTATCTGTCGCAGAGACAGACGTAGTAGGCATGACAGTTTAGTTATCTAATGGCACCGTATACTACACGCCACAATATCTGAATTACGAAATGGTGGCAATTTCCGCCATAAAATATTCTAAATATTATCTCAGGAAGTTTGCTTCCGGCCTTTCTGCGATAAGCATTACTTAAGCGAATGACAGGTTATGTCAGCGCTCACGCTTTTTTTAACCTGACGACTGAAAAACAATAACAACGGCAATTATGCGGTTTTGCTGTATAATCGTCGCCTTTCAGGCATTGTGCCTTTTGTGCTGGCCACAGCCAGCGTTGTATGTTTTTAGAGGAAATCCCTATGCAACTCCCCCACTGTCCAAAATGTAATTCCGAATACACTTATGAAGATAATGGCATGTTCATTTGCCCGGAATGCGCTCACGAGTGGAACAATGCTGAACCGGCACACGACGCCGACGAATTAATCGTCAAGGATGCCAATGGCAATCTGCTGGCCGACGGCGATAGCGTAACAGTAATTAAAGATTTGAAAGTAAAAGGCAGTTCTTCAATGTTGAAGATCGGCACTAAGGTTAAAAATATTCGTCTGGTTGAAGGCGATCATAATATCGATTGTAAAATAGACGGCTTCGGTCCGATGAAACTGAAATCAGAATTCGTTAAAAAGAACTGATGATTCGGCGGGAAGTTCACACTTCCCGCCTGGCTTTCTTTCACTTTCCCCCACGATTCTCAATGGCAGATTTCGTTACCAGTGGTAATGATTATGCCGCGCAGTCCCTACATCTTTTTTTCAGACCAGAGCAACGATGCTATTCAGTTGTACCAGCAGGCATTACTGGCTGAATTAATCTATAAAATCACCTTCGGCGAAATGCCTAAACCCCGGAAGCGAATGATGACGGTTGTGCCGCCGAAGGCCACATCATGATGCCCTGGCAGGAAACCTTCTGGTCGCACGGTTTTGGCATGATGACAGATAAATTCGGCATCCCGTGGAGGGTTAATGTCGCCACATCGCCGCAAACCTGATTCACAGCATATTCCCCAGCAAGAACCGTCAACGGCTTTTTTTGCCCGTTGCAGATCACTCTTCATCTCTCAGCAACGATTGCATAACCCAAATGAAACATTAGTCCGCCAGCATGGACTCACGCTGTGATGACTGCCATAAGGCAGCCGTTTTTTATCCGTGAGGTTCAGATGACCATGCACTTATCCAGACATCCGACCAGCTACCCCACGCGCTATCAAGAGATTGCCGCAAGGCTGGAGCAGGAGTTGCGAAATAACTATCGCTGCGGCGACTGGTTGCCAGCAGAACAGCAACTGGCCGCACGTTTTGAGGTGAATCGCCACACGTTACGCCGCGCCATCGATCAACTGGTAGAGAAGGGCTGGGTGCAACGCCGCCAGGGCATCGGCGTACTGGTGCTGACGCGCCCGTTTGATTACCCACTCAATGCCCAAGCGCGCTTTAGCCAGAACCTGCTCGATCAGGGCAGTCATCCCACCAGCGAACGCCTGCTGGCGGTTCTGCGCCCGGCTTCCGAGCATATCGCCGATGCGTTAGGCATCAGCGAAGGCGACAACGTGGTGCATTTGCGCACTCGCCGCCGGGTGAATGGCGTGGCCCTCTGTCTTATTGATCACTACTTCGCCGATCTCACGCTGTGGCCGCTGCTGCAACAGTTTGACCACGGTTCGCTCCATGACTTTTTGCGTGAACGTGCGGGGATCAGCCTGAAACGTACCCAGACACGCATCAGCGCACGTCGTGCGCAGGTCAAAGAGAGCCGCTGGCTGGAGATTCCCAATATGGCGCCTCTGCTCTGCGTGCGCACCCTTAACCATCGCGAAGGCGACGTCAACGCGACGGAGTACTCCGTCAGCCTGACCCGCGCCGACATGATCGAATTCACCATGGAGCACTGAGATGCACTTTGATACGCCTACTCGTCAACGCTGGATGGCAGCGCTTGCCCAGTCCACCCCGGAGATGCTGCGGGCGCGGATGCGTACGTTGGGCCTGACGCCCGACTATGAGCATGTCCGCGAGCCGCAAACCGGGTTGGTACAGGTGCAGGCGCGTATGGGCGGCACCGGCGATCGCTTCTTCCCCGGCGACACTACGCTGACCCGCGCCGTCGTGCGCTTGAGCAGCGGTCAGCTCGGCTTTAGCTGGGTGCTCGGGCGCGACAAAGGCCATGCCGAACGTTGCGCCGTGTGCGACGCGTTATTGCAGGAGCCAACCCATTTCCAGACGCTGATGGAAACCCTGATAACCCCGCTGGAAGCGGACCGCGCCGCGCGCATTGCTGCGCGTCTGGCCGAAGTCAACGCCAGCCGGGTCGACTTTTTCACCCTGGTTCGCGGAGATAATGCATGACCTTACAACCCGCTTTCGCATCGGCGGTTCACGATGCTCAATACTGTTTTCGCCGTCTGTTAAAAGCCATGAGCGAGCCGGGCGTCATCGTCTCGTTACCGCATCTGAAACATGGCTGGCCGCCGCTTAACCCGGCATCCACCAGCGTATTACTGACGCTGGCCGATAATGACACGCCGATCTGGTTCTCTGCTGCGGTTGATAATGATCTGGTGCGCCAGAACCTGCGTTTTCATACCAATGCGCCGCTGGTAGACCAGCCGCAGCAGTCGCTTTTTGCCGTCGCCGATCACACCCTGAGTGCCGAACAGCTCAGCGCCCTGCCCTGCGGCACGGATATCAGCCCAGAAACCAGCGCCACCTTGATTTTACAACTGCCGTCACTGAGCGGCGGCCGCATGCTACGCCTGACCGGCCCTGGCATTCTGGAGGAGCGAATGATTGCGCCGCTGCTGCCGGAGTGCATCACCGACGAATTTACCGACCGTCCGCACTCGTTCCCCACAGGTATCGATGTGATCCTGACCTGTGGCGAACGCGCGCTGGCGATACCACGAACCACACTGGTGGAGGTGTTCTGATGTACGTTGCTGTCAAAGGGGGCGAAAAGGCAATAGCCGCAGCCCACGCGCTACAAGAACATAAGCGTCGCGGCGACAGCGAGCTTGCAGAGCTGAGCGTTGCGCAAATTGCTGAACAGATGCATCTGGCCGTTGATCGCGTGATGACTGAAGGTGGTATTGCCGATCGGGAACTGGCAGCGCTGGCGCTGAAACAGGCAAGCGGCGATAACGTCGAAGCCATCTTTCTGCTGCGCGCCTACCGCACAACGCTGCCGCGCCTGGCCGTCAGCGAACCCATTGACAGCACAAAGATGCGTTTAGAGCGCCGGATTTCGGCAGTGTACAAAGATATCCCCGGCGGTCAGTTACTTGGCCCGACTTACGATTACACCCACCGTTTACTCGATTTTGCGCTGCTGGCTGAAGGCGAAACGACGTCATTGCCGAAACGCGAAGCGCCGCCGGAAACCACGCCGCACGTATTTGCACTCCTGGAAAAAGAGGGGCTGGCAAAAGCTGAACAGGAGAGCGGCGTCACGCCAGACGATATCACCCGCCAGCCACCGGTTTACCCCTGCTCCCGCTCTGCGCGCCTGCAGCAACTGGCGCGCGGCGACGAAGGCTATCTGTTGGCCCTTGCCTACTCCACCCAGCGCGGTTACGGGCGTAATCACCCCTTCGCCGGGGAGATCCGCAGCGGTTATATCGACGTGGAAATAGTGCCCGAAGAACTGGGTTTTGCGGTGAACGTCGGCGAATTGCTGATCACCGAATGTGAAATGGTCAACGGCTTTATCGCCCCGGGAGAGGAGGCGCCGCACTTTACCCGTGGCTACGGGCTGGTGTTCGGCATGGGCGAACGCAAAGCGATGGCAATGGCGCTGATGGATCGCGCCCTGCAAGCCGCAGACTACGGCGAAATGATTAAAAGCCCGGCGCAGGATGAAGAGTTTGTTCTGGCGCACGCCGATAACGTCGAGGCGGCGGGCTTTGTCTCACACCTCAAACTTCCCCACTACGTCGATTTCCAGGCTGAACTGGACTTGCTCAGACAGCTGCAACAGGAGAGCTCCCGTGGCTAACGCGCTGACCGGTTACAACTTTGCCTTTCTTGATGAGCAAACCAAACGCATGATCCGCCGGGCGCTGCTGAAAGCAGTTGCTATTCCAGGTTACCAGGTACCCTTTGGCGGGCGCGAAATGCCGATGCCCTACGGCTGGGGCACTGGCGGTATTCAGTTAACCGCCAGCGTCATTGGCGAAGACGATGTACTGAAAGTGATCGATCAGGGCGCAGATGACACCACCAACGCCGTCTCGATCCGCCAGTTCTTCACCCGCGTAACAGGCGTGGAAACCACCGAGCGCACCGCCGATGCGACGCTGATTCAGACTCGCCACCGCATTCCTGAAACGCCGCTGGCTGAAGATCAGATCCTGATTTACCAGGTACCGATCCCGGAGCCGCTGCGCTTTATTGAACCGCGCGAAACCGAAACCCGCACCATGCACGCGCTGGAAGAGTATGGCGTGATGCAGGTGAAGCTGTATGAAGACATCGCGCGCTTCGGCAACTTCACTACCCGCTACGCCTGGCCGGTGAAAGTGAATGGCCGCTATGTGATGGACCCGTCGCCAATCCCGGCGTTTGATAACCCGAAAATGCACTTCATGCCAGCACTGCAACTGTTCGGTGCCGGGCGTGAAAAACGCATTTACGCCGTTCCGCCGTATACCCAGGTTGAGAGCCTCGACTTTGAGGATTACCCGTTTGCGCCGCAAAAGTGGGATCAGCCGTGCGCCATCTGCGGTTCCATCCACAGTTATCTGGATGAAGTGGTGCTGGATGATACTGGCACACGCATGTTCGTCTGTTCCGATACCGACTACTGCCGCCAACAGAGCGAGGTTTTACGCAAATGACCCAACCGCTGCTTTCGGTGAATCAACTCTCCCATCTCTATGCGCCAGGCAAAGGGTTTCAGGACGTCTCGTTCGATCTATGGCCAGGTGAGGTGCTGGGCATTGTCGGCGAATCCGGTTCTGGTAAAACCACCCTGCTGAATGCCATTTCAGCGCGACTGGTGCCACAGCAGGGGCAGGTTATCTATAACGACCGCGATCTGTACGCCATCAGCGAAGCCGAGCGTCGCCGCCTGCTGCGAACCGAATGGGGTGTGGTACACCAGCATCCGCTGGATGGTCTGCGCCGCCAGGTTTCCGCCGGGGGCAATATCGGCGAACGGCTGATGGCGACCGGCGCGAGACATTACGGTGCTATCCGCACCTGCGCGCAACAATGGCTGACGGATGTCGAGATCCCACCGTCACGCATTGACGATTTGCCCACCACCTTTTCCGGCGGGATGCAGCAGCGACTACAAATCGCTCGCAACCTCGTAACGCGGCCAAAACTGGTGTTTATGGATGAACCCACCGGCGGGCTGGATGTGTCGGTACAGGCGCGTTTGCTGGATCTACTGCGCAACCTGGTGGTGGAGATGAACCTTGCGGTGGTGATGGTCACCCATGATTTGGGCGTCGCGCGCCTGCTGGCAAACCGTCTGCTGGTAATGAAACAGGGCCTGGTGGTGGAAAGTGGATTAACGGATCGCGTACTCGACGATCCCCATCACCCCTATACCCAGTTGCTGGTTTCCTCGGTATTGCAAAATTAAGGAGTCTGCGATGTCTGTTTTGCGTGTGGAAAATGTCAGCAAAACCTTTGTCCTGCACCATCAGAACGGCGTGCGTCTGCCGGTGCTGCGCGACACCTCGCTGGAGGTGAACGCCGGGGAATGCGTGGTGCTGCACGGCCACTCCGGCAGTGGAAAATCGACGCTGCTGCGCTCGCTGTATGCCAACTATTTGCCGGACGCCGGGCATATTCATGTCAAACATGGCGATGAATGGGTCGATTTAGTGCAGGCCTCGGCGCGAAAAGTACTGGACGTGCGCCGTCATACCATCGGCTGGGTCAGCCAGTTTTTACGCGTCATTCCACGCGTCAGTGCGCTGGATGTGGTGATGCAGCCGCTGCTGGAGCTGGGACTTTCTCGCGATGTCTGTATCGGCAAAGCCAGCCAGTTGCTGACGCGGCTTAATGTGCCGGAACGCTTATGGCACCTTGCGCCGGCAACGTTTTCCGGCGGCGAGCAGCAACGCGTCAACATCGCCCGCGGCTTTATTGTTGACTACCCGATTCTTCTGCTTGATGAACCGACCGCCTCGCTGGATGCGAAAAACAGCGCCGCCGTCGTTGAACTGATCGCGCAGGCCAAAGCGCGCGGTGCAGCGATTGTCGGCATCTTCCATGACGAGGCCGTGCGTGAAAATGTCGCCGACCGTCTGTTTCCGATGGGAATCTCCGCATGATTATCAACAATGTAAAACTTATCCTTGAAGACGAAGTGGTCGACGGTTCACTGGAAGTGCGTGACGGCGTGATCCGTACCTTCGCCGAAACCCAAAGCCGCCAGCCCGGTGCCCATGATGGCGATGGCGGCTGGTTGCTGCCGGGTCTTATCGAACTGCATACGGACAACCTCGACAAATTCTTCACCCCACGCCCGAAAGTGGATTGGCCCGCCCATTCCGCGATGAGCAGCCACGACGCGCTGATGGTCGCCAACGGCATCACCACGGTGCTGGATGCGGTCGCCATTGGCGATGTGCGCGACGGCGGCGATCGGCTGGAGAATCTGGAGAAGATGATCAACGCGGTAGAAGATTCGCAAAAACGCGGGCTGAACCGAGCAGAACATCGCCTGCATTTACGCTGCGAACTGCCACATCACACCACACTGCCGCTGTTTGAAAAGCTGGTCGGCCGCGAACCGGTAACACTGGTATCGCTGATGGATCACTCGCCAGGCCAGCGCCAGTACGCCAGCTATGAAAAGTATCGCGACTACTTTCAGGGCAAATACCACCTGACCAACGAGCAGATGGATGCGTTTGAACAGGAGCAACTGGCGCTGGCTGCCGAGTGGTCACAACCTAACCGGTTGGCCATTGCCGCGCTCTGTCGGTCGCGTAACCTGCCACTGGCCAGCCACGATGACGCCACGCGCGAGCATGTAGTGGAATCCCACCAGTTAGGCAGCGTGATCGCAGAATTCCCCACCACCTTTGCCGCCGCCGAAGCCTCGCGCGAGCACGGCCTGAGTGTGCTGATGGGCGCACCGAACATCGTGCGCGGCGGCTCGCACTCCGGTAACGTGGCGGCGCATAAACTGGCGCAACTCGGCATGCTGGATATCCTCTCATCGGATTATTATCCCGCCAGCCTGTTGGACGCTGCCTTCCGCGTTGCGGCGGATGAGCTCAATGATTTCACCCTGCCGCGCGCCATTCACCTGGTAACGAAAAATCCGGCACAGGCGCTCAAACTTGACGATCGAGGAACACTCGGCGAAGGGAAACGAGCCGATCTGGTTCTGGTGCACAACAAAGGCGACCACGTCCGCGTCGATCACGTCTGGCGCGAGGGGAAACGGGTGTTCTGATGGGCAGACTGATCTGGTTGATGGGGCCATCAGGCGCAGGAAAAGATTCGCTGCTGGCTGCACTGCGCAGCCGCGAGCATCCCCAGTTGCTGGTGGCGCACCGCTATATCACGCGCCCGGCAGATTCCGGCAGCGAGAACCATATCGAGCTGAGCGAAAAGGAGTTTTTTACCCGGGCCGGGCAGAATCTGTTTACCCTGAGCTGGCACGCCAACGATCTCTATTACGCTATCGGCGTGGAGGTCGATCTCTGGTTACAGGCGGGGTTTGATGTGGTGGTCAACGGCTCGCGCGGGCATCTGCCGCAGGCGCAGGCGCAATACGGCGACGTGTTGATGCCGGTGTATGTGCAGGTATCGCCGGAGATTTTGCGCCAGCGGCTGGAAAAACGAGGGCGCGAAAGCAGCACGGAAATTAGTGCGCGGCTTGAGCGCGCAGCCCGTTACTCGCCAGGTAATTGCCTGATGCTGAACAACGACGGGAGTCTGCTACAGTCAGTGGAAGGATTGATCTCGTTGATAAGAGCGCAACAAGGGAAAAGTGCGTAATGCTGCCGGCGCATTCATCGCGCGCCGTTTACGTTAACTCAGTCGTTAAAGCGAGGCGCTATGAGCCTGACTCTCACCTTGACCGGCACCGGTGGTGCGCAACTGGTTCCGGTATTCGGCTGCGATTGTGCAGCCTGCTTACGAGCGCGCCAACAGTCGCAATATCGTCGCCAGCCTTGCAGCGGCGTGGTGCAGTTTAACGACGCGGTGACGCTGCTGGATGCCGGGCTTGCCGATTTAATCGAGCGTTTCCCGGCAGGTCAGTTTCAGCAGATTATGTTGACGCATTACCATATGGATCATGTGCAAGGGTTGTTTCCGCTGCGCTGGGGCTTAGGCGCGAAAATTCCGGTTTACGGCCCGCCGGATGAACAAGGCTGTGACGATCTGTTTAAACATCCCGGTCTGCTTGATTTCAGCCATATCGTTGAGCCATTTGTGGTGTTCGATCTACAAGGATTGCAGGTCACACCGCTGCCGCTGAACCACTCGAAACTGACCTTTGGTTATCTGCTGGAATCGGCACACAGCCGGATCGCCTGGCTCTCGGATACTGCCGGTCTGCCGGATAAGACGCTTAAGTTTTTACTCAATAATCGCCCGCAGGTGGTGATCATCGATTGCAGTGAACCGCCCTGCGCAGAGACGCCGGAAAATCATAACGATCTGCGCACCGTTATCGCCCTGAATGAGGTGATTGGCTGCCCGCGCGTCGTGCTAACCCATATTGGACATCGCTTTGATGTCTGGTTGATGAATAACACGCTACCGACGGGGTTTGAGGCGGGTTTTGATGGCATGCGGATTGTACTGGATTAGACCGCACAATATGGATATATTCGTCCCGTTGCTTACCGGCATGGGGTAAGCAGACGCAGCCTGTAAAGAGGTCGTTTGAAGGATAAAGCGTACAGACTCGCACTGATAGGGTTGTGGATAACGCAACCGGGTCTTAAATACCCGCGTGTGACCAATAAATAATTAGCACATCGCGGCTTACAGAGTATCACTTGCCATGAATGTGCTTTTTATTTGTAGCCGCAACCAATGGCGCAGCCCGACCGCTGAGCATGTGTTTCGTCGCTATCCCGGGGTAAATGCCCGCTCTGCTGGCACACAACGCCATGCGAGAAAAACCGTTTCGCCCGCCATTCTCTCCTGGGCAGACATTATCTGTGTGATGGAAGAAAAACACAAAAACAGCATCCTTGCCGACTTTAGCCACCTGGTGCAGCATAAACCTGTTTATGTGCTTGATATCCCGGATGAATACCATTTTATGGACCCGCAATTAATCACGTTGCTTGAGGATATCGTTCCGGAACGCCTGGGTTTGCGCATCCCCTCGCTGACGCGTTAACGGCCATCGTCCTCTTCCAGCCTGCTTTCTTCATCATCCAGCTGGCGTCGCTCCTGATCGAGCTGACGCTGGCGTTCATCAAGCTGACGGCGCCTGTCTTCAAGTTGGCGGTAGCGGTTGTCATCATTCCGGTACTGCTCGTCGCGGTGGCTGCTGTCTTCATCGTCACGATTGCTGTCAGCGCTGTACGTGTCGCCAATTGCCCGCTGAATATTGCCAATAGCGTCGTCGATAATATCGGCGTGCGCCATCTGACCGCTGAGTGAAAGAGCACCGAATAACAGCACAGTCGCGTAACGTTTCATAAGGCCAGTCTCAAAGGGGGGGACTGGCTGTACGTTAGTGCAGAGTCCGCCGTAGCGGGTAGCGGAGGAATCTCAATTGCAGGCGAAGCGCAGGATGGCGGCCTCATCACCCGCGTTTAACAGCGCGCAGGGCCTGGCAACACTGGCCCGTAGCCGTTTTACGCCGCAATCCGTCGCAGCGCCTGCGCAAGCTCTGCACGGGTAAAAGGTTTACGCAGCTGTTCCACGTCCGGCAGCGCAGGGTTGTGCGCCGGGCGCAGATCCTGGCCGCTAATAAGCAGCATCGGCAGACGCGGATAGTGCTGACGCGCCAGATGAATCACTTCCGCGCCGCTGAGCGCGCCCGGTAACATTAAGTCACTGACCAGTGCGCCAATCTCCGTCGAAGCAGCCAGTAACTGCAACGCCTGCTCACCGGTTTCCGCCTCCAGCGTCAAATAGCCCAGCTCGTGCAACTGTTCGCATAATGTCTGGCGCACATCGGCCTCATCTTCCAGCACCAGAATCAACGTATCGCTGCTATCGCGCGCCTGCGCGGCATCTGGCTCGCGGCTTTCCACCGCCTGCACCGTCGCGCGCGGCAGTTGCAGACGCACGGTAGTACCCTGCCCCGGTGCGCTCTCAATCTCTACCCGGCCACCTGACTGGCGAACAAAGCCATATACCATCGACAAGCCCAGCCCGCTGCCGCTGCCGGTCTGTTTGGTGGTGAAGAAGGGTTCGAACACCTGCGCTTTGACCTCCTGCGACATACCGCAGCCGCGGTCGATCACCTCCAGCGCCACCATATCCTGGCGGCGTCCATCGCTGCGAGTAACACGCTGGTTCCAGGTACGAATTTTAATGGTGCCACTCTCGCCCTCCATCGCATCCCGGGCATTCATCACCAGATTGATAATGGCATTTTCCAGTTGCCCGACATCGATCCACGCGGGCCATGCCGGACTTTGCGCTTCGATATCCAGCGTCAGTGTACCGGGTAACGAGTGGCGCATAAGCTCGCCGAGATTCTCCAGCAGCGGCTGCATCTCCACGGAATGGGGATGTAGCGACTGCTTGCGGGAAAAAGCCAGCAGCCGCTGGGTGAGCAACGCGCCGCGCTCCGCGGCTTTCAGCGCCCGAGAGATACGCGACGCATCCGGCGAGCCGGGTGTCACCAGCTCAAGGCTGCCGATAATCACTGCCAGCAAGTTATTAAAATCGTGCGCCAGCCCGCCGGTCAGTTGGCCGACGGCTTTCATCTTCTGGCTGTGCAGCAGCGCCTCTTCCAGCCCTTTACGCTCAGTGCGATCCAGTACCACGTTAACCATGCCGCGCCCCGGCACCGGGCTAAAACGCAGCTCAATAGTGCGGTTATCCGCCAGCCGTAACTCCTGCGGTTTGGGCAGCGGGCGAGCCAGATTCTCCTGTACGTGGCCGGGAAGATCGCTCACCTGCTGTAACAGGCTCTGATAGTGCTGGCCGCGTTGCAATGCCTCTGCCGTCAGACCGAGCAGCAACGGATATTGCGGGTTCCACACCACCAGACACCCCCGATTATCGAACAGCGCAAAGCCATCGCGCATCGCGTGGAAAGTGGTTTCCAGCTGTGTACTTTTCTCTTTCAGCAACTTAGAGGTGTGTTCCAGCGAAGCGGTATTACGGGCAAACACATTAAACGCGCGCGCCAGTTCGCCCAGCTCATCGCGCCGTTGCAGCGCCGGAACCGACACCTCCTGTTCGCCGCGCGCCAGACGCGACATGGCGCGAGAAATGGCTGTCAGATTCGAGCCCAGATTGCGGTAGATATACCACCCGGCAAAGCCGGTAATCACCAGCGCCAGCAGGGCGAAGACGCTGATAAACGAAATGATCGAGCGCATCTCCTGGTGGCTTTGCGCCGTGCGCAGTTCCGACGCCTGCGCGACCTGCGCAACGTACTGGTTGATGTCGCTGTTGAGTAGTGCCACCAGCGCTTTGATATGAAACATCGACCAGCTAATCGCCAGATCACTCTCTTCCAGCCGGAGCGATAGCGGCCCCAGCTTGCGCAGCTCGGCGCTGAAATCCGGCAGGATAAAATCCACCGTCGGGCTGGCAGCACGCAGCGGCAACTGTCCCATGATGTCGGAGAGCTGTTTGATTGTCGGCCGGGGAGACGGCGTCTGAATCGCGGCGATAATAAGCCGGTCCATCTCGTTAAGCAGGCGGCTATCCGGGATGTTGCTCGCTTCCCGGGTGGTGATCGCCTGCAAATGGCGCAAATAACTTTGGTTCTGATACAGCGAACTGAGCAGCGCATTACGCTCCAGATGACGCTGTTGTCCGCGTTCCAGCATCTCAGTGACACTTTGCTGCAATTCGTGGCTGCGGCGGGTGATCTGCGCCACCAGTTGTGGTTCCTGCTGCGCCAGCGGCGCGCGGGCAAGCTGGCTGAGCGAGTGTTGCAGCGCGCTCTGTGTAGCCTTCAGGCGTTCGGCTTCGCCCTTATACTCCAGCGCCCCCACCACTTGCGACAACCGTACGGCCGCCGTGGCGACGCTGGCAGTATCGCGCGCCAGATTCATGCTGCCGGTCATATCGTCCAGCGTTTGTTGCTGCGCCAGTTCCTGAATCTGGCTGGCGTGGCGAAAGCCCAGTACCGCGACGCCGCAGACCATTAAGGTTACGGCCACCACCAGTAAATTGAAGAACAGCAGACGCCCGCGAGCGCTGGTGAAAAACGGGTTCGCACGATACGACATAGTGGCTCCGGATGAGGTTCAACGCAGATGCGTAACATCACTATACCCAAAATAATTAGAGTTGCAGGAAGGCGACGACGCAGAGAATCCCCAGGAGCTTACTCCAGTAAGTGACTGGGGTGAGCGAGGAAAGCCAACGCACATGCAACTTTAAGTATGACGGGTATATGACAAATATGAACAGAACCTGACATTGTGCATTTACTAACGTGTGATGAAGTGCGGATATCGTTCCTCCGAGGAAGCCCGCTGATGAGCAACACGCCTGTACTGGAGATGCGCAACATTGCCAAAGTTTTTGGCAAATTTTACGCCCTCAAAGGAGTCGATCTGACGGTCTGGCCCGGCGAGATTCATGCGTTGATGGGGGAAAACGGCGCGGGGAAAAGCACGCTAATGAAGATTCTTGCCGGGGCGTATAGCGCCACCAGCGGCGAGATCCTGATTGACGGCCAGCCTTACGCCATCAAAAGCCCGAAAGATGCGCTCGCTGCCGGTATCACGCTGATTTACCAGGAGATGCAGTTAGCGCCAAACCTGACAGTGGCGGAAAATATCTTTCTTGGCAGTGAAATCGCCCGCGGCGGGCTGGTCCAGCGCAAAGAGATGGTGGCGCAGGCGCAGGCGGTGATTGACCGTCTTGGCGCGAATTTCAACGCCACCGATCGGGTGATGAAACTGACTATCGCAGAACAGCAGCAGGTGGAGATCGCCCGCGCTTTGCACCGCAATAGCCGTATTCTGGTAATGGATGAACCCACCGCCGCCCTCTCCTCACGCGAAACGCATCGCCTGTTCGAACTGATCTTGCGCCTGCGCGATGAAGGGATGGCGATTATCTACATCAGCCACCGCATGGCGGAAGTGTATGAACTCTCCGACCGTGTCAGCGTCCTGCGCGACGGCCAGTATGTCGGCAGCCTGACGCGCGACAAACTCAATGCCTCTGAACTGGTGCGCATGATGGTCGGGCGCCCGTTAAGCGACCTGTTTAACAAAGAGCGCGATATTCCGCTCGGTAACCCACGTCTGACCGTTCACGACTTGACGGACGGCAAGAAAATCCAGCCGGTCTGCTTGCAGGTATGTGCCGGAGAGATCGTCGGCCTTGCCGGGCTGGTCGGTGCCGGGCGCTCCGAACTGGCGCAGCTGATCTTCGGCGTACGCAAAGCCACTGGCGGCATGATTGAAGTGGACGGCGAGCCAGTGGTGATCCACTCGCCGCGCACCGCCATCGATTTGGGCATCGGTTTCCTGACTGAAAACCGCAAAGAGCAAGGCCTGTTTCTGGAACTGGCAGCGCAGGAAAACATCACCATGGCAACGCTGGAGCGCGATGCGACCTGGGGGATGCTCGACCGCAAAAAAGCGCAGTCAATATCCGATGACGCCATCAGGTTATTGAATATTCGTGTTCCGCACGCACAGGTGCGGGCAGGCGGCTTATCCGGGGGCAACCAGCAAAAGTTATTGATCTCCCGCTGGGTGGCGATCGGCCCGCGAATTCTGATCCTCGATGAGCCAACGCGCGGCGTAGATGTCGGTGCCAAAAGCGAGATCTACCGGATCATGAACCAGATGGCACGCAAAGGCGTGGCGATCCTGATGATCTCCAGTGAGCTGCCGGAAGTGGTCGGCATGAGCGATCGCGTTTATGTGATGCGCGAAGGCAGCATTGTCGGCGAGTTGCAACAACATGACATCACACAGGAAAACATTATGACGCTGGCCACCGGCGTTAACGAATCCCACCACCAGGCGGTACACCATGACTGATGCCAAAGAGAACGCAGCGAAAAGCCCTTCCGCCAAAAAGATGTTGATGGGCGATCTGATGCAAACCGTCGGCATTCTGCCGATTCTCATCCTGATCGTCGCGGTTTTTGGCTTTATCGCGCCAAACTTTTTTACCGAAAGCAACCTGCTGAATATCACCCGTCAGGCGTCGATCAACATTGTACTGGCGGCAGGCATGACCTTCATCATTCTGACCGGCGGTATCGATCTCTCTGTGGGTTCGATTCTCGGCACCACAGCGGTAGCGGCAATGGTGGTTTCGCTGATACCCCAACTGGCATTGCTTTCCGTCCCGGCAGCGCTGATGCTCGGCCTGGTGCTCGGCCTGTTCAATGGTGCGCTGGTGGCGTTTGCCGGGTTACCGCCGTTTATTGTCACCCTCGGCACCTATACCGCACTGCGCGGCGTGGCCTATCTGCTGGCGGACGGCACCACGGTGATTAATTCCGATATCAGTTTTGAGTGGGTCGGCAATAACTATCTTGGCCCGCTGCCGTGGCTGGTGGTGATTGCGCTGGCGGTAATTGTACTGTGCTGGTTTATTCTGCGCCGCACCACGCTGGGTGTTCATATCTACGCGGTGGGCGGCAATATGCAGGCGGCGCGCCTGACCGGCATTAAAGTCTGGCTGGTGCTGCTGTTCGTCTATGGCATGAGCGGCTTGCTCTCCGGTCTTGGCGGCGTGATGAGCGCCTCGCGGCTGTACAGCGCCAACGGCAACCTCGGTACCGGCTATGAGCTGGACGCCATCGCCGCAGTGATCCTGGGCGGCACCAGTTTTGTCGGCGGAATCGGCACGATTACCGGCACGCTGGTTGGCGCGCTGATTATTGCCACCCTTAACAACGGTATGACGCTGATGGGCGTCTCCTACTTCTGGCAATTGGTGATCAAAGGGGCGGTGATCATCATAGCGGTGCTGATCGACAAATACCGTACCCGGCATCATCAGGCAGCATAACAATACCCTACAAAACAGTAACATAAGTGAGGATTACAGCATGCGTCTTAAACCTCTTGTCACGGCGCTCTGCGCCGCTGCTCTGCTGACCAGCGCGCCGTTTGCGCAGGCCAAAGATCTGAAGTCCATCGGCGTTACGGTGGGGGATCTGGCAAACCCCTTCTTCGTGCAGATCACCAAAGGCGCGGAGCTGGAAGCACGCAAACTGGCGGGCGATAACGTCAAAGTGACGCTGGTCTCCAGCGGTTACGATCTGGGCCAGCAAGTCGCGCAGATCGATAACTTTATCGCCGCCAAAGTGGACATGATCATCCTCAACGCGGCGGATTCCAAAGGCATTGGCCCGGCGGTGAAACGGGCAAAAGAAGCCGGGATTGTGGTGGTGGCGGTTGACGTGGCGGCAGAAGGCGCCGACGCCACCATCACCTCCGATAACACCCAGGCGGGGGAAATGGCCTGTAAGTACATTACCGACCGCCTGAAAGGTAAAGGCAATGTGGTGATCATCAACGGGCCGCCGGTCTCTGCGGTGCAAAACCGTGTCGAAGGCTGCCAGACCGAGTTTAAGCGCCACCCGGATATCAAAGTGCTCTCTGATAACCAGAACGCGAAAGGCAGCCGCGAAGGCGGGCTGGAAGTGATGACCTCGCTGCTTGCCGCCAACCCGAAAATCGACGGTGTCTTTGCAATTAACGATCCGACGGCGATCGGTGCCGATCTGGCCGCCAAACAGGCGCAGCGTCACGAGTTCTTTATTGTTGGCGTCGATGGTAGCCCGGATGGCGAAGAAGCGCTGAAACGCAAAAACTCGCTGTTTGTCGCCACACCAGCGCAGGATCCGCAAGTGATGGCCGCCCGCGCGGTGGAGATCGGCTACGACATTCTGCAAGGCAAGCCCGCGCCAACCGCACCGGTGCTGATCCCGGTGACGATGATCGATAAACAGAACGTCGGCAGCTACAAAGGCTGGACGGTGAAATAGGATTTTCCCCCGCGTTATCCCGCGGGGGAGCTTCTCTGGAGGTGAAATGAAACGCTCCGCCATTAATGAAATTCTCGGCCACACGCGGCAATTTTTCTCAATGCACGATGTCCATTTGCCGCCATTCGCCAGCTTCCAGCCCACCAAGTGGCAACAGCTGGATCGCGCGGCGTGGCGTGAAGTGTTCGATCTGAAACTGGGATGGGATGTCACTGCGTTTGGCGGCGACAATTTCTTTGCCCAGGGATTGACGCTGTTCACTCTGCGTAACGGCTCGCCCAACGGCACGCCGTATGAAAAATGTTATGCGGAAAAGATTATGCATGTGCGCGACGGCCAGCTCACGCCGATGCATTTTCACTGGCGCAAGCGCGAGGACATCATTAATCGCGGCGGCGGTAATCTAATTATTGAACTGTGGAACGCCGGCGCGCATGAAGAGACGATTGCCTCCGACGTTACCGTGGTCATTGATGGCTGCCTTCAGACCCATGCGGCGGGCAGCCAGTTGCGCCTCTCACCAGGGGAAAGTATTTGTCTGACGCCGGGGCTGTATCACAGCTTCTGGGGTGAACCGGGCTTTGGCGATGTGCTGGTTGGCGAAGTGTCATCGGTGAATGACGATGAGCACGACAACCATTTCCTGCGCCCCGTCGATCGCTTTACCACTATTCAGGAAGACGAACCGGCACTGCTGGCGCTGTGTAACGAATATCGTCTGTTCCTCGGCTAAAGGAGGTATCTATGCCTTTGATTTCACTCGCCGAAGGTCTGGCGCACGCCCGTGAACACCGCTATGCGCTGGGCGCGTTTAACGTGCTCGACTCGCATTTCTTACGCGCCCTGTTTGCCGCCGCAAAGCAGGAGCGATCGCCCTTTATCATCAACATCGCCGAAGTCCATTTTAAATATGTCTCGCTGGAGTCGCTGGTCGAAGCGGTGAGATTCGAAGCCGCACGACACGACATTCCGGTGGTGCTAAACCTCGATCACGGGCTGCATTTTGGATCGGTAGTACGCGCGCTGCGCCTCGGTTTCAGCTCGGTGATGTTTGACGGTTCCGTGCTGGAGTATGAAGAAAATATTCGCCAAACGCGGGAAGTGGTAAAGATGTGCCATGCGGTCGGCGTTTCGGTGGAAGCGGAGCTTGGCGCGGTTGGCGGCGATGAGGGAGGAGCGCTGTATGGTCATGCCGACGAAGCCTGTTTTACTGACCCGACGCGGGCGCGGGATTTTGTCGACCGTACCGGTATCGACACGCTGGCGGTGGCTATCGGCAATGCCCACGGCAAATACAAAGGCGAACCGAGACTGGATTTTACGCGCCTGGACGCTATTCGCCAGCAGACCGGGCTGCCGCTGGTACTGCACGGCGGTTCCGGCATCAGCGATGCGGATTTCCGCCGCGCCATTTCGCTGGGTATCCATAAAATCAATTTCTACACCGGCATGTCACAGGCTGCGCTCGGCGTAATTGAGCAGCGCATGGCGGATCGCCAGCCGTTGTACGATGAGTTCGCTCAGTTACTGTTGAGCGTCGAAGAGGCCATCACCGATACCGTGGCCACGCAGATGCGTATTTTCGGCAGCGCGGGGCAACTCTGATGACACGTAACGGCGTTATCGCGGCGGGCAATATGCTGGTCGATCACGTTCACCAGATCGTGCAGTGGCCGGAGCGCGGCTGGCTGGCGGAGATAACCCAGAGTGAGCGCTCAACGGGCGGTGCACCGCTGAATGTACTACTGACACTGGCAAAGTTGCACGTAGGAATGCCGTTGCAGGCGGTGGGATTAGTGGGCGAAGACAGCGATGGCGATTACATTATGGCGATGCTGGATCAGTACCACGTTAATCGCCAGGCGGTGCAACGCACCCCTTCTGCGCCTACATCAATGTCGCAGGTGATGACCGATCCCTCCGGGCAGCGCACCTTTTTTCACTCGCCCGGCGCGAACCGCCTGCTGGATTTACCGGCGTTTGAGCAATTGGACGGCTGCATGAAGATTTTCCATCTCGGCTATCTCTTGTTACTTGATAGTCTCGACTTACCGGACGAAGAGTATGGAACACGCAGCGCGCGACTGCTGGCGCAGATGCGCGAGCAGGGTTTTCTCACCTCATTGGATTTGGTGTCACGTAAGGGCGATCCACGGTACCAGCCGCTGGTACTGCCGTGCCTGAAGCACCTTGATTTTCTGGTGATTAACGAGCTGGAAGCCGGGGAATTTAGCGGGCTTCCGATGCGCACCGAAACCGATAAACCACATATTGAGAATATCGCTGCCGCCGCCGCACAACTGCTTGCCGCCGGCGTGCGCCAGCGAGTAGTGATCCACTGCCCGGAAGGCGCATGGGGCGAAAGTGCAGATCAGGCCGGAGCGTGGATCCCATCGCGCACGTTAAGCCAGTCGGAGATTATCGGCAGTGTTGGCGCGGGCGATGCCTTTTGCGCCGGTTTTTTATACGGCTGCCACGAAACCTGGTCGCTGCAAAAGAGCATTCAACTGGCGCATGCCTGCGCGCGCGCCAGCTTGCTGTGCGCTAATGCAATCGACGGCGCGAAGACGCTGGAGGCGTTATTGCAAGAGTGCTGAGGCTCAGGCGGCTTTATCGCTGTGCGCTACATCGGCGGCAAAGACATAGCCGAGGCCGCGCAAGGTTTTGATCAGCGCCGGTTGGTGGGGATTGGCTTCGATTTTGCGGCGTAAGCGCATGATTAACACATCAATGGTGCGATCAAACACTTCCACGCTTTCGCTGTGCGTTAAAGTCAGCAACTGCTCACGGTTCAGCACCCGCCTCGCATTTTGTACCAGCGCCAGCAACAAACTGTACTCGCCCTGGGTCAGGCCAACCACCTGATGCTGCGGGTTAAACAGCTCGCAGCGTTCAGGGTCGAGATGCCAGCCATTAAAGGTAAAGCCAGGCAGCCTTTCCATTGATATTTCTGCCGACAGTACGCCGCTGCGCCGCAGTACCGCTTTGACGCGCGCCACCAGCACGCGGGCGTTAAAAGGTTTGCCGATATAGTCGTCAGCGCCCATTTCCAGTCCGACCACCACATCCGACTCGCTACCAAGCCCGGTGAGCATCACCACCGGCAGCGACGGCCGCTGTTTTTGTAACTGCTGCAACACCCTCAGGCCATTGATATCCGGCAGCATCATATCGAGCAGCACCAGCGCGATATCCGCATGCTGCGCGCTGAGCGTCAGCGCATCCTGCCCGTTATGGCAGACGTAAACCGTAAAGACGTGCTCGCTCAGCACTTCTTTCAACAGTTCGCACACCGCGCTATCGTCATCTACCACCAGAATTGCAGGTTTCATTGTTCGCTTCCGCCAGGCTCGCTTGGGTAAGTCTGATCCATTCTGTTGGCGGTCATTTATAAATGCAGCGACTAAATACCGAATTTTTAACCGTGGTCACATCCCCCTCGCTCTTCGTCACGTCACTTTTGACGATGGCCTGTTTTTCGTCAGTATTTTGAGCAAATTTCCGGCGTAATATCGGTAAATAACCCCAGTATTGTTATGGCATAGAAGATGCATAGTGGGGGCGACACTGTTAACTGGAGCGAAAGTGATGAAAAAAGTCGTCACGGTTTGCCCGTATTGCGCCTCGGGATGCAAAATCCATCTGGTGGTCGATAACGGCAAAATCGTTCGGGCGGAAGCCGCACAGGGCAAAACCAATCAGGGCACTCTCTGTCTGAAAGGTTATTATGGCTGGGATTTTATCAACGATACCCAGATCCTGACGCCCCGGCTTAAAAGCCCGATGATCCGTCGCCAGCGCGGCGGCAAACTGGAGTCGGTCTCCTGGGATGAAGCGCTCGATTATGTCGCCAGCCGTTTGCGCGCCATTAAAGAGAAGTACGGCCCGGATGCCATTCAGACTACCGGTTCTTCCCGTGGTACGGGTAATGAAACCAACTACATAATGCAAAAATTCGCGCGCGCCGTTATTGGTACCAATAACGTCGACTGCTGCGCTCGTGTCTGACACGGCCCTTCGGTTGCAGGTCTGCACCAATCGGTCGGCAATGGCGCGATGAGTAATGCCATTAATGAAATTGATAACACGGATTTAGTGTTTATCTTTGGTTACAACCCGGCGGATTCTCACCCTATCGTCGCTAATCATGTGATTCGAGCGAAACAGAATGGGGCGAAAATCATCGTCTGCGATCCGCGCAAAATTGAAACCGCGCGCATTGCCGACATGCACGTCGCACTGAAAAACGGATCCAACATCGCCCTGCTTAACGCTATGGGTCATGTGATCATTGAAGAAAAACTCTACGATCAGGCGTTTGTCGCCAGCCGGACGGAAGGGTTTGAAGAGTACCGGAAGATTGTCGAGGGCTACACGCCGGAATCGGTCGAGGAGATCACTGGCGTCAGCGCGCAGGAGATCCGTCAGGCCGCCCGTATGTACGCCGGGGCGAAAACTGCAGCCATCCTATGGGGCATGGGTGTGACCCAGTTCTATCAGGGCGTGGAAACAGTGCGTTCGCTCACCAGCCTTGCCATGCTGACCGGTAATCTGGGGAAAGCGCACGTTGGGGTCAACCCGGTGCGTGGTCAGAACAACGTGCAGGGCGCGTGCGATATGGGCGCACTGCCGGACACATTCCCGGGCTATCAGTATGTGAAAGAGGATGCACACCGCGAGAAATTCGCCAAAGCGTGGGGCGTGGAAAGCCTGCCTGCGCATACTGGCTATCGCATCAGCGAACTGCCGCATCGCGTTGAGCATGGCGAAGTACGCGCCGCGTACATTATGGGTGAAGATCCGTTGCAAACGGATGCCGAACTGTCGGCAGTTCGTAAGGCATTTGAAGGGCTCGAACTGGTGATTGTGCAGGATATTTTCATGACCAAAACCGCAGCCGCGGCGGATGTCATCCTGCCTTCTACCTCCTGGGGCGAGCACGAAGGTGTTTATACAGCGGCGGATCGTGGTTTCCAGCGCTTCTTTAAAGCGGTTGAACCGAAGTGGGATCTGAAAACGGACTGGCAAATCATCAGTGAAATCGCCACCCGTATGGGTTATCCGATGCATTACAACAACACGCAGGAGATCTGGGACGAGTTGCGTCATTTATGCCCCGATTTCTACGGCGCCACCTACGAAAAAATGGGTGAGCTGGGCTACATCCAGTGGCCGTGTCGCGATACGTCGGAGGCCGATCAGGGTACCTCTTATCTCTTTAAAGAGAAGTTCGACACGCCGAACGGGCTGGCGAAATTTTTCACCTGCGACTGGGTCGCGCCGATGGATAAACTCACCGACGAGTATCCTATGGTGCTTTCCACCGTGCGTGAAGTGGGCCACTACTCTTGCCGCTCAATGACCGGTAACTGTGCCGCGCTGGCCGCGCTGGCGGATGAGCCAGGCTATGCGCAAATCAACACCGCCGACGCTGCAAGGCTGGGCATTGAGGATGAAGCACTGGTATGGGTTAACTCGCGGAAAGGCAAAATTATCACCCGTGCGCAGGTCAGCGAACGACCGAACAAAGGTGCGGTATATATGACCTACCAGTGGTGGATTGGTGCCTGTAATGAGCTGGTAACGGAGAACTTAAGCCCAATAACCAAAACGCCGGAGTATAAATACTGCGCCGTGCGCATTGAGCCGATCGCCGATCAGCGCGCCGCCGAGCAGTATGTGATCGACGAATATAACAAGCTGAAAACCCGGCTGCGCGAAAGCGCGATGGGCTGATTGCCGCGTTTGTCGACGTCAAAGCGGAGTGATCTTCACTCCGCTTTTTTATTTACCTTCCGTTGGCCATACTGCGCGTGAGCGACACTTCAATCAACTTACTGAAAAATCATCATTAACGAACTGAAACACAGTTCTTCTGTCATCTGCTGGCATGTTTACCTATAACTAACAGGAGAATATGCTCATTAATAATTGCCGTGAAACCCCATGCCCCCTGTAAAAAAGCACCACAGAGAAAATCACCCCAGTTCTTCATTTAACCTCAACAGGTATCACCTGCTTTCTCTTGTGATTCTGGTGTTTTTGGTGCTCCTGCTGGCACGCGTTGCCGACCTGCAACTGCTGAATCACCCAATGCTGGAGCATGAAGCCGACCAACGTTCATTACGTACCATTACATTACCGACCAACCGCGGAACGCTGGTCGATCGTGACGGCCAGGCGTTAGCCCTGAGTGTCCCCTCGCGCGACATCATTGCCGATCCGAAACACATTCTCGAGGCGAATCCTGATTTTACCAGCCCTAAGTGGGCTTACCTCGCCTCAGCGCTCAATATCAGCCCGGAAGCCCTGCGGGCGCAGATTACGGCGAATCCCACTAAACACTTCCTCTACCTGGGCCGAAAAATCGAACTGGGTATCGCCAAAGACATTGCCGCGCTACATCTGAAAGGGATCACTACCGAATATGACGACAGCCGTTTTTATCCCATGGGGGAAGCTGCCGCGCCGCTTTTGGGCATCGTGGGCGCTGATAACACGGGGCTTAATGGGCTGGAAAAAAGTTATAACGCCATTCTTGAAGGCAAACCGGGGCAGGAAGAGTACCGCCAGGACGGTGACGGCCATCTGATTTCCGTGGTCAATTACGAACCGCCACAGCAACCGCCAACAGTTCAGCTCAGCATCGACAAGTTCGATCAATACACGCTTTACAGTGCATTACGTGATGGCGTGCTGCTTAACAAGGCGGATTCAGGTGCGGCAGTACTGGTGAAAATCGATACCGGCGAGATTCTGGGAATGGCCTCTTACCCTTCGTTTAATCCCAACAATTACGAAAACGCCACCCCGATGCAAATGCGCAACACAGCCATTAACGATAGCTATGAACCAGGTTCAACCGTGAAGCCGCTGGTGGTTCTCGAAGGGCTGGAGCGCCATTTAATTCAACCGAACTCGGTTCTTGATACGTCGCCTTATGTCGTAAACGGGCATTTGATACGTGATGTCGGGCACTGGCCGCGACTGACGATAACCGGCATTTTACAGAAATCGAGCGATACAGGCGCCTCCCACATTGCGCTGGCGATGCCTGCTCAGGCGCTGGTCAATACCTACCAGGCGTTTGGCCTCGGCAAACCTACCGGGCTAGGCTTGACGGGCGAGAGTGTGGGTTACTTTCCCTTACACCGCCAGCGCTGGGCTGATATTGAACGTGCGACGTTCTCTTTTGGCTATGGCCTGCGCGTAACGCCGCTGCAGATCGCGCGGGAATATGCGACGCTGGGCTCGTTCGGTATCTATCGCCCTCTTTCTATCACCAAAGTCACGCCGCCAGTGATGGGCGTAAGAGTGGCGAACCCGGCGACAGCGAAAACCGTCGTGTATATGATGGAAAGCGATGTTTTACCGGGCGGCTCAGGTTTACGTGCGGCGGTACCGGGATATCAGCTCGCCACGAAAACCGGTACGGCGGAAAAAATGGGGACCGACGGGAAGTACGATGGCGGCTATGTTAACTACACCGCGGGCGTTGCACCAGCCAGCCACCCTGAAGTGGCGCTGGTAGTAATGGTCAACCATCCGACAGTGGGCGATCACTTTGGTGGCTCGGTCGCAGCGCCGATTTTCGGCAAAATCATCGGCCCGGTACTGAAACATATGAATATCACGCCCGATGCCATCAGCAATAAACCTTCCGTAAATGCATCCTGATGCCGGCGTGCTTAAGGCGACTCACGCAGCGTTGGGGTGTTGATGGCGGTGTCATGGCGGGGTGTAACGTCTAACAGGTGTGACAAACCGGCCGATAGTGTAATGTCATCAACAGAATTCCCAGATCCCTGATAATGAGAGTGCACGTTGTTGAACTCCATAGAAGCAGAATTACCGGTCAGCCAGCAGAACCATAATATTGTGCTCCTCGCGACAGCACAGGCGCTGGCTGGCGCTAACTCGGTCGTCTTTTATGCCACTGGCGCGATAGTCGGCAATATCCTCGCACCCAGCAGCACGCTGGCAACGCTGCCGGTCACTGTATTTGTTCTGGGGATGGCGGCCTGCATTCTGCCGTTTGGCGCATTGGCTCGCCGTCGGGGCAGACGGGCTGCCTTTATGATCGGCACTGGTGCTGGCATGTTGACCGGGCTTCTGGCTTCGCTGGCGGTCGTACTCGGTTCCTTTTCCCTGTTCTGCCTGGCGGCTTCGTTCGGCGGCGCGTACGCGGCTATTGCGCTCTCGTTTCGCTTTGCCGCCACCGACGGCGTGGGCAGCGAACGACGGGCGCGGGCGCTGTCACTGGTGATGGGCGGCGGTGTCGTAGCGGGCGTCCTTGGCCCAATGCTGGTCACCAGCACCATGAACGCCTGGCCGGAGCACACTTTTGCCGTTACCTTTCTCGCGCAGGCTGCGGTCGCAGTGATTGCCGCAGCGGTGCTGTTCGGCGTGAAATCCCCTGCCGTTACCGATGACACGCAGCACGGCGGTCGCGCACTTCATGAGATCGCCCGTCTGCCAGGCTTTCGTCGTACCGTGTTTGGCGGCGCGGTGGCTTATATGGTGATGAACTTCCTGATGACCGCCGCTCCGCTGTCGATGCATCAGCACGGCCTTTCTCTGCAGGCGGCGAACCTGGGCATTCAGTGGCATGTGATTGCGATGTATGGACCGGGGTTTTTTACCGGCAAACTGATTCAGCGCTTTGGCGCCAGCCGCATTGGCGCTGCGGGATTATTGATCACCGCCCTATCCGTGCTCGCGGGTCTGCTCGGGACTGACATCCTGCATTACTGGCTGTCGCTGATCCTGCTTGGCATCGGCTGGAACTTTGGTTTTACCGGCGCTTCGGCGAAGATCATTGAGTTTCACCGCCCGGAAGAGAAAACCCGCGTCCAGTCGCTGAATGACTTTATTGTCTTTGGCGTGATGATTGTCGGCTCTTTCTCCTCCGGCGCGCTGCTCAATGCCTTTGGCTGGAATGCGGTGCTGTGGGGATCACTGGTGCCAGTGGTGGCGGGTTTTCTGGCGATGCTGGCCAAAAGCAACACGGCAAGGGGATAAAAAAATCCCTCCGTAAAGAAGGGATTGGAGGGATTAAGCGAGCGGTTTACTGACCGACGGTTTTATCAAATTTGCCCAGCATTTCGCGCTCATAGGCCAGCGCTTTTTTGCGGTCGAATTTGTGTTCCCACTTGGCAATGACCAGCACCGCCAGCGCATTACCCACCACGTTCAGCGCGGTACGCGCCATATCGAGAATACGGTCAACACCGGCGATGAAGGCCAGCCCTTCCAGCGGAATACCGACGCTGCCCAGCGTCGCCAGTAATACCACAAAGGAGACGCCCGGAACGCCCGCGATGCCTTTTGAGGTCACCATCAGCGTCAGCACAAGAATAATCTCCTGCCACAGCGACAGATCAATTCCGTACAACTGCGCAATAAAAATGGCGGCAATACTCTGGTACAGCGTTGAACCGTCGAGATTAAAAGAGTAACCGGTCGGCACCACGAAGCTGGTGATGGAGGCAGGCGCGCCGTAGGCTTCCATTTTCTCAATAATACGCGGCAGCACGCTCTCTGAGCTGGCGGTTGAGTAGGCCAGAATCAGTTCATCTTTCAGAATGCGGATCAGGATCCAGATGCTCAACCCACAGATACGCGCCACAATACCCAGCACCACCAGCGCGAAAAACAGGATCGCGAAGTAAACCAGAATCACCAGCTTCGCCAGCGGCCACAGTGAGGCGAAACCGAAGTTCGCCACCGTTACTGAGATCAGCGCGAATACGCCGACCGGCGCGTAGCGCATCACCATATGGGTGACTTTAAACATGGTTTCGGAAACAGAGCGGAACACGGTTACCAGCGGCTCACGGTGCGATGCTGGCAGCGATGAAAGCCCCAGACCAAACAGCACTGAGAAGAAGATGATCGGCAGCATATCGCCCTTCGCCATCGACGAGACGATATTGGTCGGCACCAGCGACAGAATCGTCCCCATCAGGCCATGGGCGTGGCTTTGCACATCCGCAGTGGTGCTTTGGTATTTCGAAATATCCACCGTGGCCAGTTGCGACATATCGATCCCCGCCCCGGGCTGGAACACATTCGCCAGCGTAATACCGAGCACGATCGCAATCGTCGTAATCACTTCGAAATAGATGATGGTTTTCGCGCCAATACGGCCAAGCTGTTTCGCGTCGCCAACGCCAGCAATCCCGACAACCAGCGTCGAGATAACAATCGGCACCACGATCATTTTGATCAGGTGAATAAAGATATCGCCCGCCGGAGACAGGAGATTCGCAATCAGCCATTCGCGGCTGTCGCTATGATAATGCAGGTAACTACCCAGAAGAATACCCAGCACAAGAGCTAGCAGAATCTGCCAGGCCAGGCTGATTTTTATGTTTTTCATCACTACAGACTTCCTCAATGAAGCGCCATTCCATGCTCGGGAACGACACATAACTGAAAGGGTATAATTAACGTCGCACGGTATTGCGGGGTTTTCTAACGCGCATTATCAGTATCATTTGCAGGGTGTAACGCGCAACCCTATATCAGGAGGGGGTTTGACTGAATTTTTATCTAAAAACCGTCTTTTATTTCAATTATTAATAATAAGTATTTGTTATACAAAATTTTTCAATCCACTGAATTCCAATATTCTCGTCAGGAAATTATTCTGCAAAATGCGTTCATTTGCGCGTTTTTTAATCACCACAAATGTCACAGAGGTCACGCAGTGGCGGAAAATTCGTCTGCTATTTGTCATTAACACAGTGAATAATACCTAACAAGAATAATTACGACGCTATTGGTTCCGCAGTGTATTTTCAGCATGTTGCCACAGTGCGTTATCCTGCAATGCTATTAAGTGTAATCAAATCGTCAAATTTCATAACCTTTTGTTATGAGTGATTTTTCTTCTCCCTGCCGTTATTTCTCATTTCTGCGTTACGCCAGCGCATTTATTTTGCTGCTTTTTTACTGAATATCATCAATGCGTGATCTATCGCTCAAATAATAAACAAAGCTGATAAAGGCCCTACAATTAACGTTATTTTGACATATTATTAACATCTTACAAGGAGAGCAATTACCATGAGCCAAATACATAAACACGATATTCCCGCCAATATTGCGGAACGTTGCCTGATAAATCCGGAGCAGTATGAAGCCAGCTATCAGCAATCCATCACCGACCCTGACACATTCTGGGGCGAGCAGGGAAAGATCCTCGACTGGATTACACCGTATAAAACGGTGAAAAACACCTCCTTCGCGCCCGGCAATATTTCGATTAAATGGTATGAAGACGGCACATTAAATCTGGCCGCCAACTGCCTTGATCGCCATCTGGCCGAACGCGGCGACCAGACGGCCATTATCTGGGAAGGCGATGACGCCAGCCAGAGTAAAAAAATCACCTACCGCGAGTTACACCGCAGCGTATGTCAGTTTGCCAATGTGCTGGTCGAGTTGGGGATTAAGAAAGGCGATGTTGTCGCGATTTATATGCCGATGGTGCCTGAAGCGGCTGTCGCGATGCTCGCCTGCGCCCGTATCGGCGCGGTGCATTCGGTGATTTTCGGTGGCTTTTCACCGGAAGCGGTAGCCGGACGCATCATCGATTCCAGTTCACGACTGGTGATCACTGCCGACGAAGGCGTTCGCGCCGGTCGTAACATTCCGCTGAAGAAAAATGTCGATGACGCGCTGAAAAACCCGAACGTGAATAGCGTGGAACACGTCGTGGTTCTGAAACGTACCGGCGGCAACATCGCCTGGAATACAGACCGGGATCTGTGGTGGAACGAGCTGACCGAAAAAGCCAGCGACCAGCATCAGCCAGTAGAAGTCGGCGCAGAAGACCCGCTCTTTATCCTCTATACCTCCGGCTCGACCGGCAAACCGAAAGGTGTGCTACACACCACCGGCGGTTACCTGGTTTATGCCGCGACGACGTTTAAATATGTCTTTGATTACCATCCGGGCGATGTTTATTGGTGTACGGCCGATGTCGGTTGGGTGACCGGCCACAGCTATTTGCTCTATGGGCCGCTGGCCTGCGGCGCCATCACGCTGATGTTTGAAGGCGTGCCGAACTGGCCAACCCCGGCGCGAATGAGCCAGGTGGTGGATAAACACCAGGTCAATATTCTCTATACCGCACCGACGGCGATCCGCGCACTGATGGCGGAAGGTGACAAAGCCATCGAGGGCACTGACCGCTCTTCGCTGCGTATTCTCGGTTCAGTGGGTGAGCCAATTAACCCGGAAGCGTGGGAGTGGTACTGGTCGAAAATCGGCAACGGTAAATGCCCGGTGATGGACACCTGGTGGCAGACGGAAACCGGCGGTTTTATGATCACCCCGCTACCCGGCGCAACGCGCCTGAAAGCCGGTTCGGCAACCCATCCATTCTTTGGTGTGCAACCGGCTCTGGTGGACAATGAAGGAAACCGGCTTGATGGCGCGACTGAAGGTAACCTGGTGATCACCGATTCCTGGCCAGGCCAGGCGCGTACGCTGTTTGGCGATCACGAGCGCTTTGAACAGACCTATTTCTCCACCTTCAAAAACTGTTACTTCAGCGGCGACGGCGCGCGTCGTGACGAAGAGGGCTATTACTGGATCACCGGTCGCGTGGACGATGTGCTGAACGTTTCCGGCCACCGCCTGGGCACCGCCGAGATTGAATCGGCGCTGGTTTCGCATCCGAAAATCGCCGAGGCCGCCGTGGTGGGCATTCCACACAACATCAAAGGCCAGGCGATTTATGCCTATGTCACACTGAATCACGGTGAAGAGCCGTCGCCGGAACTCTACGCCGAAGTGCGTAACTGGGTGCGTAAAGAGATTGGCCCGCTGGCAACGCCGGATATACTGCACTGGACAGATTCACTGCCGAAAACACGTTCAGGCAAAATCATGCGCCGCATTCTGCGCAAAATTGCGGCTGGCGATACCACTAACTTCGGCGATACCTCGACGCTCGCCGATCCTGGCGTCGTGGAAAAACTGCTCGAAGAGAAGCAGTCTATTACCATGCCGTCTTAATAACCGTAACACCCTGTCGGATAAGGCGTCAGCCACTATCCGGCTTATAAACAAAACCATAACGCTCTCCTTATAAGGAGAGGAAACAATCACCTCACCCTACAGTCCTCAATGGATTTTGTGTTGCAGGAAAGCGGCAAACGCACACATCCTCAGGAGCATAGATGACTATGTGACTGGGGTGGGTGCGGCCAGCGAACCTGAGGCGCGAAAGACAAAGGGGAGACCTCTGGAGAATTCTGTGATGAATGACATTTATCAACAGATAGAAAACAGTGCGCATTTCAGGGAGTTAGTTAAAAGACGGCAACGGTTTGCCTTTTTCCTTTCCATCATCATGCTGATTATTTACGTCTGCTTTATTCTGCTTATCGCTTTTGCGCCGCACTGGCTCGGTACGCCGCTGCATGCAGGCACGAGCGTGACACGTGGCATCCCAATTGGGATTGGCGTGATTGTAATTTCGTTTGTGCTGACCGCCGTCTACGTCTGGCGGGCAAACGGCGAGTTTGATCGTCTGACCAAAGCCGTGCTGAGCGAGGTAAAAGCATTATGAAACGAATTCTGACGGCGCTGGCCACCATACTTCCCTTCACGGCGCGCGCTGCCGATGCCATTACCGGCGAGGTACAACGCCAGCCCACCAACTGGCAGGCGATTATCATGTTTGTGATTTTCGTGGCGCTCACCCTGTACATCACTTACTGGGCGTCGAAACGCGTGCGTTCGCGCAGTGATTACTACACCGCAGGCGGCAATATTACCGGTTTTCAGAACGGGCTGGCGATTGCCGGTGACTTTATGTCAGCGGCCTCCTTCCTCGGGATTTCCGCACTGGTATACACCTCCGGTTACGACGGGCTGATTTACTCGCTGGGCTTTCTTGTCGGCTGGCCAATTATCCTGTTTTTGATCGCCGAACGGCTGCGTAACCTTGGGCGCTATACCTTCGCCGACGTGGCCTCGTACCGCCTGAAACAGGGGCCTATTCGTACCCTTTCCGCCTGCGGTTCGCTGGTGGTGGTTGCGCTGTATCTGATTGCGCAGATGGTGGGGGCCGGTAAGCTTATCGAACTGCTGTTCGGTCTGAACTATCACGTCGCCGTGGTATTGGTTGGCGTGCTGATGGTGCTGTATGTGCTGTTCGGCGGTATGCTCGCCACCACTTGGGTACAAATTATCAAAGCGGTATTGCTGCTGTTTGGCGCAAGTTTTATGGCCTTTATGGTAATGAAACACGTCGGTTTCAGCTTCAATAACCTGTTCACCGAAGCGATGGCGGTACACCCGAAAGGCGTGGCAATCAT
The DNA here is from genome assembly GCF_900116535.1 of Kosakonia arachidis. Classification (GTDB taxonomy): domain Bacteria; phylum Pseudomonadota; class Gammaproteobacteria; order Enterobacterales; family Enterobacteriaceae; genus Kosakonia; species Kosakonia arachidis. Next base: position 91,683 of record NZ_FPAU01000003.1, on the reverse strand, counting down.
GAGCCCTGGCGGGCTGGTGAAAGATCCGATTTCCGCCCTGTCGTTAGGCCTGGGCCTGATGTTCGGCACCGCCGGTTTGCCACATATCCTGATGCGTTTCTTTACCGTCAGCGATGCACGTGAAGCCCGTAAAAGCGTGTTATACGCCACCGGTTTTATGGGTTACTTCTACATTCTGACCTTTATCATCGGCTTTGGCGCGATCATGCTGGTAGGCGCAAATCCCGCGTTTAAAGATGCGGCAGGCGCGCTGATTGGCGGTAACAATATGGCAGCGGTTCACCTTGCCGACGCCGTTGGCGGTAACCTGTTCCTCGGCTTTATCTCCGCCGTGGCGTTCGCCACCATTCTGGCGGTGGTCGCCGGGTTGACGCTGGCGGGCGCATCGGCAGTCTCGCACGATCTCTACGCCAACGTGCTCCGTAAAGGCGCGACCGAGCGTCAGGAACTGAAGGTATCCAAAGTTACCGTGCTGGTGCTCGGTGTGGTCGCCATTCTATTAGGCATTCTGTTTGAGAAGCAGAACATCGCCTTTATGGTCGGGCTGGCTTTCTCAATTGCTGCAAGCTGCAACTTCCCGATTATTCTGCTCTCGATGTACTGGTCGAAGTTGACCACGCGCGGCGCGATGATCGGCGGCTGGCTTGGCCTGTTGACGGCGGTGATTTTGATGATCCTTGGCCCGACCATTTGGGTACAGATCCTCGGCCACGCCGCACCGGTCTTCCCGTATGAATATCCGGCACTGTTCTCAATTGCCGTCGCGTTTATCGGTATCTGGATTTTCTCCGCTACCGACAATACCGAAGCGGGCAAGCTGGAGCGCGAGCAGTTCCGCGCGCAGTTTATTCGCTCGCAGACCGGTATTGGTATCGAACAGGGCCAGGCACATTAATTCCCCTGCCCCGGTCAGTAATGGCCGGGGATCACATTTTCGCCTTTCTGCTCTATCCCCCTCTCGCCATCGCGCTACAGCAGCCAATAATATCCCGAAGACCGCCTGAACAAGGGCCTGGAGCCGGAGTCAACCCATGTTCCTTCTTCGTCATCGCATGTGCGGCAAAACGATGATATCCCCGTCTCTTTCTGTTCTATTATGGGATAATATCAAACTATCTCTTTGTTACAGGCGACATCGGCAATGGCTTTGATTCCAAAAAACTACGCGCGGCTGGAAAGCGGCTACCGCGAGAAAGCACTAAAAATCTACCCTTGGGTGTGTGGACGCTGTTCACGGGAATTTGTTTATTCGAACCTGCGTGAATTAACGGTTCACCATATCGATCATGACCATACCAATAACCCGGAAGATGGCAGCAACTGGGAGTTGTTGTGTCTGTATTGCCATGACCACGAACATTCAAAATACACAGAAGCGGATCAGTACGGCACCACCGTTGTCGCAGGGGAAGATGCGCAAAAAGACGTTGGCACAGCGACCTATAATCCGTTTGCCGATTTAAAGACGATGATTAACAAGAAGAAATAGTGAAATTAATGTCTCTCTCAGCATAAAAATGCCGATGTGCCGCACTCTGTTCGCTATGCGCGATATCTGAAGGCTGGAAATTCCGATATAAGCTGTGCTTCGGAAAACATATCCCAATCCGTTTCCAACACCCGGCATTCAGTTTTTTCGTGAGATCCTTTGCCAGAGGAAGTAGCCGAACTGATAGCCAGGTGTGTGATTGGCGTGTTTTTTAGAAGGGCTCGATAATTCAGGCACCAGCAACACTTTGTCTGTATCCCCTGTGAATGGTGCCTTGAAAGCAACCCTTGAAACCGCCCCCCTGAAACCAACAATGTCTGTTCCGTAATTCTCTTTTTGCTGCTCTCAGTGCTGGAGAATCGCTTTGGCAATCCTCAATAGCAAGCTCCATTTATGAAATAAAGTGATTACCGTCTATAAGGTAAAACCAGCAGTTTCTCGATCTCATCGGCTGGTAGTGGCTTTGAATACAGATACCCTTGCATATAATCGCACTCCAGCTTAATCAACAAGTTTTCCTGCTCCTCTGTTTCAACCCCCTCAGCAATCACGCCGAGTCCCAAACTGTGCGCCATTGCAATGATAGCTGTACAGAGTTCAAAGCCCACGCCTTTTAAATCCTCGACGAATGAACGGTCAATTTTGAGGAAATCAATATTAAATTTTCTCAGATATGCCAGGGATGAATAACCTGTGCCGAAATCATCTATGGCAATCTGAATACCTATCTGATGTATCATCTTTAAATTATAATTGACGCGCTTTTCTGAATTAAGCAGTAGCCCTTCAGTAATCTCAATAGTGACCGCCTCACCATCAAGTTCGTGGCTCTGCAGATCCCGAATCCAGGGTATGTCTTCAAATTCCTGGCTGCGTAACTGCACCGGTGACAAATTAATGGTCATTTTGAGTTCAGGATCATATTTTTGTCGCCAGTAAGCCAGTTGTGTAATGGCCTCTTTTGCTATCCAGTTACCGATAGGAACGATAAGGCCGGTATCTTCGGCCAGCGGAATAAAGGCATCCGGGCTAATAAGCCCCTGGACTGGGTGAAACCAGCGAACCAGCGCCTCCATTCGTGTAATATGCCCCGTCTTCACCGAAATAATCGGCTGGTAGTAGACCACGAACTGGTTCTCTGCAAGTGCCTTTCTTAAATTTCTTATCATCCGAAGGCGCGTATGAATCGCATCATGAAGGGCACGGGAGTAGAAGCGAAAATTCTTACGACCGGCATTTTTAACGGCATACATAGCCTGGTCGGCATTCTTAAATAATTCCTCCAGGTTTTCCGTGTCTCCAGGATAAAGAGAAATGCCAATGCTCGCAGAGACAAATATGGCCTCGCCATTAACCGTAAAGGGCGAATCCAACGTCCTGAGAATGTCGCGGGCAATATCCGTGCATTCGGCCGGATCGTCAATATCCGGGATAATAATCGCAAACTCATCGCCACCGAGTCGCGCGACGCAGTCAGCATTATGAGCACATTCGAGTAAACGAAGCGCCACACAGCCTAATAATTCATCCCCTGCGCGGTGCCCCATACTGTCATTAACCGATTTAAATTGATCGAGATCGATAAGCATTAGCGCCATAATATGACGGGTACGTGAGGCATGGAGAGCGGCCTGTTCAAGTTTAGTTTTAAACAAATGGCGGTTGGGTAGACCGGTGACAGCATCGTAATTAGCTTGCTGCCAGATTAACTCTTCCTGTTTTTTGCGTAAGGTAATATCGGAAAACATACCGACGTAATTAATTACATTGCTATCAGGATCTTTAATCACTGAAATTCTCAGCTCCTTGAGAAATTCGGTGCCATCTTTATGCCGATCCCAGACATCTCCTATCCATTGTCCTGTTTCGTTTAATGTCTGCCACATCTCCGTATAAAAAAAAGTTGGGTGGCGACCTGATTTAAACTCCCTGGGATTAAGCCCCTTAACTTCCTCTAAAGACCACCCGGTCAGAACGGTGAATGCCGGGTTGACGGTAACAATATTATTTTCACTGTTGGTCACGACAATGGCTTCCTGGCTGGCATCAAAGACGGCTGCAGCAATTTTCATTTGCTCCTGCGCCTTTTTGCGTTCAGTAATATTCTGGACATAGACCAGCCTGGCCGGTAGACCATGGGCAGGATAAAACGTGACGGACTCCGAAAAGACCGTCATCTGAGACCCATCGCGATGCATGACAGACCACTCTCCGCCAAGACGTGTGCTTTCTTCAAGAAATCGCTGATGCCGCTCCAGAACCGGCAGTTTATCTGCGGAAGGAAAAATCATTGTGAAAGAGTGATTCAGCATCTCATTTTGCGTGTAGCCATAGATATCGCAATAAGCGGGATTAACAGTGAGATAAATTCCCTCGTAGTTAATTACCGCTATTCCGACGGGACATTTATCAAGGATTGCCTGAAATAAGCCACTTTCATCCCAGTGAGTTTTATTCATAATGCCCTCGCCACGATCAATAAAAACTATGATTTACTCTCAGCGTGTAATGACTATTTCAACAGCCGACCAAAAAACAATCGAACTCAATCCGAACATTGGCAGTTAACAATCCTTAGTCTCAGAAAAATAACAGAATTGATTTATCCCATTCAATGCATAACATCATGTAATATGTAAAACGTCATTCCACTATCATCAATTCCGTTTACGTTAAATCGTGCAGGACCGGTACCTTTCACTCTTCGTGATAGAAAAAGACGACTGCGCACTGACTGGCTTACACACTACCGACCGCGTTTTCGCTCACCGTCAACAAGCTGGAGCAAACGTGGAAGAGAACAACTTCAATCATAGCATTCTCCTGCCGACAGATCTGACGCACGCCTTTGCATCAAGCCGCAACGTAAGTACAGGAAGTGATAGTGACGACGATAAAACTGTCTCTTCCCCATAAGACGTAATCAGATGCATAGGAAGCGTTATCGCCCACAGGCTGTACTGCGATGAGTCACATCTCATTTGTAACAAAGGAATAAAAAACGTAATAATTAAAAAGTCAATCTGTAAATATAATTGATTATTTCTGTTAAAAACCACTACTTTTGTGAGGTTGTTCACTGTTCCCACTCAGCTTTTCTTTAACATTGCCTCCACACATTCAGTCAGCGCTTTTATTCGCATCACCAGAGTATCGTTATCCTGAGCTGTTGATACTTTGCCAGGAGTTTAAAAGCATTTAACAATTACATTGATGAACAGAGGATGAGCAATGTCGACATATTATTTTCTACCAACACGAAATGTATTTGGTGAAGGTAGTGTTCAGGAAGCTGGTACTTTGGCTCGAACGTTAAATGTGAAAAAAATACTTATTGTTACGGACGCATTTCTGGCAAAAAACGGCATGGCGGATAATGTTGCGAAAATTTACCGGGAAGCGGGTATCGATGTACATATATTTGGTGGTGCAGAGCCAAACCCTACGGATAAAAATGTAGCAGCAGGCATTGAGAGCTATCGTGAGCACGAATGTAATGGGATCGTGTCACTCGGTGGTGGTTCATCCCATGACTGTGCAAAAGGCATTGGTCTGGTTGCGGCAAATGGCGGAAATATTCGCGATTATGAAGGGGTAGATAAATCCAGCAACGATATGATCCCGTTGATGGCTATTAACACCACCGCAGGGACAGCCTCCGAAATTACCCGTTTCTGTATTATTACGGATACAGAACGCAAGGTGAAAATGGCGATCGTGGACTGGCGCGTAACACCTCAAATTTCCATCAACGACCCGGTATTAATGGTCGGAATGCCACCCTCCCTTACCGCAGCAACCGGCATGGATGCGCTGACACATGCTATCGAAGCCTATGTGTCAACAATGGCTAATCCGCTAACAGATGCCGCCGCATTACAAGCCATTAAGATGATTACGCAATACCTGCCCAAAGCAGTAGCGAACGGTGAGTATATGACGGCAAGGGACAACATGGCCTATGCTCAGTATCTCGCCGGGATTGCGTTTAACAACGCTTCTCTGGGCTATGTACATGCAATGGCGCACCAACTGGGCGGGTTCTATAACCTGCCTCACGGCGTATGTAATGCTATTCTCCTGCCTTATGTTGAGTCTTTTAACCTTATTGGCAACCTTAATCGCTTCCGTGATATTGCAGAAGCCATGGGTGAAAAAGTCGCCGGACTGTCGACCGATGAAGCGGCAGAGAAAGCCATTGCCGCCATTCGTCGTCTGAGCAAACAAGTCGGCATTCCAGCCGATCTGAAAAGCCTTGGGGTAAAACCTGAAGACTTTGCCATTATGGCGGAAAACGCCAAAAAAGATGTTTGCCAGTTAACTAACCCAAGAAAAGCGACGAAAGAGCAGGTCATTGAGCTTTATCGTCAGGCTTACGAAGGTGAAGGAGCGCTATAAATAAGCGCCATTGCAGGACGCGAAAAGGCCTTATTGCTGGTTTCTGGCAATAAGGCCTCTGTTTTGCAATTTCCTGACAGAGCCAGAAACCTCTCCCTGCATAAAAGGATGAATCGCTGTGCCGACGGGTACATGCCGGTGGAACGGAGGCTGAACCGAAGGTGAATGCTCATTCAAATACAACCCGAAAGTTATCTGCCTACTATGTCAGCGATGACCACTGAATTTAATCAGCAGATGTTTGATTAATGCCCCCGTAGCCGAACGAAGCGGACAAAAATGCCGGGTACACTGGCGTTGGCAATCTGACCGTTAAATTAAGCCAGGCAGCCGCATATTCTCCGTTTTCCTCACAAGCATTAACCCTATCGGGACGGTGGGATGTTTTGTTCAAACGCTTTTTCATTACATCGTTGCCGCAAATAAGTTGTTTGTCTCTATGCGTCTCGTGATTAAATTCATTGCAAGGCCAGTACAGAGATCCCCCTTACGTTACTGAAATGAATTAAACTCATCGCACACAGAATTCCAGGGAATCATTATGGACATCAGAGCGCTGCGCTATTTTGTCGAGGTAGTACGCCAGCAAAGTTTCACCCGCGCGGCGGAGCGCCTGTTCGTCACCCAACCGACCATTAGCAAAATGTTGAAAAATCTTGAGGATGAACTCAACTGCACGTTGTTGATTCGCGATGGCCGCAAATTACTGCTGACCGATACCGGACGTGTAGTGTTTGAACGCGGCATGGCGATCCTCGCCGAATTCCAACAGTTGGAGGCAGAGCTTGGCGATATCAACACACTGAACAAAGGTCTGTTGCGCCTCGGCATTCCACCTATGGTGGGCATGCTAATGGCCGGGCCGATCAGCTTGTTTCGTCAGCGTTATCCCGGTGTTGAGCTGAAAATTGCCGAATTTGGCGGTCTGACAGTGCAGCATGCGGTAAGCAATAGTGAGTTGGATCTGGCGATGACTGCGCTGCCGGTAGAAGAAGACAGCGGTTTAGCAACAATGCCGCTGTTCAGCTACCCAATGTGTGTGCTGGTGCCACGCTCCGGCGACTGGCTGAAACACGAAGCGGTCACGCCGGAAGAGTTAGGTGAATATCCTCTACTTATCTACAACGAAGATTTTGCCCTCAGCCGCCAGTTAATGCAGTTGTTTAATCAGCACGATGTGAAGCCGCGCATCGCCGTGCGGAGCGGGCAATGGGATTTTTTGGCAGCGATGGTGCAGGCAGGCATCGGCATAGCCATTCTGCCAGAACCGATTTGCCAGCGACTGGATAAACAAAGCCTGCTTTGGCTTCCTTTGCAGAGCGATTTACGCTGGCAACTTGGGATGATTTGGCGCGAAGGCGTCTATCTTTCCCACAGTGCGCAGGCGTGGTTAAGCTGTTGTGAAGGGTTCTGGCTTGGGTCAGACGCCTCATCATTGCCTGCGGGGAAAGCGTAGCTTCCCGACATCGCTCAGCTCAGGCAGCATGCCCCGGCACCCATGGACCTTGCAAATTCACCTGCGGAAATCCTGACGTCAGAATACGCACCTCCACATCGCGCACGCGGGTATCCGCTGCCGTAGACTAAATCAAAGCACTGACGGGGATTCCGCTAAAGAGATTGCAGCCGAGGACGCTATTCCAGACAATACGTTCAACGGGCATACAGTTTCACGTACAGTTGGAAATTCAAGAAACAAGGGGCCCGACTTGATAACCCCCACCGACGAATAAATTACATACCTGAATGAATAGTGCGGCGCTTTACCGATGCCCTCGAGGGTTTATGCTTTAGTTGAATACATTAAGCATGTCATTCATTAAACACTTATCATGATTATTGATTTAATTATTCAATAGATTATACGGATGTTTAAATTTATTTTCTCGTTTTCTTTATAAGTGTAGAATTTTAATTCCTAATCTAAAATTGGAGAATTACGAATGGCTATACCTATTTATTTATGGCTGAAGGATGACGACGGAAATGATGTAAAAGGTTCAGTTGATATCCAGCAGCGCGAGGGGAGCATAGAGATTACGGCATTGGCAGGCAGAGTCTCTATACCAACAGACGACCTGACCGGGAAGATCACTGCCACACGAGAGCATTCACCCTTTGTATTCACAAAGCCGTTGATTCATCCAGCGCGTATCTTTTCCAATTTGTCGGAACAGGAAAACGCTTAAAATCAGCAGAGCTTAAATTCTACCGAATTAATCACGCAGGACAGGAGGAAGAATATTTCAATATATTCTTAGAGGGCACCCGAATTACCAGCGTTGTTCCATATATGGAAGATATCAAAGACCCTGATTACCAGCATTATGACCACATGGAAGCGGTCGAAATGACGTATGAGAAAATCACCTGGCATTACCTCGATGGAAATATTATTCATTCTGACAGCTGGAAAGAGCGCAGCGCCGCATAAGGAGATAATCATGGCATGGACATATTATCAGAGCACTGGCGAGCTGTGGCACAAAGGCAAGCTGGTAGGTACAGGGTATTCAGGCAATCTGACCAATAAGAACAACCCTGATCGCCAGCATGTTAAAGGCATGGGGCTACTGCCGCGCGGAACATATCACATTGGCGGACACTCCAATTCCAAAGGCCCAATGACTATCATCCTGAAAATGACATCCGGGGAGAGCTTCGGGCGTTCTGCATTCCGCATCCACGGCGAACGTAAACCACCTAAACCGGCCGGATTTGCTTCTGAAGGATGTATCATTATGGGGCCGCATGTTCGCTCGAAAGTCATTCTGTCATCGGATCGCACGCTTGGGTTGTACGGTGAGGTGCTGGGCAGTTCTGCTGGCTTGCGCTCTGTCTGCATCCTGTATGGCTTCAGATAGCAGTTGGAATGCTTATTTGAAGTTGGTAGACAACGCAGATCCTGCAACTATCCAGGCGCTACCGGTGAAAGCGAAAAGCATTGGTGGCACGCTTGATGACGAACACGCTTCGCGGCTGGCAACGGCGATCAGCATGGCGCTTGTTAAAGACCCGACGAATGTGCTGAAGGCGACCGACGTGATCGAAAATTATCCTGATGACTTGCAGCAGCGTTTTGGGACATCCCTGATATGCAGTATTCCCGGCATAACGCATTTCACCACCGAACAAGCAGAGCGTTATTATGTGCAGGCTGAAGCGTCATTGGTGAAGGCTGGGGAACCGGCGTCTGAGTGTCTGGACAATATGCGGGCTACGATGAGCGAAATACGGCAGGAAGCGGAAAGCCGGAGTGATGATTGATCACGTCGCAGGGGAAACTCGGCGGCTTTTCATCGCTATTCTATCAGTAGGATACCGTTAATTGTCTTCGACCGGAGACATGGACACCCAACCTTTGGTGCCGTCGTCGTCATTTCCGCCTTGAGCAATAAAAACATGTCCTTCAGGATCTACAGCAATAGCCCCTGGCTGTTCCAGGGTGCGATAGCTGTTCACCAGGTTAGCGATCTCTTTTTCCAGATGCTGCTGCTTCACGTTGTCCATCGGCGAAGCGCCCGGTGCGGCTTGCAGATAGAGCGGCGATCCACTGCTTTGCATTTCGCGCGCCTGGTGGCGAGCCGCTTCATCACTCTCATAACCGAGATGGCGGAAAAAGCGGGTCGTGGTGGCTTTGGAAACGCCTGCGCTTTGCGCCAGCTCGGTGGCTATATTATCGCCAGCGGTCCAGGAGCAGCAAGCAGCACATCTGCCAGCCGCTGCTCGTGGCTGGAGAGTTGATCCCAGTGCTGTCGGATCCGGCCTTCTGACGATGTCGTTTTTGCACTCATGATAATTCCCTGAAATGAAAAACCTCATCCTGCACAGAGCAAACCCGGATATCACCAGAATTTTAGATTTTTATGACGTGGGGAAAAGGGGCAGGAAACTCGCCCCGAAAGGTGATTATTTCCTCTCCAGCAGCAACGCTTCCAGCAAATCGAGGTCGTGCAGCAGTTTTTGCAGTGTCTCGTTGCTGATCTGCCGGGTGGCGCGCAGATGGTAAAGCTCGGCGCGTTCAGATCGCAGCGCCGCCAGGCGGAAACGACGCTCCAGGTTCTCTTCCTGCAGTGAACTTTCGATGTTGTTGCGCCCATCTGCGCGGCGTCGCAGATTACCAATTACCCGGGAGCTGACCTCCGTCAGCAACTGATTATCGATATTCTCTTCAATATCCGCCGCCAGGCGCTCTTCCATTTTCTGGATCGTGACAATCGCCACATCGGCAGTCGCCGCCCGCGCCATGCGCTCCTCTTTGTACTGCTGAGCGTGGTCACGCACTTCAATATGCTGCAACAGCGGCGGCAGCGCAATGACGCCAACGAACAGCGAGAAAAGGATCACACCAGCGGAAAGAAACACCAGCTCGTAACGCGCCGGGAAGACATCGCCGCCGGGCAGCAGCAACGGAATGGAGAGCACACCGGCCAGCGTGATCGCCCCGCGAACCCCGGCAAAGGTCGCAATCAGTAGCTCGCGATCGCTCCAGGAGGCGAACTGCATCGGCTTTTTATGTAAAAAACGCAGGCTGAATCTCTTCATCGTCCACAGCCAGCCGAAACGCACCAGCATCAGCGCACCATAGATCAACACAATATCGGTGAACAGCATCCAGGTTTCAACATTCGGATCGGCCTCCGCCGCCGCCAGTGACGATTCCAGGATGCCCGGCAGTTGCAGACCTAACAGCAAGAACACCATACCGTTAAAGACAAATTCCAGCATCGCCCAGGTGCTGTTAGCGCGCAGACGCATCGCCAGCGGCGCGGTGCGCATAACACCGGAACGGGTGATAGTCATCCCCGCGGCAACGGCGGCCAGGATGCCGGAGACGCCGATATGCTCCGCAATCAGATAAGAAGCAAACGGCAGCAGGAACAGCAGCACGATCTGCGTGGCCGGTTCATCACCGCCCCAGCGACTGAGAAAGCGCAGCGAACGTCCGTACAGCCAGCTCACCACAAAGCCAGCCAGCAGGCCGCCAATCGCCACTTTCATAAATTCGACCGTGGCGCCACCGACGGTAAAGACCATCGTACCCATCGCCACGGCGACAGCGAATTTCAGTGACACCAGTCCGGAAGCGTCGTTCATCAACGCTTCGCCCTGCAAAATGCCCATGATTTTTTTCGGAATGCGCCCTTCACCAACAATGCCGGAGAGCGCCACCGCATCAGTTGGCGACAGCACCGCCGCCAGCGCGAAAGCGGGCACCAGCGGAATGCCAGGCACCAGCCAGTAGATTAAAAAGCCGATCCCGACCACGGTGATCACCACCAGAGCAAGCGCAAGGCCGAAGATTTCGCGGCCATGCTCGAGAAACTCGCGCGTCGGCGTTTTCCAGCCGTCAGCAAACAACAGCGGCGGGATAAACAGCACCAGAAACAGTTCCGGATCGAACTCGACATGCAGGCCAAACGTGGGAAATGCCAGCAGCGCGCCGATGGCGATTTGCATCAACGGTAGCGGGATTTGAAAAGGCAGCACACGCGTGAAGACGCCCGAGAGCGACACCACGAGCGTCATGATAAGAATGGTAAAAAATATTTCCATGCGTTCCCTGTTTGCAATGTTTTGTTATAGCGGTCTCAGACCTTGAGTCCAGAGCATTCAGCTTAACGCAAAGAAACCGGGCTGTGGGTAAAAAAATGGGCGACCGAAGTCGCCCATTATGTAACCGTTTATGGTTCAGATTGCCCAGCCGCCTGCATAGAAGGCCACCAGAGCAACCGCAATCACGATAGTTCCGATGTTCAGCTTGCGCCACTCACCGGAAACCACGCGACCTATCACCAGCGAGGCGAAACCGATCATGATGCCGGTGACGATGTTACAGGTCAGCACGATGAACACGGCGGTGATCAGGCCTGACATTGCATCGACGAAGTCAGCAAAATCAATTTTCGCCACATTGCTCAGCATCAGCAGACCCACGTACATCAACGCTGGCGCGGTGGCATACGCAGGAACCAGATAAGAGAGCGGAGAGAGGAACAGGATCAGCAGAAACAGTACGCCAACGGTAATCGCTGTCAGACCGGTTTTACCGCCTGCCGCCGTACCTGCTGCCGATTCGATATATACCGCAGCTGGCGCCGCGCCGACCAGACCGGAGAAAACGCTACTCAAGGAGTCAGTGGTCAGCGCTTTGCCGCCATCAATGATCTGACCATCTTTATCCAACAGATTGGCCTGGCCTGCTACCGCACGGATAGTACCGGTGGCGTCAAAGACCGCCGTCATCACCAGCGCCAGCACACTCGGCAGCACTACCGGATTCAGCGCGCCCATGATATCCAGGCTGCCGATCAGCGAGTTGCCTTTGTCATCGCTCAGCGACGGCATAGCGAAAATACCGGAGAAGTGCACGCTCGGATCGAAAATCAGGCCAACGATGGAAACACCAATGATGGTCAGCAGAATGCCGCCCGGCACTTTCAGTTTTTCCAGACCGATAATCACCGCCAGGCCGATCAGCGACATGATCACCGGGAAGCTGGCGAAATGGCCCAGCGTAACCGGCAGACCGTCCAGCGGGTTTTTGATCACCAGACCAACACCGTTTGCGGCAATCAGCAGCAGAAACAGACCAATCCCGATGCCGGTGCCATGCGCAACGCCATGCGGCAGGTTGCGCAGGATCCAACTACGGATGCCCGTCGCGGAGATGATGGTGAACAGTACACCCATCAGGAATACCGCACCAAGCGCGACAGGTACGCTGATGTGTTGGCCCAGTACCAGACTGAACGCGGTGAACGCGGTCAGAGAGATAGCGCAGCCGATGGCCAGCGGCAGATTCGCCCACAGCCCCATCACAATGGAACCAACACCGGCGACCAGACAGGTGGCGACGAAAACAGCAGCAGGCGGGAAACCGGCTTTACCCAGCATGCCAGGCACCACGATCACCGAATAGACCATCGCGAGGAAGGTGGTTAAACCGGCAACGATTTCCTGACGAACAGTACTGCCACGGGCAGAAATTTTAAACAGTACGTCAAGCGAACCATTGGTACGCGCAGAAGGCGTAGACATAGAAAACATCCCCTGAGAATTTTATTGTGCATTGTAGTGCGTGGTGGACAGTCCACTGCCGGTTAAACGTCATCTCCCTGTGCTGCGTTGTGGTAAGGGGCCACAAAAAAGCAAACGTTTAACTCCGCGCATACAACGGTTGGTCAAAAAAAGGCAAACGATTATCCAGCGTTTACACAGCGCTTTTCAACTGAACTTTGCCGCTTTTTGCTAAATTTTGCTTATCACGGCGAAGATCCAAGCGGACGATGCGCAAACGTTATCGTCGGTGCGCAACTTTGCAACATATTACAAACATTCTTAGCTATCGGGTAAATCAAACGACCGCACTGGGCAATGGCTCGCTGCCAGGCTGAACAGCTTTCCCCGTTTTTTCAGACTGATAAAGGTCGATCTGGTAAGGCACGCCCAGTTCTTACAAAACCCCAGAGAATGAGCTGTGTGCATTGACGCATTAACGATAGAAAATCAGCGGAACGGCGGACGAAATATTCTGAAAAAAAGTGAGCAAAAAAGTAGCGATTTTGCATACAGAAACTACACTAAAAGTGTCAGCACAATCCGGAACCTCCAACATACTTGAGGGGTGCTGATGTCGGGGGAAACCCTCCTGTGACAGAACGGGATAGAGAGAAAGACAAAGACCGGAAAACGACTAAAGCGCCCCAGCGGGCGCTTTAGTTTTTTGCACGTTTCAGTCATCTTCCAGCAAACGCGCGCCGGTGCCCTGCTGCCCCAACTGATCGCCTGGGTTACGCAACGGGCATTCACTGCGCGACAAACAGCCGCAGCCGATACAGCCATCCAACTCATCACGCAGTGCAACCAGCGTATGAATACGCCGGTCCAGTTCTTCCCGCCATTGGGACGACAACTGCTTCCACTCTTTTTTGCTCAGGGTATGCCCCTCGGGCAAAACACCGAATGCTTCGCCGATGGTCGCCAGCGGAATACCAATGCGCTGGGCAATCTTGATGATCGCCACGTAGCGCAATACATCGCGGGTATATCGCCGCTGATTGCCGCTATTGCGTAAGCTTTTTATAAGTCCCTTGCTCTCATAAAAGTGCAGAGCAGACACGGCCACCCCACTACGTTTCGCCACTTCTCCAGGACTGAGCAGTGATTTAATGCGCGGCATTCTCTTTTCCATAAAACCTCTTTACCTCAAGTTAACTTGAGGAATTATACTCACTCCCAGACAAAACGACGAATCGGGAAATGAGGAAGCTTTATGTCCCATCAGCAAATTATTCAGACGCTTATCGAATGGATTGATGAACATATCGACCAACCAATGAATATTGATGTAGTCGCCAGAAAGTCAGGTTATTCAAAGTGGTATCTACAGAGAATGTTCCGTACGGTGATGCATCAAACGTTGGGCGACTATATTCGTCAGCGCCGTTTATTGCTGGCAGCCGAAGCGCTGCGCACCACGCAACGCCCTATTTTTGATATTGCAATGGATTTAGGTTACGTCTCACAACAGACGTTTTCGCGCGTGTTTCGCCGTGAATTCGATCGCACTCCCAGCGATTACCGGCACCATGCCTGACAACCATCAAAGCAACGTTCAGGGTGAGCGGGTGTGGTAAATCTTCACCGCTCCCCAAACTCTACCGCTGAGCTCTCTCTCCAGCGATAAATTTGTCCCCTCCCTTATTCGTGTTGAATACAGCGACTATTTTCCTGGATTGTGGTTTCGGCGAAACAGTTCCACTTTTAGCGTAGGGCTGGAATTAAAATTATGAATTAACTGACCACAAGATTGTCTTTCATATTTATAAAATGAAAAATTCATTATAAAGCACGTCAGTTCTCTCTCCCGGCGAACCTCATTAAATAGTGACAGGGCTTCACACCTGTAGCTTCAATACATTCCCAATGGAATCAATATGTTTCCCCATCATACTTTCAATAAACTATTTATTGTCGTTATTACTGCATTAACAGAGGGAGGAAAGGGCGATGCGTTTATTAAGAGTAATGGCTATGTGTACACCATCATTTTAATGACGGCGGATGCAGCACCCAGAGTTTAAATTCTTCAGGTGGCAACGCTTTGGCAAAGTGCCAACCCTGGCAGAACTGCACACCGCGCTTCAGTAACCAGCTCACTTGCTCTGCCGTTTCCACACCTTCGGCAATAATCTTCAAACGCAGGCTCTGCGCCATCTCAATAATATGTTCAGCAATCAGATGACTGGTGCTGTTGGTGATCAGCGTGTCGATAAAAGATTTATCGATTTTCAGGATATCAACATTCAAGGAATAGAGGTTATGCAGGTTGGAATATCCGGTACCAAAATCATCAATCGCCACTTCATAGCCCGCCTGACGAAACGCCTGAATCACCGGCGTGGTTTTGGGCACATCGATAAACCCGCGCTCCGTCACTTCAATCTTAATCTGCTCCGCGCGTACAGCGTGTTCCCTGGCCTTATTGGAAATCAATGAAATAAGGCGTGAAGAGTGAAAATCTGCAGCAGATAAGTTAATCGAAATATAAAGATGGGGTACCACAGCCAGGAAGTCGCCGAGATCGCTAAACACTTCATCGACGACATAATCCGTAATGCGTTCGATCATCCCCTCTTTTTCCGCCAGTGGAATAAATTCCGCCGGGCTCATTACCTGCTGGCCATTAAAACACGGCCAGCGTAACAGCGCCTCAGCGCCAACACAGGTGCCATTTTTAATATCGATAATCGGTTGATAGTGGAGTTGAAGCTGGCGTTTGGTTAACGCGCGGTGAAGCATTCGGCGGGGCGAGTTAAATTCTTTTCGTGTTCGTGACCACACCAAACAAAGGATCACACTGCAAATTAGCCCCAGCGGCAGCAGCAGCATCACCTGATGGTATAGCGCCCGAAAATAGTGTGCATTAGAGGTCGACACGATGATAGCAATTGGACGTTTATCCGAATGTGCAATGGTGTAAAAACGCCCATCCTGCTGGAAGGTTGATGCCTGGCTGTGGATCAGTTTCTCCAGCGTCTCCAGGTTCGCACTTTTACTGAGAGAGAAAAATAATTCGCTCACTGTGTCGTAGACGCCGTACGCCAGCGCTTTATCTTCCGAGGCAACATCACTATAGGAAAGAGGATTGATCACCGCAACGTAGTTACCACGCTGCATGTAGACCATTTTATAACCGGCATAAAACGGTGTATTGCGGTAATAATAAATGGCAATGTCTGGCGAGCGTTTATACTCTGCGGGCGCCATAGTATACGATTGTGCGGGTACAATAGCGCTGGAGCATAAAAATTGATCGCCATGCGCATAGATGAGATCGGCAACATACAAACTGCTGCGTACAATATCCAGCATCGCTTTGCGATGCTCCTGCGAGCATATCTGACCGTGAAATTTTTCCGCAGCGGTGCGAACGCTATCCACTTGCTTGATAACCACTTCAGTTTTATTTAACGCCAGTTGGGCAAAAGAGCGGAGCTGGGAGGCTGTTTCATTTACTGCACGGATATGTGCAAACCATAGCGACAGCATCACCGGCAGGATGACTCCTATGATGATCCCGACGACTCTGAGCATCTTGCGAAGGACGCTATGATTCATGTCCGCCTATATCCACGCATTTATTGTGCCTTTTTAATGTACGGCAGGATGCTTTGATAAACAGGTGATTACGTTGCATGAATCACACGACATTAGCAACTGACTTTTCTCATTAAAAACCTAATATTTGGTTATGACCAGAATATTCGACCGTAAGATAAAGTCAAAGTGTGCCCAATGTTTATATTAAGGAAAATATTTATCCATTCGTTATGAGGCGTTTTCACTTAACACAACATAGTATCACTGATTAAGCTAAACTCACCGCAGGATAAAAAATGGCGCGGCCTGTCGGGTATTTTTTCATCTAATGAATGACATTCCTTCATCTTTGCGTATTTATTTATAAAAATCGCTGGCAACCACTGTTTTACTGCGTCCGCTACGTTTTGCATCGTACAGCGCGTTGTCGGCAAGTGTAAGTAAAACTGAAGTATCTGTCTGCTCGCCGTACACGAATACTAAACCAGCGCTAAAGGATAACGGGATTTTTTCACTCCCGCTTAACAAAGGTGAACAAGCTAATGCAGCACGAATTTTTTGGCTAAAACGCAGCGCATTTTTACGATCGGTGTGCGGCATCAAAATCAGGAATTCCTCACCACCCAGGCGACCAAAGAGATAAGACGGATCACTATGCTCACGAATCTGGTCACAAAAATGCACCAGTGCAGCATCGCCCGTCAGATGTCCCCAGCGATCGTTGATGTTTTTGAAATAATCCAGATCCAGCATTAACAGACTGAAATGGCTACGGGGTTCCTCAGGTTTACACTGTACCAGCGCCTCTTTTAACTTCCGCAGCATGGAGAAACGATTGTAGCAGCCGGTCAGATCGTCAATCGTCGCTTTTTTCTCCAGTTGCCGCTCCACTTTTTTACGCTCGGTGATATCCAGGCCAATACTCAAGATCGAGCGGTCAGGTAGCAAAATATTTGACCAAAGCACGGTCAATACCTGTCCATCGCGCCGTATCGGATGCCACTCATGCATATCGACGGCGGGCGAAGTATTAACCGAAGAGCGAATTTTCTGGCGCATCTCCGGATCAGGGAAAAAGAGTGCTAATGGATCGGACTGCTGATTAAGCTCATGAATGCTCCAGCCAAATAAACGTTCACACTCGCCATTCCATAAAATACAGCGATTTGTTTTATCGAAAGAATTCATTAAAACCGGGGCACGATCGAACAGTGCTTTATATTGCGTAACAACACGCTGCATTTCTTTAGCGGCACGTTCTCTAACAAAAACGTCCTCCATATAATCTTTAAGTTTCTCCACCAGAATAATAACCACGTTCTTGATTATAGACAGTGAAGGTAAAGGATGTGAAAACGCTAAAAAGAAATAACCTTTGATGCTCAGATTTTTATAATTCAGCTTACATAACACGCCGCTTTGCAATTTATTGGCGCTGAATGACTGGGTCGGGAATAATAATTTCCCGACATGCCGTCGCCAGCATATAACGCGCCAGGCACGCTGATTACGACGCAGGTGCAACTGTTCCAGCAGAGTTTGTGCATCACGTAGTGTACACTCCATCTCTCCGTTGCAGGCTATCTGCCATACGTCGTCCTGCTCGATCACCACCCAGGAAAGTTGCGCGCCCAGGGACGCATTGATGATGGACAATATATCTTCCATGGAGCGTTGTGCAGCGAGCCACGGCATCAACTTCGCCAGAAGCGTCAACGCCGCAGCGCCGTTTCCTAAAGAAACGACTAAATTCTCTGTTTTCATTTTTTCTTTTCGCTGATTATTAATACCAAACCGGCCTGCCATGATTTAATCAGGAAGAAAAAACATTCGCCCACAAGTGTCACATAACGTAAATGCGCGCAGCACATAAACCGTGACAAGAAAGAATAT
Organism: Kosakonia arachidis; assembly: GCF_900116535.1. Taxonomy (GTDB): domain Bacteria; phylum Pseudomonadota; class Gammaproteobacteria; order Enterobacterales; family Enterobacteriaceae; genus Kosakonia; species Kosakonia arachidis. The sequence goes on along the minus strand of NZ_FPAU01000003.1, from coordinate 73,298 downwards.
ATCGATAAAGATCAGAGGCCTGAATAACCATTCACAGGTAAATAAAGATAACAACACAAGCATAATATATGTTATGCGGACTGTAAATATTGTGGCAATTAGGGTGCTAAGAGCCTATCCCGGTAAGCGAATATTGTTGCAGCCAGTCTGGACACGGACAGCGCGCAACAACCGGAGCGTACACGCAGTACGTGAGGATGACTCGCTTCGCTCGCCCTAAAGGGCCGCCGCAAGCGGCGTTCAAAATGCCAACACATTTTGTGTGAGCACTGCCCAGGACCAAAATGGCAAATAAAATAGCCTAATGGGATAGGCTCTAAATATCACTTTAATACATGAATAATACCGGGGGTAATTCCCGCAAGTACTAAGCAATATATCCTCGTGAAAAAACGCGTTATCACCCCACTAAAATTAGTAGGAAACCTCTACAAAAAATGCATTTTCCACTGGTGAATAAATCACCAAATGTGATACAGTTCACACATTCTTGAAACGGCCAGCCCGTTTCACATTGTTGTGCAACTCCTGCGGACTTCTGTGTCACCTTTGCCACTCGCGCGTAACGCCAGGTCCGCCCGGTATTCGATTCTTTCTGAGGATGGTTTCATGGCTACCTTTACCACCAGCGTGGTTCTGTTGCGCTGGCAGTTATTGAGTGCAGTGTTGATGTTTATGGCCAGTACGCTGAATATTCGCTTCCGTCGGGCTGATTATATCGGCCTGGCAGTGATCAGCAGCGGTATGGGACTAGCGGCGGCGTGCTGGTTCGCGACCGGACTGCTGGGCATTACAGCATTGGATATCACTAACATCTGGCACAACGTGGTGCAGGTCATGGCGGACGTCTCGCGTAACGCTCCACCAGACTGGCCGATGGTCATTACTTGATAAAAATGAAGCGCCTACGGGCGCTTTTTTTATCTCCACGTAGACCTGCATATTCGCTACCTTCCCACCTATTTCCCCAGCTTCGACAGCATTTCTGGACGCATAAACTTGTGGATCACCAGCATAAACAGCACCGAAGGCACCAGCAGGATCAGCGCGGTGATCGACGACACCTGGTAGTTACCCGACATGCTGGCGGTATAAAGCAAAATAGGCAGTGTAGTGATATCCGGCGCGCCGACGAAGAAGGTGGCGGTAAACTCATCCAGCGATTCCAGAAACACAAAGATGCTGGCGGCAATCAGACCTGGCGCGGCCTGCGGCAAAATAATATGGAAAAATGTATATACCGGTCCGGCACCGAGATTGCGCGAGGCCCGCGCCAGCAGCGGATCGAGCGCCGAAAACGCCGCGACGCTTATCCAGATGGAATACATAAGCCCATGTACGCTGTGCACCAGCACCACACCGGCAATCGTGCCATTTAGCCCCCACTGATAAAACAGCCGCGCCACGTTCATATACACCGTCAGATTGGGAAACGCCTGCGGGATCAGAAACAGCAGCATAAAAAATGCGCGACATGGCATACCGCGCTGGGCAAGCGCGTAACCTGCCGGTACAGAGATGATCAGGCAAACCAGCACTGCCAGCACGGCAATCAACACGCTTATCGACAGCGAACCCGAAACGTCGCTATATGGACTAAACACCTGGCTCCAGTACTTCAGCCCCCACTGGCTCGGCAGCGTATGCGGGAAGAACCAGCTCTCCGCCACCGTCCAGATCAGCAGATTCAACAGCGGGCCGAACAGCGCCAGCACCAGAAATGTCAGCAGCAACGTTTGCAGCAGAAAACTGCCGCGCAGTTTTTGTCGAAAGGCATTCATGACTGAGCTCCTTTCGCCTGCAGGCTGTGACGTAAGTAGAACCAGGAAAGCAGCGCGCAAATCAGATATGAAATGACGCCCATCGCGTTGGCGACCGGGTAATCACCGTAAGAGTTGACGCGAAATGCCATATCCACCGTCATCATCGTTGGCGTACCGGTACCTATCATCAGCGGTACAGAAAGGACCGACATCATCGTCACGGTCGACAGCACCATCGCCACGCCAATCGTCGGCAGCACCTGCGGCAAAATAATGTCGAACAGAATACGCAGTCGGGAAGCGCCAAGGTTTTTCGCAGCCAGAATATGGGCCGGATCGATCGCCGACATCGCGCCGCAAATCAGCAGTGTAGTGAAAGCCATCTGTTTCCAGACAAACGTAATCATAATCCCGCTCCAGCCGAGCAGCGAGGTGGTCTCCATCGGTGTCATCACCCCGGCGGCGACCAGCACATTATTCATCAGGCCGTTTTTTGCCAGAAAAGTGCGCATCATTTGCGCGGTCACAATAAAGGGAATAAACAACGGCAGGCGGTACAAAAAGGCCAGCGCCTTGACGATCCCGCGAAACGGCGACAGCACAATGATCGCCGCGATGCCGATCGACAGTAGAGCGAGGATCGCCAGCGACGTCAGCACAATAATCACGGTAAACAGTATGTCATTCGAATAGAGCGCCAATACTTTATCAAAGTGTGCCAGCGTCAATTGCCCTGTCTCGCCGGTAAAGGCAGAGATCAGCGAAAAGCCCAGCGGCCAGAGGAAAAACACCGCTATCATTAGCGTCGCCGGAGCCACCAGCAGTAAATATTTCATCGCATGTCGCATGGTAAACCTGAATTATCACCGTAAAAAAAGATGCCCGGACCGACAACATCCGGGCACCTAAAAACATCAGTTTGAAACCTGGCTCTCGTAACCCTCTTTGATGTCATCAAAGTAGTGGGTAATCGGGAAATTCTTGCCGTATTTCGCCAAATCTTGCGGTGAAATTTCAGCGAACAACTTCTGCCAGGTGGCATCATCCAGCTTCTCTTTGACGTATTTCGCGTCAATCCCTGGATACCAGTTAAACTGCTTCACAATCCCCTGCGCCTGCACTTCCGGGCTGGTCGCCAGTGCAATAAATTCCTGCGCCAGTTTGGCCTGCGCGGCATGGGCTGGCACCACGTAGTACATCGGCTGTCCTGGCATACCCGGCGCAATCAACGCCAGTTTGATCGACGGTGGGAGCTTGCCCTGATCTTTCCAGCTATAGAACATATCGACCCACACCGGCCCCATGGTGATTTCGCCACGGCTCAGCATATCCAGCGTCCCGGCGTTGCCGGGCGTAAAGGTGACGTTCTTGTTGAATTCTTTCAGTTTGGCGTAAGCCTGAGTCCACTCTTTTTCCACGGCTTTATCGTAAGGCTGCGCGGTAAGGCGATCCGCACTGGTGCCGTAGGCATACATCCAGCCCACCACAAAGCTCACGCCGGACATGCCGTTTTTAATACCGTTATAACCAAAGGCTTTCGGATTTTTCTCTGACCACTGCACCAGTTCGTCGTAGGATTTCGGCGGTGTTTTGACAAGATCGCTGTTATAGGCAATTGCCGTCTGACTTAAGAACATCGGCATGACGTAGCCATCAACATTGACGCCCAACGCATTCTTTGCGTTTTCCGCCGTCACCATGGCGCCAGTGCTGACAGTCGGGCGATATTTATCCAGCAACCCTTTTTCAACCAGTTGTCCACCCGCGTTCTGATGCACCACAGCGACGTCGATATCCCAACTTTTCGCGCCGCTTTGCTGCTGCGCAGTCAGTTTTTCGATGATCTTATTCGACCCGGCATCGCCTGGCCCGGTGCCGATCACCTGCACTTTTACCCCTGGATGCATCGCTTCAAATTTCGGCCCCAACCAGGTTTTGACATAGTCCACCATATTTTGATCGCCTGCCGTTGCAACATTGAGAACCGTTTCGGCGTTCGCGGCATGCAGTGACCCCAAACAGAGTGCGGCTGTGACAGCAAATTTCATTTTTACGGACATGATGTATCCCCAGGAAAAAGTGTGTCGGTTGGCATTACAAAGGTTGTTCAAAAAGATGCAGAGCCGGTTGCGGAACATGCAGCACCACGGGCGTTTGCGCTGGCCAGAACTGCGGTGAATCGGCGAGCAAAAGCTGCCCACCGCAGCGCACGCGGTGGCGATACTGGTGGCCGAGAAACGCGCTCTCTTCAATAACGCCCTCCAGCACTAACCCCTGCGGTGCTGGGGGCGTCGAAGCAGCGTGAATGGTGACATCCACACTGCGAAAATAGAGGGATTTGCCCCCGTCATCAGTGCCCGTCAGGCAGTTATCCGCACCCATAAAATCCGCCACGAACGGTGTTGCCGGGCGATGGTAGATATCTTCCGGCGTACCGATTTGCTCGATACGCCCGCTATTCAGCACCGCAATACGATCCGCCATCACCAGCGCTTCCTGTTGATCGTGAGTGACGATAAGCGAGGTGAAGCCGAGCTTCTTTTGCAGCGCTTTAATTTCATGGCGTACATTGAGGCGCACTTTGGCATCGAGGTTCGACAGCGGTTCATCCAGTACCAGCACCTCCGGTTCAATCGCCAGCGCACGTGCCAGCGCCACGCGCTGACGTTGGCCGCCAGAAAGTGCGGTCACTTTAATATCCGCGTAACCTTCAAGGTTGACGATTTTTAATAATTCCTGCACTCGTTGTTGAATTGCTTCTTTTTTCACGCGACGCACTTTTAAGCCATAGCCAATATTTTGCGCGACGGTAAAGTGCGGCCACAACGCATAACTCTGAAAAACCATGGTGATATTTCGCTGCTCCGGCGTACTGTGCGTAATATCCCGACCATTGATGGAGATAGTTCCTGAACGCACGGGCACAAATCCGCATAATGCATTGAGTAATGTAGTTTTTCCGCAGCCAGAAGGTCCAAGCAACGCGATCATCTCGCCCTTCTCCACCGCTAAATGGATATCGTGGAGAACGATGTTATTGCCGTAGCCAATCTTCAGCTTATTAATTTGCAAATAACTCATGGGCGATCCTTTTATTCGACATCTTTTTCAACGATGAACACGTGTTCATTTATTTGTAAAAAAAATGCAACCTTGCAGCGACATTATGTGAGCCTACTTTGTCGTCTATTTGTGACAATTTGATTAAGTCCGCGATAATTTTGGTGAAGCGAAATGGAAATAGATGTTCTGGGTTGCGGCAGCGCCTTCTCGCTGCAACAAAATACCTCTGCGCTGCGCGTGATCGACCGTGAAAACCGACAGTGGTTGATTGATTGCGGCCCCACGATCCCGCGCGCGCTGTGGCAGCGTGGCCTTGATGTGAATGCCATCGACGCGATTTACTTCACCCATGTTCACCCGGATCACTGCACGGGGTTAACGGCGCTACTGAATTACTGGAAAAGTTTTCAGCGCAGCAAACCGCTGGTTATCTGGTCACAGCGCGAACAGCGCTCGGTACTGATGCAGCTGGCAGGCCTCGCCAACTGGCCGGATACGTCGCTCTGTTTCGACATCGACTGGCGCGACAGCGAACCGCTGTGGCGCTGGCACGACTGGCAAGTGAGTACTGCATTCACGCATCATGAAATTCCCAATCTTGCGGTGCGTATTGAAGCAGACGGCGTGGCGCTGTTCTACAGCGGCGACGGACGCCCGACGCCGGAGAGTATTGCATTGATGCACCATGCGGATCTGGCGTTTCAGGAGTGTGCATCCATGACACCGTTGGCCAGTGACGCTTCACACGGCGATTTTCCCGGTTGCCAGGCGCTGTTTACCCAACTGCGTTTACCCGCGCTGGGGTTGTATCACTGTAATGACGCCGCGCGTCCGGCACTGACGCAGGCTTGCCTTACGCATCAGGGACTGTTTGTCAGCGAAGATGGCATGCGCATTGAGATTACGCGCCGCACGGAGGGGAGCATTTGAGTCAGGTAATCCGCAAACAGGCCGTTACGGCGGAAGATGTGGCGAAACGGGCGGGCGTCTCCCGCGCTGTGGTGTCACGCGCATTAAGTAGCAACGGCAGCATCTCGCTGGCAACCAAAGAGAAAGTACTGCGTGCCGCGCAGGAACTGGGTTATCAGGTCAATTTTCTCGCGCAGGGGCTGAACCGCCAGCGCAGCCATCTGATTGGCGTGATTGTGGCGCGCATTGGCGATCCTTTTCGCAGCAGCCTGTTGGAAGGGTTACTGCATGAGATCCAGCGGCGCGGCTACCAGGCGCTGGTGACCGAAATTACCGGCGAGCAGGATCTGGTCACTACGCTACGCCGTTTCACTCAATTTCGCGTCTCTGGCGTGATTGTTACCTCCGGCAAACCGCCGGAGGCCATCGTCAACGAGTGTGTCGGCCAGCAGATTCCAGTGGTTGGCATCAATCGTCATCCCGATATTCCGTTTGTCGATTTTGTCTGCTCGGATAACCATCGCGGTGCACAACTGGCCGCCGAACAGTTGGTTCACGCGGGTTGTCGCCGTTTCGGCTGGCTAATCAACCGTAACTCCACATGGGCAGGCGTGATGCGCGGCGAAGCTTTTGAGCATGCGCTGCAACAACTGGACGTTGATACGCAACGGCATCTGCGCTGGATAAGCGCCAGCGAAGAGGGCTACGACGGCGGATGGCAGGCTGCGCTCAACGATAAAGACGAATTACCGGAAGGGATCTTTTGCGCCAATGCGCAATTGGCCTGTGGTTTTCTCGACGGCATGCGCCAGCGCGGTAAGTTCGCGCCGCACGACTTCCATTTGATAGGCTTTGATAATACGCCACAAAGCGGCCAGTTCAGCTACCAGCTCACTACGCTGCATCAGGATGTGGCGGAGATCTCACGGCGGGCGTTAACGCGCCTGCTGGAGCGGGCCAAAAATCCCTTACAGCCTTCCCGCGTTGAGTGGGTTAAGGTGGAACTGATTCACCGACAAACATCGCCACGTATTGGCTAAGAGTCCCGCTATGACAGAAGAGTTTACCCACGCGCTCTGCGCGTTGATTCGTCGTCTCGGCCAGCAAGCGAAGCAACTTCGCGATAACGGGCTAACGATTGAACAGAAAGGCCGCCAGGATTTTGTCTCCCAGGCGGATGTGTATGTGGAAAACGAACTGCGCGCATGGTTGAAAACGCAGCGCCCGCAGGATGGCCTGCTAGGCGAAGAACGCGGGCTTGAGCCGGGAAGCGACGGCATCTGGGTTATCGATCCGATCGACGGTACCACCAACTTTATCCTCGGCATGGATTACTGGTGCATCTCCGTCGCCTATGTTCGCGCGCACAACATTGAGCTGGGCATCATTTATGCCCCCGATCGTAACGAGTTTTTCTTCGCGCAAACGGGCAAAGGCGCGTACTTAAACGAGCAGAAGTTGACGATTCGCGAGCCGTCGCCGGAGGCTGTGGTTCTGGGGCTGGGTCGTTCAAGCCGTACCCCGCCGCGCGACTATACGCAGACCATTGAAACCCTTTTTGAGCATGGCATTGAGCACCGCCGCTTTGGCGCCGGCGCGTTGATGCTGGCACACGTCGCGGCAGGCCAGGTACATGGTTATTTTGAGGCCCATCTTCATAGCTGGGATGCGTTGGCCGGTCTGGCGCTAATTAAGGAAGCGGGAGGCGTACACAACGATTTTCTCGCCAGTGATGGTCTGACGCAGGGAAACAATGCATGGGCGGCAAGCCCGGCGGTGTGGAAACGTCTGCAACCGGTACTGTTGCCAAACGGCTGAAGCCAAAAGCCCCCGACAAGCGGGGGCGCAATTCCATTATTTGGAAACTTTATCCCAGGCCATATCCCAGGCGCTACCGCGAAGGCCGCACCGGAACACCAGTTGGTGTACGGCCGCGGTTTGCACTGGTAAGCGTCGCCGTCAGTACCAGTCACAATATCACCTCCGGCATAAGGGAAACTTTCCTGATAAGCCGTGTGAGTTCAACGGGTCGATACCATCCAGCTCTTCTGAGTGCGCAGAGATCGCCGTGACTTTACCGCTCAGATAGCGCATCGTTCCCAACTGCGTTGGGATCACCATCTTCATCTCCTGGCCCAGCAGTTTTGCCGATCGAGGATGAAATCTTTGCTCCGCAGCTCGACCTGAACGTGAAAGGGCATGGAGTGCTGTTCTTCCCCCTTTAAACGTCCAGAATAAGAGCGAATCACTTCCGGAGGATGACAGAACGGTTATCCGGTTAACCATACGTGTTCCTTTATTGCCGAGGCGAATATTTCGCGTGATATTAACTGGATATAGCTGAAACTTGCACCGATTGGTAATTAAGAATCATCACATTTCCATTAAATTATTATAACTAGTTGAAAATTAATTAATAAATTTATTTTAGCAAATTTATTTATGGTTATTAGGCTATGCGATTCAACCAACATATTGATTGCGCATCATATATTTTGAGAGGGTAATATTATTCTCAGCACTAACAATTAAATAATTTCGCAGATTACTTTAGGCAAATTTAATTATATGTCAGGAAATAAAAAGATGGCCCGCCAGCGGGCCATTGTCGATTTCAGAAAAAGCGGTGACCGGCAGCCAAGGTAATGGCCGGTTGCCTGGCTTTAAACAGCAGGGCCGATTTGTCGCCGCCGAGTTGTGCGTGGCCGTCCTGTACCGTGATCCAGCTTCCTTCCGGTAAACCGATCACTTCCAGTTCCGGCGCCACCACCAGCAGCTCGCGAATGCGCTGCTCACGCGTTTCTCCCTGATGCCCGGCGGGCAGCGCGTTGGTAAAGTGCGGGTTGATCTGCAATGGCACCAGATTGAGTGCATCCAGACCGCCCGGATCGATAATCGGCATATCGTTGGTGGTGCGGATCGTCGGACAGGCCAGATTCGCCCCGGCACTCCAGCCAACATACAGCGCACCGTTGTTCACGGCCTGGCGGATCGGTTCGATCAACCCGCGTTCGCGGCAATTTTTCAGCAGGTTAAACGTGTTGCCGCCGCCAACCATCACCATCTCTGCAGCGGCAATCGCCGCAGGTGCGTCGTCCACGGTATGAATGCCGGTGATAGATAGATCCAGCTCCGCCAGCGCCAGACGGACTTTATCCGTATAGGCATCAAAGGTTTGCGTTACGCCCGCGAAGGGAATAAATACCACCTTGCGACGCCCGCCAAGCTGCGCTTTCAGCAGCGGTAGCGCATATTCCAGATATTCGGTGCCAGGCAGCACCGAATTGCTCAGTAACAACAACTCCATAACCCTCTCCTTTTACAGCAAATTGCGTAGCAGATCGGCTAACAGCTTATTCGATAGTACAACGGGCAGCGGAACGTGACGGGCGCAGATCGCCTGATGCCAGGCAGTGTAGCCCATGCAATCGGTCAGAATCACGTCCGCGCCCTGCGCTTGCAGCGAGCAAGCGGCGGCGGCCACGTCGTCTTCGCTGGCGGTATAGGGCGAGGCAACGGCAAACACCGGTGTTTGCACGGCGCCGCGCCACTTCTCCAGCTCGCTGGCGATCTGCGCTTCCAGCGGCACAAGGATCCCGGCACGACGCTTCCCTACCAGAGCGTTCAACGTCGGCGGCAGGATCTGATCCGGCTCGATCAACCACGCTTTTTTACTGCTCAAACCGTGAAATTCACCGGTACAAAGAATAGCGATGATCTCGCAGCCCTGCGCTTCCAGCCAGTCGATCTTCTGTTGCAGCGCGTCGCTGACCGCCGGTTTGCCCATCACGACGGCTCGCCCGTCCAGCAGACGCGAAGTCAGCAATGCATCGCCAGGTTTTGGCGCAAAACGCGCCGCGATGACGACATCATCCAGCCCATCCAGCACTCCGGCGTGCAGGCAGTTCACCTGCACGGGTAACGCCGCATCGAGGATGGGCGTGATGTCGCTGCGCGGTGCCTGGCCGATGGTTAGCGTACCGATTTTGCGGATCGCCATTTCACACTCCCGGCTGACGTTTTTGCAAATGCGCCAGCGAACCGTACAGATCGAGCAAGCGCTGGTATTCCGCTTTATCGAAGAACTGGCAGGTGCCGCGGGTAAACTCTTTCGCCACTTCTACAGCAAATTTACAGGCCAGCGCGATATCCGTTTCGTGGCTCGCCCCGGTGCCACAGCCCGGTACAGTGCTTACCGCCGTAATCGCCACGCCAACCACGGGTGCAGCGGTGGCAATCGACGGTTGCAGAATGCTGTTCAGGTGATAAACCCCATTACCGTACGGCGTGATGTCCTGGGTGGTGATCGGAAAAGTGACCGGCAGTTGCCCGGTGGTCATTTCCATGATGCGCAGCAGATCTTCTTCCACACGCAGGATGTAACCCGCTTTGACCGTCGGCGAAATAGCAAAGCCTTTATGGTTGATGATGCGGTTGCCTTTGGTGGTATCAATCGACAGCACCGCATCCATTTCATCGGAGACTTCCTGCTCGTTCATGTCTTCGGTTTCGACTGGCGAATCCATAAAATCAACCGGCTCGTGTGGTCGCGTTGGCGCATCCGGGCAGATATGGGTGGTGACAATCACATCGCCTGGCAGGCTGTCTCCCTGGCGCTGCATCTCCGCCAGTTTGAGCGAACTGGCAATCGCCGCCACGGCGCCGTCTGCGTCGGAGACCAGCCCAATTCGCCCCGGACGCGCGCCAATCCCCCCCAGACGTCCGACAATCCCCAGCGTCGGCGCGCTGCCGCCGCGGCGTTTACCTTCGGTGCCGGGAATGACAATTTTAACGAAGTCGGTGCTGCCTTTCGGGCCACTGACCGCTTTCACGCTCACCTCGAGGTTGCTGTAGCCCGCCAGCAGAGTTTTCACCTTGTCACCGCTGGCATACGCGCTATCGAGTAACTCAAAGACCTGTAACGTTTGTTGTAAGCTCATCATATTTTCTCTGAAATGGCGTGATTACTTTTTGCCGCCCGGCAGGACGGAATTAAAGAAGCTGAACAGGGCGTCTCCGGCGATCAAACCCGCCGCCAGCACCTCGATTTTGTTACGCATCGGTTCGCCGCCAATGCGCAGCACCACCGCGCGGATGGCAATACCGATCATCACCGCCCAACCCGCCAGCGGGTTATTGATCAGCAGCCCTGTAGCCAGCAGCACCCCCATCTGACGGCCAGGGCCGCCGATCAACTGGATAATGCCCCCCGGAATGGCCCAAATGAGCAGCGATTTGGCAATATCAAACGACACGCCGGCGTTAATGGCGGCGACATACACTTTTGCCACCGGCGGCACTAGCCCCTGCGAGAAGTAGTCACGGAAAATAAACAGCACCACCGGCATGGCGACGACAAAGGCCAGCATAGCGGCGAGCAGTTGCTGACGGCGGCCCTCCAGCTCAAAGCGGGTATGTTCGCCTTTACCGCGCAGGATCCATCCGGCTTTCAGGTCATAGCCCATATCAGCAAAAGCCGGGCCGGTCGCAGCGGAGAAACCGCACAGCATCGCCAACGCTTGTGGCGGGAAGCCAATCAAAATACCGATAAGCAAGGTGATCAGCGCCACGGCGAAGGCGGGGAACCAGCCGGAGTGCATGGCGGCAAGGCCAACAATCATTTCGTGTAGAAAGGCAGCGAAAGCGGCATAGACCATAAACGCCACCAGCCACGGAAGGGAGAGATGGGTATACAGACCACTGCCAAGCGCAATCAGTACCGAAATCGCCATAAAGCCGAGCGCACCTAAGCGGATGGTTTTGCCAATCTGCTCATTTTGCGCCTGCGGTAGCACGTCGGCGGCGGTATGCTGCGACGCTTTCTGGCTGTTGCTCTGACGTATCAGGCGGATAATCTGGAACAACGCCACCACGCCTGCCCCCGCCATCACGCCGTGCGGGATGTAGAGTTTGTTGATATCAATGTCGAATAGCGGCCCGGAATAACCACGCAGCAGGAAGCCAACGCCGAGCATGCCCAGCGCCCAGATATTGCCGATAAACGCCGTACCCAGCGCTGCCATCGGGAATTTGAACCACGAGCCGACAGCGCCGATCACCATGCCTGTGCCGAGCAGCGCCGCCTGTTTACCGCCCTGATCGCCCGCTTTAATCGACTCCGCCGCCGCAATCCCCGGCGGCCAGGCCCCTTCGGCCGGGAAGATGCGCGTATTGAACAAGCGATAGAGCAGCCAGCCATCCAGCAACATCGCCAGCGCCACGCCGATAAACATTGGCATAACCATTTCGTTATGGCCAAACAGCCACGGAATAGAAATGGGCAGCAGCAGCGAGTTCGCCGCGCCAAAGGTGGCCGCCGACGTCGCGCTTTGCGCCAGGTTTTGAATATGGATGGAGCGAAAACGGGCGAAGCACTGGAGTGGAATACGGGCGATAATCATCGCTGCCATCGCGCCGATGATCGCCGTGTTCGGCGTTACCCCCAGCGTGGTTAGCAGTTGTACGCCAATAACTGCGCCGAAGATGCTGAGTACCAGCAGCAACAGTAATGTGGCCGGGGCAAAAGCACGCGGATGGCTCTCGCGCTGTTCCGGCGGCGTTTCGGATGAGACAGTCTGACTCACGGTTATTCTCCTGGCATTGGCAAAAAGGAAAAATCAAAGCGGGCTGGTCACCAGCGTATCGCCGGTTTTTCCGGCGATGGCGAGGGCAGCTTCTTTCAGTAATGTCGCGATCCGTTGCAACTCTTCAGGGGTAGCAAGGTGTTGAGGGAAGGAGAGGCAGAACGCCACGGCTTCGTGAGTGGCCGGGTCGCCTACTGCGCAACTGACGGAAGCCGTGTCGGCAACCGATTCATTAACGGCCGTTGCGTAACCGGCATCGCGGGTACAGGCCACGGCAGCAACCAGCATACTGACGTCGTGCTGTGTACCGCTAAGCTGCGATACCACCAGCGGGCTGGCAAAAAAATCATGGAGTTGCGTATCGGAAAAACGCGCCAGCAGCGCACGGCCGGTCGAGGTTCCCCATGCTGGCGAGCGGGAACCAGGCCAGGTAACAACCGGCAGCGCCTGACGGCCGTGGATCACTCGCAGCACAAGGATTTCCTGGTTATCGAGCATCGATATATAGCCGGTGTATCCCGTGCGTTCGCACAGATTGCGCAGCGCTGCATCAACATGATCGCTCAGGGTGATTTGGCGGCTGACGAGATGTGAGGCTGACATAATCAACGGGCCAGGCAGAAAGGTGCCCTGGCTTTCGTCCTTTTCCAGATAACCCCAGAACTCAAGCTGGCTCATAACACGTGAAGCGGTACTTTTAGGCATGCCGAGGCGGGTAATCACATCGCTCACGCGGATGCCGCCTTGCAGCTCCACCATCAGTTTCAGGATGTTGGCTGTCGTTTCTAAAATGGACATTGCGAGGTCTCATAAAATGGGACTTAGGTTTCATTAAATGGAACTGCAAGAAGAATGCCAGCACGTAACATGCTGAATTATATTAAGTTGATAAAATTACTCAGAACTCACGCACTAAAATAATGATCAAAAAAGGTGCATTAGCGGCGAAACTTCACGCAAACGGTGCAGTAAAACGGCAGTGAACGACGGCGGGCTTGTATCAAAAAGGAATGGCTTAGTTTTTTTTCGTATAACGTTATTCGTATATATTTGTTTTCGCACACGGTGCAAAGAATATAATTCGCACTAATCCAGCCCGCAAATAATTAAGCCGGGCTAATAAAATATTCCGCCAGCAATTTCTGGCAAGATGCTCCGTCCGGTAGGTGTTCAGTGCCAACATGGTTACCCTTAGCGATTGATTCTTTCTGGCCGATGCTTTCCGCAGGGCTGAAATTCACCATTCCCTTAACGCTGATCTCTTTTATTCTTGGGCTGTCACTCGGGTTTGTGGTTGCGCTTTTGCGTCTGTATGGCCCGGCGTTTTTAAAACCGGTAGTGCGGTTTTACGTCTGGCTGATCCGCGGTACGCCGCTGCTGGTGCAGCTATTTTTGATTTTCTACGCGTTGCCGAGTGCCGGGATCACCATTGATGCCTTCCCTGCGGCGGTAATCGGCTTTACCGTCAATATTGGCGCGTATACCTCCGAAGTGATCAGGGCAACGCTGCTGGCCGTGCCGAAAGGGCAATGGGAAGCCGCCCATTCCATCAGCATGACATGGGCGCAGTCGCTGCGTCGTATTATTCTGCCGCAGGCCGCGCGCATCGCCGTGCCGCCCCTCTCTAACACTTTTATTTCACTGGTAAAAGATACTTCGCTGGCGTCGGTGATCACCGTACCGGAGATGTTTCTTGCCGCGCAGCAAATTGCGGCGGTGACCTATGAACCGCTGATTTTGTACAGCGAAGCGGCGATTATTTATCTGTTCTTCAGTTCTGTGTTATCGCATTTGCAAGAGAAGCTGGAGCGGAAATTAGCGGGTACGACAGTAAAAGGCCAGGTCAATGATAACGCTCTCCAGCATTGAAAAAAATTTCGACGGCAACCGGGTGCTGAAGAACATCAATTTGACGATTGAAGAAGGTACGGTAACCACGCTGATTGGCCCTTCAGGCAGCGGGAAAAGCACCTTATTGCGCTGCATTAATTTGCTGGAAATTCCCCAGTCAGGGGAGCTGACCATCGGCAAAGAGCGCATCACATTCGCGCCGGATGCGCGGATCAAAGGGCAGGATATTCGCCGCATCAGCCGCCAGACCGGTATGGTGTTTCAGAACTTCGCGCTGTTTCCGCATATGACCGCCCTCGACAACATCATCGAAGGGCTGATTACAGTACATAAATGGGATCGCGAACGCGCCCGCCGCCGTGGTGAAGAGCTGCTGGATAAAGTCGGCATGCTGCACAAACGCGATGCTCTGCCAAATACGCTCTCTGGCGGCCAGCAGCAACGCGTGGCGATTGCCCGCGCGCTGGCTCCGTCACCAGCAGTTCTGCTGTGCGATGAACCCACTTCCGCACTCGATCCTGAGCTCTCCGGCGAAGTGGTGGCCGTGCTGCGCCAACTGGCGCTGGAAGGCACCACGATGATCATGGCGACCCATGATTTGCGTCTGGCGGCGAATATTGCCAGCCAGGTGGTATTTCTGGAAGCCGGGGAAATTGTCGAATCCGGCTCCGCTAACGATTTGTTTTTGCACGCGAAGAAACCCCGTACTGCGGAGTTTATCGCCTCGTTAAGCACAGCGCTCCCGGAACTCGGGGCGAGTTAATTAAAACAACATAGGGTAATGCAGATGAAAGCACTCGCAACATTAGTCGTCGCCGGGATTATGCAGCTTGGTTTTGCCCACGCAGCGCTGGCACAGGATGATTTGGCAAAAATTCAGTCCGCTGGCGTACTGAAAATTGGAACTGAAGGCACCTATCCGCCGTTCACTTTCCACAATACTTCCGGCACGCTGGAAGGTTTTGACGTAGAAATTGGCCGTGAAATCGCCAAACGCCTGAAAGTGAACCCGCAGTTCGTTGAAGGTAAATGGGACGGTCTGATCGCCGGTATCGACGCGAACCGTTATGACGTGGTGATCAACCAGGTGGGTATTACGCCGGAACGCGAGAAGAAATTCGACTTCTCCGAGCCGTATATTGCTTCTAAAGCAGTACTGATCGTCAATGACAAAGATAGCAGCATTAAAAGTTTTGCCGATCTAAAAGGCAAAAAATCAGCCCAGTCACTGACCAGTAACTACGGCCAGATCGCGCGTAAATACGGTGCGGAAATTGTTCCGACCGACGGCTTTAACCAGTCTATCGATCTGGTGGTGCAAGGCCGTGCCGATGCCACTATCAACGACAACCTGTCGTTCCTCGACTTTAAAAAACATAAACCGTCTGCACCGGTGAAAATCATCGCCACGGAAGACAATGCGGAGAAATCCGCCGTGCTGCTGCGCAAAAACAACCCGCAGCTGAAAGCGGCGATTGATAAAGCACTGGAAGAGATCAAGGCCGACGGCACCTACGAACGTATTTCCCAGAAATACTTCGGTGCGGACGTGTCTAAGTAATTTTTTAACCCCGCGGTAAAAGAGAACCGTAAGCCCGGATCGGGTTTACGGTTTTTTTATCATCACATGGCTGTAAAATGTGCCAGCTACACTTTCTGCGCAACGTTTCTTCAAAGGGCCGGAAACGCCTGCAGAGGCTTCCTGTTTATCGACGTCGGAGATTTATGATGCCGTACAAGCTCTATACAGTCGTATTGCTTCTCGCTGCCGCAACATTCTCTGCGACAGCCGCTTCTGCTTCACCCCCTTCGATTGGCAATTTGATCAATGAACGCTTGTCGTGGATGAAAGATGTTGCTGGCTATAAAGCGCAGCACCACCAGGCAATCGAAGATCTACCGCAAGAGGAGAAGGTACTGGAGAGTACCCTTGCTGATGCTGATTCTCTGGGGCTAAAAGGCGAGAGCGTAAGGCCATTTATTCAGGCGCAGATGGACGCCGCCAAGGCGATTCAGTACCGCTATCGCGCCGACTGGCTGGCTGCGCCGGAAACTGACTGGCGGCCTCGCCCGCTTCAGGATGTACGGACGCAAATCGGCCAACTTAGCGCTCGTATTCTGCAAAGTGTGGCGGCACGATTAAAGTCCGGGCAACCTCTGACGGAACAGGACCGGGAGGCATTTATGCACGCCGTGCAGCAGAAGAATTTACACAAACAGGATAAGCAAAGGATTTGGGAAACAATGAAAGGGATTTCGTTGAAAGAGTAACTAAAAAACCCTGCCGAAGCAGGGTTTTTTAGTTCTGATTAACGCGCGCTAAAAAGCGCAATCAGAACGGGATATCGTCGTCGAAATCCATAGGCGGTTCGTTAGACGGTGCCGGAGCGGACTGCTGCGGACGAGACTGCGCGCCGCCGCTGAACTGGTTACCGCCCTGCGGCTGCTGAGGCTGGCCCCAACCGCCCTGCTGCTGACCACCAGTAGCAGGTGCGCTGCCGCCCTGACGGCCACCCAGCATCTGCATGGTGCCGCCCACGTTCACCACCACTTCCGTAGTGTATTTTTCCTGACCGGACTGATCGGTCCATTTGCGGGTACGCAGCTGGCCTTCGATATAAACCTGAGAACCCTTACGCAGATACTCACCGGCCACTTCCGCCAGCTTGCCGAACAGCACAACGCGGTGCCACTCTGTCTGCTCTTTCATTTCCCCGGTCTGCTTGTCGCGCCAGGATTCGGAAGTAGCCAGCGTAATGTTGGCAACTGCGCCACCACTCGGCATATAGCGTACTTCCGGGTCCTGGCCCAGATTACCGACGAGAATCACCTTGTTTACGCCTCTGCTGGCCATGTTCGAGTCTCCTGATACGTTAATACGTTTCTTAGTAGTGTAAACGCGCGAGTGTACCATTTCCATGTAGCAATTTGATAGCTGCGAAGGATGTTCCGGAGATATCGCACTCACGGCGCATTGTTGCACATCGAATCATGATTTGCATTCCAATACTGTATATTCAAACAGGTCGAATTGTGTCATAATTAGCCGTTTGTGATCGCCGGTTGTCCTTCAAACACACCGGGCAAAACGTGTTCCTCCGGGTAAAAGGTGAATGGATTGGATAAGATAGAAGTACGGGGCGCCCGCACCCATAATCTCAAAAACATCAACCTCATCATCCCGCGCGACAAGCTGATTGTCGTCACCGGGCTGTCGGGTTCTGGTAAGTCCTCACTGGCTTTCGACACGCTTTATGCCGAAGGACAGCGCCGCTACGTTGAATCGCTTTCCGCCTATGCACGTCAGTTTTTATCGCTGATGGAAAAACCGGACGTTGACCATATTGAAGGTCTGTCGCCGGCGATCTCGATTGAGCAGAAATCAACCTCGCACAACCCGCGTTCCACCGTCGGGACAATTACCGAGATCCACGACTATTTGCGTCTGCTTTATGCCCGCGTCGGTGAGCCGCGCTGCCCGGATCACGATGTGCCGCTGGCGGCGCAAACCGTCAGCCAGATGGTGGATAACGTACTGTCACAGCCAGAAGGCAAGCGCCTGATGCTGCTGGCTCCGGTGATTAAAGAGCGTAAAGGCGAGCACACCAAAACGTTGGAAAACCTGGCAAGCCAGGGCTATATCCGCGCACGTATCGACGGCGAAGTGTGCGACCTTTCCGATCCGCCGAATCTGGAACTGCAAAAGAAACACACCATTGAAGTGGTGATAGACCGCTTTAAAGTGCGCAGCGATCTGGCGCAGCGCCTGGCAGAATCGTTTGAAACCGCGCTGGAACTCTCCGGCGGTACCGCTGTGGTCGCCGACATGGACGATACCAACGCGGAAGAGTTACTGTTCTCCGCCAACTTTGCCTGCCCCATTTGCGGCTACAGCATGCGCGAACTGGAACCACGCTTGTTCTCGTTCAATAACCCGGCAGGCGCATGTCCGACCTGCGACGGCCTTGGCGTACAGCAATATTTTGACCCGGACCGTGTGATCCAGAATCCGGAACTGTCACTGGCTGGCGGCGCGATCCGCGGCTGGGATCGCCGTAATTTCTACTACTTCCAGATGCTGAAATCGCTGGCGGATCACTACAAATTCGATGTGGAAGCGCCATGGGAAAGTCTGAGTGATAGTGTACGGAAAGTGGTGCTGTTCGGTTCCGGTAAAGAATCAATCGAATTCAAATATATGAACGATCGCGGCGACACCTCTGTGCGTCGTCATCCGTTCGAAGGCGTGCTGCATAATATGGAGCGCCGCTACAAAGAGACGGAATCCAGCGCGGTGCGCGAAGAGCTGGCGAAATTTATCAGCAACCGCCCCTGCGCCTCCTGTGAAGGAACGCGTCTGCGTCGCGAAGCGCGTCATGTGTTCGTTGAGAATACGCCGCTGCCGACCATCTCCGACATGAGCATCGGCCATGCGATGGACTTCTTCAATAACCTGAAGCTTTCCGGTCAGCGGGCGAAAATTGCCGAAAAAGTGCTGAAAGAGATTGGCGACCGTCTGAAGTTTCTCGTTAACGTCGGCCTGAACTACCTGACGCTTTCCCGCTCGGCGGAAACACTCTCCGGCGGCGAAGCGCAACGTATTCGTCTGGCGAGTCAGATTGGTGCCGGTCTGGTGGGTGTCATGTACGTTCTGGATGAGCCGTCCATCGGTCTGCACCAGCGCGACAACGAGCGCCTGCTCGGTACGCTGATTCACCTGCGTAACCTGGGGAATACGGTGATTGTCGTCGAACACGACGAAGATGCCATCCGTGCGGCCGATCACGTGATTGATATCGGCCCTGGAGCGGGTGTACACGGCGGGCAGGTCGTCGCTGAAGGGACGCTCAAAGATATTATGGCGGTGCCGGAATCACTGACCGGCCAGTACATGAGTGGCAAGCGTAAAATCGAGCTGCCGAAACAGCGCGTGAGCGCCGATCCGGAAAAAATGCTCAAGCTGACTGGTGCTCGTGGTAATAACCTGAAAAACGTCACACTGACGCTGCCGGTGGGTCTGTTTACTTGTATCACCGGCGTTTCCGGTTCCGGGAAATCGACGCTGATCAACGATACGCTGTTCCCGATCGCCCAGCGCCAGCTCAACGGCGCCACCATCGCGGAACCTGCTCCGTACCGCGATATTCAGGGGCTGGAACATTTCGATAAGGTAATCGATATCGACCAGAGCCCGATTGGCCGCACACCGCGCTCCAACCCGGCAACATACACGGGCGTCTTTACGCCAGTGCGCGAACTGTTCGCCGGAGTGCCAGAATCACGCTCGCGCGGTTACACGCCGGGACGGTTCAGCTTTAACGTGCGCGGCGGGCGCTGCGAAGCCTGTCAGGGCGATGGCGTTATCAAAGTAGAGATGCACTTCCTGCCGGATATTTATGTACCGTGCGATCAGTGCAAAGGCAAACGCTATAACCGCGAAACGCTGGAAATTAAATATAAGGGCAAAACCATCCATGAAGTGCTGGATATGACCATCGAAGAAGCCCGTGAATTCTTTGATGCTGTGCCAGCGCTGGCGCGCAAGTTACAAACGCTGATGGATGTTGGGTTGACCTATATTCGCCTGGGGCAGTCGGCCACCACGCTCTCTGGTGGAGAGGCGCAGCGCGTGAAGCTCGCGCGTGAACTGTCGAAACGCGGTACCGGGCAAACGCTCTATATCCTTGACGAGCCGACGACCGGCCTGCACTTTGCCGATATCCAGCAGTTGCTGGACGTGCTGCATCAACTGCGCGATCAGGGTAATACCATCGTGGTAATTGAGCACAACCTGGACGTGATTAAAACCGCGGACTGGATTGTCGATCTTGGCCCGGAAGGCGGCAGTGGCGGCGGTGAAATCCTCGTTGCCGGCACGCCGGAAACCGTCGCCGAATGCGAAGCCTCGCACACGGCGCGATTCCTTAAGCCGATGTTGAAATAGCGGCTACGAGCGGGTTGATCCTTCATAAAGCTGGTGCCGGATATTCTCTGGTACCAGCTCCATCGCCTGTTTCCAGGAGGCATCCACCAGATAGTAAATCTGCGAATCTGGCAGCGAACCATCGAGATATACCGTGCTCCAGTGCGCTTTATTCAGATGGCGGCTTGGGCGCACATCTTTATGCTGCTGACGCAGCAACTCCGCCAGCTCCGGACTGGTTTTCAACGAAGCTGCCGGGCGACCGTCCACCTCTTTTACCATCGCAAACAGCACATCTGAGACCTTGATTTGCGTAGCTTTCCAGTCGCTGTGCACACTCTGTTCCGCGCCAGGTCTGGACATGCAATACTGTAGTAACTCCGAAATTGTCATCTTTATTCCCCTTGTAGTGTCGCGATAATCGTGCGCGACCCGCCGTGGATACGATGCTCCCCCAGCCAGATCCCCTGCCACGTTCCTAACTGCACGCGCCCATTCCTGATCGGCAGTAGCAGTGAAACACCCAGTGTTGAGGATTTGATATGCGAGGGCATATCATCCGGCCCCTCGTAGTCGTGCTTATACGGTGCATTGTCCGGCACGGCGTTTAAAAAGTGGCGCTCCATATCATCGCGCACCGTGGAGTCACAATTTTCATTCAGAGTGAGGGAAGCTGACGTGTGCATCAGCAACAGATGCAATAAACCCACTTGCACGCGGGGAAGCTCACGAATTTGCGCCAGCACTTCATCGGTGACCAGGTGAAACCCGCGCGATTTCGCGCCAAGCGTAAGCGTCTGTTGATACCACATCGACTATTCCTTCTGCAAAGAGGCCGTTTTTAAGTGTGCTGCAAATTGGCAAAAGGGCAAATCCGGCCTTTAAAACTCCGAGTCGACAATCACCTCTTCGCCCATAGCGCCCGCCTGCGGCAATGGCTTATAGGTAGAATTTGCGGCACGCAGAATGCGGACTGGCCGGGCTTCGCTCGCACGCGCGGCGGCGATATCACTGTCCGAATCGCCGTAGAAAATGCGGATCTGCTTCTCCTTCAGCCACTGAGTTTTGGTGTTCTGCCCTGGCTGGTCGCCGGCAAAAATCACCGGATTCATATTCGCGGCAGGGATCAAAAAATCCTCCTGCAACGTTTTTGTCACGCTTTCTGTTTGGGTCTGGCTACGACCGGTAATGAAAAAGATGCTGTCGCCGCGTTTCACATGCATGGCGATTAACTGACGTGCAACCTCTTTGGGAATGCTGAATGCATCCCAGCCGTTATTCATTTTCTCCCAGAACGCCGGGGTGTGCAGGTAATCATCACTGTCCGGAGACCAGGTTTTCTTGCCACGCCAGAAACCAGGACTGGAGAAAAGCACCGTATCGTCGATATCAAACCCGACAGCCATTGGGGGGCGCTCCACCAGCGAACTTTCAATTTGCGCCACGGAAACCCAGTGAACAGGTGCCTGCTCGGCCAGTTTGATGATGTTGGTACCCTCCACAACCGGAGAAGGTACGGAGGCATAAACCGCAAGGCTACCTGACGCCAGCCATAAACAGGCTGCGCCAAAAAGACGAGTGATCGTTCGCATATTTATCCCTAAATTATCAGTTCGTTATATTCATAAATGGTGCGAATGGTCAAAATGTTACCCGACCTTAACCCCAGAGACAGATGAAACAAAGAATTTTCTGCGAATTACGCGGATAATGAGAGAATAGGTGGGGATAATGACCTTCTGCGCGTGGGTAGAAGGTCAGGGAAAACTAAAAAGTGAGCAGGTGCTTACATTACAGCGGCAAATGCTTGCGCCACGCGCTGCACGTTGCGGCTGTTCAGACCGGCAACACACATGCGACCGCTGGCAATCAGGTAAACGCCAAACTCCTCACGCAAACGATCGACCTGCATCGCACTCAAGCCTGTGTAGCTGAACATACCGCGTTGCCTAAGCAGATAGTCGAAATTCCCGCCCGGCACGGTTTCGCGCAGCACCTGCACCAGTTGCTGGCGCATTGCCTGAATGCGCGTGCGCATCGTTTCCACTTCCTTCAGCCAGAGCGCCCGTAGCGCCGCGTCACCGAGCACGGTCGCTACCAGTTGCGCACCAAAACTTGGCGGGCTGGAGTAGTTGCGACGAACGGTAGCTTTCAGTTGTCCCAGCACGCGGCCTGCGGCTTCGCTGTCTTCACACACTACGGAAAGGCCGCCGACACGCTCGCCATACAGGGAGAAAATTTTGGAGAACGAGTTACTGACCAGCGCAGGCATCCCGGCGCTGGCAATAGCGCGGATAGCGTAAGCATCTTCTTCCATGCCCGCGCCGAAGCCCTGATAAGCGATGTCGAGGAATGGGATCAAATTGCGTGCTTTCAGCACGCCAACCACCTCGTCCCACTGGGCGTTAGTCAGATCCGCGCCAGTCGGGTTATGGCAGCACGGATGCAGTAATACGATGCTTTGTTCCGGCAGGGTATTCAGTTTTTCCAGCAGTGCCGGGAAGCGCACGCCGTTGCTTTCGTCGTCGTACCAGGGGTAAGTACTTACTTCGAACCCAGCGCCTTCAAAAATAGCGATGTGGTTTTCCCAGGTCGGATCGCTGACCCAGACGCCGGAGTTGGGGAAGTAGCGTTTCAGGAAATCCGCGCCTATTTTTAGCGCACCGGAGCCGCCCAGCGTCTGGATAGTTGCCACGCGGTTTTGCGCCAGCACCGGATGATCTGCGCCAAACAGCAGGGGTGCAATGGAGTGACGGTAGCTGTTCAGCCCTTCCATCGGCAGATAGAGCGATGCGCCATGCGGTTGCGCATTGAGGCGCGTTTCGGCTTCAGCCACTGCTTGCAGGCGTGGAATAATGCCATCTTCGTTGTAATACAACCCGATGCTGAGGTTAACTTTGTCGCTTCTGGGATCTTCTTTAAAACGCTCCATGAGCGAGAGAATCGGGTCGCCAGCGTAGGCGTCAACTTTTTGAAACACGCGTGTATTCTCCAGGTTTACAGTCGGCAAGACCAACACAATAAACCGGAAGCCAGGGAAGATCGAGAGGAGCAGCGCTTTCCCGTGCAGGAAAGCGCAAAACGTTTAGTCGAGGTACTTCAGGGACGCCCTGGCAGTCAGGCGCGTAATAAGTTCGTAAGCACTCACTTTTGTGATGGCCGCGATACGCTCGACAGGCAAACCATCGCCCCATAGCACTACGCTATCGCCGACGCGCTCACGCGCATCAGGGCCGAGATCGACACATATCATGTCCATTGCTACACGGCCAACGATTGGCACTTCGCGTCCATTGACCAGCACGGGTGTTCCGGAAGGCGCAGCGCGCGGATAACCGTCGCCATATCCCATCGCCACCACGCCCAGACGGGTATCGCGCGCGCTTTCCCAGGTACCGCCGTAACCGACTGCGTCTCCTGATTTGTGGTCACGCACGGCAATCAGCGTGGAAGTCAATGTCATCACCGGCTGAAAACCAAAATCAGCGCCCCACGGTCTGTTTTCCAGCGGCGAAACACCATAAAGAATGATTCCGGGACGCACAGCGTCAAAGTGCGACTGCGGCCACAGCAAGGTGCCGCCAGAAGCTGCAATCGAACGCAGGCCCGGTTTGTCGTCAGTAAAGGCGGTAAAAATACCCAGTTGGCGTTCCGTTACACCGCACTCCGGCTCATCGGCGCGGGCAAAGTGGCTGGCGAAATTCACCGGTTGATGCACATTTTTGCAGCCGGAGAGACGCGTGTAAAACGCCTCAGCTTCATGAGGATGCACACCAAGGCGATGCATGCCGGTATCCAGTTTCATCCATACAGTGACCGGCGCGGACAGCGTGGCCGTTTCCAGCGCATCCAGTTGCCATGGGCTATGGATCACCGTTTCAAGCTGTTGCTCTGCCAGCACGGGCAAATCGCTGGTGGCGAAAAAACCTTCCAGTAACAGAATCGGTTGTGTGATTCCCCCTGCACGCAATTGCAGGGCTTCTTCGAGACGAGCAACGCCAAAAGCGTCGGCATCGGGGAGCGTTCGCGCGGTCTCCACAAGACCGTGTCCATAGGCGTTCGCTTTCACGACTGCAACCAGTCGGCTGGCAGGAGCCAGCTCGCGCAGACGTTGCAGATTGTGTCGCAGAGCGCGGCGGTTAACGACTACAGTTGCCGCTTGCATGTTTTTCCTCAAAAAAACAATTTTCTGAATCATTCGCCTTGCAGGAAAGCGACAAGACCGCGAAACCCCAGAGCTTAGTAAAGTGGCCAGGGTGAACGGGTGCCGTCAACGCACCTGCGGTGCGAAGGATGACGAAAATTTATTCATCGTCGTATTGTGGCCCTGCATAATTATCAAAACGTGACCACTGCCCGTTAAAGGTCAGGCGTACCGTACCGATCGGCCCGTTACGCTGCTTACCAATAATGATTTCTGCAATACCTTTTAAATCGCTATTTTCGTGATAAACCTCGTCACGATAGATAAACATGATTAAGTCGGCGTCCTGCTCGATAGAACCGGACTCACGCAGGTCGGAGTTGACCGGGCGTTTATCAGCGCGCTGTTCCAGGGAGCGGTTAAGCTGCGACAGCGCCACCACCGGCACTTGCAACTCTTTTGCCAGCGCTTTCAGCGAGCGGGAGATTTCGGCAATCTCCAGTGTACGGTTGTCGGAAAGCGACGGTACACGCATCAACTGAAGGTAGTCGATCATAATCAGGCCTATCCCGCCGTGCTCGCGGGCAATACGTCGTGAGCGCGAACGCACTTCTGTCGGCGTCAGGCCGGAGGAGTCATCAATGTAGATATTGCGTTTTTCCAGCAAGATCCCCATGGTGCCGGAAATGCGCGCCCAGTCTTCATCATCAAGCTGGCCGGTACGAATGCGCGTCTGATCCACGCGCGACAGCGACGCCAGAGAACGCATCATAATCTGTTCTGATGGCATCTCCAGACTGAAGATAAGAACCGGTTTATCCTGTAACATCGCTGCATTTTCGACGAGGTTCATAGCAAATGTTGTTTTACCCATCGACGGACGGGCCGCAACAATAATGAGATCCGACGGTTGCAAACCTGCCGTCTTTTTATTGAGATCTTCATAGCCGGTGTTCACGCCCGTGACGCCATCATGCGGCTGCTGGAAAAGCTGCTCGATGCGCGAGACGGTGGCCTCAAGCACATCGGCGATATTTTTTGGGCCTTCATCTTTATTGGCGCGACTTTCAGCGATCTTAAAGACCCGTGATTCCGCCAGATCGAGCAGATCTTCGCTGGTGCGCCCCTGCGGATCGAAACCGGCGTTAGCGATTTCATTGGCTACCGTGATCATCTCGCGAACAACGGCACGTTCACGCACGATATCGGCATAAGCGCTAATATTCGCTGCACTTGGCGTATTTTTCGATAACTCAGCCAGATAGGCAAAGCCGCCGACAATATCCAGTTGCCCTTGCAGTTCCAGCGACTCGGCCAGGGTGATGAGGTCGATAGGTTTCCCCATCTCCTGCAAGCGATGCATCTCGGTAAAAATATGGCGGTGCGGACGGGTATAAAAGTCTTCGGCCACGACGCGCTCAGCGACGTCGTCCCAGCGCTCATTATCCAGCATTAAACCGCCCAACACCGACTGCTCCGCTTCGATGGAATGTGGAGGCACTTTCATCCCCTCGACCTGTCTGTCAGGGGTTTCAGTCTGTTTGTTGAAGGGTTTATTTCCTGCCATAGTGAATGGAGCTATCCGGGTTATGAATGGTTCGAAAGATTATCACATCAGGAGGAAGCATGGCGACACGAATAGAATTTCACAAGCATGGCGGCCCCGACGTGCTCAGCGCGGTGGAATTTACCCCCGCAGCGCCAGCGGAAAATGAGGTGCAGGTAGAAAATAAAGCCATTGGTGTCAACTATATCGACACCTACATTCGCAGCGGCTTATACCCGCCTCCCGCGCTGCCAAGCGGGCTGGGCACCGAAGCCGCAGGCGTAGTAAGTAAAGTGGGTAGTAACGTCACACATATTAAGGTCGGCGATCGCGTGGTATATGCGCAATCCGGTCTCGGCGCCTACAGTTCGGTGCATAACGTTCTGGCAGACAAAGTGGCCGTCCTGCCAAACGCGATCTCCTTTGAACAAGCCGCTGCCTCGTTTCTGAAGGGGCTGACAGTGTTCTATCTCCTGCGCAAAACCTATGACATCAAACCCAATGAGGTATTTTTATTCCACGCAGCGGCTGGCGGCGTCGGACTGATTGCCTGCCAGTGGGCGAAAGCGTTGGGCGCAAAGCTTATCGGTACCGTAGGTTCAACGCAGAAAGCGCAGCGCGCATTGCAAGCCGGTGCCTGGCAGGTAATCAACTACAGCGAAGAGAATGTCGTTGAACGCGTTAAAGCGCTGACCGACGGTAAAAAGGTCAGCGTGGTGTATGACTCGGTGGGTAAAGATACCTGGGAAATTTCCCTCGACTGCCTGCATCGCCGTGGGCTGATGGTCAGTTTCGGCAACTCCTCCGGGCCAGTTACTGGCGTGAACCTGGGCATTCTCAACCAGAAGGGCTCTCTTTATGCCACCCGCCCTTCCCTGAATGGCTATATCACCACCCGCGAAGAGCTAAAGGAAGCCAGCAATGAGCTGTTCTCGCTGATCGCCAGTGGGGTGATTAAGGTGGATGTGGCCGACAACCAGAAGTTCGCACTGAAAGATGCGCAACGGGCACATGAAGCGCTGGAGAGCCGTGCCACGCAAGGCTCAAGCCTGCTGATCCCTTAAGGTAAGCGGCTGAAAGAATTAGGGCCTCCTTCAGGAAGCCCTTTCTTTTTTTAGTTCGGCTGCATTGTAGGGTACAGCGCGATGAATTCGTTAACGCCACGATAGTGACAGATTTAATATCTAAATCCTATTCGGTTCTAAGCAATGCGGCTGGAAATGTCTCAGGGTTGTGATGAACCACTCAATACTTTAGTAACGCCAGTGGTTATTGCGTTGATAACGTGGAACCTTCGGCTCTTTGATGGTACGAATCACCCAAACGACCACTACGGCCAGCAGCAGCCAGGGCAACAGTTTTATCATCAAAGCAAAAAGTCCGCCCAAAAACATAACTGCTGTGGCAACCAGCAGCGCGGCGATAATGCCGAGCAGTGAAATGCCGGTCATCAGTAACATCACAAAAAAGCCAATAATAAACAGTAGTTCCAGCATGGTCTTCTCCTGAGAATCAGTAATACCTTTTGTATTACAAAAAACATGCCAAAAATAACCTAATGATTTTCAAACAAAAAACCCCGCAACGCTGTGCAGGGTTTAGTGAATTTGACCACCTTTTAGTGAAATTTTAACGCTTCGATGCCACCAGGTTTAACGCGTGCTCCACTACCGCGATATCAGCGCCCGCTTTGTGCGCATTTTCACTCAGATAACGGCGCCACTGACGCGCACCCGGCACACCCTGGAATAAACCGAGCATATGACGCGTGATATGACCAAGATAAGCGCCCTGGCTCAGCTCGCGTTCAATATAGGGATACATCGCGCGAACCACAGCGACAGGATCGGTATCCGCGACATTAGCACCGTAAATCACCCGATCGACAGCGGCCAGAATTCCCGGATTCTGATAGGCTTCTCGTCCTACCATAACCCCATCCATATACTGCAAATGGGCTTTAGCTTCTTCCAGAGATTTTATGCCACCATTGATTGCCATCTTCAGGTGCGGAAAATCGCGTTTAAGCTGGTAGACACGCGGGTAATCCAGCGGCGGGATTTCGCGGTTCTCTTTGGGGCTCAGGCCAGAGAGCCAGGCTTTACGAGCATGAATGGTGAAGCTTTCACACTCGCCTTTACCGGCAACGGTGCCAATAAAATCACAGAGGAATTCGTAGCTATCTTGATCGTCGATGCCAATACGGGTTTTCACCGTCACTGGAATAGAAACTACGTCCCGCATTGCTCTAACGCAGTCCGCCACCAGTTGTGCTTCGCCCATCAGGCAGGCGCCAAAACGTCCGTTTTGCACGCGATCCGATGGGCAACCAACATTAAGGTTGATCTCATCGTAACCGCGTGCTTGCGCAAGCTTCGCACAATGCGCAAGCTGCGCCGGATCGCTGCCCCCCAGTTGCAGCGCCACCGGGTGCTCTTCCTCGCTGTACGCCAGATAATCACCTTTACCATGAATAATGGCGCCCGTCGTCACCATTTCGGTGTAGAGCAGCGTCTGGCGCGACAGTAAACGCAGGAAGTAACGGCAATGTCTGTCCGTCCAGTCGAGCATCGGAGCGACACTGAATCGCCCATACCAGTGATTGTCAGAATTTACAGGCATTACGCTGGTTTGGCTGGCGTTAGTCATTTCAGAATTACCGTGCTTTGATTTCCAGAAAAAGAGGTGCTCTCACCGCCATTCCGCCGGTGAGCGAAAGCAATAAGACAATAAGATTCCCTATTGTATCACATTCGCTGTAAGGCGCTGGAGAAGGCATTTTTTCACCGTGTTGAGACGAGGTTCTCTTCCTGTATTTTTTCTAACGCACAAGGGGACTTAACCCAATAGCAGACAGCTATTGTCAGCTGAAACAGGGAGTTATTATGTCTAAACCGTATGTTCGCTTTGATAAAAATCCTGCAGCCGTACTGTGAGTTGATCATCAAACAGGTTTGTTATCTCAGGTCAGAGATATTGAGCCGGACAAATTCAAAAATAATGTTCTGGCATTAAATGTTCTCGCCAACTATTTCAAATTGCCTACGCTTTTGACCACACGTTTTTGAAAGCGGACCGAATGGCCCGCTGGTAACGGAACTTAAAAACGTATTTTCCGGAGGCGCAATGCCTCCGGTTACTCATCAGAAAGTCACGCTAAGCTGTGCCCCGGCCCCCCAGGTTTCATTTTCACCCACCAGACCCATCAGATCGATATGTACGCGGTTAAACGGCGCAAATCCGACACCGCCGGTAAAGACGTTTTTATCATCCCCTTTGACATCTGCGCGGTAACCGGCACGCACCGCCAGCCAGCTCAATGGGCGAACCTCTGCACCCACACCAACATACTGGGAATTTTTCTCACTCTTAAAGCCTTTAGTCTCGGTTAAATCACCGTCGGCGCTCAGTGTCAGCAGGTCGTTATGCCATGCCGCACCCGCCGTCACAACCGGGCTAATCTGGTAAGTATCTTTGTAGCTCACCACATCACCCGTTCTGCCGTTACGGATACGAATATCTTGAGTATCAATATCACGGGAGATCAGGTTGGTACCGGTCAAACCGACCGTCACATTCTCGCCGAAATCCGCTGCCAGGCCGACATCCACGTTGAAGCCTGTATCGTCGGTACGGTAGCGGCTGCTGTTCCAGTCACTACTTTTATAGTCATAAATCGACGCCGTGTAGTTGTAGACCCAGGTTTTCTGTAATTTCGGCGTCACGCCAACGGATAACGGTATGCCGCCGACATCAAACTGGCGAGCCATTGCGATGCCGTAATCCGAGACGATAGCCGCTCGGCCTGAAGCGGTTGAGTTGAGGTTTTTGGTAATTTCGTTGCTGCCATCCGGCGATATCACCGCATTCAGCGCTTTACCTGCAGCAACGGCGGTGCTGTTTTCAATACTGCGCAGGTAGTCAATGTCCTGCTGATCGATTGCCGACGTAACGCGCGCATGGGCGTAAGCTTTCGTCACAAACGCCACGGAAAGGACATCGTTGGGAATGCTTACCGCGATACCGGCGGCGGCTTTGGCCTGCGCTGTTTTTCCTCTCAGAAACTCCAGCTCGTTCGCCAAATCACCTGCGGCGCTCTGAAATTGCCTTACCGTACCGAGCGGATTAGCAATAATTTCCGCAGCGGTGAGACTATCGACAACGTCTTTGTAGCCATCGATTTTGTCATTGATATTGTCGATCTCGTCGCGCAGATTATCTTTGTCGCTAATTTGCGCCTGTACGCTCGGCAGGATGACGGTAATATCATCCTCGGGTTTTGCTTTTGCTAACAGTGCCGGGTTGATTAATGGCCCACTGCCATAGTTTGCGGACGCAACGCCCGTTCCCCCCATTGCATCATTACGTGCTTCTGCCCAGGTATTGGCTGCGCCTGCCTGATTCGCCACAAAAAAGGAGACAGCGATCGCGACCAGCGAAAGTTTAGTTTTTTTATCCACAGTATGCGTCTCGTAGCCAGATGAGTTTTAAGCCTGTAAGTATTGGCACAAACAGGAATGCACTATTGCTGTGAATAACGTAAGAAAATGAAGCTAAATTGCCGGAATACCCGTAGGTACCCGAACATTATTGTTTTAAGGGATGACCATGACTATTTATAGATGACGAAATCCATTTCGGGAAGCGATCCAGAGAAATGGAGATTACTGGCCACGAACTCGGCGTTTTCGGCAGGACATGATAAAGTGTATGGCCTGTATTTCCCCAACCGGAGAGCGCCTATGGATAAGACCACTTCGCAAGAGATGTTAGCACAGGCTGAAAAGCTGTGCGTGCAGCGCAATGTGCGCCTGACTCCCCAGCGTCTTGAAGTGTTGAGATTACTCAGTCTGCAACAAAGTGCCATCAGCGCATACGATCTGCTCGATCTGCTGCGTGAAAGCGAACCGCAAGCCAAGCCGCCGACGGTGTATCGCGCTCTTGATTTCCTGCTGGAACAGGGGTTCGTACATAAAGTTGAATCAACAAACAGTTACGTGTTATGCCACCTTTTTGACCAGCCGACACACACTTCTGCGATGTTTATTTGCGATCGCTGTGGTTCGGTAAAAGAAGAGCAGGCGGAAGGCGTGGAAGATATTATGCATGCGCTGGCGGCAAAGATGGGTTTTGCCCTGCGGCATAATGTGATTGAAGCTCACGGTTTATGTGCGGACTGTGTCGAAGTGGAATCCTGCCGTCATCACGACCATTGCCACCATGACCACAGCGTTCAGGTGAAGAAAAAGCCACGTTAATCGGTTTTGTTTTCGCAAGACGGTAGATAAAACAGCTGGAGGGGTGGTACATCCTTGTACCTTCGGGCAGGGTAGCCTGTAGAGGGTTAGCACATTGAGGGGATGTGCAGGCTACCAGCGGTAGTCGTTACGCGTTTCCCAATCTGTAACTTCTTTCTCCGCCTGGTCTTTGGCATAACCGTAACGTTCCTGGATTTTACCCACAAGTTGGTCACGTTTACCCTCGATGATGGTCATATCATCATCAGTCAGTTTGCCCCATTTTTCTTTAACAGTGCCTTTGAACTGTTTCCAGTTACCGCCGACTTCATCTTTATTCATCGTTGACTCCTTATCGTTCGGTTAAATATGTACTCGTTCTGCTGAACGTACTGATTATTGTAGTCAGGGATTCTGATAATTGATTTTTATTCGGAATCTTTAACCGTCACGATGATTAAAAAGAGCATAAGCGAGACGAGGACACCAGCAAAAAAACTGGCGTTCAGGAAGGATTTGCGTCGGAAAACCAGCTGCCGTTACGCCAGTGGCGACGCCACAGCCAGGCAAGAGTAAACCCGCGAAGGGCGAGAAAGACGGTCAGAGACAGCCATAAACCGTGATTGCCCAGCAGCGGCACCGTCAGCAGTGTGACAGCGAACCCGGCAGCGGCAACCGCCATACTGTTACGCATCTCCGTCGCGCGCGTGGCGCCGACAAACATACCATCCAGCAAATAGCACCACACACCCACCAGCGGCAGAATCACCTGCCAGAACAGGTAATGCCCGGCGAGCGCCTGCAGGGCAGGAAGCGAAGTCAGCAAGGCAATAATGTTGTCGCCTGCCAGCGCATAAATCGCAGCAAAGAACAGCGCCACCAGTCCGGCCTGGCGGCACGCCGCTCTCCAGACGTCCATCAATTGGCTACCATCATGCGCACCGTAGGCCTGCCCGGAGTGCGCTTCAACCGCATAGGCAAAACCATCAAGCGCATACGCTGTAAAGGTCAGAAACATCATCAGCACCGCGTTTGCGGCGACCGTCTCTTCACCAAGGCGCGCGCCCAGCACGGTGATTGAGCCAAAACAGAGTTGCAAAAGCAGCGAGCGCAGCATGATATCGCGGTTAAGCGCTAATAATCGCCGCATACCGCCTCGCCAGGCATTTTTCAGCATTGGCAGGGAGATACCGCGCACCACCAACACGCGGCGCGCCATTAACAGGCCGAGGGCGAAAGTCGCATACTCAGCCACAACTGTGGCGAACGCTGCCCCTTGCACATTCATGTGCAGACCCATCACCAGCCACAGATCGAGCACAATGTTGAGGAGATTCCCCACCACCAGCAGGATCACCGGCGCCCGGGCATACTGCACGCCCAGCAACCAGCCAAGCAACACCAGATTTCCCAAAGACGCTGGCGCACTCAGCCAGCGAATACTGAGAAAACGCCGCGCCTGCTCCAGCACGGCTTCGCTCCCGCCGGTAACGTGCAGCGCCAGATCGATGAGCGGCGTCCGCAGCAGCATAATTAACATCCCTGCCGACAGCGCCAGTAACAGCGGCTGTACCAGCGCACGCGCCAGCGCAGGTGAATTTTTCGCGCCAAACGCCTGCGCCGTAAGACCGGTTGTGCTCATCCGCAAAAACAGCAGCAGCATAAACAAAAAGCTGGTTGCTGTTGCGCCGATCGCCACACCACCGAGGTAAACAGGGCTATCCAGGTGCCCAACCACAGCGGTATCCACCAGCCCCAGTAACGGAACAGTGATATTGGAGAAGATCATGGGCAGCGCAAGCCGCCACAGTGCTTTGTCAGATGCGTTCAGCAACGGCATGGCAGTGTCGAATCAACGAGAGAAAAGCGGATAACGCAGCGCCACGTTGTTCTGTGTCGCTGCGAAAAAAACAGGTGTTAAAACCATGTACCGTTACGGATGACGCCAACCGCTAGTCCTTCAATGGTGAAGTTTTGATCGCGGAGATCGACGACGATCGGGGAAAATTCGCTGTTTTCCGGCAGCAGTTCCACAGTGTTACCCTGTTTTTTGAGACGTTTCACGGTAACTTCATCATCAATACGTGCGACGACCACCTGGCCGTTACGCACGTCCTGCGTTTTATGCACTGCGAGTAGGTCGCCGTCCATAATACCGATGTCTTTCATCGACATGCCACTGACGCGCAGCAGGAAATCCGCGTGAGGTTTAAAGAGATCGGGATCGACCTGGTAGTGACCTTCGATATGCTGTTGCGCCAGCAGCGGTTCACCCGCAGCAACGCGGCCAATAAGCGGTAAACCGATATCCTCTTCTTCCAGCAGCAGACGCAGCCCGCGCGATGCGCCGGAGACGATTTCAATAACCCCCTTGCGCGCAAGCGCTTTCAGGTGTTCTTCAGCCGCATTTGGGGAACGGAACCCCAATTGCTGTGCGATTTCCGCACGCGTTGGTGGCATACCGGTTTGGGTGATACGATCGCGGATAAGATCGAACACCTCTTGCTGTCTGGCCGTTAATGCTTTCATCCCGCCCCCTGGGTGTATATACAGTTATGCTGTGAGTATATACAGTCAAAGGCGATTTTGGAACCAAATTTAATCAAAAAACCAGGGCGTTATCGATTTCTGGAAGCGTTATCGAAAATGCGACCAGAGAAGTGACATCCAGATAAACAGCGCCAGCAGGATCGACATCAGCACTGCCGCCGATCCCATATCCTTCGCCCGACCGGAAAGTTCGTGAAATTCAGAACCAATGCGGTCTACGACAGCTTCAATTGCACTATTTAGGATTTCAACAATCATTACTAGCGACACCGAGCTAATCAGCAATACCCGTGTGACCGTGTCAATGTCCAGCCAGCAAGCAATAATGATAGCTAAAACAACGGCTACCAGCTCCTGACGGAACGCGGCTTCATTGATCCATGCAGCGCGAACGCCCTTCCATGAGTAACCTGCGGCTTTAATGATTCGGGTAATCCCGGTGGTATTATTGGCCATGAAAAGAACCTTTTTGTGTAATAAACGTCAATGTCTACATCAGCGTACTGAGGTACAACAGAAATTACGTGCGCTTTCTGATATTCTTGCGGCGCAATGGCACCATTATTAACCAGAGGCTTTTTATCTTTTATGTCCGGTTGGCCACGAATTTACTACAAATTACTGAACTTACCATTAAGTTTACTGGTAAAAAGTAAATCGATACCTGCAGAACCTGCACAGGAACTGGGTCTCGATACCTCACGTCCTATTATGTACGTGCTGCCCTATAACTCTAAGGCAGACTTGATGACGTTGCGCGCTCAGTGTCTGGCGCACGAACTACCCGATCCGCTGGAACCCATGGAAATCGATGGCGTATTGCTGCCGCGCTTTGTATTTATTCATGGCGGCCCGCGCGTGTTTACCTATTACACGCCGAAAGAAGAGTCCATAAAACTGTTCCACGACTACCTGGATTTACACCGTAGCCATCCGGATCTGGATGTGCAAATGGTGCCGGTATCGGTGATGTTTGGTCGCTCCCCAGGGCGTGAGAAAGGCGAGATTAATCCGCCGCTGCGCATGCTGAACGGCATCCAGAAATTCTTTGCTATCTCGTGGCTTGGCCGCGATAGTTTTGTGCGCTTCTCTCCGCCAGTCTCCCTGCGCCGTATGGCAACCGAGCACGGCACCGATAAAATTATCGCGCAGAAACTGGCGCGCGTGGCGCGTATGCACTTTGCGCGACAACGTTTGGCCGCTGTTGGGCCGCGTCTGCCTGCGCGTCAGGATCTGTTCAATAAGCTGCTCTCTTCTAAAGCGATTGCCCGTGCGGTCGAAGACGAAGCGCGCAGCAAAAAAATCTCTCACGACAAAGCGCAGCAAAACGCTATCGCGCTGATGGAAGAGATTGCCGCCAACTTCTCGTACGAGATGATCCGTCTGACTGACCGTATCCTCGGCTTTACCTGGAACCGTCTCTATCAGGGAATCAACGTACACAACGCCGAACGCGTGCGCCAGCTTGCGCACGACGGCCACGAGATTGTCTATGTGCCCTGCCACCGCAGCCATATGGACTATCTGCTGCTCTCGTATGTGCTCTATCACCAGGGGCTGGTGCCGCCGCACATTGCCGCTGGCATCAACCTGAATTTCTGGCCCGCCGGGCCGATTTTCCGCCGTCTGGGTGCATTTTTTATTCGCCGTACCTTTAAAGGCAACAAACTCTACTCCACCGTGTTCCGCGAATATCTGGGCGAACTTTTCAGCCGCGGTTATTCAGTCGAGTATTTCGTCGAGGGCGGTCGTTCACGCACCGGGCGTTTGCTGGACCCGAAAACCGGTACGCTGTCGATGACCATCCAGGCGATGCTGCGCGGCGGTACGCGCCCCATCACGCTGGTGCCGATTTATATTGGTTATGAACATGTGATGGAAGTCGGTACCTATGCGAAAGAGTTGCGCGGCGCAACCAAAGAGAAAGAGAGCCTGGTGCAGATGGTGCGAGGGCTGAGCAAGCTGCGTAATCTGGGGCAAGGTTATGTGAACTTCGGTGAACCCATTCCACTGATGAACTACCTGAACCACCACGTTCCGGAGTGGCGCGAGTCTATCGATCCGATTGAAGCGATTCGTCCGGCATGGCTGACGCCGACGGTGAACAACATTGCTGCCGATTTGATGGTTCGCATTAATAATGCAGGTGCGGCCAACGCCATGAACCTGTGCTGTACGGCGCTACTGGCATCGCGCCAGCGTTCGTTGACGCGCGAGCAGTTAACCGAACAAATCAGTTGCTACCTCGAACTGATGCGCAATGTGCCTTACTCACCGGACTCAACAACACCTGCCGCCAGCGCGGACGCGCTTATCGACCACGCGTTGCAGATGAATAAGTTCGAAGTCGAGAAAGACACCATCGGCGATATCATTATTTTGCCGCGCGAGCAGGCAGTATTGATGACTTATTACCGCAACAACATCGCCCATATGCTGATGCTGCCGTCGCTGATGGCGGCAATCGTGACCCAACATCGCGCCATCTCCCGTAGTGATATTCTGCACCACGTTGAGTTGCTCTATCCGCTACTGAAAACCGAGCTGTTCCTGCGCTGGGAAAAAGCAGAGCTGGCAGAAGTGCTGGAAAGATTGACGCAAGAGCTGCTGCGCCAGGGCTTAATCACCGTCAAAGACGATAACCTGAGCATCAACCCGACTCACTCGCGGACGCTGCAACTGCTGGCCGCCGGCGCGCGTGAGACGTTACAGCGCTATGCCATCACCTTCTGGCTGCTTGGCAACACGCCATCAATGAACCGCAGCACGCTGGAAAAAGAGAGCCGCACGCTGGCGCAACGTCTGTCAGTACTGCACGGTATTAACGCGCCGGAATTCTTCGACAAAGCGGTATTCAGCACGCTGGTGTTAACGCTGCGTGACGAAGGCTATATCAGCGACAGTGGCGATGCAGACCCGACGCGAACGCTAGGTGTTTATCAGATGCTGGCAGACTTAATAACGTCGGATGTGCGTCTGACAATTGAAAGCGCGACGCAAACGGAAGTGTAAACCGGGAAGTATACGCGGATGTCGCTTACGCTAAACCGGCCTGTGGAATGACGCAGGCCGGTTAACGTGTAGCCGTCATCCGGCAGTGTTTAGATTCACCTCAGGTAACCCAAAGCCAGTCCTAAAAACAGCACCAGCCCCACATAGTTGTTGTTCATAAACGCTTTAAAACAGGCGTCGCGTGCACGCCCCGCAATCAATATCTGTTGATAAACAAACAGCACGCCCGCTGCCAGCACCGCAGCGTAATATGCCCAGCCCAGCCCGTTCAACCAACCAATGGACGTCATTAGCACCAGCACGGCAACCTGCAAAATACCGATAATCAGCTTGTCGTAGCGGCCAAACAAAATCGCCGTCGACTTGATGCCAATCTTCACATCATCATCGCGGTCAACCATGGCGTACTGGGTATCGTAGGCCACCGCCCACAGGATATTAGCGAAGAACATGATCCAGCAGCTTAGCGGTACAGATTCGCTTACCGCTGCAAATGCCATCGGAATTGACCAACCGAACGCCGCGCCGAGCACCACCTGCGGCAGATGCGTGTAGCGCTTCATAAACGGATAGACCCACGCCAGCGCCAGCGCCGCTACCGAAAGCAGGATGGTCATCATATTCAGCGTCAGTACCAACGCAAAGGCCAGCAGCACCAGAACAACAAACAACATCCGCGCTTCATTTTCAGTGACCGCGCCGCTGGGCAGTGGTCGGTTCGCCGTGCGTTTTACATGCCCGTCGAATTTGCGATCCGCGTAATCATTCACCACGCAGCCCGCCGCGCGCATCAGCCAGACGCCCGCAACAAATACCAGTAAGATCCACAACGGTGGCACACCAGGCGTTGCCACCCATAACGCCCACAGCGTTGGCCACAACAGCAGCAATGCGCCAATCGGTTTGTCCGTACGCATAAGCCTGTGAAAGGCTAACAACTTAGTCTGCGTGAGACTCCACTCCATTCTGTTTTCCTCTTAGTACAACGGCGACGCAGGCAAAAAAAGTTCTGTAAGCATCAAGGGTTTTCCCCCCAGACGCAGGCGGGAACGCCGTCCCCACAGCTGCTCATGGCGTCCAATATCAATAAAATCACGCGTAAGCGTTGAAGAGGTAAAGAGATATCGTCCAAGTGGCGTATTGCCCAGCTGTTGTAGCGCCATTTCCGGGCCGCTCAGGGTCGATTCCGGCACGACGGTGCGCCCGGCAAGCCAGGGTTCACTATCTGCGCAAAGGATAATCTCCCGCAACCAGTAACGTGCTTCTTGCGGCAAATACGCACGTTCGGGCGCAATCTCGTCCGCCGTGACAAAACCTTCCTGAATCAATGTGACGCTGACTTTTTTACCTTGTTGCTCAAAACGTTTGGTCATGGAATCTTCCAGCAACAGCCAGTCCAGCAGTTGCGGTTCCAGTTCGGGTATTGCGTCTACATAGCGCAGCGCACGCAATTGCGTAAGCGCAAGGTGTGACATGCCTTACTCTCCGGTACATAACGTAGCATTAGTGTATCGCAGAACAGGCAGGGTCGTGCGGGGAAACTTCAAGCGGTTTTCATCAGCGCAACAGATGCGCAACAGCGCGCATCTGCGCCGGAAAAAGGGTGCGTCAGGCGACGCACCAGTTACTGCAAAATATCGGCAGTGCGGGGATGGGTTACCCCTTGCCTTTTACACTGCTGATAAAAGTGGCACGGGCGGTTTTCGATCCGAGGCGTTCAGCTTCATCCAATAATTTCAATGCCTTATCAACATCACCTTTTGCAACAGCTTGTTTGATAGCTTGGTTAAAATAGCTCTCCGTATCGTTGAGCATCGGTTCTCTTTTCGCGGCTGGCGCTGGAGCAGGAGCCGCTACCGGCGCAGGTTGTGCACTGTATACCGGCGCCGCAGTATTACCCACGGTGACCGGGGCAGGGCCAGATGAACCAAACAGCGGGCCAACCAGCACACTGGAACCGTTGCTGTTTTTCACTTTCAGCGCCAGTTTTCCGTCAGTACTGTGCTTCGCGATAGGATCAGGAATATCCGGTATCGCATTGCCGGTGCCTTTGGCATAAGCTTTTGCCGGATCGATTAATTTCGTGGTGCGCTGCAAGTCGTTGTTTGTAGTAAAGACCAGTACATAGATTTTTTGTTGTCCCAGCGCAGGCGTCAGGCGCATCACCCCTTCCAGGCGATCGGCGTTCATTACTCCCGGCTCCAGGTAGGTAAAGTATTCACTTGGGAAATAAGCTGAAGGTGTCATGTTCTGATCAAGAATCAGCACATTCGGTGCAAATACGCTGGTGTGCTTATCCACTTCGCTGGTTAACGTCAGCGTTAGTTCACCGATGTTCGCGGGTACGCTCCACGCAGCGACCGGGCCGCTAATACCCGGCACATCAAGGCGTTGACCACCTGTTGCCAGCTGTGTGGACTGTGTTTTCGATTGATCAACTGGCGTCCAGGTCAGTTGCTGTAATGCCGACGCCGGAATTGACGGCGCGGCGGCGGTGTTTTGCGGGACAAAATTGACATCAGCGAAGCTAACCCCGGGAGCTCCCACCAGTAAACCGGCGGTCAGGCACAGGGCGATGAGATTTTTTTTCATTTTCATTGTTATCACCTTTTCTGCACGGGAACAGCAAACGCCAGGCAATAGCGCACTGCCCCAAGGATTGAGGGGCTTGCGCCCCTCTTTTGGTCATTACGTCAGGTTAAGCGTGGATTACCACCAGATTTCCATCTGTGCGCCGAAGCTCCACTCGTCGCTGTCGCCACGGCTGGTGGTGGTGAAACCGGAATCGTTCGCCGCAGCGAAGCGCGTTACAGAATCACCGTTTTTGATGTAGCCCCATTTCTCGTTCCATTTCGCATAGGTAGCGAAAATACGGATTGCCGGACGAGACCAGATGCTGTCGCCTGCCTGCCATTGCTGTGCAAGGGTGATTTTGTACTGGTTGTTTCTGTCACCGGTCTGCTGGGATTTCACGTTGTCATAGCCCACTTCCAACAGGGTGCTCATGATTGGCGTCCATTTGTACATTGGACGAACGCCCACGGTCCACCAGTCAGCGCCGAGGTTAGAATCGAGATCCTGCTTCTGATACATACCGACATACATCAGGTCCCATTTATCACTCAACGTGATTGCACCGTGATCCAGCACGCGCCACAATTTACCGTTGTTGTTACCACCGACGAAATCGTTAAAGCTGCCGGATTGGTAAGTCCCTTGCGGAATACCTTTACCCTGCGTGGTCATGGCATCGGTCGCGTACTGCAGAACAAATTTGTTGTAGCCTTTCAGCATGCTCTGGACATGTTCGGCGGTAAACATCCAGCCATCTTTTGAATCGTTGCTGTTCACATAGCGATAATTGTCAGTTTTGTTTGACCGACCATAATCAAAGCCCAGTTCCAGCATGCCGTCCGGGTTAGTCTGCAGGCCAGCTAAACGAACGTCGAAGACATCGTTAGCGGTATCTTTAACCACGTCATAAACACCCGGGCTGCTGAAGGTGACAGAACCGCCTGCTTCAGAAGAACGGGTTGCCGCCAGAGAGAGTTTACCGAAGCCAAGATCGACGTTTTCCAGACCTGCGCCCGGGCCGGAGATATCCCAGTAGTAGAAGTCGATCATGTGTACGTCATGACGCTGATAGAAACGTTTACCGGCCCAAATGTTGGCGCCTGGCAGTGAGTCAATCAGGTTTTTACCCTGCACGTTCGCTTCACGGAAAGCCGGGCTGGTGGCTTCCCAGTCATTTTGCTGTGACACGGAGTAAGCCACGTTAGTGTCGAAGTAGAAGCTCTTATCGCCCTCTTTCCACACTTCCTGGCCGAGTTTTAATTCTGCGTAGGTTTCACATTCGTTACCGAGACGGTATTTAGCACCTGCACCGGTTGCCTGGAAGCATTTCTGCTCGCCACCGCTACCGGTCCAGCCGATACCGGAACGCGCGTAACCTTTGAAGTCGACAGCACCCGCATGCGCAGACAAAATGCCTGCGGTAATGGCGAGAGCCAGGGGTAGTTTGCGCAGAGTAATCATCATTCTATCTCCTGAGATCATTGCTTTTCTGTTTACACTTGGCCCTGGAAGGGTTGGTGTAAGTTTTTTGGGGTACGCTTAAACGCCCGGCTCTTTGTGTAAACGGCGGCAGGCGGTGCCATCTTCACGGAACAGATGGCAGCGCTCCGGCGGCAAGCCGATAGCGAATGTGGCACCCTCTTCTACCAGCACGACGTCAGTCTGGCGGTAGACCAGGTTCTGGCGTATTGCGGGGATCTGGATATGAATTTGTGTTTCGTGACCAAGCTGTTCTACGACCTGCACTTCCCCTTCCAGCGTGACATCGGCGATGTCGCTTGGAAGCAGATGCTCCGGGCGAATGCCCAAAGACATATTCGCGCCGACCTGCACATTGGCACTGTCCACTGGCAGCCAAACCTGCTGGCGGTTAGGCAGTTCAACCTGCACCTGTTCAATGGCGGTGGCCGTCACTTTTACTGGCAGAAAATTCATCTTCGGCGAGCCAATAAAACCCGCAACAAAGCGGTCAGCCGGGTAGTGATAGAGTTCCAGTGGTTTCCCGACCTGCGCCACGCGACCGGCGTCCAGCACCACTATCTTGTCGGCCAGCGTCATCGCTTCGACCTGATCGTGGGTGACGTAAATCATCGTGCGGCCAAGGCGTTTATGCAGACGGGAGATCTCAATACGCATCTGCACGCGCAGCGCGGCATCAAGGTTGGAAAGGGGTTCATCAAGCAAGAAGACGCTGGGTTCAGCCACCAGCGTACGACCAATCGCTACTCGCTGACGCTGACCGCCAGAGAGCGCTTTCGGTTTGCGTTCCAGCAAGTGCGCCAGTTGCAACACCTCTGCCACCTGAGTGACACGCGATTTAATGAGTTCTTTTTTCGCACCCGCTAACTTCAGGCCGAAAGACATGTTTTCCGCTACCGACAGGTGCGGATAGAGTGCGTAAGACTGAAATACCATCCCGACGCCGCGTTCGGCAGGAGGAACATCATTCATGCGGGTATCGCCGATAAACAACTCCCCGCTGGTAATGGTTTCCAGCCCGGCAATCATGCGCAGCAACGTCGATTTACCACAGCCTGACGGGCCGACAAACACCACAAATTCACCTTCGTGAATGTCGAGATTGATCTCTTTTGAGACCACAACATCGCCCCAGGCTTTCGTTACGTTACGAAGCTGTACGCTCGCCATGCCCTTCTCCCTTCGTTACAACCTGTCACCAACAGAAACATTCAACGTGGGCTGACTATGGGGCATCGGTACAGCGAGCGAATCCTCCACCCCTCCGGTTTTTTACGGGGGAGGAGGCGGGAGGATGAGAAGGTTTGCTCTGCACCCCGTATCGCTGGATGACAGGCATTTTCGTGATGCAATCGGCAAAAATCGCCTCTTCTTTATGTGCGCTGACACACATAATGAAAATCTATGTAACACAGATCACACAAATCGCCCCAGGGGCGTAGAGATAAGGAGGATGAGAAGCACTTGTCAAAAAAGGAGACTAATCCCGTCAGACCACCTTGAGCGTATCCACGAGCACATCACCAAATAGGACGGGATATATGAAAATCAAAACAGGCGCACGCATCCTCGCATTGTCCGCACTGGCGACGATGATGTTCTCCGCCTCTGCCCTCGCCAAAATTGAAGAAGGTAAGCTGGTTATCTGGATCAATGGCGATAAAGGCTATAACGGCCTTGCCGAAGTGGGTAAGAAATTCGAGAAAGACACCGGCATCAAAGTGACGGTTGAACATCCGGACAAACTGGAAGAGAAATTCCCGCAGGTTGCCGCTACCGGCGATGGCCCGGACATTATCTTCTGGGCGCACGACCGCTTTGGCGGCTACGCACAATCTGGCCTGCTGGCAGAAGTCACCCCGGACAAGGCCTTCCAGGACAAGCTGTTCCCCTTCACATGGGACGCGGTGCGCTACAACGGCAAGTTAATCGCTTACCCGATTGCCGTCGAATCGTTGTCGCTGATTTATAACAAAGATCTGGTACCGAACCCGCCGAAAACCTGGGAAGAGATCCCGGCGCTGGATAGACAACTGAAAGCGAAAGGTAAGAGTGCGCTGATGTTTAACCTGCAAGAGC
Source organism: Kosakonia arachidis (assembly GCF_900116535.1). Lineage (GTDB taxonomy): Bacteria > Pseudomonadota > Gammaproteobacteria > Enterobacterales > Enterobacteriaceae > Kosakonia > Kosakonia arachidis. The sequence goes on along the minus strand of NZ_FPAU01000003.1, from coordinate 30,584 downwards.
CGTACTTCACCTGGCCGCTGATCGCTGCTGACGGTGGTTATGCGTTCAAATATGAAAACGGCAAATACGATGTGAAAGATGTCGGCGTTGACAATGCAGGCGCGAAAGCGGGCCTCGGCTTCCTGGTCAAGCTGATTAAAGATAAGCACATGAATGCCGACACGGATTACTCCATCGCTGAAGCGGCATTTAACAAAGGCGAAACTGCGCTGACCATCAATGGTCCATGGGCATGGGCCAACATCGATAAGAGCAAGATCAATTACGGCGTAGCACCACTGCCAACCTTCCACGGTAAGCCATCCAAACCGTTCGTTGGCGTGTTGAGTGCAGGCATTAACGCGGCCAGCCCGAACAAAGAACTGGCGAAAGAGTTCCTGGAAAACTACCTGCTTACCGATGCTGGTCTGGCGGATGTCAACAAAGACAAACCGCTGGGTGCCGTTGCGCTGAAATCGTACCAGGATGAGTTAGCGAAAGATCCGCGCATTGCTGCCACCATGGCTAACGCAAAAACCGGTGAAATCATGCCGAACATCCCGCAGATGGCCGCCTTCTGGTATGCCACCCGCACTGCCGTTATCAATGCCGTGAGCGATCGTCAGACTGTTGATGCTGCACTGAAAGACGCACAGGGCCGTATTACCAAGTAAAAATGTGAATGCCTTATCCCCGGAAAAGGATAAGGCAACCTGGACAGTTGTATACACGGCATTATTCGCGCGGCATCGCGGCGGCAAGGTTATGTCCACTCACGTGCTTACAAAAGTAAGTGACTGGGGTACGCAACCGTAGCCAACAAAGAGGCAGCGTGAAAAATGCCGCGTAGAGAGGAAATCCCCATGGATGTTGTAAAGAAGCGCCATTGGTGGCAAAGCCCACAGCTTGCCTGGACCGTCATTACCCTGATCGGGCTGGTGGTGGCATACCTTGTCGTTATGATGTATGCCCAGGGGGAATACCTTTTCGCCATTACCACGCTCGTGCTCAGTTCGGCGGGCCTTTATATTTTCGCCAACCGTAAAACCTACGCCTGGCGCTATGTCTACCCTGGCATGGCCGGGATGGGGCTATTCGTCCTGTTCCCATTGATTTGTACGATCGCCATCGCCTTTACTAACTACAGCAGCACCAACCAGTTAACGCAGGAACGCGCGCAGCAGGTGCTGCTCGATCGCTCATTCCAGGCGGGAAAAGCATATAACTTTGGGCTTTATCCGGCGGGTAACGAGTGGCGGCTGGCGCTGACGGATGACGAGAGCGGTAAACGTTTCGTTTCCGATGTATTTAAACCCGGCGGCGAACAACAACTGAAATTAAAAGAAGCGGACACATTGCCCACTGGCGAGCGCGCCAACCTGCGCATCATTACGCAAAATCGTCAGGCGCTAAACCAGCTAACGGCTATTCTGCCGGATGAAAGCAAAGTGGTCATGAGCTCGCTGCGCCAGTTCTCTGGCACGCGCCCGCTCTACCAGCTCTCGCAGGATGGTACGCTGACCAACAATCAGAGTGGCGCTAAGTACCTGCCAAATAACCACATCGGTTTCTACCAGGCGATTAATGCTGACGGTAGTTGGGGCAGCGAAAAACTCAGCCCTGGCTATACGGTGACCATCGGCTGGGATAACTTCACCCGCGTCTTTACCGATGAAGGTATCCAGAAACCGTTTATTGAGATCTTTATCTGGACGGTGATCTTCTCCGTGCTGACCGTCGTACTTACCGTCGCCGTTGGCATGGTGTTGGCCTGCGTCGTACAGTGGGAATCGCTGAAAGGCAAAGCGATTTACCGGGTGCTGCTGATTCTGCCCTACGCGGTGCCGTCGTTTATCTCGATCCTGATATTCAAAGGGCTGTTTAACCAGAGTTTCGGTGAGATCAACATGATGCTGAGCGCGCTGTTCGGCATTAAACCGGCCTGGTTCAGCGATCCGGCCACCGCCCGCACAATGATTGTGATCGTTAACACCTGGCTCGGCTATCCCTACATGATGATCCTTTGCATGGGTCTGCTGAAAGCGATCCCGGACGATCTGTATGAAGCCTCGGCAATGGATGGCGCCGGGCCGTTGCAGAACTTTTTCCGCATCACTTTCCCGCTGCTGATCAAGCCACTGACGCCGCTGATGATCGCCAGCTTCGCTTTTAACTTTAACAACTTCGTGCTGATCCAGTTACTGACCAACGGCGGGCCAGACCGCATCGGCACCACCACCCCGGCAGGTTATACCGACCTGCTGGTGAGCTACACCTACCGCATCGCCTTTGAAGGCGGCGGTGGTCAGGACTTTGGGCTTGCAGCCGCTATCGCCACGCTGATTTTCCTGCTGGTAGGTGCGCTGGCTATCATCAACCTGAAAGCCACGCGCATGAAATTCGATTAAGGAGGACGACATTATGGCTATGGTGCAGGCAAAATCGCAGAAGCTACGGCTGTTTATCACCCATGCGTTACTGCTGGTGTTTATTGCCGCCATCATGTTCCCGCTGCTGATGGTGGTCGCCATTTCGCTGCGTGAAGGTAACTTCGCCACTGGTAGTCTGATCCCGGATAACATCTCCTGGGAGCACTGGCGGCTGGCGCTGGGCTTCAGTGTCGAGCACGCTGACGGGCGCATCACTCCGCCGCCGTTCCCGGTGCTGTTGTGGCTGTGGAACTCGGTGAAAATCGCCGCCATTACTGCTGTAGGCATTGTCGCGCTCTCCACCACCTGCGCATACGCATTTGCCCGTATGCGTTTTCCCGGTAAAGCGACGCTGCTGAAAGGGATGCTAATTTTCCAGATGTTCCCGGCGGTGTTGTCGCTGGTTGCGCTGTATGCGTTGTTTGATCGTCTGGGACAGTATGTGCCATTTATCGGTCTGAATACGCACGGCGGGGTGATCTTTGCTTACCTTGGCGGGATTGCGCTGCATGTGTGGACAATCAAGGGCTATTTCGAAACCATCGACAGCTCGCTGGAAGAAGCCGCTGCGCTGGATGGCGCCACACCGTGGCAGGCGTTTCGCCTGGTGCTGCTGCCGCTATCGGTGCCGATCCTGGCGGTAGTCTTTATTCTGTCGTTTATCGCGGCCATCACCGAAGTTCCGGTGGCCTCGCTGCTGCTGCGCGATGTCAACAGCTACACACTGGCGGTCGGCATGCAGCAATACCTCAACCCGCAAAACTATCTGTGGGGCGACTTTGCCGCTGCGGCGGTGCTCTCCGCCATTCCGATTACGCTGGTGTTCCTGCTGGCCCAGCGCTGGCTGGTAAACGGCCTGACCTCAGGCGGAGTAAAAGGTTAACTTTCATCGTTGTTATCACGCCCTAAGTATTTCGGGTTAGAGCAAGGCGGCGACTGCACGAATCCCCGGGAGCTTACTGAAGTAAGTGACTGGGGTGAGTAAAGGAAACCAACACAGCTATCACCCGAAAGATGACGGGCGTTGCTACTGCACCCTCAATTTTACTTGTGAAGTCGTTGGCGGCCCAAAAGGCCGCCTCTTTTTATTCACGCTTCAACCGGTTGGAGTTACATAACCACAGGGTGATCACCAACAGCAGGATCGCCGCAGAGTAGATCAGCACATCCATCGGCGCCTGATGATCGACAATGATCAACCGCACGATCGCGGTGATGCCGATATAGATAAAGTAGCGCAGCGGGAAATGGAAACCGGACTGAAAGTACTTCACAATCAGTGCGATAAATTCAAAGTAAAGGAAGTAGACAACCAGACCTTCCACCAGCTCATATTTGCTGGTTTGCACCGGCGAAAACAGCACATCCGCCAGATGCAGCGTCTCTTTACCCAGAAAAACAATCAGGATCAGCCCCAGGCTCAGCAGACCCAGATTCAGCACGGTCTGCAAAATAGTAGAAACAAACTCAGCGCGTGGACGAGTTAGCGACGTCATAAAAGCACCTCATTTTCTGTGGGGAATCCCCTGTATAACGTAAAAATGTGATCTGGATCTACATTATTTACTTATCTTTTGTGACAGCGCGTGGTGACATGTCTGGCTAGCTGTTTTCATGCAAGAGGAAAAAAGAGCATGCTTACACTGCGTAAAGCATCTGTGGACGACGCGGCGTTAATCAGCGAAATGGGATGTGCCAGCTATATGCACCACTTTGCTCATCTTTGGCGCGAGCAGAGCGAATTACAGGATTTCCTCCGGCAAGAGTATGCCGTGCCGACGCTGCAACAGAGCTTACAGGATGGGAAAAGGTGCTGGTTCATCGCCAGAGATCCTTCGCCGGTTGGTTTTGCCAAAGTCTCCTGGCATCGCGCAGTCGATGATCATGGCCCAGTGGGAACACAGCTGCATAAACTCTATTTTCTGCCGGGCAAGACCGGGCTTGGCTACGGCGAAACGCTGCTTACGGAGATCGCGCGCGTAGCGAAAAGCCGTGGCGAAACCGCGCTCTGGCTGGAGGTACTCGATGCGAATCCCAACGCCCATCGCTTTTATCGCCGCCTGGGATTCACGCACCTGAAAGAGACCTTGTTTAGTACCCCTTCTCAGAAAAGTACGCTGCATATTCTCTGTAAACTGCTCTAAAGGAGCCAGCATGCCTACCGCTACCGTACGCCAGTCCACCATCCGCAACGTGACCTGCGGCGAGAACGTGGTGATTTATGAACCCAGCAATCTGTATGACTGCATTCTCGGTGACAATGTGTTTGTCGGCCCGTTTGTGGAAATTCAGGGACATACGAGAATTGGCCAGGACAGCAAAATTGAGTCGCACAGCTTCATCTGCGAATTCGTGACTCTCGGTGAGCGTTGCTTTATCGGCCACGGCGTGATGTTCGCTAACGACATGTTCCGCGACGGCAAGCCCAATTCCGATCGCGAAAGTTGGGGACACATTGTGATTGGCAATGATGTTTCTGTCGGTAGTGGCGCCACGATCCTGGCCGTTACCATTTGCGATGGGTGCGTGATCGGCGCAGGTAGCGTGGTAACAAAATCGTTGCACGAGAAAGGAGTTTATGCAGGAAATCCAGCGCGGTTGCTGCGGCGACTGTGAGAAGCCCTCTCTCCCGCAGAGAGAGGGCGAAGGATTACTGGAAGTTGATCGTCTTATCGTTGGTCATATCATAAAGCTCAAACTTACGGCCCAATTTCTGGCCGCCATCACGCGTCAACGGCGTCCAGCCAACGCCTGCACGGCTACGGGTCGGGCCGGTCGTGAACAGATCCAACGGTACAGAGACATACACCCCTTTGGTGAATTGCCCTTCCCCGTACTGCGCCGCCGAAACGTTGGTCTTCGTGGCATACGCACCAATGACAACGCCGCTATCAAAGTGTTTCGAGACATCCAGCGTGATACCTTTGTCCCCTGCCAGATACTGCCCAACGCTCGTTTTAATCAGCACATCGTCGGCAAACCACGGCGTCCAGTAGGCGGTGAAGTGGCCGGTTTTCACGCTATAATCGGTGAACTTCATCATATCCTGCGGGCTGCGCCAGTCGCGCTGTTTCACGTAGTTGCCATCAATACCAAATGCCCAGTGGCTGTCGACCGGACGCCACAGCACTTCAGCCCCCGCGCCACCAAACATAGTTTCCAGATAACCGGCATACACCTGACCATAGAAATTATTCCCCAGGTAGTGCATGTAGTTCGCTTGCATGTTGTTGACGTAGTAGTCATTTTGCACATATTCACGTACGCGGGTACGCACACGCGGCAATGCTGAATCGCTGGAGGTATAGCTGAATTTATCGTAGTTGTTAGCCACGTTGGCAAACAGGCTGCCGGTGGTCAGTAAATGATCGGTCCACCACCAGTCAGCGGTTGCCATTACGCCAACCTGGTACATGTAGAAGCTTTCCGGGCCGCCGAACGACTGGTTCAACACCGGATCGATATGGAAATCGAACGACGATTTATCGATATACCAGCCCTGCTCTGTGCTGTCCGGAACAATCGGCGTGACCCGTTTCTGCACCAGCTCTGTATCCTGCCCCAGTGGTTCCCCTTCCAGATGGCGCTTCAGGCTGGCAACATCCGTTTCGGTGGTGACGATTGGCATATTAAGGCTATTTTCCGTCACACGAATAGTGTGAATGCCATCCGGCAGGTCATTCATGATGATACGGTTTGCCCGCTCAATCCCTTCCTGGGTGTTACGGTATTTCACCTGCTGGCCGGTCACGTAGAGCGTATCGCCTTTCACTTGAATCTGCGGGTCGGCAAAACCGGCGTTATATTTCAACAGGGTAAGCTGGTTAGCCACCACCGCATGTTGCAGGATCGCGTCCTGCGGCTGCGGTTGATACTTCGGCCGCGGCACATCGCTGTACGCGGGACGTAACTCGTTGAAATTATTACGCAGGGTAAAACCAAACATCCAGGTGTTGCCGCGCTCATAGCTCAGGTTGATGTCGGCCCAGTCAGTAATGCGGTAAATTGCACCAACGTTCACCTTGCTGCGCTGCGGCAGTTTCCCGGCATAATCCTGCTGATAGTTGTTACCTTCATACTCCAGTTTTAAACGCAGCGGGTTCCAGGGGGTTTGATATTCAACGCCGCCAAACAGAGCCGTCGGACCGCGGAACATCTGGCTGGTATCGGTGGAACCCGCCAGTTTATAGCTAGTGTTGCGCGTGCAATATTTCTCGTCATAAGAGCAGAGCGGGTTTTTGATATTACCGCTGGTGCCCAGATAACCCCAACCAATACCGAGAGAGAAATCGAACGGTCCCCAGGCTTTGCTGGCGACCAGATATTCGCCGTCAAACAACCCTGTACCGCCGATATCCCGCGCGCCAAGGGAGACTTGGGGTAGCCAGTAACCTTCCTGCCACAGGCGCAGTTTCACATCGAAGGCTTTATCTTTGTAGGTCTGATTGCCGGAAAACGACTCCACCGAGCTATATTTGCGTGTACGTACGTCGGTATAACGTAGCGTCGTTTCCAGCCAGGGAAAAAGCTGTATCGAGCCAGAATAGAAACGGTACTGATCGTTATCGCGATAGTTAAAACTCAGTTCGCCTTCGCGCGACATGCGTGCGGTCGGTGTTTGCAGCAATCCCACGCCGCCAAAGTCCGACTGGGATGGCCCGACCGGCTCAGGATAAGATTCTGCGTGACAGGCAGCGCTAATTCCCAGCGCCAATAGGCTTATTACAAACGATTTTTTCATTATTATTCCGGTATCCGATGCGTCAGGGACTGAAGGATGTCGGCATTCAGTTCGTCATATTCGTTGCTCCACAATCCCGGTGCGAAGCCAACGAAAATCACGCTGCCGGGCATCGGCTCTACGTGGCGGCGGTTCCAGTAAGCAACCGGCACTTTTTGTGTCTGACCGGTGGGATAAATCACCCACGCATAGCTGCGGTCCGCACCACTGAGCAGGCTCATCTCATCCAGGTAACTCACCACATCTCTGCCTGGTGTAAAGGTTTTTTTCCCTGGGCTGCTAACCAGCCCCACCACGGTAATCGTGGCTGGTTGCGGCCCCACCCAAAGCGAGTATTCCCCCTCCAGCGAACGATTCGCCAGTCGATGAGTCCGAACGTAATCCGGATCCAGATTGACTATCTGCCTGCCAGTGACCTTCACCGCCTGCAACTGCTGGCGCAGTGAATTGATGGCGGCGGCAGTGTTACCGCTTTCATCAGCAGCAAGCGCGCTCAGACGCGTTAACAACACCTGATGCCTGGCCTGCTCCGCCTGCGTAGCGTGGCGTTCACTGACCACGGCACCGGGCCACCAGCTCTGTGCAAGTAAGGGTTGCCCGACCAGATCGCTCAAATGCATGGCGTGGGATAACGTTTTTGGTTTGCCGTCGCCAGCAATGTAGACATTCACCGTCCCGTCTGCCAGCGCGAGCGGGGAAGCGAGGCTGGCTAATAACAGAAGAAAAGTACGCATCGTCATTGTTTAGCCGCCTTAATCAGTATGGTCTTCACCGGGAACCAGTCTGCGCCCAGATACTGCTCCGACTGCCTGATTACCCCGGCGTCATCCACCCAGAAGCGGTTGCGCCAGCTTTTCTTGTCCGTGGTGACATCCTCGTCGAGAATACGTACTGCGGTGACATCATCCGCCAGCTTGACAGTGTCGGTACCGTTCCAGTGGAAGACGGAGTGCGCGGTTGCGTAGCGCACCTGTTTGTGCTCCGTCCAGCCCATAGTGCGCGTCCAGTTTGCACCATCAATGATTTGATTCGGTTTTGCCAGGGGATCGGACGCCAGATTATTCACTTCAATCAGGTTATCGCCGCCGAGCTGTGTTTTTACGATGCGATAATTCTGCGTCACGATGGTCGCCTGATCCTGCGTGACCCATTTCTGCTGACCGTTTTCGTCGAAAGCGAGCACCACAAACAGTTGCGGGCCGTTGTTAAGCTGCATGTACTGGCTGGCATAGGGCATGTTGAGAATTTCTTCATCTGTCAGTTGCACGCCTGGCACGCCAAAAACGCTATCCCACAGTGAATTTCCCAGGCCTTTGATTTGGCCAGAACATGCCTGAAGCAGCAGGCAAATTAAAATAATACCAGGTCGCTTCACGACTCTTCTCCGAGAGGGGCGGAAATAACCACACCGAAGTGTGGTTATAGTTAATGTACCCGTGATTACTGAGTACTTGTGGTCGTGGTGGTCGTGGTTCCAGTATTGGAGCCATCACCGCCACCGGTTGCCGCCAGCGCGACACCCACCGCTGACCCTACGGTGCTGACGCTCGTCGCAGCAGAACTACCTGCCGACACAGAGGTCGCTGCCGACCCTGCTGCTTCACCGATTTGCACCGGTTCAGCAAAAGCAGAAGTCGCCGCAAGCGCGGATATGGCAAGAATGCCATACAGGACTTTTTTCATATCAATTTCCCTTCATTGAATGAATGGAGATTTGCCTGAAAAAACTCAGGCGATATCGAGTATACACAACTAAAGCAGATGAATTACGCAACGGGAATTAGCAGAGAATATTTTCGGAGGATTGGCAAATAAGGTACACCTGAGAAAGCAACAACAGAAAAATACCATTTAATTCAATTAATTAAATAATCATAAAAGATTGATACAATAAGGCTACTCCTAAAATGCCTAACAATGACTGGAGGTACTGGCAGCTTTTTCAGATAAACCTGATCCCCGATATCTGCCGCAAAGAATCATCGCTTGTCCATAATTTAGCAAAGGGGAAATATCAATATCAGAATCGCTTATAATATAGTGGAAACCGGGAGCCAATATATATGCACAAGGGATTAATATATTCGGCAGACAAAAAAAAGCGCCGCCGAAGCGACGCTTTCTCTGTAGCTCGATTAGCCGCGCCAGGATTTGTAGCGGTTAATCAGACCGTTGGTTGAACTGTCATGGCTGGAGATGGCTTTATCATCACCCAGCTCAGGCAGAATGCGGTTCGCCAACTGTTTACCCAGCTCCACGCCCCACTGATCAAAGGTGAAGATATTCAGGATAGCGCCTTGAGTGAAGATCTTGTGCTCATAGAGCGCAATCAATGCACCGAGGCTAAATGGCGTGATTTCACGCAGCAGGATGGAGTTGGTCGGGCGGTTGCCTTCAAACACTTTGAATGGCACAACGTGTTCTAGTGTGGCCGGATCTTTACCCTGGTCACGATATTCCTGCTCAACCACTTCACGGGATTTACCAAACGCCAGCGCTTCGGTCTGTGCGAAGAAATTAGACAGCAACTTCTGGTGGTGATCAGAAAGCGCGTTGTGGGTAATAGACGGCGCGATGAAATCGCACGGCACCATTTTGGTTCCCTGGTGAATCAGTTGATAGAACGCGTGCTGACCGTTAGTTCCCGGCTCACCCCAGATAATTGGGCCAGTCTGGTAATCCACGGCGCTGCCGTTACGGTCAACATATTTACCGTTAGATTCCATGTTGCCCTGCTGGAAATAGGCAGCAAAGCGGTGCATATACTGGTCATACGGCAGGATAGCTTCAGTTTCAGCACCAAAGAAGTTGTTGTACCAGATGCCGATCAGCGCCAGTAGCACTGGCAAGTTTTTCGACAACTCAGTGGTGGAGAAGTGTTTGTCCATCGCATGAGCACCGGAGAGCAGCTCAACAAAGTTGTCGAAGCCCACGGAGAGGATGATCGACAGACCAATGGCAGACCACAGCGAGTAGCGACCGCCCACCCAATCCCAGAATTCAAACATGTTCGCGGTGTCGATACCAAACTCGCCAACCGCTTTGCCGTTGGTGGAGAGCGCGGCGAAGTGTTTCGCAACGTGTTTTTCGTCACCCGCGGTTTTCAGGAACCAGTCGCGCGCGCTGTGGGCGTTGGTCATGGTTTCCTGGGTAGTGAAGGTTTTAGAGGCCACGAGGAACAGTGTGGTTTCCGGGTTCACTTTTTTCAGCACTTCGGCGATATGCGTACCATCGACGTTAGAGACGAAATGCATGTTCAGGTGATTTTTGTAAGGGCGCAACGCTTCGGTGACCATAAAAGGACCGAGGTCAGAGCCACCAATACCGATGTTCACCACGTCAGTGATCGGTTTGCCGGTATAGCCTTTCCATGCGCCGGAAATGATCGCTTCAGAGAAGGTTTTCATCTTCTCCAGCACAGCATTCACTTCCGGCATCACATCTTTACCATCAACCAGAATCGGGGTATTGCTACGATTACGCAGCGCAACGTGCAGGACAGCACGATCTTCAGTGCGGTTAATCTTTTCACCGGAGAACATAGACTTAATGGCCGCAGCCAGATCGGTCTCTTTGGCGAGCGCCAGCAACTTATCCAGAGTCTCTTGCGTAATGCGGTTTTTGGAGAAATCTACCAGCATCAGATCATCGAAGGTTGCGGAAAACTTACTAAAACGGTCGCCGTCTTTCGCGAACAGATCCGCGATAGTGACGTCCTTCATGTCAGCGTAGTGTTTCTGTAATGCCTGCCAGGCAGAGGTCTGCGTTGGGTTGATGTTTTTCATAGCAATACTCTTCTGATTTGAGAATTGTGACTGCGGTCGATTGTAGCGCCTGCTGGCGAAAATTGTGATGGTTTTTGTGCCCGCCCCCTGTTCTGCGGCTCAAGCTCGGCGAAAATGGCCGATTACCCACATAACATAAGTCATTTTACTGATTGCGAAAGCCGCATGAAAAATCCGCATAATCCCGGCGTTGACAGCGCCCCTGCTAACCCTTTATTTATAACCACACTTCTTGCGCGTGTGCGCAGAAGAGGATTGGAAGATTGTCAGATGGCACAGCGTTTATCCGCCCTATACACTCTGTCTGTAGGCGTGGCACGCATACCGCCAGCGACAGTTTAACGTTACCTGAGTCAACGCCGCTTCTGTGCGAGAAACGACGGTAAGTATTACCAATGCATTTCGCGTTGTGGCCAGGCGGCAACTGAGCGCATCCCCGGGAGCTTACATCGGTAAGTGACCGGGGTAAGCGAAGGCAGTCAACACCGCCACGGCGCGAAAGGCGAAGGTAATAGCCAGAAGAGGCGCGTTGCCCAGGTACACGGTGTTCGAAGTGCCAGACTAAAGAAAACACCTGAGGGGGAGCAACGCCGAGATAACAAAGCGCCTGGCAGCGTTCGTTATCGGCTACAGAGGCTGAATCCTCTGGGTTGTCACCAGAAACGTTCGCAGTCGGGCGTTTCGCAAGGTGGAGCGCTTCTGGGGAAAACGTAGTTGTTTTGCTATCTGCGCCACCCCTGTTTTTCGCTCTTCCCTTGTGCCAAGGCTGAATATTGGATCCCCTGACACGAGGTTGTTATGACGAGTTTAGTTGTCGCCAAATTTGGCGGCACCAGTGTTGCCGATTACGATGCCATGAACCGCAGTGCGGACGTGGTGCTTGCCGATGCCAGCGTCCGTCTGGTTGTTCTCTCCGCCTCTGCGGGCGTGACCAATCTGCTGGTTGCCCTGTCTGAAGGGCCGGAAGCCAGCGAGCGCTTCGTAAAACTCGACGCTATCCGCAAAATTCAGTTCGATATCCTGGAACGTATGGTGAATCCTTCCGTGATTCGTGAAGAGATCGAACGCCTGTTGGAAAATATCACCACCCTGGCGGAAGCCGCCTCGCTCGCGACCTCAACCGCCCTGACCGACGAGTTGGTGAGCCACGGTGAATTAATGTCGACACTGCTGTTTGTTGAAGTGCTACGTGAACGTAACGTCCAGGCGCAGTGGTTTGACGTGCGTAAAGTCATGCGTACCAACGATCGCTTTGGCCGTGCTGAGCCGGATGTCGCCGCGCTGGCTGAGCTTTCCGCCCAGCAGCTCGCACCGCGTCTCAGCGAAGGGTTAATCATTACCCAGGGTTTTATCGGTAGCGAAGCCAAAGGCCGTACTACCACGCTGGGCCGTGGCGGCAGCGACTATACGGCAGCCCTGCTGGGTGAAGCGCTGCACGCCTCGCGTGTGGATATCTGGACAGATGTTCCGGGTATCTATACCACCGACCCACGCGTTGTTCCGGCAGCAAAACGCATTGATGAAATCGCCTTTGAAGAAGCGGCTGAGATGGCCACATTTGGTGCGAAAGTGCTGCATCCGGCCACACTGTTGCCCGCCGTGCGCAGCGACATTCCGGTATTTGTCGGCTCCAGCAAGGACCCGAAAGCTGGCGGTACGCTGGTATGCAACAAAACCACTAATCCACCGCTATTCCGCGCACTGGCGCTACGCCGCAGACAAACGCTCGTGACGCTCCACAGCCTGAGCATGCTGCACTCCCGTGGCTTCCTGGCCGAAGTGTTCGGCGTCCTCGCTCGGCACAATATCTCTGTCGATCTGATCACCACCTCCGAAGTGAGCGTTGCGCTGACACTGGATACCACCGGCTCAACGTCAACCGGTGATACGCTGCTGACACAGTCGTTGCTGACTGAGCTGTCATCACTGTGTCGCGTAGAAGTGGAAGAGAACCTTGCGCTGGTGGCGCTGATCGGCAATGAACTGTCGAAAGCCTGCGGCGTGGGAAAAGAGGTGTTTGGCGTGCTTGATCCGTTCAACATCCGTATGATCTGCTACGGCGCATCCAGCCATAACCTCTGTTTCCTGGTGCCTGGCACCGAAGCCGAGCAAGTTGTACAGAAGCTGCACCATAATTTGTTTGAATAAAATTCCTTAGCACGATAAACAATAACGATGGCCGGGCACGAACCCGGCCTTTTTATAAAAAACACAACAATCGCAAGGAATTCCTCACATGCTCGCAACACTGACGCGGCTGTTCCCGTTATGGGCGCTGCTGCTTTCCGTCCTCGCTTATTACTTACCGCCCACGTTCATCGCCATCGGTCCGTGGGTGACCACACTGCTGATGCTGATTATGTTCGGTATGGGCGTGCATCTGAAACTTGATGATTTTAAACGCGTGCTCTCTCGCCCGGCGCCGGTCGCTGCAGGGATTTTTCTACACTATCTGGTGATGCCGCTGGCGGCATGGCTGCTGGCGCTGCTCTTTAAGATGCCGCCGGATTTGTCCGCCGGAATGGTGCTGGTAGGTAGCGTTGCCAGCGGTACGGCGTCGAATGTGATGATCTACCTGGCAAAAGGCGATGTCGCTCTGTCGGTCACCATCTCCTCCGTCTCAACCCTGGTCGGAGTGATCGCCACACCGCTGCTAACGCGCCTGTACGTCGATGCGCATATCCAGGTTGACATGATGGGTATGCTGCTCAGTATTTTGCAAATTGTGGTGATCCCGATTGCGCTGGGATTGATTGTGCATCACCTATTCCCGCGCGTGGTGAAAGCAGTCGAACCCTATCTGCCAGCCTTTTCGATGATTTGTATCCTGGCAATTATCAGCGCGGTAGTGGCCGGTTCTGCGGCATATATCGCCTCGGTTGGCCTGGTGGTGATTGTCGCAGTGATCCTGCATAACAGCATCGGTTTGCTGGGCGGTTACTGGGGCGGACGCCTGTTTGGTTTTGATGAATCCACCTGCCGCACGCTGGCGATTGAAGTAGGCATGCAAAACTCCGGTCTGGCCGCCGCGCTGGGTAAAATCTACTTCTCCCCGCTCGCCGCGCTGCCTGGCGCATTGTTCTCCGTCTGGCATAACCTCTCTGGCTCGCTGCTGGCGGGTTACTGGTCCGGTAAACCCGTCGACAGGCGTAACGCAAATGTGGTGAAAGAGGGTTAACACAGAATCGCTGCCGGATAAAACATATCATCCGGCAGATTCATTTTTTTACCCAACCGTAATCGTCACCGGCTTACCGAGTTTACTCAGCATGGTTACCGGGGCATCAATGGTAAATTTACTGGTTTTTTGATTGACCACATCGGAGATGCGAGGGCGAGAAATATTGAGTCTGGTCGCTACTTCAGCCTGTTTGAGGTGGTTTTCAGCTATCCAGCCTGCGATTTCCTGCATCAGTTGACGTTTAATACTCAGCAAGTGTATGACCTCTCTTTCTGCATCCTGCGCGAGCGCCTTTGCGGTTTTAGGTGCACAACTCCGTTCCGCAAAAATATTGGCATCGGCCGGGGTCACTCACGTTCGGGCAAATATGAGAAGCGCTTTCCAGCGTTTATGTACCATCAAACATGCTTTACCTGCCCGTATCGCGTACACTCATGACACTTCCCGAGGAGAGAATTCATGGCCCTTACCAGACTGACGCAAAAAGAGATGACAGAGAGCGAACAGAGGGAGCTAAAAACCCTGCTCGATCGCGCCCGTATCGCACACGGACGCCCACTCAGCAATTCTGAAGCGAATCATGTGAAAAAAGAGTACATCGATAAGCTGATGGAGCAGCGTGAAACGGAAGTGAAGAAAGCCCGCAAGGTTAAAAAACAGCAGGCTTATAAACCGGATGAGAGCACGACCTTTTCCTGGTCGGCGAATACCTCAACGCGCGGCAGGCGCTAATCAGCGCCCTTTCTTTTTCCTGCCCGGTTGGGTAAAGCGTTTACTCGCCGGTTTGCCCCGGTTTTTCTCTTCGGGTTTCGCGACATTGACGGCAGGTTTTCTCGCAGCCTGCGGTTTTGCTTTGGCTTTCGGCTTCGCTTCTGAAGATGAGTTCTCGATCAGTTTGAATAACGAAATCAGTTCGTCGCCGGTTAGATCGCGCCATTCGCCCGGCGGCAGCCCGGTAAGGCTAACGTTCATAATACGCGTGCGCTCAAGTTTCGTGACTTCATAACCGAAATGCTCGCACATGCGGCGGATCTGGCGGTTCAGCCCCTGTACTAACGTGATGCGGAAGGTAAAAGGTGCCTCTTTCTTGACCTTGCATTTTTTGGTCACCGTACCGAGGATCGGCACGCCCGCTCCCATGCACCGAATAAACTCATCGGTCACTGGTTTGTTGACGGTCACCAGATACTCTTTTTCGTGGTCATTACCTGCACGCAGGATTTTATTCACTAAGTCGCCGTGGTTAGTAAGAAAAATCAGCCCTTGCGAATCTTTGTCCAGACGGCCAATTGGGAAGATACGGCTGCTGTGATTAACAAAATCAACAATATTGTCTTTTTCGCCGTCTTCGGTGGTACTGACAATACCAACCGGCTTATTCAACGCGATAAATACCAGATCTTCTGCATTTCGCGGTTCGATAAGTTGACCGTTCACTTTGACAACGTCTCCGGCAGCAACCTGATCACCAATCCCGGCGCGCTTGCCATTGATAAAGACATTGCCCTGCTCAATATAACGATCTGCCTCACGACGCGAGCAGATCCCGCTTTCGCTGATATATTTGTTTAAACGTGTTGATTGGGGTGGCAGCATAAACTCTCCTGTAAAAGCGGAATATAACTGTCTTTAAGAGGAGAAAAAATGGATTTTTATCGTGCGTAAATTAATTTGTGCGCTAACCCGATAAAACCAGGGGTTTTAACAGCCGTGCCCACTGACACGGCAGGATTAATAATCATCGCGCTCGTCATCTTCATCGGGTTGTTCGAGAACACCATAGGCCACCGAGCAGAACAGTGAGTTAAGTCGTTTCATGTCTCCCAACAGGCCAAGGTGCAACGAACTGGTTTCAATGCTCTGAACGTTTTGCTGATGCAGTCGATCAACGTGTGCATGCGCATAGCGCCGGTTCATAATGCGGAAGCGGTGCTTGCTGCGACGCAGTCGGCGGGCGCTGGTGACATCGCTGGAGAAAAATACTGACATCGCCAGTTTCAGATTCCCCACCAGCCGTTCATGCAGCGCATCCAGCTCTTTCAACCCTTCCCCTGAAAAAGCGCGTCGTGCGGCTAACGATTTGTCAGCAATTTCACTGCCCATCCGCTCGACAATATCGGAGGCCTGCTCCAGGTTAAGCGACATCTCGATAATTTCCGCCCAGCGCTTTGACTCCTCTTCCGCCAACTCCTCTTTCGGCATACGCGCCAGATAGAGCTTGATAGCGGTATAAAGCACGTTGACGTCATCCGCCAGCTTGCGCAGCTCTTTCTCCTGCCGCGGCTCTCCGTGCATCACTTTATGCAACCCTTCGAGCATCAGTTCTACTGCATCGCCTATGCGCAACGTTTCGCGCGCAGCATTCGCCAGCGCCAGCGTCGGCGTATCCAGCGCAGAGCTGTCGAGATGTTTGGGTTTCAGACGCGCATCCAGCTCCTGTTCATCGCTAATGATGCGTTTACAAAATTGTGCCATCGGCCCGGCAAACGGCACCATCGCCAGACAACGGATCAGGTTGTAGAAAACGTGGAAGTAAATCACCAGCTCCGCTTCCGGTAGCGGCAGTTTTTGCATCGAACTGGCGAGCACATGGATAAACGGCAGAATAATCAGGCTGCCTACCAGCTTAAACAGCAGGCTTCCGAGCGCCACGCGGCGAGCTGCAGCATTAGCAGCACTGTTGTTCAGCATCGCCAACAGACCGGAACCAAGGTTGGCACCAATCACCAGACACAACGCCACCGGAAACGAAATAATACTGGCGGCGGCCAGCGTTGCCGTCAGCAGTACAGCGGCCAGGCTTGAATAACTGATAATCGCAAAGACCGCGCCAATCAGCGCATCCAGCAGGATATCCCCCGTCAGCGAGGCAAAAATCACCTGTACCCCGCTTGCCTGGGTGATTGGCGTAACCGCCTGCACGATGAGTTCCAGCGCCAGTAGGATCAGCCCGAGGCCAATACTGACACGACCCAGTTGCCCTTCACGGGTCTGTTTGCGGCCGAGGAAAAAAATCACGCCGATAAAGATCAGCAGTGGCGACAGCCAGGAGAGATCGAAGGTCAGCACACGCGCCATCAGCGCAGTCCCGACATCGGCACCAAGCACAATCACCAGTGCTGGTGTCAGCGCCACTAAATCCTGCGCGACGAAGGATGTCACCAGCATAGTCGTCGCGTTACTGCTCTGCACCAACGCGGTCACGCCGATGCCCGCGCAAAAGGCGAGCGGTTTTTTCTCTACACTGCGGCTGAGCACCGTCCGTAAACGGGCGCCAAAAACGCGCATCACGCCGGTACGGACAATATGGGTGCCCCATACCAGCATGGCAACGGCAGATAACAGATGAAGCAAAGTCAGCACTGAATGGGATCCTCTTTATTGTTATGCGTTGCTGGCTATCAGCGGATAGATAACCACAACATTATGGTTTAAGTATAAGGTGTTAAAACCAGGAATAGCGCAGAACACTGCTTAAGCATCCTACGAGTTGTAAGGAAAAATGACATTTTTGTGACAATGATAGCGGCTTAACGCTTAACGGCTGGCGGCATCCATGGCCTGCGACTCATCATTTCGTTTAATCCACATAATAGAGCCAAGCTTGACCACCTCCGACAGGACAAAAAGCAGGATAGCGATCCACGGAGAGCGTACATCGGAGAAATGCATAATCAGCGGGATTAGCGCAATTGAGCATTTCAACGAAAATACCCGACCAATTTCCTGTGCGATTAAAAAGATATTATTGATATGTTTTTTGACTATCATCCACCAGCCAGAAAATGCTAATGAAACAATCAGCGCAATATTAATAAAGAACAGCATCTGGATCAGTCCACCGGTTAAACCACCTGTACCTAATTGCGCATAGTTGGTATAAAACCCATGGATATCGGAATAAAAAGGAATGCTACTGCCCTGTATCGAAAAAAATAAATATCCGGCTAATGTCAATACATCCATAATTCCCCAGAACAGGTATATCTTATTTTTTAAACTCATAATCTTCATCCCTTACTCCTGGTATCCATTGCCATGATTTACCCGATTGCATCCCGGCATCATCACCTTCGAGATATTTTTGACTTATCGATCGCTTGTCGCCATAGCGCCGGATTACTGAACGATTATAGAGAATATCCCGGGTATCTGAAACCACGCTGTCCGGAATGGATGTCCACCGCTGGATCTTATCCCGCGAGGTATTCATATAATCTTTGCCATCTGAGCCAAATACACGCCCCTGATCGCCCATACTGGTCGCGCGGTTGAGTAACATCACCGCAGCATTTGTAACACCGTGGAAGTCCGTCTCGTTGGTTTTCCAGTAGCCGGGGCCATACTCCGCCGTTACCGGGACAAAACTGCTACGTGTTGGCGCAGGCGTACCGTGAATCGTCACACTGTCTTTAAAACCGTTCAGTATGGTCCTGATATAGACGGCATTAAACGACATCTCCTGTACGCAAAACAGCGCACCATCTTCCGCAATAAAAAACGGATAGTAGAAGCGGTTGCGGACGCTGACATTTGGCCGCACCACCACCACCACGCCTCTGTCCACCAGACTATCAATATATTTCTCTTTTTGATGGCCTAAGGGATCGTGCGGTAAACTATATTTAAAACCATGGTGTTTTTTAATGCTATAGCCATCGATACTCCCAAGGACATTATTAGGACTATTTTCGATAAAATATTCCTTTCTGATAATATTTTTCGCGATGTCAGGCGCGAGAATATTTTCATAATCCTTCGGCAATAGATTTCTTTTTCTTATATCATAAACGTCCATTTTATACTACCTAAGTTAAATTTATGACAAACGAATGAACTGCAAAAATGGAAGCAATCTTGCCTGTTAGCAAGCCCCCCATCATACGCACGAAGAGGAACAGCGGCCTAAGAAAATATCCAATTTTAAGAATGTTCTTAATTTCAATTTTATTATGTTCTCTTGATGAAGTTTTCATGAAGAGTGATAAAAAAACGGGACATTAAATAATGTCCCGTTGCTATGCTATGTATTGCGATTAGTCGGCATCGTAGCCTAAATTCGCGGACAGCCAACGCTCAACCTCTGACACTGACATGCCTTTACGCCGCGCATAATCTTCTACCTGATCGCGCTGAATTTGCGCGACGGCGAAATACTTGCTTTCGGGATGGCTGAAATACCAACCGGAAACCGAGGCGCCCGGCCACATGGCGTAAGATTCTGTCAGCTTCATACCGGTATGTTTTTCCACATCCAGTAACTGCCAGATGGTGCCTTTTTCGGTGTGTTCCGGGCACGCAGGGTAACCCGGTGCGGGACGAATTCCCTGGTAGTTCTCGCGGATTAGCTCTTCGTTGCTGAGGTTTTCGTTTGGCGCATAGCCCCAGTACACTTTACGCACCCGCTCATGCAGATATTCGGCAAACGCTTCTGCAAGTCGATCGGATACCGCTTTCACCATGATTTTGTTGTAATCATCGTGTGCGGCATCATAAGCCTCTGCCAGCGCGTCTTCTTCCAGGCCGCCGGTCACGGCAAAAGCGCCGATGTAGTCCGCTTTTCCGCTCAATTTCGGCGCAACAAAATCGGCCAGGCAGTAATTGGCGAAACCGGTTTTTTCAGTCTGCTGACGCAGATGGCAACCGACCGTCAGCACCTGCGTGCGGGTTTCATCACGGTAGATTTCGATGTCATCACCGACGCGGTTTGCCGGAAACAACCCGACCACACCGCGCGGGTTAAGCCGTTTCTCCGCACTCAGCATATCGAGCATCTCGTTCGCATCCTTAAACAGACGCTTCGCCTCTTCGCCCACCACGTCATCTTCCAGAATGCGCGGATACTTGCCCGCCAGCGACCAGGTCATAAAGAATGGCGTCCAGTCGATATAATTGCGCAGCGTCTCGATGCTGGCCACGACCTCCTGCACGCCGAGGCGATGCGCCACTGGCGGTGTATAACTCGCCCAGTCGAAAGCCAGATCGTTTTCCCGCGCGGCCTGCAAGGTCACCGGCGGCGTACGCGGTTTTTTGCGCGCGTGCTGAATGCGCACCGTTTCATACTCTTTGCGGATGCGGGCAACAAACTCATCGCGCTGCGTGTCTGACAGCAGCGACGACACGACGCCGACGGTGCGTGAGGCGTTCTGCACATAGATCGTCGGCCCGCTGTAGTTCTGCTCGATTTTAACCGCCGTGTGCGCTTTCGACGTGGTCGCGCCGCCAATCAGCAGCGGAATGGTGAACCCCTGGCGTTCCATCTCTTTAGCCACGTTGACCATCTCATCAAGCGACGGCGTAATCAGCCCGGAAAGGCCAATCAGGTCAGCGTTCACTTCGCGGGCGGTTTTGAGGATTTTGTCGGCCGGCACCATCACGCCGAGATCGATGATTTCGTAGTTATTGCACTGCAACACCACGCCCACGATGTTTTTACCGATATCATGCACATCGCCTTTCACGGTGGCGATCACCATCTTGCCGTTGCTTTTGCCCTTCTCTTTGCTGGCTTCGATATACGGCTCCAGGTAAGCAACCGCCTGCTTCATCACGCGGGCGGATTTCACTACCTGTGGCAAGAACATCTTACCTTCGCCGAACAAATCGCCGACCACGTTCATACCGTCCATTAGCGGCCCTTCGATCACCTCGATCGGGCGAGCGGCTTGCTGACGGGCTTCTTCGGTGTCCTGCTCAATAAATTCGGTAATCCCTTTTACCAGCGAATATTCGAGGCGCTTTTTCACATCCCAGCTGCGCCACTCGGCCAGTTGCGCCAGGGCGCCATCATCCGCGCCTTTACTGCCGCGATATTTCTCGGCCAGATCCAGCATGCGCTCCGTGGCATCGTCACGACGGTTAAGAATCACATCCTCAACGCCATCGCGCAGCTCGGCAGGCAGATCGTCATAAATCGCCAACTGACCGGCGTTCACGATCCCCATATCCATGCCGTTGCGAATCGCGTAATAAAGGAAGACGGCGTGAATCGCCTCACGCACCGGATCGTTACCGCGGAACGAGAAGGAGACGTTCGACACACCACCTGAGATCAGCGCATGCGGTAGCTCGCGTTTGATATCCTCACAGGCACCAATAAAGTCCTGTGCATAGTTGTTGTGCTCTTCAATCCCCGTGGCCACCGCGAAGATATTTGGATCGAAGATAATGTCTTCCGGCGGGAATCCTACCTCTTCAGTGAGGATTTTATAGGCGCGGCGGCAAATGTCGATTTTGCGCGCACGGGTATCCGCCTGGCCCACTTCATCAAAGGCCATCACCACCACCGCCGCACCGTAACGGCGCACGCGTTTCGCGTGATGGATAAACGGCTCAACCCCTTCTTTCATGGAGATGGAGTTAACAATGCCTTTGCCCTGGATACATTTCAGCCCTTTTTCAATCACCTCCCACTTCGAGGAGTCGATCATGATCGGCACACGGGCGATATCCGGTTCACCGGCGATCAGATTGAGGAAACGCACCATCGCTGCTTCGGCATCGAGCATCCCCTCATCCATGTTGATATCGATGATCTGTGCGCCACTTTCCACCTGCTGGCGCGCCACGTCCAGCGCTTCACTGTACTTCTCTTCTTTGATCAGGCGCTTAAATTTGGCCGAGCCGGTAACGTTAGTACGTTCGCCGACGTTCACAAACAGGCTGTCGTCGCCAATATTCAACGGCTCAAGCCCGGAAAGACGGCAAGCCACCGGGATGTCCGGCAGTTTACGCGGCGGCAGCCCGGCAACTGCATTGCTCATGGCAGCGATATGTTCCGGCGTGGTGCCGCAACAACCGCCGACGATATTCAGGAATCCGGCCTCCGCCCATTCGCGGATCTGCGTCGCCATGGTGGCAGCATCCAGATCGTACTCGCCAAAGGCGTTCGGCAGACCGGCGTTCGGATGCGCGGTAACGTAGCATTCAGCAATCCGCGACAGTTCCTGCACATACTGGCGCAGCTCGTCTGGACCCAGCGCGCAGTTAAGGCCGAAAGTGAGCGCATCGGCATGGCGCAGCGAGTTGTAAAATGCCTCGGTCGTCTGGCCGGAAAGCGTACGACCGGACGCATCGGTAATAGTGCCGGAAATCATGATCGGCAGTTCAATACCCAGTGCCTCAAATTCCTCTTTAACGGCAAAGATCGCCGCTTTGGCATTGAGCGTATCGAACACCGTTTCGATCAGGATCAGATCGGCACCGCCTTCCACCAGCGCTTTGGTTGATTCGCGGTAGGCCTCCACCAGTTGATCGAAGGAGACATTACGAAACGCCGGATCGTTGACATCCGGTGAAATAGAGGCGGTGCGGTTAGTCGGGCCAAGCACCCCGGCCACGTAACGCGGTTTTTCCGGCGTTTGCGCTGTCCATTTATCGGCGCTGGCGCGGGCCAGTTTCGCTGCAGTAAAGTTGATTTCCGCCGACAGGGATTCCATCTGGTAATCCGCCATGGCGATGGTCGTCGAGTTGAAGGTGTTGGTTTCGATGATATCCGCACCTGCCGCAAAATAGGCGTCGTGAATGGCGGTTATCACATCCGGCTTGCTGAGCACCAACAAGTCGTTGTTTCCTTTGAGATCGCAGGGCCAGTCGGCAAAGCGCTCGCCGCGAAAATCCTGCTCACCCAGACGATAGCTCTGGATCATGGTACCCATACCACCGTCCAGAACCAGAATGCGTTCATTTAACTGCTGTTGCAGTTGTTCAACTTTGCTGCTCACACGTGCTCCCGACAAGGCTCAATGAGGCCAAAAGGCCAGCAAAACATACTGGCACAAAGTGGCAGAACGGAAAAGCGGCAGCGGGTTAACATGAGAGATGTTCAGCTTCACTCATCCGATCAGTCTGTCATGGAGTTACGTTATACTCTGTTAAAACGAAAATGATTTCCACGATACAGAAAAAGGAGCCAGCCGATGGTCGCTTCCGTTCCCGCAAAACGTGGCAGAAAAGCCACCGCGCCAGCCGCTCCGGCAGGCGGACAAGTCCAGTCGTTAACCCGTGGCCTGAAACTGCTGGAATGGATCGCAGAATCCCACGGCAGCATCGCGCTAACGGAACTGGCGCAACAGGCCGGTTTGCCTAATTCTACCACCCATCGACTGCTTACTACCATGCAGCAACTGGGCTTTGTCCGTCAGGTAGGCGAGTTGGGTCACTGGGCAGTCGGCGCACATGCTTTTATTGTCGGCAGTAGCTTTCTGCAAAGCCGCAACCTGATGGCGATTGTGCATCCTATTCTGCGTAAACTGATGGAAGAGTCCGGTGAGACGGTCAATCTTGCCGTGCTGGATAAAAGCGATCATCAGGCAATCATTATTGATCAGGTGCAGTGTACGCAGTTAATGCGAATGTCCGCGCCCATCGGCGGCAAGCTGCCGATGCACGCATCCGGCGCAGGGAAGGCTTTTTTAGCACGGCTGGATGATGAGCAGGTCGGTAATCTGCTGCACCGCCAGGGGCTGCACGCCTATACTCACGCGACGCTGGTTTCACCCGTGCATCTGAAAGAGGATCTCGCCCAGACGCGCAAGCGCGGCTACTCTTTTGACGATGAGGAACATGCGCTGGGCCTGCGCTGCGTTGCCGCCTGTATTTATGATGAACACAGCGAGCCATTCGCGGCAATCTCTATCTCCGGGCCAATATCGCGTATGACAGATGACCGAGTGACCGAACTGGGCGCCATGGTCATTCGCGGTGCAAAAGAGGTGACGCAGGCCTACGGGGGAATGCGTTAATGACCCTCACTATTATCTCTTTATCCACCGCATAAACGCTGCAACTTATCTATTCCCCTATGACAAGAATCGTCTCGACTCATGGGGGTTCAGCCCGCTTGGCGTAAGGCACCAGCGCCGAAGCGTATGCTAAAGCGCTGGCGCTTACGGTAAGCATAGACATCTTCCACATGTCCCTGCCGGATGCGTTCCTGTAACCCTCGCCAGTAGTCGGCGCGCAGTAAATCGGCGTGCATCTCCTCAAACAACGGGCCGATTTCTGGATCGGCGCACAGCCAGTGACGAAATTCCTGCGGAAAAACATCGCCGGGCGCCACGCTGTACCAGGGCTCAGCGCTCAGCTCATCTTCCGGGTAGCGCGGAGGCGGAATATCGCGGAAATTCACTTCCGTCATATAGCAAATTTCATCGTAATCGTAGAACACGACGCGGCCATGACGGGTGACACCAAAGTTCTTGAACAGCATATCGCCGGGAAAAATATTGGCGGCGGCAAGCTGACGGATGGCGTTACCGTACTCTTCCACCGCATCGCGCAGTTGCTGGCCTTTGACCTGTTCAAACCAGATGTTCAGCGGCACCATGCGCCGCTCAATGTAGAGATGGCTGATGACGATACTGTCGCCAAGATCGGTGATTTTGCCCGGCGCCTGTTCCAGCAGTAACGCCATCAGCGCGGGTGCGATTTGCCTTTTTTCCAGCACAAAGTTTTCAAATTCCTGCGTATCGGCCATGCGTCCGACGCGATCATGCTCTTTAACCAACTGGTAACAGGCGCGAACATGCGTCGCGCTCATCTCTTTTTGCGGAGGAAAGACGTCTTTAATAACTTTAAACACCCGGTCAAACCCCGGCAGCGTAAAGACCAGCATCACCATGCCGCGAATACCCGGCGCTTCAATAAACTGCTCATTGCTGGCGTGGATGTAGTTCAGGTATTCGCGATAACTTTCGGTTTTGCCGTGCTTCTGGCAGCCAATAGCCATATACAATTCGGCGGTGGTTTTGCCCGGCAGGATTTCCCGCAGCCACTCCACCGTCGCGGCAGGCAGCGGCGCATAGACCATAAAATAGGATCGGGCAAAACCAAACACGATGCTGGCTTCAGCAGGTGTAGTCAGACAGGTATCGACAAACAGTTCGCCTTCATCCGTGCGGTGGATAGGCAGCAAAAAGGGCAGCGTTGCCAGCGGAGTGACGAGTTTGCCCACCAGCCAGGCTGCCTTATTACGATAAAACAGTTCATTTGCCACTTGCAGGTGCGATTTCGCCAGCATTTCGTGACCGAAAGCCTCCTGCAAATGCGCGGTGATATAACCGATATCGCGCGTTTTATCCTGCCACGGCAGGCGCAACGGTAAATCCGTCAGGACTTTACTCAGTAACGCTTCCCAGCCACGTTCAGGCCAAAAATCTTTCGCCAGCGGGCGCGGGATGGTGCGAAAACGGCGCTCCGGCTGCGAACTAAAGATAAATAAGCGTTCCGGCGTTAATGATCGGTGATCAAACAGGCGACAGTAGACCGAATTGAAAAAACTTTCGGCAATCTCAAAGCGAGGGTAATCCGGCAGCAGCCTTGTGTAATGCTCTTTTACCCGCAACAGAAACGCCGCGTCAGGGCTTTGACTGTCGGTGATGCAGCGTAACTGCTCCACTACCAGGCCAACATGATGATCATAAAGATGAATACGCTGCTTCATCGCCTGCTGCACAGCCTGCCAGTCTGCCTGTTCAAAACGCTGCTGGGCACCGGAGGTGACCTCCAGGAAGCGCCCATATTGCGCATCGAAGCCTTGCAGAATAGTTTGTGCAATCAGTAGTTCCAGGCCACGCGACATCTTTTGTCCTCATGTCGGGCAGAGAGTTGCCGAAGAGCGTTGTCCGGCATACGAGGTGCCGCAAACCCGGCAGCTATCGTCTGCCGGGTATCGACAATCAGAATTGTGCTTCTTCGGTCGAGCCTGTCAGCGCGGTCACCGAGGAGGTACCGCCCTGAATAATGGTGGTGACCCTGTCGAAGTAGCCCGTACCAACCTCCTGCTGGTGAGAAACGAAGGTGTAACCCTCTTTGCCTGCGGCGAATTCCGGCTGCTGCACTTTCTCGACGTAGTGTTTCATCCCCTCGCCCTGCGCATAGGCGTGCGCCAGGTCGAACATGTTGAACCACATGCTGTGAATACCGGCGAGAGTAATGAACTGGAATTTGTACCCCATGTCCGACAGCTCCTGCTGGAAGCGAGCGATAGTGTTGTCGTCGAGATTCTTTTTCCAGTTGAACGACGGTGAGCAGTTGTAGGCCAGCAGTTTGCCGGGGAATTTTGCATGGATCGCATCGGCAAAGCGGCGCGCCAGCTTGAGGTCTGGCGTCGAGGTTTCACACCACACCAAATCGGCATACGGTGCATAAGCCAGCCCGCGACTGATAGCCTGCTCAATCCCGGCATTTGTGCGGTAGAAACCTTCGCTGGTGCGCTCACCGGTAATAAAGGCGCTGTCATAGGGATCGCAATCGGAGGTGATCAGATCGGCTGCATCCGCATCGGTACGCGCCACCAACAGCGTCGGAACACCCAGTACATCTGCAGCCAGACGCGCAGCCACCAGTTTCTGCACCGCTTCCTGTGTCGGTACCAGCACTTTGCCACCCATATGCCCGCATTTTTTCACCGACGCGAGCTGATCTTCAAAGTGAACGGCAGCAGCTCCGGCTTCAATCATCGATTTCATCAGTTCAAAGGCATTAAGCACGCCGCCAAAACCGGCTTCGGCATCCGCCACGATTGGCAGGAAATAGTCAACAAAACGCGGATCCCCCGGTTCAATACCGGAAGCCCACTGGATCTGATCGGCGCGGAGGAAGGTATTGTTAATCCGCTCGACCACCGACGGCACCGAATTCGCCGGATAGAGAGACTGATCCGGATACATGCTTGATGCCAGGTTAGCATCTGCAGCGACCTGCCAGCCGGAGAGATAAATAGCTTCGATCCCTGCTTTCGCCTGTTGTAAGGCCTGACCACCAGTCAGCGCGCCAAGGCTATTGATATAACCCTTTTTCGATTCGCCATGCAGCAGTTGCCACATTTTAGCCGCGCCCAGTTGCGCCAGCGTACATTCCGGGTTGACCGAACCGCGTAATTTCACCACCTCTTCCGCGCTGTATGGGCGGCGTATACCTTCCCAGCGCGGTTGCGTCCACTCTTTTTGTAATTCTTCGATTTGTTGGGTACGGGTTTTCATATACAGATGCTCCATAGGGTGTCAGGTGGGTGAATTAAGCAAGTAAGCGATAGCCGGGCAACGTCAGGAAGTCGATCAGCTCATCAGAGGTGGTGATCTGCTCTATCAGGCGCGCGGCGTCGTCAAAACGACCGCTGCTGAATCGGTGCTCGCCCAGCTCGTCCTGAATCACCAGCATCTCTTCGGCCAGCATCTGTCGGAACAGCATTTTGGTCACAGGTTTGCCGTTGCTGAGCGTCTTTTCATGGTGGATCCACTGCCAGATAGAGGTACGGGAGATTTCGGCAGTGGCGGCATCTTCCATCAGCCCGTAAATAGGTACGCAGCCATTGCCGGAGATCCACGCTTCGATGTATTGCACCGCCACGCGAATATTGGCGCGCATTCCCTCTTCGGTGCGCTCGCCTTCACACGGCTCCAGCAGTTGCTCTGCAGTGATTGGGGCATCGTCTGTCCGACTAACAAACAGCTGGTTTTTATTATCACCGAGGGCGGCGTTGAACACGTCCATCACCGTATCGCCAAGACCAGGGTGAGCAATCCAGGTGCCATCGTGGCCGTTACGCGCTTCGAGTTCTTTATCGGCTTTCACTTTATTTAGCACCCAGTTGTTGCGTTCGGCATCTTTACTGGGAATAAACGCCGCCATGCCGCCCATAGCGAATGCCCCGCGGCGATGACAGGTTTTGATTAACAAGCGGGAATAAGCACTGAGGAACGGCTTATCCATGGTGACCACCTGGCGATCCGGTAAAACCCGATCCGGATAGTTTTTCAGGGTTTTGATATAGCTGAAAATGTAATCCCAGCGTCCACAGTTTAGCCCGACAATATGGTCGCGCAGCGCGTGCAGGATTTCGTCCATTTGAAACACCGCTGGCAGCGTTTCAATCAGCAGCGTCGCTTTGATGGTGCCGCGCGGCAAATTAAACCGGTCTTCGGTATAACTGAATACTTCACTCCACCAGGCCGCTTCTTGCCAGGATTGGGTTTTCGGCAGATAAAAATAGGGACCACTGCCTTTGGCGAGCAGGTTTTTATGGTTATGGAAGAAGTAGAGCGCAAAGTCGAACAGACTGCCGGGGATCGCTTCACCACGCCAGGTCACATGTTTTTCTGGCAGATGTAAGCCGCGCACACGGCAGACAAGAACCGCTGGATTGGGCTTTAACTGATAGATCTTGCCAGCTTCATTGGTATAGCTGATGGTGCCGTTGACTGCATCGCGCAGGTTGATCTGCCCATCGATCACCTTGTCCCAGTTCGGCGCCAACGAATCTTCAAAATCCGCCATGAAAATTTTGACGTTGGCATTCAGTGCATTGATGACCATTTTGCGCTCCACCGGCCCGGTGATCTCCACGCGGCGGTCGAGCAGATCTTCCGGTATTCCGCGGATCGTCCAGTCAGATTCACGAATGGAAGCAGTTTCCGAAATAAATCCAGGCAACGTACCGGCATCAATTTGTTGCTGCTGGCGCTGACGCGCTGCCAGCAGTTGATTACGTTTTGGCGTAAAGCGTATTACCAGCTCACTCAGAAATTCCACTGCCGCCGGAGTAAGGATCTGCTTCTCCTGCTCGCCATACGGCTGTGTAAAGGCCAGTTCATCGGTTGTTGTTGCCTGTTGTGTCATGGTGCGATTCCTCTTTTTTGCAGCAAAGACATTTCCCAATGCTGACGAAGATCGTTTGTGCGGTTTTCGTTCAGCAAGATCCATCCTGGCTAATAAAATTTCCAAAATCAAAAACAATTTCCATTTTATAATTAAAAAGACAATAACCAACTGATAACAATCAAGTTATAGTTTTATTATGTTGAGAAGTGATTTTCGGAAATAAAAAAGGCGCCCGAAGGCGCCTGATGTATAGGGCTGAAACGCTTAATCCAGCGTCGGATTCATGTGGCGCAGATCGTATGGTGTGATCTGGTAGACGTAGTAGTTGAGCCAGTTGATAAACAGCAGATTGCCGTGACTGCGCCAGGAGGCGGGTGGTTTATTCTGCGGATCGTCTTTCGGGAAGTAGTTATGCGGCAGTTCAGGACTGAGACCCGCGTCCACATCGCGGAAATATTCATTCGCCAGCGTGTTAGCGTCGTATTCCGGGTGTCCGGTCACAAAAGCAATACGTTTATCTTTGCTGGCAAACAGGTAGGCATCACCCTCTTCTGTTTCGGCCAGGATCTCCAGATCCGTGTAGTCGCGGATCAGTGCCGCCGGGAAATCCGCATAGCGAGAGTGAGGAGCAAGGAATACATCATCAAAACCGCGCGTCAGCAGCGCGTGGGGATGGAGGATGTGGTGTTCATACACACCGGAGAGCTTTTCACTGCGGGTCTGCTTGGGAATGCCATAAAGAATATTGAGTGCGGCCTGTACCGCCCAACAGACAAACAGCGTTGAGGTAACGTGATCTTTCGCCCACTCCAGTACCTGCTCAATCTGCGGCCAGTAGGCAACATCGTTAAACTCAACCAGGCCCAGTGGCGCGCCGGTAACAATCAGGCCATCGTAGTTTTCGTGGCAGACTTCATCAAAATTACAGTAAAAGGTGTTCAGGTGCTCAGCTGGCGTATTACGCGATTCGCGGGAATCTATGCGCAGCAAGCGCACATCAACCTGTAGCGGTGAGTTCGACAGCAGACGCAGAAACTGGTTTTCTGTCTCAATCTTCTTTGGCATCAGGTTCAGGATCAATACCTTCAGGGGACGGATCTCCTGAACTGTCGCGCGTGAAGTCGTCATTACAAAGACGTTCTCGTCACGCAAGAAATTGACGGCTGGCAGCTCGTCCTGCACCCGAATCGGCATAACTTATATCCTCACTGCATACGTTTAAACGTTTAGACATCCAGATAGCCGAAGATACCCAGGAAACAGCAAAATGTCGAGTCCGCAAGTGAAAGGTGAGAAAGTTTCACGTCACGGTTCACCTATAAAATAATTTTAGATTTTTTGTCGTGCTGCGAAGGGGAATTTTTGGGCTACCTCGTTACAGCCAGCATCTGCCGGGCGCTCAGAGGAAAGCTGCTGATGAGTATTGAGGTTGCGTACAACTATGATGCAATTTTTATAAAGCTGAGCGTATAGCGCGATCATAGCTATACCCTTTAACGATTGAATTCTGCTGAAACAATAGCAAAAAAGCCCGGTGCCTGCGCACGGGGCTTTCCTGTCTGTTCCGCCGCAACGCAAAAAGGCCATCCTTCCGGATGGCCTCTTCACCTGTTTGATGCCTGGCAGTTCCCTACTCTCGCATGGGGAGACCCCACACTACCATCGGCGCTACGGCGTTTCACTTCTGAGTTCGGCATGGGGTCAGGTGGGACCACCGCGCTAGTGCCGCCAGGCAAATTCTGTCTGTCAGTATCCCCTCAGGCATACCAACTTAATCTGTAATCTCGCTGAAAATCTTCTCTCAATTCCGCCAAAACATCTTCGGCGTTGTAAGGTTAAGCCTCACGGTTCATTAGTACCGGTTAGCT
>NZ_FPAU01000004.1:468823-654289 GCF_900116535.1 Kosakonia arachidis | reverse complement strand
CGTCTGCCCCTGGAAGATGCGCAGGTTACGGTCGCGTTTCATCGGCCACACATCCGGCTCGGCCGTCAGCTGGTACACCGCATAGCGCGTCCCCGACAGCTCCGTCGCGCTCACCGCCACGCGGGTCACTTTCCCGTTGAAGTAACGCGTACCCGTCTGTGTCGGGACCGCCACCGTCACCGGCTGGCCCAGCAGTCTGCTGCGGTCAATCCGCGCGTCCGTCCCCAGTACCGTCAGCGCCAGTGTAAACGGCTCCGACAGCGCCTCGCGCCCGGAGAGTTTCCAGAAAAGCAGCCCCTCTACGGGCAGCCTGACCGATATTCTGTTCACCATAACGTTGCATCCGTAATTAAGAGCCTATCCCAGTAGGCGTATAGTGTTGCAGCCAGTTTGGACACGGACAGCGCGCAACAACCGCAGCGTACACGCAGTACGTGAGAATGACTCGCTTCGCTCGCCCTAAAGGGCCACCGCATGCGGCGTTCAAAATGCCAACATATTTTGTGTGAGCACTATCCAGGACCAAAATGGCAAATAAAATAGCCTAATAGGATAGGCTCTACGTTTATCGCAGCAATAATAGCTGCATCACTGATATATTTTATTTTGCACGATGAAATTTGATGCTCTGAATTATTTCCTGGTATTGTCTTTGATGATTTTCACTGAATTCACCGGGACAGGTACCTACATAGCTGACCATCTTTTTCCCGAAAACGGCATCATCGAGTAAAATGAGTGTCTGTCGTTGATAAATAACACGGTTATCATTTTTGAATTGATAAAAAAGTTCGACTGCGGGATAACCATCTACCTCAAGCATTTCTGAAGATTCAAGATAAAAATCTGTGAGAGTTATTTCCAGATCACGTATTTTTTTAGCGGCGACGGTATGAACTTTATCATCGGATTGAGCACTGGATCGAGACACGACAAACGTAAATTCACTGTCACCGTTGTTGCTGTGTGTTAATAAGTTCATGGCTCTGTCTTTTTTAATATGTCGGGCAATACAATCGTAACGTTCGAAACAGGACGACATCACATTATTTGTAATGCGAGAGAAATGTGGGGGAGACAATTCTCCCCGCGTTTTGCCGGGCACAATATTACCCGGCGAAATAGTGTTAGTTAAGGTTGTGGATTAATTAACCAGGTGCCCGGTTTAGCAATGGTGATGGTCTGACTGCGGCTCTGACCATTTCCCTGCAGGAGCACTTCGTAACGACCGGGTTGCAGTTTTAGTGAGGCAAAACCGTTGGTTGCCGGAGTAACCGACTGTGCTTCGCCATTGAGGCTCAGTTTTTCGCCCTCTTTCATGCGCACAAAAAGTTGCGCGATCGGCGCCTGGCTGACCACTGGCGCGCTGCTCTGTGCTGCAGTTTGCGCAGGCGGCGGCGTCTGTACGACAGGTGCCTCCCGCACAGGCTGCTGTACTGGCGGTACGGGGTGTTCTTCCGGCGTCACGCTGGCGGTCTGCGCCGCGTCTTCCGGTGCTGAACTACCGCCGAATAACATTGCTCCGGCGACAATGCCGACAATCACACCTGCCGCCACCAGGCCTGGCAACTTGTAACGCTGCCAGCCACGTGCCGGTTTTTCTTCTGCCTCTTCAACCGGTACCAGCATAGTCCCAGGCTGTTTAACGCTCAGCACATCGCCCAGCCCGGCAACCGGCATTTCAATCAGCGCAGCGAACTCATCCACGGTCTGCGGACGATCTTCCATCTTCAACGCCAGCGCGCGATCCACCGCCTGCAACAGCGAAGGGGTATACCCCGGCAGGTTGCGCTGTGCCAGCGGCATATAGGTGTCCTGAATGCTGCGCACCACACTGACCGGCGGCGGTGAACCGATAATCAGCGTATGCAGTACCGCGCCAAGAGCGTAAATATCGGTCCACGGTCCCTGCTCGCTTTCGTTGTCGTCGGTGTATTGTTCTATCGGCGCGTATCCAGGCCGCAGCATGGTTTCCGTTTCGTCGGAAACAGAACCAATACTGCGACGCGCGGAACCGAAGTCGAGCAGCACCGGCAAGTCATTATCCTGGATCTGAATGTTATCCAGCGAGATATCGCGGTGCAGATACCCTTCGTCATGGATGGTTTTGATAGCACCCAGCAGCATCGGCAGCATGCGGCGGATCCAGGCTTCGTTAATCAGCGTTGGGTTTTTCTCGCGCAGACTGGAAAGCGTGGTACCACTGTAGAACACCGTGCCCATATAAGCGGTATCGTTCTGCACCCAAAAACGCAGTACATGCAGCAGGTTCGGGTGGTTAAAACGCGCCAGCAGACGCGCTTCCTGGATAAAACTGTTAAGCCCGGCGGTAAAAGCTTTGCTAAAACGCTCGCTACGCAGCACCAGCGTCATGTCGTCGTTGCGTACAGCCAGTGAAGAGGGCATAAACTCTTTAATCGCGATGGTGCGTTCAAGTTGATGATCCCAGGCGCGATAGACGATGCCAAAACCACCGCCGCCAATCACTTCTTTAATTTCGAACTCGTTGAAGCGATATCCTGGCGGCAGTGCATTCGGTACACTCCGGTTGTTATCGTGATCCGTCATAGTGGAAAACTCTCTTGATAATGGCTTTACGCCGCAAACTGACAGTGAAACTCACCCTGCTTAAGCGTGACACGTAAGCGCTTATATTGCTCGTCCCGCGCACTGGCGTCGAGTAATAGCTGGCTCATCATCGGCAGCAAAGTGTTCGTAAGGATGGCGTCCACCATACGGCCGCCTGATTCTACTTCGGTACAGCGCGCCACAATCTGCCCGACCACGCCGTCATCGATTTCCGAAATAATGCCGTGGTTTTCCTCCAGACGGCGCTGAATACGCCTAAGCTGCAAACGCACAATCTGCGCCAGCATCTCGTCGCTGAGCGGGAAATACGGCACCACCAGCAATCGCCCAAGCAATGCAGGCGGGAAAACCTGCAGCAGCGGCGGACGCAGTGCATCGCGCAGCGCGTCCGGCTCCGGCATCAGATCCGGATCGGCGCACATGCCGGTAATCAACTCGGTGCCGACATTCGAGGTCAGAATGATGATGGTATTGCGAAAATCGATATGTCGGCCTTCACCATCTTCCATCCAGCCTTTATCAAACACCTGGAAGAAGATTTCATGCACGTCCGGATGCGCTTTTTCGATCTCATCCAGCAACACCACGCTGTAAGGGCGACGGCGTACGGCTTCGGTTAACACCCCCCCTTCTCCATAACCGACATAGCCCGGAGGCGCACCTTTCAGCGTGGAGACGGTGTGTGCTTCCTGGAACTCGCTCATATTGATGGTGATAACATTCTGCTCGCCGCCATACAGCGATTCCGCCAACGCCAGCGCAGTTTCGGTTTTGCCGACGCCGGACGGACCGCAGAGCATAAACACGCCGACCGGTTTGTTCGGATCGTCGAGGCGAGCGCGCGAGGTGCGCACGCGTTTGGCGATCAACTCCAGCCCGTGACGCTGGCCGATCACGCGTTCATTCAGTGTATCCGCCAGTTTCAGCACCGCATCGATTTCATTTTTCACCATCCGTCCCAGCGGAATACCGGTCCAGTCGGACACCACCGCCGCCACCACGTTGGCATCAACCGAGGTGAACAGCAGCGGCGCGTCGCCCTGCAATATCTTAAGTGCCTGTTGCTGCTGCGCTAGCGAGTCACGTAGACCGGCCAGCACCTCTTCCGCCGCAGTGTGTAACTGCGCGCGCAACGCGATGATGTCATCAACCAGCGCCTGCTCCTGCTGCCAACGCTGCGTCAGTTCATCGCGCAGTTGTTCCTGCTGTTGACGCGCGTCAGTTAATTTCTCTACCCGCCCGCTGTCACCAGCCGCCATTTTCGCTTCGCGGTTGGCAATCTCAATCTCCACTTCAAGCGCGGCAATACGGTGCAGGCAATCTTCCAGTTGCGGCGGCGGCGAGCTCTGGCTGACGGCGACGCGGGCGCAGGCCGTATCCAGCAACGCCACGGCTTTATCCGGCAACTGACGAGCCGGAATGTAGCGGTGAGAGAGCTTCACGGCAGCGACGACCGCCTCATCCAGCAGCAACACGCGATGGTGTTTCTCCAGTGCGGAAACCGTGCTTCGCAGCATTAATACCGCTTTCTCTTCATCCGGCTCGGCAACCTGCACGGTCTGGAAGCGACGGGTTAATGCCGGATCTTTCTCTATGTATTTCTTATATTCTGCCCAGGTGGTCGCGCCGATGGTACGCAACTGTCCGCGTGCCAGCGCCGGTTTCAGCAGGTTTGCGGCATCACCGGTGCCCTGCTGGCCACCTGCGCCAATCAGGGTGTGAATTTCGTCGATAAACAGAATGATCGGTGTCGGGCTCGATTGCACTTCGTTGATCAACGCTTGCAGCCGCGCTTCAAACTCGCCTTTCATCCCCGCTCCCGCTTGCAGCATGCCGATATCCAGCAGCCACAGTTGCACGTTCGTCAGGGGTTCCGGCACATCGCCTGCGGCAATGCGCAGCGCTAACCCTTCCACTACCGCCGTTTTTCCGACCCCGGCTTCACCGGTTAATAGCGGGTTGTTCTGGCGGCGACGCATCAAAATATCGACCATCTGGCGGATCTCTTCGTCGCGGCCCACCACCGGATCGATCTTGCCGTCGCGGGCTCGGGCCGTCAGATCCTTGCCGTATTGCGCTAGTGTACCCTGCTGTTGCGGCGCGGCGGCGGTATCGCCAACAGCGGTTACCGCCTGCTGCGTCTCTTTACTGTTGGCAAAAATCGCCTCGAAGTTGTCAAGCAGCGCATCGGCGCTTACCCGTTCAAACTGCGACGAAATGCCTTTCAGCACGGTCGCCAGGCTCCATGTTTTCAGGATCCCTGCCAGCAGATGGCCACCGCGAATGCGCGTGACACCAAATTTCAGCGAACCGTAAACCCACGCCCGCTCAACAGCGGTATCAATATGTTCTGAAAGATCGGAGACCGAACTCGCCCCGCGCGGCAATTTATCCAGCGCGGCGACGATATCCCGCGTCAGCACCTCTTCATTCAGCGAAAAGTGGCGGATCACCTGTTGCAGGTCGCCCTCCGACTGTTGCATCAACTGGTGCAGCCAGTGAACCAGCTCGACGTAGGGGTTGCCTCGCAGTTTGCAAAATGCAGTGGCGCTTTCCAGCGAGGTAAATAACAGCGTATCGAGTTTGCCGAACAGGACGGCGCGGCTAATTTCCGACATTGTAAATTCCGTTAGTTGTCACGTCAGATGAATAAGACGAAAGGTTATCCTTCCGGGCTGAATACCAAATCTCCGCGCGGATGCGGCTGTGGCTGTGTGCCAAGCCAGGCGCTGTAACCAAGACGATCTGTGCCACCAAGCGTTGCGCCAGCAACATCTTCATGGCGCAGGATCACGCGCAGCGTCCACTCATATTCGATGCCCAGATACTGGCGTACCCAGTCGCGCATCTCTGTCACCGCTTTTTCACCGGGCAAGAAACGCCGGTAAGTCGCGGCGGACAGCGGGCCAATTTCGATGCGAAACTTATGGCTCACATCGCGCACGGCTTTACCAAGAAAGGCCGACTGCCCAAGTCGCGGCGCATGGCGACCGCCCTGCAAACGCGCGCGTTCGCGTTCGCTTAGCGGCATCCACTGCGGCACGTTTTCGACGATGGACACCGGCACATCAAAATAGCAGCGCAGGATCTTCTCCAGCCCTTCTGGATCGCGTCCGTTGCGCGTCAGATGCCCGGCCAGCGCAAAACGTGCATGCGGGCTGAGACTGCCTTTTTCCAGTTGCCCCGGTTGCCCCATGCCTATTAGTGAGGCGATATACTGTTCAAAACGTTTATTGTCACCCCGGTCGAGCGACACCGTGGGCTGCGCGTCCGCCCATGCGCGATAAAACAGCAACGACAGCCTGTGGTGAAACAGATCGGCAAAGGCGCTCAGGCTATCGTCCTGGTGATGATCGATACGTTCGCGGGCATATTCTGTCAGATGGATCGGCAACGGACCGTTCGGGCCGAACAACCCGAAGCTGAGAATAGAGATATCGTACAGCGGCGAACCGTCGCGCTTACGTACTTCGGCAAGGGTCGACGGCGCAAAGCCCAGCGACGGTTTTTGCCCGATGCGTACCGATTCGAAACGCGGTAGCGGCGCGCGCCCGAGCGGATAACGCTCCCCGCCGCGGGCATCAATACGTCGCAGCAGGCTGAACAGATCGTAGCGCCACGGCGTGGCCATCACGTTCTGCCAGAATGCCTCCGACAGCGAACTGGCGCGAACAATCTGCGGTGCGCAGGTCAGGGCTTCGCTCATATCAGCGCCCTCTTGCCCATGCGCGGCGGCCAGTAACCGATTTCACCGCGCTGCTGGCTTTTCAGTGTGAACTCGGTAAAGCTGTTCATGCCCACCAGCCGCGCGAAAACGCGCTCCAGCACGCTGCCAAATAGCCACGGGCTAAAACCGGAAAACGCCTGTTCATCGACCGTCAGCGTAATGCCAATACCGCGTGCAAACACGATCGGTCCCGGCTCCGGCACGCGGCGATGCACTGGCTCCAGCACACAGTGACGTACGCCGTCGATCTGGCGCGCCACCGGCGCTTCCGCCAGCCGCGTGTAAAGGCCCAGAAGCTGGCGCAACGCGGCAGCGCCTTCACCATCGTCGCCGTCCATCAGGCTGAGATAGTTCATCTGCAACTGGCTGATCAACCGCCATGTGCTTAACCCCTCTGCCAGCGCCGGTCGCGGCGGCGTCGGGCCTTTGCGCAGGTGCAGGGATTTCACCGGAAGAGAATCCGGCATCACGAACTGCCCCATATCCTGCTGCAACATCAGCGGTAAGTCGCGGCTGGTGCACAGCACGTCAGCGGTGATATAGCGTAAATTTTCGCGCCACGGCGCATGCTGCTCATCGACCAGCGAGGCAAACACTTCGGAACCGATATAGCCGGTACGTGTGCCGTAGCGCTGCGCATGTTCTGATAAGGTGCGCTGCTCGCGTCGCACGGAGAAGTAAGCACCGTAGTTGCCTTCATCCTGGCTCCAGCTACTCCAGAACGGGCGAAACGTCTGCTCATCGCGCTGACCATCGACGCTGGCGTGGATTTTGTGCACTGCGTAGATTTCGTAATCGAGCGGGCGAATGTTATCCACCACCAGATGATATTCGTGCTGGTTTTCGCTCAACTTTTGCCTTTCGGCCACTTTCGGGAACAGATTAATCACCGGCGTACAGTGCAGCGTAAGGTGGCTTTTATCCACCACGCGTTCCAGTTGCCCATCCGCTTTATCCAGCAGAATGATGATGTCGAACGAAGTCGCATCGCCGCTTTGCGTCACCATCGAACGCAGCCCTTGAAGGCTGATAAACAGAAAACGCTGTGGGAAGGCGAAATATTCCTGCAACAGACGGTAGCCGTCGAAGTTGCGCAGATCGTCCGGCAGCAGAGACTGGCTGGCGGCAAAACCTTCCTGCTGCAATGCGTCATCGGCCAGCACCTGCAACGGCGCGTTGGTGCTGTTGACCTGGCAAACAATGCCCACCTGGTGGCCCATCAGCAGTTCCAGCAGTTTCAGTGCCTGCATATCCGGGCCGCTGAGGAACAGTTCAAGGCGATCAAAATCGAGATGTCCGAGGTTGACCGGGCCATCGCAGCTCACACGAATACGTAACGCGCTTTGCGCCCCGCGTTGGCTCAGGCCGACTTTCGCCAGCGGTAGATCGGCAGGTACGCCGCCCAGTTCCACCTGACTGATCTTCAGCGGTAACAGCGTGACATCATGCGCAGTAGTATAGCTACAGGTGACGCCATTCTTCTTCATTACCTGGCTGTCCATCATGGTGCCGCGCGGTACCACAAAGCCATTACTCAGATCCCCTTTCGCGCTGTCCGGCGTCAGCTCCGCAATCGCCATCGACGGCGTTGGCGCGAGATAGTTGGGCGCTACCATCTCCAGCAGACGCTGGGAGAAACGGGGAAATTCGGCGTCCATTTTCAGTTGTACGCGGGAGGTCAGGAAGGCAAAGCCCTCCATCAGGCGTTCGACATACGGATCGGCGACATCCATGCCACGCATGCCAAGGCGTCCGGCTACTTTCGGATAGCGCCCGGCAAACTCCTGGCCCATTTCGCGCAGCCAGGCCAGCTCGCGGTTGTAGTACTCCAGTAATTTGCTGTCCATGATTACCCCGCTTCTTTTAGCTCGAAATGGCCGTTTTCCAGATCCACATCTGTGCGGAACAGAAACTCCAGCGGATACGGTACGCACCACAAGCGCCCTTTGATCTCAATAGACAACACGTTGTGCAGATCCAGCGACTGGGTATCGGAAATGCAGCGAACCTGTAACCCCTGCGGCAAAATGCGCGGTTCAAAATGCAAAATCGCGTTGGTCAGCTTGCGCTGGATATCCTGCCATTCGATGTCCGACATCCGCTTGCCTGCCAGCGGTGACACGCCAAAATTGACTACCGAGCGGCGCACTTCGTCAAAGCCGCTCAGGTCCTGCTGCGCTTCGTTGTTGATGGTATTGAACAACCATTGCAAATCACGCAGTACGTGGCGTCGCAGCATGGCATGGGAGACCAGGTTACTGTTCAGCGGCTCCTGAACTTTGTCCGGCGCGTCATCGGTAAGGCGATCGAGCAACGACGGCTGCATTTTATCGCGCGCGCCGACGGTCTCTTTACCGCGTCGCGAGCGCCAGCCGCTACGCAGCAGGTCGCTCTCTTCATTGTGGGCGGAATTACTCATCTGCAACAGCCGTGTCGAAACTCAGCGTGGTCAGATCGAGCAGCGAGAACTCGGCGTTGTCATTGAGCCAGGTTTTTTGTCCGTGTCCCAGGAAGTGCGGCGCATCACCCGGTAGCACCTGCCACTCGGTGACACGGGCAAGTTTAAAGCGCTCTTCGGCTTCGCTATCCAGAGGATAACGTGCCGGAATCTGGCACACCTGTTCGCTGCCATCCTGCAAACGCACCAACGTATGACGCCATACCAGGTCGGTGACGCTGGTCGGCGGCTGGAACTGCATGGCAGCAATCGCGCTGAACGGCAGCCAGAAATAACGGCCGTTGACGATCGCTTCACAGACCGGGCCAAAGCGGCAGTCGCCATCCATTAGCCAGTCAAAAGTATGCGTTTCGCCAGCCTGAGTTGTTAACTGGCCGGGATTTGCCTCGGCGCTCTCCAGTGCGGCTTCGCGGTGCGCGCCAGGCTCGGTGGATTCCGGATCCAGTGCGCTGACCATTGCCGCCAGCCACGGCCACTGCCGATCGGGCGTTAGCGGACGGGCGCGACCGGCCATCACGTCGGCACGCTGGCGTTCACCGTTGATGGCCTGCTCCAGCAGTGTCACCGTCGGTTGTGCCTGTGGTTTCAGCGCCTGCCAGCTTTTCAACTGCGCCAGCGCGCGCGGCCAGTTGCCGTCAAGGCAAAGAAGCTGGACAAAGGCCGCACGCAGATCGGCCTCACCAGGTTGGGTACGAATGCGGCTTTCCAGCCGGGCAAGGCTCTCTTGCAAGGATTCGCCCGCCAGTTGTTGCAACAAGGTGTTCATCGCCGCTCCTTAGTTCAGGGTCTTGTAAGTCCCGACCGCCGGATCACGCAGCTGCGGGTGCAACGAATCGATCAGCAGGATATTAAGGTGCGTACCCGGTTCGAACCACGGCGTCCAGGCTTTACGTACTTCATCAATCCGCGCCTGTAAACGGGTTGCATCGCTGGCGACATCGCGGGAGATTTCCACCGCCACCGTGCCGTTCGCCTGCCAGCCATTGAGGCTGTTGACATAGGGCAGAATCATCCAGCTCTGCGCCAGGCTACCTTCGCTGACGACCATGCGTTCATTGTTGACAGTAGTGATCAGCAGACGATCGGCGTCAACGCTGTCGCTCAGGCCGCTCACCGGAAAACCGTGAACAAAGGTCATGGTGATCTTTTTCTCTGCGCCGTTGCTGAGCTGCGTCACTTCGCTGCGCCCGTTCAGCCAGCCGCCCTTCTCACATTTGCCATCCTCTTTCGCCGGAATAAATAGCGCTGGCGCGCTGGCATCGCCCTGCCAGAAGGTACGCAGATGGCAACCGTCCTGCAGGGTAAATTCCTGCCACGGCGCACGGTTAGCGGCTGGCGAGAGATCTTCAGCGCGCTCTGTCGGCGGCGTCAGGACTGCGACTGAGGAAGTAGAAGTAGAAGTAGAAGTAGAAGTAGAAGTAGAAGCGGCTGCACCCGTAGAGGTGACGACCGGTGCCCACTCTTTCACTTTATCGGCCGTCCCTTCAGCCAGAGTCTCACCCTGCGGATCGGTCAATCTCCAGTGCACCTGCGTCAGCGTGCCGCACTGATTCGCCAGCAGCGAGCCAAGGCGCGGTAAAAAGTTGTTCAGTACGGCAGTTTTTTTATCGCCGTTGGCGACAATACGCAGCGGTAAGGTTTTGCTGCACCAGCTTTTCGGTGTGTTATCCGCAATGTTATCGATCCAGACATCCAGTTTTTGCGAAGGCGACTGCACGATGCGGTAGTTTTCTGCCTGTACGCTGCCACACACCGCCAGCAGAGCCAAACCCGGTAGCCAAAGTTTCATAAAAGTCCTTGTAAGCTGTATCAATCACGAAGAGGGAAAAACTGGGCGGCTTCAGAGAGCGTATGCAATAGCGTCGTCTCCTGAGGCGTACCCATCCACACCGCTACGGCGCTATAGTTGTCCTGCTGGGTCTGCGCCCCAACACTGTTTTTCAGCAGGATTTGATTCATCAGCGTCAGCCACTCGTCCGGCGTATTCACCATATGCAGTGACTGTTGCATCTGTTCTTCACTGACACCGTGCCAGAAGCCATCGGTACAGAGCAGAAAGGCATCACCATCTTCAATCGGCACCACATCGCTGTAGCTTGGCTCGCGTTCATCTTCACCAAGACCGAGCGCGAAGTAGAGCAAGTTGCCGTTGATGCCTTCGGTCTGGTGCCCGGCATCTTTCATCTGTTGTACCAGGCTATGGTCAGTGGTGACATGATAGAGCCAGCCGCGACGAAAGAGATACAGGCGGCTATCGCCCGCGTGTGCCCAGTAGGCAAGCTGATAATCCCGATCGATAAACAGGCTTACCATAGTCGTGCCCATACGGTGATAATCCTGTACCACTTTTTGCTCTTCGCGGATAGCACGGTTAGCATCGTTGACGTACTGCCGAATGTACTGGGCATTCAGGTGCTCATCGCCATCAAACTGACCGATGATAGTATTACGCGCCAGTGCGGCTGCTACATCACCGCCGGGTAACCCTGCGATACCATCACATACCACAAAGCAGGCAGCACGTTCGCCGATGTTTTCCCCGGTCTGA
Source organism: Kosakonia arachidis (assembly GCF_900116535.1). Classification (GTDB taxonomy): domain Bacteria; phylum Pseudomonadota; class Gammaproteobacteria; order Enterobacterales; family Enterobacteriaceae; genus Kosakonia; species Kosakonia arachidis. The sequence continues at coordinate 642,967 of NZ_FPAU01000004.1, read as the reverse complement.
TCCTGATTACTGGCACGTTCGCCCTGTCGGGATATGGAGGCCGTGCTGATATTCATTCTTCCGATCCGCTTTGTGAGTCTTTGTACTGGTTAACCTCCATGTCATAAGCGTGAAGGAACGCTTCGCCAAACAGAGTATGGAAGTCATCGTCAATTTCACCTGCTGTTTGCACGTAAGTACGCACAAAGTAGTCCCACAGAGCGGCTTTACGGTTCGAGAGCATGCCGAGACGCGCAGTGGCGCCATCGCGTTTAGCATCATCTTCCAGTTGTTCCGGGTTAAACGACTGCAACATCGCGGCGATAATCGCACGGATCCCGGAAATCATGCCGAGCTGATGCGCCTGTAAGTCGATCAGCGCATCGCGCACCGATTTTTTCGGCGGCATAAAGCCAGGCATCCGCGTACCAAACATCTGCATCAGCACGGTTTTGCCCGATGGCAGCAACTTGAACGGGTTGTTGGCATCATCCAGCACCATCGTCATATCGGCTTTAACGCCGCGTTTCAGAATCGAGCGCGAGGACAACAGCGCAACGGTCCCCTGGGAAAACATGCTCAGCATCTGGCCAAGCTGACGCATATTCTCTTTATCAAACTGCGGTACCGGCTGCATATCACCGAGCCCCATGCCTTCCAGTAACGCATCCAGCAGCTCGCCTTTCAGCACATCGCTGCTGTCACCATTGCTGACGGCAGGTGTGCTTCGCGCGTCGTTGCTCTGGAGTGGATCAATACGCAGACGCCCTTTCGGCGTTTGCGCGGCACTACGCGGTACCGCTTGCGGCGTCGGCAGGGTGATACCCGCATACTCCTGTGGCTCCGACACCGGATCCGGCTCTTCATCGACGAACAGCGGCGTGGCGCTGAGATCTTCCGCGCGTAGTTCGGTGATGATCGGCTGAGGCTGTTGCGGCGGTGTTGCACTGTGCAGATCGGTGATGACGGATTCGGCGGGTTTCGCCGGAACAATCTCATCCTCATGCGCCAGCGGCACTGCGCCGCTTAACAACCCAAGCGGATCGTCGCTACGTGCCGCCGACGTGCTACTGCCGCCAAACAGCGCCAGCGGATCCAGTTCATCCGCTTCCGGGGCAGGTTTTTGTGCGGCCCGATCGCGCGGAGGCACCAGCGAGGATGGCGTAACATCGTTAAAGATACTGTCATTTTTAAAAAGCTGTTCATCGTTGAACAACTGGTCGGAGGCGAGGGTTTTCGGCGTCACCAGCGGCTCGTTGTTATTCAACAGCGAGAGCGGATCTTCCGGATTGCGCTCCGGCTCTTTCGGCGCAGCAAAGGGGTTAAGATTCTGCGCTTCCGGCGTTTTCGTCCGGTTGCTGGAGATGCTATCGGAGATGGAGAACTCCTGCATCAGGCTGTCCCAGATTTCCGTTGGTACCGACGCCGGGGCGTTTTCCGCTACGCTTTTCGGTGCCGGGGCGGGCACAGATTTGGCCACTTGCGGCTGGACATGCTTCGGATACATCTCCTCCGCCATACGGCTTACCGGCTGCGTATCCTGAATCAGCTCGGTAACTTCGATACGGTATTCATCAATACCCAGAATATCGCCGTCCTGTAATTCGACCTGACGGCCACGTTCCAGAGGAATATCATTCAGCACTACGCGGGTCACATTGCCGCGATTGGTGATGCGACACTCGCCATTACCGGCGATATGAACAATCGCCTGCAAACGTGAAATGGAACGATCGTTGTCCGGCAGCACCAGATTGTTGTCCGTGCCGCGGCCAATGGTACCGCCTGGGGGATAAAAGTCGCAGCGGCTTTGAGGCGGCTGATGACCGGGTTTACTGGTAATAATTGTGAATCGCATCGCGTATTCCTGCTGGAGTTATGTGCACTCAAACGGTGCCGCTTTAGCTAAAGCGGCTGCGTTTGAATACCAGCGAAAAGAAGGTCGACATTCGCGCACCCGGCGCAGTCACCGGATAAGTCTCTTGTTTTACTGGATTTTACTGACCAATTCAAAGGTCCGATCTCGCATCGATTTTGTTAAGCAAGCCGCATCAGCCTGACACTGATTGCGTTTTTTAAGCCAGTCGCGTTGCGCGGCTTTCATGCCCGCTAACGCGGCTTTATCCGCCGGGTCAATGTCTTGCTGTTGTTGCAACTGAATGGTGTAGGCGTCGTTAACGCTACGATCCCAGGCTGCCAGTTCGTTATCTGAGCAAATCACTTGCTCGGTGTCGCTTAGCTTAGCGTTACAGGAAAAAGTCGGCGTGATTTTTTCCTCAGCCGTCACGCGTTTCAGTACAAAGTAGCTATTGTCATTCCAGTACATCAGCAGTTTATCGGCGGATAACAAAGCAACCCAGTTACCGATTGATTCGCCATCCGGCCCCAGATGCCCCTGCTGGCATTGCAGCACAATCGGGGTAATTTTCTGCTTGCCCAGCCCGTTCAAACCGAAATCTTCTGCGACAGGAATTATTGGCGGAAAACGGCGCTCGCCGGAGGTTTTCACTATCACTTCGTTCAGCGTCATTGGCGATTGCTGAAGATAGGCGGGTTGCTGGCAATCAATGTTCATCGCCGCTTCGCCACTCACCACGTCGTTATCAAAACGAACCACTCGTCCAACATAGCGGGGATCGTCTATTTTGGTGTTGAAATAAGTCGTGGCGTAGTTATCCGTCTCCCCGGAAACAACCCGCCACTGTCCGATAATAGAGATCGGAGTCTCTGTGGCATTGGCAATACTGGCACCGAAAATCATGAGGGCGGCAACCGGCCTCATGACACTTTGTTGAGCCGCTTCAATAGTCATATCACTCCCTGATCCGTTCCCCGCTGTTCGCTGCGGCTCAACCGGTTAACATACCCGTTACTGGAATTGTTCAATTAACGCTTCAACACGATCTTTCATGTTTTTTTTAATACATTCAGCATCATTCTTGCATTGGTTACGTTTATTCAGCCAGTTGCGCTGTTCAGTTTTAATTTGCGCTATTGCAGCCGTATCTTTCGCATCCGTGTCTTGTTGTTGCCACAGGCGAGTTTTATAGGCGTTGGCGACGCTACGGTCCCATGAAGAAAGATCATCACTGCTGCAAATAGTTTGTTCAACAGCGTTCACTTTTCCGTCACAAGAAAAACTGGGTTTTGTTTTTTCACCAGGTTTCACCCGTTGCAGAACAACGTAACTATTATCAAACCAATTCATCACCGCACGGTCGGCGGATAGCAGTGCAACCCAATTTTTTATAGCTGCGCCATCCATCGACAAATATCCAGATTTACACTGAATAAGGATCGGCGTGACTTTCAGGTTTCCCGGTTGTTTGAAGCCAAAATCCTTCGCGACCGGGGTCTTAGGTGCAACATAGCGCTCACCGGACGTTTTAAGAATAACTTCGTCGAGCGTCATCGGGGATTGGGTGGTGTAAGTCGGCTGTTGACAATTCACATCCCACATTAATTCAACATGTGCTGACGTTGCACCAAAATTGATAACTCGCCCTACATAACGTGGATCATCAGGACTCGTTGACGTTTTTGCTGTGGCCTGGCTATCTGGTTCTGCTGAAACAATGCGCCAGCTTCCAGCCAGTGAGTCCGGAACTTTTTGCCCATCGGCATTTGCGGCACTGGTTCCCAGGGCGATTAAGACAATCGCCGAAAGTAGTGAATATTGCATCAATATTGTCCGTTTAAAAAAAGATTAACTTCAGTTTTACGGCGAGCTACGAGCCCCGCAGGATAGGTGTTTCCACTTCGTATAATTTGGCTTATCAGCGTCATTGCATCGCTGACTTGTCCACTATTAATGAAGTTACATACTTTATTCAGGAATCCACCATTGTTGTAGGAAAAGCATACTAGCGCATCGAACTCATATTGACGTAATGGAACGGTGATACGTCTACGTATTGAGTTTACATAACCTGGTATCGTCAGACGTAATAATGTCTTTTCCTGCTCGGGCGTGAGTGTAATAAGATATTTATTGTCTGACGCAAATTTGTCTGCCGCTGTCCCTGATTTACCCGATGCGGCTGAGGCTTTTTCAGCAACGTCTTCAGAAAGTCCCAGAGAAAGCAATTTGGCTTTAATTTCATCCGGAGTACGTTCTTTCATATCATAACCAGGGCCGAGAGTGACGCCGCTCGCGCCCCGAGGCCAATGCAGATGGCAACTCACATTAACTTGCGATTCGAGGCCAAACAATGTTTCGAAACCACTCTGCGATAAACTCATCCCTGCGCAAGGCTGTCGTTCAACTGAGCCCCCAATCGGTGGCGCTGGCGCACGTTCCGTCACCGTTTTACCGAGCGTCTGAAGAGTTCGGCGTCCGGCAATACCATCCACATAAAGGCCATTTTTTTGCTGAAAAAGGCGTACTGTATTCTCAGTGCGCGGTCCATAAATGCCATCCGCGCTAATTGAATATCCCTTTTCTTTTAATAACGTTTGCAACTCTTTGACCTGAGATCCTTTACTTCCTGTCCTTAATACCGACATATCAAAGCCCTGTAAAATATTGCGTTATAGAGGGACACTAAAAAATTCGCCAATGGCTGTTTTGTCATCACAAAATAAATATCTTTCTTTACAAAATTCCGACCAACAGAAATTAATAACGCATTAAATGATGATGCTGTGGAATAATTGAGCGATCCCTTGCGGGATCGCTATCGGCAATTACGCTTCTTTATTTTCTTTGATATTCCAGCCAGCGCTGGTTTCTGCGCCTTTACCGCCGGAAGAAGACTGCTCCCAGTACTGCTGTTTCACTTTCGCAGCCTGGAATGCGTAGGAAATGCCTACCAGATCACCATCATCAGAACCGGTGTACTGAACTGAAGTGACCAGCACATCTTCCAGCGTGATGCGCGCATACTCAACCTGTTGCCCACCGGCCTTGCAAACTGCAAGCTCAACTTTAGTCAGGTGCTTACCGCTGGCACAGTGTTTTAGGATAGCGGTGGCCGACTTATCAATGAGAGCATTGACGTGAAGGTCGTTGAAATTGACTTTACCGGCACCGCCGCCACCGCCAACGCTCATATTCCCCGGCTGCGAAGCACCCCAGGTGAAGGATGTTATATCAGTCCAGCCGGTGTGGTTAGAGTCTTTAGATTCACCCGTAACTCCATCGACCTTCAGAAACATATCAATAGCCATAATATTTACTCTTCGTTAATGATAAATATTGCTTTCGAAAAAGCGCTTATATGGCAAACGGGTAAGCATGGGGCCGAATAAAACCGTCCATATTTTACCTCTGCCTCGTTTGATTCTGAAAAGATTATGCATCTGTTCAGAAACACTCATTCCCTCGTAATGAGGGAAAGAATTCGGTTATTTTCAATCCGCTTCGCGACACATTATTTGCGCGCGGGGGTAACGTTAATTCGGATTATCCTGTTGCCAGGTGTGCTGCGGATTTTTCAGCAGCACCTCTTTCGCCAACTTATCCAGTTCAGCACTATGGTATAAACGCAGGCAGTTTAGCGTCAGCCCTTTAACATTTTGCGGGCTTTCCGTATGGAATTGATGCAGCGTCCCTTTGAACTGGTTGATTAAAGCATTAATTTTTGCGTCACCATTTTCAATATCGAACGGCATCCATTCCCGCATCGCATTTGCGCTTCGCGCCGCGTCCAGCGAGTAGGGTGATTTCGGATCGGCAACCTGCGCAATACAGCGTGCAAGCGTCATATCCTTCACCACTTGCGTGTAGGGCATATTTTTAATGAAGGCCATCGGGTCTTCTTTCTGATCTGCCAGGACGCTGCCGCACACCAATAACAAAGCGAAACTAGCGATTCTCATGGCAACTCCCAAAAGCTGGCTTTGGTCGTTGTGTAATTCGTATTCGGCGCATTGAAATAACAGTGATCGGAGCAGGTCAGCCCATTCCAGAATGTTGCATGGCCCGTTGCATCATCCCACTGATCCACCGAGAACAATATAATACCTTTCTTATTATGTAATTTATCGACCGGTAATGAAGGATAGCTAACAATCAGATCGGGTTTACCCCATTGCCGTGTTAACCAATTAATGACATCCCCGACACGGAAGAAATACCATTTTTTATCAGCACCCGAGACCGTGATACCATTAATTCTTGGCACCGGAAAACCGGTATAATTTAAAACATAACTCATGCGAACTGCGCAGCTATTTACCCAACCACCTTCGCTTTCCGGAATTTCAAAATTCGTACGAACTTTACCACCAATAACGTTCTTCACCTTGGTCAGTGGATCTTTTGGGTCATATATTTGTGCCGCGGCACCCCAGGCGGCGACAAATGATGGCCTGTTGCCCATATAACTCTCCTCTGTCTTGCGTTAAAGAAATACATCCTTCGCTATCGGCTTCCCTCCGGATACTTACTGTGCCGCAGGCGCATCCCGCCTGCGGCACCTTCTGCTTACGCCTCTTTGGTTTTCAGCGACGGCAGTTTTGAGACCAGACGCAGAGAAACGGTCAGACCTTCCAGCTGGTAGTGCGGACGCAGGAAGAATTTCGCTGCGTAGTAGCCAGGGTTGTCTTCGATCTCCTGTACCTGCACTTCGGCCGCTGCCAGCGGTTTACGTGCTTTGGTTTCCTGCGAAGAGTTGGCAGGGTCGCCGTCAACGTAGTTCATCACCCAATCGTTCAGCCAGCGTTCCATTTCGTCGCGCTCGCGGAAGGAGCCAATTTTGTCGCGCACAATGCACTTCAGGTAGTGTGCAAAACGGCAACAAGCGAAGAGATACGGCAGACGGGAAGCCAGACGCGCGTTGGCGGTAGCATCGGCATCGTGGTACTCGGTCGGTTTTTGCAGCGATTGCGCGCCGATAAAGGCGGCAAAGTCAGAATTTTTACGGTGGATCAGGGGCATAAAGCCGTTTTTCGCCAGTTCCGCTTCACGGCGATCGCTGATGGCAATCTCGGTCGGGCACTTCATGTCCACACCACCATCGTCGCTCGGGAAGGTGTGGCACGGCAGATTTTCCACCGCCCCACCGGATTCAACGCCGCGAATTGAGGTGCACCAGCCGTACTCTTTAAAAGAGCGGTTGATGTTGGTCGCCATCGCGTAAGCGGCGTTGGCCCAGGTGTAGTTGTTGTGATTCGCGCCGTCGGTCTCTTCTTCAAAATCGAAGCTATCCACCGGATTCGTGCGAATACCGTACGGTAAACGGGAGAGGAAGCGCGGCATCACGAGGCCTAAGTAACGAGCATCTTCGGATTCACGCAGTGAACGCCAGGCGGCGTATTCGGTGTTCTGGAAGATTTTCGTCAGATCGCGCGGGTTCGCCAGTTCCTGCCAGGACTCCATCTGCATCACGCTTGGCGCGGTGCCGGTGATAAACGGGCAGTGCGCCGCCGCGCCGATACGCGCCATCTCGCCAAGCAACTCAACATCCTGCGGGCTGTGATCGAAGTAATAATCGCCCACCAGGCAGCCAAACGGTTCGCCGCCGAACTGGCCGTACTCTTCTTCGTAGATTTTTTTGAAGATCGGGCTCTGATCCCAGCCGACGCCTTTAAAACGCTTCAGGTTACGGCCCAGTTCCTGCTTGGAGATGCTCATAAAGCGGATTTTCAGCATCTCATCCGTTTCCGTGTTATTCACCAGATGACTGAGGCCGCGCCAGGCACTCTCCAGCTTCTGAAACTCTTCGTGGTGGATAATCTGGTTAATCTGCTGCGACAGCTTCTCATCAATACCGGCAATCAGGTTCTGAATGGTGCGGTAGGTGTCGTTGGAGAACGTTACGGTATTTTCCAGTGCCTGCTGCGCCAGCGTTTTCACCGCGCTTTCTACCGCAGAACGCGCCTGGTCAGTTTTCGGACGGAACTCTTTATTCAGCAACGAACTAAATTCGTCCTGACTGAAGGCCTGGACGCCCTGCTGTTCATGTTGTTGCGAAGGATTGCTCATGGTTTACTCCTCTTTACCTTGCGCGTTCTCGTCGCTGTTCGGCAACTGGCTAAGGGATTTCAGCAGTGTCGGATCCTGTAATACTTTGGCGATCAGCTCTTCCGCGCCGTTTTTCCCGTCCATATAGGTCAGCAAGTTGGAAAGCTGCGTGCGGGCTTCCAGCAATTTGTTTAGCGGCTCAACTTTGCGGGCGATAGCATCCGGCAGGAAGTCATCCATGCTGTCGAAGGTGAGATCGACATTCAACCGGCCTTCGCCCGTCAGCGTGTTGTCCACGTTGAAGGCGACGCGTGGTTTCAGCGCTTTCATGCGCTCATCGAAATTGTCGACATCGATCTCGAGGAATTTACGCTCCTCAATAGACGGTAAGTTCTCCACCGGTTTCCCGACCAGATCCGCCATAACGCCCATCACAAACGGAAGCTGGATTTTGCGCTCTGCGCCATAAACTTCCACGTCGTATTCAATCTGTACGCGCGGCGCGCGGTTGCGGGCGATAAATTTTTGACCACTGTTACTTATTGGCATGATGTTCTCCATCGAATATGCGCGGTGAAGGTTTGACGGCCGGCGACGTGCCTGTCGTCATAACACGGTACGCGTCACTCCTGACGCCCAAAGATGTTTTGCAACTGGCTTATGCCGTCGGGCGCCAGATCGCGAATAATTTCCATAAAATCAAGTTCGATTAATCGCTGTACGCGATCGATCATCAGCGGTGCCGGGTGACTCGGCTCATGCTGAGTAAAGTATTGCTTCACTTTCTCCAGCATCAACTGTGCGTCAGCACGCGTCGTTACCTGCGCCGTGCGCCAGTCGGCGTGTGCCGCGATCGGTGCGGCTACCGGCTGCTGCGGTGACGTTTTTTTTTGCTCCTCCCCTGCGGACAACGCAGGCTGTTCATCGCCACGGGAAGCGCGGCTTGCGCCGGCAATCATGCTGACCGTTTTCAGTAACTGTTCCATTTCCGGCACCCCGCTTTCGCCCAGTTGTTCCAGCAGCCATGTACGGATGGTTTGCAGGCGCCCTTCAATCTGTCCGATAGCTTCAATGCCGGGCTGACCGCCGCGTACCAGTTCATCAATCAAACGCACCCGACCGCCCGGATAACCCGCACATTCGGTTTTACTGCCATCCAGCAGCGCCTGTGCATCGCGCACGCTCAGCTCATCGCCATTGCTGCGTAACAGTATTGACTGGCGCAGCGCGGTGGTGAGCGCAGATTTGTCGCTGAGCGCAGCCAGCGCATTAATGCGGTAAAAGGGATCGAATTCACCGCCGTCGTTAAGTGACGGCCAAAGCTGATCCCAGTACAGCGCCAATGCCTGACCCAGCATCAACAAACCGTCGGCGTAGCCTTCCAGGCCGCGACGGCGCGTCCATGCATGGGTCAGCGCCAGCATGACGCGAATATCTTTCGTGCGCTCCAGCAACGCGGTGGCCAGTTTCTCCACGCGGTTCCAGTCAGCGGGTTCGGCAGGAATGATCGTGCTACCGAATTGCTGCTCAGCTTTACCGAGGCTGGCCTGCTCCATCGCCTGGAAGTCGGCGTCATACTCCAGATTCTCACCGCACGGTTGCTCCGGGGTGACCGGAGCCAGTAAAGAGTCAATTGTCATCCGCAACCTGCTTATTCAAACATCGGTGGGTAAAGACCGTGGCGACCGGGTCTTGCGCCTCCAGCTGGGTCAAACAGCAGCGTAAAGAGCTGCCCGGTAAAATTACCGCTGTGTACGTGTGTATAGAGTGGATAACCGTCGCTGCGGTTGGTCCACCAGAAACTGATCTGGCGCAGCGGGTCAAAACATTCGGCGGCCTGATTCCAGCCAATGGTCGATTCGCCGTCGCCTTCATAACCGATCACATCAAGAATTTCCGAGCGTGATTCCGGCGCAACCAGTTGCACCGGCGGAATCGACAGCAGCGCCTGATCGAGCTGTTCCGGCGAGTAGCCATTGCGGATAGCGTGCAGCAGCGTGCGGCCTAGTTGCTGATACCAGTCGCCCGCCTGCGCCAGATGGCGCGGTGTCCACTCCAGCGGGTTAATCGCCATCAGCGCGCAAATCGGATACTGCCGCCCGACGCTGTCGCGGCCCGGCAGCAGACATCCCATCTGTACTTGCTGCCCGCCTAGCATGGGCGGGACAACAAAATTCCATACCGGCGCATTGCCGAACTGGCGATCGCTGGCGCGCTGTTCTTCTTTTTGCCAGTTCATCAACCCCACCTGGAACCAGTGGGACCACTGCCGTTGCAGCGCATCGGGAAAGCGGCGCTGTAAAAAATCACCGGCACTCGGCAGTTTTCCGTACCAGCTTATTGCTGAAGTCATCGTCATTGGCGTTCCTTTGCAGTTCAAGGACATGCGAAGCGGGGAAGCTGGAACGGGTTGCGGATGCTGTTCGGCGCAAACTCCAGCGTCACCTGATGCCCGTCAACGGTGAATGTGGCCTGGCGGCTCAGGCTGCTACTGCCTGGGCTGACGCGGGCTTTATCGAAAAAGCGATTCAGTGCCCACGCGCCGTTGGTGACCAGCGTCGCGGTTGTGCCGCTGGCCAGACCGAGTTGCATCCGCACCTGGTTGGTTCCGCCCGATCCCGGCCAGTTAACGATCTGTACCGCCTGCGGCCCGTGGCTGTAACGCAGGATTTGCCCGTCCACATCCAGCGTCATGGTCAGGATGGTGTTATCCATACGCACCGTGCGCACGGTGGTACGAAATGATGGCGTGGTGCTGCCATTGGCAAAGAAAGCATCGCGGATAGACTGCGCCTGCTGAAACGGCACCAGCAAACCTTCGCTGCCCGGCAGCGTTTTGCCGTCAATACCGGGCATAAAGCGCCAGGTGGATTGCGTGGTGTCGACTTTATTGGTCAGATTATCGCGAAAGAAGGTGTCCATCAGACCGGTGCCCGGTGCGAACATGCGAGCCAGATCGTCCGGCGTCACTTCGCTGCTGGCGGAGCGTACAAGTGGATAACGCCCGGCAATGGCCTGACGGCAGAAGCTGCCTACTTCAACGCTGATACGTTTGCGAACATTTTCCAGCTCACGACGCTGTGTATCACTGCTGGCCCCCACTGCCATGTTACTGAACATGGTTTGCAGGCCGCCTGGCAGACGTCCGGCGCTGGCCTGTAAACGGCTGATCGCTTCACTACCCGGCGGCGGCATACCGCTGTTGGCCGCATCCTGAACCGCGGTCAGATAGCGGTACAGCTCATCAACCTGCTTGAGAAAATCATCAAAGACGATGGATTTCCCGCCCTTTTCCAGCGGCTGCGCCAGTTCGATAATTGGCGCAAAGTGCTCGGTTACGCGCTGTTCCGGTGTCTGACTGGCCTCGGCATTGGTGGTTTGTGCTGTACCGTCGTGGTTGCTGAACAGAGTTTCCAGCATTTGTGTACCACGGTTAGGACTGCCAGCGCGTTTCGCTTTTTCAGCGTCTTCCGGCTCATCTCGTGTCAGTTTCAGTTGCTGGCTCAGGTTGATCACCAGCCGACGCAGCGGTGAATTGTTGCCGGAGAGTAAGCGCGCCGTATTGATGCGCTGATTCAGATCGGCGCTGTTATTCAGTTGAATGTCGCTTAAGAAGCTGTCCCACAAGGCGATAAAGTCGCGGGCGTAGAGCTGACGCACCGCGTTATCCGTCTGCTGTTTGTCTTCCGGCTGCGTGGTCGCACCCAGGACCCAACTATCATCTTCATGCAGGGAAGCGGTGACAGGTGCGATCTTTGCGTTGAAGTTATTCCAGTAGCCGTCCGGCGTGTACAACCCGGGCAGCCCCTCGCTTACTGGTTTGCCGCTTTTCCGCGAAAAGACCAGCTCGCTTTGCGGCCCGCCCAGTGAAGACAGTGACACTGGCTTCAGGTTGTCATCATGTTCCAGCAGACGTTTCAGACGACCATAAACGCGCGTGGAGAGCGGCTGCTGGTTAATCATTGTCTGCTCGCGGCTGATTAACGCCTCATCTTTGGCGTACGGCGACGACTGAATTTGCGGCTCCAGAAGTTGTGTCAGATGCCATTCAAGCTGGCGTATCTGCGCCTTGGTGACGTTCTGCGGCAGATTGCGCTCCAGATTGAGCATCACCCACGAATGCAGAAATTTGCCGTCGTAATGTTTCGGCTGATAAAGCATCTGGTAGGCTTTTAGCGCCTCGTAGCTATACTCCACATCGCTGCCGTTATCGTTGCGCAGCCAGGTAGTAATGCGCATCGTCACTTCTGGCAACAGAATCTGTTGCAGCGCTTTCTGATACAGCGTCTGTGAGGCGTCAGCCACATCGTTACCGCGATACAATCCCATACGGCGGGTGATAGGCGGATTATTGATGTCGAAAGCGTTACTCTGCGGCAGCGCGGAAAGTCCGTTCAGCAGCGGCAGCATGGCAAATAGATCGCCCTGCTGACGGTTACGCAGGCCTTTGATCTCCTGATCCAGCGCCGGCACTTTGGCCTGTACTTCATCAAGGTAATCTTTGTTATTGCCGTAGCTGGTCATCCACAAGGCGCTAACAATAATCAGCAGCGCCAGCAACGCCGCATAACCGGACCAGATCACCGCCCGGTTGCGTAGCTCCCACCAGCGGTTTTGTCCGGCAATGCCTGCTTCCTGGAAGATGACGTTTTGCAGCACATGCTTGATAAAGAAGCTCTGCCCTTTTCCGCCCGGTACCGGTTCCTCTTTACTTACTGAATCCCAGTTATCCCCGGCTTTACCCTGCGGCAACGAAAGCGCCCGGCTGAGTTCACCCATAACCCGGTCGAAAGGCAGACCTTCCTGCGTACCGCTGGCGAAATAGATACCGCGCGGTGAAAATTCGGTTTCGAAGTTGGAGCGGGCAAACAGTGTGTTCAGGTAGTCAGACAGTAGGGGGCGAAGTGCGGCGAACTCCTGCGGAAACAGGAAACATTCCGCGCGAGCCTGCGCATCGCTTTCCCGCAACAGCGTGTCCGGCAGCGCCGCATCCAGCCGCTGCTGTAACAGGGCAAATTCCTGCAGAAAACTGCCCTGCAAGTCAAAATCCGCCAGTCTGGCTTTTTCCCACGGGAAGGTGAACCCCCAGATCTGGTCGCGCTGCGCTTTGTCAAAACCGGCAAAATAGGCACGAAAACCTTTCAGCAAGTCGGCTTTGGTGACCAGCACATAAACCGGGAAACGAATGCCCAACTGCTCATGCAACTCGGTCAGGCGCTGGCGCAAATTGAGCGCCTGTTCGCGGGAGGCTTCTGCGGACTGTGTCAGGAGATCGGCGATACTGATCGTCACAATCACGCCGTTAATCGGCTGGCGACGGCGGTATTTTTGCAGCAAACCGAGGAATTTCGCCCATTCGCTGGCGTCCTGGACCTGCTCACTCTCGTGCGTGGTGTAACGACCGGCAGTATCCAGCAGTACGGCTTCGTTGGTAAACCACCAGTCACAGTTACGCGTTCCTCCGATGCCGCGCAGCGCGGTTTTACCAAAGCGATCCGCCAGCGGGAATTGCAGGCCGGAGTTCACCAGCGCGGTGGTTTTCCCGGAACCCGGCGCGCCAATGATCACGTACCACGGTAACTGATACAGATACTGGGTGCTGAAGCGCTGCGTCCACTGTCCGCGCTGGCCCGGCTGGTTAAAGTGGGCTTTTTTCAGTACCTGTGCAGCCTCTTCGAAACGCTCATTGAGTACCTGATCTTCACTGTTCAGGCGTTTGCGCTCGAGCGGATCTTTGGCTTCTTCGCTTTTCAGGTTATCCATCAGCTTGCGGTTGAGCCAGGCATTATAGAGGCGCGGCACAATGTGGCTGTGAACCCAAATCAGGTACATCACCGCAATGGTGATCATACGGTTTTGCTCTGACTCAAGCGGGCGGGAGTCGACGACCGAGAGCAAGGGACCGATCATCCAGATCACGGCAGCCAGCCCTGTTACGCCAAGGAAACCCCACAAAATGCGGTTGGTCAGCAATGAAAGCAACATATTCATCCTTTAGTTTCCTTGCGGCAGTCCGTTCAGCTCGGCGGCCGTATTCTCCGGCGACACCAGCAAAGTAATCTCTACGCGGCGGTTGCGGGCGCGGTTTTCCGGCGTGTTATTCGGTGCGATCGGGTTCATCTCCCCTCGCCCTTCTGCTTTCACGCGTTCCGGCTGCGACAGATGTTTTTGCAGCAGCGACTGCACCGAGCGAGCGCGCTCCAGAGAGAGCTCGTAGTTAGAGGCGAATCGCGCGCTGCGGATCGGCACGTTATCGCTAAAACCGACCACCAGAATGCGGCCGCTGACATTGTTCATTGCCTGGGCAACACGGTCGATCACCGGTTCGTAACTCTCCCGCGCCACCGTTGAACCGGAGGCAAACAGCCCATCGCCTTTTAAGGTCACCACGCTGCGATCGGCTTCATCGCGCACCACCACCAGCCCTTGTTGAATTTCCGGGCGCAGGAAGGCACGCAGATTAAGCACTGGCGGCGCACTCGCCGCTGGCTGGGCAATGGCGGCTTCCGGCAATTGCGTCTGATAGATTTTCGCCAATACCGGGCTGGTGTTGTCGCCAAGCCGCCAGTTGAGCACGATATAGAACAGGCAGGCGAGGAAGCCCGCGAGCCCGACGCAGGCCCATAATGGGATCACCGGACGCCAGAGTTTGCGCATCACCGGTTGATCTTCCGGGTGCGGCGAAAGCGGCGGCGGATAGTTACCGCGCACACCCCGGATCATCTGCCACAGGCGCTGTTTGATGGTTTCCAGTTGGGTACGGCCGTTGTCCATCACCCGGTAACGGCCTTCAAAGCCAAGCAGCAGGCAGAAGTTGATCAGTTCCAGCAACGCGATATGCTCGCGCGGGTTTTGCGACAGCCGCGCCAGCAGTTGGAAGAATTTCTCCCCGCCCCAGGTTTCGTTGTGGAATGTCACCAGCAGACCGCTGCCGGACCAGACGCCACGGCTGCCCCACGGCGTCAGCGCTGCGGCTTCATCCAGCGCTGTACAGAGGCAGTAGCGCGCACCGACGATCACCTCGTAGGCTAGCCCGGATTGCTGGCAGCGCACCTCAAAACGGCGGATCTCATCAATTAAATGCTGACGTAAACCGCTTTGATCGTCATGTGAGACCGAAAAGCGGATTTGCGGTATCGCATTAAGTAGCGGGTTTGCCGCTGCGACCAAAGGATTGTTACCACTGGCTCCTGCCAGAGCGGCATCACTGCCGGCGACGTTTGGTTCCTGCATATTGTGCGCTCGCTCTCTTATTCAGTCGGGCTACGGATGGCCCAAAACTCCATATCAAGACCCGGGAATTCGCCCGCAAGATGCAGTGCGAAGGCCCCCGATTTCTCCATTTCGTTCCAGAGTTCGCCGCCTTTTTCCAGTTCGAAATAGTTGTAACCGGCATGCCACGGAATCTGCGGCGGCGCGACCGGCATGGCCCGCAGCATCATGCCAGGCAACTGAAGCTGTACCAGATCGCGGATTTTGGTGACCGGGGCGACTTTCATCTGCGCCGGGAAGTGGGTTTGCAGGATCTCACCCGGCACGCTGGCCTTGACCGCCAGCACAAAGCCGAACTCCCGTGCCATGCTGGTATTCGGTAACGTAGCGACATTCAGGCCATGGGTACGTTCGGTGAGCGGAAGCTGGATCGCGTGTTCTTCCATCACCAGCGACAACCCCTGACGCAGCATTAATTGCAATTTGCTGAAGCAGCCCGCGAGATCGTCATGATCATAAACCGGCAGTGTCTCTTCCGGTGAACGCGCTGCGGTCCAGGTCGTCAGCTCCGTGGCGAACGGCAGCCAGCTACGCCACAGCGCTTCCGGGTGGATCATCGGCAGCGTTTTCAGATGCGCTACCTCGCCAAGATGATGATTGATCAGCGCCAGCAGCGTGAATTCCACCATTTCCGAGGTATTAAAACGCCCCGGCTGGCGCAGACGCTGACCTATTTGCTGGCTACGCTGCATCAGCAAGCTTTGTAGATCGCTAAGCACGCCATACAGCAACGGACTATTGATGGCATTGAGTACCGGCGGGATATAACGCGTATCGAGGCGAACGTGATTATCGTTACGCTTCTCCAGCACGTGAACCACGCCAATGGCTGTCCATTCGGCGCTCAGATCTTTTTCCAGCATCAGTTTTAGCCGCAAGCGACCAAATTGCACGGCAGCCGGCCCGACGGACATGGCGTTGTCGTCATCCACTTCGCTTTCCCAGGTGACGTAACGCGCCAGCGAATCTTTCTCTTCGCTAAAAATAACTTCGTCACGTCCGCCGCGTCGCGCCGGTAATGCCAGAACAACGCGCTCATTGCTTGTGTTGTCCGGGATAGCCAGCGGCGCAGGCGCCTGGCGTGCGTCGTGGAAAGAGAAAAAAGTGCCATCCGGCAGTAACCCACTGGCAGAGCTCAGGGCGATGCATCCCTGACGTAACATCGCGTCATCCAGTTCAAGATCCAGGTAGCCCCAAAGGTACGGGCGTTGCAGTGTCCCCCATTCACGAATGTGATGTTGCAGGTAACTTTCTGCACGCTGAAAATGATGAGGACGCAGAAACATACCTTCAGTCCATATGACCTTTTCTGCTTTATTCATGCTGTTTTCCTGTTTAAGCTGGCGCTATTTGGAAATGACGCGAATTCCATTGATGTCGAGGAAAAGATTCGCTTGCAGTTCATCCGCAGAAGATTTCCAGAATTCGTAGAAGTGGCTCTCACCCTGCACCGGAAGCGGCAGGGAGATACGCCATTTCTTGCCATCGAGTGCCTGATATTCCGCGATCACGCCGATGTAACGCGCCTCCGGCGCGCTTTTGCCACTGAGCGTTTTCGACAACTGACCGGGCATCAGGAAAAATTCATCGCTGTTGAGCAGGTTGGCACCCAGCACGCTGTCAGCGTTATTTTGCAGCGACCAGAAATCGGCAGACATAAACGTGGCGTCCGATTTCAACAGCAGAACCCTGACTTTAAGGGGAGCGGACTCATTGATTTGCGGATGAGCCCTGAACTGAAGGTTGTAGCTGGTAGGTACGCTGTGTGAAGAAGATCCACAACCGCTGGCCAGGGTGGCCAGCACAAAGAGAAACACCAGACAGAGCTGGCGCACAACAGCATTATTATTCATATCTGGCACTCGTCACGGCTGGATTAATCGATGATCCAGGTTCCTGAGTTAGCGTTTTTGCAGGCTTTGCCGCTGCCGTCTACCGTCACGCAGGTCTGTTTTTTCGGCACAACTCTGCGACGACGGTCTTCACGCAGCGTTTTGTCATACAGCTCGCTTTTCACCACGGCGCGCATCGGCACATAACCAATCAGCTCTTCCTTCCCTTCATCAGCCAGCGCCATCCAGAAGTGCTCTACCTGCCCCAGAACAACATAAGTTTTACCGGTTTCAAGCTGGCGTATCACTTTGCCGCCGAAATCCGGCTTGCTCATGACAGATGCCGGGTAGAGAGCCCGATAGTTTTGGTTAATGGGGGTAAATTCGGTTGGAGCACTAACAGCATAACGGTGAGTTAATGTAACACCATTCACTTCACTGGTAACAATGGTGTCGTCGCTCGGAGCCGGTTTCGGTGGCGCTTTACATCCACTAATGCCAAAGACAAAAAGAAGAGCCAGGACCATTCGCATGTTCATAGAGTTTTTTCCATTGCAAATATATTACTGTGTTGACCAGGAGCGTTTCGGAAAGCAGCAGTTAAATCGCTCTAAATATTCCAGCAAAACGCCGTGATAATTAATAAAAGGCATAGCTACCGCACGAGCCTGCACATAACAAGGCCGCAATATTATTACTTTTCATTGACTATCATGACACAATTTTACAGATCGGGTTATTCAATTCAATACGTTCTCCGACCTGATGAAATAGGATTATTTAATTTTTTTGCAAATTAAGATGATTCTTAACAAAAAATTTCACTTGGGGAAGGAATTATTAAAATCAGCAAACTATCACACCAGTTCATTAAGCTAAAAACCCCATAACCAACTGAAATTAAATATATAATATCCACCATCTCTTTCTTAGCATATAATAAAAATAAGGTGATAGGAGTATTCCTAAAAGCATAAACATACGAATAAATACTACAATATCTGGTAGCTGTAATTCCCGATTAAATGCAAGGTTTAAGCACTTTCACACCCTATTTAGGATTCTTTTGTCAGCATTGGAAAATATATTGTGCGACGAGCATCCTTTTACCAAACGCACATAGTCACGCACAAAACTATTTCATAGCGGTATCGCCGGTTGTTACGAGAGAGAATATTCTTCGTATGAAACTATTTAGCGATACTTAATCGCTTTGAATTCACATTAAATGAAACCTTTCAGCCACATTGATTTGCCGCAATATTGTCCATTTTTTATCGCTCTAAGATTTGATCTGCTAAAACTATAGCCCCGCCGCATTGATCAACGACGGTCACACTTTTGCGGAAAAAAGCTTTTTCGTCCCAGGTAGACGGGGAAATAGTCTGGAATCGCGCAAAATGCCAAACCAGGCACGCGATTTATCTGATATTCGTCTAAGGTTTGGACAAGATTGATGTCAGCGGTGCCGTGATGCGCCAGTCCAAGGAGAATGATTGATGATAAAACCTGTTATGCGCCAGCCGCGCTCGCTGTTGCTGGCAATGCACGTCGTTTTAAGTGGGGCATTACTTGCTGTTGTTCCGCAGGCGCTGTCCGCAGATGCCCCGAATGCGCAGCAATCACCGGATGTCCTGCTCGGGCCACTATTTAACGATGTGCAAAGCGCCAAACTCTTTCCCGATCAAAAAACCTTTGCAGATGCCGTACCCAACGGCGATCCGCTGATGATCCTGGCGGATTACCGTATGCAGCGTAACCAAACCAGCTTCGATTTGCGCCACTTCGTCGATCTTAACTTTACCTTACCGAAGGAAGGCGAGGCCTATGTTCCGCCTGAAGGGCAGAGCCTGCGCGAGCATATCGACGGCCTGTGGCCTGTGCTGACGCGCACAACCGGTAGCGTCGGTAAGTGGGATTCCTTGCTGCCACTGCCAAAACCCTATGTTGTGCCAGGCGGTCGTTTCCGCGAAGTTTATTACTGGGATAGCTATTTTACGATGCTGGGCCTCGCCGAAAGCGGACATTGGGACATGATCAACGATATGGTCACCAACTTCGCGCATGAAATTGATACCTGGGGACATATTCCCAATGGCAATCGTACCTACTATCTGAGCCGGTCACAGCCGCCGTTTTTCGCCTTGATGGTTGAACTGCTGGCCACCCATGATGGCGATGAGGCACTGAAAACCTGGCTGCCGCAGATGGAAAAAGAGTATCACTACTGGATGGAAGGCGCCGATAGCCTGCAACCGGGCCAGGCCAGCCAGCGCGTAGTGAAACTGAATGACGGAACCGTATTAAACCGTTACTGGGACGACCGCGATACGCCACGTCCGGAGTCGTGGCTTGATGATGTCACTACGGCTAAAAATAACCCCAACCGCCCTGCCACGGAGATCTATCGCGATTTACGTTCCGCTGCAGCCTCGGGCTGGGATTTCAGCTCGCGCTGGATGGATAACCCGCAGCAGCTCGGTACCATCCGAACCACCAGCATTGTGCCCGTGGATCTGAACGCGTTGATGTTCAAAATGGAAAAAATGCTTGCCCGCGGCTATCAGGTTTCCGGGGATGCGACAAAAGCCGCCCAGTATGAAGCCCTTGCCACCGCACGGCAGAAAGGCATCGAAGCCAATCTTTGGAATGAAAAAGAGGGCTGGTATGCGGATTATGATCTGAAAACCCATAAGGTCAGAAACCAGCTTACGGCAGCGGCGCTCTTCCCGCTGTTTGTCAACGCGGCAGCGAAGGATCGTGCGGATAAAGTGGCTGCCGCCACACAGGCGCGACTACTGAAACCTGGTGGCATCACCACCACCACCGTGAATAGCGGGCAACAGTGGGATGCGCCTAACGGCTGGGCACCGCTGCAATGGGTTGCCGCCGAGGGGCTGCAAAATTACCAACATCAGAAACTGTCGCAGGAGGTGAGCTGGCGTTTTCTGACCAATGTTCAGCACACCTACGACCGAGAGAAAAAGCTGGTGGAAAAATATGATGTCAGTACCACCGGTACGGGCGGCGGCGGCGGCGAGTACCCGCTGCAAGACGGCTTTGGCTGGACTAATGGTGTCACGCTGAAAATGCTGGATCTGGTATGTCCGAAAGAGAAACCCTGCGACAACGTGCCGCAGACACAACCTGCGTCCACCTCACAACAACCTGCGCCTGTCGAACAAAAATCCGCGCAGTAAACATGAAAAAGGCCGCAGCGATTGCGGCCTTTTTACTGAAGCGGAAGTTTTAATCTCTGCGCAATAGCCTGAATACCGCCAGCACCACGATGGCGCCAACGACCGCAACAAGGAAGCTGTGCAGATTAAAGCCGGTAATATCGCCACCAAAACCAAATGTTGTAGCCAGCCAGCCCCCGACTACCGCCCCCACAATTCCCAGAATACAAGTCAGAATAAATCCGCCACCATCCCGTCCGGGCATGATTAATTTAGCAATAACGCCAGCAATCAAACCAAAAAGGATCCACGCGAGAATGCCCATTTTACTCTCTCCTTCTGCTTGTTTCATTTACACGCACGCACCACAACGGCGGCGCATTAGCTACAGTATAGTTGTCGGCGACAAAACTTTTTCATCTCACAGACTTAATCCCACTCTTCGGGGAAAATTTTTCGCAATATTTGTATTAAGTTCTCTCTGAGATTGCCGATAACCCAAAGACGGTGTGTCAGTCATCAAGGAGCCATTCGGCGTGAGCAATTACAGTGAGCAGTTCCTGAAACAAAATCCTCTGGCCGTATTGGGTGTTTTGCGCGATCTGCAAAAAAGTCAGGTGCCCGTTTGCATTACCTGGGGCAGCGGTCAGTTCATCAGTAAGATACTGGAAGTCAATCCGGAAGAGCTGGTGATGGATTTTGGTAGCCAGGAGTATGAGAACAACGCAGTGCAGCGTGCCGGGAAGGTGACCATTACCGCTGAAACACAAGGTGCCAAAGTTGAATTCACACTGCCCGGGCTCGCAGCCGGTGATTTCCAGGCGCTGCCAGCGTTTATTTCCTCGCTACCGGATTCGCTGTGGTTTATTCAGCGCCGTGAATATTTCCGCATCAGCGCCCCGCTCCAGCCAGCTTATTTTTGTAAAGCGTTGATGCCGGACAAAAAGGAGATCCGTTTTCGCTTGTTCGACCTTTCATTAGGGGGGATGGGCGCCCTGCTGGATGGCGAGTTACCCGCAGCACTGCAACCGGGCATGCGCTTTTCGCAGGTCGAACTGGATATGGCGTCCTGGGGGCAATTTTATTTTGACGCACAGTTGATTGCGATCGGCGAACGCAAAGTGGTGGACGGGAAAAATAGCACCATCGTGACGCCACGCCTGAGCTTTCGATTTTTGAATGTCAGCCCCGGCGTTGAGCGCGAGCTCCAGCGCATTATCTTCGCCCTGGAGCGCGAGGCGCGCGAACGCGCCAGCCGGGTGCGCTGATTACATCGCATCCATTGCTTTTTGTACTTTCCAGATATAGCGCGGCGCTTGTGGCGCGGGGTGCTTCTCCGCCACGTGTTTCAGAAAAGCGTCAGCGCTCAAATCATTGATCTCATCAATCGCTTCGCCGCGATCCGACGAGAACGTTCGCAGCAATGCCCCGGCGCCGTTAACGTAGGAGACCACCAGCGCGTACTGCATTACTTGTTGGTCACGAATCCCCGCCAGCGGTCCATGTGCGAGAATGCTTAAATAGGCCGCGCCCATGGAAATATTGCGTTCAGGATTTTTCAGTTCGCTGCTGGAGGGTTGACCGCTCCATCCCATATAGCGGTAGACTTCACGTCCGGCGGTTGACGCTTTCAGTTGCATCAGCCCCACCGCATTGGATTTACTCACCAGGTTCGGATTTCCCCCAGATTCCACGGCAATCATCGCCGTTAGCAGCCGTGGGCTGACACCCCACGCCGCGCCCGCCTTTTGGGAGATCGGCATCCATTGCATCGCCCGTTTCACCGGTATCTCTGGATTCCAGTCCGGCTGTCGGTAATCCTGTCTTGAACTACATCCGGCCAAAAGTACCACTAAAAAAGCAAACCATCTTAATTTCACGCCAACAAATCCTTCTTCGAACGGCTCATCACTGCGGATGACAACGGTACAGGTTAGCGGCATGATAACTGTTTCCCTATAGATGTCAGCAAGGAAATGCCATGTCCACCATCCATTTGATCGCCCCTTCCGGTTATTGCATTAATCAGCACGCGGCAGCACTTGCCGTTGAACGTCTGACGCAGCTGGGGCATCACATCGCCAATCCATCGGTCATCACCCGGCGCAGCGAGCGGTTTGCCGGTAGCGATGAAGAGCGGTTGGCCGACATCAACGCGCTGGCAACCCTCGCGGGCAACAATACCATTGTGATGCCGGTGCGCGGCGGTTATGGTGCCAGCCGTTTGCTTGCCGATATTGACTGGCAGGGCATCGCGGCGCGTCAGCAACAGCAACCGCTGCTGATATGCGGTCACAGTGATTTTTCGGCGATCCAGCTTGGTCTGTTGGCAACCGGCAAGGTGATTACTTTTAGCGGCCCGATGTTAGCGGGTAATTTCGGTGCAGAAACACTGGATGCATTCACGCAGGAGCACTTCTGGCGCGCCCTGACCAGCCCGACCTTCAGCATCGAGTGGAACGGCGCTGGACCGCAATGCCATGTTGAAGGGACGCTATGGGGCGGAAATCTGGCAATGCTGACGTCACTTATCGGCACGCCATGGTTGCCGTCAATGCCAGGCGGTATTTTGGCGGTGGAAGATATCAATGAGCATCCTTATCGCGTTGAGCGCATGCTTTTGCAATTGCTGCACGCTGGTATTCTGGGGCAGCAAAACGCGCTCATTCTCGGTAGTTTCTCCAACACACAACCTAACGATTACGATGCGGGCTACAATCTTACAAAGATGGTGGATTACTTGCGTTCGCAGTTGACGATCCCGGTCATTAGCGGGCTGGCTTTCGGGCACGAACCGCAAACGGTAACCCTGCCGTTAGGTGCGTTTGCCCAACTGCAACATACTGATATAACACGCTTGACAATGACCGGTCATCCCGTGATTTCGGTGTAAAAAAAGTGCTTAATGTTCTTATTACGTCGCTGTTTCTGCCGTTATTATGAAGTGAAATTACCAACCCTGGGTTTCTGGCCCGGGGCATTCCCGCTGGCGAGGATTAAGGAGAAGCACCACATTGGACGCTGAGGCGATAATTAGTCTGTTTATTCTGGGTTCTGTCCTTGTAACCTGTAGCATCTTATTGAGTTCTTTCTCTTCCCGCCTTGGTATACCTATCCTGGTCATTTTTCTGGTCATCGGTATGTTAGCCGGCATTGATGGTATCGGCGGGATCCCGTTCGATAACTACCCACTGGCTTATATGGTCAGTAACCTCGCGCTGGCGATCATTTTGCTGGATGGCGGCATGCGAACCCGCGCCAGTTCTTTTCGTGTTGCGCTCGGCCCTGCGCTTTCGCTCGCCACTGTAGGTGTGCTGGTCACTTCCGGTCTTACCGGTGTGATGGCCGCATGGTTGTTCAAGCTCAACGTGATGGAAGGCCTGCTGATTGGCGCGATTGTCGGTTCCACTGATGCGGCGGCGGTATTCTCGCTGCTGGGCGGCAAAGGGCTTAACGAGCGCGTTGGCTCCACGCTGGAAATCGAGTCGGGGAGTAACGATCCGATGGCGGTCTTCCTGACCATCACGCTGATTGAGATGATCCAGAAGCACAAAGCCGATCTCGATGTGATGTTCCTGGTGCATATCGTACAGGAGTTTGGTCTTGGTATTCTGCTGGGCGGCACGGGTGGCTACCTACTTCAGCAGATGATCAACCGTATCTCCCTGCCGCCGGGTCTCTATCCGCTGCTGGCACTCAGCGGCGGTATTCTGGTTTTTGCTCTGACGACAGCCTTACACGGTAGTGGTATCCTGGCCGTGTATTTATGTGGTTTTGTGCTGGGCAACCGGCCGATCCGCAACCGCTACGGGATTCTGCAAAATTTCGATGGGCTGGCCTGGATGGCGCAAATCGCCATGTTCCTCGTGCTGGGTCTGCTGGTCACACCGTCCGATCTGCTGCCGATTGCCTTCTCTGCCCTTATCCTCTCAGCATGGATGATTTTTATCGCCCGGCCGCTGTCGGTGTTCGCCAGTCTGCTGCCGTTTCGTGGCTTCAATCTGCGTGAGCGCGTGTTTATCAGCTGGGTGGGGCTACGTGGCGCCGTGCCGATTATTCTCGCCACCTTCCCGATGATGGCCGGATTGGATAATGCGCGGCTGTTCTTTAACGTTGCCTTCTTCGTGGTGCTAATCTCGCTGCTGTTCCAGGGGACCTCACTCACCTGGGCGGCGAAAAAAGCCAAAGTGGTGGTACCGCCGGTCGGCTGGCCGGTTTCTCGCGTGGGGTTGGATATTCATCCGGATAATCCCTTCGAGCAGTTCGTCTACCAGCTCAGTGCCGATAAATGGTGCGTGGGTGCGGCGCTTCGTGATTTGCACATGCCGGAAGAGACGCGCATCGCGGCGCTGTTTCGCGGTAACAGTCTGTTGCATCCGACCGGTAGCACGCGGTTGCGGGAAGGCGACGTACTGTGTGTTATTGGTCGTGAGCGGGATCTCCCTGCGCTGGGCAAGCTGTTTAGCCAGTCGCCGCCGGTCGCTCTGGATCAGCGTTTCTTTGGCGATTTTATCCTCGAAGCGAATGCCAAATTCGCCGACGTGGCACTTATTTACGGACTTGAGGAAGGTCTTGAGCACCGTGATAACCAGCAAACGCTGGGCGATATTGTTCAGCAGTTATTGGGAGCAGCTCCGGTGGTTGGCGACCAGGTTGAGTTTGCCGGAATGATCTGGACAGTGGCCGAAAAAAACGACAACGCGGTGTTAAAAGTGGGCGTTAGAGTGGCAGAAGACGAGGCGGAATAACCGCCTCGTAGTATGTTACACCGTCACAACAGGCACACGCGGTGCCAGTGCGCACATCAGTTCGTACCCAACCGTACCTGCCGCCGCAGCGACGTCGTCGATTTTTATCTCCTTACCCCACAGCTCAACCGGCGTGCCAATACCGGCCTGCGGGCAAGGCGTTAAATCGACCGTAAGCATATCCATCGAAATCGAGCCGACCGTGCCGGTGCGAATTCCGTCGACCAGTACCGGCGTCCCAGAAGGCGCAATACGCGGATAACCGTCGGCATAGCCACAGGCCACCACACCGATACGTTGCTCCCCGCTGGCGCGATAGCGGCAGCCATAACCAACCGTTTCACCCGCTTTTAACGTTTGCACTGCGATAATTTCGCTGCTGAGCGTCATTACCGGCCGTATACCTGTATTGGCAACATCCTGCCACTGACCGGAGGGCGATGCGCCATACAGCACAATACCCGGACGGACCCAGTCGAAATGCGCTTCAGGATGCCATAATGTCGCCGCGGAGTTGGATAACGATCGCGGCGCGTCCAGTCCTTCCGCCGCCTGCGAAATACGCGCCATCGGCCCGACGATCCCGTCCGGGCGTTCGGCTTCGGCAAAGTGCGACATCAGGGTAATGCTGCTTACGTTATTAATCGCCCGCAGTTGATGCCACACTGCATGTACGCGATCCGGCATAAAGCCAAGGCGATTCATGCCACTGTTAATCTTCAGATAGATATCCAGCGGCGCTTGCAGTTGCGCATTTTGTAACGCCTTAATCTGCCAGTTGCTATGCAGGCTGGTGGTCAGCCGGTATTTATCGAATAGCGGTAATTCATCGGCGTGGAAAAAACCTTCCAGTAGCAGAATCGGCCCTTTCCAGCCGCGTTCACGCAGCAAAATGGCCTCTTCAAGATTCAGCATCGCAAAACCATCCGTGCTGGCAAGAGAACGCCAGACACGATCGATACCGTGACCGTATGCATTCGCCTTGACCACTGACCAGACCTTAGCTGTTGGCGCAGCCCGACGCACGACCTGTAAGTTAGTGCCCAACGCCTGTAAGTCCAGCGTGGCCATAATCGGACGGGACATCACTTTTCCTTATATTTATCAGTTATGAACGCCATGCAGATGCTGTACGCGTGCCGGGGTAAAACCTGGTAAATAGCGGGCGACAGAAAGATCGTCCGCTGCAATAGCTGGCGTGGTGCCGGACATTAAATCACTGAGTAACTGGCCGGAACCGCAGGCCATGGTCCAGCCCAATGTACCGTGGCCCGTGTTAAGCCACAGATTTTTATACGGCGTTCGACCAACAACTGGCGTACCATCCGGTGTCATTGGGCGCAAACCGGTCCAGAATGTCGCCTCTTCAACGCGACCACCGCGCGGGAAGAGATCGCGTACCACCATTTCCAGTGTTTCACGACGAGGTTGTAGCAGCTCGGTGTTGAAACCAACAATTTCCGCCATGCCACCTACACGAATGCGTTTATCAAACCGCGTAATCGCGATTTTGTAGGTTTCATCAAGGATAGTGGAAACCGGTGCGCCGTCTTCCTGCGTGACCGGGATTGTCAACGAGTAACCTTTCAGCGGGTATACAGGGATATCAACGATATCTTTCAGCAGCCCGGTTGACCAGGAGCCAAAGGCCATCACATAGGCATCGGCTTTTACCACCTCTTCGCCGCACTTCACACCATAGATGTTTTCGCCTTCATACAGCAGACGATCCACCGGGGTATTGAAGCGAAAGACCACACCTGCCTGCTCTGCCATGCTGGCAAGTTGCTGGGTAAAAAGCTGGCAGTCGCCGGTTTCATCATTTGGCAAACGCAGACCACCGGTTAATTTGTGCGCCACTTCCGCCAGCGCAGGCTCTACCTCAGCCAGCCGCGCGGATTCCAGCAACTGGTAAGGAACGCCTGCGTCCTGCAATACGGCAATATCACGGGTGGCGTTTTCATACTGCGCGGCGGTGCGGAAAAGCTGCAAGGTACCTCCCTGTCGCCCCTCATACTGAATACCGGTAGTTTCACGTAATAGCTTCAGGCAGTCGCGGCTGTACTCGGCCAACCGCACCATACGTCCTTTATTCTCTGCATAGTGCCGGGCATCGCAGTTGCGCAGCATCTGCCACATCCATTTCAGCTGTGATGAGGTGCCGTCAAGGCTGATAGCAAGCGGCGCATGGCGCTGGAACATCCATTTGATGGCCTTCAGCGGCACA
The DNA here is from genome assembly GCF_900116535.1 of Kosakonia arachidis. Lineage (GTDB taxonomy): Bacteria > Pseudomonadota > Gammaproteobacteria > Enterobacterales > Enterobacteriaceae > Kosakonia > Kosakonia arachidis. Next base: position 615,824 of record NZ_FPAU01000004.1, on the reverse strand, counting down.
CCCGGTGCGGCCCAGGGAGCGGCATAACCCGGGGAAATCTGCCCGGCATTCCCAGCGCTGGTTTCCTGTGCCGGCCCCGGCTGGCGGTCAATAACCGTGACATCATGACCCGCCTGACGCAAATACCAGGCACTGGCGACACCCACTACGCCGCTTCCCAATACAACAACTCGCATATCCCTCTCCTGTGAGTAAAGCACAATCGTCTAATTACAAATTGATAACCCAGATGAAAATATTATTCAACATATGGCTTTTTTATGGTGACACCCCTCACAGCTTCACCGTATTACAAGGCCTGTGATTATTTAGCATCTCCTGCTGCTCGACATTTCGCCACAGTATAAAATTTTGCAAAAACGGCTATTAATGCCGGTGGCAGGATCAAAAATTGCGAACAAAAAAGTGCCCTGCCGTACAGAATTGATTGCGTGTTCTATGCTTGAAATGAGACGCTCCATACAGAGAGTGTTCTAACAATGAGGGCGCGCTAATGGCTACGATTGACTCAATGAATAAGGACTCTATTCGTCTGAGCGATGGACCCGACTGGACTTTTGATCTGCTGGATGTCTATCTGGCTGAAATCGACCGGGTGGCAAAACTTTATCGGCTGGATACCTATCCGCATCAAATTGAAGTCATTACTTCAGAACAGATGATGGACGCTTACTCCAGCGTTGGTATGCCAATCAACTACCCTCACTGGTCGTTTGGTAAGAAATTCATTGAAACCGAACGGCTCTATAAACACGGGCAACAGGGGCTGGCTTACGAGATCGTCATTAACTCCAACCCATGTATTGCTTATCTGATGGAAGAAAATACCATCACCATGCAAGCGCTGGTGATGGCGCATGCCTGCTACGGGCACAACTCTTTCTTCAAAAATAACTACCTTTTCCGCAGCTGGACCGATGCCAGTTCAATTATCGATTACCTGATTTTCGCGCGGAAATACATTACCGACTGTGAAGAGCGGTACGGCGTCGATGAAGTCGAAAAACTGCTCGACTCGTGCCATGCACTGATGAACTACGGGGTTGATCGCTACAAACGCCCGCAAAAAATCTCCTTGCAGGAGGAGAAAGCCCGGCAGAAAAGCCGCGAGGAGTATCTGCAAAGCCAGGTGAATATGCTGTGGCGTACGCTGCCAAAACGCGAAGAGGAGCGGACCACCGCCGAAGCGCGCCGCTATCCATCTGAGCCGCAGGAAAACCTGCTTTATTTTATGGAGAAGAACGCACCGCTGCTGGAGTCATGGCAGCGAGAGATCCTGCGCATCGTGCGTAAAGTCAGCCAGTATTTCTACCCGCAAAAACAGACGCAGGTAATGAATGAAGGCTGGGCGACTTTCTGGCATTACACCATCCTCAATCATCTCTATGATGAAGGGAAAGTGACCGACCGCTTTATGCTGGAATTCCTGCACAGCCACACTAACGTTGTGTTCCAGCCTCCTTATAACAGCCCGTGGTACAGCGGAATTAATCCGTATGCGCTTGGCTTTGCCATGTTCCAGGATATTAAGCGTATTTGCCAGTCGCCGACGGACGAAGACCGCTACTGGTTCCCGGATATTGCCGGTTCCGACTGGCTGGAAACGCTGCATTTCGCCATGCGTGATTTTAAAGATGAAAGCTTCATTAGCCAGTTTATGTCGCCGAAGATTATGCGTGATTTCCGCTTATTTACCGTGCTGGATGACGATCGCAATAACTACCTGGAGATTGCAGCAATCCATAATGAAGAGGGATACCGGGAAATTCGCTCCCGCCTGTCGTCGCAGTACAACCTCAGTAATCTGGAGCCCAACATTCAGATCTGGAATGTCGATCTGCGCGGTGATCGCTCATTGACGCTGCGTTATATTCCGCATAACCGCGCACCACTGGATAAAGGCCGTCGCGAAGTGCTGAAACACGTACATCGCCTGTGGGGATTTGATGTGCTGTTGGAGCAGCAAAATGAAGATGGCAGCGTGGAACTGTTGGAAAGATGCCCGCCTCGCCAGAACAGCCTGTGACGAAAAACCCTCTGTAAGCAGAGGGTTTTTTGCTTAACGCGCCTGCAACGCTAAATCGCCAGGCATCGTTTTCTGCATGCGATGCCAGATTTCACCGCTTTCATGGCCGTAACGACGCACCAGCTCATAGACTTTTTCGTACTGCGCCTGTTCGCATACTTCAGCAAGCTGGTGATAAAAACCCAACGCCAGGCTGCGGGCTTCCGGGCTGGAGAAGTAATGACGTCCGATGCGGGTGTACAACCCTTTCATGCCGTTGAGGATAAGCCCATAGATCGGGTTCCCGGAGGCAAACGCCAACCCACGGAAAACGTTGTAATCCAGATCGGCGAACGCATCGGCATAATCTTCTACCTCGCGCGCTTTGGCCAATACCTGCAACGCCTGATCAGGATGCAGACGGAATGCTGTACGAATAAAGATCGTTGAGATGTTGGTACGCACCGACAGAAGATTATCGATCAACTGAGGAACGCTTTCGTGATCCAGACGCGCCAGTGTTTCGAGAATATTCAGACCCGATGTTTCCCAGAAGTTATTCACTTTCGTGGGCTTGCCGTGCTGAATCGTCAACCAGCCATCACGTGCCAGACGTTGCAACACTTCACGCAACGTGGTACGAGTGACGCCAATCAGTTCAGAGAGTTCGCGTTCAGCCGGAAGAATCGATCCTGGCGGAAAGCGACTATTCCATATACTTTCGATAATATATTCTTCCGCGAAACCCGCCGGGCTCTGCGCCTTAATGACCATAGACAAATTTCCACTACACAGCTAAGCAAAGGACACTCATCATACCAGACACAGCCCAGAGCAGGTAGCGTACGGCAAGAAGAAAAAAGGGATCGCCTCGCCATTTTCGTGATTTTACAAGCGTTAACCCTGCTTTCAGTACGTCTTTCATTTGAAACAAACCCGGATTGATCACTATTTTCTTTTGCACAAAAGAACAGCAAGTTTATTCCTAATTTGACATTCCGCATGATAAACATTCGATTACGTATTATTTTGCTGCCTGCTAGTGGCCTCTACAATGATTTCGTTTACACTGCGTTGTCTACGAATCTCCTGGGAAAAGATTATGTTGCGATATTTAAATGAGTGCTCACGTGGGCGCGGAGCCTGGCTTCTTATGGCACTCACTGCGTTTGCACTTGAAATGGTCGCGCTGTGGTTCCAGCATGTGATGCTGCTGAAACCCTGCGTGCTTTGTATTTATGAACGTTGTGCGCTGTTTGGCGTGATGGGCGCAGGTATTGTTGGTGCAATTGCACCTAAAACGCCGCTCCGCTATGTCGCTCTGGTTATCTGGATTTACAGCGCTATTCGCGGTATCCAGCTTACCTGGGAGCATACGATGATTCAGTTACACCCTTCGCCGTTTTTGACCTGCGATTTCGCCGCGCGTTTTCCTGCGTGGCTGCCGCTCGATAAATGGCTGCCGCAAGTGTTTGTTGCTACCGGTGATTGTGCACAACGCCAGTGGGAGTTTCTGACGCTGGACATGCCGCAATGGCTGCTGGGTATTTTTGCTGCTTATTTGATAGTTGCGCTGCTGGTACTGGTTGCCCAGCCGTTCAAACCGAAAAAACGCGATCTGTTCGGTCGCTAGGAAAACGCTCCTTCGGGAGCGTTTTTTTATCTCTCACATACAGGGCGCAAACCCTCGGCATTTCAATTAGTAACATCAACCGTGGAAAAAACGAGAACTAACAGTTTGCGATGTAGTATAAAAAGTAGCCGTAGCAAGCGGGCGGTCAATGTGCTCATTCTGATTTCAGACGCGGCAATCCCTCACTGTATTCTTTGCCTTAGCATGGAAAGGGCATCTGGCGCTTCGCTTCAGATTTAATTGACAGCGCTCACCATTAATTTCACTGACGACCACTGGCGATATTTCAACGATATATAAAACACGAAGGTGAAGAACCGTTAATTGCTGCTCAATAAATTAACGTTATATTTTCGTGACAGAGGTTTCAGCAGATTAATCCGCCCATTCAGGTTTATTGAGGATATGGTCCTGCCAGTCCTGGACTTCCGACTCTTTTACCGCAATGTGCCGTACAGAAATACGCTCCGCATGCATTGCTGCTTTCGAACCGGTACGCAGTGGATGCCACAGCGGCAGCGATTTCCCTTCAGCCAACAGGCGATAAGCGCAACTCGGTGGCAGCCATTCGAAGGTGGGCAGATTTTCGCGCGTCAGCTTAATGCAGTCGGGTTCATACTCGAAGCGCCGCTCGTAATTGCGGCACTGGCAGGTTTTGATATTCAACTGCCGGCAGGCGACATTGGTGAAGTAGATCTCGTCGCTGTCTTCATCCATCAATTTATGCAGGCAGCACTGACCGCAGCCATCGCACAGCGATTCCCACTCCGCGTCCGTCATTTGTTCGAGAGTTTTGCTTTGCCAGAAAGGTGTGTCGCTCATGATGAAATCCGCCATTAAAATCCAGGGTGCACCTTATAACCAGTCTGGCATGCGGATGCAAGTTTTGCCGCCGGATTAAGGCGGCAAATTGCCTTACAAAACGCGGGTCGACAGGGAAAAACCGTTGAAACCGACTTCCAGCTCGTCGCCGCTGTGCAGCGGGCCAACGCCGTCCGGCGTACCGGTCAGGATTACATCCCCCGCTTTCAGCGTAAAGAAGCGGCTCATATAAGCGATTAGGGGCACGATTTTGTGGATCATATCCGCCGTGTTGCCCTGCTGGCGAACTTCACCGTTGATTTTCAGCCCGAGCGGCGTATTTTGCGGATCGGTGGTAAATTCCGCCGCCGGAATGAAACCGGAGATCGGGCAGGAGTTATCAAAACCTTTGGCTTTTTCCCACGGTTGCCCGGCTTTCTTCATTTTACCTTGTAGATCGCGCAGCGTAAGATCAAGCGCAACGCCATAACCAGCAATCGCTTTTTTAACATGCTCTTCCGTTGCCTGGCGCAATGTGGCGCCAATTAGCACGGCCAGTTCAACTTCGTGATGTACCGAGCCAAACTCCTGCGGCAGAACCAGCGGCTGACGGATGTCGCAGAGCGCAGTTTCCGGTTTGATAAACAGCACCGGCTCTTCAGGGGTGGCGCTCCCCATCTCCTGAATATGTTTCGCATAGTTGCTGCCAACGCAAACCACTTTACTCACCGGGTAATCCAGCAGCGCGCCTTGCCAGTTATGATGTTGATACATGTTTTTCCCCTAAGTAACACATTGAGCATGAGCGAAAAATGACTATCCACGCCGTCTGAAGGTTTGTCAAATCTGAATATGTTACGGCTTTTGCTGCGAGGAAAATAAACAGCGGCAGAAAATTCCGCCGCTGCGAGAGAGGAGATTATTGCCTGTCATTATCAGCAAGATGCTGTTTGAGTAAATTTTCCGGCGGCGGTGGTAATTGCAAATAATAGCCCTGAGTGGTCAGCGCCTCTTTTACTTTTTCCAAATCGGCGCCCACCAGTTTTTTACGCCCATCGAGGGGCAAAATCATTGCCAACTGAGGTTGACCAAAACTTTGCATTAAGGTCGCTGGCACACGGGAAAAATCGTCTCTTTTTTCGACATACAGATAAGTCTGATCGCGTCGGGTACTTCGGTAGATCACACAAAACATACTTTATACTCGGATTTAGCGGGTGGTTACTTGCCTGAATATAATACTGACTATAACATGCCTGATAGTCTTCGGAATATTGCTCCGTATGTGAGCGATAATAGCAAAATGAGTAAGGTCAGGATGTCAAACACGCCCATCGAGCTAAAAGGCAGTAGTTTTACCTTATCAGTGGTTCACTTGCATGATGCAAAACCCGAGGTTATTCGTCAGGCGTTAGAAGACAAAATCGCTCAGGCTCCTGCTTTTCTACAACATGCCCCCGTGGTCGTTAATGTCTCTGCACTGGAAGGCCCGGTTAACTGGCCCCAGTTACAAAAGACGATCGCTGCAAGCGGGCTGCGCGTTGTCGGCATCAGCGGTTGCAATGATACCGAACTGAAAGCAGAAATCGAACGTGCCGGGCTTCCCTTACTGCAAGAAGGCAAAGAAAAAGCGCCGCGTCAGATCAGCGCCCCGGAACCTGCGCCGGTTGTTACTCCGGTCACAAAAACACGCTTGATTGATATGCCAGTTCGTTCCGGCCAGCGGATTTATGCACCACACTGTGATCTGATTGTCACCAGCCACGTTAGCGCAGGTGCAGAGTTAATTGCCGACGGCAATATCCACGTCTACGGCATGATGCGTGGCCGCGCGCTAGCGGGTGCCAGCGGTGATAAAGAAGCACAAATATTTTGCACACATCTCACGCCGGAGCTGGTCTCCATCGCGGGAGAATACTGGCTGAGCGATAAAATCCCGGCCGAATTTTATGGCAAAGCAGCGCGTTTGCTGTTAATTAACGACGCTTTGACAATTCAACCCTTAAATTAAGCCCTTTTTACAAGGAACTCCTATGGCACGCATTATTGTTGTTACTTCGGGGAAAGGGGGCGTTGGCAAGACTACCTCCAGCGCGGCCATCGCTACTGGTTTGGCCCAGAAGGGCAAAAAGACCGTGGTTATCGATTTCGATATTGGGCTGCGTAACCTTGACCTGATCATGGGGTGCGAGCGCCGCGTGGTGTACGATTTCGTGAACGTCATTCAGGGCGATGCCACGCTGAACCAGGCGCTGATTAAAGATAAACGTACGGAAAACCTCTATATTCTCCCGGCGTCACAGACCCGCGACAAAGACGCCCTCACCCGCGACGGCGTGGATAAGGTACTCGAAGATCTGAAGAAAATGGACTTCGATTTTATCGTCTGCGACTCCCCGGCTGGCATTGAAACCGGTGCGTTGATGGCGCTCTATTTCGCCGATGAAGCGATCATTACTACCAACCCGGAAGTCTCGTCTGTACGCGACTCTGACCGTATCCTCGGGATTTTGGCTTCCAAATCGCGCCGCGCGGAAAATGGTGAAGAGCCGATTAAAGAACATCTACTGCTGACCCGCTATAACCCGGGCCGTGTGAACCGTGGCGACATGTTGAGCATGGAAGATGTGCTGGAAATTCTGCGTATCAAACTGGTGGGCGTGATCCCGGAAGATCAATCCGTGCTGCGCGCGTCGAACCAGGGTGAGCCTGTAATTCTGGATACTAATGCTGACGCCGGTAAAGCGTATGCCGATGCCGTCGACCGTCTGCTGGGAGAAGAACGCCCTTTCCGCTTCATCGAAGAAGAGAAGAAAGGTTTCCTCAAACGCCTGTTCGGAGGATAAGTTATGGCACTACTCGACTTTTTTCTCTCCAGAAAAAAGAATACCGCCAGCATTGCGAAAGAGCGGCTGCAAATTATTGTTGCGGAACGTCGTCGTAGTGACGCTGAACCCCATTATTTACCGCAGCTCAAGCGGGATATTCTGGAAGTGATCTGCAAGTATGTGCAAATCGATCCAGAAATGGTCACAGTGCAACTGGAGCAAAAAGGGGACGATATTTCCATTCTGGAACTTAACGTTACTCTGCCGGAAACGGAAGAGACGAAATAACGCTACCGTTTTCCGCCCATGAAAAAAGGCAGAAGGAATTCTGCCTTTTTGTTTATTTCAGCGAAACACTGTGATTATTCACAGCTATTAATGTGGGTATTCCACTAACAATGTTTTGAGTTGATCGGCCATCAATTCCCCACGCCAGCCGCTGATTAATTCCGGCAAGTTATTCTGCGGTTTTAGCTTCCAGTACCAGTTCAGTAACTGATTAATTTGCCGACGGGAAGCCAGCAGTTCAACGCTGATATTGTTGCTTTCGCTGACAGTCTGCACCAGCGCTTTAATCGCTTTAAATGCTTTACGATAACCCGGCATATCCATCAGGTTGAGCAGCGGCTCCGGCAATTCCTCTTCCGGCAGCGCCTGCGCCTGTGCGACCAGCGCCAGCAGCGTTTTCCCGTGGAAACGGATCTCACTGCCGGAAAGGCCGATACTGTCCAGTTCACCCATGCTGGAAGGCAGATATCGCGCCACCGCCCAGAGGTTCTCTTCGCGCACCACAAAATTAACCGCCAGATCGCGCTCACGGGCTTTACGCAGACGCCAGTCTGCCAGCAGACGCAGGCAAGCCAGCTGGCGCGTACGCAGCTGCCAGGCGTTGCCAATCTCGCGCCACGCCTCTTCCGGGGCCAACACTTCCTGGCGGCGCTGCATCATCAGGCGACACTCATCCAGCGCTGCTTCCAGCCGCCCGGCGGCACGGGTTTCCGCCATCAGCTTGTCGGCAATCGGCAGCAAATACCAGACGTCAGCGGCAGCATAATCGCACTGGCGTTCCGTCAACGGCCGCGCCAGCCAGTCGGTGCGTGATTCGCTTTTATCAATCGTCAGACCAGTAAATTCTTCCACCATCGCGGCAAATCCCCATGACAGCGGACGGCCGCAAAATGCGGCAAGGATTTGGGTATCAATCATCGGCTGCGGTTGTACACCAAACGCGTTGAGGAAAACTTCCAGATCTTCACTTCCGGCATGAAGATATTTGATTATCTGCGTGTTGATCAGCAGATCGCGAAAGGGCGTCCACTCGGTAATGGTAAGCGGATCGATCAGTGCCGTATGTTCGCCATCAAAAAGCTGTATCAGACCGAGTTGCGGATAGTAGGTGCGGGTACGGACAAATTCAGTATCCAGGGCAATGGCCGGGAACGCGCTTGCAGCTTCACACAGCGTAGCCAACCCGTCATTCGTCGTTATCATCTGGTAATTCAAATCATCATCTCTTTAGTTTGTGCCCATAAAAAACGCCGGCTTAACCGGCGTTCAGGCGACTAACGCATAGCTCAGGCTTCATTGTCCACTTTGGCGCGTACTTCGTCACGCAATTCTCGCCGCAGGATCTTGCCAACGTTTGATTTTGGCAGTTCATTGCGGAATTCGACCAGCTTCGGCACTTTATATCCAGTGAGCTGGCGACGGCAGAAGGCGATTAATGCCTCTTCGCTCAGCGAGGCATCTTTTTTCACCACGAAGAGCTTTACCGCTTCGCCGCTGTTTTCGGAGGGAACCCCTACGGCTGCAACTTCCTGTACTCCGGCATGCTGCATGACAACGTCTTCGATTTCATTCGGATAGACGTTAAAGCCAGAGACAAGGATCATATCTTTCTTTCGATCGACAATGCGCAGGAACCCCTCTTCGTCCATCACTGCAATATCACCGGTATGCAGCCAGCCGTCATGCATAATTTCATCGGTGGCATCCGGGCGTTGCCAGTAACCCAGCATCACCTGTGGCCCTTTTACGCACAGCTCGCCAGGCTCGCCCGGCGGTACTTCGTTGTTGTTATCATCGACCAGTTTAGCTTGAGTCGACGGCACCGGCAGGCCAATGCTGCCACTGTGATAATCGATATCGTGCGGGTTGACACTCACCAATGGCGCACATTCCGTCAGGCCGTAGCCTTCAAGCAGATACTGCCCAGTCAGTTTCACCCAGCGTTCAGCAACGGCCTGTTGCACCGGCATACCGCCGCCTGCGGAAAGATGTAGTGATGAGAAATCCAGCGTGCGGAATTCTTCATTGTTCAGCAGCGCGTTAAATAATGTGTTCACACCGGTCATTGCGGTGAACGGATATTTACTCAGCTCTTTAACCAGCCCAGGAATGTCGCGCGGGTTGGTGATCAGCAGGTTCTGCCCACCCAGTTCAATAAACAGCAGGCAGTTCATGGTCAGCGCGAAGATGTGATACAACGGTAGTGCTGTGACAACCAACTCTTTGCCACGGTGCAACAGCGGCCCGTAAGTTGCGTTGACCTGCTCCAGGTTCGCCAGCATGTTGCGATGAGTGAGCATCGCCCCTTTCGCTACACCCGTTGTACCGCCGGTATATTGCAGAAAAGCCAGATCCCCGGCCACGACTTCCGGTTTGACGTACTGCATGCGATAACCGGTTTGCAGCGCACGGCGGAAAGAGATGGCATCCGGCAGGTGATACTTCGGCACCAGACGTTTCACATATTTGACGACAAAGTTCACCAGCGTGCCTTTTGCCGGAGAGAGCTGATCGCCCATACGAGTCAGGATGACGTGACGCACCTGCGTCTTCTCGACGATTTTTTCCAGGGTGTGCGCAAAGTTGGACACAATCACAATCGCGGAAGAGCCACTGTCATTCAGTTGATGCTCAAGTTCACGCGGGGTGTAAAGCGGATTCACGTTCACCACAATCATACCCGCGCGCAAAATACCGAACAGCGCGACCGGATATTGCAGCAAGTTTGGCATCATCAACGCGACGCGATCACCCTTTTTCAGCCCGAGGCCATGCTGTAAATAAGCGGCAAACGCCCTGCTACGCTCTTCCAGCTTGCGAAAAGTCATCACCTCACCCATGTTGATGAAGGCGGGTTGATCTGCGTAACGTGCGACGGCGTGTTCAAAAAGCTCTACCAGGGATTGATAACGGTCGGGGTTGATCTCCGCCGGAACATCGGCAGGGTAACGGTTAAGCCAAACCTTCTTCAATGCATCACCTCTGAAATGAGTATTCCTGGTCATCACAACCCCATTCAATAAACAAACTGTTAACATAATATTAACTCAGCGTACCAGTTTATTAATTAAGCAAATTGAAGGTTGCGAAGCCCGTCACTAATTATTTTTGTTATACACAGCCATAGACAAAAACAGCGGCTTAGCCGCTGTCTCATTTATTCAATAAACCAAGAGATTACTCTGTCACGATGGTCTCTACGCGGGCGGGTTCTGGCGGATACCAGCCCCAGCCGGGGTAACCCGTTTGCCACCCGTGCCGGCCAGGCGGCCCCCAAAACCATGGATCTATCGGTTGAGGCGGAATCATCACTTGTTGGGTCAAATGCCAGCGTTTGTAGCCCGTCGCCTGCATCACCATAAATTTGTATGGGGCGTTGCCGATTTTACCATCCGCAGTGCCGGTAATCGGTCCAACCACTGTGACCAGTTGATTGCGGAAATCAACCGGATCGAGGAAGCCGTTTACCTCCGCATAAATTCGCCCGACCGACGGTTCGCCCAGTATCGGGCGGGCGCCGCTGTCGAGCGGTACGGAGGCGATCTCCAGGCGGGTTTTCCCCTGCTGATTCTGGATATCAACGACTTTGCCACCAAAACGGGCTTCCTGACCGACATACAGCGACGGCGCACTCATCACCCGAACTAAATCGTCTTGCGGCGTAGGACTGGTTCCTTTAATCGCGTCAGGCACGGAAACACAACCACTTAACACCGCCGTTGCCAGCCCTGCCAGCAACCAGCGTATAACTCTTTTTTGACCCGCCATGATGCGACTCCTTCACTCAGTTGTTATTACTGAGATTCATTCCCGGCCCGGAAGTTTCTTCCATGCCACTTCGTTACGTAAATAAACAGGCTCAGCGTGCTCCACGGCAACCGTTTTCTGTGCTGTGAACAGTTGTTGCGCAAGCGGCAGCATATCTTCTGCGGTCGGAAGCAGAATTTCGCCGTCCATAAACGTCAGCGCATTACCGTTGCCCATTTCAGGCCATGCCGGCCAACCGGTACCAACCGTTGCCCATTGACCTTCAAGCTGCTGAAGGCGGGCACTCACCGCTTCCGGTTTGAGCACCGCTTCCGTCTCTTCGCCGTGCCAGACGCCCTGCTCATCACGCTGGTACTCCGCCCAGTAGACCTCCCCCATACGTGCATCAATCGCAGCAAGTACGCGGGTCGCGCCGGTTTTACGCCATGCGCCCTGCGCCATTGTTGCCAGCGTTGAAATACCAATCATCGGCAGTTCAGCGCCCAGCGCAAGGCCCTGCGCGATGCCAATACCAATGCGAACGCCGGTAAAACTTCCCGGCCCGCGGCCATAGGCCAGCGCATCAAGTTGCGTCAGTGTAAGATCGGCGTCAACCAACACATCCCTGACAAGAGGCAGGATGCGTTGGGTATGTTCACGCGGGCAAAGTTCGAAATGAGCGAAGGTAGTACCATCGTTCCACAAAGCAACAGAACAGGCTTCTGTGGCGGTATCAATAGCCAGAATTCGCATGGGTATAGCGGTCCATGAAAAACAAAATGGCGCGCATCTTACCACAGTCCCCGGCAAATTACTGCGCCGGGCGCGTAGCAAGAAACTCAACGGCGCGGCGGATATCCCGTGTGCGCGGCGCAGGCGGCAGGCTGGCGAGGAACACTGCGCCGTAGGGTCGCATCACCAGGCGGTTATCGCAAATCACCAAAACACCGCGATCGTCAATGTCGCGGATCAGACGCCCGACGCCCTGTTTCAGCGTGATCACCGCATCCGGTAGTTGCACCTCATCGAACGGATCACCACCGCGCAGACGGCAATCTTCCATGCGCGCTTTTAATAACGGATCTTCCGGCGAGGTAAACGGCAGTTTATCGATGATTACCAGCGACAGCGTATCGCCACGCACATCCACACCCTCCCAGAAACTGCTGGTTGCCACCAGTAGCGCGTTACCGGCGCTGACAAACTGTTGCAGTAACTGGCCCTTACTGGTTTCGCCCTGCAACAGCACCGGCAGGCTCATTGTGGCACGGAATTGCTCTGCCAGTTCACGCATCATCGCGTGTGAAGTGCAGAGCATAAAACAGCGGCCATTGTTAGCTTCGATCATTGGACGCAACATGGCCGCCAGTTGCCGGGCTGAGCCTGGCTGGTTGGTCTGCGGCAGATTGCGCGGTACACACAGCAGCGCCTGATGCTGATAATCGAAAGGACTCGGCAGCAGTAGCGACTCCGCTTCGTCGATCCCGAGACGCGCCGTAAAATGCTGCAGATCGTCATTCACGGAAAGCGTCGCCGAAGTGAAAATCCAGCTCCCCTTTTTCTGCGCCATCACCTCTTTGAACTTATCCGCCACCGTCAGCGGTGTCAGCGCAAGGGTGAAGTTGCGCGATGTACATTCATACCAGTAGCTATAACCGGGTTGATTAATTTCTTTCAGACGCTTGAGCCGCGCGCGGTAAGTGGTCGCCCGCTCAAAGGCGGCATCGAGCAGCGCCGAGCGCCCAAGGGAGAGTTTCGCCACGTCGTAGCAAAGTTCCAGCGCATCGTCGAGCAGCAGCAGCGCACGCTGGATATTGGCATCGGCCAGCAATTCACGCAGATTACCGCGATAACCGGGTTCACCAAGTTGCAAACGGAAATCCTGTGCACTTTGCGCCAACCGGTCGGCGCATTTTTGCAGCTGTGCGGTATCTTTTAATTCGGTGCGATAGGCAATGGTAAAATCTTTCGCCAGATCCAGTAACTGGCGACTGGAGAGTGACTGGCCAAAATACTGGCTGGCGATGTCCGGAAGCTGGTGCGCTTCGTCGAAAATCATCACGTCAGCCTCCGGAATAAGCTCCCCGAATCCGCTCTCTTTCACCACCATATCGGCGAGAAATAGATGATGGTTTACCACCACCACGTCGGCATCCATCGCCTTTTTGCGCGCTTTAACCACAAAACAATCTTTGTACATCGGGCAATCGCTGCCCAGACAGTTGTCGTTGGTGCTGGTGACCAGCGGCCAGGCCTGCGAATCCTCGGCTACGCTGATGCAGGTGCTGATATCGCCATCGGTAGTCTGGTTTGACCAGGAGCGCAGTAGAATCACATCACTCAGGGTTTGTACAGGCAAATCGCCGCCGGCGAGCGCCTGCTGTTCTAGGCGTTCAATACAGAGGTAGTTGGAGCGACCTTTCAGCAGTGCAGTACGTCCGGTGTATTTTAGCGCGTTGGCTACCGTGGGCAGATCGCGGCTGTACAGCTGATCCTGCAACGCTTTTGAACCCGTGGAGATAATGACTTTTTTACCGGCGCGTAAAGCGGGTGCGAGATAGGCGTAAGTTTTCCCGGTACCGGTACCGGCTTCCACCACCAGCGGCAGGGTGTTGTCGATGGCCTGCATCACAGCGTGCGCCATCTGGCGCTGCGGTTCACGCGGTTTGAATCCCGGTATCGCTTTGGCCAGTTGGCCGTCTGTTGCAAAATCGTCCGTCACACTACCCCCTGGTTAAATCGACAGTGATTATGTCAGGGTGAGTGGATTTACGCCAGCCGGGTTTTTGTGGCACTCTTGCCCGCGACTGTATGGAACATAAGAAGGTGTATTATGACAATAGTGCGTATTGACGCGGCGGATCGCTGGTCTGATGTGGTGATCCACAACCAGACCCTTTATTACACCGGGGTACCGGAAAATCTGGACGCCGATGCGTTTGAGCAGACAGCGAATACGCTGGCGCAAATCGATGCCGTGCTGGCAAAGCAAGGCAGTGACAAATCACGCATTCTCGATGCCACTATTTTTCTGCCCGATGGCAATGACTTCGCCGCAATGAATAAAGCGTGGGATGCATGGGTTGTTGCGGGCCATGCGCCCGTGCGCTGCACCGTGCAGGCAAAGCTGATGAATCCGCGTTATAAAGTGGAAATCAAAATCATCGCCGCGCTGTAATTACTCGTCCTCTTCGTCTTCAAAGCGCGCCACAATTCGCTCGCCCGTATGGCTGGCGCGCAACTCTGCTGCTACCTGCATAATAGCCTGCCCGCTACTCATGCCGCCGGCCATTAACGCCTGGATACGCTCCACGGCTTTTTGCTGCTGCTCGTGGCTAAGGGAAGGTAAACCTGCAAACATCGTGAACTCCTGCTAGATTATTGGCGCTAATTATTTCATGCGTCCGCACAATTCACCAGACAAAGACGCAGATGAGGATCAATGAAGACATTATCCCCCACCGTTATTACGTTACCGTGGCGCCGCGACGCGGCCGAATACTACTTTGCGCCCCTTAGCCAGCAGCCCTGGGCGATGTTACTGCACTCCGGTTTCGCCGATCACCCGCATAATCGTTTTGATATCCTGGTAGCCGATCCGCTAACAACGATCACTACCTGCGGTGAAATCACCTCGCTTAACGCCAGGCATGAAAGCCGCAGCGATCCATTGCAATTGCTGCAACAACAGTTGGATGCGCACAAATTGCGTCCTGTGCATAACCCGGATTTGCCCTTTCAGGGCGGCGCGCTCGGCCTGTTTGGCTACGACTTAGGCCGCCGTTTCGAAAAGCTGCCGCAACAAGCGCAGGCTGATATTATCTTCCCTGATATGGCCGTTGGTATTTATGACTGGGCGCTGGTCGTTGACCACCGTTTGCAGCAGATTACGCTGCTGAGCCATGCCAATGTCAATACCCGGCTCGCCTGGCTGCAGGCGCAACGCGCGTCGCAGGAGGACGATTTCCGCCTGACGTCGCCGTGGCAGGCAAATATGAACCGCGCCGAATACGGTAAAAAATTCCGCCAGGTGCAGGAGTGGCTGCACAGCGGCGACTGTTACCAGGTAAACCTCGCTCAGCGTTTTCAGGCACGCTATACGGGCGATGAGTGGCAGGCATTTACTCGCCTTAACCGCGAAAACCGTGCGCCGTTCAGTGCGTTTTTACGCCTGCCGCAAGGTGCCATATTAAGTCTTTCTCCGGAGCGTTTTATTCGTCTTGACGGCTCGCACATTGAGACGCGGCCGATCAAAGGTACGCTGCCAAGGGAGGCCGATCCGCAAGCGGATGCGCAACAGGCGAGGAAACTCGCCGCCTCGCCGAAAGATCGCGCCGAGAATCTGATGATTGTCGATTTGATGCGTAATGATATTGGCCGCGTGGCGACACCGGGTTCGGTGCGCGTGCCTGAGTTGTTTGTCGTCGAGCCTTTCCCCGCCGTCCATCACCTTGTCAGTACTGTCACAGCAGAACTGCCGGAGGGGCGCCACGCCAGTGATCTGCTGCGGGCAGCGTTCCCTGGCGGCTCGATTACCGGCGCACCAAAAGTTCGGGCCATGGAAATTATTGATGCTCTGGAACCACAGCGACGTAATGCCTGGTGCGGCAGCATCGGTTATCTGAGTTTTTGCGGCAATATGGACACCAGCATTACCATCCGTACATTAACCGCTTGTGACGGGCAAATATACTGCTCTGCGGGCGGCGGTATTGTCGCCGACAGCCAGGAAGAAGCGGAGTATCAGGAAACTTTTGATAAAGTTAATCGTATCCTGCAACGACTGGAGAAATGATTCGTGGAGCAAGCGGCTTTAACTCTGGATGATTTTTTATCACGTTTTCAACTTTTGCGACCGCAGATCAATCCGGCGGTAATGAATACACGCCAGGCCGCCGTGCTGGTCCCTGTAGTGCGACGTCAGCAGCCGGGTCTGCTACTGACGCAACGCTCGCCGCTGCTGCGCAAACATGCTGGTCAGGTCGCTTTCCCCGGCGGCGCGGTCGACAGTACCGATGCATCGCTAATTGCTGCCGCGCTGCGGGAAGCGCAAGAAGAGGTGGCAATTCCTCCCGAGGCAGTTGAAGTCATCGGCGTCCTGCCGCCGGTCGATAGCGTCACCGGCTTTCAGGTCACACCAGTAGTGGGCATTATTCCGCCGGATGTTCACTATCATGCCAGCGAAGATGAAGTGGCGGCGGTTTTCGAAATGCCGCTGGCGGAAGCGCTGCGGCTTGGGCGCTACCATCCGCTCGACATCCATCGCCACGGTAACGCGCATCGCGTGTGGCTCTCCTGGTATCAGCATTATTTTGTCTGGGGCATGACGGCCGGAATTATTCGTTCGCTGGCGCTGCAAATTGGCCGCAAGCCTTGACTATACTTTACACATAACATTTTTGTGACAGCGTGCGCGCTATTAGTAATATCAGGGTTAGCCATTAGTTTAATTCATGTGAATAGTTAAGCTGATGCCCCACTTCCCTCTTACACTATGCGCAGTTATTACATCGTTACTGGAACGCCGGTAACCCTGTCAGGAGCGTTAATGTGATTAGTATATTCGACATGTTTAAGGTGGGGATTGGTCCCTCATCCTCCCACACTGTTGGCCCGATGAAGGCCGGTAAGCAGTTCGTCGATGACCTGGTCGAAAAAGGATTGCTGGAAAGCGTTACTCGCGTTTCAGTGGACGTTTACGGCTCACTCTCCCTCACCGGGAAAGGCCACCATACAGACATCGCCATCATTATGGGCCTCGCGGGTAATGAACCTGCCACCGTCGATATTGACGCTATCCCCACGTTTATACGCGACGTAGAGACTCGCGGTCGTTTGCTACTGGCGCAAGGCCGCCACGAAGTGGATTTTCCGCAGGATGACGGCATGTGTTTTCACAGCGATAACCTCTCGCTACATGAAAACGGTATGCGCATCTCAGCGTGGGATGGCGATAACGTGGTGTACAGCAAAACCTACTATTCCATTGGCGGCGGTTTTATCGTCGATGAAGAACATTTCGGGCAGGAGACGGTCAGCGCCGTCACTGTGCCCTGGCCCTTCAAATCCGCAACTCAGATGCTGGAGTATTGCAAAGAAACGGGCTTGTCCCTCTCCGGCATGGTGATGCAGAACGAACTGGCACTGCACTCGAAAAAAGAAATCGAAGACTATTTCGGCAACGTATGGACAACTATGCGTGCCTGTATCGATCGCGGCATGAATACCGAAGGCGTACTGCCAGGGCCGCTGCGTGTGCCGCGTCGGGCTTCCGCGCTGCGCCGTCTATTGGTTGCCAGTGATAAGCTCTCCAACGATCCGATGAACGTGGTCGACTGGGTAAACATGTTCGCACTGGCAGTGAACGAAGAGAATGCTGCCGGGGGACGCGTCGTGACCGCGCCGACAAATGGCGCATGCGGTATCGTGCCCGCGGTGCTGGCCTATTATGATCACTTTATTGAATCCGTCAGCCCGGATATCTACATTCGTTACTTTCTTGCCGCTGGTGCCATTGGCACACTCTACAAAATGAATGCCTCCATTTCCGGGGCGGAAGTAGGTTGTCAGGGCGAAGTTGGCGTGGCCTGTTCCATGGCGGCGGCAGGACTGGCTGAACTGCTTGGCGCCAGCCCGGAGCAAGTTTGCGTAGCAGCAGAAATCGGTATGGAGCATAATCTTGGTCTGACCTGCGATCCCGTCGCCGGGCAAGTGCAGGTTCCCTGTATTGAGCGAAATGCGATTGCCGCCGTTAAAGCGATCAACGCCACCAGGATGGCGATGCGGCGCACCAGTGAGCCGCGTGTCTCCCTCGATAAGGTGATAGAAACGATGTACGAGACCGGCAAGGATATGAACGCCAAATACCGTGAGACATCACGCGGCGGTCTGGCCATCAAGGTACAGTGTGATTAAATGAATTCGTGCCGTTCAACTGAACGGCGTTTTTTTACGCGCTATTGCGCTCGCGGAATAATATTTCTCTGATTTGTCGTCGCTGAGTTAATTCCCCACTACACTTTCTGTGTCCTGGACAGGATTTCACGTCGGGAAGCTCACAGGCGAGAATGGCATGCAGACGGCGCAACGGATTATTAAAAGATATCGACGGAGGCGTACTATTGTCTCCGTGTCGGTTGCTATTGTCGCGCTTATTTTTACCCTGACTTTCCGGTTTATTTCGGAGCGAAATTTAAATCATCAACGTATTACCGCGTTTACCCAACATGCTGTAAATACACTTGATCAATTATTGCTGCCACTCGCCGCGGGCCGCAATACGTTGATTCCACTGGTTGGTCAACCCTGCGCCAGCGTGCATTTGCAATTACTCAAACAGGCGGCCAGCCTGCAAACCGTGCGTGCTGTCGCGCTGATCAAAAACGGTGTTCTTTATTGCTCCAGTATTTTTGGCTACCTCGATATACCAATAAAACAGGTGCAATCGTTACTGCCCACGCGGGAACCGCTGTTGATGCTCTCGACAGACCAGATATTGCTAAAGGGTCGTCCGGTGCTGATTATGTGGTATCCCTCCTCTGAAGATGGGCAGGACGGAGTCATTGAAGCCGTCAATATCGATCTGCTGAGCGATTTGGTTCTGGAACCGCAGGTGCCGCTGATCACGCATGCGGTGCTGAGCGTCAGCGGCAAACATCTGGTGCATGGCAAAGGCATCATGACCTCGTTACCACCGCCAGTAAATGAAAGTACGTATCGGACTGTATCAACGCATTTCCCCTTCAGCGTCAGCGTGAGTGGGCCGGGTGCGGCGAAACTCGCCTTATTACATCTGCCGTCGCAACTGCCGCTGGCACTGATGATGAGTCTGCTGACCGGCTTTATCACCTGGTTTGCGACCGCCAGCCGCATGAGTTTTTCCCGCGAGATCAATTTGGGGATCGCCGGACACGAATTTGAACTGTTCTGTCAGCCGTTGCTGAAGGCGCGTACATTAAAATGTGATGGTGTTGAGATCTTGCTGCGCTGGCATAATCCGCGCCAGGGTTGGATCTCGCCGGAAGTGTTTATTTCGATAGCGGAAGAACATAACCTGATCGCGCCGCTGACTCGCTACGTGTTGACGGAAATTCAACAGCAACTGCATTTTTTCCCCGACAATGCCCATTTCCATATCGGTGTTAATGCGGCACCGAGCCATTTACGCAACGGCGAACTGCTGCGAGATTTAGATCAGCTCTGGTTTAATTACCACCCAATACAGCAATTAATTATCGAACTGACGGAACGCGATGTGTTATTCGAAAAGGATTCCCGGATGGCGCAGGATCTTCGGCGTCGGGGAGTAAAAATTGCGATAGATGATTTTGGCACGGGTAATAGCTCGTTGGCCTGGCTTGAACAGTTGCACCCCGACGTGCTGAAAATTGATAAATCCTTCACCAAAACTATCGGTACCGATGCCATTAACTCGACGGTCACTGATATGATCATTGCGTTAGGGCAGAGACTGAAGATTGAACTGGTGGCCGAAGGGGTTGAAACCCAGTTACAGGCACGACATCTTCAACTGCGCGGGGTGAATACATTACAAGGTTTTCTTTACGCCGAGCCAATGCCAATCCAAGCGTTCCCGGCGTGGCTGGCGGAGCACATGGAGACACCGTCAACGCGGCAAAACGGCCATGCATTGCCTTCCACACCGGGCTGAGGATCACTCCTCTTCGTCTTGTTCCGCCTGCTCTTTAATAATGCGCACCAAATCCACACGATAGTCGTTGGCTTCGACGACAGTGATGTGTAACGGCGCGATTTCCAGCACTTCGCCCGCCGGTGGAATTTGCCCTTTGGCGGAGATAACCAGGCCGGCCACTGTTGCAATATCCTCGTCGTCATTGACCAGGTTATCGATACCGAGAGTATTCTGTAACGCATGTAAATCGGTGGTACCTTTCACCAGCCAGCCGTCGCCATCGGCCACAATTTCAAGAGTTTCATCCGCATCAGGGAACTCACCGGCAATCGCTTCCAGTACGTCCAGTGGCGTGACCAGCCCCTGCACCATACCAAACTCGTTAGTTACAATCACAAAACTGCCGCGCGCCCGGCGCAACACCGCCAACAATTTGATAGGATCCAGCGTTTCTGGCACCACAATGGCTGGGCTGGCTGCAGCGATAGCGGCGACATCGGTCCCCTCTTCCAACGCTACCAACATCTCTTTCGCGCGAACAATACCGATCACTTCATCCAGCTCGCCACGACATACCGGGAACAGGCTGTGCGGTGACGAGAGCAGTTGCTGGCGGATCTGATCAACACTCAGGTTGGCATCTACCCAACTGATATCGCCGCGCGGCGTCATGATGCTGCGCAGCGAACGAGACGCCAGCGTCAACACGCCGTTGATCATATAGCGTTCCTCTTCAGCAAATGCGCCTTCCGGCACCGGCACCGCGGCCTTGCTATCGGTTTCGATTTGCGGGCTTGCCTGGCGACGACCGCCCATCAGACGCAAAATAGCCTCTGCTGTACGCGCACGCAGCGGTAAATTCGACTGATGGCGAATAAAGTTACGTCGCGCTAGCTGGTTGAAAAACTCAATGATAATGGAGAATCCAATCGCCGCGTACAGATAGCCTTTCGGAATGTGGAAACCAAACCCTTCGGCCACCAGACTCAGGCCGATCATTAGCAGGAAGCTCAGACAGAGCACCACAACCGTCGGATGTTGGTTAACAAAACGCGTTAGCGGTTTCGATGCCAGTAGCATGACTGCCATAGCAATAACGACCGCCGCCATCATGACAGGCAAATGATTCACCATGCCGACAGCGGTAATAACGGCATCCAGCGAAAAAACGGCATCAAGAATAACAATTTGCAGAACCACCACCCAGAAACTGGCATAGCCTTTTCCGTGCCCGCCATCATGTTCGCGGTTTTCCAGCCGTTCATGTAGCTCCGTTGTGGCTTTGAACAGCAGAAATACACCACCAAATAGCATGATCAAATCGCGACCGGAAAAGTTGAAACTCCCCACGGAGAAAAGCGGTTGGGTCAGGGTTACCATCCATGAAATCAGCGACAGCAGGCCAAGGCGCATTACCAATGCCAGCGACAGACCAAGCAGGCGTGCTTTATCACGCTGTTTGGGCGGTAACTTGTCGGCAAGGATGGCAATAAACACCAGGTTATCAATTCCCAGTACGATTTCCAGGACAACCAACGTTAACAATCCCACCCATATCGAGGGATCCATTAAGAATTCCATGACAGGCTCCTGCAACAAGCGTGACGCAATACTATGCGAGTATGCACAGGCATGATGGCATTGAACATATTAGGAAAGTGGCGGAAAACGCCGGAATACGAGGCACTGAAAGGCCTTAAGGTGAACTGACGTCGGTGACGGTCCATACGGTGGGCTACAGCCCTCTACTCCTGACTCATTAAACGAAGGGTAAACATAACAGAGTGCGTTTATTGTTGGCAAAGATTTACCAGACTTTGCAGATTATGTGGATATTTTGCGCTCCGAAATTTCATCATCACGAAACCTAAATTACGGATCTTCATCACATAAATTATTTTTTCACTATCTAAAATAATTCACGACAGAAACTAGTCTTTGCTTTAACCCTTATATCTGAATCGATTCGGTTTACCGGGACAGATTCCACAATACATCGATTAGTGGTGTGTTAACGACAAGAGGAAGGAGGTAGCAAGTGACCATTGCTATTGTTATAGGCACACATGGTTGGGCTGCGGAACAACTGCTGAAAACCGCCGAAATGCTGCTGGGCGAGCAGGATAACGTCGGCTGGATTGATTTCGTTCCCGGTGAAAATGCGGAAACGTTAATCGAAAAGTACAACGCGCGACTGGAGAAACTCGAAACCAGCAAAGGCGTGCTATTTCTCGTCGATACATGGGGCGGTAGTCCGTTTAACGCTGCCAGCCGTATTGTCGTCGATAAAGAGCATTACGAAGTCATTGCCGGTGTGAACGTTCCTATGCTGGTGGAAACACTGATGGCCAGGGACGATAACCCGACCTTTGACGAACTGGTGGCAATAGCTGTCGAAACAGGACGTGAGGGAGTGAAAGCCCTGAAAGCGCAACCTGTTGAAAAACCAGCTCCAGCTCCTGCAGCGGCAAAAACAGCAGCACCTGCGAAGCCAATGGGCCCGAATGATTACATGGTTATTGGTCTTGCGCGTATCGATGACCGTCTGATCCACGGCCAGGTTGCAACTCGCTGGACCAAAGAGACTAATGTCACGCGCATTATCGTCATCAGCGATGAAGTGGCTGCGGACACCGTGCGTAAAACCCTGTTAACCCAGGTTGCCCCTCCCGGCGTAACAGCGCACGTCGTGGATGTCGCCAAAATGTTGCGCGTCTACAACAACCCGAAATATGCGGGTCAACGCGTCATGCTGTTATTCACAAACCCAACCGATGTGGAACGCGTTGTTGAAGGCGGCGTGAAAATCACCAGCGTCAATATTGGCGGTATGGCGTATCACCAGGGAAAAACCCAGGTGAACAACGCTGTTTCGGTCGATGAGAAAGATATCGCAGCATTTAAAAAACTGAACGAACGCGGCATCGAACTGGAAGTCCGTAAAGTTTCAAACGATCCGAAACTGAAAATGATGGATTTGATCAGCAAAGTGGCGAACTAACCGCGGCGGTCTGATTAACTCAGTTTTCACACTTACGTCTGATTTAGCTATAGGAGAAGTACAATGGAGATTACCACTCTTCAAATTGTGCTGGTGTTCGTGGTTGCATGTATTGCCGGTATGGAATCGATACTGGACGAATTCCAGTTCCACCGCCCGTTGGTGGCATGTACGCTGGTGGGTATCGTGCTGGGTGATATGAAAACCGGGATTATCATCGGTGGTACCCTGGAAATGATCGCTCTGGGCTGGATGAACATCGGTGCCGCAGTTGCCCCTGATGCCGCTCTCGCATCCATCATTTCAACCATTCTGGTTATTGGCGGGCATCAGAGCATTGGTGCCGGTATCGCGCTTGCCATTCCGCTGGCCGCTGCGGGCCAGGTGTTGACCATTATCGTTCGTACTATCACTGTCGGTTTCCAGCATGCAGCGGATAAGGCGGCTGAAAGCGGCAACCTGACTGCACTCTCGTGGATCCACGTTTCTTCGCTGTTCTTGCAAGCCATGCGTATCGCTATTCCGGCGGTGATTGTCGCTATCTCTGTCGGCACCAGCGAAGTACAGGGCATGCTGAATGCCATTCCTGAAGTCGTGACCAGCGGTCTGAATATCGCCGGCGGCATGATCGTAGTGGTAGGTTATGCGATGGTCATCAACATGATGCGCGCAGGCTACCTGATGCCGTTCTTCTACCTCGGCTTTGTAACTGCCGCCTTTACCAATTTCAACCTCGTAGCACTGGGTGTTATCGGTACGGTAATGGCGATTCTCTACATTCAGCTCAGCCCGAAATATAACCGCTCCGCAGGTGGTTCCGCTCCGGCGGCGGGTAACAATGATCTTGATAACGAACTGGATTAACAGGTGAACGACATGGTTGATATGACTAAAACTCCGACTGAGAAAAAACTCACCCAGAGTGACATTCGTGGTGTGTTCATTCGTTCTAATCTGTTCCAGGGTTCATGGAACTTCGAACGTATGCAGGCGCTGGGCTTCTGTTTCTCAATGGTTCCGGCCATTAAACGCCTTTATCCTGAAAACAACGAAGCGCGTCGCCAGGCAATTAAGCGCCACCTCGAATTCTTCAATACCCATCCGTACGTGGCTGCGCCGGTACTCGGCGTCACGCTTGCAATGGAAGAGCAGCGTGCAAACGGTGCGGAAATTGACGATGGCGCGATCAACGGTATTAAAGTAGGTCTGATGGGGCCTTTGGCCGGTGTGGGCGACCCAATTTTCTGGGGAACAGTACGTCCGGTATTTGCTGCCTTGGGTGCCGGTATTGCCATGAGCGGCAGCCTGCTCGGGCCATTGCTATTCTTTATCCTTTTTAACATTGTCCGCCTGGCGACGCGTTATTACGGCGTGGCTTACGGTTACCGTAAGGGTATCGACATCGTTAAGGATATGGGTGGCGGCTTCCTGCAGAAACTGACCGAGGGGGCATCAATCCTCGGCCTCTTTGTCATGGGCGCCCTGGTGAACAAGTGGACACACGTTAACATTCCAATGGTTGTGTCGCAGATCACCGACCAGACCGGTAAAACGAAGGTGACGACCGTACAGACCATTCTCGACCAGTTAATGCCGGGTCTGGTGCCTCTTCTGCTCACCTTCGCCTGTATGTGGCTACTGCGTAAAAAAGTAAACCCGCTATGGATTATCGTCGGGTTCTTTATCATCGGGATTGTGGGTTACGCAATTGGCCTGTTGGGCCTGTAACCGGGTATGTATTAACCGGGGGCTTACCGCCCCCGGTTTTTATTTTTAAGGAGGATCAATGTCCGTTACGGATAGCGTTCTACTGGCGTTTGTCACCGCCCTGTTTGCTTTCGCCATCTATGACGAATTCGTTATGCCACATCGTCAGGGAGCATCCCTGCTGACTGTCCCCCTGCTGCGGAGAAGCCGCACTGATGGCGCTATTTTCGTCGGTTTGCTGGCGATCCTGATTTATAACAACACGATTAATGGCGGTTCATCTTTAACGTTGTGGTTATTATCTGCGCTAGCATTACTCGGAATGTATCTGTTTTGGATCCGTGCGCCGAAAATCATCTTTAAAGAGCACGGTTTTTTCTTTGCCAATGTCTGGATCGAATATAACCGTATTAAAGAGATGAATTTATCGGAAGATGGTGTGTTGGTAATACAATTAGAGCATCGACGCCTGCTTATCCGTGTGCGAAATATCGACGACCTTGAGAAAATCTATAAAGTTATTGTTAATACTCAATAAGTTAAGATATAGCAAAGTCTATGTTTATCCGTATAAAAAACAAACTAACTTATAGCCATTGCTATATTTAGGGGGAGATTTACCTATATTTATTAACGTTATTTTCACCTATAAATCTAAATGCAAATCGTTATCAACTGGTTATCGAGATTATATTTTTAGGTTGTTGTTTTATATTCTCAAAATATGTTAAGGTGCGTCCGTCGTTGGGGAGTAGCCGATTTCTGCTTATCCAGAAATGTACGTGTCAACATACTCGTTGCAAAACGTGGCACGTACGGACTGTACATGTTCCAGTCAGGCGAGACCATTGGCACATTAACTGCTGTTTACTGGGGGCAGTAATGTGTTTATGGAATTCCCGGTCAGGACGTCACGATGAATCTCTCCGCCACTATTCTTCTCGCCTTTGGCATGTCTATGGACGCTTTTGCTGCTTCCATCGGCAAAGGTGCGACCCTGCATAAACCCAAATTTTCTGAAGCGCTGCGCACGGGACTTATTTTTGGCACCATTGAAACGCTGACGCCACTCATCGGCTGGGGCCTAGGTATGCTGGCAACGCAGTTTGTGCTGGAGTGGAACCACTGGGTCGCATTTGTGCTACTGGTGTTTCTTGGCGGGCGCATGATTATTGAAGGCATACGCGGCGATGACGGTTGCGATGCGGAAATACCGCATCGTCATGGTTTCTGGCTACTGGTCACGACCGCCATTGCCACCAGTCTGGACGCAATGGCGGTTGGCGTCGGTCTGGCTTTTCTGCAGGTTAATATTATCGCCACCGCGCTGGCAATTGGTTGCGCAACTCTGATTATGTCGACCCTCGGGATAATGGTTGGTCGTTTTATCGGCCCGCTGCTGGGCAAACGAGCCGAAATTCTTGGCGGTATTGTGCTTATCGGCATTGGCACCCAGATTCTATGGAGCCACTTCGCTGGTTAATCTTCCCGCGCCAGGCAGTGAATAGTGAAATCCGTCTGGCAGCGGAAGCATTCTGTTGCCGCTAATTTTTCCCATACTTCAGGTTTCGCCCGCCATGCGAATGGCGTCATCTGCAGTAAAGCCACCGCTTCCTGACCGGTAAGGCTCATCTCGTAAGCCAGCGCTCGGGTTTCTACTACTTTAAACCCTTCTATTTCGCCCGTATTTTCAGCATGCAGTTTTACTTCGTCATAGATTAACCCTTTCAGTTCGAGCAAATGGCGAGGCCCGGGAGCAGCGGTAATCACTACGCCACAGGGCTTGATTACACGCGCCAGCTCTTCCGCTTTACAGGGAGCATAGATGCGAACTATAGCGTCTATACTCTTATCTTCAAACGGCAGGCGATGGCTGGAAGCCACAGAAAACATAACCTGCTGGTAGCGTTTTGCCGCCGCGCGGATCGCGGCTTTGGAGACATCCAGCCCAAATGTTTTCACGCCATGATGTCGGGCTATCGCAGCAAAGGCCTGAGTGTAATACCCTTCCCCACAACCGATATCCAGTATTGCATCGGCATGCTCTGGCAATCTGGCCTGTAACAGAACGCCGATGGCATCCCGCAGCGGCTGATAGTGTCCCGCATCCAGGAATGCACGTCGCGCCTGTATCATCTCTGCACTATCGCCGGGATCGCGGGAACGCTTATGCTGTACCGGCAGTAGATTCACATAGCCTTCTTTCGCCAGATCGAATTGATGACGTTGCGGGCAAACGAAGGTGCTCTCGCGACGTTGTAAAGGTGAGTGACAGAGTGGGCAACTGAAAGGCATAAAAACTCCGGAGGGTATTTCTCAAAGGGCGAAAGTGTACCGCCATTTGCCACACGAGGAAATTAAAAAGCCCCGCACAAGTGCGAGGCTTTATGGCTGACTTTAGCGCGCTAAGCGCGTACAAGCTCAGAGGTGTCGAAAATCAGATAGCAGTTACGTTAACTGCAGCCGGGCCTTTCTGACCGTCCTGAATTTCAAACTCAACGTTCTGGCCTTCAGCCAGAGTTTTGAAGCCGTTACCCTGGATTGCAGAAAAGTGTACGAATACATCTTTGCTACCGTCTGCCGGAGTAATGAAACCAAAACCTTTAGACTCGTTGAACCACTTAACTTGACCTTTAATCTTTGCCATTTGAAAAATTCCTTAATGTATATACTTCGCCCGCAGGCATTGACTGAGAAAACTGAGACATTACTGCTTGAGGCACTAATATAAGGTTCGGCAGAGAAGCTGTATTCAACGAAACGTTTTACTCAGGACTTCTTTACTGAAAATGCCACACATAAACAGAACTGTACCTCGATTGACCCAAAACGTGTTATCACACAATATGTAAATTATGGCAAGCCATTTTTAAACATGTCTGGATCCGACGCACAAATTCTAAGGTTATCAAAGCTTCTTCTGCACTTTTATGCATTCCGATGAACGCTATAACAGTCGCCAGTTCCTTATCCTCATGTATCGACAATAGCTGATTTTTCACCACTGCTCAACAGGTTCCATGTGCTCAAATACGCCACAATATGCCTATGTATATAGCGTATATCATAAGAACTTTTTGCGCATAGTTATGCTTTTTTATCGACCAGGAAGATTCTTAAACTATTAAGAAACACAGAGAAACTATTTCCCCGGTTTACTGTGTATAATTGGTGTGCAAATAAACTTTGCCTTGCACCAAAATAATGAATTTATGATGACACTGCCTCATAAAAAGGCAATAAAAACGTTTCGATAAAAATAAAACAATGTCATTTAAAATCACAATCCTTTTGGAGCGAAGCAAGAGTATTAAGCGAGGGGTAAATACTGACCAATTTTCAGGATCCTAAAGTTATCATTATCGATTGCCGCTTCGCTTAATGACAGTTGCAATTCCTTTACCGGTTGATCCAGTGATTCATCAGCCAGCTCAAACACGCCCCAATGAACAGGAAACGCCAGCGGGCTGCCCAGTTGTTGCCATAACGCAACAGCACTTTGCGGATCCATGTGGTGAATTGACATAAACCAGCGCGGCGCATAAGCGCCTACAGGTAATGCAACAGCATCCAGCGCGCCTAAACGCTGCGGAATAGTGAGCAGCTCCGGAGTGTATCCCGTATCGCCAGCAAACCAGAAACGCCCTTCTGCTGATTCAACGACCCAACCACACCATAATGAACGGTTGCGGTCCCATAATGTGCGCATGCTCCAATGTTGTGCAGGTACCGCCGTGTAAACCATTCCCTGAAATATCATACTTTGCCACCAATCCAGTTCCGTTACGTGCCGTGCGCCCAGGCGACGGATCAACGCCCCCACCCCAAGCGGAACGAAGAACTGCACGTCAGGAAAACGGCGCAATAACGCGCGCAGCGTCCACGTATCCAGATGATCATAATGATTGTGGGAAATCAGGATCACATCCAGTTGCGGAATATCTGCAATGGCAAGCGCAGACGGTGTACGACGCTGCGGACCGGCAAAACGGACAGGTGAAGCACGGCGGGAGAAAACAGGATCGGTCAGCAGGTATTGCCCCTGAAGGCGTAACAAAATGCTGGCATGGCCCAGCCACCACAAACCGTCGCTATCGCCAGTGATTTCTACTTTCTGCCACCACTGCTCGATAAAACGTTCATAACCATCAGCGGGAGGACGGGGAAGCCCGGCAGCCTTACGCTCATTGCGCCAGCGCTTAACGTCACCGGGTTGATGTGTGACAGATGCCGTATTGATGAACCCATCAGGGGAGTGATGAGAAAGTGCAGGATTATACCAAGGGTTTTTCCAGACCATCTCATTCTCCTGCGCCTTTAGCGTTCCGCCACTAGACGGATCAAATCCTCATCATCTTCTTTTTCCTGCACTTTAGCAGGGGAAGTTTGCGGCTCTTTTTCGGGCTCGTTGGATTCACACAGACGGCGCAACAGTGCATTTTGCCGTTTTTGCTGATCCAACAGCGCTTCAAGCAACTCAATCTGCTCATTTGTACGCGAGCTGGCACGATTGATAAAGAACCACAGAACCAGCCCAACCAGCAGAACCACCAAAGAAACAACAATAGACGCAATATTAAGCGCGCCCGAATTAATGACTTCGTTCATTTTACCACCTCAATGTTGACGCGACATTTTACCACTGGCGTCAAGGAAGGATACCATTCACTGAGAAATTGCCATTACCAGGGGATGAATTTGTTGACGATGCAGATGCCACTAAAAAATTGTACATCCTGATCGCACATCACGTTAAGCATTTGAGTCCAGAGCAGCAGGCAGCCTACCAGCACGACAATCAGGATCAGCCACTTATATTTTCTCACTCCACTCTCCAGTACATTGTCAGGTATCAACAGGTTAGCATGGCAACATTAAACAGCGACTAACCGTACCTCTATTCGTGATTTTTCGGAATGCATGACTTGTTTCAGTCTATGAATCAGGTAGCTTGAAGATATGATTTAGTATGGAGCAAGGATCTGATATGCGGACAATTATTCGCCCCGTTATCGTTGTTGCGCTGCTGTGGATTGCGCTTCTGTTGAGCGGTTATGGTGTGCTGATTGGCAGTAATGAAAATGCCGGTGGTCTGGGATTACAGTGTAAATATGTAACCGCGCGTGATACCTATACCGCACAATATGTCCATTCGGACATTGGATTTTTCGGGCTGGTTAATTGCCCTCTGCTACGTAAAAGCGACACCGTTATCGACAACGGCTAGCATCGAAACAAAAACCGCCATCATTGTGAGACCAGCTCAATCATGGCGGTTTTTTTCGTCGGTCAGAACGGATACTGGTTATAACCCATCTGTTCAGAAATCTTGCGGGCAGCCTGATGAAGCATAGCCACATATTCATGTAGACGCTCTTCAGAGAAACGCAGCGTCGGGAAAGAGATACTCAGACCAGCGATGACCACACCAAAACGGTCGAACACGGGTACGCCAATGCAGCGCAGGCCTTCCTCCTGTTCCTCATTATCTTCACCGTAGCCTTGTTCCCGCACAACATCCAGCATCGGCAGAAGATCTTCAGTGCTGGTAATCGTACGATCGGTGCTGCGCTTATATTCAACCCCTTCAAGGATCTGCTTAACCTCTTCACGATCGCGCCAGGCCAGCAGCACTTTACCGATAGCAGTACTGTACAGCGGGTTGCGGCGACCAATGCGAGAATACATACGCAAGTTATACATCGAATCTATTTTATGAATGTAAACAATGCTGTCCTCATCGAGTGCACCCAGATGGATAGTCTCTTTCGTCAGACGAGAGAGTTCACGCATCTGGATATCCGCACTGCGGATAAGATCAACGTTTTGCAACGCACGTGCGCCAAGCTCGAACAGCTTAAGCGTCAGGGAATATTTTTCAGACTCTCCTTCCTGCGCAACATAACCCAATGATTTCATTGTTTGCAAAAAGCGATAGACGGTGCTTTTCGACATCATGACACGCTGCGACAGTTCGGTGATGCCGATTTCACGCTCTTCGCCGAGCGCCTGCAGAATGCCAAATACCTTCAATACTGAAGAGACAGAATCTGGCTGCTTGTCCAAATCTGCGATAGCCATTAATCACCTCATCGCGTGTGTTTTAGAAAATTTAGAATCGGTTTTTATTATAAATTCGTCGCTCAACTGCCGCAATGCACGTTTGTCAACTTCCTTAGAATTCTGCGACATAAAGCCCGTTACAAATCTGCGACATCAAGCCCGAATGCAGATGATAGAATCATTATACAAATAACTGTGTGACATTAGCCCTGAAATTAATATGGATAAATCTTCTCCGGACGGACTCCCCGTCCCACTGCGTTATGGCGCAGTGTTGACCATTATTCTTGGTATCGCAATGGCAGTACTTGATGGGACTATTGCCAACGTCGCGCTACCAACTATTGCACGCGATCTCAACGCTTCACCCGCGAGTTCTATCTGGATTGTTAATGCTTACCAGATTGCGATCGTGATCTCCCTGCTCACGCTCTCTTTTCTCGGTGACATGTTTGGATACCGTCGGGTTTATCAGTGTGGTCTGGTATTGTTTACTCTCACTTCCCTGCTCTGCGCACTCTCTGACTCATTACTGACATTAACACTGGCACGCGTGGCGCAAGGGTTTGGCGGCGCGGCCCTAATGAGCGTGAATACTGCACTCATTCGCCTTATCTACCCGCACCGTAGCCTCGGGCGCGGCATGGGTATTAACTCTTTTGTGGTGGCGGTTTCCTCTGCGGCCGGGCCGACAATCGCCGGCGCCATTCTCTCCGTAGCTTCCTGGCAATGGTTATTCCTGATTAACGTACCGCTCGGCATTATTGCTTTATTGCTGGCAATGAAATTTTTACCGCCTAATGCAGCACGTATTTCAAGGCCCAAATTTGATCTGCCAAGCGCTGTAATGAATGCATTAACATTTGGCTTGCTGATTACCGCGCTGAGTAGTTTTGCACAGGGGCAATCAACCAGACTTGTGGTGGCCGAAATAATTGCTTTGCTGATCATTGGCGGTGTCTTTGTGCGCCGACAACTGCGACTGCCGGTGCCACTTCTGCCAGTCGACTTACTGCGCATTCCACTTTTTTCGCTCTCTATCGGCACGTCGCTCTGCTCGTTCTGTGCGCAGATGCTGGCGCTGGTTTCCCTGCCCTTCTTTCTGCAAACCGTGCTTGGACGTAGTGAAGTAGAAACAGGCCTTTTGCTGACGCCCTGGCCACTGGCAACGATGGTGATTGCGCCGCTGGCCGGTTATCTGATTGAGCGTGTGCATGCCGGGTTGCTGGGTGCAATAGGGATGGCGATGATGGCATGCGGGCTTTTCGCACTTGCGCTTCTCCCGGGCTCACCGTCAGATATCGATATCATATGGCGTATGGCGTTGTGTGGTGCTGGTTTTGGTTTGTTCCAGTCACCAAACAACCACACCATTATCACTGCGGCACCGCAACAGCGCAGCGGTGGTGCCAGCGGAATGCTCGGTACAGCACGGTTGCTGGGGCAAAGCACCGGTGCTGCACTTGTGGCATTAATGTTCAATATGTTTAACACTCACGGCACACATCTTTCATTATTGCTGGCAGGTACGCTGGCTACCGTAGCGGCCATCATCAGCGGGTTACGGATCTCACAGCCGAAAGCAGAGTAATTAATCCCCCTCTTCCGCGGGGGTTTAGGGATGATAAAAAAGCGCGCCGGTGGCGCGCTTTGCATTTCCTGCCGCTGCGTTATTTTAGATACTCACCTGAACGCAGTGCTTCAATGCGTTTGTCCAGCGGCGGGTGTGTCATGAATAGCTCACTCAGCGATTTAGATTTACCGTTGATGCAAAATGCCATCATGCTACTCGCCTCCTGCGGCTCATAACTGGTTTTCAGACGCTGCAACGCAGCAATCATTTTCTCGCGGCCAACCAGTTTTGCAGAGCCAGCATCAGCATGGAACTCGCGATAGCGGGAGAACCACATAGTAATAATGCTGGCCAGAATACCGAACACCAGCTCCAGTACGGTTGCAACCGCGAAGTAGATCATCGGATTGCCGTTGCTCTCTTCCCCATCATCGCGATTGCCGCTGAGGAACCCGGCTGCAACCTGCGCGATTATACGTGAAATGAAGATCACAAATGTGTTCACGATCCCCTGAATCAGCGTCATTGTGACCATGTCGCCATTGGCAATATGGCTAATTTCGTGGGCAATCACCGCTTCGGCTTCGTCACGGCTCATGTTCTGCAGCAAGCCGGTGCTGACTGCCACCAATGAGGCATCACGGCGCGCGCCGGTCGCAAAGGCGTTAATATCCGGTGCATGATAAATGGCGACCTGAGGCATAGCGATACCCGCCTGGCGAGACTGTTGCGCCACGGTATCCATCAACCAGCGTTCCATATCGTTACGCGGTTGTTCGATCACTTCACCACCCACCGATTTGAGTGCCATCCATTTCGACATCAACAGTGAAATGAACGAGCCGCCAAAACCAAACAGCAGCGCCATAATCATCAAGCCCTGAACGCTGCTCGACTGAATGCCCGTCAGGCTAAGCACCAGGCCGAATACCAACATCACAGCCAGGTTAGTCAACAGGAAGAGCGCGATTCGCATCATAATTTTCTTTTAACCTCAAATTAACAAAACGCACAATGCGGTTACCCACATCGTATGGGTATACGCGCCATTTTCAAGCATCAGAGTGTCGTAAGTCACCAGAAAAACACAACTTTACATTTTGTAGCATAATACTTACGCCAGTAAAGATGCGTTAAAAAAACAGGCACAATTTCTTGTGCCTGTGGGGGGATTACTTCGCGGGGACAGGGTCTTCTGCGGGTCGATCCTTTTCCTCATGCGCCAGGTCAAGCGCGATATGTACCGTCTCGTCGAGGTACGGATCCGGTTCCTGATAATCCTTCGGCAGATCATCCAGTTTTTTCAGCAACGGTTTACCCTCACGCTTGAAGCGGTCGTTGAGACGTGAAAGACGAATTGCATCATCTTCGGCGTTCTCTTTCTCACGTTGCGCCAGATTCAGCGATACAATATTGCGTTTATCTTTCAGAGCATTAAAACGTGCGATGTCCTTCATGATGTACTGGAATTCAGGATCTTTCGCAATTCGCTCTTCATGTTCCTTCAGCAACGTCGGCCCGAACGGTTTCAAATCACCAAACTTCACAAAAGTGGCAGCTTTTATGCTGTCCCACGGCAGTGCATTGTCTTCGAATTTTTCCCCAGTCTCTGTCACCTGCGTGCCGGTCGGCATAATGATATCCGGCGTCACGCCCTTGCGCTGCGTGCTGCCACCGTTAACACGATAGAATTTCTGGATAGTGTATTGCACCGAACCCAACGCTGGCCACTCAGGACGCAACATCTGATCGTAAATCCGGTTAAGCGAGCGATATTGCTGAACGGTGCCTTTACCGAAAGTCGGTTCGCCAACAATCAACGCGCGACCATAATCCTGCATCGCCGCCGCAAAGATTTCCGATGCCGAGGCACTAAAGCGGTCAACCAGCACCACTAACGGGCCTTTATAATAGACCACACCGTCCGTATCACTGTCTTCGCGTACTTTGCCGTTATTATCGCGCACCTGCACAATCGGTCCGGACGGAATAAACAGACCGGAAAGCGACACAGCTTCGGTCAGCGCACCGCCGCCATTGCTGCGCAAATCAATAACCACGCTGCTAACGTTCTGTTTTTCCAGCTTTTGCAATTGCGCTTTAACATCATCAGTTAGCCCAACGTAGAAACCCGGAATATCCAGTACGCCCACTTTTTCTTTGCCGACCGTCTTCACGGACATTTTCACGGCACGGTCTTCCAGACGAATACGCTCACGCGTCAGCGTCACAATGCGCGTTTTTGTTCCCTTACCTGCCGGCAAGATTTCGAGGCGCACTTTGCTGCCTTTCGGCCCTTTGATCAGAGCAACCACATCATCAAGACGCCAGCCAATGACATCAACCATGTTCTGCCCGGATTGGCCGACACCAACAATACGATCGCCAACGGTAATCGCTTTGCTTTTCGCCGCAGGACCACCAGCAACCATCGAGTTGATCACGGTGTAATCATCGTCTCCCTGCAGCACTGCGCCAATACCTTCAAGCGAGAGGCTCATTTCAGTATTGAATTGCTCAGTATTACGCGGTGAGAGGTAATTGGTATGCGGATCGATTTCATGAGCGAATGAGGTCATTGCCAGCGAGAACACATCTTCGCTATTGGTCTGCGCCAGCCGGCGAATCGCAAATTTATAGCGGCGAGTCAGTGTTTCACGGATCTCTTTATCATCTTTTCCGGTGAGTTTCAGGTTCAGCTCATCATACTTAACTTTGCTGTCCCACAGCGAGTTCAGCTCCGCCTCATCTTTCGGCCACGGCGCTTTGCTGCGGTCTAAGTTAAAGGTGTCGTTGCCACTGAAATCCATCGGCCGTTCCAGTACTTTCAGTGCATACTGATAACGTTCAAATCGACGCTTTTGCGCAAGATTGTACAGGTCGTAGAAAACGTCCAGTTTCCCGCTGCGCAGCTCATCGCCGAGCACGCCTTTCTTTTGCGAAAACTGCTCAACATCGCTGGCAAGCAGCACATTGTGGCTGTAGTCGAGCAAGTTGAGGTAGCGGGTAAAGATCTTCGCGGAGAAAGCTTGATCCAAATCGAACTGACGGTAGTGAGAACGGGTGAAACGTGAGGTAACGCGTTCACTTACTGTCGCGTGCTGAGTCTCTTCCTTCAAAACCGGAATTTGATCGGCACGGGTGATATCTTCCACAGCGATAGCATGGCCTGTTACGAATAACAGACCCACTAACGCCGTGCGCTTAAACAAAGTGTTCATGCAAGGCCAAGCCTCCGTTTCAGAACAATAAATGTTCTGCGCGTACGATCATCGACATACCCGAACTAAGCTGTACGCGAACGCCATCTTTAGTGATTTCCAGCACCGTAGCATCCATCGCATTGTTCCCCGCTTTCACCTTCAGGTTCTGGCCCACGCTCAGTACAGATAAATCTGAAACAGGAGTATGGCGCTCTTCCTGCTGCGTCGCCCGTGGCGTTTTCGCAACAGGTTTGTCTGCCCGAGGTTTACGCTCGGCACCCTCTTTACGACGTGGAGCCGGACGGGCTTTACGTTCGCGACGCGGTGCGTCTTCCTGACCCGCAGCAGCGGCAGCTTCTCGTTTTTTAGCTTGCTGTTCAGCGCGTTGCGCCTGAACACGCGCTTTAGCTTCTTCAAGCTGCTTGCGAGCGTGCTCTACGTGTTGCTCATCCAGCACACCGCAGGCGTTGCCATCGAGATCGACGCGAGCCGCCCCAGCTTTGATACCGTACAGGTAACGCCAGCTTGAAGTATAAAGACGTAAGGCGGAACGGAGTTGGGTTTTGCTGAGATTCATCTCACCCTCAACGCGCTCAACCAGATCCTGAAAAATACCGATTTTCAGGGGACGTGCTTCACCTTCAGCACTGAAACAGTGAGGAAAGCGTTCGGCCAAAAAAGCGATAACTTCTTTACTGCTATTCAACTTAGGTTGATTTTCCATGAAATTTCCTGATTACAACGGACGTTGCCAACAAGCGCAGGCATGAACAGGCGTCATTATAATGACGCATTCAGTAAATGCTACGTTATCCGCTGATTATCCTGCGACGGTGGCAAAGATTTTTTGATAATCGGTCGCCGCGAGAACATTTTCCAGATGTGAAACCAGCTCGCTCAACCCTTGTTCATCCTCAGCCGTGAAGCGAGAGAAGACCACGCTATCGATATCCAGTACACCAATAATCTGATCATTCACCATAACAGGGAGTACGATTTCAGCGTTACTGGCGGCATCACAAGCGATATGTCCGTCAAATTGATGAACATCTTCCACGCGCTGCACACGCGCTTGTGCCACTGCCGTTCCACAGACGCCGCGACCAACAGGGATACGAACACAGGCGACTTTGCCCTGGAACGGCCCTAACACCAGCGTATCACCTTCCAGCAGGTAAAAGCCCGCCCAGTTCACGCCATCAAGACGCTCAAACAACAGCGCACTGGTATTCGCCAGAGTGGCTAAAAAACTGGTCTCACCTGCCATTAACGCCTGAAAATCGCGATTAAGATCCGCGTAAAATTCTGTTTTGTTCATTACCTGACCGTTTTGCTTTGTAACTTTGAGAAACTGCTTAGCCTATTAAAATAAGCATTAAATGCGTTGATGCTCAAGATGTTCCATTCATGAGTTAAGATAGTTTTATCCAAACCTTTTCTGAAGCACGCAATGGCTCTCAAGATACAACACATCAGACCTACCAAAAAAATTGCCGTTCATCAGGTTGGTGAAGCACTACCCCGCGCACATTATCAGCGCTGCCCGCAATGCGATACGCTTTTTGCGTTACCGATTATAAAATCGCACCAAAGTGCATTTTGCCCCTGCTGTGATGCGAAAGTGCGTGACGGTCGCGACTGGTCATTAACCCGCCTCGGCGCAATGGCCATCACCATGATCTTACTGATGCCCTTCGCCTGGGGTGAACCGCTGCTGCATCTCTATTTACTCGGTGTGCGTATCGATGCCAACCTGCTGCAGGGGATCTGGCAAATGACCATGCAGGGCTCGCCACTCACCGCTGCCATGGTGCTTTTTTGCACCGTTGGCGCGCCGCTGGTACTGGTGACGGCCATCGCCTATCTGTGGCTTGGCAACATTCTGGGAATGAACCTGCGCCCGGTACTATTAATGCTGGAGAAGCTCAAAGAGTGGGTCATGCTGGATATCTATCTGGTCGGCGTCGGTGTTGCCTCCATCAAAGTGCAAGATTACGCTTTCCTGCAGCCAGGCGTTGGGCTGTTTGCGTTCGGCTCTCTGGTCGTTCTCAGCATCATGACGTTAATCCATCTCAATGTGGAGCAACTCTGGGATCGTTTCTATCCTCAACGGCCCGCAAAACGGCCGGACCAGAAGCTGGAAGTGTGTCTGGGCTGCCATTTCACCGGTTTTCCTGATATTCGGGGACGCTGCCCGCGCTGCCACATTCCACTGACCCATCGACGCAAGCAGAGTCTGCAAAAGTGCTGGGCGTCGCTGATTGCCTCTTTTATTTTGCTGTTTCCGGCGAACCTGCTGCCGATTTCAATAATTTACGTGAATGGTTCCCGTCAGGAGGATACCATTCTCTCCGGTATTATTTCGCTCGCTCACAGCAATATCGCGGTGGCTGGTGTGGTATTTATCGCCAGTATTCTGGTGCCGTTTACCAAGGTTATTGTGCTGTTTACATTGCTTGTCAGCATCCATTTTAAATTTGAACAGGGGTTACGCACTCGCATTCTGTTACTGCGCTTCGTGACGTGGATTGGGCGCTGGTCGATGCTCGATCTGTTTGTCATTTCATTGATGATGTCACTGATTAATCGCGACCAGCTACTCGCTTTTACCATGGGACCAGCCGCGTTTTATTTCGGCGCGGCGGTAATTTTGACTATTCTTGCTGTGGAATGGCTGGACAGCCGCTTACTTTGGGATGCACATGAGTCAGGAAACCCCCGCTTCGCCGACTGAAGCGCGAATTAAAACGAAACGGCGCATTTCGCCGTTCTGGCTGTTGCCGGTCATCGCCCTATTGATAGCAAGCTGGCTTATCTGGAGCAGCTACGAAGATCGCGGCAACACCATTACCATCGATTTTATGTCGGCTGATGGCATCGTCGCCGGGCGGACTCCGGTGCGCTATCAGGGCGTCGAGGTCGGGACTGTTCAGGACATTCGTCTCAGTGACGATCTGAAAAAAATCGAAGTGCGCGCCAGTATCAAATCGAATATGAAGGATGCGCTGCGCAACGAAACGCAGTTCTGGCTGGTCACACCTAAAGCCTCGCTGGCAGGAATATCCGGTCTCGATGCGCTGGTCGGCGGCAACTATATCGGCATGATGCCTGGTAAAGGCGACCCGCAGGATCACTTTACTGCGCTGGATACGCAGCCGAAATACCGGCTGAACAATGGCGAGTTGATGATCCATCTGCACGCTCCGGATCTCGGAGCGCTGAACAGCGGTTCGTTGGTCTATTTCCGCAAAATCCCGGTTGGCCGCGTTTACGACTACTCGATCAATCCCAATAAACAGGGTGTCACTATCGACGTGTTGATCGAGCGCCGCTTCACCAACCTGGTGAAAAAAGGCAGCCGCTTCTGGAATGTCTCCGGCGTGAAAGCCGATGTCAGCCTGAGTGGCGCGAAAGTGCAGCTTGAAAGCCTGGCGGCGCTGGTTAATGGCGCGATTGCATTTGACTCTCCGGATGAATCACAGCCTGCGGTGCAGGATGATGAGTACGGATTATACGAAGATTTAGCGCACAGCCAGCGCGGCGTACTGGTGAAGCTTGACCTGCCCGGGGGACAAGGTTTGAAAGCCGGATCGACACCGCTGATGTATCAAGGGCTGGAAGTGGGGCAGTTGACCAAAATCGACCTCAATCCGGGAGGGTCGGTCAGTGGTGAAATGACCGTCGATCCGAGCGTTGTTAATTTGCTGCGCGACAATACCCGTATCGAAATGCGTAACCCGAAGATTTCGCTCAGCGATACCAATCTCAGCTCGTTGCTGACCGGCAGTACGCTGGAGTTGATACCAGGCGAAGGCCAGCCGCGCAATCAATTTGTCGTGTTGCCAGCAGATAAAAACCTGTTGCAGGAACCGGGCGTGATTACCCTGACACTTACTGCGCCGGAAAGCTATGGTATCGATGCCGGACAACCGCTGGTGCTGCATGGTGTCAAAATCGGCCAGGTGCTGGAGCGTAAACTAACGAATCAGGGTGTCACTTTTGCCATCGCTATCGATCCGCAATATGGCGACCTGGTCCACGGCGACAGTAAATTCGTGGTGAACAGCCGCATTGATGTCAAAGTTGGGCTGGATGGCATCGAGTTTCTCGCTGCCAGCGCCAACGAATGGGTAAACGGCGGCATCCGCATTCTGCCCGGTGTGAAAGGCGAAATGAAAAAGAGCTATCCGCTGTTTGCTAACCTCGATAGAGCACTGGAAAACAGCATCAGCGATCTGCCCACCACAACGTTGACGCTGACGGCAGATACCCTGCCGGACATACAGGCCGGTTCGGTCGTTCTCTACCGCAAGTTTGAAGTGGGTGAAGTGATCAGCGTGCGCCCGCGCGCCAATGCCTTTGATATCGATCTGCATATCAAACCCGAATACCGCGATTTGCTAACCAGCAACAGCGTCTTCTGGGCTGAGGGCGGCGCGAAAGTACAGCTTAATGGCAGCGGGTTGACAGTTCAGGCCTCACCGCTTTCACGCGCCATCAAAGGCGCCATCAGTTTTGACAATCTGAGCAGCGCAAACCGGGAACTGAAAAAGGGAGAGAAGCGCCAACTTTACGCCTCGGAAACCGCGGCTCGCGCCGTCGGCGGGCAAATCACACTGCATGCGTATGACGCCGGGAAACTCGCGGCGGGCATGCCGATCCGTTATCTGGGCATCGATATCGGCCAGGTCCAGGAGCTGCACTTGATCACTGATAAAAATGAAGTGCAGGCGAGCGCGGTACTCTATCCGGAATATGTACGGAACTTCGCGCGCAACGGCTCGCGTTTCTCGGTGATCACGCCACAGATATCGGCGGCGGGTGTCGAGCATCTGGATACGTTGTTGCAGCCTTATATCAACGTCGAACCGGGCCGGGGCGATATGCACCGCGATTTTGAAATTTCAGAAGCGACGATCGCCGATTCCCGTTACCTTGATGGCTTGAACATTATTGTTGAAGCACCGGAAGTGGGCTCAATAAATATCGGTACACCGGTACTGTTCCGCGGAATTGAGGTAGGTACGGTGACCGGAACGACACTGGGCACCTTATCGGATCGTGTGATGGTGGCGATGCGCATCAGCAAAAACTACCAGCATTTGGTGCGTAATAACAGCGTATTCTGGTTGGCTTCCGGCTATACGCTGGACTTCGGTCTGGTCGGTGGTGTCGTCAAAACCGGGACATTCAATCAGTTCATTCGCGGCGGTATTGCTTTCGCCACGCCGCCGGCGACGCCGCTGGCACCGAAAGCGCTGCCGGGCAAACACTTCCTGCTGCTGGAAAGCGAGCCGAAAGAGTGGCGCACATGGGGCACAGCCCTTCCCCGCTAACCTTCCCTTCCCATCTCCGGCGTGTCTGCGCCGGAGCCTTTATGCTACACTGCGCGCCTGTTTTTCTCCTTGTGGTGCGCCCCGTGGCTCAAAACGCTGTCTACCTTCCTGACGAATTTCTCGCACAAATGCGCCTGGTAATGCCAGAACATCTCTCTTTCGATGAGTTTATCGCTGCCTGCCAGCGCCCGCTACGCCGCAGCATCCGCGTCAACACGCTGAAAATTTCCGTCGCCGATTTTCTCACCCTTGTCGCCCCTTATGGCTGGCAACTGACGCCGGTACCGTGGTGCGAGGAAGGGTTCTGGATCGAGCGTGATGATGAAGAAGCGCTGCCGCTGGGCAGTACCGCTGAGCACCTGAGTGGGATGTTTTATATTCAGGAAGCCAGCTCAATGTTGCCGGTTGCAGCGCTGTTTGCCGATGGTGAAATGCCGCAGCGCGTGATGGATGTCGCCGCCGCCCCGGGCTCCAAAACCACGCAGATCGCCGCGCGGATGAACAATTCCGGGGCCATTCTTGCCAACGAATTTTCCGCCAGCCGCGTCAAAGTGTTGCATGCGAATATCAGCCGCAATGGCATCCGCAATGTGGCCCTGACCCATTTTGATGGCCGCGTATTCGGCCAGGCGTTACCGGAGATGTTCGACGCCATTCTGCTTGATGCGCCTTGCTCCGGCGAAGGTGTGGTGCGTAAAGATGCGGATGCGCTGAAAAACTGGTCCGTAGCCAGCAATATTGAAATTGCAGCCACGCAGCGTGAACTGATTGATAGTGCTTTTCACGCGCTGCGCCCCGGCGGCACACTGGTCTATTCCACCTGCACGCTCAACCGCGACGAAAATGAAAACATCTGCCACTGGTTACGGGAGCAGTACCCGGACGCCGTCGAATTTCTGCCGCTGGATGGGCTGTTTGCCGATGCCGCTCGTGCCTTAACAGCAGAAGGTTTCCTGCATGTATTCCCGCAACTTTACGACTGCGAAGGCTTTTTTGTCGCCCGTCTGCGTAAAACAGCAGCGGTCAAGCCTTTACCTGCGCCGACTTACAAAGTAGGTAACTTCCCCTTCACACCGCTCAAAGCAAAAGAAGCAGCACAGATCTCAACGGCCGCCGCCGCCATCGGTTTACGCTGGGACGGCAGCCTGCGCCTGTGGCAGCGCGATAAAGAACTGTGGCTGTTTCCAACCGAAATTGAGCCGTTAATCGGCAAAGTCCGCTTCTCGCGCATTGGTCTGCGTCTGGCGGAAACGCACAACAAAGGGTTTCGCTGGCAGCATGAAGCGGTAATTGCGCTGGCGGGTCAGGGTAACCCACGGGCGTTCTCCCTGACACTGGCCGAGGCGGAGGAGTGGTATCGCGGACGCGATATTTACCCGCAAACAGTGCCAGCGCGTGATGATGTCATTGTCACTTTCCAGGGACAGCCGCTGGGTCTGGCGAAAAAGGTGGGAACGCGCCTGAAGAATAGTTATCCGCGTGAACTGGTACGCGATGGCCGATTGTTTGCCAGCAATGCGTGACGGCGCACAAAAAAACCGCACCTTCTGACTGGCATCTTTCTCCGTGTTGTACCAGGCTCAAATTTGGGCGACCATCTGGTCGTACCACATTTCAACGTTCAACGGAGAGCATTATGACGAAAACCAGCGTGCGCATTGGCGCATTCGAAATCGATGATGCCGAGTTGCAGGGAGAGAACCAGGGGGAGCGAACGTTACATATCCCCTGTAGTTCCGATCCTGATTTATGTATGCAGCTTGATGCCTGGGACGCGGACACCAGCATTCCCGCGCTCCTTAACGGCGAACATTCGGTTCTCTATCGCGAGCACTACGATCAACAATCTGATACCTGGGTTATGCGCCTTGCCTGATCCAATGGAAACCCGTCCGTAAGACGGGTTATTTACTTACCTGATTTCCCCTGCCTGAATTCATCCCCTACACTTATCAATACGTTGTCCGGAACTGAGGGACGGAATGTTCGCGCTGGTCTTATTCGTTTGCTACCTGGACGGTGGATGTGACGACATCGTAGTCGATGTGTTTAATACGGAGCAGCAGTGCCTTGTTGCCATGGACAATCAACGCATACGCTATGGTGGTTGTTTTCCCATCGAAGAGTTTATTGATGGCTTCTGGCACCCGGCCAATGAATTCAGCGATTTTTAGCTACTGTAATTGCACCAGCGTCAACTCGCCGCCGAAGACGGCACCGGTGTCGATGTAGTGCTGGTTTTGTTTGTCAATACGCGCTTTCAGCGGCGTATGACCAAACCAGAAATGATCGGCCCCCGCAATACGCTGCCCTTTTCCTGCCAGCCATTGGTTGAGTCTGTCACGACGCCACAGCACCGATTCGCCGTTCACGGCTTGCTCCCACTGGTACTCTTCAGCCGGGTAATCCGCATGCGCGATGACGTTCACCGCGCCACCACAGCGTAGCTCCAAAATATAAGGCAATTCAGCGCAGGTACGCAGCGCTGCCAGCGCTTCTTGCTGTTCAGCCTCGCTGAGAGCACTAAACCAGCCACCACCATTGAGTTGCCACATCGCCATATCGCCAAAACGCAAGGCGTCAATCGCCATCTGCTCATGATTACCACGCACGGTCTTAAACCAATTCTTTTTGAGCAGAGCCAGGCAGTGCAGACTATCCGGCCCGCGATCGATTAAATCCCCCACGCACACCAGCAGATCCTGGTAGGGATCAAAATGGCGCTCGCGCAGCGCCTGCATTAAACGCTGGTGGCAACCATGCAGATCGCCAACCAGCCAGATATGCCGCCAGCACTCTCCATCAAGACGTTGATACATAATTCCCCCCTTTTTTTGAGTATAGGAAAATCCTTGACAGATGGCTTAATAATCACATTCAGACTGTTAATTAAATAAAGGTTAAATGAAAGAGAAATAAAAAAATCTCGCCTATTAATTTGTATTTCTTATACCTCTAAAATGTTAATACATTATTTAGAGGCTATTCATCGTGTCGAATATTAGTCAACCAACAGAACTTAAACAAAATAATAATTCACACATTATTAGCGATCTGGTGAGTGGCCGCATTGTGCCCGGCCCTATATGGAAAAAGCGAG
This sequence comes from Kosakonia arachidis, assembly GCF_900116535.1. Lineage (GTDB taxonomy): Bacteria > Pseudomonadota > Gammaproteobacteria > Enterobacterales > Enterobacteriaceae > Kosakonia > Kosakonia arachidis. The sequence goes on along the minus strand of NZ_FPAU01000004.1, from coordinate 571,886 downwards.
AGTATCGCCTTAAGTTTCTGCTGCGTTCGCTGCTATTCTGGTCCGCTACCAACCGCATGCTTAATGCGCTTTCACGCCGTGCGGATTTCGACCGTCTGTTGGCGACCCAAATCACACTGCCGAGTAAATCGCACCGTCAGTATCTGACACGCGGCTTACATGCCTCACAGCGCGCCGATGCCATTATTAACCACTACCACTGGCTTGATAATAACGTATCGCCGCAACTGGCCGCCGCCCTCAGTGCGACTGAACCCACGAAGATCCTTGAGTTTATGGGGAAAGATGAGACGCATTTCACGGTGTATGCTTCTAACGCCAGCAAAGCGGAGCGCGAAGGGGAAAGCACACTCTGGTTGTACGATGGCGACAATACGTTACTGGCCAGCGCGACGTTCAGCGTGATCAGCGAAAAAGGTCAGCAAATTCTGGTCATTGGTGGTTTGCAAGGTCCGCGCAAAGAGATCAGTCATGAGGTGATTAAACTGGCGACCCGCGCCTGCCACGGCGTATTCCCGAAAAAAATCATCCTTGAAGTACTTAGCCAGCTCGCCACGCTGACCGGCGTTTCGGCGATCTATGGCGTCAGTGATAACGGGCATGTCTTCCGCGCACTGCGTTATCGCCTGAGCAAGGGGCGACATTTCCATGCCAGTTATGATGAATTTTGGACCTCGATTGAAGGGGTAAAAGATAATGCCTGGCGCTGGCGTTTGCCGCTGACATTTTCGCGTAAGTCGATGGAAAGTATCGCCAGTAAAAAGCGTGCAGAATATCGCCGTCGTTTTGAGTTACTGGATGATGTGACGGAAAAAATGCATTTATTGGTACTCAAATAAATACGAACGGGCGATGAATTACCCCGCCCTTTTATTTTTTTACAAGCAAAACATCATTCGCGAATAATAGGTCCGCAAGATATAGTCACCCCCCTTTATTTATTAACCATGGTGATAATTATCTTGCCTGACGGTCCACATTCCAGATGTGCCAGCGCCGCTGGCAACGCTTCCAGCGGATAAACCTGGTCTATCACTGGGACAAATCCTTGTTGGTCGGCGGCTGCGCAGAGATCTTCAAGCGCCCGCCGGTGTCCGGTACCAATGCCATAAAGATGCAGATCCTTAAACAGTAACGGTTCCAGTGGCGAAGAAACCTCGAAACCTGCCAGCGCACCAATTAGATAAATTTTCCCGCCCACCGCCGCCATTGCGGCGGACTGACCCAGATGGCTGCCGCCGACAAGTTCCAGCACATGTTCCACCCCACGATCGCCGGTTAATGCCAGTACCGTTGCCACAACATCCTGCTGGCGATCGATCACCTCATCCGCACCCCACAGTTTTGCCTGTTCATACTTGCTGCTCCGTGTCACTAGTAAGGTACGAGCCCCTTTCATTCGGGCAATCTGCAGTGCGGCCAGCGCCACACCACCGGTTCCTTCGATCAACACCGTTTCATCGCGCTGAATGTTGCCACGTTCGACCAGCGCGAACCAGGCAGTGAGCGTAGCGCAAGGTAAAGTGCTGGCTTGCACATGATCCAGAGAAACCGGTTTGCGCACCAGCCAACTCTCTTTCATCACGACATACTCCGCCAGTACGCCAGGATAGAATCCGCCCAGCGTCCGGTAGGCCATTTCACGTGCGTTACCCGGCCGCGGCCCATCCTGCCACTCCGGCGTAAAGACAGAAATCACTTCATTGCCAGGCACAAAGCGGGTCACATTCGCGCCGGTTGTCACTACACAACCGGAAAGATCGGAACCGGGTGTAAAGGGAAAACGCAGGGGTAAACCGCGCCCATTTTCGATGACCATCAGGTCCCGATGATTGAGGGCAACCGCCATCACTTTTACCAGCACTTCATCCGCTGCGGGCCGTGGCCGGGCAACATGTTTCAGTGCTAACGCGTCACGTCCTGTCTGGTTCATTTCCCAACGTTTCATGGTCTTCATCGCTTCTTCTCCTCGGTTATTAATCTGTTTTGCATTCTGACAGCGCCGGGATTGCGAATTAATACCTTATAATCTGCATGAACTGGTGAATGAGGGACAACAATATGAAAGGTACCGAATACACGGAACTGGTCGCTTTTCTGGCGGTTGCCGAGGAGAAAAACTTCCGCCGCGCCGCCGGAAGACTGGGGCTATCCCCGTCAGCGGTGAGTCATACCATTCGCGCGCTTGAAACACGGTTGCAGGTTCGCCTGTTCAATCGCACCACGCGCAGCGTTTCACCGACACAAGCCGGGCTGGATTTTATTGCCAGACTCTCTGTACCAATGCAGGCGCTGGAGAATGCCGTTGAGGCCGTCAGCGAAACGGGGCCGGTGCTGCGGGGAAAGCTGCGCATCAACCTGTCACGTCTGGCCGCGCAACGAGCCATTCTGCCGAAGCTGCAACGGTTCATGTCGCTTTATTCCGGCATCCAACTTGATTTAGTTATTGATGACCACCTTGAAGATGTGGTGGCTGCCGGGTTTGATGCCGGGATACGCACAGGAGACCGCGTACCAAAAGACATGATTGCAGTGCGCATGACCGACGATCTGCAAATGGTGATTGTCGCCGCGCCCTCCTGCTTCGGCGAGCAGCCGCTTCCCACGCGGCCTGAAGCCCTCAGCCAGTATCGCTTGATTAATTATCGCTGGAGCGAGAATGGCGCGCAGTATCGCTGGAAACTGCAACACGGCAATGAAAAGGTCGAGGTTGCCGTCGATGCAGCATTAACCGTCAACGATATTAATGTACAACTGGCCGCAGCTAAATCGGGCGTCGGGCTGGCTCTATTAGAACAGCAGCAAGTTCAGTCTGCCATCGAAGCAGGAACACTTATTCACGTCCTGCCGCAGTGGCATAAACATGAAGAGGGATTCTTTCTTTACTACCCGCACAACGCTTTTATGACACCGGCAATGCGCTTGCTGATTGATTTTTTTCGCCTGGAGTCAGGCTCACGGCCACACCGCTGAACGTGAGTCTGCCAGCGGGCAAAGAGAGGCATTCTCTGCTTTCACCCGCCCCACTTCCGTAATACGCCGGTTTTTAGTTATTGACCAGATTTTCCCTGATAGCCTGAATGGACTAATGGCGGCGTTCCGCCCCACCCCAGAAGCAGACTGAAGGCAGCGGGTAACACGGTCAGCGTGACCAGCGTAGCCACAATCAGCCCGCCAATAATCGCGTAGGCCATCGGCCCCCAGAATACCTGATGCGAGATAGGGATCATCCCGAGGATAGCGGCGCAGGCGGTCAACATTATGGGACGCGCCCGGTGCTCCGTCGCCGCCACAATGGCTTCGTTTGCGGCCATCCCCTGCGCCAGATTGCTGTCCACTTCGCTGATCAAAATCACCGCGTTGCGAATAATCATCCCCGCCAATGCAATCACCCCCAGCAATGCCACAAAACCCATCGGGGTGCCCGTCGGCAGCATCGCCAGGACAATCCCCGGCAGAGCAAAAGGAGCCATCAGCAGCGCAAGCAGCATGCGAGAAAAACGCTGCAACTGAATCATTAACAACGTCAGCATGACAACAATCGTTACCGGTAATACGGCATAGACCGATTGGTTGCCTTTATCGGATTCAGCCGCCGTCCCGCCTTCTTCGATTCGGTATCCGGCAGGCAATTGCGCACGCAGTTTATCCACTGTCGGACGCAGGCCAGCCGACACGCTTTCAGCGCGTACACCGGGTGCCAAATCGGTCTGGACTGAGATAAAGGGCAGACGCTGGCGACGCCAGATAACCGGATCGTCCACTCCCCAGGCCAACGTAGCGACTTCGCTCAGTGGTATTTTTGTGCCCTTTGCCGTAGGTAACATCAACGTCGACAGCGTGCCAAAATCCAGCCGTTCGCGATCGTTGCCGCGCAATACAACCCCGACCAGCCGATCGTTATCCCGCACTGTAGTCACCGTGCTGCCGGACCAGACGGTATTCAGCATCTGCGCGATACTTTCTGATGATACCCCTGCAGCCCGCGCTGCCGTCTGGTTGACCTGAACTGTAATTGTCCTCTCCGGCTCACCGGCGGTCAGATTCACTTCGCGGGTCAGTGATGAAGAGCCTATTTCTGCTGCCAGACGATGCGCAAACCGTTGCACCTGCGCATAATCCGGCCCGCTCACCCGGTATTTTACCGGCCAGCCAACGGGCGGCCCTAACTCGAGCGGTGAAACACGGGTTGTCAGATCGGCGAACTGGTTGGAAAGCAACGTCGTCAGTTGCTGGCGCAGGCGATCCCTCGCCGCCAGATTTTTCGCCACTACCACCAGTTGCGCGGTGTTTTCATTATCCAGCAACACATCCATTGGCAGATAAAAACGTACTGCACCGGAACCGATATACGTGGTGTAGTGATCGATATCCGCATTGCCCTTAAGCGCTTTTTCCAGGCGTTCCGCCTGCCGCTCCATTTCAGGCTGAGAGGCATTTGCCGGCAGGGTCAGGCTGACCAGAAGCTCCGGGCGATCCGAAGCCGGGAAAAATTCTCCCTGCATCCAGCGTGTACCGATCCCCGCCAGCGCGAGTGCGGCCACGGCGATCATCAGAGTCGATAAACGGTGACGTAGCACCCACGCCAACAAAACCCGATATGCACGCGCAAGCCGTCCCGCGCCACGGACGTGCCTATGGATTTGGGCTGGCAGCAACCAGGTACCTGTCAGCGGTGAAAAGAGTATGGCGACTACCCATGAGCAGAGTAAGGCAATCAACACTACCGCAAACAGGGAAAAACAGTATTCTCCGGCGCTACTGGCGGCAAAACCAACGGGGATAAAACCGGCGATCATCACTAACGTTCCGGTGAGCATAGGAAATGCCGTGGTTTTGAATGCATAGGTGGCGGCGCTTTTGCGCGACTCGCCAGCTTCCAGTCGGGTAACCATGGTTTCGACGGTGATCATGGCATCATCCACCAATAGCCCCAGCGCAATGATCAGCGCCCCCAGAGAAATGCGTTGTAACCCAATTCCAGTCAGCATCATCCCGGCAAAGGTCATTGCCAGTACCAGCGGTATCGCGGCGGCAACCACCAGCCCCGCGCGTAACCCCAGTGAAACAAAAGAGACGGCAAGCACAATCAGCACGGCCTCAACCAGCACCCGGACAAAGCCGCTGACCGCGTCGCTCACCACCGCCGACTGGTCTGCTACCTTCACCATCTCAATGCCATGGGGCAGTTGCGTCTCGACTTCTGCCATTCTTGCGTTCAGTGCCTGGCCGAAACGCAGCATATTGCCGGTGGCGGCCATCGAAATGGCCAACCCGATCGCAGGCTGGCCGTTGACACGAAATACTGGCGCTGGCGGCTCGGCAATCTGACGGCTCACAGTAGCAATATCGGTCAGCGGAATATAGCGGTCGTTGATATGCAGGGTGACCGCCCGCAGACTCTCCTCGCTGGTCAGTGCGCCGCTGACGCGCAGCGCGACATTATCTTTGCCGGTACGAAGTGCCCCGGCCGGTTCGACGGCATTTTGCGCGGCTAGCGCATCGCTCACCTGCTGAATATCCAGCCCCATCCCCGCCAGTTGCCGGGGCGAAAAGGCAATCACTATCTGTTCCGGCTGTTCACCCAGCAGGGTCATTTTGCCCATGTCCGGAAGCGACATCAGGCCGCGGCGGATCTCCTCCACACGATCGCGCAGTTCACGCGCACTATACCCCTCCGCCGTGAAGCCATAAATTGTGCCAAAGGTATCATCAAACTCATCATTCACTGCCGGGCCTTGCGCGCCCTGAGGCAGCGAGGTGGCAATATCCTGCATCTTTTTGCGGATCTGATACCAGATGTCCGGCACCTGCCGCGGCGGCGTATCGTCGCGCAGATTGACATAGATAACGGCGCTGCCAGCCCGGGTTTCACTTTCGATATAATCCAGATGCGGGATCTCCTGGAGTTTCTTCTCCAGCACATCGGTAACAAGCCGTGTTGTATCGGCAACCGTAGCACCAGGCCACTGGGCAGAGACCACCGCCGTTTTGATTGTGAAAGCCGGATCTTCATTACGCGGCAAGTTTTCGTAACACAGCACACCGGTCGAGATAATAAGCAGCATAAAAAAGCTTACCAGTTGCTGATGTGCCAACGCCCAGGCAGAAAGATTAAAACGCGGTTCAACAGGCATCATGGCTGCGGCTCTCCGGCAATTACCGGTTCACCGGCACGTAGTTTGCTTACGCCTGCGGTGATAATTCTGTCACCGACGCCCACACCTGAAGCAATCACGGCGGATGTTGCAGAGTATCCGGCAAGCGTGACCGTGCGTAATTGCGCCTGTCCATGCCCGTCGATAATAAACACCGCAGGTTGATCGCCAAGGCGGCTGAGTGCTGATGCCGGTACGGTATACCCGCCCGGCATCGCTGACGGTATCTCGACACTCGCACTGGCTCCCAGTGCCATCGCCGCAGGCGGAGCATCTAATGTTACCCTGACCTGCCAGGTGCGGGTCTGTGGATCGGCCTGCGGGCTGATATCACGCAATTTTCCGCTGGCGCGGATAGATGGGTTTGCCAGCAAGGCCACTGGAAACCGTAGCGCGTTTGACGATGGCGCAGACAAGCACTGCGGATCGGCAATATCAAAAACCACATCACGCGCGTCACTGGTGGCCAGCGTGAAAATCGTCTGCCCTGCACTGACTACCTGCCCCGCCGAGGCGCTGACGTAAGTGATGATCCCCTCCGCAGGCGCTGTCAGTTGGGTCCAGGCCAGATTGTCCTGTGCAGTATGCATTGCGGCGATACTGCTTTTCAGGCGGGATGCGGCCGCCTGCCAGTCGGCGCGAGCGCTATCAAGCTGAGTGCGGGCGATGGCCCCGGAAGGCATAAGCTTCTGCATCCGGCTCAGGTTAAGTGCCGCAACGCGTTCGGCGGCACGAGCGCTTTCCACATCGGCGGTGGCGCTGGTCAGTTGGTTTTTCCCGGTCTCGCTTTCAATGGTGGCAAGCACCTGCCCGGCATGCACCCGCTCGCCAATATCAACCAGGCGGTTGACTATTCGTCCGTCGAGTCGAAAAGCCAGAGCCGTTTCATCGTGGGCGCGGATCTCCCCGGTGCGCACGGTCACCGGATGTGCGGATACCGCACCGATAACCTGATAACGAACAGGCCTTGGCGGCGCGGGATTTTCATTATGTTTTTCTCCGCACCCTGTTAACAACGGCAGAACCGCAGTGAGAAACAGTAGAGGGAGCAGAGAAAAGAGGGAAATCGTGCGTGCAGCGGTGAAAAGATGATGCAGGCACTGACGCATATAATCGCAAAACTGTTCAGACATAACACCACTCCGAATCGGTAATGGCGTCATTAAATCCGGCTTGCGTCGAGATTCGCTCCAGTTTTCGTCAAGAATCCATCAAGAGTGTGTAAATTACCCCGCCGTACCTGTGGGAAGCGAGATACTGACTTTCAGGCCCCCTTTTTCCGGTAATGCAGCGCTGATGCTGCCGCCATGCGCATGGCAGATGGCGCGCGCAATCGAGAGCCCGAGGCCACTGCCTCCAGAATGCCGCGCCCGCGACGTTTCTGCGCGGGTGAAGCGCTCAAACATCAGCGGCAGGAAATCTACCGTCACACCCGGTCCATCATCCTCAAAATCAATCCAGTAGGCGTTATTCTGTTGTTGAAGAATGATGGATAAATGGCCGTCCCGCCGACCATAGCGCAGCGCATTTTCCATCAAAATGGTAAAAATTTGCCCCAGGCGAAACGCGTCGCCAATGAACATCGAAGGCGCACTTGCGGAAACGGTAATCGTCAGACCATTACTATCAGCCAGCGGTTTCAGCCATGCCGCGCGCTCATTTAACAGTTCCGCCAGAGACACTGGCTGGAGCGTAAGCGTAAGCTGTCCCGCATCAGCCAGTGACAAAAGGTGGAGTTCATCCGTCAGTTGGCTAAGATAGTGCAACTGCTTCATAACCATTCCCAGTTGCGCTTCGCTCGGTTCAAACACCCCATCCAACATGCCCTGCAAACGACCAATAGCGGCCGTCAGCGGCGAACGCAGTTCATGTGCCATTGCCACATGCGAAGCCCGAAGCTCGCGCTCATATCTCGCCAGTTGGCGCGTCATGCTGTTGAAGTCGCTGGCAAATCGCACCATTTCTTCAGGTGCTTCTTTTACCAGCTCCGCCTGGCTGCCAAACTGTCCGTGCGTGACTTCGTCGGCCGCATCGCGCAAACGGCTGAATTGCAGCGCCAATGGCCGAGCATAGCGAAGCCCCATAATGACAATAAAGGGGATCATCACCAGCACCAGCACTGCGACCATTATCCAGTCCGCAGAGGCAATCGAGGGCGTGGAATAGCTCAACCCCCACCATGTATCGACAATATCGTGGAAGCGCGACGGATTGAGTTGCGGGTTGTCTTTCAGGGCAATAAATTCAGTGCGTACCGGGGCAGGCATATGGTGCAACACCCAGAAATTCTGCACGGCGTAGCGCAACCACATACATAACGCGATAATGATGACAGAACCGATCGCCAGCGCAAGGATACGCCCGCAAATCCAGCGCCAGAACGACTGATGAACCGATTTTTTCATGGCTGCCGGAACCTGTAGCCGACCCCACGCACATTGGCTAAAACGCCCGTTACACCCGCATTTTCCAGTTTTTTGCGTAAATTATAAACGTGGGTATCAACGACCCTTTCCAGCGCCTCGCTTTCTGGCAGGCACTGCTCAAGCAGGAACTGGCGTGAGAAAGGTCGCGTTGGATGGCGCAGTAACGTAGTTAAAATCGAAAACTCTGCTGGCGTCAGTTCGAGAAAACGCTCGATGTTATCCGGCTGCATGACCGCTGCCGTAATTGCGGTGGTGTTCACTTCCAGATGCTGCCAGCGCAGGATCTCTTCTCGCGTTTCGGTGCGGCCAGTGCGTCGCAGCACCGCCTGCACGCGAGCCACCACTTCGCCGGGATGGTAGGGTTTTACGACATAATCATCCGCACCGTAACGCAATGCGCCGATACGATCGGGAGTATCGCCCATCGCCGTCACCATAATCACCGGTACGTCGCTTTTGCGGCGGAGAGCCGCCAGCACTTCCGTACCATTCATTCCCGGCAACATCACATCCAGCAGGATTAGATCGGGCTTCCAGCGTTGAGCCAGCTCAAGCCCGCTAAGGCCATCGACGGTCAACGATACATCATAATTTTCACGACGCAGGTAGGCTTCCAGCACGTTCGCCGCATCGACATCGTCTTCGATCACAAGAATTTTTCGGGACAACATTTTCTCACCTTGACCGTTTCTTAACACTTTCCTGACCGTTTATTGATATGAGCCGGATATCTTCCGTACTCAGAAGATGGTAAAACCTTGCCGAAACAGCATATTCCCCAATAAGCGAGATGTGATGATATCGATAAAAACCGCATTGTACAGGAGCAGTCCATTACTGGCCGCCTTCGCATTTTCAGCTCATGCTGATGAGGATGCCGCAGCGCAAAATGCGTTTACCCTTGGCATCGGGGGGCAATATGGCCCTCGCTACAGTGGCTCAGACCAACAACGTCTGCAAATTGTTCCTGTAATACAGGCACGCTGGAACGCGCTCTTTTTTGATTCGCAAAAAGGGCTGGGCTACGACTTGCAGGCCGAGAACGGTCTCTATCTCGAACATACGCTCGGTTATGGGCTGGGACGTGCCGATAGCAACTCGAGTTGGCGCGATGGCGCAAACAATTTAAAAGGGATGGGTAACATTGATGCCACCCTTAATACGGCAATGGCTGTCGGCTGGAGCATTACCCCCTGGCTTAACATTGAAGGAAAAGCCACCCTTCCCCTTACCGACGGCCAGGGCGTGCAATACCAGACATCGCTGATGTTAATTCCGCTGCAAACCGCCAGCGATACCCTTGTTTTTCAGTCTGTTGCGCTATTTGGCGATAGCCGTTACATGAATACCTTTTATGGCGTCAGCAGAGAGCAAAGTCTGCGTAGTCGGTATGCTCTCTATGCTGCAGAGGGGGGGTTCTATGGGGTGGACAGTAACCTGATGTGGAATCATCAATTTAATGAGCACTGGGGGGTAATGATGAGTGTCGGTGATAGCTGGTTGAGCGACCATGCTGCAGACAGCCCACTGGTGCAGCGCCGTAATGAAGGTACTGGCGAGTTGGCCTTTCTTTATACATTCTAGTCGGTTAAGAAGGGAAGACACGCCCTCGTCTGCCCACGTAGCCCTGATAACGCGATCATTACGGACATAAGCCGCTCTTCGGCTTTTCTGCAACATCCGAAGAGCGTATTTACTGCGCTAGTCGATTTGCACAACCCAATGGAGTTTGTTGACCTGGAAACCCAAACGCTGCGCAATTGCGAGATAAGTTTGCTTCACCGCATCCGGAATGGTCGGCGTACGCGAGAGGATCCACAGGTAATCGCGATTTGGCCCACTCACCAGCGCGTACTGATAGTCATCATCGAGAGCAATAACGTTATAGCCGCCATAGAACGGGCCAAAGAACGAGACCTTCAGCGCGGCGGTCGTTGGTGAGCCGGTAAACAGGGCTTTGCCTTCGCTCTCACGCCATTTTTGCTTTTGCAGATCGTAACCCCGATTAAGCACGCTAATTGCTCCGTCTCGGCGCTGACCATAGGTCGCGGTGACCTGCTCCAGGCCCCGCTCGAAGCGGTTTTCCAGCCGTGCAACTTCGTACCATTTGCCAAGATAGCGGCTGACATCAAAGCCAGTAACGGGCTGTACACCTTTCGGCGGAGTAGGCGACTTGCAAGCCACCAACGTCAGTGCAATCGCTACGCCAGTCAAAACAGGCCAGAATTTCATGTGCGTTCCTTTTCTCTGTGGCATCAAGAGTAGTGTGGATAACGTATGCTCAGCATAGATTATGTATAGGGAGATGCTTCTCAGCATATGCTCAGTCATAAAACATCGCTATGACGAAAAAATACCTGGACGCGCGCGGTGAAGAGTATGTTATCGTTTTGTCGATATGCATGAGCCTGGTGAATATTTCAGAGGGAACCGATAGATTCCATGGACGAATGCAGATAAAAAAAGACCGAATACGATTCCTGTATTCGGTCCAGGGAAATGGCTCTTGGGAGAGAGCCGTGCGCTAAAAGTTGGCATTAATGCAGGCTAAGTCGCCTGGCACTTTAAGAATAGATGACGGCGGCAGCTTTTCCAGTCCGCGACAAAAGTGGTCAGAAAAATTCGCGCATCGTCATGCTAAAAAATGCTAAAACCGCAAGATTTGCTCAGACAAGCTTGCGGTTTTTTATTGAATATCAGTCAATTAATGTAGCCCGTTAACAAAGTTTCTCTGCCCGGGCGATAAACGGGTCAAGGCTCATCTTTTCACCAGGTTTCGCGGGATCATTAACCTGAATAATGCTGATCGGTTGCCCACTGGCTTTGCCGCTGGCGACCTGCTTTTCCGCCACATCATTCAGCGGGTATTGCACCAGCGTGCTGGGATTGATGGCATAAAGCGCATGTCCTGGACGACAGGTCAGCATGATCTCTTCGCGATCAAATGCCCATTTGTCTTTGCCTATTTCAAAGCGGCTGACGGTGATCACCTGTGGTGCAGCAAGCGCCACACCTGAACATGTCAGCATTAACAGTCCTAATACGTTTTTTTTCATTCTTTCCGCCTGGTTCAGTCAAAAAGGTTCCCATGTTGCAAAAAGGCTCACCACAGCAAGCACCAGCGCACCCAGCCCCAGTTCGGCCCAGGTCAGGACGATAAATCGCTGTCGCGCAGCATCATGATGCGGATTCAGACGCGGCACCAGAACATACCGATTCACAAGGGCAATTACCACCATCAGCGCCACGAGCGCACACTTCAGCAACAGCATTCTCCCCCAGTCATTTTGCCAGGGACGCTCTACGCCTTCGATCAATAGCGTATTGACCACACCGGTTACCAGTACGCCCGCAACCGCAAAATGGCCATAGTGGGAAAAACGCAGCATGGCCGAGATGGCCGCCGTACGTGACTGCCCACGGGCCAGACGCATGCAAAACAGTACCGGCAGCAATCCGCCGATCCACATCGCCGCACAAAGCAGATGCAGCGCATGATTGCCACGCTGGAGAACGCCCATTGCCCCTTCGCGCATTGCCGCGTGTCCGACTCCCGCAGCCAGTAGAAACTGTATAGCCAGCAGTGCGAAGATGCGCCGCTGTTGTTGAGGTTGAAGGAATATGCTTATCAGCGTCAGGAGGGCAATGATGATTTGCCACGCCCAGATCGTACCAAAGCCGGTCGCCGCTACCGCCAGCCAGGTTGAGGGTTGCCAGACATCTCCCCAACCCTCCCCCATTAATCCGCCCTGGAAAGCGAACATCAGGATTGCGCTAAGAGCACTCAGCCATAAACATCCACGCTGAAGAGGAAGAAAGCGTCGGGTAATCAGACGCTCCAGGCTGCGCGGAACCAGCCACGCGCTGAACAGTGCACAGCCAAACGAGAGCATCAGCGCAGCGAAATGCACAAATCGCAACCCAACAAAAGCGGTCTCCAGCATTTGTTACTTCACAGCAAAGTGATACAGGCCGCTGGTTTTGTGCCCATCAACGGAAACCACGTGCCAGGTAACGGTATAATTGCCCGGCGTCAAAGGTTGTTCCAGCGGAACGATCATCTGCTTTTGGTCATTCTCATTGCGCTTTACCGCACCGGTCCTGATAATTTGTTGCTGCGCGCCAGTTAACGAGATGCCACTAAATTTCGGTTCAATACCTTCCGAGAAATCCAGCGTTAGCGCCTGTGGTGCAGCGGTTACCACCGCATCGGCGGCCGGGTACTGCCCCTTGAGATGCGCATGTGCCAGCACAGCGGGTGCCGTAAACAGGCTGGCGATGAGCACCGCTGTTTGCCAGTGTGCGTAAGCAGAGAGGGACATGGAGTTCATTCCTTTTTGGTATACATTTAGGAAAAAGAATAACCCTGTACAATATTTCCGTCGAGTATCATTGCGGGTGTACTTGTCTTTCTGCACCAGGCTTAGTAACTTTTGCCGCGTTAACCCAGGAGAAAATCATGATTACCAATCTTGCGCAGCTTGGACAGGAAGAGATGGACAAGATCAATGTCGATCTTGCTGCTGCAGGCGTTGCCTTTAAAGAGCGCTACAACATGCCGGTGATAGCGGAAGCCATAGAGCGTGAACAGCCGGAGCACCTGCGTAACTGGTTTCGCGAACGTTTAATCGCTCATCGTCTGGCTTCTGTTTCGCTTTCGCGTCTGCCTTATGAGCCTAAAGCTAAATAACGGAGCGGGTTATGTTACGTGTTATCGATACCGAAACCTGCGACCTGCAAGGCGGAGTTGTGGAAATTGCCTCCGTTGACGTGGTTGACGGAAAGATAGTCAATCCGCTGAGCCATTTGGTCCGGCCCGATCGCCCCATCAGTCCCCAGGCGATGGCCATCCATCACATAACAGAAGCGATGGTGGCTAATCAACCGTGGATTGAAGAAGTTGTGCCGCACTACTATGGCAGTAACTGGTACGTGGCGCATAACGCCAGTTTTGACCGCCGCGTGCTGCCTGAAATGCCAGGCGAATGGATCTGCACCATGAAGCTGGCGCGCCGTCTCTGGCCGGGCATCAAATACAGCAACATGGCGCTGTATAAATCCCGAAAACTGAGCGTACAGACGCCGCCTGGTCTGCATCATCACCGAGCGTTATACGATTGTTATATCACCGCCGCGCTGCTGATCGACATTATGCAGGTTTCCGGCTGGACGCCGGATCAGATGGCGACCATGACAGGCCGCCCGGCACTGGTAAGCACCTTCACGTTCGGCAAATACCGCGGCAAAGCAGTATCTGAGATCGCCGACCGCGATCCGGGTTACTTGCGCTGGCTGTTCAATAACCTTGAGCGAATGAGCCCGGAACTGCGACTGACGTTAAAGCACTATATCGGCGACGATTAATGTACCCCGTAGCCGGGTAAAGTGCCCTGTGTCAGTGCAATCAGAAAAGCATATTCCAGTGCCACACCTTCATAGGATTTAAAACGGCCGGATTTCCCTCCGTGCCCTGAATCCATATCTGTACAGAGTAACAGCAAGTTATTGTCCGTTTTGTACTCACGCAGTTTTGCCACCCACTTCGCCGGTTCCCAGTACTGTACCTGTGAATCATGCAGCCCGGTCGTTACCAGCATGTGCGGGTAATCGTGAGCTTCGACGTTATCATACGGGCTGTAGCCCTTGATGTAGTGATAGTACGTTTCATCCTGTGGATTCCCCCACTCTTCAAACTCACCCGTGGTTAGCGGAATAGATTCATCCAACATGGTGGTCACGACATCGACAAAGGGCACCTGAGCAATAACGCCATGAAATAGCGCCGGACGCTCATTGATAACTGCGCCTATCAGCATACCACCAGCGCTTCCCCCCATGCCGTAGCAGAAAAGCGGTGAACCATATCCCTGCGCCAGTAGTGAATCGGTGACATCAATAAAATCATTGAAGGTATTTTTCTTGTTGAGGAATTTCCCCGCTTCATACCACGATTGCCCCAGCTCACCGCCGCCGCGTACGTGGGCGATAGCAAACACAAAGCCTCGATCGAGCAGACTCAGGCGGCTACTACTAAAGTCTGCATCCATACTGGCACCATAGGATCCATACCCGTAGACTAGCAGTGGATTTTCGCCTTTGCGGAATAAGGTTTTGTTGTAAACCAGTGAGACCGGCACTTCGGCACCATCTCTGGCGTGGATCCACAGGTGTTCACTGCGATAGTCGCTGGCATTAAAACCAGCGACCTCAACTTGCTTCAGCACCCGCCGCTCACCGGTATCCATATCCAGTTCAAAAAGCGTGTCAGGCGTGGTCATCGACGAATAACCGTAGCGTAAACGCGAGGTTTCCGGTTCTGGGTTATACGCCAACCAGGTAACATATGCCGGATCGTCAAACGCAATGCCCACCACTTCCCGAGTCTTACGGTTGATCTGCCGCAGGCTGGTTAAGCCGCGCTGCCGCTCCTCAACCACCAACCAGTCGGTAAAGAGCGTAAACCCTTCCAACATCACCTGTTCGCGCGCCGGGATTAGCACTTCCCAACGCCTTTCATCCCGCACTTTAGTGCGATAGAGGCCAAAGTTTTTGCCTTCGCGATTAGAACGCAGGTAGAAAGTGTGCTGAAAATGATCAAGGTTGTACTCATGCTCTTTGCGTCTTGGCAAAAAACAGAGCGGCTGCGCATCAGGTAGCTCTGCGTCGAGAAGCAGCACTTCGCTGGTGGTAGCGCTGGAAAGGTGGATTGTGATGTAGTGCTGCGAGGTCGTTTTTCCTAAACCAACATAGAAGGTGTCGTCCTGCTCTTCATACACCAACTCATCCTGCTGCGCCGGTTCGCCAACGGTGTGGCGCCACACCTGATAAGGCAACAGCGTGGTAGCGTGTTTACGCACATAGTAGAGCGTTTCGGAGTCGTTGACCCAGACAAAATCCGGCGAGATGTTATCCAACACTTCCGGGTACCAGTTGCCAGTATCAAGATTACGAAAACGCAAACCATACTGGCGACGTGATAAAAAGTCTTCGGCTATCGCCATGATGGCATTGTCAGGCGAGATTTCCAGCCCCCCAAGCGTATAGAACTCACTGTGTGATGCTCGCTGGTTGGCATCCAGCAGCACCGTCCATTCATCCCATTCAGCGCTCAGCACCGACTGACGCTGGTAGATTGCATACTCATTACCCGGTTCGTAAATGTGCCGATAGCGATAACCATTTCTGACATAGGGCGCGGAAACTTCACGTTGCGGTATGCGCGAGATGATCTCCTGCAGCACGTCATCCTGTAGCGCCTGCTGCGACGCCATCATTTCGCGGCCGTAATCATTTTCCTGACGCAGATAGTCTAGTACCGTTGACTGCGAGCGGGTGTCATCCCGTAACCAGTAATAATTATCAACGCGCGTATCGTCATGCGTGGTGATCGCATGTGGGATCTGTTTTGCTTTCGGCGGCATAGTATTGTTCTTTTTTGTTTAACACTCTTGTAAGGTTGGCAAAACCCGCGCGTGATGCAAGCGAAACCACACTGTAATCAGGATCAAACGGTAATTTTTTGCTGCTGTATATCCTCCTCTATTTCCTCACGAACAGCCTGCAGGGTCTGTAACGCATATCCTAATACCTTCAGATAGCGGCGCATTCTTTGTCGCCGATATGACCATCACTTTTCGCCGCAAAAACCAGGTAGTTTATATACTCCCTACACACCCGAAGATGAGGGATCCGCGTTATCTTTCGAATCCCGCAGCGGCTGTATTTGATTCAACCAGTTCATAATGCCCTCGCTTATCAATGTGTGGTTAGCCAGAGTAAGCGAGGGGGATATCAGGAAGTGTCTGTAAGCGGGCAAAAGATGAGGAGATTATCGCGTTACGGCTGCGGCTGGTATTCTGCTGAACCCGCTTTACAATCAACGGTAACACGGTAGTGAATATCCATACTTTTACCGCGGACTGTGAGCGGTACCATCCATTTATCGCGCTTACCGACGATCTCTTTCGGGTTCACCCAAGCGACCGGATCAGCCTGACCCAGTTTTTTCTGATCGTCTGCCCAGCGCACAATGCGATTTTGCAGATAGTCACGCTTAACGCTGGCCGCGATCCCATCGGCATCAAGGCCTTCACATGAAGGAAACTTTACCGCTTTGTCCGTTGCAGCGTGTGCCATGGTATTGCCTGCCAGCAAAAGCAGACCTGCAAAAACTCCTGCTATTTTCATGCTTATCTCCAGGTACATACGTGTCCAGTCAAAAGCATGGTACAAATTGCTGGCAGTGCAAGATCAGGCGACTTTCGCGCGCTTCTGTGCGCTTTTAATATCCACCGTGTCTGTCAGTTCAGCATCCTCAGAAGCAGCGGCGGCAGCAGGTTCTTCCGCTTCAGCGCCGGGTAATTTGCCGGATTTCAGAATGCCGCTCAACGCGTCTTTTTGTTCGGCAAGCCACAACGCCATTTGATCGCGCATCTCATCTTCCAGTGCTACCGGGCCGGTACCTAACCAGTCGCCCAGCACCTCCGCCAGATCGAGCATTTTATCGTAAGCATCAGCTTCCTTTTTGCTGGCAAAAGACATTTTTTCCTCACCTTCACGAATGACTACGTATTTAACTTCTACCGCCATGATGCAGCCTCATTCAACTGTGTATTTATACAGTATAATAGCGCGATGAAAAAAGCATCGCAAGGGATAAAAGACAGACGCAAACGTTTTCGCTTATACTGCGCCCAGTTTTTTTCCCAACGGTAAGATGCTATGACTCTTTTAGGTACTGCGCTGCGCCCTGCAGCAACTCGCGTGATGTTACTCGGCTCTGGCGAACTGGGTAAGGAAGTGGCTATTGAATGCCAACGACTGGGCATTGAAGTGATCGCGGTTGATCGCTACCCCGATGCACCGGCTATGCATGTGGCGCACCGTTCACATGTGATCAATATGCTTGATGGCGATGCGCTGAAGGCGCTGGTTGCGCAAGAAAAACCGCATTTTATCGTGCCTGAAATCGAAGCTATCGCCACCGACACACTGCTGGAGCTGGAAGCGCAAGGCCAGCATGTGGTGCCCTGCGCCCGTGCTACAAAATTGACAATGAACCGTGAAGGTATTCGTCGCCTGGCTGCGGAAGAGTTGCAGTTACCAACATCCAGCTACCGCTTTGCCGACAGTGAAGCGGCGTTCCGCGATGCCGTCGCTGAGATAGGTTTGCCCTGTATCGTAAAACCGGTGATGAGCTCCTCCGGTAAAGGACAGAGCTTTATTAAAAATGCGGAGCAACTGACAAAAGCCTGGGAATACGCCCAACAGGGCGGCCGCGCAGGTGCCGGGCGAGTGATTATCGAAGGCGTGGTTAACTTTGATTTTGAAATCACGCTTCTGACCATCAGCGCCGTTGATGGTGTCCATTTCTGCGCGCCGGTTGGCCATCGCCAGGAAGAGGGTGATTATCGCGAATCCTGGCAGCCACAGCAGATGTCGCCACTGGCGCAGGAGCGTGCGCAGGAGATTGCCAGCAAAGTCGTGCTGGCACTGGGAGGCTATGGGCTGTTTGGCGTTGAGCTGTTTGTTTGCGGCGATGAAGTGATTTTCAGCGAAGTCTCTCCTCGCCCGCATGATACCGGGATGGTGACGCTGATTTCCCAGGATCTCTCGGAGTTCGCACTGCATGTCCGTGCCTTCCTCGGTTTACCGATTGGCGACATCCGCCAGTACGGCCCGGCAGCTTCAGCAGTGATTCTGCCGCGCCTGAGCAGCCACAATGTGATCTTCGATAATGTGCAAAATGCGCTCGCCGCCGGAGTGCAACTGCGCCTTTTTGGCAAACCTGAAATCGACGGTTCGCGCCGCATGGGCGTTGCGCTGGCCGTGGCTGAAAGTGTCGAAGCGGCTGTAGAACGCGCGGTTACCGCCGCAGCGGCAATTCAGGTTAAGGGCTAAAAAAAAGCCCGGAGGCGCTCATCGCCTGCCGGGCCTTTCTGCACAAGGCGGGTAAATATCCACCCGCCAGATTACTGTTTCGCGCCTTCTACTGCTTCGCGCGCCAGTTTAGTGATGCGATCGTAATCACCCGCTTCCAGCGCATCTGCCGGAACCAGCCAGGAACCGCCGATGCACAGTACGCTTTTCAGTGCCAGGTAATCACGGTAGTTAGCCGGGGAGATTCCACCTGTCGGGCAGAAACGAACCTGAGAGAACGGACCCGCAATCGCCTGCAGCGCTTTAGTACCACCGTTTGCTTCCGCCGGGAAGAATTTGAACTCTTTCAGACCGTAGTCCATGCCCAGCATCAATTCAGAAACGGTACTGATGCCCGGGATCAGCGGGATTGTACCTTCGGTCGCGGCTTTCAGCAGCTGCTCGGTCAGGCCTGGGCTGATAGCGAACTGCGCACCAGCAGCAGTGACTTCCGCAAGTTGCTGCGGGTTCAGTACCGTACCGGCACCGATGATTGCGTCGGGCACTTCTTTCGCGATAGCGCGGATAGCATCAATTGCACAAGCTGTACGTAGGGTGACTTCCAGTACGCGAACACCCCCAGCAACCAACGCTTTAGCCATCGGCACAGCGTGTTCCAGTTTGTTCACTACAATCACCGGTACTACCGGACCTGTTTTCAGAATTGCTTCTGCGCTCGTTTTCCAGTTTTTCATCAGAGTTTTTCTCTCGCCAGAACTAAATCTTATCGTTTTAAAAAGTGATACAGGTTGCGCCCTGCTCCGCACCGGAGAGTTTCTCCCGCAGCGCGCCGAACAATTCGCGGCCTGTGCCCACGCGCATCGCGCTCAGGTCAGGAATATGCGGCTGACGTGCGGCAAGTTCGTTGTCATCAACCAGCAGCGTTAACTCGCCTGTCTGCCCGTTAACCCGGATAATATCGCCATCATGCACTTTCGCCAGCAATCCGCCATCGTATGCTTCTGGTGTAACGTGGATCGCCGATGGCACTTTACCTGATGCGCCTGACAGCCGTCCATCGGTAACTAGTGCTATTTTGAAACGGCGGTCCAATAATACACCAAGTGGTGGCATGAGTTTATGTAATTCTGGCATGCCGTTGGCTTTTGGCCCTTGATGACGGACAACCACCACGCAATCACGGTCCAGCAGACCTGCTTCGAAGGCCGGTAAAACATCATGCTGGCTTTCAAAAATCACCGCTGGCGCTTCAATAATCTGATTTTCAACCGGCACCGCCGAGGTTTTCATCACCGCACGCCCCAGATTGCCACTCAGCACTTTGGTGCCGCCATGTTTCGAGAACGGCTGATCGATGGTCGCAATGACGTTAGCATCCAGCGATGCGGTCGCGCCGTCACGCCAATCCAGCTCGCCATTGTTGAGCCACGGTTCCTGGGTATAGCGCGTCAGACCAAAACCCGCCACGGTGTGAACGTCTTCATGTAAGAGACCGCCTTTCAGCAGTTCACGCATCAGCACCGGTACACCGCCAGCCGCCTGGAAGTGGTTAATGTCCGCTGGGCCATTCGGGTAAAGACGTGCCAGCAGCGGAACCACATCAGAAAGATCAGAGAAATCATCCCAGTTGATGATGATCCCTGCGGCACGCGCCATCGCCACAAGATGCATGGTGTGGTTGGTGGAGCCGCCTGTCGCCAACAGCGAGACGATACCGTTAACCACGACTTTTTCATCAATCATTTTACCAAGCGGCATCCACTCGTTGCCATTGCCGGTCAGGCGGGTCACCTGACGGGCTGCAGCTTCAGTCAGTACACGACGCAGAGGCGCATCTGGATGGATAAACGATGAGCCAGGCAGTTGCATACCCATAAACTCGATCACCATCTGGTTAGTGTTTGCCGTGCCGTAAAACGTACAGGTACCTGGGGCATGATATGACGCCGCTTCTGATTCGAGCAGCGCCATACGATCGACTTTACCTTCCGCATAAAGCTGGCGAATCCTTACTTTCTCTTTATTTGCCAGACCGCTCGCCATCGGACCAGACGGGATAAACAACGCAGGTAAATGACCAAATGACAGCGCCGCCATGGCCAGCCCGGGGACGATTTTATCGCATACACCCAGGTAAAGCGCGCCGTCAAACATATTGTGAGAAAGCCCCACCGCAGCCGACATCGCAATCACTTCGCGGCTCAGCAGGGAGAGCTCCATACCGTCTTGCCCCTGGGTTACGCCGTCGCACATTGCCGGAACACCGCCCGCTACCTGACCCACAGCGTTCACCGAATGCAACGCTTTACGGATAATCTCCGGATACACTTCGTAAGGCTGGTGAGCGGAAAGCATATCGTTGTAGGAAGTGATAATGGCAATATTGTTGCGCAACATGCTTTTGAGGGAGGCTTTGTCGTCAGGCTGGCAGGCCGCAAATCCGTGGGCCAGGTTACCGCAGGCCAGTGTGGAACGGCGCACGGTGTTTGTTTTTGCCTGTTCGATGCGTGCAAGGAAGGCTGAGCGGGTTTCACGCGAACGTTCAATAATACGATTTGTTACGCGTAACATTGCTGGGTTCATAAGTGCTCCTGAAATTTATCTGTCCGGGGGACTGCGTCAACAATGCTATAAGCCTTAGTTATCAGACTGTAAACACCGAAGCGCCAAGCCCCAAAGGCAAAATCGCTTCAGCCAGTGTAATAAAAAAAGCCCCGCTGGTGAATCCAGTCGGGGCCTGAAAGGTGAAAAATTATCCTGTTATCTGTGTTAGATCATGTTACCGGTAAAATGAGATAACATTTCCCGCCAGAAAATTATTCAAACTCGTTCCATGAACGGCCATCGCGGGTGATCATCGCCACCGATGCAACAGGTCCCCAGGTACCCGCCTGATACGGTTTCGGCGCATCGTTGTCTGCTGCCCACGCTTCGGTGATGGAATCGACCCATTTCCAGGCTTCTTCCACTTCATCACGACGCACGAACAGGGCCTGAATACCACGCATAGTTTCCAGCAGAAGGCGCTCGTAAGCATCAGCAAGATGCGTTTGATTAAAGGTCTCGGAGTAGCTCAGGTCGAGTTTAGTAATTTGCAGGTTGTGTTTATGATCCAGGCCAGGAACCTTGTTAAGCACCTGAATATCCACACCTTCATCCGGTTGCAGGCGAATGGTCAGTTTGTTCTGCGGCAGATCCTGCCAGGACTCTTTGAACAGGTTCAGCTCTGGCGTTTTAAAGTAGACCACAACTTCTGAACATTTGGTTGGCAGACGTTTACCGGTGCGCAGATAGAACGGCACGCCAGCCCAGCGCCAGTTATCGATATCGACTCGGATAGCGACGAACGTTTCGGTATTACTGGATTTGTTCGCCCCCTCTTCTTCCAGATAACCCGGCACTTTTTTGCCTTGCGCAAACCCGGCGGTGTACTGGCCACGCACGGTTTTTTCGCGCACGTTGGCACGATCGATGCGGCGCAATGATTTCAGCACTTTCACTTTTTCATCACGAATACTGTCCGCGGTCAGATCGGACGGCGGCGACATGGCAATCATGCAGAGGATCTGCAACAGGTGGTTTTGGATCATGTCGCGCATCTGCCCGGCCTGGTCAAAATAGCCCCACCGGCCTTCGATACCGACCTCTTCCGCCACGGTAATTTCCACGTGATCGATGGTGCGGTTGTCCCAGTTGTTAACAAACAAGGCGTTGGCAAAACGCAGTGCCAGCAGGTTAAGTACCGTCTCCTTACCCAAATAATGGTCGATGCGGTATACCTGGCACTCTTCGAAAAACTCACCCACCTGGTCGTTAATTTCCCGTGATGTTGCAAGCGATGTACCCAGCGGCTTTTCCATCACAACACGCGCCGGTTTCGCGTTCAGTTTGGCTTCACCCAGCCCCTTACAGATGGCCCCAAAGGTGCTCGGTGGCATGGCAAAATAATTGATTGTAGTACGATTTTTCTGGTCCAGCATCGCGCCAAGACGTTTGAATGCGGAGGTTTCGTTAACATCCAGATTGCAAAAATCCAGACGACCACTTAGCTTATCCCACAGACTTTCGTCAATTTTTTCCTTCATGAAGGTTTCAAGCGCTTCACGAACAACCTTGGTATAGGCTTCCTTATCCCACTCGGCGCGACCAACCCCCAGGATACGTGTATCCGGATGGATCTGGCCCGCTTTTTCCAGTTGATACAGTGAAGGCAGCAATTTTCGGCGCGCGAGGTCACCTTTCGCGCCGAAAATGACCAGGTCACACGCCTGGGCTGTTTGTACTACCGCCATGTCAATCTCCTCAGTTGGCTGTCCTGGAGCGTTAGCCAGGCCCTGGTTGTAATTTTATTACAGTACACTGTACTGCGTTTACGTAATTCCCGAAACTGTTACGCATTGTCAGGACGTGCGTTATTTTGTTGTGACATAAAATCTGTTATTTCGCCCTGAAAAAGCCGGATATTTGCCCTGGAAACAAACGATAAAATCTGACTCTGATCATGTAATGAAAAAAAACAACATCATTTCTCATCATCACTTACCTTTCTGCTTCCCGCGGGGTTAATATCTGATTAAAACGCATTACGATTCCATCTAACAGTGTAATCGTTTCACCATGAGCGCTTTATAACCCATGAATATGCTGGAAAAAATCCAGTCACGGCTGGAACATCTTAGCAAATCTGAACGGAAGGTCGCGGAAGTCATCCTCGCCGCTCCGGACCAGGCCATCCACTCCAGCATCGCTGCGCTGGCACAGGAAGCAGACGTCAGTGAACCGACGGTGAACCGTTTTTGCCGCAGCCTTGATACTCGTGGTTTCCCGGACTTCAAGTTGCATCTGGCGCAAAGTCTCGCCAATGGAACGCCCTATGTTAATCGAAATGTTGACGAAGATGACAGCGTAGAAGCCTATACCGGAAAAATCTTTGAGTCGGCAATGGCCAGCCTCGATCATGTCCGGCAGTCACTGGATATGGCTGCCGTCAATCGCGCCGTCGATCTGTTAACCCAGGCGAAAAAAATCTCATTTTTCGGTCTCGGCTCGTCTGCCGCCGTTGCGCACGACGCCATGAACAAATTTTTCCGCTTCAACGTACCGGTGATTTACTCAGACGACATCGTGCTGCAACGCATGAGTTGTATGAATTGTAGCGATGATGACGTGGTTGTGCTGATTTCCCATACCGGAAGAACAAAAAACCTCGTTGAACTTGCGCAACTGGCGCGTGAAAACGACGCCATGGTAATTGCCCTGACATCTGCAGGGACGCCGCTTGCGCGCGAGGCCACGCTTGCTATCACGCTTGATGTACCGGAAGATACTGATATTTATATGCCCATGGTTTCCCGACTTGCGCAACTGACCGTCATTGACGTGCTGGCCACCGGTTTTACCTTACGCCGCGGCGCAAAATTCAGGGATAACTTGAAGCGAGTCAAAGAAGCGCTGAAAGAATCGCGCTTTGATAAGGAGCTGCTTATCAAAAGCGATAACCACTAATAGTTAATAACAAAGCGGTAACCTCTTACGCTGTTCGGTCAGGCGCATTGCCCTTCACAGCGGGGCGCTAAATGGCCGAATTCATGTTCACGCAACACCAAGTTGTTTCAGTCAACGGAGTATTACATGTCCAGAAGGCTTCGCAGGACCAAAATCGTAACCACCTTAGGCCCGGCTACTGACCGCGATAACAACCTTGAGAAGGTTATCGCTGCTGGCGCTAACGTGGTGCGTATGAACTTCTCACACGGAACACCTGAAGATCATAAATTACGTGCAGATAAGGTGCGTGAGATTGCGGCAAAACTGGGACGTCATGTTGCTATCCTTGGCGATTTGCAGGGTCCCAAAATTCGCGTTTCCACCTTCAAGGAAGGCAAAGTTTTCCTGAACGTTGGCGATAAATTCCTTCTCGATGCTAACCTGGGTAAAGGCGAAGGCGACAAGGAAAAAGTCGGCATCGATTATAAAGGCCTGCCAGCCGACGTGGTGACGGGCGATATCCTGTTGCTCGACGATGGTCGCGTACAGCTGAAAGTACTGGAAGTTCAGGGTATGAAAGTGTTCACCGAAGTGACTGTCGGCGGACCGCTCTCCAACAACAAAGGCATCAACAAGCTGGGCGGCGGTCTCTCCGCTGAAGCCCTGACTGAGAAAGACAAAGCGGATATCGTTACTGCAGCGCTGATCGGCGTTGATTATCTGGCTGTCTCTTTCCCGCGTTGCGGCGAAGACCTGAATTACGCCCGCCGTCTGGCACGCGATGCAGGTTGCGATGCGAAGATCGTAGCGAAAGTCGAGCGTGCGGAAGCTGTTTGCGATCAGGACGCGATGGACGATGTGATCCTTGCTTCTGATGTCGTGATGGTCGCCCGCGGCGATCTCGGCGTTGAAATCGGCGATCCGGAACTGGTCGGTATTCAGAAAGCGCTGATTCGCCGTGCCCGTCAACTGAACCGTGCGGTGATCACCGCCACGCAGATGATGGAGTCGATGATCACCAACCCGATGCCAACCCGTGCAGAAGTGATGGACGTAGCTAACGCCGTGCTAGACGGTACAGATGCCGTGATGCTCTCGGCGGAAACCGCTGCCGGTCAGTATCCGTCTGAAACAGTAGCGGCAATGGCGCGCGTTTGTCTGGGCGCGGAAAAGATCCCAAGCATCAATGTCTCTAAACACCGCCTCGATATTCAGTTCGACAACGTAGAAGAAGCAATCGCGATGTCGGCGATGTATGCGGCCAACCACCTGAAAGGTGTAACCGCTATCATCTCCATGACCGAATCTGGACGCACCGCCCTGATGACCTCACGTATCAGTTCCGGTCTGCCAATTTTCGCCCTCTCCCGCCATGAGCGAACCCTGAACCTGACAGCGCTCTACCGTGGCGTAACGCCGGTATACTTCGACAGCGTTAATGAAGGCGTAGCAGCAGCTAACGATGCCGTTAACCTGCTGCGTGACAAAGGCTACCTGCTTTCCGGTGATCTGGTGATCGTGACGCAGGGTGACGTGATGAGCACTGTGGGCAGCACCAACACCACGCGAATTCTGACTGTCGAATAATCAGCAAACAGAACAAAAGGCCTCCCGCTGAAGATAATGCCGGTCACTTAAGGAAATGAAGCCCGAGAATTCGGGCTTCTGATGAAGTAAAACAGGGTTGAAAACCTGATTCCTTCGTTTTCCCCTAAGCATAATGATGAATTTATATTCATTAAAATGCTTAACTGACGGATATAATTTCGCTGAAGAGGCCTTTTTATTTCTTCGGAAACAGTTCATTGCGTTTATAAGGCTCTGTTTCACCGGGTTTGCGCGTTTTCAGCAACTTCAGGATCCAGGTGTACTGCTCCAGACGAGGCGCGACAAACACCTCAACCTCTTCATTCATGCGCCGGGCAATCGTGTTGTCATCCGCTGTTAGCAAATCATCCATCGGCGGCCGCACCTGGATAATCAGACGATGGGTTCTGGCATCATAGACCGGGAACAGCGGTATAACACGTGCGCGACAGACTTTCATCAGGCGGCCAATAGCCGGAAGTGTTGCTTTGTAGGTGGCAAAAAAATCGACAAACTCGCTGTGCTCCGCACCATGATCCTGATCCGGCAGATAGTAGCCCCAGTAACCCTGGCGCACTGACTGGATAAAAGGCTTAATACCATCGTTGCGCGCATGCAAACGCCCACCAAAACGACGACGCACGGTATTCCAGACATAATCAAAGACTTTATTGCCTTGATTATGGAACATGGCAGCCATCTGCTGCCCCTGCGAAGCCATCAGCATCGCCGGAATATCCACGCCCCAACCGTGTGGCACGAGAAAAATCACTTTCTCGTTGTTACGTTGCAATTCATCAATAATCTCTTTGCCCTGCCACTCAATGCGCGGTAATACCTTTTCCGGCCCACAGATCGCCAGCTCCGCCATCATGGCCATTGCCTGTGGCGCAGTAGCAAACATGTCATCTATGATGGCTTCCCTTTCGGCTTCGCTTTTTTCAGGAAAACAATAGAGCAAATTGATCTGCGCGCGACGACGCGCGCTTTTGCCAAATCTTCCGGCCAGACGACCCAGTTTTCCCAACAGGGGATCGCGTACCGACGGAGGAACCAGCGCTACACCAGCAAATGCCAGTACGCCCAGCCATGCGCCCCAGTTGCGCGGGTGACGGAATTCACTTTCGAACTCCGGAATATATTCGCTGTTATTTTTTTTCGTTTCCATGCATCGTCCGCAAGCCAGAAATCAAGTCACTCAGAATAAGGAGATAGTGTAGCGAGGCGTTATCTTTCGCACAAAAGAAAAAGCCGGCGCGTAACAGGCACCGGCTTTGAACGCATATTTATTAAGCGAATCAGTCAAAACGCAATTGCGGGATAACTTCTTTCACCTGCGTCAAATAATCCGTACGATCCGAACCGGTCAGCCCTTCAGTGCGTGGCAGTTTTGCCGTTAACGGGTTGACAGCCTGTTGGTTTATCCACATTTCATAGTGCAAATGCGGCCCGGTAGAACGTCCGGTGTTACCTGACAAAGCGATACGATCGCCGCGCTTCACTTTCTGACCCGCTTTTACCAGCAATTTACGCAGATGCATGTAACGGGTTGTGTAAGTACGCCCATGGCGGATAGCAATGTAGTTTCCCGCTGCACCACTTCGTTTCGCCACCACAACTTCACCATCGCCAACAGCAAGCACCGGCGTACCTTGCGGCAGAGCAAAATCGACGCCTTTGTGCGGTGCAATGCGTCCGGTAACCGGATTCAGACGGCGTGGATCAAAGTTTGACGAGACGCGAAACTGTTTCG
Source organism: Kosakonia arachidis (assembly GCF_900116535.1). Taxonomy (GTDB): domain Bacteria; phylum Pseudomonadota; class Gammaproteobacteria; order Enterobacterales; family Enterobacteriaceae; genus Kosakonia; species Kosakonia arachidis. Next base: position 544,596 of record NZ_FPAU01000004.1, on the reverse strand, counting down.
CTGTCGGAAAGCGCATAAAACCTTTTGCCAGCCCGCTACCATTGCGATCGTAAAATTTGCCGTCTTCGGCGCGAATGGCGTAGTAATCTTTTCCGTCAGAACGAAGGTGAACGCCGACTAACTGGCTCTGTTCCTGCTTACCCTCCAGCATTTCGCGGGACATCAACACGGAAAATTCATCGCCTTTTTTCAGCTTGCGGAAATCCATCTGCCACTGCATCGCTTTGATCACGGAGCTTACTTCAGCACTGGTTAAACCGGCGTCACGAGCGCTGGCGACGAAGCTGGCACCAACCGTGCCTTTCATCACTGAATTGACCCAGTCTCCCTGCTGCATCTCGCTGCTCATTTTAAACCCGCCATCTACGCGGTCATACGTGCGGGTTTCGCGGCGGGACATCTCCCACGTCAGGCGCTGAAGATCGCCATCCGCGGTGAGCGTCCATGAAAGTTGTTGACCTATCTTCAGATTACGCAGTTCCTTATCGGCCGCAGCTAGCTGGCTGATATCGCCCATATCAATGCCGTACTGGTTGAGGATACTGCTGAGCGTATCACCGGTAGAAACCACATATTCGTGAACGCCAACGTCATTAGCGGTTTTATCATCCAGTTCATCTTGCGGGATATCATCCACATCATCAGAAGTGGTTTGATCGATAGGTTCGCTGGCTTCCGGCAGCAACGAGCGGATTTCATTTTTCGGCAGTTCAATCGCTTTCACGATTGGGGTTGTGGCTTCGGGGTGATAAACGTAAGGCCGCCAGACAGCGACCGTGAGTGTGAGAACTGTAAGCGACCCCAGCATGACACGGTGGGGTCGTGGCAGGCTGTTAAATGCCAGGGCGACAGAGCGGGCTATCTGTTGCACGTATTCACTTCCTCGTTATTCTCCTTTCAGGCAGCTCGCATACTGGTGAGTCAGTTGGGCAAGGAACTGCGGATAGCTCTCTTTGCCTAACTTGATACTGATTCCAAGTGGATCCAACGTTCCCATTCGAACGGATGTCCCTCTGGCAACAGCTTCAACGACCGCTGGCCTGAACTGCGGCTCAGCAAAAACGCACGTGGCTTTTTGCTCAACCAACTGTGTTCTGATTTCATGTAAACGCTGCGCACCCGGCTGAATTTCGGGATTGACGGTAAAGTGCCCCAATGGGGTCAGCCCGTAGTGCCTTTCAAAGTAGCCGTAGGCGTCATGAAAAACGAAATACCCCTTCCCTTTCAGCGGTGCCAGCTCGTTACCAGCTTGCTTATCCGCCTGGGCTAATGATGCCTCAAAGGCCTGCAAGTTGGCGTCAAGCTTGGCTCGACTTTGCGGCATAACTTCCACTAATTTATCGTGGATTGCAACCGCCGACAGCCGTGCAATCTCTGGAGAAAGCCACAGATGCATGTTGTAATCGCCGTGATGGTGATGTTCATCACTTTTTTCGCCGTCGTGGTGCTCTTCACCCTGATCATGCTCGTCTTCATCGGCCCCTTTCATCAGCAACGGTTTTACACCGGCAAGCCCGGCCATCGTCACCTGTTTCTGCTCAGGGATTTGTTGTACAGACCGCGCCATAAAGGCTTCCATCTCCGGTCCGACCCAAAAAACTAAGTCCGCGTTTTGTAAGCGTTTTACATCTGAAGGACGCAGTGAATAATCATGCTCGGATGCACCATCTGGCAGCAGTACTTCGGTAGTCGTCACCCCGTCGGCAATGGCAGAAGCGATAAAACCCAACGGTTTGAGTGAAGCCACCACAGCAGCATTAGCGGTTTGTGCTGTACCGACGAGAAGTGCAGCAGAAAGCGCTGCGCAAAGAAGCGTATTTTTATGTAACATAATGCAACTGTTCATCGTAATGAGTATGTGGGGTGTGATATTATAACATCCGACAACTTGTGCAACCTGTTAAATGCTATGACGAATCTTGTAACGCTCGACAATGTCACCGTTGCGTTTGGCCAACGGCGCGTCCTTTCTGACATTTCGCTCAACTTACGCGCTGGAAAAATTTTAACATTACTCGGCCCTAATGGTGCGGGTAAATCTACACTGGTGCGCGCAGTGCTGGGCCTGATAGCACCGGATGCGGGGATGATCAAGCGTGAAAAGAACCTGCGTATCGGCTATGTGCCGCAAAAATTGCATCTTGACGCCACCTTGCCGCTGACGGTAGGCCGCTTTATGCGTTTGCGCCCCGGCACCCTCAAAGACGAAATTGTTCCGGCGCTGAAACGCGTTCAGGCTGCCCATCTGGTGGATGCACCGATGCAAAAGCTTTCCGGAGGTGAAACGCAGCGTGTTTTACTGGCTCGCGCCCTGCTTAATAGCCCGCAGCTTTTAGTGTTGGATGAACCAACCCAAGGCGTAGACGTCAATGGCCAGGTTGCGCTCTACAATCTGATAGATCAACTGCGAAAAGAGCTCGACTGTGCGGTACTGATGGTTTCCCACGATCTGCATCTGGTGATGGCGAAAACGGATGAAGTCCTGTGCCTTAATCATCATATTTGCTGTTCAGGTACACCAGAAGTGGTTTCCATGCATCCGGAGTTTATCTCTATGTTCGGGCATCGCGGTGCGGAACAGCTTGGCATTTATCGCCATAACCATAACCACCGCCACGATCTGCAGGGCCGCATTGTTCTGCGCCAGGGTAATGGACAATCATGATTGAATTCTTACTGCCCGGCTGGCTGGCCGGGATCATGCTTGCCTGTGCTGCCGGGCCGCTGGGCTCATTTGTTGTCTGGCGACGGATGTCCTATTTTGGCGATACGCTGGCGCATGCTTCTTTACTGGGTGTTGCATTTGGTCTTCTGCTGGATGTGAATCCATTCTACGCTGTTATTGCTGTGACGTTACTGCTGGCAGCCGGTCTGGTGTGGCTGGAGAAAAGACCGCAACTGGCGATTGATACTCTGCTCGGCATAATGGCGCATAGTGCACTGTCTCTCGGGCTGGTCGTGGTCAGCTTGATGTCGAACATTCGCGTCGATTTGATGGCCTATCTGTTTGGCGATCTGCTGGCGGTGACGCCGGACGATCTGGTTGTCATTGCTTCTGGCGTGGTGGTGGTACTGGCGATCCTGCTCTGGCAGTGGCGTAACCTACTGTCGATGACCATCAGTCCGGAGCTGGCATTTGTTGACGGCGTAAAACTGCAACGCGTTAAACTGTTGCTGATGCTGGTTACTGCCCTGACTATTGGTGTCGCCATGAAATTCGTCGGTGCGCTGATCATCACTTCACTGTTAATTATCCCGGCAGCGACAGCGCGTCGATTCGCGCGAACGCCAGAGCAAATGGCGGCGGTTGCCGTAGGCGTTGGGATGATTGCGGTGACCGGCGGTCTGACCTTCTCCGCCTTCTATGATACGCCAGCAGGCCCGTCGGTCGTGCTGTGCGCAGCGCTGCTGTTTATCTTCAGCATGACCAGAAAACCCGTTAACTAAGTATTAGCATGCGCAGCCGGGTGAAATCATCCGCAACCGCCACTGACGTAAAAGGCCGGAAGCAGCGGCTATCGGCCTTTTTGTTTATGGCATTTTCGGGGGCGTGATGCCGAAGTGGTTCCAGGCCCGCACTGTCGCCATACGCCCACGCGGTGTCCTCTGTAAAAAACCTTGCTGAATTAAATACGGTTCCAGCACATCCTCAATGGTTTCCCGCTCCTCGCCTATTGCCGCCGCGAGGTTATCCAGCCCGACGGGACCGCCAAAGAATTTATCAATCACTGCCAGTAGAAGTTTGCGATCCATATAGTCAAACCCTTCCGCATCGACGTTCAGCATATCCAGTGCTTTCGCCGCGATTTCAGCCGTAATATCGCCATCATGTTTCACTTCGGCAAAATCGCGCACGCGGCGCAGCAGGCGGTTGGCGATACGCGGCGTACCGCGAGAACGACGCGCTACTTCCAGCGCGCCCTCTTCGCTCATCTCCAGACCCATATAACGGGCACTGCGACCGACAATATGTTGCAAATCGGCCACCTGGTAAAACTCCAGTCGCTGCACAATGCCAAAACGGTCACGCAGCGGTGAAGTCAGTGACCCCGCGCGCGTTGTCGCGCCAATCAGCGTAAAAGGTGGAAGATCGATCTTGATGGAACGCGCCGCCGGACCGTCACCGATCATGATATCGAGCTGGTAATCTTCCATCGCCGGATAGAGCACTTCTTCCACCACCGGTGAAAGACGGTGAATTTCATCAATGAACAGTACGTCGTGCGGTTCGAGGTTGGTGAGCATCGCTGCCAAATCGCCCGCTTTTTCCAGCACCGGACCAGAAGTGGTGCGCAAATTAACACCCATTTCGTTGGCGACAATATTCGCCAGCGTGGTTTTCCCAAGGCCAGGAGGACCAAAAATCAGCAGATGATCGAGCGCATCGCCGCGCAGTTTTGCCGCCTGGATAAAAATCTCCATTTGCGAACGAACCTGCGGCTGGCCGATATATTCATCGAGCATTTTCGGACGAATAGCGCGATCCACAACTTCTTCCACATCAGTACTGGCTGGAGCTACCAGACGGTCTGCTTCAATCATCCTCTACCTCACAACGCCGCGCGCAGCGCTTCACGGATCAGGGTTTCACTATTGGCATCCGGGCGGGCAAGCTTGCTAACCATCCGACTGGCTTCCTGAGGTTTATATCCCAGCGCCACCAGCGCGGCAACTGCTTCCTGCTCTGCGTCGTCCGTCGCCTGGCTGGCTGGAGAGGTAAGAACCAGATCGGCCGCCGGTGTGAAGAGATCGCCATGCAGACCTTTAAAGCGATCTTTCATTTCGACAATCAGGCGCTCTGCGGTCTTTTTACCGATACCTGGCAATTTGATCAGCGCGGCCGGATCTTCCCGTTCGACGGCGTTAACAAATTGCTGTGCCGACATGCCGGACAAAATCGCCAGCGCCAGTTTCGGTCCAACGCCATTTGTTTTGATCAGCTCGCGAAACAGCGTGCGCTCCTGTTTATTATTAAAACCGTACAGCAGTTGCGCATCTTCACGCACCACAAACTGGGTGAAAACCATCGCCTCTTTACCGGCATCCGGTAATTCATAAAAACAGGTCATCGGCATGTGCACTTCATAGCCCACGCCTCCCACTTCCAGCAGAACCAATGGGGGTTGTTTTTCTACAATAATGCCTCTGAGTCTGCCTATCACGTGACGCTCCTGCGCTATGGGCTAAGGTGTAATGCTGTATCATAAAAAAAGGCTGGATAGATATCCAGCCGAATATGGAAAGAAAAGCACGAGCGCGGTTCAGGAATTGGCGTAATACGCTTCATCGTCCAGATCGTCTAGCAACGTACGCTGCGTTGGCTGCCAGCCCAGCACTTTGCGCGTCTGTTCGCTTGATGCTGACATCTCCCCGGCCGCAAAATTAGCGAACCAGCCAAAATGTGCGGCTTCACGCGGTTCGGCTGGTAAACCAAGCATTTTGCCGATGGCAATGGCGATATCACGCATGGCAATCGCCTCCTCCGCAACCGCGTGGTAAACCGGCTGTGTCACGCCGCTTTCCAGTGCCAGCCGATAGACTTTCGCTGCATCAATGCGGTGTACCGCCGCCCAGTGATTGTTCACCTCTGCAGGCCAGCCAGCAACACCGGTTTCTTTTGCCAGTGCGATCAAAATGGGTACAAAGCCGTGATCGCCGATGCCATGTACGGTAGGCGCCAGACGGATACTCGCCGCGCGTACGCCTTTTTCAGCCAGCATCTGCGCCGCCTGTTCGGAACGACGAAGATAGTCCGGCCCTTCAGCCGGTTTGTCTGCTTCCGTTGCCGGGCGCCCCTGCACCAGCCTTGCCAGCCCCGAAGTTACTAATAGCGGACGCTCGGAGCCGAGTAACGCCTCTCCCAGGACTTCAATGGCGCGTTGATCCTGCACGCAATTCTGTGCAAAGCGTGAAAAATCATGATTGAACGCGGTGTGGATCACAGCATCGGCTTTCGCTGCCGCAGCAAGAAGAATATCGTGATCGTCCAGCGTCCCGTGAACCACTTGCCCGCCAGCGGCAAGCAGTGCCTGCGCCTTGTCTACATTTCGCACCAGGCCACTTACCTGATGCCCGGCGGCCAGTAATTCTGCCGCCACTGTTGCGCCGACCCATCCGGTCGCGCCAGTCAGAAAAACATGCATGCGTGTGCCTCCTTATGTTGACTCGCGCCGTTATCCTTATAAATATCCGTAATAGAGAAAAGTAGTGACTTTATCGTGGTATAAGGACTAACAGGATGCAGAGCGTTACACAGCCAAAAGATCTGGGCAGTTACCTGAAATCCCGCCGTGCACAGCTGGATCCCAACGCGCTGGGATTTCACACCGCACGCCGACGCACTCCGGGGCTGCGGCGGGAAGAAGTCGCACATCTGGCCTGTATTAGTGCTACCTGGTATACCTGGCTTGAACAAGGACGCGGCGGCACACCATCCGCAGAAGTGCTGGACAGAATTTGTCAGGCGTTGCGCCTTTCCGAACGGGAACGGGAGCATGTTTTTCACCTTGCTCTCGGGCGCGCGCCGGGCATACATTACGCGGCGACCGGCACAGTCACCGAAAGGCTGCAAAAGGTGTTGGACTGTATGCCCATCAGCCCGGCATTGATCCGTAATGCCACCTGGGATGTGCTGGCATGGAACAAAGCGGCCACCGTGGTTTTATCCGATTACCCCACATTGCCCGCACAGGAGCGAAATATTCTGCGCCGTATTTTCCTTAATCCGCAGGCTCGCGCAGCCCAAAGCGACTGGTACGCACTGGCGCGCTATCTGGTAGCGGCGTTTCGTGCCGATGCAACCCGTGCAGGAGCATCGGCGGAGATCCGCCCTCTGGTAGAAGAGCTGAGTTCAGCCTCTCCTGAATTTGCCGAGCTATGGCAAAGCAATAATATTGGCGGGATGGGAGAAGGCACTAAAATTCTGTTGCACAGGAATGTCGGCAAGTTGTCGCTGGAGTATTCGAGCTTTTCTGTTGAAGGACAACCCGATTTGACGATGGTGGTCTATAACCCATCGAATGAAGAGGATGCGCAAAAAATCCGCTCACTGTTATAAAAAAAGCGCCATTAACTGGCGCTTTTTAACGTAATCTTCCGCGAGCAAGATTAAGCCGTGTACTGCTGCTCACCTGCAAGGCGTTCTGATTGATATGGCAATGCGTAATGGCAATCGCCAGCGCATCAGCGGCATCCGCCTGCGGATTGGCCGGAAGTTTCAGCAAGGTTCGCACCATGTGCTGCACCTGGCTTTTTTCGGCGCTTCCAATACCGACAACCGTCTGTTTGACCTGACGGGCAGCATACTCAAAAACGGGGAGTTCCTGATTAACGGCGGCAACGATCGCCACACCGCGCGCCTGCCCAAGTTTCAGCGCTGAATCGGCATTTTTCGCCATAAACACCTGTTCGATGGCGAAAAAATCCGGCTGAAACTGGGTGATGATTTCCGTCACGCCTGCATAAATGAGCTTGAGGCGCGACGGTAAATCCTCGACCTTCGTGCGAATGCAGCCGCTGCCGAGGTAGGTCAGTTGCCTTCCTGTCTGGCGGATCACACCGTAACCGGTGACGCGCGAACCCGGGTCAATACCGAGAATAATCGCCATTATGCGCCTCCGGCCAGGGGTGGTTTAGTCAGCGACATTACAGTGTCGCCGCAACCTCATCGGAGATCTCACCGTTATGGTAGACTTCCTGTACGTCGTCGCAATCTTCCAGCATATCGATCAGACGCAGCAGTTTCGGCGCTGTGTCTGCATCCATATCTGCTTTGGTTGACGGAATCATCGACACTTCAGCGTTATCCGCTTTCAGGCCAGCCGCTTCCAGTGCATCACGCACGGCACCCATCTCTTCCCACGCAGTGTAGACGTCGATAGCACCGTCATCAAAGGTCACCACGTCTTCAGCACCGGCTTCCAGTGCCGCTTCCATGATGGTGTCTTCGTCGCCCGCTTCAAAGGAGATAACGCCTTTTTTGCTGAACAAATAAGCCACAGAACCGTCAGTCCCCAGGTTACCACCACATTTGCTGAAAGCATGACGCACTTCGGCAACGGTACGGTTGCGATTGTCACTCAGACATTCAACCATTACCGCGGTGCCGCCAGGGCCATAACCTTCATAAATGATGGTTTCCATATTCGAATCGTCATCGCCGCCCACACCGCGCGCGATAGCACGGTTTAAGGTGTCGCGGGTCATATTGTTGGACAACGCTTTATCCACCGCCGCGCGCAGACGCGGGTTGGAACCGATATCGCCGCCGCCCAGACGGGCAGCCGTAACCAGCTCGCGAATGATTTTGGTAAAGATCTTACCGCGCTTGGCATCCTGTGCTGCTTTGCGGTGTTTGGTGTTGGCCCATTTACTGTGACCTGCCATAAAAAACTCTCCAATAAAGCCATTTCCCTTCGCCTTTCAGCCCTCAGGTAATGTTGGCTTCCCCATCCGCACCAGTGACTTACCGAAGTAAGCTTCTGGCAGCGTCCGGCTTTGCCGCCTTTCTGAGAACTAAAATTCCGGGGAAATTTAGTCGGCGTTAATAACAAATTCTTCAATCGCCTGCCGGTTGCTCCACGATTTGGTTAATGCCGCCGCTGTGGGGGCATTAAGCCATCGGTACGTCAGATGTTCGGTAAAAACAATCGGACGTTCATGGGGCAGCGCAAGACAAAACCAGGATTCGGTATTGTGCGTTACGCCCGGCGCATAGCGATGACGTAAATGACTAAAGATTTCATACTCCACCGTGCGCTGACAGTCGACTAAGGTCAGTTGTTCGCAGACAACATCGATTTCGACCTCTTCCTTTACTTCACGCAGGGCGGCTTGCGTTGCATTCTCCCCTGCTTCCAGGCTGCCGGTTACCGACTGCCAGAAATCGGGGTCGTCGCGTCGCTGCAACATCAGCACCCGTTTCGTGTCCTGCGCGTAAATCACCACCAGCACGGAAACGGGATGCTTGAATGGCATCTTATTTATTCTCCGGGGTCTCTTTTTTGACCACCGCAATGCCCAGTTCCGCCAGCGCGGCCTGGCTAGCAAAACTCGGCGCTTCAGTCAGCAGGCAAGCCGCCGCCGTGGTTTTCGGGAACGCAATAACGTCACGAATGTTATCGGTACCGGTCAGCAGCATAGTCAGACGATCCAGACCGAATGCCAGACCCGCATGCGGCGGCGTACCGTATTTCAGCGCATCCAGCAGGAAGCCGAACTTCTCGCGCTGTTCCTGCTCGTTAATCCCCAGGATGCCGAACACAGTCTGCTGCATTTCGCCGCGGTGGATACGGACAGAACCACCGCCCACTTCGTAACCGTTGATCACCATGTCGTAGGCGTTAGCCACCGCATCTTCCGGGGCCGCTTTCAGCTCGGCAGCGCTCATGTCTTTCGGCGAGGTGAACGGATGGTGCATCGCCGTCAGACCGCCTTCGCCGTCATCTTCAAACATCGGGAAGTCGATAACCCACAGCGGGGCCCACTTCGCTTCGTCAGTCAGGTTCAGATCTTTGCCGAGTTTCAGACGCAGCGCGCCCAGCGCATCAGCAACCACTTTCTTGTGGTCCGCGCCGAAGAAAATCATGTCGCCGTCCTGCGCGCCGGTGCGCTCAAGGATCGCGCTGACAATTTCAGCATTCAGGAACTTGGCCACCGGGCTGGTGATGCCTTCCAGGCCTTTCGCCGCTTCATTGACCTTGATGTACGCCAGGCCTTTCGCGCCGTAGATTTCAATAAATTTGCCGTAGTCGTCAATTTGTTTACGGCTAAGTTGTGCGCCACCTGGCACACGTAGCGCGGCAACACGGCCTTTTGCATCATTTGCCGGGCCGGAGAAGACTTTAAATTCGACTGCTTTCAGCAGGTCAGCCACGTCCACCAGCTCCATCGGGTTACGCAGATCCGGTTTATCAGAACCATAACGGCGCTCTGCTTCAGCAAAGGTCATGACAGGGAAATTGCCCAGATCAACGCCTTTGATTTCCAGCCACAGTTGACGCACTAACGCTTCCATCACTTCACGCACCTGCGGCGCAGTCATGAAAGAGGTTTCCACATCAATCTGGGTAAATTCCGGCTGACGATCAGCGCGCAGGTCTTCGTCACGGAAGCATTTGACTATCTGATAATAACGGTCGAAACCGGACATCATCAGCAGCTGTTTGAACAGTTGAGGAGACTGCGGCAACGCGTAGAATTTGCCTTTATGAACGCGAGAAGGTACGAGGTAGTCGCGTGCACCTTCCGGCGTGGCTTTGGTCAGCATCGGCGTTTCGATATCGAGGAAGCCGTGATCGTCCATAAAGCGACGCACGAAACTGGTGATTTTCGCACGGGTTTTCAGGCGCTGCGCCATTTCTGGACGACGCAGATCGAGGTAGCGATATTTCAGACGTGCTTCTTCCGTGTTGACGTGGTTGGAGTCCAGCGGCAACACGTCGGAACGGTTGATGATGTTCAGTTCAGTGGCAAACACTTCAACTTCACCGGTAGCCATATCTTTGTTGACGTTTTTCGCGTCACGGGCACGGACGGTACCGGTAATCTGAATACAGAATTCATTACGCAGTTCAGCAGCGAGCTGGAACGCATCCTGACGGTCCGGGTCGAAAAACACCTGCACGATACCTTCACGATCGCGCATATCAATAAAGATAAGGCTGCCAAGGTCACGACGACGGTTGACCCACCCACAAAGCGTTACTTGCTGTCCCACATGGGACTGATTGAGCTGCCCGCAATATACTGTACGCATGAGATATCCCTTAACTTAGCTGCGCGCGACCTGTCACCTGCGCGGCAGGCATTCTGGTGGCAGCTATTTTCGTATGTCACTACTGGATGAAAAAAGGGGGTTATTATACTGGAAATTCTGACCAACGATAAGCCCGCTACTGACTGTACGCACGTTTGCTGCGCGCTTATTGCGCATTCTCACAAAATTTAACAAAATTTGTACACCGCGCAGACACACAGAACGCGTAAGGTATCCACCGACGTCATTCATTTTTCAGGAGTTATGATGCTGAAGCTTAATGCTGAGAAAACCGCTCTGGTGGTGATCGATTTACAGGAAGGGATTCTGCCTTTCGCTGGTGGTCCTCACACGGCACAGGACGTGGTAAAACGCGCCGCTGCTCTGGCGGAAAAATTTCGCGCAAACGGTGCACCTGTTGTGCTGGTGCGAGTGGGCTGGTCAGCTGATTTCGCCGAAGCGTTGAAACAACCCGTTGACGCTGCGACGGGCGGTCATGCACTGCCAGAGAACTGGTGGGTTTACCCACAGGCGCTGGGGAAAAAAGAGAGCGATATCGAAGTAACCAAACGTCAGTGGGGCGCCTTTTACGGCACTGATCTGGAACTGCAGCTTCGCCGTCGCGGTATCGACACTATCGTGCTATGCGGCATTTCCACCAATATCGGGGTGGAATCAACCGCCCGTAATGCCTGGGAACTTGGCTTCTCGCTGGTGCTTGCTGAAGATGCTTGCAGCGCGGCGAATGCCGAACAGCATCAGGCCAGCATGAAAAATATCTTCCCGCGGATCAGCCGCGTGCGCAGTACGAACGAGATCCTTAGCGCGTTATGATGTATGTCGGCCTGCCGCAATGGGCGCACCCAAAATGGGTGCGCCTTGGCATTAACAGTCTTGAGGCGTATGCCCGCCACTTCAACTGTGTTGAAGGCAACACCACGCTGTATGCGCTCCCTAAAGCGGAGGTCGTCGCGCGTTGGTACACCCAGACCAATGATGATTTTCGTTTCTGTTTTAAATTTCCGGCCACCATTTCGCACCAGGCAGCACTACGCCATTGCGACGACCTGACAGCGGAATTTTTCAGCCGCATGTCGCCGTTAGCAAAGCGAATAGGCCAGTACTGGTTACAGCTTCCGGCCGTTTTCTCACCGCATGACTTGCCTGCTCTGTGGGCTTTTCTCGATGCACTTCCCACGGAATTTACTTACGGCGTTGAAGTGCGCCACCCGCTTTTTTTCGCCAAAGGCGAAGAGGAGAAAGCCCTTAACCAGGGTTTGCATGCTCGCGGCGTCAACCGCGTGATCCTCGATAGCCGTCCAGTGCACAGCGCAATTGCGCACAGCCAGGCAGTGATTGAAGCCCAGCGCAAAAAACCGAAAGTGCCGGTACATGCGCTGGTCACCGCCCATCATCCCATGGTGCGTTTCATCGGTAGCGACAATATGGCACAGAATCGGCAGCTTTTTGCCGTCTGGCTGGAAAAGTTGCCGCTATGGGAGCAAACCACCACACCGTATCTTTTCCTGCATACCCCGGATATCGCCCAGGCCCCCGAACTGGTTGAGACGCTGTGGCAGGACCTTTACGCCGCCATCCCCGGTATTGGTGCGGCACCTTCCCTGCCGCTGCAATCTTCTCTTTTTTGAGTGAAGCACCTATCATTGATAAGCCATCGCCATCATTGTAAAGGGAGTTAGTATGGTTAGCGCGCTCTACGCCGTGCTGGGTGCATTGTTACTGCTGAAATTTTCTTTTGATGTTATCCGCCTGCGTTCGCAGTACCGCGTCAGTTATGGCGACGGAGGGTTCAGTGAACTGCAAAGCGCGATACGCATTCATGGTAATGCCGTGGAATATATTCCCGTCGCGCTGCTGCTGTTACTGTTGATGGAGATGGACGGCGCACAAACCTGGATGGTGCATATCTGCGGACTAATGTTGATTGGCGGCCGCCTGATGCATTATTACGGGTACCACCATCGGCTGGTTCGCTGGCGTCGTTCGGGTATGGATGCAACTTTTTGTTCGCTGATACTGATGGTGCTGGCCAATCTGTGGTATATGCCGTGGGAGTTGGTTTTCTCCCTGCATTAGCGCACAATACGCCCCTTTGTTTTCCCGGATATTTACACTATGTCTCACCGCGACACGCTTTTTTCTGCGCCTATCGCCAGCCTGGGTGACTGGACTTTCGACGAACGGGTAGCCGAAGTCTTCCCGGATATGATCCAGCGTTCCGTACCGGGTTACTCCAATATTATTTCGATGATCGGCATGCTGGCAGAGCGCTTCGTGCAGCCCGCCACGCAGGTTTACGATCTCGGTTGTTCACTCGGTGCCGCCACGCTATCGGTACGCCGCAACATTCATCAGGATGGCTGCAAAATTATTGCCGTGGATAACTCACCAGCGATGGTCGAACGCTGCCGCCGCCATATTGACGCCTACAAAGCGCCGACACCCGTTGAGGTGATCGAAGGCGATATTCGCAATATTCAGATCGAAAATGCCTCGATGGTAGTGCTCAACTTTACACTGCAATTTCTTGAGCCGGACGATCGCCTGAAGCTACTGCAAAAGGTCTATCAGGGGCTGAATCCGGGCGGCGCGCTGGTATTGTCGGAAAAATTCAGTTTTGAAGATAACACTGTCGGCGAGCTGCTGTTCAATATGCATCACGACTTTAAACGCGCCAACGGCTACAGCGAGCTGGAGATCAGCCAGAAACGCAGCATGCTGGAAAACGTTATGCTGACCGATTCCGTCGAGGCGCATAAAACACGCCTGTATAGTGCCGGGTTTGAACATAGCGAATTGTGGTTCCAGTGTTTTAACTTCGGTTCACTGGTCGCCCTGAAGGCGGAGAAGGCATGATCGAGTTTGGCCGTTTTTATCAGCAAATTGCCGTTGGCCCGTTAGCGCACTGGCTCGACACGCTGCCGCCGCAAATTTCCGCCTGGCAGAATCAGACACTGCACGGGCAGTTTAAACAGTGGAACAATGCGGTCGAATTTCTACCGCAGCTTACACCTACAAAACTGGATCTGCTCAACGGCGTGACGGCGCAAAGTGATGAGCCGCTGAGCGCCGGTCAGCTCAAGGGCATGGAAACGCTGCTGCGTAACCTGATGCCGTGGCGCAAAGGGCCATTTTCCCTGTATGGCATTGATATTGATACCGAATGGCGATCTGACTGGAAGTGGGATCGCGTGCTGCCGCACTTGTCAGACTTACGCGGACGTACCATTCTCGATGTCGGCTGCGGCAGCGGTTATCACCTGTGGCGCATGATTGGTGCCGGAGCATCGCTGGCAGTCGGGATCGATCCGACGCAACTTTTTTTATGTCAGTTCGAAGCGGTACGTAAGTTGCTGGGAGACGATCGCCGCGCGCATCTGTTGCCGTTGGGGATTGAGCAACTTCCGGCGCTGAATGCGTTCGATACCGTATTTTCGATGGGCGTACTTTATCACCGCCGTTCACCGCTGGAACATCTGTGGCAACTGAAAGATCAGCTGGTTAAAGAGGGTGAGCTGGTTCTGGAAACACTGGTAGTTGAAGGTGATGAGCATACCGTCCTGGTTCCGGGCGATCGCTACGCGCAAATGCGCAACGTCTACTTTATTCCTTCTGCACTGGCGCTGAAAAACTGGCTTGAGAAATGCGGTTTTGTTGATGTGCGTATCGCCGATATGTGCGTTACCAGCACTGAGGAGCAGCGCCGTACATCGTGGATGGTGACCGAATCGCTGGCGGATTTCCTTGATACGCATGACAGCACGAAAACCATCGAGGGCTATCCGGCGCCACTGCGCGCCGTGCTGGTTGCCCGTAAACCATAAGATAAAAAAAGGCCCCTGTTAATGGCAGGGGCCTGGTACGAGCAAGCATCATATTGGGCGACATGATGCGCGGTAAAAACTGTTACGGGCGCTGAAGCGCAATAATCTGCTTCATCTTCGCCACTGCCGCGCCGTCAACACCGTAATGGGCATATTCATCCGCCCGGGCATCCGACGACATCGATAATCCACTATTGCGATAACGCATTGGTGACGCGAACCAGCGTCCCGCTGAGCTGTGAACCTCTTTCACCCCCGCCTCCAGAAAGATTTCCAGGTTTTGCGGACGCACACCAGCACCAGCCATAATGATTGGAGCACCAGAGCGGGCATTAAGTTCCCTAATTAATGAAAGTCCTTTTTCCGCCGATGCCTGCTGACCGGAAGTGAGAATACGAACAACGCCTAATTCTGTGAGCGCATCGCAGGCCTGCTGCGGGTTGGCGCACATATCGAAGGCACGATGAAAGGTCACCGACATCCCCTGTGCAGCCGACATAATTTCCCGCATGCGCGGCATATCGACCAGGCCATCCTCGTTCAGCACCCCGGTTACCAGGCCGGGAAAACCGAGTTCACGCAGCAGATGGATATCGTTCAGCATGGCGGTGAATTCATCGGCGCGGTAACAAAAATCGCCGCCGCGCGGGCGAACAATTGGATGCACCGGAATCGTCACTCGATGACGGATGCTTTTCAGCGCACCGGCAGAAGGTGTTAACCCGCCCTCTTTCGGTGCCGCGCAAAACTCGATGCGATCAGCGCCTTGCTGCTGGGCGATCAATGCGTCATCAACGCCGTAACAACAGATTTCCAGTAAGGCCATAGCTCCTCCATTTGTTCATCATGACACGCTTATATAACGGCGAATCTGCGCGCCTTCACACCTGCGAGCGTCACTGCTCGCTGGCAACAATCTCTTCAATGGTCCACGGGTGAAATTTCACCGTCACTTTGCCGTCGGTTACCGCAAGCGTTGGGTTTGGCAAACGTTCGCGTTCCCCTTTTGGCGAACTGGTTTTCACGGCGATACCCGGCTGGCTTAACCCCTCATCAGCCAGCAGCGCCAGTGCACGAGCATTCAGAGCTTCTGGCTCGCCTGGCAGAACAATTTCGATATGCTCCCAGCCTTCGTGCGGATAGCGTTTCTCGCCCGGCCACGGCAGTTCAATCACCGTAAATGCCCAGTGCTCCACATGCAGCGGCTGATGCAATTTAAACAAGCATATCGGACGTCCGTTGATGATATTTTCCGATAGCAATTCACCGCACTGTTCAAATCCGCGTCGCCAGCGCTCCGCCGTAGTGTTCTGGTGGCAGCGCAGAGAAATATGGTCAGCATGAAGCGGCGCAATCGCCAGCCCTAATCTCGTGGTTAGCGCCCGCAAATCGTCGCGAAAACGCGGTAGATCCGCAACAATATCCTGCAGTTCTTCAATTTCTTGCCAGTTGTTCATAAGCCGTGCCCATATGTTGTCGCAAAGCGCATAATCTACCGTGTTATACGCCACTAACCAACTGGCTGGCCTTCTGTGCACCGGTGGATGATTTTCTGCACAGACCACGCGCGACGCGGTGCTGACGCCAACGGGCAATTGCAGTATACTCCCGCCTTTAATGAACACCCGGACGCGCCCACTTGTGTCGCGTCATAAACGTAAGGTATCCCGGTGAATATTCAGGCTCTTCTCTCAGAAAAAGTCAGTCAAGCCATGATTGCGGCAGGTGCTGCTGCCGATTGCGAACCACAGGTTCGTCAGTCAGCGAAAGTCCAGTTTGGCGACTATCAGGCTAACGGTGTAATGGCAGTGGCTAAAAAGCTGGGTATGGCGCCGCGACAACTGGCTGAGCAGGTTCTGTCTCATCTATCACTCGACGGGATTGCCAACAAAGTTGAAATCGCCGGGCCGGGTTTTATCAATATCTTCCTCGCGCCGGAATTTCTCGCGGCGCACGTTAATCAGGCACTAAAATCTGAACGTCTGGGCGTAACACAACCGCAGCCGCAGACCATTGTGGTTGACTACTCTGCGCCAAACGTGGCGAAAGAGATGCACGTTGGCCATCTACGCTCAACTATCATTGGCGATGCCTCCGTACGTACGCTGGAATTCCTCGGCCACAACGTTATTCGCGCGAACCACGTTGGCGACTGGGGCACCCAGTTCGGCATGCTGATTGCGTATCTCGAGCTGAAGCAGCAGGAAAACGCCGGAGAAATGGCGCTGGCAGATCTGGAAGGTTTCTACCGCGAAGCGAAAAAACATTACGACGAAGATGCCGCCTTCGCGGAACGCGCGCGCGGCTACGTGGTGAAACTGCAGGGTGGCGATGAATACTGCCGTGAAATGTGGCGCAAACTGGTCGACATCACAATGAGTCAGAACCAGAAAACCTATGAGCGTTTAAACGTTACCCTGACGCGCAAAGATGTGATGGGGGAAAGCCTCTACAACCCGATGCTACCTGGCATCGTTGCTGACCTGAAAGCGAAAGGCCTGGCGGTAGAAAGTGAAGGTGCCACCGTAGTGTTCCTTGATGAGTACAAAAACAAGGAAGGCGAACCGATGGGGGTTATCATCCAGAAGAAGGATGGTGGTTACCTGTACACGACGACCGATATCGCCTGCGCCAAATACCGTTATGAAACGTTGCATGCCGATCGTGTGCTCTACTACATTGATTCTCGTCAGCACCAGCATCTGATGCAGGCGTGGACTATTGTGCGTCAAGCCGGTTATGTGCCGGATTCTGTGCCACTGGAGCACCATATGTTCGGCATGATGCTGGGCAAGGATGGTAAACCGTTTAAAACCCGTGCTGGCGGTACGGTAAAACTCGCCGATCTACTGGATGAAGCGCTGGAGCGTGCACGCCGCCTGGTTGCTGAGAAAAACCCGGAAATGCCGGCAGACGAGCTGGAAAAACTGGCCAACGCGGTGGGCATCGGTGCGGTGAAATACGCGGATCTGTCGAAGAACCGTACCACCGACTACGTTTTCGACTGGGATAACATGCTGGCGTTTGAAGGCAATACCGCGCCATATATGCAGTATGCCTATACGCGCGTACTCTCCGTGTTCCGCAAAGCGGGTATTGAAGAGAGCGTGCTGGAGAATGCACTGGTTACCATCGCCGAAGAACGCGAATCACAACTGGCCGCTCGACTACTGCAATTTGAAGAAACGCTAAACGTTGTGGCTCGTGAAGGGACACCGCACGTGATGTGTGCCTACCTGTACGATCTGGCAGGTCTGTTTTCCGGTTTCTATGAGCACTGCCCGATTCTCTCCGCCGAGAATGAAGAGGTGCGTAACAGCCGTCTGAAACTGGCGCTGCTAACGGCGAAAACGCTGAAGCTGGGGCTGGATACGCTGGGTATTGAAACCGTCGACAGAATGTAAAAAACCGTCCGCCTCACCGGAGGCGGACTTTTTGTTACACTCTGGATAAGATTGAGCAGACGCGCATAACAATAAATGACAGAGTTAACAATAAAAGAACATTTATCTCAACGAATAAACACTATCATGGCGATAATAAGGTTCAGATCTCACTAATTGAGTGGATAGTTAATTGATTGTCAAATGACTCATGAATAACGACCTTGACAAGGGTCACCTCTACTGAATGGGAATAAATAAAAGTACGTTGCGCGATGTAAGCGTACAAATAGCCCGTAACTCGTTGGCTACCAATATATATAAGCGGCAAATATTTCGCGCCAACAATCCCTTCAAACGCGGTTATAAACCGGGATAGCTGCTCGTTCGTCATTCTCTTTTCATTGAGGTTGACCGCAGGGTCAATAACATAGCCACCCACTATTTCACCCATTTTCACCTCCGTGTTTACATAGCAGACAAATCTCAAACACCAATTAAAAGTAGACAATACAGAATCCATACAGTGTGTGCTTAATCACAATTTCATTAATGCCGAATAAATAATTCAATTACTCATCCAATGAGTTTTCTTAATAATTACAGTCAGGTTTATTATTTTCACCCGCATAAAAACAGGAGCAGATTATTCCAGATAAGAAAAAACCACTCACCATAAGCAGGAGCGGTTTTTAGTTTACGCATAGCAGGCTCAGAAATATTTACGCAAATATTCCGTCAGACAGAGCATGGCCATAGCCTGACCATATGGCATAGAGGTGAGTGGGATCTGGCGGTAGAACTCCAGGTTACTGCCCATGCCGGTGCCGAACGAAACCTGCAACAGCTCTCCTTCCGGCGAAATATTGCCAACGATCGCTTTGACCGCGTTTTCTGCCACCTCAGAATAATCAGCACTGATATAGCGTTTACGTAGCGCTTTCAAAATGCCGTAAGCAAACCCTGCCGTAGCCGAAGCCTCCAGATAGGAATCGGCATCGTCCAGCAATGTATGCCACAGCCCGCTTTCATGCTGGCATTTCGCCAGCGCGGCGACTTGTGCATTCAGCACCTGCAACAGATAACGGCGCACCGCGTTATTTTCCGGTATATCCACCAGCTCAAGAAAATCCGGAATCACGATAGTCAGCCAGCTATTGCCGCGCGCCCATCGTGCTTTGGCAAAGTTATGTTGCCCCTCGTAGTTCCAGCCGTGGAACCACAACCCGGTTTCTCGATCCATTAAATTTTGCACATGCAACAGGAACTGATAGACCGCCTCTTCCACATAGTCCGGGCGATTGAGCAACTTACCGATCTTCGCCAACGGCAGTACTGTCATCATCAGGGTGTCATCCCACATCTGCTGATGATTCTCTTCCGCCAGCGTAATGTGCTGCATGCCACCGTGATCGGTGCGTGGCATTTCGTTCATCGCCCACTCTGCCCAACTCTCCAGCCACGGCAAGTACGTTGGATTGCGCGTCTCTTCATAGCGGTACGCCAGCGTCAGGAACGGCGCCATGGTGTTGACATTTTTGGTGGTTGCCCCTTGCGCAAAACGGTCAGTGAACCAGCTATCAATCATCTCGCGAGTCGTCTCATCTCCGGTCTGGCGATAATACTGATACATCCCGTACAGCCCGACGCCGTGCGTCCACTCCCAGCCCCCCCAGCCCTTGGTGTCAATCACGCGGCCATCATCCAGCCGGAGTAAAAATTCGCCAGTAGTATCGTGAATGTTGACCAGGTTGTGCGTAACCCTGCGAATCAACGCTTTCAATTCATCACGGGCAATAAAATGCTCCGGCTGACGCAGTAACGGGCTGTGTTTGACAGGCCAAACCTTCATATTCTTAACCTCAGTTGTAAGTCGATTTCAGAGACACGTCTTTCAGGGAGGGCGCGGCAGGTTTATTACGATTCAGATAGCCAATATTGTTATTGCCCCACAGGGATTCGTACGGCATTCCCGCCAGCATCTCGACCGTTTCACGCGCCTGCGAGGTAATGCATTCCGGCATTGCACGGCCGCTTTGGCGCATTTTTGCCGTCTCTTCACGTAGCACGCCGTGCGTTTTCAGGTCCAGCTTGAAGCGTAGGGAAACGAGGAAACCGCAGCACAGGACGACGATAGTGCCAACGCACATGATCATCAGAATGGTGTGGCTCACTTCCGCCGCCTGGGTTTTCTGCCCGGAGACAAAACCAGAAGTCTGCATCACGATCCCCACCAGCATCACCGCACCGGCCTGTGAGGCTTTGCGCGTCAGCGTCATAATGCCAGCGAAAATCCCTTCCCGACGCTGGCCGGTGACCACTTCGTCAATGTCAGCGATGTAGGTGTAGGTATTCCACGGCACATAGTTGATACCGCCACGCCCCAGGCCAGCAACGGCAGAAATCAGCAGCAACAGTGAGTACACGTCACTCAAGCCAGTGTAATAAAGCACGCCGTACGACGAGGCGCTCAGACCGAACAGCACCACTACCATGCGGTAAGACGGCGCAGGTCCAAAGCGAATACATAGCGGGATCATGGCAATAACCGCAATGAACTGGAAGATAGCCATGGTGCCCATCAGGCTGGATGCCACTGAAGCTTCCTGCGTCAGCACAAACACCACGTAGTAAGTGAATACGGCGTTGAACACATCCTGGGCGATATAACCGCCGAGATACATACCCAGGTGCTGGCGGAAGATTTTGATACGCAGTGTTGAGCTCAGTTCTACAAACAGGCGACTCAGGCTCTGCCCGAGAGTAAGGTGTTTCTTCTCCACTTCCGCGCGCAGCGCTGCCTCCGTCCACTCTTCACGCGGGCGTTCCCAGGTGAAGCACCAGACAAACGTCAGCATCATGGCGCACATCACCGCGAACACCAGGCTGGCATAGAAGAAAGAGATCGGATTGTCTTTGCCAAAATGCGTCAGCAGGATCCCCGGCAGGAATGACGCCAGAATCGCTGACATTTGCGCCATTGAGATACGCGCGCCGGAGAATTTGGTTTTTTGTTTGAAGTCATCAGTCATTTCCGGCACCAGGGTTTCATAGGGCACCAGAATCATGGTGTAGACCACATCAAACAGCAGGTAGGTCAGCAGGTAATACCAAAAGCTCATGTCCCCTACCCACATGATTGAGTAGCTGAAGACACAAGGTATACCCAACAGAATAAAGAATTTACGGCGACCAAAACGTTTGCCCAGCCAGGTCGTACCGAAGTTATCGGTCAAAAAACCCATCAGCGGACTCACGACTGCATCCAGCACTCTCGCGGTTGCAAAAATAAATGTCGCTTCGATCGGTGTCAGACCACAAAATGTTGTGTAGAAATAGAGTAACCATGCGGCAGTCAATGCGGTCGTGCCCGCGCCCAAAAAGTCGCCAGAACCGTAGGCGAGGTAATTAACCAGTCCAATTTTGCGTGTTTTCATTGCCGTCAACCCTGTTCATTATTGGGGACCTTTGACAATCCGGCTTAGCCAAAGGAATTTCTTACACGGCTAAAGTAAGAGGATATGCAGCAGGAAACCTTTCTGTTTCTGCCAGCAAAAAGGGGTAACTGGCAAAAATGCAAAGAGTGTCGATACGCGCATCACTGTTTTATAAAACAGCGTTTCTAATTCTTCAAAAGGCATGGTCAAAAATGAGTGGCAGATAGCAAAATCCCGCGCTGATGGCGGGATCGAAGGCGAAAACAAACAGCTAAGCGATTGAGTTTATTGCCAGCAAAGCAGTTAACTTTTGGCTGGTTGACGGTAATTCACAATGACCTGATTGCTACGGACGCTCAGCGGCGGCCACAGACGCCCGCCGCCCGGCACTTCCCAGACGAAACGTAATTGTTCGGCTGCGGGTACATTAGCAAAACCGCGCGTTGAACCGCTCTGGCTATCGAGCGCCACGCAGCGCGTCTGCGAACAGAGACGCACCAGCAATCCCGCTGGCGTCGGGCCGTTAAGTTCATAGCGCCAGGACACTTCCGTTATCAGCCCATCGACCCGTTGCGTAGGCCCTAATGGCCGTGACGACGCAGCTACACCCCGGTTATCCAGCCGGATGCCAATGCTGCTAGCCTGCCAGGCGCCCTCACCCGCCGCACAGGCTAACAACGGCAGCGCGGCGATCAGAAAAGCAAGGTAACGCATTATTTACCCCCGATGGTTGCTGTCATGCGGATATGGCGATTGTCGGACATTTCCATATTCGACATCACCACCAGCTGCGGCAGGCTACGGCGCAAGAAGCGCGCCAGCAACGGACGCAGGGCATGGTTGACCAACAGCACCGGCGGCGCGCCGAGCATCTCCTGACGTGCCAGCGCTTCCTGAGTCTGCTCCAGTAAGCGGTCAGCAAGACCCGGCTCCAGACCGCCGCCGCCCTGCAGTGCTTGCAGCAGCAGGCGTTCCAGCGGCGTATCAAGGCCAATCACCTGCACTTCATCATTACCCGGGAACCACTGCTGCGTAATCGCACGGCCGAGCGCTACACGCACCACCGCGGTGAGTTCGTGTGGGTCGGTTTGCAGCGGTGCGTGCTCCGCCAGTGTTTCGAGAATGGTGCGCATATCGCGAATAGGCACTTTCTCCGCCAGCAGGTTTTGCAACACTTTATGCAGCGTGGTCAGCGT
This sequence comes from Kosakonia arachidis, assembly GCF_900116535.1. GTDB lineage: Bacteria > Pseudomonadota > Gammaproteobacteria > Enterobacterales > Enterobacteriaceae > Kosakonia > Kosakonia arachidis. The sequence continues at coordinate 521,979 of NZ_FPAU01000004.1, read as the reverse complement.
CACCACGCCCGGCACTAAATCTTCAGTCAGCTTCGGCATCTCCTGACTTACACGATCAAGCAGTTGCTGCGCTTCCTGACGGCCAAAAAGTTCCGCCGAGAACTGACCAATCAGGTGGTTGAGGTGCGTTGCCACCACGGTACTCGCTTCCACCACGGTAAAACCCTGGATTTGCGCCTGCTCTTTCAACGCGCTCTCGATCCAGATTGCTGCCAGACCAAAAGCCGGATCGACAGTCTGCTCGCCTGGCAGCGAACCGGCTGCTGTGCCAGGGTTAATCGCCAGCCAACGGCCCGGATAGGCTTCGCCGCTGCCAATTTCCACCCCTTTCATCAAGATACGATAACGTGCGGGCGGCAGATCCATGTTATCGCGAATATGCACCACCGGCGGCAGGAAGCCCATGTCCTGGGCAAATTTCTTACGAATACTGCGAATACGCCCCAGCAGCTCGCCGTCCTGCTGGAAATCCACCATCGGGATCAGGCGGTATCCCACTTCCATTCCGAGAGAATCTTCCAGTTGCACATCATTCCAGGTTGCTTCCACTGCCTGCGTGTTTTCCAGTACTTTCACCGGTGCCGCTTCGACAGGTGCCGCCTGTTGGCGTCCGCGCAACCACCAGGCAAGCCCGAGCAGCGCGGCAGTAAACAGCAGGAAGACAAAGTTCGGCATGCCAGGCACCATACCCAGCAGACCAAGAACACCGGCGCTCAGCAACATAACGCGCGGGTTAGAGAAGAGTTGACCAACCATTTGCTGGCCAACATCTTCATCGGTGCTGACGCGTGTGACGATAACGCCCGCTGCGGTTGAAATAACCAGCGCAGGGATCTGCGCGACAAGGCCGTCACCGATGGTCAACAGGGTATAGCTCTCCGCCGCATCACCCATCGACAGACCATGTTGCAGTACACCAACGAGCAGACCGCCGATGATGTTGATCACCATGATCATAATACCGGCTACGGCGTCGCCACGAACGAACTTACTCGCACCGTCCATTGAGCCGTAGAAATCGGCTTCCTGCGTCACTTCCGAACGGCGGCGTTTCGCCTCATCTTCGCCGATGATCCCGGCGTTAAGGTCGGCATCGATCGCCATCTGCTTACCAGGCATCCCGTCCAGCACGAAGCGCGCACCCACTTCCGCGATACGTCCTGCACCTTTGGTGATAACCATAAAGTTGATGATCACGAGGATGACGAACACCACGATACCGATGGCAAAGTTGCCACCGACCAGGAAGTGGCCAAAGGCTTCAACTACGCGTCCTGCGGCGGCGGCACCAGTATGCCCTTCCATCAGAATGATACGCGTAGAGGCCACATTGAGCGCCAGGCGCAGCAAGGTGGTGAACAGCAGAATGGTCGGGAAGGCGGCAAATTCGAGCGTGCGCTGGGTGAACATCGCCACCAACAGCACCATGATCGACAGCGCGATATTAAAGGTAAACAGCAGGTCGAGGACAAACGCCGGCAGCGGCAGCACCATCATCGACAAAATAAGCAAAATGAGCACAGGCCCGGCAAGCAATTGCCATTGGGTCGATTTCAGATTGCTGGGCAGACGCAGCATTGCTACCAGATTAGCCATCAGTGTCCTTCTCGTTCATAAAATCCAGCGCTTCAGGCACCGGAAGATTCTCAGGTTTAACAGGTCGTTGTCCGCCTGACAGCCGCCAGCGTTTCAACTGCCATACCCACGCCAGCACTTCGGCTACCGCGGCATAAAGCTGGCCCGGGATCTGCTGTCCAATTTCCGCATGGCGGAAAAGCGCACGCGCCAGTGGTGGTGCTTCCAGAATCGGCACGCGATTTTCTGTACCCAACTCGCGAATACGCAGTGCTACCAGACCGGAGCCTTTCGCCACCACTTTCGGCGCGCTCATTTTATTTTCGTCATATTGCAGCGCGACAGCATAGTGCGTCGGGTTGGTGACAATGACATCGGCTTTCGGTACATCGGCCATCATCCGGCGGCGAGCGGCGGCACGCTGCATCTGGCGGATGCGACTTTTGATATGCGGGTCGCCTTCGCTCTGCTTAAATTCGTCACGGATGTCCTGGCGCGACATGCGCAATTTTTTCAAATGGCTGTATATCTGCCAGAAAACATCGAAACCGACCATCGGTATGATGCTCAGCGACACCAGAAGCGCACAGAGCCCGGCCAGATTAAGGGCGCTGGCCATGGCCGTTAACGGCGATTCGCTCATCATGCGCATCATATCCGGCCAGTGATGCCAGACGAAGGTCCCGGCGACGCTGCCCATCAGCAAAGCTTTCATTAACGCTTTGAACAGTTCAGCACCCACCTGGGAAGAAAATAGCCGCCCAAGACCGCTCAGAGGATTGAGCTTGGAAAAATTAAACTCCAGTGACTTGGTGCTAAAAACCAGACCACCCAACATTACTGGCGCAACGAGCGCGATAATGACCACACCAGTCAATAGAGGCAGCATTCCCAGCAGTGCCGTTTTCAGCATCATGATAACCTGACCAACAAACAGCGCCGGATCGTTGATGATTTTATGATCGAAGCGCAGCCCGGAAGAGAGCGCCATCGATAACCGTCGACCAAACACCTCGCCGCCAAACCACAGAATGCAAACACCCACCAACATCACCAACAGTGATGTCAACTCTTTTGATCGGGGGACTTGCCCTTCTTCGCGCGCCTTTTCTAGTCGGTGCGCTGTGGGGGCTTCTGTTTTGTCTTCGTTGTCTTCAGAGGCCACGGCCTGCATCCACGGATTACGGATTTGACAACATATTGCCAGAGTCAAGGGTATCTAATGGGAAGAGTAAGGCATAAAAACAGGGGGTTTTCGCCATTTGAATTGCCCTTCAGGGGTCATCCATACGCCCGAAACGAGGGTAAAACGGCAATGTGACATGAAAAATTCTGCCTAAACGCCATTTTTTGTCCCCCGGTTCCGATTGTTAACGACTGAACAGAATTGCAGGCAATCTCCTTTATAATAATCGGCTTCGAGTATAATCCTGCAGGGACGTCACTTTTTTATGCCACCACAATCGGACCGGACATCGCATACTGCTGTGTGTATCGCAGCGTTTGTTATCTATTACAGCCTGTTCTATTTCGCTATTTTCATTCCGGGTTTTATTCGTCTTCATCAAAATGGCCTCGACGGCCCGTTTCTGCATGGTGCACTATTGCTCCCCTGCTCACTGTTGCTGTGGCGTTATTACGGACGTCACTATGACGGGCAACTGCCTTTCGGTACGCTGGCGTGGCGAAACCTTGCTGCACCGTTGCTGGCGCTGGTGGCGATGCTGGTAATGGAAAAGCTATTCCAGCAGCCTGAGCCGTGGCTGGACACGCTGAAAGGGTATACAGGGTTAACCCGTTGGGCGTGGATATTCACGGCCTGTCTGATAGCTCCGGTGAGTGAAGAGATTGTTTTTCGCGGCTTTTTGCTCAATGCCAGCCTGGGATGGGAAAAAGTGCCACGGCACGTCGGTATTGTGATCACGTCTTTATTGTTTGCCGCCATTCATATGCAATATCAGGCACCGATCACTTTTATACAGTTGTTTATTTTTTCTGCGCTATTATGTGTCGTTCGACTCGGCACAGGCGGACTTTTGATACCGATAGTGCTACATGCACTGTCGAATCTCTTCGCGGTGGGCGATATCTTTCTGCAATAAAAAAGGGAAGGTTTCCCCTCCCTTTTCTCTGGTGTACTGACTTCCCCTTCCAGCTGTCTGAAGGGAAATGTGCCGACAAATCAGAAACCGAGGCTGTCCAGCAAGTCGTCCACCTGATCCTGGCTTGCCACCACGCCCGCTTTGGTGGCGTCGAGCTGAGGACCATTGAGCAGGCTTTCGTTTTCGCGTTTCGGGCGCGCAGACTGATCCGGGATGTTTTCCAGCAGCACCATCAGCAGCTGGCGCTCGATCTCCTGGATTACGTCCATCATGCGCTTGATCACCTGACCGGTAAGATCCTGGAAATCCTGCGCCATCATGATGTCCAGCAACTGAGCATTGGTGAAGCTGGTATGGCCAGGAATTTCACCGAGAAACTTACGGGTATCCGTCACCAGTTCACGGGCGTCAGCCAGTTCAATCGGGTTCTCGAACCACTCATCCCAGCGCTTGCTCAGCACTTTCGAGGTTTTTTCCATCTCATCCTGGTGAGGCTGAGAGGCTTCCACGCTGTTCAGCGCACGCTCTGCGGCCTGCGCTGTCATCTGAACTACATAATCCAGTCGATCGCGCGCATCCGGAATCGCTTCCGCCGCTTCGGCAATCGCTTGATCCAGGCCTAACTCGCGCAGACTATCGCGCAGCATGCGCGTCAGGCTACCGATGCGGGCAATAATATCGCTGGGCGAATGCTCTTCAGAAGGTTTTATTGAAGGTTGCAACATAGTCCGGTCCTCACATGCCAAGTTTCTCGAAGATCTTACCGAGCTTCTCTTCCAGGGTGGCTGCGGTGAACGGTTTCACCACGTAGCCGCTCGCACCAGCCTGCGCCGCCGCAATGATGTTCTCTTTTTTCGCTTCAGCCGTCACCATCAGCACCGGCAAGGAAGCCATCTTGCTGTCGGCACGGATGGTTTTCAGCAGTTCCAGACCATCCATATTCGGCATGTTCCAGTCAGAGATGACAAAACCAAAACCACCGGTCTGCAATTTGTTTAACGCATCAACACCGTCTTCCGCTTCTTCGACGTTGTTGAATCCCAGCTCTTTCAGCAGGTTGCGCACAATGCGACGCATGGTGGAAAAGTCATCCACGACCAAAAACCTAAGCTCTTTATCCGCCATAAAAAATTACTCCTGGTTCAAATACGTATTGCCTGTCCGGCACTGATTTTCGCCAGCATCTGCTGGCTTACCTGGCTAAGATCGACCACTTCGCTGACGCCACCCATATTGATGGCCTCACGCGGCATGCCGAACACCACACAACTTGCTTCGTTTTGCGCGATGGTCCAGGCCCCCGCCTGGTACATTGCTAGCATTCCCGCCGCACCGTCGTTCCCCATCCCCGTAAGAATCACGCCCACGGCGTTGCGCCCCGCATATTTCGCGACCGAATGAAACAGCACATCCACCGATGGACGGTGCCGGTTAACAGGTGGGCCATCGTGTATCTTAATCTGATAGTTCGCCCCGCTACGCGCGAGCTCCATATGTTTATCACCCGGAGCAATATACGCATGTCCTGGCAGAACGCGCTCACCATCTTCCGCTTCCTTGACACTGATCTGGCAGAGCTTGTTCAAACGCTCAGCAAATGAGCGGGTAAAGCCAGGCGGCATATGCTGAGTGATTAGAATACCCGGACTTGAGAGCGGCAATGGCTGGAGTACATGACGAATTGCCTCTGTTCCTCCGGTTGACGCCCCGATGACCAGCAATTTTTCCGAGCTAAGCAGCGGGCCAGCCTTCATCACCACGGGTGCTTCCATCGGTTTATGCGCAGCAATACGTGCACGCGAAGCGGTGCGCACTTTCTCTGCAATCATTTCGCTGTAGGCCAGCATGCCTTCACGAATGCCGATTTGCGGTTTGGTGACGAAATCAATCGCCCCCAGCTCCAGCGCACGCAACGTCACTTCAGAGCCTCTACCGGTCAGCGAGGAGACCATCACTACCGGCATGGGCCGCAGACGCATTAATTTCTCGAGAAAATCCAGCCCATCCATGCGCGGCATTTCTACGTCCAGCGTTAAGACATCCGGGTTGAATTTTTTGATTAAATCCCGGGCGACCAACGGATCTGGCGCCGTCGCCACCATCTCCATATCGCTGTGGCTATTGATAATTTCTGTCATGATCTGGCGCATCAATGCGGAATCATCGACGGACAACACCCTGATTTTACTCATGCTTTATCCTTACTAAGCGCATAAACAGTCTGCCCACGGAGGCTGAACTCGCGCACGAGGTTGCTAAAGTTCTCCGAATGCCCGGCAAACAGTAATCCGTCCGGCTTAAGCAGCGGAGCAAAACGATGCAGAATGTCCTGTTGCGTCGTTTTATCAAAATAAATCATCACGTTACGACAAAAAATTGCGTCAAAAGGCCCCGGTACGTTGTACTGCTTATCCAACAGATTCACCGTGGTAAATTCGACGTAATTCGCCAGTTCTTGCCGTACACGCACCAACCCTGCATGTGGGCCGGTTCCACGCATAAAATAGCGTTGCATCTGCTGTGGCGAGAGGGTCTTCAACTCGTCCTGGCGATAAATACCGCTGCGTGCTTTTTCCAGCACTTCCGTGTCGATATCGCTGGCAAACACTTTCCAGCGACCCGGCGTCATGCCCAGCGTATCAGCAAGGGTAATCGCCAGCGAGTAAGGTTCTTCCCCGGTAGAGGCCGCCGCGCTCCATATGCGGTATTCTCCCGTGCGCTTACGCGCATGCTCAGCCAGTACCGGGAAGTGATGCGCTTCCCGGAAAAATGCGGTGAGATTGGTGGTCAGCGAGTTGATAAACGCTTGCCACTCGGCACTGTTCTGATTCGCTTCCAGCATGCTCAGATAGCGACCAAAATCATCCAACCCCAGCGTACGTAAACGGCGAACAAGGCGGTTGTACACCATATCGCGTTTATGGTCCGCAAGAACGATCCCTGCGCGCTGGTAGATCAATTGACATATCCTACGGAAATGCGCATCGGACAGCGCCAGGCGCTGAGTCATCTGTTGCAGTATTGATGACGGTTGCCCTGTAGGCAGTGATGATGTCATAGCGCCTTCTCAACCAGGTTAATTTCAGGGTGTAGCAGGCACAGCTTTGGCCAGTGCTACTTCAGGTAATGCAATATGCTCTTCAATCTTAAATACAGCCACTAACGAGGTCAGATTATCCGCCTGGTTTGCCAGTTGGTCGGTCGCGGAAGCGGCCTCTTCTACCAGTGCTGCGTTCTGCTGCGTGACCTGATCCATCTGACTAACCGCCAGCGCAACCTGCTCAATACCGCGACGCTGTTCATCCGACGCAGAGGCAATCTCGCCCATAATGTCGTTAACCTGCGTCACCGAGCGGACGATTTCCGTCATCGTCTGCGCAGCGGTATCCACCAACGCGGAACCCTGCTGAACACGGGATACCGACTCTTCGATCAGACCTTTAATCTCTTTTGCCGCCTGTGCACTGCGGCTGGCCAGGTTACGCACCTCCCCTGCCACCACGGCAAATCCCCGGCCTTGCTCACCCGCACGCGCCGCTTCCACTGCGGCGTTCAGCGCGAGGATATTGGTCTGAAACGCGATACCATCAATCACGCTGATGATATCGCCGATTTTTTGCGAGCTGCCGGCAATATCCCGCATGGTACTCGCCACACTGGTGGTTTGCTGCCCGCCTTTTCTCGCTGTTTCCGCCGCGCTCTGCGCCAGACCGGAAGCCTGACGCGCGTTGTCGGCGTTCTGCCCAACCGTCGCGGTCAACTGTTCCATGCTGGCTGCCGTTTGCGCCAGCGAAGCAGCTTGCTGTTCCGTGCGCGCCGATAAATCATTGTTGCCTGAGGCAATCTCCGAAATGCCGGTATGCATGGCGTAACTGCCCTGCCGAACATCGCTGACTGTAGTGCGTAGCGCTGCCTGCATTTTTTTCAGGCTGGCGAAGATCGCTGAAATTTCATTACGTCCGTTAACGGCAATCGGCTGCGCCAGGTTGCCTGCCGCGATACTGTCAAAATGGCGGCTGACAATCGCCAGCGGCTGAACAATCATTTTGCGCGACCAGAACAGCGCGATACTGGTAATCAGCGCCGCAAGGATCACCACAGCAATAAAAATGGCCGCCGAACGATGATAATTACTTTCGCTGTTCTGCCGAGCCTGCTCGGCAAACTCGTCAATGTGCTTTTCCCACGCATTAAAATTCGCATCAAACTGGTCCTGTGACTCCTTCACCGGCGCGGTCATAAAATCCGATAGCTGGTTATTTTCAAGCCAGGTGGCCTGATGCTCCAGATCGCTGCGCCATGCGGCATACGTCGCTTTCGTCCCGTCCTGCAACTTCTGCCCCGAAGGCGTAATTGTGGCAATGCCCAGGAACTCTTTCTCTTTCTCATCTGCCCGTTTCAGGCTGGCTTTTGCCTGTGTCATCAGAGCTTTAATATCATCCGGCGGATAACTTAATGCCGTGAGCGTACCCGCTTTATTTAACAATGTGCTTGCTTCAAGCAACGTAGCCCGGATCTGCATCAAAGCACTGCGTTGATGGTTACTGTTCGCGACTTCCTGTAAATGCGAGGTACTTTGTTTAAAAGCCCAGAAGGACAATCCGTTACTGCCGACCTGTAGCAGGCCACACACAATCAAAATCAAAAAAAGTGTTGTCGAGATACGAATACGATTAAACATTAACGCCCCATCTGGCGGAAAATCTCCGCGGTTAAGAACTGCTAAAATGTTTCCCAGTTATCTTCTTGTCCGGTTGCAAGTTGGCGACTCCGCGCCGGGGTCTTAGCGCTGCCTGCTGCCGGAGTTAAGGCACGCTGCGCCGGTTTGCCGGATACAGAAGAAAGGCGGAAAGCAGATACCGCCATCGTCAATCGACTGGCTTGTTCTTCTAAGGCAGCGGCTGCGGCTGCCGATTGTTGTACCAGTGACGCATTCTGTTGCGTGACGCGATCCATTTCGGATACCGCCAGCGCAACCTGATCGATGCCACGGCTCTGTTCGTCCGATGCCGAGGCAATCTCACCCATGATGTCGTTAACACGCGTTACGGCGTTAACAATGTCCGACATGGTTTCACCCGCACTCTCCACCAGCACCGAGCCGGTATCCACGCGGGAAACAGAATCTTCAATTAATGTTTTAATCTCTTTCGCTGCCTGGGCACTGCGGCTGGCCAGATTACGGACTTCACCAGCAACAACGGCAAAGCCACGCCCCTGCTCGCCCGCACGTGCCGCCTCTACTGCGGCGTTGAGCGCCAGGATATTGGTCTGGAACGCAATACCATCGATCACCCCGATAATGTCAGCAATTTTCTGCGAACTGGTGGAGATATCGTGCATGGTTCTCACAACCCCATCGACGACTTTGCCGCCGCGTTCGGCGGTTTCCGATGCACTTTTCGCCAGCAGAGAAGCCTGACGTGCGTTGTCAGCATTCTGTTTAACAGTCGCTGTCAGCTCTTCCATACTGGCAGCGGTCTGCTCCAGCGCCGAAGCCTGTTCTTCGGTGCGCGACGCGAGATCGTTATTTCCGGCAGCAATTTCGCTGGTGCCAGAATGAATGGCATCCGAACCCTGACGCACATTAGTAACAGTATCGATTAACGCGCTCTGCATATGATCGACGCTTTGCGCCAGTTCCGTCATTTCGCTGCGACCTGCAATCGTCAGCGTATGCGTCAGGTTACCGCCCGCGATTTCGCGGATATGCGCGATGACTGATGACAATGGCGACAGCAAAATACGGCGAATCCCGTACCAGACGCCAGCCAGTACAATTACCAACGCCAGCGCCAGAATCGCCATCTGCCATTTCGCAAAGGTGTAATCGCTGACACTCTGCTCCCAGGTATTACGGTAGAGGTTGTCACTCACTGCGGCATATTTTGCCATCGCGTCCCCGAGGGCGTTTTGCATACCCTGAGTCGGTTGCGCCATAAAGCCGTTGATATTGCCACTCTCCAGAAACTGAATCAGCTCCGTCAGCGCGGCATTATAAGTACGGTATTTCTCATCCAATGTCTGGCGCGCCGCATCCATTTCCGGCAGCGATGGCATGTTATGAAAGGCGTCGTAATGTTTTGCCGCTTCAACCAGAGTGGCTTTCGCGCTGTTCAACAGGTCAGTTTTGGCACTGCTCTGCTGGTTGCTCGGGTCGAGCAACATACGTGCCGACGAGCGACTCAGGTTGATACGTGTTTGCAGCATTAATTCCCAGGCTTTACCCAGTTCAGTTTGTTGCATACGCAGGTCATTAGAGGCAGCAAAACCCTGCTGGTTTTGCTTAAGGGACGAGAAAAAAAGCCCCCCTGAGACGAGCTGCAACAAGGCAAATACTGCCAGTACACTCATCAGCAGTGTAACGACGCGGATACGGTTCAACATACAACACCCTTTCGATATGCTCTTATTGGTGTTATCGGCATGCGCCCAGGGAACTTTACATTTGCGAAAGGGAATAAAATGGGAAAGTAAAATGCAGTGTTCACGATCAGGGTATCACTGTCTGTTCCCTGCGCGGATGCGGTCAGCGTTGTAAGGCACCGCTAGTCAGCGGTTAAGCCGCACCGATAGCGGTTTAATGACTGAAGAATTGCAAAACGAGCAACTATGCAAAAGAGAGATTTATTATCAATAAAAACAGATAACCAGAAGGATGTAGCCTGTTGTTTAAAAGTGAAGGATATACAAAACGATCGACAAAAAGGGATAAATTAAGCGGATGACCAGTGAATCATCCGCTCTTGTAGGGTGGTTACGCGACGTGCGTTGCCGCGATGTCCAATAGCGCCATCTCTTCGCTGTTGAGCAGTTTTTCGATGTTCACCAGAATCAGCATTCGGTCGCCAAGTGCACCGAGGCCAGTCAGGTATTCAGTTGACAGGGTGACGGCGAATTCCGGTGCCGGGCGGATCTGGTCCGATGCCAGGGAAAGCACATCAGAAACACCATCCACCACGATGCCAACCACACGCTGACCCAGATTCAGAACGATAACAACGGTGTTGTCATCATACTCGACGTCACCCTGGCTGAACTTCACGCGCAGGTCAACAATCGGCACGATCACGCCACGCAGATTGGTCACGCCTTTGATAAAGTCCGGAGTATTGGCGATACGGGTCACTTGATCGTAGCCACGAATTTCCTGCACTTTGAGAATATCGATGCCGTACTCTTCATCGCCCAGAGTGAATACCAGGAATTCCTGTCCTGACGGCTCGCCAGCCAGTTTTGCTACATTACTCATACCGGTCATGTTTTATACCTTTTACTTAATCAGGCGGCTGTGTGCGCCATACGATGTTCACGATTCAACCCCTGCAACGCTGACACATCAACGATCAGCGCAACGCTACCATCGCCCAGGATGGTGGCGGCAGAAATACCCGGCACTTTGCGATAGTTGCTTTCCAGGTTTTTCACCACAACCTGGTGCTGGCCGATCAACTGATCAACCAGCAGCGCATAGCGACGACCTGCGCTCTGCAGAATAACGACAATCCCCTGCGTGGCTTCAGTTTTCGCCCCCATCACGTCAAACACTTTCCACAACTCAACCAACGGCAGGTATTCACCACGCACTTCCAGTACGCGCTCACCACCGGCCAACGGATGCAAATCTTCTTCACGCGGTTGCAGCGACTCCATCACCGCATTCAGCGGCAGAATGAAGACTTCGTTGTTCACTTTTACTGACATTCCGTCAAGGATTGCCAGCGTCAGCGGCAGCAGGATACGGATCGTCGTACCAGAGCCTTGTTTGGATTTAATTTCAACGTGGCCACCCATTTCCTGGATGTTACGTTTTACCACGTCCATGCCCACGCCGCGGCCGGAAACGTCAGTGACCTGCTCTGCCGTTGAGAAGCCTGGGGCAAAAATCAGCATACCGACTTCTTCATCGGTCATGTTTTCATTGATCGCCATTCCCTGCGAAATGGCCTTCGCCAGGATACGCTCGCGATTAAGACCGGCACCGTCGTCAGTCACCTCGATACAGATATTTCCGCCCTGGTGTTCCGCCGAAAGAATCAGGTTACCGATTGGCGATTTACCGGCTTCAACACGTTTTGGCGGGGTTTCAATACCGTGATCGAGGCTGTTACGCACCAGGTGTGTTAACGGGTCTATGATGCGCTCAATCAGGCTCTTATCCAGTTCCGTCGAGCTACCTTGCAGGGTCAGTTCAACCTGTTTATCCAGCTTGCTCGCAAGGTCGCGCACCAGACGCGGGAAGCGGCTAAAGACATATTCCATCGGCATCATACGGATGGACATCACTGATTCCTGCAGATCGCGAGCGTTGCGCTGTAACTGGCTCATGCTGGTGATCAAATCGCCGTGTGTGACCGGATCCAGCTCGTTCGAGCGCTGGGCCAGCATCGACTGGGTGATCACCAGTTCGCCGACCAGGTTAATTAACTGGTCAACTTTTTCAACCGCCACACGGATACTGGTTGATTCGCTGGCGCGCGCCGGTTTTTCACGGGCAGCAGGTTGCTCTTTCGCCACCGCTTTCAGCGCCGGAGCAGCGGGTTTCTCCGCCGGAGTCGCAACAGGCGCTGGCGCTTCAACCACTTGTGCAACAGCTTCAACTGCCGCAGGCGCGGGCGCTGTCTCTGCGGTGGGTTTTTCGAACGCAATTTGGTCGGCTTCGATAACGAAGCACAACACAGCAATAATATCGTCTTCGCTGACGCCGCCATCAAGCGTCACGCTAAGGGTATCACTCCCTTTCACGACGTCGCTCAATGTTCCGAGGTTACCCAACTCGTCTTCCAGCAGCGAAACTTCGCTCTCTTTCAGGCGAGACAGGACGATGCGCAGTTTGCCGTCGCTTTCGGCAGCTGGCGCAGCAGCGGTTTCGGACCCCAACGCAGCCGTATCCACAACGGAAAGTTTTGCGCCATTTGCAGGGGCGGCAACAACCTCTCCTTTCGCTTCCAGCGCCAGCTGGCGCAGGGCATTGCAGATATATTCAAAGCTGGCGGCGTCCGGCTCTTGCGAGCTTTTATAAGCGTCGAGCTGTTCCTGCATAATATCTTTGGTTTCCAAAAACAGGTTGATAATATCGGTGTTAAGCTGCATTTCGCCACGCCGGGCCTCATCAAGCAGGTTTTCCATCAGGTGCGTGGTTTCCTGCAGGATGGTAAAACCAAATGTACCTGCGCCTCCTTTAATGGAATGCGCCGCACGAAAGATGGCATTGAGCTGTTCCGAATCCGGCGATTCTGGCACCAAATCCAGTAAATGTTGTTCCATATCAGCCAACAACTCGTCGGCTTCATCGAAGAATGTCTGATAAAAATCACTAATATCCATGCTCACGCTATCACCTCGGATTGGCTTGTGGCGATGTGGGAACCGCTGCCGGAGCCGCCGGTGTGGATGCAGGTGCTGCACCGACCGCAGGTTCTGGCTGTGTAATCGCGCTTATTGGCGCACTCTCACTTTCGGCATTCTCATGCAGAATGGCTTCTTCTGTCTGTTTGTTAAGTACCAAAAGACTGATTCGACGGTTGATTGCATCATCCGGACCTTTATTCGCCAGGCGCATTGTCGCTGCCATCCCTACAACCCGAAGAATTTTGCCGTTATCCAGCCCACCGGCAACCAGCTCACGGCGCGATGCGTTTGCACGATCGGCGGAAAGCTCCCAGTTGCTATACCCTTTTTCGCCATTGGCGTAAGGGAAATCATCGGTGTGGCCCGAAAGGCTCACTTTGTTAGGGATACTATTCAGGACTGGCGCAATAGCACGCAAAATATCACGCATATAAGGTTCGACTTCCGCACTGCCGGTTTTAAACATTGGCCGATTCTGACTATCGATAATCTGAATACGCAACCCTTCCTGAACCAGATCGATTTTCAGGTGTGGACGCAACGCACGCAGCTTGGGATCGGCTTCGATTAACTGATCCAAATCGCCACGCAACTTACTCAGCCGAGATTGCTCCATACGTTTTTTCAAATCGTCAATGTTAGGCTGTTTTTGCACTTCGCCCTGTTGCTGTGTGTAGTCATCGCCACCGCCCGGGATCGGACTGTCGCTGTTTGAAATTCGCTGCCCACCCGTAATTGCGGTTGCTAACGGCGTACGGAAATACTCCGCAATCTGAATAAGTTCTTTTGGGCTGGAGATGGAGATCAACCACATCACCAGGAAGAACGCCATCATCGCCGTCATAAAGTCGGCGTAGGCAATTTTCCAGGAGCCGTGCGCCCCACCGCCATGACCTTTATGTTTTTTCCGTCTGACTACGACGATCGGATGGGCCTGGTTTTTCATGCGTCCTCGGTCGTGGTCTGTTGGTTAGGATTTCTGACCGCACGGACGTGTTCATCCAGTTCGATAAACGACGGACGTTCGCTGGAGTACAGCGTTTTACGACCAAATTCGACCGCAATTGGCGGTGCATAACCGTTAAGGTTCGACAACAAGGTAATCTTGACGCACTGCATCATCTTGGCGGTTTCCGCACTCTTCTGGCGCAGAACACTGGCCAGCGGAGAGATAAAACCGTACGCCAACAAGATGCCGAGAAATGTCCCCACCATCGCATGCGCAATCAGCGCGCCAAGTTCAGCTGCCGGACGATCGGCGGAAGCCAGCGCATGCACCACCCCCATGACCGCCGCAACGATACCGAACGCGGGCAGCGAATCGCCCACTAACGCCAGTGCATTCGCCGGCACTTCGGCTTCACTTTCATGCGTTTCGATCTCTTCGTCCATCAGCGCTTCAATTTCAAAGGTATTCATGTTGCCGCTGATGATCAGGCGCAGATAATCGACAATAAATTCAAGCATCGTTGCGTCCGCAAGAATACGCGGATAGCTGGCGAAAATTTCGCTCTCTTTCGGATTCTCAATATCTCTTTCGAGCGAGAACATACCTTGCTGACGCGATTTCGCCATCAGGCGGTAAAGCAGAGCCAGCAAATCCATATACATGCTTTTGGTGTATTTCGAGCGGCGAAACAGCAAAGGCAGGGCTTTCAGCGTACCTTTAATCGCTTTGCCATTGTTACCAACGATGAATGCACCAATCCCCGCGCCACCGATGATGATCAGTTCAGACGGTTGATAAAGTGCCCCAAGTTCTCCGCCGGTCATCATATAACCGCCAAAGACTGCACCAAGAACAACCAGGTAACCTAATACGATAAGCACGACATCATCCTTCTGCTAATGACTAAGGCTCGGGATAAACATTTCAAAGGGTTAAACCAGATTTCAGGCAAAAAAAAGCAGCGGCATTACTGCACCGCTGCTGGAGTGTTTTCCACCTGATTCGGTCAAACAGCCTGTTCGATCTGTTCATCCAGCAGTTGTGGAATAATATCGGCAACATCCTGGGAAAGTTTACGTCTTTTTACCGCGCGGGATGGCGGCTGGCATAAACTACAGGCAAAGCTACCAACAGGCTGATGTGCGTGCGTAATAAAATTACCTTCACAGCAATTACAGCGAGACAACTCCAGCATTCCGCTTTCCACGAAACGAACCAGTGTCCAGGCGCGAGTCAACGCCAGTAGCGGCCCATCATCGTTATGAGGGCATTGTTCCAAATAGAGTTTGTACGCTTTGATGACTGCATCAACGCCGCTGCACAGGCCTGTTTTTAACAAAAACTGCCAGGCGTTACAGAACATGGACGCATGAATATTCTGCTCCCAGGTCATAAACCAGTCAGTGGAAAATGGCAGCATGCCTTTCGGCGGCGGGCTACCACGTAACTCTTTGTAGAGCTTGATAAGACGACCACGGCTAAGCTGTGTCTCACTCTCCAGCATCTGTAAACGTGCACCCAGCGAAATCAGTTCCATTGCTAACTGAATATCGCGGGCTTCCTGAACAATACTTTTCTCGCCCATGGTTAAGCCCTTCTCTTTCTTGCCGCATCGCCGGTCTGTGAAGACTCATTCAGCAGGCGGGTTGAAAGTAAAATCCCGGTATGGACTTGCTGTAAATCATCCACACGCGAGTCCTGGGTCAGACGAGTAATAGTCTGGTGATTGTCAAACCGGAACTGGCAGATAAGCTGGTTGGTTTCAGCCAGCTTCACCATTTGCGGAAGGGTTAATTCACCCAACGTAGTAGCCATCTCCTCGTTAATGCCAAGACGGAACATTGCGGACGCTTTGTCCTGGCTAATTAAACGCTGAGCAAGAAGTAAATACGACAAGTTAATGTCATACACGTGTTTCAGCAACTCGGATGTATGCATTTTTCCCATCCCGAATAACCAACTTGTATCTTATGCGGCTAAGCCGCACCCCGTGATGTCGCCGGAAAAAACCGGTATAAAAAAGAAAGGCTAAATGCATAACTGACTTAGAATCTCGCTCTCGCGGCACTTCGCTCAAATGCTATTGCCTTGATACGCGCTTAATCATTTCTTACAAAGAACTAAGATTTTTCCTAATTCGACGCAACTGTACTCGTAGGTGCTGACACATACAATCTGACCCGGACAAAAATTTGAAATTTTTGTGATCCACATCACAAAATCTAACGAATTATGGGTTATAAATCTATCAGTCCCGCTTGTGATTTGATGATTTTTTGTTCTGACAACCGTTTTTTTTATTCTATTTACTCGAATACTCATGCAAAACCGTTACACCCTTTCACCAACTGGTCTGAGGAGTAACATTCTGCAACATTCATCAATACAGAAACGTTTCTATTGCAGAGATAAACTCAAAAAACGATATAAAACAATAAATTAAGATTGAACGTATGCTAATTAATTACTGTAAGCAATCATTTCAAAATTGTTAGTTATTGTGGTTGATAGTTTAATAATTTGATCTAAAATTCTTTCAATTTGAGATAAGATTTTAAAATCGGTTAAATGCAAGAATATGCATTAAAGTCGTAGCATAAGAATAATTAATGAATATTTATGACAACCTTCACATCCCCGCAATATTCCTGGGTTGCACTGAGCCCTCAAACAGAGTAGTGGTGAGAAAAAATTGATTTGTTGTGGAGAGTGAGAAATGCAATATGCTCATCTTCTGGTCGCCGTTGCGGTGACGCCTGAAAGCCAGCTTTTACTGGCGAAAGCCATTGATATTGCCCGCCCTTTCAATGCCCGAATATCCCTTATTACCTTAGCCTCCGATCCCGAACTCTATAACCAGCTTGCCGCCCCGATGATGGAAAATGTCCGTGAAATATTGCAGGAAGAAACACAGCAATTCCTGGATCAACTCATTAGCGAGGCCGGTTACCCTATCGAGCAGGCGCTCATCGCCTCGGGCGCATTAAGCGAACATATTCTGCATATCTGCCGCACACAGGGCGTTGATCTGGTGGTCTGCGGCAATCACAATCAAACATTCATCGCCCGCGCAGCGTGTGCGGCAAAAAGCATCGTTCATGCCAGTGAAGTGGATGTTTTATTGGTGCCATTAGGAGCATGAAGCGCTCCTGCTGCCGCAGGAGCGCCGCTGACGTTAAGCCAGCTTCGGAAAGGTCGCCACTTTATGCTGTAGCTGGCTTTGCGTGCTACGTGGCGTGATGCGCTTTAAATCGCGAAGGAACCTCTGCTGCCAGTGGTTGATATCATTCTCCTTAATGATTTCAAGCAGTTCGGCATGGCGCGATATCCGCTCTGCCAGCGGCATTCTTAGCGCCCTGTCCATCGCCGCAGCAACATCGTCCCGGTCGTAAGGATTGACAATCAGCGCCGATGTTAGCTCATTCGCCGCGCCAGCAAATTGCGATAGTATCAATACGCCCGGATCGGCCGGATCCTGCGCCGCGACATACTCTTTCGCGACGAGATTCATGCCATCACGCAGCGGCGTCACTAATCCCACTTCAGCGTAACGGAAGACTTTCATCAATACCTTACGGTCAAAGTGCTGGTTCAGATAGTAAAGCGGCGTCCAGCCAAGCTGACCATATTTACCGTTGATTCGCCCGGCTTCGGTTTCCAGTTGGTGCCGAATATCCTGGTAAGCTTGCACTTCGCCACGGGAGGTTGGCGCAATCTGCGTATAGCGGATTTTTCCGTGATGCTGGGGGAATTTTTCCAGCAGCGTTTCGTAGGCAAGGAAGCGCTCTGGCAAGCCTTTGGAATAGTCAAGCCGCTCAACAGAGAAAATATTTTTAACGTTCTTAAGTTCATTTTTCAACTCTGCCAGTTTAGGCGGTAGCGGCCCGGCAGCCTGTTTAGCTATCTCGTCCGGTTCTATCCCTATCGGGTAAACTTGAGTGCGGAAATTTTTCCCCCACGCGACGTGTTCTTTACCGCTGCGAGTGGTCAGACGAGTCTTCATTGATAGACTGTCCAGGAACGCGAGTCTGTCATTTTCGGTCTGAAAACCGATCAGGTCATAATCACATAGTGCCTCCAGCAACTCCGAATGCGGCGGCAAGGCGTTAAAGATTTCCGGCGTCGGGAAAGGGATATGCAGGAAGAAACCAATCTGGTTATTCACGCCACGCTTGCGCAGTTCGCTGGCAAACGGTAGCAGGTGGTAATCGTGGATCCACAGAATATCATCGTCTTTCAGTAACGGCAGCAGCTTATCCGCCAGCAGTGCGTTGACCTGCTGATAACCCTCCCAGGCTTCACGTTGGTAATTCACCAGATCGAGTCGATAGTGGAATGCCGGCCAAAGAACAGCGTTAGAGAATTGCGAATAATACTGTTCGTAATGTTCTTCACTGAGATTAAACGATGCCCAGGTGATATTCCCTTTTGTCACCTTTTTTAGCGGCTGTTCCTCGTTACCCAACTCACCACTCCAGCCAAACCACAGCCCGCCAGTGGCTTTTAATGCTCCCAGAATTCCCACAGCCAGCCCGCCAGCGCTGGCCTTTTTGTTGTCAGGCGGAGCAATACGATTAGATACTACGACTAAGCGACTCATAGCCATCTCTCCTGTTTGTTAGCGCCTGTTGTTTTTCTTGTTGATGGTCAGTGATACGTTCAAGCCACTGATAAACGTCATTTACGCTGTCCAGACGCCATTTTGCCTGCGTCTCGCCAGCACCAACTTTGATTGATTCGCCTCCCAGCGCATTCACCGTTTTAAACCCATGCTCATCCGTCAAATCATCTCCGACAAAAACCGGCATGCGACCAGCAAACGGTGGAGTCTCTAAAAATGCCGCAATAGCCGCTCCCTTATGAATGCCGGACGGTTTAAGCTCCACCACACATTTTCCTGGCTGCATCGCCAGTTGCGGATAGCGCGCGACCATTTGCTTTGCCAGTGCAAAAACCGCGTCTTCATGCTGCGGCGCCTGACGGTAGTGCAAAGCAAATGCCATGCCTTTCGCTTCCAGTTCCACACCGTTAAGCGATGCCACGTCGTGCCGGAGCGAACGCTCCAGCGGTTGTACGATACTTTCCGGTAATGTCACCCTTTCGGTATGACCGTTGATGTCGCGGCGTTCTGCCCCGTGTACGCCAGCCAGCGGAAAACGCCAGGGTTTGGCGAGTTGCTCGAGCTCAGCGATTGAGCGCCCTGAAATCAATGCCAGTGCCCCGTTGTTCATCTCCGCAAGCAATGAAAGTCTGGCCAGCACTATGTCCGGAACAGAGACATCATCCGGATGCGGTTTAATGTCAGCGAGGGTGCCATCCAAATCGAAAAAAAAGGCAAAATTCCCGGAAAAGAGAGGCGGTACAGATAATGCGTCTTCCACCCTGTGTTCCTCCTTACAGTCTTTGATGAGAGCCGTTCTTCACAAACATCTCATTATCATTAGCCATGTAAGTATAGACAGTGTGACGCTGCTCGCCATTTTAAGCATGACTTACCAGCCGGATTAGCGGCTGGTAAGGTGTGGGGATAAACTATGGGGTTATATCTAAAAATTAAGCATGAAAGCTTAGACGGTACGTTTGGCCTTTTGTTTGTAGCGGTCGAAAATCACCGCCGCCAGCAAGATCAAACCACGCACCACATACTGTGAGAACGGTGAGATGTTCAGCAGGTTCATGGCGTTTTCGACGGTACCCAGAATTAGAATACCGGCAACAACATACGATATTTTGCCTATCCCACCTTTTAGTGATACGCCACCCAATACGCAGGCTGAGATAACAATGAGTTCATAGCCAATCGACGTCATCGGCTGGCCACTGGTCATACGCGAAGCAAGAATAATCCCTGCAGCCGCTGAGACCAGACCAGAGAGCACAAAGATGATAATTTTCGTGCGTACCACCGGAACGCCCGCCAACCGGGCTGCTTCTTCATTACCGCCAATCGCCAGCGTATTGCGGCCAAAGGTGGTTCTATTGAGCAGGAAGCCAAAAATGATCAGGCAGCCAACAGTCAACCAAATCGGCGCAGGTAACCCCAGCCAGTTGGCGTAACCGAGGGTGAAGAAACGTTCATCCTCGATGCCGACCGCTTTACCGTCGGAAATGATATACGCCAGCCCTCGGACGATCTGCATCGTGGCAAGCGTCGTGATCAAGGCATTGATCTTCAAACGCGCAATCACGAAGCCATTAATAAAGCCGCTGACCACGCCGAGCAGCAAACCGGCAAATACACCAAGCCACAAACTCTCCGACATGTTAATCACCACTGCCGTGGTTACCCCAGCACAGGCAATGACCGACGCGACCGACAGGTCAAAGTCCCCGGACGCGAGGCAGAACAGCATACCGCAAGCCACCATACCGGACATTGAGATCGCCAGACCCAGCCCTTTCATATTGACGAAAGAGGCGAAGTTCGGCACAAACAGCGCACAACCGATAAACAGCACGGCAAACACCACCAGCATGCCGAACTGATCCCAGATTCGCCCAAAACTGAGCGAGGACTTCGTTGCGCGGGACGTAGTTAAAGATGACATCATTTTCTCCTCACTCAGGCGACAGCCTGGCTAACTTTCGGCATCGCGAGGCTCAGCGCCCGCTGTTCATCACACTGACCGTGAAGCAGTTCACCGGCAATTTCCCCTTCACGCATCACCACGATGCGATCGGCAACGCCGAGCACTTCCGGTAAATCGCTGGAGGCAAACAGCACCGCAACACCGCGGGAAGCCAGCGCGTAAATTACGTTGTAGATCTCATGTTTCGCCCCGACATCAATGCCGCGCGTCGGCTCGTCGAGCAAAATGACTTTCATTTCTTCCGATAACCAGCGGCCAAGAATAGCCTTCTGCTGATTGCCGCCGGAGAGATTCATAATCAGTTGTTCCGCTCCAGGCGTTTTGATATTGAGCGAACGAATATGATGTTCGGCGTTCTCACTTTCCCAGCTATCATTGATCAGACAGCCTGCGCGAATGTATTTGCGCCGGGCGCTGATGTTGATATTCTCCTGCACCGAATGGACCGGAATAATGCCTTCCGCTTTACGATCTTCCGGACACAACATCATGCCCGCATGGATGGCATGCGCCGGTTTAGTAATATTGACTTGCTCGCCATCGATAAAGACCTGCCCTTCGGTAATTTTCGTCCCGCCGAATAAGCCTTTCATTAATTCACTGCGTCCGGCCCCCACTAGCCCGAACAGGCCGACAATTTCACCGCTACGCACACTTAAAGAGATGGGCGTTCGTACGCCTGGCGCTTTAACCTGCTCCACCCTCAGACGTTCTGCGCCGTATTGCCGTGGTTGCCAGCCATAAATATCGCCCAGATCCCTCCCGACCATCGCCTGCACCAGTTGGTCATGATTGACCTGCTGCATGTCCGTAAAGGTGCGCACATAGCGGCCATCTTTAAAGACGGTAATGGCATCACTGAGGGCAAAAATTTCTTCCATACGGTGAGAGACATAGAGGATCACCCGACCCTCTTTACGTAGCTCGCGGATCACGCGGAACAGGTTATCGATTTCACGCGCCGAGAGAGAACTGGTTGGTTCATCGAAGGCGATGATTTTGGCGTTGCGTGCCAGCGCCTTGGCAATTTCGACCATTTGCCACTGACCAATGGAGAGATATTTCAGCGGCGTTTGCGGATCGATATCCAGTCCAAGATGCTTAAGCTGCAAACCGGCCTCGTAATTCAGTAACGAGCGGTTCACAATGCCGCTCTTATGTGGGATCTGGCCAAGATAGATGTTCTCCGCGACGCTCATTTCCGGCACCAGATGCAGTTCCTGATAGATGATCGCCACCCCGGCATTAAGCGCTGCAGTGGTATCTGCGAAGGTGACTTCCTCACCTTTTATTGCCAGCGTACCGGTGGTTGGTGCGTAATTGCCGCTGAGAATTTTTAACAGTGTCGATTTACCTGCGCCGTTTTCACCCATCAGGGCGTGGATTTGCCCGGCGTAACAATCAAAACTGATCTCACTAAGCGCTTTCACACCGGGAAACGTCTTGCCGATGCCGCGAAAAGAGAGATAAGGAGTAGACTGTTGCATAACGTCTCCGTAAAGCAGTTCATTGTACATCTGGCTCCCCGCCTGACGCGGGGAGCACAATCAACAGAGAATTACAGTCCTTTTTTCGCCAGCTCTTCTTTGAAGTTCTCGCGGGTGATCAGCACCACGTCCGTTACTGCCGTAAATTTCGGCGGCTCAACGCCTTTGGTGACCCAGTTATAGAGCAGTTGGCTTGTTTTATAGCCATGCACGTCCGGGCTTGGCAGCAGCGAACCAAAGAAGCCGGTCGCCTGTGCTTTCGATAGCTCACTTACCGCATCGACGCCGTTAATACCAATGCCGATGACATCCGCCGCTTTAAAGCCCTGGCCTTCTGTCGCACGCACGCCACCCAGCACAGTATTGTCATTCATGCCCAGCACCAGCCAGTGTTTCACTTCCGGATGCTGTACCAGCAGAGAGTTACCGGCATCAAATGCACCGGGGATATCGTTAGATTTGGTTGGCACCTGGTAGATCTGTTTTTCCGGGAATCCGGCTTTTTTCAGCGCGTCCATAGAACCGGTCGTGCGGCGACGAGCGGTATCCAGCTCGTTCGCGGTAATCGCCATGACGCCAGTATCTTTCACATTCCATCCACGTTTTTGCATCTCTTTATAGAGTTCTTCCCCCTGACGCGCACCGATTTCACTCGCCGCCATCATGACCAGCGGCACCGAGGTCATGGGTTCGCCTTTGGCGTTCACGAACTGGTCGTCCACTGCAATGACTTTCATGTCATAACCCCGTGCTTTGGCGACAATCGCCGAGCCAAGTTTGGGATCTGGAGTACAAATAACAAATCCTTTTGCGCCGCTGGCCGCCAGGCTATCAATCGCGTTTAGCGTTTTTTCACCATCAGGAACGGCGATTTTAATCACTTCAAAACCCAAATCCTTGCCTGCTTTGTCGGCAAACTTCCATTCGGTCTGGAACCAGGGCTCTTCCGGCTGTTTAACCAGAAACCCGAGCTTCATCGTTTCAGCGATAGCGGATTGTGACATAACGGCAGCCAGACCGATGGCCGCCAACGCTTTAGTGAATTTGTGCATGGTAAACTCCAGCTTTAGCTTTCTTTTATGTAGGGGAAAATATCTACCGGTTCATTTAAAATTTAATAAAACAAGGCATTAGAGTCCGCACATCCCTGGACACCTGTGCTGGAAATAGTTTTAGCGGGAAATTGATTCTCCATAGGAGAGCGACATCACACCGCAGAATTATAGTAATTCCGTACATAAATTCAGCGATATAGCACATAAAATCAGGCGATTTTGTCATACAAATAGAAAGGGTAAAAGCAGGATAATCCATAACATCAGCCAGCTTATCCTTGTCCCGGATGCAGGGCGCATCCGGGCAGAAAAATCACCAGCTATAGTAGATATGATCGGCGTGATCTCGCGCCGCAGTTTCCTCTCCCTGCAAGCGTGCGGCAATCGTCAACGCAAAATCGAAAGCCAGCCCGAGGCCTTTACCGCTTATCAGGTTGCCGTCTTCAACCACCGGTGCGTCGACATACTCACCATCATCGACAGTTTCGTACAGATCGCCGGAGCAGACATAGCGGCGGCCCTTCAGCAAACCATTACCGCCCAGCACACGCGCTGCAGCGGAGCAGAGAGGGCAAATTAACTTGCCGGCTGTGTCGTGCTGTTCAACAAACTGCACCACCGCTTTGCTGGCAGCCAGATTCACGCTGCCCTGCGGCCCGCCGGGTAAGACGATGGCGTCATACAACTTTGCCTGACGCTCATCCAGCGTGCTGTCTGCAACCATAGGAATAGTGTGATAACTGACCACCGCGCGGGACTCCGCGCAGGCCAGTGTCTCGACTTCAATATTTAAGCGACGCAGGATATCAATGGTGATAATCGCTTCTGCTTCTTCGAAACCGGGCGCCAACAACACCGCCACTTTTTTCATGTCCGATGCCTTACGTTGAAGGTGGGTTGATTAAAGTGGCTTATTTTTGATCAAAACAGCGTTTCATAATTCACGCTACGTCACATCGCTGTCAGGCATCGTTCTCAGTGAGCTTCACCCTGAGGCGTAAATTTCAGTTCAATTAAGGCGATAGCTTTCTGGATTGCACGGCGGGTAACCGGGTCGGTCGCTGCAGGATGAGTGGCAAAATCGATGCTCTTAAGCTGGTGAGACATTTTCTCACGCACTTCAACCGGCGCGATGACGTCGATAACGTCGAGGATCTGTTTGATGACGAGCTGACAGGCAACGATATCGGATACCAGTTCCTGATCAGTGGAGAGATTCTGTGACATAGGCACTCCTTACATAAAGTGCGCCATAGTAGCGGGAATTCATACATATGAGTAGGTCTGACCGTCGAGTGACGGCCATAAAAAAACCTGCTTCAGCAGGTTTTTTTATCATCAGAACATAGCGCCTGGCGGTACGTCTTTGAAAGTTTTGCAGTAGGTTTCAAACATATGCTTCAGAATTTTACGCAGTTTCATTTTTTGCTCCGGCGATTTGTTATGCAGGTGTTACGTCTCATTGCGCACATAGTATGACTCTCATCACAAAAATCAATCACCATGTGATAGAAATCACGCTTCAAAAAATGAAAATGCAGTAGCTTTGTTAAAAATTCAATTATAAATCTTGTGGTTAGCACGCTAAATTTTTTTTAGTATTCTCAATTATTTTTGCAAATGGCAGACTCACAATGCGTGAAAGCACTCTTTTGAGAAAGACAGGCGGTCTTTCTCCCGCTGCGCTACTGGTAGCTGGCGCTTTCTTTATGGAGTTCATTGACGGCACGGTAATCGCTACCGCCTTGCCGGATATGGCAAAAACGTTTGGTGTCGAAGCCGTTGCGCTGAACATCGGTATCAGCGCTTATTTAATTACTCTTGCAGTACTGATCCCGGCCAGCGGCTGGATTGCTGATCGCTTTGGCGCACGCAATGTCTTTTCGCTGGCGCTGGCTATCTTCACTATTGCTTCAATATTGTGTGGACTATCGACCAGCGTAGAAATGTTCGTCAGCATGCGTATTTTTCAGGGCATCGGCGGCGCCTTGATGGTGCCGGTTGGGCGTCTCGCCGTACTGCGCACCACGCCAAAACATCAGCTTATTACCGCCATCGCCACACTGACCTGGCCCGCGCTGGTCGCGCCGATCATCGGCCCACCGCTGGGGGGATTTATTACGCATTATGCTGACTGGCGCTGGATCTTCTTTATTAATGTGCCGCTGGGGATTATGGCGATCTTGCTGGCACTGCGCATCATTACCAATATTCGTGAAGAAGAGCGACGCCCGTTCGATTTGCCAGGGTTTATCGCCACGTCAGTTGCCATGGTTAGCCTGGTGTATGCTATGGAGAATTTAGGCGCAGAGCATCCGCAAGGCGTGCTGACTAGCGGATTACTGATACTGAGTGCTTTAACACTGGTATTTACCTTACGCCATTTCAGGCGGGCGCAATGGCCGATGATCCGGCTGGATGCAATGCAGGTGCCGACATTTCGCGTGACGATGTATGGCGGCTCGCTATTTCGCGCATCAATAAGCGCTGTCCCTTTTCTGCTTCCGCTACTGTTCCAGGTCGGTTTTGGTATGGATCCGTTCCACGCCGGGCTGCTGGTGCTGGCAGTATTTGCCGGTAACCTGACGATCAAACCGGCCACAACACCGCTCATTCACTGGCTGGGCTTTAAAAAATTGCTACTGATTAACGGCGCGCTGAATGTTCTGGCGCTGCTGGCCTGCGCTTTTCTTACCTCGGTAACACCTGTCTGGCTCACCTTTGTGGTGCTGTTCCTGGGCGGCGTCTTCCGCTCAGTACAGTTTACCGGTGTCAGCACCCTCGCCTTTGCCGATGTTCCGTCACCGCAAATGAGTTATGCCAATACGCTGTTCAGTACCGCTACACAACTGGCTGTCGGCCTGGGCATCACGCTTGGTGCGATGGGTATTCGTATTGGTGAACATGTCAGTGAGTGGCTACATCTCACTGACATTGAAGGGATCAGTTTCCGGCTGGCATTTGTGTTTATCGCACTGATTTGCCTGGCTGGCATGTTTGATACGTTGCGCCTGACAAAAGATGCCGGTAGCGCAGTATCGCAGAAGAAAAAAGCGTAACGGGACCGCCGCAGCCAGGCCAGCTGCGGCGGGCTTTTATCAGGCCAGCACTTCGCGAACGAAGGCTTCAATCTCTTTGTCCTGGCCGTGTTCAAAGAAGCACTGCTGGAAGCGCTCGCCGGAGACGGCCGTTTTCACCAGTTCACGGTCAATGGCGCGCAGGGAATCGAGGTAATTGTCTTTAACCACTGCGGCTTTCACCTGGTTCAGGATCCCTGCATTACGTACCTGAGGCTCTTTACGCTCCGGCGGATAACCTTCCCCTTTACGACCAGTAAAGGCTTTCTCAAAAATAAAGCGCACATTCAGTTCCGCGCCCCAGCCGAAACCTTTCGCAAACGGCAGCGATAACGCATTACCGTTGTTGATCTGGGCAAACAGGAACGCATCCGCGGGATCAATACAGTAGCCGCACACCACGCCAGGATGAATGTTCAGCGACATCAGTGCGCCCTGCCCGGTACCACAGCCAGTTACGACAAAATCCACGGCTTTCGCGTTCAGCAGAATACTCGCCATAATACCCAGGTGGATGTAAGTCAGATGATGGTCATTCTCGTCGCTCATACCGACGTTAAACACCGGGAAATCTTTTTCATCGGCAACGCCTTTCAGCTCTTTCAGAATGATGGCGTTTTTAGCCGCCTGACTGTTTTCCATCATCAGTGCAATTTTCATATTTGATCTCCTGTGAACATACTTCAGATAGCAAAGGTTGGATAAACCATACTATCTGTCAAACATACTTTCAAATTTAATGAAAAATGGTTTTAAAAATCAAAATAAGGTTCACAGTTTTGCATCAATCCCTTGTTGTTTTGCCGTCGCGATTAGTAGCGCCAGTTCCACGGGTTATTCTGCCGATTGTCCTCAGATCCGCACGTTAAGATGAGAAGATGCCAAAATGAATCAGAGTGATTTCATGAAGAAAATTTTTGTTGCCGCCTCGCTGCTCCTGCTTGCTGGCTGCACTCTCACCAAAGAAGCAGAAGTCAGCAGTGTCGATACCACCAGTGGACTGGTGCGTCTGAGCTATAACCAGTCGATGATGCAAACCGCGAATTACGACCAATACACTGCGCAAGGAATGGCGAACAAACAGTGCCAACAGATGGGTTACGCTACGGCAGTGCCTTTCGGCCAACCGATCGCAACATGCAGCCTGATCAGCGGTTCGGTTTGCATGAATACAAAAATCACTATTCAATATCAGTGCCGTGGTATGGCGTTTTCTCACACCACTGGTAATTGGTAATTGGTAATTTTCGGGCCAGCAATCATGCTGGTCTGTCCATTTATTAATAATCAAAACAATTCTCATTTATTTAATTAACCACGGCAATGCGTGTTATTCTCATTAAATTCTTTAATAAATGATTTTCCATTTAACCTTTTGCAAATAATTAAATAACAAATTATAGTGGCCGCTTCTATTTTTCTATTTTCCGGAGCCGCACCATGTTAAAAGCAGAGATGATTGAAAAACTCAATGAACAAATGAATCTGGAACTGTTTTCTTCCCTGCTTTATCAGCAGATGAGCGCATGGTGCAGCTACCACAGCTTTGAAGGTGCCGCCGCTTTTCTGCGCCGTCATGCGCAGGAAGAGATGACGCATATGCAGCGTCTGTTTGACTACCTGACGGATACCGGCAGCCTGCCGCGCATCAATACTATTGAGTCGCCGGTTGCCGATTATGCCTCGCTGGATGTGCTGTTTCGCGCCACTTACGAACATGAGCAACTGATCACGCAGAAAATTAATGAACTGGCGCACGTTGCCATGACCTCTCAGGATTATCCAACCTTTAATTTCCTGCAATGGTATGTTGCCGAACAGCACGAAGAAGAGAAATTGTTTAAGTCAGTTATCGATAAATTAACGCTGGCGGGTAAAAGCGGCGAAGGGTTGTATTTCATCGATAAAGAACTGGCAACACTGGATATACAGAATTAAGAGCCTATCATAGTAGGCGTATAGTGTTGCAGCCAGTTTGGACGCGGACAGCGCGCAACAACCGGAACGTACACGCCGTAGGTGAGGATTACTCGCTTCGCTCGCCATGAAGGGCCGCCGCAAGCGGCGTTCAACATGCCAACACATTTGGTGTGAGCTCTGCCCAGGACCAAAATGGCAAATAAAATAGCCTAATGGGATAGGCTCTAATTACCAGGCTCTAATTACTCAGGCGGTAAATACTATTCTTTACCGCCGTTTTTATCAATGTTTGCAGATTTTACTTTCGTGAGTGGAAAAACCCTCTTCCGCAGGAATGAATTTTCCGCGCGCAGCTAAAAACGTCACCAGTTGCGCCGCCGTCATTCCCTCTGCTGAGCAAGTATGAAAACGCGCCGTTTCCCCAAAGCGCGCGATAATAGCTGCCGCAAGGCTCTCCGTGGTGTAATGTTCGCCGGATGCAATCATCATATTCAGTACTTCGTGGCCATGTATTGATGCCATAAATCCTCCTCGCAAAAGATGCATCATAAACACAACATTTCCTGAAGACGTTGCGTTAAGACAGGTTTACATGCATCCGGTGCAACGGGCATATCACCCGATTTGATTTTGCTGACACCTCAAACATCATTGTAAACATATTTTTACACGTTATGTAACGACTGTTTGACGAATCTACTGAATTATCTTACTCTGCGCCGCAGTTTGGGCTGGTAGTGTGTTTTATTGCAGAGGAAAGCGTGAAAAATCGAACATTGGGGAGTGTTTTTATCGTCGCTGGCACCACGATAGGCGCAGGAATGTTGGCAATGCCGCTTGCAGCAGCTGGCGTTGGGTTTGCCACCACTTTGGTGTTGCTTATCGCGCTGTGGGCAGTGATGTGTTACACCGCACTGCTCTTACTGGAGATTTATCAGCATGTTCCCGCCGATACCGGTCTGGGATCACTGGCAAGGCGCTATCTTGGTCGCTATGGGCAGTGGATCACTGGTTTTAGTATGCTGTTTTTAATGTATGCGCTGACCGCAGCGTATATCAGCGGTGCAGGAGAGTTGCTGGCGTCCAGTATTAGCCAGTGGTTTAACGTTGCGCTTTCGCCCGTCGCCGGCGTGCTGCTGTTCACTATTATTGCCGGTGGTGTCGTATGCGCAGGTACTTCGCTTGTCGATCTGTTTAACCGCTTTCTTTTCAGCGCCAAGCTCCTCTTCCTCGTGGTGATGATGTCGCTGTTAATGCCGCACGTTCAACAGGCGAATTTGCTGACCATGCCGCTTGAAAAAGGACTGGCGCTGTCGGCAATTCCAGTGATCTTCACCTCGTTTGGTTTTCACGGTAGTGTACCGAGCATTGTGAGTTACATGGGCGGCGATATCCGTAAGTTGCGCAGGATATTTATCACCGGCAGCGCCATTCCGCTGGTGGCCTATATTTTCTGGCAGCTTGCAACGCTCGGCAGTATTGATTCATCAACGTTTATGGGCCTACTGGCCAGCCAGGCAGGATTGAACGGGTTGTTGCAAGCTGTGCGCGAGGTGGTGGCCTCGCCGCATGTGGAACTGGCTGTTCACCTGTTTGCTGATCTCGCGCTGGCCACTTCTTTCCTCGGCGTGTCGCTGGGATTATTTGATTATCTCGCGGATCTTTTCCAGCGACGTAACAACGCTGCGGGACGACTGCAAAGCGGAATGATCACGTTCCTGCCACCGCTGGCCTTTGCGCTGTTTTATCCGCGCGGATTTGTGATAGCGCTGGGCTATGCCGGTGTCGCGCTTGCCGTGCTGGCACTTCTGCTACCGTCAATGCTGGCCTGGCAAAGCCGGAAACATCATTCGCAACACCGTTACCGCGTTCCCGGTGGCAAACCCATGCTGTGCCTGATTTTCGCCTGTGGCATTGCGGTTATCGCCATTCAGTTTTTAATCGTCGCCGGTTTGCTACCTGAAGTGGGATAAGCCTGAAAAAACGTGCGAGAAGATCCGTGCGTTTTTTTGTGTTTGGTGGATGATATCAAATGGCCAGCAAACAAAAGCCGTTGTTGATTATATCAGGCCTGTGCGAGCGAACTTCACCCTGTTAATACTCGCGTCTCAGTACAATAAATGGCGGGTGAAAAATGGGCCTTGACCCCGAAGCGTTGAAGTCTGGGCTTGTTACTTCGGTAGTGCCTCACAACGGAAATCAACGCACTGATTCAGGACTTCTCGTGCCATATCGATTAGCTTTTTCCATAATCTGTAATGGTACATAGCGATCAGGATCCCCCATACGCATAACAACTGTTTTTGTTATTTTCAGGTTTCGCGCAGACACACCAATTTGAAATCCACCGCCTGGATTTGTAGTAAGGGCTGTGCGACTACTGGTTTCAAAAAGCGCGCGACCTGTTCGCAATATCCGAAATACACCAAATGCAATAAGCGCAATATCCGTAGGATCGGTAAGCGGGGTTTCAAGAGGTGCCTCTTCCATACGCATAAAGATACCGTTGGTATCGTATATTTTCTATAAACCGGGTGTCTGATTGACCGAATAGCCAATGTATATATCTATTTCATCATCAAGAATGGGTTGGGAATTAAGCGGCATCTTGCGTGGCGGTCACTCGAAAAAATACCGTCCGGGAATATTAGATTCAAACGTAAAAAAGTACCCTGGCTCTTCCTGAAAAGTAAGAGTATATCCAGCCCTGGTTCGTTCCTTATCGTCCATTAGGGAAGTTCAAGTTATCGATGCGCTTCCTGATTGACCCGTAGTTACAAGGACCAATCGTCACGAGGGCTACATTTTGAATTCAAAATTTAGTCTCCATTTCATCGCCACTCGGCAAATTTCAGGCATAAAAAAACCACCTTTCGGTGGTTTACACGACACTGCTTATCATTGATTTTATTCTTGTTTTCCCATGGTACCCGGAGCGGGACTTGAACCCGCACAGCGCGAACGCCGAGGGATTTTAAATCCCTTGTGTCTACCGATTCCACCATCCGGGCTCGGGAAGAAATTGGAGGCGCGTTCCGGAGTCGAACCGGACTAGACGGATTTGCAATCCGCTACATAACCGCTTTGCTAACGCGCCGTGAATCTGGATGCTTTTCAGCTAGCACCCGCTTTGTAAGCCGATGCCTTAATTGGAGCGGGAAACGAGACTCGAACTCGCGACCCCGACCTTGGCAAGGTCGTGCTCTACCAACTGAGCTATTCCCGCATTATCAAGTTTTGTTCTAATCACTTGATTTTTCTATCTTCTGACAAGCAATGCTGCCTTCCGATGCGTTGCATTCTACTTAGATGACGCACTGAGTCAACGATATTTTTCAAAACCCGGATCGTTTGCTGAAAATTACGACGATGCGATCAAGGTTCAAGCAGATCGCCACGTGCTGCGTTCAGATATTGCAGCATTGACCATAATGTCAGCCCGGCAGCAACGAAGAACAACGCAATACCTGCATATTCAACCCAGATATTTGGACGCCACAGCAGCCCTACCAGCGCCATCATTTGTGCAGTAGTTTTCACTTTACCGATCCAGGATACCGCTACGCGACTGCGTTTCCCCATCTCCGCCATCCACTCACGCAGCGCAGAAATAATGATCTCACGGGCGATCATAGTAGCCGCAGGGAGTGTTACCCACCAGGTATGATAATGTTCAGCCACCAGCACCATCGCGATGGCGACCAGCACTTTATCGGCAACCGGATCGAGGAAGGCGCCAAAACGGGTGCTCTGATTCCAGCGACGCGCCAGATAGCCATCAAACCAATCGGTTATCGCCGCAGCACAAAAAATGAGCGCACAAACAAATGGTGACCAGTAAAAAGGAAGATAAAATGCCAACACGAAAAAAGGGATCAGGATGACGCGAAAAAGGGTAAGCAGCGTAGGAATATTTAATCGCATAATGGCGTTAACTGTCTGTTGTCCGTAAATTTTCGCTCTATGGTGCTACAGAGCCCCTAATGTTTCAACGAGTAGAAGATCTTTTCTGCCAGTCCTTGCGAGATCCCCGGCACTTTTGATATTTCATCAACACTAGCATTGAGTAATCCCTGCAATCCACCCATATATTTCAACAGCATTTGACGACGCTTTGGCCCCACGCCTTCGATCGTTTCCAGCGAACTGGTGCTCTTCACTTTGGCACGTTTTTTCCGGTGACCGCTGATCGCATGATCGTGCGATTCATCGCGAATATGCTGGATAACATGCAGCGCCGGAGAGTCCGGTGGTAGACTAAACCCCTCGCCTTCCGGCTCAAAGAATAGCGTTTCAAGCCCGGCTTTGCGATCGGCGCCTTTCGCCACCCCCAGCAGCAACGGCTTGTGCTTATCCCATGGAACATCCAGCTCGGCAAAAACCGCCTTCGCCTGACCCAGTTGCCCTTTGCCACCGTCAATAAGGATCACGTCAGGAATTTTGCTTTCCTCAATCGCTTTGCCATAACGGCGAC
The DNA here is from genome assembly GCF_900116535.1 of Kosakonia arachidis. Lineage (GTDB taxonomy): Bacteria > Pseudomonadota > Gammaproteobacteria > Enterobacterales > Enterobacteriaceae > Kosakonia > Kosakonia arachidis. The sequence goes on along the minus strand of NZ_FPAU01000004.1, from coordinate 489,399 downwards.
GAAGGACCTGATTCATTGCGGCGTAGTCATCACCGGGAGTAATGCCGGTGATGTTATAGCGGCGGTACTCAGCGCGTAATGGCCCATTGGTATCAAAAACCACACATGATGCGACTGTTTGTTCACCCATTGTATGGCTGATATCAAAGCACTCCATGCGTTTTACTTCTGGCAGTTGCAGTACGCTGGCCAGCGCGGCCAGACGCTGGTGAATGGTCGATAGTTGCGAAAGCCTGGTGCTTAGCGCCGTGGCAGCATTTGTGCGCGCCAACTTCAGATAACGCGCGCGATCGCCGCGCGGTTTAGTCTGTATATTAACCCGGCGGCCAGCCAGCTCAGAGAGTGAATCAGCCAACAGCGTTTTATCACTGAGATTGAAATCCAGCAATATTTCGCCAGGCAGAGTTCGCATCTGACTGCCCTGCAAATAAAACTGACCGACAAACGTTTCCACCACTTCACCCAGCTCCGTACCACCAGGCACTTTGGGAAAATAACTGCGGCTGCCAAGTACTTTCCCCTGGCGAATAAACAGCACATGTACGCAGGCCATGCCAGCATCAAACGCTACGCCGATAACATCAAGATCGTCGCCGGTGTTAGAGACAAACTGTTTTTCCGTGACCCGCCGTACCGCCTGAATCTGGTCGCGCACGCGCGCGGCTTCCTCGAATTCCAGTGCATGGCTAGCCTTCTCCATGCGGGCGATAAGTTGCGTCAGCACCTGATCGTCTTTTCCGGCAAGAAACAAGCGAACATACTCAACTTGCTGAGCATACTCTTCTTCACTGACCAGGCCTGCGACACACGGCCCAAGGCAGCGACCAATCTGGTATTGCAGGCACGGGCGGGAGCGGTTGCGATAAACGCTATTCTCACACTGGCGGACGGGGAATATTTTCTGCAGTAGCGCCAGTGTCTCACGCACGGCATAGCCGTTCGGAAATGGGCCGAAATATTCCCCTTTCGCATGTTTCGCACCGCGGTGCATCGACAGTCGGGGGTGCGTATCACCGCTGAGAAAAATAAACGGGTAGGATTTATCGTCCCGCAACAAGACATTATAGCGAGGCTGGTAAAGCTTGATGTAGTTATGCTCCAGCAGCAACGCCTCAGTTTCGGTATGCGTCACCGTCACATCAATCTGTTGGATTTGCGCGACCAGTGCTTCGGTTTTTCGGGAGGCAAGATTGCTGCGGAAATAGCTGGAAAGGCGTTTTTTAAGATCTTTCGCTTTACCAACATAGATAACAGTACCACCAGCGTCATACATGCGATACACGCCGGGTTTGCTGGTCACCGTTTTGAGGAAGGCTTTTGCATCGAAAACTTCAGTCACTGACTTAACAACGTCTCCGCATTACACAGACCATGGCGAATGGCGAGGTGGGTCAATTCAACATCACCGTGAATGTTCAATTTACTGAACATTCGGTAGCGATAGCTATTCACCGTTTTAGGACTCAGATGGAGTTGTTCAGAAATCTCATTCACCTTCTGACCTTTCGTGATCATCAGCATAATCTGCAATTCTCGTTCAGACAAACTGGCAAACGGAGAGTCTGTTTTTTCAGGTTCGATCTGGCTGAGTGCCATTTGCTGAGCAATATCAGAGGCGATATAGCGCTGTCCGGAATGCACAGAGCGAATTGCATTCACCACTTCCTGTGGTGCGGCGCCTTTGCTCAGATAACCGGATGCACCTGCCTGCATGACTTTCGCTGGCAGAGGATTTTCCGTGTGAACGGTAAGCATAATGACTTTGGTGTCGACGTTAGCTCGCGCAATTTTACGCGTGGCTTCAAGGCCACCGATTCCGGGCATACTCATATCCATCAAGACGACATCCACGGAATTGGCCCGACACCATTTGATGGCATCTTCACCGCAGTTGACTTCGCCCGTGACTTTTATGCCTTTAACGTCTTCAAGAATGCGTCGTATCCCTGCGCGCACCAGTTCATGATCATCAACAAGTAGTACGTTGATCAATGGAGTATCTCCGAAAAGAGGGATAACGCTGCTGAAAGCTAATTAAACGTATATTAACGGGTTTTCACCCAATAATGAAAGGTAAAATAACCAGCACTTTTCGATTTTGTTCTCGTTTCTGGAAATTAAGTTGTACAAGATGTGGAAAGTGTTTGCATGTTCTCAAAGCGTTGCTTAAGAAGGCCTACACTGCATTTTTCATAACGTTGCTAAAAAGTTTTTACTTTCTCAGGAATTATCTGAGCAATATGTAACAACGATTAACCACGCTTAAACGCTGTTTAAACATATATTCTTAGATAATAGAAAATTCTGATATTTATTTCAGTAAGTTTAATATAACAAACCGGACAATAACGATCAAAAAACAACCACTGCATTCTTTTGGCCGTGTTGTGGTATACTCCGCCGCTTTAACGGTGATCGTCGCGCAACGGCGCGGCTCCATAACGAGGAAAATAAATTGACCACACCTGATTTTTCCACTGCTGAAAATGCAAAGGATCTGGCGCAGGAAGTCTCTTGCCTGAAATCATTGTTGACGCTGATGCTGCAAGCAATGGGTCAGGCAGATGCCGGCCGCGTCATCATTAAAATGGAAAAGCAAATTAAACAAATGGAAAATGAAGCTCAGGCAGCGGTATTTTCCAGCACTGTTAAGCAAATTAAACAAGCTTACCGCCAGTAATAAAAACCGGCTGTCTGGTCACCTGACAGCCGGCTGATTTCTGAGCCGTCTCAATGAATAATCAAATTATTCCGGTCGCCGCAGCATAACAAGCAATCTGCGTTTTATTGGGTGCATTGAATTTCTTCTGCATATTCTTCTGATGAAAATTGACGGTATTCTCAGAGATCGACAAAATCATGGCGATTTCCGCCGAAGTCTTGCCTTCCGCCGTCCATTTCAGGATCTCACGTTCACGCTTACTGAAGCGCATCTCCGGTGTCAACACCATCTGATCCTCCAGCCGCGTCAGCGCCAGCAGGCTGAGCTGCACCAGCGTCTGCAATCGCAGTTCAATCTCATCTTCAGACAGCATTTTGCCAGACAGACTGCTACGCGAAACCGAGAGAAAACCCAACGCATGATTAGGCAGCATCAGGCATTGTGAGATCCCTTTTCGCAGGCCATGATCCCGCGCAGCATCCCACAAGACCCTCGCATCCTGGAAGAGCGTGTCATTCCAGGGCAAATGTCCCTGAATGAAATTTTCGGCTTTAAGCACGGGATCAATGGCAAAGAAATTCTCCGCCTGATATTGCTGCATCCAGGCCTGCGGATACGTCGTTTCAACGCTAATCCTGGGCCGCGTAAAGGGCACTGGGTGGCGAATGCAAAGTGCAAAGTAATCAAACTCCAGCAGCTGTGTTTGCCGCTGTAACTCTGTATGAACATCCTTAGCCGCTGTCATCTCCTGGAAACGCGACATCATTTCGCGCCGCCAGGTAAAAAATTCTTTATCCTGCATACCGACCGGTAATACCCCTGCTTTTAATAATCATTATTATGTATGCATTAAGCTAACACATAAAACTTAATTATGAATATAAAATATTGGTTAATGTGGGAACACGTCGCAGAGGCTGACGGATTTAACACTGCCAACCCACAGGAAAAAACTGCGTGGCTATTGGATAATTACAAAAATATACGCGAATAATAACCGCAGCTTCGGTGTGCTATTAATTCCGACAAAAAAATTTAGCTTAGGTTAAATTAACGCGATTCAGCAAACAGGCAGGCGGAATCGCGCCATGTTTATTGCATCAGGAATTTTTCCAGAAATTGCCGCGTTCGTGGTTGTTGTGGTTGGGAAAACAGCAGCTTCGCCGGCCCTTGCTCCACAATGCGCCCGTGATCCATAAAGATCGCCCTGTCCGCCACATCGCGGGCAAAACTCATCTCGTGGGTCACAATCACCATGGTGCGTTTCTCCTGCGCCAACTGGCGAATGGTATTCAGCACTTCGCCAACCAGTTCGGGGTCGAGCGCGGAGGTTGGCTCGTCAAAAAGGATAACATCAGGACGCATCGCCAATGCGCGGGCAATCGCGACACGTTGCTGCTGACCGCCGGATAAACGACGTGGAAAGCTCGTCTCTTTCCCCTTCAGCCCCACTTTCTCCAGCAACTGACGCGCTAACGCACAGGCCTCTTGTTTAGATTCACCCTTCACAATCACCGGCCCTTCAATAATGTTCTCCAGCACCGTACGGTGCGGAAACAGATTGAAGTTCTGGAACACAAATCCGACATGCTGACGCAACTGGCGGATAGCCTTTTTCTGCTCGCCAGGCGATCGTGAGGTATCAATGGTGATGGCCCCCACCCGGATCGTCCCACTCTCCGGCTGTTCCAGCAGATTAATACTGCGCAGTAAGGTGGTTTTACCGGACCCACTAGGGCCGATAATCGCCACCACTTCCCCCTCCTGAACCTCCAGATCGATACCGTGCAGGACGGTCTGACCGTGGAATTTTTTCACCAGATTTTTAACGTCGATAGCACTCATTTTGCATCACGCTCCTGACGGTTAAGCTGGTTTTCAAAATAGTTCTGCAACGTAGAGAGCACGGTCGCCATGACCCAGTAGATTAGCGATGCTGCAAGATACATAGTGAACACTTCCAGCGTGCGTGACGTGATCAGTTGCGCCTGGCGGAACAGTTCCGGCACCTGAATAGTTGCGGCCAGCGAAGTATCTTTGACCAGACTGATAAAACTATTACTCAACGGCGGTAGCGCCACGCGTGCAGCCTGTGGAAGAATCGCGCGGCGCAGTGTTTGCCAGGACGTCATGCCAATACTTGCGGCCGCTTCCCATTGCCCCTTATCGATGGAAGAGATGGCTGCTCGCAAGGTTTCCGCTGCATACGCTGCCGTGTTAAGCGAAAGACCAATCATCGCCGCAGGGATGGGATCCAGCTCTATGCCAAACTGCGGCAGACCGTAATAGATCATAAACAGCTGAGCGATCAGCGGCGTACCGCGAAAAATTGAGATATAAAAGCGCGCCAGCCAGCGTACCGGCAGTAGCAGCGACATCCGCATCAACGCCAGCACAAAGCCCAGCAGCAAACCAAAAAACATGCCGCCAATACTCAATTGCAGAGTGAATACTGCCCCCTTGAGCAAATAAGGGGCTGAATCAATAACGAGCTGTAAACTCTCTTGCATCAGTATGCTACCTGCGTATCAGATATGCGGATGATAGGCGAAAAGCGCTGGCGCGCCGCCGGTATGGACGAAAAGGATCGGGCCATCGTCTCTAAAACGTTTCTGCTCAATGCCATCGAGTAAACCCGCCATCGCCTTACCGGTATAGACCGGGTCGAGCAAAATCCCTTCCAGGCGCGCCAGCAGCTTCACGGCTTCCATCCCTTCATCATTTGGCATGCCATAACCCGGCGCAAAGTAGTCATCCCAAAGCACAATATCGGCCTTAGCGCTTATCTCCAGATCGTGAGCGATCGCCTGCTGCAAACTCACAACTTTGGGTTTTTGATCCGCCACGCTGCGCGAAACGGTCACGCCAATTAACTCGACGTCCGGCAATAACTGCTCCAGCCCAACGGCAAGTCCGGCATGGGTTCCGGCACTACCGGAGGCGACCACCACCGACGACAGCGCGACTGCGCCTTCGCACTGTTGGGCAATTTCCAGCGCGCTTTCGACGTAGCCCATGGCACCCAACGCATTAGAACCGCCGACAGGAATCACATACGGGCGAAACCCCTGCGCCTCGACCCGCGTAGCGAGCGCGTCAAGTTGCGTAGCCGGATCGGTTAACGCATCGCACATTTCAACTTGTGCATTGAACAGATCCAGCAGCAAGCGGTTGCCATTGCTGAGATAGTTTTCTGCCTTCGTACCAATGGGATTTTCCAACAGAGCAACGCAGTGTAAACCCAGTTTCGCCGCCACTGCAGCGGTCTGACGCACATGGTTAGACTGAATCGCGCCTGCGGTAATCAGTGTGTCCGCACCTTCTCGTAGCGCATCAGCAGCAAGAAACTCCAGTTTGCGCAGCTTATTGCCGCCCATCGCAATCGGCGTCACATCATCGCGTTTGATGAAAATCTCGCGCCCAAGGTAATCAGACAGGCGCGGCAGGTACTCCAGCGGCGTCGGTGCGCCAATAAATTCAAGACGAGGAAAGCGGGTCAGGTTGTGCAAAGACATATAACCTCCGAAGACCGGATAACGTTGAGCATTGTTTTTATTATGCACATTTACAGAGATGAAATAAAAAAGGCGCTTTTTTAAGCGCCTTTTTTAACGAGGAACGATCACTTCGTCACATCTGTTCCAAACCATTTTTCCGATAGCGCTTTCATCGTGCCATCTTTTTGCATATCAGCAATTGCCACATCAATCGCCTGCAACAGATCGTCATTTCCCTTGCGCAGCGCCACACCGGATTCCTGACGTGAGAATGCATCACCGGCTACTGCCAGGGTATCTTTGGTTTTTTTCACCAGATCCAGTGCCGCAAGGCGATCTACCAGAATCGCATCGATGCGGCCAACGCGCAGATCCTGATATTTTGTCGGATCATCGTCATAGGTGCGAATATCGACGCCCTGGACGTTCTGGCGCAACCACTCTTCGTAGTTGGTCCCCAAGCCAACGCCGACTTTTTTCCCTTTCAGATCGGCTGCAGTTTTAATGCCAGCTTCATTGCCTTTTTTCACCAGCGCCTGGATACCGGAGACGGTATAGGGAGTGGAAAAATCATATTTTTTCTTGCGTTCATCGGAGATGGTCACCTGGTTGATCACCACGTCGATGCGTTTCGAGTCCAGCGAGGCCAGCATACCGTCCCATTTCGTCGGCTTGAGGGCGGCTTTCACCCCCAAATGCTTCGCTAACGCATCGGCGAACTCCACTTCAAAACCCGTCAGCTTGCCATCATCGCCCTGGAAACTGAACGGCGGATACGTGCCTTCCAGACCAACTAACAGCGTGCCGCGCTCTTTGACTTTATTCAGCAGGTTTTCCGCGGCGAATGTTTTTGCGTTTACCCCCGCCATCAGCGTGACGGCCATAACGGCCATCAGCGCACGACGTCCCAGAAGTGCTAGTTTCATAGTTACCCCGATAAAAGAATTGGCTGTAGCAGTGCATTGCCTGGAAAAACGTAATCACAAGCAATGACTCACTACATGTTATTCTTTTTTAATATATATCAGATCTCGCGCCAACGGCCATTTTTTGCAGCGGCGTAAAACGCATCTGCGTCTTAAACTGAGCATATTTGCGCAAAGCAATCCGATAGTTATTAGTGCTGGTCGTGGGCAACCATGGCTCCAGGTTTTCGTCGAGGAACCCTTCATTTAGCAAATCACGGGAGATGTTTAACTCGCTCAGATGATTGCCAAGCCGGCGCAGACGGACAACATACTCGCGCACCGTACCGTGACTCATCTCAGTCTGTTCGAAGAGATATTGTTTGAACCCGATGATATCGAAGAAATCGCTCTGCTCTTTGCAGTGCAAATCCCCGCAGAAACGACAGAGTGCAACCCACTCTTTTTGCTCTTGTTGCCAGGCCGCTTCATCCAACAGCATATCCAGCCGGGAAATCGCAATCTTGTTTACGATTTCGCCCCGACGGACCAGAGTGATACGGTCGAGCAACTTATGGCAATGAGCGCAATGCGTCTGGCTGTGTTTAAAGTCTTTAAGGTAGCGGCTTAGAGGCCGTCTTTTAGGTTGCTGCACCGTCATGATAACTCCTGGTTGTCAATGCGTTGTTCGGCATTTACCAGGGGCGATGCAGGATCACCAACCTATAACTTACCCAGCTTGGTACGTAAGCGCTTAATAGCCTGACTATGGAGCTGGCTCACCCGCGATTCTCCTACTTCAAGAACAGCGCCAATCTCTTTGAGATTAAGCTCTTCCTGGTAGTACAGCGTCAGGACAAGTTGTTCACGCTCCGGGAGAGATTCAATAGCTTCCATCACCCGGTGACGCAAATTACTTTCCATTAGCTGGAATAACGGGTTTTCCTGTTGGTGATCGTCAGTTACCAGCTCGATACTGTCACCGTGCTCTTCCCGCCATTCATCATAGGAAAAAAGCTGGCTATTGTTGGTATCGAGCAGCATCTGACGGTATTCCTCAACAGGAATCCCAAGGCGTTGCGATACTTCTGTTTCCGTCGCGTTACGCCCCAGTTCTTGCTCCAGTTGCCCCATGGCTTGCGCCACTTCGCGGGCATTACGCCGGACGCTGCGCGGCACCCAATCGCGGCTGCGCAATTCGTCCAGCATCGCCCCACGAATACGCTGCACTGCGTAAGTGGTAAATGCCGTTCCTTGCAGAGCGTCGTATCGGTCTACAGCATTCAGTAGACCGATACCGCCCGCCTGTAGCAGGTCGTCCAGTTCCACACTCGCCGGCAATCGCACCTGGAGGCGCAATGCTTCGTGACGCACAAGAGGTACATAACGCTGCCACAGCGAGTGTTTATCCATTACACCTTCAGCGGTATAGAGTGAATTCACGATAAACAGCCCTGCGTTAATTGAGTTATCGGCATGATTATCCGATTCTGGAGTGGTTTTAATCGGATGAATAGTGGGTAAAATGGGGGGTTATTTGCCTTTATAACACCACACGTTTCGACGGCAATGCATATAATACTAGCTCGAAAGCCAGCGCCGGATGATGTCCGCGCAGGTAAAATCGATAATCATCTGAAATATTGTAGATAAATTGAAACATCGCGCTCGGTTTTTACTTTTGTGATTTACGCCGATAGTTTGCACACCCGACGAAATCCTTGGCCTACGCCCTAATGACCTAAATTTTCGCTGTGTTTTTAACATATTGCTCTCTAGTGTCATCAGAAACGTCTCACCAGCATCGACAAAATAATCAACCGATGCTTCATCAGATTGGCTGCAGTTTGTTTTTCTGGCATAATTCCCCGTCATAAAGCGTAACGGTATTTCTATCAATCAATTCGCATCCAACCTGCAAAATACTTTATCCAATTGTCCTGCCCGCGCATCTAATTTGATGCAGACATATCAAACAAGCAGAATGTAATTCTCAGGCAAATATCTTTGCGTCACGCGGTCTAACTTGATGATATTATGAACATAAACCGTATAACCTTCAGGACACGGTTTCACCGTTATTGCTTCATAAGCAACCGTCTCGCTTTACGGGACAAAAATATCTCCGCTTATTGTGCTAAATAACCCGCAGGTCTTCATCCGTACGCGGACGCTCATTCACTCTATTTCATTCATAATATCTAAATCACTTTTGCCAATTTTACATAAACAAAAGCAATTTCAGGGTGACGTTAAAAGGCCAATCACAGCACTATTTTTTGCTGCGCAATCGCACTTCTGTTCGCGCTTTCCAGGAATGACAATCCCTGCAATGCGGTGGCAGAACCAATTGCATAGCTGTTTGCTTCGCCACGCAAAGCTGCAGCGATATCGCAGTAGTAGTTGGCAAAAGCTTCAATAAAACCTGCCGGATGACCGGCTTTAAAGCGACAGTAACGATCCAAATTGGCGATGGTGTTGTCACCCGCTGTACGATCGACAATACGCACGTTGCCATGAATATCAGCAATGCGCAGATACTCCGGCTCCATCTGCAACCATTCGGCGCTGCCTTCTGTACCATAAATGCGGATCCGCAAACCGTTGCGGAAACCGAGCGCGGCTTTACCGTACCAGTAGTTACACACCATATCGTCGGTATAACGTGAGACGATATTGACGGTGTCCACCACGTTCGGCACTCGCGCAAATGTGCTGTTAACGGCGTAAACATCCAACGCCTGTTTGTCGGTGAGAAACTCCACCAACTGGTGCACATGAACGCCGAGGTCCAGCGATACCGTTGGGATTTCTCCGTCCACTCGACGCCAGAGTTGCGGTAAGGTCACGTTGCCATCATTACGGCAGCGGCTAAAACCTTCCTGCGGCATTTCGACCATTACCTGCTGAACTCGCCCAAGCCCGCCGCTCAGCAGGCGCTGGCGTAGTTCGCGTACCATCGGATAACCGGTATAGTTGAACGTCACATACAGCGGGCTGTTAACCTCATCAACCCGCTGCTGAATCTCTTGCGCATCACCTACCGTTGCCACCATCGCCTTCTCGCAGATGATCGGCAACGGGTACTCCAGGCAAGCCAGTAAAATGTCGCGGTGCGCAGGCGTCGGCGTCAACACCGCCACCGCATCAAGACGCTGATGCTCTTTTTCCAGCATCAAGAGCGCATCCTGATAAATCGCGCGCTTCTCCAGCCCCCAGGCTGCTCCGGTTTGCTGATTGATGCTTTCATCTCGGCTGAAACAGCCCGCCGTCAACTGGAAGTGCCCGTCCATCTGGCTGGCGATTTTATGTGTCATGCCGATGGCGGAATTGATACCGCCACCGATGAATGCAAGGCGCAAAGGCTTGGCCATAATCCAGTCCTTAAATCGTTTTAAAAGAAAAATAGTTTTTGAGCTGTGGTGTCAATCGCGCGAGTTCGGCGAAATTCTCAAACTCGGCAAAAACCAACCCCGCCCTGTCCCGCGGCGCGGGCAACAGAGGATCACCAGGTAACTTCAACGGGATAGTCTCAATAATTCGCGCCGCCAGCGGGGCAAAGCAATAACCAACAAAGTGACTTTCAGCATTGCTGGAAATAGTATGCCGGGCGATGGCTCGCTGATGCGCGGGACGACGCGCGCTGAATGCGGATTCGCGGCCAATAAAGGGTGCGACAAAGCCGATGGAATAGGCTTCGCCGGTAGACAATTCAATCAGACGCGAATAGAGATCGCCCGGGCAACGCCGGGTTAACTCAATCAGCCAAAAATCATGCTCGTTGGCGATAAACTGGGTATGCAGTAAGCCATCAACGAGTTGCAGTTCCCGCACCAGCGTCTGCATGCATTCGCTGACGCGATCGCGCATCGCTTCAGCTAGCGTCAGGCTCAGGCTACTGCTGTTCACCTGCCAGGGATAAACAGTGCAATATTCATCGACGAAAAATTCACAGACAATCTCACCGCCGCGAATAAATGCCGAATGGCTGTATAACGCACCTTCGCAGAAAGTTTCGATGACGCAGTGGCCATTACGGGAAGCGCCGCGTGCCAGTTCAACCGCCTGCGGCAATGCGCCCGGCTCGCGCACCAGCGTAATACCGATCCCGCTATAGGCATCAATGGGCTTAACCAGTAACGGAAAAGGCAAATCACACGCCGCTTTCAGTTCGTTAACCGCACGCGGAATCGGATAGCCTTTCAGCTCTGCCCAGGCGCGGAAACGATCTTTAAGAAACAGCGTGTCACTGACGTCCGGCGTATCAAAACCGGCCAGTCCGAGTTCGGCCGCCACACGGCTACCGGTCAGATAAGAGACATCGGTAACACCGGGCAAAATCGCCGTAATCTTCTGTTCGCGCGCCACGGCCAGCACTGCATCGGCGTCAGCGTAATTCTGTACATGCGCGATATCGGCGAACTTCATTCCCGCATCCTGCGCTTTGCCGCTGCACACCAGCGTCGTAAAGCCCGCCGCTTTAACAGCCTGTTGCAAAGGCAGCGACGCAAATCCGGCGTCGAGGATCATTGCCGTTGCTGGATGGCTCATAGCCCCCCCGCAGAAATCATGGCGACATTGTTTGCGACAGAGCGCGCCATACGGCGGATAACATCGACAATGCGCTGCTGATCTTCCCGCTCCAGCCCCGGGTAGATCGGCAGACATAGCACTTTCTCGGCGATCTCGTTCGCACAGGGTAAATGCTCTTTTTGCGAGGTTGCAAAACCGCGATACATACTGAAAGAGCTAATTAAAGGGTAGAAGTAGCGACGGGTTAAGATGCCTTCACTTTTCATCGCGTCATATAACGCATTACGGCTGATGCCAAACTCAGGCTCAATCAACACCGGGCAATACGCATGGTTCCAGCTCACATCATCGGGTACGTCAAGCAGGCTCAGTCCTGCAACGCCATCCAGCAGCTTGAGATAATGCTGATACAGCGCTTGCCTTTCAGCCAGTGCCTGATCAATATGTTTTAACTGCAACAGACCGAATGCAGCTTCCACTTCATTCATTTTGGCGTTGATGCCGGGCGCAACCACGCGGGTTTCACCGGCAAAACCAAAGTTTTTCAGGTAGTCGATGCGTTGCTTCGTCCGCGCGTCATGGCAGATAATCGCGCCGCCTTCGAAGGTGTTAAATACTTTGGTGGCATGGAAACTGAGTACCGAAAGATCGCCGTGATTCAGGATACTGACGCCGTTTTTCTTCACGCCGAATGCATGCGCAGCGTCATAAAGCACTTTTAAGCCGTAAACATCCGCTACCTGTTGGATCTTATCCACGTCACAAGGTACGCCATAACAGTGCACCGGCATGATCGCTGTCGTCTGCGGCGTAATCAGCTCTTCAACACGTTCCGGGTTGATGTTGTAGGTCAACGGGTCGATATCCGCAAAAACTGGCGTCAGGCCATTCCACAGCAAGGTATGTGAGGTAGCGACAAACGAATAAGGGGTGGTAATCACCTCACCCGTAATACGCAGCGCCTGGAGTGCCGTCAACAACGCCAGTGTTCCATTGGCGAACAGACAGACATATTTCACCCCCAGATATTCCGCCAGCGCGTCTTCAAGTTGCTGGTGGAATGTCCCGCCATTGGTGAGGATGCGGTTCTGCCAAATCTTTTCCAGATAGGGAATAAACTCTTCCAGAGGCGGCAACAGAGGGCTGGTAACAAAGATGTTATTGTCCATAAAATGAACCTGAACAAGCCAGAGATGACTTTGATGTTACAGGCCCCAAAGTGAATCTATTGGGTAAACAAGGGGCATTTCCCATGCCAATTAGACCCGCAAGACACCTGCCTCACTTTGCTATTATTGGCCGAGATAAAGAAAATCTGTGAAATTTCACGCCTGAGAAACCAGGCCGTCGTTACCTCGTTGCCGCATCGTGTGTTGATGCGTTCAAACTACTGCCCGCATAACGGAAAAAAAATGAACGAATGCGCTTTGGTGAGTATCGTCATCCCAACTTACAAGCCCGAATTCTTCGCAACAACGCTCGCCAGTGCGTTGAATCAGAGCTGGCCAAACTGCGAAGTCATTATTTATGACGACAGCAACGACGACACCATTCGTCTCACCTGCGAGCGTTATGCATTAACCACTAAAACGCCTATCTATTACACCAAAAACAGCGTCCGTTTATGGGAAGAAGGCAATGTGCTGGCCGGTGTGCGTCAGGCCAGTGGTAAGTACATCAAGTTTCTCTACGATGATGACATTCTTTTCGAACACGCTATCACCCGGCTCGTTGCAGCACTGGAATCCTCCTCCGGCAACAGCATGGCTTCCGCACGTCGTGTTCGCGTTGATGAAAATGGCACTCCGTTGGTCGATATTACGGCGACCGCCTTTCCTTTTACTGCCGATGTGATTATGGATGGCCCGGACGTAGTAAAGTTTTTCGCCGATCATCCGGTGAACTTTATTGGTGAGCCGAGCTCCGTGCTGTGTTATCGCGAAGATCTGATCGCCTTTGGGGACGATCTCTTTACCCTACTTGGTGAGAACCTCTATTTCCTGACCGATATGACGCTGTATCTGAAGTTATTGCGCCTCGGCAATCTGGCTTTTGTCGCTGAAACGCTCTCGGCTTTTCGCGTCTCCGAGAATCAGAGTAGTCAGCTTGTGCATACCGGGAAATATGGCGACGTCATTAACCGAACCTATACCCGCATGCCGCAAATTGTTAGAGAACTGGGCTGGTACAGCGGTAATAAAGAAGAGAATGAAAAGGTCAAAGTCGCGCTGATGCACGGCGAGCAGCGTTTCCAGACGGAAAATCTGCTGCGTGCGTTGCATAACTCCCTACAAATCTCCGTGCGTCGGTTCTACAGCAACAAGATCAACAAATGGCTCGACGAACGCCGTCTGCCACCGCAGTTCCTGCCGCTGGTGGAAACTTTCCAGCAAACACGCAACACGCAGCAAACGTTAACCATTTTTATCTCGCAGTACGGGCATCATCCTGATGCTGTCGCGGCGACGCTGCAAAGCCTGCAACGCTACGCTGGGTTTGGGCTGACACTGAACCCGGTGGTCATCACGGATCAGCGTGCCGATCTCCCTGCGCAGATACTTATCGCCCGGCAAGATAATCAGATAGATATCCTCAATCAGTACATCGCCAGCCAGCCGTCTGACTGGGTGATGTTCCTTGACGCGGGGGAAGTGCTGCTTGAAAGCGGCATGCTGATGTTCGATCTGGCGCTGGATGGTGCCTCCGGCTGCGATGCAATTTATGGCGATGAGTTCTACGCACAGAATGGCGAGATCGTCACCACTGCGATGCGTCCGGATTTCAACCTCGATTTACTGCTCAGCTACCCGGCAGAGATGGCCCGCCACTGGATTTTCCGCAGCGCAACGCTTCTTGCTGCGGGCGGATTTAGCCCGGCTTATCCGCAGGCCTGGCAATTTGAGTTTATTGTTCGTCTGATTGAACAAAAAGGGATGGGCTTTGCCGGACACCTGCCGGAGCCGTTTGTGATTGGTCATCCGCCAGTGCAGACCAGCCAACCGGAAGAACAGGCGATTTTGACACGACATCTGCACAATCGCGGCTATGCACAGGGTACGGTGGTGGCAACGCATCCTGGGCTGTATGCCCTGCGTTACAATCATCAGGAACAACCGTTGGTGTCGATTATCATCCCGACCAAAGATCAGCTTACTATTCTCAGCACCTGTGTCACCAGCCTGCTGGAGAAAACGCGCTACCGGAACTATGAACTGTTGATCGTTGATAATAACAGTGAGACGCCGGAAGCGTTACAGTGGCTCAATGGGATCTCGACTATCGACCCTGATCGCATTCGCGTGTTGCGCTATCCGCATCCGTTCAACTATTCCGCTATCAACAATATGGCCGCACGGGAAGCGCGCGGTGAATACCTGGTATTGCTGAATAACGATACGGCAGTGATCAGCGAAAACTGGCTGGATCATATGCTGAATCATGGGTTACGCCCGGAAGTGGGCATCACCGGCGCGAAGCTGCTCTACCCCGACGGCAAAGTCCAGCATGCAGGCGTGGTGCTGGGGCTGCGAGGCCCGGCGGATCACCCCTTTATCGGCAGCGAAAACAACCGCGCCGGTTACATGAATCGTCTGCTGGCTGACCAGAATTACAACGTGGTCACCGCCGCATGTTTGCTGATCCGCAAATCCGTCTACGAACAGGTCGGCGGGCTCGACGAAGAGAACTTCACCGTCTCCTATAACGATGTCGATCTGTGTCTGAAGGTGCGTGAAGCAGGTTACCTCACTGTATGGACCCCACACGCCGTGGTTATGCATGAAGGTAGCGTGAGCCAGAACAGTGTGGATAAAACCGTGCAGGAGAAAAAACGCCAGCGCTTTATGGCTGAGCAGGACACCATGTACGCAAAATGGATGCCACTCATCGCCAACGATCCGGCCTATAATCCGAATCTCTCGCTGGATGGCGCGGGATTCCAGTTTGAAGCCAGTAGCAATAAAAGCTGGCAGCCGATGCACTGGAAGCCGCTGCCACGCTTGATCGCGTTTCCGTTGCAAAGCCTGCCCGGCAGCCGGTTGCGCCTGGATGCACCGCTCGCATTACTCAATAATGCGGGTGTCGTCGAAGGGCAAATTAATTATCACGCCAGCACCTATGTCGATATCAGTCGCTTTGCGCCGGATGCGCTGATCGTCCATCGACAAATCAGCGACGGCGCGCAGGAGTGGTTGCGCCGTCTGCCACAGGCGGAATCAGTGTTCAAAATCTTCGATCTGGATTGCTGGTTACCGGGTTTACCGGTCAATGCCGACGAGCGTAACGATCTGCCGCAGGATATTTTCGCTGCGCTGCGCAGTACGGTGGCGCATGTGGATCGCTTGATCGTCGCCAGCAACGAACTGGCCGAACAGTGCGCCGGGTTGCACAATGACATCCGCGTGATGCCGACGCGACTTTCGCCGCAACAATGGTCGGGATTATCCAGCCAGCGTGGCGTGGGGAAGAGGCCGCGCATCGGCTGGTGTGGAACAGCGGCGAATACCGGCGATCTGGAGTTGATTCATAAGTTAGTCAGCCAATTAGCCGATCGGGTTGAATGGGTGTTCTATGGTTATTGTCCCCCTTCCCTTCGGGAGTGGGTCAGCGAATTCCATGCGCCTGTTCACCCTCAACATTTTGCGAAAAAACTGGCCAGCCTCAATCTCGATCTCGCCCTGGAACCCTTGGCTGACACCCCGTGGAACCGTGCGCTTAGCCCGGTGCGTCTGCTCGAATATGGTGCCTGCGGCGTGCCGGTGATTTGCAGCGATATCATCAGCACACAGGACATTGATGGCGTTACGCGCGTTGAAAATCGCGCGAAAAGCTGGCGCGAAGCCATTGAAAACCACCTGCTCGATGCGGTTGCGGCGGCACAACTTGGCGATAATTTGCGCCTGTACGTGCTTGAAAACGGTATGTGGAACGGCGAAAGCCTGCTGCGCCAGGCGCAACTCTGGTTACCCGATTAATGTTTCTCACCCAACAATAGATGGCAACAAAAAAGGCGCTTTACAGCGCCTTTTCTTTTACTGCCAGCTACTTGTCGGCCGGTAACCAGCCCTGACGCCAGTCATCAAGCCCTGCATCACGAAGATACCAGTCGCTGCGCACAGCAGCACGCAGCGCATCACCCTGCCGCTCGCGCAGCGCCGGATCGTGAATGTATGCCTGAATTGCGTTCATCCAGTCTTTAAAGCGATTAGCCACCAGCGTCACCGGCAGATTGCAGCGATAAGGATCAATGTCGGTGGCGATGATCGGCACACCGCAGGTGCCAATCTCCAGCAAACGCAGGTTGCTCTTACATTCGTTAAACTGGTTGATTTCCAGTGGCACCAGCGCCAGATCCAGATTCAGACTCGCCAGTTTCTCCGGGTACATTTCAAACGGTACGCCGGGGTGGAATTCGCAAAGCACGTTGCGTGGCTTCATGCCCATAAACACCCACTCCACCTGCCCTTCCAGCTCTTTGATCAGCGGCAACAGGATCTCCAGATCGCCGGTATGCGAACTGCCTCCAGCCCAACCGACACGCACTTTTTTTCCGGTTCCGCGGGCGCTGAGTAGGTGATCCCACTGATTCGGTGCCAACCGGTTTTGCGCAATGCGAATATCGCTGTGGAAACGGCTGTAGGCTTCGGCCAGCTGCGCTGTAGAAACGACTACCCAGTCGGCACTGTCCATCACTTTGCGGAAGTTTTTCAGCATCTGTGGTGGGAAGTGCTGACGGTTACCATTTTTCATCGGCACGTTAAGCAGGTAATCATCATATTCCAGTACGATTTTCGCGCCACTGACATCGCGTAGCTGCTTCATGATATCCGGGAAGCGGCTGCCGGTGATCAGCTCAAGCAGAATCACATCCGGCCGCATTTGCGCCGCTTCCATCAGGCCTGGAATGGTGTTTGTCAGCCCGCCTTCGATCATAAGATGGCGCTCCAGCGCTTTGAATGGTTGCATCACCCGGTGATGACCGCCACCGACCCAGTTGATGTGGTGGGCTAACACCACTGGCAGTGGGCGGCCTGGCAGCGGCTGATGCAAGCGCGCAATACTTGCGCTCAACGTGAAGGCCGTACCCATCTTCTGCATCAGGGGATGGTACGAAGGTTCATTCAGTAATCCCTGCTGCCACTCACCGCGCAGCGTCGTATAGTCCTGCAGCAACGGGCGCTCCTGCACGCCAATTTTGTTGCCGAATAAACGCGTCGCGCCGCCCATATGTTTCACGCGGGCATAAGGCGTCCAGACATTGAGATATCCTTGCTGCTGGGCGCGCAACCCCAGATCCACATCGGCGAAATAGAGGGGATAACGCTCCTGGGTAAAGCCGTTTAAGGAGAAGAAAACCTCTTTACGCACCATCATGCAGGAGGCGCTCACGGCGGCCAGATTACGAGGCGTTTTCAGAAAGTACTGGAAACCATTGCTCTGCCCGTCAGCACCATCGAAGGCGACATCAACACCGTGCTGCACGCCAACTAAATAGCCGCCATGTTGAATACGGCCGTCCTGATACTCCAGCCGCGCGCCCACTAGCCCTACTTCCGGACGCAACGTGTGTTCAAGCAGTGCATCTAGCCAGTTACCGTCGATGATTTCGCAGTCATTATTGAGGAACACCAGCACATCGCCACGCGCTTGTTGCGCGGCAGCATTATTAATTTCGGCGAAGTTAAAGGGCGCGTCATAACGCATAATACGCACCTGATCGAGCCCCAACTCCGCCAGATCGTTGAGGAAACGGCAGGCGTCTTCCTCCACCGACTGGTTATCAACGATCAGCAACTCATAGCGCTGATAGCGGGTCTTTTCCATCAGACTTTCAATGCAGCGTTTAAGCAGCGCAAAACGATCGCGGGTCGGAATAATGATCGACACTAACGGTGTCGCCTCCCACTGGTAACGCAGACGTTTAATGTTCTCCGTTAATCCCTCTTCCAGCGTGGCGTTAATACCCAACCGTTGCAGATGCGCCAGCAGCGCCTGTTCGCATTCAGCCGCCACGTCTGCGGCCTCGCTCCAGTGGGCTACTGGATGCGGGTTTTCCACCAGCACTTCCGCCACACGACCCATTGCGCCTGTGCCCTGCCCTTCGACAAGGCGCCACAGCAAATCGATATGTGCCGCGTGGGGATAATGACCGCTGAATCCCCCAACCTGCAAAGCCCTTTCCCGCGAAAAAAGTACCGTCTGCCCGATATAAGGCACACCGCGCAACAGATCGATATTGACGCCCGGACGCAGTGTCAATAACGGTTCGCCGTTTTCTGCCCGCGTCATCTCATCACAGTAAAACAACCCGGCATTCTGCTGGTTCATACGTTGCTCTGCAAAACGTAGCAGCGCGTCATCACGCAGCGTGAAACCAGCGGGGATCAGCAACATAGCTTCGGCACTGCGCGCGTTCAGCAGCGCATTTGCCGCCGCAGGCCACGCGGCATCCTCGGCAATCACATCAATACTGACAGCCGCCAGCGACTGGCTTTCCACCGATGCACGTGTGCGCGCGCTGCCCTGATTGTCACCCAGGATAATCACGCCAATGCTGGCTTTATCGGGATACGCGCGGGCAAATGTGAGCAATGCTTCCCGCCGCGCTTCGCTGATCTGGCGATCATCCAGCCAGCGGCTGAAGGAGTAGTCGGAGGTTTGCTGCTGTGCCAAAACCGCTTTACTGTGAAAGTTGAGTGCATAGCGGGATTTTTCATCCAGTTGGCGCGTCTTCGCCACCAGGGGCACATTCACGATGGCATCCAGCGCAGTCTCCAGCGACCATTTCGCTGCCAAATCCGCACGCTGTGCCTGAGTCCACGCCAGTGCGCTGGCGAAGCCGCTTCGTAGCATCTCAACCCACTCATCGGCATCCGGGCAGTTGCGCAACGACAACGCACAGAAATGCTCAACTTCATGACGAGCAATGTTAGCGTCGTTCAGATAGCCTTCAACATAGCCCTCGTTTACCAGGAATAGCGGAATACCCAGCGTCAGCGCTTTTGCCACGCTGTCGTCATTGCCGATCACAACGTCATAGTGTTCAAGCCAGGCCGGATCGATGCGCTGCGCTTGCTGGTTAAGATCCAGCCAGTCTATCTGAACGCCGGCTTCGAGCGCACGCTGCTGCACTTCATACATCTCCGCCGACATTTTCGGCGCAATATAGACCGCACGCGCCAGCATCGACGATTCGCGGGTGCGCACATACTGGCTGAAACGCCCCGGAACCTTCCACCCCAGGTTTTTAAGTTGAGTGCTTTCCACTCCGGTTTGCAGCAGAAGCGCGGAAGTCCGCGGCGAGAGATCGAGCGTCAGCGCTGCGAACTGATTTTCCAGCGCCACGCCCCAGGGAATGTAGAGATCGTTATAGTCGTTGAAATGGCGGAAAATCATCGCGCCGCTGAGACGTTCAGCGGCGATCGCATCGAGTAGTTTCTCGCTGAAGAAACCGCGATAGATCCAGATAACATCATATTGTGTGTCCGGCTCACCCTGCTTGTCGGTCACCAGCGCAAAGCGTCCTGTCGCCTTCAGGCGCTCGATCTCCGCGCTCAGTACCTTTCCTGCTTCACTGGTGATGACATCCACCCGCCAGTTCTGTGCCAGCAGCACATCGGCAATATCGAGCAATTCATTGGTATGGGGCGTAAAAGCATCAAATTTATCAACGCTGATTAATATGCTTCGCATCTCTCATCCTCAGCACGCCGGACCTGTAGACCGGGGCTATCAAAGGGCGTTTCTGTCGTTATGCAATATTGTGGGGGAGTAAGAAAAGATTGAGAGGAAAAACAGTCAGTAGAAAAGGTGCTATATCTGACGATTGGACATAAAAAAAGGCATCCGAAGATGCCTTTTTTAATCCGTTGCGAATTAACGCAGCAGGGACAGCATGGTCTGCGGAACCTGGTTGGCCTGAGCCAGTACGGAAGAACCCGCCTGCTGCAGGATCTGCGCGCGCGACATGTTCGATACTTC
>NZ_FPAU01000004.1:0-468533 GCF_900116535.1 Kosakonia arachidis | reverse complement strand
GTGTTAGTATTAATAACAGCCATGATAATTATCCTTCATTGAGAAATTTATATTCCGGTATGCGCCAGCGGCTTCATCACCGTCAAAATTGTTATCGACGGGGGTAATAAACTCTTTAGCGATTTTTTTATTTTTTTGCGGTGCCCGGTTTTTAAAGCAAGTAAAAATCCACTTTCATAGAAGGCGGCATCGGTTGGTCCTAAAAGGGTATGGCCCCCCTTAAAAAGAAGTCTCTGCCAGTACTGTAAGATTGAGATCTCAAGACAGGTATTTGATGACCATCCCAACAGGGGGTGGTTTTCCGTTGGCAATAAAAAAGGCATCCGAAGATGCCTTTTTTAATCCGTTGCGAATTAACGCAGCAGGGACAGCATGGTCTGCGGAACCTGGTTGGCCTGAGCCAGTACGGAAGAACCCGCCTGCTGCAGGATCTGCGCGCGCGACATGTTCGATACTTCGGTCGCGTAATCGGAGTCCTGAATACGGCTGCGGGCAGACGTCAGGTTGCTCACGGTGTTGTTCAGGTTGGTGATGGTGGATTCGAAACGGTTCTGGGATGCACCCAGCAGGCTGCGCTGGGAGTCAACGGCCTTGATTGCCGCATCGATATCTGCCAGCGGGCTACCGTCAACAGTACCACCGGAGGTTACGGTACCGCTCAGTACGTCGAAACCTTCAGCGGCAGTGGCACGTGCAGTACCGTTGATGCTCTGGCCAGTCGTCTGGAAGGTTGCGCCTGTCGCGTTGAACAGGTTGTAGGAATTCGAGGCGTTCAGTTTGATGGAGATGGTTTCGTTGTCTTTCGCGCCAACCTGGAAGTTGTAGCTGCTGGTACCCGAACCGGTGTTCAGCACTTTGATGCCGTTGAAGTCGGTCTGGGTGGTCACGCGGTTAACTTCTTCCATACGCTGGTTAACTTCAGCCTGGATGGAGTCGATGTCGGACGCAGAGTTGGAGCTGTTCTGCGCCTGAACGGTCAGGTCACGGATACGCTGCAAGTTGTTGTTGATTTCGCTCAGCGCGCCTTCAGCCGTCTGCGACAGGGAGATACCGTCGTTGGCGTTACGGGCAGCAACGGTCAGGCCGTTGATGTTGGACGTAAAGCGGTTCGCAATCGCCTGGCCAGCAGCGTCATCTTTCGCACTGTTGATACGCAGACCGGAAGAGAGACGCTCGATCGCGGTCCCCAGGGAAGCCTGAGATTTGGTCAGGTTGTTCTGAGTCGTCAGCGACAGGGTGTTAGTATTAATAACAGCCATAATGTAATTCCTTTAAATAAAAAAGTTATCAGATTCAGGCATCTGCCTACGGCGTTCTTACCGTCATCCTGATTATCGACCGTCACTGACCAACCTTTAGAGGAAAGCCTTATTTTTTTAAAGCCACAAACTGCCCGCTATTCTTTGGCTTTATTTCGCCATTGCTTTAAAAAAAAACCTCTAATCTTTTCGAAGTCGCTGCCGATAATCCACACAGTGATTGTCAAAAACTGAAGGATGAAGATATGGCAAGTATTAGTTCGCTCGGCGCAGGCACAAGCTTGGATCTGAACACGTTGTATGACAATTTGCAGACAGCTGAACAAACAAAGCTGACGCCAATTACCACTCAACAGACTTCGTATAAAGCCAAGCTAACAGCCTGGGGCGTGGTGCAAACCTCCCTGACTAAGCTGCAAACTGCTGCGAATGCGCTGAAAGACACATCAAGCATTGCATCGACAAAAGTATCCAGCACTAACACCGCGTTCACTGCTACGCTGGCCAACAATGCCGCAGCGGGAACTTACTCGGTCGAAGTGTCTTCGCTGGCAGCTTCTCAATCGCTGCTCAGCCCGAAAGTGGCCAGCAAAGATACTGATTTAGGCGACAGCAGCCTGAGTTCTCGGACTATTACGATCACTCAGCCTGGGCAAAAGACGCCGATGACCGTGACGCTGAACAGCGATCAAACGAGTCTGTCGGACGTCCGCGATGCAATTAACAAACAGCAAGGCAGCGTGACTGCGAGCATTATTAAAGCAGATGACAACAGCTATTACCTGGCACTGACTTCACGTGACAGCGGTACAGCTAACCAGATGACGATCACCACAAATGATACGCAACTGGCAAAGTACATCAGCTATGACTCGACGAATACCAGCAGCGCGAGCAACGTGATGACACAGCAGGTTGCTGCGGCTGACGCGACGCTGAAAATTAACGGGATTGCCATTACCCGTAGCAGTAACACGATTACTGATGCGCCGGAAGGTGTCACGCTGACATTGAATAAAACTAACGTTGGTAGCCCGGAAACACTGTCGGTAACAAAAGACAACCAGCCGATGACCGACGCGATCCAGGCGTTTGTCGATGCCTACAACTCTTTGCAAACGACCATTGCTAACCAGACCAAATATACCGCAGTGGATCAGGGCAGTGGTTCGCAGGACAACTCGAACGGCGACCTGCTCGGCGACGGTACGTTGCGTAACATTCAGACGCGACTGCGCTCTATGTTGTCGTCCTCTCAGACTGACAGCGGGAGTTTCTCTATTCTGTCGCAATTGGGTGTGACTCAGGATACGAGCGGTAAGCTGACCGTTGACAGCACCAAACTTAATACAGCGTTAAATGAAAAATCAGCGGACGTGATCTCTTTCCTGTCCGGTGACGGTAAAACCACCGGGTTCGCCACTCAGGCAAGCAACCTGCTGGACGATTTTTTAGGTACCAATGGTACCGTACAAAATGCGACTGACGGGATCAACAAAACGCTGAAACAGTTATCCGACCAGTATGATTCAGTGAACAGTCAGATCACTGCAACCATGGCGCGCTATAAGACACAGTTCACCAGTTTAAGTCAGCTGGTTTCATCCCTGACAACAACCGGTAATTATTTGACCCAGCAGTTTAAATAAACCATCAGTTGAGGTTTGATATGTACATGAAATCGGGGACTCAGGCTTATGCCCAGGTCGGTGTGGAAAGTGCCGTTCTGAGCGCCAGTCCACATCAACTCGTGGTGTTACTTTTTGATGGCGCCTTGAGCGCCATGAAAAGGGCTGCGATCCTGATTGAACAGGGGGATATTCCCGGCAAAGGACGCGCACTTTCACATGCGATTAATATCATTACCAACGGCTTACGGGCCGGTCTTAATCACGAAGACGGTGGGGAGATCTCTGCAAATTTGGACAGTCTTTATGAGTACATGACACGACGTCTTTTACAGGCAAACCTCCACAATGACCTCTCCGCCATTGATGAAGTATCGAAGTTGTTGAGCAACATCGCTGATGCCTGGAAAGAAATTGGCCCCAATAATCAAAACGCGCGGGACACTTACTAATGGAAGCAAATCTCGGGTTGCTCCACCACTATCAGCAGCTGTTGGTCACCAGCCGCGCCATGCTTAACCTCGCGAAGGAAGGGCGTTGGGACGAACTCATCGAACATGAAGTGAAGTATGTTAACGCTGTGGAGAAGATAGCACAGTCCCAGGATACCGGAGAAGTTGCGCCTCAGTTGCAGGCGCAAATTCGGCCTCTGCTGAAGCAAATTCTGGATAACGAAGTGGTGCTGAAAACACTATTAAACGAGCGAATGGACGAACTGCGGACATTAGTTAGACAAACATCTCAACAACATAACCTGCATTCGACATATGGACGCCTCTCTGGAAATATACTCTTCCCGAATGAGATCTAATCTCAGAACAGGCGGGTGACATTTTTAACACCCACCCGCACTGTTGCTCGAGTCTCAGGCACATGGCATCAGGTTTTCTTTGCTACTCCCTCTCTTTTGTCTTTCGCGAAAAATGCAGGCTGACGCTAATGCTGCGCGTAATCCCGTGCCTAAGATGCACAAATACCTGCGATATCTGAATATGGAAGAAAAAAAAGGAAGGCTATGTGATTGCCGGGCAACAGTACCCGGCGCCACGCTTATTTGCTGATATCCAGCCCGGCGGCGGTCAGCGCGTTCTGGCACTCAACCGTCGGTTTATCGACACGTTTTAAAGTCATGCCATCAAATTCCAGCGTATTATCTTCGAGGTCGAGCGGGTAAATATCCCGTCTTTGCGTCACGTTATATAAGGTACTGCCGTCACGCATCAGTTTCCCCGGTACGGCAATGACCCGCTGCCACTGACGGCAATCCAGCGTGTCCCCTTTGGGCGTGACGATCAGGCTGGCGATAGCTTCCGGGCTGACCAGTTTGCTCTGCGGGCCTGCCGACTGCCAGTAACCCGCCAAACCTGCCGGCGCAGGCTGTTTTACCACCGCGTTGTAATCATCCACCTGTACGCAGCCACTGAGCAGTAGCGCCGCGCCAATAATCACTCGCTTTTTCATTATTTATCCCGAACGCGAAAAAAAAATATTGTGGCATTAAAGCGTTATCATCGCCACCCTTCTCCGGCGTGAAGAAGTTTGATCTGCACCAGGGTTTACGCCCTTTTTACGTTAGTTTGTCATTTGCCACGTGTATCATTCGCCTTCTTTCAATTGCTGCCTTCTGAGTTCAGGGGTTTTTACTATGTCATGGCAATACTTTAAAGAGCGTTTCCTGATTCGCTTCTGGTCCCCGATTCCGGCCGTTATCGCCGCTGGTATTCTTTCAACCTACTATTTCGGCATTACCGGCACCTTCTGGGCAGTGACCGGCGAATTCACCCGCTGGGGCGGCCAGTTATTGCAACTGGCGGGCGTCCATACCGAAGAGTGGGGATACTTCAAACTGATCCATCTGGACGGTACGCCGCTGACGCGTATTGATGGCATGATGATCATCGGTATGTTTGGCGGCTGTTTTGCCGCCGCGTTGTGGGCGAATAACGTCAAGCTACGTTTTCCGCACAGCCGCATTCGCATCGCGCAGGCCATTGCTGGCGGCATCATTGCCGGTTTCGGTGCCCGGTTGGCAATGGGCTGTAATCTTGCCGCCTTCTTCACTGGCATTCCGCAATTTTCACTGCATGCCTGGTTCTTTGCCGTTGCCACAGCAATAGGCTCATGGTTTGGCGCACGCTTCACGCTGCTGCCCATGTTCCGTATTGCGGTAAAGATGCAGAAAGTCTCCGCCGCCTCGCCGTTGACGCAAAAACCGGATCAGGCAAAACGCCGCTTTCGTATCGGTATGCTGGTGTTTATCGGCATGGTGGGTTGGGCGCTAATGACGGCGATGAATCAGCCAAAACTGGGACTGGCGATGCTGTTTGGCATCGGTTTTGGTTTACTGATTGAGCGGGCACAAATCTGCTTCACCTCCGCCTTCCGCGATATGTGGATCACCGGGCGCACCATGATGGCAAAAGCCATTATTTTCGGCATGGCGGCGAGCGCGATCGGCATTTTCAGCTATGTGCAACTGGGGATGGAACCCAAAATCATGTGGGCCGGGCCGAATGCGGTACTCGGTGGGCTGCTGTTTGGCTTCGGAATTGTGCTGGCGGGCGGGTGTGAAACCGGCTGGATGTACCGCGCAGTCGAAGGCCAGGTGCATTACTGGTGGGTCGGGCTGGGCAACGTCATCGGTTCGACGATCCTGGCATACTTCTGGGATGACTTATCCCCTTCCCTCGCCACCCACTGGGATAAAATCAACTTACTGAACACCTTTGGCCCGCTCGGCGGCCTGCTGGTGACCTATGCTTTGTTGCTGGCCGCACTACTGTTTGTCATTGGCTGGGAAAAACATTTCTTTCGCCGTAATGCGCCGGCGCCTGTGAAGGAGACAGCATGAAGATTGTGCCCGATTACCGCCTTGATATGAGCGGTGAACCCTGTCCTTATCCGGCGGTAGCCACACTTGAAGCGATGCCGCAGCTCAAAAAAGGGGAGATTCTGGAGGTGGTGAGCGACTGCCCGCAGTCGATTAATAACATTCCGCTGGATGCCCGCAACCACGGTTATACTGTGCTGGATATCCAGCAGGATGGCCCAACCATCCGCTACTTGATCCAGAAGTGACGCAACAGACTGGCTTACCCGTAAACGGTGAGCCAGTCGCCGATCACATCCAATCAACGAAATGGCGGGGCTCGCCTCACTCATTCATAAACATGCAGCGGTTGTGTCCGCTCTGCTTACCGCGATACATCACCGCATCGGTACGAAAGTAGTCAAACATTTCTTATCGATCGCTGTAGCTTGTGCGACGGTTATTTTGATGCGTAGGCATACGACTATATAGGGCTTAAATCACCCCTGTGCTGGCAATTTTTATCGGCTTTTCTGACAGTAAGGTGGAAGGTGATAACGTGACCGCAGGGAAATCATTACGGGCTATATGCACTGAGATAGTGTATCGTTGCAGTCCATTTATCAGGAAATACTCTATGCCACAACGGAAAGATTCAAAAAACGGTCGCAACTATCTCACCAAATGTTCCTGCCCTCACTGCGCTATGCAGTCAGAACATAGCTTTACCCGAGTCCAGAAAGGTTCAGCGCTGATGTGCCCCCATTGCAGTAAGATCTTCAAACAAGACAAACCCGCTTACGCCTGAAATCAGCACCCTCAGGAGAGACCGGTCGGCATTTAACGGCCGGTTTTAACGCCTGCTCCAACCCCTCCGGCCGCTCACAAAGAAAAACCCCGCAGCAGCACGAGGTTTGACGTTGCCCTTAATGCCCACAACAAAGCGCAGATCGGTGGCAAAATGCAAAATCAGTCAGGCCTAAACCTGCATGTTCATGATGTCCTGATAGGCAGACACCAGTTTATTACGCACCTGAACGCCCATTTGTAGCGAAATGGACGATTTTTGCAGATCGGTCATCACGTCATTCAACGCCACACCCGGTTCGCCGAGTGTGAATTTCTCTGCCTGCACACGTGCTACGTTTTGCGTATCGCTGATGCGATCCAGCGCAGCATGCAGCTGTCCGGCAAAGCTGATTGTCGGTTCACTCTCCACGCTCTGATTGCGCGCAACGCCAGCAGTTGCCTGCAACTGACTGATGACGCTTTCAATGCCCTGTATAGCCATTGTTTTTCCCCGGATGATTTGATACCGAACAAGGTTAACAGCTTGTCAATGGGATAATGGCGGTAAATAGAGACAAAAAAACAGGTTATTTGGCGCATAGAAAATTGGGAATCATCAAATAATGGCATTGCCATGATAATGGATAAATGTCGAGTTTGCCGACCCGGGAGTCTGTTTTGTTTCTCAACTCAAATAACTACATCCACCCAGAGTTACGAGGTGCGCAATGAGTGCGACTGCAACAACTGCACCGCAGAATAAATCTCTTGAGTGGCTTAACCGCTTACGCGCGAACCCCAAAATCCCATTAATGGTCGCAGCGGCAGCCGCTGTGGCCATCGTTGTTGCTATGGTACTGTGGGCCAAGAGCCCGGATTATCGGACGTTATACAGCAACTTATCCGACCAGGATGGCGGAGCAATTGTTACCCAGTTGACCCAAATGAATATTCCTTACCGCTTCGCCGATGGCAACGGAGCGATTGAGGTTCCAGCGGATAAAGTTCACGAACTGCGTTTGCGTCTTGCGCAACAGGGTCTGCCGAAAGGCGGCGCAGTGGGTTTTGAACTGCTGGATCAGGAAAAATTTGGTATCAGCCAATTTAGCGAGCAAGTGAACTACCAGCGTGCGCTGGAAGGTGAACTGGCCCGCACCATCGAAACGCTTGGCCCGGTTAAAAGTGCCCGTGTGCACCTCGCCATGCCGAAACCGTCGCTGTTTGTTCGCGAACAAAAATCCCCTTCTGCCTCCGTCACCGTTAATCTGCAACCGGGCCGCGCCCTGGATGACGGTCAGATCAGCGCGATGGTACATCTGGTTTCCAGCGCGGTGGCAGGTTTGCCGCCGGGTAACGTAACAGTTGTTGATCAGAGCGGTCATCTGTTGACGCAGGCGGGGGCAGCCGGTCGCGATCTGAATGATGCCCAACTGAAATATACCGCTGAGGTTGAAGGCCGTATCCAGCGCCGTATCGAAGCCATTCTTGGCCCTATCGTCGGTAACGGCAACGTACACGCGCAGGTTACCGCTCAACTCGATTTCGCAAATAAAGAGCAAACGGAAGAGCAATATAGCCCGAATGGCGGCGATCCGGCGCAAGCGGTTCTGCGTTCACGTCAGGTGAACGGCAGCGAACAGATTGGCGGCCAGTATCCTGGTGGTGTTCCGGGCGCACTCTCTAACCAGCCAGCGCCAGCTAATAGCGCGCCGATCACCACGCAGAATAACCAGCAGAATGCGCAAGGTCAGCAAGGCACAAATGCCTCCACGGCAAACAGCAACACGGTGGGACCGCGTAATACCACGCATAGCGAAATCAACAACTACGAAGTTGATCGCACTATTCGTCATACCAAGATGAATGTTGGTGATATTGAGCGTCTCTCTGTTGCGGTGGTGGTGAACTACCGCACGCTGGGAGATGGTAAAACAGCCGCACTGACCGCTGATCAACTGAAACAGATTGAAGATTTAACCCGTGAGGCAATGGGTTATACCGAAAAACGCGGTGATACCGTCAACGTCGTCAACTCGCCGTTTAACGCAACGGATGATATCGGTGGTCAGCTCCCGTTCTGGAAGCAGCAGGCGTTTATCGACCAGTTGATGTCCGCAGGCCGCTGGTTACTGGTGCTGATTGTTGCCTGGCTGTTGTGGCGTAAAGCGGTACGTCCGCAACTGGTACGCCGCCAGGAAGAAGCGAAAGCTGCACTGGAAGCGACACAGGCACGAGCCGAAATTGAAGAGTCGGTGGAAGTTCGCCTGAGTAAAGACGAAGTGAACCAGCAGCGTCGCTCTAACCAGCGCCTGAGCGCAGAAGTGATGAGCCAGCGTATTCGCGAAATGTCAGATAACGATCCGCGCGTCGTGGCGCTGGTCATTCGCCAGTGGATGAATAACGAACATGAGCAATAATCTTTCCGGAACGGACAAAAGCGTCATCTTGCTGATGACCATCGGCGAAGATCGCGCAGCTGAGGTGTTTAAACACCTCTCTGCCCGCGAAGTTCAGCATTTGAGTACCGCGATGGCCAGCGTACGTCAAATCTCCAATAAACAGTTGATGGACGTATTGCAGGAGTTCGAGAACGAAGCGGAACAATTCGCGGCGCTGAACATCAACGCCAACGACTACCTGCGCTCGGTATTGGTCAAAGCGCTGGGCGAAGAGCGTGCATCCAGTTTGCTGGAAGATATTCTCGAAACCCGCGATACCACCAGCGGCATCGAAACGCTCAACTTTATGGAGCCGCAGAGCGCCGCCGACCTTATTCGCGACGAACATCCGCAGATCATCGCCACCATTCTTGTGCACCTCAAACGTTCTCAGGCGGCAGATATTCTGGCGCTGTTTGACGAGCGCATGCGCCATGACGTGATGCTGCGTATTGCCACTTTCGGCGGCGTACAGCCTGCCGCGCTGGCAGAACTGACTGAAGTACTGAACAGCCTGCTCGACGGCCAGAATCTCAAACGCAGCAAAATGGGCGGCGTGAGAACGGCGGCCGAGATCATCAACCTGATGAAAACACAGCAGGAAGAAGCAGTTATTACCGCGGTTCGCGAGTTCGACGGCGAGCTGGCGCAAAAAATTATCGACGAGATGTTCCTGTTCGAAAACCTGGTGGACGTGGACGACCGCAGTATCCAGCGCCTGCTGCAGGAAGTGGATTCCGAGTCTCTGCTCATCGCCCTCAAAGGTGCCGAACCGCCGTTGCGCGAGAAATTCCTGCGCAACATGTCCCAACGTGCTGCCGATATCCTGCGCGACGACCTTGCCAACCGTGGCCCGGTCCGTCTGTCTCAGGTGGAAAACGAACAGAAAGCGATCCTGCTTATTGTTCGTCGTCTGGCGGAAACCGGCGAGATGGTAATTGGCAGCGGCGAGGATACCTATGTCTAACGAATTGCCCTGGAAAGTCTGGACGCCGGATGATCTGGTACTTCCGCAGGCTGCCGAGTTTGCTCCCTTGCTGATGAACGAGAGTGCATCAGAAAAAACCGACGAGGAAGAAGATGCTTTATCCGA
The DNA here is from genome assembly GCF_900116535.1 of Kosakonia arachidis. Classification (GTDB taxonomy): domain Bacteria; phylum Pseudomonadota; class Gammaproteobacteria; order Enterobacterales; family Enterobacteriaceae; genus Kosakonia; species Kosakonia arachidis. The sequence goes on along the minus strand of NZ_FPAU01000004.1, from coordinate 458,517 downwards.
GGAGCAAAAACAGCAACAGCAACTGGCGCAGATCCAGATGCAGGCTCACGAAGCGGGTTACAACGCCGGTCTGGCGGAAGGGCGCAAAGCGGGACACGATATCGGTTACCAGGAAGGGTTAGCGCAAGGCAAGGAGCAAGGGCTGGATCTGGCTCGCCAGCAGCAAGCTCCCCTGAACGCGCGGATGCAACAACTAGTCAGTGAATTCCAGTACTCCCTGGATGCACTCGACAGCGTAATTGCTTCCCGCCTGATGCAGATGGCGCTGGAAGCCGCTCGCCAGGTGCTGGGACACACGCCCAGTGTCGATAACAGTGCGTTGATCAAACAGATTCAACAGTTGTTGCAGCAAGAACCGCTGTTCAGCGGCAAACCGCAGTTGCGCGTTCACCCGGACGATCTGCAACGGGTAGAAGAGATGCTCGGCGCGACGTTGAGCCTGCACGGCTGGCGTCTGCGCGGCGACCCAACACTGCATCCGGGTGGCTGTAAAGTTTCCGCCGATGAAGGCGATCTTGATGCCAGTGTCGCAACGCGCTGGCAGGAACTGTGCCGTCTGGCGGCGCCGGGAGTGATTTGATGACTGCACGCTTGACCCGCTGGCTGACAACGCTCGATAACTTTGAAGCCAAAATGGTGCAGCTTCCTTCTGTGCGCCGCTACGGGCGACTGACACGCGCCACCGGTCTGGTGCTGGAGGCCACTGGCTTGCAATTGCCACTGGGCGCGACCTGCATCATTGAACGTCAGGAAGGTGTTGAAACCCACGAAGTGGAAAGTGAAGTGGTCGGCTTTAACGGGCAACGTCTGTTTCTGATGCCGCTGGAAGAAGTCGAAGGGATTTTACCTGGCGCGCGCGTTTATGCACGCGGCGCGGTGGGCGATGGTTTACAAAGCAGCAAACAGTTGCCGCTCGGCCCTGCCCTGCTGGGACGTGTACTCGACGGCGCGGGTAAACCGCTCGACGGTCTTCCTGCGCCCGACGCCGAAGAAACGGGCGCATTGATGACGCCGCCAGTTAACCCGTTGCAACGTACGGCGATTGAGCATGTGCTTGATACTGGAGTACGCGCCATTAACGCCCTGCTGACAGTGGGCCGCGGTCAACGTATGGGTCTGTTTGCCGGTTCCGGCGTCGGTAAGAGTGTGCTGCTTGGTATGATGGCGCGCTATACCCAGGCCGACGTGATTGTCGTGGGGCTTATTGGCGAACGTGGCCGTGAAGTTAAAGATTTTATCGAGAACATCCTGGGTGCTGACGGTCGCGCCCGTTCCGTAGTGATCGCCGCACCGGCGGATGTTTCTCCGTTGTTGCGTATGCAGGGCGCTGCCTACGCTACGCGCATTGCTGAGGATTTCCGCGATCGCGGTCAGCATGTGCTTCTGATCATGGACTCTCTGACGCGTTATGCCATGGCGCAGCGTGAAATTGCGCTGGCGATCGGCGAACCGCCAGCAACTAAAGGTTATCCTCCTTCTGTCTTCGCCAAATTACCGGCGCTGGTGGAACGTGCGGGGAACGGTATTCACGGCGGCGGCTCGATCACCGCTTTCTATACCGTCCTCACTGAAGGGGATGACCAGCAAGATCCTATCGCGGATTCTGCGCGCGCGATTCTTGATGGACATATTGTACTTTCTCGCCGTCTGGCGGAAGCCGGTCACTATCCGGCGATTGATATAGAAGCCTCCATCAGCCGTGCCATGACCGCGTTAATTACTGAACAACATTACGCAAGAGTCCGGAATTTCAAACAGTTGCTGTCTAGCTTCCAACGAAATCGCGATCTCGTGAGCGTTGGCGCGTATGCGCGAGGCAGCGACCCAATGCTGGATAAAGCTATTGCATTGTGGCCGCAGCTTGAAGCCTTTCTGCAACAGGGCATCTTCGAACGTGCCGGGTGGGAAGATTCTATCCAGTCTTTAGAACTGATCTTCCCGACAGTATAAGGTAGTGGAGGGCTGACCTCATGGCGCAAAACAGCGCATTAACGACGCTAAAAGATCTGGCTGAGAAAGAGGTTGAGGACGCGGCACTGAAGCTGGGTGAGATGCGTCGCAACTGCCAGCAGGCGGAAGAACAATTAAAAATGCTGATCGACTATCAGCATGAATATCGCAACAGTCTTAATAACAACATGAGCCAGGGCATTGATAATCAGCGCTGGCAAAACTATCAGCAGTTTATTCAGACGCTGGAAAAAGCTATCGATCAGCATCGTAAGCAATTGATGCAGTGGAGCGAGAAAGTCGATATCGCTCTGGGTTGCTGGCGAGAGAAAAAACAGCGTTTACAGGCCTGGCAAACACTGCAAGAGCGGCAAAGCGCAGCAGTATTACTGGCGGAAAACCGCCTCGATCAGAAAAAAATGGATGAGTTTGCACAACGCGCATCCCTGAGGAAAATAGAATGATCACCTTGCCAAAACTGGTAGTAACTGAATCCGATACCGCCACCAGCGCGCAGACAGGCAAAGCGGGCGGCGATTCGGCACAAGATTTCCTCGCCCTGCTTACTGGCGCGATGTCTGGCACGCAGGGACAAACCCAGGAGAGTGGTGAACCGCTGACACTAGCTGATTTACAGGCTGCGGTTGTAAGCGGCAAGCTGGCGAAAAACAATCTGACCTCGGCTGCCGGTGAAGATGCGCAAACGCCGGCGCAGAAACTCGCAGACCTGCTTGCACGTCAGACTGCCAAACGCGACGACACTGCCGGTGTTACGGAAAGTGCAGCCACCACCGCTGACATGCAAAAACTCTTTTCTGGCCTGACGCCTGCAGCGAAAAGCAATGTTCTCGCGGCACTAAACAAAACAGCGCAAAGCGGCGATGAGAAGAGTGATACAACAGATGACGAACTGGCAGGCCTCAGTGCGCTGATGGCGATGTTGCCGCATCAGCAAACCGCGCAACTGAGCGCACCCACAACGGCCAAATCGACCAGCATCAGCACGCAAAATGTTGCCGCAGCCGCTAACCGCGCGCTAAACAGCAGCTCACTCTCGACCGCATCCGATACCGATATCTCACGTAGTGCCGTGAAAAATGATCCGGCCGCGAACACCTCTTTCCAGGTGGCTGACAATTCACAGCAGGCCGCGGTACTGGCCGCTGCAAGCGCCACAAAGAAAGATAGTGACAACGCGCTGCAAACGACCAACACTACGGTGAGTATGGCGCCGGTGACCACCAGCGCCAGCGCAGCGCAGGCCAGTGCGCCTGTTGCAGCGCCGGTTGTCAGTGCGCCGCTGGGTAGTCATGAATGGCAGCAGAATATCAGCCAGCACGTCACGCTCTTCACCCGCCAGGGCCAGCAAACGGCTGAACTGCGTTTGCATCCGGAAGATTTGGGCCAGGTGCAGATCTCCATCAAGCTGGAAGATAACCAGGCGCAACTGCAAATGGTTTCGGCGCACAGCCATGTTCGTCAGGCACTGGAAGCCGCCTTACCGACACTGCGCACCTCTCTGGCTGAAAGCGGTATTCAGCTTGGTCAGAGCAGCATCAGCAGCGAAAGCTTCACCGGCCAGCAGCAACAACAGGCCTCGCAGCAGCAACACACTTCACGTTCGGGTTCCGGCGATGTTTTTGGTTCCGACGATGATACAGCTCTCGTGACGCCAGCAAGCTTGCAGTCTGTGGCTCGCGGTAACGGCGCTGTTGACATCTTTGCCTAAACGCCAGAGGTAGCATGATTATCCCCGTCTTTTCCGCGCTTTGACGCGAGCAGGACACGGGATAATCACCTCATAAGCAGTACTAACAGGAAGCCCGTATCTAATGACTGACTCCGCTATTAATAAAAAACGTAAGCGCTCTATCTGGATCCCGCTGCTGGTGTTAATTACCCTCGCGGCATGTGCCACAGCAGGCTATAGTTACTGGCGTATGCAACATAAAACTGCGGTAAACGCAAAAGCGGAAGTCCCGCCCCCGCCAGCACCGGTTTTCTTCGCGCTGGACACCTTTACTGTGAATCTGGGCGATGCCGATCGTGTACTGTATGTGGGTATTACACTGCGCCTGCGCGATGACGCAACGCGCGCAAGACTGAGTGAATATTTGCCGGAAGTGCGTAGCCGCTTGTTACTGTTGTTATCTCGTCAGAATGCGCAACAACTTGCAACTAACGAGGGTAAACAGGCGCTTGCTACCGCGATTAAAGAAACGCTTGCAACGCCGTTAGTGCCAGGACAGCCGAAACAGGAAGTCACTGACGTTCTTTATACAGCTTTCATTTTGCGGTAAAGACATGGGCGATAGTATTCTTTCTCAGGCCGAAATCGATGCGCTGCTCAATGGCGACAGCGATAAGAGTGATGATCCGAAACCGGGTATGGGCGGTGATAGTGATATTCGCCCCTATGACCCGAATACCCAGCGCCGCGTGGTGCGTGAACGCCTGCAAGCGCTGGAGATCATCAATGAACGTTTTGCGCGTCAGTTTCGCATGGGGTTGTTCAACCTGCTACGTCGTAGCCCGGATATCACCGTTGGCGCGATCCGCATTCAGCCCTATCACGAGTTTGCGCGTAACTTACCCGTTCCGACCAACCTTAACCTGATCCACCTGAAACCGCTGCGCGGCACCGGCCTGTTTGTATTCTCGCCGAGCCTGGTGTTTATCGCCGTGGATAACCTTTTCGGTGGTGATGGACGCTTCCCGACGAAAGTGGAAGGCCGTGAGTTCACGCATACTGAACAACGCGTGATCAACCGCATGCTCAAACTGGCGCTCGAAGCGTACAGCGATGCATGGAAGGCCATTAACCCGCTGGACGTAGAATATGTACGTTCTGAAATGCAGGTTAAGTTCACCAACATTACTACGTCGCCGAATGATATTGTCGTCAATACGCCGTTCCATGTGGAAATCGGCAACCTGACCGGTGAATTCAACATCTGTCTGCCTTTCAGCATGATTGAGCCGCTGCGCGAGTTACTGGTGAACCCGCCGCTGGAAAACTCACGTACCGAAGACCAGAACTGGCGTGACAATTTAGTGCGTCAGGTTCAGCACTCTGAACTGAATTTGATTGCCAATTTCGCGGATATTCCCCTGCGCCTGTCGCAGATACTTAAGCTCAAACCCGGCGATGTGCTGCCGATTGATAAACCCGATCGCATTATCGCTCATGTGGACGGCGTACCGGTGCTTACCAGCCAGTACGGTACAGTCAATGGACAATATGCGTTACGTGTAGAGCACCTGATAAACCCGATTTTGAATTCGCTGAATGAGGAACAGCCCAAATGAGTGATATGAACAATCCGTCCGATGACAACAACGGCGCAATGGACGATCTGTGGGCTGACGCGTTGAACGAACAAAAAACCTCGACTGGCAGTAAAAGCGCGGCTGATGCCGTGTTCCAGCAGCTTGGCGGAGGTGAAGTGAGCGGCAATCTCCAGGATATTGACCTGATTATGGATATCCCGGTCAAGCTGACGGTCGAACTGGGCCGTACGCGAATGACTATTAAAGAGCTGCTGCGTCTGACGCAGGGTTCCGTAGTCGCCCTCGACGGGCTGGCAGGCGAGCCGCTGGATATCCTGATTAACGGTTATCTGATTGCGCAGGGTGAAGTGGTTGTCGTCGCCGATAAATATGGCGTGCGTATTACCGATATCATCACCCCGTCTGAGCGTATGCGTCGTCTGAGTCGTTGAGCCGAGCATGAAAACACAGGCCACGGTTTCCCAACCGTCTGCCATTTCCGGTTCGCCGCTGCTGCAAGTCAGCGGCGCACTGCTTGGCATTATTGCGGTGATTCTTGTTGCCGCGTGGCTGGCAAAACGCCTCGGTTTTGGCGGCAAAACCGCTGGTGCCAGGGGTTTAAAAGTGACGGCCAGCGCCTCTGTCGGCACGCGTGAACGCGTGGTGATTGTCGATGTTGAAGATGCACGCCTGGTGCTCGGCGTGACTCCCACCCAAATAAACCTGTTGCACAAACTTCCTCCTGCACCTGCTGAAAGTGAAGACGTGAACGACAAAAATGCGGATTTCCAGTCCGTGATGAAGAATTTGCTTAAGCGTTCCGGGAGATCCTGATGCGCCGTTTGTTACCCCTTGTACTGGCTGGTTTATGGCTGGTTACGCCTGCCGCTTTCGCTCAACTTCCTGGCCTTATCAGCCAGCCGCTGGCTAACGGTGGTCAGAGCTGGTCACTGCCGGTGCAGACGCTGGTGTTTATCACCTCCCTCACCTTCCTGCCGGCAATACTATTGATGATGACCAGCTTCACCCGCATCATCATTGTGTTTGGTCTGCTGCGAAATGCGTTGGGTACGCCATCCGCGCCACCAAACCAGGTACTGCTTGGACTGGCGCTGTTTTTGACCTTTTTCATTATGTCGCCGGTTATTGACAAGATTTATAGCGACGCCTATCAACCGTTCAGTGAAAACAAGATTTCCGTGGATGTGGCGCTGGATCGCGGCGCAAAGCCACTGCGTGAATTTATGCTGCGCCAGACCCGGGAAGCCGATCTGGCGCTATTTGCCCGACTCGCTAATGAACCGCCCATTCAGGGTCCGGAAGCCGTGCCAATGCGGATTTTGCTGCCTGCTTATGTAACCAGCGAGTTGAAAACGGCTTTCCAGATCGGTTTTACGATTTTTATTCCATTTCTGATTATTGACCTGGTGATCGCCAGCGTGCTGATGGCACTGGGGATGATGATGGTGCCGCCCGCGACCATCGCCCTGCCGTTCAAGCTGATGCTCTTCGTGCTGGTGGATGGCTGGCAATTACTCGTCGGCTCGCTGGCGCAAAGCTTTTACAGTTAGGAGTAAAGCATGACACCCGAATCGGTCATGATGATGGGCACCGAGGCGATGAAAGTGGCTCTCGCGCTCGCTGCCCCATTACTATTGGTTGCGCTGATCACGGGTCTGGTGATCAGTATTTTGCAGGCTGCAACGCAGATCAACGAAATGACGCTCTCTTTTATCCCGAAAATCATCGCCGTATTTATCGCGATTGTGGTTGCCGGGCCGTGGATGCTGAATTTGCTGCTTGATTATGTGCGTACCCTGTTCAACAACATTCCTTATATCATCGGGTAAACCCGCTTATGCTGAACGTCACCAGCGACCAGTGGCTCCATTGGATCAGTATGTATTTCTGGCCGCTGCTGCGTGTAATGGCGCTGATTATGACGGCGCCGATCCTCAGTGAAACGCGTATCCCGCGTCGCATTAAAGTTGGGCTTGGGATTGTCATTACCGTGGTCATCGCCCCGACGTTGCCACCAACGCCCGATGTCGGCATTTTTTCACCGCCAGCGCTGTGGCTGGCGTTACAGCAAATTCTGATTGGTATCGCGCTCGGTTTTACCATGCAGTTTGCTTTTGCCACCATCCGCACCGCCGGTGAATTGATCGGCCTGCAAATGGGCCTCTCCTTCGCCACCTTTGTCGATCCCTCCAGCCATTTAAACATGCCGGTATTGGCGCGCATTTTGGATATGCTGGCGATGCTGCTGTTCCTCACTTTCAACGGACATCTGTGGTTGATTTCCATGCTGGTAGACACCTTCCACACACTGCCTATCGGCGGCAATCCGGTAAACAGCAATGCGTATCTGGCAATCACCCGGTCAGCGGGAATGATTTTCATCAATGGCCTGATGCTGGCATTACCGATTATCACCCTGCTGCTGACCATTAACCTGTCACTCGGTTTGCTAAACCGTATGGCTCCTCAGCTATCAGTTTTTGTCATTGGCTTTCCGGTGACATTAAGCGTAGGTATTTTGCTGATGGCGGTGATGATGCCGTTGGTTGCACCTTTCTGTGAACGCTTATTCAGTGAGTTTTTCAATTTGTTAGCCGAAATTGCCAGTGAACTACCACAGAATACTAATCCGTAGCTTTAGCATTGTCTTTATGAGGATAATCCTAAAGTAAAATTTGCAAAACATCTTCCAACATATATCTGGCGCGGCTTATTTGTTTTTAGCCGTCTCACAGAACGCAACATTTACTTTACTTTGAGATGATTCCTGGCAAATTATACATAACTTTACGGGATAGTGGATTCGCCTGAAGTCTTCATCCTGCATTTCAGTAATATAAGTTGTTCCTGTATGGCTTCGGAAGCTTCTGGCGGGTGGTGAATTATCGTTACGCATTGAGTGAGGGTCTGCCATGTCAACGATTATTATGGATTTATGCAGTTATACCCGGTTGGGACTAACAGGGTATCTGACGAGTCGGGGGGTTAAAAAGCGAGAAATCAACGATGTACAAACCGTTGATGAACTCGAATCAGCTTGCGCCACATTTCAGCCATCGGTGGTGTTTATTAATGAGGACTGCTTTATACATGACCCAAGCAGCAGTCAACACATTAAGCAAGTCATTAACCAACATCCCCGAACACTGTTTATCGTGTTTATGGCGATAGCCAATATTCACTTCGATGAATATCTTTTGGTACGTAAAAATTTATTGATTAGTTCTAAATCAATCAAACCTGAGTCGCTGGACAATATTCTGGGAGATTATCTTAGTAAGGAGAAAAAAAACGTTGGAACCATTAATTTACCCACGCTTTCATTGAGCCGTACAGAGTCCAGCATGTTGAAAATGTGGATGTCCGGTAAAGATACTATTCAAATATCGGATCAGATGAATATTAAAGCCAAGACGGTATCCTCACATAAAGGCAATATAAAAAGAAAAATAAAAACACATAATAAACAAGTTATTTACCATGTCGTACGTCTTACCGATAATGTCACGACGGGTATATTTGTTAATATGCGTTAGAAAAGTAGTATTGTTTTCACCCTCCCTGGCTGGAGGGCGAAATATTATTCTACTCGCTCGACAAAAACCCCATCAGGGTGGTTATTTTCGTTAAAAAACCAAATACCGAGCGGGTAATCTTCAAGTGAAACCAGGTACATCGTACCCTCATTGAATGCTTCAACAGCCAATACCACACCCGGACGGCGTGGACCTCCGTCCGTTTTGACTGTGACCCGATCGTTAACCTTCATATTTACCCTCCTGTCGCATTTACGCCAGTGTAGAACAAAACGCCGATGCTGACAGCGTCCCGGCATTTAGCTGGCGATTTTTTCTACCGTCTATACTTAACAACGGCATTGCAACGAGGTGACAGCATGAAAACGGCAAAAGAGTACAGCAATACCGTCAAGCGCAACGTCGATATTGACGTTGATGCGCTACTGGCGGCCATTAATGAAATTAGCGAAAGCGACGTTCATCGGATTGAAGATGAAGAGGGTCAGCGCGTCAGCGTTGATGGTCGCGAATACCACACCTGGCGGGAGCTTGCGGAGGCGTTTGAACTGGATGTTCATGATTTCAGCATCACGGAAGCGAATCGCTGAAGAAACATCCCGGCCGGACAATGGCCGGGATAAAGCTTGCTTTCGCAAGAAGCACTTAAAATTCGTACACCAGGGAATCTGATGTCGTGAAACTGTATCGACAAAAACAGACGATCACAAGAACTATTGATTAGGCGAATAATTAGGAATGTAACTGTATTTTTTGAATACGCCGCCTGCCCTTTTCCGAATGCTAAGGAGCTGAAAATGCCGAGTCTGGACGATCCCCTACTGGTATTTACCGATGTCGATGGCACGCTGTTTGATAACCATACCGGCGACTGGCAAGCCGCAGCAGAATGGCTTGTTTGCCTTCGCGAGAAGTCAATCCCGGTCATTTTATGCTGCAGTAAAACGGCCGCAGAGATGATGGCTCTTCAGAAATTGCTGCAACTGCAGGGACTGCCGTTTATTGCTGAAAACGGCGCCGTCATTCAGCTTGATGAACAGTGGCAGGATCATGAGGATTACCCGCGTATTATCAGCGGTTCGCCCCATACTGATATTGCCGATGTACTGGCCCGGCTGCGTCAGCAGCATGGCTGGAAATTCACCACTTTTGGCGAACTGGATGAGTATGTACTGGCAGAAGTGACCGGTTTACCCCTGGCGCAGGCAAACCTTGCACTTCTCCAGGAAGCGTCAGAAACGCTGATCTGGCGCGATAGCGACGAGGCAATGTCCGCCTTCGATAAAACCCTTCAGCAACTCGGTCTGCGATTTGTGCAAGGCGCGCGCTTCTGGCACGTTCTGGATGAACGCAGTGGAAAAGATCAGGCCGTTAACTGGCTCTCGCGTCAGTATCATCACTATCGGGGCCATCGCGCGTTAACGCTCGGCCTCGGTGATGGCCCTAACGATGCGCCGCTGCTTGATAGCGTTGATTACGCTATCGTGGTGAAAGGCATCAATCGCCAGGGTGTACAATTACGTCAGGATTCACCTCAGCGGGTTTATCACACAATACAGGAAGGCGCGGCAGGCTGGCGCGAAGGTATGGATCATTTCTTCGGCTCGCCGTCCGTAAAGCACACCTGATTGCGTCCGTTGTTTTTCGCAAGGTACAGGCGACGATCAGCAACAGATTGCAGGGATTCGAAATCGTAATCACCGTTCTCTGCCGCATCGCAGACGCCCAGCGACACCGTAATGTGCAGTGTGATGTCTTTTTGCACCAGAATCTCTTTCCCCCGTATTCGTGCACGAATACGTTCGGCAACCCGGACAGCCTGCTTCAGTGTGCTGCCCGGCAGCAGGATACAGAACTCTTCCCCACCGACGCGCCCGGCGACATCCTGCTCGCCGATAGTATTGCTGATCATCCCGGCGGCATGAGAGATCACTAGATCGCCAGCCTGATGACCGAAATGGTCGTTAACGCTTTTAAAATGATCGAGATCCAACTGGATAACGGCAAACGACAAATTCTCCGCATGCGCCTGTTCGGATAATATTTTTGCCCGTTCAAAAAAGGCCCCCCGGTTATACAGGTGCGTTAACGGATCGAACCACGCCTGCCACTGCAATGTGTTCTGCATACTGTACATATTATTCACCATCCTGCGGATAACCCTCCACGAGAACAGCAGCATGCCGGTAAAAAGCAACCACAGCAGTGACAATGCAATGCTGATGTGCCCAAAATCGCCGGTTAGCCCTTCCCGCAACGTGTGAATCCGCACCAGTACACCACCAAACTGTTTCAGTTTTTGCCAGCTCACATAGCGGGAGCCGAGATGGCGTCCGCCGACGGTATCGTGTTCCATATCTGCCAGCAGTAGGTTGTATTCATCCGCGCTAAATCCGGACACGGTTCCCTGTTCCTTCAGTGTGCTGGTCAGCAGGTTAAAGCGGCTGTCATAAAGCAGATATTGCCCCCCTTCCTGACCTTCGCGCGATTTGACCAGTAATCGATTGATATCTCTAACGGGGAAGCTCAACACCAGCACACCGTACCAGTATTGCTGGTAATCCAGCGGTATGCTGACAGCAACGAACCCGCTTTTTTCGCGGCCCTGGTGCGCCTGATCGGTATACCAGCGAACACCACGGTTGCGATTTTCCTGTTGTTGCTGTCCCCGAAACCAGGGGCGCATCAGCAGGCGGTAATAGGTCGGAATGATTTTTTCTTCACTCTGCACCGGATTTGTTGAGATATAGAAACCGGCGCGGGAAATGTAATATGCCTGGTATGGCAACATGGATGCATTGGCAGAGAGGCGAAACAGATAGCCGAGCTCCATCGCCATGGTCAGCTCGTCAGGTAAGCGCTCATCGTCTCGGTGAAGGAGAGCGGTTTGATTCACAAAATCATCGGATACGCCATAAATGGGCAATGTACGCGTATTATCAAAGCCGATTTGCCACTGCGCCTGTGCGCGCAGCAGCCTGAATGCCTGCTGTACACTACTCAGAGCCTTAAAACCGAGCGGCGTTTGCAGCGCGGCCTGCATGCTGTTGCGGAAAAAAAGCAGCCGATCCACAGCACTCTGCATTTGCATATCCAGCGCGTTACTGACATTTCCCAGCTCACTGCGCTGGCTCGTGACGTAAGCCCCTTGCAGGACAATCACTTCGCGCCAGGTCAGCATCGTGGAGCACACCATGACAATCAGAAAACAAAGGTTAACCACCCGTGCAGGGAGAAAATAACGCTTCAGAGTAATAAAAGGCTTCGGTTGTTTCACGACGCTGTTCTGCCGCACACGAGCTCCCAGGAATTAAGTTTGTATATAGTGCCGCAGTCGGCCTTTTGTACTGGCGTCGAATGGAGAACAGTAAAAAAAACCGCCCTCATAGAAGGCGGCATTCCTGCATTCATTGCACCCTGAAAAAGCGTAGCTAAATCCTTAAAAGAAGCCTTTACCAGTCCAGCAAGATTTAACGCTAAGGACAAGAAGACAGTGTCAACCTGTTTCTGCCCACGTCCACAGGAAGTGTGTTTATACAGGGATAAAAAACGCCCGGCAATAGCCGGGCGATTCTATTGGGTTACACCTGCTCATACGCCCTTTGCCTGTCACCAGGCATCAGTTCATCTTCACGAAAGGCTTCCCGTTTGACTCCGTAGCCATCATACCATCGGCACTCCACCATACCGCTGGAGTAGCCGGTAACGATCATGCGTGGACCACCTTCTTTTGGTATGACTTCATCGCTGACCAAAAAGACCATCACTGCCTCCTGTATCAGGGTGAAACTTTTTCACCTTAGACGAAGTTTGCGGGTTTTGCATAATCGCTACGGCGAGATTTTACTTAGCCGCACTGCGCAGAAGCGCAACCCCTTTGACAACGGCCACAACCAGCGCACCGATGGCGAACCCCAAAAGTAAATTCGCGACAGCCGGTATTAGCATCTGCATCAGCGCGGGCTGGCCAGCCGCGAAATGCGTGATCGCATGGTGCAGCGGCGTTACACCATGCACCACAATACCGCCGCCAACGAGGAACATTGCCAGCGTGCCGACCACACTTAGCGTCTTCATCAGCCAGGGGGCCAGAATAAGCAGTCCTTTACCCATACCCTGTGCCAGCATACCTTTCCGTTCTGCCAACCAGTAACCCATGTCATCAAGCTTGACGATAATGCCCACCAGGCCATAAACACCGATGGTCACCAGCAGCGCAATACCCGATAAAATCAGTACCTGGTTGAGCAATGGCGCGTCGGCCACGATACCGAGTGTGATGGCGACAATCTCAGCTGATAAAATAAAATCGGTGCGGACAGCGCCTTTGATTTTGTCTTTTTCGAACTGTTGCGGATCCTGTGCAGCCAGCGCCTCCAGCCTTTGCTGCCGGGCTTCCGGGTTCTCTTTATGCTTACGCGCAGCCAGGGTGTGCAGTACCTTTTCCACACCTTCAAAACACAAAAAAGCGCCGCCGACCATCAACAGCGGTGTAATGGCCCACGGGATAAACGCACTGATCAGCAAAGCCAGAGGAACAAGAATAACCTTGTTGAGCAGGGATCCGCGCGCCACGCCCCACACAACAGGCAGTTCACGGTTAGCTCGAACGCCGGTTACCTGTTGCGCGTTGAGCGAAAGATCGTCTCCCAGCACACCGGCGGTTTTCTTCGCAGCCAGTTTGCCCATCACGGAAATATCGTCCAGTAAGGTAGCAATATCATCAAGCAACGTTAATAAACTACTTCCTGCCAAAATTTCTTCCTTTTCAGTATGATCACTAAATAAAGTGCAGTATGCAGTAAAAAATCGATGGCGAAAACCACCCCATAGTGTCAACAAAAATTTAACAGCTTCTGCCAAATTAACCACTCGCAACACGTATAGTTTTGACGTTTACTATAAGCCTCGTATCTTTTGTCGTGGTGAGTTATGCGTTTCAGGCAAGTTTTACCGCTTATTGGAGCACTGTTTGCGCTCTATATCATTTGGGGTTCTACCTATTTTGTTATCCGCGTCGGCGTCGAAAGCTGGCCGCCTTTCATGATGGCTGGCATCCGCTTTTTATCCGCTGGCATCGTGCTAATAACCATCCTGTTGCTGAGCGGCCATAAACTGCCACCGATGCGCCCCATGCTCAATGCGGCGCTGATTGGCGTACTGCTACTCGCTGTCGGTAACGGTTTTGTCACGGTGGCGGAACATCAGAATGTACCGTCCGGCATCGCTGCAGTCGTCGTGGCGACCGTACCGCTGTTTACGCTGTGCTTTAGTCATTTTTTCGGTATCGCGACGCGAAAGCTTGAATGGACTGGAATTGCTATTGGTCTGGCAGGGATCATTTTGCTGAATAGCGGCGGAAACCTGAGCGGTAATCCGTGGGGCGCGGTGATGATCCTCGTCGGCTCGCTAAGCTGGGCATTTGGTTCGGTGTACGGTTCGCGGATTGAACTCCCAGGTGGGATGATGGCGGGGGCGATTGAGATGTTGGCCGCCGGGATCGTATTGCTGGGTGCCTCTGCCCTGAGCGGTGAACATCTTAGCACCGTACCGCCGCTATCCGGTTTTTTCGCCGTCGGCTATCTGGCGCTGTTTGGCTCCATCATCGCCATTAATGCCTATATGTTTCTGATCCGTAACGTGTCACCAGCATTAGCAACCAGCTACGCTTATGTGAACCCGGTCGTGGCGGTACTGCTGGGTACGGGCTTTGCTGGCGAACATCTCTCTACCGTTGAATGGCTGGCATTGGGGATCATTATTCTGTCTGTGGTACTAGTGACACTGGGCAAATATCTCTTCCCGCAACGCCCGGTTGTTACGCCTTGCCCGGAGAAGTAATCGTCATTGCATGAATCCCCTGAGTGTCGATCTGCGCGGTTTGCTGCCCCTCGCAGATCCACTCTTCCAGTCGCTCGCTCAGCGCCTGTTCGCTCAATTTCAGCTTGCCGCGCAAGGCGCACTCCCACACCACCAGTACTCGCCAGCTCTGTTCAAGCAGCAATGCGCAATCGCGCGCGTCACGAGCCACATTTTTGCCGATTTTTTCCAGCCAGAAATCCGTACGCGTGGCCGGAATTTTGAACAGATAACAGTCATGGCGATGCCAGTAGCAGCCATGAGTGAAGATCACACAGCGATACGCATCCAGCACAAAGTCCGGGCGGCCGGGTAACGCGGCATCCTGTACGCGAAATGCCAGCCCCAGCGATTGCAGGCAGGCGGCCAGCCGTTTTTCGATAGCCGTATCGCGCGTAGCAATCGCCCGCATATTCTTACTGCGCGTCGCTTTATCATGAACATCCGCCATGTGTTTTCTCGCTTAAGATACTGAGGTACGAAAGCGTCGCAGCACCTCATCATCAATCCGTTGATGATCGCCCTGAAGTTCCGCGCTCAGTTTCGCCATATAATGCACCAGAAAATCGGCGTTATGCACTGCCAGCTCGCGCCCTTTTTCCGTCTGCATGGTGGCAGGCAGTTTCAGTAACTTACAGCGGAAATGATCGAGGGCATAGGCTTTGTCGTCCAGTTCCCGCTCTGCGGCAAAGGGGTCGTTGCCGTCAAAGAGTGCCGCGCCCATCGAGCCGGAGACGGCAAACACGCGAGCCAGACCAATCGCACCAAGCGATTCCAGCCTGTCTGCGTCCTGAACGATTTTGGCTTCCAGCGTGAGCGGCATGATACCTGCGCTAAAGCTGTGCGCTTCAATCGCATGACGCACAGCAGGCACCACGTCTGCGGGAAAATCGGGGAAATCGGCGGCCAGAATTTCGGCGGTTTTTTGCGCCGCCAGTACCGAGGATTGATGGCGTTGCGGGTGGTTTTTTGCAAAACTGACAATGTCATGGAAATAGCAGGCGGCCAGCACCACCAGCCCATCAACCTGCTGCCCCTGCATTAGCGTCTGTGCAGTTTTCCACACTCGACGAAAGTGCGACACATCATGAGCTGCATCAGCATGATTAAAGTGTTGTGTCATCCATTTATCGAAACGGTGCTGCCAGTCAGATAAATTCATTTGAGCGTCCTGTCGATGAAAAATCATTACCATAACATCTTCAGGCATCAGTATCGCGTGGGCGAGTATACCAGGCAATCGCGCCAAGTATCGCGCCCACCACACCGAGCACCAGTACGCTGCTAAAGCTATTGAACCCATCCGTGCTGGTTGCGCCCCTCACACCACTCGCGTTGCCCACAGGCGGCCCGGGCAGCCAAATATCACTCATCAGGCTCCAGATAAACCAGACACAAAAAATCCAGAAAACCCATAACGCCAGCTTTCCCCCCAGACTTCGTTTCGCTTTATCTTCCATAATGTTTTTTTTCCGCGCGGTTAAGGGTGAGAAGGAACAGCTTCTTTCAACACAAATGTGACTACCTTCACATCATATCCTGAGGAAACGAATTTTAAAGATATATCAGCATTATTTATATATCTCTCAATCACACGCCTGAAATCCCTATTTTGGTGCAAAAAACATGATAATAAGCAGAGTGAAAAATAAAATATTTTAGCCTTATTCAAGGTTAAAATATCAGTTTTCTTATTACAAATAATTGTGTAATTACCTTAATTCCTTTATTCCCCGCCTTCCTTGTTTTGTTTTTCACTGTCACTCTTTTTCTGCTTGTCCGACAGTTTATGCCAAATTTTTTATCTGATATAAAAAACCTCTCTTAACACCCTATCGGTTGAAATTGTCAGGTGTAAATTTACACATTAAAAACAATTAGTTATGAAAAAAAATAATCGCATATACAATGATATTAAACCCAGGAATGACAGCACCCCTTATGTTAAATTAATAATATTTAAGAAATTATTTAAACTTTCACACTGAAGGCTTATACTATTTGAAATATAGTGTTTATTAAACATATAAGAAAGCAAAAAGCACATCATCAATATAAGTTGTTTCTCTGCCAGAACAGACATTTTGCCGTTGCCACATGGCTTGCAAAGTGCTTAACAATCGTTAGTCGGTGTATGACGCAAAGTGGCGCATACATTCGTATGATTGCTATTCACTTCAGAATAAGCGACGGGTATCAGTAGAAGGAAAATGGCCCGACTGCGACAACACGAAGACATCAAAAAGGAACACGCATGTTGTCGATGATCAAAATGGCCAACCAGAGCAGAGGAATCCGAGGGTAAAAAATAATAAATCGCATTACGTTTTATGAGATATGTGCACATGACAGATTTCTCCATGATGTGTACCATTCACGCAGTACAAGTGAGGCATTTTTGGAAGAAAATCAGTAAGAAATAATCGATGGGGTGAAGTGGCGGAGAGAGGGGGATTTGAACCCCCGGTAGAGTTGCCCCTACTCCGGTTTTCGAGACCGGTCCGTTCAGCCGCTCCGGCATCTCTCCGTTCAGATGGTTGCCATGATGCCAGGTAATTTGGCATTTTAACAGACCCTGTCCCGTTAATTTGGTTCAAGTGGCGAGTTTGCGAGCAAAACGATGATTAAGTGGCCCTGGAAAACAAAGGACTCCGCTGATGAGGCGGCGTTCCCGTGGGAAGAAGCACTAAATGCCCCGGTATTAGCAAATTTATCGCCTGATGAGCAGGTTAAACTTGTTCAGCTTGCGGATCATTTTTTACAGCAAAAGCGGCTGGTTCCTTTACAAGGATTCGAGCTGGATGCCTTAAAGAGCGCGCGCATTAGTCTGCTCTTTTGTCTGCCGGTGATGGAGCTGGGCCTCGAATGGCTGGATGGTTTTCACGAGGTATTAATTTACCCGGCGCCGTTCGTGGTGGACGATGAGTGGCAAGATGATTTCGGCCTTGTGCATAACCAGCGGATTGTGCAATCCGGTCAGAGCTGGCAACAGGGGCCGATCATTCTTAACTGGCTCGACATTCAGGATTCGTTTGATGCTTCCGGCTTCAATCTTATTATACACGAAGTGGCGCATAAGCTGGATACACGTAATGGCGACAGAGCAAGCGGCATCCCACTGATCCCGCTGCGTGAAGTGGCCGGCTGGGAGCATGATTTACGCGCCGCCATGGATAACATTCAGGATGAAATCGATCTGGTGGGAGAAAATGCAGCCAGCATTGATGCCTATGCTGCAACCGATCCCGCAGAATGTTTCGCCGTGCTGTCGGAGTATTTCTTCAGCGCTCCCGAACTCTTTGCCCCGCGTTTTCCGGCATTGTGGCAGCGCTTCTGCCACTTCTACCAGCAGGATCCGCTCAACCGCCTGCGCGGCCAGGCTGGCGGCTACACTGAAGGGATAAACCAGATACATTAAAACTGCACATTGTGCTTTAATTAGCCAATTGAATCAGCGGGTTAAATTTAGTATTGACACACCAGTACGGGGCCAGTACTATGCGCCCCGTTCACACGATTCCTCTGTAGTTCAGTCGGTAGAACGGCGGACTGTTAATCCGTATGTCACTGGTTCGAGTCCAGTCAGAGGAGCCATATTAAAGAAAGCAGATGTTCACAGACGTCTGCTTTTTTGCTTTACTGCATCCTTGCGAATCTCTATATATTTTTGATTCAACAGGTTAGTATGAAAAATCTTCTTGGTGCGCTTTTATTTTATCTTCCGCATCGAGGAAAATGCTGGGGTCAGATTAGCTCGATAATGGCGTGCCCCCCATATGTTCCTTACCGACGCAAAAATCCGTACTCTTAAGCCTTCTGATAAACCCTTTAAAGTCTCCGATTCCCATGAGCTGTATCTACTGATCAAACCAAGCGGTTCCCGTCACTGGTATCTCAATACCGTATTAACAGCAAAGAATCACGCATTGCACTGGGGGCCTATCCTGTCGTCTCCCTGTCTAATCCCCACCAGTAGACGTTCTGGTAGCACTGGCGTGCCATTTCATTTGAGAGCGAGGATCATCCCTACTGCCCCAGCGACGAGAACGGCATCAATGAGAAGCTCGAACGTGTGCGTCTGGAGTCTCTGGACGAGATGTTTCGCAATCATCGAACCGACGAGCAATGCGATGCCGATGGCAAGTCCACGTGTGATGACGGGCCGCGCAAGTGCGCCCGATACACCGAACGTACCGAGCTTGCCAGCGTAGAGCAGAATTGCGCTTGCCGCCTCTGATCCCAGAAATACGCCGCCACTCATTCCGTAGCCGGTAAATACTGGCACGCTGAGCGGCCCGGTAGATAGCACGAATCCCGTCAGGAACCCGACGATCAGCCCAGCAAAGCTCATATGCCAGATGTTCAGATGAAGGTTCGAACGTCTGAGAAGACGGCGCAGTGGGATCATCACAAGGAAGAAAGTTGCCAGGAAAACCTCCACAGTGGCAGGAGAGATCGTAAGCAACGTGTGCGCCCCAAGCACAGCCGCAGGAACTCCCACCAACGAGTAGGCAAACACCGGTCGCCAACGAATCTCGTGCCACCAGACAATCACCCGACCGATGTTGCCGAACAAGGAGGCGATCGCCATAACAGGCACAGCAATCCGTGGCCCGTACATTGTGACGAGGACGGGCAGCAGGATTAACGACGAGCCAGTGCCGACAACACCGCTGAGCACTCCGGCACCGAGGGCGAGGAAGAAGAGAAGTAATAGTGCAATCATCGACTTTAGGATCAACCGGGGCCGTCGCTCGCAGCCGCAAGAAGCGGCACCAGGATGTCGCTGACAGGCGTTGGAATGCTGTGAACACGGCCGCGACGCGCAATGACGCCGTTGCGGATATCCCATTCGAGCGGTCGGCCTGCTTCTCGATCCGTGAGGATGGAGGTGCTCATGTCTGCGGGAGCCGCCTGGAACTTGTCGAGGATCTCCTGCGGCACTTCGTCCCCGAGTTCTGCTCCTTCTGCACGTGCCACGGACAGGCATTCCTGTAAATAAGCCAGCGTAAGTCTGGCAATGTCAGCACGGCTGAACATGCCAGATCGGCGGTGCGTGAGCGCCATGAGTCCAGCCACTGCGTTTTGCAATAGTTTGCGCCAGGCCAGAGAGCTGAAGTTCGCGGCCAGGTCTACGGAGCACCGCGTACCTTGTAGCGCTTTGGCCACTACACGGGAAGCTGTCGTGTCTGGCAGGCTGAGGCGTACATCGCCGCGCAAACGTACTGAACCATCTGACTGCGTCTGTGCGGGAAACCACACGACAGAGGGAACAATCTGTCCGGACAGAGAATACGTAGCGAGCCTGTCCAATTGTTCGACTCCGTTCTGGAGCACGCATATAACCGTCTCCGGGCCGGTCAACACTTTGAGCCATTCTGCTGCCGCGCCAATTTGTGTGGACTTGACTGCCAGAAAGACAAGATCAGCCGTGCGAGTGATTTGTATTGGATTCGTCTGAATCGGACCGGGTACGGTGATTAAGCGGTCGCCATCTTGCAGGGTTAGGTGATCGCGGGGAGTACGTCCACACAGTAGCGGTGTATGGCCGACTTCGTGTAACACCGCCGCAACTGTGGTGCCGATGGCACCTGGACCCACAATAGCGACAACCATATTGATTTCAGTGCTCATGAATGCGGACTCCTTTTAACAGAATCTACTTAACGTGGTGGTTGTGCCCTTCACAAAGGGAATGTAATATATTACATATGAACAAAGAAATTGGTAATGGAATTTCAGAAGGCGAGCAGCGGATACAGCAATGGCTTAGTAGCATTCACGCCCGAAGCGGCGACCTCGCTGCCAGTGAGGCAAAAGTTGTCGATCTCCTGCTTGTCGATCCTTTATTTGTCGGTACAAGCACGGCAGCACAGGTTGCCACCCGTGCTGGTGTATCGCCGCCGACAGTGATACGCGCTGCGCGAGCGATCGGGTTCACTGGCTTCACTGAACTTAAGATAGAGATTGCCCGGGTTCGTGGTACTGCCCGGTTCTTTGCACCGCCTGAACGTCTTACAGCAGATGCGACGCTGGCATCGGTGCTGGAAACATCAATTCGTGCGGGTGTAGACGCATTGACTGCGCTCAGCGGTGCTATCGAAATCTCCGCCCTTGATGAAGCGGTCGCCTTAATCCAGAACGCACGCCAGGTATTTGTATTTGGTGCTGGTCCCTCTGCGACGGTTGCCGCTGATGCCGTCTTTCGTATGCGGACGGCGGGTGTGATAACCATCAGTATCCAGGATTATTTATCAGCGATGATTGCTGCCCGCCTCCTCGCTCCAGGCGACGTCATCATCGTCGTCAGTTCAACAGGTCGCACATCATCCACACTCGCTGTCGCTGATGCTGCATCCTCGGCCGGAGCATCACTTATTGCAATAACTAACCAGTACGATACTCCACTGGCAACGCTCGCCAATGTTTCGCTCGTTGTTGGTGGAGTACCACTACCGGCACAGATGGCCGCTGCGGGGAGTCGGCTTGCTCAACTCGTCGTTATTGATACGCTGGTCGCAGCTCTCACTCTGCGAGATAAAGAACAAAGTCGCCGAGCTGAACGGGCGGGTATTGATTTACCGGATATGTCTTGATGCAGTTCTGCACGGTTGCGATGATTCTTACCGCTGCGGTAGCTCATGCAGTATGGAATATAGCCTCAAAATACAAGAGGGAAGACACACTTGTTTTCGTCTGGGCCTACAGCTGTGCCTCAGCATTGCTGTGGGTTCCAATCAGCTTCATTCTGATAATCGAGGGACAACAGGAGCTCGACTGGCGACTCGCAGTCGGCGCAGTTATCTCGTCTGCGCTTCATATCGCTTATTCTCTAATCCTGCAGGCTGGCTACGAGCGCGCCGAACTTGGGGTTGTTTATCCGATCGCCCGGGGGAGCGGACCGGTCCTGACAATACTGTTTGCAACCCTGCTAATGGGTGAACGACTTTCAGCAAGCGCCTTACTCGGCGCGCTTCTTATTATCGCAGGTATTTTTGTCGTTACCGGCAATCCGTTCAGAAGCGGAAACCGACCACTACAAGGAATACTATGGGGGGCAGCGACAGGCACCGCCATCGCTGGCTATACCCTATGGGACGGTTATTCGGTAATCTCTCTGCAGTTGGATCCCATGAGCTATTACGCCAGCACACTCCTGCTACAGAGTCTGCTTCTTACCCCTGGTGCGATGCGGCGACGGTATCGAATTCCAACTACTGTACGTGCGGATATCATCCCAATCCTTATCATTGCTATATGTTCTCCACTTGCCTACATCCTTGTACTGACAGCCATGCAGAGCATGCCACTGGCGCTCGTCGCTCCTCTCAGGGAAACATCCATTATTATCGGCTCTCTTCTGTCGTACTGGCTATTTCGTGAAAATCATCTGGCACGCCGCATTGCCGGTGCAGTGGTGGTGCTGTCCGGCATCGCCGTGATTAGCCTTTAGTCGTCGCCTCATTGTCAGCGCGGATCATTCGTGCATATGTCCCATTTATGGTACGGATATCAAATCCGCTTCAGCTGTCTGTGGCTGTTAGCACCAAAGATATAAGACTGTAAAAACGACCATCAGTCCTGACATTGACATCCGGTACCACCATTATTTAAATATTCCGTGGACACACGCTATTATTGAAAAATTAATCCCTGCCCGAATGATTATCCATGTGGATGCTTCTCCAGCCAGGCCTGATGGAATATGGCTGGCATGGATAGTTCAGGTTTCATCACCAGATTGATCGCAAAGCTATGCCGCATAGCACTATTGGCTTTATAATCATAAAAGATTCAAACGGTCCTGAATTGTTATACGCCGATGCAGCACATTCAACACATAGCCTGATTCTAATTAGCATTTCCGTTAGGAATGGCTTACTCCATACCGAGAGTTTGTGATACTCAAAACAGAAGATCTCAACACCATGATATCAATTGATGAGATACACTTTGCTGACTGGCAAATCCGGCCCCAGCTAAGGATTCTGTTACACAGGGGTAAGCCGGTAAGAATTTCTGCCAGAGCTTTTGATGTTCTGGTTGTTCTGGTGAGGGCTGGAGGTAAAGCGGTAAGTAAAGAATCTTTACTTACTCAAGTGTGGGGAAATGAAATCGTCGAAGAAAATAATCTTCAGGCGCAAATTTCAGCTATACGCCGGACACTAGGCTATGACCGCCATCTGCTGGTTACCGAATTTGGTTCTGGTTATCGTTTCAACATCAGCAAATTGCCTGTTAAAGCCCCCTCTAAACCAGAAATACCTGAGCCGGCAGTTACCCCTTTTCTGACATCTATTCTGGGGCGTGATCGCGCTGTGCAGGAATTATGCGTCTTATTGAATCAACACCGTCTGGTCACAATTACAGGCTCAGGGGGCGTAGGTAAGACTCGTCTGGCATGGGAAGTTGTCAGCCTTATACATACTCATTTTTCTGATGGAATATGTGTGGCTGAACTGGCACATGTCAACGAAACATCCAGCTTGCTGTCTGTTATTTCACAAGCGCTGCATCTTCCATTATCTGCCATTAATAATAATGCCGATTTACGGCAACAGCTTGCACGACGTCAATGTTTACTTCTGATTGATAACTGTGAACATGTAATTAATGAACTGCAACCAGTGATTACGTTGCTCCTGAACATGGCTCCCCATATCAAATTGTTGTTGACCAGCCAAATAGCGTTACAGGTTGCTGGCGAGCAACAATATCTACTACCGCCATTACAAGTTCCTGAAAACGAACGGGCTAATACCCAAGTGCTACTGACTTTTGCCAGTGTCCGCCTCTTTATCGAACGCGGGCAGGCCAGCCGACATGATTTCGATCCATCAGCCAGCGAACTATCGTTGATTGGCGAGTTATGCCGTCATCTTGATGGACTTCCGTTGGCGATTGAACTTGCGGCCTCCCGTCTGCCCGTCATGAGTGTCAAAGAGATCTATAGCCGACTGGAAGACCGTTTCCAGCTATTGAGCAATACGCACAACTCGCTGGTGCCCAGACATCAGAAAATACTGACCACTCTGGAGTGGACTTATCAGTTACTCAATACACGCGAACAACGGTTATTTTGCTCTCTGGGAATCTATGCCGATATGTTCAGTGTGAAGTCGGTAAGCGACTTTCTGCTTATTGATGACAAGCATCGATGGCAGGTTGTTGACGATCTGCAAAGATTGCTATCCTTATCCCTGATTCAGGTCAGTACTCAGGTACCCGTGACGCGTTTTCGCCTGTTGGAAACCATGCGCCAGTTCGCATGCGATAAGCTCAGGCAACAGAGTGAATATGACACTCTTGAGGCCCGTTTTGCCAGTTATTATAAAGATCGGGTAGAAGAGGCCCAAAGTGATTGGTTTATGCTGCCAACAGAGCAATGGCGTGAACGATACAGCCATATGCTTAATGATTTGCGAAGTGTTTTACAGCAAACATTAACTGAGGGGGGCGATCCCTCAACTGGGCTTGAGATCTTACAGGCTATGACCCCATTTTGGATTGAATATTCACTCTACGATGAATGTCAACGCCATATCTACCCTCTGCTTTATGAAAATACTTCGCAGGTCGTGTTAACGCTACACCAGAGAATGAATCTCAGCGCTGTAGCAGGTAAAGCATCAACTTGGGCAAAAGGCCCCACGCCTGAAACGCATTCAGCCTGGAAAACCGCGTTGTCACTTGCAGTAAAGCTCGACGACAAAGAAATACGTTTACAGGCTCATTACGGATTATGGTTGTATTATCTGCGTACTGGCGAGCTGGATAAAGCGCTTGAACATGCGCAATCTCTGTGCGAGCTCGCACGGTCCATTAGTGACGAGGAGGCGCTGGCGACCGGGCTGCGTATCCTCGGTGTATCCCTGCATTTTTTGGGGCGTCATGACGTCGGGCGTGATTATCTCCAGCAATCTCTTGACTGGTATGACCATGGCGAATTAAGTCACTCTTTCCGTTTTGGTCTTGATCAAGAGACTGCCGGTCAGGCCTTTCTGTCTCGTTTACTTTGGTTACAAGGTGAGTACAAGGCTGCGAAACAGATGGTATGGCGCGGTGTTAAAAAAGCCGCTCGTTTGCAGCATGTCTGTTCTCTTTGTTGTGCACTGGCTGAAGGCGCTTGTATGACAGCGGCACTGGATCGTAATCCACGTTGGGTTATAAAGGCCGCAAACTGGCTTATTCATCTGGCAGAAAGGCATGATTTGTATTTCTGGAAGACATACGGCGAGCTGTTTCTTGTTTGGGCCAAACAGTTCAGTCATACCGGTGTCAGTCAAACCACACTGTTTAGCTCGTTACGGGCGATGGGATTAGACTGGCAATATTCACCCTTGTTGTCAGAAATTGATAGCGGGGTATTGCTAAGAACCACCTGCCAGGATCATGAAAACTGGTGCACGCCTGAGTTAATGCGTCTTTCCGCCATTCAATTACCTCCTCAGGAGCAACGCCTGCTGTTAGAGCAGGCCCTGGACAAAGCACAACAGCAACAAGCTCACGGCTGGGCCCTCCGTATTGCTTATTCATTGGCGACATTGCAGGCTGAAGCCGGCGAAAAATGGGCTGCTAAACAATTAATACAGGATGCTTTACATGACGTTGATGGCTCAGATAATGCGACGGATGTAAGAAATGCTATGGCGCTATGTGCCCGAATAGGGGCCTGAATATTTACGTCTTATGGCTATCCACATCCCCATGATCACCAGTCCAGCCCCTGTTGAAGAAATCAGCGGCCAGCTATGAATTGTCTCCCATAACCAGGTGGCAGTTAGTGAACCACATGCTCCGCCAATAAACATAACGCACATAAATAATGTATTAAGACGGTTTCTGGCATCCGGACGTAACGAGTAAATCGTGTGCTGATTAGCTATCAGTACACATTGCTCACCCGCATCCAGTAGTAGAATGCCCACCACCATACCCGGCATACTGTTCCATCCCCAAAAAACAGCCCAGGCAAGCAGCATGAGTATCACACCAAAAACAACCATTCGGAATGGTCCCTGACGATCGCTGAAACTTCCCGCCAAAGGTGCACACAGAATGCCCATTAACCCCAAAGCAGCCATTAGCCTAACTGGGTGGTCATAGGGATCAAAGAAACAGCGCCCCATTCATTGGGAAAGGATCCAGTAATCAAATTCAGGACAGATTGATTAAAATAAATACTAGCGACAACAATACAGCAAATAATCGCCAGCATAAGAATGCTGGCAGAAGAAAGCTCGTGATTGTCCGTACGCATTGACTACTCCTGACTCTAAACTCAATGTTGACTGGCGTATAAGCAGAGAAGATTCCCAACTCTTTGACCACTTTTTTCAGACATCTGAATTCTGATGCACAAGCTCCTGAAAAAGAGATTTGGTACTAATACTGCTCATGTTATTTACTGTACTTAATTTGAGGAGCAGCAAATGGATTTAAAACTTACTGGAAAAGTGGCTCTGGTAACTGGAGCCCGAACCGGAATTGGTTTCAGCATTTGTGAAGAATTGGCTGTGAATGGTGTGCATTTAATCATGGTGGCAAGACGAGAACCTGAGCTGATTGTTGCTGCGAAAAAAATCTCAGAGAAATACGGTGTTTCGGTGCTGCCTATTGCCGGGGATGTGACTGATCCCAAACTACCTTCCCTGGTGGTTGAACAAGCAGAAAAGGTTTTTCAGCGTATTGATTTACTGGTGAACAATGCAGGAAGAGCCCATACGGGCACGCTGTTAACCACTTCGGAAGAAGATTGGCAGATAATGACTGAAACCAAATTCTCCGCCATGCGACGTTTTTGTAAGGCAATCATCCCCGGGATGCAGACACGAAACTGGGGGCGGATTGTCAATATCTCATCCATTGGCGGAATCTATCCTAATCCGCAACTTACTGTCTCACACGCACTAAGCGCCGCTATCAACAACCTGACCCGTAGTTTAGCACTGAGCGTGGCTCCGGATGGCATTCTGGTCAATGCTATCGGAGTGGGCGCTGTTGCGACGGATAACTGGGCGCAGAACATGCTACCGAATGTACGTATTCGTCGTCCTGAACTGGCTGACAGAACAGACGAAGAGGTAATGGCATTACTGGGTAAAGAGAAAACGCCTGTGGGCCGCTTTGGCCTCCCTGAAGATATTGCTGCACTTGCTGCGTTCCTACTTTCTGGAAAAAATCAGTTTGTTACTGGACAGACAATTGAAGCATCAGGTGGAGCAGACAGATTTATGTAATGTCTTCCATTCAATTCAAATAATGTTTGAGGATTGGATTAGTTTAATCTGGTATTTGTTCTTCTTTTCACCTACGGCAAAACAATAAGACCGGATAGGGGGCTGAAACGCTAAGCAGCCCCCGCGTCAATATAACCCAAACTTTACAACGTAATAGATACTGCATCATGAAATTAATTTCACTGGGAATTCCATGGAGCTTTTAAAAAACCAATAGAAATAGAGGTGAACTACCATGTCAAAAAAACAAACGCTATCAAATATAAACTATAGCTCACCTTGTAAGCATCCCGGTAAACCGGGCCATTCACATTTAGAGATCTTCCGGCATACTGATCATGTTCCTGGAGGAGATCGCCATGCGCAAAGCCTGATTCACCGAACACCAGATCATCGCCGTTCTGAAGTCCGTTGAAGCCGGACGTACTGTAGCCCCTCCCCTTTTTTACCTTCACAGCCGGATAATCTTCTGCGTCGCCAGCTTCCCTGAGTTAAATTCCCCTTTCATGCACCTTGCTTTCCAAAAAGGTTTTCACCTGACAACGGGCATTGTAGTCTCATTAGCGGCTTTGATTTTGCTGTAAGTGATGTGAGTAACTTTTTTCCCTATACAAAAAACTAGAAAAATTTGGAAATTTGAGGAACAGACAGGACAATTATGGATTCCACGCTCATTACAACCCGCCCCGACGAGGAAACCCCTTCACTTAACCGTGCCCGTCGCGCTGCCTGGGGTAGCTTTGCCGGCGCGGTCGTCGACTGGTATGACTTTTTACTCTATGGCATTACTGCGGCGCTGGTGTTTAACAAAGAGTTTTTCCCGCAGATCGATCCGGCAATGGGTACGCTTGCCGCCTTCGCAACCTTCGGCGTCGGCTTTTTATTCCGCCCGCTGGGCGGGATCATTTTCGGCCATTTTGGCGATCGTCTGGGCCGTAAACGCATGCTGATGATGACCGTCTGGATGATGGGCATCGCCACGGCATGCATCGGCATTTTGCCTTCGTTCGCCACCATTGGCTGGTGGGCACCTGCATTACTGGTTACCCTGCGCGCGCTCCAGGGCTTTGCCGTTGGCGGCGAATGGGGCGGCGCGGCGCTGCTCGCCGTTGAGAGTGCCCCCGCAGGCAAAAAAGCGTTTTACAGCAGCGGCGTGCAGGTGGGATATGGTGTTGGTTTGCTGCTCTCCACCGGGCTGGTGTCGCTGATCAGTAACATGACCAGCAACGCACAGTTCCTCAGTTGGGGCTGGCGTCTGCCTTTTCTGTTCAGCATTGTGCTGGTGCTCGGCGCATTATGGGTGCGTAACGGCATGGAAGAGTCCAGCGAATTCGAGCATACGCAGGCACAATCCGCAAAACAGCAGAAAAAACGGCTGCCGGTATTTGAAGCGCTGGTACGTCATCCGGGCGCGTTTTTGAAGATTATCGCCCTGCGCCTGTGTGAACTGCTGACCATGTATATCGTGACCGCTTTCTCGCTGAACTACTCGACGCAAAACCTCGGTCTGCCGCGCGAGCTGTTTTTAAATATCGGTCTGCTGGTCGGCGGTATCAGTTGTCTGACCATCCCACTGTTCGCGTTACTGGCGGATCGCTACGGGCGTCGTCGCATCTATATTACTGGCGCATTACTCGGCGCACTGAGCGCATTCCCGTTCTTTATGGCGCTGGAAGCACGTTCAATTTTCGGCGTGGTGTTATTTTCACTGATGCTGGCGAATATCGCCCACGATATGGTGGTCTGCGTACAACAGCCGATGTTCACCGAAATGTTCGGTGCAGGGTACCGCTACAGCGGCGCAGGCGTGGGCTATCAGGTTGCGAGTGTGGTGGGCGGAGGCTTTACACCATTTATCGCGGCAGCGCTGGTGACGTTCTCCGGCGGTGACTGGCATTCGGTAGCGATATATCTGATGGCAGGTTGCCTGCTTTCGGCGCTAACCGCGATGTTGATGAAAACACCGCAACGGCATAAACAGTAAGATAAAAAGTTGGGAAGAAAAGACGCAGCCGGTACTACGCTGCGTCTTTTTTTAAATCTGGTAATCAATCACCGCTTCATCCGGCTCCATTACCTGACGTTTAATATCGTCCACTGACAGCCCGGCATTACACAGCTCGATAAAACGCCACACATAATTGCGCTGTAGCTGACCGCGTTTCAGCCCCAGCCACACGGTGTTGGCGTCAAACAAATGCTGTGTATCCAGCCGCACCAACTTACCCTCTTCGTTCTCGCCGCTCGATTGCTCTGCCACCAGCCCGACCCCCAGCCCCAGCTCCACATAGGTTTTAATCACATCCGAATCCTGCGCACTGAGCACCACATCAGGGATTAACCCCTTGCGGCCAAACGCTTCATCGATACGTGAGCGCCCGGTGATCCCCTGACGGTAGGTAATCAACGGCCAGCGACTGATATCTTCCAGCGTTAGCGGCGAGCACTGCACCAGCGGGTGATCCTGTGGAACCAGTAAGCTGTGATGCCAGCGGAACCACGGGAAAGCCGCCAGCGAACTGTCGTTGCTTAAGCGTTCACTGGCGATGCCAATATCCGCTCCGCCGTTATGCAGTAGCGATTCGATTTCCTGCGGCGTTCCCTGAATCAATTCCAGACGAACTTCCGGGAACAACGCGCGGAACGATTTAATCACCGACGGCAAGCTGTAACGCGCCTGCGTATGGGTAGTAGCGATGGTCAACACGCCAGAGGTGTCATTGGTGAAGAGATCGGCGAGCCGCCGAACGTTGCTCGCCTCATTGAGAATGCGCTCAGCAATCACCAGCAAGGCTTTACCCGGTTCAGTCATTCCCAGCAGCCGTTTGCCACGGCGGATGAAAATTTCAATCCCCAGTTCTTCTTCAAGCTCGCGGATATGACGGCTGACGCCTGACTGCGACGTGTAAAGCATGTTGGCAACTTCGGTCAGGTTGTAATCCCGCCGCGCCGCCTCGCGGATTATTTTTAATTGCTGGAAATTCACCCTTTCCTCCAGGCCGATCAGACAGGATGCTATTGTTAAAGTCTGTGGCCTGGCAGAACAAATAATAAAAACCCGCACCTTATTCCATTAAGGAATAATCATTAGCTCACCAACTGCAACTCATGGCTTTCCATGGCCGGACGGCTGACCAAAGACATTAAAATATCTTTTACCGCCTGCGCTTGTGGTGACAATGAGCCGCGAGCCGAAACATTCAGCGACAGCGGCAGGTTCATAGAAGGTGTGGTAATACGCGCCATCCAGCCATTGGTTGCGCCACACAGCGAACGCGCAGCCGATTCCGGCAATACGGTAACGCCCATTCCGCTGGCAATTGCTGCGGTCAACGTGGCAATTGATTCGATCTCCCCAATGATTTTTGCCGTCAGACGGCGCAGAGAGAACGCTTCATCCACGCGCAGACGCACAGCGCTATAGTCACGCGGCAGGAACAGATTCATTTCAGCGACTGCGGTTAAATCCACGCTCTGCCCCGGGCAATCACGAGTACCAACCAGATAGAGATCTTCTTTCAGCAGCGGCAGACTATTGATTCCCGCCCCCGGCGCGCGCTCATACAGCACAGCCATATCCAGCTGACCACTCAGCAATTTATCATTCAGCACCGCGCCACTGTTTTCATGCAGATAAACAGCCACTTCGGGCAGCTCGTTACGCACCGCCTGTAATAATGGCATGGTGACCGAAGACGCTGCCGTACCCGGCGCAAGGCCGATAGAAACCTGACCACGCAAACACTGGCCGACGTTGTTCACCGCCAGCTGTGCCTGTTCACACTGACGCAAAATCATGCGTGCATGGGTATAGAGAATTTTGCCTGCTTCCGTCGGCGTTACGCCCCGTTTCGTACGGATCAACAACTGCTGATCCAGTTCACCTTCCAGAGTGGCGACTTGCTGACTCAGCGCGGGCTGCGCAATATGCAATACTTCGGCTGCCTGAGTCAGGCTTCCAATATCGACGATTTTTACGAAGTATTTCAGTCGTCTTAAGTTCATTTTGCCTCCTGTAAGGGATACCAATGCCAACGCCGGTTTTTATGATATCGGAGGAGTTGCAATATGCTTGCCAGTTTTCGTTAGGGATTCAATTAACCCTTAACAGGCTGGATAATAAGAGTTTCTAATTACAATGCCAGGTATTATCACTGAAACACGGTTTGATAGCTGCCCCATTAGGGGTAATTTG
The DNA here is from genome assembly GCF_900116535.1 of Kosakonia arachidis. Lineage (GTDB taxonomy): Bacteria > Pseudomonadota > Gammaproteobacteria > Enterobacterales > Enterobacteriaceae > Kosakonia > Kosakonia arachidis. Next base: position 427,447 of record NZ_FPAU01000004.1, on the reverse strand, counting down.
CACCACATTGGTGCGATATGCTGGCTTATTGAACGGGTACACGCGCAGGTTGCCGAAATTGTCAGCAAACGATATCGCTCAGGCGATCCACCCTTTGACAAGCCCGGACGTGACCGATAATATGCGCCCCGTTCACACAATTCCTCTGTAGTTCAGTCGGTAGAACGGCGGACTGTTAATCCGTATGTCACTGGTTCGAGTCCAGTCAGAGGAGCCAATTCTTATTTTCATGCCACTTTGCGAATCCCTATGTAATTCGAATTCAATGAGTTAGCTTGAAAAGTCTTCCCGATGCATTTTCAGTTTTCCCTCCGCATCGGGAGAATTTGGTGGTCAGATTTGGGGTCGAGTTGGTTCAACGACGGAGCGACCCCAAAATGTCTCTTAACGACTCAAAAATCCGCAACTTAAAACCATCCGCTAAACCTTACAAAATTTCCGATTCTTACGGCCTATATCTTTTAGTTAATCCTGGCGGTTCACGTCTCTGGTATCTCAAATATCGTATCAATAGAAAAGAATCCCGCCTCGGTTTAGGGACCTATCCCGATGTTTCTCTGGCTTATGCCCGACAACAGCGTGACGGTGGCCTGGCAGCCTTCTGTTTCAGAATCCGGGAGTGCTTCAGGAACATCGGTGTGAGTGGGTGACATATTTGTGCCTTCTTGTGAAATTCTGGCAGGAATTTTAGTATCCAAGGTAACAGTTAGTAACCAAGCATAGAAATGTTCTCTGGTTACTAATTTACACCTAGAGCGGAGCCACCATGCGTAAAATTCTGCTGATTACCTCCAGCCCTCGTGGGACTGAGAGCCTATCTACCCGCTTTGCCACTGAAATTGCTCATGGGCTTCGGTCTCAGGGAGGCGGCTCACTGACGGTTCGCGACCTTGTCGCAAATCCGCCTCCGCACATTACTGAAGACTACATATTGGGCCGCACTGCGTCCCCGGATTCACGTACAACACAGCAGAATGTTGCCGTTGAACGTGCCCGGGAGCTGGTTGATGAATTATGCGCCGCGGACATCATTGTGCTTGGTTCCGGCATGATGAATTTCGGTCCCTCTTCGCAGCTCAAGGCCTGGATTGACAATGTCATATGGCCGGGAGTCACCTTCAGCTATGCCACAGGAGCCCCCCAGGCCTACTTACTGGCAAGAAGCTTTATCTGATCACTGCCGCAGGTGGCGTGTTTTCGGCGGGTGATTATGCCGCTTTCGATTTCCAGACCAACTATCTCCTGCACATGCTTGGCTTTATCGGATTGACTGACGCTGAGCTTATACGGATTGAAGGCACCGTACTCGGCCCGGACGGGGCAAAGGCTGCCATCGCCCATACCGAGACGGCTGTACAAAACCTGCTGGCGAAGAGAGCATGACGACGAAGACCGTCGTCCTGTTGGCTCGGGTATGGGCAGACCAGGCTCAGTTTCTTGTGGACCAGGTCGCGGATAAGACGTTCGTGCGCGCCGGGTATCGCTAATCGCTCTAATCACTAAAGAAGGAGACTGAGATCATGTTGCGAATCGACCTCTATACCGAGATCACCTGCCCCTGGTGTTTCGTGGGCCTGCACCGGCTCGACAAGGTTCTTCGGGAACGCTTCCCCGAACTGCTCGCGGGCATCCACCATCATCCGGTTCTTTTACTACCGGACGCGCCGGCGGCCGGACTCTTCATCCCCGACCTGCTCCGCACGCGATATGGTGTGACAGATCCGAAGTCGGCGTTTGCTCGCCCTGAAGCAGAGGCCCGCGCGTCCGGCTTCGATCTCGACCTTGGTCGCCAGCGCTACGCCTACCCAACGCAGGCTGCGCACGCCATCATCCTGGCAGCCAGAGAACGCGGCACGCAGCATCAACTCGCCGTAGCCATCACGGACGCTTATTTCCTTGCGGCAAGAAACATTGCCGATGCCGAGGTGTTGGCAGATGTTGCTGCAGCCTATGGATTCAGCAAGGATGAGGCCCGCGCCATCGCACGCGATCCCACCCGGCACAAGTGGATTGAGCAAGAGGCGGCGAACTCCACTGCGGCAGGCGTTCGTTCGGTTCCGCACTTTGTTTTTGAGAACCGCGTTGCCATCAATGGAGGGCGCAGCGAAGACGAAATAGCCACAGCTATTGATAATGCTTTGCGCCCGTTCTCTTAATGCGGACTGCAAGGTTTTAGCTCACTCCGCCCTATAAACCTCTCATCGTAGTTTATTGGAACTATTCCTTAAGCCGCTTGCCAGTTGAGTAAACACGTCAATAATTTTTGGCAGCGCCCGCTGCGGATCGTCGCTCGCAGCAATCCAAAGTGCGGAATTCAGCGCGGCACTGTTTAACAGATGTGCAGCGGCATCCGCATCAACCGATTTAAGTACGCCGCGTTCGATCAAATTTATGACGGTCTGTCGTGTGGATTCGAGGCAACTATTCTGTCTGGGCCATTGTGCAGGATCCCCAAGAAAAGCCGGACCATCAAGCAGCACGATGCGCCTTACTTCTGTGTCCAGCGCCATCTCAATGTAAGCAATCCCTTCAGCCAGCAGCCCTTCCCAGTCGTCACCGGCATTCGCGGCGGCGGCTTTGGCTCGTTGTGCCATTTCACCATCTACCTGAGCAACAACAGCGGCAAGCAGCCCCTTTTTATCGCCAAAGTTGTGGTATAGCGCCCCACGTGTCAGGCCAACGCTGGCGGTTAATTCATCCATCGATACGGCAGCAAAACCTTTTTCGGCAAAGGACTTCCGCGCTGCCGTAATCAATTTGGTTCGATTCTCTTCCATTGTTTCGGCGCGGCGTTTGGTGGCCATACGATCTCCTTTTAGACATGCGTAACGGATGTCATTTGACATACGCGGCGTATGTGTGATTAATTCAACATACGCCGCGTATATTAAATCAATTTTGCATACCGCACATCCCGCATCACACATTGACTTAAGAAAGGAAATTCCATGATCCAGCGTGAGCCTATTTTTCCTGCTAACCGCCATGCCCTCTATGAAGAACACGGTTATTCCGCCGCGATCCGTTCTGGCGATATGTTGTTCGTTTCCGGTCAGGTTGGCAGCCGTGCCGACGGTACGCCGGAGCCGGATTTTGCCGCGCAGGTGCAACTTGCGTTTGATAACCTCGCAGCGACTCTTGCAGCAGCGGGTTGTACGTTTAATGACCTGATTGATGTCACCACCTTTCATACTGACCCGGAAAATCAGTTTCCGACGATTATGCAGGTGAAACAGTCAATTTTCCCGCAGCCCCCTTACCCGAACTGGACAGCCGTTGGAGTGACCTGGCTTGCGGGATTCGATTTTGAAATTAAGGTCATTGCCCGAATTCCAACATCAACCTCCGCAGGTTGACAGAGCCTAATGAATGTTAGTGATGTCTTCATCAGCGGGATGAGGACGTCACCATGAAAAGCGTTGTTTCAGAACCGATTTAACGTCCGCTTGGGCACTGAGCAGCCTGAGTCGAGCGTAGGGTCCGCTATGAGCGAACAACAGAAGTTCACATTTGTCATAACAGCCGGGATCCAGGACTAACATTGGCATGTGATAATCAACCGGGAGCAGGTCACAGCATCACCGGTATAATTGAGGAATGGTTCTTTTTAGAAAACGGATAAATGCCAGTCGATACGACTGACTGAGGAAATTCCCTATGGAAAATTATCGACTACATCGTGGCAGGCTTATCGACCATATCCAGCTTGTAGTAAACAACTTCGAAACAAGCAAAGCGTTTTACACAGCTGTACTGTCTGTTCTGGAGATCCCAGTAATAAGTGCAGACGACGATTATATCTGGGCGGATGAACTTGTCGTTTCTTCAGTAAATAGTCCGGCCTCTGCAGGTGAGCTAACAGGACGCCATCATCTGGCTTTTCAGGCCAGGAACCGTGAAGTGGTGGATGCTTTTTACCATGTGGCACTCTCTCATGGTGGGCGTGACAATGGAGCGCCTGGCGAGCGAACCTACCATCCTGGGTATTACGCGGCTTTTGTGCTCGATCCTGATGGTAACAACATCGAGGTTGTTTACCATGGAGAGGCAGATCGCAGTACACAGTCTGTAGAGATTTTCTTCAGCCTCTGATTCATATGAATGGCTGGCACTAATACGGTAAGTATCCCGCAGCGGTGGATCGTGCGCTTTTAGCTATCTGTCTGAATCGCCACTGCCTTTATGGTCTGCGCTTTTTCCGTTATTACTGCAACAGATAGCGATATAAAACCTCTGCTGTTACAAAGGGATAGCCCGCAGATGCCGGGCTCTGCCCCCCCCTCGTGTATGGTGTTGTACAGCAAACCACCACCTCGGTCGATGCGTTAAACAATGCGGTTAAAAATCTTCCAGCGCCGGAAAACGGGAAGCGTTATGAGGTCCGGTTGGAAGTGAGGGAACTGGCACCCGCGCCACCCGCACCATAATTAACGTCCGTCCAGCCCCTTTCCGGAGCTTTTAAACAAACGCTTACTGGACTGTTTATTCGTTACTCTTGATGTTCCTTTAACAACCTTAAACGCCTGTCAAAAAAGGTTGTCATCACGATAAAAAATACCGGCACGAAGAAAATTGCGAATAAGGTGCCGCTGATCATGCCCCCGAAAACCCCAATACCAATGGCATTCTGCGTGCTGGCGCTGGCCCCGGTTGCGAGTATCAGGGGAACAACGCCCAGCGTGAAGGCTAACGAGGTCATCAAAATCGGGCGCAGCCGTTGTCGGGACGCCAGTAATGTTGCCTCCAGAGTGCTCATACCCTGGTGGCGTAGCTGCCGGGCAAATTCGACAATCAAAATAGCGTTTTTGGCAGAAAGACCAATCAGGGTAATCAAGCCCACTTTGAAAAACACATCGTTGGTCATATTGGCAGCGCTGACAGCAACCAGCGCGCCGATAAGCCCCAACGGTACGGCCAGCATCACGGAAACGGGAATTGACCAGCTTTCATACAGTGCCGCCAGCACCAGAAATACCACCAGAACAGAAAGGAGGATTAACCCTGGCAACTGGGAAGCCGAGACTTTCTCCTGCAACGAACCGCCCGCCCACTCGCCAGTAAATCCTGGCGGTAACGCGTTTGCAAGTTGCTCCATGGTCTTCATCGCATCACCACTGGCGTGGCCCTGAGCAGCGCTGCCGGTAATGCGAATGGCCGGGTATCCTTGATAACGATTGAGTTGCTGCGGGGCCTGTCGCCATGACGAGGTGACAAAAGCCGAAAGTGGCACCATTTCCCCGAGCCTGTTTTTTACGGATATTTTTAACAGCATTTCAGGCTGCATTCTGTAGGCTGCATCGGCCTGCACAATGACCTGCTGGATACGGCCAGCATTGGTGTAGTCATTAACGTAGTTTGAGCCCGATGTAACAGAAATAGCCTGATTGATCTCCTCAAACGATACGCCTAACGCTTCAGCTTTTTCCCGGTCAATGTTCAGGGAAATAGACGCGCCCTCGGGTAATCCATCGATATAGACATCCGCCAGGTTCGTATTCTTTTTTGCCTGTAAAACCAGCGTGTCTGCGGCCTGTTTCAGCGCCTCATAGCCTTTGCCTGCCCTGTCTTCAAGATAAAAGGTGAAGCCGGAAGAGGTGCCCATATCGGAGATGGCAGGGGGTAGCAGGCTCATGGTCACCGCGTCGGGTACGGACTGCATTTTTGACTGAATAAGATCGGCTTCATCCTGGGCTGCGATACCCTTGCGGGATGACCAGTCTTTTAATGTTGTAAAGGCCAGCGCAGAGTTTTGTCCCGAGCCTGAAAAACCGAAACCGAGGATCATAATGTTGCTTTCAATGGCTTGCCGTGCGGCTACCTCATCTTCATAGCGTTTCACCACCGCGAGAGTGCGCTGCATCGTGGCCTCGGAAGGGAGCTGAATGGAGGACATAAAATATCCCTGGTCCTCTTCGGGCAAAAAAGAGGATGGCAGCGTGATTAACCCCATCACCAGGGCAGCGCACAACGCGGCATAGAGCAGCATCATTCGCCCGGTTCGCTTTACTACATACCCCAGCCCCGAGGTATAACGCGAAGTGAGCATGTGAAAATGACGGTTAAACCCGGCGGCAAATCTTCCCGCTGAAGTCGCATTTTTCTGGTGTGGCTTCAGCAGGGTGGCGCAGAGCGCGGGCGTCAGCGTTAAGGCTAAAAAAGCGGAGAACAGGATCGATACCGCCATTGAAACCGTGAACTGTCGGTAAATCACCCCGACCGAACCACTGGCAAATGCCATTGGGATAAATACGGCGGTGAGCACCAGCGTGATGCCAATAATCGCCGGTGTGATTTCCCGAATCGCTTCGCGGGTCGCCTCGCGCGGAGAAAGGCCTTTTTCTGCCATCAGGCGCTCAACATTCTCGACGACGACAATCGCGTCATCGACGATGATGCCAATGGCTAACACCATGCCAAACATGGTCAGGATATTGATGGAATAGCCGCTTAACAGCATCACGGTGAATGTCCCGAGAAGCGCCACCGGGACAACAATGGCCGGGATGAGCGTGCAACGGATGTTGTGCAGAAATATCAGCATCACCAGAAAAACCAACACCATTGCTTCGGCTAACGTTTGTACCACTTTCATGATCGACGCTTTTACAAAAGGGGCGGTGTCGAACGGAATGATAAACGCCATGCCCTGCGGAAGCGCGGTGCTCAGTTCGGCCAGCCGCTGATGAATCCCGGCGGCAGTGCTGATGGCATTCGCGCCAGGCGAAAGCTGAATCGCTGCTGCCGTCGCCGGAACGCCATTTTCCCGGATGCCATAGGTGTAACTCTGTAATCCTGACTCCACGCGCGCGATATCGCCGAGCGTCAGACGGGCACCGTCCGTGGTCGCTTTAAGCGTGATATTTTTAAATTCCGCAACAGAGGAGAGTTGCCCTTTCACGGTTAACGGATAAGTGACGCTCTGGCCTGGCAGCGCCGGTTCGTCTCCCGATCTGCCGGGTGAAACCAGCACATTCTGTTGGCTAACCGCGCTGATAACGTCGCTGGCCGAAAGCTGGTAATGGTGCATTTTGACCGGGTCAAGCCAGATGCGCATGGCTTTTTCACCCCCGAACAGCTGAATCTTACCCACGCCCGACACGCGGCGAAGCGCATCACTAATGTTTCTGGCGAAATAATCACTCAGATCTGCCTCCTGATAGGCACCCGTATCGGATTTCAGACCGACCATCAGCAGAAAACCTGACTCGGCTGCTTCAACGCTGACGCCGTTTTGTCTCACCGCTTGGGGCAGACGTGGCTCAACTGTTTTTATCTTATTTTGCAAATCCATCTGCGCGAGCTTGCTGTTCGTTCCGGGTTTAAAGGTCACGGTGATAGACGCCATCCCTGTGGTGTCGCTGGTGGACTCGAAATAGAGCAAATTGTCTACGCCCGTGATCTCTCGCTCAATAAGTGAAACCACCGAGGTATTCATCATGTCAGGCGACGCGCCAGGAAAACTGACCGAAATAATAATGCTCGGAGGCGCGACCGCCGGGTATTGCGCGACCGGAAGATGTGGTATGGATAAACACCCACTCAATATAATGAACAGTGCAACAACCCAGGCAAAGATAGGCCGGTCAATAAAAAACTGTGGCATGAGTTAATTTCCGAACAATTAAGGCAAGATAATTAAAATCAAGATTTCTGCTGCGGTGATAATATTCCGGTATCAACATCATCTGTCTTGACGCGTTTACCTATGTCTTTAAGTTGTGAAAACTTTTCCAGAAGCTGCGGAGCATCATCAAGGCTGGTGGCAAACATCCACATGTACGTCATTACCGAATAAATATGCCCTGCGTTGACGCCCTGGGTTGAGGTCATTAATATGATGCTCAGGGTAAAGAGCAGGGCGATCAGTGCGCCAATTGCAAGGTATCCCAGCGCTTCACGATCGGAAAGGCTGATTCGCAAGCGGGCAAGGGATGAATAATGGCGATTAAGCGAGAGCGTGGTGGCTTTATGAACATAGTCCACTTCCTTCTCCAGTCGGTTATTTAGCCGGTTAAACAGCAACTCATTTTTACGGGTATAACCTTTAAGAAAGCACGACAGAATAATGACGATAACCACACACATCACCCCTGCGTGAAACTCAATAATGAGCAGCATAATGGCGGCGCCGAAAAGGGAAATAATCGAGGTCATCAGCATTGGCAGATGCATCTCAAAGAAATCAACGAATTCACGGGATAACACCACCCGCGCGGCGATGGTTGAGTGATTAAGCTGATATTTACGCTGAGCAACAATAACCGATACGGCAAGGCCGGCATAAATGTGTGCAAACGTACGTGTATCGATACTGCGTCGGGTTGCGCCGAGGATCCAGATAAAGAGGATCATCAGTCCATACAGCGCAGCCGTGAGGGCATTCCCCGCCAGAATCGCGTTGATAGCGATGCCTGCCAGCACGGGATACAATAAATAGGTCACATTTTCCGCGATAACCAGGGAAAAAGTCACAGAGAGTTTTTTCCAGTTTTTTACGGCCAGATGTTTTAATGTCCTTTTCACATTTTCAGTAGAGGACGGAGGGGGGTTATTTATCGACGTCATTATAAAAAATTATCTGCACGGTATGGATGAACAATCCTGGCCTGCCTTTATGCTTAATTACCCATACACTTTCATTACGAGCCGATTAAGATATGTGCCAGGTTACACTGCGTTGATGCACTCTATCATTTTGATGTTTACGCAGAATGCATGTTTTATGGAGGCTATATGGAGGCGGCTAATTCCTCTGCGATGTAACGATACAGGATTTTCTGAGTCCCGGTCACCACGCACATCGCCAAAGTTCCCCGCTTTACATTCAATAAAATTCAGATGATTCTTAATAAAAGATACATCGGTGTGACGCCGAGGAAAACAATCAAAAAACACTCATAATAAAAACTAAAGTCATAAATATCAGGGAACCTGAGTAAGAGAATGTTAAAGATAAGAATAAGATGAAGAAAAATGATAACCAAAGAGAAGGTTACGATAGCCAGTTCTTTCAGTACGCCCGCTTTTTCTTGTAGCAAAAACAATATTAGAGAAACGCTTAACGCAGCATAGATAAACGGCGATGAAAGTAGCGTCGCGCCTACTTTTTCCTCAACGTTGTGCATCAAAATAAGCCATACATAGAACATTCCCCATAACCATACAGAAAATATCATCAATGAACTGATTTTTTCAACGGTAAGCTTCCGTAAGTACTTCATTGATATTTCTACTCCGAGAGAGAGAGATCTCTACCAGTAATGAAATGACAACGCACGATCTCTTTTTACCGTGTTTATTTATGTCATCGTTTTCCAGCAACGCGTTATTTTATATGTCTTACTTTCTATTGTTATCCAGGACTATGGAAAATTGATTACCCGAATGTGTAGCGAGTGTGTATGCCTGCCTGGTAAATATTCGCTTGCAGATGTTGCCGTCAGAGATTAAGAAAAAATGAGACACCAGAGAATTTACGTGGATGCAACTTTCTTCGCACAAGCGGGTCTCATGTTCGCTGATGACCTGCGCGTTATTGCCAGGTTTCAGAAACAGCTTAGAAAAACGGCATTTGCATGAGTGTATTAACCGAAGCGAAAGCATCGGTGTATGCTTTCGCGCAAACCAGGTCAAAGAATGCCTGCCATATCAGTGTTGAGTGGAGAAATCATGAACGATAACTATCTTATTCTTGTTGCTGAAGATGATGATGAAATAGCGGATATTCTGACCAGTTATATTCAGCGTTCAGGGATGCGCACTCTGCGCGCTGCGGACGGTGAGCAGGCGATAGATTCCTGCCGACTGAAAAAGCCCGATTTGGTGTTACTGGATATCCAACTGCCGGTGTTCGATGGCTGGACTGTCCTTTCCACACTGCGAAAAGAGAGCAATATTCCGGTCATCATGGTAACGGCACTGGATCAGGACATCGACAAACTGATGGGACTGCGGCTTGGCGCGGATGATTATGTGGTGAAACCTTTCAATCCCACAGAGGTTGTCGCACGTATCGAAGCCGTGTTGCGCAGGGCAAAGGCCAGCCACGAACAACTCCACAATAAGCCTATCCGGACATCCTGCTTAACGGTTTATCCACAAGACTTTTATGTGGAAATTAATGGTAGTGGCGAGGTTATCTCTCCCATCCTGACAACGACGGAATTCAAACTGCTGGCCTACCTGGCACGGAATCCGCGTAAAGTCTGCTCGCGTGAAGAGTTGCTTAATGCCTGCCTGCCAGAAGGCGATACGCTTGATCGCACGGTTGACAGCCATATGAGCAAGCTGCGCAAAAAACTGGAAAACTGCGGGTTAAAAGGGGTTCCGGAAAGTATTCGCGGTATGGGTTACCGATTAGGTGAAAACAAATGAACAGAGGCCATCCGTTAAGTCGCCAGGTACTGGTGTTTATGATATCGCTGACGTTGACGATTATTGCTGTCTCGGTTATCGGTTCTTATCTGTTTTACACCTTCATCATTTATTACATTCCCGGCGGGGCAATCGACGGGAGTGAGGATCAGATGACCTATTTGGACTGGTTATGGATCCTGATTGCCTCCACGATAAGTTTATCCATCTCGCTTTTTTTTACGGTAAAACTGTCGGCAAGAATATTGACCCCGTTAAGCTCCGTTGCGACCAGCCTGAGGAGGATAGCGCAGGGCGATCTGGGAGCGCGGGCGTTTTGCGCAAGCACCCATCTGGGCGAGCTTAATAATCTTGTTAATGATTTCAACGATATGGCTGAAAAGCTACAGACTATGGATGCACAGCGAAGATCCTGGAATGCCGCCATCGCCCATGAACTTCGCACGCCAGTTACCATTCTGCGAGGCCGCTTACAGGGGCTGGTTGATGGCGTGTTCGAGCCAAATCCGACCTTGTTTAATAATCTTCTTAAGCAAACAGAGGGATTATCCAGCCTGATAGAAGATCTGCGGGTGGTGAGTTCATCCGGCGGGGCCGAATTTACGTTAACGCTTGCGGATGTTGATTTGCAGGAGATTATTCAGAGCGCGGTGGATTCCTTTGCGCTGGAATTTAAACGCAGCCATTTTACCATCGCGACCGAATTACACCCCCAACAATGCCAGTGCGATCCGCTGCGAATTATTCAGTGCCTGACGGTCCTTTTCGATAACGCAATAAAATACGCCAGCTCTAAAAGCATTGTTGTCAGCCACGGTGCCAGTGAACACGAGAACTTTATTGTCATTGAAGATATGGGGCCGGGAATCCCGGAGGAGTTTCACAAATTTATGTTTCACCCCTTTCAGCGCGGTGCCAGCGCAAGGGACACCAATCCGGGGGGGTGTGGACTGGGACTATCAGTGCTGAAAGCCATCATGCTTGCTCATCAGGGCGACGTAACCTACACGTTAACCGATCAGGGCCATTCCATTTTTCGCCTCTCGTGGCCCTTACGGAAAAAACAGTGATTACGCTTTCTGTGTATGCAAGTGCGGGTTGGTTTGTCTCGCGGTCATTTTCCACATCTCACCCAGCCGGATATCCCACTCTGACGGTGATATTTGTAACTTGCCGCGCCGGGGGCTGAGGGTGATTTCACTGAAATAAATGACATCACGCTGCAGCATAAGATCAATTCGGCAATAATCGATCCCGGAGGAGACTTCCTGCGCAGCGGTTATCGCTTTGTGCAATAATTCCGGCTCGGGGATTACCCCGGGCGTATTGGGATATTCCATCTGAAAGGGCTGCAATTTCCAGCACCGATTGTAGACATTAATAAAACTATGACCGGAAACATCGGTAAAATCCGCTTCGATAAAACCCGCGATGCCATGAAAACAATGTATTCTCAGCATTTCAGGCGTTTGACTCTTGTCTCTTTCGGAAAATAAATCAATGTATTTTTCGCACAATATAAGCGGTTTGATATTTTTATACTGCCATTCACGGGTGGTGTAATACATATTTTTGCGCAGGGCAAAATCCAGCTTTTGCAACGCGCGTGGAATATTGAGTTTATCCTTATCGGTGCATATTACTGCGCTACCGCTGTCGTGATTACACTTCAGCACAAATTTGTCCGGTAATTGGCTGAAATCGATACTTTGCACGTTGTTATAGACGCAAAGTAACGTGGGTAATTGTACTCTTTGCGTACGCGCAGAAACATAATTACGTACCGCCAGTTTATCAGCCAGTCGCGTGTAAAGCGGGTTATGGTCATACATTATTCGGTAGCATATTTTTTCGCTCAGCGTCACCGGATTAACCAGATCGGGGGTTCTGCCAGAGAGCCTTTTTAATCTTTTGCTGTGAAATTGTTGGTCCTGAACCATAAAGGTTAAAAGTTTTCGACCCAGATATTCGGTGTATTTCATGAAATATTTAAATCTGTTCATTTTTTCCTCCTGCGGATAATGAACATTCTGCAGAGGATTTATTGATTTATATTGCCGCTAATATGGAGTGACGATGGAGTGGCTATTGAATAGGCCCGATGCATTTTCAGTTATCCCTTTGCTCCGGGAGAATTTGGTGGTTAGATTTGGGATCGAGTGGGTTCGATGACGGAATCCCCTCCAAATGTCTCTTAACGACTCAAAAATGCGCAAATTAAGCCATCCGCAAACCCCTTTAAAGTTTCGATTCAAACGGCCTGTACCTTTTAGTTAATCTTCTCGTGCAGAATACAATCCGCCCATCAACGTATCGCAGAAAAAAACATCCGCCGGTTCACCGGATAACTGTACTCTGTTGAAGCTTGGTTAGCGGGTTAGCAAGTTCTATCACCATCAGCCCAGCGTTTGATATCACGCATATTTGGCGACCTGATGCCCGCACTCAAGATATTCTTGGTTGTGTAGAGGCTTATCATAGCTTTGTCACCATCATGACTTTCTATCTCAATTAGCGTGTTGTTGATCAACAGTCCTTCTGAAAGAAGCTTTTGAGTGATCTCACCTTCTTTACGCTCACCGTCAAACTCGCTTAAGACGATGACCGGATTTCCTGAATATGCCTCATATTCCAGGCACTGCCTTGCCATGTGCCTTAGGGTTCGATAAGTATCGGAAGACCCCGTCTTGCTAATGAAGCTGCCGTCTAAGGATGATTTGCTGTTTTTTAAATCGCTGACGGTTATGGCACATCCGCTAAGTGATATAGAAAATAATATTGTAGCCAGGGCCAAATATTTCAATTTATTCTCCATTATTCTGGTAAATATCCTACGCAAGGTGGGGACCAAATTTGTGCTTTCTCTCAGACGGAATTGTGCTTTGGGAAGTCAACAATAACCATGAGCCCACCTTCTGCAGACGTACTTAGGAAAACACTGCTGTTGTGTTGTTGCGCAACCGCTTTGACTATTGCCAGCCCCAATCCACTCCCGCTTTGTATCTGATTGGGATCACGGAAAAATCTGTCGAACACCCGTTCCCTCAATTCAACCATGATGCCGGGCCCTGCATCTGATATACGCAATTGCGTGGATTTATCTAACGATCGTACCTGTACTTCAACCCGCCCGCCTTCAGGACTGTACTTCACAGCATTTTCAATTAAGTTGTCGATCAGCGACATCAGGCGTTCCCTGACACCTGTAATCCAGACTTCATCATGAGAGTAGAATTCAAGCTCAATTCGGCTCTCAGCAGCTAGCGGTGCCAACTCAGCCATTCGCTCTTGTATAAGCGTCGTCAGCGGCACAGGCTCCATGACAGTGTGAATGCGCGCTTCACTGTGCATCAGCAGCAGCAACTGATTGACGAGACGAGCAGCACGGCTATTGCTACGAATAATCCCTGCAAGCAATTCCTGTTGGCTAACGTTGCTTACATAGGACTGCAAAGCTTCAACATTGACTCGCATTGCAGCCAGCGGAGTACGCAACTCGTGAGCGGCATCTGCAATGAAAGTCCGTTCCCTTTCCGTGCTTTCTCGTACCCTGGCAAGGAATATATTAATCGCGTCCACTATTTGGCGAAGCTCCTTGTGCTTTGGCACTGCTTTTAAGGGAGATATATCTTCTGGTGTTCGTAAGGAAACTTCATTTGCCACCTTGTTCCAGGGACGCATTGCAATGCGGATTGACAGCCACGCAGGAAACAAAAGAAAGGGAATGCATACCAGCAGCGGTAATATGTAGTATCCGCGCGAGTTCAGGTATATGAAGAAGTTCCAGCCTCCAGCAGGAGTGAGCAGTGTCACCTCTGTGTCCGAACTCCCAGACTTCAGAGTACGGCTAGTCCAGGTGCGACCCTTACTCTGAATATTCTGAATTGTCCCATACTTGGTGTTTTTCACTCCTACCGGAGCGCCATCAGATGAATAAATTATCTCTTTATTCTTCCGAACAATTAGGCTGATTGACAGTTCAGGATCTTCACCGCCTCCATAACCTTCCCGCAACGCCGTGCTGAATTTTTCCAGTATCTCGGTGAGATCCTGCGGACGATCACCCAAACGATCAACCAATGTCAGAATGGTTTCGTAAGTATTGCTGCCCGATAGCATAGGGGGGCTACGCAAGTTCTCCCACAAAATGTAGGTCAGAAAAAGACACCAAAGCAGTGTCAGCAATAGCATCTGGGCGATCATAATTCGCCGTACGAGCGTTGGCGTTCTCAGGTGGTGCCAAAAATTCTGCATCAACCTGCCCCCTTCTGAATCGGTAAGGTATCAATAACATACCCTACGCCCCTCACCGTTCGCACATAGCCCTCACCGATTTTGCGACGCAAATTTCCCATATGCACATCGAGAGGATTGCTCATATTTTCTTTTGCACCGAAGATCCTTTCTTCCAGAAACCTTCGTGTGAGCACGCGGTCAGCGCGCAGCATTAACGTTTCAAGCAACGCGTATTCACTTGCCGTCAAATCAACATTACGTGCACTCACTGTCACGCGTCGAGTCGGCACATGAAGAGATAATCCGCGAATTTCTATCACCTCATTCTGAAAACCATAACTCCGCCGCACAAGTGCTCTCACCCTGGCCAACAACTCAGCGAGAACAAAAGGTTTGACGAGATAGTCGTCTGCACCGGCATCCAATCCCGTCAGACGATCTTGCAGAGTGCCTCGTGCAGTAAGGATGATGACGGGGATCCCCTTGAACTGCTGACGCAAAAGTGCCATCAGGCTCATGCCATCACCGTCGGGCAGGCCGAGGTCGAGCAATACAAGTTCTGGCACGCAGACATCGAGTTGATGCAGCGCATCCACTTTACGGCGAACCCATATGACATCTAATCCTTGATCTGCAAGGGCAATACGTACGCCATTGCCAAGATCGATGTCGTCTTCGATTAGGAGAATTTTCACAATAGTGACTTTATCAACAGTGAATGAAGAACGTCTGAAGAAAAAACGGTATCAGGAAATCTATTAGGTTTGCAGCACCCGTACTTACTTCAGTATTTCTTCATTTTTGGCTCATGGGAACTTCAGGGTGAGCATTCAAACTGAGCGTTCTGGCATTTAAAACCGCTTGTATCGTAGTCAGTTAAACCCACAAGGATTTCCTTAATGAGAAAGATCGAACTGAGCCATAAGTTCCTCCATTCACTCTCGGGCCGTACCCCAAAAAAAATGTTGTCGGGAGTTGTCCTGGCATTACTGTCCACCCCAATACTGGCAGCAGAACAGAAACAGGGCAACGAGTTGACTCTGGGGGGAGGTGTGGATGTTGCGCCACTTTATTCTGGTTCGGATGAAAACCGCGTCACTACGGCCCTGGTGATTGATTACGCTATGGTAAATGGTTTCTTCGTCAGTACCACGCGTGGTATCGGTTACGGTAACAACATCGGCAAATTTGATTACAGCACTGCGCTGAGTTATCGCGCAGGCAGAAAGGATCGTGACGTGGACAGCAACTCGCTCAGCTACGGTAGCGACTATCTGCGAGGTATGGGTGACGTTAAAGGCTCAGCTATCGGTGTGCTTAGCCTGGGATACAAGGTGACCGACTGGCTTAATTTACAATTGCAGGCTGAGGTGCCGATGTCTCAGCGAAGCAATGGTGAAGCCCTGCATTTCAGCATTGTCAGTCCACTCTATACCTCATCGAAAAATTCTGTGACGCTGGCACTGGCCAGCAGTTGGGGGACCAGCAAGTACATGCAGACTTACTACGGGGTAAGTGCATCACAATCGGCCGCATCAGGGTTTACTCGATATGATGCCAAGTCTGGAATTTATGCCTATTCCCTGAATATGGACTGGACGCACAAGATCAACCAGGACTGGAGCGTAGATGCCGCAGCAGGTTTTACGCAGTTGACTGGTGATGCGCGCAATAGCTCAATTGTGCAACGGAAAACATCGCCCACAGGAAGCCTGAAAGTGACATATAGCTTCTGATCGTTGTTCGACGTGTCTTCTCGGCAGCGTGTCGCTATGCACTGTTAATAAATACACATTCGGTCCGCCCTGGCTCAGATATAGTGGCGGTACTCAACTCGCCAAATCACCCTGATTATGCTCTATCGCTCAGAGTTATGTTATTAACTATGCTCAATTTGAGAAGCAACAAATAGATTTAAAAATGACCGGGAAAGTGTCTCGGGCCGTAGAGGGTAGATTTGTCTACAAGCTCGGGGCACTCCAGCCTTGTCCGTGTCTCAAATACCAAAATTTTTGGTTATTAAAGAGGAAAAGATGACGCACACAGGGCGCGGAGCGGTGTTAACGTCGCACCATATTGATTTGCTGCGTCACGAATGCGCTGCGGAAATACTCGCGCAGCGCCGCCATCGCCGGGGTGAAGTGGGCGTCATGACGCCATGCCAGACCGACGCTCATCGGGTGCACATGGTTAACCAGCGAACGGGTCTCGATGCGCCGCCCTTCCAGCGACCATGGGCGATAAACCAGGTCCGATAAGATGGCGATCCCCGAACCATTAGCCACCATGCTGCGCACCGCCTCGACCGAACTGGTGCGCAGGATAACGCTGGGGCTGGCGCCGGCCTCTTCCCAGTAGCGCATGGCACTCTCTGCGGCTTCATCCACCGTGAGCATAATGAAAGGTTCCCCGGCCACATCCTCCAGCGTCACGTGCGATTTTTCACATAATGGATGCCGCGATGGCAGCCACAAGCGGCGCGTAGAATTAAACAGGGTTTCGGCATAAATCGATTGATGGCGTAAATTGCCAGTCAGCACCAGCGCCATATCCAACGTCTGGTCAACCAATCCTTGTTCAATATCCTGTCGCTCATACTCAAACAACTGGATATCAATGTGCGGGTAGTCCTGCGCCAGCCGTTGCAGATGGAACGGCAGAAAATAGCCAAGCACCGTGTAACTTGCCGCCAGGCGCAGCGTGCCTCGCGCGCCCGTGTCATTAACCGGCATACTGCGCACAGCATTATCCACTGTCTGTAACACGGTATAGGCATGGTTAAGAAAATGGTTCCCGTAGTCGGTCAGCATCATGCCGTGCACCGAGCGGGTAAACAGCTTCTTGCCCAATAGCTGCTCCAGTTCCTGAATCGCCCCGGTGACCGCCGACTGCGAAATATTAAGATGCACGGCCGCCAGCGAGATCTGCCCCATTTCGGCGGTGGCAACAAAATAACGAACCTGGCGTAATGTCAGCATCTCTGCCCTCCTCTTTTTATTTAAGCAAACACGTTGGCCGATGAGCGTTCTGTTTTTCTGATATCAGACTATCTAAAAATACTACTTTTCGGATACAAATAAATCTTCATATAGTGAATTAACACCCCAAAACGTGAATAAGAAATTATTATGATGAAAACGGTCGATATCAACTCCGATATAGGAGAAAGTTTTGGTTCATGGATAATTGGCGATGATGTTGATAATGAACTTATGACGATAATCAGCTCCGCTAATATTGCCACCGGGTTTCACGCTGGCGATCCCAATATTATGCGAAAAACCGTCGAGTCGGCCAGAAAAAATGGCGTAGCCATTGGCGCACATCCGGGATTTAATGATTTACAAGGATTTGGTCGCCGCCATTTGTCTATTCCGGTGGACGAACTGGTTAACGATATTATTTACCAACTGGGAGCATTGCGTGAATTCGCACGCTTGTACTCCTTGCCATTGCAGCATATTAAACCGCACGGCGCGTTATATATGCACCTGGCACGGGATGAAACGGCAGCGCAATGTTTTGTTGCTGCCCTGCATCAACTTGACGCCGGCCTTTATCTTTACTGCATGGCGGGTTCCGCCGTCTGGCAGGCAGCGCAGCGGCTGGCACACCCGGTAGTCACCGAGTTTTACGCCGACAGAGAATATGACGATCAAGGGTTTATTGTCTTCACCCGCAGTACCGGGCGTCTTAGTGTGCAGGCGATCACCGACAAAGTGTTAATGGCCTGTCTGGAGGGGAAAGTCAAAACCGTTACCGGCAATACCATCCCGATTCGTTTCGATTCTATTTGTATCCACAGTGATACACCCGGCGCACTGGAAATTATCAGCTCGGTAAAAATGGCGCTCATTAATGCAGGTATAAATGTCTGCTCACCGGGTATGGTTTAATCATTCCCGCTTATCTGGAGAGAAATACGATGTCTGATATTGAAATTATTTCGCCATTGCCGGGTATTTTTTACCGGCAACCCTCACCGGAGGCTGAACCTTTTGTGCAGGAGGGCGATAAAGTCGAACCCGATACCATTATTGGCTTAATTGAAGTGATGAAGCAGTTCAGTGAAATATTCGCCGAGACGCACGGCATAATCAGAACCATCACCATACAAAATGGTGATGCCATCGAACCCGGACAGGTGATAGCCATAATAAAAAACGATAATGAATAATCACTGCGGAGGATTTATGACGGGGAAAATAAAAAAATTATTGGTCGCCAACCGTGGGGAAATAGCGGTGCGTATTATTCGTGCTGCGCAAGCGCTGGGGATCCCAACGGTGGCGGCATGCAGCGAGGCGGACAGTGAAAGCCTCGCGGCAAAACTGGCCGATGAGGTGTGCATTATCGGCCCGGCGCCAGCCGCGCGCAGTTATCTCAACATTAATGCCTTGCTGGATGCCGCCGCGCAAACCGGTGCAAATGCGATCCACCCTGGCTACGGTTTTCTGTCGGAAAATGCCCAGTTTGCCGAGCGTGTTGAACAGGCCGGGTATATTTTCGTCGGCCCCGACGCGCAAACCATTCGCATCATGGGCGATAAAGCCGCAGCCCGCCGCACAGCAGCAGAAGCCGGTGTGCCAGTCGTTCCCGGCTCCAGGGTGCTGGAAACGGTGCAGGCAGCGCAAGTTCGTGCCAGCCAGATCGGTTATCCCTGCCTGATTAAAGCCGCAGCCGGTGGCGGTGGTCGCGGTATCCGCGTGGTAGAAAATGATGAGGCACTGGCGCGGGAATTCCCCGTTGCCCAGAGCGAATCGAAAGCCGCTTTTGGCTCCAGCGCAGTCTACCTCGAACGTTTTATCGCCCGCGCCCGCCATGTTGAAGTGCAGATCCTCGGTGATGGCGAGCGAGTGATCCACCTGTTCGACCGCGAGTGCTCGTTACAGCGCCGTCGGCAGAAAATATTTGAGGAAGCGCCCTCGCCTGCCCTGAGTCCTGCCCAGCGGGCCGCGCTCTGCGACAGCGCAGTGCAACTGGCGCGACACCTACGCTACCGCGGGGCAGGCACGCTGGAATACCTGTTTGATGAAACGCGCGGCGAGTTCTGGTTCATTGAGATGAATACCCGTATCCAGGTGGAACACCCGGTAACCGAGATGGTAACGGGTATCGATCTGGTGCAGTGGATGTTACGCATTGCCAACGGTGAACCGCTAACGTTGGCGCAATCGGATGTGCATCTGAGCGGCAGCGCTTGCGAAATGCGCATTAACGCCGAAGATCCCGACAAGAACTTCTTCCCTTGCCCTGGCAGGATAGACGCGGTGGTGTGGCCGGGTGGCGAAGGGATCCGTGTCGACAGCCATGTCTTCAGCGGTTACAGCGTTCCCCCGTGGTATGACTCCTTGCTGGCGAAGGTGATTGTCTGGGGTACCGATCGCGCCGACGCGCTGGCCCGCGCCCGCCAGGCACTGGGAGGGCTTGAACTGCGTGGCATCAAAACCACCGCCCCGCTGCATCAATGGCTGCTGCAACACCCACAATTGTTGGCGGGGGAATTCACCACCACCACCCTTGAGCAGTGGCTGGCGGAGCGCGACAGTGCGGCAACGCCCCCGCTACAGGAGAACCGTCGCTATGGCCAATAATCCGATTCGCTACTCGTTTGGCGGAGATGAACATCTGTTTGCTGAAATTGACCAGTCCATGTCGTTAAAGGCTTTTTTTCACGGCCTGACGCTGACGCGGGCACTGGAGGCGTGCCAGCTCCCGGGTGTGCTGGATATTTGCCTGGCGAACGCCTCTTTCCAGGTACGCTTTAACCCGGACGTGCTGGCACCGCAAACGCTGCTCGACACGCTGCAGGCGCTGGAAGCCGATAGCGAAGGCGACACAACGCTGGCGACACGCATTATTGAGGTGCCGGTGCTGTACAACGATCCGTGGACACACGAGACGTTAATGCGTTTTCGCGATCGCCACCAGGCACCGGAAGGCAGCGACCTCGACTATGCCGCACAGATCAATGGTTATGCGGATAAAGACGACTTTATTGCCGCCCACAGCGGTACGCCGTGGTTCGTCTCGATGGTGGGTTTTGTCGCCGGATTGCCGTTTATGTACCAGATGGTCGAGCATGACAAACAGCTCCAGGTACCGAAATACCTGCGTCCGCGTACCGATACACCCGCGTTATCCCTCGGTCATGGCGGCTGCTTCGGCTGTATCTACTCGGTGCGTGGCGCTGGCGGATACCAACTGTTTGGCATCACGCCAATGCCAATCTATGACCCGACGCAACATCTGCCGTATCTGCAAAGCGAAATGGTGTTCTTCAAAGCGGGCGACATTGTGCAGTTCCGCGCCATCGATCACCAGACTTATGACGACATCAGCGAACAGGTGAAAAAAGGCATGTTTTCGCCGCGCATTCGCGAGGTGACCTTTGTGCTTGCAGACTTCGTCGCCGATCCGCAGGGCTATCCTCAGTTGTTGAAAAGGGGGTTGTATGACCATCAATGTGATTAAACCTGGCCTTGCCACCACGGTACAGGATGCAGGGCGTGAAGGCTATTACCACCTGGGCATTCCCCCTTCCGGCGCGTTGGATCCCTATTCAATGCAGATGGCGAACCTGCTGGTGGGTAACGCAGCCGATGATGCGGTGCTGGAGATGACGCTGCTCGGCCCGGAGTTACATTTTTCCACCGATGCACTGATCGCGGTGTGCGGCGCGGCGATGACACCGATCGTCGACAATCAACCGGCGGCTACGCACAGCGCACTGTATATTCACGCCGGGCAACATCTGCGCTTTGCCCCTGCACGCCAGGGATGCCGTGGTTATCTGGCAATTGCAGGCGGCCTTGATGTGCCGCGCGTACTGGGAAGCCGCTCGACCTATACGCTGGGAACTCTGGGGGGCTTTCAGGGGCGGCGACTGGCAGCAGGTGATGTGTTGAACGTGCAGCCAGTAAACGCGGATCGCTTCCGCCGCGAGGGGAATACTGTTCCTGAGGCATTACTGCCGATGCTGGAGAAATCCGTCACTCTGCGACTGGTGCCGGGCCTCTATATCCACCGACTGACGGATGCCGCGGTCGCTACCTTCTTTGCCGACGACTGGCATGTCAGTACCGAAGCTGACCGCACGGGCTACCGTCTGAAAGGCGGGCAGCCGCTGGCGTTTAACCCACGAACGCCACCGTTTGGCGCAGGCTCCGATCCCTCCAATATTGTCGATGCCTGCTACCCCATTGGTTCCGTTCAGGTGCCGGGTGGTCTTGAGCCGATTGTCCTGCTGCGCGATGCGGTATCGGGCGGCGGCTATATGACGCTGGGGACCGTCATCAGCCCCGATCTGGCCATTCTGGGTCAGTTACAACCGAATCAACACGTCCGCTTTATGCCAGTAACACTGGAAGAGGCGTTGGCTGCCCGCCGCCAGTCTCAACAGCGACTGGCGCAACTGGCGAACGTGTTGCGTTAACCCTGCCCGGGGCTTCGCCCCATGGCATCACTTTGATTGCGTGTTTCAGGAGGTTGCTATGGCTTCAGCTCCACAATCCCGCTCGGCGGAAAATGTTGGTCAGTCAGCGCTGTCGGACCCGACGCGCATGGGGAAATTCTCCCTGACCATGGCGTGGTGGGCGGTGTGCAGCGCTATGTTTTACATTGTGGTTGGCGCGTCTTTGGCACTGACCTACGGGGCGATTAACGCCATTATCGGTATGGCGCTATCCGTTATTTCCTATGGTTTGATTAATGGCGTGATCAGTCGTTTTGCCATTCGCAGCGGCTTGTCTGTCGCCCAGTTCTCACGCCGCCTGTTCGGGCGGATGGGGGCATCGCTGGCGACCCTGATCTTCTTCTCCACGGCGATTTATTATGCCGTGTTCGAAGGCTCAGTGATCGCCTTCGCCCTCAACCACCTGTTCCCGGGTATGGTCTACTGGGCAGCGGCGGCACTGGTGGTGATATACAGCGTGCCACTTATTTTCGGTAGCGTTCAGCACTGGCTGGATAAATTCAACGGTGTACTGCTGCCGTTTTACCTGGTGGGGTTGCTGGCGACGATCGTTGTTTCCGTGATGCATTACGGCTACCAGGCAAACTGGCTTGAGTATGGCCCGGCCAACCCTTCACGGTGGGGCTGGTGGAACTGCTTCACCTATTACATGGGTGTATGGGTACTGATGATGTACACCTTTGACTACGCCCGCTTTGGCCGTGAGGAAGACAGCCAGTACCACGCACGCTTTAACTTTGGTATGCCC
This sequence comes from Kosakonia arachidis, assembly GCF_900116535.1. Taxonomy (GTDB): domain Bacteria; phylum Pseudomonadota; class Gammaproteobacteria; order Enterobacterales; family Enterobacteriaceae; genus Kosakonia; species Kosakonia arachidis. The sequence goes on along the minus strand of NZ_FPAU01000004.1, from coordinate 404,615 downwards.
TTTTATCTGGTCACCTTTTTCCTGAATGGCGTCGCGGGGATTTACCTCGCCAGCAGTCTGCACGACGGTGGGGCGCTCAGTGAAACCGCCGTTGTCGTGGCGATATTAAATCTCCTGGGCATTGCCGGGCTGGGGTTTGTCTGGGTGACACAGACACGGATCAACACGGCCAACTATTACCTGGCAACCGTCAATATGCAGGTCTTCTTCCACAGCTTGTTTAACCTCAAATTACCGAAGCTGGTCTGGGCCTGTGTAGTCGGTGTGGTGGTGTACATTCTGATGCTGGCGGATGTGTTCGCCTGGCTATTGCAAGCACTGGCTTATCAGGGAGTATTTGTCGTGGCCTGGGTAGGTGTCGCGCTGGCCGGGATTGCCCACAATGTCCCGCACGACCATGAGCATGTAGCAGTTAATCCAGTCGGCGTGGGCGCGTGGTTTATCAGCGTGGCACTGGGGATTGTGCTGATGCAGGGGCCTGCTTCACTGGCCTCGTTCTCGGCGGTGGCCACCTTTGTCTCGGCCTGCGGTTTGTACACGCTGTTCAGCCAGTGGGCGCGGGTAAGTGAAAATAAACTGCTCAAGCCACGGCGCTCAGCCAGCGTCCGCCGCTGACAGCACCGGAAAACAGAAAAGCAATAAGCCCGCTAAAATGAACTGCCCCCATAAAGCTGGACGGTTTATATCAGGCGGCTTTCAGTGCCTGAGTTCGGTACTTTACCGGACTCAGGCCTTCCTGGCTGGTCAGCACGTCGTTCACGACAGCCTCAGGTCTATATTCCAGACGCTTGCCCTTTCAGGTTGCCCTATCAATAGCCCCGGATAGTCCGCAAACGGCAAGCGCCCGGTTTTAAATGACCGCGCCGTCGATGGAAGTGAGTCATTGCCTGTGCGCGACCGGGATAAAATAATAACCCGCCCAAAACGATAACCCTTCGCCGGAAGCGGGTTTTTGATGCCTGATCCATGAGGAACAGGAACAGAGGATGGGCTATCGCTCGTGTGGAAGATCAGACATTCCCTCTATTATCCTCTTCCACTGCCTGCATGATACGTTGCAGGATATCCGGAAAAGCGGACTGAACACGGCTCCAACTGGGTATGAAGGGTTTTTCGTTCGGCCGTTTAATAAATGCTTCCCCTGCATCAAGGATTGCCTGGGTGAACATTTCTACCGCCGCTTCTTCAACGTGCCGGTCAAAACTGAGGCCATTCATTATGGCTTCGTGGTTGTAGATCTCCATCATATCCAGCGCATTGCGATAGTACGTCGCTTTCAGCACGCGAAATGAATCGCCGGTAAGAGGTACTCCCATGGTTGCCAGCTTGCGCAGCAGCGACTGCACGATGTCATTACTCATGCGCTTTAGCCCGCCGGTGCCATCTTCCTCCGCTAATGGCTGATGCTTGTGATCGTAATGATCGGTGATTTCGACCTGACAAGTCTGACGTGTGGTGTAGTTCCTGTAGATCTCTGATAACACGCCAATCTCTAATCCCCAGTCGCCGGGGATCCGGATGCCGTTCAGCACGCGTGTGCGCATGGCGAACTCACCGGACAGCGGATAACGGAAACTGGTGAGATAGTCCAGGTATTCAGAATGGCCATACACTTTTTGCAATGAACGCAAAAGCGGACCAACAAGCAAACGACCGACGCGCCCATTCAGTTTGCCGCCCTCAGCCCTGGCGTAAAACCCCTTGCAGAACTCATACTGAAACGCCGGGTTGGCCAGCGGATACAGCAGGCGTGCCAGCATTCCGCGCTCGTAGGTGGTGATGTCGCAATCATGCAATGCGACGCAGTGTGAGCGATCGGAAGCCAGCGTATAACCCGCACAGAACCAGACGTTGCATCCTTTGCCTGGCTGCTCTGGTGCCAGGCCTTCTTTGCCCAGTTCGTCAGCCAGGCTCTTAAGGCGGGGGCCGTCATTCCACAGAATGCGATGCCGCTGTGGTAGCCGGGAGAAAAACTCGCGCGCAAAGAGAAACTGCTGGCGATCGGCGCGATCAAGGCCAATCACAATCTCTTCCAGCCAGGGGACTTTCGCCAGCTCCCTGACGATATTATCCATAGCCGGGCCCTCCAGCTCTGAGAATAGCGCAGGCAGAATCAACCCCATTTTTCGTTTTTGGGCAAAGCGAACCATCTCTTCGTCCAGGGATTCGACACGCCGGCGGGTAAGATTGTGAAAATTAGTCAGTACACCATTCTGATAAAAATCACTCATTGTTTATCCTCCGGTCTGGCACCCATTGCAGGGTTTAATAAAAAATAATCCAGCCCCTCACGCCAGCCTTCCGGGCCAGCAAGGGTGGTGTAATAAACGTGTTCTTCGTCAGTACGCGGCAAAACCACAGATTTTGTGCCTGTTCCCTTAATCACTACCGCATAATCGACGCGCGTCAGCATGGGGATATCGTTCGGGCCATCGCCTAAACCTATCGTGATCCGGGGGTTGCCCTCCTGTTGTTCAAGCTGTTGCCGCAACCAGACCAGTGCATGGCCTTTGTCGCAACCTTCGGGCATGACATGCCAGAAACGTCCACCACGGGTTAAGGCAAGCCCATGCCCTGCCAGCGCAATACGGAAATCTTCGAGCCGTTGTTCATCATCTCGCCATAGCAGCACTTCCGACGCATCGCGCAGACGGCTTAGATGTGCCTCCGCCAGCGTCAGGCCTGTATAGTCAGCAACATCCGCATCGCTTAACGCATGAAAACCGGTAAAACAGAACCGGCTCCTGAGCGCGTCCAGGTGCTGACATAGCACACGGTACTCCTCACCTGGGGTATCGGCTCCTGTGGCCTCCCCTGTCATCACGATACGTGCGCCGTTTTCAGCAATAAACGGCGAACCCGCGATACCGAGCTGTTGCTGTAATGGCACGATCTCTGCTGCAGTTTTGCTGGAGCAAATAATTACCGGGATGCGAGATTGTTTCAGCCGTGCGAGCCACTGGCGGGCCGCATTCCAGTTGTAGTCATGGTGATCCAGTAATGAGCCGTCCAGGTCGCTTATAATCAGTAGGGAGGAATTAAGGCCGATCATCATTACTCCTTCTGGTATCCCCAGAGAAAACGAGTTAACGGTGCACTATATCGTCATAGGGTCGCGTCGAAATCAGGGCATAACCTGGTCTGCCTCCTTTTCGCCTGCGTGAATGGAACATCAGTACAAAAGTGTAGTGTGTCCGGTATTAAATGGTCTGTTACAGCAAGAATTAATTAAAACAAGAAAATCCTGCCACGTATACCCGGTAAAAATTACCAATAAATGCGCTTTAACTTTTGGACCGATTATTATCACCAATGATGAAAATAAATATTCAGTCACAATCACCACTATCATTTTCAGATATATCCAATAGGCGACGCTCTCTTATAGCTGTTGTCGTCTTCTTATATTCCGGCGAGCTAACTCGCGGCTGTGCGGTCAGTGTTACAATACGGGCGGGAGGATAATGTGAATATCAACAGCAACAAGCTCAATAATTACGCCCCGAATATGTATTGTGGAAGAATATTTCATCCAACAACCCAATCCAGCGTGACTTATCCTGTTAAAGTCCGAGCTGGATATTATGTAGAATCACACCGTTATTTAGGATAAATCGCATTATTGTTTTTTTCTGACATCTTAGGGGATTTTTTAATTTACCGCTCAAATGATAAGGTCTTTCCGTGGTTATGCTATGGTATTAATTAACATAATTCATTTCATACGAAGGCGGTTTGTTATTAAACGAAAGTATGACTTGCATATTAGCCGAGACACTATTCTTGATATATGAGAAGCTATTTAGCAGTTGCGTCATATTGAATGTAAATCCGCATTACTCATAAACGTCTCCCTTCTCATCTCTCTTATCCTGGCGAGGATCTGTTCTGTTTGCTGACTTTTCTGACTGAGATAGTGCGTCATCCAGTGGATCAGCATCTTTTCATCAACACGGAGATCAAACGCTTCTCCTTTACGGCAACGCCAGTCATCATTTAGCCGCAAATCAAATGCAAGGGCGGTCTCTTCATCTTCCGGAAAAGCACCAATGCTGTAGTAAGCATCCTGATAGAACGCGCTAACCTGATTAATATGCGTCATCGCGCTACGGTCCGTCTGCAGGTAAAAACGAATCTCACGGTGCCGGGAGAAGTAACGTTCGACCGACGCGGCCAGATCTTCAACCGTAAATAACGAAAAATAGCCTCCCAGCCATTGGATACCGTTGACCAGCCTGTTATTGAGACGTTCAATAAATCCGTTTACATCACCTTTGCGGACCTGATGAATGACGTGCACCCAGCGGGTAGTGAACTCCATAGCAATCAGGCTGGTAGATCGCCCCATTTTCACGGCGTGCACGACCCATTGCGTAAGATCTTGCACGTTTAGCTTTTCCTGCCGTTCGGCGACTGTGTCCTGTACAGAAGACGCGGGCTCAAAAAAAACCTCATCGCGACCCTTTTTGTATTTTCCATATAAATGGGCGGCAGCATCGGCGGAACAGTTGATAATAATCATGCCGTTATGTCCTTGGTCGCTACGTTGAAACATACTCAAAAGTGACGGCACGTTAAAGTGCGGACGGGTCGGCAGGGATCTGCCATGTGCTTCTTGTCAGATTATTGCGGGCTTCGGCCTCAGCGGTTGAAATCCTCATACCGAACGTTCTCAGCGTTGAAATGCCAGCGGCAATACGCTGCATTTCAAACCAGCATAGACCATCAAGTGCGCTCACCGTACTTTTCAACTTTGTCGCGGTAAGCTTTGCTTAGGCGGTAACCTGCCAGAGCGAAAGAGTTAGCCACTTTTACAAAAAATATGGAGCAGCGTAACCACGCCACCGATGCAGGTGTTAAGCGGACATCCGGCCCTGGGTTATCCGTGCTCCGCTTAAAGATTCATCACCTGCTGCCGATAAATCCTGTACAGTTATATGCATAACTGTTCTTTAGTTGTTTGTTCTACAACACAGGATGATCAAAATGGATCCGATACAAATTGCCTCTCTGGCCAGCAGCCTGGACTCCTATCAGCTTGATGGGCAGGTCAGTACGCTGGTGCTCAAAAAGGCGCTGGATGCTCAGAAGTCAATGGCTTCCGATATCATTCAGCAGATCCCTCAGTTACCATCCAACCCGGCAATTGGTCGTAATATCAATACGACGGCCTAGTCCGGTCTACCCACGGGCGCGAAAGGGAAGATAGTGCGCCCGTCGGTAACATACCTCTGCAAGGCCCGTGATTTCTTGCGGGCCTTTTTCATGCCCTTAGCTTGCTTAGCATTGATTATCGGCGTAGCCTGTAGCCAATTAAAACCGATCGGTCTAAATTATGGCTAACGAAACGGCAGCGCTGGCAAAACCCCGTCGAGGGCGTCCACCAAAGGTGGAACGCGACTTCGCGGATACCCGCCAGGCGCTGATTCGTTCAGGCCTCGAAGTGATCACCGAAACCGGCTATTTAGCCGCCGGAATTGATGCGGTGATCAAAAACATCGCCGTGCCAAAAGGTTCGTTCTACCACTGCTTCAAGAGCAAGCAGGAGTTCGGTATGGCGGTGATCGAGGCTTATGGCAGCTTCTTCGCGCATAAACTCGGCACGTTTTTACTCGATACACAACACGCCCCGCTGCAACGGATAGAGGCTTTTGTGCTGCATGCAGGTCAGGGGATGGCGAAATACGATTTCCGCCGCGGCTGCCTGGTCGGCAACCTGCTACAGGAAACACCACTTTTACCGGAAACCTTCCCCGAACGCCTGCAGGCGATCCTCAACGCATGGGAAAGCCGCGTCGCAGCCTGCCTGGACGAGGCAAAACTGCGCGGCGAGCTGGCGACAGACGTACCGCCCGGCGAACTGGCTCGCCAGTTCTGGTCCAGCTGGGAAGGCGCAGTGATGCGCGCCAAACTGTTCCGCTCTGTGGATCCCCTCAACCAGTTCTGGGCGTTCTTCCGGCACAGTATTACAGCGAAATAACACCTGCACAGGACGGCAAAACTGCCGAATAATCAACGTTATCCGACGAGGAAAACGCAGTCATGAAAGCATTAGTTCTGGAACAGCTTGAGAATAACACCCTGGCGGAAGTCAAAGACGTGGCGCTGCCTGCGCTGGCCGAGGGCGATGTCCGGGTCGATATTGACTGGTCCAGTCTCAACTACAAAGACGCGCTGGCCATCACCGGTAAAGGCAAAATCATTCGCCAGTTCCCGATGGTGCCGGGCATCGATTTTTCCGGCCGCGTCAGTGAAAGCCGCGACCCGCGCTTTGTGCCGGGCCAGTCGGTTATTCTCACTGGCTGGGGCGTGGGTGAAAATCATTGGGGTGGCCTTGCGGCGCAGGCCTGCGTGAAAGGCGACTGGCTGGTGCCTTTGCCGGAAAATTTGAGCGCACGTCATGCGATGATCATCGGCACCGCCGGTTTTACGGCCATGCTGTGCGTGATGGCATTGCAGGAAGCCGGGGTGAAACCGCAGGACGGCAAAGTGCTTGTCACCGGTGCCAGCGGCGGCGTGGGCAGCACCGCTGTGGTACTGCTGAAAGCGCTGGGTTACACCGTTGCTGCCGTTACAGGCCGCGAATCCACCCACGATTTTCTCCGCCAGTTGGGTGCTGACGAGATCCTGCCGCGCAGCGATTTCGAACAGACGCGCCCGCTGGAGAAACAACTGTGGGCCGGCGCGGTCGATACTGTCGGCAGCCATGTGCTGGCAAAAGTGCTGGCGCAGACTAACTATGGCGGGTGCGTGGCGGCCTGCGGCCTGGCGGGCGGTTTCGATCTGCCGACCACCGTCATGCCGTTTATCCTGCGCAACGTCCGCCTGCAAGGCGTCGATTCAGTTATGGTGCCGACGGCGCAACGTCCGGCAGTATGGCAAAATCTCGCCCGCATCCTGCCGCAGAGCTACTACCAGCAAGCGGCAACGGAAATCACGCTGGAACAGGCACCCGCGACCGCCGCTGATTTCCTGCAAAACAAAATCCAGGGCCGCACGTTGGTGAAGATCAGCGGCTAACCTCTGCCCCGGCGCAGTGCCGCGCCGGGCGCTTCCCCCGTTTCCTCTGAATCCCCGCCTGCACGGCTTTTGTTTCACACGCCTGTGACATACTATCGGAAACCGCCGTAGAAGCAGACAAGGAGATAACGATGAATAAAGGTGCACACCTGACACCGGAGCAGGCGCTGGATCAACTGGAGGCGCTGTATGACCGATCGGTCAATGCCCTGCGCCACGCCATTGGCCGCTATATTGAAAACGGTGAACTCCCGGCAGCTGAAGTCCGCGCGCAAGGGTTGTTCGTCTACCCGTCGCTGTCGGTACGCTGGAACGGCAGCGCGACGAAACCGCCAAAAACCCGCGCTTATGCCCGCTTTACCCACTCCGGCTGCTATACCACGACCATCACCCGCCCTTCCCTGTTTCGTGCCTATTTACTCGAACAATTGACGTTACTGTGCCAGGACTACGGTGCACAGATCGAAGTTGGCCTCTCCGCCCATGAGATCCCCTACCCGTATGTGATTGATGGTTCTGAGCTGACGCTGGATCGCTCGATGAGCGCCGGTCTGACGCGCCACTTCCCGACCACCGAACTGGCGCAGATTGGCGATGAAACCGCTGATGGCCTGTTCCACCCGACCGAGCTCTATCCGCTGTCGCATTTTGATGCCCGCCGCGTGGATTTTTCGCTGGCGCGTCTGCGCCACTACACCGGCACGCCGGTTGAGCATTTCCAGCCATTTGTGCTGTTCACCAACTACACCCGCTATGTGGATGAGTTCGTGCGCTGGGGTTGCAGCCAGATCCTCGATCCAGAAAGCCCCTATGTCGCGCTCTCTTGCGCAGGCGGGCATTGGATCACCGCCGATACCGAAGCGCCGGAACAGGCGATTTCCGATCTGGCATGGAAAAAACATCAAATGCCCGCCTGGCATCTGGTGACCGCGGACGGCCAGGGGATCACGCTGGTGAATATTGGCGTCGGGCCGTCAAATGCCAAAACCATCTGCGATCACCTCGCCGTGCTGCGCCCGGATGTCTGGCTGATGATTGGCCACTGCGGCGGATTACGTGAAAGCCAGGAGATTGGCGATTACGTGCTGGCGCACGCCTACCTGCGCGACGACCATGTGCTGGATGCGGTATTGCCGCCGGATATCCCGATCCCGAGCATCGCCGAAGTACAGCGCGCACTGTACGACGCCACCAAAGCGGTAAGCGATATGCCAGGCGAAGAAGTCAAACAGCGTCTGCGTACCGGTACTGTCGTGACTACCGACGACCGTAACTGGGAACTGCGCTATTCCGCCTCAGCGCTGCGTTTTAACCTGAGCCGCGCCGTAGCGATCGATATGGAAAGCGCCACCATTGCTGCACAGGGTTACCGCTTCCGTGTGCCGTATGGCACGCTGCTGTGCGTGTCGGATAAACCGCTGCACGGTGAGATCAAACTCCCCGGCCAGGCAAACCGTTTTTATGAAGGGGCCATTTCCGAGCACCTGCAAATTGGTATTCGGGCGATTGACCTGCTGCGGGCGGAGGGCGATCGCCTGCACTCCCGTAAGCTGCGCACCTTCAACGAACCGCCGTTCAGATAAGAAAAAAGGATTAACTATGCAAACCTCAACACCGTTACAGGCGTTACGCGATCAACTCGTCGCGCTGGCGCTTGACGGTATGATTGTGCCGCGCGCCGATGCGCATCAGAGCGAAGACTGCGCCCCACACGATAATAAATTGCAGTGGCTCACCGGTTTTACCGGCTCAGCCGGGCTGGCGCTGGTACTGCGCGATCGCGCGTTAATGTTTGTCGATGGTCGCTACCAGGTACAGGTACGCAGCGAAGTGGATCTGCACGCCTTTGAAATCCATCATCTGCACAACGAGCCGCTGGATCAGGTTCTTGCTGCGTTGCCCGCCGGAAGCCGCATCGGTTTCGAACCGCTGCTGATGGTCAACAGCCAGTTCACCGCCCTTGACGCCACACACTGCGAACTGGTGGCGCTGACGCGCGATCCGTTCGATGCCATCTGGCACGATCGCCCGGCAGCACCCTGCGGTGTGATCCGTGAAATGCCCGTCGCCATCAGCGGCGAAAGCAGTGCCGATAAACGCGCGCGCATTGCGCAAGTGCTGGCGGCAAAAGGGGCGGATTTTCTTGCCATCACCCTGCCGGATAATATTGCCTGGCTGCTGAATATCCGTGGTTCCGACATTGCGATGAACCCGGTGGCACACTCTTTTGCCCTGCTGAGCCGGGATGGCGCGGTAGAGTGGTTTGTCGATCCGCGCAAAACAGCGGCGCTGTCTGCTGACGTGAAGGCCTCGCTGACGCTGAGCGATTTCGACGCATTTCTGCCACGTTGCCAGCAGGTTGCGCCCGGTAAACGGATCCTGCTCGACGGTGATTTTGCCCCCGTCGCACTGCGTTTTGCCATCGAACAACAAGGTGGCGAAGTGCTGTGGAGCGCGGATCCGATCACCTTTATCAAAGCGCATAAAAATCCGCTTGAACTGGCGGGCTACCGCGAAAGCCACCAGCAGGATGGCGCGGCGTGGGTGAATTTTCTGGCGTGGCTGGCGCAGGAAGTGCCGGTGCGTGAAGCCGCGGGCAACCCGGTCACCGAACTGGAGGCCCAGCAGAAGCAACTGGAATTTCGCCAGCAGCAGGCCGGGTTTATCGAGCAGAGCTTCAGTACCATTTCGGCCTCAGCCAGCAACGCCGCCATGTGCCACTACCACAGCAGCGAGAAAACCAACAAAGCCATCACCCGCGCGAACTTCTACCTGAACGATTCCGGCGGCCAGTACCAGAACGGCACCACTGACGCCACGCGTACCCTGTCATTTGGCCCGCTGGATGCGCAACAGCGCCTGCACTACACCGCCGTGCTGAAAGGCTTTCTGTCGATGTTTACCCTGCAATTTCCTGCCGGTACACACGGCCACCAGCTTGATGCCTTTGCCCGCCGCGCGCTCTGGGATCTGGGGCTGGATTTCGATCACGGCACCGGACACGGCGTCGGCCACCAGTTGCTGATCCACGAACAACCGCAGCGTATTGCGAAAAAGGTCAACCCGTGGCCGCTCAGCGCCGGAAACATTATGACCATCGAACCGGGTTACTATCTGGCGGATCGTTACGGCATTCGTATCGAAAATCAGGTGGAAGTGGTGGAAAGCCAGCCCGGCTTCTGCCGCTTCTCGTCCCTGACGCTGATCCCCATTGATTTAAGTCAGGTGGAATGGAGCCTGTTGAACGAGCAGGAGAAACAGTGGCTGGATGATTATCACCAGCAGGTGCGTGAAATGCTGTTACCGCGGGTCAGCAGTAACTCCCGCGAGTGGCTGATTGCCGCTACAGCACCGCTGCGCGTGCAGGCAAGCTAACTCACCGCGCCGGGGCAACCTGGCGCTGATTGTTGCTGAACGCCGAAGGGGGTGGTTCAATTAATCACTGCCTGGAGGCTGCCACTATGGCTACGATCCCACACTGAAAATGGCGATCCCCCTGCGCCCCTCCCCGTTTCGCGCCTGAATATACTGAGCTGTGTCGTTACTGCCTTGAAAAAAGCCCGCTGAAGTTTCCTTAAGCGGGCTTTTTAAATCTGGTGCTCTGCTGTGTAGTCCCCCACGTCAGGGAATTCTCATTATCGGTGGTACTAAAAACCAGAAGGACTACACATTGACAATGATACAACAGGCACCGAAGCCAAAGAGGAATTCTTTTTTATTAATGCAATCCTCCGCTGCGATTTTTCAACGCACTTCACATAAGAAATTTTATCTGCTTCACTGGATTGCATTTAAAAAAACGAGTGTTATTGTGCGATCATGTGGGCCTTAAAAAGGTGTTTTTAATCATTATTCCCGACTGTGCTCATTTTTGAGTAAGCAATCGTTTTTTAATTTAGTGGGCTGCTTTTTTACAGGTAATGAACGCAATAGAATAGACGTTATTTTTCATAAACTTAATATTATGTATATAAAAAAGATAAGGGGATGAAAATGTTAAGAGCTTTTAATCGTTTCTTTTCTATGTTGCTGGCGCTTTGTGCGGTATCGGCATTTGCACAAGAGACAACACACCAACCGATTAACGTTTCCGATGGGATAACCTATGAGCTTATTGGCCGTTGGGACGTAGATCGTCTGAATAAAATATTGACCGTTGATACACCCGCATTTTCAGGCGTTAATGTGAAATATACACCGGCCAAAAATGCCGTTAAGCTTTATCGCGTGATCTATCCTTCATCCATTCCTGAACATGGCAACAAACCCACGATGACCTCAGGACTGCTTGCCATTCCTGACACCGCGGGAAAATCTTTCCCAATGGTTTCCTACCAACATGGGACTGTTTACGGAAAACACCAGGTTCCCTCTTTTCCTGATGAATCTCCTGAGACGCAATTGATGATCGCGCAGTTTGCTTCACAGGGCTATATTGTTATTGGGGCTGATTATTTTGGTCTGGGCATCTCCACGGAACCCGAAGGTTATATGGTAAAAGCCAGTCATCAGCAGGCAACCTACGACATGATTAACTCATCGCGGCAGGTTCTGGCGCAAATGGGGCTGGAAAATCCGCATCTTTTTTTGGCGGGATGGTCACAAGGTGGTTTCGTGACCATGGCATTGCTTGAAAAACTCGAAGCCATAGGAATGAAAGTACAGGCGACGGCAACCGCCAGCGCGCCATTAGATGTTTTTGCCCTTATGAATGGATTTCTTTCATTCCCGCGCAAATTTGATGCGGACTGGTTAAATAGCATTGTGATACTTTCTGCCTTTGCCTACGAAAACTATTACGGTATTCCAGGCCTGGCGCGCTCTGTTATTACCGATGAATATTATGATGTGGCCAAAAAAGCCTATGACCGCCAACCTTTTAATCCAGCAGATATTACGTCTGACCTGCACAAACTTATTCGCCCTGAATATTTCAACCCACAATATTTCGCGAATTCTGCCTATGGTCGGCTAATTAGCAATGCCCAGGCCTATCGGTGGGTCATCGCGTCTCCGGTACACAACTACTACGGAGAGACTGATGAAGCGATCACAATAGGAGTGGGTAAAATGGCAATGACGTACGCACAGTCTATGGGAGCAGGAAATACGTTGGTTGAGGCCATATCCACCGGGAAAACGACGCACAGAGGCACCTTTGCCACGGCCGTCCCGCTGTGGAAAAGCTGGTTTGACGCTAAACAGTGACGATAAAGAACTCGCTCAACCTGTATGCCCTGATATTATTATCAGGGCATATTTAGTGACACAGAATTTGGCCACCTGAACGACGTCGTACTCCGCAGGAAAACATTCCCATTATTCAGCAGACTATGGAACCCGGTATGACCGTGTCTCCTGTCGCTCGCCTGCATGGCATCAATGCTAATCCGATCTTCAAATGGCACAGGCCATTGATGAAGGGGATACTTTAGCGACTAACGCTTATATTTATAACAATCTGCGATCTGCCTTCCACGACTCCCTATTGCCGTTTTTGACTGAAAGCAGTATCTTTCCACCGCATCTGCAAAATCAGGTGCCGGGATTGGTCTCCTGAATATATTCCTTACTGGCGACATATGACGCGCTTTGCGTCTTTTTTATGTCGTTTACCCAGCTACATCTCAATGGTGGGCCGGGCGGAGGCGCCGCAAGGCGCACCGGTGTCCAGTAAGGCCGGTAAGACCAACTCCGTCCGGTTCCACCACCCGCAAGATTGGTCTCTTCGGTGGTGGTTCAATTAATCACTTACTGGAGGCTGCCACTATGGCTACGATCCCCACTCAAACACACTCGTTACTTGCTGTTCCTTTCAATGCTGCCACGGATTTCACCGTACTCGCAGGCCACTGCGAAACCTTCGCCGAAACCCTGATTGAAAGCGACGATCCGACACTGAAAATGGCACTCTGCGGCAGAATCAACACCTGCCTGACGCTGCTCCAGCCCACGCTGTTAGAACCCGTACCGTCACATCTGGTTGAAAGCCTGACCGTTGACACGCTCCCCGCGACCACGCCCCGTTTCGCGCCTGAATGTACTGAGCTTTGTCGTTACTGCCTTGCCATCACGCAAACCCTGGCGGGCCATGGCTTTGCCTCTGACACCGAGAAACATCTTAGCGGGCTGTTGTACGACCTGATCAACTACTTTGCGGCGGAAATGAAAGCGCCGCGCTGGTTGCGGACTGCCAGCGGCGTGAAGCTTATCGACAGCGTGTAGGTTAAAGCATGATGCAATCTGACTGGCATCCTGCCGATATCATCGCCGGGCTGAAAAAACGTGGCACGTCGCTGGCGGCGCTTTCGCGTCAGGCCGGGCTGGCGTCCTCCACGCTGGCAAATGCGCTGACCCGCCGTTGGCCTAAAGGCGAAAGATTGATTGCCGAAGCGTTAGAGGTTGCACCTGAAAAAATCTGGCCATCACGCTATCGCTGATGCTCTGGCGGCGCAGCCCGGAACCGGAAGCTGCGCCGCATTTTGTTTCTCTGATGCGTTGTCATTCTTTGAAACGCAAAAACAATTTTTGTTTATCTGCTTCCGGTGTCAAGAACGAAACCCATCATGCTGGCGGTTCCTCCTCCCTCCGTGCTGAAAACGCTGGCGCTGTCGACGGACAGCGAGGTGGGCATAACCATTGATAATGGCTGCCTGTTTATTGAACCCCGGAAGCGGCCTCGTTATTCGCTTGAGGAACGGCTGGCGCAGTGCGACCCGCACGGCGAAATGAGCGATGAAGATCGGAAATGGGGTTGATGCACCTGCCATGGGCAAGGAGATCCTGTAAATGGACAGAGGGGAAATCTGGCTCGTTTCACTGGATCCGGCTGCCGGACATGAACAAACCTGAAGGGGACGACAAAGGATGAATGATTGTCCTTAAGGGACATAAATCCAGCCTGGTCGCCACGTCACTGATATGGCATACCTCAAAGATGCCTGCATCGCTCGTTTCATTCACGTCAGAGTCTTAAGCCTGAACCGTGAGAATGACGCTTCCTGTTGTATGACCCGCCTCCAGCACCCGGTGTGCTTCTGCTGCATCGGTAAGGGTAAATTCAGCACCAATGTGATTTTCAAGTCCTGCCGACAGTGCTGACATAAGGTCGGAGGCCCCTTTCCTGTAAAGCGCGGCATCATCTGTATAGGCGAGTGAACTTGGTCGCATCAGTGCTATAGATCGGGCAAATCCCAGTTCTTCCACCCGCACCGGAGGTATGGGGCCGGCAGGCTGTCCAAGACTGGCAACAGTGCCAAAAGGGCGGACCACGCTGAGCGTTCTGGACAGCATTGTTCCTCCGATACCGTCGATGGCCAGATGCACGCCATATCCTTCCGTGATGTCGCGGACTTTCTCCGGCCATGCAGCATCTGTATGGAGCAAGACTTCACTCGCGCCAGCAAGGCGGGCCGTTGCCACTTTTTCCGGTGAGCCCGTTGTACCGATAACCCTGGCACCTTTCATCGTTGCCCAGCGGGTCACTATCTGCCCCAGCCCCCCGGCAGCAGAATGAACCAGTATCCAGTCACCAGCCCTGACTTCCCTTACTTTGTTGAGCAACATATGTGCGGTAAGGCCCCGAAGCATCGTGCTACCAGCTGTACGGGTGTCCACACCATCCGGAATCCTGATGAGGCGGCTGGCAGGTATATTGCGGGATTCAGCATAAGCGCCCATCGGATTTCCCGTATAGGCAACACGGTCTCCTGCAGCAAAGGCGCTGACGTTACTGCCCGTTGCTATGACTACTCCGGCACCTTCAAAACCAGGCACCGCCTGGGGATATGGCTGAGGGTAGAGCCCTGAGCGAAAATAGATGTCAACGAAATTCACGCCGATTATTTCGTGTCTGATACGGACTTCATCGGGACCGGGACTGACTGGCTCTCTTTCCACCGCTTTAAGAACCTCAGGGCCACCCGGCTGGCTGATAATCATTGCTAACGACATTATTTTTTCCTCACTTATGAAGTGAGAAAACTATAAAGGAGTTTATTACAGGAAGAATACAGGTATAAAAGCACCATACATGTGTAAAAATGCACAAGAGGTGAGGTATGGACTGGCAGGATTTACATTTTTTTTTCGCCCTTGCCCGGTGTGGTTCCCTGTCTGCCGCAGCCAGGGAGCTTGGCGTGGACCACGCCACTGTGAGCCGCCGGATTGCAGCCCTTGAAAGTTCGCTGGGCCTCAGGCTCACGGAGCGCTTGCCACGCCGTACCACGCTTACCGGGCATGGGCGGATTATCGCCTCCGGCGCTGACGAAATGTACCGTATTGCAGACCGTATTCGAATCCAGGCGAGGTCATTGTGTGACGAACCGGCCGTGCCTATAAATATCAGCGCGTCACCTGCCGTTGCAGCACACCTCATTGCGCCTGCTATAGCAGGCTTCACCCGGAAACATCCGGGTATCACGTTGTCATTATCCGGCGTTTCGCACCATGTTCTTCTGAATAAAAGTGAGGCTGACATTGCGGTTCGCCTTGAAAGGCCTGACGATCCAGACCTGATGACAAGGCGTATAGGTACCATGCGCTTTGGTCTTTATGCTTCTCAGTTCTGGCAAGAAATTCCTCAGGAAGACTGGGTATTTATTGCTTATGACAGCACGCTTGCACATGTCACGCAGCAGCAATGGCTGGATTCACTGCTGAACGGGCGGCGTGTTATCTTTCGGGCAAGCGATCTGATGGCGCAGCAACAGGCTGCCCGGAAAGGATTGGGCATCGTTACTTTACCCTGCTTTATGGGTGATAATGACAGCGAACTGGTAAGGCTGCAGGAAAATCTGCCTTCGCCCGTGAGGAACATCTGGCTGGTTGCTTACCCTGAACTTAAGCGTGATCACTCCGCTGTCGTGGTAATGGATTTCCTTGCTGAAATCATTGGCCGGTCCTGCCCGCCAGGCAAGAATATCTGAGTTTTTCTTGTTAATTTCTCATGTCATATGACTGACTGACAGTGTTTCCCGTTAATTAATATCGGTGCGATTTGAGTTATCGCTCCGTCAGGGATGATTAAAACTCACCTGTTCGCTTTTCACTCTTAGCGAGCATTATCTGATACAAACGTCCGCTGAGTGCCAAAAGCGGATGTTCAACGGAATCACTAACGTTGAATCGTATGGAACAGTCTATATCTGATTCTTTTCACCACTGAAACATCAAAAAACATGCAATAACCACACGCAAGAAATGGATGTTAATTCACCCGCTATTCATCGCATAGCTGTGCATTGTAATTACTAGAATGAGAGGGCTTACTAACTGAAGGAGTAGAAAATGGATATTCAAGGAATTGGAAGTACTGCTTCGCTATGGAACACCATCGGCAAAAAAACAGAGCAGCAACAGGATTTCAAAAATCTGATGGCAAAAGCGACTGACACCCTAAACGCTATGTCGCCAGACAATGCGCAAGTTTCAACCATTAACAATGGCGCGACACAGTCGAGGACTGCGATACAGGAAGATATTTTACGCTATGCACGAGCCGACTCACAGGATGCAGAAAGGCTCGCTCATGATATGGCTTACAGTCCCAGTGATATCTGCTATGACCTGAGTGAATCAATCAAAACCAACAGAATGGAAGACATCAAACTGGCTTCCACCGGAGAAAAAGTTGGAGATGACTACAAGCGCCAGTTTTACCTGAATGCATCAAAAATCGATGCGCAGCGGATGCAGATTTACAATACGGAGAAGGTGAAAGGTACCGATCCTGTCATTATATTGAGTAAAATGATGGACTTCACGAACTCCCAATCAAGGGACTACCTTTCCGCTACGGGATGGTTGGCTTAATTAAATTTGATGTCGAAAAGCCGGCCTTTGTGCTGGGTTTTTGGCACCATGGTCATTAATTGAGGCAATTTATAACTTTGTCCTGTGATTGTCCTGTCAATAGCAGTTTTGTGCCAGAGGCGGACCTTGCAAAGATCATTGTTTCAATAAGCAGATAACGGGTTAGACCATGAGGATTTCATTGACCGCGCTCCATCAACTCTAGCGTCTGTCCATCGGGGCTTTGTAAATATATCACTCTGGTTCCCTGCATGGGGCCTGATAAGACTGTCTGAGGTTTACCTGGTGTTTTCCAGCCATACTCCGATACTTTGCTCAAGAGCGTATCAAGATCCTCAACTATAAACGCAAGGTGAGCATAACCAGGGATGTATGGTGCTGAGGGTTCTTCTGGCTGTTTAATGTTATCGTATTGCAGTAATTCAATTTTGAAACCAGCCAGCTCAAGCAACGCCATTCGTACATCAGCCCCTCTTGCGCCTGTGACTTCATCAATGATTGGCCCAGACATTTTCCCTTCGCGTAATAACTCCCCTCCAAGAATATGAGTCCAGAAGAATAATGACTTTTCAATGTTTTTAACTGAAAAACCGACGTGGTCCGCTTTTTTTATCATGAAATTGCCTGCTGAGTTTCAACAAATGAGCACCAGACTATCTGAAATCTCTACTTTAATACTTCACGATAGGTGCGGAGTAAATTTACTCATTAAAACATATAGTTAAGCCTTGCCTGAATGATATATTTATGATTATCCACCGTGAGAGCTATGCACATTAACTAATCCCTGTGGAAAAAATACGCGACTGCGTTGACCTGCTCCCCGTTTATTAAAACGCGTCATCAGTTGTGGGATAAATTACGAACTTCCGCTGTTCGCTCTGAGCAGACATGTCTGCCTCCTGATCGACTCTTTCGTGCCAGAAGCGGACAAGCTTCTGGTACAGTGTATTAATCAATATAGAGCTGATTGATCATTACCGGCCCATACCAATGCCATACCTTCGCTTGCTGGACGAACGTTTTTAAAGCCGAATTTTTCATATAATTCATGAACATCGGCAATAAGGGTTATATAGGCACCTGGTGACACATGCTTTTCAAACCACGACATCAAATTTTGCATGATCTTTCGACCAAGACCGTTTCCTTGATGATCCGGGTCAACAGCAATATCGACAATCTCAAAGTTCAGAGCACCATCACCGATGATGCGCCCCATACCGACAATTAGCCCAGCATACTCAATATGAACCCCGTAACAGCTTCCCGGGAGCGCTCGTTTCACTGCATCCAGAGGGCGAGGCGTTAAGCCAGATATGACGCGTAAACGGCAGAAATCTTCTGCTGGGGGAACAGTGTTAACGAAAACGTATTTTGGATGCATTTTCTACTTCCTGTACAGATAGTCACTTGTTGAAAGTAACAATAAACTAACATCACTGAGTTCTAAATAATGTATCGCCATTATTTCGCCAGTCATCTGGCAGCGGCTAACGTCCGCTTCTCGCCGGGAGCGGATGTTGTTACAGCAGTTTGTCTTAACCAATTAGGAGCGGTTTGCCCGCAGCCAGCTTACCCCGTACCGTTATATCCGGAACCGTAGAGAGCGCTAAGTGACGGGGCACGAAAACACGGCATTGTCTTAATGACGCCGCCAGTAGAAATCCATGCCGATAATCACCAGAATGATGCTGGCGACTCCTGCAACCCCTGTGATGAATTCACACATACTCAGCCTCGTGTATTGCCAGTTCAGGGCCCCCGTCCGTCACGGTTACGTGATAACCGGAAAATTATACGAATACTCTCCTGGATGTGATTACAATCGTTGACGGGTGGTTGTCTGAAACCAGACTACCTGTATCGGTATCAATGTTGCGTAGGCAGGAAAAACTGTTCTTACGTCAGTAATCACATTCATATATGTTTGTTGAAATTGAGTCATACTGATGACGCCAGTACATACTAATGTTTCATTTATCAGATAATTCAGTTCATTATACCAAAATAGTGATATATATCATATATATCAATTTTATCGATTAATTTTTTCTCTTTCCTTGCCGATAAAAAAATTAAGCGTGACCTGATATCGAAAGGCCTGCGCAATATCTGCCTATACAACAACAACAGGTTAGCATGCTATGAAATTATCCTTTGCGCATAAACTATGGCTTCCACTTGCTGTCGCACTGCTAAGCCTTGCCGGGTCATTATTCTTTAGCTCAGTAAAAATTAAAGATGACCAGCTGGCGCTACGAAAAAAGGAATTAATGTATGTTTCCCAGTTAGCCCTCAGCGTGGTGAAAACGCAGGCCGCGCTTGTTGATAAGGGACTGATATCAAAAGAGGACGCACAACAACGTGCAATCCTGATCATTAAAGACCTACGCTACGGCGACACAGGATATTTTACTATTCTGAATAACCAGGTGCAGGTCATTATGCATCCCATCAATGCCGCGTTAATTGGCAAGGGGCCAGATGTTGTCGATGCGAATGGCGTATATATTTACAGAGATATGGTCACGGTGACGAAGGATGGCCATGATGGTTTTACCGCCTATGATTTTCCGCGCCCGGGAGACACCGTTCCGAAGCCCAAAATTGCCTACAACATTCCATGGTCACCCTGGGGATGGATTATTACGACGGGTCTTTATGTTGATGATATCCAGGAAGTCTTTCTCAGTTCTCTTTACCAGAATATCGCCCAATTTCTCGTTATCAGCATTCTGCTCTTTATACTGGTTTATCTGATTAACCGTAGCACACTGAAAACACTGGGCGGAGAACCGCGTTATGCGGCTGAGGTCGTGTCGCGAATTGCCGCCGGGGATCTGACGACTCCGTTGATCCTTCGCCACAATGACACGGACAGTCTCATGGCATCGCTCGATGGCATGCAGACGAACCTGCGCGAACTGGTGTCACAGATTAAAGATTCAGCCGCGTCTGTGGCAATGGCGGCAGACGAGATTGCGCAGGGTAATACGGAGTTGTCCTCCCGCACGGAACAGCAGGCTGCCGCCCTGCAGGAAACGGCCGCCAGCATGGAGCAGCTCACCGCCACGGTGAAAAGCAACACAACAGGCGCGCAGCAGACTGCAGAGTCAGCCCGCGACACGGCATCCCTTGCGCGCGCAGGACAAGCAGACATGCATCGTATGTCGGAAACCATGAACGCCATCTCACAGAGCGCGACAAAGGTGAGGGATATCACTGCCGTCATCGAGAGTATTGCCTTCCAGACGAACATTCTTGCCCTCAACGCGGCTGTGGAAGCTGCCCGGGCCGGTGAAGAGGGACGGGGCTTTGCCGTGGTTGCCGGTGAGGTCAGGACGCTTGCCCAGCGCAGCGCCACCGCCGCGCGGGATATCAAGCATCTGATTGAGCAGGCTGTTGAGCAGGTGGAAAGTGGTGTGGAAGTGGCTGCAGGTACAGGCCAGAGCATCCTTAAAATTGTCGGCATGGTAGGCGAGCTCGCGGAGGCCATGGACAACATTTCTCAGGCCTCATCAGAGCAGATGCAGGGGATTTCGCAGGTCAGCATTGCGGTGAACCAGATGGATGGCGTCACGCAGAATAACGCCGCACTGGTTGAAGAATCTTCGTCAGCGTCACAGTCGCTTTCAGAGCAGGCTCACGCGCTTCGGGGAATGGTGGAAACCTTCCGGGTCTGAAACACCGGTTATCAGGCCGGCGAATTGGGAGTGACCTGCTCCCCGTTGATTAATACACCTGATGCTTTTCATGAGCGATGCAATAAAAGCAAAAAGCCCGCTTAAGTTTCCTTATGCGGGCTTCTCTAAATCTGGCTCCTCTGACTGGACTCGAACCAGTGACATACGGATTAACAGTCCGCCGTTCTACCGACTGAACTACAGAGGAATCGTGTGAACGGGGCGAATATTAGCGACGCCTCAGGGCCTTGTCAAAGCCTGATTTCTCTTTTTCAGCGCGTTTGCCGAATTATTCTCCAGGTTGCGCAGAAATGGCGCCTTTCTGCGGCTTTGGATACTTCCACAACCACCTGCCGCTCGCCATGCGCCAGTAGAAGAAGACGCCGCGCACCGCCCAGTCGAGGAACATCCCTAGCCAGACACCAATCACGCCCATACCGAGCATGATCCCCAGTGTATACCCTGCCACTACCCGGCAACCCCACATCCCCAACATCGAAACCCACATGGCGAAACGGGCGTCGCGTGCGCCTTTCAGGCCCGCAGGCAACACCCACGACGCCGCCCAAATCGGCATAAATGCCGCATTAAGCCACAGAAGCACCTTAACTACCTCTTTTACGTCCTCTTCCTGGGTATAAAAGGAGGCGAACAACCCGGCAAGCGGCGCGGTACCCCAGGCAATGGCCGTCAGTATCAGCGTCGAAAGCCAGAAGACATGGCGTAACTGGCGTTCTGCCTGGCCGATCTGCCCTTTACCGAGGCGCTTACCGGTAATAATGGTAGACGCGGAACCCAGCGCGTTACCCGGCAGGTTAATCAGCGCCGCCACAGAGAAAGCGATAAAGTTACCGGCGATAACGTTGGTACCCATGCCCGCAACAAACATCTGCGTCAACAGTTTTCCGCCGTTAAACAGCACCGACTCGATACTGGCCGGAATGCCGATCCCCATCACTTCCCAGATAATGGAGAAGTTAAGTTTCTCGAAGTAGCTTTTCAGCGAGATCCGCAGCGCCGGGTTAAAACCAATCATCAACACCCAGATGATTGCGACCGCGCCAATATAGCGGGAAATGGTTAACCCCAGCCCTGCCCCGGCAAAACCCATGCCTTTCCAGCCCCAAAGGCCATAGATCAGGATGCTGCTGATAATGATGTTGAGGATATTCATCCCGCCATTAATCAACAGCGGGATTTTGGTATTGCCCGCACCACGCAGTGCGCCGCTGCCAATCAGGGCAATCGCCGCCGCGGGGTAGCTGATAACGGTGAGTTCAAGGTAGGTCAGCGCCAGCGCTTTAACTTCCGCTGTCGCCGCACCGGCAATAAAGTCGATGATTTGCGTGCCAAAGTAGTGGATCACCGCTGCCAGTACAATGGCAAACAACGTCATGATCACCAGCGACTGCCGCGTTGCCGCCCTCGCCCGTTCACCATCCAGTTTGCCAAGGCTGAAAGCCACGACCACCGTCGTGCCTAAATCAATGGCGGCAAAAAAAGACATCACCACCATATTGAAGCTGTCCGCCAGGCCGACGCCCGCCATCGCTTCTTTACCCAGCCAGCTCACCAGAAACGTGCTGAGCACACCCATCATCAAAACACAGGTGTTTTCCAGGAAGATCGGTACGGCAAGGGGCGTGATTTCTCGCCAGAATAATACACGGTAACTTTTACGTTTTCTGTACCAGGGCGTACGCATGACGGCCTGGCGTAAGGGAGTAACGAGGTTCAAAATGGTCCTTAGCCGCGAAAGGTGAAATCACATTTCAAATGATGAGGGAGAAATCCTGATCCTGCAAAGCATTTACTCCGAAAATTGGTGTTTATTGGGTCAAACTGTCGATGGATTCAGCAGTCAGTTCGTCATCGCTAAAATGAGGTTTGACAAAAGATTTTTCGCCGCTAAGATAAGCCTCCACACGATTCCTCTGTAGTTCAGTCGGTAGAACGGCGGACTGTTAATCCGTATGTCACTGGTTCGAGTCCAGTCAGAGGAGCCAGATTTAGAAAATCCCGCTTAAGGCAACTTAAGCGGGATTTTTGCTTTCTAGCATTGTATTCAATATGTTCGCGTGAAGAATACCGCCCGTCTGCTTGCCTTTATAAACAACGCTATTTTTCCGGTTATCGGACACCAGCCAGCCACTGAACTGAAACCTCGTCATCCCATCCAGAAGTTGTTTTCCATTGGCGTTTACCCGGCTGTTTCACCGGCTACGAGAAAATTCTACTTATGAACACACCCACTTTTCGGGGGATTACCATCTCACTTCACACAAAAGAGGAATTTACACGATGATCAGAGTAGTTGGCAGTCTCATCACTATAGCATCCATGTTGAGACTTATTTTTAATCAAAAATGACTGCAGTACACAGACATATCCAGGATGCTGACTACGTGACCGAAGTCTCAAATATTTTCCGTTAATGTTCTTTTTTGCATCGCTGGGTATCAGGCAACGTATCTGTATCTGCCCCCCATTCGGGTCGTTCACCTGTCATAATGGCTTTTTGCTGTTCTTTGCCCTCACACTGAAACAGACCAGGATAAGGGCTATGAGGAGCAACAGTCATTCCCACACTGGAGATACCAGCACATCCGGAAAGAACCAAAATGAAAAAAGAAGCTATAAAAGATAATTTAGCCATTTTTATAAATCCCTGGAATACCGTTGCCCTCTTCGTAAGGGCTAAAGAATAACCCTGTTATAGCATCCGGATTACAATAAACAAGAACCATCATTATTCTAAATTAAAAAAAATAACATCCCGTTGATGCTTTGTTTATTATTACCAGCGACCACGTGAGCTGTATTTACGATGCTCAGTACGAGTCACTGGATCTGCGCATTGATGAACACATTGACTGAATTTGCCCCCATCTGTCCGATGAGAAACAGTAATAGAATCAGAAAAAAAACTCTGATAAATCCGCTGCCATACCGCAAGGCTAGAAATACGCCTGTAACAGCACCTGCAACATTACAAATACCAACTATACCTCCTGTTATCCACAATACATTCCCTGATGGAACAAAAAAAAGCAACGCGGCAGTAAAAGTCCCCAGATTTATTAATTTGGCTGATGCAGAAGCATTCAAAAAATCAAACCCAAAGAATTTAACAAAGGCAAACAATAAAAGACTTCCGCTGCCAGCGCCGAATATGCCGTCATAGAATCCGATAAATGCGCCTAACACTATCCCCACCAGTATCTCTTTCAGACCAATCCTGATATCAGCATGTCGTCGGCCCAGATCTTTTTTTATAAACGTATAGACTGCCATAATAACAAGGACTACAAAAACCAGATATTCCATCAACTCCCTTGGTATAAGAGAAACAGTGTATGCGCCAGCGAATGAAAAAATAAATGCAGCCCCCATGACTGGAATAATGAGCGCCCACATAATCTTTACCCGGCGGAGATACCCAGAAACAGAAAATGCGTTCCCGAGCAATACTGCCAGTTTGTTGGTACCAAAAATTGTCGCCAGGCTGGATCCCGGTAGAGCATGAATAAGAGCAGGAATTTGAACAAGCCCTCCACCACCAACAGCAGCATCGATTAAACCACCACAGAAAGCGAAGCCCCCCAGTGCGACAAGAGAAAAATCAATATTCATAACTTATTACAGCCCCCACAAAAGCAATAAAAACCAGTTTTCAATTTGTCTCTCTTGTAACACCTGATGCATCGTTGCCTGGCTAATAGCAGGTAACGAAATACGATAGTCTGTTCCGTATTTCAGTGAACCAGAACGTTATGATAAAT
Source organism: Kosakonia arachidis (assembly GCF_900116535.1). Lineage (GTDB taxonomy): Bacteria > Pseudomonadota > Gammaproteobacteria > Enterobacterales > Enterobacteriaceae > Kosakonia > Kosakonia arachidis. The sequence continues at coordinate 380,314 of NZ_FPAU01000004.1, read as the reverse complement.
AGTCTGATCTTCATGGGAAATATAAAGGGCATCAGCGGAAAAGCGCATGATGATTTTTCCGGATACCAAGCTTGTCGTTTTGTGCATTTCATTCCAGCTGTTAAAGAAGTTGAGGATGACAGGATCAACGTTTTCCTTTTTCAGGAAGGCGAGAAAAGCATCCTCCGCATAAACCTGCGCCTCCTGTTTTATCTCATGGCAAAGAACCTCGTACATCATACGCTGAATCTCTTTGATGTGATCAATATGCGCGAGCACGGGTGACCTGCGAATATCTCCGGTTATCCATCGACCAGAAATTTTTAACATTGAGATATGCTCAGGCAAAGCATCAATGAATAACTCACCCAATTCCTGCATAGAGGAAGGTTTTGTCGATATGTCATCACAGCATTGCAAAGATAATGAAGTCATCTATTCACCTCTGTTATTTACTGGCTGAAATTATTTAAAGGCTCCAGCCCTATTCATGGATTAATGGATGAAAAATTAACTATTTTCGGTTTGCATTACAGTGTGTTGAAAAATAATGTCTGATGCCCCCTGTTCCAGGGATTGTAGGATGATTGATTGGCACACAACAACTGACTTATAGTGAGTTAATTATTCACTTTTCGTGAGGTATAAGAGTATGGATTTATCTCAGTTGAAAATGTTTAAAACCGTCGCAGAGCAGGGTAGCATCGCCAGAGCATCCGAAATGTTGCACTGCGTTCCCTCAAATATCACAAACAGAATTAAGCTCCTGGAAACGGAACTGGGTGTTTCTCTTTTCATCCGTAAGGGCCGTGGACTGGTCATCACACCGTCAGGAGAAAGACTGCTTGAGTACGCCAGCAAAATACTGACGTACTGCCAGGAAGCCCGCCGGGCGCTTGAACCCTCATCAGAGCCTGCCGGGATCCTGCGGATCGGGGCTATTGAATCTGCGGCAACAGGGCGGCTACCGAGGGTGCTATCAAAATTCCACCAGAGCTATCCTGCAGTCCAGGTGCAGTTCAGCACAGGAACATGGCAACAGTTAGTCAATGATGTTGCCGAACATAAACTCGATTGCGCTGTTATTGCGACAAAGGATGACCATACGGATATCACCTATGTGAATGCTCACAAAGAATCACTGGTATTGATTGCCTCTCCTTATGCAGGAAAGATATCCGTTCCTCAGGACCTGAAAGGTAAACGCATTTATATGTGGCCACACGGTTGCCCTTACCGACAGGCCCTGGAGCGTTGGGTAAATCAGAATCAGGTCACGGTCGATATCACCAACATTGCAAGTTATGGAACTATTCTTGGGTGTGTCAGTTCCGGTGCAGGTGTTTCGCTGGTACCTGCTGGCTTTTTTGAGCAGTTCAAAAGAACAGGTAATATCAAGGGGTACACATTTACCGAGTTATTTCCCGTGCAGAATTATTTTATAAAAAATAGCAGAATAGATCTTCATCCCGCACGCAATGCGTTTGAAACGTTATTGCGTGCTGAATTAAACGATGTGTGACACTCTTTGTCATTATTATATGACGCCAGTTCCGCTGTCAGACCTGCTGTTTTCAGCAAGTAATCAGAAACCCGATGCATGCAAATGGCAATACTATGGCTGAGTCGTGGTTTACGAATAAATCAGCTCATTATTACTTATTCAAAAAACACCTGGCCTTTTTCAGGTTTTAATCAGTGCCAGTAATCTGTCTGGCTGTTACGGCCATCATTACATGGTCCCACCATGGATTGTGGGCGACTTTCACGGACTGAATAATAAAACCTGCCGAAATAATTTCATGCTGCAACGAGATCAGCGGCATCAGTGTTCTCCATGGCTTACCTTTCCTGTAAAGGATATGGCTTGACGCCTCATAGTGCTGGCGATCCTCCTCATAGCCTGGCTCACCGCACATACTGCTGATAATGAACGTCCCATTTTCCCTGAGCAAACGTCTGACCTGGCGGTAAGCCTGTCCACGCTGGCTGCCCGTCAGACAGTGCATGCAACTGCCGTCAAAAATCAGATCGAAGCGATGGTCTTCCAGTTGCGCCAGCGAGCAGACATCATCCTGCAGAAAAACGCCTGAAATCCCCTGTCGTGCGAAATTTTCCCGCGCCCAGTCAATAGCGGTGGGCGAAAAATCCACGCCACAGACATGATATCCTTTCCGGGCAAACCACAGGGATGCCATCATTCCGTTGCCGCATCCCAGTTCCAGGATATGGCTGCCCGGCACAGGTAACTGACTCGCTGCTGCCAGTAAATCGAGCGTTTCAGTCAGTTTTGTCCATGCCCGGGGATAGCCATCACCGGTCCAGGCGGGTTTGTCATTAGTACGAAGTGCCTGGTATATCTGCTCGTAGTTTTCCATTCTGCTCTCCCGGGCACTCAGCATTAAACCACCTCAGGCCCTTTCATAACCCAGGACTCCGGATGAATGACTGTTCTGGCGCGAGGCGCTTTTATGCCCTGGATTGCATTCCTCGCCCCCATCATCTGACCGTCATCGAATTAGCCTGCTGTTCAGTCACTTTCAGCGCCGTCCCGGCGAGTGCGGTATGGAGAGCCTCCCTGATGGTCATCCTGCCTTTAACGGGATTTACCCTGACCGGGGCCGTCTTGCTGAAGTCCGTCCTGATAAAACACCCGGTCCCGTGCGCCAGTTGCTGAGCTGTTTCATCAAACCGGGAATAATGTATATCGTAATTCGCAATGGTGTCACACTTGCCTTCCGGCACATGAACATCCGGGGAAGCACCGCATGAAATCATCAAGAAAACCATACCGGTACTCAAAATCTTTCCGGAAAAACACGTCAATGCCTGTTTAGTTACATTCACTTGATGAATCCTTATGAGATTTCACTCAACGATAATAACGACAAAGTCATTAACCTCTTATTTCAGTGCGTGATTTTTATTTAATAAATTTATCAGTAAAGATAAGAAACTGTTGCCAGTCATAAGCCATGATGAAGACGGCTTTCGGGCAGGCTTTTTGCTTTCCAACGTTTACCTCGCACCACGCTTGCAGACAGTTGCGAACCTCATCACAAAACCGTATTTTGAATACTCGTCGCCCGCCGGGTATTTATCGCGTTGATTGTTGAGGGAAAATGGAATCGTTATTTGTCTATGGCACGCTGCGTCCCGGCTGTTCTAATGCACATATTCTGGAAAATATCGGCGGTGAATGGCTGCCGGGCTACGTCACGGGTACGTTTTACGCGCGTGGCTGGGGAGCCGCCGCCGATTTTCCTGGCATCGTACTGGATATAAACGGCGCACAGGTACACGGTTACCTGTTTTTGTCCGACAACCTTACCGCGCACTGGCCGATGCTGGATGAATTTGAAGAGGGCTATGACCGCGTTTTGGTCGAGGTCACCACCGCTGAGGGCAAATGCGTAAGCGCATGGATTTACCAGTTGCAGCCGCGATCCGCATAGCCTGCTGTCACCTGCACAGGGCCGTTTCAGCGGCCCTGAATTCTCCACCGATTAAAAAACCCCGCAGTTCGTCTGCCGCACTCACCAGCACAACCTCCCGCCGGATAAATGAGCCAGGCTGTTAATCGAATAGCACAGCCTTTTAAAATGGGCTTACGCCCAACAGCGAGGACGACGCAATGATCACACGATGCAACGCCTGCCTGCGTTAAGGCTTCAGAGCGCGTACGTAATAAAACGTGCAATCACCTCTGTAAGCTCTTGCGACGCTTCGAGCGGCAGCAGATGCCCGGCTTCGGGGATGATATGCATACCCGCCTGCGGGATGCGCGGCAAAAGCTCAGCCTCCAGTACCGGGCGGCGTTCCACCTTATCCCGCTCGCCCAAAATCACCATCGTGGGGATCTTAATCGCAGCAACGTCCGCCGTAATATCTTCCGCCATTGCCACTTCCGGCCAGGCTCTTTTCGCCTGCGGACTACCCTTCAGGCTGTCTTCAATCACCTGCTCCCGCTGTGCGGCGCTCAGTTTCTTCGCTGTCAGAACATGATCAATCACGTATTCGACCGATTCACGGGACGAATAAGCACTGGTTAATAGCGTGCGTTCTTCCTGCGAAAGGCGCATTGGCGAAGGTGGCGACGGCGCGACCAGAATCATCCCTTCAAGGCCGGTCGGTTGATGCGAAGCAATAAGCTGCGCAACCTTTCCCCCCATCGAATGCCCCACCAGAATATAGCGTTGCAGGTTAAGTGCGCTGATTACCGCCTGCGCATCTGCTGCCAGCGTCGCCAACTCGTATCCGCTTTCAGGTTTTGCCGATTCGCCCCAACCGCGATGATCGATGGCTACCGTCCGGTAATGCGCCGACAACGCCCCGGCAACCACATCCCAGGTTCGTGACGAACCGCCGTAATAATGCAAAAAGACCAGTGCCAGCTCCCCGCTCCCTTGCTGCTTGACCTGAATTTGTGTGCCATTGACGTTGAGTTTCATTGAATTGCTCCTCTGTTTTACCAGCCAGCAGCATAAACTCCATCACAGTATTTGATAATTCCATGTAAAGTAGCGAGAGTCGATAACATAAGTATTGAATGGTAAAGAAATGGATCGGTTAACCAGCCTTGCTGTTTTTATTGCTACCGTTGAGGAAGGCAGTTTTGCTGCCGCCGCAAGACGTTTTGGCATGTCTCCGGCCATGGCGGGCAAACACATCAGCGCGATTGAAGCCGACGTGAATGCCCGGCTTCTGCAACGTTCAACCCGACGATTAAGTTTGACCGATGTCGGTCAGATCTATTACGAACGCAGCAAACAGATCCTCGAAGCCTACGAAGAGGCAAACCGCGAAGCGGGCGATACCCAGGCCACTGCGCGTGGCACCTTGCGCGTTACCGTTCCTGTTACTTTCGGTGAGCTTCATGTCGCACGCGTAGTAGCTCGCTATCTGGACGATCACCCTGAGGTGAATGTGGAGGTGCTGCTGGAAGATCGCTATGTCGATCTGCTGGATACGCGAGTGGATGTTGCTATCCGGATTGGCAGACTCAAATCCAGCCAGCTTGTCACGCGTCAACTGGCACCCTGTCGCATGGTTCTCTGCGCGTCTCCTGGCTGGCTTTTGCGGCACGGCACTCCGCAAACGCCGGAGGATTTGCAGAGTGCTTCACGGCTGGCTTTTAGCGAAGCCGTCTCAGAAGGAAACTGGACGCTTTTTGACAAACAAAAACACGCGCACGTGATTGATGGGCCGTGCAGGCTGACGGCAAATAACCTGCAGTTACTGGTGGCGTCTGCGCTGGCCGGAACGGGGATTGTCTATGGACCCACCTTTGTTTTTGGCGATTATATTCGCCGCAAGGCCCTGCTCCCCTTGCTGCCGGATTACACTGTCAGTGATTTAGTTATTCAAGCGGTTTATCCGGGTGCGCTACGCATTCCAATGAAAGTCCGTCGTTTTGTCGATTACCTGGCCCGGGCTTTTGGCGACAACCCGCCCTGGGATCAGGCCTGATATTATCTGCATAAAGCAGACCGCAACCCGCGCAGGTAAACGTTCCGGTTTACCGGGCTGGTTACAAGAGAGGCTAATCACCCGACCGCCTGCGTGAATAAAACAGTGACTACAAGCCAACGATTTTTTTCTCCTTGTCGGAACGGCTTTGCATCAATACAAAAGACGTTTTAGGCCTGTAATAGGGTTTCAACAAAGGTTGAAAACTGGCGGGCTTTGGCTGTGGCCATCCGTCCACCTGGAAAAACGGCCCATAAATCAATGTCAGGCAGTGTCCACTCATTGATAACGCGTTCCACCATCCCCGTCGCAATTTCCTGCGAAAACATCCAGTCTGAAGCAATAGTAATTCCCATACTTGCCAGTACAGCGGCTCTGACACCTTCCGCTGCGCTTAAATGAAGCCGTCCGTTAAGCACCACATTTTCCACTTCATTACCCCGTCTGAACTGCCATGTATCATTCACCTGGCTAAAAACCAGCGCTTCATGTTGGCTGAGGTCCCTGGGGTGTTTTGGATAACCGAAACGGGATAAATAGTCCGCCGTTGCCAGTACAGAACGTCGGGACGTTGCCAGCTTACGCGCCACCGCCCCAGAGTCCTGGAGGTTGCCCATGCGCAAACAGATATCGATACCTTCAGCAATCAGATCGATTGGACGATCGTCGAGCCTGATATCAACCTTCAATTGCGGGTGCTGTTCCATAAAATGTGGCAGAAAAGGAATGACATGTAATCGGGCAAAGGTGGGCGCGGCGGCCACCCTCAGAATACCCGACAGGCCTTTGTCTGCGCTTCGTGCGGCAATTTCTGCTTCTTCAGCTTGCTGTAGGGCAATCCTGACGCGCTCGTAGAAACGCTGGCCCGCTTCCGTGGGTGTCAGGCCATGCGTGGTACGCAGCAACAACCGTACGTCAAGATGCTTTTCCAGTTGAGCAATCGTCTTGGATACGGCTGGCTGCCCAATATTCAAAATACGCGCGGCGGCGGAAAAAGAACCGGCATCAACCACCTGAACATACATCTGCATCGCCTGAAAGCGGTCCATCATATTCCTCCATGGAATAGCAATTATCACATTTAGCCATCTGCCATTACCCACCGACATTAGCAGATACTCTACTTCAACGACAGCGGGCAGAAATTACCCCTCCCGTTTAAACGCCAAATGTGGAGTCAGACTATGTACGAACTTTTCGCCTTCGCCACGCCAAACAGTATTAAGCCCGCCATTCTGCTGGAGGAGCTTGCCCTGCCGTGGCAGTTGCGCGGCATCAATATTCGCCAGGGTGAGCAAAATCAGGATGCTTTTCTGGCGCTGAATCCCAACGGTAAGGTGCCGGTACTGCACGATCCGGACAACGAGATGGTACTGCGCGAGTCGGCGGCCATTCTGGTTTATCTGGCCGAAAAGCACGCAAACCTGCTGCCCTCTGGCGGGAAGCCCAGGGCGCGGGTGTTTGAACAGCTATTTTTTCATGCTTCGGCTGTCAGTCCCGCTTTCGGGCAGGCCGGTTTCTTTACCCGGCCTGCCCACGAGCCTCAACCGCTGGCACAAGCGCGTTTTAACCAGGAAGCCATCAGAGTGACCCGTTTGCTGGAGCGCCAGCTTGCAGCAACACGCTGGGTTGCGGGCGATGAATACACCATTGCGGATATCGCACATTACGGCTGGATGTGGCGACGTCAGTTCGCCGGTATCAGCCTTGAAGAGATGCCCCATCTTAAACACTGGTTTGAAACCCTATCAGCACGCCCCGCTGTGGTGCGCGCCGTTGCAAAACTGAATGCTTTAACCGAAAACTGATAACCGAGGAATCACTATCATGTCCCGTTTCGAACATTACCGTCATCGCTTTACTCACGCGCGCCTTACCCGCTCAGCCAGTGGGGTGCTTGAAGTCATGCTACACACGGAAGGTAGTTCGTTGCTGTTTAACGGCCACACCCACGAAGAATTTGTCGAACTGTTTCATCAAATCGGAGCCGATCCGGATAACCGGGTGATTATCCTGACAGGCGCAGGTGAGGCATTTATGGAAAATATCAGTCCCGATGGTTTCGATTTTTTCACTCCTCGCGGCTACGACAAGATTTATCGCGAAGGCAAGAAGGTGCTGATGAATCTGCTGGATATTGAAGTACCTGTGATAGCGGCACTGAACGGCCCGGTTCGCCTGCATTCAGAATACGCTTTACTGTCTGATATCGTGCTGGCCACCCCTGATACCGTGTTCCAGGACAAGCCACATTTCGAATTCGGTATTGTGCCGGGGGATGGGGTCAATCTCTTATGGCCGGAAGTCATCGGCAGCGTGCGCGGCCGTTATTTTCTGCTGACGCGTCAGGAACTGGATGCAACGACGGCCAAAGACTGGGGTGTGGTGAATGAAATTTTGCCGCGGGACAGGCTGCTGCCCCGCGCACATGAGCTGGCAGAATCGCTTGCCGCATTGCCGCCACTGACAAGCCGTTACACTCGTATCGCACTCACGCAGAAACTTCGTCGCATCATTGATGAAGGTGCAGGTTACGGCTTGGCACTGGAAGGCATCAGTGCTGCCGATGTGGCATTACAGGCGGCCATTGCGCCTTAATCCCGCTCAGTAATTTCTACTTATCCGGCGCATCACAACGCCGGATTTTGTCATTGCGCATCGCGGAGGATTAGATGAATCAGCAAAGAACATTTCTCATTACCGGAGCCAGTAAAGGTATCGGTTTCGCTTTATCTGAACGTCTGGCCAGTGCCGGGCATCATGTTATCGGGATTGCTCGCCATGCGCCTGAACAGGGTTATCCGGGGCAATTTATTGCCCTCGATCTTGCCGATACCCCGGCGGTACAACAGCAATTCAGCAAGATAAATGCGGCGTTCAGGGTGGATGGCGTCATCAATAACGTCGGCCTGGTACGCCCGCAATGGCTGCCTGATGTCACGACAGATACGCTTGATGAGGTCTTGAGGGTTAACCTGCATCCCGCACTGCTGGCGGTTCAAAGCGCTTTACCGGGTATGCGCGCCCGCGGCTGGGGGAGAATTATGAACATTGCCAGCCTGACGGTACTCGGCGTACCGCAGCGGACATCCTATGCTGCCGCCAAAGCCGCGTTAGTCAGTTTCACACGTAGCTGGGCGCTGGAACTGGCTACGCAAGGGATTACCGTGAATGCAGTGGCTCCGGGGCCGACAGAAACAGCGCTGTTTCGGGCCAACAACGCCGCTGGAAGTGAGGGTGAGCAGCGCTACCTTGCCGGTGTTCCGATGAAACGTTTGGGCCAGCCCGAGGAGATAGCCGCGGCCGCTCAGTTCTTGCTGAGTGACGATGCTGGATTTATTACCGGGCAGACACTGTACGTTGATGGTGGTGCGTCAATAGGCGTATCACAGCTCTAACGAATCGTCAGGTAAACAGTCAACGGGACGTGCTGTTGAGAAGCAAGAGAAACCGCAAAATATCAGCGATGCTTACGTGAGCTGGCGTATATAAAAACAACAAATCGGGCAACCGCCATGTGCCCGATTTTATTATTTATTAAGGCTGCCAGGTAGGAAAATCAATATATCCGTGCCCATTACCACCAAAAAACGTTTCGCGTTGATAAGGCGTTAACGGGTAACCATATTGAATACGTACAGGCAGATCCGGGTTAGCGGTAAATAAGCGACCAAATGCAATTAAATCGGCATCCTTCGCCGCCAGCATCTGCTCAGCGGCTTCGGGTTTGAACCCACCCGCAGCGATAATCGTGCCATGGTAAAACGCGCGCAACTGATGGCTGGCAATAGGTTCAGCATAATAACCACTGTCACGATCTTCCGGTCCCACAATGCGAGGCTCAATAATATGCAGGTAAGCCAGTGCCGAATCATTTAGCTTTTCGGCCAAATAACAAAATGTCGACGCCGGATCGCTGTCACGCATATCGCCATAAATCCCACTTGGTGAAATACGCACAGCGACTCGCCCTGCACCCCAAACGTCTATGAGTGCAGTCACAACCTGCAGTAAAAAACGTGTTCGATTTGCCAGGCTTCCGCCCCATTTATCCCGGCGTAAGTTACTGCCATCCAGCAGAAATTGCTCCGGCAGATAGCCGTTCGCCGCATGGAGTTCAACGCCATCGAAACCGGCAGCTTTCGCGCGTTTCGCCGCAAGCCCGAACGCCGCAATGATCCCGACAATTTCACGCTCTTCAAGGGCCCTGGGTTCAGGGAACAGTTTCCCTTCATAAGTTCCGTCTTCATTTTTGACCATACCGTAGGTATCCTGCGCTATCAGTGCAGAGGGCGCGACAGGAGCCTGCCCTTCGGAGAGTTCCGGCAAGGACTGGCGTCCTGGGTGCCAAAGTTGCAACACAATCTGGCCGCCTTGCTCATGCACCGCATCAACAACACGTTTCCATCCCGCCTGTTGTGCAGGATTAAAAATGCCAGGGGCATCAGCGTAAGCATTCGCGAAAGGTGAAATCGCGGTCGCTTCCGCAATCAGCAGACCTCCCAGACTGGTGCGCTGGCGATAATACTCAACCATTAAATCTCCGGGTACACCGCCTTTATCCGTGCGCATCCGCGTTGTCGGCGCCATAACAACACGATGTTGAAGACGCAGTTTTCCTGCCATAACAGGGGTAAATAATGCATTCATTTTGTCTCTTCTCTACTGGAATGGTGAACGAAGCATAAAGAGACATGCATAGGCCAGAAACATCTGCGCAGGCATAACCGCTATGCTGCGCTGGAATGTATGCGTGAGAGAATTCACTGACGGTCGAACGGTAGGCAAACCCGTTTTAGTCTCACACATTTTTTTGCGATATCCACCCGTCAATCCTCTGCTGTGCCCGTCTGGTCAGTCTGTTATCTCGTTTCCGCCATTACCACGTACAAAGTATCGCTGTTTGCCCTAAAGCTTTTTAGTTTCAGCCCGATAGAGATATTCAAACTCAAAAAGGGCAAGATTATGAAGAAAGTCATTCTGGCAGGCTTGCTGTGCTGCATTTCGCAAATGGCCAGCAGCGCCTCGTTTAATTGCGAAAAAGCCGCAGGTTTTGTCGAACTTACCATTTGCTCCACGCCTGCGCTGTCGAAGATGGATAGCCAGCTTAACGAGCGCTATAACCAGCTACTTCAGCAGCAACCGGAAAATAAAGTCCTGCTGCGCAAATCCCAGTTGTCATGGCTGAAAGATATTCGTAATAAGGCGACGACAATTGAGTCGCTGCAAACCGCGTATCAGTCCCGCATTCAGGACCTGCAAACACTGCTGGGTACCAAAACTGAACCAGTTCAGACGAAACCTGATCCTGCCCCTGTTGCTCCGCAGCCTGCGCCTGTTGCCGCCAAATCGGAACTTGAAATGAAAGCTGAAGCGGGCGATATCGCTGCGCAGGCCGCGTGGGGAATTGAGCTCAGTAAGGGCACGACGCAGCAAAAAAGCGAAGCCATTCACTGGTTGGAATCCGCAGCGGCGCAAAAAAATCCGGCGGCCATGCAGCGGTTGGGTTTTCTCTATACCTACGGGAAAAGCGTTGCTCAGGATATCAATAAAGGTGTTGCGTTAACCCGTGCAGCAGCCGAAGCCAATGATGCGAATGCGCAAATTGATTTGGGTTACAACTATGCCAACGGGATTGGCGTCGAAAAGGATTATCAGCAATCGCTGGCGTGGTATGAAAAGGCAAAAGCGAATGGCAGCCCTTTAGCGGATAAAAATATTGCGGCGATAAAATCCAACATGGAAGAAGAGGCCAAATACCGCAATGGCTATACTGCAATCGTGACCTGTGGCCCGGTTACCGCGCCGGGATATGTCGATAACTGCTTTAACGACAGCGACCTGAAAATCACCAAAGACAATATCACCACGCTTTATAACATGAGCAGCGGAAATTACCCCAGCACGGCTGGCGAGGCATTCTCCGATGGATTACATATCAAACTGCCGGAAAACTTTAGCGTATTTGCGCAAAACAGCATGGATAACGATGTGTTAATGGTGAAGATTGTCAAAAATGACAGCGGTAAAGTGGTGTTTCAGGATCAAGCGTCAAAAGACGGTGTGATTAAGGTCAGAAACTAAGCCGAACAGTGAAATCCCGTTCCCTCCGGCCTCGTATTGAGGCCGTTTTTTGCACAGCATGTTGCTAAATTACGTTAACGCGGTACGCTATTCCGCCAGCAGTGATTTCAACCGGTTGAGCCAGGACTCCGTGTCGTTCAACAACTCACAACTGAGGTTTTCAATGGTCATGTGTTGCGCCATCGAGGCACGGCGCAACAAACTGTAGGCATCATCTTCCTCCAGCCGTAGCGCGTGCATAACCCGCAATTGTGCGGAAAACAGAAACTTCCGAGCACGCAGTCGCTCTTCCTGCCGCCGGAGTTGCGCTTCCAGTTGGTTGATACGCGCAGCATTATTAAGCGCCAGCGTAAAAGCCGTCATCACACCATCAAAACGTACCGGTTTGCGCATATAACTGTCTATCTTCTGCTCAGCAATCCACTGTAAACGCGATGGCGTTTCAATAGCGGTGAGCGCAATCTTTGGCAGCGCGGGCCAGGGGAGCAGGTTTGTGGGGTGAAACAGGGTGGAGTTATCACCGTCAAACAACAGGAGTTGTTGGTCAGCCAGTTGGCTCTCATCAGGAAACGTAGCACAGAACATGCCCTCAATCCCTATGCGGCTAAACTGCTGCGCCAGGTGTTGGTTATCACGATCGGAGCAGCCAATCACACACACTTTTAATCCGCGCATCTGCACATTTTTTCGGCTCATGCACTGCCTCCGCGATGCGTGAGACTCGCGAGATCCACCCAGGCCAGCCAGGGATCGGGTTTCACTGCAGCATCAGTCTGCCAGAAACTCACCAGCCTGCCGTTGTGACATCGCGCCAGATGCGGGGTAAGCCAACAGTGATTATTGTCGGCATCGAGGCGGATCCGCCCGGCTGGTGAATCCATCTCATCCTGCAATACGGCATTGCGTACGCCTTCAACATCGGCATTGCCGTGGCGTGCAATGGCTCTCGCCAGCAAATGTCCAGCCAGCCAGGCACTCTCACTGTCCACGGACGGCGAGACATGTTCACCAAAGCGCTGGCGATAGCTGCTCAGAAAACGCCGGTTGGCGTCGCTGTCAATCGACTGAAACCAGCTTGCGGAGACCAGATACCCCTCTAATGCCTCTGAGCCAATTAACTGAACTTCCGGCTCACACAGCGTCAGGCTTAGCTTCAGCACCTCGTTTAACCACGGTTGTTGCTGGCAGGCCTGATGCCAGGCGCGGTAAAAACTGTAGGCACTTTTGCCGACCATGGTATTCAGCAGCACTTTCGGGCGGCAGGCGATAATATCAGCGATTAACGTCTCCACATTTTCGTCGCCCAGCGGCAGTAATTTACTCTGCACCACGCGGCCGCCTGCAGGGACCACGGCTTCACGGGTGATGCGATCCATCTCCCAGGACCAGACATAGTTAGAACCGACGTGATAGATTTCCGCCGCCTGCTGCTGTAACAGCCAGCTAAGCATCGGCAAGATATGCTGATTGGGCGTGGCACCAAGGTAAATGACGCTGTTGCTGCTCTCAAACCCTTCATAGCGCGCGGAGTGCCACAGCAGCGCGTTTGCGCCTTCGATTAACGGCAGAATGGTTTTACGTGCCGCGGAAGTGTAGCAGCCGATCACATGGCGCACGCCGTGGCGATAAAGCAAGTCATGGCAATATTCGTAGTAAAGATCCAGAGAACCCTGAGGATCCCGGATCACCGGAGCAAGGGTAAATTCATGGGCGGGATTGGCGTTTATCTCCTCAATCGCCAGCAGAATGCCGTTGAGCATCTCGCGCCCGATAACCGCATAATCGCCTGAAACAGAATAGAGAATACCGACCGGAATAACGCGTTTAGGCAGCGGCTGAGTGGCAGACATAATGGCTCCTGAATCAACGCGGCCCGTAGGCCGCGCCTGTGGTTCATCGCGGTGGTTGAGCAACCAGCGCAGTGTAGTAATGTGGCTGACGCATCAGCACCAGCTCTTTACGTCTTACCACATGATCGGGCCAGGTGGTATCGGCTGAACCTGTGGAGATATCCAGCACCGCCAGCCCTTTCGCACCTGTGGCTTTCGCCTCTTGACGCGGAAAAGCAAACGTATCCGGGCCGAATACCCCGCTCAGGCCAAAACTTTCTCCTTCAGCCGCAGGCCAGTTGGCAAAAGCCAGCCAGACATTATTCTCACCCGCACGAACGCGCGGCAGTAGCCAGTGGTAAGGATCGGCCCCGCGCGGAATTGGCCAGACATGGGGGATCGCCGTGCCAGCATGTGCCATTGGCGCAGGGGAATTGAGCTGCGCGGGGCACGCGATAATGTCGCAGCCTTCCAGCGCCAGAATACGTGCAGCTTCCGGCACCAGCAGATCTTCACCCAGCAAGATACCGACCCGCCCGCAAGGGAGATCACAGGTCACCCACTGATTTCCTGCGCAGGCCCATTGCCGATCCTCTTCGCTAAGGTGAATCTGCCGATAGTGCGCAGCGAGCCCGGCACTGCTCACCAGCACCGCACTGTTATAGCACTGCTCCCCTTCCCGCTCGGCAAACCCCGCAAGCAGCGCGATATCGAGTTCTATCGCCAGCGCGATCAGCGCCTGTACTGGCGCATCATCCAGCGCCAGTGCGTAGCGGCTACCCTTACCGCCGGTCAGCGCACGTTCCGGCAATACCAGCAGTTCCGCACTCTCCGATTTCGCCTGTTCGGCCCAGTGCCGAATCTGTGACAGGTTGGCATCAACATCGTTTTGCGGGCGGAACTGTGCTACGGCAATACGGGACGCTTTGCCGTCAGGCAGGGGATTACGTCCGTATAAGCCAAAAAAGTCCTTTGGATTCCACTGAAACGTGTTGGTCATCAAACGGTGATACAACTCAGGCCGACGCTTATTCAGTTGCGGGTTCTCCGCAGGCAGTGGTAATTCCGTGCTGAGCACCTGGTCGCCGCTGTCACAACTGGCCAGCAGATTGCCGTGGCTATCCACAATGCAACTGCCACCGCTGAACTGCACGCCCCGCTCCCACCCCCAACGGTTACTTTCGATCAGTGTGCAGCCGTTCTCCCAACCACGCGTGAGCCAGTAAGGTGCGGGCGTGCGTTCAGCCAGCCAGTTGCTGATGTGGCATATGATTTGCGCGCCGCCCAACGCGGCCAGCCGGGCGGTTTCAATAAAGTGAATATCCATACAGATCAACAGCGCGATATTGCCGATCTCCGTGTGAAATACCTGATGTCCGCTATTGCCGTTAGCCGCCCATTTCGGCTCCGATATATAAGGGTGCGTTTTACGATGGACACCCATCACGCCCTGCGGCCCAACCAGAACAGCGCTGTTATAGTAAAGATCGGTCAGCGGATCCCGCTCCGGCATGCCAAAGACCAAAAAGCAGTTAAATTCACGCGCAACGGCAGTAAATGCCTGGCTGGTGGCGCCGTCCGCCGTTTCTACATAAGGGGCGACTTCCGCGCGATCCAGCCAACAATAGCCGGTGGTGGCCATTTCCGGCATGACGATTAAGCGCGCGCCATCACGCGCGGCCTGGGTTGCTAATGCCAGCAGGCGAGCAACGTTTTCCTCTTTTCTAAACTGCGTTGGTTCAAACTGGATGGTTGCAACGGTGATGCGCATTATTCAGCCTCCTTGCTCAGTAATGGATTAAATACCGGTTTTGGTCCCTGATAAGCATCGGCGGGTTTCCAGTTGGTTTGCATATCCTCAGGGAAGGTTTTGAAGTAATAGCTGCCGCGGGTGGCAACGCTGATCGCAACGTGCAGCACCGGGCCAACCAGCATGGCGATAAACGAGGCATACACCATCGGATACAGGCCCAGCACACCAGCCGCGCCTATCGCAACAGCAGCACACAGTGCAATCACGCCGGACGGGTTCCACATACGCAGATACTCTTTACGGAACTCCACGAAATCGGATGGCGCAAGGTGCAGCACTTTGCGGCAGATAAAGTAATCAGCGAGGATAATAAACACCCAGGTGTTGGTGAGAATGCCCGTAATAGAAAGGAAAGTGCCGGTATACTGCAAAATATTGCAGATATAGAACACCACACCAAGCAACCAAACCAGCAGCATCCACCACTGACGTCCCGGGCGATAGTTAAACGCCATATCCATCGTATTCGACAGTGCAATCGAACCCGAGTAAAGATTGAGCACGTTGATGCGGATCTGGGTAATCACCGCAAATAACACGCCGGTCAAACCAATAATCAGCGGGAAGACAAAGCCCGGATCGAGCGCCAGCGACCAGACATCCTCTCCCTGAATATGCGGCATCAAGGTGTAGGCCATAAACGCGCCAAACAGCATCACCACCACAATCGGGATCAGCATCCCCAGCATGATGGTGGCAGTGCCTTTATGGCTGATACCCGGACGGGCAAAACGACCGTAATCGGTGGCCATCAATCCCTGGAAGACAATCTGCCCGTTGGCCATATTCATCACCAGCCACAATGCGTTACTGTCGATCTCCCCTTTTGGCTGCCAGCCGCTGAAGCCGACCGCCGGATAATGGTGCGTTAATTGCCAGATACAAAAGCCAAACAACACAATAAAAATGGGAACGCCCCAGGTTTGCAGAAATTGCATGGATGACATGCCTTTCCAGACAAACCAGATGGCGGCCAGCCCCATTAGCGCAAAGATGGCGATACCGGCAGCCGAGTTGACTGGCACGCCCGCATAGTTGGCGATAGCGTGAGAGACGATGGTGCCTTCGAACAGGAAATAGAAGATGAAATTCACGGCGTAAATCAGCGACGTGAAGGCCGATCCCATATAGCCGAATCCCAGCCCGCGCGTCATCAAATTGAGTGAAAGTCCCTCTTTACTCGCCATCTTCATAATACAGGAGCCAATTAAGGTGGCGAACACCACCATATAACCAATCGGCAGCAGCAACATGGGCCAGCCGACCTGATAGCTCATGTCCGCGCCAAGGCTAAACCAGAACATGGCGGTAGAGTTGCCGAGCAACACCAGAATAATGGCCGGAATAGGCCAGCGATAGTGCGACGGCACGCGGCCGACCGCGTAATCCTCAACGGCTTCGGCTTCGGTGATATCTTGTGGACCCTGAAACCATGCTTTTAACTTGCTCATAGATTTACTCCAAAAAAAAGCCCCGCCGACAGCATTGCCGGCAGGGCTTCTTCGCCTGAAATCGATGTACTGGAGTGGCGATTCGCCACAAGCCGCTTACCAGGCTACGGTGCCTGTTCCTGCCATGCAGGATGCGGTATCGTTGATCATGCAATTAACGCGCCAACTTTAAGAAACAGCAGAGAAAGCGAATAAACGGGCTGGATGGCGAGGTGAACACGCACTATGGCAATGCAGTGCGCACCATCGTGGTACAAAAGCGCGTTATTCCGTCAAGGCGTCCTGCTTTTTAAAGAGATATTCCTGAACCGTCACCCGGCCTGGTAATAGAAGACTGGCCCCCAACTATTAGTCGGTTGATTATTTGCGTGGTTTTACGTCGGTATGAAAATCATCGAAATGCTGACGGAAAAATGTCTTTCTGTATTTATGCGGCGGCAGTTGATATTTTTTGTGAAATGCCCGGGTTAATGATTGCTGAGAATCAAAGCCGTATTTCATTGCCAGACTAATTAATGATTCATTGGAGCTGATCAGCTGCTCGGCAATTAAACTTAGCTTTCGCTCCCTGATAAACTGGCCCAGATTCTGGCCCGTCTCCGCAAAAAACAGTCGCTGTAAGTGCCATTTTGAATAGCCAGACTTTGCCGCGACATCATCAATTTTCATTGGCGACTGAATATTGCGATTAATCCATGCGATTAAATTGATGATAAGTTCTTTTCTGTGGTTCATAGCGTTAAACTCAACGTGTGCGGAATATTGACCAGAAACGTTATGCGGTTATGGCGTAATCAACACGCTCGCAGACAGGCCAGCCACCAGATCAATTCCCGCCGGTAAGGTGTCAATATGAATGCGCACCGGAATACGCTGCGCGAGCCGTACCCAACTGAATGTCGGTTCCACTTCCGGCAGGCCAAGCCCGCCCGTCTCGTCATTACTGTCACCGATCCCATGCCCGATACTCTCAACATGGCCGGTAATGGCGGGCTCAAACCCCATCAACGCTATCTGTACGCTACTTCCTACACGAATATGGCGCAGTTTGGTCTCCTCGAAATAACCGACAACCCAGAAGCTGTTAGCATCGACGATAGCCACTGTTGTTTCGCCCGCGGTGGCATAATCACCAGCGCGAAGCCGCAGATGCGTGACATAGCCTGCAACCGGTGAGCGAACCGTGGCATGGGATAAATTAAGCTGTGCCAGTTCCAGCGCGGCCAGCGCACCATGATAGTTCGCCACCGCGACGTTCGCCGCGCTGTCTGTTTGCTGCAAATCCTCGCTGGAAATCACGCCCTTTATGCGGGAACGTCTTGTTGCGGCATCCTGGCGCATTACCATCTCATGGCGTTTTGCCTCAACGTCAGCCTGCGCGCTGGCCACCGCCAGCTTTAACCAGCGGGGATCGATCGTATAGAGCACATCACCACGATTAACCCACTGATTATCTTTGACTATCACACTGTTGACCGGCCCGGAAACCTCAGGCGCAATCTGCACCACATCAGCACGCACCCGACCATCGCGGGTCCAGGGTATCTGCGCATAATGTTTCCACATCATAAAAGCCAGAAGTGCTGCCACCGCCACTGCGCTTAATGTCAGTGCATAGCGTCCAAAAAGAGATAGCAAAGATTTCATGCGAATAACCCCAACGCATTCAGCCCCTGGATAAGCAGGGAAAAGGTAACGATATAGATTGAGAAGTCCATCAGCGGGCGATAAGGCAAACGCCGGTAAATCCTGCTGAGAGAGAAAAGCGGCACGCACAACAGGGTAAAGACCAGGGCCAGAACCGCGATAATCAACAAGCCCGGGAAAAAGACACCGCCAATATTCATGTCATTGATCATCGGTTTGCTCTCTGTTCTGCTCCTGCAATGCGCAGTACAAATCAACCAACCTGCCAATGAATTGCTGCGATTGTTGCTGCCCGGCAGGCAAACAGAGTCCAATCATTGCGGCAATACGCTGGCGCAAGATAGCGGTATCCGTCGCGCGGCTGAGTAGGTAAAACACCTCGTTGATCGCTTTCCCCATATCCCCGCCTGCCGGGGAATCGCCACGGCGTAAATGCATCACGCCGAGGCCAATTCGCAGATAGTGCAGCATCTGGTTAAGCGTCTGCGCTGGCGATTGCCTGCTACGCTGCAAACGCGGAAGTAACAAGGCCGTTCTGTCGATCATTAAATTAGTCCAGTACGTTTCATCAGTTTTAAAGGTGCCTTTCACGTTGCGTCGTATATCGCGGTGGCAACGCTTCAGCAGACGATTTATGGCCGCGTCTGCCTGCACGGTTTGCAGCAAGCTCATACCGATCACGGCAAAGCCGGTCGCGGCAAATAAGGCGATGGCGGTGTTGACAGCCACAGCGAAGTCTCCGCTGTAGTGGGCATCTAACTCGCACAAAACAGGCAGCGTGAGGGTGATCCCCATGGCCATAAACGTGGTGGGCGGCCGCGCCTGGAGCGATCCGGCCAGCAGATATGCCGGGGCAAACACCGCAACCAACACAGTGAACTCAGTAACGTGTGGAAGAAGGGCAAAGCTATAGATCAGGCTTATCAATACGCCCCAGAAGGAGCCAATAATGTATTTCACAATATGCGGAGCCGGGGCGTCGAAACTGCCAAACAACGTACAACAGACGCCAAGGATAGACACTGCCGTCCCGCCATCAGGCCAGGCCGAGAAAATCCATACCAGGCAGCCGCTCAGGATGATCACGAACGCCCCCAGCGCAGTGCGTGCAGCGGCCAAATGATCGCGATGGAAAACATAGCCTTTTGCCACATGGTCCTGCATCTGCGCAGGCGCGGGTTTCGCGTGATGGATGGCGCCAGCAAGACGCTCGCATTGCTGTATCAGGAGGATGGCTTCCGTCAGATGACGGGCAAAACTCGCTTGCACGGCATCTTGCAACGTCAGCGCGTGTTTAGCCTGCTGCGCCGTTACCTGCTCGCTACGTATTCTTAGCGTTTCTGCTGTAATTTTTCGTTCCCGCTCATCCTGACAGGCGAGCCAGTGCTGAACATCACACAGCAGTCTGTACAGATCGTCCGGCATCGCTTCAATCATCTGCACGCGATCGCGTAATTCGCAGATGACGATTAACAATCGGGCCAGCTTGTCATGCAGGGCATTTCTGGCGTGCCGGATTGGTACAGAAAGGGCGAAGTCATAGGGAATGTGGTGGCTGACGCCCTGAAGGTACTGTAACGCCAGTGCCAGATGCAGACTGTTTGACGCCTTGTCGGATTTGCCTGCCAGCGCGTCAGCAAGGGTCTGTCGTGCCGAGCGTAGCGTTTCCGATAATTTGCTGTTGAACAGGCCGGATATCCGTTTTGGCAGAACATAGCGGTGAAGCAGCGACGCACAGAGGATACCAATCACGATCTCCTGTACCCGGACGATTGCGGTGTCAAATATCGCGCCGGGATGCACTACCGCAGGAAAACCGATCAGGCTCGCTGTGTAACCGGCTAAAACAAAAGCGTAAGCGCGGGGGGTGCGTTCAAGCAGGGATAAGTAAAGGCAGAAGGTGATCCAGCCGGTAAGCACCACGCTGCAAAAAATCGGCATATTCACGAACGTGGGCACAATCAGCACGGTCGCCGCGGCACCGATAACGGTTCCGGCCAGGCGATAAAGGGATCGGCTGAGTGACGCGCCAACCGAGGTCTGCGAAACAATATAAACAGTAATGATTGACCAGGACGGTCTTTCAAGACCGATCGATAAGGCGATGTAATAAGCGAGCATCGCGGCTGCAAAGCTCTTGATGGAATAGAGCAACGCATTGGCGTCATTTTGCAGCGTCAATGAAGCCATGATGACGCCGGTACGGTGGAACACGTTGGAGATAGCCCGCCCAAAGCGGCAGTGACAGACGTTTATTTTGTTCATGCCGGGATTATTACCGACTTGCGTACTCGCTTAAATACTCTATTCTGTCAAAAAATCCCTAAATGTTGCCAATACAATGAAGACCAATGATGCGACGCAAGTGTTTGATCCTGACGCCACACCGTGCCCGGCCGTGGCTCGCCATCTCGAGTTCGTTGATTACGCAGCCGAAGTGCCCGTGCATACGCACCGTAAAGGGCAATTAATTATTGCGCTGTATGGCGCCGTTATCTGTCGCGCGGAAAATGACATATGGATCGTGCCACCGCACTGCGCTGTCTGGATCCCAGGCGGGATCCCGCATAGCGCAAAAGCGACCTGGAACGCGCATCTGAATTATTTATTCATTGAACCCGGCGCCGTAGCACTCCCGGAGAAGTGTTGCACGCTGGCCATTTCTCAGCTGATTAAAGAATTAGTTGACCGTTTAACCCACGAGAGCATTGATTACCCGCCGGATAGCCACGTTGCAAGGCTAACCCGAGTGACGCTCGACGAATTAGCCACCATGCCGCAGCAGAAATTGAGTCTGCCTGTCTCTTCGAATCCCAAAATACGTACCATGGCCGATACGCTGGTAAGCCAGCCGGAGGATCGGAGCACGTTTAAAGAGTGGGCGAAACGGCTGGCGATAAGTGAGCGTTCCCTGGCACGGTTGATGCTGCGCGAAACAGGGCTGACCTTTGGACGATGGCGCCAGCAGCTCCATTTGATTATTGCGCTACAGGAGTTGGCCAGCGGCGTATCCGTGCAAAATGTGGCGGCTAAATTGGGGTATGAGTCCGTGAATGCCTTTATCACCATGTTCAGGAAAACGATGGGCAGCACGCCTGCCCACTATTTTGCCGAACGGAAAATAAGCGCACGCTAATTCAGATTTTGTGCGCGAAACTGCCGGTAAAACGGTGACTGACGCGCCAGGCATAATAAATGCAACGGGTATCAAAGGGTCATTACACATCGAACAACCCCCTTTCGTTAAAGGCGTCATATTTCAAAACCTCACCCGTCATTCGTTCCTGCCATCGGGTGATAAATGCCCGGGTGTGGGTAGCGGCAAGATGCGCCGTGAGTGCCTCCTGATCTTTCCAGCGTTCAGATATCAGTAATCTTCCCGTCAGAGGATCGCCCACTGCAATATCATACGAGAGGTTGCCTTCACGTTTTCGCACGCGTTGAGCCAGTAATTCTATATCGGCCATAAATTGCTGTAAGCAAGCGGGCTCAATATGTATATAGCCGGAGACGATGAGCATAACGCTTTCCTTTTTCTGCCTATCCCCGATTGCAATGCATGACAAATCGGGGAAGTGATTAATAGTTTGTCAGCACAATTTTGCCCTGAAGACTTCCCGTGGCAGCACGCTGATGGGCAGCCGATGCCATTGCTAATGGATAGGTGCTATCAATGACCACCCGGATAATGCCTTTTTCCAGAAGACGACCTGCTTCTGATAATTGCGCACCATTGGAACGAACTTGTGTTGATGACACTGTAATCGCTTTTTTGGCGGCCTCACTCCATGCGGAAAAACCCAGAGGGTTAACCAGAAATAATGCACCGCCTGGCTTTATACAGTGCAGAAAGCGCTCCATATTTGCACCGCCAACCGCATCAAGTACCAGATCAACATTGTTGACTACGTGCTCTGGTGCCGTTTTGGTGTAGTCGATAAACTCATCCGCCCCCAAATCACGTAATAGCGCCTCATGGCGGGAAGACGCAACGGCAATAACCCGTACCCCTTTCCAGCGGGCAACCTGAACCGCAAGGTGCCCAACGCCACCACCCGCACCATTGACCAGCACGGTCCGGCCTTTTAATGGCACGGCTTGATGAGGAAAAGTCTGGAAAGGATTCGGCGCGTCATGCCCCGTTTCGACAAGAAACTGCCAGGCTGTGAGGAGTGACATCGGTGCCCCGGCAGCCTGAATATGGTCAATCCCCTGGGGTTTTAATGCCAGCTCGGATGAAGGCACGCTGACATATTGTGCATAGCCGCCACTGCCTTCCATTAGCCTTTGCGGAAAGCGCACCATCGAATAGACCTCATCACCCGTGCTAAACCCGGTAACATTTTTACCGACCGCAGCGACGACGCCTGATACGTCAGTTCCCAAAATGAGTGGAAAAGTGGGTTCAGGCCACCATTCAGGCGGAAGTGCGCGATAACCGTCACGCAGATACCAGTCTGGCGGGTTGATGCTGGCCGCCTGGACATGGACAAGAACCTCATCGCTACCCGCTACCGGTCTCCGGGTCTCTTCATACAGTAGGTTTTCCGGCCCGCCAAATGCATGAAGTTGTACTGCTTTCATCGTTTCACTCATAACAACCTCGCTCTAAAAATGCTCAGGTGTCAGATCATACGATGAATATTCTGGATTGATAATTAGGCTCAATTTCGCTTTAATTATGCCATGAAGGAACAAATGGCTTTTGAACGACTCACCGGTCTCATTGCATTCGCTCGTGCAGGCGCGCTGGGCAGCTATACTGCGGCTGCCCGTTCGCTTTCCGTTTCACCTTCCGCCATCAGTAAGAGTATTCAGCGGCTGGAGAAGCATCTCGGCATTACCCTGTTCACGCGAACGACGCGTTCGCTGGTTTTGACTGCCGAAGGCCGCGAACTGCACGAACGGGCGTTACGGTTGTTACGGGATGCGGAAGAGATCGAACAGGTAGCCAAACGTACCCGCGCTGAACCCGCAGGGACGTTACGCATCGCGGCGTCGTTACCAACAGGTATCCATTTGATTGCCCCTGTTCTTCCACAATTTTGCGCGCTTCACCCCAAAGTGATGATTGACCTGCGCTTAAGCGACCACAGGATAAATCTTGTTGATGAGCATATTGATATTGCGATTCGCATGGGTGAGCTTGCGGATTCCAGTCTCCTGTCGCGTCGCCTCCCGCCCTATCTGATAGGTTGTTATGCCTCGCCTGAATATTTATCGCGTTGCGCACCTCCGGAATATCCGAACGACTTAATTGGGCATAAAACAATTAATCTGCGTTACCAGAATACGGGGCAACTTTTTCGCTGGCCGTTCCGCGTCGGAGAGCGGGAAATTGAGATTATACCTTCGTCAACGGTCATTGTTGACGCAAGCGAAGCCGCCATAGCCGCAACGGCTGCCGGGGCCGGAATAGGCATGGCCGCGAATTTTATGGTGGCATCCCTGGTAAGGGATAAAAAGTTAGTTCCCGTGCTGGCAGATTTTGCGGTAGAGCGCAACAATATTTCGGCTCTCTGGCATGAAAGCCGTCGTGCCAATCCTGCGGTACGCGCCTTTCTCGATCATATGCTTAAGAGCCTATCCCATTAGGCTCTATACCCGTCATACTTCAAGCTGCATGTGCGTTGGCTTTTTTATTCGGCTCATCCCTGAGCCTTACCCCTTCGGGGCCGCTGCTTACAGCGTTCAAATCTGCTCCCGGCAGATTTGTCGCTCACCCCAGTCACTTACTGAAGTAAGCGCCTGGGGATTCACTGTGTCGCCGCCTTCCTGCAACCCGAATTATTTAGGGTATAAATACCTTTGAATAAAAAGGCCTGCTGTGTGCAGGCGCAGAATTTTTAATTTATCACCACCACACTTCCGCCTGTACGCCGACGGTGAACTGATCTCTCTTCGCATCGGCAAATTCAAACTGACTGATGCCATTATCGTTCACCTTCAGATAAGTCCCATAGAAACGAATTTCCGGACGCGAGGTCAACAGGCTGGTATCCACTTTCAGCGCATGATAGAGCGTAGTTTTATAACCTGATTCATGATATTCATTGCCGCCAGTTTTATTTTTCTGTTCAAACCAGGAAAGCTCTACACCGGTTTGATTAAAGTTATCCCAGATATACGCCGGGCGAACCACCGCACGAACGGAATTAAAATCAGTATGTGCACCGGTATTGTAGTCGTAAATATCATTACCGTACGCATAGACCAGCGCATGCGCCATAATCACATCCGGACGTAAATAGTTCTCGCCCTGGGAAATCATGCGAAAAGCTTTGCCGTAACTCTGTTCGCCATAATACTGGTCATTATAACTGTACGACGGGTTAGAATCTGAAATTAACGCAAAGCCGCTGGCGATGGAATTATCCGCGCCCTGGAGTGTTAGTTCGTTAAATCCGCCGTCGTTAAATTTATGCCGCAGAATTAAACCGCCATGCCAGGCATCTTTGACGCTGTAATAGGTGCCATTATCTTCATTTTTATGATTATTGTTGGTTTCATTGGGCATCGCATAACGTGCAAATATTTCCACCGAGGCTTTATCCCATAGCGGAATATCTTTATAGCGCACCTCTACGCTGTTGGCGTTAACCTGCTGCGTATTGTCCGAGGTCGCATAATCGACCGCATGAGCATTAACATCTTCTCGCGTGACGGCCATATTTAACTTGCCGGGACCAAGCTGCCAGTTCTCGATACCGAGGCCCGAACCGGCGTTCGTGCGATGACTTTTCCAGTCAAGCATCTGAATTTCATACACCGGTAGGTTATGTTTACCCACCCAGAAATCCGCTTCCGGCGCAAACGGCAGGAATCCTTTGGTCGTCAGATAAATATCCGAGAATTGCAGAAGATTTTCCGACGCGCTGTCAAACCAACCCGCGCTGTACTGCTGGCCAACATTGCCATCCAACATGACCACGGCTTTCGCCACCTTGCCACCGGTATCGTAGACTTTCTGCGACAATTGCAGGTCGAACCAGGCACTGTTTTCCTGGCCGAATCGCCCCAAGGAACCCATGGCGTAAGACTTCGGCGCGCCGCGCGTTCCGGTTGACCAGCCGGAGCGGAAGTAGCCGGTATAACTGAAACCGAGATCGTTTTTCACATATTTACTGATGTCCGCCAGTGTCACCTCTTGTGTCGGTGTCGCACTGGTGCCCACTGCCGAATGCGCTGGCGTAGCGTCGCCAGGCGCGGATATTGCCACATGCGTTTTATCGGCGGGTTGATTACTGGCGACAACGTTCGTTTCGTGGGAAGTATCCGGTTGCCTGTCGAACCGGGTTTTATATTGCCACAGCTCTTGCTTCGTGGCCTGTAATTTCTGTTGGTTTTCAGCCAGTGCTTTTTCCAGTAATTCCAGGCGCTGCTCAACAGAGAGTTTTGCCGCGTCGACGCAAGCGGAAGCCAGTGTAGAAGATATTAAGAGTGCAATCCATTTCAGTTGATGCTTTTTACTTATCATCTTTTCATTCCTGTTATCCGTAGTAATAAATAGGTTAGTTAATATCAATTTAATAAATATTCAGGCAATACAACCCCACCTGATGAACTGAATCGAGATCAGGTATTTAATTATCTGTACCAGTAACATGAACGACGAATTACCCCGGCAAATAGCATATAGTTAAAATCATTCATTATAGAAACCGGAGTCGTTCACAAAATACTCTGCAACGGCTATCAGAGCATTTCACATTTTACCTAAACGGCAGATCATCGGTATGTTCCGTTGTTCGCACCTCCTGATGAAAATACGATGGCATTTCAAAGCAAAAAAAACCTGAATCACTTTTTCTGGCAGTAAATGCTCAGAAAAACGATTCAGGTTTTGCCCGTATGGGTCAGAGAATAATACGGTAGCAATCCAGTTTGTCCTGCGACAGGATACTGGCATTTAATGCTCTGACAAGCGACGAATCACTCGTTTGCGTTATTTTGTGAACTCACGCAATATTTCACGCCTGATTTTTCACATTAATCGCGCCAGCCCATAGCCGGGGCCACATGCTTAAGAATCGATTCGATAACATGCACGTTGTAATCTACGCCCAACTGATTCGGCACGGTCAGCAATAAGGTATCGGCTTCGGTAATCGCCTCGTCCTGTTTCAGCATTTCAACCAGTTTTTCCGGCTCTGCTGCGTAGCTACGACCAAAGACTGCACGGGTTTTCTCATCAAGAAACCCCACTTTGTCCTGATCGTTCCGGCTACTGCCAAAATAAGCGCGGTCGCGATCGTCCATCAGCGCAAAAATGCTGCGGCTAACGGAAACGCGCGGTGTACGCTGGTGCCCCGCCTCCGCCCAGGCCGCGCGATACGCGCGGATCTGCTGCGCCTGCTGAATGTGGAACGGCTCGCCGGTTTCATCATCTTTCAACGTAGAGCTTTGTAAATTCATTCCCAGTTTTGCTGCCCAGACGGCGGTCGCATTCGAACCGGCTCCCCACCAGATACGCTCACGCAACCCCGCGGAATAAGGCTCCAGACGTAAAAGTCCTGGCGGATTCGGAAACATCGGCTGCGGATTTGGCGTGGCGAACGCTTCACCTTTCAGGATCTCCAGCAACGTTTCGGTGCGCTGACGCGCCATGTCGGCCTCACTTTCGCCTTCGGCAGGTTGATAACCGAAATAACGCCAGCCATCAATCACCTGCTCCGGCGAGCCCCGGCTGATCCCCAGTTGCAGGCGACCGCCGGAAATGAGGTCTGCCGCGCCTGCGTCTTCAGCCATATAGAGCGGATTTTCATAACGCATATCAATAACACCGGTGCCGATCTCGATATTGCGGGTTTTCGCACCGATGGCTGCCAGTAGCGGGAAAGGAGAACTGAGCTGACGGGCGAAATGGTGGACGCGGAAATAGGCGCCGTCGGCGCCCAGCTCTTCGGCGGCAACCGCCAGATCGATAGATTGCAACAGTGCATCAGCGGCTGAACGAGTGGCGGATTGGGCAGAAGGCGTCCAGTGACCAAAGGTCAAGAATCCGATCTTTTTCATGGCTTCGGGGGTCCTTTTAGGAAAAAAGCGGCAGGCGGAATGAATGAATATAGTTACGCCACATGATGATATGTGCGCCACTCATCCCGCCTTTTAGTTCCCCTACTCTACGCACTCTATGATGCAAATAAATATCATTTATTTAACGTTAAACATCAAATTAATTGATGCTCGCTGCGGGGTGGCTCTCCGACTGCGTAACCAGCCCACCGCCAAGCTGTTCAATCAGCAAAATATTCTGATCCATCATGTCGCCTTGCAGCTGCGCGACACTGCGATCTGATGCCAGAAGCTGATCTTGCAATGAGAGAACGTCCAGCCACGGTCGCAATCCAGCTTTAAACTGTGCGGAAACGTCGTCCCACGCACTGTGCGCGAGTTTGTCGGCATCTTCCGTTTGTGCAATCTGCTGCTCCAGCGATTTCAAATTCACAATCGAGGTGCTGATATCGCCCAGTGATGAAATCAGCAGGCTGTTATAGTGAGCGACCGCCAGATCCCACTCTGCGTTACTGCCCGCTAAATCCGCCCGACGCTTGCCTCCGTCGAAAATTGGCAGCGAAAGCGTCGGCCCGACATTGAAAAACTGACTCGGCGCGCCGACAAACGCATCGCCGAGAAGATTGCGCGTACCGGCTTCAGCAACGAGGTTGATATTGGGGTAGAACTCGGTTTTCGTGGCTTTAATCTGTTTTTCCGCCGCTTCTACACGCCAGCGCGCGGCAACTACATCCGGCCTGCGCCCGACTAACTCCGCCGGAATGCTCGACGGCAGTGTCGTTTGCATTGCCGGGTTGCTCTCTGACGGTTTCAGATGGTGCCAATAATCCGGTCCCTTACCGACCAGCGTGGATAACTTGATTCCCGCCGCGGTGACATTTTCCTGCGCCTGTAATAATGCGGTTTGGGCATCTTTATCGTTAGCCATTGCCTGTTTGTATTGATATTCCGGTGAAATACCACCGTGATAAAACTGACGCTGAATAGCGCTTATTTTTGCCAAACGTTCGGCATTGGCGGCCGCTATTTTTTCTAATTTCCAGGCAAGGTTTAAACTATTCCATGCGCGAGCAATATTGGCCGATAAACCGAGCGCAGCGGCTTGTTTATCCAGCTCCGCCGCTTTGGCATTGCCTAAAGCCGCCTGCCAGGCCGCTTTCTTGCCGCCCCATAGATCCAGCTCATAGCTGGTGCCGAGTGAGGCAGTGCGCAGCGTGCTGTAAGTTTTACCCACCAGCAAAGGATCATCGACGCGAGCGACGCGGGAGCGGGTAATGCTGGCATCCATATTAATATCAGGCAATTGTGCAGCTCTGGCGCTGACTACCATGGCATTGGCCTGATCCGCACGAGCGTTCACTTCCTGCAAGCTGGGGCTGGACGCCAGCCCGTCGCGGATCAGCACATCAAGTTGTGGATCGTTAAAACGCTCCCACCAGTTACCTTTGGGCCAGTTTGCCGGGCTTAAAGTGACTTGCGACAGCGTATTTTTCGCCGCCAGCGAATCCGGGTTTAACATTTTATTGTGAGTATGAAGCCCTTCAGATGTGGCGCAACTGGTTAATACCAGAGCAGCCAGTACGGTCATGGCTTGTTTATTTACTGCCGGAGTTCTCATTATGTTGTTGCCCTGCTGCCGGAACACGAATAACCAGGATAGGAAGGAATATCCTACCGTCCGTTCACAGTGCGCAATATTGCCATTCCGTGCGTTGAAATAAAAAGAAATAACAAAATCATTATTCAGTAAAAATAAAAACATAAACAATCCACACTTTCTTCATTTTGTGGAGTTTATTTTTCAGAATATTTCTATAAATAAAATGGCGCCGCTTACAGGCGTTGTTTATCGGTCTGTCCGGGCTGAATACTAATATTCACCGGCATCCCCGAACGGCGTTTAAGTTCGGCAGATGCCCGGCTAACATTGACCTCACCGCCTTTCATTAGCGCCTGCAGTAGCGGCGTGGCCGGTAATGGAACTTTATTGCTGGATTCAAACTCCGCGCGATTGCGCGAGAGTGGTTCGTGAACTTCCAGCCAGCGGCTGCCATCTGGCTCGGTGGTCATCTTCACCGGTTGATCGATCACCTGCACGCGCGTTCCGACCGGAACGTTATCAAAAAGATATTTGATATCCGCATTACGCAGGCGAATACAGCCCTGACTGACGCGTAACCCAATACCGAAGTTAGCATTAGTACCGTGAATGGCGTACAGCTTGCCGATATAGATAGCATACAGCCCCATCGGGTTGTCCGGCCCGGCGGGCACAAAAGCGGGCAAGGTTTTCCCCTCTGCGGCATAGGCTTGACGGGTTTTTGGCGTCGGCGTCCAGGTCGGCCCTTCTTGTTTACGTTCCACCGCGGTAACCCAGTTACGCGGCGTTTCCCGCCCCGCCTGACCAATGCCGATTGGCAGAATCTCTACCGTGTTGCCCTCTTTCGGGTAATAGTAAATGCGCATCTCCGCGACGTTGACGACAATGCCTTCACGCACCGTATCGGGCAGGATTACCTGCTGGGGAATAATCAGCTGTGAACCCGCTTTTGGCAGGAACGGATCGGCATCGGGGTTCGCTTCCAGCAAATTGCTCAATCCCTGTCCGTACTTTGCGGCAAAGGCTTCCAGCGGCAAGGTATTGCCCTGCTCGATAGTGATGGTTTGTGGGCTTCCCACCAGTCTGCTGCCCTCGGGAGGCAAAGGGTAGCTGACTGCCAGCGCAGCGCGGGTTGAGATCAAGGCAAGCAGGCAGCAAAGCAGTTTTACACGGCGCATGGCAGCATTCCTTAAAAACGGCGGAGATAAAATAAGCATAGCCCGTTTTATACATTTTCTTCTTTTTTACAGCACGTTATGACGTAGCGAGAAAAACTTACACTCCCGGTTTATCGTGCGTGGCGAATACTATACGCGCGGTAAAAATTCTGACATACCGGGCAAGCAGGCATTTATGATCGGCTTAGCTAAATAAAGGCAACACGAGACTAAAACCGCCAACATAAAGCGCTGACCAGCTCGCCGCAGAGATCAGACTGACTGCATATACTTTCACCGGATGAAGCCGCAACACGCCAGCCACCAATGGCACAATGTAACGCAGCACAGCAATAAAGCGAGAAGTGAAAAGTACCGGTACAGCACTGTTTTGCAACCGACGGCGAACCCGCACGACCGTATCGGCATGACGTGACATTATGCGTGCAAACCAGGGGAGATGCCCTGTCATCATACCCAGATGATAATTAACGATTGTCCCGCACCATGCACCGACCATGACAGCAATGCCCGCTTCCCATGACGAAAGCGTCGCCTTACCAACGGAAATGACCGCGACCAACATGACAGATGCTGGCGGTAATACCGCTGAAATGAGGAACGTCGATTTTGTGAATGCTATTGCAAAAAGAAGCCCCCACAGTCTGAATGGATGAAGCGCTACATGGCTCATCAGAACGTTTACCCACTCCATCAATGCTCCTTCTCCCTTTCGTAAACGTTTTTATACCAACATTTTTTATGGTTCACCAAATGTGGGTATAGCGCGCGGGCTGAGGGAGCCCATAAATCAGCGCGAATAAACCCGCACTCTATTCGGGTAAGTTCTGGCCAGGGGGTTAGGACGGAAAAATATCTGACATACCAGGTAAGCAGGCATAGACGTGATCTCATTGAATGGGTTGCATAACTCAGTAGATCACAACATTCTATGCCGCTTTTTTTACCTTTTTACCCGCCCATGACTGGGAATTTCTCAGCGCCGAAGCGGGTTTGCTTTCAGAACATCACGGTCAGGCTTTGGCGCGGCTGGCGATGATCTCGTCCGCCACATTGCGCGGCGCTTCTGCGTAGTGATGGAACTCCATACTGTATGTTGCACGCCCCTGCGACATGGAGCGCAGCGTGGTGGAGTAACCGAACATCTCAGCCAACGGAACGTCAGCGCGGATGATCTGACTGCCGAAGCGCTCTTCCATACCCTGCACCATACCGCGACGGGAAGAGAGATCGCCCATTATGTTACCGGCGTACTCTTCCGGCGTTTCCACCTCTACGTGCATCACCGGCTCCAGAATTGCCGGATCCGCTTTACGTGCACCCTCTTTGAAACCAAAGATGGCCGCCATGCGGAACGCCATTTCCGACGAGTCGACATCATGGTAGGAACCGAATGTCAGCGTCGCTTTCACATCCACCACCGGATAACCAGCCAGTACGCCGCTGTTCATGGCTTCGCGCAGCCCTTTCTCCACGGAAGGAATGTACTCGCGCGGCACCACGCCGCCTTTGGTAGCATCTTCAAAGATAAAGCCGCTACCCGGCTCCAGCGGTTCGAGCGTCAGTACCACATGGCCATACTGCCCTTTACCACCGGACTGACGAACAAACTTGCCTTCAATGTCTTTCACGGTTTTACGCAGCGTTTCACGGTAAGTCACCTGCGGGCGACCGATGTTAGCTTCCACGCCAAACTCACGTTTCATACGGTCGACGATAATCTCCAGGTGCAGTTCACCCATACCGGAAATGATCGTCTGGCCGGACTCTTCATCCGTGTGCAGACGGAACGACGGATCTTCGGAGGCCAGTCGTTGCAGCGCGATACCCATTTTTTCCTGGTCCGCTTTGGTTTTCGGCTCGATAGCCAGCGAAATCACCGGTTCCGGGAATTCCATACGCTCCAGCGTGATCACCGCATCCGGGTCGCTTAAGGTATCGCCGGTGGTGACATCTTTCAGCCCGACACAGGCCGCGATATCACCGGCGCGCAGTTCATCCACTTCATGGCGATCGTTGGCATGCATCTGCACGATACGACCAATACGTTCTTTCTTACCTTTTACCGGGTTATAGACCGCATCGCCTTTTTTCAGCACACCGGAATAGACGCGGATAAAGGTGAGCTGGCCGACATACGGGTCGGTCATCAGTTTAAACGCCAGCGCCGAGAACGGTTCGTCATCGCTCGGGTGACGTTCCGCAGGTCGGCCTTTTTCATCCACGCCCTGAATGGCAGGAATATCCAGCGGCGACGGCATCAGTTCAACAACTGCATCAAGCATGCGCTGCACGCCTTTGTTTTTAAAGGCGCTGCCGCACAGCATCGGCTGGATCTCCCCGGCGATCGTGCGTTTGCGCAGACCGGCAATGATGTCGGCTTCGTCTAGCGAACCGGTTTCCAGATATTTATCCATCAACGCTTCGCTGGCTTCCGCCGCCGCAGAAACCATTTTTTCCCGCCATTCCAGCGCAGTCGCCTGTAATTCTTCCGGCACCGGCGCGTAGCTGAAGACCATACCCTGCGTGGCGTCGTCCCAGATGATTTCACGCATTTTGATCAAATCCACTACGCCGGTGAAATGCTCTTCAGCGCCAATCGGGATCACGATCGGCACCGGGTTGGCTTTCAGACGATCGATCATCATCTGCACCACGCGGAAGAAATCCGCGCCGGGGCGATCCATCTTGTTGACGAAGGCCAGACGCGGCACGTGATATTTGTTGGCCTGCCGCCAGACAGTTTCCGATTGCGGCTGCACGCCGCCCACCGAGTCATACACCATGACTGCACCGTCGAGTACGCGCATGGAGCGTTCCACTTCAATGGTGAAATCCACGTGCCCGGGGGTATCAATAATATTGATGCGGTGCGGCTCATAACTTCTGTCCATTCCGGGCCAGAAGCAGCTCACCGCCGCAGAAGTAATGGTGATCCCGCGCTCCTGCTCCTGCGCCATCCAGTCGGTTGTTGCCGCGCCATCATGTACTTCCCCCAGTTTGTGGCTCATCCCGGTGTAAAACAGGATGCGCTCGGTGGTGGTTGTTTTACCGGCATCGATATGCGCGGAGATACCGATGTTGCGATAACGTTCGAGGGGGATGGGTCGGGGCATGATGCGTCCTTAGTCATTTGACTTCAGTTCGCGGCCGGAATTGGCCGCAATTCATTGGCATGTATCATAGTACAAATGTACGAGTATATTCGAACTATTTTTGCTATTATAACAATTGTTGAGTCAGAACTGACGTCGTGGCTTTAAAAATCGCGTTTGCGTATAGTACCGGCCCGACCGTGACTCTCTTAAGTCAGGCCACCGCTACACAGGAATATTATGATCGCTAATCACCCAGAACGTGAGCAATTTCGCCTGGAAAATGTGCTCTTCGCCCTCGGTAACCCACTGCGCCTGGCGATGATCAAACGGCTCGCCGATGGCGCTGAACTGAGCTGCAATACCTTGCGGCCGCAGGATGTTGCGAAGTCGACCATGACGCATCACTGGCGCGTATTACGCGACAGCGGCGTGGTCTGGCAGCGCCCACAAGGGCGAGAAAATATGATTTCGCTGCGCCGGGAAGATCTGGACGCCTGCTTCCCGGGGCTGCTGGATACGCTGTTGCAGGTGATGCAACGGTCGTAAGCCCGTCAACCGCCACCTGCAACATTGACTCGCTGAAGGTGGCAGGTGGCGAGTTACCAACGCTGATCCCACGTAACGTTTTTCCTTCACCCGCTTTATAAGTCAGCGAGGCAGGATGGAAGGCTTCCTTTCTCGTTTAAACATCATTGCCCGGCGCTGCCGCAGCTATTTGGTTTCCGGCAACACGATATTGCTCGCCGCCAGCGTACCCATGTTGTTGTAAATCGCGCAGGCAGCATCCACCAGTTGCATCGCCAGCGCTGCGCCGCTACCCTCGCCGAGCCGCATGCCCATATTCAGATACGGCTCCAGACCTAAATGTTCGAGTGCGATGCGCGCCCCTTTTTCCGCCGAGAGATGCGACGGGATCAGATACGGTTTTACCTGCGGCGCAATACGGCAGGCGGCCAGCGCCGAGGCGTAAGAGAGGAAACCATCAAGCACCACCGGCAAACCGCAGGTTGCCGCGCCAAGGATCACCCCGGTCATGCCGAGCAGATCATACCCCCCCACTTTCTCCAGTACATCAAGGCCATCGGCCGCATCCGGCTGGTTCACCGCAATGGCTCTGCGTACCACCTGCGCTTTATGACCAAGCAGCGTTTCCGGTAGATTGGCACCAATACCTACCACCGATTCCGGCGCTTCACCGGTCAGGACGCTGACAATCGCCGCTGCGGGCGTGGTGTTGGCCATTCCCAGTTCGCCAACGCCAAACAACGTCACGCCCTGCGCTGCCAGTTCGCGGGTATAGCGCATCGTTTCCAGCAGCAGTTCCTGCGCCTGGGCGCTGCTCATCGCCGGGCCGCTGGCGATATTCCCACTGCCGCGAGTTACCTTCATATTGACGAGGCCAGGGATCGGATCGGCATCAATACCGACATCCAGCACATGGACTTTCGCCCCGGCCTGCGCCGCCAGCACACAGACGCCCGTGGTGCCCTGTGTCATGTTCGCCGCCTGAATGGCGGTAACCACCTGCGGTGAAATCGTCACACCTTCATGCCAGACGCCGTGATCGGCGCACATCACCACAATCGCCTTTTCGCCGATGCGCGGCGCACCTTTCAGCCCCGGCATCCCTGCCAGTTGTACCGCCAATGCTTCCAGTCGTCCCAGGCTGCCTTGCGGCTTGAGTAAACCATCCAGATGAACCCGGGCCTGCGCCATCGCCACGTCATCGGGTACCGGAATGCTTGCCAGTAATGTCGTTAATCTCTGCATGCTGCTTCTCGTTATGTTGTGGGCTGTTTATAACAACGCCAGAAGAAAAATCAGTTCGCCAAGTTCAATGGCCGCGCCAAGCGTATCGCCGGTCTGACCGCCAAGTGTGCGCTTCAACATCTGCCCGAGCAGAAATACCGCCGCCAGCGTCACCAGCAGCGCAATAAGCCCTTTCGCGCCCAGCAGCCCGATCGTTACCAGCGCGGTAATGATGAGCGTGACTGACGTATCGCGCCCCGAAACTTTGCCGATAAACAGATTGCCGAGCCCCTCTTCGCGGGCGTAGCGATGACCGAACATCAGTAGCACCGAGCAGCCACGTCCTGCGGCACAGGCCGCCGCCAGTGCTGCGATCATCGGCGCGTCACGCAGTTGCAATTCGCTAAGGGTGAGGATTTTCGCTGCCAGCACAAATACCAGCGCCAGGCCACCTTGTGTGCCGAGACGGCTATCACGCATGATCTCCAGCATCCGCTCGCGCCGCCGGGCGGAAAAAACGCCGTCGCAGGTATCGGCAAGGCCATCAAGATGGAAGCCGCCGGTCAGCAGCGCCAGTGCCAGCACGCAGAACAGCGCCGCCAGAGGAGCGCCGCACCACGGCTGTAATATCACCAGTACGCCGCCGCTAATAGCGCCCAGCAGCACGCCGACCAGGGGGAAAGTGATAATCCCGCGCACATAATCTGCGACATCCAGCCCCTGCACCCAACGCTCTGGCACGGGCAGACGGCTGATAAATGACAGCGTGGCGAAGAACAGTTTCATTTGATTTTGACTCCAATTCCGGAAACCACCAGCCAGACGTGATCCGCCGCCTGC
Organism: Kosakonia arachidis; assembly: GCF_900116535.1. Lineage (GTDB taxonomy): Bacteria > Pseudomonadota > Gammaproteobacteria > Enterobacterales > Enterobacteriaceae > Kosakonia > Kosakonia arachidis. The sequence continues at coordinate 344,562 of NZ_FPAU01000004.1, read as the reverse complement.
GCCAGCCGCTGATTGACGCGCCCGGCAATATCGCGGAAATGCCGCGCGAGGCGGTTTTCAGGCACAATGCCCATGCCTACTTCATTGGTGACCAGCACCACTGGCGACGGGCAGGCCACGCAGGCGGCTATCAGCGCCTCAATTTCCTGCTGTACCTGCATTTCCAGCGCCATGTAATCCCATTGTTCCGGGTCACGCTCGCCGCCAAAGGCAAACAGTAGGTTGGTGGTCAGCGTGGTAATGCACTCCAGCAACACGGCTTCACGGCTATCGTTGTTGGGAGTAATGATCTCAGCCAGCTGCTGCCAGCGCTCTTCGGTACGCCAGTGAGCCGGACGGCTCGTACGATGGTGTGCAATACGCGCCGCCATTTCCGCATCAAAGATCTCTGAAGTGGCGATATAAAGTACGCGACTGGCGTCTGCGACCAGCGACTCAGCGTGGCGACTCTTGCCGCTGCGCGCCCCGCCGGTAACAAGGGTTAACATGATTTCTCCTGATGTTGCTGCATAATCTGGTAGATACGATCGATGTCGACATGCTTGCGCATGGCGTCGGCGAGGATATCAAACTGCTGGGCTTTATAGTCGGCATAATTGACAGCAATATCGAGCGGCCCAAGACCTTTACGTTCGCGCAGGCTGTTCAACAATGCGCGGGTAAACACATCGCTGTCGAACAGGCCATGCAGATAAGTGCCAAATACCAGACCGTCATCACTGACTGCGCCATCCATGACGCGCTGACCGTTTTTTTCTAACCACAGTGCCGGGCGGCAACGGCTTTGCCGTGTTGTTTCGCCCATATGGATCTCATATCCACGCAGCGCCAGCCCGGCGCAGTTCGCCAGCCAGCCGGGCAATGTCTCTTGCAAACGGGCCTCAACAAGCGTGGTGGTTTTATCCTGTGCGAAATGGGTGACGGTATCGAGCAGCCCCAGCCCTGGCTGCGTACCCAGCCCGGACTCCACCTCGTCAACGATCGTCTCGCCGAGCATCTGGTAGCCACCACAAATGCCGATCATAGGTACCCCCGCGCAATGCCTGGCAAGCAGCGCCTTCGCCAGACCGCTTTCGCGTAGCCAGTGAAGATCGCCGAGGGTGTTTTTACTGCCCGGTAAAATCACCAAATCCGCGCCCTGCAACGCATCGGGCGAGAGCACGTAGTGCACACGCACATCTGGCTGCGCCGCCAGCGCGTTAAAATCGGTGAAATTGGCAATATGCGGAAACTGTACCACTGCAATATCCAGCGCCCTCTCGCCGGTGTTCAGGTATTTGCCACGTTGCAGCGTCACACCGTCTTCATCTTCGAGATCGACGTCCAGCCACGGCATCACACCGATGACCGGAACACCCGTCAGTTCTTCAATCTGTTTTATGCCAGGTGTCAGTAGCGCAATGTCGCCGCGGAATTTATTGATGATCACCCCTTTGACTCGCCAGCGCTCATGCTCCTGTAGCAGCGCCAGCGTGCCGTAAATGGCCGCAAAGACGCCGCCGCGATCGATATCCGCCACCAGGATAACCGGACACGCGGCCATTTCCGCCATGCCCATGTTGACGATATCCCGATCGCGCAGGTTGATCTCCGCCGGGCTGCCAGCGCCTTCCAGCACCAGCGCGTCGTACTCCTGCGCCAGACTGTGCCAGACACGCATAATTTGCGCCCGCAGATGCGGTTTGTAGTCGTGATAGCTAACGGCATCCATGTTGGTCGCCACTTTGCCCATCAGCACCACCTGCGCTTTATGGTCGCTGGTGGGTTTAAGCAGCACCGGATTCATACGCACATCCGGCACGATACCCGCTGCTTCCGCCTGGAATATTTGTGCGCGCCCCATCTCCTGGCCATCCGGCGTAATACCAGAATTGAGCGCCATATTCTGCGATTTAAAGGGGGCAGTTTTCAGCCCGTTCTGATAAAAAATGCGGCACAGCCCGGCCACCAGCACGCTTTTACCCACATCTGAGGCGGTGCCCTGCAACATAATCGCCAGTGTCATGACGCCTCCTTAACCTGCATCGCCCGCACGCGGGCATAAAATTCATCTCACGTTTACACAGCGGCAAACCCCACTCGCTATGCAGTTTTACCCGCCACGGCTGCGTCAGCCCGGTTTATTCCATCAGCGTCTGGCGTAGGTATTCACCGTGATGCAGCACATAGACTGCATCACAAATTTCATAAATCAAATCAATATTGTGGCTGGAGATCATCACATCTGCCCCCTACGCGCCAGGCGGGCTGTGGACGCAGCCCGCAGCAAGGATTTTACCTGCATCACCCACGCGCCAGCCTCGACATGGGCAATCGCGCCGCGACAAACCCGCAGTACGACAGCCGTTTCGGTTGTTGCGTTTTTATCTTCTCTCCCACTGTTTATTCACCAGAATGGTCGAAAAATAGGGCAGCGGTTGATCATCACGGACCTCGCTAAGCTGCCGCCAGCACTGCTCGCCGGGCAGCGTGGCTTCCGCCATCATCAGGGCGTGTTCCAAAAGCCCCGCTTGCGCCAGCAATGTTTTGATACGGGCAAAACGGCCATAGACTTTCATCAGCACCAGGCTGTCGTGTTGCTGTAACGCCTGGCGGATTTCCTCCTCCGGCGCGGTACAGGACACGACACCCAGCGACTGTTGCTCCATTGCCAGCGGCATCTGCGCGCGTGCGGCAATGGCGGCAAACGACGTGACGCCAGGGACAATCTCCAGCCACTGCGGCTGGACAAGCCGTTGCAGCAGGAATACCCAGGTGCTGAACAGCATCGCATCGCCGAGGGTAATAAACCCCACCTGTTTACCAGCCTGCACTTCCGCTGCCAGCGCAGCGGCGACTTCGTCCCATACGCCTTCTTTTTCCGCACTGTCAGCGCTCATTGGAAAGTGGCAACAGCGCACTTCGGTCTGCACACCGAGGTACTCACGCACGATGGAAAGCGCCAGGCTGTCGCCGCCTTTGCGCCCTGCCGGGGCATACAGCACATCGAGTTGTCCGAGAATACGTGCGCCGCGCACGGTGATCAGATCCGTAGCACCTGGACCAGTACTTAGCGCATAGAGTTTACCGCTCATGCTGCAACCTCCATCCTCTGCGCCAGCGCCTGATGCAGATGCTGAACGAACATCGCACGCACATCGGCATTCTCGCCTAAGCCCTGTAACCACGGCGTTGCGGCAATACCGACGCGCTCAAACTGCGTCTTCCATGAATCATCGTCATCCGACGCCATATCGTTGATCGCATGGTCACCCGCCACCAGCATCAGCGGCATCAGGTGTACCGCTTTCACCCCTTCATGGCGAAGGTCGTCGATCAACAGATCGATTTCCGGGTAGCTCTCAACTGCGCCAACCCGTGCCGGAAAACGGTGCGCAGCCATCATATGGTCGAGGCAGGCGTAAGCTGCAAAAGCGTGATGGCTGGCGCCGTGGCCCATAAACACCACGCGCTCATCAGCAGCGACCTGCGGCATCTGTCGGGAGAGTGCCTGCATCAGATGCAGATAATCTTCGTGGCTGTTGAGCAGCGGCGCGCCAATCACCAGCCGTTTGAACAGCGGGCGCAGCGTCTGGACTTCACGCGCGATTTTTTCGTATTCGTCGCCGTTGATAATGTGCAGCGACTGGATCGCCACATCCTGATATCCCTGTTCAGCCAGCTCTTGCAGCGCCTCCAGCGGCGTGTCGATATGCAGGTTATCGCGCTGTTTGAGCTTGCGAATGATCATCCCGGAGGTAAAGGCGCGAAATAGCACACGATCCGGGCAGCTCGCCGCCAGATCGCGCTCGCAGGCGACAATGTTCTTTTCACACGTGTCGTGATAACTGGTGCCAAAACTCACCACCAAAAGGGCTTTCTTCATTCTGTTCTCCTTACTGTGCCGCCAGCCAGCGTTGTAAACGTCCGGCAAACGCATCCTGACCGTTAAGTAACTCGTCGCCCACAACCAACGGTTTTGGCCGGGCAATCACAATGCACGGAATGCCAGCATCCAGCGCAGGCTGTACTTTTTCCAGATAACCCCCTTCCGCGCCGGAGGCTTTGGTGATCATCACCTCAACGCAGTACTGACGATAAAACGCGGCGTTAAATTCGGCGCTAAACGGGCCGCACAGCGCGAAGATCTCTCCCACGCCAAACCCCAGCGCGGCACACTGCGCCAGCACATCCGCCACGGGTAGAACACGCGCCAGCAGCGTTTTCCCCGGCAATCCGTCGCGCCAGCGCGCAAGATCTTTGCTGCCAGTGGTCAGCAAGATGCGCTCACCCAGGTGACGGGCTTTGTCGCAGGCTTCCTCCAGCGTGGCGACGTTGAACAACAGCGGATGTTGCAGCTCCGGCTGTTGTTCCGGACGCTGATAACGGCTCAGCAGCACCTGCGCCTGGTGACAGGCGCGGGCAATATTGCGACTGACAACTTCGGCGTAGGGGTGCGAAGCATCGATCACCCAGCGCGTGTTGTTCTGTCTGAGCCATGTAACCATCTCGCCCATCTCCAGCCGCCCGCAGCGCACCTGACCGCGAATGTTGCCTGCCAGTTGCGTGCCGGTCGGCGTGGCGACCGACAGTGTGTAACGCACTCCGGCTTCATCCAATTGCTGGCAAATCAGCCGCGCATCGCTGGTGCCGCCAATCACCAGCACTTTGCCTGCCGTCACAGGGTGTAACCTCGTGGGGTGATCATCAGACCGTTTTGCACATAAGTGGCGCGGTTACCGACAATCACCAGGCTGGTCATATCCACGGGTGCAAAATCCATCTCGCCGAGCGTGGTCAGCCATTTTTCCTCTTTCTTGCGCCCGGCAGATTTCACCACGCCCACTGGCGTGTTGGCATTTTTGCTGGCCGCCAGCAGTTCGAATGCTCGCGCCAGATGCCCTTCGCGGCCCCGGCTGCGTGGGTTGTAGAAGCAGATAACGAAGTCCGCTTCACCGGCCGCGATAATGCGTTTTTCGATAACCGCCCATGGCGTCATCAGGTCGCTCAAACTGATATGGCAGAAATCGTGCATCAACGGCGCGCCCAGCAGCGCAGCGGCAGCAATGCTGGCGGTCATACCCGGCACCAGCCGCACTTCCACATCCAGTTGCTGCTTGTTAACCAGCTCAAGCACCAACCCGGCCATACCGTAGATCCCGGCGTCACCGCTGCTGACCAGCGCCACGTTATGCCCGGCCTGCGCCAGCTCAATGGCCGCCTGGCAGCGTTCAATCTCTTTGCACATGCCGGTTTTGATCACCTGTTTATCGCCGGTGAAAGCTTTGACGAGGTGCGTGTAGGTTTTGTAGCCCACCACAATTTCCGCCGCCTGTAGCGCGTCAATGGCCTCCATGGTCATCATTGCCTGTGAGCCGGGTCCAATCCCGATTACCGTCAACATCAGTGCGATACTCCCAAAGTAATTGTCACCCCCTGCTCTCGCAGGGTCTCACCGACCAGTTGCCCCTGGCTCATCAGCCAGGCTACCGGGCCGGAAACGCTACCCACGCCCACTCTCTTGTGGACAAATTCCGAGGTCGGAAAGCGATGTTCGTGCTGACGCAGCACCTGCACGGTAAAAATTTCAAACGGCACCCGCAGGCTCTCCGCCAGTTGCAGTAGCCCTTTCTCATCCTGCTTTAAGTTGATGCTGCCAATCGCCCGCAGCGCCAGCGGATCAAATGCCTGTGCCTGAAACTGGCGTTGCAATAACGCCAACAGCAAGGAAAACGGCGTATCGCGCCGACAGCCTATCCCCGCTACCACACGCTTTGGCACCAGTTTGAACACCGGTACGGGCAGCGCAGGCAGTTGCGCACGGGTGGACACGCAGACCAGCCCGTCCAGCTCCGGCAGGACATCAAGGCGCGTGACGGGGATAAAACCACGCGTGTCGCAGCTTGCTACCTCCTCACGCAACCCCTCTTCACACCACAGGCCTATGCGTTTCCCGCTTACCAGCATGTGGTTGATGGTCTTTACCGCCGCGCGAAAATCCTCCATCCGTGCATCAAGCTGGCAGGCAAGTGTGTCCAGCGCCGCCAGTTCGTTTACGTCAGTCGCCGTGGTGATCACCGGATCGGCATCCAGTACGCCCGCCAGATAACGCGTCAGCGCATTCGCGCCGCCGTAGTGGCCAGAAAGTAGGCTGATCACATGCTGGCCACGTTCATCAATAACGATCACCGCAGGATCGAGAAATTTGTTGTTGACCAGCGGTGCAATCGCCCGTACCGCAATGCCCGTTGCGCCGATAAACACCACCGCCGAGTAGTGGCAAAATGCCTCGCGCAGGCTCTGCGCAAAGCTGCCTTCAAAGGGCTGAAAGCCGTCGGTGAGCAGCTTCTCGCTGGTAAAGCAGGTCATCGGCAGCGCCGCTTTCAGACGGCTTGCCAGCGCCACGCCCCCCGGTGTCAGGCAGAACAGCGCAATCGATTCAGGCTTTACGGTATTCATGGCTAAAGTCCGCTGCATAAAGCCGCGAGTAGTGGTACTCCTCGCCAAGAAATGCGCCAACGAGAATCAGTGCGGTTTTACGGATGCCTGCTTCGCGCACTTTGTCGCCGATATCAGCCAGCGTGCCGCGTACCGTCTTGCTCTGTGGCCATGTGGCTTTGTAGATCACCGCCACCGGCGTGGTCTGTGAATAGCCGCCTTCAATTAAACGCTCCGCCACGCGGTGGATGCGCTGTACGGAAAGGTAGATAGCCATAGATGTCTGATGGCGGGCGAAGGATTCAAGCTGCTCGCGCTCTGGTACAGGTGTACGCCCTTCCAGGCGGGTAATGATCAGGCTCTGCGACACTTCCGGTACGGTGTACTCAATGCCCAACTCTGCCGCCGCGCCGAGAAAGGCGCTGACGCCCGGCACCACCTGCCAGCGTATGCCGAGCCGGGTCAACGCTTCACCCTGTTCACGCACGGAGCCATAAAGCGAAACATCACCGGTTTGCAGGCGCACCACCACTTTCCCGGCGTTTACTCCGTCTTCCATCAGGTCGATAATTTGCTCAAGATGCAGTTCGGCGCTGTCATGACATACCGCGTCAGCCGGGCAATACTCCAGCAGTTCGGTGTTGATGAGCGATCCGGCGTAAATCACCACCTGAGCCTGTTGCAACAGCCGGTAGCCTTTCAGGGTGATCAGTTCACGGTCGCCCGGCCCGGCACCGACAAACCAGACCGTTTGTGCATCAGCGTTATCAGCCATGCGGCTTCTCCTTTTCGCAGGAAATCAAAAAGACAGGATTATTCGCTTTGAAGTAATGGCCGCTGCCCAGCCCGGTAAGCTGGGAGGTCTGGATTTGCTGGCAATCCAGCGCGGCAACCCGCAGGGTGTGCAGGTGTGAGAGCGCGCTATTAAGGTTCTCCTGTAAAATAAAGGTCATCACCAACCGCCCCCCGGGGTTAAGCTGCACCAGCGACCAGTCAATCAGTTTCGCCAGGTTGCCGCCGTTGCCGCCCATAAACACCGCATCGGCAGGCCGATCGACAAACAGTGGCGCAACACCGGTGACGATGGCGATATTGTGGCAGCCAAAGTGCAGGCAGTTCTCTTCCAGCAGGCTTAACGCCGCCGGGTTACGCTCGATGGCGGTGACCTGCAAGCCCGGATGTGCCAGCGCCGCTTCAATACTGACACTACCGGTACCCGCGCCGATATCGATCAGGTGCTGCGCACGATGCAATTCCAGCTTCGACAGCGCCAGTGCACGCACTGCCTCTTTGGTCATTGGCACCTTTTCACCACGGATAAACCGCTCATCTTTCATTGAGGATCACCACCACATTCATCGCATATTCGGCCTGTACTTCCGCCGGACGCAGCCGGTGGATGCGCTCATCGTCGAGCCCTAAGTTTTCCCCGATCACCAACCAGCACTTTTCTGTACCGCGCGCCATCAATGCCTCGGCAATCGCTTTTGGCCCGCACTTTGCGTCAGTGACCATCGCCACTTTGCGCGCCCGGGCCAGCGCGTCGAAATCCACTACCCGCCCGTGGCTGCTGGTGAGCCAGATATCATTCATATCGATGCCCGTGCGTGCGCAGAGATACTGCACGGCGCTAATACCGGGAATAATGCGCAACTGCCCGATACCAAAATGCGCGACCAGACGGGTGCCGATGCCGTAAAACAGCGGATCGCCGGAAGCCAGCACCACCACGCGCCGTTGCTGTTGCTGTTGTTGCTCAAGCCACGCTAACAGGCCGGGGATGTCGGCATCCAGAACACGGACTTCACCGCAAAAATCGGCAAACTGTGCCAGGTGGCGTTTGCCGCCGACCAGCACGTCTGCCTGCGCCACGGCCTCCAGTGCCTGCGGCGTCATCAGTGCGAGGTTACCCGGTCCCATGCCGGCAATGGTTAACATTTCAGCTCTCCGACAATCTCTTCAATTGGGCGATTCGCGCCCAGCACGTTGTTATCAAAAGAGAACATCACCGCATCACACTGCGGCGGGTCTTGCGTGAAACGCAGCATTTGCGCGATGCGCAGGCAGATTCGCTGCGCCAGATGCGTGTAAAGATGGCTGAACCCGGCAGCGTCGATGTACTCCATTGCCGCTTCGGTGGTGTCGCAGTCACTGACCTTCAGCAGCAGATCATGCGGTGCGCCGAGCAGCGCCAGGTGTGCGACCAGCGTCTCCATCCGCGCATCCGCGATATGGCTGTGGGTATGAAAAATGCCGGCGGCGATTTTCACCAGCTTGCCGGGATGGCCGACCAGTACGATCTGCCGATAGCCCAGACGTACCGCCTCTTCAATCATGTAGCCAACAAAGTTGCTCATCGTCACTACCCGCTCGCCGGAGACGCCAAGCTGCTCACGCACGAAGCGCTCGCCGTGGTTGCCCGGGACGAGAATCACCCGATCCATACCGGCCGCGCGCTTCAGCTCCAGCTCCAGCGACAGCGAGCGTTTCCAGCTCTCTTCTGACATCGGCGTCACGATACCGGTAGTACCAATAATCGAAATACCGCCGATAATGCCGAGCCTGCCGTTATAGGTTTTCTTCGCTCGCTCTTCGCCTTCCGGGGCAAAAATTTCCACCTGCGCACCGCGCGTAGGGCCAATCACTTCACGCACGGCGGCTTCGATGGTCTGGCGCGGAGTGCGGTTAATAGCTGCTTCCCCCACCGCCAGACCAATACCTTTGCGGGTGACGGTACCGACGCCTGCACCGCCGCGCAGAACAATCCGGTCATCATCGGTGAGCGTGACGCGGGCAAAGATCAGCATGCCGTGGGTGGCATCCACATCGTCGCCGCCGTCTTTGCGAATGGCGGCAATCGCCTGCTGGCCTTCAATGTGCGGCGATTCCACATTCAGATGCAGGGTGACGCCAGAAGGGGTGACAATTGAGACCTGGTGAATGATGTGCTGACGCAGCACCATCAACGCCGCAACTTTTGCCGCTGCGGTGGCGCAGGAACCGGTGGTATAGCCTTTGCGCAGGGCTTTGCCGTTGTGCCACACCGGATCGTCGAAGGTCTGGCTCATTGCGCTTCCTGCAAGTGATAGAGCAGCGCATTAACAATCGCCGCAGCCACATTGCTGCCGCCCTTGCGACCTCGCGAAGCAATGGTGGGCAAACCGCTCTCGACCAACGCCTCTTTCGATTCTGCAGCACCGACAAAACCGACCGGCACGCCAACCACGCCGCTGACCGGCACCTTGTGTTCCAGCAGGCGGAATAACGCTGTAGGCGCATTGCCAAAAACAAAAATTTTCTCTTCTGCTTCCGCTTCTGCCAGCGCCAGATCGACCGCCGCCATCGAGCGGGTGATCCCCTCCTCTTTGGCTTTGCGCACCACCCGGGGATCGGAGATGTAGCAACGGACTTCGCCGCCGGATTGCGCCAGCAACCGCTTGTTAATGCCGGAGAGCGCCATCGTGGTGTCGGTATAAAGGGTACAGCCTTGCGTTATCGCCCCGCACAGATGTTGCAGCGCATCATCGGAAAACCACAAAATATCAAGCCAGTCGAAGTCAGCGGTAGTGTGGATGACCCGTTTGATTACCGCCTCATGCAGTGGACTGGCAAAACAATAATCGGGGCGGGTTTGCTGGATAATCTCGCCGATAATGACGAAACTTTTGGCTTCAATAGCCTGCGGTTGCTGCAAATAATCCATCGTCTTTATCCTTATGCGCCCGCAAGGGCAAGATGTATCAGCGCAAACAGCGCCAGCGCCAGCGTGGCGGCAAGCCACATCATGCGAATGGTGCGGGGAATGTCATCCGGTGTAATGGCATGGAGATCATCGCCAATCCACGGTTTTTCGACCCGCTGGCCGAAGTAGTCATTAGGCCCGCCAAGGCGCACGCCCAGTGCCCCGGCAACTGTTCCTTCCGGCCAGGCGCAGTTGGGGCTGCTGTGGTTGCGCCGGTCACGAAAACCGATACGCAGTGCATTGCCCACGTGATGACCTGCGAGCCATGCCGCCATACTGAGTAACAGCCAGCTCAGACGCGCCGGGATAAAATTGGCAACATCATCCAGTCGTGCGCTGACCATGCCGATTGCGCGGTATTTTTCATGCTTGTAGCCCACCATCGAATCCAGGGTATTGACCGCTTTGTAAGCCATTGCCAACGGCGCGCCACCAAGCAATAAAAAGAACAGCGGCGCAATCACGCCATCGACGGTGTTTTCCGCGACAGTCTCCACTACCGCGCGGGTGATTTGCGGCGGCTGGAGCTGCGCGGTATCGCGACCGACAATCCACGACAGCTTTTCGCGGCTTTCGGCGAGAGAACCGAAGCGCAGCGCCTGCTCCACTTCCCGTGCCATATCCGCAAGACAACGTGTGGCAAGTAGGGTGTAAATCATCCAGACCTCCACGCACCAGCCGAACCAGGGATTCATTGTCCGCGCCAGCACGAGCACTCCCCAGGCAACGCTCCAGGTGATACCCACCACCAGCAGCCACATCACGCCGCCACCGATGCGCAATGCAGTATCGCTGCGGCACACACGCCGGACGGCACTTTGCACGAGGTTGATCAGTGCGCCGATCCAACGCACCGGATGCGGCCAGTGCGGCGGGTCGCCAAGTATGCGATCGAGTAGAAATGCGAAACACCAGGCCAGCAGCGTCATGACGCACTCCTTGCTGCAGCGAACCAGTGTTCCAGCATCGTTGGACGCTGGGCGAAATGCAGATGCAAATAGCTGGCAAAGGTGTTACCCACCTGCCAGCCGCCCTGCCAGCGCTTCAGCACTTCGCCATCGCGCGTTTTATGGCACGCCAGCACGGCATCGCCACACGGGGTGAAATCAGAATAGTGAAACTCGTGGCCGCGCAGGGTTTCCCCTTCGGCAGCAAGTAAGGTCTGCTGCGTTGCGCGGGCTTCGCAGTAGCCAAAGCGGGTGAGCTTATTGTTCATCCGGCTGTGGCCAGGGATAGCACCAACCATCGGCCACTCATCGCCTGTGGCATCCACCAGCGTATCGCCGAGATACATCAGGCCACCGCATTCGGCATAGATCGCCACGCCACGCTGGTGCGCAGCGAGAATGGCATCCCGCATCGACTGGTTTGCCGACAATGCACGCGCGTGCAACTCCGGATAACCGCCGCCCAGCCATAGCATCTGGCATGTGGGCAATTCATGGTCGTGCAGCGGGCTAAAACGCACGATGCGCACACCGGCGTATTCAAGCAGTTGCAGATTATCGGCGTAGTAAAAGTTGAAGGCTTCGTCGTCGGCCAGCGCCAGCGTCAACCCTGCTCCCGCCGCTGGCGCGGGCATGGCAGGAAGCTTTCCCTGTGGCAGCGTGGTTGTCTGACTCAGGGCGAGTAAGCGGTCAATATCAAGGGTCTGTTCCAGGCGTGTGGCAAAGTCATGCCATGGCTGCGCGTCGACAACCGACTCGCGAGCAGTGACCAGACCGAGATGCCGTTCCGGCAGCGCTACGCCCGGAGAAACGGGAACATACCCCAGCACCGGTAAGTGACAGTAATGCTCAATAGCGTGTTTCAGCAGTTGAAAATGGCTATCGCTGTTTACCCGATTGACGATCGCTCCGGCAATGTGCAACTGCGGGTCAAAGTGCTGAAATCCCATGACCGTGGCGGCAATGGAGGTGGATACGGCTTTGCCATCGACCAGCAGGATCACCGGAACCGCAAGCTGTTTTGCCAGCGCTGCACTGCTGCAATAGTCGGGGTCGGAGCCGTGGCCATCATAGAGCCCCATCACGCCCTCAATCACAGCAACATCGGCGGTAGCGAAATGTTGACGAAACAGCGCATTTAACACCGGCGGCGGTAGCATAAAGCTGTCGAGATTGCGGGAAGCCACGCCGGTAACGGCACTGTGCCAGGCGGTGTCGAGATAGTCCGGCCCCACTTTGAAGGGCTGGACACGTAAACCGCGACGTTGCAGTAAGGTGAGCAATCCGAGCGTGACGGTCGTTTTCCCACAGCCGCTGCCGGTTCCGGCAAGGATAAAGGCGCTGCGTCTGTCTGACATTCCGGTAACCCCGTGGCGGTCAGGAAGAACGGAGCCAGGACGCGTGTTGACCCGGTCTTTCGACCGTACGCGACTGAGCAACCCACTTCCCACCGAAGTTGTTGATAATGTCCATCAGGCCGGTCTTCTGGCTTAGCGTCATCCTCTCCCGTCCTTCCCAATCTTACGATCAGTGGCGATTACGGGGTCGTCAGCATCACAGCAGCGGGGGCTGCGGGGGATTGACACCCCCTTCCCAGCCGCAAAAACACTTGCGGCAAACCTGATAGATTTTTAATCACGGCTCGTCATTATTGCCCTGATTTTCCCTGAGCGCACTATATCGCAGCAGGGGAATAAAAACGGGTTCAGTTTATAGTTGGGTAAACAATAATTTGTTGCGCTATGACAATTTGTTGCGCACCCTTTTCATCAAACCCTTGCATATTAAGGCTGCAGACAGTTCTCAGACCCATTCGGAATAACAAAATATTGTTAACGGAAATTTAACCGCCCTCATAATTTGCATTATTTTGCAGGCGAAACTCTTGCGGAATCAGTTAATAGATCTGGCGAAAGGCATTGGATAAATAGCGGGGCCGCTGAGTTCATGCCCCTGCGTTGATTGTACCGTGAGAGGTAGTGAATTCTGGCGTTCGCAGTGTCAAAGTGACACTATCCGGGCTTTGATTGTGAAGGGAGTGACAGCGTGGCGTTGGCGCATTGTCCCGCATCGTGCGGTGAAATAATCCAGGGCTGGATCCTGGGAGGTGAAAAACTGGTCTCCTGCCCGGTGGACTGGTACAGCAGTGTCGAAGTAACGTACGGCAAACCTCAGGTGAATGAACGGCCGCTGACGCGTCGTATGGTTAATCAGTTACTGGCGCACTGGCAGTTACCTGCAACACTGACGCACACACTGCGCATCGAGTGCAGATCTACCATTCCCATGGCCAAAGGCATGGCCAGCAGCACTGCGGATATTGCCGCCACCGCTATGGCAACGGCCCGTCATCTTGAGCAACCGCTGGATGAGAAAACGCTGGCACAACTGTGCGTGGCGCTGGAACCGACCGACAGTACCCTCTTTTCTCGCCTGACGCTGTTCGATCACAATACCGCTGCAACACAGATTACCTGCGGCGGTTTGCCGGAGTGTGACGTGCTGCTGCTTGAAAGTCCGCTAACCTTGACCACGGCCGCTTATCATCGTCTGCCGCGCCAGCAGGCACTGCTGGAAAATGCCCTCATACTGGATAAAGCATGGTGCCTGTTGCAGCAGGCTTGCGTGGAAAATGATGCCGCGCGGCTGGGAGAAGCCGCGATGTTAAGCGCGATTGCCAGTCAGGTGCTGCTGCCGAAACCCGCGTTTCCCGCTCTGATAGAACTGGTGGAGCGTTGCGATCTGTATGGACTGAATGTTGCCCACAGCGGAAGCGTGGTCGGGCTGTTGCTTGATAGTCAGCGCCATGATGTAGAAAGCGTTCGCCGGATGTTGAAAGAGACCGGGTTGACGGCGCACTGGCCGCAAAATTATCTGCTGAAAATGGTGGCAGGAGGCGTACTGGAAGGGTGAGAGGCGCACCTCTCACCGCTCGCTGGAGGTGTTATTCCGCTTTTGGCTCACTTGGCTTCAGTTCGCCCATGGTTTTGAGTTTTTTGGAGATTTCGCGGCGCTCTTTTGAAAGTTCGGCATTTTTGATGATGTAATCATCCACGCGATCTTCGTAGTCGGTCTTCATACTGGCGATAATGCCATGGATCTCTTCTATGCTCATCCCTGGTTTAATATAGTCGCTCAGGTTGTCCAGCAACAGCACGCGCTTCTGGTTATCACGGATCTTCTTCTCCACGTCCTGGATTTCGCGCTGCAATTTATTTTTGCGGCGGAACAGACGCACAAACTCCAGAACATCCTGGAATGAAGGCTTACTTGTTTCCATTTTTACACCCCTGATAATGTGAGATTCGGATTCGTTAAAGCAACCATCTTAGAGGCAAACCTACCCAATGTGGCCGCATAAGACAATGGTTTTTCCTGTCGGCTATCATAACCGTAAATGTAGCTGAATCGAAACAACCCAACAACGGTATGCAGTTATCTGGCCGTTATTTGCGCAACGCCCGACAGATCAAATGTGACAGCAATTCAAGTTGACGGGCTAACTCCATGCTCAACCAGACGTAACCATGAATCGAGGTTTCAGCCAGCGCATCGCCTTTATGCTCGCTGCTCAACTGGCGCAATTCCGCCACAATCTCATTGAGCTTTTCAGTATTGGCCAGAATCGGTTGCGGGTTGCCTTCATACAGCGCATGCGCAATGGTCAGCAGCGTTTGCTGAGTCATTAACTGCGTATCCCGCAACGTATGCGCGTTGATCATCACAAAATGGCTGGTACGTGAGCTCCAGTGCGCATTGATTTGCAGCTCCAGCATGCAGACCATATTGCGGCTGACGGTCTGGATGGCTTCGAAAATCGCCTTTTGCAGATGTGTTTCTTTGCAGGCGGGCGCAATCAGTCCGCGCATTTTTACCACGTCGTTGAGGATTTTTTGCAGATGTTTTTCCAGCCGTGGTCGTTCAACCAGGTTACGTGAGAAACCCGCCTGATAAACGCGGTTGAAGGCGGTAACATAGTTGGCCATCTGAATACGCCAGTGCAAAAATGCCCGCTGCGGCCAGATGCCGGTGAACAGCATCGCCAGCAACGAACCGATGATAACATCGCCGCTGCGCCACAGCGCGGTATGCATATCACCTGCTGGCGCGCCAACCACCACCGATAGCGTAATGCCAATAAGCAGCGCCTGGTAAGGCTTTTTGCCCAGCGCCAGCCAGCCGCAGAGAAACATGGCTACCGCGCACCACAGCAGCATCACGGGCAGCGAGAGAAGCTCCAGTTTTAATGCCACCAGGCCCAGCGCTGCACCCAAAATTGTGCCGCCAATGCGTTCAAATGCGCGCGGAACCACATTTCCCCAAAAGGAGATCGGCCCCATCAGCACCACCAGCGTGATCAGTGGCCAGGTTCCTTCTGGCACCGCCAGCAGACGGATCAGCAAAAAGGTCAGAATAAAAGCCAGCGCGATACGCACACCGTGTACGACACGATAATGGCGGTAAAGACGAATTTCGAAAGGACTGAGTGATTTGTCGCGACGCACAGTCGCTTCCCCCGATTGAACCGACAAAGGCGCAATTGTAGGATTTTTCGGACTCAGATAGCACCCTCTGCGATAAAAAAAGAGGCGACAGTGCTTCTCTGTTACCTCTTCTGGTTAATTTATCGCTTACAGATTTTTCAGCTCAACCGGGATATGCATGTCGATTTCCCAGTAACCATCCTGTTGAGCATCGTTCAGGTAAACTTCAAAGCAGGGACCCGCGGCAATTTGCACAGATTGATCGCTAAGCAACTCATCAAAAAAGAGATCCCAGCACGCTTCGAACTCTTCGTTGTACACCCTCGCCTGCGCCACTGCATACTGGCCGCCCGGAATGTCTGTGAGGATCACGCCTTCGCTATTTGCCGGGATTTGAAAAGCGGCATCAACAGTGATGGCAACATCAGCGCGCAGCTTTTCCGGCGGCACGTCGTCAGGGTTATCGTAATAGGCGCACACCCATTCCAGCGGTGCAATCTTATTGCTGTCGACCCACATCATTAGCTGTTTAAAGCCCTGCTTCACCGTCACATCCCAGGGGCCGACCAGATGGAACCCGGCGATACGCCGTTTTTCGAGTTGCGTTACGTTGTAGCTCATGTTGACTCCCTTAGCATCACTGTTTGTTTATACAGCATAGCGTTCCGACGATCGCCTGGCATGTCAGAGTCATCAATTATGCGAGCAGAGTCGCATCACCGCCACTCTGCCCGCACGCGCGTTAACCTTTATGATGTAGCCAGTCGCTCAGACGCGAGAACAAGCCGCCTTTACCAACACTTTCCAGGGTGACCAGCGGCCAGTGAGCGATCAGTTGGTCGCGATCGTAGAGTTGAATCTCTCCCACCTGCTGATGTGCAGCCAGCGGCGCATCCAGCTCTTTACTGCTCAGCACATACTTCGCTTTGACGTTCTGTACTTCGGCTTTTGGCAGCACCAGCCAGTGATCCTGATCCGTACCAACCGCAATCTGCTCTTTATCGCCGTACCACACGCGCTCATTGCCGACTTTTTTGCCATTACGCAAAATTTCGACAGTATCGAAGTTTTGTTGTCCCCAGTGCAGTAATTTGCGCGCCTGATCTTCACGGCCTTTCGAGCTCTCTGCGCCCATAACCACTGCAATCAGACGGCGCTGACCGTCAACACTGGAGGCAATCAGGTTAAAGCCCGCACCTGAAGTGTGACCGGTTTTCAGCCCATCGACGTTAAGGGTTTTGTCCCACAATAACCCGTTACGATTTTGCTGGGTGATACCGTTCCACGTCAGGCTTTTTTCGCTATACATGTGGTAGAAATCCGGCTCGCCGTGAATGATGGCACGGGACAGCACCGCCAGATCGTAGGCCGAACTGTGCTGACCTGGTGCATCCAGCCCATGGACCGTTTCGAAGTGGGTATCGCGCAAATTCAGCTTCTGCACATAATCATTCATCATAGCGACAAACTGTTGCTGGCCGCCCGCAACATGATCCGCCAGTGCCACGCAGGCGTCGTTACCTGAATCGACAATCAAACCACGGCTCAAATCGCGCACGGTCAGGTGGTCGCCGGGCTTCAGGAACATCAGGGATGAACCATCAAAAACCGGGTTGCCTTTCGCCCACGCATCCTTACCCACCGTCACGACATCATCCGCGCTGATACGATGGCTGTCGATCGCCCGATCCACCACATAGCCCGTCATCAGTTTGGTCAAACTCGCCGGATTACGCTGCTGATGCTCGTTGCCCGCAGTTAAGATTTGCCCGGTGGTGTAATCCATCAATACCCAGGAGCCAGCCTGAATAGCGGGTGGCTGTGGGGCAAAAGGTAAGTCGTCGGCCTGGGCGTTATGTACGCAAATCGCCAGCAAAGAAGCAGCAAACAAACGGCGTTTCAATGAAATATCCTCAATAGCATCTAAAATCGTCGTCCTTTTTACGGAACTTCGTGTGTCGTTACCTGGTTAAATTGCAATAAAATGTGACATAGATCAGTTTTAACACGCTGTTTTTGCGAGGTTCTGTGGAACAGTGACGGTTTTTTCTTCGGCACACAGGGCGGGATGGTTTACCATAAGCGACATATTTACTGACAGGATGAGCAACTGGTGTCTGATTCCGCAGCAACGCCCACTTTTCTCTTTCACGACTATGAGACTTTCGGTACCCGCCCGGCGCTGGATCGCCCGGCGCAGTTCGCCGCGCTGCGTACTGATGCCGATTTTAATGTCATCGGCGAGCCGGAAGTTTTCTACTGTAAACCGGCGGATGATTACCTGCCGCAGCCTGAAGCGGTGTTGATAACCGGTATCACACCGCAAATTGCTCGAGCCAAAGGCGAGAATGAGGCTGCGTTCGCCCGGCGTATTCACGATCTTTTTACCGTACCGAAGACCTGCGTACTCGGTTACAACAATGTGCGTTTTGACGACGAAGTCACGCGCAATATCTTTTATCGCAACTTTTACGATCCCTACGCCTGGAGCTGGCAGAACAACAACTCGCGCTGGGATCTTCTGGATGTGATGCGCGCCTGCTACGCCCTACGCCCGGACGGCATCCACTGGCCGGAGAACGACGACGGCCTGCCAAGTTTTCGCCTTGAGCATCTGACGAAAGCCAACGGTATCGAACACAGCAATGCCCACGATGCGATGGCCGATGTGTATGCCACCATTGCGATGGCGCAGTTAGTTAAAGCAAAACAGCCGAAGCTGTTTGACTATCTCTATAGCCATCGCAACAAGCAGAAGCTGGCGGCACTGATTGATGTTCCGCAAATGAAGCCACTGGTGCACGTTTCCGGCATGTTCGGCGCATGGCGCGGTAATACCAGTTGGGTTGCACCGCTGGCCTGGCACCCGGAGAACCGCAACGCGGTGATCATGGTGGATCTCGCAGGCGATATGTCGCCACTGCTGGAGTTAGATGCCAATGCGCTGCGCGAGCGTTTGTATACGCCGAAAGCGGATCTTGGCGAGAGCGCGGCGGTGCCGGTGAAGCTGGTACATCTGAATAAATGCCCGGTGCTGGCGCAGGCCAATACGCTGCGTCCGCAGGATGCCGAGCGGCTGGGTATTAACCGCCAGCAGTGCCTTGATAACCTGCAAATTCTGCGTGATAACCCGCAGGTGCGGGAAAAAGTGCTGGCTATTTTTGCCGAAGCCGAACCCTTCGTGCCGTCAGAGAATGTTGATACGCAGATCTACAACGGTTTTTTCAGCGATGCCGACCGCGCAGCGATGAAAATCCTGCTCGAAACCGAGCCACGTAACCTGCCCGCGCTCGATATTACTTTTGCCGACGGGCGCATTGAAAAGCTGCTGTTTAACTACCGGGCACGCAACTTCCCGGGCACGCTGGATGAAAACGAGCAGCAGCGCTGGTTGCAGCATCGCCGTAATGTCTTCACGCCGGAGTATTTGCAACAGTACGCCGACCAAATCCAGGCGCTGTTCCAGCAGCACGACGGTAACAGTGAGAAACAGGCGCTGCTGAAAGCGCTGTGGCAATATGCGCAAGAGATTGTCTGAGCACGAATAGCCTGACCAGAAAGCATAAAAAAACCGGTGGCCCAGACCTCCGGTTTTTTGTCTCCACGTAAAGCGATTTACGCGATATCTTCGTACTGCGGCACCGGGTTGCGGAAGCTGCGGGTGACACAGGCCAGATAGACTAAGCCGATCGCGCCCCAGATAAGACCAAGGATCATCGAGCTCTGCTCGAGATTAATCCACAGCGCACCCACCGTCAGCGCACCGCACACCGGCAGAACCAGGTAGTTGAGGTGATCTTTCAGCGTTTTATTGCGTTTTTCACGGATCCAGAACTGCGAGATCACCGACAAGTTCACAAAGGTGAATGCCACCAGCGCACCAAAGTTAATCAACGCCGTTGCCGTTACCAGATCGAATTTAATCGCCAGCAGTGCAATCGCGCCGACCAGCAGGACGTTCCACGCTGGGGTACGCCATTTCGGATGTACATATCCGAAGAAACGGGACGGAAATACGCCGTCGCGGCCCATCACGTACATCAGACGGGAGACACCCGCATGTGCCGCCATACCGGAAGCCAGTACGGTAACGCTGGAGAAGATCAGTACGCCCCACTGGAAGGTTTTACCGGCAACATACAGCATGATTTCTGGCTGGGAAGCGTCCGGATCTTTAAAGCGGGAGATGTCCGGGAAGTAGAGCTGCAGGAAGTAAGATGCCGCGATAAACACCACGCCGCCAATTAGCGCGGTGAGGAAGATAGCACGCGGGATCACGCGTTCAGCGTCTTTGGTCTCTTCAGAAAGAGAAGAGATGCCGTCAAAACCCAGGAACGAGAAGCACAGAATCGTCGCGCCAGTGATCATTGGCACCACATGCGCGCCTTCAGACCAGAACGGACGGGAACTGACCAGCGTACCCGCGCCCTCACCGTGTGAAACACCGTAAATGATCAGGCCGACGATGACCGAGACGATCCCCATTTGCAGGATCACGATCAGCGTATTGAAGTTCGCCACGGTCTTGATGCTGCGCAGGTTAGAGATGGTCATGAAAGCCACCAGCGCGACCACGAAGATCCACGAGGGCACGGACGGCACCAGCGCTTCGAAGTAAATTTTCGCCAGCAGAATGTTGATCATCGGCATGAACAGGTAATCCAGTAGCGATGACCAGCCGACCATAAAGCCGACAGCCGGAGAAATAGATTTCTGCGCATAGGTATATGCAGAACCTGCGGACGGGAAGCGCCGCACCAGCTTACCGTAGCTCAACGCAGTAAAGAGGATTGCGACCAGCGCAAACGCATAAGCAGTTGCGACATGACCATCGGTCAGGCCAGAGACGATACCAAATGTATCGAACAGCGTCATTGGCTGCATATAGGCAAGGCCCATCATTACAACCGGAATTAACGTAAGTGTCTTACGTAATTCCACGCGAGAGGTTTTTGGAGTAACGTTATGCGACATGGTTATCCCCCAGAACGGTATATACCGCCGCAAAAGCAAAAAATTGCCCCATTTGTATTCTTTCCTCAGCGACAACGACTGTCGGTTTTTAAATGTGTATCTATCCGGTACGAAGCCCGGCCTCTTTGTATTGAATGACGTTTTTGCCCGCAAAAAAAATAACCGACGGATTAAGGTCGGTTACTCTCTATTTTTGCAGCGGCGTATTCTGCACCAGATTGAGGCACAATGACAATACAGTGCTGGCCGCCGCAGAGATTAATGATGTCTAACTGATTGATTTTTAATCATTAGATCAATTATTAATCATACTAATAGCATTTTTTGCACAAAAAATTCACGCCAGCGGCATATTAAACGGATCGGGGTAGAGATATTCGAAGCCCAGCTCATTACAAATCCGGCTACCATCAATCACTTTGCCCCTATCCTGCGACGTGGGTTCGAGGAAATGCGGCGGCGCCAGTCCAAGCTGACGCGCCATCTGCGGATAAAAGCTTTCCCGCGAGGGATGAGAGGCTGCACAAAGATTGTAGATATGCCCGCCTTTTGGCGCCTGCAACAGTAGCGTGATAGCCGCAATGACATCTTCCAGATGCACCAGATTAACGCCATGCTGACCGTCGGGCGCGGTTTTTCCGGCGAGGAATCGCCCCGGGTGACGCGCAGGCCCGACAAGCCCCGCCAGGCGCAGAATATCAACGGAAGTCCCTGGCAAATTGTGTAGCCAGTCTTCCAGCTCTTTCAGTACCCGTCCGCTGGCCGTTACCGGCTTACGCGGCGTGTTCTCTTTCACGACGCCAGCAGCATCGCCATATACAGATGTCGAACTGGTAAAGATGATGCGCGGAATACGACACACCAGTGCGCTATCAACAATTTCCTGCACCGCCTGCAAATAGAACGCATCACCAGGCCCACTGCGCCGCGCAGGAAGCGTAATCACCAGCGCATCAACATTCATCAGCGCGTCGAGGTCATCCGCATCACAGACTAGTTCTGGTTCAAGGTTCAGCAAATAACTTTCGATGCCGCACATACGCGCTGCTTCCACACCATCGGGGCGGGTTTTACTGCCGGTCACATGCCAGCCTCGCGCCCTTAATGATAATGCCAGCGGCATGCCCAGCCATCCTAACCCGACAATAGCGACCTTTTTCATGCTTCCTCTCCTCCCTTTCCGGCACCTGACGCTTAAAGGCTACGCCAGCCAGCGACAACTGACAATTCATACAATGTATATGAAATGAATGAATGATTAAAAAAAGCCCTTGCGTTTGTCAGCTAAAGTGGTTTAGGTTAATCAACATTATGTGAATAAGCATTCATTGAGAATTTTATGACCCGCGTTCAGTTTAAACACCACCATCATCACCATCATCCTGACTAGTCTTTCAGGCGATGTGTGCTGGAAGACGTTTGGATCTTCCAGTGGTGCATGAATGCAGAGAAAGCCCCCGGAAGATCTTCTTCCGGGGGCTTTTTTTTGAACCAAATTCAGCAGGATAAAGAGGACAACAGAATGTTAGATAACACGCGTTTACGCATAGCTATTCAGAAATCCGGCCGCCTGAGCGATGACTCACGCGAACTTCTGGCCCGCTGCGGCATTAAGATCAACCTGCACACGCAGCGTCTGATCGCACTGGCGGAAAATATGCCGATCGATATTCTGCGCGTACGCGATGACGACATTCCGGGGCTGGTAATGGACGGTGTCGTCGATCTGGGCATTATTGGCGAGAACGTGCTTGAAGAAGAGTTGCTGAACCGCCGTGCTCAGGGCGAAGATCCGCGCTACTTCACCTTGCGCCGTCTCGATTTCGGCGGCTGCCGCCTGTCGCTGGCCACGCCGGTGGATGAAACCTGGAACGGCCCGGACGCGCTGGATGGCAAACGCATCGCCACCTCTTACCCGCACCTGCTGAAACGCTACCTGGATCAGAAAGGCGTCTCTTTCAAATCTTGTCTGCTGAACGGTTCTGTTGAAGTCGCTCCGCGCGCTGGTCTGGCCGACGCGATTTGCGACCTGGTATCAACCGGTGCCACGCTGGAAGCCAACGGTCTGCGCGAAGTCGAAGTGATTTACCGCTCGAAAGCGTGCCTTATCCAGCGTGACGGCGAGATGAGCGACGCCAAACAGCAATTGATCGATAAATTGCTGACCCGCATCCAGGGCGTTATTCAGGCCCGCGAATCGAAATACATCATGATGCACGCGCCGAGCGAACGTCTGGAAGAAGTTGTCGCTCTGCTGCCAGGAGCCGAACGCCCGACGATTCTGCCGCTGGCGGGTGACCAGCAGCGCGTGGCGATGCACATGGTGAGCAGCGAAACCCTGTTCTGGGAAACGATGGAAAAACTCAAAGCGCTAGGCGCCAGCTCCATCCTGGTTCTGCCCATTGAGAAGATGATGGAGTAAGACTATGAGCTTCAATACCATAATTGACTGGAACAGTTGTAGCGAACAACAGCAACGCGACCTGCTGATGCGCCCGGCGATCTCAGCCTCGGAGAGCATTACCCGCACGGTGGTGGAAATTCTTGATAATGTCCGTGCGTGCGGCGATAACGCGCTGCGCGAATACAGCGCAAAATTCGACAAAACGCAGGTTGATGCGCTGAAAGTCACCGCTGACGAAATCCGCGATGCCAGCGCCCGACTGAGAGATGAACTCAAGCAAGCGATGGCCGTGGCGGTGAAAAATATCGACACCTTCCACAACGCGCAAAAATTGTCGACCGTGGATGTGGAAACATTGCCAGGCGTACGCTGCCAGCAAGTGACCCGCCCTATCGCCTCCGTAGGCCTGTATATTCCTGGCGGTTCAGCCCCGCTGTTCTCCACCGTGCTGATGCTGGCGACACCGGCACGTATCGCCGGATGCCAGAAAGTGGTGCTCTGTTCTCCGCCGCCTATTGCCGATGAAATTCTCTATGCCGCGCAGCTATGCGGCGTACAAGAGATCTTTAAAGTCGGCGGCGCGCAGGCCATTGCGGCACTGGCTTTCGGTACTGAATCCGTACCGAAAGTTGACAAGATCTTCGGCCCAGGAAACGCCTTTGTGACCGAAGCCAAACGCCAGGTAAGTCAGCGCCTGGATGGCGCAGCCATTGATATGCCAGCTGGCCCTTCTGAAGTATTGGTGATTGCCGATAGCGGCGCAACACCAGATTTTGTCGCCTCCGATCTGCTATCACAGGCAGAACACGGCCCCGATTCTCAGGTGATCCTGCTGACGCCGGACAGCAACATCGCTTCCCGTGTTGCCGACGCCGTTGCACGTCAACTGGAGGATCTGCCGCGCGCGGAAACCGCTCGCCAGGCGCTCTCTGCCAGCCGCCTGATTGTGGCGCGCGATCTGGCGCAGTGTGTGGCGATTTCCAATCTCTACGGCCCGGAGCACCTGATCATTCAAACCCGCGATGCCCGTTCGCTTGTCGATGGCATCACCAGCGCGGGTTCGGTGTTCCTCGGCGACTGGTCGCCGGAATCAGCGGGCGATTACGCCTCCGGCACTAACCACGTTCTGCCGACCTACGGCTATACCGCAACCTGCTCCAGCCTGGGGCTGGCGGATTTCCAGAAACGCATGACGGTGCAGGAACTCTCGCGCGACGGTTTTGCGCGGCTTGCCAGCACCATTGAAACGCTGGCGGCGGCTGAACGTCTGACCGCCCACAAAAACGCAGTGACTCTGCGCGTCAAGGCGCTGAAGGAGCAAGCATGAGCATCGAAGAACTGGCGCGTAAAAACGTACGCGAACTGACGCCTTACCAGTCGGCCCGCCGCCTGGGCGGCAAAGGGGATGTCTGGCTGAATGCCAACGAGTTCCCGACAGCTGTGCAATATGAACTTACACAACAGACGCTGAACCGTTATCCGGAGTGCCAGCCGAAAGCGGTTATCGAAAATTATGCGCAGTATGCCGGGGTGAAATCAGAGCAGGTACTGGTCAGCCGTGGCGCAGATGAAGGCATCGAACTGTTGATCCGTGCTTTCTGCGAGCCAGGCCAGGATGCAGTCCTGTTCTGTCCACCGACTTACGGCATGTACAGCGTCAGCGCTGAAACACTGGGGGTCGAGTATCGCACCGTGCAAGCGCTGGCAGACTGGCAGCTCGATTTACCGGCTATTGCCGACAAACTGGACGGCGTGAAAGTGGTCTACGTTTGTAGCCCGAACAATCCGACTGGACAGATTATCAAGCCGCAGGATATGCGCGCTTTGCTGGAAATGACGCGCGGTAAAGCCCTTGTGGTAGCCGATGAAGCCTATATTGAATTCTGCCCACAGGCGACACTGGTCGGCTGGCTGGCGGAATATCCGCATCTGGTGGTGCTGCGCACGCTGTCGAAAGCCTTTGCGCTGGCAGGTCTGCGCTGTGGTTTCACGCTTGCCAATGAAGAGGTGATTGCCCTGCTGCTGAAAGTGATCGCACCTTACCCGCTCTCTACGCCGGTGGCCGACATCGCTGCGCAGGCGCTCAGTCCGCTGGGCATTGTGGCCATGCGTGAGCGTGTGGCGCAGATCCTCGCGGAGCGCCAGTATCTGGTTAGCGCATTAAAGGATATTCCGTGCGTTGAACAGGTGTTCGACTCGGAAACGAACTATATCCTCGTGCGCCTGACGGCCTCCAGCACGGTGTTTAAATCTTTGTGGGATCAGGGCATTATCCTGAGAGACCAGAACAAACAACCCTCTTTGAGCGGCTGCCTGCGCATCACCATCGGTACCCGCGCAGAGAGCCAGCGCGTCATCGACGCCTTACGTGCGGAGCAAGTATGAGCCAGAAGTACCTGTTTATTGATCGTGACGGAACACTGATTTCCGAGCCGCCAAGCGACTTTCAGGTCGACAGATTCGACAAGCTGGCCTTTGAGCCAAAGGTCATTCCGGTACTGCTGAAGCTGCAAAAAGCGGGTTACCAGCTGGTGATGATCACCAATCAGGATGGTCTGGGTACCAGCAGCTTCCCACAGGCAGATTTCGAGGGTCCACATAACCTGATGATGCAGATCTTCACCTCGCAAGGGGTAAATTTTGAAGAGGTGCTGATCTGCCCGCACTTCCCTGACGATGGCTGCGACTGCCGTAAACCGAAGGTGAAAATGGTGGAGCGCTGGCTGGCGGAACAGGCGCTGGATCGCGCCAACAGCTATGTGATTGGCGACCGCGCAACCGATATCGAACTGGCGGACAATATGGGGATTGGCGGTCTGCGCTATCATCGCGAGACGCTGAACTGGGCGATGATCGGCGAACAATTGACGCGCCGCGATCGTTATGCCCACGTGGAACGCACCACCAAAGAGACGCAGATTGATGTCAAAGTGTGGCTGGATCGTGAAGGCGGCAGCAAAATTCACACTGGCGTCGGTTTTTTCGACCATATGCTGGATCAGATCGCCACCCATGGCGGTTTCCGCATGGAGATCACCGTTAAAGGCGACCTCTATATTGACGATCATCACACGGTGGAAGATACCGGCCTGGCGCTGGGCGAAGCGCTGAAATTGGCGCTGGGCGACAAGCGCGGCATCAACCGTTTTGGCTTTGTACTGCCGATGGATGAGTGTCTGGCACGCTGCGCCATGGATATCTCTGGCCGTCCGCACCTGGAATATAAAGCCGAGTTCGCCTATCAGCGCGTGGGCGATCTCAGCACCGAAATGGTCGAGCACTTCTTCCGCTCGCTCTCCTACACCATGGCGTTGACCCTGCATCTGAAGACCAAAGGCAAAAACGACCATCACCGTGTGGAAAGCCTGTTTAAAGCCTTCGGCCGTACGTTGCGTCAGGCAATTCGCGTGGAAGGCGATACTCTTCCCTCCTCAAAAGGAGTGCTGTAATGACTGTGGTGATCCTTGATACCGGTTGCGCCAACCTGAATTCGGTGAAATCCGCCATCGCCCGTCACGGTTATGAACCGCTGGTGAGCCGCGATCCGGATGTGGTACTGCGCGCCGACAAACTGTTTCTTCCCGGCGTTGGCACGGCGCAGGCGGCGATGGACCAGTTACGCGAGCGCGAACTTATCGATCTGGTGAAAGCCTGCACCCAGCCGGTGCTCGGTATTTGTCTTGGCATGCAGTTGCTGGGCCGTTTCAGCGAAGAAAATAAGGGCGTCGATTTGCTGGGTATCATCGACCAGGATGTGCCGAAAATGAAAGATGTCGGCCTGCCGCTGCCGCATATGGGCTGGAACCAGGTCTATCCGAAAGCGGGCAACCGTCTGTTTCAGGGCATTGAGGATGGCGCGTACTTCTACTTCGTTCACAGCTACGCGATGCCGGTCAATGAGAACACCATTGCCCAGTGCCAGTACGGTGAAGCGTTCACCGCCGCCGTACAAAAAGATAACTTTTACGGCGTGCAGTTTCACCCGGAACGTTCGGGGCGCGCGGGCGCGCAACTGCTGAAAAACTTCCTGGAGATGTAATGATTATTCCCGCTTTAGATTTAATCGACGGCACGGTGGTGCGTCTCCATCAGGGTGATTATGCGCAGCAGCGTGATTACGGCAATGATCCGCTGCCACGTTTGCAGGATTATGCTGCACAAGGCGCCGAAGTTCTGCATCTGGTGGATTTAACCGGGGCAAAAGATCCGGCTAAGCGCCAGATCCCGTTGCTGAAAACACTGGTCGCCGGGGTAAATGTTCCGGTGCAAGTCGGCGGCGGCGTGCGCAGTGAAGAAGATGTCGCAGCCCTGCTTGACGCAGGTGTGGCGCGAGTGGTGATCGGCTCTACCGCCGTCAAATCCCCGGAAGTGGTAAAAGGCTGGTTCACCCGTTTTGGTGCAGACCGGCTGGTGCTGGCCCTGGATGTGCGTATTGATGAACAGGGTACGAAACAGGTGGCAGTCAGCGGCTGGCAAGAGAATTCCGGCGTTACGCTGGAGACACTGGTGGAAACCTACCTCGCGGTGGGTCTGACACATGTGCTGTGTACAGATATTTCACGCGACGGTACGCTGGCAGGCTCTAATGTTTCGCTGTACGAAGAGATTTGCGCACGCTGGCCGCAAGTGGCGTTCCAGTCTTCCGGCGGTATTGGCGATATAAATGATATTGCCGCCCTGCGCGGTACCGGAGTGCGTGGCGTGATTGTCGGACGCGCACTGCTGGAAGGTAAATTCACTGTGAAGGAGGCCATTCAATGCTGGCAAAACGGATAATCCCTTGTCTTGATGTGCGTGATGGTCAGGTGGTCAAAGGCGTGCAGTTTCGCAATCACGAAATCATTGGTGATATTGTTCCGCTGGCGAAACGCTATGCCGAAGAAGGTGCGGACGAACTGGTGTTTTATGACATCACCGCCTCCAGTGATGGCCGCGTTGTGGATAAGAGCTGGGTCGCACGCGTCGCGGAAGTGATTGATATCCCCTTCTGCGTGGCAGGCGGTATTAAATCTGCCGACGATGCGGCAAAAATTCTCTCGTTCGGCGCGGATAAAATCTCCATCAACTCTCCGGCGCTGGCCGATCCTGAGTTGATAACCCGACTGGCTGACCGCTTTGGCGTGCAGTGTATTGTGGTGGGGATTGATACCTGGTTTGATGCCGCGACCGGCAAATACCACGTAAATCAGTATACCGGCGATGAAAGCCGTACCCGCGTGACAAAATGGGAAACGCTGGACTGGGTGCAGGAAGTGCAGAAGCGCGGCGCTGGGGAAATTGTGTTGAACATGATGAACCAGGATGGCGTGCGCAACGGTTACGATCTTGAGCAGTTGAAGAAAGTGCGTGCGGTGTGCCATGTTCCACTGATTGCTTCCGGCGGTGCTGGCACCATGGAACATTTCCTGGAGGCATTCCGTGACGCGGATGTTGACGGTGCGCTGGCCGCGTCCGTCTTCCATAAACAGATTATTAATATTGGTGAATTAAAAACGTTCCTGGCAGGCCAGGGCGTGGAGATAAGGGTATGTTAACAGAGCAACAACTGGCCCAACTGGACTGGGAAAAAACCGACGGACTGCTGCCCGCCGTGGTGCAACATGCGGTTTCCGGCGAAGTGCTGATGTTGGGTTATATGAACAAAGAGGCGCTGGCGAAGACGCTGGAAAGCGGAAAAGTGACCTTTTTTTCCCGCACCAAAGGGCGTTTGTGGACCAAAGGGGAAACCTCTGGCCACTTCCTTAATCTGGTGAATATTGCCCCGGACTGTGACAACGATACCCTGCTGGTACTGGTAAACCCGATCGGGCCGACCTGCCATACCGGCACCTCAAGCTGCTTTGGCGATAACAGCCATCAGTGGTTGTTCCTCTATCAACTTGAAGAGCTGCTGGCATCGCGCAAAACCGCCGATCCGGCCAGCTCCTATACGGCCAGACTGTATGCCAGCGGCACCAAGCGTATCGCGCAAAAAGTCGGGGAAGAAGGTGTGGAAACAGCGCTGGCGGCGACCGTACACGACCGTGAAGAACTGACGAATGAAGCCTCTGATCTGATGTACCACTTGCTGGTGCTCTTACAGGATCAGCAGTTGGATCTGACCACCGTGATTGGGAACCTGCGCAAGCGGCATCAGTAAGGCGTAAAAAAACCGGGCGCTGCCCGGTTTTTTATTTACGCGTTTGACTGATGATTCCTGAAGGCATTACGCATTAGTACATAGCCTGAACCAATAATAACCCCCAGTAAAACCGCCAGTACCAAAGTCAGTGCTAGCTTAGGGCTGTCGCGGCGAATCGGCTCCGTAGGCTTCATAACGTAACGGTAGCCATGAATATTTTCTGGATTCACATTAATTGTCTGAATATTCAGGAGGTTTTGTCTGATTTTGTAGTATTCATCCGAGAACGCCAGCGGACGAGAAGACTCATTCTTGATCATCGCCTCCAGCGCTGAACTACCGAGCAAGAACAACGTATCCTGCGACACGTTTTCTGTCTGACGCACCTGTGGTGACTGTACTTCAGCCTCCTTCGCAACAGTGAGAGCCTGAGAAATCTGCTTGATACGCAGATCTTTTTGCTCCTGAGCCACTTTTTCCTGCGCGGCGAGTGTTTCAACCAAATCGGCCGAACGTGATTTAATGCTGGTGGTTAAATCATCGATCAGTTCTTTAGCGATCTGTTGATCCACTTTCTCAATATATTGCGCAAGCTTTTGCTGGGCCTCTTTGGCTGATGGCCCCTGGTAGGTCAGTTTGAGAGGTAAAGGCTGCCCCTGCACCGCCGGGTCAATGGTCAGCTTTTCAGGTACATCCTGGTTGTTAAGTGTTTCAGCCAACGCAGAAAAAGCCGCATTAAAACGGCCAATTACGCGCTGCTGAATGTCAGGCATGTCATATTTGCCATCATTGTTCAGCACACTTATGGCGTTTGTATAGCTGGCAATCTGCCCGGCATCAGGCGAACTGATCACAGCGACGGAAGTCCATTTTTCCCTGGCAACGTTTAAATAAACGACAGCAATAACCAGAAACAACAGAACAAATGAGCCAACGAGCCATTTTCCACGCCATATTTGCAAGAAAACATCAATTAAATCAATCTGTTCCGGCTCGGTACTGGATCTTGCCAGATGATTCTTTTCTTCGTACGTCATAGCAACCCTAAATGAAAAGCGCGTTAAAGAAATAGTATAGAGCGCGAGTTTAACCATTCATGCTTTTTTTTCTATAAGATTACATGTAAATATGTTTTGCTGTTTATTATTTCACCTTATTCTGATGTCTATAACTTATAGCGATTAGCCTGCCAGCATCATACAATATGCCAATTGTATTAGATGTCATAATAAAGGATGAGAGATGAAGTTTCTGGTTACCGGCGCGGCCGGCTTTATCGGCTTCCACGCCAGCGAGCGCCTTTTGCAGGCAGGCCACCAGGTTGTCGGGATTGATAATCTCAATGAGTATTACGATGTGAGTCTTAAACAGGCTCGTCTGGATCTGCTGGCCTCACCTGGCTTCAGCTTCCACAAGATTGATCTCGCTGACCGCGAAAATATGGCGCAGCTGTTTGCGACCGAAAAGTTCGACCGGGTGATCCATTTAGCGGCACAGGCTGGTGTACGCTACTCGCTGGAAAATCCGCATGTGTATGCCGAATCAAATCTCATTGGGCATCTGAACGTACTGGAAGGTTGCCGCCATAATAAAGTCCAGCACCTGCTCTATGCCTCCTCCAGTTCCGTTTACGGCCTGAACCGTAAAATGCCGTTCTCCACGGAGGATTCTGTTGATCATCCGGTTTCACTGTATGCGGCAACCAAAAAAGCCAATGAGTTGATGTCCCACACTTACGCTCACCTTTACGGATTACCCACGACCGGTTTGCGTTTCTTCACCGTTTATGGCCCGTGGGGCCGCCCAGACATGGCGCTGTTTAAATTCACCAAGGCGATGCTGGAAGGCAAAAGCATCGACGTTTATAACTACGGTAAGATGAAGCGCGACTTCACCTATATTGACGATATCGTTGAAGCGATCGTCCGTATGCAGGAGGTGATCCCGCAGGCTAACACGGCCTGGACGGTTGAAACCGGCACGCCAGCCAGTAGTTCTGCGCCTTACCACGTCTATAACATCGGCAATAGCTCGCCAGTGGAGTTGATGGATTACATTACGGCACTGGAAGAGGCGCTTGGCATTGAAGCCCAGAAAAATATGCTGCCGATTCAACCGGGCGATGTGCTGGAGACCAGCGCGGATACTCAACCGTTGTACGAAACGATCGGTTTCAAACCGCAAACCTCGGTTAAAGAAGGGGTGAAACGCTTTGTTGAGTGGTACAGAGACTTTTATAAGGTGTAAAAAAGCGGCCCTTTTGGGCCGCTTTCATTTTACGTCTTTAGTCGTTACCGAATAAATCACGGGTATAGACTTTGTCTGCAACATCAGATAATTCCTGCGCCATACGGTTAGAGATAATCACGTCAGCTTCCTGCTTAAATGCCTCCAGGTCGCGCACTACGCGGGAATGGAAAAACTCATCTTCCGGCATCACCGGTTCATAAATGATGACCTGCACGCCCTTCGCTTTAATGCGTTTCATGATGCCCTGAATGGACGACGCGCGGAAGTTATCGGAACCGCTCTTCATGATCAGGCGGTAAACGCCGACCACTTTCGGTTTACGCGAAAGAATGGAATCGGCGATAAAGTCTTTACGTGTGCGGTTAGCGTCAACGATGGCCGAAATAATGTTGTTCGGCACTGACTGGTAGTTTGCCAGTAGCTGTTTGGTATCTTTTGGCAGACAGTAGCCGCCGTAACCAAATGACGGGTTGTTGTAGTGGTTACCGATACGCGGATCGAGACAAACGCCTTCAATAATATGACGACTGTTGAGTCCCAGGCTTTCCGCGTAGCTGTCCAGCTCGTTGAAGTAAGCAACACGCATCGCCAGATAGGTGTTAGCAAACAGTTTGATCGCTTCTGCTTCAGTAGAGTCGGTAAACAGCACGCGAATGTCTTTCTTAATTGCTCCTTCCTGCAACAGCGCGGCAAAACGTTCGGCACGTTCAGAACGCTCACCGATGACGATACGTGATGGATGCAGGTTATCGTACAGTGCTTTCCCTTCACGCAGAAATTCTGGCGAGAAAATGATGTTATCCACGCCGAATTTTTCGCGGATCGACTTGGTAAAGCCCACCGGAATGGTGGATTTGATAATCATCACCGCCTGAGGGTTAATTTCCAGCACATCGCGGATCACTGATTCCACGCTGCTGGTATTAAAGTAGTTGGTTTTCGGGTCGTAATCCGTTGGGGTGGCGATAATCACAAAGTCGGCACCGCGATAGGCTTCCTGCTTGTCCGTCGTGGCACGGAAATTCAGCGGCTTATTCTGCAAATACTCCTGGATTTCCTTATCAACGATGGGAGAAATCTTCTGGTTAAGCATATCAACTTTGGATTGTACGATATCAAGCGCTACGACCTCATGGTTCTGCGCGATCAGAATCCCGTTTGATAGCCCAACGTAGCCTGTTCCGGAGATTGTTATTTTCATTCGATAAGCAACTTTTATGAGTGTATGAAAACGGAGATGACGAACCTGTCGCCACCCACTTAATATCAATAACTGTTGGGGTTTTTACCTCTTCTGTTGAGGGACTGTCAAGGTGACAACCAGCCTGCAACAGCGGCGTTGATGTGAAGTTTAATGTCGAAATGTCAACAAATTAAAGATGAGTGCACTGAAAAGCCGCGCTGTAGCCGAAAAAAAGCCCGGTTACGCTAACCGGGCTTACCTTCATAAAACGAATGATTTCAGATTAATCCAGCCACTCCGTGTGGAAGATACCCTCTTTATCAGTGCGTTTATAGGTATGTGCACCAAAGTAGTCGCGCTGAGCCTGGATCAGGTTCGCTGGCAGCACGGCGGAACGGTAGCTGTCGTAATAAGCCACGGCGGCAGAGAAAGTCGGTACCGGAATACCATTCTGCACAGCGTAAGCCACGACATCACGCAGCGCCTGCTGGTAATCATCAGCAATTTTCTTGAAGTACGGTGCCAGCAGCAGGTTGGCGATGGCCGGTGTTTCTGCGTAAGCGTCAGTGATTTTCTGCAGGAACTGTGCACGAATGATACAGCCTGCGCGGAAAATCTTCGCGATTTCACCGTAGTTCAGATCCCAGCTATGCTCGTCAGAAGCGGCCCGCAGTTGAGAGAAGCCCTGCGCGTAAGAGACGATTTTACCCAGATAGAGCGCGCGGCGCACTTTTTCGATAAATTCCGCTTTATCGCCAGCCGATTTCGCTTGCGGGCCGAAGAGCACTTTAGAAGCCGCAACGCGTTGCTCTTTCAGAGAGGAGATGTAGCGCGCGAAAACGGATTCGGTGATCAGCGACAACGGCTCGCCGAGATCCAGGGAGCTCTGGCTAGTCCATTTACCGGTACCTTTGTTTGCCGCTTCATCCAGGATCACATCGACCAGGTATTTACCCTCTTCATCTTTCTTGGTGAAGATGTCTTTGGTGATGTCGATCAGGTAGCTGCTCAGCTCGCCCGTATTCCATTCGCTGAAGGTTTTCGCCAGCTCTTCGTTAGAGAGATTCAGCCCCCCTTTCAGCAGCGCGTAGGCTTCAGCGATCAGTTGCATGTCACCGTATTCGATGCCGTTGTGCACCATTTTCACGTAGTGACCCGCGCCATCCGGACCGATGTAAGTGACACACGGTTCGCCATCTTCCGCCACAGCAGCGATTTTTGTCAGAATCGGCGCAACCAGCTCATAGGCTTCTTTCTGACCGCCAGGCATGATTGAGGGGCCTTTCAGCGCGCCTTCTTCACCGCCGGAAACACCGGTACCAATGAAGTTAAAACCTTCTGCAGAAAGTTCGCGGTTACGACGGATAGTGTCCTGGAAGAAGGTGTTACCGCCATCGATGATGATGTCACCTTTGTCCAAATAAGGTTTCAGGGAGTCGATAGCAGCATCGGTACCTGCGCCCGCTTTCACCATCAGCAGGATGCGGCGCGGGGTTTCCAGGGATTCGACAAATTCTTGCACGGTGTAGTAAGGAACCAGCTTTTTGCCCGGGTTTTCGGCAATCACTTCTTCGGTTTTTTCGCGCGAGCGGTTGAACACGGAAACGGTGTAGCCACGGCTCTCAATGTTGAGCGCCAGGTTGCGCCCCATTACTGCCATACCAACAACGCCGATTTGTTGCTTGGACATTACATACTCCTGTCAGGTGTGGTCACCGCGGCTTATGCGCGGCTTGAAATGTGGCTTAGATGTTAACTCATGTTTGTTGAGACTGGATAGCGGAAGATGCCATCACGGCTAGCCATCGACGCTATCCATTGACGTAATGAGGAGAGATATATCAATAGGCACCGTCGCGACGTAACACGACATTCACAGTCTTGAACAAAATCGCAATATCATTCCATAGTGACCAGTTTTTGACATACCACGAGTCAAAATAAACGCGCGTTTCATAATCCACATCATTACGGCCACTAACTTGCCACAACCCCGTCATGCCGGGTTTTGCCATCAGGTAGTAGTCAACGTCCAGTTCATAACGTTCTAATTCTTCTGTTACAATCGGCCTCGGCCCGACCAGGCTCATTTCGCCTTTCAGGACATTAAAAAGCTGCGGCAATTCATCAAGGCTGGTTCTGCGAATAAAACGACCAACATTTGTGATCCGCGGATCATTCTTAAGTTTGAAATCTTTATCCCATTCGGCTTTTGCTTCTGGATCGCTCTTAAGTAACGCATCCAAAATTTCCTGCGAGTTCATTACCATAGAACGAAACTTATAACAGGGAAAAAGCTTTCCATGCCGACCCACTCGCTGATGCCCATAAATAGCTGGCCCTCCATCACGCGTTACTTTGTACCACAGATACAAAAGTAGCGGAGACGTGACAATAAGAATGATCAGTGTACACACAATATCAAAAGTGCGTTTAAGGAAGCGCGATGTACGTTTTGCAAGATTATTATTGATACGTAGCAACATCACTTCGTGGCTGAAAATAAAAGACATATCCGTGTTGTAAAGCGGTAATCCTCGCAGTGAAGGAATGACGGTAACGGAGCGACATTGGTGTTTGGACAGTTCCCTTAACCATCCCAGGGTTTTGTCGATTTCACCTACGTCAAAAGCAATAATAAAATGGATATGCTTGATATCTGCGCTCTGCCAGATATCGTCTGCATTTTTTATTATTGGACAATCCAGAAGGTGAGTTTCGGAACTTTCCTCGTCAAAAAAAGCGCACACCTCAAAACCAAGCATTTCCTCACTTTGTAGAGCGTAATAGGCCTCTGTGGCATTTTTACCACTACCTAAAATGATGGTTTTCTTTTTCCAGATGCCAAATTTATTGAGCAGAAACTTTGTAGAAAAGCGGAAAAACGGGACAAGGAAAAGCGCAAGGCCCCAGCAAAACACCCAAACAAAACGAGAGAATTGCCATTTCGTAAACGCGATTAATGCCAGATCGAAAATGGCAAATATCACGATAGTGCGCAATATTTCTTTTAGTTCATACCAAAAAGGTTTCCGGTAGGAGTAATGTCGGAGCCTGATCAAAAACCATGCAACGCAGGTTAACGATAGAATAAAGTGCGAAATAATTCGGAACTGAAATTGCTCCTTTGGAATAAAGCGCTGTAAATCATCAAAAAGAAAATAGACCAGCGCAAGAGACAAAACTAATGAAAGATTGAAAAATATAAAGTCTGACAACGCGAGAAAAAACTGGCACAGGAAAGGCTTGTAATTATTCCGCACATCATTAAGCTCCATATCTTTCACCATTTTCTTTGAATGAAAAATTGGCATATATTCATCATCAGAACTTTTCCTTAATTGCAATAAGTGTCATTCTGACCAATTCATCAGCTTTATCTGAAGTGGTGGATTCAGCATAGCAGCGAAGCTCCGGTGCATTGCCGGATGGGCGCAGATGAATAATATCAAGATTATCCAGTTGCAATCTCACTCCATCCGTCATATCCATTCCTGCTACGCTAATATTATGGAGCCCGAAATCTTTTATCACGGAATTAGCATCTGCAACCACTTTTTCCAGCAGAGCTGCGCTGCGGCTTGCCGCAAACTCCTGAAGCCGGTCTGAAGAAGTGTAACGTGCAGGCAATGCTTGTACTTGTGCACTGATTTTTTTCTGTTGGCAGGAAACCAGCAGCGTCACCGCAGGTAGTAAAGCATCACGAGTAGGTAACGCTTTGAGCGTACGGCCAGACTTATGAATATTGCTGGCCAGAAGATAACCGCCATTCGCTTCGAAACCAGCAACGTTTTCGAATTTATTAAGCAAAGATTCCAACGCAGCAATAACATACGGCGAACCAATTTTCGTTAGAACTACCTCAGGAATTAATCCACTTGCCGCGATAATGCTATTACAGCTTACTGGTACAGCTGCAGCAGTGACGCCCAGGTGAGCGGAACATAACAGTCCAAGGATATCGCCTCGCAGCCATTGCCCGTTTTCGTCACTTAACAAAGGGCGGTCTCCATCACCATCCGTTGAAAAGACAGCGTCGAGCTCAAACTCATGCAACCATTCTTCTGCACGCTGCCGATCTTCCGCCGAAACCGCTTCTGTATCGATAGGAACGAACGAGTCACTGCGTCCTAAACTGACAACATCAGCTCCAAGTGTAGAAAAAATCTGTGGATAGAGATCTCTGCCAGCACTTGAGTGTTCATAAATGCCAATTCGCAAACCGACTAATGCATTTTGTGGGAAAAAGGAAGTGTAGCGTTCAACATATTTTTCACTGGCGGCCGGACAAACATTCAATTCCGCAAGTATTACAGGCATGCTGAATGGGACATTTTCCGCCAGTATCGCCACTTCGTCAGATTTCGTAATTTCGCCGTTTGGATGATAGAATTTTAAACCATTCCGATCAAAAGGAATGTGGCTACCGGTAATCATGATTGCCGGGATTTTTTCTTCAAGGGCATAGTAAGCCAGACCTGGTGTAGGTATTACCCCACAATAAAGCGGCTTAAATCCCATAAATTCAATAACTGCTGCACACGCCCTTGCCATATCATAACTGCTGGGGCGATTATCTATTCCGATAGCAACAGTGTTGAAAGAGTAATTACCCATGGTAACCTTCAGAAAATTAGCAGTAAAAGCACCACAAACCTCTGGAGAGAAATCTGTTACCAGACCTCTGGCACCGCTGGTACCAAAATTGATATTTGAATTTTTAATTACGACATTGCTTAAATAATCTGACATTCTATTTCTTCTCTGAAACAAAATTTCCAACACGAATAATATCGTCTTCGCTTAAATTTTTTCCTGACTGAATTTCTATTATTTCCAGGGGAATTAAGCCAGGATTAGCCAATACATGAGTTACGCCAGCTGGAATAAATGTCGACTGATTTTCTTCAACATAGTATTCACGTTCGTTAAGAATGACTTTTGCCCGCCCGGAAACAACAGTCCAGTGCTCAGCCCTGTGGTGGTGGATCTGCGCAGTCAGCTGTTTCTCAGGGCGAACTACGACTTTGCGGACCAAATATTCCTGTCCCTGTACAAGAGTACGGATGCTTCCCCACGGGCGAAAGATTTCACGATGATCTCGATGCTCAGTACGATGCGCCGATTTCAAATGCTCTACGATTTTTTTGACACTTTGTACATGATTTTTATCAGCAATCAAGATGGCATCGCAGGTCTGCACTACCACGGTATTTTGTAAACCCACAGTAGCGACTAAAGCATCTTCGGCATGCACATAGGTGTCGCGACAATCAAACTGAACGACATCACCGCGGTGAACGTTTCCATCTTCATCTTTTTGCGATATATCCCAGAGCGATGACCATGACCCGACATCTGACCAACCTGCATCCATTGGAACGACGATAGCATGCTCAGTATGCTCCATGACGGCATAATCAATCGATTCAGCAGGGCATTGTGAAAAAGCCTGCTCATCGATACGAACAAAATCGAGATCGCGATCGGTGTGTTTCACCGCAGCTTCACAACAAGTATAAATATCTGGTCGATATCGTTTTAACTCATCAAGATAGCTTTTCGCTTTAAACATAAACATGCCACTATTCCAGTAATACTCACCGCTGGAAATATAGTTACAAGCGACATCATAGCCAGGTTTTTCCACAAACTCAGCCACAACAAAGGCATCATTACCCTGGGCCTGACCACGGCGAATATAGCCATAGCCCGTTTCAGGATGAGAAGGAACAATACCAAAGGTCACTAATTTATCTTGTTCAGCATAAGTCAACGCTCGCATCACTGATGAGACAAAAGCGTCCTCATTCTGAATAATATGATCGGCTGCAAGCACAAGCATTATCGGATCAACATCTTTATCAATATTTTTTAAAATAGTGAATGCAGCTAATGCTATCGCAGGTGCAGTATTACGCCCGACTGGTTCCAGAATTATGTTATCTGCAAGTTTATTAATAGTGCGTAACTGCTCTGCGACCAAAAACCTGTGTTCATTGTTACATATGACGACCGGCGAATAAGTCTGCAATTCTTTCAACCGTTGCACAGTATGCTGCAACATTGTCATGTTGCCCTCAACTTCCAGGAATTGTTTCGGATACATTTCTCGTGAAAGCGGCCATAAACGACTACCACTGCCACCAGCCATGATCACAGGAATTATCTTGTTCATATCATTACCAATATTAACGAATTATCTGTCGAGAATTGCAAAACTCGGTCCATTTTGAGTCAACATAAATATTAAATTCACGCTCGAATCTTTCTTGTGAAAATCGTTCAGCGTTCTTCCTGCACGACTCAGGGGTGAACAGGCTGATATTATTTTCGAAGGCTTGAATGGCATCAATAATAGATTTCGACGTTTGTTGCGAAAAAAATACGCCTGTTGGCTCATTGCAATCTTGGGGAATAACGGTTTCAAGCGCCCCACCTTTGCCGAAAGCGATAACAGGGGTTCCACATGCTTGCGCCTCTACCGGAATGATACCGAAGTCTTCTTCTGCTGCGAAGACGAATGCTTTAGCTTTTGCCATATGTTGTTTAAGGACATCGAAAGGTTGATATCCCATAATCGTCACATTCGATGCTGCATTCTTTTTAATTTTTTCAAACTCAGGACCATCACCAATAACAATGAGCTTTTTATCAGGCATCGCATTAAAAGCTTCAACAATCAGGCCAATGCGCTTGTACGGCACCATCCGAGACGCAGTTAAATAAAAATCTGACTTTTCAGTTCCGACTTTAAATTTTTCAACTGCCACAGGTGGATATATGACATCTGCGTCTCGTCCATACACCTTTTTAATTCTACGGGCAATGTACTGAGAGTTAGCCACAAAATGATCGACACCATTTGCAGTGCGGCAATCCCAAATGCGCATTTTGTGTAAAATCCATTTTGCCAGCCAACCTTTCAGTCCCTTATTCAATCCTGATTCGCGTAGATATTGATGCTGTAAATCCCAGGCATAGCGTATCGGTGAATGGACATAACTTATATGTAACTGATCCGGCCCCGTAATCACTCCTTTTGCTACCGCATGTGCACTTGAAATAACGATATCAGCAGAAGAAACGTCAAGTTGTTCAATAGCCAATGGCATCAAGGGTAAATATTTTTGATAAAACTTTTTAGCTTTCGGCAGCTTTTGAATAAATGTGGTTGTTGCTGTTTTTCCATGAAAAAAAGATCGCTGTTCATCGGTTAAAAAATCAACCACAGAGTATAAATCAGCATCTGGATAAACGTTAAGAATTGCAGCTGAAACTTGCTCTGAACCAGCGTATGAAAGTAGCCACTCATGAATAAGTGAAATCTTCGCTTCCGTAATATTCATCTTATATCTCTTCAAAAACTTTAGAAATTTTTCTGGCCACTTCTTCCCAAGTGAACAATTTAGCCTGTGCAAAACCTTTATCAATCATCGTGGTTCGAGTTTCGGTATTATTCACGACTTCATTTATTGCAGCAGTAATTTGTTCGACGGATTCAGGGTCCACTAGCAGCGCTGCATCACCAGCAACTTCAGGTAAAGAGGTAACAGTAGATGTTACAACAGGCACACCACAAGCCATTGCCTCAATAACTGGCAGGCCAAACCCCTCATACAGCGATGGGAAAATAAGCGCAAGTGAACCGCGGTATAAGCCAGGCAAATCATCTTCCAATATAAAGCCGGTAAAAATAACCCGCTCTTTACAACCGACTTCGTCGATAAGTGCTAAAAGTTCGGTGGTTGGCTTACCGGTTAGAACTAATTTAATTGTCGGATCAATATCAGACTGGGCAAAAGAATGAATAATTCTTCTTTCATTCTTATGCGTTTTCCGGTTACTAACGCACAGCAAATATTTATAACCTGGTTTATGGGGAGTAGCTTGCGCGCTAAAGTTTTTGGAAACCCCGTTCCCAACATTAATTATTTTACCTTTAGCAACACCTGACCATTCAGCGATACGATTGCGAGAGAACTCAGAAACGGTAAATATGTATTTAGCATGGCGACACCCACGTTTTATAACATATTCATAAAAAAAATCTTTTGTCCGCGATGCATTATCATCGATATCAATGTGATTTAAATCATGGATGGTAAAAATATAGTTACAGGCACTGAACAGCGGTGGGATATATCCGGGAAAGAAAATCACATCTTGTTTATTCACTGACAAAGACTTAAATGCCGTAACAACTGTTGCTAATGGCGATGCGCAATTTTTATAGAACTCCTGGCTATCAATATTTTTTAAATAGTGCGTTAACTCAAAGGTAAACCGACCAATCCCCCCTTTACCTAGCCAACTAGTATCCATTATGATTTTTTTCATAATATCCTTTATGTAATTTTAACCCAGGCAATAAAGCCAGAACACACCAAAAGAACAGAGAGAATGTAGATGATGATGGCGCTGAACTCAGTGCTGAAGCAATAAAATACGCCATCATCATAACCATATAGGGGCGCAGTGGATGGATTTTTTCATTAATCAATTGCCGGGACAATCCATAAATGAATTGAGTAATAATATATATCAGATTTAGTATTAATCCCAGGATACCGGTCTCTAAGGCCATCCAAAAAAAATAATTATCCGTATTAATACGTTTATCGTCCTGCGCGATCAAATTACCTGATCCCTGAGTTCCCAAACCGACACCCATCGGATTATCAGCAAGATATGCCATCGATTTTGCTGCCATATCAAAACGTCCCTGCGTGGAACCTTTCGACGTGGCAGATGAATCTGTAAATCTACCGACAAGAAGATCGGTATATTTATCAAGATAAGTAGTTTGAATGGCAATAACCGGAATCATTAAGATACACAGCACACAAACTGTTTTTATCAATGTACGGTTTGTCACGAAATAGGCGAAATAGATCAAAAATACAATAAGTATTGCCCCACGAGTTAACGTCATGCATACGGCAACTGACATGATGAGGCTTAAAATCAACATACGCTTTCGCATGATTCGTTGGGCGTAGCATTCCATACAAAGGAAAACGCCTATTGCCAACGTGTAGCCAAAGTTCAAGGCATCACTAAATCCGCCGGTCGCCCGTATCGTATCATCGTAACTATCTATGAGTCTGAATTGTTCTCCCGCATAGTGAGAGTCATATCCTAACAGTTTAATGAATTCACCATGCATGAGTACATCAATGATTGCTATCAGAGCACAGAATGCCAGGACATATACGCTAAATCGACTAAGTTTATAGGCGTTGACATCACTTTTATCGCTCCGCATCAGCATCGCTATGCAGATAAATATTGAAGGGAATAGAATATAACTTCGAGCCCCCATTATTGCTTGTATTTTGTCTGGTGAATAAATGATTAAAACTAAGACCAGCGCAGCAAGTGCAAGCCAGGTTAATAAAAGAAAAACCTTGAAAATATCTAGTTTTTCCCTTCCCAAAAAAGCACGACCCAATATTATTGCTATCAACACAAAGCTAATAACATCCCTTAACATAGCACCTGGAGGGAAAGGTAGGATATTATTAAACCAGGAACTTAGGTATGGCGATATCAGGTTAACTGCAAGCAGTAACGATATGAGATTTGTATACATAATCTACCAAAAGTTGTCTATTCCCATCATAAAATTAAATGCCAAGCCTTGGTGTTCCGCCGTTTCGCTTCCTAATAAATTTAATCAGAGCATCATATCCACCACGTTTCAAAACATATCCCAGCAGAGAATGTGCATAAAAAAGTGGTTCATTATTGAAACCCATACTTCTGAATTTATTAATCATCTTCAAATAAGATGAGAAAGGAAGTGACAATTGATCGCGGATATAGGGGTAAAAATAATTTGCGATGTCATGTTTGATAGCATTGTATACACCAGAAATTTTGCTAACTTCTTCAATATGTCTGGCAATAAGCAAAAGCCCCTCGACCATATGAATTCGCCCTTCAGGCTTGTAGCCTCCAGGTACAAATACACCCTTCTCAGTCCCTGCGTTACCAAAATCTGGCGCTTCGGTATCACGGGAAAGTGTCATGATATCACTAAAGTAATAACCTTTTCCCTGTGTCAACAACATGCCAGCCAAATACATTTGGTAGTACAAACGGCCATCAAATTTATCACAAGCAACAGATCTTGCTTTGACAGCATCAACCACAAAACCAGAAATCACACCTACTCTACGAAAGAAGAATTTAATTGCATCTAATCCTGGCTCGAATAATTGATCGTGACCCAGATGTTTAACAACGTCGCATAGCTCATTAGGATCTTCTTTGAACCAGCCATAAGCACGAGTGGCGAGAACAATATCAGGGTTAGCTTTTAACGTCGTAACAATTTTTTCCAGCGCATTAACGTTGAGGAGATCATCGTTGCCCATAATCAGACAATACTTTCCGCTAGTCACCTCAAAGCAATGTCTTAAGTTACGATCATATCCCAAGTTTTCTTCATTCAATACAACTTTGAGGTTTCCCAAGTTATGCTTATCTCGATATGCAATCGCGATTGCATTAATTTCCTCACGCTGTGGCGAAACATCCTCACATATAATCACCTCAAAATCATCGTGGTCCTTAGCATAACTCTGATTATAGATGCTATCTAATAACGGTTCTAAAAATTCAGCGCGATTATAAGAGGGAATACATATACTAATAAACATATCGTCCTTCATAAGGTTTTAATGACTTTCGCAGGGATACCACCGATTAAAGATGGCTGCGTTACTTTAAGGTTTCTCACAACTGAGTTAGCTGCAATAACACAACCTTCGCCAATCTCACTGCCCCCAAGAATTATAGCGTTATCACCAATCCAGCAATTATCGCCGATAATAACTTCGCCAAAATCGCTAAGCGGTTTATTTGCTGGTGCAATATTTTGATAGCGATTGCCTTGATATTCTCCATGGCTGTGATCGCCAATATAAACTTTGCTACCAATCAACACGCCCTTTCCAATGGTAATTTTATAGGCACATGAAATATGCACAGCATCACTCAACGCTACATTTTCACCAATAGTTAGCAGAGGTTGAAAGTCATCACCACCATAATAGTATACGGCCTCCACCCAACAGTTGTCACCGACGCGCAGTTTTTTTATTTTCTCATTACCCGTCTTTTCGAAGGGTTTGATGAACAGTTTGAAATTGATACCCACTGATGTAAATGTGTGCCCATAAACCAGTGTAAGCAGCGATGCCTTTATTTTTCGTTTAATATCTCGCCGTCGATTTAAGCAAACAATAATACATTTTCGGAACATTTATCACCTATTCATGCATGTCAAATGGGAAAGCCCAACGCGCTCCCATTCTTAATGAAATAATAAAATCGAGGATAAGAATCGCTACCACAAAGCTAACAAAACGTTCTGAAAGGTTCAGTAACAAGCGATTCAATGGCTTTAACTTGCGTAATAGCCGCGCATTTTTTCAAGGCACTTTGGCGACTATTATTTTTTACCGCAGTCAGTGATGAATCACTTAATATTAAAA
The DNA here is from genome assembly GCF_900116535.1 of Kosakonia arachidis. GTDB lineage: Bacteria > Pseudomonadota > Gammaproteobacteria > Enterobacterales > Enterobacteriaceae > Kosakonia > Kosakonia arachidis. The sequence continues at coordinate 300,536 of NZ_FPAU01000004.1, read as the reverse complement.
AGTTTGTAATGGCATCGGCTAACGCAGTAGAACTGATATTATCCGCCAGAAAACCATTCTGCTGATTAACAATAAGATCTTCAGCAACGCCCACTTTAAATGAAATGACAGGAACACCGGACATCAGTGCCTCATTGATCATCATTGGACCTGCGTCTTCAATCGATGGGCAGATAAATCCGTCAGCTAAGTTATATAAAAATGGGTATTTTTCTTTATCATGGATAAACCCAATATTAATAACGGAAATATTTTCCGGCAACACCGTCTGCGGTTGCCCTCCGACCGTTAAAATAGAAACATTAGTGAGACTTTGCGGATTTTCTTTTTTTATAATATCGAGAGCCTCAATAACATATTTCACTCCTTTTCGAGGATCGCTCAGAGACTGCGCGCCCAAAAAGATTACCCGGTGGCCTTCCGGAATTTGAACGTCGATATTTTCTTTAGCGACAGAGATGGCGCGAGGGGTGAAGACATTCTCATCAATGCCTATTATCGCTTTATTCATGCCTAACTTCGCTTTAATACCGCTAGCCTGGCACCGCTCATCAAGCCACTGACTTGCAGACAAGAAAAAGCAATCCATCTCACTGAAATATTTTTTGCGGTTCTTGAAGATATGCGCAGGAAGCGTAATCAACGTAGGATGTGTCATCGCAGGGCATTGCTGACAGCCCGTTTTGTAGCCTTCGCAATGCCAGGGATAATGACATCCACCTGTGAACATGGCTGCATCCATCAGATAAAATGCAACAGGACATTGATAATGTTGCTGTATTTTAAACAGATCAAAATCAGATAGAAAACCCGCTACATAATAAACAATGATCAAGTCTGGCTTTTGAGTGTATTTTTTTTGAATCTCATTTACGCTGAATGTTGTATTATAAATTAAATATGTTTTATCTTCCGCATCCCCCCGACGAACAATAAATCGGCGAAGGACTTTAACTAAAAAGTTGAGTATTTTTGTCTTGGTTTGCTGAAGTTCGACAACATTCGTATCACTGGAGGTTTTCTCAAGTACGAACATCGTAGATTCATGGCCATATTTTTTTAGATTTGTATGCGTCCGGTAGGCTCCGTAGAACGCACCTTTGCTATCGCCAGTAGATAGATGCAAAAAATTCATTTAACACTCACTTTACTATTGCCAGTTTTTTAATTTAATATTTTTAATCGCCGCAGTAAAAGGCGAACGGATAATATAAAGAAACAAAGAAATAATAATAAAATTAGCCACTGGTGGGAATACGATATAAATAAACCTGTAAGCGCTAAAAATTTGTAACTCCTGCATTGACCAGAAGGACAAAGTAGAAAAGAGTAATACAAATGCCGTTAGTGGTACCAATAGCAAAATATAACCGACCATCTCTTTGTATACACAATACCCCCCCCAAACCAGCATAAATAGCAGCGTGTGGGATAAGTAAAAAATACTTGACCACTCTGGCCCATAGTATTTCGCCGTGAGAATAGTTAATGGAATCGTGATAGCGGAATAGGATGCATATGCGTAAAAATGATATTTAAGCTGTCCTTTTGAGTACAACAGTATGAACACAAAGTTCATCATCCCCGCAAAAAATGCTGCAGAGACTAACCATTTAGCGTACCCATTTACAGCAAGACCTAATTCGTTATTTTTAAGCCACAATGAAATTAGATCGCCACCATAAATACACATGTAAGGAACCAGCGGGCCAAGAATGACGACATACCCAATGGAACTGATGCTGAAAAACTCAATAAATTTACCGTACTTCTTCTCTTTTACTAACGCACTTAATCTTGGAAGCAAGAGTTGCGAAAGCGGAGCAGCCAGCGTTAATACAACCGCGCTCAATTGAGAGCCAATTTGATATTGTGTATAACGCGTGAGTTCGGTATATGTTGATAATGCAATTTTATCTACCTGAGTAGCAACCACCCAGATCATCGATAGCCCGGATAGTTGCAATGAAAACTTAATCACGCTTTTGAATGAAATACTATCGTCGTTATGTGCTTCCGTTATTGCATCAATACCTTTTAATCCTTGCTTTTGCTTTACAATCACATAAACCACACTGATTATGGCGACCAGGATATCAACAATAGAAAGTACCAGTAGCGCGGTGAAAAATGCGGTGAGTGTATTGGAATAATGCGCAAGGATTAGATACGAACCGCCATAAAATAAAGTGGTATAAAACATACCCCATATCGCGATCAGATCTTGCCGCTCCATACCATTAACAAAGCTTTGTAAGTATGACCGTAAATATAGAAGCGCGAGAATTATGCCGGTAAGTTTGATACAATAAACAGTTTCATCGTTAGATAAGGTTGTTTTTAACCAATCATTTACTATATATTCAGAGTAAAAATTAAAGATAAAAACAACCACGCCAGCAATGACCATAAAACCGCAGAACACCTTAAGAAATAAGGTGACGACTTTAGCAAAGTTTGCAAGTTGGTTTTTATTAGTTGCAATCAACTTAATGAATGTTCCACTAATTCCTGCGTCCAGCAACCCCATTAATGTTATTAGCATAGTAAAAAATGAAACTATGCCGTATCTTTCCGTTCCTAATAGCCCAATAATCAAAGGAACCAGCAGGAGTGGAAATGCTGCCCGATAGAGTTGGGAAGCATATAATATAACTATTTTTTTAAACATAACGGCTCACAAAAACCAACTTGCACATTGCTCTATTTCACATTATAAAAATCAGAAATTTTGGAACAGATATAATCCACCTGTTCCAGTTCTAATTCATAGAACATCGGGAGCCGCAGTAAACAGTCGGTAAAACGATCGCTATTTTCCAGATCCACGCTCTCATTATTAGCGAGATAGTAGTCACTTTTATTCAATGAAAGGTAATGGAACACAGAATGTATACCGTTACCCTTAAGATATTGAATAAGTTCTGAACGCGCTTTTATATTCTCACAGACAATGTAAAACATATGCGCATTGTTGGTGGCAAACTCAGGAACAACCGGCAGAGTAATAAAACCCTTCGCCGCAAGTTCATTCAATCCATCATGATAACGCTGCCATAGTGCTTTTCTTTTCGCCTGGATGGTATCAATTTTTTCAAGTTGTGCATACAGATAGGCGGCAATAATATCGGAAGGTAAAAATGAAGAACCAATATCGACCCAGCCATATTTATTCACTTCACCTCTAAAGAATGAAGCGCGGTTGGTTCCTTTCTCTCTGATAATTTCAGCACGCTGGATATACTTTTCGTCATTGATGACAAGCATTCCACCTTCACCCGAAATAATATTCTTCGTTTCATGGAATGAGAAAGTACCAAATGTCCCAATACTGCCTAATGGTTTATCATTGTAGTACGAATCAATAGCTTGTGCGGCATCCTCGACAACCGGAATATTAAATTCCTTCGAAATCGCCATGACAGCATCCATATCGCATGCAACCCCCGCGTAATGCACAATGACAATCGCTTTGGTCTTCGCAGTAATATTATTGCGGATCGCAACCGGATTTATGTTTGGATTATCACTATAGCTATCAACGAAAACAAGCTTCGCGCCACGTAACGAGAATGCATTTACCGTCGAGACAAACGTATAAGATGGAGCAATGACCTCATCACCTGGCTGTATGTCTAACAATATCGCAGCCATTTCCAGTGCATCCGTGCAGGAAGTGGTTAACAAAACCTTCTTAAATCCATATTTTTTTTCAAAGAACTCGTGGCTTTTCTTGGTAAAAACCCCATCACCAGAAATTTTCCCACCACTAACGGCCTGAGAAATGTAGGTCAGTTCATTCCCGTGTAAATAGGGTTTATTAAACGGAATCATTTTTCTTCCTTATTTCAAATCTGTAAAACTACCCGCTTGCATATCTTTAGTTGAAAGAATCAACTTGTCCATTGGCAATGGCCATTTAATATCTAATGTTGGGTCATTCCAGGCAATACTGCGTTCCGCGGTGGGGGCATAGTAGTTTGTGGTTTTATATAAAAATTCGGCCGTTTCGCTCAGAACCAAAAAACCATGGGCAAATCCGTCAGGAATCCACAATTGACGTTTATTTTCGGCGGAAAGATTGGCTCCCACCCAGCGACCATATGTTGAAGAATCACGACGAATATCTACTGCGACATCAAAAACTTCACCCACCACACAGCGCACTAATTTGGCTTGTCCGTAAGGTGCGGCCTGGTAGTGCAATCCCCGCAAAACCCCCTGCTTCGACTTTGAATGATTGTCTTGTACGAAGGAAAGTTTGCTGCCAATTCGCTCTTCTAACGCTGACTGGTTATAACTTTCAAAAAAAAATCCGCGATCGTCGCCGAAAACTTTTGGCTCAATGATCAACACATCCGGAATTTCCGTCTCAAGAATATTCATTTATTAATAGCCTTTAACCATCTTCAATAGATACTGCCCATAAGCATTTTTGGACAGCGGAACAGCCAAATTTTGCACCTGTTCAGCGCTGATAAATCCTTTACGGAATGCAATCTCTTCCGGGCAGGAAACCTTAAGTCCCTGACGAGCTTCAATGGTTTGAATAAAATTGCTGGCTTCAATCAAACTTTGATGGGTGCCGGTATCTAGCCACGCGTAACCACGTCCCATCATCGCCACAGACAAACGCCCCTGCTCCATGTAAAGGCGATTGATATCGGTAATCTCCAACTCACCGCGAGATGAAGGCTTCAGACTTTTCGCCAACGCAACCACATCATTATCGTAAAAATAGAGGCCGGTCACCGCATAATTGCTTTTCGGTTCCTGCGGCTTCTCTTCCAGGCTAACAGCAATACCTCCACTATCAAACTCGACGACACCATAGCGTTCAGGATCGGTAACATGATAAGCAAAAACAGTCGCACCACTTTCCTGATTAACCGCTGTATCCATCAGTTTCGGCAAATCATGTCCATAGAAAATATTGTCACCCAGCACCAGTGCGCAAGGATCGTTACCAATAAATTCTTCGCCGAGGATAAATGCCTGCGCCAACCCGTCCGGACTTGGCTGAACTTTATAGTGCAGGCTTAACCCCCACTGGCTGCCATCACCAAGCAACTGTTCAAAGCGGGGGAGATCCTGTGGCGTGCTGATGATCAGAATGTCGCGAATCCCGGCCAGCATGAGTGTGGACAGAGGATAATAAATCATTGGCTTATCGTAAATCGGTAACAGTTGTTTACTCACAGCCATTGTTACCGGATACAAACGGGTTCCCGAACCGCCCGCCAGAATGATTCCTTTACGTGTTTTCATTTCGTATTCTCGCGCAATAAATGCCTGCCCAGAGGGTATTTAAAAAGTTAAATTGACGTTGCAGCAAAGAGTTCAGCAAGCATACGTTTTACGCCATTCTCCCATGGCGGCAAAACAAGACCGAATTCGCGCTGAAATTTTTCTGTGTTGAGCCGCGAATTACCCGGACGCTTCGCCGGAGTTGGATAAGCTTCTGTAGCAATCGGATTAACTTTGTTAAGCGCCAGCGTTAAACCCGCCTTCCGCGCCTCGTCAAACACCATTTGCGCAAAGGCATACCAGGTTGTAGTTCCCGCAGCAACCAGGTGGTAAAGCCCGGCGACCTCCGGTTTAGTCATTGCAGTACGAATCGCATGTGCCGTACAGTCTGCCAGTAATTCGGCACCGGTTGGCGCACCATACTGATCATCGATAATGGAGAGCTCTTCGCGGTCTTTTGCCAGGTTGAGCATTGTTTTGGCAAAGTTATTTCCTTTGCCCGCGTAGACCCAACTGGTACGAAAAATAAGATGATGAGGGCAATGTTGCTGGACGGCTTTTTCCCCTGCCAGCTTGGTTTCGCCATAGACATTCAGCGGCGCGGGGAGATCCGTTTCACACCAGGGAGTATCGCCAGTACCGGGAAAAACATAATCCGTCGAGTAGTGCACCAGCCAGCCGCCAATCGCACCAACTTCACGCGCAATTGCCTCAACACTGGTTGCATTCAGCAGTTGCGCAAAACCACGCTCTGATTCAGCTTTATCCACGGCGGTGTGCGCAGCAGCATTCACCACCACATCAGGGCGAATACGGCGAACGGTTTCGGCTACCTCGTTCGGCTTACTGAAATCACCACAATAATCAGTAGAGTGAACGTCAACAGCAATCACATTGCCAAGGGGGGCCAGCGCCCGTTGCAGCTCCCAACCAACCTGCCCCGTTTTACCGAATAACAAAATATTCATGATTAACGCTTCTCGTAGTTCTGTTCGATCCAGCTTTTGTATGCGCCGCTTTTAACGTTCTCAACCCAATGCTGATTATCGAGGTACCACTGCACTGTCTTACGGATACCTGACTCAAAGGTTTCCTGCGGTTTCCAGCCCAGTTCGCGACTGATTTTTTCAGCGTCGATGGCGTACCGCCTGTCGTGGCCAGGACGATCGGTAACATAGGTGATTTGATCGCGATAAGAAGCGGTTTTCGGCACAATCTCATCGAGCAAATCACAGATCGTATAAACAACATCGAGGTTCTGTTTTTCGTTATGACCGCCAATGTTGTAGGTCTCACCGGCCACACCCTGAGTCACCACGGTATAGAGCGCACGGGCGTGATCTTCAACGTACAGCCAGTCGCGGATTTGATCGCCTTTGCCGTAGATGGGCAACGGTTTACCTTCAAGCGCATTAAGAATAACCAGCGGGATCAATTTTTCGGGGAAGTGGTAAGGACCGTAGTTATTGGAACAGTTGGTGACAATGGTCGGCATACCATAGGTACGTAGCCAGGCGCGAACCAGATGATCGCTGGAGGCTTTTGACGCGGAATAAGGACTGCTCGGCGCATAGGCCGTTTTTTCTGTAAACAGCGGTAACGGCTGCCCTTGCGGCTGCTCATCAGGGTGTGGCAAATCGCCGTAAACTTCATCTGTCGAGATATGATGAAAGCGGAATGCTTTTTTTGCCGCATCTGTCAGCGAGGACCAATACGCACGAACCGCTTCCAGCAATACATAAGTGCCTACAATATTGGTTTCAATAAAGGCTGCAGGCCCAGTGATAGAACGGTCAACATGGCTTTCCGCAGCCAGATGCATAACAGCATCAGGCCTGTGCTCGTCCAGGATACGCGCCATTTCTTCTGCATTGCAAATATCCGCATGCTCAAAAAAATAACGCTCGCTATCTGAGACATCTGTAAGTGATTGAAGATTTCCTGCATAGGTCAATTTATCGACATTAACCACAGAATCTTGCGTGTTATTAATGATATGACGAACCACTGCAGAGCCAATAAAGCCTGCGCCACCGGTAACCAATATTTTCACGAGAATTATCCGTACTTGCTATGCAATATTTTGAACTATATGAACGGGCGAAAGAAAGAACCTAAATAACTTCAGGCACGCTACCGCCCCAGGCTCTTCAGCTACCTGTTAACTGATTGAAATTATCGTCTATTTCTGCCGTTAATGCTTATCATTAACGTAATGTCTATTTTGCCATCCGGCACAAAATGCCAAGGCGGATATTCTCTACCGAAATAAACCTCGAAACAAGGAAAATCCTTAGTTCTGGTTGTACAAAAACCCCGCAAAAACACTATTTTACTTCTTGATTTTGCAGTAGAAATAAATAAGGCAGTAAGAATAACCTGAGAATGAAACACCTCATAGCGACTCTTTACTGCCTTATAAACTAGCGCTGCAACAGCAGCGTTTAATTACTTATTGTGTAAGTAATTTCTTAATGCTATCGCGGAATTTTTGACCTTCTTTCAGGTTGCGTAAGCCATACTGCACAAATGCCTGCATATAGCCCATTTTTTTACCGCAGTCGTAGCTCTCGCCGGTCATCAGCATTGCATCGACAGACTGTTTTTCGGCCAGTTTGGCAATCGCATCAGTCAACTGGATACGGCCCCAGGCGCCCGGTTCGGTTTTCTCCAGCTCAGGCCAGATATCCGCAGAAAGCACATAGCGCCCCACGGCCATCAGGTCAGAATCCAGCGTTTGCGGCTGATCTGGTTTTTCGATGAACTGGACGATACGGCTAATCTTGCCTTCGTTATCCAGCGGCTCTTTGGTCTGAATCACAGAGTATTCAGAGAGATCACCTTTCATGCGTTTTGCCAGTACCTGGCTGCGGCCCGTTTCCGTGAAACGCGCCACCATAGCGGCAAGGTTGTAGCGCAGCGGATCCGCAGTGGCATTGTCCAGCACGATATCCGGCAACACCACCACAAACGGGTTGTCGCCAATAATCGGGTGAGCACAGAGGATAGAGTGACCCAGGCCCAGCGGCTGCGCCTGACGCACGTTCATGATCGTTACGCCCGGCGGGCAAATAGACTGGACTTCCGCCAGCAGCTGGCGTTTAACACGCTGCTCCAGCAACGCTTCCAGCTCATATGAGGTGTCAAAGTGGTTCTCCACTGCGTTTTTAGACGAGTGCGTAACCAGAACGATTTCTTTGATCCCTGCAGCAACAACTTCATCGACGATATACTGAATCATCGGCTTGTCGACAATCGGCAGCATCTCTTTTGGAATGGCTTTCGTGGCAGGAAGCATATGCATTCCCAGCCCAGCTACCGGAATAACCGCTTTCAAATTAACCATTATTTCTATCCACCTATAATAATTGGACGAAGTATAAACCTTTAACCTGGTTTCGCCAGTAAGTTAGCGATGATGATCGGTAAAAAGTCTTATTTTGTGTTATGAATGTCCAGTTCAGTCCAGCGATGTAATCCTAACCCCCTGGTTAAATCACCAGGATTTATCGCAAAAGCCCATAATAGCGGGTTATAACCGCTTCGCCGGTAGCCGGAAGTTCAAATTATCAACGTTTACCACCTGCTGATCGACTCTGTCGATATCCACCGAGCTTTGCCCGTTTTCGTTAACTGCGTGAATATTCGCCAGCGACAATAGCGTGTTCTCCTTGGCCATAAAACGTCCGCGCACATCTTTGCGCAAGTCAAAATTGAGTTTCAGCGCCGGACCATAAGCTGCATTTTGCATTACATTGATATTTCGCAAGAAAAGATGTTGCGGCTTGTTATGTAATTCGAGCGTCGCTCGCTGCATTTTAAGATTGGTGATGGACACAAACGACGTTGCATTACCGGACGATATCTGGATACCGCGCAGGTTATATTTGCTGTCGCTGTTATCCTGCTGAATATCATTGAGTTTAAAATTCTGAGGAATGGATAAATAATTCCCCTTGATCACGCCATAACCAATCAACATTCCGGCACTATTGACCATACTGACATTATCAATAACAAAATTATCACAGCCGTAAATGGCGACCGTGGCATTATCCAGGCCCGCCTTTTTGCTGAAATCGGGGGTGATATTTTCCGCTTTAACGTTGCGGATAATGAAATGTTTGCCGTTCTCAACATGTACCAGTTGGCGGCAATTACTGCCGGTAATATTGGCTACGACAAAATTTTTAACTGCCTGATCTTCCGGGTAGTTATTGTCGTAGGTACTGCCCGCCAGCCCGATGCCGATACCCCAGTTAATCTTGCCGTTGGTGCAATCAATATTTTTGATAACATGATCGGAAATAAGGATATTGCGATCGTTAATTGCCACGTTCCATTCGATCGCATCGCCCTGCAAGTCGCTGAAACGGCTATTAGTGATACGCGCGCCGTCCAGTTGATTATGGAAACCCTGACGCAGAATGCCATAGTTAGCCTTGCTGACAGTGATGTTATCTATCAGTAAGTTACGCAGCATGCTGTTATCTTTGCCGCCAATATAAATCTGCATGATCGGGCCATAGCCGCTCATGCTGACCCCCCGGATGACGCAGTTGGAACCACGCACATCCAGCGTAATGTTATACAAACTTCCGCCTTTCTCGCCGATAACCCGGCTACCATCCTGCAACACAAATCGTCCGCGCCCACTGCCCTTTAGCGCACCGCGTATCAACAGCGTTTTACCCGGCGGGATAAAGATCCCGGTATTGATATTTTCACACACCAGGCCGGCGGGGATTTCTACCGTTTGCCCCTCGTTAAAGGCTTTATTTAACGCAGCGGGCCAGTCGTTGTGATCATAATCACTGATGTTGACGGAAGCATTTCCTGCCAACGCACGTGCGGCTGGCGAATGCAACAACGGGAGCGCCGCCAGCGCAGAGCTGGCGGCGAGAAAAGTGCGGCGTGAGAGCGGTGTTGATGCTTTTTTTGCGGTCATAAAACCTCGATTCAAAGCGCCTGCAATAGACTGGCAAGCTGCTGATTGATGATCTTTTGATTAAAGTCCGTTTCGACTTTTTCCCGCGCACACGTCACCACCGGCGCCAAATCCTGACTCTGCATCGAGCCAAATGCGGCAAGCCGTTGCGCCAGCGCCTGCGCATCGTTTTCTGGCACCAACCAGCCGGATTTCCCGGTTTCAACCAGCTCCGGAATGCCGCTGTGCACCGTCGAAACCACCGGAATACCTACCGCCATCGCTTCCATTAGGGCAACGGGTATCCCTTCCATATCGCCATCCGCGCCCGTCACCGAAGGCAACAGGAAAACATCCGCTTCATCAAGCATGGCCTTGACTTCATGACTCGGTTTGAAACCCGGCATCTCGATGACATCTTCCAACTGGAACTGTTCGATCAACGTGCGCAAACGGCGTTCCCACGGGCCGATACCCAGGATGCGGTATTTAAAATCGACGCCGCGTTCCTTCAGCAGGCGGCAAGCTTCAATCGCCACATGCAATCCTTTCTTCTCAGTAAGGCGCGCCACCGAAATAATTTGCAGCGGAGTTCCCGGCGTTTTAACCGGGCGCAGGCTAAAGCGCGCCATATCGACGCCCATACGCGAAACTGCGATTTTTTTCTCCGGGCATCCCATATTTTTCAGTCTGCCCGCCCAGAGTTCGCTGATCGGCAACATCAAATCCCCACGCTGAAACAGTTGCTGGTACTCCGGTGTGTAGTGGTTCAACACATCACGATGGGAAATATCGATACCGTGAAAAACCGTGGCAATTTTGCCCTTCAGCACCCCAAGTTCACGCAGTTTTGCCGCCGTAACGCCTGCCGGGCCAAAGTGAGCAATAAAAATATCCGCATTGAATGTACGCGGTGCGAGGGCGCAAATCGCTGGCAGGATCAGGTTACGCGCTTCATTGCCATAGCGGCTCATATTCAGCGCTTTCCAGGTTGCTGATTTCCACATCCCGCGCGCCATTGCCTGCGCACGGTAGCTCAGCTTCGCCATGCGACCTTCCGGTTCCGACAGCAGCCAGTGGGTTTTCTCCGCCAGCCGGTATTCGGTGTACGCCGCATGGGTATTGTTCATATCGCCCTTTTGCAGAGCAATGATTTCTACCTCAAACCCCATATTGATAAACGCAACAATCTGGTTGAGGACAAAGGTTTCGGAAGATAATGGAAACTTCAGCAAAAAGAAGCTGACTTTCATTTCACCTCCTGTACGCGATCAAGCACCGATTTCACCATCTTCATGCCATGCTCGCGTTCAGCCGCGACCGCCGTTGCCAGACGCTGGTTAATTGCAGGCAACTGCCCCAGAGTATCCGCGACCATCGCCGCCAGCGAACCGTTCAGTAAGTGACGAATATCGACCGCCATTTCCGGCATGCCCAGTTGCTGCATGATGCCCGCCGATTTGTGTTCGTAGTTGATGGCAATCGCCGGTGTGCCGAAGTTCATCGAAATAATGGCGGAGTGCAGGCGCGTCCCAACGGTTAAATCACAGACGCTGAGGATCTTGCCCATTTCCAGATCGTTGAGTTCATCCATCACCACATGGTATTGCGACGGATCGTTAACATACTGTCGCAGGTTGAGCGCCACCATACGGTCATCTTTGTTATAGCTGTCGATACCGGTGCAGGTGGAAAGCGCAATCACCTGGTAGCCCGCATCAATAATGCGGTTTACCACCCCGGCAAACGCCTGCTCGTAGGCCTGCTGTGTGGTATTCAGTCGTTTGTCAAAAGGCGCCAGCTCGCGCAGAGTAATCGCAACAGTTTTCTGTTTTGCCGCCAGATCCAGCCAGTGCTGCACCGCATAGCTGGCAACAAAATCGTGCTGATGGTGATCCACCAGCCAGGCAGTATCTACGCCCTGCTCCACTTTCTCCGTAGTGATGTTGCTCTGCTTCATCAGATTCAGGCTGACGGTTTCACGCAGGATCAACGCATCGCAGTGGCCGAAAACATAATTCGCCAACTGGTTGAAAGCCTCATTCTGGAACGGACCGACGCTGTGACCAATCATATAAAGCGGTTTTTTGGCCATGAAGGTGCAGAGTGCATGTTCAAATTGCGGTACACCATAGAGATCGACAAAGAACGAACCGCCGACCTGAATAATCGCGTCGTAATCGTTAAGCCTGCGGACAAAATCGGTAAAGCCCTGAGCGATGGCGATATTGCGCAGCTTGCCAGTGTCCGTCACACGTGAAAGCAGCACCTGATGCTGATAGCGACGACGCAGTACTTTCTTCATCCGGCCCATCAGACCGGCGGCGTTATTGTGCTCTTTCATTTGGCTGTAGAGCGGATCGCCCATCACCGGATGGTTCAGTAACCATGATGAACTCACCGGATAGCGGCTCATCACGTCAACGTCGGCATCAGGATTAATCAGGGCAATCGCATCCAGCAATCCGCGTAAAATTGCGCTGTCACCACGGTTTCCGCAGGTATGATTGCCAAGGATCAATAATTTCATAGCGACCTCATAGGTTCAATAACGTTTCTTATCCTGCGCGAAGCAGCATTTTAATTTTCTCGTTGCGGCAAAACTGGCGCTTCATCTCCACCACCAGTGAATTGCGCGAGACAATCAGCATCACTGCGAAAGCCAGTACACCTGCCGCGACCTGTACCGCCAGCATGGCGGTCAGCGGCATATGCCCGTTCAGCGCCTGTCCGAGGCCATAGCTCACGACCAGTGTCGGCAGCGACAAGTAGAATGGCAGCCACAGGCTGAGGATGTACTGGCGGTAGCTGGAACCGAGCACCGGTTTAATCATCACGAAGTAGCTCAATATCGTGTTGATGATTTGCACCAGCAGGAAACCCAGCGTTACACCCAGCGCACCAGCCAGATGGCCGCCAATGATAATGGCGGGAATAAAGAGAAACGTTTTGAAGACATTGAATTTAAAACTGATATCCACTCGCGCTTTTGCCATCAATAACGAACCGATAGGGTTACCAACGGCGCGCAGCAGGCCAACAATACAGAGCAATTGCAGGATCGGGATAATGCTGTTCCACTTGTCGCCAAAGACCAGCGGCACAAAGTTGTTCGACACCACCATCAACCCCAACAGGATGGGGAAGTTAATGATCCCCACCACCGACAGCAACTTGTAGAAGTTAACGCGCAGCTTCTCAGTGTCGTCCTGAATTTTGGCGAACGCCGGGAACAGCACACGAGTGATAATCGGGTTGAGCTTCATCGGCGGCACCACCGCCACGTTGTACGCCAGGTTGTATCCCCCGGCGACGCTGGCGCCGAGGATACGCGCCAGCACTAATGTGGAGAGGTTGGTGTTGACATAGTTAATGACGCTGTCAGCCGTCAGCCATGCGCCAAAGCGCAGATTTGAACTGACCGACGCAAGGGAAAAATGCAAGCCAGGACGATAGATCTTACGGCCAAAATAGCCGAACAGCAGCGTACGAACGGCGCTGTTGACCAGATAACCGAGGATTGCTGTCATCGCCAGCGGCCAATAAAAGGCGCTGATCACCGTAAAGCAGAAGCCCGCCAGTACCGACACGGTTTCTATCGCGCCAATCTTGCTGAATTCCAGCTCTTTCTGCATCAACGCGCGAAACTGCTGGCCGTGGGGGATCACCACAAAAGCGAACGCCAGGGTTTTGATCAGCGGCGCAAGATCAGGGTTGTGCAATACGCTGGCAATAAGATTGCTCAGCGAGAAAACCACCACACAAACCACAATACCCAACCCAACGTTCAACCAGTACAGGGTGGTAAGTTCAAGGTGGCTTATCTCTTTGCGCTGAATAATGGAGTTAGCAATACCAAAATCCGACAGCGTATCCGCCAACGCGATAATCACCAGCGAGACGGTCAGCAGACCGAACTGGTGGTTATCGATAATGCGCGCCAGCACAGTCATCTGCACCAGCCCCAGCCCAATGATGATTAAAGTGGCCATTGCTGACCACTTAGCACCGCTGATGGTTTTTTCTCTCAGACTCATGACCTTTCCTTTAATACGCCGCTTTATTAATAAAGCCTTTAAAGATGGTCAGAAAAACGATTTTGATATCGAACCACAGACTCCACTCGCGAATGTACTCCAGATCGAACTCAACACGTTTTTCCATTTTTTCCAGCGTGTCGGTTTCGCCGCGCCAGCCGTTAATCTGCGCCCAGCCGGTGATACCCGGTTTCACTTTATGGCGCAACATGTAACCCTCAATCAGCGAACGGTACTGCTCGTTGTGCGCCACCGCATGCGGGCGTGGGCCAACGATAGACATACCGCCGAGCAACACATTAATGAACTGCGGCAGTTCGTCGAGCGATGTACGACGCAGGAAACTCCCCACTTTGGTTACGCGCGGATCGTTCTGCGTTGCCTGAGTCACTACTTTGTCATTTTCCATGACCTTCATAGAACGGAATTTCCACACTTTTATGGGTTTACCGTCCATGCCGTAACGGGTCTGTCGGAAGATAATCGGGCCGGGAGAGCTGAGTTTTACCGCTACCGCAATCGCCAGCAGTACCGGGGAGATCAGCAACAGAATCAGCAACGAGAGCACGATGTCTTCAAGGCGTTTCAAAATGCGGTTCACGCCGGAAAGTGGTGTGTCGTACAGCGGTACTACCGGCACGCCATTCATCTCTTCAATACGCGAATGCAGAATATTGAAGGTAAAGACATCGGGGATCAGGATCACTGAACAGGTGGTGTCCGCCAACTGGCGCACCAGTTTTTTGATGCTGACCGCATCATTCATCGACATTGCGATATAGACGTTGTGAATTTTCCCCGCTTTCGCATCGTCAACCAACTGGTCGAGATTACCGGCCCAGCCAGTGGTGATGCCACCCGGTTGCGGATCGTGGTATACCCCTACCACTTCGAATCCCAGCCAGGGTTCATTGCGAAAGCATTCCAGCAACGTCTGACCCATAGGCATATCCCCCGCCACCGCAACACGGCGCGTGTTATAACCCATGTTCCGCAGCCAGCCTGCGCCAAAGCGGATCACCGAGCGGCTCAACATCAACCCCATACTGGTTAACAAATACCAGGGGAGGTAGATCATGAAGGTGTTATCGAAATCGTTGTTGAACGAGACCAGGCCCGCGCTGAAAATCAGGCTGAGCGTCCAATTCTGCAACAGTAGGGTCAGTTCAGTAGTCATTTTTACCCCTCGCCAGGAGCGATAAAAATCGGTCATCCCACCAATCATCTGGAAGACAACGAGAGAGAGCAGAGCCATCAGCAGATGCATGTAGAAAAAAGGCAACGCATTCACTTTACACACCAGCCACAGCCCACCGAACATAATGGTGATGTCAGAGAATCGCTGCACGATTGAGATTAACGATGCATTCGTTTTGGCCCGGTCGCGCTTTTTTAGATGAGTCATCGTTTTACCTGCCTGTATATTGACTCTCCCCACATGTGGGGGAGAGCAACGCCGAGATTTACTGATTCAATAGCGCCAGAATTTCCTGCGTTCGTGCCTCCATCAGTGACACATCGCAACGCGACTCAACGTTCAGACGCACTACCGGCTCGGTATTGGATGAACGAAGGTTAAAGCGCCACTCAGGGAAGGCGATGCTGATGCCATCAGTGCGATCGATCTCCAGCGCACCGGGAGTAAAGTGCTGCTCAACACGCTGGATAGCCGCCACAGGGTCGGCAAGCTTACTGTTGATTTCACCACTCGCCGGGAACGCCACCATACGATCGCTGACCAGCTCGGCGAGGGTTTTACCTTTCAGGCACAGCAACTCAGTAACCAGCAGCCACGGGATCATGCCGCTGTCGCAATAGGCGAAATCACGGAAGTAGTGGTGCGCGCTCATTTCGCCGCCATAGATGGCATCTTCATTACGCATACGTTCTTTAATAAATGCGTGTCCGGTTTTCGACATTACCGGTGTGCCGCCTGCGCGCGTCACCACATCAACAGTGTTCCAGGAGAGGCGGGGGTCGTGGATGATTTTTGCACCAGGGTGTTTTTCGAGGAATGCTTCCGCCAGCAAACCAACGATGTAGTAGCCCTCAATAAAGCGCCCTTCGCCATCGAACAAGAAGCAGCGGTCGAAATCGCCGTCAAAGGCAATACCCATGTCGGCATGATGTTCCAGCACCGCATTGCGGGTATCCGCGCGACACTCAGGCAGCAGCGGGTTAGGAATACCGTGAGGGAAAGTGCCATCCGGTTCGTTATGCACTTTTATGAAAGTCACTGGCACATTCAACGCTTTGAAGCGGGATTCAATAGCATCCACTACCGGACCTGCCGCGCCGTTACCAGAGTTGATCACCAGTTTCAATGGCGTAAGGTTAGCCGGATTGATATAGCCCAGCAGATGATCGACATACGCATCACGCAGGTTGATTTTCTCGTAGCTGCCGCGTTTTTCTGCATTCACTGGCGGAAAGTCATTAGCTTCCGCCAGACGCTGCACATCACGAAGCCCGGTATCGCCACTTATCGGACGTGCACCTTTGCGCACCAGTTTCATACCGTTATAGTCCATCGGGTTGTGGCTGGCGGTCACTTCGATGCCGCCATCCACACCGAGATGGAACGTGGCGAAATAGATCTCTTCAGTACCGGAAAGGCCGAGATCCAGCACGTTGACGCCCGCATCCTGCAACCCTTTCGCCAGCGCCAGTTTCAGCGCTTCGCTGGTCCGACGCACATCGCCACCCAGCACAATAGTGTGCGGCTTCAGGTATTCACCGTAGGCGCGGCCGATACGCCATGCGATATCTTCATTCAGTTCTTCGCCCAGCTTTCCACGGATATCGTAAGCTTTAAAACAGGTTAATTTTTCCATCATTACCTCATCTTCAGGCAACAGTCAGCCTTGACCGTAAAATGGCCATTTGTTATTGATTCGTTTGTTTTTTCTGCCGGACGAACAACACCGCGTCCGGCCCTGACTTTTAAACTCGCCCGTAGCGATCCGCAAAACGCACAATGTCGTCCTCTTCCAGGTAGGACCCCGAACGAACTTCAATCAGATCGAGCGGAATTTTCCCCGGGTTTTCCAGACAGTGGTGCGCGCCAAGCGGGATATAGATCGATTCATTCTCACCGAGTAATTTCACTTCATCATTGATGGTCACTTTCGCCGTTCCTGCCACCACTACCCAGTGCTCCGCGCGGTGATGATGCATCTGTAGGGAGAGCCCCTCGCCCGGCTTCACGGTGATGCGTTTCACCTGGTAGCGATCGCCGGTATCGATGGAGTCATATTTGCCCCACGGGCGGTAAACCTCACGGTGGATATGGTGTTCGTGACGTCCATCGGCTTTGATTTTCTCCACGACTTTTTTCACATCCTGTACCTGGTTGCGATCGGCAATCAGCACCGCATCTTTGGTCTGTACTACCACCAGATCTTTAACGCCGACGGTCGTGACCAGCCCGGACTCCGCATACACGTAGCTGTTTTGGGTGTTATGGCTGATGACGTCGCCGTGATGGACGTTTCCCTCCGGCGTGTGCTGGCTGATTTCCCACAGTGAAGACCAGGAGCCAACATCGCTCCAGCCAGCATCCATCGGCACCACCACCGCATCCGCTGTGCGTTCCATTACCGCATAGTCAATCGACTCTTCCGGGCAGGCCAGGAAGGCGTCCTCGTCAACACGGACAAAATCCATATCCGGATCAGCAGCCTGCATCGCCTGTTCGCAGGCGTGTAGAATATCCGGCCGATATTTATTCAGCTCTTCAAGGAAACGACCTGCGCGGAACAGGAACATACCGCTATTCCAGTAATATTCACCGCTGGCAACGTAACCCTGCGCGGTTTCCAGATTCGGTTTTTCAACGAACTGCGCCACCTCGAAAGCAACAGAATCTGCCTGACCGGCACAGACGCCACCGCGGCGGATATAGCCATAGCCCGTTTCCGGCAGATCCGGGACAATGCCGAAGGTCACCAGTTTGCCGCTCTGCGCATAAGGAATAGCATCGCGAACCGAGACGCGAAATGCCTCTTCGTTCTGAATCACATGGTCGGCAGCCAGCACCAGCATCAGCGGATCGCTGTCCGGGTTGTGGCGTTTTATCGCCAGCGCCGCCAGCGCAATCGCCGGGGCGGTATTACGGCCAGCCGGTTCGAGAATGATGTTCTCGGTCAGCTTATCCAGTTGACGCAGCTGCTCGGCGACGATAAAGCGATGTTGTTCATTACAAATCACCACCGGACTTTCACACTCGACGCCATTCAGGCGGCAGACGGTGGTCTGCAACATAGTGAGATCGCCCTTCAGGCAGAGAAACTGTTTAGGGTAAAGCACGCGAGACAACGGCCACAGGCGGCTCCCGGAGCCTCCGGCCATCACTACCGGGTAGAGTTGTGTTTGACTCATGATTTATCCCCATTCCCGTCAAAATTCAGTTGGCCTTCGTGCTGCTCGCTTTCGCTGGCGCTTACGGGCTCCACAGAACTTTCCGGGCTGATATCAGCAATAAACTGGTGTAATACACTCTCTTTTTCGAGCGTGCGTTCGGCATATTCACGTGCCACCGTGTTGTTTTTGGGCAGCGCCAGCGCCCGCGCAATGCCCCAGGCCAGCGCCTCAACCGATTCCGGCTCCACACAGACCGCAATGCCAGGTTCTGCCAGACAGAGTTGCCCGAGCTCAGTACTCTCTTCGGCAGTGATGACGGCATTCCCCCCCACAGCCAGAATGTTGGTCAGCTTTGATGGCAGTACCGCATCGGCCGCGCCGCGTTTCTGGATAACCAGATGACAATCGCCCATTTTCAGCAGCGCTGGCAGTGCGTCGTACGGCTGTAACGGGAAGAAGATGACGTTGCTCAGACCACGTTCACTCACCTGTTTTTCCAGCCGCGCCTTCCCCCCACCCTGACCGACAATGACAAACAGCCACGGATGGGTGTGTAACTGCGCAGCCGCTTCAATGACGTTTTCCAGCCCCTGCTTCTCACCGATGTTGCCGGAGTAAAGAATGATTTTTTTGTCATCCGGCAGACCAAGGTTGCGGCGCAGTTCCGCGACATTTGCTGCGCTGACATCGCGAAACCGCGCCACTTCCGACCAGTTCGGGAAGAAGATGATTTTGTCGGCCGCCACCCCTTTCTCGCGCGCTTTGTTCATCATTGAGCGAGAGATGGTGGAGACGTTATCGACGTTATGCAGATTGCTACGTTCAAATGCGGTCGCCAGCTTTGCTACCCGGCCGCTTTTACCTTTACCCGCCATCCCCAGACCTAGCATGGCGTCCACTTCATAATCCTGAATGTGCAGCAGCGTTTTTGCGCCGCTCAGTTTGGCCAGCAGACGCATCCCCGGCGTGCAAAAAAGCGTTGGCACCACGCCAATAATGCGGTCCGGCTTCCAGCTACGCTGCGCCATCAGCGGGAAAAAGCTGCTAATGGCAAAGCTGCTCAGATGCAGTAAGCGCTTCAGGGTCGATGGCTGTTTTGGCACATACAGCGGGCAGCGCCACACCGTGGCGGCACCCTGCTCTTTACGCCAGCGCCAGGCGCTATAGTGCTCGCCGACTTTCCATTCTGGATAGTA
Source organism: Kosakonia arachidis (assembly GCF_900116535.1). GTDB lineage: Bacteria > Pseudomonadota > Gammaproteobacteria > Enterobacterales > Enterobacteriaceae > Kosakonia > Kosakonia arachidis. The sequence goes on along the minus strand of NZ_FPAU01000004.1, from coordinate 280,767 downwards.
AGGCGGTGCCGTGATCACGCGCACGTCATGGCCCTGACGGGCCATCCATTCCACCATTTCGCCGGTGTACTTACCGATCCCGGTCAGCTCCGGTGAATAGTTGATGCCATAGACCAGGATTTTCATAAACCCGGTACTCCCTGCGCGTCGAGGAAATAGGCGCGGCTGTTGTCATGCACCAGCGGGTCGTCAACAAGCGACTCCGGCGTCCCCCATCGATAGTCATTGTGCTGATCCGGCGGCAACGCGAGCGTCTGTTCGTCCACGCGCAAACGGAAACCCAGCACAATGTAGTGGGTGGAGAAATCGCTACCGGAGAAATTATCGTCATAGAAGTGCTGCCAGACGCCGTAAAACTCGCCTGCGGACATCGGCAGGCGCAGCCCCAGTTCCGCCAGGGTCAGCCGCTCGAAAGCGACCGCCAGCGGCTCGTCCTTTTGCACGCGTCCGCCCGGCACAAACCAGTATCCCTGCGCCGGACGGTTAGTGCGCTTACCGAGCAAAAACTCGCCGCGTGAGTTTTCCACGATCAAATCGATGGAAATCAGCGGGGTGGAGCGCACCACCGTGGCAAAATCTTCCTGACTCAAAAACATGCCTACCCCCGGAACCGGTGCTGGTTTTCAAGGAACCACTGGTAGGTGCTCGCAAGTCCTGCCTCCAGTGAGATCTCGTGATACCAGCCAAGCTGATGCAGACGTGTCACATCCAGCAGTTTACGCGGCGTACCGTCCGGCTTGGTGGCGTCAAACACCACGCGGCCTTTGTAGCCGACAACGCTGGCCACGGTTTGCGCCAGTTCGCGAATCGTGCAATCCACACCGGTGCCAACGTTGATATGCGACAGCATCGGTTCGGTATTCTCTTGCCACACTTCACGCGCCAGCTCCTGAACATGTATACTGGCTGCCGCCATATCATCCACGTGCAGGAATTCACGCATCGGCGTGCCGCTTCCCCACACCACCACGTCCGGGGTATTCTCCTGCGTCGCCTCGTGGAAGCGGCGCAGGAGCGCCGGGATCACGTGCGAATTGCTAGGGTGGAAGTTATCGTTCGGACCATACAGATTGGTCGGCATCACCGAGCGGTAGTCACGGTCATACTGGCGGTTGTAGGATTCGCACAGTTTGATACCGGCGATCTTGGCAATCGCGTACGGCTCATTAGTCGGCTCCAGCGTCCCTTGCAACAGCTCACTTTCCGCGATCGGTTGGTGCGCCAGTTTCGGGTAGATACAGGACGAACCGAGGAACAACAGCTTGTTCACATCATGCTTATGCGCTGAGTGAATAATGTTGCTCTCAATCATCATGTTTTCGTAAATGAAGTCCGCCGGATAGGTATTGTTCGCCACAATACCCCCCACTTTTGCCGCCGCCAGGTAAACCTGATCGATAGAGTTACTGGCGAAAAAAGCATCGACAGCAGCGGGATCCAGCAGATTCAGCTCTTCACGGGAGCGCAGTACCAGTTCAACATCCGCACGTTGTTCGAGCTGGCGAGCAATGGCTGATCCCACCATCCCACGATGGCCAGCCACGAAAATACGTTGTTTGGTCATGCTTAAGACTCCAGCGCGATGGCAACCTCGTAACCGTGGGCTTTAAGCAGTGAGTGTTTTTTCGCTGCTTCCAGATCTTTCGCTACCATCTCGGAGACCATTTCCTGCAGCGTGGTTTCCGGTTTCCAGCCCAGTTTTTCGTGTGCTTTAGTCGGATCGCCCAGCAGGGTTTCCACTTCCGCAGGACGGAAGTAGCGCGGATCAACGGCGATGATCACATCACCCGGTTTCACGCCCGGAGCGTCATGACCGGTCACAGAGACCACAATGCCCTTCTCTTCTACGCCTGTGCCTTCAAAGCGCAGTTTGATACCCAGTTGCGCCGCGGCCATTTCCACGAACTGACGTACTGAATACTGCACGCCGGTAGCGATAACGAAGTCTTCCGGTTTTTCCTGTTGCAGCATCATCCATTGCATTCTCACGTAGTCTTTTGCATGCCCCCAGTCACGCAGGGAGTCCATGTTGCCGAGGTACAGGCAGGATTCCAGACCCTGAGCAATGTTAGCGATCGCACGGGTGATTTTACGGGTTACGAAGGTTTCGCCGCGACGCGGAGATTCGTGGTTAAACAGAATGCCGTTGCAGGCATACATGCCATAAGATTCACGGTAGTTCACGGTGATCCAGTAGGCGTAAAGTTTGGCTACCGCATACGGAGAACGCGGGTAGAATGGTGTAGTCTCTTTCTGCGGAATTTCCTGCACCAGACCATACAGTTCAGAGGTTGATGCCTGGTAGAAACGGGTTTTCTTCTCAAGGCCGAGGAAGCGAATCGCTTCCAGCAGACGCAGCGTCCCCATTGCATCCACATCGGCGGTGTATTCCGGGGATTCAAACGACACGGCCACATGGCTCATCGCACCCAGGTTGTAGACTTCATCCGGTTTAACTTCCTGCAGGATACGGGTCAGGTTAGACGTATCCGTCAGGTCGCCGTAGTGCAAATGGAACTTCGGATTGCAGGTGTGCGGATCCTGATAGATGTGATCCACACGCTCGGTATTGAATGAGGAAGCACGGCGTTTAATGCCATGAACTTCATAGCCTTTTTCCAGAAGCAGTTCTGCCAGATAAGAGCCATCTTGCCCGGTTACGCCGGTGATGAGAGCGACTTTAGACATAATTTATTTTCCTCAATAGTCCCTGTTAGGGGGTTACCTTTTCAACGCGTTCGCGCGTCACCACTGCGGGATTGCCACGGCAAATTGCATTTGCCGGAAGCGATTTAAAAACACTGCTGCGCGCACCGACTACCGTCCCGTCGCCGATGGAGACGCCTGGCGCGACAAAGACATCCGTCGCCAGCCAACACTTCTCACCAATCACGATTGGCGTCGCGTTAATATCGAAATGCGCGCTCTGATAATCGTGACTGCCGGTGCACAAATAACATTTCTGTGAAACCACGGAATTAGCGCCGATGGTGATATCGCCAAGGGTGTACAACACCGCGTCATCACCAACCCAACTGTAATCGCCTAATGTTAATTTCCACGGGTAGGTAATCTTTACCGATGGGCGAATAACCACGCCCTTACCAACCTTCGCGCCAAATAAACGCAAGAGGAATGCACGCCAGCGATACAGCACTTGTGGAGACCAGGCAAATAATGTCGCCTGTACCGCCCACCACAGTTGAACCTTAATAGCATTGCCTCCCCGAAAGCCTTTCGGCACGGAGAATCCTTGTAAATCCTGCATCTTTATTCCCTATATTTGAGCGTTATGCTTTGTTATATAAGGCCTTTGCTTTGCCAGTCGTCCGCATGCGCAACATATATGACAATTGCGCCCAAAAACCCGGGACTCGTAATATCATGCGCTGAACTTTGCGGGCATCCTGACACAATTCAACGTTATTAGAGGTAGATACGCCGCCCATCGAAAATTCAGATACCAGCCCTTTCAAACGTTTGAAAGGAAAACCGGCTTTAAACATTCTGGCTGCTAATGCGTAATCGGAAGAGACTTTAAATTGCAGATCGTAGGGGTATGTTTTCAGACCATTCACAGGGAAAAATATGGCTTGATGGCTGGCCGGCAAGCTGTGGTAAATATACCAACCATGTTTGGCGCTACGGCGTAATTTGTTACCGTCGCCAAAGTCCAGCAGCGCATCACCAATATACATGGCATTTTCGCGTTCTTCAGCTAACTGGCGAACAACATCCACAATTTCCTCATGGAAAATATCACCAGAATTCAAAAACAATGCATAGCGTCCCGTCGCCATGTCAATGCCTTTATTCATAGCATCATAAATACCTTTGTCACGCTCACTGATAAAACGTAAATTGTATTGTCCGTTGAGATTTTTCAGAAATTCCGCAGTACCATCCTGCGAGCCGCCGTCAACGACAATCCATTCGAATTCGATATTCTGCGCTTTCGCCAGATGGGCCAGAGACTGCCAGGTCTTCATCACACCTTCATAATTGCGAAACGCGACAGTAATAACACTTAGCAGCATATGACCCACCTTTTCATGAATTCACGATATTCAACGCTTTACGCAGAATAAACGGACAAACGATTAAAAACGCATATTCGGGGCTAAAAATTGATCCCGTAAAAAACAACGACATAGGCGTAAACAGGTAAAGCTGCACGCGAAAATTCTGATTATTACCAAAGGCATTTACCATCATTTTCCCGATTTTGAACAAATACCAACCTGTTAGCAAAACTGCGAACCATGAGAAATAAATGATCAGCAGATACAACCCATTGTCTATTGTTTTCCCGACATCTGCACCGTTAAAGATTCCGAATGATGCGACATATTCATAAAGTGAGCCAAATCTTACCACCCCATCAATATTGGTCAGTGAATATCCCACCATCACCAGCGGACCGATAATACGGTAATAAGAAGATGAACCTTCCGTACCTAAATCACCGATTCGTTCTGCAATATAGGGGAATGCGAAAACCACGCCGACAATAAATACTGAGAGTGAAATAATTGCCAGCGGCAATTTTTTACGAATCGCCTCTTTGTTCAGATACTGGAATGCCCACTCCAGCAAATAGAACATGATAAAGGTCATTACCCCAGAGAACGATCCCGAAAGTACTATGCCTGCCAAAATCATAGCATCGGTCTTCGGCGTTTTGATACCAAACTGTTTGATACTGAGCCAAATTGAGATTAATGCCAGAGCAAAGAATGCCGGTTCGAAATATAACGCAGTAGTACGCTTACCGCCGAACTTGATAAAATTCAGTACGTAACTGTTGCTGTAGATGAGGTATTTAGAAATACTCTCCATCAAACCGCTTCCACCAGTGAGAATAATCTGGACCATTTCCATCGCCGCGAGCATCACCACCATTGCCACGACCACATAAAAAAAGCGCAAAATCTTGTGATAATTATGTGGTGATATGGTTTTAAAGCGGATGCTCCACACCATGCCAACAATGATCACAATGTAAACAAACAGCATGGTTGAAGTGACATATTTGCCGGGATCGAGCGATTTACCAAAAATAAAGTTAAACAGCGTTAACCCAGCTCCCGCTCCCAGTGCCAACATCAATTTTTTCAGATTGATTTTGTCGAGGTAGAGCAGTAACAGCAGCGGCAAAAATGTCACGATAGTGATCGGGAAACTTTCACCAAGCTGCATGATTTTCACGTTAACCAGCAGGTAAATCACCGGCAACAGGAGATAGCTACAGACTCTGATAGAATGAGACATATTCCTCCAGCATCTGTTGTCCACTGTAAGCCTGGCGGCTGCGTGCGCTAAACGCGTCGAGGCTTTCGCCAAACACCGCCTGTGCAATGTCTGCTTTACGGCACTGTACCAACTGCAGCGCCTCCTGTTCGTTAAAGGTTTTACCTCCGGATTTTTGCAACACTTCCCTTGCCGCATCGCTGTGCGTGGCGATCACCGGCACGCCAATGGAGAGCGCTTCACAGAGGATCAACGGGTAGTTATCCACCCGGGAAGAAAATACCAGCGCATCCATCTGATTGAGTTCACTCATCAACTGGCGCTTGTCAGTAAGAAAGCCGTGGTTGACAACGTTTTGCCCCGCAAACGGAGAAAACTTGCCAAAGGTGTGCAGCTCCACGCGGTCAGAAAGGGCCATGATGTCACGCATCAGCTGCTGGTTAGTTTTACCGTCATAGCGTAGGTCATGGGCTACCACGGCGATTTTCGGTTTTCCTTCGGTGGCTTTTACTGGCACGAGTTCAGCCAGAATCGCCTCGGTGGCGACATCAATACCGTTATTAATAATGTTGCAGCGCCCTGCACCATAGAGGCTGTTAAAAGCGTCCGCTACATGCTGGCTGGGGGAGATAAACTGGCAGCCCAGTGCCAGCATATCGTTAAATAACTGACGCTTGTGGTTGGCCAGTAGATGCGCGCGATCCACCTTTACTGGCGGATAGTTGCTCAACGTTGGGCATTTGCGGCAATTCTCTTTCCAGCCTTCGCAGCCGTCGGTAAAGGCGCAGCGCCCGGTAACGCTCCAGTGATCGTGCAGCGTCCAGACCAGCGTGACGTCAGATTTATGCGCTTTCACTTTCTGGCAGAATGCCACCAACTCAGCAAAGTTCAGCCAGTAGCTGTGCATCACATGAAAGTGCAGCACCACCGGCCCTTGCGTACGGGTCACGGTGCGATAAAGATTATTCAAATTGCCAAAAACATCACGATTAAACAGGCGGAACAGCGCGAGATTAGCAACAGAAGTCAGACGAGGCGTCTGCTTGTAAACCTGCGGATAGTTATCGTGACTGACACTTTTTTTCCCGCCTTTACCGTAGCCATAAATAAAACGTGACTGCATACCCTTTTGCAGTGCGCGCTGGTGCAAATCCAGCGCCACACCCGCAGCGCCGCCTTCAGCAAGGCGAACATTGAACTGTAAGATATTCATTTGATCACCTTCACCCGCGCTTTCTCGCCAACCACCAGCGCGTTATCAGGGATGCAGTCGAGTACGACGCTTCCCGCGCCGATGGTGACATTGTTGCCAATGGTGATATCGCCAATAATCACTACATTCGCGCCCACCTCGACGTTGTTACCAATTACCGGGCAGGCCAGATTATCGGCACCACGGTTACCAATGGTAACGCCGTGACGAATCGTGAAATCATCACCTGCCACCACATTTTTATTGATCACCACCGCGTAGCCGTGATGGATTGTAAAACGGCGTCCGATGGTCGCAGCAGCCTGAATTTCGTAGCCAAACAGACACTCGGTGACAAAACGATAAATCAGGATCGCAGGCGCAGCCCACAGGTTGTTGATGACATGTTTTTTGCGCCACACCGAGCAAAAGTGAGCAATACGGTAAGCCGCAACCATGCAGCAAGGGCGCAAGCTCCAGTGGTTTGCGCGAAAATCTTCCAGTCGCATTATTTCCCCCGCAGCCCGTCAGCCAGTCGTTTACCGTTACGCAGCGAGAACAATGTCAGCAGCGTGCGCCAGGTCATGCGCTTATTACGGATCTGATAGAGCGTAAACAACTGATATTTTTTACTGGCACGATCGAACTTATTTTTATGCTTACGATAAAAATGGAAGTAACCGGAGAATTTCTTCGGCGACGAGGTTATTTGCATTTCGCCGTGGTTGACGTGCAGGATTTGCGTGGCTTCTTCAATCTTCCACGGTTCGCCATATTCATCGACCATGCGCAGGAAAATATCGTAATCCTGAGCCGCTTTCAGTTGCGTGTCGAACAAGCTCTCTTTGAAGCGCCAGGCCCAGGTAAAGACCTGGTTGCCGACGATGTTGCGCTTCCAGAACAGCTTGCGTGAGAACGGCGATTTTGGATACAGCGGCAAACTGGCGGGTTGCGCATAAACCTCACCCTCGCAGAGATAATCATTGGCATAGAGAAACGCACGCGTGTTAAGCAGATGTTTATGCGCCAGAAAAACCGACAGCCTGTTCGGCGTCCATTCATCGTCGTCGTCAATTCCGGTAATGTACTGCCCCTGCGCCTGTAAAATTGCCTGGTTACGCACCGCGCAGGCACCCGAGTTATGGAGATTGCGCGTATAACTCACGCGTGAATCACCTAGCTCCTCAACAAACTGTTGCAGTTGTTCATACGCGTCGGAACAGTCGTCCACAACGATCATTTCCCAGTGCGGGTAATCCTGGCGCAGCACCGATTTAATGGCGCGGATCGCCAGCTGTTGCCTGTTCCAGGTTGGCATATAGATAGAAATTAATGGGTTTGCTGTTGTGCTCATGATGCGATCCCTAATGCGTTCAACATGCCACGTTCGCCCTCACGCCTGCTCTCCCCCAGACGGAGGAGAGCAGTTCGTGCTAAAGATGGAAGTGAGGGACGGGTTATTTCGAATCGGACTTGTATTCGTATTCGTAATAGCCGTAATCCTGATAGCTGGTCGCGCGGCGGAAAATCGAGTTCAGGATCACGCCTTTAACATCAATACCGTTCTGTTCGAAGCGACTCAGGCTGGTCTGGATCTCTTTGAGGGTATTCACAGCGTAGCGGGCTACCATCAGCGTAGTACCGGCATGACGACCAACAATCGCCGCGTCCGTCACCGCCAGAATTGGCGGGGTGTCGATCAGCACCAGGTCATAATGGCTGCTGGCCCATTCCACTAGTTGTGTAAAGCGTTCACTCATCAACAGTTCGGACGGATTCGGCGGCACCACGCCGCGCGGAACCAGATCGAAGTTGCCGATGGAGGTCGGTTTGGCACAATTCTCTATCGACCCTTTTCCGGCCAATACATCGGACAAACCGTTAATGTTGTCGGTGCCCAGCAGTTCGTGGGTGTAGCCTTTACGCATATCACAGTCGATCAGCAGCACACGTTTATTCGTCTGGCTGATCACCGCTGCAAGGTTGGCGCAGACAAAGGTTTTACCGATGGAAGGGCTGACCCCGGTCATCATCAGCACATTATTTGTGGACTGCATCATGGCAAAGTGCAGACTGGTACGCAGACTGCGCACGGCTTCAATCGCCAGATCCGTCGGGTTACCCACCGCCAGCAACTGCCTCTGCTTGTAGTGCTTAACGCCCTTAACAGTTTTGACGCTATCCCGCGCTTTTTGCCATTCGGAAAGCGGGATGCTGGCATAAACATTGATGCCATGCTCTTCGAGGATCTGCGCGCTTTCCACACCGCGATTGAACAGTGAACGAAGCAGAATGCCAACCACGGAAACAACCAGGCCAAGAATAATGCTGCCGAGAATGATCAACGCTTTCTTCGGTTTCAGCACGCCAGGTTGGGTGATCGCCGGGTCAACAATGCGTACATCACCCACGGTACTGGCCTGGGTAATCCGCAGCTCCTGCTGTTTATTCAGCAGTTGCATATAGACCTGCTGGCCGGATTCGACATCACGCGTCAGGCGAACAATTTCCTGTTGCGTTTGCGGCATCGCAGCGATCCGTTCATTCAGCTTCGCTTTTTCATCTTCCAGCGCTTTACGTTTTTCCAGTAGCGTGCGGTATGCCGGGTGAGCTTTGGTGTATAACTTGGATATTTCCGCTTCACTGAAAGTCAGTTGATTTAACTGCGCGTCGATGTTTACCATCGAATCGAGCACCGATTTGGCTTCCAGCGGCACATCGACAGAGTCTTTGGTCTGGCGATAGGTATTGAGCTTATCTTCTGCGATGTCGAGATTGTGGCGCACTTCCGGCAGCTGTTTATCAAGGAACATCAAGCTCTTCGCTGCTTCCTCGGATTTACGCTCAATATTTTGCTCAAGGTAATTACGGGTAATACTGTTCAAAATAGCGCGGATCTGATCGCGGTCTTCACCGATATACGTCAGGCTGAGCACACCGGTATCTTTACCATTCTCCACTACCGTCAGGTTGTTTTGCAGGTTGTTAATCATCCCCAGCGTGGAGAATTTTGTGACAGTAAACTCGGTGCCATTCGAGGAGAGAATGTTGCTCACCATCATGGTCACGCCCTGCTTGTTCAGCAACTTGCCAACTTCACCACGCGCCTCAAAACCGCCATCGCTGGTTAACTGATACTGTTTTGGGCTCAACACTTTCAGCGTAAAAGTCTGCTCTTTCATGCTGTTAGGCAAAGTAAAGATGGTAACTTTCACCGTCTCGTCCTGCCGCCCCATCAGCCGCTCCCAGCCGGTACCAAACAGCGGAAAGGTGTTTTTCACCACAGAGATGTCGAGATCCAGATCTTCAACCGTTTTGCCCAGCACCATACGCGACTGGATAAGCTGGATTTCTGCATCTGACGCGGGTGGCTTGTTTGTCAGGGCGCTGCTGATATCCTGCACCAGTGTACTGCCGGTGTTTTGTTCGATTTGTACCAGTGAATCGGCGCTGTAAATGGGTGTCGCAAACAGGCAGTAGACAACCGCGATCAGTGCAAACACCGAAGTGATGCCCAATACCCACCAGCGTGCTTCAATGATAGTGCCGAGCAAACGGCCAATATCAATTTCATCATTGCCCACCATCGGGGCAGCAGAATGCGAAGGGTGTGTTTTCTCTGTCATCATTATCCCTGCTGAGCTTGCAATGCCTGCACCCACTGGCGGGCAGACTGGTCAAGTAAGGTGTAAACGGCTTCAAAAGCTTCACGACTTTTACGATACGGGTCGGGAATGTCTCGTTCGTTGTCCCAATGGCCAAATAACATGACCTTTCCGCGCATCTCCGGGGCAATTTCGCACAGGCTAGCAATGTGTCGCTTTTCCATGACCAGAATCAGGTCATATTCGCGACACATGGCACTGGAAACCTGCCGCGCGCAATGTCCCTCCAGAGAAAGTTGATTGTCTGCCGCTACGCTCACCGCGTTAACATCCGCGCCACGTCCGACCAGCGCGCCCAGCCCTGCTGATGCTACCGTTAATCCGGGCTGGTATTTTTTCAGCAGCCGTTCTGCTGTAGGAGAACGACAAATGTTCCCCACGCAAACCACCAGAATTTTGTTGAACATAGTCATTTCAAGCTTTGAATGTCAGTAGCTGTGTTAGTCATGTAGCGAACGCCACTGATTGTCGGCAGCAACTGGTTGATAAGACGGTTCCAGCGCGCCACCGGCGCAGTCGTGACGTACACCACGTCATACGGCTGGAGGCGGAAATTCGTCGCCATTACCAGAGCCGTGGCGTCAGACATATCAAGCTGGTAAATATTGGCAATCTTGCCACTTCGTCCACCCTCGTTGCCTTTCAAAGGACGGATAACGAAGATGCCACTGGCGTTGGAGCTCGTCAGGTCGATGCCTTCTGCCTGGCCAAGCGCTTCCGTCAGCGTCATACCGCTGAAGTCCATTTTGAGCGTGCTCTGTTTTTTCACTTCGCCCATCACGAACACTTTCAGATCATCATTACGCGGTACAAAGAGGATATCGCCCGGATAAAGCAACCGGTTCTGGCTGAGGTCACCATTCTGCATCAATGCCTGGAGTGAAATGCGCTGCTCTTTTCCATCGTGCGTCAACACCACGTCGCGCCAGTCAGCGTTGTCGGTCAGACCGCCCGCAGCATTGATAGCATCCAGCACGGTAAGCGGTACGTTGGTGATCGCCTGCTGCCCGGATTTGATGACCTGGCCGGAGACATAAGCTTTTTGTGAGCGGAATGCGGCGATATTAACGTCCACCTGCGGGTCAGCAATATACGTCGCTAAACGGCTGGTAATATCACTGCGGATCTCGGCAAGGGTTTTTCCCACCACCCGCACTTTTCCGATATAGGGGTAAAACATGGTGCCATCAGGCTGCACCCAGTTGCCTGTGTCGCTGGAACTACGATATTGACCCGCTGGGGTGGTTAATTCCGGGTGATCCCAGACGGTGACACTCAATACATCCCCTGGCCCTACACGATACTGGTAAGCCGCAATTTCGTTGTCGAGCGACATATTTGGTTGAGCGACATTAACGTGCGGGCGCAATTGTTCAATCAGACGCGGTGTTAAAGGATAAACATTCACCATACGGTCTAAATCAAAGTCTGCATCCTGCTGTTTAATCACATCCTTTCCCATCGTAGTCATATTACTACCAGGGAAAACAGTGCAGCCACTCATCAAGCTTATGGACACCAATAATGGCATCAATTTCATTTGAGATTTCATCATTGATTAATTATCACTTTGGCAAAGTAATTATCCTGTGCGATTTATATAAGCGCTCAAGCTGTACATAGAATCAGAATGCAGTTAATTACGAAAGAATATAACTGGCATCAATCCTAAAAAGCGTTTATTCAACCACATGCGATTACAGAATAATCCAGGCTGATTGACATACCCACAGGCACGCTACCGCCCCTGGCTTTCAGTTACCAATTCACTGGACATCTCTAACTCATTGATAGTTATCCCTTACAGGCCTTAAGGTTGCAATGGACCGCAGACCAGAAAAAAGACGGCGGGAATCGAACTTGTAACGAATAACGATGACGGAAATAGCATCGTTAGGATATTTGAGTGATGCAGGAGGAATTGTTGCAGCTAAGCGAATAGCAGGCAAGGCACCAGCCCTGATAAAGATATTTTTAAGAATAAGTTTAAGAACAAACTTTTTGAATTTTAAGATTTACCGTATATTGACAATCTTTGCATGCGGATTTACTCATGCGGAATATCCTAATTTGCTAAATTTTTTCTTATAATTAATCACAGTAACAATAAGGGAATTGAATTTATACGTATTGCTCACATCCAATAAATTAAGAATAATCGCAGGCTGGCATTGCAATTTTATCCAGCTTTATCCATGATCACACGGTGACAATTGTCATATCACAGAAGGCATTACGTTTACGATGGAATGGATTGCCGATCCATCAATCTGGGCCGGGCTGGTCACGCTGGTAGTGATCGAGCTGGTACTCGGTATTGATAACCTGGTGTTTATTGCAATTCTTGCGGAGAAATTGCCTGCGGCGCAGCGCGATCGCGCCCGTGTTACCGGGCTGCTGCTGGCGATGTTGATGCGACTGCTTTTGCTGGCCTCAATCTCCTGGCTGGTGACACTCACCAATCCTCTGCTTACGGTGCACGGCTTGAGCTTCAGCGCGCGCGATCTGATTATGCTGCTCGGCGGCCTGTTTCTGCTGTTTAAAGCGACGGTGGAACTTAATGAGCGCCTTGAAGGTAAAGACAGCGAGAATCCAACGCAGCGGCGTGGTGCGAAGTTCTGGGCCGTGGTCGCCCAGATCGTGGTGCTGGATGCGGTCTTCTCGCTCGACTCGGTGATCACCGCTGTCGGCATGGTTGACCACCTGGCCGTCATGATGGCTGCCGTGGTGATTGCTATTACCCTGATGCTGCTGGCCAGTAAATCCCTGACTCGCTTCGTCAACAGTCACCCGACGATTGTTATTCTTTGTCTCAGTTTCCTGCTGATGATTGGTTTTAGTCTGGTGGCCGATGGTTTTGGTTTCCATATACCGAAAGGCTATCTGTACGCCGCAATTGGTTTCTCGGTGATGATAGAAGCGCTGAACCAGTTGGCTATCTTTAATCGCCGCCGTTTTCTGTTCGCCAACCAGACGATACGTCAGCGCACAACAGAAACGGTGATGCGCCTGCTAAGCGGGCGGAAAGAGGATGCTGAACTGGATGCCGACACCGCCTCGATGTTGCACAACAGCGACGACAGCCAGATCTTTAATTTGCAGGAGCGGCGCATGATTGAGCGAGTGCTGAACCTCAATCAACGCTCGGTTAGCAGCATCATGACATCGCGCCACGATATTGAGCATATCGATCTCAGCACGCCCGAATCAGAGATCCGTGCTCTGCTGGATAAAAACCAGCATACACGCGTAGTGGTTACTGGCGGCGATGCTGAAGAGGACTTGCTCGGCGTCGTCCATGTGCTCGATCTGCTGCAACAATCCCTGCGTGGTGAACCGCTGGATCTGAAGGCACTGATCCGTCAGCCGCTGGTATTCCCGGAAACGCTGCCACTGTTACAGGCGCTGGAGCAGTTCCGCAACGCCCGCACCCACTTCGCTTTCGTGGTCGATGAATTTGGGTCCGTGGAAGGTATTGTCACTCTCAGCGATGTAATGGAAACCATCGCCGGAAATCTGCCGAATGAAGTGGAAGATATCGATGCCCGCCACGATATCCAGAAAAACAGCGATGGCAGTTGGACGGCCAATGGCCATATGCCACTGGAGGATCTGGTGCAGTACATTGCGCTGCCGCTGGATGAGAAGCGTGACTATCATACCATTGCCGGCCTGCTGATGGAGTACCTGCAACGGATCCCCAAACCAGGTGAAGCGGTGCAGGTGGGTGATGTTCTGCTTAAAACCCTGAAAGTTGAGAGCCACCGCGTGCAGAAAGTGCAAATCATTCCGTTGACGCGTGAAGAAGATCCAGACTACGAAGTATAAATGGCTACGCTTTAACCACCGTTACCCCATGGTGGTTAAACGGAGCCAGCAGTCGATCGTCGGTCTGCGCGTCCACCACCAGCGTGTTAATCAGCGAGATATCGCCAATCACCCACGGCGATGCACTGTTCAGTTTCTCCGGCGAGGCCAGAACCACGGTTTCTGCCGCCCTGTCCGCCAATGCACGTTTAATACGCGACTCCTCAAAATCCCCAGTGCTGAGACCGGCCTCCACATGTACACCGGTCACGCCCATAAAAAAGAGGTCGGCGCGTATCCGGCTGATAGACTCCAGTGCGCCTGCACCAACGTTGACGATAGAATGTTTGTAGAGATAGCCACCGATCATCACCACTTCAATCAGAGGATGCTGTGCCAGCCCAACGGCGATACTGGGACTATGCGTTACCACGGTAATACGTAAATCCTGTGGGAAACAAGTAATCAGCTCAGAGGTCGTCGTACCGCCATCAATCATAACAACCTGCCCTTGTGAGATGAGCTGCGCACCTTTCTGCGCGATACGCCGCTTGGCGTCAGACTGCAAATGTTGCCGCTCGGCAAATGTCACCGTGGCGGCGGAAGATGGCAATGCACCACCATGCACACGCTGTAATAAACCCTCAGTTGCCAGCTCACGCAGATCGCGCCGCACCGTATCTTCCGAGACGCCAAATCGTTCGCTGAGTGCTTTCGACAAAACCAGTCCTTCTTCAGCAAGTTGCTTGAGGATCAGCTGTTTACGTTGTGGGGTTAGCATCACGTACTCCTGATTGCACGAAATACCTTGATAATGCACGAATGTGCGCGTTATGTTGCTATTTTACCTGTACAGGAGCTGATATGTCATCTGAAAACGCACAAATACGCATCATTGCGTCGATGCCCCTCTCTGAGGACTGGGGAAAACTGACCAAATACACCTTTGATTACCGCCGTCATGACGGTGAATGGCAGCGCCAGACCCGTGAAGTATATGACCGGGGCAACGGTGCGGTGATCCTGCTGTATAACATCAGCAAGCGGAGCGTGATCCTTACCCGACAGTTTCGTTTACCGCTTTTCGTCAACCAGCACCACGGCTTTTTGCTGGAAGCGGCCGCAGGTCTGCTGGATGAGCTTGAGCCTGAAGAACGCATTCGTCACGAAGCGGAAGAAGAGACCGGTTATCGGCTAGAAAAAGTGCAGAAAGTGTTCGCCGCGTGGATGAGCCCCGGTTCTGTCAGCGAGAAACTGCACTTTTTTATTGCTCAATACGATGACAGCAAACGCGTCGGAAACGGTGGCGGCGTGATCGAAGAGGGTGAGGATATTGAAGTGGTAGAAATGGATTTTGCCAGCGCACTGGCGGCAATCCGTACTGGAGATATCGCTGACGGCAAGACCATTATGCTGCTGCAACATCTGGCGCTGGAGGGCATTTTATAGCCCACCGCGCCGTTGCTTATCCGGCCAAACCGGCCGGATAGTTACATTTTCTTAAGCAGCTTTTTCAGATCCTTGCTGTTTTGCGAATCTTTATTACGCTCAACCCAGTCATTGAGACGACGTTTAGCTTCGTCCTGCAAATGTTTACGCAACACCTGGTCCACCTGCAGGCTGTAATTAAGCGCCAGCCATTTACCGTAAATGCGCAGGGGGATCGGCGTCGCTTTCAGGAAGTCAATCAGCGCACTATCACCTTCCCAACCTTCCAGTACCCGGACATTGAAGCGCATATCGGCCTGCTTCTGCACCAGATCCATCTCACCTTCCCCGGAGAGCGCCAACAATGAGGAGTTGCCCTGCATATCGCTGAAAGTCATCAGCCCATTATCCAGTGACAACTCTGCGCTAAAATTATCCAGCCGGGTGGCGTTGTCAAAATTATCTTTCGCATGCACATCGCTGCTGCGCGCTACCGCCTGTTGTACCAGTTGCTGGAAGTTAAGCCCTTCCGTGCGGCTGTCTTTCAGATCGACGTGCGCTTCTCCCTGCCAGTCGCGGCGAAAAGATTCTGCATTGATATCCGGGCCGCTGAAATCGCCCGCCATGGTCAGGCTGCCGGTCAGCGCAATCGGGTAATTAAACGCTTTAAGGATATTGCCAATCTCAACGCCCTCCAGTCGCGGCTGGAATTCAGCATGGGCCTGCTTGCCGCGCACATCCAGCGTACCGGGCAATGAGATTTGCCCGCTCCCCATTTTGCCCCGCAACGTCGGGATAGCGAGAAAACCAGCATTATTGTTGAACTGGCCGCTAACATCGACAAACTGCATACCACGCCAGCGCACGTTTTTCGCCGTGATACCGATTTGCGCCGTAAAACCGCGCAAGGCGTTGTACGGCGGTATATCCGCCCCACTGGAAATCACCGGGCGCGGTAGGCGGTTTTGTTCCTGCCCCTGTGGCGTCACGGCGTCGCCGCTCTGCGTGACTTCCGACGGCAGCAAGTTATCCAGATTGAGATTATCGAACTGCACATCGAGCGCCCAAGCTGGCTGCAGGCCGAACGTTACGCTTCCCTTGCCGGTAACGGCGCTGTCATTCGCACTGAGGCTAATATCATTCAGCGTTAGCCGCTGCGTCGCGGTTTGCCACTGCGCTTGCAATGTACCCGCCCCGCTAATACCCTTCGGCGGCGTATCGCCCCCCTGAAGCTGCCACTGCAATTTATCGATAGCGGCACTGAGATTACGCGGATAGTCGCGAGCATCCACTTTCGCGCTGAATGAAAGCGTCAGGTCGCGCTGATTGCGGTTAATCCTCCCGGAGAAATCCAGCGTCGCCTGATCTTGCGCATCCTGCTCCATTTGCAGACGAATATCGCGCACCGTCACCGGTTCATCGTTGGCGCGCTGGAAAACCAGCAAACTATCGGCAACCTGTAAGCGGGAAATATCCCATGACCAGCCGCGATCCGATTCCACCAGCGGCAGTGAGTTGCCATGCGGTGCCACCGGCGCACTTTTTCCCTGTGCCGCTTCGCTTTGCGGAGTAAGCTGAATCACCGCCCCTTTCAGCATCACTTGTTTCACCTGTAACTGGTGCGACAGCAACGGCCACAGGTTGACATCAAGACGCATATTATCGGCTTTCACTACCGGCATTTCCGCGCCGGGGGCCGTCAACGTGACGCGACCAGAGAGAATGCTAAGCTGCGGCCAGACGTGCCAGCGCAGCGGGCCATCAAGTTGTAGCTGATAGCCGCTCCTCGCCTCCACCTGGCTCACCATGTAAGCGCGAAAATCGTTCGGATTGACCAGTAACACTAATGCCGAAAGGCCAGCAACCAGCACGACCAGCAAGATCATCAGTGTTGTTAACGCTCTTCTCATCGCATCCTCAATGGAGATCAGTCAGTCTTTATCAATGCGGCTGGCGACCGCGCCTTGCTGATCGCGATATTTCGCATCTTCACGTCGGTTATAAGGACGATCGGCTGGCCCGGAAAGCGGCTCAAAGCTCAGGGCACCAATCAGCATGCCCGGACGCAGCGCCAGCGGCAGCTTGCCTGAATTATAGAACTCCAGAACGATACAGCCTGACCAGCCGGGGTCAATGCGGTGCGCGGTCACGTGTACCATCAACCCCAGACGCGCCAGTGAAGAGCGCCCGTCCAGCCAGCCGACCAGATCGGCAGGCAATGTTACGGATTCATAGGTCACCGCCAGCGCCAGTTCCCCCGGATGAAGGAAAAACGCCTCGCCTTCGGCAAGTACAATCTCATCGCTCATAACCCGGTCAAGCGCCGCGCTGACTTCATGCTTAGGGCCGCTGAGATCGATAAACGCCGCAGTGTGTCCGCTGAAAGTGCGGAATTTATTGCCGAGGCGGACATCCACCGTCGCCCCGTTAATCCGTTCTACCGGCGGACGCGGGTTAATACCAAGCCGGCCGTCATCCAGCCAGGCTTCAATATCGCGGTCACAAAGACGCATGGCGCATTCTCCTTAATAGTGCGACACGCCCCTGAGAAGATCAGGGGCAGGACTTAACACTCAGTGTTATAGCCTAACATGTATTATTCAAAGAACTGGCTGATTTTGGCTTTCAGAATATCAATGGCGATGCGGTTTTTACCGCCTCGCGGCACGATGATGTCGGCGTACTGCTTTGAAGGTTCAATAAATTGCAAGAACATCGGACGCACGGTTTTTTGATATTGCGCCATCACCGAGTCCATTGAACGACCGCGCTCGTTAACGTCGCGCTTGATACGGCGCATCAGGCAGATATCCAGCGGGGTATCAACGAAAATGGAGAAATTCATCGCATCGCGCAGGCGTGAATCAGTCAGTAACAGGATCCCTTCCAGGATAATCACTTTTTTCGCTTCAATGCGGATAGTTTCCTGGGTACGCGTATGTTCCACATAGCTGTACACCGGTAATTCAATGGCCTCGCCACGCTTAAGCGACTCTAAATGCTGGAATAACAGACTATGATCCATTGCACTGGGGTGGTCATAATTGGTTTTCACACGCTCTTCCATCGACAGATGGCTTTGATCTTTGTAGTAGCTGTCTTCTGGAATAACGCCAATATGTTCATCACCCACCTGCTCGCGCAACTCACGGTACAATGTGCTGGCGATAAGACTTTTACCTGAAGCAGATGCGCCGGCGATGCCGATGATGACGCACTGATGAGACTGATCAGTCATAAATTTAGCGACCTGATTAACCTGGATGTAAAGGAAGGACGACGCCAAAGCGTCAAACGCGGCAATTATAGGGATTTCACCGTCGCGATACCAGCCGAATCCTTAGCGGAAAAAGGGGTGGCAAAAAGCCGCTCACTTTTGCTCCTCTGGCTGACCAGTCACACATTAAAACGCGCAAAATTACCACGATGGATGCGTTTTCATTACTGACTAAGTAATTAATAACACTATGATGTCAAATTATGAGCGCCCGGCATAGGAATTGTAAATTGTTTGTACTAGCATAATCCAAAATTCAAATTTTACTCTCCGGACGCGGTTCCGGACGTCACAGGGTTGCGGATAAAGCGGTAATGAAGAAACAACACCAACGCGTTTTGGTTACCACCCCACATCCTGGGCTGCGGCTTGTCAGTTTAGGGCTGCTCTCTTTCATCTTTACGCTCTTCTCGCTGGAGCTTATCCGTTTCGGCACCATTATCGCGCCGCTGTGGTTTCCCACCGCTATTATTATGGTGGGATTTTACCGCCATGCAGGGCGAATGTGGCCGGGCATCGCGTTGGCCTGCGTGCTGGGCAATATGGCAGCAACGGTAATGCTCTCATCGGCCAGCCATATCGATCTCCGTTACCCGGTTGTCAATGTTATTGAGGCAGCGATAGGCGCGGTGCTGCTGCGCAAACTGTTGCCCTGGTATAACCCGCTGCAAAACCTCAGCGACTGGCTGCGTCTGGCAATCGGCAGCGCGCTGATTCCTCCGCTGATTGGCGGCGTGCTGATCTGTCTGCTGACGTCTGGCGACAATACTCTGCGTACCTTTCTGGTATGGGTACTGTCGGAATCTATCGGCGCGTTGGCACTTGTGCCGCTCGGCCTGCTATTTAAACCGCACTACCTGTTGCGTCATCGTAAACCACAGTTGCTGCTGGAAACGCTTGCAACGCTCTCTATCACGCTCGGGCTAAGCTGGCTGGCGTTGCACTACCTGCCGTGGCCGTTTACTGCGGTAATTGTACTGCTAATGTGGAGTGCCGTACGCCTGCCGCGGGTTGAAGCCTTTCTCGTCTTTCTGATAACCATCATGATGGTCTCCCTGATGATTGCGCATGACCCCACTCTCATCACTGTGCCGAAAAACTACGTGATGATGAACGCGCAGTGGCTGCCGTTCCTGATGATCCTGCTGCCGGTGAATGTCATGACGATGGTCATGTATGCCTTTCGCACCGAGCGCAAACACATTATCGAAAGCGAAGAGCGTTTTCGAAATGCGATGGAGTATTCCGCCATCGGGATGGCACTGGTGGGCACTGAAGGACAGTGGTTACAGGCCAACAAAGCGTTATGTCAGTTTCTGGGTTACAACCAAGAGGAGTTGCGGCAGATGACCTTCCAGCAACTCACCTGCCCGGAAGATTTAAACAGCGATCTGGAACAGCTTGAGAAACTGGTGCGCGGGGACATCTCCACTTACTCCATGGAAAAGCGCTATTACACGCGTAGCGGCGAGCTGGTGTGGGCGCTGATAGCGGTATCCGTTGTTCGTCACACGGATGGCACCCCGCTCTACTTTATCGCCCAGGTCGAAGACATTAACGATCTAAAGCAGACCGAGTGGGTTAACAAGCGCCTGATGGAGCGCATCACGCTGGCGAACGAGGCGGGCGGGATTGGCATCTGGGAGTGGGAGCTTAAGCCGGACATTATCAGTTGGGACAAGCGCATGTTTGAGATGTACGAAGTGCCTCCCCACGCGAAACCGACATGGCAATTGTGGTACGAACGCGTGCTGCCGGAAGACAGACCAGAAACCGAACGCATTATCCGCGACGCGCTGGCAGCACGCATGGCTTTCAAACTGGAGTTCCGCATCAGCGTCAAAGGCGGTATTCGCCATATTCGCACGCTGGCAAACCGCGTGCTGAACAAGCATGGCGAAGTTGAACGGCTGCTCGGCGTTAATATGGACATGACGGAAGTTAAGCAGTTGAACGACGCGCTATACCAGGAAAAAGAACGCCTGCACATTACGCTGGATTCCATCGGCGAAGCGGTGCTTTGTACCGATGTGGATATGAACGTCACCTTTATGAACCCGGTGGCGGAGAAAATGAGCGGCTGGGCACAGGAAAAGGCTATCGGCCAGCCGTTGCTGACGGTGCTGCGCATCACTTTTGGTGATAATGGCCCGGCGATGGAAAACATTCACAGCGGTGATATGTCTCGTTCGGCCATTGAACAGGATATGGTACTGCACTGCCGCACCGGCGGCTGCTTCGACATTCACTACAGCGTAACGCCGCTCAGCACGCTGGATGGGCAACATATTGGCTCGGTGCTGGTGATTCAGGATGTAACGGAATCCCGAAAAATGCTGCGGCAGCTCAGCTACAGCGCTTCGCACGATGCGCTGACCAATCTGGCGAACCGGGTCAGTTTTGAAAACCATCTCAAACATCTGCTGCTAACAGTGCAGGAATTCCACCAGCACCATGCGCTGGTATTTATCGATCTTGATCGCTTTAAAGCTGTCAACGATTCAGCCGGGCACGCGGCGGGGGACGCCCTGCTGCGTGAGATCTCGTCGCTGATGCTCAGCATGTTGCGGTCGACCGATATTCTCGCCCGCCTTGGCGGCGATGAGTTCGGTTTGCTGCTACCGGACTGCAATATTGAGAGCGCGCGGTATATTTCTGGCCGTATTGTTGAAGCCATCAATAACTACCCCTTTAAGTGGGAAGGCCATTCGCACCGTATCGGTGCCAGCGCCGGAATTTCGTTGATTGATGAAACCAACTATCAGGCTTCAGAAGTAATGTCACAGGCGGATATCGCCTGTTATTCTTCCAAAAATAACGGTCGCGGGATCGTGACAGTGTACGAACCGCAGCAAGGCCATGTGCAGCATGAGCGCAGCATGAAGTCGCTGGATGAACAATGGCATATGATCAAAGACAATGATCTGCTACTAATTGCCCACGGCGTGGCGTCGCCACGGATGCCGGAGACCTGCAACTTCTGGCTACTCTGCCTGCGTTTGTTGACCAGCGAAGGCGAAGCGATGGAGGAGAGCGCTTTCCGTTCCGGCCTTAGCGAACCTGAGCTGCTCCGCGCACTCGACCGCCGCGTATTCCATGAAATTTTCCTTAATCACGCCACTGCCGTTGCAGGTAAAGGGCTCGGCATTGCCCTGCCGCTTTCCGTGGCAGGGCTCTCCAGCACAACGCTGGTGAATGAACTGCTCAATCTGCTGGAAAGCGGCCCACTATCCGCCCGGCTGCTGCATCTGGTCGTGCACGCCGATGCGCTGATGCGTGAAGATAACATCCTGCTCGACAATCTGAAGCAACTGCGCCTGGCGGGTTGCCGCATTATCCTCAGCCATATCGGGCACGATCTGGATATCTTTAACCAGCTGGACCCAAACATGGCCGATTACCTGATGTTCGATCCGGAACTGGTTACCAACGTTCACGGTAATCTGATGGACGAGATGATGGTGACCATTATTCAGGGCCACGCCCAGCGCCTGGGCATGAAGAGCATCGCCGGGCCGATCAATCAGCCGCTGATGATGGACACCCTTTCCGGCATCGGCATCGATATGATTTATGGCGACATTATTTCACAGGCTCAGCCGCTGGATTTAATGCTGAATACCAGTTATTTCGCCATCAACTGACAGGCAGAAGGGTTGCGGCCAGCGCAGAAAAAACGACGAATACATCTGATCAGACAGGCATGATATTGCGTGAGTCTGCTACTTAATTGCCGCTTTATTCAGCCTACAAATGCACAGTTATCATCAGGCATTACACCTCCGGCCCCCATCCCTCCGTATACCAGATATGCAACAGCGCATAGGAGCGCCACGGCTGCCAGCGTTCGGCATAGCGCCGCGTTTGTGCGGGCGTCATCCCGGCAAAACGCTGCTTAATCAGATAATCGTCGGGTAGAAAAATATCTTTCGCCTGCCAGCCGCGCAGGGCAAAGTAGCTGGCAGTCCAGCGACCGATACCGGGGAAAGTTTGCAAGGCTTTCACCCCCTGCTCCACATCCACGGGTGCCATCAGCGGCAGCAAACCGTCGCAGGCGGCCTGCGCCAGGTATAACAGCGATTCAGCGCGTTTGCGTGGCATGCCGAGTGTCTGTAGCTCCTCTGCACACACCGCAGAGAGCTGCTGTGGCGTGGGAAAACAGATAAAACTGCGCTCACCCAGCGTATTGCCATAACGCTGGGCAACCTTTGCCGTCAGCTTTGCCGCCATAGCCACGCTGACTAACTGGCCTAAAATCGCCCGCACGCCCTGCTCAAACGGATCAACGCATCCCGGCAGGCGCAACCCCGGTCGCGCGGCGCCCAGCGTTCCCAGCACAGCGGTCACCTCCTGCGGGTTGCAGTCGAGATCAAACAAGCAGCGGATCCGTTGCAGGCACAGTTCTGCAATTGGCTGCAAACCTTCGCTAAGCGTGACCTTCAGCGTCGCGCTCGCTTCATCCGGTTCGGCGATAATCAGCCCGCGATGCTCACCAGAGGAAAAGGAACGCACATAGCGTGTTGCATCAACCTCTTCAATGCCCGCCACGGCGCGATCGCCTAAAAATCTCAACATCCAGGCCCAGTCGTAAGGCGGCTGCCAGCGCAGTTCGTACATAGTTGCTCCTTGTCTTCTGCTAACAGCATAAACGGCATCGGAATTTTCCGCCTTGCTTTCATATTCCGGTTGTCGCCCGGACTGCATTCGGCTAAAGTCGCCCCCCTTCTTCACTGGCATGGGGATAAACACATGTTTGCAGGTTTTGATTACGGGACAGCAAACTGCTCAATTGCAGTAATACGCGACGGCGCGCCACATCTGCTGACCATGGAAAATAACAGTACGCTGCTGCCGTCTATGCTCAGCGCGCCGACGCGCGAAGCCGTCAGCGAATGGCTCTATCGTCACCATCAGGTTCCGGCAACGGGGAGCGAAACCCAGGCGCTGCTGCGCCGGGCGGTAAGCTTTAACCGTGAGGAAGATATTGAGGTCAGCGCCTCCAGTGTGCAGTTTGGCCTCACCTCGCTGCGTCAGTATGTGAGCGATCCGGAAGAGGTTTACTTCGTTAAATCACCGAAATCTTTCCTCGGCGCAAGCGGCCTGAAACCGCAGCAGATCGCTCTGTTCGAGGATCTTGTCTGCGCCATGATGCTGCATATTCGCCAACAGGCCGAAACGCAATTGCCGGAAAGCATCAACCAGGCGGTCATTGGCCGGCCAATCAACTTCCAGGGACTTGGCGGCGATGATGCCAACGCCCAGGCGCAGGGGATCCTTGAACGCGCAGCGAAGCGCGCCGGTTTCCGCGAGGTGGTTTTCCAGTATGAGCCGGTAGCAGCAGGTCTCGATTTTGAAGCCACGCTAAGCGAAGAGAAGCGTGTGCTGGTGGTAGATATCGGCGGCGGAACAACTGACTGCTCCATCCTGCTGATGGGCCCACAATGGCGCGCCAGACAAGATCGCGCAGCCAGCCTCCTCGGCCACAGCGGTTGCCGTGTTGGCGGTAACGATCTGGATATCGCGCTGGCGTTTAAAAGTTTGATGCCCCTGCTTGGTATGGGTGGCCAGACGGAAAAAGGCATAGCCCTGCCGATCCTGCCGTGGTGGAACGCGGTGGCGATCAACGATGTGCCGGCGCAAACCGAATTTTACAGCGCAGCCAATGGCCGTCTGCTCAACGATCTGGTGCGCGACGCGCGCGACGCGGAAAAAGTCGCCCTGCTGCTTAAAGTGTGGCGGCAACGTCTGAGCTACCGCCTGGTACGCAGCGCCGAAGAGAGCAAAATAGCCCTCTCAGAAGAAGCGCATATCACCGCGCCGCTGCCGTTTATCAGTGACGAGCTTGCCACCGCCATTACCCAGGACGCTCTGGAAGCGGCGCTCAATCAACCGCTACAGCGCATTATTGAGCAGGTGCAACTGGCGCTGGAAAATAGCAACGAAACGCCGGAAGTGATCTATCTGACCGGCGGGAGTGCCCGCTCACCAATTATTAAGAAAGCGCTGGCGGAAACGCTGCCGGGGATCCCGATTGCGGGCGGCGATGATTTTGGCTCTGTCACCGCCGGGCTCGCCCGCTGGGCGCAGGTGCTGTTTCGCTAATACTTTGCCGGATGATCGCCATCCGGCATAATTTTCCTCTTTACATCTCCCCTAATGCAAATTTTCATCTCCGTCCGACGTTTCTAAACAGTGTTTCATATTTCCTCCATTTTTCTGCGTTAGGGCCTCATTAAACTAGTATTATTCGGGTCATGGCTGTTTCAGGATGAGATATATAACGATGAAGCGCAGTTTATCTTTTCGCCGCATACTTCTGGCGGTCGTGGTTATCGCCGTGGCAGGTGCCACGTGGTACTACATTATCCATCAACAAGCTACACCGCCCTCTTCCGCCGCCGGGCACACGCAACGTCAGGTTGGTGGTGGTCGCCACGGCATGCGCGGCGGCGCACTACCGCCAGTCCAGGCCGCCACGGCGACCCTCGAATCTGTTCCGCGTTATCTCTCCGGTCTCGGTACGATTACGGCAACCAACACAGTGACCGTTCGCAGCCGCGTTTCCGGTCAACTGATGGCGCTCCACTTCCTGGAAGGGCAACAGGTTAAGGCCGGCGATCTACTGGCTGAAATCGACCCCAGCGAATTTAAAGTCGCATTGGCGCAGGCGCAGGGGCAACTGGCAAAAGATAAAGCCACGCTGGCGAATGCGCGCCGCGATCTGGCCCGCTACCAGCAACTGGTGAAAACCAGCCTCGTCTCCCGTCAGGATCTCGATACCCAGCAGGCGCTGGTAACAGAAACCGAAGGCACCGTCAAAGCCGATGAAGCATCGGTCGCAAGCGCCCAGCTGCAACTGGACTGGAGCCGCATCACGGCACCCATTTCCGGACGCGTTGGCTTAAAACAGGTGGATATTGGCAACCAAATCAGCAGCAGCGACACCACCGGTATTGTGGTGCTGACGCAAACCCACCCGATCGACCTCATCTTTACCCTGCCGGAAAGCGATATCGCCACCGTGGTGCAGGCGCAAAAAGCAGGCCAACCGCTGGTAGTGGAAGCCTGGGATCGCACGAACAAACAGAAACTGAGCAGTGGTTCGCTACTGAGTCTTGATAACCAGATCGATGCCACCACTGGCACCATCAAACTGAAAGCACGTTTTAATAATCAGGACGATGCGCTGTTCCCCAACCAGTTCGTCAATGCGCGTATGCTGGTCGCCACACAACAAAATGCGGTTGTGATCCCTACTGCCGCGCTGCAAATGGGTAATGAAGGCAACTTTGTCTGGGTGGTGAATGAGAATAGCCAGGTCAGCAAACATATTGTCACGCCGGGTATTCAGGACAGCCAGAAAGTCGTGATTGTCGCCGGGCTATCAGCGGGTGATCGTGTGGTGACGGACGGTATAGACCGTTTGACCGAAGGGGCCAAAGTGGAAGTGGTGGATGCGCAAAGCGCCCAGCAGATGCCCACAAAACGTGAGCATCCCGCGAAAGGAGCGCACGCCTGATGCAGTTGCTACCGCCAGGCCGGACGGGTGGCCCTTCCCGTCTGTTTATCCTACGCCCGGTCGCTACCACCTTATTAATGGTAGCGATTCTGCTTGCCGGGATCATCGGCTACCGTTTTCTTCCCGTCTCGGCGCTGCCGGAAGTGGACTACCCCACCATCCAGGTGGTCACCCTCTACCCCGGTGCCAGCCCGGATGTGGTGACTTCGTCGATTACCGCGCCACTCGAACGGCAATTTGGCCAGATGTCGGGCTTAAAACAGATGTCGTCGCAAAGCTCCGGCGGGGCATCGGTGGTGACGTTGCAGTTCCAGCTCACGTTACCGCTGGATGTTGCCGAACAGGAAGTGCAGGCGGCGATGAATGCGGCCAACAGCTTACTCCCTTCCGATCTGCCTAACCCGCCGGTTTACAGCAAAGTTAACCCGGCCGATCCGCCGATCATGACGCTGGCAGTCACCTCTTCCGCCATGCCGATGACGCAGGTGGAAGATATGGTTGAAACGCGCGTCGCGCAGAAAATTTCGCAGGTTTCCGGCGTCGGTCTGGTCACGCTTTCCGGTGGCCAGCGTCCGGCAGTGCGGGTCAAACTTAATGCGCAGGCCATTGCTGCATTGGGGTTGACCAGCGAAACCATTCGCACCGCCATCGATAACGCCAACGTTAATTCAGCAAAAGGTAGCCTCGATGGCCCAGCGCGCGCCGTGACGCTCTCAGCCAACGATCAGATGCAGTCCGCCGAAGAGTACCGCCAGTTGGTTGTCGCTTATCAGAACGGGGCGGCCATTCGACTTGGCGATGTAGCTACCGTGGAACAGGGCGCAGAAAACCGCTGGCTTGGCGCATGGGCGAATAAGCAACAGGCGATTGTGATGAACGTCCAGCGTCAGCCGGGTGCCAACATCATTGATACCGCCGACAGAATTCGTACTCTGCTGCCACAGTTAACAGCGAGTCTGCCGAAATCGGTCACGGTGAAAGTGCTCTCCGATCGCACCAATAACATCCGCGCCTCTGTCAGCGACACCCAGTTCGAACTGATGCTGTCCATTGCGCTGGTAGTGATGATTATCTATCTGTTTCTGCGCAATATTCCGGCCACTATTATTCCTGGTGTGGCCGTACCGCTGTCGCTTATCGGTACCTTTGCGGTGATGGTGTTTCTCAATTTCTCTATCAATAACCTGACGCTGATGGCGCTGACCATCGCCACCGGCTTTGTGGTAGATGACGCGATTGTGGTGATCGAGAATATCTCGCGCTATATCGAAAAAGGGGAAAAACCGCTGGCGGCGGCCCTGAAAGGCGCAGGCGAGATCGGTTTTACCATTATCTCCCTCACCTTCTCGTTGATTGCCGTGCTGATCCCGCTACTGTTCATGGGCGATATCGTCGGACGTCTGTTCCGTGAGTTCGCCGTCACGCTGGCAGTGGCAATTCTGATCTCGGCTATCGTTTCGCTGACGCTGACGCCGATGATGTGCGCGCGCATGCTGAGTGCGGAATCCCTGCGCAAGCAGAATCGTTTTTCCCGCGCCTCAGAACGTTTTTTCGAGCGTGTGATCGCCGGTTACGGCCATCTGCTGGCGAAAGTGCTTAACCACCCGTGGCTGACACTCAGCGTGGCGATAGGCGCACTGCTGCTGTCGGTGACGCTGTGGGTTTTCATTCCGAAAGGTTTCTTCCCGGTGCAGGACAACGGCATCATTCAGGGTACGCTCCAGGCGCCGCAGTCGGCATCGTTTGCCAGCATGGCGCAGCGCCAACGGCAGGTTGCTGATGTTATCCTGCAGGATCCGGCAGTTGAAAGCCTGACCTCCTTTGTTGGCGTTGATGGCACCAATCCCTCGCTGAACAGCGCACGTCTGCAAATCAACCTTAAGCCGCTGGATGAGCGCGACGACCGCGTACAGACAGTGATTGAGCGCCTGCAACAAGCAGCGGCAAAAGTGCCCGGCGTGGCGCTCTATCTGCAGCCGACGCAGGATCTGACCATCGACACCACGGTCAGCCGCACCCAGTATCAGTTTACCTTGCAGGCAAACTCGCTGGACGCATTGAGCACCTGGGTGCCGCAACTGATCGCTAAACTGGAAGCGCTGCCACAGCTTTCAGATGTCAGCAGCGACTGGCAGGACAAAGGGCTGGTGGCCTATGTCAACGTTGACCGCGACACCGCAAGCCGTCTTGGCATCACGATGTCGGATGTGGATAACGCGCTATATGACGCCTTCGGCCAGCGGCTGATCTCCACTATCTACACCCAGTCAAATCAGTACCGCGTGGTGCTGGAACAGAACACGACGCAAACGCCGGGGTTGGCGGCGCTGGACAACATTCGTCTGGCCAGCAGCAGCGGCGGTGTGGTGCCGTTATCCTCGATAGCTAAAGTGGAACAGCGCTTTGCGCCGTTGAGTATTAACCACCTCGATCAATTCCCCTCCACCACCCTCTCTTTTAACGTGGCGCGCGGCCATTCGCTGGGTGATGCGGTGCAGGCGATCACTGACAGTGAAAAAACTCTCAATTTCCCGACCGATATCCGCACCCAGTTCCAGGGCAGCACGCTAGCATTCCAGTCTGCGCTTGGCAGCACGGTCTGGCTGATCGTCGCAGCGGTGGTGGCAATGTATATCGTGCTCGGCGTCCTGTATGAGAGTTTTATTCACCCGGTTACCATTCTCTCGACGCTGCCCACCGCCGGCGTTGGTGCGCTGCTGGCGCTGATGATTTCCGGCAGTGAGCTGGATGTGATCGCCATTATCGGCATCATCCTGCTGATTGGTATCGTCAAGAAAAACGCCATCATGATGATCGACTTCGCCCTCGCCGCCGAACGCGAAGAAGGTATGACGCCGCGCGAGGCGATTTTCCAGGCCTGTCTGCTGCGTTTTCGCCCGATCCTGATGACCACGCTGGCGGCCCTGCTCGGTGCGCTGCCGCTGATGCTCAGCACCGGTGTGGGCGCTGAGTTGCGACGCCCGCTGGGTATCGGCATGGTGGGTGGTCTGCTGGTCAGTCAGGTGCTGACGCTATTTACCACGCCCGTGATTTATCTGCTGTTCGACCGCCTGTCGCTGGCCGTAAAACAGCGCTTCCCGCGCCGTGAAGAGGAGGCGTAAGTGAAGTTTTTCGCCCTCTTCATTTACCGCCCGGTGGCGACGATTTTGATTTCGCTGGCGATAACACTGTGCGGCATCCTTGGCTTCCGGCTGCTGCCGGTAGCCCCGCTGCCGCAGGTCGACTTTCCGGTGATTATGGTCAACGCCTCGCTGCCTGGTGCCTCACCGGAGACGATGGCGTCGTCGGTCGCTACGCCGCTAGAACGCTCGCTGGGGCGGATTGCCGGGGTCAACGAAATGACCTCCTCCAGCTCGCTGGGCAGTACACGCATCATTTTGCAGTTTAATTTTGACCGTGATATCAACGGTGCAGCGCGCGATGTACAGGCGGCGATCAACGCGGCACAAAGCTTGCTGCCAAGCGGTATGCCAAGCCGTCCGACCTACCGCAAAGCGAACCCGTCTGACGCGCCGATCATGATCCTCACGCTGACCTCGGATACGTATTCGCAAGGCCAGTTATACGATTTTGCCTCAACGCAGCTGGCACAAACCATCTCGCAAATCGACGGCGTCGGCGATGTTGATGTCGGCGGAAGTTCGTTGCCCGCAGTGCGCGTCGATCTTAACCCGCAGGCACTGTTTAATCAGGGCGTTTCTCTCGATGCCGTGCGTACCGCCATCAGCAATGCCAATATCCGCCGACCGCAGGGCGCAGTGGATGACGGCACGCAACGCTGGCAGGTGCAAACCAATGATGAGCTGAAAACGGCGGCCGAATACCAGCCGTTGATTATTCATTACAATAACGGCGCAGCGGTACGTTTAAGCGATGTCGCCACGGTTAGCGACTCGGTGCAGGATGTGCGCAATGCCGGGATGACCAACGCAAAGCCGGCGATTTTGCTGATGATCCGCAAGCTGCCGGAAGCTAACATTATTCAGACAGTGGACAGCATCCGCGCCCGTCTGCCTGAATTACAGAAAACCATTCCTGCCGCTATCGATCTGCAAATCGCCCAGGATCGCTCGCCGACCATCCGCGCCTCGCTGGCGGAAGTCGAGCAGACACTGGTGATCTCGGTGGCGCTGGTGATCCTGGTGGTGTTTCTGTTTTTGCGCTCCGGCCGCGCCACGTTGATCCCGGCGGTCGCCGTACCGGTTTCGCTGATTGGCACCTTTGCCGCTATGTACCTGTGCGGTTTCAGCCTGAATAACCTGTCGCTGATGGCGCTGACCATCGCCACCGGCTTTGTCGTTGATGATGCCATTGTGGTGCTGGAAAACATCTCTCGCCATCTTGAAGCTGGCGTGAAACCGTTGCAGGCGGCATTGCAGGGAACGCGGGAAGTCGGTTTTACCGTCCTGTCGATGAGCCTGTCGCTGGTAGCGGTGTTCCTGCCGCTGCTGCTGATGGCTGGTCTGCCGGGTAGACTGCTGCGCGAGTTTGCCGTCACACTGTCGGTGGCGATTGGTATCTCGATGGTCATTTCACTGACGCTGACACCGATGATGTGCGGCTGGCTGCTGAAGCACCATAAACCGCGCGAACGCACGCGGGAAAAAGGCTTTGGCCGTTTGCTGATTGCGCTCCAGCAACAGTACGCCCGCTCGCTTTCATGGGTGCTGAACCACGCCAGGCTGGTGGGTCTGGTGCTGCTTGGCACCATCACGTTGAATATCTGGCTCTATATCTCCATTCCGAAAACCTTCTTTCCGGAGCAGGACACCGGCGTGCTGATGGGCAACATTCAGGCAGATCAGAGTATCTCTTTTCAGGCGATGCGCGGTAAGTTGCAGGATTTTATGAAAATCATCCGTGACGATCCGGCTGTGGATAATGTCACCGGCTTTACTGGCGGTTCGCGAGTGAACAGCGGCATGATGTTTATCACCCTCAAATCCCGACATATTCGTAATGAAACGGCGCAGCAGGTGATGGACCGGTTGCGCGTCAAACTGGCGAAAGAGCCTGGCGCAAGCCTGTTTTTGATGGCCGTACAGGATATTCGCGTCGGCGGACGTCAGGCTAATGCCAGCTACCAGTTCGCCCTGCTGTCGGACGATCTCAGCGCCCTGCATGAGTGGGAGCCGAAGATCCGTAAAGCGCTGGCGGCGCTGCCGCAACTGGCAGATGTCAACTCAGACCAGCAGGACAATGGCGCGGAGATGAACCTGGTTTACGATCGCGAAACGATGTCGCGGCTGGGCATCAGCGTTGAAGCGACCGACAGCCTGCTGAATAACGCCTTCGGACAGCGGCAAATTTCAAATATTTATCAACCACTTAACCAATATAAAGTGGTAATGGAAGTTGATCCCCGCTATACCCAGGACGTGAGCGCGCTGGACAAGATGTATGTGATCAACAGCAAAGGCCAGTCAATCCCTCTCTCTTACTTTGCCCACTGGCAACCGGCAAATGCGCCGCTATCGGTGAACCATCAGGGACTGTCGGCGGCATCGACCATCTCCTTTAACCTACCGACAGGCACGTCGCTGTCGGAAGCCAGCGATGCCATCGAGCGTGCAATGACGCAACTTGGCGTTCCTTCGAGTGTGCGCGGCAGTTTCGCCGGTACGGCGCAGGTGTTCCAGGAGACGATGAATTCACAGGTGATCCTGATCCTGGCAGCGATTGCCACGGTCTATATCGTGCTGGGGATCCTCTACGAGAGCTACGTCCACCCGCTGACCATTCTCTCAACGCTGCCCTCGGCGGGCGTCGGCGCGCTGCTGGCCCTCGAGCTGTTTGGCGCGCCGTTTAGCCTGATAGCACTGATTGGCATTATGTTACTGATCGGGATAGTGAAGAAGAATGCCATAATGATGGTCGACTTCGCCATCGAAGCCCAGCGCAAGGGAAACTTGAGCGCGGAAGAGGCCATCTTCCAGGCCTGTTTATTGCGTTTTCGTCCGATCATGATGACCACCCTGGCGGCGCTATTTGGCGCACTGCCATTGGTCATCTCTGGCGGTGATGGCTCCGAACTGCGCCAGCCGTTGGGGATCACCATTGTCGGCGGTCTGGTGATGAGCCAGCTTCTTACCCTGTATACAACGCCGGTGGTCTACCTCTTCTTTGATCGCCTGCGCATGCGTTTTAGTCAGAAAGAGAGAGAGCCTGTTAGTGAATGAATGAACTTCCCAAAAACATCCGCTGGCAACTATGGATTGTCGCCTTTGGCTTTTTTATGCAGTCGCTGGATACCACTATTGTGAATACAGCCCTCCCCTCCATGGCGCGAAGCCTGGGGGAGAGTCCACTGCATATGCACATGGTGGTGGTCTCCTATGTATTGACCGTGGCAGTTATGTTGCCAGCAAGCGGCTGGCTGGCGGATCGGGTTGGTGTGCGAAATATTTTTTTCGCCGCCATTGTGCTGTTCACTACCGGCTCGCTGTTTTGCGCACAGGCCTCAACCCTTGATCAACTGGTAATGTCGCGAGTTTTACAGGGTGTCGGCGGAGCGATGATGGTGCCAGTAGGCAGGCTGACGGTGATGAAAATCGTCCCGCGCGACCAGTATATGGCGGCGATGACCTTCGTCACTCTGCCGGGGCAAATCGGCCCACTGGTCGGCCCGACGCTCGGCGGGATTCTGGTGGAGTATGCTTCGTGGCACTGGATCTTCCTGATTAACCTGCCAGTCGGCATTATCGGCGCGATCGCTACCCTGAGCCTGATGCCGAATTATAAACTGCAAACCCGCCGTTTCGATATGGCGGGTTTTGCGTTGCTGGCCTTCGGTATGGCGACGCTGACGCTGGCACTCGACGGCAACCGCGGGCTGGGGCTTTCGTCCGTCCAGCTTGGCGCGTTGGTGGCGGTGGGCACAGCAGCGACGCTGTTTTATCTGCTGCACGCCAGAGGCAATGATGGCGCGTTGTTCAACCTGCGACTGTTCCGCACGCCCTCGTTTTCCCTGGGTCTGGCCGGAAGCTTCGCCGGGCGTATAGGCAGCGGCATGCTACCATTTATGACGCCGGTGTTTTTGCAGATTGGCCTGGGTTTTTCACCGTTCCACGCCGGGCTGATGATGATCCCGATGGTGCTGGGCAGTATGGGCATGAAGCAGATTGTGGTGCAGGTGGTTAACCGTTTTGGTTATCGTCGCGCGCTGGTCTGTTCCACCCTTGGTCTGGCGCTGGTGAGCCTGCTGTTTATGACCACCGCCCTGCTCGGCTGGTACTATCTGCTGCCAGTGGTGCTGTTCTGCCAGGGGATGATCAACTCGATGCGCTTCTCGTCGATGAACACCCTGACGCTAAAAGATCTGCCCGATGAACTGGCCAGCGGCGGCAACAGCCTGCTGTCGATGACCATGCAGTTGTCGATGAGCATAGGCGTTACCGTCGCCGGTTTGCTGCTCGGCCTGTTTGGCCAACAGCATCTGTCTGCGGACAGTGGCATGGCACATCATATTTTCCTTTACGCTTATCTCAGTATGGCGGTGATTATTTCACTACCGGCGTTAATCTTCGCCCGCGTCCCTAACGATGCCAGCCAGAACGTCGTGATTACCCGTCGCAACAGGAGAGAATCATGAAATTCTGGCGGCCGGGTATTACAGCCAAACTTTTTCTGGCTATTTTGACCACCTGCATCGTACTGCTGATTATCATGCACTGGGCGGTACGAATAAGTTTCGAACGCGGGTTTATCGACTATATCAAGCGCAGCAACGAGCAGCGTCTGCAACTGTTGAGCGATACGTTGGCCGAGCAGTACGCCCAGCACGGCGACTGGCAATTTCTGCGTAATAACGACCGACTGATTTTCGAGATCCTGCGCTCCTTCGAACGCGATAATGATCATGAAGATGACCACGCAGGTGGGCCGGAACGCAGCATGCCGCGAGATCGCGGAATGAGTAACAGCGACGGAGCCGAACGAGGGATAGAAGATGATATTCCACCGCCCAGGCCTCCAGGCCCGCCACCGCCGCCGCATGGCTGGCGTACGCGGTTCTGGGTTGTCGATCAAAACAACACTGTGCTGGTCGGCCCGCGCGGTACAGTGCCCGACGAAGGCAACCGCCGGGCAATTGTGGTGAACCAGAAAACGGTGGGCTGGGTGATTGCCTCCCCGATTGAGCGGTTAACGCGCAATACCGACATCAATTTTGCCCGTCAACAGCGTCGTACCAGTTGGCTGATTGTCGGCCTCGCCACACTGCTGGCTGCGCTGGCAACCTTCCCGCTGGCGCGCGGCCTGCTGGCACCGGTGAAACGGCTGGTCGAGGGAACGCACAGACTTGCCTCTGGCGATTTCTCGACGCGTGTCACGACGGGCAGTCAGGATGAACTGGGCAGGCTGGCGCGTGATTTTAACCTGCTGGCCAGTACGCTGGAGAAAAACCAGCAAATTCGTCGCGATTTTATGGCTGATATCTCCCACGAACTGCGTACGCCATTGGCGGTACTGCGCGGCGAACTGGAGGCGATTCAGGACGGCGTACGCAAATTTACACCGGAATCAGTGTTGTCGTTACAGGCAGAGGTCGGTACGCTCACCAAACTGGTAGACGATTTGCATCAGTTGTCGATGTCTGACGAGGGTGCGCTGGCCTACCAGCGCACCCCGGTGGATGTGGAGACATTGCTGGAGATTGCTGCCGGCCCGTTTCATGAACGTTTTGCTGGCCGAAACCTGAACTTGTCGCTGGATTTGCAGTCCACCAGTGGCAGAGTCTTTGGCGATCCCGATCGCCTGATGCAGTTGTTTAATAACCTGCTGGAAAATAGCCTGCGCTATACGGACAGCGGTGGACAAATGCAGATTACGTCCACCGCACGCGACGGCAAACTGATCCTGAGTTTTGCCGACAGCGCGCCAGGCGTTTCCGACGAGCAGCTTACGCGCCTGTTTGAGCGTTTCTACCGCACGGAAGGATCACGCAACCGAGCCAGCGGCGGTTCCGGGCTGGGGCTGGCAATCTGTTTGAATATTGTGGAGGCCCACGCTGGCACTATCCACGCCGGGCACTCGCCATTCGGCGGGGTTACCATTACAGTTGAACTACCGCTTGAAGGCGAACAATCGAGAGAAGTATGACTGAGCTACCCATTGATGAAAACACACCACGCATTCTGATCGTGGAAGATGAACCGAAGCTGGGACAGTTGCTGATCGATTATCTACGGGCGGCCAGCTACGCGCCGACGCTGATTAACCACGGCGATCAGGTGCTGGGATATGTCCGCCAGACGCCGCCGGATTTGATCCTGCTCGATCTGATGCTGCCCGGCACGGATGGCCTGACACTCTGCCGGGAGATTCGTCGCTTCTCCAATGTACCGGTCATTATGGTGACGGCAAAAATTGAGGAGATCGATCGTCTACTGGGGCTAGAAATCGGCGCTGACGACTACATCTGCAAACCCTACAGCCCCCGTGAAGTCGTGGCGCGGGTCAAAACCATTCTGCGCCGCTGCAAGCCGCAGCGCGAATTGCAGGCACTGGATGCGGAAAGCCCGCTGATTGTGGATGAAGGGCGTTTCCAGGCAAGCTGGCACAACAAACTGCTGGATCTCACCCCTGCGGAGTTCCGCCTGCTGAAAACCCTCTCCAGCGAACCGGGTAAGGTCTTCTCCCGCGAACAACTGCTCAACCATCTTTATGATGACTATCGCGTGGTGACCGACCGCACCATCGATAGCCATATCAAAAACCTGCGCCGCAAACTGGAAGCGCTGGATGAAGAACAATCCTTTATCCGCGCGGTTTACGGTGTCGGCTACCGTTGGGAAGCCGACGCCTGCAAACTGGCGTAAACGTCTATCGGGCTTCACGCCCGATGGTATCTTATTTACGCAACAACCGCTGTAAGCGCTGTTTGCGCCAGCGTGCGATCGGCTCAGCGAAGGCAAAGAGCCGCAAACCCCTCACCAGCAGCAATCCGCCCCAAATCGCCGCCACCCACAGTGACCACAGCGATTGTGGTGCGGTACTGCGATTAAGGAAATAGAGCAGCACGCAGACGATAACTGCGGTGACAAGCGATCGCCAGAAGCTGCTTTCAGCATCGACCTTTTCCCGTGCGGCTGTGATGCGCTGATCCAGCGCTTCTTCCCCCACCTCCGCCTGCCCGGACAACTCAGTAACGCTGACGCCAAATACCGCCGCTAACGCACTCAGCGTCTCCAGCGAAGGTTGATCGCCATTTTCAATTCGCTGTACCGTTCTGACACTCAACGCGGCCATCTCTGCAAGCTGTTCCTGCGACCAGGCGTGGGCCAGACGGAACGCTTTAACTTTATTGCTCATGATATTTCTCCACAGGAAACCGGCTTGCAGTGTCGCTGAACCACGCCGACGGCAACACGATCGTTACCCGACAGCAACCCGACAGCGCCCCGACAGCGCCCCGACAGCGCCCCGACAGCGCCCTGCGCCGAGTATAAACCGGTCGGGCGCAATGCTGTAATCCTCTGTATCCTTGTGGGGCGCTTCAGTAATATCAAAACAAGAATAACGGGGAAGGAGGGTGAGAAAATACGACTATGGCGTACTGATGTGGCTGTTGGCTGCGTTCAATATTGAGACAAAAATAACCAACGAGGAAATAGCCGCCGACAGCGAGTGAACTCACGCACAGGTTTACTCCCCCGGCGCGCGGCGCTACAATTCCCGCCCTAAATTTAGGGGAACTCCCCCGCCGTCTCACCTGCTGAGGCGATCTGACCTGTCATCAGAACGAGAAAATCATGTTTAAACCGGAACTCCTGTCCCCGGCGGGAACGCTGAAAAATATGCGTTACGCCTTCGCTTACGGCGCGGACGCCGTTTACGCTGGCCAGCCGCGCTACTCGCTGCGCGTGCGCAATAACGAATTCAACCACGAAAACCTGCAAATCGGCATCAATGAAGCCCACGCGCAGGGCAAAAAATTCTACGTGGTGGTGAATATCGCGCCGCATAACGCCAAGCTGAAAACATTCATCCGTGACCTGAAACCGGTGGTGGACATGGGGCCGGATGCGCTGATTATGTCCGATCCGGGGCTTATTATGATGGTGCGGGAAAACTTCCCACAGATGCCGATTCACCTCTCCGTGCAGGCGAACGCGGTCAACTGGGCAACGGTGAAATTCTGGCAGCAGATGGGGCTGACGCGCGTGATCCTCTCCCGCGAACTGTCGCTGGAAGAAATCGCCGAAATTCGCAGCCAGGTGCCGGAAATGGAGATCGAAATCTTCGTGCACGGCGCACTTTGCATGGCTTACTCAGGCCGCTGCCTGCTTTCAGGCTATATCAACAAGCGCGATCCAAACCAGGGCACTTGTACCAACGCCTGCCGCTGGGAATATAACGTTCAGGAAGGCAAAGAAGACGCTATCGGCAATATCGTACATGTTCACGACCCCATTCCGGTGCAGAACATCGAACCTACGCTGGGCGTCGGCGCGCCGACCGATAAAGTCTTTATGATTGAGGAAGCGCAGCGTCCAGGCGAGTACATGACCGCCTTCGAGGACGAGCACGGTACCTACATCATGAACTCGAAAGATCTGCGGGCAATTGCTCACGTTGAGCGACTGACGCAGATGGGTGTGCACTCGCTGAAAATCGAAGGCCGTACCAAATCATTTTACTACTGTGCTCGTACTGCGCAGGTTTACCGCAAAGCGATTGACGATGCCGCAGCGGGTAAACCGTTCGACACCTCGCTGCTGGAAACGCTGGAAGGGCTGGCACATCGCGGTTACACCGAAGGTTTTCTGCGCCGCCATACGCACGATGATTACCAGAACTATGACTATGGCTATTCGGTGTCAGAGCGCCAGCAGTTTGTCGGCGAATTCACCGGCGAGCGTAAAGGCAATCTGGCTGCCGTCGCGGTGAAAAATAAGTTTTCGGTCGGCGACAGCCTGGAACTGATGACGCCGCAGGGCAATGTTAATTTTACGCTTGAGCAGATGGAAAACGCCAAAGGCGAAGCGATGCCGGTCGCGCCAGGCGATGGTTATACTGTCTGGTTGCCGGTTCCGCAGGATATGGCGCTGGAATATGCGCTTCTGATGCGCAATTTCACCGGACAGTCGACGCGAAATCCTCACGCGAAGTAATTTTTAGCAGGGTTATTTTTACGGCTGGAAAAATCTTAGAATCGGATCACATACCTCTTTGGTCATTATGGGTATTATCCATTTCGCTGAAAAACATAACCCATAAATGCTAGCTGTACCAGGAACCACCTCCTTAGCCTGCGTA
Organism: Kosakonia arachidis; assembly: GCF_900116535.1. GTDB lineage: Bacteria > Pseudomonadota > Gammaproteobacteria > Enterobacterales > Enterobacteriaceae > Kosakonia > Kosakonia arachidis. Next base: position 242,350 of record NZ_FPAU01000004.1, on the reverse strand, counting down.
ATCTCCCTTACGCAGGCTGATTTTTTTTACGCTTTTTTCCGCTTTTTTTACCCCCTTCCCGCTCGTGAGATACACTTTCTTTATTGCATGCAATAAGGACGAAAAAAGTGGGCAAAATTCCTGGAAGCTTATTGGTTCTAAACGGTAAAAGCGCTGGAGACGAAACGCTGCGCGAAGCCGTCGCTCGGCTGCGTGAGGAGGGTATGGATATTCAGGTGCGCGTCACCTGGGAAAAAGGCGATGCCGGGCGCTACGTTAAGGAAGCACAGCGGCTTGGCGTAGAGACAGTGATCGCTGGCGGTGGTGATGGCACCATCAACGAGGTGGCAACCGCGCTGGTGGACTGCACGGGCGATAACATTCCGGCGCTCGGTATTTTGCCGCTCGGCACCGCCAATGATTTCGCGACCAGCGCGGGGATCCCCGAGGCGTTGGATAAAGCGTTACAGCTGGCCATCGTGGGTAAAGCGGCGGCTATCGATATCGCCCGCGTCAACGATAAAACCTGTTTTATTAATATGGCAACCGGTGGTTTTGGTACCCGCATCACCACGGAAACGCCGGAAAAACTGAAGGCTGCGCTGGGCGGAGTTTCTTATCTGATCCACGGGCTGCTGCGGCTGGATAAGCTAAAGGCCGATCGCTGCGAAATTCGCGGTGAGGATTTTCAGTGGCAAGGCGATGCGCTGGTGATTGGCATTGGTAACGGTCGCCAGGCGGGCGGCGGACAGCAGCTTTGCCCACAGGCGCTGATTAACGATGGCTTATTGCATCTGCGTATTTTTACCGGCGAAGAGCTGTTACCCGCGCTGTTAACCACCCTGACGCAGCCGGATGATAACCCGCATATTATCGATGGCAAATCGGCATGGTTAGAGATCATCGCCCCGCATGAAATCACATTTAACCTCGACGGTGAACCGCTGAGCGGCCAGCATTTCCGCATTGAAGTGTTGCCCAATGCATTACAGTGCCGGTTACCGCCGGATTGCCCGTTATTGCGTTAACCGCTTAAAAATGCCTTCATCCACAGAACGAGGCCAAAAACGCAATACCTCTCCCCCGAAGAGGAGAGGATGTGACGAAAGTCGTTATGCGATAGTCACTTTCTGATCGAGATAGACATCCTGCACGGCGTTAATCAGTTTCACGCCGTCAGCCATGGTCTTCTTGAACGCCTTACGACCAAGGATTAACCCCATGCCGCCCGCGCGTTTATTGATAACCGCCGTACGGACGGCATCGGTCAGATCGGTGTCGCCGCCGGCAGCGCCGCCGGAGTTGATAAGCCCCGCGCGCCCCATATAGCAGTTCGCCAGTTGATAGCGCACCAGATCAATCGGGTTATCGCTGGTCAGTTTGCTGTAGACACGTTCATCGGTATAACCGAAATTAACCGCTTTATAGCCGCCGTTATTTTCCGCCATTTTCTGTTTCACGATGTCCGCACCGATGGTGGCAGCAATATGGTTCGCCTGGCCGGTCAAATCCGCCGAAACATGGTAATCCACGCCATCTTTCTTGAAGGCAGAGTTGCGCAGATAAGCCCACAGTACGGTCACCAGCCCCAGTTCATGAGCGCGTTCAAAGGCGGCCGAGATCTCTTCAATCTGGCGGCGGGATTCCAGCGATCCAAAATAGACAGTCGCGCCGACGGCCACGGCCCCCATATTGAATGCCTGCTCAACGCTGGCATACAGCGTCTGGTCATATTCCGTCGGGTAGCTGAGGGTTTCGTTGTGGTTGAGCTTAACGAGGAAGGGAATGCGGTGCGCGTAGCGGCGGGAAACAGAGGCCAGCACGCCGTAGGTGGAAGCAACGCAGTTACACCCGGCTTCAATCGCCAGCTCCACGATATTCTTCGGATCGAAATAGAGCGGATTCGCGGCAAAGGATGCGCCCGCCGAGTGCTCGATCCCCTGGTCAACCGGCAGAATGGACAGATACCCGGTGCCCGCCAGTCGCCCGTGGTTATACAGCGTCTGCATGTTACGCAGCACCGCAGGGGGACGGTTGTTATCGACCATCACGCGATCGACGTAATCGCCACCCGGCAGATAGAGTTGGTCAGCGGGGATGGTCATACAGCGGTGTTGCAGAAGGCTGTCGGCGTCTTTGCCGAGTAACTGCACAATATCAGTCATAGCTATGCTCCCGTAAGCTTCGCGCAAAGCGAATTGGATTATCCCGACCTGCCTTACGGCAGGCAGAAATAAGCCTGGTACTCATGCGCGATATTTTCCACTACAGCCTTTTTTTTCAGCATAATCTGCTGGCACGTTTCGGATCCTGGTTTACCACCACTGATGGAAATGGTGTACCGGCCCGATCCCGCTGCCGACTTCCAGCGAATCCGCCTGCGCCAGCGCGGCTGTCAGCCACTGTTTAGCTTCTGCGACCGTCGACGCCCAGTCGTTATGGCGTGGGCGCAGCGCAGCCAGAGCGGCAGAGAGTGTGCAGCCTGTGCCGTGGGTATTTTTCGTTGCCACGCGCGGTGCGGTAAAGCGTTGCGCGCCTTCATGGGTGAAGAGCCAGTCCGGGCTTTCGGCATCATCCAGATGGCCGCCTTTCATCAGCACCGCCTCGCAGCCGAGCGCCAGTAGTGCTTCGCCCTGCGCATGCATCTCCTGCTCATTGCGGGCATGTGGCGCGCCAAGCAGCGCAGCGGCCTCCGGCAAATTGGGCGTAATAAGTGAAACCTGCGGCAATAAATGCTGACGCAATGCCGATACGGCGGAGGGCGACAGCAGCGGGTCGCCACTCTTGGCGAGCATGACCGTATCCAGCACCACATTGCGGACCTGATAGCGGCGCAGGCGCTCTGCCACTGCCTCGACAATATCTGTTTCCGCCAGCATGCCGATTTTGGTGGTATCAATACGCACATCGCTGAGCACCGAGTCGAGCTGCGCAGCGACAAAATCCGGTTGGATACGGTATACCGACTGCACACCGTGCGTGTTTTGCGCCACCAGCGCGGTGATCACTGAACAGCCGTAAGCACCGAGCGCCGAAAAGGTTTTTAAATCTGCCTGAATTCCCGCGCCACCGCTCGGATCAGTACCGGCGATAGTCAATGCATTGATTCGCCTCATAACGAATCCTCTCCACCCAGAGTGTAGAGCGCGTCGAGAAAAGCGGGCGTAAAGCTGCCCGGCCCGTTGCTGTTCGCTACCGCCAGGCTACCCGCCAGCCCGAGCCAGGCGCAGGCAGCGGCCACATTCGCCAGGCGATCGCCTTGTAGCGCACAACTGGCGGCGACCACGGCGGATAACGCGCAACCGGTGCCAACAACACGCGTCATCAGTACATCGCCCCCCGTGACCATCAGTGTACGACTGCCATCAGTGATATAGTCCACTTCGCCGGTAACGGCCACCACCGCGCCGGTTTGTCGCGCCAGCGCCTGCGCCGCAGGCAACGCATTGCTGGCAGTATCGGTGGTATCCACGCCGCGACCGCCTGCACTCACTCCAGCAAGTGCCAGAATTTCCGAGGCATTGCCACGGATCGCCGCCGGATGCAGGGCAAGCAGTTGCTGACAAAATTGCGTACGGAAAGAGAGTACGCCGACGGCAACGGGATCGAGCGTCCAGGGTTTGCCAGCTGCATTTGCGCTTTCAGCGGCCGCAAGCATCGCGTCGGCCCGCTCGCGGGTTAAGGTACCCACGTTAATCAACAGCGCATCAGCAATCGCGCTGAATTGCTGCGCCTCGTCACGATCAATCACCATGGCCGGCGACGCGCCAAGCGCCAGCAGCACATTGGCGGTAAAGGTTTGTACAACGTCGTTGGTCATACAGTGAACAAGTGGAGAATGGCGGCGGAATTGTTGTAAAGCATGTGCAGTTTGCGCACGATCGAGCAGGTCAGGTTGCATGGTTTCGCTCCTGCCAGGCCGTGGAAGAAGTGATAGCCCGACAGGCATCTGACTTCCCTACGCTGGCATTATCCAGATCAGGTGGTACGGGTATTTCTCAGCCTTCACAAGGAAGGGCACCCCGAGTCATTTAAAACAAATTCAATTACTTGCGACTAACGCTCTCATTAATCTCTGTTCAGGATAGTAATGCCAGCAGGAAGTCTTGTAAACGGTAAAAGCGGCCCTTTTGGGCCATGTGTGACAGGATGGAGAACAGTCTCTGAAGATGGTTTTACTTTATGTACTGGCATTCCTGCCGTTAGCCGCTCACGCAGGTCGTATTACTCATGCAACCGAGTAAACAGAGACGCCAAGGGGATGCTGTGCCGCTACTCAAATTCTATCGACGATTTTGTTTACAAAAAGAACAGCAAGTGCTGCCCCAATGTGAAGTCGTTCGATACAGAGGACAGTGAAAAGTAAAAGGGGTGCATAATCCGCCCCTTTCAGTAACAACTTTCCATGTACATCCATGAATATCCCTATGATTTATATCGATTTACCTATTTAGAATACCCCCAGACAATCGGACACGGGAAAGATTTTTCACGGGAAAGTTCTGAAATAACAATAACCTTGGTGCACATACTTATTCCCAACCCTTCAAGCACTTCGCGAAGGATGTCGCGGCGCAGCACCGTGTCCAGTTCCAGACGCCCGACGCTGATGCCGTGGCCCTGTCTGGAAATTTCTCAAGGAAGCGGAGAACTGCGTGTTGATATATCTCCCACCTGGCGGTGAAACGAGTACAGCAACGTCATCAATTCAGTAAATCGCTAAGGAAACGTCGTACGCGCGGATACTGTGGCGCGCTAAAGAATTGCTCCGGCGTTGTCCTTTACAGAATTTGCCCCTGATCCATAAACCAGATGGTATCGGCCACATCGCGGGCACAATGCATTTCATGAGTCACACACATCATCGTCATGCCCTCCCGGGCTTCTTCAACCAGCTCAACCAATTTTATTAATATCCATAGGTGTTTCTGTGGCTCAGTGCTGAATATAGCGCAGGGCAACGACGTTAATACGCTATGTAGAGAAGTGGTTATAGCAAAGCGCAGCGATAAACTGGACATACAGAGATCATGTCGAAGACGTATTCCAGACCATCGACTATAGAGCGAAAACGATGAAAATAATATATTGGACGTAAAACAACCAGAGACATTTGTGAAGGAAGCATTATGGATATCGCGCTGCTTAACAGGGGTTGGAATAGAACCTGGTCAGATACGATGGTCAATCTGGAAGCCCGAAAGGTCGTCGAGCTAAAACCGATGAAGAATGCATTGTATGCATCAAAAATTTGCGTGCTGAAACAGACAATCTGCTTGAGCAAGAGCGCCTGTTAAAAACCAAGTCCGCACAGCTTTATGCAAAGGTCGAGTTTGTTAAGGAAAATAATAAAATCGTCGGGTACGTGATTTCAGCTATTCACATTGTGGTCTCTGGAATGGCAATTGCTGGCGGTGCGTTGATGGTTGCTACGATGACACCTTTAGGTATGCTGGCAGAAGCTATCCTTGTAACGGATGGCATTAACGGTCTGTCAAAAGAAATCATTCCTGGTATATATGGAAAACAATATAAAACAGAGGGATTTGTGGCTGATGGAACTATGGAAGCGGCCCAATTTATGGGCTTCAAGCCTGAAACTGGTCTAGCGATTTATAATCGCTGTTACGTTAAGTGCAAATGTATATAGCATCTTTGGATTAGCTAGAAGACCCGAAGCATGGAGGCTGTTTAAATGGATGCCCCGTGATTTCTATCGTAAGGTCGATACAATGAGCCGTCCAAAATTAACAATGAAAATAGTAGGTTATGGACTTAAGGCCAAAGTAATATTTGACTTGCTTTCTACTGACACATCGAACCATTAGCCTCTGAATTTTCTCCTGAACCGCCAGGATTTGTAAGAAAGGACTGGCGGCTGAATAAATGCAACGATGACTATTGCGATCAGAATTGATATCCCACCCCCCACTACGATTTCTTTCGCAGAAAACAACACTAAAATGATAAAAACCATCAGACATGCCGATGTTATCCATAAAACAACCCTGAATCGATTAGCCAGATCCTGAATCGCTTCCCCCAACGTTCCACCATAGCTTTCAATGTTGTTTTTTATCTTCTGCAAATCCGATGGTGTAAACCCAGAACGTAACAAAGCTTCATCAGTAACTTTCATATCGTCCTTTATCTCTGATCTCTGAAAAGATGTTTCCCAATCACTGATTGTGCAAGCAATAATACTGATGAACTTTACAGCAATCCAGCCGAAACTTTGCGGCAGACTCTACCGCCCCTTTCCTTAGCCCAGGTAGTGCCAAGACGTTACGACCAATCCAACCCATCTATCACATAACAAATTGCGCGTAACGGAAAGGTATGCAAATAGTGCCTGGTAATACCTGAACCGCTTTTCTCATGCCCAACCACCTGTTGCAAGTGCGCCAGATTGCCAACCCAACCAGCTAACTAAATAGGTTGAAATCATGGTATGCCGGAAGCTATGCACCAATCGCCGCGGCCCATAATCATCAAGGTACGGGATACCAAGTTGATCACGTACATCAGCCAAGACCTTGCCGATCTTCGGCATGTTCTTACCAGATACGGGCGAAAAGATTTTCAATGAATAACAGCCAGACTACGCTGGCATTATCCAGATCAGGTAATACGGGTATCTCTCATCTCTCAGCCTTCACACAGAAGGGCATCCGAGTCATTAAAAAAAATTCAACTCGTTGCGACTGATATTCTCATTAATCCCTGTTCAGGATCAGGCAAGCGGGAAGACAAAGAGACAACCCTCAGACGAATTCCCCAGGGCAAACACCGGGCGTCAGGTTAAGCAATGCCGGTTTCGGGCAGCGAATACGGCCATGTGAACCGAGATTGTTTAAAGCATATAACAGGCCTGCAAGTACAAATCCGGATTGTTTGATCGTTATCCAGCCGGTTGCTGAAGAAATCGCCCTGCCACAAAAATATCAGGCAGGCCGAAGCCTGCCTGGTACCGTTTCCGTCATCAGTTAAGCTTGAAGACGGCCACGGCCTGTTTAAGTAGTTGTGACTGCTCTTTCAGCGAATGTGCCGCGGCAGAAGCTTCCTCAACAAGTGCCGCGTTCTGCTGGGTAACGGAATCCATTTGCGCGACAGCAATATTGATCTGCTCAATACCACGGCTTTGCTCATTGGTGGAGAGATCAATTTCAGACATCAGTTCGGACACTTGTTTAACGGAAGCGATAATACGCTTCATGCTTTCGCCTGCGCGCTCCACTCTTTCGCTGCCAAGCTGAACCTGATTGCTGGACTGCTCAATCAACTCCTTAATCTCTTTCGCAGCAACCGACGAACGCTGCGCCAGGTTGCGGACTTCGCTGGCGACAACGGCAAAACCACGTCCCTGCTCTCCGGCACGGGCTGCCTCAACGGCCGCGTTAAGCGCCAGGATATTCGTCTGGAAAGCAATATCTTCAATCAGGCCAATAATTGTGTCGATTTTGCCGGAACTGCTTTCAATTTCCTTCATTGAAAGCACCGCTTCTTCAACGATGGTATTGCCCTCTTGTGCGGAGTTGCGCATGTTACCAGCAAGCTGGTTAGCCTGATTGGTATTTTCTGAGGTGTGTTTCACCGTGGAGGTTAATTGTTCCATGCTGGCGGCTGTTTCGCCAAGGGATGCGGCCTGGGACTCTGTTCGTGCCGAGAGATCCATATTTCCGGCTGCAATCTCTTCGGCTGCATGGGCCACGCTTTCGCTTGAATGACGAACCTGCGCAATGATATCCACCAGGGAAAGACGCATCTGCTCCAGCGAGCTGAGCAGTACACCGATTTCGTCTTTCGAGCGCGATATCACCGGGCTATGCAGTTCACCGGCAGCCATCTGCTGGCAATGAAGCCGGGCAGCATCAAGGGGAGAAAGAACACGACGCCGTATCAGGACAAACATGGCGATGATAATCAGCGTAAACAGCAAAGCAAAGACAACAATAGTGACCACACTGTTGGTAAAACGGCTCTGCGCTTCATTGTTAAGGCGCTGCGCGTTTTTCTCACGAAACGCCAGCAAATTATCCAGCGTGATTTCGAACTGACGATCGAGTACCGGGATCGTATCGCTGACCAGTTGATTAAAGCGCGTGCTGTCATTACGGCTCGCGGCATCCATCAACGGTTTCAGACCGTCATTGACATAAACATGCCAGGCATTGTTATAGGGAACGGAAAACTGTTCTTCACCGGCAATATGTGAAGCCGCCTGATAGGCGTCAAAAGCGGCAGAAGCTTTCTGCATCACTTCTTGCGCTTTCTCAAGTGATGCCCGGACTTTCTCGCTGTCGCCAAGGCTGGCGTTAATCATCGCTTCCATCAGCCTGACCCGTAATGTACGGCTGTGGTTGATCGGATCGATCACGGATAACACCACGCGAATTTCTTTGTTCACACTGTCCAGCGACTGGTTACTGCGCGTAAGTGACCAAAGGTTAGAGGTAGAACTGATGAGGAATATACAGAGTAAAAGACTGAAAATAAGAAAAGAAAACCGTCGTAATGACATATTTGTACCCTTAAATAAGATATCGACACAACTATTGGCCTCACAAAAAAACGGTGCGGCCTGTGACGATTATCGGCACAAAAGAACGGATATTTAGGTTAAGGGTAAGAAGATAATTGCGAACAACGCTGACACAAAACTATTGTCGTGAGCAAGGAGAAGAGATCTCTGAAGTAACGCTTTGCTGGCATTCAAAAAAGAAGGCTCACACCGCCGCCTCTCTACCCGAATCCCGTCAGTTCCATTCCTGATCTCCCTGATTTGACGGGCAGCGATCCCTTGTCGCCTAAGCGCAGAAAAGGCTTATGAACACACGTTTGTTACACCCTTAACCTCTGTCCCCCCAACGCTAAACTGCCTGCAGCCTACTACAAGTGAGTCACGCCGCCTGTCTCCTAAAGGAAATTAATTATCCAGTGGCGGACTCAGGTTTTCAGCCTGCTAGCCGATATCATTACACGGCGTCTGGTAGTTCGTCGGCATGATGCCGAAATATATAAAATAATATCAATGCATTACAAAACTCAAAGCACGAGTTCTACTAACATGCGGTTGCGGCAGGAGAATGTACATGAATTATTTTGAGCAGATCAGCTTTGCATCAGATGAGAGCATCAAGAACCTGCTAGACAGCCGACGCAGCGAGACGCTGACCACGGAGCAAAAACAGATCATGTTTAAGCGTCACGTGGAAATCATTAACCTGGAGTTGTCGTATAACTGCAACCGTAAGTGCGATTACTGCCCGGTGAGTTTCTCTAACCGCCAGGCGCTTCAGCGTTATATGGATGCGGCCGCACTGGAGAAGATCTGCGCCGAACTGGCATCGATTCGCTACGAAAACCGCATCTCTTTGAATCTCTATAACGAGCCGCTGCTGGATTTAGATCTGGAGCGCAAAATCACCCTCATCAAAGATGCGCTGCCTTATAGCCATATCGCCTTTAATAGCAACGGGGATTTTCTCGATATCGAACGTCTGGTTTCGCTCTCTGACAGCGGGTTAAACAATATCTGTGTCACGCTGCATCCCTCTTCAAATGTTACACAAACCCCTGCCGCGATCCGCCGCCGGGTAACCAAACTGCTGGATAAGCTGGAGTGCGGCGATAAGTACCCGGATTTCAGCATCGACGACGTGGTCAACTCGACGTCGATTTTATTCCGCCATCGCGGCGTGCAAATCAAGATCCAGTGGCCAGACTGGCGCAAATATGGCACCAACCGGGCGGGCGTGTTAGCCGATCATGCCGCGTCGGCAACCATTCGCACCAGCCCCTGCGTCAAACCGTTTCGCGAATTCACCATCTTTTACGATGGTACAGTACAGCCGTGTTGTGAAAGCTTTTTAGATGACAAAACCAACCTCGCACCGGCGGGCAACGTGGCGACATCATCCATTTTTGATATTTACGCGTCAAAAACCCTCAGCGGTTTCCGCCGCGGGCTGTTTGATTTCGGACTGAAGCAAGGCATTTGCGCCTCCTGTGCGGTTGCGGACTACACGCCCCAGCAAGACGACGCCGAGCGTAAACGTATTTTGCAGTCATTGTGAATAAGCGCCTAACCGCACTCAGGTGATAATGAAAATGAACAACGTAGAACAATTTATTTTAGCGGAAGCAGATTATTTCCATCCGATGCTGGAACGCGCGCAGCAGTCCACGCTGGAGCAGAGAGAAAACTGGCGTCGCGAAACCATTCGCGAGCGTCAGGAACGCATGTCATTAGAGGTCTTCGACCTGTTGCAGGGTACCGTGAAATATGGCCCGTTCAAAGGATTACATCTCGATCGCGACACCTGGTGGGGAAAACTCGATCTCGGCTCCCAGTGCCTGGGACTGTACGAAAAGGAGATCCTGAATCTGATCGAGGCAACAGAAGCTGGCCGCTTCTCAACCTTTATCGACATTGGTGCTGCAGATGGCTACTACGCCATCGGTATGCTGGTTTCGGGCAAGATTGGTAAGACCATCTGCTTTGAGCAAACGGAAAAAGGCCGCAGCGTCATTGCGGAAAACTGGAAAAAGAACCACTCGGTCGGCGAGCTGACCATACTCGGCGAAGCGAATGCCACCAGTTTTGCCAGCCTGCGCGCGCAAGATCTGGATAACGCGCTGGTGCTGGTCGACATCGAAGGCTTCGAGTTTGAATTGCTGACCGACGAGGTATTAAATCTGCTTAAATCCTGCACGGTGATCATTGAAATTCACCACTGGATGGACGATTTCCTCACCAAATACAACGCCTTTTTGCGCAATGCTGCGCAGTACTTCGAGCTTGAGACCATACAGCGCGTTGAACGCGAAACCAGTAACCTGCCTGAACTGCGCGACTTTACCGACGACAACCGCCTGTTGCTCACCTCTGAACGCCGCCCTGGCATGATGCGTTTTCTAAAACTGACGCCCAAAGCACAGTCGTTACTGTAAACCGAAGCGCTACTGGCACAATGCCGGTGGCGCTTCGTGTATTTTTTATTTCCACAATTTATGCGCAATAGCCTGCAATTGCTGGGAGATCTCCTGCAAATTGGTCCCCTGTTCCTGCAACTCGCCGGTTGAATGGCGCACAATGAGCCTTGCAGGCAGTACTGACGAGCTGCGCGCGGCATCGCCGTGACCGCTGTCGAGCAGACGGCGCACTGCTTCTTTACCCTGCAAATCGAGATCCAGCGAGACGGTGGTCAGCGATGGATAGAAGAACGAACTTTCATAGGTGCCGTCGTAACCCACAACCGATTTTTCGCCGGGAATGGCAATCTGATGTTGATGGAAGGCACTCAATACGCCCAGCGCCATCTGATCGTTTCCTACCAGCACGGCGGTGAAATTCGGTGTTTCGCGCAGCATCTGTAATGCGCCAGCGTATCCGCTCTGTGCATCCCAGTTACCATGAAACACCGTGACCGGTTTCAGCCCATAGTTGCTGAGCGTATCGATCCAGCTTTTCAGCCGCAGTTTCGCTGACACCGACGATTCCGGCCCGGCCAGCAGCGCAATCTCACGGTGACCCAGCTCATACAGATGCTTAACGCTGGCGCGGGTGCCGTCTGCCGGGTTAAACGAAACGTTAAACACGGAACTGTACGGATCCACATCCAGAAACAAGCAGACGATGTCATCGTTGTCAGAGGCGATATGCTGTGCCTCTTCAGTTTCCAACGGCACGTTGATAATCACTTTATCGACCAGTTGCGATTTCAGTTCATTGATGGCGAATTGGATATCGTGATTGACGTTCTCATCGATCATCGAAATCAAGACCTGGTAGCCATCAAGGTTGGCGTAACGTTTCACTGCCGCCGCCACCTGAGAAGGGGCATGCAGCGCCAGCGAAGTGGTCACCAGACCGATGGTCTGGCTCTGCTTTCCCACTAACTGTTGCGCCAGCCTGTTCGGCACATAACGCAATAACTCTATGGATTTCTCCACTTTTAAACGCGTGGTTTCGGATACATTGGCAGATTTGTTGAGTACCCTGGACACGGTCTGGTAGGAGACACCCGCATGGCGGGCTACGTCTTCCAGCGTTGCACTTTTAGACTTCATGGTCCGGTTCCTTATGTTGTTATGCGCCAAGTGTAACAGGGGCTGCCTAAAAAAACGCTCACCACACATTCTCCTGCTTAAATTTCACCAAATAAGTATCACGCTCACAATATCCATAATTGTGAAGAAATTCGCCATTGGTAACAAAAAAGGCTGATTTATTTGCAGTTAATCACACATTCGCAATCGTTAGTTTGCCTGTTTTTACATTTAGGCATTTTATGACATCGTTTATGTGAACGTAATACAAAACAATAAGAGGAATGATATGAACACTACGCTACGCACTCTCACTCTTGCGTTAGCCGCTGCGCTGACTTCACCTTCACTGTTGGCTGCGACATCTGTACCGATCGACTTTCACGGCTACCTACGCGGCGGCGTAGGCGTGTCCGGCGATGGCGGGCAGGTTGAGTGGCAGAAGAACAAACTGGGCCGTCTGGGTAACGAATCCGATACCTACGGCGAACTGGAACTGGGCTCGGAAGTGTATAAAAAAGACGAGGTGAGTTTTTACCTCGACAGCATGGTGAGCATGGTTTCCGATGGCTCTAACGACAATGAAACCACCATCGGCGACGATGCGCAGTTCGGTCTGCGCCAGCTGAATCTGCAAATCAAAGGGCTTATACCCAACGATCCCAATGCTGTAATCTGGGGCGGTAAGCGTTACTACCAGCGCCACGATCTGCACATCATCGATACCAAATACTGGAACATCTCCGGTTCCGGCGCCGGGATTGAAAACTACACCTTCGGCCCAGGCGCGGTCTCGGTGGCCTGGATCCGTGGCGACGCCAACGATGTTGATTACCGCGTCGATAACGATAACAACGTCAACATCAACTATATCGATGTTCGCTATGCGGGCTGGAAGCCATGGTCAGGCGCGTGGACAGAGTTCGGCATTGACTACGCTATGCCAAATCCGACCAAAAAACAGAAAGAGTACGGTGGATTATACCAGGCGGATGACGGCGTGATGGTGACCAGCGAAATCAGCCAGGATATGTTTGGCGGCTATAACAAACTGGTACTGCAATACGCCAACAAAGGGCTGGCGCAAAACATGGTATCGCAGGGCGGCGGCTGGTATGACATGTGGCACTATGTGAACGATGCCAGCGGTTACCGCGTGATTAACACCGGCCTGATTCCGCTTACCGAAAAGTTCTCGCTGAACCACGTACTGACCTATGGTTCAGCCAACGACATCACGGAATATACCGACAAAACCCGCCTGGTTTCACTGGTCGGTCGTGCGCAGTATCAGCTTACTAATTATGTACGTCTGATTGGTGAAGTCGGCGGTTTCTACCAGAAAGACGACTATAAAAACGGCACCCACTACAAACAGAGCGGTGAAAAATACACCTTCGCTGTAGGTCTGGCGGATGGTCCGGAATTTATGTCACGCCCTGAATTGCGCGTATTCGCTTCGTATTTAAATGATTCGGAAGATGGAAAAGCGTTTGAAGACGGCACCAAAAATAATACGTGGAACTTTGGCGTACAGGTGGAAGCCTGGTGGTAACGACACTTCATCCTTCACGTTATTTCTTTATTGTCTGAATCTGTTCACTGCGTTCAATTATTTGAGTGCGAGCAGGTTTATCGACACGATATAACGCGAATGATATTGTCTGTTAACTTATTATCCTTGTTATTTATCTCCGAGAACTGCCGGGCCATTGCCTGACAGAATTTATATTGCCATTGCTTTTCTGTTATTTATTTCGGGATACCCTAACGGGTATCCCTTTTTTATTTATGTGCGGGAAGAAAAATGTTCATCAAGTAATTTACGCAACGCATCCGACTGTTTACCAAATATGGCATGCACCTGCTGACCGAGAATAATCACCCCCAGCGCGCCTTCATTTTGCAGCGCCTGTGAATCCACAATAGCCAGATCTTTCACCGTCACACGCAAACGGGTCAGACAAGCATCAACATTTTCAATATTCTCCGCACCGCCAAATGCCTGCGCCAGCCGCTGGATCAGTTGCAGCTCGGCCTCGCTGATGGGGATGGCCGTGGTATTTTTTGGTTCAGAGAAGTAGTGCAGGAAGGATTTAAGACTCACCATCATCGGCTCCTGATTTTCAACAGATAAAAAAAAGCCTGCCCGAATGGGCAGGCACATAACGTCGGCTTACGCCTGGCGGCTAACGACGCGACAATCCCACGGCGTTAGCACCAGCAAGCCACTGACGGTCGTGGCCGACAGACAATCCTGGTAGCCTTGCGGCAGCGTAATCGTCTGTTGCTGGGCGCTGAAGTTCTGGATAAAGACAAACGTGGTTTCACCGTCGGTACGCGCAGTTGCCACCACGCCCGGCGGGAAATCCTGCTCAACGGCGCGCGGCAGCGCCAGTTCATCAATAATGCTGGCGAAGAAATCGCGCTGAAAAGCCAGATCGTTGCGCGAAGCAACGTGCCACGCTTTACCTTTACCGAACTGATTGACCGTTACCGCTGGACGTCCGGCGTAAAAATCATCCCGGTAAGTGGCCAACGGTTTGGCGCTCTCGGCGTGGATCAGTTCACACAGATGACGAATCTGGTACGGCCCCTGTAATCCGGCCTCATTGCCCGCCAGCCCCTGAACCAGATTGCGTTCGTTATCGTCAAGGCAGTCGATCTCCTCTGCCCAGATCCCCACCAGTTTGCGCAACGGGCCAGGGAAACCGCCGAGATAGCAGAGATCGCTCTCGTTCACCACGCCGGTCCAGTAGGAGGTCACCAGGTGCCCACCCGCCGCGACAAACGCTTCGGCGCGCTCGGCAAAACCTTCACGCACCATATAGAGCATGGGTGCAATCACCAGTTGATAACGGCCCAGATCCGCGTCGGCGTTAATGACATCCACCGCGATGCCCTTTTCCCAGAATGGGCGGTAGTGCTCATTAACCGTTTTTTCGTACTCCATCCCCTTATTGCGCGGGCCTTCGGCATCATCCAGCGCCCAACGGTTTTGCTGGTCGAAAATGATCGCCACGCGTGCGTCAGTACAACAGCCCATTATCGGCGTGAGTTTTGCCAACATCTCGCCCAATGCACACACTTCGCGCCCGACGCGGGTATCCAGGTGGCCAACATGGTCGATCACCGCGCCGTGGAACTTCTCAACCGAACCGCGACTTTTGCGCCACTGAAAGTACTGTACCGAATCCGCACCGTGCGCCACTGCCTGCAATGACGACAGAATATGCATCCCTGGTTTTTTCACTTTGCTGGTTGGCTGCCAGTTGGTGACGCTCGGCGTGGATTCCATCAGTACAAACGGTTTGCCGCCTTTCAGCGTGCGCATCATGTCGTGATACATTGCGGTGTAGCAGGCGAGCTGCGTTTCGTCTTTGTCCCGGTGCCACATCGGATAGCTATCCCAGGAGATAAAGTCGATCGCTTCGGCAAGCTGCCAGTAGTCGTAATCGTAGAAATACTCCATAAAGTTGGTGGTCACCGGCAGCGCCGCGTTAGGCGCTTTCAGCGGGGCCACTTCATGGCGGCAAAAGTCGCTCACCTGCGCAGTATTAAAACGTCGCCAGTCAAGGTTCAGCCCGTGAATGGAGACTTCGCCCTGCGGCGCTGGCGACTGAATTTGCGACCAGTCGCTGTAAGTGTGGCTCCAGAAATCGCTCCACCAGGCGTGGTTAAGGTTTTCCAGCGTCTGATAACGGGCCTGCAGCCAGTCGCGGAATTTTTGCTGACACAAATCGCAGTGGCATTCCCCGCCGTACTCGTTGGAAACATGCCAGCCGAGTACCGCCGGATGCTGGGCATAGCGCTCCGCCAGCAGCGTGTTGATTTTGAGCGTTTTTTCCCGGTAAACCGGCGATGTCATGCAGTGGTTGTGCCGCCCGCCGTGCAGCGCCGGCACGCGATCGCGCCCGACACGCAGCACTTCCGGGTATTTCTGCGACATCCAGGCGGGCCGCGCGCCGCTTGGCGTGGCGAGAAAAATATGAATTCCCGCCGTATATAATTTTTCAATCACTGAATCCAGCCAGTCGAAATTAAATTCACCTTCCCGTGGTTCCAGTTTCGACCAGCTAAATATCCCAACCGACATGACATTGCAATTTGCCTGTTTCATCATGGCAATATCGTTATCAATAATGCCGGGGTAATTCTCCCATTGTTCCGGGTTATAGTCCGCGCCATGCAATAGCGAGACAACCTTCGGGCTTAAAGGCGCAAATTTATTCATATAAAATGTCCTGAAATTTACAACACCAGAGTTAATTAAAGACTTTAACGGAGGGCAGCACTTTTCCCTGACAATCAAACAGCGCCTGATTTTCCCGCGCGTTGCCCTCTTTCCACTTATCGTTGATATAATTCATTCCCGCCTGCGTCGCCCAGGTATTTCCTGGTACGGCAATCCAGGTTGGCTCCCAATAAAAAATACCTTTGCCGCGATGCCCCTGAACATTAATCACTGACTGCATTAAATCGTGGATATAGTCATATTGTCCCTGTACGGTGCCAGGGTAGCCGCCCGCTTTCTCTTCTTTCTCCTGGAAGCTATTTTCCGCGTTATCGCAGTTAGCCAGCGTATAGCCATAAGCGGCTTCCACCACAATGACATCTTTGTTGTAGCGCTTGCTGATATCGTCCATATTGGCCTGCAACGCGCTTATCGGCCCGTTCCAGTAGGTATACATCGACAGGCCAATTACATCGAACGGCACATTGCGTTTGGTGATTTCATCAAACCACCAGCGGAAGGTATCGTTTTTGGTACCCTCCGCCAGGTGCAGCATGATCTTCACCTGTTCACCGTTTTTCAGATTCTCCTTCAGCCCGTCAATCGCTGAAGTGAGCAGCCCAGCCAGCCGGTCAAATTCGCCGCCGCCCTGCCCCCAGCTTTTGCCTTCCGGCCACAGGATGCCAGAGTTAATTTCGTTACCGATTTGCACCATATCCGGTAACACACCCTCTTGCTTAAAGCGGGCGATGGTATCGCGGGTATAGTCGTGGATCGCCGTTTTTAGCTGCGCATAATCCATTTTTTCCCAGGCTTTCGGTTTGAACTGTTTGCCAGGATCGGTCCAGAAATCGCTGTAGTGAAGATCGAGCAGCAGCTTCATGCCCTGTGCTTTTGCCCGTTTTGCCAGCGCCAGTGTGGTCGCCAGGTCGTTATCGCCACCGCCGTAAGCATGGCCCTGTGCATCTTTCGGATCGACCCACAAACGCAGGCGCACATAGTTAACGCCATTGGCTTTCAGGATGGCGAGCGCATCCTGTTGCTGATTTTTGTCGTTATAAAACTTCGCCCCGTGCTTTTCGGCATCTAACAGCGTGGAGATATCAGCCCCTTTAATAAAGTCGGCAGGCATGCCGCTGAATGGGCGCGTCTTTAACGCGTCGGCGGCAAACGTGCTGGCGGACAAACTACAGAAACAAACAGCAAGCAGAGCGGGTGTAAATCTTTTCATGTGGTTATCCTTTGGTGCTGCCGGAGGTCAGGCCGGAGACGAAGTATTTTTGTAAGGCGAGGTAGAGAATGGCCACTGGCACGGCGATCAATACCGCGCCCGCCGCATAGGTGGTGTAACTGGCACCCATTTTTTGCGACACCAGGTTGTAGAGGCCAATCGGCAGCGTGTATTTATCCGGGGTGCGCAAAATGGTGCTGGAGAGGATGAAATCCCCCAGCGGTCCGGTGAAGGAGAACAGCGCCACTACCGCCACAATCGGCTTCGACAGCGGCATAATTATCTCAATAAAGATGCGGAAGTTGCTGGCGCCGTCCATGCGCGCAGACTCATCCAGATCGCGCGGGATGGCATCGAGATAGCCCTTCATCAGCCAGGTATTCATCGGGATCATCCCTGCCACGTAGATCAGCACCAGCGCCATATGGCTGTTGATCAAGCCCAGCAGTTGCGACAGCACGAAGATGGCGATCAGTGCGGAAAACTGCGGGATCATCTGCAACAGCAAAAACAGCATCAGGCCATTCTGCCGCCCCTTAAAACGAAAGCGCGAAAAGGCGTAGGCGGTAAAGCTGACGCTGATTAAGGTCAGCGCCATCGTCAGCAGGCTGATCTTCATTGAGTTCCAGTACCAGGTCAGGTAGTTCACCTGGCCGTTAAACAGATCGGCATAGTGCTGAAATGAGAGGTTCTCCGGGATGATCGAGGTGCTGAGCAGGCTGTTACCGGCGTTCAGCGACGCGCCGACCGTCCAGACCAGCGGGTAGATAATGATCAACGATACCAGCGCAATAACCAGCCAGGAGAGCGACAGGCGGATCCACTTCTCACGGCGGATACTTTGAGATTTAGCCATTTTTCTTCCCTTATGCCATGTCGTCGTTTTTAAAAGATTTGGTGGCGCGGAACTGCCACAACGCCAACCCGACGACAAAAATCGACAGCAAAATGGTGATGGTCGCCGCAATCGCGTACTGCGAAGAGGACATCGTCAGTTTGTAGATCCACGACACCAGGATATCGGTGCCGCCAGCGTTCGCGCCTGCCACCGCCGGGCCACCGTTGTTAAACAGGTAGATAATGTTGAAATTATTAAAATTGAAGGTGTACTGGGTGATGATGATCGGCGCGATTGAGTAGAGCACCAGCGGCAGCGTAATGGTGCGCAGACGGGTCCAGGTGCTGGCACCATCCATCTTCGCCGCTTCGTACAGATCGTCCGGAATCGCCTGCAATACCCCGGTAGTCATGGCAAAGACAAACGGGAAGCCGAGCCACGTTTGCATCATGATCAGCGCGGTTTTCGTCCAGAACGGATCGGTCAGCCACGCTTTCGGCGCAATACCGAAGAAAGCCAGAATGGCGTTGTTAATCACGCCAAATGAGTCGTTAAACATTCCGGCAAACACCAGAATGGTGACAAAGCCCGGCACCGCCCACGGCAGAATAAAAATAGTGCGAACCAGTGGTTTGAAGCACAAATCTTTCTGGTTCACCAGGATCGCCAGCAGCACGCCAACGGTGCATTGCAACGTAGTTGCCAGCAGTGTCCAGACCACCGTCCACTGCAATACATCGAGGAAGGTCGAACGCCAGATCGACAGGGTAAAGATATTGACGAAATTCTTTAATCCCACCCAGTCCACCAGTTTGGCGGGTGGTGTGTGGTAGAGGTTGTAGTTGGTGAAAGCAATGGAGAAGCCGAACAGGATCGGGAAAATCACCACAAACACCAGCAGGATAAAGCCGGGCGTGATCATCAGATAGGGAAAACCCTCGCTGAGCAACAGTTGATACTGCTTGCGCACACTGTTCAGCGATTTACCTTCGTCGCGCTTTTTGCCGTTGATCCATGCATCGCGTAGCGACAGATACCAGACCATCAGGCCAAAGGCGATAATCAGCAGGCTGATTATCCCTTCTGCCAGCAAAAAGATCGAGTTATCGCGCGGTACTTCTTCGCCAAGGGTATATAACCCCCAGATCCCCTCGCGCAAAAAATCATAAAAAATGCCGGTAAAACTGCTCAGCAGGACGAGGAAGATAAGGCCTTTTAGCCACTGGCGATGATAAAACTGACCAAAACCCGGCACAATGGCCAGCAGCAGCCCGCACCACGCATGACGCCCTGCACCTTGCGTTTTGGCAAAATTCTCGCTGGGACTGATAATCACGTATGACTCCTTTTCGACAACGGGAGGTTGCCCTCCCGTTCTGCTACAACAGGCGGTTACTGGTTACTGGCCTGCATGGCTTCAACTTGCATATGGATCTGTTTGGTCGCGGCATCGAGTGCGGCCTGCGGTTCCTGCTTGCCGGTCAGACTCAGTTCCAGCGCGGCATTTGCCGGTCCCCAGACCTCACCCATCTCCGGAATACCCGGCATCGCCGTCGCGCGTGCAGCCTGTACCGCCACTGCACTGGCTTTTTCGTCATTTTTAATGATCGGATCGTCAATCATCGCTTTCTGTGCCGGGATCTCGCGGGTAGCGATATAGCGCGTTTTCACATACTGCGGCTGGTTGATAAATTCGATAAATTGCTGTGCCAGTTGCTTGTCTTTGCTCCAGGTGGAGACGACATAGCCTTTCACACCGAGGAAGGAGCTCATCGGTTTGCCGTCCGGTAAGTTTGGTAACGGCACCACGCCGTAGTTAATGCCAGCGGCTTCATAGGGCTGAAAAGCCCACGGGCCGTTAATCACCGCCACGGCTTTTTTCTCGGTAAACAGCGAATCAATGGCATTCAGCCCGTTATCGCCCAGGATCCCCGACGGAAACACCCCTTCGCTGTAGAATTTTTTCAGGAAAGTGACCGCTTCCACCGCGCCGGGTTTATTCAGGCCGATATCCTGCGGGTTGTAGCCGCCTTTGTCGTTTTTGCCGAAAAGGTAACCACCCATTGGGCCGATTGCGCCCCAGCTGTAGTAGATCTGGTCAAATTTCGCTAACAGACCGTATTTGTTTTGCTCACGCTGCTTTTTCGAGTAATCGAGCCACTCCGGCAGGCTTTGTAGCGGCTTGTCGATAAGATCTTTGTTGTAAATCAGCACCAACGTTTCTACCGCTTTCGGTACGCCATACAGAGTGTTATCCAGACGAAAGGCGTTGATGGACGCCGGAGTAAAGGCGTCAACCTTTTCTTTGTCCAGATTCAGGGGGGCCAGTAGCCCTTGCACAACCGCGCCGCCCAACTGATCATTGGGGATAACCAGCACATCCGGCCCGATGCCGGCCGGGCCATCAAGGCGTAATTTTTCCAGTTGCTGTGCGTAGGGCATCTCCTGCACGTTCACTTTAACGTCGTACTTTTGCTCAAAATCTTTGACGGCATCCTGGATACCGACGGACTTTTTGATGTCTTCCCAGACGTTAAGTTGCTTTGTCGCCGCGTGCGCTGACAGGCTAATAAACTGGCCAGCAGCCAGTGCAGAGAGGATCAGTGCGGTAAGTGTTCTTTTTTTCATTATCACCCTCATGTCAAGGTATAACATTTTAGCGGTTTTTATGGTGTAACATCCGATGAGACAGCTTAAAAATCACCTGATATCACTGGGCTTAAGACGCATTCATGCGCCATATCTGATTTGTTATACGCTACGCTTGAGAGATGAATAAAACGAGAATTAACTGTCAGTTGTGTGACAGATGCAACAGAAATGGAAATTCGATATAGGGCGCGAAATCACTGGAAGTTATAGTCTGAGCATGAATTTTCGCGGTTGAGCAGCTCCGTCGCCTGATTGTTATACGTAAAACAAAAACATCCGACAACGCGCTTATCGCAGCACATAACGGCTACTAATTTCGGGGAACGTTGATGTCCAATATACGACTGAGGAATGTCACCAAGCGGTTCGGCGACACGGTGACGCTGAACAATGTGAATCTGTCGATTGAAGACGGCGAGTTCGCCGTGTTTGTCGGCCCTTCTGGCTGCGGAAAATCGACCATGCTGCGCATGATTGCGGGACTGGAAGAGGTCAGCGAAGGGGAAGTATTGATTGGCGACGAGGTGATGAACGATGTCGCACCCGCGCATCGCGGTGTCTCAATGGTGTTTCAGTCTTATGCGCTCTATCCGCATATGACCGTGGCGGAAAATATGGGCTACGGCCTGAAAGTGAACAAAGTGCCGAAAGAGGAGATCCGCCGCCAGGTGGAGATGGTCGCCAAGACCTTACAGCTCGGCCATCTGCTGGACAGAAAACCGAAACAGCTCTCCGGCGGTCAGCGCCAGCGCGTGGCGATTGGTCGCGCGATTGTGCGTAACCCACGCGTGTTTATGTTTGATGAACCGCTCTCCAACCTGGATGCCGAACTGCGCGTTGAGATGCGCCTGCATATCGCTCGTCTGCATCAAGAGCTGAAAACCACCATGGTGTATGTCACTCATGACCAGGTGGAAGCGATGACGCTGGCCGATAAAATCGTGGTGATGAATTACGGAAACGTTGAGCAGATGGGCTCGCCGATGGAGCTCTATTACAATCCGAAAAACAAGTTTGTCGCCGGTTTTATCGGCTCGCCGAAGATGAACTTCCTGCCCGCAACGGTAAAAACATGGCAACCGGGAGAGCTTACCGTCACGCTTGCGCAGGGGCATCCGTTAACGCTGTCTATCAAGACTTCGCGCCTTGAGCCGGGGGCAACGGTGACACTGGGGATCCGCCCGGAGCATCTCTCTACCGATGTCACACGCGCTACGCAACTGGAGTTCCAGTGCGAAGTAGTAGAGCGGCTCGGCAACAATACTTATCTTTTTGGCCAGTGCTACGGCCACGACAACATTAAAATCCTGCTGCCCGGCGATGTGCATTTCCGCCCGTGGCAGAAAATCACACTCGCTTTCGACAGCCCGCACTGCATGATTTTCGACGACCAGAATCTGCGCGTCAGTGCCGATATTCCGGTGCCGAACGTCGATTAAGACATTTTATCCAGCTTGCGACGCCGCCAGTCCCTTTGTCGAATGGCGGCTAATGCCTTATTCGACTTACGGTTACGACGAGATTACCCCATCTTCCCAGGTCCGATAAGCGAAGTACCATCGGGCAAGGGATTTACGCCAGATAAACGCCGACGACAGCGCTCTACAATGCCAGCGCGCGATCGCATAGTGCTGCCACGCGTTGCTCCACCAGCACTGCGCTTTACTGCGTTACCCGATCCATCTGCGATATCGATTCCCTCCCCTGCGCGACCCGTTTGTCGCCTGCTAAATGCTTACGGGTCATTGCTCGCCGGATGATTTTCACTGTCAGAGGATAAGTGCTTCCCGATTCTGATGGTTTCTCATATCAATCCGCCTGACTACCATTAATCACACACCATTCACACCCCTTACTTAATGGAGCACATATGAAAGCAATCGCCATTACCCGCGCTGCGCAGGGTAGCAGTAATCTGGATTTCCTCAGCGATATTGAGCTGCCGCAACCACAGGCCAGCGGCCACGATCTACTGGTCGAAGTAAAAGCGGTATCCGTCAACCCGGTTGATACCAAAGTTCGTGCCGGGTTTAATGCTGATACCCCGCGAGTACTGGGCTGGGACGCCGTCGGTGTGGTCAAAGCCGTTGGTGAGGCGGTAACGCTGTTTAAGCCGGGTGATGCAGTGTGGTATGCGGGCGCGTTGACCCGTCCGGGCAGTAACAGCGAATATCAACTGGTCGATGAACGCATTGTGGCGCACAAACCTAAAACGCTGAATAACGCCCAGGCTGCGGCGCTGCCGCTGACCGCTATCACCGCCTGGGAAATGCTGTTTGACCGGCTCGGCATCAACGAGAACGGCAACGAAGGTGATGTGTTGCTGATCGTTGGCGCGGCGGGTGGCGTAGGTTCCATCATGACGCAGTTGGCGCGTAAACTGACCCGCCTGACAGTGATCGGCACCGCATCGCGCCCTGCCAGCCAGCAGTGGGTGAAAGAGCTGGGTGCACATCATGTGATTGATCACAGCAAACCGCTGACCGAAGAACTGGCACGGATTGGCATTGCGCAGGTGACGCACGTTGCCAGCCTGAACAATACCCAGGAGCACTATCAGCAGTTAATTAATGCGCTGCAACCGCAGGGTAAGCTGGCGCTGATTGACGATCCGGAAAGCCTGGATGTCGTGCCGCTGAAGGTGAAAAGCCTCTCTCTGCACTGGGAATTTATGTTTACCCGTTCAATGTTCACCACCCGAGATATTATCGAGCAACACAAGCTGCTCGCCCGCGTGGCGCAGTTGATTGATCAGGGCGTCCTGAAAACCACGCTCGGTGAGCACTTTGGCACCATCAATGCCGCGAATTTACGTAAAGCGCATGCACTGCTGGAAAGCCAGCGCGCCGTCGGCAAGATTGTGCTGGAAGGGTTTGCTGGCTGAGCGGCCAACCAGGATTATTCCCAAATGTTACAAGCGGATAGCGAAAATCGCGCTCCGCTTGTACAGCGACGACCTGGGTTTGCTTACACTTTTTACCAAAGCGTTATTTTTTCATGGTTGCTCAGCACCGTATTAACGGCAATGATAGCGTGCTACGTAAGCAACTGCGTGAAATGTAAAAAGAACAACCTGGAGAAACAATGCGTAAAACAAAAATGATGCTTCTGGGCGCGCTGTTGGTCACCGCCTCCTCGGCGTTTGCGGCTCCGCAGACGGCCACTCAGGGAGCGACCGGCACGCAATCATATGAAATTACTAACTTTGTCGCTGACTTTACTAAATTCAATATCGGCGATACTGTGCCAGCAATGTACCGTAGCGAAGAGTACAACATCAAACAGTGGCAGTTGCGTAATCTGCCCGCACCGCAACCCGGTAGTCACTGGACTTACATGGGTGGCAACTACGTGCTGATCACCGACGCTGAAGGCAAAATCCTCAAAGCCTATAACGGCGACATTTTCTACCATCGTTAAGGGCGCGCCTGTGATTATTCGCCGCTGGGAGGAGAGTGACAGGCCATTCCTGCGTACGCTGTTTTTACAAGCCCGGAGAGCCAGCTGGAGCTGGCTCGATGGAGATGACTGGCAACTGGAAGACTTTGATGCCGTCACCCTCGATGAAGTGATTTGGGTCGCTGAACAGGAGGGTCACCGCCTCGGTTTCGCTTCAGTGTACGAAAACGACAACTTCCTGCATAACTTGTTTGTTGACCCGGTCTTTCAGGGCAAAGGGGTCGGCAGCGCGCTTCTCAAACATGTACAGACCACGTTTAGCGGTACCGGTGCGCTGAAATGCTTGCTGCACAATAAGGCCGCGCTGGCGTTTTATGAGCGCCACGGCTGGCACGCAGAAGCACAGGGTGTGTCACCGGAAGGGGATTACGTGCTGATGCACTATGTGAAAAAGTAAAATTGGTGAAGCAGTAAACTTGCAGGCCGGAAGCATCATTACCCCATCCGGCCTGCTCTCTCTTCGAATCTGCGACGTAGCCAACTTCGCAGCCGCATCGCAATCACCCTGGTTTTACACCGCGCGAAAGGCGATATCGCCAGGAATAACTTCGCCCTGCCAGTAAAGCTGCGCGGCAACACGATCCGCAAGATTGCGGTAGATAGCCGTAAATTCGCTGTCCGGGCGGCTGACAACTGTCGGCGTGCCTTTATCCAGATCTTCACGCAACGTAATGTGCAGCGGCAACTGACCAAGCAGTTGGGTGTGATACTGCTCCGCCAGCTTCTCTGCGCCGCCAGTGCCAAAAATCGGCTCGTGGTGACCGCAGTTACTGCAAATGTGCATGCTCATGTTCTCAACGATCCCCAGAACCGGCACTTCCACTTTCTCGAACATCACGATGCCTTTTTTGGCGTCGATCAGCGCAATGTCCTGCGGCGTGGTAACCACCACTGCACCAGTGACCGGAATGTTCTGCGCCAGCGTTAACTGGATATCTCCGGTGCCTGGCGGCATATCCAGCACCAGGTAATCAAGATCCGGCCACATCGATTCCTGCAACAGTTGCAACAGCGCTTTGCTGGCCATCGGGCCGCGCCACACCATAGCGTTATCGTCGGTGACCAGATAGCCGATGGAGTTCGTCGCCAGACCATGCGCCATGATCGGCGCCATATGCGTTCCGTCCGGCGAGGTCGGGCGTTCATGTTCTGCGCCCAGCATCAGCGGAATAGACGGACCGTAGATGTCCGCATCCAGAATACCGACTTTCGCCCCTTCCGCCGCCAGCGCCAGTGCCAGGTTTACAGCCGTGGAGGACTTCCCTACACCGCCTTTGCCGGAACTGACCGCAATGATGTTTTTCACGCCGTTGACACCAGGCTGATTCTTCACGCGTTTCAGGGTGGCGATGTTGTGCGACAGCTTCCAGTCGATGGCGCGCGCTTCGGTAATACGCAGCAGCTCCGCACTGCACTGCGCTTTCAACTCTTCAAACGCGGTACGCCAGACGAACGGCATCACCAGTTCGATATGCAGGGTGTCATCCAGCCATGCAACATGGTGCACGGCTTTTAACGCCGTGAGGTTATGCTTCAGGGTTGGGTGCTGAAAATTGGCCAATATTCCCGAAACTATGGCGCGTAAAGCTTCCGGGGATTTGGCCGGGGATTGCGAACTCATCCCGACTCCTTTGTAGTTGTTCTGAAGAAACGACATTGTAGCGGCCAAGTTTACCGCACAGGTAATAATTATCCATTTACGGATTCATGCCATTAACCCATAGCGTAATTATTGCGCATATTGATACATGGGTTTAAACGCGCCTGCTGGCGTCGTTCAATTATTCCCCTATACACAAAATTATTCACACTGCGTCGAGGCAGCAAGACTGCGCAGCCCCAGGCGCTTACATAAGTCAGTGACTGGGGTGCAAAAGCGAAGCCAACAAAGAGGCAGTTTGAAGGATAACGTGTATATCTGCATATATGGTTTAAAACGGCCTCGATCGCGTAGCGCGCTAATTCCCCTTTTGGTACTATCGATACCCCTTTTTCTCAAGAAGATGTAATGCCTACTATGACTCAAGTCGCGAAGAAAATTCTGGTAACGTGCGCACTGCCGTACGCTAACGGCTCTATCCACCTCGGCCATATGCTGGAGCACATCCAGGCTGATGTCTGGGTCCGTTACCAGCGAATGCGCGGCCATGAGGTGAATTTCATTTGCGCGGACGATGCACACGGCACGCCGATCATGCTGAAAGCGCAGCAACTGGGGATCAGCCCGGAGCAGATGATCACCGAAATGAGTCAGGAACATCAGACCGATTTTGCTGGCTTTAACATCAGCTACGACAACTACCACTCCACACACAGCGACGAGAACCGCGAGCTGTCGGAGCTGATCTACACGCGCCTGAAAGAGAATGGTTTTATTAAAAACCGCACTATCTCCCAGCTCTACGATCCGGAAAAAGGCATGTTCCTGCCGGACCGTTTTGTGAAAGGCACCTGCCCGAAATGTAAATCCCCGGATCAGTACGGCGATAACTGCGAGGTGTGCGGCGCGACCTATAGCCCGACCGAGCTGATTGAGCCGAAATCCGTGGTATCCGGTGCGACGCCAATAATGCGTGATTCGGAGCACTTCTTCTTCGATCTGCCCTCCTTCAGCGAAATGTTGCAGGCGTGGACCCGCAGCGGCGCGCTGCAGGAGCAGGTGGCCAACAAAATGCAGGAGTGGTTCGAGTCCGGGCTGCAACAGTGGGATATCTCGCGCGATGCGCCGTACTTCGGCTTCGAAATTCCGGGCGCGCCGGGCAAATATTTCTACGTCTGGCTGGATGCGCCGATCGGCTACATGGGCTCGTTCAAAAACCTGTGTGACAAACGCGGCGATACCGTAAGCTTCGACGAATACTGGAAGAAAGATTCCGACACCGAGCTGTATCACTTTATCGGTAAAGATATCGTCTACTTCCACAGCCTGTTCTGGCCAGCGATGCTGGAAGGCAGCAATTTCCGTAAACCGACCAACCTGTTTGTTCACGGCTATGTGACGGTGAACGGCGCGAAGATGTCCAAATCGCGTGGCACCTTCATTAAAGCCAGCACCTGGCTGAACCATTTTGACGCCGACAGTCTGCGCTACTACTACGCAGCGAAGCTCTCTTCGCGCATTGATGATATCGACCTTAACCTGGAGGACTTTATCCAGCGAGTGAACGCCGACATCGTCAACAAAGTGGTCAACCTGGCCTCCCGTAACGCGGGCTTTATCGCCAAGCGCTTTGACGGCGTGCTGGCGGCAGAGCTGGCGGATCCGGCGCTATACCAGACCTTTATCGACGCGGCGACCAGTATTGGTGAAGCGTGGGAAAGCCGCGAATTCGGCAAAGCGGTACGCGAAATCATGGCACTGGCTGATGTCGCTAACCGCTATGTTGATGAGCAGGCGCCGTGGGTGGTGGCAAAACAGGAAGGCCGCGATGCCGATCTGCAAGCTATCTGCTCAATGGGCCTCAACCTGTTCCGCGTGTTGCTGACTTACCTGAAACCGGTTCTGCCGTCGCTTTCTGAGCGTGCGGAAGCGTTCCTCAACACCACGCTGGCGTGGGATGCCATCAACCAGCCTCTGCTCGGCCATAAAGTGAATACCTTTAAAGCGTTGTATAACCGCATTGAGATGAAACAAGTGGAAGCGCTGGTTGAAGCGTCAAAAGAGGAAGTGAAAGCGGCTGCCGCGCCAGTGGCCGGCGAACTGGCCGACAATCCGATTCAGGAAACCATCAGCTTTGATGATTTCGCCAAAGTCGATCTGCGCGTTGCGCTGATTGAGAACGCAGAATTCGTTGAAGGCTCTGACAAGCTGCTGCGCCTGACGCTGGATTTGGACGGCGAGAAACGCAATGTCTTCTCTGGCATTCGTTCTGCCTACCCGGATCCAGGTGCACTGATTGGCCGTCTGACGGTGATGGTGGCGAACCTTGCACCACGTAAAATGCGCTTCGGCATCTCCGAAGGAATGGTGATGGCTGCCGGTCCTGGCGGCAAAGACATCTTCCTGCTCAGCCCGGACAGCGGTGCGAAAGCAGGCCAACAGGTCAAATAACAATAAAGGCGCTGATATCAGCGCCTTTTTTCTATACTGATACCAGTTTATAGAAACAGGGGAATCACCGTGAATATCCGTCATCTTTTTGCCGCCCTTTTCGCCTTTATCCTGCTCCTCAGCCTGAGCGGCTGCGAGGAGAAAGAGCAGAGCAAAACGTTTAGCTGGTCGGCACCAGGAACTGAGCTAACGCTAACCTATTACTATAAAGACGACAAAGTGCTACGCCAGACGGCGAAAAATAAGATCGATTACAGCGCCATTGGTGCAAGCAACAAAGAAGAGGCGATGAAAGTCCTCGGGCCTATCAGCCAGAAATACCAGAGTGTCAAAGGGATCAAAGAGAGCGTTGATTACCAGCAAACCTATGCGCAGGAGACGCTGGATGTGGATTACAGCGCGGTGAATTTCGCCGATCTGAATACGTTGCAGGGCACAGCCTTTACCGGCACAGCGCAGGATGGCATCAGTATGCAGAAATCGGAAGCGTTGCTGAAAGCGAAGGGTTTTAAAGAGGTTAAGTAATTCGTCATCTTACCCGGTGGCGCTGCGCTTACCGGGCCTGTAAAGATCACAGGCCGGATTCGTCAACGTCGCCATCCGGCAGCGTTTTACTGCACTCAGGCAACATAGCGCCTGATAACGTTTCGCTTATCAGGCCTGTGCTTTCGGCTTTTGCACCTTGCTGGCTAAGCCACGCAGGAAATAACGCAGAAACTGGTCGCCGCACTCACGGAAATTTTTATGTTCCGGCGCGCGCATCATGGCAGTGATTTCCGGCATCGACACGCGGAACTGCTGTGCGGTGAGGATCGCCAGAATATCGTCGGTCTTTAACGAAAAAGCGATACGCAATTTTTTGAGTACAATGTTGTTATTCAGTTTGCGCTCGGCCACCAGTGGCGGCGCGCTGTCATCTTTACCGCGTTTTTCATAAATCAGCCCATTGAGAAAAGCGGATAACACAATATCCGGACATGGCTTATACCCTGCCTCATCCTCTTTACGCAGCCACGGTGCAATCTGCTCGGCAGTGACCTCCGTGTCCGCCAGCGCAAGAATGCGCACCAGCGCGTTATTGTCCACTTGCAGTGTGTAACGCAGGCTGCGCAGGATATCGTTATTAAGCATCTCTTTCCCCAAAATGATAAACCAGCGCGCAGTGTAGGCATCGCACAGGAATTTACAACCCCAGCGCCTCTTTTAAATTCTTCAGATAGCGGCGGCTGACCGGCACCGTCAGCCCGTCGCGTAGCAATAGCTCCGCCTGGCCGTTATCTTCAAGGCGAATCTCTTTCAGGTGTGCCATATTCACCAAATACTGGCGATGACAGCGAACCAGCGGCGTGCGACTCTCCAGCGTACGCAACGTCAGCTCGGTGAAACCCTCTTTCCCCTCCTGGCTGGTGACATAAACGCCGCTCATCCGACTGCTGACAAACGCCACCTCATCCATCTGCAACAGCCAGATACGGCTGTGCCCGGTGCAAGGAATAAATTTCAGCGCCTCCTGGTTCTCCGGCAGCACCGACATATCCTGCACGCCGCGCTCCTGCCGCAGGCGCGTCAACGTCTTCTCAAGACGACGTGCCTCTATAGGTTTTAGCAGGTAATCGAACGCATGTTCCTCAAACGCCTGCACCGCATACTCATCAAAGGCGGTAAGAAACACCACATAAGGTCGATTGCCGGGATCGAGCATGCCGACCATCTCCAGCCCGCTAATGCGCGGCATCTGAATATCAAGAAACAGTACATCGGGGTGCAGCTTGTGCACCGCGCCAATCGCTTCCACGGCGTTACCGCACTCGCCAACAATCTCTATATCGCTCTCTTCCTGAAGCAGAATACGCAGGTTTTCCCGGGCCAGCGGTTCATCATCAACAATCAGCACTTTTAACATGCCTGTTCCTCCAGCGGGAGCCTTAAAGTAATGCGGGTAAACAGATCCGGTTCGCAGGCAATGCTGATACCGCAGTCGTTACCGAAGCGGGCGCGCAACCGTTTATCCACCAGGCTCATCCCCAACCCGCTGGCATCATCTTTCGGTTGATACAGACCCGCATTATCTTCCACCGCCAGTAGCAGATGCTCCCCGTCCTGGCTGGCATTGATCGAAATCTCACCGACGCCGAGCAGCTGCGATGTGCCATGCTTAATGGCATTCTCGACAATCGGTTGCAGCGTAAATGCTGGTAGTTGCAAATGCGACAGCGCCTCCGGCACATGTAACTGCACCTGTAACCGCGACTGGAAGCGCGCTTTTTCAATCTGCAGGTAGGCATTCACATGTTCAATTTCATCTGCCAGTGTGACGATCTCTGACGGGCGCTTTAAGTTTTTGCGAAAGAAGGTCGAGAGGTATTGCACCAGCAGCCCGGCCTGGTCACTGTCGCGGCGGATCACCGCTTTTAACGTATTCAGCGCATTGAACAGGAAATGCGGGTTCACCTGCGCATGCAGTAGTTTAATTTCCGACTGTGTCAGCAGCGCCTTCTGCCGTTCGTACTGCCCGGCGAGGATTTGCGCCGACAGAAGTTGTGCTATCCCTTCGCCCAGCGTGCGGTTAATGGAGCTGAACAGACGATTTTTAGCCTCGTATAACTTGATAGTACCCATTACACGGTGGTTTTCGCCGCGTAGAGGAATGACTAATGTCGAACCTAATTTGCAGTGCGGATGCAACGAGCAGCGATACGGCACTTCATTGCCGTCGGCGTATACCACTTCGCCGGTTTCGATGGCACGCTGCGTCCAGACTGAAGAGATCGGCCGTCCCGGTAAGTGATGATCGTCACCAATGCCGGTAAAAGCCAGCAGCTTGTCGCGATCGGTAATGGCCACTGCACCAATCTCCAGCTCTTGATAAAGTACCTGCGCCACTTTCATGCTGTTCTCTTCGTTAAAACCCTGGCGCAAAATCCCCTCGGTGGAAGCAGCCACTTTCAGCGCGGTGGCGGAAAACGCCGAGGTGTACTTCTCGAACATGGCGCGTTTATCAAGCAGGATACGCATAAACAGTGCGGCGCCAACGGTATTGGTGACCATCATCGGTGCGGCAATGCTCTGCACCAGATGCAGGGCGCTGTCGAAGGGGCGGGCAATCAGCAGAATAATCAGCATCTGCGTCAACTCTGCCACACAGGTGATTGCCCCGGCGGTGAACGGACTAAAAACCAGATCGGTGCGGCCACGCTTAATCAATGCACTATGTACCAGGCCGCCAAGCAGCCCTTCGACAATGGTAGAGATCATACAGCTCAGTGCCGTCATGCCCCCCATCGAGTAGCGGTGCAGGCCACCGGTCAGTCCAACCAGACCGCCCACCAGCGGGCCACCGAGCAAGCCGCCCATTACCGCGCCAATCGCCCGGGTATTCGCAATAGAGTCTTCGATATGCAGCCCGAAATAGGTGCCAAGAATGCAGAAAATAGAGAAGGTGACATAGCACAATAATTTGTGCGGCAGACGGACGGTAACCTGCATCAGTGGGATAAACAGGCGCGTCTTACTCATCAACCAGGCGATAACCAGAAACACGCACATCTGTTGTAGCAGCAACAGCACCAGATTGAATTCGTACATACCGGCAAATACCACATCAACTAAAGCGCGTACCATACATGGAGTCGCCGTGCGTTTCTTTGAAGCGCTGCAAAAAAACAGTAAATCGTGCTCTGAATCACAAAGTCTTACCAGAGAACTCACCTTTCGCCTGCCGTCCAGGCAATTTTTTGTCAATTTCTCTTCAGGCGACTGCCAGAGGCTACAGTTAAAGTGGGAGCCAGTAAGCGAAGGTGAAACTATGGCGCATTACACAATTGGTGAAGTGGCGTTGTTATGCGATATCAATCCCGTCACGCTGCGAGCCTGGCAGCGACGTTACGGATTATTGAAACCCCAACGCACGGATGGCGGCCACCGACTCTTTACTGAATCGGACATCGACCGCATTCGGGAAATCAAAAGCTGGATCAGTAATGGCGTTCAGGTCAGCAAAGTACAAAACCTGCTTTCCAGCGAACCTGATGAGGTTCGCGACGCCTGGCGGGAGCAGCAAGAGACCGCACTGCGCTATCTGCAACAGGGTAATCAGCAGCAACTGCACAACTGGATCAAAGAGCACGAACGCGACTACCCGGCCAGCACGCTGACCAGCAACCTGATTATGCCTTTACGCCATCGCCTGCAGAACCCACAACCCGCCTTGCAAGCTATGCTCAGCCTGCTTGATGGCATATTGATTAGCCATATTTCCGGCTCTCTGGCGCTGGCACGCAGAAAGAGCGGCCAGGACGCACTGGTGATCGGCTGGAATATTCACGACACTCCCCGTTTATGGCTGGAAGGCTGGATTGCCAGCCAGCAAGGCTGGCGGGTGGATGTGCTGGCACATTCACTCAGCCATTTGCGCCCGGAGATGTTTGACGGCCAGACGCTGCTGGTGTGGTGCGGAGAAAGCCCGACAACAGCGCAACTGCAGCAGTTGCTGACATGGCAGGAAAACGGCCACCGTGTTGCGCTTCTCGGTATTTAATGTTTTATCAACAACACGGCTCCCTTTATACTACTTGCCTTAACAAAAGGAACGACATATGAAGGCTGGTAAAATTATCGTCATCGCGGTTTTTCTGCTGATGGCCATCGGCGGCATCGGCGGCGTGATGCTCGCAGGTTATTCGTTTATTGTGCGTGGCGGTGCTGGCTGAGCCAGCGCGTCAACCGCTCAAATGCCAGGTCGACAATAATCGCGGCCAGCGCCACCAGAATCGCCCCCTGAATAACATAAGCCGTATTAAAACCGCTCAACCCGATAATAATCGGTGTACCGAGCGTGCTCGCGCCCACCGTTGAGGCAATCGCCGCCGTACCGATATTGATGATCACCGAGGTACGCACGCCGGCAATGATCACCGGCGCCGCCAGTGGCAGCTCTACTTTCACCAGCCGCTGCCGCGCGCTCATTCCCATGCCCTGCGCCACGATTTGTACGCTCTCTGGGACGGCGGAAATACCGGCCAGCGTGCTCTGTAAAATCGGCAGAATCCCGTACAACACCAGCGCAATCACCGCTGGCTCTTTACCAAACCCCATGACCGGTACGGCAATCGCCAGCACCGCCACCGGCGGAAAAGTTTGCCCGACTGCAGCGATGGTTTCCGCCAGCGGACGAAACTCGCGCCCGGTCGGACGGGTCACCGCAATGCCGACACCTATGCCCAGCACAATGGCAATTGCGCTGGAAATACCGACCAACGCAAAATGCGACGCGGCTAATGACACAAAACTCTCCTGCTGGTAGACCGGGCGCGGCAGTTGCGGAAACAGTGCGCTGAACAACACGGCGCTGTGCGGCAGCCACAGTAACAGTGCCACAAACAGCACGATTAACCATAACAGGGGATCACGCAGAAGCCTCACCGCTAGCCTCCACGCGTAATAAATCACGAAAATGCAGACTGCCGCAGAGCTGGCCGCTGTCATCATGCACCGGCAGGATTTCGCACTGTTGGGCGACAAACGCCGACAACGCTTCGCGCAGCGTCATCTCCGCCCGCAGCGGTTCCCCCTCATAAACCGGTTCACGGCGCAGATAGCCTTTCACCTGGCGCAGCGACAGCAGGCGCACACCCAGTTCGCTACGACCGAAAAATTCACGGACAAAATCGTTGTGCGGCGCGGTCAGCAGCGTCAGCGGTGTCCCTTGCTGTACCACTTTCCCCTTATCCATCAACACCAGGTGATCCGCCAGTTGTAACGCCTCATCGATATCGTGAGTCACCAGTACAATGGTGCGCCCAAGCAGACGGTGAATGCGCACCATCTCTTGCTGCAATGCCGAGCGGGTGACCGGATCCAGCGCACCGAAAGGTTCATCCATCAACAGCACTTCTGGATCGGCCGCCAGCGCGCGAGCAACGCCGACCCGCTGCTGTTGCCCGCCGGAAAGCTGGTGCGGGAAACGATCGCGCAGCGAAACATCCAGTCCCAGCAGCGCCATCAGTTCATCCACCCGCGCGTCGCGCTGGCCGCGTGACCACTTTTGCAGTTGCAGCACGGTGGCGATGTTCTGCGCTACTGTCCAGTGCGGGAACAGCCCAATCGACTGGATGGCATACCCCATACGACGGCGCAGCTCCAGGACCGGAAGTTGGCGAATATCCTCACCGGCAAAATAAATCGCGCCATCATCATGTTCTACCAGCCGGTTGATCATCTTCAGAGTGGTCGATTTTCCGGAACCAGAGGTGCCAATCAGTACCGAAAAAGCCCCCGTTTTGACATGCAGATCGAGATGGCTGACGGCCTGCTGTCCCGCAAAGGTTTTGCTGACATTTTTAAATTCAATCATGTTGTTTTACCTTCAGCAGCGCGAGGCTTAAACCAAACAGTGCATCCACGACGACGGCCAGTGCAATAACCGGGATCACGCCAAGCAGCACCAAATCCAGCGCGCTGCTCAGTAGTCCCTGGAAGACCAGCGAGCCGAAGCCTCCAGCGCCGATCAGCGCTGCGATCACCGCCATGCCGACCGTTTGTACCGCCACGACGCGCAAACTGCGTAGCAGCAGCGGTAGCGCCAGTGGCATACGTACCTGCCAGAAACGCTGGCGTGCGCTCATGCCCATCGCCTCGGCGCTCTCCAGCACTTCCTGCGGCACCTGGTTAAGCCCTGCGACCACGCCGCGCACCAGCGGTAACAAGGCATATAAAATAAGGGCGATCAGCGCGGGCGTCATGCCGGTTCCGGCAATGCCGAAACGGCTCAGTAGCGGGAAGTGCAGCACCAGCCCGGCCAGCGGCGCGATCAGCAGGCCGAACAGCCCGACAGAAGGAATGGTCTGGATAATATTGAGCACCGTGAAAACCGGCCCCTGGCGCGTCGGATGACGGTAGCACCATAAACCGATGGCAAACCCTACCGCCAGCGCGGGAATGAGTGTACCGAAGAGCAGGGTCAGATGCTGTGCCAGCGCATCATTGAACACCTCCTGCCGGTTGCGATATTCATGCAGCAACGAGAGATCAT
The DNA here is from genome assembly GCF_900116535.1 of Kosakonia arachidis. Classification (GTDB taxonomy): domain Bacteria; phylum Pseudomonadota; class Gammaproteobacteria; order Enterobacterales; family Enterobacteriaceae; genus Kosakonia; species Kosakonia arachidis. The sequence goes on along the minus strand of NZ_FPAU01000004.1, from coordinate 206,825 downwards.
CCAGCTCGCCGCTAAGCAGTAAGAACAGCGGAAGGCACCAGATTTGCGCATTGAGCAACCAGCGCCAGACCGGGTGGCTGGCAAGGCGGCGAATGGCGTCGCTACAGGTCAGCAGCGTCAACGCCAGCCACAACCACAGCCCGCTTCCCGGCGATGTTCGCGCCAGCGCACTGCCAGACTGCGCCAGCTCCGTCGCTGCCCTGCCCGCACTCCACAACAAAAGGCAGAACAGCGCTTCGGCCAGCAGCAACGTACCGATTTGCGCAACGCGCCCAGGCACAAAGCTGAGTATCAACAGCAGACAAGGTGCCAACAGCCAAAACGCCGGAAACAGCTGCCACAACGTGCGGCCTTCACCCGATACCAGCCGGTTTGGCGCATAGTTAATAAACGGTAGCCAGGCTGCCAGCAGCCCGATGACCATCAATAACAGCAGCACTCGATTATGGCAACGTTGCGAATCCTCCATAACAGCGCTTATTTCACCAACCCTTTTTCTTTCAGGTAATCGGCTGCCACTTTTTTCGCATCCAGCCCTTCAACGGCAATGCTGGCGTTCAGTTTTTGCAGCGTTTTTTCATCCAGGCTGGCGAAGACCGGTTTCAGCCACGCATCCAGTTGCGGATACGCTTTTAACACCGCTTCTCGCACCACCGGCGTAGGTGCATAGATCGGTTGCACACCTTTCGGATCGCTCAACGTTTGCAGCCCCAGCGCCGCCACCGGGCCATCCGTGCCGTAGGCCATCGCCGCATTCACGCCGGAGGTTTGCTGCGCGGCAGCTTTAATGGTCACAGCCGTATCGCCGCCAGCCAGCGACAACAGTTGATCCTGTTTCAGTGTAAAGCCGTACGCTTTCTCAAAGGCCGGTAACGCATCAGTGCGTTCGATAAACTCTGCCGATGCCGCCAGTTTGAATTCACCGCCCTCTTTCAAGTAACGGCTCAGATCGGCTAAGGAGGTGAGCTTATTTTTCTGCGCCAGATCCTGACGAACGGCAATCGTCCATGTGTTGTTCGCCGGAGCGGGCGTCAGCCAGACCAACTTATTCTGCTCGGCATCGAGTTTTTTCACTTTCTCGTAACCCTGCTGAGCGTTTTTCCATGCGGGGTCATTTTCATCTTTAAAGAAAAATGCGCCGTTGCCGGTATATTCGGGGTAAATATCCAGCTCGCCAGAGGTAATCGCCCCGCGCACCACCGGCGTGGTGCCAAGCTGCACTTTATTAACTGTTTTTACGCCATGGCTTTCCAGTACCTGCAAGATGATATTGCCTAGCAGCGCACCTTCAGTATCTATTTTAGATCCCACTTTCACCGGTTCCGCTGCCTGCAACGGCAGGCTGGTGGCCGCCATTAGCAGCAGTGAGCACGCAATCTTATGGGTGATTGTCATTCTACTTTCCTCATTTTTTGCCGCCTTTTTCAGCAGGTTGAGAAAAAAGCGTAGCCGAAAAATAGCGGATTTGTCGCATGAAAGCCCTAAACGATAAAGGAATAAGGTATAGCGGAAAAAATCAGGCCGGTTGCCCGGCCTGGAAGAGATTAACGCAGTTCGAACTCGCCCTGATTGACGCGTGCGGAATCAACGCCGATAAAGACGTTGAATTTGCCCGGCTCCGCAACATATTTCATCTGCTGGTTCCAGAACTTCAGCGCATTCACATCGATCGGGAAGCTGACGGTTTTGGTTTCACCCGGTTGCAGGTTCACCTTGTCAAAGCCGCGCAGTTGTTTCACCGGACGGCTCATCGACGCGGTGACATCCTGCAAATACATCTGGATCACCGTTTCACCCGCACGCTTGCCGGTGTTGGTTACCTCCACGCTGGCGGTAAGTTTGTCGCCAGGCTTCATCGACGGTGCGGACATTTTCACGCCAGAGACTTTGAACGTGGTGTAGCTAAGGCCATAACCGAATGGATAGAGCGGCCCGTTCGCTTCATCAAAGTAACGGGAAGTGTATTTGTTCGGCTTGTCGGCATTGTACGGACGGCCTGTATTCAGATGGCTGTAGTAAACCGGGATCTGTCCCACCGAGCGCGGGAAAGACATCGGCAGCTTACCGGACGGGTTGTAATCGCCAAATAAAATATCGGCGATAGCATTCCCCCCTTCTGTCCCGGCGAACCAGGTTTCGAGGATCGCATCAGCCTGCTGATCCTCTTTTACCAGCGCCAACGGGCGACCATTCATCAATACCAGCACCAGCGGTTTGCCGGTCGCTTTCAGCGCGGCAATCAGATCGCGCTGGCTTTGCGGAATGGTGATATCGGTACGGCTGGAAGCTTCATGCGCCATCCCCTGAGCTTCACCCACCACAGCAACCACCACGTCGGATTTCTTCGCCGCCGCCACCGCTTCATCAATCATCTCTTTCGGCGAACGCGGATCGACCACCACCGCCGGTTCATACAGATTAAGGAAGTTAACGATGTCTTTGTCGTTGGTGATGTTGGCCCCTTTGGCGTAGAGCACGTTGCCTTTACCGGCCAGCGCATTGCGGATGCCGGTCAGCACGGTCACGGACTGATCGGCAACACCTGCTGCAGACCAGCTCCCCATCGAATCACGCTTGCTGTCGGCCAGCGGCCCAACTACCGTCACGGTGTCGGTTTTCTTCAGCGGCAGCGTCTCAAGGCGGTTTTTCAGCAGCACCATGCTTTCGCGGGCCACTTCACGCGCTTCTTTGCGGTGCAGACGGCTTTCTGCATTGGTATCTTTCGGGTCGCTCTCTTTCGGGCCGAGGTGACTGTATGGATCGTTAAACAAGCCCATGTCGTACTTCACGTTCAGCACATGACGCGTTGCATCATCCAGCTCCTCCATCGTCACCTTGCCGGATTTCAGCAGCCCCGGCAGATATTTGCTGTAGTACTCGTCGCTCATGCTCATGTTGATGCCGGACTTCAGCGCCAAACGCACTGCATCTTCCGGATCTGCGGCCGTGCCATGTTTGATAAGCTCCTTGATCGCACCGTGATCGGAAATGGTGATGCCTTTGAAGTGCCACTGATCGCGCAGCAGATCTTTTAACAGCCAGGAATCCGACGAAGCGGGCGTACCGTTTAGCGAGTTAAGCGCCACCATCACGCCGCCGCTGCCTGCATCGAGCGCCGCTTTGTACGGCGGCATATAGTCGTTAAACAGACGCTGCGGGCTCATATCGACGGTGTTGTACTCTTTACCGCCTTCTACCGCACCATAAGCAGCAAAGTGTTTAACGCTGGTCATCACTGAGTAGCGATCCGCCGGGCTTTTGCCCTGCATTGCTTCGACCATCGTGCGCCCCATTTCAGAGGTCAGGAAAGTATCTTCACCAAACCCTTCCGACACGCGCCCCCAACGCGGATCGCGGGAAACATCCACCATCGGCGCCCAGGTCATATTCAGGCCGTCATCGGCGGCTTCGTAAGCAGAAATGCGCCCCACAGTGCGCACCGCGGCAAGGTTAAAACTGGAGGCCAGACCAAGGCTAATCGGGAAAACGGTACGCTGGCCGTGAACCACATCGTAGGCGAAAAAGAGAGGAATTTTCAGGCGGCTAAGCTGCATCGCCTGATCCTGCATTTCGCGGATATCCGGGCGGGTGACGGTGTTAAAAATCGCCCCCACCTGGCTCTTTTTGATCATCTCGCGGATAGCTTCCTTCGGGTTATCCGGGCCAACACTGATAAGACGTAACTGGCCAATTTTTTCATCAACCGTCATCTTTTTGAGCAACTCAGTGACAAATGCATCCCTTGCTTCCGGCGTCAGCGGATGGTTGCCAATCAACTCCTCAGCCAGCGCGGGTTGCAGCGCAAGGCTCACCGCGACACCTACAGAACATAGCCATTTCATGTCGTATTTACTCTCTTGTATTTCACCCCTAACCGGGGAACAGACCGCGAAAAAAACGCAGTGTGCCATAATCCTGGCATGTCTTGCAGAGTTGGACTCTGATTTTTCTGCGAATTCGCTCCCCTGTCAGGTTTAGCAGGACTACTATTACAGGCACAAAAATGCTGACTTACCACCAGGAGTGGAATATGTCATTCGCAACTTCAAACGAGAACCATACATTTTTACACGAGCTGAAACGACTGGTCGGCGCGTCTCACCTATTGACCGAACCCGCCAAAACCGCCCGCTACCGGAAAGGCTTTCGCTCTGGCCACGGCGATGCGCTGGCGGTTGTATTTCCTGGAACCTTAGTGGAGCTGTGGCGCGTGCTGCATGCCTGCGTCAGCGCTGACAAAATCATCCTGATGCAGGCGGCGAATACTGGCCTGACAGAAGGCTCAACGCCCAGCGGCAATGATTATGACCGTGATATTGTGATTATCAGCACCCTGCGGCTCGACAAGCTGCATCTGCTGGATAACGGTGAGCAGGTGCTGGCGTATCCAGGCACCACGCTCTACTCACTGGAAAAGGCGCTTAAACCGCTGGGCCGCGAGCCGCACTCGGTGATTGGCTCTTCCTGCATTGGCGCCTCGGTGATTGGCGGGATCTGCAATAACTCCGGTGGTTCCTTAGTGCAGCGCGGCCCGGCCTATACTGAGATGTCGCTGTTCGCCCGTATCGACGAGCAGGGCAAATTGCAGTTGGTTAACCATCTGGGCATTGATTTGGGGGAAACGCCAGAACAGATCCTCAGCGCGCTGGATGACGAAAGTATCAAAGCGGATAAGGTACGCCACGATCAACGTCACGGCCACGATAGTAATTACATCACGCGCGTGCGTGATGTCGAAGCCGATACCCCGGCGCGCTACAACGCCGATCCGGATCGGCTGTTTGAATCCTCTGGCTGTGCGGGCAAACTCGCGGTTTTTGCCGTGCGTCTGGATACTTTCCCGGCAGAAAAACAGCAGCAGGTGTTCTATATCGGCACCAATCAGACCGCCGTATTAACGGAGATCCGCCGTCACATTCTGGCGAACTTCGCCCACCTGCCGGTGGCGGGCGAATATATGCACCGCGATATTTACGATATTGCCGAACGCTATGGTAAAGATACTTTCCTGATGATAGACAAGCTCGGCACCGACAAAATGCCGCTGTTCTTTACCCTGAAGGGACGCACCGAAGCGCTGCTGGATAAAGCGCCGCTGTTCAAACCGCACTTTATTGACCGTTCACTGCAAAAAATCAGCGCCATTTTTCCATCGCACCTGCCGTCTCGTATGAAAACATGGCGCGATAAGTATGAGCATCATCTGCTGCTGAAGATGTCCGGTGACGGCATTGCGGAAGCGCAAAACTGGCTGACGAATTATTTCACCAGCGCCGAAGGCGGCTTTTTCGTCTGTACGCCGGAGGAAGGGAGCAAAGCCTTTTTACACCGCTTTGCCGCCGCCGGTGCAGCGATCCGCTATCAGGCGGTACATGCCGACGAAGTGGAAGATATTCTGGCTCTTGATATCGCTCTCAGGCGCAACGATACCGAGTGGTTTGAGCATCTGCCGCCGGAAATCGACAACCAACTGGTGCACAAACTCTACTATGGTCACTTTATGTGCCACGTTTTCCACCAGGATTACATCGTCAAAAAAGGCGTCGACGCCCATGCGCTGAAAGAGCAAATGCTCGAACTGCTGCGCCAGCGCGGTGCGCAATACCCTGCAGAACATAACGTGGGTCACCTGTATGAAGCCGCAGAAACGCTGAAACAGTTTTATCGGGAAAATGATCCAACAAACAGCATGAATCCCGGCATCGGAAAAACCACTAAGCGTAAATTCTGGCAAGATGAGTTAACGGCAGATAATCACGCCAATGTGGCGATAAAATAGCCATTATATACCCTAAATAATTCGCGTTGCAGGAAGGCGGCGACGCAGCGACAAATTCGTCGGGAACGAATTTGCCCAACCGAAGGTTGGCCTCCGGTGAGAGACAGGATGTCTCTCAGTAATCCCCAGGCGCTTACTCCAGTAAGTGACTGGGGTGAGCGACAAATCTGCCGGGAGCAGATTTGAACGCTGTAAGCAGCGGCCCCGAAGAGGTAAGGCTCAGGGATGAGCCGAATAAAAAAGCCAACGCACATGCAACTTGAAGTATGACGAGTATACAGACTGTATTGTGTGCTCCTTTCGTAATAGAGTAACGAAAAACGCCAGAGAAACATTACTCTGGCTCCCCGCTTTGAAGGAGCACACCTTTCCATGTCCGCTGTCGATATTCTCTCTGGCCCTGCTGTCGAGGTGCGCGACGCCACGCCCGACGATGTGCATGCCATTGCATCACTGTACGCCTGGCACGTGCTACACGGTCGCGCCTCCTTCGAAGAAGTTCCCCCGACAATTGATGAAATGCGCGTCCGCATGAGCAAAATCGCCAGCGATGGCCTGCCGTGGATGGTTGCGCTGTATCACGGCATTATCGTTGGCTACTGCTACGCCGGTTTCTATCGTCCGCGTCAGGCTTATCGCTATACGCTGGAAGAGTCGATTTACGTCGATGCCAACATGACCGGTCGCGGAATAGGTTCAACGCTGATGAGCGCCCTGATTGCACGCTGTGAAGAGGGGCCCTGGCGGCAACTGATTGCGGTGATTGGTGACGGCAATAATAATTCCGGCTCCCTGAGGCTGCATAAAAAACACGGTTTTGAGATTGTCGGACAACTACGTAGCGTCGGCTACAAGAAAGGGGACTGGCGGGATACGCTGATTATGCAGCGTCCACTCAACGACGGTGACTGGACGCTGCCGGAGTAATTAATCGTTCTGTGCGGTTTGCTCGCCCGCGGCACTGTTATTCTGTGTCATCTGCGCCGCTTTCTGGCGCTTATAACTCAGCGCTGCCGCCGGAACCGGCTGTGCTTTCCCGGTTTCAATCCAGGTACGTAAACGGCTAGCATCGGCGAAGTGCGTAAATTTGCCGAATGCATCCATAACCACCAGCGCCACCGGCTTGTTATTAATCACCGTCCGCATCACCAGACAGTGTCCTGCCGCATTGGTAAAGCCGGTTTTGGTCAACTGAATATTCCAGTTATCGCGGTAGACCAGATGGTTGGTATTACGAAACGGCAGCGTATAGGCTGGATTGCTGAAGGTCGCCATCTCTTCGCGCGTGGTGCTCAGTTGCCCAATCAGCGGATACTGTTTGGTGGCAATCAGCAGTTTAGTCAGATCGCGTGCGGTAGAAACGTTGTGAATCGACAGCCCGGTCGGTTCAACATAATGCGTATTGGTCATGCCCAGCGCTTTGGCTTTGGCATTCATCGCGGCGATAAACGCGTTGTAACCACCCGGATAATGGTGCGCAAGGCTGGCGGCCGCGCGATTTTCTGACGACATCAGCGCCAGCAGCAGCATGTTTTTACGGCTAATTTCGCTGTTCAGACGTACACGGGAGTAAATCCCTTTCATTTCAGGCGTCTGGCTGATATCAACATTGAGTTTCTCATCCAGTGGTAAATGGGCATCCAGTACCACCATCGCGGTCATCAACTTGGTGATGGAAGCGATAGGACGCACCAGATCCGGGTGACTGGAGTAGATCACCTGATTGGTTTGCAGATCGACAATCATCGCGCTACCTGAAGCAATTTCAGGTTGTGCGGCAGTGGTCGCAACAGTGGTTTTCGCGACAGCAAACGGCGCCACCGGCGCAGCCAGCAATAAAGCCAGGCTTAATAAAGAGACTCGAAATTTCTGCATGGTGAGACTTCTGAAAATTATTCACGCACGTTATTACGCACACCGCTTTCATTAATCAGGAAAATAATGAGGCTAGCCTGCGCATAATAGCCGCCATGCAGGGTTGTCGCCACAGAAGAATGATTGCTGAAGATTGCATTGCTGGCATTTGCGCCAGCAATGCATTTTATCAAAACAGGCGGTAGCCGTAACCCCAGAGGATAACCGTTAGCGCCAGCAGCACTTCCAGCACCAGCACGCCAATCGCCAGCGTGGAACTGGAGAAGCTCAGCCCCTCTTCTTTATTGATATTCAGGAAGGTCGGAATACCAACATAGAGCAGATAACCGGTATAGAACAGTGCAGTGGTGCCCGCCAACGCGCACAGCCATACCAGCGGATAGAGCGCCACAATACCGCTCAGAAACAGCGGTGTCGCAACATAACCGGCAAACACCATACAGCGCTCAAGCCCTGGGCGCTGCGGGTAGCCCCGTGCCATCCACCAGATGACGCGGCCCATTACAGCCACTCCCACCAGCATCAGCGCATAAAAGAGTACCGCCATGTAGAAGCCAGTAAACAACGACAGCCTGACCACATTCTCCTCACCGAAGTTCCAGCCGATTTGTGTGGTACCAATAAACGCACAAATAACCGGTACCGCCGCCATGACCAGCACGTGGTGAGTGTAGTGATGCGAAACCGTCTCGTCTTCGCTTTTGATCACCTTCATTTCACGATCGGGATGGGAAAACAATCCCCAGACATGGTTCATAACGTCCCCCTTCTGACAGCACGAAAAACGACACTGCAAGTATAATTCACTCTTGTGATTATTTTTTGTACAGCCATAAAAATAGCGCTGTAGAACAACGTATCCTTCCGGCAAGAACCCTCTGTCGGGTGTATGCTTATAAGCGTTTTACCGGGAGGGCTTCTTTTTAATGGATATCAATGAACTGATTAGCCAGTATGGCTATGCCGCGCTGGTTATTGGCAGTATTGCTGAAGGTGAGACCGTCACGCTGCTTGGCGGAGTTGCAGCGCATCAGGGGTTATTACGCTTCTCGCTGGTGGTTGTCTCCGTGGCACTGGGCGGCATGATTGGCGACCAGTTGCTCTATCTGCTTGGCCGCCGTTACGGCATGAAAATACTGCGCCGCTTCTCACATCATCGTGACAAAATTCACCAAGCGCAAACGCTGATCCGCCGCCATCCGTACCTGTTTGTGATTGGTTCACGCTTTATGTATGGCTTTCGCATCGTGGGCCCATTGCTGATTGGCACCAGCCATCTGCGTCCGAAAATTTTTCTGCCGCTGAATATTCTTGGCGCGATCGTCTGGGCGTTACTGTTCACCACGCTGGGCTATGTTGGCGGAGAAGTGATTGGCCCGTGGCTGCATCAGTTCGACCAGCATGTAAAACGCTGGATTTGGCTGCTTATCGCTATCGCGCTGGTGGTTTGTCTGCGCTGGTGGTTCCGGCACCGTCGTAAGAAGCACCAGAACAGCGCAAAGCACGATTAAGAGCCTATCCCAGTAAGCGTATAGTGTTGCCGTCAGTTTGGACACGGACAGCGCGCAACAACCGCAGCGTACATGCGGTACGTGAGGATGACTCGCTTCGCTCGCCCTAAAGGGCCGCCGCAAGCGGCGTTCAAAATGCCAACACATTTTGTGTGAGCACTGCCCGGCACCAAAATGGCAAATAAAATAGCCTAATGGGATAGGCTCTAAGCTTTAGGTTTGAACTGCGGGTTAGCGAGCATAAATCCGCCGTCGATAATAAACGACTGCCCGGTGGTATAACTGGCGTGCTCTGAACAGAGCCAGGCCACCATGCTGGCTATCTCTTTGGTGGTGCCGGGCCGGCCCAGCGGAATATTCGGCATCGAACCGGGTTTAGCATCATCATCGCGCATGTTATTCATCGGCGTGGCTATCGCGCCAGGCGCAACCGCATTGACGAGAATGTGGTGTTCAACCAGTTCCAACGCCATCGACTGGGTTAATCCGCCGAGCGCATGTTTCGCAGCCGTGTAGGCACTTGCCTCCGGCAGTGGTGTATGCTCATGCACCGATGTGATGTTAATGATGCGTCCGCCTTGCCCCTGTGCCACCATTTGCCGCGCCGCAATTTGCGCACAGAGAAACGCGCCGTCGACATCGACGGTAAAAATGCTGCGCCAGTCTTCGAACGTCACCTCCAGGAAAGGCGCTTTGCTCATCGCGCCAGCATTATTGACCAACACATCGATGCGTCCGAAACGGGAAATCAGCGTTTGTATCGCCTGCGCGCCTTCTGGCAACTGGCTAAGATCGAGCTGGATAGTTTCCGCCCTTCGTCCGAAAGCCTGTACCTGCCGCGCCGTCTCTTGCGCGCCCTTTTCATCTGAATGCCAGGTAATACCAATATCAAAGCCCTGTTCTGCCAGCATCAGCGCACATTGCTTGCCGATACCGGAATCTGCGGCAGTGATTACAGCAACATGGGTAACAGTCATCGTTCGCCCTCCGGTGATTGCAAATCATTAAGTATAGAAAAAAGGCAAAAATGCAGCAGTTTATCTAAGCTTTGTACTTCCGTATGCATGAAGGACGTTAAAAATGTTGAAGATTTTACTTTGGGTGATCCTGATTATCTTTCTGATTGGTCTGCTGGTGGTGACAGGCGTGTTTAAAATGATTTTTTAATGCTGACCGGGTGGTGACTGCACTTCAGCCAACCTGAAGTGCAGCGCCATCCGCCAGATTAATTCCCCTGCGCACTGTAGTTAATCGGCACCCAGCGGTAGCCTTTATCGGCTTTTATCACTTTGCCAATGCCAGGAAATGCAATATGTGCGGCGGCAATCCAGTCTCCTTCGCGGGCAACCTGCGCCAGCACTTTCTGGCGCGTGGCAATGGCCTGCTGCTGGTTGACATCAAAATGGATCGCCACGCCGGGGTCCGGTAGCTGCACCGGATGCGCATGGATAATGTCGCCCCAGAGCATCAGTGTCTTACCGCCGTGGGTGACACGATATATCACGCTGCCCGGCGTATGCCCTGGCGCGGGTACTGCGTCAATACCGGGAATGATCTCCGTGGGTGCGCGGAACGGACTGAGTTTACCGGCATCGATCACCGGTCGCAGCGAGCGTTCGGATTCTGCAAAGGTATGACGCTGGCTCTCTTCAACTTCTTTCATATGTGCCGGGTTGAGCCAGAAATCCACGTCGCGCTGATCGACCCGCACCGTGGCATTGCGAAACACCAGCTTGCCGTCGCGCTGAACGCCGCCAGAGTGATCGGCATGAATGTGAGTCAGCAGCACCGTATCAATCGCATCGGGATCAATGCCAGCCGCCCGCAAGTTATCCGGAAGATGCCCGCCCGCATCGCCAAACAGCGGCCCTGCGCCAGTATCAACCAGAATCAACTGCTTACCGGTATTAATGACAAAGGCGTTGATTGACGTTTCGCCGTGAACCGCCAGGTTGGCTTTCGCCATCTGTAATTGCAGCCTTGCGGGCGAAATATGCGTGAGCAGCTTGTCAAACGGCACCGCGACCGTGCCGTCGGAAACAGCGGTGATTTGCCAGTCGCCCATCGCCATCCGGTAATATCCCGGTGCCTGCGCCTGATGCGTACTGGGTGGTTGCGCTGCGTGGGCGCTGAAGATCATCGTTGCGCCCACCAGCGCCATGAGCAGAGGATAATGTTTCATCACTTTCTCCTGTTGTTTTCATTGCAACAGTATTCCGTCAGCACTATTATCGATCCAATTGATTGGAGAGATAATGACTATCAAAGAAAATGATTTCCGTAAAATCGATCTGAACCTGCTGATCGCCTTTGCCGTACTGTTTCGCGAACAGAGCGTCTCCGCTGCGGCGGATAAACTACATTTGGGCCAGCCCGCAGTGAGCGGTGTGCTGTCGCGTCTACGCACCCTGTTTGACGATCCGCTGTTTATCCGTAGCGGCCATCGCATGCAACCTACAGATCGAGCGGAAGAGCTGCACAGTAAGTTGCTGCCGCTGCTGGAACAGTTGCAGAGTGCGCTGTTTCATCAAGTGGCGTTTGATGTGAAAACGGTGAACGTCACGCTGACGCTCGGTATGGCCGACTGGGTAGAAATGTGGCTGATGCCGCATCTGATCCCGGCACTTCAGCAGGCGGCTCCTGGCATGCGTCTGAACGTAGTGGCCAGCGATCCTTTCAGCGATGCCACGCGGCTCGAAGGCGGCGAGATGGATATGGCGATCAGCGTTGCCACCGCCGGGGCGCGCTGGCTTGAACGTGAGGTGCTGACCACCATGTCATTTGTCACGCTCTGGCACCCGCAACAACTGACGCTCAGCGCGCCGCTGGATGTCGACACGTTTGCCGCTCATCCCCATTTGATGGTCAGTTACCGCGAGGCAACCAGCAGCCATTTCGATACGCTGCTGGCAAAAACCGGTCATCAGCGCCGTGTGCATTACACCACACCGCATTTTGCCGCCCTGCCTGGTCTGCTGGAAACGATGCCAGCGCTGGCGACCGTACCCGCCGGGCTGGCGACAGAGTGGCAGAGAACGCGCGGTTTGCTGGCAAGCCCGCTGCCGCTGGATGCAGAACCGGTCGAAGTGGCGCTACTGTGGCACCAGCGTCACAGCAGTGACCCGGCGGTGATGTGGCTGAAAGAGTTTGTCCGCCATCTGATCGGGTAAAAATCAGGCCCGTTAGCGGGCCCGTTTGCATTACTTCACTTCAGCGTCGCGCCGTTGCTGGCAATGACATCGCGATACCAGTAAAAACTCTTCTTGCGGCTGCGCGCCAGCGTGCCGTTACCGTTATCATCGCGATCCACATAGATAAAGCCGTAACGCTTGGAGATCTCGGCTTTCGATGCGCTGACTACGTCAATCGGCCCCCAGCTTGTGTAACCCATCACGTCGACACCGTCGTCAATCGCTTCGCGTACCTGCACCAGATGATCGTTGAGATAGGCAATACGGTAGTCGTCGTTGATGCTACCATCGGCTTCCACCTTGTCCTTCGCACCCAGACCGTTCTCAACGATAAACAACGGTTTTTGCCAGCGATCCCACAGCATATTCAGCAGCGTACGCAGGCCAACCGGATCGATCTGCCAGCCCCACTCAGAGCTGGTCAGATGCGGATTTTGCACCATGCTGAGAATATTGCCGCGCGCCAGCTGATTCAGCGCTTCATCGGTGGTCACGCAGCCGCTCATGTAGTAGCTGAACGAAATAAAATCGACGGTAGATGTCAGCGCTTCCCGATCGGCAGCGGTGATCTCAACGCAAATACCGTTATCACGGAAATAGCGCAGCATATAGCCAGGATATGCGCCACGGCACTGCACATCGCCAAAAAACTGCCAGCTACGGTTCTCCTGCAGCGCTTCGAACACATCCTCCGGCTTGCAGGTCAGCGGATACATCAGCCCGCCCAACAGCATATTGCCGATCTTGCCATCCGGGATAATCTCATGGCATGCCTTCACAGCCAGCGCGCTGGCCACCAGTTGATGGTGAATCGCCTGATAAACCGCCTCTTTTCTGCTATTCTCCGGCAACCCGACGCCGGTCATCGGCGCATGCAATGACATGTTGATCTCATTGAAAGTCAACCACAATTTCACCTTCGCTTTGTAGCGACTGAACACAGTACGCGCATAACGTTCGAAGAAGCCAATGGTCTGACGGCTGCCCCAGCCACCATACTGTTTGACCAGCCCCCACGGCATCTCATAGTGGGATAACGTGACCAACGGCGTAATGCCGTATTTTGCCAGTTCATCAAACAGCTTGTCGTAGTAGGCAAGGCCCGCTTCATTCGGCGTGGTTTCATCACCGTTCGGAAAAATACGCGTCCAGGCAATCGATACGCGCAGGCAGCTAAACCCCATCTCCGCAAACAGCGCGATATCTTCCGGGTAACGGTGGTAAAAATCGATGGCGACATCTTTCAGTGCACTGTCTCCCGCCACGCGTTCGACCACATCACCAAACACCCCTTTTGGTTGGACATCCGACGTTGAAAGGCCTTTTCCTCCTTCCAGATACGCACCTTCAACCTGGTTTGCAGCAATAGCCCCGCCCCACAAGAACGATTTCGGAAATAATTTCATCACTTTCTCCTTTGATTAACCGGCGACCGCAAGCAGCGGCATTCCAGCCTGTACTGAGGTTACAGCCACGGTACGCACAACACCGGTGTCATCGCTGTTACTGATAATAATCGGCGTAGCGAGATCGTAACCGGCAGCAAGGATCGCAGCGCGATCGAACTCCAGCAGTAGATCGCCCACATTCACTTTGTCCCCCACCTGAACATGTGCGGTAAAGGGCCCACTTCCCAGCTTGACGGTGTCGATACCCACGTGGATCAACACTTCAACACCGCTATCACTGAGCAGCCCGATCGCATGTTTGGTAGCAAATAGCGATGCCACTTCCCCGGCAAACGGGGCCACCACACGCCCGTCCTGCGGAATGATCGCCACACCCTGCCCGAGCAAACCGCTGGCGAAGGTGGCATCCGCTACCTGCTCCAGCGCCAGAACCGTACCGCTCATTGGTGCCAGAACCACGTTCTCCGCAGGCATTGCCGCGCTACCCGGCTCTGCGGCAACCGGCGCTTTTGGCAGTCCAGCAAAAAAAGTCAGCACACTGGATAAGAGCAGTGCCACTATGCTACCGATAATACCGCCCCACAGCGTTGCATCGACGCCGCCCGGCGGGATCATCTGAGCCAGGGTAAAGATGTTGGCGAAACCAAAGGAATAGACATGGCTACCGCTAAAGCCAACAATACCCCCGCCGATGGATCCCGCCACGCAACCAAAAATAAACGGACGGCGCAGCGGCAGCGTTAAACCGTACACGGCCGGTTCGGTGATGCCGAAAATCCCGGCTGCGATGGATGAACCCGCCAGCATCTTCTGTCGCACATCGCGGGTTCGTAAAAAGATACCCAGCGTTGCGCCAACCTGGCCGAACACCGCAGGTAGCAGGATCGGTAGCATGGAATCCTGCCCGAATACGGCAAGGTTGTTGATCATCAACGGTACCAACCCCCAGTGCAGGCCAAAGATCACGCAGACCTGCCACAGCGCACCCAGCGACGCCCCGGCCAGCCAGGGCGCCAACGTGTAGATGGTCTGATAGCCATGCGCCAGCATCTGGCTCAGCCAGGTCGCGACAGGACCAATAATCAGGAACGTTAACGGGACAGTGATGGCGATGCAGATCAGCGGCGCAAAGAAGTTTTTTACCGCCGCATGCAGGAAGCGATTACCCTGCTTTTCCAGCCAGCAACTGACCCAGGCGGCAAGAATAATCGGAATGACGGAACCACTATAATTGAGGAACGTCACAGGAATACCGAGGAAAGATTCGCTGGCCGCACCGCCAGCCTGGCTGGCATTGAAGGCCGCTATCATCAACGGGTGCGTCAGCGCTCCACCAATCACCATGGAGACAAAAGGACTGCCGCCGAATTTTTTTCCCGCGGTATAACCCAACACCAGCGGTAAGAAGAAAAAGAGCGCATCACTGGCAGCAAACCAGATCTTATAGGTGCCGCTGTCAGTTGTGAGCCAGCCACAAACAATCGCCAGAGCAAGCAGCCCTTTGAGGATCCCGGATGCGGCAAGAATGCCGATAAATGGGGTAAAAATACCGGAAACAATATCAATCAATCGCCCCAGCAGAGTGCCTTTATCTTCTGCCGCCGCCGTTGGCGTTTCGTCCGTTAATCCTGCCTCCTGGCGCACAGCTTGCCACACTGCGTTCACATGGTTGCCAATCACAACCTGAAACTGGCCGCCGCTTTCTACCACCATAATCACGCCGGGGTTGGCTTTTAATCCTTCGGCATCCGCTTTCTGCATATCCTTGAGTTTGAAGCGCAACCGGGTCGCACAGTGTACCAGGCTACTGATATTCTCCTTCCCACCAACGTGGCTGAGGATCGCTTTCGCCAACGCTTGATATTCCATGTTGAATTCCCTTGCATCTGTCGCCCGAAGGCGGTGACTAAGTAAAAAAAAACCTGAGCCAGCGCCTCTCGGAGCCGGTCTCAGGTTTTGCCTGCACAATGCAGTAACAATCCTTTTACACCCTGTTTTAACGTGTTTCTTTTCTCACCCGTTCAATATGAATGGCGAGGAACATAATTTCTTCGTTCGTTAGCTGATGTTGATAGTGGCTGACCAGATGGCGAGCAACTTTTTCCGCACACTGCCATGCCAGTTGATAATTCTCTTTCACCGCCTGATGCAGGGAGAGATCGTCATCCGCCACCACCGTACGGTTCAGCAAGCGCTGCGAGAAAAATTTCAGATGCGTCACAAAGCGATGATAGCTCAGCGAATCTTCATCGTATTCCAGCGTTAACTGATACTTCACGATGCGTAAAATTTCCTGCATCACCTGAGTGATATGCATCACTTCCGGCATTTCGCTGTTCAGTTGCGCCGTCACCAGATGCAAGGCGATAAACCCGGCCTCATCTTCAGGCAACTCAACATCAAGGCGCTTAGCGAGTATCGCCCGTGCCTGCTGACCCAGCACAAACTCTTTCGGATAGAGATGCTTGATCTCCCACAACAATACGTTACGCACTACAACGCCCTTTTTCTGCCGCTCAAGCGCAAAATAACAGTGGTCGGTCAGCGTAATGTAGAGACTGTCCTGTAGTCTGCCGAGCTGGCTACGGGCCAGTTCGATTATGCGATCGCAGGCGGTTATCACTTCCAGCGGGATCTGACTGAGCAGTTCACTGAGACGGCGCACCAGCTCATCGCTTTGTAGAGAAAACACCTTCTCAATACAGCACTCATCCAGTTCATCGCCGGGGCGTTTCTGGAACGCCAGCCCCCGACCCATAACAACCTGTTCGCGCTGCTGCTCATCCAGCACTACCACAACATTATTGTTTAATATTTTGGCAATTTTCATTACGGCCCCGGAAACAAAAAAACCTGACCTCCAGCAGTTGCCGGACAATCAGGTTTCGCCTGCCTAAGCAGTAACAATCCAGGTGCTGACTCTACCAGTTTCCCAACGATAAAAAACATGCCGGGAGATTAAAATTGTGATCTTGTTCGATTTAAAGGTGATCGCCGAACCGATACCGCTCTGATTCGTCGCAGGGCCACCATCCAGACGTCATACCCTTTCGCCGCATGTACGCCAGGCGCTGCCTGCGCCGTTGCCGACAATACCATCACTGTTTTTTTCATGGCTACACTCCTTTTTAGTTAAGCAGACCAAATTTGTATTCCACGGAAACCGCGCCGCCGATGCCTTTCGCGCGATGAAAAGTGCGTTTATCTTCGGCAAGCCACGGTTTTCCATTGTTCAATTTCCAGCCGTAGCCGGGACCTGTTCCGGCAAACAGCGAAAAACCTTTGAGGCGTCACGGCGTCCCGGCGAAATATCCCCCGGACGATAAAATGCGCCTCGGGTATTTTTCCCAAAATGCCAGTAAAACCTCCCGGGCCATTATTCCAGAAGGACCTGGTTTTTAACCAACCAATACCCGATTCAATATTGTGATATTGATAACCTGCCAGCGTAAAAAGGAGTAATAATTTTAAAAGAGCCATGATATGCATACTATTATTATATTACTGACCACTGAATAGCTATCGAACTGATGCCAATGTCGGTGACAAATGAATAAATTAATTTAAAAGAGTAAGTTAGTTATTCCATTAATATACCAGATAAAAAACAAAATCCAGAATTCGCCATAACGCTTCCTGTAAATTTAGGTTTTGCCTGTATAAAAGTAACAATTCTGATATTGTGCAAACAGAAATAGCACTCTGATTTTAAATAATCCAGAAGCTATCTTATGAATAAAGGAAAAACGTGATTCAGCTAACGCATAAATCAAGTGCTGACATAATTATTACATTATTGTGGATTCAGCTTAACACGCAAAATTGCCGCCGCTATCTCTTCCGACGTTTTATAGCTACGAATTTCGGCGAACAAATCACTGGCTTCGTTATATTCTTTGCGCAAATAACCCAGCCACTGTTTAATACGCGCCACATGATATAAACCGGTATCGCCCTGCTTTTCCAGACGCGAATATTTCGCCAGCAGAGCCACCACCTCAGGCCATGGCATACGCGGTTCATTGTATTTCACCACCCGGCTCAGGTTTGGCACATTCAGCGCACCGCGGCCAATCATCACCGCATCACAGCCGGTAGCCGCCATACATGCCTGAGCACTTTTCCAGTCCCATATCTCACCGTTGGCAATAACCGGAATTGACAGACGCTGGCGGATCTCGCCAATCGCCTGCCAATTGATGCACTCCGCTTTATAACCGTCCTCTTTGGTGCGCCCATGTATCGCCAGTTCCGTTGCGCCCGCCTGCTGGACCGCATCAGCGATTTCGAACTGCCGGGTAGTGCTATCCCAACCGAGACGCACTTTTACCGTCACTGGCAGATGCGATGGGACGGCGTCGCGCATCGCTTTTGCGCCCCGGTAAATCAGCTCGGGATCTTTCAACAAGGTTGCACCGCCGCCGCTGCCGTTGACCAGTTTTGACGGGCAGCCACAATTAAGATCAACCCCCCACGAGCCAAGTTCCACCGCCCGTGCCGCATTTTCCGCCAGCCACTCGGGATACTGCCCGAGTAACTGCACGCGAACCAAGGTTCCGGAAGGGGTACGGCTTTGCCGGTGTAACTCCGGGCAGATCTTGTGAAACGATTTTACCGGCAGCAGTTGATCAACCACGCGCAAAAACTCAGTAATGCACAGATCGTAATCGTTAACCTCGGTCAGCAGCTCGCGCACCAGAGAATCGAGCACACCTTCCATCGGCGCCAGTAAGACACGCATAGATCACCCCGGGAAAAATGAGGCGCCATAGTAGCGTCTCCGTAGCAGCGAGGAAAGAGCCTTTATCGCACGGGGGAACTACACTGAGCGGGTTCATACAGCAAATCTTGTGGGAATGCATAACGTTCCCAAATGGAATGTTTGGTATGCTCACAATTCATGATGTGATCAGTAGCACGTTTTAAGCTTTAATTGTATGATGAATGCGTTTCAGCAAGGGCTTTCACCATGAGCAAATCATTGAATATTATCTGGCAGTATCTTCGCGCTTTCGTACTGATTTACGCCTGTTTATACGCGGGCATCTGGCTGGCTTCGCTGCTGCCGATCACCATCCCTGGCAGTATCATTGGCATGCTGATTATGTTTGTGCTGCTGGCGCTGCAAATCCTTCCGGCAAAATGGGTTAATCCAGGCTGCTTCCTGTTGATCCGTTATATGGCGCTGCTGTTTGTGCCGATTGGCGTAGGTGTCATGCAATATTACGACCTGCTGCGGGCGCAGTTTGGGCCGATTATTGTCTCCTGCACGATCAGTACAGCGATTGCTTTTTTGGTAGTGAGTTGGAGTACCCATCTGATACACGGCGAACGTAAAGTCTCAGGACAAAAAGGTAGCAAAGAATGATGACGTATATCTGGTGGTCATTACCCCTGACGCTGGTGGTCTTTTTTGCCGCGCGCAAACTCGCCGCACGGTTTAAAATGCCGCTGCTCAACCCGTTACTGGTGGCGATGGTGGTAATTATCCCCATCCTGTTAGTCACCCGTACACCTTACGATCACTATTTTAAGGGCAGTAAAGTTCTGAACGATCTGCTGCAACCGGCGGTCGTGGCGCTGGCCTTCCCCTTGTATGAACAGTTGCACCAGATCCGCGCACGCTGGAAATCGATAATCACCATCTGTTTTATTGGCAGCCTGGTGGCGATGACCTCCGGTGCAGCAATTGCGTTGCTGATGGGGGCAACACCGCAAATTGCCGCGTCGGTATTACCAAAATCGGTCACCACACCCATTGCAATGGCGGTAGGCGGCAGTATTGGCGGTATCCCGGCAATCAGCGCAGTTTGCGTTATCTTTGTGGGCATATTAGGCGCGGTCTTTGGACACACCGTGTTGAATATTATGCATATTCATACCAAATCTGCCCGTGGACTGGCAATGGGAACGGCTTCGCATGCGCTGGGCACTGCGCGTTGTGCGGAGCTGGATTATCAGGAAGGAGCATTCGGTTCCCTGGCGCTGGTGATTTGCGGGATCATTACCTCGCTGGTCGCACCATTCCTGTTCCCGGTGATTCTGGCTGTGTTCGGCTGAAAGTTGCGATTCGTCGCGCATTTCTTATTTGGGTTTCATAAGTTGCATATACAGTGTGAAGTGAATCACACATAAGGGGCACTTAGCCCCGTAAACTACGATTCCAAAACACTGTTATGAGGCACCGTTATGCATTCACGTTTTCACACTGCTTTTTCCGGGCTTGCGGAGAATTTACAAACTGCGCTGGCTCCTCTTCTGGCGGATGATCACTTTCCTGCCATGCTGAGCGCAGAGCAGGTGGCGACATTGCAGCGGTCGAGTGGGTTGGACGAAGATGCACTGGCTTTTGCGCTACTGCCGCTCGCCGCCGCCTGTGCCCGCACTGACCTCTCTCACTTCAATGTTGGCGCTATTGCGCGCGGTATCAGCGGAACCTGGTATTTCGGCGCGAATATGGAGTTTGCTGGCAGCACCCTGCAACAATCCGTGCACGCCGAGCAAAGCGCTATCAGCCATGCCTGGCTGCGTGGTGAAAAATCTCTCTCCGCCGTAACGGTGAACTACACCCCCTGCGGTCACTGTCGCCAGTTTATGAATGAGCTAAACAGCGGGCTGGATCTGCATATTCATCTGCCAGGTCGCGCGCCATATACGCTGGGCCATTACCTGCCGGATGCGTTTGGTCCGAAAGATCTTGAGATAAAAACGCTGCTGATGGATACCGCCAATCACGGTTTCCTGCCGGACGGCGATGAACTGGCGCAGGCTGCAATTATCGCAGCGAACCAGAGCCACGCACCTTATACCAATTCACCTGCCGGCGTGGCCATCTTGTGTCGTGGCGGGCAGATTTTCAGCGGTCGGTATGCCGAAAATGCCGCCTTCAACCCATCGCTACCGCCGTTGCAAAGCGCGCTGAATCTGCTGAGCCTTAACGGTTATGATTACGCCGATATTGAACGGGCGGTGCTGGCAGAACGTGCCGACGCGCCGCTCACTCAGTGGGATGCTACCGCCGCCACGCTGCACACCATCGGCTGTCATCAGATAGAACACCTGCAACTCGCCTAATCTCCACACACTGCGGGCAAAACCCGCAGTGATGAAAAAGCCTGCAGTTGAGCGTCTGTTTCTTGCGCTTGCCAGACGGGTAAAGTAGCCTGAGTTAAATTTCACTCCTGTACTGAGTCTGCTGCATGCTAAAGCGTTTTTTCTACAGCCTGTTAGTCATGATCGGCTTACTGCTGTTAACTGCGCTTGGCCTCGATCGCTGGATGAGCTGGAAAACCGCCCCCTATATTTATGACGATTTGCAGGATCTTCCCTGGCGTCAGGTTGGCGTGGTGCTTGGAACGGCAAAATATTACCGCACCGGTGTCATCAATCAGTATTACCGCTACCGGATTCAAGGTGCGCTGAATGCCTACAATAGCGGCAAGGTCAACTACCTGCTGCTGAGCGGGGATAATGCGCAGCAAAGCTATAACGAACCGGTCACTATGCGTAAAGATTTGATTGCCGCAGGCGTCGATCCGGCAGATATCGTGCTCGACTATGCGGGTTTCCGTACGCTGGATTCCATTGTCCGCACGCGTAAGGTCTTCGACACTAACGATTTCATCATTATTACGCAACGCTTCCACTGCGAACGCGCCCTGTTCATCGCGCAGCATATGGGGATTCAGGCGCAATGTTATGCCGTGCCGTCACCGAAAAATATGTGGAGCGTGCGGGTGCGCGAGTTTGGTGCCCGGCTGGGTACCATCGCCGATCTCTATCTCTTTAAACGCGAGCCGCGCTTCCTTGGCCCGCCGGTGCCGATTCCCTCAATGCAGGAAGTTCCCGACGATGAGCAGGGCTATCCGGCTGTCACCGTCGGACAGTTGATGGAATTGCAGAAGAAAGCGAAAAACTGAGCGCGTTTAATTCACTGATGTGTTGCGGGTCGTATTTTTCACCGGGCGAATCAGTGTAAAACGACGCGCAAGAAAATCGCGGTGGTCAATAGTGGTCTGCTCCAGAGACCATAATCCGTTCAGAGCATTGAACGGTAAAATCACCTCGCCATCCGGCGTATTGACCAGATATTCACCAGTCTTCAGATAACCCACACTGCATACGATTCGTGACGGTGGACTATTTTTTAAACGGAATTCTATTTTGCGAAAACCCGTTGGCACAATGCAAAAATAGAAGAACGGTAATTCGGTAATTTTAATATCACCTGGAGTAGCGATAATATCGCCATCGCGCAATAGTTCTACGCCTTTTAAATAGAAACTGACCTGGTGATTTTTTTCGTACGGCAAACTATCAACTTTAAAATACACAAAATTCATGAGCACCCCCTGAGCTGCGTATACAACTTTCACAGATTCATTCTTTTAAGCGTAAATAGTCATGCAGATGAAGGCATTCAGAATTAACTTAATTATTATTTGTGGGGGTAAAAGCGATTGTGTAATTTTTGAAATAATGAGCTGCCATCACGATGATATATTTGGTAATTCATCACAGATGGCAGTTGAATAAAATAGCTGTCAGGCCACTTTCTCCTCGCACTGATGTAAACAACGTTCCAGGTCGTAAATCAGGCTTCTGACCTGGTCGGGGGATAAATCAAAAAATTGCGAATCGAACACCGATGCGCCCGGCCCGGCTGGCGATGTGCTGTAGCCAAACTTCATCACCACACCATGCGCGTTATCTACTGCCCCAACCTGCCAGCCAGTGACGGGGAATGCGGGAAATACGCCTGCGCTGCTCATCTCAATCTCCTTATAAACGCTGTGCCTGAGTTCAGCGTAGCATTGAAATGAAAAATTTAACAAGTCAGTTGTTATGAAGTTTTCTTGTGGTCGTCAGGCGCTATTTTCCGTGAGAAAAACCTTTAACACGGTGAAAAAAAAGCCAAAAAAGCCCGCTACGGGAAGCGGGCCTAGTGAGCATATCGTAATTATTTCTTACGTGCGTATTTTAATGAGTCCAGCGCCACGGCAAAAATGATGATTCCGCCCTTGATAATATACTGCCAGTACGGGTTGATACCGATATAGGTCAGCCCGTAGTTGATGACGGTAAAGATAATAACACCTGTTACCACACCGATGACCGTACCCACGCCACCGCTGAAGGAGACGCCACCCACCACGCATGCCGCGATAGCATCCAGCTCATACATGAAGCCGAGGTTGTTAGTCGCAGAACCGATACGACCCGCTTCCAGCATCCCACCGAACGCGTAGAATACACCGGAAAGGGCATAAATCATCAGCAGGTTAAGCGCAACGTTAACGCCAGAGACTTTCGCTGCTTCCGGGTTACCGCCAATGGCGAAAATATTCTTACCAAAGCGGGTCTTATTCCACAGAACCCAGACGAAGACGACGGCAATCAACGCATAGAAAGTGATGTACGACAGACGGAAGCTGCCCATCGAGATAAAGCCTTGCGTAAAGTTCGAGAAACCGCTAGCGAAGCCAGAAATAGGCGACGCACCAACGAAGTCGTAGTACAAGGAGTTGATACCGTAAACGATGATCATTGTACCAAGCGTGGTAATAAACGGCGTCACGTTCAGGTACGCAATCACGATACCGTTCACCAGCCCAATCACCGCGCCGATTACGCAGACGATCAGAACCACCACCGGAATCGGCATGGTTTCCATATGCGGGAAGACTTTGTTGACGTTATCCATCGACTGCAGCAAAGTCGCCGCCACCACGGCGGCAAGCCCGACCTGGCGCCCTGCGGAAAGGTCAGTACCCTGAGTAACGATTAACCCCGCCACCCCCAGCGCAATAATAATACGTACCGATGATTGGGTCAGAATATTACTTAAGTTAAGTAGACTTAAGAAAGTGGGATCCTGAAAAATGATAATGGCCAGTAACACTAAAAGAACAACGTAAATACCGCCGTCTTTCAGATAAGTGAGAAAAGTTTTCTTATTTAACGCACTCATGAGGAGCCCCTGATCTTAAAGGTGCAAAGACGCAAGACGGAGAATTTCGTTTTGCGTTGTCGTTTTAGTATCAACAATCCCGGAGACGAGGCCATTGCTCATTACCAGAATACGGTCAGTGATGCCTAACAACTCAGGCATTTCAGAGGAAATAATAATAATCCCCTTATTTTTCTTGGCCAGTTCGGCAATCAGTTGGTAAATTTCAAATTTCGCACCAACATCAATACCGCGGGTCGGCTCATCGAGCATTAAAATTTCCGGCTGAGTTAATAACCAGCGGCCAATAATAACTTTCTGCTGGTTACCACCGGATAACGAACCAATTTGCGTGCGGTGTCCTGGCGTTTTTACACGCATAGAGTCGATAACCCACTGGGTATCACTCTTCATGCGGCTATTATCCAGTAAGCCAACTTTGTTTTTATAGTTTTGGATATTAGAAATCAATGAGTTAAAACCGATATCAAGGTAAGCATAAATACCGGTAGAACGACGCTCTTCGGTCACCAGCGCGAAGCCATTATTGATCGCTTCATTGGCATTGTGATTATTAATCGGCTTGCCATGCAGCTTAATGGTCCCGGCAGATTTCTCGCGAATGCCGAATAAGGTTTCAACAATGTCGGTGCGTTTCGCCCCTACCAGCCCGGCAATGCCGAGAATTTCCCCTTTACGCAGATCAAAACTGATATCGCGAATAGAGGGCTGGCGTAACGAGGTCAGATTACGCACTTCAAGAATGGTTTCTCCTGGTATGTTCTGTTTATCCGGGAAGCGCTGGTTAAGCGAACGCCCGACCATCATGGCGATGATCTTATCCATATCCAGCCCTTCCAGCGGTTGAGTGGCGATCCATTGCCCATCACGCAGGACGGTTATTTCATCACACAACTGAAAGATCTCTTCCATTTTATGAGAGATATAAACAATACCGCAGCCGCGGTCTTTCAGCTTGCGAATAATTTTAAACAGGTGATTGACTTCTTTTTCAGTCAGAGACGAAGTTGGCTCATCCATAATAACGATTTTGGCGTTATAAGAGAACGCTTTCGCAATTTCAATCATCTGCATTTGTGAAACAGATAATGTTCCCACACGCGCCCGTGGATCAATATCAATATCCAGCTCATCAAAAATGTCTTTGGTATCACGGTACATTTTTTCCTGGTCGACAAATACACCTTTGGTCGGGTAGCGACCCAGCCACATATTGTCCATCACGGAACGTTGCAGCACCAGGTTAAGTTCCTGATGAACCATCGAAATACCATTTTCCAGCGCTTCTTTTGCGGAATGGAAATCGATCTCTTTCCCCTGAAAAAGAATGCTACCGGAATCTTTTTGATAGATCCCAAAAAGACATTTTAATAATGTTGATTTACCTGCACCGTTTTCTCCCATTAATGCATGAATGGAATGTGGACGGACTTTTAAATTGACATTATCGAGTGCCTTTACGCCAGGAAAAGACTTGTTGATATTGCTCATTTCCAACAAGAATTCACCTGACGACTGAGTATTATTGCTGACCATAATTATACCTTGTTGGCCTGGCATATCGTATTATTAATGGGCGTATTGATTAATACGCCCAGTGAGAACATGCTTACTTAATATTATTTACCGGCAATTTCAGCCAGGTTGTCTTTATCTACACCAACGTAAGGAATACGAACAATTTTATTGTCGATTTTCCAGTTGGTGCCATCAGCGGCACCTTTGCCTTCGGCGAGGTTTTTCGCCAGGTCAAAGCTTGCTTTCGCCTGGTTGTTGGCATCGTTCAGCACCGTACCAGCCATTGCACCGGATTTCACCAGCGCCAGTGCTTCTGGCAGTGCATCGACGCCGAAGACCGGGATAGAAGACTTGTTGTGTGCTTTCAGCGCTTCAACTGCGCCCATTGCCATCGCATCGTTGTTAGCGATAACCACTTCAATTTTGTTTGCATTCGGACCGGAGAGCCAGGCATCCATTTTATCTTTCGCCTGAGCGGTATCCCACATTGCGGTATCCAGCGCCAGCTGCTGCGTTTTGATGCCTTTGGCGTTCAGCTCTTTGATAACGTATGTGGTACGTGCTTCAGCATCCGGATGGCCCGGTTCGCCTTTCAGCAGTACGTACTGGATCTGTCCGTCTTTGTTCAGATCCCATGCCGGGTTAGCAGCCCAGTGTTTGGCAATCAGGTCACCCTGAATCACACCGGATTCTTTAGAGTCAGTCCCCACATAGTAGGCTTTGTCGTAGCTATCCAGCGCTTTACGTGAAGGTTCTTTGTTGAAGAAAACAACCGGAACGTTCTGGCCGCGCGCTTTTTCAATAACAGTGCCCGCTGCCGCCGGGTCAACCAGGTTAATGACCAGTGCTTTCACGCCTTTCGCCAGCAGAACGTCGATCTGATCGTTCTGTTTCGACTGGTCGTTCTGGGAGTCGTTCATCAGCAACTGAACATCCGGCACTTCTTTGGCATCTTTCTCAATTGCTTTACGCACAACAGACATGAAGTTGTCGTCATACTTATAAATGGTCACACCAATGCGGGTATCGGCTGCGTGTGCGGCTGCGCCAAAAAGCATGCTTGCCATAACAGCAGAGAGGGTCAACACCTTCTTATTCATGGTATCTCCGGTTTTTTTATATGCAGGGTAGTTCTTATGAATATGTTCGGCAGGCCGGAATGTTACTAAAACGTTACGGTCGACCGAAGTTCACTCTAAAAATTCCATTCGTCCGTGTTCGGTAACGCTCCGGAAGTTCGATTTCGTCGATGTTTCAAAGTAATTACTCGTGGTTAAAGTGAATAATCACCGTTACATCGTGTTTCAACTTCTAAGACGCTGACATCATAGTCAGCGCGTTGTTAAGATACTGTGAATTTACTCACAGATTGAAAACGGTTACATCGGTCAATGTTATAAGTTAGTGATCGGAGCCACACTTTGCCGGGTGGCAACAGAGTGGCGGCGCACCAGCGTGGGCATAAAGCAGTGCGACGCCTGCAGATCCAGCTTCCCTGCAGCTCCCAGCAGCGCCAGCTCAGTGGCGAGGCGTGCCATTGACGCCACAGGGTAGCGCACGGTCGTCAGTTGAGGATCGGTGTAACGGGCGATGGGAATATCATCGAAACCGATCAATGACAGATGCTGCGGCACCGCAATGCCGTTATCTTTCAGCGCCGTCAGCGCCCCTGCCGCCATGCTGTCGTTATAGGCGAAGACAGCAGTGAGTTGCAGATTGTGACCAAGCAGCTCAACCATTGCCGCTTCTCCGCCCTGCATATCCGGCGAGCCGGTGCCAACCCAGCTCTCCGTCGCAGCAATGCCTTGCTCTTCCAGCGCGCGGAACCAGCCCTCGCGGCGCAAGTCGTTGTCTTCAATATGATGACTGGATGCGAGATAGCCGATGCGCTGATGACCATTATTCAGCAACATGCGCGTTGCCATTACCGCCCCGCTGACGTTATCAAGGCAGACGCAGCGGTGCGCATATCCTGGCACTAACCTGTTGATCAGCACCATGCCTGGAACCTGCTCCATAAAGCTGGACAGTTCCTCATCGCTCAACGCTTTCGAGTGAACAATCAAGGCATTACAGCGTTGACGGATCAGCACTTCAATAGCGTGGCGCTCTTTTTCAGCTTCGTGGTAACTGTTGCCGATCAGCACATATTTATCGTGCTGCTGTGCAACGGTATCCACCGCTTTGACCAGCGCGCCGAAGAAGGCATCAGAGACATCCATCACCACCACGCCGATGGTATCGCTCACCTGTGTGGCCAGCGCCTGCGCGTTGGCATTCGGGCGGTAACCAAGCTGCGCGACCGTTTTCATCACCGTCTCACGCGTATCCTGGCTTACCAGCGCGCTGTTATTCAGCACGCGGGAAACCGTCGCGACGGAGACGCCCGCATGACGGGCAACGTCACGAATGGTGATCATTTTCACCCACCTTTTCTGGATTGCGGCTGTTCACACTCACCCCCTGGGTTAAGTAAGGAGGCTATTCTGGCAGTCGGGGCAGGAATGCTACGTGAGTGACTTCACATGAATGGAAACGGTTACATCCATTTTGTTAATGATTGTGATCGGGATCGTTATCTGGATGTGCGTTCTAATGATGTCCCTGAAGCACGAGCGGTTAATCGCCGCCACAGCCACTCCAGGGGGCCCTGGCTGAAATGTTTAAGCCAGAATACGGAGAAGAGGATATTGACCGCCCATACCAGTGGCACAAATGCCAGCAGTTGCAGACGGTTGAACTTCATAAACAGACCAAGATGATTAAACAGTGTGGTGCAAATCAGAGTTTGCAGCAGATAGTTACTCAGTGCCATCCTGCCAACGCAGGCAATCGCACTCACCAATTTACTGCCGCAGATCTGCGGCCAGAATCCCCACGCCAGCGCGGCATAGCCTATTGCCTGCATCGGCCCACCGAGTTCTCGCGGTGCCTGCAAAAAGAAAGCGCACCAGCGGTAAGACCAGCCAAGCTGCCACTGCGCAACAATGGACGGAATGTTGATCAACATACCAAGCCCAATCAGCAGGGTGCCAACGCGCCGGTAGTGATGAAGACTGAACTGCCCTTTCAGCCAGCCGCTACGCATTAGCGCCGCGCCCAGCAGCATCATACCGGCTAGCTGCCAGCCATATTGCGCCCCCAGAGCCAGCAGCGTATTCGACAGCATATCCGCGCGGTTAGCGATCGCTTCCGTAAAGCCGCCGCTGGTTTTCCACCACATTTCATACTGCACATTGGCGGCGTCCGGCAGCCAGGAGCGGTTAGGCGTACTACCAGAAATGGCGCCCAGCAACAGCAGTACGGCAATGCCAATCAGATACAGCACCACTCCGGTATTGAACATCGTCTTCACGCTTTGCGCGTCGCGGATCATCCGCCAGGCAATCAGCCCTACCAGCCCATAAGCCAGCAGAATATCGCCATCCCAGAAAAAGAGGCTGTGTATAAACCCGAGAATGACCAAAAGCGTCAGACGCGACTGGATCCAGCGTTTACCGCGCGGCAGCAGCATTTGCAACCCTGCGCCAAACAGAATGGCGAACAGCGAGAGAAATTTCACCTGAGCGAACAGATCGAGCAGCGCCCATGTCCATGCATCGCGCTGTGCGATGTCACCATACCAGGCAGGATTCAGATAGGCCGCCTTCGGCAAACCGAAAGCGGTAATATTCAGCAGCAGAATACCAAGAATGGCGATGCCACGAACGAAATCCAGAGTGACATTTCTCTCCATGTTTGGCTTCCGGCGAATCAGTTACTGTGGCGTACGGCGCGCAGGAACTCCTGGCGGGTATTCTGGCTGGACTTAAACAGCCCACCGAGCGAGGTAGTAGTGGTAGCGCTGGTCGCGTCACGAATGCCGCGTGCTTTGACACAATAATGTACGGCATCAATGGATACTGCAACATTATTGGTCCCCAACAGCGTTTGTAGCGCGGTCAGGATTTGCTGCGTTAGACGCTCTTGCACCTGCGGACGCTGGGCGAAAAACTGTACGATACGGTTGATTTTCGACAGACCAATTACCGACTCTTTCGGGATGTAGGCCACCGTCGCTTTGCCATCGATAGTAACAAAATGGTGCTCGCAGGTGCTGGTCAGCGTGATATCACGTACCGTCACCATTTCATCCACTTTCATTTTGTTCTCAATGACGGTAATTTTCGGGAAATTGGCGTAATCAAGGCCGGAGAAAATTTCATCGACATACATTTTGGCGATGCGATGCGGCGTTTCCATCAAACTGTCATCATTCAGATCGAGATTGAGTAGCTGCATAATCTCGGTCATATGCCCGGAAATAAGACGCTTACGGGTTTCGTTATCCATTTCGCGCACCGGAGGGCGCAGCGGTGTTTCCAGGCCGCGGGCGACCAGAGCCTCGTGAACGAGCGCCGCTTCTTTACTGAGTGATGACATATTATTTTTCTCCTGCAGGTGTGGCATTCTCCGCCAGTTACGGCGAAGTGAGCGGACATTGTGCGTGAGGTCGCGCACATAATCCAGCCCCGCTAGTGATAATTATAGAAATCGTCATTGCCTTTCAGGCGCTGCGTTTCCACACCAGTAAACCGCCGATCAATAGCGCAATCGCCGCCACACCGAGCGCCGGTTCAAGGCGTTGCGTCAGCCAGGTGGAGAGCGCCGACGTCATTGGACCAACCAGTTGCCCCACGGCATAGCCGGTCGTCAGCAGTCCGGCCATATAACGTGTATGATCGGGCGCAAGCTCACGCCCATACAACAATGAAAGCTGTACCGCACAGAGAAATCCGCCGCCAACCAATAACGCGCCGCACAACAGCCCGCTCATGCCAGGCAGCAACCAGGCTGCCAGCACGCCAGCGCCCTGCAACCACAGCACGATCGCCAGCCGTTGGTGGCTGTGTCCCACATGGCGCAGCAGGATACTGAGCGCAATCCCCACCACTGCTGCCGCACCGAACACCGGCCAGACAAACTGCGCGAACAGGCTGCCGGGAAAACGCAGCGCAGCCATTTGCGACAGAAACGTCGCGGGCAGAATATAACCGAATCCGGCAAGACTATAGCTCCACACCAGCCGTTTCAGATTTGCCGTCAGATGCAGCGGTTGGGGTTGCGCTCCGGCACGGTGCCACTCGCCAGGGCGCGGCAGATAGCGGGCGATCAGCGCCACCAGCAGCAATGCCAGCACGCCATACACCTGCCAGGCGGAAGCCGCACTTAAGCCTTTCGCCTGAATTGCCACCGCCAGCAGGCCGCTGATGGCAATACCCACGCCGGGGCCAGCAAACACTGCCGCGCTCAGCCCAGGTTTACCTGCATGCGCCAGACGTTCATTGCTCCAGGCGGCGATCAACACCATCGCCCAGCCGCTCATCGCGCCGATCACCAGCCGTAACGCGCCGTGAACCAACGCGTTATCCGCGATAGCAGAGAGAAATGTCAGCGCAACCGCGCCGCTGATACCAAACCACAGGCGCAGTTCGATATGCCGCTGCGCGCGCATCGCATCCCAGGCGCCAAGCAGATAACCCAGGTAGTTAATGGCGGCAACCAGCCCGGCGCTGGTCAGTGTGAGCTGTCCATCGCGGATCATCAACGGCACCTGCGGGGTAAATGCAAAACGGCCAATCCCCATCGCCACCACCAGCACAATAAAGCCGCAGAGCGCTACTCGCTGCGCCATGGCCTCTCCAGATGTTAATAATAAGTTGTATTTATGATGCAACAGGTTAAATACAGGTGAAAGTGAAAGTTACTCAGCTGGAGAAATAATCTGTATGATACCAGGATGTTACTTATTGTTAACTGAGGATAACTGAGGAGCCCCGCATGGAAATGCTCGAAGAGCACCGCTGTTTCGAAGGCTGGCAACAGCGCTGGCGTCACGACTCCGCCGTACTCAACTGTTCGATGACCTTTAGCATCTTTTTACCGCCGCCGCGCAGTGTAACGCCGCCGCCAGTACTGTTCTGGCTCTCCGGGCTGACCTGTAATGATGAAAACTTCACCACCAAAGCTGGCGCACAGCGCGTAGCGGCAGAACTGGGGATTGTACTGGTGATGCCGGATACCAGCCCGCGCGGCGAGGCAGTAGCTGATTCTGATGGTTACGATCTGGGCAAAGGCGCAGGTTTCTATCTCAATGCCACGCAACAACCGTGGGCGGTGCACTACCGGATGTATGATTATCTGCGTGACGAGTTACCCACGCTGATTCAGGCAGAATTTAACGTCAGCCCGCGTTGCGCCATTAGCGGTCATTCAATGGGCGGCCATGGCGCATTGATTATGGCGCTGAAAAACCCGGGGCGTTATACCAGCGTGTCGGCGTTTGCGCCGATTGTCAATCCGTTGCAGGTACCGTGGGGACAGAAAGCGTTCAAGGCGTATTTGGGCGATGACGCCGCCTTGTGGCGTGAGTGGGATAGCTGCGCACTGATGCTGGAAAGCGCTGAGGCCGATGCTATCCCGGTGCTTATCGATCAGGGTGATAACGATCAGTTTCTGGCCGATCAACTGCAACCTGCGCGGCTGGCGGAAGTGGCGCGGCAAAAAGGCTGGCCGCTGACGCTGCGGATCCAGTCCGGGTACGATCACAGTTACTTCTTTATTGCCTCCTTTATTGAAGATCATCTGCGCTTCCATGCGCAGTATTTGCTGAAATAGCAGCCCCCCGGTGCGCCGGTGCGGGGGGGGGTTCTTGTGCGCACCATGCCCGGCGCGCACAAAAAAAGCCCTCATCACGAGGGCTAAAAGAGTGAATTCATTTGCTAACGTGTTTCGGGAACTCCATTTCGCTATAGCCTACAAAACGGGTGCCTTTGGTCCATTTGTAACCAAGCCAAATAATCAGGAACAACGGTATACCAATATAGGTGGCAGCGACCGCCCCCCAGTCGATGGAGTTGGCGAGAAATGCCTGATAGTTCTGCCCAAAGGTGATTATCAAACAGAGCACGAAGGCGAAGATCGGCCCTAGCGGGAAGAAACCGGAACGGTATGGCAGATCATTCAGTGAGTAGCCCTGCGCAATGTAACCGCGACGAAAGCGGTAATGGCTGATCGCAATACCAAGCCAGGCAATAAAGCCGGTCATCCCGGAGGTATTCAGCAGCCATAGGTAAACGGTCTGGTTACCGAACATCGAGGTCAGGAAGCACAGCCCGGCGATCACCGTAGTGGCATACAACGCGTTACGCGGCACGCCGCCCTTCGACAATTTAGCGAAAATACGCGGCGCTTTGCCATCGCAGGCCAGGGTATAGAGCATACGCGTGGAAGCGTACATACCAGAGTTACCTGCGGAAAGCACCGCCGTCAGGATCACCGCATTCATTACCGCTGCCGCAGAGAGCAGACCAGCATGTTCGAACACCAGCGTGAACGGGCTGACGCTGATGTCTTTTACATCATTACGCAGCAGGCTGGGATCGGTATACGGAATAATCAGGCTAATAATCAGAATGGCAAATACATAGAACAGCAGAATACGCCAGAATACCTGGCGAACCGCGCGCGGAATGTTTTTCTCAGGATTTTCAGATTCGCCCGCCGCAATACCAATCAGTTCGGTACCCTGAAAAGAGAAGCCGACAATCATCGCCACACCAATCATCGCCGAAAAGCCACCGGCAAACGGCGCATCGCCAATCGTCCAGTTGCTCCAGCCCGCCGGTTTATCGCCCTGGAAGATTCCGATGATCATCATCACACCAACCACGATAAAAATAATGACCGTGGCGACTTTGATCAGCGAGAACCAGTACTCTGCTTCACCAAAACCTTTTACTGAGATGTAGTTAAGCAGAAAGATCACTGCCAGGAATAGCGCGCTCCAGATCCAGCCTGGCGTATCCGGGAACCACCAGGCCATCACCAGTTGCGAGGCCACGAGGTCGACGGCAATGGTAACCGCCCAGTTGTACCAGTAGTTCCAGCCCAGCGCGAAGCCAAAGCCTTCTTCAACGTATTTTTGACCATAAGTGGAGAATGAACCCGAAACCGGCATAAAGGCGGCGAGTTCGCCGAGGCTGGTCATCAGGAAATAGACCATCAGGCCGATCAGAATGTAGGAGAACAGCGCCCCGCCCGGGCCCGCTGAAGAAATGGTCGCGCCTGATGCGACAAACAAGCCTGTACCAATGGAACCGCCAATGGCAATCATCGTCAAATGACGCGCCTTAAGTTCACGACGAAGCGTGGGCGCTTCTGTGGTTTTAATTTCGGAAACCATAAGAAAATGCTATCCATCCAAAAAATGAGGCGGGATTGTAACAAACGAAACGCCTCCCTTCCGGTATAAAACTCGTCATATTAGAGAGCTTCATAATAGGTGGCGAATTATAAGTAAAGCAGTGAATCATTGCGGTTGCGAGCCAGTCGGCAGGCTCGCTGTCATCAGAGAGAGCAATAGCTAATAAAGCGCTGTAATGCGCTGGAGAGGTGTTTCTGGCGATGGTGGATGCGCCACAGCGTACGCACCAGGCGCGGCAGCGGAATGGGTACTTCCACCAACGAACCGCTTTCCAGTTGTTCGGCAATCACACGGCGCGACAGACAACTGATGCCCAGCCCGTGGCGTACCGCATGCTTGATGGCTTCCGAGTTGCCCAACTCCATACCGAGATGAAACTGCGGCAGGTGCGACAGCAACAAATAATCAACAAGCTCCCGCGTACCCGAACCCCGTTCACGCAGAATCCACGGTGCGGCGGCCAGTTGGTGTAGCGTGACAGCCCCCTGCAATAACGGCGAGGAAGGCGGCGCGAAAACCACCAGTTCATCCTGCAGCCACGGTTCGGCAATAATTTCCGCAGTATGGCACGGCCCTTCAATCAGGCCAATATCCACGCGGAAATCAGCTACCGCATTGATCACATCCTGGCTGTTGCCAACGCTTAGCTCCAGCGGCAAATGAGGGAAATCGCGACGATAGCGGGCAATCACTTCCGGCAGAATGTAGTTACCGATGGTACTGCTGGCAAAAACGCGGATGGCACCGTTATCTTCGCGAAACAGTTGCTCAATGTCCGTTGCCTGCTCCAGCGCTGCCAGCGCTCGCGGATAGAGTAGCCGCCCATGTTCGTTCACTACCAGCCGCTTACCGACGCGGTCAAACAGTTGTACACCCAGTTGCCCTTCCAGATCGGTAAGCGCAGCGCTCACCGCCGACTGGGAGAGCGCCAGCATCTGCGCGGCCTGCGTGGTGGAGCCGCTCTTCAGCACTTCGGCAAAGACTTCTAATTGACGCAACGTTATA
Source organism: Kosakonia arachidis (assembly GCF_900116535.1). Taxonomy (GTDB): domain Bacteria; phylum Pseudomonadota; class Gammaproteobacteria; order Enterobacterales; family Enterobacteriaceae; genus Kosakonia; species Kosakonia arachidis. The sequence goes on along the minus strand of NZ_FPAU01000004.1, from coordinate 172,322 downwards.
TGCATAGCTGTCACTTACCACTTATAAAGATTAATTATAAATATATAATCAATTTTACCTTTAAACCAGCGTGCCTTACCCTTTTATCCATCAAAAGGAGAAGGTTATGACTGAAATCACACTACAGACTCATCGTCATCCGGCCTGGCGTTTTATCCCTGGCCTGTTACTCAGCGGTTTCATTACCGGTCTCGCCCTGTGGCTTGGTGCAATCCCGTCGGTGGCAGGTATGGGATTAAGCGCCCTGACGCTGGCAATCCTTATCGGTATGGTTATCGGCAACACCCTCTACCCGGCCTTGCATGCACAATGCGACAAAGGCGTATTGTTTGCGAAACAGCATCTGCTGCGGCTTGGCATTATTCTGTACGGTTTTCGCCTGACGTTTTCGCAAATTGCCGATGTCGGCGTAAGCGGGATCGCCATTGATACACTGACGCTCTCCAGCACCTTTTTACTGGCCTGCGTCCTTGGGCAAAAAGTCTTTGGGCTGGATAAAAAAACCAGTTGGCTGATAGGCGCTGGTAGCAGTATTTGCGGAGCGGCTGCCGTGCTGGCAACGGAACCCGTGGTCAAAGCCGAGGCCAGTAAAGTCACCGTGGCCGTAGCGACCGTGGTGATCTTCGGTACGTTGGCGATCTTTATTTACCCTGCACTTTATCCACTGCTGGGTCAGTGGTTCACCCCGGAAAACTATGGCATCTGGATTGGCTCTACCGTGCATGAAGTGGCACAAGTAGTTGCCGCCGGGCATGCCATCACCCCTGATGCTGAAAACGCGGCAGTAATTGCAAAAATGCTGCGCGTCATGATGCTGGCTCCCTTCTTATTGCTGCTGGCGGCACGCATCAAACAACTCAGCCCGCAGGCAGGTGCAGAAAAAAGTAAGCTGACGATCCCGTGGTTTGCGCTTGGTTTTATCGCAGTAGCGGTGTTTAACTCGTTCCACCTACTGCCACCCTCTGCGGTGAAGGCGTTGAACACACTGGATACTCTGCTGCTGGCGATGGCAATGGCGGCGCTGGGGCTGACCACTCACATCAGCGCGCTGAAAAATGCTGGTGCGAAACCACTGGTGATGGGATTACTGCTTTTTATCTGGCTGATTGTCGGCGGCGGCGCGATTAATCTGGCTGTTCATCACCTGATGGCATAAACCACTACATGCCAACCTGGAGACCCGCTATTATTGACGCTTTCCCCTGGCGGGTTTTAACAGGAGTTTTTATGAAATACATTGGTGCGCATGTAAGCGCCTCGGGCGGCGTAGCGAATGCCGCCGTCCGCGCCGCTGAAATCGGGGCTACGGCTTTTGCGCTGTTTACCAAGAACCAGCGCCAGTGGCGTGCTGCGCCGCTGAGCACGGAAACCATCGACGAGTTTAAAGCTACCTGCGAAAAATATCATTACACCCCCGCACAGATCCTGCCCCATGACAGCTACCTGATTAACCTCGGACACCCGATGGCCGATGCGCTGGAAAAATCCCGCGAGGCCTTTATTGATGAGCTGACACGCTGTCAGCAACTGGGACTGACGCTGCTGAACTTCCATCCTGGCAGCCATCTGATGCAGATCCCTGAGGACGAGTGCCTGGCGCGTATCGCCGAATCCATCAATATCGCACTGGCACAAACCGAAGGGGTAACGGCGGTGATTGAGAATACCGCAGGCCAGGGCAGTAACCTTGGGTTTAAGTTTGAACATCTGGCGGCGATTATTGATGGCGTGGAAGATAAATCCCGCGTCGGCGTCTGCATTGATACCTGCCATGCTTTTGCTGCAGGTTACGATCTGCGTACCGGGCAGTTAACGGCAGAAACGTTTGCCGAATTTGAGCGCGTGGTGGGTTTCAAATACCTGCGCGGTATGCATCTGAACGACGCGAAAAGCGCGTTTGGCAGCCGCGTTGACCGTCACCACAGCCTTGGTGAAGGCAATATCGGCTATGAAGCGTTTCGCTGGATTATGCGCGATGAGCGTTTCGATGGCATTCCGCTGATCCTCGAAACCGTCAACCCCGATATTTGGGCGGAAGAGATTGCCTGGCTGGAAGCGCAACAAGAAGCTGATGCGTCAGCATAAATCGTGCAGCGGGCTGCCCCGGTATCGATTGTCTGATAGTGTTTCTCTTATCACATCTCCATTACGCTATAAAAAAAGGCCGCTAAGCGGCCTTTTTCACTACACAACTCTTATTATGCAACTTTCGCTACCGCTTCCGTTTCCGGACGTTTCAGGAAGGCATACACCAGACCTGTCAACAGCGTACCGGCAACGATGGAGAGCAGGTAACCGAGAACCGGCGTAATTGCACCCGGGATCAGCAGCACAAACAGACCACCGTGCGGTGCCATCAGTTTTGCGCCAATCGCCATTGAGATAGCGCCTGTCAGCGCCCCACCAGCGATACAGCACGGGATCACACGCATCGGGTCACGGGCCGCGAACGGGATAGCCCCTTCAGAGATAAAGCACAGGCCGAGAACCAGGGCCGCTTTACCGCCTTCACGTTGACCTTTATCGAATTTGTTACGCGCAACCAGCGTTGCCAGACCCATTGCCAGCGGCGGAACCATACCGGCCGCCATAATAGCTGCCATCGGCGCGTAAGTCTGGGTACTCAGCAGACCCACCCCAAACGCGTAAGCCGCTTTGTTCACCGGGCCGCCCATGTCGGTACACATCATACCGCCAAGGATTGCGCCCAACAGAACAGCATTTGCCGTACCCATGGTTTGCAGCCAGGAAGTCAGACCGGCCAGAATTTTAGCAACCGGTGTACCGATCAGATAAATCATCGCCAGACCGACAATCAAGCTGGAGACCAGAGGAATGATCAGAATCGGTTTCAGCGCTTCCATACTCGGCGGCAGCTTCAGGCCTTTACTAATGGCTTTTGCCAGATAACCGGCGAGGAAACCCGCGATAATACCACCAATAAAACCGGAGCCGGTGCTCACCGCCAGCATCCCACCGATCAGACCCGGCGTCAGGCCCGGACGGTCAGCAATGGAAAAGGCAATGAAACCCGCCAACACCGGGACCATCAGCGCGAACGCCGAACCACCACCGATTTTCATCAGCGCAGCCGCCAGCGTGCCTTCTTCTTTAAACGCGGTAATACCGAAAGCAAAGGAGAGCGCGATCAACAAGCCGCCCGCCACCACCATCGGAAGCATATAAGAGACGCCAGTCAGCAGGTGACGATAAGCGCCAGCACTCTCTTTTTTCCCTTCCGAACTTTCAGACTGTGCCTGACCTGACGGCTGGTAAGGCTTCGCTTCCGCGACGGCTTTATCCAGCTCCTGAGCCGTTTTCTTCAGCGCCAGACCCGTTGTGGTACGGTACATCGGTTTACCGGCGAATTTTGCCAGGTCAACTTCAATATCGGCGGCAACCATCACCAGATCGGCTTGCGCCACCTCTTCTGGTGTGATGGCATTGCCAGCTCCCACGGAACCACGCGTTTCTACTTTCACCCACCAGCCACGTTTTTTGGCTTCAGTTTCAATAGCTTCTGCTGCCATAAAGGTGTGTGCCACGCCGGTCGGGCATGCAGTAATCGCAACAATGCGTTTCGGACCATTGCTGGCAACTGACGCAACTGCCACTGTTGCCGGTGCAGAGTAAAGCGCGGCATGGTTTTTTGCTTCGTTGAGGAACAGATCCGGGTGTGCCACTGCACGATTGATATCGCCCAGCCATACTTTTTTCCCGACGAGCGCGCTGTCGTTTGGCAGTTGACTACCCAACACAATCGCCAGTTCCGCTTCGCCAGGGTTTTCGATGAATTGCAGATTTGCTTTCTGTGCCGCCGCGCTCAGTAAGGTCTTCGCCATATAAGCGCGGGCCTGTCCAAGTCCGGAGTCAATAATCAGCAGCGTTTTCATTATTCCTCTCCTGCTGTTAGTTAAAGGGTTTTAAGTCAACTCGCGCCATCATCGCGGCTAACTGGGTACGGTCGGTAATACCTACGTTACTCTGACTCACTGCCAGTGCAGCAACAGCGGTAGCCAGGCGTAATGTATGTTCACTGGACTCACGCATCAGCAAGCCATAAATCAGGCCGCCGACCATAGAATCCCCTGCGCCAACGGTGCTTACCACTTCCATTGACGGCGGTTTGGCAATCCATTCCCCTGAAGCGTTAACCCACAGAGCCCCTTCTGCGCCCAGCGAGATCACCACATGGGCGATCCCCTGCTCGCGAAGCGCGTGAGCGGCCTCAATAACATCCTTCAATTCAGGTAATTTGCGGCCAGCCCAGATCTCCAGCTCGCGGCGGTTTGGTTTCACCAGCCACGGCGCGGCTTTCAGGCCAGCCACCAGCGCATCACGGCTGCTATCGAAAATAATGCACGGACACTGGCTGCGCAGGCGGGTCATCCACTCAGTAAAAGCTTCCGGGCTGACACCCGAAGGCAGACTGCCGCTGACGCAGACCATATCGAACTGCCCCAGCCAGCTCAGCGAATCATTAACAAAACGCTCCCAGTCGGTCGGCGTCACTTCAAAGCCAGAGAAATTGAAATCGGTAACTTCGCCGTCTTTTTCTGTCAGCTTCACGTTAATGCGTGTACGCCCGGCAACCACCTGGAAACGGTTGGCGATACCCAGCTCGCTGAACAGTTGTTGAAAGCCGTCCTGGTTGTCTTTACCGAGGAACCCACCGACGGTTACATCAATGCCGAGATCTTTTAGTACCTTCGCAACGTTGATCCCTTTACCCGCAGCATGCAGGCCGGTAGTGCGAACCAGGTTCACTTCGCCGCGTTCAATTTCCGGGGTGAAACCAACCAGATCATAGGCCGGGTTCAGGGTAACTGTGGCAACACGTCTGCTCATTTATGCGCCCTCCCCAAGACCGGCAGCGATGGCTTCGCCAATCGCTTTCAGCGCCTGTTCAGCGTCACTGCCCTGCGCTGTGAAACGCAGGCGATGCCCTTTTTTCACGCCCAGCGCGACAACTTTCATCAGACTGCGGCCATTCGCTGGTTTACCGGTGCCGTCGAGGTTCGTTACGGTGATTTCACTGGTGAATTGCTTGATGGTGTTGACCAGCATGGTGCCCGGACGGGCGTGCAGGCCGTGCTCATTACGTACCACAAACTCATCACTCAGCACATTGCCAGCCATCGCTTCATCGCTGGTCAGCAGCGCCAACAGTGTGGCCGCATCAGCATTCAGCAGGCTCTCTGCTTTGTTCTCTAACAGCAGATCGCTCAGGCGCTTCAGCACGGCAACAGGCTGCTCATCAGCCATTGCAACGCTGACCAACAGCGCAACTTGCTCACCCTCTACGTCGAACGGCGTTTCCGCGCGACTTACTGCCACGGCGCTCAACAGATTGCCTTCTGCGCTATCGTTCAGCCAGATGCCCTGACCGAGGTTCAGCGGTTTCTCATTAATTGCACGCGTAACGTAAGCAGCATCAACCGCACCGGCTTCTTTCAGACGCGCCGCATTCAACGCCTGAAGTGTCAGCAGATCGCTTGCTGCAACATCCAGGGTTAAGGTGTCGTTATCCAGCTTCAGCGCCTCGCTCTGTTTTTCGCCCATCAGCAGGGCACGCAGCTCTTCAGCTGTGGTGGCAGATTGCAGCTGCGCAGCGACATCATCATCGCTCAACACATGTGTCAGCTGACGCAGCAGGCCGAGGTGCTCATCAGAACTTGCAGCAATCCCGATAGCGACATACGCAACCTGGCCCTCACTCCACAGAATGCCCTGCGGGAACTGGAACACTTTGACGCCGGTTTTCAGCACCTGGTCGCGCGTGTCGGTCGTGCCATGTGGAATGGCAATACCATTGCCAAGATAGGTAGAGGTTTGCTGTTCTCGCGCCAGCATGCCGTTGACGTAGCCATCAGCTACATTGCCTGCTGCTGCCAGCGCTGCTGCGATCTGGCGGATAGCCTCTTCTTTATTACCGGCCTGCTGGCCCGGATGGATGTCCTGAACGGATAACTGGAACATGTAACCCCTCTCTCGCTGATATTGAATCGTTTCAGCTAACTTGGAAAACTATGCGCCATCACTTGGGTTTAGATAGCAAGCGAGGACGCTGAAACGTTTCATTAAATCTTCCCCTTTTTAAGCCAGTAATCAAGAAATCTCTGAATTTGCGTTGCAGAATTTAGAGCTACTGCACATTTCATCAGCGCATTAAGCAAATTTGCTGAAGCAGATTTAAATTTCAGCACAGAAGATTCAGCTTTATTCAGCTTTGATGAAAATAGTGTGAAAGGGCGCTTTGATTTTTCGTGGCAAATTTTGCTTAGCAGGCTGTGCTTTTTTAGCGAGGCGGCGTAAACTCCGCGTCTCAATATTGGATCTCATGAAAAATGCAAAATTCGGCCGCCGCCAGACCTGGCATGTTTGATTTTACGTCGACGGCGTTCTTGATTGTCGCCTTCCTGACTGGCATTGCAGGTGCACTGCAAACTCCCACGCTAAGCCTCTTTTTAACCAACGAAGTGCAAGTTCGCCCGGCATTGGTCGGCTTCTTTTTTACCGGCAGTGCGGTGATTGGCATTCTGGTCAGCCAGTTTCTTGCCGGACGTTCAGATCGTAAAGGCGATCGTAAGTCGCTGATTGTCTTCTGCTGCCTGGTGGGAATGTTGGCCTGCGTGCTTTTTGCCTGGAACCGCAACTACTTTATTCTGCTGTTTGTCGGCGTGTTCCTCAGCAGTTTTGGTTCCACCGCCAATCCACAGCTTTTTGCACTGGCGCGTGAACATGCTGATCATACTGGCCGCGGAGCCGTGATGTTCAGCTCCATCCTGCGTGCGCAGGTCTCGCTGGCGTGGGTCATTGGCCCGCCGCTAGCGTACGCGCTGGCAATGGGCTTTGGTTTTACGGTGATGTATCTCTGCGCTGGCGCTGCGTTTATTGTCTGTGGTGCCATGGTGTGGCTGTTTTTGCCCACCATGCGCAAAGAACCCAAACTGAAGTCGACCATGCTGGAAGCACCACGCACACATCGCCGCGATACATTTCTGCTGTTCGTGATTTGTACGCTGATGTGGGGCACTAATAGCCTGTATATCATTAATATGCCACTGTTTATTATCGATGAATTGCATCTGCCGGAGAAACTGGCTGGAGTGATGATGGGTACCGCCGCCGGGCTGGAAATCCCGACCATGCTGATTGCGGGTTACTACACCAGGCGTTTTGGTAAACGTTTTTTAATGCGTGTCAGCACGGTTGCCGGGATCTTTTTCTATGCCGGGATGCTGACGGTGCATACGCCTGCTATCCTGTTAGCCTTACAAGTGCTGAACGCTATTTATATCGGTATTCTCGCCGGGATTGGCATGCTCTATTTCCAGGATCTGATGCCTGGTCAGGCAGGTTCAGCCACCACCCTTTATACTAATACAACGCGTGTCGGCTGGATTATTGCCGGCTCGCTGGCAGGTGTGGTGGCTGAAATCTGGAACTATCACACGGTGTTCTGGATTGCGCTGGCGATGGCACTTTTAACCCAGCTCTGTCTGACACGTATTAAAGATATTTAAGGCGTCGTCTGGCGTTCTAAATCGAGCAGGTAAACCATCGCATCAGCGCGATTCGAGCCGCACATATCGCGGCCCGGTTGCAACCCGGCGCACACTTTTGGGCGCAGCAGCGAAGTAAAGATTTTGCAACGCAACTGTTCATCTAGCTGGATGCAGGGTGTGTTGGCCGGTTTACCGTTGGGCATACCGGGGATTGGGCTGGTGATGGACGGTGCGGTACAACACGCTCCACAGTCCGGGCGGCATTGCATAATGGCTCTCTTTTTTGATGGCGTGCCGGGCTGGCGTATACAGGGCGCAAACTACCATTTTTTGCAGCCCGAAGGCAAAACTCAGATTCCGCTTGCCTGGAATCACCCTCGCGAGTAGTTTGTCGCGATATTTTTGTTATTTTAATCTCACAGGACCCTTGCAATGCCAAGAGCGAACGAAATTAAAAAAGGTATGGTGCTGAATTACAACGGCAAGCTGCTGATTGTGAAAGATATTGATATCCAGGCACCGAGCGCCCGTGGCGCAGCAACGCTGTACAAGATGCGTTTTTCCGATGTCCGTACCGGGCTGAAAGTGGAAGAGCGTTTTAAAGGTGATGATATCCTCGATACCGTTACCCTGAACCGCCGTTTTGTTGACTTCTCTTATATTGATGGCAACGAATACGTATTCATGGATAAAGAAGATTACACGCCGTATACCTTCACGAAAGATCAGATTGAAGAAGAGCTGCAGTTTATTCCTGAAGGCGGCATGCCGGATATGCAGGTTCTGCTGTGGGATAGCCAGTTGCTGGCTCTCGAACTGCCGCAGACTGTCGATCTGGAAATCGTGGAAACTGCGCCAGGTATTAAAGGTGCTTCTGCCAGCTCCCGTACCAAACCCGCAACCCTGAATACTGGCCTGGTTGTGCAGGTGCCGGAATATCTGACCACCGGTGAGAAGATCCGCATCCATATCGAAGAGCGCCGCTACATGGGCCGCGCTGACTAATCTCGTGTTGCTATGAAAAAGCCACTTCAGTGAAGTGGCTTTGCCTGATAGCACTTTGCTTTACATCAGAACGACATTACAGCAAATCGCGGAACAGGGTTTTCTTCAGCGCCAGCTCAACGCCACGCACTTCCGCCATTCCTTTCAGACGCCCTATCGCCGAGTATCCCGGATTGGTTTTCTTGCGCAGGTCGTCCAGCATCTGGTGACCATGATCCGGGCGGAATGGAATCTGGCGCAGATCGCCTGCTTTCTTGCGGCGTTGCTCTTCAGTCAGAATGGCTGCCACAACAGAGACCATATCCACATCGCCCTGTAAATGCGCAGCTTCGTGGAAGGTTTTCGGGTTATCTTCACGGCACGTTGAACGCAGATGCGTAAAGTGGATGCGATCACCAAAGGTTTCAATCATCCGCACCAGATCGTTATCAGCACGCACACCGTATGAACCGGTACACATAGTAAAACCGTTATTGATACTGTCGACAGCGTCTTTCAGCCACTGCATATCTTCAATAGTCGAAACGATACGCGGCAAACCGAGGATTGGGCGCGGCGGATCGTCCGGGTGAACCGCCAGACGTACGCCCGCTTCCTGCGCAACCGGGACAATAGCGCGCAAGAAATAAGCCATATTTTCACGCAGTTGTGCTTTATCGATACCATCATATTCCGCCAGACGCGCCCGGAACTGATCCAGTGTATAGCCCTCTTCAGCACCCGGAAGACCCGCGATGATATTGCGCGTCAACTTTTCTACTTCGGCTTCGCTCATCGCGTTGAAGTAAGCCTGCGCCTGACGCTGCTCTTCTTCGCTGTAGTCCGCTTCCGCGCCTGGGCGTTTCAGAATATGCAGTTCGAAAGCGGCGAAGGCGATCTGGTCGAAACGCAGCGCTTTGGAACCGTCCGGCAATTGATATTCGAGGTCGGTACGTGTCCAGTCGAGGATCGGCATAAAGTTGTAGCAGACAGTATCGATACCGCAGGTCGCCAGGTTACGGATACTCTGCTGGTAATTGGCGATCCAGGTTTCATACAGGCCGGAGTGGGTTTTAATATCCTCATGAACCGGGATGCTTTCCACTACCGACCAGGTTAGCCCTTTTTCCGCCAGCAACGCCTGACGCGCCTTAATCTCCTCAACCGGCCATACCTGACCATTCGGGATATGGTGCAATGCAGTGACCACCCCGGTTGCGCCAGCCTGCCGTACATCGTCAAGAGATACCGGATCGTTCGGTCCATACCAACGCCAGGTTTGTTCCATCGCCTTACCCTCTAAAGTTGTTATACCAATACACGTAACCGCATGACGACTACCATACATGTTTAGCCGAAAGGGTCAAATATTCCCATAGCAATGATTGATCCAGCTCACATTCCCCGGATATTTAAGGCATACCAATTCTTTTTGCTGTCATATAACTTTACACTGCCATTGTTAATTATTGGTTAATCAGGTGTATACAGATGAAGACTATTGCTTCCGCATCGCTTCCTGCCACGGTACAGCAACCTCAGTATGATCGCTCACAGCTACGCTCGCGAATTGTGCACTTCGGTTTTGGCGCGTTTCATCGTGCACATCAGGCGCTGTTGACTAACCGGGTGCTTAATGCACAAGGCGGCGACTGGGGAATTTGTGAAATCAGCTTATTCAGCGGTGATGTACTGATGTCGCAACTGCGCGAGCAGGATCATCTGTATACCGTGCTGGAGAAAGGCGCAACCGGTAATCAGCCGATTATTGTCGGCGCAGTCAATGAGTGTCTGAATGCAAAGCTCGATTCCCTGCCTGCCATCATTGAGAAATTTTGTGAACCACAGGTGGCAATTGTTTCGCTGACGATTACCGAAAAAGGCTACTGTATCGACCCGGCCAGCGGCCAGTTGGATCTGCGCCAGCCACGTATTGAACATGACCTTCAGCACCCGCACGAGCCGCATTCGGCGCCGGGCATTCTGGTTGAAGCGTTGTATCGTCGCCGCGAACGCGGGCTGCCGCCGTTTACTGTGCTCTCTTGCGATAACATTCCTGACAATGGGCACATTGTCAAAAACGCGGTGTTGGGTATGGCAAAAACCCGCTCACCGGAACTGGCGCACTGGATCGCGGAGAATGTTAGTTTTCCGGCCACAATGGTCGATCGCATCGTGCCAGCAGCAACAGACGAATCGCTGGCGGAAATCAGCGATGTACTGGGTGTTTTCGACCCCTGCGCTATCAGCTGCGAACCATTTATTCAGTGGGTGATTGAAGATAATTTCGTCGCCGGACGTCCGCAGTGGGAAGTTGCAGGCGTACAACTGGTGCAGGATGTGCAGCCATGGGAACAGATGAAACTTCGAATGCTCAACGGCAGCCACTCTTTCCTTGCTTATCTGGGCTATCTGGCCGGTTTTGCACATATTAATGACTGCATGCAGGATGAAGCGTTTCGCGAAGCCGCCCATCGTCTGATGCTGGATGAGCAAGCGCCAACCCTGCTCATCACCGGGGTCGATCTGACCGCTTATGCTGATAGCCTGCTTGAACGCTTCGCTAACCCGGCGCTGAAACACCGCACCTGGCAAATTGCCATGGACGGCAGCCAAAAGCTGCCGCAGCGCATGCTCGACAGCGTTCGTGTTCATTTGCAACGGGAAAGTCGCTGGCCGCTGCTGGCGCTGGGCATTGCCGGCTGGATGCGTTATGTCAGCGGCGTGGATGATGCCGGACAACCTATTGATATTCGCGATCCCCTGGTGGATAAAATTCACGCCATTGTCGCAACCAGTAACGAGGCTGAGCGCGTGGCTGCGCTGCTGGCGCTTAAGGAGATATTCGGTAGCGATCTGCCGCTTAATCCGTTGTTTGTCGATGCCGTTGACGATGCATGGCAAAACATTGTCGTCCATGGCGCTCACGGCGCGATAAAACGTCTGCTGAACGCTTAACAATTACTGCGATTTACGCGGATGGTTCGTGCTTTACACCGTCCGCACTCTTCTCTTTTCTCATTTTTTTCGCCAGGATCACAAATTATCTACGTTTTATTGACGACTGGAGATTCTGTGACCAAGACCAATCTCATTACCGGCTTTCTCGGAAGCGGCAAAACCACTTCTATTTTGCACCTGCTGGCGAATAAAGATCCGCAGGAAAAATGGGCAGTGCTGGTGAATGAATTTGGCGAAGTCGGTATCGACGGCGCACTGCTTGCCGACAGCGGCGCACTGCTTAAAGAGATCCCAGGTGGTTGTATGTGCTGCGTAAATGGTCTCCCGATGCAGGTAGGGCTGAACACCTTGCTGCGCCAGGGCAAACCCGACCGTCTGTTGATTGAACCGACCGGGCTCGGCCATCCGAAACAGATCCTCAATATGTTAACAGACCCGGTCTACGAACCCTGGATTGATCTGCGCGCCACCCTCTGTTTGCTTGACCCCCGCCAGTTACTGGATGAGAAAGCGCTTACTAACGATAACTTCCGCGATCAATTGGCAGCCGCCGATATCATTGTCGCCAATAAACAGGATCGAGCAACCGTAGAGAGCCAGCACGCGCTGGAAGAGTGGTGGTCCCGCTTCGGCGGCGATCGCCAGCGGGTCAGCGTCACCCTGGGCGCGATCGATGGCACATTGCTCGATCATCCGCGCCGTAATCAGCGGGAGCTTCCTTCCAGTGCTGCACATGACCACACGCACGGTGAACGAAAAGGGCTTGCGGCGCTGAGCCTGCCAGCGCATCAACGCTGGCGTCGGAGTCTGAACAGCGGTCAGGGCTATCAGGCGTGCGGCTGGATTTTTGATGAAGATACGGTGTTTGACACTATTGGCCTGCTTGAATGGGTGCGTCATGCCCCGGTTGAGCGTGTCAAAGGCGTTATGCGTATACCGGAAGGTCTGCTGCGGGTGAATCGTCAGGGAGAGGATTTTCATCTCGAAACGCAGAATGTTGCGCCGCCGGATAGTCGAATCGAGCTCATTACCGCCTCTGAAGCAGACTGGAACATACTTCAGTCTGCTTTGTTGAAGCTTCGTTTAAGTCAGGATCGCTAACCTCCCCCCCTTTATTTATTAATAATCCTTAAGTAATGAAAACTCGTTTACCCCTGATTATCTTGCTGAACGCCGTCGGGCTGGCCCTGTTTATATGCTGGTATATGCCTGTAAATCATGGGTTTTGGTTTCCGATGGACTCGACCATTTTCCATTTCTTCAACAGTAGATTGGTAGAAAATCACACCTTGCTTTGGCTGGTAGCGTTAACCAATAACCGCGCGTTTGATGCCTGTTCGCTGGTTGCCATGGGCTGTCTGATGCTGTCGTTCTGGCTGCCAGCCGATCGTACAGGCCGTCGCCGTGTAGTGACTATTGGCCTGACCATGTTATTGATTGCTGTTGTGGTAAACCAACTGGCGCAGCATCTGATGCCGGTGCAACGCGCGAGCCCGTCACTTTACTTTACCGATATACACCGCGTGAGCGATCTGCTCGATTTCCCGACCAAAGATGCATCGAAGGATAGTTTTCCTGGCGATCATGGAATGATGTTGCTTATTTTCGCTGCGGTGATGTGGCGTTATTTCGGCAAAAAAGCATTGGGCATTTCGCTCATTATTTTTGCGGTTTTCGCCTTCCCGCGCGTCATGATTGGCGCGCACTGGTTTACAGATATTGCTGTAGGTTCGTTATCCGCGGTGCTGATTGGTCTGCCGTGGTGTCTTTTAACGCCGCTAAGCGATAAAATTATCGCTTTGTTTGATCATTATTTGCCTGGGAATAACAAACTTTAAACAATCGTCCAACATCAAGGAATGCCATCTATTAGGGAACGTTTTCGATCCCTAATTTAAATCTGCCGCCTTTTCCCGCTATTGTCATTTTCCTGACATAGTAAACTGCATAAGAATTAGCACATTGCGTGCTTTTTACACTGATAAGCTCAATTTTTGAGCATTTCAGGAAATTCACTTTCTGTATCATAATTTCTTATAAAAAAATGTACAAAAGCGCTCGCCATGCCCTGGATGTTCAGGTAACCTCGGTTCGTCTTGTTGCAAAGAGTGCCGTTATTCTCGTTGTGCGTATTTTTGTGCGTTCTTCCACAAATCTGTGCTTGAGCGATTGTCTCGATGCTTTCAGATAATTAATCTCGCTGCGTTGGCATTTTTATAACGATATTTATCGTTAAGGACTTCAAGGGAAAATAAGTAATATGGTCAAATCTCAGCCGATTTTGAGATATATCTTGCGGGCGATCCCTGCAATTGCAGTAGCGGTACTGCTCTCTGCTTGTTCTACAAATACCGCAAAGAACATGCATTCTGAGACGCTTGCTGTGGGTGAAGATAGTTCTTCACTGCAAACCTCTCAGGATGAATTTGAAAATATGGTTCGTAATCTGGACGTAAAAAGCCGCATTATGGATCAATATGCTAGCTGGAAAGGCGTTCGTTACCGTCTCGGCGGCGACACCAAAAAAGGCATTGACTGTTCTGGTTTCGTGCAACGCACCTTCCGTGAGCAGTTTGGTTTAGAGCTGCCGCGTTCCACATGGGAACAGCAGGAAACAGGTAAATCCATCTCACGTACCAGTTTGCGTACGGGCGATTTGGTTCTGTTTAGGGCGGGTTCAACGGGCCGACATGTTGGCATCTATATTGGCAACAACCAGTTTGTTCATGCTTCAACCACCAATGGTGTGATGATTTCCAGCATGGATGAGCCTTACTGGAAAAAGCGCTACAACGAAGCGCGACGTATCCTGACTCACAGCTAATCGCTTAATGCCGGTTTACCCTTGAGCTGGCAATTAAGTCTAAAAACACTGCTCCGGCAGTGTTTTTTATGCTTGTTGTATGCCATCCCTTCTCTTCAAGTTATAGCCAAGCTATATTGCTCCTGCCCCCCCTGAACACCTCGAATGGACCTGATACTATGTTCAGCCGCTATTTTTCACGGAACCGCAAAATTATATTGATAAGTCTGATCGCGGGCATGCTCTCTGCATTTATTGTTGGTGGACTACAATTGGGGCTTGAGCAGCATAAACGCGAAGATCGCTATACCGCGTTAGTGAACAATATTCAGCACTGGCTCTCAGGCTATCTCAATGAAATACGAACAACCGCAGAATCGCTGCAACCGCTCGCGCTTGATGAGTGTCATGTCGCCGCTGGCGAGCTGACCTCCAGGGCTGCATTCACAATTAACGTACGTGCGTTTCTGCTGGTAAAAGATCAACAAGCCTTTTGCTCATCGGCCACCGGCGAGATGAGCATGCCCATGAAAGATCTGGTGCCGGATATCGACCTGACAAAAGACACTGATATGGTGTTACTGCCCGGCACCCCAATGATGCCGAACAAACCTGCTATCGCCGTCTGGTTTCGTAGCCCGCTACTGGAGAAACGCGGGGTGTTCGCCACACTGAATATCAATCTCACGCCTTACATGCTCTATATCTCGCAACGCCCCGATCTGACTGGCGTGGCGCTGAGCATCGGCCATCGTGCCGTTTCCACCTTTTCGCCCGGTTTAGTTGATCTGAGCACGATAACCCTGCCACCGATACGAGCAGCGCACATTGAAGGTTCGCCAATCACATTTTATCTCTATGCAAAAAAGTGGCGACCAGAGGATATTCAATTCGCCGTGCTGCTTGCTACCACTTTTGGCATGCTTTTTGGTCTGCTGACCGCCTATATTCTGCAGAACAATCTCACCCCAGGCCGCGAGATCCTGAGCGGTATCAAGCGAGATCAATTCTATGTTGTCTACCAACCGGTAGTGGATGCGAAAAATTTGCAGGTCACCGGCGTTGAAGTTCTGATGCGCTGGAAACATCCAACGGCAGGTGAAATCCCACCGGATGCATTTATTCATTTTGCTGAAGCCCAGCAACTGATTATGCCGCTAACGCAGCATCTGTTCCGCTTAATTGCCCACGATGCGCCGCGATTAAAGACGCTCCTGCCCGAAGGTGCAAAACTGGGCATTAACATCGCACCTGGTCACCTGCAAGATGAAAACTTTATGCAGGATATTCGCCAGCTATCGCGTTCGCTCCCCGCCCACCATTTCAGTATTGTACTGGAGATCACCGAGCGGGATATGTTACTAAACGAAGTGACTGCGCGGTTTGAGCAGCTCCGTGAAGAGGGCTACGAAACGGCTATTGATGATTTCGGCACCGGACACAGCGCGCTGATTTATCTGGAACGTTTCACGATGGACTACCTGAAAATCGACCGTGGTTTCGTCAATGCCATTGGCACAGAAACCGTAACGTCGCCTGTGCTTGATGCCGTGCTGACACTGGCAAAAAAACTGAATATGCTAACGGTCGCCGAAGGCGTTGAAACGCCAGAGCAAGCCCGGTGGCTCCGCGAACATGGTGTTCATTACATGCAAGGCTACTATTTTAGCCGTCCGATGACACTGCAACAGTTTACCGAATGGCGGTCACCGCCGTTTTCCGCGCTGTTATAGGCGTGAATTATTTCACAACCTGCCGGGCCTCCCTTATTATTCAATGATTAGAATTTAAGGCGCCTGCCGAGCCGCCGTTCACAGGGACACAGCGAATGAAGTTTTTGCGTATTTCAGCTTTCGTTCTGGCGTTTGCCACTCTGGCTTGTCAGGCCCAGACCATTAAAGAGAGCGACTCATTTGCCGTGATCGGCGAGCCTAAATACGCCATCAACTTTACCCATTTTGACTACGTGAATCCTGCAGCACCAAAAGGTGGTAATGCGACGCTGTCGGTGATTGGCACCTTCGATAACTTCAACCGTTTTGCCATGCGGGGAAACGCCGCAGTCCGAACTGAATCGCTGTACGACGCCCTCTTTACCACCTCCGATGATGAACCCGGCAGTTACTACCCTCTGGTCGCAGAAATGGCCCGTTATGCGGATGACTTCTCCTGGATGGAGGTCTCGCTGAACCCCCGTGCGACATTTCATGACGGCTCGCCCATTCGCGCTAGCGATGTAGCGTTTACCTTTAAAAAATTTATGACGGAAGGTGTGCCACAATTTCGCCTGGTCTATAAGGGAACGACGGTGAAAGCGATTTCGCCGTTGACCGTACGCATTGTTCTGGCAAAACCCAGTAAAGAGAGCATGCTTAGCCTGCTGACGCTGCCGGTGATGCCGGAAAAATTCTGGAAAGCTCACCGTTTGGATGAACCTCTGCCGCGCCCGCCGCTGGGCAGCGGTCCTTATCGCATCAGCGCCTGGCGCATGGGTCAGTATATTACTTATAGCCGGGTCAAAGATTACTGGGGCGCGAATCTGCCGGTTAACCGCGGACGCTGGAATTTCGACACGATCCGTTACGATTACTACCTCGACGATAATGTCGCGTTCGAAGCCTTTAAGGCTGGCGCATTCGATATGCGCAGCGAAAGCGATGCCAAAAACTGGGCCACGCGCTATACCGGCAGCAATTTCAGCCATGGTTATATTGTTAAAGATGAAGAACCGAATACATCAGCTCAGGATACACGCTGGCTGGCGTTTAATATTCAGCGGCCCATCTTCAGCGATCGCCGCGTCCGCGAAGCCATATCGCTGGCCTTTGATTTTGAATGGATGAACAAAGCACTGTTTTACGGTGCCTACAGCCGCGCTAACAGCTATTTCCAGAATACTGAATACGCCGCGCGTACTTATCCCGATGCGGATGAATTAGTCCTGCTGGCACCGTTAAAAGCACAACTGCCACCAGAAGTTTTCACTTCTGTTTACACACCAGCAAAATCCGACGGTAGCGGTTATGACAGGGCAAATCTGCTCAAAGCCGACAAACTGCTGACGGAAGCGGGCTGGGTGCTGAAAAATCAGCGGCGAGTGAATGCGCAAACCGGCCAGCCTTTCACCTTTGAACTGTTACTGCCTTCCGGCGGCGATACCTTGTGGGTGCTCCCGTTCCAGCACAGCCTCGCACGTCTTGGTATCAATATGGAGGTGCGCCAGGTCGATAACTCGCAGGCCACCAGCCGCATGCGCAGCCGTGATTACGACATGATGCCGCGCCTGTGGCGGGCGCAATTGTGGCCAAGCGAGGATCTACAAATTGCCTGGAGCTCGCAATACATTGACTCTTCATATAACGCGCCCGGCGTCAAAAACCCGGCGGTGGATAATCTGATCGCGCAGATCGCGCACTGGCAGGGCAATAAGGAGAAACTGTTACCACTTGGTCGCGCTCTGGATCGCGTACTGACCTGGAATTACTACATGCTGCCCATGTGGTATATGTCGGCTGATCGCATCGCCTGGTGGGATAAATTCTCGATGCCTGCCGTTCGCCCCCTCTACTCACTGGGTTTTGATACCTGGTGGTATGACGTAAATAAAGCGGCGAAACTGCCCGCAGCCAGACGTTAAGGAGACCGGATGGGTGCCTATATCATTCGCCGCCTATTACTGATAATTCCCACTCTCTGGGCCATTATCACCATTAATTTTTTCATCGTGCAGATTGCCCCCGGCGGCCCGGTTGATCAGGCCATTGCCGCCATTGAGTTTGGCGATCATAACGCATTGCCAGGTAGCAGTGCAGGCGGTATGGGCGCAACCCATGCGCGAACGGGCGTAGGCGATGTCCTCAGTAATGACAGCCACTATCGCGGCGGTCGTGGGCTCGATCCGCAAGTTATTGAAGAGATCAAAAAACGCTATGGTTTTGATAAGCCGCTGTACCAGCGTTACTTCAAAATGCTGTGGGATTATATACGTTTCGACTTCGGTGACAGCCTGTTTCGCAGCGCCTCGGTGCTGCAATTGATCAAAGACAGCCTACCGGTTTCTATCTCTGTTAGCCTGTGGGCAATGCTTATCGTCTATCTGGTGTCGATACCGCTCGGCATTCGCAAAGCGGTCTATAACGGCAGTCGTTTCGACATCTGGAGCAGCGCGGTCATCATCGTTGGCTATTCGATCCCCTCTTTCCTGTTCGCGATTGTGCTGATTATCTTTTTTTCCGGCGGCAGCTATTATGACATTTTCCCGCTTCGCGGACTGGTCTCGACAAATTTCGACACACTGCCCTGGTATCAAAAAATTACCGACTACCTTTGGCATATCACTCTGCCGGTACTGGCCTCGGTGATTGGCGGATTAGCTGCGCTGACGATGCTGACCAAGAACTCCTTTATGGATGAGATCCGTAAACAGTATGTGGTTACGGCTCGCGCCAAAGGCGTAAGCGAGCGCAATATCATGCGCAAACATGTGTTTCGCAACGCGATGCTACTGGTGATTGCCGGTTTTCCAGCCACTTTTATCAGCATGTTTTTTACCGGTTCTCTATTGATTGAAGTGATTTTTTCGCTTAACGGTCTTGGCCTGCTAGGCTATGAAGCCACGCTTTCGCGGGATTACCCGGTCATGTTTGGCACACTCTATATTTTCTCTCTGATCGGCCTGCTACTGAATATCCTCAGTGATATCACCTATACGCTGGTGGATCCGCGAATCGATTTCGAGGGACGCTGATGTTTCAACTTAGCTACGTCAACCAGATGCGCTGGGAGCGCTTTCGCCATAACCGGCGCGGCTACTGGTCGCTGTGGATCTTTTTAACCATTTTTATTCTCAGCCTGTTTGCCGAACTGGTGGCGAATGACCGGCCACTGCTGGTGCGTTATGAAGGGCATTGGTATGTCCCACTGGTCAAAAATTACAGTGAAAGCGATTTTGGTGGCCCGTTGGCCACCGCAGCGGATTATCAGGATCCATGGCTGAAAAAACGGCTTGAAGAGCACGGCTGGGCGTTGTGGGCACCAGTGCGATTCGGCGCGCGCAGCATTAACTATGACACCACCACCCCCTTTCCCTCGCCACCTTCAGCACAAAACTGGCTTGGCACCGATGCGAATGGCGGTGATGTGCTGGCGCGGATCCTCTATGGTACGCGGATTTCGCTACTATTCGGCCTGATGTTGACTTTTTGTACCAGTGTCATTGGCATCTTGGCTGGCGCACTACAGGGCTATTACGGCGGTAAGATCGACCTGCTTGGACAACGTTTTATTGAAGTCTGGTCCGGTCTGCCAACGCTATTTTTAATTATTTTGCTCTCCAGCGTGATCCAGCCAGGTTTCTGGTGGCTGCTGGGTATTACTGTGCTATTCGGCTGGATGACGCTGGTCAGCGTGGTCCGCGCTGAATTCCTGCGCACACGTAATTTTGACTATATCCGTGCCGCTCAGGCGCTGGGAGTTAGCGATCGCGCTATTATGCTGCGCCATATGTTGCCTAATGCGATGGTCGCCACCCTGACGCTGCTGCCATTCGTACTTTGCGGCTCAGTGGGGACGCTGACTTCGCTGGATTTCCTCGGCTTTGGTTTGCCACTTGGGTCGCCGTCGCTGGGCGAGTTGCTGTTACAGGGGAAAAATAACTTACAAGCACCGTGGCTGGGGATCGCCGCATTTGTCTCCACCGCCCTGCTGCTTTCGCTGCTGATTTTTATCGGCGAGGCAGTGCGCGACGCATTTGATCCAAATAAGGCGGTGTAACCATGGCCACTCCCCTGCTCTCCATCAATTCCCTCTCTATTGCTTTTCGCCAGCAGCAGACGTTACGCCCCGTCGTCAGCGATCTCTCCTTATGTATCGAAGCCGGTGAAACACTGGCGCTGGTGGGAGAATCCGGTTCCGGCAAAAGCGTCAGCGCACTGTCGATCCTACGTCTTCTGCCTTCACCTCCGGTGGTTTATCCTGAGGGCGATATTTTGTTCCACGGCGAGTCGTTGCTGCATGCCAGTGAACGCACGCTACGTGGCGTACGCGGCAACACCATCGCCATGATTTTCCAGGAACCCATGGTGTCGCTTAACCCCCTACACACGCTGGAAAAACAGCTTTATGAGGTACTCTCGCTGCACCGGGGAATGCGCCGTGAAGCCGCGCGCGCAGAGATCCTTGATTGTCTGGATCGGGTCGGAATACGAAACGCGCGCCAGCGATTAGGGGATTTTCCACATCAATTTTCTGGCGGCGAACGCCAGCGCGTGATGATCGCAATGGCGCTGTTGACGCGACCCGAACTGCTGATTGCTGACGAACCCACCACCGCGCTGGATGTTTCCGTGCAGGCGCAAATCCTGAAGCTGCTGCGCGAACTGCGAGATGAGTTGAATATGGGGCTGCTGTTTATCACCCATGATCTGGGCATCGTGCGCAAGCTGGCGGACAATGTCGCCGTGATGCAGAACGGTCGCAGCGTCGAGCAAAACAGCGCCCGGGCGCTGTTCAGCGCGCCAACGCATCCCTACACCCAACGGTTGCTCAACAGCGAGCCATCAGGCGATCCCGTTCCGCTTCCTGAGGATGCACCATCGTTACTGGAAGTACAAAATCTTAGTGTCAGCTTCCCGGTTCATAAAGGGATTCTTAAGCGTGTGGTCGCGCATAATCAGGTGGTGCGGAACATTAACTTTTCCCTGCGGGCGGGTGAAACACTGGGGCTGGTAGGCGAATCAGGATCCGGTAAAAGCACAACCGGGCTTGCGTTGCTGCGCCTGGTGGCTTCGCAGGGCACGATTTCTTTTGCCGGTAAACCGCTGCATCTCTGGAATCGTCAGCAGATGCTGCCAGTTCGCCATCGCATCCAGGTGGTGTTTCAGGATCCCAATTCTGCGCTCAATCCTCGCCTCAGCGCACTGCAAATTATCGAAGAGGGTTTACGGGTGCATCATCCTGCGTTAACGCGGGATGCTCGCGAGCAACGTGTGATAGAAGTGATGCAGGAAGTAGGTCTGGATCCTGAAACACGGCGGCGTTTTCCCGGCGAGTTTTCAGGTGGCCAGCGCCAGCGAATTGCAATTGCCCGCGCGCTGATCCTGAAACCTGAGCTGATTATTCTGGATGAACCCACCTCATCGCTGGATCGCACCGTGCAGGCGCAGATTCTTACGTTGCTCAAGTCCTTACAGCAAACGCATCGGCTGGCGTATATCTTCATCAGCCACGATTTGCAGGTGATCCGCGCTTTATGTCATCAGGTCATTGTGCTGAAACAGGGTGAAGTCGTTGAGCAGGGTGAGTGTCAGCGTATTTTTAGTGCACCAGCACAGGCATATACACGCCAGCTGTTGGCATTAAGCTGACGTTCAGAACGGGTTTTGGCGGGAGAAGGGTTCGGCGATGGCAACGCCAAAGTTTTTCAGGCGGCAGGTGGCAGCAAACACATCCTGGCAGTTGACGAACAGGCACGGCTCCCCTTCACACTCCAGAACGGAACAATCTACCTCAATATCACTCAACGCCTGGCTGAGCTTATGCATGACCGGCCAGGCATTATCACCATCCGGACTGAGCAATTTTAAGGCGACAAGGCTGTCTTCCGCAGACTGACCATTTTGCGGAATCGGTTCAACTTTTGCGCCTGCAAAACCATCCAGCCAGCGATAAGACTGGGGCAGACGATGGATGATGGAGAGCTGTAATGTATTCACTTTCTTTCCCCAGAAGCACTTTCACTTCACAAATATTTCACATTTATATTAACACAAGTTTGACAATTCATCTTGTCAACTACGCAGAAAAAGTCACATCCTGCGCAGCTCATGGGCTTGCTGCCCATTTATCTGGGTTTTAATGGGTCAGCAGCGGACCGTGTTTCGCGCTATATGTACCCGTTTCTGCGATCTAACTCAACCTTTTTCACTACAATGATGTGACTTTTTACACTAATTGATTTTACATAAAATAAACAATCACAGGCGAATGTATATCGTCTTGGGTTGACATGCATCAAAAAAGGGAACGTTTTCACGCTCCCTTTGGTGAAGATTCAGGCAGATTTCTTTGAGCGGCTGGCATAGAGGTAAAAGAGGATTGAACTGGTCGCACAAAAGGTGATCGACCAAATCATGGGCCAGGCGGTGTTAAAGGTCGCCATCGACAACAACGCACCGACCATCGCGCCGATGCCGAAGCGGAACGTGCCCGCCAGCGACGATGCTGTTCCTGCCATATGCGGGAATTCATCAAGAATAACGGCCATCGCATTGGATGCCACCAGCGATACGCAGCCGACAAATGCCGCCACGCCAAGCACCAGCGCCCAGAAGCCCACGCCCAACAAGGCTGTCACCACCATCCAGATAGCCATCGCAAACTGGATCCACAACCCGCTGCGGAACATGTTCAGCGCGCCGACACGACGCACAAAACGGCCGTTAATAATCGTCATGATAAACAGGAACACAATGTTCAGCGCAAAGTAGTAACCAAAATGCTGTGGTGCAACGTGGTTGATTTGGATATAGACGAACGGCCCGGCGCTGAGAAAGGAGAACATTCCGGCAAAGCTGAAGCCACTCGCCAGCATATAGCTCAGCACACGCTTGTGGCGAAACAGCGAAGCAAAGTTGCCGATAGTCGTGCGCAGGTGAAACTTATGCCGTTTCTCGACAGGCAGCGTTTCGCGGATAAATAGCATAATCATCACCGACGCCAGTAGCGCAGCAATTGCCAGGATCCAGAAAATAGCATGCCAGCTAAACCAGACCAGCACCGCGCCGCCGATCATTGGTGCCAGCAATGGCGCAATGGTGGTGACCAGCATGACAAACGACATCATGCGCGAGAACTCTTCACGGGGGTAGATATCGCGCATCAAGGCGTTGATCACCACACTCGCTGCCGCTGCCGCCAGGCCGTGGAAAAAACGCATGGTGATCAATTGATCTATGCTCTGCGCCAGCGCACAAGCCACTGCCGCAGCAGCAAAGATCAGCGTTCCCCCGAGGATAACCGGCTTACGCCCGATGCTGTCAGCCATCGGCCCGTATAGCAACTGCCCCACCGCGAACCCCAGAATATAAGTGCTGAGAGTCATCTGTGCGCTGCCTGCCGGGACGCTAAACTGCTCGGCGATCACTGGCAGTGCCGGCAGATACATATCGATGGATAACGGCATCAGCATGGCCAACAGGCCAAGAATGAACACAATACTCAGTGAAGAGTGTGGCCTACTGGTCACTAAGATCTCCTGAAATTAACGAAAAGGCATGCCAACGCTGGCAATTTCATCTTCTGTCAGCGGCCGATACTCACCGGGAGCCAACGCCTCATCCAACGCAATCGTGCCGATCCGCTCGCGGTGCAGCGCGATGACATGATTACCGACAGCCGCAAACATGCGTTTCACCTGATGATAGCGACCTTCACTGATGGTCAGGCGCACCTGCGTCGGGGTGATCACTTCCAGCGCTGCGGGTTTGGTGAGATCTTTCTCGTTATGCAACTGGATGCCATGAGCAAACTGCGCGGCGATCTCTTCAGTGACCGGAGACTCAAGCGTCACCAGATAGGTTTTTTCACAATGATGGCGTGGCGAAGTAATACGGTGCGACCACTGGCCATCATCGGTCATCAGCACCAACCCGGTAGTATCGATATCCAGACGCCCTGCGGCATGCAGCTTGTGGGCAACCGGTTCATCAAGAAAATAGAGCACGGTGGGATGATCCGGATCGTCAGTAGAACAGACATAACCTTCCGGTTTATGCAGCATAAAATAGCGCGGGCCATTCTGCTGAACCAGGGTGTTGCCCTCGTATTCAACCTCGTGTTCTGGTTGCAGTTTAAAGGCAGCATCTCTGACGATGTCACCGTCAACACTAACACGGCTGGCGCGGATTTCACGCCCGGCAATCGCCCGGCTGACGCCAAGCTGCTGAGCGATAAACTTATCAAGTCGCATGAATTTTTCTGGCCTGTATGGTGCTGGGTGCGGGCAAAATGCCCACAAGAAGAAATGAGTACCCTGACAGTATAACGAGCATCACAAACCGCTCAAAGGAAAGATTCGTGGCATACTGTGCAGCGTCACCCTGCAACCCATCGAGACCATGACTTTTACGCTACGCCCCTATCAACGCGAAGCGGTGGATGCCACCCTCGCCCATTTCCGCAAACATGCTGAACCTGCCGTGATAGTGCTTCCTACCGGTGCGGGAAAAAGTCTGGTGATCGCTGAACTGGCAAGGCTCGCTCGGGGCCGCGTACTGGTGCTGGCACACGTCAAAGAACTGGTAGCGCAGAATCATGCGAAATATGTTGCGCTGGGGCTGGAGGCCGACATTTTCGCCGCCGGGCTGAAGCGTAAGCAGAGCCACGGAAAAGTGGTGTTCGGCAG
Organism: Kosakonia arachidis; assembly: GCF_900116535.1. Lineage (GTDB taxonomy): Bacteria > Pseudomonadota > Gammaproteobacteria > Enterobacterales > Enterobacteriaceae > Kosakonia > Kosakonia arachidis. The sequence goes on along the minus strand of NZ_FPAU01000004.1, from coordinate 147,664 downwards.
CGTACAGTCGGTGGCGCGCAACCTGGAGCAGTTTCAGAGCGAGTTTTCTTTGCTGGTAGTCGACGAGTGTCATCGTATTAGCGACGATGACGACAGCCAGTACCAGCAAATCCTCAGCCACTTGCGCGAAGTGAACCCTCACGTGCGTTTGCTTGGCCTTACCGCCACGCCTTTCCGGCTGGGGAAAGGCTGGATTTACCGCTTTCATTATCACGGCATGGTACGCGGCGATGAAAAAGCGCTGTTCCGCGACTGCATTTATGAGCTACCGCTACGTTATATGATCAAGCACGGTTATTTAACGCCGCCGGAACGGCTGGATATGCCGGTCATGCAGTACGATTTCAGCCGCTTACAGGCGCAAAGTAATGGGCTGTTCAGCGAGGTGGATCTTAACCGTGAACTGAAAAAGCAGCAGCGCATTACCCCGCATATCATCAGCCAGATTATTGAATTCGCGCAAACGCGCAAAGGAGCGATGATTTTTGCAGCGACCGTCGAGCATGCACGGGAGATCACCGGCCTGTTACCTGCAAACGATGCGGCGCTCATCACCGGTGAAACGCCAGGTCCGCAACGCGATGCATTGATTGAGGCATTCAAAAATCAGCAGTTCCGTTACCTGGTTAACGTGGCGGTGCTGACCACCGGTTTCGATGCGCCACATGTTGATTTAATTGCTATTTTACGGCCAACGGAATCCGTTAGTCTGTATCAGCAAATTGTCGGACGCGGCCTGCGACTTGCGCCCGGTAAAACCGACTGTCTGATCCTTGATTATGCCGGTAACCCTCACGATCTCTATGCGCCGGAAATTGGTGCGCCAAAACGCAAAAGCGATAACGTCCCTGTTCAGGTTTTCTGCCCCGGCTGCGGCTTTGCCAATACCTTCTGGGGAAAAACCACTGCCGACGGTACGCTAATTGAACACTTTGGTCGCCGCTGCCAGGGCTGGCTGGAAGACGATGAAGGCAACCGCGAACAATGTGATTACCGTTTTCGCTTTAAAAACTGTCCGCAGTGCAATGCGGAAAACGATATCGCAGCCCGTCGCTGCCGCGCCTGCGATACCGTGCTTGTCGATCCAGACGATATGCTAAAAGCGGCGCTGAATTTAAAAGATGCGCTGGTGCTACGCTGTAGTGGCATGACGCTACAACACGGTGCTGATGAGAAAGGTGAATGGCTAAAAATCACCTATTACGATGAAGATGGTGCCGATGTCAGCGAACGTTTCCGTTTGCAGACACCAGCACAGCGAACCGCTTTCGAACAGCTGTTTATCCGCCCGCATACGCGCACCCCCGGCGTGCCGCTGCGTTGGGTTGTCGCCGCCGATATCGTGGCGCAGCAGGTGCTGTTACGTCATCCCGATTTTGTGGTTGCCCGAATGAAAGGTCAGTACTGGCAGGTGCGGGAAAAAGTGTTTGATTATGAGGGGCGCTTCCGGCGGGCACATGAATTGCGCGGGTAAATGTACTTTTGATTGATGTATCGAACGTTCGGGGATAGAATACCGCCCGCTTTTGCATCCGCAAAGCCGATCATCTGCCTGTTGCTGGGTCGCCTGTAACAGGATTTATTTAAGAGAGATTTAAATGTTTACTATTAACGCAGAAGTACGTAAAGAGCAGGGTAAGGGTGCGAGCCGCCGCCTGCGCGCAGCGAACAAGTTCCCGGCAATCATCTACGGTGGAACTGAAGCGCCGATCGCTATCGAACTGGATCATGACAAACTGTGGAACATGCAGGCTAAAGCTGAATTCTACAGCGACGTTCTGACCATTGCAGTTGATGGCAAAGAAGTAAAAGTGAAAGTTCAGGCTGTACAGCGTCACGCGTTCAAAGTACGCCTGGCTCACATCGACTTCGTTCGCGCTTAATCGCCGACAAGTTGAAGAAAACCCCGCTCCGGCGGGGTTTTTTTATGCCTTCTTAACGTCGATAAACGACTGACCGATACCCGGACGTGGAGTCATACGCGCGGCTCCGGTCGTGCGTAAAAGAAAACCTACCCATGAGCAGGTTTTAACCGATTACTTACCACCGGTGAAACGACGTTGCAGTTGATCACGCAGATTAGGTGGCGTGCCTTTGATGGTCAGCGTATCCGTAGCCGGATCCCAGAAGATGCGTTCGCCCAGTAACAAGGCATCGAAATTGATCGTCAGACCACCGCCGCTGCCCGCATATTTGGTCAGCTGTCGAAGGGTGCTACGATCCGCCGGGAAGCTCTCTTCAAGCTCGTAGCCCTGGCCTGCGGTAAATTCTTCGAAGCTTACTTCGCTGACGCCCGCCAGCTCTTTAGAAAGAGATGCCAGTTCAATCTCTTCGCCTGCCTGCAATTGCTCATTGCAGTAAGTGTAAACCTGCTGTCGCACTGTCTGGCGTTCTGATTTATCCAGTTCGGCCTGCGCGGTAAAGTCGTCTACCGCCTGCAACAGCCCACGGTTTTGCGCTTTCGCGTTCAACCCTTCACTGGCACCGAGGAAATCCATAAAGAAGTCCGCGACCTTGCGCCCTACCCGCCCTTTCAGGAAAGTCAGATAGCGGGTTGATTCCGGATTTGTCTCCCACTCAGTTAAATCAATGCGCGCCACGATATCAGCATGATTTATATCGAGATAATGTGTCGAACTGATGTCAAGGTTTTCATTTACGCGCATGCTGCTTAAGTTGTTCAGCACCGCCACCAACAGGTACTCCACCGCCAGGTAACGGTAGTGGCAAAACAGCACAATACCGCCATCGGCAAACGGATATTTCGCCAGTTCATCACGTAAGCGCCCGGTTGCCGCGCGGCTGAAATCAAGGAACGCTTCCTCGCCCTGACGCTGAAGACGCAGCGCCTGCGCCAGTTCGCTCTCTTCGTTAAACAGACCGTAGGCTTTATTTTTGGCGCTGTATACCCGATGCAGCTCCGCCACCATCTCTTCGACAGGCGCGGTCGGTTCCAGCAAAGAATCGCGCAGCACCAGTTCAAGGGTTTGCTCATCACGCTTGATAAGCTGGTGCAGGGCAATCTGGTTGATGTCCAGACTCATGATAAACTCTCCTTTTAGACGGCGGTATTCAACCACCACCAACGCGACTGTGCAACTGCTGATAAAAAAGCAGAAAAAAAGCGATTGCTACGGTAATATGTTGCCCTTTCATGAGTAAACAGATTCCGATTTATGCCACAAATCTCCCGTTACAGTGATGAACACGTTGAACAGCTGCTCAGTGAGCTGGCAAACGTACTGGAAAAACACAAAGCTCCGACCGATCTCTCCCTGATGGTGCTGGGCAATATGGTGACGAACCTGATTAATACCAGCGTTGCCCCTGCACAACGTCAGGCGATCGCAAAGTCGTTCGCTCAAGCGTTACAATCGTCGATTGGCGACGACAAAGCGCATTAAGGAAAATATCGACAGTCTATGGTGACCAATCGTCAGCGCTACCGTGAAAAAGTCTCCCAGATGGTAAGCTGGGGGCACTGGTTTGCGTTGTTCAACATTTTGTTGTCCATCGTTCTCGGTAGCCGTTATCTGTTCGTCGCCGACTGGCCGACTACTCTCTTCGGGCGTATCTATTCTTATATCAGCGTGGTCGGGCATTTCAGCTTTCTGGTGTTCGCCACCTACTTGCTTGTGCTCTTCCCGCTGACGTTTATTGTGATGTCGCAGCGCCTGATGCGCGTATTGTCCTCGCTCCTTGCGACGGCGGGCATGACGCTGCTGCTGATCGACAGCGAAGTATTTACCCGTTTCCACCTGCATCTCAATCCCGTTGTCTGGGAACTGGTGATTAACCCGGACCAGAACGAAATGGCGCGGGACTGGCAGTTGATGTTTATCAGTGTGCCTGTGATCCTGCTGATTGAGATGTTATTCGCCACCTGGAGCTGGCAGAAGCTGCGCAGCCTGACGCGCCGTCGCCACTATGCCAAGCCGCTGGCCGCCTTTTTCTTCGTCGCCTTTATCGCCACGCACATGATGTATATTTGGGCCGACGCCAATTTCTATCGACCCATTACCATGCAGCGCGCTAACCTGCCGCTCTCTTATCCTATGACCGCACGCCGTTTTCTGGAAAAACACGGTTTGCTGAATGCGCAGGATTATCAGCGGAGACTGGTGGAACAAGGCAACCCTGAAGCCGTCTCAGTACAATATCCATTAAGCGATCTGCGCTACGCTGATATGGGTTCTGGTCAGAATGTGTTGCTGATTACCGTTGATGGCCTCAACTATTCACGTTATGAAAAACAGATGCCGCAACTCGCCAGCTTTGCGCAGCAGAACATCAACTTTACGCAGCATATGAGTTCCGGCAACACCGCCGACAATGGCTATTTCGGCTTGTTCTACGGCATCTCACCGGGTTACATGGACGGCGTGCTGTCGGCGCGTATTCCGGCTGCGCTGATCACCGCCTTTAACCAGCAGGGCTACCAGCTTGGCTTGTTCTCTTCGGACGACTTCAGCAGCCCGCTCTACCGCCAGGCGCTGCTCTCCGATTTCTCATTACCAGCCGCACAAACGCAAAGTGACGAGAAAACCGCCTCGCAGTGGATCAATTGGCTTAAACATTACGCGCAGGATGATAACCGCTGGTTCTCGTGGATTTCGCTGAATGGCACGGCATCTCTGGACAGTTCACAGCCAGACTTCGCTCGTAAGTACAACCGCGCAGCGGCAGATGTTGATGCACAAATAGGGCGCGTGCTGGATGCGCTACGCGCGAGCGGCAAGCTGGACGATACGGTGGTAATTATCACCGCTGGTCATGGCGTTCCTGAAGGCAAAGCTGATGATAGTTTCGAATGGTCGCGCAGCAGGCTGCATGTTCCGCTGGTCATCCACTGGCCGGGCACACCAGCGCAGCGCATCAATACGCTGACGGATCATAAAGATGTGATGACTACGTTGATGCAGCGGCTCCTGCATGTCAGCACGCCAGCCAGTGCCTGGTCACAAGGGCAAGATCTGTTTAATGTGCCGCGCCGCCATAATTGGGTCACCGCTGCGGGCGGCGACACGCTGGCGATAACTACGCCGGAGATGACGCTGGTACTAAGTCCTAACGGCAATTACCATACCTGGAATGCGCAGGGTGAGAAGATCCGCGATCAGAAACCGCAGCTCAGTTTGTTGCTGCAAGTGTTAACGGATGAAAAACGTTTTATCGCTAACTGATTGATTAATTATGAATCACTCAGGTGTCCCTCCGCTTGCAATCAGCAACGAAAAGGGTACTATTAGCGCCAATGTGTCGGCACGTAGCGCAGCCTGGTAGCGCACTGTCATGGGGTGTCAGGGGTCGGAGGTTCAAATCCTCTCGTGCCGACCAAAAAATCCCAAATAAACCAACCCGTTGTGGTTGGTTTTTTTATGCCTGTGATTCTGCCTGGGGTAAAAAAAACCGCAACGCACCCGTTACGGTTCTATTTTTTCGGGAAAGGCAATTACAGCGCGATATCCGCAACCGTCTCGCCATCGTTGTGCGGCTGGGTCGTTGGCCTCTGTACCGGTGGCGTGGCATCTGCCACCAGAGACTCGTCGCATTTCAACCCAAGGATCTCGCTGGTGTAGCGCAACTCTGCATCGGCAGCATCAATATTGCCGTTAAGTTGCGTGCCAAAAGAGGGAATGATCTCTTTCAACTTCGCCTGCCAGGCTGCGGAAGCAAAGCGTTCAGTAAACACTTTTTCCATCAGTTCAAGCATAATCGGCGCCGCGGTAGATGCGCCCGGCGAGGCCCCCAGAAGCGCAGCGATGGTACCTTCTTTATCACTCACCACTTCGGTGCCGAGACGCAATACACCGCCCTTCCCGGCTTCACGTTTGATGATTTGTACACGCTGGCCCGCCTGCCACAGACGCCAGTCCTCTTTCATCGCCAGCGGATAATATTCCCGCAGCGCGTCGAAACGGTCATCTTCGTTTTGCAGTACCTGGCTGACCAGATATTTTACCAGGCTGAAGTTGGTCATCCCCACCGTCAGCATCGGTATAATATTGGATGAGTTGGTCGAACGCAGCAGATCCCACAGCGAACCGTTCTTCAGGAAACGTGTCGAGAAGGTCGCGAACGGTCCGAACAACAGCACACGTTTACCATCAATAATACGGGTATCAATATGCGGAACCGACATCGGCGGTGCGCCAACAGTCGCCTGACCGTAGACTTTTGCCAGATGGTGATTGACGACATCCGGGTTCTCCGCCACCAGGAACTGGCCACCAACCGGGAAACCGGCATAGTCTGCCGCTTCTGGAATACCGGATTCCTGTAGCAATTTCAGCGCCGCGCCACCAGCACCAATAAAGATAAATTTCGCTTTTATCACGCGCTCGCCGCCGCCTTTCAGGTTGCTGAGCGTTACGCTCCAGCTATTATCGGCATTGCGTTTTAGGCTGCGAACTTCCGTGCTCAGTTGCAAAGAAAAGTTCTCTTTTTTCTGCAATGAGCCAATCATCTGGCGCGTCAGTTCACCGAAGTTAACGTCGGTACCAATCTCGGTACGGGTCGCGGCGATTTTTTGCTTCGCATCGCGCCCTTCCATCACCAGCGGTGCCCACTGTTTGATCTGCTCGGGATCTTCGGAATAGCGCATACCGCGGAACAGTGAACACTGCTGCAATGCTTTGTAACGGGCACGCAGGAAGTTCACATTGTCATCGCCCCAGACGAGGCTCATATGCGGTACGGTATTGATAAATGAACGTGGTTCGCGCAGCACACCGGTTTTGACCTGATGAGCCCAGAACTGGCGAGAAATACGGAACGCTTCGTTGATTTCAATCGCTTTTTTAATGCTGACGGTGCCGTCAGCCGAGCGCGGGGTGTAGTTCAGCTCCATTAAAGCAGCATGACCCGTACCGGCGTTATTCCAGCCGTTCGAGCTCTCCTCTGCCAGGGCATCCAGCCGTTCCACCATAGTAATCGACCAGTCGGGTTCGAGATCCTGAAGCCAGGTACCCAATGTGGCACTCATGATCCCACCACCGATTAAAAGCACATCTGTTTCCTGCTCTTTCGATGCGGACGCTTTCGCTGCCTTTGAGACAGCATTTAGCCCGACAGCCATCGAAAACAGCCTGGCAGTCATTTTTTTCATGGTATTAATGCCTTACTTTTAGTGCTGTTTTATTCGCATTTATTGAGGGTAAAGTAGTTAACCCTCTTAACGTAGCACTTAAGAAGTGAGATTTAAATAATGTTTAAACATTAAATATTCATTGTATAAATGTTATTAATAAGTTGATTTTACGGATTAGATTTAACACTTATTGTTGACCCACAGCGGTTAAAATCTGCTATTCTTTTGCGCTTTGTCAAACGCACCAATGTCGTTTGCGCCCCTATAGTTGAAAGCTACCCCGGCCTGCGAACCTTTATGACTGTAAAATTATCCCCCCCGGCAAACCGCAGCATCGATGTTCTGCGTTCCCCAGCCTTATTGACCCGTGAATGCCTGGCGGGGGTGATCACTGCACTGGCGCTGATCCCAGAAGTGATCTCTTTCTCGGTGATTGCCGGTGTCGACCCGAAAGTGAGCCTGATTGCCTCAGTCGTGCTGTGCCTGAGCATGTCTTTTTTGGGCGGACGTCCGGCAATGGTGACAGCGGCAGCGGGGTCAGTCTCTCTGGTTATCGGTCCTATGGTTAACCAACACGGTATGGAATACATTCTTCCGGCGGTTTTACTGGCGGGGGTGATTCAAATTCTCTTCGGCCTGAGCGGTATGGCGCGGCTGATGCGCTTTATTCCTCATGCGGTGATGACCGGTTTCGTCAACGCGCTTGGCATTCTGATCTTCTTTGCACAGATCCCCCATTTCTGGAGCAAAGACCCGCTAATTCTGACGTTGTTCGTACTGACACTTTTGATTGTGCTGTGGTTGCCGCGCTGGGTAAAAAACATCCCTGCACCACTGGTCGCCATTGTGTTACTCACCACATTTACCCTGTTCAGCGGAAAGCTCCTGCCGACCGTGGGCGATGAAGGCCCAATGCGAGGCGGGCTGCCGGGACTGACCTCATTTCTGGTGCCGCTCAACTGGCAGACATTGAGTATCATCTGGCCCTGCGCGCTGAGTATCGCTTTTGTTGGTTTGATGGAGTCTCTGCTGACCGCCAAACTGGTTGACGATTTAACCCATACACCTTCGCACAAGGGCCGCGAGAGCGCCGGGCTTGGCATCGCCAATATTCTTGCAGGGCTCTACGGTGGGATCGCGGGCTGTGCGATGATCGGTCAGACCATTGTAAATGTGGAGATGGGCAAAGGTCGCACGCGCATCTCAACGCTGGCCGCCGCGCTGGTGCTTTTGCTGCTTGTGACAGCGCTCAGTAGCGTGATGGCGAAAATTCCGATGGTTGTGCTGGCGGGCATTATGGCCATCGTTGCCTTTAAAACCTTTAACTGGCGCAGTCTGCAACCCGTAACGCTTAAGCAAGCGCAACTCATGGAAACGGTGGTGATGTTGGTCACAGTGGTCGCTACCGTCAGTACCGGGAACCTGGCAATTGGCGTACTGGGTGGGCTGGTCACACTGGCGCTCACGCCGCCGAAGTGGCGTAAAGCAGCAAACGTTACAGCAAAAACAGCGTCGCCAGCCCAAGGAAAATAAAAAAGCCGCCGGTATCTGTGATAGCGGTAATCATCACGCTGGAGCCAACCGCCGGGTCACGCCCCAGCCGGGTCATGATCATCGGGATCAACACGCCCATCAACGCTGCCATCAGCAAGTTCAGCACCATCGCCAGCGTCATGACGCCGCCCAGCGCCGCATCGTCGTACAACCACCATGTGATGCAGCCCATAATACCGCCCCACACCAGACCGTTAATCAACGCAACGCCAAGTTCACGCATAATCAGGAAAGCAAAGTTGCCCGGCTGAATGTTTTGTAGCGCCAGTGCGCGCACAATCATGGTAATAGTTTGGTTGCCGGTATTGCCGCCAATCCCGGCGACAATCGGCATCAGCGACGCAAGCGCAACCAGTTGAGAAATGGTGTGTTCAAAACCGTCGATCACGCGCGAGGCGATAAACGCCGTACACAAGTTGATAGCCAGCCACGCCCAGCGGGTTTTTACCGCTTTACTTACCGGGGCAAACACGTCTTCTTCGGCGCTCAGACCACTCATCTGGCGCAAATCGTTGTCGGTCTCTTCATAGACCACATTGACGATCTCATCGATGGTCAGACGGCCCATTAACATTCCGTTATCATCGACCACTGCCGCGCTAAGCAGGTTGTCGCGCTCGAAGGTTCGCGCCACTTTTTCCGCGTCCTCTTCCGGAGAAAAGGCCACCGGATCCGCATCCATCACTTCGCTGACCCGCCTTCCGGCGGCATTCAGTAAAATTGTTTGCAGCGCCAACTCCCCCATCAACCGGTTATCGCGGCCAATAACAAAAAGTTTGTCGGTGTTGTCCGGCATTTTGCCGAGCCGTCGCAGATAGCGCTGAACCGCCGCCAGCGTCACTTCAGAGCGTACGGAGATCACCTCAAACTCCATAATCGCGCCGACACAGTTTTTGCCGTAGCGCATTACTTCCCGCATGCGGTTACGCTCTGCGCGCGGTAACGTCGCCATTAAGCGACCGGTGAGGTTACGTGGCAGATGCTGCACCAGCCAGATTTGATCGTCGATATCCAGCGTTTGCAGGGCATCGATCAGTGCGCGGTCGCTCATCTCATCGATCAGGTCATCCCAGACATTTTCCGACGCTTCAAGCAGCACTTTACCGCGTTTATCATCGCTCACCAGCCGCCATAATGCGTGGCGTTCATCCACTGGCAAGGCCTCCAGCGTATCGGCGAGATCCGGCGGAGGCAAATGGGAGACCAGCGTGTTAACCTCCGCCAGATCCTGCTCCAGCGCAGCGCTGTCAACCTGCTCAGCGAGGGTGAGCTGTCCGAGCAGCGAGGCGGTAAGCGGTTTATGGGTGATCAGCAACCAAATCAGGCGCGCTCGCTCCTCGTCGCGCAGTTTGACGCTGTTTTTTTTGCTTAATGACATGAGTCGTTCCCTGAATGCAAAGCGCCCTGAAACCGGGGCCGAATAGCCTTAAGCATAGCGGCAGCTTTTGCAAAAAATAATAAACGGTAGGGCATTTGGCGAAAAAGCGAGCAAACATCCCCCTCAATCGAAGGGGACGCATTGCTCAGGCTGTGTGGGAGACGGCATCGCGGGAAGCTTGCGCACGCTCTTCACCTACCAGCTCAGTCAACTGGCCATCGCGCATCTCCAGTAGGCGCTCGGCATGAGTAAAGTAGTGATCGTCGTGGCTGATGGCAAAAATGGTTTTCCCCATCTGTTGCATCAGCGGCAACAACACCTGATAGAAGTCACGGCGGAAATGGGGATCCTGATCGGCTGCCCATTCGTCAAGTAACAGAATATCGCGTTCTTCCGCCAGCGCCAGCAGCAGCGCCACGCGCTTTTTCTGCCCTTTCGAGAGTTTCAAATTGAGGATCTTGCTGTTGTCCAGTTCCAGTTTGTGCGCCATCTTCAACTGAACCAGCCACTTATCGACCAGCGCCGGATCCGCTGGTTTACCTTCCGGCCCGAGCAGATCGTCAAACAGCCAGACATCGGTAAACACCGCCGAGAATAGCTTGCGATAATCTTCCGGACGATCCTGCGCCATCGGTTTATCATCCAGTAGGATCTGGCCAGAAACCGGTTGATATAACCCGGTCAGTAACATCGCCAGCGTTGATTTACCGCTGCCGTTGCCGCCAATCAGAAACACCAGTTCGCCCCGGTTCAGCGTCATGTTGATCGGGCCGACGGAGAAATCATTCTCCTGATATTTAAAGGTCACATTGCGCAGCTCCAGCGTTTTCCAGCCGGGGAAAACCTGTGGCCGCAGAAATACGGGCTGATACGGTGCCAGATCGAAATGCTTCAGTTTGTTGAAAGCAACTTGTGCACTCAACAATGTCGGCAATGCGCCGATCGCCGAAAGCAACGGCGTGCGCAAAAACAGCAGCGTCAGCGAATAGGTTGCCGCGACGTTGGTATCCGCCCAGCCCTGGCTATTTGCCATCCAGAACACGAGGCCAATCGCGCCGAGCATCATAATGTTCGACCAGTTGACGGCGCTGAGATGGAAAGTGTCGGCACGAATAATATGGTGGCGGTACTCGCGCGCATCCGGCAGGTACATCTGTTCAAAAATATGTTCGGCACGCTCGCGATTCAGATTCAGTTCTTTGCGCCCTTCCAGCACCGTCTGGAAATCGTTATAAAGCTTATCCTCCGTCTCGCGCAGCGTCGCCATATGTTTATATACGCGGGAAACAAGAATAAAGCCGCCCCAAATGGTCAGCGCCATCCACAGTGCAGTGATCATCAGCATTTTGCCGGATAGCATGGCCAGATAAATGCACGAGCCTATAGTCAGAATAATGCCCTGCACCAGTTCCGGCAGACGTACAAAAGCGATAGTGATGTTGCGCACATCGCTGGTCAACCCGGCCAGTAGGGACGCGCTGCCCAGTTGCTCAATGCGCTCCAACGGTGTATCGAGGATCCGTTTGATAAATTCACTTCGCAGGCGGTAAACGAAATGGTGGCCGAGCGTGGTCAGAGCCAGTTGCGAGCCGAGTGTCACCGCCATTAACAGCAGCAGCAAGCCGAGAAATTCTGGCAGCACGGTCAATGACATATCGACGGTTTCAATCAAACGCTGGTTAATAAAAGCGATCAGCCCGATGCCGAATGCGGCACTGGTAAGAGAGAGCGCCAGTACCGCCACGAATGGCCAGCGATATTGGCGCCAGACAAGGAGAAAGAGTTCCATAACAACGGCCCGGTCAACAAAAACAGCCAGCAGTTTAAACGGCTACCGCCTTACATCAAGAATAATTCTTATTTTTATTCGCTTTCACCTGCCTGGCGGAATGTCAGGTTGTAACGACACTCACCGGTCAGCGGATGATAGCCCGCTTTCAGCGGCGCTATGCCATGATAAAAGAGCCGTGATTCACCGCCCCACACAACAATATCGCCATGTTCCAGCATCAATCGTTGCAGTGGATTGTTACGCTTCAACCCACCAAACTGGAAAATAGCCGGTAAGCCCAGCGAAACAGAGACTATCGGCGCGCGCAAATCAGGTTCGTCCTTATCCTGATGCAGCGATAACTTCGCACCAGGCACGTAACGGTTGATCAAGCAGGCATCCGGGTGAAACTCAGGGTAGCCCGCCGCGATACTGGCTTTATGACATAACACCGCGAACGCAGTCGGCATTTCCGGCCACGGCTGAGTCGTTTGCGGATCGACAGGCGCGTAGAGATAACCGTGTTGATTAGTCGTCCAGCCTAGCCTGCCGCAATTGGTCATTGCCACGGACATGGTATACCCACCCGGCGTGACCATATGGCGCAGCGGTGACTGGCTGATCACCTGAGCAATGCCACGCATCAGCGCTTCCACATGCGGCAGCGCAAAACGGCGCAGCACCATAGCACCAGGAGCCAGCGGCTCCTGCCAGGGTTCTTCATCGGCAAACAGATCGAGCATTAACTCTCCTCTTTTTTCGCTTCTCGTTGCAGCAGTTGCGCTTTACGCGCAACTCCCCAGCGATAACCGGAGAGTGCGCCGTCGCCGCGTACCACGCGATGGCAAGGAATAATAATCGCCAGTTTATTCGCTGCGCAGGCACTGGCCACCGCTCTCACCGCACCCGGTTTTCCCATTTGCTGTGCAAGACGCTGATAGCTGATCGTTGCACCAGCGGGAAGCTCGCGCAGCGCCTGCCATACCTGAAGCTGGAAAGCCGTGCCGCGCAAATCCAGCGGTAACGTAAATGGCGCATCCACACGATCAAGACGGCGGATCACCTGCGCGACGCGCGCAAGCATCGCCTCATCGCCCTGCACGTTCCGGGCATGAGGAAAAATCGTATTCAGTTCTGCCAACAGTTGCTCATCACTGTCAGCCAGTAAAATGGCGCAGATACCCCGTTCGCTCTCGGCCACCAGGCAGCGCCCCAGCGAACAGTCATTTAGCGCATAACGAATATCAGCATCGTCACCACCACGGCGAAACTGACGCGCCGTCATTCCCAGCGCAGCATCGGCCTGCCGATAGTAGCTGCTACTGTCGGGGAACCCCGCAGCCAGTACGGCATCGGTCACCGTGTCGCTCTCTGCCAGCGCGTTGCGCAGGCGCCGGGCGCGGAAGGCTTGTTGCCAGGCTTTCGGCGTCATCCCGGTCACGGATTTAAACAGACGATGAAAATGATACGAACTGATGCCTACACTGGCCGCCAGTTGATCGAGGGTCACAGGCGTATCCTGCTCGAGCAATCGACAAGCGGTAGCCACTTTATCCAGTCGCTGTTGTTGCGGATGCGCTTTATCGGGCTGACACCGTTTGCATGGGCGAAAACCCGCAGCAGCAGCGCTATCGGCATCCGGGAAGAAACACACATTCTGGCGCAGAGCGTGTCGCGCGCGACAGGACGGGCGACAGAAGATGCCGGTGGTCAACACTGCAAAAACAAACTCACCATCAGCCTGCGGGTTGCGCGCCAGCACCGCCTGCCAGCGCTGTTCATCAAGTAAAGTCTCGTTCATGTCAGGCTCCTTATTTAAGCTTAGCCCCACTGTGCACACTTGTGCAGAACCCGACACCCGCAATCTTGCGTTTTAATTTTTTTCACTGACCAGGAATGCGGAAAATTGCGGCGACATCCAGGTGGTAAAACCGTCGCCCTCTTTCATAATCATAAATACCGCCAACCCTTCGCGCATCACCACTTTTTTGGCTTTATCGGTACCCAGTACCATTAAACCAGTGTCCCAGGCATCCGCTTCCAGCGCCGTTGGGGCAATCACCGTGACTGAAACCAGGCGGTGATCGATGGGACGCCCGGTGCTCGGATCGATAATATGCGAAATACGTTTGCCATCCAGCTCGTAATAGTTGCGATAACTTCCGGAGGTGCTGATCCCATGACCGTTAATATCGACCACGGCTTGCGCAACATTTTCACGATCGGTCGGTTTCTGGATCGCCACCCGCCACGGCTGGCCTTGCGCACTCAGACCCCGGCTGACAAGTGCGCCGCCAACAGAAACCAGATAGCGGGCAATACCTTCCTGCTCCATAAGCCGCGCCAGATGATCCGCCGCATAGCCCTCACCGACTGTCGATAAATCGACAAACAGATCCGGCAGATCTTTTTGCAGGAATTGTTCCCCGGAGCGGTTGATCACCGTCAGATGCTGCAAGCCGGTACGGGCTTTTGCCGCATCAATTTGCGCCTGTGTTGGGCTGACTACCGGTTGTTTATCCGGACCGAATCCCCACAGATTCACCAGTGGCCCAACCGTAATATCCATTGCGCCATCCGTTTTTTCCCCAACACGCAAAGAGAGGGTCACAAGATCCGCCATTGCAGCGCTGACCGGCCAGGGCGCGGTACTGGTCGTGTGATTAAAGCGCATTAGCTCAGAATCGCTCTTCCACGTTGACATTAGATGATCATCAGCATCCAGTTGCGCCTGAATTTTTTGCTGTAGCGCCTGCGCCCTCTGTGCATCCATGTCGACCAGACTGACACGCCAGAACGTGCCCATCGTTTTACCTTCCAGCACAGTTGATTGTGTCTGTTCACTGCGTTCACAGCCAGCCAATAGCAGCAGCGCAACGGCCACAAAGCTGCGGAAAATAGTCATTGTCATTACCTGTTATCTCCTTGATGGTGGCAAGCGTACATCAAAAAACGGGCAACAAAAAAGGCGCCTTGCGGCGCCTTAGCAATTGTTGTTGCGAACTTAGAACTGGTAAACCAGGCCCACCCCAACGACATTGTCGGTATTGATACCGGCAGAACGGGTGAAGGTGTTGTCGTCCAGCAGGTTGATTTTGTAATCAACATAGGTAGACATGTTTTTGTTGAAATAGTAAGTCGCGCCAACATCGACGTATTTCAGGATATCCTGGTCACCGAAGTTAACGGTACCGGTATTGTTGGAGATATCCTTACCTTTAGATTGCAGGTAAGCGATGGACGGACGCAGACCGAAGTCGAACTGGTACTGTGCAACCACTTCAAAGTTTTGCGCTTTGTTAGCAAAACCGTAGACCGCATCAGAAGAAGAACCAAAACGAGTTGCGTTATAGGTTTGAGAGTACTGTGCCGCCAAATAGATATTGTTGGCATCGTATTTCAGGCCGCCGCTGTACACTTCAGCATGATCGCCTTCGCCGTACAGACCGTCGCTGATTGCATTCTGGTCAGCAGTACGTTTGGAAGAGGACATTGCGCCGCCGACGCTGAAGCCTGCGCCCAGAGCATAGGTCACAGACGCGCCGTAGCCGTCGCCGTTTTCTTCAACCAGGCTGCGACCATTAGAGTTATTTTCGCCGCTGCTGTTTTTACCCTGATACTGCAAGGCAAAATTCAGGCCATCAACCAGACCGAAGAAATCGGTATTACGGTAGGTGGCAACGCCGTTAGCACGTTGTTGCAGGAAGTTATCTGCACCGTAAGTATCGCCGCCGAATTCCGGCAGAACGTCGGTCCAGGACGTTACATCATAAATTACGCCGTAGTTACGACCGTAGTCAAAAGAGCCAGCGTCAGCAACGCGGATACCTGCGAATGCCAGACGGGTCCATGCCTGATCGCTTGAGTTTTCAGTATTGTTAGCCTGAACGTTATATTCCCACTGGCCATAGCCCGTAACCTGATCGTTTACCTGAGTTTCGCCTTTAAAGCCGAAACGCACGTAAGTTTGATCGCCATCGAGGCCTTTGTTGTCAGAGAAATAGTGCAGACCGTCTACTTTGCCGTACAGATCTAATTTGTTGCCATCTTTGTTGTAAACTTCAGCCGCATTCGCTGCGCCTGCTACCAGCAGAGCCGGCACCAGGAGGGACAGAACTTTGACTTTCATTTTATTAACCCTCTGTTATATGCATTTTTATTTGCCACTGCGTACTGATTAACCCTCTAACCAGTTGGCAAATTCATTGTCCTTAAAATAGAAAAATAATCCATCGAGAATATGATACTAAAACTTTGAAGATGTTTCATATTTAATGATAGATGTTTCATTTTGTAAATAAAGGGGAACTTTTTTATAGCACAAATAGCTAATTAATATCGCACAAATAATCAAATAAATTTAAAAATACCATAAAAAACAAACTGTTAAATAAAAAACAAATGATAGCACTGAATGCAAAAACCAAATCGATGATCGTCACTAAAATACATCACGCTATCATCATTAACTTTATTTATTACCGTCATTCGAATCTGAATGTCTGTTTACCCCTCTTATGACCGAATGCCCTGCATTCGGTTTTTTTTTACCTTTATTTACTTAACTTGAATAATAATCTACACATAATAACTATTTGTAACGGTTATTAATTAATCAACAAACGTGCCAGATTTATCTTATTGACTTAACACATTAATTAATTTCTTGTTATTTATTGCGTTCTTTTTGTTCACACCTGAGAAATATTTGTACAATCTCCATATTTTGTACATTTTCCCCGCTTCGTTTAAATGAGGGACAAAAACCCACATCGTGTGAGTAATGGCTGAAAAGAGAGTCTGGAAATTCACTCATTAACCGATATACTGCCTGCAGTACACTGCTCTGCAACACATCTGTTTGTAGTCCGCGCACGACAGGCGGTAGTTACGTATGGCAGCAACATTGTTTCAGCGGATGCTGAGCGTCACCTGCAGTGTTGTCTAACGGGTTACACACAAGAATGAGTCAATCTGACACAATGATTCCTGGCAAATTTTCCCTGATACCGGGCAACATTACCCGTTTCTTCCTCTTATTGATTATTGTCCTGCTGGTAACGATGGGGGTGATGATCCAGAGTGCGGTCAACGCCTGGCTGAAAGATAAGAGTTATCAAATCGTCGATATTACGCATGCCATCCATAAGCGTATCGACACATGGCGGTATGCCACCTGGCAGATCTATGACAATATTGCTGCGGCCCCGGCAAGCACACCGAGCGAAGGTTTACAGGAAACACGCCTGAAACAGGACGTCTATTACCTCGAAAAACCGCGGCGCAAAACGGAAGCGCTAATTTTCGGTTCACACGACAGCTCCACGCTGGAGATGACGCAGCGCATCTCAACGTATCTCGATACACTGTGGGGCGCCGAGACCGTTCCATGGTCGATGTACTATCTGAATGGCCAGGATAACAGCATGATTCTGGTTTCGACGTTGCCTCTTAAAGATCTTACCTCGGGTTTTAAAGATTCTACAATCAGCAATATCGTCGATTCCCGACGCGCAGAAATGTTGCAGCAAGCTAATGCCCTTGATGAGCGCGAAAGCTTTTCTTCCTTGCGCCGTCTGGCCTGGCAGAATGGCCACTACTTTACGTTGCGTACCACGTTTAACCAGCCGGGACATCTGGCGACCGTGGTTGCGTTTGACTTGCCAATTAACGATCTGATCCCACCGGGCATGTCACTGGACAGTTTCCGTCTTGACCCTGATAGCACGCAAAGTGCCACTCGCGGGCAGGATAAAGAGACCACAGATAATGTGAGTGTTAACTTTAATAGCTCGCGTATTGAGATCGCTTCTGCGTTGAACGGTACCGGGCTGCGCCTGGTGTGGCAGGTTCCTTTCGGTACGCTGCTGCTCGACACGCTACAAAACATCCTTTTACCGCTGTTGCTGAATATTGGGCTGCTGGCGCTGGCGCTGTTTGGCTACACCACCTTCCGTCAGCAACCAGGGCGGAAGACGGATAACCTGGCTGCGCCAGGCGCAAACAACGAGCTACGCGTGCTGCGAGCTTTCAACGAAGAGATTGTCTCGCTGCTGCCACTTGGCTTGCTAGTACACGATCAGGAAGCTAACCGAACGGTGCTAAGCAACAAAATAGCCGATCATCTGCTACCACACCTGAATCTGCAAAATATTACCGCCATGGCGGATCAGCACCAGGGCGTTATCCAGGCCACCATAAATAATGAGCTGTATGAAATACGCCAGTTCCGCAGCCAGGTGGCCTCACGTACGCAGATCTTTATTATTCGCGACCAGGACCGCGAAGTGTTGGTCAATAAGAAGCTGAAGCAAGCGCAGCGTCTGTATGAGAAGAATCAACAAGGTCGCGCCACCTTTATGAATAACCTGGCTGACTCGCTGAAACAGCCGGTAAAAGCCCTCGCTGCCGAAGCTGCCGCTCTAGAAAACAAAGAAGGCAATCTCGTTGCCGATCATGCCGACAGACTGGTACAACTGGTGGATGAAATTCAGCTGGCCAATATGCTGGAAAGCGATAGCTGGAAAGGTTCGCCTGCCGTGTTCTCCATTCAGGACCTGATTGATGAAGTGGTGCCGGAAGTTCTGCCAGTGATCAAGCGTAAAGGCCTGCAATTGTTGATCAACAACCCGCTTCCGGCTAACGAGGAGCGCCACGGCGATCGTGACGCGTTACGTCGGATCCTACTGCTTTTGATTCAGTACGCGGTGACGACTACGCAAATGGGTAAAATTACCCTTGAAGTGAATATGGATGAATCCGCCGAGGATCGTTTGACCTTCCGTATTCTGGATACTGGCACAGGCGTAAATACCAGCGAAATTGACAATCTGCACTTCCCGTTCCTTAACGATACACAGAGCGATCAGTACGGAAAAGCGAACGCCCTCACCTTCTGGCTGTGCGATCAGCTAGCCAGAAAACTCGGGGGGCATTTGAATATTAAGGCCAGGGAAGATCTCGGTACCCGCTACTCTTTGCATGTCAGGATGGCTGCCCGCTCATCGCAGGTTGAAAGCGAAGAGAAATTGCTTGATGATGTTGTCGCGATGATTGACATCACTTCGAATGAAATCCGCAATATTGTAGTTCGCCAATTGGAAAATTGGGGAGCAAGCTGTATTTCCCCAGATGAACGTCTTTCAAGTCAAGAATATGATCTCTTTTTGACAGATAATCCGTCTAATCTTACAGCCTCAGGCTTGCTTTTAAGCGATGATGAGGCCGGTGTGCGGAAAATTGGCCCAGGCCAATTGCGCGTTAACTTTAATATGAGCAATGCAATGCAGGGAGCAATATTGCAGCTTATAGAAGAGCAACTGGCGCAGGAAGATGTACCGGAATCGCCATTGGGAGGTGATGAAAACGCGGAACTCCATGCCAGCGGCTATTATGCACTGTTTGTTGACACAGTACCCGATGATGTTAAGAGGTTGTATACTGAATCAGCGTTACGCGATTTCGCTGCGCTGGCGCAGACAGCACACCGCCTGAAAGGTGTGTTTGCTATGCTAAATCTGGTACCTGGTAAGCAGTTGTGCGAAACGCTGGAGCAATTAATTCGTGAAAGCGATGCTCCAGGCATAGAAAATTACATCAGCGACATTGACGCTTACGTCAAGAGCTTGCTGTAGCAAGGTAGCCTAATACATGAACAATATGAACGTAATTATTGCCGATGACCACCCGATTGTACTGTTCGGTATTCGCAAGTCACTGGAACAAATCGAATGGGTTAACGTAGTCGGTGAATTTGAAGACTCTACAGCGCTCATTAATAATCTGCCAAAACTCGAGGCAAATGTTCTGATCACCGACCTGTCAATGCCGGGCGATAAATACGGCGATGGTATTACGCTGATCAAATACATTAAACGCCATTTCCCTGCATTGTCGATTATTGTTCTTACCATGAACAATAACCCGGCAATTCTGAGTGCGGTGCTGGATCTGGATATTGAAGGTATCGTACTGAAACAAGGTGCGCCGACCGACCTGCCGAAGGCTCTGGCCGCGCTACAGAAAGGTAAGAAATTTACCCCTGAAAGCGTTTCTCGCCTGCTGGAAAAAATCAGCGCTGGCGGCTACGGCGACAAACGCCTGTCACCGAAAGAGAGCGAAGTACTGCGTCTGTTTGCAGAAGGTTTTCTGGTAACGGAAATCGCTAAAAAGCTGAACCGCAGTATCAAGACCATCAGTAGCCAGAAGAAATCTGCGATGATGAAACTGGGCGTCGATAACGACATCGCCCTGCTGAACTACCTCTCCTCGGTCACGCTGACCCAGACAGAAAAAGAGTAATCCCCCCAACCCCGGCTTTCGCCGGGGTTCTTTTTTATCCCCTGCTGTTTCTGACTCGTGCGGCATACGTGGCCAGCGTTTGTTTCAGCACATCCAGCGTCACCGGTTTCGACAGGCAACTATCCATACCGGATTCAAGGCAGCGCTGTTTCTCTTCCGCCAGCGCGTTAGCCGTTACGCCAATTACCGGCAGCGTCAGGCCCAACTGGCGAATCCGCTGCGTCAGACGATAACCGTCCATATTCGGCATGTTGACGTCGCTGAGCACAATATCAATCTGATTCTTGCTTAACACGTTTAATGCATCCACCCCATCATTAGCTGTTTTGCATTGATAGCCCAGCGATCCCAGCTGATCGGCAAGTAAACGCCGGTTAATCGGGTGATCGTCAACCACCAGGATCATCATGTCGTCGTTGCGCGATACCTCATTGTCCTCTACGACCTGCGTCGCGGTCTCCTGCGGTTCCACCACCTGTACACGGTAAATGCGTCCCAGC
Organism: Kosakonia arachidis; assembly: GCF_900116535.1. GTDB lineage: Bacteria > Pseudomonadota > Gammaproteobacteria > Enterobacterales > Enterobacteriaceae > Kosakonia > Kosakonia arachidis. The sequence continues at coordinate 127,070 of NZ_FPAU01000004.1, read as the reverse complement.
AACGCCAGCAAATCGTGCGGCGCGGCGACGCTGTGTAGCCATTCGCCCGGCACGCGCTCCAGCGGAATACCGATATGGCGGCGGCAGAAAACAATCACCGCCCGCGCACCCGAAGGATGCTCCAGTTCATCGTCGGTAATCAATGTATCCTGATGGCCGAGCACACGCCCGTCGTACTGCATCGTGCGGATGCCATTCCAGTTCAACAAGTTCTGCAAATAGGCCGACAATGAGGCGTTACGCACCGCCAGCCAGCAGCAGGTCTCCGCCAACCCATCGACATCAGCGCACACCGGTACGACCGCATGGTAAAGCGGTATACGAATGGTGAACTGGCTGCCCATACCCGGTTCGGTATCCACCTCAATATCGCCGTCCATCATGTTAATCAGCTTCTCGCAAATCGCCAGCCCCAGGCCGGTGCCCTGGAAATTACGCTGCACCCCGGTCCCGACCTGGAAGAAAGGATCAAACAATCGCACCACTTCTTTAGCGGGGATCCCCACACCAGTATCGCGCACACGTATGCTGAGATAATCCGCATCACGCTTTACATGCAGCACAATACAACCGATGTCGGTGAATTTAATCGCATTGCTCAGTAGGTTTGAGATCACTTGCTGCAAACGCATCGGATCGCCGTTAAGAACCACTGGCACATCCGGCTCGATAAAGCAGTACAGCCCCAGTTGTTTACGCACCACCAGCGGCAGGTAGTTGGCGGTGATATGGCTCATCACTTCGCGTGGGGAAAACTCCCGCGGCTCTATTTTTAACTGCTCAGACTCAATTTTCGAGAAGTCCAGAATATCGCTGATAATTTTCAGCAGCAGGCTTGAAGAGTTATTCATCGCCGTCACCAGTCGGTCGACACCCTTCGGCAGCTCTTTGGTTTGCAGCAGATCGAGATTACCAATAATGCCGTACAGCGGCGTGCGTAACTCATGGCTGACAGTCGCCAGGAACATGGATTTCGACTGGCTGGCCTGTTCTGCCGCCTGTGCCATTTCCTGTAACGACTCCTCCATTTTGACGCGCGCAGAGACATCTACCAGCACACAAATCGCCACGTTTTCATTGCGATAGCGCGAGTGAACAAAGCTGATTTGCAGATTAGTATTGTTGCTGGTCAACACATCAACAAAATTGACCTGCTGGCCGCAGATGATCTGCGTCAGCCGCTGCCGATCTTCATGCGTGAGCATGTTCAGGTAATTGTGCGCCAGTTCATTACTGAGAATATTCGTCCCATCCTGGGTGCGCAGAATACAGATCCCAACTGGCGCAGAGGCGACAATTTTACGGTTGAACTGTTCATGCTCTTCCAGCCGCTGCGCATCGTTTTCCGCCGGGATAAAAATGCGTCGCTCATACATGCGCGCCAGGGTAAACAGCGCCACACCAACCAGCACGTTCAGGAGCACAGCATTGAGGATCAGCATGCGGATGCGTTCCAGTACCATATCGACAGGAACGGAATAGACCACGCTCAATGAGGACGGCGGTAAGCTCTTTTTCAGGATCAACTCGCGGAAACCGGAGGTGTAACCGAACCACGAACGTTCCTGCATCCAGTGCGGATCGGCAACAATGCCGTTGTCCTGGCCGGTCAGCGACATCAACGAGTGCCCACTCTCATCCAGAATAGTGACGCCCATCGGCAGGCTGCCCGGCGTAAAGAAATTCTCCATACGGATTGACTGCTCGGTACCCAGCAACGCCTGGAGACGATTACCAAGATAAACCGGTGTCAGCGCGTAAAAGTAACCGATTCCCGGGCGCGGCCCCTGACTCATCCAGTAGAGATTATTGCTGCGCTCATCCTGCGGCGCATTACGGTATTTTACGATCCGCTCATGCAAACTTTTTAATGTATCGTCACGTTCAACCGGCAGTTCGCGCAGGCCGAAATCTGCCATACACAAATTGTCACTGCCAATCAGAAATACGCGGTTGAGATCGTAGGCGGCTGAAAAATTGTCGCGCCAGTAGCGCATAAACCACGCCAGCGACTCCAGCGAACCACGCCACGAGCCACTCATCGCTGAGCAGTCAGAATCGGGGAACAGCGGTAAAAATGCCGGCACATCGGTTTTATCATCGCGGCTACGCGAGGTGAGGATGCCGTTTTCCGCCGTCAGACGGTTTTCGGCAATGTACTTCAGCTCTTTCATCACATCCGAGGTGCGCTGAATGTAACGCTGCGCCTGATCGGAACTGAGGTTGAATTCCTGACGAATTTCTGACTCTTTGTCGTGCAACGCATTGACGATATAAAACACTGAAAAAAAGGCAATTAACAGCCACAGCAATAGCGCCAGCGCTCTGAATAAATAACGGGAAACTTTCAGGGTACTGCGAAAAGAGACGAGGTATTTCAACCTGGGGAAACTCCGCCACAAGGAAGTTAAAAAAGGGTGTCGTTAAGGTAGCGATAAATCACGAATGCCGCAATGGCAATGAAAAAGGGCCGGGAAACCGGCCCTCTGTGACGCATTACTCGTCGGCGTCATCCGCCGTATCGTCGTCAGTGTCAACTTCCGGCGCAATGTCGTCATCGCCTTCCGCCACGCTGCCGTCGATGGAGTCCAGCTCTTCGTCATCCACCGGTTCGGCGACGCGTTGCAGACCCACTACATTTTCATCTTCCGCAGTACGGATCAGGATCACGCCCTGGGTATTACGGCCCACCACGCTGATTTCGGACACGCGAGTACGCACCAGCGTACCGGCATCCGTGATCATCATGATCTGGTCGCAATCATCTACCTGCACTGCGCCGACCACGGAACCATTACGCTCGGTGACCTTAATGGAAATAACGCCCTGTGTACCACGCGATTTGGTCGGGTACTCGGTTTCAGCGGTACGTTTACCGTAACCGTTCTGTGTGACCGTCAGGATGGCGCCTTCGCCGCGCGGAACAATCAGCGATACCACACTATCCTTTTCCGCCAGCTTGATACCGCGTACGCCGGTCGCCGTACGACCCATTGCGCGCACTGCACCTTCTTTAAAGCGCACCACTTTACCGGCGGAAGAGAACAACATCACTTCGTCGTTCCCGGAGGTCAGATCGACGCCAATCAGTTCATCGCCTTCATTCAGGTTTACGGCAATAATACCGGCAGAGCGCGGACGACTGAACTCGGTAAGCGCAGTTTTCTTCACGGTACCGCTGGCGGTCGCCATAAAGACGTTAACGCCCTCTTCGTATTCACGAACCGGGAGAATAGCCGTTATACGTTCATTCGGCTCCAGCGGCAGCAGGTTAACGATCGGGCGACCACGTGCACCACGGCTTGCTTCCGGCAACTGGTAAACCTTCATCCAGTAGAGACGGCCGCGGCTGGAGAAGCAGAGGATCGTATCGTGAGTGTTAGCCACCAGCAGACGGTCGATAAAGTCTTCTTCTTTAATGCGCGCAGCAGATTTACCTTTACCGCCACGGCGCTGGGCTTCGTAGTCGGTCAGCGGCTGATACTTCACATAGCCCTGATGCGACAACGTAACCACAACATCTTCCTGATTGATCAGGTCTTCGATATTGATATCGGCGGTGTTCGCGGTAATTTCGGTACGACGCTCATCACCAAACTGTTCGCGAATCAGTTCAAGCTCTTCACGAATCACTTCCATCAGGCGATCGGCGCTGCCCAGAATGTGCAGCAGTTCCGCAATCTGTTCCAGCAGCTCTTTGTATTCATCGAGCAGTTTTTCATGCTCAAGGCCGGTCAGCTTCTGCAAACGCAGATCCAGAATCGCCTGCGCCTGCTGTTCGGTCAGGTAGTACTGGCCGTCGCGTACGCCGAACTGAGGCTCCAACCATTCCGGACGGGCGGCATCATCACCAGCGCGTTCCAGCATCGCGGAAACGTTGCCCAGATCCCATGAACGGGCGATTAATCCAGCTTTCGCTTCTGCTGGCGTTGGCGCGCGGCGAATGAGTTCGATAATCGGATCGATGTTGGCCAGGGCAATCGCCAGCGCTTCGAGGATGTGCGCACGATCGCGGGCTTTACGCAGTTCAAAAATTGTACGACGGGTCACCACTTCGCGGCGGTGGCGCACGAATGCAGCAATAATTTCTTTCAGGTTCATGATCTTCGGCTGGCCATGGTGCAGGGCAACCATGTTGATACCGAAGGAAACCTGGAGCTGAGTCTGTGAATAGAGGTTGTTAAGAACGACCTCGCCTACCGCATCGCGCTTCACTTCAATCACGATGCGCATGCCGTCTTTATCAGATTCGTCGCGCAGCGCGCTGATGCCTTCAACGCGTTTGTCTTTGACCAGCTCAGCGATTTTCTCAATCAGGCGCGCTTTGTTCACCTGATACGGAATTTCATGCACGATGATGGTTTCGCGACCGGTTTTCGCGTCAGCTTCCACTTCCGCACGCGCGCGAATGTACACTTTACCGCGACCGGTACGATAGGCCTCTTCAATGCCGCGGCGACCGTTGATGATCGCGGCGGTCGGGAAGTCAGGGCCTGGAATGTGCTCCATCAGCCCTTCAATGCTGATGTCTTCGTTTTCAACGTAGGCCAGACAGCCGTTGATCACTTCGGTCAGGTTGTGCGGCGGAATATTCGTCGCCATACCTACCGCGATACCGGACGAACCGTTGACTAACAGGTTCGGGATTTTGGTCGGCATAACGTCAGGGATCTTTTCCGTGCCGTCATAGTTATCGACGAAATCCACCGTCTCTTTTTCGAGGTCGGCCATCAGCTCATGGGCGATCTTCGACATACGGATTTCCGTATAGCGCATCGCTGCAGCGGAGTCGCCGTCGACCGAACCAAAGTTACCCTGACCATCTACCAGCATGTAACGCAGGGAGAATGGCTGCGCCATACGGACAATGGTGTCATATACGGCAGTATCACCATGAGGGTGGTATTTACCGATTACGTCACCAACGACACGGGCAGATTTTTTATAGGCTTTGTTCCAGTCATTGCCCAATACGTTCATGGCGTAAAGTACGCGACGGTGAACCGGTTTCAGGCCATCTCGGACATCCGGCAGCGCACGGCCAACAATGACCGACATCGCATAGTCCAGATAGGAGCTTTTCAGCTCTTCCTCGATGTTAACCGGTGTAATTTCTCTCGCAAGGTCGCTCATCTAACCGCTATCCCTCTACTGTATCCCGGATTCAAAGGTCGCAAATTATAACACAACCGCTGTGATACGGGTAAATCTATAACTCCCTCGCAAAGGTTTATTCATCCCGTCGGCCTGATATACTCACACGTCTTATTGAGAGAGGAGTAAATGCGCCCATGAATGCCGAAACAACACCGGCCGCTCAGAACGTTGACCACGCTGAAATCGCCAAATTCGAAGCTGTCGCTTCGCGCTGGTGGGATAAAGAGGGGGAGTTTAAGCCCTTGCACCGTATTAACCCGCTGCGTCTGGGCTACATTGGCGAACATGCTGGCGGTCTGTTCGGTAAAAAGGTGCTCGATGTCGGCTGCGGCGGCGGCATCCTGGCGGAGAGCATGGCACAGGAAGGCGCAACGGTGACTGGTCTGGATATGGGCTTTGAACCGCTGCAGGTCGCGCGTCTGCATGCACTGGAATCCGATATGCAGGTCGATTATATCCAGGAAACCGTCGAAGAACATGCCGCGAAACACGCGCAGCAGTATGACGTGGTGACCTGCATGGAGATGCTGGAGCACGTACCCGATCCGCAATCGGTGGTAAAAGCCTGTGCGCAGCTGGTTAAACCGGGCGGCCACGTCTTCTTCTCAACAATTAACCGCAATGGCAAATCCTGGTTGATGGCTGTCGTTGGGGCAGAATATGTGCTGCGCATGGTGCCGAAAGGCACGCACGACGTGAAGAAATTCATCAAACCTGCTGAATTATTAACCTGGATCGATGAGACAGTGCTTCAGGAACGTCATATAACGGGGCTGCATTATAATCCGCTGCTGAATAAATTTACCTTAGGACCGGGAGTGGATGTTAATTACATGTTACACACAACAGCAAAAGATAACTAAGGTCATTAGTTAAAGTTATAAACATTGCGCAGTATCAAGCTGCGCATTTGCCTTTCCCGATGAAGAAATCAGCACTCGATCAAAAATTCATTTTTTTTTGCAAAATGTTGACATCCCCGCCAGGCCTTACGGCATGAGGACTTAGCGTTTATTACGCTTTCGCAACCTCAATTTAACCTCAAAATCAACTCTTGTACTGAAAAGAATCCTTACTAGAATAATCACCATATAGCGTTTCTCTTATCTCAAACCCCCTACATATAGTATTTATCCACAGAGTTAGTCACAGCGACGAACTGTGGATAATGGGGGGATACTTTTATTTCACGGACAGGTAATCACATGAATCAGAGTCTGCTGGTGACAAAACGCGATGGTGGCACTGAGCGCATCAATCTCGACAAAATCCATCGAGTGCTGGATTGGGCGGCAGAGGGGCTGAGTAACGTCTCCATCTCTCAGGTTGAACTGCGCTCACATATTCAGTTTTACGACGGGATCAAAACCTCCGATATTCATGAGACCATCATTAAGGCCGCAGCGGATTTAATCTCCCGCGATGCGCCGGACTACCAGTACCTGGCCGCGCGCCTGGCGATTTTCCACCTGCGTAAGAAAGCTTACGGTCAGTTTGAACCGCCAGCGCTGTACGACCACGTGAAAAAAATGATCGAACTGGGCAAATATGATCATCATCTGCTGGAAGACTACACGGAAGAAGAGTTCAAGCAGATGGACGGTTTTGTCGATCACTGGCGCGATATGAATTTCTCCTATGCCGCCGTAAAGCAGTTGGAAGGGAAATACCTGGTACAGAACCGCGTTACCGGCGAAATCTACGAGAGCGCGCAGTTCCTCTATATTTTGGTTGCCGCCTGCCTGTTCTCGAACTACCCACGCGAAACACGTCTGGACTACGTGAAGCGTTTCTATGATGCGGTATCCACGTTCAAAATTTCGCTGCCGACGCCGATTATGTCTGGCGTGCGTACCCCGACGCGTCAGTTCAGCTCCTGCGTACTGATTGAGTGCGGCGACAGCCTGGATTCCATCAATGCCACCTCCAGCGCAATTGTGAAATACGTTTCCCAGCGTGCGGGTATCGGCATCAACGCCGGTCGCATTCGTGCGCTGGGTAGCCCGATCCGAGGTGGTGAAGCGTTCCATACCGGTTGTATTCCGTTCTACAAGCATTTCCAGACGGCGGTAAAATCCTGCTCGCAGGGCGGTGTACGCGGTGGCGCCGCCACCCTGTTCTACCCTATATGGCATCTGGAAGTCGAAAGCCTGCTGGTACTGAAAAACAACCGCGGCGTGGAAGGTAACCGCGTGCGTCACATGGACTACGGCGTACAGATCAACAAACTGATGTACACCCGTCTGTTGAAAGGTGAAGAGATCACGCTGTTCAGCCCGTCTGACGTCCCAGGTTTGTACGACGCGTTCTTCGCCGATCAGGACGAGTTCGAACGTCTGTACACGCAATATGAGAAAGACGACAGCATCCGTAAGCAGCGCATCAAAGCGGTGGAACTGTTCTCGCTGATGATGCAGGAACGTGCCTCAACGGGCCGTATCTACATCCAGAACGTCGACCACTGCAACACTCACAGCCCGTTCGACCCGAAGGTCGCGCCAGTGCGTCAGTCCAACTTGTGCCTCGAAATCGCTTTGCCGACCAAGCCGTTGGAAGACGTTAACGATGAAAACGGTGAAATCGCACTCTGCACACTGTCTGCTTTTAACCTCGGCGCCATCAAAAACCTCGACGAGTTGGAAGAGCTGGCAACGCTTGCGGTACGCGCTCTCGACGCTCTGCTGGATTACCAGGATTACCCGATCCTGGCCGCCAAACGTGGCGCCATGGGCCGTCGTACACTGGGTATCGGCGTGATCAACTTTGCTTATTGGCTGGCGAAGAACGGCAAACGTTACTCCGACGGCAGTGCCAATAACCTGACGCATCAGACCTTCGAGGCCATTCAGTACTGGCTGCTGAAAGCGTCTAACGAGCTGGCGAAAGAGCAAGGCGCATGCCCGTGGTTCAACGAAACCACCTATTCGCAGGGTATTTTGCCGATCGATACTTACAAGAAAGATCTCGACGCTATTACCAACGAACCGCTGCATTACGACTGGGAAGCACTTCGTGAATCCATTAAAACGCACGGTCTGCGTAACTCGACGCTCTCTGCGTTGATGCCGTCTGAAACGTCATCGCAGATCTCCAACGCCACCAACGGTATCGAACCGCCGCGCGGCCATGTGAGCATCAAGGCGTCGAAAGATGGTATTCTGCGCCAGGTCGTGCCGGACTACGAAAAACTGAGCACCGCTTACGAGCTCCTGTGGGAAATGCCGAACAATGACGGCTATCTGCAACTGGTCGGCATTATGCAGAAGTTTATTGATCAGTCGATCTCGGCGAACACCAACTACGATCCGAACCGTTTCACGTCAGGCAAAGTGCCGATGCAGCAATTACTGAAAGACTTGCTCACCGCCTACAAATTTGGTGTGAAAACGCTCTACTATCAAAACACTCGCGATGGCGCAGAAGATGCCCAGGATGACCTTGTGCCTTCCATCCAGGACGATGGCTGCGAAAGCGGCGCATGTAAGATCTAACGAAGGGGCGGGGAAACCCGCCCTTTTCTTTCGCAAGACAGGACACTTTCATGGCTTACACCACTTTTTCACAGACGAAAAACAATCAGCTACTGGAGCCGATGTTCTTTGGCCAGCCGGTTAACGTGGCGCGCTACGATCAGCAAAAATATGACATCTTTGAAAAGCTGATTGAAAAACAACTCTCCTTCTTCTGGCGTCCGGAAGAAGTTGATGTTTCCCGCGACCGTATCGATTTCCAGGCGCTGCCAGAGCACGAAAAACATATTTTTATCAGCAACCTGAAATACCAGACGCTGCTGGACTCCATCCAGGGGCGTAGCCCGAACGTCGCGCTGCTGCCGCTGATCTCCATTCCGGAACTGGAAACCTGGGTCGAGACGTGGGCATTTTCCGAAACCATCCACTCCCGCTCTTACACCCACATCATCCGCAACATCGTTAACGATCCGGCGGTGGTGTTTGACGATATCGTCACGAACGAGCAGATCCTCAAGCGTGCAGAAGGCATCTCGCATTTCTATGATGAACTGATTGAAATGACCAGCTACTGGCACCTGCTGGGCGAAGGGACACACACCGTGAACGGCAAAACCGTTACCGTGAACCTGCGCGAGCTGAAAAAGAAACTCTACCTGTGCCTGATGAGCGTTAACGCGCTGGAAGCGATTCGCTTCTATGTCAGCTTCGCCTGCTCCTTTGCCTTTGCCGAGCGCGAACTGATGGAAGGTAACGCCAAAATCATCCGCCTGATTGCCCGCGATGAAGCACTGCACCTGACCGGCACTCAGCATATGCTGAATCTGCTGCGCTCTGGCGTTGACGATCCAGAAATGGCAGAGATTGCCGAAGAGTGCAAACAGGCATGCTATGACCTGTTCGTGCAGGCGGCATTACAAGAAAAAGAGTGGGCAGAATACCTGTTCCAGGGCGGTTCAATGATCGGTCTGAACAAAGACATTCTCTGCCAATACGTCGAGTATATTACTAACATCCGCATGCAGGCGGTTGGCCTCGATCTGCCGTTCCAGACGCGTTCAAACCCGATTCCGTGGATCAACACCTGGCTGGTTTCCGATAACGTGCAGGTGGCACCGCAGGAAGTGGAAGTCAGTTCCTACCTTGTCGGTCAGATTGATTCTGAAGTCGATACCGACGATTTGAGCAGCTTCCAGCTCTGATGAGCCGCGTAACGCTGCGCCTTTCCGGCACCGAGGTGCTGTGCCGGGATGAGCACCCTTCCCTGCTGGTGGCACTGGAGTCACAGCAGGTGGAGGTGGAGTACCAGTGCCGCGAAGGCTACTGCGGTTCCTGTCGCTGTCGTCTGGTAGCAGGTCAGGTTGACTGGATTGCCAGGCCGCTGGCCTTCGTTAACGAAGGTGAAATTTTGCCCTGCTGCTGCCGGGCGAAAGGCGATATTGAGATAGAGATGTAAAAAAGGGCCTTCACTGGCCCTTTTGTTTTATTTTGCCTTCAAAAACTGCACCGCTTTATCGGGAAAATCGGTGAACAGACCATCCACGTCCGCCTGTTTGTATAAGACGTTATAGAGCTGATTAACATCGCTGGCATATGGCGGAAGCTGATCCGCACGGACGGTAAAAGGATGCACCTGCAAATGATTTTCATGCGCCTCTTTTACCATCTGCGTTAGCTTCACGTTGCCCGGTGTAGAGCCCTTAGCCACCAGCATATGGTAATCCGGGCCAATCCCGTCGGCATACTGCGCAATCTGCCGCATCGCACCGGGTTGCAGCATCCAGTCATAGTTGTAATTCACCCATTTACCCTCCGACTGTTTTTGCTGGGTTTCATGCCATTTGGTATAGGCAATCAGTTGCACCAGATTGAGATCCATTCCCATCTTCGGCTCCAGCTCATGTTTAATGCGCTTCAGCTCATCGGCATCAAAACATTGCAGGTAGACTTTGTCTTTTTTGCTGGTGTAACCGTACTTTTTCAGCACTTCCAGCGTTTTCGCGGCAATGTCCTTACCTTCCTGATGATGGAACCACGGCGCTTTGATTTCTGGGTAGATACCAACATTTTTGCCAGTGGAGTGGTTCAAGCCCTGCACAAACTCAATCTCTTCAGCAAAGGTATGAATGCGGAATTCCGATTTGCCCATCGGGAAACGTCCCGGAAAAAGTTGCACTTTCTTGCCGTTTTCCACATCGAAGCCTTCGGTAAACTTCAGCGAACGGATTTCGTCTAGCGTAAAGTCGATGGCGTAAAAGCGGCCATCTTTACGGGCGCGCTGCGGAAAACGCTCCGCCACATCGGTCACGCGATCCAGATAATGATCGTGCAGAACAACCAACTGGTCGTCTTTGGTCATCACCAGATCCTGCTCGAGATAATCAGCACCCTGCGCATAGGCCATCGCTTTGGCCGGTAATGTATGCTCCGGCAGATAGCCGCTTGCGCCACGATGGGCAATCACGATTTTCTCTTCCGCCAGCGCATGGCTGGCAAATAAACCGGCCAGCAGCAGGCCGGTTGTGATGCGGGTAAATGTGGTTTTCATCTGCTCTTCCTTTTACTGACGGCGCGTCAGTATCTCAGCATGGTGACGTTTTTCGCCCAGCATCACGATAATCAGCAACAAAACGGCGAGAATACTGCCGCCGATCATCACCATAAAACCGCCATCCCAGCCGAAGAAATCAACGGTATAACCGACAATGGCGCTGGCGGCGACAGAACCGCCGAGGTAGCCAAATAAGCCGGTAAACCCGGCTGCCGTACCCGCCGCTTTTTTCGGTGCCAGTTCCAGCGCATGCAGGCCAATCAGCATCACCGGGCCATAAATCAGGAAACCAATGACGATCATACAGACCATATCTACCGTCGGATTGCCTGCCGGGTTCAGCCAGTAAACGATAGTCGCGATCGTCACCAAAGTCATAAAGAACACGCCGGTCGCGCCGCGATTGCCACGGAACACTTTGTCCGACATCCAGCCGCAGAGCAGCGTGCCGGGAATACCGGCGTACTCATACAGAAAATAGGCCCACGAGGATTTATCCAGCGCGAAGTGCTTCACTTCTTTCAGGTAAGTTGGCGACCAGTCGAGAATACCGTAGCGCAACAGGTACACGAACACATTAGCCACGGCGATATACCACAACAGCTTGTTCGGCAGAATGTACTGCATAAAAATCTGCTTCGCCGACAGCTCTTCTTCGTGCTTGTCGCTGTAATCGTCCGGGTAGTCGTTTTTGTACTCTTCAATCGGCGGCAAACCGCACGATTGCGGGGTATCACGCATCAGTGCAAAGGCGATAATCGCTACCAGAATCGCACCAAAGGCTGGCATATACAGCGCCGCATGCCAGTCGTTAAACCAGGCCATCCCCAGCAAAAACAGCAGTGGCGGAATGCCGCCGCCAACGTTATGCGCACAGTTCCACACAGAAACAATGCCACCACGTTCCTTCTGTGACCACCAGTGCACCATAGTACGTCCGCACGGCGGCCACCCCATTCCCTGGAACCAACCGCATAAAAAAAGCAGCACAAACATGGTCATAATGCTTGAGGTTGCCCATGGCACAAAGCCCATAAACAGCATCACGGCGGCAGCAAGAATCAGCCCGGTAGGCAGAAACATGCGCGGATTCGAACGATCCGATACCGAGCCCATGATGAATTTTGAAAAACCGTAGGCAATCGAGATACCCGACAGCGCGAACCCCAGATCGCCACGGGAGAACCCCTGTTCAACGAGGTATGGCATGGCCAGGGCAAAGTTTTTACGTACCAGATAGTAGGCAGCGTAACCAAAAAAAATACCGAGGAAAATTTGCCAGCGCAGTCGCCGGTACAGCGGGTCGATTTGTGCATCCGGCAGACGCGAAAGATGGGGTGCGGGTTTAAAAATACTCAACATAGCGGCCTCCGTGGCTCGGTGAAACTCATTTCGTTCAGTAATGAGTGAAAACGAACATGACAAAAGTTATTCGCGGCGAATTGTAGAGAAAGTTTTACGTAGAGAAAACATGTCGTCGCAATTAATGTTACAGAAATATGACAAGAGTCTAATTCCACGCATGAAAGCGCTTTTCACTTTCGTTATTTGCTCGAATATGCGCGATATCAAACAAACCATACTTATAATGTGGCTAAATGGTTGTATCTGAAAGTCACCCACAGGGACGCCAGGATGCATAACTCTCCTGATTATGATGTGATCATTATTGGCGGCGGAGCTACCGGTGCCGGGATAGCCCGTGATTGCGCCCTGCGCGGACTGCGCGCGGTACTGATCGAACGTCACGATATCGCTACCGGTGCAACCGGTCGCAACCATGGGCTGCTGCATAGCGGCGCACGCTATGCGGTCACCGATAATGAATCTGCGCGCGAATGTATTGCAGAGAACCAAATCCTCAAACGCATTGCCCGCCACTGCGTTGAACCCACCGATGGTCTGTTCATTACGCTGCCGGAGGATGATTTGGTCTATCAACGCCAGTTTATAGATTGCTGCCAGCAGGCTGGCATTCCGGCACAGGCGATTTCGCCGCAGGAAGCGCGGCAGTTAGAACCGAGCGTTAACCCAATACTGCTTGGCGCCGTACGCGTACCGGATGGGACGGTTGATCCCTTCCGCCTGACCGCCAGCAATATGCTGGATGCGCGTGAGCACGGAGCAAAAATCCTTACCGGCCACGAAGTGTGCGGATTGATTCGCCATGGCGATCGCGTGAGTGGCGTTAATCTCTGGCATCCTGCCAGCGGCGAAAATCTGCAGCTTTACGCGCCGGTAGTGGTGAACGCCGCCGGGATCTGGGGCCAGCGCATCGCGGAATATGCCGATCTGCGCATTCGCATGTTCCCCGCCAAAGGCGCGTTATTAATTCTCGATCACCGAATCAATCAGCGGGTTATTAACCGCTGCCGCAAACCTGCCGATGCCGATATTCTGGTGCCTGGTGACACCATTTCGCTGATCGGTACCACCTCCACGCACATTGATTACGCCGATATCGATAACGTCCGCGTGACGCCAGAAGAGGTGGATATTTTACTGCGCGAAGGGGAAAAACTGGCGCCGGTCATGGCGCAAACGCGCATTCTGCGCGCCTATGCGGGTGTGCGTCCACTGGTAGCCAGCGACGACGATCCGAGCGGTCGCAATGTCAGCCGCGGCATTGTGCTGCTGGATCATGCGCAGCGCGACGGGCTGGAAGGGTTTATCACCATTACGGGCGGTAAACTAATGACTTACCGCCTGATGGCCGAATGGGCAACGGACGCTGTCTGCCGTAAGCTGAACCACAGCGCAACCTGCACCACCGCCTCCACACCGCTGCCAGGCTCACGGGAATCAACCGAACAAACGCTGAAAAAAGTCATCTCACTGCCAACGCCACTGCGCGGTTCTGCGGTTTATCGTCACGGCGATCGCACGCCTGGCTGGCTCGGCAGCGATCGTCATAACCGCAGCCTGGTCTGCGAATGTGAAGCCGTGACGGCGGGCGAAGTGCAGTACGCCGTGGAAAACCTGAATGTCCATTCGCTGCTCGATTTGCGCCGCCGCACACGCGTCGGCATGGGCACCTGCCAGGGTGAGTTATGTGCCTGTCGCGCCGCCGGGTTGTTAAACCGTCTGCATGTTACCAGCGAAACCGAGTCTCTCAGCCAGTTGAACGATTTCCTTAATGAGCGCTGGAAAGGTGTGAAACCGGTGGCCTGGGGCGATGCCCTGCGTGAAAGCGAGTTCACTCGTTGGGTTTACCAGGGATTATGTGGTCTGGAAAAGGAGGCAGAAGATGAGATTTGATACGGTCATCATAGGCGGCGGGCTGGCAGGATTGCTGTGCGGCATTCGCCTGAGTGAAAGCGGGCAGCGCTGCGCGATTATCAGCCGGGGCCAGAGCGCACTGAGTTTCTCTTCCGGCTCGCTGGATCTGCTCTCCTTTCTGCCGGACGGACAACCGGTTACCGACATCGACAGTGCGATTACCTTACTGGAGCAACAGCACGGTGCGCATCCTTACGCGCTGCTGGGAGCGAAAGCGGTGCGTCGCTACGCGCAACAGGCACAAACCCTGCTCGCCGACTGTAATCTGACGTTGGAAGGCGAGATTGAAACACCACATCAACGCGTAACGCCGCTGGGCACGTTTCGCCGCGCCTGGCTTAGTCCGCAGGAAGTACCGCGCAAAACAGAGGCGCAACAGCAAACTGCGGTAGTCGGTATTAGTGGATTTCTTGATTTTCAGCCGCAGCTGGCAGCAGGCGCGTTGCGTAAACGCGGCATCGATGCTCATGCAGAAGAGATTGAACTGCCTGCGCTGGACAGGCTGCGCGATAACCCCAGCGAGTTCCGCTCGGTGAATATTGCCCGCCTGCTGGATGCTCCGGAACACTATAGCGAACTGTATGACGCGCTGCTTCCGCTCAGCCAACAATACGGGATGCTCTGGCTGCCCGCCTGCTTCGGCCTGACGGACAACCACGTATTTACACAACTGAATAAACAATTAGCCTGCCCACTGCGCCTACTGCCGACGCTGCCACCATCCGTACCGGGAATGCGTATGCAGTCATTGTTGCAGCAGCGTTTTATTCAACAAGGCGGGAGCTGGATGCCTGGCGACGATGTGTTGCGTGCCGACATCAGCCACAACCATGTCACACAGCTCTGGACCCGTAAGCATGAAGACATCCCGCTGCGCGCACGCCACGTCGTGCTTGCCAGCGGCAGCTTCTTCAGTAATGGCCTGATCGCCGGGCGCGATCGCGTGCGGGAGGCAGTTTTTGATCTTGATGTCATGCAGAGCGACAAGCGCAGCGACTGGTATTGCGACGATGTGTTTGACAGCCAGCCATGGCAGCAATTTGGCGTCCGGACCGACGCACAACTGCGCGGCATGTATCAGGGCGCTGTCGTGGATAATCTTTATATCATTGGTTCGGTACTGGGCGGGTTCGATGCCGTTGCCCAGGGATGCGGCGGCGGGGTTTGCGCCGTAACGGCGCTGCATGCTGCGCAGCAGATCATTGCACAGGGAGGAGAACAATGAACAGCACGCAGTTCGAAAGCTGTATTAAATGCACTGCATGTACCACTGCATGCCCGGTCAGCCGGGTCAATCCCAATTATCCGGGTCCAAAACAAGCCGGCCCCGATGGTGAAAGGCTGCGTCTGAAAGATGCCGCGCTGTATGACGATGCGCTGAAGTATTGCACCAACTGTAAACGCTGTGAAACCGCCTGCCCTTCCGGGGTGAAGATTGGCGACATTATTCAGCGCGCCCGTGTCCAGTACGCGGAAAAACCGTTCTCGCTGCGTAATGCCATACTCAGCCATACGGATTTGATGGGCTCGCTGTCAACGCCGTTTGCTCCGCTCGTCAACACCGCTACAGCGTTAAAGCCGGTACGTCAGTTGCTTGATAAGACGCTGAAAATCGATCACCACCGCACGCTGCCCAAATACTCTCACGGCACTTTTCGCCGCTGGTATCGTAGCATCGCCGTGCAACAACGGGCATTTCCTCAACAGGTCGCGTTTTTTCACGGCTGCTATGTCAATTACAACCATCCGCAGTTGGGCAAAGATCTCATCCGCCTGCTGAACAACATGGGGATTGGTGTACAGTTATTACAGCGGGAAAAATGTTGTGGCGTGCCGCTGATTGCCAATGGCTTCTTCGCAAAAGCGAAAAAACAGGCGCAATTCAATGTGCAGTCGCTGACGCAGACCATTGGCGAGCAAGGCTTACCGGTGATCGCCACCTCCTCCACCTGCGCTTTCACCCTGCGCGATGAGTATCCGCATCTGTTGGATGTGGATAACAGTCATGTGCGCTCACACATCGATCTGGCGACGCGCTGGATCTGGCGTATGCTGGATGAAGGGAAGAAGCTGACGCTGCGTGAGACACCGCTGAAGGTGGTCTATCACACCCCATGTCATATGGAAAAAATGGGCTGGACGCACTATACGCTGGAGCTTCTGCGGCGCATTCCGGGGCTGGAACTGACGGTGCTGGACTCGCGCTGTTGCGGTATCGCTGGCACATACGGTTTTAAAAGTGAGAATTACACGACGTCGCAGGCCATTGGCGCGCCGCTGTTTGCCCAGATTGAGGCCAGCGGCGCCGACCTGGTGGTGACGGATTGTGAAACCTGTAAATGGCAGATTGAGATGTCCACCAGCAAGCGCTGCGAACACCCCATCACGCTGCTGGCGCAAGCATTAGGGTAACGGCGAGCCGTTACCCTTTCTTTCGGAATTACACCGACAGGGTTTCGACGACATTGATCCAGCCGTGATCGCTGGCCAGATCTTTACCTTCCAGCCAGCGGCGCAGGATATTGAGCGCCATCATCGCACACACTTCCTGGCGCACTACCAGGCCATGGCGATTGGTGTTGAAATTCACCCGCAGCGCCTGCGTCCCTTCCGGCGTGGCAAGCGCAAAGTTAAGGTGATCCTCTTCCAGGCCAGTAACGGTCAGCGCTAGCCCGGCAAGATGCCGGTTGCGCAGTTCGGTCGTCCAGCGTGCGCTTTGCGCCAGTGCTTCCGCCTGCGACGGCAATACTTCGCTGGCCAGCAACGGCGCACCGGCCCGGGAAAGTTGCAGCGCGACCAGACCACCGGTGAACTGCTCGCTCAGGGTCAGGCTGAGCTGACGCTCGCGCAGCCGCGTGGCAAGCAGCGCCGGTAAGCCGATAGTACCTTCAAAAATCAGGCTCTCTCCGGCAACACGTTTCACCTGTGTCCATATGGTTTCCATTGCCGCGCGATGCTCCGCCGGACCGGTCAGCTTCAGTTCAATAATCGGCATCGATGAGCGGTAGCCCATCACTACGCCTTCTGGTAATTCGAGGTGCGCCAGGCTTTGCGCCAGATCGCTTTCTGAGCGGCCAAAGGTGGTCAGACGCAGACAAATTGGCGGCTCTGGCAGCGTAAAGCGCGCACGCAGACGCGGCAGGATTTCATGCTCGACCATCACTCTGAACTCAGACGGTACGCCGGGAGTAAAGAACATCAGACAGCGGTTGAACTGTACCGCAAAGCCGCATGCGGTGCCGACCGGATTATCTATCAATTCCGCGCTGGCCGGTATTTCCGCCTGTTTGCGGTTGCTGGGTGCCATCACGCGGCCACGTTCACTGAAAAAACGCTCCATTTGCGCCAGCCAGGCTTTGTGCAGAACAAGTTCTTCGCCTTTGGCCGTTGCCGCCGCCAACGCACTCAGATCGTCGCTGGTTGGCCCAAGACCACCGTTTACAATCAGCACATCCGCGTGTTCGCTGCGTTCACGCAGAATGGCAACCAGATCATTGAGATTATCGCCGACGGTGTTGCGGCGCGTTAACGGCAGTCCCTGATTAAAGAAAAAGTCCGCCAGCCATGCCGCGTTGGTATCCACAATCTGACCATGCAGCACTTCATCGCCGGTGGACAGCATCTCCACGTTTAACATTGTTATCTCCAGCAATCGAGGTTGAAACACTATAACGCATGTGCATGCCCAAAAAGGCAATAAACTGGCGCGGACGACGCCGCGCCGGGGAATCAGAAGCTAGCACTTACGCCGACGTATGGGCCATCGGCTACGGCGTTATCACGATGACCTTCTTTACCGGTCATATCGATATAGCGATAACCGGCTTCAACGGTCAGTGGGCGCATGATGGTATAACGCGCACCCGCGTTCGCTTCCTGATACGCTTTCACACCACTGGAGAGCGAATCCGGCGAGTAATAATATTCGCCGAACAGGCTGAAGCTGCTGGCGATTTTCCATTGCAGGCCGCCACCGACCGCAATGGCGTAACCGTCGCTACCGGAATCCGGGCTGATGTAAAGGCCTTTACCGCCGACCGTCGCCAGGAACGGCCCCAGTGGAAGGTTATAACCCAGACCGAGACCGGCGACTTCACCATCATCTTCGCTGTGCGCCCAGTTGCCGGTTACGGCAATACCGCTGGTTTCAGTACCAAGACCGAAACCTAAGTTGCTGTAGTTTTTACCAAGCTGACCATTCAAACTCACAGCCTGGGCACCAGCAGATGCCAGCAGCAGACTGGCTAATCCTAATAAAGCCACTTTTTTCATTTTTGATATCCGCACATTTCAAACCAATTTCCCAAAGCTGCTGATTATATGCCTATTTTTCTTTTCGCATCATCAATAAAAAAGGGATAATGCGCTAAGCCGCTCACTTTTTCTGCGCCGCGGCGTGCTATAATGCCGTGCTTTATTTTCATTATTATCAAGGAGATAACAATGCGACAACGGACAATTGTCTGCCCGCTGATTCAAAATGACGGCGCCTACCTGATATGTAAAATGGCCGATGACCGTGGCGTCTTTCCTGGCCAGTGGGCTTTGTCGGGTGGCGGTGTAGAGCCAGGTGAGCGGATTGAAGAAGCGCTGCGCAGAGAGATCCGCGAAGAGTTGGGCGATAAACTGGTGCTAAGCCAGATAACGCCGTGGACCTTTCGCGATGATACGCGGATGAAAACCTACCCCGACGGCACGAAAGAGCAGATCTACATGATTTACCTGATTTTTGACTGCATCAGCGCCAACCGTGAAGTCAGCATCAATGACGAGTTTCAGGATTTTGCGTGGGTGAAGCCTGCGGACCTGCATCGTTACGATCTCAACGACGCCACCCGCAGGACACTCACCCTGAAAAGAGTGCTGTAAACCTCAATGACTGGCCTGCTCAACCACGTCAGCCGGAGCCCGGTCAGTTTTACTACATCGTCGGGCTTGAACCCCTTTTGCAGTACCGCAATGCACCATGTTCATTAACGCCGCCTTATGCCGATCGCACCGTGCCATTCACTGTGGCATTCGCCCACTGAAGCACCGCGCGCCGCGAGATTTTGATCCCGCCATTTTTCAGCTCAGCAGGCATCTCCAGCCAGCGCAGCGGCTGCTGAAAACGAGCCAGTTTATCACTCACCCACGCTGACAGCGCAGCCGCATCAACGCCGCCCTCACACTCCACCACAGCCAGTGGACGCTGGCCGAACTCAGCATCATCAACCGGCACAACCATAACCTGCTGAACCTGTGGATGACGCGCGATCACGCGTTCCACCTCTTCCGGCTGAATCCCTTCTCCGCCGCTGAAGAAAAGGTTATCCAGCCGACCACGGATAGTGAGGCAACCACCGTTGAGCATCCCACGATCGCGGGTGGCAAACCAGCCCTCACTGTTCACCAGAGGCAGAAGCTCACCGTCACGCCAGTACCCTGACGCCATGCTCTCCGCTCGCAGCCAGACCTCTTCACCAACAATTTTCACTTCGCGTCCGCGCAGGGCATAACCGACATCTGGCGCGCCGTCTGCTTCTTTAGCGCAGACCGTTGAGGCAAACTCCGTCAGGCCATAACCGCAAAAGCAGCGAATACCACGCTCACGCGCCTGCTGCGTCAGCGCTACCGGGATCGCTGCGCCGCCCAGCAGTACCGATTTCAACGATACCGACGCGCTATCGTTGAGTAAGCGCCACAGTTGCGTCGGCACCAACGAAGCATGCGTACAATCGACCAGCGCCTGTGCCAGAGGCAATGCAGGCTGTACGGCGATCCGTGCTCCGGCCAGCAACCAGCGCCACAAAATCCCCTGCCCGGAAACGTGAAACAGCGGCAGCGATAGCAGCCAGTCATCATTGTCAGCATAGGGAATCAACGCCAGCACGCCCTGGGCGCTGGCGAGGTGAGCATGAAACGTGTGCACTGCCGCTTTCGGCAGGCCGGTGGAGCCGGAAGTTAAGGTCATGGATGCCAGACGCTTCGGCTGCCACACCACCGCATGCTCGCCAGCGAGTTCATGAAGCGCCAGCGCCTCCAGAGCAGGCCAGTCGACGCCAGCATCTAAATCCAACGCAAAGCGCAACGTCAGCTGTGGTAAGAGTGCATCCAGCAACACGGCGGGCAGTTGCGGGTTCACCGGTAGCACCCGCGCGCCACACTGCAACAGTGCCAGCCACGCCAGCAGCGTATCCGGATGATTACGCGCCCGCAACATCACGCCATCACCGACGTTTACTCCCTGGCACGCAAAACCGCTGGCCAGCGCATCAATACGTGCGCACAGTTCGCGCCAGTTCAGAGTCTGTTGTTCAAGGCGGGCGGCTATCTGATCACCGCGAACCTGCCGCCAGTGCCTCCAGGGCCAGTCCGTAAAGGTCATAGTAGGGGTTCCAGTACCTCTGCCTGTAAACAGGGTAAATCGCTTTCTGGCCAGCGGCGCAGGAGCTGGCACTGCATCAGTTGTAAGGTATCCAGCCCGGGAAGGGTGCCGGGCGTCAGCCAGGCGGCGATACGCGCGAGTTGCGTCAGGCCAAGGCTGGATTCAATGGACGAACTGATCACCACCGTCAGCCCTAGCGCTTTGGCAGCGGCAACCTGCTGTTGTACCCGCTGCAAACTGCCGGTCAGCGTAGGTTTGATCACCACAGCACCCAATCCTTGCTGCAGCGTAAGCTGAAAATCATCATCGCGCAGGCTTTCATCCCAGGCGATAGTGATTCCGCTTTCGCGGGCAAAGGCCAGCGACTCTGCGGGGGTTTTGCATGGCTCTTCGAGAAAAGCGATGCGCGAACGGTATTCCGGGTTTATATATTTGGCGAACTGCTGCGCTTTTAGCGGTGTCCAGGCACGGTTGGCGTCCAGGCGCAGGCATAAATCAGGGATCGACTCCAGCAGCAGGTTAACCACCATGCCATCGCGCACCGCTTCGTATAACCCGACCTTCACTTTCGCCACTTTTTCACCCGGTAAAGCAGCCAGTGCAGCGAAGAGATCGTCTGGATCGCCAGTACACAGCATGACGGCCCGATAGTCTGCCTGTTGCGGTAACTCACCGCACAGTTCCGCCAGCGCACAACTTAAACCAAACGCCACCGAAGGCTGCTCGGGCAGCGATAACGTTTTCTCTTCACGCCAGCCGCACAGCCAGCTGATTGCCGACTGTTGTGCCTCGTCAAGCGTTTCATGACTAAAGCCCGGCAGTGGGGAGATCTCTCCCCATCCTTCGCGCCCGTCGACCTGCAAATGGACAAATAACCCGTCGCGGGTTTTCAGGCGCCGCTCACGCAGCACGACGCCCGCATCGAGCGGAATTTGCCAACGGTAAAGTTGCGCCTGTCGCATTATGGGTTCCGTTTGAATTTGCTGAAATCGGGCTGACGTTTCTGGTTAAAAGCGTTGCGCCCTTCCTGGCCCTCTTCGGTCATATAGAACAACATGGTGGCATTGCCCGCCAGCTCTTGCAGACCCGCCTGACCGTCGCAGTCAGCATTCAGCGCCGCTTTCAGGCAACGCAGCGCCATCGGGCTGTTTTGCAGCATTTCTCGGCACCAGCGCACAGTCTCTTTCTCCAGCTCCATCACCGGCACCACCGTGTTCACCAGCCCCATATCCAGCGCCTGTTGCGCGTCATACTGACGGCAGAGGAACCAGATCTCGCGGGCTTTTTTCTGCCCGACAATACGCGCCATATAAGACGCGCCCCAGCCACCATCAAAGGAGCCGACTTTCGGACCGGTCTGGCCGAAAATCGCGTTTTCTGCCGCAATGGTCAGATCGCACATCATGTGCAGCACATGGCCGCCGCCGATAGAATAGCCAGCCACCATCGCCACCACCGGTTTCGGGCAGGTACGGATCTGGCGCTGGAAATCGAGCACGTTAAGATGATGAACGCCGGAGTCATCCTGATAGCCACCATAATCACCACGCACTTTCTGATCGCCACCGGAACAAAATGCTTTGTCACCTTCACCAGTCAGAATGATAACGCCAATGCTGTCGTCATAACGCGCATCGGCCAGTGCCTGGATCATCTCTTTCACCGTCAGCGGACGGAACGCATTGCGCACCTGCGGACGATTGATGGTGATTTTGGCAATCCCGTCAGCAGATTTCTGGTAACGAATGTCGGTGTAGCCTTCGGAACAGTCACGCCACTCAACCGGCGCGTAAAGCATGCTTTCATCTGGGTAGATCATAGTGTGCCCTTTATCTCAAGACGCAGAATTCGCGCCAGGATGTCAGCAACGGCTGCGGGATTTTCCCGGTGCGCGTTGTGCCCGGCGGCAGGAATGGCGTGACAGTGGCCGGTGACTTGCGTCGCCAGCATCTGAAACTTACTGTCATATTCACCGTATAAATAATGAACAGGAATGGAAAGTGTCCGTAATAGGCTACGAAGATCGGGTTGCTGCGCCAGCGATGTTGCTTCAAGCATAGTGGCAAGCGTTGCGCCATTGTTCCGACTGCGCAATGCGACCAGCGCCGCGCGCTGCGGCTCGCTGAGCGAGGCAAAAACCGGTTGCCGGTACCAGGCATCAAAGACAACCTCCAGCGGCTGCTGACGAAAACGCGCCGCCCATTGTCTGTCCGATCCCAGACGTTCGTGGCGTCTGCTTTCATCAGGCAATCCTGGGTGCCCACCTTCTACCACGACACCACACAAACCGGCAGGATGCTGGCAGGCGTGATACATCGAAACCCGCCCGCCCAGCGAATAACCTACCAGCCAGTATTTTTTTATGTTGTAACGAGTAAGCGTTACCCGCAGCAGCGCGTCCATGTCATCGAACGAAGTCACAGAGAGATCGGCGGAACCACCATGCCCAGGCAGATCGAGCAGAAGCCGGGGGAACGCAGTCAGCATTTCACTGACCGCTTGCCACTCGCGGTTATCGCCGGAAAAGCCGTGCAAAAACACCAGCCACGGCTGTGGCCTGTCGGCGGGGAGAGCAAGCCCATGCAGCATCACAGCTGGCTCACCTGCGCCAGCAGCGTTTGCAACGTCTGCGCACCATCCGTGTCGTTGACCACCAGTTCAATCAACGTAGCGCCCGATTTATGCCACGCGCCAGATAGCGCCTGCGCCAGCGCTTCCCAGTTTTCCGGACGATGGTAATCAAGACCGAACATTGCTGCCGCGTGGTCAAAATGCACGTTCTGCGGCATCAGATAGAACTGCTCACGCTCGGCGGACGGTGTCGGTAGCAGAGAAAAGATTTGTCCACCGTTGTTGTTCACCACCAGCAGGACAAATGGTGCTGGAACATGGCGCAACAACGCCAGCGCGTTCAGATCGTAGAGGGCGGAAAGATCGCCAACCATTGCCAGCGTCGGGCGGGCGCTGGCGCGCTGCACGCCTGCTGAAGTTGATAACAAACCGTCGATGCCGCTGGCGCCGCGGTTGCTGAATACGGGATAACCTGCCGGGATCTGCCCGAGTGCATCCACCAGCCGGACAACCAGGCTATTGCCAAGAAAAAGCTGCCCCTGTTCCGGTAAATAATCGGCAATGCGGTGCGCAAGCTGCGCTTCGCCAAAGGTTTCACGCTGCGCCGCGACCCTGGCCCACGTCTGCGCGGAGAGCTGAGGCAGTTCCACGCACCAGGGCGCGCGCGGCTCCGCAGGATGTAGCGCCAGCCAACTGGCGACATCCGAAACCAGCCGGCGTCCGCGATGGTGAGACGGATCCAGCCGCCCCTGTAGATGATCAATCAGCCAGTATTCTTGTGGTTCGCAGGTCGCCTGCCACTGCAGTAGCCTTTTACCGGTCAGGCTACTGCCAAACTGCAACACAATTTGCGCCTGAGCCAGTTCTTCTGTCGCACGGCTGTTGCCGAGCCACAGATCGGCGCACGGCAACGGCTGGCCAGTGTGGGATAAAACATCACCCATTAATGGCCAACCAAGCGTTTTCGCCCATTCGGCCAGCAGTTTACCTTCGCTCGCACTCATGCGACCGGCCACAATGACGCCGCGTTTTTGTCGCCATAAAAACCAGTCACACTGCTTTTCTGTACTGATTTTATTCAGTGTTTGCAGCCACGGTTTATTATTCTGCCACCAGTCGCCCAGCGCCAGCTGCCAGGCAAGACCGCTTTCATCCATTTCGCCATACAGGGGTTCAGCGAATGGACAGTTTATGTGTACCGCCCCACCATGTAGCGAGCCGAGCACGTTATCAATAGCCGATACCAGCCAGCGGGCCGGGATATCCTGCGACGGGCGCGGCAACGCGAGCGATTCAGCAGGATGCGAGGCAAACATCCCCGGCTGGCGGATAGCCTGGTTTGCGCCACAATCAATCAGCTCTGGCGGACGATCGGCGGTGAGCAGCACCAGCTTTTCGCCAGTCAGCCCGGCCTCGATCAGTGCGGGATAGAGATTTGCCACCGCCGTACCAGACGTCACGATAACCGCGACAGGCTCTTTGCTCGCTTTCGCCAGTCCCAGCGCAAGATGCCCTAAACCGCGCTCATCAAAGTGCGTATGATGAATAAAAGCGCTATTGTCCGCTGCCGCCAGCGTTAATGGGGTGGAACGCGAACCGGGGGCGATACAAACATGCCTGACACCATGACGGGTAAGGGCCTCAAGGATCACCGTCGCCCAGCGTCGGTTAAATGAACTGATTGACATGAATTTGTCCGGTATCAATATTGCTGTTCAGTATAAATAGTCAGAAAAAATTTAATTTTGATATGAATCGGTTATGCGTGCGTAAGTTCTAATAAAGATCGCAGGCCAGCCGCTTTATTGTCGATTTCCTGCCATTCTTGCTCAGCGTCCGATCCGGGCACAATGCCAGCTCCGGCGTACAGTCGAACGGTGCTGCCGCTGACTTTTGCTGAGCGTAACGCGACGCAGAATTCACTCTGCTGACGGGATAAATATCCCGCCGAACCGGCATACCATTCACGGGCGAACGGTTCGTGGCGCTGAATAAAGTCCCACGCGGCACGGCGCGGTAAGCCAGCAACGGCGGCTGTCGGCTGTAACAGTTGCAGGCATAATGCGTCGTCGGGCGTTTGTAAATCGCTCCAGATACAACGCCGGAGGTGCTGAACATTACGCAGCCTGACGATCTGTGGTGGCAACACATCGAGAGCAGCCGTCTGCTGCTGCAAACGCTGGCAGATATCTTCCACCACCAACATATTTTCCCGCTGATTTTTATCGTCATTCATCAGCCAGGCACCCAGACGTTGCGCCTGAAGATCGTCATCATGACCCGCCACCGTTCCGGCCAGCGCTTCAGTGCGCAGTGCATTGCCGCGTCGCCGCCATAGCCGTTCCGGTGGCGATCCTAAAAAGGCGTTATGTGCATCAAAGACCATCATAAAGTGGAAGCAGTGGTAATTAACGCGGCGGCTGGCAGCCATCAGCGAAGCCGCATCCACGGCATTTGCATAGCAATAATCGGTCGCCCGGGCGAGCACCACTTTATCGAGCGCCGCACTTTCGAGCGTCCCCAGCGCCTGCGCAATCAGGCTCTTCCACGCGTCACGCTCCGGGTAATGGCGCTGCACAAGGCATGGTTGCTGTTTCAGGATGGCAAGCGGGGTGAAAGGCGAGAGCGCCTGCAAAAACTCAACAGCGCGCTCAGCATCGTCATGCAGTGAGGTATCGCTGTAGAGGTAGAGCCGTAACATCGCTCGTCCACCTTCACGACGCCACTCAAGGCGTGGCAAAAACAGCGATCCCTGCGAAGGATCGAAAGCATTAAGCCCCCAGATACGAACATCCTCTGGTAAGGGGTATAAAAATTGTTGCGCGAGAGGTAACGATGAGAAGCGGCAGAGTGCACCAAGCGCGGCAGTTTCCTCGTCGCCGCTACGCTGCTGCCAGTAAAATTGTGGCCAGACAGACTGACTGGCAACCCATGCCAGCGGATCGAAAGCGTCATTTAACGGGAAAGGCACATCAAAAAACTGAAAACCAGGCGACCGGGGAAAACGCTCGGTCAAGCGGCGATACAGGTCGCCAAGCGCAGAGGAAATAGAAAGCACGCGAGCCCCTCCCTGTTAAAAACCACATAGTATACGGGGTACTTAGCGTAATAACAGTACCCCGTTCCAGGGAGGGGAAGTGAAACGTTATCGGCGGGCCAGTAGCAGGCCGAGTACCAGACCGACAGCAGCGCCGGCACCAATACCCTGCCATGGTTTTTCATGAACATAATCGTCGGCGCGATAGACCGCTTTTTTCGCCCGATAGTAGTAGGTATCCGACGCGCGACTGACGCGGTTCTTCACGTCATGCAGCGCCTGCTCGGCGCGGGCTTTGAGTTCGATGTACTTCTGGTCGGCAGGGTCGCCCGAGGAGCGAAGGACTTCTTCCAGCGTTTCGCTCAGCAGGGTCAGGTCGTCATCAATGTTTGAATCATAAGAGTGGTATGACATCGTTTGTCTCCATGTTATGCACCTGTCCGCTAACTATAGACAAACACTGCGGGTTACGCCTGGCAGATCTCCCGCGCCATTCCGATATGCGCAATGCCATCTTCATCATAAACATCCGTCACTGGCTGAAAGCCAAAGTGTGCATAAAAAGATTGCAGATGTGCCTGTGCTCCCAGGTAGAGCGCCCGCTGCGGCCAATGTTGCTCACAGGAATTCACGGCGCGTTCCATTAGCTGGTAGCCCAGTTTTTCCCCCCTGACCTGAGCACTGACGATCACCCGGCCAATCACCACGGGTGATAGATCATCATCACTTTTCAGAATCCTCGCATACGCCACCAGTTGCTCCCCTTTCCAGCCGAGGATATGTCGGTTTTCTCCTATCAGATCATCGCCATCCACGTCCAGATAAGGGCAGGTTTGCTCCACAACAAACACTTCGCAGCGCAGCTTCAGCGCGGCGTAGAGTCCAGCGACAGTAAGTTCAGAATGATGCAGGTCTTGCCAGTTGATCATCTCTTGCTCCTTATTTGTTATCATCCCGTTATACTCATTTTTTTGTGATTTGGGCAGAGCATAACTGTGGAACTGATTTTCCTTGGCACCTCCGCTGGCGTCCCGACGCGCACACGTAACGTAACCGCGATGCTGTTGAATTTACAGCACCCAACCCGCGCAGGGCTTTGGTTGTTTGATTGCGGTGAAGGCACGCAGCACCAGATGCTACGCACAGCGTTCCATCCAGGCAAGCTGGACAAAATTTTTATCACTCATCTGCATGGCGATCATCTGTTTGGTCTGCCGGGGTTACTGTGCAGCCGCTCGATGGCCGGGAATGTTCGGCCGCTGGATATTTATGGCCCGCAAGGCATTCGCGAGTTTGTGGAAACAACCTTACGGCTGAGCGGTTCATGGACCGACTATCCGCTGACAATCCATGAAATTACGGCCGGGCCGGTGGTGGATGACGGTCTACGCAAAGTTACAGCTTATCTGCTGGCGCACCCGGTGGAGTGCTACGGTTATCGTATTGAGGAGCATGATAAGCCCGGCGCACTGGATGCGGCCGCGCTGGCCGCCGCAGGCGTAGCGCCAGGACCGCTATTTCAGAAATTAAAAGCGGGTGAAACGGTGGCGCTGGAAGATGGCCGCACGCTGTGCGGTACTGATTATCTTGCTCCGGCAGAGCCGGGGAAAAAGCTGGCGATTTTTGGCGATACCTCTCCCTGCCCTGCATCGCTTGAACTGGCGCACGGTGTGGATCTGCTGGTACATGAAGCTACACTGGAAAGTGCGATGGAGGAGAAAGCGAATAGCCGCGGCCACAGTTCAACGCGGCAGGCCGCGCAACTGGCGCTGAACGCGGGCGTAGGCAGGCTGGTGATAACACACCTCAGTTCACGTTATGACGAGAAAGGTAGCCAGGCAGTGCTGGCCGAATGCCAGTCACTCTTTGCGCAAACGACTCTGGCTGAAGATTTTGCGCTAGTTCACATTTGATTTTAATTTAGGCACTCTATTTTTTTCCCTACATGCCGATAATAGATATACGCAGGCATATTCTATTGAGGGCATGATGGACAATTTCCAGAAAGACATCGATGACAGGGCGAATCTTACTCTGTCGAACCGGTTTGAGCTGTTGCTGTTTCGTCTCGGCAGATCGTTAGATTCCACGAAATCAGAGCTGTTTGGCATCAACGTGTTTAAATTGCGTGAAATTGTGCCGATGCCCACCTTCACTCGCCCTGCCGGAATGAAGCCGCCCTTACTGGGGATGGTCAATATTCGCGACCAGGTGATCCCAGTGATTGACCTGGCAGCGGTTGCGGGCTGCAAGCCCACGACCGGTCTCAATATTTTGTTGATCACAGAATATGCCCGTAGCGTACAGGCCTTTGCGGTGGAGTCAGTAGATAACATCATTCGCCTGGACTGGAAACAAGTGCATACGGCTGAGAAAGCGATCAACGGTCGTTATATCACCAGTATTGCCTGCCTGGATGACGATAAGGACACCAACAATCTGGCGATGGTGTTGGATGTTGAGCAGATCCTGTATGACATTGTACCTGCGGATCACGACGTTCATGGCGATCATGTGCCGGACAAGAAATTCCATCTGAAACCGGGCTCGGTGGCGATTGTGGCGGAAGATTCCAAAGTTGCACGCGCCATGCTGGAGAAAGGCCTTAACTCGATGGAAATTCCGACCGACATGCATATCACCGGCAAAGATGCGTGGGAGAAAATCCAGATTCTGGCGCAGCAGGCCGACAGTGAAGGTGTACCGGTTAGCGATAAGATCGCCATGGTATTGACCGATCTTGAAATGCCGGAAATGGACGGTTTTACTTTAACGCGTCTGATTAAAACCGATCCGCGCCTGAAGAACATTCCGGTGGTGATCCACTCGTCACTCTCCGGTAGCGCGAACGAAGATCACGTACGTAAAGTGCAGGCCGATGGCTATGTTGCGAAGTTCGAAATCAACGAGCTTTCGGCAGTTATTCAGGAAGTGCTTGACCGTGCCGCCAATAACGTACGCGGCCCGCTGATCAGCCACCATCAGGTTGCTTCACAACCGTTACTGGCGAAATAATTTCTGCACCATAAAAAAACCGCCGGGTTTGCAGCCCGGCGGTTTTTCTTTATGCGCTGTACGCGGTTACATCATCGGCAGCGCTAGCTGTACGATACTGATCAACGGCTGCGGGTAAATACCCAACAGTAATACCAGCAACGCAGAGATCAGCACCACAATCCCACCAGCGCTGTAGGCCCAGTCGGAGGGCGCATCGCGGTTCAGTTGCTGCGGAGCACTCAGATAGAGGCTCACCGCCACGCGCAGGTAGTAATACAAACCAATCGCTGAACCGACCACCACCGCGCCCGTCAACCACCACAGGTGCGCCTCAACGCCGACAGCAAGGATGTAGAATTTACCAATAAAGCCTAAGGTCATCGGAATACCGGCCAGCGACAGCATCATCACCGTCAGAACCGCCGAGAGAATAGGACGGTGCCAGAACAGACCGCGATAGGAATATAGCGATTCTGCATCCGGGCCGCGATATGGGCTGGACATCAGGCTCACCACACCAAACGCGCCGAGGCTGCTGAACAGGTAACCAGCCAGATAAACGCCAACGGTTTCCATCGACATCCGGCCGCTCTGCAACGCAATCAACGCCACCAGCAAATAACCGAGGTGCGAGATGGAAGAGAAACCGAGCAGACGCTTGATGTTGGTCTGGCTCAGCGCCATCAGGTTACCGAAAATGATGGAAACAAAGGCAATAAGACCCAGTACCACACGAACGGCTTCACTGTCGCTAACCGGCGCGTAGAGGAACAAACGCATCAGCACGCCAAAGATGGCAATTTTGCTGGCGGTCGCCAGAAAGGTGGAAACTGGCGCAGGCGCGCCCTGATAAACGTCCGGCGTCCATAGGTGAAATGGCACCAGCGAGAGTTTGAAACCGAGACCAACAATCATCAGGCCCAGACCCGCCAGCAACAGCGGCTCCTGCAGCATGCCTTCACCGAGGCTCTTACCGATAGCAACAAATGCCAGGTTCCCGGTTTGTGCGTACACCAGTGCAATACCGAACAGCAGGAAAGAAGAGGCTGCGGCAGACAGAATGGTGTACTTGATACTGGCTTCCAACGAACGTTTCTGACGGAAGGCATAACCTACCAGTCCGAACAGCGGCAGGGAGATCAGTTCAATACCAAGGAACAACGCGGCCATATGGTTGGCGTTAGCCAACAGAATGCCGCCCAGCGCGGCAATCAGTACCAGCAGATAAAACTCTTCTTTGTTGTCGCTATACCCTTCCAGCCACGGATAGGCGAAGGTGCAGGTGGCGAGGCTCGCCAGTAGCACCAGCCCTGTGTAGAGCATGGCGTAACCATCGACGCGCATCAGCGGTGTCACATCCATTGCTCCCGCCTGCCCAACAAACCACAGGGAGAGCAGCGCGACGTTCAGACCGATGACCGACAGCGTGGCATTGAGGAAATGATTGCGTCGCCACGCAATGGATAGCATCACAACCACCACCGTCAATCCGACGATCAGCAGCGGCAGCAGCGCAATCAGGTGTTGTGGAGTAATTGTCATGGCGATTTACGGCCTTGTAGTAGTAATAGAGTTAACAAACCACTGCTGGATATTACCCATCGCGGCATGCGAAGTATCCAGAATCGGCTGCGGATAGAAGCCAAGCAGTACCAGAAGCACAACCAGGATCAAGATCATAAACAGCTCGCGCAGTGACAGCCCCGGCAGTTCCTTGCTGGCCAGTTCGCTTTTCGCTTTACCGAAGTAGGCGCGATGCAGCATTGCCAGTGAGTAAACCGATGCGAAAACCAGACCGAAGGTGGAAATCACCGTGATCATCGGCACAACCTTATAGCTGCCGAAGAGGATCATGAATTCACCGACGAAGTTACCGGTACCTGGCATACCCAACGTGGCAACAGCAAAGAACATCGACAGCGCCGGCAACCATTTAATCTTGCTCCACAACCCGCCCATCATACGCATGTCGCGAGTATGCAGGCGTTCGTACAACTGACCGCACAGGATAAACAGACCCGCCGCAGAGAGACCGTGCGCAATCATCTGGATAACCGCGCCCTGATAGGCCAGCTGGCTGCCGGTGTAGATAGCAATCAGCACGAAGCCCATGTGGGACACCGAGGTGTACGCAATCAGGCGTTTGATATCCGTCTGGGTGAATGCCATCCACGCACCGTAGAAAATACCGATGACCCCCAGCCACATGGCGATAGGCGCAAACTCAGCGGAAGCGTTCGGGAACAAAGGCAGCGAGAAGCGCAGCAAACCATAGGCCGCAGTTTTCAGCAGGATCCCCGCCAGGTCAACAGAGCCTGCGGTCGGTGCCTGCGAGTGCGCATCCGGTAACCAACCGTGCAGTGGCACCACCGGCATTTTCACCGCGAAGGCAATAAAGAAGCCAAGCATCAGCAGATATTCGACGTGGTCGGACATCGGCGTTTTCAGCAGGTCTTCATAGTCGAATGTCCAGACGCCAGTCGCGTTATAGTGCACCACTACCAGCGCCAGGATGGCAATCAACATCACCAAACCACTGGCCTGGGTATAAATGAAGAACTTGGTTGCAGCCGTGATACGCGTCTTCCCGTCGGAGGCTTTGTGGCCCCACAGTGCAATCAGGAAGTACATCGGCACCAGCATCATTTCCCAGAAGAAGAAGAACAGGAACATGTCGATGGCAAGGAACACGCCGATAACGCCGCCCAGAATCCACATCAGGTTAAGATGGAAGAAGCCCTGATATTTCTCGATTTCACGCCAGGAGCAGAGTACCGCCAGCACGCCGAGGAAACCGGTCAGCACGACCATCAGCAACGACAAACCATCCATCGCCAGATGAATATTGATGCCGAAGCGTGGGATCCACGCCAGTTTAAACTCTTCCTGCCAGGCAGGCAGACCGGTGGATTGCGTAAGAGAGTAGCCGCCCTGCATCCAGAGTTGCAGGGAAAGCGCCAGCGTCAGTCCCATGGTGATCAGAGCGATCCAGCGCGGCACCTTCACGCCAAAGCGTTCGGTCTGCCAGCAGAGAAAGCCGCCGATAAAGGGGATTAGTATTAGCCAGGGTAATAACATGGCGGTGTATGTCCCTTATATTAATTCCTGTTCAGGCTATCTTGCTCGTCATAGCAAACCCCGGCTGTGCTCGCAATCCTCACGTACTCCAGTACGCTCCGGTTGCTCTGCGCAGGCGGTGTCCACTCTGACTTCGCCGATAACGCCTGTCTATCAGGAATACTTACCTAAAATATGTTTTCACCGGAGACGGATCTTCTCGCCCCACAAATCACACAAATTCAGTCTGAAGGCCGGATAAGCACTGCGCCAGCCGGCCCACAAACTCAGCGCAATACCATCAACAGCGCCAGCACCACGACTGCGCCAATGCTCATCGACGCGACATACCAGCGCAGATACCCGTTCTCGCTAAACAGCAGCCCTTTGCCTGCAAAGCGGGAAAGGATCGCTGGAATGTTCATTAGTGCATTCAGCGGATCGCTCTTCAACAGCCAGGCAATGCCAAGATACGGCTTCACGAAGATGCGGTCGTACAACGCATCAAAGCCCCAGGCATTGAACCACCAGGTCCCGAAGAAACGACCTGCAGCGCTGTTGGCAATCGAGTGCACCAGCGTACGTTTACCCAGCCAAAGCCAGGCCGCCAGTAGAATACCGATGACGGCAACCGCACCGGACGCTACTTCCAGCATGACCACACTGCTGTGCGCTAGCTCGGTGGTTTCTGGCAGAACGCCTCTCAGCGGCGGCACAATCATCGCGCCAATAAAGGTGGAGAGTAGCAGCAGCACAATCAGCGGTAGGTGATGGGTGATCCCCTTCCCTGCATGAGCGTGAATCTGTTCTTTCCCATGGAAGACAATGAAAATCAGGCGGAAGGTATACAGCGATGTCATAAACGCGCCCACCAGACCGGCAATCATCAGATTGACATGGCCGTTTGCTACCGCACCGGCAAGGATTTCGTCCTTACTGAAGAAGCCTGCGGTTAGCAATGGCAGCGCCGACAGCGCCGCGCCACCGACCAGGAAGCAAGCGTATACCAGCGGAATCGACTTACGCAGACCACCCATTTTAAAGATGTTCTGCTCGTGATGGCAGGCAAGGATCACGGAACCGGACGACAGGAACAGCAGCGCTTTAAAGAATGCATGCGTCATCAGGTGGAAAATCGCCGCATCCCAGGCCTGCACGCCCAGCGCCAGGAACATGTAACCGATCTGGCTCATGGTTGAGTAGGCCAGTACGCGTTTGATATCCGTCTGCACCAGCGCGGCGAAACCCGCCATCAGCAGCGTTACCGCCCCGACGATACCGACCAGATGCAGCACTTCCGGGGTCATCAGGAACAGCCCATGCGTACGGGCAATCAGATAAACACCGGCGGTCACCATAGTGGCGGCGTGGATCAGCGCGGAAACAGGCGTCGGGCCAGCCATCGCATCCGCCAGCCATGTTTGCAACGGCAGTTGCGCGGATTTACCGACCGCACCACCCAGCAGCATCAGCGTCGCCCACATCAGCATATTATTGCCGTTGGCGAAGTGCTGCGGCGCAAGCTCAACCATTTCGCGGAAGTTCAGCGTGCCGAGTTCGTTGTAAAGGATGAACAGCGCGAAAGCGAGGAAGACGTCACCCACACGGGTAACGACGAACGCTTTCATTGCCGCAGCGCCATTCTTCGGTTCGGTGTAGTAGAAGCCGATCAGCAGATAGGAACACAGGCCCACGCCTTCCCAGCCGAGGTACATCAGCAGCAGGTTATCCGCCAGTACCAGTACCACCATACTGGCGATAAACAGGTTGGTATAGGCGAAGAAACGGGAGTAACCCTCTTCTCCGCGCATATACCACGAAGCGAACATATGGATCAGGAAACCCACACCGGTGACGACCGAAAGCATAGTCAGCGACAGGCCGTCCAGCACCAGGTTGAACCCGATGTTGAAATCACCGACCGCCATCCACGTCCACAGCGGTTGCGAAAACGCCTGCTGGCCGTTATTGAAGAAATCAACGCCGACAAGGGCGGTCACCAGCGCCGCGAGGCCAATCGAGCCAACGCCAACGGTCGCAGAAAGATTCTCTGACCAGCGCCCGCGGGAAAAGGCCAGTAAGACAAAGCCAATAAAAGGCAAAATAATGGTTAAGGCGAGCATGTTCATCCACGCATCTCACTTACTGAATCGATATTCAGATTCTGGCGGCGACGATGGAGTTGCAGCAGCAACGCCAGGCCAATACTCGCTTCCGCAGCCGCAAGGCTAATGGCGAGGATATACATCACCTGCCCGTCGGTCTGACCCCAGTAACTGCCAGCAACCACGAAGGCCAGCGCAGCAGCGTTAATCATGATTTCCAACCCAATCAGCATAAACAGCAGGTTGCGGCGGATAACCAAACCGGTCAGACCCAAAACAAACAAAATCGCTGCGAGGATCAGTCCATGTTGTAAGGGGATCATGCTTGCTCCTCCGTTTTTCTTTTCGCGCGGTCATCGGTACGATTGCTCAGCACTTCACCAACTCTGTCTTCGCGCCCCAGATGGAAGGCCACAACCAGACCAGCCAGCAGCAGCATGGAGGCCAGCTCCACGGCCAGGACATAGGGGCCAAACAGTGTAATACCGACCGCTTTCGCGCTAATTGCCGCACCGTCGATACCCTGATCGTTGACGCCCAGAATGGCGTAAATCATCACCCCCAGTAGCACCGCAGAGAGCAAAGCCGGGCCGATCCAGATTTGCGGCGACAGCCAGTTGCGCTCCTGCTCGACCACGGTATTGCCGAGGTTCAGCATCATCACCACAAACACGAACAGCACCATGATAGCCCCGGCGTAAACGATGATCTCCAGTGCACCGGCGAAGTAAGCGCCGAGTGAAAAGAAGACGCCAGCGATGGCCAGCAGAGACACAATCAGATACAGCAAGGCGTGCACCGGGTTGGTATGCGTTATTACGCGTACCGTCGTCAGGATGGCGACCAGGCCACAGATATAAAAAGCGAACTCCATTGCCCCTCTCCTTACGGTAACAGGCTCTTGACGTCGATAGGTTTGGCTTCGTTTTCCGCTTCACCTTTATCTTTGCCGTCGATTGCCATACCTGCCATCCGGTAGAAGTTATATTCCGGGTATTTGCCCGGACCGGAGATCAGCAGATCCTCTTTTTCGTACACCAGGTCCTGACGTTTGTATTCACCCATTTCGAAATCCGGGGTGAGCTGAATCGCCGTTGTCGGGCACGCCTCTTCGCACAGACCGCAGAAAATGCAGCGTGAGAAGTTGATACGGAAAAACTCCGGATACCAGCGACCGTCCTGCATCTCCGCTTTTTGCAGCGAGATACAGCCTACCGGGCACGCTACCGCACAAAGGTTACAGGCAACGCAACGCTCGGAACCGTCCGGGTCGCGCGTCAGCACGATACGTCCACGGTAACGCGGCGGCAGATAAACCGGCTCCTCAGGGTACATACGGGTTTCGCGTTTCGCGAAAGCATGCAGGCCAATCATCCAGATACTACGGACCTGGGTGCCGAAGCCCACGAGTAATTCTTTTAAAGTCATGGTCTTTTCACCCCTTATTGCGCCTGCCAGAGAATGACAGCCGCTGTTCCCAGCAAATTAAGTAGCGTCAGCGGCAGACAGATTTTCCAGCCGAACGACATCACCTGATCATAACGAGGACGCGGCAGTGCGGCGCGAATCAAAATGAACATCATCATAAAGAACGCGGTTTTCAGCGCGAACCAGATGAAAGGCGGTAATAACGGCCCCTGCCAGCCACCGAAGAACAGCGTGACCATCAGCGCGGAAATGGTGACAATACCGATATATTCGCCGACGAAGAACAGGCCGAATTTCATCCCGGAATATTCAATGTGGTAACCATCCGCCAGTTCCTGCTCTGCTTCCGGCTGGTCAAACGGATGGCGGTGACACACCGCCACGCCTGCGATAGCAAAGGTCACAAAACCGAAGAACTGAGGAATGACGTTCCACAAACCCGCCTGGTTGTTGACGATATCGGTCATGTTGAATGAACCGGCCTGCGCCACCACGCCCATCAGGGAAAGCCCAAGGAACACCTCATAGCTCAGGGTTTGCGCAGAAGCACGCATCGCACCGAGCAGCGAGTATTTGTTGTTGCTCGACCAACCCGCGAATAGCACCGCGTAAACCGCCAACCCTGCCATCATTAAGAAGAACAGGATGCCGATGTTCAGATCCGCCACGACCCAGGTAGGACTGACCGGCACAATGGCGAACGCTAACAGCAGCGAGGTGAAGGCGATCATTGGCGCGATAGTGAAGATCACACGATCGGAGAAGCGCGGGATCCAGTCCTCTTTAAAGAACATTTTGATCATGTCCGCAACCAGCTGGAGTGAGCCACCCCAGCCAACGCGGTTCGGTCCGTAACGGTTCTGGAACAGACCGAGCAGACGACGCTCACCAAAGCTCATGAACGCACCGCAGGTGACTACCACCAGCAGAATGACAACGGCTTTCAGGATGCTCAGCAGAATGTCGATAACATCCGGTGTTAACCAGCTCATGCTTGCGCCTCCTGCAGATTTTCAAGACGTGCCCCGGCCAGCACCGGCGCGATACCCTGCATCCCCATCGGCAGACCAACCTGCCCGGCTGCCAGACCTTCGGAAACCTGCAGTGGCAGGCTGATGGTCTGACCTTCCCAAGTGAAGGAGATATGTGCACCTGCGTTAACGCCAAGCTTCGCAGCATCGGTCGGGTTCAGCTTGATGTAAGGTTCCGGCATACGGCTCTGGAATACCGGAGCACGCTGCGACATTTCATCGCTACCGAACAAGTGGTAGTAAGGCGCAATACGCCATTTACCCTCTTGCGCTTCGAAGGTTTCGGGAATGGAAGTGAAGTATTCCAGCCCACTTTCGCTGGCCTCAATCAGACGAACGCCCGGATCGCCATAACGCAGGTGACCACCCACTTCAGCCTGAAATTTGTTCCAGGCCTGCGGGGAGTTCCAGCCCGGCGCCCACGCAAACGGAATTTGCGAACGCGGGGCGGACGGCTGGTTGTTCCCTTCCATCGAGAAGGCGAACATGGTGTCTTTATCCTGCGGCTGACGCGGTTCGTGCACGCTGATATTGGCGCGCATGGCAGTACGTCCACTGTAGCGATGCGGTTCACGGGCCAGTTTCTGACCGCGAATGCGGAAGCTGGCGTCCGGTGCTGCGTCTTTAATCCCCGCCAGTTGCGGCAACGCTTCAACAGCGGCGTCAATCACATGGTCGAGTTGCGTCCAGTCCACTTCGCGGTTTTCAACGGTGCTGTGCAGCGAATGCAGCCAGCGCCAGCTCTCCAGCATAATGGTTTTGCTGTCGTAGTAGGTCGGATCGTAAACCTGGAAGAAACGCTGCGCGCGGCCTTCGTTATTGATTACTGTGCCGTCGCTTTCTGCAAAGCTTGCTGCGGAGAGCACCAGATGAGCCTGCTCCATGATTGCCGTACGCTGATGATCGATCACCAATACCAGCGGCGCTTTCGCCAGCGCGGCATCTACGCGTGCAGCAGAGGCATGGCGGTGCAGATCATTTTCCAGCACCACAACAGCATCAGCATGGCCGTGCTCCAGCTCCGCCAGCGCGTCATCAAGGCTGCCGCCGCCAATCAGGCCGAGGCCCATGCTATTCACCGAACGAGCAATCATGGTGATGCCGACATCGGCACCGCGCCCTTTCAGCGCTTTTGCCACGTTGGCAGCTGCCTGGATCACTTCCGCGCTACCGGCGTTCGTCCCGGAAATAATCAGCGGTTTCTTCGCGCCAGCCAACGCCTGGACAATCACATCGATTTTGTTTTTCAGGTCGCTGCTCAGACCGTCAACCGCTGGTGCTGTCTCATCCAGCGCGTGGGCGATAGCGAAACCTAAACGCGCCTGATCTTCGACCGGTGCGCAATAGGTCCACGCAGCGACATCGTCCAGACGGGTGCTGTCGACGTTGGTAACAAACAGCGGATGTTTGGCTCGCTGACCGATATTCATGATCGCCGCAATCTGCCAGTCGGCAACTTTCTGCGCCGCCGCCATTTCACGGGCTTTGCCTTTCACAGCCTGACGAACTGCCAGCGCAACGCGCGCGCCGGTCTGCGTGATGTCTTCGCCAAGGATCAGCACCGCATCGTAAGATTCGATTTCGCGCAGCGCCGGGGTATGGATACCGCCTTCGCGCAGCACTTTCAGCGCCAGTTCCAGACGCTCCTGCTCGCCTTTGGCGATGCCAGTGTAGAAGTTATCCGCACCGACCAACGCACGCAGGGCAAAATTGCTCTCCACGCTGGCGCGCGGAGAACCGATGCCTATGACTTTCTTCGACTGACGCAGGATGTCCGCCGCGCCCTGCATCGCCTGCTCAGCATTCAGGGTGATCAGATCATCACCACGACGCTGTACCGGCTGACGCGGTCTGTCTTTCAGGTTGACATAGCCATAACCAAAACGGCCACGGTCGCAAAGGAAGTAGTGGTTAACGGTACCGTTGTAACGGTTTTCGATGCGGCGCAGCTCGCCGTAGCGTTCTCCCGGACTGGTGTTGCAACCCAGCGAGCACTGCTGGCAGATGCTCGGTGCAAATTGCATATCCCACTTACGGTTGTAGCGCTCAGAGTGCGTTTTGTCGGTGAAAACGCCAGTTGGGCAGATTTCCACCAGGTTGCCAGAGAACTCGCTTTCCAGCGTGCCATCTTCTGGACGGCCAAAGTAGACGTTATCGTGTGCGCCATAGACGCCAAGATCCGTACCGTCTGCATAGTCTTTGTAATAACGCACGCAGCGGTAGCAGGCGATACAGCGGTTCATTTCGTGTGAGATGAACGGACCAAGATCCTGATTACGGTGAGTACGTTTAGTAAAACGATAGCGACGGAAGCTGTGACCGGTCATGACGGTCATATCTTGCAGGTGGCAGTTGCCGCCCTCTTCGCAGACCGGGCAATCGTGCGGGTGGTTAGTCATTAACCACTCCACTACGCTTTCACGGAATTGCTTCGCTTCATCGTCATCGATGGAAATAAAAGTACCGTCGGATGCCGGTGTCATACAGGACATCACCAGGCGGCCACGCGTGTCTTCCGCGTTTTGATATTGCTTCACCGCACACTGGCGGCACGCACCCACGCTCCCAAGCGCCGGATGCCAGCAAAAATAAGGAATATCAAGGCCTAAGGAGAGACAAGCCTCAAGAAGGTTGTCTGCTCCGTTTACCTCGTATTCTTTGCCGTCTACATGAATAGTAGCCATTAGCATGCTTCCAGTTGGCCTGAATAACCTTTGTCCTTCGTGCTGTAGCAGCGTTGTTACATCGCGAAGATTGCGGGTCTTTCTCAGGTATTAATCAAAATTTTCCGGACTCGCCCAGGCGAGTAACCCCAATTACCAGCGCGCTTTCAGCAAGTTTGGCTGGATACCGCCAATCGCATGAGTATTACTGAATTGCTGTTTAATACCCGCTTCGAATTCTTCGCGGAAATATTTAATCGCGCTCTGTAAGGGTTCAACCGCACCCGGCGCATGCGCGCAGAAGGTTTTACCCGGCCCAAGTTGTCGACACAGTTGCTCAAGTGTCTCGATGTCCCCAGGCTGGCCTTCACCACGCTCCAGCGCACGCAGAATTTTTACGCTCCACGGCAGGCCATCACGGCATGGCGTACACCAGCCGCAGGATTCGCGGGCGAAAAACTCTTCCAGATTGCGCACCAGCGGCACCATGCCAATCTCATGATCAACGGCCATGGCCAGTGCCGTTCCCAGACGGCTGCCCGCTTTGCCGATGCTTTCGAATTCCATTGGCAAATCGAGGTGCGCTTCGGTCAGGAAGTCTGTACCTGCACCACCTGGCTGCCAGGCTTTGAATTTC
Organism: Kosakonia arachidis; assembly: GCF_900116535.1. Taxonomy (GTDB): domain Bacteria; phylum Pseudomonadota; class Gammaproteobacteria; order Enterobacterales; family Enterobacteriaceae; genus Kosakonia; species Kosakonia arachidis. Next base: position 86,720 of record NZ_FPAU01000004.1, on the reverse strand, counting down.
AGGCCATCGCGCATGCCACCCGCATAATCTTCGAGGATTTCACGCGCGGTCGTACCGAACGGCAGTTCCCACAGGCCCGGGTTTTTCACGCGGCCGGAGAAGCCCATCAGCTTAGTACCCGCATCTTTGCTGGTCGAAATGTTCTGATACCATTCAACGCCATTAGCCAGAATGGCCGGCACGTTGCACAGGGTTTCGACGTTGTTGACGCAAGTTGGTTTACCCCATACGCCAGAGCTTGCCGGGAACGGCGGCTTGGAGCGTGGATTCGCGCGGCGACCTTCCAGCGAGTTAATCAGCGCGGTTTCTTCACCGCAGATATAGCGTCCGGCTCCGGTATGAACAAACAGTTCAAAATCAAAACCGCTGCCGAGGATATTTTTACCCAGCAAACCCGCTTCGGTTGCTTCGGCAATGGCACGACGCAGATGTACTGCTGCTTCGATATATTCGCCACGCAGGAAGATGTAGCCACGGTAAGCTTTCAGCGCAAAGGCGGAAATCAGCATGCCTTCCACCAGCAGGTGCGGCAACTGCTCCATCAACAGACGGTCTTTATAGGTGCCCGGCTCCATTTCATCAGCGTTACACAGCAAGTAACGGATATTCATGGATTCGTCTTTTGGCATCAGGCTCCACTTCAACCCCGTGGAGAAGCCCGCGCCGCCACGACCTTTAAGGCCGGAATCTTTTACGGCGTTGACGATTTCGTCCGGTGCCATGCCAGAGAGCGCTTTACGCGCACCGGCATAACCATTTTTGCTCTGGTATTCATCCAGCCAGACCGGCTGCCTGTCGTCACGCAGCCGCCAGGTTAGCGGATGAGTTTCGGGAGTACGGGTAACTGTTTTCATTTATACCGCTCCAGCAGTTCGGGAATGCCTTCCGGAGTCAGATGCGCATGAGTGTCCTCATCGATCATCATGTTCGGCCCTTTATCGCAGTTGCCCAGACAGCAGGTCGGCAGCAGCGTAAAGCGACCGTCGAAAGTGGTCTGGCCCGGTTTGATCTTCAGGTGGTTTTCAATCGCCGACTGAATGCCTTGATAACCGGTGATATGGCAAACCACACTGTCGCAATAGCGGATCACGTGGCGACCGACTGGTTGACGGAAGATCTGGCTGTAGAACGTTGCCACGCCTTCGACATCGCTCGCCGGGATCCCCAGAACATCAGCAATGGCGTAAATCGCGCCGTCCGGCACCCAGCCACGTCGCTTCTGAACGATCTTCAGCGCTTCAATGGACGCCGCACGCGGGTCTTCGTAGTGGTGCTTTTCGTGCTCAATTGCCTCACGCTCTGCCGCACTCAGCTCAAAAGCCTCGGTTTGTGGTTGTTGATTCTCGTGCATAATTAGCGGTCCACATCTGACATAACAAAATCGATACTACCCAGATAGACAATCAGGTCGGATACCAGGCTGCCGCGGATCGCCGACGGGATTTGCTGCAAATGTGCAAAGCTCGGTGTGCGAACGCGCGTGCGGTAGCTCATGGTGCTGCCGTCACTGGTCAGGTAGTAACTGTTAATACCCTTGGTTGCTTCAATCATCTGGAAGGATTCGTTGGCTGGCATTACCGGGCCCCAAGAAACTTGCAGGAAGTGAGTAATCAGGGTTTCGATATGTTGCAGCGTGCGCTCTTTCGGTGGCGGCGTCGTCAGCGGATGATCCGCTTTGAACGGGCCTTCCGGCATATTGTTAAGACACTGCTCAAGAATACGCAGGCTCTGGCGCAGCTCTTCGACTTTCAGCATCACGCGGGTATAGCAGTCGCTGACGCCACCACCCACTGGGATTTCAAAGTCGAAGTTTTCATAGCCGGAGTATGGACGCGCTTTACGCACGTCAAAGTTGATACCGGTAGCACGCAGACCCGCGCCGGTAGTGCCCCACTCCAGAGCTTCTTTCGCTCCATAAGCAGCAACACCTTGCGAGCGGCCTTTCAGAATGGTGTTACGCAGCGCCGCTTTCTCATACGAGGCCAGACGTTTCGGCATCCAGTCGAGGAATTCACGCAGCAAACGATCCCAGCCACGCGGCAGATCGTGCGCCACCCCGCCAATACGGAACCACGCCGGGTGCATGCGGAAACCGGTGATCGCTTCCACCAGATCGTAAATTTTCTGGCGATCGGTAAAAGCAAAGAACACCGGGGTCATAGCCCCAACGTCCTGAATAAAGGTAGAGATATAAAGCAGGTGGCTGTTGATGCGGAACAGTTCAGAGAGCATCACGCGGATAACGTTGACGCGATCCGGTACGGTGATCCCCGCCAGTTTCTCTACTGCCAGCACATACGGCATTTCGTTAACACAGCCGCCCAGGTATTCAATACGATCGGTATAAGGAATGTAGCTGTGCCAAGATTGGCGCTCGCCCATTTTTTCCGCGCCGCGGTGGTGGTAACCGATATCCGGTACGCAGTCGACAATCTCTTCGCCGTCGAGTTGCAGAATAATGCGGAAAGCACCGTGCGCAGACGGGTGGTTCGGACCGAGGTTGAGGAACATAAAGTCCTCATTGTCGGTGCCGCGCTTCATGCCCCAGTCTTCCGGTTTAAAGGTCAGCGCTTCCATTTCTAAATCCTGCTTGGCTTTGGTCAGCTCAAACGGATCGAATTCGGTGGCGCGCGCCGGGTAATCTTTACGCAGCGGGTGTCCCGTCCAGGTCTGCGGCATCATGATGCGCGTCAGGTGCGGGTGACCATTAAAGGTAACACCAAACATTTCCCAGGTTTCACGCTCGTACCAGTTGGCGTTGGGGAAAAGTTTGGTAAACGTCGGCACATTCAAATCGTTTTCAGAAAGTGCCACCTTGAGCATGATATCGCGATTGCGATCGATCGAAATCAGGTGATAGAAAACGGAAAAATCCGCGGCGGGTAAACCGGCGCGGTGTGTACGTAGACGCTCGTCCATGCCGTGTAGATCAAACAGCATGACGTAAGGTTTCGGCAGCTTCTTCAGGAAATCGCCAACTTCCAGCAATTGCTCACGCTTCACCCAGACTACGGGTACCCCGGTGCGGGTCGCCTGAACGGTAAAGGCATCCGGCCCAAAACGGTTGCGCAATTCGCCAATGACCGGATCATTCAGATGATCCCGAGTCTGCCATGCGGCTTCTTGCGCGGTTAAATCGGTCATATTGTTCACCATTGCAAAGGGTCCGTGGTGACTGTCGGGTATGGCTTCGCGTTATTGGATTATTGAAATGCGAAGTTTTTTTCCATTACCCACAGGCGCACATTAAATCTCGTCCGGCGTACGCAGATTGGTAACGGCAATGCGTTCGCCACGCTTACGATCGCGTTCCGACTGCATATTGGCGCGGTAAACGCCCTGATCGCCAACCACCCAGGAAAGTGGACGACGTTCTTTACCAATCGATTCCTGTAACAACATCAGCGCCTGCATATACGCTTCAGGACGCGGCGGACAGCCAGGGATGTAAACATCCACCGGGATAAATTTATCGACGCCCTGCACGACAGAGTAGATATCGTACATACCGCCAGAGTTCGCGCAGGCTCCCATTGAGATAACCCACTTAGGTTCCAGCATCTGGTCATACAAACGCTGAATGACAGGCGCCATTTTGGTAAAGCAGGTACCGGCGACGACCATAAGATCCGCCTGACGAGGAGAAGCACGCAGTACTTCCGCACCAAAACGCGCGACGTCGTGAACAGCTGTAAAGGAGGTCACCATCTCTACATAGCAGCACGAAAGACCAAAGTTATATGGCCAAATTGAGTTCTTACGGCCCCAGTTCACCATATCGTGCAGGGCATTTTCGAGTTTGCCCATGTAAACGCTACGATTGATTTCTTGTTCCAGGGGGTCGGTTACGATCTCCTGTTTTTGCAGGGGGTAACGGTCGTTCTCACCGTTAGGATCTATGCGGGTGAGCGTATAATCCATCTTATTGCCTCGCGGTTAGCGTTGACGATCAGTGTAGCTGCCAGTCTCTGGGTTGATATGCTCACGGCGCGAACGCACGGGCGTCCAATCCAGCGCGCCAATACGCACCAGATAAACCAGACCAGCCAACAGCACTAAAATAAAAATTGCAGCTTCGACAAAACCGACCCACCCACTCTCGCGAATGGAGGTTGACCATGCATAGAGGTAAAGCGCTTCCACATCGAAGATGACGAAGAACATGGCCACCAGGTAGAACTTGGCGGAGAGACGTAAGCGCGCGGAACCGACAGAATCGATACCGGATTCGAAAGGAACGTTTTTGTGCCTTGCACGTGCACGGCCGCCTAAAAAACGACCGCCAACCAGCATCAGGCAACAAAGCCCTATGGCGACAATAAGAAAGATAGCGAATGCCCAGTGATGAGCGATGATTTCAGTGGATGTTGACATACGCATTGCTTTACTCAAAAGGTAGCGTTAATACCTCTGCTCTTGCTGGCAGATGACGCCACATCGATTCACGGGGAGGAATAAAACCACACATTAACTGTGAAAAAAAGGCGAAAACAGCTAAACGATGTGGGTTTTACTCCTTTCTATAACCTTTTGTCAACTTTAACAAAAGATTCCTCACATTAGTTTACATCGGCAGCAACTCATTAACATTTAGTGCCGTTTTCGTGATCGGCCTCAAACATACCTGCGAAAAAAACCAGGTGTTGAATCGTGTCCGTTGTGCGCTTTTCCTGATATTACCCGCTTATTTTGACAGGATTTTGTCCGGATTCCTCCCCCTCATTAGGAGTATTTTCTTGATCTGAGACACGCTTTTGTTAATTCATTGCCAAAAACGGCAACAATCCAGCTTGATTTTTAACATCAGCTTAAGGCATGAAAGACTATAGTTGATAAAGGAATACTTTGCTGTGAGGAGTATTAACTTCTTGAAAGGGAATATGATTTAGATGGGCAATAATGCATCAAAGAAATGTTCCGATATAAAACGAACCAGTGGCAGCGATTTCACTGCCATCGGTTCATTTTTGCACTTACATTTTGTTACCTGTTTTGAGGCAAAATGTTAGCCAAAATCCCCTTCCACGATAAGCGGATCACCGCCTTCTTCAGCTCCTGGGTGCCCATAATGCCACGGGTTCTGGTAGTGCTCCATCGCCTGAAAAATAACCTGCGCCAGTTCATTTTGGCTGAGGGGATTATAGCCCAGCAGATATTCTGTATCAGGTAACAGCGGCAGGCCGTCGGCGCGGCTTAACACCCGCAAATCCGGACTCATCATTTCAACAGGGCGGGCAGTGACACCAAGCCCGGCTTTCACTGCCGCTTTCACGGCCGAAAGCGTTGAAGCCACATAAGCCATGCGCCATGGAATATCGGCACTATTGAGCGCATTAATTACCATGTCGCGAAACGAACTGGGTTCATCCAGCAACACAAGTGGAATAGCTTCTCCCTTCTGCAGAACATATTCAGCTGAACAGTACCAGTGCGTTGGGGATGTACGTAACGTCAGGCAATCAAACTGCCCGTAGCAATGCGTTGCTACCACCAGATCGAGGTCCTGATCCTTAAGACGATCGCCAGATAACGGGTTGCGCTTTACGCGCACATCCAGCGCCAGTTTCGGATATACCGAGCTAATACGATTAAGCAAGAAAGGCAAAATGGTATCGGCTGATTCGTCAGAAGCGCCAATAGTTAATACGCCCTGCAAATTGCTAAACATCAGCGATGTACAGGCTTCATCATTAAAACGTAAGATCTTTCGCGCATAACCCAGTAGCTGAATGCCGTGCTCAGTTAAAAGCTTATTACGACCATGACGGGCAAAAAGCTCTTTGCCCACTAACTGTTCCAGCCGCTGCATTTGCTGGCTTACGGCAGACTGGGTGCGGCATACCGCCGCCGCAGCAGCCGCAAAGGTGTTCAGATCAGCGACCGCAACAAAAGTTCTCAGCAGATCGAGGTCGAGATTCAGTATCGGACGATTTGCATTTATCATATTTTTTCACTTACGGGTTGCTCGTGCAGAGTGACCCGGGTTTATGCTGTGCTCGTAAGATTAAGTTAATTCCATTTAAAAAGTGCATCCAGCAACGTCATGACTCATCAAAGCCTGACTGTAAGTTCTCGTGTTTATAGTTCGCTGTCTAATGCAAGCTGAACCTGTTGGCTTTATTTCGCATGCTCCATTCCTTCTGGATATATAAACCGTGATAAACCTTGAGAATGCTTTTAAGAAAACAACCTGTTTATGCACATCACTGGCTATACATAGCACATATGTCATATACCGTGGGGGCTATATAACCGGCCTGAAGTAAAAGCGAATAATAACAAGCAACTAAAATTAAGAAATAGACCTTAACTAAAGCATGGCTTTTCTCGTCAGCACCATTTATTGCCCTTCGAGTTTAACCTAAAACCTTTATATTTATAAGCATTATCGCGAATAATCTTAAACTGCAATTGTCATCATGTCTGACCACTCGTTATAATATTAGAGACGAATATAGTTCCCATTCTCAATATTAATCAGCTATTAATTGACAACCGTTCTAACTATTAATAATGTTTAACATTGCGTTTACAACGCAAACATACTCCTCTGGCAAAATAGATGATCCCATCTTGCCATCATCCGGATTTTGCGAAGAATTTTCTGTCGGGTTGCGGACTTCTTTTTTAGACGCGCACTAAGCAAATGTATTTTTCTAGCGAAAAATTACAACTTATTTTTCATTTATGATATTAAAAACTTAAAATTGACGCAAAGGCAGTTTAATAACAAAGATTAAACAAAAGAAAATAGTTAAAAAACCGTTAACCAATGAGGAAGTTACCACGAAATCTTCTTCTGCTTACCCTTCTAAACTGACGGACGTGGGAGTACATTGTTCCGTGCTCACTTCCACGGCAGGCAGTGGCTCACATAGCTAAAAGGTCAAAGGTTCATGTCCTCCATCGAAAAATCCAGCAAATTAGACAATGTTTGTTATGACATCCGTGGTCCGGTTCTGAAAGAAGCAAAGCGTCTGGAAGAAGAAGGCAATAAAGTTCTTAAACTTAACATCGGCAATCCCGCACCATTCGGCTTCGAAGCGCCGGATGAAATTCTGGTCGATGTGATTCGCAACCTGCCAGGCGCGCAAGGCTATTGCGATTCCAAAGGGCTCTATTCAGCCCGCAAAGCGATCATGCAGCACTATCAGGCGCGCGGTATGCGCGAAGTGACCGTTGAAGATATTTATATTGGTAACGGTGTTTCTGAACTGATCGTTCAGTCGATGCAGGCGCTGCTTAACAGCGGTGACGAAATGCTGGTGCCTGCCCCGGATTACCCGTTGTGGACAGCGGCCGTGTCGCTTTCCGGTGGTAAAGCCGTGCATTATCTGTGTGACGAGTCTGCTGGCTGGTTTCCGGATCTTGACGATATTCGCGCAAAAATCACACCGCGCACCCGTGGTATTGTGATTATCAACCCCAACAACCCTACCGGTGCGGTTTATTCAAAAGAACTGTTGATGGAGGTAGTGGAGATTGCGCGTCAGCACAACCTTATCATCTTCGCCGATGAGATCTACGACAAAATTCTTTACGATGCGGCCGAACACCACTCTATCGCCGCACTGGCGCCGGATCTGTTCACTATTACCTTTAATGGTCTGTCAAAAACCTACCGAGTGGCAGGCTTCCGTCAGGGTTGGATGGTGCTGAGCGGGCCGAAAAAACACGCTAAAAGCTATATCGAAGGGCTGGAAATGCTGGCCTCGATGCGCCTTTGCGCCAATGTTCCGGCACAATACGCGATTCAGACTGCACTCGGTGGTTACCAGAGTATCAGCGAATTTATCGTGCCGGGTGGTCGTTTGTACGAACAGCGCAACCGAGCATGGGAATTGATTAATGAAATCCCTGGGGTTTCCTGCGTGAAGCCAAGCGGCGCACTCTATATGTTCCCGAAAATTGACGCGAAACGTTTTAATATTCACGATGATCAAAAGATGGTGCTCGACTTCCTGTTACAGGAAAAAGTGCTGTTAGTACAGGGTACCGCGTTCAACTGGCCGTGGCCGGATCACGTACGTATCGTGACACTGCCGCGCGAAGATGATCTGGAGATGGCGATCAGCCGTTTTGGCCGTTTCCTCTCCGGTTATCATCAGTGATCTCCGTCGGGGGAGGATTTGCATCTTCCCCCACTCTCTGCGCACAATGACTCAGGTCGCAGTCACAGACAAGGTTAACTATGAGTCAGAGTCATTTCTTCGCCCATCTTTCCCGCCTTAAATTGATCAATCGTTGGCCGTTGATGCGCAACGTACGCACCGAAAATGTGTCCGAGCACAGCCTGCAAGTGGCGATGGTTGCCCATGCGCTGGCGTCAATAAAAAACCGGAAATTCAATGGACAACTGAATGCCGAGCGTATTGCTCTGCTGGCTATGTACCACGACGCGTCGGAAGTGCTGACCGGCGATCTACCCACCCCGGTAAAGTATTTCAATTCGCAAATTGCGCAGGAATATAAAGCGATCGAAAAGATTGCCCAGCAAAAGTTGGTCGAAATGGTGCCGGAAGAGTTGCAGGATATTTTTGCGCCGCTGATTGATGAACGTCACTACAGCACGGAAGAAAAAGCGATCGTGAAACAGGCAGATGCGCTATGCGCCTATCTGAAATGTCTGGAAGAGTTATCCGCTGGCAACAATGAATTTGGGTTGGCAAAATCTCGCCTCGAAAAAACCCTTGATGCCCGCCGTAGCCCGGAAATGGATTATTTTATGCAAGTCTTTGTGCCCAGTTTCCATTTATCGCTGGATGAAATCAGCCAGGATTCACCGCTGTAACTCGTCTTTACCGGGTGAACGCCACCCGGTACACGCGTCAAAACGGAAACAGTATCGGGATCAGCAGCGCGCAAACCACCATCACCAGCAGCGTAAACGGCACACCGATCTTAACAAAATCACTAAACTGGTAATTGCCAGGCCCAAGCACCAGCGTGTTCACCGGTGATGAAACTGGCGTCATAAATGCGGCTGATGCCGCCATTGCTACCATCATGACAAACGGATACGGCGAAACCCCCATTGATTTTGCTGCCGCCAGCGCAATCGGCGCCATTAGCACCGCAGTGGCAGTGTTCGAGATAAACAGCCCGATGACCGCGCACATGAGAAACAGGCAGATCAGCATAACGTGTGGCCCGTAACCGCCGCCGATATCCATCAACCCCTTAACCACCAGATCCACGCCGCCGGTTTTTTGCAGAGCCAGCGCAAAAGGCATCATCCCGACGATCAGAATAATGCTCGGCCAGTGAATGGCCTTGTAGGCGCTTTCCACATCAATACAGCGGAATTTCCCCATTAGCATACAGGCGATAATCGCAGCGATCGTATTAGGAATTTCATCGGTAAGCATCAGGGCAACCATCAGGACCAGGCAAAAAATCGCATGTGGTGCCTGGCTGTGAGCAGGCGAAGCGGCGCTCTCTTCAACCGGTAAATTGAGAACCACAAAGTCGCGTCCGTGAGAGCCCAACTGACGGATCAGTTTCCAGTTGCCAACGACCAGGAAAATATCACCCAGTTCCAGCGTGATATCCGTAACCACACCGTCAATCGCCGCACCGTTTCGCTTCAGGCCAACCACGTTTAGACCGTAGCGGGTCCGAAAACCGATTTCGCGAACCGTCTTACCGATCAGTTCAGAATCCGGAATTAACGACACTTCAGCCATCCCCACATCCAGCGCCTGATCGGAAAAATATTCACCGCGCAGCACCATAGGTTCCAGCAATTGCTCTGCGCAGAATTCACGCAAATCCACTTCAGCAGCAGACATGTCAATCAGCAGAACATCGCGGGCACGAAACTCGGAGACACCGTTTACGTTGACAATTACCCGCCGAAAACGCCTCCAGCGTTCGACGCCGATAACATTCGCGCCATAACGTTCGCGAAGCCGCAAATCATCAAGGCGCTGGCCGATCAAAGGAGAGCCAGGGCGAATAGCAAGGCGCCGCGCCCGCCCGGTAAGGCGATACTCTTTAATCAGCTCACGAAACGAACGACGCTTCCAGCCGTCACGTTTCGCTTGTTCATCATCCCCTTTCAGCATAAAACGCATCAGCAGCATATAAATGATCCCCAACAGCAGGATCACGAGACCGAGCGGCGTCATGCTAAAAAAGCCGAACCCTTTCATACCTTCGCGTAACAGCTCGCTGTTCACCACCAGGTTAGGCGGCGTTGCCACCAGAGTCATCATACCGCTGATAAGCCCGGCAAAACTGAGCGGCATCATCAGACGCGAAGGCGAAATCTGCATGCGTAGCGAAACGCTCATGACCACCGGTATAAAAATCGCCACTACACCGGTCGAACTCATAAACGCGCCGAGCCCGGCAACGGTAAACATGAGCAGAACCAGCATTTTCACTTCGCTGCTGCCAGCCATATCAACCAGCCATGCACCCATATTCGCCGCCACGCCGGTGCGCACCAGGCCATCGCCGATAATAAACAGTGCAGCAATCAGGATCACATTGGGATCGCTAAAACCTGAAAAGGCCTCTGGCAGAGTCAGTGTGCCGCTTAAGACAAAGGCGACAATCACAAACAGCGCCACCGCGTCCATGCGTACTTTCCCCGTTGCGAAAAGCAAAACGGTAATCGCCAACAGACACAGCACCCAAATCAGTTCACCGTTCACAACTTATCCTTGTCAGTTGATGGAGAGAAAATAGTGCCATAAAAAAACCCCACAAATGTGGGGTTAAATCATGGGTTCAGGTATTGAGCGTGACAATCACCGTTCCATCTGACCGTTTCGCAACATTCAGCGCCTCGAGGCTGGTAAGTACGAAATCGGCTTCATCAAGCCGGGGAGAATTGGCCGGGACATTTACCGCAATGACGTGGCATCCTGCCGCCAGCCCTGACAAAACGCCCGCAGCGGCATCTTCAACCACCACGCAATCCTGTGGTGCCAACCCCAGCCGCTCTGCGCCAAGCAAATAAGCATCCGGAGCAGGTTTACCCTGTTTAACCTGCTCGGCGGTGATAAACACTTCCGGAGCAGGCAGACCGGCAGCGCGGTGACGAGCGTGAGCAACCGGCACAGAACCAGAGGTGACAATCGCCCACGGAATGCCTGACGAATCGAGGTGCTCCAGTAATGCGATAGCGCCCGGCAGTGGTGCGATTCCATCGGTATCCGCCGCTTCGATAGCTTCCAGCCGGGTAAACTCGGCGGCAATCTCCTCTTCCGATTTTCCCGGCATAAAGTGACGCAGCGAGGTAATCGCCTGTTTGCCATGAATGAAATTCAGCACCTCATCATGCGCGATGCCAAATCTGTCGGCCCAGCTACACCATGCCCGCTCAACAACGGACAGAGAATTAACCAACGTGCCATCCAGATCAAACAGAAATCCTTTGCACTGCACACTCACCTCCTCAGGCGTTGATAATCTGATTAATTTCGTTGCTACTCAGATGATACTGGCGCGGGCAGGAGTGCCATACGCTCAGCATGCGCTGATATTTTTCCCACATAGGCGTTTGCGCATTAAAGCCGTGCGTACCGGCATCAAAATGGGTGTAGCGACCTTCAATGTTAACCATAAAACGTACATAGCCGAGGTAACGTGCTTCCGTTGCCGCGTCAAAGCCAAGGAAAGTCACACGGCGTTCATCAATGGTGTTGGCGTCTTTCAGGTTAGTCCAGGAGACATGGAGCGCGTGATACATCTCCATGGTATCAATAATAATGCGGCAGGTTTCTTCTTTCAGCTCGCCGAATTCGCGATCCAGTTCGCGCATTTGCAGACCATAGCCACGTTCAATAATGGTCTGTAAACGGCGGTAGCGCTCTGCATTCGCCGGATCCATCATGGTCATCATTTTATACTGATTGGATAAGATCAAACGTTGGGCATTAGTCATTTCCATCTTTCGACTCCTGTGGCTCATCGGCACTTTACATATGATGTTTCGAGTTTACATGCTGAAAACGATGACTTTCTTGATTTACCGGGGGTGTTGCATCGAACAAAATGAAAATAAAAAAGAAGCCACCGCAAGGATGTCTTCTTTTGTACAGACGGCTATCGCTGATGGCATCACAGATCATCAAGAAATGTTTTATCCAACTGTTTGAAAGCTCGCTTAAGGGTATCTGCCAGCGCCTGGTAATCAGGTTTTCCTTCGACCGGGGCCAGCGCCTGTCCCGCTTCCTGGAGTTTGCCGCGCACTTCGTAAAACCAGTGCAGAATGGAGGGTGGTAGCGGCGTGACGGAGCGTTTACCCAGCCACCATAGCCCCTGCATTGGCAGGCTCAGGGCAAATAGTGCGGTTGCCACTGCCGGGCCAAGCTGACCGCCAAGCGCGATTTGCCAGCATAGAGTGAAGACCGCCAGCGGCGGCATAAAACGGATAGCATGGCGCGTTGCGCGGATCACACGATTCTCAACAAACATCGGAGCGAGGCGTTTTTCCATGGGCCAGGTCTTCGCATAGCGCTGACCCCGACGAAACAAACTGAAGAAACTGACGGGTCGATTCTCAGAAGTGGACATGGCTTTACCTCAACTTCACATGTAAAAATTAAAAAATTTGTGCAAAACAACAACTACAAATGACAACGTTAAAATTTTTTGTCAATCCCACCAGGTATCAGGTATCCTGTGACAGCCTGACCAGGGCCCGTAGACGACAATCGTTGAATGGTCAAATTTAAAGCTGATTATGCCACTGTCTGAAATTTGCGCAAAATAGCTTAAAATCTTATGTATTCTTCCATCATGCTAAAAAATATATTCAGCATGATGTTAATCATAAATGTCAGCGTCAACCTGCGCTACGCTGTGCGACTCACTGACCTTTTTTAGCCACGTATCATAAATAGGTACTTCCATGTCGAGTAAGTTAGTACTGGTTCTGAACTGCGGTAGTTCCTCACTGAAATTTGCCATCATCGATGCATCTAACGGTGACGAATACCTCTCTGGTTTAGCCGAATGCTTCCATCTCCCTGAAGCACGCATCAAGTGGAAAATCGATGGCGGTAAACAAGAAGCGGCTTTAGGTGCAGGTGCCGCTCACAGTGAAGCGCTGAACTTTATCGTTAACACTATTCTGGCACAAAAACCAGAACTGTCTGCACAGTTGACTGCTATTGGTCACCGTATCGTACATGGCGGCGAAAAATACACCAGTTCTGTCGTTATCGACGAAACTGTTATTCAGGGTATCAAAGATGCCGCTTCTTTCGCACCGCTGCATAACCCAGCTCACCTGATTGGTATCGCTGAAGCGCTAAAATCCTTCCCGAAACTGAAGGACAAAAACGTCGCTGTCTTCGACACCGCATTCCATACCACGATGCCGGAAGAGTCCTACCTGTACGCTCTGCCGTACAAACTGTACAAAGAGCACGGCATACGTCGCTACGGCGCACACGGTACCAGCCACTTCTATGTTACTCAGGAAGCAGCCAAAGTACTGAACAAACCAGTTGAAGAGCTGAACATCATCACTTGCCACCTCGGCAATGGTGGTTCTGTTTCCGCAATTCGCAACGGTAAATGTGTCGATACTTCCATGGGACTGACCCCGCTGGAAGGCCTGGTAATGGGTACCCGTTCCGGTGATATCGACCCGGCTATCGTGTTCCATCTGCATGACACACTGGGCATGAGCGTTGAAGCAATCAACAAAATGCTGACTAAAGAGTCCGGCCTGCTGGGTCTGACTGAAGTCACCAGCGACTGCCGTTACGTAGAAGACAACTACAAAGAGAAAGAAGACGCCAAACGCGCGATGGATGTTTACTGCCACCGCCTGGCAAAATACATCGGTTCTTACACTGCGCTGATGGATGGCCGTCTTGATGCCGTTGTCTTCACCGGTGGTATCGGTGAAAACGCAGCAATGGTACGTGAACTCTCCCTGGGCCGTCTGGGCGTACTGGGCTTTGAAGTTGACCACGAACGTAACCTGGCTGCCCGTTTCGGCAAGTCTGGCTTTATTAACAAAGAAGGCACCCGTCCTGCCGTTGTTATCCCAACCAACGAAGAACTGGTTATTGCGCAAGACGCGAGCCGCCTGACTGCCTGATTACCCACACCGCCAGCCAACGCTGGCGGTGCTGTTTTGTAACCCGTCTGCAACGACGGTAACGAAAGAGGATTAACCGTGTCCCGTATTATTATGCTGATCCCTACCGGAACCAGCGTCGGCCTGACCAGCGTCAGCCTTGGCGTTATCCGCGCTATGGAACGCAAAGGCGTTCGTCTGAGCGTCTTTAAACCAATCGCCCAGCCACGCGCCGGTGGCGATGCTCCAGACCAGACCACCACCATCGTGCGTGCGACTTCTGACCTGCCAGCAGCTGAACCGCTGAAAATGAGCCATGTTGAGTCCCTGCTCTCCAGCAACCAGAAAGACGTGCTGATGGAAGAGATCATTGCGCGCTACCACGAAAGCAGCAAAGACGCTGAAGTCGTGCTGGTAGAAGGCCTGGTACCGACTCGTAAACACCAGTTTGCCGATTCGCTGAACTTTGAAATTGCGAAAACGCTGAACGCAGAAATCGTGTTTGTTATGTCTCAGGGCACTGACACACAGGAACAGCTGAAAGAGCGTATCGAACTGACCCGTAACAGCTTCGGCGGCGCAAAAAATACCAATATCACCGGCGTTATCGTTAACAAACTGAACGCACCGGTTGACGATCAGGGCCGTACTCGCCCGGATCTGTCAGAAATTTTTGATGACTCCTCCAAAGCGAAAGTCGTTCATGTTGATGCGGCGAAACTGCAGGAAACCAGCGCGCTGCCGGTACTCGGTGCGATTCCATGGAGCTTCGATCTGATTGCCACGCGTGCAATCGATATGGCGCGTCACCTGAATGCGACCATCGTCAACGAAGGCGACATCAAAACCCGCCGGGTGAAATCCGTGACTTTCTGTGCGCGCAGCATTCCGCACATGCTGGAACATTTCCGTCCTGGTTCTCTGCTGGTGACTTCTGCAGACCGTCCGGATGTGCTGGTTGCTGCCTGCCTGGCCGCAATGAACGGCGTGGAAATCGGTGCTCTACTGCTGACTGGTGGCTACGAAATGGATGCCAGCGTTCGCAAACTGTGTGAACGTGCATTCGCTACCGGCCTGCCGGTATTTATGGTGAACACCAACACCTGGCAGACCTCCCTGAGCCTGCAAAGCTTTAATCTGGAAGTTCCGGCTGACGATAGCGAACGTGTCGAAAGCGTTCAGGAATACATTGCCAGCTACATCAATGCACAGTGGATTGACTCCCTGAGCGCGACTTCCGAGCGCAGCCGCCGTCTCTCTCCGCCAGCCTTCCGTTACCAGCTCACCGAGCTGGCGCGCAAAGCAGGCAAACGCGTTGTTCTACCGGAAGGCGACGAACCGCGTACCGTTAAAGCGGCTGCGATTTGTGCTGAACGCGGCATCGCGACCTGCATCCTGCTGGGTAACCCGGACGAGATCAACCGCGTTGCTGCGGCTCAAGGCGTTGAACTGGGTAGTGGTATTGAAATCGTCGATCCGGAAGTCGTTCGTGAAAGCTATGTTGCTCGTCTGGTTGAGCTGCGTAAGAGCAAGGGCATGACCGAAGCCGTTGCCCGTGAACAGTTGGAAGATAACGTGGTTCTCGGCACGCTGATGCTGGAACAGGACGAAGTAGATGGTCTGGTTTCCGGTGCTGTTCACACCACCGCAAACACCATTCGTCCGCCGCTGCAGTTGATCAAAACCGCACCGGGCAGTTCCCTGGTTTCTTCCGTGTTCTTCATGCTGCTGCCGGAACAGGTTTACGTTTACGGTGACTGCGCGATCAACCCGGATCCGACCGCTGAACAACTGGCTGAAATCGCAATTCAGTCAGCTGATTCTGCTACCGCTTTCGGTATTGAGCCGCGCGTGGCGATGCTCTCCTACTCCACCGGTAACTCCGGCGCAGGCAGTGATGTAGAGAAAGTACGTGAAGCGACCCGTCTGGCGCAGGAAAAACGTCCGGACCTGGTTATCGATGGTCCGTTGCAGTATGACGCCGCAGTAATGGCTGACGTTGCGAAATCCAAAGCGCCGAATTCACCGGTTGCCGGTCGCGCTACTGTGTTCATCTTCCCGGATCTGAACACCGGTAACACCACCTACAAAGCGGTGCAGCGTTCTGCTGACCTGATCTCCATCGGGCCGATGCTGCAGGGTATGCGCAAACCGGTTAACGACCTGTCCCGTGGTGCGCTGGTAGACGATATTGTCTACACCATCGCTCTGACCGCAATTCAGGCTTCTCAGCAGCAGTAATTGTGTCGGATGGCGTTAGCGCCATCCGACAATAGTAAAGACCACCTCCTAAGGAAGTGGTCTTTTACTTACAGCAGCTCCCGCGCGGCGGACACAATGTCATGTGCCGTCAGCCCATACTCTTTTTGTAGAAAATCCTGCGTCCCCACCTGACCATAGCGCTCTTTCACGCCCACGCGCCGCATCGGCACCGGGCAAGTTTCCACTAACACTTCCGCCACGGCTGACCCCAGACCGTTATGAATGCTGTGATTCTCGCAGGTGACAATCCGCCCGGTCTTCTCGGCATAGTTCTTTACCAGCATGCGGTCAATAGGTTTTAAGGTAAACATATCGATTACCGCCGCACTAACACTTTCCTGCGCCAGTTGCTGCGCCGCAGCCAGCGCTTCAGCCACCATTATACCGTTGGCAATCAGCGTAATATCCGTACCTTCACGCAGAACATTGCCTTTGCCGATGGTGAAATGTGAGCCCGATTGATAAATGGTGGGCGCTTGTTTACGAATGGTGCGCACCCAGTAAAACCCTTCCAGGTAAGCCAGTTGGTTCAGGATATCGGCGAACATCACCGCATCCGTCACCTCCAGCACGACTGAATGCGCCAGACCGCGCACAATCCCCATATCCTCAAAAGACATATGTGTACCACCGTTATGGCAGGCGGTCACACCGGCATCGGAGGCTATGACTTTGACATTGTTGCGCTGGTAATCGAGCGACATAAACAACTGGTCGAAACAACGACGGCTGGCAAACGCCGTAAAGGTATGAACAAAGGGTTTACGCCCGGTCAACGCCAGCCCCGCGGCCGTACCAATGACGTTTGCCTCCATGATGCCGCAGTTGATCACCTGCTGCGGATACTTTTTATGCACACCATCCATTGCCATCGAACTCATCAGATCGGCTTCCAGTGCGATAATGTCGCCGCCCGCCGCGATCTGATCGCTGATAAAACCGGCATAAATTCTGCGCATTTCGATACTGTCTTTACCACCGATGTCAGCCACCTTAATCATGCGCCGCCTCCAGTTGTTCGATGATTTCGTTAAGCGCCTGCTTCATCTCTTCGGTCAGGCGTAAATGGTGCGAGTTACTCAGCTTTTCGAGATATGGCACCCCCTGTCCTTTAATGCTGTCGAGGATCACCAGCCGTGGCCGGGCATCGGCAGCCGGAACCGGCTTCACCACATCGAGAAGTGCGGCGATGTCATCGCCCTTCACCGTACAAACATCGAAACCGAAGGCGCGAAATTTCGCGTCCAGATCAAAAGCGCAAATTATCTCATCCAGCGCGCCGTCCAGTTGCTGCTTATTCCAGTCCACAAACACCGTCAGGTTGTTGAGCTTGTGATGGGCAATAAACTGGAACGCTTCCCAGCACTGCCCTTCATTCAACTCACCATCGCCAACAATGCAAAATACACGGTTGGTTCTGCCCGCCAGTTTATGTCCCAGCGCCATTCCTCCGGCGATAGAAATGCCCTGGCCAAGCGATCCGGTGGTCGCATCCACGCCCCGGGTTTTTAAGCGATCCGGATGGCTTGGCAAGCGGGTACCGTTCTCATTGAGCGTTTGCAGCATCTCCTGCGGGAAATAGCCTTTCAGCGCCAGCGTGCTGTAGAGCGCCGGGCCAGCGTGGCCTTTCGACAGCACGAAGTAATCGCGCTCCGGCCAGTCTGGATCGGCAGGATCAATCCGCATGACGTCGCCATACAGTACGGCAAGCGTTTCCACCACCGACATGCTACCGCCATAGTGACCAAAGCCCAGGTGCGTCAATGCTTTCAGGGTTTCTACGCGGATATCCCGCGCAAATTGTTTCACTTCAGCAATCGTGCTCATGACTTCGCCCCACTCTTTTCTTCTGTACCACTGGCAGCGGGTTTCCCCTTCGACATCATATTCCAGACGACCAACGCGACGAACACCACAACTACCAGCCCGGTAATCGCCAGCGGCGACAGGTAACGCGCCAGATTGCCCAATACAATGCCGATAAAGCCAAAGTCAGCGTCCGAGAAGGTCGTATTGGCAAAACCCAGCGCGCCGAGCACCGGCAACAGCAAAACAGGCAAAAAGGTAATGAGTAATCCGTTGGCGAAGGCACCGATCATTGCACCACGTCGTCCGCCGGTAGCGTTACCAAACACACCTGCCGTCGCACCGGTGAAGAAATGCGGCACCACGCCAGGCAGAATCAACACCAGTTTCATCTGGCCAAGCAGGAATAACCCCACCAGACCACCGAGAAAACTGAACAGGAAGCCGACCAGTACCGCATTTGGCGCATAGGGATAAACCACCGGACAATCCAACGCCGGGCGAGCATTAGGCACCAGTTTTTCGGAAAAACCGGTAAAGGCCGGAACAATTTCCGCCAGAATCAGACGTACGCCTTGCAGGATAATGAATACCCCTGCGGCAAAGGTGATGGCCTGAATAATCGCGTAGACGAGGAAGTTCTGCCCGGCGCTGAGTTGGCTCTCAACGAACTCACGCCCTGCGCAAACCGCTAAAATCATGTAAATAATGATCATCGTCAGCGAGATAGAGATCGAGCTGTCACGCAGGAAGCTCAGGTTTTTCGGCAGGTTCATCTCTTCCGTTGAGCGTGAACCCTTACCGCATTTACTGCCGATCCAGCCTGACAGCACGTAGCCAAGCGTACCGAAATGGCCGAACGCGATATCATCGTTGCCGGTGATCCGCTTCATATAACGCTGTGCAATCGCCGGGAAGAACGCCATCACCAGGCCAAGGATCAGCGAACCAGTAAACACCAGTCCGACACCTTCAAAACCCGCGACGGTGAGGATCACCCCAATCATGCACGCCATATAAAAGGTGTGATGTCCGGTCAAGAAAATGTATTTCAGTCGCGTAAAGCGCGCGACAATAATATTCGCCACCATGCCGAATGCCATGATCAACGCCGTTGACGCACCATATTTCTCCAGCGCAATTGAAACAATTGCTTCGTTATTTGGAATAATCCCCTGAATATTAAAAGCATGTTCAAACATGCCACCCAGTGGATTTAACGAGCCGACCAATACCGTCGCACCACCGCCCAATACGATAAAACCGAGAATTGTTTTGACCGTGCCTTTCACAACATCGGAAAAGGATTTTTTCTGCGCCACCAGGCCAATCAGCGCAATTAATCCCACCAATACAGAAGGAACTTTCAATATATCAACAACAAAGTTTAGCGTTTCAAGGATAAACATATCCACCTCGCTTTATGCATGCAGCACCGCTGTGCAGTGCATCCAGTTGATGTTAACGGTTGGCGAAGAAAGCGCTGATTTTCGCTTCCAGCTCATTGATATCAATGATGTTACTAAGGACAACCAACTGGCTTTCCGGCACGCTAGCGCTGGCGGCAATATCTTTTGCCATAACAAACACATCGGCCGCACCAGGTGTGGCAGAAGAGAGATCGGAATGCTCGACCTCAGCTTCGATATTCAGTTTTTTGAGGACTTTCTTAATATTCATTTCGACCATAAAGCTACTGCCCAGGCCGGATCCGCAAATTGCCATTATTTTCATTGTATTTACCTTTTTTAAGTAGAGTACGACCGCATCGCCCATAGCAGGCAACGTATAATCACTAGTAAAAAAATAAAGAATCAGAAACGCTGAATAATGTTTTTAATCTCCTCCAGGCTGTTTGCACGATGTAATTGCGCCATATCTTCATCACTTGAAAATAGTTCTGCCAGCGCGGCAATCATTTCAATATGGCTATGTTTATCCGGCGCGGCCAACATAATAATGGTGTCAACCGGATCCGCATCCTCTGCGCCAAAATCGACGCCGCGAGACAATTTTAATAACGATAATCCTAACCCTTTTGCCCCCTCTTCCGGCCTGGCATGCGGCATTGCCAGCCCCGGTGCCAGCACATAGTACGGTCCCAGTTTCTGGTGCTGCGCAACAATGGCTGTCACATAATCCGGAGCGATCATGCCGGATGCGAGCAAGGGTCTGGCACAAATCTCCAGCGCCTGTGGCCAATTCTCCACACTATCAAGCACCTGAATTGTCTTGTCGTTAAGCCATTGGTCTAACACTTCACACTCCTTATCAGGGATAAGATGGGCAAACTTTATGCAAGTGAGCATCGCTTATCCGTGATGATAGTCGCAAAGATAGCGCTACCAACTGGAATGATCGAAAAATGTGATAGCGCTATCAGATATGAAAACGCAGGGGAATTCGCAGAAAAAGCAGGGCTTTCCGGCGTATACTGCCTTGAGATGACTCATAACTCAGTGCCTGAGATATCAGGGCTGTCAGGAAACGGAATGACAATTACCCGAAAACGTCGGAGCACAGGAAAAGTCACCCTTGCCGATGTCGCGCAGCTTGCTGGCGTTGGCACCATGACCGTATCGCGGGCGTTACGTACCCCGGAACAGGTATCAGATAAATTGCGTGAAAAGATAGATGCTGCCGTGCAGGCCTTGGGATATATGCCCAATCTGGCGGCCAGCGCGCTGGCTTCGGCGTCATCCTGGACTATCGCGATGGTGGTACCGAGCCTTGCCGAATCCGGTTGTTCGGAGATGTTCGCCGGGTTGCAGCAGGTTTTACAGCCAGCGGGCTATCAGATCATGCTTGCCGAGTCACAACACCGGCTGGAGCAGGAAGAAAAATTGCTGGAAACGCTGCTCGCATCTAATCTGGCCGCAGCCATTTTGCTCAGCGTCGAGCACAGCGATATGGTTCGCCACTGGCTGAAAAACGCCTCCATTCCGGTGATGGAAATTGGCGCAGTGCGCGCCGACCCGATTGATATGAATATCGGGATCGATAACGTTGCTGCAATGTTCGAGCTGACGCAAATGCTGGTGCAGCGCGGTTACCAGAATATCGGCCTGCTGTGCGCCAACCAGGAGCAGTGGATTTTCCAGCAGCATTTACAAGGCTGGTACAAAGCGATGC
Organism: Kosakonia arachidis; assembly: GCF_900116535.1. Classification (GTDB taxonomy): domain Bacteria; phylum Pseudomonadota; class Gammaproteobacteria; order Enterobacterales; family Enterobacteriaceae; genus Kosakonia; species Kosakonia arachidis. Next base: position 65,473 of record NZ_FPAU01000004.1, on the reverse strand, counting down.
TACGCCATCATATGTCGCCGAACCGGGTGATTAATGCCGCCGCACCGCCGGTTTTCTCTACAGGCGCGGCACAACTGCCGGAATTTTTGCTGGCGTGGCCGGAACTGGATGCGCTGGTGTGTGTCTCGGACGAACTGGCCTGCGGCGCGCTGTACGAGTGCCAACGGCGGCGTATTAAGGTACCGGATGATTTAGCGATAGTCGGTTTTGGCGATAGCGACGTCAGCCGGGTATGCCAGCCACCATTAACCACCATTTCCGTGCCGCACCGCAAGATTGGTATTGAAGCAGGGCGCGCGCTGCTGGCGCGCCTGAATGATGAAAGCTGGGAGAACAAAACGCCGATAGCACCGACGTTTTGCCTGCGCGATAGCTGCTAGTTGGCTTCCGGGGCTTTTTCCGCATCGTTGCTGGCATTGCGGCTCATCCACAACGCGAGCGCTTTCAGGGAATCAGGGGTGAATTCATCACAGCGGGCGGTGATCTCTTCCGCTGTCATCCAGAAGACCTCGCTCACCTCTTCTTCCTGCAAAGCGAAAGGCCCGTGCGAAACACAGCTGAACAATCCGCCCCAGACGCGGCAATGTTCATCTTCAAAGTAGAACTGGCCATGTTCGGCGAAGGGAACGCCAGCAATACCCAGCTCTTCTTCGGCTTCACGGCGTGCGGAATCCAGTAAAATTTCACCGGCCTGCACTACGCCACCGGCGGTGGCATCCAGCATACCGGGCATGAAATCTTTGATTTCGGTACGACGCTGCACCAAAATTTTGCCCATTCCATCATGCACCACAATGTAGGTTGCGCGATGACGCAAACACTGTGCCCGCATCTGTTGCCGGCTTGATTGCGCTATCACCTCATTGTCTTCATTGACAATATCCACCCACTCCATGCCTGCAAAATGACTCTGTTCCACCATCGGGAAATCTTCTCTTTGTGGCGCTCTTTTGGCGCGTTTCGGTTGAAAGGTAAATTACGGATTAATCGCGACCTGCGCAATAATCTGCTGATCATTAAGTGCGATAACGCGCAATACGCCTTCCTCCAGCATGCCATAACTGGCGTCAAACCCACCTTTGGGAATACTCACCGAACCGGGGTTGAAGTGGAAAATATCGCCTCGCTGCTCCGCTACCGGAATGTGCGTATGACCATAAACCAGCACATCGCCTGCCGCCAGCGGAGGTACATCATCCGGGCCAAACAGATGTCCATGTGTCAGAAACAAACGGCGTTCTGTTAACAGTACTTGCTGCCAGGGTGCGGTAATCGGGAAACGCAGCAACATTTGATCCACTTCGCTGTCACAGTTACCCCGCACGGCGATGATGCGGCTGGCCTGCTCGTTCAACCGCTCAGCCACTTGCGCCGGTGCATAACCCTGCGGCAGCGCGTTGCGCGGCCCATGATTCAGCACATCACCGAGGATCACCAGCCAGTGTGCGTCGCTTTGAGCAAACAGTTCCAGTACACGCTCCGTCGCGGGTAACGACCCATGAATGTCCGATGCAAACATCAGTTTCATCACTGCACCTCATGTGGAAGAAAACAGCCCATGATAACGGAAGTCTGCGGGCTTATCAGCCTGAACGCTTAGCGGAAAGTGCAACATAGCGCTGAACGGATGAGCGCTGCCACTGGAATGTGGCATACTCCGCCAGTCGCTCCGGCACCGCATCACCATTCATCACCAGCCGGTTTAACATTAATGCCAGATCGACATCCGCAATACACCACTCGCCAAACAAATTCGGCTTACCATGCGCCAGCAGATCGCCCGCGATAGCAAATAATTTTTCCGCACTCGTCTGCCCACCGGCGCTGAGCGGCGCTTTTTTCTCGCCAGTAAATACGACCTCTGTTGGGCGCTCTTCGCGGATAGGCATTAAATCGCTGCGCAGCCATGCCTGAATTTGCCGGGCTCGGGCGCGTTTTTGCAAATCATGTGGGTAGATTCGCCCCCATTCCGGCGGCGCGAAACGCTCTTCGAGATATTCCGCAATCGCCGTTGATTCGCTGAGTTCGAAGCCCTCAATCGCCAGAACCGGCACACGATGCGTCAGATGGTAACCCGGCCAGCCCGGCGTATGCTGAGCGCCGCTGGCCAGATCGACCGTTTTAAGCGAGAAGGGCAAACCTTTTTCATGCAGCGCGACATATGCCGAGAGAACATACGGGGAGAAATAATTGGCATCGGACCATAATGTGATAGCCGGTTCGTTCATAACATCCTCGTTCAATGGTGAGCTTTTTCTTCAAAATATAACGTCCTGTCCAGGCTGTCACTTAATGGAAACTCAGCAGCCAGAGGGAACGCCTATACTCTGAGAGTGACAATGATTCTTAGACCTGGAGTATTGATGATAGACCTCTATTTTGCGCCCACACCAAACGGTCATAAAGTAACGCTATTTCTGGAAGAGAGCGGGCTGGAATATCACCTGATCCGCGTCGATATCAGCAAAGGAGACCAGTTTCGTCCGGATTTTCTGATTATCTCTCCGAACAATAAAATCCCGGCTATTGTCGATCACATGCCTGCCGATGGCGGGATGCCGCTGAGCGTGTTTGAATCTGGCGCAATTTTGCTATATCTGGCGGAAAAAACAGGAAGATTGCTCAGCGGTGAACTACGTGAACGCCATGTCACCTTGCAGTGGCTTTTCTGGCAGGTCGCCGGTTTGGGCCCAATGCTCGGGCAAAACCATCACTTTAACCACTTTGCGCCACAGCCGGTCCCCTATGCTATTGAGCGCTATCAAGTCGAAACCCAACGACTGTATCAGGTCCTGAATAAGCGGCTGGAGCGAGTTCCATGGCTGGCAGGTGAGCATTACAGCATCGCGGATATTGCCGCCTGGCCGTGGATCCACTCCCACCAGCGTCAGCGCGTGAATCTTGACGATTATCCCGCGGTGTTTAACTGGTATGAGCGCATCCGTACCCGTCCCGCCACCGAGCGGGCGCTGCAAAAAGCACAGCAAGTATGAAAGCCAGGTAACCTGTTCTGATAGTTAAAAAATCCGTGAAATGTGTTCGGTATCGCACGCGAATTTGAGCCGCTCATTTATGCTGAAATGGAACATCACCAAAGGAGGGAAATATGAAGATACTGATTACCGGCGGGACAGGTCTGATTGGTCGTCATCTCATCCCTCGGCTGCTGGAACTTGGGCATGCCGTTACCGTTGTGACGCGCAGCCCGGCCAAAGCGCAACAGCTGCTTGATGGCCGCGTGACGCTGTGGAAAGGGCTAAACGATCACACTCACCTTAATGAGTTTGATGCAGTGGTCAACCTGGCAGGCGAGCCGATCGCCGATAAACGCTGGAGCGAGGAGCAGAAGCAGCGTCTATGCAACAGCCGCTGGCAGATAACGCAACAGCTGGCGGATTTGATTAAGGCCAGTGACACGCCGCCGCAGGTGCTGATTTCGGGATCTGCGACAGGCTACTACGGCGATCTCGGTGAAGTAGTGGTCACTGAAGAGGAGCCGCCGCATAACGAGTTCACCCACAAACTTTGCGACCGTTGGGAGCAAATTGCCTGTGAAGCACAAAGCGAACGCACCCGGGTTTGCCTGCTGCGTACCGGTGTGGTGTTCGCGCCACAGGGCGGGATCCTCGGCAAGCTGCTACCACTGTTCCGTCTCGGTCTCGGCGGTCCGATTGGCAATGGCCGTCAGTATCTGGCGTGGATCCATATCGACGATATGCTGAACGGTATTCTTTGGCTACTGGATAATGATCTGCACGGGCCGTTCAATATGGTTTCGCCCTATCCCGTGCGCAATGAGCAATTTACTCACACACTCGGCCATGTGCTACACCGTCCGGCCATTATGCGCGCGCCCGCTTTTGCCGTGCGCCTGATGATGGGCGAATCCTCCGTTCTGGTGCTTGGCGGCCAGCGTGCACTGCCGAAACGCCTTGAAGCCGCCGGTTTTGCTTTCCGCTGGTACGATCTGGAAGAGGCGCTGGAAGATATTGTAACCTCTTAATTTTCGTGGCTCCGCCAGCGCGTTTTCAGTGGTAAGCTGAGGTGCTTTACCACCGTAAAGGGCGCTGGCATGACGTTGTACACTTCCCGTTTGACTCTCTCCTCGTTTGAACCTGACGACTGGCCATTTTTCCTGCAACTACGCAGGAATGGCAACGTGATGCGCTATATGGGCGAGATAGCTTCTGAAGAGCATATCCGCACCCTGTTCGACGATCGGCTTGCCGATCGTCACGCTTTTATTATTCGCAACGAGCGGCATGCTTCGGTGGGTGATATCGGTCTGCGTATCAGCCACCACAACCCGCAGGAAGCTGATGTAGGCTACTCGATTACGCCTGCAGCGCAAGGGCAAGGCATCGCATCAGAAGCGCTACAGGCCCTGTGCAATTACGCGTTTGATAGCAAGGTACAGGCACTTAACGCCTGGGTATTGGCAGAGAATCAAGGGTCGGTGAAAGTGCTGGAAAAAAGCGGTTTTCAGCGCGTGCAGGTGCTGGAAAAAGCCTATCTGCTGCACGGCGAATATCATGACGACTGGATTTACCGTCGAGAAAAAGCATAGATTGAGGCCGCCTGTATGGCGGCCTTATATCACTTCAGCGAACCCTTGAGGAATTGCTGCAAACGCGTACTTTTCGGGTTACCGAACACCTCATCCGGCGCGCCCTCTTCTTCAATCTTGCCCTGGTGCAGGAAGATAACGTGAGTGGAAACATGGCGAGCAAAGCCCATTTCATGCGTTACCACCACCATGGTTTTCCCCTCTTCCGCCAGTTTCTGCATAATGCGCAGCACTTCGCCCACCAGCTCAGGATCGAGCGCCGAAGTCGGTTCATCAAACAGCAATACTTCTGGTTCCATCGCCAGCGCGCGGGCAATGGATACACGCTGCTGCTGACCACCGGACAAATGAACCGGGTACTTTTGCTGCTGCATATCATCGATACCGACTTTCGCCAGATATTTTACCGCGCGATCGCGGGCTTCCTGCTTGCTCAAGCCCAGCACCTGAATCGGCGCTTCCATGACGTTCTCCAGCACCGTCATATGGCTCCACAAGTTGAAGTGCTGGAACACCATCGTCAGACGCGTGCGCAGCAGACGCAATTGGTGTTTATCCGCAACCCGCAACTGGCCATCTTTATCACGTACCAGATTGATATTCTGGCCGTTGACAACGATGGTCCCCTCGCTTGGTTTTTCGAGGAAGTTAATACAGCGCAAAAAAGTACTTTTGCCGGAACCTGAGGAACCGATAATGCTAATCACATCGCCCGCGTTGGCCTGCAACGAGACGCCCTTCAGCACTTCATGTTCGCCGTAGCGTTTGTGCAGATCGATAACGTTTAATTTATTCTCAGACATCGTGTTCTCAGTGCGTCGAAGAAGGTTTCATATGCTGCAACCAGCGCTTTTCCGCCTTACGGAATAAGCTAATCAGCACATAAGAGATAATCAGATACAGTACCGCAGCAATACCAAACGCGGTAAACGGCTGGTAAGTTGCGGAATTGATATCACGGGCAATTTTCAGCAGATCCGGCACCGTAGCGGTAAAGGCCAACGCCGTTGAGTGCAGCATCAAAATCACTTCGTTACTGTACGCAGGCAGCGCAATGCGCAGCGCCGACGGCAGAATAATGCTGCGGTACATTTTGAACGACGAAAAACCATAAGCCCGCGCCGCCTCAATTTCGCCGTGCGGCACCGAACGGATCGCTCCAGCGAAAATCTCAGTGGTATAGGCACAGGTATTGAGCGTCAACGCCAGCACCGTGCAGTTCAGGCCGCTACGGAAGAAGGCATTCAGCAGCTCGGTTCCCTTGACGATCTCCAGCGTGTACATGCCTGAATAGAACACCAGCAACTGAACATAAAGCGGCGTACCGCGAAACACGTAGGTAAATAACCATATCGGAAAGCGGATAAATTTATTGCTGGAAACACGTCCGATAGCCAGAAACACGGCCAACACGCCGCCCATTGCCACCGATGAAATCAACAGCCACAGAGTAATTGCCACGCCCGTCATGCGATAACCGTCGCTCCACAGCAGCGATCGCCAGTACTCATGAATGATCTCGATCACAGGTCAGCCCTCTTCACACCCACGGAGTAGCGACGTTCGAGAAAAAGCAGCACACCATTGGAAACTGTTGTAAAAACGAGGTAAATCACCCCGCAGACGATAGCAAAATAAAAGGGCTGCCATGTGCTTTTCCCGGCGAGCTGAGTGGCTTTGACCACATCTTCCAGTCCCAGCAGCGAAACCAGCGCGGTCGCTTTCAGGATCACCTGCCAGTTGTTGCCAATACCAGGCAGCGCGTAACGCATCATCGACGGGAACAGTATGCGACGGAAGATTTGCTGACCGGTAAAACCAAACGCCGTTGCCGCCTCAATATGTCCTTTAGGTACCGCCATAAAGGCGCCGCGGAAGGTTTCCGTAAAATAAGCGCCGTAAATAAAACCGAGGGTAATAATACCGGCTACCATCGGATCGATATCCAGTTGATCCATACCCAGCGCATCCGTGATGCTGTTGAGCGCAATTTGCAGGCCGTAAAAAATCAGCAGCATCAACACCAGATCCGGAACACCGCGAATGAGCGTGGTATAGCCTTCAAAGATCAGCGCCAGCACCCGGTTTTTCGACAGTTTCGCACCTGCGCCCACCAGACCAATAAGTACCGCCAGCACCACCGAACTGATGGCCAGCTCCAGAGTGACTAATGCACCGTGTAATATAACTTGAGAAAACCCGTACAGCATGCAGCCTGTCCTGTCGTATGTAGTGTTTTGCCGTGTCTTTTCCCCTCCCAAATCTGAGAGGGGCTGCACGTTAAGCACGGGTGGTATTAGCCACCATAAACATCAAAATCAAAGTATTTCTTCGCCAGCTTTTCGTAAGTGCCGTCCGCACGCATTTCAGCAAACGCTTTGTTCAGCGCATCGCGCAGTTCGGTATCACCTTTGCGCACGCCCATGCCAGTACCGACGCCAAACAATTTCTCATCTTTGATGGACGGACCACCAAATTTGTAATCTTTGCCAACCGGCGTTTTCAGGAAACCTTCGCTGGCTGCCACTTCATCCTGGAACGCGGCATCAATACGGCCGGCAGTCAGATCAGAGTAGATGTTGTCCTGGCCCTGATAAGAGACGATTTCCACGCCTTTTGGTGCCCAGTTTACGTTACCGTAAGTTTCCTGCGTGGTGCCCTGCAACACGCCGACGCGCTTGCCTTTCAGCTTGTCCAGATCCGGCTGGATGTCAGAATTTTTCGCAACCACCAGTCGGGAATCCGCCGCGTAAAGCTTGTCGGTGAAATCAATTTCCTGCTGGCGTTTTTCAGTAATGGAGAGCGATGACATAATGGCGTCAATTTTTTTCGCTTTCAGCGAGGGAATCAGTGCATCCAGCGGGTTCTCAACAAACACACACTGGGTTTTGATGCGTTTGCACAGTTCTTTCGCTAAATCGATGTCAAAACCGATCAATTCGCCCTGCGCATTCTTCGATTCAAAAGGCGCATAAGTGGGATCGGTACCAATACGTAATTTTTGCGGAATAGCGGCGAACACAGTAGAAACGCTGGAAAACACAAGCGCCAGCGAAAGGGAGAGCACCAGTTTTTTCATCATTATCCTCAACAGACTGTCTTTCCTAAGGGAATTCTCAGAACAATACGGTGCCGTTATCGTGCCATCATATGCCCCGGCAAGGCAAAAAATTATGCCCGTGAGCTGGCTTTTTTTGCAGTGTGGATGCTTAACTATGCATTGATGCACCAACATAGTGCGCAGTGCGCACCATAACGAAACATTTACCGTATAAATGCACCACGCCAGTTATTCAACGTGGTGCATATTTCCCTCATCCCGGATGAGCCGGGTTATGCAGCCTTAATCGCCGTAGACGTTAAAGTCAAAGTACTTTTTGGCGAGTTTGTCGTAGGTGCCATCTTTACGCATTGCGGCAAACGCTTTGTCGAACGCGGCTTTCAGTTCAGTATCATCTTTACGAAGACCAATACCAGTGCCGTCGCCGAAGTATTTCTTATCTTTCACTGACGGGCCAGCAAAAGCGAAGTCTTTTCCGGCAGGTTGTTTCAGGAAGCCTTCGCTGGCAGCGACTTCATCCTGGAATGCCGCATCCAGGCGGCCCGCTGCGAGGTCCGAGTAAATCAGGTCCTGGTTCTGGTAGGTCACTACATCAATGCCTTTGGTACGCCAGTTATCATTGGCATAACTTTCCTGAGTAGAGCCCTGCAATACACCAACATGCTTGCCTTTCAGAGAATCCAACGTCGGCTGAATCAGTGAGCCTTTGGCAGCGATCAGGCGGGAATCGGCGGCGTAGAGCTTGTCAGAGAATGCAATTTCCTGCTGACGTTTTTCCGTAATCGACAGAGAAGAGATGATGGCGTCGATTTTTTTCGCTTTCAGCGACGGGATCAGCGAATCAAAATCGCTGCTGACCCAAGTGCATTTCACATGAATGCGTTTGCACATTTCGTTGCCGAGATCGATATCAAAACCCACGACGTCCCCTTTCGCATCTTTCGATGAGAACGGCGCATAGGTTGGATCAGTACCGATACGCACTGTGTGGGGAAGCGCTGCAAAAACGCTGGCTGTCGCTGACAGGCCCAACAGTAAAGACAGAGCGAGAACCGTCTTCTTCATACATTACCCTCAAGTGTTCTGTTTTTATTCTGTATTACGTTGTGTTGTGTGTTGCTGGCAGTTACCTTGCACGTCTTATGCCAGTTTCCCGCAGCCGGAAAAAAACCGCGTTAAATTTGTTAATAAAACGTTGCAAACTTACTTAATGATGAAAGATAGCAGGTCTACTGAACGAACCGGAGTGATAGCACAGGGAAAAGAGGATTAAATGTTGAGGATATGATCACGCTTGCAGAATTGCCCCAAAAAAACGCATACCGGATAGCGGCGCACTATTTTGCGGCATCGCTTCCTTGCCAGCGGGCAAACAGATCTTCCGGCAACGCAATATCAAACTGATCGAGCACACGATTAACGGTCTGATCAATCACCGCCTCCAGACTGTGCGGCCGGTGATAAAACGCCGGTACCGGCGGCATGATTACCACGCCCAGTTCCGCCGCCTGGGTCATCAAGCGCAAATGCCCAAGGTGCAGCGGCGTTTCACGCACGCACAGCACCAGCGGCCTGCGCTCTTTCAGCACCACATCTGCCGCACGCGTCAGCAAGCTGTCAGTGTAGCTGTGCACAATACCTGAGAGGGTTTTGATCGAGCAAGGAAGAATCACCATACCTGCCGTTTTAAACGAACCGGACGAGATACTGGCGGCGATATCGCGCGCATCATGCACCACATTCGCCAGCGCCTGTACATCGCGCAGAGAAAAATCAGTTTCCAGCGCCAGCGTCTGGCGGGCCGCCTGACTCATTACCAGATGGGTTTCAACCTCTGCCACGTCGCGCAGCACCTGCAACAAGCGAACGCCGTAGATTGCGCCACTGGCACCAGAGATTCCCACAATGAGTCGTTTCATGATTGTTGCCCCTTTTTTGTCGGACGAACTTTGCCTGATTATAGAGGGCGTTGCAACAGATTGCGCCCCTCATGATGGAGGGGCGCGGCAGGATCAACCTTCGTTATGCATCTCTAAGCTTTCCACTTCGTTCTGACGCTGCACCGCTTTAGCATCGTCATTACGCAAGGAGTCGAGATAATCAAGGTACTTCTGATCAACATCTTTGGTGACATACACACCGTTGAACACCGAGCATTCAAACTGCTGGATATCCGGATTTTCAGAGCGTACTGCCTCGATAAGATCGTTGAGATCCTGGAAAATCAGGCCATCAGCGCCGATGATCTGGCGGATTTCATCCACTTCGCGCCCGTGGGCGATCAGCTCATTGGCCGTCGGCATATCGATGCCGTAAACGTTCGGGAAGCGAATCTCCGGCGCAGCGGAAACGAGGTACACTTTTTTCGCCCCGGCTTCGCGAGCCATCTCGATAATCTGTTCGGAAGTGGTGCCGCGCACAATGGAGTCATCGACCAGCAGCACGTTTTTATCGCGAAACTCAGCACGATTTGCGTTCAACTTACGGCGTACGGATTTACGACGCAGTTGCTGTCCCGGCATGATAAAGGTACGACCAACATAGCGATTCTTCACAAAGCCCTGACGGTACGGTTTACCAAGGATACGCGCAATTTCCAGCGCGATATCGCAGGACGTTTCCGGGATAGGAATGACCACGTCGATATCCAGATCTTCCCATTCGCGCGCGATTTTCTCGCCCAACTTAGTACCCATATTGACGCGGGCACTGTAGACGGAAATTTTGTCGATGAAAGAGTCCGGACGCGCAAAATAAACGTATTCGAACAGGCACGGGTTGCTGACCGGGTTATCTGCGCACTGGCGGCTGAACAGCTGGCCTTTTTCGGTAATATACACTGCTTCGCCCGGCGCTACATCACGCAGGAATTCGAAGCCCAGCGTATCCAGCGCCACGCTTTCAGACGCCACCATATATTCAGTGCGGCCATCGCCGATTTCACGTTTGCCCAGCACCAGCGGGCGAATGCCATTCGGATCGCGAAAAGCCACCATACCGTGGCCGATAATCATCGCCACGCAGGCATAAGCACCGCGGATCTGGCGGTTAGTGCCAGCAATGGCGGCAAACACATTGTCAGCTTCCAGCGGGTAATGGCGGAAGTTATCCAGCTCGCTGGCAAACACATTGAGCAGGATTTCAGAATCAGAAGTAGTGTTAATGTGGCGGCGCTTCTCTTCGAACAGCTTTTTACGCAACTCATGCGCATTGGTCAGATTGCCGTTGTGCGCCAGCGTGATGCCGTAAGGGGAGTTTACGTAAAACGGCTGTGCTTCAGATGCGCTGGAACTACCCGCGGTAGGATAACGTACGTGGCCAATCCCCATATTGCCTTGCAGGCGCTGCATATGGCGGGCCTCGAATACATCATTCACCAGACCGTTCGCCTTACGCAGACGGAAACAGTTGTTTTCGTCGATGGTGATGATGCCTGCGGCATCCTGCCCACGGTGCTGAAGCACCGACAACGCGTCATAAATCGACTGGTTTACCGGCATAAAACCGGCGATACCGACAATACCGCACATACGTCTTTTCCTCGTTAAGCCACATCTCAGGGCCTATGCCCTGGGCAAGAAACTCGACGAACTTTGCAGATAGTCAAAAAACCATCTGATGATGAAGCTGAATTGCGGGATAAGCTGCGACTTCTGCCAGTCTTCACTTTTCGACAGCCCGGTAAAGGTATCGAGAAAGAACAGAATGGCGGCGACGATCAGTACGCCGCGTAGCGCGCCAAAACAGATCCCCAGTACTCTGTCTGTACCCGACAGGCCAGTCTTCTCGACCAGCGCACTGATCACATAGTTAACGATAGCACCGACAATCAGCGTCGCGATGAACAGTACCGCGATGGCTATCCCATTACGCACCAGTTCGTCTTCAAAGCCCGTGAACCAGACAGACAGGTAAGTGTAGTAATGACTGGCGACAAAGAAAGCACAGCCCCATGTCACCAGCGATAACGCTTCACGAACAAAGCCGCGGATCAGGCTTACCAGACAAGAAAAACCAATCACCGCAATGATGGCGTAATCAATCCAGACCATATGTGTCCCACGATTTTACGCCCTGTCGTCCAGTTCGGGGCGCATTCTAACAGAAAAAGAAAACGTTTGCGTAGGGATTTCCTTCCCGCGCGGAAATAAAAATGGCGCTGAAAAAATATTCAACGCCACGGTTCCGGTTGCCTGTCATCAGGGCATTATTTCCCTTCATCCCTGCCCGCTTTACCGTGCAAAGAGGGATGAGAAGTGGCGCTTTTTTTTTCTTCGGCCTTTAGTTTGGCGTATACCCCATCACCACGCCGCTCAGCCCCGAGAGCTGTTTTAACTCCTCCAGCGAGCCTTTCAGCTTATCCCGTGATGCATCCGGCCCCACCAGAATACGGGTGATTTTACCCTGAACAGGCGTCGTCGGCGACGTGTAAACGCGATAACCTGCACCACGTAATTTACCAACGATTTCATTCACTTTATCCGCGTTCTTCAGCGCGCCAAGCTGCACCACATACGCCTTACCGGTTGGCACCGCTTTGTCGTCCTGCGCTTTCGCTGGCGGCGCTGATGCTTCGTTTGTCACAGTGAGTTGCTCGCTGGCTTTATCACGCGTTACAGGCGGCGCGCTCTGTTGCTGCACCTGCGGTTTTGGCTGTGGTTTAGGTTTCGGTTGCTCAACCGGCGTGCTGGTGACTTCCGGTTGCGGAGTGCCGTTCGCCGCCAGCCTTGAAGCATCCAGCGAGGGTGCTTCTGCATCGCCAGCGCGCACCTCTTCTGCCGCGCCTTCCGGCGGCTGCGCCGGAAGTGCCTGCGTCGCAGCGGGCATCATGTCTGGTTCATCGCGATCGCCAGGTTTCGGCACCAGCGGGATCGCGGCAAACTCATCCTGGTAATGTTTTTTCTGCCCGTCGAGAAGCCCGGGAAGAATAATAACCCCGAGCGCAACCAGCACAATGGTACCCATCAAACGGTTCTGAAACTTACTTGCCACCGGTTCTCCCCGCATCCATTGCTTCCATGACATGTGCCACCGTGTGGAACGATCCACACACCAGAACAGTATCGTTGGCGTCAGCATCGGCCATCGCCGCCTGCCAGGCCTGTGCAACATCCGGCCACGCGCGGCCAGAATTCAGATGCTCCAGCAATTGTTCTGCCGTTGCGCCGCGCGGCCCCTCCAGTGGGGCACAATACCAGCTATCGACCACTGGCTCCAGACAGGCAAGCGTCCCGACGATGTCTTTGTCATGCAACATGCCAATCACCGCCAGTACGTGGCCCTTCTTCGGTAACGTGGCAAGACGGCTGGCAAGGTAAGCCGCAGCGTGAGGATTGTGGGCGACATCGAGGATCAGACGCGGCGACTCGCTGATAATCTGGAAACGTCCAGGTAAAATAGCACCGGCAATACCGTCGCGGATCGCCTGTTCGCTGACCGCGAGCTTACTGGCACGCAGCGCAGCCAGCGCGGTTGCCGCATTTGGCTGCGGTACCTGCGGCAACGGCAGTTCGGTAAGCTCGCCCAGAGCATCGCTAAAATGCCAGCCCTGCGCGTTAACGCCATAATGCCAGTCAACGCCCCGACGCAACAGCAGCGCGCCCTTCTCCTGTGCCACATCGGCAATGGACTGCGGCATATCCGGTTCACCGACCACTGCCGGTTTACCACCGCGGAAGACGCCCGCTTTTTCGCGGCCAATGCTTTCACGGTCAGGGCCAAGCCAATCGGTGTGATCCAGCGCAATGCTGGTGACCACAGAGACATCCGCATCCACCAAATTGGTGGCATCCAGCCGACCCCCCAGTCCTACTTCGAGGATCACAACGTCGAGCTGCGACTGCTTAAACAACCACAGCGCTGACAGAGTGCCATATTCAAAATAGCTGAGTGAAATCTCGCCACGAACCGCTTCAATCTCCGCAAAAGAGCGGGTATGTTCGCTTTCAGCCAGCTCTTCGCCCTGGATGCGCACGCGTTCGGTATAGCGCACCAAGTGCGGCGAACTGTAAACGCCAACCCGATAGCCCGCCGCCAGCAGAATCGACTCCAGCGTACGGCAAGTGGTGCCTTTGCCATTAGTTCCAGCGACGGTAAAAACAAACGGTGCGGGGCGGAGCACATCAAGGCGCGCAGCCACCAGGCTTACGCGCTCAAGCCCCAGATCGATGGTTTTACTGTGCAGGTTTTCCAGATAAAAAAGCCACGCGGCCAGGGGCGACGTGGCTTGCGGAATGCATTTAGTGTCCATGATGCCCGTTGATAATGTACGGTTTGAAAAGCAAAAAGGCAGCGCCTGATGGCCCTGCCCTTCGGTATTATCAGGCTTCGCCTTCCTGATCGACCGGTAACGGAGTCACCGTGCCAACATGCGATTCATCCGGATTCGGCGCAGGCAGATTCATCAGCTTTGCCAGAATACGTGCCAGCTTCATACGCAGTTCGGGACGGCGGATAATCATATCAATCGCGCCTTTTTCGATAAGGAACTCACTACGCTGGAAGCCCGGCGGCAGTTTCTCACGTACGGTCTGCTCGATAACGCGCGGGCCGGCAAAGCCGATCAGCGCTTTCGGTTCTGCGATGTTCAGATCGCCCAGCATCGCAAAACTTGCGGAAACGCCGCCCATGGTCGGGTCGGTTAGCACGGAGATATAGGGCAGACCGCGCTCCTGCATTTTCGCCAGTGCAGCAGAAGTTTTCGCCATCTGCATCAGCGACATCAGCGCTTCCTGCATGCGGGCGCCGCCGGAAGCGGAGAAACAGATCAGCGGGCAGTTGTCTTCCAGCGCCTGCTCGACAGCACGCACAAAGCGTGCGCCAACGACGGAACCCATGGAGCCTCCCATAAAGGAGAACTCAAATGCCGCAGCCACAATCGGCATGCCGTGCAGCGTGCCTTTCATTACTACCAGCGCGTCTTTCTCGCCGGTCTCTTTCTGGGCTGTCGCCAGACGGTCTTTGTATTTTTTTGAATCACGGAACTTGAGCACATCTTTCGGCTCAAGCTCGCTACCCAGTTCTACCAGCGAACCTTCGTCCAGCAAGCTATGCAGGCGATTACGCGCTGACATCCGCATGTGGTGATCGCATTTCGGGCAGACCTCAAGGTTACGCTCCAGCTCGGCGCGGTACAGCACCTGACCGCAGCTATCGCATTTTGTCCACACCCCTTCAGGGATACTTGCCTTGCGGGTGGGAGTGATGTTGCTCTTAATTCTTTCAATCCAGCTCATTGATAACCTTTATACATGAACCTGGTAGCCCATAAATGGTGCACATTAAAACATAACAGTTCGCAACTTGGGATAAAAAAGTGGTCGAACCGCTATAGCGCCCTTATTTTATCTGCTTTGCCGCAGCGCGTCGGTGACGAATAATCTCAATTACACCCGGAAGTATAGACACCACGATGATTGCCACAATTAACAGCTTAAGATTTTCTTGAACCATCGGCAGGGTGCCAAAGAAATACCCGGCGTAGGTGAACAGCAGTACCCATAAAAGCGCACCTGCTACGTTGAAAAGGGCGAAGTGGCGATAGGACATATGCCCCATTCCGGCAACAAACGGTGCAAATGTCCGCACAATCGGTACAAAACGCGCCAGAATAATCGTTTTGCCGCCATGCCGTTCATAAAACTGATGGGTTTTATCAAGATAGCTGCGACGGAAAATCTTTGAATCCGGATTACTAAATAATCGATCGCCAAAAAGTCGCCCAATGGTGTAGTTGACGGCGTCACCGGCAATTGCGGCAATAAGCATCAATACAACCATCAGATGCACATTCAGATCATTCGTGCCAAGAGAGGCCAGCGCGCCAGCGACAAACAGCAGCGAATCCCCCGGCAGGAAAGGCGTAACCACCAGCCCGGTTTCGCAAAAGAGGATCACAAACAGGATCGCATAAACCCAGATGCCATATTGTGCGACCAGTTCCGCCAGATGCACATCGATATGCAGAACGAAATCAATAAGGAAGTGTATTAAGTCCATATTTACTTTTGCCTTTTACGAATTGCGACTAGTCCGCCAGGAACAGCGGGCCCATTGGCGCAGTCGGAAGGTCGAAACGCGCTGGATAATCCACCGCCACCAGATATAACCCTTCCGCTTTCGCCGTTGCTGCCGCCAGCGTGCGATCCTTGACCGCCAGCAACTCTGCTATCCAGCTCTCCGGCTGGTTGTTGGCACCCACTTCCATCAGGCTACCGACGATATTCCTGACCATATGATGTACAAAGGCATTGGCTTTGATATCCACCACAATGTAATTGCCGTAGCGACTGACGTTGATATGCATCAGATTGCGCCACGGCGTGCGCGACTGGCACTGCACCGCACGAAACGAGGTAAAATCATTTTCGCCAAGCAGGCACTGCGCGGCGCGATGCATCCGCCCGGCATCCAGCGGTTGGTGGTAGTGCGTAACTCCGTTGCCTAACACCGCCGGACGTAAACGATGGTTGTAAATAATGTAGCGGTAACGGCGAGCCGTAGCGCTGAAACGAGCATGAAAATCATCGGCAACAGTTTTTACCCAGCGCACCGCGATGTCAGCAGGCAAATTCGCATTAACCCCTAACGTCCAGGCGGCATCTTTGCGCAGCGAAGTCGTTTCGAAATGCACCACCTGCCCTGTTGCATGCACACCTGCGTCAGTTCTACCAGCGCAGAACACGTTAATCGGTTCATTAGCGACCTGCGAGAGGGCTTTTTCCAGCTTCTCCTGCACACTGCGCACTTCTTGCTGACGCTGCCAGCCGTAATACTTGCTACCGTCGTACTCAATACCCAGCGCAATTTTGTAGACTGGCGCTTTGACTTCGTCCTGCATCAGTACAAATACTCCTGCACCAGTTTCTCGGCGGTTTTGACCGCCATCAGCGCGCCACCGAAGCGAACGTTGTCGGCCACCGACCAGAACTGGATCTGCTCCGGCATACCGTAATCATTACGGATACAGCCGACAGAAAGATGCGTCTGACCGGAAGCATCACCCACCTGAGTAGGAAATTCATTCTCTTCAGACAATACAATTTCGTCAAAACGGGCAAATGCATCGCGCGCTTCTTCAGCAGCCAGCGGACGCAGCGCTTCAAAACTGACCATCTGCGCATGGCCGTAAAATACCGGCGACTGTACGCAGTTCGCGGAGATCATCAGACCGTCATCCTGCAAAATTTTGCGCATCTGATCGATAATCACTCGCTCTTCACGCACGCTACCTTCACTATCCGGCAGCAGCGGCAACATGTTGAATGCAAGCTGGCGGCCAAAATAGTCATCTTCGTCAATCGGGATGCCATTCAGCAGTTTGGCGCTCTGCCCTGCCAACCCATTGACCGCCTGTTTGCCGTTGCGCGAAACAGACAGCATGCTGGTAACGGATACGCGTGAAAAACCGCCTTCGTCAATCAACGGCTTAATACCGGCCAGCAGTTGGCTGGTCAGGCTGTCTGGCACGGCAATAATATTGCGGTTTCGGTAATCTGCGAGCACAAAGGGGTTAACGTCCGGCATGACCAGCGGCACATCTGGCTCCAGCGCAAACAGACCGCTGGTATCGATCACCAGGCAACCCGCGTTGGTGGCCTCTTCAATCCAGGTTGCAGATGCCTGCGCACCGGCGACAAAAAATGCCAGTTGCGCCTGCGTCCAGTCAAAACTGGCAACATCTTCTACGCGCACAGTTTTACCCGCAAAACGCAAGTTTTCGCCCGCACTCTCTTCTCTGGCCAGCGCGTAGAGTTCGCCTACCGGGAACTGGCGCTCCTGCAGCGTTTCGAGCAAGGCTTCTCCGACAGCGCCAGTGGCGCCAAGAACGGCAATATTCCAGCCTTCAGACATGGTGATTTACTCCAGGAAATAAAGCGTCCCTGCGGCATTGTTCCGCAGGGAGCATTAAGAAGACATTAACGAGCCGGGGTGTGCGTGGCGTTAAAACCCAGTTGCCGCAACAGTTCGGCGGCACTGGCATCATCGCACTGTACATACAATGATGACCATTCGCGACGCTCAAGATAGTTTTTACGTAACTTATCAAATTCACCCGGCATGCCTGCCACTTTTCGCAGCAACGCATCGTCACGGCGCACATCATACACCAAATGAACCAGTCTTTTTAGCGTTGACTGATCAAGAGGACCGTGCAGCGTTATGCGGCCAAATTCCGGCGCAGGCAGTAGCGTATCAAGCGATACTTGCGTCCGTTTACCGATAAATTCACTATAAGCTTCAAACACTTGCGTTGTGCCGCGAGCTTTACCTTCAAGGGTATATCCGGCGATATGCGAGGTGCTAATGTCAACGCGTTGCAGCAGTTCTACGTTGAGGTCAGGTTCCGGCTCCCAGACGTCCAGCACCACATGAAGCGCTTGTCCCGCCTGTAAACGCTGCAACAGCGCCGCATTATCCACCACCGGGCCACGACAGGCATTAATCAGAATAGTGCCAGGTTTCAGACGCGCCAGCAGAGCATTATCCGCAAGGTGCAGCGTTTTATACGGCCCCTCTCTAAACAGCGGTGTATGGAAAGTCAGCACATCAGCTTCACGCACCAGCTCATCAAGCGAGCGGAAATCACCGTCATCACCACGATCGGCGCGCGGCGGATCGCATAGCAGCGTGCGGATGCCCAGCGCTTCGAGGCGCGCCTGTAAGCGTCCACCCACATTACCCACACCGACAATCCCGACTGTACGATCTTTAAGAGCAAAGCCTTCGCGCTCTGCCAGCATCAATAACGAAGAGAATACATACTCTACAACCGCAATGGCGTTACAGCCTGGCGCTGCGGAAAAGCCAATCCCCGCTTGTTGCAAATACCCTTCATCAACATGGTCAGTTCCTGCGGTTGCCGTACCGACAAATTTGATCCCCGTCCCCTGTAATAATGCCTCGTTGATTTTCGTCACGGAGCGCACCATTAACGCATCAGCATCGGCCAGTTCCGAAAGCGGGATTGGGCGACCGGGAACCGCTTTCACTTCACCCAGACGGCTAAAAAGATCGCGGGCATAAGGCATATTTTCATCAACAAGGATTTTCACGCTACAGTACCTGTTTGAGAACGGGAGTTGAGCGCGCAAGTGTGCCATAATCTCGCCGCCAGGCATACCTGCAATGCCGACTACCGCCATGCGAGAGTGAGAGGAAATCCATGATGCAACCCATTCCGGGGACGCCCGCGCGCCCTCCAGGGCAAGAGCCGACACAACCCGCGAACGCCGCGAATAATGCTGGCGAACAGCCCTTATCCACCCTGCAACGTACCGTGCTGGAGCGACTGGTTATTCGCTTAATTGCGCTAACGCAGCAGCAAAGCGCGGAAGTATGGGCTGGCATCAAACACGATTTAGGGCTGAAGAATGACGCCCCGCTGCTCTCACGCCACTTTCCTGCTGCTGAGCAGAACCTCAACCAGCGCGTAGAAACTGCAACGCAGAATCACACCACCCGCCAGGTGATCTCACAGCTGACGGAGCTGTTAAGCCAGGGGAATAATCGCCAGGCGGTGAGCGATTTTATTCGTCAGCAGTTTGGTCAGACGGCGCTCAGCCAGTTGACGCCTCAGCAGTTAAAAACTGTGCTAACCCTGTTGCAGAATAACCAGATAACCATCCCGCAGCCGCTGCAACGTCCGGTCACCGAGCGTCCATTGCTGCCTGCCGAGCACAACTCACTGAACCAGGCGGTGACGAAACTGGCGGCAGCAACAGGCGAATCCGGTAAATTAATCTGGCAGTCGATGATGGAGCTTTCCGGCGTCAAAACCGGTGAGCTGATTCCGGCGAAACATTTCGCGCCGCTGATGACATGGCTGCAGGCGCGACAGACGTTAAGCACACATAGCGCACCTACGCTGCACACGATCCAGACTGCCCTGAAACAACCGCTGGATGATACAGAAATGCGTACTATTACCGAGTATGCCCAGCAGACATGGCAGGCTACGCCGCAGACAATCCTGACGACGTCGCAGGTTCAAGACATTCTTAATCAGGTCTTTTTACGCCGCACAGAACGTGCGACGGGTACATTTGAAGTGCGCGATATTCAACCCATTTACAGCCCGTTTGTCGCCCCCATTGTCGAAACGATAAAATCAATTTCCACGCGACCCGGGTTCTTTTTTATCGTCCTGCTTATCGCATTAGCGCTTTTCTGGCTGGTGAGTTAAAAAACCCCCTCCGGACGGAGGGGGTTATCGTCAAATATTCTCGCCGTTATGTTTGATAACGTCCTGATACCACCAGAACGATTTTTTACGGCTGCGTGCCAGTGTGCCGTTACCCTCGTTATCTTTATCAACGTAGATTAAACCGTAGCGTTTTTTCATTTCGCCGGTGCCCGCAGAGACCAGATCAATACAGCCCCACGGCGTATACCCCATTAAATCGACGCCATCTTCCACCACCGCTTTTTTCATTTCGCGGATATGGTTGTGCATATATTCAATGCGGTACTGATCGTTAACTACACCGTCGCTTTCAGGCTGATCAATCGCGCCAAAACCGTTTTCCACGACAAATAGCGGCAACTGGTAGAGATCGTAGAAATAGTTCAGAGAGTAGCGCAGACCAACCGGATCAATTTGCCAGCCCCAGTCAGAGGCTTTCACGTACGGGTTTTTCACCAGGCTTTTCGTCTCGTCGTAATCGAGGTGCGGGTTATTTTCCTGGGCTTTGGTGACAAACGACATGTAGTAACTGAAGCCAATATAATCAACACGTCCGCGCGTCAGGATCTGCAAATCTTCGTCGGTGATATCGAGTTTGAACTGGCGGCGAGCAAAATAATTGAGCAGGTGTTTCGGGTAATAACCGCGTACATGAACATCGGTAAACCAGTAGCGACGGTGCATCGCAGCGACCGACATCATCATATCATCCGGCGCGCAGGTGAGCGGATAAATCGGGCACATGGCGATCATACAGCCGATTTTAAAGTCCGGGTTAATTTTATGACCGGCTTCCACCGCCAGCGCGCTGGCCACTAATTCATAGTGGGCGGCCTGATACATGATCACTTCGCGATCTTCACCCACTTTATATTTCACGCCAGAGTTGGTGAAAGGTGCAAAATCTTCGTGATAGTTGGCCTGGTTGTTAATTTCGTTGAAGGTCATCCAGTATTTCACCTTGCTGCGATAGCGGGTGAAAACGGCATTGGCAAAACGGACAAAAAAGCCGATCAGTTTGCGATTACGCCAGCCACCATATTCGGTGACAAGGTGATAAGGCATTTCGAAATGGGAGAGAGTAATAACAGGTTCAATATTGTATTTCAGACACTCATCAAAAAGATCATCGTAGAATTGCAACCCGGCTTCATTCGGCTCCAGTTCATCACCCTGAGGAAAAATACGCGTCCAGGCAATGGAGGTGCGAAAACATTTGAATCCCATTTCAGCAAACAGCTTAATATCGTCTTTATAGCGGTGATAAAAATCAATAGCTTCATGGTTAGGGTAATTTTTACCCGGCAGTATGCCGTCGGTAATTTCACGCGGTACACCATGCGCCCCGGCGGTCATGACATCAGCAACGCTGATCCCCTTACCGCCTTCCTGCCAGCCGCCTTCGAGTTGATGAGCCGCCACCGCACCGCCCCATAAGAAATCTGCTTTAAACCCAGCCATTGTTTTCTCCTTTCGCGTAGTGATAGCAAAAGAATAAACAAGCCCACAGTGAGATGACATCACCGCAGGCTCATTCTGTGAAACCGGTTGCAAAGAGATTTATAACGCCAAGTAAGGTGGGATTTGGCAGTGACATGCCACTCTACCTGATTGCAAGGATTAAGGTGCGGTGGTGAATGTTAACCGCTGGCGTATTATCGTGTTGAGCATGTTGCGGCAAGGAGTCTGTCGACCGCCACGACAGCTTGTCAATGCATAAAAAAAGAGAGCCAGTGGCTCTCTTCATCTGCTTGATCTGCTTGCGGACAAACTTATTTAAGTTTGCGCATCACCAATGTGGCGTTAGTACCGCCAAAACCGAAGCTGTTGGACATTACCGTCGTCAGAGCAGCTTCCATAGGTTTTGTCACGATGTTCAGGCCAGCAGCCTGCTCGTCCAGCTCGTCAATGTTAATGCTCGGCGCGATAAAACCGTGTTCCAGCATCAGCAATGAGTAGATCGCTTCCTGTACGCCAGCAGCACCCAAAGAGTGACCGGTCATCGCTTTGGTGGCGGAGATAGCCGGACTGTTGTCGCCGAACACTTCGCGGATAGCGCCCAGTTCCTTCACGTCACCAACCGGTGTGGACGTGCCGTGGGAATTCAGGTAGTCGATCGGTGTATCAACGTCTTGCATTGCCATCTTCATGCAACGTACTGCGCCTTCGCCTGACGGCGCTACCATATCCGCACCATCAGAAGTCGCGCCGTAGCCAACGATCTCTGCGTAGATGTGCGCGCCGCGTGCCAGTGCATGCTCCAGCTCTTCAACAACAACCATACCGCCACCGCCCGCGATAATGAAACCATCACGGTGCGTGTCATAGGTACGGGACGCTTTTTCTGGCGTTTCGTTGTATTTGGTGGACAGCGCGCCCATCGCGTCAAATTCACAGGCCATTTCCCAGCACAGCTCTTCGCCGCCGCCAGCAAAAACGATGTCCTGTTTGCCCAGTTGAATCTGTTCTACCGCGTTACCGATGCAGTGCGCAGAAGTGGCGCAAGCAGAACTGATAGAGTAGTTAACACCGTGGATTTTAAAGGGTGTTGCGAGGCAAGCGGACACTGCCGACGCCATCGCTTTAGTCACTACATAAGGACCCACAGCTTTCAGACCACGCGGGCTACGCATTGCATCAGCGCCGAAAACCTGAGATTTAGAAGAACCGCCGGAACCTGCAATCAGGCCCACTCGTGGGTTGTTCTGATAAACCTCATCTTTCAGACCAGCGTCTTCAATCGCCTGCTGCATGGAAAGATAGGAATAGATAGAGGCATCGTTCATGAAACGAACCACTTTACGGTCGATCAAACCAGTGGTGTCCAGTTTAACGTTACCCCATACGTGGCTGCGCATGCCGGAATCTTTAAATTCCTGAGAGAATGTGATCCCTGAGCGTCCTTCACGCAGAGATGCCAGGACTTCCTGCTGGTTATTACCAATGCTGGAAACGATGCCCAGGCCAGTAATCACTGCACGTTTCATTCAATACCCCTAAGTCGCACTAATTAAGTTTCGTGTCGCAAGATAGCGTACACTTGTACGCCGAACAAGTCCGATCAGACATTTTCGGTGGAAATTTGCGCCTTTCTTTGTCCCCCGTTAAGATCGAGACACTGCCTGATGGACGAGTAACTTACGTGAAACAAACCGCTATACAATCCGCCAACCTCGAATTCAACGCTGAAGGTACACCTGTTTCCCGAGATTTCGACGACGTCTATTTCTCTAATGATAACGGGCTGGAAGAGACGCGTTATGTTTTCCTCGGCGGCAACCAACTGGAACAACGTTTCCCTGATCACCCGCGCCCGCTGTTTGTGGTCGCGGAGAGCGGTTTTGGCACCGGTCTGAATTTCCTCACGTTGTGGCAGGCATTCGCGGTCTTTCGCGCAACCAATCCTGACGCTACCCTGGAAAGATTACATTTCATCAGTTTTGAAAAATTTCCTCTCACCCGGGAAGATCTGCGCAAAGCCCACGCGCACTGGCCGGAACTGGCGTCATGGGCGGAACAGCTACAGACGCAGTGGCCACTACCCTTTAGTGGCTGCCACCGACTGCTGCTCGATGAAGGTCGTGTGACGCTGGATTTATGGTTTGGCGATATCAATCAACTCACCGATATGCTCGATGATTCACTAAACCAGCGCGTTGACGCCTGGTTCCTGGATGGCTTTGCCCCGGCGAAAAACCCGGATATGTGGACCCCTAACCTGTTTGCCGCGATGGCTCGTCTGGCAAGACCGGGCGGCACACTGGCGACCTTTACCTCGGCCGGTTTTGTTCGTCGGGGTTTGCAGGAGGCCGGGTTTACTATGCGCAAAAGTAAAGGTTTTGGTCGCAAACGCGAAATGCTGACCGGCGTAATGGAAAATGTCATTGCGCCTGTACCGCGTACGCCGTGGTTTGCCCGCAGCGGCACAGAGGTACGTGATGTGGCTCTGATTGGCGGCGGTGTCGCCAGCGCGCTGTTATCGCTGGCCTTGCTACGACGCGGCTGGCAGGTGACGCTTTACTGCGCCGATGATGCGCCCGCCGAAGGTGCATCCGGCAACCGCCAGGGAGCGCTTTATCCTCTGCTCAGTGCTCACGATCCGGCGCTGACCCGCTTCTTTCCCGCGGCATTTACCTTTGCCCGTCGTCTGTACGATGCGTTACCCGTGACGTTTGACCATCAGTGGTGCGGCGTCACACAACTTGGATGGGATGAAAAAAGCCAACAAAAAATCGCGCAAATGTTGACGCTGGATCTGCCGCCGGAGATTGCCAGTGCGATTGACGCTCAGGCGGTGAAAGCCGAAACTGGCGTGGAAACGGAATGCGAAGGTGTGAATTATCCGCTCGGCGGCTGGCTCTGCCCGGCGCAGTTAACGGCTGCTACGATTAAGCTGGCCTGCGAGCAAGGCCTGCAAGTGCATTATGGACATGATGTTGAACGCTTGAGCCGTGAAGAACAGCGCTGGCAACTTCATTTCCGCCGTGGTGGCCTGCGAACACATGCAGCAGTAGTGCTGGCCAACGGGCATCGCATTCATCATTTCCCGCAAACGGAGAAACTGCCCGTTTATCCTGTTGCCGGTCAGGTCAGTCATATTCCGACCAGCAATATGCTCTCTGCGCTTCGCCAGGTGCTGTGCTACGACGGTTATCTGACACCGCAGAACCCGCATAACCAGCAACACTGCATCGGTGCCAGCTATCATCGCGGACAGCAAACGGCAGATTACAGCGAGGCAGATCAGCAACAGAATCGCCAGCGGCTTATAGACTGTTTCCCGCATGCGGCCTGGGCAAAAGAGGTAGATGTCAGCGCCGGTGAAGCGCGCTGCGGTGTGCGATGTGCAACGCGGGATCATCTGCCAATGGTCGGGAATATCGCCGATTTCGAGGCGACACTGGCAGCTTACGCCCAACTGTCAGAACGGCCGGAGGAAGCGGTCAGAGCACCGATCTACGAAGATTTATTCATGCTCGGCGCACTCGGTTCGCGCGGTTTGTGCAGCGCGCCGCTGGCAGCGGAGATTCTGGCTTCGCAGATGAGTGACGAGCCGATTCCGCTGGATGGCGAAACACTGGCAGCGCTTAATCCGAATCGTTTGTGGGTCAGGAAGTTATTGAAAGGCAGAGCGGTGAAGTGAAGGTGCCCACATTGGCTTTGCAGGCTGGCGGCGTTGTTTTGTCCGACCTACACCCGTAGGCCCGGATATTGGCCGGATAAACGTCAGCATTACCCAGTATACCCGTCATACTTCAAGCTGCATGTGCGTTGGCTTTTTTATTCGGCTCATCCCTGAGCCTTACCCCTTCGGGGCCGCTGCTTACAGCGTTCAAATCTGCTCCCGGCAGATTTGTCGCTCACCCCAGTCACTTACTGAAGTAAGCTCCTGGGGATTACTGAGAGACATCCTGTCTCTCACCGGAGGCCAACCTTCGGTTGGGCAAATTCGTTCCCGACGAATTTGTCGCTGCGTCGCCGCCTTCTTGCAACTCGAATTATGTAGGGTATAAAACGCCCCTTAATGCGACTTCGCCTGCTGATACAGATTTTCCCACATGCCCATCACCAGCGCCTGATCGCGCGGCGACAGTTCTCCGGCCTGAATGGCGGTTTCCACACTACTGGTGACTTTCTGGTGCAGATTTTCTGGCGAATAGTCATCCTCGCCTTCCAGTTCAGCCACCGCCAGCGTCAGGTGGCCACGCAGATAACCGCCCGCAAACAACTCATCATCACTGGCGTGATCCACCATATTATCGATTAACGCCAGAATGCGTGATTCAAACTCCGCGATCATCTCTCTTCCTCTTTTGACAACATGGCTTCAAAGATCTTCCGGCCATGGGAACTGTTCTGCCGCTAAAGGCGGCGTTTGATAATAATCCTGTAATGCTTTGATAAAACGTGCCGGACGCGGGGGAATGCCCTGATCCAGATAAGCCATAACCTGCGCGTGAACGCGACGCTGAAATACGATACGATCTGATTCAACATCGCCTTCCAGATTGTCGCAACTGACATTAAACGGGAAACCCGCCGACACGCAGAACAACCAGTCAAAGGCCTGCGGTTTTACCTCGACATCCTCGAACTGCCCCTGCGTCACCGCATCGCGGCCGTCAGGGCAATACCAGTAGCCAAAATCCACCTGCTTACGACGCTCGGCACCGGCGATACACCAGTGCGAAATCTCATGTAATGCACTGGCATAAAAACCATGAGCAAAAACAATGCGGTTATAAGGCGCGTTCGCATCAGCAGGAAGATAAATCGGTTCGTCGTCGCCTTTAATCAGACGGGTATTAAAATCGTCGGCAAAGCAACCGTCAAAAATATCAATTAATTGTTGGTAGTGATGTGTCATACGTTCACCCCCAGAAAATGGAGGATCTCCTGGCCGTGACTGTCATAAAGAAGTTTTGCACTCATCACCGCCGAGACAATCACAATCATCGGACGAATGAGTTTTTGCCCTTTGCTGAGCACCAGACGCGAGCCCATCCGCGCGCCGAGAAACTGCCCGACCAGCATGACGAAACCCGTGCCCCATACAACTTTGCCGCCAATAATAAACAACAGCAGGCCGCCGATATTCGAGGTGGCATTCAGCACTTTGGCATGCGCGGTGGATTTCGCCAGGTTGTACCCTGCGAGGGTCACAAAAGCCAGTGCGTAGAATGACCCGGCGCCGGGGCCGAAGAAACCGTCGTAAAAACCCACACATCCACCGGATACCAGCGCAAACGGTAGCCCGTACAAACGACGCTGACGATCGTCTTCACCCAGCTTCGGCATCAACAGAAAGTAGAGGCCAATACAGATCACCAGGATCGGCAGGATTTGGCGTAACACATCCGATTGCACATGTTGCACCAGCAGCGCGCCGGTAGTTGATCCGATAAAGGTCATCAGGATATTGAGTTTCTGATCGGCAAGATTCACCACTTTGCGGCGGATAAAATACAGCGACGCAGAAATCGAACCGCCACAGGCCTGTAATTTATTCGTTGCCAGTGCCTCGGCGGGCGTCATACCTGCCGCCAGTAACGCAGGCACCGTTAACAGCCCGCCACCGCCCGCCAGCGAGTCAATAAAGCCGGCCAACAGCGCGACAAAGAAAAGCACCACCAGCAGTAATGGCGATACCATAAACAGTTGTTGAAAGAGTTCCATCAGAGTGCGTGTTCATCCAGTAAAGCCTGACAAGACGGCGGCAATGGCGGCGGCGTCTTTTTCTCAGGGATTGTGCTGCCGGGTTTCGCCGGTTCAAACCAACTTTGCAGTTCTGCTCCACAACCATCGCCAGGTGGTGGCAAAGGTTGATCCTGGCACTCCAGGCTATCGGCCGGGCAACGCAGACGCACGTGCATATGCGCACGATGCTGGAACCACGGACGCACTTTACGCAACCAGTCGCGATCGGTTCCAGCATCGAGGCAAAGCTGCTGTTTGATCGCCGGATTAACGAAAATGCGCGTTACATCGTTATCTTTTGCCGCCAGTTTGATCATGCTACTGATTTCCGGCTTCCACAGCGCAGGCACGACCTGCTTACCATCGGGTGAGACGAGATCCAGAGCCTGTGGTTTCAGCAACTGTGCAGCGCTCCAACGCGTTTTCGGTAGTTGCAGGAAGATATCAACATCCAGACCGGATTGATGGCTGGCGTGGCCGCCGTTAAAACGTCCACCAGCCGGCATCCCCATATCACCTACCAGCATCGTCCCCAGCCCCAGATTGTGCACCTGATTGCTCAGACGCTGAATAAACAGCACCAGATCGGGATGACCAAAGTAGCGCCGCTGGTCAGTGCGCATTACCTGATAGTTGTCCGATTGCAGCGGCAGCGCATGCGCGCCAACGATACAACCATTGGCGAAGGCACCAATGGATTGCGGGCTACCAGCGACCGGATGAGTCAGTTTTTGCCACGGTGTCGCTGCCACAGCGGCGGCACACATCAACAGAGTAAACAGCGCAATTGCCGTTTTTTTCATTGTTTACCAGCGTGGAATATCGGTAGTGACATCAGCGTTTTGTGCACGTTGCCGCAGTAAGTGATCCATCAGCACGATCGCCAGCATCGCTTCAGCAATCGGCACGGCCCGAATACCCACACACGGATCGTGACGGCCTTTGGTTACCATCTCCACTTCTTCGCCAAAACGATTAATCGTACGACCCGGCACGGTAATACTCGACGTCGGTTTCAGTGCGATATTGGCAATAATTTGCTGCCCGCTGCTGATGCCGCCAAGAATGCCGCCCGCGTGGTTGCTCCCGAAACCCAGCTGCGTGATTTCGTCGCGGTTTTCGCTGCCACGCAGCTTCACGACTTCAAAGCCATCGCCGATTTCCACGCCTTTCACCGCGTTGATACTCATCAGCGCATGCGCAATATCAGCATCAAGACGGTCAAACACCGGCTCGCCAAAACCAGCCGGAACACCATCGGCCACCACCGTCACTTTCGCACCGATGGAGTCGCCCTCTTTTTTCAAGCCGCGCATCAGTTCATCCAGCGCCTCGATTTTGTCCGGGTCAGGGCAGAAAAATGGGTTCTGTTCAACCTGCGTCCAGTCTTTGATCTCCAACGGGATCTCGCCCATCTGAGTCAGACAGCCGCGAATAACAATGCCGAATTTCTGCGCCAGATATTTCTTGGCGATCGCGCCAGCGGCCACACGCATGGCGGTTTCGCGCGCGGAGGAACGGCCGCCGCCGCGATAGTCACGCAGACCATATTTTTGTTCGTAGGTGTAATCCGCATGGCCCGGACGGAACAGATCTTTAATCGCGCCGTAATCCTGCGATCGCTGATCGGTGTTTTCGATCAGCAGACCAATGCTGGTACCTGTGGTGACGCCCTCAAAGACGCCGGACAGAATCTTCACCTGATCGGCTTCGCGACGCTGGGTGGTATAGCGAGATGTTCCCGGACGTCGTCTGTCGAGATCGTGTTGTAAATCGGCTTCGGTCAGCGGAATACCCGGAGGTACGCCGTCAACGATGCACCCCAGCGCCAGGCCGTGCGATTCGCCAAACGTGGTTACGCGGAAAAGTTGTCCAATTGTGTTACCTGCCATCACGGCTCCATTGTCGTTGTTGGTGTTGAGCGTCGTTTTGTCGTTTTAATCTTTATAGATGCTGAAGTGTTTGCGTGCGGCAATCAGCTGCGCTTTGGTCAGCATAAAGACGCCGTCCCCGCCATTATCAAACTCCAGCCAGGTGAACGGGACGTCCGGATATTGTTCCATCAGATGTACCATGCTGTTGCCGACTTCACAAATCAGGATGCCATGGTCAGCAAGGTAATCGGGGGCACATGCCAGAATACGACGCGTCAGTTTCAGGCCATCGCTGCCTGATGCCAGGCCCAGTTCCGGCTCGTGACGGTATTCCGACGGCAGATCGGACATATCTTCTTCATCAACGTACGGCGGGTTGGTGACAATCAGATCGTACTGCACTTTCGGCAGATCGCGGAACAGATCGGAACGGATAGGCGTAACGTGGTGAATCAGTCCGTGCTCTTCAATATTGCGCTCCGTTACCGCCAGCGCATCCGCAGAGATATCAACGGCGTCCACTTCCGCTTCCGGGAAAGCGTACGCTGTCGCAATAGCGATACAGCCGCTGCCAGTACACATATCCAGAATATGCTGCGGCTGTTGATTAATCAGACCGGCAAAGCGGTTGTTGATAAGCTCGCCGATCGGGGAACGCGGCACCAGCACGCGCTCATCGACATAAAATTCGTGGCCGCAGAACCACGCTTTGTTAGTAAGGTAAGCAACCGGAATACGCTCATTAACACGACGGATCACGCGCTCAACAATGCGGTGCCGCTCGCTGGAAGTCAGGCGCGCGGTACGCATATCTTCCGGGATGTCGAGCGGTAGATAGAGCGTCGGCAGTACCAGTTGCACTGCTTCGTCCCACGGGTTATCCGTGCCGTGACCGTACCAGATATTCGCGGCGCTGAAGCGGCTGACCGCCCAACGCAGCATGTCCTGAATGGTATGCAGCTCATTCACTGCTTCATCGACAAAAATTTTATCCATAGTATCCCCCAGGCGCATGCTCGCATTAAATTCGGCGGCTAGTTTGCCATGAAGACGGCGATAAATCAGCACCTCACGCACCAGCCAGAGGGGAAAAATGCATTTTGCTTCACTGGGGTCGCAGTGAGTCGGGTACACTGAAGGAAAGAAAAGATGAGACGCACAAATGAAAAAGAAACCATCACTTAGCGAGGAGGAACAGGCGTTGTTCCAGCAATTGATGACCGGTACACGCCGCCTTAAGCAGGATACCGTGGTACATCGCCCGGCGCGGAAAAAAATCAGCGAGGTTCCGGTGAAACGGTTATTACAGGAACAGGCCGATAACAGTCACTACTTTTCCGACGAGTTTCAACCGCTGCTTAATACCGAAGGTCCGGTCAAATATGTGCGAGAAGATGTCAGCCATTTTGAGCTGAAAAAGCTCCGCCGGAGCGACTACTCGCCGGAATTGTTTCTCGATCTACACGGTTTAACGCAGCAACAGGCGAAGCAAGAACTGGGGGCGCTAATCGCCGCCTGTCGCCGTGAACATGTGTTCTGTGCCTGCGTGATGCACGGCCACGGTAAACACATTCTGAAGCAACAGACACCGCTGTGGCTGGCGCAGCACCCGCATGTGATGGCGTTTCACCAGGCGCCGAAAGAGTATGGCGGCGACGCAGCAATTCTGGTGCTGATAGAAGTGGAAGAGTGGCAACCGCCGGAACTTCCCTGATGGCAGAAACGCCAAGAGCCGCATAAAGCGGCTCTTCGTTTTTCAGCGTCCGGCGAATT
The DNA here is from genome assembly GCF_900116535.1 of Kosakonia arachidis. GTDB lineage: Bacteria > Pseudomonadota > Gammaproteobacteria > Enterobacterales > Enterobacteriaceae > Kosakonia > Kosakonia arachidis. The sequence continues at coordinate 34,817 of NZ_FPAU01000004.1, read as the reverse complement.
CAGATAGCTTTTCGCATCTTCAGGTTGCAGGGACTCATTTGCCAGTCAAAAACCCCTTTGCCGTCTTCACCCAGCGTAACGCAGGCAATGGCGGAGGTGGTAAACATCGGCGGCGCTTCACCCGGGCAAAGCTCGGACACCAAGTAACCAACCAGCGGCAGGTGAGAGATCACCAGCACAGAAGAGGTTCCTTCATTCGCCAGCGCCTGTAAATAGGCACTGACAAGACCGATATCGCCGCAAGGCGTCAATTCCGGCAGGACATCCACGTTGTCAGGCAGGTTCATACACTCCCCTACCTTTTCCAGCGTTTGTTCAGCACGTAAAAAAGGGCTGATCAGAACACGTTCAATATCCACTTTTTGGCCTTTCAACCATGTTGCCATTTGACGAGATTCGTCACAGCCACAAGGGGTTAAGGGACGAACCGAGTCACTGGCTGCATCGAGGGCAGCGTCGCCGTGACGCATGATAAAAACTTGCATATTGCACCGCTTTTGTTAACCAGAATCATCAACACTTTCACTGCGAAATCATTTCGCGACGACGGAAAGTATCAATGGCCGGGCATTGTGCCTGATCCATTCCATGAATGAAACGCTGTTTTTTACCTCAATGGTGTAAGCATAGTCAATCACTGTTTACAAAATAACCGTGAACGCCATGAGGAATAACAGAATTAAATTTTTAGACCTTAATTCACATCTTCAGTTTCGTTTTGCGACCAAAAAATTACCCCCTGCTCCGCCATACGCAACAGTGGCTCACAAGGTGCAAAGCGCGCGCCGTATTGCACTTCCAGCCGCTGCAACCTCGCCACGATATCGCCCGCTCCTGATGCCGCAATATAGTGGAACGGCCCACCTAAAAACGGCGGAAAACCGATGCCAAATACGGCACCAATATCGCCGTCTCGCGCGCTGCGAATCACGTGCTCATCAAAGCAACGCACTGCCTCATTCAGCATCAGTAGCACACAGCGTTCCGCCATCTGCTCTGACGATAGCCGCCCACCGCCGGAGGCACCAATCAGGGGATAGATCACCGGATCGGCCAGCTTTTTGCTTTTACGCCCTTTAGCAGGGTAAAGATAGAAACCGCGACCATTTTTTCTCCCTTTGCGATCGTCATTCAGAATTGCGCTCACAATACTTGCAGGGGCGTTAAACCGTTCACCATAAGCGTTTTCCAGTACCGGAATAATTTTTGTACCGGTATCGATACCCACTTCATCCAGTAACTGGATCGGTCCGACGGGGAAGCCAAATTTCACCAGTGCGCGATCAATATCTTCGATGCGCTCGCCTTCACTCAGCAGCCGGATGGCTTCATTAATATAGGGAGCAAGAATGCGGTTCACGTAAAATCCGACTTTATCCGCTACCACAATCGGCGTTTTGCCCAGCTTTTTCGCCAGTTTTACCGTAGTAGCGATGGTCTGCTCATCCGTTCCGGCGTGTGGGATCACTTCCACCAGCGGCATTTTTTCCACCGGGCTGAAAAAATGTAATCCGATTACCTTCTCTGGTCGCGCAGCCTGGGCTGCAATATCGCCGATCGGTAAAGAAGATGTATTAGAGGCAAAAACAGTGTGAGCAGAACAATGGGCTTCCACTTCAGCCACCATTTTCTGTTTTAAAGCCAGATCCTCAAACACAGCCTCAATGACCAGGTCACGATGAGCAAAGCCGCTAAAATCCAGCGTACCGGATATTTTCGCCAACTGCTTATCACGTTCGCCCGCTCTCAGGTAGCGACGACGCACTTTTTTATCCAGCTCTTCCCAACTATATTTCAGCGCGTGGTTAATCCCTTTCGCATTAATATCTTTTATGCGAACCGGCAATCCTGCTTTGCTTGCCGTGACGAAAGCTATTCCACCGCCCATTAATCCGCCGCCCAGTACACCGATCGTGTTCAATGGACCAGCCTGCGCCTCGCTGCCCGGATCTTTTTTAACGCTGGTGCTGGAGAAGAACAGGTGGCGTAACGCCTGCGACTGTGGCGTCATCGCCAGTTGGCCAAACGCTTTCGCTTCGGCGTCATAACCGCTGCTGCGCCCCTGTGCCAGCCCGGTTTCAATGACGGATAAAATGCGCGTAGTCGCAGGGTAATTCCCCTGGGTTTTTTGTTCGGTTTTCTTACTCGCCATACGGAACAGCAACGCGCGGCCCAGCGCACCTGCCAGAACCCGTTCACGAACAGGCAGGTGGCGGCCAATCGGTCGCCCCTGTTTGGCCAGTTCAACAGCGGCCTCGAGTAGAATTGAATGCGGTACAACATCGTCTACCAGCCCGACTTTTAATGCCTGGCGTGGACGAAGTTGTTTTCCGCTGAGGATCATATCCAGCGCCGTACTGACGCCAACCAAACGTGGCAATCGCTGTGTCCCGCCGGAACCGGGAAGCAGTCCTAACTGAACTTCCGGCAATCCCAGCATCGTTTTCCCGTCGTCCGTACAAATCCGGCGATGGCACGCCAGCGCCAATTCCAGCCCACCGCCCAGACAAGCGCCATGAATTGCGGCAACCACGGGAATCGACAACGCATGGATTTCCGCCATCACTTGTTGCCCTTGCCGGGCCAGATCCTCGGCCTCTTTTGCCGTCTGGCAACGGGCGATCATATTGATATCCGCGCCAGCGATGAAATTGTCTGCCTTGGCTGAGATAAACACCACACCACGTAGCGCCTTGTTGTCGCGGATCTGTTTCAGCATGGCGCGCACTTCACCTGCAAACTCCGTTTTCAGGGTATTCATTTTTTCATTCGGCACATCAATGGTGACGACCGCGATATTGTCGGGATGCACATTAAGCGTAAATGCGGACATCATTGCCATTATTCAGCCTCCAGAACCATTGCCGCACCCAGACCGCCCGCAGCGCAGGCAGTTACCAGACCAAAGCCTCCCCCCCGGCGGCGCAGTTCACGTAACGTTTGGGTGATCATGCGCGCGCCGGTGGCAGCAAACGGATGGCCGTAAGCGATGGAGCCGCCCAGCACGTTAAACTTGCTGTCATCCACCTCGCCGGTCGCCTGTGAGCGTCCAAGTACCTCTCGGGCAAAACGCTCGCTGGCCATCAATTTCAGGTTGCTTAAGGTTTGCGCGGCAAAAGCTTCGTGCATATCGAGAAGCGTCAAATCAGCCATCGTCAGCCCGGCTCTTTCCAGCGCCAGCGGCGTCGCCCAGGCCGGACCAAGCAGCATGTCCCGTTGCACATCAATGGCGGTGAACGCATAGCTGCGTAAATAACCCAGCGGCAATAATCCCAGTTCCCGGGCACGGGATTCGGTCATTAAAATCACAGCCGCAGCCCCGTCGGTCAACGGCGTACTGTTCGCTGCCGTCACAGTGCCATGCTGGCGATCGAAGGCGGGACGAAGCTTCGCGTAATCAGCAAGGCTGGAGTTATGACGAACATTATTATCTTGTTCAAAGGGATCACGAAACGGCGGCGCATAGGCGGTCATTACTTCATCACGCAGTTTGTCTTCTGCCCAGGCCTGCGCGGCTAACTGGTGTGAGCGGTGGGCTAACGCATCCTGCTGTTCACGGCTGATGCCGTATGTTTTCGCCATCTGCTCAGCCGTATCTCCCATTCTCAATCCGGTGGAATACTCCGCGACGGCGGGAGGTACTGGCAACAGGTCGCGCAAGCGCAAGCGGGAGAAGAGTTTCAGTTTTTGCCCCACAGTGCGCGCTTTGTTGGCATCCACTAGCGCACGCGCCAGCCTTTTACTGACGCCAATTGGTAAAACAGAGGAGGAATCCGCTCCGCCAGCAATACCGGCGCGAATAGTTCCCGCCAGCAGACTTTCTGCGACGTTGGCCACGGCCTGGAAACTGGTTGCGCAGGCACGGCTGACGCTGTAGGCATCGGTATGGACGCTCATGCCAGTACCGAGTACGATTTCACGCGCGATATTAGGCGCTTCCGGCATCTGAACGACCTGGCCAAACACCAGTTGTTCAATCACTTCCGGGGGAATTTCGCTGCGCGCCAGCATCTCTCCCACCACCATTTTACCGAGATCGATCGCCGGAATGCCGTGAAAAGCGGTGGCCTGGCGGGCAAACGGGGTCCGTAACCCACTGACAATGGCAATGCGGTCGCCCTGGCGGGTGACAAGCGGTAATGCCTTCATAACACTCCCCTGTTAACAGCGTATATTTAAAGTGGTCTGACCTGATAACAGTCTTAACCAATTTTTTACATATAGCCAATGGGAGCGAGAGAAAAATGCGAGCTAAGGCACAGGGATACTTAGCAAAACGCCTCCGTGAAAGGAGGCGTTGGCGGGAAGATTAACGCAGACCAAGCTGGAAAATCAGGGTTTCCGCTTCGCAGGCGAAAACAAAATCGATATCGAGACGCACACCGTTCTCCACTTCAGTGAAGGTGGGGGTGATTTGGCAAGGCTCGGATTCCACGCTCCGGGCTCTTGCACTCAGCGCGGCCAACGTTTCGTCGGCGTCAACGCGGTGGGTGAATACGCGACTGTAAGAGGCGGTGCAGTCGGAGTTGTCCATGATGGTACCAACATCCATACAGCAGCAAACCGGGGTTTCATCAGCACTGCATTTGCTCATTGTTAATTCCTCTGAATTAGCACCCTGGGTGCCAGATAAACGATGGACATATTTTACGCCGCTGCTCATGGCGTCTCCAGTTGATAATCTTCCGAAAGTGGATAAGTGACCGAAATCACACTTAAAAATGATCCAAAACAAAAATCGTCCAATTGAGTGATTATTACCCCCGGCGATTTTGCCACGCAGATCCCGTTTCAGAGATCACAATTGAAAAAACTTATATACAAACTTGCAACATCCCATCTGGTCCGACCTATACTTCCGCCACTGGTCTGATTTCTCTGCTGTAACACAGACCCTACACTTCGCGCTCCTGTTACAACACGTAACATAGTTTGAATAAAAATAAATCGATTTCGAATGAGGTTATGGTCATGAGCCAAAAAACCCGTTTTACCAAGTCTGCTCTGGCAGTCGCAGTGGCAATTGTCTCTACTCAGGCCTGGTCTGCAGGCTTTCAACTCAATGAATTTTCGGCCTCTGGTCTTGGCCGCGCTTATTCCGGTGAAGGTGCGATTGCGGATGATGCGGGTAATGTCAGCCGTAACCCTGCGTTGATTACCATGTTCGACCGCCCGACGTTCTCCGGCGGTGCGGTGTTTATTGATCCGGATGTCGATGTCACTGGCCGTTCCGCGATTGGTAATGATGCAAGCCAGAAAAACATCGCGCCGACCGCGTGGGTACCAAACCTGCACTTTGTCGCGCCAATTAACGATCAGTTCGGCTGGGGGGCTTCGCTGACCTCCAACTTCGGGCTGGCAACAGAGTTTAATGATGGCAACGCGGCCGGGTCGATGGGTGGTAAAACCGATCTCGAAACACTGAACCTGAACCTTAGTGGCGCATATCGTCTTGACCCCCACTGGAGCTTCGGTCTTGGTTTTGATGCCGTTTATGCTCGTGCGAAGATTGAGCGTTACGCAGGCGATCTGCCGCAGATCATAGGCGCCAGCCTGCCAGGCATGGTGCGATCCGGCCAGCTTAGCGCCCAACAGGCTGCCGCTATTGGCGCACAGGCGGGCGGTATTAGCCGTGATACGCAAATCGCGTATCTGAAAGGCGATGAATGGGGTTTTGGCTGGAACGCCGGTATCCTTTACGAGCTAGATAAAAACAACCGTTACTCATTCACTTACCGCTCCGAAGTGAAAGTTGACTTCGATGGCAATTATAAGAGCAACCTGCCGACAACGCTTAACCCGATTAACGCAGCACTGGGGCTTGGCTTGCCATCTGGTACTGGAGGCTCAACCACCAATGGTTCGCTGTCGCTCCATCTGCCAGAGATGTGGGAAGTTTCGGGTTATAACCGCGTCGATCCCAAATGGGCAGTTCACTACAGTCTGACCTATACCAGCTGGAGCCAATTCCAGGAACTGAAAGCAACCGGTGATAACGGTCAAACGCTGTTCTATAAAGATGAAGGCTTTAAAGATGCATATCGCCTCGCGCTGGGTACCACTTATTATATGGATGATAACTGGACCTTCCGCGCCGGTATCGCCTTTGATGACAGCCCGGTTCCGGCTAACAAACGCACGATATCCATTCCTGACCAGGATCGTCTGTGGCTGAGCACGGGTGCAACCTATGCCTTTAATAAGGACGCCTCCGTTGATGTTGGCTTCTCTTATATGCATGGTCAGAAAGTGAAGTTCACCGAGGGCCCGTATACATTCCAGTCTGAAGGCCGCGCGTTCCTCTACGGCGCTAACTTTAACTACGCCTTCTGATAACGTGTAGATAAGAAAAAGGTGAGCCAGGCTCACCTTTTTTATTTGCTGCGACCCGTTTTATTGCGAATCGATATCTTTTAAATCGCCCTGAATCGCCTGCGCGTTCGGATTTTCCTGCGGCTTCAGCTTGCCGCCATTGGCGATAAAATCGTGACGCTGGAAATAGGCTTCCCGCACGAGGATATAAGGATCGGAAGACTGGCGCAGCAAGCCGTCGGAATCGAGCAGTTGCGCACGGGATTCGACACCTTCTACGGCCCATTTACCGACAGAAAGCGGCCATGTCAGCCACGAGAGCACCGGATAAAGCGTATCCGCCATATCGCCGCCATCTTGACGCAGAGTAAAACTGCCATAGAACGGCAACTGCATATACGGACCGTAACCAACACCATAGTGCCCCAGCGTACTGCCGAAACGGTGCGGATCTTCACGCTGCAATTTGCTGTTCGCCATACCGGCGACATCCATAAAGCCGCCCATACCCAGCAAAGTGTTCAGGAAGAAACGCGTAAAATGCACCATGCCATGATAGGGATCACCTTGCAGGAAGTAGTTCACCATCTGCGCAGGCTCTTCAAGGTTGCTGGTGAAGTTGCTCAGGCCGTTGCGCGCAGGTTGTGGCACATAATCACGCCATGCTACCGCCACAGGGCGAACAACGTATGGATCCAGCACATTGAAGTTAAAGTTGTACATAGTCCGGTTGAATCCTTCAAGCGGGTCCGAACGCCCCTGCGTCTGCTGAGAACTGGCGCAGCCGACCAGTACAGTGGTTGCCAACGCAAGCGCCGACAGGCGGTATTTCATAGGTGTCTCCCTGAAGAAAATGACCAGTGCAGAAGGCCATCTATAATAACGCGAACGCAACGCCGGGTTTGCGTCGAAGTGATGCAACGCATTGTATCAGCGCATATTATGATGTCCACGCCGTGAACGAGGCTCAAACCAGCATAGCCGACATTATCTATACGGCTTATTAACAATTCTATACAAACTTTGCTTATGCCGTATCGCCGTTGTTGCTTTTCCCTGCACTTTAAGACGATGCCGCCGTGGAAAGCAGCGTAAAACCGCTACGCTTTAGACACCAGTGCAGCAGAAGCGAGGTAAATATGGAGAAAATTGATAAGCACAGCGATGAAATTGAGGTCAAGAGCGACGAAAAAAAGCACGGCGAAAAAATCGAACTTGATGAGGATCGCCTCCCCTCCCGGGCCATGGCGATTCATGAACATATTCGCCAGGATGGCGAAAAAGAGCTGGAACGAGACGCTATGGCGCTGTTCTGGTCAGCTATTGCCGCCGGGCTGTCGATGGGATCATCATTGCTGGCAAAAGGGATTTTTCATGTGCAACTGGAGGGCGTTCCGGGCGGTTTTCTGCTGGAGAATCTGGGGTACACCTTCGGTTTTATTATTGTCATTATGGCACGCCAGCAACTCTTTACCGAAAACACCGTGACGGCCGTTCTGCCAGTGATGCAAAATCCGAACTGGGGAAATTTTGCACTGATGGCGCGGTTATGGGGCGTGGTACTACTGGGAAACCTGCTTGGTACCGCGGTTGCTGCCTGGGCGTTTGAATATATGCCGGTCTTTGACAAAGAAACGCGTGATGCCTTTGTCAACATCGGGATGGATGTAATGAAGAATACGCCGCAGGAGATGTTTTCGAATGCCATTCTTTCCGGCTGGATCATCGCGACAATGGTGTGGATGTTTCCGGCTGCTGGCTCCGCGAAAATTGTGGTGATCGTGTTGATGACGTGGCTGATTGCACTGGCTGATACCACTCACATTGTGGTCGGCGCGGTAGAGATTTTTTTTCTGGTATTTAACGGCACCGTGCACTGGAGCGAATTTATTTGGCCATTTGCTTTGCCAACGCTCGCCGGAAATATCTGCGGCGGTACTTTTATTTTCGCCCTGCTCAGCCATGCGCAAATCCGTAACGACATGATCAACACACGCAAGGCTGAAGAAAAAGCCCGGGCAGAAGCACAGATAAACTCAGACAAAGGCGCAGAAAAAAAACATAAACGGTGACTGTTTAACCACTTGGCGGCAAACATGCTTAACGCAGCAGGGAAATGACGTTATACTCCCGCCGCCTTGTCCCCTTAGTTAAATGGATATAACGAGCCCCTCCTAAGGGCTAGTTGCAGGTTCGATTCCTGCAGGGGACACCATATGTTAGCCCACCTAAGTATCTTAAAGTCTAGTCAACTCTTCAACTTCAAACACTTACCTTCCATTTGTAGCCCATTAACGTACACCGTCATATTTCAAAATCCACGCTGTTTTGTTGGTACATATGTTGGTATTTTAAGTTCGATAATGCATATACCATCAGAAGAGGGTTTTTAGTATGGCGCTAACTGAGTTAACAGTAAGAAATACAAAGCCTTCTGATAAACCTGTCAAATTGACAGACGGTAATGGTATGCACCTGTTGATCACCACAAGTGGTTCCAAGTATTGGCGTTTTCAGTATCGCTTCGCTGGTAAACAGAAAATTCTCGCACTGGGTGTTTATCCAGAGGTTTCATTGTCAGAAGCCAGACGAAGAAGAGATGAAGCCCGTCAGCTCATTGCAAACCATGTAGACCCAAGTGAAAAGCGAAAAGCGCAAAAGATTGAGAGCAAAGGCTTGCTAACATTTGAGCAAGTTGCCAGAGAATGGCATACCAGTAACAGAACCTGGTCAGACAGTCATAGAACAACTGTTTTGAACAGCCTTGTTTCCCATGTGTTCCCAGTCATCGGCAAACGTAATATCAGCGAACTAAAAACTCGTGATTTATTGGTTCCTTTAAAAAAAGCAGAAGCTTCTGGACACCATGAACTGGCTTCCCGCTTACAACAGCGCATTACGGCGGTAATGAGGTATGCCGTTCACAATGCGTTGATTGAACAGAATCCTGCAAACGACCTCGCTGGTGCTGTTGTTTCCACTAAAAGTGTTCATCGCCCTGCCCTTTCTTTAGAGCGCTTGCCAGAACTGATGAATAGACTGGAAGCTTATAAAGGAAAAGGTATTACTCAAATTGCAGTGCAGTTAACACTCCTGACCTTTGTCCGTTCAAGTGAATTGCGATTTGCCCGCTGGTCAGAAGTTGATCTGAAGAACTCATTGTGGACTATTCCCGGAAAGCGAAAACCTATGAACGGGGTAAAATATTCTGCAAGAGGGGCAAAGATGAAAACCCCACATCTGGTTCCACTAAGCACACAAGCTAAAGCACTCTTGGAAGAGCTTCATACGATCAGTGGTGACAAAGAACTTATGTTCATCAGTTTTACTGGGGACGACAAACCCATTAGTGAAAACACTGTCAACAAAGCACTCAGGACGATGGGCTACGATACGAAAGTAGAAGTCTGCGGGCATGGTTTCAGGACTATGGCATGTAGTGCCTTGATCGAATCAGGATTATGGTCGAGAGATGCTGTAGAGAGACAAATGAGCCACCAGGAACGCAACAGTGTCCGAGCTGCATACATACACAAAGCGGAGCATTTGGAAGAACGGAAACTCATGTTGCAATGGTGGGCTGACTACCTGGAAGCTTGTAAAAAAGAAGCACAGACCCCTTTTTCCTACTCTATTCAACAATCAGAAAAATGAGTAGCAAACGATACGTATTTAATATTTTATAATCGATAACTCAATGGGGATGCGAATATCTATCAAGAATTCAAAGCTCCCCTTTGTAAAATAAATAATTACCTTAATACATACATCCATTCATCATAATCGTGGCAAAAACAATGATGGTTATTAATGACATACTTCAAAAATCGATGTTTATAAATTATCCAAATAAAACTGCAAATCAATAAGTTAAACCATCCTTATATTACAAGATTTTCATTTCATTCTTATCACTCAACCATCCTCTCCCCCTGGTTCATAACAATGAATCTTCAAAAGCGGTTTTGTTTTGTAACTGAAAAACAAACTTAATAAATTAATGCCGAAAAAGGTTGCAACCAGAACGAAATTGATCAATTTTTATACAGATTGGTTTTCCACAGTTGCACTAAGGCACTGCAATGGATAATAAAAATGATGAAAAACAGAAGGTTAAAGTAGCCCAATATCTACGGATGTCTACAAATCTTCAGGAATTTTCTTTAGATAACCAAGCTCAGTTCATAAAAAAGTATGCTGACGACAACAATATGGAAATCTTGCATACTTATGATGATGCAGGAAAAAGCGGTGTATCCACGTCAGGAAGGCATGATTTTAATAAGTTAATCAACGACATACTCACTAAGGAAATCAATATTGATGCTGTGCTTGTATATGATGTAAGTCGTTTTGGTCGCTTTAAAGATCCACAAGAAGGAATCTACTATAAATATCTATTAAAAATGAATAAGGTAGATGTCATCTACTGTGCTGAAAATCTTCCTGCGAATAGTGATACTGAGACGTTCATACTTTCATCACTTATGTATGCTGCGGGAGCCTTTAGTAAAAACCTTTCAATCAAAGTATTTGCCGGACATGTAAATCTTGTTAAGCGAGGATACTATCAAGGCGGAGTGCCTGGATACGGACTTAAAAGAAAGTTACTTGATAATAATAACAAAGCGAAAATGATACTCAACAATGGTGAGAGAAAAAGTTTGCAAACAGACAGGATAGTCTTAGTGCCAGGAAGTAAAAAGGAAACGGACTTAGTAAAGAAAATATTTAACATGTTCATTTTTGAAGGATTAAATGAGTATCTCATCGCTTCAAAACTAAACCAAGAAGGATATAAATACAGCGACAGATCGGATTGGACAAGAAGCCGGATACATTCTGTGCTTATAAATAATCGCTATACTGGTAAGTATACATATAATCGAACATCTCAGAAACTGAAAACTAAAAGAGTTCAAAATCCCGAAGAAGATTGGATTGAGTATAATTCCTTTTTTAAACCCATAATCTCAGAAGAAAAATTCAGGTTAGCGAAAGAGATAATTGATAACCGCTCAATAAAAATGAGCAATGAAGAGATTCTTGAATTTTTAAAAAAGATCCTTTCGACTCATGGAAAAATATCAGGTTTTATCATAGATGAAGAGGATAATGGTCCATCAAGCAGTGTAGTAGCAAGCCGCTTTGGAGGACTTCTACCAGCATATAAGCTGATAAATTACACACCCGAACGAGATTACCGTTATTTAGAAATAAACTCATCCCTACGTATTAAACATAACCACATTATAAATAAAATACACCAAGAAATTAACAATAGCGAAATATCTATATTAGATAATAAACTAATCACCATAAACAAAAGCTTAACCTTTACCATAATACTTTCTCGATGTAGAAGAATGAGATCTGGAAAATATAGATGGATAGTTAGATTAGACAGGGGGCTAAATCCTGAAGTTAGTGTGATTGCAAGAATGAACAGCCTTAATACCGAACCTGTAGATTATTACATCCTACCTTCGCTTGAAAGTTTTGAAAATGAACTGAGTCTAAAAGAGAATAATAACCTTTTATTTGAGATGTATAGATTTGATAACATCAGGACCTTCTTTGATATGCTTTCAACTACGGAAATGGAGGTAGCGTAAATGAACGACGACCAAATTCACATGCTTGAAATATCAAAAATAAAAGTTGTAATTCCTCGTTCCCGGAACAAATTCAAACATGCTGAGATAACAGATAGTATTGATACAAGTGGATTAAGAAAACCAATAACAGTAAGAAGGATTGCGGATAGAAAATACGAATTTGCCTTAATTTGTGGTCAGGGCAGACTTGAATCACTCTCAGCTTTGGGAGAAGAGCTAATACCGGCTTTCATACTGGACATTGATGAAAACAAAGCATACATAATGAGTTTGGTTGAAAATATGGCTCGTGTAATACCAAGAGCGGGCGAGCAGTTCCAACGAATAAAAGAAATGAATGACCAAGGTTTATCTAACAAAGAAATATCCTATTCTACTGGCCTATCATTACACTGGATTACCAGTTTGACTATGCTAATTAGCAAAGGAGAAAACAAACTATTATCTGCTGTAGAATCAGGAAGCATTCCAATTTCACTTGCAGTTGAAATTGCCAGAGTAGACTTCGAAGGTGGGCAAGAATTACTAATTAAAGCTTTTGATGAAGGTTTAATAAAGCATAAAGATGTTGGTAAAATAAGAGATATACTGGATTCCCGAGATGAAGGTTTAAAAGGGTTTCTGAACAATAGTTTCGGAGTTGCAAAGAAAAAGAAAAAACTCACCACTGATGAGCTTAAACAGATTTACCAAGATAACATTTCACAGCACAGAAAAATAAAAAACAAAGCTGAATATATCGAGAGAAACTTACTCATAGCCGGTCAAATATTTAAAGAGTTATCTGAAAGCGAAGAGTTTAGTAAAATTTTAAACGAAGAGAATTTAAATGAAGTAGTCAAAGTTATAATGAAGAATACTTCTTGCTGAGGTTAAAATGATTAAATACTGCTTTAATGAAAAAACAGTCAGCTTTAAATTATCTGATCTTATTTATACAAAAAAACCTCCTACCAACTATAAAAGTAGCCAAAAATACATTCAAATAAAGAGCACGATCTCTGCACTTGGATTAGTCGAACCTATACTGATTTACATTAATGGGGCTGATGGCACTGCACAAATCCTCGATGGTCATCTGAGAGTTGAGGCATTAAAAGATATTGGAGAAGAAAGAGTTGCTTGTCTCGTTTCAACTGTTTACGACACTTATACGCCCAACAAAAAAGTCAATAGAATAACAATAATTCAAATTCAAAGAATGTTAAAAGAAGCTGTTAGAGTAGGTGTTCCTGAAGACATGCTCTGTTCAGCATTAAATATAAGCTCCGACTCTCTTAAAAGTAATCTATCAGTTTTGAAAGGCATATGCCCTGAAGTTATAGAATTATTTAATGATAGAGATATACCTAAGAACACCTTTATGATCTTAAAAAGAATGATTCCTTTTAGGCAAATTGAATGTGCAAACCTAATGATAAAATTTGATAATTATTCAAAGATTTTTGCTCAATCGCTTTATCACAGTTCATCACCTGAGCTTTTAAACGACAAAGGAAAACCTAACATTGATGAGAGATCCGGTAATAGAAAAGCAATTGAAAGGCTTGAAAAAGAGATGGCTCAGGTCCATTTCGATACGCAAAAGATAAAAGAAAACTACGGTTCCAATAGTCTGAAGCTAACGATAGTTATCTCTCACATAAAAAAAATACTCGAAAACCCCAAGGTTTTCCATTGGCTTCTTAGGAATAAACAAGATTACCTTAGTGAACTTACCAAGATATCTGACATTGATAAATTAACTTAACGCTTTTTTCATAAACAGATTTTAGGATTAGAACTATTCAAGGATGATATCAAACTCGCTTAAGTTAAGAAAATCTAGGCTATAGATTTAAATAACAGCGATGCCGGAGAAGTTAAAAAAAGCAGAGAAAGAGCATTGAGCTTAGAAGAGATTGCTTATGTTTTTAAAACGTTCAGAGAGCACTCTGACAGCTTCTTTCTTGATAATTAACTGGCATGTGCCCTACTACTGCTTCTCGCTGTTCGCAAAAGTGAGCTGACAGAAGCCCCGTGGTCGGAATTCAATTTAGAAGATAAAAAATGGTTTTTACCTAAGGAAAGGAGCAAGTCTGGTGTTGGCATAGTCATTCCACTTCCACCGCTTGCTATTGAGATTTTAGAAGAGCTAAATGTCAGAGCATGGGATTCGCCTTATGTTTTACCTAATCACCGTGTGAGCAAGTCGCAGCACATGGGAAAAGACACTCTTAACAGGGCCATAGCGAAGCTGTTCGGTATCGAGCCTAGCAGGAAGAAGCAACCACCTAATGTAATGGGTAGCATTAAATATTTTACGGTTCATGATTTGAGAAGAACCAGCCGGAGCTTACTCGCTTCTCTGTCCGTTCCTCCTCGTGTGGCCGAGCGATGCCTGAATCACAAGCTCAAAGATGTTGAAGGGATCTATGACAGGTATGATTATTTTGAGGAAAGGCAAGATGCATTAAAAACATTACCGATATCATTGAGTTATGCCATTTTAAGTCCCTACAAAAAATAAAAAACATTAAAATACATAGAGTTAACGGTTTATAACCCTATGAATACTTAAATATTTCTTTACCTGAAAAGAAATTTTTATGAAAATCAGAATATACTGAAAAAAATTTTTCTAAATTACTACACATCAATAATTCGGGGTTAAAGTGGCTTCTATCCAAGTTCTCAATGCTATAGCGGTAAAGATTGTTCCACCTGAAGAAAATCAAAAGGATTGGTCTAAAACCATTGGCGAACCGTGGCCCGTTGATCAGGAGGAGGTAATTACTTTTACGACAAGAGTTGATGCCAGATTTCATAAGAGTAGTAAGACTCATGCCCGATTCTTAAGCCCATACCCACAAAACTCATTTCCCTATAAACTTTTAAGCCATATCAAAAATGAACATTCTTTTAAAGAGTTTGTAAGTGACTTTATTACTAACAAATTAATTTCATCTGCTAAGCAATCAAGGGCAAGTAATGGTGCCATATTAGTGTTCACACATTATAAACTTGAAAATCAAAGAGATGATGGAACATCTGAAATTCAGTTTGAAAGAATATTAGTTTTAATGCTTAAAAATGCTGATGCCCTTAGATTCAAAGAGAACTTGCAACTTAATCCGGTATATATTATTGATTTGGATAAATTTCTTCAAGGTGCAAGAGTTGACTTGGTAAGATTTAGAGCAGAATTAGATGAAAAAGATGATGAAAAAAATAAAAACAATCTATGTTTCATACGTGGTAGCGGCGAGTTAAGACAATATTTTACTAAATCTATAGGTGCGGATGAAATAGTTTCCAATAAGACTAGTAGCGAACAAGTTATTCTTGCGATTGAATCTTTTTCTAAGGAAAAAGATTTAGGCCGGCCACTAAAAGAAAAATTGGAATCCAAAGTCAAAGAGCTTTTCGATAAGTGTAAAAAGGGACATTCAATTTCTCTTGAACAAATTCAAATCCAAATCGATTCAATTATACCAGTTGATAAGGCTGAGCATAAAAATAAGTTTGTTGAATATGTAAATGATCAAGGTTTTGAAGTTAATGAGGAGTTTGAAATTTTATCGAGCGATAAGAAAAAACTGGAGTGGCTTGATATTGATACTCCTATAGCAAAATTAAGCATTAAAAAGCATCATATCGGACGACCAGACTCTGATAAGCCAGTAAAATTTAATACAGAAACAAATGAGGTTACTGTAGTTCAGAAAATAACCGATCCTGATATTATTGCGAAACTATCAGAGTTAGCAGATGAATAGGCCAGATTTATTAAATTTATTATTGAAAGTGAGAAATTGCTCAGCTTCGGTTGAGTTTCAAGACCCCTATCATGTATGGGTCTTCAATATGGATGTTTTTAGTCAAATAGAGAGCGAAATTGTAGAGCTTGAGAAAGAGGAAATTTTAGAAGCAAATAAAGAAGTTAGTAATGACTCAGTTAAACTATCTCTTTTATTAACTACAGATATAGGTTGGTTTGAATCAATAACCGATTTTTTCAAGAATTTAAGAGTGACCATAAAAAATGAAAAAAAATTCTTTGACGATTTTTACATCAATAATTCAACAGAACAAGATAGGGACAAGTTAAGGAAATCTGTTGATGCTTATAAAAATTGGTGCAAGATCTTAGCTAAAATATCTGATCATATAGAGTATGACCGCCAGAACTGGTGGCCTACATATATATTTGTAATGGAGGGTGGGAAATCAAAAAAAATAACCACTTATAAACTCCCTCTTAAAAATCTTGAAGAGAGTTTTTTAATTGACATTGATACCGAACCTTGTGACATGGACACACTTACAAGTGCTGATCTTCATTCTTATGAAAGAAAGCTTGTAATGAGGTCATCTCTAATAGAGTTGTACAATGAGTTTAGCGAAAAAGAATTATTTCTCTCAGATATATTAAAAAAACCATATAAATTATGGGAGCTATTCTCATTAAATTACGAAATATACATAAATAAATACTCCATTAACAAAGTCATTAATGATGTTGAAATACAAAAGTTAGATTTCCTAAGTAAGTTGAATTCATTAGTGCAAGAGCATCAGACTAAATCATTAACAATTCCCGCTGTATTAGTTAGTACAGCAATTATTAAAGGATGGACTTCTTCAGGATTATTACTGATTTTTGTAGCAATGCTTCTTACCTGTGCTGTAGTTATTATCGGTATTCGTAATGCTAAGAATTCTCTGAATGACATAATTGAATCATCAGATAAAACAATGGAGCTATTTACCAAAGAGAATACAGACGATGTGGATCTCGCCTTAACTCAAAAAGTAAATAGTGTAATAAAAAATGCCTTAGAGAAATTAAGGCATAAGAAAGAATCCGCTGATAGAATCCTAACATTTCTTGAAGGAATAATTTATTTTGGCTGTTTAATTTGGCTTCTCTTTGTGCTTTATCAGTTCAAAGAGAACATAGCCAATATTCTAATATTTTTTACATCAAACTAAGATAATTGTTATTATAATAGTCTAGATAACATTCACAAAATGGAGTAGAAATGAACATCAACACTATTTTTGAAAACTATTGGAATACCTATGAAACTTATATTTATATTTGCATTTTATCCTTAATAATTTCTTACATAGCCCACTTAATTAATATAAAAATTAGAGTTAAAGATTTAAAATTATCAGAAAAAGAATCACAAAAAGCCAAAGATGTTACGAAATTTTATTTCCTATCTATATTGGCTTTAGTTTTTATAGTCAATGTTATTTTAATAATAGCCATATCTTTTAACATTCCACATCCCATAAGTTCAAATGGAATTTACAATAATATAGGCTAACTCCAAGTCAGATTAAATATCTCGACAAGCGAAACAGCAAGAAGAAAATAAAACAAAGCCCCACTGATATAGTGTGGCTTTGTTTTTATTAAGATTGCAAGTTTATAAAATATTTTCATTTATTAATCCTTTTTCATTTATATCAATAATCTTAATAACCTTTTTTTTTATAAAGTCAAGCAAGCAAGGGCTAACTGAGCGATGCTCAGTTGCCTTGCTTTTTCTGCCCTTTGGTTGAAAAAGAAAGATCAAAGCAAAATCCTCAATCCCAACACATTGACGCGATTGATCTTTATGGTATTTATTATAGATAGCATATGGATTTGCTATTAAACCTAAATATCAAAAGGAGTTGATATGAAAAAAAATAATATTATATTCGACGATGATTTTCCTTCTACATTTACTAATGATCCTGCCGTTAAAAAATTACCCCCTAATCGTCTTCGCAAACACTCAGTAACAGTCAGATTAAACGAAGTCGAGCTGAGCAAAGTAAACCAGTTCAGAGGACAGCTAAGCAGGAGCTGTTGGCTTAGATCCTCAGCTCTTCAGCAACTACCCCCTTCTGTTCCCGAAATCAACAAAGAAGCCTGGCAGGAGCTTACTGATTCCCTACAGAAACTGAATGATCTTACTTCGTTCCTGCTTCGCAGAGGCGAAGATGCTCAGCCACTATCGCAGGAAGTAAGCACTTTAAAATTGAAACTGTCGCATGTAAGAGATGCTCTGCTGACACTTGAAAAGTGATCATCCAAGATGAAGGGTATGAATAAAATAAAAAGGGGTAAAAACTTCCGAGGAGTCATCTCGTATGCGCTTGCCCCTGCTCCTCATCACAAGACTACACCAGTAGTGATTGGTGGCAATCTTGTGGGCATCACTGTAGACGAGCTGATCGCTGAGTTCGCGAACACTCAGAAGCTAAGAGAGGATGTTACTAAACCAGTTTGGCATAACTCCCTTCGTCTCCCAGTCGGTGAATCACTCACAAATCAACAATGGAAGAACATCGCTGACGACTACATGAAGAGAATGGGCTTCTGTGACACTCACCTTCGTTGTTATGTCCTACACAATGATGAAGCTGGTCAGCACATACACATCATTGCTTCCCGTATAAACGTTTTAGTAGATGGCCAACTTTACTTGGGTAAGAACGAAAACCTGATAAGCACCCGTGTGATCCAAGATCTTGAGCAAGACCACAAACTCACTCGAACGAAAGGTCCCTCTCCTGCTAAACCACGCAAGAAGCAAAGGAAGCTCACTCGTAACGAAAAGATGATGCAAGATAGGATCGGAGAGAAACCTTCTAGAAAAGTGATACAGGAAGCTATAGATGCGATCCTTATCTTCTTCGATACCATCACAATCGAAGACTTCATAAATGAGTTACAAAAGCAAAACATATCAGCGACAGCAAACATCGCATCAACTGGCAAGATGAACGGTTTTTCATTTGAGCATCAGGGAGTCGCTTTTAAGGCATCACAGCTCGGTAAGGCATACAGTTGGTCAAACATGAGTAAACGAATCACCGTCACTCAACCAATAGAGGCTGTTGCTCCTGAATCGATTGCCGACAATGAAAACGTTTCGAATCCCATTGAAGTTCCTCCCACAGCTATACCAACACCCCTTACGGCAAATTCCAGAGAACATATCCGATCTCGCTGGTTGCAATGGATACCTTACCTTGAGGAGCTTGTTGCCAGTTTAAAAGCTGTTGGCTCAACGATTCTCAACCCTCTCAAAAGAAACTTCATCTTGACCGTAATACGAACCAGCAACTCTGAAGCACCAGAGATTTCTGAGGTAAATTCTCAAGACTCGGCTAGAAAACCGCAATTTAAACCTCTTTAAACGGCTAGTTTTCAGATAGTTAAAATCATTCCCTAAGCCAAACACAACAAATATTTTCATTTCAAATCAGATTGATAGATAAAAACGATCGATCGTTATTACTGATCAATTATCTATTCATGATAGTCATTGACTATCAAAAGAAAGCGATCGATCGGTATAAATGATTTGCTAGACCCTGTTTCCTAGCCGTAATGTAACTTCAAACGAAACCACATAGCACACTGATTTATCAGCAGAATAAGCTGATGCATACGTGCGCCTTCGATTCAGAGAAACTAACCTTGGACGAACCTATGACAGCAACAACTGAAGTAAAACAGCCCAACTTCCTTATGATGAAACGGGTATGGATTGCAATTGCACTTCCGATTGTCATTTTCTATTTCTCTGGAATTCAGGGGTTGGTCCAGCTTGCAGTCGTATGGATTTTCGCAAGCATCATGCTCTTGATGTTTGCTTATAAAAAATTCCGCATCAAAAAGTGGAATGCCAGCACCAGAGACCATTTTGGCGAGCAAGACGGTATGTGGAGTCATGAGTTTGGTTCCACTTTTATGAAGCTCGACCAGCAAAGAGGACTTATCCATCTCAAGGAAGAGAACAAACAAAAGACCTATCCGTTCTCAGCAATCAAAGAGTGGCGATACAATTTATCTACTACGAGAGAACGGGCTGGTATCAACAAAGAACTCGACCGCACTCATGATTTCAGAGAATCGGGCTTTTACATCGCAGTGGACGATGTTCAGTATCCAGAATGGAGAGTAATGTTCTTTCCCCAAAAGGGTGACTTTAACTCACAAGAAGGCATCCGGGATACGGAAATGCAACTTAAGCGCTGGATGCATATCTTCGATAAAACAATTAATAAATAAACACTTCAAAATAAATGGAAGTGATAATCCTTTATCGCTTCCATTTTATAAATAAAACTAACTAAAAAAACACACAATCATCAAAAATTTTCTGAATGCTACCCTTCTCAAGTCCATTATCAGAAAAAAGCACAACTCGAAGATTTTTTATAGCTCTTGATGTTGACACATATAAGAGCCTTCTAACTTCTTCTAAGTCAGGAGACAACTCTACGTTCAAATCCGAATTTAGAAGACTGGAGAAATACGTATGCTTTCTGTTCATATTATCGTTTAAAAATACAATTACATTTTCATACTCAAGTCCCTTAGACGAGTGACATGTCATGACATTTACTGGACTATCGGTTTTATTAGAATTGATGTATCTCATCCAATGAATCATCTCATCAAAGTCAACCTTTAAAAAATTCTGAAATACTGCGTCATCAAACTTCACTTTTCTCAAACCACAGTATGTAACTAATTTTTCTTTCCAAACGTCTTCACTATCAAACTCGATTGGTAAAAGAGACTTAATTAAAGATTTAACTCTCTTATTTTTGGTGGTGTTAAACAATTCATATAGGCTGACGAAATAATCTTCCAAGCTGCGATAACTCAATGCATTCAACTTACGCACTGCTATCCCAATATCTTTAACTGTGCATTCTTGCAAATGAAGCTTTGGAAACAATTCAATTATAGGAGCATCGCTTTTTAATTTTAACAAGTAAGCAGGCTTACAATAAGCATACATAATGGAAGCAAAAGAACCAAATTTATCAATATTGTTCACAACAAATTCATCATTGACTTTTTTATAATTGTTTTTGTTATCTGCAACAAACAAATCATTCACTTTCCTATATAAGTTTGAGAAATTACAAACTTCGGCAAGCATCTCATTTTTTGATACAAGACAAGCCATTTGGTTAGATAAACTTACATCCCATTCGGACCGATAAGAATCAATTATTTCTTCAATGTCTAATTTATTACATTTTGACATCGGATAAATATAACATCTAACACTGCCAAGATCTTTATTTCTAAAAATAGAAACTTGCTTTATAGGCTGATGTCCCCCTCTGATTTTATTTATACAATCAATAATTTGATCATGCGATCTTCTATTGATGTTTTTATGAACTTCATCGAAGGTCAAAAACGAAGTTCGACCACCTGAACTGTAGATCTCTTGGGATGGATCTCCAAATAAGCCAATTAAATATTGAGAATCACTTGACCTCACACGTTCTGTAATTAATTTGAAAAAAGCCACGACATTATCATGTGTATCTTGATATTCATCGATAAAGGTATACGGAAACTTGTCAATAAGAATATTTGCAAAGTAAGGATAGTTTTCCATTAATTTATATGCATAAAGTAAGAGTGTATCATGACCAATTCTATTCTTATAAAGACATTCTGCATTTCTTATATTGTATTCTATAAAGTCATAACCTCTAACGCCATCAGCGATGTTTTTTAAACAATTTTTATAGTTATAGATCCTTCTGATACATGAAAATATTTTGAGCACGTGAGATTTGTTTGTTTTTAATTTCTTACCAAAATCTTCGCCAAGTTCATCATTTAATAGTTGCCAAAAATCCCCTGCGTTAAGTTCTTTCATTTTATAGTAAGATTCGTTATCTTCCGAAATAAAGTATGTGAGTGCTTCTATTTCAGCTTGATTCAATCCCCTATAAACTTGATATGCAGGCTTGTCACTCTCATCATAAAATAACTCATTTTCATTTTTCTTTATTAAATCAGTCAAATATGCAACATGAATTACAATAAGAGCATCCATATGATGTTGAATCATGTCCCATAAAAAATTATGAATTGTAGACACATAAACTAAATCATTTTCACCCAGCCTGCTGATAACTTCATCTTTAGCATTATTAGTATATGTTATACATAATATTTTCTGACTCGATGATGCTAATTGCGATTTTTTATCTTGCATTATTTTTTTTATTAAACTTATCAAAGCATGAGTCTTGCCACTACCAGCACCGGAGAGGAAATAAAATGGCTTCTTGCCATTAACATATCCAAGCAAGGTATCAAAGACCTTGACTTCTTCTATAAGTACATCCTGAGATTCTTCATACATCATAATTCAACCTCGTCAGCGAACTTGTAATTTGAAAGCCAATCAATTCCTTCTTTAATATACTTAGGGATTAATAATTGATGTTCCGAACTTTCTGCCGAGTTAACCAATGAGTATATAATTGAGTTACTAAATTTACTTTTACTTTCGGATAAATTCTTTTGTAACCTGTAAGAATTTTTGAATAAAACATTTTCATCTACATTATCCCCACCAAGCAATTCATCCATAACAGAAGGAATTACTGTTTTTAAAATTTCTTTAAAAAGAGGATTACTATAATTCTCTAAAATTAGTGCCTCTTCAAAACTAGTAGCATAACATTTACTTAACAGGGTCCCTGAAGCGTAAAGCTCAACAGGTTCAATTTGATATGAAACCCTTACATTTTCTTTTATGAAATATTCATTGAAGGTATTTACTTTTGAACTTCCATGAATGAAAGTGAGCGTTTTATTAGTTGTGAGTGTAGTTTCATCAATTTTGTCAAGTTGCGGATAGAGAGGGATTTTAATTTTCTTATTCTCTTGCACTTCAACTTCTTTATATAAAGATTCCTTTTCTCTTTGGAAATCAATATCAGTAATGATTAATGAAGGAATTCTTAGAGCATTCAACAATTTTATGTAAACACTGCCGTGAGCACCATCTATTCTGAATACTGAAATCTTTTTTCTTCTAAGAGATACATCCTTTTCTATGAAAAAGTTAACAAGTCTTTCCTCAGTAATCCCTTCGACTAATATGATAGCATCAGAAAAAAACAATTCAGGCACTTGATGCTTTATATGTTTTTTTATAAACTGAAAATAATCCTTCTCACTCTTACCCATAGCAATATCAGAGTCTTTAATTATAATATTTTTGCTAAGCCCATTTTCTGGATATGTATAATTAACTTCATCTAATGAGCAGCTCTCCTGGATCACACTATTCAGTATATGTGATGAATGTGTAGTAATGACAATTTGAGTTTTTAAATTGGCAAAATCTCTGCTTGATAGTTTTAATATTGCAAAAAGTGCTTCTTCTATATGACGAATGAAATTGACTTGCATTTGTGGATGCATAAAAAGTTCAGGTTCTTCAATACATAAAACCTGAACTTTACTTTGCTTTTTCATATATTTGCATCTATATGAAAAATCAATGATTTCGCTAAGTATATTTATCAGATTAGTATAACCTAAACCGAATTGCCCTTCTGGCACATGATGTTCACCGTCTATGTACTCATAAGTGACAAGATCGGTCATTAATTTATCGAAGGTAAGGTCAGCTCTTAAAGAGAAAGCCAATGCGTTTTCAGAGACGATTTTTTCCAAGACAGATTGAATCCCCTTCTGATGATTTCTTCTAATTTTACCCGTCAATCTACTATTATTTTTTTCAACTAAACTATTAATACTCTGTAAACTTCTATCGTTGACTTCGTACATATACCTAATTATTTTATTAAAAGATTTAGCCAGCAACCTTTTATCATGAATATTATTTGAAGCCGATATAACCTTAAGATCAATTATATCTTTTAGCCTAATATTTTTCTCTCCCTTACCGTTTAATCCTTTTACTACTCGTCTGAATTGAGTTTCTGATATCTTGTCCACTAAATATTTAAATTTTGAAACTCTATCCTTTTTTTTCAGAGTAAGAAAGTCAATTCCTTTTTTTATATCAACTTCAAACAAATCCTTGTCTTTAACTTCATAAAATATTTTAACTATAGCTGACTGCGTTTTTTTAACATCTTCACTGTCACTAATAGTAATAAACTCCCCAAAGTTAGTCGCTAAATCTTGATCACGATTATCAAGAATCACCTCTAAAATAAAGCTTAATTCTGGGGTTTCACTGTAGTCACCTTCAATATACTTATTCAATAAACCATTTAAGTAATCAAAATTAAAATATGAGCCGACTAACTTATCTCCTTCATCAACAATAAACTCTAACGCTTTAGTTATAGTAGTTTTACCTGCATTATTTTTACCTACTATTAAAGTGGTTGATGAAGCAACTGGTGCTTCATTATTGTCTCCTGAATTAGCTTTTACAAAGCCTATTAAATTATCTTTGCTACCAAATTTTCTGAAATTGTTTATTTTGATACTTTTAAGATACATTCCTTTATGCCTCAAAGTTTAATTTTGATTAACTTACTTTCGCTGGTTATGCAGACTTAGAATAAAAGAAGAAATATAACTATCTATATGAATAATTGTTAGCAAGCCTTCTGCCGCGCATGACATAATACTTTACAATTTTTCGTGCAGATTTACACCACATTTTCTTCACATAATGCTTTCATAATTGTGAAATTAGTTTCAGTGATAACTATTGCTAAAATAATAATTTTATTTAAAATCAGCTAGTTAAACGATTTTCCTTGCTTGATTATGATAATGAAAAATTTCTTATCATATGAGAAAGTTAGGTGTAAATTTTGCAGTGCAGAAACTCATATCTTTAAGGATGTTGTATGGATAACTACTGGGACAGGAACAGGCAATTAAACTACTTTCTGAGCATGGCAAGTCTTGAGGCTAATCACTTAGTCAATGTTGCCTCATCCCTCTCACAGTTCCATCTCAAGGATGCGCTTGTCCGTGTAAGGTTTCAGGATGAAATAAAGGAGTTCACCCGCTTGCAGATCCAGACTATCCGCACTTCTATCTCGGATGATAAGTGTCAGGAGTGTATCCAGAATCTTAAACAAGAAGCCCAAAACTTAAAGATTCAGGACAGGATGCTCAGAACAGGAGAAGCCGTAGTTTCGTCTTCTGTGAAGTTTTACCATGACCATGAAAAGATCATTGGCTATGTCATCGACGGCATCGGAGTAGTTCTTGGGACTGTTCAGCTAGTGGCTGGGGTAGGCTTGTTTGCTGGATCACTGTTCAGTGGAAATGTTATCGGTGTTGTTGCAGGTTCTGCATTGATTGCTAATGGTGCAGGTTCAATGGCGGAAAGCATAGACAAGTTAAGAGGAGTTTCGAATCCTTCCAATCCGGTGATTGAAGCTTATCAGGATGTAGCTGAATTTTTTGGATTTGATAAACGCTTGGGTCTGCTTGCTTACCAAGTAGTTGATCTCACTACATCTTACTACGGAATTTTCAAACTGACTTTGAAACCCGAGGCTTGGAGAATATTCAAGTATCTCCCTACTGATTACTATCGCCAGGTGCAGATGATGAGCAAACAAGACTTGGCTCTAAAAGGTGCAACAGCAATCTGGAAAGGTAGCGCTATAGGTGTGAACCTCTATCAGATGAATCACAACCAAAATGGAAACTAACTTTTGCTATTACTAGCAAACCTGTGTGCTTTCCAGGCCAGATTCATTGGTATGACAAAGTAAACGATTATGGCACCGATGATAAGGACGATAGCATAAGAAATCAGGCTTTCTTTATGCCCTTTCGCTATACCATAAATGAAAACTGATAAAATAATGAGCATGGAAATTATACCAGCCCAAAAGCGCTTGCTCAGCTCCTGAATGAGAGACTGAAGTGTATCTGATTTGTTCTCATCTCGGGTAAGAATTTCATTAAGCTTGCGGATATCCTTCGCCGAAAATCCATTCTGAAGGAGCTTTTGCTCAAAATCGTTCATTTCATCATCCTGAAAAGCCATAAGATAAAAGAAAATATATCATACATTAAAGCTGAGATGCCATATGATCCATTTGCAGAACACTCGCCCTAAGTTAAGTGTAAAGATCATATGGCATAGTTATTGTATCGCCATACTCAATAAAAAGTATATCCTAAACCCTTTTCTTCATTTTGAAACCATCTGATTTAAGCTCTGGTGAAGGCGTAAAACTCTGTTTTTGAGTAGCAAATATTCTTTCTACTTCATACTCATTCCAGATAATGTATTCGATAATAAACTTGTAGAAATACAGCACTCGTTCAAGGCTGACAGTTGAAGGTATTGTATAGAAGTTTGGACTGAGCAAAGCTGAACTCAAAACTGCAATAATGTTGCTTGGTCCCTTCAGATAAGGATTCTGATAGTCTTGCTGATACTTCAAAAAGTATCCTACACAGAAAAGGTAGGCATCTTTTACGATTTTTTCTTTGTTGCAGTCTGATTCATCGTATCTAAGAATGAAGCGATTAAGGAGTATCAAAAATTTCTGATCTGGCAAATATCTGTTTAATTTATTCATAGTAGCATCCTTGCTGTTGTGAATGTCATCCTGACATTTAAAGAAATATCATAATATTCAATCATGTCAATAGTTAAAACCTATCAATTTCTATTTGAATATCTTTTTTAGGTAAGGGACGATTAAGCTCTTCGGCTGTTATTTGCTTTAAATGAGAATTATATAGCCATATCTTAAACTGCTCTAAATACTTGTTATTCAATGCTATCAAAGCTTCGTTTTCAATTTCGAGCCTTTTTATTCTCTGACAAGCAATTTTTAAATTAGCAGGTTTAACAACACATGTTTCTTTCACGCCAGACTTGAGAAGCATCTTCTTTGAATTAAAACAATCTGCAATTTTAACATGACTACTCAAAGATTGCCTTGAAGGTCTCTTACCAATAATCTTTATCAACTCGTCACATAAAGCCTCCCAGGTCAGCTTCTCATCGTCATTCCAAGTATTAATGACTTTCATTATCAATTTTTCATCATAACCAG
Organism: Kosakonia arachidis; assembly: GCF_900116535.1. Classification (GTDB taxonomy): domain Bacteria; phylum Pseudomonadota; class Gammaproteobacteria; order Enterobacterales; family Enterobacteriaceae; genus Kosakonia; species Kosakonia arachidis. Next base: position 8,046 of record NZ_FPAU01000004.1, on the reverse strand, counting down.
TAATATGTTTAGCCATTTACTCTCCTTTTATTATTTTATTTTGAAATTCATACCATTTATCAGCATTAACATTCCCATCATTTTTATCATAATTGGTTTTTTCAAGAATTTTAGTGTGTATCATCATTAGTTGGCCATCATCCTTTCCAGAGTCTTGTAAGGGATAATAACAACAAGGCTCAAAAACATATGAGTGCTTGCAGTAGCCATGCTTAGTGACGAGCACAGCTCCATCATTCGATAAATCGAAATCAGTTATGTCCATAACAGCTATTTCTTTTTTCCTATGGCTATTACCGGCTCCGATTGAAGTTTTATCTTTCATGAGATTGATCATTTGTAAGTGTGATCGGTGATCGTAGGAAACATTTTGTGATACCAACTTCCTTCCAGACCATCTGGCGATGCTAAACTCGTCCATACCATTGATTTGAGAAAACGTATTAAGTAGATGTCTTAATTGATGAGTCCTAAGCGAATACGGGCTACCATCTTCGTTAATATAACCGTGTCTTTTAAACAGGTTGGTAGTGCCTTTGATACTTGCAAATGCATCAATATCCAGTCTAAAAAACTGAGCAGTTGGTCTGAACAAAGGTGCCAAAGGTTTGCTCGTTTTCTTACATAATTGCCCCTCGAATAACAGACATAAAGCATTCGAATATTTGATTTTCTTTTCTTCATCATACCAGGGAAAATTTTGAGGCTTTTTAGTAAAGAGTTCATGTTTGTATGACTCAGGGACCTTCCCTTCCATCGTTTTTGCAACAAACCTTGGATGGGTGGACAACTTTCTCAACCGGGCTATGGCCTTTTTAGCTACAGGGACCATTACTGAAGGAATCCATTTGATGTCTCCAGCATACCCCTTCGCTGAAAAAAACCTTAAACCATATCGTTCAATGCCGTTCTCATCATGCTCTGTAATCTCACAATCCGCAGGAAGGCTTAAAATTTCCGAGATTCGTCCTGGTGCACACATCAGCAGTGTAAGAACAGACGTTGTGAAAATGTCCCTCACAGACAGTTGGCTTTCATCTTTTGAGAAAATCTCCGCAATGGCTATGACAGACTTTATATCTGGTAATTTTGAGTGCCCTTCCAGCGAAGGTTCATAACCTTGCCAACTTTGAGTTATTTTATGCCTTAACGGATTTACCCAAAAAAAGTATGATGAGCTTGTCATTCTGTTTTCACTCAAAAATAAACATAGTTTCTCAAGTTCCTTACCAATTCCAACTGCTGTTAATTTCGTATATTTAGCCGTTGATACTCTTACACACTCATCAAAAATGTTATTATTACACTTGACTAAATTAGCTTCACCGTATGATTTCAATAGCACAAACTCAACGATCTTCAACATTGCCAAAGCATTCTGGTTTGATTTTGACTTGTTAAAAGAATGAATATGAAACATATAAGCTTTAGCAAAATCAATGAAACCATCATCTAATTTATCTTTGCTATTTCGATTATTTTTCATGTCAAACTTGTTGAATTTGTAACATCCCTTCCATACATTGCTTTCCCATGTAATCGCTAACTTTGAGTTGAATATATTACTCTTACAAAACTCAATAAAACCTTCAACATTAAATGATGGATTATTAGTATTTATTGGCTCGAATAAAATCACATTGGTCATTCAGAACTCCAGGCTCTAAAGTTTTTGCAGGTAAAACACTCTACGTGTTCGTGTTTACAATTAGTAAATCCAAAAGAATTTAAAACATATTCTCTAAACAGCTTCTTGTTCTGAATGCTATCGCCACCAAGAAAGATCTTTGATAGAGGATCAAAAAATGAATGAAGTTTCATGTCAATTTCATGAACATTTTCTGGGCTGTTTTTTACGTATATCCCTGATGAGTTGATGGATTTATGGTCTAATGCTTTTGCTATCACTTCAACTGAGGCTCCTTCCTTTGCTAAACGAGATCCAAGGGTATACCTGAATCGTCTGGCATTCAGACTTATAGGATTGTGGGTTCTTGAGGACTGGATATTAAATTTAGTGGTGATTTTATTTAATTCTTTAGATATAAATGAATTCTTCATATGTAAAAAATCAGTTGCCATGATGGTTTCTAAACTTTGACCAGACTGAATTGATACGGGTTTTTTGTAGTCCATGAATATAGGTAATTCATTTTTTATATGACTAATCTTCTGATTAATACTATCTTCGATATATTTTTGATTCATATCAATCAAGGTTGTTAGTTTTTCATTAAGGCAGTCATCGATACTTACCATGCTAAACTCACTTCTAAAGTCCTTCCTTTGTTTAACTTTCGGTATATTTAGAAAGCAACCGTCTCCCGTTCTGATGAGATCTTTTGTTTTTAAGGAGGTTAACTGTAAAGGCCTCCTTCCCGTTGTTGCTAAAAGAATGACATAGCAATAAAGATACATGGGAATTTTATCTTCTTTTAACAAATTGCTGATACTCTTAAGAACGACTTCCAGCTCTTTTCCAGTTAGCGGTCCAGTATTTGGGTCTCTTCGTTTAACGGCTTCTCCTGTCAAATTAGTTTTAATATTTATTTTTTCCAGCATTGTTAAAGCGGAAGTTTCAACTCCTACATAACCGAGCTTTTTCCACTTCGTTAGAAACTGCTTTATAGAGTTTAGTTTGTAGTTTTTCTCAGGCCCTAAACTAACATTAAATTGATAAACCGCATTAGCATCGATCGTCTTAATGTCTATCATCCCTAACCATTGACTAAAAATCTGGTTTATGTTTTTTGTGTAACCTGAACTGTATTCAGCCGAAAAGTAAGCCAAGGTATTCAGATAACCAACACGCATCGGCTCTGGCATTTTATCGGCAACCTTGTGTGGGTAAACACAATTATTTTTATCTAATTGCCATTTAATATCAGGAATAATGAAGCTATATCCTTCCATCATTGCAAGCACCACATTCTCTTTTTTTAAAGTATTTATTTGCATTTCATTCCCCTTTGATTATTTTTCTCAAAGAATCATAAACCCTCCCAATAACTTCCTTTTCTTTCATTGATATGTGTTTGAAGTTATAGTTTTCTGACATCTTTGAATCTTTTGACCACCCCATGAGATAGCACCTCAATCCTGACTTTCGACTGCTTTCTAAATTTGAACCATCAATTTCATTTGAATAAAAATAGTTCCAGGAATGTCTCAATTTATGCCCTGATAAATTTTTTAATTCCGGGCTTGTTTTTTTAATAGTTGAAATTATTTTCTCATATGCTGATACAGATAATGGTTCTCCTACCGTTTTACCTGCGCTGTGAGTTACAAACAGGAAGTCATGTTTTTTCTTTTTAGTGGTTTTACTCCTACAAGTTTGTATGTAATCAAAAATCTCCATCACTAACTCGTCTGATAATGGGATTATCCTTTCGCCAGTTTTGACTAATGGCTGATTTAGCCTCCGATCTTCAATGCAGTCATGCCTTCTGAAGATACTTAGTGTGTTATTCCTAAGATTTAGATCATTTACTTTAAGATTTAGTAACTCACCTGCTCTCAACCCGCAATTCAGTAACAAGGTAAAAATGAGCCTGTTCCTGACTTGAACCTCCTTCTGAAAGGGGTTTTGGCTCCCTTCGACTTCCAACAGATTAAACAGAGTTTTTATTTTTTCTTCACTCAATGATTTGTCTTTTCTGTCGTTCATGCTGTGTGATTTATTTCGTGGGAGATGTGCTCTCAAATTTTCTATGAAAGTATCGATTTCATATCTGGCATGGATTCCCTTCATAGAATGAATCAATCCGCACAACCATTTTAGGTAATTTGAAAAAACGTGTATCCTGTAACTAAAAGTTCTTGTAGCAATCTGCTTTCCTTTGAGTAATCTTACATTCGTAATTTTTTGTTGATCGAACCGTTGCTTTGCATACCGTATCAGGTCATCAATTTCAGCTACGGTTAAGAATACCTTGTTTTCAATCCTGTCAATGATATTGATATTCCTACTTTTCATGTAATTACTCAGTATGAGTAAGTTTGTTGCGACTATCTCCATTGTTGATGCGGTCGCACTTCTGTTCCTTACATTCGCTGTGAGATAGAGATTTTGATAGTAAACTGGCAATTGTGTTTCTTTATCGAGAACCAAGCATCCTCGTTCGCCGTTGCTCATCACAAATTTTTTTATTTTATATGACATTATAATAACCCTCCGAAAACTTTACATTTAGTAATCACTACGGCTTATCTTTATTTGACCAATTTAAATTTTGCAAATTTTTTTTGCTTTTTATTGGTTTATCTATAATGAATTTATATATTTAAAAAAAATTCTTTCACGTGAAAGAAACCAGTACGGCTAGTAAAGAGTAGTCATACCCGATTCAAGAAGAAAAACTAATAAAGCCTTAGTGCATAAGTAATACAGCGGCTCCAAAAAATAATTTGGAAAGTATTCTGTTAAATTTTACTAGTTTTTGATATTAAAACTTTACACTTTTGGAACGATGACATTTTAAATAATAATTTTTATTGTCGTTTGTCCGTTGTAAATATTTTCTACTTCTTTCCAGTATTCCTCTTGAATAACTTTAGCTTTACTGCGGAGTTCATCTCCCATATGAATCATCAATGCTCCTCTTTCCAACATGTCACACAGCAAAATTTTCGTTATATCTTCAGTGCTTAGCTTAAGAAAATTCATGTCATCTGTCATAAATGAATCTTCATCTGGGAGAAGATCCGGCATTGTTTTCACATAATGGTCTAACATCCCTTTTTGCACACTTAAGCTACAGAGCAAGATATGGTCTTCGCCCTTTCCAGCCTCTTTTACAGCAATATGAATTTCGTTCTGTGTGATTTTTTTCGATAACTTTCTGAGTAGCTCATTACATTTGATCACTGACAGTATGGTTTCATAGATATAGTTTCGACTATCTTCATTTAACTCAGGTAAAACCTGGAATGGATTGTATTCGCTATCTTCGAGGTAATAGCTTAAACATTCCGCGGATTTCTTACTCAATGTATTCACAGGTAATAACCTGATAGCTTCAGCATCGAAAATCTTATCGAAGTTTTTTTGACTCACAAGCCTTGAAAGGTTTCCAATTTTCATGAATTCTTTAATTTCCACGTTGTCCTCACTTTGTCGATGTTGTTCGTCTGGAGCCTAACTATGAAGCTGTTCTCGAATTGCTAATGGTGTTAGAAATCCACTCATCGACTTCAATCTCAATAAAGGCCACAGCTCTCGAACCTAATTTGATAGGTTTAGGGAATCTATTTTCGGAAATCAATCGGTAAATCCATGCTTTTTTGTAACCGGTTTTATGTAGCACTTCAGGTAAGCGGATCAGTCGTGTGGTGTTTGTAGTTACTGTAGTCATTGCTGTATCTCCTCGTCTTGTCGATGAGTTGATACTAAAGAGACGGGAACAGGCTTTGAAGGGATGTAGTGGACATTGTTTCTTGTGGTAGATCGTTAAAGGACTATTGTGGGGGAGAATAATAATCCTTCACACTCTCTTGACATCGAGCACATTTTATGGAAACAGATAAACTTAGATTTTGAAAACCATTTCTCTTCCACCCTTGTGCTGCTGAGCATCGTTTTTACTGTGAATCCATTGTATTTAATATTTTTCTCAGCCTGAGATTATTTTTTATTTCATCACAGGCTTTTATTTTTTAATTTATAGGATCATTTAGGATGGTCGGATCAAAATGGCACCGATGTTCAGGATTCCTTGTACAACATAGAAACATTTTCTTATTATTTTTAGGTCCCAAATGCCTAAGCTTCAATTCTCCATCACAAAGAGCACAATTACCTGATAGTTTTGTAATATAGACATATCCAGACCTATCTGATTCGGCATTTCTTTGAAAAATCAAAGGCATAAAACGAAATCGCTTTAGTAAAAACCCCAAAATAAAAAGAAAAGCACTGAAACTACATAGCAACCATAATATCATATTGTAATTATTAGGTGTTCCAATTGATGTAAAAATTGTTGCTACGTTGGCAAAAAAACCAACAAATCCGACCACCATTAGCCATGCTGTTTTTATATGCTTCCCCATTAACTTAACTGGCTTCACACTTTCCCTGTCAATGAATGCTTTAGGCCTTTCATCTCTCATACCTAAATTAATGTTATTGCCTGTAAAAACATTGTGCTGTCCGGCGCTAAATCCATTATCACCTGCTATAGATTGATTCACTCTGCCTTTTGTAACTCTTAAATCCTCTCCGCACTGCCCACAATAATTAACAGTCTCAGATATTGATGAACCACATTTATTACAAAACATTGCAGCCCCTTTTTTTAGTTTGGAAATTTATTTAGTTTGAGCATCTAATTTTTACCACTAATATTAATGGATGATTTTATTACTACAAAGATTTTTTATGATCAGGTAAGTTCTCTCAATTGTGATACTGACAAATCGCTAAGATGACGATTCTTGTTAATGAAACTCTCAATATTCTTACAGGTCTCACCTGACATGGCCTTCGCAGCTATTGGACGATCTGTATCCTTGAGTTGCTCATCTCCTCGAACCTCATCTGTGAGCTTAGGATAAAGCAGTCTGGAAAGGATAGTGTTTGAAAGAGAAACATCTTTCAACTTAGCCCACATGAGCAGATCAATCATTGGAAGGATACGGTAGTCAACCAACTTTAGAATCTTTCCCAGACCGAAAGCCTCTTGCTTCCTGCTATTGATTCCATACTCTTTCCTCCATACCGGAAGTAGTGCACGAAGCGAGCCTATGATTTCTTCATCTGATGAGTTTTCCAAGTCAAAGTGTGTATACACACGGCTTTCATTGGTCCTCATAAAAACGGCTCTCATACTTTGAGTTAGTGGCTGCTCTTTGACCTCTTTCGTAAGTTGATCACTTCCTTTGACGAACGATTCTTGCGAGAACATTTCAAGAGATCTTTTGAGGCTTTCAATATGACCAAAGGTGACTTGTCGTATGTGCGTTTGGCTTTCCGTCAGATGAGTGTTGCTATCAAACGTTTTACTGATTAAGGGCTTACCTGCAAGGATCTGGTTAAAATAAACATCCCCTTCTCCAAAAAACTCAATTGAATCGAGGATGTTCTTTCTGACCTGTAACTCCTTATGTAAGCCTTTCAAAGTGCAAGACTCAACATCAACATAGTTGTCGTAGTCGAACCAAGCCTGTAGCTCTTTGTAGATCTGAACCGTATCCATACCGAGGCCTTACATTTGTGTTTTATAGCTCAATGTAGAAGTCAGCTCATCATCACCTTGAACCAGCTCTTCAATCAACAAGCTGTGAAACAGTAACAACGGCTGATAAAATTGAGTATAATTAAGGCGCTTTTTTCAGTGTCTCACAACAGTTTTTAAGGTTATTTTTGGAGTGTTGGTATCTATGATGGTATAAAAGACTTAACTTCATTAAAAGCCTTTTAAATCAGTAAATTAACTACTAGTTCGATTTCTGCAGGGGACACCATATCAAGCCTCAGATAGTCCAAAAAACTCCATAACCACCTAAAAATAAAAGAAAAAATAAAGAATCAACGTCTAAACAAATTCCATAATTTCTAATGGATCTATACACATTGCTTATAGGATTGTGTATAACCCGGTTCGATCTTTTTTCTATACACATGCTGCTATCTGACATCCAAATAAAACGCGCCAAACCTAAAGAAAAACCTACACCCTCAATGACGGGATGGGGTGACCTGCTCCCCGTTGATTAACACACCGCAATGTTAGTAATGTCTTCATTAGCAACGTGAGGGCATCCCCATGAAGAAGCGTTTTTCCGACGAACAGATTATCAGTATCCTCCGCGAGGCCGAAGCCGGGGTTTCTGCCCGGGAACTCTGCCGCAAGCATGCTATTTCAGACGCTACTTTCTATGCCTGGCGCAATAGGTTTGGCGGCATGGAAGTCCCTGAGGTAAAGCGGCTTAAGTCACTTGAAGAGGAGAACGCCCGCCTCAAGAAGCTGCTCGCCGAAGCCATGCTGGATAAGGAGGCACTTCAGGTAGCTCTGGGCCGAAAGTTCTGACGACAGACCAGAA
>NZ_FPAU01000018.1 GCF_900116535.1 Kosakonia arachidis | reverse complement strand
TGTGTAAGCGCAGCGATGCGTTGAGCTAACCGGTACTAATGAACCGTGAGGCTTAACCTTACAACGCCGAAGATGTTTTGGCGGAATTGAGAGAAGATTTTCAGCGAGATTACAGATTAAGTTGGTATGCCTGAGGGGATACTGACAGACAGAATTTGCCTGGCGGCACTAGCGCGGTGGTCCCACCTGACCCCATGCCGAACTCAGAAGTGAAACGCCGTAGCGCCGATGGTAGTGTGGGGTCTCCCCATGCGAGAGTAGGGAACTGCCAGGCATCAAACAGGTGAAGAGGCCATCCGGAAGGATGGCCTTTTTGCGTTGCGGCGGAACAGACAGGAAAGCCCCGTGCGCAGGCACCGGGCTTTTTTGCTTTATGCCTGCCATAAACACCACAAGCGCTCGTCACCTGGATACGGTAAACTTAGCCGTGTTTTTGCATCAGGATACCGCTAATGAATCACTCCCTTAAGCCATGGAATACCTTTGGTATTGATCGGAATGCCCGCCATATTGTTTGTGCCGAAACGTCGCAGCAACTGCTCAATGCATGGCAGGACGCGTTACAGAGCCAGCAGGCCGTACTAATTCTGGGTGAAGGCAGTAACGTGCTATTTCTCGAAGATTTTTCCGGAACGGTCATTATCAATCGTATTATGGGTATTGAGGTGCGTGAAGAAGCCGATGCATGGTATCTACACGTTGGTGCGGGCGAAAACTGGCATCACCTGGTACAACTAACTCTTGAACGCGGAATGCCGGGTCTTGAGAATCTGGCGCTTATTCCGGGTTGTATGGGGAGTTCACCGATTCAGAATATTGGTGCATATGGAATCGAGTTGCAGCGCGTCTGCCACTATGTCGACTGTGTGGAACTCAGCAGTGGTGAATCTAAGCGTTTGTCCGCAGAGGCTTGTCGTTTTGGCTATCGCGATAGCATCTTTAAACATGAGTACCAGGATCGTTATGCCATTACGGCGGTCGGTTTGCGTCTGGCAAAAAACTGGCAACCGGTACTGACCTACGGTGACCTGACCCGGCTTGATCCTGCGACAGTCACACCGAAAGATGTCTTTGACGCTGTATGCCATATGCGTACCAGCAAATTACCGGACCCAAAAGTTAACGGGAATGCTGGTAGCTTCTTTAAAAATCCGGTGATCACCGCTGAACAGGCGGGCTCCTTACTCTCCGCTTTTCCTGAGGCTCCGCATTATCCTCAAGCTGACGGTTCCGTAAAACTGGCGGCTGCCTGGCTAATCGATCAATGTCAGCTGAAAGGTGCGACTGTTGGTGGTGCAGCGATCCATCATTTACAAGCTCTGGTGCTGATAAATACCGGGCAGGCTACAAGCGATGATGTGGTGCAACTCGCTCATCTTGTGCGCCAGCGCGTAGGCGAGAAGTTTAATGTCTGGCTAGAGCCGGAAGTGCGTTTTATCGGCTGCGCCGGTGAGGTGAATGCCGTGGAGACGATTGCATGAAGGATAATACCGTTCCGTTAACGCTGATTTCTATTCTGGCAGATGGCGAATTCCATTCTGGCGAGCAGTTGGGCGAACGCCTGGGAATGAGTCGGGCGGCAATCAATAAACATGTCCAGACCCTCCGTGACTGGGGAATCGAAATCTTTACTGTTCCGGGTAAGGGTTACAGTTTACCGGAACCTATCCAGCTTCTGGATGAAGCATTGATCCGTTCATGTATTACCCAAGGGAATATTGCTGTTTTACCGGTAATTGACTCAACAAATCAGTATTTGCTGGATCGCCTTAATGAGCTGCATTCAGGTGATGCCTGTGTGGCGGAATATCAACAGGCAGGTCGTGGTCGCCGTGGTCGCAAATGGATCTCTCCGTTCGGTTCGAATCTCTATATCTCTATGTATTGGCGTTTGGATCAAGGGCCAGCAGCGGCGATCGGCTTAAGCCTGGTAATAGGTATTGTAATGGCTGAAGTTTTACGCGATTTAGGCGCCGCTGAAGTGCGGGTTAAATGGCCAAACGATCTCTACCTTCAGGATCGTAAACTGGCGGGCATCCTCGTCGAATTAACCGGCAAAACTGGTGATGCGGCACAGATCGTGGTTGGTGCTGGAGTTAATCTGATGATGCGTAAAGCACAGGCTGAAGACATCAGCCAGAGCTGGATTAACCTGCAGGAAGCTGGCGTTCGCATCGATCGAAACATGCTCGCTATACGTCTGGTTAGTGAATTACGCACCGCGCTAAAATGCTTTGAGCAAGAAGGGCTTGCTCCGTTCCTTTCTCGCTGGGTAAAACTGGATAATTTTATTAATCGCCCGGTAAAACTGATTATCGGTGAGAAAGAAATTGTAGGTATTTCCCGTGGTATTGATGAGCAAGGAGCACTACTGCTTGAACGGGATGGAGTTATAAAACCTTGGGTCGGCGGAGAGATTTCACTACGTAGCGCAGAATAAAAAAGGGGAGCGGAATGCTCCCTTTATTTATTTACGTAAACGAACCTGCTCAACCGCATGGTTAGCGCTTTTAGTCATAATCAGGCTGGCCCGCTCGCGCGTTGGTAAAATATTTTCTTTAAGATTTAGGCCGTTAATTTCTTTCCACAGTGACAAGGCGATCTCAATCGCTTCCTGTTCGGATAATTTCGCATAATTGTGAAAATAGGAATCAGGGTTGGTAAATGCGCCTTCGCGGAACTTCAGGAAGCGGTTGATATACCAGGCTTGTAACAGATCTTCCGGTGCATCAACATAAATAGAAAAATCGACAAAGTCGGAGACAAATACATGATGCGGGTCATGAGGATAATCCATGCCGCTCTGTAATACATTCAACCCTTCGAGAATTAAAATATCAGGCTGGGTAACCGTTTTATCCCCATCCGGAATCACGTCATATATAAGGTGCGAATAAACCGGCGCTGTGACATTCGGCACCCCGGATTTAATATCCGAAACAAACTGCACCAGGCGATGCATATCATAAGATTGCGGGAAACCTTTTTTCTTCATTAGCCCACGATCTTTCAGTACCTGATTAGGATGCAAAAAACCATCAGTCGTAATGAGTTCAACACGGCGATGTTCAGGCCAGCGACTCAGTAGTGCCTGTAGCACACGGGCGGTAGTGCTTTTACCAACCGCTACGCTGCCTGCAATACTAATGATATACGGAATGCGTTGGCCATTCGTCCCAAGAAATTGCTCAAGTACGGCCTGGCGGCGCAGGTTCGAACTGATATAGAAATTGAGTAAACGAGAAAGGGGGAGATAAATCTCCGCAACTTCTTCCAAAGAAAGGTCTTCATTAATGCCTTTTAATCGTGCGATTTCGCCTTCGGTAAGCGTCATCGGAACTGAATCACGAAGAGCAGCCCACTGGCTGCGATTAAACTGTAAGTAAGGCGTCATTAACGTTTGCTCTTTTTTACTCATAAGCTTTATCTGCCCGCTATTACCCCTCATCACGTAGGTTTCCAGTACGTAGTGAAAGAGAGTCTCTCAAGGTAATGCTATGGCTAGACGTTATTGAAATAAGTGGGATCAATGGGCAGGAGGTTAACACCAGATGACAGGGAATAATATGAAAAATCTCGCCTGCGTGATGCTTTCCCTCGGAAGCATCACGCTCTGTACATCAACTGGCAATAGAACGAACACACTGATTCACCGCAAATAAACGTTTGAAGTAAATGGCTGCTGGTTGGTAATAACCATCTGCTGAGCAGAGATAATCGGGGATTTCCCCAAGGCAGCGATATCCTTGCGAACGATAAAATGCTTCTGCAGCAGAACCTGACGGTGTTTCCAGCCATAGCAGACCGCGCTGCCGCATGCAGGCTGTTTTTTCCAACTCGGCCAGGAGCTTCTTCCCAATACCTGTGCGCCGTGCTCGGTGGTGTACCAGTAATAATTTTATGTTGGCCCTGTTCAGTGCTTCAGGTTGCATGGGGAACTGCAGACTAACGCTGCCCGCAACCCCCTGCTCATCGCGTGCAATCCAGATCAGGCGTTCACCTGTTTCCAGTTCACTGCGTAACCGCGAGAAGGCGCTTTCTGCTTCCTGCTGGCTAATCGTGCGTTGATACCCAATGGAGGCCCCGCTATGAAGTGCATCAAGCAGCAATTCAGCGAGTTCTGGACAATAGACTGGCAAAGTAGCTGCGTTTAACAAGACAATTTTCATCGTAAAACCTCCATTGAGTTGGTGCCTAAAGCGATGCAATTAGTGATCCAACACACAATCTGTGTCCGGCTTCAGAGATATTCACTATGGCGATGGCTTTTTGCACCATGTTAACGCGGCTGCACCGAAGAGATGCCCGATGTTGTCGCGATTAGAGGGGGGCTTACTGGCGCAAAGTTGCGGAACGTAGTGCTGTTTTTTTATACTTAACTGCGTAAAATTACAGCGTTTATATAAGGCGTCGTGCAAAATGTGAGCGATAGAGCGTTTTGTGCAATTTTTTTGTTGCATCAACTCCTCTGTCTCCCTAGAATGCGCGCTACTTGATGCCGACTTAGCTCAGTAGGTAGAGCAACTGACTTGTAATCAGTAGGTCACCAGTTCGATTCCGGTAGTCGGCACCATCAAGTCCGGTGGGGTTCCCGAGCGGCCAAAGGGAGCAGACTGTAAATCTGCCGTCACAGACTTCGAAGGTTCGAATCCTTCCCCCACCACCATTTTCGGTTACGCTAAAACGTAACCAGAGTTGGTGTCAGTTGTGAATCAGCTCTTAGGGAGAGAATCTTCTCCCGACAATACAGAAGCACTGGGTAGCCGAGTTTCAGGATGCGGGCATCGTATAATGGCTATTACCTCAGCCTTCCAAGCTGATGATGCGGGTTCGATTCCCGCTGCCCGCTCCACGATGTGCTGATATGGCTCAGTTGGTAGAGCGCACCCTTGGTAAGGGTGAGGTCCCCAGTTCGACTCTGGGTATCAGCACCACTTCATTTCTCCTCCCCGGTTTTTCTTCTGTTATTTAGCATTCAACAAGTCGGGCGTGTTGCCTGGTTGATGTGGTGATATCACCGATTTATCCGTGTCTTAGAGGGACAATCGATGTCTAAAGAAAAGTTTGAACGTACAAAACCGCACGTTAACGTCGGTACTATCGGCCACGTTGACCATGGTAAAACAACGCTGACTGCTGCAATCACTACCGTTCTGGCAAAAACCTACGGTGGTTCTGCTCGCGCATTCGACCAGATCGATAACGCGCCGGAAGAAAAAGCTCGTGGTATCACCATCAACACATCTCACGTTGAATATGACACCCCGAGTCGCCACTACGCGCACGTAGACTGCCCGGGGCACGCCGACTATGTTAAAAACATGATCACCGGTGCTGCGCAGATGGATGGCGCGATCCTGGTTGTTGCTGCGACTGACGGCCCGATGCCGCAGACCCGTGAGCACATCCTGCTGGGTCGTCAGGTAGGCGTTCCGTACATCATCGTGTTCCTGAACAAATGTGACATGGTTGATGACGAAGAGCTGCTGGAACTGGTTGAGATGGAAGTTCGTGAACTGCTGTCTCAGTACGATTTCCCGGGCGACGACACGCCGATCGTTCGTGGTTCTGCTCTGAAAGCGCTGGAAGGCGAAGCAGAGTGGGAAGCGAAAATCATTGAACTGGCTGGCTTCCTGGATACCTACATTCCGGAACCGGAACGTGCGATTGACAAGCCGTTCCTGCTGCCGATCGAAGACGTATTCTCCATCTCCGGTCGTGGTACCGTTGTTACCGGTCGTGTAGAGCGCGGTATCATCAAAGTGGGTGAAGAAGTTGAAATCGTTGGTATCAAAGATACCGCGAAATCCACCTGTACTGGTGTTGAAATGTTCCGCAAACTGCTGGACGAAGGCCGTGCGGGTGAGAACGTCGGTGTTCTGCTGCGTGGTATCAAACGTGAAGAAATCGAACGTGGTCAGGTACTGGCTAAGCCGGGTTCTATCAAGCCGCACACCAAATTCGAATCTGAAGTTTATATCCTGTCCAAAGACGAAGGCGGCCGTCACACTCCGTTCTTCAAAGGCTACCGTCCGCAGTTCTACTTCCGTACAACTGACGTGACAGGCACCATCGAACTGCCGGAAGGCGTAGAGATGGTAATGCCGGGCGACAACATCAAAATGGTTGTTACCCTGATTCACCCGATTGCGATGGACGATGGTCTGCGTTTCGCAATCCGTGAAGGCGGCCGTACCGTTGGCGCGGGCGTTGTAGCAAAAGTTCTCAGCTAAT
>NZ_FPAU01000012.1 GCF_900116535.1 Kosakonia arachidis | reverse complement strand
AGTTCTCCCTGAGACTTTAGGTCTCCTGAAGGAACGTTGAAGACGACGACGTTGATAGGCCGGGTGTGTAAGCGCAGCGATGCGTTGAGCTAACCGGTACTAATGAACCGTGAGGCTTAACCTTACAACGCCGAAGATGTTTTGGCGGAATTGAGAGAAGATTTTCAGCGAGATTACAGATTAAGTTGGTATGCCTGAGGGGATACTGACAGACAGAATTTGCCTGGCGGCACTAGCGCGGTGGTCCCACCTGACCCCATGCCGAACTCAGAAGTGAAACGCCGTAGCGCCGATGGTAGTGTGGGGTCTCCCCATGCGAGAGTAGGGAACTGCCAGGCATCAAATTAGCAAGTCAAACCGGGGCAACAAACCGGTGGTTGTAAAGAAATTCGGTGGAGCGGTAGTTCAGTCGGTTAGAATACCTGCCTGTCACGCAGGGGGTCGCGGGTTCGAGTCCCGTCCGTTCCGCCACTTATTTGAAACCGTATCTCATAAGAGATACGGTTTTTTTTCGTCTGCTGATCGCGTAAAAAGGGCAATTATGCCCTTTATGTTACTCCCAGCGTTTCAGCAGTAAGCTGGCATTTACGCCACCAAAACCGAACCCATTTGATAATGCATAGTGCATACGCTGAGACTGTGCAGTAAGCGCGACCAGATGAAGCCCTGCGGCATCTGCATCCGGGTGATGCAGATTCAACGTTGGAGGAACAATCTGCTCAATCAATGCCTGAATAGTGAAGATTGCTTCAATACCCCCCGCCGCTCCGAGCAGGTGACCGGTCGCTGATTTCGTTGATGTAATGGCTACCGGATGAGTTCCAAATACGCTCTTAATCGCGGCCAGTTCCCCTTTATCTCCAACCTGCGTTGACGTGGCATGGGCATTAATATGCTGAATATCCTCTGAGCTGATACCTGCCTGCTTAATAGCCGCTTCCATCGCCCGACGTGCACCGTTACCATCTTCTGGCCCTGCAGTAAGATGATGCGCATCGGCACTGGTACCATATCCGACCAATTCCGCCAGCGGCGTAGCGCCTCGCGCCAGAGCGTGCTCCAGCGATTCAATAACGACGATACCTGCACCTTCTCCCATCACAAAACCATCACGATCGCGATCAAAAGGCCGAGATGCCGACTCGGGGTGATCATTAAAACTGCTGGATAATGCTTTTGCCGCAGCAAAACCGCCAAGACTGACACGATGGATCGCGGCCTCGCTTCCGCCACACAGGGCAATATCCGCTTCACCGGCGCGAATCATTCGTGCTGCATCGCCAATTGCCTGAGCTCCTGCCGCACAGGCAGTAACTGGTGCGCCAATCGGGCCACGAAAACCATGGGCAATAGAAACGTGACCCGCTGCCAGGTTGGCGAGAAAGGAAGGGATGGTAAAGGGGGAAAGACGGCGCGGCCCGCGAGTATCAGTGGTGCGTACGGCATTTGCTATCTCATTGAAACCGCCAATACCGGTAGCGATCACTGTTGCGGTGCGGTCTCTTTTGGCTTGATCTTCAGGAAACCAATTTGCCTGAGAGAGCGCTTCTTGCGCTGCCACCATCGCAAATTCGATAAATCGGTCCATTTTTTTCCGTTCCTTTGATGGGATCGCTACTGCGGGATCGAACCCATGTAGCGGATCGTCTTCAATGGAAGGAACCTGTCCTGCAACTTTACAGGCTATATCCTCAACCATCTCCTCATTGAGTCGGGAGATCCCGGATTTTCCCTGCAATAATGTTTGCCAGACATGCGACACGCCGCAGCCGAGCGGGCTGACGATCCCCATGCCTGTCACGACGACGCGTTTTGTTGGAACGCTCATAACTCTTCTCCTGAACTATCATGGTATCTGCGGCTTTTTCATAAATGGAACAAGCAACGCAGCAATCAAAAAAACCAGCGTAATTAAGTTGTACCAGCCAGCGAAATGCCTGCGGCAATAGCAGCACTGCGATTCCCATTCATGGATGAGAGCAATAAAGCTGCACATCGAAACCGCAAATCCCAGCCACTCTGCCATTAACAGCCAGCGTAAATAGTTGCCACTGAAACGCTGGCAACGTGTCCATAGAAAGGATGATCCGGAAAAAATCGGCCACGTTCGTTGCGTTTTGCCCAGAACGCATATGCGCCAGCTGGCTTTCCTTAAAATTGGCATCAATCCATAAACCGTCAGCGGGAACCAGTGAAAGCAATTATATTCCGCTGTTGACGAAGGAACCGGACCACGAACGACGGTTACCGATCACGCCATCAAACGGTGCCCGAATTTCGGTATAACTGAGATTTAATCGCGCCTGGTTTGCACCCGCCAACAACCCGCTCGTCAGTGCCCTCGACACCCGCGTTTTTTCTTTTTATTCAGCGTCATGATCGCGGCTCGCATAGTCTTGCGGTATGAATTTCTGCACATTATCGCCAGCCCGTTTTCGTTGCAGATAGTCGTGGCGGTAATGGATCATCGGTGATGCCGCAGGGCCTGGAACCATCGTGTATTTCTCCGGCGTAATGGGCTCACCGGTTGCTTTATCTACAAGGATTGTCTGGACCGGACGTTGTGTCTCACGTTCAACCAAGTGAATTTGTGCCCCTTTCGGGGAGAAGTAGCGGTTTCCCCATTCAGCCAGCGCAAGGATCACTGGACGGAAGTCGCGTCCGAGCTGCGTCAAATGGTATTCGTAACGTGGTGGTGTATTGCTATAGCTCACTTTTTCCAGTAATCCGTCATCCACCAGTTCCTTCAGGCGGCGGGAAAGAATATTCGGAGCAATGTTGGCGCTTTTCTGGAACTCATCAAAGCGCGTGAAACCGGCAAACGCGTCGCGCAGGATTATCATGCTCCAGCTATCACCAATACGTCCCAGGCTGCGGGCGATGGGGCAGGGAGCAGAACAAAGTGGTTCATTTTTCATTCTCTGGCCTGGAAATTTGCTGAGTCATTGTAATCACGGTGACATAGTTACTATCAAAATGCAAGTTACTCACCGCATGAGTTCCCGTTGAACTATTGCTTCTCAGGCAAAAAGCTTCTGCTTTTTATGCTCTTTTTCCTTGCCCGGCGCCTGGCAATAATCTGCGCACTGACTTAATAAGTAACGAAAGAGGAATTTTATGTCTATCCCTGCATTTGGTCTGGGTACCTTCCGTTTAACGGATGAAGCGGTGATCGCTTCGGTAAAAAATGCCCTTGAACTGGGTTATCGCGTGATTGATACCGCACAGATTTACGGTAATGAAGAAGCCATTGGTAAAGCGCTTGCTGAAAGTGGTGTAGCGCGTGAAGAACTGTTTATCACCACCAAGATCTGGACGGAAAATCTGGGTGAAGCAAAGCTGATCTCAAGCCTGAAAGAGAGTCTGAGAAAACTGGGCACCGATTATGTTGATCTGACGCTGATCCACTGGCCGTCTCCTGGTGCAGAAGTACCTGTTGCAGTCTCTATGCAAGAGTTGATGAGGGCAAAAGCGCAGGGCCTGACCCGTCAGATTGGCATATCTAACTTCACCATCCCCTTGATGGAACAAGCGATCGCGGCGGTGGGAACAGAGAATATCGCGACCAACCAGATTGAGCTCTCGCCGTATCTGCAAAACCGAAAAGTGGTTGATTGGGCGAAACAGCACGGTATTCACATCACCTCTTACATGACGTTGGCTTATGGTAAAGCGCTGAAAGATGAAGTGATTAGCCATATCGCGCAGAAACATAACGCTACGCCGGCACAAGTGATCCTGTCCTGGGCGATGGATGAAGGTTATGCGGTGATCCCGTCTTCCACTAAGCCTGAAAACCTTGCCAGCAACCTACAGTCACAAACACTCAAACTGGATGCAGCAGACAAAGCGGCAATTGCCGGACTGGATTGCAATGACCGTCTGGTCAACCCGGAAGGACTTGCGCCAAAATGGGATTAAGTGATGGGGTAACGAGAGCCTGTGCTCCCGTTATTATTACTCTACTGCCTGCGGTAAATGCTCGCTGACAAAATCGATAAAAGCGCGGATGCGGGGACTCACTGCCCGGTCGCTGTAATAGACGGCACTGAACGGCATTTCCACCGGAAGACGCTTATCCGCCAGCAAATCAATCAGTTCCCCACTCGCCAGTTCTTTGTCGATCATATAGTCCGACAGGCTGGCAATACCATTTCCGCTCAGGCACAGATGTTTCAGCGTTTCACCGCTGTTCGACGCAATATCTGGTATCACTTCATACAATTGTCCATCGGCAGCAGAAATGGGCCAGACGTTAAGCGAAACCGGTTCGGTAAAACCAAGGCAGATGTGATTGCTTAACTCTTCCACTGTTTCCGGTTTTCCGTGGCGGGCAATATATTCTGGCGAAGCGATAATTTTGCGATAGCTCTTAAACAGCGGACGGGCGCGCAGGCTGGAATCGGTCAATTTACCTACGCGGATCGCGACATCCACTTTACGTTCGATCAGGTTGATAAACGTTTCACTGGAGACCAGCGACAGTTTGATTTCCGGATAGCGTTCGCGAAACGGTTTTATCAACGGCATCAAAAAATGCAGCACCACGGGGGTGGCTGCATCGATGCGTAATGTACCGCTGGGCGTGGAGTTGGTCTCCATGATCTCGGTTTCTGCTGCTGCCATCTCCTGCAAGACGTTTTGTACGCGCCGAAAGTAGCGCTCGCCTTCTTCGGTCAGGCTGAGCTGGCGCGTGGTGCGATTAAGCAAATTCACCCCCAGCTTATTTTCCAGCTTCTTCACAGCGCGGCTGATAGCCGAATTGGCTTGTCCCAGACGTTCCGCTGCCCGGCTGAAGCTGCCGCTTTCCACAACGGCAACAAAAATCGCGAGTTCTTCTGACGTGGTTTTCATTATTGCCTCTGTAGCAACATTTCAACGATATTTTTCATTCATAAGTTATTTAGCCATATTGCCAGAGAGGACGCTACGGCGGGTATTCTTTAGTGGTGTTGCTCAGTATGTATTTGCCAGAACAGGGCGTTTTTCTGGTGATTGAACGTTGAAACTCAGTGTTAAAATCCCTATAACTGAATGACCACCCGTAGTAGGGGCGGACATCAAAGAGGTTTGAAGCCGAAAGTGCCAAAAAATACCTATGCCATGCGATATGTTGCCGGACAACCCGCGGAGCGAATTTTACCTCCAGGCTCTTTCGCGAGTGTTGGCAAGGCGCTACCCGCAGGCGTTCCGCTAAGCAGCGACGAAAAAATCCGTGTTCTGGTGTGGAATATTTTCAAGCAGCAGCGCGCGGAGTGGCTGTCGGTGCTGCAGGGTTTTGGTAAGGATGCGCATCTGGTTTTACTGCAGGAAGCGCAAACCACGCCGGAACTGGTCCGGTTTGCGACCACTAATTATCTTGCAGCTGATCAGGTTCCCGCCTTTGTTTTACCGCAACACCCTTCGGGAGTAATGACTCTTTCCTCGGCGCATCCGGTTTATTGCTGTCCGCTACGCGAACGTGAGCCGATCTTACGGTTAGCAAAATCGGCATTAGTCACAGTTTACCCGTTGCCAGATTTACGCAATTTGATGGTCGTGAATGTGCATGCAGTGAATTTCAGCCTTGGTGTGGACGTTTACAGCAAGCAATTACTGCCAATTGGCGATCAGATACTGCGTCACAACGGGCCGGTGATCATGGCCGGGGATTTTAATGCCTGGAGTCGTCCGCGCATGAATGCTTTATACCGCTTCACCCGGGATATGTCTCTGCGGCAGGTACGCTTTACCGACGATAATCGCCGACGTGCCTTTGGTCGGCCGCTCGATTTTATCTTTTACCGCGGATTAAACGTGGAGGAAGCTTCAGTTCTGGTGACCCGCGCGTCGGATCATAACCCATTGCTGGTGGAGTTTAGCCCTGGCAAAGCCGGGAAGTGATACGGCGGAAAGGCAAAAAAAAGCACCGTGGAGAACGGTGCTTTTTTAATAAGCTTAAATCAGGAATCCGGCGTTGCACTGTTTTTCACAAAGAGCGTCAGTTGATCGCCTGGCCGCAAATTATCCGTATCGTTGTTCCAGCGCATCACATCCTGGATATTAACGCCGTGACTTTTTGCGATACTCGACAGCGAATCACCTTTGCGCACGCGATAGGTAATGCTGTCGCTATTGCGGGCAAGACGCTGCGCGCTGCTGCCTGCACCGACTGTCAGGTTCTGACCGACTTTCAGGTTTGCGCCACGAAGGTTATTCCACTGCTGGAGATCCTTCGTGGTCACGCCGAGACGTGAAGCAATCGCCGAAAGCGTGTCGCCCGAGCGAACTTTATAGCTGCGACTGGTCAGTGGGGTATTATCCGCCACCAGGGTTGGCTGCACCGCGGCGATTTCGCCTGAGGCCAGAGATTCACGCAGTTGCCCGACGTGTTTCTTCGGTACCATCACGTACTGTGGCCCAGCGGAACCGAGCGTGGAACCTTTAACGCCAGCGTTAAAGCTTTTCAGCTTGTCCACCGATATACCAGCCATTTCCGCCAGTTGAGCAACTTCAACCGGGCTGCTCAATCTGACTCGCGCCAGAGCTCGACTTTCGTCCGGCGTTGGCAAATTGACGCCATAACGCTTACTGTTCTTGAGAATATCGCTCAATGCCAGCATTTTCGGCACGTAAATTTTGGTTTCCTGAGGCAGTGAGAGCGACCAAAAATCAGTGGGTTTACCCCGCGATTTGTTCGCCTTTATCGCCTTCAGTACACGCCCTTCACCGCTGTTGTAAGCGGCTATGGTCAGTAACCAGTCACCGTCGAACATACGATTCAGACGCTGCATCATGTCGAGTGCGGCTGTTGTAGACGCCACAATGTCACGACGCGCATCGTAATTGCGTGTCTGCTTTAAACCATAATTTCGCCCAGTGCTCGGAATGATCTGCCAAATGCCTGCGGCATTGGCGCCAGACGTCGCGTGTGGGTTAAAAGCGCTCTCCACTATGGGTAGTAGTACCAGTTCCATGGGCATGTTACGTTTTTTAACTTGCCCTGCTATCCAGTACATATACGGCTCTGCCCGTAAAGTTACATCGTGGAGATAGCTCTTATTACTTAAATACTTTAGTTTCTGTTCGCGAATCCGGGCATTTTCCGGAATTCCCATCTTTAGCTCGTCGCTAATGGCAGTCCACAAGTCACTGTTATCCTGGGCGGCAAATGTTCCATCGTCCATCCACCGCGCCTGACTAGTAAACTTCCATGCTTCCCCTTGACCAGCTGCAGAAAGGCTCTGTGCGTGCTGTTGGACCGTACCGTCGTGCTTAGACGACTGGCAACCCACGAGCAGGACAGAGGCGAATATTATCGCTTTTGCCTTCATGTGTGTGTCAATAGTAGTTGCTTAAAAGACGAGCGATAATAACGGGGCCGCTCCGAAAAGGCAACCAGGAAATATCAGAACTTATCTTTCTTTGCCCGTAGCCATGCGAAACGCTCTTCAGGGGATTGCAAATTTGTTTCTTTATTTATTACATCAATTAAATCAATGTCTTCGGTTCGTAAAAATAAATTAATTCGACGCTCGTTTTTCAGAATTACGGGTAGTGTTTTTTGATTTTTTGCACGTAACTCCTTAACTTCTCGATAGTATTCGTTAAGTGCAGCGTCTTCTGGCAGGATACTGATTGCAAACTTCATATTCCCTAATGTGTATTCATGTGCGCAACAAATGATAGTCTCATCCGGAAGCGCATCTATTTTACAAAATGATTGATACATCTGGGTTGCTGTACCTTCGAAAAGTCTACCGCATCCGCCGGAAAAGAGCGTGTCACCGCAAAATAGATAAGGAAGGCTGAAGAAACAGATATGTCCTAAAGTGTGACCTGGCGTAGCGAATACAGAAAATTTATGCCCCAAAACAGAGATGATCTGGCCATCAGCGACAATGTGCGTAGCACCTTTATTTTGTGTCTCTGCGGGGCCATAAACCACGACGTCGGGATACCTCTGGCGAAGTTTTTCCACGCCGCCAACATGGTCATTATGATGATGTGTTAGGAAGATGGCTTCCGGCTGCCATTGTTTCTCTTCAAGGGTTTGCAGCACCGGAGCGGCTTCGCCCGGATCGACAACCAGGCAACGTCCGTTATCATTGCTCAGTACCCAGATGTAGTTATCCTGGAAAGCGGGAATACTGTTAAGATTCATAAAATACCTCTCAAAGCGTAGCGGAAGGTGGTGATGAAACCGGCAAGGACTCCTCAGACATTCGTGATACCAGTAAGCTGGAATGATTTACCCAAAGGCGCATATTACCGTCAGGCGCTGGAAGGAGAGCTCAAACCGTGGTTTGCAAAAATGTATGGTTTTCATTTGCTTAAGATCGGCAATCTCAGCGCAGAAATCAATGCCGAAAGTTGCGCTGTTTCCCATCAGGTGAATGTTTCCCTGGCTGGCGAGCCAATGCAGGTTCGTGCTGATCCGCTGCATCTGCCTTTTGCGGAAAAATCCGTTGATGCTTGCCTGCTGGCGCACACGCTTTCCTGGTGTACCGATCCGCACCGTTTATTGCAGGAAGTTGATCGTGTACTGATTGACGACGGCTGGTTGGTGATGAGCGGCTTTAATCCGATTAGCCTGCTTGGCCTGGCGAAGGCCGTACCGTTTGTCCGCCGCTCGCCAGCCGTCAAAAGCCGCATGTTTACTCTGATGCGCCAGTTCGACTGGTTAGCACTACTCAATTTCGAAGTGTTACATTATAGCCGTTTTCGCGTGCTGCCATGGACGAAGCAGGGCGGTAAACTGCTTAGTTCGCATTTACCTGCGCTGGGGTGCATGCAGTTGATTGTTGCCCGCAAACGCACCATTCCGTTGACGCTCAACCCGATGAAGCAGAGTCGTAACAAAACCCAAGTGCGCCAGGCCTTTGGTGCAACGCGCCAGTCTTAAGCCTCTGGCTGATAACCCACATCTTCCTGTGTGGGGTTCATCGCTGCTGCTCGCGCCAGCTCATCGCAGCGTTCGTTTTCCGGGTGCCCGGCATGGCCTTTGACCCATTCCCATTTGATTTGATGCTGGCTGAGCGCTGCATCCAGCCGCTGCCAGAGATCAACATTCTTCACAGGTTTTTTCTCTGCGGTTTTCCAGCCGCGTTTTTTCCAGTTGTGGATCCACTGGGTGATCCCCTGGCGCACGTACTGGCTGTCGGTGCTGAGCACAATTTCGCAATGCTCTTTTAATGCTTCCAGCGCCACAATAGCGGCCATTAATTCCATACGGTTGTTGGTTGTCAGACGGTAGCCTGCGCTGAAGGTTCTTTCATGCTGGCGATAGCGTAAGATAGCGCCGTAACCACCAGGCCCTGGGTTACCGAGACAAGATCCGTCGGTGAAAATTTCTACCTGTTTAAGCATCTCTGGTAGACTTCCTGAGTTGAAAACGACAAGTCTGACATAAATGGCCGCTATGAGCACTGCAATTACACGACAGATCGTCCTCGATACCGAAACGACCGGTATGAACCAGATCGGCGCCCACTATGAAGGGCACAAAATTATTGAAATTGGCGCGGTAGAAGTCGTCAACCGTCGACTCACCGGCAATAACTATCATATCTACCTCAAGCCCGATCGGCTGGTCGATCCGGAAGCGTTTGGTGTTCACGGTATTGCCGATGAATTCCTGCTGGATAAACCCACATTTGCCGATATCGCCGATGAATTTATCGATTATATTCGCGGCGCGGAGCTGGTGATCCATAACGCATCGTTTGATATCGGCTTTATGGACTATGAGTTTGGCAAGCTGAATCGCGGTCTCCCTAAGACCGATACGTTCTGTAAGGTCACCGATAGTCTGGCGCTGGCGCGTAAAATGTTTCCGGGCAAGCGCAACAGCCTCGACGCGCTCTGTTCTCGTTATGAGATCGACAACAGCAAACGTACGCTGCACGGGGCGTTACTCGATGCCCAGATCCTCGCTGACGTGTATCTGATGATGACCGGCGGCCAGACATCGATGAAATTTTCGATGGAAGGCGAAGGACAGTCTCAGGCAGGAGAAATGGGGATCCAGCGTGTTGTCCGTGCTGCCAGTAAGCTGCGCGTTGTTTTAGCCAGTGATGACGAGCTGGCAGCCCATGAATCACGCCTGGATTTGGTGCAGAAAAAGGGCGGAAGTTGCTTGTGGCGCGGCTAAATCAAGCACTTATGCATGAACATTTGCTGAATGGGTGATTTTTGCAGCAAATGATGAGAAACAGAAGAAAAAGCGTTGACGGCACCAGGTGCAATACGTAATATGCGCCTCGTTCCCCTTGCGGGAACACAGCGGAGCGGTAGTTCAGTCGGTTAGAATACCTGCCTGTCACGCAGGGGGTCGCGGGTTCGAGTCCCGTCCGTTCCGCCACTATTCGAGGCCATGCTATTTATTAGCATGGCCTTTTTCATGTCTGCATTTTTCGGCATACCATCCAGTATGCTATTACCGTCTGGCTTGCGCTGGTGGGCATGCGAATGCATCGGACGGGTTACCGCCTGATATTGTTCTCACCTTGCCGCCAGTTCTTCCGGATAGTGCCGGGCGATGATGTCATTAAGTTTATCGGCCAGTGCAGGTGCTTGACGGTGATATGCGCGGTTCCTTTCTGAAAATACGTAATCACAAATATCTCATCTTCATAGCGGTTGCTGTGCCTGTTCTCATGGATATGATTGCCCAATCGACGGGGCTTGTCGGCCCGGTTGTCGGGGATCCTTTTCCATTAACCAGCCGCCGCAATGGAAGTCCGGCTTCATGGCCCAGTCCAGAGCGGTTTTCCCCCATTGTTATCGAAGATGATGTTGCTGTCGCAACAGACGTTGTCCTGCAGCCAGTCGTGGGCTGCGTGGCTGGAAGTGAATGATGCGGCGGCTTTGGCACGCCAGCTGGGTTAACGCTATCCTGGATAGCCTGCTGTGCGGATGCCGGTAGTGCGGTGGCAAACAATGGTCGCTTTATTTTTTAATAAGATTACGAAAACCCCAAAATAAGAATATGTACTTAAGCCCAGTCAAGGCTTAAGTACAACATAAATTATAACGTTGAGGTGAGGCTAAAGAAGTGTCGCTGGCTTTCCTCTAATCCCTTAGCGGCATCCCTGAACGAGTCCGGTAATACGCTATCGGGAACAGGATAATAGATATCGCCATCGCTTACAGCCATGCCATTTAACACACTGGCAATCTTGTCCATATTTCCCTGAATCCCCCAAATAAATTCATTGGCGGGCTCCTGGTTTTTCAGATGCTCTTTTTCAAACGAAACGCGATCGATATAAAAAAGCACATTTTTTATGGCGTTCAAAATCGACAGAGAGTGTTGATGCAACTGATCATGCGATCCTTCAGCGCTAAACCAGGTGGGTTCAATGGCAACTCTGGCCGCTATATCTTCACATTCCGCGAGGCCAGTAGCGACCTTCTGACGTGTTTCATTATGACGAGTTGCGCTGTAAAGCCAGCTCCGGGCTTCATCAAATAATGCACCAAGATTCTGCAGCATTACACCGCCCTCTCGTTCCGGTCTTATCAGGGTATGGATAAGACCAGCAACGATAATCCCCAGGATAATACCAACGATCCTGTCTCTTACTTCTGTCAGTCCCGTGACCGGGCCAAACGTTTCAAGCGTCGCGAGAGCGAAGGTGAACATGATTTGCACCCCTGCATAACTTATATTCTCCGGGCCAGCAGATATCCATGAAGACAACGCGATGACGGGAAGAACAATACACAGCAGGCCAAACAGCGTATCGATCCGTGGTGTAAGATACACAATAGTCACCAGTGCAAACACACTGCCAATTGCGGCACCGACCAGACGAAGAATGATTTTCCGCTGAGTATTCCCCAGACCCGGCTGCGCAACAATGAGGCAACTGAGCATAATAGTATGAATACCTGACCAGTCTGTTGCGGTATAGAACAAATAACAAACTGCCACACTCAGCAGTGTTTTAAGTGAAAAAAACACATAATGATCGTTGCTGAAGGCATCCTTTATCAGAAAACCAGCGTGTGCATCTGCCGACGGTGGTGTCCGGGTATTTTCCTTATTTTCCGCTGCCGCCACTTTTTTGTTATAAGAGCTGATAATGCCTGCTATCGCGATAAAGGCTGGTTCTGTGGAACGTAATACAGGCGATTCCGTTTGCCAATCTGGCCCCCCGTTAATTAGCATTAATTCTAACTGCTTTAGTGCATTACGGAGTGTTTCTGCATCCTTTAATACATCCTCCCCTTCAAAGCTAGCGGGAAGATGGCACGATGCTGTACGCAGTTCAGAAACAATTGCGATAGCAGCAAGATTATGTGTCGCCTTTTGTACAGAATGTTTGTCCCGCATCGTTTTGTAACGCAAAAGCCGGTACAGTGTCTGAATATCGCGTCCTGCCTGGCTCAAGCTGTTTTGTCTTCGCAATGACGTGGCATCAGCTGAAAGCAGATAAGCCATACCCGACAGTTGCTTTCCAATCGCTCGTTTTAACTGAATCTCCGGCTCTACTGGCATCAGGAGAGAATTGATAATTAATGTCACGGCAATCGGGTAGTTAACGGCCACCCATACCCAGAGGATCTCTCGGACCAGCGTTTCTGAATCAGATGCAATATCCACAAGGCTTTGTGTGTATATTGCGACAATAGCAACCACAAAAAACACAACACCGATTTTTGTCGTCCGCATCAAAAACACGCTGACAAAAAAAAGCGTGAAGGAGATTAGGATCCGCAAAAACGGTGTATTCCATGTCACTTTCAGAACAATTAATGACAGAAAAATAGAGAAAGTGCACCCGACGATAAACAGTATCCCCGCCAACCTGGTCACAACAACGTTAGTCTGGGTGACAAAAAAAACAGTGATTAATGACAAAGCCAGCAGTGGTACCTGTAGGCTTTGGGACATGATCACCACTATTGTACAGGCCACCATAGCACGTAAGACATGGTTCAGACGCCCGGGATATGGGCGCACAGAAATCCACAAATCACTCATAGCAGGAAACGTGGTACCCATCGTTTGTCCCCGTTAAATCTTGTTGTCGCGGTGCAAAATCACAACAGCTGAAGCACCAATACGGAAGAGTTCTCTATCGGTTTCAGACATTTTTATTTTTACCGGGAAACGCTGGGAAACATGAACCCAGTTAATGGTCTTTTCGACTGACTGCAGGCCTCCGACTGTGGCGCTGTCACCCGGTGAAACGCCATAGCTCATTGATTCTACGGTGCCAGAAAAAGCTTTACCGGTATCCGCCATGATAAATACCGTTGCAGTTGTTCCTTCAGTAATACCTTTCAGATCGGTTTCCCGGAAGTTGGCGATGACATACCATTGCCTTGTATCGATGAGGGTCATGACGGGTTGTGCCGGGGATGCATATTGACCTGCAGTGGTTTTCAGCGCCGTGACTCGTCCATCAAATGGGGCACGAACTTCACTGTATTCAAGATTCAGCTTAGCTTCCGCAATTTGTGCCCTGACTTCATCCCGCTGCGCTACAAGCGCATCCACGCCGCTGACAGCGGCAGTGGCCTGTCGGGCCTGAAGTCTGGTCGAGTTGTAATTAGCTTCAGCACTGTTCCTCGCTGTTCTGGCCTGCTCTAGCTCTTCTGTAGACACATAGTTTTTACCCTTCAGCGCCAGCTTACGATTATATGTATCCTTCGCCTGCTGATACTGGCTACGGGCACTCTCTACCTGGGCGGCAACAGCAGCAGCGTTGTACTGCTGCGCACTGACAGAGCGCTCTGATAACTTGATCTGCTCATTCAGGGTGATCAGGCGGGCCTGACTAGCATCCAGTGAATTCTGGAATGGACGCGGATCGATGCGGTAAAGTAGCTCCCCTTTCTTCACAAGCTGGTTATCTTTGACTGGCAATTCAATAATTCTGCCACTCACCTCAGGAACGACGTTGATGGTGTCAGCATAGACATAACTATCATCAGTACGTGGTGCGGCATCGATTCTGGACAGGACAAGCACCAAAACCATCAGCGTCACCAGTAATAAACTGAGCGCATAAATTTTTCTTTTTACGGTCATCTCGACACCTTAAGACGGGAATAAAATCAACCATGCCAGCATAGAAATCAATGCTGTAACACAGGGATACACAACGGCTGCCGGGGATAACCAGTCTGTTTTGTGCAATTTACTGGAAAGTAAGTGTAATAGCGTCATTCCTGCGACACCGATGCCCGTACACAGAAGCCAGTCAGGGAAAGATGCGCCAAAAAAGACAACAGAAGGTGCGGGAGAACACCCCGTCAGGGGGCTCACGACAATAAACAGCGCCATCAGAAGATGGCGTGATAATGGTTTATCTGGATGTTTGTGCATTTTGTATGATCATGAAATTTAATGAAAAATAGTTAAAAGTTGAATCTTTATTCAAATTTAGTTTATCTTATACAGCACCAAATCTCAAGATCGTGCAAAATAGACAACCAACAGGCCACCTTCTTTCGGGACGCATTATGGCAATTTCTGATACCAACCGCTTACGACCCCCCATGCAACGAAGGGGGCATCTCAGGGTTCAAAAAATCCTGGATGCAGCCGCCGAGATTATCAGCGACATCTCCATTGAAAAGCTTACTATTCAGGAGGTTGCAAAGCGTTCAGGTACAGCGCCGGGTTCGCTTTATCATTTTTTCCCCGATATTGAGTCCGTTAAGGCATCACTGAAGCACAGTTTTGATAACAAAATTTCTGAGATGCTGGGTGCGATAAAAAACAAACATGTGGAGCAGGACTGGTACTCTTTGCCTGCTGGCGATCTTATCAATACTATTTTTCAGCCCTATGCTAACTTTCTTATTGAGAACAAGGCTTATTTACCACTCCTTCTGAGAATAAATCCGGATTTCACACAGTCGGAGTTTCTTGCTTTCCTGATCTATATATTAGAGTGCAGAAACAGGAACGTTGCGAAATCAGAAATTATACGAGAAGCGAATTTTCTTCATTCCCTCGCTATAGGTACTCTGCAGCAGGCTTTCCAGCGGGATAATACGCTTCCTTACGAGTTCATTCCCAAAATACTGCACGCCCTGGCACTCTACCTTGAATCAACTGAAGTACAGTTGGTTAAATCAGAATAATAAAAATGCCTTTGATATCAGGTGTCCGAAGTTTCATTGGCAGCAGGTCAACTGCTTCGGTCGCCAGAATATCTTCCGGCTTACCTTTACCGGTGCTGATCTTCTGCAGCCACTGGATATATTCGCGCTGGCGACCGGTGATCCCATCCAGCGTTTGGGTAGTCATAATAGCGTTATTTATTCCAGAGTTGTTCATTACCCGAGTAAATTTAGTTGGCCGTTGAACAACTGAAATTTATTTCTTTCCGTATTACTGATTAAAAACACTTCATGACCGAAAGCGCTGACACCACATTGTGACCGGTCTGTAGAGGACACAATATTAATTGTCATAGACATAAAAACAATCTCATAATCGTTTAAATAAAATCAATTTATATTTCACATGCAATGCTGACACGAATGCTAAAAAACAATAAATTAGATACATCATTAAAGCGGTGGACGATCCTGCCCTATAGTTTGAGCATAAGGGGAGCGTATGGGCACACCACGATTTACACCTGAATTGAAGAAGAAGCCGTCCGTCAAGTAACGGAGCGCGGCTATTTCGTTGCCGAAGTATCCGACCGTCAGGGCGTTTCTGCACATATTGTAGCCCGTGCTATTCGCACGTCAGAACAGCGGTAAGGTAGGATGTCACGGGCCCACCCACCGCATTCGGCCCGACCGTTAATGTGAGAGGTAAAGACGCGCCTCTGGAGGCCACCCAGTGCCCGGTGGCGGGGGCAATATTTAAGCGGTCGGGAAAGAGAAGCACATCTTTCCGCCCGCCTACGCGGAGCGTCCCGTCAGAATCAAGGCTGGTTCCCCAGTATCTCAGACTGCTTCCAGTCGAGGACGACGCATTCAGATGGACGGTGTATGTTCCGGGACTAACCGCCCCCAAATCGATGTTGTTGACAGTTGCTGAACATAAGAGGATAGGACTGAGGTCAAAGTACCCCCAGTTTATAATAGTGTCGCCGTCGAATACTGTACACCTGACACTGGTGGGCTTTCCTGTCCCATCTTGATAGCCGCGGATGATAACTTCGTTTTTCACCCCGTAGATACGCGCCTTACTACCATCCGTCGGTATTTCGTAAGTCCCGGAGTAAGTAGTAAAGGTTATCCGCACACCCCCGGTATCTGGAACCGTGATGCACTTACCTGAGTAATTGAAGGAGTTTCCGGATGCCAACGTCTTCAACGTTATAGTTCCCGTGCCTGGGCCGTATGCTTCTATATCTGCGGCGAGGATAGGTCGGAGGTAGCAAAGAAGTAACAGTAGTTTTTTCATGATGTCACCTGTCGGACTGCGGTAAGTACTGCCTCCATTGAGGCCACACCCTCGTTTGAGAAACTTGTAGTCATGCTCTGGGAGCACTACACGTAGTAGCCCCGCATATCGGTGCGTTGCTCACGGTCAATAAGTTAACTAAACAAAATCAAATGGTAGCTAAACGACCCAGACGCCAAGTGTTATATGGTTGTTAAGTGTCTTGAGCCGAATTTATTTTCAAAAACAGTACATTCCCCGATGTTGAGACCTTCGTGCTACAGAAAAGCATAATGGTCTGTATGTCAAAAACACCAGGGCAGAGAGAGTCAATCCGCTCAATATCTCCAACATTGAGAGCCTCCCTTAACACGCTGCAGCATCAGGGCTGACGACATAAAAACTGGGAATAAGTCAAAACTTCAGGCGTCCCGCCTCAATTTTAGTGTGCCCCGACAATTCAGCGTGGATGCATGATGAATAAAGGCCGGTTTAAGAACTCACCCATGTTGTCACTGCGCTGAATGTTTTGCTCATTAACCGGTAGGTAGGTAATCTTATCATCCTCGCCGAGGACGGCGATGCCGATATGCGCAATATCCCAAAAATGTTGTGTATGCTCCGCAATATAATCAATTAGCTCAGATTTGGTGCCATTTTCAAATAAGGATAAATTTCGATCGCCACGCCAATTGAAGCCCAGTTGAAAGATTAACGTCCGGCATTTTCCATGCAGGCTGTTAAGATGGGTAATAATCTCTTTTTTGGCCTGTTCGATATTTAATTGAGAATTTCCATAATCATCGCCAAGATGGTGTAAAACATTTAGCAAAACAGCCACGTCAACGTTCAGTTTTTCATCGGTAAATGTAAAATAGCGCGGTTGTACGGAAATTTTATCCTGTTCTTTTAATAAAGTAGCGCAATCTTTCACGAATTTTGCATGGGTCACTGTCCCTTCAAAACAGGTAACGTGAGAAGCACCGGAATTAAGCGCTGAAAAGGTAAAGAAGCCCATGTTGCAACCGATATCGGCAAGCGTTTTATCCTGCATTTTTACATGCTTTGAAATGAATGCAAAACGTTCTTCTTCATATCTTGATGATGGCATATGGGCATCACCGCCAAGCAGTTGAGAAAGCCCGGCAGGTAAAATCTGATATTGCGCATGCTTACCAGAATGCGATTCGGTTTTTAAACGTGCCTGTAATGATTTAATCAATTCTGGCTGTGACATTTTTGCTCCAGTGACCACTAATTTAATTTTTTTAAATAATATTTAAATGCCATGCCGCTTTCTCTCAAAAAAAGGAACACAGTATCCCACCGGTTATAAATTTCACCACGGAGGACCTGCATCAGAATATTTTTTTGATAGCTATATCGCCGAATGCGCTTGCCTTCAGCTTTGTTCAGAAGCAGCCCGTTTAGCCAAAAGTATGAACATTTACGTTGTCGCGAGTCGGGATAGTTACCCGAAAGACTAAGCCATTGTGGATTGAAACCGTTGTCTATTGCTAACTGGAACGGTCCCCACAGGCGCGGATTTGCCTCGATCAAATAGCTGATCCCTTTTTCCTGCATTATTTCAATCATGATGAAACCGGAAAAGCCTGTCGACTTAAGCATTTTAATGGCCGATGACTCAAAATGTGGATCCGGGCAGGCGCAAATCTCCGCTGCAATTATCGATTTGCCTTCTGCCTGCTGTAATATATTACGCTGCCACAATACTTTGGTTTCAGACTTATCCATAAACAGGAGCAGGTAAAAACTTTGCCCGTCAATATAGCGCTGATAGAAAAAATTTTCCCTGGCATAACTTTGTTTAAAAGCTGCCAAATGTTCAGGGGTAAACAACAACTGTGGATAAAGCTTTTTGTCGTTGATGGTAGAAAATTCGGTCATTGGCTTTGCAACCACTGGCAACTTATTTTCGCAAAGCGTGTTCAGTGATTCTGGAATCGTGATGGCGAAGGATTGCGCTAAGGCATTGAAGGTGGATTTATCTGATAATGTGGAATACAAATTTGCATCACACAGCGTAATGGTTAACCCTGCGGCGTTGAATTTCGCCCGGTGTAATAAGATTACGCGATTCACTGAATCGGCAGTGGGGATAAAAATCAGACGCTTATCCGGTAGGCTATGCCTGAGTGCGACAATTTGCGCGAGCATATCCTCAGCATTCAGGGTGTCAAGGGCGCGAAAGCGCGCTACATTTTTTTTATAGGTAGTCAGTAAAATCTTATCTTTTGTGGGCCGGGCTATAATCGAAAAGGGGATATTATTTTCCATGAAGTATCGGCAACAGGCGACAATAGCCCGCTCGTTGGCGCCGCTAAAAATAACGTAGTGATCCTTGGAATTCATTATAGAGCCTTTAATTGACTAATCCTGATGATAATATTCACAATGCGTTCAAACTCATCATCCCGAAGGTCAGGGTAAAGGGGGAGACAGAGTACCTGCGATGAAACATGAAGTGCGTTTGGCAGATTATAGCTGGCTGTTGACGGCAATCCTTTATACATCGGGAATTCTGATATCAGTGGATAAAAATAGCGACGAGCAAACACCTCTTGTTTTTTAAGCTGGTGATGCAACTCATCTCGCTTCAACGGGAAATAACGCTCGTCTATAAATATCGGGCAATAGGCGTAGTTCCAGTTTAGTGACTCGGCATAGTTGATAAAACTTAGGCCTTTGATCCCACTGAGAACATGCCGATAACGTTCGTATATCGCTTTACGCTTCCCGATCGCTTCATCAATATACTGTAGTTGTAATAAACCAAATGCGGCCTGCATTTCATTCATTTTTCCGTTGATGCCTGGAGCAACAACAGTTAATTCATCGATAAAACCAAAATTCTTCAAATAGTCAATTCGTTTTTTGATTTTGTCGTTTGGGCATATAATTGCGCCACCCTCAAATGTATTAAATACTTTAGTAGCATGAAAGCTGAGTACCGAGAGATCGCCATGATTAAGGATGCTCTCTCCATTATTACGAACAGCGAAAGCATGCGCAGCATCGTAAATAACCCGCAGCCCATAGTTATCAGCGATACGCTGAATAGAATCAACGTCGCATGGTATCCCATAACAGTGCACTGGCATAATTGCAGTTGTTGCCGGGGTAATCGCCGCCTCAATTTTGGCTGGATCGATGTTACATGTAAGAGGATCCACATCGACAAAAACCGGTTTTATATTATTCCACAGTAAGGAATGTGATGTGGCTACGAAAGAATATGGAGTGGTGATCACTTCCCCGGTGATCCGCAGAGCCTGTATTGCTGTCATTAGCGCCATTGAACCATTAGCAAATAAGCTTAAATATTCGACACCAAGATAGGCGGCCAGCGCATCTTCAAGCTGAGAATGAAAAGGTCCGCCGTTGGTTAATTTTTTGCTTTCCCATATTTTTTCCATATAGGGAATAAACGATTCCAGAGGTGGCAGTAACGGACTTGTTACCATTACATTATTTTTCATTCTTAACCTAAAAGTTGCAACACATGACTATTTCCTTAGTCTATTCTATGTTGTTTGCCTTCTAATAGTTCTAAAAGCGAGATGAAGTGGTCTTAAACCGATGAGTGAAACATGTTCACCCCCTGACGACATCCTTTTTTATTTATATCTACTGCGGAAAAATAATTGATGGCACAGCATTGTTTTTTTCCGGCAATATCTTGCGGAATCAATTAAGCGCTTAACGGATTCGCCAGGCCTGTGACCACAAATTTAACCCGTCGTTATTCAGCAGCCAGTGCTGCCTTACTTCGCTTTGTAACGCCTTACCCATTTTTTCACTGGCAGTTGTGTCGGCCAGATGCATTCTTATGGTATTTTGCCAGTCGCTTAATTGATTGGTGACACGGGTAGCCGTCAGGGATTTTGCATCATTGAGCGTACTGCTGCACACGACCGGGATAGCGCAAGCACCATATTCAATCAGATGACAATGTGCGTGCGCGTGAGTCAGCGGATGGCCATCATGCGGGACCAGAGCAAGATCAAGAGACATAAAGGCCAGTTCCTGATGATAAATTTCAGTATCTGTCTCGCGCCGTAATGTTTTGAGCAGAGAACGAAGTTCGGGCAGGCAAGGGCCATAAACCACCCATTCGACATCGTTAGCTAAGGTTGTGATCAGCCCGACGATCAGTTCCTGCACGCTGCGGTGACAGAGGCTGCCCGGCAAACCAATACGCGGTTTCTCCCCCTGATTGCGTAGACAGCAGAGCTGGCCCCAGCTTGCATGCGGCAAGCGGGTGGGGACGATAATAACGTCAGAATGAGCATCTGCGAACACCTCAGCCTGATATTCGTCGGCAACAATCAGCCGATCAACATAGGTAAGATTTCGCCGTACGCTGGCAACATAGTCGTCCTGCACGGCGGTGAACTCAGTATGGGAAAGCGTTATTGCAGGGGGTGGGGGCGCTAACTGAGCAATTGTAAATGCCGAACCAAATCGCGACACTTTTTTTATCCAGTTATGCAATCCCATCCCGCTTTGCTGTTCAATAACGGCCACGTCCGGGTTGTAATGAATGAACTCGGGCAGCCCTGGCAGGATTTTGTTTGACTTCCCGTCGATAAAACCTGCATCGCGCAGTGCAGCAAAAGGCGCGGCGATGCGCCAGGTGCTCTCTCTGTTTTGTTCGCCGGTTACGGGTAGCACGACTGGCACAGGACGCCAGAACAGTGGCCGCCAGCTTTGCCGGCTATCATCCTGCAGTGTAAAGGCGGCTGTGAGAGAAAGATTGGGATTATAAGCCGGATCCTGGCTGATTAAGGATCGCCAGCGTTCAAACAGCGTGTCGGTTTCCGCTTCACGCTGTGCCAGCGTAGTGGCAGAGACGGTTTTCTCGGGGTGACGACATCCTCTGGCGTAGGGTGTCCAGACTGTCAGTCCGCCGAGTTCACGGACCCGCAGGCAAAAATCAATATCATCATAACAGTTAAGATCGGCGTCAAAACCGTTAACGGCAAAACAGATATCTTTACTGACCAGCATAAAGTCGCCTGAAACGGCGGAGTAGTTTTGATCGGCATGCAGGCGACCCATATAGCCGCTGTTTTTGTCATCTGTCCCGTAAAAAGGTTCTCCGGCCACGCCGCCCTGCAGACCCAGAATATAACCGGCGTGGCGGATCATGCCGTTATCATATAGCTGCTTACCGCCCACGATACCGACTTCCGGTCGCAGGGCGTGATTCAGCATATTATCTAGCCATTCAGCATCCATAACCTGAATACTACTACTCAAAAACAGCAAATAATCGCCCTGCGCATTAAGGGAGGCCATATTTGCCATGCCTGCCCGCTGCCAGAGGGCCGGGTAGTACACTACCCTGATACGTTCAGGGTCGAGCTTAGCGACGCTTTCTAACCAGATTTCTCGTCCCGCTTCCGCACGCTTATCCGCCACAATAACCAGCTCATAATTCGGGTAGCGGGTCACATTCAGTAAGCCTGTCACGCAGCGGCTAATGCTATCAATATCGCCGCCAAGCACGGCAATGGTTACCTTCGGCGTGTCCTGATGGTGATATTTCACCCGCCATGGGCCATAATCAGTGGCTTGTATCTCTGCATGGGGAAAACCGCGACGATGCAAATGGCTGAGCAGCAGAGTTGGCTCTGCGGAACCCGGTCTGCATGCCCTGATCTCCTGTACAAGCGGTTCACTGAGATGGCCAATCTTTTCTGCCCCTGTATTTTCAATAAGACGCAGTTGCAATTCGAATTCGAATTTCTGCGGGCAAGCTGGATTAAATCCTCCAGCCGCAACCACCCGGTCGCGCCGAAATAACCAGCGCCCTGACATCTGTCCTGGAGTACTTAATAATAAATCCAGGTTGAAATCAGGGCGGCACAGTGTATCCAACGGTTTACCACCGAGTGGGCAAATGATATCCGTATAGATGGCATCAAGTTGGCTAGCGCGGCTCAGAACAGAGGAGAGGGCAACAAGACCGGAGGAGAGTAGCTGACAACCCGCATCCAGAAAGAGCAGCCAGTCGCTGCTTAGCTCGCGATTTTTGGTGTTTAGCGCCTCCAGACCATCCGGTAAATCGAGGCGTATCTGTTCTGTTCCGGCAGGAAGATAATCAACGTGCTCATTAATCAGGGCGATAATCTGCCAGCTTACCCCTGCAACCTGATGAGACAGGCTGTTAAAGGTTCTGTCCCAGGCGTTACGTTCGCTGTTACGGGCATCAATATAAACCGTACAGCGAGGGCATGCGGATTGCGCCGCAAAAAAGTCCAGGGCCTGTTGCTGCTGCACCGGATACAATTTGCGTTCAGCCAGCCACCTGTTAAGACGGCTATTGACCGCCGAGAGGGCAATTTCCTGCAGGAGATTCTGCTCGGTAAATTGTTCCGGATGAGAGAGTGGAGCGATCCGAATATGGTCTTGCTTTCTTGAAGGATCGTACCAACCCAGTTTTTTAATCACCAGCGGCATTTTTTTATGGGTTTCACTCACCACGTCGGCTTTTTCTGTTGCTGTGGCGAGGGACTGGCTGCGTGAAATGCGGTACTGAGATAACGTTTGACAAACTAACGCCAGATGGCCGAAATGTAGCACTTTAAGATACATAGCCAGATCGCCTAAAAAAGGCATTGGTTCGCCGCCCAGTGAGGAAAGAGGTTCTCCCTCAGCCAGTATTGTACGCAGGATATCGCTGCGGATAAGCACGACGCTGGGTTCGCCAATGAAATTAAGCGGCGTATCCGCTTGTAAGCTAATGACATCCCTGCCATGGAGTACGCTATCTACGTTAAAAAGGGGTGTCGTTCCCAGGTTAACCGGTAGCGGATTTCCCTGAACGTCAATCATTTCGCGATGAGATGTCGCCATCACAATATCCGAATGGCGATTGATTGCCTGTACCAGTTCACTGACACAGTTAATTTTTAAAACGTCATCATCGTGCAGGAACTTGATATATTTTCCCTGGGCTTTAGCCAGACAGGATGCGGTATTGCCCATTTCCCCCAGTGACGATACGTTGCGCTGATAGACGATCGGCCATCGGGATATGGGGCTGAGCTTATCGACGATGCGTGCGATACTGTCATCTTTACTGTCATCGCTAATAATAATTTCGCAAGCCCCATAGTTCTGCTGCATCGCACTTTGTAGGGCGATTTCAAACCAGGTTGCTTTCCAGGCGGGAATAATAATGCTGACAAGTTCGGGAACAGACACGCGATATGACCTTTTGAGTTAGCAATTTTCGATCGAGGTTAACGTAGATTTCATATTCAACGGACGATAAACAATATGAATAATTGATTTCATCGGTATCTGCTGAAGGCGGAAATAGATAAATCCCTCATCCGACATATTCAAAACCAGATTATTGGTAAGTGTGGCACCATCGATAAAATAGTCCTGGTTAAGCTTCAGCGGATGCGAGAATCGGTTCTCGCTCTCTTTATAAACGGAGTGTTGCGGTACGAGATTAATGCTAAAAATTTCAAAATCACGCAGAGTTTTCCCCATCAGCACCACTATCTCCGGGGTGATCTGAGGGATATAGAGTGAGAAATAACCATCAAAGGTACTGGTCGCGTTAATCGTCCTGCATTCGGTACGCTGTTGATCCAGCACAAACATGGTCTGCAGCGCCTGCTTACGCTGGGTACTGTTTGCCATCGACCAGGAGATCGCATAGCGAGAAATAACGAATGTCGAGAGGGAATATTCAATGCCGCAGCTGCGTAACTCGGAAGGGTAGTTGGTACGTATTTTAGTATCTTCGCCAAGCGTCAGACGGGAAATGCCGTAGCGACGCATATAGTCAATCGCGTCCTGAATATCGGCCATCTTTGTTACTACGTCCGTGCCCATATTAATATCAAAGGTCAGCTCTTCAAGCTGTTTGGTCTCTCCAGCCAGTGGCAAATAAATATAGCGCGCCAGATCAATGATCGCCGCCTCCCATAGTGATTGAGAGGTAGGAATATTTAGCTC
Source organism: Kosakonia arachidis (assembly GCF_900116535.1). Lineage (GTDB taxonomy): Bacteria > Pseudomonadota > Gammaproteobacteria > Enterobacterales > Enterobacteriaceae > Kosakonia > Kosakonia arachidis. The sequence continues at coordinate 51,245 of NZ_FPAU01000012.1, read as the reverse complement.
TGCCGCCATGCGTATACAGTCGAGCGCTTGTTGTTGAATCTGGCGGATCTTCGGCAGCACCAGCGGCGACATCTTATCGTTTTTACCTGTTGGTTGGCCTTCTTCACTGTATTCGGTGACAGAAAAATCATGCGAGGAGCAGAGCATTTCAACCGATGCGATAAATCGGATCAGGGTGCTGATAAGACGGAAATCGGCATTGTCAGGATTAATCATTCCCGCGCGGTTTTTATGCCAGCCGGGGATCCAGACAGAAATCATATAACAGCCGCGAACCTTAATATCTAGCTCTTTTTCCAGCAGGGGAGCTAACAGATTTTGTGCAGTACCGGAATAGCCCAGGTCTACCAGCATCAGGGTGTCGCCTGGCTCGATGTTTAATTCATTACGTAAGTGGGCAATCAGGCGACTGCGGAAGTCGGCCGAACGGGCAAGCGTCTCCTGGACGATCTCATCGGCAAGCAGGGATTCGTACAGATATTCAGCAGAATAGTTGAGTTCTTCAAGGCGGACCTGGATTTTTTTGGATTGCTCAGTCTTTACCATCAGGTGCTTAGCAATCATGCTAAACCCGTCCTGGGTAATCCGCTCGTTTGAACTCACTATTTCATGCAACAGGTCGCTCAGATAACTGGCAATACTCTCCCGGTTGTGGAAAGAGCTGCAAATAGCGGTGAAGCGTGAAATCCGCAATGTGCCACAGCTATCTTGCGGATAAAGCGTCTGGTATGCCTCGCGCGGCATATAGCCATCACGCATCAGAAAGCCCAGTTTTACACCGGGGATTTTATCGCGCTGCTGCTTGATAAAACGGGCGAATGCGTACATCACCGGCCCAAGCATGGTCCATGCCGTCAGTTTTTCACTGCTGATATCACCGCGTAATGCCACTGAATAGCAGGCATGGAAAAGCGAGGGAATAGGAGCGGTGGCGCGACTGGATGGAAAGAGTATGTTAGCGGCAATTGCTCGTTGCTCCAGCACGTTGACGATCGGCTTTTCATACTGTTTAAAGTGAACAGCATTCACGCCCAGCTTTGCTGGTTTCTGATAATCTGCGATAAAATTATCACCAACGTGAAAGATATCCTGCGGCGCAATTTGCTCCTGGCGGACAATTTCAGGCCAAAGCTTTGTTGTTTTTCCGTGGCCAAATTCGGCAGAGCAGTAAATTTTATCAATCAGCGTTGGGATTTCATCACTGTGGGCTGATAGCAGGCGACTCAATTGCTCAGAGTTGTAATAAATGTCACTAACAATAATAGTGCGAACACCACGCTCTTTCGCCTTGCGCAGCAACCCCAGCGCCGGGGGGAAAAGGAAACCATTCTCAATTTCCTGCGTCAGTTCATATTCAATGATTTTTTTCTGCTCTTCGCTATCAAACTGACTGCTCAACTCAGCGTAAATTTCTGCGATGCTGACTTCGTCCTTCCCGGTAGTAAAATATTTTTTCCCTCTGGCTCTTGATTCGGCCTTAGAACGTGCACTCGGGCATAGTCCGTGTTGAATGCGGGTGAATATATCAAATGGTCGTGAAACGTAGCGCCAGTACAGCGTATCGAAACAATCCAGTGATAAAACTTTCACATCGCTATGCAAAAAACGTTGTTCAATTTCTGCAAAAGACAGGGAGGTGTTATTCATTGATTATGTACCGGGATAATGTTCTAAATTTGGTCTTAAAATTTTGCATAGTTTACCAGATGAATGAATTCTGATATGACGTGAATATCTGGAGGAAGTGTCGGCTTTTTTCTTGCTAGCATAAAGGCAGGTTGCCCGGCTTGCAAAAGCCGGGCACTGAGAAATATATATTCAAGCGTTTAGTTCGACAGTAACACTGCTTTTCTTGCTGGCTCGAGAAGGTGGGTAGCACAGGCTACAGGTGAAGGATGCATTTGTATAACGCACTGTTGAAATAAATTTACCCCCGCAGTTAGAACAGGGGATCTGCTCAAGCATCCCGCAATCTATAAAGCGTAATAATGTCCAGGCTCGGGTGAATTCGAATACGGGTTTTTCTCGCGGTTCGTCCGGGCACTGTTCTTTATAAAGCCGCCAGGCCTTAAGTAGTGATTCAATAGGACGTTTTTTTTCCATTTTATGTAGATACAAATAGATATTATAAAACAGGGATGAATGGATGTTTTGTTCCCATGACATAAACCAGTCTGGTGAAAATGGCAGCATTCCTTTTGCGGGTGAACACCCTTTAACTTCTTTGTACAACCGTAATAATTTTCTGCGACTGAGTATGGTCTCACTTTCTAAAACTTGCATACGAGCCCCGTAGGATATCAGTTCCATGGCGATGACTATGTCGTTGATTTCATTAATGATGCATGATTCTTTCATAATGGGGTATCACCTTGTCATATCGGACGCGGAAAGGCCCTGAAGCAGATCGGTTGAAAGGATAATCCCCGTATGTACACATTGCAGTGCGTCTATACGGGAATCCTTTGTCAGGCAATTAATAATGGCTTCGCTGTTAATGCGTAGCTGGCAAATTAGTTGATTAGTAGAGGCCAGTTTAATTAATTGTGAAACTGACAGACTTTTGAGGAGATCCATCAGCGATTCGGGTAAACCAAGTCGAAAACTAGCGGCATTCTTATCCTGCTTTATCAGAGATTGTGCCAGTAGCAGGTAAGAAAGGTTTAAATCATTAATATTTTGCGCTTGTTCACTTTGATTGTCGTTATTCGGTATCATATGCTCCTGCTCCTCAGAAATGTAAAATTAATGCTAGTATATTTATTAATATGTTAAAGAAAATTTATTAATTATTTCCCTGTCGATAACGCAGTCGAATTTAGCAGCAGAAAACCAAATGAAAGCTCAACGAAACTATTATTAGATGGTGATAACGTAACAGAATGTGTGTTTGTTCGGCCAGTAACTATCAGTTGCAATGTATTTTCTGGATGAGGGGATTTAACCACTGGTCAGGCTGAGTTGGCGAAAAACGGTAATAATTGATGGCTTATCCTTTCTTTGTGCTCATTGAAGCTCGAAGTGAAAATCAATAGAATATGTAATCTTTTTCCTGCGTATAAAATACTGCTATCTTTCGGTACTAACCTGTTAAAAGTTAAGGCTAAATCAGAGGGCTTATAGTGAATGTGAATAGAAGTAAGCTTAAATTTATTATTGCAGTAGCTTTCATAGTGCTGCTTTCCTGTTTCCTGCTGTTATCAGCCGTTTCTTTATATTCTACATCGCTGATTGACGAGAAAGTTCAAGGTTTTGCGCTGGGTTTTTATCAGCATGACTATTTGGCGAAAACCAGCAGCTATTTACACGAGGGGGAATCAGAAGAAGAGATCGCTGACTCTTTGCAGAAAGCTTACCAGGCTTTCGACGGTTTCCTCACTGTTGCGCCGGTTAAAACGGCCAGCGGAATACAGAAAACAAATGAGCTTAAAGCGGCAATAGATAAGATCAAGGCGGAATCCAGCGCAGCGAATATTGCAATTTTCGATAAGCTGGCAATGGATTTTCGCGAATTAATCCTTAAATATGATGTGCAGGGTACCAAAGATAGTGTAAATGATGCCTACCATGTCACTATGTTCGTTGTCTTCGCCATCCTGATAATATTTCTCATCTTATCAATCGTTTTTTACCGTCTCCTACGCAATGAATTTATGTCGGTAACCAATCGTATTAAAGAGAACATTCGTTATATCTCTCAGGGTGATTTAACAGAACAGCACAGCGGTAGCTATGAAGATATCAATGGCATTCATCATGAGCTGAATGGGATGCGTGGTTCCTTAACCATTATTGCCTCTTCGATTAAGCTTGCTTCATCACGGATAAACAATATTGCCAGGGAGGTTGCGAATGGTAATCAGAATCTCTCGGCACGCACCGAAGAGCAGGCCAGCTCTCTGCAGCAGACGGCCGCCAGCATGGAGCAGATTAAAACGGCCGTGGCGCATAATACCGACAACGCCCGACAAGCGAACGAGTTGGCATCCAGGGCGAACGTGATTGCGCAGAAAGGATCCAGCATAATGTCAATTGTTATTGAAAGTATGCAGAAAATTGAGCAAAGCGCCCGGCAGATTGCCGAAATTAACAGTGTGATTAATGGGATTGCAAATCAGACCAATATTCTGGCGCTTAATGCCGCCGTTGAGGCTGCCAGAGCCGGGACGCAGGGACGCGGCTTTGCCGTGGTCGCCTCAGAGGTACGGAACCTGGCCAAACGGAGTGCAGAAGCTGCGGAGGAGATTGGTTCGCTGATTCAGGGGTCAATGGTTAACGTCAGTGAGGGGACAATGCAGGTCTCCGGCGCTGGTAACGCAATGAAAGAGATTGTGTCTTCGATCATGCAGGTCAGTAATATCATGAAAGAGATCACAAACGCCTCCGAAGAGCAGAGTAGTGGTATCAACCAGGTAGCCAGCGCGCTCAATGAAATGGATAACGTTACGCAGCAGAACGCTACCCTGGTAGAGGAATCATCAGCAATCGCGCTTGAGATGGATGTACAGGCTAAAAAACTGGCTGATATTGTCGCGGTATTTACCGTTGATGAAGAGAATTCCAAATAAGGTAAAAAAAAAGCTGTAGTGTTATCGACAGGTTACGTTACTGCTACAGCTAAAGAAGATTGTCACCGGCTTTGCCGCCTCGATCATCCGCAAGAACGGCCCTGCTTCGTAGCCTTTGGTAGCAAATGGTCTGGCCGGTGACGATGTTTTACCATAACTGAATCGCTGGCCGAACCTGAGCTATGAATATTGCAGCGATGTCTGCGACTCGCTCAATTGAATCTCTGTGCTCAGCTCATCTATCAGACGGACCACATTGTTGCTGGCCTGTTCCATTTTCTCGAGCGCTGCCGTCATGCCTTGCATATCATCGTCAAAAAAGGCTTCCAGCGCGCGTCGTCCGGCGGAGTGAACCTCGGCATGGGGTTTTTCCAGCTGCGCATAGGCAGCATAATGTGAAAAGCTACGCCCTTCTCCCTCGTAGTACCACTTACCCAGGCGGCAATCGGTATGGGTATTGACATGGTGATCTTTGTTCTTTTCAAGCAGCAATTTATAGACCTGCAGTTTCCAGATCACATGATCCAGCTTAACGGTGTTAAGAAATTGCAGCGTGGAGATAAACGTGATAACCGACTGCGTTCTTACTGAGCGAGAAATAACAATTTTAATGGACTCAACAATATGGTGAATATCATGATTCATATGTTCAATCACCGGTTGCTGGTTTGAAACCACGGTGCAGACGTTGTTGGCGCTGCTTTCAATGCTTTTGGTCAGGGCCGAGATGTTACTGGCACTGTGACTTACCTGATCGGACAGGGACTTTATTTCTTTAGCAATCACGCTAAACCCCGCGCCCTTGCTGCCGACATGCGCAGCTTCGATGGCGGAGTTGACAGCAATAAGGTTGGTTTGTCTCGATAGCTGATCGATCTCATTTATATATTTATTGATTTCTTCAAAAGAAGCCCTGAATTTAGTCAGCGACCCGGTGCTTTGCTCGACGCTGGTCCCAATTGTCTCGATGAGATTCACTAAGTTTTCCAGTGAATTCTTGGCGCTGCTATTACGGCTGCTTAACTCGTCGATAGCCTGCTGTTCATTGCGTAGATCCTGGCTCGATTTAAGCAAAGCGTCTCTTACCACTTCCAGTGTCGAGACGCCTTTCAGTAACTGTGAGCAAATAATACGTTCATAAGCCTGCTCCGGGGCGGCACGGTGATTGCTCACCGGTTCTGAAGGGCGCACATTTTGAAGATGAGGTCGACGTCCGGTAAAGCACGGTATTTTTTTAATCCATAAGTTCATAAGATAGCCTTGCAAGTGTGATAAATAGCGTTTGTGTACACGCACTTCTACGCTTTAACTCAATTGAAACTCGCCACCGTTTATCCTGATGATATGCACTCTGATGTTGAGGTGTTGACTTCCATCAGGGCAGCACTCATAGCCTCACGCTACTGATGGCTGAGGCCGTAAGCGTTGTCGACTTTGTTCTGTTCTCTCATTCGGTTATCAAGCGCGATCAGCCAGTCGTAAGCCCAGTGGGTGGCCTGACCGACCGATTGGAGCTTCTGATGGATAAACCGCGTCGTGACATTTACCCGCCGGAGGGGCATGAAAATTGCCGTCTGTGGGTTGATTCTGCTGCGCGGGCGTTCCTCTACGGCCATGTTGGCGTAGCCCAGCCAGGCAATGAACTCGCTGATTGCCGCTTTAGTGCTGGCGGTGTCTGGCCCATGGCACGTTTCCGTTTGGTTTAATCTGTTCCACCGTACCGCACTGAGGTCATAGCGATAGCTGAAGTTAATCAGTTGAGCGTAAAGGATCCGTAGCTGCATTGGCTCCAGCTCTGGAGCCTGTAACGGTGGTTCCTGCGGTGTCAGCTGGCGAAGATAATTAACCCATGCCCGGTGGGCCCGGGCGGCAAAGTCCTGGTGGTCAGCGTTCGCATATCCGCTGTTTTCTGATTCAGCAAACAGGTCGATGGCTAACGATGGCAGAGTGCTTTATCCTTCTTCGGCACGAGTCATAATGTGCTGAACGCGGGCGCCCAACTGACGAAGACTGGCATGATGAGTGCCAGCCGACGAAATCGCCCATATCAGCCGTGATGCGTCCGATGCATTCTCCCTCTGCGTGCGCTTTAGCAGCGCTGTCTGGCAATCTCCAAGATGACACAGCGCCGAGTGCTGTTCTGTTTCGCTGGCGGCAGACCAGACGATAACTTTGCTTTCCAGCGGGGCGTACCCGTTCATCCGATTATCGTCTTCATAGCGCTGCGGGATGGCCAGACAATTAAATAAGTTCTGCTGTCTGCGCAAGCGTAATGTTGACATAAATATCATTTGAACATTTTCACCTAACGCCTGTAAATCATCCAGCTTGCCACTACGCAGTAAAGGTTTTGCCACTTCAAAATACCTGCTATCGATACAACAGGTAATATTTTAAATTATTTTTAAGTGCGAATGGCCTTATACTATTTCAGTAAAAAGAGAAGTAAATTGCAGGCTTTTTGCCGGTTAAAAATCTTACTGACGGTTTGCGAGTAACTTGTTCAAAATTATGCATCGTGATGTTTATAGATAGTCAAAGTTTTTTCTGTCTGATTAACAGTTAATTAAATGTTGATGTCATAAGATTTGCCCATTAAATTTTTCTGCGCTTTACCACTTGCGCTGTAAAGGGATACACCAGAGTCTATTTTTCTGACCATGCTTTTCAATGTGACGGCTTTTTGCATATGAACCTCAATAAGAGGAAAAGCACTGGAATTGATCAGTTTTGCCTTGCTCGCTGAAGATATAATCTTTTCCCATATCGTTTTCAACGCAATATGCTGAGGATAGGGTGCCGCCAGATTTAACTGCTGCTCTTCCGATTTACGCTGTTCATCATAAAAGTTAATTGTGGATAATAATCGGCTTTTATTATCAGACAGCATCTGGAGCGAAACGGGATTCACCTGGGCTCTTTTTAGCTGATTCAGCTCTTCTGATAATACAGACTGCAGTTCTTCCAGCATTTGCTGCATTTTGGATAGCGTGGTATGTAATTGCTTAATTTTCTTGCCGTTTTCACTTAACATAGCTGAAACATATCCCGGACCAGAGACGCAGAAATTTTATCGGTGTCAATAGAGTGTTCCCCTGCGTTCAACGCCGCTTTAATTTGCTCCAATTTTTCAATATCCAGATCCTGACTATCATCAGTTTTCAGCGACTGGATTTGATTACTCAGGTTCACTTTAGTATCGGTACGCGTTCTGGTCGTCGCGGAGGGCACCTGAATCGTCCCTCTGCCCGTTCTTTTTGCTGATTCCTGATGTATTCCTGTGAGAGTAGTGGGGGATATCAGTTGTGTGCGGTTTATGCTCATAATCATCCTCGACAAGATTGTGACTAATGCTTTTTTCTTTTCCTGTACTAAATTATCGGTCGTGGTTGAAAAAACTAAAGGGAGCCATTGAGTTATCTCTGATGTTGCTGCGGCTACTCCATTGCCACCGTCGCTTTACCGTCGGCAATGGCAGTTGCAGTAACGATCTGTCCGGAAGCGGTCTGGATGCGTAAGCTGCCATTGAGCGCGGCATTATCCAGCGCTTTACCGGTGGCGCTGATTTTGAATCCGGTACCCATCCAGGTCATCAGTACCTTCTGTCCGGTGGTAATGGCCCAATGCTGGCGAAACTGGCTTGCTACCAGGTTCTCGCCTGGGCGAACAGCACGCATGGCGATGCGACCAATAATCTGCTGCGGATCGAGAATTAACCCGGCGGGCAAGTGCGCCAGTGAACCACGCTGTGCGCGAATATCATCCATGCTGATCGTCTGGCCCGGCTGCAGCGCATGCGCGGCCTGCCACCAGGTTGCCACAGCATCAACATTAATCTGGATAAATCGGCGCTGCGTCTCACATTGCACAATGACGCTATGGTTACCTGCCAGTCGGCTCAGATTACCACTCAACGTTACTACGGGATCTGCGCAAAGTTTTGCCCGTTGATCGGGGGAGGTAAGCAGCTTTACATGCAGTGAAGGTCTGGCTTGCGGCGGCAAATTCATATTGCTGTTAAGCAGGGTAACGATTTTCCTCGTTAACGTGTCGTCATTAGCCCACGTTGGTGAAGGTACGCTAAGAGTTAAAAAGAGAATGGGCATTGTTATTCGCAGTATATTAATGCTTAGACTGGGTCTGGTCTTCAGGTGCGTGACGCGTAATACAGTGGCAAACATAAGGTATATCTCGTTTATTTTTTGCACTTATAGTGTATCGAAAAATAAAATTTACCGATGGGTGAAATGAGAATATCTCTGTCGCTATTTGTGAGGATAGCTTCGGTGTTTTGTTGAGTAAAGGTAAAGCAGCTAAGTAGAGTTGTTTTTGTCTATTTTTAAAGTTATAGATTTTTCTTGCTCTCTTCTAATATGCCGCTATTAAAACGTCCGATCTACCAGCGGGAAAAACTATTTTATGCTTGATAAACTCGACAGAGAGCTTAATTTTCAGCAGCAGGCACTGAGTTTACTTAATAAACGTCAGTCTATTTTAGCTTCGAATATGGCAAACGTGGATACGCCTGGCTATCAGGCGCGGGATATTGATTTTCCCAGCCAGTTAAAGCAGGCAGTGACGAGAAATAAAAGTAGTGAAAGTCCGCTGACGTTAACGCTGACCTCTGGCCATCATATTGCGGCAACAGCGCCAGCAATGAGTGATGCTCAGTTGTTATATCGTGTTCCTGACCAGCCTGCTGCTGATGGTAATACGGTGGATATGGATCGGGAACGCGTTAATTTTGCTGACAATAGCGTGCGATATCAGTCGGCTCTGACGATTCTGGGTACGCAAATTAAAAATATGATGAGTGTAATTAATCAGGGTTAACTATCAATATGTCACTGTTCAGTATCTTTGATATTTCCGGCTCAGCCATGGCCGCTCAGTCAAAAAGGCTTAACGTCAGCGCCAGCAATATGGCCAATGCCGATAGCGTTACCGGACCAGACGGTAAACCGTACCGCGCTAAACAGGTTATTTTCAACGTCGATGGTGGGCCAGATCAGGAAATCGGCGGCGTACGCGTCAGCGATATTGTGGAAAGCGATGCACCGGATCGGCTGGTATATGAGCCGGGTAATCCCCTGGCTGATGGTCAAGGCTATGTCCACATGCCGAATGTCGATGTGGCCGGCGAAATGGTGAATACCATTTCTGCTTCGCGCAGTTACCAGGCAAACGTTGATGTGATGAATACGGCTAAAACAATGATGCTCAAAACTCTTACGCTGGGTCAATAAAGGAAAACCACCATGGCAGTTGCGCCGTTAATGAGCAGTACGAATAGCAATGCACAACCGAAGGTTTCCACAGCGTCAGATGACACCGGCGGAACGGGAACCAGCGCTTCAGATTTACTGAATAACTTTATGACGCTGCTGGTGGCACAGATGCAAAACCAGGATCCGACTAACCCAATGGATAACAGTCAGCTGACCACGCAGCTTGCGCAGTTCAATACTGCGGCAGGTGTGGAGCAGCTTAACGGCACATTAAATAGTGTCGGCACACTGGTTAGCAGTATGCAGCAGATGAACGCGGCAGAATGGGTGGGGCGCTCAGTGCTGGTGGAAGGGCAACCGGTGGTAGAAACCTCAGATACCGAGGGGGCGAACAAAACCTTTTCTTTCTCACTGTCCAGTGGCGCAGACAATGTTGAAGTGACCTTAACCGATAAAGAGGGCAATTCGTATCGCGCCCAGATACCAAATGTCGAGTCGGGTATCCATACCTGCAATCTTAATGATCTGAATAATTTTCAGCCTTCAGATCCGCCGGAAGACACTACCTATACCGTTTCGTTTACTGCAACAAACGGTACGGGCGATGCGCCGGAAATCGTGGCGTTGAAAAAGGCGAACGTTGAGAGTGTTTCATTTTCACCTTCAGGTTCCGTGTTGCAGTTGGGCGTGGATGGCTCGGCAACCCTCGGTCAAGTTTACGAAATCGAATAGTTTCAATTAATTATTTAGCTATCAGGATTAATCACAATGAGTTTCTCACAGGGCCTGAGCGGCCTGAATGCAGCTTCGGAAGCGCTGGATGTTGTTGGTAACAACATCGCTAACTCCCAAACAGTGGGTTTCAAATCAGGATCTATCGCTTTCGCCGATGTTTTTGCCGGTTCCCAGGTTGGTATGGGGGTTCAGGTTTCCGCTGTTAATCAGAGCTTCACCGATGGTGTACTGGGTGCCGGGACCGGCAGCCTGGATATGGGTATTTCCGGCAACGGTTTTTTCCGCATGGAGAATGAAGCAGGCCGCATTTTTTACAGCCGTAACGGGCAATTCAAAAAAGATGCTAATGGCTACATTGTGAATAATCAGGGGATGTTTCTGACGGGGTATCAGGCAACTGGCACACCGCCAGCGATTCCGTCAGGTGCCCCCGTTGGCCCGATTCAGATCCCCGACGGGCAGATGTTGGCTCGTGCCTCAGACAGCGGTACGCTTAATGGCAACCTCAATTCCGGTACTGACGTTGTTGCCAATACCACCTTTGATCCGACCGATAACACCAGCTACAGCTATATGACTCAGGCCGACGCTTACGACAGTCTGGGGAACAAGCACACCATCAATATTTACTATGCCAAAACGGCGGATAACCAGTGGACGGTCTACTCCAATGATAGCTCGGCGCCGACCGGAAGTTATCAGCAGACCGCATTGCAGTTTGACCCATCAGGCCAGCTGACGACCAAGCCGGCAAGGCTGAATGTGCAGGGTGCCGCCTATAACGGGGGAGAGCCACTGAATTTTGATTTTGACCTGACGGGCATGACGCAGCAGGCTTCTGATAATGCCATGAACAGTCCGACAACCACCGGTTATGCCCCGGGTCTAATGAATGGTTACACCGTGGGCGACAATGGTCAGATTATCGCATCTTACAGCAACGGGCAGACGCAGTTGCTGGGGCAGGTGGTATTAAGTAACTTCACTAACCCGGGCGGCCTTTCCTCACAAGGCAATAACTGCTGGACCGAGACGCCGGAATCCGGCCAGCCGGTAACCGGTATTTCTGGTTCAGGGAACCTGGGCACCCTTTACGGCAACAAGCTGGAAGCCTCCAACGTGGATCTGAGTAATGAGATGGTCAATATGATTGTCTATCAGCGCAACTACCAGTCCAACTCGCAGACCATTAAAACCCAGTCAGAACTGCTGCAAACACTGGTTAATCTGGGCTAATTATGGATCGTGCGATTTATACAGCGTTGGGCGCGGCAAATGCCGCGCTTAACCGCCAGTCGGTCACGGCGAATAACCTGGCGAACGCGGAAACCACCGGTTTCCGTGCACAACTGACGGCTTATCGGGCGGTACCGGTAAACGGACCAACCGTTGCCACACGTACCCTGGTTACAGAGTCAACTCCTTATAACGACATGACGATGGGTGCTGTCCATCAGACCGATCGCGCTCTGGATGTTGCTTTGCCAAAGGATGGCTGGCTTGCCGTGCAGCTTCCGGACGGCAGCGAAGGCTATACCCGGGATGGAAATATTGAAGTAGACAGCGAGGGAGGGTTGCGCGTACGCGGCCTGCCGCTTATGGGCGACGGCGGTCTGCTGACTGTGCCACCGCAGTCCCAGGTCACTATTGCACCCGATGGCACCCTGAGCGCCCTGGGGGCAGGGGATGAACCGAAAGCGCTGGCGCAGGTGGGACGGGTGAAAATGGTCAATGCTCCGGCCGGTACGCTGCAGATGGGCGATGATGGGCTATTCCATGTTGACAGTAATGCGTCAGCGGGTAACAGCGCGCCGATGCCGATGGATCCGGATCTGCGGCTGATGCCGGGGATGTTGGAAAGCAGTAACGTCAGTCCGGTCAAAACCATGGTCGATATGATCGCTACCGCGCGCAGTTTCGACATGAATATGAAGGTTATCAGCACCGTTGATGATAACGAAAAAGGCGCCAACCAGCTGTTAACGTTGGGCTGATGCCCGGCGAGGAGAACTTAAAGCATGATCCGCTCTTTATGGATTGCGAAAACCGGTCTTGAAGCACAGCAGACCAATATGGATGTGATATCCAACAACCTGGCTAACGTCAGCACCAACGGTTTCAAACGTCAGCGTGCGGTATTCGAAGACCTGATTTATCAGACGCTGCGCCAGCCTGGCGCCCAGTCCTCCGAGCAGACGACCATTCCTTCCGGTCTGCAGATCGGCACTGGCGTACGCCCTGTGGCGACGGAGCGCATTCATAGCCAGGGAAGTCTGACGCAGACCAACAACAGTAAAGATGTGGCGATTCAAGGGGGAGGCTTCTTTCAGATCCAGTTACCGGATGGTACGGCAGCTTATACGCGCGACGGCTCTTTTCAATTTGATCAGAACGGTCAACTGGTGACTTCCAGCGGCTACCCGGTTCAGCCAACCATTACAATTCCGCAGGATGCCGAATCGTTGACGGTGGGTAACGACGGCATCGTCAGCGTTACGGTGCCTGGTCAGACGGCTCCGCAGCAGGTAGGACAGCTGACGCTCAACACATTTATTAACGAGTCCGGTCTGGAGAGCATTGGCGAGAATTTGTATCGCGAGACGCAATCCTCCGGCGCGCCGAATGAAACGACGCCGGGTCTGAACGGCGGCGGCACACTCAAGCAGGGCTACGTTGAAACGTCGAATGTGAACGTCGCGGAGGAGCTGGTCAATATGATTCAGACCCAGCGTGCCTATGAAATAAATAGCAAGGCTGTCTCAACATCCGATCAGATGTTGCAACGGTTATCGAATCTTTAAGTCTGGTCACGGCGTGTCGACAAGCAGCGCCGCGGCTTACTGATATCTGGTTATAAAATGAGCAATCACTCCCGTTGTGCGCTATCTGACTCGGGTCAGATAGGACGTTCTCTTCGCCCTGTATCCCTTGGCACTATGCTGGCGTTGCTACTCAGTGGCTGCGCGTATATACCGCACAAGCCGTTGATAGAGGGAAGTACCACAGCACAACCTTCATCGGCGATGCCTGTGGTCGCCAATGGTTCAGTATTTCAGACAGGCCAGACGATGAATTACGGCTATCAGCCGATGTTTGAAGATCGCCGACCACGCAATGTCGGAGATATCCTGACGATTGTGCTGCAGGAAAATGTCAGTGCCAGTAAAAGTTCATCCGCCAGCGCTAATCGCAATGGCTCCGACTCGCTGTCATTTGATGCCACGCCGAAGTTTATGGCCGGGCTGTTTGGGGGAGACAAAGCCAATACTTCCATCACCAGCAAAAATGATTTCTCCGGTAAAGGTGGTGCGGCCGCCAAAAATACCTTTAGCGGCACGATTACCGTCACGGTAAAGCAAGTGCTTGAAAACGGCAATTTGCAGGTGGTGGGTGAAAAGCAAATCGAAATTAATCAGGGCACGGAGTTTATTCGTTTCTCTGGCGTGGTAAATCCGCGCACCATCAGCGGCAGTAACACGGTAGCCTCAACCCAGGTTGCTGATGCGCGTATTGAATATGTTGGCAATGGCTACATTAATGAAGCGCAGCAAATGGGCTGGCTACAGCGTCTGTTCCTTACTCTTTCTCCATTTTAATTGAATTATGAAAACCCCATCTTTTACGCATTACCTGAGCTTGCTCTGCGTTTGCCTTCCTCTGCTCGCACCCTTTGCGGCAAAAGCAGAACGCATTCGCGATTTAACGACACTGCAGGGGGTTCGCAGCAATTCTCTGATAGGTTACGGCCTTGTCGTGGGCCTGGATGGTACGGGCGATCAAACGATGCAGACGCCATTTACCACCCAAACCCTGAGTAATATGCTGTCTCAGTTGGGGGTCACTGTGCCCAGCGGCACCAACATGCAGTTGAAAAATGTGGCCGCAGTGATGGTTACGGCCGAGCTACCCGCATTTTCCCGCGTCGGCGACAGGATGGACATCGTCGTTTCTTCAATGGGTAACGCCAAAAGTTTACGTGGTGGCACACTTCTGATGACGCCATTGAAAGGGGTGGATAACCAGATCTATGCGCTGGCGCAGGGGAACCTGCTGGTGACCGGTGCGGGTGCTCAGGGAGGCGGAAGTCGCGTACAGGTTAACCAGCTTAACGGCGCACGCATCAGCGGTGGTGCGACGGTTGAGCGTGAAGTACCGACCAGTTTCGCCGATGGCAGAGAGCTCAGGTTGCAGTTGAATGAGGAGGATTTCTCCGTTGCTCAGCAGATTAGCAACGAAATTAACCGGCGTTACGGGGGGGCGACAGCGGCTGCGGAAGATGCCCGAACGATTCGCTTGTATGCGCCATCGGACAGTGCCGGACGCGTGCGTTTTATTGCGAATATCCAGAATATACCGATTAACGCCGGGGCCGGGGATGCCAGAGTGATTGTTAACTCACGTACAGGCTCGGTAGTAATGAACCGTCATGTCATGCTGGATGCCTGTGCAGTTGCCCAGGGCGATTTAACGGTAGAGGTTTCCCGGACGAATGATGTCAGCCAGCCCAACACACCTCTTGCCGGTGGCCAGACGGTGGTGACGCCGAATACCTCTGTTTCGGTGCGGTCAGGCGGCGGTTCGTTGCAGCGGCTGAACACCAGCGCCGATCTCAACAGTGTCGTCCGGGCGTTGAATAACCTCGGGGCAACACCGAACGATTTGATGTCGATCCTGCAGTCTATGAAAAGCGCAGGCTGCCTGCATGCCCGTCTGGAGACGGATTGATGGATAAGTTAGTACTTACTTCCGGTGCCGCTTTCGATCTGCATGGCCTTGATGCACTGAAGCTGGCAGTTAAACGCTCGCCGCAGCAGGGGGTGAAAGCAGCGGCGCAGCAGATGGAAGGGTTGTTTGTCCAGATGATGTTGAAAAGCATGCGCGATGCGTCATTCAAAGGAGGGCTCTTTGACAACCAGCAGTCAGAGATGTTTACCTCAATGTATGACCAGCAAATCTCGCAGGATATTGCGTCACAGGGCAAACTGGGTTTTGCCGATTTGATCTCACAGCAGCTGGGTGGGGCCCAGCCATCGGCAGCCAGCGGACATCAACAGGAACCGCTTATTTCTTCTCTGGTGACGGCAAGTCTGCATCCCAAACCAGAAGCCTGGTCCGCTGAGCGATATGCCAAAGAGGAATGCGGCGTTGCGTGCTATGGCAGTCAGCCGGAAAACGACGATTTTATCTCTCGCCTGATCTCGCCGGCACGGGATGTTGCGCGCGCCAGTGGTATTCCGCACCAGCTAATCATCGCTCAGGCGGCGCTGGAGTCGAGCTGGGGGAACCACGAGATCCTGACCCGAGAGGGGAAACCAAGCCATAACCTGTTTGGTATTAAAGCCACACCTGACTGGAAAGGTGAAACGGCGGAAATCACCACCACTGAATATATCAACGGCGTGGCCAGAAAAGTGAAAGCCGCCTTTAGGGTATACAAAAATTATGCTGAAGCATTGAGTGATTACGCGGCATTTTTAACCCGCAATCCACGTTATCAAAAAGTGATTAACAATAATTCTGTAGAAAAATCGGCGCATGCTTTACAGGCAGGGGGATATGCTACCGACCCGAATTATGCGAAAAAGTTAATAAATATTATTCATCATGTAGAAAATAGAATCGCCAGTGCCAGAAAAGACGCTAAAACAAATTTTGATGCATTATTTTAGCCTTTTGGGTTTAGTTTTTCCTGTAACTCTCGATATATAAATAACAGTATAAATTTTAAGGCCAGAGTGCGCTCTCGCCTCATACAATATGAGGTTAGTAACTGATGAACCTATTCAATATTGCTCAAAGTGGATTAAGTGCCGCTCAGCTGGCTCTGGATGTTGTGGGAAACAATTTAAGCAATGCGACGACGGATGGCTATAGTCGACAAAATATTATGCTCGGAGAGGCTGGTGGGCTAACTACGCGCTATGGCTTTTTCGGTTATGGTGTGCAGGAGAATGATGTTATACGCAGCTATGACGGATTTTTGAATAATCAGGTCCGTGGTTCCACTTCGCAGTTTCAGGCGGTGAATGGACGTTATGAGCAGCTTAGCCAGATAGATGACCTGCTCGGTGATGGCACCAATAATATTTCGGTAACAACGAATAATATTTTTGGCGCGATGCAAAAAATGAGTAGCAATCCGGCCGATGTTGCCGCGCGTCAGGAAGTATTATCACAGTTCAAAGCGGTAGCGAACCAGTATCAGACTAATAGCAACACGCTGAATGGTCTGAAAAAAAGCACCAATACCAAAATCAGTCAGACTGTTGATGATATCAATAGCTATGCTAAACAACTCGCCACGCTGAATAAAGAAATTGCCAAAGTCCAGGCAGGTAGCGGCGGCTTGCCGTCAGATTTGCTCGATCAGCGCGATCAGATATTAGGTAAGCTTAGCGGCCTGACCGGTATTAAGGTGAATGAAAACAGCACCACCGGGCGCGTGGATGTCACGCTGGCAAACGGCAACTTACTGGTCGATGGCGATAGCGTTTGTGAACTGAAAGCGGAAGTATCGCCTGAGGATCCCAGTAAAACCATCGTCTCCTATATTGACGCTTCCGGTAACGCCATGCCGGTCGATGAAGATCAAATGAGCAGCGGCACATTGGGTGGGTTGTTCAAGTTTCGCAATACGGATTTAAAGGATGCGGAAAACCAGCTCAATCAGTTGGCGCTGCAAATGGCCACCAAATTTAACGAGGTCAACAAAGCGGGTTACGATCGGAATGGCGCAGTTGGCACGGATATCTTTTCGATTGCCGATCCGCAGGCCATCGCCAACAGCAATAACACCGGTAATGCATCGCTGAATATTACCCGTAGCGATGTGTCGGCGGTTAAAGCGCAGGATTACACCATGACTTATGACGGCTCCACCTGGACGGTCACGTCCAGCGATGGGCGGAAGATTACGCCAGACGTAGGGAGTGATGGCTCGCTCAGCTTTGACGGTATTACGGTGACGCCACAGGGAACGCCGCAGGCGGGCGACAGCTTTATGTTTAATCCCGTGTCTGGCGCGGCGGGTTCGCTCAGTGTAGCGCTCAGCGATGGTGACCAGATTGCTGCATCAAGCTCCTCCGATCCCAGCGAGCAAAGTAATAACGAAAATCTTAAAGATATGCTGGCGATTAAAGACCTGCAAATTGTCGACGGAGCAACGCTCAGTGATGCTTACGCCAACCTGGTAAGCTCAGTCGGATCCGCCATGACGGATGTGAAATCCGAGCTTACCACTTCAGCAAATGTAGCCTCCCAGTGGCTGCAGCAGCAGCAGTCGGTTTCGGGGGTCGATATTAATGAAGAGTACATCAACCTGCAAATGTATACACAATATTACCAGGCCAACGCTCAGGTATTACAAACGGCAACGACGTTGTTCGATTCCATACTCAGCATTAAATAACGCTTTTTCGTCACGGTCTTCATTTAGTAAAAAAGGATATAGCGATGCGTCTCACGACTCACTATATGTTTCAAAAGAATATTGAAAGCATTACCAACGCGATGTCCAACGGAGATGATATTAATAGCCGCCTCGCGGCTGGACAGACTCTGTTAACGCCTTCCGACGATCCTGCCGGAGCCGCGCTGGCGGTTTCTTTGCAAAATGCGCTTGCCGGCATGAGTCAGTACGATACGGCCAGGACATACGCGCAGGATGCGTTAGGCCAGGAAAATAACGTTCTGGACAGTATAGGAAATATCCTGACGAGTAGTTTGTCGGAAAAAATCATTGCCGGGGGCGATGGGAGTATGAACGATGAGGCGCGCCAGGCTATAGCGACTGAACTGCAGGGAATTCGCGATAGTCTGCGCGATCTTGGCAACACTCGCGACAGCAGCGGTCGTTATATTTTCTCCGGTTACAAAACAGGTACTGAACCTTTCGGCCAGGACGGTCATTATGCCGGTGGCGATACAGCGATGACCCAGCAGGTTAGTGACAGTACCACTATGCAGGTAGGACATACCGGGCAGCAGCTGTTTATGAGTGGTAGTGACACTGACCTGCTGACGTCGATTGATCAGGCGATAAATGCATTAAATAAGCCGGTCGTCAACGCCGATGACCGTAAGGCGCTACAGGATACGCTGGATAGCGTCAACAAAGCGGTTAAGAAAAATATCGATAATCTGGGCAAAATCCAGGCGCAGGTGGGGACAAGCCTGCAACAGATCGATTCGCTTGGTGAAAGTTCAGATACGCAAAAAATCTCATTAACTTCGCGTTTACAACAGGCGGTGGGTTCCGATCCTGACACCAGCATTACTCTGATCACGCAGTCTAAAATGGCTGAGTTTGCCCTCAGTTCTTCAATGGTGGTATTCCAGAGCATGCAGAAAATGTCCATTTTCAATTACATTGGTTAATAATTTGTAGGCATACTGCATTTTTTTGCAGCTTATATTTTTAGCTGTATTTTTTAATGTGGCTGAAAAAAATTACAGGTTTATCTAATTATCAGGGTTGGTATGTTTAAAAATATAAAGATCACCACGGGTATAAATTCCATAATGATTGTTTTTATTGTCTTTCTGGCAATATCCTATTTTTTCAACTTTAACAATTCACGCATTTTTGATCATGAGCTGAAATATGTTCTGAAAGTCTCTAGCGCCAATAATCCAATTTGGAGTGCGGAAGGTAATATAAACAGTGCGGTGCGATTTATTGTTATCGAAAGCACCCATTACAATAAAACGGGAGCCCACGTTACGGATAAAAATACGCTGGATAACATTGACCGTTATATTAATCGTGCCAAAGCAGATTATAAAGAATTTGACGCTCAGACTCCGGTATCTGAAGCCGCACGTGCCAAACGTCTGTTGATTGATAAGGCGTTTGGTAATCTGTTTGATTTGATCATCAAGAATAGAGATATACTGGCTAATCCGGAACTAACGTTGGCTGATGCGTCCGTACTGAGTACGGAATTGAATCAGTTGCAAATTGGCTTGAACCACGGCCTGGAGGAATATAATGATATTCTGCATGACGCCATCGAGCAGCATATGCAAACTGTGCATAGCAATAATGCCAGAATGTTGTTCATCATTTCTCTTTTTCTGGTTATTTCGCTAAGCATTCTCATGATGAGCAGGGTCTGGCTGAAGCGGCGGCTTTTTGCGCGTCTGGTGGAGGTTAAAACCGCACTTGATTCTATTGCATCAGGCGATTTACGCAACGAAATTGAAAAAGGCGCGGATGACGAACTTGGCGAAGTGTTATATTCGGCTTCCCAAATGCGTCTCTCCCTGTCCCGTACGGTTTCTGACATTCGTCATGGCGTCACCAACGTTTTCGGTAGCGCGCAAGAAATGACCAGTAGCAATAACGAACTCTCTTCGCGCACTGAGCAGCAGGCTTCCGCCCTGCAAGAAACGGCAGCCAGTATGGAAGAGCTAAAAATTACCGTACGGCAGAATGCCGATAACGCCCACAGTGCGAAACAGCTGGTTGAAGGTGCCAACTGCAGCGCCCGTAAAGGGGGCGAAGTGATGGTTAATCTTGATGGCATTATGCGTGAGATCACGGAAAACTCGCAGCAGATTGCGGACATCAACAGCGTGATTGACAGCATTGCCAATCAGACCAATATACTGGCGTTGAACGCGGCCGTTGAGGCAGCGCGAGCAGGCGAGCAGGGGCGCGGATTTGCTGTGGTTGCAGGGGAAGTTCGCAGTCTGGCGAAGCGCAGCGCAGATGCTGCGAAGGAGATTCGTCAGCTGATCAATGTCTGCGTCGCCAATATGAATACTGGCTCTCAGGAAGTGGAACTGGCCGGTGCAGCGATGAATGAAGTCGTGAAATCGGTGACTCAGGTGACGGATATTATGGCTGAGATCACTTCAGCTTCCGAAGAGCAAAGCACGGGTATCAACCAAATAGCTCAGGCGGTTAATGAGATGGACCTGGTGACTCAGCAAAATGCCAGCATGGTGGAGCAGGCCGCAGGTGTAGCCCAGAGTGTCGAAGATTATGCCCACGATCTGCAGCGTGCGGTTTCGCTGTTCTCGCTTCAGGCAGAAAAATCGTCAGATAAAGGACATAATAAGGAGTATGTCACCAGCCCGGCCAAAAAAAAACTAATGAATAGTGAGCCAGCACTTAGTCAGAACAAAGTTGAAGATGACTGGGTAAGCTTCTAATCGGGACTCAGAGCCAGCGTGTAAAATAAACAACGGCATGCTGTCGTTGTTTATTTATTGATAATGTTGATGACGCTGTTTTCGACTGAAATAGGTTTATTTCCTTTCGCTTATCAGGCTATTTGATTAGGCTCTGTTCGATAACAATTGAGTTCTGTTATTCGCACTGGAATTTTCAATTTTGGATGGTATTTATACCCCTGAGGGTATCGTAGACAAGAGTGCGCTGTGGTTAAAGTATCGGTTTTGGGTGCGTAAAGAAGCCCTAAATTTACAGGTTAAATTACCCGCGAGTGTGGAACTTGACGATCTTATCCAGGCCGGGGCGCTGGGGTTGCTGAATGCAATTGACAATTTTGACCCGAAAAAAGGTATCGCCCTAAGTACTTATCTTACCCAACGTGTTCGCTGGGCATTAATTGATGAATTGCGCGAACGTGACTGGGTTCCTCGACGCGTGCGCAACAATTCTCGTCAGCTATCAGCTGCTATTCGGCGTATTGAGCAGGAGGCGGGCAAAGCGGCTTCTGAAGCGGAAATAGCGGAAGAAATGGGCGTCTCATTGGCTGAGTATCACGCGATGCTGGCAGAAAGCAATAACAGCATTATTTTTTCTCTGGATGAGCTTCAGGAAGAATATGGCGATAGTTTTGAACAACCGGATAGCAGCCATGAAGCGTTGGATCCGCTGAATGAGACATTTTTTTCCCGGCTGGTATCTCAGACCAGCAGCGAAATAAAAAAACTGCCGGAGCGGGAGCAGTTACTGCTCAGTCTCTATTATCAGCAAGAGCTAAACATGAAAGAGATTGGTTATATCCTCGATATCACGGAGACGCGGGTCAGTCAGCTGCACAGCCAGGCCATTAAACGTCTGCGGGCCAGAATGGATGCCAGTAAATAACTTTTCATTTACCTTAACAATCTGCCAGCTATCGGCGGGTGCGCACTAATAACACAGGGTGCAAATAATATGATGAAAGTGACTAGCTATGATGTGAGCTTACAAAGTATTTATGTATTTAATCTCTCTTATCTGTTGTTGGCTCAGCGTTTGATAAAAAATGATTCTTTTTCTGCTGGCTTATTTTTGGGAATAATAGATGAAGATCTTCTTGATGTCATCAAAGGGTTATCTTTACCACAGCTCATTCAGCTGGCATCAGGCGATCGGCTTGTCTGCCAACTGCGCATTGATAATGAGTCAGTATTAAAATGTGTCACTAAAAAATCTCGCCTCGAGGCGCTTCAGGGAATCCATACTGGTATTATTTTGTCAACGAGTGTTATGAATTCCCTTACTATCAACGAGCAGTCTGCGAAATAATATGTTGCCAGCTAGCAGTATAAGGAGAAACCTAAGGATGAATCAAAAACTTAACGGGATATAATTTCTACAAATATACCCTTGCTGATTGGCGGGTTTTTTTTATTAATAATGAAATATCCATCTTGTATTTTGGCATTTTCTGATGCTGGAATTGTAAAGTGCTTTTTCGATGGTAAAGGGGGTATTGTGCTTGTTGTTTTAGGATATTTCGTGGTTCTCGCCGCGGTTATTGGTGGCTTTGCTTTGACCGGTGGTGAACTGGGCGCTTTTTTTCAGCCGAGTGAACTTCTAATTATTGGCGGTGCTGGACTTGGGGCATTTATTGTTGGCAACAATGCTAAAGCTCTGAAGGCCACGCTGAAAGCACTTCCCCTGATGTTTAAAGGCTCGCAATATAATAAATCCAATTATCTGGACCTGTTGGCGTTATTATTCTTGTTGCTGGGGAAAAGCCGTCAGTACGGCATGATGTCGCTCGAAGCAGATATTGAAGATCCGCATAATAGCGCTATTTTTATGAATTACCCCCGGTTGTTGGCCGATGTCACTATCATGAATTTTGTGGTCGATTATTTACGCTTAATGGTCAGCGGGAGCATGAACGCTTTTGAGATAGAAGCCTTAATCGATGAGGAAATTGATACTGCGGAACACGAAGCTGAGCAACCAGCCGGCAGTATTAATTCAGTGGGGGATGCGCTCCCGGCATTTGGTATTGTTGCGGCGGTAATGGGCGTGGTTCATGCGCTGGCCTCGGCAGATCGTCCGGCCGCTGAGCTAGGCGAGTTAATTGCCCATGCTATGGTGGGAACCTTCCTGGGGATCTTGCTGGCTTACGGTTTTATTCTTCCGCTGGCTTCGCTGCTGCGTCAAAAAAGCGCAGAGAAAACGAAAGTACTGCTCTGCATTAAAGCCGTGCTGCTGGCGGCAATTAATGGTTCTGCGCCGCAAATTGCCGTTGAGTTTGGTCGCAAAACGCTTTTCTCTGGCGTGCGTCCGACCTTCTACGAACTGGAAGAACATGTTCGTCAGGTGAAATCAGCCGTACAAAGCCCGGCGTCGGAAAATGGCTCATGAGTAAATCAAACCACTCTGTTGTTGTGGTACGAAAAAAAGCAGGGAATCAGCATGGTGGCCATCATGGCGGCTCCTGGAAAATTGCTTACGCCGACTTTATGACAGCGATGATGGCTTTTTTCCTGGTGATGTGGCTGCTTGCTTCCTCCACGCCAGAAACACGTGAGCAAATTGCGGAATATTTTAAAATGCCGTTAAGCACGGCGCTGGCGCATGGTAACAAATCCAGTTTGAGCGCCAGCGTTATCCCCGGTGGTGGTGACGACGTAATTAAGCAGGATGGCGAAGTATTCAAACGCATTCTGGATAAGCAAAAACATTCCAGAGATGAGAAGTTACATAACCTGCGTGAGAAATTAGTTAGCCTGATTAAACGGGATCCCCGGTTGAGCAATTTTCAGTCGAATTTACGGCTGTCATTAACGGATAACGGCCTGCTGATCCAAATTACTGACAGTCAGGATCGTCCTATGTTTAAGGTGGGGAGTCGAGAGCCTGAGCCATATATGCGTGCGATTCTTCAGGCGCTGGCTCCTGCGCTTAATGAGTTGCCTAACCGTATTACCCTCTCCGGACATACCGATTCCCTACCCTACGCGGGTGGTGACGCCGCCTACAGTAACTGGGAGCTGTCGGCTGACCGTGCAAATGCCTCACGGCGGGCACTTATCAGCGGCGGGCTTGCTGCTGATAAATTCCTGCGCATTATCGGCCTCGCGAATAGCGTAAGCATTGACAGCCATTCAGATGGGGACAGCCCGCTTAATCGGCGAATTACGATTCTGGTTAATAGCAAAGAAAAAGAGAATGAGATTCTTCAAGAAGATTCGCTGTTAAATAAATTAACGGCAACGCCTGAAACGGCAGATTTAAAACCACAATTAAAAATTATGCCTCCTGGCGTTAGCCTCTCCGGGCGGCCTGTAACTCCCCCCTCAGAAATAAACCAGGAGCAGACGGAACAAGATGGACATAAGTGATTTTTATCAGACGTTCTTTGATGAAGCTGATGAGTTACTGGCAGATATGGAAAGACACCTGCTGGATCTTGACTTTCTTTCCCCCGATAGCGATCGGTTGAACGCCATATTTCGTGCTGCCCACTCAATAAAAGGCGGCGCGGGAACCTTTGGTTTCACGGTCTTACAGGAAACGACGCATATTCTGGAAAACTTGCTGGATGAGGCCCGCTGTGGGCAACTACAGCTTACGGGGGACATTATTAATTTGTTTCTGGAGAGTAAAGATATTATGCAGGAACAGCTGGATGCGTATAAATCCTCACAGGAGCCAGATAGTGACAGTTTTCACTATATTTGCGAAGCGCTACGCCAGATTGCATTAGAGAATAGCGCCAGCCCGACGACATCCGTCGCGATGTCAAAGGTGTTGACACCGATGGAGGTGCAGGCTGAACTGGCCGCGGCAGAGCCTTCACCGGTGAGTGTAAGAGATAAAACGACAGGAGATACGCTGCTTACCATTACCCTGCTGGATATTAAGGAGCAGGATAAAGGACCGCTGGCGGAAGAACTGGGCAATCTGGGTGTCATCATCAATCAGCGGCATCAGGACAACCAGCTCGAGGTCACGCTTAACTCCACCGCCAGCGCCGACGATATTATCGCTGTGATGTGTTTTGTCCTGGAACCGCATCAAATTGTTATTTCGCCTGTTGAGAACGCAGTGGTAGAAGCCAGCAGCGTTGAGATAGTGCCAGTCAAGGAGGAGCCGGTCGTTGTTCCAGCGGTGAGCCACAAAGCGCCAGCCAGACAAAAAGCGCCGGCTAAATCGGCAGCGAGTGAAAGCGGCAGCATCCGGGTTGTTGTCGATAAGGTTGATCAGATCATTAACCTGGTGGGAGAACTCATTATCACCCAGGCGATGCTGACCCAGCTCGCCAGCCGCCTGGATCCCTCCCAGCATGACACGCTGGTTAACAGTATTGGTCAGTTGGAACGTAATGCGCGCGATCTCCAGGAATCGGTGATGTCAATTCGTATGATGCCGATGGAGTATGTTTTCAGTCGGTTCCCGCGCCTGGTACACGACCTGGCCGGTAAATTAAACAAAGAGGTTGAGCTGACCCTTATTGGCGGCTCGGCTGAGCTGGATAAAAGCCTGATTGAGAAGATTATCGATCCGCTGACGCATCTGGTGCGCAATAGCCTTGACCACGGTATTGAACCGATTGAGGTACGGCGGGCCAAAGGGAAAGCGGATAAAGGGAATTTGATTCTCTCCGCCGAACATCACGGTGGCAACATTGTGATTGAAGTGACAGATGATGGCGCTGGGCTGAATCGCGAGAAGATCCTTGCCCGGGCGCAGTCACAGGGGTTGGCGGTTAGCGAAAATATGAGCGATGAAGAGGTCTGGATGCTGATTTTTGCGCCAGGTTTTTCTACCGCAGAGAAAGTCACCGATGTTTCCGGCCGGGGCGTTGGCATGGACGTGGTGAAACGTAACATCCAGGAGATGGGGGGCTACGTTGAAATTCGTTCCGAGCAGGACAAAGGTTCCACAATGCGTATTGTCCTGCCGCTGACGCTGGCTATCCTTGACGGCATGTCGGTGCGGGTAGGGGACGAAATCTACGTTCTGCCGCTGGGAACGGTTATGGAGTCGCGTCTCCCTTCTGAGAATGCGCTCTATCGTATGGCCGGCAACGAATTGATGTTCCAGGTCCGCGAAGAGTATCTGCCGTTAATTGAGCTGCGTAAGGTGTTCGACCTACCTGGCGAGGTTGATAATATTACCGATGGTATTGCCGTTATTGTACAGAGCGCAGGCTGTCGCTACGCCTTATTGGTCGATCAGTTAGTTGGGCAACATCAGGTCGTGGTAAAAAATCTTGAGCTTAATTACCGTAAAGTTCCCGGTATCTCTGCGGCAACGATCCTCGGTGATGGCAGCGTAGCGCTGATTCTTGATGTGGCAGTCCTGGCGACGATGGCAAAAGAACAACGACAGGCAACAAAAGCGGGTTAATAACACTTCTCATTTAAGGTGAAAAAATGAATCTGTCTGGTTCAGAAAATAATATTGCCGGCGATATTGCTGGTCATGAATATTTGGTCTTTACGCTCGGGGCTGAGGAATACGGTATTGATATTCTAAAGGTTCAGGAAATTCGTGCCTGTGAGCGCGTTACCCGTATTGCAAACTCTCCTGACTTTATTGCTGGCGTAACAAATTTACGTGGTGTCATTGTCCCGATTGTTGATTTACGCGTTAAGTTTCGTCTCAGTGCTGCTGCATTTGATGACAGTACTGTGGTTATTATCCTCAATTTCGGCAACCGCGTTGTCGGAATTATTGTCGACGGCGTTTCGGATGTGCTGACATTAGCTGCGGAACAAATCCGTCCGGCACCTGATTTTTCCGTTACGCTGTCGACGGAATATTTGCAAGGGCTGGGATCGGTTGACGATCGGATGCTGATTCTGGTGGATATTGAGAAACTGCTGAACAGTGAAGAGATGGCACTGATCGAGAAAAGTGCCATGCTTGCCAGCTGCGAGTAATACCTCTTTTTTTATTATCAGGCCTGCGGGTGTTATTTCCGCAGGCCTTTATTTATCCCGCTATACACTGCTCCTTACGCTACAGCCATGCCGAACCTTTAAGAGGATGTCGTGGCACGGCTGAAAAAAATAGAACATTTCTCCGATAGCTCTCCCATACCCTATTCAGCGCCAGGCTGATCAGTGCCGTATCCGCTGCGACTGGCAGGCTCCGGTGGCCAATAACTCCCTCGCCAGCATCAGCGATTAGCCGTCCAGAGTCGAGTCAACGGCTGGGCGTCCTGGATATCCTCTAAACGCTGGCGAACACGATGAGCGGATCTAACCCTGTTGCTGATGAACATCCTCAGATTAGGGCTACCTTCGGGAAGACATCAGAGGAATCGTCTCTTGTCTTGTCCTGGGGGACGGGGGCAGCATCTTTACTGCATGGCCTTTTGCTGCCTGAGGTTGGCGGTGAAAGAAACGCGATACCAGGAAGAGCGACGGTTCCCCTAAAAAGAAAACACCCTTTAAGCGGTACGCTTAAAGGGTGAGGGGCCATCTTATGAACCCGACCCTAAGGTCGGGTTAAGACGTAGAAATGAATAATTAACGCAGCAGAGACAAGATGTTCTGCGGAGTTTGGTTGGCCTGTGCCAGTACGGAAGTCCCCGCTTGCTGCAGAATGTTGTTTTTGGACATATTGGATACTTCGGTTGCCATATCGGCATCCTGAATACGCGACTGGGAAGAGCTCAGGTTGGTAATTGTGCTGTTGATGTTGTTAATCACAGAATCGAAACGGTTCTGTACGGCACCAAGATCGGAACGCAGGTTAGAAACATCTTTAATCGCAGCATCCACGCGCGCCAGCATGCCAGCTGAACCTGAAGCAGCATCCGTGACATCGAAGCCAGTCATACCCATGGTACTGGCATCCAGTTCACTCAGGGCGATATCGATAGTCTGACCGTCGTTTGCACCAACCTGAATGCTCAGTGTACCGGCAGAAGAGCCGAGGACGTTTACGCCGTTAAACTGAGTCTGCTGGGAAATACGATCGATTTCAGCAAGGCGCTGGGTGATTTCAGCCTGGATTTGCGCCTTGTTCTCGTCTGAGTTGGTGCCGTTCAACGCCTGAACGGTCAGGCGGCGAATGTTCTGCAGGTTGTCGTTCACTTCGTTCAGTGCGCCTTCAGTGGTCTGCGCAATTGAGATACCATCGTTGGCGTTACGCGCAGCCTGGGTCAGACCGTTAATACTGGAAGTAAAGCCGTTACTGATCGCCTGGCCTGCTGCGTCATCTTTTGCGCTGTTAATACGCAGACCGGAGGAGAGACGCTGGATAGCGGTGCCCAGTGCAGACTGAGATTTGTTCAGGTTGTTCTGTGCAATCAGGCTCAGGGTATTAGTGTTAACGACCTGGGTCATATTTATTTCCTTTGTTCATGATGGGGTATTAAATCACTCATGCGTTTTTAGTTCGCATAATCTAAAATATCGGCGCGGGAAAAATATTCTGAAATTTTTTTATTGCGGATTGCTTTATTACTGAAAAGAAAACGGGTGCTCTTCCTTTATTGTTTGAAGGTGTTAATTTTGTCGGTGCTGGTGTATTTAATGGAAGAGGGTTTTCTGTATATGCTCATATTTTTTCATTTCGATGATTAGTAAACACGATTGCTGGTATTTCATGGCATTGTTTTTTTGCTGGTAATGGATGATGCGAAAATTTTTATCCAGATATTCATTTATTTGTCCTTGTGCCGATATTTAACTAATGACATTGGCAAAATGTATGTTTAAGCCTAAAGGAGATAACCATGGCAGTATCATCAGCAACGGCCATACCAGGTGTGGGCGGATTTGATTACAGCACCCTGCTGAATAATCTGGCCGACCTGGAACAGCAACGTTTGACGCCCTACACCACATCGCAGTCCACCTGTAAGAACAAGATCTCCGCCTGGGGAACCATCAGCAGCTTAATGACCACACTGCAGGGGACGGTAAAGAAGCTTGAAAACTCTGCATTCAATACCATGAAGGTCAGTGAGACAACCGCCTTTACCGCGACGGCCACTGACAGTGCCAACGCCGATACGCATTCTGTAAGAGTTGATCAGCTTGCCGTTGCGCATAAACTGAAAACTGCAACCTTTGACAGCAGTGACAAGGCGCTGGGAAGCCAGGATGGCGGGACACGTACCCTGACTATCACGCAGAAGGACGGCGCGTCGGTGCAGGTTGAGTTGAAGGACGAACAGACATCGCTGAATGATATCGCCAAAGCGATCAACGATAAGGGTGGCGACGTCTCCGCATCCGTTCAGCGTACCGGTGACGGCCAGTATCAGCTGATGCTGAGTTCGAAAAAAACCGGAGAAGACGGTGAAATGACCGTCAGCGTCGAGGGTGATGAGCAACTGGGCGCTCTTTTTAATACCAGCAACGGCGGCACCGGGAATGACAAAATGACCCAAGTCTCCGCCGCACAAGACGCGAAGGTTACCGTTGATGGCACGCAATATACCCGCTCCATCAATAATATCAGCGACATCATTGATGGCGTAACGCTGAACCTGAATGCAGTATCAAAAGATGACACGCCTGAACAGTTGACCCTGAGCGTTGATACTTCTGCCATCAAAACGACGTTGCAGGACTTTGTCAAACAGTACAATGCGTTGTTATCGGAAGCCTCTGCGGAAAGCAAGTTTGTTCCTCTTGATACCAGCAGTAGCAGCACCGAGAAAAGCGGGGTGCTGATGGGCGACTCCACGCTACGAAGCCTGGTAAGTGGCTTCCGCAACGCGGTTGCCAGTACCTATGGCGACACCGGCAGTGATTACAGTTCGTTGGCTGATTTAGGCATCTCCATCGATACGCAAAACGGCCAGATGACCCTTGATGAGGATAAGCTGGATAAGGCTATTGCGGATAATTCGGATCAGATTGGCAAAATATTCAAAGGCAGCGGCGAAACTGCGGGTCTGGCATCATCGCTGGAGTCGATTATCACCAAATTCGCGGGGGATGAGGGTGATGGCAAAACCAGCGGAATGATAAAAACTACCACCGACGACCTGAATACCCAGCTGACTGACATCGGCGATCAGATTACAAAGACCCAAGTGTTGATCGATTCTCAGGTTGAGCTGTACAGGAAGCAGTTTGCCAATGCGGATCTTATCGTTAACCAGACGAACAATTTACAGAATACGCTGGCCACCATGTTTAGCCAATTGTGATGCCGGTTGTCTGATTAATCGATTATTGATACAGGGCTGTGCGCCCTGTTTATATCCAGGAATACCCATATGTATCACTCACAAGGCCCTGAGGCCTATGCACAGGTCTCTCTGGAGAGCAAGCTGGCTGGTGCCTCTCCGCATCAGCTTATCTCGATGCTGTTTGACGGCGCGCGCAGTGCCATTTTACGGGCAAAGATCTATTTTGAAGATGGCAAAGTGGCGAAGCGCGGCGAGATGATTTCTAAAGCGATTAACATTATTGACAATGGGTTGCGAGCCTCGCTCGATCACAAAAAAGGCATGGAAATCGCTGCCGATCTTGAGCGGTTATATGAGTATATTTCACGTTTGCTGATGCAGGCCAATCTGCATAGCGATGTGGCAAAGCTTGAGCAGGCCGCTAAATTGATTACTGACATTTCAGAGACATGGGAAGCAATTTCGCCCCTGAATCAGGCAGGGCAACGATGACGGATTCATCCAACTCCCCTTTGCAGGATATTCTGCAGATGCACCTGACGCTGCTTGAAACGCTGAGGCGGGAAGAGTGGGAGGTGCTTGCCGATATCTCACCGGCATATAGTCAGGCCGTTGAGGCGACGATCGCCCATTTACAACAGAGCGCTGAAGCCGGAAAAAAAGAAGAACTGGCCCGGTTGATAGCCAGCCTGCAAGCCAGCGAAGCTGAAATCGGCAGGCGATTGCAGGCCCGAATGCAGATGCTGAGAGAGAATATGCTCAAACTGCAGCACGGGAAAACGGGCTGTCGGTATTATGCTGAGCAGATGCCCCGTCGCTTTGCCTGAATCTTCACCGGCCTCGCTCTGAAGCCGGTACGACACCTTTCCCGATATCCCCCGTTGTCTATGGCGCGCGGTAATTAACCGTTAGCTGATTGCTGACCACCTGAAGTGCGGGCATCAGCGGCCCGCGGCTGTTTACAGAGTAGAGAAAGCGAAAAGTGTTGCCCGCTGAAAGGGGAACGCTAACCTGCTGTGTGCCCGTCAGATCTCTGAGCGGAATACAAAAAGACGGCGCGCAGAGCTTAATCTGCAGACCTGTCGGTGGCGGGCTGAGCAGCTCAATGCGCCAGACCACGCTTGTAATGGTGGCCGCTCTCGAAAGCGGACCTTGCGCCTGCAACGGCCGGCTGGTTAAGATCTGCTGGCCGACGCTGACGCTACCGCCGACGCTTTTGCCGGTCCAGCTACCGCCAGTAGCGGCTACCGGAAGGATCACAAACCATAGCGTTAACGGCAGGTATTTCACTGCGCGCCTCCGATAGTGTAAGACATATGTACCGTGCGGTTGCTGCTGATTTCAAAGTTAGACAGCACCACTAACTGCGGGTAAACACGGCGCAGGAACCGTGAAAGCATCAGCCGCAGCGGTTGGTTGACTAACAGCACTGGCGCCACGCCAAGTGTACTTTGCTGACTGATGGCCTGCCCGGCATGTTCAATCATTTTTTCCGCGATGCCAGGCTCAAGGGCGCTGCTGTTCTGCGTGGCCTGAATCAGCAACCTTTCAAGATTAGGATCCAGCCCAATGACCTCAATATCAGGACTATTACCAAACCACTGGTGAGTGATCGCTCGCGCCAGGCGGATGCGGACCTGAGCGGTAAGCTCATCAGCGTCGGTTTGTGTTGGAGCATGTTCCGCCAGGGTGTCAATAATCGTACGCATATCGCGGATTGAGATTCGCTCCGCCAGTAGATTTTGTAGCACCTTATGGAACAGGGAGAGCGATATCGTATCCGGAATTAAATCCTCTATCAGCTTGGGCATCTCTTTGGTGATACGTTCCAGCAATTGCTGGGTTTCCTGACGGCTGAAAAGTTCGTCCGTATGCGTATCGATCAAATGATTCAGATGGGTAGCGATGACCGATGCCGGATCGACCACCGTATAGCCTAACGTTAGGGCGCGTTCCCGCATGACTTCGTCAATCCAAACGGCGGGCAAATTAAAGGCGGGGTCGATGCCGGGCAGCCCTTCCAGTTTTCCTTCCGCACAGCCAGGGTCGATGGCCATCCAGCGTTCGGGTTTGACTTCCCCACCGCCAATCTCTATTCCCTTCAGTAAGATGCGATACTCGGTCGGTTTGAGATCGAGGTTGTCGCAAATGTGGATTGCGGGCGGCAGAAAGCCCATCTTCTGGGCAAATTTTTTACGGATGCCGCGAATACGCGTCAGCAACTGTCCATCTTGAGTATTATCCACCATCGGAATCAACCGATAACCCACCTCCAGTCCCAGCACATCTTCCATTTCAACATCGGACCAGGAGGCTTCAGGTGCCTGAACGGCTTCGCTGATCTCTGCGCTATCCATGCCGGTACTCCGTTTTGTGCCGCTCAGTTCTGCCATCTGCTGGCCGCGCAGCCACCAGGCCAGGCCAAGCAGCGCCGCAGTGAAAAGCAGGAATACCAGGTTGGGCATTCCGGGGATAATACCAAGCAGGCCGATGACGCCAGCAGCCAGCAGCATCACGCGCGGATTGTTGAACAACTGGCTAACCATCTGTTCGCCAACATCGGTTTCGCTGGATACACGGGTAACGATGACACCTGCAGCTGTCGAGATAATTAGGGCCGGGATCTGCGCGACCAGGCCATCGCCAATGGTCAGAAGCGTATAGGTTTGTGCGGCGTCGGCAAATGACAGGTCGTGCTGAAGGATACCGATAATCAGGCCGCCAACAATGTTAATCGCCATGATTAACAAGCCGGCCATGGCGTCTCCGCGTACGAATTTACTGGCACCATCCATGGAGCCATAAAAATCGGACTCCATGGTGACTTCACGACGTCTCTTTTTTGCCTCTTCTTCGCCAATCAGGCCCGCGTTGAGATCGGCATCAATGGCCATCTGTTTTCCCGGCATCCCGTCGAGTACGAAGCGAGCACCTACTTCGGCGATACGCCCCGCACCCTTGGTGATCACCATAAAGTTAATGATGATCAAAATAGTGAAGACGATGATGCCGATAGCGAAATTACCGCCAACCAGAAAGTGCCCAAAAGCTTCTACCACCCGGCCTGCAGCGGAAGCGCCAGTATGACCTTCCATGAGTATGATGCGGGTAGACGCGATATTGAGCGCCAGACGTAGCAAGGTGGAGAACAGCAACACGATGGGAAAAGATGAAAAATCTAGCGTGTTCTGTGTAAACATTGCTACCAGCAATATCATCAGCGACAGCACTATATTGAAAGTAAACAGTGTATCAAGTGCAAAGGCGGGCAGCGGCAGCACCATCATCGCCAGGATCATCATGATCAATACCGGCCCTGCCAGTATTTGCCACTGTGTCTCTTTAAAATTTGGTAAGCGTAGTTTGGTGGTTAAATTGGCCATCATTCCTGGCTCTCATGGGTGAAATCCAGCGCCGGCGGCACTGAAAGGTTTTCCGGTTTATTGGGTATTTTTCCGCCTGATTTACGCCAGTGCTTCAGGCGATAAACCCAGGCGAGGACTTCCGCGACCACGCCGTAAAGCTCAGACGGGATTGGATCGCCTATCTCGCAGTGGCGATAGAGCGCACGCGCTAGCGGCGCGGCTTCAAGCATGGGGACCTTATGCTGCAGCCCCATTTCGCGGATACGTAAAGCGATTTCGCCTGCACCTTTTGCAAGGACGGTCGGCGCAGCCATTTTTCCCTCTTTCCAGCTGATTGCGACGGAATAGTGGGTCGGGTTGTTCACGATGACGTCCGCTTTGGGGACATCCAGCATCATGTGGCGTTGCGCCAGGCTGCGGCGCATCTGTCTGATACGTCCTTTCACATGTGGATCGCCTTCGCTCTGTTTAAATTCATCGCGGATCTCCTGGCGACTCATGCGCAACTTTTTGATATTGCGCATTAATTGATAAAAGACGTCATAGCCTACCATTGGTACCAGTGCGCTAATCACAACCAGCAGGCAGTGGGATATCAGTAGGTGTGAGTCGCTCAGAGAGTCTGAGAGTGATTCATTAACCAGGCGGATGAACTGGCTTTTATTGGTGAAAAAATATAAGCCGCAGGCGCAGCCAACCAGCGCCGCTTTCATCAAACTTTTTGCCAGCTCTGATAACACCTGAAACGAGAAGAGGCGTTTAAAACCCGAAACAGGGGAGAGACGGGTAATATCAAATTTTAATGATTTAGTGCTGAAATGCAGGCCGCCAATCAGGGCGCAAGAGGCGATAGCGACAAAAAACAGCCCCAGCAGCGGCGGCAGCAGGGCGTTTAGCATCAGCGACAGTAATCCGCTGGATTTGTGCAGCATACTGGTTGTATCACTTATCAGCAGGCGATCGAAAACTAGCCCGTCATGCAGTAACTGTGCAAGTTGGCCAGCGGTGTTTTCTCCGCTGATAAAAATCAGCGACCAGCCCGCCAGCAGCATCAGTAGCGAAGTCAGTTCTTTTGAGCGCGGGATCTGTCCCTCTTCCCGTGCTTTTTGTCTTCGCTGGGGGGTGGGGTCTTCTGTTTTGTCTTCGTCGCTTGCTTCAGACATGCATCAGAAACCTAAATCGGCGAGCAAATCGTCTACCTGATCCTGTGTGGCCACCACGCCAGTCAGGGTATGATCAATTTGTGGACCATTTTTCAGGCTTTCCTGTTCCTGGTCGGAAGTGATGGTCATATTCGGAATATTTTCAACCAGCACCTGAATCAGCTCGTTTTCAATATTCTCGATAAGAAGCATCATGCGTTGAACGACCTGACCCGTAAGATCCTGAAAATCCTGGGCCATCATGATTTCCATCAGTTCGTTATTGGTTTTATTGGTCAGCGTTGGCACTTCCTGTAAAAAATCGCGGGTGTCACTAACCAAATCGCGGGCAACAGGAAGTTCGACAGGTTCTGCAAACCATTCATCCCAGCGTCCGTTTAGCTCAGAGGCCCGCTCATTCAGACGATCTTGTAAAGGACGAGCCACCTCCACAGAAGTTAACGCTCTGTCGGCGGCCTGGGACGTTTTACTGACAATATAGTTCAGGCGATCACGGGTATCCGGGATAGCTTCGGCGGCATCCATAATGGCGCGGTCCAGCCCGAGGCTGCTCATACTAGTGCGTAGCTGACGTGTCAAATGGCCAATGCGGGAAAAAATACTTTTAAAGCTATCCGCCGCCGGATTATTTGGTTGATTGTCCACTTGTTTACCACCCAATTTTTTCGAAAATCTTATTCAACTTCTCTTCAAGGATTGCCGCAGTGAAGGGTTTTACAACATAACCACTGGCCCCAGCCTGCGCAGCTGCAATAATGTTTTCTTTTTTAGCTTCTGCGGTAACCATTAATACCGGCATGGTGCTCCATGTCGGCGAATTACGGATCTCGGTCAGTAACTGTAATCCGTCCATATTGGGCATATTCCAGTCGCTTATGACAAAGTCGAAGGGGATCTGCTGCATTTTATTTAATGCATCCTGACCATCTTCGGCCTCTTCAACGTTATTAAAACCGAGATCTTTAAGTAGATTGCGTACGATGCGTCGCATCGTGGCAAAATCATCGACCACTAAAAAACGTAAATTCTTATCAGCCATATATGGAGTCCTGGTTAATTGTGCTCTTGCTGGGAACGCGGTAGTGAATAACAGTGATGCAGCAAACTTAAATTCTGCGGGCTTGCCCGACGATATTTTTCAGAATGGTTTGTGCTATTTGATCGAGATCGACGATCTCGTCAACAGCATTGAGGAGAACGGCTTCACGTGGCATGCCATACACCACGCAGGTTTTTTCACTTTGTGCCAGCGTTTTTGCGCCGGTTTGGTGAAGTTCAAGCAGGCCTCTTGCTCCGTCATAGCCCATACCGGTAAGGATCGCCCCGACGGCGTTTTTCCCGGCGGACTCGGCGACCGACTGCAGCAACATATCCACAGATGGCCGGTGACGGTTAACCGGTGGCAGATCGTTGAGCCGCACATGATAATTGGCGCCGCTACGACAGAGCTCCATATGCCTGCCGCCCGGTGCGATATAGGCATGCCCCGGTAATACACGCTCGCCATCCTCTGCCTCTTTAACCGTGATCTGGCAAATTTTATCCAGCCGTTCAGCAAAAGAGCGGGTAAAACCTGGCGGCATATGCTGCGCAATGACAATGCCTGGACAGGACGCAGGCATGGGCATCAGAACGTGGCGTATGGCTTCGGTACCGCCGGTAGACGCGCCGATAGCGATAATTTTTTCGCTGCCGACTAGCGGGCTATTGATGATTTTGGGCGCTGCTATTTGCCCTTCCCGTCGTCTGATATGCGCTTTCGCTGCGGTACGGATCTTATCTGCCATCAGTTCACTGTATTGCATCATCCCTTCTTGCAGACCCATTTGCGGTTTAGTCACAAAGTCGACGGCCCCCAGTTCGAGGGCGCTCAGGGTGATATCCGATCCTTTGCTGGTAAGTGAAGAGACCATGATGACGGGCATGGGGCGCAGGCGCATCAGGCGTTCCAGAAAATCAAGGCCGTCCATACGCGGCATTTCCACATCCAGGGTCAGAACATCCGGATTATGCTGTTTAATCAGATCGCGGGCGATAATGGGATCGAGCGCCGTCGCCACCATTTCCATATCCGGCTGCTGATTAACTATTTTGGTCAAGATATTGCGGATCAGGGCTGAGTCATCGACGCAGAGTACTTTTATTTTGTTCATGCCTTTTCCTTTTTCAGACAATACACCGACTGACCTTTCAGGCGGAAAGGGCTGGCCGTACTACTAAAGTGTTCCGAGTGACCAACAAAAAGCAGTCCGCCGGGTTTCAGCAGTTTCGCAAAACGGTTAAGTAGCTGATCTTGGGTGTTTTTATCAAAATAGATCATTACGTTACGGCAGAAGATGGCGTCAAAGGGCGCCGGGATATCCCAGTTTGCTGAAATCAGGTTTAGCTGCTGGAAATGCACTGCGTTTTGTAAGACGCTCCTTACTTTCACCTGATCCCGCTTCCCGGAATCATTTCTGCGTAAAAAATAATTTTTTTTCTGCTCCAGGGATAAGTTATTTAAATCAGCCATGCGATAGGTGCCGCTACGGGCTTTTTCTAATACGCCGGTGTCAATATCCGTGGCCAGAATGCGGGGCCCAACAATTGAATGGCCTAATACTTCGTCCAGCGTCATTGCAATAGAATAGGGTTCTTCACCCGTTGATGCTGCCGTGCACCAGACGTTATATCCTCCACCTCTGGTACGCGCATGCTCAGTGAGAATGGGGAAATGATAGGCTTCACGGAAAAAGGACGTTAAATTTGTTGTCAATGCATTAACAAATTGCTGCCATTCATTATGATTAGGCGAATTTTCCAGTAGCCGTATATAGTCCCTGAAGCTGTTTAATCCAAGAGCACGCAGTCGCGGTGCAAGACGGTTATAGACCATATCCCGCCTCTGAGCGGTAATGACTATGCCAGCCTGCTGATAAATTAGCTCAATAAACGTGTTTAATTCTGATTCTGAAAGATGATTTTGCACAAACTGATTGCTAATTTCGATTTTATTATTATGAGCGATGTTAGGCATTCCGGGTAATCCTAAAATAAATCCTGTTGGCAAATAATCCGGCATAGAAAATACCGGGAGTTTCCGAACGGAGCGGCGCTAAATACCTGTTGGAGGCAATTATAAATAGCATTCATTACCCATCAACACATAATGCTGTCCGGAAGACAGCATTATGTGTTGATGGGTAATAATGTCAGATGCAGGCGATTATTCTCTGTGCAATGCGTCGCATCAACGGACTTACGTTATAATGACATTCCCATAATTTCCTGGTACGCACTGACCATTTTGTTCCTTACCTGAACGCCCAGGTTAAGGGCCAGGGATGATTTTTGCAGAGACACCATAACGTCGTTCAATTCAATATCTGATGCGCCGCTCATATAGGCCTCAGCTTGATTTTGGGCCGTACTTTGCACCTGACTAATAGATTTAATGCTGCCGAGCAACATGTCAGAAAATGACGCGTTACCACCGCTAGTGGATGCTGCGCCGACTTCGGACTGGATGCCTTTACTCAGAGCGGACGCTTGACGGGCCTGAAATTGAATTTGATCGATAATACCGTGCATTGACTGAATAGACATCTTTATAATCCTTCGCTACTTTTCCCGGCGTTAACTTCTTGCCAGTTCAACCGAAACAGAATAGCAGGAGTACAATGCGAAAATATAATTTGAATAGCTGACAGAAGCGTTAGCTTATCACCGACTAAAGTTTCCCCCAGTTTGTACATAATACCCGGCCTGATTTATTTGTCCTTGGATGCTGTGACGGCATGAGTGCTTACCAATGAATGGCGCATCTGAATTTAATGTTTCGTTCATATTGGGTCATTATAATTTTTACAGGAACATGGCATGAATGCCGCAACTAACGGTAATAACAAGAATACAATGGACAGTCTGATTGCTGTCCTTGGGCGCGTTCGTTCGAATCCCCGAGTTATATTTATTATTTCTGCTGCCGCCGCGCTGTCTATTATTATTGCGCTGCTTTTTTGGGCTAAAACCCCTGATTATCGCGTGCTGTACAGTAATATCAGCGATCGTGATGGCGGCGAGATTGTGACCCAACTGACGAAAATGAATGTGTCCTACCGTTTTGATGAGCGGCAGGGGGCTATTATGGTTCCGGAAGAACAGGTTTACGATCTGCGACTAAAACTGGCTCAGCAAGGATTACCTAAAGGCGGGTCGGTAGGGTTTGAGCTACTGGATCAAGAAAAGTTTGGTATCAGCCAATTCAGTGAGCAAATTAACTTTCAGCGTGCGCTGGAAGGGGAGCTCTCCCGCACTATTGATACTCTGGGGCCGGTAAAAAGTTCACGCGTGCATCTGGCGATGCCGAAAGAGTCCCTTTTTGTGCAGGAGAAGAGGCCACCTTCAGCCTCAGTTACGCTCAATCTGGTAGGGGGGCGCACCCTGGATGAAGGACAGGTTAGCGCCATTACCCATCTGGTATCCAGTGCCGTACCTGGCATGTCTGCCGATAACGTCACTATCGTCGATCAGAATGGGCATCTGCTAACGCAAAGCGGTGACCGGGCCACGCAGACGTCACAGCTTAATTACACCAGCGAGGTTGAAAACGATTATCAAAATCGTATTCAGGCCATCCTGGCCCCCATTGTGGGGAGTAATAACGTGCGGGCGCAGGTGACTGCTAAAATCGATTTCTCTACCAATGAACAGACCGCAGAACTGTATCAGCCGAATAACTCTTCGGATAAGCGATCCATCCGTAGTCGCCAGACGAGCGGTAGTGAGCAGGGCGGAAAAGAGGCCGTTGGTGGAGTACCTGGCGCGTTGAGTAATCAGCCGCTGGAGTCGGCATCGGCGCCGATCGATCAGGCAAAGCCTGCAACGTCAGATTCCTCCGCTGTTAAACGCGTTCCCTACAGCAATCACAATGATGAAACCGTCAACTACGAGCTTGATCGCACGTTAACACATACGCGCCAGAGCCCCGGTGGTGTCGAACGCCTCTCCGCGGCGGTTGTGGTCAACTACATGGTCGGAAAAGATGGCAAACCTGTCGCACTGAACAAAGAGCAGATGGATCAAATCAACACGCTGGTGAAAGAGGCGATGGGATTTTCATCGCAGCGTGGCGATACCCTGAGCGTGGTTAACTCACCGTTCAGCGACTCCGATGACGACGTTGCCGTTCCGCTCTGGAAGCAGCCGGACCTCATTAATATGTTGCTGGAGGTTGCACGCTATCTGTTTATTGCGCTGGTGGCCTGGATTCTCTGGCGCAAAGCGGTACAGCCTTTCTGGATTAAACATCAGGAACTGGCGCTTCAGCGGCTTGAACTGGAGAAAGAGGCTCGCCAGGCGGCACTGGATGCCCAGAACCGTAAAAACGAAAACATTGAGAAAGAGAAGGCGCAGCAGCGGGTGGATACTGAAATCACGACGCAGCATTTGCGAAACCTTGCAGAGCAGGAGCCTCATGTTCTTGCCGCTGTGATTCGTAAGTGGCTTATTAGGGAGAAGAAGTCGTAATGAACGCAGCTGATAAATGTGCCATGGTGATGCTCACATTGGGTGATGAATGTGCGGCTGAAGTATTCAAGCACCTCAATTCGCACGAGGTGACCCAGATAAGTAGCGCCATGTTTAACATGAACGGCATCACGCATGATAGCCTGGCCACCGTGATGAAAGAATTTGAGCGCGACGTATCCGATTTTGCGGCGCTGGACTTCAACACTAACGATTACCTGCGCAATGTGCTGGTAAAAGCGTTGGGTGAGGAGCGCGCTTCCAGCCTGCTGGAGGATCTGCTTGATTCTCATTCCAATAATGTTAATGGCCTCGAAACGCTGAACTTCATGGAACCTCAGATGGTCTTTGACGTTATCCGTGAGGAACATCCGCAGATTATTGCCACCATTCTGGTCCATCTCAAGCGTGGGCAGGCTGCCGATGTGCTGGCAAAATTTGACGATAAGGAACGTAACGACATTATGCTGCGTATCGCCACGTTTGGCGGCGTGCAGCCTGCTGCCTTGCAGGAACTCACCGAAGTATTGAATAACATGCTGACCGGCCAGAATATGAAGCGCAGCAAAATGGGTGGCGTGCGGCCTGCGGCCGAGATCCTCAACCTGATGAAGTCGAATCAGGAAGAGGTGGCTATCGACGCGGTACGTGAGTTTGACCACGAACTGGCGCAGAAGATTATTGATGAAATGTTCCTGTTCGAAAACCTCGTCGAGATCGAAGATCGCAGCCTCCAGCGTCTGCTACAGGATATCGAAAATGAATCTTTGCTCATTGCTCTTAAAGGCGCTGAACAGCCACTGCGCGACGCCTTCTTCCGCAATATGTCGAAGCGTCAGGCAGACATCATGAGAGACGACCTCAATTCACGTGGTCCGGTGCGTATGTCTCAGGTGGAAGCCGAACAGAAAAATATCCTGATGATTGCTCGTCGCCTGGCGGATGCGGGTGAAATTGTCATTGGCGGAGGTGACGATGTCTACGTCTGATCGCGACTGGCGACTCTGGCAGCCTGAAAGCCTGCTGGACAGTTTTGAGTCGCCGGTTATTGAACCTTCGCAAACGGATGCTCTGGCTGTGGTTGATCCCGCGTCAGAAGCGCAATTCCAGGCCGAGCTTGCCCGTCTGCGCCAGCAGGCAGAGCGGGAAGGATATGCGACAGGTGAGCGCAACGGTCTGGAAGAGGGACAGACCAGGGGCTATCGCGAAGGGTTCAATCATGGGCGGGCAGAGGGACTGGCGCAGGGCACGGCAGAAGCGAATACCCAGCAACGGGCGTTAATCAGCCGTTTTACCCTGTTGGTCGATGAGTTTCAGGCCGCTCTGGACAGTCTTGACAGCGTTATCCCCGCGCGGCTGGTTCAGCTCTCCCTGAATGCGGTACGTTCGATGCTGGGTAAGCAAATTGTCTGTGATACCTCGGTGCTGTTGGAGAAGATTCGCCAGCTACTACAGGAGAACTTACAATTTACCAACCAAATTGAACTATGGGTCAGCGACGAAGATTTGCCTATGGTGCAGGAGCATCTGGGTGAAATGCTTCAAGGGCGTGGCTGGGCGCTGC
Source organism: Kosakonia arachidis (assembly GCF_900116535.1). Taxonomy (GTDB): domain Bacteria; phylum Pseudomonadota; class Gammaproteobacteria; order Enterobacterales; family Enterobacteriaceae; genus Kosakonia; species Kosakonia arachidis. The sequence continues at coordinate 9,807 of NZ_FPAU01000012.1, read as the reverse complement.
ATGCCGACGCGAAAATGGTACCCGGAGGTTGTCGCATTACGGCAGAGGAGGGTGAACTGGACGGTTCGCTTTCCGCGAACTGGCAAATGCTTTGTAATTTGGCCATGGAAGATTACCACTGATGACCACGCGCTTTAAACACTGGCTGGACGCGATTGTGCAGTGCGAGCGGCAGATCATGACGCTTCCACCATACCAACAGTACGGCAAATTGCTGCGTGCGACCGGGCTGGTGATGGAAGCCGTTGGGCTTAAGTTACCGATAGGGACGCTATGCCTTATTGAGCGGGAGTCCGGCGGCGAGACGGCGTTTGTCGAGGGCGAAGTCGTTGGTTTTAACGATCGTATCCTCTATTTGATGCCGCTGGAAAATGTTGAAGGTATTCTGCCTGGTGCTCGTGTTTTCACCCCGCCAGGCACCATGACAAGCGGCAAGCAGCTTCCACTAGGCCCTGGGCTGCTGGGCCGCGTGCTGGACGCCAGAGCCCATCCGCTGGATGGCCTGCCTTTACCAGCCAACCAGCCGCTGGGGTCACTTTTTACTGCGCCCTTTAATCCACTGCTGCGCGATCCAATTAAAGATGTGCTGGATGTTGGCGTCAGGGCAATTAATGGTTTATTGACCGTTGGCCGTGGGCAGCGGATGGGGTTGTTTGCCGGTTCCGGAGTGGGAAAAAGCGTGCTGCTGGGGATGATGGCGCGCTATACCAAAGCGGATGTGATTGTCGTGGGGCTGATTGGCGAACGTGGTCGCGAGGTCAAAGATTTTATCGAGAATATTCTGGGGCAACAGGGACTGAGTCGCTCTGTCGTTATTGCCGCGCCCGCCGACGTTTCGCCGATATTACGTATGCAGGGTGCGCTCTATGCTACGCGCATTGCTGAAGATTTCCGCGATCGCGGCATGGATGTGCTGCTGATTATGGATTCATTGACGCGCTATGCGATGGCGCAGCGAGAGATCGCACTGGCGATCGGTGAACCCCCGGCGACCAAAGGCTATCCGCCCTCGGTGTTCGCCAAATTACCTGCGCTGGTTGAACGGGCGGGGAACGGCGTAAAAGGGGGCGGGTCAATCACCGCATTCTATACGGTACTGACCGAAGGCGACGATCAGCAGGATCCGGTTGCGGATTCCGCTCGCGCTATTCTTGATGGTCACGTCGTACTGTCGCGTCGTCTGGCCGAGTCGGGGCACTATCCGGCTATCGATATTGAAGCCTCTATCAGTCGCGCAATGACAGAGCTGATCGCGCCAGCCCATTACAAGAAAGTCCAGCGTTTCAAACAGCTTCTTTCCGCTTATCAACGCAATCGCGATCTGATAAGCGTTGGTGCTTACGCCTCTGGGAGTGATCCCATCCTGGATGAAGCGATCGCGCTCTATCCGCAGCTTGAAAGCTACCTGCAGCAGGGCATTTTTGAGAGCAGTGAGTATCAACCCTCATTTGAACAACTGGAATCTCTTTTTCCTGAAAAAACCGATTTGTAAGTGAGTATTTGACATGGCACAACGTTCTGTGATGGACCTGCTGCGCGAAAGGGCGGAAGACAAGCTGAATGACGCCACCCTGCAATTAGGCAAGGTACGTCAGACTTATGAGAAGGCCCGGGCTGAGCTGACTCAGCTGCAGTGTTATCAGCAGGAATATCAGCAAGAGCTAGTGGCCAGAAAGCAGGGGAAAGGCCTTGCTGTCACGCATCTTCTCAGCTACCAGTTTTTTATTAATTCGTTAAATCAGGTGGTTGAGCAGTGTAGTGTGCGCGTGGCGAGCTGCGAGGATTCTGTTACTCAGGCGCTTAGCGACTGGAAAAATGACAGTCGGCGGTTAAATGCCTTCACCACGCTAAAATGCCGTGCTGATGATATTGCAAAGTTGAACGAGAGTCGTCAGGAACAAAAGCTGATGGATGAGTTTGCCAGCCAGATCTTTTTAAGGAAAAAATCCGCATGATGGTTGCAAAAATACCGGCCGTCAGTCCGCTGGCTGAGGGGACGCCAGCGTCGGGCGAAATGTTAAACGATGGACAGGCGTTCACCAGCCTTCTCAATGAGAAGACATCTGCAATGGGGCCAGCGACTGTGCCAGCGAGCAATGGACTGGTTGACAGGCTGAAAAGATTCGCTGCAGAAGAGTCAACTGATGACGCGGATTCACCAGAGGCCGATATGTCTGGGGAGTCGTTGCTGGCATTATTGAATCAGACCCTGGAGGAGCGGGAAGCCACGGCTGCGGGAGATGCGAAAAAAGGTAAAGCCGCGCCGGGTGATGATGTCGTTCAGCCTTTGCCACAGGCGATTACAGCCGATGTAGTACAGCCACAGCCTGCAACTACTGTATTGTCGGGTGAGGCTGCGCAAGTATCATCAGACGGGATGCCGGCGCCTTTCAGCGAGGATCGGGTTGCGGGGCTCGATATAAATAAAGCTGACAGTAATGCACTACCCGTTACTGGAGTTAACATCAATCCGACCTTTCATTCTCTGCCTGCAGGTAGCGGTGACAATGCGTCGCAAACCGAGCCAGGGGCTTCGCTGGCAGTCGAACAAAGCCAGCTGACCAGCACTCCGGCAATGAAGACACCGTTTTCGGGACTGGAAAATCAGGGGCTTATGGCAAAGGTCAACGCGGACCGTCATGAGGCGAGTCAGGAATCATTGAAACCAGATTTGACATTGTCAGCGCCCGCTCCATCCCGCTCTGACAACAGTACAATCAATGCGGATAGTACGCTTAATACGGGAGTTCTGAATCAGGAAATGGGCACGCCAGGATGGCAGCAATCGCTGGGCCAGCAGATTGCCTGTTTCACGCGCAATGGCGTCCAACATGCCGAACTGCGCCTGCACCCCGAAGAGCTGGGTTCACTCCAGGTCAATCTGCAGCTCAAAAATGATCAGGCACAGTTGCACTTCGTTTCAGATAGCCATCAGGTCCGCGCCGCCATTGAGGCTGCAGTGCCGCATTTGCGTACTTCGCTGGCCGAGTCGGGAATTGAGCTGAGTCAGAGCAGTGTTGACAGCGGTACATCCTCCTGGAGTGATTCATCGCAGCAGGAGAAGTCTTCACAACAAAATTTTGTCAGACAGGATCAACCCGAGGCGCTGTCATTTGTCGGCGATAATGTTGAAACTTCTTCCACAACAGTAAGTTATAACCTTGGCGTTAATACTTTTGCCTAGTCGCCTCGTTTATTCGGGGAATTGTTGGCAGTAATTTTAACTTTTACATCAATTACCTCGGTGACAGATATAATAGAATGCTGCTCATCGGGGCAATTGCTTAATTGACCTGGCTGAATTATAAACGGGACTTCGTTACATAATGCCGAAAACAAAACAGAAAGTATCCGGCAACGGAAAAAAACACTCTTTTATTTTTTTGATGATGGTGTTAATCATCCTTGGGTTAGCAGCACTGGTCGGGTACGTGTTTTATCAGATGCATATTATTCAATCGGCACAACAGGCAGAGATAACAAAATCTTCGTCTGCGAAAAAAAACGTGCCGGCGCCCTCGCCGATCTATATTTCACTGGATACCTTTACGGTTAGTCTTAAACCCGGTGAAAACGATGGCGATCGCGTTTTATATATAGGTTTAACTTTGCAACTAAAAGATGAAAGCAGCAAACTGCTGCTGCAACAATTTATGCCTGAAGTGCGGAGTCGGCTGTTATTACTTTTTTCTCGGCAAACTGGCGATGAGCTGGCAACGGATAATGGAAAAATTGAGTTAATCAATAAAATAAAAAACGCTGTTAACCTTCCACTCGCGAACCAGCAAAGTGTGATGGTTACCGATGTATTATTGAATGCATTTATACTACGGTAAATTTTATGTCCGACAGTCTATTATCTCAGGCTGAGATTGATCATCTTTTAAATGGTGGCAGTAGTACAGAAAATGAAAGTGCCCAGGAATCACTGGGCACTGATGAGATCCGGCCCTATGATCCTAACACCCAACGTCGTGTTATTCGCGAGCGTTTGCAGTCGCTTGAAATAATTAATGAGCGATTTGCTCGTCAGTTTCGTATGGATATGTTTAATTTGCTGCGCCGTAATCCTGATGTTACTGCGGGCAATATCAGAATACAGCCTTACCACGAGTTCGCGCGTAATCTGCCAGTGCCGACAAATCTTAATTTAGTGCATATGAATCCGCTACGTGGAACCGCACTCTTTGCTTTTTCACCGCAGATGGTATCGATGGCTGTCGATAATTTGTTTGGTGGTGACGGGCGTTTCCCGACCAAAGTGGACGGTCGGGATTTTACGCCAACTGAGCAGCGTATTATCAGGCGTATTATGTCGATGGCGCAGCAGTCCTACGACGAAGCCTGGAGTTCTATTTATAAACTTCAGACCGAATATGTACGTTCTGAAACGCAGATCAAATTTACCAATATTACATCGTCACCCAATGATATTGTGATAACGACACCTTTTTCTGTTGAAATTGGTTCGCATAGCGGTGAGCTACATATCTGTATTCCTTTTAGCATTATTGAGCCACTTCGGGAACTGTTAACAAATCCGCCGCTTGAAAACTCCAGGCAAGAAAATCAGCAGTGGCATAATACTCTGGCTGTGCAGGTCCGCGACACCGAGCTGGATTTGGTCGCCAGACTGGCAGAGATTCCCTCTCATATCTCCCGAGTTATGACGTTACAGAAAGGGGACGTAATTCCTCTGGATAAACCAGAGATCGTTGATGTTTTTGCGGATGGTCACCCTGTCTTTTCCGGTAAATATGGCCAGCTTAATAAGCAAATGGCGATTAAAGTTGAAAAAATTTTCACCCCCTCTCTACTAACTTTTAATAAGGAGAAATAACTAAATGAGTGCTACCAATCCGCCCTCAGAGGCCGGCGAGCAGTCTGTTGACGATCTCTGGGGAGAGGCGATGAGCGAACAGCTGTCGACCGAAAACGGCGACACCGCGCCGGTTTCCTCAAGAAACGATCAAATGATGAACGCGTTAGAGGATCTTAATCTGGTGCTGGATATCCCGGTAAAAATGACCGTGGAGCTGGGACGTACCAAGATGACGATTAAAGAACTGCTGCGTTTGAGTTTGGGCTCTGTCGTTCCTCTGGAAGGGTTAGCGGGTGAGCCGCTGGATATTTTGATTAACGGCTATCTGATTGCCCAGGGCGAAGTCGTGGTAGTCTCCGATAAATTTGGCGTGCGCATTACCGATATTATTACGCCTTCAGAAAGAATGCAGCGTCTGAGTCGATAATGAATCAACCGCTGCAATCTCAACTCCCTATGGCCTCTCAGTTTGCCGCGCCGATATCTGCGGGCTCGATGCTGATGAATTTAACCGGCGCGCTGGCAGTCGTTCTGATGCTAATTCTCGCCATTGCCTGGCTGGTACGGCGCAGCGGATGGTGTAGCGCGCTGATGAAAGACAAGACTCTTCTGACTGTGAAGTGTAGCCAGTCATTAGGTCAGCGTGAGCGTGTCGTGGTGGTGGAAGTTGACCAGCGCTGGTTATTGCTCGGGGTCACGCCCGGCGCTGTCACTTTTCTTACCGAAATCGAAAGAGACGCGGAGAGTTCAGAGACGGCAGCTCATCCAGCGACAGACGGCTTTCAGCAAGCTTTGACGAAGGCCTTCACCACTAAGCACAGGAACGATCTATGAGCAGAATTCTACGCTTTGCTTTTCGTTTTCTGCCCTGTTTTCTACTGGTGATGCTACCTTCTCATGCGGTCCTGGCAGCAGGCGGTGATGTTGTGATTGGTCATGGTGCGCATGGCGAAAGCTGGTCGTTACCGGTACAGACGCTGGTGTTGCTGACGTCACTGACTTTATTGCCCGCCGTCCTGTTAATGATGACCGGTTTTACCCGCATTATTATCGTACTGGGCCTTCTGCGTAATGCGCTCGGTACCGGGTCGTCACCGCCAAATCAGGTGCTGTTGGGGCTGGCATTGTTCCTGACCTTTTTTGTTATGTCGCCGGTTTTTTCGCAAGTCTATGATAATGCCTGGCTGCCTCTGTCGCAGGATAAAATCAGCATTCAGGAGGCGCTGGATAAAGGTGCATTGCCGATGCGCAATTTTATGTTTGAACAGACGCGTGAAACCGATCTTGCACTTTTTACTCGCATCGCCAAACAGCCTGCCTATAACAGCCGGGATGACGTCCCCATGCGTATTCTGTTGCCAGCGTTTGTGACCAGCGAACTAAAAAGTGGTTTTCAAATTGGGTTTACCATATTTGTGCCTTTTTTAATTATTGATCTGGTCGTTGCCAGCGTGCTGATGGCTTTAGGTATGATGATGGTGCCGCCGGCAACGATGTCACTGCCTTTTAAGCTGATGCTCTTTGTTCTGGTAGATGGCTGGCAGTTAATTCTTGGTTCACTGGCACAGAGTTTCTATAGCTAAGTAAGGTACTACTATGACCCCAGAAAGCGTAATGGGACTAGGTTTCCAGGCCATAAAGGTTGCGTTAACCGTAGCCGCACCTTTGCTGTTTTGCTCAATGCTGACAGGGCTACTTGTGAGTATATTGCAGGCATCAACACAGATTAATGAATCGACCCTTTCATTCATTCCCAAAGTGCTGACGGTCATTGTGGTCATTATCGCGATTGGCCCGTGGATGATGGGAACGTTAATGGACTATATGCGATCGGTATTTAATAATATCCCCAATGTAATTCGTTAGATATGCAGAGCTTTTTATTACCCGATCTCTACAACCTCCTCAGTCACTATTTCTGGCCTCTGGTCCGCACCCTGGCATTATTCAGTACGGCACCCATCTTTAGTGAAAAAACGGCGGTAAAAAAAGTGAAGATCGGTCTGGCCGTGCTGATTGCATTTTTACTTGGGCCAAATCTACCAGACGCGCATATTGTGCTGTGGTCCATCGATGGACTTTGGGTCACCGCTAAACAGATCATTATCGGTACGTCTATCGGTTTGACCATGCAGTTTATTTTTGCTGCTATGCGCAATGCGGGTGAGATTATCGGTCTACAGATGGGGCTCTCATTTGCCTCATTTTTTGATCCTTCCGGCAACCAGACGATGCCGGTACTTGGCAGTATTATGAATGTGCTGTTCACCTTATTGTTTCTGGCATTTAATGGTCATCTGTATCTGATTGATGTGCTGACGGAGAGTTTTACGTTATTGCCGGTGAATGCCGCGCCTCTCAGCGACGGTGGATTTTACCTTCTACTACAAACGGCTGGGGTTATTTTTAGCTGTGGGTTAAAGGTCGGTATGCCGATGATTACTCTGCTTCTGGCGCTTAATCTGACGCTGGGCTTGTTGAACCGCCTGACGCCACAGCTGTCGATATTTGTTATCGGCTTTCCGCTTTCTATCGCCGTTGGGATGGGGGCCTTTTTGTTAATGATGTACAACTTCGGGCCTATCTTTTACGATTTGATGAACGATACCTTCCGTCATCTGGGTAACATTCTCTCCGCTTTTAGCTGGGTCTGAGCCCGCAAATGCGGCCTGGCTTTTTGTTAAGATAAGTCCAGGCTTATTTATTTAATGAAGGTAGTAAATGCCTGACGCTCAGATATTACTCCGCTGAATTACTAATAGACTACCGCGTTTGTATGCATTCATTCTACCGGATGAATGCATACTGGAATTACTCTGGAAGCTGACCTCGCAGCCGTTATTCTGGCCCGATGCGGGATTATGGGAAGTCCATGTCACCGTCCGAAATGCCCGGAGGAGCGGGCTACCATTCGTTCTGCTCATTACGGATTGCCGGCATCATTTCGTCCCAGACCATCGCAGGAGATACCCTACGGGTAAAAGCCGACGTTTATTATTTAGCCCTGTGCCCTGTGGGTGCTCCCTACAGAATTCGGGTAGTTATTGGCACGTCAACGTGGCAGTCAGGACGGATGACAGGGGCCCGGCTTTCGCCTTAGTGTTGACAGTTACGTGAGTGTTGAGCGTTGAGTCTGATGGAGTGGTCCAGGAGACAGGCGATGTACTAATGTGGTTAGCATCGGGTTGAACTAAGACGTCGGCCGACCCGCCGAGATGAAGGACCCCGGAGGAGTCCATATCCGGGCTTGTAAAGCGGACGGTGCCATTCGATGTGCCGGAGACACCAATGTGGTGGTCGCTAGTCCCCGGGTTCAGGTTCCCCATGGCAGAGTCGTTGACGGTGGAGGTACAAGATGGCTTCAAAGTGATGTCCCACACCCTCTTGGTAACGCCGTTGGCCTGATAGTCGCAGGTTATGGTAGGAGGTGTATTCGACGTGGCAGTTGCTGTAAGGAAAATAGTTGAAATATTGCTCACTTGCACCCACACGTCTAAGTCTAAGTCAATGGACTGCGGATACCAATTATCCGCATATCTTAGTTTAGCGGTACCTTCTGGGGAAACGTTGCACATAATGTCGTTACCTGATGTTTTGTTCGGCTCGAATGATGTCGTTGCGGTAGTTTGGCTCGTCAGATCGGCATTCGCCATCACCGCCAAGGGTAACATGAATAGTATGGGGAGAATTCGTTTCATTTAGTCAACATTTGCAGTGTATTCCTCATCGGCGTGTTACCCCCGTAGGGGTCACTCGCACGTCAGAGAAGTTGATAGTCAGGCTCAGGGAGCACTGCATACACGCAGTAGCCCCTTAGCCCATGATGCCCATCGCGCCTCGTACGCCTGCACCCGCTTAGAGGCTGCCTCATGAGACATCCCCCTGCACGGGCCTGCTCATAAAGCCGCACGCGCCGTTCGCGATGAGTGTTTAATGCCCGGAGAGCGATGGAGGGCCCCTCAGCCCCGAACCAGATGCCCGGCCAGTCAAAACCGCTGCATACCCGGCCGGTCTGTGTCTTATCCGGATGGCATTCAAAGCCGCCCATTTGCTGATTGAAATAAGCCCTTTCAGTCCAGGTTGTGCGCCTGAGAAAAGTAAAACATCGGATAAATAGGGTTATTAAATACAAAAGCGCTTCTCAGACCTTTATTCTGTAAAATAAACCCCGGATAACATCAGGTGTTTTCCAGGCGTGAATAGCTACTGTAGTTACGTTGAGGAGGATAATAACCAAAAACCTAATCGATCGGAAATGCCGATCAATACCCTGGGTTTGATAGAGAATATTGCGCAGCGTGTTAATGAGAGGTTTCTTATGCCTTATACTTCAAAGCCAACGAAGCTATAATCTTCTGATAAATAAAACAAAATGATTCACTTTATAGTTGTTAATATATTTGTGAGACCTGGTAAAGAAACTTACTCATAACAATATTCCTACTGATATCAACATATTAAATACCGTGTTGTTTGGTGTTTGTTTACGAAATTGTTTAGTGGAGGGAGATTAATTGAATAAACTATGCCTGAATAGCTGCGCATACTCACCGCCATGCTGATGTTGCACCGGCTGAACGATCCGGATATATAGTCCACAGGAACAGGTAAAGCGGACGTGGCAGTAATGGCGTTTTTAGATTATCAGTTTGTTTTCTGCCGCAAAATGGCCCCAGAAATTGAGGCCGTCATGTCAGCCGGGTCGAACGTACACTATCATCCCCGGGCGGCTCTACACGCTGCGATGCCCGTATCCAGGCCTGGCGCAGTGAAAAAACATTCAGCTTCGGTGACAGTATCCGCTCCTTCCGGCTTTTCACCGGAAAATTCCAACCTCATCCCTCCCGCGTCAGCCAGACCACGGTGGCATCAGCCGTTATTCTGGCCCGATGCGGGATTATGGGAAGTCCATGTCACCGTCCGAAATGCCCGGAGGAACGGGCTGCCATTCGTTCTGCTCATTACGGATTGCCGGCATCATTTCG
>NZ_FPAU01000006.1:172031-241328 GCF_900116535.1 Kosakonia arachidis | reverse complement strand
TCGCTGGCCTGATGTTTCGTCATAACGTAACGCACCAGCTCACGCTTCTCAGGCACCGTCAGAGTTTTTTTGCGACAACATCCTTGAGGATCTCGTGGTCCAGACTCAGGGAAGCGTACATCTGTTTTAGCCGATGGTTTTCGTCTTCCAGCTCTTTCATCCTTTTGATATCAGAAGACTCCATGCCACCATACCGGGATTTCCAGTTATAGTTGCTGGCCTCAGAAACACCGTTTTCCCGACAGACATTCTTCACATGCCGACCCCCTTCAACTTCTTTCAGAACCCGCAGGATCTGAGATTCTGTGAAACGCGCTTTCTTCATGATGAGCCTCCATTGGTTGTGTTTTAACCAGAGAACTCTATTGTGCGGTAAGACTAAATTCAGGGGGGACTACAATCCGTCTAAAATTGTTGAGGCAACTTTATTTATTGATTCTAAAGACTCAGCCCAACTCAGGTATTGATATTCAGGGAAAAATTTAAGATCAGCTTTCCACTTTGTTCTTTTACTATCATCTTTAAATTTAACAGTAGCACTCACCGTTTCATTAGTACGGAGAATAGATCTCACTTTTTCATATATGGAATACTGACCTTGACTATTATCATTAACCAAATGATTATTGTTTGGATTCCTTTGCCGCAAAACTGTATTTGTTTGTGCTGGAGTTAAATTAAACAACTCACTAGTAGGCTCATCCTTTAAATACAAACCAGAATAATAAATATCTAACTCACCAGATTGAACATCAAAAACCCTTACCTTCCAGAAACAATTCCCTATGCCTGTTGATTCCAAGATCCATTTCAGATGTACTGAGGATTCCCGTTCATTATCGATATCAACCTCCTCGACCTTAAACTTGACTGCAAAAATAATATATTTTTTATCATTTTCTTCTAAAAATGGTGGCAGTTCTAACTTAGCCATTTCGCTATTAATATACGAAACGTTTAATGGGCTATGGGAAAGATCATTTTTTTCTGTTTTTTGGTTTGGTAAATTGACTGACGCAGTTGAATCTAATAAAAACCTAATACTATTAAGCGTCGAGGTCTTTCCACAATCATTTTCACCAATTAAAACATTGGCTTTATTTTCATTAAAATCGAAAAAAAATATCTCTACAACTTTTATAGTTAAATACCCGGAGTGAGCTAAGCAGCATTTTTATCTCCTTTGCTGTGCATGCTGATGCTGTCATCCAATGTAACGCTCAAGAACACAAAAACACAAAAACACAAAAACTTTGTTGGAATGACAAAAATGGCACTACACCGCACCCGCCTGCCACTTTCATACCAGTAAATTTTTTCAGTTTTGTTTTTCTACAAATCAGGAAGCCAGCCCGCGCCAGTGCTGGCTCTCTGGTATGAAAAACGGACTGAAAAAATTGAAACGGATTTCAGTTTCTGTACTTTCAGGACTGGCGCTAATTTTTTCAGGTGATTTTTTCAGAAGGGATTTTTAATTTTACGTCACTGTTCGGGAAGGGATAACACTGGACGCGAAAATAATAACTTGATTAAATTTAGGGAGTTAACTAAAGGATACACTGAAAAAGTTGCATCATAAATAAGCAGCACCGGGCACACGTATCACCTCCCGGTCTGCCGCCGTTAAGCCCGTGTTTTTGCCTGAAGCAGAAGTTCCAGCGCCTTATCGCGATCCTGTTCCGGCAGGGCATCAATCAGTTCTTTAACCCTTCCCTGCCCCTTAAGGGCGCTGGGGCTGATGGTGTGCGAAAAGGACACGCCCATCACAAACGTGTGCCCGCATTCAACATTGGTACAGCGACAGTAAACGTCCGCCAGCTGCGGATGCTTACGGTTGGTCTTGCGGATCGTCGCATCGGCAAGACATTCAGGACAGGTCATTTTCATTATGCGCATGCAGTTTCCTTAATTAATTGCCTGTCAGAAAAAGGGCTGACAGGACAAGTCTGTTTACCTGAGAACGTGTAACAGCAGTAACACTGGTAACACCGTTGATTTATAAAGATAAATACCGTTATCTCTGCATTTTTCCTCGAGGTAACGTGTGGTAACACCCGGTTTTTGTTACCACTGTTACCACTCCCACTCCTGTTTTTTAACTGGTAACACCCACAGATCTTGTGGCGTCTGGCTGTTACCTCTGTTGTCCTCACGAATGACGGCGAAACTGACCAGTGATGCGTTACAGATGGCGCTCTGGCGATGTAAACGCCCGAAAAACGTTATCATTCACACGGATTGCGGCGGGCAATACTCATTGGTGAAGCGGCATAGTCTGCACGGCAGCATGAGCGCGAGAGGTTGTTGCTACGATAATGCGCGGAAAGCTTCTTCCACTCACTGAAAGTGGAATATATCCACGGGGAGCATTTTACCAGACGTGAAATTATGCGGACGACGGTATTTAATTATATCGGGTGTGATGACAATCGGTGGCGTCGTCACAGTGCCTGTGGTGGTCTCAGCCCGGAACAACTTGAAAACGAAAACCTCGCTTAGGGTTATGTCCACATTACGTGGGTAGGGTCAAAACCGGAGGGACTACATATGATTTTAGATTTTCGTGTTGCCTTTGCTTTTTTAGAAAATTAAATCACTATTCCTGAATAATCATAGGGTAGCAATAAAAACCGATTAGGTTAATAGATGCCATATATTATCAATAAAAGGTATTAAATGCGCACCTCATTACGCATACCTTCTCGTAGAAATATTTACTAACAAATCAAATTAAGATGATATAAACTCCAACCCCCTCATGCCAATTAGTCTCTGTTTATGGTTTGTTTAGACTTCATTTGATTTAATTGGCTCCGTTTTGATACTCAACCGAGGCTGTATGAAAAATAAATTATCTTTTTTTGTAATAATTGGCGTTGTTTTTTCTCTTGTTGGCTGTTCAAGCGATTATATCATTTCAACCAATGATGGACATATGATGACAACCCACGGGAAACCGGTAATAGACAAAGACACTGGTTTGATATCCTATAAAGACCAGGATGGAAGCATACACCAGATCCATAAAAATGATGTCCGGGAAATAGTCGAGAAGTAGATTGAATTAACTAGGGTTAATATTAAAGCCATTCATGGACATCAAGTTAAGGTTATTAGATTAACTTTGTTTAAAAAGGATATATATGAGAAATTCAAAAATTGCCATTCTATTCTCGCTTATGGTGACATCAATTTCAGCAAGCGCAATGGGATTTACTGTAGAACAAGGCAAGACTTTTACGAATCTCAATATGGAAATAGGGAAAACCTCATCGGGTGTTTATCTTGAAAGCAACTGGCTAAAAAATACGAAAAATGGTTCACAAATAGGCGGCGCTGGTTTAGGTTATAACCTTGAATTTGGGCCCATTATGATAAATGCAGGTACAAAGGCAACTTACCTTGGTCCCAAAAAAGGTGATAATGGAATTGCTTTTCCTGTCGGTGGGGGTATTACCATAGCGTTTACAGATACTCTTAACATTTATGGCGAAGGATACTCAGCACCGAAAGGGCTTACTAACAGTGTTAAAAATTATGTTGAAGCGAATGGTGGCATTAGCTGGACGCCATTTACGCCCCTGACACTTAAGTTGGGCTATCGACACGCTAGCGTGGATGGTAAAGATGGACGCCCAGGTCATACTATAATTGATGGCCCTTATTTTGGCGGCGGATTGACCTTTTGATATAAATTATTCATCATCCAAATGCTACCATTTGACGGTAGCATTTGAAGAATTTTTTATAATTTATAAATTGTATTCCCTTCTCCTTTTTTTGATAATATTTTAATTTTGGCTAATCGCTACGGATAGCCCAGACACGTCCGTGCCGTTGATAGTATTAGTCTTCATATTCTGTCGGTGACATCTTGTCGCCCGAACCATGCCAGCGCTGGCATGGTTCGGGCGATAAAATATCATCTGAGTGAATATGCAAACCGATATTATCAACGAGCAGAATATATCCGAAACACCCGTGAGGATTCATATCCTACCCTCTGACCTTCTTATTTTAACGACATAATAAAACTCACCTTTTATTGCCCGACCAGTCGGTATCATGAATCATTATCAGACAGGTTACTGGGCAAAATAAATAACAGAACAAATAACATCACTCCTTAAGAAGAAACTTCTATCCATAAAACCGGCATTTACACATGGAATAATTGTAGGCGTTATTATTCTGGCAATCGAATGAAAGCTAAACATATACCCAACGAGCTTAAGTAAGAGTGTTACATTATTGGGTTTATTTTGTTTGTTTTTTTATATTTCATCTGCTTTTACACGCTTTCCTGTAGTCATCATTTTGTGCAAAAAAAATAACTCAACTGACTGAAATTAAATAATGTTTCACCAAAAAAAAGCCAGCATGATTGATCGGTATTACCGATAAACCATGCCATCTTAATAGGTTTTAACGTTTCTTATGTCAGTATTGATCGTTATTGACAATCAATATCGCATATGGATAATGGCCCTGCGTTATATTTATCAGCTGCAATTAAACCGCTGATGAATTTCAACTACTCAGTACTCAGTTAATGACGCATTATTTTTGCAGTGAAACGCCACCGGTGTTTTCATCGACGCAAGGTTTATAAAAATTATAACTGCGACAGTGCGGATTGTTATTTCAACTGAATCAGGATGTCCGGAAACGGCCGTTTCATTATTCACTATACGGACTTACACGCGTCCGTATTTTCTTCTCCCGGAGGGAGTTCTGTATTGGTGATACGATGAGTCATTTTAAATTACAGTTTATTTTTGCACTTTTTTTCCTTTCAGCCCTGTCAACGATAACAACCGCATATGCCACGCCGGTTATTGGCATCGGCAGCATGTACGACGTACTGATTCCAGAGATGCAGAGTATGTCCAAGCGGATTTATAATACAGGGGATTCGACAGCATTTGTTCGCGTCGAGCTTATTGAAATTAACCCGAATAATAAAAACGGTGCCAAAGAAGTGCCGCAAAAAGAACTATCGGGCACATCACCTGAGCGCAACCGGCTTATTGTCACGCCCCAGCGACTTATTATTCCGCCTTCCGGGTTTCAGGCCGTTCGTATTCTGTGGCCAGGAGAGCGTGTGCATGAACGGTATTTTCGCGTCAGATTCACGCCGGTAATGCCTGAGACAGGTGACGGCTTTGGCCTCGATAAAATGGCAATGAATGAATATCGCAAAAACACCCTGCATGCCGGGCTTAATGTGCTTACTGGCTACGGTACGATAGTGATCGTACAACCCGAAAAACCGCAGTTTAACACCGTTATCAACAATGCCAGTGCTGCAGGTGTAACAGTAAAAAATAACGGTAATGCCACTGTGTCGCTGGATAATATCCGACAATGTAAAACCGCGAATACCGACTGTGGGGCCGTCACGCGCGAATTTATTCTCCCCGGAAGAACATATACCGTGGAAAAAAGAGCCGGATATAAAACAAATTTCACCCTTATTGAGGGGAATAGCAAGCGGGTGTTGAGCTATTAACACCCGTAAAACCGGTTAAGTGGGGTTACTTAACCATTTATGGAATAGGTTTAAACCTTAGGGAATCGAGTAATATGAAACGTAACTTTTCAGTTCTGAATAACTCTCTTACTGCTGCCGTGTTTTCCTGTGCCATTCTCGGCAGCGTTGCCGCGCACGCTGCAGACAGCCAGAGTTATACCATCAACCTGACAGCCACTGTACCCTCTGATGCTTTCCAGGTGATCCCTGTCGATGCCGGCTGGATTAATCAGACACAGGACATGGGGTTCGACATTGCGACCAGTAAGCTTAACGTCCTTGAGAAACTGTTCCAGTACAAAAATACGTCTGGTGGTATTCAGGCAACCCTGACCGGGAATCTGAACTCTGACGGCCAACCACAGCTATCCAACGGGACGGATGTCATTCCACTGGCCGTCACATTTAATGGTGTCGCCCTGAGCAAAACGGCTGCCACTGTTGTCACCAAAGATGATGCCAAAATAGGTGGTCGTACTGCGCTAAAAATTTCTCAGGCTAATGATGATGCTCTTGATGTGAGTGGTTCATTCACTGGTTCTGTGGCAATGGTTTTTGAACCCGCTGTCGAGACTCCCGATCCTTAATCGAAAAAATGTGAGTGACACATTTCACTGAGTTCACCAGACTGAGGGCCGCCACAGGATTGTGGCGGTTTTTTTATGAAGAAGACGCTCTTTACACTTATCCTGCTTCCTCTTATATCCCATGCTGATGACATGATGCTGGCCTCGAATATGCGCGGGTTGCCTGAAGATTTCCGCCGGTATTTTTACGATTCTGAGATTATTGTTCAGGTCTACTTGAATGACACCCGGCTGTTTGATGCGGCAGTAGCCTTAAAAGAAAATGGAGACCTACTGCTGCTGCGTACCATCGATGACGCTCAGGATACTGACCAGGATACCCGAACTCTCTGGAGTCAGGTGCTTGAAAAGGGAGTATCGATTGGTAAATGTGAGAAAGCCTGCCCATCCGGGCTAATGGCGGTACAGTATCGGTTGGATAATTCAGTACTGAGGCTCTATACCACACACTATGAGACTGCCCGTGCCAGAAGCACATACATTGCCATGCCGGAAGATACGCCGGGTGGGATAATTATGTATAACGATGCATCGGTTACAAACTCGGTGACATCACGCAGTTGGGGCATAAACTCATCGCTGACTTCCTCTTTTGCCAACTGGAGCCAGAAAGCGTCCTTTCAGTCATCCGGAATGGATGGCAAATATCATTACAGTAGTTCAAGTCTTTACGAACTGTACACCCAGAAAGAGCTTCGGGGCAGTTTTGTTCGGCTGGGTTTTTTTACCCCTGACAGTGATACGGGTAATGTGCAGACATCCGGTTTCGGTTACGACACCGTGGTGGGGGCAATGTGGGGTACCTCTGATGCGCTCTTGGTTAATACTGACAGCGTCAGCGCCTGGCCGGTTTATGTGACCGGACGCAATCAGTCCATCGCAGAAGTCTGGCGCGATGGTCGCCTGATCCATACCCAGCAGTTGCAGACGGGTGTGCAGGCGCTGGATACGCGTCATTTACCAGGCGGTATTTATGACATTACCATCAAGATTATTGAAAATGGTCAGACCGTTGACACGCAGCAGGCTCAGATCTACAAACCTCAGGGATGGAATGACCCAAACCGACGCTGGCGCCTGAACCTCTGGAGCGGTCAGCACAGGACGCTGACCACAGGTGACGGGCGCTTGCGTGAGGATAATCCCTTTTCCGTCGGCGGGGGGATTGATTTTCTGGCACATCCGCGGGCTGTTCTGGGCCTCAGTGGCGCTGCAACGGAAAAGGAGCACCAGGTCAGGACCCGGGCAAATATCACGCTTTCACCTGACGACACCCTGTTTGCCCAGTACACGCTGGGTAATACTGAATATCAGTTAAATCAGAATACCGACATCCGTTACTACCGCAATATTCCCGGTGGTGGCTCAGCCAGTCTGTTCTGGCGTTCAGCCACGACGGATATTTACGGGCACAG
This sequence comes from Kosakonia arachidis, assembly GCF_900116535.1. Taxonomy (GTDB): domain Bacteria; phylum Pseudomonadota; class Gammaproteobacteria; order Enterobacterales; family Enterobacteriaceae; genus Kosakonia; species Kosakonia arachidis. The sequence continues at coordinate 233,793 of NZ_FPAU01000006.1, read as the reverse complement.
AACCACATCGCGTCAGCAGGGGGATACCTGGGGCAGTACTCTGTCACTCCGGCTGCCGTGGTCAACGTCCCTTATCGTCAACGGGCAGTATATGGATACGGCCTGGCGCCGGGGATTGGGTGCCGATATATCAATAACCACACTGGCCACCCTGTCTGGGCGTGACATGAACTTCCGGGTCAGCGCGTATAACCGCCCCGGCTTTAATGACAACCGTCGCGACCATGGTGTTTCATTTGGTGTCAGCCTCTCACTGGCCCCTGCAGCACGGCACACCCTTTCGACTGAAACAGGCATGAACCAGAATCAGGGTTATTCCAGCCTGAACTATCAGTGGCAGCCCGGAGATGACCATAGCATCCGTTCTCTGGGAGGTGGGGTCTCATACAGTCAGCAAAATACCGTTATCAGCGGCAATGCCTCGGTTGATACACCGTACGTTAGCGGGGATGGTTACGTGCAACATAACACCCACGGGAACACCAGCACAGCAGGCGGTAACCTGAGCCAGGTGCTGGTTATGGGCGGCGGCAGAGTGGCCTCCGTTAACGGAAACAACAGCCGCAGTATGGAATCCGCACTGATTGTCGATGTGGATTCAGATGATGAAACAGCGAATGTCATGGCTTCCGGCCGGATGGCTGAGACGCGGCTGAAAGTGGGTCGTAATATTGTGCCGGCAGAGCTGTGGAAAAAAGATACCGTTCAGTTTACCGCCAGTGGCGGTGAGAGTGTGCAGGTGTTTCCGCCCTTCGACAGTGTGCAGATGCAACGCGGCAGCGTGAAATACATCAAAGTGAAGGCGGTGAAAACCTTCACTGTCGTGGGGATGCTGCAGGACGAGGATGGCAATGTACTGAAAAACCGTTATGTGAGCAGTGACGTCTCCGGTGGCGTGATAAACAGCGAGGGGGTACTGACACTGGACTCCGGCGTGGACAACCAAAAACTTACGGTCAGGGCTGAAAACGGACAGCCAGCAATGCAGTGTGCGCTTCCGTCAGGAATGGACAGGAACAAAAAAGTGCAATTTTTCAGCACAATAAAATGCCGGACTACCGGCCAGAGAGAAAGAAAATGAAGAACGTAATCTTACGCGCGCTGGCGAGCATGGTGCTGCTTGCGGGCTGTGCGCCTGGCCATGCAGCGACAATGGACATAACGGCATCGTTTTCACCCTCGATGGACAATCCGGAAAACAATGCCTTCACAAACACCACGCCGCAGAGTGGGTATTGTAAAGATTGGCCATCAAGCTGCGCTCCTGGTGTCTTCAGCATTGAATTACCATTAACGACAACAATTTCAAAACCTATAGTAGCTAACGATATACCAAGAAATAGTCCTTATTTTGCCTTGCCAAACAAGCCTACTACGTTAACTGTGACGAATACCACTACTGGGGAGACGGCTCAAGTCGCCTTTCGCGTAACCGGGTTTAGCGCTCGTTACACTAAGAACGTTGGGCAGTACGATTGGGAGAACGGTTCCTTTATGTATCCGAATGCACCGTGTTCTTATAGTGGAGCTAGCTGGGGAGCGGGGGATTGGTATCATTTCTTATGGAAAGTATCCTCTGGCCAGGGGGCATGCTACAAAATAAGCACTATAGACAGAACCGAACCGTCACAGTTCTTTAATATGAGCATAGCATATGAGATCGTAACTCCTGACCCACTCAAAATGGAGTCAGGGATTTATCAAGGAACCCTGCCCCTGAGTGTTGGACCGGGAGGCGATTTTGACTTCGGTGACAATTACCAGGCCTCAGATACTGAGCTTACAGTTAATTTTACCCTGACTGTAAACCATGAGCTTAAACTTACCACAACAGCAGATAACCAGAAGGTATCCTTGCAGCCTTGTGCTTTGGGAAAAGTCTGCACTGATGATGAGGGCCAGGCCAACTGGGAGCGCTGGATGGTAAACCGTATCACTCCTGAACTGACCGGGAGGAGTAACTTCAGTCTCTCCAGTTCGGGGGCTTTTTCGGTTTATCTGGAATGCGAGCAGCAGAGCGGCTCGGATTGCGCCCTTAAGAGCGATAACACACCTTCGCAGACGGTCCCCGTCCAGACGCTTCTGACCCTGCCCGATAATATTGTCGATAACGTTACTGGCTCCACCGTGTCAAAACGACGGCTGGCGGTGGGGAAAGATGTCACAAAAAACGTTTTTGCAACAAAGAGCTTTGGTCAGAACAGAGCCGGAAGCATCGATTTTTTGGTGGGACAGAAAGACGTTGATACCATGCTGAAAACCCGCCCGGATACTTACCGTGGTGCTGTTACTGTTATTTTTGATCCGAAAGTTTACTGAGTGCGTATTTTCACGAATGGATATCGTGCAAAAACATTCATCGGGATCAGGTAATAACATTTGACTGGCTCGCCGGTGTGAGTTTGTCGGCATACCGGGCTGAGTTCCCGGACTTTTTTCAGGGCAGAGATCAATCACTCGCGAATATAATAATCCAACGAAACCAGAAATCTGGATGCAACCATGACCGATACCGCCAGGACTGACCGTTGCCCCTGGACAGTCTTTCTGATCTTCCTCCGGCTGGGCCTGACCTCCTTCGGCGGCCCGATCGCCCATTTGGGTTACTTCCGCGACGAGTTTGTGACGCGACGACAGTGGCTGACTGAGCGCAGCTATGCAGATTTGGTAGCCCTGTGCCAATTCCTGCCAGGCCCCGCAAGCAGTCAGGTCGGTATAGCGCTCGGATTGTCCCGATCAGGTTATACCGGGGCATTGGCTGCCTGGGCCGGCTTCACGCTGCCATCAGCAATTGCGCTGATCTTTTTTGCACTGGGGATGGCCAGTTACGGCGATGCGATGCCGCCTGGCGTGTTGCACGGGCTGAAGGTGGTGGCCGTTGCGGTGGTCGCACAGGCTGTATGGGGTATGGCCCGTAATCTCTGTCCGGACCTGGCGCGTATCACTATCATGGCAGCGGCGACCTGCTTTGTTCTTCTTGTATCGTCCGCCTGGGGACAAGTGGGATGTATCGTCATTGCGGCAGTTATTGGCTTGTTGCTGTTCAAACCTGAGCAGGCGGCAGAACATGACCCGTTGCCTGTTTCCATACCGCGTCGCGTCGGGTTGTTCTGGCTCACGCTGTTTTTTATGCTACTGATAGGGTTGCCATTGTTGACGGCGATAGTGCCAAATCAGACCCTGTTAAGGGTGGAAACGTTCTACCGGACCGGATCGCTGGTCTTTGGTGGCGGGCATGTCGTGTTACCGTTGCTGCAAGCTGAAGTGGTACCTTCCGGCTGGGTCAGTAATGACACATTTCTGGCAGGTTATGGCGCGGCTCAGGCCGTTCCTGGCCCCTTGTTCACTTTTGCGGCATTTCTTGGAGCCTCAATGAACCAGCAGCCCTCTGGCTGGTTAGGTGGTCTGGTCTGCCTGCTGGCAATTTTCGCCCCGTCTTTCCTGCTGATCGTGGGTGCGTTGCCGTTCTGGGAAAGCCTGCGTCGCAATATCCGTACGCAAGCGGCGTTGTTGGGTATTAATGCAGCCGTGGTTGGCCTGCTGTTAGCCGCTCTCTATCAACCTGTATGGACGAGCGCAATTCACGCACCGCAAGACTTCGGCCTTGCCCTTGTTGCACTGGTCGCCCTGATGTTCTGGAAGCTACCGCCGTGGCTGGTCGTAGTGAGTAGCGGTGTCGCGGGCTGGTTGTTGAGTGTGGCTCTGTGAGGTTCCGGACGTGACCGACAAAGAGCGTGATGACGGATTGACCGTTTGCACATCCTGCATCACGCCGCCGAAAAAGCGGTCTTTGGCACCGGCATCATTGATGACTTACAACACCATGGTTACACATTCAACCCGGATACCTTGTACCCGAGGCTGCACGGTGTCAGTGAAACTCACGCTGCGCAAGCTGCGTTGCGAGCGTTTCGATACGCTCGGCCATCTGCCGGGTCAGCTCGGTCAGATGGGTATTTTGTTTAAGTAATTCCAACAGTTGTGTCGACTGCTCCTCGGCCAGTATCTGGCGCTTCGCCATTGCGTCATCCAGATCTTCGCGATGTTGCGCATCCGCCAGGGCATGCGCCTGATCGCGCTCCGCCTGTCGGGTTTGCGCTAACAGGATCAGCGGAGCTGCATAAGCCGCCTGAATACTGAACGCCAGATTGAGTAAAATAAAGGGATAGGGATCAAACTTCACGACGCCCGCAGAGTTCAGGACAATCCACACGATCACCGCGATAGTCTGCCCAATAAGGAATATCGGAGTACCGAAAAAACGGGCGAAGGCTTCTGCTTTCAATGCAAACCACTCTTCGCCGAAAGTATGCGTAATTCCCTTTAAGGGGCGATATAAACGAAATTCTTTATTTGTATGCATATCAAAAAATTCCTGCTGCGGGGTATTGCCGTAATCGCCGAACATTGTGGCATCGGTGGAAGCTGGCGCTCAACCGTACGAAAATATACGTACGTATGTTATACATTAACTGTCGCGACGGCATAAAGCTCATCTACCAACTTAACTATGTCCACATAATTCCATCACCACCAGCATCGGACCGGGTCATTCCCTGTTTTCCACGCGCCGATAAACAGGCACGCGCCGTGTTGTTCCGGTCAAATTATCAAAAACGTCCGTTTCTGCGGTGACTATCTTCAGGCCAGTTTTTCTCAACCTCTGCACATCAGCGGCGATGCGCTGAATACCAAACCAGAAAAGCCCGTCCAGCGCGGTTACCTGTAATCCCTCCGTCAGCGCAACTTTAAGACGTTCACGCGGCGCTTTAGTCTCTTTCGCAATCTGTTGATAAGGCGCGGCCGTATTGCCTTCGGCATCAATCCGGCGGATGCGCGTTGACAGCCGGTACTGAAACTCATCCGGAATGCCGCTCAAATCGCTTCTCAACGTATAGACGCAACCAAAACGCTTACCATTAAACAACACATTTTTCTGGCTGATTTGCAGTTCATCACGCAGGCTGGCGATCAATTGCGGAGCGCGAATAAGCAGCAACCGGAAAGGTAATTCAAAACTGGTGACATAATCGACATTCAGCAGCGCGATCCGCAAGCGTTCTTCGGCTCCGGCCTGCGTCTGGCGGCACTCTTCTGCCACATCGGCCCATTGCTGCGTCAGGCGCGACGTTTCACCCATTTCCGTAAAACTGTACTTCTCTATCTGGTAGTCAATTCTTCCGGTCACGCTGAATTCCCTGCTGGTCACGTTACAGTACGCTTCACTTTACCAACCCCAGCATTTAACCGGAAGTGAGTTAACGAACCGCAACCCGGTTATTCTTTATGACAAAATTTCCGGCAGCAGATGTGCCAGACGGCGCTCCGCCAGCATCAGCGAGGCCTGCTCAATATCCGGCGCAAAGTAGCGATCTTTATCGTAATGCGTTACCCGTTCACGCAGCAAATGACGCGCCTGCTCAAGTAACGGACTGGAGGTTAATCCTTCCCGCATATCCAGCCCCTGACAGGCAGCCAGCCATTCCACAGCAATCACGCCACGGGTATTAGCCGCCATCTCCCAAAGCCGACGACCCGCAGCAGGCGCCATCGAAACGTGATCTTCCTGATTAGCAGAGGTCGGTAAACTATCGACACTGTGCGGATGCGACAACGCTTTGTTCTCACTCGCCAGCGCTGCGGCAGTGACCTGGGCAATCATAAAACCGGAGTTAACACCGCCATTTTTTACCAGGAAGGGTGGAAGCTGCGACATATGGCTGTCCATCAACAGAGCGATACGCCGCTCCGCCAGCGAGCCGATTTCAGCGATAGCCAGTGCGATATTATCAGCGGCCATCGCAACCGGTTCCGCGTGGAAGTTGCCTCCAGAGACCACCTCATTTTCAGCAGCGAAAACCAGCGGGTTATCAGAAACCGCATTCGCTTCGGTCAGCAACACATCGGCGGCAAAACGTAACTGCGTCAGACACGCTCCCATGACCTGCGGCTGGCAACGTAATGAGTAAGGATCCTGCACTTTATTGCAGTTGTGATGAGACAGTGAAACCGCGCTGTTATCAGTCAGCACATGGCGATAGAGAGCTGCCGCATCGATCTGCCCACGCTGGCCGCGCACCTGGTGAATGCGCGCATCGAAGGGACGGCGCGAACCTAGCGCCGCCTCGGTGGTCAGCGCACCACAAACCACTGCGGAAGCGAACAGATCTTCGGCCTCAAACAGGCCGCGTAATGCGAATGCTGTCGAGGTTTGTGTCCCGTTGAGCAGCGCCAGCCCCTCTTTCGCCGCCAGCGTCAGCGGAGCAAGCCCTGCTCTATTCAGAGCTTCAGTCGCAGGTAGCCATTCGCCTTGCCAGCGCGCTTTACCTTCGCCAAGCAGCGTAAGTGACATATGTGCCAATGGTGCTAAATCACCGGATGCACCGACAGATCCTTTCGCCGGGATCCAGGGATAAACACCCGCATTGACCATCGACACCAACATCTGAATCACCTGCAAACGAATGCCGGAAAAGCCACGCGCCAGGCTGTTGATCTTCAGCACCATAATCAGTCGTACCATGTCATCATCGAGCGGTTCGCCAACGCCCGCTGCGTGAGAAAGCACCAAAGAGCGCTGTAAATTCTCCAGGTCGTCAGTGGCAATGCGCGTCTGAGCAAGCAATCCAAAACCGGTATTAATACCGTATGCCGTCCGCCCTTCCACCATGATGGCATTGACGCAAGCGACGCTGTCGTTGATGGCGGTAAAAGCACGTTCATCCAGCGTTAACGGGTGCGATTGGCTGTAGATATCACGCAGTTGGGTCATTGTCAGTTGCCCGGGGACGAGGGTTACATTTTTCATTGTCAGCGAAGTCTCTGCAGTGAGGATATAAATACATATACTTGTCTATACATATCCACGCAAGCCACCTTTTAACAAGAAAGATACAGTTTTGTTATATTGCGCCTGCAATCACGGTTTTACGCAATACATAGCCCGTTATTTCCCTCACCCGGCCATATGATTTAAGACCCTATTCTTAACCCTTACATAAGTATGCATAATGCTTTCAGTAGGCAAAATGTGACCATCATCAAAAAAATAAACCTTATAATTCAAGAGGAAATGAACCGTTTCAGCTTAACGTTTTTTGCGTCGCTCAAAAGCGATTTATTTAGCAGTGAAAGTATTGTGTCGCCAAAGCCCGACATATTGTAAGTTACTAAAATTTCATAAAAAAAAGCCTCTTGTAAGGCCAAAAAATTAAGCGTACATTAGCCCCGTCGGTGAGAAATTCACCCGAAATTCTGAGATGGAGCTGTGGCCGAAATGGAGATAATTCTCAATTTGGTTTTGGCGTAGTTTCACCTCTCTATACTCAGTCCTTGTTAAGGTCATTAAGTGCATACTCAAACGTATGCGGAGTGATGAACGTGAAATATTTCTTTATGGGCATTTCTGTGATGGTCATTGTGTGGGCCGGCACCTTCGCCCTGATGATCTGACCTGAGCTATTAATGCAAAAAAAACAGGAGCCTCTCGGCTCCTGTTTTTTTTTAGGGTTCCATATCTTCTGTTGCGCTTTTTGGCGCCACTGGCAGTAGCCCGTCATTGCGGAACATCGTCTTAATGCCTCGTACCGCCTGACGGATACGATCGCGGTTTTCAATCAAGGCAAAACGGACATGGGTGTCACCGTAATCACCAAAGCCAATGCCTGGAGAGACACACACTTTGGCGTCTTGCAGCAACTTTTTGGCAAATTCCAGAGAGCCCATCGCAGCATACGGTTCCGGAATTTTTGCCCATACGTACATTGAGGCTTTTGGCATTTCGACCATCCATCCGGCTTCATGCAGCCCTTTAACCAGCACATCACGGCGGCGCTTATACTGTGCGGCAATATCGCGTACGCACTGCTGATCCCCTTCCAGTGCAGCAATCGCGGCTACCTGCAATGGCGTAAACGTGCCGTAATCATGGTAACTTTTAATGCGCGCCAGCGCGTTCACCAGCACCCGATTACCGACCATAAATCCTATACGCCAGCCAGCCATATTGTAGCTTTTAGACAAGGTGAAAAATTCCACCGCAACATCGCGCGCGCCCGGCACCTGCATAATCGATGGCGCTTTCCAGCCGTCATAAACGATATCGGCATAAGCCAGATCATGAACCACCAGCACGTCGTAACGTTTTGCCAGAGCGACCACTTTCTCAAAGAATTCCAGTTCCACACATTGTGCCGTTGGGTTAGACGGGAAACCCAGAACCATCATCTTTGGTTTCGGGTAACTTTCACGGATCGCGCGTTCGAGTTCATTGAAGAAATCCACGCCTTCCACCAACGGCACAGAGCGAACCTGCGCACCGGCAATCACCGCGCCATAAATGTGGATTGGATAGCTTGGGTTCGGTACCAGTACGGTATCACCGTGATCCAGTGTCGCCAGCATCAGATGCGCCAGCCCCTCTTTCGAACCGATGGTCACAATGGCCTCAGTTTCTGGATCGATCTCAACCTGATAGCGATCCTGATACCAACGAGAAATTGCCCGACGCAGACGAGGAATACCGCGCGAAGTTGAATAACCGTGCGTATCCGGACGCTGGGCGACCGTACAGAGTTTCTCAACAATATGCGGAGGTGTTGCGCCGTCGGGGTTGCCCATACTGAAATCGATAATATCTTCGCCACGACGACGCGCAGCCATTTTCAGTTCAGCAGTGATATTGAAAACATACGGGGGAAGACGATCGATGCGCGTAAAACGACGTTCAGGACTGAAGTCAGCCATAGATTCCTCGGAGTAACGTTAGCGCCCGGACCGTCCGAGCGACGTCGCTGTAAATACAGCGTGCTTAAAACATATCCTGAAAAATTTCCTGCTGTCGAGAGAAAAAGGAAAAATAATAAGCAGATCTAAAAGAGGAACAGCAATTCAGGAAAGTAAAAGTGATTGTATCCCCTTATTACTAAATTGCATGTTAAATTTAACAATATGATATCAATGTAATTACTTTTATCTTTCAGTATATTTCACCTTTCGTGACTCTCCTTTGAGTATCTTTCAATCCCCTTTTGTAAAAATGGTTTTTCCTCATTGAACGAATGAATGTGGTGACTGGTCATCTGCGACAGGGTTCCTTATCATAGCTTTTTGACGTCATTCACCGAGTCCCCCGTGCACGAAATATTCGATATGTTACTGGCGGTTTTTGATCGCGCGGCGCTAATGCTGATCTGCCTGTTCTTTTTGATCCGCATGCGCCTGTTCCGCGAACTGCTACATAAAACCGCCCACACGCCAAAAGAATTGCTTGCGGTTACCGCGATCTTCTCCATGTTCGCCCTGTTCAGCACCTGGTCCGGCGTGCCGGTTGAAGGTTCGCTGGTTAACGTGCGTATTATTGCCGTTATGTCCGGTGGGATTTTGTTTGGCCCGTGGGTCGGCATCATTACCGGCGTCATCGCCGGGGTACACCGCTATCTGATCGACATTGGTGGTGTTACCGCAGTTCCATGCTTTATCACCAGTATTATTGCCGGGATTTTTTCGGGAATGATTAACCGAAAAGTTCCCAAAGCGCAGCACTGGCGTGTGGGGATCATTGGCGGGATGATTTGCGAAAGCCTGACCATGATTTTGGTCGTAGTCTGGGCACCAACCATCGCGCTGGGGCTGGATATTGTCTCTAAAATCGGTGTGCCAATGATTCTCGGCAGCGTTTGTATCGGCTTTATCGTACTGCTGGTGCAAAGTGTCGAAGGGGAAAAAGAGGCTATCGCGGGTCGCCAGGCAAAACTGGCGCTGGATATCGCGAATAAAACATTGCCATTATTCCGTAACGTCAATAGCGACTCGCTGCGTCAGATATGCGATATCATTCGTCGCGATATAAACGCCGATGCCGTGGCAATCACCAATACCGATCATGTGCTGGCGTACGTTGGCGTCGGGGAAAATAACTATCGCGACAGCGACGATATTCTCAGCCCGACCACGCATCAGTCGATCAGCACAGGCGAAATTATCATTAAAAACAATGATGAAGCCCACCGCACGCCTGAAATTCACTCCATGCTGGTGATCCCACTGCGGGAACAGAGTGTGGTCACCGGCACACTGAAGATCTACTACTGCCATGCGCACCAGATCACCTCATCGTTACAGGAGATGGCTGTCGGATTGTCGCAAATTATCTCGACCCAACTGGAAGTTTCCCGCGCTGAGCAACTGCGTGAAATGGCAAACAAGGCCGAACTGCGCGCACTGCAAAGCAAAATAAACCCGCACTTCCTGTTTAATGCTCTGAATGCCATTTCTTCCTCTATTCGTCTCAACCCGGATACCGCCAGGCAATTGATTTTTAATTTGTCGCGTTATCTGCGCTATAACATTGAATTAAAAGACGATGAGAAGATCGACATTAAGAAAGAGCTGTATCAAATTAAAGATTACATTGCTATTGAACAAGCGCGTTTTGGCGACAAATTAACCGTCATTTATGACATTGATGAAGAGGTTAGTTGTGTGATCCCCAGTCTGTTGATTCAGCCACTGGTAGAAAACGCCATTGTGCACGGCATTCAGCCCTGTAAAGGCAAAGGCGTGGTAACGATAAGTGTGGAAGAGTGCGGCAACCGCGTACGCATCGCGGTACGCGACACCGGCAACGGTATCGCACCAGAGATGATTGCCCGCGTGGAGGCCGATGAAATGCCGGGCAATAAGATTGGCCTGCTTAACGTTCACCAGCGCGTGAAATTACTGTATGGCGACGGATTACATATTCGTCGCCTGACGCCTGGAACCGAGATTACTTTTTATGTTCCGCACTCGTCATCAGCAACATTGTTGCCCTAACAGGAGAAGTCGATGAAAGTCATCATTGTAGAAGATGAATTTCTGGCGCAACAGGAGTTGAGCTGGCTGATAAAGGAACACAGCCAAATGGAGATCGTCGGTACCTTTGAGGATGGACTCGATGTGCTGAAATATTTACAGCACAACAAGGTTGATGCGATCTTTCTCGATATCAATATTCCGTCTCTCGATGGCGTATTGCTGGCGCAAAACATCAGCCAGTTCGCACATAAACCCTTTATTGTGTTTATTACTGCCTGGAAAGAGCATGCGGTCGAAGCCTTCGAACTTGAAGCGTTTGACTACATTCTGAAGCCTTACCAGGAGTCGAGAATTATCAGCATGCTGCGAAAGCTGGAAGCGGCCTGGCAGCAGCAATCGGGTACCGCCAGCAGCCCGCAATCACGGGAAAACGCCACCATTAACCTGGTGAAAGACGAACGTATTATTGTTACCAGCATTAACGATATTTATTATGCGGAAGCGCATGAGAAGATGACCTTCGTCTATACGAAGCGGGAATCGTATGTGATGCCGATGAATATCACCGAGTTTTGCAGCAAGCTGCCAACGGCGCATTTCTTTCGCTGCCACCGCTCATATTGTGTGAATCTGGATAAAATTGGCGAGATCGAACCGTGGTTCAACAACACCTATATCTTGCGGCTGCGAGACCTGGATTTTCAGGTGCCCGTCAGCCGCAGCAAAGTTAAAGAATTCAGGCAACTAATGAATCTTTAAAGGAAATGGCCCAGCGTCTGGCGCAAATGTGCGCCAGAGCCGAGTAGTCCGGGATTATCGTGCACAATCAGGTAGACCGGGATGTCCTGCACATAGGATTTGAAACGGCCTTTATCTTCAAAGCCGCCACGGAAACCGGAGGCGGTAAAGAAATCGAGGAAGCGCGGCACGATCCCGCCCGCGATATACACCCCACCGAATGTACCGAGGTTTAACGCCAGGTTACCGCCAAAACGTCCCATGATGACGCAAAACAGCGACAGCGCGCGGCGGCAGTCAATGCAACTGTCTGCCAGCGCCCGTTCGGTAACATCTTTGGGTTGCAGATTTTCGGGTAGACGACCGTCAGATTTCACAATCGCCCGGTAGAGATTAACCAGCCCAGGACCAGAGAGCACACGTTCAGCGGAAACATGGCCGATTTCCGCCCGCAGTTCTTCGAGGATAATCCCCTCTTCTTCACTGTTCGGTGCGAAATCGACGTGACCGCCTTCGCCCGGCAAACTCACCCAGCGTTTATCGACATGCACCAGATGTGCAACGCCAAGCCCCGTTCCCGCGCCATAAACAGCGATCGGTTTGCCTTCTACCGCCTCACCGCCGCCAAACTGGATCAGGTGTTCTTTTTTCAGCATCGGGATCGCCATTGATACGGCGGTAAAATCATTGATAATTTCCAGATGTGCAAAGCCGAGGTTTTTCTTCATTTCCGCAATCGAGAAAGCCCATGTGTGATTCGTCATCGCCACCCAGTCGCCGGTAATCGGACAGGCAATAGCGATGCAACCGTCTTCCACGCTCACGTCATGTTCATCAAGATAAACGCGCACTACGGCTTCCAGGCTGGGATAATCAAGGCCGGAATAGGTTTTGGCCCGGGAGATATCACCACTGTCGACATCGCACAACGCTAAGCGCGCGTTGGTACCGCCCACGTCTCCCACTAAAGCATACTTTGTCATTCTTTTACGGCTCCGCTAAAGTCAGAATAAATCTTTGGAACACTGTAGATTCAAGGCGCTGTAACAACAACGACCATAACACGAGTGCCCCAGGATAATAGATCTACGTCACAGATTAACCCACGGGTTGTCGCCAGATTGTTCTGCGTCACCCCGATGCTTTTACAAGGACCTATCTATGCTTCATCCGCGAGCCAGAACACTGTTACTACTGGCCCTGCCAGCGTTGGCTATCGGCGTAGCCTCCAGCCTGGTGCTGATACTGGTAATGAAGATAGCTTCTCTGCTGCAAGCTGTTTTGTGGAGCGCTATTCCGTGGCAACTGGGCATTGCGCCTGATTCGCCCGGCTGGATCTTATTGATACTGACGCTGACCGGGATCGCCGTTGGTCTGGTGATCCGTTTCAGTCACGAACACGGCGGTCCGGATCCGGTGAGCGTCCCGCTGATCAATGCGCCGGTGTCAGTCAAAGCGTTGCCCGGCCTGGTACTGGCGCTGATCCTCGGGCTGGCAGGCGGCGTTAGTCTTGGGCCGGAACATCCGGTAATGGTACTCAATATTGCGCTCGCCGTGGCACTGGGCGCACGCATCTTCCCGCGCGTAGCGCCGCTGGACTGGACCATCCTCGCTTCGGCTGGCACCCTTGGCGCGCTGTTCGGTACGCCGGTAGCAGCAGCGCTGGTGTTTTCACAAACCCTGACCGCCAGCAATGACGTGCCGCTGTGGGACCGTTTATTCGCGCCGTTGATGGCCGCCGCGGCTGGCGCGTTGACCAGCAGTTTGTTTGCCCTGCCCCATTTTGCCCTGCCAATCCCCCATTATCCCCAGTTGCATATCGTCGATATTATCAGCGGCGCGGTAGTGACTGTTTTTGCCATCGCACTGGGTATGGTTGCCGTCTGGTGCCTGCCGCGCCTGCACCGGTTGATGCACCAGCTGCACAACCCGGTGCTGGTTCTTGGCGTTGGTGGCTTCCTGCTTGGTCTGCTGGGGATCATTGGTGGGCCAGCCACGCTGTTTAAGGGGCTGGACGAGATGCAACAACTGGCCTTCGCCCAGACACTAACGGTGACGGATTACCTGCTGTTTGCGGTGGTAAAACTGTCTGCACTGGTGGTCGCTGCCGCCTGCGGTTTTCGCGGCGGGCGTATTTTTCCGGCGGTGTTTGTCGGTGTAGCGCTCGGGTTGATGCTGCATGAGCATGTCGATGCCGTACCCGCTGCCGTGACGGTTTCTTGCGCGGTGCTTGGTATGGTGTTGGTGGTAACGCGTGATGGCTGGCTGAGCCTGTTCCTTGCCGCCGTGGTGGTCCCAGATACGACACTGCTGCCGCTGTTGTGCATCGTGATCCTTCCCGCCTGGCTGCTTCTGGTCGGGAAACCGTTAATGATTGTTCCCCGGCGCAATCAATAACGCTTAGTTATTACGCGCTTCGAGTGCATGGGTGACATCCCGTAACAGATCCGGTAGATCGGTTTTTGGCAGCATCACTTCTATCAACGCAAGGCGATGATGATGTGCCGCTGCTTCCAGCGCCTGGGCCAATTGCACGGTTTCACTCACGCGCCAACATTCTGCCTGGCAGTCCACGCTTAACGCATGGGGAAGATGAGTCCAGTTCCAGCGGGCAATATCGTTATAGCGCTGTTTTGCGCCGTGGATAGCACGCTCGACCGTATAGCCATCATTGTTGAGCAGTAAAATGATCGGCTTTTGCCCGTCACGCAGCATCGATCCCAGTTCCTGAATCGTCAATTGCGCTGCGCCATCGCCGGTGATCAACACCACCCGGCGTTCCGGGCAGGCTGTTTGCGCGCCAAACGCCGCTGGCAGGCAGAAACCAATCGATCCCCATAACGGTTGCACCAGCAGATCCGCTCCGGCAGGCAGACGCAGGGAAGCCGCGCCAAACGCCGCTGTGCCCTGATCCGCCAGTAAAATGTCATCAGGACGAATAAATTGCTGTACGGTTTGCCAGAACGTCTCCTGATTGAGTGTCCCCTGATGAACCGGGGCATGAACAGCCTGAGGCGGGCGATGATCCGCCGCGGAATGCGCACTGGCACGCACAAGGGGAATCAACGTATTTATCGCCTCCCGCATCGGAATGCCGCTAAACCACACGTCGCCGACGCGGGCCGCAAAGGGCTGGATTTCAATAGTGTGTTCCTGAACAAGTCGCTGGGTAAACCCGGCGGTCAGCGTATCCGTAAAACGTGTACCGATGCAGATCACCGTATCCGCGCCCTCTATCGCCTCGCGCACTGGCGCCGGGCTGGCCATGCCGCTGTATGTGCCAACAAAACCGGGTTGCGTTTCATCAAATAACCCTTTCCCCATCAGCAGTGTGGCATGCGGCAGCGGTGAATCTTTCATCCAGCATTGCAGCAGCTTATGAACGCTGAAACGGCGGGCGAGAAAATCGGCCAGTAACGCCACGCTGGAACCCGCTGATAACATCGCCTGCGCATGCTGCCGAAAAGCATTCAGACATGCTTCGTTTACCGGGAACGGGGGAATTGTGAGAGCGTTTACAGGCGGAGTAGCAGGCATTTTCACCACATCTGCAGTCAGCATCAGATAGCCGGGACGGGACTGCGTCAGCATCACTTCAAGCACACGATCGATCTCATAGCAGGCATTTTGCGCGGTTAAAATGGCACGAGCGGCAGTAATTGGCTCACTCATCCGGTAAAAATGGTGAAAATCACCGTCGCCAAGCGAGTGGTGTAGCAATTCACCCCGTTGCTGTACTCCGCTACAGGGTGCACCAACGATATGCAATAGCGGAACATATTCGGCATAGCTGCCGGCAACACCGTTTATTGCACTCAATTCACCCACACCAAAGGTGGTTAATAATGCGCCCGCGCCCCGACAACGTCCGTAACCATCAGCGGCGTAGGCGGCGTTAAGTTCATTCGCACAACCGACCCACTGCACAGCCGGGTGCTGAATCACATGATCGAGAAATTGCAGGTTATAGTCGCCCGGCACGCCAAAAAGGTGGTGGATACCGCAGCCAACGAGCCTGTCGAGTAAGTAGTCAGCAATTGAGTAATCACTTTGCATGTCGTTGATCCCATGCCTTTAACATTGATCTGAGTATTAAAGAAATGTGATGAGAATCCAGGTTAGAAGCTATATCTCAGGTGGAAAGTAAGCTTTACGACCCAACTCAGTGTACGCTCGGGAAGGCCAATGCGTGTAAACGCATACACTGAGAACCCATCCCACCAGGCGTATCGTGTTGCAGCCAGTTTTGACACGGACAGCGCGCAACAACCGGAGCGTATACGCAGTACGTGAGGATGACTCGCTTCGCTCGCCCTAAAGGGCCGCCGCAAGCGGCGTTCAAAATGCCAACACATTTTGTGTGAGCACTGCCCAGGACCAAAATGGCAAATAAAATAGCCTTATGGGATAGGCTCTTACACAGCAAAGACAAAATAGGAGTACAGCATGGCTTATCAGGCAGATCCTGCGCGTTATCAAAACATGGCTTATCGTCGCTGCGGTGACAGCGGATTAAAGCTTCCGGCCATTTCACTTGGCCTGTGGCATAACTTTGGGGATACCACACTGCTGGAAAACAGCCGTCAGTTATTGCAGCACGCTTTCAATCTCGGCATTACCCACTTCGACCTTGCTAATAATTATGGGCCGCCGCCGGGAGCGGCTGAATGTAATTTTGGTCGCATCCTGCATGAAGATTTTCACTCCCTACGGGACGAACTGATTATTTCCACTAAAGCCGGTTACACCATGTGGGATGGCCCGTACGGCGACTGGGGTTCCCGCAAGTATTTGATTGCCAGCCTCGATCAAAGCCTGCGTCGAATGGGGCTTGAATATGTGGATATCTTCTACCATCACCGTCCGGATCCGGAAACACCGCTGAAAGAGACGATGCGCACACTGGATCACATTGTGCGCCAGGGCAAAGCGCTGTATGTCGGCCTGTCTAACTATCCGGCAGCACAGACACAGGAAGCAATTGATATTCTTAATGACCTTGGAACGCCTTGCCTGATTCATCAGCCCAAATACTCAATGTTTGAGCGCTGGGTTGAAGACGAATTGCTGGACGTGTTGCAGAAAAACGGGGTGGGTAGTATTGCCTTCTCTCCGCTGGCTGGCGGGCAGCTAACCGACCGCTACTTGCAGGGGATCCCGGCAGATTCACGCGCTGCCAGCAGTAGCCGTTTCCTCAACCCGGAGCAGCTTACCCCGCAAAAAATGAACATCGTGCGTGCGCTGAATGCACTGGCGCAACGGCGTGGTCAGAAGCTGTCACAGATGGCGCTGGCATGGGTGCTGCGCGATGATAAGGTGACGTCAATACTGATTGGCGCCAGCAAGATAAGCCAGCTCGAGGATGCGATGGGCATGCTGGAAAACCGTCACTTCACTGCGGCTGAGTGTGCTGAGATCGACGCGATTCTGAGCAGTGCAAAATAAATACTATTTTAGCAAAAAGTGCTGCTATTCACGATTTAAGAGTTCCGCCAATAATACAGGGTATTGCCGCCCCGTAAAATTGTTGTAGCAGGCCGTTTCGGCCCGATCGTGAGGAGAAGAGTATGTTCAGGTCACTGATTCTGGCAGCAGTGTTAATGGCTTCAGCGCCGCTGGTCGCTAATGCTGGCGAAATCACCCTGTTGCCATCGATTAAATTGCAAATTGGCGATCGCGATAACTATGGTAACTACTGGGACGGCGGACGCTGGCGCGATCGGGACTACTGGGGTCGCCACTATGAATGGCGCGGTGACCGCTGGTACAGACACGATCGCGGCTGGCATCGCGGCTGGGATAGACGCGATGCTTACGAACGCGGGTATAGCGAAGGCTGGCGCGACCGTGATGATCATGACGGCCCGTGGCGTGGCCATCACCACTAATTTCCGTGCCGAATAGCACCCGCTATTCGGTATTCAATACACTGCCCGCAACGACAAACGCCTGCGGGCATTTTCATTATAAACCCGCAAGTGTTCCAACCAGCAGCCAGCCATTTAAGCTCACCACCAGCACCACAATTAACCAACCTGTGCGTTTCACCAGAGTGCTGTTTACCAGCCCCCCCATCAATTTACGATCGCTGGTAAAGACCAGTAACGGCACCAATGCCAGCGCAATGCCGAAGCTCAACAGCACCTGGCTCATCACCAGAATACGGGTCGGGTCCAACCCCAGCCAGATAACGATAAACGACGGCATCATAGTAATACTACGACGCACCCACAGCGGAATATGAAAGCGGATAAACCCCTGCATCACCACCTGTCCCGCCAACGTCCCCACCACGGTGGAGGAGAGACCGGCCGCCACCAGACTCAAACCAAAAATGGTTGCCGCAGAATGGCTTAAAAGCGGTTCCAGCGTCAGATAAGCCTGATCGAGATCTGCCACGCCGGTATGTCCGTTAAAATGAAACGCCGCCGCTGCCGTCGCCATCATCGCCAGGTTAACAAAGCCGGCAATGGTCATGGCAATGCCGACGTCCCATTTTGTCGCAGAGTAGCGCTCGCGCTGCGTGCCCTGATGCAGATGCTGTGTCAGCGACGAGTGCAGGTAAATCACATGTGGCATGATAGTCGCGCCCAGTACACCCGCTGCAAGGAACACGGCGTCGGTCCCCGACAAGCTGGGGATGACAATACCTTGCGCCAGTTGCGCCAGCTTCGGCTGCGAAAAGGCCAGCTCAACAATGTATGCCGCCGCCACAAACAACAGTAGCCCGCCAATAACTTTCTCGAGGGGTTTTTGCCCGCGACGTTGCAACATCAAAATAAGGAACGTCGCAATACCGGTAAGTACCGCGCCTTGCAGCAGCGAAACGCCAAGGAGCAATTTGAAGCCAATCGCGGCGCCAATAAATTCCGCCAGATCGGTTGCCATGGCGATGATTTCCGCCTGAATCCAGTAAAACCATACCAGTGGACGCGGATAGTGATCGCGGATCTGCTCAGCAAGATTTTTCCCAGTGGCGATACCGAGCTTGGCAGACAGCAACTGGATCAACATCGCCATAACGTTGGCCCACACGACAACCCACAGCAACTGGTAGCCGAAGCTGGCTCCTGCCTGGATGTTAGTGGCGAAATTCCCCGGATCAATGTAACCAATCGCGGCAATAAACGCAGGCCCCATTAGCGCCAGCTTTAATTTGCGCGCTGCACGCCCACTACTATTCTCAACGCGACTATTGTTCATTTATTGCCCCTAAATATAGCCTTTGCTATGTTTCATGCTAGCAAAATGCGAATGGTTATCAAGTTCATGTATGGTGGATTTACCTGATTTCTCTGATAGCCAGAAACGATAGAAGGGCCGGATCTCAAGGATGGTGACGGCGATAGCAGGAACCATCGTCGAATTATGTTAAGAGTGTAGCATTTCAATGTAACTTTTCACGCCCTTACTTAACATAACAGAAATGTATGTTTGATCACTATTTTTGAGTCTGGTCACACGACATCAATATAGTGTGTTTTTGATCTCGTTTTCTTTCCACTTGTTACATAGAATGTGCACAAAATTCCTACCCGTCTCATATTTGGAGCAAATATGTCCCGCGTTCTGCACTTTGTTCTGGCGCTTGCTGTTGTGGCGCTGCTTGCCCTGCTCTTTAGCAGCGATCGCAAGAAGGTCCGCATTCGTTTTGTTATTCAACTGCTGGTGATTGAGGTTTTACTAGCCTGGTTCTTCCTGAACTCTGATATTGGCCTTGGCTTCGTGAAAGGCTTCTCCGAAATGTTTGAAAAACTGCTCGGTTTTGCTAACGAAGGCACTAACTTCGTCTTCGGTAAAATGAATGACGCAGGTCTGGCGTTCTTCTTCCTGAAAGTGCTATGCCCAATCGTCTTTATTTCTGCATTGATCGGTATTCTGCAACATATTCGTGTACTGCCAATCATTATTCGCGCCATCGGGACGGTGCTTTCCAAAGTTAACGGCATGGGCAAACTGGAGTCCTTTAACGCCGTCAGCTCCCTGATTCTGGGTCAGTCCGAAAACTTTATCGCTTATAAAGATATCCTCGGCAAAATGTCACGCAACCGCATGTACACCATGGCCGCGACAGCAATGTCAACGGTTTCCATGTCCATCGTCGGCGCGTACATGACTATGCTCCAGCCAAAATATGTGGTGGCGGCACTGGTACTGAACATGTTCAGCACCTTTATTGTTCTGTCGCTGATCAACCCGTACCGTGTTGAAGAAAGCGAAGAAAATCTGCAGATGGCAAAACTGCACGAAGGTCAAAGCTTCTTCGAAATGCTGGGTGAATACATTCTGGCGGGCTTTAAAGTGGCGATTATCGTGGCGGCAATGTTGATCGGCTTTATCGCGCTGATCTCCGCCCTGAACGCGCTGTTTGCTGCTATTTTCGGCATCTCCTTCCAGGGCATTCTCGGTTATATATTCTATCCGATCGCCTGGATTCTGGGTGTGCCGGCGAATGAAGCATTGCAAGTTGCCAGCATCATGGCAACCAAATTGGTGTCTAACGAATTCGTGGCAATGATGGATCTGCAAAAAATCGCAGCTAACCTTTCCCCGCGTTCTGAAGGCATTCTGTCGGTGTTCCTCGTTTCCTTCGCAAACTTCTCCTCTATCGGCATTATCGCAGGCGCAATCAAAGGCCTGAATGAAGAGCAAGGCAACGTAGTTTCCCGCTTTGGTCTGAAGCTGGTGTACGGCTCGACACTGGTCAGTGTGTTGTCAGCCGCCATCGCCGCGCTGGTGATCTGATAGCGACGTCCCAGACAAAAAAACCGGGGAATTCCCCGGTTTTTTTATTCGCCATCAGTCAACAGCTGCAGCTTACCAAATAAATACCCTTGCAGATAATCCACTCCCGCCTCCAACTGCAGTTCACGTTGAGCTTCGTTTTCCACATACTCCGCAGTGAGAGACTTTGCTTTCGCCAGTTTGCAAATCGCTTTAACAATCACCATATCTTGCCAATACTGAGAATATCCCGCACAAAGCAGCCATCAATCTTGCTGATATTCGGTTGCAGCCGTTTCAGGCGCTCAAACTTAGCATAACCGCTACCAAAATCGTCGATGGCAATTTTAAACCCTGCCTGGCGCAATTGCAGGATATTAAGAATACTGACTTCGGAATTGAAAAAGCCTGCTCTTCGGTGATTTGGACGATCACTGTCTGCAGCGCTATCGCATAATGCTCAAACAACGCCAGAGATAAAAAAGCTGTCGATTGTAATAGCAGAGTGTTCGTGCAAAACGCGGATTGATTATCCTGCGTAGAGGATAATAGATGGTCACAGTAAAAATGAGCGCTGCACAAATCAGGTTTTGTATATTAATAATTGAGAAAATGATTATTCCGGAGCCGGAGAAATTTGAAAGATTAATCGGATAGTTAAACCAGGTCGCAGCAATATACATTGATGCCTTAATGCCGGCAGGTGCCAAAAATCCTATCCACACTACACGTATCACCATACCTCTATTTAGCATACTATGGCGCCAGCACACAATCGCGCAGACTGCAAGTACCTGGAATAACTGGCAGAATAAAAAGATAATCTCCAGCATTATGCTTAATAATAGCCATACCAGAAATAGCGTAGAAATATCGACAACTGCTCGCGGTGAAATAAAACGAGAAACAGGAAGTTAAAAAACAAAAACCCCCGCGTAAACGCGAGGGTTTGACATTTTGGTGGAGCTAAGCGGGATCGAACCGCTGACCTCTTGCATGCCATGCAAGCGCTCTCCCAGCTGAGCTATAGCCCCACAATTTATCTCTACGCACCAACTCCGTTGGGTTCGGAATTTGGTGGAGCTAAGCGGGATCGAACCGCTGACCTCTTGCATGCCATGCAAGCGCTCTCCCAGCTGAGCTATAGCCCCATTACGTAAAGCGTGTCGTGTTGACGGGCGGCATAATATGAATTCCCTTGCCAGGTGTCAACGGCAAAATCGTACCTCGCCAATTAATCGATGAAAAAGCATGCAAATTAAGGACATTGCGTAACTCTTCACAGTCAGTAGTTAAACGTGTCACATTTTCCAGTAAAATGGTGCTATAACATAAACCACTAATTACCCTTACAACCATTCTGGAAATTACATGCTCAAGGAACGAATGACACCAGAAGAGTTAGCCAGTCTTACCGGGTACAGTCGGCAAACCATCAATAAATGGGTGCGCAAAGAAGGCTGGATCACCTCACCAAAACCTGGAGTGCAAGGAGGCAAAGCCCGGCTGGTGCATGTGAATGAGCAAGTACGCACCTTTATTCGCAGCGCACAGCGTAGCGAAGAGTCGGCCCCTACGATGCCTGTCAGTAACAACTCACTTGAAGCTTTGCTTATTTCGTTGGCGAAAGAGATGACTGACGCCGAGCAAAAGCAACTCACCTCTCTACTCTTACGTGACGGCATAACCGGGTTATTGCAACGTCTTGGCATCCGCATTCAGAAATAAAATGATGAAACTCGCTAACAAAATGACGACTGAAGAGCTGGCCGATTTTCTCGGTGTTGCCAGACAAACCGTTAATCGCTGGATCCGGGAACAAGGTTGGCAAACGGAAGCGTTACCCGGTATCAAAGGTGGTCGCGCAAGGCTGATTCACATCACCAAAGAAGTGCGAAATTTCGTGATGAAAACGCCCTCCATGCGCCAGCGCCATTCTCCTTACTCTATCGCAGAGCCGGTACCCTCCTATGTGAGTGAAAACAGTCCGCTGCGGGAGATTGTCAAAGTTTTACAGAACATGACGCCCGAAGAGCAGAAGCTGTTGGCGCTATTACTGGCCCGCGAAGGAATCTGTGGTTTTTTACAGCGCCTCGGCATAACGCAGACGATCGATGAGTAAAAAAACCGGCCTTAATGGCCGGATTTTAGTTCATGCATTTAATGCGTATGTGGGTGGTTCTCCCGACGATATGCGCCCGGTGGCTGATTAAACGTACGGGTAAAGGTACGCGTGAAGGTTTGTTGCGAATCAAAGCCGTACTTAAGGCAGATATCGTAAACCTTCTGATCGGTATTGAGTAAATCCTGCGCGGCAAGCGACAGTTTACGCTCGCGAATATAACGTCCAAGACTCTCCCCTTTATACTGCAAGAAGAGGCGTTGCAGGTGCCATTTGGAATAGCCCGCGTGCGCAGCAATATCATCAATACGTAGCGGTTGATGGAGATTGTCGTCGATCCAATCGACGATAGTGTCGATAACCTGAGCGGAAATAGTCATACTGCGCTCCCCCCTCTGCTCTTCGATTAATAAACGGGTTTATTCCCACCAGGCACGAAATTCCTGCGTATCGTTAGCCGCAAGAACCGGTTCGCCCAGCATCGGTGTCAGTAAACGAAAATTTTTGCCCCGGCTTGCTGCCGCCAGCCGTTTGTACGGATCGTCCCATGTGTGTTTTGCCAACACAAAACGCCCCGCGTGGCCCGGCAGAACCGCGCGTGCATTAATCTCTTCCGCCGCCTGCGCGGCCTGTTCCGGCATCATATGGATGTACTTCCAGTCTTCGTCATACTGGCCGTTTTCCATGATGGCGATGTCCACCGGGCCAAACTGCTCGCCGATGGCTTTAAAATGCGGGCCATAGCCGGTATCACCGCTGTAATAGACCTTGCGCTGGTCGGTGACAAACATGAAACTGGCCCACAGCGTCTGGTTACGTTTCAGGCCGCGCCCGGAGAAATGGCGCGACGGCAGCACATGTACCGTTAGTCCATCGCCTATCGCCACGTTCTGCTGCCAGTCCGCTTCACGAATAATCTGCGGATTCATGCCCCAGTAACGCAGGTGCGAACCGACGCCCAGCGGCGTCACGACCTGTTTGATTTTCGGCATCATCGCCTTGATGGTGGCGTAATCCAGATGGTCATAGTGATCGTGAGAAATGATCAACAGATCGATCTCCGGTAGGCTCTGTGCTGTCCATGCATCATTCCCGGCAAACGCTTTATTGAGAAATGGAAATGGCGCAGCGTAGTCGCTCAGCACCGGATCGATCAGGATGCGTTTGCTCGCCAGTTGCAGGTACCACGAAGAGTGCCCCATCCATACCAGCGTGTCCTGTTCAACAGGCAGGCTGGCAAGATCCGTTTGCACCATTGGCAACGGCTGCTGTGGTCGGGCGTTTTCCCGTTTGGTGACCAGAAAATCCCACCATGCGGCCAGCATATTTTTCTTACCGGTAAAGCCGGGCGTCGGCAGCATGTTT
This sequence comes from Kosakonia arachidis, assembly GCF_900116535.1. Lineage (GTDB taxonomy): Bacteria > Pseudomonadota > Gammaproteobacteria > Enterobacterales > Enterobacteriaceae > Kosakonia > Kosakonia arachidis. Next base: position 210,047 of record NZ_FPAU01000006.1, on the reverse strand, counting down.
TGAAATTTGCCGTCACGGTAATGGGGTGATTTTTCGACTTCTGTAAGCTGTTCGCCTTGTGGCGCTTTGCCAAATCCTGCATTTAAAACAAAGGGTAAACTGGCGGCGGACGCAACGAGCATAACCATGACCACGCTGAAAATAAGAGGCTTCATATCCTGACCCGAAGAAATCGCTCCAGTCCGTAGAGACGACATGAAATAAACTTGATTATGAGTGAGTAAGCACTCATTATAGAAAACAACAGCAAACCGTCAAGATCATTTTCTTTCTTTGACATTCGACGTTGCAGCCTCCAGGTGGGCATGTTTCAATCGTGGTTTTTAAAATGTGTGAGGAAAAATGTAGTGGCTCGTCCAAAGAGTGAAGACAAAAAACAAGCGTTACTGGAAGCAGCTACCGAAGCCATTGCACAATCCGGGATTGCCGCTTCCACCGCCTTAATAGCCCGCAATGCGGGAGTTGCGGAAGGGACGCTGTTTCGCTACTTCGCCACCAAAGACGACCTGCTGAACGCGCTTTACCTGCATCTGAAAACCGACCTGTGCGGCACCATGCTGGAGAACTTCGATCGCACTATCAACGATCCGAAAGTCCATACGCATTCAGTCTGGGACAGCTATATCGACTGGGGAATTCGTCACCCCAACGGCCACTGCGCGGTGCGGCAAATTTCCGTCAGCGAAAAACTGCGCCCGGAAACCCGCCAGCAGGTTACCGATATTTTTCCGGAGCTGCACGAGCTCTGCCACCGCTCGGTATTGCCGGTTTTTCTCGACGGCGAATTTGCGCCGTTTGGCGATGCCATTTTCCTGACACTGGCGGATACCACCATCACCTTTGCCAGCCGCGATCCCTCACGCGTCAAAGAGATCAAACGCCTCGGTTTTGAAGCGATGTGGCGCGCACTCACGGCTGAGGGGATAAATGGACAGTAAAACATTGCAGGCCTGCGCGCACCGTATTGCACTTGAGATGCCGTTTACCGAGCACTGCTGGCCATTTGGCCCGGAATATGATGTGTTCAAAGTGTGCGGCAAAATTTTTATGCTCACCGCCACCGCCCACGGCAGACCAATGGTGAACCTGAAAGCAGAGCCGCAAACCGCCCTGCTCAACCAGCAAATCTACCCCAGTATTGAACCGGGGTATCACATGAACAAAAAGCACTGGATTTCGGTCTATGCCGGGGAAGAGATCGACGAATCGCTGCTGGCCTCGCTGATTCAGACGTCATGGGATCGGGTAGTGGATGGTCTTTCGCGCAAAGAGCAGCAACGGCTGCGCCCTACACGTTCTCAGCCAGCCAGCTAAGCGCTCGCTCACCCGGCGCATCTACCGGCAGATAAACCAGCAGCCGCGAACCGTTACGCGGCGCGGAATACCAGTACATTTGCTGTAAGGTAAACTCTCCCAACTGCGGATGGGTAAACAGTTTCAGCTTATTTTCCACGCCGCGCACATCCAGATATTTCCGCCATAGCGTGGCAAATTCGCTGGATGCAGCGCAAAAGCGCGCCAGCTTTGCTTCCCATAACGGATCGCCACGATGCTCCGCCATCGCCGCACGAAAATAGGCCACAAATGTCTGCAATACGCTGTCATCGCTGCCAAGACGGCTACGCCACTGCGGATGCGTGAGATAAAGATAGATACAATTGCGCTCATCTTCGGGGATTTCATCGAACTTAACCCCCATCAGGCGCTCAAAAGCGACATTCCATGCCACAATATCAAAATTAGGTTTCTGAATGCTGGCCGGTTGCGGCAGCAGGCTATCCAGCAGGCGGCGCGTACCCTCGCTAATTCCCTCGCATTGCGGCACATTCAGCGTTTCGGCAGGCGTTAATCCGGCGAGTAAAAACAGGTGCCGCGTTTCGGTGGGAGAACATTGCAATGCGCTGGCAATAGCGTGTAAAACCGCTGCCGAAGGGTTCACATCCCTTCCCTGCTCCAGCCAGGTATACCAGGTGACACCAACATCAGCCAGCAGCGCCACCTCTTCTCGTCGCAGCCCTGGTGTGCGCCGCCGACCACTGCGCGGCAGGCCCAGACGCTGTGGATCGAGACTCTCCCGGCGGGCGCGTAAAAATGCGCCGAGCTGTTTGCGGTTTTCATCCTGGATGGTCACATCCATCATCCGATCGCTTATCAGCGTCATTACACCCTCCAGCATAGTATTGCCAGTACCAGTATACGTAAGAACTGGTACCCGTTTTTCTAATCGGTGATGCTACGTCCATCTGATGAATGACGCAATGGAGTCACCATGAAAACGTCTGCTGTTTCACCTGGCCGGGCAGGCCTGATACTTCTGTTGACCGGGCAGATGTTGCCCCAGATAGATACTTCAATCACCAACGTCGCACTCGACTCGATCACCCAGTCATTGCACACTAGTGCCACGCAACTGGCGTTGATCGTTGCCCTGTACGGCGTGGCATTTGCCGTCTGCCTGGCGATGGGCAGCAAGCTGGGCGATAACTTTGGGCGCAAACGCCTGTTTTTAGTAGGCGTAGCGATCTTCGGCATCGCCTCGCTGCTGTGCGGCCTGGCGAACTCCGCCCCTGCACTGTTGGCCGCCCGCACGTTACAGGGCATCGGCGCAGCGTTGATCGTGCCGCAAATTCTCGCCACGTTGCATGTCACGTTAAAAGGTACCGCACATGCCCGCGCTATTAGTCTGTATGGCGGTATTGGCGGCGTGTCATTCATTATTGGCCAGATGTGTGGCGGCTGGCTGGTTTCGGCTGATATCGCAGGGCTGGGCTGGCGTAACGCCTTCTTTATCAACGTACCGATTTGTCTGTTGATACTGGCGCTGAACCGCTACCTGCCGGAGACGCGCAACAATACCCGGACTCGTATTGACTGGCAGGGTACTTTCGCGCTGGCACTCATCCTCTGCTGCCTGCTGTTCCCGCTGGCGCTCGGCCCGGAACTGCACTGGCCATGGCCGACGCAGGCCGCGCTGCTGGCGCTGTTCCCACTTGCTCTGTGGATGCGTAGCAGCGCCTTGCAACAACAGCGCGCCGGTTTGGTTCCGCTGGTGCCGCCACATCTACTTAAGCTGCACAGCATTCGTTTTGGTCTGCTGATTGCACTGCTATTTTTCACCGCGTGGTCCGGTTTTATGTTCTGTATGGCGCTGACGTTGCAGGCAGGCATGGGAATGACGCCCTACCAGTCCGGTAACAGCTTTGTAGCGCTCGGTATCGCCTATTTTGTCTCAGCCTGGTATGCGCCGAAACTGATTGCCCGTTACAGCATGCGTACGATTTTACTGACCGGGCTGGTCATTCAGGTGGGCGGACTGGTGGCACTGATTGCCACATTACAACTCTCCGGGCGGATGGTCGGCGTGCTGGCGCTGGCACCTTCCACTGCGCTCATTGGCTACGGCCAGGCGCTGATTGTGAACAGCTTTTATCGCATCGGAATGCGGGATATCACCACCCAGGATGCGGGCGCTGGCAGCGCGCTGCTCAGCACGCTGCAACAGGCTGCGTTGGGTCTCGGCCCGGCCGCACTTGGCAGCGTATTTCTCTATCTGGTAGGTCAGTCACACGGCAATTACAGCACCGCGCTGAGCGGTTTTCTGGTGACAGAAGTGGTTATGATGCTGGTACTGGCAGCAGCGGCAGTCAGTGCGCGCCAACAACTGGCTCACCGTTGCCCGGCCAGCTAAAGAACGCTATCCGTTATCGCGAAACAGCGGTAGTGTTATGATTTTGTTACGAAGAGAGCGAAGCGATGGAACTCGATATTTATCAGGTGGACGCGTTTAGTGCGCATCCTTTTTCCGGCAACCCGGCGGGAGTATGCATCACGCCACAGGGGCTGGAGAGCAGATTAATGCAGCAGATTGCCAATGAGATGGCGCTCTCGGAAACGGCGTTTCTCAATCTTGCCGATAACAACCTGCGCTGGTTTACACCGCAGGCCGAAGTGGATTTATGTGGACACGGTACGCTGGCGACGGCGCATATCCTGCATCAAACCAGGCATCTGCAAGCGGGTGAAACAATGACTTTTCAGACGCTCTCCGGCCCGCTATCCGCCACACTCGGCGCAGAGGGTATTCAGCTCGATTTCCCGTTACTCCCCCCGCAACTGCACAGCGCCGTGCCACCGGCATTACTTGATGCACTAGGGCTGGAACGCACGCAAGTGCGTGACTACGGCCTGTTTGGCACCAAACAACTGGTGGTGGTTGATGATGCGCAGATCGTACGGACATTGCAGCCGGACTTCCAGGCACTAGGTGCACAACCTGGGCGCGGAGTGGCTGTTACTGCGCCAGGTGATGGGGAATATGATGTACTGTCGCGTTATTTTGCGCCGTGGGTCGGCGTCAATGAAGACCCGGTCACTGGCTCGGCACACTGCGCGCTGGCAGCATACTGGTCAGAGCGACTGGGTAAGCGCTCGCTTACCGCTTACCAGGCATCACGGCGCGGCGGTGTACTGGCACTTCACTGCACCGACGATGGCCGCGTGCTGATGGGCGGCGCGGCACATACGGTGCTGGCAGGAACGTTACACCTTTGAAGGCAGACGCGACACCCTACACCAGCGGAACCCGATCTGCGCAAGCAGGATCAGCACTCCGCCGATAATTTTTTGCAATGCTAGACGCTCGCCGTAACAAAGAGAGGCGGCAATCATCGTGGTCAGAACAAGGAAGAGGTCGGCTTGTCGTTGCCGGGTCATGTCAGATCCAGTGCGATAAAATAAAAAAGCCAGCACGGACGGCTGGCGAAATTTTTCGTTATCATGCCCGAAATATAAGGCGCTGGCGCGAGAAATATCACAGTAGATTCCCGCCTGATCCGGCGGGAAGAGAGCGGGATCACGCGCACTGAGGTGCGCGGCGCAGCAGCTTGAAAGCCACGAACAAGAATACGACCCACGCAGGAAGCAGTAGCGCTGACAGGCGCATATCCTCCATGGTGTACATCAGCACGAGGATCATCAGCATAAAACCGATGCACAGATAGTTGCCTGCCGGGAAGATTAGCGCTTTGAATTGCGGAACGCGACCTTTACGGCGCATCGCGGCGCGGAACTTCAGATGAGCCAGCGAAATCATGATCCAGTTCAGCAGCAGTGTCGCCACGACAAGCGCCATCAGCATGCCAAACGCTTTTTGCGGCAGCAAGTAGTTCACCAACACCACCAGCGACGTGATGGCCGCCGAAAGAAACAGCGAGTTGATCGGCACACCGCGGCGGCTGACGCGGGTCAGAAACGCAGGCGCGTTACCCTGCACAGAGAGACCAAACAGCATACGGCTGTTGGAGTAAACCCCGCTGTTATATACCGACAGAGAAGCCACCAGAATCACGAAATTCAGCACAGAAGCGACCAGATTACTGTCCAGATCGTGAAAAATCATCACAAACGGGCTGCTATTCGCTTTGACATCAATCCACGGATAAAGCGCCAACAGCACCACCAGCGAACCGATGTAGAACAGTAAAATGCGATACACCACCTGATTCACGGCTTTCGGAATCGTGGTGTGCGGCTCGCTGGCCTCGGCGGCGGTGATACCAATCAGCTCCAGTCCCCCGAAAGAGAACATAATTACCGCCAGCGCGAGAATAAGCCCATGCCAGCCGGTCGCGAAAAAGCCGTTGTAACGCCAGAGGTTATCGAAGCTCGCGCGTCCGCCGCCGTGGCCGGTAAACAGCATCCACAGGCCAAAAGCGATCATGCCGATGATAGCAATCACTTTGATCAACGCAAACCAGAACTCGGTTTCGCCATACAAGCGCACGTTCACCAGGTTGACAGCGTTGATAATGACAAAGAACGCAGCAGCCCAAATCCAGGTCGGCACCTGCGGGAACCAGTACTGCATATAAATCCCGGCGGCGGTCAGCTCGGCCATGCCCACCAGCACAAACATTGCCCAGTAGTTCCAGCCAGAGAGGAAACCAGCAAATGGCCCCCAGTATTTATAGGCAAAGTGCGAGAACGAACCGGAAACAGGCTCTTCTACCACCATTTCGCCAAGCTGGCGCATGATCAGGAAAGCGATAATCCCGGCGATGCCATAACCCAGCAGCACGGCTGGCCCGGCCATCTGAATCGCCGGGCCGATACCAAGGAACAACCCGGTACCAATCGCGCCGCCCAGCGCAATTAACTGGATATGACGGTTTTTCAATCCCCGTTGTAGTGTCGGCCCTGTTTCCGGCCCGGCATCGGTTACCTTACCCGCTGCCTGTGACGCGTTTTTCACGTCCTTCCCCTTTCTGGTTTTATAAAGGGGCACCTTTTAACATCTCAGGTCAGGGCTGGCAAGAAATCGAAAGAGAGGAAAGATAAACAACGTAAACCGTCATATTATCAATGCTTACCCCCACCCCCCTTCAAGGAGATAACAATGAAAATTGCCCACGTCGCGCTCTGGACGCGTAACCTCGACGCTCAGCGAACGTTCTGGCGCGACTTTTTTTCCGCTACCAGTAATGAAAAATATGTCAGTAAAAATCGCGCGGGGTTCGCCTCGTACTTTATCTCGCTAAAGGATGGCCCGACAATTGAGCTGATGACGCTGCCGGAACTGACCGATGCGCCAGCAAACCCGGAATTTGTCGGCTGGGCACACATCGCCATTACCGTTGGTCGCATCGAAACTGTGGATGCGATGGCAGAAAAAGCACGCCAGAAGAATAAACTCGCCAGCCCGGCAAGATGGACTGGCGATGGTTTTTATGAAGCGGTGATCCTCGATCCGGACGGCAACCGCATCGAACTGGTCGCCGAATAGCGCGACCAGTGGCGTTAGGCTTCCAGCCGGAACTGCTGCACGCTTTGCGCAAGCTGCTGCGCCTGATCCTCAAGCGAGGTAGCCGCCGCCGCCATCTGCTGCACCAGCGAGGCGTTCTGTTGCGTTACGCCGTCCATCTCGTTCACCGCAATCGTCACCTGGCTGATACCCTTGGCCTGCTCATCCGACGCACTGACGATCTCGGTAATGATCGACTGCACCGAGTTCACCGCCTGTGTCATCTCCTGCATGGTTTTCCCGGCGTCGTTAACCAGTTGAACGCCGGTTCCCACTCGCTTGCCGGACTCTTCAATCAGCGCGCCAATCTCTTTCACGGCGTTGGCGCTGCGCTGCGCCAGGTTGCGCACTTCTGAGGCCACCACCGCAAAACCGCGCCCCTGCTCGCCCGCCCGCGCCGCTTCTACCGCTGCGTTCAACGCCAGGATATTAGTCTGGAAAGCAATGCTGTTAATGATGGCGGTGATATCGCCGATCTTGCGCGCACTGTCATCAATTTGTGCCATGGTAGATACCACCTGACTAACCAGTTTCTCGCCACGGCTGGCGATCTGGGTGGCATTCTCCGTCAGCACCGTCGCCTGGTGCGCGTTTTCCGCGTTATGTTTCACTGTCGCGCTGAACTGTTCCATGCTGGCGGCTGTTTGCTCCAGCGCCGACGCTTGCTGCTCGGTGCGCGACGAGAGGTTGATATTACCACTGACAATCTCCCCGGCACCCTGGCGCACGGAATCGCTGGCATCTTTTATCTGGCCGACAATCTGCCGTAACTGCGCCTGCATGGTGTGCAGCGCATAGAACAGGCTACTGCGATCGCCCTGTTTAACATGGATAGCGTTATCCAGCTTGCCATCCGCCACGGAGAGCGCAATGGTCGCGCCTTCCAGCGGCTCGCCGCCAATCGGCTTCAGCACTTTGCGGCTGAAGAGAAGCCCCAGCAGCGCACTGACCAACAGGATGCTGATCACACCAAGAATAATGGCGTTGAGTAGCTGGCGATTCGCCGCCGCCATCACCTGGCTCACCGGCGCGACAACGCCGAGATACCAGCTATCGCTGCTGTTGCCGATGGTAATCGGCTGCCAGGTAATCAGGCCTTTCTCACCAAGAATCGGATCGTCTTGTTCCACCACGCTGCTGCTGAAGTTGTCCGTTTTGCCGGGATAAGGTTTGCTGGTCAGGTTTTTATCCGGGTAAGAAATCACTTTTCCGGCGGTCGAGAGCAGCACCGCGTAGCCGCCGCCCGCCCACGGTTTGATCCGATTTACTTTCTGCTGCAATGACGCCAGCGAAATATCGGATGTCACCACGCCGTGCAATTTGCCGTCGCTGACAATCGGTGCTGCCACCGAGGTCAGCAGCGTCGGCACACCGTTATAGGCATAGCTGTAAGGTTCAATCAGCGTATCTTTCTGGCTTTTCTGCGGCAGCAGATAGTAGTCGCCCTGGCCCGGCGTCAGATAAGAGAGCAGTGGGTGCATTTTGTAGTTGCCGGACTGATCGCGATCCACAAAGAAGGCATAACGCCCTTTTGGTGCCTGCTCGGGTTTGTCGGTGAATTCCGCATCGCGCCCGTCATAAGCATTTTCTTCAAAAATGACCGAAATAGAGAGGTAATCCGGGTTATCGCGCAAGGTGGATTCCATGATCTTATCCACCACTTTACGATCGGTGACGCCGCCCTGTGGCAGGGCAATCAGGTTATGTCCGAGGTTATGCGCCACATCGCGGGCGTAACTGAGTTGCTGCTGGATTTTCAGCGCTTCGTTTTGAGCGATCTGCTGGAGATAGTGTTCGGCGAGACTTTTTTGCGCATGACTGGATTGCCAGCTGAGTACCCCAATCGTTACCACAAATCCGAGGGTGATGGTGATAACACCCGTCAGCAGCATTTGCGCACGGGTACTCATTTTTTTACTCACGAGTTGTCTGGCCATTACAGCTCTCCTGGTATAAACCTGCTACATCAATATTCCTTTCATCACATGCTCCCTGATACCTGCTCTATCGGCGTACATTTTTTGATCTTTAATTGTTACCCGCGAAGTCACGCAGGTGTAAAAACGCGCGCGCAAAATCATAATCAGCGGTATGAGGGGGTGGGATGTTGTAACGAAGGTTAACTCACGGAGCTTGCCGTTTAATGCAGCAGTTTATGCTGTGTCTTTGCAGAGGAATTTTTGCAACAGGCGAGCGCCCCGGCACGCGCCAGGGCTGGAAGCGTTAGCCTTTGTCGTCTTTCGGGCCGAGGAAGTAAAACCCAAAAGGCAGCGAGCCGATAATGGTAAACATCAGGCTGTAAATCGCCACCCAGGCCCCCTGGATGATAAACAGAGAGGTGGTCCACTTTTCCATCGGCAGATTGTACTGCTCTTCCACGCCTTCGAAGGCGGCTTTCGAGATCACGCTGACGGCGATCAGAAACACAATCACCACCGCCGTGATGAATTTTTTCCCCTCGCGGGTGCGCAATTTTTCCAGCATCTAAACCTCCTGCCATATGGCTTTTGTGTACTGCGAGTGTAACCGATCTGCTGTCAAGTTGTTGTGGAGACTTAGGAAAAACGGCTAACAGTGGCAACATCTCCGGCTATTTTTTACGGCATTCTTTTTCCATCGCTGCTGTACAACATGCCGCCCACGCTAACTCTATTTTTTTACCGTTGTTCCAGCAACCCGCACTGGAGATGTTTCGCCAGAATAGCTATCTGGCAGAACATCTCGGCAGCCCGTTCTGTGCACAGTGGTATAGCGGTAAAATGACGGAACTGAGCTGGTTTGAAAGTCTCGTCACGCAGCAAGAGCTGGCATAACCCACTGTGCCGCACTCAGTTGGCCTGTGGCAATGTGAAATCCCCTTCCCCTAATGGGCGCTGCATCAGCACAGTATCCAGCCAGCGCCCGTGCTTCAGACCCACGCTTTTGAGCGTGCCAATCATCACAAATCCGGCGCGGCTGTGTAACCGTAACGACCCTTCGTTTTCGCTGTTGCCGACGTTGGCAATCAGTTGCCGGTAGCCCTGCGTTTCAGCCCATGCCACCGCGCGGGCGAGCAGCGCTTTGCCTGCGCCCTGGCGACGAAACGTCTCATCAACGTAGATGGAATCCTCCAGCGTGTACTGGTAAGCGTGGCGCTCGCGGTAGCGGGAGAGATAGCAATATCCCCGAACCTCGCCATCCTGTACGGCCACAAACCACGGTAGCCCGGCAAGGCGGATTTTCTTAAGCCTTGCGCGCATCTCGTCGATATCCGGTGCTTCGGTTTCAAAAGTGGCGTTCCCCTGCGTCACGTGGTAAGCATATATCTGTGTAATCGCGCGCAGATGTTGTTCTTCTGCCTCAATAACTTCCATCATCCGTCCTCTGTTCTCGCTTTCGCACAGGTTATCTGCCGTGCGGCAAAACAGGCACCGGGCGGCGCTTATAACCGCGATAAGGAAAACTTTGCCATGGCGAAATTCAGCCTCGACCAGTTGGCGACCTACAAACTGGTCATCGCCCGGGGGAGCTTCACCGCTGCGGCAGAAGTGCTGGGTATTTCACAACCGGCTGTCAGCCTGCAAATCCGCCAGCTTGAGCAGGCGCTCCAGACGCGATTGATTGAGCGCACCGGGCGCAGCTTGCGACCGACCGCCGCCGGAAAAACCTTTCTCACGCACTGTGCGGAAATCGAAAACGCGGTCAGCGCCGCCGTGCAGTCTGTCGCACAGCACCAGCAGGAGATAGGCGGCAACGTCACGCTCGGTACCGGCGCAACCACCTGCATTCATCTGTTGCCACCGGTGCTGCAACAACTGCGCGAAGATTTTCCGTTACTTACCGTTGGGGTACGCACTGGCAATACCACGGATATTGTGCGTGCGGTGGAAGAGAATCGTATCGATATTGGTCTGGTGACGCTGCCCACGAACGAGCGCAACCTCGCCATTTTACCGCTGTTTCACGAAAACTTTGTCGCCATCAGCGCCAGCCGCTCACCTGCGCTGCCCGATGCCACGCCTGCAGTATTACAGTCCTTACCGCTGATTGTCTTTGAGTCCGGTAGCAGTACCCGCCAGTTGATTGACGGCTGGTTAAGCGCCGCCGTCACGCCGATGATGGAACTTGGCAGCATTGAAGCCATCAAACGCATGGTGCGCGCCGGTCTCGGTTACAGCCTTGTGCCCAAAGTTGCCGTGCAGGCTGATGAGGATAAACGGGGGTTGCGCGTACAGGCGCTACAGCCACCCTTGCAGCGCACGCTGGCGCTGGTGATGCGACAGGACAAAGTGGTCAATCGCGGCATGAAAGCGGTGCTGAATAGCCTGAAACAGGCGGGCAAGACGCCCGCCTGTGAAACGGATGCTTAGAAGTCGTAGCTCATGGAGACTTTCAACTTCCGCGCTTCCCCCTGGTAGATATAAGTGCCGTTGTCTTCGACGCTGGCCCAGTATTTTTCATTGGTGACGTTATCCACGCCGACACGCCAGACCATCTCGTTTTTATCCTGATTGAGGTGCATACGGTAGCGTACCCCCAGATCCAGCGTGGTATAGCTGTCGAGTTTTTTGGTATTGGCGTTATTCGCATACTGCGAACCGGTATGGTTGACTCTTGCCGTCGCGGTCAGACCTTCAACCGGTTTGATGTCATATTCCGCGCCCAGCACGCCGTAGAAGCCCGCCACGCCAACAGGCCGGTTCCCCTGGTTAATGCCATCTTGGGTTTTGGTCAGTTCGGCATCGATCCAGGTGGCGCTGCCGTTCAGGCGCAGACCCAGCGTCGGTTCGCCAAACAGATTCAACTCAACGCCGCGGTTACGCTGTTCGCCGTTCAGCGCATAGATATTGGTATCGCTATTCTGAATGGCGGTCGGTTTCTTAATTTCAAATAGCGACAGTGTACCGCCCACACGGCCAAAGTCCGTTTTCACGCCGACTTCATTCTGTTTCGAGTGCGCAATGCCGGTGGTCTGATACTGGTTAGCAGCGCCTTCTGGCGCGGTGCTGCCCGGTTGCAACGCTTCGGTATGGTTGGCATAGAAGGAGACCACGTCCCACGGCTTATAAACAATGCCGTAAGTCGGCATCCAGCGATCCTGGATAAAGCGTGCGGTATCATCTTCTGCGCCCGTTGCATTGCTGTAGCTGTGAACCCACACTTTCTGATAACGCGCGCCCGCCGTAAACAGCACGGTGTCGTTCAGAACACCGAGTGTATCGCTCAGCAGCCAACCCTGTGCGCGGGTGCGACCGGTGGTCAGCGGATCGCTGTAATTGCCGCCAATGTAGCTGTAATCAGGCATAGCAACCGACGTGTTATCGTAGATGTTCACTGCCGGGTTATCCGCCGCCGCCGACATCCGCCACGCTACCTTGTCCTGCTTGATATTGGCCGAATAGCCCACGTTCACTTTGTGCGACACAAAGCCGGTATCAAAGTTACCGCGCAGTCCGGCCATGCCACTCCAGGCATCGCTGATACGGTTGGTGTCGAGACGGCCAATCGTTGCATCGCCCTGCTCATCATTCACTTTCGGCGCACCGTAAATGCCCTCTTCATGCGAGTGCTGTCCACCGAACGCGGCATATGCCGTCCAGATATCGGTCAAATCATATTCCGCGCGCGCCAGGCCAAATTCGTTTTCGATATCGCTATATGCCCACTGCTGGCTGTAGTTTTCGGTATTGCTCGGGACCTTCGGTACAAAATCCACCGCGCTGATGTTCACGCCCATCGATCCGCCGTGGAAGGTCTTTTTCTGATAGCCAAGATCCAGCGAGCTGCGGAAGCGATCGCTACGATAATCCAGACCGATCGACGCGGCGGTAGTACGACGGTTGTCATCCTCAACGGTAGCTTCGCCTTCACGGTGCAACAGGTTAACGCGTACGCCGAACTGATTGTTATCGCCATAGCGACGGCCCACATCCAGCGAACCGCCAAGCTGTGAACGCGAGGAGTAATCGACACCGACACGCGTCAACGGCGTATCATCGGCATGTTTCGGCTCAAGGTTGATCATTCCGCCAACGCCAGAAGACGCCGCGCCATTCATCAGGGCATTGGCACCTTTAAACACTTCCACACGTTCGAGCATCTGGGTATCCACCACCTGGCGCGGCACAATGCCCGCCAGGCCGCCCATCAACATATCGTCGCCATCCAGTTCGAAGCCGCGAATACGGTAGGTTTCCGCCATGTTGCCGTACCCCTGCCCGACCTGCACGCCCGCATCATTGCTGACCACATCGGCAATGGTTTTCGCCTGTTGATCCTCCACCAACTTTGAGGTGTAGCCGATCACGTTAAACGGCACATCCATCGCCTTCTGTTCGCCCATCATCCCGAGGCGCCCACCGTACGCGACCTGACCATCCAGATACGCCGGAACCAGCGCATCACCACCGGGTTTGAAGTCGCTGCTGGTAGTCGACTGCACCACAATGGTGTCATCTTTCGTCTGGTTGGTGTTGGCATTTGTCGTCGCAGCATGCGCTGAGGGCGTTGCTGCGCCAATGGCCAGCGCAAGTAACGTCTTGCGCAAAGAAGGGGGGATCTTTTTGCTGTTATTCATCATCGACTCATATCGAAGTGTGTGGAAAAACGGCCCGTTTCCGGGCCAGGTTGATTACTGGTTAAGGGCGATGCGGACGACGCTATCCAGCCCGTTGGTAGTGTGATCTTTGTTAAACGCCTGCTTGACGGTGACAAACAGTGTCTGGCCGTCGGCAGAGAGCAGCAGGCTGTTCGGATTCGGCGGCAGATCCCAGCGCTGTTTCACCGCAAGGCTGGTGGCATCAAGACTCAGCACTTTGCCCGCTTCACGCTGGGTGAGGTAGATTTCGTGGCGTTTCGGGTTGAATTTCACCGCCAGCGAACCGCCCAGATCGAGCTGTTTCAGCACCTTGCCACTATGGATATCCAGCACCAGGGTGGTTTTGGCTTTCGAGTTATCGGTAACGAACAGACGGCCGGTCTCGCTGTCTTCAGCAATGTTCAGTAGCAGCGCCGGTTTATCACCGAGCGGTTTCCAGCGTTGTTCAATGCGGTTGTTGCGCGGGTTGACGACCAGCATTTCACCGTCGCCGTTCGCCACATACAGGCGCTGAGTTTGCTCAGACCAGTGCAGGCCCGTGACCCATTTCCCAGCATTTTTAATCCGCGCTTTTACTTGCAGAGTCCTGGCGTCAACCACCCAAACCAGCGCCGGATCGGCCACCGCGCCAACATACAGCGCGCCGTTGTGCAGCAGAATCTCACGTGCACCGTACGGCAGGCCTTTTTCATTACGTTCCGGGAACAGCGTGCGGGCCCGCACTTTGCCATTGCGGGTATCGATAGCGCTGATGCCGCCATCAAGGGAGTGGGTAACGTAAACCGTTTTACCGTCCGGGGAGATCGTCATACCGAAGTTTTTCAGATCGGTATGGGTGGAACCGAGGGTTTTCAGCGTCGCAGGATCCAGTTTGTAAACCACACCGCCCTGCACATCTTTAAAGCCTTCCGCACTGGAAACGTACAGCGCGTCACCCTGCGGGCTGAGCGCCATTTCATACAGGCCGCTCGCCAGATCGCGTTTTTGTACCTTTGCCGATAATGATACGGCAGCGGTTTTTGGCGTTTCGGCGGCAGGTTGTGCCGATGTAGTGTACTGAGCACTGCATCCGGCCAGTACCAGGGTTGCCAGCAGCACCAACGCGGGGGTTTTCATCGTCATCGAGATCCTTTACCGTTAATGTCATCAACTGGCGGGCCAGTGCGTTACGCTCAGATGCGCATTTCTTTGATGAAGGCAGTTTTGCCTGACGCAGCTCACCACTTCTTTGTGTCCCTGTAAGCGTTTACGCCTACTCTTTTTGCGGGGAAACTCCGAGCCCAGCCAAAAACACTAAAGAGAATGAGAACTATACTCATTCTTCTTATTTAGGCAAGAACTTGTGTCATATTGTGTTGTCAGGAGAAAAATGGGCCCGCGAGGAATAACCAGCCCGGCGTGTTAATGAGCGAGCCGCGAGGCGGATTGAAGAAGGGATCGACATTGGTAAGGTGAGCTGGCAAGAGCTCATCGCGCTGGGATCCTTAACAACATGATGTCACACAAAATTTGGGGTTGACCGTTTAGATGATAAAGATTATCTTTCTCATTGCTGAATAGTTGAGTAAATCACTCAGGTATTCAGTACGACATTGCTCACATTGCTTCCAGTATTTTTTGCCCGCACACCAAGCGCGGGCTTTTTTTTGTTTGCACAACTTCTCTTACCGTCAATATTTTACTTAAGTAGCAATAATCTCCCGTTATTCATCGAGTTACTTAATTGAAATCAAACCGTCATAAATGCCCCATAACCTAGGATTATTCTTAATACGGGGTTTTGCATGGATGATGGACATACCGCTCTCTTCTCGGCAGCTTAACGCAGGCATTTTGCGCCTCGTCGTCCCGCACGTGACGCCTGACGCCAATAATTTGCAGGTCATGTCGCTTTTCAACGAACACAAATCGTTGATCGGTCTACCGGTGCTGGAAAATAACCGACCGATTGGCATGATCAACCGACATATTTTCCTCTCGCAGATGAGCCGCCCTTTTTTTCACGAGCTGTACGATCAGAAGAGCTGCATCGCGTTTATGGATAAAAATCCGCTGATTGTCGATGCCGAC
The DNA here is from genome assembly GCF_900116535.1 of Kosakonia arachidis. Lineage (GTDB taxonomy): Bacteria > Pseudomonadota > Gammaproteobacteria > Enterobacterales > Enterobacteriaceae > Kosakonia > Kosakonia arachidis. Next base: position 194,601 of record NZ_FPAU01000006.1, on the reverse strand, counting down.
GCGGCGCTCGAATATCTCTCCGGGCGGGTCATTGAAACCGGCGACAAAGCCGTGACCGAAGGTTTTATCCTCACAGAAGAGGGGCAATATGTCGGCATTGGCCTCGGCATTGATCTGATTCGTACCGTTTCCGATTTGCAGGCCAAGCAGCACCTGCAGATTATGCAAAGCATTGAATATGCGCGCATTATCCAGGAATCCATGCTCAGCCGATCACGCACGACCATTGATAAAACCTTGCAAGACTGGTGCCTGCACTGGCATCCGCGCGACTGCGTCGGCGGCGACATTTATGCTTTTCAGCGCACGGAAAATGGCTGGTTGATGGTGCTGGCCGACTGCACCGGACACGGCGTACCGGGTGCTTTTATGACCTTTATCTTCGCCTCGGCGCTGGAAAAAGCGCTGACGCTGGCACCGGTTGACGCGCCGGAGCAACTGCTGAGCCATATCAATCAACATATAAAACAGACGCTCAGCCAGGTGCATCCATCAGCTGACAGCAGCCAGTCAAATGATGGTTGCGACGCCATTGCCCTGTTTGTCGATACGAAAAACGAACAGATGTGCTGGGCCAGCGCCCGGATGCACGGTTTTCTGCTGGGCGAAGCCGCTCAGCAGAGCGTAGTGCTGGAGAGTTGCCGCAAAGGCGTGGGTTATACCGATACGCCGGTGGATTACCAGTGGCAGCGTTATCAGGCACCGCTGCGCCGTGGCGACACGCTGTTGCTGGTTTCCGATGGTGTCACCGATCAGCCCGGCGGCCCGCGCAACGTGATGTTTGGTAAGAAACGTATTCAGTCATTGTTGGCGCAGCACCGCGCGCTACCGCTACCTGCGTTTTCCGATGCCCTGCTGGCGGCGCTGAAAGCGTGGCAGGGGCAGCAAACGTCGCGCGATGACATGACATGGTTTGGTTTTCGTTGGTAGATAAAAGCATGCAAATAAACGACCTGCAGGTCAAAGACCCTGTTCTGTTACCCCTTTTTACGCTGCAACGGCAAAACGCCGTCGAGCTTTTTTATACCGGCTATTTTTCCCAGCAACATATTGTTTCGCTTGGCGAAGTGATCCGCGCCTGGTTGGATAAACATGAATCCTCCGCCGTGACGCGCCGCAAACTCTTCTCGGCATTTATCGAGATGGGACAAAACATTGTACGCTACTCCGCCGACGAGCGGTTTTTATCAACCGTTGAGCACGATCTACGCTTTGGTTCGGTCTGTTTTCATATGGATCAGACCAATTACTATCTGGAAACGGCAAACCTGGTGGGGCCGGAAGCCTCCACGCTGTTGCAAACGAACCTTGAAGTGTTGCGCAGCATGTCGCAGGCAGAAATCCGCGACGCCTGGAAGCAGGGGCTGAAAAGCGAAGCGCCAGCAACCAGCAAAGGGGCCAATATCGGTTTGTTGACCATGGCGCGCGATACCAGTGTTCCGCTGGAGTATCGTATTCATCCACTGGCGGCAAGCTCCCTTTCCGCCTTTCACTTAAAGGCAACGTTTTGCCATGACTGATATGACATTGACGCCTGCTATAGAATTGTCCGCCACCGCCGCCACGCCGGAGGTGAAGTTTGATTTTGCCGCGCAAAAGCTGCTGCTGAAAGGCGAAGCCTACCCGGAGAATGCCGCCGCGTTCTTCCGCCCGCTGCTGGATGCACTGGAGGGCTGGCTACAAAGCGGGCAGCAGACCAGTGCACCGCTGCAATTACACGTCGCGCTCAGCTATTTTAACAGTTCAAGTACCAAGCTGTTGTTTACGCTGTTTGAGATCCTAAATAATCACGCGAAAAGCGGCGCGCCATGCGAGCTGCACTGGTACTACGACCCGGAGGATGATATCTCCGAAGAGTTTGGTCAGGAGCTGCGTATCGACTTCCCGTCACTGACAGTGTTTCTTATCCCGGACATCACCGCATGCTAGATATTAATGAGCTCTTCAGAGAGGAATATTCCGTACTCGAAGAAGCCCGGCTGGCGGCTGCCGATGCGCAACTTCCGGCGGAGGTCTGCCGCGAAAAACTGTGGGCCGTTTCCACGCATTACCAGCGTCTGATCCGCGAATCGTATCGTCTGATCTCCCGCAGTGACCGTGCCGAGCGCGAACTCACGCGAATGAACGAGCAACTCCAGCAGCTTGCTGCGCGCCTGGAATATGAAGCAACGCACGATCCGTTGACCGATGTGTTTAACCGTAGCGCGATCATCAACCAGATCAACAGCGGTCTGCAGGAAGGCGATGTGGCGCTGATCCTGCTGGATATCGATCACTTCAAACGTATTAACGATGAATATGGTCATCCGACCGGCGATCGGGTGATTTGCGCGTTGGTGTCACGCGTACGCCACGCAGTGCCGGAGAGCGCCGCCATCGGCCGCGTCGGTGGCGAGGAATTTACCATTGTGCTGCCGAACGCCCGGGTGGAAGAGGCGATGATCACCGCCAGCTATATTCACGCCTCGCTGAATGCTTCGCCGCTGGACGTGTTGCCGCAGCAACTGGTCACCGCCAGTTTTGGCGTCAGTCTCGGTGTGAAAGGGAGCAGCTTCGAAACGCTGTACAGCGAAGCAGACGGCGCACTGTATAACGCGAAGAAACGTGGGCGAAATCAGGTCGCGCTGCATGAGACTTTTTTTCGCGCGCCGGTGAAGGTTAATTTTGCGCGGGAAAATATTCAGCATTGAGGGGTTGTTTGGCTCTGAGAGTTGTTTGGCTCTGGTGAACGGAACTATTCCTCCTCAGAGCCAAACAATCCCCCTCACCGGCTCGACTGCAAAAACTTCCTCACCCTGTCCGAATCCGGATTAGTGAAAAACTTCTCCGGCGGTGCTTTCTCGATCAACAAACCTTTCTCCAGAAACACGACTTCATCCGACACCTGACGGGCGAAATCCATCTCATGGGTCACCACCACCATCGTATAACCTTCTGCCGCGAGAGATTTCATCACCCCCAGCACCTCATTCACCAGTTCCGGGTCCAGTGCCGAAGTTGGTTCATCGAAGAGGATCACTTCCGGCGACATCGCCAGCGAGCGGGCGATCGCCACGCGCTGTTTTTGCCCGCCGGAAAGTGTGATCGGGTAGACATCGGCCTTGTGGCTCATGCCCACTTTTTCCAGTTGGCGGCGGGCAATCTCATTCGCCGCGTCGCGCTTCATGCCTTTCACATGCACCAACGCTTCGGTGACGTTTTGCAACACCGTCAAATGCGGCCACAGGTTAAAACTCTGGAACACCATCCCAACGCGCGCGCGGATATGGGAGAGATCTTTGTGCGACATTGCTTTGCCCGTCTTCTCATCTACCCCAATGCGCTGGCCACTGATACGCACTTCGCCACGATCTGGCTGTTCCAGCCAGTTCATGCAGCGCAGCAGCGTCGATTTACCGGAGCCGGACGAACCCAGAATGCTCACCACAGAGCCCTTCTCCACCGTCAGGTTGATATCCCGCAGCACTTCAACGTTATCAAACTGTTTGGACAAGTTTTTGATGCTAACCGCGCTTGTTTCAGGCATGGCTCATTCCTCTTTTGGCTCCATAATGACTTAACCGCTTAATCAACAACTCCAGCAGAATACTGATCCCCCAGTAGAGTGCTATGGCAACAATAAAGGCGTTAAACGGAATAAAGTAAGTTGACTGCACGCTATTCGCAGCGGCGGTAATCTCCTGCACAGTAATAATGCACAGAAATGCGGTATCTTTCAGGCAAATAATAAGCTGGTTGCCCATCAACGGCAGCGACGACGAAAATATATTCGGCAGAATAATACGACGAAAGGTTTTATAGCGTGAAAAACCCTGCGACTGTGCAGCCTCAATATACCCGGCTGAAAATATCCGCCGCTGGCTACGTAATATCTCAAAGAAATATGCACCATGATAAATCACCAGTGCCAGCAGACCAGCGGTCCAGGCTTCCATGCTGATACCAATTTGTGGCAATCCATAATACAGAAGATAAGCCAGAATTAAAAATGGCACGGCACGCATCAGGCTAACAAAAGCGATGATCAGACGATTAATAACGCGATGCTGATACTCCATAACATAGCACAGCGCAATACCAATAAATAATCCGAAAACGGCAGCGATAATAAACAGTTCCAGCGTTGCCAGCAGCCCGTTAAAAAAACTCTCACGCGCTGCCCAAATAATTCCCCACTGATTCATATTTCCTCCGCCTCTTATCGCGCCAGGCGCTTCGCTTTACGTTCGGCCGCGCTCTGCAACTTCAACAGCGAACCGATAATAATGACGTACAACAACCCGGCGGCCAGGATCGGCGATAGCGGTTCATAGGTCACCGAGGAAATACGGTTGGTTACGCGAGTTAAATCCACCACGCCGATAATAGCAATTGCTGGGCTGCCTTTAATCAGGAACGACATCTCATTGACCAGCGCAGGCAGGCTTTCAATCCACATCTGCGGCAGCATAATTTGCCGAAAATAGGTCCAGCGCCGCATGCCGACCGACTCCGCGGCTTCCCGCTGCTCACGCGGGAAATTGCGAAATGCATTGCGCCAGATTTCGGCGTTAAATGCCGAGGTATTCAACGTCAGCGCCAGAATAGCGGCAGGCGTTTTATCGAGATTAATACCGAGCGTCGGCAGCGATAAAAACAGAAACAGCACCAGCGTCACCAGCGGCGTCGCGCGAGCCAGGCTGATGTAAACCACCAGCAACTGATCAATAACCGGGATCTTCATCATGCGGATAAAGGCAATCACCAGGCCAATCACTACGCCGAAAGCAATGGCCACGCAAGAGATCCAGAGGGTCGTCCATGCGCCTTCAATCAATAACTGCCACGAGATTAAGTCCATGTTCCCTCCTTTCAAAACGTGCGGCGGTTTCCCGCCGCGTTACACTTAGAAACCGGCTAACTTGTGGAACTGATCGGCGCTGGTAATCGGCTCTTTTGGCAGCTCGTAGGTCTCGCCGAACCATTTTTTCTGCAACTCCGCCAGCTTGCCGGTTTCGGTCATGTGGTTCATAAACCCCGTCATGAACTTCAGCAATTCCGGCGAGTTTTTCGGGATTGGCCAGGCCATGTAGCCCGGGCCTGAAACCGCCAGCCCTTTGGCGAACACTTTTGGCTTCGATTTCACCAGGTCGTTCACCGAAATCACCACGTTGATGACATAATCGACACGTTTGTTCGCCAGGTCGGCATAGGCTTCCGGATAAGATTGATACTCAACCACCGGGCCCAGTTTACCGCCCACTTTTTCCAGCATCGCTTTCAGTTCCGGCAAACGCGCCAACAGTGCGCTGCCCGCCTGAACGCCCACTTTTTTACCGCTGAGATCGGCAATGGTATTTAATGTTTTGTCATCCGCGCGTTTCACGAAATAGTGCTGTGCGGATGCCCATGGCGGGGTGAAATTAAATACGTTGAGGCGTTCGTCGGTAATTACCGCGCCAGTGAGGGCCATATCATATTGCCCGGTAGAGACCGCAGCGAGTAAGCCGGTCCACGGCAAAATACTTTGGTTGATATTGAATTTTGCGTATTTACGCAGTTCTTCAAGCATATCCTTGTTAAAACCATCCGTCTGGCCGTTATTCATAAAGTTAAACGGTGCATAATCATCTTCGGTCGCGACTTTCATCGTGCCGGATTTTTCAATTTCAGGTAAATCCGCTGCCACTGCGTGTAATGAAAATGCCAAAGAGATCATGGCTGCAAGACAATATTTGCCGAATACTTTTTTCATCTCTCCACCCTTATTTAATTTGCCAGACCGGTACATTCCATGGGTGCCGGAAGCTTTGCAAGATATATGCCGAAACAGAAACTCGCCCGACGTTTTGTGACTACGTTTTTACAATAGGGAGGCTAAGTCGCTTCTGAATAGAGCCAGTTTCTGCAAGCGTATGTGTCAGTTTGTCGGAAACTGGTATGAAACTTGCTCAACTCCTGTAGAAGATATATCGAGAGGAGTGCAGCATGATTCGCCATCTACTGAATGTAAATTTTGACGCCCGGCGTGGACTTCAGGAGCAAGTTCGCGAATCTCTGGTCAATGCCATTCTGAGTGGTATTTTCCCGGCTGATACCCCTCTCCCTTCGTGCCGCCAGCTCGCCAGCCAGCTTGGCGTCTCGCGCAATACCACGGCACTGGTGTTTGAAAGTCTGGTCAACGAAGGCTATCTGGTCAGCCGTCCACGCAGTGGTTACTACCTGCATCCGGATTATTACTCCGCAGGCGTGGCGAGTGGGCAGTGTGTCACGGCTGCACCTGAATGCGAGGGCGATGCACCGCGATGGGGCAACCGCCTGAAAATTACCCCCAGTCAGCAGGAATCAATTCTTAAACCCGCTGGCTGGATGCACTACCGCTACCCGTTTATCTACGGTCAGCCCAATACCCAGCAGTTTCCCCTCGCTACCTGGCGCGCAGCAGCGAACTGGCTGCACGGCGGCGTGCGCGATCCGGCTTGGGTGATTGACCATATCGACCAGGATGTACCCATGCTGGTTGAGCAGATCCGCACACGCGTGTTACCCAAACGCGGCATTGTCGCCGCGCCGGATGAAATTCTGATTACCCTTGGCTCGCAAAATGCGCTCTACCTGCTGACGCGCCTGCTGATGTCTGAAGAAACCCGCGTGGCTGTGGAAAACCCCAGCTTTCGCGAAGCTATCAACACCTTTTTATTAAGCAATACGCAGATTGTGCCACACCCGGTAGACAGCGAAGGGCTAGTGCTCAATGAAACGCCCTGTGACTACTACTACGTGACGCCAGGCCACCAGGTACCAACCGGTGTAACCATGAGCAAAACGCGGCGCACGCAGTTGCTGGAATACGCTACCCGCCATGATGCAGTGGTGATTGAAGATGATTACGACTCAGAAAGTAACTTTATGCAGAACCCGCTGCCCGCGCTGAAAGCCAGCGATCGCAGTGGGCGAGTGATCTACGTCAGTAGCCTGTCGAAAGCGCTGTCGCCGGGACTGCGCCTTGGATTTATGGTTGCCGCACCGGAGATTATCGATGAAGCGCGCGCGTTGCGCCGTCTGGTGTACCGCCATCCACCGACCAACATTCAGTATCAGATGGCGCATTTCCTCGCCCAGGGGCACTACGAAACCCATTTGCGCCGCTACCACGAGGATTCCGCCCGCCGCTGGGACAGCCTGCACAATGCGCTACGCACCTTTTTGCCGGAGTGTCAGATGATGGACGGCAGCGAGCATGCCAACGCGTTCTGGCTACGCACGCCGGAGCATATCAGCACGCAGCAACTTACCTGGCGAGCCGCACATGCGGGTGTACTCATTGAACCTGGCGCGCGCCATTTTCTCAATGCCGCGCCGCCGGATAATTTCTTTCGCATGGGCTTTCATGCCATTAACCCCCAGGCAATAGCCCCCGGTGTGGAAGTCCTGCGCGGGCAGCTTGAGCAGTTCTGCTAAAGCAGAACCGCCCCGACGAGGGGGCGGTTTTCTCACTGTACCTTCGCGTACTCCATCATCACCTGCAACAATACATTCGCTCCGGCAGTGACATGTTCCGGTGAGGCATACTCAATTTCGTTATGGCTGATGCCGTCTTTGCAGGGAATAAAGATCATTCCGGTCGGCGCAAGATAGCTCATATACACCGCATCATGACCGGCGCCAGAGACAATCGGGCGCGACGGATAACCAAGCTGCTGCGCCGCGCGGCCAATCGCCTGCTGGCACTGTATGTCAAACGGCGCGGCCGGATAGTGGCTGACCTGCTCCAGCGTGACGCCCAACCCCGTTTCCTGTGCCACTGCGGCGGTAAAAGCGCGCAGTTGCGCGTCCATTTCATCGACAGTTGCATCGCTGATGTTGCGCATATCCACGGAGAATTTCACTGCACCCGGCACCACGTTGCGGCTGTTCGGGTACACCTGCACCATCCCTACCGTGCCGCGTCCCTGTTCACTGCGCCCGGCAATCGCCACGACTTCCTGCATAATGCGCGTCGCCACCTGCAACGCATCCTGGCGCAGATGCATCGGCATTGGCCCGGCGTGAGATTCCATCCCTGTGACGGTGCAGTCATACCAGCGGATGCCCAGTACGCCCTGCACCACGCCGATCACTTTTTCCTCTTCCTCCAGAATCGGCCCCTGTTCAATATGCGCTTCAAAGTAGGCCGCCAGTGGATGATCGCCCGGCGTTTGCTCGCCAATGTAGCCAATCTTCTCCAGCTCTTGCCGCACAGTTTTGCCTTCGGCATCGGTGGCAGCGTAGATTTTCTCCAGCGGGAAAACGCCGGCAAAGACGCCGGACCCCATCATCACTGGCACAAAGCGCGAGCCTTCTTCATTGGTCCAGAACACCACTTCCAGCGGATGCTCGGTTTCAATCTGCAAATCATTAAGCGTACGTACCACTTCCAGCGCGGCCAACACGCCAAAGTTACCGTCGAACTTGCCGCCGGTCGGTTGCGTGTCGATATGGCTGCCCGCCACAATCGGCGGCAGGTTCGGGTTGCGCCCTTCGCGGCGCATAAACACGTTGCCGATTTTATCGATGATGATACTCAACCCGGCCGCTTTGCCCCAGCCAATCACCAAATCGCGCCCCTGCCGGTCAAGATCGGTCAACGTCAGGCGGCAGCAACCGCCTTTTGGCGTCGCGCCGATTTTCGCCAGTTCCATCAGGGAATCCCATAACCGCTCACCGTTAACCCGGCAGTCGCTCAGCGACAGCGCCTGGCTGTGCAAAACTTCGCTTGTCATCTTATTTCTCCTGCATAAAGGTAGTGGCCATCGACACCAGCAGCGCATCGCTGCCGCATGGGCCGATCAGTGAAATCCCCAGCGGCGCGCCGTCGATCGTCGTCACCGGAAGATTGACCTGCGGACGGCGGGTCAGTACTGCTATCAGCAACAGGTCGTGAGAGATGCGCCGCGTGACTTCGATCTCTGCTGGCGCGGCCGTTAATAACGGCGCTACATCCGGCACGGTCGGCAGCACCAGGATGCGATCGCCCAGTTGTGTCTGCCACCACTCTGTAAAGGCTTCGCGAAGCTGGCTCGCCGCGGCGAATTCCGCCTCCGTGACCGCTTTGCCGTACGCAAAGCGCTCCGCCACGTCAGGCCCCAGTTGCATGCCCAGTGTTTCAATGTTGTGACCCTGCGATTGCCAGGCTTCATAACCCTGAATCTGACGAAACGCGGTGTAAACGGCTTCGCGCTCCGGCAGCGGTGCATCCAGCGAGGCGATCTCACCAAAGTATTGCGCGAGCTTTTCCCGTACCGGCAGCAGCACTTGCAGACTGTGCAACGGGAGTGCGGCAAACAGCGACTCATGGCAGGCCAGTTCGATCCGCGCGGGTGTGAAGGTGTCGTCACCGAGCAGGCAACGGGCCACCGCGCTAAAGGCCTGCGGCGTGCGGGCGAAAAACCCGCAGGTGTCCATGGTGGCGCACAGCGGCTGGCAACCTGCCAGCGAAATACGCCCGTGGGTTGGGCGCAGACCAAACAGGCCGCAATAGCTGGCAGGCGTGCGCACCGAACCGCCGGTGTCGGTGCCCAGCGCTATATCACACAGACCATGGGATACCGCCGAAGCCGAACCGGACGACGAGCCGCCAGGAACACGCAGCGGTGCTGCGCCATTGCGCGGCGTACCGTAATGAATGTTGTGGCCGCTCATCGAATAGGCCAGTTCACTGGTGTGGGTTTTGCCAACAAACCTCGCCCCGCCATCCAGCAGCATTTGTACGGCGGGTGCAGTAGTGGTTTTGATACCCGAGGCGGCAAGTACGTGCGGGTTACCGCCTCCCGTAGGATAGCCTGCAACATCAAACAGATCTTTTGCCGCAAAAGTCAGGCCGCTCAGCGGGCCGCTTTCCGCCTGCGGCACAGTGACGAAGGGATAAGGCATAAAAGCACGTGGGTCCTGCATGTTACCTCCCAGGATTCAGGCAAATGCCGGCTGTGGTGTGATATCGGTTGTCAGTTCACGCCAGCGGTGGCAACTGACCATATGACGTTCGGCGACCTGTTCCGTAACGGGTTGCAACTGGTGACAGGCAGGCTGTGCGTGAGGGCAACGGGCGGCAAATGCGCAGCCCGGGGGCAGTGCGGCCAGATCCGGCGGCGAGCCGGGAATGCAGTGCAGCACATCGCCCTTTTTCAACCCCTCTTTCGGGCGACTACCGAGCAGTACGCGGGTATAGGGATGGCGTGGCTGCGCGAGGATGTCGGCAATCGGTGCTTCCTCCACGATGCGCCCGGCGTACATCACTGCCACCCGATCGGCAATCTCCACCGCCGCACCAATGTCGTGGGTGACGAAGATAATCGACAGATCGCGCAGCTTTTGCTGCTCGCGCAGCAGGATCAGGATCTGAATTTGTACGGTGGCATCCAACGCAGTGGTCGGCTCATCGGCCAGCAGCAGTTCCGGGTTGCAGGAGAGCGCCAGCGCAATCATCGCCCGCTGGCGCATGCCGCCAGACATCTCATGCGGGTACGCTTCCAGCCGGCGCTCCGGGCTGGGAATACGCACCTGACGCAAAGCCTCCAGCGCCCGCGCTTTCGCATCTTTGCGCGACAGCCCTTCGTGCCGCTGCAAGCCTTCCACAATTTGTTGGCCGATGGTGTAAACCGGGTCAAACGCCAGCAGCGGCTCCTGAAAAATCATCGCGCAGATTTTCCCGCGGTAGTGGCGTAACTGACGGCTGTTCATCGCCAGCACCGCGGCACCGCCGACATTCATCGTACCGCTAATCTGGCTGCTCTGCGGCGGATGCAGGCGCATCAAGGCCCGCAAGGTGACGCTTTTACCGGAGCCGGATTCGCCAATCAGCGCCATCACTTCGCCTTTGCGGACATCAAACGAAACACCATTGACCGCATTGACGGTCTGCCCGTCGCGGCGAAACTCGACGCGAAGATCGCGAATATGGACGAACGCTTCATGCGACATCGCTCACCTCCTGTAGTGGGATATCCCGGTGCCAGGGCGAATCCGGCTGCGCCATCAGGCAGGCGCTTTGATGCGCTTCGCCAACCAGCGTCAATTGCGGTTTCACCTGCGAACAGACCGCTTTGGCATGCGGGCAACGAGTGTGAAAACGGCAGCCCGCAGGCGGTGAAATGGGGCTTGGCGGATCGCCAAAGAGTGGCGAAACTTCAGTGCGATTATGCGGATCCATCGACGGCATCGAGCTGAGTAACGCGCGGGTATAAGGGTGTGCTGAAGCAGTGAACAGCGCTTCCGACGGGCCAATTTCCACCACTTCACCGAGGTACATCACCAGAATGCGATCCGACAGCCAGCGCACTACATGCAGATCGTGGCTGATAAACACATAGGTGAGATCGAGGGTACGTTTTAACTCTTGCAACAGTTGCAACACCTGCGCTTCCACGGATTTATCCAGTGCAGAAACGGCTTCGTCGAGGATCACCAGCCGGGGTTTCATCGCCAGCGCGCGGGCAATATTGACGCGCTGTCGCTGACCACCGGATAAGGCGTGGGGATAGCGGTGTGCAAACCGCGCTGGCTCCAGCCCAACGTGCGCTAACAGATAGCGGGCATATTCATTGGCCTCTTTGCGGCTGATACCATGTACCTGCTGGCCAAAGGCAATGCTCTCTTCCATGGTCATGCGCGGGTTCAGCGAAGCATAACTGTCCTGAAACACCATCTGCACCTGGCGGCGATAGGCTTTCAGCGGCAAGCGCGATGAACCGACGGCCTCACCATCAAACACCAGCTCGCCGCTATCCTGTGTCAGCAGTTGCATCAGTAACCGGGCGGAGGTCGATTTTCCACAACCGGACTCCCCCACCACACCAAGGGTTTCCCCTTTGTGGACTTCAAAGCTGACGTTATCCACCGCCTGTACAACATCATGGCCTTTGCGTACGCCGAGGTGAAAATGCTTCAGCAGATTGTTCACCCGCAGCAGCGGCTGTGCCGGGCCACCAATATCGACATTGATAAAAGGTTGCATGCTGTTACTCCTTGATCGCCATGGCAGCGCGCAGACGATCCGCCAGAACATTAAACGAGATGGAGGTAATAAAAATCATCATCCCCGGCAGTGCCGCCACCCACGGCTGGGTATAAATAGCGGTGCGCAACGTGTTGAGCATCAATCCCCATTCCGGCTCCGGCGGACGCACGCCAAGGCCGAGAAACGACAAGCCGGAGGCGAGGATCATACAGACGGAAATCAGACCGGTAGAGAAGACGAAAATCGGCCCCAACACATTACCCAGTACCTGCACGCGAATAATGGTGAACGCACTGGCTCCGGTGGCACGGGCGGCATCGATATAATCCATATGCCGCACCTGCGCGGTGACACTTTCAGCAATACGCGCCACTTGCGGTACAAACACCAGCGTCAGCGAAAGCAGCGCATTGCCAATGCCTGCGCCCATCGCGCCGGAGAGCGCAATCGCCAGCAATACCGATGGAAAGGCGTAGAAAATATCAATGGTGCGCATGATCAGGGTATTGGTTTTTCCTCCGGCATAACCGGCGATAATCCCGATAGTGCCGCCAATAAAAAAGGCGAACACCACCGGCACAATCCCCATAAATAACGACAGGCGCGTACCCAGAATCAGGCGTGAGAGCATATCGCGCCCCAGTTCATCGGAACCGAGCGGGAATCCCTCGGTGCCGATCGGTTTCAGGCGCAGAAACATTGAGGTCTGGTAAGGATCTTTGAGGATCAGCCATGGTCCGAACAGCGCCATCAGCAGTAACAGCAGAATAATACTTCCTACTACCACGCCCGTGGGATCGCGGAGTAACCGTGCCCACACGCCGCGCCAGTAGCCTTGCGTCGCCGCAACCGGCGCGGCAACAACGTTGATTTTTGGCGTTACGCTATCCACCATCGTTAGCTCCTCTTAATGCGCGGATCGAGAGAGGTTTGCAGCACATCCACCAGCAGATTGAGCAGCACAAAGAACAGCGCCAGCACCCAGATCGTTCCCTGCAACAACGGCAGATCGCGCTGGAAAATAGCGGTATTGAGCAACAGCCCGGTGCCGGGCCATGAAAAGACCGTTTCTACCAGAATCGAGCCGCCCATCAGATAGCCAACCTGCAAACCCATGACCGCCAGCGCGGTCGGCGCAGCGTTTTTCACCACATGCAGAAAGATGCGTGACTCATTGAGGCCGCGGGCGCGCAGCCCAACAATGAACTCCTGGCTCAGGATATCCGCTACCTGCGAACGCACGGTGCGGGCGATAATGCCGGTGGGGATCACCGACAGTGTGACGGCGGGCAGCAGCATAAATTGCAGATGCGCCCAGTCCCACTGCCAGCCGGTTTCGCCAATTGGCCCACCGCCGGTAGCAGGGAGTAACGCAAACTTGACGCAGAACACAATCACCAACAGCATGCCGAGCCAGTAGTGCGGCACGCTGACGCCGAAGACCGACAGCAGCGAGGCAACGCGATCGATAATGCTGTTGCGAAAGTAGCCTGCGACAAAACCAAACAGGCTACCGAGCACAAAGCCAATCAGCGTTGCCAACAACGCCAGCCGCAATGAGTACGTAACAGCGGTCATCACCTCGCTCATCACCGGACGCCCGGTGGCGATCGACATACCCAGATCGCCATGCAGCGCCCGCCATAGCCAGTGTACAAACTGCACTGGCAGCGGCTTGTCAAAACCGTAGTCCTGCATCAGCGTCTGGCGCATTGCTTCGGAGGCATCCGGCGGCATCACCGACACCAGCGGATCCCCCGGCGCGATTTGCACCAGCAGAAAACAGATTACCGCTACCCCTAACATGGTTGGAATAGCCAGCAAAACGCGGTAAAAAAGTGTGCTGATCATGGCCCCTCCTCGGTTACTCTTTCTTGCTCACCAGACTTAAATCAATAAACCAGCTCTGCGGTTGCACCACACCGGTAACGGCAGGAGAGATGGCGCGCGGGCCAACGTCGTGAGCCACAAACAGGAACGGCACCTGATCCACCAGCGCGGCATGCAACTCACCGGCAGCTTTATCCATCTCGGCAGGCGTGAAAGCGTGTTTGACGGCGGCCGCCAGTTTTTCGGTTTCCGGCGTGGTGAAGTAACCCCAGTTGGTGGCCGTAGGCGGGAAGGCTTTTGCGGTAGAGAAGCGGATCATGCCGAAGTACGGGTCGGTCACTGCAGCACTGACGTTAATGGCGTTAACCCCTTGCGCAGAGGGATCTTTCGCCCCTAAACGCCAATTGGTGAACAGCGTGTTCCACTCGTTGACCTTGATATCGACGTTGAAATAGCAGCTTTTCAGGCTCTGCTGGATGTACTCGTTCATCGGTAGCGGCTGCATCTGGCCAGAACCCGAGGCGGATGTCGCCACGGTAACGTGCAGCGGTTTGCTTTCACTGTAGCCGGCTTCCGTCATTAACTTACGCGCGGTATCAGGATCGTATTTGATCTGGAATGTCGGCTTGCCGCGCCACGGGTTGCCCTCTTCATACACCCCGGTCGCTTCTGACATATAACCGCCGAGATAGCTTTTCAGTTCGGAACGGTTAAGGCAGAGGTTGGCTGCTTTACGTACGCGAATGTCGCGCCACGGCGAACCTTCCAGGAACGAGAACTGCCATGGCCAGAGATGCGGCTGGGTATTGGCGTAGATTTTAAAACCCTGCGCTTTAATCTGATCGACTGCATCCGGCGCTGGCGCTTCAATCCAGTCCACCTGTTTTGACAGTAGTGCAGCGGTACGGGCATTGGCTTCCGGTAGCGGAATCAACACCACTTTATCGACGCGTGGAATGCGGTCTTTGTTCCAGTAATCCGGGTTCTTATCGAGGATCAACTGCTGGCGCGGCACCAGTTTTTCCAGCTTAAATGGCCCGCTGCCGACGGCATGCGAGGCAAAGGTGGTCCACGCTTGTTTGCTGCGTGCGGCGATATCGCCTGTCGAGGCTGGCACTGCGTCATAGATTTTCTGCCACGCCGTCGGCGAGACAATAAACAGGTTGGTGATGTTATACGGCAGCAACGCATCCGGCTCTGATGTCGTGAGCGCGACCGTGTGATCGTCAATTTTTTCAGCGCCGGTCAATGTCGGCATACGCGATAAGGTGTTACCAATTTGCCCCGGAGCATATTGCGGCGCAGCTTTATCCAGCACTTTACCCACGTTCCAGACAATAGCGTCGGCATTCACTTCTGTGCCGTCGTGAAACTTCACGCCAGGGCGCAGCGTGAAGATCCAGCGACTCTGGTTTTGCGGATCAACATGCCATTCAGTTGCCAGCCCCGGCACCAACCCGCTCGGTTTTTCGCCTTGCGACAGATCCCACTCCACCAGCGCGTCATATAACGGAATACCGGTAAAGCGATTGCCTTCAAAGCCCTGATCAGGCTGGCCCAGCGTTAAAGGAATATCCGCTGCGGTCATGGCAATACGCAATGTTGAGGCCTGCGCCTGCAATCCCCCAGCCAGCGCCAGCGCGCCAATAGCGGCCGCAATATGGTGTTTACGCCAAAAAGATTGATTAAGCATCACAGTGTCCCTGTTAAATAAATGAGACATTTAACAGGCAAGATACATACCAGTTGAATAAACAAGAATTTATCGCATTCAGACGCGGAAAATATCAGAAAGGATTATTACGAAAGCCGTTAAGCGGTGTTACAAATAACCGCTTTATATCGTTCGCGGCGATAAGCGCACCCATTTCGGGAAAAATGTTGCAAAAATGCACCATTAAATCGGGAAAATAGTTGTTTCCTGGAGATATTATTTTACTACGCGACTATTTATTAAATCTTTTCATCATTATGCACAAATCATAAGCAATCACTTCAGTACGGGTAACGCGTGCGGTGGCAAAAGAGGAAGGATCAGTCATTCACTTCCATAATAGTGGAAACTCATTTCATAAGGGACGACTATGCCGCTAGCCGATTTTCATGTTTCGGATCCGCTGACTCTCGGTATTGAAGTGGAATTACAGGTGGTCAACCCGCCGGGCTACGATTTAAGCCAGGATGCATCGCGGTTGATAAACGCGATGAAAAACCAGGTGACAGGTGGCGAGGTGAAGCATGATATCACCGAAAGTATGCTGGAGATCGCCACCGGCGTCTGCCGCGACATTCATCAGGCAGCCCACCAGTTTTCCGCCATGCAGCAGATAATTTTGCAAACCGCGGCCGCTCATCACGTACAAATTTGCGGCGGTGGCACGCACCCATTCCAGAAATGGCAGCGCCAGTTGGTGTGCGAGGACGAGCGCTATGCCCGCACGGTGGAGATGTTCGGTTATTTGATGCAGCAGGCGACAGTGTTTGGCCAGCATGTACATGTCGGCTGCGCCAATGGCGACGACGCCATCTATTTGCTGCATGGGCTTTCCCGCTTTGTACCGCACTTTATTGCACTAAGCGCCGCTTCGCCCTATAGCCAGGGCACCGATACCCGCTACGCTTCATCTCGCCTCAATCTTTTTTCCGCCTTTCCGGATAATGGCCCGATGCCGTGGGTAGCGAACTGGCAGGAGTTTACCGGTCTGTTTCGCCGCTTAAGCTACACCTCAATGATTGAGAGCATTAAAGATCTGCACTGGGATATTCGCCCAAGCCCCCATTTTGGCACTGTTGAAGTGCGGGTAATGGACACGCCGCTAACCCTTTCCCACGCTATTAATATTGCCGGGCTTATTCAGGCGGTATCGTACTGGCTACTTGCCGAGCGTCCCTTTAAGCATCAGCCGCAGGATTACCTGCTGTACAAGTTCAACCGCTTCCAGGCATGTCGTTACGGCCTGGACGGGATGATTACTGACGTTCACAGCGGCGAGCAGCACACCATTGCCGAGGATCTCTCGCGTCTGCTGGAAAAAATCGCGCCATGGGCCGATAAACTCAAGGCCAATAGCGCGCTGGATGAGCTGGCAGCGCTCGTCAAACACGGTAAAAATGAGGCACAACTGATGCGCGATTTTGTGGCAGATGGCGGCTCATTAATTGGCCTGGTGCAGAAACATGCCGAAATCTGGACAGCAGGCTAAGCAGAAATTACTCGACCGATAATTTTAGCGCAGCCTTATATTTTGCTGCGCTAAAATATATTGCCAGCGTTATTTACAAAGTAATAACCACAAAGTAGTAGTATCTTCTGGCGGAATTGATAAATGTCAACAAGCCTCACGTTATAAATAAAGTATGCCCCGCTCTCACCGATAACCAATATAAGTTAAAGCTAACCTGAGGCATCTGTATGAGATGGATATATCGTTTATCAATGAAATTGAAATTATTGCTGGCACTTTTGCCTTTATTGTTTGCACTCATAGGGTTAGCATCTAACGGTATCCTGAGTCGTCTTGAAACAGGTCAGCAAATGCGCACCATCATGAACTTAACATTGCTGGCGAAATATGCGGGAAATGTTATTCATGAATTGCAAAAAGAACGGGGATTAAGTGCCGGATATTTGGGCAGTAAAGGGCAACAATTCTCCACTGAATTAAACGATCAATATCCACGATCTTCCAAAGCCATGGCGCAATTTGCTGAAGCGCTTAAACAGTTTCCCCTCCAGCAAGCGAATAGCGATATACGTCACGCGTTGGAACAGTTTCAACAGCACCAGCAGGGAGTCGACGGTTTCCGCCAGCAAATTCGTGCGCAGAGTGTAAGCGGCAAAGAATCACTGGTGTGGTACAGCGCAATTATTAACGACCTGCTTAATGTCGTTGGCGGGATCAGCCAGTTGACCGATAACGGGGCGATAGTCAACCAACTGGCGGCCTATTACAGCGTTCTGAACGCCAAAGAGCAAAGCGGTATCGAGCGCGCGCTAATGTCGAACGTCTTCTCCGCCGATCGCTTTGCCGACGGCCAGCTCCGCCAGTTGAATGAAACGGTGGGCAAGCAACTTTCATGGCTCGCGGCGGCAAAGGCCTTCAGCACACCAGCCGTAAATGAAAAACTGTCTGCACAGTTGCAGGCGCCGCAGGCGGCACACGCCATTGCCCTGCGCCAGCAGGCAATTGACCATGCGGCAAGCGGCGGATTTGGCGTGGCGCCCGCAGACTGGTTCAACGCACAGACGGCACGGATTAATGCACTCAAGGCGGTGGAGGATGCGGCTTCCGATACGCTGCTCGCTACGGCGCAATCGCTGGCGGACAACGCCTGGCGCGGGGTGATTATCTTTGCGCTGGTTAGCGTCGCGGCACTGGTGGTGGCGCTGTTCTTCGCCCTGCTGGTCGCCAGCAGCATTCATCGTCAGTTGCACCACTCTCTGGCAACCATCGAAGGGATGAATGGTGATCTGACCCAGCGCCTGGACGTACCCGGCAGCGATGAGCTGTCGTTGCTTAATCGCGCTTACAACCAGGCCATTGAGAACATTCAGCATATTGTCAGCGAGATAAAACAGGGCGCCGTCGTGCTGCGCAGCGCCAGTGCGGACATCGCCGATGGCAATCAGGATCTGGCTTCGCGTACCGATGAGCAAGCCGCATCGCTGGTCGAAACGGCCGCCAGTATGGAACAGATTGCCACGGCGGTGAATATGACAGCAGATAATGCCATTGAAGCGAAAAGGCTGACCGAAGAGATGGAGCAGCAAGTGCAGGAAGCCAGCCGCGTGGCAGCAGAAGCCAGCAGCAGTATGCTCGCCATTCGCGGTTCCAGTGAGCAGATCTCCAGCATTGTCAGCTCCATTGACGAGATCTCTTTCCAGACCAACCTGCTGGCACTGAATGCAGCGGTAGAAGCTGCCCGCGCCGGGGAGCTGGGCAAGGGCTTTGCTGTAGTAGCCTCCGAGGTGCGTAATCTGTCACAGCGTTGCGCCAACGATGCCCGGCAGATCCGCGAGTTAATAAGCAAGAACATGGAGCAGATCGAGCAAGGCGTGACACTGGTGCATGCATCCGACCGGGCTTTGCAGGCGGCGAAAGCCAATACCGGGCAAATGCTGGCGTTTGTCAGCGATATCGCCCATGCGGCAGGCGAGCAGTCACTCGGCGTCTCGCAGGTACATGAGGCGCTGAACCAGCTGGAGCAGGTGACTCAGCAAAACGCCGGGCTGGTGGCCAGCGCCGCCACCGCCAGCCAGATGCTGGATCAACAGTCGCAAACCATGACAACACTGGTCGATCGCTTCGTGGTGGAGTGAGCCACCGTTCTGGGAACGTTGCGCTACGGCATGCTTTCCCCGACAATGCGTTTTTTCACCGATGATTAACGCTTATGAAACACCCGCTCGAATCGCTGGTTACGCTGGCAGGCATTCTGTTAATGGCTTTTATCTCTGTCCTGCTGCTGCCAGCGCCATCACTGGGTCTGCAACTGGCGCAAAGTCTGATGCAGCGCTTTCATCTGCTGGATTTGAACCAGCTTTATACCCTGCTCTACTGCCTGTGGTTTTTACTGCTTGGCTGCATTGAGTTTTTCGTACTGCGTTTTATCTGGCGGCGCTGGTTCGCCGTCTGAAGACAATGATTCCCTCACCCTGCCCTGTCTGCGGCAGGGCATCACTACGCTTTTAGCGCAGAATTAATTCCATAGTTATTCTAATTATTTGAACATTATCCGCAAATAGTTCAGCTTTTTCTTCGTATTAATCAGGCATATGATTTATCACATCAGGGCAATCAGCCCTCCCAAACAAAATAATGCAGGAATACGACCATGAAATTCATCAAAACTTTCGTTGCAGTTGCCGCACTGTCCGCCCTCTCTTTCGGTTCTTTTGCCCAGAGCATTAGCGCCAATGCATCGACGCTCTCCGCCGCTGAAGCCAAAATTGCTGCTCAGGCGGAAAAAGCCAACGCGTCTTACAAAATCACCAGTGCACGTGCTGACAATGGCGTATATATGACTGCTGAACTGACGAAATAAATTACTCAGCCGGAATAACAAACAGGATAAGGCGAGCCATGAACCCGTTACAGAAACTTTTTAGCGCTTTGTTCCCGCAGGCCGCAAATAGCGACACCACGGAATTGCCACCAACTTCAGGAGCCGTTATGTCAGATAATTTTCTTGCTTTAGCAAAACAACGCAGAACCATTTATGCCCTTGGTAAAGATCTGCCGGTTGCAGAAGACGTTGTTATCGAAACCATTAAAGAAGCCATTCGCCAGGCACCTTCTGCGTTTAACTCACAGAGTTCTCGTGCGTTGATTCTGTTAGGTAAAGAGCATGTGAAGTTCTGGGAACTGACCCGTGAGCAACTGAGAAAAATTGTTCCGCAAGAGAGTTTCAAAGCGACATCCGACAAACTGGATGGTTTTGCCGCCGCTGCGGGTTCGGTGCTGTTCTTTGAAGATCAGGACGTGGTGAAAGGGTTGCAGGAGCAGTTCGCTGCCTACGCTGATAATTTCCCTATCTGGTCAGAACACAGTACCGGTATTGCACAGTACGCCGTCTGGCTGGCACTGGCCGAAAAAGGAATTGGTGCTAACCTACAACACTACAACCCGCTCGTTGATGCTGACGTGCAGCGTAGCTGGAATATTCCGGAGAACTGGAAACTGCGCGGGCATATGAACTTCGGTTCCATCGTGGCTCCGGCGGGTGAAAAAGCCTTTATGGACGATGACAAACGTTTTGTCGTTGCCCGCTAAGTATTCCTGAAACCACCCCGGTGAAGGTAAAATCCCCGCGCGTTGGCGACAATGCACGGGGATTTTTTTGTGCTGGTGCAGTTGCGGATTAAGAGTGCGATATTTCAGCGCGCGATAGCCGCAAATGGTTACCGCATAAAAGCGGATGTGTGCCTTTGCTGGCGCAATAAACAAAAAACCCCAACGGCTGGAGAACAGCGTCGGGGTTTATTTCACAACGGCTTGCATTAAGCCAGAGCGGAATTACTGCTGGCTTTCGCGTTCAGCAATAAAGCTCAGTGCTTTGTTGATTCGCGCGATACTGCGGGACTGGCCAATCGCATGAACGGTAACGTCCAGCGCCGGAGACTGACCCGCACCAGTAACGGCAACGCGCAGCGGCATACCCACTTTACCCATCCCAACTTCCAGCTCATCAGCCGTTGCCTGAATGGCGTGGTGCACGTTTTCTGCGCTCCAGTCGGTAATTGCGGCGAGTTTATCACGCACCACTTCCAGCGCCTGGCGAGCCACTGGACGCAGGTGTTTTTTCGCTGCATCAGCGTCGAATTCGTCAAACTCTTCATAGAAATAGCGGCAACTTGCAGCCATTTCTTTCAGCGTTTTGCAACGTTCGCCCAGCAGTTTCACCAGCTCGAACAACTGCGGGCCGGTTTGCGTGTCGATTTTTTCCTGCTCGATATGCCATTGCAGATGCGTCGCCACATACTGCGGATCCAGCGTATTGATGTAATGGTGGTTCAGCCACAGCAGTTTATCGGTGTTGAAAGCACTTGCTGATTTACTCACCGCGCTAAGTGAGAAGAGTTTAATCATCTCTTCACGGGTGAAGATCTCCTGATCGCCGCTCGACCAGCCCAGACGCACCAGATAGTTGAGCAGCGCTTCCGGCAAATAGCCGTCATCGCGGTATTGCATCACACTGACCGCGCCGTGGCGTTTTGAGAGTTTTTTGCCATCGTCGCCGTTGATCATGGAAACGTGCGCGTAAACCGGAACCGGCGCATGCAACGCTTTCAGGATGTTGATCTGGCGCGGCGTGTTGTTGATATGGTCTTCACCACGGATAACGTGCGTGATTTCCATATCCCAGTCATCCACGACAACGCAGAAGTTGTAGGTCGGTGAACCATCAGTACGGCGAATGATCAGATCGTCCAGTTCGAGGTTGCTGAACTCGATCGGGCCACGGATCTGATCGTCAAACACCACCGAGCCATCCTGCGGGTTGGCGAAACGCACAACGCAAGGTTCATCAGCGGCATGATGTGAATGATCGTGGCGACAGCGGCCGTCATAGCGTGGTTTTTCGCCATTCGCCATCTGCGCTTCGCGCAGTTGCTCCAGACGCTCTTTCGAGCAATAGCATTTATATGCGGTACCTGCTTCGAGCATTTCATCAATCACTGCATTGTAGCGATCAAAGCGTTTGGTCTGGAAATACGGACCTTCATCCCATTCAAGGTTCAGCCAGTTCATGCCATCCATGATGGCTTCGATTGCTTCCGGCGTGGAGCGCTCAAGATCGGTGTCTTCAATACGCAGCACAAACTCACCGCCATGGTTGCGGGCAAACAGCCAGGAGTAGAGAGCAGTACGCGCGCCGCCAACGTGCAGGTAGCCAGTAGGGCTTGGCGCGAAGCGAGTTTTGATTTTCATGAATTGGCCTTACGTTTATTAAAGATGCCGACCGTCGGCAGTAGCTTAAAAAAGAGTGGGCGATATTCTATCACTGTGGGCTGATTCCTCAATGTTGTTGCCTCATTGAGCGGTGTATCGCACTCTTTTGTTTAGAAATCAGGCTCTCGCGGCACATTGCGCAGCGGTTTGCCTAATTTTACGACGAACGAACAATTTATTTAGAAAATGCGTTGACTCATTTTCAACTCTCCCTATAATGCGACTCCACACAGCGGGGGTGATTAGCTCAGCTGGGAGAGCACCTCCCTTACAAGGAGGGGGTCGGCGGTTCGATCCCGTCATCACCCACCAC
>NZ_FPAU01000006.1:0-171911 GCF_900116535.1 Kosakonia arachidis | reverse complement strand
GGGTCGTTAGCTCAGTTGGTAGAGCAGTTGACTTTTAATCAATTGGTCGCAGGTTCGAATCCTGCACGACCCACCAATGTAAAAAAGCGCCCTAAAGGCGCTTTTTTGCTTTCTGCCGATCCTGAAGATTCGACAAAATTGTCGGGAACAATTTTGAACAACGCGACAGCGTTGGCCCGAAGGGCGAGCGAAGCGAGTCATCCTGCACGACCCACCAATGTAAAAATGGCGCTGGCGGCGCTTTTTTGCTTTCTGCTACACCAAAAGATACAAACGTTTTAGCCGATGGCACTGACGCCTTTTCCAGCCGGCAAAACTGATAACCGGGTATTTCCTTTAAAGCTGCATTAAAAACGCACCTGACAGCAATCAAAAAACATCAACACTGTTTTGTTTTCAACACGTAAACCTGATGATTTTTATTGATAATTTATCCTTAATGTCTGGATACGATGCTCACTTTACGAACAACCGTGAATACAATTCAAGTCGTCGCTGATTATGCCGATAACGTTATTTTAAGGCGAAAAGGAAAGTCCAATGACCACCATTACAACATCAACTCCATCAATACAGAGTAATAGTAGTCCAAGCAGTTCGTCGGCCAGTAACGATATATCAGCGCAAATCAGCCGCATTAGTCAGCAGATCACCAAGCTAACGCAGCAGTTGAAAGAAGTCGCTAACGGCACCGGTACGGCTGAAAACAAAAAGAAACAGCAGGAGGCGATCCAGGCTCAAATCGAGCAACTGCAAGCGCAACTGGCACAACTGCAGCACAAACAAGCGCAGGAAGCTGAACAGAAGCAAGCTCAGCAGCAAGGCAAAGCGGAAGGCGTGAATTCACCTTCTGATGGCCATTCGGTTGATATTTACATCTGAGTAAACAACGGGTCGTCTCCACGGGTCCGGTTTAAACACCGGGCCTGTTCTTTTACCACTTCCCACAGTGCTTGCGCAGCCCCCGACAACGAACGGTTCTTCCGTCGCACCAGCATGATTTTTCGTTGCATCTCCGGCACCAGCCGTTTCACCGCAAGCTGGCTTCCCTGTGGCAATGGCAATGCCAGCGCGGGTAAAATGCTGATACCAATCCCCGCTTCCACCATCGGAAACAGCGTCGCAGGATGACCAATCTCCTGGACAATCGCGGTTTGCAGGGAAAAATGCTGTAGTGCCGCATCAATTAACGGCCGGCTACCTGAAGCATAATCCTGTACCACCAGACGTGCGCCATCAAGCGCGGACCAGTGAACAGCCGCAAGCTGCGCCCACGGATGATCGTTGCGGCAAAGCAGAAAAAAAGGCTCTGCCAGGATCTCTTCACGCTGAAGATCGCTTACCGGACCAGGATCGATCACAATGCCAAAATCCACTTCCCCTTGACGAATGCTCTCCAACACCCATTGTTGCGGCCTGTCATGCAGCACAAAATCGATCTCGGGGTAGCGCTGATTACTGCTGGCGATACACTGCGGGATCAGGTGCGCAGAAATGGTCTGGCTGGCGGCCACACGCACGGTACCGGTTAATTGCTGGCCGACGCGCCCGGCTTCGCGCAGCGTGCTACTAAGCTCATCTAATAAGCGCTCAAGCCGCAAAGCCAGTTGCTGGCCCGCTTCGGTCAACACCACTTCACGGGTGGTGCGATCGAGAAGACGCACGCCGGTTTGCAGCTCCAGCTCTTTCACGCTGTGGCTGACGGCAGACTGGCTGAGGCCAATAATATCTCCTGCCCGGCTAAAACTTTTGGCCTGAGCAACGGTGACAAAAACGCGTAACTGACGTAATGAGTAATTCATCTGATTAATTCATGAATGGATGCAATAAATCAATTTTATTTCTCAAAGAAGAAAAAGCACAATAGCGACATCGACTTTCAGGAGCGCACATGAAACTTTTTCGAATTCTTGACCCTTTTACCCTTACTCTGGTGTGTACCGTTCTACTGGCCTCTTTCTTTCCCGCGCGCGGCGGTTTTGTCCCTTTCTTTGAGGGGCTAACGACTGCCGCCATTGCGTTGCTGTTTTTTATGCATGGCGCGAAACTCTCACGCGAAGCGATCATTGCGGGCGGCGGCCACTGGCGTTTGCATCTGTGGGTAATGTGTAGCACCTTTGTGCTTTTCCCGGTGCTCGGCGTGCTGTTTGTCTGGTGGTCGCCGGTAAATGTCAGCCAGGAGCTGTATACCGGTTTCCTCTATCTGTGTATTCTGCCCGCCACAGTACAGTCCGCGATTGCCTTTACCTCACTGGCGGGCGGTAACGTTGCAGCAGCCGTGTGTTCTGCATCGGCCTCCAGTCTGCTGGGGATCTTCCTCTCGCCATTGCTGGTCGGCTTGCTGATGAATCTGCACGGCGCCGGCGGAAGCCTGGAACAAGTGGGCAAGATCATGCTGCAATTGCTGCTGCCGTTTGTGCTGGGTCACCTGTCGCGCCCGTGGACCGGTGCGTTTGTGGCAAAACATAAAAAATGGATTTCAAAAACCGACCAGACCTCGATTCTGCTGGTGGTTTACTCCGCGTTCAGCGAAGCAGTGGTAAACGGTATCTGGCATAAAGTGGGCGTCGGTTCACTGCTGTTTATTGTGGCTGCAAGCATCGTACTGCTGGCAATTGTCATCATGGTGAACATTGTGGTGGCGCGGAAGTGCGGCTTTAACAAAGCGGATGAAATTACCATTGTGTTCTGCGGTTCGAAGAAGAGTCTCGCCAACGGTATCCCGATGGCGAACATTCTCTTTCCGACTTCAGTGATTGGCATGATGGTGCTGCCGCTGATGATTTTCCACCAGATCCAACTGATGGTTTGCGCCATGCTGGCCCGCCGCTACAAACGTCAGGCGGAGCAGCAGCAGTCGCAGGAAGCAGCAAAAGCCTAGCTGCGCTTCAGGGGCTGCACCAGATGGCTCAGCCCCTCGGTTTTGATAAGCAGGGTTATCTGCATCAACTCCCCAAGCCGCCCGGCAGGAAACTCATCTTTCCGGGCGAACCACAGCAAATACTCTTCCGGCAAATCGATCAACCGTCGCCCCTGGTATTTCCCAAAGGGCATCACGGTGTTGGCGATGTCGACGAGCTGTTCTTTTTCCATTTATTCCCCCAGCAGCCGGATCATCTCCGCTTCATCAATCACCGCGATCCCCAGTTCCTGCGCTTTTGCCAGTTTTGAACCGGCCGCTTCCCCGGCGATCACCAGATCGGTTTTTTTCGACACACTACCGGCCACCTTGGCCCCCAGCGCCGTCAGACGCGCTTTAGCTTCATCGCGTGAGAGCTGGCTAAGGCTACCGGTCAGTACTACCGTTTTACCGGCAAACGCGCTGTTGATCTCGCCGGCATTGACCACTAACGGCGCGGGCCAGTGAATACCCACTTCGCCCACCAATTGCGCGATAACCTCGCGGTTACTCTCTTCATTGAAGAAGTTGTCCACATGTTTCGCGACCACAACGCCCACATCTGGTACTTTTTGTAACTCATCCACCGATGCCGCCATCAGCGCCTCCAGCGTACCAAAATACGCTGCCAGCCCTGCCGCCGTAGCCTCGCCCACTTCGCGGATCCCCAGCGCATAAAGAAACCGGGCAAATGTCGTCTCTTTAGCATTTTCCAGCGCGGTAATAATATTTTGCGCCGATTTTGGCCCCATACGATCCAGGCCGGTCAGCTTGCCCGCCGTCAAACGGAACAGATCCGCTGGCGTCTGGACATACTCTTTCTCTACCAGTTGGTCGATGATTTTATCACCCATGCCGTCTACATCCATCGCGCGGCGGGAGACAAAATGTTTAAGTGCTTCTTTGCGCTGCGCACCGCAAATTAAGCCGCCA
This sequence comes from Kosakonia arachidis, assembly GCF_900116535.1. Lineage (GTDB taxonomy): Bacteria > Pseudomonadota > Gammaproteobacteria > Enterobacterales > Enterobacteriaceae > Kosakonia > Kosakonia arachidis. Next base: position 168,079 of record NZ_FPAU01000006.1, on the reverse strand, counting down.
GTACAGCGGGCGACAGCTTCTCCTTCAACACGCTCCACATCGGAGCCGCATACCGGGCAATGTTGCGGGAAAATAACTTCGCGCGTCTCTTCCGGGCGTTCGGCGAGCACCACGTTGACCACCTGCGGGATCACATCACCGGCGCGGCGAATCACCACTTTATCGCCAATACGCAACCCCAGCCGATCAATTTCATCGGCATTGTGCAGCGTGGCGTTACTCACCAGCACACCAGCAACATGTACCGGTTCCAGCCGTGCAACCGGCGTGATAGCCCCAGTGCGGCCAACCTGAAATTCAACATCGCGAACGAAGGTCATCTGCTCCTGCGCCGGGAATTTGAATGCCACCGCCCAGCGCGGTGCGCGAGCGACAAAACCCAGTTGCTCCTGCAACTCCAGCGAATCAACCTTGATCACCACACCGTCAATGTCGAAGCCCAGCGTCGGACGATCATTTTCCACCTGATGGTAGAACGCCAGCACCGCTTCCGGCGAATCACAAAGACGTATGCGCTCACTCACCGGCAACCCCCAAGCCTTGAACTGTTGCAAACGCTCCATATGGCTGCGCGGTAGCTCGCCGCCTTCGAGGATGCCGACGCCATAACAGAAGAAAGTGAGCGGGCGTTTCGCCGTAATACGCGGGTCGAGCTGGCGTAGCGACCCCGCTGCCGCGTTACGTGGGTTGGCGAACACTTTAGCGCCAGTACGACGCGCCTCTTCGTTGATCTTTTCAAAACCCGACTGCGGCAAAAAGACTTCGCCACGCACTTCAAGGCGGGCGGGAATATTGTCGCCATGCAGTTTCAGTGGGATAGCGCGGATAGTGCGCACGTTGCTGGTAATGTCTTCGCCAGTTGTCCCGTCGCCACGCGTCGCCGCGCGGATCAGCACGCCATTCTCATAAAGAATACTCACTGCCAGACCATCGAGTTTTAACTCGCAGCAGTAGGTCAGTGCATCGCTGCTTTTCAGCCGATCCTGTACGCGCTTGTTAAAAGCGAGAAAGCTCTCCTCGTCGAATACGTTATCCAGGGACAGCATTGGCACTTCGTGGCGCACCTGGCTGAAGGCGGTCAGCGGCGCTGCGCCTACGCGCTGAGTAGGTGAATCGGGCGTAATCAGCTCAGGATGTTGCGTTTCAAGCTCGCGCAGTTGACGCATCAGGCGATCGTACTCGGCGTCCGGAACTTCCGGCGCGTCCATAACGTGGTAGAGATATTCATGATGGCGAAGCGTCGTTCGCAGCTCTGTTAATTGTTGTTCAATCGATTCCATGTCGCACCATCAATGATAAAAAACCCCCGACAGGCGGGGGTTCTGGAGTGAAATATTCGTGGTCAATCCATTACGCGTTGGCGTCTTTAACCTCGCGAATACGATCCTGGTATTCACGCAATTTCTGCGGCGTCATCATCCGGCGCTGATCATCAAGCACCACACCGCCCACTTCGTCGGCAATATATTGCGCGGATTGTAACATCAATTTGAAGTTTTGCAGTTCGTCGCCGTAAGACGGCACCTGCATAAAAATCGTGACGCCAGGTGTGGCCAGCTCGCCCATCGTTTCGACATCAAACGTTCCCGGGTTAACCATATTGGCCAGGCTAAAGAGCGCCGGGCCGCTGCCGTCCGGGCTGAGATGACGATGGAAAATATTCATATCGCCAAATTTAAACCCTGCCTGCAAAATACTGTTCAGCAGCACTTCACCGTTGAGCATGCTGCCATGATGTGCAGCGACGTTCATGATAATGACGGTTTCTTTACGTTGCGGTTTTTCCTGCGGCGTTTCGATAACCGGTTCCGACTCTGGCTGCGGCACAGGTTCATGAGCCTGCGGCTGATAATGAGGTTGCTGCGGTGCGTGTTGCTGAGGTGCTACTGGCTGCGCGGTTGGGCGAACAGGCGATTGCTCAAACGCCGGTGCCTGCACTTGCGGACGCTCTGGCTGATGCTGCTGCGGCTGATTTCTGGACTGCGTCACCGGGTGCTGTGGCTCTTCAGGTTGAACCGGTGCAGATGGGCGCGGCTGCGCCGACGCGTAAGGCGGCTGATATTGGTGTTGGGGAGACTGACGCGGCGCATCCTGCTCGTTACCCGATCTCGGCGCGTGGTTCGCTTTGTGAACGCGAACTTCACCTACGCCGTCATCGTCATCAACATCCTCGTCATCCAACTCGTCGTCGTCACGTCGCGACTTCATGCGTTTTAATGGGCGATCGCGGAACATTGAGGAACGTTCTTTACGGCTGGTCCAAAAACCGTGAACCAGTAAAGCAATTATGGCGATCGCGCCAACAATGATTAATATCAGACGCAAATCCTGCATCATTATATTCTCTGTTGTTCTAACACCTTGCCACCACGGCAAACATTTACTCACTAAGAGTATTTGCCGATTACGTCAAGTGCAAGTGTGCTCGTGGGTTTCACCGCATAAAGATGAACTAAATTGTGCTTTTTGCTGTTTTTTCGAACATTTCTGAACAGGTTTCGCCGCCCGGATGAATATTATAAGCTGCCGTTCGAGGATCATCACTAAAGGAGTATAGCCAGATTATGGTTTCATCGTCCCCGGGCACTGCACACAGCGGCCTCTTTTATTTTACCCAAGGCTGGAAACTGGTCACGCTGCCAGGCGTTCGTCGCTTTGTCATTTTGCCATTGCTGGTCAATATTGTGTTGATGGGCGGGGCTTTCTGGTGGCTGTTTTCCCGTCTTGACACCTGGATCCCTTCATTAATGAGTCATGTGCCCAATTGGCTACAGTGGTTGAGCTATCTGTTATGGCCGATCATGGTGATCTCCATTTTGTTGGTGTTTGGTTACTTTTTCTCTACGCTGGCCAACTGGATTGCAGCGCCGTTTAACGGCCTGCTCGCCGAACAGCTGGAAGCGCGTTTAACGGGCGCTACACCGCCGGATATCGGCATTTTTGGTGTACTGAAAGATATACCGCGGATTATGAAGCGCGAATGGCAAAAGCTGGCCTGGTATTTGCCCCGCGCACTTCTCTTGCTGATCCTCTACTTTATCCCCGGCATCGGGCAAACCGTTGCGCCAGTATTATGGTTCCTCTTCAGCGCGTGGATGCTGTCGATTCAGTACTGCGATTACCCGTTCGATAACCATAAAGTCCCGTTCAAGGCGATGCGCATTGCCCTGCGTGAACGCAAAATCATCAATATGCAATTTGGCGCATTGACTAGCCTATTCACCATGATTCCCGTGCTTAACCTGGTGGTAATGCCCGTAGCAGTGTGTGGCGCGACAGCGATGTGGGTCGATTGCTATCGCGAAAAACACGCTGCCTGGCGCTGAGGAATTATTCCGTTTCTTATTCCATACTGGTAACCATTATTTCACCTCAGCATATAGATATGCGATTTCTTTACTTCCCCATCACGGGTAAGTGCGTATGCTGATGTGGTTCCCAAATTTCATACAGTTAAGGACAGGACAGGCTATGAGTAAGATTTTTGAAGACAACTCGTTGACGATTGGTCATACGCCGCTGGTTCGACTGAACCGCATCGGTAACGGACGTATCCTGGCTAAGGTCGAATCCCGCAACCCGAGCTTCAGCGTAAAATGCCGTATCGGTGCCAATATGATTTGGGATGCCGAAAAACGCGGCGTACTGAAACCGGGCGTCGAGCTGGTTGAACCAACCAGCGGTAACACGGGTATCGCGCTGGCGTACGTTGCCGCCGCTCGCGGCTACAAACTCACGCTGACTATGCCAGAAACCATGAGTATGGAGCGCCGTAAGCTGCTGAAAGCGCTGGGTGCGAATCTGGTTCTGACTGAAGGCGCAAAAGGCATGAAAGGCGCGATTCAGAAAGCAGAAGAAATTGTCGCCAGCGATCCGGCGAAATATCTGCTTCTTCAACAGTTCAGCAACCCGGCAAACCCGGAAATTCACGAAAAAACTACCGGCCCGGAAATCTGGGAAGATACAGATGGTCAGGTGGATGTTTTCATCTCCGGCGTGGGTACCGGCGGTACGCTAACAGGCGTGACGCGCTTTATTAAAAATACCAAAGGGAAGACCGATCTTATTGCGGTTGCCGTTGAACCAACCGACTCTCCGGTGATCTCTCAGGCACTGGCAGGCGAAGAGCTGAAGCCTGGTCCACATAAAATTCAGGGTATCGGTGCCGGTTTTATCCCTGGCAACCTGGATCTGAAACTGATCGATAAAGTGGTTAAAATCACCAACGAAGAGGCGATCAGCACTGCGCGTCGTCTGATGGAAGAAGAAGGTATTCTGGCAGGCATCTCTTCCGGCGCAGCCGTTGCCGCAGCGCTGAAGTTGCAGGAAGATGAATCCTTTACCAATAAAAATATTGTGGTTATCCTTCCGTCTTCAGGTGAGCGTTATTTGAGCACAGCTTTGTTTGCCGATCTTTTCACTGAAAAAGAGTTGCAACAGTGATGCCAGATTGTAAATAAAGCGCAAAAAAGCACCCATCGAGGTGCTTTTTTGTGGCGCACATCAAATTTTCACCCCTCCTGGCATTGCTTGAAAACGCTTGGTCTGGTATTTAACCAGCACATTTATTTTGAAGCGCGAAATTAATCGAAGTGAGATTTCAGCCAGCTGAATCGATTTTATGATTTGGTTCAATTCTGGCTTTCGCGGCATAATGTTTAATGACAAGCGAAACGTTAACGGCCAGAAGCGTCCACGCCGGATGAGTACAGGTGAACTTCTGCACCTTTTCCCGTTGCGTCAGCGCTAACAATACAGGCTAAAGTCAAGCCTCCAGGCTAGACTTTAGTTCCACAACACTAAACCTATAAGTTGGGGAAATACAATGTTCCAGCAAGAAGTAACTATTACCGCTCCGAACGGTCTGCATACCCGCCCTGCTGCTCAGTTTGTTAAAGAAGCGAAAGGCTTCTCTTCTGAAATCACTGTGACTTCCAACGGCAAAAGCGCCAGCGCGAAAAGCCTGTTCAAACTGCAAACTCTGGGCCTGACTCAAGGTACTGTTGTGACGTTGACCGCCGAAGGCGAAGACGAGCAAAAAGCAGTAGAACATCTGGTTAAGCTGATGGCAGAACTCGAGTAAGTCTTACTTACCAGTTCTTTTCAAGATCAGTCACAAGTAAAGGTAGGGTTATGATTTCAGGCATTTTAGCATCCCCGGGTATCGCTTTCGGTAAAGCACTGCTGCTGAAAGAAGACGAAATAGTCATCGACCGGAAGAAAGTTTCTGCCGACAAGGTTGACCAGGAAATTGAGCGTTTTCTGAGTGGTCGTGCCAAGGCATCGGCGCAGCTAGAAGCGATCAAAACGAAAGCGGGTGAAACTTTCGGCGAAGAAAAAGAAGCCATCTTCGAAGGGCACATCATGCTGCTGGAAGATGAGGAGCTGGAGCAGGAAATCATAGCCCTGATTAAAGATAAGAGCATGACTGCCGACGCTGCGGCGCATGAAGTTATCGAAGGTCAGGCTACCGCCCTCGAAGAGCTGGATGATGAATACCTGAAAGAGCGCGCGGCTGACGTGCGCGATATCGGTAAGCGTCTGCTGCGCAACATTCTGGGCATGCCGATCATTGACCTGAGCGCGATTCAGGAAGAGGTTATTCTGGTTGCTACGGATTTGACCCCGTCAGAAACGGCCCAGTTGAATCTGAAAAAAGTGCTCGGTTTTATCACCGATATCGGTGGCCGCACTTCTCACACCTCTATCATGGCGCGCTCTCTTGAGTTGCCTGCAATTGTGGGTACCGGAAGCGTCACCACGCAGGTGAAAAATGGCGACTATCTGATCCTCGATGCGGTTAACAACAAAGTGTACGTTAACCCGAGCGACGACGAGATCGAAACCCTGCGTGCTGCGCAAGCTCAGGTTGCTGCAGAAAAAGCCGAGCTGGCGAAACTGAAAGATCTGCCGGCAATCACCCTTGATGGCCATCAAGTTGAAGTCTGTGCCAACATCGGTACTGTTCGCGATGTCGCGGGCGCAGAGCGCAATGGCGCTGAAGGTGTTGGTCTGTACCGTACCGAATTCCTGTTCATGGACCGCGACGCGCTGCCGACCGAAGAAGAGCAGTTCGAAGCCTACAAAGCGGTAGCTGAAGCCTGTGGCTCTCAGGCCGTAATTGTACGTACCATGGACATTGGCGGCGATAAAGAGCTGCCGTACATGAATTTCCCGAAAGAAGAGAACCCGTTCCTCGGCTGGCGCGCGGTGCGTATCGCGATGGATCGCAAAGAGATCCTGCGCGATCAGGTTCGCGCTATTCTGCGCGCTTCTGCTTTCGGCAAACTGCGCATTATGTTCCCGATGATCATCTCTGTTGAAGAAGTGCGTGCACTGAAAAAAGAGATTGAAATCTACAAGCAGGAACTCCGTCAGGAAGGTAAAGCATTTGACGAAAGCATTGAGGTTGGCGTAATGGTGGAAACGCCAGCCGCTGCAACTATTGCTCGTCATCTGGCCAAAGAAGTTGATTTCTTTAGTATCGGTACCAATGATTTAACGCAGTACACCCTGGCAGTTGACCGTGGTAATGATATGATCTCGCATCTTTACCAGCCGATGTCACCGTCAGTACTCACCCTGATCAAGCAAGTTATTGATGCTTCTCATGCAGAAGGCAAATGGACTGGTATGTGCGGTGAGCTTGCTGGCGATGAACGTGCTACACTTCTGTTGCTGGGGATGGGTCTGGATGAATTCAGTATGAGTGCCATTTCTATCCCGCGCATTAAGAAGATTATCCGTAACACAAACTTCGAAGATGCGAAGGTGTTAGCAGAGCAGGCTCTTGCTCAACCGACAACGGACGAGTTAATGATGCTGGTTAACAAGTTCATTGAAGAAAAAACAATCTGCTAATCCACGAGATGCGGCCCAAATTACTGCTTAGGAGAAGATCATGGGTTTGTTCGATAAACTGAAATCTCTGGTTTCTGATGATAAAAAAGATACCGGAACCATTGAGATTGTCGCCCCGCTTTCCGGCGAAATCGTCAATATTGAAGATGTACCGGATGTAGTGTTCGCTGAAAAAATCGTTGGTGATGGCATCGCTATCAAACCGACCGGTAATAAAATGGTTGCTCCGGTTGATGGTACTATCGGCAAAATCTTTGAAACCAACCATGCCTTCTCTATCGAATCCGATAGCGGCATCGAACTGTTCGTTCACTTCGGTATCGACACCGTTGAACTGAAAGGCGAAGGCTTCAAACGTATCGCGGAAGAAGGCCAGCGTGTGAAAGTTGGCGACCCGGTCATCGAATTTGATCTGCCGCTGCTGGAAGAGAAAGCCAAGTCTACTTTGACTCCGGTTGTTATCTCCAACATGGACGAAATCAAAGAGCTGATTAAACTTTCTGGTAGCGTCACCGTGGGCGAGACCCCGGTAATCCGCATCAAAAAATAAGCTCAATGCATAAAAAAATGGCGCCTGCGGGCGCCATTTTTATTGATTAGCACGGCGGTAAAATGAGTTCGTCGTAACCTTTGTCCAGCGTATATCCCATTACCTGTACCACTCTGTTCCCTGCTGTGCGCACGGCAACATCCAGCTTATTTCCCTGAATAACGCTGCTGACCAGCTCGGAGCAAAACAGATCACCAGTACCTTTTAAATCCGTTTCGACACGCGGATAACCACTGACGGTAACCTCATCCGCTGTCACCAGCACCACATGTATCTGACCGTCATCCTCATCGACAGGCGCGCTGGTGATCGCCACCCATTGCAGCGTCGCAGACAACAGCCCTTTTGCCGCAACGATAGCGCTTTGCAGATCCTGGCACGGTTTGCCGCTGAGAATCTCCAACTCAAACACGTTCGGCGTGATCCCCTGAGCCAGCGGCAGCAAATATTCGCGGTAAGCCTGAGGAATTTCCGCTTTTACATAGATACCGCTGTCAGTATCGCCAATAACCGGATCGACCAAAATCAGTAGTTGCGGGTGTTTCTCCCGTAGCGCTTTAAGCCACGTTGCCAGCAGCATAATTTGGCTGGCACTTCCCATATAGCCTGTGGTTACCGCTTTCAGCGTACGCAAAACATCGCGCTCTTCCAGCGCCTGCAGGTAACCGCTAAACCACTCATCCGGGATCACGCCGCCATAAAAAGTATCGTAATGTGGCGTATTGCTGAACAGCACTGTCGGCACGGCCAGCACATTGAGATTGTGCTGGCGAATATTGGGCACTGCAATACTGTTGCCAACGCTGCCGTACACAACCTGAGACTGCACCGCCACGATATCAGCCTGCTGCGCCCGGTTTTTATCCCGAAACAGGATCATCTCCATCCTCTTTTCCTTAACGGGTTAAATCCCCGCGCCCTGCGAATAACTCTCTTCACCAAACACGCCGGTGGAGAGGTAACGATCGCCGCGATCGCAAATAATGGCGACGATCACTGCGCCTGGCGTGCTTTTCGCCACGCGAAGCGCACCCGCGACAGCTCCGCCAGAACTAACGCCACAGAAAATACCTTCCTGAACCGCCAGCGCACGCATGGTATTTTCTGCCTCACGTTGATGGATATCCAGAACCTCATCCACCAGCGCGGCGTTAAAAATGCCAGGCATATATTCAGCAGGCCATCGGCGAATGCCAGGAATACTGCTCCCCTCTTCCGGTTGCAGCCCGACAATAGTGACGGGTTTATCCTGTTCACGCAGAAAACGCGACACACCGGTTATGGTACCGGTTGTGCCCATGCTGGAGACAAAATGGGTGATCCGTCCGGCGGTCTGCTGCCAGATTTCCGGACCGGTAGTCGTGTAGTGGGCGTAGGGATTATCCGGGTTGTTGAATTGATCGAGCAACCTGCCCTCGCCACTTGCAGCCATTTCCAGCGCCAGATCGCGCGCGCCTTCCATTCCCTGCTCTTTGGTAACCAGAATCAGCTCCGCACCATAGGCGCGCATCGCCGCACGACGTTCCTGACTCATGTTGTCCGGCATCAGCAATTTCATGCGATAGCCTTTAAACGCCGCAATCATCGCCAGCGCGATCCCGGTATTGCCGCTGGTGGCTTCAATCAGCACATCCCCGGGCTTAATCTCTCCACGCTTTTCCGCCTGCACAATCATCGACAGTGCGGCGCGATCTTTGACCGATCCTGCGGGGTTATTACCTTCCAGTTTGACCCAAATTTCGCTGCCGTTATCCGGCGTCAGACGTTGTAATTTAACCAGAGGCGTATTGCCGATGGTATCTTCTAATGTATTCACGGTTCCTGCTCAATAAAAAAGCCGGGTCGCGCTACGCTTACCCGGCCTACAAAGCAGTGAAGATGCAGATATTGTAGGCCCGGTAAGCAAAGCGCCACCGGGCGATAGACATGGTGCTTAACCTATCAGGCAGTTTCCGCCAGAGCAAGCTCTGTACCGGCGTCAATACGTTCATTGCCGTTATACAACCGCGCATGCTGCAAACCGACAAACAAGCGCTCGCCACGCTGCGGCGGCTGCTCATCGCGCATCACAACGGTGAGTGGTTCTGGGTTCCAGCCGAGCGGCTGCACCACCAACTGGGTATAGTGTCCTTTCGGGCTGGCTTCCAGTACCTGCACCGGCAATGGCGAATCCAGGCTGGTGCGACGGCTGATATCCACTTCCCAGGGGCGCAAAAACAGATCCACTTCCCCCTGCCAGGCAGGTGTATAACCCAGCGGCCAACGATGTGCGCCCACATGAAACTGCCCGCCCGTTACCGTGCCTTTCAGGCGATTGACCTCGCCCATAAACTCCAGCACAAAGCGGGTTGCCGGTTCGCGCCATACCTGATCCGGCGCATCAGCCTGCTCGATATTTCCCTGGCTCATCACGACCACACGATCGGCCACTTCCGTCGCCTCCTCCTGGTCGTGAGTGACGAACACACTGGTAAATTTTAGCTCTTCATGCAACTGACGCAGCCAGCGACGCAACTCTTTACGCACCTGTGCGTCCAGCGCGCCAAACGGTTCATCCAGCAGCAGGATCTGCGGTTCCACCGCCAGTGCACGCGCCAGCGCCACACGCTGTTTCTGTCCGCCGGAAAGCTGTGCAGGGTAGCGTTCTGCCAGATGAGCAAGCTGCACCATCTCCAGCAATTGCGTCACTTTGGCTTTGATTGCTGCGGCATTCGGCCGCTCGCGACGCGGCAACACCGTCAGACCAAAGGCGATGTTATCGAACACCGTCATATGGCGGAACAATGCATAGTGCTGAAACACAAAACCGACGCGGCGATCGCGGGCATGCAATCGGCTTACGTCCGTACCGTGAAAACGAATGTGACCGCTGGTCTGGTGTTCCAGCCCGGCGATGATGCGCAGCAGCGTGGTTTTCCCGGAACCGGATGGTCCCAGCAGCGCCACCATTTGCCCGGAAGGGATATCCAGCGAGATATCATTCAGCACCTGGGTGCGACCAAAAGACTTCTTAATATTGGCAATCTCAATGCTCATGATTTCCCTCCTGTTGCTGGCGTTTTTCATGGTTATTCAAACGCCACTGCAACGCACTCTTCAAAAACAGTGTCAAAATAGCCATCAGAGTTAGCAGAGCGGCGGCGGTGAATGCGCCTACCGTGTTGTAGTCCTGCTGCAGCAACTCAATTTGTAGCGGCAGAGACAGCGTCTCACCGCGTATCGAACCGGAGACCACCGAGACCGCGCCAAACTCGCCAATCGCGCGCGCGTTGGTCAGAACCACACCATACAGCAGCGCCCAGCGGATATTCGGCAGCGTTACGCGGCGAAACATCTGCCAGCCGCTGGCACCCAGCAGGATCGCCGCTTCATCTTCCTGGCTCCCCTGGCTCAACATCACCGGAACCAGTTCGCGCACAACAAACGGACAGGTGACGAAAATGGTGACCATCACCATACCCGGCCAGGCAAACATAATTTGCAGGTTATGCTCATCCAGCCAGCCGCCAAGGGGGCCATTCGAACCGTAAAACAACAGATAAACCAGACCCGCAACCACCGGTGAAACCGCAAACGGAATATCCAGTAATGTCAGAAGAAGCTGGCGACCAGGGAAGTTAAAGCGGGTCACCAGCCATGCCAGCAGCGTGCCAAACACAAGGTTAACCGGTACGGTGATCAGCGCAATCATCACCGTCAGCAAGATGGCATGCAGCATGTCGGCATTCGCCAGGTTTTCCAGCACCGGTGCCAGCCCTTTACTGAAGGCCTGAACGAAAATATATATCATTGGCACGACAAGGATAAACGCAGAGAGCAAAACCCCCGCGGTAATCAAAAATACTTTCCCCCAGTTCACCTGAGGTTTGTCATCGCGTTTCACTTCGGTTATTTCCGCCATTAGTGACCTACCACACGCTGGCCAAAGCGGCTTTGCAGGGTGTTGATGGAAAACAACAGCAGCAGAGACGCCGCGAGGATCACCGAAGCAATCGCGCTCGCCGCCGGGTAATCAAACTCCTGCAAGCGAACAAAAATCATCAGCGAGGTGACTTCGGTCTTCCAGGCAATGTTACCGGCGATAAAAATCACCGCGCCAAATTCGCCGAGGCTGCGGGTGAACGACAGCGCCACGCCCGCCATCAGCGCCGGGGAAAGTTCCGGCAATACTACGCGACGAAAGCTCTGCCAGCGCGTTGCGCCGAGGGTTTCCGCCGCTTCTTCGTATTCCGGCCCTAACTCCTCCAGCACCGGCTGGATGGTGCGCACCACAAACGGGATGCTGGTAAAGGCCATAGCCACGGCGATGCCAAGCCAGGTGTAAGTCACTTTGATATCGAACTTTGCCAACCACTCGCCATAAAATCCGTTCACGGAAAACAGCGACGCCAGCGTCAAACCAGCCACGGCAGTCGGCAGTGCGAATGGCAGGTCAATCAGCGCATCCAACAACGTGCGCCCCGGAAAACGGTAACGGGTGAGGATCCAGGCCATCAGCAGACCAAAAACGCCGTTAAAAACTGACGCCACAAACGCCGACAGCAAAGTGACTTTATAGGCTGCCACCACCTGTGCGTCGGTGACCACTTCCCAGTATTGCGACCAGCTCATTTGCGCCAGCTGCATTACCAGCGCACTCAGCGGCAACAGTAATACCAGACAAACAAAAAACAGGCTGCTGCCGAGGCTTAAACCAAACCCCGGCAACACACGTTTCGCGGTTCCTGCAAACATCACTTACGCCCCGCCGCCAGTAACTTGTCCAGCTCACCGCCGCTGGCGAAGTGGGTTTTCATCACCTCAGGCCAGGAGCCAAATTTGTCTTCCACGCGAAACAGCGCTGTTTGCGGGAATTTATCCGTCAGCCTCGCCATCACATCCGGGTTATTCACTCGGTAGTAGTAGTCGGTGATGATGGTTTGCGCCTGCGGACTATAGAGCCAGTTAAGGTATGCTTTCGCGGCCTTTTCCGTCCCATTGGCTTTCACATTTTTATCGACCCACGCCACCGGGAATTCCGCCAGAATATTGACCTTTGGCACCACCACTTCAAAACCCTGGGCTTCGTACTGCTTACGGATGTTATTGACTTCGGATTCAAAGGAAATCAGTACATCGCCGAGACCGCGCTCAACGAACGTAGTGGTTGCGCCGCGACCACCGGTATCGAACACTTCGACGTTTTTCAAAAACTGCGTCATAAACTGTTCAGTTTTCGCTTTATCGCCACCATCCGCCTGATCCGCTGCGCCCCACGCCGCCAGATAAGTGTAACGGGCGTTGCCGGAGGTTTTCGGGTTCGGGAAAATCAATTTTACGTCGGGACGTACCAGGTCGCTCCACTCGTGGATATTCTTCGGATTGCCCTTACGAACAAGAAACGCCATCGTCGAATAGAATGGCGAGCTGTTGTTCGGTAAACGGCTTTGCCAGTCCGCCGGGATCAGGTTGCCTTTGTCGTGCAGGATCTGCACATCCGTTACCTGGTTATAGGTAACGACATCTGCTTTCAGCCCCTGCAAAATCGCCAGCGCCTGTTTTGACGAACCGGCATGAGATTGTTTGATCGTCAGCTTATCGCCAGCGTTATCTTTTGCCCATTGCTGTTCAAACGGTGTATTCAGCGCCGCAAAGAGCTCGCGTGACACATCATAAGAGCTGTTTAGCAGTTCCGTCGCTTGTGCCTGCGCCGCCCACAGCGTCATTGCTGCCAGCGTCAGATATCCTTTTTTCAGTATGTTAACGGCCATTACGCACCCTTATAAGCTGATGACTCCACGACACTCAGTTTATTTATAACGGGTGTGAAAGCAGTAACGCTTTTATATACCATTTGGTGATTTGGAATCATAAAAGAGTATAAGCAGAAAGGAGTATGGCCGGGTCTTCCCGGCCAGGAAGGAAGCGGGATTATTACAACGACAGCAGCTTATCAAGCGACGGCGCAAAATAGTAACCGCCTGTTACCGGATGGGTGAAACGCAGCATGGCATCGCGTTTGCCATCGGTGTCGCCAAACATACTCAGCAATTGCTGTTCAATGTTGTAGAGACGGGCACAGTAAGTACAGAAGTAAAGGCCGTGCGTGCCGCTGGCGGTGCCGTACGGTAAGCTCTGGCGCACAATTTTCAGCCCTTTGCCGTCCTCTTTCAGATCGACACGGGTCAGGTGCGAGGTAACCGGGCGAGCATCGCCGTCAATCTCTTCATTCGCCTCTTTGGTGCGGCCAATCATCATCTCCTGATCGGCAACGCTCATACGGTTGAGTTGCTTCAGATTGTGTTCCCAGCGCTGCACCATCACATACGTGCCGCCTGCATCAACACCATCCTGAATGATCGCGACTTCGCGGCGCTTCTCATCACCCGCCGGGTTTTCCGTACCGTCGACAAAGCCGCTCAGATCGCGCTCTTCCACCCAGCGGAAACCGTGTGTCTCTTCTTTCACGTCGATAGCGTCGCCAAACGCCTCCAGCGCGGCCTGAGCAACGGAGAAATTCACATCGTGGCGCAGGGAAAGAATATGGATCAGCACATCATGTTGCGTGGCAGGAGCCAGACCTTTGCCGTAAGCGGGGAAATCTTTCAGTTCCGCTGCACCTTCCGGCCCGTTCAGTGCGCGCCATGCGTTGTTACCGAAAGCCACCGTCGCCCCCAGTGCCGCATCGGGGAATTTTTGCTGAAAAGTGGCCAGCTTATCGACAAAAACTTTACTGCCCGCACGCAGGGCATCTGTGTCCCCTTTCACGCTGGCCTCAATCCAAATCGCTGCACGACAGTGTTCCGGTAAAATGCCGCTTTGCACTTGAAACATCACGCCTCCTGGAAAAAAACAAGCCACATATGCGTGGCGATAAACGCGCTATTGTACCGTTTTTTCGCTTCGTCGCGGCCCGTTGCGATCAAATTATCGGCGCCATACCAGCTTACTTAATTTCCAGTTTTTCAGCGTGTCATCAGAAGGCATCAACCCTTCTGGGCCGCTCCATTCGCCGGTAAACACATAGCTAATGTGCTGGCTGCCCGACGCTTTACACTCAACGCCAGTATTGTCATCGCCAGTCCCTTTAACACAGTTGCCAAACGCCTTATCAAACACGGCGCTGAAAGGCGTGCCGATTTTCACGCCTTTGTCGGTGGCGATATTACTGTCCAGTACATCAATGCGGCTCACCGCACCATTTTCGCCGTTAACAACCAGCGCCAGTTTGGTATCTTTCATCGCCTCGAAATAGCGGACAATGCGGCCATTTTCCGTTTTCATACCGCTACGCAGATGGTAGTCACCGCTTAACGCATCATTAATGGCCTGCTCATTGAGCGGCGTACTGGCCGTGATTTTGCCGACGCCGTTTTCGCTCATTTCGATCGACGAGCCAAACCAGTTCCATGGATACGCCGCCGACCAGTTTACAGAAGCAAGCGTCGAGCAGCCGGTTAATGCCAGCGGCAGCACACAGATAAAAGTACGTAGGGATTTCATGCACCGTTCCTTTTTTTTCATTTAACGCCAGTTGGAGTCGCTGGCGGGCAAAAAGTGCCGTTCACTCATCTGAGGAATAAAAACAGGCGCGCAGACGGCGGGATGTCGCCAGCCACCAGAGAACAAAGAGGTCAATAATCAGTAGAGAAAGCCCGATACCGGAGAGCGCCTCACCGCTGAACCAGCGTGAGGGCAGCCACAGCACCAGCGCCAATTGTACCAGCAGCAGTAGTGGGTAGATTGCGCGCCAGAAGCGAGGGTGAAGCTCTCGGCGCGCGCTAAGAAAAAAAGCCAGCGCCGCAGGCAGTCCGGGCAATAAGCCCACCCAGAACTGATTATGATCGGGATAAAACAGCGTCAGCAGCGCATCGCCCTGACCACGCGACGCACCTGCCATCACAAATAAAATCCAGGTACGCGCCTGCAACACCAGCACACACCAGAACAAAAAGGGCAGCCGAAGGCGTCCATGCCTGTCGTAGTCGGAAGGTGAAATATCAATACTCTTCATCTTCTATCAAACGTTTTCCTAAGTTAACCGAGTCGCTATGCTCGTAGCCCAACCGCTCATACATGCCGATCACCATATCGTTATCTTCACGTACCATCAGGTTGATTTTCGGGCAGCCACGGGCAATCAGTTTTTTCTCCAGCCGATTGAGCAAGGCATTGGCGATGCCACGGCCGCGAAATTCCGGGTGTACACCGAGATAGTATGCCGAGCCACGATGGCCGTCATACCCCCCCATTACCGTGCCTACCACTTCGCCACTCACTTCCGCCACCAGAAACAGACTGACATCGTGATTCACTTTTCGTTCGATATCCATTTCTGGATCATTCCATGGTCGCAGCAGTTCACAGCGCTCCCACAAGGTGATCACTTCTTCGAAATCGTCCTGGCGAAAAACGCGTATCTCCATGGTATTCCCCGTTTTTTCAACTGTGTAAGTGGTGATTATGGCCCGAAGCAGCGTCTTAGCCAATATCCCGACGCTTTACCGTAGAAATTTGGCATAATGGCACTCTGTCACGTATTGAAATGAAAAGTAAAACAATCGCTCTTGTGGATTGTCGTCATGGCCAGGACGATACGATATAACACCAGGGACCACGGACAAAACATTCAGACGTATGAGCACCTTTAAACCATTAAAAACACTCACCTCGCGTCGCCAGATGCTGAAAGCGGGTTTGGCCGCCCTGACGTTGTCGGGCATGTCTCGTGCTATCGCTAAGGACGAGACGCCACTGAAAACCACCACCGGCCACACTAAGCCGAAGGCAAAAAAAGCCGGGGCACGTCGCATCGTTATGCTCGATCCCGGTCACGGCGGCATTGATACCGGCGCTATTGGCCATAGCGGCTCGGAAGAGAAACATGTGGTACTGGCGATCGCCAAAAATGTCCGCACACAGCTGCGCGCGCAGGGTATTGATGCGCGTCTGACACGTACCGGCGATACCTTTATTCCGCTCTACGATCGGGTCGAGATCGCTCACCAGCACGGCGCGGATCTGTTTATGTCGATTCATGCCGATGGTTTTACCAACCCGAGTGCTGCCGGTGCGTCGGTGTTTGCGCTCTCCAACCGGGGCGCCAGTAGCGCGATGGCGAAATACCTGTCGGATAAAGAAAACGCCGCCGATGAAGTCGCCGGGAAAAAAACCACTGATAAAGACCATTTGCTGCAGCAGGTGCTGTTCGATCTGGTGCAAACTGACACCATCAAAAACAGCCTGACGCTCGGCTCGCATATTCTCAAGCAGATCAAACCAGTCCACCGTCTGCACAGCCGTAATACCGAGCAGGCCGCGTTTGTGGTGCTAAAATCCCCGTCGATCCCATCGGTACTGGTTGAAACTTCCTTTATCACCAATCCAGCAGAGGAGAAGCTGCTCGGCACCACGGCGTTCCGCCAGAAGATTGCCACCGCCATTGCCGACGGTATTCTGAGCTACTTTAGCTGGTTCGATAACCACAAAGCCCATGTGAAGAGACGCTGATAATGACCCCAGAGATAGCGCCAGTAAAAAACGCACTGCTTGCCCTACAGGATAAGATCTGCCGCCAGCTTAGCGACATCGACGGCGCGACGTTTGTTGAAGATGCCTGGCAGCGCGCGGAAGGCGGCGGCGGACGTAGCCGCGTGCTGCGCGACGGCGGCGTATTTGAACAGGCTGGCGTCAATTTTTCCCACGTCCACGGCGATGCGATGCCCGCATCCGCCACGGCACACCGTCCTGAACTGGCGGGTCGCAGCTTCGAAGCGATGGGCGTTTCGCTGGTCGTGCACCCGCATAACCCCTATGTTCCGACCAGCCATGCAAACGTGCGTTTTTTTATTGCGCAGAAACCCGGCGCCGATCCGGTGTGGTGGTTCGGCGGCGGTTTCGATTTAACGCCCTACTATGGTTTTGAAGACGATGCGATCCACTGGCACCGCACCGCCCGCGATATCTGTCTGCCGTTTGGTGAAGCGGTCTATCCGCGCTACAAAAAGTGGTGCGACGACTATTTCTACCTCAAGCACCGCGATGAGCAACGCGGCATCGGCGGGCTTTTTTTTGATGATCTGAACACACCGGATTTTGACCACTGTTTTGCGTTTATGCAGGCCGTCGGCAACGGTTATCTCGACGCCTATTTGCCCATCGTCGAGCGCCGCAAAGCACTGTCTTACGGCGAGCGCGAGCGCGATTTCCAGCTCTATCGTCGTGGCCGCTACGTAGAGTTCAACCTGGTGTGGGATCGCGGAACGCTGTTCGGTTTGCAAACCGGTGGGCGTACAGAGTCGATTTTAATGTCGATGCCGCCGTTAGTACGCTGGGAATACAACTATCAACCCGCCGAAGGCAGCCAGGAAGCGGCCCTCAGCGAGTTTATTAAGGTTAAAGACTGGGTGTGATTTCGGGTTTTGCAGATCGGATAAAGGCTTATGAGCCATCCGGCAAATACTGCCTGATGGCTCCGCCTTATCAAAACCACAACACACTTACAGCGGCTGCGTCTGCGCTTCCACCACCGCCAGCGCGACCATATTGACGATACGCCGTACTGAGGCAATGGGCGTCAGCACATGCACCGGTTTGGCAACCCCCATCAGCACCGGCCCGACAGTCACACCTTCTGAACTGGAGACGCGCAGCAGGTTATAGCTGATTCGCGCGGCTTCAACGTTAGGCATAATCAGGATATTCGCCGCCCCTTTCAGTGGGCTGTCCGGCATCCGCTCATGGCGGATATTCTCATCAAGCGCCGCATCACCATGCATTTCGCCGTCGATCATCAGATCCGGCGAACGCTGACGCACCCGTGTCAGCGTCTCGCGCATTTTTACCGCAGCAGGCGAATTGGAGGAGCCAAACTGCGAATGCGACAACAGCGCTACACGCGGTTCGATACCAAAGCGCCGCACGGTTTCTGCTGCCAGCAAGGTGATCTCTGCCAGTTGTTCGGCGCTCGGATCTTCATTGACATAGGTATCAGCAATAAACGTGTTACCGCTGGGCAGCAACAGCGCATTCATCGCCCCGGCCGCATGCACATTATCGCGGTAACCGAAGATCGCCTGCACTACGCTGAAGTGCTCATGATAATCGCCGATGGTGCCGCAAATCATCGCGTCGGCTTCGCCACGATGCACCATGATCGCGCCGATCACCGTGGTGTTGGCAATCACGGCACGCTGAGCCTGTTCTTGCGTAATTCCCCTGCGCTTCATAATGCTGAAGTATTCCGTCCAGTACTCTTTAAAGCGCGGATCCGACTCGTTATTAACAATCTCAAAATCGACGCCCGGACGAATTTGCAGGCCAAGCTTCTGAATGCGCATCTCAATCACACCCGGTCGCCCGACGAGGATCGGTTTCGCCAACCCCAGCGTGACCAGCTCCTGCGTTGCATGCAGCACGCGCGGCTCTTCGCCTTCGGTTAGCACCACGCGTTTCGGCGCATTGCGGGCCAGGGAGAAAACCGGCTTCATAAACAGGTTCGTTTTGTAGACAAACTCGGTGAGTTTATCGACGTAGGCATCAAAATCGGCGATCGGCCGTGTTGCCACACCGGAAGTCATCGCCGCTTTCGCTACTGCAGGCGCGATTTTGACAATCAGCCGCGGGTCGAAAGGTTTCGGAATCAGATAATCCGGACCAAAACTCAAATCCTGATCGCCATATGCCGAAGCCACGACTTCGCTCTGCTCCGCATGCGCCAGTTCAGCAATAGCATTAACCGCCGCTAGCTTCATCTCTTCGTTGATCGCCGTAGCACCCACATCCAGTGCGCCACGGAAGATAAACGGGAAACAGAGCACGTTGTTTACCTGATTCGGATAATCGGAGCGGCCGGTACAGATAATCGCGTCCGGACGCACCGCTTTCGCCAGATCAGGCAGGATCTCAGGCTCCGGGTTTGCCAGCGCAAGGATCAGCGGTTGCCGCGCCATGCCTTTTACCATCTCCGGCGTCAACACTTTTGGCCCGGAGCAGCCGAGGAAGATATCCGCACCCGCGACCACATCCGCCAGCGTCCGTTTACCGTCATCGTCAACAGCATAGGCTGCTTTGGTCTCGGCCATATTTGGCTCGCGGCCTTTATAAATCACACCTTTTGAATCGCAGACCACAATGTTGTGTTTCTGCATTCCCAGCGCCACCAGCAGGTTCATACAGGCGATAGCCGCCGCCCCCGCCCCTGACACCACCATGCGCACGTCGGAAAGACTCTTCTCCACAACTCGCAAGCCGTTAAGAATGGCAGCAGTGCTGATAATCGCTGTGCCGTGCTGATCGTCATGAAAAACCGGAATATTCATGCGCTCGCGCAGTTTGGCTTCAATATAGAAGCACTCTGGCGCTTTGATATCTTCGAGGTTGATGCCGCCGAACGTCGGTTCCAGCGCGGCAACCACATCGATCAGTTTATCCGGATCTTGCTCATCTACTTCAATATCGAATACGTCGATGCCGGCGAATTTCTTGAACAGAACACCTTTGCCTTCCATCACCGGCTTACCGGCCAGTGCGCCAATATTGCCAAGCCCCAGCACCGCAGTGCCGTTAGAGACCACCGCAACAAGGTTTCCGCGCGCAGTGTATTTGTAGGCCGCCAGCGGATCTTTTTCTATTTCAAGGCAGGGGGCAGCAACGCCAGGCGAGTACGCCAGCGCCAGATCGCGCTGTGTGGCCAGCGGTTTTGTCGGGGAGACCTGTATCTTTCCCGGTCGCGGAAATTCATGGAAGTCGAGGGCACTTTGTTTTAGTTGGTCGTCCATTGGAGGTTCCTTTCACGTTTTGCTTTCAGAGTGATACCGCGTGATGTCTATCCCAATACGCCGCTTAGTATGGCCGCTGTTGCGATGGCAAACTTTGAACATTGCCAAACTCTCACTATACATAAGCAAAATTGTTATCAATTTATCGCATCTTTGTTACATCCCATAAAAAGCAGTCCGGGACGCTTCTGCTATGCTTTTTTGTTATGCATCTCTCATTTTTATCAAAGTGCGAACGGAAGCACTCCAATAACACATTGCTTTTAAAGGAGTTATTTTAATGAATCACTTAGACGGCCTGAAACAATTTACCACCGTAGTGGCAGACAGCGGCGATATCGAATCGATCCGCCACTATCAGCCAGAAGATGCTACGACCAACCCTTCTCTGCTGCTGAAAGCTGCCGGACTGGAGCATTTCTCCCATCTGATTGATGACGCGATTGCCTATGGCAAAGCGCGCGGCAAAACGCAGGAACAGCAAGTCGCAGAAGCCAGCGACAAACTGGCAGTCAATTTCGGTGCGGAAATTCTGAAAAGCATTCCAGGGCGCGTTTCAACCGAGGTAGATGCACGTCTCTCTTACGATAAAGCGAAAAGCATTGCCAAAGCGCACCGCCTGGTTGAACTTTATGAGGAGCAGGGCATTCCGAAATCCCGCATTTTGATCAAACTGGCCTCAACCTGGGAAGGTATTCGCGCGGCAGAGGAACTGGAAAAAGAGGGCATCAACTGTAACCTGACGCTGCTGTTCTCCTTCGCTCAGGCACGCGCCTGCGCCGAAGCCGGGGTGTTTCTGATCTCGCCGTTCGTTGGCCGTATTTACGACTGGTATAACGATCGCAAACCACTCGATCCCTACGTGGTGGATGAGGATCCGGGCGTGAAATCAGTGCGCAATATTTACGATTACTTCAAACAACATCGCTACGAAACCATCGTCATGGGTGCAAGCTTCCGCCGCACGGAACAGATCCTGGCGCTGGCCGGTTGCGATCGCCTGACTATCTCCCCGGCGCTGTTGAAAGAGTTGCAGGGACAAGAAGGGATTGTGGAACGCAAACTGGTTCCTTCACGCCAAACCTTCCACCGCCCGGCCCCCATGACGGAAGCGGAATTCCGCTGGGAACATAACCTGGATCCGATGGCTGTCGACAAACTGGCCGACGGTATCCGTCAGTTCGCCGTCGATCAGCGCAAATTAGAAGATCTGCTGGCCGCCAAACTTTAACTTTGCCAAGGAGTGAACGATGTCCCGTAGAGAGCTTGCTAACGCCATTCGCGCCCTGAGTATGGACGCAGTGCAAAAAGCCAATTCCGGCCACCCTGGCGCACCAATGGGGATGGCGGATATCGCCGAAGTGCTGTGGAATGATTTTCTTAAACATAACCCGACCGATCCCACGTGGTATGACCGCGACCGTTTTATCCTTTCCAACGGTCACGCTTCGATGCTGCTGTATAGCCTGCTGCACTTAAGCGGTTATGATTTGCCGCTCGAAGAACTGAAAAATTTCCGCCAGTTACACTCGAAAACGCCGGGTCACCCGGAAATTGGTTACACACCGGGCGTGGAAACCACTACCGGTCCGCTGGGTCAGGGGCTGGCGAACGCGGTCGGGCTGGCGATTGCCGAACGTACGCTGGCAGCGCAGTTTAACCGCCCCGGCCACGATATCGTCGATCATTACACCTATGTCTTTATGGGCGACGGTTGCCTGATGGAAGGCATCTCCCATGAAGTCTGTTCGCTGGCGGGAACGCTGGGGCTAGGCAAGTTAATTGGTTTCTACGACCACAACGGTATCTCCATTGATGGTGAAACCGAAGGCTGGTTTACCGACGACACTGCCAAACGCTTCGAGGCTTATCACTGGCATGTGATTGGCGATATTGACGGTCACTCTCCGGATGCGGTGAAAAAGGCCATCGAGGAAGCGCAAAGCGTGAAGGATAAGCCGTCGCTGATTATCTGCCGCACGGTGATTGGTTTTGGCTCGCCGAATAAAGCCGGTAAAGAGGAGTCACACGGTGCCGCGCTGGGTGAAGAGGAAGTGGCGCTGACCCGAAAAAAACTGGGCTGGAAATACCCGGCTTTTGAAATCCCTAAAGAGATTTATCAGGCGTGGGATGCCCGCGAACGCGGGGCGAAGCAGCAACAATCATGGAATGAGAAACTGGCGGCCTGGGAGAAAGAGTACCCGGAACTGGCAGCTGAGTTTAAACGCCGCATGAGCGGTGGTTTGCCAGAATCGTGGGAGAAAACCACCCGTGACTGGATCAATAGCTTGCAGGCGAACCCGGCGAAAATCGCCACCCGTAAAGCCTCGCAGAATACGCTGAATACCTATGGTCCGGTACTGCCGGAACTGCTTGGCGGTTCCGCCGATCTGGCACCCAGCAACCTCACTATCTGGTCGGGATCTAAATCGCTGAAAGAAGATCTTGCTGGTAACTACATTCACTATGGTGTGCGTGAATTCGGCATGACTGCCATCGCTAACGGCATTGCTCATCACGGCGGCTTTGTGCCTTATACCGCCACCTTCCTGATGTTTGTCGAATATGCGCGTAACGCGGCGCGCATGGCTGCGCTGATGAAGGCCCGGCAGATTATGGTCTACACCCATGACTCTATCGGTCTGGGGGAAGATGGCCCGACGCATCAGGCCGTTGAACAGCTTGCGAGCCTGCGTTTAACGCCGAACTTCAGCACCTGGCGGCCGTGCGATCAGGTAGAAGCTGCAGTCGGCTGGAAGCTAGCCATCGAGCGCCATAATGGCCCGACAGCGCTGATTTTATCGCGCCAAAACCTGACGCAAATGGAGAGAACGCCGGAACAGGTGCAGGCCATCAGCCGAGGTGGCTACATTCTCAAAGAAAGCAGCGGGAAACCGGATCTGATCCTGATTGCCACCGGTTCAGAAATGGAAATCACCGTCAAAGCCGCAGAGCAACTGAGCGCCGAGGGCGTAAATGTGCGCGTGGTTTCGCTGCCTTCAACGGATATCTTTGATGCCCAGGATGAAGCATGGCGCGAAGCGGTACTGCCGTCGGACGTCAGCGCGCGCGTAGCAGTGGAAGCCGGGATCGCCGACTACTGGTACAAATATGTCGGCCTGAAAGGGGCGATTGTCGGCATGACCCGCTACGGTGAATCCGCGCCAGCGGAAAAACTGTTCCCGTACTTTGGCTTTACCGTCGAAAACGTGGTGGCGAAAGCTAAAGCAGTGCTGAAAAAATAAGTGTGCGGCGCGCCAGCTTGTCTCGGCTGGCGCGCCCTTTATTTCACCACCCGTCGCGGTGTCAGCTTCACTTCCTTGCCAATAAAGTACCCCAGGGGATTTCCTGGCGCGTCACCCACAGCGTGGGCCACGCCTCAGGGCCATGCCAGCCATCGCAGGCCGGTTCCTGAGCGTAACGTACCAGGCGAAAACGTTGGCCATCAAAACGCCAGCGGCTCGACACGCCGCAATCCAGCAAACCACGGCCTTTCGACAATGTATTCAGCTCGCTGCTTTTCTCATCAAACACCGCGTTCATCAGCTCCATCTCATCATTGCCATTATCCGGCGTAAACGGCAGATGCAGGCGCACAGGCCGTGAGACGAACGGTTTCTGCCGCGACACTAACCACGCCAGATCAACAATGTTATATGCACCCGCTTCACAGTCGATCATCAGCAACGCTTTGTCGTCGGTGAGCGCCGAGACGCGAACCTGGCGGCGCATCGGATCCAACGAACATGGGCTGTTGTTCATGCGCCAGTTGCCGTAATCCAGCAAATCATTCAGTTCTGCAAGGGTCAGTGGCGTCGGTCTCTCATTAGTCTGAGCCACCGCTTTCAATGCAGGCACTGGCGGCACGCTAAGCGACGGAGCATCACCTTTTTTAATCCACGCCGTTTCGCTGCCGACACGTTTTTGCTGCGAATCAATGAACAGCAGTGCGGCTTTCAGCCCCACCAGCGAAATCGTCCTTTTACTGCCCTGTAAGGTAATGGTCTGCCCTTCCTGGATGGTTTGCAGAAAACGGGCGATGGTTTCGCTGTCACTGGTCATCAGATGCCAGGGCATGATTTGCCAGCGCGCTCCGGCCAGCATTAACGGTTGTTCGTCAAGCTGCAGGCGGCCAGCGATGGGTGGCTCTTTGGACACAGACACATTAAGGCCGCCAAGCTCGATACGCAGCGTCGCAGCGGTTCGCGCACCGGCGCTACGCTCTAATGTCATCACCAGGCCATTGTGTTCGCCGGTATTACGCGCAACACAGAAATTCTGGTTATTGCAGGTCACCTGCCAGTCGGAGAAAGCGTGTTGTGCAGGCGCAGCCCATAGCAACGGCGCAGAGAAAAGCCCGAACAGCAGAGTGAAAATGCCGCGATAACGCATGAATGGTACAACCCCGGAACAAGAAATGCAGAACCTGCGTATCTTCAATCTCCGGCTTCGCTTGCTCAATCGGATTTATCGGATAGCTTCATCTGAAATCGCCCACCATTAACCCTTTAAAATTCAGTCCATTAACCCGGATAATTTTAGGTACTGCAATAAAATCACCGCCTTGCCATCGCGAATCTCGCCGCTGGTGACCATTTCCAGCGCCAGGCTGAATGGGAATTCCAGCACTTCAATATCTTCGTCTTCCACGCCGCCGCCGTTATTAACCCGCTGCGCATCGCCATATTCAGCAATAAAAAAATGCACCAACTCAGTCACGCCGCCCGGCGACATATAGAGTTCGAAGACTTTACGCACCTCACCGACCTGATAACCAGTCTCTTCAATCGCCTCTTTGCGGATACAGACTTCCGGTTCATCGTCATCCAGCAAACCGGCGCAGCTCTCAATCAGACGGCCATCCTCATTGCCGTTTACCCAGGTCGCAACCCGGAACTGGCGGATCAGCAGGACGCTCTTTTTATCGCGGTTATACAGCAGGATCGTTGCGCCATTGCCTCGGTCATAAACTTCGCGTTTATGGCGGATGACGTCGCCGTTGCTACGGGTCAGTTCATAGGTGATATTGCGCAGAACAAAGTAGTTTTCAGAAAGGATTTTATCTTTGATGACGTTAATTTTCAGTGACATACAGGCTCCATGGCGCTAACACTTATCGTTATAGTATGCCGAAGAGCCTGTTTTGTCGCGCCAGGTGTTAATGCTTATCCGGCGTTTTTACCCCTAACCAGTCCAGCATGCCTTGCGCGGCATGTCGCCCTTCTGCCATCGCTGTCACCACCAAATCGGCGCCGCGCACAGCATCGCCACCCGCGAAAATTTTCGGGTTACTGGTCTGGTAACGGTACGGGCTGTTAACACTGGCGGCAATGCGGCCCCACTCATCCATGCGCACCCCCTGACGCTCCAGCCACGGCATGGAATGGGGGTTAAAACCAAACGCCATAATTACCGCATCGGCAGGCATGACAAACTCGCTGCCCGCAATCGGCACCGGGCGACGACGCCCTTTCGCATCCGGTTCGCCCAGTTGCGTTCGCAACAGAAGAATGCCGCAAACCTTGCCGCTTTCATCCAATTCCACGTTCACGGGTTGCACATTAAATTCGAATTCTGCCCCCTCATCACGGGCGTTTTTCACCTCTTTCTTCGAACCGGGCATATTGGCTTCATCGCGTCGATACGCGCAGGTCACTTTACGTGCACCATGACGCAGCGCCGTGCGCACGCAGTCCATCGCTGTATCGCCGCCGCCCAGCACCACCACATTCAGGCCTTCCGTATTGATAAACGGTTCTTGCGGAATTTCCGGCAGCCCCATCAGTTTTTTCGTATTGGCAATCAAAAACGGCAGCGCATCATACACGCCAGGCGCATCGTCGTTCGGCAGATTGGCCTGCATTGAACGGTACGTACCCACGCCGATAAACACCGCATCGTAATCACGCAGCAGCGTATCCAGTGCGATATCTTTGCCGATTTCGCAGTTCAGTTCGAAACGGATGCCCATTGCGCTGAAGATTTCCCGGCGGCGCGCCAGCAGCGATTTATCCAGCTTGAAGGAGGGAATACCAAACGTCAGCAGACCGCCGATTTCGGGGTGCCGATCAAATACAGTCGCGCTAACGCCATGACGCGCCAGCACATCCGCACAGGCCAGCCCGGCAGGACCGGCGCCAATAATAGCGATGCGTTTATCCACTGACTGCACCTGGCCTAAATCCGGCCGCCAACCCTGCGCCAGCGCCCGATCGGAAATGTAACGCTCGATATTACCGATGGTCACCGCGCCATACTCATCGCGCACCGTGCAGGCACCTTCACATAGACGATCCTGCGGACAGACGCGGCCAGTGATCTCCGGCAGGCAGTTGGTTTGATGGGAAAGTTCAACGGCGGAGACAATGTCGCCCTCTTTCACCCGCGCAACCCACTGCGGAATATGGTTGTGCAGCGGGCAGGTCCATTCGCAGATGCTGTGTTCACCGCAGCTCAGACAACGTTGCGCTTCCCGCTGCGCCTGGTCAGTACGAAACGGCAGGTAGATTTCATCAAAGCCGCACTTGCGTGCCGCCAGTGGCAGTTTATCCGGCTCTCCGCGCGCGGGCGTTTTACGCATCTGCAGCACCTTGCGATCGTCAAAAGCGGGTGTCAGCACCTCGACGCTGTGCCACGGCTGAGCTTCATGGCTTGCCGTTCGCAGACGGCGTGTTTTTGCCAGATGCGCCAGCACGTCGCTATTAACCAGTTGCAGCGCATCTGCCGGACAATTTTGCGCGCAGGCCGGACCTTCAGCGCGACCTACGCAGAGATCGCATTTGTGCGCTGTCGCTTTTACGTGGTCTTCGCCAACGGGCGTGACCAGCACTTGCATGGTGCCGAACGGACAGGCGACGACGCACGATTTGCAGCCAATACATTTCTGCTGGTTAACCTGTACCGAATCATCGACGCGGCTAATAGCGCCATTCGGGCAACTTCGGGCACAGGGCGCAGCTTCACAGTGATGGCAGGTCACCGCGCTGCACTGCTGCTGATGTTTAATAACCGTAATTCGCGGATGAAATTGTTCGGGACTTAATACATGTTGCTCATCGTTATGCGCCATTACGCAGGCAACTTCACAGGCACGACATCCTATACATTCCTGGCTCTTCGCCATAATAAAACGATTCATGGCAACCTTCTTTTTATTTAATATGTTTAACCCTGGTTTTAATCAGGCATTTTATTTACCGGGAGTCTCAGAGACAGGCAATGTTCAATTGTCCAGGAAGGTTATCTATTTGTCACGAACTTGTAGCAGATCAATTTCCTGACGCATTTGGGAACAAACGTCTCCCTTAGACAGGGCTAAAAGGGCTTCATGCGGTGTGTGCTTTAAGCAGATGTTTTTTTGCCGCCAATAGCGCAAATAATCAATAACTGTAAAAAAACGTCTTTAAACTGACGAATCGGCAGGGGAAAGTTTGGGTTAAAAAAGGTTGTGCATAAATACCCCTTAAACGGGCGTGATAATTTACATTATCTCCTTTTTTTCTCCACGATTGATTTCTGCATTGCCGCTACATTGATGCAAGCAATGTGACTATAACGATACGCAGCGATATGAGGTTCTCTTTCTGATGGCGAATTTTTTTATTGATCGCCCCATTTTTGCGTGGGTACTGGCGATCCTGCTTTGTCTTACGGGGACACTTGCCATTATCTCTTTACCCGTCGAGCAATATCCTGATTTAGCACCACCGACCGTGCGTATTACTGCCAACTACCCAGGTGCTTCGGCGCAAACGCTGGAAAATACCGTCACCCAGGTTATCGAGCAAAATATGACTGGCCTCGATAATCTGATGTATATGTCATCGCA
Source organism: Kosakonia arachidis (assembly GCF_900116535.1). Taxonomy (GTDB): domain Bacteria; phylum Pseudomonadota; class Gammaproteobacteria; order Enterobacterales; family Enterobacteriaceae; genus Kosakonia; species Kosakonia arachidis. The sequence goes on along the minus strand of NZ_FPAU01000006.1, from coordinate 140,082 downwards.
AAGTAGCGCAGTTGGCCAGGCGACGGTAACGCTGAACTTTAGTGCCGGAACCAACCCGGATGAAGCCGTGCAGCAGGTGCAAAACCAGTTACAGTCCGCACTGCGTAAGCTACCGCAAGATGTACAGAATCAGGGCGTAACGGTGCGTAAAACCGGTGATACTAACATCCTGACCCTCGCCTTCGTGTCCACCGACGGATCGATGGATAAGCAGGATATCGCCGATTATGTCGCCAGTAATATTCAGGACCCTATCAGCCGAGTCAACGGCGTCGGCGATATTGATGCGTACGGTTCGCAATATTCGATGCGCATCTGGCTCGACCCGGCAAAACTTAACAGTTATCAGCTCACCGCATCCGACGTTACCAAAGCCATTTCGTCGCAGAACGCGCAGATCGCGGTCGGCCAGCTTGGCGGGACACCTTCCGTTGACCGACAGGCACTTAACGCCACCATCAATTCGCAGTCACTGTTACAAACGCCAGAGCAGTTTCGCAATATCACGCTGCGTGTTAACCAGGATGGCTCCGAAGTACGGCTTGCTGATGTGGCAACGGTGGAACTGGGCGCAGAAAAATATGATTACCTGAGCCGCTTTAATGGTAAAGCCGCCTCCGGTCTGGGGGTGAAACTGGCGTCCGGCGCCAACGAAATGCAGACTGCCGAGCAGGTGATCAACCGGCTTAACGAGCTGGCACCCTTTTTCCCGCATGGTCTGGAATATAAAGTCGCTTATGAAACCACTTCGTTTGTAAAAGCATCCATTACCGATGTGGTGAAAACCCTGCTGGAAGCGATCTTACTGGTATTCCTTGTGATGTATCTGTTCCTGCAAAACTTCCGGGCCACCCTGATCCCCACCATTGCCGTACCGGTCGTATTGCTCGGTACGTTCGCGGTGCTTTACTCCTTCGGCTACAGTATCAACACCCTGACCATGTTCGCCATGGTACTGGCCATCGGTCTGTTGGTGGACGATGCGATTGTGGTGGTCGAGAACGTCGAACGCATCATGACCGAAGAAGGTCTTTCGCCCAGGGAAGCGACGCGCAAATCGATGAGCCAGATTCAGGGGGCGCTGGTCGGGATTGCGATGGTGCTATCGGCGGTGTTTGTGCCGATGGCTTTCTTTGGCGGCACCACGGGCGCTATCTACCGTCAGTTCTCCATCACCATTGTGTCGGCGATGGTGCTGTCAGTGCTGGTGGCGATGATCCTCACCCCGGCGCTGTGTTCGACGCTGCTGAAGCCACTGCACAAAGGCGAGTTGCACGGGCAGAAAGGGTTCTTCGGCGCATTTAACCGTATTTTCGACCGTAATGCGCATCGCTATGAGACGGTAGTTGGGAAAATCCTCCACCGCAGCCTGCGCTGTATTGTGCTCTATGTGCTGCTGATTGGCGGTATGGTGTTCCTCTTCCTGCGCCTGCCCACTTCGTTTCTGCCGCTGGAAGATAGCGGGATGTTCACCACTTCCGTGCAATTGCCGAGCGGTTCAACGCAGCAACAGACACTGAAAGTGGTGCAAAAAGTCGAAGATTACTTTTTCACCCATGAAAAAGAGAATGTCGAATCGGTCTTCTCTACCGTTGGTGCCGGTCCTGGGGGGAACGGGCAAAACGTTGCGCGTCTCTTTATCCGCCTGAAAGACTGGGATGTGCGTAACCCGACAACCGGTAGCGCCGCCGCCATTATTGAACGTGCCACCAAAGCTTTTAACCGCATTAATGACGCCCGCATCTTTGCCAGCAGCCCGCCAGCCATCAGCGGGATGGGCAGTTCCGCCGGTTTTGATATGGAGTTGCAGGATCACGCCGGAGCGGGTCACGATGCGCTGATGGCGGCGCGTGACAGGTTGTTGGAGATGGCGGCGAAAGATCCGGCGCTAACCCGCGTTCGCCATAACGGCCTCGACGACAGCGCACAGTTGCAAATTGATATCGATCAGCACAAAGCGCAGGCGCTGGGCGTGTCGATTGATGATATCAACGACACGCTGCAAACAGCCTGGGGTTCCAGCTATGTCAATGACTTTATGGATCGCGGCCGCGTGAAGAAAGTCTACGTACAGGCCGCCGCGAAATACCGCATGTTACCGGACGATATCAATCTCTGGTATGTACGTAACAACGCCGGAACGATGGTGCCCTTCTCAGCCTTTGCCACTTCCCGCTGGGAAACCGGTTCGCCACGCCTCGAACGTTACAACGGCTATGCCGCGCTGGAGATTATTGGGGAGGCTGCTCCCGGCGTCAGTACCGGTACGGCAATGGATGTGATGGAGAAACTGGTCAAACAGTTGCCGAACGGTTTTGGGCTGGAGTGGACGGCGATGTCCTATCAGGAACGGCTCTCCGGCGCACAGGCACCTGCGCTATATGCTGTGTCGCTGCTGGTGGTGTTCCTGTGTCTGGCGGCACTGTATGAGAGCTGGTCGGTGCCGTTCTCGGTAATGCTGGTCGTGCCGCTCGGTGTGATCGGCGCGCTGCTGGCGACCTGGTTGCGCGGTCTGGAAAACGATGTTTATTTCCAGGTCGGTCTGCTAACGGTTATCGGTCTGTCGGCAAAGAACGCCATTCTGATTGTTGAATTTGCCAACGACATGAATGCGAAAGGTGAAGATCTGCTGGTTTCAACACTACATGCCTGCCGCCAGCGTCTACGTCCTATTTTGATGACGTCACTGGCCTTTGTCTTCGGCGTACTGCCGATGGCGACCAGTACCGGGGCTGGCTCCGGCAGCCAGCATGCGGTCGGTACAGGCGTTATCGGCGGGATGCTTTCCGCCACCATCCTGGCCATCTTCTTCGTACCGCTGTTCTTTGTGCTGGTGCGTCGCCGCTTCCCGCTGAAAGAGCGCGCGCAATAAGGCCAACAAAAAGGCGGCTCGGGAGAGTCGCCTTTTTTATGTGATAGGTCACATTTTATTTTTGAGCCATCACCGCTTAACGATTTGTCAGGAAATTATTTACGAAGCATGCCTTCGATAAAATCTTTCCAGTTCCCCAGTTCATGTTCAATCATAACAACCTCTCTTATTATTGCCGCCATTCTACTAAACGCCCCGATGACTGTGAAGGTATTTTCAACGATTGCTTCACTCATCATTAGCAGGGTATTTTTAATGGAGCTGTAATAACTATGCGCCAGACATTCGCTCTTTACTGTGAGTGATAGCAATATTCCACAAGCGTTATAAGGATAAATAAAATGGCGATCACATTGTACGATAAATCCGCAATTGAAAATGTTGACTGGCAGGTCGTAACAGCACTGCTCGCCGCAGGTGGGCTCAACCAGCGCGACCCGATATTAGTCGAACAGGCATGGCGTAACAGCACCTTCTGTTGGTTCGGTTACCATGAGGACAAACTTGTCGCCACGGCGCGGGCCATCAGCGATCTGACATGGGCCAGCTATGCGGCGGATATTGTTGTTGCGCCTGAAATGCAGGGTCGCGGTTATGGTAAGCAGTTGATGATCACTGTTGTTAAAACTTTATTGCCCTTCGGCAAAACATTTATATATTCAGTTCCGGAAAAGACAGGATTTTATCAACAATATGGCTTCCGTTTTTTAACCACTGGAATGGTATGTGCAACATCTGAAAGTTTATTAAAATTGGAACAAAGCGGTTACATTCGTTAAAAACATATTAGCAGAAGAATGCTGTTTTAATTATACCCGTCATACTTCAAGCTGCATGTGCGTTGGCTTTTTTATTCGGCTCATCCCTGAGCCTTACCCCTTCGGGGCCGCTGCTTACAGCGTTCAAATCTGCTCCCGGCAGATTTGTCGTTCACCCCGGTCACTTACTGAAGTAAGCTCTTGGGGATTCACTGCGTCGCCGCCTTCCTGCAACTCGAATTATTTAGGGTATAAATCTCGTTATTCTAATTTCTTGTACAAACTTACAAAAATGAGACAAAAGGATTCACCATGATCACAATGTACGGCATTAAAAATTGCGACACCATCAAAAAAGCACACCGCTGGCTGGAAGCGAACCAAGTGGAGTATCGCTTTCATGATTACCGTGCTGATGGTCTTGATGCCCAATTATTACGTACATTTATTGATGAACTTGGCTGGGAAGCTCTGCTGAATACCCGCGGTACTACCTGGCGTAAGCTGGATGAAAGCCTGCGCGCCACCATTACCAACGCGGATACTGCCGCCGCGCTGATGCTCGAAATGCCGTCAATCATCAAACGCCCATTGCTCTGCGCGCCGGGTAAGCCTATGCTGCTGGGTTTCAATGAATCCAGTTATGAGAAGTTTATCAACGAGGTGTAGTTTATGTCGTGCCCGGTTATTGAGCTGACACAGCAGCTTATTCGTCGCCCTTCTCTGAGTCCAAATGATGAAGGTTGCCAGGCGTTAATGATTGAACGTCTGCGTGCCATCGGTTTTACCATTGAGCCGATGAATTTTGGCGACACGCTTAACTTCTGGGCATGGCGCGGCCAGGGAGAGACGCTGGCGTTCGCCGGGCATACCGATGTGGTGCCTGCCGGTGATGCCGGGCGCTGGATCAATCCGCCGTTTGAACCGACTATTCGCGACGGCATGCTATTTGGCCGTGGCGCGGCAGACATGAAAGGTTCACTGGCCGCGATGGTGGTAGCCGCAGAACGTTTTGTCGCACAACATCCGCAGCATAAAGGGCGCCTTGCCTTTCTGATCACTTCTGATGAGGAAGCCAGCGCCACCAACGGTACGGTAAAAGTGGTTGAGGCACTGATGGCGCGTGACGAACGTCTTGATTATTGCCTGGTCGGAGAACCCTCAAGTTCGGAAGTGGTTGGCGACGTGGTGAAAAACGGTCGTCGCGGCTCACTGACCTGCAACCTGACAATTCACGGTGTGCAGGGCCATGTGGCTTACCCGCATCTGGCCGATAACCCGGTACATCGCGCTGTGCCAATGCTCAACGAACTGGTGGCGATTGAGTGGGATCGTGGCAACGAATACTTCCCGCCGACCAGTATGCAGATAGCCAATATCAAAGCAGGCACCGGCAGCAATAACGTCATTCCTGGCGATCTGTTTGTACAGTTTAACTTCCGCTTCAGCACCGAACTGACCGACGAGATGATTAAAGCACAGGTACAGGCACTGCTGGAAAAACATCAACTGCGCTACACAGTGGAGTGGTGGCTTTCCGGGCAACCCTTCCTGACCGGACGCGGCAAGCTGGTCGATGCGGTGGTTAACGCTATCGAGCACTATAATGAGATAAGACCGCAACTGCTAACCACAGGCGGCACGTCCGATGGGCGTTTTATCGCACGTATGGGCGCTCAGGTCGTTGAACTGGGGCCGGTGAACGCAACCATTCATAAAATTAACGAGTGTGTCAATGCGGCGGATTTACAACTGCTTGCCCGCATGTATCAACGCATTATGGAACAACTTATTGCCTGACGGGTCTGGAGGATTGCATGGACTGGCTTGCTAAATATTGGTGGATTCTGGTGCTGGTGTTTTTACTCGGCGTACTGCTGAACGTGATCAAAGATCTTAACCGCGTCGATCACAAAAAATTCCTTGCCAATAAACCCGATCTGCCGCCGCATCGTGATTTCAACGACAAGTGGGATGACGATGATGACTGGCCGAACAAAGACCAGCCGAAAAAGTAACCCCCCAACAACGCATTCACCCCCTGACGGGGGTGAATTTCGCTTTTACAGCAATTCAATAATATCGTCATCATTCGGCTTGCCACCGCTCAGCGCTTCGTCAAAGTAGTGTTTCGGCACGGTGTAACGCAGATGGTTTAACGCCAGTTCGATACTGCGATCGTCAATCGCATGGCCTAAATCATCGACAATATCCAGCGTCACATCACCGCCAAGATTCAGCAGTGCTTCTTGTGCGTTTACCGCCCACGCAAGGTCGATCACCCGATCTTCGCCACCGTGAATAAGATGGATCGTCTGGGCGCTGACCGCATTGTCCGGCAGGCTGGCGTAACGACCGTTAAAAGCAATCACCCGTGATGCCAGATCCGACTGCGCCTTCATCCCTTCCAGCGCCATAATTGCGCCCTGCGAGAAACCAATAAGCGCCGTCGCCAGCGGACTCACGCCGCTCTGCTGCTGCCAGAAACGTACAATGTCGATAAACTGTGGCATCACCGCATCCACGCGCTGCTGGCGATTCTCTTCCGTCACGCCATCAACAGAGAACCATTGGCGCCCTGCGCCTGCGGCTTCAATCCCGCCAATGCTGACAATCAGCGCATCGGGGAAGTGCGGAACAAACCAGCTGCCAATTTCGCCCATGGAGACCGGATTATCGCCAACACCATGGAACAACAGCAGGAGCTGTTTAGCCGGGGCAAGTGGGCTTTGCACAACAAAATGGTCATGTTTCATAATGGTCTCCTTAATCGTTGAGTGCAGTTTACGCCCGGCAATAATAATGACCATGCCATTTAACTGAATGAGATAGTTAAAAAAACTGCATTTTCTGCACCCGTTCTTTCAGGGTAAGCGAACGTCGTGCATCAAGTTGTTGTAGCGCCTGTGCAGCTTCACTGCGCTGCTGTGCCAGCAACGCCTTGCGCCCGTGCAGCGAAAGACGCAGGCACATGGTCTGCTCGTCCTCACCGTCTGAAAGCTGCCCTCGCAGAGCCATCAACGGTAATGCGCTGTGTTGCAGCAACCGGGATAACGCGCCGATGGCCGCAGAGAGCGGACGATGAGCAAAAGCAAACCCGGCCAGCTCCTGCCAGTCCTCTTCATTAAGGGTAGACGCCTGCACGACGGGAAAGGACAACTTTTCCTCGCGCCAGGGCGCAAGCCAGGGAAGATCGCGCGCCAGGCGCCGCTGTTCACGTTCCGCCAGTACCTGACCTGACGTCGTCAGGGGCAATAGGGCCATCGCCGTATAACAGCCACTACTGGCTTCCCGGTGGCTACCCAGGCGTACCAGCACAAACCCACAACGCTCCCAGAAACGCCACAGAGCGGGCGTAAAACCAAAACTAACCGACAGATAATCACAGCCATTAGCTTGTGCCTGTGCACGGGCAATCAGCGCCCGACCAATGCCTTCACGCTGGCAACCGGGATGCACGGCGATACGGCTGACGCGCAGCCCACACAGCGTGGCGGCAAGCGGGTTTCCGCCATGTGCTGCCAGCGATTGCGCCACCAGGTTGCCACGTGGGCGGCGAAAACCGGCCCACACCGCCTGGCTCAGCGCCGGGCTTAATCCGCCCTCTTTCACCAGCCAGAGTGCAGCAGCCACGCTTTGCGCCTTTTGCGCCAGCCAGAAATGTTGCCCTGGCGCATCCATCATGCGTCGCAGATCGAGCGGCGAAGTGCGGTAGTGTGCGCTCGCCAGCAGACGGTACAACGCTGCAGGTCGTGAGGGCGTTCTCTGCCACGCATCTTGCGCCAGCGGCAGTATTGTCACCTCGCCTGCGGGTACCTCGCCAATCTGTACATCATCAAACAGCAGCAGGTTTTCAATTACCTGCTCAAGCGGGCAACCTGGTGCCCAGCGCAACGGCGTGTTCAGAGCATCGAATTGCAGATGGGGGAACCCGGCGCAGAATTTCAGCAGAAACCCCTGCCCGGTGCCTTCATATCCCTGAACCGTAGTGGTGAGCAGAACGTACTGAAAGGCCGAGACAAGCCTATGCAGCAAAGGGCCGGGGATCGCCGCTGCTTCATCCACTACCAGCCAGCCTGGCTGCCTGCCGCTGTGCGCAATCCGCTGTGCCAGCGCATCCGGCGCCATAAAGTCAAAATGTTCTCCGGCGTAAGCCGCCAGCACATCCGTGGCGGCGCGCGCAGGTGCGGTTACCGTGGCGGGAGACGACAGCCGCGCAATGTGCATACCCGCCAGCGCCGATTTCCCTCTTCCACGCGGCGCAGTGACCACCATTACGCCAGGCGGCATTACCTGTAATCGTGAGAGGATCCGCGCCTGTTCCTGCGCGGGTGCCCCGGTTGCGGGATGCCAGTCGGCACGCGGTATTTCAGGGGGGAAAGTGAAGGGTTGATCTTCGCGCCAGATCAGCACCTGGCTGTCAGCCTGTACAGTTCGACAAAAATGCCCGACAAAAACCGGTACCGGAATAGGATCAATGGTATCGCTCCAGCGCGCGCTGTCAGCATCCGACTGTTGCGGCCATACGCTGAAGGGCGGCGTCAACAACACCAGCCAGCTACCGGCAGTTAATGTCCCGGCGAGCGCGGCAAAAGCGGCGACATCAAACCCCGTGCGGGCGTCAAACACCGCATGGTGAAACTCGCGCCCCAGCAGCGTCGTCAGTGCGCGGGGTGCGCAGCGCTGCGGCCAGGATGCAACTTCGCCCACCCACAGCCAGTCTCCGGGAAGCTTCTCGCGCAACGTACTGGCCTGTGCTTCACACCAGCCCGGCGAGCCACTGACCACCAGCAAGCGGCGAATGCCCTGCCGCGCCATCTGTACGCTCAATTCAGAAAACAGTGACATAGCAGAAGGTCAAAGGCGTCCGCTGAAGGTGTCGCACTGCGTAGGATCGCCGCTGTCCATACCGCGTTTAAACCAGGTGTAACGCTGTGCGGAAGTCCCGTGGGTGAAGGTCTCCGGGAACACCGCGCCCTGACTGCGCTGCTGCAACCGATCGTCGCCTATCGCCTGCGCGGCATTCAACGCATCTTCCAGATCGCCCGCTTCCAGCACGCCTTGCTGCTGCATACTGTGCCCCCAGACGCCCGCATAGCAATCAGCCTGAAGCTCCATGCGTACTGAGAGTGCATTGGCCTCTTTTTGCGTCGCATTCTGTTGCAGGCGGCGAACTTTGGCCTCTGTTCCCAGAACCTTCTGTACGTGATGCCCCACTTCATGCGCAATAACGTAGCCCTGGGCAAAATCGCCGCCCGCGCCGAGTTTATTTTTCATCTCGTCATAAAAGGAGAGATCAATGTAGACTTTGCTGTCTGCCGGGCAGTAGAACGGCCCCATGATCGATTGCCCTGTGCCGCAGCCAGTGTTGGTATGGTTACGGTACATAACCAGCTTAGGTTGCGGATAGTTGCGCCCCATCTTTTGGAAAATTTCGCCCCAGGTCTCTTCCGTCGAAGCAAAAATCACGCTGGTGAAGCGTGCGGATTCATCTTCCTGCGGGCTGATACTCCGTTGCTGCTGCGAAGCGGTAGTGATCGGCTGCCCGGTGAGCAAGCCTGTCAGATCAACGCCATAATAGCTGGCCACCATCACCAAAAACAGCAGGATCAGCCCCCCTTTGCCACCTGGCAGGCGAAACCCCGGACCGCGCATTGACGGCCCGCCCGACTCATTGCGCCGGTCCTCTACATTGCTACTTTCTCGACGCCCTTGCCAGCGCATAACTTACTCCCTATGCCAATGATGGACACTGTATATATGATCGTAGGCGCTCAGGGAAGGATTAGCACGGGAAAAAAGCGGCGGAAATCCAGAGGATGCAGGCATCCTCTGGCGGTAATGCGGAGTGGATGATTAGTCTAATTTCACGCCCAGACGATGGGCAACGGCTTCATAAGCCTCGATCAGGCCACCGAGGCTCTGACGGAAACGGTCTTTGTCCATTTTGTCCAGCGTCTCTTTGTCCCACAGACGGCTACCGTCTGGTGAAAACTCATCGCCGAGTACCACTTCACCTTTGAATAAACCGAACTCCAGTTTGAAGTCGACAAGGATCAAGCCTGCATCATCGAACAGTTTTTTCAGCACGTCGTTAGCTTTGTAGGTCAGCTCTTTCATACGCGCGAGGTTTTCTTTGTTCACCCAACCGAAGGTTTCACAGTAGGATTCATTGATCATCGGATCGTGCATTGCGTCGTTTTTCAGGAACATATCGAACAGCGGCGGGTTCAGCTCGATACCTTCTTCAATGCCCAGACGCTTAACCAGCGAGCCAGCCGCGCGGTTACGGATCACGCATTCAACCGGCACCATATCCAGCTTTTTCACCAGGCATTCAGTATCGGAGAGCAATGCTTCCATCTGGGTCGGGATGCCCGCTTCCTGCAATTTGCTCATAATGAAATGGTTGAACTTGTTGTTCACCATGCCTTTACGATCGAACTGCTCAATGCGCGCGCCATCCCCTGCTGACGTATCGTTACGGAATTCGAGCACCAACAGATCCGGGTTTTCGGTACTGTATACGGTCTTCGCTTTGCCGCGATACAACTCAGCTTGCTTTTGCATCTTTCTTACTCCAGGTGTGATGATTTAGAGACGATTTCGCTATTTTACGCCGACGCACACGTTTGCGTCACCAAAATTAAAAAAGGCCGGAGTTTTCCGGCCTTAGGGATTAATGGTTGAACGCTGACTGGAATGCCGCGACCAACGCATCGTTTTGTGACTGCGTCAGAGTATGACCTTTCGGATCGGTAAACTGGAGGCTACTGCGGTTATCCAGATCGCCGACCTGCAACTTATAGTCACCCGCTGAGAGGCCCGGATCGCGCGCGCCCAGATCCCGCCAACTGCTGTCAGACAGCGGCTTGTAGGTCACGGAAATGCTACCGGTAGAACGGGCGCTGTCGGTCACTTTCATGCCCACTTTTTCCAGCACGCCCGGCAGGCGCTGCCATACGATGTTGAACGGACCACGCACCACCAGCATTGGCAGACCAGTATCATCCGCACTGCTCTGAACGTCCAGCGAGGTTACACTGCGTTTTTCAGCGGCGTTCTGCGCGTCGGTTACAGATTTATCCAGACCGCTGGAGATGACATTCAGCATTTCGGTGCTGTAGCGCTGCAACGATGCCGCGTCAGCCACCGGCTTGCCCGCCTGCTCCAGGTTCAGCAGCTTAACCACCACCGCTTGCTGATAGCCCTGCGGTTTTACCGAGATTTGATAACGGCCACGATACTGCTGATCTTCATCCAGACGGTTCCAGTCAACCCAGCCAGTGGTCAGGCTTTGCGACGCATCGTCACGTTTGTCGATGCTGTAATTTTTCGCCTGAATGATGCTGACGACCTGTGGCCACAGCGTGCTATTGTTGCCTTTTTCTACCATCAGCGTTGCAGTATCACCCGTAAACTGGGTACGCGCACCGCTCACCAGCGCCAGCGGTTGTGCCGGTGGGCGGATATCCAGTGCTTTACCGACTGCGCCGCTGCCGTTCGTGACAGGGATGTTGTAATCACCGTTTTGCAGCGGAAGGATCATCCCTGCCGGCGCATGAAGTTCAGCAAGCGGTGTCGCATCCAGATAGGATTCGTCACCGCTAACCTGACGCTTGTAACGTGAATCGGAACTACAGGCGGCGAGCAACATCACAAGTGAAACACCCGCTACCTTCGCCAGGCGCGACTTCTGTACTGAGTAAGCCATCAAATCTCCCTAAACTTTACAGCAGGCCGGCATGCTTAAGCGCTGCACGGACAACGTCACGACCATTATCGGTGATCGGCGTCATCGGCAAACGTAGCGTATCGGTTGCTACAAGCCCCAACTCCTTACATGCCCATTTGACCGGGATCGGATTGGGTTCGACAAATAGTTTGTTGTGTAACGGCATCAGACGCTGGTTAATCACGCGTGCTTCGGAGAAATGCCCCTGGATCGCCAGTTTGCACATTTCGGCCATGTCTCGCGCCGCGACGTTAGCGGTCACGGAAATAACGCCGTCGCCGCCGAGCTGCATAAAGTCCAGCGCGCTGGCATCGTCGCCACTCACCAGAATAAAGTCGTCTGAAACCAGCTCTTTGATCTGATGAACACGCGTTAAGTTCCCGGTTGCTTCTTTAATACCGACAATATTTTTAATTTCCGCCAGGCGGCCCACGGTTTCCGGCAGCATATCGCAGCCAGTACGCGACGGCACATTATACAGAATTTGCGGCAGGTCAGTATGTTCCGCGATGGCTTTAAAATGCTGGAACAGGCCTTCCTGAGTAGGACGGTTGTAATACGGTGTGACAGTCAGACAGCCGACAATGCCGATGTTATTAAAGCGCTTCGTCAGACTGATGGCTTCTGCGGTGGCGTTTGCGCCCGTCCCGGCAATAACAGGGATGCGCCCTTCAGCCAGTTCCACGGTCATCATCACCACATCGGCATGTTCTTCGTGGCTTAGCGTGGCGGACTCACCGGTAGTCCCTACCGATACGATCGCCGAGGTTCCGTTGGCGACATGATAATCAATCAGTTTCTTCAGGCTTGAGCGGCAGACTTTACCTTGCGAATCCATCGGCGTGACAAGCGCGACAATACTTCCCGTGAACATGGGCCATCCTCTGTGCTAACAAGATTCTCAATGGTACGTGCGGTGCTGTAAGAAAAGCAAGAGACCTGAGGCTCAGTGGCGGTTGTATGCCGGTTTTTTTTATGCTTTCCTTATGATTACCTCACGTTTGACAGGAAGCTCAGGTTTGACAACCTCATCACAACATTTTTTGGTTATCACTGCGCTGGGGGCCGACCGGCCTGGCATTGTGAACACGATCACACGCCACGTCAGTAGCTGCGGTTGTAATATTGAAGACAGTCGTCTGGCGATGCTGGGGGAAGAGTTCACTTTTATTATGCTGCTTTCCGGGTCGTGGAATGCCATTACGTTAATTGAATCCACCCTGCCGCTGAAAGGCGCAGAGCTGGATTTATTGATCGTCATGAAGCGTACCGACGCCCGCCCACGCCCTGATATGCCCGCCACCGTTTGGGTGCAGGTTGACGTGCCAGATTCACCGCATTTGATTGAGCGTTTTACGGCGCTGTTTGACACACACAAGATGAATATTGCCGAGCTGGTTTCGCGCACGCAGCCTGGAAATAAAGATGATGTCCCGCAGTTATTTATTCAGATCACCGCTCACAGCCCGGCCTCACAAGACGCATCAAATATTGAGCAGGCGTTCAAAGCCCTATGTACAGAACTGCATGCGCAAGGCAGTATAAACATCGTTAACTATTCTCAGCATGATGAACAGGATGGAGTTAAGTAATGAATCCACTGAAAGCCGGTGATATTGCACCGAAATTTAGCTTGCCCGATCAAGACGGAGAACAAGTAAATTTGACCGACTTCCAGGGACAGCGTGTTCTGGTCTACTTCTACCCGAAGGCAATGACACCAGGCTGTACTGTCCAGGCCTGCGGCCTGCGCGATAATATGGACGAGTTGAAGAAAGCGGGCGTAGAAGTGCTGGGTATAAGCACGGATAAGCCCGAAAAACTGTCCCGTTTTGCCGAAAAAGAGCTGCTCAATTTTACGCTGCTGTCTGATGAAGACCATCAGGTATGCGAGCAGTTTGGCGTCTGGGGTGAAAAAACCTTTATGGGTAAAACCTACGACGGCATCCACCGTATCAGCTTTCTCCTGGATGCGGACGGCAAAATCGAACATGTGTTTGATGATTTCAAAACCAGCAATCACCACGACATCGTGCTGAACTGGCTGAAAGAAAACGCCTGATTGCGCCTCTTTTTTTCCGAGGGCGAATCCTCCTGATTCGCCCTCCTCGTTTCTCTCTTCGCGTCTTATTTGAAGTCGATCACATTTCCTTCCCGCGCCTCGACACTAGTGCCGACAGATTATTTTTCGTTCAGCACTGACCATCATTTTTGTCCGTCCCAAACTGCTAAAAAAAACACAACTAACTGAAATATAACAACTTAACATTCTGGCACACCTTGTGCTAAGGCAGGTTTAACGAACTTTGCCTTCATTAACAAGGAGCTGTCATGAACCGCTTTGTGATTGCCGATCCCGAGTGGTGTATAGGATGCAACACCTGCCTTGCTGCGTGTTCGGATGCCCATAAACATCAGGGATTACAACAGCATCCGAGGCTCACACTGGTGCGAACGCAGACGAAAACCGCACCCGTGCTCTGCCGCCACTGCGACGACGCGCCCTGTAAACAGGTGTGTCCGGTCAACGCCATCTCCTTTCAGGATGAGGCGGTTTATCTCAATGAAACCCTGTGTATCGGCTGCAAGCTGTGCGGTCTGGTCTGCCCATTCGGCGCGATCACGCCATCCGGCAGCCGCCCACTAAATATTCCCGCGCGTTACGAACATCATCTGCCGGAAGAGCAACTGCGCGATGTACCCGCCAGCCCGAACACTGACCACCCTTTTTTGCGTTGGAATGCGGGCGTGCAGACCATCGCAGTGAAGTGCGATCTCTGCTACTTCCTGCCGGAAGGGCCATCCTGCGTGCGGGCCTGCCCGACCAACGCCCTGCATCTGGTGACAGATTCCGCCATGCATAAGCAGTTAAAAAATCGCCGAGAGCTGGCCGCCCTGAGTTCGACAGAGATCACTTTCGCGGTCGTTTCCCCTTCGTCGGAGCAACGCTAATGGATGCCCTGCAATTATTGATGTGGTCAATCGTGCTGTATGTTGCCGGCGGCATAGCCTCGCTGTTGCTTTCCCGTCAGCAAATTCTGGCCATCAACGTCGCTGGAATCTCGGCAATGATCGGCGGGTTATTAGGCATTGCAAGTGCACTTGTCGCACTTGGCGGCGGCGAAACACTCACCTGGCAGGCTGCCGGACCGTTTTATTTCGCCCATTTTATGGTGCGGCTGGATAGTCTGAGCGCCTTTATGCTGCTGGTGATTTCCCTGCTGGTAACACTGTGCGGACTCTATTCGCTGGCCTATGTCCGCGAATACCTCGGCAAAGGGCCAGGTGCGATGGGATTCTTTATGAATCTGTTTATCGCCTCAATGGTCGGGCTGGTGGTGATGGACAATGCCTTCTGGTTCATTGTGCTGTTCGAGATGATGTCGCTGGCCTCGTGGTTTTTGGTTATCACCGACCAGGATGACGAATCGATCCGCGCCGGGATGCTCTACTTTTTTATTGCTCACGCCGGTTCTGTGCTGATCATGATCGCCTTCTTCCTGATGTGGCGGCAAAGCGGTAGTCTGGATTTCGCCAGCTTCCGCACCCTGTCACTGTCGCCGGGCACCGCCTCGGCGGTATTCCTGCTCGCCTTCTTCGGGTTTGGCGCCAAAGCCGGGATGCTGCCGCTGCACAGTTGGCTGCCACGCGCTCACCCGGCAGCACCGTCCCACGCCTCGGCATTGATGTCGGGCGTGATGGTGAAAATCGGTATCTTCGGCATTATCAAAGTCGGCATCGACCTGCTCGGTCATAGCGGTATTCCGCTGTGGTGGGGCGTGGTGGTGCTGGCTTTTGGTGCGGTCTCTTCGGTACTCGGCGTGCTATATGCTTTGGCCGAGCACGACATCAAACGCCTGCTGGCGTGGCACACGGTGGAAAACATCGGCATCATTTTGATGGGCGTCGGCGTCGGCATGGCGGGGATAGCGTTACACCAGCCGGTGATCGCTGCCATTGGTCTGCTGGGTGCGCTATTCCACCTGCTCAATCATGCGTTGTTTAAAGGGCTGCTGTTTCTCGGTGCCGGGGCGATTATCTACCGTCTGCACAGCCGCGATATGGAAAAAATGGGCGCGCTGGCGAAACGGATGCCGTGGACAGCGGGCGCATTCCTTGTTGGCTGCCTCGCCATTTCCGCCATGCCGCCGCTCAACGGTTTCATCAGCGAGTGGTATACCTACCAGTCGCTCTTCTCCCTTACGCGTATCGACGCCATCATTCCACGCCTCGCAGGCCCCGTCGCGATGGTAATGCTGGCGATCACCGGGGCGCTGGCCGCGATGTGCTTCGTCAAAGTCTACGGCATTAGCTTCTGCGGTAATCCGCGCAGTGAAAAAGCCGATCAGGCGCAGGAAGTGCCATGGCCAATGATCGCCGCCATGCTGGCGCTGGCGCTACTCTGCATTTTGTGTGGCGTCGGCGCCAGTGTTATCGCGCCGCACCTGTTGCAGGTTGCGCTTTCACTTACCGCCACCACATCTGTTGCCGTCACTCAGGGTGCAACGCTGGTTCCCGGCGACGCGCAACAGGCTATGTTGACGCCCTCCACCCTGTTCCTGCTGCTGATCGCACTGCCACTGTTGCCTGGTGTGTTGTGGTACATCAACCGCCAGACGCGAGGCACATACCGCCGCAGCGGCGATGCCTGGGCCTGCGGTTATGTATGGGAGAAAGGCATGGCACCTTCAGCAGGCAGCTTTACTCAGCCACTGCGCGTGATGTTCGGCCCGCTGTATCGGCTGCGTAAACAGCTCGATCCCACCACGCCTCTGCAACAAAGCCTTGGGGGTATTACGCAGATAGCCAGCCGTACCGAACCCTTCTGGGACGATAAAATTATCCGCCCGCTGGTCAGCATGACTCAGCGTATTGCCCGTCTGGTGCAGTACCTGCAAAGCGGGGATTTCCGTCTCTATTGCCTGTATGTGATTGCCGCGCTGGTGATCCTGCTGCTGACGATTGCGCTGTGAGGAGGGAATGACGATGTTAGAACAGACTTCTGCGTGGTCACTGGGGCTGTTTGCGCTTTGCCAGGCTGCCCTGCTACTGGCGCTGACGCCACTGTTTACGGGTATTTCACGCCAGATCCGCGCCCGCATGCACTCAAGACGCGGGCCGGGGATCTGGCAGGATTACCGCGACCTGCAAAAACTTTTAAAACGCCAGGCGGTCGCGCCCGCCTCTTCCGGGCTGATGTTCCGCGTGATGCCGTGGGTACTGCTCAGCAGCATGTTGCTGGTGGCGATGACATTACCGCTGTTTATTCGCACCTCACCCTTCGCTGGCGCAGGCGATCTGATCACCCTGATTTATCTCTTTGCACTGTTCCGCTTTTTCTTTGCCCTTTCCGGCCTTGATACCGGCAGCCCCTTCTCCGGCCTGGGCGCCAGCCGCGAACTGACGTTGGGGATTCTGGTGGAGCCAATGCTGATCCTCTCATTGCTGGTGCTGGCGCTGCTGGCCGGTTCCACCAATATCAGCGCCATCAGCAACACACTGGCATCAGGCTGGATCTCCCCGGTCGCCACTCTGTTGGCATTACTCGCCTGCGGGTTCGCCTGTTTTATTGAAATGGGAAAAATCCCCTTCGATGTTGCAGAAGCCGAACAGGAGTTGCAGGAAGGGCCACTGACTGAATACTCCGGCGCGGGTCTGGCGCTGGTGAAATGGGGCGTCGGGCTGAAACAGGTGGTGATGGCCGCACTGTTTCTGGCGCTGTTTTTCCCCTTTGGCAATGCCGCCAGCCTGAGCATCGGCGCGATGGCGCTGTCGCTGGTTATCACGCTTATTAAATTGCTGGTGGTGTTCGTTCTGGCGTCGCTGGTGGAGAACTCGCTGGCACGCGGACGATTTTTGCTGACGCATCACCTTACCTGGCTCGGCTTCAGTCTGGCTGCGCTGTCGTATGTTCTCTGGTTAACCGGTCTGTAAGGAGCACAGGAAAACAATGGAAACTCTTGCTTTGACGACGCTGCTGCTGCCCTTTATTGGCGCACTGATCGTCTCACTGGCTCCCCGGCGAACCGCCCCGCAGCTCGCCACGCTGTTTGCTCTGCTGGCGACGGCGGCGACGCTGTCGCTGGCGCTCAGTTTCTATAATGCCGGGCGCGAAGCGGTGGATATTCCGCTGCTGTCGGCAGGCCAGATAGCGCTGTTTGGTCTTATGGTCGATCGTATCAGCACGCTGATCCTGTTTGTGGTGGTGTTCCTCGGCCTGCTGGTGGCGCTCTACTCAACCGGCTATCTGACGCGCGGCAACCGCGAGCATCCGCACGAGGGTAGCAACCGCTACTACGCGTTTTTGCTGATTTTTATCGGCGCAATGTCCGGGCTGGTGCTCTCTTCAACATTGCTGGGACAACTGCTGTTTTTTGAAATTACCGGGGGTTGTTCCTGGGCGCTGATCAGCTATTACCAGAGCGAAAAATCACAGCGTGCGGCCATGAAAGCACTGCTGATTACCCATGTCGGTTCGCTGGGCCTTTATTTGGCCGCTGCCACGCTATTCCTTAATACCGGCACCTTTGCCCTGAGCGCCATCAGCCAGTTGCACGGTACACCAAGCTGGCTGGTGTATGGCGGCATTCTGTTTGCCGCATGGGGAAAATCGGCCCAGTTACCGTTACAGGCCTGGCTGCCGGATGCCATGGAAGCGCCAACCCCGGTGAGCGCTTACTTACACGCCGCGTCAATGGTGAAAGTTGGTGTCTATATTTTCGCCCGTGCCATCGCCGAAGGCGGCCAGATACCGCATATCATCGGCTGGGTCGGCGTGACGATGGCAACGATAACGATGGTCTACGGCTTTTTGATGTACCTGCCGCAAAAAGATATGAAACGGCTATTGGCATGGTCGACCATTTCGCAACTGGCGTGGATCTTCCTCGCGCTGTCGCTCTCCACCTTTGGCTCGCCGCTGGCCTTCAAAGCGGGGATCGTTTACATCTTCAACCATGCTTTCGCCAAGAGCCTGTTCTTCCTCGTCGCCGGTGCGCTGAGCTACAGCTGCGGCACTCGCCTGCTGCCACGTTTGCGCGGGGTAATGCGCACGCTACCGCTGGCAGGTATCGGCTTTTGCGTTGCCGCGCTGGCCATCACTGGTGTTCCGCCGTTTAACGGTTTCTTCAGCAAGTTTCCCCTCTTCGCTGCCGGTTTTGCGCTCTCGAATAGCTACCCGATCCTGCTGCCGGTGATGGTGCTGGCGCTGGTGGAATCGGTCGCCAGCTTCGGCTGGTTTATCTACTGGTTTGGCCGTGTCGTACCGGGCGAAGCAAGTGAAGAGGTCGCGCAGGCCGCACCGTTGCCGTGGGCGATGAAACTGGTGCTGGTCATTTTGATTGTGATGTCGCTGTGCTCAAGCGTGATTGCTGCGGCGTGGCTTGGATAAGGGAGTCGATGATGACGGGAACTTTGCTTGTTAACAATCTGGCGGGGCTGATGATGTTCACCTCGCTGCTGGTCACCTGCGCCAGACGCTACTCCGTCTCCTGCTGGTTGTATGCCCTGCAATCACTGGTGCTGGTCTCTATCTTTTTCACGCTATCGCAGTTGCTGAATGCGGAACAATTACTGATGTGGTCGTTCAGCGCCTTCTTTACCAAGGTACTGCTGGTGCCGCTGATTATGGGCTACGCGTTTCGCAAGATGGCCCCCGATGGCACAGGGGAACGTCTGTTTGGCCCGGCGACACTGGTGCTGATGGCCGCCGCCATTGTGCTGCTGTGCTGGTTTGTCGTCCGTCCGGTACAACTACCGATGGTCGCCCAGCTTAAACCGGCGCTCGCTGTTGCCCTCGGTCACTTCCTGCTGGGTCTGCTGTGCATCATCAGCCAGCGCAATATCTTGCGCCAGGTGTTCGGTTACTGCCTGATGGAAAACGGCTCGCATCTGGTGCTGGCGTTGCTCGCCTGGCGTGCGCCGGAACTGGTTGAAATCGGTATCGCGACGGATGCCATTTTCGCCGTGATTGTGATGGCGCTGCTGGCAAGGAAAATCTGGCGCACCCACGGCACGCTGGATGTTAACAACCTTACGGCGCTGAAGGGGTAATACCATGAGTCATGCATTGATGTTCACGCTGTTGCTGTTGACGCCGCTGGTCGTCTCTGTGCTCTGTTTTGCCTGCCGGTTGAGCGGGAATGCGGCGCGGACGCTGGTCACGGTGGTGCACTCACTGGGCATTACGCTGTTACTGATTGTCGCATTGTGGACGGTGACGGAAGCAGTGCAGGCAGGAGAAATTTTCGGCGCGCACCGTTGGCTGCACATTGATAGCCTCAGCGGTTTATTTTTGTCGCTGCTGGGGATTATAGGTTTTCTCACCGGGGTGTATTCGATTGGCTATATGCGCCATGAAGTCGATCACGGGGAAATCAGCGTATCCACGCTCTGTTACTACTACGGTTTCTTTCATCTGTTCCTGTTTACCATGTTATTGGTTGTGACCAGCAACAACCTGATTGTGATGTGGGCGGCAATTGAAGCCACCACGCTAAGTTCAGCGTTTCTGGTGGGTATTTACGGCCAGCGCTCCTCGCTGGAAGCGGCGTGGAAATACATCATTATCTGTACCGTTGGCGTGGCGTTTGGTCTGTTCGGCACTGTGCTGGTGTACGCCAATGCTGCCAGCTTTATGACCGAGCCGGATCACGCTATTTTCTGGACGGAAGTGCTGAAAGAGAGCAGCAAACTCGACCCGACATTAATGGTGCTGGCTTTTGTCTTTGTGCTGATCGGTTTTGGGACGAAAACCGGCCTCTTCCCGATGCACGCCTGGCTGCCGGATGCGCACAGCGAAGCCCCCAGCCCGGTGAGCGCCCTGCTCTCGGCGGTGCTGCTCAACTGCGCGCTGCTGGTACTGATTCGTTACTACATCATTATTTGTCACGCCATTGGTGACAGCTTCCCGAATACGCTACTGCTGGTGTTCGGCATGCTGTCGGTTGGCGTTGCCGCCTTCTTCATCCTGGTACAGCAGGATATGAAACGCCTGCTGGCCTACTCCAGCGTGGAAAATATGGGATTGGTGGCGGTGGCGCTCGGTATCGGCGGACCGCTCGGTATCTTCGCCGCGTTGCTGCACACCCTGAATCACAGTCTCGCTAAAACGCTGCTGTTCTGTGGCTCTGGCAATGTGCTGCTGAAGTACGGCACCCGTAATATGGATGTGGTGTGCGGCATGTTGAAAGTCATGCCGCTGACCGCAGTGCTGCTCGGCGGCGGTGCGCTGGCGCTCGGCGGTATGCCGCCATTCAACATCTTCCTCAGTGAATTTATGACTGTCACCGCCGGGCTGGCAGCTGAGCACCTGGTCGTAACCCTGGTACTGCTGTTGCTGCTGACACTGGTACTTGGCGGGCTGGTACGCATGGTCGCCAAAGTGCTGTTCGCCACGCCGCCGCAGCAGGTTGCCCGCGGCGAACTGGGCTGGCTGACCACCGTTCCGATGGTGTTATTACTGGTGATGATGCTGGTGATGGGCACCCATATTCCGCAGCCAGTCAGCCGTTTGCTGGCCGGTGCCTCAAGCATCGTGCTGTCCGGAGACCATGAGCGCCCCACCCGGCTGAACTGGCTGTGGGCCACGTTTGAGATTACCGCCACGTCGGCAACACCATCGCACGTCCAGGGAGAGTGAAAGTGAGTTATTTAGCAAGCGTGAACCACCAGCAGCCGCGCGGCAATGCCTGCCTTGCGGCGTTGAAAGTACAGTTTCCCGGCGCGGTGCTGGAAGAAGAACGTCAGACTTTCGAACAGGTCACCATTACGGTGAAAATTAACCAGTTACCGGACATTGTTCACTATCTCTATTACCAGCATGACGGCTGGCTACCGGTACTGTTTGGCAACGACGAGCGCAGCCTGAATGGCCATTACGCGGTCTATTACGCGCTGTCGATGGAAGGGGCGGAAAAGTGCTGGATTGTGGTGAAAGCACTGGTTGACGCTGAGACGCGGGAATTCCCGTCTGTGACGCCTCGCGTGCCCGCTGCCGTGTGGGGCGAACGAGAGATCCGCGATATGTACGGGCTGATCCCGGTCGGCCTGCCGGATCAACGTCGGCTGGTATTACCGGACGACTGGCCGGACGATCTGCATCCGCTGCGAAAAGATACTATGGATTATCGCCTGCGCCCGGAGCCGACCAGCGACACGGAGAATTACACTTTTATCAACGATGGCGGCAATTCTGCGCGCATCGTGCCGATTGGCCCGCTGCATATCACTTCTGATGAACCAGGTCACTTCCGTCTGTTTGTCGATGGGGAGCGGATTATCGACGCCGATTACCGTCTGTTCTATGTACATCGCGGCATGGAGAAGCTGGCGGAAACCCGTATGGGTTATAACGAAGTCACCTTCCTTTCGGATCGGGTCTGCGGTATTTGTGGTTTTGCCCACAGCGTCGCCTACACCACGTCAGTGGAGAATGCACTGGGAATTGTGGTGCCACAGCGTGCACACACTATCCGCTCGGTATTACTGGAAGTGGAGCGGCTTCACAGCCACCTGCTTAACATTGGTCTTTCCAGTCACTTTGTCGGTTTCGACACCGGGTTTATGCAGTTTTTTCGTATTCGCGAGAAATCAATGACCATGGCAGAACTGCTGACTGGCTCGCGCAAAACCTATGGTCTGAATCTTATTGGTGGTATCCGCCGTGACATCCTGAAAGAGCAACGCGTGAAGACCATCCAACTGGTGAAAGAGATGCGTGCCGAAGTGACGCAACTGGTGGATATGCTGCTCTCGACCCCGAACATGGCGCAGCGCACCCAGGGCGTCGGCATTCTTGACCGCCAGATCGCGCGCGATTTTAGCCCGGTGGGGCCTCTGATTCGCGGCAGCGGTTTTGCCCGCGATCTGCGCTTCGATCACCCTTACGCCGACTATGGCAACCTGCCGAAAACCCTGTTCACCTGGCCGGATGGCGACGTCTTCTCGCGCGTGATGGTGCGGGTAAAAGAGGTGTTTGATTCGCTGGCGATGATTGAGTTTGCCCTCGATAACCTGCCGGATACCCCGTTGCTAACCGAAGGCTTCAGCTATCAGCCGCATAAATTCGCTCTCGGTTATGTTGAAGCACCACGCGGGGAAGATGTGCACTGGA
The DNA here is from genome assembly GCF_900116535.1 of Kosakonia arachidis. Lineage (GTDB taxonomy): Bacteria > Pseudomonadota > Gammaproteobacteria > Enterobacterales > Enterobacteriaceae > Kosakonia > Kosakonia arachidis. The sequence goes on along the minus strand of NZ_FPAU01000006.1, from coordinate 117,604 downwards.
GCATGCTCGGCGACAATCAGAAGCTCTACCGTTGGCGCTGCCGTGCGGCCACCTATGCCAACTGGCCGGTACTGCGCTATATGCTGCGCGGCAACACCGTCTCCGACGCGCCACTGATTATTGGCAGCCTCGATCCCTGCTACTCGTGTACAGACCGCGTCACGCTGGTTGACGTGCGTAAACGTAAATCGACGACCGTGCCCTATAAAGAGATCGAACGTTACGGCATTGAACGTCGTCACTCGCCGCTGAAGTAAGGAAAGAAACGATGCTGAAATTGTTGAAGACCATTCTCAGGGCGGGCGAACCCACGGTGAAATATCCGTTTGCGCCGCTGGAGGTGTGCCCCGGTTTTCGCGGTAAACCCGAACTGGATCCGTTGCAATGTATTGCCTGCGGCGCCTGTACCACCGCCTGCCCGGCGAATGCGCTGACCATGGAGACCACGCCAGAGGAAAACCGCCGCGTCTGGCAGTTGTTTATTGGCCGATGCATTTACTGTGGCCGTTGCGAAGAGGTGTGCCCGACGCGGGCGATCCACTTGTCAGAAGAGTTTGAACTGGCGGTCACCCGCAAAGCCGATTTGTATGTGCGCGCGACATTTCGTTTGCAGCACTGCACCGAATGCGGCGTCCCTTTCGCGCCGGAAAAATCGGTCACACTGGCGGTTGAATTGCTGGCACTCAGCCAGAACAACCCGGAACTGGTAGATTCCCTGCGCGCGCAAGCGTGCATCTGCCCGGCCTGCCGGCGGCGCGCCGTGCTGGAACACCACAACAGCACCAACATTCATTACTATCTTGAGGAGCAAGCATGAGTTCCGACCTGAAGATATTGTCGCAGCATGTCAGCCAGCCGGTGCAACTTGATGAGTCAGCGCAAAAAATCAAACAGCTTCTGCTGCGCGATATCCAGCGTTCTGCTTATGTTTACCGCGTGGACTGCGGCGGCTGCAACGGCTGTGAAATCGAGATTTTCGCTGCCATTACGCCGCTGTTCGACGCCGAGCGCTTTGGCATCAAAGTGGTGGCTTCGCCGCGTCACGCCGATATTTTGTTGTTTACCGGCGCGGTAACCCGCGCAATGCGTATGCCCGCCTTACGCGCCTGGGATGCCGCGCCCGATCATAAAATTGCTATATCCTATGGCGCATGCGGCGTAGGTGGCGGGATTTTCCACGATCTCTACTGTGTGTGGGGCGGCAGCGACACCATCGTGCCGATTGATGTCTGGATCCCCGGCTGTCCGCCGACGCCTGCAGCCACCATTCATGGTTTCGCGGTAGCGCTGGGCCTGCTGGAGCAGAAACTGCACGCGGTTGACCATCTCCAGACACCTAACGAAACGGCCAGCGTCAACTGGCCTGCTCTACCGCTGGCGCTGCGCGTTACCCTTGAGCGCAAGGCGCGTCAGCTGGCAGGTTATCGCCAGGGGCGCGAAATCGTCGATCATCTTTTTGCTTTGCTAAGCGAAGGCGAGATCAGCCAGCGCACATCACGGGTGAATGCATGGCTGCAACAGGCCGCAGATCCACGGCTGACGGTGATCGTACAGCAATTAATGAATGAACTGGAGCGCCACCATGCCTGAGCAGAACGCGCAAGTGATGTTCTGGGCGCTGCGGCAAAAGTTTGTCGATGACAGCGTTGAACTGGAGGAGAAAAGCCGCCAGGTGATGTATTACTCGCTGGCTATTGGTCATCACGTTGGGGTGATCGATTGCCTCAACGTCGCGCTGAGCTGCCCGCTGGACGCCTATCAACAGTGGCTGTTGCTGATGGAAGCCGCTGACGCGCGGCGAAAAATGCAGGGCCTGCTCACCTTCGGCGAAATCGTCATCGATGCCAGTCATGTCAATCTGCTGGCTCCCGACTTCGCCCGGCTGGCCAAAACGGCGGCAGAACCCTGGCGCGACTGGAGCCGCCAGCTATTACAACACTTACAGGATATGGCGCACGAACCGGCACTCTATTTAATGGTACGACGAGTGGATTAATTTCATTCACCTGTTTATACGTGAAGCCTGTAACATTACAAATGAGAGGGGTATTGTACTCTAGTGCTGGTTTTTATGTCCGACGACATAACAATAGTGAAAACCGGTTAACTGGTGAGAAAACTGCGTTTATTTGCATGCTTTTAGCAAGTCATTCAGGTTGCAGTCAGGGGAAAGTTCAGCAAATCTGGCATCAGCCAATCACTGAGATATGCAAGGACAAGCAACGCACCTGCGGCTTAAATGACGCTAGCAAAATCTGGAAGGGCGACGTATCCATGATCTTACAGCAGTTGCTGGAACAGAATGATAAGGCTTCACTTCTTCAGGCGTTTATCCCCCTGCCTCCTCCCTTCAGCCCCGTGCAGTTTATTGAGTTACGTCGCAATAACGCCCCTTTCTGGCGCTGTTTTGATGACGGCAGCGCGGCGTTTTGCACGGCGGAATACGACGGCACAATCAGCGACAGCTCTCTACATGTGGTTCTGCTGGAAGGCAGCGATGTGGTGGAACTGCGCTTTGTGCGCACCGACAGTGGCACTTTCAGCCCCCAAGAGAATGCACAGTTTGCCTGGCTGACGCGGCTGGCGACGCAGGCGCTGGAGGAGATGCTGGCGAGTGAAAAACTCCGCCAGTCGGTAACGGCCCTCAGGGAAGAGCGCGATCACCATCGGGTGCTGGTGGACATCACTAACTCGGTACTCTCGCACCTCGATCTTGACGATCTGGTGGCGGATGTTTCGCAGGAGATCCATCGTTTTTTCGGCATCGATAATATTCGCATGGTGCTACGCGATACGCTGCATTCAAACCAGTTGATCTGCCATGTTTCTCATTTTCCCGGTTGCCCGCCAGAGACGGAGCGATTCCCGCTACGCAGTGAAAGCCCGGTGTTGCTGGCCGCGCTGAACAAGCACCACACCGCGCTGCTCCAGCAGGATCAGGATGCGGCGCTGTGGCACACCGATGCGCTGCTCAGTCAACTGGCGTTGCAGGGGCTGAACACGGTGTTTATTTTGCCGCTTGCCTACAGTCATCAGTCAACGGGCGTGCTGCTACTGGCGCACCACGATGCAGCCATTTTTACCGAACAAAATTGTCGATTGCTACAGCAGATCGCCGACAGAATTGGTATCGCCGTCGATAATGCCGACGCGTACCGCAAAGTTATCCACCTGAAAGAGAATCTGAACAGCGAAAACCGCCAGCTCAATGAGCAGATCGCTTCCAACCAGAGTTTCGGCGACATTATTTACCAGAGTGATGCGATGCACGACGTGCTCCAGCAGGTCAACATTGTCGCACTGAGCGACAGTACGGTACTGATCCTCGGCGAAACCGGCACAGGGAAAGAGATCATCGCCCGCGCATTGCATCAGATGAGCCCGCGTAAAGATAAACCGCTGGTGAAAATCAACTGTGCCGCGATCCCCTCCAGCCTGCTGGAAAGCGAACTGTTTGGTCACGATAAAGGCGCCTTTACCGGTGCGATTAACACGCATCGCGGACGCTTTGAAATGGCCGATGAGGGTACGCTGTTCCTCGATGAGATCGGCGATATGCCGCTTGAACTACAACCCAAGCTGCTGCGCGTATTGCAGGAACGCGAAATTGAACGTATCGGTGGCAACCGAACTATTCCGGTGAATGTGCGGGTGATCGCCGCCACCAACCGCGATCTGCGCCAGATGGTGATCGACCGCGAGTTTCGCAACGATCTCTTTTATCGCCTGAATGTCTTCCCGCTGGTGCTGCCGCCGCTGCGCGAACGCCCGGATGATATTCCACTGCTGGCGCGCTATTTCACGCAGAAACTGGCACGTCGACTAAACCGCACCATTGATACTATCCCGGCGGATACTCTTCGCCAGTTAATGCGCTACGAATGGCCAGGCAACGTGCGTGAGCTGGAGAACGTGATTGAGCGCGCGGTGCTGCTCTCTCGCGATAACACCCTGAATCTGCATCTAAATACGCAGCCAGTCAGCATGGTGCAGCCAGTGATTCACGATCCTTTCCCCTTCCCGCTGCCGAAAGTGGCGGAGATGATGCACCCCGAACCGCCGGAAAATGACGAAGAGGAGCGGGCGCGTATCATTCAGGTACTGCGCGAAACCAACGGTATCGTTGCTGGCCCTCGCGGTGCAGCGGCGAGGCTTGGCATGAAGCGCACCACGCTGTTATCGCGCATGCAGCGCCTCGGTATTGCGGTACGCGAAGTGCTGTGATCATTTCTGTGAACGGGTTGACACTTCCCCACTGATTCTCCTGCCGCAGCTGGTACAGGCTATGCATATAACGGCAAGTGGCCTGAAGCCACGCCTTCATTGACATTGCATCAGGAGAATCAAATGGATACCGGCAACGTGTTTGATCTGCGACTTCCTGCGGAAATGGCAAAAGTCGCCGAACAGTCAGGTTTATATAAAGTCAGTAAAAAGAAAGAGTTGTCGTTCTTTCTCGCCGTAACGGCGGGCGTATTTATCTCGATTGCTTTTGTCTTTTATATCACCGTCACCAGTGGGCCTGCGCCTGCCACCGCGCTGGTAAAACTGGTGGGCGGCATCTGTTTCTCGCTGGGACTTATTCTGGTGGTGGTGTGCGGCGCGGATCTGTTTACCTCAACCGTGCTGACCGTGATGGCAAAAGCCAGCGGCCTGATAAGCTGGCGGCAACTGATCGGCAATTGGATCATTGTTTATCTCGGTAATCTGGTCGGTGCGCTGTTTTTTGTCGCGCTGATTTGGTTTGCCGGGCAGACGATGAACAGCAATGGCCTGTGGGGACTGAACGTGCTGCAAACCGCCGATCATAAAATGCATCACACCTTCATAGAGGCCGTGTGTCTGGGGACGCTGTGTAATCTGATGGTCTGTCTGGCGGTGTGGCTCAGTTATTCCGGCCATACCCTGACGGACAAGATTATGGCGATGCTGCTGCCGATCGGCATGTTTGTCGCCAGCGGTTTTGAACACAGCATTGCCAATATGTTTCTGCTGCCGCTGGCGGTCATTATCCGCGATTTCGCCCCGGCAAGTTTCTGGGCGGCAGTGCACAGTTCACCGGATAACTTCCCGGCGTTAACTTTCAGCAAGGTGTTTACCGATAACCTGATTCCGGTCACGATTGGCAATATCATTGGCGGCGGGGTGTTGGTCGGCGTAACGTACTGGATTATCTATCTGCGTAATGACTGTGCCGGTCATTAAGCCAGATGCCGGGCGGCAGCGCGTGCGCCGCCCGGTGGCGCTACTCTTCAATGGCAGGCGAATCCGGCCAGGCATGGATCACCGCCTGAATCAGCGTGGCGAGCGGAATGGCAAAGAAAACGCCCCAAAAACCCCATAGCCCGCCGAAAATAATCACCGACAGAATGATCACCAGCGGGTGCAGGTTTACCGCCTCGGAGAACAGCACCGGCACCAGCAAGTTGCCGTCCAGCGCCTGAATAATCAGATATACCGCAAAGCAGCTCCAGAACTCAGTGCCGAGGCCAAACTGGAACAGCGCCACGCCGACCACCGGAATGGTAACAACAAAAGCGCCAATGTAAGGGATCAGCACCGAGAAACCGACCAACACCGCCATCAACAGCGAATAGTTAAGGCCAAACAGAATGAAACCAATCCAGGTAGCGATGCCGACGACAATCATCTCCAGCACTTTGCCGCGAATATAGTTAGTGATCTGCTGGTTCATCTCCTTCCACACCTGCCCGGCCAGCCCGCGATTGCGCGGCAAGACGCGGCGCACGGCGTTAAGCATCTGCTCTTTATCTTTGACGAGGAAAAAGACCATCAGCGGCACCAGCACCAGATAGACCGCCAGCGTCAATAGCCCGACCAGTGAAGCGAGGGAATATTTCACCACCGAGTCGCCCATTGTCTGCATGCGCGAGCGCATATTTTCCGCCATCGCATCAATGATGCCTGCATCCATTAGCGCCGGATAACGACGTGGCAGCGTGGCGGCGAAATCAGAGAGTTTGCTCAACATGCCGGGCATGTCGCGGATCAGGTAAATCCCCTGCTGCCAGGCCACTGGCATCACCACAAAGGCCATCACCAGCAGAATGCCGACAAACAACACCAGCACAATCGACGCCGCCCAATTGCGCGAACAGCCGACTCTTTCCAGGCGAACGGTTGGCCACTCCAGTAGGTAAGCAATAACCAGCGCCACCAGCAACGGCGCAAGCAGACCGCTAAAAAAGAAGAGGATACAGAATCCGGCGAGCAGAATGACCAGCAGCGCAATCGCCTCCGGGTCGCTGAAGCGACGGCGATACCACTGCATCAACATTTCAAGCATAACATTCCTTCATGAGCCTTGTGGGCTAAGGGGCAAGAAGTGGAATTGTATCTAAATGTCACAAAAAAGACTTCGCTTTTCGTACGCTTTACGAGAAACATAACATGCGACCGTTTGGGATGTTTTTTCGTGGCGAAGACCGCTAAACTTGCCAGGCGTTTACCGAAATGAAGCAAGAAAAAATCTGCTCATACAAGTGTTTCCAAATATACAGGTGAGGTTATGTTCAGGCAGTTGAAACGAACGCTGGTCGCAACCCTTATCGCTACACTGGCGGCAGGTACGGTTATTCCGGCATGGGCCGATTCGGCAGATAACCTGCCAGACATGGGCACGTCCGCTGGCAGTACGCTCTCCATTGGTCAGGAGATGCAAATGGGCGACTACTATGTGCGCCAGCTGCGCGGCAGTGCTCCGCTGATTAACGATCCACTGCTGGTGCAGTACATTAATGCGCTGGGCATGCGGCTGGTGGCGCATGCTTACTCCGTAAAAACCCCGTTTCACTTTTATCTCGTCAATAACGACGAAATCAACGCCTTCGCCTTTTTCGGCGGCAATGTCGTGTTGCACTCTGCGCTTTTCCGTTACACGGATAACGAGAGCCAGCTCGCCTCGGTGATGGCGCACGAAATTTCCCACGTCACGCAGCGCCACCTGGCACGCGCGATGGAAGATCAAAAACGCAGCGCTCCGCTCACCTGGGCTGGCGCCCTGGGTTCAATCCTGTTAGCAATGGCCAGCCCGCAGGCAGGGATGGCGGCGCTTACCGGGACGCTCGCGGGTACGCAACAAGGCCTGATCAGCTTTACCCAACAGAATGAACAGGAAGCGGATCGTATCGGTATCCAGGTGCTGCAACGTTCCGGTTTCGACCCGCAGGCGATGCCGACGTTCCTCGAAAAACTGCTCGATCAGTCGCGCTATTCGACACGTCCGCCAGAAATGCTGCTGACGCACCCGTTACCGGAAAGCCGCCTTGCCGATGCACGTAACCGCGCCAACCAGATGCGACCAGTGGTGGTTCAGTCCTCGGAAGCGTTCTATATGGCGAAAGTCAGAGCACTCGGCATGTATAACTCCGGGCGTAACCAACTGACCGATGATCTGCTGGATGGCTGGTCTAAAGGTAATGTGCGCGAACAGCGTGCCGCACAATATGGTCGCGCCTTGCAGGCAATGGAAGCGAAAAAATTCCCTGAAGCGGCGAAAGCGTTGCAACCGTTGCTGAGCGCTGATCCGAATAACGCCTGGTATCTCGACCTGGCGACCGATATCGATTTGGGGCAGAACAAAAGCGCCGATGCGATTAAGCGCCTGAACGCCGCCAGCGAACTAAAAACCAACCCGGTGTTGCAGCTCAACCTGGCGAACGCCTACCTGGAAGGCGGACAACCAGCGGAAACAGCGAGGATCCTCAACCGCTACACCTTTACCTATAAAGATGATGTTAATGGCTGGGATCTGCTGGCGCAGGCGGAAGCCAGGCTCGGCAATCGCGACCAGGAGCTGGCCGCCCGTGCGGAGGGTCTGGCGCTGGTAGGCAAACTGGATCAAGCCATCACTCTGTTGAGCAGCGCCAGTTCGCAGGTGAAACTCGGCAGCCTGCAACAGGCGCGTTATGATGCGCGTATTGATCAACTGCGCCAGTTGCAGCAGATCTTCAAACCGTATCAGAAGATGTAACAAGGAGAAGAGATGTCAGACACGGTGCAAATCTACCACAACCCTCGCTGCTCAAAGAGCCGTGAAACCCTGAACTTGCTGAAAGAGAACGGCATTGAGCCGCAGGTGGTGCTCTATCTGGAGACGCCGCCGGATGCGGCAACTATCAAACAACTATTGCAAATGCTCGGCATGTCCAGTGCGCGGGAACTGATGCGCACGAAAGAGGATCTGTATAAATCTCTGAATCTCGGTGATAACAAATTAACCGAACAGGAATTGGTGCAGGCGCTGGTGGATAACCCGAAGTTGATTGAGCGCCCGATTGTGATGACCAACGGCCAGGCACGGATTGGCCGTCCGCCAGAGCAGGTTTTAGAAATTATCGGTTAAATTTGATTGCCCGGTGGCGCTACGCTTACCGGGCCGACAAAACCGCACGAACCGGATAAGAAGTCGCCGCCATCCGGCCATGATTTATAACTTGAGAATATCTTTCACAAACGGGATGGTCAGCTTGCGCTGGGCGGTAATGGATGCGTGATCCAACACATCGAGAGTATCAAACAGCGTACGCATTTCTCTGTCCAGCCGTTTGAGCAGAAAACGGCACACATCTTCCGGCAACTCAAAACCACGAATGCGCGCACGCAGTTGCAGCGCCTGTAACTTGTCTTCATCGGAGAGCGGTTGCAGTTTGTAGATCTGTCCCCAGTCCAGCCGCGAAGCAAGATCAGGTAACCCAAGATTTAACTGGCGCGGCGGACGATCGCCGGTGATCAGCAGACGGGTTTTACCTTGTTCGAGAATACGGTTATAGAGGTTGAAGATCGCCATCTCCCACGGCTCGTCACCGGCAATGCACTCGATATTATCGATACACACCAGCGAGAGCTGCTCCATGCCCTCCAGTACTTCCGGTACAAACCAGGTGCGCTTATCCAGCGGCACATAGCCAACGGCATCACCGCGCCTGGAGAGCTCCGCGCAGGCGGCATGCAGCAAATGGCTGCGCCCGGCGCCTTCACGCGACCAGAAATAGATGTATCCGCTGTGTGCCTGGCGCAGAACGTTTTGCAACGCCGCCAGTAAAGAGGGGTTATCACCCGGCCAGAAACTCGCGAAGGTTTCATCATCGGGTAAATATAATGGCAAAGAGAGCTGTGCCGGTGTGTTCAGAGGGACCTCAACAGGGCTTACAAAAAACACAGTGAGTTTACCATAAAATATGGCAAGGTTTGAACCGGGCGCGAAACCCGGTTCAAACGGCAGGCATTAACCTTTCGCAGCGTCGTTATCCTGCGCGTCCAGCACTACTTCTTCCGGGCGCAGTACGCTAATCAGTTTGAAGATCAGGCTCAGACAGACGCCAACGATGGTCGCCAGCGCCATGCCTTTCAGTTCCGCCGCGCCGATATGCACTTTCGCGCCACTGACGCCGATGATCAGGATAACGGAAGTGAGGATCAGGTTTTGCGCTTTGCTGTAATCGACTTTCGATTCAATCAATACGCGAATACCGGATGCGCCAATCACGCCGTACAGCAGTAATGATACGCCGCCCATGACCGGAACCGGGATTATCTGGATCGCCGCAGCAAGTTTACCGACGCAGGAGAGCAGGATCGCGATGATAGCCGCGCCGCCAATAACCCAGGTGCTGTAAACGCGGGTAATGGCCATTACACCGATGTTTTCACCGTACGTGGTATTCGGCGTGGAACCAAAGAAGCCGGAAATAATCGTTGAGAAACCGTTAGCAAACATCGAACGATGCAGGCCCGGATCGCGGATCAGATCTTTTTTGATGATATTCGCTGTTACCACCAGATGTCCCACATGCTCAGCAATAACCACCAGCGCCGCGGGCAGAATGGTGAAAATCGCAAACCATTCGAAACGCGGAGTATAGAAAGTCGGTAACGCAAACCAATGTGCCTGCGCGATCGGCGTGGTATCCACAACGCCCATGACGAAGGAGAGCGCATAGCCCGCGAGCACGCCGATGAGGATCGGGATAATCGCCATAAAGCCACGGAATAGCACCGAACCAAACACCGTTACGCCCAGCGTGACCATCGAAATGATCACCGTTTTGCTATCCGCGTTCTGGCCGTCAGCGGGCAGCAGACCAGCCATATTCGCTGCCACACCCGCCAGTTCCAGACCGATAACCGCCACGATAGCGCCCATTGCCGCAGGCGGGAACATCACATCCAGCCAGCCGGTACCGGCTTTCTTAACAATAAAAGAGACGATACAGAACAACACCCCGCACATAATGAAACCACCCAGCGCCACTTCATAGCCGAGCGGCAACAGCAGCAACACCGGCGAGATAAACGCAAAGCTGGAACCGAGATAAGCCGGAATTTTCCCCTTACAGATGAAGAGATAAATCAGCGTCCCGATACCATTAAACAGCAGCACGGTGGCCGGGTTAATGTGAAACAGGATTGGCACCAGCACGGTCGCGCCAAACATGGCAAACAGGTGCTGCAAACTAAGCGGGATCGTCTGCAAAAGCGGCGGTCTTTCACTCACCCCGATAGCACGGCGCGTCATAATGTTTTTCCTCTGAGTGTTGTTTTTTATCTCCCCGACCTTTGCGGCGGGCAGTTTATGAATCCAAAAAAAAGCCGACTATCAAAGTCGGCTTTCGATTTGTAATGCGTTATTTCGTACCAAAGATTTTGTCGCCAGCGTCGCCGAGGCCCGGAATAATGTAGCCGTGCTCATTGAGGCCCTTATCGATTGCCGCGGTATACAGCTCGACGTCCGGATGAGCTTTCTCCAGTGCCGCCAGACCTTCCGGCGCAGCAACCAGCACCAGAACTTTGATACTGTGGCAGCCCGCTTTTTTCAGCAAATCGATAGTGGCGATCATTGAACCACCGGTCGCCAGCATCGGGTCAACCACCAGTGCCATGCGCTCGTCGATGTTGGACACCAGTTTCTGGAAGTACGGCACCGGCTCCAGCGTTTTTTCATCACGGTAGATACCCACCACGCTGATGCGCGCACTCGGCACATGCTCCAGCACACCGTCCATCATGCCCAACCCGGCACGCAGAATAGGCACCACGGTAATTTTTTTACCTTTGATCTGATCAACCTGTACCGGGCCGTTCCAGCCTTCGATGGTCACTTTTTCGGTTTCGAGGTCAGCCGTTGCTTCATAGGTCAGCAGGCTGCCCACTTCTGAGGCGAGTTCACGAAAGCGTTTGGTGCTGATATCGTTTTCACGCATCAAACCAAGCTTGTGTTTGACGAGTGGATGTTTAACTTCCACGACCTTCATACTCTTCTCCTTTCCCCTGACAGGTGGCAGCCACAAAAAAAATCGCCGGATTATACCGCTTTTTTTCCATTGCGCTACAGATAGCCGCTTGATCGCGATCAATCAGGCTGGAAAATAGTATATCGGAACTTAGAAGGCACGCCCGGCAATAATAGGCTCGCAAACGTTTGCCTGGGCTGCTAGAATTGCGCCGAATTTTATTTCTACCGCAAGAAAACGCGTGGGGACTGAAGCAGTGACCGATAAAACCTCTCTCAGCTATAAAGATGCCGGTGTTGATATTGATGCAGGCAATGCTCTGGTTGACCGAATCAAAGGCGTGGTGAAGAAGACCCGCCGTCCTGAAGTCATGGGCGGTCTGGGCGGCTTCGGCGCGCTGTGCGCTCTGCCGCAAAAATATCGTGAACCGGTACTGGTTTCCGGCACTGATGGCGTTGGCACCAAGCTGCGTCTGGCAATGGATCTGAAACGTCATGACACCATCGGTATTGACCTGGTCGCCATGTGTGTGAACGACCTGGTGGTACAGGGCGCTGAGCCGCTGTTCTTCCTCGATTATTACGCCACCGGTAAGCTGGACGTGGATACCGCCGCCAGCGTGATCAATGGCATCGCCGAAGGCTGCCTGCAATCCGGTTGTGCGCTGGTTGGCGGCGAAACTGCAGAGATGCCAGGCATGTATCACGGTGAAGATTATGACGTGGCCGGTTTCTGCGTAGGCGTGGTAGAGAAAGCCGAAATTATCGATGGCTCCAAAGTGGCCGATGGCGACGTGCTGGTCGCGCTGGCCTCCAGCGGTCCGCACTCCAACGGTTATTCGCTGGTGCGTAAAGTGATTGAAGTGAGTGGCTGCGATCCGCTGACCACCCAACTGGAAGGCAAACCGCTGGCCGATCACCTGCTGGAACCGACGCGTATTTACGTAAAATCGGTGCTGGAACTGATTGAAAACGTTGATGTACACGCTATCGCTCATCTGACGGGCGGCGGTTTCTGGGAAAATATCCCGCGCGTGCTGCCGGAAAACACACAGGCAGTTATCGACGAATCTTCCTGGCAGTGGCCGGCAGTCTTTAACTGGCTGCAAAGCGCCGGTAACGTTAGCCGCCATGAGATGTACCGCACCTTCAACTGTGGCGTTGGTATGGTTATTGCGCTGCCTGCCGCGCAAGCGGATAAAGCCATCGCTCTGCTCAACGCTAAAGGTGAAAACGCGTGGAAAATCGGTATCATCAAGGCATCCGATTCCAGTGAGCGTGTGGTCATTGAATGAAAAACATTGTGGTGCTGATTTCCGGTAACGGAAGCAATTTGCAGGCGATTATCGATGCCTGCAAAGAGAAGAAGATCAACGGCACCCTGCGGGCAGTATTCAGTAACAAGGCCGACGCGTTCGGCCTTGAACGTGCGCGGGAAGCCGCAATTCCTGCGCATACCCTTCTAGCCTCGCAGTTTGCCAGCCGCGATGCCTTCGATCGTGAACTGATGCATGAAATTGACGCCTACGCGCCGGATGTCGTGGTGCTTGCAGGTTACATGCGCATCCTCAGCCCGGCGTTTGTTACTCATTACGCTGGACGTCTGCTGAATATTCACCCTTCCCTGCTGCCGAAATACCCAGGCCTGAACACGCACCGCCAGGTGCTGGAAAATGGCGACGAAGTACACGGCACCAGCGTGCATTTTGTGACGGAAGAGTTGGATGGCGGCCCGGTCATTTTGCAGGCCAAAGTCCCGGTGTTTGACGGCGACACGGAAGAAGAGATCGCTGAGCGCGTACAGACGCAGGAACACGCGATTTATCCGCTGGTAGTGAGTTGGTTCGTCGATGGCCGCCTGAGTATGAAAGATAACAGCGCGTGGTTGGATGGCGTTTGTTTACCCCCCGAGGGTTATGCGGCTGACGAATAGTCATCCCCATCTGTTATTCTGCTGCCGGATGGCGCGATGCTTATCCGGCGTCAAACGCGCCAATGTATTCTGATCCCCACAGTATTTTCATCACCTTAAGTCGAAAAAAAGATTACTGTCATACTTTTTTGGCACAGTTGGACATCTTAGGGCTAAGCTCGCCATAATAAGTTGTGTTATGCGATGGAACGCCAGCAACGTTCACCTGTCAGGCGCGGATACCGTAAGAGCGAGAAGGCATTGCTGTGTCCCGAGTAAGAACCGGAGTGTAAACAGGAATGGGTCAGGAAAAGTTATATCTCGAAAAAGAACTAAGCTGGTTGTGCTTCAACGAACGTGTTCTCCAGGAAGCGGCAGACAAAAGTAACCCGTTAATCGAGCGCATGCGTTTTTTGGGTATCTATTCCAATAACCTCGATGAATTTTATAAAGTGCGTTTTGCCGAGCTGAAACGCCGGTTGATCATCAGCGAAGAGCAAGGCACCACCACCAACTCACGTTATCTGCTGGGCAAAATTCAGGCCCGCGTACTGAAGGCCGACCAGGAGTTCGACAGCCTGTATAACGAACTGCTGCTGGAGATGGCGCGCAACCAAATCTTTCTGATCAACGAGCGGCAACTGTCGCAAAATCAGCAAGTCTGGCTACGCAACTACTTCAAGCAGTATCTGCGCCAGCACATTACACCGACGTTGATAAACCGCGAAACCAACCTGGTGCGGTTCTTAAAAGACGATTACACCTATCTGGCAGTCGAGATCATCCGTGGTAACGATACTCGTTACGCCTTGCTGGAGATCCCATCGGACAAAGTACCGCGTTTCGTGAATCTGCCGCCGGAAGCGCCACGTCGCCGTAAGCCGATGATCTTGCTGGATAACATTCTGCGCTACTGCCTGGATGACATCTTTAAAGGCTTCTTCGATTACGATTCGCTAAATGCCTATTCGATGAAGATGACCCGTGATGCCGAATACGATCTGGTGCATGAGATGGAATCGAGCCTGATGGAGCTGATGTCGTCGAGCCTGAAACAGCGTCTGACCGCCGAACCGGTGCGCTTTGTTTACCAGCGCGATATGCCCGATGCCATGGTGGAAACGCTGCGCGAAAAGCTGAATATTTCCCGTTATGACTCTATTATTCCCGGCGGGCGTTACCACAACTTTAAGGACTTTATTGGCTTCCCGAATGTCGGCAAAGCCAACCTCGTCAACAAACCACTGCCGCGTCTGCGCCATCTCTCGTTTGACAAATTCCGCAACGGTTTCGATGCTGTTCGCGAACGCGATGTGCTGCTCTATTACCCCTATCATACCTTTGAGCACGTACTGGAACTGCTGCGTCAGGCGTCGTTCGACCCGAGCGTACTGGCGATTAAAATCAATATTTATCGCGTAGCGAAAGATTCACGCATTATTGATTCGATGATCCATGCGGCGCATAACGGCAAAAAAGTGACCGTGGTGGTGGAGTTGCAAGCGCGTTTCGATGAAGAAGCCAACATCCACTGGGCGAAACGGCTGACGGAAGCGGGCGTGCAGGTGATCTTCTCGGCTCCGGGATTAAAAATTCACGCCAAGCTGTTCCTCATCTCCCGCATGGAAGGTGAAGAAGTGGTGCGCTATGCGCACATCGGTACCGGCAACTTTAACGAGAAAACCGCGCGGCTGTATACTGACTACTCGCTAATTACGGCCGATGCGCGCATTACCAATGAAGTGCGCCGGGTGTTTAACTTTATTGAGAACCCGTATCGCCCGGTGAATTTCGATTACCTGCTGGTGTCGCCGCAAAACTCGCGCCGCCTGCTGTATGACATGATCGATGCCGAGATCGCCAACGCGCAGAATGGACAGCCTTCCGGCATTACGCTGAAGCTGAACAACCTGGTGGACAAAGGGCTGGTGGATCGCCTCTATGCTGCTTCCAGTTCCGGCGTGCCGGTGAATCTGCTGGTGCGTGGTATGTGTTCGTTGATCCCGGAGCTTGAAGGCATCAGCGAAAATATTCGCGTAACTAGTATCGTTGACCGTTACCTTGAGCACGATCGCATCTATATTTTTGAGAACGGCGGTGATAAGCGAGTCTGGCTCTCTTCCGCTGACTGGATGACCCGTAATATCGATTACCGTATCGAAGTGGCGGCACCGCTGCTCGATCCCCGGCTGAAACAACGCGTTCTGGATATTATTGACATTCTGTTCAGTGATACGGTAAAAGCCCGGTACATTGATAAAGAACTGAGCAATCGCTACGTGCCGCGCGGCAATCGTCGCAAAGTACGTGCACAGTTGGCGATTTACGATTACATCAAATCACTCGAGCAGCCAGATTAATCTATGCCGATACAAGAAAAGATGCCCCGACCGGAGGAGTTCGCCGCGGTCGACCTGGGTTCCAACAGTTTCCATATGGTGATTGCACGCGTGGTGGACGGGGCGATGCAAATCATCGGCCGCCTAAAGCAGCGTGTGCATCTGGCGGATGGTCTGGACAGCAATAACATGCTGAGCGAAGAGGCAATGGAGCGCGGGCTGGCCTGCCTGTCGCTGTTTGCCGAGCGCCTGCAAGGGTTCGATCCCTCCAGCGTCTGCATCGTAGGCACGCATACGTTACGCCAGGCGCTGAACGCCGCGGAGTTTCTCAAACGCGCCGAAAAAGTGATCCCCTACCCTATTGAAATCATTCCGGGCAACGAAGAAGCGCGACTGATTTTTATGGGCGTGGAGCATACACAGCCGGAGAAAGGCCGCAAGCTGGTGATCGATATCGGTGGCGGTTCAACGGAGCTGGTCATCGGTGAAGATTTCGAACCGAAGCTGGTTGAAAGCCGTCGCATGGGCTGCGTCAGCTTTGCACAGATATACTTCCCCGGTGGCACCATCAATGGTGAAAACTTCCGCCGGGCGCGCATTTCTGCCACACAAAAACTGGAGTCGCTGGCCTGGCAGTTCCGCATCCAGGGCTGGAATGTGGCACTGGGTGCCTCTGGCAGTATCAAAGCGGCGAATGAAGTGCTGATCGCCTCAGGCGAGAAAGACGGGTTTATTACTCCGGAGCGGCTGGAAAAACTGGTCGATGAAGTGCTGAAGTATAAAAACTTCAGCGAACTGAGCCTGCCAGGGCTTTCTGAGGAGCGTAAAGCGGTGTTCGTGCCGGGTCTCGCGATTCTGTGCGGCGTGTTTGATGCGCTGGCGATCCGCGAGCTGCGTCTCTCCGACGGCGCGCTGCGTGAAGGCGTGCTGTATGAAATGGAAGGCCGCTTCCGTCATCAGGACATTCGCAGCCGTACGGCGCAAAGCCTCGCCAGCCAGTACAATATTGACCGCGAGCAGGCGCGTCGCGTGCTGGAAACCACCACGCAGATGTATGATCAGTGGCAGGCGCAAAATCCCAGGCTCAACAACCCGCAACTGGCGGCGTTGCTGAAGTGGGCGGCGATGCTGCATGAAGTAGGGCTGAACATCAACCACAGCGGTCTGCATCGCCATTCGGCCTACATTCTGCAAAACAGCAACTTGCCCGGTTTCAATCAGGAACAGCAACTGATGATGGCGACCCTGGTTCGCTATCATCGTAAAGCGATCAAACTGGACGAGCTGCCGCGTTTTACGCTCTTCAAGAAGAAGCAATTTTTGCCGCTGGTTCAGTTACTGCGCCTCGGCGTGCTACTGAATAATCAGCGTCAGGCGACTACGACTCCGCCGACGCTGTTTCTGAAAACCGATGAGAATCACTGGACGCTGCGCTTCCCGCATGGCTGGTTCAACCAGAATGCGTTGGTATTGCTGGATCTGGAAAAAGAGCAGGAATACTGGGAAGCGGTCACGGGCTGGCGGTTAAAAATCGAAGAAGAACAGGCTCCGGAAGTGGCGGCCTGAGCCGCCCTCCGCTGACTCTTCGGCCAGCGTCACCAGCGGAGCGGGTTTACCCATCATATAACCCTGTAGATAATCGATACCCAGCGCGACAGCCGTGCTGGGTATCTCTTCACTTTCAATAAGGCACAAGGGGAAAACACCCGTTGAATAACAGGGAGAAATTTTCGTTTTGCACGGCCAGTAAAAATTGATATAAATCAAAAAATACATCAGCGAGTTTTATTTCTATGTAATTTATCTGTATTTTTGATTTTATATTTTCAACGTAACCATTTGATTTTTAATATATAAATAAAATCATATTTTTACGAACTGCAGGCTTATTTGACCTTCCCCGGAGACTGTGCCTTAATAGCCTTGTCGCCCGTTAATCGGGTATTCCTAAAGGAACCACAGTGAGTCAGGCAACCAGTATGCGAAAACGACATCGATTTGACAGTCGCATGACCCGTATCGTACTTCTCATCAGCTTTCTCTTTTTCTTCGGCCGTTTCATCTATTCCACCATTGGTGCCTGGTATCATCATCAGGATAAAGTCCAGTCGCAACAAATCAGCCAGACTATCGATCCCACCGCACAACGCTAAGATTTAACCCGTTTTTTTGTACACGCTCAGACGCGTGGGCTTTTGCATGTCCTTTAGACGCTGCAAAAAAATCGCCAGCAAATCGGTGAATATTGCTGACGATAAAGGGACACATTACGCCTTATGGCGTTTACATCACGACGTCGGGATTGAAGCTGGCAAGAAACGCATCGGCTTTCTGGGGTTTCACTTGCAGGTTAAAGCGGTGCAGAGTGATATCCGCCGCAGGTCCCGGATTAGGGCTCACGTAGAGGCCTGGTCCGGAGATTCCGGATTCGGTCAGCGCCTTTAACACATGAGCATCGCGCAAAGCATGTCCGACAACCACGACTTTGCGACCCGCGAGGCTCTGTTTGAGCATCCTAAAGAATGCCTCATTGGCCATCACTTCCTGGAGATCCTTCGCCGTAAGCCGCAGACTTTCCAGTTCGGAGATAGTGCCACTTAGCTTAATGATCGAGACTTTGCCCTTTTCCGGCGGTTTCGGATCGGACGGCGTGATCACCACATACGGAATACCACTTGTCATGCAGGCAAGTTCGAAGAGTTGATCGTAGTTGGTGGTGAGGATAGTTTTGAACTTCTTCACTGCTTCAAAATGAGCCTCGGTCGGCCAGACCTTCTGCGGCGTGTCGAGTAAGGCTTTAACATCCTGCAGCAACGCATCGCGCCCGCGCTGGCTTTCGTAATACCCTGCCACTTCGTCAAACGAATAGCGGGTGTAAATATCACTGGCTGCAACATCTGGCCAGAGTTGCGCAGCAAGGCTACTGATAATCAGGTTCGCAGTCGGGTAACCAGCAGATATCGACAGCCCTGCACCGCCGAGAAGCACCCATTTATCATCGTCATGCACTGGCAGTGGTTCGGCTGATTGCACAGCGGCATGGGGCGGCGTTAACTGTCCATCGCGCAGGCTCAGCAGCTCTTTCAGTGCAGTCTCGGAACAGAAAGCTACCAGTGCCTTCGCCACTTTATCAGCAAGATCCTTCGCCAAATCAAACTCAGCGCGAAAATGCCCCCCATCCCACGCAGCCACCGCCGTGCGAAATGCATCCCGCAGCTTGTCCTCTTTACTGCCATAGTCCAGCTTTTTCATAAAGGGCAACACGGGAATATTCAGCGCGCGAGCAGCATCATATTCAAGATGCGTGACGGATTTCCCCTCACCACCGCCATAACCGCTGTCAGGCTCCCAACCGTAACTGTCGCCAAGCAGCAGAACAAACAGGTGACAATCGCGGATTTTCGGCTCAATCACTTCCCAACTGGTCTGCCCGTTTGGGCTAAACTCTTCGGCATTCACTGGCTCAAAACCGAGAAAATTTAACCGATCGACCACTTCCTGCCGCTCGTTGCGCAGATCCTTCATCGTGCTGCTAATGAACACGCGTAATTTATTGGCCATTTATTGCCCCTTAGATTTCTCAACGCCTTCCGAGACTGCCGCAAATAACGGCTTCTCCGCGACACGCGCCAGCCAGTCGCGATACGCACTCCCCTCGTCTGCGGACAAATTTTTCCGGTGCGCGGCAAATTTCTCGTCCATGCCGAAGATTTTCCACACCAGCGGTGCAAGAAGCGCAGCCGGGCTGTTATTGCGTTCGGCTTCGCGCAGCAACTCCAGCGTGCGGCTTTGGTACTCGGCCAGCGCCTCCGAGTGATAATCAAACGCTTTTCCCAGCCCGGAGAGATACATCAGCTTTGGCACCTCAACCTGTGGCCACTGAAGCGCCATATGCAGCGGCCAGTCAAGCATCGCCCGCTCGCCCCACATCGCCTCGCGCGGTGTGGTTTTATTTACCACCAGCGTTAGCGTGAACGCCTGCGCCAGTTCGCCCAGATAAATATCCATCTCCTCCGCAGACGGGCGCAGATAAAACCCATCCAGCGGTTGCTGGCGCGTCAGACCGATCGCAGCGAGCAGACGCTGTTCAAGATCGAGCACCCGCGTGCCCAGTTCAGCCTGTTTGCTGCGGCCCGCTTCGCTGACTTTTTTCGTGCGCGTTGCGCAGTCCCAGAGGCTCAACGTGATGTGCCACTCGCGCTGTTCCCCTTCCCCGCTGCAACCCACAGTCCCCGTAACAAAGTAGTTCATGGCTGGTGGGACGATATCGAACAGCGCGTTGCCGTCCATTTCACCACCAATCAGTACCGGCCCGCCGCCTTCCACCACCTGTACATAGAAACGACTGGCATAGTCGCTCCAGTAGTGCGCTGCTTCGGCAAGATAGAGCGGGATCGCCCGCGCCAGACGGCCAATATCATCCTCGCGTTGTGCTTCGCTGCGCTCCGGGCCATCGTCGCGTTTCGACATTGCAAAGAAACCGACAGTCGGCGACTCTTCCGGCTTCTGCACAAACAGCCAGTTGGCATTGCAGAGGCCGTAATGCCAGATCGGTTGAGTAAGCGACTGTGTGCTGAACTTCAGTTCGGAAACATCAGCAGGCGTCGGGGTAGCAGCGTGCTTCTGCATCTCCTGAAAGGCTTTGGCGAATTCATCAAGATGCTGCTTCAGCGGCATATACCCCAGCGCGTACATCCGCGCCAGCAGCTTTTCGCCCTCCTCGACATTGCCCAGCGCCTGCCAGGCACGCAGCAGATTAAGACCGACCATCGGCTCGTGGCGCTGTTCGTCATACACCGGAGCTACCAGTTCGGCGATCAGCGCGATCTGCCCGTTATTGCCGAGATCGCCGGAAATCATCATCAGCGCGCTGCCGTCATACAGACCGGTACTGAGTACTTGCTCGTAGAGCGCACGGGCAGCGGCAATATCCTGGTGTTCCAGATAATAACGCGCCAGCCATAACTGCGCGCGCCAGCTACCGGGCAATGCCGATGCGGTTTTCAGCGCTGCAACATAGGCGTTTTCGCCGCCACGCTCCTCTTGAATGCTCACCCACCATAACAGGCCGTTGTCCTGATTCGGATCGGCCTGAATCGCCTGCCACAATGTCTCTTCCGCACGCTGCTCTTCACCGCGCCCGGCAAATACTTTGGCTAAATTGGTCAGCAATGTGCCGGTTTCGCCCACTTTGGCGATGCCCGCCCGCAGCGTATTTTCCGCCGCCGCCAGCTCGCCATTTTTCATCAGCACGATACCCTGAAGGGTGTGGCTGCGCTCGGGAATATCGTCAATCTCCACCAGACGTTCGGCGGCGGGGATCAAATCCGCTGCAAAACCATCGTTCAGACCGCCGAGAATCGCCTGATAGAGTTCGGCGGGATCATTGCGTTTCTCTTCCAGCGACGGCAGGAAAACCTTCTCACGCCACTCACTGCGCGGGATCTGCAACTCACGTCCGTAGGCATCGTACGCCACGATCAGCTCGTCATGTTGCGGTGGTTCAGCTGCATGGGCTTCGGCTTCCGGCGTTTTTTTGCCGCTAATGGCAGAAAGGAGACGTTTAAACATGGCGTTTGCCTTGTCGGTTGGTGGTTTTTTGGCGGTATCAGCCCAGACATTACCCCTTACCTCGACCAAAGAAAAGCCACTAAATACGAGGGGTTAGTGAGGGAAATAGATGAATTCAGAGGGATTTCGATAGTCTTTCAGCCAAATGATGAACGGGAACCCGGCTTTGATGTAATACAGCAAGAACAACGATGCCCTGGCGATCGACAATGTAATAAATCATATGGCTGTCACAGGGAAAACTGTAGATACCGCCACCAGGTTCTTCTTCTCTTTTTTGACCCATCGTTGGCATTCCGGCTATTTTTTCCAGCATCTGCCGCATATTTGCCAGGTAATCCCGGGACTGTTGTTTGCCAAAGTTACTGAGCGTGTAATCGCGGATCTCTCGCAGATCACGCTGAGCCTCATCCGTGAGCTTGTATGCTGCCATTTAGGGCCTATCCCATTAGTCTATTAGTCTTTATCCGTATCCAGCAATTCAGCGAAAAACGCGTCACCATCAACAGTATTGCCAATGGTAATGTCACTGCGAGCACGTTGAATTTTCGCCTGCAACAATTGCAACTTCATCGCTTCAATTTCCTGGTAGTCTTCTGCTGAGACGACCACCGCCACCGGCTTACCGTTGCGACTGATCTGCACGGGTTCTCGCTGCGCTTTTAATAGCATGTCACCAAATTGGGTTTTTGCTTCGTTCGCGGTCAATGAGTACATCACTATCATCCTTTTCGTCTGAATCGTTCGATTCGTTCATTATAGATATCGAACAATAAAACGTCACCCATTAAAGCATCATCTGTTGTGACTACCATTCGCATTGAGAGAAATACGCGATCAGCTTTCCAGATTTCAAACAGCCTTTTCCGAAGCTCAGAGTCTTAGGGGCTCGCTCAGCTCGTAGCGAGACGTTTCAGGATTTCTTTTACGTAGTGCTCAATCGTGATGTTATGTTCTTGACCGATCCGCGTAATTAACAGCTAATTTCCACCACTAGCGTGGTGGCGCGCCTGCGTAGAGGCCTACCTTGAACACCCCGTGCCCATCGTTCTGGCACAACCCATAGACATAGATGTCAGAGAGCCGGTCATCCAGAGTGCAAATTTTTTATTTTTGCTAAAATCTATGGTGTTTAAACATACAGATATGTTTCCCCAGTAACAGTCTGGACCAAAAAATTTTCCATAACACATTGAAAGTGAAATAATCATGGAGGAATACGTGAGTGATACTGAAGGTAGTTTAAGGCTCCTGACCCCTGGAGAAATAGCGTTAGCGAGAACGATTTTCGGAAGCTCCATAGCTTATCCACGCGTCTGGATCCACCATGCCAGTTACTTTCCATTCAAGCTTCAGGGAAGGAATACTGCGATGAGTCCTAACGGCGAACTTTATTTCCGGGACTGGTATTGTGAAGATTTTTCGACCAATTCATTTCAATATCAACATCTTTTTATCCATGAAATGTCACATGTCTGGCAGTATCAAAGCGGTGTATAGGTCAGAATGAGAGGTCTTGTCAGTGGTTTTATTAGCTACGAATATTCGTTTGAGAACAATAAAAAGCTACTTGACTACAGATTAGAACAGCAAGCACAGATCATCGCTGATTACTTTTTACTGTGTAAATTCGGGCTTAAGCTTTGGTTGGGAAGAAGAGGTGAAGATCGTGAAGTTTCCTATGTGGGGCCGATAGACGATCAGCTTAATGCAAATTATCAAAAAGTTCTTGAAGGGTTTCCATTCAAATGACCATATTAAACAAATCCGTAATCTCATTAATCATTCTTCTGAGCGGTTGCACGCTGGGTGACAACCTGGAGCATAGATATACTAAAGAAACAGTTGTTCCTGCTCATATGAGAAATAACGATGTATGCCTTTCCTTACCAATCCATATTAATGAAACTGTGGTTTCAGCAATCACTTATAACACTGAAAAACCCTTAGAACAGGTCATTTATCCCTCTGACAAGCAACCAGAATCTGGGCTTTTTTGTATTCTACCAAGTGAATTTAAGTTTAAAACGGGCCAAGAGTATCTGACTCAGATCGAAGTGAATATAAGAGTAGATGGTGAGGATAAAAAAACCACACGAAAAGCCTATGTCTCAGCCTTCCAGGTCGTACAAAAAGGCGACAGCTTCGATATTATTCAAACAGTTCATAAATAAAACTATCCCGCTCTTACTCTGTGCGGGTTAGTTTATCCAGAACCGTTGCAAGTGTTTATCAGCATACGATTCATAAAGCACGGGTTTATGTCGCAGTTTATTGACCACTACCATCGGCGAACTTCAGGCATATGAATACAGCGGCAATGCCAGCATCAGCGACAACCTGCGCGATAACAACATTGAGAAATGGATGTATTGAGTAAACGGTAATGACCTGAAACGGGTCACTACCGTTTAACGCTTCACCGTTTATGTGCCCTGCTCTTCGCGCGCACACTCCCTGGCTCTAAGCTTCTGATAACGCGACGGCCAGATTGCTTCTGGCCAAGTCTCCAACGCTTCGGCAATTAACCGCTCCCCTTTCGGCCAGTGCCGGGTTAAGGCATTGGCGAGCGTGGATGAAGCCAGCCCCGACTCACGAGAAAGCGCCGCCAACGATGTTCCCTTTTTCCTTAAACCCGCAATGATATCTGCTTTATGCCAGTCCTGATATTCCATGGTGATTCTCCTTTTCATGTTGACTATAAGTCACATGATAGCACAACACTTTAGAATTGTGACTAATAGTCCGTGGACTTATAGTCATCAAAAAATAATGCTGTAGGTATGAAAAATACCGAAGATATCAAAGTTCTGCTGGGACAACGTGTTAGAACGCTGCGCATGGAGGCAGGGCTTTCGCAGGAAAGTTTTGCCGACAAATGCGGGCTTGATCGCACTTATATCAGCGGCATCGAACGTGGCACCCGCAACCCAACACTGGAAGTGCTTTATACCCTCGCCACCGCCCTGCACATCGAACTCACCTCATTGTTCATATTTAATGAACCCGGCTGATCGTTTTTGCTAATAAGATCAACATGATCATGCCTCTCACTCCTGAGCTGGTGGCCACTGTTGCGCTGCGTGCAGCACACGCAGGATACGCACAGCAAAAGAGTCTTCCGTGTATACAACAATGTAGTTTGTCCGGACGACCATTTCCCGCGTGCCCTCTATCCGACCTCCTCGATAGAGCTTCTGATGTTCCGGAAGCTTGGCTACCCTGGCCTCGATATCATCTTTCAGCCATTGAGCGGCATCAGGATTGTCATCTGAGATATAATCGACGATTGCCAATAGGTCAGCTCGGGCCGATTGCGACCATTCAACCTCGGGCACGGCGCTTCCTGTCGATAAGGGCTTGCGCCTCGTCCATTACCTGCTGATGTGGCACTCCTGGCTGGCTGTCCGTCAAAGCTTCAAGCACCTTAGCGCGGAACCATTTGTCATGGGCTTCCGGGTCAGTTGTCAGTCCCGCAGGCAAACCGCCTTCTTTAGTGACGCGAGTCAGGAAAATTCGCACGGCATCCGAGACGGATAAACCAACATTAGCGAGCTTTTCGGTCGCATCGGCCTTCAGCTTGTCGTCTACACGGATGTGTAGCATGGATGTTTGAGCAGCCATCGTATTCCTCCTGGTGTCAGTTCTCCTTAAGTATGTATCTCATTCGAGATACGGTCAAGAATGGCCGCTCTCTCGGTATTAATATTAAACAATCTCGTTTGGCCAGGATACTAACAGAATGGTTGACTCACTCGAAATCGCCACGACTTTAGCTGAAGTGGTCAACAAAAGCTGGCCACGGTTTGTCTCCTTTTACTTGTGGTGGGTAAGCAGAGATATTCCGGCATGGGCATTCTTCAGGCTATCGCCTTACAGGATCAATCACCACCTCCCCATCCCATGAAATGGTTTAAGGGTGAGAACAAAAAAGTCCGCTCTTACGCGGACTTAAGTTTGCTCTAGTGCCTGTTAGTGCAAGACGTTCCCTTTTGGGAAATCCCAAATGCTTTCTAAGCAGACTGATCCTACCCAGCTTAAACAGTGAATTTATTTTCTCATCTCTTCGATGTTCCCAGCATTAAATTGCTACGCGTATAGACCATCAGTTACATGCCCAGCGAGCAAATTATGATCAGCCAGGGCGTACCGCGTGACACTTTCCGGGTGTTAAACTTTGCGGTAACAATAAGAATCGATTAGAGAAGCTCTGCTGATTTATCAGCAGAGCTTGACCTTCAGTGATGGTCGTGTCGGGTGGAGAGTTTCTGCAATACTGTCAGTTGCGCAACCGCTTCTTGCATGGCATCCATACCTGCGGTCAGGGCATGCAGGCTGCTTAGATGTGTGGCGATTCTTTCCCGTTCATCATTGGTTTTACTGCTCATAGTCGCAATCGTATCAGCTGCGGAAATTGAGTGCTGTGCCATGTTGCTGGCCGTTTCCACGGTATTGTTCGCAACGTTGCGGATGCGTGAAATCGTGGTGACCGCCTGATTAATGTTTGCGGCGGTGGCATCCGCCTGTTCTTTCGAAGAACGTGCCAACCGCCGCACTTCGCTTGCAACAACGGCAAAACCACGCCCGGCGTCACCAGCCCGCGCAGCTTCTACAGCGGCATTGAGCGCCAGTAAGTTTGTCTGAAATGCAATGTTACTGATACCACTGGTAATTTCATTAATACCTGCAGATATTTTCTCCAGATCGTCCAACCCTTCAACTAAACGGTTCTGCGCCTGTTGGCTTTGGATAGCAATATCGCTGATAGAGCGAATACTGTTTTCCGCCATCCCCAAGGTTTCATTCTGCGTCTGGGTCGCTGCTTCGAGCATCGGTAATGCCGTCATTAGCGGGCCCAGTTTTTGTTGATAAGCGACCACGCGAGAAATTACACCACTCTGGAAATCATTCAGCGCTTCCCAACGACGAAGCGCACGCTGGGCATAGTGCCCCGCATAGCTGGCATATTCCACCGGGAAATTCGTCATTGCTTTCACATCATGGTTGAAAAAAACCAATGCGGATAACGTCTGGTTAATTGGCACCCCAAGAATTTCCCCAAAGCTGGAAAATCCTGCAGCAGGTAAGCCTTTAAAAAAGTGTGCGTTATGCAGATGAGACTCACTGCCCAGACGACGCAGAATACAGTCGTTCATCAGGACGGCCGCAGGTTTACCAAGCCCCGTAATGAAATGATTCCAGTCCTGCTGTGTCGCCTGTTTAAAATCAGTTTCTTCGAGCAAATGCAGGCGATCACCAAATTCAAGGTCGCAAAAAAAGTGCACACCGTTACTGTCAATGGCCGAGACAGAGCGAATGAAGTATTCATCTCCTACTTTCACGCCGAAGGTGAGCCCTTTAAGTTTTTCGGTTAATTGTTGCTCATTACAGCGTAAATGTTCTGCCAGCGCGCTCGTAAAATGAATCTGCTGACCCTGTTCGTTAAACACGGACGTGACGGTTCGGGCGACCGGATCCGCCTGAGCAATCAGCCAGCTTTTAGTGCACGGTTTAAAATTCTGGCTTTTGAAAGGAGCGAATGATTTCCCTCTCGACATGGTGCAAAAGATAATCACTGCTTTTCCCTGCATTACCTCACCGCCCACGCTTATCCAGGTACCATCGAAAGCTAGTTTTCCTCCTGCCGAACCGCCAATAGCAAGGCAGGGGAAACGACCGCAGTTATACCAGGCCTGCATCAAAAAGCCTTCTGATGCAGAGAGCCCGTCACAGTAAACCATAGCGAAAGTTTTCTCTGAGGAGAGCGGCATACGTACCTGCAACCTTTCGAGCTCCAGCTGAATCGCCTTGATTCGATCCGGAGCGGTATGCATATCTTTCACATGTAAATCAACGATATGTACTTCGTGCTGTGCAACCAGTGATTCGGGCAGTAACAGCCAACTGCCCTGTTGCCCAGCGCCGTCACAATAAGTCGTTTCGCGGCCGCTGCTACTCAACACGCCACTGGAAGAAAGGGTGAGCACGGTTAAGTCGGGAGAGGATAATTGTTGCCATGCCCGACTGACGTTTGAATAATCGGCATTAGGCGGAACAAATGTCATCAGGATCCCACGGGATTTATTACTTAAGCCTGCTGCCGATAACGACCTGGGCATATTCCGGCAATCATAAATACCATTCGCTGGCCGGGAACGACTCCGGCGCAATGCTGCGGCTAACAAGCTTTTTATCGACATATATGACATATCCTCACCGTTTTTGAAAAACTAAATTTTTTACGGAGTCTAAAGTTAGGACGAATTTATGAGGCTATATATTTTGCTTTCATTACATACATCAAAAGAAGCACCAGATACAATTTAGAAAAAGTGCATTGATTACTTATCTCTTATCGCCTTGGTGGGTTAAATGTTTAATTATTTTTATCGGCAGAAACGCGCGGCAATTATTGAAATAGTCAAAATAATCAGTGTATAACGGCGCATAGCAGACTATCGATATATCATCCGTGAAAAATATATACCAATTATGTGATAGGCCTCAAAATATGGTGTATCGCTATCCTTGTAATTAAGCCTATATATTTTCAGACCTGCATGCCCCTTAACTTTACCTTAAGGTAACAGTTTACTTTGATCACCCTGACCAGAAATCTTGCACCATTCAGAAACAGAATACCTGCATGATCTACACTCCCTGAACGGAGGGGGGACCAGTGAAAAATCACGATTCACCGAAGAGCAGATGGTCTTTACCCTGAAGCAGGCCGATCTGGGGACACCGGAGCCAGAGGTCAGCCGCAAACAGCGGCATTTCTGATTGTAGTGGTCAACAAAAGCTGGCCACGGTTTGTCTCCTTTTACTTGTGGTGGGTAAGCAGAGATATTCCGGCATGGGCATTCTTCAGGCTATCGCCTTACAGAATCAATCACCACCTCCCCATGAGATGGTTTAAGGGTGAGAACAAAAAAGTCCGCTGTTACGCGGACTTAAGTTTGCTCTAGTGCCTGTTAGTGCAAGACGTTTCCTTTTGGGAAATCATTCCCACTCAATGGTAGCTGGTGGTTTGCCGCTGATGTCATACACCACGCGGGAAATACCGTTGACTTCATTGATGATGCGGTTGGAAACGCGTCCGAGGAAATCGTACGGCAGGTGCGCCCAGTGTGCGGTCATAAAGTCGATGGTTTCGACTGCACGCAGAGAGACAACCCAGTCGTATTTACGACCATCACCCATCACGCCAACGGAACGGACCGGCAGGAACACGGTGAAGGCCTGGCTTACTTTGTTGTAGAGGTCAGCTCTATGCAGCTCTTCAATAAAGATCGCATCAGCGCGACGTAGCAGGTCACAGTACTCTTTCTTCACTTCGCCCAGCACACGAACACCGAGGCCAGGGCCCGGGAACGGGTGACGGTAGAGCATATCGTACGGCAGGCCGAGTTCCAGACCAATTTTACGCACTTCGTCTTTGAACAGCTCTTTCAGCGGCTCAACCAGGCCCATCTTCATCTCTTTCGGCAGGCCGCCCACGTTGTGGTGAGATTTAATAACGTGCGCTTTACCGGTTGCAGATGCGGCAGATTCGATCACGTCCGGGTAGATGGTACCCTGCGCCAGCCACTTCACGTCTTCCAGCTTCAGGGCTTCTTCGTCGAACACTTCCACGAATACGCGGCCAATGATTTTGCGTTTTGCTTCCGGATCGTTCTCGCCAGCCAATGCTGAAAGGAAGCGATCTTCTGCCGGAACGTGAACGATATTCAGACCAAAATGATCGCCAAACATGTCCATCACCTGTGCAGCTTCGTTCAGGCGCAGCAGGCCATTATCAACGAATACGCAGGTCAGTTTTGTGCCGATGGCACGGTGCAGCAGCATCGCAGTGACAGAAGAGTCCACGCCACCGGAAAGGCCGAGGATCACTTTATCATCGCCAACCTGTTTACGAATGCGTTCAACCGCATCGTCGATGATTTTTGCGGGCGTCCACAGCGCTTCACATTCGCAAATATCGCGCACAAAGCGCTCCAGCAAACGCAAGCCCTGACGGGTGTGGGTCACTTCGGGGTGGAACTGCACGCCGTAGAAGCGTTTTTCTTCATTTGCCATGATGGCGAACGGGCAACTTTCGGTGCTGGCAACGGTCACGAAATCAGACGGAATGGCCGTCACTTTGTCGCCGTGGCTCATCCACACGTCTAGCAGCACTTTGCCTTCAGCGGTCAGGGAATCTTCAATGCCGCGAACCAGCGCGCTGTCAGTCTGCACTTCAACCTGTGCGTAACCGAATTCACGCTCGTTAGAACCTTCAACGTGGCCACCAAGCTGCATCGCCATGGTCTGCATGCCATAGCACACGCCAAGTACCGGAACACCCGCTTCGAACACATACTGCGGTGCACGCGGGCTGTTCTCTTCGGTGGTGCTTTCCGGGCCACCGGAAAGGATGATGCCGCTTGGGTTGAAGTCGCGGATCTGCGCTTCGGTGACATCCCACGCCCACAGTTCGCAGTAGACGCCCAGCTCACGCACGCGGCGTGCAACCAGTTGCGTGTACTGAGAACCGAAGTCGAGGATAAGAATACGATGTTTATGAATATTGTCCGTCATTGACGTTACTTCCGAGGCAAGTGGCAATGAATATACTCGTCGTCTTGCAGGCTGAAACCTGAACAGAGAGTATGAAAGTCAGCGCCCGGTGAAAACACCGGGCGCAGAAATCATTAAGAACCCATGCGGTAGTTCGGAGATTCCTTGGTGATAGTCACGTCGTGAACGTGGCTTTCCTGGATACCGGCACCGCTGATGCGTACAAATTCCGCTTTGGTACGCAGGTCGTCGATGGTACCACAGCCAGTCAGCCCCATACAGGAGCGCAGGCCGCCCATCTGCTGGTGAATGATCTCCTTCAGGCGGCCTTTATAGGCAACGCGGCCTTCGATCCCTTCCGGCACCAGTTTGTCGGCTGCGTTATCGCTCTGGAAGTAACGGTCGGAAGAGCCTTTGGACATCGCGCCCAGAGAGCCCATACCGCGGTAAGATTTGTAAGAACGGCCCTGGTAGAGTTCGATTTCGCCCGGGGATTCTTCAGTACCCGCCAGCATAGAGCCGACCATTACTGCGGCAGCGCCTGCGGCGATGGCTTTGGCGATGTCGCCGGAGAAACGGATACCGCCGTCAGCGATAACCGGAATACCCGTGCCTTCCAGCGCTTCAACCGCGTCGGAAACGGCAGTGATCTGCGGAACACCCACGCCTGTCACGATACGAGTCGTACAGATGGAGCCAGGGCCGATACCGACTTTCACTGCGCTCACGCCCGCTTCCGCCAGGGCACGAGCACCTGCGCCAGTGGCAACGTTACCGCCGATGATTTGCAGATCCGGGTATTTAGCACGGGTTTCGCGAATGCGCTGCAACACGCCTTCGGAATGGCCGTGAGAGGAGTCGATCAGCAGTACGTCAACGCCTGCGGCAACCAGCGCGTCAACGCGCTCTTCGTTACCGGCGCCAGCACCAACTGCCGCACCAACGCGTAACTGACCCTGCGCATCTTTACAGGCGTTTGGTTTACGTTCTGCTTTCTGGAAGTCTTTCACGGTGATCATGCCGCGCAGATGGAAGCTGTCATCGACAACCAGCGCTTTTTCAACGCGTTTTTCGTGCATTTTAGCGAACACGACTTCGCGGGATTCCCCTTCGCGAACAGTCACCAGACGCTCTTTCGGCGTCATATAAACGCTGACCGGCTGGCTCAGATCGGTGACGAAACGCACATCACGCCCGGTGATGATACCCACCAGTTCGTTGTCGCCGTTAACGACAGGATAACCGGCAAAGCCGTTACGTTCGGTCAGTTCTTTCACTTCGCGCAGGGTGGTGGTCGGCAGAACAGTCTGCGGATCTTTAACCACGCCGGACTCATGTTTCTTCACGCGGCGAACTTCTTCCGCCTGACGCTCAATAGACATGTTTTTGTGAATAAAGCCAATGCCGCCTTCCTGTGCCAACGCAATCGCGAGGCGCGCTTCAGTCACGGTATCCATCGCCGCAGAGAGCATAGGAATGTTCAGGCGAATGGTTTTGGTGAGCTGCGTGCTTAAGTCAGCAGTATTCGGCAGAACGGTGGAATGAGCGGGAACGAGGAGGACGTCGTCAAACGTCAGTGCTTCTTTAGCAATACGTAGCATGGGCAATATCTCTGACCTGGGGGGTTAAATATTGCCGTGGCATTATACAGAGCGTAACCGATTGCATCCACACTTTTTTGATAAAAAACTTGCCATCTCCTCGTATCGGGTTACTATCGACTGAATAACTTGCTGATTTAGAATTTGATCTGGCTCACATGTCGTCGTTCCAATCCCCCTCCATTTATACTGTCAGCCGCCTGAACCAGTCGGTGCGCTTACTGCTGGAACGCGAACTTGGTCAGGTGTGGATCAGCGGCGAAATCTCCAATTTTACCCAGCCCGCTTCCGGTCACTGGTACTTCACCTTAAAAGACGATACCGCTCAGGTGCGCTGCGCGATGTTCCGCAACAGCAACCGCCGCGTTACGTTTCGCCCGCAGCATGGCCAGCAGGTGCTGGTTCGCGCCAATATCACGCTGTATGAACCACGCGGGGAATACCAGATTATCGTCGAAAGCATGCAACCGGCCGGTGAAGGCTTGTTGCAGCAGAAGTATGAGCAGCTAAAAGCCAAACTCACTGCCGAAGGGGTGTTCGATCAGCAATTTAAACAACCGCTGCCCTCACCTGCGCACTGCGTGGGTGTGATCACATCGAAAACTGGCGCGGCGCTGCACGATATTCTGCATGTGCTGAAACGTCGGGACCCGTCTCTGCCGATAGTCATCTACCCGACGGCGGTGCAAGGCGAAGATGCACCGGGGCAAATCGTGCGTGCTATTGAGCTGGCGAATGCACGTCAGGAATGTGATGTGCTGATTGTTGGTCGCGGCGGCGGCTCGCTGGAAGATCTCTGGAGTTTTAACGACGAACGCGTCGCACGCGCTATTTTCGCAAGCCGCATTCCGGTGGTCAGCGCCGTCGGCCATGAAACAGATGTCACGATTGCCGATTTTGTTGCCGATCTGCGCGCGCCAACGCCTTCGGCCGCAGCGGAAATTGTCAGCCGCAACCAGCTTGAACTGTTGCGCCAGGTACAGGCAATGCAGCAGCGCTTAGAGATGTCGATGGATTACTATCTGGCTGGCCGCAACCGCCGCTTCGCCCTATTGAACCATCGCCTGCAACAGCAGCACCCACAGTTACGGCTGGCGCGTCAGCAAACCGTGCTGGAGCGTCTGCAACAGCGCATGCAAAACGCGCTGGATGCGCAGTTAAAACGCGCTTCTGCCCGTCAGCAGCGTGTGATGCAACGTCTGAATCAGCAAAACCCACAGCCGCGTATTCATCGAGCGCAAAGCCGCGTGCAGCAGCTGGAATATCGTCTGAGCCAGAACGTTCGCGACCGTTTAAGTGCCACACGCGAACGGTTTAGTACGGCTATTACACATCTGGAAGCCGTCAGCCCGCTGGCGACGCTGGCCCGCGGTTACAGCGTGACCACCTCTCCGGCTGGCGATGTTCTGAAAAAAACCCGCCAGGTAAAAGTCGGCGATAAGCTCACTACTCGCCTGAATGACGGCTGGGTGGAGAGTGAAGTCAGCAGCGTGACGCCCGTAAAAAAACCGCGCCAGCGTAAATCATCCTAATTTGTACAATTAACCTACCACCGGCCCCTATACTTTTTGTTGTTCTTTTTCATCAAGGAGAGCGACATGAAAACACGCCCGTTTAGCAGCGTTATCCCGCCCTATATTCTTCGCCGCATTATCGACCATGGTTCAGAAGTTCAGCAGCGCTGCGCACAACAAACATTAACCCATGTGCAAACGTTGATGGCACACAGCCACGGCAAACCCAGCGCGCCGCTGGTCACCTCACCCGGCGAACTAGTACGCGATATCTATGATGCGCAGCAGAAAGAGAGTCTGCCCGGTAAGCAGGTGCGCTACGAAGGCCAGCCGTCGAATGGTGATGTGGCCGTGGATGAAGCTTACGACTATCTCGGCGTTACCCACGATTTTTTCTGGCAAGTTTTACAGCGCAACTCGCTGGATAATAAGGGAATGGTGCTGAACGGCACCGTGCATTATGGTCAGCAATATCAGAACGCTTTCTGGAATGGTCAGCAAATGGTGTTTGGCGACGGCGACGGTGAAATTTTCAATCGCTTTACCATCGCGATTGATGTGGTGGCGCATGAACTCAGCCACGGCGTCACAGAAACGGAAGCCGCGCTGATCTATTTTGAACAGTCAGGCGCACTTAATGAGTCGTTATCGGATGTTTTTGGTTCACTGGTGAAGCAGTACCACAAGCAGCAAACCGCGGATCAGGCCGACTGGATCATCGGGGAAGGGTTGCTGGCAAAAGGAATTCATGGCAAAGGCCTGCGGTCGATGTCTCACCCTGGCACCGCCTATGATGACCCGCTACTGGGTAAAGATCCGCAACCTGCACACATGAAAGATTTTGTGAAAACCCGTGAAGATAACGGCGGCGTGCATCTGAATTCCGGTATCCCCAACCGCGCGTTTTACCTTGCTGCGATGGCGATTGGCGGCTATGCCTGGGAGAAAGCCGGTCACGCCTGGTATGATACCGTTTGCGATAAGGCACTGGCGCAAAATGCCGATTTCGCCGCCTTTGCGAAACTGACCATTCTGCACGGTGAAAAACGTTCAGGCCAGCAGGTTGCAGACGCTATCGAGAAAGCCTGGAAAGAGGTTGGAGTGTTGTAATGAACGAACCCGAATTGACCGATGATGCTGTGGTCGAAGTCGCCCGCGAAGGCGGGCTGGCTTATATTCCGAAGCTGAGCGGCACGCGAAAAATCGTGATTGCTCAGCTTAACGCGGAACAGCGCCAGCGCCTGGTCAGTATCCTGCATCAGACCCTGCCGCTCGGGCAACCGCCCGGGCAGCCGGATTCGCCGGGGCGCGGCGATCAGCGATTTTACCGTTTGCAGATAACCTGGACCACGCGGCAAACCGATGTGCTGTTGCTGATCCCGGAAAGTAAAGCCCCCCCGTCACTGGTGGAACTGTGGCGCGATGGCGAAGCCTGCATCTGCAAGCCTTAGAGTGGGGTAAACTCAACGCGTTTTTTAGAGATCAATCCGTGGCCGTGCTGGCAGAAAAAATCCACCGCGCCGCAGGCTTTTAATACTTCCAGAGGCTGATGGCACTCCGGGCACTTAGCCTGTACTTCAATATCGTTGTCACAGTCGTGGCAATGCGCATGTGTTCCCACCAGTTCCAGTGGGTTGTGGCAGGTCGGACATTTGAGATCCATAAAGCTCTCCTCGGTCATATGTTCACTTCATGGCGACGGGGTTTCAGACGAGTAATTTTAATGTGAAAGACACTTAAATACTTAACAAACTGCAAAATAAACAATAATAACTATATATTAATTTTTGTGTACACCCTTGGGTACACTTAAAAGCAAGAACAAGACGATCGGCATTTAGTAGGAATAATGGTAACCTAAAGTATTGGAAAAGCCTTGATGTTATTGATTAAATGCTACTAAACTCCATACAACATACACGCTGATCATCGTATATAGCGTTTCTTAATCTAGTCCCTTCTTAAACGTAAACTGATTTAATCGATTAGTTACTGATAGATTGATTTTCATTCACGAATTAGGCATGGACATATTTTCTTTTTTTACAATGATTTGGAAGGATTCTATAAATGGAAAATGAAAAACCTAACCGCGTAAGATACACAGCAAGCAACATCACTCAAAACAAGAAGCGATTCTATAGTTTATCTGTTCCAATGGAAGTTTTGTCAAAGTGTTGTTACGCAACGCCCAGAGAAGAAGATCCCATTGAGGGTTTTCAACGAGTACTTGATAAGAAAAGGGCTATGCAAATAGCACATTACATTGATGAAGAAGGAGGCACTATACCATCAGCGGTTATTCTTTCTGCACAAGAAGTTGCGGATGTCGAAGTTATAGGTAAAGGAAGAACAATTGAATTCACAATTAATCCAAAATCTTTTTTAATAATTGATGGTCAGCATAGGGTGTATGGATTTTCCCTTGCTAAATCAACTCTTCGAATTCCCGTAATCATTTATACCGGATTAACAAAAAAAGAGGAAGCAATACTCTTTATAGATGTGAATTCAAAGCAAAAAAGCGTCCCGACTGAATTACTGCTTGATATTAAACGCATGGCAGAAAGAGAAGGCAGTGTAGAGCAGATTTTAAGAGATATTTTTGACACGTTTGATGAATCATCTGATAGTATTTTACTAGGTAAACTCAGCCCTAGAGAAAAATCAAAAAACAAAATCAGCAGAGTGACTTTTAATGGTTAAATGTCCAGTGCTTTAAAAACATTTGGGAGTAAAGAACCTGAAGAAATCTATAGAATACTAAACAATTACATATCCTCTTTTTATAATGGATGGATGAAACAAAATAATCTTGAGGAGCAATTAACTAATGCTATTGTTTTCAAGTCTATAATGAACTCGTTTGTTGAAATTGCTATCGCAACTAAAATGAAGCATGGTCAAACTTACAGCGTAGACGATTTTACAGATATAATGAAAGGTATGTTTTCAAAATTGTCCCCAACGAGATTTAAAAATCAAGGGACATCATATAAACTTTTATCAAAACATATAACCGATTGTTTCAAAACGGACTTTGAACTATGATTGGACCAGTTTCTCAAGTTTTACGCACTCAGGCCTTTTTCGGCCTGAGTTCTTCACCTAAATCTATAAATCTAACCATAACTTCAAATGGTGGATAGAAGGTGGAAACTACTCTTTCATTTCCTCCCCTTCAGGTAAAGTTTTTTCATTGAGCACGACAAACCCTGAAGATGTAATTAAACCTCTTTGCCATGACATTGCTAGATTTGCGAACTCTTCTCTTGAAAGTATAACTAATATTGAGAGTGATCCTCTATTTCCTAAATCAAATGGATGGATGTCTATAAGAGTATATTACAGTGCTTTTTTTTGCCGCTCACTGCTTGCTTAGAATTTTCGGGAAAAGTTGCTCATATCTGAATAATGATTCAGTTAATGCAATGAATAAAACCTTGCGAAAACAATTGCCCGGAGGGGTGCCGATAAAAAAAGGGAACTATATTATCAAGCTTTCCAAGCAAATTGGAGGTATACATTTAGATGCCCATGATATTGATTCCAGCCATGCTGGTTTATGGGATTGCTTCTATGACCTTTTAACAAATTTAGAAAATTCCATATCAATAACCACAGTATTTACAACAGAACAAAAAAATGAATGCGTAACCTTCCTCTCAGAATTAAAAAAGAGAATTAGCAGAGGGAATAACAAATCTTTTTTATCTATTGTAAGAAATGAGATAAATTATAATCATGCTATGTTTTGTTGGAGTTCTTATCAAACAGAAAAAATATCCGACACCAACAATATCAAATTATCATCTCAAAAATGGATTAAAACTTGTTCTAATGAACTTTTCACTAACTCAATTAAAGAGAAAGTGGATTTTACCGAAACTTGTGCAATTATAATTTCATTGATGAAGGATATGTTACTCGAAATCAATGACATAAATAAATCATCATTTTTAAGATATACGGCAATGCCAACATTAAGAAAACTCATACAAACTTAAAATTTTGCATGCCTCTGTTTTTTTCAGAGGCATCCTGCACCATCAGTTAAAGTTGTTTAAAATCATTAGATTACATAATAATCACTATATGTATAATTATGACATTATAAGGATGATGACTTTTTCAATAATATCATAATGATTTTGTATTATTCAGTAGAGCGAAGTACATTTCATTCATTATTTGGCAGTTTGAAGCAACTGTAACTTAGAGCGCGTGTAGACAAAAATCCCCGCTGGCGGTGCCGGTGGGTGACAAGTTTTGACAGGTGCATCCAACGAGCTGTACCTGAAGTTTTCTAAAGGGGGAGCGGTTGACAGTTCCCCCTGGTAAGGCATAACAAACCATAACAGGCCGACACCGGCCCTGCTTCGCATCAGCCTTTTACACTTTGGCCGCAGCTGCTGTTCGTGGGCGTCAGGATCCGTTAGGTTGGGTTGACACTTTTCCCTGTTTCTCGCGAAAAAGTGTCAAGTTTGAGGGGCTGGGGGTTTACAGTTTTTCACCGTCCAGCAGACAGAGCGCCCTTAATCCTGTTTTGCTCCAGTCACCCGGCGTATCGGGGTACATTGTGGCAACGTAGGCCATTACATAGCAATTTGACCACCTTGTCTTTGTATTCAGATGGCCAAATTCATTAAACCACTACACCCCTTTGCTAAGTCTATTTACGGACGAAATGAACAAAAAAGGGGCAAGACTCCCCCTAATTCACTATCAGGCTCTAACATTCCAGTCGTCTGTATACTGTACGTTCCCATCAACATATCGCCAGGTGATTTTGTCGTACATCAGGGAAACTGATTCCATATGATTGACCTGTGAATTACCGGACATCTTAGCGTTTGGCATACCAGGATTAATACCTGTCACCTTAACGCCTTCAATGGCCATGACAAAATAGCACTCCTCCTGTCCCGCATGGTTTATGCGGTACCAACGGATTTCTGCACTCTTCAACGTTTGCCCTGTGGCAACGGCTTTGTACAGATATGGGCTGGAGCTATCGAACTCTTTTTCAAGCATCATCGGTGAGTGCGAACGCTTGCCCGTAATCTTACCGTTGGCACTGTCTACCGGAATGTTCAAACCGTGACTAAATCCAACAATCTCAATACTCCCTTCACGATCCTGAACGTCTACAGACCCTTTAATGTCTGCGCCACCATCGTCTTTAAGCCACATGTACGCCGGAATAGGCATTTTACAAACTCCTTTTGGTTATGATTTTCTTCACGATGAACCAGTAGCAAACAATCGTTAATAGCAACTGAAAGCCCACAATCGCCGCTATAGTGAAATCTGAATATGTTTGATCAGGGAAAATGGACTGGTAAGGCAACAAGCGAAACAGAGCCCAAAACAAGAAGGTGAACCCGAAGATTTTAGCAAAACGCCGCCGTGTAGAGCCGACCCACTCTCTGAAGATATTTATCAGGCTAACTTTGCGTGTCACTGCTCTGTACGCAGTGATAACAACACTCGTTATAGGTACGCTGATTAGCGTATTGATCAGAATGCTAAAATAGTCGCCTAACGATTCCCAAACTTCCAAATCTGGCTCACCCAAAATGAAACGGGTAAATTTGCTGGCACTATGGAAATCGAAAAGCCCTGTAATAGAATCAACCAATCCATCATACGGAATAACCTTAGCAACAATAAGCATAACCGCAGTGAAAAGCGCTATCTTGATGAATAAACTAAGGGCATGTTTTGCCATTGGCGATCACCTCAATCGTACCGTATGCCTGTAGTTTTCTCATGCAGGGGACATCTATCTTCTGGGTTCTGAGAAGTGCATTGCGCAACATGGCGAAATCAGAATCATGGGGAAGGGTGATGCAGCCTTCTGACAACGCGCCGGGATGCAGACGGAAATTGCCGCGTTTTACACCTTCAATCCAAGTGTAATCGTCGATACCCCCATCATCCCGCCATAGGGCAAACCATTCGGTATGCCTGAATGTGGCCCCTTTTACTACGTGGTTGTAAACATCCCTCATACTTGCATTAAGCTGAGATTTAATCCCTCCCTCAGGTCGATCGACAATCCAGTATTTTCCCGCTGGTATCGGCCCTTTTTTGGGGATCATTCCACAACCACCGCGATTACGGTAAGCACCATCCCCAGAAAAAGCCAGGAAGGTGCCAACACCGGGAAAACTGAGCGGCGAGTAATCCGCATCATTGATTACAAACTTTCCGTGTAAAGCCATAGAACTCCCTATAGCCACATTAAAATAACGGACTATAGTAGAGATCAATTTTTCATCACACCATATTAAATGTCTGACTTTATGCAATGGCTACCGATCACCAAGCTGAATACACTCGATGATTCACAGTTATCCGTTGCTCGATGGTTTTAGGAACCGTTAGGTTCGACCCTGTAAATAATTCAGCATTCTGCGTATCAAGACAAACGCCCCATTATCCAGAAACTCCACCTCATAGCCCAACTCATGGTAGCGGCAACGGCGTTCATCAAATCATCTTCACTGCCAGGTGCAGGGTATTTACCGTCACACTTTTTGATTCCCTCCCAGCCTCGTGCCTATGTGAGCTCTCGCATTCTGTGAGGCCGGGAAGCATTATTATCGCCTTTCCCTCCTGCTGTTCACCGGTAACGTCATAACCTAACGTCAC
This sequence comes from Kosakonia arachidis, assembly GCF_900116535.1. Taxonomy (GTDB): domain Bacteria; phylum Pseudomonadota; class Gammaproteobacteria; order Enterobacterales; family Enterobacteriaceae; genus Kosakonia; species Kosakonia arachidis. Next base: position 78,200 of record NZ_FPAU01000006.1, on the reverse strand, counting down.
TCGGGCAGATAGTTCTTTCGCAATCTATATGGCATTTACCAGGGAAATTTCACCCTACGAGAGTTTATCTCTGATGGTAGCCATAACAACACGGAGCGTGAATTCGTGCGAAAATTGATCGGCCTTCCAGGTCAGCCCATCAGGGCCATGAAGCTCCTAAGCGGCACCCCATCTGCACAAGGCCGTCCGTCCAACACCAAAATGTGCGGCGGCCTCACGAAAACCATCCTTACCGGAAAGGTAATGTTGTACGGCATCAAGCCGTAGCTCAATACGACTACGCATAAAAAAACTGCACCTTAGTCAGTTGGGTGTCCAACGTTTGGGGTGCAGTTCACAATTTGGGCTTCTGGATTTTTAGAGAGCAGATGATTTTCAGTGAATCGTCATTTGCTTTTCTTAATGTGTTTAATCAGACGCTTACGCTTACGCAGCTGGTTCGGCGTGAGGGTATTGCGTTTATCCGCAAACGGGTTCTCCCCTTCTTTGAACTGAATACGGATCGGCGTACCCATTACATCCAGTGATTTGCGGAAGTAGTTCATGAGATAGCGTTTGTAGGAATCCGGCAGGTCTTTCACCTGGTTGCCGTGGATCACCACAATCGGCGGGTTATAACCACCAGCGTGGGCATATTTCAGCTTCACGCGGCGACCACGTACCAGCGGGGGCTGATGATCTTCCGCCGCCATATTCATAATGCGTGTCAACAGCGCGGTGCTGACACGGCGGGTAGAGCTGTCATAGGCTTCGCGTACAGATTCGAACAGGTTGCCAACGCCGCTGCCATGCAGTGCAGAGATAAAATGCACGCGGGCAAAGTCGATAAAGCCGAGGCGGTAATCCAGCGTCTCTTTCACCTGCTCTTTCACTTCCTGGCTCAGACCGTCCCACTTGTTGACGACAATCACCAGCGAGCGGCCACTGTTGAGGATAAAGCCCAGCAGCGACAGATCCTGGTCGGAGATACCTTCGCGGGCATCAATCACCAGCAATACGACGTTGGCGTCTTCAATCGCTTGCAGGGTTTTGATAACGGAGAATTTCTCCACCACATCAGTGATTTTACCGCGCTTACGTACACCGGCAGTGTCGATAAGTACGTACTCACGTTCATCGCGCTGCATCGGAATATAGATACTGTCGCGCGTGGTGCCCGGCATGTCGTAAACGACCACACGGTCTTCACCGAGGATGCGGTTAGTGAGTGTGGACTTACCGACGTTCGGACGACCGACAATCGCCAGCTTGATTGGCAGATCCTGCGGGTTAAATTCCTCTTCCGGCTCTTCTTCTTCGCCATTTTTACTGGCTTCAAACTTCGCCCAGTATTCGGCGTCTTCATCCACCTCTTCCGGCGGATTCAGTTCGTCCATCCACGGCATCAGCACGTGTTCCAGCAGGCTGGTGACACCGCGCCCATGAGACGCGGCGATAGCATAAATTTCCCCCAGGCCCAGCGCGTAGAAATCCGCCGTTGCCTGATCCGGATCCAGACCGTCCGTTTTGTTAGCAACGAGGAAAGTCGGTTTTTCGCGTGAACGCAGGTGTTTAGCAATAGCTGTATCCGCTGGCATCAAACCCGCGCGGGCATCAACCATAAACAGCACGACATCAGCTTCTTCAATCGCCAGCAGCGACTGTTCCGCCATGCGCGTTTCCACGCCATCTTCAGTGCCATCAATACCGCCGGTATCGATACAGATGAATTCTCGGCCTTCTACTTCAGCACGACCGTACTTACGGTCACGAGTCAGACCCGGGAAATCGGCCACCAGCGCATCACGTGTGCGTGTTAAGCGGTTAAATAGCGTGGATTTTCCAACGTTAGGGCGCCCGACAAGCGCGACCACAGGTACCATGTTTAAAGCCTCATTACAGAAAATTCATTAGCAAAACGGCGCAATTGACGCGGCGTTTTAAAAACAGGAAAACGGCTCCTGCAACAGGAGCCGTCTTCAGGAGCGACAATTCCAGCGCAGTTAGCGCGAGAGTGCGTACAGCGTGCCGTCTTTCGCCTGGATCAGCAACTTGCCGCCAGCAACGACAGGATCGGTAAGGAAACCAGAGCTGTCGACTTTCTGCTGCGCAACGAAGCGACCGTCTTCAACGTTGATCCAGTGAACATAACCTTCGCTATCGCCTGTCACGATGTAACCATTATACAACGCAGGAGCGGTAAGGTTACGGTGCAGCAGATCGCTTTGCGTCCACAGGGTCACACCACCGTCGGTGGTCAGTGCCAGAACGCGGTCATTCTGATCGATAATGTAGATGCGATTACCGTCAACAATGAAGTCGCTCACCGAGCCCAGCTCACGTTTCCACATGATCTGGCCGCTGCGCAGATCCAGCGCCGTCAGGTTGCCATTGTAAGCCAGTGCGTAAACGATGTTATCAACCACAACCGGCGTAGTATCTACATCGCTCAGGCGATCAATTTCGGTCGGGCCGTTCGCCTGAGAGATACGCTGCTGCCAAATCATCTGGCCCTGTTGCATCAGTACCGCGCTCACACGACCGTTATCACCGCCAACAATCGCAGCGCCAAAGGCGGTGGTCGGGGCAGATTCACCGCGCAGAGAGAGCGCAGGCATATCCAGGTTGACCGTCCATTTCACCGCACCGTCGCTTTCATTCAGCGCCTGCAACTGGCCGTTACTGGTATGAATCAGTACCAGGCCATCGCTTACAACCGGGCGGGAAAGTGCTTCACCAGCAACTTTCGCCTGCCAGGCCTGCGAACCATCGCTGGTATTCAGGGCATAAACCTTCGCTTTTTCAGTCCCCACGTAAACATGGCCGCCAGCAACGGTGACACCACCGGAAAGCAGCGCAGGGCTCGTGGAGAACCAGCCGTCTTTCTCTGCCAGATTAACCGACCAGATTTCATGGCCGTCTTCAATACTGACCGCTTTCACCACACCGTGGCGATCGGCGGCATACACTACGCCATCAGCAAATGCCGGGTGCAGGTTAGAATAGAAATCGCCGATACCGTTGCCGACGGAAGTGTGCCATGCGGTTGTCGGGGTGAACTGATTTTCAACCACTGGCAGCGGGGACATTTTGACAACATCTTCTTCGCTATTAAACAGGGAACAGCCGCTTAATAACATCACGGAAAGCAGCCCTGGCAGAAGTAATTTACGCAATTGCATCGGGTCCCTCTTAGATGGACAAATTATTGATTTTCATCTGCATCATTTCGCTAAGCGCAGGAGAAGCATTGTTTTTAATGCCATTTTCCCATGCGGTGCGCGCACCTTGTTTGTCGCCTTTGCTCAGCAGCGCTTCACCGCGCAGATCGGCAACAATGGCCGACCAGCTTTCGCCTTTAACGGCATCCAGCGTTTTGAGCGCAGCGTCTTGCTGCTTCTGCTGCACCTGAACACGCGCCAGACGGACGTTGATCATCGATTGCAGATTTTCATCACTGGTCGCGGCAAGCCCTTGTTGCAATTGCGCGGCTGCTTTATCCAGTTCATTTTTTTCTACGTATTGCTGTGCCAGTTCCAGTGAAGCCAGCGCGCCATAAGTGTTTTTGTTATCAGCGGCAAATTTCTCCGCCGCTGTGAACGACTCTGGCTTATCAGCCTGAAGCGCGGAAATCGCGTTTTCATAGGCCTGCGATGAAGCTCTCGCCGTATCTGCCTGATGGCCGTTCCAGTAACGCCAGCCCATCAGCGCGCCAATACCCAAAACAACGCCAACAGCCAGCGCTTTGCCATTTTCGGCAAAGAAGCGCTTGATAGCGTCAACCTGGTCGTTTTCGTTCTCGTAAATTTCCACGCAGTCCTTCTCCTTAACGATAATTCACCGGCGTGATTAGCCCAGTAGTGCGCGCAAATGCGCTGCAACGCTATCCTGCGTTAGCGTACTCTGTTCACCAGAGCGTAAATCCTTCACCACCACATTACCGTCGGCGATTTCAGACTCGCCGAGCACCAGTGCGACGCGAGCGCCCCACTTATCTGCACGGGCGAATTGCTTTTTGAAATTGCCGCCGCCGTGGTTCATCATCAGCCTCACACCAGGCAACGCATCGCGCACCTGTTCACCCAACTGCATTGCAGCGGACTGCGTATTGGCGCCAGACGCCACCAGGTATATATCGACAACGGATTCTGCTTTAAATTCCGGATTAACTGCCTGAACCAACAAAACAAGTCGCTCAAGACCCATCGCAAAGCCAACCGCCGGGGTCGCGCGACCACCAAGTTGCTCAACCAGACCATCATAACGGCCGCCTGCACAGACGGTTCCCTGCGCGCCAAGGCTGGTTGTCACCCATTCGAAAACGGTGCGGTTATAGTAGTCAAGACCGCGCACCAGACGCTGGTTAACGGTATACGCGATACCGGCGTCATCAAGGAAAGCGCACAGCCCGGCGAAATGTTCGCGGGATTCGTCGTCAAGGTAATCACCCAGTTTCGGCGCATCGTTCAATAGCGTCTGGATGTCCTGGTTTTTAGTATCCAGCACGCGCAGCGGGTTGGTATACATGCGGCGCAGACAATCTTCGTCCAGCTTATCTTTATGCTGTTCAAGGAATGCGACCAGCGCATCGCGGTAAGTTGCGCGCGCTTCCAGCGAACCAATAGAGTTGAGTTCAAGGGCAACGTGAGACGCAATGCCCAGCTCACGCCACCAGCGGGCGGTAAGCATAATCAGCTCCGCATCAATATCCGGCCCTTGCAGACCAAACACTTCGACACCCAACTGATGGAACTGGCGATAGCGCCCTTTCTGCGGACGCTCGTAGCGGAACATCGGCCCAACGTACCACAAGCGCTGTTCCTGATTGTACAGAAGACCATGCTCGATGCCGGCGCGTACACAGCCCGCCGTACCTTCAGGACGCAACGTCAGGCTGTCGCCGTTGCGATCGTCAAAGGTATACATCTCTTTTTCAACCACGTCGGTCACTTCGCCGATCGCGCGTTTGAATAACGGGGTCTGCTCTACAATCGGCAAACGGATTTCACTGTAACCGTAGCTGCCGAGCACGTTTTTCAGGGTGCTTTCAATGCGCTGCCAGATGGCGGTTTCGCCAGGCAGATAATCGTTCATGCCGCGAATGGCTTGAATATTCTTTGCCACGTTTATTCTCTTTATGAATACAAAAAATGAACCCTCAGGGCAGCGACGAGTCAGGGCCGTGCCGGGCGGGTTCATCATACACGGGAAGCCAGCCGCTTCCCAGCTACGTTATTTTTCTACCTGTTGCACGTCGATGCGGCGCGCTTCATCAAGGATCGACGCTTTTGCCCGGATACGGGCCTCTAGCTGGGCAATCATATCTGCATTATCAAGACGATCTTTGCGTACACCGTCTTCATACAGGCCACTTTTCTTATTACCGCCCGTCACACCGAGTGTAGAGACCAGCGCTTCGCCTGGGCCATTCACCACACAACCGATAATGGAGACATCCATCGGCGTAATGATATCTTCCAGCCGTTGCTCTAGCGCGTTAACCGTACCAATCACGTCGAATTCCTGGCGGGAGCAGGTCGGACAGGCGATAAAGTTGATCCCCCGGGAACGAATACGCAGTGATTTCAGAATATCAAAACCGACTTTGATCTCTTCCACCGGATCGGCGGCCAGCGAAATGCGCAGCGTATCGCCAATGCCTTCAGAGAGTAGTAAACCAAGACCGATAGCGGATTTCACCGCACCTGCGCGGGCGCCGCCAGCTTCGGTGATCCCGAGATGCAGCGGCTGATCGATCTGCCTGGCCAGCAGACGATAGGATTCAACGGCGAGGAATACATCAGAGGCTTTTACGCTGACTTTGAATTGATCGAAGTTAAGACGATCGAGGTGATCCACATGGCGCATTGCCGATTCAAGCAGCGCCTGCGGCGTCGGTTCGCCGTACTTTTCCTGCAGATCTTTCTCCAGCGAACCGGCGTTAACGCCGATGCGGATTGGAATATTTTTATCGCGGGCGCAATCAACTACCGTGCGGATACGTTCTTCGTTACCGATGTTGCCGGGGTTGATGCGCAAACAGTCAACGCCGTATTCGGCCACTTTCAGCGCGATGCGGTAGTCAAAATGGATGTCCGCCACCAGCGGAACACTCACTTGCTGTTTGATAAATTTGAACGCTTCTGCCGCATCCATGGTGGGGACGGAGACACGGACAATATCCGCGCCGACGCGCTCCAGCGCCTTGATTTGATTGACCGTCGCTTCGACATCCGTGGTTCGCGTGTTGGTCATTGATTGCACAGCAATGGGAGCCCCATCGCCGATCGGCACGTTCCCAACGTAAATCCGTTTCGATTTCCGACGTTGAATCGGGGCCTGGTTATGCATGAAAAATCTCCCGCGTTGCCCGTCTGTTACTGTATTGCTGATTGTTCGGCATTGAGGGTCAGACGCGCAACCTGGTTAGTTCTGATAAAACGACTCAGATCGACAGGTTTCCCCTGATACTGGATCTGTACCGCTGACGGCGCGCCAATTTTCAGTTTATAAGGCGCCTTACCGTTCAGATTCAGCGTGGCATCTTTACGTTGCAGGCCGCTAAACAGTTTTTTGCCGGTCGCATCGCTCACTTCGAGCCAGCAGTCAGCTTTAAAGCTCATCACTAACGCATTGGTATCGGCGACAGCGCCAGCGACACCAGCCTGCTCGGTAGGCAGTTGCCCACTGCTCGCGGTTGCCGCAGGCTGCTGCGTTGATCCAACATTTGCCTGAGACGGAGAGACAACCGGGTTCTGGTTGGCGGTATTCTCCGGTGCCTGCTGCGCGGCATCAGGCGCCTGAGCGGTGGTAGCCGGAGCCGGGGGTTCAATCGGCGTTGAAGAGTTATCATCCGCCGCAGAGGCAGTGGCAGGATCGTTGTTCAGCGGTACGCTTTGCGCGTTATTACTGCTGTTGCTGGCATTAAGTTCCGCAGAGGATTGATCGGCCATCGTGCTGATCTCCTCCTGCTGCGCTTTATGGTTCTGCCACCACCAGGCCCCCGTCAATCCTATCACTACAAACAGCACCAGCCAGGTAAAACTCATCAACCAACCATCGCGTTTTTTGCGCGGTTTGCCTAAAGCAAAGGTCTGCATCGGAGCAACTTTCGCTGCTCTGACCGGCGCTTGCTTCTCGATCATCGGCAGTAATTCTTCTTCGGGAATGTGCACCAGGCGGGCATATGAGCGGATATAACCACGCACAAACGTCGATGCCAGATCGGCAGGCGATCGATCCTCTTCGATATCGCGTACCGTGGAGACCTTCAGACACAAGCGTTCTGCAACCGTCTGTTGGCTGAGTCCAAGTTGTTCACGGGCGCTACGCAGACGAACGCCTGTGGTTTGTACTTCGTTTTGGTCTTGAGTGGCTTCAGTATTCATTCGCTACAACTACTGGTACGTGAAAAGTAAACATTCAGGCGCGTGTAGCCATAATGCCCACACGCGCCACGAAATAACCGGGTCAGTTAAACTTAGACCCACAGTATAAGACTGTCAGGCTCGTCATAACAGAACAGCTTTAGGCACTTTTTGCTAAGCCTTTGTTCCATCACTACATACTGCCTTAAAGTCAGGAGAAACGCACCGTAATTATTATGACCCTACATACGTACAGGCCAAATATTCGACATTTGTATAAAATGCAGCACATTCTTCGCGCTGCATAGCAGCCTTACAGCGCCTTCACCGCGATCGTTTCGCCCTGCATACGCTTACGCATTGTACGCTTGGTACGGTCGATCACATCACCCGCCAACTGACCACAAGCGGCATCGATATCATCGCCGCGCGTTTTACGCACGATGGTGGTGAAGCCATAACTCATCAGCACCTTGCAGAAACGATCGATACGGCTATTAGAGCTACGACCATACGGCGCGCCTGGGAACGGATTCCACGGAATCAGGTTGATTTTGCACGGTGTATCTTTTAATAGCTCAGCCAGTTCATGTGCATGCTCCGTGCCATCGTTTACATGGTCCAGCATCACATATTCAATGGTCACACGACCCTGGTTGGCGTTGGATTTTCCAATGTAACGACGAACTGCGCTGAGGAAGGTTTCGATATTGTACTTCTTGTTGATCGGTACAATTTCATCACGGATTTCATCGTTTGGCGCGTGCAGGGAGATAGCCAGCGCAACGTCAATCATATCGCCCAGCTTATCCAGCGCCGGGACTACACCTGAAGTCGAGAGCGTAACGCGACGTTTAGAAAGACCAAAACCAAAATCATCCAGCATAATCTCCATTGCCGGCACCACATTCGTCAGGTTGAGCAGCGGCTCGCCCATGCCCATCATCACCACGTTGGTGATCGGGCGACTGCCGGTGACTTTCGCTGCGCCGATAATTTTCGCCGCACGCCACACCTGACCAATGATTTCGGAAACGCGCAGGTTGCGGTTAAAACCCTGTTGCGCAGTAGAGCAGAATTTACACTCCAGCGCACATCCCACCTGTGAAGAGACACAGAGCGTTGCACGGTCTTCTTCCGGGATATAAACGGTTTCAACGCGCTGATCCCCAACGGCAATCGCCCATTTGATGGTGCCATCGGAAGAACGTTGTTCTTCCACAACTTCAGGGGCGCGAATTTCAGCCACTTCTTTTAATTTGTTGCGCAGAACTTTGTTGATGTCGGTCATCTCATCAAAGTCGTCGCTGCAGTAGTGATACATCCACTTCATCACCTGATCGGCGCGGAAGGGTTTTTCACCTAAGTTTTTGAAAAATTCACGCATCTGCTGACGGTTTAAATCCAGCAGGTTAATTTTTGCGTCTCTGTTTGGAACCGTGAGAGCATCGTTCTCAGGCATGGCAATTTGTTCAGACATATTTTATTCCGGCCTCGTTATTACACGTTATGGCCCATGGAGGGTTGAAAAGAAACGCCCCAGGCAAGCGTCTGCTCATCCTGGGGCGCGGTATTGTACAAATTCTGACGCGCAGATACCACGTTTGCACGCGGCATTTGCCAAAGAAAAGTGTAAAACTCGTTACACGATCAGCGCGTACGTGGGCAAACTTCGCCTTCAGCAAAGAAGAAAGCGATTTCGCGGGCCGCAGATTCTACGGAATCGGAACCGTGCGTACCGTTTTCGGTGAAGCTGTCTGCATAGTCAGCGCGCAAAGTACCAGCCAGTGCGTTCGCCGGGTTGGTTGCGCCCAGCAGATCGCGGTGACGTTGCACGGCATTTTCACCTTCCAGGACAGAAACCACGATCGGACCAGACGTCATGAATTCAACCAAACCGTCAAAAAACGGGCGGCCTTCATGCTCAGCGTAGAAACCGCGAGCCTGCTCAACGGTCAGGTGCAGCATTTTGGTGCCAACGATTTTGAAACCAGCCGCTTCGAAGCGAGAGAAGATGCTGCCAATAACGTTTTTTGCCACCGCATTCGGTTTAATGATGGAAAAAGTACGTTCAATAGCCATGTTTACCTCTGTAAGTTGTTCTGTTGCCCTGTATAGGTGTGGCGCGGATTATAAAGAGCAACGAAGGCGTTGCCTATGGATGAAGGTAACATTTTTTTAAAATGAGACTAGTTTTAGCAACACCGTTCACCAAACTCGCCATTTGTGCGTTTATTGCACAGTAAACTGCACTGTCGCCACCTGTCCCGTCTCATCCATAACCAATAACTGATATTCACCAGTTTTATCAAGCCGCAGATTCAATAAACTCGTATGCATCGTTAACGGCTCACCATTTAAAAACCACCAGCGCTCCCCTTCTCCGCCACTGCTTTGCAACGGCAGCAATGCAAACCCTTGTCCCGGAACGCGCTTAATCACGGCGCCTTCCCGCACGCCACTTAGTAACAGCGGTGGCGGTGCGTTGTCATCACGCGGTGGACAACGGGGATCGGCGGCAGGCAAGCGCACAGCGCGACGTTCACTGGCGGGCAACCAGGGTTCCAGGGGTCGCGGCCAGACAATCCAGGTTTTCTGCTGCGCATCCGGACAATCCGCCGCCACTCTGTGCCCTGCACTGTTTAACCACAGCGGAAAGCGAATGCCGTGCAACCCCTCCTGCTCCGGCATCAACAGCGTTGGCGGCTGACTGCCATCCAGTAACCACGTTGCCAGACGGCGGCGACAATTGCTGTCTCCCTCAGGCAGGCTCTGCCCCCCAGGCCAGCAGATGATGCCACTACTTACAGACGCGGGTCGCGGGTCGCGTGGCAGGCGGGATTGTTCTATTGCCGAGCGCGGTTGCAGCAGGTTGTTAACCTGATTCAACAGCGGCACAGCGCTGGCGAAACCAAACTGACCGGCAACGGGTGTACCGTCTGGTCGCCCGGTCCAGATACCGATTACATAGCGGGCATTAATACCTATCGCCCACGCATCGCGGTAGCCATAGCTAGTACCGGTTTTCCATGCCAGCGGCACCACCTGCGGCAACGCCTCATCCGGTACCGGCTGCGCTTCGCCTGCCAGAATACGGCGAATGATCCACGCAGCGCCCGGCGACATCAACCGACGTTCTTCAAGCGGAGCATCCGGCGTCATACGTAATCTTCCCACATTGCCATGACGGGCAAAGGCGCTGTAGGCTGCAGCGATGTCCTCCAGCCGCGCCCCTGCGCCACCGAGAATCAACGCCAGATTGGGTTCCGCACCGACAGGCAGAATCAACGGTAGACCGGCATTGCGCAAGTTAGCGGCAAAGGTTTTCGGGCCATAGGCTTCCAGCACCTGCACCGCAGGCAAATTGAGTGATCTTACCAGCGCTTCACTCACACTCACCGGGCCATGAAAACCACTGTCGAAATTACCTGGACGATAATCTCCCACCCGGCGCGGAACATCCTGCAATAACGAGGCCGGATGAATCAGACCGTTATCAAGCGCCAGACCATAAATAAAGGGTTTTAATACCGACCCTGGCGAACGGACAGCGCTGACCATATCAACATGGCTAAAACGGCTGTCATCATTAATATCCACCGATCCGACCCAGCCACGCACCTTCATGTTGGTGTGATCAACAACAATTATCGCCAGCGAACTGCGTAGCGGTAAACGCGATTTTATGCTCAGAGCCATTTCTTCCAGTTGCCGTTGCAGGCTGGCATCAAGCGTGGTTGTTATCTTCAGGGCTTTACTGGATGCAAGCATACGCCTGGCAAATAACGGTGCCAGTTGCGGCATCTGCCGCGGAGCCAGCCATACCGGCTCTTCGCGTGACTCTTTCATCTGCGAGGCAGGCCACACTTTTTGCGCCACCATGCGATCCAGCACTTTGTCACGTGCGGCCTGCGCGCGTTGCGGCCAGCGATCCGGCCGCAAACGGCTGGGTGCCTGCGGCAAAACGGCCAACAACGCCGCTTCGGAATAGCTGAGTTTCGCCGGTGATTTACCCAGATAAGTCCAGCTCGCCGCGCCAACCCCCTGTAATGTGCCACCAAACGGTGCGCGATTAAGATACAGCGTGAGGATCTCGCGTTTGGAAAGGTGCCACTCCAGTTGTACCGCTCGCCATAGCTGGCGGATTTTACCGCCAAAAGTACGCGGGTGCGGATCCAGCAACCTGGCGACCTGCATGGTCAGTGTGCTACCGCCAGATACCACGCGCCCGGCACGCAAATCCTGCCAGGCGGCCCGCAAAACGGAAAACGGATTAACGCCAGGATGCGCCCAGAACCAGCGATCTTCATATTGAATGAGCGCCTGTAAATAGTGCGGCGAAACCTCTTCGATGGTCACCGGATAGCGCCAGATACCTTCCGCGTCGGCAAAACGCCATAACGGCGTTCCCTCTTGCGCGACCACCACCCGTGCTGGCGCAACTTCATTCAGCGGCAACGGCCAGATTCTGTCCGCAGCAATAACGCCGAGAATCAGTAGCAACATCCCTCCCACCAGCCAGCGCAAGCGGGTATATAACAGAGGCTTTTTCACATTACGGGACAATGATCATCGGGCTGCGGGTCTCGCCGATTGCCCGCCACTGCGGAACGTACATTGATTCCACTTGTGGCGCTGGCACCTGATACGTACCCGGCGTTACCGCTCGCGCCAGATAGACCAGTGTCACCGGCTGGCCTTCGCTCACCGACACGGCAGCCACGAAGCGATCGTCGCGGAACTCCATATGCTGAATGTCAGCTTGCTGCATCCGGTTAAGCAGTTCCTGTACTTCGCTACCGCTATCCTGGAGGCTGGCACTGCTACTTGCGAGGTTCTGGTTTTCCAGCTCCAGACCGGCAGGCAGTAAATCCACCACCAGCGCGTCCGGGACATTCTGGCTGGCGCTCACTTCAAGCCAGACCAGTACCAGCTCGCCGCTTTTCAGTGATGAGAACGATTTACTCCGTCCATCAGTACCCAGCACCGTGCGTTCAATATGCAGCACGTTGTCAGAAGGCACAGGTGCCTGCATCGGATACCCGCTGCTGTCCAGACGCAGCCATAACGGCGAGCTACCGCTGTTGGTGACCTGCAATGCCGCCAGTTGATCGGCATCGAGGTTGCGGGTTTGCGATTTATCACCACCGAGCACCGCCGTCTCCAGCGAAGTTTGCGCCTCCCACGCCCCGGAGGCATTTTGCAGGTTACGTCCGGCCATGAATAAGGCATTGCTTTCCTGCGTGGATAACCAACGCTGCCCGTAAGCCTGTTCCGAGAGCGTCGCCAGCAGGCGAGTCTGCTCCTGTTCCAGCAGCGTATTTTCTTCCAGCAACGCCAGCATCAGCGCGTTATCGCGCAGCTCGCTACCATAATCTGCCAGCCAGTGATTACCTTTCACACGCGGGGTTTTCAATGCCAGCGCCAGTGCCTGTTCGCTACGCTGCGTGTCACCCATCAGTTTTAACGCCACACCCAACTGCATCAGCGGTAACCCTGCTTTGGCCTGGTCGTGACGCTGCCAGATTTCACGCAGCGCACCCAGCGGCGCTTTTTGCTGACGCGCCAGTACCAGCCCGGCATAGCTTTGCACTGCAAATTTTGTTGCCGGAAGATCGTCGCTATAGCGCACCGCCATTGTTGCAGGGTCCTGCAAATAACGCAGCAGGCGGTTGTTCGCGTTGTTCAGCGCCTCCGACGGAACGCTGTATCCTTGCGCCGAGGCGCTAACCAGAAAATCGGTGACATATGCCGTCAGCCAGTACTCTTCCGGCCCGCTCTTATCCCACAGAGAAAAGCCACCGTCATCGCGCTGCATCTGCAGCAGCCTGGAAATACCGATATCGACAGCTGCACGCCGCTGTTCGTCGCTGTCGCCTTTAATACCGAGCGCTTTAAGCTGCGCAGCATTAGTATAAAGCGACGGGAATAAGCCGCTGGTAGTCTGTTCAAGGCAGCCGTACGGATAGGCTTTTAGCTCCTGAATATAGCGCGCGATATTGAGTGGCGGTTTGCCACTTAACAGCAGGCGTCCCTGAAGCGTGGCCGGTGCAATGCCTGCCAGATGTTGTTCCGGCGCGTGCCAGCTCTCGCCAGGTTTAAGCATCGCGCCACTGTTGACTGTTTGTGCAGCAAATGGCGGACGCACACCGATTTTCCACTGCTTCTGTAGCGGGGCAAAGGTTTCGCCCGGTAGCGTCAGCCCGCTTATTTGCGCGTTAATTTCAGCGTCGCCAAAGCCGTCCAGCGCCCGCACCGGAATGAACAATGTGGTGCGCTCACCGGCCGGCAATGTGAGCGGCTCCGGCGATTGGCTTTCCAGCGCCAGTAAACCTCCTGCGGTCAGAGCCACATTGAGTGTTTGCGGCCGATCGGTCAGGTTGGTGAGATCCAGTGTCAGGCGCGACGTGTCACCGCTGCCGAGGAAACGTGGCGTGTTAAGTTCGGCTATTACTGGTGCGGCCACCACTACTTTGCTTTCGCTGCTACCAAAATCCTCTGCCGTCCATGCCTGCGCCATCACCCGCAATTCACCATTGAAATCACCAATGGGTAACGTCACCGTTCCTTCGCCATTTTCATCCAGTTGCACCGGCTGCGCCTGCTGGGCAATGATGGTGACGTGATTGACCGGTGGTTTTCCGCCGCGATTCATTTCGTCGCCATCGCCGCCGAAGCGCAGCGCAGCAAGACGCCCTTGGCCTTCAATCACCTGGCCGTAAATATCATAGATATCCGCACCGTAGCGTTTCTGCCCGAAAAAGGCCTGCCACGGATCTGGCGTTACATAATCGGTAATATTCAACACACCGCTATCTACGGCGGAGAGCAACACATTCACCTGTTTCGGGGTTTCGCCGTTTTTCACCGTCGCCTTCACTTTGATAGTCAGCGGCTGGTTGGGACGCATTTTTGGTGGCGCATCCAGCGCAATGTCGAGTCGGCGGTTTTCATCGCCCATCGGTAAGTGCAGCAAACCGACCGCGCGTTTTGGTGTGGCGGATTTCGATTTATCGCCAGGACGGATCACCAACGTGCTGAGGTAGAGATCGTGACGCTGCCATTTTTGATCGAGCGGAATACTCAGATCGAGGCCGTCGGCTGGCACATCAATCTCTTTCCACCACAGTGGGCCTTCACTGGATTCGATCATCGCGTAACCTTTACCTGCGGCTGGCGCGGTGATGTGCAATTTCACGGTGTCGCCCGGTTTATAACCTGGTTTATCCAGCTTCATAGTGACACGGTCAGGCCGCGAGGCACCCGCACCGTCGCTGTTGTCCTGCCAGCTATAACCAGCCCAGAAACGCACGCTGCTGACAGTGTCGTTTGGCCCTTTCACTTCCAGGCGGTAAGAACCCCAGTCCACCGGGAAACTCACCTTACCCGTTTCATCCGCTGCGAGGCTGAGGCTCTGCTCACCTTCCACCAGATCTTTCTGGTTAAACTGCGACTGCCAGCCTTCGCTTTCCGACCAGTTCCAGAAATAGTCACGCCGTTCGCGGATCAGGCGCACCTGCAAATCACTAACCGCCTTTTTCGTCCCGGCGGCATCGGCATAGACAATGTCGAATGCAGCGTTGCTGCCTTCATCAACAATCGGCTGATTGACGGTAGTGTCGGTGCGGTAATCGTAAACGGCTTTAGCGGCAAATTGCGGACGGATCCCCGGCAGTAATGACGCAGGCCAGATGGCCTGTTCCACGCGGCGCGTAACCGGGCGTCCGCCCGATTCCAGCAGGCTGGCTTGCAAAATCACCTGTAACGGCGAGTGGGTTTCCTGCCACTGGCTCGGCACACTGACCGCCCCCTGACCTTCGTTATCCAGCGTCAGATGTACTTCATCCAGGCTACGGCTCAGGTTCTCTTCCGCAATATCACCGAACTGGAAACCTGGCAGCGCAGCTACCGCTTCGCGCAGAGGACGCAGGAACAGTTGCCCCTGCAATGTATTGCCGCTGGCGGGTGCGCCATAGAGGTAGTGACCATTAACGTTAAATACCACATCTGCGGCCGGATCTACCGGCACCGGCTGCGGCGTAATGTTCAGCGCCATACGCTCCGGCATAAAATCTTCAACGTGGAAACCCCATTCACGCGGCAGATTATCGCCAGTGTTGGCGCGGATATGCCACATTCCCGTTTGCGCGCTGGCATCCAGCGAATAAGTAAAATGATACAGGCCATTTTGTGGCTGGCTGACCACTGTGCGAACCACCTGACCGTCCGGTTTGACCACTTCGAGTTTGACCGGCTGCTCCGCCAGCGGTTTACCATCACTGTCGCGTAGCAGGCCATTGAGAATCACCGTTTCACCGGGGCGATAAAGATCGCGCGGGCCAAACATAAAGAACTGCTTGCTGTAACCTGGCTCGCCCGCAATGGCGAACTCGGCCAGATCCAGTGCCGGTAATTTCAGATCCAGCAGTGTGGTTTCGCCCTCTTTGCGCGCCAGCACCAGAGCAGCTTCTCTATCGGTGCTCAGGGTAGCGTGCCCATCTGCATCGCTGGTCGCCTGCGCCAGGGTTTGCCCCTTCTCATTCAGTAGCGACACATCAATGCCGGAGAGGGCTGCACCGTTTTCCAGCCCTTGGGTGAAAATATCCAGCCGGTTATGGTAACGGTGCGCCGAGAGGCCGATATTACTGAGGGTGAACAGCGTGGCGGCATTGCTGTAGTTGTAGTGCCCGGCTTGATTCATCACTGCAACATAGACGCCGGTCTGCTGCAATGGCTGGATACCGCTTAACGGCAATAGCAGTTTTTCCCGGGTATTGCGCACCGGATTGAGGTCAAAGCGGCCGGTGTACACCAGATCGGCCATTTTTAATAAAGTGTCCGACTCCCAGTTCGAAAGCGAGCTGCGATATTCCCACTGGCTGATAAACGCCGCCAGCGACTCCGGCTTCACGCGATAAAAGTTAACATCAACATTATTGACGTTCAACGCCATAACGGGCAGCCCCTCCACGACTTTACCCGGCAGCAACGAACCCCGACTGGCAAAACCGACGCTTGGCTGAACATCGCGCGTGGCGATGGTCTTCTCATAATCGATGCCGAAGGTGGCTTTATTCAGCGCCACCAACCCACGATCGACCGATACCAGCAACTCGCGATTCGGCTCCAGGTGCCGCAGACGCAACTCTTTCAAGTTGGGCGACAGCTCCCATGCACCATCCACCTTGCCGCTCTTTTTATCCACCAGATGCACGGTAGAGGCAAAATTCTGCGCAGGATCGAGTGGAACCGAGAAAGTCAGCACCAGCGTGGCGGCACCGTCCAGTTGCACTTCAGACGCATCCAGCAACGTCAGCGGCTTGCCTTCACTGCGTGCAGCAAACTGAGCCAGCTTCTCTTTGTCCGGTGCGGCTGGGGATGTTTTTTGCCCAGCACTGGCAGCAGAGGCGGCAGGTGCGCTGGCGGCTTTCGGTTTATCGTTGTTATCGCAGCCAGCAAGCGCAAGGGTGGTCAGCAGCGCAACAGTTAGCGCCGCAATACGTAGCGGTTTCATTCGTTATCCCTGGTTCATTAACCTATTGAAAGAGGCCCATCTAGTATTATGCGCAGGAGCATGAATTACAAAATCTGTGATGAATTATGGAAAGCGCCTCGCAAAGGTGGCGATCTTATCGCGCTCACACTGTTACAGAGATCACAGGTAGTAACGTAACATGTTACGTTAGAAGTCATTTGTTTTTAAAACAACAAGATAGCTGGATAAATATCGATTCAGACTGCTAACGTTATGCTGTCTGTGCACCGTTGTGCGCGGTTCTAATAAGAGAGATCATTATGTCCAGAGCCGTGAATGCCCTACAAAATTTTGGTAAGTCCCTCTTTGGTCCGGTACTCATTTTGCCCATCGTCGGCCTGTTTATTGCCTTCGGCAATATTTTTGGCAATGGCAACCTGGCCGAATATTTGCCATTCCTCGGTCATCCGCTTATTCAGAACATCGGCCAGCTAATCGCTAAATCCGCTGTTTCTGTGCTCGCCAATCTGGCTTTGGTGTTTGCCGTTGGTATCCCAGTAGGTCTGGCTTCGCGGGATAAAGGCTATGCCGCGCTGATTGGTCTGGTGACGTTTATTGTGTTCATCAATGCCATGAACGTAACACTACAAATGCAAGGCGCGCTGGCTTCCGCCTCTCAGATAAAAGCGGCAGGCCAGAGCATGGTGCTTGGGGTACAGGTGCTGGAAATGGGCGTTTTTGCCGGGATCCTGACCGGCGCGCTCAGTGGTTATCTGTACAACAAATATTCTGGCGTGCAGTTTTCCGGCGCGATGGCGATTTACTCCGGCCACTGCTTTGTGGCGATGATTATGCTGCCAGTTTCGATGGTGCTCGGTGTGGTAATGAGTGAGTTGTGGCCCTTCGCCCAGCACGGTATCAGCACGCTGGCGCTGGCGATAAAAGGCGCCGGGCCATTTGGCGTGGCGGTGTACGGTTTTCTTGAGCGCATTCTGGTGCCGACCGGGCTGCATCATCTGGTCTATACGCCGTTTCTCTATACGGAGCTGGGCGGTACAGCGGATGTTTGCGGCAGCACCTACCAGGGCGCCCGGAACATTTACTTCGCAGAAATCGCCTGCCCAGGCGTGAAACAACTCAGTAGCACGGTAGTCTGGGATGCGCGCGGTATCAGTAAAATGTTCGGCCTGCCTGCAGCCGCGCTGGCGATGTACGTTACGGCAAAACCGGAGCGCAAAGCGGTTGCCAAAGCGATTTTGATCCCTGCTGCGCTCACTTCGCTGCTGGTCGGCGTAACGGAACCGATTGAGTTCTCCTTTCTCTTTGTTGCGCCGCTGCTGTTTGTAGTGCATGCGGTGCTAACCGGGATCGGCATGATGCTGTTCTCGTTGCTCGGCGTTCATGCCATCGGCGCGAATGGGATCATCGATTTTATTCTCTACAACCTGCCGCTCGGTATCCAGAAATCGAACTGGCCGATGTATATCCTCGTCGGCGTCATTATGTTCGCCCTCTACTTTGTGATCTTCCGCTTTTTGATTTTGCACTTCGATATGAAAACGCCTGGCCGTGAAGAAGAGCACGAAGAGACGCGCCTTTACAGCAAGCAGGATTACCAGGCGAAAGGCAATAACGACGCGATGGGCGCAGCGATTATCGCCGGACTGGGCGGACGCGCCAATATTGAGGTGGTGGACAACTGTTACACCCGCCTGCGCGTCACGGTAAAAGACACAGCGGTGATTAACGAACCGCAACTGAAAGCGACCGGCGCAAAGGGTGTGATCAGACAAGGTAATAACGTTCAGGTGGTCTACGGGCTGCATGTCAAAAAAATGCGAGAAGCCGTTGAGATGTTTCTCTGAAGGAGTCCAGAAATGGTTAAACCCCCGTTTATTTTATCCATCGCCGGTGGTGGCAGTACTTATACCCCGGGCATCGTGAAAAGCCTGATGGTTCGGCTGGAAGCATTCCCGCTGGCGGAAATCCGTCTCTACGACATTGATGAAGCGCGGCAAAACACCATTGCGCCAGTGGTGGAAAAAGTGATCCGCGACCACAGCCAGTACATCAAATTTACCGTAACGAATGATGCGGAAACGGCATTCAGCGGCGCGCATTTCGTCTTTGCCCAGATGCGTGTTGGTCAGTACAAGATGCGTGAACAGGATGAGAAGATCCCGCTGCGCCATGGGGTGGTCGGCCAGGAAACCTGCGGTCCCGGCGGACTGGCCTATGGTCTGCGCACCATTCTGCCGATGGTCGAGCTTATCGATCAGGTCACGCGCTACGCGGATGAGAAAGCCTGGATCATCAATTACTCTAACCCCGCGGCGATTGTCGCTGAAGGAGTGCGGCGGCTGCGTCCGCAGGCACGGGTGCTGAATATTTGCGATATGCCGGTCGCAGCGATGCGCAATATGGGCGCGATCCTCGGCGTCGACAGGCACAAGCTGGAGGTCGATTATTTTGGCCTGAATCACTTCGGCTGGTTTACGCAGGTGCGCGTGGAGGGTGAAGATCGCCTGCCGGAATTGCGCGAACACGTTGCCCGCTTTGGCCTGCTGACCGAAGACGCCGCACAAACAGATCCGCAGCACGCCGATCCGTCTTGGGTGAAAACCTGGCGTAATATCAAACCGATTATGGATCACTTCCCCGAGTATCTGCCGAACCCGTATTTGCAGTACTACTTGATGCCAAACGAGATCGTCGCACACCAGGATCCTGACTACACGCGCGCCAATGAAGTGATGAACGGACGCGAAAAAAAACTGTTTGCCGCCGCGCAGGAGTATCACTGCAGCGGAGTGCTGCCTGATGCGTTTCATGTTGGCGTCCACGGCGCGTTTATCGTTGATGTGGCCTGCTCACTGGCGTTTGATCTTCGCCAACGCCACCTGGTGATTGTGGAAAATAAAGGGGCTATTGCCAACCTGCCGTACGATGCAATGGTGGAAGTTCCGGCTTACATCACTGCCGCCGGGCCGGAACCGGTACGCATGGGTGCGGTGCCGCTATTCCACCAGACGCTGTTAATGCAGCAACTGGCCTCGGAACAACTGCTGGTTGAAGCCACTATTGAAGGCAGCTACGAAAAGGCGCTCCAGGCGTTTACCCTTAACCGCACAGTGCCGACCATGCAGCATGCCAAAGCAATTCTTGATGAGATGATTGAGGCGAACCGCGACTACTGGCCTGCGTTGCAAAAAGCGTGGGAAAACGGTAAAGCGGTATAAAAATACCGAGTTGGCTCGCGGGTTTAACGAAGGTGGCTTGTCGGGTGATGAAAAAACGTTAACAATTCAGAGTAATTATTGATGACACGGAGAGCCCCATGTCCACTTCATTTTTTGTCGCGGCCGACTGGCTGATAGAGCATAGTGATGATCCTGAAATCCAGTTGATCGACGCCCGCATGGCACCAGTGGGTCAGGAACATCGCGATATGCGCGCGGAGTACCGTGACGGGCATCTTCCCGGCGCGGTTTTTTTTGATATTGAAGCCCTTTCCGACCACAGCACGTCCTTACCACACATGCTGACGCGGCCGGAAGCGTTCGCCGTAGCGATGCGCGAACTGGGCATCAGCCAGGATAAACACCTGGTGGTGTATGACGAAGGCACACTGTTCTCCGCGCCGCGCGCATGGTGGATGCTACTCAATTACGGCGTGGAAAATGTCTCGATTCTCGCTGGCGGTCTGGCCGGCTGGCAGCGCGATGCCCTGCCGTTGCAGAAAGGCGAGGTGCCTCTGCCGGAATCCGACTTTAACGCCAACTTCGATCCCTCCGTGGTGAAAAAGCTGACCGATGTGCTGCTGGCAAGCCACGAAGGCACCGCGCAGATTGTCGATGCGCGCCCTGCCCCGCGTTTTTCCGGCGAAGTCGATGAACCACGTCCGGGCCTGAAGCGCGGGCATATTCCCGGCGCACTGAATGTGCCGTGGATTGATCTGGTGGTCGATGGCGAACTGAGAACCACCGACGAATTGGCCGCCATTTTCCGCCGCCAGGGCGTTGACCTGAACCAGCCGATCATTGCCAGTTGCGGCTCCGGCGTCACAGCATCCGTGGTGATCCTCGCGCTTGCAACGCTGGGCGCGAATAACGTGACGCTGTATGACGGATCCTGGAGCGAATGGGGCGCGCGCGACGATTTGCCCGTCGAACCCGCCTGAATGGACAACCGGCTTGCACCCTTGCTGACGCGCGGGGCATCACTGACCCGCGCGGAATATCGAGTGCTTGCCCACCTGACGGAACATCCGCTGCTGGTGGGGAATATAACCGTGCGCCAGTTGGCACAGGCGACTTACGTTTCTACCGCCACTATTATCCGGCTCTGTCAGAAACTGGGCTTTAGCGGCTACAGTGAATTTATCTGGCACTGCAAACAGCTTTTGTTGGACACACCGCATATTGCTCAGCAACACCGTGAAGGGCATGACGAGCTACCGGCGTTGTTCCCGCAATTTATGGCCAATTACCAGCGAACCTTTCAGTGGGTGACGGAAGAGAAGCGTCACCGGTTCGCTGCTCTGCTGCGCGAGCGGGAAAGTTTTTTTCTCTATGGCGCGGGGTTCTCTTATCTCTTCGCCGAGTATTTAACCAAGAAGTTGCAGGTGCTGGGCAAGACGGCTTTTATCTCCGGGCCTGGCGACAGCCGCAATATCTTCCTCAGTAATGCCGCGCGTTATCAGGTGTTTATTGCAGTGTCGCGCAGTGGCGAAACCGAACAGGTGCTGGATAAAGCGCGGATTGCGCACACGGTTGGTATGACAGTTGTCGCCTTTACTCGCGCGTCAGCAAACACGCTGGCGGAACTGGCGGATGTGCATTTTGCGCTGCATGACGAAGCGATACACTTTGCTGCCGAAGCGGCGGGCATTACGTCGTTTGAGTCAAATCTTGTGCTGTTGATGGATCTGTTGCTGCTGGAAGCGACGCAGTGAACAAGCGGTACGAAATGTACCGCTTGTTCATCAGATAATGCGGTTGTTTTTGAAATCACGCAGGAAGCTGCCCCAGCGACGTTCATAGAACGGCGTAATATGCGCCAGCATAAAATGGCTGATGCCTTTTTCGCCCTCCACCACCTGGCAAATATCGATCGGTTCGTCCCCTGGAAGCGTATCTGTCGCGACGCTGCCTGCTGCATGGATTATCTCTTCGATGTCCCCTTCTGCTTCTATGCCAATCAGCAGGTTAGGTTGTTCGTCAGCCTTCTCTTTAATCGAGCAGAGAAATGCGCGTTTAACGGTGCCGATGCTTTTAAACAGTGTGGTCAGTGAATCGACCATTTGCGCAGGTGGTTCAGCCACTTCGGAAAGTAGCAACGCCGTACCACCGTCCAGCACTTCCTGCTGGCTGAGAGGACTACTTTCTGTGCCCACTAAATGGCTTAATTCGCGCGGAGTGAACTCTTTGCCCGTGGGTAATTTGGCGTTGAGGAATAGTGTTTCTCCCAGCGTCATTTCAAACAGCGTACGTGCAGGCATGACCACAAATGCCTGTTCTTCGCTAACAGCCTGCTGTAAGGCTTCCAGCGAAGTAAAGAATGGAATGACCGAGTTACCGTCATCTTTTTCCCAGTGCTGCAAATCCAGCGCACTATCTTCGATAATCGCTTCACCTTCCGCCGCAGATCCTGGCACCCAGACGGTGGATTCCAGAAGCGTACGGAAAAAAGCAGGGCGGAAAGCTGGCTCGGTCGCTGCCTGCTCCAGCAAGGTTTCTAATTCGTTTTTGCTTTCGGACATAGGTTCTCTGATTCACTTCAATGCCGGATGGTGCTTCGCTTATCCGGCCAGCAAAATGCACGGACTATTTAGGCCGGATAAGGCAAAGCCGCTATCCGGCACAACCATGACGCTTACCCAGCGGTCAACAAATTCGCGACGGTGCGCACGCCAAGCCCGGTCGCCCCGGCCGCCCACTGTTCCACTGCCGTTTTGCGGTAGGTGGCGGAGCAGTCGATATGCAGCCAGCCCTGCTGGTAGTTTTCAACAAAGTGCGACAGGAACCCGGCAGCTGTACTTGCCCCGGCAGGGAAAGAGCCGCCAGCAGTGTTGTTCAACTCTGCAAAGTTGGACGGCAGCTGATTGCGGTGGAACTCGGCCAGCGGCAGACGCCAGAACGGTTCATTTTCCGCCGTTGCACTGTTAAGCAGGCGACCAGCCAGCACATCGTCAAAGCTGAACAGCGCGTGGTAATCGTTACCCAGCGCGGTTTTCGCCGCGCCAGTCAGCGTTGCAGCATCAATGATAAACTGCGGTTTTTGCGCAGACGCATCAATCAGGCCATCCGCCAGCACGAGACGCCCTTCAGCATCGGTATTCATGATCTCTACGGTTTTGCCGTTGCGATAATGAATAATATCGCCCAGTTTAAAGGCGTTACCGCTGATCAGGTTGTCGGCGCAGCAGAGATACAGTTTTACGCGTTTATTCAACCCGCGGGTGATAGCAAACGCCAGCGCGCCGGTCACCAGCGCCGCACCGCCCATATCGGACTTCATTGAATCCATTGATGAGGTTGGTTTGATACTGTAACCGCCGGAGTCAAAGGTGATGCCTTTTCCCACCAGCGCGGCATACACCGGCGCATCGGGGTTGCCCGTCGGGTTATAATCCAGCGCCAGCAATACCGGCTGGCGCTCAGAACCACGGCCAACGGTGTGCAGGCCAAGGTAGTTCTGTTCGCGCAGATCTTCGCCTTTGGTGATGCGGTAAGAGACGCTTTCACCTCCCACACTGTGCAGCAGATCGACCGCGCGCTGCGCCAGTTGTTCCGGCCCTAATTCTTCCGCCGGTGCGTTGATGATGTCGCGTACCCAGTCGATGGTTTGCAGGCGACTATCCAGCTCTTTTTGTCCGGCATCGTCCAGCTGCGCCCACTCCACCTTACGCGTGCCTTTCGGCCCTTTGTAACCGGCCCAGAATGCCCAGCTACGATCCGCGTCCCAGCCTTCGCCGCTCAGCGCAACGTGTTTAATGCCCAGACCGTCGATTTTGCGCGCGGCACGCTGAATCAAACCTAAATCGTCTTTTCCGTTCAGATGCAGAGCGATGCCGTCGTTATTGATACTCCATGAGGCTTTTTCACCCCAACGCGCATCCGCGCTTTGCGTGGTGAGTGTCACTTTCATAGCTTCTGTCATTATATTTATCCTTATCGGCAGACACCGGATGGCAACGTTGCCTTTTCCGGCCTACATATGCATGAAAACGGGCCGCCCGAAGGCAGCCCGTGAGATGATTATGATGCTTCGTCTAACCAGACTAGCAGAATCGCTTCGAGAATTTTTTCATTCGATGCGTTCGGATCGTCGTCGAACTCTTCTAGCTCGCAGATCCATTGATGCATATCGGTGAAACGTACGGTTTTCGGGTCCACATCCGGGCGGCTATCGTACAGCACCTCACCGATTTCGCGGCTGTCGGTCCATTTCAGTCCCATATCAGTGCTCCCGCGCGTGGTTAATGGTGTAACGCGGGATCTCAACCACCAGATCTTCATCAGTAACGCGCGCCTGGCAGCTTAAACGGCTATCCGGCTCCAGACCCCAGGCTTTATCCAGCATGTCGTCTTCGTCTTCGCTGCTTTCCGGCAAAGAGTCAAACCCTTCACGCACGAGGCAGTGGCAGGTGGTGCAAGCACATGATTTTTCACAGGCGTGCTCAATCTCAATACCACCGCGCAGGGCAACATCAAGAATGGTTTCACCGCTCTTTGCTTCCAGAACTGCGCCATCCGGACAGAGATCCTGATGAGGCAGAAAAACAATTTTAGGCATATTAAACCTCGTCGACGGAATGGCCTTTCAGCGCAGTACGCACGGACTGATCCATACGGCGAGCGGCGAATTCCTGGGTTTGTTTATCTACGTTTTTAATGGCTTGTTCTATCGCGTCGGTATCATCGCCGTCGGCAACGCTGCGCAATTGCGCAACCGCCTCGTCGATAACCTCGCGCTCTGCGGCACTTAACAGCGCGGCATCAGCGGCGAGCGCGCCGGTCAAACTTTCCAGTACGCGCGCAGCTTCCACTTTCTGCTCCGCCAGCATGCGCGCTTTCACGTCCTGCTCGGCGAAACTCATGGAGTCTTTAATCATATTGGCGATTTCGCCGTCGGTCAGACCGTAGGACGGTTTCACCTGAATGGACGCCTCCACGCCGGTGGATTTCTCCATCGCCGTGACGCTCAGCAGGCCGTCAGCATCCACCTGGAAGGTGACACGAATATGCGCCCCACCCGCTGGTAACGCCGGAATGCCGCGCAGGGCAAAACGTGCCAGCGAACGGCAATCTGCCACCAGTTCCCGTTCACCCTGCATCACATGGATAGACATTGCGGTCTGGCCATCTTTAAAGGTCGTGAACTCTTGGGCGCGAGCCACCGGAATTGTGGTGTTGCGCGGAATAACTTTTTCCACCAGTCCACCCATGGTTTCCAGCCCCAGCGACAGCGGGATAACATCGAGCAGCAGCATTTCGCTGTCCGGCTTATTGCCGACCAGGATATCCGCCTGGATCGCAGCGCCAATCGCCACCACTTTATCCGGGTCGATGGAAGTCAGTGGCGTGCGGCCGAAAAATTCCCCGACGCACTCACGCACTAGCGGTACGCGGGTGGAACCCCCCACCATCACCACTTCCAGCACATCGTGTGCTTCCACATTCGCATCTTTCAGTGCGCGACGACAGGAGAGCAGCGTGCGTTTGACAAGCGTTGAGATCATTTCTTCAAACTGTGCGCGAGTTACCACGCCCTGCCAGCCAGCGACATCAACTGTTATGCTGTCGGCATCGCTCAGCGAAATCTTGGCGGCAATCGCCGCATCCAAAAGTTCCCGTTGCTGACGCGCATCGCTGCGATCGGTAATGCCCGCCTGTTCGCTAATGTAATCTGCCAGCAGGTGGTCAAAATCGTCGCCGCCGAGCGCAGAATCGCCGCCAGTCGCCAGCACTTCGAACACGCCGCGGCTCAGACGCAGAATGGAGATATCGAAAGTACCGCCGCCAAGATCGTACACGGCGATAACACCTTCTTTACCGGAATCCAGACCGTAGGCAATCGCAGCCGCAGTCGGCTCATTGAGCAGACGCAGCACATGCAACCCGGCTAAACGCGCAGCATCTTTGGTTCCCTGACGCTGCGCATCATCGAAATAGGCCGGGACGGTAATCACCACGCCATCCAGCTCGCCGGAGAGCGTATCCTGCGCGCGGGCAGCCAGCGTTTTCAGGATATCGGCAGAGACGCGAATCGGATTGACCACACCACCGCGCGTCACAATCATCGGCAGGCCGTTTTCGCTTGCCTGGAATTTCCACGGCAGATGCGGGTAACGCGCCTGAATATCCGCCAGACTGCGGCCCATCAGACGTTTTACGGAGCTGATGGTATTGACCGAATCCAGCGCCGCATTGGCGCGCGCATCGTAACCGACAATGTGGCTGTCAGTCTGGTAGTTGACCACTGAAGGGAGTAAATGGCGCCCGGCACTGTCGGCCAGCGTTTCCGCCTGGCCGCTACGCACGGTGGCAACCAGCGAATTGGTGGTGCCGAGATCGATGCCCGCCGCCAGACGACGCTGATGCGGCGCGACGCTCAGACCCGGCTCACTGATTTGTAATAAGGCCATTATGTGCTTCCAAAAAAATTAAAAACCGAGCAGTTTTTCTTCGAGTTGTTCTGTTGCGCTGCGCAGTTTATCGAGAAAACGCAGTTTACGCACGGTATCCGCCGCGACGTCCCACGCCTGATTGTCGAGTTGTTCCACCATCTGCTGGTGGCGGGTGTCGTACATCCCTTTTACTTGCTTTTGGAACGTCTCCAGCCGGGCGTTATCTTCCGCACGCGCGATCTCATCCAGCTCTTCGCGCAGCTCAAGCTGCTCCATTAAAAAGGCAGTGTCGCGAACGGTGTGCTGTTCAGAGGCTAAATCAAAACCATGCAGCGACAACAGATATTCCGCGCGTGAGAGGGGATTACGCAGGGTTTGCCACGCCTGATTAATGGTAGCGGATTGCTGTACCGCAGCCAGTTGTTCCGCCTGCGGGCGGCTAGCAAAGCGATCGGGGTGGAACTGCCGTTGCAGATCCTGGAAACGTGTCGCCAGCGCCTGAACGTCAAGCGGGTATTGGGCCGGCAACCCAAAGAGGGTGAAGTAATCCATAACAATTCCGGGTGTGCAATCGAAGCAAACCCCACGCGCAGCATGCTGCGGTGGGGTCAATGGGTAGACGATCAGACGTTGAAGCTTTCGCCGCAACCGCACTCGTCTTTGACGTTAGGGTTAGTGAATTTAAACCCTTCGTTCAGGCCTTCTTTGACAAAGTCCAGTTGAGTGCCGTCGAGGAATTGCAGGCTTTTGCCGTCAACCACTACCTTCACGCCTTTGTCTTCGAACACCGTATCTTCTTCAGTCGGTGCGTCAACAAACTCCAGCACGTAGGCCATACCAGAACAACCGGAGGTTCTGACCCCCAGACGCAGACCAAACCCTTTGCCACGGTTGGCCAGGAAGGTATTTACTCGCGCGGCAGCACTGTCGCTCAGGCTAATGGACATGACAACAACCTCCTGCCTTATTTCGCTTCTTGTTTGCTTTTGTAGTCCGCAATCGCGGCTTTGATCGCATCTTCCGCCAGGATAGAGCAGTGGATTTTCACCGGCGGCAGCTCCAGCTCTTCAGCGATATCGGTGTTTTTGATCGCTTGCGCTTCGTCCAGAGACTTGCCTTTCACCCATTCGGTTACCAGCGAGCTGGAAGCGATCGCCGAGCCGCAACCGTAGGTTTTGAAACGCGCGTCTTCGATAATGCCTTTATCGTTGACTTTGATTTGCAGCTTCATGACATCGCCGCATGCTGGCGCGCCAACCATGCCGCTACCGACGCTGTCATCTCCGTTGTCAAACGAGCCAACGTTGCGCGGATTTTCGTAGTGATCGATTACTTTTTCGCTATAAGCCATGATTAAATTCTCCTGTTTCCACAACCGTTATTAGTGATGAGCCCATTCGATGGAGTTAATATCCACGCCCTGTTTGAACATTTCCCACAGCGGAGAGAGTTCGCGCAGACGGCCGATGGATTTACGCACCAGTTCGATGGTGTAGTCGATCTCTTCAACGGTGGTAAAGCGACCTAAAGAGAAACGGATGGAGCTGTGTGCCAGCTCATCGCTCATACCCAGTGCACGCAGCACGTAGGACGGTTCCAGACTTGCGGAAGTACAGGCAGAACCGGAAGAAACAGCCAGATCTTTCAGCGCCATGATCAGCGACTCGCCTTCAACGTAGTTAAAGCTGACGTTGAGGATGTTCGGTGCGCCGTGCTCAAGATCGCCGTTCAAATAAACTTCTTCGATATCGTTGATACCGTTCCACAGACGGCTACGCAGACCGCGCAGACGCTCCATTTCGCTCGCCATTTCTTCTTTGGCAATACGGTATGCTTCGCCCATGCCGACGATCTGGTGAACAGGCAAGGTACCGGAACGCATACCGCGCTCGTGACCGCCGCCGTGCATCTGCGCTTCAATACGGATACGCGGCTTACGGCGTACGTAGAGGGCGCCAATGCCTTTTGGCCCATAGATTTTATGAGCCGAGAAAGACATCAGATCTACTTTCAGCTGACTTAAGTCGATCGGCAGTTTGCCGACGCTCTGAGTAGCATCAACATGATATACGATGCCGCGAGCACGGCACATTTCGCCAATGGTTGCGATATCTTGCACCACGCCGATTTCGTTGTTCACGTGCATGATGGAGACGAGGATGGTGTCGTCACGCATCGCCGCTTCCAGCTCTTTCAGATCGATAATGCCGTTGCGCTGCGGGGCGAGGTAAGTCACTTCAAACCCTTCGCGCTCAAGCTGGCGACAGGTGTCCAGCACGGCTTTGTGTTCGGTTTTACTGGTGATAATGTGCTTGCCTTTTTTCTGATAAAAGTTGGCAGCACCTTTGATCGCCAGGTTATCGGATTCGGTCGCGCCGGAGGTGAAGACGATTTCGCGCGGGTCAGCACCCACCAGTTCAGCGATCTGGTTACGGGCAATATCTACCGCTTCTTCAGCTTGCCAGCCAAAACGGTGTGAACGGGAAGCTGGGTTACCAAAAGTCCCGTCCAGAGTGAGAAACTGCATCATTTTCTCGGCAACACGCGGATCCACCGGCGTAGTTGCGGAGTAATCGAGATAGATCGGTAATTTCATTGCTCTTTAAACTCCGTACATCGCTCTAATGCAAGGAATCAGGCAACCGGCTGGATGTACGACCGTGTTAACGGGGCACATGCGATGTGCCCCGGCCCAATTCTGAATACTGTTTTTATTATGCGCGCAGTTTAACGTCGATAGCATCTTGTGCGCGGGTGGTGCGATGGGATTCGGTGCTGTGCTGACGATCGGACACATCGAGAATTTCCTGGTTATTGACCAGCTCTCCCAGTGTGATGTTGTTGAGGAAACCGGTCAGACGGTCACTCAGATCGCGCCACAGCGCATGGGTCAGACACTTATCGCCACCCTGGCAGCCGCTTTTACCCTGGCAACGGGTTGCGTCTACCGATTCGTCAACGGCGCTGATCACTTCGCCCACGGCGATGCTGCTCGCATCTTTGCCCAGCAAATAACCACCGCCAGGACCACGCACACTGGCCACCAGGCCATTTTTGCGCAGACGGGAGAAAAGCTGTTCCAGGTAGGACAGGGAAATTCCCTGACGCTCAGAAATATCAGCCAACGGAACCGGGCCCGCTTCGGAGTTGAGTGCAACGTCCAGCATTGCGGTCACGGCATAACGCCCTTTCGATGTCAGTCTCATGTCTTACAAGCCTCAAACTCGCCCCTGCCCGGGGAATATTATTTAATATGTTAATGTCGCATAGCGGTTGCAAGTCTGACATTCCCGACTAATTTGGTCAACTATTTAGTTGACTAAATTAGTCAGGTATTTGGCTTTTCGTGCTCAACCTAAATGCCGGATGGCGCATTGCCCTGTCCGGCCTACGGGCGCGGGGCTTGTCGAGTGATGAGCGCAGGAAAATCACACTTTATGCTGCTGCTCAATGGAGGCCAGAATACCGCGCAGGATGTTCAATTCCTGGCTTTCCGGACGCGCACGGGTGAACAGACGGCGCAGCTTGTTCATTACCTGGCCCGGGTGGTTTTCGCGGATAAAACCGGTCGCCAGCAACGTCTTTTCCAGATGCTCGTAAAAGCGCTCAAGATCGTCGACCAGCGGATACGGCGTCTCTTCATGTTCAGCGGAAGATTCACTCTCCTGCGTCGCCAGCCAGGCCATACGCACTTCATAAGCGATAACCTGCACCGCCATCGCCAGGTTCAGCGAGCTGTATTCCGGGTTAGCGGCAATCGCCACGTGATAATGGCACTTTTGCAGCTCTTCATTCGTCAGACCGACACGCTCGCGACCGAACACCAGCGCCACTGGCGCGTGTTCTGCTTCAGCGACGCCTTTCAACCCGCATTCGCGCGGATCGAGCATCGGCCACGGCAGTGTACGTGAGCGCGCGCTGGTACCAACGACCAGGCTACAGCCAGCCAGTGCTTCATCAAGCGTATCGACAATCTGCGCACTGCCGATAACATCGCTGGCACCTGCCGCCAGCGCGATGGCCTGTGAATCCGGTTTAACCAGCGGGTTAACCAGCCACAGATTCGTCAACCCCATAGTTTTCATTGCACGGGCAACAGAGCCCATGTTGCCCGTGTGGGAGGTTTCCACCAGTACGATTCGAATATTTTGCAGCATAGATTTTCAACGGCTAAAGAATATTCGTGCATATTATCATAAACCGAAGACACATTCCGAATTGACTGCTATGATGTGCGCCGTTTTCCCGTTCTTTAACATCCAGTGAGAGAGACCGATGCATCCGATGCTGAACATCGCCGTGCGTGCTGCGCGCAAGGCGGGTAATTTAATTGCCAAAAACTACGAAACTCCCGACGCCGTAGAAACCAGCCAGAAAGGCAGCAATGATTTCGTGACCAACGTTGATAAAGCTGCTGAAGCAGTGATTATTGACACCATCCGCAAATCTTACCCGCAACACACCATTATCACCGAAGAGAGTGGCGAGCACGAAGGCACTGACCAGGATGTGCAATGGGTTATCGATCCACTGGATGGCACCACCAACTTCATCAAACGTCTGCCGCACTTCGCGGTGTCTATCGCCGTTCGTATTAAAGGCCGCACCGAAGTTGCGGTGGTTTACGATCCGATGCGTAACGAACTTTTCACTGCAACCCGTGGCCAGGGTGCACAGCTTAACGGCTACCGTCTGCGCGGCAGCAATGCACGCGATCTGGATGGCACCATTCTGGCGACCGGCTTCCCGTTCAAAGCAAAACAGCACGCAACAACCTACATTAACATTGTTGGCAAACTGTTTACCGAATGTGCAGACTTCCGCCGCACCGGTTCCGCTGCGCTGGATCTGGCCTATGTTGCTGCTGGACGCGTTGATGGTTTCTTTGAAATCGCGCTGAAACCGTGGGATTTCGCCGCGGGCGAGTTGCTGGTGCGTGAAGCGGGCGGTCTGGTCTGTGATTTCACCGGCGGCCACAACCACATGATGACCGGCAACATTGTTGCGGGTAACCCGCGTGTCGTAAAAGCCATGCTGGCCAACATGCGCGAAGAACTGAGTGATGCGCTGAAACGCTAAAATGCTTATTGCCCGATGGCGCTGCGCTTATCGGGCCTACAGCGTACATCCCCCGTCATGGTTCATGCATATCGCGTAAGCCGGATAAAGCGTAAGCCGCCATCCGGCACTATCAAAATGGCCGCAAACCGCCGCCCGGCGGTAACGCGCTGACCCACATCACCATCGACGCACTGATCAACAATACGCCTCCCGCCAATGCCAGCGTTGTCCAGCCCACCTGTCGCCATAATACCGGCGTCTGATGACCGCTGAGTTTTACCGCCAACTGACGAAAACCATGTACCAGCAGCGCCAGCGCACTGATGGTCAGTGACGTGCCCGCCGCCATCACCAACGCTGACGCCACGCCCCAGGCAAAAACACCAATCACTTTGCTGAACAGCAACACCATGATTGCACCGGAGCATGGGCGCATCCCCATGGATAATACAATCATCAACCTGGCTCGCCAGTCTTCACCACTTTGCAGTTGCGAAGAAGTCGGCAAATGCTGATGCCCGCAGCCACAGCCGTCGTGATGCATATGATGCGGCGTAAATGTGCGAAACACCGGTTTTTGCCGCAGAGCAAACAACTTTTTTAGCGCTCGCCAGCACAACATCAGCCCCAGCACGCCAACCACCAGGTAACTGCCCTTTTCCAGCCAGTAACCGCTTAAATGCAGTTGCCGCGCGGGTAACGCCAGGATGTTCAGTACCACCACCACTAACGTAACCGCCACCAGCCCCTGCAATAGCGAGGAAGCCAGCGTCAGCAGAATGCCGGAACGTAATTTAGAGGGATGTGTGGCAAGCCAGGTAGCGATAACTACTTTACCGTGTCCGGGACCCAGCGCATGCAATACGCCATAGACAAAGCTGAACAACAGTAGTGAACCGCCTGCTTTGGTCGGGTTTTCCACTACCGCTTTCAGCAATGCGCTCATTTGCATATTCACATTGCGCTGCCAGAGCACGCTTTTGATCATCACCTGCGGCCACGCCTGCCAAAGCCAGAAACCGGCAATGAGTGCACACAATATAAACAGCAGCAGCGGCCACCATGCCAGCAGGCGGAGGGAACGGGGACGAACACCGGTTATCACTGACATGAGAGGGTCACCGTCTGCGCAAATTGTTTGCCTAATTCCATGTCTTCCTCCGGCGCATCGGCTTTGTCCAGCGACTGTGCATAATTCAGCACTTCTTCGCCGGGTTTAGGAGTATGAACGGCCAGCTTACAGGATTTCTGCAACTCTGTGGGCAGTGCCGCATCGCTCGTTTTGTCGTAACTCATATCGACAAAATAGGTGGGATCAAACGTAGAAAAAGTATATTGCTGGCCGCTAAGCGGCTGCGGCTCGGCGAGAGGCAGGATAAATGTCAGCACCGCCTGATGCCCTTCGCGCTCCATACCATATTCCGTCGGACGGTTGAGGAATTTTACTTTCTGCCCGTTGTGCCAGACCTCAGTAAAATAGTGCTGACCAAGCACATTAGCCATCACTTCCGCCGCCAGTTTTTTCCACACTTCATCACCCGGCTGCGCATTGCCCGCATCATAAAGCAGATCCGCCGAGGTGATCTCATCCATCGTCCAGCGCATTTTCAGGCCGGAGAAGTGACCATTCTCTTCTAATACTTGTGTTTTCAAGTGGATAAAACTGTGCGGGTGCGCGCTTACCGTAAACGATAAAAGCGCGAGAAACACCCCCGTGACGCATTGTTTAACTGCTTGCATCTGTTCCTCACGTGAAAAATTCTGTGATGCTCCCCGGCAATCCTGAATGAAAGCGTCGCAGCTTCGCTATCGCAGAGCATACCTTTAACTACGCTTATCAAACACCCTAACTGGAATCTGACAGATGACTATTGTAATGACACCGCCATCTGCGCTCTCCAGTCAGCAGCGCCGCTACCAGGTGCTGTTGATGCTCGCCCTGCCGGGGCAAAGCGTCAGTCTGGAACATATCTGCGCCGTGAATGGCGTTGATGATGCCGCAGCCCGGCAGGATATTAATGAGACCAACCGTGAAATCCAGCGCTACCATCGGATCTCCATCGTGCGCCAGCACAACGGCAGCTACCGGATTGAAGGCGCCCCCCTTGACCAGCGCTTATGCCTGCTGCAATGGCTGCGTCGCGCGCTGCGGCTGTGTCCGCAATTTATCACGCAACAGTTTACCCCGTCGTTAAAAACGGCGCTTAAACAACAGTGCATTGCCCGAACTCTATATGACGATACCAATCTGCGCGCCTTAATTAGCCTCTGCGCCCGTCGTTTACAGCGCTCAATTGAGTGCCGGGATATGCAGTTTCTCTGCCTCTACTTGCAGTATTGTCTGTTGCAAAGCCATCACGGGCAGACGCCGGAATTTACCCCCGTGCAGCAAACCTGGGCGCAAATGCGTGCCGAATACCTGGTCGCACACGATATTGTGCGCCACTGGCAGCGCCGGGTAGCGGCGGTGCCGCAGGAAAATGAGCACCTGTTTCTGGCGCTACTCTTTATGCTGGTGCGTACGCCCGATCCGCTTCGCGACCAGCATCAGCAGGACCACCGTTTACAACAGGCGATCGCCCGAATGATTGCCCGCTTTCACCAGCTTGCCGGGTTACATTTTAGCGATGAGCAAGGCTTAACCACGCAGCTTTATATTCATCTGGCGCAGGCGTTGGATCGCTGTCTGTTTGGTATCGGCATTGATAACAACCTGCCGGAAGAGATCCATCGCCTCTATCCACGGCTGATTCGCACCACGCGTGAGGCATTACAGGAACTGGAAGATGAATACACACTGCACTTTAGTGATGAAGAAGCGGGACTGGTCGCGGTAATTTTCGGCGCCTGGCTGATGCAGGCAACCGATCTGCATGAGAAGCAGGTGGTATTGCTTACCGGCGATGACACGGCGTGCGAACAGCAGATTGAGCAGCAGCTACGCGAGTTAACATTGCTGCCGCTGACCATAAACTACCTGCCACTGGCAGAGTTTCGTAATGCAGGCGCACCAAAGGATGTGTCGTTAGTCATCACACCTTACACCACACCGCTGCCGCTCTTTTCCCCGCCGCTCATCCATGCTGTCGGGGCGCTGAGCTCACAGCAACAACAGCATATTCGCACCATGCTGGAAGGTTAATCGGCAACCGGTTGCTGGGCGGCGACTTTTGGTCGCAGGAACAGCGCCGGGATTGCCAGCAGCGACATTACAAAAAATAATCCCTGATGGAGGTATTCGAACAAGAAGCCGGCAAACATGGTCATCACGGCAATACTGCCGCCCATCGCCACGGCAGAATAGATCGCCTGCAAACGGATCACTTCGCTGCCCTTACGGGCGGAGATATAACGCATCCCGGCAAGATGGCAAACGGTAAAAGTTCCGCAGTGCAGGATTTGTGCGGCAATCAGCCACGGTAATTCAGTGGTCCAGCCCATCAAATTCCAGCGCACCAGGCCGCAGACGGCGGAAAGCAGCAACAGATCGCGGGCACTAAAGCGACGAAAAAGCCGGTTGCTGAGGGCGAAGATCACCACTTCGGCGACCACACCTAGCGACCAGAGGTAACCCACCGTCGAGGCAGAATAACCGGCTGATTGCCAGTAAATCGCACTGAAACCGTAGTAGGCAGCATGCGCCCCCTGCAACAACGACACACATGCCAGAAAACGCCAGTTTTGCACAAACAGCACACGCCAGGCTGCCCAGCCAACACCGCCCTGATGACGGCTTTCACCCTGCGGCAGAATGGATGGGCGCAGCAGCATCCCCAACAGCATTGAGGCACTGCCCAGCGTCAGCATCGCCAAAATCGCGCGATAATCATAGAGACTCACCAGTTTCCCGGTCAACGCCGAGCCAATCACAAAGGCAACAGACCCCCATAACCTGACCCTGCCATAATCCATCGGGAACTGTTTTTGCCAGGTGCCCGCCAGCGCGTCGGTGAGCGGCACTAACGGTGAGAAAAAGAGGTTGAAACCGACAATGATCACCGCCAGCCACGCAACATGACTACCCGCATAAAATGCAAACGCAAACAGCACTGTCGCCAGCGCAAGCACACGCAGTGCAGTGATTAAACGGGAAGGATCGCTCACGCGCGGAGCAATCAACAGGCTCCCCAGAAAACGAGCCACCAGTCCAGCACCAAGCAGCATGCCAATAATTTCAGGCGTCAGGCCTACACCTTTAAGCCAGACGCTCCAGAAGGGTAAGAAAATACCGTAGCTAAAAAAGTAGGTGAAGTAAGCGAGCGCCAGCCAGCGCGTAGACTGCAAGACCATGATTTCCTCCTGAATGGTGGCGATAGTCTGGAGGCAAATGGCAAGGCTTGCAAGTAACAATCAGGTAACACGCGCGTGCTGGCGCAAGTTATTAACGGATATAGGAATCAAGTACGCTGAGCACGACCTCAAGATCGGCCTCACGCTTGATTTCATCGTTTTCATGGACAATATGATCCGTTAAATGCCCTTTGATCACTTCGCGCATCAAGCCGTTCACTGCGCCTCGAATGGCGGCGATTTGCTGTAAGACCTGCGAGCATTCATGGGGTTCGTCGAGCATTTTTTTCAACGCCGCTACCTGCCCTTCAATTTTGCTGGCCCGCGCTTTCAGCTTTCGTTTATCCCGGATGGTATGCGACATACAGTCCTCTACTCATTCATGCGTAACGGGTATCAGCATACCATGCATCAACTGGGGGGGAGTTTATTTCTACTGGGAGGTAGTATTTTTTACTGGGGGGGAGTAGATTAAAGCGCACAAAATGTTATCGAGAATTATTCTCATGAACGACTTTATCCCTCTTTTTCAGCAAGGGAATGCCTGGTTTTTTATCCCCAGCGCGATACTGCTTGGCGCATTGCATGGCCTTGAACCTGGCCATTCAAAGACAATGATGGCGGCCTTTATCATTGCTATCAAAGGCACCGTAAAACAGGCGGTGATGCTGGGGTTGGCAGCCACGCTGTCACATACAGCTGTCGTCTGGCTGATTGCGCTGGGTGGCATGTATCTCAGCGGAAAATTCACGGCACAATCTGTGGAACCCTGGCTGCAAATGGTCTCAGCCGTTATCATCATCGGTACCGCGGCATGGATGTTTTTACGCACCTGGCAGGGTGAGCACGCCTGGAAAAAGGGTCATCACCACGGTCATGATCATCACCATCATCATTCTCATGATCATGACCACGATCACGACCATACGCATCACAGCCGCGGGTTGCTCTTTCAGCCTGTACAAGCAGTCAGTCACGCTCAACCCACCATACTGTCGGTGCGTAAGGTGGTGAAAGAAGAGGAGTATCAGGATGCGCACGAACGAGCGCATGCCAGAGATATTGAGCGTCGCTTTAACGGGACGGAAGTGACCAATGGGCAGATCCTGCTGTTTGGTCTGACCGGTGGGCTGATCCCCTGCCCGGCAGCGATCACCATTCTGTTGATCTGTATTCAGCTCAAAGCGCTGACGCTGGGCGCCACGCTGGTCGTCTGTTTCAGCATCGGCCTTGCTCTGACGCTAGTCGCGGTCGGCGTCGGCGCAGCCTTTAGCGTACAGCAGGCGGCAAAACGCTGGTCCGGCTTCAATACAATCGCCCGTAAAGCGCCTTACTTCTCTAGCGCGCTGATTGCGCTGGTCGGAATGTATATGGGTATCCACGGTTATGCCAGCTTGCAATAAAGCGCATTTGCCAATCGACAGGCGTAAAAAAGGCCGCTCAATGCGGCCTTTTTGCTTTCAGATTTAATGCTTACGCGTAAACCGGGAAGCGCGAGCAGATATCCAGCACTTTCTGTTTGGTGCGTTCAATAACCGCTTCGTCATTGATGCTGTCCAGCACGTCACACATCCAGCCAGCCAGCTCTTTTACTTCAGCTTCTTTGAAGCCGCGACGAGTGACCGCCGGGCTGCCAATACGGATACCAGAAGTAACGAACGGGCTCTTCGGATCGTTCGGCACGCTGTTTTTGTTAACGGTGATGTTCGCGCGGCCCAGAGCTGCATCGGCTTCTTTACCGGTCAGGTTTTTGTCCACCAGATCCAGCAGGAACAGATGGTTTTCAGTACCGCCAGAAACCACTTTGTAGCCACGGTTCAGGAACACTTCCACCATCGCTTTGGCATTTTTGGCAACCTGCTGCTGGTAAACTTTAAACTCTGGTTCCATCGCTTCTTTTAGTGCCACCGCTTTTGCCGCAATAACGTGCATCAGCGGGCCACCCTGCGCGCTTGGGAAAACAGCGGAGTTCAGCTTTTTGTACAGCTCTTCGTCACCGCCTTTCGCCAGAATCAGGCCACCGCGCGGACCAGCCAGGGTTTTGTGGGTGGTGGTGGTCACAACGTGCGCATGCGGAACCGGGTTCGGGTAAACACCTGCGGCGATCAGACCCGCAACGTGCGCCATGTCAACGAACAGGTAAGCACCGATACTGTCGGCGATTTCACGCATTTTTGCCCAGTCAACGATACCGGAGTAAGCAGAGAAACCACCGATAATCATCTTCGGTTTGTGCTCTTTTGCCTGCTTCGCCATGTCTTCGTAGTCAATTTTACCGGACTCATCAATACCATAAGGGATGATGTTGTACAGTTTGCCAGAGAAGTTAACCGGGGAGCCGTGAGTCAGGTGACCGCCCTGCGCCAGGTTCATCCCCAGAACGGTATCGCCCGGTTGCAGCAGCGCAGTGTAGACCGCGAAGTTCGCCTGCGAGCCGGAGTGCGGCTGCACGTTGGCGTAATCGGCGCCAAACAGCGCTTTTGCGCGATCGATAGCCAACTGCTCAACGATATCCACGTATTCGCAACCGCCGTAGTAGCGTTTACCTGGATAGCCTTCAGCATATTTGTTCGTCAGCTGAGAACCTTGAGCCTGCATCACACGCGGGCTGGTGTAGTTTTCGGAGGCGATCAGTTCAATGTGCTCTTCCTGACGTACTTTCTCTTGCTCCATAGCCTGCCATAATTCGGCATCATAATCGGCAATGTTCATTTCACGTTTTAACATCCGCATCTCCTGACTCAGCTAACAAAACAACTCTTTTCGAAGGCCCAATTTGGGGAACGGCTCACAGTATAACTGATTAATAACCCGATAACAGGTCTTGACAAAGGTTTTTACGCAAACGTTTGGCTCCGCACCAGACAAGGGTTTGAGCGATAACCCCATGCAGCGAGAAAACGGATTTCTTTTCAGGTTTGTGATGCAAGTTATTCACGTTCAAAACCCTTTACATTGTCGGCGCTTTACAAGTTTGTGTGCCGCGCTATAAGATGCATTTAAAATACAACTTTAAAAGTTAACCAAAAAGGAAGCATTTATGCTCGACGCTCAAACCATCGCAACGGTAAAAGCCACCCTTCCCCTGCTAGCCGCGACCGGCTCCAAACTGACCGCCCATTTTTATGACCGTATGTTTACGCATAATCCGGAGTTGAAAGAGATCTTCAACATGAGTAACCAGCGCAATGGCGATCAGCGTGAAGCACTGT
The DNA here is from genome assembly GCF_900116535.1 of Kosakonia arachidis. Classification (GTDB taxonomy): domain Bacteria; phylum Pseudomonadota; class Gammaproteobacteria; order Enterobacterales; family Enterobacteriaceae; genus Kosakonia; species Kosakonia arachidis. The sequence goes on along the minus strand of NZ_FPAU01000006.1, from coordinate 39,185 downwards.
TCAATGCCATTGCCGCTTATGCCAGCAATATTGATAATCTCGCCGCTCTGCTGCCTGCTGTGGAAAAAATTGCCCAGAAACACACCAGTTTCCAGATCCAGCCGGAGCAGTACAACATTGTCGGCGCGCATCTGTTGGCAACACTCGATGAGATGTTCGATCCTGGCGAGGAAGTACTGGATGCCTGGGGAAAAGCCTATGGTGTGCTGGCGGGCGTATTTATCAATCGCGAAACGCAAATCTACAGCGAGCACGCAGAAAAAAACGGCGGCTGGCAAGGCACTCGCGCTTTCCGTCTGCGTGAGAAAATCCCGCAGAGCGCATTGATAACCAGTTTTGAATTTGAACCTGTCGATGACCTGCCAGTGGCAGATTATCTGCCGGGGCAATACCTCGGCATCTGGCTGAAGCCGGAAGGTTTTGCCCACCAGGAGATTCGTCAGTACTCGCTGACCCGCCAGCCAAATGGCAAAACTTATCGCATTGCCGTGAAACGCGAAGCGGGAGGTCAGGTTTCCGAATGGTTGCATGACGAAGCCAAACCGGGCGATATCGTCCATCTGGCAGCGCCTGCCGGAGATTTCTTTATGGCTATTCCGGCCACGACGCCAGTAACACTGATTTCTGCTGGTGTCGGCCAGACGCCGATGCTGGCGATGCTGGATCAATTGGCCAAAACGCATCATCCCTCGCAGGTTAACTGGTTCCACGCAGCACTTGATGGTCAGGTCCATGCTTTTGCTGACGAAGTCAGCCAGCTTGGCGCTTCACTCAAGGACTTCTACCAGCATATCTGGTATCAGCAGCCACAGGCGGCCGATCGCGGTCGTTTTCACAGTGAAGGGTTAATGGATTTAACCGAACAGGAAGGGAAATTCAGCGACCCGGCGATGGAATTTTATCTGTGCGGCCCGGTCGGATTTATGCAGTTTTCCGCCCAACAACTTGTGGCATTCGGCATTGTCAAAGAGAGGATTCACTACGAATGCTTTGGCCCGCATAAAGTACTGTAAGTCAGTTTCCCTCACCCTGCGGGGTGAGGGAGAAACATCAAATCGCGGCGTCGTCTTCTTCGCCCGTACGGATGCGCACTACGCGCGCGACATCAAAGACAAAGATTTTACCGTCACCGATTTTGCCGGTCTGCGCCGTGCGGATAATGGTATCCACACAGGTATCAACGATATCGTCAGTCACCACGATTTCAATTTTCACTTTTGGCAGAAAATCCACCATATACTCGGCACCGCGATAAAGCTCAGTGTGGCCTTTCTGACGACCAAAACCTTTCACTTCGGTCACCGTCATTCCGGTGATGCCGACTTCCGCCAGCGCTTCGCGCACATCATCCAGTTTGAAAGGTTTAATAATCGCATCAATTTTTTTCATCGTTTTTCCTTACACGCTCTTACCAGCCTGCTGCATCGTAATCGGTTGTTCACAGTAGCATAATCATTTCGCCATTACTCTTTAAAGTCGTTGGCGTCCAGCTCATGCCGGGAGAGCAATTTGTAGAACTCGGTGCGGTTGCGCCCCGCCATACGGGCAGCATGTGTCACATTACCTTTGGTGATTTGCAGCAGCTTGCGCAGGTAGTTGAGTTCAAATTGATTGCGCGCTTCAACAAAGGTCGGCAGCGCCGTGTTTTCACCCTCCAGCGCCTGCTCAACCAGCGCGTCGCTGATCACCGGCGATGAGGTTAGTGCCACACATTGCTCAATCACGTTCACCAACTGGCGCACATTACCAGGCCAGGACGCAGTCATTAAGCGCTTCATCGCATCGGTAGAAAAGGCACGCACAAAGGGTTTATGACGATCCGCGGCCTGGCGTAGCAGTTGATTAGCCAGCAGAGGAATATCTTCCGCACGCTCGGCCAGCGCCGGCAGCTTGAGGCTCACCACATTCAGGCGATAGTAAAGATCCTCGCGGAATTCGCCGCGCGCCATCGCTTTCGGCAAATCACGGTGTGTCGCTGAAATAATGCGTACATTAATATCAATATCGCGGTTGCTGCCGAGCGGACGCACTTTACGCTCCTGTAACACACGTAACAGCTTGACCTGCAGCGGGATCGGCATATCGCCAATCTCATCAAGAAACAGCGTCCCGCCCTCTGCGGCCTGGAACAGGCCTTCACGGCTGCTAACCGCGCCGGTAAACGCGCCGCGGGCGTGACCAAATAGCTCCGACTCCAGCAACTGCTCCGGCAGCGCACCACAGTTAATGGCGATAAATGCGCTTTTACTGCGCGGGCTGGCATTGTGGATCGCCTGTGCAAGAACCTCTTTCCCGGTTCCGCTCTGGCCATTAATCAACACGCTCACATCCGATTGCGCCACCATGTGCGCCTGCTCAAGCAGACGCAGCATCAGCGGGCTGCGGGTTACAATAGTTTCGTGCCATTGATCGTCGCTGGCGGAGCCACTATGTTCCAGCGCATCATCGATGGCTTTATACAGCGCATCTTTATCCACCGGTTTGGTCAGGAAACTGAAAACACCCTGCTGGGTAGCGGCCACGGCATCAGGGATCGAACCGTGCGCCGTCAGAATAATCACCGGCATTCCCGGCTGCACGCGTTGGATCTCAGCAAAAAGCTGCATGCCATCCATCTCATCCATGCGCAAATCGCTGATCACCAGATCGATCTTTTCCCTGGAGAGAATGCGCAACCCTTCCTGTCCGCTTTCTGCGGTGACAACGCTGTAGCCTTCGCTGGTGAGGCGCAACCCCAGCAGTTTCAGCAATCCAGGATCGTCATCCACTAACAACAAGTGGGCAGGTTTACGGCTGGTCATGGTTTCACATCCTCCTGAGTCGCATCCGTTTTCGGCGTGTGAATATTATCGGGCAGATCGGTAGAGGCAGGTTTGCTGCGTGTGGAGAGGCGACGCTCAATATCGGTAAGAGTTTCTAGTTTGCGCGTGGTCGTTTCCAGTTGTTCGCGCAGGAACTGCTGCTGCTGACGCAGACTGTCCAGCTCGCTGTCGGTGGATTGTTGAAGTTTACCGTAGCGACTACGCTCATCGGCGAGCTGTAATTTCGAGGCTTCACCGTCGCGCCAGAGCTGAAAGATCGGACGAACTTGCGCCGGGATAACCGGGCTTAAGGCGTCCAGCTTGTCGTTATATTCCCGACGTTCCAGCGGCGAAATCTTTGCGCTGGAGAGCAAAATACCGCGTCGGAAAGTGGACTGCCAGCTTTCATCAGACCATGAACGCGCTTCTGCACGCGCTGCCGCTGGTGCTAAACGCCGGGCACAATCCATGCTGCGCAGCCAGTAGAGTGGGTTATTGTCAACGTCCGGTCCCGATAAGGTCCAGATATCCTCACAATCCGTTGCCAGAAAATCAGCCAGCTGATGATCAGGCAGTCTCACTTCCTGGTCATCATGAATGGCGCTTTGCGGCTTCTGCGTCACGCAGCCCGCCAGTAACAGGCAGGGAAGCGCACGAAGCCATACATTTTGCTGTGTAACCACGTTAACCACGCGGGTAAAGAGATGCAACATACTCACCAGATATAGATTCATTAAATAGATTTTTCCGGCGTATTAAGCGGTAACTCAATACGGAAACAGACATCGGCTTTGCCGTCCGCCACCAGTTGCAGCTCACCCTGCATACGGCGGAGGCAATCTCTGGCGATACTTAACCCTAATCCGCTTCCTTTCACCGCCCCTTTCCTTTGGTGGCTTCCCTGAAAGAAAGGTTCAAAAATCATCTCTCGTTCGCTTTCAGGGATCGGCGTACCAGTATTTGCCACTTCAATACAAAGCCGGTTATCGGCTGTAAAACTGTGCAGATAAATGGTACCGGATTCAGCACCATAGTGCACCGCGTTGGAGTAAAGATTATCCAGCACGCTCATCAACAGCATGGGTTCGGCCTGGCAGCTTGCCGCATCCAGCGCGATCTCGGTATGCATCATTTTAGCTCGTGCCGGTAAACTGTGAGCGGAGATCACCATATCAATCAACGGTTCCAGCGCCACCTGTTCCAGTTCGACCGCGCCATCCGCCAGTTTGCGGTTGTAATCGAGCAGTTGTTCAATCAGCTTTTGCAGATTGCGGCTGCTGGCATCAAGGATCTCCACTACCTCTTTCTGCTCCACCGTCAGCGGCCCAACCACTTCATCAGCAAGCAGTTCCGTCCCTTCGCGCATACTGGCGAGCGGCGTTTTGAGTTCATGGGAAAGATGGCGTAAAAATTGATGACGTTGGGATTCCAGCCAGGCCAGCCTTTCACTGAGCCAGATAATCCGTTCGCCGACATAACGCAGTTCACGCGGCCCTTTAAACACGACAGAGTGGCCCAGAGATCGCCCTTCTCCCAGCCGGTTGATCATCCGTTCGATTCCCTTCACCGGGCCGATAATCATACGGGTAAATAACAGCATCAAACCCAGACTTACCAGGAATAGTACCAGCGCCTGCCAGCCGAAAAACTGTCCACGTTCGGCGATCTCCTGTTGCAATTGCTGCCCGCGTGAGAACACCACTGCGCGGGTCGATTGCACCATATCAGTATTAGCGGCGGCAAAGGCTTCAAGCTGAGCGGAAGCCGCTGCTGATGGACCGCTGTTTTTACACTGCAACTGGGAAAGATCGCTGAGATCCTGGCGTAACGCCTGGTAGAGTTTGTCATCTGGCAGCACGCCCGCATGCGCATCAAGCATTTCGCTGTAGCGTTTACGCTGGTTCTGGTAAACCCGCGCCAGCGTCGCGTCATCCAGCACGCAATACTGTCGATAGCTGCGCTCCATTTCGAGCGCAGCATTGGTCATCGCTTCACTACGACGTGCGTCAATCAGCGTGGTGCGGTTGGTTTGCAGCGCCTGTGCGCTGAGCGCGTTCAGGCTTTGCCACGCCTGCCAGGCCAAAACCAGCAGCGGTAATAAAATCAGCAGGAACGCCATCATGACCAGTTGGCGCAGCGAGCGGGGAAAAACAGGCAAGCGTTTCAATACAGTACTCTCACCAAAAAAGATACCGGAATGCTAACTGATTTAGTAAATGACAGAAACAACAAAGCCGGGCATTAACCCGGCTCTGTTTAAAAATTAGGCGGTGCCTAACTCGACGTTTCGCCCGATATCTGATAAAGCTATGCAATGATCAGCAGTTGGACGGCAGGCACCTTTAAGTGCGTCATTCTGAGTTTATGTAGCGCGTCCCGAAGGGGCTGACATAAGAAGGTGAATGAGCCACTGACTGTTATTATGCATGTATTATGCCAATGTATAAATCATTATTTTAATATATTGATTAGTAATGTATTTTTACCTCTAAGCGACAAAACAAAAATGTTTATCATTTCACCAATCTGTCGCTAATCAGCAACACCCATTAACCACCAAAAATAACTCATTAATAATCAATAAATTAAATGTCTCTTTTGGGAGACAGTAAGGAATATCTGTTGTCGGGAAATGCTGACAGTAAGCAGGCAAAAAAAAGCCCCCTTCACGAAGGAAGAGGGCTTGTCTGCAACAGTCGGTTAACCCAGCTGTTTACGGGCGTTGCGGAAGATGCGCATCCACGGGCTGTCTTCTCCCCAGTTTTCCGGGTGCCAGGAGTTAGAGACCGTACGGAACACACGCTCCGGGTGCGGCATCATGATGGTCACGCGGCCGCTTTCGCTGGTTAACGCCGTAATACCGTTCGGCGAGCCGTTCGGGTTAGCCGGGTAGGTTTCCGTCACTTTGCCGAAGTTATCGACATAGCGCAACGCCACCAGCCCTTTGCTCTCAAGCTGAGCAAGATGCCCCGCGTCACGCACTTCGACACGGCCTTCACCGTGAGAAACGGCGATCGGCATCTGCGAACCGACCATGCCATTCAGCAGTAGCGACGGGCTTTGCGTGACTTCAACCAGGCTGAAACGCGCTTCAAAGCGATCGGAGTAGTTACGCACAAAACGCGGCCACAGTTCGCTACCCGGGATCAGCTCACGCAGGTTAGACATCATCTGGCAACCGTTACATACACCCAGCGCCAGCGTCTGCGGACGATGGAAGAAGGTTTCAAACGCATCGCGTACGCGGTCATTGAACAAAATCGACTTCGCCCAACCTTCGCCCGCGCCCAATACGTCACCGTAAGAGAAGCCACCACAAGCAACCAGCGCATGGAAGTTTTCCAGGCCACTTCGCCCCGCCAGCAGATCGCTCATATGTACGTCGATGGCATCAAACCCGGCACGGTGGAAAGCTGCCGCCATTTCCACATGAGAGTTAACGCCCTGCTCGCGTAGCACCGCCACTTTCGGGCGCGCGCCAGTGGCAATAAACGGCGCCGCAATATCGTCGTTGATGTCAAACGACAGTTTCACGTTCAGACCCGGATCGGCATCATTCGCTTTCGCGTCATGTTCCTGATCCGCACATTCAGGGTTGTCGCGCAGACGCTGCATCTGCCAGGTGGTTTCTGCCCACCACATACGCAGCGTGGTGCGACTTTCGCTGAACACCGGCTGGCCGTCCGCTTCGATAACAAAGCGGTCACCCGAAACGGCACGGCCGAGATAATGAACATTATCGCCCAAACCGTAGGCCGCCAGTACGCTTTCCACAGCCTCACGATCGGCGGCACGTACCTGAATCACCGCGCCCAGCTCTTCGTTAAACAGCGCCGCCAGACGATCGCTGCCCAGCGCCGCAACGTTAACATTCACGCCGCAGTGGCCGGTAAAGGCCATTTCAGCCAGCGTGACCAGCAAACCGCCATCGGAACGGTCATGGTAAGCCAGCAGTTTACGATCGGCCACCAGCGCCTGAATGGCATCATAGAAGCCTTTTAATTGCCCGACGTTACGCACATCAGCCGGTTTGTCGCCCAGTTGACGGTAAACCTGCGCCAGCGCCGTCGCACCCAGCGCGTTGTTGCCGTTGCCGAGATCAATCAGCAGCAGGGCGTTATCTTCCGTTGAAAGCTGCGGCGTCACCGTATGGCGCACATCATCCACGCGGGCAAAGGCAGTGATCACCAGCGACAGCGGCGAGGTCATCTCGCGCTGCTCGCTGCCTTCCTGCCAGCGGGTTTTCATCGACATGGAGTCTTTGCCCACCGGAATAGTCAGCCCCAGCGCCGGGCAAAGCTCTTCACCAACAGCTTTTACCGCCGCGTACAGGCCCGCGTCTTCACCTGGGTGACCGGCTGCCGCCATCCAGTTTGCGGAGAGTTTGATACGTTTGATATCACCAATCTGCGTCGCCGCAATATTGGTTAATGCTTCCCCCACCGCCAGGCGAGCGGAAGCGGCAAAGTCCAGCAGCGCAACTGGCGCACGTTCGCCCAGCGCCATTGCTTCGCCGTAGTAGCTGTCAAGGCTGGCGGTCGTGACCGCGCAGTTAGCTACCGGCACCTGCCATGGGCCAACCATCTGATCGCGGGAAACCATGCCGGTTACCGTACGGTCGCCAATGGTGACGAGGAACGTTTTTTCCGCCACGGTCGGCAAATGCAGCACGCGGTTTACCGCATCAGCCACAGAAATGCTTTGCGTATTGAAGATATCGCCAGTCGCCAGACGGGTTTCTACGTCACGCGTCATTTTCGGCGTTTTACCCAGCAGCACATCCAGCGGCATGTCGATTGGCTGGTTGTTAAAGTGTTTGTCATTCAGCGTCAGGTGCTGCGCCTCGGTGGCTTCACCGATTACCGCGTACGGTGCGCGTTCGCGGCGGCAAAGTTCGTCAAACAGCGCCAGTTGCTCGGCAGCAACCGCGAGTACATAACGCTCCTGCGATTCATTACACCAAATTTCCAGCGGACTCATGCCCGGCTCATCGCTGAGGATATCGCGCAGTTCGAAACGACCGCCGCGACCACCATCGCTCACCAGTTCCGGCATGGCGTTCGACAGACCGCCCGCGCCAACATCGTGAATAAAGAGGATCGGGTTAGCATCGCCCAACTGCCAGCAACGGTCGATCACTTCCTGGCAACGACGTTCCATCTCAGGGTTATCACGCTGTACGGAGGCAAAATCAAGATCTGCATCCGACTGACCGGAGGCCATCGAAGACGCCGCGCCACCGCCGAGACCGATATTCATCGCCGGGCCGCCAAGTACGATCAGTTTCGCGCCAACGGTGATCTCGCCTTTCTGTACGTGATCCGCGCGAATATTACCGATCCCGCCCGCCAGCATGATCGGTTTGTGATAGCCACGCAGCTCTTCGCCGTTGTGGCTGTTCACTTTCTCTTCATAGGTACGGAAGTAACCATTTAGCGCCGGACGACCAAATTCGTTATTGAACGCTGCGCCGCCCAATGGGCCGTCGGTCATGATATCCAGCGCGGTAACAATACGATCGGGCTTACCGAAATCTTCTTCCCACGGCTGTTCAAAACCCGGGATACGCAGGTTGGAAACGGAGAAGCCCACCAGCCCGGCTTTCGGTTTCGCACCACGACCGGTAGCCCCTTCATCGCGGATTTCGCCGCCGGAACCGGTCGCCGCACCTGGCCACGGTGAAATCGCCGTCGGGTGGTTATGGGTTTCCACTTTCATCAGGATATGTGTCGGTTCCTGATGGAAATCGTAACGGCCTTCCGCGCGATCTGCGAAGAAGCGCCCCACTTCCGAACCTTCCATGACCGCCGCGTTGTCTTTGTAGGCTGACAAAACGAAGTCCGGCGTTTGCTCGAAGGTGTTTTTAATCATTTTGAACAGCGACTTCGGCTGCTGCTTACCATCAATCACCCAGTCGGCGTTGAAAATCTTGTGGCGGCAGTGCTCGGAGTTCGCCTGCGCAAACATATAGAGTTCTATATCGTTCGGGTTACGCCCCATACGGGTAAACGCATCCTGCAAGTAATCAATTTCGTCTTCCGCCAGCGCCAGGCCAAGACGCAGGTTTGCGTCGATCAGCGCCTGGCGGCCTTCGGCAAGCAGATCAACGCTCTGCACCGGTGCCGGTTGATGGTGTTCAAACAGGCGTGCAGCATCCTCCTGCGAGGTGAACACACTCTCCATCATGCGGTCATGCAGTTCGGCGGCGACCGCATTCCATTGGGTATCGCTCAAACCCGCCGCGTCAACGTAATACGCGACGCCGCGCTCAAGGCGATTGATTTTATTCAGGCCGCAGTTGTGAGCGATATCGGTCGCTTTAGAAGACCAGGGAGAGATGGTGCCAGGACGAGGTGTGACGAGCAGCAATTTTCCGGTCGGCGTATGGCTGCCAAGGCTCGGGCCGTATTTCAGCAGACGCTGGAGCCGTGCGTACTCTTCTTCGGTAAGGCTGTCATTCAGATCGGCAAAGTGAGCATACTCGGCATAAATATTACTGACCGGGAGGTTGGCTGCCTGAAAACGCGCCAGCAGTTTGTTGATACGGAAAGCGGACAATGCAGGCGAACCACGCAGAATTTCCATCATAAGTCTCTCGTCTTCGAAGCGTCAGGGACGCTTTAAGTGTGCACCAGGGGGAAAACGGGCGTCATTATAGAGAATAGTGCGCGGCGACGAAACCGTTTGCGTCGAAATAAACCACGTCTGGTTTTTTAACAATAGCTGTCGCCGACTGCTCTAATTAGTTGCCAACTGGCGTTTTGTTGCGCAAAATGCCGCTCAATCACCGACAAACTCTGGCGTTACCACGGTAAAAAATATTCTGAAGCAAAGCACTGCGCAGAGAATTAACTGATTGAAAAAATTTAAGATTAATTATCTGCTCATCGGCATTGTTACCCTGCTGCTGGCAGCGGCCCTGTGGCCTTCCATTCCCTGGTTCGGTAAAGCCGACAATCGCATCGCGGCGATCAAAGCACGCGGGGAGTTGCGCATCAGTACACTTTCCAGTCCGCTGAGCTATGCCGTCATTGACGGGAAAGCCACCGGACTGGATTACGATCTGGCCCAGCATTTTGCTGATTACCTTGGTGTCAAACTGAAAGTGACCGTACGGCAGAACATCAGCCAGCTTTTCGACGATCTCGATAACAATGACGCCGATATGCTCGCTGCTGGCCTTGTCTATAACAGCGAACGTATCAAAAACTACCAGACTGGCCCCGTCTACTACTCAGTTTCGCAACAACTGGTTTATCGGGTTGGCAGCTATCGCCCACGCTCACTGCAATCGATCACCGCCGATCAGTTAACCATCACCCCTGGCCATGTTGCACTGGATGATCTGCGCGAGCTTAAAGAGAAAAAGTACCCGGACTTAAGCTGGAAAGTGGACGAAAAACTGGGCACGACGGCGCTGCTTGAACAGGTTGTCGAGGGCAAACTGAGTTACACTGTTGCCGATTCAGTGGCAATCAGCCTGTTCCAGCGCGTTCATCCGGAACTGGCCGTCGCGCTGGATATCACCGATGAACAGCCAGTCACCTGGTTTAGCAAACGTGATGACGATAATACGCTGTCAGCGGCAATGCTCGACTTCTTCAATAATATGAATGAAGACGGCACGCTCGCCCGACTGGAGGAGAAATACCTCGGCCACGGCGAAGATTTTGACTATGTGGATACGCGCACTTTCCTGCGCGCAGTAGACAGCGTATTGCCAGATCTTCAGCCGATCTTTGAAAAATATGCCCAGGAGATCGACTGGCGGTTGTTGGCGGCCATTTCTTACCAGGAGTCGCACTGGGATTCGCAGGCTACCTCCCCCACCGGCGTGCGCGGTCTGATGATGTTGACCAAAAATACGGCGCAGAGTCTGGGCTTAAGCGATCGTACCGATGCGGAACAAAGCATCAGCGGCGGGGCACGTTATCTGCTGGATATGATGAGCAAAGTGCCGGATAGTGTGCCGCAGGATGAGAAAATCTGGTTTGCGTTGGCGGCCTACAATATGGGTTACGCGCATATGCTTGATGCCCGGGCACTGACGGCGAAAACCAAAGGCAATCCCGATAGTTGGGCCGATGTCAAACAGCGGCTGCCGCTGCTGAGCCAGAAACCTTATTACAGCAAGCTGACTTACGGTTACGCCCGTGGTCACGAAGCTTATTCTTATGTGGAAAATATTCGTAAGTACGAAATTAGCCTGGTGGGTTATCTGCTGGAAAAAGAGAAGCTAGCCACCAAAACCCTGCAACTGGCGCAGAGTTATCCGGCAGTCTCGACAGATGAACTTAACCGCCCGAATTACGGCGTGGCGCCCTTCAACACGCTGACGCCCAACGCTGACTTCCTGCGTAACCCGTTACTGGTCCCCGAAGCATTGGTAAAAAATCCGCTAAAAGTAAATCGCTAATTTTTTCGGCAACGTGAATTGCTGGACAGCAGCTTCGTCTCGTCAGGCGTGAAGATTTGTCGAGTCTGGTGGCGATTGCTTCAGCGCTTTTTTCTCTATCCGGCGCAGGCGGAAAAAGTCGCTCAGCATAGCCGCACACTCGTCGCGCAACACCCCCTCTTCCATGTCAATCTGGTGATTCATGCCCGGATGATGTAGCACATCCAGCAGCGATCCCGCCGCGCCCGTTTTGGCATCGCGTGCGCCGAACACCAGCCGTCCGATGCGGCTATGCACCATGGCACCGGCGCACATCACGCACGGCTCCAGCGTGACATATAACGTGGTATCGATCAGACGATAATTTTGCAGCACCAGCCCACCCTGGCGTAGCGCCATGATTTCAGCATGGGCCGTCGGATCGTGGCGGCCAATCGGCCGGTTCCAGCCTTCACCGATCACCTGGTCGTGATAAACCAATACCGCGCCCACAGGAACTTCGCCCTCATCCCAGGCTCGCTTTGCCAGCGTCAGCGCATAACGCATCCAGTACTCGTGATTCAGTTCAGGGTTGGACAAAGGGAAGCACTCCAGTGATTCAGGCGGGGCGCATTATACACAGCGCCCCACTCAGGCACTACTCCAGTTGTTGCAGTTCACCGCGCGGCGTAACACGCCAGCGGTGCTGACAGAAATAGAGCAACGGATTATCCTGCTTGCTATCGCTGTAACCACTGTACAGGCGCAGCGGCGTGCCGATTTTACGCTCTAACTGCGCAACCTTTTCATGGCCCAGACAGCGCATTGTTAATACCCAGCCGCCGTTACGCCGTTTGATTTGGCTGGCAATCAGATTCACGCGCGGCAGCCAGGGCGTGTCGAAATAGACCTGTTCCACTAACGATTGCGGCGAACCGGTAATCAGCCAGATATCTGCATCTGCTGCCGCAAGGTAGTTGGTCAGCCTTGTCTGGACGACCGGAAATGCCGTTACATGCCCGCGAAACCAGGCGACAAATTTCTGCTGGAGCACGAGCAAATGGCGCTCGCTGTGCCCAAACGTACATCCCCACAGCAGCAAGCTCATCGGCCAGCGCGCAGCACGTCCTTTGATCAATAACCCGCCGATAATCACTGGCAACAGCGGCAATACCAGTAAGGCATTAAGTGGATGATGGCGCAGCAAATAGCGCAAAAATGTCCCGAACATATCCTGCTGATGCAGTGTGCCATCGAGGTCAAAAAAAACGACGCGGCGCTCAGTGGTAGACAAATGTTATCCCTCAGCCTGGTTTATCCCTGACCGCCAATCTCCGGTTGTGGCGATCACTGTTTCATAGCCTAACAGATAGATCCTCATATTTCCGGTAATAGCCACCCCGGATAATAATCAGATGTTGTTCATTGCCGGATGCTCTACACTGCCAGCATGCAACCATAATCCACTGCCACAATGACGATATCTCCTCCTCGCGCCTTTCACTTTGCTCCGTTTCGCCATCTATTTTTTGCCCGCTTGCTGACCGTGCTCGGCAATGGGATCGCACCGATTGCGTTGGCTTTTGCCGTATTGGATATTGGCGGGTCCGCCGCCGATTTGGGGTTAGTGGTGGCCGCACGTTCGCTGTTTAATGTCGCCTTTTTATTACTTGGTGGTGTGCTGGCAGATCGCTATTCACGCAGCCTGGTACTGGTTGCTTCCTCCGTTGTCGCTGCGCTTTCACAGGGCGCAGTGGCGTGGATGGTGCTTGAAGGTAGCGCGACCGTGATTGGCCTTACCCTGCTTGGTACCATTAATGGCGCGGCGACCGGTATTGCGCTGCCCGCGTCGTCCGCGCTGGTGCCACAAACCGTACCCGCACATAATCTGCGGTCAGCAAATGCGCTGATCCAGTTAGGTATTTACAGCGGAACGGTCATTGGTGCATCTCTGGGCGGGATCCTGACTAGCGCCGTTGGGCCGGGCTGGGGGTTGGCGATTGATGCGTTGGGGTTTGCCGCATCAGCGCCGCTTTACCTCTGCATTCGCGTGGATGCCATTAAAGCGGTGTCGCAGAGCAACATCCTGCAGGATCTGCGCGATGGCTGGAAAGAGTTTGCCAGCCGCACCTGGGTCTGGTCGATCGTTGTGCAGTTCACCATTATCAATGCTGCGTTTAGCGGGGTGGTCATGGTACTTGGCCCGGTGATCGCGGATAGTTCATTCGGCCGCACCGGTTGGGGCATTATCGTTGCCGCGCAGAGCGTTGGCCTGATTGCCGGTTCGTTCCTTGCCCTGCGCTGGCGCCCACGCCGTGATCTGTTTATTGGCGTTATGCTGGTCGCCCTTTGCGCCGTACCGATTTACCTGCTCAGCCAGCTTGCATCAACACTCTGGCTGATGGCCGCTTTTTTCCTGGCTGGCGTCACTTTTGGCCTGTTCGGTGTGGCGTGGGCGCAATCGCTACAAATGCATATTCCACCTGAGAAACTGGCGCGGGTGTATGCCTACGATGCGATGGGCTCGTTTATCGCTATCCCGGTGGGTGAACTGGCCGCCGGTCCGCTGGTATTGCATTACGGCAGTGAGAATGTGTTGCAGGCCTGCGCGCTTGCCGTGATCATCGCCACGATTGGTGCCAGTTTAATGCCGGCGATTCGCCGATTGGATAACTCGTCGCAGGTAGAATCATCCCGTACGCTATGAGCGGCCTGATCCTGGTCAAAAACCGTTCATCGATACTTTGTATCAATAGAATTTTTAATTCATAATAATAATCTATTAATGGAATATTAAATTCTTTCGCCCGCTTAGCCGGGTACAGCTACAGCGGCTGATTATACCTCCCGGAGATGTTATGAACTGTTTGATTCGCATTCGCCAGCGTTACCCTGATCTGGCGCAGAGCGATAAAAAACTGGCGGAATTTCTGTTGGAAAAACCCGATCACGCACGCCACTTAAGCTCCCAACAACTGGCGGCTGAAGCGGGCGTCAGCCAGTCGAGCGTGGTGAAATTCGCGCAGAAGATGGATTTTAAAGGTTTCCCGGCGATGAAGCTGGCGATCAGCGAAGCATTGGCCAGCAATCCGAACCCCTACTCCATTCCGGTGCATAACAAAATTCGCGGCGACGATCCGCTGCGGGTCGTTGGGGAAAAGCTGATCAACGAGTATCAAAGTGCCATGCATGCTTCGCTGGATGTCAACAGCGAAGAGAAGCTGCTGGAAAGCGTATGCCTGCTGCGCAACGCACGCCGCATTATCCTGACGGGGATTGGCGCATCCGGGCTGGTTGCACGCAACTTCGGCTGGAAGCTGATGAAAATCGGCATTAACGCTGTCGTCGAGCAGGATATGCACGCTCTGCTGGCGACCGTACAGGCGATGGAGCCGGGCGAGCTACTACTGCCGGTTTCCTATACCGGCGAACGGCGGGAGATCAATATGGCCGTTGATGAGACGCTGCGCGTGGGCGGTAAAGTTCTGGCAATTACCGGTTTTACGCCTAACACGCTGCAACAGCGCGCGTCGCATTGCCTCTATACCATTGCCGAAGAGCAGGCGACACGCAGCGCGGCGATCTCCTCCACCAGCGCACAAATGATGCTAACAGACTTACTGTTTATGGCACTGGTGCAGCAGGATCTGGAGCATGCGCCGGGGCGTATTCGCCACAGTGAGGAACTGGTAAAAAAACTGGTTTGAACAGGGAATGATCGTATAATGCCCGCCCTGTTCGTGATGTTTCTGAGATTTTCCTGATGGCGCTGTTAATTACCAAAAAATGCATCAATTGCGATATGTGCGAACCGGAATGCCCTAACGAGGCGATTTCGATGGGCGACAGCATTTATGAAATTAACAGCGACCGTTGCACTGAATGCGTCGGACATTATGAAACCCCGACCTGCCAGAAAGTGTGCCCGATCCCCAATACGATCCTCAAAGATCCCGCGCATGTGGAAAACGAAGAACAACTGTGGGACAAGTTTGTCCTGTTGCACCACGCCGATAAAATCTAGTTCTCGATAATTACCGTTGCACAGGCGTAGTGACGTTCATCTGCCAGCGTCACGTGCGTACTGCGCACCCCCATTCTTTCCGCCATACGCTGCGCCTCTTCCCATAAACGCAAGCTCGGCTTGCCCAGCTCGTCATTAAAGACTTCGAACTGATTAAACGCTAACCCGTTGCGGATCCCCGTGCCCAGCGCTTTCGCTGCCGCTTCTTTCACAGCAAAGCGTTTTGCCAGGAAACGAACCGGCTGCTGATGCGCCTGATAGATTTCCCACTCATTTGCGCTCAGCACCCGTCTGGCAAGGCGATCGCCGCTTCGGGCGATCACCGCTTCGATGCGGGCTATCTCGACGATATCCGTACCAATTCCCAGAATCGCCATTAGCCGCGCGCTTCCAGCATCAGACGTTTCATTTCGGCCACCGCTTCTTTCAGACCACTCATTACTGCACGGCCTATTATCGCATGGCCGATATTCAGCTCGTGCATCTCCGGTAGTGCAGCGATCGCTTTCACGTTGTGATATGTCAGGCCGTGGCCGGCATTCACTTTCAGCCCCAGGCTTGCAGCATAGGTTGCCGCTTTGGCAATGCGTTCAAGTTCTTTTGCCTGTTCCGCATCGGTTTTAGCATCGGCATAACAGCCAGTGTGGATCTCAATATAGGGCGCACCAACCTCGGCGGCGGCGCTAATCTGTTGATCATCGGCATCGATAAACAGCGAAACCAGGATGCCCGCTGCCGCCAGGCGCTGGCAGGCATCACGCATTTTCTCGCGCTGACCGGCAACATCCAGCCCACCTTCAGTGGTGACCTCCTGGCGTTTTTCCGGCACAAGGCAGCAAAAGTGCGGTTTAGTTTCACAGGCGATCGCCAGCATCTCTTCGGTGACCGCCATTTCCAGATTCATACGTGTGTGCAGAGTCTGGCGCAAAATGCGCACGTCGCGGTCGGTAATGTGGCGGCGATCCTCACGCAGATGCACGGTGATGCCATCGGCACCCGCCTGCTCGGCAATAAACGCCGCCTGCACCGGATCCGGGTATGCGGTCCCTCGCGCGTTACGCAGGGTGGCAATGTGATCAATATTGACGCCTAACAGTAATTCAGCCATGACAATCCTCGTACTTTTATGGGTTCCGGCGCGGTCTTCGCCCCACCAGGCCTGTAATTTTTTCGCTATCGTTTGGGAACGAACTGCCGGAATAGCTCGCGGCTTTTCAGCGGCTTGCCACCAAGATACGGCTTTAACGCAATACGGGTAAAGCGCTTTGCTGCGCGCAGGGTGTCGGCATCCGGAAACTCCCGCTCCGCCAGTGCACGCAGATGTCGCCCGGTAAACGTGCTGTTATCAAGCACCACGCTGGCGATAAAGCCCTTCTCTTCCCGGTAGCGGTAGGTCATACCATCATCCACCGGTTCGCCGCTGCCCGCGCAGTGGAGAAAATCCACGCCGTAACCGAGATGCCCAAGCAGCGCCAGTTCAAAGCGGCGCAGGACGGGTTCCGGCGTGCCGGTTGCACCAGCCAACGCCTGGATACAGTGCAGATAATCAAAAAAGAGTTCCGAAAAGCGTGTCTCATGCTCCAGCACTCTGGAGATAAGTTCGTTGACGTAGAGACCGCTGTAGAGTGTGATACCGCTCAGCGGCAGCGCCAGAGATACCGCCTCCGCGCTGCGCAGGGTTTTAACTTCACCGCGCCCGCTAAAGCGGACCAACAGAGGGGTAAAAGGCTGTAAAGCGCCTTTCAGACTGGAGCGTTTTGAACGTGCGCCTTTGGCAACAAGGCGCACGCGGCCTGACTCTTCCGTGAAGACGTCCAGCATCAGGCTGGTTTCGCTCCAGGGACGACTATGCAGAACAAATGCGCGCTGCCAGCCTTCCATTATGTTATGCCCGGCGTTCAGATTGCAGATGAACAGGCTGCTTTTGCATAAGCCAGTTGCTGATTTGAAGACTTACGGCATGGCCACCTGCCTGCCACCCGAAATTCATCGAGATGGCACGCTTAGAGATCGTCTACATAACCGAGACTGCGCAAGGCGCGCTCGTCATCGGCCCAGCCGGATTTCACCTTCACCCACAGTTCAAGGTGAACTTTGGCTTCAAACATCTCTTCCATATCTTTACGAGCTTCAATACCGATGGTTTTGATTTTGCTGCCTTTGTTACCAATCACCATCTTCTTCTGCCCTTCGCGCTCAACCAGGATCAACCCGTTGATGTCGTAACCGCCGCGTTCATTGGTGACGAACCGTTCGATCTCCACGGTAACCGAGTAAGGCAATTCGGCACCGAGAAAACGCATCAGTTTTTCACGGATAATCTCAGAAGCCATAAAGCGCTGAGAACGATCGGTCACGTAATCTTCCGGGAAGTGGTGAATCGCTTCCGGCAGATGCTTACGCACGATGCTGGCGATGGTATCGACGTTGGTGCCGGTTTCTGCAGAGAGCGGCACGATATCGAGGAAATTCATCTGGCTTGCCAGGAATTGCAGGTGCGGCAGCAAATCCGCTTTTTCCTGCACATTGTCAACTTTGTTGACCGCGAGGATCACCGGCACTTTACTGTCACGCAGCTTGTTGAGCACCATTTCGTCGTCTGGAGTCCATTTGGTACCTTCGACAACAAAAATCACCAGTTCAACATCACCGATTGAACTGCTGGCCGCTTTGTTCATCAGCCGGTTAATGGCGCGTTTCTCTTCCATATGAAGCCCTGGGGTATCGACGTATATTGCCTGATATTCCCCTTCAGTATGGATGCCAACGATGCGGTGGCGCGTGGTCTGCGCTTTGCGGGAGGTGATCGAAATCTTCTGCCCCAGCAGCTTGTTCAGCAGGGTGGATTTGCCAACATTAGGCCGCCCAACGATGGCGATAAACCCGCAATAGCTTTTTTCAGTTTCAGTGCTCATTCCAACTCCAGTTTTTTCAGCGCCTGTTCGGCGGCAGCTTGTTCCGCCTTGCGACGGCTGGAACCTGTGCCGACCACCGGTTCACTCAGGCCGCTGACCTGGCAGTGGATAGTAAATTCCTGATCGTGCGCTTCGCCACGCACCTGCACCACCAAATAGGAAGGCAGCGGCAGATGGCGACCCTGCAAAAACTCCTGCAGACGCGTTTTCGGATCTTTTTGTTTATCGCCAGGACTGATTTCGTCCAGACGTGTCTGGTACCAGTTCAGGATTAATTGTTCGACAGTCTGGATATTACTATCAAGGAATACCCCGCCAATTAATGCCTCAACGGTGTCCGCCAGAATAGACTCACGGCGAAAACCGCCGCTTTTCAATTCACCCGGCCCTAAACGCAGACATTCGCCCAGTTCAAATTCGCGGGCGATTTCCGCCAGCGTATTTCCGCGTACCAGCGTCGCACGCATACGGCTCATATCACCTTCATCCACACGTGGGAAACGATGATAAAGCGCATTTGCAATCACAAAACTTAAAATAGAGTCGCCGAGAAATTCGAGACGCTCATTATGTTTGCTGCTGGCGCTGCGGTGGGTTAATGCCTGCTGCAACAGATCCTGATGTTGAAAAGTGTAGCCCAGCTTCCGCTGAAGCCGATTAATTACGATGGGGTTCATGCGATACCAATAAATAAATGCGTCAACAATGCAGCACACGAAACCGACCTGAAAACAAACCAACGCGGTTTCGTGTGCCGTGGCTCTTGTGGGAACCAGTCCTAACTTCGGGGGAATATTCTATACGCAACGACCGGGGTTGTCGTTAGTCAGATGGGAATAATCTTGGAAATAATTCGGGGCGCAAGCGTAATGATTGCGCCCCGGCTAATTAATGAATTCCGCCGATACGATTCAGGCGTACGCCTGTCGGCCATTCACCTTCTTGTTTCTCGAAGCTCATCCAGATTGCCGTGGCCCGACCCACCAGATTTTGCTCCGGTACAAAACCCCAGTAACGACTGTCCGCGCTGTTGTCGCGGTTATCACCCATCATAAAGTAGTGACCCGGTGGCACAACCCATGTAGCCAGTGGCTGGTTCGCCTGGCGATAGTAAATCCCCAATTGATCCTGCGCGATAGGCACGGTCAGAATGCGGTGCGTCACATCACCCAGCGTCTCTTTACGCTCGGCCAGACGCACGCCGTCGTCCATACTCTGCCCTTTCGGTATCTGGAAGAAACCGCTGCTCGCTTCACCGCCGGTACGACGACCGAAAGTCTGCACAAAATCGCTCTCTTCCACATTGCTGTAAGTGATCGGCAGCGCGCTACCGCATGCCTGGCCAGAGCTACAGTTCGGCTGCACGGTAACCTGTTTGCTCACCGGATCATAAGTGACTTTATCGCCCGGAAGGCCAACTACGCGCTTGATGTAGTCAAGACGCGGATCGTCCGGGTATTTAAATACAGCAATATCGCCGCGTTTCGGATGCCCGGTTTCGATCAGCGTTTTCTGGTAAATTGGATCTTTAATGCCATAGGCAAATTTCTCCACCAGAATAAAATCGCCAATCAGCAGCGTCGGCATCATCGAACCTGACGGGATCTGAAAAGGTTCATAGATAAACGAACGCACGACCAGAACAATCGCCAGCACCGGGAAGACAGAAGCCCCCGTTTCCAGCCAGCCCGGTTTCGGGCCGATTTTCTTCAGCGTTTTCGCATCAAGCGCATCATCTGTAGCAGCTTGTGCGGCAGCCTGACGTTCCCGACGTTTCGGTGCAAAAATAAACTTATCCAGGCACCATAAAATTCCCGTCACCAGCGTCGCGATCACCAGTATCAGGGCAAACATGTTCGCCATGCCAACTCCTCTAGGTTATTTGCTCTCTTTGCCTACGTGCAGAATGGCAAGGAACGCTTCCTGCGGCAGTTCGACGTTGCCGACTTGCTTCATACGTTTCTTACCTTCTTTCTGTTTCTGCAGCAGCTTTTTCTTACGGCTGACGTCACCGCCATAGCATTTTGCCAGTACGTTTTTACGCAGCTGTTTCACGGTAGAGCGGGCAATAATATGGTTGCCAATCGCCGCCTGAATCGCGATATCAAACTGCTGGCGCGGGATCAGCTCTTTCATCTTCTCCACCAGCTCACGGCCACGGTACGGCGCATTATCATTGTGGGTAATCAGCGCCAGCGCATCAACACGCTCGCCGTTAATCAGCACGTCCACACGTACCATGTTTGAAGCCTGGAAACGTTTGAAGTTGTAGTCCAGCGACGCATAACCGCGCGAGGTCGACTTCAAGCGGTCGAAGAAATCCAGCACCACTTCCGCCATCGGTATTTCATAGGTCAGCGCCACCTGGTTACCGTGGTAAACCATGTTGGTCTGTACGCCGCGTTTTTCTACGCACAAGGTAATGACGTTGCCCAGGTATTCCTGCGGCAGCAGCATATGACATTCGGCGATCGGCTCGCGCAGTTCATCGATATTGTTCAGCGGTGGCAGCTTGGAAGGACTGTCGACGTAAACCACCTCTTTGTTGGTGGTCAACACTTCGTAGACTACGGTCGGCGCGGTGGTAATCAGATCCAGATCGTATTCACGCTCCAGACGTTCCTGAATGATCTCCATGTGCAGCAGGCCGAGGAAGCCGCAGCGGAAGCCGAAGCCCAGCGCGGTGGAACTTTCCGGCTCATAGAACAGCGAAGCATCGTTCAGGCTCAGCTTACCGAGTGCGTCACGGAAGTTTTCATAATCATCGGAACTGACCGGGAACAGGCCTGCATAAACCTGAGGCTTCACTTTTTTAAAGCCTGGCAGCGCTTTGTCTGCCGGGTTACGGGCTGCGGTCAGGGTATCGCCGACTGGTGCGCCGAGAATGTCTTTAATTGCGCAGACCAACCAACCGACTTCGCCGCATTTCAGTTCGTTACGGTCAACCTGTTTCGGCGTGAAAATACCGAGGCGATCAGCGTTATAGACCTGCCCGGTGCTCATTACCTTAATTTTGTCGCCTTTACGCATGGTGCCGTTTTTAATACGCACCAGAGAAACCACGCCAAGGTAGTTATCGAACCATGAGTCGATGATAAGCGCCTGCAACGGCGCATCCGGATCGCCTTCTGGCGGGGGAATATCACGCACCAGACGCTCCAGTACATCCGGAACGCCGACGCCAGTCTTCGCCGAGCACCGCACCGCATCGGTAGCGTCGATACCGACGATGTCTTCAATCTCTTCCGCAACGCGTTCAGGATCGGCAGCTGGCAGATCAATCTTGTTCAGTACCGGCACCACTTCGAGATCCATTTCAATGGCGGTATAGCAGTTCGCCAGCGTCTGTGCTTCAACACCCTGCCCGGCATCCACCACCAGCAGCGCCCCTTCACAGGCAGCCAATGAGCGGGAAACCTCATAGGAGAAGTCAACGTGACCTGGAGTATCAATAAAGTTGAGCTGGTAGATTTCACCATTGTTAGCTTTGTAATCCAGCGTCACACTTTGCGCTTTGATAGTAATACCGCGCTCGCGCTCAAGATCCATCGAGTCAAGAACCTGGGCTTCCATTTCGCGATCGGAAAGACCACCGCAAATCTGGATGATACGGTCAGACAGCGTCGACTTACCATGGTCGATGTGAGCGATGATCGAAAAGTTACGAATATTCTTCATAGAGTGAGATTTTATGCCTTACGAGTAGCTAAGAGGCCTGTTCGCGCCTGACGTCAAATGTACTGAAACGCCGCATTCTACACTACAACCACAATGCGGGGAAATGCCAGAAAGTGACGCCATTACCGCAAGGCGAAAAGGGAAATTACGGATGATTTTCCGCAGTGACGCTATCGACGCGAATCATCTCTGGCGGCAAGCCAACGCTTAAGATCACCGGTTGCCATTCACTGCGGGTAGCCAGCTTTGGCGACAGCTCGCGCGCGAGTAAAAAGCCGCCAACACCGCCCAGCACCGCACCGCACAGCGCTGCGATATCGGCAGCAAAAAGCGACTGGAAAATAGCGCCCACGGCAAACAGCCCCACCAGCGGGGACATATACACCAGCATTGCGGAGCTTAGCAAGCTGGCTTCAGCAATGCCCAACTCCACTTTTTGCCCCGCCACCAGCGGTTGTTCGCAAGGAACAGCAATCGTATGCGTTGTTTGCGGACCCAGCTTATTCAGCACACGGCTGCCGCAACCTGCACGGGAAGCACAACTGCTACAGGATGCTTTGACATCACATTCGACCAGCGCGTTACCATTTTGCCAGGAAATAACTGTCGCCCACTCTTTAATCATTGTGCGGCCTTGAATTTAAGACTGTCCGCAATGCGTTTTGCGGTTTGCGGTGGCAATTCGCCGACAACAGTGATTTCCGCGTTATCGCGAACCGTGGTCATCACGGTGCGTCGACCGGTGCGCAGCAACTGTTCAGCACTGTTCTGATTGGCCGGGCTGATATTAACCGAGAAGCTGAATAACCCATCAGAATAAAGACGCGATTCAACCGGCATCTCAAGCGTTGGCAATTTACGGCGGCTACTGGATATCTGCTCAAAGCCCTGCGGCACCCAGGATGGCGTCCAATTGAAATCAACCTTATCGCCAACCGGTAATGACAGCAGCGGCGGCAGACTGGCTTTTGCCAGCGTCTGCATATTACTGGTAACCTGGCCATTGACCGAGAATGCGATGACGCGGAACTGCTCAAGGGTTTCGCCATCGCGATCGAGCAAGTCGACACGCATTGGCAAATGCGTCTCCTCATCCATCCAGACGATATAGCTGTACCGCGTGCCATCGCGCGCCACAACACGGATCACTTCGCACAGCCTGTCGGCAATGCGCGTACGGCCTACAGAGATGAAGTCATAGTAAGGGGAAAGACGTTTGAAATCGGTATAAACCAGCGACGGTAGTGAATCGACAATATAGTTGCCGTTGAGCGTAAAGGGCTCAAGACCAGGCTCAAAGTAGCTGATCTCACTGCCCCTCTGCACCACTTCCCGGCGCGGACCGTCCATTTGCAATAACTGTGCAAGCGGTTGGTCATTCAAACGCACATGACGGTAGCGTAAAGACTCTACTCCCTGCTTATTAATGCTGATAAAAGACAGTTCGTAGTTGAGTGACTGACTCGCCACATTCATTTGCTGCAACAACGCCCCGGATGAATCATCAGCCGAGGCGTTGACAGAGAAGAACAGGCCAGTAGCCACAAAAGACATGGCACACCAAAGTTGCTTCATTACTGCGATTGCGTTCCTAAAGTTTGATTTCCTGGCACCTGTACAGCGGCCTGCTGCGTTTGCGCCTGCTCAAACTGAAGCTGTTCGGAGTGCAGACGGCGTTGCAGTTCGTAATCCTGCAACATCGCATTAATGCGACGACGCTGTTCCTGCACCTGCTGTTGCTGACCGGCGTTTGCCGATGCATCAGAAGGAACCCCCAAACTTACCGGACTGGCTTTACCCATCATCGGCAGTGTATTAAACACTGGCGCTTCGGGCTGTTGGGTTGATTCAGTCGAGCCATTATAGTGCTGGACACCAACAATAACAGCAAGCGATACGCATGCCGCTACGCCCATTTGAGTAAGTTGGCTTGCCCACGGACGAACCTTGTGCCAGAACGGCATCTTCTGCCATTGGTGCGGTGCAGGCTGCACTTCGGGAATCAACGGCGTTGCGGTTTCAACGACGTCGTTCTGAATCGCGGCCATCACGCGGGCGGAGATATCGAAATGGAGGAGATCGGCCGTATCACCGCGCATAGAGTCGCGAATCAGGTGATAGTTCTCCCAGGTTCTCTGCATTTCAGGATCGCGGGTCAGCTCTGCGAGCAGCTCGCTATCCAGCGTTTCGCCATCCATTAAAGCGGAAAGTTGTTCTTTCTGCATGCCTAATACCTTTTTCAGTATCCCGCTATCGTCAACGCCTGATAAGCGGTTGAACTTTATTATCAATAGCTTCACGTGCACGGAAGATACGTGAACGCACTGTACCAACCGGGCAATCCATGATGACCGCAATCTCTTCGTAACTCAGGCCATCCAACTCCCGCAACGTAATTGCCATGCGTAAATCTTCCGGGAGCGACTCAATGGTACGAAAAACTATTTGTCTCAGTTCTTCTGACAACATTAAGTTCTCAGGGTTCGAAATTTCTTTCAGTGCACCGCCACTTTCGAAGTTTTCTGCATCAATCGCGTCCACATCACTGGATGGCGGCCTGCGCCCCTGGGCGACCAGGTAATTTTTTGCTGTGTTAACAGCGATTCGGTATAGCCAAGTATAAAAAGCACTATCTCCCCTGAACGAATCAAGCGCGCGATAGGCCTTTATAAATGATTCTTGTACGACATCAGGTACATCGCCCGAAGGGACATACCGGGAAACCAGACTCGCCACTTTATGCTGGTAGCGTACCACCAGTAAGTTAAACGCTTTCTGATCTCCTTTTTGGACCCTTTCGACAAGAACCTGATCCGTTAACTGCTCGCTCATCCGAGGTAAAATCTCCCCAAAACCAATTTCCACGCGTATCCAGAACGCCACTCCAATACTGCAATATGAGCAAGCAGCCAATTAGAGCCCAGGTTTACAGTAAAGTTCCGTTACGCCATTGTTTTTGTGTATCGTTCGCAAAAAATTATTATCACTCATTATAAGTCTGCAAACGCTGAACACTCTGTTTTCTCAAAGAGAAGACCTTAAGATCGCCAGAGAGTAACGCAATAGTGTTTTTTTTTCATCTCTAATACACCTTCACTAACAATCTGCATCTTAACTATTTTTTCCGCTTATGACATATGCTGGCAAAAAGATCCTGTTTAGCCATTAATACAGCCAGTGCAAAAAAGAGTGATCTTTCGCTGGACACGGTGCTATGCTCAGCAAACCTTGTTTAGTAAATTAAACACAGATCATGAAAACAACGCCTGAACTCTCCTGTGATGTCCTGGTTGTCGGCAGCGGCGCCGCCGGTCTTTCAGTAGCTTTACGTCTGGCTGCACAGCACAAAGTCATCGTCTTAAGTAAGGGGCCAATCAGTGAAGGCTCAACATTTTATGCTCAGGGCGGCATTGCAGCCGTTTTTGACGAAACAGACAGCGTCGAATCTCATGTGGAAGATACGCTGATTGCTGGCGCAGGAATTGTTGAACGTCACGCGGCAGAGTTTGTCGCCAGCAATGCGCGTTCCTGCGTACAGTGGCTTATCGATCAGGGGGTGTTATTTGACACCGAGATCGCCGCAAATGGCGAGCCCAGCTACCATCTGACGCGCGAAGGCGGGCACAGCCATCGCCGCATCCTTCATGCCGCAGACGCCACCGGTAAAGCGGTGGAAAATACCCTGGTCAGCAAGGCGATCAACCATCCGAATATTCGCATACTTGAGCGCTGCAATGCGGTGGATTTGATTATTTCGGACAAAATCGGTCTTCCGGGCACGCGTCGCGTCGTTGGCGCATGGGTATGGAACCGAAATAAAGAACAGGTGGAAACCTGCCAGGCAAAGGCGGTGGTGCTGGCGACCGGCGGTGCATCGAAAGTCTATCAATACACCACCAACCCGGATATCTCCTCCGGTGACGGCATCGCCATGGCATGGCGCGCTGGTTGCCGGGTAGCGAACCTGGAATTTAACCAATTCCATCCCACTGCGCTGTTTCATCCGCAAGCACGCAGCTTCCTGCTCAGCGAAGCGCTGCGTGGTGAAGGTGCCTGGTTGAAACGTCCGGACGGTACCCGTTTTATGCCGGACTTTGATCCGCGTGGCGAACTGGCTCCGCGAGACGTCGTAGCCCGCGCTATAGATCATGAAATGAAGCGCCTCGGTGCGGACTGCATGTACCTCGATATTAGCCATAAACCTGCAGAATTTATTCGTCATCACTTCCCGATGATTTATGAAAAATTGCTGGGGCTGGGGATCGATTTGACCAAAGAACCTGTGCCAATAGTGCCTGCTGCGCACTACACATGCGGCGGAGTGATGGTTGACGATTGCGGACGTAGTGACGTCGATGGCCTCTATGCCGTTGGCGAAGTGAGCTATACCGGCCTGCACGGTGCGAACCGCATGGCATCGAATTCACTGCTCGAATGTCTGGTGTACGGTTGGTCGGCGGCGGAAGACATTGCCCGCCGCATGCCACATGCACATGCCATTCCGGCGCTGCCAGCCTGGGATGAAAGCCGCGTAGACGATGCCGATGAGCGGGTTATTCTGCAACATAACTGGCACGAGCTGCGGCTGTTTATGTGGGACTACGTGGGTATCGTACGCACCACAAAACGACTCGAACGCGCAATGCGCCGCATTACCTTGTTGCAACAGGAAATTGACGAGTACTACGCCAATTTCCGCGTCTCTAATAATCTGCTGGAGTTGCGTAACCTGGTGCAAGTAGCCGAGCTGATTGTACGCTGCGCGATGCAGCGCAAAGAGAGCCGCGGGTTGCATTACACGCTGGATTACCCCGAACAGTTTACGGAATCCGGCCCGACGGTACTTTCGCCGCGCAGTTACATAAACAGGTAGAAGCTCTGGGTCAGCGCGGTGTAGCTGTCGGAATAGCGCTGATCCGGCCCGCGAATCGCCAGCCGGTCGGCGAACACGTCACCGGCGCGCGGCGAGAACGCCAGCAGGACACGATGCGGCAAACGGCTTTCCGTTTCTGACACATCGGTTCGCAAACGTAGATGCCAGCCGATACCAAGTGCTTTCTGTGTGAAAGGTTCGCTGGCCTCAATCGGTAGTACAACGCAGAAAAAGCCCTCTTCCGTCACCAGTGTTGCAGCAATTTCCAGTAATGACTGATGATCCAGCGTGGTGGTATAGCGCGCGCGATCGCGTTCTGGCGTTGCACATTTCACCCCTTCGTCAAAATAGGGAGGGTTGCTGACAATCAGATCGTAACGCGCCGTATTCTCATTGCTCCACTGGCGAATATCTGCCTCATGAACAGTAATGCGATCTGCCCACGGCGATGCCAGTACATTTTCCTGCGCCTGAGAAGCAGCCTGCTCATCAAGTTCGACGGCATCAATGGTCACCGTCGGTCCAGTTCGCTGCGCCAGCATCAGCGCCAGCAGACCGCTTCCCGTGCCGATATCCAGCACATGCCGGGCTTTTGATACCGGCGACCAGGCACCCAACATCAACCCATCGGTGCCCACCTTCATGGCGCAACGATCATGTGCGACAAAGAATTCTTTAAACGTGAAGCCGTCACGGCGCAACTGAGCCTTTGGCTGAGACATCTTTACAACCTCAATACGGAAACAGGCGTAGCATAGGCGAAAGCAAAGCGCCGGAAAAGCGATAAGCAGACAACAGATGAAGATTCCAGCCGTAACGTCTATAATCAGCGCCCCACACCGAGGTAGATCATGACTGTAACGACTTTTTCCGAACTCGAACTTGACGACAGCCTGCTGGACGCGCTCCAGGATAAAGGCTTTACGCGCCCAACCGCTATCCAGGCAGCTGCCATTCCGCCTGCGCTTGAGGGGCGTGACGTCCTTGGTTCTGCGCCTACTGGTACCGGTAAAACGGCGGCCTATCTGCTGCCAGCGTTGCAACACCTTCTGGACTTTCCACGTAAGAAATCCGGCCCGCCGCGTATTCTGATCCTGACGCCAACCCGCGAGCTGGCAATGCAAGTTGCCGATCATGCCCGCGAACTGGCGGTGAATACCCATCTGGATATCGCAACCATTACTGGCGGCGTCGCCTACATGAACCACGCTGAAGTGTTCAGTGAAAACCAGGATATCGTTGTTGCCACCACTGGTCGCCTGCTGCAATACATTAAAGAAGAGAACTTCGACTGTCGCGCAGTAGAAACGTTGATCCTCGATGAAGCCGACCGCATGCTGGATATGGGCTTCGCGCAGGATATTGAGCATATTGCGGGTGAAACCCGCTGGCGCAAGCAGACGATGCTCTTCTCCGCAACGCTTGAAGGCGAAGCGATCAAAAATTTCGCCGAACGTCTGCTGGAAGATCCCGTAGAAGTCTCCGCCACACCGTCAACGCGCGAACGTAAGAAAATCCACCAATGGTACTACCGCGCCGACAACCTTGAACACAAAACCGCTCTGCTGATACACCTGCTGAAACAGCCAGAAGTCAGCCGTTCTATCGTCTTCGTGCGTAAACGTGAACGCGTGCATGAGCTGGCAGGCTGGTTGCGCGAAGCGGGCATCAATAACTGCTATCTCGAAGGCGAGATGGTACAGGTGAAGCGTAACGAAGCGATCAAACGACTGACCGATGGTCGCGTCAACGTGCTTATCGCCACCGATGTTGCTGCGCGTGGTATCGATATTCCGGATGTCAGTCACGTCATTAACTTCGATATGCCGCGCAGTGGCGACACCTATCTGCACCGTATTGGCCGCACCGGCCGCGCCGGTCGCAAAGGCGCAGCCATTTCCCTGGTTGAAGCGCACGATCAGCTGTTACTGGGCAAAGTAGGTCGTTACGTTGAAGAGCCGCTGAAAGCCCGCGTCGTGGACGAACTGCGCCCGACAACGAGAGTGCCAAGCGAGAAGCTGAAAGGCAAGCCGTCGAAAAAAGTGCTGGCCAAACGCGAAGAGAAGAAAAAAGAGAAAGAGAAAGAGAAACCGCGCGTGAAGCAACGCCATCGTGATACCAAAAACATCGGTAAGCGACGCAAGCCCAGCACTGCGAGCAGCGGGCAGCAAAAAACAGAAGAGTAAAAAAACGCCGGGATATAATATCCCGGCGTTTTTTTATATCAGCCTGAAATTACAGGCTTTCAGTAAAGGTACGAGCAATAACGTCGCGCTGCTGTTCCGGCGTCAGCGAGTTAAAACGTACTGCATAACCGGATACACGAATGGTCAGTTGCGGGTACTTTTCCGGATGTTCAACGGCATCAAGCAGCGTTTCACGACGCAGAACGTTCACGTTCAAGTGCTGACCGCCTTCCACGCGTACTTCCGGTTTTACCTCCATCGGAATTTCACGGTATTCGATAGCGCCCAGTTTGTTAACTGCAACCACTTCATCTTCCGCGAAACCACCTTTTGCACAGACGCAACGTGCTTCGCCTTTTTCGCTATCAAGCAACCAAAACGAATTCAACAAGTTGTTGTTTGCAGCTTTAGTAATCTGGATACCAGTAATCATGATTTGCCTCCCTTCGGCACATTTATTCGATTCGCCGGTTTTCCCGGCTAATTGGTAAAACCATTGTTGTCTGATTGTTTATATACCAGCCTAACACCCCGCATTCTTTGATTTAAATCAACAAAAACCACACAGAGAAAATGGTGATTAGGTAATATACTTGTTTTATATCAAGTTACGCATTTCCAGACGCCTTAAAAATTTTGTAAATTTTCAATTTTTTTTGAGTAAATCTAGCAAAAGCCGGCGGTGAATTTTGTTCTACCGAAAGAAGCAGTTAAGCTACGGGGAACCAACTTCGCAGGAGAGCGGGATGACCACCTC
Organism: Kosakonia arachidis; assembly: GCF_900116535.1. Lineage (GTDB taxonomy): Bacteria > Pseudomonadota > Gammaproteobacteria > Enterobacterales > Enterobacteriaceae > Kosakonia > Kosakonia arachidis. The sequence goes on along the minus strand of NZ_FPAU01000006.1, from coordinate 9,577 downwards.
ATTAACATGGCATGATGTGCTGGCAGAAGAAAAACAGCAGCCCTACTTTATTAATACCCTCAGTACAGTTGCGGCTGAGCGGCAGTCCGGAATGACCATCTACCCACCGCAGAAAGATGTGTTTAACGCTTTCCGTTTTACCGAACTGGGCGACGTTAAAGTGGTAATTCTGGGACAGGATCCCTATCACGGTCCTGATCAGGCGCATGGTCTGGCATTTTCTGTGCGTCCGGGTATCGCCATCCCACCTTCCCTGTTGAATATGTATAAAGAACTGGAAAACTCCATACCGGGCTTCGTGCGACCACAGCATGGGTATCTGGAGAACTGGGCACGCCAGGGCGTATTACTGCTCAACACCGTGCTGACGGTACGTGCCGGCCAGGCACACTCACATGCCAGCCTCGGCTGGGAAACCTTTACCGACAAAGTGATTGCGCTGATTAATGAACATCGGGAAGGCATCGTGTTTTTACTCTGGGGTTCGCATGCGCAGAAGAAAGGGGCGATTATCGACAAATCCCGCCACCATGTTTTACGTGCGCCACACCCGTCGCCGCTCTCAGCGCATCGTGGCTTCTTTGGTTGTAATCACTTTGTGCTGGCAAATCAGTGGCTGGAGCAGCATGGAGAACAGCCTATCGACTGGATGCCGACACTGCCCGCAGAAACCGAGTAAAAAAAAGCCAGCATCGCGCTGGCTTTTTAATCTGTTGGCTAACGTCAGACTCAGGCTTTGTTCTGCCGCCACCATTCTGCCAGCAACACGCCAGTTGCCACAGAAACATTGAGACTTTCAACGTTGCCGGTACCCCCAATCGAGACGCTTAGATCCGCGCGGGAAAGCGCTGCATCAGATAAACCATCGCGCTCCTGGCCCAGTACCAGCACCATTTTTTTCGGTAACGTCGTTTTGAACAGCGACGTGCCGTTGTGGCTGGAAGTCGTTACCAGCGCATAACCAGCCTGACGGAACTCTTCCAGCGCATCGACAAAGCTGTCGCCAGTAATTGCCTGAACGTGTTCGGCTCCGCCTTCTGCGGTACGCACAGCCGCACCGGATTCAATCACCGCAGCATCCTGCAACACCACACCTTTGACACCAAAGTGCGCGCAGCTACGCATAATCGCGCCAAGGTTATGCGGGTTGCCAACATCTTCAAGCGCCAACACGCAATCCTCTTCACCGGCGCTTGCCACCCATTTCTGCACACTCAAACCATTGCGTTTTTTGATCAGGAAACAGACACCGCCGTGATGTTCCGTACCGGACGCTTTCTCCAGTTCTTCGTCATCCACCACATGATAAGCTTTGCGGTTTGCTGCCATCCAGCGCAGGGCTTCTTTAAAACGCGGCGTTACACTCTGGACAAACCAGGCGCGAACAATGGATTCAGGACGGCTGCTGAACAACGCCTGACAAGCGTTTTCGCCGTATACGCGCGTCTCTTCTGCACGTTGACGACGCAGCACTTCAGGATCAATAAAGCTTTTACCGCTGATGCCACCATGATCCGGTTTTTCCGGCGTGTCGTCGCCCGGCGCGCGGGAAACGGTACGCCACGGTGAATCACCACGCTCACTGTAATTGTCTCGCTGCGGGCGGCGACTGTTGTTGTCGCGAGCAGAACGGCTTCGGTCATCACGGCCAGGGCGGCCACGATCATCGCGGGCAGTACGACGGTCATCTCCGGCGCGAGACGACGATCCTGCACGTGCTGGCCCTTTCCCGGTGCGCGGGTTCTGGCCACGTTTATCGGAATCATCATCACTGCGGACATACATCACTTTGACCTTGCCGCTTTTGTTCTTTAATTCATCGTTCATGCTTTTCTCCACCAGCGCTGCGCGAAGCGCGCAGATTACCTGATGTCCTTGCGCTTCGCCATTAATTCGTTCAAAAGCTATCGACTATTGTATTCATTGAACAAAACGCATTGTCGTTTAAAACCTTCTTATTAATAATATGTAACATAGTAGAAACATACCGGCAGTCATGCCGTTCTGTACCATCGCTTTTCCTGAGGTTAGTTATGAATACCGTATGTGCAAGCTGTCAGGCGCTGAATCGCATTCCCGAAGAGAGAATGAACGACGGCGCAAAATGTGGACGCTGTGGACACGAGCTGTTCGATGGAGATGTGATCAACGCTACCGGTGACACGCTGGATAAGTTGCTGAAAGACGATCTGCCCGTGGTCGTTGATTTCTGGGCACCATGGTGCGGCCCGTGCCGTAGTTTTGCGCCGATTTTTGAAGATGTAGCGGAAGAACGCAGCGGCAAAGTGCGATTTGTCAAAGTGAACACCGAAGATGAACGTGAACTGAGTGCACGATTCCGCATTCGCAGTATTCCAACCATTATGCTGTTCAAGAATGGTGAAGTTGTCGACATGCTTAGCGGCGCCATGCCGAAAGCACCATTCGACAGTTGGCTCAACGAATCGCTGTGATCCCGTCGGGGCACATCTTGTGCCCCGTTTCCAGCTCTGCGACAATGGCGTTTTTATTGCGCAATCCCCATGACCGAAAACGCTGTTCTTCGACTCCGTGCCGAACGTCTTGCCCGTTCGACGCGTCCGTTCCTTGCCCGTGGTAACCGTATCCGCCGCTGTCAGCGTTGCCTCCTTCCGCTACGCCAGTGCCTGTGCGAGACGTTAAAACCCGCGACCGCCAACAGTCGTTTCTGCCTGGTGATGTTCGATACCGAACCGATGAAACCGAGCAATACCGGAAGGTTGATCGCCGATGTATTACCCGATACGCAGGCCTTTCAGTGGTCTCGCACCGAACCGCCGCAGGCGCTTATCGATCTCTGTCGCAGTGAGACGTACCAGCCAATGGTCGTGTTTCCCGCCTCTTATGCGGGCAGCAAACGACCGGTGCTGAGCGCGCCACCACCTGGTAAACCACCGCTATTTATTATGCTGGACGGCACCTGGACGGAAGCGCGAAAAATGTTTCGTAAAAGCCCTTATCTGGATGCACTGCCGGTTATTTCTGTGGATCTCTCGCGCGTTTCCGCTTACCGCCTACGGGAAGCGCATGCTGAGGATCAGTATTGCACCGCAGAAGTGGCGATTGCGCTGCTGGATATCGCGCACGACAACGCGGCCGCACAGGCGCTCGGCGAACATTTCATACTCTTTCGCGAACGTTATCTGGCAGGCAAAACCCGCCATCCATCCGCTATCACAGCAAACGCAGCCGAAAACGTTTAAAATTAGTTGATCTCTCTTAAGCGGAGGCCAGTATGAGCCAACGAGGGCTGGAAGCGTTATTACGTCCCCGATCGATTGCGGTGGTGGGCGCGTCAATGAAGGCGGATCGCGCAGGTTTTCTGATGATGCGCAATTTACTGGCGGGAGGGTTTGCCGGGCCGGTATTACCGGTCACGCCCGCCTATAAAGCAGTTCAGGGCGTACTGGCCTGGCCGGATGTCGCCAGTCTACCGTTTACGCCCGATCTCGCGGTGCTGTGCACGCATGCCAAACGCAACCTTGAACTGCTTGATGCACTAGGGCAAAAAGGCTGCAAAACCTGCATTATTCTCTCTGCGCCTCCCGAACAGCACCCACTTCTTCTGGCCTGCGCTGCACGCTACCAGATGCGACTGCTCGGTCCGAACAGCCTCGGTTTACTTGCGCCATGGCAGGGGCTGAACGCCAGTTTTTCGCCGGTGCCGATTACGCGCGGCAAACTGGCGTTTATCTCCCAGTCAGCGGCAGTGTCAAATACGATACTCGACTGGGCGCAACAGCGAGAGATGGGTTTCTCTTACTTCATCGCGCTTGGCGATAGCCTGGATATTGATGTTGACGAGCTGCTGGATTTTCTCGCACGGGATAGCAAAACCAGCGCCATCCTGCTGTATCTGGAACATTTAAGCGATGCGCGTCGCTTTGTCTCTGCCGCCCGCAGTGCATCACGAAATAAACCTATCTTGGTTATCAAAAGCGGCCGCAGCCCGGAAGCGCAGCGATTATTGCAGGTGCATTCTGGTCTTGATCCCGCCTGGGATGCGGCGATTCAGCGAGCCGGTTTGCTGCGTGTCCAGGATACACATGAACTGTTTTCTGCAGTAGAAACGCTCAGCCATATGCGTCCGCTGCGTGGCGAGCGCCTAATGATCGTCAGTAATGGCGCCGCGCCGGCAGCGTTGGCGCTGGATGAGCTTTGGCTGCGTAATGGCAAATTGGCCGCACTCAGCGAAGAGACGCTGTCCCGTTTGCACACGGCGTTACCGGATTCCGTCGTCCCCGGTAACCCGCTCGATTTACGCGATGATGCCAGTAATGAGCGCTATGTCGCGGCACTTAATATTTTGCTCGACAGCCAGGATTACGACGCGTTGATGGTGATCCATGCGCCCAGCGCCACCGCACCGGGTAGCGAAAGCGCAGTAACATTGATCGACGCACTGAACAAACATCCGCGCGGGAAATATGTGACGGTGCTGACCAATTGGTGCGGCGAGTTTTCTTCGCAGGAAGCCCGACGCCTGTTCAGCGAAGCAGGTTTACCCACTTACCGCACACCGGAAGGCACCATTACGGCCTTTATGCATATGGTGGAGTATCGCCGTAACCAGAAACAACTCCGCGAAACACCCGCAATATCCCTCAGTATGGCGGCGAATACCGCCGAAGCACACCATCTGTTACAGCAAGCGTTGATGGAGGGCGCAAGGAGTCTGGATACTCATGAAGTTCAGCCAATTTTAGGCGCCTGGGGGCTACAAACGCTGCCGACATGGATTGCCAATGACAGTGCTGAAGCCGTACACATTGCTGAACAGATTGGTTACCCGGTTGCCTTAAAACTGCGTTCGCCGGATATTCCTCATAAATCCGAAGTTCAGGGGGTGATGCTTTATCTGCGCACAGCGAACGAAGTGCAGCAGGCAGCGGATGCGATTATCGATCGTGTAAAGATGAACTGGCCACAGGCGCGTATTCACGGTTTGCAGGTACAAAGCATGGCAAACCGCGCGGGCGCCCAGGAATTGCGGGTGGTTGTCGAACATGATCCCGTGTTCGGCCCATTGATTATGTTAGGCGAAGGCGGCGTTGAATGGCGGGCAGAAGATCAGGCAGCCGTTGCGCTGCCGCCGCTGAACATGAATCTCGCCCGTTATCTGGTGATTCAGGCGATTAAAAGTAAAAAGATCCGCGGACGCAGCGCGTTACGCTCGCTGGATATCGTCGGGTTAAGCCAATTTCTGGTGCAGGTTTCGAATCTGATTGTTGATTGCCCGGAAATTGAGCGGCTGGATATTCATCCTTTACTTGCCTCCGGTAGCGAATTCACCGCGCTGGATGTAACCATGGCCATTGCCCCCATCGCCGGAAACGGTGAAACGCGTCTCGCTATTCGTCCCTATCCTCAGCATCTGGAAGAAGAGGTTCAGATGAAAAATGGCGAGCAGTGCCTGTTCCGCCCAATTCTTCCGGAAGATGAGCCTCAACTACGGCGCTTTATCGCCCAGGTGACAAAAGAAGATCTTTACTACCGCTACTTTAGCGAGATCAACGAATTTACCCATGATGATTTAGCGAATATGACACAGATCGACTACGATCGGGAAATGGCCTTTGTTGCGGTACGACGTACAGATCAGGGTGAAGAAATTCTGGGTGTTACGCGTGCAATTTCCGACCCGGATAATATTGACGCTGAATTTGCTGTGCTGGTTCGCTCAGATTTGAAAGGGCTAGGACTTGGTCGACGTTTACTTGAGAAGCTTATCAGTTATACCCGGGATCACGGACTTAAGCGCTTGAATGGTATTACTATGCCCAACAATCGCGGCATGGTGACGCTGGCGCGTAAACTAGGATTTGACGTTGATATTCAGCTGGAAGATGGCATTGTGGGCTTGTCTCTCCAACTGATGAAGGCGGATCAATCCTGAGTAAGATACTGGAAATGTTGACTACTTTAGCAGGCACGGTGTTATTATTGCCCGCTTATGTCGTCTGCATGGTACAGAAGACCCTTCAATAAACAGAGAAGAAACGCACTGTGATGTTGTCAAAATTTAAGCGTAATAAACATCAACAACACCTTGCCCAACTCCCCAAGATTGCCCAGTCAGTTGATGACATAGAGTTTTTCTACTCACCCGCTGATTTCAGGGAGACGCTACTGGCGAAAATCGCCAGTGCTTCGCGCCGGATCTATATCATCGCCCTGTACCTGGAGCAGGATGATGGCGGGAAAGGAATTCTGCACGCGCTGTATGAAGCCAAGCGCCAGCGCCCGGAACTGGATGTCTGTGTGCTTGTCGACTGGCACCGCGCCCAGCGTGGCCGCATTGGCGCAGTGGCATCGAACACCAACGCCGACTGGTACTGCCGCCTCGCTCAGGAAAATGCGGACATTGTGGTTCCGGTCTATGGCGTTCCTGTGAATACGCGCGAAGCGCTCGGTGTGCTGCATTTCAAAGGATTCATCATTGATGACAGCGTACTTTACAGCGGTGCAAGCCTCAATGACGTCTATCTGCATCAGCACGATAAATATCGCTATGACCGCTATCAGTTAATCCACAACCCAGAAATGGCGGATATCATTCGTAACTGGGTCGATCAGAACCTGATTCAGGGACGCGCCGTAAATCGCCTTGATAAGGCTCAGCGTCCGAAAAGCCCGGAAATCAAAAACGATATTCGTCTGTTCCGTCAGGAGCTGCGCGATGCTACGTACCATTTCCAGGGCAATGCAGATAACGATCAGTTGGCGGTCACACCATTGGTCGGTCTGGGCAAATCCAGCCTGCTGAACAAAACTATTTTTCATCTGATGCCGTGTGCAGAACACAAGCTGACGATTTGTACCCCTTATTTCAACCTGCCTGCGGTGCTGGTGCGTAACATTATTCAATTACTGCGGGAGGGTAAAAAAGTGGAAATTATCGTTGGCGACAAAACGGCTAACGATTTTTTCATTCCGGAAGATCAACCGTTCAAAATAATCGGCGCACTACCTTATTTGTATGAAATCAATCTGCGTCGCTTCCTGAGCCGACTACAGTATTATGTTAACACCGATCAGTTAGTTGTGCGTTTATGGAAAGATGACGATAACACTTATCACCTGAAAGGAATGTGGGTGGATGACGAATGGATCCTGCTGACAGGTAACAACCTGAACCCCCGCGCCTGGCGGCTGGATCTGGAAAACGCCATCCTGATTCACGATCCGAAACATGAACTGGCGGCTCAGCGCGACAAAGAGCTGGAGCTTATCCGCACGCATACTACCGTGGTGAATCATTATCGTGATTTGCAAAGCATTGCAGATTATCCGGTGAAGGTGCGCAAACTTATTCGCCGATTGCGCCGTATCCGTATAGATAAGCTGATAAGTCGTATTCTTTAAAACTAAGCCCTGTCGTGTGATGGGGCTTTTTTTCAGGTCTGCTGATGAAATATATGCTGATAGCCAGTGTGGTGCTACTGACGGGTTGTAGTCATATGGCCAATGATAGCTGGAGCGGGCAAGATAAGGCACAGCATTTTCTGGGCTCTGCCATGCTTTCTGCCGCCGGTAACGAGGTAGCCCAACATCAGGGATATAGTCGAGATCGCAGCGCAATGGTAGGGCTGATGTTTTCAATTAGTCTTGGCGCATCGAAAGAGCTTTGGGATAGCCGCCCAGCGGGGAGCGGCTGGAGCTGGAAAGATTTCGCATGGGATGTTGCCGGTGCCACGACGGGTTATACCGTGTGGCAGCTGGCAAATCACTAAAGACGAATACCTTTTCCTTTACGATGAAGCATAAGCGACACCAGAAACGCTAACGCTCCCAGCACGGTGACGTACCAGAAAAAAGCGGTTTCGACGCCCAATGATTTCAACGATAGCGCCACATATTCCGCCGAACCGCCAAATAACGCATTCGCCACGGCATAAGAAAGACCGACCCCGAGAGCGCGCACCTGTGCAGGAAACATTTCTGCTTTCAGGATCCCGCTGATCGAGGTGTAAAAACTGACGATCACCAGTGACAGCATCACCAGAGCAAATGCCGCGTATGGCGACGTGACGCTGTGCAATGCACTGAGGATCGGTACGGTGCACACCATTGAAAGACCGCCGAACAGCAGCATTGATGTGCGGCGCCCAATCTTATCAGATAAGGCACCGATAATTGGTTGAATCAGCATGAAGACAAACAGAGCTACAGTCATAATGATACTGGCAACATTTGCGTGCATACCCGCCGTATTAACCAAATATTTCTGCATATAAGTGGTGAAGGTGTAAAACGCCAGCGATCCGCCCGCCGTAAACCCAAGTACCATCAGAAAAGCTTTACGGTTGCGCCATAATCCTTTCATTGAACCGGCTTCTTTTAAAGCCCGAACATCTTGTTGCGATGTTTCATCCAGTTGGCGGCGTAACCAAAGAGCAACAATGGCCAGCACTGCGCCAATGGCAAAGGGGATACGCCAACCCCATGTACGTAATTCAGCATCATCAAGAATCTGTTGCAGGATCACGACAACCAGTAGCGCCAGCAATTGCCCACCGATCAGCGTAACATACTGGAATGATGCGTAAAAACCCTTACGTCCTTCCACGGCGACTTCGCTCATATAAGTCGCGCTGGTGCCGTACTCGCCGCCGACAGAAAGCCCCTGGAACAAACGGGCAATCAGTAATAGTGCCGGAGCCCAAGTGCCGATTACGGAATAACCCGGTAAACAGGCAATAACCAGAGATCCCAGGCACATCATGCAGACAGAGATCAACATTGAGGTTTTACGCCCGCGGCGATCGGCAATTCGACCGAATAACCATCCGCCAATAGGACGCATCAGAAAACCGGCGGCAAATACACCTGCGGTTTGTAATAGCTGAGTTGTCGTATTTCCTGCCGGAAAAAATATATGAGCAAAATAGAGAGAGCAAAAGGAATAGACATAGAAATCAAACCACTCCACCAGATTGCCTGATGAAGCGCCAATAATCGCCCACACCCTTCTGCGAGTATCGCTGCTGGTGAGCGATGCACGTGTTGTTATGCTGCTTTCAGCCATTCGAATGATACTCCTGCCAGAGCTAGAATTTACTTACCCATGGCGAATATCCTTGTCCACCACTGCGCAAAGATAAAAATGTTGCATATTTGTTATAATCTAATTGTGATTACAATCACACTTTGGCTTAGCAGGATAAGCAATTAAGAATATGACCTGACAAAGAAAATAAATAAAGCAAAAAAGCCCGGTGCCTGTGCACGGGGCTTTCCTGTCTGTTCCGCCGCAACGCAAAAAGGCCATCCTTCCGGATGGCCTCTTCACCTGTTTGATGCCTGGCAGTTCCCTACTCTCGCATGGGGAGACCCCACACTACCATCGGCGCTACGGCGTTTCACTTCTGAGTTCGGCATGGGGTCAGGTGGGACCACCGCGCTAGTGCCGCCAGGCAAATTCTGTCTGTCAGTATCCCCTCAGGCATACCAACTTAATCTGTAATCTCGCTGAAAATCTTCTCTCAATTCCGCCAAAACATCTTCGGCGTTGTAAGGTTAAGCCTCACGGTTCATTAGTACCGGTTAGCTCAACGCA
>NZ_FPAU01000013.1 GCF_900116535.1 Kosakonia arachidis | reverse complement strand
ATCCCCTTCACGGTTGCCGTCACTGTCGCAGGCACCGTACCGGTAACAGACCCATCGTGTGTCAGCGTCGTCGTATAGGTGCCGTCTCCTGCATCTGTCACCGCACTCAGGCTGCCCGAGTCGGCCTTAAGGCTCACCGCCTGCCCCGGCAGCGTGTTGCCCTGACTGTCCTTCAGCGTCAGCACAATTTCGGCATGCTCGCCGGGTTCTATTGAACCGGTACTGGCCGTCAGGTCGGACTGTTCCGCATCCGGCGAATCCTGTAACCCTGCAAGCGCACCTTCGATCGGGATAAACTGCACCTCCGCTGACCGTTCCGTCTTCCCGCTTCTCGCCAGTACCTTAACAAAGCCTGCCAGCCGGGAAGCCAGTTTCAGGGACGCCCGTCCGTCCGCATCCGCATTTACCTCCCGCTCCTGTACCATACCGTCCGGATAGGTGGTGGTAAACGTCACTACCCTCGCCGTTTTCCCTGTCCTGCTACCTTCCACCAGGGTCGTCACTACAATTACGCTTTCCCCGTCTGCCGGCGCGCTCCGCTCACTGACCTGCAGAATGGTTTCTGCCGCCGTCTCTTGTTGCAGAACCGTCACCGTCAAGGTTTCAGCGAGGGAAAGGTTCCCCCGGCTGTCTTCCGCTACCGCCGTCAGGGTGTAGCGGTTTGCCTCATCTCCGGCATCGTTGTTATAAGACGGGAGGGTGAGCGTGTAGCGGTACTTGTCTTCCGCCACCAGACTCCCCCCTGCGCCGATCAGACTGTCTGCGGTCCAGTTCACCTTGCTGAGGCTGTGGCGACCTTTTGTGGTAACCATAATGGTTTTATTTTCTTTTTCATGAGCCGTGATGTTCTCTGGGTTCAGAGCAAGCGTGATAGTCGGTTGACGCCGATGCTCGCGGATAATACTGTGGCTGCGATCAACCAGGTCATACCGACCATTGTTAAGCTGGCGTAAGCCGGTCAGGCTATCTGCTGACAACTGCGAGGATAATGAATCCGACGGACGCCAGGTGAGCTGGAGGTTGGCGTTTGTGTCGTTCAGCCCCGCTTTCCCAGCCCTCTGCTCCAGCCCCACGCTGAGGAGCGGGAATGGTGTCCAGTTCACCCCAGCAGTCAGGGCATATGGGGCGTTATACCCTCGCCCGCCCCCGGACAGGGTCACATTCCCCCCTTGGTACTTTTCATATCGCAGCTCGGTACCGATTTGTGGGTATGTTGGTAACCATCCCTTCATTCGCACATCAAAGCCGTTTGCAGGACGCTCATCAAACCCTGTCATATCACGTGAATCCCGCCATCCACTCAACCGATGATAGAGGTTGCCGGAAAAATGTAGGTAATCCGTACGCGCCTCAGTGCCCACTCCAGTGCGCAAGTTGTTGCCCGTAAAATCCTTGTCCAGAAAGAGATTGACGCCGTATAGCCAGGAGGCAGTTCCCGGTAACCAACGGGCGCCTGCACCCAGATTTAGGGTGTTACGTTTATCCCCGTTACGTACCCCGGCTTGCATGAACCACAAGCTGTTTTCAGCTTCATAGACAGGCAACAACCAGTCCAGACTGCTGTTATTTAGAGTATTATTCTGATCGAGATTCAGAGCGGCTTTCACGGTACCGTACTGACCGAACCACCCCTCCAGTTTCTCATTTGCAGCGCTGGCAACAGCTGAACGAGCAAGGCCTGCCGCAGCACCGCCCGTGTCCGCACTACCCAGCAAGTTGCCCGCCGTGCGGGCATGCTCTGCCAGACGAGTTTCTGCTGTCCCGCTATCCTGTGTGCCGCCCCTGGAACGGGTCGCCGTGTCAGCATCATCCGCCGTGAGCGACGGAAGGCCAGAGCGGTTGTCGCCCAAAGGGGGAGTGATAAGAGACTCAGGAAAAGAGACCATCACCCCGGTTTTTTCCACGCCTGAGGCTGCCATCGCCACCGGAGGCACTGCGGCAGACAGCAGGGAAAATATCTGAAGGACAAGACAGAGCCTGGCCGTTTTCTTCAGAAGACCGGACGAAAAGAAGGTGCGCGGGTATTCAACGCTGGCGATAGTAAAGTGATTATGAGGGCTCACGGCTTCCCCCCGTTTCCGGCAGGGCACATATCTAACAAAAGATCAGTAAACACTCCCCTGTGCATCTGGTAAGTAAAGAGCCGCAGGGAAATAAAGCGAAACAGCAAACCCACAGGAAAAATACCGAGCTTTCCCGGAAGAGCGTTAAATACAGTAATGTTATCAGTGGCCACGTGTATCACCATAAAAGGCTAAAAGCCATTCCATAAATGGCAGAAATAGTTACACGCAAAATAAATCACCACCCTTTTTTTTAGTGTTATATTTTTAAAAACATAAAACATTTAGATGAAAAAAATAAAAAATAAAATAATAAAAATTAATTTGCTATTTATGCGTTATAAATCAATTGCCAGCCCCTGCTTCAGACGTGAGATTCCGCCGGTTGTTTCCGCCGCCTCGCAAAAAATACGGTAGAGAGGCACCACGACAACGCGCTTTTAGAAAGCTTTTCCAGCGACTGAAACTCGAACAGATAAAGGAAAAAATCGGCGGATCGCGGGAAGAAGATTCGCACAATAGTTTTGATTAAATCGGGATGACTTATGGCAGTAAGGGCCGACGTGATTCGTGCGATAAGATGTCGTCGGCAGAACATTAATGTTATCAAAGAATTGGGAGTGTCTAAGTTATCCGCGTCGATTCATGATTACCGACAGCTAAATATAAGCTATAGCGAGTGAACACCCACTACAGTTTATATAAGCTGTAACGTGTTAATCATGCAGCATGCATAAGCTATAGAGAGCACTTCACTTACTGTATCTTATATAACTTAACCGCCTTTATTCGGCGTTGACTTAGTAAATCATATAAAATATGGCATACCCAATAAGCAAGTGATCCCAAACAAGTCACTATAAGCTATAGAAAGCAAATAACGTCAAGAAGCGCATCCATGTATGTGGGAGTAATATGGGAAAAAAATTGCTGTAGAGGGTATAGCATAAGCTGTAGAGAGTACTGAGCATATCAATACCTTACTATAGACTGTGCTTGGATGCGGATTACTGGTTACAGCTTATTTGATTACTTACTACGGAATAGTTTTTCCAGATCGTCCATCGTGATTCCTAACTTTTTAAGGAGCTGGAGTTTTTCGCTGAGTTCAGGATCAAGGATGCTCGTAGAGCTCACTGACTGTCTGGGATTCTCTTCGCTTTCGTCTTTGGGGGCTTTTAGCTTAGGGCGGCGATAATGTACGTTGAACAGCACGCTACGACCCCGTTGCATCTCAGTGTAATCAAGATAACCAATCTCTTTAAGTTGCTCCATCGCCCGTCGAACGGTCTGATTTTGCGAGAAAATAGGTGATTTCAGGCTCAGCCTTGCACGTAAGCGAGCCAATGATATAGGAGCAGGATCTTTTGGTAGGCTTTCAATGAATGTATATAACGCCTGCGCTGATTCGCGGCGTTTCAATGCATTGATTGCCTTAAGCTGGAGAAGAACTTTTTTATCAAATTCATAGAGCTCGAATAAGCGAGGGTCTGCCTGCAGCACCACGATATCACGCTCAGTATCGTAAAATGCGGACTGTACCAAATGCGTTATGTATTCTTTGGTATGTTTTTCAGTCGTGCGTGAGAATGATATTACAGTACCCGCGATACGTTTTAATGAGGGGCTGATACGCTCCCTAAGCTTTCGTGAGGACTGACTGGATGGGATACCACAAAGTTTGGCAAATTCAACAAACGACAACTGAACCTTATCACCAATCACTTTATATTTAGCGAAGGAGTGAATAATACCGATCCAAGTTTTAAAATCATTATCCATGTCCAGCCTTGGACCCGTGATCTCGACTTTATCGAAACCCTCCGCTTTAGCGATTGACAAACGAGTAAGCTCATCAGTGGCATCAGTCTTAGATAATGTATTTTTATTACTATTTTTCAAAGACTTAAGCGTTGGGACGAAAACACCCAGCCGCATCAGTGCAACTGGCTGAACCGTATTATTAGCATTTGGAGTGAGCGTGATCAGCTCGCCAGTGGATTTATCCACTTCTTCAAACAGCTTTTTTAGATCTTTATTTTCGTTTTCCAAGACGAGCTCCAGATCTGTGGATCGTATAAATCATCCTGATTTAAAAAACATTGTAACTCGATGAAAAATTTTATGTTTTTAACGCGCGAGTTATACAAATGATTGCTGTAACTGTCTGATTATAGCTTATATTTTTTACTGATTATAGTATGATATATTCTCTTTGTAGTTTATATAATGCTTACCATAGCTTATTCTTTTCTCTCTACAGTTTATATAGATACCTTCTCAGACCAGTAATGGCGCGGTCCTCAGCGAACCGGGATCTTTTTGGATCTTATAATAGATCTACTTAGGATCACTAATATTTGGATCTACCTTGTGGATAAGTAGATAACTGTTCCTGAACGAAGTCCTGTGGCCTGCCCATACGCTCCTCCTATGCTCAAACTATAGGGCAGGATCGTGTCAGTCCATAATGTCGGTTTGTTTACCTTCATATTTTCCATTTCTCCAGCTTGCTGCAAATTCAGCCGGCGTCTGGTAATTCAGCGATGAATGAGGTCTGGACTCGTTATAGTCCTGCTGTAAGTATCCCACTTAAGCGAACCATTCACTTTTAGAGATCTTCCGACATACTGATTATGTCCCCCTGAGGAGATCACCATGCGTAAAGCCCGATTCACCGAACACCAGATCATTGCCGTTCTGGAGTCCATCGAAGCCGGACGTACCGTCAAGGATGTCTGCCGCGAAGCTGGTATCTCTGAGGCCTCGTACTACAACTGGAAAGCGAAGTTTGGCGGGATGGAAGCCTCTGATATCAAAAAGATGAAAGACCTGGAGGATGAAAACCGGCGCCTCAAACAGATGTTTGCTGATCTCAGCCCTGAATGCCGGGCCCTGAAAGACGTCATCGAAAAAAAGCTTTAACACCAGCGATAAAGCGTGAGCTGGTCAGCTATCTGATCGCGCAGTTTGCCATGAGCTTACGCCAGGCCTGCAGGACATTGTCGCTGAGCAGGACGGTATTTCGTTATCAGCCGGATACGCGACGTGATGAACCGGTGATTATGGCGCTGACCGTGGTGGCTGAACGCCATCCGCGATACGGATTTAAAAAGCTTTTTCAGGTCCTTTGCAGGCAGGGCAATAGCTGGAATCATAAAAGAGTTCACCATATTTACTGCCTGCTGAAACTGAATTTTCGCCGTAAGGGAAAGCAGCGCCTGCCGGTACGTAATCCGGCTCCGCTGGCCACGCCGGAAGCACTAAACCAGAGCTGGTCGATAGACTTTATGCACGATGCGCTGATCTGCGGCAGGCGTTTCCGGACCTTCAACGTGGTGGATGATTTTAACCGCGAAGCGCTGGCTGACGGAATACAACAGCAAGCGGCCTCATGATCCCTGAATAACCTGACGCCGGAAGAGTACCGGCTGATGGCTGACCCCCCGGAAATCTCAAAAAGTGCGTGGAACTAAAACGGGTGTGCTTACATGTTAATCAATGGGGAGCAGGTCAGGATCATATTCGGAGGCACAGGAAAATGAAATTGTTTGGGAGCTTTGGGTATTCAATTCCTGCGCTTATAGTCAAGTAATATATTCAAAAATAAAAAGCTAAACTCTTTTCAGTTAGAAAATTTTAATTTGTCTTATTTTCTTTTAGTTTATTGCACAATTTCATATTTATAACTACGTTATTCTCGACATTTGTCAAACTTAACATTAAGGATTTTTCAATGAAAAAAGTATTGTTAGTTTCTGCTTTAGCCTTGAGTGTGACTTCTTTTGTCTGCAACGCCTCTGAAGCTTCTAATGTGCATGAGGAGGCGGCTAAAGAACACGAAATGGTCGCTCAGCACCATAAAAAAATAGCGAAACTGCATAAAGAAGGTCAGCATGAAGAGGCTAAAAAAGAAGCTTCAACTGCTATCAAAGAATCAAGCAGTGCACATGAAAAAACAGTGGGCGCGGAAGCAGCAAGCGCCAAGCAATAAATCATTCCTTTATTATAAAGAATAGCATTGATCATAGTGTTGATTTTTCAAACCACGATTCGATGATTTCTGTTCTGGTTTGTCTGTCCTTGAATGGACAGACAACGAAATTGACAAAGAACAGAATAAAAATAGTATTTAACATACTATGTAAAATTTTTAATTAAAAATAAAGGTTATAATTTTTTAAGATAAAAATTATATCGTTAATTTTCCATTTCTTAAGGGGTTTTTATGAGTGTATTTAGCCCATCCAGTGCAGATGAATATCAGAAAAAAATTCAATCACCTAATTTTAACCTTATTGTGGTGTATTTTTATGCATCCTGGAGTGGTACTTGTTCAACTATCTCCCCGAAATTCGAGGATGCAAGCACAAAATACGATGATGTATTTTTCATAAAAATTGACGTTGAGGCTAACGATTTTGATGTGCTTGCAGATCGCACATATAATGTAAATGTTGTTCCAACATTTACATTTATCAAAAACAACATGGTGCTGACTAGCTTTAATGGAGCAAACTACGAGAAATTAATATCAACAATAGACAAATATAAATAATAGGCATTGACGAGTATGACGATATCTTTGTTTGTTAAATCAGTTTTTGTTTTACGGGCGGGTTTTCTGATTATGTTACTTACTTTTACAGTTCCGTTATATGCTAAAAATGAAACATCAATGGAGAGAATTAAGCGAACAAAAGTTTTGAGGGCTGGAGTGATTTCTGGTGCAATCCCATATTTCGATAAAAATAATATAACCAATAAATGGACTGGTTTTGGATCTGATCTTTCCAGAAAATTTGCTCAACATCTTGGTGTTGAAGTAAAATTTATTGAAACAACATGGGGGAACGCCGTCATGGATTTGCAATCAAATAAGATAGATATAATGTTTGGTATGGCTGAAACCCCAGCACGTCGCAATATGATTGATTTCTCGTCACCTGTTTTTCAGAATACTTATACTATGTTGTGCAAAAAAGGATATCCAGTAAAAGATTGGCATGAATTTAATTCAAGTGATGTAAAAGTTTCTGTAGACTTAGGCTCATCAATGGACAATTTCATTACGCCCATGCTTCCCATGGCAAAAATCATGCGTTTCGATAGCACTACTAAAGCAACTATGGCCTTACAAGCAGGACGAGTAGATTGTCAGGTTCTGGTCATATTACAAGCTCAATCACTGCTTAATAAATATCCAGATATTGGTTCAATACAAGTTCCAAATCCTATTCTTACAGCTCCAGTTTCAATAGGCCTGCAAAGAGAAATTAATCCTGACTTTAAAGATTCAATAAACTCCTGGATTGAAAGTGAGAGAGCGAATGGTGATATAAAAAATGTAATTTTAAAAAATGCTAAGGAGTTATCGGGCATTGAACCGGATGATTTTCCTGCCTCTATTAAATTCTAATAAGTTGCGTTATGACATTCTATCAGTGGGATTTTTCATTTTTGCCAGAATATAAAAATCTATTCATTACTGGAATTATGTATACTTGTATTTTTACAGTTATACCTGTAATTTTAGGGTTTATTATTGGGATTGTGGTAGCCTTGCTAAGATGCTCGAGTGAAGTTAATTTTTATGTTCAACTTCTCATCCGATCATACGTTGAAATATTCAGATGTACGCCAGTTATGGTTCAGCTTATCTGGGTATATTATGCATTTCCTGTTTTAACGGGGTTGCAAATCTCTGCTATATCAGCTGCTCTATTTACCCTTTCCCTGTATGGCGGCGCTTTTTATGCTGAAATATTACGTGGCGGAATTTTATCATTAGGAAGAGGACAAAGTGATGCTGCGAAATCGTTAGGAATGAGTTCTTTTCAGGTTATATGTTATGTAATAACGCCTCAGGTTTTAAAAAATTCGACACCATCTTTAATTAATCAACTCATATTGCAGTTAAAGAATACGTCATTGTTATCAGTACTGGCTCTTCCTGATTTACTTTACCAAGGTCAAGTCATAGCCCATGACACCTATCGACCACTGGAGGCTTATTCTTTTATAGCTGCCATATATTTTATTATTTTATTCCCCTTTACAATAATCTTGCAAAAATATGAAAGAAAAAATAAATAACTATATAATTATCCCGCGAACAATCGCCACCAGTTAGAATTGTAAGCATACCTGCAAAACGGCCCATTCACTTTTAAAGATCTTCCGACATACTGATTATGTTATGCCCTCCTGAGGAGATTACCATGCGTAAAGCCTGATTCATCAGACACCAGATCATTACCGTTCTGAAGTCTGTCGAAGCCGGATGTACCAGAGAAATTGGCCGCATTGAGTGAGCCCTGTTTATGCTCGACGGGTTCGCAATCCTGAAGGGAAATAGTTTTCTGTAAACGGCTGGCTTTCTCTCCCTTAGAGGGGGAAAGTGGCCCTGGCAACCAGTACAATGACAGCGCTCACGCCACCTGAAATGATATGCGTCCGGCTGCCACTGATGATTGCAACTGCCATAGCCAGAAGAAGGGTGGACGGTTACCCATACTGAAACCCGGAACGACAGGAAAGGGCGGCAATCAGCTCATCCATCGTCCCTCCTCCCTGCTTCAGTCTGCCATGCAGATGTTCAACGTCACGCTCACTGAAGCCGGCATTCCGTAAGTTTTTTCGTTGGTGCCCATCATGTTCTCCCTTTTTCTGCCAAAGTATTTACAGAGTTGACGCTCAACGGTACGGATTCATAATAGGGCTGTGCTGTATTCGCTGAGCTCACCGTAAGTGGGGGGAAATTTCTGGGCAGTCAGCTCTGAAGGTACAGTCTCACCAGACCGAAAACCATGAGATGAATGATGTAGGCCACGTAAAAGAATGACGCCGGCATAAACCGGTTTTCCGTTCCCGCTGCCGGTGAGGTGGCCATACTGACCGCCGCTGCCGGCAGCAGAACCGTGGGCAGTATGGCCAGCACGGCGACGGTAACCGGAATGGTCAGAAAATGCTGACTGTTCAGCGCAAGCAGCGCAATGAAGGCGGCGGCTCCGGCCGTAAGCCTGTGCCGGAATGACGTGTTGTGCAGGAAGATGGCCAGCGCCAGCGCCAGTACCAGCCCCGGCACGCCGTAGCTTGCGACTGACAGTGGCCACGTCATCAGGGCAAGCAACAATATGCCGCCCGTCATTCCTGCCAGACGATACCGGTGATGCCAGGCAAGCAGCTGCGTGACACCGGCGAAGACAAACAGAATGTTGAGGGCGTACCACGGGTCGTGCCCCCTGAACGCCAGACTGAATGCCGGCTGGGTGACCACAGCCCGGAGCCACATCCGGTTTGCCCTTAACTGCAGACGCTCCGGCCGGAGCATCACATTGCGTGCCCATATCAGCACGAACAGCGGAAACGCCAGTCTCCCCAGCGCATAGAGTTCCGGTCGGGGATGCGTCAGCAGCAGGGTGTTGACGTGGTCTGCCAGCATGGCAGCCAGCGCCGTCAGTTTTAGCCGATCGGCGGCTCCCGGACTGATGGCCAGCCAGCGGTGCATTCGTGATATCAGGCTTATCTTCGTTGAGCTGAGAAACTGTGTCATTTATTTCCTTTTCTGGTCTACCCACACGAAAAATATTGTCCTGAATACGCTTCTGATTGCCGTACGGCGACGTAATCCTCAAAAAGAGGTGCTGGTTCATTTTGATCAAGGTAGTCAGTACACAAGCCATGAGTGGCAGCCGTTCCTGATATCATACGGGCTGGAGGGCAGTATGAGCCGTCGCGGCAACTGTCACGACAACGCAGCTGCAGAAAGTTTTTTCCAGCTACTGAAGCGCGAACGGATAAAGAAGAAGATCTACGGAA
Source organism: Kosakonia arachidis (assembly GCF_900116535.1). Taxonomy (GTDB): domain Bacteria; phylum Pseudomonadota; class Gammaproteobacteria; order Enterobacterales; family Enterobacteriaceae; genus Kosakonia; species Kosakonia arachidis. The sequence goes on along the minus strand of NZ_FPAU01000013.1, from coordinate 60,247 downwards.
CGCGGGAATAAGCCCACAGTGATATTTTTGATTACATCAAAATCTTTTATAGCAGTAAGTGTCGGCATGGTCCGAGTGATCTGATGCCACCTACGGAATATGAAAATCAATATAATCAACGGCTCACAAGTGTCTAGATTATCCGTGGCGATTCAGAGCATTGGTATGACCGCAAGAAAAATACTCAATGCAATTGTCATTTCTCTATCCTTTACCGCATTCGTTCACTTGCAAGATTATATACATCGCTGCGTTCACGCTTGCCAACAGCAACGACAGCAATAATTAACTCATTATCGATCACCTGATAAACCAGACGAAAACCCGACGCACGAAGTTTTATTTTGTAGCAGTCCTTTATCCCTCTAAGTTTTGCTGAAGGGATATGAGGATTTTCACTGCATTTTTTTAGCTTCTTGGCAAATTGCTGCTGAATGGTCTTATCCAGCTTTTGCCACTCTTTCAGTGCATCTTCCCTGAATTTAACTGCGTAGCTCATAGATAGCTATCCAGATCCACGTCGAGTAGCTGCTGGTTGCTGCGTTCTGTTACCAGTTTCACCAGTTCCTGGTCATCCAGGGCATCGAGCATTTTTTCATACAGCTCCGCCGGGACACAGTAAAAAGCGGGCTGGTTGCGGTTCAGGATTGCAACTGGAAAACCGTTCCCTGCGCTGACTGTAGCCATCGGGTTTTTTTTCAGTTCACTGACACTGGCGCTGGTTTCGCTCAGGATGATGCTGGGCATATGACACCTCATAAGACTGTTTAACAGGTCATATAGTATGAATATAAAAGACCTGTTATCAAGTCTTTTTGATTTGAAGAAGGAATGTCCCAGAGGACTTAGTGCATAACCCTAATGACGTTATAAGCGACATTGCGTGAAGGATCTCGAATGACGGGTGAGAGTCGTGATTGCACAGTTCTGACATTCACCGATAGTAGTCTGGTCAGAATTACCGTAGTGTCCAAATAAGTCAGAGAATTAGATGATATGCGCATTCTCGCTCGGAGCTTTCTTGACGATTATAATGGCTTTGCACTGGATCACTCCTGACCGAGCCGCTTGGTGATCTGCTATCCAGGACATCAATTCCGTAGGCGACTTCATCACACAGAAAAGGAACCTGTTCTGTATGGTCATGAAACTTGTCCGAAAGAAAGCTCCCCGGGGCGGTCTCATCCGCTGGCTGGACGACGACGAAGAAACGGCCATCAAGAACGTTGCCGGGCGGCGGGTTTCCACAGGGCGTGAGCAGTACGAGCTAGCGGAAAAGGTGCTCCGGGAGATGCGTCAGCGGGAAACTTGGCTGCAGTGTGACTGTGTGCCGGGCGATTCACCGGCGATGAACAGCGCCAACCTGATGCAGGACACTGGGACGCTTTTCCTGTCCGGGTTTAACCATGAGCATGCGCCTGACTGCGCGATGTACCGTCCGTTCAGTGGTGATGCCGGTGCCACTTCTTCCGGAACCCGGAAAACTGCCGGCAGCCGTCGCATCAGTTACCGGGATTTTCTGCCGCTGGATGACACCGACACCCGGATTAAGGCACCGGGGCGTCCGGTCGCACCGGCAGATGATCGCACCCGCCGTACGCGCCGCTCGCGGATTGCGCGCCTGCTGCTTTCCCTGATTGAGGACGCTGGACTTAACCGTCTGGCCACGTTGCATCCCCTTCCCTCCCGGGGTGTCATGGATTCCATAAATGCGCTTCGGACTGTCACCGAAAATATCGAGTTTATCCGCGGTCGTAAGCTTTCGGAGATAGTACGTTTTTCACCGGCTATGAGTGAGAACGGCAGGAAGAAGCTTATGCAGGAACTGGAGCGCCCGGATACTCACTGGCCAGCGGGCAAGACGAGGATGTTCTTTCAGATTTTTATGTCCGATCAGGTCACCCGAGATGAAGTCCTGTTTCGCTGGCCTGGGGGAGAACTGCCGTTTCGTCCTGAGCGCGGGGTCAGCATTAATGGCGAAGCGCAGGACGGTGCACGACCGCCTTACTGGGTCATTCTGGCCTTCCGACGGGGAATCGACGGCATGGTTATCTGCAGTGAAGGGTATGCGCATGCCCTCTTCCGCCGTGGATGTCCGCTACCGGTCGACAGCGGTCTTGAGCGTACCACTCTCGAAAGTCTGTCTGAAGTTGCGGTCTGGCTGGCCAAAAAACCGGGCACACCGGCGCTGAGCCTGGAAAAACCGCTCTTTGATACCGAGGTTAATGTTGATGGCGAAAAAGGATTTGTGCTGCCGGATTTCATTATTACAGCCAGCAAGCCAGGTGGAAAACAGCATACTGTAGTGGTCGAAACGATGGGGTACACCGACGATGACTACTGTGTGAGAAAAGCGGAACAGCACAAAGGAATGCGTCAGCTGGGGTTACTTCAGACAGACCCTCCCCGCTGGCCACTGGAACTTGATAAAACTTTCTCGAGACATGTTTTTGGCATATTCATGAATCTTGACGATTGAATGATAAGCCTCCGCAGAGAAGGCCTATTAATACTTAACAACTCACACTTATGAAGTAATATTTATGAAGTGATACTTATGAAGTAATACTTATGAATTCATATTTTTAGAGAGTTTTTCAAAGTACAGTTCCAGAGCTTCTCTGACTATCGCGCTTACGTTTTTAGGGTCTCTACCGTTTCGTTTGTTTTGAAGCGCAAGGTCTTCTGTTTTTCGTAACATCGACTCCCCAAGAGATATCGTTGTGCGGCACTGCTTCTCTTGTTCTGGCTTCACTTCTTCAATTTTTTCAGGCGAGCCATATGGCTTATCTGACAGACGTCGTGCAAGCGCATCTGCCTCTTCGTCTGTTACACTCGTCCGGGTTGCTGAAGCCTGCATGCTGGGTTTTTTTACCATGATCAAAATACCTCTGACACCAGTTGCTCAATCTCTTCAATTGCAGCTTTGTTTTCAGTTTCCAACACTCCGGTTCCGTTACTCATACAATCTCTGTACACCTTACGGAAGCAAATGACGGTTTCCATTGTTTTGATTGTTGGAAATTCTTCAAGATACTCAAGAAATTCCTTTCTCTCGTTGCCTCGTAATACTGGGTTGGTCGTTCCCATACTCTGGAGGCAAAAAACCTTAAGGTCAGGATTAAGATCTCGCATTGCTTCAATCTGTTGTTGTAGTTCTACAAGCGTGTCCAGATCAGGTTGCGAGCATTGCAAAGGAGCAATTATCTGGTGCGCAGCAACACCGCTAGTTATAAATTCACGCGAGTTACGTCCTGCAACGTCCACGATGACATGAGAATACTTTTCATCGAGGGCACGTAAGGTGGATGTCAGGTTGTCGAATTTTTCTATCAAAGTGATTGTGGGTTTTATATTTGCTGCTTCACGCTCCGCATGCCATTTTGCAGCGGAACGCTGCAAATCAGCATTCAGTAAGCAAACATCTTGCCCTTTAAGCGCCAGCGCAACGGCAATATTCACTGCGGTTGTTGTCTTTCCTGACCCACCTTTGTTACCACCGATGACTGTAATCATTCCAAGCCTCATAAGTATGATTTGTGAAGTATGATTTATTAACTTGCCTGTATTCTAATGTCAATAAGCTGAGAATATTTATGATGTATTATTTCATACTTATGATTTCATTTGTATGAAATCATACATGTTATATTTATTTTATTACTTCATACTTATGATGTGTGAATTATGAAAATCGCATAGATCCCGTAACAGCTTGTTCACTCCGTCAGGGATTTAAAGAGCCTGGCGGCCTGGCGAATGAAAAGAATTTTACGATGCTAATCTGGAAGGTCCGGTTAATTGAACCACATATATTTACACCGTGGAGGGATGTGGCAGAGAGGTCAGCCCATGTAGACACTTACTTTTGGCGAACCGTATTTGAAGTCCAATAAAGGTGGCCAACAGACATCTGTGACAAATCGCCCTCACAGGCATGTCCATCCATCTGTGACAAATTGCCCTCACAGGCATGTTCAGCCATTTGTGACAAATAGCCCTGAGTGGTCACAGCTGTGATTTGTGACAAATAACCCTTACCGTGAAAGTAAGGACCTTACGCAGTTCCGGTGACAAATTGCACTTATTGCTGAGCAGATTTCAGGGCAATTTGTCACAACGCGTATGAAATCGGCCATCACAAGTGTGACAAATTGCCCTCATAGACTTATTGCAGATTTTGGTGTGCAATTTCTGAAGAAACCAAGTGTGACAAACAGCCCTTTTTCTAAAGGGCCATGTGTGACATTCTGCCCTCAGATAATAGAGGGGGAAAGTGAAGATATGTCGTTGAATGTAAATACGATATGGGTAGTCTGACGACCTTTTTTCTTCTCAATGTACGAAAGACGCATTGGTGTCCGGCTGTTAATTTCATCAACGGATGCCTGCAGGAAACGGCGGCGAAAATCCGGCATGCGCTGGTAACTCTGCGGAAGCTGGTAGCGCTCCATCAGCCAGTCTACGCGAAGGGACACCACTCCCGAACCGTCAGGTTTACGATACTGACAAAGCGATTCATACAGACGCATCGCATAGGGATTGGTGATCTCTTTCGTTTCGCTCAGACGGAATTGCGTAAAGCGGTTCTGAAGACCTATGAAGAACGGAATGAGATAAGGGTTGATATGTACGCTGTAAACGCCTCTGGCAGGGCTGTGGGCGCGTTTGATGAACCAGGGATAGGTTTCATAACCTTTCTCATCCCCGGAGTCTTCCTCTGGGCGATAGAAGACCACCTCTTTACCGGTAAACCCTTTAAGGGCCTGTCGAATATCCTTACTTGCTTCAGCTGAAGTGAGGCCGAACGTTGAGGCATACTGGGCTACATGAATTTCGCAGATCCCGTCATGTTCCTGCAGAGTGCCATCACTTTTTCGGATCTGGTCGACAAATAAATACAGCATGCGTTTCTGATCACGAGAAAGACTGTATGCGGCTTCCGTCAGTTCGTTCGACTGAACAATTCGTGGACTGTTCTTGCGTTTTGGCTGATTGATCAGGGCTGTTTCGGTCATGACCTTTCCATGTTAAGTGTGACAAGTCCTGAGATTGTCACATTTATTCAAAGATAGTCAACCGACATGAATAAGCCTGTGATTCTGCTCTATAACCGAGGGCAATTTGTCACAGAGTTGAGGGTGTTTTGTCACGCTTACACCCCTCTGTTGAGGGCAGATTGTCACAGGCTAAGGGTGAATTGTCACACACACTACGCTGGAAGCTCCTCCAGCTCTGGTCCAGCGGCCTATCTAAAAAGGTAGATCTAAAAACCTTAGTAAAAAGATCTTATAAAAATAGCCAGTGGATATGTGGATAAAAAGTTTTACTACACGGGGGACAACATCGAGATCAAAGTACAGCTGCCGCGCCCGGTTCCTCCGGGCTTGCCCAACCCGGTACACCCGGACAGATAAACCCTGTCCAGCTGTACCGGGTTACCGGTTTTATCCCGTGCATATAGTCAGATCGAGCCAACGCACGGCGTCCTGCCGTGCTTATGAGACATTCGTGCCCGGATTACTCACCTCAGCCAATGCGGGCAAGAGGCTGTTCTTTCCAGCGCGTTGTGTATACTGGACTCAGCATCTCCCGTTTCATTTTCCAGTGTGGGGCAATGCCACGACCGGCAAACCAAATCTGGCCAAGCCCGGAATGATTTATGCCATCGACTACTTTCATCAATTCCTGACTGTGAGGGCGGGGAGGTTGCTCATCAAAGAGGTTCAGTCGGGCAATACCGGAGCCACTAAAATCGTTGAGCATGACACCCGCCTTTGCATACCGGTGGCCGTCGCGCCAGATGCGTTCCAGCGCACGCAGAGCGGCTGCAATGATGTCACGTGTGTCCTGAGTGGCCGTCAGCAGTTTTTCGCCTGCCACGTTGCCATAGTAGGGTTCAGTGGCAAACGGAGAGGTTTTAATGAATACGGAAATATGCCGGCAGTACTGGTGTTCGCCACGCAATTTTTCGGCAGCGCGCTCTGCGTACTGGCAGACAGCCTGTCGCATGGCGTCGTAGGTCGTGATCCGTTCACCGAACGATCGGGAACATACGATCTGCTGTTTCGGCGGTGGGGTATCCTCAAGCGAAATACAGCTCTCACCGTTCAGTTCCCGGACTGTACGTTCAAGCACTACATTAAAATTTTTACGAATAAAGGCGGTATTGGCACGCGCCAGCTGAAGCGCGGTAGTAATTCCCATCGTGTTCAGCTTTCGGGCGATACGGCTGCCCACCCCCCAGATTTCCTGCACAGGCTGAAGCGACAGCATATTTGCCGTACGGGTCGGATCTCCGGGAGTCAGTGCCAGTACTCCCCTGAACACCGGCCATTCTTTCGATGCCCACTGCGCAGATTTAGCCAGCGTCTTGGTAGGACCCATTCCGACGCCGATCGTCAGCCGGGTACAGGCATAAACATGCCCTCGCAGATGCACGCTGAACTCCTCAAATCTGAGCGCATTATCCATTTCAGCGGTAACCTGATAACCATGCATTATCCTGTTTCGAATTAAATATAACTATTTGAAAATATTGGATATTTTTTTCATCTGAAGCCTGAGTTATTGTTACTTTTATTTCATCTTCAAGTTGCCCCGATGTTTTATCAATCAATTCATACCAGCTGTATTTCCTGTTTGTGTCTTTATTGAGGATATTTTCAATAACAAAGCTGTTATTTGAATTAAAAACGCAAAGCGCGGTGCCAAGCAGTTCTCAGTACCGTTTCGACGGTACTGCCTGATGTGTATAGCTTTCATACATGGTTTTATTCTCCTTTAAATGTATCCTTGATGTTTTTTGTCATGCTTTCTTATGCCGAAACGCAGTTTTTAGGGGAAATTTTACCAGAACGGGGCGACGGAAAGCGGCACTGGCTTCGCATAACGGCGATGCATGGTTCGCAGATCCCGCTACTGCCCTGTTGTATGTTCCTTGCTCAGTGAGTACATATGTTTTGAGTTTTTATTAATGCTTAAATTGAGTATTTTATGTTTGCATTTATGAGAGCAACCCTTAAGATGTACTCAAATTGGGAGCATTAAAAGGTGCATTATGATAAATTTATATTGTGACGATGGCTCAACCAACGTCAAGCTGGCCTGGTTTGACGGCGACGAGCTGGAGACCCGCCTCTCGGCGAACTCCTTCCGGCATGGCTGGAAAGTGGCGGATTTCGGGGCCGGGGCATTCAATTATCAGATCGGAAACCTGAAGTACACGTGGGATAGTGTCAGCCGTGATGCAGTGCCGACAACAAACGTCGAATACCAGTACGGTGATCTGAATCTGCTGGCGGTACATCATGCTCTGCTGAACAGTGGGCTGGTACCCCAGGAGGTCACGCTCACGGTAACGCTTCCCCTGAGCGAATACTACGATCAGGACTGCCAGAAAAACGAAGTGAATATCCGCCGCAAACGAGAGAACCTGCTGCGGGACATTGTGGTAAACAAACGTGAACGCTTTGTCATCACTGATGTGACCGTTATGCCGGAATCCCTGCCGGCAGCCTTCACTCGCCTTGCGGAACTGAAGCCAGCGCCATCGGAAACCACCCTCATCATCGATATTGGCGGTACCACGCTTGATGCCGGTGTGATTGTCGGTCAGTTTGACGATATCAGCGCGGTGCACGGTAATCCGTCTGTCGGGGTATCGATGGTGACGCGGGCGGCTCAGGCTGCACTGCGGGCTGCCGAAAGTGAAACCAGCCCGCTGATTGCAGATACTGTTGTACGCAACCGGAAAGATCGTGCATTTCTGAACCGCATCATTAATGATGGGAACAGAATTGATTATGTTACTGACAAAATTGAAGAAGCTATCGACACCTTGGGTTCTCAGGTCGTCAGCGAGCTGGCCAGACACCGGAACGTGAACCGGATTTTCCTGGTCGGTGGTGGAGCTGCCCTGATTGAGCCGTCCGTTCGTAAAGCATGGCCATTGTCAGCGGAACGAATTGAGGTCATCAGCGATCCGCAGATGGCTCTTGCCAGAGAGATAGCCCGTTATCACCATGAGGGCTGACCGTGCCTGCAGGCAAATATTCCTTTTATCTTCACACTGACGACCGTACCGACATGCTGGCAGCCGGTACGCTGGAAACCGTCTCCCAGCCGCTGCGGGGAGAATTCATCCGCACGGCTGCCATTGCCGGCAGCGTGCTTTACCGGGCAGATAACCGGCTTCCGGGTCTGGTGACGGAGTTGTTTAACGGGCAGTTGCGGTATGGTCAGCTGGTCAGTCTGCTTGCTGCGCTGACCGGGCAGTATGACCGCGCGCTGTTTCCGCCGGCAGAGACGCTGCCTGGCGTCACGGGCAGTGTTTCCGGCCAGACGGATAAAACGGATCGCCGGCGCTTCACGCTGTTATTACCGGACAGCGCGGAGTCCCGGCAGGTGGCTGCGCTTCTGGAGGGCACTCCTTCCCGGCAGCGCGGCATGCTGCTGCGTAACCTGATTATTGCCGGATTCGCGCTGCACACCCTTGACCCGCGCCTCCCGCGTCTGCTGGCCAGTATGCCGGTTCCTCCCGACAGTATTGAGGCGCTGCGGCTTCTGACCTCACAGGTTGCCGGCGTCACGGTTTCCGGTACCGCTGAAGGAGCAGCCAGGGCCAGTGGCGGAAAAGAGGACAGCCCCCCGGAGCAGGCCGCACCGCCTGCTGAGCAGTCTGTGCTCCGTCAGAATATGAAAAAACATTTTTAAAACGGATGACCACCTATGGGACGTATCAAACAGAGTGCTGAAAAACTGGTTACCGGCTTTTTGCGCCGCGCCGGTGTTCCGGAGGCGCAGCTGCACAGCCGGATGCGAAAGACGGGGAGGGGGCTGCTGCTGCTCAGCATCCTGTTCATTGTTCCGCTGATTATTCTGGATCATGCCAGCCTGTGGGCGATCATCCTGCTGCAGGTAATCTACGGTAGCCTTGTCTGTCTGGGGGTGCTACTTGCCTTTGATGAAGAAAACAAGACAACATAGTTCTTACAAGAATATATCATTGATAATAAAAGGATAACTTCATGTTTTATAAGAAAGCATTGATGCTGTTAATAGCGTCTATCTTCCCGGCTTCAGCAATGGCTGCGGATGATATACAACAAGCGAAGGTTCAGGATTACTGCGGTAAAATCAGCTCGATTATTGTACAGGCTGCTGCTGAATATAATCATCAGCTGAGCAATGCTGTTAAACCTGATGATGCGAAAATAAGCGTTATTCAGAAAGTGAAGGACTCAGAAGACTATCTGCAAGCATCTCCTGCCGTAAAAGCTGAAATGGACAAAGCCGTCAATAACAGCACAAATAATGTGGAATACGAAAAGATGATGGAGGAGCAGGACAAAATCCACGAACGGTACGTTGGTATGCATGCGTGGACATGGGCTTATCACAACGCCACCCCCTTTATGGCATGGTGCAATTACAACCACATTTCTGGTTAACTCCTCGCGTATAGTCGATTTACTGGGACTAAACTCGCCTCTGGCGGGTTTTTTTATGCGCTCACAGTGGCCTACGGCCACGCCGCTTCACTGTGCCGGTTTCACCGGCACGCAGATGGCCGTCACGCCCTGCGTGACGGGGCCGCGCCATTCTCAGCCCCGGTGGCGCTGAGCGAACCCACCAGTGGGGCAGGCGGTGATAGTCTTCGCCGAAGTGATGCTGGCGCTGGAATTAAATCCGGCTGAGCAGTTGCTGGTCACGGCAACCGATATCGATCCCCTCGCGGCCGATATGACGTTCATCCAGCTGAGCCTGCTGGGGATACCGGCCATCGTGAACACAGGGAATTCGCTGGCACTGACGGTGAACCGTACCCGCCACACGCCGGTGTACTACTTTCAATCACTGGGAGGCCCGTATCCGGCTGCATGAACGTATTCAGGCCATGCGGGCTTTCCTTTCCTGAGTGAAAACAGAGGGTAATGAGAAATATCAGTCCGTGAACATTTTCTTCTGACACGGCGCGGACTGATATTTCGGCGGCTTCCGTTGCGTTCATCGTGTTGGCGGTACTGACACCGGCAATTGTGGCTAGTAGCAAATGTGGGACATCCAAAAGGGGCACAACATAATCTTTATTGGTATAATGAATTTATTAAATTACTAAAATAGGATCTACGTGTATCCATGGGCGAGGTTACTGGAACGATGTTAAATTCAGCGGCTAATGAGGCTGCAAAAAAAACAATATCATCCGTATATGATTTTTTAGTCAAAAAATATGAGCTTTTAGATATTCTAAAATTTAAAGATCATTACCTGGAATATTGTGAAAAAAATCTAAATATTAAAACGTTAGTTTCTCAAGATAAATGTTTTCATATTGATGAAATTTTTGTTCCCATTGATCTAATGGCATCCGGAACCCAGACCAGACAAGAAGTAAACAATTTTACAGCCTTAGACAATGATAGAGCCATATTAATAAAAGGGCTCGCAGGGCAGGGAAAATCAACGCTACTAAGAAAATTACTATCTAATAATGCCAAAAGATTTAGTAGACTTCCTGTTTTCTATGAGCTTAAAAATTATAATGGAGGGACTTTAGAACTAGCAATATCAAAATCCTTAAGTCATTTTGGTGTTAAGATATCAGAATACGCCCTTAAAAAATTACTTTCAGATAGTAATGTTAAGATATACCTTGATGCTTTTGATGAGGTCAAACCTGAATTTAGAAATGAGTTAATTGATGAAATAAAACGTTTCATTAACTCATTTAACTGCCATGTAATTTGTACAAGCAGGCCTGATACAGAAATCGATACTTTGTCAGAGTTCAGAACGTTTTCAGTATGTGAATTAACAGAAGAACAAATTTTTGGCATTATCAAAATGACAGCGTCAGATCAAGAAAAATGTGATGAACTATGTGGTGCATTAAAACGTAGTCCATTGCATGCTAAGAATGATTCCATACTCAAATCACCTATATTAGTTGTTTTATTTTGCTTGAGCTATAACCTGGGTGAAAACATACCAAGTACATTATCTCAGTTTTATTCAAATATTTTCGATACTGTTTTTTATCGTCATGATAATATTAAAGGAAAAGTATATAGAGAGCGCTATTGGAATGATAATAGACGAATTTATAGAGAGCTTTTTGATTGTTTATGTTTTGTTTCCCTCAGGGATGGATTAAATGGGTTCAATTATGAAAAATTAGTTCATTTAGTCTCGACTTCACTCAGTTATCTTAACGAAGAAAATGCTATAGCTGAGAAAATTATAAAAGAGCTGTTATCTATCACAAACTTGATAACAGAAGATGGTTTTAATGAATATCGCTTTATTCACAAATCAATTCAAGAGTTTTTTGCAGCATCTTTTATTATTTCATTGCCGCATAATAAAAAGTTTTCATTTTATAAAAAATGTTTTCATGATTATTCATTTTACACTACATTTAATAATTCTTTATTCTTTCTTGAAGAGTTAGATTATTACAACTACTTTGAGTATGGGTTTGTTCCTGCAGTAACTGATTTTTTATCTCTTCCTTCTCCGTGTGGTAAAATTGACAATTACACAATCCCAACCTCTATTTGTGTAGTTTTTTTGGATAAGGTTTATATTCGAGCTAAATTAAATTTCTTCAAAACAGGTAATAAGGAGAGCTATGAGGTAGAAAAAAACAAACTTTATATTTGATGCATCCGATTCCTATCCAAGCCTAATTTTGAATGTGCTTATGTTTTCTCTAAATTTTATGAAGATAGAATTAACCAATCAAGAATTAATAAAACTTATTAAAATGAATGAGAGTTCGTTAGATGATGGTTTCTGTAAATTAAGTGTTAGAAAAATACTTGAATTTAAAAATTTACCTGAAACAACCGCTACTGAGGTATTAGAACTAGGTGTGGATGTGCTCGTTAGAAAGAAATTTAATAAAGCTGTTGATAAATTAAATAACAGAAAAAATTTGTTGAACTCGACTGATTATTTTAATTTTTAATATAATTATTTGTTTGTCTTTTAAATCCATAGATCCATTTCAATTATTTTTTTCTTAAATAACTAGCTCTAAGGGCAGAAAAGCTATTACCGGATAATCAGGGGTGCCCGCTTAGGGCACAAAGCAAACATTCAATACTTAAAACCTTTCTGTCCTGACCAATTAACACGCCGTGCCTTCACGTTAGTCCGGCCGCTGCGTCCGGAAGGGTTCACCCTGTCGTCCTGCTCACCCGTTCCCCGTCGAAGCGGCGCATTCAGCCCGCTGTCGACGGCGCGTGCGGCTTCGCTGACGCCCTTCCGTCCTCCACTTTTCGCCGGACTGTTGTGCCGGCACGGCGCAAACGGTGCCGCATTAACCGGAGACACAGATATGCAGAAACTGACCCGCATCACGCTCAGTAGCGGTGAAATGGCCATTTACCTGGATGGCTGGTACCTGATCAGTACGGAGCCGGGCGACCGGGCTGACGGTCTCGATGACATTATCACCGGTCTGCTCAGCATACCGGGTATGACGCTGCAGGACATCGATGCGCCGTGCCCGGCGCATGAGGACTGGTGCTGGAATGATGTGGCGGACGGGGTGTTTGCTGCGCGCCAGCCTGACGCAGGGGAGTGTACGGTGGCCGCCTTCACTGACCGGCTGTCACGTTACCCGGCAGATGCACTCTGCTGCGGCACATTCTGGTTGCGGGAGGATTTCCTCGCGCTCGATGCCAGCCTGACAGATGAGCAGATACGACTGGCCATGAAAGTGGCACAGAAAAACCATGATGCCGCGATCGGTCTGAACTGGGATGTACTTCAGATGGCGATTGACAGCGTTAAAAGCTGATGAACGGAAGGTAGTGCGCTGAGGAAGAGAGGAAAGCGAAAAAAAGGGCAGGGGACATCATCTCCTGCCGACAACTAACACCCTGTGGCACCGAAACCCTGTGCTCTTTATACCACCAAGTATAGTCGTCGTACTGTAACAGCCATTAATCATCAATGAATATATTGACTTAACACAATTTATTACGCACATCATCCTGATGACAGAATAAGGCTGTCGCTGCGCTCCGCTTCTCTGCCGCCATCCGTCCTGCCGTCCGCCCGGCGGCGGGCCGGAAGTGCCGTGCCCTCACTGTAGACGGGCTGCTTCTCAAACAAGCGAAGCTGCCGCCGGCCTGCTCACCCGTTCCCCGCCGTGCGCGGGACATTCAGTCCGCTCCGGCGGCGCGTGCGGCTTCGCGTCCGCACTTGTTTGCTCAGCTGTTCGCCCGTCTGTGTGGCGGTCACGGCACCACAGGGGTGCCCCTTCATACACAGGAGCAGAACATGTCCCGTTTCATGCAGGGTGACAGCGTGCAGCTGATGGCCACCTTTCCGGATACCAGCATCGATTTCATTCTCACTGACCCGCCGTACCTCGTCGGCTTTAAGGACCGTTCCGGCCGTTCGATCGCCAACGACGTTAACGACGAATGGGTACTGCCGGCCAGCCAGCAGATGTACCGCGTACTGAAAAATAACAGCCTGGCCGTGAGTTTTTATGGCTGGAACCGCGTCGATATCTTCATGCAGGCCTGGAAAGCGGCCGGCTTCCGCGTCGTGGGCCATCTGGTCTTCACCAAATCCTATGCCTCGAAATCCGCTTTTGTCGGCTACCAGCACGAAAGCGCCTATGTCCTGGCGAAAGGCCGCCCGGCGCTGCCGCAAAACCCGCTGCCGGACGTGATGCCCTGGGAATACACCGGTAACCGCCACCACCCGACTGAAAAGCCGGTCAGCATTCTGCGCCCGCTGATTGAGAGTTTCACCCGGCCCGGTGACCTGGTGCTGGACCCCTTTGCCGGCAGCGGCTCGACCTGTGTCGCCGCCGACCAGTGCGGACGTCGCTGGATTGGTATCGAGCTGATGGCGCAGTACCACGCCACCGGGCTGCGCCGCCTCGGCGAACAGCGCGCCCTGATGCACCCGGCTGCGGCGTGATGCCCCGGCACCACACGCACACAACGACACGGCGGGCGGCGTTCGCCACCCGCGACGCGAATACAGAGTAAGAAGAGAGAAAATCATGCTGTACGGAACCCGTAAGGAACTGAACAAAAAACTGAAACGCGCCTTTGGCGACACCGAAAAATTTGCCCTGCTGGTCTGGACCCGCGAAACCGTTATGGGCGCGGCGGAGGACATGACGGAGCAGGAAGCCGACCACATTCTGGCGGAGATTGGCAGCACCGGCAGCGGCGACCATGCAGAAGAGGGGATTTCCTTTGGTACGGTACTGGAACTGCTGGCCGGGCTGCGGGCGGCGCCGCAGATGGTCAGCGTGCCGGCTGCACTGCTGGAACAGGTGAGCAACTGGGCTGAGCGCTGTCTGAATGAGGAGGATGTGCGGGCCGGGAATGCCGGCAGGAGCACGCCGGAGACGGTGGCGCGGGGACTTGCTGCCCTGAACGCCCTTAAACAGTTGATGGCAGCATGAGAGGGAACACCATGAGCGGACAGACCCCTGAGACGGCAACCGGCAGTGAGCTGATGGCGGATGTGGCCGCCATCGATGATGCCCTGACGGCGGTGTACCTGCGGATTCATACGATGCGCCAGCGCTGGCCGCGTGACAGTGATCGTGTTGAAACCCGGCTTGCCATGCTGGCCGTGGAGGACATTAACGACGCGCTGCATGACGCATCCCGGCGTGTCGCCCGGCTGCGGCGCTGCCTGAGCCGGTGATGACCGGGACGGGGGTGGTTATTTTATGACCTCTCCCGTTTTTTTCGCTGCCACCAGGGCCGCCCGGCGTTTATCCACAGGGTTATGCCCGCACTGTGCAGTTGCGCTGTGGAAAAGGATGTTGCTGCGCGCCGCTGTCTTTCCGCCGGCGGCGGGGAAGGGCAGAAAACCCCGTCCGTGCGGTCTGCGGCCGGTGCCGTGACTTCACTTTAGCCCGGCCGCTGCGTGTTCAAGAGATCGCAAGCTCGCCTCCTCCCCCGTTCGCACTCGCCTCATCGCGCTTACTCCCGTCGCGCCTCCGCTCATGCTTCGCGTCACCGCCGTGCGTAATCCCGCCTCGCGCTCGCTTGCGCTGCGGCCTCGTCGTCGCTCCTGAACACTCCGCTTTTCGCCGGGCTGCCATTCAGTCACGGCACAGGCCGAACCTGTATTCATCCTTAACAGCGGAGACTATATATGCACACTTCAACCCCTGACTTTCAACCCGCGCGTGTCCTTGATGGCTACGTGTCTCTGAGTTTCCTGCACGCTCTGTTTGGTGACGACTGCATCCGCGCCGAAAACAACGTCTACCTCTACGCCAGCCGTTATCTGGACGGGTATGACGGCGGTGTGTGGGCGTATGCCGCGCTGCCGGAGGGGGGCGGCTTTATGAAACCGGAGGGGGAAGAACGCTGGCATTTCGTTAATCCGCAGAATTTCGCCGATCTGACCCTGGGAAGTGAAGCGGCGGGAATAGTCATCACGGCCCTGGTACTGAACCACCGGAGCTGGATGTATGACCACCATGACGAGGAAGAACTCTGCCGCCTGTACTGCCAGCGTCACCGCCAGTTAATGGCGTATGCAGAATCCCACCCGGAAGCGGCCGCGATTTTCCGCGCCCTTGACTGAACACCACCGGGGCGGCGTGGCCGCCCCCTGAAGAGAGATAACACCATGTACGGAACCGTGAACGCGCTGTGCGCAAAACTGACTGAAAAATACACCCCGGACGAGCCGCTGACGCTGATTGTCTGGGCAAAAGAGGATGTGCTGGCCTGTCTGGACGATGACAGCGTGACGGAAGACACCGCCGCGCAGATTGTCGGCCTGATTGCCGGACTGGACGGACTTCATGAGGGCGGCGTGGGCGTGGAAACCCTGCTTTGCCTCCTGGAGAATCTGCGCGCGGAGGAAGCCCGCCCGTTTTAACGACTGCTGCAACTGGCAGGTGATGAACGGCTCAGAGCGTGTTCTGTTCAGTACCCGCATGTACCAGCGTTTTTCCGATATGAAGTCCGGTGTGATTGCCACCGTGGATGTCTGTGAGGGGCGTTCTTCTGAGTCAGACAAGCGCCAGGCGGAAGCCGGAAAGAGGTTACTGGCGGTGCTGGACAAATACCCGTCCTTTGCCGCGCTGGCGAAACACCCTGATCGCCTTAACTGATTAAGCGCCGTAACCGGAGGGCAATCCGGCTACGGCATAACCACCACCGTAACTGTGAGGAAACAATAATGGTCAGTACGAATACTACGGCGAAACCCGCCACCAAATCCACCCGCAAAAAAGTGAGCGCGGACGTGCTCGCCGCCGAAGAAACGCTGCGTCTGGCTCCGGTCGGTTATGCGCCTTTCTCCCGCTTTGTGACGTCTGAG
Organism: Kosakonia arachidis; assembly: GCF_900116535.1. Taxonomy (GTDB): domain Bacteria; phylum Pseudomonadota; class Gammaproteobacteria; order Enterobacterales; family Enterobacteriaceae; genus Kosakonia; species Kosakonia arachidis. Next base: position 43,915 of record NZ_FPAU01000013.1, on the reverse strand, counting down.
TACAACGCCCGTATTATCCAGCACACGGACGATGAAATCGCTGCAATGGCTGCCTCAATCCGGTCGCTGGGGATCCTGCATAACCTCGTTGTTGTCGAAAACGCCGATGGTACCCTGGGCGTGGTGTGCGGCAACGGGCGCAGACGCGGCACCGGGCTGCTGGTTGAACAGGGGGTGATCGGAGCCGGTGAGCCGTTTATCCCTTACAAAGTCATCCCGAATGAACTGGCGCGCGCGGCCTCCCTCGCGGAAGACAGCCATAAAGCCATGCACCCGGCAGAGCAGATCATCGGTTTTCGCGCAATGGCCGCAGAGGGGAGCACCCCGGCGCAGATTGGTGACCTCTTCGGTTTTTCTCCCCGCCACGTCCAGCGCATTCTCAGCCTGGCAAACCTCGCCCCGGCGTTACTGGACGAACTGACCCAGGACCGCATTACCCTGGAACTGTGTCAGGTGATGACACTGGAGCACGATCAGGCCCGTCAGCTTGAAATCTGGAACCAGGCGAAAGCGACGTTCGGCAGTGGTATGCCGTATGTGTCATGGCTGAAATCGCAGATCAGCAATATCAAGATAAATATGGCCACCGCGATGTTTCGCTTTGTGGGTGAGGAAGCCTATCTGGCTGCGGGGGGAATTACCGATCGCGACCTGTTCAGCGATGAGGGGGAGGGCTTTGCTGACCGTCTCCTGACCGAACGGCTGCTGCGGGAAAAACTGGCGGCGGAGGCTGAGCGTCTGAAACAGGAAGAGGGCTGGGCGTGGTGCGACAGCCGGATGGACGAATTACGGGAAGACGCGGAATGGCGGCTTCCGGAACCGGAACTGACGGCGGAAGAAGAGGCCGCAATCCAGAAACTGCTGGATCAGATCGATGTGTGTGAGGCGGAGGATGATGAAAACAGCCTCCAGCAGCAGATCGAGGACACTGAAGAAGCGGCCATGATGCGCATGTTCACCCCGGAATTTAAGGCGGCGCACAGTGTTGTGGTGTCTTATGAGTGCGGTAGTTACAACGTCCAGCGCGGCGTGAAACATATGGACGCCACGGAGGACAGCGGCACCGGGACTGGCGATGCAGGAACAGAGAGCCGGTTGCCGGAAACCACCGGGAAAACCCTCGCCTACACCTCAACCCGCACCCGCATCGAGGCGGATAAATACTCTGAAAAACTGGTCAGGGCCATGTCGTCAGAACGTACCCTGGCGGTGCAGGCGGAGCTTGCCGGAAAACCGGACATTGCCGTCGCCCTGCTGGTCTGGACGCTGTGTCGCGAGGTCTTTGGTGCCAGACACAATCACCTGGTGAAGCTGCCCCTGGATATCACCCTGCGTCAGCAGTGGGGGCTGACAACGGATGCCCCGTCCGGGGAAAAAGGGCAGGGGTACACCACGCTGCTGGACATGAAACGTGCCCTGAAAGCCGGACTGCCGCCGGAGTGGGAACAGGATTTCACCTGGCTACTGACCTGGCCGGTTGACCGCCTTCATGCCCTGCTCGGCTTCTGCATCGCCACGGGTATCAGTGGTCAGCAGGGGCGGGAAATGGGTTACACCCGCGCCAGCAAACTGGACAACCTTGAAGCCGCGATGGACTTTGACCTGCGCGACTGGTGGCAGCCGGGCGCTGAGAACTATTTCGGCAGGATCAGCAAAGACCAGATTGGGGATGCGCTGGCCGAAGCCGGGTGCGAAGACCGCGCCCGTGAAGCGCTGAAACTGAAAAAAACAGAGGCCGCCCTGCTGGCTGAAAAAACGATTGCCGAAACCCGCTGGATTCCGGGCTGGATGAAACTCCCGGAACCAGAAGAACAGCAGGACACCGCTGAAGCCAGCAACATCACCCACACTGACCACGCCGCATAAACAGGAGACGGTTGCCCCGCCGGGGGCAACCGGGAGAAAACAATGAAAAAATACACTCTCGATGTACTGAATGGCATGTTCCCGGCAGATCTTGAAAGCGTGCGGGAAAGCGGAGACGAAGAACGCCGCCAGTTGAGCGACGCGGCGACCTGTCTGGTTGCGCTGCCTGCGGGCTGGCGCGTGAATGCCGAATACCGGAGCGAATTTGGCGGTCAGTTCCCCGTACAACTGCGCTACGCGCCCAACGGGGAAAATCACTATTTCCTCTGCCTGTGCAGCCCCGGCGAAATGCTTCCGGCCTGGACGCTGTTTCTGCTTGCCCGCGACGGCAGACTGATAAGGATCCTTCACCAGTCCGGGGCGTTTATGCCTGAGAAAATTGGCGGTCTGCTGGCGCAGGTCGCCGGAATGCATCGTTTTAACTGTACGGCGGCCACCATTGCTGAACTGATGCACGCGGAGGTGGTGTCATGATCCCCGCCTCACATTCACTCGTTACCTTCAATCCGGCCCGGCAGGCTGCGCTTCAGGCCATTGCGGAGGTGGAGCAACGCCGTGAGGAGCGTAAACGCCTGTCTGACGATCACCCGGTAACACGGGCATTCCTGCGCCGTCTGACAGGCCAGAGCCGGCTCACGCACAACACTGCCAGGCTGATTCCGGGGCTGGCATGGGATCCGTCCTTCAGGTTCTGGACACTCAATAAACTGGAAAATGCGCTGGAGCGACTCCTGGTCAGTCAGGGGGAGCACTGTTTTTCCCCCATGTCGGAGGCGGTGCAGCAGTGTCTGTTCCCGGACGTGGTCTGGCGTAACACATCCCGCGCGGAAAAACGCGCGAAGCTGCGCTGGCACAAGGTACAGCGGCGGGAAGACAAACGCCGCTGCCATGAGGCCATGCTGCATCAGAGCCTGGTTGCACGCGCGCGGGTGGATCTGAATTTTCAGTCGCCGGAAACAGTGGGGGCATGGTATTCGCGCTGGTCGGACGAACTGCACGAATACGAACTGGCCCCGATGTTCTGGCTGTGGCGCAGGCGCTTTGTTTCGCTGGACGAACTTCTCTGGCACTGGGACGCTGGCGACCCTCTGTGGGTGGTGTTCTCCGTCCTTCGGGATATTGTGAACGAACAACCCGACTGCCTGCGCGGGGCTGACCGCAGGAGTGTACCCGATAAGCTGAGTCACTCAGAAGAGGGGGGCGCAAATGCTGGCTAAAAAGCTGACCCTTGCTGACAGAGAAGCTCTGGAGATGATGCCGGGTGGCTGGTTTATCCTCCGGGATGTACCTGCTCTGCTTAACCGGTCTGCCTGGCGGCTTGAACGCCTGGTCAGTGCGGGAGTTGTGCAATCCCGCATTCGTGGCACGTATCCCGATTATGTCATGGAGTACCGGGTATTAAGCGCTGAGGTGGCACCCGGTGAGACACGATAACGTCAGGCCATGCCCGTTCTGCGGATGCAATGTTATCCGTATTCGCAGGTTGTCCGGGTATTTTCGGGCATCATGCTGCGGCTGCGAGGCCACTGCATCCTTTCAGGAAAGTGAACAGGAAGTTGTAAACCGCTGGAACCGGAGAGTCAACGACACACACCAATCGGGAGCAATCTGTCAGGGAAAGGATATGAAAAATCAGCAAAAATGACTGTCTGAGCCTGGTGGGAGTGGTGCGGGTTACGGTATAATGGCGGTGGCGCTTGAGGCTTTTTGCCTCATGATGTTCAGGTGGTTTGTTCCGTGTTGTGAGGCAGAAAGAAGAAAGCCCCGAGTAATTTTTCAATTAACCCGAGGCTCATCTGTATGCCTAGACAACATCAGATTAGCCGCTTACCTGCCGGAAGGCAAGGAGAAGTAAGCTATGAAGCTGACACCGAACTCTTTCATATGGTGCGTTCTGATAGTGTGTCTCACACTGCTGATATTCACCTGGCTGACGCGAAAATCGCTCTGCGAAATTCGCTACAGAGACGGAAGCAGGGAGGTGGCCGCTTTGATGGCTTACGAATCCGGTAAGTAGCAACCTGGAGGCGGGGGAAACCCCGCCTTTTCAGGGCTGATGCGTTCTGGCATGGCCGAAAGCGCCTTTACAATGGGGCTGTCAGTTTCTGCTGGCAGCCCCATTTTCCTTCCGTCGCGACCGCAAAACCCCGGAAGGGCTGTTCCCCTGCGGGGAACGGGGAGGGCGGATGCGCCTGCGGCGCGCCCGCTTCACTCCCTTCGCCTTCCCGTCCGCTCCTCATACATCTCCGGCGTCTCCAGTTGCTCAATGGCCAGCAGAATCCCCGTGTGGTGCTTTTCTGTCGCCACCATGATTAGCCAGTAAAGCCGTTTAAGCTGGTACACCAGCTGCGCGCGGTCTGTTTCCGCGCCGTTGCTGGCCAGCATCAGGCAGCACTGGCCCACTATCCGGCATGTTTCGTCGTAAAACGCTTCTTCTGCATCATCTTCTGACATGAGAATGCTCCCGGCTGTGCGTTTTTTGCTCACTGGCAGCATGCATCACAACACCATAAACACCACAGCGCTGGCCCCCTCCGGCTCCCCGTCCGTTCCGGCCGGGTCGTCGCCGCATAACTCCCCTGAATCGAAGAAAAACTTCGGATGGCTGCTGTGGCGAAAGCGTAACTGCGTTTACCTGTGAGGTTCCCCGATGAAAAAAGTACTCTTCCGGGCGCTGCTGGCCAGCAGCCTGGTAATTTGCCTGTCCGCCGCCGCGAGTGAACAGGCCGGTGTGTCCGCGAATGATCGGGCCTGGATGAAACAACAGCAGGATGCTTTGCAGTCTTTTAAAGAGAGTCTGAAAGACACGTCGATGTCGTTACCACCCGCGCAGCAGGATCTGGTAACCCGCCTGCAGCAGGGGATCGCAAAAGACCAGCCTGATACAGAGAAGAAAACGTTTCCTGCCATCTACTTTGTCAGCCTGGGACTACCCCGCGAAGGCCTTCTGCCGATGTTACAGGATGCGCATCGCTACGGGATACCCGCGACTATCCGTGGGCTTCTTAACAACGATTTGAGGCAAACGGCAAACGCCATGTTTCAGCTGACCAAAGAAGATAAAAACATCGGGGTACAGGTCGACCCGACGTTGTTCAGCGATTACCACATTACTGCGATTCCGGCACTGGTTGTGAACTGTCCTGGCCATTCCGATGTGATTCGCGGCAGCCTGCCGCTTAAACAGGCGCTGGAGAAAGTGGCGGAGCACGGCGACTGTGCAGCCACTGCGCGCGAGTTGCTGGAGGCATCCCGATGAAGCGATTCATTATTCTTGCGGCGTTGCTGTTAGCCGGCGGCGCGCTCGCCGATGCAAACAGTGATGCGTTTAATGCCGGCGCAAGTTTCGGCAAGGGCAATTCGTCACAGGGCACGTCATCGCTCAGCAATCCCGGCTCAGTGACAGGAAGCATTCCCGGCTATACCAGCAGTCCGCCCGAAAGTGGCTATTACGGCGGTGTCACCGGGGGAGACGGCGGGCTGAGTGACAAAGGACAGCAGGCACTACAGAACAACGATGCCGGACAGACTGTTATTGATTCCGGGACGAAAAACCCGTCACCGGTAATTGATCCGAATGCGCCTTATATCACCATCGGAAAGGGGGCCGAAAGTACGGCCGGCAGCGTACTGGACGGAACCGGTTCGCAGTGCACCTCAACAACGGTATCCAAATCGACCTTTGAAAACTACACCTGCGACCGGGATGTGGCGGTAATCCAGACCTGTGGCCGCACAGCATCCATTACCGGCTCTTATCAGGATAATTACACGTATCAAACCGTCACTATCGATTCCGGTAACCTCGATGTCAGCACCATCAATGCCTCCTGGCCCATGCCTGCCGGCACCGTATATTCCGCCAGCATGACGTATACGTTTAAGAAGTCCCTTGCTCAAAGTAACGGTAACTGGTTTCTGAATATTACCGCGCTTGGCACTCTGATGACCATGTATGGCAACTCGGGGTCTTATAACCTTCCGGCAGGCCGGACCTTTGCACAAGGAGAAAATCTCACCATCACATTCGGTAACCATGACAATAACCCACAGATCATTCCTCAGATATGGGAGATGGGAAAGGATTCGCAGATGTTTCATTTTGTCATCACCATTGTTTTTCGCACCGGCACTCGCGTGTGGGTTCCGCAGACAACCTGGTCAGAAAGCTGTGGTTTTGACAAAACGAAAGCGCTTTCCAGCGCGGGGAGTGTCTGTACTGACCCTGGCGGGACACGGACGGTCACTGTGGATGGCAAGCAGTACAGCCAGACTAACAGCTGCTGGGCGTATACCGATTCTTATGTGACGGTCACCGACTCAAAAGGCAACTGCGCGTCGCTGATGAGTGACCCGGCCTGCACGCTTTCCAGCCATACCTGTACCACAACAGAATCGGGCGTCTGTACTCACCAGTCAGAAACGTACCAGTGCCAGAAAACATATTCCTCCAGTGGTCTGGTCTGCGGGGGGCAGTATTTCTGTAAGACCGGGGACTGCAGCGATACGGACGGTACCGGTGACAGCGGTTTTGATACGGCGGTCGCCAAACTGGCCGGGCTGGCTTCAGCAGGTGATGACATCATCAATGATCAGATAAACGTGAAGGCGTTTACCGGCCAGGCCATGAGTTGTCGCAAGGCGTTCGCCGGGTTTTCCAACTGCTGCAAGGATTCCGGGTGGGGTTCCGATGCAGGGCTGGCCTCCTGTAACAGTGACGAGATGGCGCTGGGCAAAGCGAAGGCCAAAAAAGTCACGGTCAGTGTGGGTGACCGCTGTGATCACCAGGTCCTCGGTGTGTGCGTTCAGAAAAGCCAGGTGTACTGCGTCTTTGGTGGCAAACTGGCGCGCATTATCATGGAGCAGGGACGTCGCGACCAGCTGGGCATTGGTTTCGGAAGCGGAGACAGCCCCAACTGCAGCGGCATTACTGTGCCGCAGCTGCAGGCCATCAATTTTGACCTGATTAACTTCCAGGATTTCTACAGTGACCTGATAGCCAATCAGAAAATCCCGGACACGTCCGTCATGGTCCAGCAGGTTAAGGACAAGATTGCGGCACAGGTACAGCAGCAACAGAGCAGCGGAGGGGCAAAATGATAAAACGTCTCCTTACTTTGCTGATGGTGGTTCTGGCGCTACCGGCAACCGGTGAGGAAATCATTTCGCCGGCACCGCCGTTTACCGGTTGGTCATGGTACAACGAGCCGAAGACGCCTCCGAAACCGGAACCTGCGCCTTCGCGTGAACAGCCTGAAAAACCGGATATTCCGGACTTCAGCAAGATGTCAGCGGTCGAGCAGGCAAAAGTGCTGCAGGCTTACACAAGGGAGGCGCTTAACCGCGCCATCCTGTACCCGACGCGGGAAAACACGGCGACGTACCTGAAGTGGCAGAAGTTCTGGACTGACCGTAGCTCGATGTTCAGTCAGTCCTTTGCAGCTGCGCAGCTGACGCACCCGGAGCTGGATTACAACCTGGAATACCCGCACTACAACAGTATGGCCCCGCTGGTTCAGACCCGCGACCAGCAACAGCGCCAGCAGGCCATAGCAGATCTGGGGCAGCAGTACGGCATGTTTTACTTCTACCGGGGCAGCGATCCGATTGACACGCAGATGGCCGGGGTGGTGGCAGATTTTTCGAAAGCAAACCATCTGTCGCTGATTCCGGTATCGGTTGACGGGCAGGTGGCACCTTCTCTGCCGGATTCCCGTCCAGACACCGGACAGATACAGGCGATGCGCATCACGCATTTCCCGGCGCTGTTCCTCGTTGACCCGCGTAACCGTGATTACCAGCCACTGGTTTACGGGTTCATGACGCAGGATGACCTGGCCAGACGCTTCCTGAACGTTTCAACCGGCTTCAAACCTAATTTCTGAGGTTCTCCATGAATAACATCCGTACCGGGCGCGCCCTGCGCTCGCTCTGTCGTGCCGTCTGGTTCAGTTTTGTCACCGCGCTGGCAGGGGGGAAATGATGAAACCTCTTTCCCTGTCAGAAATTGTTGTCATCTTCTTTGCTGGCATCCTGTTCAAATGCCTCGGCGATATCACCGGTGTGTACCCCCATCTGTCACAACTGATGTGCCTGTGGGGGAGCTATCTTCTCATGGTATTCGCGGGGCTGCTTCTCGCCTGTAACCGTTGGTGGCACTGGCGGCACCGCCATGACGTTCCCCCGGAGGCGTCAGATGAAAAGTAGCGCCCTTTCCGTTCTCCTGCTCCTTTTCCCCCTGCTGGCCAGTGCCGGCGCGCGGGAAGAAATCGCCGCCATCGATGCTGCCAAAGCCACGCAGTCACAGCCCGATGCCGGCACGGTGAAACAGCCCGCCACGGCAACACCGGTGCTGATGCAGCTGCCGGACGGGCGGCGGGCAGATATGGCGGATTATGCGGTGGTGGTCTTCATGCAGTCCCACTGTCAGTACAGTGCGAAGTTTGATCCCGACCTGAAGCGCTGGGCGGATGAGCATCGGATCCGCGTGTATCCCTACACCCTGGACGGCGGCGGGGATGCATCCTTCCCGGTGCCGCTGATACCGCGTAAAACCGACCCGGCATCGCCACTGGCGGATGAAATCATGACGTTCTTTGGCAACGGTCTGCCAATAGCCACGCCGACGGCCTTTATGGTGAATGTCCACACCCTGAAAGCGTACCCGCTGACGCAGGGGGTGATGGATATCACCACACTGGAAGACCGCTACGCCAGCCTGATTCAGGCAGATATGGATCAGGTCGACCCCCGTTCACTTCCTCCCATGCCGGCGAACGCACAAGTTACGCCGCAGTAATACAGACGGACTACAGAATGAATACATCCATGTATGCGTTAACGCGTTCCGGGCGCGCGTGCCTGATGTTTGCCGTGGCGTTCCTCGCCACTGCAATCGGGTACAGACACAACACCGGAGGTGCCCGATGCTTAAACCGTTTCTGATTGCTGCCCTGGTCTTTATGGCCGGGATGGCCTCTCTTCCCGCCCGTGCGGATGTGAACGGGGATCTGAACGGATTCTTTGGCAGCCTCGGTTACAGCGGCAATGTGACTCAGGCTCAGGCCTGGCAGGGACAGGCGGCGGGTTACTTCACCGGCGGTTCGGTTTACCTGCGCAATCCGGTCAAGAACGTCCAGCTTATATCGATGCAGGTGCCGTCACTGAATGCCGGCTGCGGCGGTATTGATGCCTATCTCGGGGCATTTTCCATGATAAACGGCGAGGAAATTCAGCGCTTCGTTAAACAAATCATGAGTAACGCTACCGGATACGCCTTCGATCTTGCCCTGCAGACGATGGTGCCGGAACTGAAGCAGGCGAAAGACTTCCTGCAGAAACTGGCCAGTGATGTGAACTCAGCAAACATGAGTTCCTGTCAGGCAGCGCAGGGCATCATCGGCGGCCTGTGGCCTGTAACGCAGGTGTCCCAGCAGAAAATCTGTCAGGACATTGCCGGCGAAAGCAATCTCTTCTCGGACTGGGCAGCGTCCCGGCAGGGCTGCACCGTGGGTGGCCAGAGCGACAGCGTGACCAGCCGGGCAGGGGACAGCCAGAAAGACCAGGTGCTGAAAAATAAAAACCTGATCTGGGATGCACTCAGTCGTAACCATCTCTTCGACAGTAACCGGGAACTGAAGGAGCTGGTCATGAGTACCGTCGGCTCCATCATCTTCAACAATGCCGGGCAGGTGACCATTCTGACGCCGCTGGTTGATAACCGTGACCTGATAAAGGTGCTGATGCGGGGCGGTTCAGCGAAAGTGTACGGCTGCGATGAAGCAACGCTGTGCCTTGGTCCGGTGGTGAAGGATGTCACCATCGACGAAGGTAACGGACTGGTCACGCTGGTCAAAAACCTGATGCTGTCCATGCAGTCGAAACTGGTGGATGACACCGCGCTGAACGACCAGGAAAAGGGATTCGTAAACACCACCTCCGTGCCGGTGCTCAAGTACCTCACTAACGCCCAGAGCATGGGGCAGAGCGCCACCTACCTGATTCAGGTCAGTGACTTCATTGCTCAGGACCTGATGATTCAGTACCTGCAGGAACTGGTCAAACAGGCTTCGCTGTCGATGGCCGGTAAAAACTGGCCGGAAGAGGCCGCCTCAAAACTGCGCGATAACGTCATCCATGCCCAGGGGCTTCTGGCCGACATGAAGCTGCAGTCTGCCGCAGACCAGAACGCGCTGGACGGCATCGACCGCAATATGCAGTACCTGCAGCAGCAGGTATCCACGATTGTTTCCGGCTCATACCAGAGCAACTATCACTGGGGGAATCCCTGATGCTTGAAGTCTATACCATTTACGGCGGCGGGATGTGGAAATCGGCCTTTGACGCCGTTGTCGGCATCCTCGGTACCAGCACATGGGGGACACTGTTGCGCATTGTCGGCACCTTCTCCGTGCTGGGTATCGTGGCCTCGTTTGTCAAAAGCAGGAACCCGATGGTGTTTGTGCAGTGGCTGGCGGTGTTTACGCTGATAACCTCAGCCCTCATTGTCCCCAAAAGGTCAGTGCAGATTATCGACATTACGGATCCGGCGACGGTCTGGGTGACTGATAACGTCCCGGTGGGGCTGGCCGGGATTGCTTCCCTGTCGACCAGTATCGGTTTTCATATGGCACAGTTGTATGACTACATGATGGCGCGCCCGGACTCGGTGACCTACACCAAAACCGGGATGCTGTTTGGCTCCGGTATTGTGGCGGAAAGCAGTGACATGCAGACCCAGAACCCGGAGCTGGCGCAGATGCTGCCGGATTATGTCGAAAACTGCGTGATTGGCGACATCCTGTTGAACCACAAGTACACGGTGAACCAGTTGCTCAACACCACCGACCCGCTGGGGCTGATCACCAGTAACCCCAGCCCGTTGCGCGGTATTTTCAAAACGACCAGTGACACGCGCGAATTTCTGACCTGCCAGCAGGCGGCCGCGCAAATCCAGACGCTGGCCGGGCAGGATGCGCAGGTCAGCAGCCCGACGTTTGCCTGGCTGACGCAGAAAATCTTCGGCAACCGCCTGAACGGCGCCACGTTGCTGGCCAACTCAATGGGCGAAAGCTATGGCTTTTTCTATGCCGGTGGAATGAGTGCTGCGCAGATCATGAAAAACAACGTGACCAACAGCGCGATACAGCAGGGCATCCGGGGCTTTGCTGCCCGGTCTTCTGACACGGCCAACCTGTTGAACCTCGCGACCGAGAACGCGGCCACCAAGCAACGTATAAGCTGGGCGGCGGGCAGCACGCTGGCCACCCGGCAACTGCCGTTCCTGCAGTCCCTGATGATGCTGATTCTGGTCTGTCTGTTCCCGCTGGTCATCGCGCTTGCGGCGGCCAACCATGCCATCTTTGGCCTGAACACGCTGAAGATTTATATCTGCGGGTTCCTTTACTTCCAGATGTGGCCAGTGATGTTCGCCATCCTGAACTATGCCGCCACGTTCTGGCTGCAGACAAAAACAGGGGGAACACCCCTTGTGCTGTCCAACAAGGATGCGGTGGCGCTGCAGCATTCGGATGTGGCTAATCTGGCCGGTTACTGCGCCATGTCGATTCCGGTGCTGTCCTTTTTCCTGACCAAAGGTGCAGCGGCAATCGGCTCTCAGGTGGCCGGCAGCGTGATGAGTTCGATGGCGTTCGGCTCAGCTGGCGTGGCCTCCACCACAGCCGATGGTAACTGGTCGTTTAACAATATGTCGATGGATAACGTCAACCAGAACAAGATGGACACTAACCTGATGCAGCGGCAGGGGCAGCAGACGTGGCAGGCCGATAACGGCTCCAGCCATACCGTGACCGCCAGTGGCCAGAATGTGATTGATGGCTCTGGCGCGATGTCGAACCTGCCGGTGAATATGCGTCTCAGCCAGCTGGCCAGCAGCGGATTCCAGGAACAGGCCCGGTTGTCGCAGGTGCAGGCGCAATCATCGCTGGATGGCTATAACCACAGCGTCACCAGTGGCTGGAGTCAGTTGCAGCAGGTCGCCAGCCAGAGCGGCAGTACCGACAGCCTGAGTCAGGGTTCGGATGACGGGAATTGATACGGATAAACTTCGGGCAGAGCAGGCTGAACGCCTGGCGGCCATCAGTGACGGACTCCTTGCGCCCGGAGAGACCCTGTCCCTCAAGGCAGCCCGTAGCCGCTGGTATGAACGCTGCCGGAACCAAACCATCCTGACGCGCAGAACGCGCGCTATCGAAGGCAAGCAACGCAGGAAGCTGGCAGAACTCCCCTTCGATGAGCGCAAGCGCCAGATTTCCGAAGGACTGATGCGCAGCCTGAAGGGCGATGTGGGACACATGACGTCACACCAGTTCGAGAAAATGGTCTGGGCGCAGCTTTACCAGCTTGAACTGGTGAATCTCGAGCCACCGGGAACCCCTCCCCCTCACTAGGCAGCCGTTTTTTTAACCATCCGCTTAACTGCGGAGGCTTTCGCACGTCTGTCATAAATCAATGGTTAAATTTGCAGCAACTCAATGCTACTCCTTCCCCCGCATGTGGCTGAAGAGGGCTACACCCGCAGCCGTTTTCACTCTTTCCACAGTTAACCGCAAACGGACAAACCCGGTTATCAGCAACCATCCTCTGATAACGCGCAAAATATTCAGGACTTCGTCCTTACCTGTCTTCATAAATGATCAACCTTATTCACCGGATAAAATCAGTAGATAACGGGGAAAACCAGAAGAGGCCTTCGCTTGCAGCAGCCTGACGGCTGCGCCGCTCAGAGATTTGCTTCCCCCCACCGCCAGCGGCGGGTCCCTGTCACGCTGAAACCCGTCAACAGAACCGCCATTAAGCCCTGAAAAGCCGCGCCGCCCCGGGCCAAAGGCCCGGAACAGTGCCGCTTTTAAAGAGGATGATGTAACTAAGGTTTTGAGTCGCGGTAAGTTCTGTCGCTGAAAGACCTGCGTGACACGCTCGTAAGCGCCCTTCGGGACGCTAACGCGGAGATACACCCCGTCTTCGGCAAAACCTCGACGTGACTACTCCGACCGCGCACATAACGTACTGCGTCGCTGAACGCGGGTTATGGCTTAGCAGCAGCTACCGTGTTAAATCAAGCAATTTCGTCTGTATCACCGCAGAAACGCCTCCGTAGCTTGCCTGCGGCTGCGCACTCGCAGTACCGCGCGGCAGGCCACAAGTGTCCAGCCGTCCCCGGCCGCAAGCGTCCGGCGCTAACTGCGCCCCCTCGGGGAGGCTTGGTAAGAACAAAATTGTCTGAAAGTTAGTTGATGTCTTGCAGGCGAGGGATGAGATAGGTGAAAACTATCAAAACGGACCGGCTTCGCCGGGTATCGGCGATTCAGCTATTTACTCCTATTTAACACCAGAGCATCGCCTTTTATGCCCTTCGGGCATGAATGACTGGCTGCGCACTGCTCGTTCGGTGCATCCGGGCACAGAAGCGGAAAGAGTTCGGACGCCAGCCCTTTACGGCGTCGTCTGCGTTTTACGCCCAGTCCATTAAGGTGGTAAATACGGTATACCCGCTTGTGATTGACGTGAAGGCCCTCCCTACGCAGCAACTGCCAGATGCGCCGATAACCAAAACGTCTGCGTTCAAGCGCCAGCTCAGTAATACGCCCTGATAAATGTGCATCAGCAGCCAGACGCTGAGCATCATAACGGCAGGTTGACAGGGACAAACCTGTAAGCCGGCAGGCACGACGTTGCGACAGACCGGTCGCATCACACATCAACACCACGGCTTCCCGCTTCGGGCCTGTCGTCAGTACTTTTGCCCCAGAGCCACCTGAAGCGCCTCCTTATCCAGCATGGCTTCGGCAAGCAGCTTCTTGAGCCTGGCGTTCTCTTCCTCAAGCGACTTCAGGCGCTTAACCTCGCGCAACTCCATACCGCCATACTTCTTACGCCAGGTGTAAAAGGTGGCGTCGGAAATGGCGTGCTTACGGCAGAGCTCACGGGCAGGAATCCCGGCTTCAGCCTCGCGGAGGATACTGATGATCTGTTCGTCGGAAAAACGCTTCTTCATGGGGATGTCCTCATGTGGCTTATGAAGACATTACTAACATCGCGGTGTATTAATCAACGGGGGGCAGGTCACCGCATCAAAACGGCTCTGATATCCAGCATCAAGCTCAGTTCTCGCAAGTTCGGTGCGCTTAGTGGTCAACGAATTGCTGGCCGCTAGTCTCATCGCTTTATCTAGCAAATCCACTGCGACCAAACGCTCGCGCTCGGCGAGATTTGAAATAACCACTGCAGTGCCCTGAGTTGCTTAACGCGCTTTTCAAGTTGCAGGCGTTGTCCATCTTGCTGCAATTGTGTCAAACTAACTTTCTCAGCAATTAAGTCGGCAACACGTTTTTCTATTGCTTGATCAATCAGAGCCCAATTGAATGCGGGCATAGAACCAACGGCAGCACACGCCTCAAAAGCAGTTGCGAAGGCCTGCTGTGCAACCATATTGGCAGCATTTCTCGCTGCAACAGCCAATTCTTTGGCCTTAAACAGCTCCCCGGCTTTTCCGTCTGCAAGGCCTTCCCTCAATATCCTCATGGCCTGCTTTGAATCGTCACGGATAATCTAGACACTTCCAAGCCGTTGGTAATATTGATTTTCATATTCCATCGGTGGCATCTGATCACTCGAACCATGCCAACGCTAAATGTTATAAAACATTTCGATGTAATCAAACATATCGCTGAAGGCTTCTTCCCGCGTTCCGTAGATCTTTTTCTTTGTCCGCTTGAGTTTCAGCTAAAGAAATGTGGATTGAACATAATGATGGCATTTATATTGCTGAAGCAGTAATAACAAAAATGCATAGAGAAAATGAAGGAGCATGCCATGTATATGAAGGCTGCAGGATTCCCCTGCTATCTAACATAGTAAGCCAGAAAGTTCAGATGCATAAAATCCATGAATAGGTGAGGAGTAATCCCCACCTTAAATATTATGGATTGATAATGGCGGTCAATAAAGTTGCTCTGTAGATACCAGGCGTTGCAAGTTGGTCACGGAAAACTCTAATCGAACCTTGCATTTTTTCCCCCGTTAAGAGATCCTGAGTATTATATATAGCACCATTAACCTCAATCGGAGTTGCTGGTTTATCAAAGTCCAAGAAAACGTGAAGGGGCGCCGCATCATCAGATACACCAAGATTTTTGAGATGAGCGACCGTCCCCGCTCCTGAATCAACAACCATATATGGAGCATCAGCGTCCCACGCAATACCTAATTTGACTACGGATGCACCACTATCAGAAACAGGGGATAAGTTAAAAGTAGCTAGCCTGAAGTTTTCTTTAACTTCTCCAGCAACTAAGTTAGGGGTGGTAATATAATTAAACAAAATTGATTGAGATGGAGCTTGAAATGAAAAGTCAATATCATGAGTAGCTCTACCGCTTAAACTTTCTGCGGAAGCAGTTTCATTAAAAAAAACAAATAAAAAACAGGCAAATGTAATAGTCTTCGCAAATTTCATGTTCATAAATACCTCACGGATATAAAGTTTGTCTTGATAAAATACAATATTACAACGTTAGCTAAGGCAGAATAGCTACAGCATGTAAACTCAGCCTCCATTTGTCTGATGTTATATTCTGGTTTCCATCAACTTTTATACGAAAAGCAGCACTATTTTGGTCAGTGAGGATAATAATACCGCGTTGCTGTGTATCCTCCATAGCACCTTCACTTTCCATTCGTATGTATAACTTATTATTTGTGTTATTTACCCCACTTAACATATATCCACCAGGCCTGTTAGTTTTGTCCGCATCAGCGCCAAGAATAAACCCTGCATGAGAGTCAGAATAAGTAATCCTACCTTGTCCCAGTAATGTACCATCTGAAATACTTCCAGCTTTCTGTAACGCCAACATATTAAAATCAATTGTCGGCATTGTAACCTCTGATGCAATGGCCTGACGCACAGAAGAAAGCATGATAACTGCCATTAAAAATACAAATGGTGAAAAAATTTTAGTTTTCATCTCAGAAGATACCTTAATATTATCACCTACATAAAACAGTAACTTGTTGCAGACCAGTTGCTTTACCTGAAGAAGGCAGGGTGTAAGCAGCTTTACAATTACCGTTATTCCATTTGACAGAGAGCTCCCCGCTATCAGGTAACCCGGTCAGATAAGCTTCACCATCTCTGCCTACAATTCCGGCATTCCCATCCTTACCAACGACAGAGACCACCCCCCCCAAAGGAACCACTTCACCATGATAAGTAATTTTAAACAGACCCTTTGCGCCTACACGTGTATTGAATTTAGCTGGAATTACCGCCCCTTCTGTTGGTACCACTTTCACATCAGTCTGTGTTATCTCTGCGTCAGATGATATATTAAGAGGATCTATACTTATTAAATTTTCTTGGTACGGAACAAGGTTTGTATTAATAGCATATCCACGGAAATCTGTTTTTACTCCATTCATTCCCATAACCGATACACCTCTCGCACCTGGCGCCTCAACCACTGATACGGCATCATTAATGCTCTGTCCCAAAACCAAGCCATTTTTATATAGAAGTGCCCCACCATTCACATTCGCGGAAGTTTGGCGCATGCTGTTACTGTAGAAGTGGCTGATTCCAACCTGTCCGTAACTTCCATTCCAACCCGTGTTCACAAAACTTGTATCAGAACCTGCCCCTTGCTTGTCTCTGTGGCTCTGTCTTATATCCCAATTAAAGCGGTTGTTCAGAGACGATCCGCTCAGACCTGCAGTATAGGTATTTCTGTTTTCAGATTCAGAAGTCATCTGGAACGAAGCCCTAGTATTATCGCCCCCCCATCCTCCTAATGGGAAACTAAACCACATTCCGAAAAGGCGATCGCGCGAAGTACTTGAACGACAACTATTATAGTGGTTCTCATTAAAATTAAATGATGTTTGAGCCTTATTAAATATTGTAAAGCCGTAACCAAGCCCTACGCTATAATTGTTTCCGGCGCAATCCCAGTAATCATTAGCACTCAGGTTTAAACTCAGTGTTCCCAGCTTGCCCATCGTCTGCTGAATTGACATTCTTCCTTGTGATTTGATTCGATCCTGAATTCCAGAATACCAGTTGTTGGATGAGTCTAAATCCTTACCATAGCTCGCCATGACCTGCTCTAGTGAGTTAAAACCACGGGTCGCATATCTATAGGCAGCTAAAGTAAAATTGGTTTCTGTTGAAACCATATATTTACTATACCGTGCTCTCATCGCAACACCTTCTTCAGTATCAGATTGTTTTCTTTTAGCATGAGAGCCGGTGATATCCGTTGAAAGTGCACCGAATGACCCCATAGAAATGCCCATACCTAGCGAGGAAGAATAGTAATGATCAGCGTATTGCATACCTCCATAAAGCGTTAAATCCCAAGGAAGTCCATACATCAACGTGCCCTGAAACATGATGCTCTTATCTGTATCTAAGCCAGAATTACGGTATTGCCCAGCCATGAAATTATATTTCATATAGTTTTCTTTAAGTGCTATAGCTGGCGTCTGATAAGGTACAGTAAAGAATTGAGGCGAGCCGTCCGTTTCAAGAACCGTAACCTGCAAATCACCACCTGAATCACCTGAAGTGCTGAAATCAGTTAAAGAAAAAGGACCTGGTGGTACTATCGTGCTATAAATAGTATATCCACGCTGTTTGACTTCTACCCGTGCCTGAGTTCTGGCTATCCCTGTAATCACCGGTGAGTAACTTCTTAACTGATAAGGAGTCATATTCTCATTCGTGCCTAACATAATCCCACGGAATGAGATCGAATCGAAAACATCTCCGGGCGTATATCGATCACCCAGCACTAAAGAACTCTTTATGTCATACAGACCTCGTTCAAGATATGTATAGGGTGTTTCCCATCCTGAGTGACCGGAAGAATTAGTTTGCCAGTTAGTCTGGCTTCTCATGCGCCATGATCCAATATTAATACCAGGATTAAGCTGTACATATGTGCTGTCAGTCTTTTGTTTATTCCCATCTTGATAGGATGATTCTGAATGCGTCGTATTTGCACTGTAATTCATTAGAAACGCTGGAACACCATCATCCCATAATGCTCTTGGAGCAATCCCTGTTATAATTGCTGACATCCGAGATTGAGGAATACTAAGTAATAACTGTTGATTATAAAAATCAAAGTTAAATCTTGCATCGACAATCGAAAATAAATCAACGCAGCTATTATTGAGCTTTATATCAGGTTTTGATTGCGTATCTACGCCATAGCGGTACAAATCTTCAAGAGACAGGCATGGATATAATAGTGTCTCATCCCCATGTTGTCTGAGAGAAAAATTTATATCGCGGTTATCGACCCTGTTACCGTTAATATAAACATCGACCGTATACATGCCAGGCTGTTGTAGCCCTAGGTTAAATACGCTGAAGTCAACATTCGGATCTGAGATTCCTGCCATTTTAGGATCAAATTTATATGATTCTGCATAACTAGGCGAACACAAAATATATGCAATGATACCCACAGCATATTTTTTTTGGGTAATAACTCTATTCATTTGCTGTTATCCAGTGGCAATAATCTTAAAGCATTAATGTAAAGAGGGCGAAACCGTAGCACTAACCCCACCAAGATCATTGATAGAAGTGAATTTAATTTCTCTAGATGATCCAGTACCTGCAGGTAGAGTATATTTTTTGGAACCAAAGGGTGGTATATATTCTGGTTCAGTAATATTACTACTTCCAACGGAAAGCATTTTCAGGTTGATATAATAACCTGTTGGATTATCAGCAATGATTTCTTTCCCACTGATTTTCCATGTTACTTTCGATGGTGCTTCATCAGCACGACCTTTTATGCCAGCAGGGCGAACTAAAATTTTAATGCATTGCTTGAGTTTGACTCTGATATCCAAAAAAGCCTTGTTATCCCGAACTTCTTTTTTACTCCCTTCATCCCACTGATCCCCTTTTTCGGGTGGAATACCTGTTACGCAAAACCAATTCAGTGATTCACGGTCAGCTGGGAATGAACTGGATGTATGGATAATACGAACGCGACTATTTTGATTACCATCCAGACGAAACAATGGAGGTACAACAGTAAAATTTCCCTTGTCCTTTGAATCTTCAGTGAAGGTTTCGCTCATTGCCAAAACAGGATAGTCGTTTGGGTTATTAATACCAACACTGGCTCCGGATGACTCAGGGTCATAAATAATACGTGTGGTACTAATACCTACAGAATATGATGTGGTTTTTTGTTCAATCTTAGTCTTACCCGCTTGTTTTTGTTCAGGTTGTTCAGCATAAGCAAAAGATATGAAAAACATGGCATTAATGAGAATGCATGCGATTGAATAACGTTGAAAAGTCAGAAACATAATAGCTAACCTTCTCTCATTATCGATGATTAGAGTTTTAAGTATGGGGTATGCCTTTTGGCTTCGAGTCATCGTTACCTCTGTCTGCTATCCAGGGAGCCGAAATGCGTATCGCTTGGTCAAGGGTTAGTGCAGGCCAGGTGTAAAAGTGATACTTGAATCTACATCACTGTGATTAACAGGCGGTATATAATTCATTAAAAAACACATCTATAGAATAAAAAACCATTTATTACCAAAAATAAGAATTAATAGTTGTTTTGAGTATCTAGAATTTCTAGGGAGTTTTATCGAAGTTGTACGTGCGTTTTCCAAGATCAGTATCGGCTATCGGCTAGGAAGATAATCCGTCTATCATAAAATGCGTTTTACTTATCACATACTGCGTTTTGACCAAGTTACGTGAGACAAACTTAACCGATCCGTTCTGATGCCACAGAATCTCATTCTCATATAGCAGATGCTCCGATACGGCTCTTGTTAGGAATGAAATGTAAAACCATTATAACTTTCTAATTTGCAATCTTTGTTAAGTACTCGTGAAGTAATATCTCATAATATAGAATAGCGCTTCAGCAACGCGGGTTCGATACAGAAAGGATAAATACGACAATAGATATGAATGAGGGATTTTCTTCTAGAGAAGAAAAACATGGAAAGACATTTCGATTTAACGGTACCAATAAATAGATTCTGGTTGGATTTATAGGCTCACATAATGAGTAAAAATAATATATTTCAGAGGACAGCTAGCATTTTATAATACAGATGGCATCGATAGAGGATTCATATTTCCATCAAGAATGTCTTCAGGACCCTCTAACGCTTATCAATATTTGACGTTGTTCCTTTTGTGTCTTTACATGTCGATAGAATAAGATTCATCTGTACTTGTAAAAATACTATCGCATCTCTGATAACATGTTATTTATTTGCTATGAAATGTAAATTGAAGCGTGAAGACATCTCCTCTTTTTCTTAACCAAGAGTGTAAGTATTAATCTCACTTGAGCCCAGTTTTCTGGTGAGATTACATTTAAGAAATGAAACCTTTTTATATGGAATATTCATTATTTTTGCCGTCTCCTTTAAACTCAGACCGTCCTGTTGACAAACAACAATTTCAAGCTCTCTAGGAGAACATTTTAAATCTCTGGCATATGAAAGAATGCTTGACGCAATAGGGCTTAATAATGTTATTTCGTTTACGTAAAAAGTAGAAAAAGTAATTCCCAAATATTGAGTTATTACACTTAATGGTTCTTGCTGCAACATTATTACTGATGGTTTACGGTTACTTATTGCTTTAATTACTAATGGATTAGTATATCTGGTTATTACAACTATTCTAATATTTTCGTGATTTTCCTGAATTTGCGTAATAAATTTAAGACCTTCATACAATGTCTCATCAGAAGTATCAAGATCCATTATAACTATACGATGTTCACTATCATCCGAAAAATAAAAAGAATCATAGAATGAAGTTTTAATTGAACACATAATGCGATGCCCAGGCAGAAGGGATGCAAGATTGTGCTCCACTAAAAACTTAATGCCAAGATTGAAATATACATTACTACTAACAATAGAAACATTAATTTTATTCATATGTATTCTTTCTCAGACTGTCCTGATTTTCCCGATTACATTCTATGTATGAGCAGAGCAGGTGCTCAGACTGTAAATTGTAGGAGAAGAGACCATACCACACAACAATACCTTTAAAACTATCAGAAAATTAGAATATTAAACCACCTAATTAATATTATTAGTTTATAAAACTATTTAATTGAATTTCACGATTTTGGAAAATAATAAAAAAAATTTTTGGAGTGCACGGTAAGGTATTTCCATAAAATAATATTGATTTTTTTTCTGAAATTTTAACATGTGAAATATGATGCTTGAAAAATAAAAATCATCTAAGTAATATGTCTTTTGATTTAATACCCCCTCGTTACACATTGTTATCTATAAACAACCTGAAAATGATAGCAGGAAATAAAATATGAAAATCACCATCAATGATATCGCTATCCTTGATACCAAACATTGCACCCTGTACTTAAAAGATTCTCGCGAAATTTTCGTTGAGTTATCAGAAACAGCAACATTTTTGTTTAAAATACTTTTATTACGGAACAAAGAAGTCATTTTGCGAGACGATCTCTTAAAAACAGTCTGGGAAGACCGGGGGTACCGCACATCTAATTCAAGTCTTAACAATAATGTGCATGCTATAAGAAAATCCTATTCCGATATCACTGGAGATGGATTGCAGCTTAGAACAATACCTAAGGTTGGTTTTGAGATGTTTTGTGACAGTGTCAGTATTGATGAAAGTGTTGTGGAACTGTATGAACATGCTGTTGAAGGCGTATCAAAAAAAAGAATACGAAGACTGGCTTATCTTTTTTCATTTTTAATAGTATTTCTTTTTTCTGCACTTATATATTATTTAATTACTCCTTCTAATTATATTAAAGATAAAGATAACCCATTACTTTTGAGCCAGGTAAGTCAGTGTTCTTTGTATTTATTAAACACTTATAATTATGATAAAAATTTCTCAACTGATATTTCAGAATTTAAAAAAAATTTAAATGTGAAAGAATGTTCTGACAGAAAAATTGACTTTTTTTATGAAAAAGACGTAATGAATCCCAAAAATTTATTTTATGTGAGATGTGAGAAATCAGCATCAGGCTACTCTGAGTGCAGCACAACAAAGAACGTTTTTATTGACAATTAAGGATTTACTATGCAAACCCACAACAAAATAATAGCCACTTTGTCTATAGGCATGATGTCGGTAGCCTTTTTTTTGATTTACATGAGCCAATTTAAAACAGATCGTTTTTTTACCTGCAAGTCAGGCGTAAATTATACGGTAAAATTCAGTAATAACTCTTATTACCTGAAAGCTGCGTATGCAATTATCATTGATGATATGAAATATTCGACCCTGACCATTAACGGGAAGCTACAATATGGAGATACAACTACGGTACTCAACCGTTCATATATAATGAATATGACTAATGCAAAGGGGAATTATTTTAAAGTAGTTATAACATCGCAGGATATAAACGATACCGATACCACAGATGACACTGTTTTTTTGAAATTTTTCATGCCACAGAAAGTTGGCGTTCCATTCTACATGCAGATATCAAACATTAAGGAAAATATTTTCATCTTAAGAGGCCTCTCTGCACCATATCTTGCCTGCCTGTCATATTGAACCAAGATGCATCAACATTTTTAGCTGAACAGCATTAAGCCCCTAGATTCAGGGGCTTAACACATATAATCAATGAGTTATCAGACCCTCATGAACATCCACTACATTTTATTTGCCGTTGCTTACGCTGGCTGTAGTTTACTTATTAAAATGTACCTTTGAAAAAGTAGAGATGAGTTGATACACTTGGAAAGGACAGGTGGACACAGATTTCACACAGTGAACAGGCAGTTTCTGACCGTTGGTAAGAACTTCAGCAAGCCATGAGCTGGGAGCACGATGACAACCTTTCACGACGATAAGCACAGTTTCCCATCATCTCATCAGGTACCTATCTATGATGGCGCTGATTTCCCTGCACATCTGGTGAGTGACACCGTCACCTCTTTAAATCCTGCTCTTGCCTACCTTCTGTCGCTGAACTCGGCGCGAAGCCGCCGGACCATGGTCTCCGTCCTCAATATTGTGGCGCGCGTTCTCGGTGCCAGCGATCTGAGCGACTGCAACTGGGCGGTCCTGCGCCGACATCATGTGCTTGCCTTAACTGAAATGCTCCGCGATGCCGGGCTCGCGGTTGCCACGGTCAATACCTATCTGTCGGCACTACGTGGCGTGGCGATGGAGGCCTGGATGCTGAAGCTCATGCACGTCGAGGATTATCAGCATATACGTGCGGTTCGCTCGGTCCGCGGCAGTACACTGCCTCGTGGGCGGGCACTTTCACGGGAAGAAATCAGGGAATTATTTATGGTCTGTGGCGCTGACCGTAGCAGTAAGGGGCCACGTGACGCAGCGCTGCTGGCTGTGCTTCTCGGTTGCGGCCTGCGCCGGTCGGAGGCCGTAGCACTCAACTATGAGAATATTTTGACCGGCGACCGGGCACTGAAGGTTCTGGGAAAAGGGAACAAAGAACGGATGGCCTATATACCAGCCGGTACCTGGCAGCGGCTGGAGCTGTGGACCGATCAGGTACGCGGTGAGCACCCAGGCCCTCTGTTCACGCGCATCCGACGCCACGATGTGGTGACGGATGACCGTCTCACAGACCAGGCGGTGTACCATATCCTGCAGGAGCGCCAGCGCGAGGCAGGACTTGAAAAATGCGCACCACACGACCTGAGAAGAACCTTTGCGACGGCCATGCTGGACAACGGCGAGGATTTGATTACTCTGAAGGATGCAATGGGTCATGCCAGCGTCACCACCACACAGAAATATGATCGACGTGGTGAGGATAAACTACGTCGGGCAAGAGACAGATTGATCATTTCATGATGAAACCACGTAATAAATCCTTAAAGGGAAAACTATCTCAGGCGCGAACAAGTCTCCCCCTTCGTAAACAGGAATAAGTTAGCGAGTGTATATGGCTGCATCTATAATGATCTCATAGGAGTCAGCACGAATTTCTGTTCCTGGAATAACAAACACTGTTGTTTCAAAGTTGTTTACGCCCTCTTTTGTAACATAATATGTATCGCTCTCCTCCCTTTGCGGTATAAGTCCTTCAGTATCAAACGCAAGAGATAACTCATTTTTAGAGTTGTTTATTCCATATATTTTCTTTGCACTAGTTGTGATTCCTGGAAGTGTTGGACTCCAACGAACACCAATCTGAGATAATTGTGTAGCATTCAATTCTATGTATGCTACCGGATATCTATCAGCAAATATACCAGTATGAAGATTATCCAGGGTTTTAAGAATAAACGACAATGGGGCAGAGGGGACAGAAAAAGCCAAGTCAATATCGATTTTTTGATTTTCCTCCACTGCCTCTGAATATGAAAATGAAGAAAATGTAAGAGTAACCAGTGTAAAAATGATTCTAGAGTAAATTTTTTTCATTTCACTCCTCCGCAATTTAAACGCATCTTAGTTATCGATATTGGTGAATAAAAACACCTGTTACATTCAATCTAAACATATAACACATTGATCCATCAGCAATAAATACCGAAATCATTCAACACATAGAAGATAACCTTTTATAAAGTAAAAAACTAAATGGATTTTCTTTTTAATGCCTACTAATATACGACATAACATCCACATATAATATGCTGTGTAAAATAAATAACTGGATCAAGTCACTTCATTTGTGTTAATTTCGATCGATAATCAATGATGCAAAACTGTTTATCATCATCGGTTGCGAGAAAAGATATCCTTGCATATAATCAATATTTTCATGACAAAGGTATGAATACTGATGAGCATATTCAACCCCCTCTGCAATTGTTAAACATCCAACATCCCTTGCGAGGCTAACAATACTTTTAATTATATATTGTGAGTTTATTTTCTCACCTATGCCATTTACAAAAAACTTATCAATCTTCAAATAATCCGGGTTGAAAATTTCAATATAATAATAGTTGGAATAACCTGTACCAAAATCATCAAGTGATATCTGTACCTTATTATTTTGCAATGCCTTAATCACTAATTCAAAACTCCCCAAATCAGGAATTTTGTCCCTTTCAGTGATCTCAAGCACAATCAGTGGTTCAATATCATCAAGAGTCTCGAGAAATTTAGCACAACTTCGTAACAAATTTTTATTGTTTAAGTTTTTTGGGCTAATGTTAAAACAAAATTTCATTTTCCTTGGTAACGTATCACTATGAGATTTTAACGAGTTACCTACATATTCAAATATATAATCTGTTATTTCATTAATAGCACTGCTCTTTTCAACGTATGGAATAAAAAGCTCAGGTGAAATATATCCAAAATCAGGATGCAGCCATCTTAGCAAAACTTCACCACCTACAACACATTTTGAATGTGATTCAACAATAGGCTGTATATATGGAATCAGCTGCTTATCCCGAAATGCTTTACGCAGTGATGATGGTGTTATATAAAAATCTCTCAAACTAGCCTCAACACAAAGTGATGATTGTGTCATGTTTAAGCTCATTCAATTTTACATGCTGATATTTTGCTTAGACATTTATCAATACCAAGCAATGCGTATTTGCGTTTGAAAATCATTCGCGGAAACATGTCGCTAGCATTGCGCAGTAGTGAATACTACTGCGCAATAGCACTTACTTATGGAATATAAACCGCAGCATCCAGACTAATAGGATAAGTATCTGCAGCGATATTCTGGTTACCCTGTGTGAGGATTTGTGCATTCAATGTATTGACTGTAGGAGTCGTAACATAATACGGGCCACCTGCCGGAGAAGCAACATCTGAACCAGCGACTCCGGTGAACGAAATAATCGCTTTTAATTGGTTAGTTGCAGAAGTATCACCTAATACAACAGCCTGACGAGAGCTTTCAACCACTTGGTTAGCGATTCCCGGCGTCCAACGGAGACCAATGTGATTAAGATCAGTTGAAGCTGTCTGTGTTACGGTAATATTAGCAAGCTGCGCGCCGTTTTGAAATGCACCAGCAGTCAAACCCGCAACAGGGTTAATTACAAGGTTTAATGCACTCGTTGGTTGACTAAAAGTAAGCGTTGAAGTTTGGGTAACTTGCTCAATAAACGCAGCAGAGGCGGAAGAAGCCATACCGAGCGTAATAAAACCCATAGCAATTGACAGCAGCTTCTTTTGCATTTTTAACTCCTTAATTTTCGGATAATTACTCTGTAATCATAAATTCTTTACAGAAAGTCATGAATTTAAGGAAACAGATATCTAAATATGGCCACTCATTGAAGCCCAGCATCTGCCTCCTCACTTATAATTTTATTCTCACGTCTAATTCATCAGTAGATAATGCTTCAGTTATTGAATATATAAAATTATTTACCACTTAAAATAAAATATTAGATTTTATACTATCACAACATATGATTAGCAGCACTTTATGCTGAAACAATCATGCCTCCGTGAGCTATTTCGCGAAACTGAGCACAGGAATAACATGCAAGATCTTGAGCTTTCAACGCAGGTTCGCTGGAAAAACGGGATGTGCTGAACAGCACCCGTGCGGCATTTCTGTAAGCACTTCGCGTAATAATTTCATTCACATTCAGAACCCTTCATACATATTGATTTCCGGGGCCTGATCGGTTCTTACGATCGCCGGTTAGCTTTGAGACAGCGCAATTTGGACAGCCCCCCTCGGTAGAAGATCCCGCCCTATAGTTTGAGCATAGGGGGAGTATATGGGCACACCACGATTTACACCGGAATTTAAAGAAGAAGCCGTCCGTCAAATCACGGAGCGAGGTTATTCCGTTGCCGAAGTTTCCGATCGTCTGGGCGTTTCTGCACACAGTCTTTTCAAGTGGCTGCGGGCCATCAAATCCGATAACAGTGAACAACATGCCAGGGATTTACTGGAAGCCAAAAGTGAGATCCGGAAGCTCAGGGCACAGCTGAAACGCACTGAAGAAGAACGGGATATCCTGGAAAAGGGCGCGTAGTACTTTGCAAGGGAGCCCGACTGAAACCGCTTTATCAATGAACACCTTGCTGTATGGGGTGTCATGACAATGTGTCGTGTCCTGAATGTCGCCAGGGTTGGATTCTATGCGTAGCTGCATAATCCGGTTTCTGCACGAGATAAAGACAATTAACGCCTGCTGACGCTCATCCGAGACTCCTGTTCACTGAGTGGTAGCGTATATGGTTATCGTCGGGTACATGGTGTTCTGAGCGAAATCGGTGAAACCTGAGGTAAAAATCGTATAGGTCGGATTATGCAACTGAACCGGATTAAAGCGGTGCGTGGCCCGCAGGATAGCTGGCAGACCTTCTGTTTTTGCCCCTAAGCGCGTTCAGAATGAATTTACCGTGGTAAAGCCCAATCAGGTCTGGGTAACCGATATCACCTACATCCGTACCTGGCAAGGCTGGCTGTCTCTGGCAGTCGTCATCGGTCTCTTCGCCCGGAATGTGGTTGGCTGGTCAATGAAACCCACTCTCTCACGCGAACTCACGCTGGATGCGCTCATGTGGCCGTGGGGCGACGAAAACCGGACGGCGAGATTATCGTGCATTCGGACCGCAGTCAGTACGGCAGCGACGACTGGCAGCGCTTCTGTAGAGCCAATAACCTGGCCACGAGCATGAGCTTGCGTGGCAACTGCTGGGATAATGCGGTGGCCGAATCGTTCTTCAATTCGCTGAAAAAAGAACGCATCAGGAAGAGAATATACAAAACCCGGGATCTGACCCGAGCCGATATCTTCGATTATATTGAAGTGCTCTACAACTGAGCATGGTGCCACAGTCATCTCGGCGGTGTCAGTCCGGAGGCCTTCGAATAGGCCTCGTCGTGAGGACAGAATTTGTCTATTGTCGTGGGGTCAGTCCAACTAACATCACTGTGTGTCAATTAACGGGAAAGCAGGTCACGAGCTCCTTCGCTAGCAGATTGAATATGCCGGAAGGTCTCTGAAAGTGGATGGCAGGATTATGCGCTATACATTACAAGAATGTCGTTACGGAACATTTTCAACAATCAGTATTATCAATTCATTACAAGTGTTTGCATTATCAGTCGCAATGCAGTCAACAGAGTCGTCTATATATCATTTCACATATCGATCGCCTAATAACTTATCAAACTATATTAAGCATCAGAAAACGCATGGATCACTTTTAGAATAAAAATCTAAGTAAAATTATTTAAGTGGTTTTTTTTATTGTTATACGTGCATGCATTTAATTATTTTGTTTTTATTCGATACAAATAATAAAAATACTAACGTAGGAAATTCTGCTTATGAAAAAATTCGTTTAAGCCCCTATGTTTAGTAACAATTAAGTCTAACGAACACTATATAAGTGTGTCGTGCTAAAGGAATTGAAATGGAAAAAAGAAGTAAGGTCGTGTTATTTTTTATGTCCTGTTTAGCACTAGGAATGGCGTTTTCAGCATCATCTACTGCTTTTAACAGACAAATTACTGAAACTGCGACTATTAGTTTCATTCAACCTACTGGTTCGCTGCGTTTAATTATTGTCCCTAAGCCAAATCTTATTGCAGGGGTATATGAAAAGGATTATAAAGTTGCTGATTTTACTCTTGAAAGTTTAAAAGGAGCAGTGTATTTAGCTGTACGCTGGAGTTTGACTGGGAATCAAGGAAATTTCGATCTAAACCATACCCTTGCTACTATTTACGGGAAAAACAACCCGGAAAACCAGATTCATTTGAAGTTTCGTTTCCAAAATATAACAGGAGTTGGATCTGTTTATCCTGATAATTGGTATGTTATAAATTCCACTCAAACCAGAGCTGAAGCAAGCATTTATACAAGCCGAGACCATACTATCAATGCAGATGATTATGTTATGACATTAGATGCCGCAATTTATACTCCATAATCTCATTTGTAATATGCAGGAATAATAATATGTCCACGTAAGTTGAAGGTTAAAATATACCTGCCTCATAGAAGCATCAAGCATCATAATTACATTATACGGCCATAGCGCAGCAGCATGTGATTATCATTGACCATACTTCTGGCACCACCCAGGGTGCCAGAGACACATATCTGTTAAGTTGATAAATCGAGCTTTGACAGAGTCTGACCCAGACCCGAAATCCTGCACCATTCAGAAACAGAATGCCGGCATGATTTACCTTGACTCCGAATATGATCCAGCCGTAATCAGGAATAACCGGCTTCAGTCTGGCTGCATATTCTGGCAACCGGCAGACTTCTCAGCAAATTCAGATGGCGTCATCCAGCCCAGTGCAGAATGGGGACGTCGCTGATTATAGTGTATGCGCCAGGCCTCGATTTTGCACCGCGCATCCTCCAGGGACATGAACCCGTTCTCATTCAGGCACTCCTGGCGCAGTCGGCCGTTGAACGACTCCACCGTGGCATTGTCTGTCAGTGTTCCCTGCCGGGAAAAGTCTATACGGATCCCCCGTTCATACACCCACTTGTCCAGCATCTTTCCTGCAAATTCAGACCCGTCATCGGTTTTCAGCAACTGTGGTAAGGGGCGTATGAGTGCAATACTGTTCAGCATCTCCGCCACTTCCGTTGAGCGCAGATTCTGGCCCACACAGATCCCCAGGCATTCACGTGTGAACAAATCAATTATCGTCAGCAGGCGTAACCGCCTTCCGTCAAACAGCGCATCGGGGACAAAGTCCATGCCCCAGACATGGTTCGGATACCGCGCCTGAGGCTGTGGCTGTCGCCGCTGTGCCGATTTATTGCGGTGGGGACGTTTGAGACGCAGGGACAGGCCCTGCTCGCTGTAGAGACGGTAAATGCGTTTATGGTTATCCCGCCAGCCCTCCCGCCTGAGCAGGATGTAAACCCGCCGGTAACCGTAATGCACGCGGGTTTCCGTGATCTCGCGGATACGCAGGCGCAGCGCACTGTCATCGGCCGCCACAGAGCGGTAACGGAACGAACTGAGGCTGACCTGCAGCGCAAAACAGACCTGCCGTTCGCTGGCCCCGTAACGCGCCTGCAGCTCCCGGACCCATTCACGCAGCCGTGCCAGCGTCAGGTCTTTTTTGCCAGCACATCCTGCAGCATGGCCTTGTCGAGGCTCAGATCGGCCACCAGTTTCTTCAGCCGCAGGTTTTCCTCTTCCAGCTGACGCATGTGCTTCAGTTCTGAGGGCGAAATCCCGCCGTATTTCTTGCACCATGTATAGAACGTGGCATCGGAAATGCCCAGCTTGCGGCAGACCTCCGACACGGATGTCCCCAGTTCGGCCTGCTTCAGGGCAAAGACAATCTGCTCTTCGGTGAATCGTGATTTTTTCATCGGCACCACCTCCGTTCAGGGAGTGTAGATCATGCCGGCATTCTGTTTCTGAATGGTGCAGGATTTCGGGTCAGGGTCACAACAAATTGCAGTTTCGTTGATTACGCGGAGCAGTCAAGTAGCCTATTAGAGAGATTACAGCTATGATTATGAATACTTATGACAGGCCTCTCAGAGAGAGGCCAAAATTTTTACTGAAAGTTTACCAGTTGTGGAGTGATGTATTATATCTTTTTACCATGTATTGTACACAGGAGGCCTGTTGGTGCACTCTGTAGTTCTCTTTCAGCAATAACCTTACCTTTACGTAAAATTATAGCCTTAGTCGGTTTAATATCTGTTGGGATATTAATATGAAACTTGTTCATGGCGTCTGAACTTGCTCGACTATTTCTAAGTATGAATTTTTTTATCCCTTTTTCTGTTTCAACAAGAAGTTTACAGCCGACATCATTACTATCTTTTTCATCATCTGCATAGCAAAAACCATAGGCTCCGAATAAAGCAGGATAAATGTAGCTTTGCAGCAATCCATTTGGATCATAATACCCAACAAGGGTAGTCACAGGTATTCCGAATCTTTCTGGAACACGAAGTACTTGTGTAGCCATAATAGTCTTCTCCTCCTGCCACAACACACCATCACTGGTGAAACTTTTTTTAAAGCCTTTTGCCATCACAATGGAATTTCCATTAATATAAAGTGTACAATTCCAAGATGCGTTCTGGTCAATAGTAACGCTGTGGCCGTTATTATAACTATTAGCAGCAGGCATTATAATCTCCCTAGCCCATTGACCATCTCTAACCGTAATATTCACTAGGTTATGCTCATTCACTAGATCTGCAAGTAAACTTTCGTTAATGTTTGTAATAGAAACATTAACGTAGTCTATATCAACGTAACTTTCATATGGATCCATTTTGCCAGACTCTACGTTCCATTTACTAAAACCTGTCGGTGAAAATGGGTCAAACAAGGCTTTGGTCGCAACGTAACTTTGCATAATTGCTGAGGAATTAGGAGTGTAAAGGGTGTAGCGATTGGCACTGGAAAGCGGCTCTCCACCATTCATAGCGTCGTAACCAAACTGATATCCATGGAATGGAGGCTGGCACTGGTTATCAAAACATGAGCTTGCATTATTGCGAATTGATTTAAAATTTGGAATAAATATATTTTTGTCGCTGTCCCACCCCCATGTAGAATTAATATTTCCGGTGCTACGATGCACACACCCCCTAAAACCATCATTTAAATCCGCCAGGGAAAAAGAATGTCCCAATTCATGACTTATTTCATTGCCATAAGACTTATCAATGCTTACGACACCCGTTGATGCCATACCACCATGGACCTGAATACCATTGGCATAGTTACCGCGACTGTTATGCATTGTTACTTGAGTGGCGCGAAAATGATAAGGTTGACCAGTTCCTGAAGAACTGTTTATTCCGTAGTTTGCACTATTAATCCCCTTCGAAACAAGATCCCTTGATATCTGATGACACATTGTGCCAGTATGCCATCCACCTGTTCCTGGGTCTTTATCTGTTAGGAATGAACCATCTGGCAACATAACTTCAGGCAAATATAGTGGAGCGTATTGGTTAACTATCATCCAACTAAAAGGTGTCGTCTGGAAATATTCCCGCTGGGCTTGTTTATCACTAGAAAAATAAAATTCATTTCGTGGACTGACCAACATACCTATATCAATCGTATTGATTAGCAATTCACAGGGGCCACTTATTTTTAAGTCAGTAAGTTTTCCAAACAAATTTCCTTGGAAAAATGAGAGCGTTATTCCGTGGGTCATTAAATTACCAGGAAGTACAACGCTCCAAGTATTTGGTGCATAAGATATAGCGTTAAGCTCAAGCTCATCTTCCCTGAACCACTGATTATTGATGAATTTGAATTGTAGATTATCGCCACTCGAAACCACCATCTTGCGTCCAGCATAATACAGATTAGATTTGTACCCTGCACTTGACTTCACTCTGACCATTTTTCCTTCTAAAGAAGGATCGTCAGGAAGATAGATATCACTAACCCATAACCCATTAGCAGTCTTAATTTCAACTAATGCATATTGACTTAGTTTTTCCTTTAGAAAGAGCCCTGAGGGATCTTTAAGTTTTGCTAACTCAGCGCTGGTGTCTATGAATGTATGTGAATTATTCAATGGAGTAAAATCTATACCATCGTCAGGTGCATCAGGTATATGATACGCAGTAACAGGTAGTCTGGAAGGTTGGTTGAGAACCAATTGTTTTAAAATTTCTCCGTTCTTGTTTAAAACCTGTACGTACATCGGCGATGTTAAATCTGGCTGCAAAGGTTGAACCAAGATTAATGTGTCACGAAGATTTGTCAAAATCGGTTGTCGGTCATCACCTTTAGGATGACTTGGTATAATTTGGCTCTGAGCAAATTGCACCCTTGCAGCCAACGTACCCTCTAAATCATTTTCAGGAACAGTATCGTTAAAATAAAGAAACGGCGCTCTATTTTTACTTTGTGGAGAAATTATTGAGTTCATTTTTTCCTTTCCTTTAAATAGCTCACACTGAGATAATGGCACAAAAAACCACCCACCTATAAAAAATAAGACAAAGCATATATTTTGTCTTATTACTCTTAATGGCGTTGCATGTTGTATGATTTCTAACTAACATTGTACTATGACATTCATAATGTTTAGTATTTCGAAAAGAAAATTGCTACTTTTATAAAATGGATTTTCCCATTGGCTTTAGTTAAGCATCGAGAATACAGGTAGTTAATATTAAGTCGATAGAGATGAGCCGTAATTTTGACAAATGATACTAACAAGTAGTATTGTTGTATGAATAAAACTTTACAAGAATATTATTATCAGCGACTGCAATTTATTCCAATTCCTTGAAAGTATATCTACCCTAGATTCAGGAGTGCAAATGAGTATTTTTAATGCTACAACAGTTTCTGAGTTTCGCGAAAAGATCCAAACAGTCGGTTCTAAACTCATAGTTGTTTACTTCATTACAAGAAGTAGTAATGTTTTGGAAACCATCGAAAAAAATATTGAAGAGGTAAGCCTGATATATCAAGACGTTATCTTTATCAGAGTCAATACCGATGATGCCAAAAGCTTGGCTATAGAATATAATATAAGAACCTATCCTTCATTCGTATTTATCAAACAATGCAATGTTTTGTGCAATTTTATTAAGTGGGATTATGCAGAATTAATTAAAATAATTGAGCATTTGAATTAGTCAATAATTTCACTATAGCATATGTTATATTCATGCATTTATTTATCACCCTTTGCATTATGGTTTAAAATACAAATGCGCAACAAACATAAATAATAATACCAAACATTATTGAAGGAAACTATTAAAAGCGCATGGTGTTAAACATAATAATATACCTGTTCGAAGTTGGTTATTCCTTGCTCTTTCTAGAGCATGTTAGAAATCAGAACCATGAGTTTATTCGAATTCAAAGAAAAGGGAATAGTAAGTATTTAGTTAATTGATTAAATCAGGGGAATACCATTTGCTTCAAAAATGGTAGTTAAAAAGAGGGGGGGGATACCCCCATGAGCAAATAACACTCTAATTACTTCACCAGGTATAGCAGGTACCAACAATTTTATTGTACATTGAACTTACCGTAGTAAAACTACCTTAAGGTATATTTAAGATAAATAAAAATTTTATTCTGATATATTGATAACTCATTCCAATCACAGGATTGGATGACAGTATAACTGTAAGCACACCCGTTTTAGTTCCACGCACTTTTTGAGATTTCCGGGGGTTCAGCCATCAGCCGGTACCCTTCCGGCGTCAGGTTATTCAGGGATTCATGAGGCCGCTCACTGTTATATTCCGTCAGCCAGCGCTCTGTGATTTCCCGTGCTTCATTCAGTGTCCTGAACAGGTAAAAATCCAGTATTTCTGTCCGGTAAGTCCGGTTGAACCGTTCGATAAACGCATTCTGTGTTGGCTTGCCTGGTTTAATAAATTCCAGTGCCACACCATGCTCTTCTGCCCATTGCGCCAGCGTCAGCGAGATGAGTTCCGGGCCGTTGTCCATCCGCATTTTCAGCGGATAACCCCGGTTTGCCACGATCCTGTCCAGCACCCGGACCACCCGTTGTGCCGGAATATTCAGATCGATTTCTATTACGAGGGCCTCGCGGTTAAAGTCATCAACTACATTGAAGGTGCGGAACCGTCTGCCGCAGACCAAAGCATCATGCATAAAGTCTATCGACCAGCTCTGGTTTAGTGCTTCCGGCGTGGCCAGCGGTGACGGGTTACGTACCGGCAAACGCTGCTTTCCTTTACGGCGAAAATTCAGTTTCAGCAGGCAGTAAATACGGTGAACTCTTTTATGATTCCAGCTATTGCCCTGCCTGCAAAGGACCTGAAAAAGCTTTTTAAATCCGTATCGCGGATGGCGTTCAGCCGCTACCGTCAGCGCCACAATCACTGGCTCATCACGCCGTGTATCCGGCTGGTAAAGAAATACCGTCCTGCTCAGCGATAACATCCTGCATGCCCGACGTATGCTCATCGCAAACTGGGTGGTCAGATAGCTGACCAGCTCACGTTTTATCGCTGGTGTTAAAGCTTTTTTTCGATGACGTCTTTTAACGCACGATTTTCCAGACTCAGATCAGCAAACATTTGTTTCAGCTGGCGGTTTTCGTCCTCAAGATCCTTCATCTTTTTGATATCAGAAGCTTCCATACCGTCATACTTCGCTTTCCAGTTGTAATAGCTGGCCTCGGAAATACCGGCTTCACGGCAGACATCCTTGACGGTGCGTCCGGTTTCGACAGACTTCAGAACGGCAATGATCTGGTGTTCGGTGAATCGGGCTTTACGCATGGCGATCTCCTCAGGAAGACATAATCAGTATGTCGGAAGATCTCTAAAAGTGAATGGGCCGGTTTACAGGGATGCTTACATAACCATTATCACATGAGTAATATTTCATGGATACGTGTTTACCGATAACCATATGCTGCTCGTCATAGCATGGGTAATACTGCCTTAGGCTTAGGCTTAGGCTTAGGCTTAGGCTTAGGATATAAAATCGAATCATGGCTGTTACAATGTTTTCTCTATTATTTTACACCAGTGCCTTTAAAATTTTATTCTCCATATTTTATCTGTGACACCTTAGTGTCCTCGCCATTGCAACGCTTACAGTTATTAAATATTTCGAGGCAATAAAAATATCGCTCCGGGATTATTCTCCACGTTACGTAGACTGTTTGATCTGCCCGGTCAGCATCTGGTCTGCCTAGAGATGCAGGGAATGTGGCTGCTGAAGCCAGACATAACATCCACTCGGATGGACGTCCAGATCCCGACAGAGCACACGAACAGACCAGCAACGGCTGTTGCCGCGGATAAAGACGTACCTCAGTCGGACAGTTTTGCGAAATACGCAGCGGCTTTTTTTAGTATGTCTCTCTCGTCGGTAACCCGCTTCAGCTCTTTCTGAAGCCGCCGGATCTCAGACTGGGCATCAGACTGCGTTTTAGTAGCTGATGAATCAGGACCGTACTGTTTTACCCAGGCATAGAGACTGTGTGTGGTGATATCAAGCCGGGTGGCGACGCTTGCGATGGAATGACCACGATCAACGACCTGTTTAACCGCTTCAATTTTGAACTCTTCGGGATAACGTTTACCGCTCATGGGCACCTCTCTTTTCAGTCATCTTAAATGACTCTCAGGTGTCTGTTAAACCCGTGGCGATTCACTTATATGTGCCGAGGGTATCTCAGGAACTTATATTTTCGTTAATTAAGAATTAATAATATTAAAATCTCAAAATCATATCCGCAGACTCATTTTATAGCAGAATACTGGTCAGAGGTTAGTAAATGATGTTTATTTATTTTACGTAAGGAAAACATCACTTCACAAACATTGCCCACTCAACAAAGGAAATTGAATGGATTATATTATTTTATGCCTTGTGTGTCTTACTATTTTTATTGTTGTTTTAACAGTAATTGCAATGCTCGATGATGGTGATGGTGATGGTGATTAATTTTTAGTAAATTATGTTAGCAGGAGACATTGTTTCATGGTTTAACAATGGTAACGCGAGTAATGATCTGTAGCCATATATGTACGTATTATGAAAAACGTGATTGAGACAAACAAAAAATATCCTCCTAAAAAAAATCACTTGATATAACTCTCTCATTCATATGTTATCATTATGACTTAAGCTGAATCTTGGCTGTCTTGCTGGACAGGGGAGGGGTCGGAGCCTCCCCATTTTTTTATCCTTTAATACAAAGGAATGATTTTGTGCAAACCATAATTCAGTAAATTTTTATTCGAAAGCCATTTTTTAAAGTTCGCCTGTGACTGTATTATCATTTTTGCATGCAAGTCCCCCTCTTTTTTGACTTTTGGCATTCTAATAAACCCACATTAAGGCATTGTAAAATCAGCACAATTTTACTATATTCCTGTTCTTCAATAGCAAACATTATCCACAGAAACAGGGGATAATGTTGTGAGTAAGGTACAGAAAAACCTTAATACCTGACAGGGAAAATATTTTCTCCTTTTAAAATAACAAGATGGGAACAGTGGTTATTCAGGTAAAAAGGCCACATATCGCATAGATTTTATTGGATTAATCTGCTTTCGTCGTTCATAAAGAATCTTTAACATCAATATTTTTTTATAGAGGCCTAATTAATGTCCACACCATCAGAATCCTTTGATGTAACTGAGTTTAAAAAAAGAGTAGAAAACTGTTTTTCGCTAACTGTTCTTGAAAAATTACACTCACTGATATGTCGTGCATTGCCAGCAGCGGAGAGAAAAGAATATATCCTATTGATTAATCAACAGGAGGAAAAGATTCTCAATTTAGAGAGGAATAATCATAGAA
Source organism: Kosakonia arachidis (assembly GCF_900116535.1). Lineage (GTDB taxonomy): Bacteria > Pseudomonadota > Gammaproteobacteria > Enterobacterales > Enterobacteriaceae > Kosakonia > Kosakonia arachidis. The sequence goes on along the minus strand of NZ_FPAU01000013.1, from coordinate 6,798 downwards.
CCAACGAATTCTCAAATTAGACTTGATTCTATTAATGTCATACAGATAACTATACAGAGCATTTGAGGAATGTCCTCTTATAAGGATAACTGTGAAGGGTTTTACTTCAATATCGTTAATATATATACGTAACTGCCTTTTTTTATTTATTTTTTTACCTGTTAGTGAGGCTTATTCATGCATTGATCTGAATTTCATTAAATGCGTTGAGGCCAATCAATCTAAATCAAGAGGTTGCTATGACTTCGCATCCAAAGGAAAAAGCGAAATATCTTTCCATACAAAAATAAAAATATCTTCTACTCAATACATAATTGGCGATCGCATAATCGTGCAAATCACTTTAATGGATTCGCATGGAAATCCAGTTAAAGGGATGAGTGATTTATTAATGAAAAAGAATATTGTCACCATACCTGGAACTGTAACTTATAATATAAGTAAGTGGTCTGAATATAATGACGGAATTTATTTTACGGACCGGGTTGCAGAAAAAATCGGTGAAAACTACAGAGTGACAATACACTTATGCAATAAAGTATTTAAATCAGGCACATACAGCATAACACCATTTCCTGAATCTTTTAATTAGCAACTCTGGACGAAGTATGTATTACCAGTATTTTAATCCAACCTCTCTATTTTGTGCAAAATCATTGATAATTTTTCCTCCCTAATAGCAAGGTTATAATCAATAAAAAATAACTTACTCCTGTCTACGACATTTATTTTTACCGGGCGCAAAGTATCAAGTATTACATTTGTTTTGTTTTCAAGACTTATTAAAATTTTACCATTTAAAATCTTCATCGGCCTTCCAATAAGAAACCCCTTTGATATAAAAATTATTTCTTCCATGATACTTTCTTTGCTCCTAACTATTTGATGTGTGGTCTTGGTGGTGACGCTTGTATATACTTCCCCCCCGCAAACAAAATCTCTGCCTAATCCACTTTCCTTCATTACTAATGTGTCCCTTCAGAACTTTTTGTTTTTTCACTGAAATAATAGGCACCTATCTCGCCATCTTTTATTTTATATTCAAAAAATTAACTTTTTGCAACTCATTAATTCAAAACCACTGAAAGAATACACAATAAATAGATTCGCTGACATTAATTTTATATTCTTTACATCTAAAAAAAGATAGCGTCAAACTATAAATGTAGACTTCGTTTTTTTTAATCAATCCCCAATTCATAATTAAGACTTTTTTTTCAAAAATCCTTAAAGATCTTATCAGGAAAAAATTTACTCAATGCTCAGCTATGCTGACACATTAATTAATTCCCGATATTTCTTTCTATTTCCAATAATATCCCGCTTTGATCAAGACTATCCCCCCTTCTTGTACGGGGTTGTAATTGACATGATTGCCTCATAAGTGACCATAAGTACACCACAATTACGATGCATATTTAACCAACTCTCTGATTTTAGGCGTCGGACTTTGATCTCATACGATTAGTGTGCCCTCCCTTTGTCGTAGAAAAATCCTCATCACTATCAATTAACTCACTAATTGCACTGTTCATAGATCTCACGCTTTTTCGACATTATCCTTCATTAGAAATATAATATTATAGACAGATATGTGATCGCCCGGCTTAGCGAACAGGCCTATCAATTTGAATTCTTTCTATTGAAAGCTGTTGCGATCTCAAACGATCCTGAAAATCGTTGACCTGTGCAGCAATGAGTTTCACAATATCATCCCACTCCTCATCGCTATATTGTCTCATTGGGTAAACCAAGAATGCCGTTATGATATTCTCAGGATCGTTGTTTATACGATAGCCAGGAACTATACTAAATAAGGGTAGGTTATAACCGGCATTCACTCTTTCCCAACATTCCTGCATAAAGCTCATCGCCAGCTCCTCATGTGATTGAGATAGCGAGATAATGTCAGGAGCGAATAAAATAGCAAAGACGACTTCCCAACCCAGACTGCTCTCGTTAAGTACACGGAAGAAGCTATGACGAGCCAGAGCATCGCTAACAGAATTACGCGCTCTATGCAGCAGGGCAAGATAGTCAGCATAGCCACGGCGTCCTAAACGGCGCAGGTTCACCCAAGCGGCCAGGATTCCTTGGCCGGGCCTGGAGTTTTCAAAAGTATAGCGATAAGTTCTGAACTGGCCATAGTGAAAATCCTTGTCGCAATATTTGTAATTGCCATCGCCTAACTCGTCCATAAAACGACGATCACTGGCGATGAAAAAACTGCTGGCATAAGGACACAGACCATTCTTGTGAAAATCCACCCCCATAGAATCAAATCCGGAAATTCCTTCCAAGCGTCGTTGTACTTCAGCAATACGTTTTCGAGTTTCGGGTTCAGAAAAATGTGCAAATATGCTCTCAGAATCCATGTTGAGGGTGCTGAGATAGATCCAGCCGATAACACTGTCAAGATGAAGGTAGGGTCGCTGTCTAAGGGAATGCCTGATTGAGAAATCATTGATAGACTGAAGGATTTTGCAAGTGTCTTCACAATTAAAATTGATTGTGGTTCCACCAGAACAAATAACCGCAGCGATCCTTCGTCCGTTCAGATGTTGTTCATCAAGTACACGCTGCAGTTCATTTGGGTCCATCACACCATCCTTTGTGCCTGCAACCCGCAGACAGTTATCGGCTCCCAATCCCAGTAGGCTCGCTGCATGCTCCACACAGTAATGCGCGCCCTCACTGCAGAGAATAACCAGATCCCTCGGTAATCCGGTCTTAGCCGACTCCGGTTCCATCCGACTGATAGCCAGCCTGATGGCATACAACAGCGTGAATTTACCACCATTACATGCTATTCCCATAGATTGAGGCCAGCCAGCCCATTTCCCAATATATCGGCAAACCTGCTGTTCAATAAGGAGAGCTTCCCCGCCGAAAAAATCCATCAGCATATTTGGGTTATAGGTTGTTACAAGCCATGCAGCGGCTGTTGCTTCGATACTTGCTTCAGGTAGCATATTGAACAATGCGTTTGGGGATCCGGAACGTAGCGAACCACGAAAGAAACGAGCCACTTCCTGTAATATTTCCTTATCATCGACGGGCTCATAATCTTCACCTTTATCAAGCTCATCAAGATAAGAGTAATATCTGGCTGGGAATTTAGGCCCAAGATCGGTACGAGTACCTGATAAAAATTGGAGTTCCGGTAAGTTTGCCTGCCATTTTTTGCCTTCAGACAGAATATAGTCATTCAGATGTTGAGTATACTCCATCAGTGCCTGGAGACGCTCTGAGTCCCCAGAAGTATGGCAAAATTTTCTCACAATATGTCTCCTTAACTTGTTTGCATTTATTTTCATCCAGGAATTCCTTGATATAGGTAATGCCGCCTTTAATAGCTTTATTCATATCGATAAGACAATATAAAATAGCTAGTTATGTACCATAAGCAAGGTGCCTCCATGCTTGTGTATCTGACTCTGTCAGGAATGTTCCATCGGGAAACATAACTTCAGGTGAGTAAAAGCATCATATTGTTTAACTGACCGTTCCACAGAATTAGATAAAAAAATCAGTTAGTAACTTCTTTTTTACCTTCAATATTTCCGTTTCACCAGCCTGTTGCAAATTCAGCAGAGGACAGATAATACAGTGATGAGTGAAGCCGGCATTCGTTATAGTCCTGTCGCCAGTCATTAACTATTTCCCTGCCATGAACGATATTGCAGAATCAGTGCTCATTCAGACAATCATACCGAAAGCGGCTATTAAAGCTTTCGATAAAACCGTTCTGTGTCGGCTTGCCTGGCTGAAGCTCCATACCATGCGCGAAGGCGCATCGGCTCAGAGTCCGGGAGATAAACTCAGAGCCTTGATCCGTTCTTATTGTTGCCGGATAGCTACAAAATAATGCAATCCTGCCCAAGATACGCGTGACCTGAGCGCCTGATATGCTGAAGATGAGACATATGGAGTTATACTGGCGTAAACGACAGAAACATTCCTTGCTCAGTCCGACCCTGTGCAGAAGATTACAAGCTCTTACTTAAACATCAGCACCATGCATGGCTACTTGAGCGTAAAGGTTAACGATATCATAATGCCTATGACGAATTATTCCTGTAAATACATACATTGATAATGTTTTTCCAGCCAGTAAATAATCAAAATAGAAGTGCTTACTCATCTCGAATGAGACAACAACCGCTGGCGGTCTCGCACTGACTGTTGCGTATTCAGTCTGGAGTTATACTTATACTATTAGTAATGGATTAAGCCCCCGGAATCATACTATTTTATTCCGGGGGACTTGGTAGCCCTGACACAGAAATCATCTTTGTTGCAGGTGAAAGATTAACATCTTATATGCCCCGCATGAAATTGTATTACCTCTCGATTTTCTACCAAACAGTTATCGTTACCGTTTTCACAAACTCGGGAAAACCATCCACCTTCGCCGTCACTAAATCTTTGCCGGAAGAAGTAGGGGTCATAGTTGCTGTGTATATACCCTTACTCTCTTCAGCGTTAATTACGTTGGCAGAGGCTATAAATTTTACCGTCTGCCCAGTCACATAATCGCCGTCGCTGTCCCTGAGATGAAGAGTCAGTGTTATAGTCGCACCTAACTCCATCACTTGCGGACTGGCACCAAGCGCCGAGCGAGCCGCATCAGGAACGGTGATCTTGTAATTTCTGGATTCGTGTTTAATCCACCCGTTATCGTAATCATAATTCTCATCGTAGCTTTCTAAGGTCGCCTTATAGCGCTCTCCAGGAGAAGTAGCCTTCCATTTGCTAATAAATACTCCAGGTTCATCTAAGCTCCATTTTACGTCAGCTTGTTCAGATACCCCAGGAATACGAATTCTCGTGCGAGTACTGTTAATAAAAGAAAGCCCTTCTCCTTCGGAGACTGGATTTAACCAAGCATCTCGTAAATATAACCTTACATACAAATCGTTTCCGACAATATATTTATCTTTATCAACATCAATACTCATATCAGCGACTTTACTATAATCCAGAATATATGGCGCAGAAACGCTTACTCCATCTTCTGTATTGAGTTCAGCCACATATAGCCCCGTAGTTTTGATTATACCTCTTACAACATAGTTCCCTTTCGTGGCCTCTTCTTTCCATACTTGGTTGTCAGTACCTGGCAGGTGAAATACGTTTGGCGATTGTAGCCAATTAAGCTTATCACTTAGAGGATTACCACCCTTATCAGTCAGGTGTATCGTTGCATAAACATCTTCCTCACCTATTATGTAGGTTTGCTTACTTACTTTAACAGTTGAGTTTTTTGATGGACTGCCTGTCTCAACCACCACCGTTACCTGTTTCTTAAAATCCGGATACTCCTCCACCCGGGCGGTCACCGTCGTCGTGCCGGCCGTCGTGCCGGTAAGTTCAGCTGTGTAGACTCCGCCCCCCGCAGGGGTCACAGCACTCAGGATACCGGCGCTGGGCGTGAATATCACCGTTTTTCCGTCCAGCCCGTTCCCCATGCTGTCCCGCAGCGTCAGTGTCAGCCGCGAGTTTTCCCCCGCACTGATGGTGCCCGGCTCGGCCGTCAGGACAGACTGCGCCGCATCCGGGCCCCCCGCCTGAACCGTCACCTCAACCTGTTTCTCAAAATCCGGATACTCTTTCACACGTGCGGTCACCGTCGCTAGGCCGATCGTCGTGCCGGTCAGCACAACAGTGTAGACACCATGTCCCGTCTCGTTGACGGAACCCAAGGTGCCCGCATCAGTTGAAAACTCTACCGTCTGCCCCGGCACCGAATTGTGATAACGGTCATCGAGACTGAGTGTCAGGACTGATCTGCTGCTTACGGTGATGATGTCCGGCTTGGCCGTCAGTTCAGACCTGTCCGTGTCCGGGGCGCCCGCCTTGAAAGTCACTGTCGTCGTCTTTCTGATCCATGCGCCTGACTCCACACTCACGCTCGCAGTGACTTTCGCTATGTATGCGGAAGTAGTGGTCAGGGTAGCCACGTAAGTCCCATCCCCCTTGTCGGTAACGCCACTCAGGGTGCCATGACTCGTTGTAAATTCTACCTTTTCCCCCGGCAGCCCATTGCTGTAGTAATCCCTTAACGTCATTGTCAGGGTGGATTTTTCCCCCACGGTGACGAGATCCGGTATGGCCGTCAATTCTGTTTTTTCGGAAAAAATATGGCCCGGTCGCACCGTAACCTCAACCTGTTTCACAAAATCCGGATACTCCTCCACCCGGGCGGTCACTGTTGTTGTGCCTGCCGTCGTGCCGGTCAGTTCGGCTGTGTAGACTCCGTCCCCTGCAGGGGTCACAGAACTCAGGATGCCGGCGCTGGGCGTGAATATCACCTTTTTCCCGTCCAGCCCGTTCCCCATGCTGTCCCGCAGCGTCAGTATCACCTCAGTACGTCCGCCCGCGGTGATACTGTCAGGCTCTGCCGTCAGGCCGGACTGCGCCGCATCCGGGACCCCCGCCTGCACCGTCACCGCCACTGTCTTCTCGAATCCGCTCACGCCCTGCACCGTCGCCGTCACCGTCACCGTGCCGGGTTTGTTGTCGGTCAGCTCCGCCGTGTAGCTGCCGTCACCCCCATCGCTCACCGCACTCAGGCTGCCCGAGGAGGCGGCAAAGTTCACCGTCTGCCCCGGCACCGCGTTGCCGAACCGGTCCCGCAGCGTCAGCGTCAGCCGCGAGGTTTCTCCCGCACTGAGGGTGCCCGGCTCGGCCGTCAGGACAGACTGCGCCGCATCCGGAGCCCCCGCCTGCACCGTCACCGCCACCGTCTTCTCGAATCCGCTCACGCCCTGCACCGTCGCCGTCACCGTCACCGTG
>NZ_FPAU01000010.1 GCF_900116535.1 Kosakonia arachidis | reverse complement strand
TGATCAAACTCTTCAATTTAAAGTTTGATGCTCATCGAATTAAACTTCGTAATGAATTACGTGTTCACCCGTGAGACTTGGTATTCATTTTTTGTCCGAAGACATCAAGAATCCATGTCACCTGAGTGCCCACACAGATTGTCTGATAAATTGTTAAAGAGCAGTGCCGCTGTATTTTCGCTGCGGCGCGGGGTGTGCATATTACGCTTTCCCGCTGTGAAGTCAACTGATTATTTTCAGATTTCTTCACCTGACAGGCCGGTGTGTTTGCCGTTGTGCCGTGTCAGTGGAGGCGCATTATAGGGAGTTAATTCTGGCTGACAAGCATAAAATTAAAAAAAGTTATCGTTTGATTACTTTCCAGGCAAAATAACTTCTGAATGGTAATTTTTGCCTGTTTTTTATACAAAAACGAGCCCCTGAGGGCCCGTTTTCTTTATTTTGTGACTTACTGCACTGCCACAATACGATCGTCTTTTACGACAAGCTGTACCGTTTTGCCTGGAATCAGCTCCCCAGACAATATCTGCTGCGCCAGCGGGTTTTCGATTTGCTGTTGGATTGCGCGTTTCAACGGACGCGCGCCATACACCGGATCGTAACCATTTGCGCTCAACAGTTTCAGGGCGTCATCAGAGATAGTCACCGCATAGCCACGTTCTTCCATACGTTTGTACAGACGCTGCAACTGGATCTGCGCAATAGAAGCAATATGTTTTTCACCCAGCGGATGGAAGACCACCACTTCATCGATACGGTTGATAAACTCCGGACGGAAGTTCTGGCTCACCACCCCCAAGACCAGTTCCTTCATATGCCCATAATCCAGCTCGCCAAAACGTTCCTGGATCAAATCGGAACCGAGGTTGGAAGTCATGATCACGACAGTATTGCGGAAATCCACCGTTCTGCCCTGCCCATCCGTAAGACGACCATCGTCTAGCACCTGCAACAGGATGTTGAATACATCCGGATGTGCTTTTTCCACTTCATCCAAAAGGATGACGGAGTAGGGGCGACGACGAACTGCTTCCGTTAAATAGCCACCTTCCTCATAACCGACATATCCCGGAGGTGCCCCCACCAGACGAGAAACGGAGTGTTTTTCCATAAACTCAGACATATCGATACGCACCATTGCATCGTCGCTATCAAACATAAAGTTCGCCAGCGCTTTGCACAGCTCGGTTTTCCCTACACCGGTTGGCCCAAGAAACAGGAACGAACCGATCGGGCGATTCGGATCTGACAGACCAGCACGGCTACGGCGAATGGCGTTCGATACTGCTTCTACTGCTTCATCCTGACCAATCACGCGATGATGCAGGTCATGCTCCATACGCAGCAGTTTCTCACGTTCACCTTCCATCATCCGCGCCACCGGAATACCGGTCCAGCGCGCCAGCACTTCGGCGATCTCAATATCTGTCACGCGGTTACGCAACAGACGCATAGTTTTGCCTTCAGCCTGGGTTGCCGCTTCCAGCTGTTTTTCCAGTTCAGGGATTTTCCCGTACTGCAACTCCGACATCCGTCCAAGATCGCCATTACGCCGCGCCTGCTCCATCGCGATTTTCGCCTGTTCCAGTTCAGCCTTAATGGTCTGGGTGCCGGAAAGAGACGCTTTCTCGGCTTTCCACTCTTCTTCTAATGTCGAATACTGGCGCTCTTTATCTTCCAGCTCTTCGTTAAGCATTTCGAGGCGTTTTTTACTCGCTTCGTCAGACTCTTTCATCAGCGCGCGCTGTTCCAGTTTGAGCTGGATAATGCGACGATCGAGCCGGTCAAGCTCTTCCGGTTTAGAATCAATCTGCATACGAATGCTGGATGCAGCTTCATCGATCAGGTCGATAGCTTTATCTGGCAACTGGCGGTCGGAAATATAGCGATGCGACAGCGTTGCCGCCGCGACAATCGCCGGGTCGGTAATCTGCACATGGTGGTGCAGCTCATAACGTTCTTTCAGGCCACGCAGAATGGCAATGGTGTCTTCCACTGTCGGTTCAGCAACCAGCACTTTCTGGAAACGACGCTCCAGCGCAGCGTCTTTCTCTATATATTGACGATACTCATCCAGCGTGGTGGCACCGACACAGTGCAGTTCGCCACGCGCCAGCGCTGGCTTCAGCATATTACCCGCATCCATCGCGCCATCAGCTTTCCCGGCACCAACCATGGTATGCAGCTCGTCGATGAACAGAATGACATTGCCTTCCTGCTTCGAGAGATCGTTAAGCACACCTTTCAGACGCTCTTCAAACTCACCGCGGTATTTCGCCCCGGCCACCAGCGAGCCCATGTCCAGCGCCAGAACACGCCGACCTTTAAGCCCTTCCGGCACTTCACCATTAACAATGCGCTGCGCCAGTCCTTCAACGATAGCGGTTTTACCTACCCCCGGTTCACCAATTAACACCGGGTTATTTTTAGTCCGGCGTTGCAGTACCTGAATGGTACGGCGGATCTCTTCGTCACGGCCGATAACCGGATCGAGTTTGCCTTGCTCGGCACGCTCGGTCAGATCGACGGTGAATTTCTTCAAGGCCTGCCGCTGGTCTTCAGCCCCTTGATCGTTCACGTTTTCACCCCCACGCATTTGTGCAATAGCCTGAGTCACATTCGCCGTAGTTGCGCCCGCTGATTTCAGTAAATCGGTCAGCGTACCGCGAGACTCCAGTACCGCCAGAACAAAAAGTTCTGACGAAATAAAGTTGTCACCCCGTTTTTGCGCCAGCTTGTCGCAAAGATTGAGGACACGCACTAAATCCTGAGAAGGCTGCACGTCGCCGCCAGTACCTTCCACCTGCGGTAAACGGCTTAATGCCTGTTCAACGGCTGTACGTAACTCGCCAGCGTTAACGCCAGCAGAGGTTAATAAAGGGAAAACCGAACCGCCTTCCTGCTTCAGCAGGGCGCTCATTAAATGAAGAGGTTCGATAAATTGGTTGTCGTGCCCCAGCGCGAGCGACTGGGCATCGGCAAGAGCAAGCTGGAATTTATTGGTAAGACGATCCAGACGCATAACTCCTCCCATAACAGGTCAAAATTGCTACTGGAGATTAAATGAGGTCATCCCTCAATTATTCAAGGTTAATGACCTGAATTATGCAAAAGAAAGCATATACGAACTGGATCGTCTTGATTCTTTAGGTTATATCAGCCAAATAAAACTTGCCATACGGCCGGTTATCTTGTCCCGGCGGTATGAGAAAAAATCATCCTTTTGACTGAAGGTGCAATGCTCGCCGCCGAATATCTGCTGAACACCCACCGAGGTCAGACGCTGGCGCGCAAGCTGGTAGATATCAGCAAAATATTTCTCACCGTGCGGACGAAAAGCCCGATCGGCCTCAACATCATGCGCCATAAACGCCTCACGCACTTCTGCGCCAACTTCAAATGCCTGCGGCCCGATCGCCGGCCCTAACCAGGCGAGCAGGTTTTCCGGCTTGTCGGTAAAACAGGCAACCGTCTTTTCCAGCACACCCGCACACAACCCTCGCCAACCAGCATGAGCAGCAGCGACTTCGGTTCCATCACGATTACAAAACAGCACCGGCAAGCAGTCGGCGGTCATCACCGCGCAAACCGTACCGGGCGTGTTGCTGTATGACGCATCAGCTCGTTTAGAGGTATAAGACCCACCATCAAGCAGCAGCACGTCAGTACCATGTACCTGCTCAAGCCACACCGGCCTGGAAGGCAATCCTCCCTCGGCAAACACACGTTTGCGATTCTCTTCCACATGCTCAGCATCGTCGCCACAGTGGGCACCGAGGTTTAGCGAGTGATAAGGCGGTAAGCTCACACCACCGATACGGGTTGAACTGCATGACGCCACGCCTTTCGGCTGCGGCCAATCAGGGAGGATCAGTTTGGTCATAACCAGGCGACATCGTCCTTATGGGTTTCAAAATCCGCGCGCATAGCCGCAATCAAATCCACCATGTCCTGCGGAATAGGCGCGTGCCACTCCATCTCAATGCCGCTAATGGGGTGGTAAAGACGCAGCATTGTAGCGTGCAGAGCCTGACGATCAAACTTGCGCAGCACATCGATAAATTCGTCGGAAGCGCCTTTCGGTGGACGCGGACGGCCACCATAAAGCTGATCGCCAACCAGCGGATGAGTGATATGCGCCATATGCACGCGGATCTGGTGGGTGCGGCCGGTTTCCAGACGCAGACGCAGACGCGTGTGCACACGGAAGTGCTCCATGATGCGATAGTGCGTTACCGCCGGTTTACCCATCGGGTGCACTGACATATGGGTACGCTTGGTCGGGTGCCGGCTAATGGGTTCTTCAACCGTACCACCTGACGTCATATGCCCAATCGCCACCGCTTCATATTCACGCGTAATTTCGCGCAGCTGCAACGACTCGACCAGGCGCGTTTGCGCCGGGATTGTTTTCGCCACCACCATCAGGCCGGTGGTGTCTTTGTCCAGACGGTGCACGATCCCCGCGCGCGGAACATCGACAATTGGCGGATAATAGTGTAGCAATGCATTCAACACCGTACCGTCCGGGTTACCTGCGCCGGGATGAACGACGAGGTCGCGCGGTTTATTGATCACGATAATGTCATCATCTTCGTAGACGATGTTCAGTGGGATGTCCTGCGGTTCGAAGCGCGCTTCTTCTTCAATTTCCACATCAATAGTGATGCGTTCTCCACCCAACACTTTCTCTTTTGGCTTGTCGCAAATACTGTCGTTGACCTGCACGTGCTGGTCGAGAATCCATTCTTTTATTCGCGAACGTGAATAATCCGGGAACAATTCGGCCAAAGCCTGATCTAATCGTTGACCGAGTTGGTTTTCGGACACCGTTGCGGTGAGTTGTACTCGTTGTGCCATATACAGCTTCTTCGTTAACGTTGGGTTTTACGGCTTCGCCGTATAATATAGTGTGCTATTGTAGCTGGTCTTAGTCGGGAGCAGGAATAAAGAATCTCCCGCATACACATTCTGAGGAAAGTCTAAACGTCATGACGCGCTTGAAATATCTGGTGGCAGCCGCCACGTTGAGTCTGGCTTTGGCGGGTTGCTCCGGTTCAAAGGAAGAGGTGCCTGATAATCCACCAAATGAAATCTACGCGACTGCCCAGCAAAAACTGCAAGACGGTAACTGGAAGGCGGCAATAACGCAACTAGAAGCACTGGATAATCGTTATCCGTTTGGTCCGTACTCACAACAAGTGCAGTTGGATCTGATTTATGCCTACTACAAAAACGCTGATTTACCGCTGGCGCAAGCCGCAATTGACCGTTTTATTCGTCTGAACCCAACTCATCCGAACATTGATTATGTGATGTATATGCGCGGGCTAACCAATATGGCTCTGGATGACAGTGCTCTGCAAGGGTTCTTTGGGGTAGATCGCAGCGATCGTGACCCGGCTCATGCGCGTGAGGCGTTCAACGACTTCAGTAAACTGGTACGTGGCTATCCGCACAGCCAGTACACTACCGACGCCACCAAGCGCCTGGTGTTCCTGAAAGATCGTCTGTCGAAATATGAGCTGTCGGTGGTGAATTACTACACCGATCGCGGTGCCTGGGTGGCTGTTGTCAACCGCGTAGAAGGCATGCTGCGTGATTATCCGGATACGCAAGCAACGCGTGATGCGCTGCCGAAAATGGAGAAAGCCTACCGCGAGATGCAAATGAACGCGCAGGCAGACAAGGTGGCGAAAATTATCGCGGCCAACAGCAGTAATACCTAAGTCTCTAAAACACAAAACGGCAGCCACTGGGCTGCCGTTTTTTATTCATTTCATCAATAGCTGAAGCGGTTTAGCCGCAATGCATCCTATCAACTATGACCGTTAATGAAGAGTTCCACAAGGTAATTTTCCCCTCTTCCTGCCCTGCCTCACAAAACCTTTCCTTTGACAAAAACCGACAAAATAATGTGATTTAAATCACGCTTTTTGACATTAGGCGCGGTATGCTGAAATCACCCAGACGGAAAGACAAGAGGTAAAATTTATGACAATGAACATTACCAGTAAACAAATGGAAATTACTCCGGCAATCCGCCAGCATGTCGCAGACCGTCTCGCCAAACTGGATAAATGGCAAACACATCTGATTAATCCACATATCATTCTCTCCAAAGAGCCGCAGGGCTTTATCGCTGATGCCACGATCAACACACCGAATGGACATCTGGTGGCCAGCGCACGGCATGAAGATATGTACACTGCTATCAACGAATTGATTAACAAGCTGGAACGGCAGCTCAATAAAGTGCAGCACAAAGGTGAAGCACGTCGCGCCGCAACATCGGTGAAAGACACAAGCTTCGTTGAGGAAGAAGAAGAAGAGTAGTCTCTATATTGAGTTCATCTCCAACGCGCCTACGGGCGCGTTTTTTATTGACAGAGCGAAAACAGTGCGGTTACTGTACTTTGGTCGCTCAAAGGAAATTTACATGAAGCTTGTGCCGTTCTTCTTCGCATTCTTTTTTACCTTCCCCAATTAGGGAGGCGATTCGTTTTGTGATAAAGAATGCGAAGACGAACAATAAGGCCTCCCACACCGGGAGGCTTTTTTTTTAATAATAAAAGGCAACAACATGACGGCTGAAAACCCCTTACTGGATTTACGCGTAAAGATCAGTGCACTGGATGAGCAGTTGCTGACCCTGCTGGCAGAGCGCCGCCAGCTCTCCGTTGAGGTCGGCAAAGCCAAGCTCGACTCACACCGCCCGGTGCGCGATATCGACCGCGAGCGGGATTTACTGGAGCACCTGATTCTACTGGGCAAAGCGCATAACCTCGATGCCCATTACATCACCCGTCTGTTCCAACTGATCATTGAAGATTCCGTCCTGACTCAGCAAGCCCTGCTCCAGCAGCAACTCAACAAGATCGATCCGCACTCAGCGCGCATTGCTTTTCTGGGGCCAAAAGGCTCTTATTCGCACCTCGCAGCGCGTCAGTACGCCGCTCGCCATTTTGAGCAATTTATTGAGAGCGGTTGCCTTAAGTTTCACGATATTTTTAACCAGGTCGAAACCGGCCTGGCGGATTACGCCGTGGTGCCGCTGGAAAATACCAGTTCCGGCGCTATCAACGACGTGTACGATTTACTTCAGCATACCAGCTTGTCGATTGTTGGTGAGCTGACAGTGCCGATCGATCACTGTGTACTGGTTTCCGGCTCAACGGATCTGGAGCAGATCCAGACAGTTTACAGCCACCCACAACCTTTCCAGCAATGCAGCCAATTCCTGAGCCGCTACCCGCAGTGGAAAATCGAATATTGCGAAAGCACCTCGGCGGCAATGGAGAAAGTGGCGCAGGCGAACTCACCGCATGTTGCTGCGCTGGGCAGCGAAGCAGGCAGCGTGCTGTACGGTTTACAGGTGCTGGAACGTAACCTGGCGAACCAGACGCAGAATATCACCCGCTTTATCGTACTGGCGCGTAAAGCCATTGATGTATCAGAGCAGGTTCCGGCAAAAACCACACTACTCATGGCTACAGGCCAACAGGCCGGTGCGCTGGTTGAAGCACTGCTGGTGCTGCGCAATCATAATCTGATCATGACCAAATTGGAGTCACGTCCGATCCATGGCAATCCGTGGGAAGAGATGTTCTACCTTGATGTGCAGGCCAATCTACACTCAGCAGAAATGCAAAAAGCGCTGCGCGAACTGGGCGATATCACCCGTTCGCTGAAAGTGCTTGGCTGCTATCCCAGCGAAAACGTGGTACCGGTTGATCCAGTTTAGTTCTCTTTGAACAGCGATTTATTCATCCCTGCCACGTTCACCGGCAGGGTGAAGATCGCGCCAGAAAGCGGATGACTCGCCAACTCTTCCTCCTGCATATTTTCCCGCGTAGTTGTGATAAACAGCGTTTTCATGTCATCGCCGCCAAAGCAGACCATCGTCGGGCAACGTACCGGTAAACGGTACTCCGCAAGCTGTTCGCCCTGCGGTGAGAAGCGTGCAACACGCCAGCCATCAAACATCGCACTCCAGTAGCAACCTTCAACATCCACCGCCGCACCATCCGGTATACCTTCCCCGGCAATAAACCGGCGGAAAACCTCCCGACGCCCCGGCTCACCGAGCCCATCCATCGGCGTACGATAAATCACACCGTTGGGCGTGTCGGAGGTAAACATCCATTGCTGATCCGGGCTGAATGCCAGACCATTCGCCCCGTGAATATCGCACTGCACCACTTTCGGTGTCAGATCGTTATCCACCCGTAATAGCAAAGCGCCGTTGTAATCGCCCGGCCCCCAGAACGTCCCGGCGTAAAAGCGTCCCCGGTGATCTGTACCGCCATCATTAAAGCGCGCCAATTGCGGATTCGATGGGTTATCGCACACTTTTTGACGCAACAGACCGTGCGGATCCGTCAGCCAGATAGCGTTACGCATTGCCACGATAAAGCCGCCTTTCTCGCGCAGCGCAAAACAGCCAACCTCTTCCGGGAAGGAGAGCACCCGGTGTTCGCCAGATGCCAGGTGGTAACGATGAATTTCACCTTCCAGAATATCCGCCCAGTAAAGCGCTTGTTCTGCTTCGCTCCAGGTTGGGCATTCCGGCAGATGGCCGGTGTAATCAAACAGCTTCTGTAACTCCGCCATTGCGCGTCCCTTAAATGAAAAAAGCCAGCGGTGACCACTGGCTTTTCAGTATAAACGGCTTTTCTTTTACTGGCGGCTATCGTTCGCCTGACGCAGCAATACACGGCTTTCGTTCTGAAAACGCTGAGCGTAATCACCAAACCAGTGTTCCACTTTGCGGAAGCTGTCGATAAAGGCCTGCTTGTCACCCTGTTCCAGCAGCCCGATGGCTTCGCCAAAGCGCTGGTAGTAACGCTTGATCAGCGCCAGATTGCTTGACGACGACATAATAATGTCTGCGTAAAGCTGCGGATCCTGCGCAAACAGGCGCCCCACCATTGCCAGTTCCAGACGATAAATCGGCGATGAAAGCGCAAGCAATTGCTCAAGCTGAACATTCTCTTCGGCCAGATGCAGCCCGTAAGCAAATGTCGCGAAGTGGCGCAGCGCCTGAATAAACGCCATATTCTGGTCGTGTTCGACAGCGCTAATACGATGCAAACGCGCGCCCCAGACCTGAATCTGTTCAAGAAACCACTGGTAAGCCTCTGGCTGACGTCCGTCACACCAGACCACCACTTGCTTGGCAAGACTACCGCTGTCCGGGCCAAACATGGGATGCAGACCAAGCACCGGGCCTTTATGCGCCGACAACATCGCCTGCAACGGGCCGCTTTTCACCGATGCCAGATCGACCAGAATACAGTCTTCCGGCAGTGGCGGCAGTTGACCTATCACTTGTTCGGTCACGTGGATAGGCACACTGACAATCACCATGCCGGCATCAGCCAGCAACTCGTCGGCCTGCGCCCAGTCCTCTTTCTCCAGAATGCGAACCTGATAACCCGACAGCGTTAACATTTTGGCAAACAGTTGTCCCATCTGACCCGCACCGCCGACAATGACCACAGGCCGCATTTCAGGACATAAAGTTTTAAAACCTTTGTCATTTTCGCTGGAGTAGGATTCACGCATCACGCGGCGCAACACATCTTCAATCAGATCCGGCGGAACGCCAAGCAGTTCGGCCTCTTTGCGCCGTGAAGCCAGCATTGAGGCTTCACGTTCCGGCACATAGATCGGCAAACCATACTTGCTTTTTACTTCACCAACTTCGGCCACCAGCTCCAGACGGCGCGCCAGCAGCCCCAGCAATGCCTTATCCACTTCATCAATTTGATCGCGCAGCGCGGTCAATTCAGCAACCATAACAACCTCTTAAGCGAAACGCGCCGCCAGACTATTGCGCAGATCTTTATCGATCTCACGCAGCAGCGCTTCGGTCGATTCCCAGCTAATGCAGGCATCCGTCACAGAAACACCGTACTTCATGGCGCTGCGCGGCTGCTCTGAGGATTGATTGCCTTCATGAATGTTACTTTCAATCATCAGACCGGTAATCGAGCGGTTGCCATCTTTGATCTGTGCCACCACAGATTCGGCAACGGCAGGCTGGCGACGGTAATCTTTGTTGGAATTACCATGGCTGCAATCTACCATCAGCGACGGTTGCAGTCCCGCCTGTTCCATCTCTTTTTCACACTGCGCAACATCCGCCGGGCTGTAGTTCGGTGCTTTGCCGCCGCGCAGGATCACATGCCCATGCGGATTACCCTGTGTTTGCAGCAGGCAAACCTGTCCAGCCTGGTTGATACCGACAAAGCGGTGCGGCATTGACGCTGCGCGCATGGCATTAATTGCCGTCGCCAGGCTACCGTCGGTGCCGTTTTTGAAACCGACCGGCATCGACAGGCCGGACGCCATTTCGCGGTGTGTCTGGGATTCGGTAGTGCGCGCACCAATTGCCGACCAGCTAAACAAGTCACCGAGGAACTGCGGACTGTTTGGATCCAGCGCTTCAGTCGCCAGCGGCAAGCCCATACTTACCAGTTCCACCAGCAGACGACGCGCAATCTTCAGGCCGGCTTCCACATCAAACGAGCCATCCATGTGCGGATCGTTAATCAGCCCCTTCCAGCCAACGGTGGTACGGGGTTTTTCAAAATAGACACGCATCACCAGATAGAGGCTATCGCTGACCTCTGCGGAAAGGGCCTTAAATCGACGAGCATATTCAATTGCGGCTTCAGGATCGTGAATCGAGCAAGGGCCGCACACCACCAGCAGGCGCGGATCTTTTCCGGCAATGATATTGGAAATGGTCTGGCGGGACTGCGCGATTTGCGCTTCCTGCTCAATCGTCAGCGGAAAAGCTGCTTTCAATTGTTCCGGGTTGATCAAAACCTGTTCGTCAGTGATATGTACGTTGTTCAGCGCGTCTTTTTGCATGATGGCGATCCTGTATAACTCATTTTGCGATAGGGGTTCCTCCGCAGAGGATGGCGTAACCATACCACATACGGTAAAGATTTCAATCCACAAAACGTACCATTTTATTTACACCTTCAATTTATAACCCATAATCACGGCACCATGTGTAATTATAAATTTACACATGGTGCCTTTTGATTATGCTTGTAGACGGGCCGAACGCTGCACAGCACGTTTCCAGCGCAAGGCATCAATCAGTATAAACAGCAGCAGGCTGCCGCCCATCACCGGTAACATGAGCCCCAGCAGCAGTGCGATGACCAGCGTGCTAAAACGCCCTGCGCGACTCAAACTTAGCCAGCAGGAAAGCAAGGTTGCCGCAGGATTAACCGCAGCACCTGTCGGTCGGCGAATCCACCACAAGCGGTAGCCAACCACGATCATCACGCACAGCGCAGCACCAAAAAGGATCAGTAATAACTGGTTTGCAAGGCCGAACAACACACCCATATGAAAATCGACGCCCCAGCGCGTCAGTTTTGCCATCAGCGGGAAGTCGGCAAACCGCGTGTGATCAACCACCGCCAGAGTACTGCCATTTATCGCTACCGCATCGACCTGCGTTGGCCAGCTGCGATCGATTTCTGTCACCGTCCACGCTTTATCCATACTGCGCGGCGGACGGATTTCCAGTTTGCTGGCAGCAATTCCGGCCCGCCGGGCTACCTGCAACACATCATCAAATTGCGCCAGGTTCAGCGCCATTTCCGGCATATGCATGCCCGTAGGATGCAGATGATG
Organism: Kosakonia arachidis; assembly: GCF_900116535.1. Classification (GTDB taxonomy): domain Bacteria; phylum Pseudomonadota; class Gammaproteobacteria; order Enterobacterales; family Enterobacteriaceae; genus Kosakonia; species Kosakonia arachidis. Next base: position 80,689 of record NZ_FPAU01000010.1, on the reverse strand, counting down.
TTCCGCATGGGGATCGGTCGCCATCGCTGCGCCATCAAGCTGCGTGTTAACCTGCGGCGTCATCCAGCCGAAAGCCGCACGCAGGCTATCGACATTGCCGCCCGCCCACTGCGACCACGTCAGACCGGTGGCAGAAAACAGCAGCATACCGGCCAGCAGGCTCCAGCCAAGCACCACATGCAGGCGGCGATGATTTTGAACTGCATTATTTATCCGCCGTTTCGGGCGTGTGAAAAACCACAGTGCAATCCCCCCCAGCGCAGCCACCCACATCCATGAAGCGGCAAGCTCGCTGTAGAAGCGGCCCGCATTGCCCAGCAGCAGTGAGCGGTGAAAATAGTCGATCCACTGGCGCAGGGGCAAAATCCCACTGGTACCGTACACCGTCATATCCCCCTTTACCTGTAATGTCACCGGATCGATAAAAATGGCGCGGTTTTCCGACACGCCAAGTTGCGGCTCGGCAAACATCACACGCGTAGTGGCGTTGTCCGCAAGGCCTGGCCGCACAGCATGCAAACGCAGATCGCCGCCGGTCACCTGCTCAGCAACAGTAATCTGCTCGGCAAGCGGCTGGCGCGCACCGGAGGAGGCACCGTACAACGCATCGCTGTAGAGAACATTCTCCAGTTGTGGCGTCGCTACGTACAGCGTGCCGCTCAGGGCCGCGATGAAGATAAAAGGCCCGACAAACAGGCCAATATAAAAGTGCAGGCGTCGCAGCAAATTCAGCCACGCCGCACGTGGGGTGCAGGATGTCATACTTTTCCTCAGGAATAGTCAAAGTGTGCCGTTATGCAGAGGCGAACGGCCTTTTATAAAGGTGTCAGGAAAAGCAGAAAAGCGGCGGCGCGCGGGTGTCAGGGCAAAGCCAGGGGAAGAAGTGCCACAGTCTGACCAGTGGGCGAGCAGGTATCAGGCGAATGCGCAATGCGCGCCCCATCAACAACAGCGCAACCAGCAGGATCAGACCAGGCACATGCGCTAACAAGACGCAGTAACCACAGGCTTCAGCGTGATCAACAGGCAGTGAAGTTTGCAGGTGCGTTTCCGGCTGAGATGACATCTCGTGATGCATCGGCATCTCATGATGCATACCGGGCATGGCACTCATGGGATCTCGTTGCAGGGAGATGGAAATCAGCGGGGCGATGACGATCAGCAGGATCGCAGACAGCGCCAGCCATGTGGCTGAGCGTTTTGCTGCCCATTGATGAAAAACGTTCTTCACCGCATCTCCTCCCGATCGAGGCCGCATTGTAAATTAATCATCAACAGTAGGTTAAATTATTTCGAAAAAGAAAAGGTAAATGCAGCAGAAAAGTTAGTTAAGACGCTTTTGCTGCTATTCGCAGCATTCAACGATTTACCCTTTTTTATCAGGCTATAAAATCCTTTCTTATGCAGAGAATTGCAGCGTTATGCAACCTCCGCCGCCATTTTGCCGCCATGAAGTTGCGACAGCGGGTTGAGCATCACCGCCTCTTCAAGATGATCGGGCGCAAAGTGGGCGTAGCGCATGGTTTCACGGATATTGGCATGGCCAAGTATACGTTGCAGTACGAGAATATTGCCGCCATTGGTCATGAAGTGCGCGGCGAAAGTGTGGCGCAGTACGTGGGTTTTCTGCCCTTCAGCCAGCGCGATATCGGTAGTGGCCAGCATTTTGCTGAATTCCCCATAGCACGGCTGGAACATCTGCCCTTGCAGTGGCGACAGCTCGTCAAAAAGCCACGGCGGTATCGGCACCGTCCGGTTGCGCCCACCTTTGGTTTTGATAAAGGTGATCTTATTCGCCGCAAGCTGCGCGCGATTGAGGTTTTCCGCCTCGCGCCAGCGTGCGCCGGTCGCCAGGCAAATTTTCACCACCCGCGTTAAATCAGCATGACCGTAACATTCACAGGCCGCCAGCAGGGTGATAATTTGCGGCTGCGTCAGCCACGTCATTTCCCGCTCTTTTTCGCGAAAAATGCGCACGTTTTCAATCGGGTTCGGCAGCGACCATTCCCCCAGACGCCGCAGTTCGTTAAACACCGCACTCAGATATTGCTGCTCGCGATTGACCGTTACCGGTTTCACCTTCCACTTTGCTTTGTCCGGCGTGTAACCGTTGTCGATTTCTCCGCTCAGACGCTGGTCGCGATAGTGCGCCCACGCTTTGGCGGTCAGTCGCGAGGCGACCGGATCGCCCAACCCGCGACAGACAATATCCAGCTTCGCCATCCGCGACTTGCCCGCCGCCAGCGACTGGCCATGCAGCTTAAACCACAGCGCAATCAGCTCGCTTAAACGCCGGCGATCCTCTTTCTCGCCCAGCCACGGCTTCTCCTGCGCCTCCTGTTTCGTCCAGGATTCAAATGCTTCGGCCTCGCCTTTAGTATTAAACTGCCGACGAATGCGCCGCCCTTCCCGTCCCTGCGGGTATAGTTCGCACAGCCACTTACCGTTTTTCTGTTTGCTGACCGTCATTGCCGCTTACACATGTTTTTCCAGCGTAAAAACCACCACGCCGAACGGCGCAATCTCTGTCACACCACACTCGAAATCGACTGCGTTATTCGTCAGGCGTACTTTGCCCCCCGGCAGACGCACTACATCAAACACATCCAGCGCATCGTCGATACTGATAAACCAGCGCCCATTGCCAATTTTCTGCGCCGAGGTATCCACCAGCCATGCCGCATTCAGCCCCTCAATAAAATTCAGCCCTTCCGTCGATGACGGCGCAAGGCTGCAATCCAGCGCCCAGTTTCCCGCTTCTTTCAGCTCACCGGATTCCAGACGGAATTTCGGGATGCTCAACACGGCCTCACTTTCCACCGCTGGTGCCGGTGCCGGATACATTTCTCCTTTCCCGGTCGCCAGCCAGTTCAACGAGACGCCGGTATCCAGCGCGCAGGTCACCACCACGTCGCCGGGGAAAAACTCACGTCGCACCCAGGTGCTGATGGTACCGGAGGAGATATCGAGCAGGTCGCCGAGATCTTTTTGCATCTGAAAACCATACGCATCGAGGATACGGCGCAGCACCGGACGCCCGCCAGTCGATAAAATTTCATCGTACAGCGCCTTGCCTTTCGGCTGCGGTTTATCAGCTAATTTTGCATTTGCAAACTCACCGTTTACCAACCAGTGCAAATCTGCGCCGGTATCCAGCGCGCATTTGACCACCGCCTTATAGGGCACACTGTCGCGCTGGATCCAGCTACTGATGTTATTCGCCGGGACATCCAGTGCTTCGGCGAGCGCCTTCTGGCTGGAGACAGAATAGGACGCAGCAATACGCTCGATCACATCCTGAACACTCATTTTGTTATCACTCATGCTCACCAACATCAAAAAAGCGATTTACATGATCGCATTTGCGATTTATATTGCTGTACATCGACCAAAATGCACAGCAGTGCAGTACATTTCAAACAACAGGAGATAATGCGATATGTCAGATGCAAAATCAACGCCGTCGCATCCGTTATCTGGCTCTCAAATGCAATCCAGGAATTTCACCCATGGGCAGATGGATGAGCTGGTATCCGCCCTTCTCCCGACGTTGCAAACCCTGATCCGCTCGGCTATGTCCGATGCCATGACAGTGCGGGATTTCGCTGCCATGCGCGGTATCAGCGAACGTCTGGTCTGGCAATGGCTCGATGAAGGCATCCTGCTGAAAGCCCCGACCCGCGACTATTCGAATGCGGAAAATGCCAGTAAACGCAGCCGTACACTGATCAACGTGCAGGCCTGGCGCGACAAATTAACCCAGCAGGCGATCGACTGTCGTTATCTCGACCGTCGTTCCGGCACCTCGTTTAGCTGAATTTGCTTTTGCAAACTCAACAGCAAACAGGAGGCAACATGGCGATCACTTCACCCACTGCAATGCTTCCGCTCAACGCAGGAGAACGCCTGAGCGGGCTGAACCATATCGCGGAAATCCGCGGCCGCTTCTGGGGTGATAGCTGGTGCGAGGTGGCGCGCTTTATCGACGAGCTGCGCGACAAGCGGGATGAACATTTTGAAGAGAACAGCCGGGCGCTGGCGGCGATCTTCTTTCTCGCCAGAGTGCCGGCGGCGCGTCAGGCGCTTCATCCGGATGTGCTTACGCTCGAGGAGAAGCGGGCGCTGATTGCCGCCATGAACCATTTCCGCGTGGTGGTAAGCCTGTTTCCGAAACGGCTAACCATGCCGCTGTAACCCTTTTTTTCGTACCAATGACGTCAACCCGTCGGGCATCCCTTTGCCCGAATTTCAGGAGAAACACCATGCGTAAAAATACTCCCCCCCATCAAGGACGCAGCCATGAAGAGATCGCGCTGCTGCTGGCAGAAGCCCGCAACAACGAACGTTTGCGCTGCGCCAACATTATCTCCGTGCGGCTGGGCGCGCTGGCAGCGCTTATCGCTACCCAGCGTCTTGAGTGGTGCGACGCCGCCGAGCTGTTGCGCCAGGAAGCGAGCCATATCGATAACCAGGCACAGGAGCTGCACTGATGGCCGATGAAATGGATCTCGTTCAGCAACGTGAACTGGACGATCGCGAGCGCTATATCCGCCAGACGCGTAACCGCCTGTTGTTGCCCTCACGCCTCACCTGCGAATGCTGTGACATGCCGATTCCCCAGGCCCGGCGAATGGCGTTACCCGGGGTGACCTGCTGCGTCAGTTGCCAGCAGCTCGCCGAGCTGAAAGATAAACATTACCGGAGGCGCTAATTGGTGGTCTCGTGGGCTTATCCGTGGAACGCGCCGCGTTCAGCGATCGCCAGCCCGTATCTCACCCACGCGGAATTATACCGCCGCAACCGGCATTTTGCGGCGGTGCAGCAGGCGCGCCACGCGCTGGCGCTACAACCGGAGTGCATTCGCTTTCCGGTCACCCGCCGTATCGATGCGCTAGAACAAGTGCAAGGTACGGCACGGGCTAACGCCTTTCTCTGCCACTTCTTTCACCGCGCTATCCCACGGCTAAACGCGGTGGCGCAGCGCTACCAACACAAACCACTTAGCCCGCGCCTCTCCAGAGCGGTGTTCAATGGCCATTTTGATACCGCCATCCAGCAGGATCTGGCGAGCCGTCTGATAACACTATTGTCCCGCTACAACCAACTGCCGGATCTGGCGAAAAGCGCGATTGACCGGCTGGCGACCGACATCGCGCATTTTATTCGCGGCGAACTGGCAAACATCGACAGCGCGGAGGCTGCAGAATTGAAAACCCTGCATCGCTGGTATCTGCACGCCGGAATGATTGCACTGCAATTTAACGTCACGCCGCCGCACTGGCAGCGTGTCACCCGTAAAGTTGCTTGCGCTGATGAGATTGCCCCGGCGGTGATCCGCCTGTTTAGCGAAGTCTGGTGGCGCGGCCATCTGCGTCGCATCGCCGCCCAGTGGCGCGAACATTTACAGATTGCGCTCGGCAATGTCAGCAAGAAAAAACGGCCCTATGCCAGCGACGATTGCGTCAGTGCCTGGCGCGAGCAGAGACGCCGTAACCGCGAATTTCTCAACAGCATGGAGCTGGAAGATGAGGAAGGGAACCGCATCAGCCTGATCGATAAGCATGACAGCTCGGTCGCCAACCCGGCAATTCGCCGCTGTGAGCTGATGACGCGCATTCGCGGCTTTGAAACGATTTGTCAGTCGCTGGGTTATGTCGGCGAGTTTTATACCCTGACAGCGCCATCAGCCTGGCACGCTACCACCCGTGCCGGTTACCGTAATCATAAGTGGAACGGCGCCAGCCCGGCGCAAACACAGGGCTATTTCACCCGGCTGTGGGCACGGATCCGCGCCAGTCTGCATCGTAACGGACTGCGCATTTTCGGTATTCGCGTGGCTGAACCACATCACGATGGCACACCACACTGGCATCTGCTGCTATTTATGCAGCCGCAGGATGTCAGCCGCGTGCGTGAGATTCTGGGCACCTATGTCCGCGAAGAGGACCAGCATGAGCTGCGGAGCGATAAGGCGAAGCGTGCGCGTTTTCACGCCGAGGCGATCGATGCGCAAAAAGGCAGCGCCACCGGGTATGTGGCGAAATATATCGCCAAAAATATCGACGGTTATGCGCTGGAAGGCGAGCGCGATAACGAAAGCGGCTCGTCATTGCAGGAGACGGCCTGCGCTGTTTCCGCCTGGGCTGCGCGCTGGCGTATCCGCCAGTTTCAGTTTGTTGGCGGCGCGCCAGTCACGGTGTATCGCGAGCTGAGAAAAATGGCCGATGGCGAAACAGCACGCGGCTTAAGCGTGGAATTCGCGCTGGTGCACGATGCCGCCGATGCCGGGGACTGGGCTGGCTACGTCAATGCTCAGGGCGGGCCGTTTGTCCGTCGCGATGATTTGCAGGTGCGCACGCTGTATGCACCCGATGGAGAATTTAACCAGTACGGTGAAACCACGTTACGTATTCGCGGGGTGTATGACACACAGGTCGGTGCCGGCTCGCCGGTGCTGACGCGGCTGAAAAAATGGAAAATTGTGCCGAAGCAAACGGGGGTTGACCTTCAGGGCGCGTCTGCGCCCTCTTGGAGTTCTGTCAATAACTGTACGCGCTGGCATGCCGACCGCTGTAGCGTTCCACCGCCTGATAACCCGTTATGGATAGGAAACTCCGAGCCAAAAGCGTGGGTGAAGCAGAATAATGGTTTTCTTTTTCAGCCACATAGTGATGCGGTGTAATAATTTTCGCTTCCCATCAATAAACGGCCTATGATACTGTACATACATACAGTAAAGAACTCATGAGGGGATTCATGGTGTCTGAACGGAATGAACGCGCTCAGCGGAAATGGGCGTGCGTGAGATTTATTGCCGAGTTGTCTCTGCTCCACCATTGCAAAAAAGAAGAACTGGAAATGGCGCTGTGGCTAATTGCCGACATGGCGGAAAGCGAAAGCGCAGCTGCGCCAGACAGAGACATCTTTTACCAGGCAGAATAGGGCCGGAACGCGCCGGTTACGGCGGCCTGCGCGCCAGATCATACCTGCACCGTTTCAGGCCGTCCCTCCCAACTTCACACTGCTTTCGCCCTGTTGTGCCAGCGCACAGCCAGCGGCGACAGATAGCGTCCGCCTGCTCCGGTCTGGAGACTTAACGGTGGGAAAAATCCTTCCCGACGGTAAGAGACGCGAAAACGATGAATGTAATCACACAACAGGGCGATACGCTCGATCTCCTTTGCCTGCGCTATTACGGCTACACCCAGGGTGTGGTCGAAACGGTGCTGACGGCCAATCCCGGCCTTGCCGATCTGGGCGTGATTTTGCCTTACGGTACTCCGGTAAACCTGCCGGAAGTGCAGGCGCCGACGCAGACAGAAACGGTGAATCTATGGGCCTGACGATCGAAAAAGTCACCTCGTCGCTGGCGTACTGGATAAGCGTCGCGCTGACCTTTTTCGGTGCGATGACGCCGCAGGATTTCGCAGCCTGGTTCGGCGCGCTGGGTGTTGCCGTCACTGTCGCCGTGAACTGGTATTACCGCCGCAAAAGCTATCTGTTCCTGAAATCCTGCGCCATGAGCCAGGAGGTGATGAATGGGCTTACCCGTTAAGCGTTGTAGCGCTGCAGCGGTGCTGACACTGGCGGTACTGGTGCCGGATTTTCGTTTACTGCATACCTCACAGCAGGGGCTGGCGCTGATTGCCGATCTGGAAGGCTGTCGTCTGCGTCCATACCAGTGTAGCGCTGGCGTCTGGACATCCGGTATTGGCCACACCGCTGGCGTCGTGCCAACGCGGGATATCAGCGAAAAAGAAGCGGCGGTGAATCTGGTTGCCGATGTACTGCATGTAGAGCAACGGCTGGCAACCTGCGCTCCGGTTGTCATGCCGCCCCAGGTCTATGACGCGGTGGTCAGTTTCGCCTTTAACGTCGGCACCACTGCCGCCTGCAGTTCGACGCTGGTGTGGTTTATCAACCACAAACAGTGGCAACAGGCCTGCGATCAGCTGCCGCGCTGGGTGTTTATCAACGGCGATCGTAATCGCGGCCTGGAAAACCGCCGCAACCGCGAGCACACCTGGTGCCTGAAGGGGGTGAAATGACCGTCCGACTGATTGCCCTGCTACTCGCCGTGCTGGGCGCAATATGGCTGGTGCAGCAAAACCACGCGCTGCGCAGCGCGCTTTCGCAATCTACTCAGCTTACGCGCGAGCAGAACAACACCATCGCGCAACTGAAAACGCAGCGCGCCGCTGCGGATGCGCTGGCGGTCAGTAACGAGCAGGCGCAGGTGGCGCTGCGTCAGCAACTCAATGCCGCCAGCGAACAGGCCGTACGCCGCGAACAAACCATCACAAGGTTACTCCATGAAAATGACGCCTTTCGCCGCTGGTATAACACTCAGCTACCTGATGCTGTGCGCCGGGTGCACCAGCGCCCCGCCTGCCCCTCTGCCGGTCACTGTTTACAACCGTTGCCCGCAGGTCAGCCTGTGTCCGATGCCAGGCAGCGATCCGCAAACTAACGGCGATTTAAGCGCCGATATCCGTCAGCTTGAACGCGCACTTGAGAATTGCGCACTGCAAGTTGAAACCGTTAAACACTGCCAGGATGAGATAAATGCTAAAACCCAACACGCTGCGCAACGCCCTGACTGATGCTGTCCCGGCGCTGCACACCAACCCCGATACGCTGCGGCTGTGGGTGGACAAAGGCAGCAATACCGCCACCTTTGCCCCTTCGCTGTCGTTTGAAAAACAGTTCAACCTCAACATCGCCATCAGCGCTTTCTTCGGCGATATCGATACGATTTTTGTGCCGATCATGGCCTGGCTGCGCGACAACCAGCCAGACATTCTCACCGTCGAGGCGGGACAGCGCGGCTGCTTTAGCTGGTCGCTGACGACCAACAGCGACGGTACGCAGGATGTGACGATTATCCTGCAACTGACAGAGCGTACCAGGGTGACGGAAATTGATGGCGTGCTGCACGCTGAGACGCTGCCAGAGCCGCTGCCGCCAGCACTGGTTACCCGCCCGGTTGAGCTCTATATCAACGGTGAACTGGTGAGCCGCTGGGCTTCATAACGCCCACAAATGTGCTCCGCGTTGTGCCAAAGGCCGGACAGCCTTGTCCGTTTTTCAAAGCCGGGGCCACATAGCATCATTTCCGCTATGAACACACAACTCTCGCTCCAGGAAATGGCCCGCGCGCTGCGCAATATGATCCGTACCGGGATTATCGTCGACATCGACCTGAGTTCAGGGCGTTGTCGAGTGCAGACAGGCGGCATCGTCACTCAGTGGTTGCAGTGGTTAACCCACCGCGCCGGACATTCACGCACGTGGTGGGCGCCCTCGGTCGGCGAGCAGGTTTTACTGCTGGCGGTCGGCGGCGAACTCGACACCGCCTTTGTGCTACCGGGTATTTTTTCTGACGACAACCCGGCGCCTTCCGTTTCGGCGGATGCCTGGCATGTCGCCTTCCCCGATGGCGCGGTGTTCGAATACGAACCACAAAACAGCGCGTTGAAAGTCAGCGGCATTAAAACCGCCGACATCACCGCCTCCCAATCCGTCACCGTCACTGTGCCGGAAGTGAAGGTTGTTGCCTCCACCCGCATCACGCTTGATACCCCGGAAGTGGTCTGTACCAACAAACTCATCACCAGCACGCTGGAGGTGCAAAAAGGCGGCACGATGAGCGGCAATATTTCGCACAGCGGCGGTTCGTTGTCCTCCAACGGCAAAGTACTGCATACCCATCAACACCCCGGCGACAGCGGCGGTACAACAGGAGCGCCTCTATGACAGTGCAATACATCGGCTTTGACCGCATCACCGGCCAGCGTCTGACCGACACCGAACATATCCGCCAGAGCATCAGCGATATTCTGCGCACACCTGTTGGCTCACGGGTCATGCGCCGCGATTACGGCTCGCTGCTGTTTGAGATGATCGACCAGCCACAAACCCCGGCGCTGGCGCTGCAGATTCAGGCCGCCTGCTATATGGCACTGTTGAAATGGGAACCGCGTATCACGCTGAGCGCAGTAACAACCGAACGGCAGTTCGACGGCAAGATGATTGTCAATCTGACCGGACAGCTCGCCAGTACCGGCGAATCCCTTTCGTTAACCCTTCCAGTGAGTTAAAACCATGCCGATTATCGATCTGAGCCAGTTGCCCGCGCCCAATGTGGTTGAGGAACTTGATTACGAGAGTCTTCTTACCGAACGCAAGGCAACGCTTATTTCCCTGTTTCCTGCCGACGAGCAGGAGGCCATCGCCCGTACGCTGGCGCTGGAATCTGAGCCGCTAACTAAGTTTCTTGAAGAGAACGCTTATCGCGAAGTACTGTGGCGCCAGCGCGTCAATGAAGCCGCCCGCGCGGTGATGCTGGCGTACGCAGCAGGTAATGATCTTGATGTGATTGCCGCTAACAGCAATACCTCGCGACTGGTGATCACGCCTGCCGATAACAGCACCATCCCGCCGACTACCGCAGTGATGGAGTCTGATAAAGACCTGCGACTGCGTGCGCAGCAGGCCTTTGAAGGCTTAAGCGTGGCCGGGCCGGAAGGCGCTTATGAATACCATGGTCGCAGCGCAGATGGCCGGGTTGCCGATATCTCCGTGATCAGCCCAAATCCGGCGTATATCACCATCTCTGTGCTCTCACGCGAAGGCGATGGCAGAGCCAGCGACGAGCTGGTCGCCATCGTTGAAAACGCGCTGAACGCAGAAGATGTCCGCCCGATTGGCGACCGTGTGACGGTACAAAGCGCGGAAATTGTGCCGTACCAGATTGACGCCACGCTCTATTTTTACCCGGGACCAGAATCGGAACCAATTCGTCAGGCCGCCGAACAGCAACTTAAAGCCTATATCACCACACAGCGCCGGCTGGGTCGCGATATCCGCCAGTCGGCCATTTACGCTGCGTTGCACGTTGAAGGTGTGCAACGCGTAGAGCTGAGCGCGCCGCAAAGCGATCTGGTACTGGAGAAAAACCAGGCCTCGTACTGCACCGCCTGGAGCATTAATACAGGAGGCACCGATGAGTGATGACCGCCTGTTGCCCGTTGGCTCCTCGGTTCTGGAGGTGGCAACGGCAGAGGCAGCGGCTCAAATCGAACGCGTACCGGTGCCGCTGCGCACGTTATGGGATCCACTAACATGCCCGGCAGATCTGTTGCCTTACCTGGCGTGGGCGCTCTCTGTCGATCGCTGGGATTACAACTGGCCCGAGGCGACCAAACGTAAAATTATCGCCTCCGCTTTTTTTGTTCATCAACACAAGGGAACCATTAGCTCATTACGACGCGTTGTTGAACCGCTCGGCTACTTGATTGAGCTGCGCGAATGGTGGCAGGAGAATGCTGAACCCGGCACGTTCCGGCTGGTCATTGGCGTGCAAGAGAATGGTATTACCGAGCAGATGTACCAGGAGCTGGAGCGGCTGATCAACGATGCCAAACCAGCGAGCCGCCATCTTTCGGAATTGAACATTAGCCTCAGCACCAGCGGCGAGTTTTATGTTGGCGTCGGTTATTACCTCGGTGAAGAACTGACGGTTTATCCTTACATGCCGGAAGAGATTGTGGTTGGTGGCGAGTATTACCCCGCTTCTGCTATTCATCTTATTGATGATGTCTATATCTCATAACCCACCACATTACTGAAACGGGCTGCGGCCCGTTTTTTTTCATCACGCTTGTTGTGTCAGTAAGTAACCAACGCCGCTCAATGGTGTTCGTCTGTGGCTGAACGGAAAATAGCGTCACCGTTCATTCTTCACCAAACAACCTGAGAGTTAACGCATGACTGCCAAATATTTTGCCATTCTGACCAATCAGGGCGCTGCAAGGCTGGCAAACGCCACCTCGCTCGGCACAAAACTTAATCTCACGCAGATGGCGGTTGGCGATGCCAACGGCGTACTACCGATGCCAGACCCATCGCAAACAAAACTGCTCAACCAGCAGCGTATTGCACCGCTGAATCGACTGTCGGTAGATCCTAATAACAGCAGCCAGATAATTGCCGAGCAGGTTATCCCGGAAACGGAAGGCGGTTTCTGGATCCGCGAAATTGGCCTCTATGATGATGCGGGTGTACTGATTGCGGTCGCTAACTGCCCGGAAACGTACAAACCGCAAATGCAGGAGGGGAGCGGACGCACGCAGACGATTCGCATGGTGCTCACCGTCTCATCAACGGCTGCCGTCACGTTGAAAATCGACCCGTCGGTGGTGCTGGCGACGCGGCAGTATGTTGATGACAAAGCGATTGAAGTGCGTACATATGCAGATAACCTGATGAGTCAACACGTCGCAGCGGGCAATCCGCATGCGCAATACCCTCTTATTGCTAATGCATTGAAAGAGATGGCGAATGCTGGGCTTGTCAGCAGTGTGCAGACCAATCTAGGGCTGAGTTCCCTGGTGCAGGCAGGAACCGCAAGTGGCTTGCTGGCCACCGCCGGTTATTTTCAGATCCCCGGTATTTTGAATGGTGGTAAACAGGCGCTAATTATTCAGTGGATGAAGGTAGGAACCAGCGCGACCAACGGCGAGAACTCTGTCTTCACATGGCCAATGGCCTTTCCGAACGCCTGCCTGAATACACAAGTCACCTATACCGAAAGCTCAGCACCCTTCACCGATATCACGCAGCCCATTTTTGTTGTGGCAAAATCCTTACAGAACGTCACTATCCGTTCTTACACCGGTGCATCCAATGGTATAGACATTCTAGCGATCGGTTTTTAATCACCTCGTTAACTTTCCACGGGCTGCGGCCCGTTTTTTCTTGGGTAGCGGCGTTTACCCGACCAGGATCACCCCACAGGCCTGATAAGACACAGCCGTCAGCAGGCCATTCCCCTCAGGGTTGTATCACCTGGTAACCAACCTTAACTGATAGGCCCCGCCCCAATGTGCCCCGGACAATACCGTTTACTCAATCGATAACCTGAGAGTGAACGCATGACTGTAAAATATTTTGCCATTCTGACCAACCTGGGCGCGGCGAAGCTGGCGAACGCAACTGCGCTGGGCACCCAAATCCATATTACGCAAATGGCTGTTGGCGATGGCAACGGTAGCCTGCCTACGCCCGACCCGGCACAAACCCAGTTGGTTAACCAAAAACGCATCGGCGCAGTAAACACACTGACAGTCGATGCAGCGGATACCAATCAAATTATCGCCGAGCAGGTGATCCCGGAAAACGAAGGAGGATACTGGATTCGCGAGCTGGGTCTCTTTGATAGCGATGGCGTCCTGATCGCCGTCGCCAATTGCCCGGAAACCTACAAACCGCTGTTAGGCGAAGGTAGCGGACGCACGCAGACGATTCGTATGGCGCTGATTGTGTCCTCTACCGCAGCCATCACACTCAAAATTGATCCGTCAGTAGTGCTGGCGACGCGCAAGTATGTCGATGACAAGGTTATCGAAGTAAAGGCCTATGCTGATAACCTGTTGAGCCAGCATATTGCAGCCAGCAATCCGCATACTCAGTACGCGCCGATTGCCAGTCCCACGCTGACCGGAACACCCAAAGCGCCCACAGCGGGACAAACGGCAAATGATACTCAACTGGCCACCACGGAATTTGTTAAAACGGCAATATCAACGTTAAACCTGGGTGACGGTTCAGCACTGCCGGTTGGCGTGCCCATTCCCTGGTCATCGGCGACACCGCCGACAGGCTGGCTGAAATGCAACGGTGCGGCGTTCAACGCAGCGCAATACCCGAAGCTGGCGGTGGCGTATCCCGGGCTGACTCTGCCGGATCTGCGAGGTGAGTTTATCCGTGGATGGGATGATGGAAGGGGTGTTGATACGGGGCGGGCAGTGATGAGCACTCAAGGTGACGCAATCCGTAATATCAGGGCTGGTCTAGTCGCTTATACAGTTGGCGCCTCAGGTTCTGTGGTGACACCAACTGGCGCAAGCGGTTCATTCTCTATCACTAACTCAGGGAATAACAATGTAAATACCCCTGTAGTTCAGTCCTCAGTGCCGGTAACAAACTATGGCCTCTTATTTGATGCGTCACTGACAGTGCCTACTGCTGTTGAAAACAGACCGCGTAACGTAACATTTAACTACATTGTGAGGGCTGCATAATGACATCAGCAGTATTGGATAACGCAAAAATCGCTACCACAGCAGGACACATCACCGCTTACAGCTTTTCTACGCAAACCGGCGAATTTACCGGGTCCAGCGAAGAGTTTTTAGCGATTGGCGTAGGTCTTCCCGCCGGTTCAACAGATATTGCTCCCGGTGCCGTTGCTGAGGGATGTGTGGCTGTTTTTACGGGGAGTGCGTGGGAGCAGAAAGAAGATCATCGCGGGAAAACCGTCTATTCCACGGCCGATCTTAGCGCCTCAATAGTCGATTATATCGGCCCGCTTAAAGAGGGAGTTGTTGCTACTGAGCCCGCGACGCCCTATGACAGCTGGAATGGAAGTGCATGGATTACGAATGCCGAAGCACAACACGTAGCCGCAGTTCAGGATGCGCAGGCGCTTCGTCAGCAACATATCGATACGGCGATGTCATCAATCAGCGTTATACAGCTTAAGTTGCAGGCGGGCAGAACGCTGAATGACGCGGAAAAAAACCGGCTCGATCAGGTGCTGGATTATATCGACGCGATAAACGCCATTGACCTCTCTAGTGCGCCCAACATCACCTGGCCCACCGAGCCAGCATAAATCAACGGGCTACGGCCCGTTTTTTTTGCCGCCCTCCTGTTGTTTCATCCCCGCCCCAACCCCAACAAATAGCGCTGAGCCACTGCGGCCTGGAGAATAGCACTCACCCCAACACCACGGAGTTAAACGGATGAGTGATTATCATCATGGCGTTCAGGTCGTCGAAATCAACGACGGCACGCGCGTCATTTCCACTGTCTCAACCGCCATTGTCGGTATGGTATGTACTGCCAGCGATGCCGATGCGGCAACCTTTCCACTGAATGAACCAGTGCTTGTTACCAGCGTGCAAAGTGCCATCGCCAAAGCGGGCACCAAAGGTACACTGGCGTCTTCTCTGCAAGCCATTGCCGACCAGGCGAAACCGGTTATCGTCGTTGTGCGCGTCGCTGAAGGCAGCGGTGATGATGCGCAGGCGCAGACGATTTCCAATATCATCGGCACCACCGACGAAAACGGCAAATATACTGGCCTGAAAGCGCTGCTGACCGCCGAAGCCGTCACCGGCGTAAAACCGCGTATTCTGGGCGTTCCCGGTTATGACACGCTGGAAGTCGCTACCGCGCTGGCCCCCGTCTGCCAGAAACTGCGCGCCTTCGGTTATGTCAGCGCCTGGGGCTGCAAAACGATTTCCGATGCGATTAAGTATCGCGAGAACTTCAGCCAGCGCGAACTGATGGTGATCTGGCCGGATTTTCTCGCCTGGGATACGGTGGCGAACGCGACGGCAACCGCCTACGCGACCGCCCGCGCACTTGGCCTGCGTGCGTATATCGACCAGTCCGTCGGCTGGCACAAAACACTGTCCAACGTTGGCGTGAATGGCGTCACCGGCATCAGCACCCCGGTCTTCTGGGATTTGCAGGAGTCCGGCACCGATGCCGACCTGCTGAACGAAGCGGGTGTGACCACGCTGATTCGCAAAGACGGCTTCCGCTTCTGGGGTAACCGTACCTGCTCCGATGATCCGCTTTTCCTGTTTGAAAACTATACACGCACCGCGCAGGTTATCGCCGACACCATGGCGGATGCGCATATGTGGGCAGTCGACAAGCCGATCACCGCGACGCTTATTCGCGACATCATCGACGGTATCAACGCCAAGTTTCGTGAACTGAAAAGCAACGGTTACATCGTTGACGCCACCTGCTGGTTCGACGAGAGCGCCAATGACGCCGAGACCCTGAAAGCCGGGAAACTGTATATCGATTACGACTATACGCCGGTACCGCCACTGGAAAACCTGACCTTACGCCAGCGCATCACTGATAAATATCTGGCGAATCTGGTCTCCTCGGTCAACAGCAATTAAGGAGCCTGATAAATGGCAATGCCGCGAAAACTGAAATATATGAACGTGTTCCTCAATGGCTACAGCTATCAGGGGATCGCAAAATCCATCACGCTGCCGAAACTGACCCGCAAGCTGGAGAACTACCGTGGCGCAGGCATGAACGGTATCGCGCCGATTGATATGGGTCTTGATGACGACGCCATGGCAATGGAGTGGTCGCTGGGCGGCTTCCCGGATGAGGCTATCTGGGAACTGTATGGCGCAACCAGCGCCGATGCAGTGCCGATCCGCTTTGCGGGTTCCTACCAGCGTGATGACACCGGTGAAACAGTCGCCGTTGAAGTAGTGATGCGCGGTCGTCAGAAAGAGATCGACACCGGCGAGAACAAGCCGGGCGAAGATACCGAGTCCAAAATCTCCGTCGTTTGTACCTATTTCAAACTGACGATGGATGGCAAGGAACTGGTGGAAATCGACACCATTAACATGATCGAAAAAGTGAACGGCGTCGATCGTCTCGAACAGCACCGCCGCAATATCGGCCTGTAAGACCTACCCGGTCAGCCTGGCTGGCCGGAATTTCCCTTCGCTAACGCAATCTTGAGGATTTTATGAGCAACGAAACTGATAACGTCGTTACCCTGGAAACGCCAATCAAACGCGGCGAACAGCTTATCAACACCGTTACCCTGATGAAACCGAATGCCGGCACTCTGCGCGGTCTGAGCCTGGCGGCAGTGGCGAATGCTGAAGTGGATGCGCTGATTAAAGTACTGCCGCGCATCACCTCGCCTTCCCTGACCGAACAGGAAGTCGCCGCGTTGGATCTGGTGGATATGGTCGCGCTGGCTGGCAAGGTGGTCGGTTTTTTGTCGCCGGTTTCGGCACAGTAAATTTTCCGGCCAACCTGTCAGTTGACGATTTGATGGCGGATATCGCAGTGATTTTTCACTGGCCGCCGTCAGAACTCTATCCCCTGAGTCTGAGCGAGCTCATCACATGGCGCGAAAAAGCGCTTCAGCGAAGCGGAAATACACATGAGTAACAGCACAAATATTGACGCACTGCTCACGGCTGTTGACCAGGCGACGCGCCCGTTTAAAAACCTGCAAACGGCGAATGCTTCGCTTGCTGCCGGGATCAAAGAGACGGAGAAAAATCTGAGCGGGCTGTACAACCAGCTCGCCCAGGTTGAGGGTTTAACGCAGGCCGAAAAATCCCTTTCGACACTCAGCCTGCGCCTGCAAACCGTGCAGTTGCGCGCGCAAAAGCTGACGGAGCAAGGTCCGCCGACGCGCAGCCACGCCAGCATTCTTAACTTCACGCAGGAGCGTGTAACCACGCTTCAGCAACAGCACGAAACGACGCGCGGAGCGGTGATCGACCACCGGTTAACGCTGCTGCGCGCAGGTGTTGAACCAAACGCGCCGACCGCGGCGAAACTGCAACTGCAAAGCCAGATCAACGATCATCGCGCACAGCTCATCACACAACAGCAGGCGCTGAAGCAGGAGAACCGGCAAAAACGCGCGGAAAAAATCCAGGCGGGCCAGCAAACGATTCAGGGCATTGCCGGGAAAATCTCTGCGGTGGGCAACATCGGGATGTCCGTCGCCACTTCTGGCTTCAACATTGGCAAAAAACTGCTGCAGCCAGGCTATGAACAATCGCTGAAAAACAACGCACCGGTACAACCTGGCAGCGAAGTGAGTATCGCGGCAAATACGGTAAGTACGCCAAGTGCGGTAAGTGCGCCAGGTGCACTAAGTACGCCAAGTTCGGTAAGTGCGCTAAGTACGTCAAGTGCGCCAGGTGCGCCAGGTGCGCTAAGTGCGCAAAGTGCGCAAAGTGCGCTAAGTACGCCAAGTTCGGTAAGTACGCCAAGTGCGGTAAGTGCGCCAAGTGCGGTAAGTACGCCAAGTGCGCTAAGTGCACAGGTTGGCAATCTCGGTACCGATTTACAGGCGCTGCAAAGTGTTTATCAGTCGCTAAGCGTGGATATTTTCAGTACGCAAGAATCCTCCCTGCGCCAACTGGTACAAACCGCCACCCAGTATCTGGGGCAACTGCAACAGTGGGTGCAGAACAACCAGGGCCTGGTGCAAACCTTCGGTCTGATTGCCACTGCCGTGGTCGGCGTCGCCGGGGCGATTGGCACGGTGGCGGGTGTTATCGCGCCGGTCTTTACGGGCATCAGTACGCTGATCACCATCGCGACGACTTTTGGCAGCGTCTTTACTACCGTCTGCGGCGGGATTATGGCGGTGCTTGGTTCGCTCACGCTACCGATTGTCGGCGTAATTACCCTTGTTGCCGCCGCCGCGCTGGCCATCTACACCTACTGGGAACCGATTAGCGCCTTCTTTGGTGGCGTAATGGCCGGGATTAGCGCCGCGTTCGCCCCGCTTGCCGGGCTATTTGCGCCGCTACAACCGCTGTTTGATCTCATCGGCAACGGCTTGCAGAACATCAAACAGCTGTTCAGCGATCTGATTACGCCGGTGCAGGCCAGCCAGGAAACGCTGAACCAGTGCGCAAAAGCGGGTTTCTATTTCGGCCAGATGCTCTCTGGCTCCATCGCGCTGGTGATTGAGGGCGTAAAAATATTGGGCAGCAGCCTGAGCTGGGTACTGGAAAAGCTCGGGATTATCGACAAAAAACCGGTGCTTGAGGTACCGAAACCACCGACAGACGCCAGCGCTAGCCAGAGCTACATTCAGCCAACCAGCACAATGCCGGGTTTTAACAATTACCAGGCAGCCAAACCCGCTGGCGGTAATTCGTATGTCGACCAGAGCAAAACGGAATATAACGTCACGTTACAAGGCGATATCGCCCCCGGTAGCAACAACGAGCGCTACCTGCAGGATCTGTTCCGTCAGGACGCGGCAAATAAACGCAACAGTACCCTTTCGCAATTCAATCCATCAGGAGGGTTTTAATTATGATGCTGGCGCTGGGACTTTTTGTCTTTATGCGGCAAACGCTGCCATTCCAGAACCTGAGCCGCACCTCTACATTTACCTGGAGCAGCAACGCGCGTGTTGGTAAACGCGCGGCGTATCAGTATATCGGTCCAGGCGAAGATACCCTCGAAATAACCGGCGCGCTCTACCCGGAGCTGACTGGCGGCGTGCTGTCGCTGGCAGCCTTGCGCCTGATGGCTGAACAGGGCGGAAAATGGCCGCTTATCGACGGCACGGGAATGATTTACGGTGTGTATGTTATAAGCGGCGTCAAAGAGAACGGCTCCGAATTTTATAGCGACGGCTCGCCGCGTAAGATCAGTTTCACACTGAATTTGACCCGGGTCGACGAGTCGCTGCTCTCCATAGCAGAAGATATGTATACGAAAGGCAGCAAACTGCTCAACGATGCCACCAAAATGCTGGGGAGTCTCGGATGATTGACGCTCTCGATAACGATCTGACGCGGGGAGACGCCCCGGCGTTTAAGCTGGAGCTGAACCAAAAACCCGCCAGTGGCAACAGCAGCGCCTCTGCGGTAAAAAACGGCAACAGCAAAGACGAAAAAAAAGACATTACCGCCAGGCTCGCTCCGCGATTAGTCGCGCTCACGGTCACGGATAACCGCGGTTTTGAAGCCGACACGCTGATACTGACGCTGGATGACAGCGACGGCAAAATCGAAATGCCAGAACGGAACGCGCTGGTTAACGTCTCGATTGGTCGACAAGGCTCGGTGCTCACCAACATGGGAAGTTTCTTTATCGACCAGGTCACACACCGGGGCACACCGGATCAGCTAGTGATTACCGGGCGCAGCGTCGATTTTCGCAATGATATGAACACCCCAAAAGAGCGGTCATGGCATGACACAACGCTTGGTGAGATCGTGAAAGATATTGCCTGGCGCAATTCGCTGAGCGCCAGCGTCTCGCCGGAACTGGCCGGTATTAAGATTGCACATATCGACCAGTCCAAAGAGAGCGACATCGCGTTTCTCACTCGGCTGGCTATCCGCAACGGCGCTGAAATCGCCGTAAAATCGGGCGTACTGATTTTTCTTGTGCCGGGTAAATGCGTACGGGGCGGTAAGGCCGTATCCACCGTGACTATCAGCCGTAGCGATGGCGATTCTCACACGTTTGATTTAACCGATCGTACGACGTACGGCAGTATCATTGCGCGCTGGCAGGATACTAAAACGCCTCAGAAGCAGGTTAAACAGGTAAAACTGACGCGCAAAAGTGCCGGCACACAGCAAGCGTCAACGGATTACCTCGCCGGTTCAATAGAGAATGTCAGCATCCTGCAAAACATGTTCGCCTCCAAAGATGAAGCCATCCGCGCAGCAGAAGCGGAATGGCTACAACGTCAGAGAAATGCCGCAATATTTAGCCTGACTCTCGCACAAGGACGGGCCGACATCGCGCCGGAAACGCCCATCCGGTTATCAGGCTTTAAGGATGTGATCAATAAAACGCCCTGGGTGATCAAGAAATTAACTCATGGCATTGATCAAAAAGGCTTTATTACAAAACTGGATCTGGAAGCCGACATCCGAAACGTGGAGTATGAAATGGAGGAATCCAGCGTCTGAAACGTCAAATGCAACCATTAACTTGCATTTGCAAGTTAATGGTTTATTATTGCAGCATGTTAACGAGGGAGAACCCACCATGATGCATTGCCCGGTATGCCAGCAAGCGGCGCATGCGCGCTCAAGCCGCTACCTGAGTTCCGAAACCAAAGAGCGCTACCATCAGTGTCAGAACATCCAGTGTGGCTGCACATTTGTCACCCACGAGTCGCTGGCGCGTTACATTGTCCGGCCACCGGCGACAGAAGCCTCTCCCCATTCAACACGATAATTGCTTTCCCTCAGCCTGCGCCAGCAGGCTTTTTTTTCGCCTGTCGCCGTGGCGATTCGCTGCCGCCATTCTGCCGCCATCGCCAATAAAAAAGGGGTTAGCATTACGCTAACCCCTTGTTCTATAACACGCTTTGGATGTAGCGCGTGCGTTTTATCAGTTAAGACGCTCTTTAATACGAGCAGACTTACCGGTACGCTCACGCAGGTAGTACAGTTTAGCTTTACGTACAGCACCACGACGTTTAACAGCAATGCTGTCAACTACCGGAGAGTGAGTCTGGAAGACACGCTCAACGCCTTCGCCGTTGGAAATTTTACGAACAGTGAATGCAGAGTGCAGACCGCGGTTACGAATAGCGATAACCACGCCCTCGAATGCCTGCAGACGTTTTTTGGAACCTTCAACAACCCATACTTTCACTTCCACGGTATCACCCGGACGGAAGGAAGGTACGTCCTGCTTCATCTGCTCTTGTTCAAGTTGCTTAATAATGTTGCTCATAATTTAATCTCTTATCCTGGGTAAACTGATATTCGGGGGTGTATTACACCTGCCCATCATGTTTGTGTTGCTGTTGCGCGTGTTCTCGTCGGAACTCCGCCAGCAACCTTGCTTGCTCTTCAGTCAGAGCCAGGTTTTCCAGAAGTTCAGGTCTTCTAAGCCAGGTTCGGCCCAGCGACTGCTTCAAACGCCAGCGACGTATCTCAGCATGGTTTCCCGACAGTAAAACCGCCGGTACTTCCATTCCTTCTAACACTTCAGGTCGGGTGTAGTGAGGACAATCCAGCAACCCGTCAGCAAAGGAATCTTCCGTTGCCGATGCTTCGTGCCCCAGTACCCCCGGAATAAACCGGGAAACCGAGTCAATCAGCGTCATTGCTGGTAACTCACCACCGCTGAGAACGTAATCGCCGATAGACCATTCTTCGTCAATCTCGGTTTGAATTACGCGCTCATCTATCCCTTCGTAGCGACCACACACCAGAATCAACTTCTGATTGGTAGCCAACTCGCTAACGCCTGCTTGATCAAGCTTGCGTCCCTGAGGCGACAGATAAATCACTTTGGCGCCTTCGCCCGCCGCGGCTTTTGCTGTATGAATGGCGTCCCGCAACGGGTTCACCATCATTAACATCCCCGGTCCGCCGCCGTAAGGACGATCGTCCACGGTACGGTGCCGGTCATGAGCGAAATCACGCGGACTCCAGCTCTGGATGCTCAGCAGGCCATTTTTTACTGCCCGGCCAGTTACCCCGTAGTCGGTAATCGCGCGGAACATTTCAGGAAACAGGCTAATTATGCCAATCCACATAGCGCCGTCTTTTACCGTATATCCGGAGGTTTAAAAACCAGGATCCCAATCTACTTCAATGGTTTGAGTAGCGAGATCGACTTTCTTGATAACCTGCCCATTGAGGAACGGAACCAACCGCTCCTTGATACCAAATGCATCTTTCAGGTTTGCCTTGATGACGAGAACGTCATTAGACCCGGTTTCCATCATATCGACGACTTTACCAAGGCTGTAACCTTCAGTAGTCACTACCTGGCAACCCATCAGGTCTTTCCAGTAGTAGTCACCCTCTTCCAGTTCCGGCAACTGCGAGGAATCCACGACGATTTCGCAATTCGTCATCAGATTCGCTGCATCTCTGTCATCAATACCTTTCAGTTTGATGACGATGTCCTGATTGTGGTAGCGCCAGCTTTCCAGCTCAATGCTCTGCCACTGACCCGCCTTCTGGATAAACCAGGGCTGATAGTCAAAAATGCTTTCGGCGTCTTCAGTGGAAGAAAACACTCTGAGCCAACCACGAATTCCGTAAGAAGATCCCAGCTTGCCGACAACAATTGGCTCGACAGGGACCACTGCGGCTTGTTGCTTGCTCATCATGACCACCGTGACAGATTAAGCTGCTTTCTGTGCTTCTTTGATCAGCGCGGAAACGCGATCGGAAACAGTAGCGCCCTGGCCAACCCAGTGCTGAATACGATCCAGATCCAGGCGGGTGATTTCTTCTTTATCGGAAGCAATCGGGTTGAAGAAACCAACGCGCTCAATGAAGCGGCCGTTGCGTGCATTGCGGCTGTCAGTAACAACAACCTGGTAGAACGGACGCTTTTTAGCGCCGTGACGTGCTAAACGAATAGTTACCATAACATCCTCTTGTGTGAATAAAACACCAGGCCCCATCGAGGAACGGAGCCCGGTGTCATATTAAAAGCCCGAAAATTTTACTCATTTTTTGCTAAAAAGCAATCGACACGTGCGAATCTGTGAGGTGTGAGGCCGTCGGCATTGTCGTCAGTTTGGTGCCGACGTGCGCATAGTCAACGGAGCGTACACGCAGTACGTGAGCATTTTGAGCACACCCCGGCATCAAAATGGCAAAAAAGCCAGGCCGTTTATTAGCGCCCAGGGAAACCAGGCGGCATCATACCCTTCATGCCGCGCATCATCTTCGCCATCCCGCCCTTCTTCATCTTCTTCATCATGCGTTGCATGTCGTCGAACTGTTTGAGCAGACGGTTTACATCCTGCACCTGCATACCGCAACCGGCGGCAATGCGGCGTTTACGGGAACCTTTGATAATGTCCGGGTTGGCGCGCTCTTTCAGCGTCATCGAGTTGATAATCGCCTCCATACGCACCAGCACTTTGTCATCCATCTGCGCTTTCACGTTATCCGGGATCTGACCCATGCCCGGCAGCTTGCCCATCAGGCTTGCCATGCCGCCCATGTTTTTCATCTGGCGCAACTGCTCAAGGAAATCGGTCAGATCGAAACCGTCGCCTTTTTTCAGTTTATTCGCCAGCTTCTCAGCCTGTGCGCGGTCAACCTTGCTCTCGATATCTTCGATAAGCGACAACACATCGCCCATACCAAGAATACGCGAGGCGATACGATCCGGATGGAACGGCTCCAGCGCTTCGGTTTTCTCGCCGACGCCAAGGAACTTGATCGGTTTGCCGGTGATATGACGAATCGACAGCGCCGCACCGCCGCGGGCGTCGCCGTCCACTTTGGTCAGCACGACACCGGTAAGCGGCAGCGCTTCATTAAAGGCTTTCGCCGTGTTCGCCGCATCCTGACCGGTCATGGCATCGACAACAAACAGCGTTTCCACCGGGTTAATCGCGGCATGAACCTGTTTGATTTCGTCCATCATCGCTTCATCAACGTGCAGACGACCGGCGGTATCCACCAGCAACACGTCGTAAAACTTCAGCTTCGCTTCTTTCAGCGCCGCGTTAACGATATCGACCGGCTTTTGCGCGGCGTCAGAGGGGAAGAAATCCACCTCGACCTGCTGCGCCAGGGTTTCCAGCTGTTTGATCGCCGCCGGGCGATAAACGTCCGCCGAAACGACCATGACTTTTTTCTTGTGCTTTTCGCGCAGGAATTTACCAAGCTTACCGACGCTGGTTGTTTTACCGGCCCCCTGTAAACCCGCCATCAGCACCACCGCCGGCGGTTGCGCGGCGAGGTTCAGGCTCTGGTTTTCTTCGCCCATCGCCGCAACCAGTTCATTACGCACGATTTTGACGAACTCCTGACCCGGCGTCAGGCTCTTATTGACTTCATGACCAACCGCTTTCTCTTTTACACGGTTGATAAAATCACGCACTACCGGCAGCGCAACGTCCGCTTCCAGCAATGCCATGCGCACTTCGCGCAGGGTATCTTTGATGTTGTCTTCAGTGAGGCGTCCACGGCCACTGATATTGCGCAGTGTGCGCGACAAACGATCGGTTAAATTATCAAACATTGTCTCTCGCCTGAGGTGATACGGTTGGCCGCCAGAGCGACGCATTACAGAAATTTGCCGAAGTATAACATGAAGACATTACTCCTGTATGTGATGCAACTGTTGGAGCCAACGTCACGTGACGTTATACTGCTTTTCTTTCTTCTTCAGTCAACTGCCGACACCCTATGCCCGTTTTTGCTCTGATCGCTCTTGTTGCCTACTCAATCAGCATCGCGCTGATCGTCCCCGGCCTGCTGCAAAAAAACAGCGGATGGCGCAGAATGGCTATTCTTTCGGCGGTGATCGCGCTTATCTTTCACGGTTTTGGGCTGAAAGAGCGCCTGTTCCCGGACGACGGCGGGCAAAACCTCAGCCTGCTGAATGTCGGTTCGCTGGTCAGTCTGATGATCTGTACGGTGATGACCATTGTCGCCTCGAAAAACCGCGGCTGGCTACTGCTGCCCATTGTCTATACCTTCGCGCTGATCAACCTCGCCTTTGCCATTTTCGTGCCGAATGAGTACATCATTCACCTGGAAGCGACACCTGGCATGCTGGTGCATATTGGCCTGTCGCTCTTCTCTTATGCCACACTGATTATTGCGGCAATGTACGCTCTGCAACTGGCCTGGATTGACTATCAACTGAAAAACAAACGGCTGGCGTTCAGCAGTGAAATGCCACCGCTGATGGTGATCGAACGGAAAATGTTTCACATCACCCAGGTGGGCGTGGTGCTGCTGACGCTGACGCTTTGCACCGGCCTGTTCTATATAAAGAACCTGTTCAGCATGGAAAATATCGACAAAGCAGTGCTCTCTATTATCGCCTGGTTTGTCTATATCGTACTGCTGTGGGGCCATTACCATGAAGGCTGGCGCGGTCGCCGGGTCGTCTGGTTTAACGTCGCGGGTGCGGGTATTTTAACGCTGGCCTACTTTGGCAGCCGCGTCCTGCAACAGTTTGCGAGCTAAAACACAAAGGAGTTCCCCCTGGAACACATCTCCACCACGACACTGATCATTACCCTGGTCATCATGGTCGTGGTCTCGGCCTATTTCTCCGGCTCTGAAACCGGAATGATGACGCTGAACCGCTATCGTTTACGCCACCTGGCGAAGCAGGGTAACCGCGCGGCCAGACGTGTCGAAAAACTCCTGCGCAAGCCCGATCGCCTGATTAGCCTGGTGCTGATTGGCAACAACCTCGTTAATATTCTGGCTTCGGCGATAGGGACGATCGTCGGCATGCGCCTGTACGGCAATGCCGGTGTGGCGATTGCCACCGGCGTGTTGACATTTGTCGTGCTGGTATTCGCCGAAGTGCTGCCCAAAACCATCGCCGCGCTCTACCCGGAAAAAGTCGCCTTCCCCAGCAGCTTCCTGCTGGCACCCTTGCAAGTGATTATGATGCCACTGGTGTGGTTGCTTAACGGCGTCACCCGTGTGCTGATGCGCATGGTGGGCATCAAAGCCGATGTCGTGGTCAGCGGCGCACTCAGCAAAGATGAACTGCGTACCATCGTTAACGAATCCCGGGCGAAAATCTCACGCCGTAATCAGGATATGCTGCTGTCGATTCTGGATCTGGAAAAAGTGAGCGTCGACGACATTATGGTGCCACGTAATGAGATAGTCGGGATTGATATCAATGATGACTGGAAAGCCATCGTTCGCCAGCTGACGCACTCACCGCACGGGCGTATTGTGCTGTATCGCGATTCACTGGATGACGCCATCAGCATGCTGCGCGTACGTGAAGCCTACCGCTTGATGACCGAAAAGAATGAGTTCACCAAAGAGGTGATGCTGCGCGCCGCCGACGAAATTTACTATGTGCCCGAAGGCACGCCACTCAGCACACAGTTGGTCAAATTTCAGCGTAATAAAAAGAAAGTCGGGCTGGTCGTTGACGAGTATGGCGATATTCAGGGACTGGTGACGGTCGAGGACATTCTTGAAGAAATCGTCGGCGATTTCACGACCTCCATGTCCCCGGCGCTGGCCGATGAAGCCACGCCGCAAAACGACGGTTCGGTGATCATTGACGGCAGCGCCAGCGTGCGCGAGCTGAACAAAGCATTTAACTGGCGATTGCCGGAAGAAGAAGCCCGCACTATTAACGGTATGTTGCTGGAGGCACTGGAAGAGATCCCGGCTATCGGCACACGCGTACGCATTGAGCAGTACGACATCGATATCCTTGATGTGCAGGACAATATGATTAAGCAGGTCAGAGTGATCCCGGTAACAGCGCTGCGGGAAAGCGTGACCGAATAAACAAAGAACCCTCTCCGGACGGAGAGGGTTCTAACAACACACTTAAGCCTTCGCTTTGGCGACAGTGACCATCGCTGCGCGAATGGTACGGCCATTGAGGGTGTAACCTTTCTGCATCACGCCCAGAACTTTACCGGCCGCAATTTCATCAGATTCCACCATCGCAATCGCCTGATGGACGTTCGGATCCAGCGGAACATCGGTATCAGCAACCACTTCAACGCCGAATTTCTTCACCACATCCAACATGGATTTCAGCGTCAGTTCGATACCTTCAACCATCGGTGCCATTTCGGCGTTGTTTTTGTCTGCAACTTCGAGTGCGCGATCCAGGCTATCCATCACCGGCAGTAGTTCGTTGATGAATTTTTCCAGCGCGAACTTATGCGCTTTTTCAACGTCCTGTTCGGTACGGCGACGCAGGTTTTCCATTTCCGCTTTCACGCGCAGGACAGTTTCACGCTCGCGGTTTTCCGCTTCGGCTAACTGCGCTTCAAGGTTCGCAATTTTCTCATCGCGCGGATCCACCTGCTCAGCAGAATCGTCAGACTCAACAACTGCCTCAACTTCGTCGTGCTGTTCCATGATAATTTCTTCCGGGGCTTGCCCGTCAGGCGTTTTCTGTTCTTTACTACTCATGAATTTCTCCGCGTTTTTTTGCATTCATCTCGCTAACCTGGCTTATTATGGGGATCCGTTTCCGGGATTCAAGGGAACGTGACAGATTGTCATCATTCATTCGCCACAAGGACCACCAGAACATGACCCTCCATTTCAAGTGTATTGGTATTGTCGGGCATCCACGGCACCCTACCGCGCTGACCACACATGAAATGCTCTACCGCTGGCTTCACGAGAAAGGTTATGACGTCATTGTCGAACAACAGATTGCCCAGGAATTGCAGCTCACGAATGTGAGAACCGGCACACTGGCGGACATTGGTCAGCAGGCCGACCTGGCGGTGGTGGTCGGCGGCGACGGCAATATGCTGGGCGCAGCGCGTACGCTGGCGCGCTATGATATTCAAGTGATCGGCATCAACCGCGGCAATCTCGGCTTTCTTACCGATCTCGATCCGGACAATGCCCAACAGCAGTTGGCCGATGTACTGGAAGGACATTATATCGCCGAAAAACGCTTTTTGCTGGAAGTTCAGGTCTGCCAGCAGAGTTCCTTACCAGAGTGCCAAAAACGGATCAGCACCGCTATCAACGAAGTGGTACTGCATCCGGGGAAAGTGGCACATATGATTGAATTCGAAGTGTACATTGATGAAGTCTTCGCGTTCTCTCAGCGTTCTGATGGGCTGATCATCTCCACACCCACCGGCTCGACCGCTTATTCGCTCTCTGCCGGCGGGCCCATTCTGACGCCATCGCTGGATGCAATTACGCTGGTCCCCATGTTCCCGCATACCTTGTCGGCCCGCCCACTGGTGATAAACAGCAGCAGTACCATCCGCTTGCGCTTTTCCAACCGGCGCAGCGACCTGGAGATCAGTTGTGACAGCCAAATTGCGTTGCCGATCCAGGATGGCGAAGATGTTCTGATCCGCCGTAGCGACTATTATCTGAATCTGGTTCACCCTAAAGACTACAGTTATTTCAATACATTAAGCTCAAAACTTGGCTGGTCGAAAAAATTGTTCTGAAATTCGCCGCAAGGGCTTTACTGTATATAAAACCAGTTTATACTGTATGAAAACACAGTTCTGGTTTTTCATACAGGAAAGCAACCATGTTGGCACAACTGACCATCAGTAATTTTGCTATCGTTCGTGAGCTTGAGATCGATTTTCACAGCGGGATGACGGCTATTACCGGCGAAACCGGGGCGGGTAAATCGATTGCCATTGACGCACTCGGGCTGTGCCTCGGCGGCCGTGCTGAAGCCGACATGGTGCGTGCAGGCGCGCCGCGTGCCGACCTGTGCGCGCGCTTTGTGCTGAAAGACACGCCCGCCGCACAGCGCTGGCTGGAAGAGAATCAACTGGAAGATGGACGTGAGTGTTTACTACGCCGCGTCATCAGCAGTGACGGTCGCTCCCGTGGTTTTATCAACGGAACGGCAGTGCCGCTTTCTCAACTCCGCGAACTTGGCCAACTGCTGATACAGATTCACGGTCAACACGCACACCAGCTGTTAACCAAATCAGAACACCAGAAAAACCTGCTTGATGGCTATGCCGGTGAGTATGCGCTCACTCAGCAAATGGCCGAACACTACCGCGCCTGGCACCAGAGCTGCCGTGAACTGGCTCAGCATCAGCAACAGAGTCAGGAACGCGCCGCCCGCGCCGAGTTGCTGCACTATCAATTGAAAGAGCTGAATGAATTTCACCCGCAGCCGGGCGAATTTGAGCAGATCGACGAAGAGTACAAACGTCTCGCCAATAGTGGCCAGTTGCTTTCCACCAGTCAGCATGCGCTAAACGTGCTGGCCGATGGCGAAGAGGTCAACCTGCAAAGTCAGCTTTATACCGCCCGCCAGCTTTTAACGGAGCTGGCAGGTATGGATCCGCGCCTTTCTGGCGTGCTGGATATGTTGGAAGAAGCAGCCATTCAAATCAGTGAAGCCAGCGACGAGCTGCGCCACTACTGCGACCGCTTAGATCTCGACCCCAATCGTCTGTATGAACTTGAACAGCGTATCTCCCGGCAGATTTCTCTGGCGCGCAAGCACCATATCTCTCCCGAAGAGCTGCCGCAGTTCCATCAGTCTCTGCTGGATGAACAGCGGTTACTGGACGATCAGGCCGACTCACAGGAGACGCTGGTGCTGGCAGTAACGCAGCACCATCGACTGGCGCTCTCCAGTGCGCAGGCGCTGCATACCCAGCGCGTGAAATATGCGCAGGAACTGAGCGAACTGATCACCGAGAGCATACATGCACTTTCTATGCCGCACGGCGTGTTCGTTATTGATGTCGATTTTGACGAACGTTCGCTGACGGCAGAAGGCGCAGATCGTATTGAATTTCGCGTCACCACTAACCCCGGCCAGCCGCTGCAACCGATCGCTAAAGTTGCCTCCGGCGGCGAGCTGTCACGCATTGCGCTGGCGATTCAGGTGATCACCGCGCGGAAGATGGAAACGCCGGCGCTGATTTTTGATGAAGTTGATGTCGGCATTAGCGGTCCAACGGCGGCGGTGGTCGGCAAGCTGCTGCGTCAGTTGGGCGAATCCACTCAGGTTATGTGCGTCACACACCTGCCGCAGGTCGCCGGTTGCGGTCATCATCACTTCTTTGTCAGCAAAGAGACCGATGGCGCGATGACTGAAACCCACATGCAGCCGCTGGATAAACGTGCGCGTTTACAGGAGCTGGCGCGCCTGCTCGGCGGCAGCGAGGTGACGCGCAATGCGCTGGCGAATGCCAAAGAGCTGCTGGCAGCGTAAACTTTTCTGTAATATGACGGTCTCAGTTCTCGATAAAATCGACAACAGACCAGCCGCAGAGGTTTTAAACTGGCTAAAGGTCTATTATCATCGGCATATTACATATGAGCCACGTATTGTTCGGGCCCGAAAAGGAATCAAATCACTATGCGCTGTAAAATGCTGACTGCTGCCGCAGCGGTTCTCCTGATGTTGACCGCAGGTTGCTCTACCTTAGAACGCGTGGTTTACCGCCCTGATATCAATCAGGGGAACTACCTGACAGCAAACGATGTTTCTAAAATCCGCGTGGGTATGACGCAACAGCAGGTTGCTTATGCACTGGGTACGCCAATGATGAAAGATCCGTTTGGCACTAACACCTGGTTCTATGTGTTCCGTCAGCAGCCGGGTCACGAAGATGTTACGCAGCAAACGCTGACGCTGACCTTTAATGGTAGCGGTGTGTTGACCAATATCGATAACAAGCCTGCGCTGACCAAAGCATAAGATCACAGAAATACAAAATGCAAAAAGGTGCTCCATGAGCACCTTTTGTTGTTTTTATCGTTAGGGCATTACGATTTCTTCGCTGCTTTTTCCGCACGCTGGCGACGCAGTTCTTTCGGATCGGCAATCAGCGGGCGGTAAATCTCCACCCGGTCGCCTTCATGCACGACATCGTGCAACTTCACCGGGCGGCTGTAGATCCCAACTTTGTTGACGCTCAAATCAATATCGCTGCGTAACTCCAGCAGACCCGACCGGCGAATCGCCTGCTCAACGGTCGCGCCCTCTTCCAGCGTCACCCGTTGCAGATACTGCTTTTCCGGCAGTGCATAAGCCACTTCAACGGCGATTTTACCCGACACGGTAAACCTCTTTCGCACGAAGTGTAAACGCCTGCACCATATTGACTGCCAGCTCTTTAAAAATGTGGCCAAATGCCAGCTCAATCAGCTTGTTGGTAAATTCAAAATCAAGCTGAAACTCAATGCGACAGGCATCGGCGCTAAGCGGCGTAAATTTCCAGCCGCCCATCAATGATTTAAAAGGTCCATCGACCAGATGCATCAAAATGCTTTGGTTAGCAGCCAGCGTATTGCGCGTGGTAAACGTTTTGCTGATCCCGGCTTTGGAAACATCCACCGCCGCTGTCATCTGCGTCGGCCCGGCTTCCAGCACCCGGCTACCGGTGCAGCCAGGCAAAAACTGAGGATAGGACTTAACATCGTTCACTAACTGATACATTTGTTCCGCGCTATAAGGCACCAGCGCAGTACGGTTAATCTGAGGCATAAGGTTTTCCGCGTTCACACAATCGTCAAATAATACCATTTCCGCCGGATGAAAGGAAAACGCTACGCCGGAACTCATGCTAAGATAACGCGTTAAACCTCACAGGACGCAATGAGGTCAGTTTCAGATATCAGATTACCGGATGGCTTCACGACATTATGACGAAGAAAAAAGCACATAAACCAGGTTCAGCCACCATTGCGCTGAATAAGCGCGCCCGCCATGAATACTTTATCGAAGAAGAATTTGAGGCCGGGCTGTCACTGCAAGGCTGGGAAGTAAAATCCTTACGCGCAGGTAAAGCGAACATTGGCGACAGCTACGTTATTCTGAAAGACGGCGAGGCGTTTCTGTTTGGCGCGAACTTTACGCCATTAACCGTTGCCTCCAGTCACTATGTTTGCGACCCCACGCGTACCCGTAAATTATTGCTGAATCAGCGCGAGCTGGATTCCCTCTACGGCCGCATCAACCGCGAAGGCTACACTGTCGTCGCGCTGTCGCTGTACTGGAAAAACGCCTGGTGCAAAGTGAAAATTGGCGTAGCGAAGGGTAAAAAACAGCACGATAAACGCTCCGATCTGAAAGAGCGCGAATGGCAACTGGATAAAGCCCGCATAATGAAAAACGCCGGGCGCTAACCCACTCCGCCCTCTCACACCTGGAGAGGGCAACGCGCTTTCCGACTTCCCTTCTTCGCTTCACTAAAATTTTGTTCACGGATTTTATTCGTGAATAATGCTTCGACAGAAAAATGGCCGCTGAAAATATCATCACCTCGCATTATCAGGCCGTTTGCCGCGATATGGACTGGTATGCCGCGTCATAAATCTGTTATACTCAGTGAACACTTTTGGGGCTGATTCTGGATTCGACGGGATTTGCGAAACCCAAGGTGCATGCCGAGGGGCGGTTGGCCTCGTAAAAAGCCGCAAAAAATAGTCGCAAACGACGAAAACTACGCTTTAGCAGCTTAATAACCTGCTTCGAGCCCTCTCTCCCTAGCCTCCGCTCTTAGGACGGGGATCAAGAGAGGTCAAACCCAAAAGAGATCGCGTGGATGCCCTGCCTGGGGTTGAAGCGTTAAATCTAATCAGGCTAGTTTGTTAGTGGCGTGTCCGTCCGCAGCTGGCAAGCGAATGTAAAGACTGGACTAAGCATGTAGTACCGAGGATGTAGGAATTTCGGACGCGGGTTCAACTCCCGCCAGCTCCACCAAAATTCTCCATCGGTGATTACCAGAGTCATCCGATGAAGTCCTAAGAGCCCGCACGGCGCAAGCCCTGCGGGCTTTTTTTGTGCCCTCAATTTGTCCCGCGAAGTCCGAAGAGAACTAATTAAATCCGAACCTTTTAGGCACCTTGTTAGGCACCTCGTAAAGCTTTATTGTTTTTGAGGTGCCTAAAACTATGGAAACCCGGCAATGGCAAGACAAACCAAACCTCTATCCGTTAAAGAAATCGAATCCGCCAAACCTAAAGAAACGGACTACGTTCTCTATGATGGTGATGGCCTTGAGCTACTCATCAAATCCAGCGGAAGTAAAATTTGGCAGTTTCGCTACATTCGCCCTGTCACCAAGAAGCGCGCGAAGAAGAGCATCGGCCCCTACCCGTCAGTTACCCTTGCCGATGCCAGAAACTACCGTACAGAGTCTCGCTCTCTCCTCGCGAAACAAATCGATCCACAGGTGCATCAGCAAGAACAACTTCGCAGTTCGCTGGAAGCCAAAACCAATACTTTCCAGCTCGTGGCAGAACGTTGGTGGAATGTGAAGAAAGCCAGTGTGACAGAGGACTATGCTGAAGATATCTGGCGCTCTCTTGAGAGAGATGTCTTTCCCGCGATTGGCGACGTCAGCGTTACAGATATTAAAGCTCATACACTGGTTAAAGCCGTCCAACCGGTTCAGGCCAGAGGAGCACTGGAAACCGTTCGTCGCCTGTGCCAGCGCATTAATGAGGTCATGATCTATGCCCAGAACACAGGCCTGATTGATGCGGTGCCCAGTGTCAACATTGGCAAGGCATTTGAGAAACCACAGAAGAAAAATATGCCCAGTATTCGGCCGGATCAGCTACCTCAACTGATGCAGACGATGCGTACGGCCAGCATTAGCCTTTCAACACGATGCCTGTTCATGTGGCAACTTCTTACCATCACCCGCCCTGCTGAAGCGGCTGAGGCTCGTTGGGAAGAGATAGACATGGAGGCGCGAGAATGGAAGATTCCTGCATCACGCATGAAAATGAACCGCGACCACACTGTTCCACTGTCAGATGAAGCAATTGCGATACTGGAGATGATGAAGCCGTTAAGTGGAAATCGAGAATTTATCTTTCCCAGCCGGATCAAACCAAACCAGCCGATGAACAGTCAGACTGTAAACGCATCGCTAAAACGCGCAGGTTTTGGTGGGGTGCTCGTTTCACACGGTCTGCGATCTATCGCCAGTACAGCTCTTAATGAACAAGGCTTTCCGCCTGATGTTATTGAGGCAGCACTAGCCCATGTCGATAAAAATGAGGTCCGTCGCGCATACAACCGAAGCGACTATCTCGAACAACGTCGCCCAATGATGCAATGGTGGGCTGACTTTGTGAAAACATCAGATAATGGAAGCATGATTGAGGGCGGGATAAAAGGAATGCGGTTGGTCGGATGACTCAAGTGAATTAAGACCAGCTCAAGGTTTTGGATTGAGCTGGTCAGATAAAAAACACGACGTCTACATTCAATTTAAATGTATTAGATTAGATTTGACCTGACACAGCTATAGCACAGAGCCAAACCTAATCTGACAGGCAGCTCTGTGCCAGATATAGTCATTCGAACCCTGAGGGTTACACTTTTAAGTGATTCAGGGTATGCGCTTACTGGTTACGAATATTGTGCCAGAATCATGTGATTTGATGATTGCCGCTTTGCTTTCGAGCCAGTAAGTGCTCCACGTTCGCTAACGAATACTCAGGGCATGCAGATAAACTGCTGGCTATATTTCTTTCGAAGAGCGTGGAATGCATACCAATCCCCGGTTAAAAGGAGTTGGTGATGACTGCTATAGATCAGTTTGCTGCTCATGTTGGTCTGGACTGGGCGGATAGAAAGCACGATGTCTGCGTTCAGTTTAAAAACGGTGAGCGCACATTCCATGTGATTAAACATACCCCGGAAGCGCTTGATACCTGGCTCAATGAGTTGCACCAGAAGGTCAAAGGCAGGATCGCTATCGCCCTTGAACTCAAGAAAGGACCGGTAGTGTATGCTCTCCAGAAGTACCCCTTTGTTACTGTCTTTCCTGTACACGCGTTATCATTGGCCCGCTATCGGCAGACCTTCTGGCCAAGTGGTGCGAAGGATGATCCGCAGGATGCCGAGTTAGCGTTAGATCTGATGCTTCGCTATCCCCAAAAGATAAAAGCCATCGAACCCGACAATGCTGATATCCGTTTACTTCTACAACTAGTGGAGCAGCGTAGACTGCTGGTAGAAGACAAACGCCGCTTTGTTAATCGGCTCATTAACACGCTTAAGCAGTATTATCCTCAACCCCTTGAATGGTTCTCACATCGGGGTAGTTTGCTGTTGTGTGAACTGATTATACGGTGGCCCAGTCTGCAAAAACTGAAACGAGCCAGACGCGACACCGTTCGCCACTTTCTGAATGCCAAAGGTGGCCGCGCAACAGCCCTCACCGAGCAACGTGTTGCAAGTATTAATAACGCGATCCCATTGACTGCAGACCCGAGTGTTATAGAAGCTAATGCTTTGATGGCAACAGCACTGGCGACACAAATTAAAGTCGTGAGTGAAATCATCAAAACCTATGACGAACGCATTGAAACGCTATTTGACCCATTGCCAGATGCTGAACTGTTCAAATCACTTCCAGGCATGGGGCCGTGTATGGGACCGCGTATGCTTGCCGCACTCGGTGATAACCGCGACCGCTTTAACAGCGCCGAAGAAATTCAAAACTATGTTGGCATCGCGCCAGTAACCGAGCGAAGCGGTCAAAAATCCTGGGTTCACTGGCGATGGCAGTGTGCCAGGTTCGTCAGGCAAACCTTTATCGAATGGGCTGCCAAGACGGTTAACTCATCATACTGGGCCAAGCTGTATTATCAGGGGATGCGAGAAAAAGGAAAATCTCATCAGTCTGCAATCCGGGCTCTGGCATTCAAATGGATAAGGATTATTTACCGCTGCTGGAAGACCAGAACCCGTTATGACGAAGCGAAATATTTGCTGGCACTGGAAGCGCGAAAATCGCCCTTACTAATGCCGTAGAAAGCTTGTCGAATGTCTCAGGGCGTGAAGCGGAAGTAGCTATTTTCAGCACGTATTGATTATTGAACACGTAATTCACCATATTGAAAAGGTGTCGTTGCGCCGCTATCAATCAGAAAATCGTTTCCTGTCACACAGGAGCATTAGTGTTCTTACCCGCCAGCTATATAGCAATATAAGGAAGCCCTGCTGACTAGGCCTTTACCTTTAGCGGAGTAACTCTATAGTATTTATCATAGGTAACCTTCCGTAAAAGCAATCCCTTACTTTCTATAACTATGCTATAGAAATGTTTTATTTCTGGAGAGTAATTTAAATGAAAATTCCAGCACTTTCAGTATTTGTTGTTGCATCTATGGGGTTAATTGGTTGTGATCAGAAACTTGAGAGTAAAGGTTATGCAACATGCCTTATCACTTATGGAGATGATTCAGGGGATATAGTTTCAGAAGTTTACAATAACGGTGATGTTACTTTTGTTCTAGTAGCGGGAAAGCACTTAAATTCTTCCGATAATCCTGATTATTATTCTGTTAACGATAAATTATACAAAGATGCAAATGACTTCATTGTTCAAGAGACTACAGCATATACAAATAACATATATGGGACTACCGCTAAATGTAAGGTTCTGAAGGAATTAAATAAATGACATATCTCTTTGACCTGATCCTTGTTGATTAAGACAGCTTATTATTAGTCATGCAGTTGTTGGCGTTGCGAACTTCCGTACCTTGCTCAAAGCTGCCCCATGGCCCTACCCACAGCAGTTTCGTGCCAGGAGCGGACATTGCCATTACCGTTTGAAACACTTGTTACATTTATTTTTCTAAAGTTAGTTTTGCGGAAAACATTTCCGAATCGGAACCGTTTCCACTGAACGTATTTTGAGCAACTAGCGTTATTTTTAAAGTACACACACCTAAAAAACATTGAACTATCTTAGGGAAAGGATTAGATTCATCGTACACACATAAAAAGAAACGTTACTCAGGTGTTGGTATTTTTAGGTTGAAAGTAAATTTCGCGTGTTTATCAATAGAAATCATAAATCAAAGGTAACTCATGTCTGAATTTTTATCCGCACTGGTTTTCTCTGCAAGAAGAATAGTAACTAAAAAGATTTTGATATTGGTTGCTGTCGTAAGTGGTTTGTTTTCTTTACTTAGTTTTTTTTCGTACACATTTCTAGAGTATTTTAGTTTCCTATTCAATCTAAATAAAAATGCTGCACCTCTAGTCTTATTATTTATTTCAGTTGTTGTTTTTTCATTCTTATATCTTCAATCAGGGGCTAAAGAAGAACCTGAAAGAAAGGTTGCAAACACCTTAGCCTTAGATAAGTTTTTAAAGGAATTATCAAGTCAAAGAGAATGGACTGAGGCGCAAGTCACAAGCCTGAAAAACAAAATTGAATCATTTGAATCAGAGAAAGGACTCAGTGAAGAAGAAAAAAAAGTAGTTATAAGTAATGCTGTAGCACAAATTAGTGAAGACTCTATAAAAACTATTTTTAGAGATGAAGCAATTGAACTAAAAGATAGTATCAAGGAAAAACTCGGCTTTGATAGATTGACTGATGCCTCAAAAAATATTGTTATTAGATTGAGTCGTGAGATAACAGATTTACGGCTTCGCTCAAATATAAACCTTCTCATTGGAATGTCCATCACTGCAGGGGGGCTCTATTTATTGTGGTCTACAGTTTCAATGGTTGATGCGTCACAATTATTAAAGCAATTAGCATCGGAAGGAAATGAAGCAAACGCGAAATTTATTAAAAATCTAATTCTCCCAATAATTCCAAGAATATTCTTAGTCATTTTCATTGAAATTTTCTCGTATTTCTTCTTGCGCCTTTATAGGAATGGTCTCGCTGAAATAAAGTACTTTCAAAACGAATTAACGAATATTGAATCAAAGTTAGCAGCAGTTGAGTTTTCATATATAACAAACAACCAAGAAGGTTTGAAAGTTTCAATTGAAGCATTGTCAAAAACAGAGCGCAACTTTGTCCTTGAAAAAGGGCAAACAACGGTCGAACTTGAAAGAGCGAAATCTGATTCTGAACTGACTAGAAATTTTGTTAAAATCATCCCTAGAATACTTGGAAAAGATAAAAGATAAAAGATAAAAGATAAAAGATAAAAGATAAAAGATAAAAGATAAAAGATAAAAGATAATAATTTTAATGCCAACTTGTTGGGTGATGTATGCCATTTACGTTGTAGCATATCAATAAGTATTGATGAGGGTTTTCATAGTATCGTTCAATCTTACAGGAGTTAAATTAACGATGAATTATGTCAATTAACATTGGCCTGCTCCCGATTGACAACTACGCCCTGATGTCAGGCGACGCCTCCATCTTTTGTATACAAACACATTCTGAATGTCTTTTCTTCGCTCACACCAGCCCCTCTGTTGCAGGCACTTCCGCTCCGTGCCAAAAGTGGAAAGCCAATCGACAACATATACGTATTATATTTCATTGATAAAAGCCGGTGTATTTACTGGTTCAATGTCAAAAATGTATTTAATAATACCTGCTTTCAGGTTCTCTTCAATCCCCCTTCTGAAATCTGAGATACTTGAGATTGTTGCATCATGTTGCAAATGATGTCTCCAATGAACCTCATCTTCTCGACCGTGAAAAGAAAGCAATCTAGTTAAAGCCATATGCGCAAACATTCCCGATTCTTCATCAATTATATTATGCATAATCACGTGAGAATCAGAGTGTGATTCTGTTGTAGTAAGATCCCAAGAATGGAATAGTTGCTGAGCAATTGGCGACAGATATCTTAACTGCTCATTGTCCCCGTTAGTGAAATACACGTCATCTATGACCATATGCCAGTTTTCTTGTATCCCTTCATCTGTTTTTAAGACTTCAATAAGCTTTTCTTTCTTAAAGCTAATATGGACACCCGAATTAACTTGTGGAGTGTAAGAGAAATCGCCGAGAACTTTACTCATCAAGCTATTTCGCATTGCATCATTGAAATTAAGATTGAAATTCTTCTTGGCCTTCGTAAATACGTCTAAATCTACCAAACTCCAAATTCCATATCTTCTCCAAGCAATTAAAACGGGTAGTCCTAACATTTTCCCATAAGCCCTTAATCTAGATACGTAATCAGGCCGAAAAGACAAAACATTTCCCATGCAAGACTTAACTTCAATTAAAACAGTAGTATTACTTGCACCACGCACGTTAAAGTTTGCTAGTAAATCAGGAACCTGAAAAGTCTCGTTAGAACTAGTCGGATACTGCTGCTGATCTAATTTATGAACTAAGTTACATTGACCGAGCCAGCCACAGATAATAGAAAACTCGTCTTCTAACGGAAGGCCTATATTAAGTCTATTTACTCGTTCAGCGATAGCTGTAGCGTCAGCCGCCCAACCTAGCTGCTCCAGAGATTCATGAATAAGTCTCTCTAAATCTGAAGGTTTATCTCTCAAGGTGCCCCCTATGTTATTATGATAAAAATTAACAACTTATTTATTATTAACTATCTATTTTGAAGAGCACAAGCGTCCAAGTGATGGCGTAAGTATCCCAGAAATCCATGCCAGTAACTTTAGAAGTCCCCTCCAATCCGGCTAAGTCAACGTCCGAGACTGTCAGATTTGATTGTGTGCTGCCGGTGAAAACTGTCAGCTCAAGTCTGAGCTAATACAATTTAAACGAGTGAATGCACTCCAATACCTCCGGCAACCGGAGCCAGTGTTACTATTTGTGCTTGAACGCCATCATTTGCAAGCTTGCGAGCAAAGAATCGGGCTTGCACAGGGTCATGGGTCGTTACAATCGTTTGAAACCCATAGTCAACAATGTAGTCGCGAAGCACATCAAACACGGCTGAGGCATGTACCAAGTCATGATGCTGCGTTGGATCATCCAGCAGTAAAGCTTTCCAAGGCGACCAACGATGAACCTGTGCCATTGACAATAGGAATGAAAGCTGTAAGTCCGCTTTCTGCGCTTCGCTGGCCACTTTGTAAGCCGGTGCCTCACGCTCCCCAACAGGCACCTGTACATGAGCATGAGCTTTATTACGGCGGCGAAGGTATTGAAGGCCAGTCTGACTAAATCTTGGCTCGCGAACAATTCGACTAAGGAGCGATTGCCATAATGGTTCGATATCGAGCAACCGAGTATGGATCTGCTCAACTTCATTCGTTAAAGCTGTTGAGAATGTATCAAGCGTCAATCTTCTTTCATCAACACGCTTCAATTCATTTGATGCTGCGTCAAGATTTTGTATGAGATAGATACCGTGATCCAACTCACTACGTTCTCCCCGCTGAGTGTCGATGATCTCCTGCGACTTCCGATAGTCAACTGCACCGCGCAATCGCGCGATATCCTGTCTAATCTCACCAAGCTCGGCGAGTGAATCGACCAATCGCGACGTTGCCGACTCACAATCAGCCAAAGTTGCAGTCAAAATAGACTGATCAGGTTCACCGGTAAGATGTTGCAATGTCCAACGTTCGCGGCATTCAACCACCCGGTCAAAGTAGGATTGCCACTCTGCATGCGTGCCATCAAAAAGCGATTTAGATTGGCGCAGATTCGCTTCCCCAGCATCGGCGAGTGCTTCGGCTTGTCGCCGTTCAAATAGCTTAGTATCTGCGAGCTCCCCCAACCGAGCCAAATCTTCTTTAATCAATTTTAGGGAGCGAGGCGGTGTTATTAGCGATGAGAACTCCTCACACTGTTGCTGGAGCATTGAAACTGTCGTTTCGCGACGGCGTAAGGCTTGCGCTGCTTGGTTTTCGCTTTCAACCGCACGATGAGCGTGTTGGCGATATTGCGTAATCGCCTCAACTGAGTGCCGTGGAGCTAGCTGCTGTGAAAACTCATCAAGTGCTACCTTAGCCAAGTCGAGTTCCTTACGCCGTGCAGCCAGCCGTTCGCTTGCGATCTCAAGATTCGCTTCCTCGAAGATTTGAAGCTTGCGCACTAAATCGACTCGCCCCAGAAGAGAATCTCGCTCACTGATCGCGCGATCGCGTAAGGCGACGCTTTGATCGTACAATTGTGTGGCTTCATCCTTATTCCGCACAGACTGCGCAACCGCATTCCGACATTCGCGCTCATATTCTGCAAGGCTACGCAAAACTGGGTCGACCGCCTGCAATTGGTTGTCAATTCGGAGCCTAAGCTCAGTCACTCCGTGCTCGATCCCACAAACAGGACAGTCTCCTCGAGTGTCCGATAGATCTGCGGCGATTGCTGCCACTGCGGCCCTGATACTATCGCTGGATTGTTGCAAGGTGTGCAGACGCCCTCTTGCTTCAGTCGCACGCTTAATAGCTATTTCATGCTCAGCCACTTTTTCGCCAAGCAATCGCAGTTGATCTTCTATTGATTGGTTAAAGCTTTTAACGTGCTCGTCTATGACTCGAATTTGCTCGGCATCGGCACTCCATTCAAACCACATGCGAGAAGCCACTTCGAGCTCGGCTGCCTTAGTTTGCCAATCGGCTCGTGTGGCAGTCCACTGTATATAGGCGTCTTCAACATCTTCCGCCTCTTTCAGTGTACTAGCAGTCGATGCGCGGACTGAGACGCACTGAACGTATGCTTGCCGCTCTCTTTCCAATGCTTCGTTTTCGATTTTAAGAGTTTGATGCAGCCGTTCCCACTCCTCTACCTTAATAAGCTCGTCCCTGACGCGCCTCAGGTCAAGATCCGCTTCAATGTGCGCAGCAGCAGCTTGTGTAACTCTAACCGCAGACGCATCACGCATTCGCTGCGCTTCTTCATGGGCTTGTTGACGCGTAGACTTCAATTCTACCAGGCGGTTTGAGGCATCCACCGCTAATGTAAATGCACTACAGACCTCATTCATCTGTTGCAGCGCAACATACTTTTCTCTCAGCCCCTGCAATTCTGTCTGAATGTTACTCGTGCAAACAGCCTGAGCAGCTTCTAGACTATCCAGATTATCTGCGCTTATCTGGTCTGAAGAATATAATTGCAGTGCGATAGCAAT
The DNA here is from genome assembly GCF_900116535.1 of Kosakonia arachidis. Lineage (GTDB taxonomy): Bacteria > Pseudomonadota > Gammaproteobacteria > Enterobacterales > Enterobacteriaceae > Kosakonia > Kosakonia arachidis. The sequence goes on along the minus strand of NZ_FPAU01000010.1, from coordinate 38,870 downwards.
TTGCTCGAATGTGGGCAATTCTCCACTGATCCGCTCTTTCGCCTCGTTACGCTGTTGCAAGAGGTTATTCCAAATCTGAACTTTGTTCTGAGCATCGAGAGTGTTCCGTTCCTGCTCCGTCCGTACTTTAGTCACGGCCTGCTTAAGGCCTGTTATTAAAGCACTAGCATATTGGGCATCCTTTCCGATCGGCAGCCTAGTCAGCTGATCACCAGCGCTTGATGATTCTTCTTGGATGAACCAGTGCTTATCGCGTTGATCGAGCAAATGAGTCAGTCGTAGTAAGTACCCAAGGTCTTCCTGATTTACGTTCCCATGCAATTGAGAGCGCCCACTCCAATATACTGGCGTCGCATCTGTGGTAACGATAGCTCTGTGTTCAAAATCGCCGAAATCCAGGTGAACTTCTGCTCGCTGCGCACCTTCCCGCACAAGTGCAAACATATCCTCATTAAGACGGGCTACAGTGCCAGTCAATGCTAATTCAATCGCCTCAAACAACGCTGTCTTTCCAGTACCATTCGGCGCTAAAAATATCGTCGCTTGTGAAGATATGGGGACCTTAACGTCCGCTGCGAATCTTCTGATGTTGCTAAGTGTAATATTCTTCAAAAGCGTCATTCGCCTTCCCCGGAAACATTCTCAAGGATTTGTGCAGCAAGTTCCTGGCCTGTGACACCAGACATTAAAGCCTGACGCCAATGCGCCTGGTCCTCGGGCGAAAACCAACTGTGTAGCTTGGCTGCTTGCAAAAGTGAGGCTGACAGTGGGTCCGCCATATCACCCACTCTCCTAGGGTCGACTGGTGCAGCAAGGAAAGTACGCTTCAAAAACACCTCTCCGCTTTCGTTCGGTCTCTTGACATACTTTCTGCAATATTGATCGTCGGCCTCGAGCCTAAGACAATCATCTAAAGATGCCGATGCGATCTCTAAAAAGAGATAGATATCTGCGGTGGCGGGCTCAGCTAAAACATCGCGTACATCTGCCGCCCAACGTAGCGCAGAGCCAGAGGCATGCAGTGTTTCCGCATGGGCTACCAGAATGGTGCGAAAGCCTCCTTGTTCCATGCCAGTACGACGGACCAACAAGACACGGGCTAAAAATTCTTCGCCCGCAAGTTTTTCCAAATCGATAGACTGTTTCGTTGGCTCGCAAAATTTAAATCGGGGATTGGCGAAATCCCGCCAGCTAGCAATCCAATGTTCAATCTGCATTAGGATTCTCCATCGTAAGCATGTCAATATGCAGTGCGCGTTGTGCTTCGCGCCCTTGCAGCGCTTTAGCAAGAAAATCTTTTAAGCTCGCAATGGTCTTCTGTCCAAGAGCATCTTTATACTCCTGTGAATGCGTTACAATCATAGTTGGCGTGCGCGGCTCTGCGATGCTGTCTCCCCCATCACGACCATCAGCCAGCGTCTTACCGTAGATAGCAGATACCGACGAACGAGCTTGCGGCAACACCAGAACGCGAGCTGTCTCTTTACCTAGGAACTCAGCTCTCTGAGATCTGTCATCATCGTCGAAAAATCTCCGTAAGTCCTCGGCTTGCTGATTTGAACCGGCCCAATATAGTAGCGCTACCGCCCTTACAGACAAGCCATTGCCAAAATTTCGCCAGTTTCGATCCGTCGCGTCTGATGCAATCGCAAGATGTAGAAGCATGACGAGGGCGTCTGCAATCAAGAAAACAGTACGAAGTCCCGAACGTAGCACGCCAATAATGAGACTGCCTTCACTCTTGGCATAGAGCATATCTGTTAGAAGTTCTTGCTGAAGCATAATGTCAGCATTTATTTCATCTTGCCATTCGAGCCAGAGGGCTTCTATAGCATCACGAACTTCGCTTGATTGGCCTTGGGAAATTTTTACACTCACCCGATTCTTCACATTTTTCCAAGTCAAAGCGGTCATTCGCATGCTCAACTGCGAGGCTTCTCCATCCACAAGCGAGGTCATCCGTAGTTTTCTATGGTCAGCAGGAGTAGGGGTTGACCCCCAGTTAGTCCATCTCAGTGCAGAGAGCTCGTCCTCAGAATGCCCAAGCGTCTTACGCACAGTTTGGGCTACCATTGCATGCCAACCATCAACACCAGAGGCAGATACAGAAACGCCCGGAGCAACATGTAATGCGAGCCTCATAAGCGACAACTGCAAGGAACAACTAGGCTCACCATTACATTTGTGTCCGAATTGTAGCTCATAGCTACGGTCTTCTGAGGGCTCCCATAACCGATCAACCACTCTTTCCGGAAACTCGATATCAGTACCGTGTCCAGATAACGTGCCAGAAACCTCCCACTCAAGTGGATTTACCATGTTATAGCGCGCCCAAGCGCGTTTATGCTGCCGGACGTACTGCTCAATCTTACAAGCAATCATGCGGGGAGTGATTGATTGCTCAGAGGAAGCATTCATTACCAGAAAATCCCGAACTTCACGCCTCACAGCATCAGTAGATGAATACCAATCCATGAGACTACTGCAGCAATCCCCATCAATGCGATCCTCATCCCCATGCTCGCATATTTCCAAAGCGCGCAAACATTCAAACATTGCCTCGTTAGTTGAGAAATCACACCAAGAAGATAACCAATTTCGAACTGTTTCGGTTGGGTTCCCCGCCTTTGAAAATCCCTCTACGTTAGCCCCAGCCTTGCTCCACTCTGTGCAGACGGCACGAAGTTGCACTATTGTTAGATTTTTCTTGATCTGAATATTTGCATTCGGAATTGCCAAGCGGAATTTCTTCGAACCGTCACGCTCAGAAACAGGCTTCGCGAAATGTTTAGACAACTTTTCGAACGCGGAGTCGAGGGCCGTAAGATTCTTTAATTCTCCCTTATTTTCGCCAGTCGTTTTCAAACCACGAATTGGTTCATCGTTTGAAAAATTACCCATTTGACGCTTCACTTGACAATGGATCGTTGCATTTGCAGCTCCATGCAAAACAATGTCATCCCACTCATCGATGTCACCCTGTTCGTTGCCAATACGCTGGCATTGCTCCATACCGTCCATATAGGCAATAACAGCTTTAACAGCGTACAGAGTTGCAACACGATAGTCATAATCATCTGCCTGCTTCAGGCGTAACTTTTTCTGCATGAGAATCAATAACTCATCGTTATTAAATAGCGAAATTTCGGGTTCCATCTCTGCAGTCGTCAATCTGAAAGAATTGGATGACATCAATCCATTCTCAAGCGGTTAACTGAAGAGATATATTAAACAACTGATTTTGGACAAAAAATTATTAACGTAAAAAGTTGACAAGCAAAATACAATGATCACGCCCTCGAATCGCAATGTTCCTAGTTCGCTCTCAGTTTACTCCTTAAGGGATGGCAGTCGCCATTTTTCCACATCCCTGGCCCCCGTCCCAGTTTTCACATTTGAACCTTCGCGTTTGCGTGCGGTTTGACACACATGGGGGGGCGTTGCCATGTCCAGCCGTCTTTCTTGACTCCATCACCTTACTCGCGACTCAGACACATGATCGTGTGTGAGCAACGCATCCCAGGTGATATACCTAGGAAAAGTGGTATCAACATGGCCAATCACACTAAACAGCAAAAGGTTGGGTTTCAAAACCTGAAATTCTGGTGCGTCATTTTACTGCCCCACTATAGTCATTATTAGCAATATCAGAGTAAGATTACATCTTAGGCATTTCATAAAGATTCGTACCATTGCTAACGTAAATGTAAATCTAAATTAATCATTCTTCCGTACTACCTTAGCAAAAGCCGCCTCAATATCAGGATATTTTGATGACCATCTCAGAATTGTGCTCTCCAGATTATCCGCTTTTAATTCTAACTCGTGCGTGTCAATGAAAATTTGCAACTTACCTGAAATAGCTTCTGCAGCTTTTGTTTTGAATCTCCACCCTTCAGATGGACATTCTGCCATTAACAAGCGGATAAGCTCCTCTCTTACGGGCTGGAAGTAGGCTGCTCTCCCCTCTCCTACTTTTTTACCATTATCTATTTTAGCTTGTTTGGCAACCTCCTGTGCCTGCAGCCACTCATCACGTTCTCTTGCCCCTTTCCAATATCCGGCATATATTGATGCCTGAATCATAAATCGCAAACTACTCAAGTATTCCCCTGTTGAATAAATGTATATTCCCCAATGGTAGAGAAAAAAAGAAGCATACAGATACGGGTTGTAATCCCCTTTAAATAGAGCGGAAAAATTAGCCTCAGACTCAACGAAATCCCATTCATTTACGACTTCACCTAATTTTAACTCTCCCCGGGCAAGCACCCTAACTTTTCTGACCGCCGCTTTTTCCAGTTTATTGCGCAAATGTTGATAGCCACCGCTGCTTTTATCATCACTGCACTGGAAAAGAAGTCTCTCCGCCTCATGTTTCGCCATAGTAAAAAATGCATCTATTCCCATATTATTCATATAGTTACCGTTAAATTTTGTCGCTGTTTTTTTTTACTTTACTTGGCGTATGTTTTTTCTGTTTTTCACTGTGTAATCTTCCCCACATCCACACTGAACTAACAGGATACAACGGATATGACAACGCAAACTGTAAAAATACTTCGTATTCGCGAGGTGGTTAACAAACTGGGGATTGCCCGTTCGACCATTTACGACTGGATAAACCCGAAGTCACCGCGCTACGATGCCACATTCCCTAAACAACGTCGCCTGGGCATGCAATCTGTCGGCTGGCTTGAGTCTGAACTGGATGAGTGGTTGCTGAAACGCAATCTGGCATCATCAACTACTATTGCCGCACATCCATAAATACAGCGTTATCTGCTGTCCGCTTAGCAATAACAAGTGGTAAATAAGAGCACTAATAATAAATTAATTATTAAATCACTAGTGTATTTCAGCTTCATTTGAGATATGCACATCTTAATTACTAACAATAGATTAAGATAAATACTACCTATTATGATCATGATTAGTGAGCAGCTCTTTATTCATCATAAAACAAGATTACCTGTGATAAGAGTCTTATTATGGCTATTTGTAAAAGAAATAACTGTACTCTCTCAATTGGTGAATTACCTGATGAGCGTAACCTGCGCTTATGCCCAAAACATTATCAGGGTAAGCTATCTAATGCAGCTAAAAGAGCCCAAAGGTGGGGTCTGACGTGTCAGTACCCGCCCTGTGGTATTAGTCTGTCTGGTACTCGCAATCGACGGTATTGCTGTATTGAACATCGTAATAAAGACAGAAGGCTCATAGATGACGATGCCATTGTCAGTCTGGTAAAACATTCTTACTGGATCAACGTGGAGTCCAAGCTAAAGAATAATCCCCTCGGGTTGGGGAGTATCACCAGCCCTGATGACATTGTTGCTCTCATCCGGTTGTACCAGCGCAAAGCAGGCCATCAGAAAGCTTACAATACTCTAAATGGGCAAAGGGTTACTGATTCACAGGGGCGGGCTTTAAAACGCCTGATACCCTGGCTGGAGTTGGAGTTATGTCACATATACCCTAATTCCAAAGGGGGAGCTAATACAGTGGATAACATCATTATTGCCCCTGCGTTGATTAACAGGATGATGAAGGACACTATTCCCGTGAGCAAAACTCCAGGAACATTCAGCGGCATAAAAGCGGCAGGCTCTCCCCTGCCTATAAAATCGACGTTATTAAAGGCGCTCACGATGCAATATGGTCAGGATGAAATACAGGAAGCGCTAGCCTCTGTCAAACATGTGACCTTTGCGGATCTGAGTGTACCACGCAGGCTGTTTGGTACGGACATTTATGCTCGTCCACCATTACTGAAACTTTTAAAAGAGGAGACAATGCGCCTGGGACTCTGGCGTTTGAGGGAGTCCATTAATTCTATTGAAAGCAGTCACTGGCTGTCTGCTGGTCCTGCAAATGAGTTATTTGCTGTCGCTGCTTTTCATGCCATTTTAAATGGGGATGCAGATAACTTACTTGAGGTATTTTCCAGTCTGCACGAAGACGTAATGGAACGGGCAAGGAATAAAGAAGCATTAAACTATGATTATTATCAAAACATTCTGGAACGGTATGTATCCCGTTATTTCCAAATAGGCCTGCACAATCAGGAAGCATGCATTTTATTTTACAACACATTTTTCACAGTGCCGCCACTGGACAAACATGGGGTTTTAATCATGCCTCATCACTTCTAATGCTAAGTTGCGTACTAGCATCTAGCACCTTACCAAGGACAGCTAAAGTCAGCTAAATCCGGCTTTCTTTCAACTGAAAAATGGACAAAACCGACCTATTGTTAACGCAAAGAGGTCAGATTTAACATATTCGAGAGGTGGCATCATCATGCGCTTTGCCACCTTTCCTATTCCGTTCCAAACGGGCACCTGCCTGAAGCCTTACTCAGCAAGATCTCTCTTTTATATTTCAACCACTCCTCCACAAATAAACTATAGTACTAAAATTAAAATTGGCGTTAGCCATCAAAGTGGAAGACATGGATTACCAAACACCACGAAACAACACACAGCAAAAGAACTAAATGGAAGTTCATTAATATTTGAGAAATATATAATTACCATGAAGCAGTACAAAAAAGAAAAAAACCAAATTCACTAGCCATTATCATTGTATTGATAATACTCAGATACGATAAAAATCATTATGGCTGTTTGGCTCCTCCCCTATATTTCCAGACACACCCTGTCCGTATATATTTCTATAAAGCATATATTAACCATTTTCGATGACACATCCGTGCAACAGCCCCTTTTACAGTGTGACCTCACATCACACTGACTGAGGACGGATAATGGCTGTCTACCGTAATGACCCTGATTTGAATCTGCTGGGCCAGTGCAGCAATGAAGAACTGCAATTGCTGGTTTCCATCCTGACCACCGACCCACGCGACGGTGACACTCGCTGGACAGAGAGTCTTACCGGAACCCCGGAGTTTCATCTGCTGGCACCAGACCATCGCCGCTACTGGCAACTGATAGCCGCTGAGCTTCAGCGTTACGGCGCGAATACCCTAGCGAGTCTGGTCCGGCTGGGGCAAGGCGTGGCCTATAGGGAAATTCTCGTTGATGTCTGTGACAAGCTTGATGTGAATTACAACCAGAAAAGTACTACCGAAACTATTGAGCTTGCTCTGCTGATGAAGGTACTGGAAAAGAGCCTGGATCAGATGGCACCGGAAGAGCTGGCTGCTTTTTCCCGCAATATGCATCTGGATCTGACAAACCCCACGCCGCAACTCATTCTTATCGCCGTTCAGTCTGCCATCCGGACTTCCTCACTGGCTGCGCTCGAGCTGGCAACGATGTTGTCTGCCAGTGTCATCACCTCCCTGGGCGGTATTGCCACCAGGGGAACTGTTGTGGTCGCTTCACGTGCTCTTTCCGTTCTGGCTGGTCCTCTTGCCATCGCACTGAGTTCAGCGTGGATGATTTCCGGTATCACTGGTCCGGCTTATCGGGTCACGATACCCGCCTGCATCATTGTGTCCTGGCTGAGGCAGCAGCACCTTTCCCGCTAACAACTTTTTTACTTTAACCTTCAGCCCCGACAGGCTGCTATTTGCGCAGGAAGCATCCCTCATGTCTGAACAGGAACAACGCTATGACCGCCTGGCAAGCCGTCTCGCCATACTGGTCAGCCGCCTCTTTATGGGAGAAACGCTCAGTGTCAGGCAACTTGCTCAGGAGTTTGGCGTCTCTGAGCGTACCGTTCAGCGTGACCTGCGTGAACGACTGCGTTATATCGACACGGAATATATCGACGGTCACGTCAGTCTCCGGGATGCTCGGGGCCCCTTTCGTACCAACAGCGACATTATCCGTTTTGCCCAGATAACCAGGGTGGCACATTACTTTCCGGCACTTGACCCTAAGTTGTTGTCTGTCCTGCTCGACAACGGTCAGGACTCCCCCTGCATTATCTGGAATGCGCCACCCCGTCAGGCTCCGGCGTTGTTTGGCGGTTTTCAGGTCATTATCCAGGCCATCATCAGCAATCGCCGCATTCATTTTCTGCACCACGGACACCATCAGTCCGCCGTTGCCCCTTACCGGCTTATCTGTCTGGAAGGCGAGTGGTACCTGACGGCAGTAACTGGCGAGCGGATTCAGGTATTTACCCTTTCAGCTATCACCGATGTGGTCATGACCATCGGGGGCTTCACCAGAAGCAGTCATATCCGGCGGATTTTTGAAGACCCGCGATTTATTCAGGCCCTGCCGCATTTTCAGTACATCAGCAGGCTCATCCGGGAATGAACCCGCATGTTCATTCGTCAGCACCGCAGTTTTACTAACAGAAGGAGTTCATCTTGAAAAATGTATCACTCAGCATCCTGGTACTGGCTGGCAGTCTGCTGCCGGTTATGGCGCAGGCATCTGGTAGTCAGGATACCTGGACCCGGGGTTGGGGACAGGGAGTATCAGAGTTTGTCATCAAAGGGAAAGGTCAGTCACAACTGTCTCTGAGCTGTGAGGATTATGGTTCGCAACCGGCCACGGTCATATTTACTGACGCCAGCGGACATCAGGTCAGTATGGATGAAGATAAAAGCCTTCAGGTCAGTATCGACGGTGGAGCACTTATCGATATCAGCGAATCTGGCAGTCGCGTGGGCGGTAATAACCTGGCGCTGGCCTGGGCTCAGTTACGTAATGGCAAACAGGTCTCAGTAACCGGAGATGGTGTTAAGGATGCCACATTTACGCTGGCCGGGGCGGCCAAGGTATTGCCGGTATTCGGGACCCACGGCTGCGTGGGTAAAGATGCACTCTAGCCTGCATCTGAATTTAACGCCTGTTGATTACGTTATTTTTAAAAGGAACAGATTATGAAATTTAAACACATACTGGTACCCGCACTGCTTGTACTGTCAGCCCGGGTGCTGGCAGAGCCAACGCCGCCCATCAAAGTGGAGACCAGTAACCAGGTCCACCCTGCCGGAACACGCTACGTCACTGTTGTAGTCACCTCCCTGGATGACAGTATCAACGTTGAAAACATAGACGTGAACCGGGGTAACTGTCGTATTGATAACCAGAAGTACCTGTCTTCAAAAAATAAGGAAACCATTCTGCCTGCCACCCTGCACTACGGGCAGTCCGTCAGAGTGAGTTTTTATAATAACTGCGTGGCTTCTGAAGTCGTCGTCACCACGGATAAGGGGGGATGGCGTTACACCTACCACTGAGCCACCTTCCTGTATCAGCTTCCTCAAATAAATCTTCACTCCACCAGAGGGCTGCCACCTGGCAGTCCGGAGCAAACCCTATGACCTTTCTGAAAATGCTGGTGACGGCCCTGAGCCAGGCTCTGACCTGGTGCGGCGGGCATCAGGCCCGGCAGTATATTGAAATTCACCTGCGTCAGGCAGGCTACGATGAGAGCAGTATTGATACAGCCCGGGAAGCGGTCACGTTACTGGTCACTGCACTTATCACCGCCCTGATGGCGCAGATACTGAAGATTCTGGATACGCTGTAGTCCCGCCCGCCCTGTCCGTCCCATTGAGAACATCATATCTGCCCCTGCCTACTCACGGAGCAGGGGCTTTTGCTTTTATGCCATCAGAGTAATCAGATGAGGAATCAACCATGCGATTAGCCAGCCGTTTTGGTCGGGTGAACCAGGTTCGCCGTGACCGTCCCTTAACCCGCGAAGAACTGATGCAGCATGTCCCCAGCGTCTTCGGGGAAGACAAGCACGACTCCAGAAGCGAAAAGTACACCTACATACCCACAATCACCCTGCTGGAGAACCTTAAACGCGAAGGGTTCCAGCCATTCTTTGCCTGTCAGTCACGAGTGCGCGACCAGAGCCGACGGGAACATACAAAGCATATGCTGCGCCTGCGTCGTGCCGGTCAGATAAACGGCCAGCAGGTGCCGGAAATCATCATTCTGAATTCTCACGATGGCGCATCGAGTTTTCAGTTGCTGCCGGGGATATTCCGGAGTGTCTGCACCAATTCGCTCGTCTGCGGACAGTCGTTTGGCGAGATCCGCGTGCCACACAGGGGCGATGTTATCGGGAAGGTGATTGAGGGGGCCTATGAGGTTCTCAGCGTCTTTGACCGGGTGGAAGAGAAACGTGACGCCATGCAGGCCCTGCAACTCCCGTCACCCGCACAACATCCACTGGCTACAGCGGCGCTGACATACCGTTTTGGGGAAGAGTTCCAGCCAGTGACTGAATCGCAAATCCTTGCACCCCGCCGCTGGCAGGACGAGAGCGATGACCTGTGGACCACTTACCAGCGCATTCAGGAAAACCTGCTGAAAGGCGGGCTAAGTGGCCGTACCGCGCAGGGTAAACGTACCCACACCCGCGCAGTAAACGGGATTGATGGCGACGTTAAGTTAAACCGCGCGCTCTGGGTGATGGCGGAGAACATGCTGAATCTGTTGGGCAGGTAATCACACGTGCCCCACCACCGAAATCAATCCCCGGCCCGAGACCTCCATTCGACATCTCCATGCATAAGGAAAATTAACATGACCGACATTATTAATATTAACGATGACAATCAGCGACCTCTGCAGGCTGGCGAAGATGGCTCTGAACCGGCACTGACAGCCACGCCCGTACCGGACGAACAACGAGTGGAATTCTGGCCGCAGCACTTTGGCAACATCCCGCAGTGGATAACCCTTGAACCGCAGATCTTTGCGTGGATGGACCGGTTCTGCGCTGACTACAGCGGTGGTATCTGGAATTTTTATACTCTCAGCAACGGTGGGGCCTTCATGGTTCCGGAAACGGACAACGATGCCTTCTGGTCGCTGTTCAACGCCATGAATGGCAACGCCGCAGACATGAGCGCGGAAGCTGCAGGGATTGCAGTCTGTCTTGTCGCTTACAGTCATCACGCATGCCGCACGGAATGCGACACCATGACGGAACATTACTGGCGTCTGCGTGACTATGCGCTGAACCACGCAGAATGCAGCGCCATCATGCGCATTATCGACTGAGTGTCCCGCCATGCCGTATGAACTGTCTCGCCTTAATGTCCTGTGGGATGCACTTGGGAAAACAACGGTAAGGGATGAGGACGGAGAGGTTGTGACCGACGAACCCTTCCTGCATTTCCCGGCAGGTACCCCTCTCTTCCATATATGGGCATGGTTCGAATCCCTGCACGACGGGTTCGTCGTTGCTGTGAAACTGTACAACACATCCCCTCCCGACGCGTCAACCGACAGGAAAAGCAAATGAATACCACCACGTGTCCTCCCGGCAGCGGGGAAATATCTCCCACTACACAGCGCACCATCAGACGTGCACTGACCTTACTGGAACGCCAGTTACGCGAGCCCGGCGTTGCATTTACCTCCAGCCAGGCGGTCCGCGACTGGCTTCGTCTGCAGCTCGCCACGCTGGAGCGCGAAGTCTTCATGGCGCTCTTCCTCGATAACCAGCATCGTCTTATTGCTCATGAAACGCTCTTTACCGGCACCATCAACCATACACAGGTACATCCCCGTGAAGTGATAAAGGCAGCACTGAAGCACAATGCGGCTGCCATCGTGCTTTCACACAATCATCCGTCAGGTTATGCGGAACCCGGCCATGCTGACCGACTGCTCACTGACCATCTGAAGCAGACACTTAAACTCGTGGATATCTGCCTGCTGGACCACCTGGTCGTGGGTGGCATGGATATTGTCTCGTTTGCCGAACGTGGCTGGCTTTAGGGAGGGAATAACGATGAAAATCATCAGCAAACGTCAGGCAATGGCGATATACCGCCAGCATTCTGAGTCCCGGCTGTTTCGCTTCTGTACCGGGAAATATAAATGGTCCGGCAGTATCTGCCATTACCACGGCAGGGAAGTGCAGGATATCCGGGGTGTGCTGGCCGTGTTTGCTGAACGCCGACAGGACCGCAACGGTCCGTATGTGATCCTGCGTAGCGTCACCCTGAACTGACTCACCGTTAAGGAGTACTTACATGAAGAAAGCAACCCGTGTAATCAACCATAACATCGCGGAACCCTGGTGGGGCCTCAGACGCAACATCACGCCGTGTTTGGGTGCCCGGCTGGTACAGGAGGGTAACTGCCTGCATTACCTTGCTGACCGCGCCAGCATTGCCGGGACATTTAATGACGCAGATTTACGCCATCTGGACCAGGCATTTCCGGTACTGATGAAGCAGATGGAGCTTATGCTGACCAGCAACGAACTCACGCCCCACATTCAGCGCTGCATCACGCTCCACGCAAAAGGGCTGATATGTGAGGCCGATACGCTCGGCTCCTGTGGCTATCTGTACATCGTAATTTATCCGACATCTGCAACAACCGCATAAACCCCGGACGCTTTTCCTTCGTCAAACCAGCCAACAAAGAGCGCAAACCATGCAAATACAATCCATGCCCCCTCAAAGGGCGGCATCGTCACGTCTGTCATCAGTCGAAATCTGGCAAAAATTACTAGAGTATCTGCTGGAGCAACACTACGGCCTTACCCTCAACGACACACCGTTTGGCAACGACAGTGTGATCCAGAAACACATTGATGCGGGAATCTCACTGTGTGACGCGGTGAATTTTATCGTGGAAAAGTACGACCTGGTGCGTACTGACCGTCACGGCTTCAGCGTGAAAGAGCAGTCTCCGTTTATCGGCAGCATCGATATGCTCCGCGCCCGAAAGGCTACCGGGCTGATGACACTCAATGGCTATCAAACCGTTACTGACATCACCAGTGGCAGATCCAGCGGAGGGAAATAATGACGTTAGCCCTGATCGTTGACGCCGACACCGTCAGCGATCAGCCCCTCAGGCACCAGCACAACGACTGGTGCTTTTATCAGATCTCTATCAGTTGATACAGATGTTCGCTCAGACAGCGGGTATGGCGGTAACACCTTAGCGGAGATATCTGTCTGCAGTAGAAGAGAGTGCGGCAGGACGCCACCAGAACATCAGGGGCCGTATCGTCTGTCAGGCGAGAGCTTAATTCCGGGGCGTTCAGTAAAATGAAACATTTCTCCGGGAGCATACCATCGGTATTCCCTTTCGGAAAATAACCGCCCAGATACAGTAACACGGCCAGCAGGCGAAACTGCCGGGTGAGTACCGCTTCGGTGTCCCGGTAATGTGCGGCTATCCACAGGCATTCCCGCAGCATAAAACGTCGGGTCCGTCGGGTGAGGTCACCGCCTTTGTCATACCAGCGTTCGACGATATCCCTGGCAGAGCGAATGGAGTCATCACCCGTTGTCGCAGTTTGCCACGACCGTGCCAGAAGCGTTGCGATATCCATCGATTAACGCCGCACCTGCGAAACGGCTGCGGGAGTATTGCGGACACCAGGCAGATAAATTTTGCGAACCAGTTTCAGGAGGAAAAAGACATCGCTCAGGTTGCTCACGCCGGGTACCAGATGGCGAAAGGCTATCCGCGCACGAAAACGCGCCCGGACCGCCTGCCGGTCATTCACCCTGCGCCGGTACAGGCCCAGAAAGTGACGGCTTTCCACCAGCGCATGCCTGACCAGTGCTCGTCTGACTGCCCGGTACTGTGTCTGTGTACTGAGTGCCAGAATATCTGCAATCACGTCGCTATAGCTGAACGCGCGGATATCGTAATAATCCGGGCGGTGGGTAATTGACGCCGGGTTATTCACCCACAGGTAATCCTGCCTGTCGGAGAAATAAAACCGGCCATCTGCGGCGGCAAGCTGTATCGTCCAGAGAATGTCCTTGTGGCTTTTCCCTTCCTGGAATCGCAGGTCATGCTCGCGGATATACGCTGAACGGATTATCTGCAGCCACAGGTAATGCGGCCACTCCCTCTGCCTGACGCAATGGCGTATCCACTGCTGACCCGTCAGCGTCTGACCGTAAGGCTGTCTGCGGTGAACGGGATGCCGCAGATGTCCGGCGCTGTCTGTATGCCGGGCATTGAAAAGGACGACATCGGCCTGTGCTTCGCGGGCTGTGCGCAGCCGTTCCTGCAGAAAATCTGCCGCAACCCGGTCATCCGCATCCAGGAACACCACCCATTCGCCACGGTGAATCGCCAGTGCAGCATTACGGGCAGCATACACACCCTGATTTTCCTGACGAATGAGAATAAGCCGCTCATCTGTAATGGCCCTGAGTACCGTCCATGTTGCGTCGGAGGAGCCATCATCCACAACAATGATTTCAGTACTGAGCGCTGTTTCGCCAAGCAGTGTATGGACCAGAACCCCGATGCTGTCAGCCGCATTGAAGGCGGGAATAATGACGCTGATATCGATGTTGATTTTCATTGAACAAAGGGAATGTAAGCAGAGGGAAACTTCAGAGCTGTCACCCCATCAGGGGCAATAACCTGCCGGGTAAGAAACATTATCAGGAAGAGCGTTCCGGTGATTTTCGTGCTGATGTGGACACCACTCGTTTTTCTCTGATTTCCTGGTTAACCACCATCAGACAGTCATCGCAGAATTCTTTATTCAGCCCGAAAATCCGGTCCAGAACGCCTCTTTTCTTGTTACATCGGGCACATCTTTTCATTCCAACACCTGCTGTTGCATTCCGATGCCATGCTTGCAGGACAAAAGAAAGTCGCCCGCCAGAAGACAGGAAATAAATTAATAAACAATACGTTAAATGATTTTTTGGGAATTTATCACAGGTACTACCGGGCCGGATAATTCATTTTGCAGATCAATTTTTACCAATCGATCGGTTTAATCGATCATCTTTTTCACTCTACGTTATACGCCATACGTGTTCCTGCACACCTTATGGGCGCGACAGTTTGTTGATCCAGAAAGGAAGCTATGAGCGAAAAGCGGAAGTTAGACTCAATATACTTCTAGTCCCATTCATTATTTATGGGCACTTTATGCCCAGCACCAGAGCAGACAGAAGGTTGAAGATATGTAGTAGAAAATATAGGTTAAATGGTTACGTGGCATTGCGTCTGGGGTCTACGAATATTACTAACTTTAGGGGTAGATTCATCGCACTATTGTATGTCTGAATACTAGCAATGAGCCGGCTTCGTTTTGCGAAAGTTTGACATACCCGGCAACTATCTTGCGCCAACATAAAATACTGGATATAACTTTATTACTCATTTTTGCGATCGCCACTATTTACCTTAGGTAGCCACTCTATGTAGGCGTAAGGGATAACCGTGTCTTTAAAGGATATGATTTTAATGGCAAATAAAAAAAAACTGAGCAATCCTTTTTCTACAGGTGGTGGCGGTGTTCATTTTGAAGCGCATGTCCAGGCGTCTTTTGTCGCACTAATGTTAACTGGCGGTAATGCGCCATGCCTTCCTTGTTGGCCAATTGTTGAAATCAAACTCCAAGGTAAAATTGATGGTTTTGACACCGACGACCTTATAGTTGTTGTTGAAAATGTCACCGACAATGAAAAGCGGAAACTTCTGGGGCAAATAAAGCATTCCATGTCATTTACGCAAGGTAATGCGATATTTGGGGAAGTGATACAGGCTGCCTGGAATGATTTCAATAATCCTGACGTGTTCACCAAGAAAAAGGATGTTATTGCACTAATTACTGGTCCGCTCAGTTCGACCGATACACACAATGTTCAATGGTTACTGAACCAGGCGAGACATACAAAAAATGTTGATGAATTTTTGATAAACGTGCGACAGGCCAAGTTCAGCCCAGCTAAAAGTACCGAGAAACTGGAGGTCATCCAGTATCATCTGAAGGCGGCAAATAGTGGGAGCGATTTAACAAACGATGAGCTTTATGACTTTTTGAACCATTTCCATTTACTAGGGTACGACTTGGGTAATGAAACTGGCGTCGTCCTTTCTCTGCTGCATTCCCACATAGCACAGTTCCATCGACAGTATCCTCAATGGGTCTGGTCGCGGATAGTCGATATCGTACAAACCTGGAACAAAGATGCTGGCACTATCACCCCAAGTAAGTTTCCAGAAGATATTTTAGAAGTTTTCAAACCAAGGGTTATCGCTGAGATTCCTGAGAAGTTAAAGGTAGTACAACAGATTGTCAAAACCGACTGGACTCACCATCCAGATGCCACCTATTTATCCCTTGCGGTGTTGATCGGGAGATGGAATGAAAAAAATGAATGTGACCGAAATGTACTAGCCCAATTACTTGGTATCAGTTATGACGAATGGCTAAGGAAGGCACGAGAGATTTTACATAGCCCAGACAGCCCTTTGTCTCTCAAAAACGGCGTCTGGAAAGTAACTAATCGAACGGAGCTATGGAGTCTTTTGGGGTCCCGTGTTCTTGATCAGAATCTAGAATTGTTTAAATCTCTCGCAATTTCTGTACTTAAAGAACCGGACCCCGCTTTCGAATTATCTGCGGGGGAGCGTTACGCCGCTAGTATATATGGCAAGGTGCTGAATTTTTCACCCGTGCTGCGACAAGGCATAGCAGAAGGATTAGCCATAATCGGAAGCCAACCAGAGGCTTGCGTTAACTGTTCTCAAGGGAATGCCGAAGCTATCATTAACGTCGCAATACACACGGTGTTAACTGATGCAAACTGGGTTTTATGGGGTAGCCTGAATGGTTTACTACCAACTCTGGCTGAAGCCGCCCCCGCAAAATTTCTTGATGCAGTTGAGAAGGCAATGAATCATACGCCCTGTGCATTTGATGAGTTATTTTCTCAGGAAGGAAATGGCATCACTGGTGGCAATTATCTGACTGGACTGCTATGGGCCTTGGAAGGACTAGCCTGGGATGAGCAATACTTGGTACGTGTATGTGTTGTACTGGCTGAACTTGCCAGCCACGACCCAGGGGGTAAGTGGGCTAATCGGCCATCTAATTCGCTTGCCACTATATTGTTACCGTGGTTGCCGCAAACACTGGCATCCATAGAAAAGCGACAAGCTGCAGTCAAAGTCATTTTTAATGAATGGCCTAATATTGCTTGGAATTTGCTCGTTCAGCTTCTCCCCGGTCACAATCAAACATCTTCTGGGTCACACAAACCTTCTTGGCGCCGAATCATACCCGATGACTGGGAAAAAGGCGTGACTGATCAGGATTACTGGCTGCAGACAACTTTTTATGCGGAGCTCGCCGTCGCGAGCGTCGGAGAAGATACCGAGCGACTTACCTTACTGATTGATCATTTTGATAGCTTACCTTCTCCTGCTTTCGAACAGCTTCTTGAGGTTCTCTCCTCTAAAACAATTACTGAACTTCATGAAGAAAAACGAGTTTTGATATGGGAGCATCTTAATCGATTCTCAAACAAACATCGGCGATTCTCTGATGCCAATTGGGCTTTGCCTGATGAGTTGCTAACGCGTATAGAAAACGTTGCCGAAAAACTGGCTCCTGCCAATCCATTCAACTTATATCAGCACCTTTTTTCAAATCGGGATTTTGATCTCTACGAAGGAAATGATGATTGGGAAGTACAGAGAAAGAAACTTGAAGCAAGACGCGAATCAGCAATTTCGGAAATTCTTCAGCAAGATGGTGCAGAAGGCGTTATGCGGTTTTCTGAACACGTTTCCGCAACCCATCAGATAGGAAGCGTACTCGGCACTATCGACGATGATGTGTTCGAAACTATTCTTTTGCCCGATTTCCTGAATGCAACAGACAATAGGCGCAAGGCATTGGTGAGTGCTTTTATTTGGAAACGTTTATATCTCAAAGGTTGGGAGTGGTGCGACAATCTCGATAAATCTAACTGGGCACCAGGACAGCTGGGTCAGTTCTTGGCCTATCTGCCTTTTAACAAGGAAACATGGGCCCGAGTCGCTCAATACCTTCAAGATTCCGAGAGCGAATATTGGACCCGTACCGATGCAAACCCTTACCAGAATGAAGGCAAGCTTACTAATGCCATCGATAAACTGATTGAACATGGCAGACCACATGCGGCAATCAACTGCCTGTACAGGATGCATCAAGAGAACCAGCCAATCGATACTGATCAGTGTGTCCGTGCTTTACTTGCAGCCCTTTCATCTAATGAATCTAGCTCCAATATGGATGGTTATAATATAACGGCCCTTATCCAATTTCTTCAGACTGAACCTAAAGTGGATCAGGATGATCTATTTAAGGTCGAGTGGGCATACCTTCCATTGCTCGATGGTCATCAAGGCGCTGCGCCCAAGCTCCTTGAAAACAGGATGGCTAGTGATCCTGAATTTTTCTGCGAAGTAATCCGACTTATTTACCGTTCTGATAAAGAAGAGCAGACGGCAAGTGAACCCACAGAGGAATTAAAAGCCATCGCAAGCAATGCTTGGAGGCTTTTGTATAACTGGGAGACACCACCAGGAAGCCAACCTAATGGAACGTTTAGTGGAGAACATTTTAATGGATGGCTTCAGAAAGTTAAGGAGGTAGCTACAGAATCAGGTCACTTGGACGTTGCACTCAGCAAAGTTGGTGAAGTTTTGGTTTCTACTCCCTCAGATCCAGACGGTTTGTGGATAAATCGCGAAGTCGCAACTGCTCTGAATGATCGTGATGCGGAAAGGATGCGCGAAGGCTATAGAATAGCAACTTACAATTCACGTGGTGCACATTGGGTTGACCCAACTGGAAAACCTGAGAGAGAACTGGCGGACCAGTTCCGGGCAAAAGCTGAGGAAGTGGAAAACGCTGGCTTTCAGCGATTCGCCGGTACATTAAGAGTTTTAGTGGATGGCTATGACCGCGAAGCTGAACGGATAATTAGTGATCAAAAAGTTCGAGATAGTGACTAGCCTAAATACCTAAATGAGACAAAACTGGCTGTCAATTTATGTTCTTTTCACAGGCAGCCAAGTTTGAAATTGTTCACTGACCTACACCTCTTTGCGGAGCACATACAACTCCCAGCGATGTCCGCCCCGGTACACAAGAGACATTCAGAGCAGGTATGGATGAGGACATAGCCAGTCTCCATTGGACTGGTCATCAATTACTGTCCAGTAATTCCGCTTTTTCAAGTCAGTACCAGTTACGTTACTGCATTAATCTATGATAATTAAAACAGTCTCAGTCGGGAAACATCGGATATTGCGCACTGTACTTGTAGCTATTTTCTTGTGGCTCAACGCACCAGTAGGGTTGCCCGCCAATAGTGGCTGGGCCTCGGGTCTCAACGATATGTTGCACTTCAATTAGGTTATCGGCGAGCCTTTCAAGAAAATACTGGTCTGGTTTTTCCAGTTTTTTTAACTCTTGCCCGGTGTTATGCAATAGATTTGCAGCTACACTTCGAATGGCATGCAAATCCAATTCAGCGGCCTCCATTCGGTCAGCATATTGCTGTAATTCTTTTCGCGTTTTGATCAATTTTCCGCGCTGATCTAAAGCGATAAATGTGACCACCACAATGATAAAGATATTAAAAACAGTCATTGGTAAGTTCATCGTCTCTATCTTGCTTGTTTATACTGAATGCTAGTTGTTTCCAAGGATATCACCTGTCCGGCGACTGCCTGCCGTTCGGAGAACTTCTGGCCAATCAGCTTGGTAACGTCAATCCCCATCATTTGGCCCCTTCAGTCATTATGTCCAATTCATTTAACAATCAAGACATCTGGAAGTGTTCAATTTGTCAAAGTATACTCTTACTTCCTATTAACATGCCTTAAAGTAAGAAAAATGAGCAAAATCACTTATACTTGCAGCAAGTGCAAGGCCGCTGGCGAAGTCGATTCAAATGATTACGAAACCCAAGAAGAAAAATTTGAAGAAGGAATGGGCACGAAAACCGAGTATTGGACAGAAATCGAAACTCAATGTGATAAAGACGCATGTGGCAATTCGATTACTATAACGCTCAATGAAACTGAATACCCTGAAGGTAATTTTGAAGAAACAACAGTGAGCTCATCATCTGGAGCAGATAATATTGTCATTCACTGATTGACGCTTTTCAATGAAAGCCGCAAATGCGGCTTTTTTCTGATCTATACTTGAATTCCCTATAGGTCAAACACAAAGCTTATTTTGTTTATTGTTGGGATTACGAAAACAGTGGCTGCGCGGCCAACTGAAAAATTGCTTGCGCAACACAGCATCAATGTATTAGTAAAGTCGCATTAATTGGTGGCAAAGCTAACCAGTTACGTCATTCTTGCATCAGACTGGGCATCCGACATTCTGTTTAGCACTAATTGGTTTCCCTCTCTCCCCTACAGCTTTACGGGGGGACTACAGATTCAAACCCGACAATGCGAAGCATTCTGAACAGCTGCTCGGAGCGAAAGTCAGTGCATGAAAATAGCTACGAAAGCACGGTTAAGATAATTGAGCGTAGCGTGCTTTCGCCATCAGTGATACCAGATTCATCAACTAGTCATTTTTCAATCAGCCACGGGCTCTACAAATTCTGAAAAAGACCTCGAGCCTCACATGCATCAAGGAAAGGTTTTCTAAGAAAATTGCAATCGGCATATGGTCGACTCCGAGTCTGCCGCGCCAAAGTTGCCAGAAAATCATAAGGATCTCGCCCATCCTCTCTCCATTCGTCAAGCACTTGTGTCAGCCAATACTTGCCAGCACTTTCATCGCAAAATTTAGCTTTGTAACGTTCCTCAATGCCATAAACATCCTTCCATGTATCAATTTCTTCGGTAACAGCAGCAGGTCCGAATTGCAGGGTGATATCAGCAGGTGTCAGGTTGGCTATATCTGAAGATTGCAGTGTTACTTGTAGCTCAATTGAATGAGCCCCAAGTTTGTAAGGATAGAAAGCAGCACGACGATGAACGGCCCTTACAGGATCTTTTGGTGTGTAAGCGGGGTCATTAGTTGTCTTATAGCTGCTATTGCAATAATGACAGGCTGGCACAAGATTACGAAAGTTTATTGAATTAAAAGGATATAGTGCCTTAGGCAAGTAGTGGTCGTAAGCTTCGCGTTTAGTATGGTATTCGCCAAGTAAGTCGCTGATACCACAGAACGGGCATTTTCCAGTTTTATTTATTTGCACAAAGTTCTTGTAGTGATCGTTAATGTCACCAATCTTGGCGCGTAGAGCAGCAAGATCCAGCAATGACTGCGTATATAATCCTTTGAAAAACGTACCAAGTTGTTCTGACAGTTTTCTATGGTTCACCGCGATATCAGCGTAACGAGCTAGGCGTGTATTAGGCACATTGGCACATATTTTCTCTAGATTATTATTGCCTTGGTACCACCGTTTAAACTGAGCTATTTGATCTCGCGAGAGCAGGGCGAAACTTTGATAAATAGCTTGAACTTGACTTGAAAAACGATCTCCTGCCTGAGTGTCGCCATAGGCAAAAGATGTCATTATCTCTTTGAGGGGCGGATTAGCATCAAATAGAGTCAAGTCATATGGACCTAATTTTCTCGCTCTGCACCACACTTGATAGAAAATGAAATTTACAAACCGCTGCATCCTCTCCATTTGATGCGGCACATAGATGTAAGTAAAAAGCATTAGCTCTGCTCTCTCTCGCTGTCTTGTACGTTCTGATTAAGAATGGCATTGATCAATAACAGTTTTTCCACCGAGTCACCTAATTGCTGGTGAATTTCGGTAATCAGAGCCTCCCTATCCTCTCCACCTATCTCAAAGCGTCGTCGTAAATCTTCTAGCAGGGACTGTGCATAACCACCAATAGTTTCATGTTTCCCAAAGGTGTTCATAGTGATTTTGTTGATAGAGGCGCCAAGCGTGTTGTAGTCCGGATGGCTAATGCTGACAACTCCACTTGTTTCGTCTTTGCTGAATACTAAAACTTTGTCCGGTTTACTATCTGAAATCAGAAACGGAGTGTGAGTGGTGATCAACATTTCTTGTCCCACATCCCTTTTATCTGGTAAGCACTGACGCAAGCGGGTTATAAAACTGGCTCGCCAATTTGGGTTAAAGTGAGTTTCAGGCTCATCGAGCAGAAGCAAGCAGTTAGTGTCACGGAATAGCACACACAAACCAAGGCTATGCAATAACTGGTGTTCGCCATCCGATAGTTCTTTGAGAAGCATCGGCTTCTCGACCCCTATCTTCCTGAAATAGAAATGTTTAAAGCGCATGATTCGCTCATCAGATGCTAGCGTCGGTACTGTTTCACTAACATAGTGACTGGTTGAAGTGTATAAATCCGACTTAAGCGTATCACTTACAACATATAGGTTAAGAGCTAACAACACCTGAAACGCCTGGAATAGAGCCAATGGTGAACCGTCGAAATTTTCGCGGAAGGCTTGCTTAGTTGCCTCATTAATCCGGTAATCTAAGATTAGCGTATCGGTAACATCATCGACGTAACTCAAGGTAGCGCATCGCTGTAAGGCATTAATCATTAATGAAGATCTTTCGTCGCCTTCCAGTAAATGGAGAATATTCAGGCGATAATGGAGTGATCCCTGTTCGTCGATATGGAACTGTAGAGCAGGATTACTATTGACTATGTCTTCAGGTAACTGGTATTGATTTTCATCTTCACTGGCAAAAGCAGCAAGTTGTTCTGGCCGCAGTCCAACACTACGACGAACGATAATGCGGAATTCCTGCAGTGCATCAATCCCCACGTCCTCGCGGAAAGGACGCAAATTATCCTCATCGAGAAATAGCAGGTTGCACAGCAGAATGGCTTGGCTGAATCCGTTATCAAGATATGCAAGTCTGGTTTCTGGGTGACCAGGATATGGAAGTTGCTGGGTAAGTGCGTTGTAGTACTCGTCAAACTGAACAAAACGCATCTTAAAAAAAGGAAGACTAAGGATTTCGTTCTCGCCTGAAGAGTAACCAAGCACGTACTGGGGTAACAGCATGTCTATATGGCTACTAGTGAATGGTTCATTTATATCCGTACCAAAGTCACTTTGGTTTTCCCAAAGAAAGCGCACCGATTCACCAGCATTTTTCCATATATGCACTTTTGCCCATTCGGGACTGTTAGAGCTACGGTATTCAGGAAGGACTCGAATCAAATAATCTAGCTCAAAGGAAATGGGTGAAAGATCCAGAGTCTCATCTTGCAATGCTTCAGGAAGAAAACTCCGGCGCACACGCAGAATTTCTAGCTGAAAGAAGATTGCAGCTAGGGCTTCAAGCAAGTTGGATTTGCCGCTGCCATTCGGTCCGGCGCAGACGAAGGGGGCAAAGTGGTCAGCTTTTGCGAGTTCATCCTGCAAGTTCCATTCGGTGCGAAAATGGTGCTCAAAACCGCAGGGCAAGCTGCGGAAGCCTGCAGGGTCGGTGATCTTGAGGCGTAGTAGTTTCATGCTGGACTTTGCTCAATAGCGGCTTGGAGCTTGATGCAATTGCCAGCATCGTCAAATACCTGTGTCAATGTGCCAGCAGCCAGGGCCTCGAACACCCATGTCTTGATATATTCGTAGTCACTAGCACCCATCACTAAGTCGTTGTCCAGGTGGAGCTCCGCCAGTCGGTTTTGTGCCAGTTCCATAAATTGTTGTAACGAAAATGGTGTTTCAGCAAGTTGTGCACGATAGGCTTCCAGCCATCCTGTAATCAATGCCTTGCGAGCCTCAGCATTTTCCAAGGCAGCCAGCGAATCGTCGGTTTCAGGCAGTTGAATGGCTGGTAAAGTTTGCAAAACTAGTTCAGGCACAGCGGATTGGTCTCCTTGGGAAACGGAGGAGGCATATTGAGCAGGTGAGTCAGGCATGCAAACCCGAGAGAGGTCTAGGTTGCCTTTAAAAGCCTGTTGGCTCAGAACACCATAAAGGCTTTCCAAGTCGGCAAGACTTTGCTGGTAGTGGGATTTGAGAACTTCGATCTTTTCGGCGATTGCAGCGAATTCGTTTTGAGTTTCAACAGGCGGTTTGATCATCGTGATCTTTTCAAAATCCCCCTTTGTTAGAATCTTCTTCATCCCCTTAGCGGCGTGACTCTGTATGTAGGCCTGAGACAACTTAAACAATGCATACAAATACAGCGGGTTCACATCCTTTCCGGGCTGGATAGCATTGATCTGCTGATTGAATGACACTGTCCTATCTGTTAGTGCTGCACGCCCGATTGACTCTATGCTGCCCGCTATACAAGCAACAAGCAAGGCTCCGTTCGTTACCGTTCTTGCTTTTCTCGCACCAACTTCAGAAAGATACTCGGTGGCTGAGGTGACGAAAACAGCATCTCTCGTAATGTTGTCCGTCTTGATCCACTCGATGAAATCGCCATCGTAATTGGCAGGATCATTTCTGGGTGGCGTATTGCCCGTAGAAATTTTCCCAAATGTTTTCAGTCCGGGTTTATCCCACCCCATCTCATTCCGTACCGGATCGCCGAAAATTTCCAAAAACACGCTTTTGAGCAGATCGTCGAGTTGGCGCAAGTGCTGTCTGCGCAGGACGATCAGTTCTTCCACTTTGCCGAGCAGATGGGCAATGCGTATTTGGTCATCAAGCGGAAGAATAGGAACCTCTATTTTCTTTAGTGTGTCCTGTGTAATCGCCTTGAAAGTTGATCCCGTTCCGAGAGCATCAATTTTCTTCTCGTTAGCCTTGAGCCAATAATAGAGAAATTTTCCATCAAGTTCAGATAAAGGACGGATTGCCGCAAGACCGCGGCCGATTATTGATTTCTGATTGCAGATATTGACCGCGCCAACAGGCGCACGAACCGAAATGAGGATATCGCCGGATTCGGCCTCTTTTCGCTTCTCACTTGTACACCACATACGAACTGTAGGGTGCATGTCTTGAAAATCAGCCTTACCTTGAAAAAATGGCAATCCCTCACCAGTAGAGTTGTAGGTGGATGACTCCGGTGATTGACCCGCAACTATTTTTGCGATCGAGGCCAGTGGCTTAAATATCATCCCACCATCCCCTTTAACGTTAGCAACTCGCGCACAATACCGTTTTGCACTTTGACCAGTTCCGCCTCATCCACATCACCTACTTCCGCCTGAATTAGCCGACCTAAAATCATACTTGGCGCATCGTAGTTCACCTCTTCAAATATCTCTTCCTTGTAGCGCGAAATGGAGAGGTCGAAGTTGTTTTTCTCGCCCACAATCTCGCTGCGCGGTACCATGAAGTACCTGCCGGTTCGGTCTGTGTCGGTCCCCACATTGCGAGTGTGGAACTTAGTGATGATGTCTTGCAGGTCGCCATAACCTTCCTGCTTAGTTCGCTTATCGTCCAACGAATAGCCGTCAGCGGTCATTTCGTAAAACCAGACATTTTCGGTAGCTGGTTTTGTAATCTTGTCTTTTGTTCCCCAGACCTTGGTGAACAGTAAAATGGCGGTGCTGACTCCAGCGTAGGGTTTGAACACGCCGCCAGGCAGGGTAATGACGGCTTTGAGATCGCAACGCTCCACTAAGGTTTGACGCAAATCCCTGAACGCTTTGCCGGAGCCGAACAACACTCCCTGCGGCACGATCACACAGGCGGTACCGCCTTTTTTTAGCAAGCGATAGATGTTTTCGACAAACAGCAACTCAGTCTTAGTAGTGCCCAGTTGTAAGGCTTCGTTGATATCGCCCTTGTCGATGCTGCCGGTAAAAGGCGGGTTGGCTAACACGATGTCGTAGGCGGACTCTTCGTTGTAGCTTTTGCTCAGAGTGTCCTGATAGTCGATATTGGGCTCATCGATACCGTGCATCATCAGGTTCATCAACCCTAAGCGCACCATAGTTGCGTCAATATCGTAGCCGTACAGGCTTTCTTGCAGAACGAATTGGCGCTTTTCATCAAATGTTGCAGCAACTGAGGTGCGGATAAAACCATCTTCATCGGGTACAAGGTTCCTGGCACCGGCGTTGATAGCCAGTTGAGTAACGATGTACTGATAGGCACCCAACAGAAATCCGCCAGTCCCGCAGGCCGGGTCAGCAATACGG
Organism: Kosakonia arachidis; assembly: GCF_900116535.1. Taxonomy (GTDB): domain Bacteria; phylum Pseudomonadota; class Gammaproteobacteria; order Enterobacterales; family Enterobacteriaceae; genus Kosakonia; species Kosakonia arachidis. Next base: position 13,110 of record NZ_FPAU01000010.1, on the reverse strand, counting down.
TGGCCCAGTTGCGGCTGTACCAGCTCGGCCATCAGCTTGATAATGTGACGAGGGGTGCGAAACTGACCGTTCTTACCTGCGGTAGCGATTTCCGAAAGCAGCATTTCATAAACATCGCCCTGGATGTCCTGGAAGGCCTGCCCATGTTCTTGCGAGTCCTTTTCCATCACCGCAAAGATGTCGTCGATGGTTTTCACTGCCTCTACCAACAGCGCCGGTTTAGGTATGATGAACACGGCGTTTTTCATGTGGTGAGTGAAATTGGACTCCGCACCGTTCAGATCTTTCAGGAAGGGAAATACCTTGCCCTGTACGTGCTGCAGCATCTCCTCTGCCTGCATACGCTTGAATTCGCTCCAACGCAGCGTACGTTTGTCAATGGGACGCTGTTCCGCCACAGGCCAATTGCGCTCCTCAGGCGGAATCCAGGTACCTTCAAACCTGGAGGTGTATTCTTCATTTGTCCATTCAGCATCGGCCTGGCGCTTTTGATCCAACTCATCAAGCCGTTTCATAAACAGCAGGTAGGTAATTTGCTCTATGGCAGTAAGCGGATTGCTGATGCCACCGCTCCAGAATTTGTTCCAAAGCAGGTCGATTTTAGATTTTAGTTCGGGGTTGTTCTGTAACATGGTATGGCCTGTTTTTAGGCAACCAACCGTTCGGTCAGTTGCAGAATCTCGTTAATTTCAGATGGGCTGAACACGCCACGAATACCTTGAGGGTGAATTACCGTGAAGGGGGCGTTAATCAAGTCTTTCTTCTCCACCCTTTCGCGATCAACAATGAAGTTCTTCAATAGTTCAAGGAACTCCATCTGTCGGCTGCTGAGCGTAGTGTGGACACGGATAAACTGGTCGAAGGCTGCACTAACCTCATCAGGAAAGCTTTTGAGCACTTCGATGCCGAGGATATGGCGGATGAACTGAACGAAACGTGCCTTGCGGTTTTTATAGACTTGACGCAGCAGGTCTTCAGTAATGTGCGGATGCTCTTCATGCAGCAGCTCAGCCAGTTCATTGGCTTCCTGACTACTAACCGCATCACCGTTCTTGATTTTCTGTAGCACCGGATTGTGCTCGGTCAGCTCGGCAATCAAAGTTTCGACCATTTCACGGTAACGGGTAATGCTGACGGCTTCGTGCTGCGGCCCGAACTCCACCCATTCTTTCTTATAAAGCTCATCGGCCAAATCAAGCTGAGTTTGCTCCTCGCCTCTGGATTTTTCACGGAACTTCATCAAAGGGCCGAGCCTGGCGACTATAACATCGAACGCATCCTCATCGGCTTTGGCCCAGTAATGATTAGTTTGTGCCGTGCGGATCAGGGCCTCTTCTTGTTGTACGAAGCTAACTGACAGCGGTAATTCACTGATCTGCTCGACGATGCCTTCTTTGAGCGTTTCGGCTTGCTCTTTGTTTTCATCGAGCACAGCCAGCGAAAATTCGAGTAGGTCGCGCTCAAAGCGCATGGCCTTGAAGTCGACCTCAGAAACAGTACGGAACAGAGGTTTGATTTCAGCACGTAAGAATTCCAGTCGGTCGTGGCTGAGATTAATCCAGAAGTTGTCATCCTCCAGCCGCGCCAGAGCTGCGACAGCCTCCTTGATTACGACCGACTCTTTGGGCAACGCTGCAATCTGCACACGAACCTTGGCAATTTCACGACTGGCAATATCGGCATGACCACGATCATAAGCCTTCTCGATCTTGTCAAGCCGCAGGCCGAACAAACGCAATGGCAATGGCAATTGCTGTTTGAGTTCTTTGCCTTTTGGGTTGAGCTTGAAGTATTCGAAATTGTCCCAGCAGTCGAGGATCAGGAACATATCCTTTTCAAGGCACCAAGGCTTGAGTTTGCTGGTTTCCAGCAGGCGCGTGCCGCGCCCGACCATCTGCCAAAACTTGGTGTAGGAATAGACTGGCTTGGCGAACACAAGGTTGACGATTTCACGTACATCAATACCAGTGTCTAGCATATCCACGCTGATGGCAATGCGCGGCATATCATTGTTAGTGAACTGATCGAGAAGGCCGCCCTTGCCATAGACACGTGGGTCTTCCGATACCAGCACCTTAGCCAGTTCTCCGTGGTATTGCGGATAGAGCTTATCGAAAATATCTTCCATACGCCGGGCATGGGCCTTAGTGGCGCAAAAAAAGATGGTTTTACCGGGCAGAACTCCGTTGGCATCTTTAATTGCCTCTTCCATGAACTCGCGGACGATCAGGGTATTGGTCCCCTTGTTAATCACCTGCTTTTCAAGCTCGGTCCCCTCAAAGTTGATGTCTTCAACATCCTTGCCTTGCAGGATCAGCTTTTTCTGGTCTTCCAACGAAATCGTGCGTTTGCTGATGCCTTCTATCTGGAATTTGGTCTGAATCTTCATAACCTGAAAATTGCAGAGATAAGGCGGCACGTGGTTTACAGCCTCTTCATAGGTATAAGCGAATGTGGGAAGACCATCTTCGCAGTGAAATAACTGGAAGGTATTGTGGTCGATAATATCAGTTGGCGTGGCGGTCAACCCCAATGTGATGGCTTTAAAATAATCGAGTACTTCGCCGAATGTGTTATAGATCGAGCGATGACTCTCATCAACGACGATGAAATCGAAGAAGTGCGGCGACAGGTGCTGCACATCATCTCGGATGATGTTGAGCATTGTCGGGTAGGTCGCGACGTATATGCGACGGTCCGTAGCAATCAGCTTTTCACCCATATTTGGCCAGCGCGGTTCATTCGGCAAGTGCTCTTTGAAAGCTGCCAATGCTTGCTCGCGCAAAGCGATGCGATCCACAAGAAATAGAACCCTTTCAGCATGTCCGGCACGCATCAAAGCATCAACCATGGCAATGCAAGTGCGCGTTTTGCCTGTGCCAGTGGCCATAACCAGAAGAAAGTCACGCCTTTTTTGTTCAATACCTTCAAGCACCGAACGAATAGCACGGATCTGGTAGTCGCGACCAGCAATTGAGGTGTTAATGAATTCCTGCGTCAACGGCTTTCGATTGCGACGGATGTATGCAAAGCGTTCCAAATCGTCTCGCGTGGGGAAACCTAAGACCTGACGCGGCGGTGCGTTTTCTAGATCCCAGAAATAAAGTTCGTGCCCATTGGTATAAAAGCAGAAGGGTAGCTCACCACCCAATTGCTTCTGGAGGTTGTAGCAATACTGCTTCGCTTGCTCACGGCCCAGAGCTGCATCTTTACTAGTGCGCTTAGCTTCGACTACAGCAAGTGGTTTGCCATCTTTCCCTAAGAGAACATAGTCACTGTACTGGTGCCCACCATACTCCTGGTGAGGTTCAGCTACACCTTCTGATTGATTCGTGAGGATATCAAATTCTTGCACAACTTTGGTTGGATCTTGTACATCCCACCCAGCAATGCACAATTGACTATCGATAACAGCAATCCGAGTTTCTTTCTCAGAACTTTGCATATCTCTCACATCTCCATGACAATCCCATCCAAGCAGAACTGGGATTTGAACGCTTTTTAAACACTTATTTTCGGTTGTCGAAGCAATTTAAAGTTAAACTTTTGATTCAATCAACTACGACATAACAACGAGATGTTCAAAATTCACTCTGCAAGATGAAATAACACTTTAATTGAGTAATGCCCATCTTAACATTATGCCCTGCTGAAGAACGATGTCTGATACAGAAAAGCTTAACAAACCAAGATGCAATCTAGTACTTACAATTTTTCCACAAAGCTTCTGTGACTAGCACCCATAGGTTGAACTCACAGCACATAGCGGCCAGAATTGGGATAGGCTGCTCCGCTCTGAGCGAGAAGCGGCAATCACAGTTGTCCTCACAACTGATTAAATTGCGGTGTGTTACTCAATGGGGAGCAGGCCAATTCTGTTTTTCAGAGTGGCTACTCAACTTGATATCACCATGCACAGTCTCTACCTCATCTTCTTTTTCTTATCAAAGGGAGTGAAAAAATTTTTAGGCACCCAAATAGGCACCCACGAAAAGTTGAACCAGAATTTATTCAAATTAATTCAATTAATTACACAACCAATTCAGACTCCGCCAGCCCACCAAATAAAACAAGGGGTTACGTGAAAACGTAGCCCCTTTTTGTTGTCCATGTCCACTTTACGTCCACTCAGCTAAAGGATGAAATGCAGATGGCCACAAAATACCAAACCGAACTGGCTCTAAAAGCGTTGCTCACTGAACTGCATCGCACAGGCCAAGACCTCTACACATTCGTTGACGAAGCGATTTTGCAGATGCATCAAGAAAAACTATTCGTAAAGGAAGATACGATTAGAGAAAGAGGTGGAGCGGAAGACGCACTCTTCGCAAGTGTTGAGGCGCTTGCTGGAAGACGACCTCATGTGAAACCTGGAAACATCGAAGATTTCTAATCTTCGCTAAACCCATCGACTTCAACGTAAATAGTTTTTTTGTTACCTGTTGTTGTTAACTTTATAACTCACCTGTTTATGCAGCATATGCGTAGTCTTTGGCGGCACGAATCATGCTGCTATAAATATCCCAAGTACAAACTTATTTGTAAATGGGCACTGCAAACCTGTAGGGAAATAGTAAAAATCACCTTACCAATATAGCACCAAAATAAAGAACCTCCTTCCCTCCATAACTTACATACACTTTATTTAAATATTTTATTTGTGCTTCTACTGGCAGCATCAAGCGTACGAAGTCGCGAATATCTGGATGTGATTTATTAGGCCAATTATTTTTTATTAAAGTTGAGATTTCGTCATCTACAATATAACTATTATTGATTGAATCATATTTAATCACTATCGGTTTATATGATTTATACCCTTCTTTATAAGATTGACTTAAAGTTATAAACTCGGCCTCTTTCGATAAAAAATCGATCGCCCTCTCATTTATAGAAGCTCTTCTTAATATCGGGCTATGCGTTCGACTAACACACAGCGCAAATTGCTCGTCATTAAATCCCAAATCCCTAAATGCTAAATACATCAGGAGAAGTAAAAGGCGGGATTTAACATCCATTTCCCTTGTAATATCTCCAGCCTCAAAGGTTTTATATTCATTCCCATGAGCGACACTATTCCTTATATTCCTTATTATATCAAAATCATCATCACTAAATGAAATCGCATCTTTGATTTCATTGGTTACACCAGACATTACATAATCATACTTATCCTTCAGGATCGCATGTGTAGTATTCTTGAGTCTACTCACTTCACCTCTGATACCAGTAATTAAATCCACATCTTCTGGACTTAATTCCGTATCAGAAACGAACCCATCTATTGATTTAATCAATGTATTTCTAAAATTATTAAACACATCAATATTAAGTTTATGTCCTTTGCCTTTTGATTTCATAGAGCAATATTTTTCTAGAGTTACTACATGAGTGAGAATATCCATTTCCCAGCTTTTATTCCCATTAAGGATGGTTATCAATCGACTCCAAATTGTTCTGAATGTTTTTTTTGAAAAAAAGTTTTTAATAATTACAGGAAATAACCCCTCACTGACAATGAAGTTAAAAGAACAGAAAGCTTCGTGAGAATAACTCAATGGGCGCTCAGAAAAATTAAACTGAGGAATGTATATTGAATTATATTTCGCATTTGACTCCTTTGACACCAAATATAAAAATCTGACTGTCAGAGGAACGCCGAGCAAAATAGAAAAAAGACTTCTCACCTCTCTAACAATCTCCTTAATATCATCTAATAGAAAAAAACCATCTTCTTTGGTTATAAAGATTGAATGTTCAACATTTATTGTGTGATTCGTGGGCGTGTTAGCTTTTAGGTCTAAGTCATTTACATTCTCTATTATATATCTCTTCTCTTTATACGAAAAGTTAACCTTGAATCTTTCTGTATAACCATCCCTAATTAGTTTCTCACCCTCGTAATAAAAACCACGCTCCCTTTCTAACCATTCAGACACTCCAGTAAGGTGAATCTCTAATTTGTTAGAATTAAAAAACACCTTCCCTTTAGCAATCCACTTAGGATAAATCACTCCACTAACATACTCACACTCATTAAGTATAAATGTATTTGTACCGCCAATTTCGCAACATGTAATTTCACTTTCCAAATCAACACGCTCACTATATTCTATATTATTCGGCGAGCTTTCAATTTGAAGCAGTGGCAAACCATTAACTCCTACAATTAGCTTACCTATACATTTAATTTCTTTAATTGAAAATGAAACCAAAAAAGAATAACTTTCAAAAAAATCAAACCTTTCAAACTTCATATTAAATCCTTGACCTTGTTTAAGGTTATAAAAAAACAAAAAATAAATGTATTGATAACAGTATGCAGTGTATAAAAACAATAAAAAAAAAAGCAACGGCTACTTCAAAATTTAGGGGTGTACTTTTCAGTTTAAAAAAATGCAAAAAATCTCCTCAGACCTCGCCAGCACTGGCTTTACTGGTTTAAGCTGGCTGCACCCGCACTGCAATTCTGATCGTATCAAACTCACGTAAAATTAAAAATATCCTTTTATATCTATAAATTACAATTTTCACCCGTTCCTTTCTTGATCCTTGAAACTGAAAATCACTGAAATTCTTCTCAATCTTTTCAGTTCGGGTTTACCCGCAACTCGCCAGCAGTGGCGCGGTCTGGCGGGCTGGTTTGTAGAAAAATCAAACTGAAAAATTTCCCCGATCCAAAACCCGCAGGCGGGTGCGGTGTAGTGCCGTTTTTGTCTGCGACGACTTTATTTTGTCGGCGCGTGGCTGCGCCAGCGAAGCGGGACGGGTGCGATCGTGTTGATGGGATGCGGGGCGATGATGCGGGGCGTGACGCGCTCAGAACGCGCCGTAGCGCGTCTGGTGATAGGCACAAAAAAACCCGCAGGGCGCGGGCTGTCGGGAGGGGATCAGGCGATGATGCCCTGGTACTTGCTGCGGGTCTGTCCTGCCCTGCCAGCCGTTTGCGTAAAGGCGCTGGCGTTGGTCGGCGTGCCGGTGTCGGGGTGGGTGTGGCTCGCGCACTGCTGCGCCAGTTCTGCCAGCAAATCAATGGTGTCCAGCATCATGGCCAGCGTGTTCACGCTTTCGCTGCCGATATGGACAGTCGCGCCAATCACCTGCTGCCCGCCAGCGGCCACGGATTTACGCAGCGCGGCAATTTTCTCGGTCAGTGCCCCTTGCGTTTCAACGCTGATATTCCCGGCCACAGTGGTGGCCTGTTTGCCGGTGATATCCGTCTGCGCGTCACCCTTCACGCTGGCCAGAGCGTTGCCCCCGCAGGCCATCGCAAAATCACCGGTTGTCACATGCTGGATATGCCCGGCCATCAGCGTGGCCGTTCCCAGCACCGTGGTTTTATCCGTGGCCTTGATCGTGGTTTCGCGCGTCACCATTTCGCGGGTTTCCGTATCCGCCCTGACATTACGTGACATGGACGTTTCACGGATAGTCTGATCGGTCTGGCGCTCCCAGTCACCGCCCTGCGTCACGCGCTGCGACACTTCCGCGCGTTGCTGTTGCAGCTGCTCCCCCGGCTTCACATCCGGCAGACTGGTGCCCTCCGGCATGGTCTGGCGCACAAAGGGTTTATCCGGCCTGCCGCCTGTAAATCCGACTTCGACCAGTGTCCCTTCGGGCGGAAACTGAAACAGGCCGGAATCATTACCAGCCATCGGCACCGGCAGCGGAACCGCAGAATAAACCGGCGTGCTGCTGTCCGGGTTTCCGTCCGCGTCAAGCAGCTGCACATCCACCGCATAGCGGGGGCGGAACGGATCGGCAAAATTCCCGCTGCTGGCCGGTTCGCTTGCCGCCATCACGCGGGCAAACTTCGGCAGGTGCAGGCCGCTGGCCAGCTCCGGGAAATGGCGTTCAATCTGCCGTTGTGCCGGTGTTTTTTGCAGGGATGCGCCGGTGGATTTGTTGCGCGGTGTCCAGGTGATCGCCATGGTGTCATTGGTCAGAGTAACCTTTGTCACCCGCTCCCCGTTCATCTCCACGCCGGGGCGCATGGTCTGGATCACCGGCAGTGTCATGGTGTTGCCCCCTGCCGCGCCCTGGCTGAATTCATGCGGGATATCGACCGGACGCCCGGCAAAGAGCGACATATCCGCGCCGCCCACGTACAGGGAACCGTCCGGCAGCTGATACCAGACATAATCGACCACACCAAAGGCTTTGCCGAGGTTGTTAAGCAGCTGGAACCCCGTCCCGGAATGGGTGAAATGCGGGATCGGTTTGTCAGTATAACCGGCCTCCGGCACGGCCACGGTCAGCCCGCTGTTTTCCGTCAGCCAGGCGGCGACCTCCCGCAAGGTGGGATGCTGGAAAGAGCATGGCCACAGTTTTTCAAACACGCCCGCCAGCTCGCGCACAAAAAGGCGAACAAACCCGTTTTCCGCAGGCTGCGAGCGCTCAACATACCCCGTAAACCAGCGATACAGCGCGTCGCTGTAGCCAATATCGAGACGCACCATTTTGCCGGTGTAATCCTGCCCGGTTTCAGCGGTGATGAAACCGCGCCCGCAGGCGTTCAGCTCCAGTACCATATTCACATCGGCCAGATGCACCTCATCCCCGGAGAGGTACAGGCGTTTAATCGGTTTCATGCTTACCCCAGCGCATCATTAACGAGTTCTGCATTTTTACCGTGGCCAGCGACGCAGCCGAACGCGCCAGGCGGCTGATATGCGTAAACGCCGGGGCGGGACTGAGATGCGTGCCGTTACCGGTTTGCTGCCCCAACCCGTACACTCACGGATGCGCCGCCACAGTGGAACAATTCAGCGCAGGGAGGGAGTCGCATCCAGCGAACGGGCCAGCGTGCCGGACTCGCCAGCTTTACCGCTGGCAGTCAGCACATCGGTCAGCAGGACCGGCTTATTGAGGGGAAACATCGACGCATCAGCATCATCGTCGGTACAGACCATGCCCACGATGGCGGTGCTCACCGGGGTAATGGGGCGGGTGCCGTCGTTGACTTCAACAACGCGCACGCCGTGGTGGTAGTCCTGAGCCATAAAGCAATCTCTCCGGGTTGAGGGGTATGCTTATGTTCTGGCTGTTAGGCGTGCAGCGCACGTGGCGGGCTTTGTCTGACTACTGGCACAATAGAGTGGTTCATGACTTCAGTGATTGGTGAATCTGTTTTTGACCATCCATAACTGTTATTGTTTTATATAATTCAGGTAGGAGCATTCAAAGTTCAGGAGTGAAGAGTGATAGACGCACAACAGGAAACGAAACTTCGGTCATACGGGTTTACTGATAAAAACATTACAGCTTTGCGTGTCGTACTTGAAGACCCGAAACGTAAAGATCGGACTCTGCATTCACTTTTAGTTGAGCTAAAAAGACGTTTCTACACGTCCTGGATCATTGTCATTGGTTTACTGCTTTTTGCCACCTATGCCACTCTCACAAGAGATTATGGTAATGGTTTGATTTATTTCGCAATAATTTTCGTTTTATGTCTTTTTATATTGGGAATGGCACCGCTGTCTGTTTCATGGAAGGCGGTGAAGTTTTTACGCAAGGAGGGATAACCCTCCTTTCTGCCTAGCGAGCAAACTCTTTTTCATCGGTATTATACGTTTTGCCCATCGTATAAAGTTTATGGGCTGATTTTCCAACTTCAATAGCCAGCGCCGGACGTGTCATCGTTGAAACTTTGCGGTAAAAGTCAGTAGATAACCAGTCGTACAGCCGCCAGCTTTCCGGCTTGAGCATTGGGCGAAATATTCCGTACATTGACGTAACCATGTTCATCCCTTGATAGGCTAACATGCCTGTCTTACGCTCAAATCCCAGAAACTCTGCAGCGCCCATATACGCATCCTGAGCAATATTCCTTGGATTTGGCACTCCCGTTAGCTTATCAACATTTTCCATTAGGTTGCTGGTTCCATGAAAGATCAGCGTTGCTCCAGCAATTACCCCGAGGACATTCCCGGTGCTAGCTGAACCAACCGCCATAGTTGCACCGCCCACAATCTGAATGGCACCAAGGACAATTCCAACGACGCTAATTGCGTACCCTACTATTTTCCCATTTTCTTCATAAAGTTTTACGGCAGCAGCCAGATAAGCCTCACCCGTGCGCAACATTCTGTCCTGAACCTTAAGGTTATCGCGTTCGGCTTTTAAATTCGCAATGCACTCTTTGCATACATCATCATTCTTGGCCTGACGGATACCGTTACGCTGCACATTCATGAATCCTTTGATTTCATCAAGGAACCTGATACGGGTCAGCCCATCTTTAAAGTGTGCGCCGGCAACCTGCGTTGCTACATTCCACAAAGAATTTGCTTCTATCTGTGCCATAGCAAGATAGTAATTAGTAAACCTGTACTGGTTCAGATATATATCCATTTCTTCTTATCCATTCTGGTTTCAGCCTGATACGACGCTGCAAACAACTTAACCATATTATGATTACATTGTGAACTTTTGCCGCAGTCTCAACATATATGTTCATTGATAGTTTTAGTCCAGTCTCATCACACAGACAGAGGTGGGTGATACGTCAACAGCTACCGGTATCGAATGGCCTACATCGCCAAATCAGGCCAGTTAATGTCTGGTGCGGTGGTTGTATCAACAGCATTCACAGCGTCGATATAATCCAGCACAGCATTCAGTTCTGTCGTTTCCGCATCCGTCAGTGTTCTGCCTACCTGCAATTTTAGCTGAATGATACTGATCGACTTTATTGCCGCATCAACGAGCCGCTGCGCGTAGAGTTCAGCAGCGGCAATCTCTGCCGTATGTTGGCAGCAGTATCTGTCACCCACTTGCTGCCATCCCATTTGTCGTATTGTGTAGCCGGTGCCGCAGTGACAAAACCATCCTTAATCACGCCAATATAATCAATTTCTAAATCTGTATGGTCTGATGTTGACCAGACCGTTTTGCCGCGATGGTCTTCTTTTGGCTCCCACTTATTTCCCGCGAATACAGATACGTAACCATTAGCGGGTGCACCGGGATCGATAACGCCGCCATTAATGACCACTTCGCTGTTAATGCACGTAGTGTCGGCCTCCACGATTAACTCCGAAGTTTTGAAGGTGATATTGTCCGCCGCCTCGATCACCATGGATTTGATACCCCGGACATGCCACCGCCCGGTGGCGGGTTCATACTCATCAAACCAGACCCCGTCCGCGTACTCCGTCACGCCGCCGTCCATGGAATCCGACGGCGGCGCAAACTGATTGGAGTAGATGGCGGGCAGCACAAAAGCAGTTTCCAGATTGCCGCCCATGCTCAGCACCACCACCTGCTCATCCAGCGACGGACACCACCATGTACGGGCACCACCGGCACGCAGCGTCAGCCAGTTAATCCAGTTGGTTTCAAGCTCGCCCACCTTCACCCGGCACAGCCAGTTTTCCCGGCCCACTTCGGTCACAGTGCCGGTGCGGATCAGGCTGGTGATAAGGCGCATGATTTCTGTCAGTTGTGCGTTCATGGTGTCAGATTGCCCGTGATTTCATATTTAAAGAACGGTGCTTCATTGTCTGGTCTCTGATACATATACTCACTGATAGTTAACAAAGAGGGATGCCCAGATGGAATTTGATAAAATAAACGCTTTCTTAGCCACCGCGATTGGAGGCCTAATATTTAAATGGCTTGCAGGTGGAGTATCCTCATTTTGGTCATGGTTAAATAAAAGTCACTCAGAAGAAGATTTTTTGGTATCTAATATAGGAATTACAAAACCCTTAATCAGGCTTAGCTTTTGCAGATACAAGTTAAGCACCAAACCACACACTAAATTTAATAAAGCATTTCTCACTATCTTTGGCTCTACCATAATATTCACATTCCTAATTGGTTTTTATCATTTTACCGATATCGTTATTCGTGGCCCTATACAGTGGATTGATTACACACATAAAGAAACTAAAGACTCATTTTGGATAAAGCAGGAAGAAGCAAGGAATCAGCCAAACGCTCCGACCTGGAGTATCTCGCCAGATACTTGCATCAATAAAAGCGCATTAGATAAAATCACATCAATAAAACCTGAAACCAAAGAATTCATTTGCGGATATATGCTAGACCCCAAGAAAAAAGACGAGCTATCCAAAGCAGCCAATAAAAACTCACTAGGTCTAATGACCCTAATACCTATTGTTTATTTATCCTTGTTATTTTTGTTTATGATGGGAGAGGCTATGTTTATTGATTTGTATATAAATAAAAAAATCGCCGCTTTTAATAAATCAGAAATAGAAAAAAGTTACCAATATTTAACGTAAATTAAAAACTAAATAAGCGTTCCAAATAGTAGATCACTTTAGGGGAACTCAGCCCGGATTGTGCGATCTGATCAATCGCCAAAAAGGAACAAACCACCAACCGGACTGAGCGATTCCGATCATAGCGCCTATCCCCCGCGCTGAACGACGCCTGATGCAGAAAACTATCCATAAAACGCGTGACAAAAATCATGCACGCAGACTCACTGCTCTGCTGATGTTGGACCGGGGCGATCGTGTCAGTGACGTAGCCAGAACACTCTGTTGCGCCCGTTCATCTGTCGGCCGCTGGATTAACTGGTTCACGCTGTCGGTGACCTGCCCCCAGTATTAGATACAACCGTCAGTTAGTTATGTCGGTTTGTTTACCTTCACATTTTCCATTTCGCCACCGTGCTGCAAACTCTGATGGCGTCTGATAATTCAGTGCCGAATGTGGACGACACTCGTTATAATCCTGCCGCCAGTCATTAATGATTTTCCTGGTGTGAACAATATCGCTGAACCAGTGCTCATTCAGACATTCATCGCGAAAGCGACCGTTAAAACTCTCAATAAATATGTTCTGCGTTGGCTTGCCCGGCTGGATTAAGCGCAACTCGACACCATGCTCAAAGGCCCATTGATCAAGCGCGCGACAGGTAAATTCCGGGTCCTGATCGGTTCTTATCCTCGCCGGATAGCCACGAAATAGGGCAATGCTGTCCAGAATACGCGTGACCTGAACGCCTGAAATCCCGAATGCGGCGGTGATCGTCAGGCACTCCTTCGTGAAATCATCCACCCAGGTCAGGCACTTAATCCGGCGGCCACTGGCGAGTGCATCCATGACAAAATCCATCGACCAGGTCAGGTT
>NZ_FPAU01000007.1 GCF_900116535.1 Kosakonia arachidis | reverse complement strand
CGCGCGCATCCGCCAGGAGCGCTGGCAGGTGGAGCACCAGCAGATTCAGGGCACGGCGACGGCGGTGGGGGTGGCGCCGGGCAGCACCTTCACGCTGTATAACGCGCCATTTTTCAGCGATAACGGCGACTACCTGACCACTGCCGCGACCTATTTTTTTGAAGAGAACCGCTATGCGAGTGGCAGCGACGGGGAAACAGAGTACCGGATTGACTTCACGGTTATCCCGTCGTCGGTGGTGTACCGCCCGGCGGCGGTGACGGCATGGCCACGCACCTACGGTCCGCAGACGGCGAAAGTGGTCGGCCCGCAGGGGGAGAGCATCTGGACGGACAGATATGGCCGGGTGAAGGTGAAGTTCCACTGGGACCGGCTGGCAAAAGGCGATGACACCAGCTCCTGCTGGGTGCGGGTCTCCAGCGCCTGGGCGGGCCAGGGTTTTGGCGGGGTGCAGATCCCGCGCGTCGGCGACGAAGTGGTGATCGACTTCATCAACGGCGACCCGGACCGGCCAATCATCACCGGGCGCGTCTATAACGAAGCCAGTATGCCGCCGTGGGCGCTGCCCGCCGCTGCGACGCAAATGGGCTTCCTCAGCCGCTCGAAAGATGGTTCGGTGGATAACGCCAACGCCCTGCGCTTTGAGGATAAAGCGGGGGAGGAGCAGGTGTGGATCCAGGCCGAGCGCAATATGGATGTGCAGGTGAAAAATGATGCCTCGCGCTCCATTGGTAGCAACCACAGTCACTATGTGCGCAAAAATGAACTGTACCGTGTTGAGGCGAATCAGACGCAGGCAGTGAAAGGAGGAACGGAGATCCTGACCGGAAAAGGCAAACTGGATGCGGTGGTCGAACAGTATATTCTTGCCTCCGGCACGCAAATCCGGCTGGTATCCGGGGAGAGTGCGATTGAGCTTAATGCCAATGGCAAAATCAACCTGATCGGGAAGTCCTTCAACTTCTTCGTGGAAGAGGATGGGCATATCACTACTGGTGGCAAGCTGCATCTCAATGCCGCTGGCACGAAAGCCCCGACTACTGCGCCAGGTTCTGGTCATAAAGGGGATATTGATGCTGCGGTACAGGCGAAATTTTCGCCACAAGGCGGCGTTAAACGTGCCGCACCCGTGGCGGCAGCACCGGCAAGTACCCAAAAACCGACTGCAAAATATCAAGCCCCGCCGCCATTGAAAGGGGATTATGTTTATAAGAATGATCCAACATCATCCCAAATAATGCCTTTCGATGAGGACACGATTAACCAAATCAATAAATCCCCAACGCTTCAGGCGCAGCTTAAAGAGTTAAAACAGAAGGACTGGGCGATCCAGCCGGGCTCCGCTGGAGGAGGCAGTTTTACCAGGGGGGAGAGCAAGCTTATCGTCATTGATCCTGAGCATATGGCTGATGCCAATGAAACGGTACAAACGTTGGCGCACGAAGCGGGCCATGCGATGTATCCGGTCACGCCAGATCTCTCGAGCCGTGAAAATTATATTAATAGCCAGTTGATGGATGAAGGGGGTGCGACGCTGAATAATATTAAGATTCAGCGAGAAATCCTCGGCAATGGCGGTAATGATATTGGTATCGCCGCAGGGAGTGACGCAACGGAGGCTGCCTATAATCAAACGTATGATAAAATGATTAATGGCGAAATTTCCCGCAATAGTGCCGCGCAATCCATTGGTAAGATCATCGGCAAATATGAAACTGCTTCTGGAACCAATCAAAAGTATAACGATTATTACGGGAGCTATTATGACCAATAGGATAACGAAAAGTCTGTCGGTGCTTTTACTCTCTTCTTTTTTTACTTTCACTACGCATGCGGAACAAAAAAATATGAACCATGACTCTCTGTGGCAGATGACAAAAGCATTGAAGACGGTGTGGGGCAAAAAAGTCGATGCTGTCAGTACCCTTTTAGACCAGCCACTGGTTCCTTTTACATCTACGGCGAAAGATCGTTTCACGTCCGCGCCTTTTAGGCTGAGTGACGGAGTTACGATCAGTGAACTTGATGTTCGTCTCAAATCGAATGGTGATGGCACCGTTGCCTTAATCTCTTTTTCCGTCGGCGAAGAATGCATCACGTTTGATGAAGTTAAACAACATTTTCCTGACATGACGTTGCGTTTTGTGCCGCGGGCAAAATTGCCAGGAACAACCTTTGGTTACCTGACGACGCTCGATGAAAAAAAACTTGCCTGGGGTTTTGGTTTCCCTGCATTGAACCGGGAATGCCTCAGAACAATCACTATGACCCACTACGACGCTTAATATTTTACCTCGTACTTATCGCCAGCTTGTTTTTCTGGCGGTAAGTACGCGTTAATTATTGCCTCTTTTATTTCTATTTATTCTTATATCTCGGCATCGGGGTTTTATTATGCAATACACCCTCCCGGAAGGTTCTTTTTCTCTTTTCCCTGGCGGTTGGCAGGATACCAGCATGACCATGTTACGTGACGAAGAGAGCGGGCTTTCACTGATTGTCAGCCGTGGTGCGATCCCGGACGGCAACGACTTCGAACAAGAGTTTTATCGCCAGTGGGATGTGCTGCGCACGCAAATGGGCGACATCGCGCAGAGTGAGTTTTCCCGCATCCTTATCGGCACGGAACAGAAAACCCGGGCGGTAGAGGTGGAAACCGTTTTTACGCGCAACGGCCAGCAAATATGGCAAAAGCAGTTTGCCGTCGCGGCCCCGGGCGGAGCGGTGGTGATGATTTTTACCCTCTCTGCTTTACGCGCGTTCAATGATGAAGACGCAGAACGCTGGAACGCCATCAAGCAAAGTCTGAGGCTGCACGCATAACGGAACCGGTGGCATGAGCGATAAACACGCAGCCCGCAAGGGCGACAAAATTATCCATTCCAGCATTTTCGCGGATATTACCAGTGTGGTGGCGGAAGGTGTTGCTTACGCCGCCATTGGCTCGGCGGTGGCTTTCGCCGCTACGGCTGCCGCGCCGCTACTGGGCGCTGGGGCTGCGGCGGCTGGCGTCGCGGCGATTGGTTCCAGTTGTCTGTTGAGCGGTATTATCGGCGGTATCCTCGCTAACGTGGCCGGTATTACCGACGACATCAGCAATGCTGCCAACAGTCTTGGCGATGCAATTTTCCCGCCGTCACCGGCCGGGGTGATCGTTACCGGATCGGCTAATGTGCTGACCAATGACAAGCTGGCAGCAAGGGCTGCGGGCACCGTTGCCACAGGCGATACCCCGCCAGCAGAACCGCAATCACCAGGTAGTTTTGCCGACTATGCGGGTATGTTGCTCACCGGAGCAAAACACATTGGCAGCGAGATGTGGCAACCAACCGTCGGCTCGGCTGACGGCGGAACCTCGCCGCTGGAAGAAGACAAAGTCCTCTGTGATAAACATTCAGGGCCGCAATATCTTGCGCAGGGCTCGAAAAGTGTTTTTATCAATAACCAGCCTGCGGTGCGGGCAAAAGACAAAACCACCTGTGAAGGCACCGTCTCGGGCGATGTTTCGCCGAACGTGATTATTGGCGGCGAGACGCTGACCGTCCGCGATATTAAAAGCGGCAAGTTGCCGGGGCTGACAGTGGCAATGATCGCCCTGTCGCTGATCCGTGGCCGTCCCGGGAAGATCCTCAAAAATATGCCCTGCGCGCTGGCGGCAGCCGGTGGCGGTATGCTGGCGGATATGGCGGTGAACGCCGTATTCGGCTCATCGCATCCGGTACATGCGGCTACCGGCGTGAAGGTGCTCAACGATGAAAACGAGCTGGATTTCGCTTTGCCGGGGCATTTTCCCCTGCAATTGCAGCGTAGTTACAACAGCCTGACCACCCGGGCCGGGTTGTTCGGCCCCGGCTGGGCCACGATTTTTGACAGCTATCTGACGCTGGAAAGCGACAAGGTCACCTGGTTTGATGAAACTGGACGCGAACTGCGCTTCACCTTACCGTCGGTCGATCACGCGCTGTACTGCATCAGCGAAGGGGTGATTATCCGCCGCAACGAAGAGGGCGATGTCGCCATTGCCGACGACGATGGTGGGGTCTGGCGCCTGTTTAAGCCTACTCGTGCTAACCCGTCCCTATTGCGGCTTGCGTCGCTCAGTGATGAGTATGGCAATGCGCTGGAAACCGGCTGGGATGAGCAGGGAAGATTGGTGCGTATTCATGACGCGCCATGCGCCATTGATGTAATGCTGGCGTATGATGATACCCGGTTCCCGCAGTGCACCACGTCCGCCAGCCATTTCGATGGTGAACGTCACTGGCCGCTGGCTCGCTGGGCTTACGACGCACATGGACAGCTTGCCAGCGTTACCGATGCCACCGATCTTGTACGGCGTGAATTTCGTTACAACGACGATGGGCTGATGGTTTGGCACCGTGCGGCCAGCGGGCTGGAAAGTGAATATCGCTGGGCGATGTTTGATCACTGGCGGGTTGTGGAAAACCGCACCAACACCGGTGACGGTTGCCGCTTCAGCTACGAGCTTTCGGCCGGGCTGACCACTGTGACCACCTATGATGGGCAAACTCGCCAGCACTACTGGAATGCGCAGGGGCTGATTGTCCGCTTCGTCGATGAGCGCGGGGAAAATTGGTGCTATGAATGGAATGAGGATGAACAGCTGATCCGCCGCATCGATCCGCTCGGCAACGCGGTGACTTTTGTCTATGACGACATGGGCAATCGCGTAGAGGAGATCGACGCTGAAGGCAATTCCCGCGCCACGCAATGGCTGGAAAACCGCGCATTGCCTGCGGTGATCACCGAGCCTGGCGGTAGTGCAACGCGCTTTTATTACGACGAACACTTTGGTTTGGCGCGTACCGTTGATGCGCTGGGCAACACGACACAGTGGCGACGGGATGAGTTCGGTCAGATCATCGAAGAGGTGGATGCTGTCGGGAACAGCCGTCGTCAGGAGTATAACGAGGCCGGGCAGATTATCCGCGAGACGGACTGTTCCGGGCAGGTAACGCGTTACCACTATCATCCGCTTGGCTGGTTGCTGGCCGTGCAGGCGGCGGATGGCGAAGAAACACGTTATCACTACGATGCGGCCGGGCGTCCTCTCCAGCTTGAGCGGGCGGAAGGCTGGCAGGAAACGCTGGTCTGGAACGAACGGGGCTTGCCCGCGCAACATGAAGCGCCAGACGGCAGCCGCAGCGAGTTCCATTACGACAATACCGGGCGGCTGGTGACCACGCGCAATAGCATGGGCGAAACGCTACGCCGAAGTTGGGACAGCCGTGGGCGACTGATTGCTCTGCACAATGAAAACGGTGAAGCTTATCAGTTCCGCTGGGGCGCTGATTCACTGTTACTGGAGGAGGAAGGGCTGGACGGTGTGGTCTGCCGTTACACCTACGATGCGTGCGGACGCACGCTATCGCGCACCTTTGCCGCCGGGCATCCCGAAGCGATCACCCATCGTTTTAGCTGGAGCCCCACCGGGCAACTACTGGCGCGTACTACGCCGGAAGGGCAGACGCGATGGCACTGGTCGACGGCAGGTTTTCCGGAACGCATTAGCGTGCATCCGCCGCTTAATGAAAATAGTTGGAGTACGGAGGCCGAACAGGAGCTTTGCTTTACTTTCGATGCGCTGGGCAGAGTGACCGGAGAACAGGGGGAAAACGGCACGCTCGGCTGGCGCTACGACGCACTGGGCAACCGCACTGCCACACAACTGCCCGATGGCCGCGAACTGAAACAGCTTTACTACGGTAGCGGACATTTGTTGAGCATCGCGCTCGACAATCTGCCAATCAGTGATTTCACCCGCGATACATTGCACCGGGAAGTGAGCCGCACTCAGGGGCTGCTCACCAGCCGCAGTGAGTACGATCGGCTCGGGCGTTTACATCGCCGGGATGTCTTTACCGGCAATGCGCAACGCCCGGCACCTCGCCACTGGTCGCGCCGTTGGGATTATGACTACCGTAATAATCTGATCCGTGAAGAGCGCAATGACAATCCCTTCGACTGGTATCGCTGGAAATATGATGATGCAGGTCGCCTGCTGACGCAGGACGGTACGTTGCCCGGTCAGGAGCAGTGGCGCTGGGATGCGGCAGGGAACCCGACGGATAATTCGTTGCAGCAGGCTGTACGCCACAACCGCGTGACGCAACTGAATGGTATCCGCTGGCAGTACGACATCCACGGCCGCACCGTGGAAAAAGACAATGGGCAGACGCGCTGGCATTACCGTTACGATGGCGAACATCGTTTAACGGAGGTCATTAGCCAGCCACGGGATCGCAACAAGCCGCAGATTCAGGTCAGCTTCCGTTACGACCCGCTGGGACGACGCATCAGTAAAACGCGCCGCCAGTTGCGCGCAGGCGAACCCAGTGGGCGTGCCGTTACCACACGTTTTGTCTGGGATGGTTTGCGCCTGTTGCAGGAAATTCACGACGATGTACCGCTGACGTATGTCTACAGCGATCAGGCGAGTTACGATCCGCTGGCGCGAATCGATGGCATCAGCGACCCGGAAATCTACTGGTTCCACAATCAGCCCAACGGTTTGCCGGAGCGACTGACGGATGCAGAAGGAGAACTGCGCTGGGAAGCGCAAAACAGCGCCTGGGGCAAACTGTTGCGTGAGACGTCGCTCCAGGCACCGGAATATGCCCAGAATCTGCGCATGCAGGGGCAGTACCTGGATCGTGAAACCGGCTTGCACTACAATCTTTTCCGCTACTACGATCCGGACTGCGGACGCTTTACCCAGCAGGACCCGATAGGGCTGGCGGGCGGGATAAATCTGTACCAGTATGCACCGAATGCGCTGGGATGGGTGGATCCGTGGGGGTTGAAACGTTCCTGTAAACCTAACGAACCCACGAAAGCGAATGATCATAATCAGGCAGCTTTTGGCAGACAATGGCAAGGACGTGGCATATATAAAGGCCGGGACTCATGGTCTAATACCATGCTGAAAGAAGGCGATATTATTTATGGTGGCGCTCCAGGGCAATCAGGCTTTTATTTTGATAAAGCTACATTAGACTCAGCGGGGGGGAGCCGAGCAAGGTTATGGCAGAGTTTACAAGTGCTACCGCACGAAAAATTTGGATATCGTGGAAAAATCCAGGCATACCGTGTAAAACGAGATGCAGTAGCAGGTACAGGAAAAGCACTAGCGCAAGATCCTATTGAATTTGGTAATGGAGATGGAACCCAATTTTTCTTATCAAACTATAAGAGCGTACTTGAACCAGTAGGTACCCCATTTGATATCGGACCATAATTATGAAAATAGATAGTAGAACAGGCTTATTGCAATTTAATGGGGAATTGAGCCTCGCATCATTTATGACTAAAAAAGAACTCATGGGAATCGATGGTTTACTTTGGGAACCATGGCCAGATAAAAAAGCGCAAACCGTTTCCTACCGAACCATATTTAATATAAAGGGAAATAAACAAGGTGATATTTATCTTATCGTCAGCTTTGTTCGGCCTGATGATAGTGAGGCTACGATAGCGAGTTGGCGGTTCGCTCCGGAAAAATTACTCATGGGTGAACAACGGAAACCTGAAGGAAAAATCACCCAGAACTTGAGAGAATGGTTCCGAGAAAAAACAAATCAATCCCTTCCTGTCTCCGGTGAATGGGGTCACATTGATTCAGCATATGATCCGCATAATAAAACAGGGACGATCTTTTGTCATTATCGCGCGAATTTTAAAAGTGATAGAGAATGGATGGATTATTGCCGAAGAAATAATGTTAGGATTTAATTGCTAGTTTTAAAAATTCTGTAGCGCTCACCAAAAGATTACGAAATAATCGATAACTAAAAATTAGCAACAGATTTTCGAATGATCATAACCAGGCTGTCTTTGGCTGATAATAGCAAGGACACGGTGTATATAAAGGCCGTGACACATGGTCTAAATCATGTTGAAACATTTATGGTAGAGCTCCAGGCATACCGAGTAAAACGGGATACCGTTGCAGGAACAGGAAAGGCCCTTTCACAAGATATAAAGTTGTTTGGTCAAGGCGGAGGCACACAATTCTTCTTGTCGAATTATCGTACTGTCCTTGAGCCAGTTGGAGATCCTTTTTATTTGGGAATGTGACATATGAGCATTGATTTTGATTCAGGTACCTTATTTTTAAAAAACAACTTAAAATATCACCAGATTCCACCTGGAAAGACTTAACAATCAATGCTGATGTTTTATGGGAAAAATGGTCTGATGAAGGATATGAAACTGCCTCTTTTCGTACCGTTTTTAATATTAGCGGTAATTTCGAGGGGCAAATATATCTTATTGTTGACCTTATAAATCCCGGAGATAGTAAGTCAAAGTTAAGTAGGTTTATGTTTGCTCCAGAGAACTTAATTTCAGGTGAGCAAAATAAGCCTGAGGGTAAAGTAACTTAAAGATTAAGGAATTGGTTTTTTGAGGTAACTAACCGATCTTTACCATCTTATGGCTCGTGGGGACATATGGATGCTGCCTACGATCCCCATAACCGGGCTGGAATGATTGTATGTAATTATCGTGCTGGATTTAAAAATGAAAAAGCGTGGCGAGATTATTGTAAATGGAACAAAATACCCTCCGTGTAATTGATTTTTAGGAGTACAAAAAAGAATGGAGAACAACTACAGATCTTCGAACGCTAAATCCAGGAAGCCCATCAAGATATAATAAGTAGTTTAAAGGTCCTGGGCATCTACTAAGAGGGCTGCTGAAATGGTTATCGACTTACAGTCAACCGCAGACAACTCTGTTATTAATACTATATTGACTGTAAATGTAGGGAAATAACATGCTCAACTATATGCTAGTAACTATTTTAGAGCAGAACAGAATTGTTGTTGACCTAAAGGGGGTTAATGATGAGACCATCTTATTAAGTTTTGGTTTTTATAAAAAAGGAACCACTTATACTATTAACTTTGATAACGAAAAAGAACAAATATTCTTGATTGAAAAGTTAGCCAGGGCTGGTGTATTATTTTCTTATGGTCCTGGCTGGGCTCCATCGGAGGTTATGGGCTATTTAAAAGATGAGGGGAAGATTAACGTCCCATATAAAGTCATAATGTGGCGTTCACCAAAAGACTACGAAATAATCGATAACTAAAAATTAGCAGCAGATTCCCGAATGATCATAATCAGGCTGCTTTTGGCAGACAATCGCAAGGACGTGGTATATAAAGGTCGTAACTCATAGTGTTACACCATGCCACCATATTTATGGTTGAGATCCAGGCATACCGTGTAAAACGGGATGCCGTTGCAGGCACAGGAAAGGTACTAGTTCCTATGCTTGTCAATCTCAGGCCATTGAAGTGACTTCATCAAAGTAATTTAATTCTTCGCTTACGAGAATACTTAATGATAGTGTTCATAAATCAAACTACTGTCTGCTGGAGCAGAGTGGCAAATGCAAATTCCCAGTGGGGAGATGGCGGTGGATTGCAGTTTTATATTCCTGAAGAGGCGCGCAGTAAATTAATTCCAGGAAAGGTTATAAACATATGAATGTGATGAAATTAGTTTTTTGCACTGGCGCTTTGTCCATTGATAATAATGAGTTAAATATTGATAGCTACGATAAGTTTATTGCGTCTGATTTTTTTAAAAATAACGCTCAGCTTAAAAAATGGGGGCGTTTTTATTTCATTCTCCCGAAAGTAAGTTGGCTGGGTGGGAGTTTTTATTTAGAAATAAGACCTTCCATAAATAATATCCCTCCATGTATATATATGGTTGACAGAGATAGTGTTTTTTTTCAATCGCTTAATGATTGGAATAAACGAGCTGACCTATCCATGATAAAAAAAGAAGAGTCAAGGTTAATCCAACGGATGAGAGATCATATAAAAGGATGTAATGAACGTGCAGTGACTAATCCTCCTTATGGTGTTGAGTGGGTATATGAATGGGGAACTATATCTGTTCAATGCAATATGCATACATTTGATTGCGGAACTTATATAACCTGGAATGATGCAAAGGGCGTCATCAGCAAATAGTTGCTTTCTCGCCGACATGAGGAAGCCTGTCGGTGAAGATTGAATGGAATCAGATTACTAATGCGAGACAGTTTAAAGTTAAGTCGGGTGCTGTTCTTTTTGAGGGAGCTCTAATGATCGATTTACATGCCGACGATCTTACAATCAGTAATTATGCCGATCGGTATTATGATTATCTGCCTCCTAACATTAGAAAACGGCTGTCTGAGGCGACTGATCCATCAGCGGTTAAATACGAGGCCTGGGACGAAGCGCTTCCGCTTGTGACTTCGCGCGAAATTGCACGGGATAAAGCGATTGGTGCAATGGTCGGGTTGGCGGTCGGCGATGCTGTGGGGACAACGCTTGAATTTCAGGCGCGGGATCGTTATACGGTACACGATATGGTGGGAGGGGGAGCTTTCAGACTTAAGGCTGGTGAGTGGACCGACGATACGTCAATGGCATTGTGCCTGGCTGAAACCTATCTGCAAGGGAATAAATTAGATGTAAATGATTTCCGCGATCGGCTGGTACGCTGGTATAAGCAGGGTGAAAATAGCAGCAACAGTATCTGTTTCGATATCGGCAATACAACCCGTTTTGCACTCGAACAATATCTTCAGCATGGTCCGAAGTGGATGGGGAATACAGAAAAAATACCGCCGGTAACGCTGCGTTGATACGTGAAGCGCCAGTAGCCATATTTCGTCGAAAAACATTACGTGGAATATGGTTTGACTCGCAGGCACAGAGTCAGGCGACGCATGGCGCGTCTGAATCCCTTTCATCTTTTTTTTCCTTGGATTGATATTGCATTATTTAATCAATGGATATGAGAAGGAAAAAAACATTTTCACCGCATGTCGTACCGCTGTCTTCACGAGTATTGATTATTAATGCTGGTGAGTACAAACAAAAAACGCGCGATCAGATTCGTTCCAGTGCATATGTTATTGATACCCTCGAAGCCGCTCTCTGGGCCGTGTGGAATACGAATAATTTCCGTGATGCGGTATTATTAGCCGCAAACCTGGGTGACGACGCCGATAGCGTTGCTGCCACTGCAGGGCAGATTGCCGGAGCGTTATACGGCCACGCTGGTATTCCACAAAACTGGAAAGACAAACTGGTACAACATGGACGTATTGTCCATATAGCAACTGAATTATTTGATCGTGCACCTGATGAGAATTTTCTTTAGCCGGAATGAAATTAAATTACCTTGCTGAGATTAATGCCAGGATTAAGAAAAATGTAGCACTTAACCCGTCAGGAGGGCGAAGTGCTGCTACTTAAATTCCTTAGCAAAGCGTTAAAAGATTTCTGTGATATTGATGTGGTGATGAAAATAGTCAGAAAAAATGAATACACTATCCCGATGAAAAGCATCATTCAACACTATGATAAAAGCGAGAAAAACGCGTTATTTAATGAATATATTTACGACTTGTCGGCTCTAATTTTCTTATACGGATCTTTAGGATTGACTGATGTCCTCTGCTGATTCAGGAATAGCGTAATTTTTTATGCTGCCGGGTGCGACATCGTCTTTACTTCATTGTCGCCAGCACTCTGTTTATCGTATGCATCCGTGCCGTGTCGACTGGCTATCGAGCTGTTAAATGACTGAATTAACTGCCTTAGTTTATGTAGAAAAAGCTTTAAGATTAGCGGTTAAAAGATATAAATCGATTAAAGGTAATCCAGCCGCTGGTGCGCTTGAGCCTATGTACAATTCAATTGTTGCTCAGCTTGAATATTTGAGGAATGTTATCAATGGAACGCAAAAAGACAAAAGTAAGTTACGCGATCTGACGTTTGGTATCTATGCGGTTAAAGACTTTGAAACATCTGATGAAATTTTCTTTGAACGCTTAACTGATGCTTTTTATATTGCCGCGCAAATACGCAAGGGATTAAAGATACAATTGCCACATCAGGTTAATAAGAATTTTTTTGAAAAACAAAAGAAACTTTCTAGCTTATATCCAGATGATTTTTCTGTGTAGGTTTCCATAATAAAACAAATAGTGTATGTCTGTAATAAACACAGGCTGTGTTGCATGTTATTAACCCTGCCGCGATAACCTTTTTCTGCTTTTTATCTGCATAACATCTCAATTTCCTCATCTTTCTTTCTATTATTGAGATGATTTTGCTCACCCGTGGAGATCACGATCTTAGCGTAAAAACTTTTTGATTTTTATCATCTACATCCCCACAGCGAGCAAGTGACGGGCTTGTGGTATCGGGCTTTGATCGCTACCCGGAGGGAAGCTGCCGAATGGAGTCTACGAAGCTGTTATCTCTATGAAAGGTTTAAAAAAAGACGTTGACTACCAAGTGTATGATCTGAAAACAGGAGCGATATATGATTGAGGCTAAAATTATTTATTCGCAGCGAGGCGATTTTGTTTTAATGGAGTCTGGAGATAAATTTATTATTTCCGTGCTAATACCTAATTTTTATCCAAATTCACATTTTGATGTGAGTAAACACTTTTTCCTGACAGATGAAGAAATAAAACATAAAGATGACATTGATTATCTAAAAAAATTAGCTGAACTGATCAGGAAAAACTGGACTCTATTTTCTGATAGAGAGATAGATAATGTAAAAATTAAACGGCAGGGTTTTGCGATTTGTAGCGTATGATAAATCGAGATGTGTCATGAATTATATTAATAGAATATCCTCTAACCCATGGGATTATACTCTTTATCAAATAATAGACGGTGGTTTTGTACTGAAGGTGATTTTTTCTGAAGGTGTCTATAAAGTAGATATCGAACGATATTTTTTGTTTGCTGCGGATGAAATTATTAAGCCATTAGATGCTGAATATATGAAGGTATTGTTAGAAAGTATCCGTTGTGATTACGCACGATTTCAGTCGCAAGAAATAACAAAAGAGTCAGTTTCAGACTGGCTTTGCTATTGTGGATAAAGATAATCATTCTGTTTGAGATTTTTTTCAAGGCGATAATCCTATTGTTTCCGCCAGGTTAGGAATTGATTATGAAGTTTATAACCTTAAGACAGGAGCTGTATATTAATAATGTTAAAGTTATTTTCAAAGAACAGGGTGATTTCTTTATCTTGCAAGGAACTGATGGTTTGTATATTTGTATGATTTGGCCGGCCGGTCATCGTGATGAAGAAAAGTGTTTTAAACTGAAAGATGATGATTTAATAAAATATCCTGATTGCCAGGATATGGTTTTTTTGGCTAAAGAAATTCGGAGTAATTATAAATCATATAAAGCGCAAGAAGTACCTGTTCCGGAGTTCTAACTCATGGCTGCCATTCGGTGAGCGTAACGTAAAAAATTGGCTTTGAAATCATAGGTGGCGAAGTGAATGCGATTAACATGAGCTAGGGTAATGGCTGGAATATCGTTGTGTGAACAATCCTGTGGGGAATAAATATCTTCAGACGGCTATATGAATAATCCTGCAACGCGAGAGTATATCGATAAGGTATTATCGCTGGTGCGTAAAAGGCATAAGACCCTGTCAGAAAATCAAGCTGCCGCGGCGCTTGAACCAATGTATGGTTCTATTGTTGAGTAACTATCTTATTTACGTAACATTGTTGACGGTAGCGAAAGTGACAAAATCAGAATGGCAGGTGAGAGAGTTATCGGTGGATTTGTGGCGTAAATAAATTCGATGAGAACTTCCGAATCTCCATTTGAACACGAGACTTTAACGGAAGAGATTAAAAGTTGTTATATTGAAGAAGCAATGAAAAAAATGAAGCATTCGAATTTTGTAATTCAGTTTGTCTAATTTTCCCTAACAAACGATAAAACCCTCATTTAACAAAACACCCGGCGGGTTTACCGGCCGGGTGTTTTCACATCTTAACGCTGGCTACAGCCTGCGCACTGTTTGTTCTGGATCTGTTGGAAGAAGTCGTTACCTTTGTCATCCACCAGAATAAACGCCGGGAAGTTCTCCACTTCAATCTTCCAGATCGCTTCCATACCCAGTTCCGGGTAAGCCACGCATTCGAGGCTCTTAATGCTCTGCTGCGCCAGTACCGCAGCCGGGCCGCCAATACTTCCCAGATAGAAACCGCCGTGTTTGGCACAGGCATCGGTCACTTGCTGGCTGCGGTTACCTTTCGCCAGCATGATCATGCTCGCGCCGTGGGATTGCAGCAGATCAACGTAGGAGTCCATACGCCCTGCGGTGGTTGGGCCGAGTGAACCGGATGCATAACCTTCAGGCGTTTTCGCCGGACCTGCGTAATAGATCGGGTGATCTTTCACGTATTGCGGCAGCTCTTCGCCATTGTCGAGCAGCTCTTTCAGTTTTGCATGGGCAATATCACGCGCCACGATGATGGTGCCGTTCAGCGACAGGCGAGTCGATACCGGAAACGCGGAAAGCTGCGCCAGAATATCTTTCATCGGCTGGTTCAGATTGATTTTCGCCACATCACCTTCGCCCTGCTGGCGCAGTGATTCCGGGATGTACTGCCCCGGATTGTGCTCCATTTTCTCAATCCAGATACCTGCGCGGTTGATTTTCGCTTTGATATTACGGTCAGCAGAGCAGGAGACACCCATGCCGATCGGGCAGGATGCACCGTGACGCGGCAAACGGATCACGCGAATATCGTGGGCAAAGTATTTGCCGCCAAACTGCGCACCAAGACCAAGGTTCTGCGCTTCCTGCATCAGTTCCTGCTCCAGTTGCACATCACGGAATGCCTGGCCGTGCTCGTTACCTTCAGTCGGCAGACCATCATAGTAACGGGTCGATGCCAGCTTCACGGTTTTCAGCGTGGATTCAGCGGACGTGCCGCCAATAACAAACGCAATATGGTATGGCGGGCAGGCTGCCGTACCGAGAGAACGCATCTTCTCAACCAGGTAGTTTTTTAGTTTTGCCGGGGTGATCAGCGCCTTGGTTTCCTGATAAAGATAGGTTTTGTTCGCTGAGCCGCCGCCTTTGGCGATGCAAAGGAACTTATACTCATCGCCATCCACGCTATAGAGATCGATCTGTGCCGGCAGGTTGGTGCCGGTATTCACTTCTTTGTACATATCCAACGGCGCGTTTTGTGAATAGCGCAGGTTATCTTCGGTGTATGTGTTATAGACACCGCGAGCCAGCGCCGCTTCATCGCCGCCGCCGGTCCATACGCGCTGGCCTTTTTTACCCATGATGATTGCCGTGCCGGTGTCCTGGCAGGTCGGCAGCACGCCCTTGGCGGCGATTTCGGAGTTACGCAGGAACTGCAACGCTACGTATTTGTCGTTTTCGCTCGCTTCCGGGTCAGTCAGAATGGCCGCAACCTGTTTCTGATGGGAAGTACGCAGCAGGAAAGAGGCATCATGAAAAGCTTGTTGCGCCAGCAGCGTCAGTGCTTCGGGCTCCACTTTTAAGACTTCCTGACCATCAAAGTCGGCGATAGAAACATGCTCACGACTCAGCAGATAATATTCCGTATTGTCTTTCGCCAGCGGGAACGGATCCTGATATACAAAAGGTTTGTTCGACATAGCTCATTACTCCATAAAAATAAACCGCCGGGAAAGCCCGGCGGTTGTGAATCAGAACATCATGGTAATCCACGGATAACCAATCAACAGCAGGGCGGCGAGGAAGATCACACCGAAGATGGTGCCCAGACGCCAGTAGTCTTTAGTCGGCAGGTAGCCGCTGCCGTAGTAAATCGGGCTCGGGCCAGTACCGTACGGAGTGATGATGCCCATCACACCCAGAGAGGTACACAGAACCAGTACAACCACTTCCATATTGATGCCCGGGATTGTGGCAGCAATGGTCAGCATCGCTGGCAACAGGGCCGTGGTGTGTGCAGTGGTGCTGGCAAACAGATAGTGCAGCAGGTAGAACGTCAGCAGCAGAGCGATAGTTGCCATCCCTGGAGAAATACCGGTCATCAGCACACCGCCTTCTTTACCCAGCCAGGCAATGAAACCAGTGGAGGAGAGGCCATCGGCCAGCGCAACCAGGGTGGCAAACCACACGAAAGTATTCCAGGCCGGTTTGTTGCTGGTAATGTCGTTCCAGGTCAGTACGCCAGTCCACAGCATCAGTACGACGACCAACAACGCGGCCAGAGCAGGTTCAATAAAATCAGCGGCGAAGATCCACATCAGCAGAGCGCAGCAGACAAACACCAGCAGCAGGATTTCGTTACGGGACATTTTGCCCAGTTTTTCCAGCTCACGGCTCGCCCACAGCGGTACTTCATCATTGATTTTCACTTCGGGTGGATAGAACCAGTAAGCCAGCAGCGGCATGGTCAGAATCAGTAACACGCCGAGCGGCAGGAAGGCGATAAACCAGTTCCCCCAGGAGATGCTGATGCCAACGGTGCTTTTCACCAGCGCCAGCGCCAGCAGGTTCGGTGCCAGAGCGGAGAGGAACATTGAACTGGTGATACACGTAGCAGTGATGGCAACCCACATCAGATAGGAACCAATGCGGCGGGCGCTCGGATCGTTCGGTTTAGAACCGTACAGGGGCGGCAGGTTGGCAATAATCGGGTAGATGGTACCCCCGCTGCGCGCGGTGTTAGACGGGGTGAACGGTGCCAGCAGCAGATCGGCGAAGGTGATAGCGTAACCGAGCGTCAGGCTGCGACGGCCAAGGTATTTCACCAGAATCAGCGCCAGGCGGCGACCAAATTGCGTTTTATCGTAACCGGCAGCGAACATAAAGGCACCGAAGATCAGCCAGACGGTCGAGTTACCGAAACCACTCACCGCCCATTTAAAAGACTGGCCTGCGAGCTTGAATTTCGGGTCGGCTAACTGCTCAGGGCTAAACAGTAGCCACTGACTGCACAGCGCGATGACCACCACGCCAGTCAAACCGATAACAGCACCCGGCAGCGGTTCGAAGATCAAACCCACGATCACGCCAACAAAAATAGCGAAGTAGTGCCATGCGAATGGCGGTAAGCCCTCCGGCACCGGAACAAATAGCAGGAGCACTGCGACGATAATCGGCAGCGCCATCATAATCAGATGGTTTTTATTTCCACCTTTCGCACTGGCTGCGCTGGCAGACGGCGGTGTTGTCGTTTTCTCTTTCATAGTGAGCATCTACAAGTAGTTAAAAATTTGGTGTCGATAGCAGATTTCGAAGTCACTTTATTTACTTACATAAGTTACTTTAGTTTTCTATTACGACTTCTCATATTCTGCCGGTTTTCATCTAATGCTTATCTGGCTGCATTAAATTAAGAAATTTTCTGTTTTTATATATTGCGCTTCCACTCGTTAATACTCTTGATTGAGATCAAAAAAACGCAAGCGCTATAGGTTTTTTTTATATTTTTTAATGCCCACATAGCAGTATGTAGGTATTCTGTGAGAAATCGCACAATTGTTAAATATTGGTGCTGATAATAAATCTCATTTATCGTTTTTTCTTTGTTAAATCATTGAAAAATTTCTTTTTTATCGTCTTTTGAAAGGCCTTTGCTTTGTTGGTCAGGTAATCGCAATGTTACCGGTAATTAATATGATGTGAATATATTATTTAAAATTTATAATACATTAGAGGTAGTGCTGTTATTAAGGTGGTTAAATAGTTTTTTAACTAACGTAATTAATTTAGTAAATAGAATTAGAGGTATATTAAATACACGACAATTGGATTTACAAACGAAAATAAAAAATAAATCCGTCACCGAATTCAAAGTTTATAAATTTAGATTTGGAGTTAAATATGACCAGCAACGAGCGCATCCTCAGCCCCTTTACATTACCAAATGGCGTAGAATTGAAAAACCGTTTGTTAATGGCTCCGATGACCACCTGCACCGGTTACTACGATGGTACTGTCACCAGTGAACTGGTTGAATATTATCGTGTACGTGCCGGTAGTATTGGGACAATTATCGTAGAGTGTTGTTTTGTTGACGATCTGGGCCTCGCATTCCCGGGCGCAATTGGTATTGATAACGACGAAAAAGTTGCCGGTCTGGCAAAAATCGCCGAAGCAATCAAAGCTGAAGGCTCTAAAGCGATCCTGCAAATTTACCACGGCGGCCGTATGGTTGAGCCGAAACTGATTGGTGGACGTACGCCGATTGCGCCAAGCGCGATTGCCGCTCCGCGTGACGGTGCAGCCACGCCGGTGGCAATGACCACGGCGGAAGTTGAAGCGATGGTGGTTAAATTTGGTGAAGCGGTACGCCGCGCCATTCAGGCCGGTTTTGACGGCGTGGAAATCCACGGCGCCAACACTTATCTGATCCAGCAATTCTTCTCGCCGAACTCGAACCAGCGTGACGACGAGTGGGGCGGCAGCCGCGATAACCGTGCGAAATTCCCGCTGGCGGTGCTGGATATCACCCACAAAATGGCGCGTCAGTACGCGGATGATGCCTTTATTATTGGTTACCGTTTCTCGCCGGAAGAGCTGGAAGTTCCTGGAATTCGCTTTGATGACACCATGTATCTGCTGGAAAAACTGGCGGCGCGCGGTATTGATTATCTGCACTTTTCTGTTGGTGCGGCGCTGCGTCCTTCCATTAATGACACCTGCGATCCGACGCCGTTGATTGATAAATATTGTGCGATGCGCTCTGAAGTACTGGCACACGTTCCGGTGATGGGCGTGGGCGGCGTGGTTAACGTGGCTGACGCAGCGCAGGGGCTGGATCACGGTTATGATCTGATAGCCGTGGGTCGTGCCTGCATCGCTTATCCGGACTGGGCCGCACGCATCGCCAGGGGTGAAAACCTTGAGCTGTTTATCGACAGTACCCAGCGTGAAGCGCTGAATATTCCGGAACCACTGTGGCGCTTCTCGCTGGTGGAAGCGATGATTCGCGACATGAGCATGGGCGAAGCGAAATTTAAACCGGGTCTGTTCGTTGAAACGGTGCAGGACGACACCAGCGAAATGGTGATTAACGTTAGTCTGGAAACCGACCGTATTACTGGCATCGAACTGGCCTCTGCGCCGCAAACCGTGGAGTTCACCAGCAGTTTTGAAGAGATCCGCGATCGCATTCTGGATGCCAATTCACCCCATGTCGATGCTATCTCCGGCGCGACCAGTCAGAGCGAAGCAGTGAAAAAAGCGGTGTCGAAAGCGATGCTGAAATCCAGCAAAGCGCGCGTGGCCGAAGAGGGCGGCGATGTCACGGCTGTGAAAAATTATGATGTCGTGGTCGTGGGGAGCGGCGGCGCAGGTCTGGCAGCTGCCATTCAGGCGCACGACGAAGGCGCGAGCGTGTTGATCGTTGAGAAAATGCCGACCATCGGCGGTAACACCATCAAAGCGTCCGCCGGGATGAACGCGGCAGAAACCCGCTTCCAGCGTGTAAAAGGTATTCAGGACAGCAAAGAGCTGTTCTTCGCTGAAACGCTGAAAGGCGGTGGTAACAAAAACAACCCGGAACTGCTGCGTCGTTTTGTGGAAAATGCGCCGGAAGCAATCGAATGGCTGGCGCGTCGCGGCATCATGCTGAACGATATCACCACAACGGGCGGGATGAGCATCGACCGTACACACCGTCCGCGTGATGGATCCGCTGTCGGCGGTTACCTGATTAGCGGCCTGGTGCGTAACGTCACCAAACGCGGTATCGATGTAATGCTGGATACTTCTGTCGAAGAGATTCTGTTCAGTGATGGGGAAGTGCACGGCGTACGTCTGTTGAATGACGAGCAGGAAACCCTGACTGTGCAGGCGAAAAGCGTGATTGTGGCGACTGGCGGTTTCAGCGCCAATAGCGCGATGGTCGTGAAATACCGTCCGGATCTGGATGGTTTTGTCACCACCAACCATAAAGGCGCAACCGGCGGCGGTATTGCACTGTTGGAGCGTCTGGGTGCCGGAACCGTGGATATGGGCGAAATCCAGATCCACCCGACCGTTGAACAGAAAACCTCCTATCTGGTTTCCGAGTCTATTCGCGGCGGCGGTGCGATTCTGGTCAGCCAGCAGGGCAAACGCTTCTACAATGAGATGTCGACCCGCGATAAAGTCTCAGCAGCCATCATTGCGCTGCCGGAACATTATGCTTACATCGTGTTCGATGAGCATGTCAGAGCGAAAAACAAAGCGGCCGACGAGTACATTGCGAAAGGCCTGGTGACCAGCGCCAGCTCTCCGCGTCAGCTGGCGGACAAACTGGGCATCGACTATCATGCGTTCCTTGCCACGCTTGAACGTTACAATGGCTTTGTGGAAAAACAGCACGATGAAGATTTCGGTCGTACTACTGCGCTGCGTGCTCCTATTAATGAAGGGCCGTTCCACGCCATTCAGATTGCGCCGGGCGTGCACCACACTATGGGTGGTGTGACCATCAATACCGAAACGGAAGTGCTCAATACAAAACAGCAGGTTATTCCGGGCGCGTATGCGGCGGGTGAAGTGGTTGGCGGTATCCACGGTGCTAACCGTATTGGTGGTAACGCGGTCGCGGATATCATCATCTTCGGTTCACTGGCGGGGCATCAGGCAGCGGTTCGCGCCAAACGGCGTTAAACGCTGTGGCCGGCGACCGGCTATTCACAGCACTGATAATCAGAGCCGTCATCAGGTACTATTGCCGGATGGCGGCTTTGTTGCAGATGGATGGTGTAAATCTTCCCTTGAATCCGCTGGCAAACCTGTTAAGCAGGTCATACCGTCAATTAAGGAGAGTGCGATGTCTGATAGCCGTGTCTGGAGCTACTCTGCGGTATTGATGGGCTCACCCATCTTGTTGAAACTCTTCTCCCACGATGAAGCGCTCGCGTCGCGCGTTTTTTCGCTTATCAAACAGTACGAAGATCTCTTGACTGTTAACCGCGCCGATTCGCAGGTAATGGATATCAACCACGCTGCCGGGCGTCATCCGGTCGTTGTCAGCCGCCCGGTGTATGAACTGATCAAATGCGCCAAAGCCGCCAGCCTGCTGCCTGACAGTGCGTTTAATCTGGCGATCGGCCCGCTGGTGAAACTATGGCGCATCGGTTTTAAGGGCGATTCTGTTCCGGCCGCAGATGAGATTGCCGCGCGGCTACGCATCACGCGCCCGCAGGATGTTATTCTTGATGATGCCGCTGCCAGTGTGTTTCTGGCGCAGCCAGGCATGGAGATCGATCTGGGCGCAATTGCAAAAGGGTTTATCGCCGACCGGGTACGCGACTACCTGTATCAACAGGGCGTTAGCGAAGGGCTGATCAACCTCGGCGGCAATGTACAAACGCTGGGAGCGCCGCAGGGCGGCTGGAGCATCGGCGTGAAAAAACCCTTCGCCGCTGCCGAAGCGCTGGTAGGCTCGATTGAGGTCGTGAACAAATCGGTGGTGACATCCGGCACCTATGAGCGCTATTTCGAGCAGGATGGCAAACTATGGCACCATATCCTCGACCCGCGCAGCGGCTATCCGCTGAGTAACGA
Source organism: Kosakonia arachidis (assembly GCF_900116535.1). Classification (GTDB taxonomy): domain Bacteria; phylum Pseudomonadota; class Gammaproteobacteria; order Enterobacterales; family Enterobacteriaceae; genus Kosakonia; species Kosakonia arachidis. The sequence goes on along the minus strand of NZ_FPAU01000007.1, from coordinate 172,814 downwards.
ACTCGACAGCGTGACCGTCATTTCCACCGACTCTCTCGACGGCGATATCTGGACCACGCTGCTGTTTGGGTTGGGTGTTGAAAAGGGCTGCGCTTTGTTGCGCCAGCGGCAGGATATTGAAGCGATCTTTGTCAGCAAAAACCGCGAAATTACCCTCTCATCACGGCGACAGTTCCGCTTCACACCGCTCGATGCCAGCTATCGGCTTACTGACTGTACTGCTTAAGCAGGCTGTACTGTTCAGCAATCAACTGATAGCGATAGACCGGTCGCCCGGTGGCGCCATAATGAATGGTGGTGTAGAGAATATTAATCTGTGCCAGCCAAATCAGATACTTACGGCAGGATACGCGGGAAATATTGACTGCGCTTGCCAGTTCATCGGTTGAAAACTCAATACCAGGATGGGCGTCAATCCACTGACAAATGGTACGCAGGGTTTGTGCGGTCAGCCCCTTTGGCAGACGACGAGTGTCAGCCACTTCCGGTGCGCCGCCATGCAGCAGGCGATCCACATCTGATTGCTCATAGTAAGGACGGGCATCCATCAGTTTGCGCTTTTCGCGCCATGTGGTGAGCGCCTCTTCGAAACGCGGGAACTGGAACGGTTTAATTAAGTAATCGACCACACCGTAGTGCAGTGAGGTCTGAATGGTAGCGGCATCGGCAGATGACGTAATCATAATGACGTCGATAGCACGCCCGCTGGCACGAATAACCGGCAGTAGATCCAGCCCGCTATCCTGTTGCATATACACGTCCAGTAGCACCAGATCGATATCGCGCAGCGGATCTTTGATCATCTCCTCAGCCTGATGCAGCGACGACGCTGTCCCGCAGCACTGAAAGCCCGCAATCTGTGTCACATACATGCGGTTCAGTTCTGCCACCATCGCATCATCGTCAACAATTAATACATTTATCACGCTGTCTTCCTTTCACTATCCCAGGGGAGATGGACAAAAAATTGGGTAAATACGCCAGGCTCGGACTCCACGGTCAGGGTTCCGCCCAGTTCGGTAAGTTGCTGACTGGCAAGAAATAGCCCAACGCCACGGTTATCGCCTTTGGTTGAAAATCCTTTACGGAAAATCGCATCAATGTTGTCCGGCGCAATGCCTGGACCATCGTCGCTGACCTCACCGACAAGCCAGCCATCCTGATAATGCAGCAACAGACTGACTTCGCCCTCCGCTTGCTGGCTTAACGCATCGAGTGCGTTTTCTATCAGATTACCGAGCACCGTTACCAGCACGGTAACCTGTTTTTCGTTCGGATTATCAGGAACCAGACTTTCATCGGCCAGCCTAAGGGTCACGCCGCGCTCTTTCGCCCGGTTAAGTTTGCCTAACAGAAAACCGGCGACCACCGGCGATTTAATTCGATGTTGAATGGCGCCAATATCGGTCTGATAATTCTGCGCCGTTTGCAGCACATAACCCTCCAGCTTGTCATAACGTTTCATATTCAGCAGGCCGAGGATCACGTGCAATTTGTTCATAAATTCATGAGAAGCGGTGTGCAGGGCGTCAACATAGTTCACCATCCCGTCCAGCCGCTGCAACAACTGGCTGACTTCTGTTTTATCACGGAACGTGCTAATAGCCCCGATAATCGTGTTCTGGCTGCGCACCGGCACGGTATTGCACAGCAACAGCAGGCCATTACAGCCCAGTTCACGATCCTGAATTGGCTCCCCGGTTTTCAACACCTCCAGTAGATCGGCCAGCAGCGGCGCGTGCCCGGCAGTGCCGTCGGCGGCATTGGTTAACAGCATCTGTCGCGCGGCGTGATTAAGCAGCGTAACGCGCCCGTCGTCATCCACCGCAATCACCCCTTCTTTTAGCGACTGTAACATCGCCTGGCGCTGCTTAAACTGGGCGGAGATTTCGTACGGTTCCAGCCCCAGCAGAATACGTTTCAGTATCCGCACCAGTTGCCAGATGCCGAGCGAGCCAATCAGTGCGCTGAACAGCAGCGTCCACATCACTGCCCAGCGGCTGCGGTTTACCTGATCCTGCACTTTGCTGAGCGAAATGCCGACCACCACCACGCCAATTTGCTGATTGCGGTTGTCATAAACCGGCGTAAATACGCGCAGCGCCAGTCCCAGCGTGCCGCGATTCACCGCCACATTCTCTTTACCACGCAGCGCGGGCTGCAGGTCATCGCCGATAAAAGTCTGCCCGATGATCGCGGCATTCGGATGCGAATAACGAACCCCCTGCATATTGGTGACGATGGCGTAAAGCAGATCATTGCGCGCGGTCACTGACAACGTCAGCGGCTGAATTACATTGCTGTCTGGCGGCAACCGCAGGCCGCGTTTGATCTCTGGTGCATCAGCCAGCGTGCGGGCCACAGCCAGCGCCGTCTCTTTTACCCCATCGCGCGTGGCGTTGCTGATTTGCCAAAACCACAGGGCACACGCCAGCAGTAGCACGGAGCCGGTGACACTGCACACCATCAATGTCACCGTGGTGCCGAGCTTCATCGGACGTTTGCGCGGTTTTATCGCCACAGGGGCTAAGTCATTCATGCCAGACCTGATTCTCTCTTAATAAGAAACGTATTATCACCGATGGCGACGATTTCATAAAGCCGTGTGAAAAAAGGAAAAGTGCCCAATCCGGGGCGGGAAGCGTGACCCCATTCGCAGGTATAACAAATAAATAACCTTATAGTGTGTGTGGAACCATTCAGAAGGAGCAGGGTATGAGCAATAAGCCAAACGGTTCAGTAATGGAACGCCGTCACACAGAGACAGCCGATATCGACAGGCTGGCAACGCAGGATATGCTGGCGCTCATCAACCGCGAAGACCAGGTGGTCACCAGTGCGACAGGGGCCTGTTTACCGGAGATTGCCCGGCTGGTGGATAACGCCAGCGCCACGCTAAATCGCGGCGGTCGGGTGGTGATTGTGGGCGCAGGGGCGTCAGGGCGCGCTGCGCTACAGATGATTGCAGATTTCGCGCCGGACGCACACCCGCAGCTCATCGGTCTGATGGCGGGTGGCGCGGAGGCAAAAAGGCAGGATCAGGAAAAAGCGGCGGCGAACTACGCGCTGGGTATTGCCGATCTCCAGGCGATCCGCTTTGGCCATCAGGATATGCTGGTGGCACTGTCGGTCAGCGGGAAAACACCGTGGATGTGGGGTGCGCTGCGCCATGCCTGGTCGGTTGGCGCGTGCATTGCGCTGCTCAGTCACTCCCGGGAGAGTGAAGCCGCACAGATGGCGGATATCCTGATTGCGCCGGAAACGGGCGCTGAGGTGATTGCCGGTTTTAACGAACCGAAAGCGCACCTGGCGCAGCAGCAGATCCTCAATATGCTGGCGAGCGGGCTGGCAATCCGCACCGGGCGAGTCTACAGCAATTTGCGCGTTGACCTTAAGCCCGATAATACGCACTGGATCGAGCGGCAGATCGCGTTGGTGATGGCGGCGACGCAGTGCAACCGCGAGCAGGCGAAAAGCGCGCTGGCCTCCAGTGATAATGACTGCCGTACGGCGATTTTGATGCAGCTGACTGGTCTGAACAACGCGAAGGCGCAGGATTTACTGGTGGAAAATCACCAGAGCTTGCGTATTGCCCTACAGGAGGCGAAACCGCATCTGGTGGAAGCCTGATATTTCCGCCCGCCAGACGCTGAGCTGGCGGGTTTTTCCGCACGCATTTCTCCCGCCATAATTTATTATATGGCGAAAATCGGCTTGATATTTCTGTGTTTTAAAATAAATCTTTGCGATATTAATTCCCTACACTTTACGCCATTGCTTTTTTTAATTTAAAAAAGTGCTTAGCTATTAATGCGGGTATTTAATAAAATTGTGAAGGATATTTTAAAATAACGTAAAGATGCGTTAATATCAGTTTCCACAAATCACATATCGCTATGTAATCTAATCAATATGCCTGCAATTAAAAAGACAATTATATCGCTGAGCGCCGTTGCGCTGCTCGTCAGTTCCGCGACCAATGCCTGGGCGGAGGAAAATCAGAAAACTGACTTCCTGCTGATTGGCGGCGGCATCATGAGCGCTTCTCTGGGAACCTGGCTGCAGGAATTACAGCCGGAGTGGAAACAGGTGATGGTTGAGAAACTCGACGCTGTTGCACTCGAGTCGTCGAACGGCTGGAATAATGCCGGTACGGGGCACTCCGCCAATATGGAACTGAACTATACGCCGCAGCGTGCGGACGGTTCTATTGATGTCAGCAAAGCACTGGAAATTAACGAGCAGTTTATGATCTCCCGCCAGTTCTGGTCGGCGCAGGTTCAACGCGGTGTATTAAATAACCCGCATACCTTTATTAATTCCACCCCTCACATGAGTTTTGTCTGGGGCGATAACGTCGATTATCTGGCAAAACGTTATGCGGCTTTACAGCAAACTACGTTATTCCAGGGCATGAAATTCTCCACTGACCATCAGCAAATTAAGCAGTGGGCGCCACTGGTGATGGAAGGGCGCGATCCTAATCAGAAAGTGGCCGCGACATGGACGCCAGTGGGTACGGATGTGAACTACGGCGAAATTACCCGCCAGCTGGTAGGTAGCCTGAAAAAAAGCAGCAATTTCTCCCTGCAAACCTCCTCTGAAGTGACCGACTTTAAACGTAATGCCGACAACTCATGGCATGTCACCATCAAAGATGTGAAAAGTGGCAGCGAGCACGCTATTGATGCGAAATATGTCTTTATTGGTGCCGGTGGTGGTGCGCTGAAACTGCTGCAAAAAACCGGCATTCCGGAAGCAGAGAACTATGCTGGCTTCCCGGTTGGTGGTTCCTTCCTGATGACCGAAAACCCGGCGATTACCAGCCAACACCTGCAAAAAGTGTACGGCCAGGCTTCTGTGGGCGCACCGCCGATGTCGGTACCGCATATTGATGCCCGCTTTATCGATGGCAAACGCGTGGTGTTGTTCGGGCCATTCGCCACTTTCTCTACCAAATTCCTGAAAAATGGTTCGTTCTTCGACCTGCTGAGCACCACCACCACCAGTAACTTTATGCCGATGACCCACGTAGGTCTCGACAATTTTGACCTGGTGAAATACCTGGTCGGTCAGGTAATGCTGAGCGATGACGATCGTTTTGCGGCGCTGAAAGAGTACTATCCGCAGGCCCGTAAAGAGGACTGGAAGCTGATTCAGGCCGGTCAGCGCGTACAGATCATCAAGAAAGATGAAGAGAAGGGCGGCGTGCTGAAGCTGGGTACCGAAGTGGTGGTCGATCAGCAAAAAACCATTTCTGCACTGCTGGGCGCGTCACCGGGCGCTTCTACCGCTGCGCCGATTACGCTGAACGTCATCAAGAAAATGTTCCCGCAGCAATTCAACTCAGCGGAATGGCAGAGCAAAATCCGTGAGATCGTGCCGAGCTACGGCCAGGAGATGAACGGCAACGTGGCACTGACGCAGAAAGTATGGGATGACACCGCCGCAACGCTGCAACTGGCGAAACCGCCAGTGATTCAGATGCCAGAGAGCACAACGCAGGAAGCGAGACCTGCCGCGCCAACAATGGAAAACGCGCCGCAACACGACATGGTGCTGTAAATACAAAAGCCCCTTGCGCGCTTAGGATCCCCATAAACCAGCGCTAATAAATCCGCACACGATTATGGTGGGTTCTGGAGATGTCGCTAAGAACGGTGCCTGGCACCGTTCGATTTAAAATAGCGCGTAAAAAATAAAAAACGCGACCGATACAGCCTTTTTGCCCTATCAATAGCAACACCATCCGCATTGACAACCCTGGATTTCCGGCTGACGATGGTCTTCTTCCCGCCTTTAACCTGCAAGGAGTTGTAATGAAAACGGCTCTCGCTTTCCGTCATGTCCCCTTTGAAGATTTAGGCACACTGGCCGATATGCTGTATGCGCTCGGTTACGAATGCCGCTATATCGACACACCGGTTGAGTCATTTGCTCATCTTGATCCGCAAGCTGCCGATCTGCTGGTGGTGTTGGGCGGGCCGATCGGTGCGTACCAGCAAGCGATTTATCCGTTCCTCAGCGAGGAGCTGCGCCATATAGGTGAGCGGCTGGCGCACGGCAAACCGGTACTTGGTATTTGCCTCGGTGCGCAGCTCATGGCGCGGGCGCTGGGGGCACAGGTGGCGCCAATGGGCGTGACGGAAATTGGCTATGCGCCGCTGACCCTCACTCCCGGGGAGCACAGCGATCTTCTGGCTCCTCTGGCGGATCTGCCGGTGCTGCACTGGCACGGCGACCGGTTTGCCATCCCGCAGGGGGCGAGCCATCTGGCACACAGTGCAGTCTGCGATAACCAGGCCTTTCTCTACGCGCCGCATGCGCTGGCGTTGCAGTTTCATCCGGAGGTAAGTGCCATCGGGCTTGAAGGCTGGCTGGTGGGCCACGCCAGTGAACTGACTCATGTCGGTATTGATCCACGCCAGCTTCGCGAACAGGCCGCGCAATACAGCCCGGCGTTGGCCCGCGCACTTCAGCAGGTGATTAGTCGTTGGTTAACACCGCTCGTTGGCTAACTGAATTTCACTTCCGCGAACGTTTTCCTGGCCGGAAAGTTCGCGGTGGAACACTTTCTCCCGCCGATATTTCGCCAGTCACCTGGGTGAAAAATAAATAAGCGTAATATTTTCAGCTAATAACCCTATTTTTTTGCCACTGGCGATAATCTGGCCTCCGCTTTGCAATTTCCTCTTGCCTGTTTGCAAACACACTTTCGCAATGTTGTTCATCAAGAGGAAATATCATGACACGTAAGCTGGCTATCTATGGCAAGGGAGGGATCGGCAAGTCGACCACCACGCAAAATACGGCGGCGGCACTGGCCTGGTTCCACGGTAAAAAAGTGTTTATTCATGGCTGCGATCCGAAAGCCGACTCCACGCGTCTTATTCTTGGCGGTAAGCCGCAAGAGACCTTAATGGATGTTTTGCGCGATCAGGGCGCCGAGAAAATAACCAATGATATGGTGGTGAAAACCGGTGTCTTTAATATTCGCTGCGTTGAATCCGGCGGCCCGGAGCCAGGCGTAGGGTGCGCTGGCCGTGGGGTAATTACCGCCATCGATCTGATGGAGGATAATAAAGCCTACGCCGACGATCTCGATTTTATCTTTTTTGATGTGCTCGGCGATGTAGTTTGCGGCGGTTTCGCCATGCCCATCCGTGATGGTAAAGCTCAGGAAGTTTATATCGTCGCTTCGGGGGAAATGATGGCGATTTATGCGGCAAATAATATCTGTAAAGGTCTTGTTAAATATGCCAAACAGAGCGGCGTCCGTCTGGGCGGAATTATCTGTAACAGCCGCAATGTGGACGGTGAAAAAGAGTTTCTCGAAGAGTTTACCGCGGCGATCGGTACCAAAATGATCCACTTTGTGCCGCGCGACAACATTGTACAGAAAGCGGAGTTTAACAAGAAAACCGTCACCGAATTTGACCCGGAAGCGAACCAGGCCCAGGAGTATCGTGAATTGGGACGCAAGATCATTGAAAATACCGACCTGGTGATCCCCCATCCTCTGACCATGGATCAGCTGGAAAAAATGGTCGTTAAATATGGTCTGAGTGATTAATTCGTCCGGTTATTTTACCGTCATTCCCGGAAGGGGGATTAACTATGCCGTATCATGAGTTTGATTGCAGTAAATGTATTCCCGAGCGTAAACAGCATGCCGTCGTTAAAGGTGCGGATGAAGATATCACCTCCGCGCTGCCGCTGGGGTATTTAAATACCATTCCGGGAACCATTTCCGAGCGCGGTTGCGCCTATTGTGGAGCCAAGCATGTCATCGGCACGCCGATGAAAGATGTGATTCATATCAGCCACGGCCCGGTCGGTTGTACGTACGACACCTGGCAGACAAAACGCTATATCAGCGATAACGATAACTTCCAACTGAAATATACGTTCGCCACTGATATGAAAGAGAAACATATTGTTTTTGGTGCTGAAAAAGTCCTTAAGAACAATATTATCGAAGCTTTTGATGCACATCCAAATATTAAACGGATGACCATTTATCAAACCTGCGCCTCGGCATTAATCGGTGATGATATTGCCGCCATTGCACAGGAAGTAATGGATGAGCGTCCGGATGTGGATATTTTCGTCTGTAATTCACCGGGATTTGCTGGCCCAAGCCAGTCGGGTGGCCACCATAAAATTAATATCGCATGGATAAACCAAAAAGTCGGCACAGTCGAACCGACGATCACCAGCGATTATGTCATCAACTATGTTGGCGAATATAACATCCAGGGTGACCAGGAAGTGATGGTCGATTATTTCAAACGCATGGGGATTCAGGTGCTGTCGACTTTTACCGGCAACGGCTCCTATGACGACCTGCGGGCGATGCATAAAGCTCATCTGAATGTGCTGGAGTGTGCACGTTCGGCGGAATATATCTGCAACGAATTGCGCGTGCGTTATGGCATACCGCGCCTCGACATCGACGGTTTTGGCTTCGGGCCGCTCGCCGAATCGCTGCGTAAAATCGGTTTGTTTTTCGGTATTGAGGATCGGGCGCAGGCGATTATCGATGAGGAAATCGCCCGCTGGAAACCGGAACTGGAGTGGTACAAAGCGCGGCTGAAAGGCAAGAAAGTGTGTCTGTGGCCGGGTGGCTCAAAACTCTGGCACTGGGCGCATGTGATCCACGCGGAGATGGGCGTAGAAGTGGTGTCGGTTTACACCAAGTTTGGTCATCAGGGCGATATGGAAAAAGGCATCGCCCGATGTGAACCCGGTGCGCTGGCCATTGATGATCCCAACGAACTGGAGTCGCTGGAAGCGATGTACAAACTGAAACCGGATGTCATTTTCACTGGTAAACGCCCCGGTGAAGTGGCGAAGAAAATCCGCGTGCCGTACCTCAACGCCCATGCGTATCACAACGGGCCGTACAAAGGTTTTGAAGGCTGGGTACGTTTCGCCCGTGATATTTACAACGCGATCTATTCACCGATCCATCAGCTGGCGCAGCTCGATATCAGTCAGCAGACGATCCCGGTAGGTCAGGGCTTCGCTACCGCCCGCATGCTGTCGGATGTTGGGCTTGACGACGCAGTACGCAATAACAGCGAACTGCGCGAATACAGCGGCGGTTTCGACAGTGTCAGCAAGTTACGCCAGCGCGAATACCCGGATTTTTCCGCTGATGCTGCCCGCCGCGAGGAGGCCGTATGACGCAGGATGAACATGTTGAGTTGATGGTGGATTACATTATGAAGCACTGTCTGTGGCAGTTTCACTCCCGCAGCTGGGACCGTGAGAAGCAGAACGCAGGCGTGCTGGGGAAAGCCCGCCAGCTGTTGTGCGGCGAAGAGGTCGAGCTGACAACTCCTGCCGATCGCTGTTACTGGGCCGATGCCGTGGTGCTGGCCGATGCCTACCGTTCCCGCTTTAGCTGGCTACAGAGCATGAATAAAGCGGAGATCGGCTCATTGATCGAGGCGCTGCACCAGCGGCTGGATTATCTGACCATTACCGGTTCGTTGAATGCTGAACTGACCGACCAGCGCTACTAAAGGGGGCGTGCATGTCTTGTGAATTAAAAGCGAAAGATCGCACCGGGGTGATCAACCCGATTTTTACCTGCCAGCCCGCCGGGGCGCAGTATGTCAGCATCGGCATTAAAGATTGTATCGGTATTGTGCATGGCGGGCAGGGATGTGTGATGTTCGTGCGCCTGCTGATCTCCCAGCATCTGAAAGAGAGCTTCGAAATTGCCTCTTCCTCGGTGCATGAGGATGGCGCTGTATTTGGCGCGCTGGATCGCGTGGAGCAGGCGGTGGATGTGCTGCTGATGCGTTATCCGCATGTCAAAGTGATCCCGATTATCACCACTTGTTCGACAGAGGTCATTGGCGATGATGTTGATGGCGTAGTGCGTAAGCTCAACAGTGGATTACTGCAAGAGAAATACGCCGGGCGCGAAGTGCATCTGATCCCAATTCATACGCCGAGTTTTGTTGGCAGTATGATCAGCGGTTATGACGTGGCGGTGCGCGATATCGTTAAGTATTTCGCACGTAAAAGCGAGCCGAACGGCAAGATAAACCTTATCACTGGCTGGGTGAACCCCGGCGATGTTACGGCGTTAAAACATCTGCTGGATGAGATGTCGATTGATGCCACGGTGCTGTTTGAAATTGAAGCCTTTGACTCGCCGCTGATGCCTTCCGGCAATTCGGTTTCGCATGGCAATACCACCATTGCCGATCTTATCGGTACGGCGAACGCCAGCGCTACGATTGCACTTAATCGGTACGAAGGGGCGAAAGCGGCGCGTTATCTGGAAGAGAAGTTTGACGTCCCGGCGCTGATTGGCCCGACGCCAATTGGCATTCGCAATACCGACACTTTCCTGCACAACCTGAAAACGCTTACTGGCAAACCTATCCCGGCATCGCTGGTGCGTGAACGCGGCATTGCCCTCGATGCGTTGACCGATCTGGTACACATGTTCCTCACCGATAAAAAGGTGGCGATCTACGGCAACCCGGATCTGGTGGTGGGGCTGGCGGAATTCTGCCTCGATCTGGAGATGAAACCGGTGCTGCTGTTACTGGGTGATGATAACGCCACCTATGCCGATGACCCGCGTATTCAGATGTTGCAGCAACAGGTGGAGTACAACATGGAAATTGTTACTAATGCCGACCTGTGGGAGATGGAAAAACGTATTACTAACGGTGAGCTGGAACTGGATCTGATTCTCGGTCACTCAAAAGGACGTTTTACCGCCATTGATAACCAGATCCCGATGGTGCGCGTGGGCTTTCCTACCTATGACCGTGCCGGACACTATCGTCATCCGGTGGTGGGTTACGCTGGTGCTATCTGGCTGGCTGAGCAGATGGCAAACACGCTGTTTACCGATATGGAATACAAGAAAAATAAAGAGTGGATCCTCAATGTTTGGTAATGCCTGACCTGAACGCCGGGGTTCGCCCCGGCTGGAGAAAACCATGGCGCAACTCCTGTTTGAAACCGATGAACAGCGTTTTGTTCGCTGTTACAACGATGCGAAAGGTTACCATCGCCGCGCCAGTCTGCTGGCGGCGCAAAACCGTTCCGCGAGCCTGGTATTTAACGTCGCAGCCATCGCCGTGGAGTGCTATCTGATTGCACTCTGCTCCTTGCACGGTGATATGCCTTTTAACCATAACTACCGCAGCCTGATGGCAAGTGCTTCGGAAAAGAGCACGTTTAGTCACTCACTGCGCGACAGCATTTTGTCGCTGGACAGTATTTTCGGCATCTGCTCGGTGGATGACTATCACCACGGGACACCGGACGAGCACGACAAAGTGCGTATTCTCAGCATTTGTCAGGCACTGGATGTGCTGATTACCAGTGAGCAACGACGCCTACAGGAGGAAAAATCATGAGCCAGGAGATACTAATGCACCCCCACGGCGAGATGCGTCGCGATGAACGGGCGCTGACCGATCCTCAGGCGCTGGACGCTATTTTGCAGGCCGGAAGGGTGATGTATATCGCGCTGGCCAGCGCGGATATGCCGTTTCTGCTGCCGGTGTTTTATGTCTGGGATGGCACGGCGCTGTGGTTTCACTCGGCGCGCGCTGGCAGCAAAATCGACATCATGCGGCAAAACGCCAACATCTGCTTTGCGGTGTCTGAATACGGCGGCATCATCGAGGACGACCTGGCCTGTAACTTTGAAGCGCGTCACCGCACAGTGATTGGCGTCGGTAAAACCTATTTTGTCGACGACGAGGCGGAAAAGGTCACCATGTTGCACTGCCTGATGGCACGTTTCAGTGATAAAAGGTTCCACTTTCCCGCCGCCAATCTGAAAGCCACCCAGGTTATCCGCATTGACATTACCTCGATGAAGGGGAAGCAACACGGCTATTAGCCTGGAGAGAAGATGAATATTGCGGTTTTTCTTGATCGGCAGGGGCAGGTGGCGCCGCTCACCGCGCCCGGCACGGTAACGCTATTTTCCCGCGAGCACGGGCGCTGGCAAATTGTGCAAAAAATTGCTTTCGATTTGTCGTCCTGCACCTCACTTGACGTTTTTCGTGAACGGACGCTGGCGATGCTGGCGCAGCTACCTGCCTGCCGCCATTTTGTCACCCGCGACGTACACGGCGCACCGCGCGCCTGGTTCGATGGGCTCGGGTTGACCTTGTGGCAGTGTACGGGCGCACCGGAACCGGCGCTGGACACCATTGCGCAGCAGCCCGTGGCGCCGGAAGCAGTAACGCTGCCGCCGCAGGCGTTTGTCCGTTCTGGCGCTGAGCTTGGCGAATTTTATGTCGATCTGATCGCCGCGCGACAGGCCGGAGCCGATGACATACATACTGCGAAGTTGCTGCTGGTGCCGCTACTCGGTCGCGCAGAGTTCACGCGGCTGGAACTGCGGTGTGACCATGTGCCGAAATGGTTTGCCCGTCTTGCGGATTATCACCTGCAATATCACAGCACACCGCTGGACGATGGCACCCTGCGGGTGGTGGTGACAAAAACGGCGTCCTGATGTCGGTAACCCGACAAAAGTGTTCGCCGGGGAACACTTTTTAGCGATGTGGCGGGATGCGTGTTTTTTTATCCTGAATAATCAACATGTTACACAATAGCTTTACCATCACGCACTGGCGCTGATTTTGCAGTGTTTGCCTGCGAGCCTGTTCAGGAGGAGTACCGGGAGATGCACCATGCGCCATGAAAAAACCGCCGTTGCGGCGAACGCTTTGTCGCCGGTACTGACCGGCGCGCTGTCGTTCAGTTGTCGGCTGGGTGAGTGTCGATCTGAACTGATGCCGTTGCTCTCTGAAGTGAGCAAAGTGGTCAGTGCAGGCGGCAGTTTGTCCAGCACGCTGAAGCTAGTGCTGGAGTTGATGCAAAAACATTTGCAGGTTAAGCGGGCGATGATCACCTTGTATGATGTCAGTTGTGATCAAATTTTTATTCATGAGAGTTATGGCTTATCGCCGGAAGAAGCGGAAAAGGGCGTTTATGCGCCAGGCGAGGGGATCACCGGCAAAGTCATTGAAACGCGCCAGTCGATTATCGTGCCGCACATTGCTGACGATCCGCTGTTTTTAAACCGCACCGGCAGTTGGGATCGCCAGCATGACGGACAACACTCCTTTATCTGCGTGCCAATTATTCGTGGGTTGAAAGTGATGGGCACCATCGGCATCGAGCGGATTTATCACAACGCACAGCTTCGTTTTCTCGATCTTGAGGTGTTGCGGGTGATTGCCGCCATTATTGCGCAGGCCGTGGAACTGCATCTGCTGGAGCGCGTGCAGCAGAAAACAGTGCAGGCGCACACGGCGCCGCATGGCGGGGAAAAATTCAAACCGGCTAATATTATTGGCAACTCCCGTACCATGCAGCATGTCTATCGGTTGATCGAGAAAGTCAGCCATGCGCGCACCACTGTGTTGATCCTCGGTGAAAGCGGCGTCGGTAAAGAACGTGTTGCTACCGCTATTCACCAGAACAGCCACTGTTCGGGCGGGCCGTTTATCCGCTTTAACTGCGCGTCGCTGCCAGAGAGTGTGATCGAAAGCGAACTGTTTGGCCACGAAAAGGGGGCATTTACTGGCGCCATCTCCCGGCGCGCCGGAAGGTTTGAAGAAGCGGATGGCGGGACGTTGTTTCTTGATGAAGTGGGAGAACTATCGCTGTCTGCACAATCCAAATTGTTGCGGGTGATCCAGGAGCGCAGTTTCGAGCGGGTAGGCAGCAATGAAACCCTGAGCGTCAATGTGCGCATTCTTGCGGCCACGCACCGGGATTTGAGTGAAATGGTCGAGCAGGGCACCTTTCGTGAGGATCTCTACTATCGCTTAAATGTCTTTCCCATCACCATTCCGCCGTTGCGCGAACGGGGAAGCGACATTCTGATCCTTGCCGACCATTTCAACGCCCGCTTTGCCAGCGAGCAGGGCGTGGAAGTGCCGACCATTGCCACCCCGGCGTTGAATATGCTGCTCAACTATACGTGGCCGGGCAATGTGCGCGAGCTGGAGAATGTGATGGAACGGGCGGTATTGCTGGCGGACGAGGGGTTTATTCACAGTTATCATCTGCCCATTAATCTGCAACCGATTATCGACCACCTGACAGAACAGGAAGGCCTGGAAGCGCGCCTGGCACGGGTGGAATACGATCTGATCACCGAAGCGCTGGCGAAATTTCAGGGCAATGTCTCGCGCGCGGCCAGCTATCTGAATATGACCCGGCGAGCACTGGGATTGCGTCTGGAAAAATATCAAATTAATTATAAACACTATCGAGGCCAGACCTGAGAATAACGATGAAGCATATTTCAGGGCAGACGTAAAAGAGTCTCTATTTGCTTTGAGTCTGTCGCTAAGTATATTTTACCCATTTCTATATTTGTCTTTCTCTCTGATAATATACACAGTTTAGTCTCTGCATTTATTAACTTGCCGTACTGACGTTATTCCTCTCATCAGTATGGTTTTTGTTTTTCATCCTGCTGATTACATGCTGGTTTTCTACTACCAGCATCCACGCGTCTGACGCTTGAGTTTGCTAAGCTTCGCGCCACGCACCATCACCATGATTCAAAGTATTCTGGTTGCAGATTGTTCCCGAAAATAAGAAGACCGTCTGTATTTACGGAAAGATTTTTGATTTATATATTTCGCGTGGTGTGTTTTTTTATTTATTTTTCTCGGGAATAAACTGCCATTTTACACCCAGTGATTTCAATTTATTGCGTTATCGCGCTGATGGCATTACGGATGTTGGCACGGCTTTTTATCCTGGAGAGTGAATAGTGAAAGCAAAACTGATTGCCATTGCATTCGCCGCAACGGTTATCGTACCGAGGGTGACCATGCAAACGGCTGCCGCCAGCGAGCGCCCTGGGCGAATCGCCAACGGTGCGACGGCAATAACCGGTGAATTCCCGACTGGTGGCACGCTGTATAGTGATTACAACGGCAACTGTCAGGTTGTGAGCCTGGTTCCCCGAAGCTTAGTTGTCCCGCCCACCGTAGCAAGTTTGCCGAGAGAAACAACGCGACGGTGCCAGAGTAACAAACTGAATAGTATAGCTATTTATGCCATTCTATTTTGCCAGTCGTCGATACAGTGTACTGCGCGAAATGCCGAGTTTTTTCGCCGCAAGGCTCATATTCCCTTGCGCTTGCGCAATGGCACTCTGTTCGTCGCAGGGTGCTTGCGGCGCTGTCGCGACGCGGATTTCGCCGGGTAGATCGGCGAGCATAATCTGAGCGCCATCTTCTGCCAGTGCCATTAATACCCGTAACTGGCTTAACAACTGACGCACATTGCCTGGCCATGGCCGATGCGCGAGCGTGTTCACAACCTCATTGCTTAACGTCAACCCACGGCTGGCGGCACCCAGTTCGCGCCATAATTTCTCGATAAATTCCTCTTTATGTTGCCATTCACGCAGTGGTGGAATGCGCAGGTGAAACTCCTGAATGCGATACAGCAGATCCTCGCGGAATGTGCCAGCCTGCACCCGCACGGCCAGATCCTGATGCGTTGCACAGATCAAGGCAAAATTCACATCCCAGCTGGTATTGGCACCCAGCGGCGTCACTTTTTTCTCCTGCAACACACGCAACAAACGGGTTTGTAGCACCAGCGGCATATCGCCGATTTCATCCAGAAACAGCACGCCACCATCTGCTTCGCGGCATTTGCCGATATACCCTTTCGGACTGGCGCCGGTAAAGGCGCCAGGGACATAGCCGAACAGTTCTGATTCAATCAGATGTTCGGGTAAGGCGGCACAGTTGATGGCGACGAAATTTCCTGTATGCCACTGGCTGCGGTTGTACAACTCGCGCGCCAGATACTCTTTGCCACAGCCAGTTTCACCGGTAATGCACAACGCAATACCGGCATTCACAATACGCAGCGCTTTCTCTTTTTCGATACCGTGGTGATCTGTCTGCTGCGCGCTGCCGCGTCCGCTAAAACGGCGGGCTGGCAGTGTCTGGCGAGCATAGAAGCGCCGATTATTACCGGTTTCCAGTACCGTTTCACCGACGCGCAGCTCAAGGCCGGGAAACAGCGCATCCAGCTCAAGTGCGCCAAAATGACCGCTGGTCAGGGCGAAAGCATCCATCGCCAGCTTATTGGCACCGAGCAGCGTACGATCGTCAAAAATCAGCAGTAACTCCTGCGCGGTGCCGAGTATTTTTTCATCATGGTGCAGGCTTAATAACCAGCGATTAGCGCCCAGCGCGCTGGTGGCCCAGGCGTGTTCTATCTGGCATATCGTGTGGCGGATCAATGTGGCTGCATCATGGCGCGGTATCAGTGCCGGTGTGGAAAGATCCAGCACCCCGGCGACCTGGCCGTCAGGGCGAAATACCGGTGCAGCTGAGCAGAACAACCCGGCGTTACGGCTCAGATAGTGTTCGTCACCCGCCACTTCACAATGCTGCTGGAGCGCCAGTGCGGTACCGATAGCATTGGTGCCGCGCGCATGTTCACCCCACAGATTGCCGGGCGAAAGTGCATAGCGCTGTGCTTTATGCAGAAAATCGCTGTTACCATGCGTCTCCAGCACCAGGCCGGTCGCATCGGACATCACCATAATCGACGGGTGTCTGTTCAGCTCCGGTCGCAGGCGCGTCAGCAGAGGAGCCACCAGGTGTTTCAACCAGCCATTTTCGGCGCGCGCATCTTTCAGCATCGCGTTAGCCACCCACGGCTGGGCGTCATCATCCCGCGTCAACCCATAGTTGAGGCTACGTTGCCAGGAATCCTGCAACTGGCAAGGCAGACTGGAACGGGGTGTTGGTAAAGTGTCTACGCGTGTCGGCATGTTACTCTCCGGCAATTGTAATGTTACAGTTATGTAGCATTAAAGTGTCCCATGTGTAGCGATGTGCGACACAATTCCAGTATTCATTGCACCTCATTTTTTTGCCGTTTCGAACGGTAGATCTTTAAATTTTCCTGTTACTCATTGTTTTTGAAAAATAAAATCAGTTTATTCTTATGATGGCGATTATCTGGCATAAGAAGTGCTTATGTTCCTCTGTCCGCTTTGGCGCGAGGCGCCTCACCTGTACCGATAATAAAAGAGGAACATCTGATGAAATACGCTCACCCTGGCCTTGATGGCGCAAAAGTCTCTTTTAAACAGCGTTATGGCAACTATATCGACGGAAAATTTGTAGACCCGGTAGAGGGCGGCTGGTTTACAAATACCTCGCCGGTAACCGGACAGGTGATTGCCGAATTCCCGCGTTCGGGCGCGGTGGATATAGAGAAGGCTCTGGACGCCGCACATGCTGCCGCCGACGCCTGGGGTAAAACCAGCGCGCAGGAACGTTCGAATGTGCTGCTGGCGATTGCAGACCGCATTGAAGCCAATCTGGAAGTTCTGGCGTTAACAGAAACATGGGACAACGGGAAACCGATTCGCGAAACGCTGGGGGCGGATATTCCACTGGCGGTCGATCATTTCCGCTACTTTGCCGGTTGTATCCGGGCGCAAGAGGGGACAGCCGCTGAAATCGACAGCAATACGGTGGCTTATCATATCTATGAACCGCTCGGCGTGGTCGGGCAGATCATTCCGTGGAACTTCCCGCTGTTGATGGCAGCCTGGAAACTGGCGCCTGCGCTGGCGGCAGGTAACTGCGTGGTGCTGAAACCTGCGGAGCAAACGCCGCTCGGCATTTGCGTGCTGATGGAGCTGATTGGCGATCTGCTGCCAAAAGGCGTGCTCAACGTGGTTCATGGCTTTGGTACGGAAGCGGGCGAACCGCTGGCGCGTAGCAAACGTATTGAGAAAATTGCCTTCACCGGCTCGACGCCGATTGGCCGCCACATTCTCTCATGTGCGGCGGAAAACATTATCCCCAGCACCGTCGAGCTGGGCGGTAAATCCCCCAATATTTACTTTGAAGATGTGCTCAATGGTGATGCCGAATTTATCGATAAAGCCGTCGAAGGCGTCGTGCTTGGCTTCTTTAACCAGGGCGAAGTCTGTACTTGTCCGTCACGCGTGCTGGTGCAGGAGTCCATCTATCCGCAGTTCGTGGAAAAAGTGCTGGCGCGCATGGAAAACATCCGCAAAGGCGACCCCTTTGACACCGAGACGATGATCGGTGCCCAGGCTTCGCAGGAGCAGTACGACAAAATTCTTTCCTATATCAACATTGCCCGCGAAGAGGGGGGCGAAATCATCACCGGCGGCGAGCTGATCAAGCACGGGGATAACCTGCAAAACGGCTTCTATATTCAGCCAACATTGATTAAAGGTCATAACGGCATGCGCTGTTTTCAGGAGGAAATTTTTGGGCCGGTACTCGGGATCACCACGTTTAAAGATGAGGCTGAAGCGCTGCGTATTGCTAACGATACCGAATTTGGCCTTGGCGCCGGGCTGTGGACGTTGGATATCAACCGCGCATGGCGCATGGGGCGTGCCATCAAAGCCGGGCGCGTGTGGACCAACTGTTACCACCTCTATCCGGCACATGCAGCTTTCGGCGGTTACAAAAATTCGGGTGTTGGGCGTGAAACGCACAAGCTGGCGCTGAGTCACTATCAGCAGATTAAAAACCTGCTGGTCAGCTACAGCGGAACGCCGCTGGGTCTGTATTAATCAATCTCATCAGGATGAGGCAATGCTATGCAACTGAAAACGATGAAAGCGGCAGTGGTTAAAGCATTCGGGCAACCGCTGGTGATTGAAGAGGTAATGGTACCTGCGGTGGCTCCGGGCAAAATTCTGGTCAAGATCGCGGCGACCGGCGTTTGCCATACCGATTTGCATGCCGCAGAAGGCGACTGGCCGGTAAAACCGAATCCACCGTTTATTCCTGGTCACGAAGGCGTGGGCCTCGTGGTGGCGGTGGGGCCGGGCGTGACGCATGTAAAAGAGGGCGATCGGGTTGGCGTGCCGTGGCTTTACTCTGCCTGTGGGCACTGTGAACACTGTCTGAGCGGCTGGGAGACGCTGTGCCACGGGCAACAGAATTCCGGTTATTCGGTAAACGGCACTTTTGCCGAATATTGTCTGGCGGACGCCAACTATGTCGGCATTCTGCCGGATAACGTCGACTTCCATGCGATTGCGCCAATTCTCTGCGCCGGGGTAACGGTTTACAAAGGGCTGAAGATGACGGAAGCCCGCGCCGGTGAATGGGTGGTAATCTCCGGTATCGGCGGTCTTGGTCACCTGGCAATCCAGTATGCTGTGGCGATGGGGATGAATGTGGCGGCGGTGGACATTGACGATGAAAAGCTCGAATTTGCCCGTCGTCTCGGCGCATCGGTGGTGGTCAATGGACGGGAAGAAGATCCCGGCAAGCGCTTCCACGCAGAGTTTGGCGGCGCGCACGGCGTGCTGGTCACGGCGGTGTCACCAAAAGCGTTTGAACAGGCAACCACCATGATGCGTCGTGGCGGGACGATGGTGCTGAACGGGCTGCCGCCGGGCAAATTCGACCTCTCGATCTTTGATATGGTGCTGGATGGCATCACCGTGCGCGGCTCAATAGTGGGGACGCGCAAAGATCTGCAAGAGGCGCTGGATTTTGCCGGACGCAATAAAGTGCATGCGGAAATTGCCGTTGAACCGCTGGAGAATATCAACAGCATTTTTGATCGGATGCGCGCCGGGAAAATAACCGGCCGTATCGTGGTGGATATGTCGTTGTGATGGTGTGGTGGTGAAAAACGGGGCACTCTGCCCCGTTTTGCTACTGGAGTGATTCGGCAAACGCAGCCAGATCCCGGTTGAAACGCTGCGGCTCTTCTAAAAAGGGCGCATGTCCCGACTCTGCGTAAAGCAGCGTACGGATGTGTGGGTTTACGCTTCTGGCCCGTGCCAGGGAAGCTTGTGGGTTTACCAGTTGATCTTTTTCCCCATAAATAAACAGTACCGGTACTTTTGCTTTACCCAGCCCCTGTGCGAGTGACACTTTCATTTGCGGCACCACGCGTTGCATTTGCCACGAGGCCAGCGCGGCGTTAGCCAGCAGACGCTCAAACGTGGCGGTGTCGGGTTGCTGGTGGAAGCACAGGCGCAGAAAATCACGCTCACCTGCCAGATGGGTTTTCAGATCCGCTGATACCATATCCTGATAAACCTGCGGGTGAGCAGGTATTTGCGTTGGCGTGAGTTCTACCACGGCATCAACATACAACACGCCAGCAATCTGTTGATCACCATAGGCTGCCAGATAGTGACTGTTGACAGCGCCCCCCAGCGACCAGCCCACCAGAAGCGGCTTTTTTGCGCCGCTGCCTTTGATAACGGCGGCGACATCATCGGCCCAGCGGCGGCTTTCCGTATAAGCGGTTGCTTGCTCCGGTTTGCCTGATAAGCCATGGCCGCGCAGGTCGAAACTGATCAGGCGAAAGCGTTGCAGGACAGGGTCCTGCCACTGTTTCTCCCAGTTAAGGTGGCTGCCTAACAGCCCGTGAATAAAGATGATGGGCTGACCGTCTGCTGCGCCAGTTTCCTGTACAGCCAGCGGTACGCCATCTGACGAGACGACGGTATAGTGTTTATCCTGCGCATACAGTGAGGCGCAAAACAGCAGCAGGGTAAGGGCAAGGTTACGGCCACGCGATAACAGCATAAAATGTTCCTCTGGTTAACGATTCGTGGCTATCCTCAACCTTTACACTGGTGTCAGAGTCAAGCAGCAAACGAGGAGAAAAGATGCTATCGATTGGCGAACTTGCCCGGCAAACGGGCGTCAGTGTGCGCTCTATTCGTCATTATGATCGGTATGGGCTGTTATGCTCTACGCGGGCCTGTAACGGCTATCGGTATTTTTCTGCGCAGGTGGTCGGGCAGGTACGTCAGATCCAACAATTGATTGCTACGGGGTTTAGCCTGGCGGAAATCGCGACCTTCCCGGAATGCATGCGCAGCACGGAAGGGACCGCATTTTGCCCGCAAACCCGAGAATTGCAGCGTAAACGCCTCAGTCGCATTGAAGCGCAAATCGCTACCCTTGAGCAGCGCCGAGCACAGTTACTCGCTGCACTGAGCCGTAGCGACGAGCCATAACAAACCACGCCGTAGCGTGGTTTGTTTACGGAGTGATGATTATAAACCGCGCTGTGCCATCAGTTTCGTCAGGTCCACCAGCCGGTTGGAGAAGCCCCACTCGTTATCGTACCAGGCGAGGATTTTCACCAGATTACCGCCAATCACCAGCGTTGACAGGCCGTCGATAATGGAAGAGCGCGGATCGCCCTGATAATCACTGGAAACCAGCGGCTCATCGCTATAGCCAAGAATGCCTTTCAGTGGCCCATTTGCTGCGGCTTTACGGAAAGCGTCATTCACTTCTTCCACTGTCACATCGCGTTTCAGCGTTACCGTTAAGTCGACGATCGACACCACCGGCACCGGTACGCGTAGCGAATAACCGGTCAGCCGTCCGTCCAGTTCCGGGATCACTTTGCCGAGCGCTTTTGCCGCGCCGCTGGAGTAAGGCACGATGGAAAGCGCTGCGGCACGCGCACCGCGCAGATCTTTTTCCGGCTGGTCGTGCAGCGCCTGGCTGTTGGTGTAGGCGTGAGTGGTATTCATCAACCCGTGTTCAATACCAAAGTGCTGGTGCAGTACCTGAGCGGCAGGCGCCAGCCCGTTGGTGGTGCAACTGCCGTTGCTGACCACAAAGTGACGTGTCGGATCGTACTGCGTGTCGTTAACGCCGAGCACGATAGTCAGGTCATCATTTTTCCCCGGCGCGGAGATAATCACCCGTTTTGCGCCGCCGTGGCTGATATGCACCGCCGCTTTTTCGCGATCGGTAAAGAATCCGGTGGCTTCAATCACAATTTCTACACCAACATCGCGCCACGGAATATTCGCCGGATCACGTTCACTGAAGACGCGCACTGCGTTGCCATCGACAAACAACTGGCCTTCACCTGCTTCAACCGGAACCGACAACGTGCCAAGCAGTGAATCGTGTTTCAGTAGATGGGCGAGGGTTTTGCTATCCGTCAGATCGTTGATGGCGACGATTTGAATCTCTGTGTTACCGATCGCGGCGCGCAGTACGTTGCGTCCGATCCTGCCAAAACCGTTAATGCCGACCTTAACCATGATTGACTCCTTCTTTTTCGTGTCTGAAGTCACTTTAGAGCGGCAGCACTTTGGCGTAAAGGACGGATAAGGATCACTTTATGCCATTTTGCGGCAGTGGAAGCGCTGGCGATACTCTCCTGGGGTAAGGTGCAGTTGACGCTCAAAGATGCGGCGCAAGTTGATGCTGTTGCCGAAACCCGTGGCGGCGGCCACACTCTCCAGCGTTTCGCGGGTTTGCTCCAGGCGATGTCGTGCAGCGGCAAGCCGCGCTTCGGCAACATAACGCGCCGGAGGGACGCCAGTTTCACGAGTAAAGACGCGGGTGAAATTGCGCGGGCTCATTGCCACGCGTTCGGCAAGCTTTTCGACCGAGAGATCTTCGATCAAGTTTTCCAGAATCCAGCTTTGTAATTCACTGACCGGCCCGACACTCTCTGCCTGTTGCAGATGGTAGCGGCTAAACTGCAACTGGCCACCGGGACGACGCAAATACATCACCAGATCTTGTGCGACGTCACGGGCGAGGGTGAAGCCATAATCCTCTTCGACCAGTGCCAGGGTCAGGTCAAAACCGGAGCTGACGCCGCCGGAAGTCCATATCGGCCCATCCTGAATATAGAGCGGGCCGCTTTCGACTTTGACCAGCGGATAGCGCGATTGCATGGTCTCGAGCAACCGCCAATGGGTGGTGGCCCGTCGCCCGTCAAGCAACCCGGTTTCCGCCAGCAGCATCGCTCCACCGCAGATGGAAGCCACTCTGTCGGCATGGGGGGCGGCAAGACGCAGCCAGTCAACGACGGCGGTGCCTTCCTCTTCATCGGTTCCGCGTCCGGTGATCATGATGGTATCCCACGGCTCGCGTGGGTCCAGTTCCGGCAGACGGAAATCGGCCAGAAGATTCAGGCCAGACTGACCGTGGATTACCTGGTGTGGCTGTGTGGTGGCGATGCTCACCCGATAACGCAGTTGTTGGGTTTCATCCGCATGCCTGTGCAGTCGATTGGCCTGCATCAAAATGTCGGCAATACCGGCAGCTTCGAACAACATGCCGCCATCGGGAACGATAATCAGGAATCTCTTCATGTCCTGAAAAGTACACTCGTTGCATTATAAGTCAAGACGCGAACAGAATTTTGAGTGTAAGAGTGAGTCTGATCCAAATCTGAAAGGCCGTTAATGAGAAGCAAACGAATTTCCAAATCGCTACTATAACTACAGTACAGGATTTTTATCGGTCGCATCTCACGCGAGGATTTATCCATGGCAATTGCAAAAGCGTATAACTTAAAGCAGGCTTATCAAATGATTACCTCTGGTAAGCAGACGGAGGTGGAGCTGGCGTTTGATGTCGATGCTGATGCCTTCTTCATGCTTTCTGCGAATTATGGCGACAGCGGTGCAAAAATCACCCGCCATAATAACCATTTTGTACTCAGGCTCGATCAAGAAGAGACCTCAGCATCTGACTGATTTTTAATTCTGTTTTTTGCAGAACTGGGTTGGGGGACATAAATAATGGTGTCGCCCGGGTGTTTATTTTCCTGAAACCTCGCCGTCATCTCCGCGTTACATTCCTGCCGTTTAATGGCGCAAGCCTGACCCGAGGCGTACTTCTTGCGGTGTCTGGTTTCATCAGTTATTACTCTTTGATCGCAGAGCGCGGTCAGCAAAACTCGGTATTAACAATTTCCGGTATCCATACCGGGATTTTTTTGCTTACATTTAAAGGTGACGTTGTCACGAAACAGAGTGGCAGGCATAAAAAACCTGCAGGTTTGAGCCCGCAGGTGTGTTATTCACCGCAGCACGGATTATTGCAGGTCGAAACGGTCCAGATTCATCACTTTCGTCCATGCAGCAACGAAATCGATGACAAATTTCTGTTTCGCATCGCTGCTGGCGTAAACTTCCGCCAGTGCACGCAGTACCGAGTTGGAGCCGAAGACCAGATCGGCGCGTGTTGCCGTGTAGCGCACTTCGCCGCTCTGACGATCGCGGCCTTCAAACAGTTCCGCTTTTTCGTCGGTAGCTTTCCACGCGGTACGCATATCCAGCAGGTTGACAAAGAAGTCGGTGCTCAGCACGCCGACGCGATCGGTAAAGACGCCGTGTTTGCTGTCATCATAGTTAGCGCCCAAAACACGCAGCCCACCGACCAGTGCTGTCAGTTCTGGTGCGGTCAACGTCAGTTGCTGGGCTTTATCAATCAGCAAGGTTTCAGTGCTCACCCCATCCCAGACGCGACGATAGTTGCGGAAACCATCAGCCAGCGGCTCCATCAGATTAAAGGAGTCGACATCTGTTTGATCCTGACGCGCATCAACACGTCCTGGTGTAAACGGCACATTCACTTGCACACCTGCCGATGCCGCCGCCTGCTCAACGCCAACCACACCGGCCAGCACAATGATATCGGCCAGTGAAGCTTTTGCCGATGCCTGCTGAATGCGTTGCAGTACCGGTAAAGCTTTCACCGCACGGGTGTTTACTTCCCAGCCATTTTGCGGGGTAAGCGCAAGACGTGCACCGTTGGCGCCGCCGCGTTTATCACCACCACGGAAAGTGGAAGCTGAAGCCCAGGCCACCGAAACCAGGTCGCTAACTGACAGGCCTGATGCGGCGATATCTGCTTTCAGATTGGCGATATCTGCGCCGTCAGGGTGATAAGTGGCAGCTGGTAATGGATCCTGCCAAATCAGATCTTCATGCGGAACTTCAGGCCCGATGTAGCGAGATTTTGGCCCCATATCACGGTGCGTCAGTTTGAACCACGCACGGGCAAAGGCTTCGTTAAATGCCTGCGGATCGTTCAGGAAGCGACGAGAAATTTTCTCGAATTCCGGGTCGAAACGCAGTGTCAGGTCGGTAACCAGCATCGTGGGTTTACGTTTTTTCGCCGGATCAAACGGATCCGGGATGATTTCCGGCGCATCGACGGCTTCAAACTGGATAGCGCCAGCCGGACTACGGGTCTGCACCCACTCATATTTGAACAGGTTCTCGAAGAAGTAGTTGCTCCACTGGGTTGGCGTTTGTGTCCATGCCACTTCCAGCCCGGAGGTGATCGCATCAGCGCCTGCGCCGCTGCCATAGCTACTCATCCAGCCAAGGCCCTGCGCTTCCAGCGGTGCGGCTTCTGGCTCCGGACCAACGTGGCCGTCCGGTTTTGCGGCACCGTGGGTTTTACCCAGAGTGTGACCACCGGCGATCAGCGCAACAGTCTCTTCATCGTTCATCCCCATATTGCCGAAGGTAGCGCGAATTGCCGAGGCGGCGGAAACGGGTTCACCGCTGGCGTTCGGGCCTTCCGGGTTAACGTAAATCAGCCCCATCTCAGTGGCGCCAATTGCTGCCTGCGCCAGACTTTCAGGATGACGATGGCTTAGCCACTCTTTCTCGTTACCCCAGTCCACATCGAAATCCGGTTCCCAGACATCTTCGCGGCCCGCGCCAAAACCGAAGGTGCGGAAACCTGCATTTTCCAGCGCCACATTCCCCGCCAGAATGATCAAGTCGGCCCAGGAAATTTTCTGGCCATATTTCTGTTTTACTGGCCACAGCAGACGGCGCGCTTTATCAAGGCTGACGTTATCTGGCCAGGAGTTCAGCGGCGCAAAGCGCTGCTGGCCGCGTCCGGAACCGCCACGGCCATCAACGGTGCGATACGTCCCGGCACTGTGCCAGGCCATACGAATAAACAGCCCGATATAGCTGCCCCAGTCAGCAGGCCACCACGCTTGCGAATCGGTCAGTACGTTACGGATATCGGCTTTCAGTGCGGAATAGTCGAGTTTTTTAAACTCTTCGCGATAGTTAAAGGATTCACCCAGCGGATTGGAGCGGTTAGAGTGCTGGTTCAGCAGATCGACACGCAGTTGGTTTGGCCACCAGTCTTGGTTACTGGTGGCTTTGGGCGTGCTGTGCTTGCTGGCTTTATCATGGAAAGGGCATTTCTCGACGGCGGAAGAGAGGGGGTTTTCGTCTGACGTGCTCATATCTGGCTCCATTTGCTTGTGTAATGCCGTTACGATATACACTGCTTCCTGTTAAAGGTACTTGAATAAACCTACAGATTTGATAGTTGATACCTTTCTTTTGATGCATAAAAAAACCGACAAATATCACATAAATTTATAACTGCCTCACCAACCTTAGCAATCGCGTTACGCTTGAGCTGTTTTTTTTGTGCCTTGTTTGATCGAATCCATAAAAGGGAAGGCGGAAGCACAGATTATCGCCAGTGTGCAGAGAGACGGGGGCAGAAAGAAAAGATCGCGGAGACGTCG
Source organism: Kosakonia arachidis (assembly GCF_900116535.1). Taxonomy (GTDB): domain Bacteria; phylum Pseudomonadota; class Gammaproteobacteria; order Enterobacterales; family Enterobacteriaceae; genus Kosakonia; species Kosakonia arachidis. The sequence continues at coordinate 146,459 of NZ_FPAU01000007.1, read as the reverse complement.
CCACAAGCCAGCATAAAGGCGGGATAATGACTTTTACCATGAAAAGCAGAAAACTCACCGTCCCCGGATAGCATGCTCCCTAACAGGCAGGACGGGATTACGTTGCTTTACTTTTTCAATTCATCCTTTTTTATGACGCTGGGAATTTTATGTCTTGGATCCTTTTGTCCTGGAAAGAGGGGCCACGGAATTTAATTCTGTTGGTGGGAAGAAAATCAGCATAGCTATTGGGGGCTCTTTTATTCACAATCATTACTTCGACATGCTTTATGTCGTCCGATGTGGCAACCAGACTTTCCGGGCTCCTCATGGTGGCATATACCGGGTCAGGCATAGCACTTCTAAATATTTCTTCAGCTTCGCATCCGGGTAGCGGGTTACTTTAAAAACTAGCCGGTTGACATTTTGTTTCCGTGTTTCGTACGGGTGAGTTTTTCGATAAAATTGACCTTATCACACACATCGAGGAGAATCTGCTGCAATGTGTTAAGCCGGGCGTGAATTTCAGATTCATGGTTGGTGGCATGTAATGCCAATTTCAAATTTCTGGCATGGCAGTTTTCCGGGGGCTTTGCTTTGTATTTCAACGGTTCTATTGTTACCGCCGGATTAAAGTAAAACCCCTCTCTCGGCAGAGTTAAAATAAATTGTTCTTTTGTGTTAAACGTCGTCGCAATTATTCTTCTGGTCTGGAATATCGTCTGATATAAAGTATTGGGAGAGGTCTCCCTGGTGCGCTTTTCCCACGCATAATCATAGAGTTCGTTATGCTTAACAATCTCACCCGGCTTCTTTGTTATTAAAAGCTCAAGACATTTAGATGCGGGTTTGGTCAATAATGCTGATGGCTGGTACATATCACATCGACACAGAGTGCGTTCAGCTATATTAAAGTCAACTTCATTATTAATACGATATATATGCGAGTTCATTTAGTCTCCTTTTGATTGTTTATAGAATCCATTTACAATAAGCCCTAAGCATACATTGTTAGAGTAATAAATTTAAGAATGTTTCCTCTTAATAAGATTATCATAACATGTATTTATATGATTCCTTTGTAAGTGAACGTATTATAAATAAATGAATTGTATTCATTTATAGTGTTTTTTCCTGAGAGTTCCCTGAGTGATATAAGTTGCGTGAATGTTGGATTGTAATTATTTATTTGGGTGAATGATTTATCAAGCTGGGTTATTGTGATGATTTTAGCTGGTTTTTATTGCTCTGATTTAAAAAGATATAAATTATTTTTATAAATATTAGACATACGATGCAAAAATATTTTTTGATTTTTATTTTTATATGAAGTGGTTACGCAAACTTTCTCAATGGAATCAATGCAAGACATAAATCAAAAACCAGCGACAGAACCTCCACGAAACGATCCTGACACTGGACTCGTAGTACATAACGAAAAAAATTTAACTTTTGTCGCTACACTTTCAATGCCAGTCGACCTTTGAGGATATCAATTTTTACTTTACTCTTCGCCGTTGAAGTTAACGCATGGTCAGCCAGAATCGGTAACAAATCTGAGATCAATATCTGGTCAATATCACGCGCGCCACTTTGCTGCACTTGACAGCGTTTTGCCACCCAGTTAACCACTTTATTTGTCCAGCCAGGGCGTGAGTCACTTTCGGTCGCAGTTTGAAAACGGCGGCACAGATGCTGAAGCTTCAATTCGATGATCTGCGCCAGTTCCTGTGGCTGCAAGGGCAGGTAAGGGATCAGTGTCATGCGTCCCATCAACGCCGGGCTGAAGACGCGTTCAAAGTCAGGGCGAATAATATTGCACAACGCCTCCGGCGAGGTTTCGCCTTTTTCCCATGCGCTAGTCAGTGCCGCGCTGGCCAGGTTAGACGTCATAATAATCAGCGTATTACGGAAGTTAATCCGCTGTCCTTCTGCGTCTTCAATGATGCCTTTATCGAAAATTTGATAGAACAGCTCCATGACGTCCGGATGCGCTTTTTCCACTTCATCCAGCAATACCACACAGTAGGGATTACGGCGAACGGCTTCGGTAAGTACACCGCCCTGACCATAACCTACATAGCCTGGCGGTGAACCTTTCAGTCCGGAAACGGAGTGGGCTTCCTGGTACTCGGACATATTAATGGTCACCATGCTCTTTTCCCCACCATACAGCAGCTCGGCCAGCGCCAGCGACGTTTCGGTTTTGCCGATTCCGGAGGGACCGGCCAGCATATACACACCGGTGGGTTTTTGCGGATCGGCAAGCCCGGCGCGGCTGATACGAATTTGTTGCGTGATATGTTTGAGGGCATGTTTTTGCCCAATAATCCGTTGTTCAAGCCGTTGGCACAGTGAATCCAGTTGTTGGTGCTCCTGTTCCAGCATGTGCCCGAGCGGGATACCGGTCCAGTCCGCTACCACGTCCGCCACGCAGACGGCATCGACGCACTCAAACACCATCGCATGTTGCTGGTGACATGCAGCAAGCGCTTTACGCATCAGCGCAATTTCTTCATCATCCTTGCACTGTTGTAACTGTTGCACCAGCCGCGTTTGCCGCTCCCATTGCTGGCGCAGCGAATCAAGATCGCGCTGCAACGTCCTCGCCTGCTGACGGAGTTTTTCTTGTCGCGCAATTGCACTGTTTTCCCGTTTCAGCGCCGCAATCTCGCATTGAATGGCATGCAGTTGCACACAGATTGCTTCGATCTCTTTCGGTTCCTGAGTTTGTGATATCGCCACGCGGGCGCAGGCAGTATCCAGTAAACTCACCGATTTGTCGGGAAGCTGGCGCTCGGCAATGTAACGACTGGAGAGAGATATAGCGGCATGGATGGCGCTTTCGAGGATGGGAACGCCGTGATGTCTGGACATGGCCGGTGCCATCGCGCGTAACATCGTCGTTGCCTTGTCCGTATCCGGCTCCGCTACTTTGATAAGCTGAAAGCGGCGCGCCAGCGCGGCATCTTTCTCGAAATATTTTTTATATTCAACCCAGGTTGTCGCCGCAATAATTCGCAGCTCGCCGCGCGCCAACGCGGGTTTGAGTAAGTTAGCGGCATCGCTTTGTCCGGCGGATCCCCCTGCGCCAATGAGTGTATGTGCTTCATCAATAAATAAAATAATCGGCGTAGGCGAGCGGGCAACCTCTTTCAGTAACTGCTGAAGGCGGTTTTCAAACTCTCCTTTCACGCTCGCTCCGGCCTGTAACACCCCCAAATCAAGCGTCAATATCTCTGTCGCTTTCAGCCTATGAGGAAAGGTGCCTGCGACAATGCGCAGCGCCAGCGCTTCGGCAAGCGCTGTTTTCCCGACACCTGGCTCACCGGTAAGAATCGGGTTGTTCTGGCGGCGTCGTAACAGAATATCCACCATCTGACGCAGTTCGGATTCGCGGCCCAGAACCGGATCCAGTTTTCCTTTACGCGCCAGTTCACTGAGATTACGCGTATATTTTTGCAGCGCAGACGTACTGGCCACTGGCTGTTCGTCATATACAGGCTCTGACGCATAGATGTTTTGCAGCAACGCCATCGCCTCGGGGCGGGCGCATTGCAATGCTTTTTCCACCTGGGCCGCAAACTGTAACTGATTACCGTCATCGAATAATGCGGCCAGAAGTGCGGCAGGCGTCAGCCGGGATTGTCCCCAGTGGCTGCTTGCCAGTAACCAGCTCGCAATAAACCACTCGGTCAGCCCAACTGAAAGGTGTGGCGCTGAGTTTTGTTGCGGCCGCTGGCGCTGAAGCTCCTGCTGTAATACATCGAATAGCCTGCTAACCGGTAGCCCGCACTGTAATCCCAGTTGCTCGATCACTGGGCTTTGCTGACGCACTATTGCCATCAGTAAATGTTCTGGCGTCACTTCTGTATGTTGCAGAGAAACCGCATGGCTGACGGCGGTGTCAAGTACCGCTCGTCCCTCAGCGGAAAGTTTAGTGATTATTGGTTTTAAATGATGGTTCATAAAAGTACCTTCAATGGTGTTACTGACACTGTGTGATGTTGTCGGGGAAACCAGAAAGCGCGTGCGCGACTAACTCGTCAGGTTGCGGATGCGCAGATTGCTCGTTGAGATCGCGGATTTGTTGCGTGAGGGCGCTGATTTCATCGGCATTCGTTTTCCAGCTTTGCCACGCATCCTCAAGAGGGGGAGTGTTGGTCATGGTAAAACGAACGAGGATTTGTTTGATGCCTAATCGCTTAAGCCATTCAGCGCTGTCACCGAAATCACTGCTGTTGATCAGCGTTTCTCCTGAAGAGAACAGGCTGACAAACCAGGGCCAGGCATCGTCGCCATTAATCTGACTGATCGCGACAAAATCAGGGAACGTGACACTGAGCGTTACGCCGCGGCACTGGCCTGGCTGCCAGGTGAAATCGGCCTTGTCGGCAAAATTCATACTACTGAGTACCTGGTCGCCTTTCTGGCAATTCAGTAATAATTTTGTTCCGGTTGGGATCACCTGTGCGCCTCCAGCGATGGTTGCTGGCAGGCTGGTGACCGTGGTTTTCACGACCTGTTGTTCGAGTTTGGTTTGTTGTAACTCAAGCGCTGCGACTTTGGCTTGTAACGCTGCTTTCTGATCCTGGATTTTGGTGGTGGTGCGTTGCGGCAGATCCTGAAGAATATCCGGGGTGAAGGCGCTTCGGAGAAACTGGCTAAATTCTGTCGTTAATGGCAGCGTCATTCCGGCAAAACCGGCAGCGCTGAGACCATTACTGTCCACCGACAGCATGGGTCTGGCCGGGCCGCGTAGAAAATTGCTCACCAGTTGCTGGCTCAGTGTTTGTTGCTCTTCGTAGCTGCGTTTTTCGGTATTTTTCCCCAACGGCCAGATCACGCTGCTTTTCCATTGCTCATTCAACCAACAGGCGCTGTTGGCCATCGCGTTTGCCAGTAGCGTGCGGGCATCATCCTGATACAACCGCCACACCTCCGCCACATCAGCCTCAATATCATCGGGTGAGGCGCGTTCCTCCAGCGTGGCAAGTGCTGGCAAGAGAGCACCCAGCGGGTTGGCATCCGGTTTTTGCTGTCTTGGGGTAAAAAGCCCGTGCGTTAATGTATCCCTCGGTTTCTCCTGCGCCACCGCCGCATTAACAGCGCTGTTACGGGATTTTTGCCAGTCGAGCCACGCCTGTTGGGCAGATTGCGTTGTGGCGGCAGCGGTCGTTTGGGTGTTGCCCTGAAACCAGTCGGCAAGCGACAGACGCAGTTGTTGGTTGAATTGCCGCAGTGAGGTGCCATCACCCGCGCTGGCGAGTGTCTGAACATCACGCAGCGTGGTCAGCCAGGGCTGCGCCTGTTGCGGCAAAATGGCTTCAAGCTCGTCAACGATGCGGGCGGCAAAGCGCATCGCCGGGCTTTGATTCTGGCCGATCGCAATCAACTGGCGGCGCGACGCCGGGAGTGTCTCATCAGGAGAAAGGTGAGCCGTCACCTCAATCAGATACTGACGCCATGCCTGCTGCCTTGTTTCCGGCCAGCTTTCGCGCAATGGCTGGAAAATCGGTTCAGGGCGACCTGTAGCGGCTTCAATCTCTGCCATCCAGTGATTAATTGTGGCTTCACCGGCCTGCGTCCATCTTCCATCAAGAGCAAGCGAATCGGGTAATGCAGGCCAGAATGTTGCGGCGTGCAGTGGCGGAAATGCGGTGTTTGGTGCCTGCAACCAGCGTAACGACAGATCGTTATTGACCAGATTGTCCAGCACCCGTTGTGCATTCTGCAACCAGCGTTTGCCGTGAGGACGCTGAATGTAATAACGCTCCAGCGCCAGCCGGGTCAGCGGCGACAACGCCGACGGATAGACATTTTGCATCAACTCGTCGCTGATTGGTGAGGATCCGGCGAGCGTATCCAGCGGCGCGCCGCGCTGCATTTGTCGCCAGTGCGTGACCGCAACTGCCAGTTGCAAAATGTAGTGCCGCTGTTGTGCGGGCGAAGCATTAAGGGCGCGTAGCTGAAACGCTTCCAGCGTTTGCCTTGCAGGGCGCGGCGTTACCGGGATGCGGGTAAGCAACGTTTCAGCGTTGTGTCGTTGCTGGCTGAATAAGGGCGTAAATGGCAACCAGGGCAGGGCCAGCGTTGCATGTTGCTCATCTGCGGCAATAAACGCCGCCAGCTTATCCGGCGCTAATTCAGCCAGCCCCGAGCGCAAGCGCATAGCGCTCATGCTGGCGCTTATTGCTAGCCAGAGAGCGCAGACACCGATTGCGGTGTAGCAGCAGGTTCTGCCGAATGAACGCTGATACCAGCGCAGACCGGATTTTTTTAAACTTAATGCCGGGAGGTGGCGGGTAAGCAGATCCTGGATGAAATGGCTGGTGCGGCGACCCTGATTCTCCACCTGCGGTTCGGTGGAACAGAACCAGATACTTTTCAGCGTGACCGGGCTGAAATAGGCGTTGGCTTCGCACAGGGCCGCCAACGTGAAGCGCAGTGCTGGCTCCAGCCGGGCGAACGCTTCCGGGAAATCTAACAGGGCGTTGTATTCAAGTGCACTGAGTGTGTCCGGGCGCGCCATACTCAGCCGCACAAGGGAAAATCCTTCGTGTAGATGCGCGAATAGCGGTTGCAGCGTGGTGTCGTCCTGGCCATCAATACACGGTGGCATGCTCCATGTGTAACCCAGCGCCTGTTGGCGTTGGGCGTCAGAAAGCTGATGCTGCCACAAACTGAAACCAGGGAACGTATCGCACTGGGTGACTAACACATAGAGTGGCAAGCGTTCGCCATAGTGCCTGACCAGAGGCTCGACAAGGCTACGTTGCTGGCGGGCCAGCCTATGCAATTGGCTGAGATCGCTCGCCATTAACTGGCTCATAGGCAACGCAATAATGATGCCGCCCGGCGCGGGAATGTGCGTGCACCAGCGGGCAAGTTTGCTCCAGGCCTGACGGAAGGAGGCAGTACCGTTTAAAAAATTGCTCGACAGATCGAGCACGCATAGATCGCGAAAAAACCACCACCGCAGCGTGCGGGTCGGGGTGGTGATGCTGTCGGCGCTGTCACCATAAAAACGGGGCAGCCCTGCGCTGCTCAGTAGGGTACTTTTGCCACAGCGATCGCCGACCAGCAAATACCACGGAAGATGCGTACGCCGACGTTTAATGCGTTTGATGACTGCGGCACCCGCTTTCCAGTGATTAAACAGCACATATTCCCGGCGTGATAAGCGGTATTTTGTGAACCAGCGGCGGCCTTTTTTCCCCCTGATAAGCAGCAATAGCTCGGGAAGCGAGTGCCACAGCAGCGCGGTCAGCACCATCACCAGTAACCAAAGCAGCAGGATCGTCGCGGTGCCCCATCCTTGCCACAGGCCAAGCATAAAACTGAACATCAGCGACAGGCACAGTACCGCCAGCCAACCAGTAAAGCAGGCTAATTTCTTAAACATAGAGGTCAGTTTGCGTAGTGATAAAGAAGAAAAAATAAAGACCCGTATAGCAGCAACAGAGTCACGGTTGCCCGCAGTAGCAGGCGTTTATGCAGCGGTGTGGCGACGGTTTTTCCGCATGTTGCGAGTGTGATCGCGCTGTTATTTGGCCAGCTTAGCCATGCGGCAGGAAGGCTCAGCGCACGTTGCTCTGTAATGATCTTCTGCAATTGCTCGTCATCCTCGGGCATGCTGTACTGACCGTGAAAACCGTTTTGCAGACAGAAGAGAAAGATCTTTCGCGCCTGATGCCAGACAGTCTCAAGTTGCGCCAGACAGGTAAAAAAGCGCTCTCCCGCGACGGTCACATTCAGATACTTACGCTGCAATAATTCACTCTGCCAGCGCTCACGCCATGGCAAGGATGAACAGAGCACCGTTTCATCAATCCAGGCGATGACCGCAAACTTCGCGGCCGCTTTCTCCTCTTCGCTGGCATCCTGTTGGCAGGCTCGCTGCATTGCCTGCTCAAGTTGGACAAGACACCCTTGTCGCGCTTCGGCGTAATCGGTAAACGATGTCGGCTCTGCAATCATGTCCAGTACCTGCTTGAAGACCGGTAGATAGTCATCAAGAAGCTCGCTCATGACACCCCCATAAACACGGCCTGAACTTGCAGATCGTCGGGTGCGTCATCCCAGTAAAAGGCCAGGCTCTGCTCCTGGCCGATCTTCTTCCACAGATCGTCCTGCTGGTTCAGTTGGTAATAGACCGTATTTTTACTCTGTGGCACGCCACGCGGAGCGGGATCCTGCACCGTAGTGGCAATCCCCGGCAGCGCATGTTGAATCAGCTTGCCGATCACCGAACCTGGTGCCACTTTAAAACCGCTGCTCTCGGTTGCGCTGGTGGGCTGCTGCTCTGAACGTAGCCGCAGAAACACGCGGTCACTTTGTTGTCCGGCGAGTGACGACAAATCGCCGATAAAGATGTGCTGGCTGGTTGGAACGAAGGTGATCCAGACGTTATCTTCCAGCATCAGATCATTTAGCAGTGAAAGCAGAAGGGTTTTCGCGCTGGCGAAACAGGCGTAAAGATCATCGTGGTCATACGGCAACAGGCGTATCGTTTCCTTAGCCCATTCACCATTAAATGAACAGCAATCGCTGAAACTGGAGAGTTCGCCAATCAGTTGCGCCAGCAGTCCGTAGACAGGCCACGGATGCATGCCCGGCGTGCGACAGTAGTGGTGCAGCAATGGCAGCGTCCGATTCAGGGATCGCATCACTAACAGTTGCGTCATATCGCCATGCTGGGCGGTATGGCTCTGTTCCGGGTGTTTGTAATCCTCGAGTTTATAGGCGCGGTTTGCCAGTTCGGCATACAGACCGTCCAGCAGATTTTTCAGCACTGGCGTGCTGTCAAGGTTGACCAGCGGAGGACAAAAACTGGCGTCAGCGATCACGCGATCGGTGTCATAGCGCAACCGCAGAAGGGGAATAAATTCACAATCCACCACCGCCTCTTTCTCGCTGTCGGTGAGGATCTGTACGTTATAAAGAATGCGCGAGACGCTGCACTCCGGCCCGTTGAAGTAGACATCTTTCATCACACCTTCTTCAGGCGCTTTGAACCAGCGGCTGTTTGGCGACTCACCGACATTCACATGGCCAGGGTCGAAACGACGCAGTGCCAGCCAAAGGGTTAACGGTTTCTCCAGTTGTCTCCATGCCTGGCGAAACTGGCGTGGTTGCAGACTACAGTTGCCGGGAAACTCCAGATAATCCCCGGAAGGTAACAGAGCCTTCAGGCGTTCAATTTTTAGCGTGAAATCAACCAGCATTTCCAGGTTAAACACCGACTCAATCAGCCCAACGTTCCACGGCTGTGTCAGTTGGCGATGGCGCGATAGCATGTAGTGATGATGCAGATCGACAGACTGCAAATGTTGCGGTTGTAAATAAACACCTGAATACCAGTAAATCTGCTGAAGTTCCGGATACATATCAGCTTCCTTGGCTGGCAGAGGAGTGAGACGGTGCGGGCGCCGCATTTTGCAGGCGCAGTGGCTCGCTTTCCGCGCCGGTAAACTGCGTCATGCCGTTGCTACCGAGATGAAGGGTTAGCGTTACCGGCGCCAGTTGTGCCTGCCAGCGCGGTGTCCACCAGCCGGAACTTTCGGTGGTGACGGGAATACGGATTAGCACCATATGCTGCTTTTGCGGGAACGGGTAATAACCAGCAACTACTGCAAGGTAACGTGTATTCTCGCTGCGATCGATGTGCAGTGTCGTGTGCTGTCCCGGCATGGCGGCGTAGCGGTCAACTTTTAAGATGTCATCCTGCGCGCCTGCGGCGCTGAACAGACTCTTTAATGCGAATGGGTTAGAGAGCAGCTTGCTCAGCGTATTAGCATGTTGTGCCTGGATAACCAGTAACGTGCAGCTATTGGCGATGCCATGCACGGCATTTAAATCCGGATCGGTCTGAATCGTCAGCGTGATAGAACCCTGGGCAAAAGGTGCAGCAACCTGATCAATGGCCTGCTGTTTCGTAGTGGAAGCCGCGTTTTCCTCTGCTGCGCAGCCGCTGAGCAGCGCGACACAAAAAGCAATGGTAAGGGTATGTTTTCCCGGCATTATTGGGTTTGTCCTGTTAATACATTATGGATGGCATGCAGGCTGGTATCGTCGGTAAGCATCTCTTCCAGCCATTCGGTTAGCGTCATGTTTGCCCAGCGGGCGGCGCGATCCATCAGAAAGGGGACCGGGCTTGAGGGTTCGGTCTGGCGAAACCACGCGGCGATAGCCAGCATCTGGTTGATGGCCTGCTCGCGGTTCATCACCTGTGAGGTGGCGAAGGACGACGTCGTGGCGGGCGGCGCGTCTCCAGCGCCGTCAGCAGGCACATTGGCAGCCAACGGCACTGCCCGTTGCGCCAGGCGTTGCAGATAGTCGGTCACTTCGGCTAATGTCTGGCGGATCAGAACAAAGACATCGCCTTCCTGGTCCTCACTCAACGAGGCATAACATGCCTCACATTGCCGCAGCACAGTGGCAAGTTGTTTCGTCAGCGCAAGCTGTTGACTGATGTCATGAGCAGAAAATTGCGTCGCCAGCCGGTCGAAACTGATCATCGACAGATCGCCTTTCTGCTTTATCAGTTCCTCGCGGCTGTCCGGGTGATTGGCTGCTTTTTGTTCAAACACCTGGATTTCCCGCCATGTCGCCAGCGAAGTCATTTGTTGGGGCAACAACGGCTGGTGAATAAGCTGCATACTTATGTCGCGATCGAGGCGCGACAGTCGGCTACGGCGAGCTAAAACGCCATCCTCCTCAAGTGAAGGCCAGCACTGAAACCAGAACTGTTGCAGGAAGGCACAAAGAAAATCGAGGCCCGAGCACAACCCAGCCAGCCCCTGCAAATGGCAGCGCGATTCCACGAGCCAGCACGCCAGTTGCAGATCTTTGCTTTGCTCCGTGAGGGCTTTTTCACTCAACGTCCGCACTTTCTTCCAGTCCGCTTTGCGGGGTTCGCTCACCGACCAGCCGCCTTCGGGTAAGTAGTCCGGGTCGCTTTCTCGTGCGCTGCGGATGGTGTCAAATAGCAGCTCATATTCCAGATTTTCCCCGGCAGGATTTTCCGGGCTTATTGGCGCTAACAGTGGCGCGATATCGGCAACAAGGGTCATGTTCACTTATCCGATCAGCACGGTGGGGCACCCGGCGACAATCACGCCGCCATGAGCGCAACTGTCTCCCATGCGTGCAGCTGGTTTTTTGCCGATCAACACTTTGAAACTGCCCATCACAATACTGTCGACAGGCCCGACACAGGTCGCCATTGAGCCAACGGTCGCGGCGGGAAGACCGCCAATCAGCACGGTAGGGACACCTGGCGGCATGATGGGCCCGCCAACATGTGGGATCGGCGGAACGCCGGGCGTCATCATCGGGCAGGTATGCATATCAGAAATACGGGCTGCAGGTTGAGCCATCACAGACCTCCGTTAGCAATGTGGGAAAATAGCAGACGTACGCCCTCTGTCGGAGACTCCGAGAGCTGGCAGGCTGACATCACCAGTGCACAATTGAGGATTTGCTGGCTCAGTTGCGGATCGGGATAAACCGGCTCAAGATCCGGCGGGCTCATACTTCCCTGCGACCAGAATAGCGATAAAGCGAGGGCGCCAACTGGCGTGTTAAAACCCAGCTCTTTCGCCTGTTCAAAGATACGCCAGCGCAGTATTTCGTCGGGTTGACGGCCGTAATGGGCGATATCATTCAGCAGCGGCAGCGCATCCGTGCTGGCAAAGCGCCGAAGCAGGGCGGTCAATTTGGTGACGACCGCTTTGAAGTCATACTGCTGGCGCCACTGTTGCAGGGCTTCTTCCCAGTTGCCACATGCAAGTTGTTGTTGGTGAGATAATTCAACGGATGCCATAAAGCTCTCCTTAGCCGATGTTAATAATGCCGCCTGAAACCTGCGTCATCCCGCTGCCGGACACCGTGGCCATTGCGCCTTTAAGCTCTGCTGTGGCTTTCGCTTCAAGGGTGAGCAGGGTGCCGTTAATCGTAATGCCGCTGGGCGAGAGGCTGATTTTGTTGCTGCCCACTTTCAGTTCGATGCCTTGTGTGGATTCGAACGTCAGCGCTTTATCGGTTTTGATACCCCCGCCGCCGCCGCTCACGCTGAGCATGTAGTTGCCGCTCTTTAGCTCGGTGGTGTTATTGCCCGCCACGCTGAGTTTGTAGTTACCGTCTTTCACTTCTGTTGTGGCATTGCCCGTTATGCGCTGTTGCCAGTTGCCTTTTTCCAGTGTGACGCTCATATCACCCTCTTTCAGCACTAGCAGATCGTTGCCTTTGGTCAGCTCGGTACTGCGGTTGGCGGCAATGGTGCTGGTGGCATCGTTTTTCACCGTCAGTGCGAGATCTTTTTGCGCAATGATGGTCAGCAACTCTTCGCCTTTTTTATCGTTGAAACTCAGACGATGGCCCTCATCAACGCTGCCTTTAGGGGTGCTGCGTGACAAAAAACCGCTCTCGTTTTTCCCGGCGGGTAGGGCGAAAGGCGGCTTATTCTGGCCGTTATGCACCGTGCCGATGACGACTGGAAAGTCCGGATGTCCCTGCACAAAGCTGACCAACACTTCACAGCCGACGCGGGGAAGAAACTGCGCGCCGAATTTCGCGCCGCTCCACGGCTGTACCACCTGTACCCAGCAGGAGCTGGTATCGTCCCCTGGATTTTCTTTGTCCCACGGAAATTGGATCTTGATGCGGCCATATTCATCGGTGTGGATCTCTTCGGAAGCAGGCCCGACGACGATTGCTGTCAGCACGCCCGGGATCTCCGGCAAAGGATGGCTGGCGTCTGGCACCCAAGGTTGATCGTTGCTTACCGCCTGTAACTGACAAAAACAGGCGCTACTGTTGTCGTCAAAGTTATTGACTGCTTCAAGATCCAGGCGCCGGATGTTGTATTCTTTATCGCCGGAAGGATGGCCGCTCAGCGTGAAAATTTCGCCGCAACTCAACCAGTGCGCATTCGCCGTTGCGGCAAAATGGCGAATATTGGCCTCTTTCGCCGCCATCGCCGTTTGGGCATGACGGGAGATCAATTCACGTTCGCCCTGCGGCGTGATATCGGTAAACGTTACTGAGGTGATGGATTTATCAGTACTGCGGGCGCTTTTTAGATCATCGATCGCGGCAGTTTGCGGCATATTGAACCCCTGAATCGCCACACTTGCCGGTAGCAACGCCACGCTGGCTTCCCAGCTTTCGATAGTGCCACCAGTGATGATTTCGCCCTGATGATGCCAGGCGAGTTTCTCTCCGCCAATGGCGGCGTGGCTGGCAGGATGATCGGCCAGCACGAAGGTATGACCCGCTGCGCTGTGGCGGAAAAAATAGTAGATCCCTTCTTCCTGCAAAATTCGTTCAATAAAACGCAATGCCGACTCACGATACTGCACGCAGTACTCTCGCTTCGGGTACGTGCCATGTAATTGCACCTCGATATCGTTAATGCCGTAACTTTTAAGCAGAGTGGTGACCAGATCCGGCACGCTGGTGTTTTGCCAGATGCGCATCATGCGCCCCATGTGCAGCAGCGAGAGTGTCGGTTCGAGCGTGAAAATACACTCCGCCTCATCCCCGGTGCGTTGTGCATAACGAATGCGGGTCACCACACCGTGCAAATGGCGCTGCGGTAGCGGCTGACTACCGTCGCCGATGCGGCAGGAGACCGCTTCGCCATGCCAGCGCGACAGCGCTTTCTCATTCATTTTGGTCAGCGAACGCAGTTCGTATTGATACGGCGAGGAGAGTGATTCCTGACCGCGAAGTGAGACAAGCAGCAGCGAACCGGCCAGATCGCCGTTCCAGCCGATAAAATGGTGTTGTTGCGCTTTGCTTTTTTCAATAATCGACATAGCAATAATCCTGTTTAAAAGACCGGGGCAGGTTTCTGCACTTTATGCAGATAAGTTCCCGCGCTGCTGCCAAGACAAAAATCCACCCCTAAAGCGCACGTTCCCAGCGGGCTGGCACCGATAGAGGAACGGCTAATCAGCAAGGAAATCGAGAAATCCATTACCGGGCCGACATAATTGCGGATTTGCGCCCAGAGATCCTGCCAGGCTGCACCCTGCGGAATAAAACGGCGGGAAGATGCCACTGACATCGGGCCGAGCAAAACATCAAAATGTGCATGCGCCTCCCGACGTGCAGAGCCCAGCATTGGCGCGGTTTCCAGCCTGTGTTGAGCATTGCCGAGCTGGCAACGCTCCTCATCGCTCACGCTGCGCCAGCCGCCAGTAAACGGGATCACCTGCGCCGGGACTGCAAAAAGCTGACTTAGCCAGCGCTCCAGATTGACCATTGAACGCACGGGCGCGGCAAATAACGCCGCGTGGTTCACCATCGCCGGGAAGGGCGCTTCATTCGTCAGGCCGGTAAGCGCGAGGATGGCCATGTTGAGCGGCGAGGAACCTGTAGATTCAGCGAGCGCGTATAAATGATTTTTTTGCCAGGCGAGATAATCCAGGCAGTAGAGCCTGTGACCAAAGAGATCAAAAAAAGCCCTGGCGCTGCCGTCGCTGTAACGATGCTGGCGTTCAATCAGCCACTCGGTATACACCGCAGGCAGCGCGCCCATTGCTCCGGTCAGGCCATGATGGAAAGCCGTTAGCGTCAGAGGCTGGTCGGGTGCTGTCTGGTATAGCGACTCCACATCACCCTCTGGCGCATTAAGCGAAAGGGTTGATGTCAGATGCAGTGCTTCATCAAGCAATGCTTCATCGGTTTTTTCGCCATCCCGCAGTGTGCGTAGCAGCAGGCGGATTTGTTGATAAAAATTGAATTTGCTGATAAGCGGGATCAAAGCCAAGACAACCTCCCGGCGCGTACCGGCCACTGGTGCAGCGTTTCTGCTTCCTGCTCGATGCAGGTGGCGAGCCGGATAAAACTGTTGACCGGGGCATACAGCGCCAGCAGGCGATCCAGCAAAGCGCAGAAGAGGTAATAGTCAGGTTCATTCAGCGCCTGATGGCGAAACGTCACCCGCACATTGATGCCGCGGGCCAGCGAGTGCGGATCGTTTTTTACCAGCCGACGTGTAACAGGCTGGCACTCCAGCGACTGTATCAACATGAATAACGGCGTTTTCCCCGGTTGTACGTCACGGCTATACAGCGACAGCATCTCTGCCAACTGTTGTGCGCCGTGTTCGCCTGTCAGCAGTTGATGATTGAGAGACAGTTGTGCCAGAAAGCGCCAGCGTTGCGCACTTTTTTCCGGGGGATGAAGCGGACGTGTGGGATGGGTCAGGGCAATCGTCTTCAGTGCGGCAACAGCGGCGTCGGCATCAAAATCACCGTCAGGATGACCATACGACAATTGATGCGGCAGTGTATGGTTGCTGCAGCGCATGGTAATGGTCACAACCTCGGCGATCGGCGAAGCCGAAACTGGCTGGCTTTTACTGAAAGCAATAAAACAGATTGATTCCACGCCGCGTGGGCCATGCGTTTCCCGGTGGGTGCTCTGCCAGCGCAACCCGGCATTGTCCTTATTGTCTGCATGCAGATGGCTTTCAAGCAGTGAACGCACCGGGCAATGTTCGATGCGGCCTTCGGTTTTACGCTGCACGGTAACGGTGTCGATTGACCAGACGTTAATCAGCCCCGGATAGCGATTGTCCGGAATGACCGGATGCTCTACTGTGGCATCGTTGAGCGTGATCGGTTCTGCGCGCTGCATAAACAAATTAACGGCGGGAGAACAGAATAAGCGGAAAAAGCTGGCATCGACACTATCAGCCATTTTTTCCAGTT
The DNA here is from genome assembly GCF_900116535.1 of Kosakonia arachidis. Lineage (GTDB taxonomy): Bacteria > Pseudomonadota > Gammaproteobacteria > Enterobacterales > Enterobacteriaceae > Kosakonia > Kosakonia arachidis. The sequence continues at coordinate 130,755 of NZ_FPAU01000007.1, read as the reverse complement.
TTTTTGTCAACCGGTTGCGCCTGATAACGGCTTGAATTTCAAAAATTTCATTGCCGCTGGCAGTAAAACCTTCTGGCAATTGCAGGTCAATAAAAGAGAATTTTTGCGGAAAATAAAAGTAATCCAGCAGCAGAATATGGATCGGCGCAATGCGGGGATCACGTGTAAGCAGCGCATCTTCTGCCTCAAAACCTACCGGGGTGATTGCCGTGGCGGGTAGGGCTATTCTGTTCTTCCCCTGCGACAGGCCAAGACTCTGAACTTCAGAACAAAGCACCGTATATAGCAGATTGACCGCGTTGTCCTGGCCGTGCAGATAGATGCGGATCTTTTCGGCACCGATCGCACTGCCGGGCCAGACCCGAAACTGCAAGCGTAACTTCCAGTTCAGGATATCGCTGTCAAAATGTAGCCTTGCCGCCTCGATACTGAGTGGCAGTAGCGTTACCGGGTAGATGGTTTGAAACTGGCAAGGCAGCGGGGCGGTGTTACGGGTAAACAGCGCGGTTCCCGGCGCAAGAATATTTTTGCCGCTGATGCCGCTGCGCACGGGATCGGGCTCCATCATAACAATGCAGGTTGAGGGCAGCGAGCGCAGGAACTGTGGGGCCAGCGAAGCAATGAGCGCCTCGACCACTTCTGGCATATCCTCATCAAGCCGCTGATGAATACGCGACGTCAACAATGCAAAAGATTCAATCAGTCGGCTGATATGCGGATCGGCGGACTCCCCCTCGATCATGCCAAGCCGGCGGGCTATTTTAGGAAAGCGCTCAGCGAAAATCCGGCCATGCTTTTTTAAAAAGTTCAGTTCTTTCTGATAATAAGAAAGCAAACTATTCATCGAAATAAAACACTCCCGTATCGTCATTCCAGATAAGCCTGATGGTTATGCGCTTATTTAAATAATTTGCCTGTAATTGGAATTTAATGTATTCCGACTCATCCTGAGTGCTGGTGATAGAAACCTGCATTAGGCGTGGTTCATAACGGGCAATGGTTTTTTTCAACCGCTGTTCCATAATATTGCATCTGGGGATCAGTTCGTTAGTTTGCTGGAATGACTCATCGATACCAAAATTCAATACCGAAGCATTAATAAGGGGAATCTCCTCAATGCCAGGATAGCGTGCGCGAGAGCTTAAACACATGTTTAATTCTGTCAGTAATTGGTGATGTGAAAGCGCTTCACACTGATAATCATCTTCTTCGCGAAGAGGGTGATTATCACTGAGAGCTAAGAGTAGTGAATGTATCATCAACGTACTTCCTGAAAAAAAACGGCTACCTGCGGCAGCCGGTGCACGCTATTATTTAAGTGCTTTTGTCGGAATGTCGTATTTAATCGGCCCGATTTTATCCAGACCAGACTCTGCAGCATTCGGCACGTTAATGGTGAGATCAACTTCACCTTCAAAGATGAAATTAATATTCATAAATAATTTGTCACGCATTTCGTAATGGAGGCTCTGAATTTTACAGTCAGTATAGGTGATACGCTGGATTTCATAGTTAGCCGAGTATTCGTCGGAGCCGCGGTGTACAGTCGTGATTGTAATATTTTTATAACCACGCTTTAAATACTGCTCAAAAAAGTTGCTGCTTTCCTTCGTGACTAATAAGGAAATGTGAGTTGAATCAAAATGGGTACCGTCAGGACCGGAATAGGTAGCGATACCCATCGGAACATACCCTTCGAGCCAGTCTTTATAAGCAGCTTCCGTTGATGCACCTTTAATGGGTTTGTTGTCAATTTTAATTTCGATGAATTGACAATCCTGGAGTTTGGCCATATCTAATCCTTTATTAATAATGAAACGATGAACATATATTTACGCACCGGCAGCAGACGGTAAATCTGCTACAAGGCGTAAAGACATACTTAATCCCTCAAGTTGAAAATGAGGTTTTAACCATGCGATTGCGCGATAAGTTCCGGGAAAACCAGGAACTTCAACTACGTTTATTTGGGCTTCGCGAAGGGGATAGCGTGCTTTCGTTTCCGGGCCTGCGTTATCGGAAGCGACGACATATTGCATAATCCACTTCTGTAAATATTCTTCACACTCGCTGCGCGACATAAAGCTGCCGACCTTATCGCGAACGATGGATTTCAAATAATGGGCAAACCGCGACGTGGCCAGGATGTAGGGCAACTGGCTCGATAAACGTGCATTTGCATTCGCCTGGTCAGAGTTATATAAACGCGGTTTGTTGGCGGACTGAACGGCAAAAAACGCCGCGTAGTCGGTTCCTTTGCAGTGCACCAACGGAATAAAACCGAGATCAGAAAGCTCTTTTTCCCGCCGATCTGAGATAGCGACCTGGGTAGGACATTGCAGGGTCCTTTCACCGCTGGATGAGGTGTAGTTATACGCTGGTAATGATTGCACCAGACCACCCCCTTCGACGCCGCGAATGGATGCGCACCAGCCGTACTCTTCAAAGGACTCAACGATTTTGCCTGCCAGTTCCCAGGCGGAGTTCATCCACAGATAATCACTACCGCTTTCATTTTCGTTGATATGTTCTTCGAAGCTAAAGGTTTCTGCCGGGATGGTTTTACTGCCGTAAGGCATACGCCCCAGCACGCGGGGTAAGGTGAGGCCAATATAACGGCTATCATCATTCTGGCGGAATGAACGCCAGCGCGCATAATCCGTGGTCTCAAACATTTTCGCCAAATCCCGGGGGCGAGGCAGATCGGAAAAATTCTGCATCGACAACATGCCAGGCGCAATAGCGCTCAGGAAAGGGGCATGAGCCGCTGCCGCAACGTGGGAGATCTGTTCCAACAGATTAATATCTTGTGGTGTGTTATCAAATTCGAAATCACCAAGAAAGGACGAGAATGGCGTACCGCCAAAAGTACCGTATTCGCTTTCATAGACGCATTTAAACAGCATTGACTGATCGAAATCGCTGGCCGATTTAAAATCTTTTATCAACTCTTGTTTCGTACATTGCAGAACCCTGACTTGCGTATTTTCCGTTACGCTGGTCTGAACCAATTTATGCAAGCCGAGCCACGAAGACTCTTTTTTCTGAAATTCAGGGGCATGAATAATTAAACTTACCTGGCTGGAAAGCAGCTCATCAATGGCTGAAATTCGCTGTTCAATACTGCCAATCAGATCGCTGGAAACAATCACCGTTCCTGCAGTCACTTCGGCGAGAAAATTATTAAGCTGTGTTTTCATCCGGCCGCGATCTGATTCACGACGAATAGCTTGTGTATTATCGATTATCTGATTAAGAAAATCATCACCGAATGATGCTTCAGCAACAGTGCCTACAGCCAGTTCACTATCCATTTTTATTCCTCTGTCGGGTTATCTGTCTGCTCTGCTTGTTTACTCTGCTGCATTGCTATTTCTGCTAGCTGCGTTTTTAAACGTTCATTACTGGCGGCGCGATTGCGTAAATCTGATAATTGTTCACGCAGTTCCATCAATTTGCGTAGCGGTTCTACTTGTTGAACAATATTATCTGGCGAAAAATCATCCATATTCTGGAAAGTTAATGATACAGCCATTTTCCCCTCCTGATTGGGTAATGCGCTATCGACTAAGAATTCAGCGACCGGTTTCATCGACGACATAATTTCGTTAAAGTTATCTTTATCTATGTGCAGAAATTTACGATCGCGCAGTTCAGTTTTGGTATTGGTGAAATCACCCATAACGCCAAGAACTAAAGGTAATTCTTTTGCCGTCTGGGCATCACCAATCTCGACATCATAGGTTATTTGTACCCGTGGTGGACGAGCTTTATCTAATTTGTGTTGAGTATTACTCATGGTATCCTCCAAATAATGACGTATAACTTAATTAACCATGCAATTAAGCTATCGTTGGTGTTGTGCTCAAACGTACGCATATAAGTTACTTCAGATAGTAGTTTGTTGCTATATTTATGCTCTTAATTAAGAGTGGGTGTCGATATTTAAAAACGCGATTTATAGTTAATATTTGCGATCTTTTTATGCTTCAGTACTGAAGCTTGCTATTGCTGGCTGTATGACGGTTACATCATCAAAAATTGCGTGATCGGTAGTGTTTTTAATTTTTCTTACGGAGAAGCATAATATATTTAATCCAGTAAAATTTAAATAACCGTTCCAATTAAAGATTAAAGTTATCATCCTGACAATTAAACCTTTATTACGCGTTGTACCTTATTCAATTCTCTTGCCATGGGACGTCAGAGGCATCCGCGTGAAAACCTCTGTGCAGCATGCTGTTTGTTGCTGACGGACAGGCAAAACGTGCGTTTATCTTGACAATCCATTGACAGATAATTGCCTGGTCAGTAGTTTCATATGTAATTACTGACCAGGCAAACATCATGACGAACACGACGGATATCCCCATTCCCAAACTGCATCTTGGCTTACTGATTCATCTGGCGAACCAGTTTAAAGACCAACTTATCAATCAGTATTTTTCGTCGACGGATATCACCGCCGCTCAGTTCAAGGTGCTGATTAATATCTACAAAGGTTTTAACAGCCCCGTTGAAGTGAGCAAAAACTTGCTGATGGATGCCGGTGCAATGAGCCGCATGCTGGAACGGATGGCGAAACGTAATCTGATCGTGCGCAACACCAATCCGGAGGATAAGCGCCAGGTTATCCTGGCCCTGACCGAAAAAGGGCAGCAGATCTGCGAACGTTTCCAGAATGAGGCGCTGGCCACAATTCTGAGTTCGCTGACCTGCCGCCTGACACATGAAGAGTCACGATTGCTGGTCGATTTACTGATAAAAATGTTGCCGGACGAGGCAACTCGCCCACATCGCTAAGCTGTCCAACAAGGTATTCACGATGCAAACTTCATCTGCACAAGCCGAACGTGCGCCGGGCAAACGTAAGCGCAACTTCGCTATTCTGTTCCTTATTTTGCTGGCGATCGCCGCAGGATGTCTGGTCTGGTACTTTTTGTATGCCCGCTATTACGAAACGACTGATGATGCCTACGTCAATGACAACCTGGTAACGCTGACGCCGCAAATTGCCGGTACCGTCACTCAGGTTGCCGTTGATGAAGGCGATTACGTAGAAAAAGGGCAGCCGCTGGTGCTACTCGATCCGAGCGATACGGAGATCGCCCTGCAACAGGCGGAAGCCAACCTTGCCAACACCGTGCGCCAGGTGCGTGGGCTTTACAGCACCGCCGATAACTATCGCGCGCAGGTCGAAGCCAAACAGGTGGCGCTGCAAACCGCGCAAAATGATTATGCACGTCGGCAAAAGATCTTCGCCAGCGGAGCGGTTGCGGCTGAGGATCTGGCGCATTACCGCGATGCGGTGACCACCGCGAAAAGTGATTTGGCGGCGGCGCAGCAGGCGTTAACCACCAATCTGGCGATGGTCGATGACACGGTGATCGACAGCCACCCGGAAATCAAAAGTGCGGTCGCCACACTGCGCCAGCGCTACCTCGATAATGCCCGTAGCACCATTATTGCGCCAGTGAGCGGCTTTGTTGCCAAACGCGCGGTGCAGCTTGGCATGCGGGTTGATTCCGGCACGACGTTGATGTCGATTGTGCCGCTGGATCAAGTCTGGGTGGATGCTAACTTTAAAGAGAGCCAGATGGACGCTATGCGGCTGGGGCAGAAAGTGACGCTGACCGCCGATCTCTATGGCGATAGCGTTGAATACCATGGGGTAATTGAGAGCCTCGGTATCGGCACCGGCAGCGCCTTCTCGCTGCTACCCGCGCAGAACGCCAGCGGTAACTGGATCAAGATCATCCAGCGTCTGCCGGTGCGCATCACGCTTGATCCGCACGATATGCAGAAGCATCCGCTACGCGTGGGGCTATCAATGTTTGTCCGCGTAGATATCCGTGATACGGAAGGTCACCTGCTGCCACAGAAAACGGTTGCCGCGCCGCGCTTTACCACCGATGTGTACCAGAACGCGCTGCAAAATGCCGATCAACTGGTGGCGAAAATTCTTCATGACAACAGCCAGGCGGTAGCGTCCAGCGCCCGTTAAGAGAGACGTTATGCAAGATAAGTCGGCGTTTACGCCTCCCAGCCTGCTGCTGGCGACGATTGCGCTGTCGCTGGCAACGTTTATGCAGGTGCTGGATACCACTATCGCCAATGTGGCGCTGCCGACCATTGCCGGTAACCTCGGTGTCAGTTCGGATCAGGGCACCTGGGTGATCACCTCGTTTGCGGTGTGCAACGCCATTGCGCTGCCGCTAACCGGCTGGTTCACCCGACGCTTCGGTCAGCTTAAGCTGTTTGTCGGTTCGGTGGCGCTCTTTACGCTGACCTCGTTCCTCTGCGGGTTTGCCCACAGCATGACCGAGCTGATTATTTTCCGCGCCCTGCAGGGCTTTTTCGCCGGGCCGATGTTCCCGATGTGCCAGACGCTATTGCTGGTCATTTTCCCGACCAGCAAACGCAGCATGGCGCTGGCCCTGCTGTCGATGGTGACCGTCGTGGCACCAATTGTCGGTCCGATCACCGGTGGCTGGATCACCGATAACTACTCGTGGCCATGGATCTTTTACATCAACGTGCCGATCGGGATTTTCGCCGCTATTGCCGTCTGGAGTCAGCTTCGTACCAGGGAAGAGACGACCACCATCGCGCCGATTGATTACATTGGCATTGCGCTGCTGGTACTTGGCGTAGGGTTGTTGCAGGTGGTGCTCGACAAAGGCAACGATCTTGATTGGTTCAGCGCGCCGGAAATCATCGTTATGTCAGTCATCTCCGCGATTGCGCTGGTCTCGTTCGTGATTTGGGAACTGGGGGAAAACCACCCGATTGTGAACCTGCGGCTATTTAAGGAGCGTAACTTTGCGATTGGTACGGCAACGCTGACGCTCGGCTATGCTGCGTTTTTCGCCATCAACATTATTCTGCCGCAATGGCTACAAACCCAGATGGGCTACACCGCTATCTGGGCCGGGCTGGCCGCTGCTCCGATGGGTTTTTTGCCGCTGTTGCTGACGCCGTTTATCGGCCGCTATGCGCACAAAGTGGATCTGCGATTCCTCGCCACGCTGTCGTTTCTGACGATGGGCATATCGTGTTTGCTTCGTGCTCAGTTCAATACCAGCGTCGATTTTCGCACCATTGCCGAAGTACAGATGTTTATGGGCATCGGCGTGGCCTTCTTTTTTATGCCGATCACCACCATTGTGCTGTCGAATTTGAATGGTGTTGAAGTGGCGGAAGGATCCGGGCTGGCGACCTTTTTCCGCGTGCTCGGCGGTTCTTTCGCCTCGTCGCTCACCACCTGGATTTGGTCGCGGCGTGAGGTTTATCACCATGCTAACCTCACCGAGAGCGTCACTGCCTATAACCCTACGGCAATGGACTACCTGAATAAGATGGGGGGGGTAACACAGCAGCACCTTGCAGCAGTGGATAAAACCATCGAGCAGCAGGCCTACATGATGTCGACCATTGACTATTTCTGGCTGCTGGGCTGGGGTTTTATGGGGCTAATGGTGTTGATTTGGTTTGCCCGTCCGCCGTTTGTGCGTTCCGGTACGGCCAGCGCGCCGCCTGCGGCAGGACATTAATACAGATACCCAAAATCATTCGAGTTGCAGGACAAAACGCTTTTCCGTGTTGATCCGTGTTTGCGCTTTCCCCAAAGTGGGACTCTCAGGGATGAGCCGAATCGAAAGCCAATAAACAGGCAACTTGAAGTATGGCGGGAATAAGATGAGATAAGCTATGGCACCTGTGTTATCAGGCAGTGATGGTCGTTTATTGCAGCACCGTTCGTTTGTGGCATTCTGGCTGGCGCGAACCAGTTCCAGCTTTGGTTTTCAGATGTTATCCATCATTGTCGGCTGGCAGATCTATTCCCAGACGCAAAGTGCTTTCTGGCTGGGGATGATTGGTCTTGTGCAGTTTGTTCCTTCGGTCACGCTGGCGCTGCCTGCCGGGCACATCGCCGACCAGTTTGACCGGCGCCGCGTGGTGCTGATCGGGCAGATTTGCGAATGGCTGGCGATTGCGGCGCTGGCCTGGTTGACGTGGCAAGGTGATGCCAGCATCTGGGTGATCCTGATGCTGATTTTTATTATCGCCTGCGCTAAAACCGTCGAATCACCGTCGATGATTTCGATGCTGCCAGCTCTGGTTCCGGCTTCGATTTTACCCCGCGCTACTGCGGCCAATGCAGTTTCTGGCCAGGCGGCGCAGATTGTTGGCCCGGCGCTGGGCGGCTTTCTCTATGCTGCGGGGGCGGAGGTGGTGTATACCGCCACGGCGGGGCTGTATCTGATGTCGCTACTGCTGGTGGTCACACTACGCTATGAACAAGCGCAGCCGAAACGTACACCCGCCACGTTTTCATCACTGTTTGTCGGGGTGAATTTCATCCGAAAACGTCCCGATGTGCTGGGTGTCATCTCCCTCGATCTGTTTGCCGTGTTATTAGGCGGGGCGACGGCGCTGCTGCCCATTTTCGCTCACGATGTGCTGCATACCGGGCCGTTGGGGTTGGGTTTGCTGCGCAGCGCGCCTGCGGTTGGGGCGTTGCTGGTGGGCTTCTGGCTCAGCCACCGTGCGCTTACGCGCAACGTCGGAATGATCATGTTTTTGAGCGTGGCCGGGTTTGGCGTGGCAACGCTGATCTTTGCGTTTTCAAACCTGATATGGCTGTCGCTGCTGGCGCTATTCGCCCTCGGTGGCTGCGATATGGTGAGTATGGTGATCCGCGGTTCGCTGGTGCAACTGGATACACCGGATGAGATGCGCGGGCGAGTCAATGCGGTAAACTCGATCTTTATCAACACCTCGAACCAGCTCGGCGAATTTGAATCCGGGATGCTCGCCGCGTGGCTCGGGGCTGTGCCCGCTGCGGCGCTAGGCGGTATTGGCACGCTGCTGGTGGTGGCACTGTGGATGAAAATGTTTCCTGGCCTGCGACATCGTCAGCGTCTGGAGAGCAGTGCAGCTTAGCCGCAGGAACGAGTGGAAGACCGGAAAGCGCCCGGTGTGCCTTACGGTGGATCAATGTTACCCGTGGCAGCCGAAACGCCGGCAGCGAAGCGGATTGCATTTTAAGAGGCGCGCCACGCGCCGCAGAGAGAAGAAGCGGCGGGCTTTAATCAGGTACTTCTGGAGCCCCTGGCGAATAGTCAGCGTAACAATTGTTGCTTACGTGCCTGATTAACCGCCTGAATGCGCCCCTTCACCTGCAACTTTTCATACAGCTGTTTCAGGTGCCATTTGACGGTTTCCACAGAGATACCCAGCGCGCGAGCGATTTGTTTGTTGGAATGTCCATCGGCAATTAAGCGCAATATTTGCTGTTCGCGCTCCGTTAACCGCAGGCATGGGGTCGCGGGGGCGGGCAGCATCGCGCCCAATTGGCTAAGCAGTGTACGGATGGATATATCCTGGGTGGGCTGCTTATTCAGGTGAGCCAGCCACAAGACAAGGTCCGGGCCGAGGTCTTGCAGACTGCGTCGCAGATTTTTTGCTACCGCGCTTTGCAGTGCCGGTAAGCCCACCGTGGCCGCCTGCCCGATTTCTCCGCCGCGGAACAGCGCAATAGCTTCCAGCAAACGTAAGCGCACAGCGTTAAGCCATTCGCCGCACTGTTCAAGCGCCGCCACCTGTGTGTGAAGTAAGCTCGCCGCCGTCAGCAGTTCGCCGTGCGCCATCAGTATCCGACACTGGCTGATGACGCGGTACCTGTCGATATGCACTTGTTGATGAGGATCTGCCGCATGAATCTGTAGCAACTGAACCAGTACACGTTCGGCGGTATCGTGTTGACCGATCAGCAGATAAAGCGCCAACTGCTCAGCGAGCAACAAGGCGCGGATGCGTAACCAGCCGCGTTGGCCAGCCAGCTGTTCTGCATGCTGTAACAGCGCCAGCGCTTCATGGTGCTGGTTGTTTTGCTGCGCATTACGTGCCAGTACACGGTAGCAACTGCTCAGACCGTCCGGCGGGCTGACGCCATCAATGGTTTGTAACCGCAGGGTCAGCAGTTCTTCGATACGCTCGTCACTTCCCTGTTCCCAGGCGATTTCCGCCAGCAGCGGTGCCAATGTTGCGCTGCTGCTGGAATTTGTGCCGGTATGCTGTTCCGCATGACACAGTGCACGGGAAGCTAACTGTTCAGCCTGCGTTAAATCCCCCTGCCGCAGGCAGGCCTGCGCCATCACGAAAGCGCGATAGACCTCCACAAACAGATTACGCAGGGGCGCTTGTGGAATGGCGATACGCTGATGAACATCCAGCGCCTGCTGTGGGCGTGAGGCGACAAGGTAGCCGTAGCTGAGAATATTGCACACCAGGCCATCTACCCAGATATCGCCGCAGGGCACCGCCTGAAGCAGCGGCTCCACAATGGCGAGACTGGCAGCAATATTCTCGGCGAAGGCTTCGCAAATCGCCCGCACCACGCGAAGTTTGATGCGGCAAGGGCGGGCCAGCGCCGGGTTTTTTGCCACCACAGCGTCGAGTTCATCCAGCAATTGGCGCGCATCGTCAAACCGGAAATAGTGTGCCAGCGCCCATGCGAGGTTAATTTGCAGTTCAATACGCGCGGGTGTCACGTCCGCGGGCAGATAGCGCATCCAGCGCACCATAGTATCGATATCGCCTTCTTCAGCCAGCGATTGCGATCCGGCGGCAGCATGGCTGGTCATCGGTTTACCGGCGGCGAGCGTGTGGCGGATGGCTTCAGCCCAAAGTTGCTGGGCGGCAAACCAGGTGCTTGCTCGTTCATGCAGTAAACTCACGACTTGCTGCCCATGACGCTGTAAACGTGTGAACAATGCATCGCGCATTAGCGGGTGGTAACGAAACCAGAATCCCTCGTCATCGAGGGTGGAGAGAAACAGGTTGCGCTCGGCTATCCAGGCGAGCATCTCCTCACCGTTATGCAGACCAGTTACGGCATCGCACAATGCCGGGTGGAGACGATTAAGCAGGGACGTTCGTAGCAGAAAATCAAACACGTCCGCCGGTAGCGGGGCGAAGACGACCTCATCCAGATAGCGCGAAACTGAACGCGAACTGGCCCGCAGGCTCCCCTCGTTATTGGTGTGACCGGGCGGGGCAAAGGCGGCCATTTTCATGCCTGCAATCCAGCCTTCAGTGACTGAAATTAACCGGTGAAGCGTCTCTTTTTTTACCGGTATTGCGGTGGTCGCGGAAAACCATGCGTGGGCTTCATCGTGGGTAAAGCGCAGCGCGTCATCATCGATCTCCAGCAGTTGATCCTCGATTTGCAGGCGGCTGAGCGCCCATGGCGGCGGACAACGGCTGCCTAAAACCAGATGCAGGCAGGCGGGCGCATGAGCCAACATCCAACTCAGCCCGGTGTGGATGGACGGATGCTGGATGTGCTGATAATCATCCAGAATGAGGTACAGCGGGCGCGGGTGCGTGTGCAACAGGTTAATGAGTGTGGCGCAAAAGTGAGCAAAATCACCTGCAAGTTCAGCGGTAGAAACCGGTAATAATGGGTTTTTTTCCTGCTGGTAGAGCGGGTGTAACGCCGACTGCAAATAACGCATGAACAGCAGCGGCGAGTTGTCATCCTCTTCAAGGCTCAGCCAGGCGATGCTATCACCTCGTTGTAGGCGGCGATGATACCACTGTGCCAGCAGCGTCGTTTTACCAAACCCGGCCGCGGCGCACACCAGCGTCAGGTTACGGGAAGCGGCACCGTCAAGCTGCTGTAACAGTCGGTCACGCTGCACCAGCGTACCCGGCGAGCGCGGCGGTGAGAGTTTGGTGAGGATCAGCGGTAACGCGCGAGCGAAACGGAACGGTTCATCGTGCGTCTGCACTGCGGATACATCCATGGTTGAGGATAAAAACGCCATCTCGCCACTCTCTCGCTTTTTGCTTTACCCCCCATCAGAGGGGGTAGGCCATCTGTGTTCGTGTCTATAGAGTAAATCACCATCCACCGTCGGTGCATAGTCGGGCGGTTTTGCCCATCAGACCATGCGCCAGCGGGCAGCATAACCGTTAATCAGGATGAGGTAAGTAGAGATTATGGCTATCGAAAATAAAGTTGCTCTGGTCACAGGTGCTGGTCAGGGAATTGGCCGGGGTATTGCTTTGCGTCTGGCAAAGGATGGTGCGTCGCTGATGCTGGTTGATGTTAAACGCGAAGGGCTGGACGCGGTTGCCGCAGAGGTCAAAGCGCTGGGCGGTCAGGTTGCCACATTCGTGGCTAATATCGCCGATCGCGAGCAGGTGTATGAGGCCGTTAACCAGGCTGAAAGACAGCTTGGCGGCTTCGATATTATCGTCAACAACGCCGGTATCGCGCAGGTACAGGCACTGGCCGATGTGACGCCGGAAGAGGTCGATCGCATCATGCGGATCAACGTGCAGGGAACGCTGTGGGGCATTCAGGCAGCGGCGAAAAAATTTATCGACCGTAAACAGAAAGGGAAAATTATCAATGCCTGTTCTATCGCCGGGCATGACGGTTTTGCTCTGCTCGGCATCTACTCCGCAACGAAATTTGCTGTTCGTGCGCTGACGCAAACGGCGGCGAAAGAGTACGCCAGCCGAGGGATTACGGTGAATGCTTATTGCCCGGGGATTGTCGGCACTGGCATGTGGACGGAAATCGATAAACGCTTCTCAGAAATCACCGGCGCCGCGATTGGCGAAACCTGGAACAAATACGTTGGCGGTATTGCGCTTGGCCGTGCCGAAACGCCGGATGATGTCGCAAGCCTGGTCTCTTATCTGGCTGGCCCGGATTCCGATTATGTCACCGGGCAGTCAATTCTGATTGATGGCGGCATTGTTTACCGTTAAGTGAGTTAAGTGAAAGAGCCGGAACGGGCAATACGCCGTTCCGGCTCGTTTCCAGTCGGTTACGTCCGTGGCTTTTAGCCTGGTACAGCGCGCGATCCGTTTTCTCAACGGGATATTGCAATGTATTTTGCGCGGGGCGGGGTGAAAAACATCCACGCCGTAACGTGGATGTTGTCGGCTTACCTTGTGGCAAACTTCATTAATTGGCGTTAGCCAGTGCCATTTCCTGCTGTCCGGCGTGGCGGCCATTTGCAGGCTGCATGGATGCGTCATCGACCAGGAAGCGTGTGACAGACTGCTGCAAATTCACCACCTGCTGTTGCAGAGAGCTGGCCGCAGTCGAGACTTCGGAGACCAGCGAGGCGTTCTGCTGAGTGACGCCGTCCATCTGATGAATGGCGATATTAATCTGCGAAATACCGCGCGTCTGCTCGCCGGAAGCCAGCATCACGTCATCCATGATCTCGACCACTTTTTTCACATCAACCATCACTTCGTTCATCGTCGTGCCTGCTTCTTTTACCAGTCCGGAACCCTGTTCGATGCGGCTAAGTGAATCACTGATCATCGTGCCAATCTCTTTCGCGGCCGTGGCGCTGCGCTGCGCCAGCACACGCACTTCCGATGCTACCACCGCAAAACCGCGCCCGGCCTCCCCGGCGCGGGCCGCTTCGACGGCAGCGTTCAGTGCCAGCAGGTTGGTCTGAAAGGCAATTCCGTCAATCACACCGACAATATCCCCAATTTGTGCGGAGCTTTTTTCGATAGCACTCATGGTCGAAACCACTTCCGAGACCACACTAGCACCACGCGACGCGGAGTCCGATGCTTTTTGCGACAGCTCGTTCGCTTTACGCGTGTTGTCTTCGTTATTTTTTACTGTCGCCATAATTTGTTCCATGCTGGAGGCGGTTTCATCCAGCGAGGCGGCCTGTTGCTCAGTACGGCTGGAGAGGTCGATATTGCCGGAAGCAATCTCTTCCACGCCGGAGCCGATAGCATCCGTACCGTTACGCACCATACGTACCATATTCTCCAGTCCATCACGCATACGCTGCACAGCGGCAAAGAGCTTGGCGATTTCATTTTTCCCGGCAATATCAATGCGCGCACGCAAATCACCCTCGGCAATACGGTCGAACACGGTAATCACGTTATTGAGCGGTTTGACAATCAGGTTGGTCATCACTGACCAGGCCAGGCCCGCCAGTACCAGCGCACAGGCAATCGAGAAGTAGAGAACAAACTCCATGCGTTTAACACGGTTGTTGGAATCATCATAGGCGCGGTCAATGCTTTTAATTTTAAACGCGACCAGCGATTTGGCAGCCTTATCAAATGCTGCATACAGCGCTGTTGATTTCCCTGCGCGCTGGCGGTATTCATCAAGTTTGCCCGCTTTTAGCGCTGCAAAGGCCGGATCGATAAATTCATTCATCAGCGCGGAGCGGGTGGTGGCCATTTCATTGGCAATAACTTGCTCTTCAGCCGATTGCGGATATTTCAGGTACTCCTGCCATTTGCCGCTGGCGCTATCAATTTTGCCGCGCGCACGCTCCAGCGCCACGTTGGCTTTGTCTGTTTCGCCGTTACCGACTAGCGATTCGTACAACCGTAAATCCAGACGTCCACGCAGTAATAGCTCGGAGCTTTCATTTAAGGCAACCAGACCGGGCAAGACTTCAGTATCGACGCGGGCAAAGGATTTGTTCCCGGATTGCACCGCCACCAATCCCAGAATACCCACGAACAGTAATAAGGCCGTCAGTGAAAATATCATTATGCTAAGAGCAGTACGGATCTTTATTCGACGAAACATAGCGTTTTCCCTGTTACCAATTAATGAAAAAAGAAAAGAGGGGTGAAGAAGACGTTGTTATGCGAAAAATCAGGAAGCAACGTGCGTCACTTCCTGAGGTGAGGTCATTATTTTTTATCCTGCGGTGCAGGTGTAGCGGCTAAAAAAGCGCGCAATTTGTCGCGGTAAAATTTTGCCGACATCATGGTGCCGTGGCCGCTGGTTTCCACGCTGGCCGGAATAAGGAAAAGCTCAGCCTGTTTTATTTTGTGGAGCTCACCACTGAGGATCCCGGTTTCTACCGGATTACGTTCATCATCAGCGGAGTTAATGATCAGCATCGGCGCGATAATACGGTTTAATGCCGGCAATGCGTCATAATTTGCCGAGGAGCTCCAGATATAAATAAAGTCGTTAGCATCTGCGGTGACCGGTGCGGCCAGACGTTCATCCACCAGTTTATCGGCAAGGGCGCGGGTTGGTGCTTTATGCTGGTAATTCAGCGTGCCGCCGGTGGTGGCAATACTGAACATAATATTTGCAGTCTTCAGCGCAGGCGGTTGCTGTTGGTAATTACCTTGCGCCCAGGCAGGATCGGCTTTGATCGACTCAATTAACATGCGCCGCATCATCCAGTTACGCCCGGAAAGCTGATTAGGCTGCGAGGCCATTGGCACCAGAGCATCCATCATCGTTGGGTATTTTTCTCCCCATAGCCAGGTCTGCATACCGCCCATCGAATAACCCATCACCAGGCGTAAATGCGAAATACCGAGTCCTTCTTTAATTAAGCGATATTGCGCGGTCACCATATCGTCATAATCATAATGCGGGAAATTCATGCGCAAACCATCTGATGGTTTGGAGGATTTCCCGGAGCCAATACTTTCCGGGATGATGATGAAATATTTACTGCTGTCGAGCGCTGCGCCGGGCGCAAATAACTCACCGGCAAAACCTGGTGCCAGCAACGCTTTAATCGGCTGGTTCGTTCCGTGCAGAAGTAGTACCGCTGGTTTACTGCGATCGCCGAGTGTGTAGTAATGAATACGCAGATCGTTGAGTTTCTCACCGCTATTGAAGGTGAATTCGTTGGCCACCCAATCGCCTTCCTGAGCGGCTGGAACTGAATTTGCGGCTCTGGATAAAGGTGATAGAGCTAACAGAATGGCGAGCATCGTTCCTGATATTATGCGAAAGAACATAAAGTAACTCTTTAGAATATGCGGGTTCCGGGAATTCGATAGTAGATTCAATTCAGATAAATCCCAATGGATATCAAGAACATCAGCGTAAAAAAGTGTTCTGTCCTCCTTTTTTGCATTTGAACGAGACGTTTTTGATACAGTTTCTCTTATGTAAGAAGCATCCGGTTCATATGTCGGCGACGTGTAAGCCCCGCCTTATTCCTGTCCTCGTTTGCGGCGCAACGTCAGCAATGGCGTGACCGAGATGCCGTGGATCAGCACGCTAAAAGTCACTATCGTAACAGCGATATCTGCCAGTTCGCCCGCGTGGACGCTGTCTAAGCCGTGCATATACGCATACGCAATATAATTCAGGCTGCCGATGCCGCGGATCCCCAGCCATCCGAGGCTCAGACGATGAAACAGCGACTCTCCCGAACGCCAGGTCAACAACAGCACCGACAGCGGTCGAATAATGACAAACAGCATGAAAGCCAGTGGCAGCGCGGTCATATTCCAGTGCTGTGCCAGCGTGACGCCCAGAATAATCACCAGTGCCGCCGCAAAGATCCGCTCAACCGTATCGCCAAAGGAGAGTGCATCGCCAATCACCAGCCCTACCGATTTGATGGGATTATGTTCTTCCAGCGCGTGGCGCGCGTGGGGATTCACCTGCATTTCCGCCGGTAAGTCATGCTCAACTTCCTTCTGGTCCGGATGTCTTTTCTGCACACTGACTTCGGCACTGCGTAGCCCAACCCCGGCGGCAAACGCGGCAAGAAAACCGGACGCGTTGACGGCCATGGCAAGAGAGAAACTGAGACAGATCAGTGAAAGCGCGACAAAATCGCTGGGTGCCACTTCGCCCTGAGCATGTCGGGATCGGGTGGCGATAAGCCCAATGCTGCGTCCCAGCAAAAAACCGATAGCCAGCCCGCCTACCAACGCCCATACCAGATCGATGCTTAACCAGCTAAGCCACTCATCGGTGCTGATGCTGCCGCCCGCCCGATGCCAGATGAGCGCCAGCATCAGAAAAGGCAATGCGGTGCCGTCATTAAGCCCGGCTTCACTGGAAAGAGCGATTCGCAGCTGGTCGCCATCCCTGGCATCGTTAATGGAGACCAGGCTTGCCAGCACCGGATCGGTTGGGGCGAGGATCGCGGCAAGCGCCAACGACAGCGGCCAGGAGAGATCGGCCATATAATGGGTGGCCAACATCATTCCCCCGATGGTGAGCAACATGCCAGGCAGAGCCAGTGTGATACCCATCTTCCAGTAAGGCGACGTCAGCGGCAGGCGAATTTTTAACCCGGTAATAAACAGCGAAGCTGCCATAGCGATTTCGGTAACCCGGCTGGTCAACATGGCGTGCGCGGCAATATCAATATTGAGGATATTAAATACCCAAGGGCCGCAGGCAACGCCTACCAGCAGATAAAGGCCAAAAACCGACACCGGTGCACGGTTTATCCAGCCATAAGAGAGTGACATTAATAATAATAAACAGCCAGTTGCTGCCGTCCACGCCAAATATCCCATATCTCTCCACTGTGTCGTTTAGCTATATTAAAGGGTATAGCTGCTGAAGAGACGATATTCCAGAATATTGCAAAGCGAAGCGGTAAATTGGGCATTGTAAGCGTAAAAATATTATTTTCAGCTCCGTTATTTTCATTCATTGCTATTTTTGTTCTACCCTTTACGTTCGTGGTAATTAAACATTGAGAGGTAAGCGAATGGATAGCATAAATAACCCGAAGCACACCACAAATCAGACTAATACCGAAAACTACCCAGTTCCGCCATTCCCACATCAAAAACAGCCCTTCCCTGGCCTTGCCGGGAAAATGGAGCCGCGTCCCGATCACGGTGAAAAAAGTTACCAGGGCAGTGGCCGATTGAATGGCCGTAAAGCGCTGATCACCGGTGGGGATTCTGGTATTGGCCGCGCTGTTGCTATTGCCTTTGCCCGCGAAGGCGCTGATGTGGCCATTAACTATCTGCCAGCGGAAGAGGAGGATGCGCGGGAAGTGATTTCCCTGATCAAAGAAGCCGGGCGCAAGGCGGTGGCGATCCCTGGCGATATCCGCGATGAAACGTTCTGCCAGCAGTTAGTGGAACAGGCCAGTGAAGCGTTAGGCGGGCTGGATCTGCTGGTGAATAACGCCGGGCGTCAGCAGTTCTGTGAATCGATAGAAGATCTGACCACCGAAGCGTTTGATGCCACGTTCAAAACCAACGTCTACGCCATGTTCTGGATCACCAAAGCCGCGCTGAAAAAGATGTCCCGTGGGGCGGCGATTATTAATACTACCTCCGTTCAGGCGTACGAACCGAGCGAAATACTGCTCGATTATGCCCAGACCAAAGCAGCCATTGCGACGTTCACCAAATCCCTTGCCAAACAGCTGGGGCCGAAAGGGATCCGCGTGAACGCTGTTGCACCAGGCCCGTACTGGACGGTGCTGCAATGTTGTGGCGGGCAACCGCAGGAAAAAATTGAGCAGTTTGGCGCTTCAGCGCCGCTCGGCCGTCCAGGCCAGCCGGCAGAGATCGCGCCGCTGTATGTCACCCTGGCTTCGTCTGAAAACAGCTATGCGTCAGGCCAGGTTTGGTGTTCTGACGGTGGTACGGGAACCGTGTAATGCGCAATTCTCTTCTATTAACTATCAACGCCAGGAGAATCGCCTGTGAAAGCATTAACGTATCATGGACCTCACAGCGTCAAAGTCGATAACGTCGACGATCCAGGGTTAATAGCTCCGGACGACATCATTCTGCGCGTGACCGCGACGGCGATTTGTGGCTCTGATTTGCATCTGTATCGCGGCAAAATTCCGGGTACGCATCATGGCGATATCTTCGGCCATGAGTTTATGGGCGAGGTTGTCGAAGCCGGGCCGGAAGTGAAGAACGTCAGCAAAGGCGATCGCGTGGTGATCCCGTTTGTTATCGCCTGTGGTGACTGTTTTTTCTGTCGGTTGCAGCAATATTCGGCCTGTGAAAGCACCAACAGCGGGCAGGGCGCGGCGCTAAATCGCAAGAGCATCACGCCGCCCGCCGCGCTGTTCGGTTACAGCAGCCTGTACGGCGGTGTTCCTGGTGGGCAGGCGGAGTATGTCCGCGTGCCGAAAGCCAACACCGGTCCCTTTAAAGTCCCGGACATTCTGTCGGATGAGAAGGTGCTGTTCCTCTCCGATATTCTGCCGACGGCCTGGCAGGCGGTGATCAATGCTGAAGTGAAACCGGGCTCGCGGGTGGCCATTTACGGTGCCGGACCGGTGGGATTGCTGACGGCGGCCTGTGCGCGTCTTAAAGGCGCGGAGCAGATTTTTATCGTCGATCACAACGATTACCGGCTGGAGTTCGCCCGTCAACGCTATGACGCGATCCCGATTAATTTCGATAAAAACGACGATCCCGCGGCGTGGATTATCGAAAATACGCCAGGCAACCGGGGCGTTGATGCAGTGATAGACGCCGTGGGCTTTGAAGCGAAAGGCAGCATCACGGAAACCGTGCTGAGCACGCTCAAAATTGAAGGCAGCAGCGGGAAAGCGCTGCGGCAATGTATCGCTGCGGTGCGGCGTGGCGGCATCGTTAGTGTACCGGGTGTGTACGCCGGGTTTATCCACGGCTTTATGTTCGGCGATGCTTTCGATAAAGGGCTGACCTTCAAAATGGGGCAAACGCATGTTCATGCCTGGTTGCCGGAATTGCTGGCGCTTATCGAACAGGGACACCTGACGCCGGAGGAGATTATTACCCACCATATGCCGCTGGAAGAGGCGGCTCGTGGGTATGAAATATTCGAAAAACGCCAGCAAGAGTGCCGCAAAGTGATCCTCGTCCCCGGCATGAATGCGGAAAAAGCCACCGTTTGATCCCTCGTCAGGCACAGGCGCTGCGGCGTCTGTGCCGTCACTCTGGAGAGCGATTTGATGACCACACCTTCAGTATCTATTGCCAATGAACTGGGGCGGTTGTTAACGGAAAAGAAGCTGCAACTGGTGACGGCGGAGTCCTGCACTGGCGGGTTGATCGCCTCATCGTTGTGCGCAGCGCAAAACACCCCGTCGTTCTATGGCAGCGGGTTTGTGACCTTTACCGATGAAGCTAAGATGATCATGCTTGGCGTCAGTCGCGAAACACTTATTGCACACACCGCGGTAAGTGAACAAACGGTTATCGAGATGGCGGCAGGCGCTGTGCGCCAGTCGCAGGCGCATATCGGCATTGCGGTCAGCGGCTACGCCGGGCCGGACGGCGGCGAAGATGGCACGCCAGCGGGCACGATCTGGTTTGCGTGGCAGCTTGCCGACAACAGCGTTCATACTCGGGTGAAACAGTTTACCGGTGACAGCGAAGCGAATATTAAAGAGGCGACCAATTATGCCCTCGGGAGATTAATTCGTTTATTAGTCGAGTCTGATTAAATGCTCAATTGCGCATGCTGAAATAAACAAGCGCAACGGGAAATATAATCTGCTTGCTGCCGCCTGGCTGTTTTTGACTTTACCTGGCTATAGTGAAAAATCTGCGTAAATAATGAGGAGGTAACCATGTTACAGGTTGAAAAAGACGATCCCCATGAAGCACCGGAATCCGGCGATAAAAAACCCGTTCCGCCAGAAAAATAATCGTGAACAGGGCCACCCGCGTGGCCTTTTTTAACGACATAAGAAAATACCTAAATATCTCTGGATAAGGCGACAATCGCCTGACAATTTGGCTGCCATGTTGTAGCGGCTATTTTTAAACATCATCGATACGTCATGTAAAAACATTCGTCGCATACCCACGCGGAAAGGTGATGGTATTCCCGTAGAAGGGAATGGGCGTAGAAGATGGGTCTGAGGAAGCAAAATGAGCCTGCAAAAATGTACCGTGATTTACGACGGCCAGGCCCTTGTTGGCCCGGCGGACATCCCCCTGATCGATTTTCTGGATGCCTGTAACAAGACCTTACCCCATGTCTGCTACCACCCGGCGCTGGAGCCGCTGCAAACCTGCGATGTCTGCTGGGTGGAACAGGCGGGGAAACTGGTGCGCGGTTGCACGCTGCGCAGCCATGAAGGCCTGGTGATCAACAGCGCGGACCCGCACGCCAGCGCCGCCCGCGAAGAGGGAATGGATCGCCTGCTGGCAAAACATGAACTCTATTGCACGGTCTGCGAACACAACACCGGCGACTGCACGTTGCACAACACCATGGTAGACATGCATGTGCCGATTCAGCGCTATGCCTGGCAGCGTAAACCTTACGTGAAGGACGAATCCAATCCGTTTTACACCTACGATCCCGATCAGTGCATCCTGTGCGGGCGCTGCGTGGAAGCCTGCCAGAATGTGGAAGTGAACGAAACGTTGAGCATTGATTACACGCAGGAACATCCCCGCGTTTTGTGGGATGGCGGCACGCGGATTGCGGGCTCCAGCTGTGTCAGTTGCGGTCATTGTGTCACGGTTTGCCCCTGTAACGCGCTGCTGGAAAAAACCATGCAACCCGATGCCGGGCCGTTTACCGCCATGCGCCAGTCGCTGAAACGCCCGTTAATCGACGTGGTGAAGGCGCTGGAAAATACCCTCGGCGCGGAGATCGTTTCCGGGGTGTCTGTTATCGATACTCAACTGCGACAGCAGGAGATTAAACGCACTAAAACGGTCTGTACTTACTGTGGCGTGGGATGCAGCTTTGAGATGTGGACCCGCGACCGTCATCTGCTGAAAGTCCAGCCCGTCACCGAGGCGCCCGTCAACGGCATTTCCACCTGCGTGAAGGGAAAGTTCGCCTGGGATTTTATTAACAGCCCGGAGCGTCTGACCACGCCGTTGATCCGCGAAAACGACCGCTTCCGGCCCGCCTCGTGGGAGGAGGCACTGGATCTGGTCGCCAGCCGGCTGCTGGCGATCCGCGATGAAACCGGGCCGGACAGTATCGGTTTTATAGGCTCAAGCAAAGGCAGTAATGAAGAAGCCTATCTGACGCAAAAAATCGCCCGGTTGATCATTGGCACCAACAGCGTCGACAACTCCTCGCGCTACTGCCAGAATCCGGCCACTGAAGGGTTATTTCGCACTGTGGGTTATGGCGGCGATGCGGGCACCATTGCGGATTTGGCGCAGGCGGAGCTGGTGGTGATCGTCGGCAGCAATACGGCAGAAAACCATCCGGTGATTGCCTCACGGCTGAAGGCCGCGAAAAAACAGCGCGGCCAGCAGTGGCTGGTGGTCGATCCGCGTCGCCACGAAATGGCCGAGCGCGCCGATCAGCACTTACGTATTCACCCTGGCACCGACCTGGTCTGGGCTGCGGCGATGTCCCGCTACATGTTTGACCACGGCTACGCCGACGAGGCGTTTCTCACACAGCGCGTTAACAATGTGCAGGAATATCGCCGCTCACTCGACCCCTTTACTCTCGATTATGCCGCGCAAATTACCGGCATTCAGGAAGCGGATCTGCGCGAAGCGGCGGAGCGGATTGGCCGCGCGGGCAGCGTCTGCATTATGTGGGCGATGGGGATCACCCAGCACAGCCACGGCGCAGATACCAGCACGGCGCTCTCCAATCTGCTGCTGGTGACCGGCAACTACGGTCGGCCGGGAACCGGCGGTTATCCGATGCGTGGGCATAACAATGTGCAGGGAGCCAGCGATTTCGGTTGTCTGAAAAATTTTTATCCGGGATATGAATCGGTCAGCGATCCGCAGGTGCGCGAAAAGTGGGCGCGCGCCTGGGGCGTAGATCCACAGCGGCTCTCGCTGGAGGTAGGCGAAGACAATTTTATGATGGTCAAACTCGCCAGCAGCCGTCAGCTTCGCGCGATGTATGTCATTGGCGAAGAGACGGCTTTTTCCGATGCCGATACCACGAATGTGCATCAGGGGTTTAGCGAGCTGGATTTTCTGGTGGTGCAGGATCTGTTTCTCAGCCGTACTGCGCAGTTCGCTGACGTGGTGCTCCCGGGTTGCCCAAGCGTGGAAAAAGAAGGCTCGTTTGTCAACACTGAGCGGCGCATTCAGCGTTTCTACCCGGTAATGCCGCCCCTCGGCGACAGCCGTCCGGACTGGCTGATCCTGACCCAGCTTGCCGCGCGAATGGGCTTCGACTGGGGATATACCCATCCGGGGCAAATCATGGCCGAGGTGGCAGGCATCGCCGACAGTTTTGCGGGCGTCAGTTATGAGCGGCTGGCGGGCTGGAAATCGCAACTCTGGCCAGTGAAAGCGGATGGTAGCAGCACGGCGTTGCTTTATACCGAGCAGTTCAAAAGCGCGGATGGCCGCGCCACGCTCTACCCGGTGAGCTGGCAGCCTCCGGCGGAAGAAACCGATGCCAACTACGATCTGCTGCTAAATAATGGCCGCATGCTGGAGCATTTTCAGTCCACCAATCAGAGCGGCAGAGGCGGGCGCACTACCAGCTTATCCCCCGAATGGTATGTCGAAATCAGCCCTGAACTGGCTGCGGGCCGTAACCTGAACACCGGTGACTGGGTCAAGCTGAGTTCCCGCCGTGGCGCACTGGAGATCCCGGTGGTAGTCACCGATCGGGTGCAGGGCAAGGTGCTGTTTATCTCGATTCACCAGGGTAAAGAGGGCATCAATAAGTTGACTGGCGAGCATCACGATCCGACAGTGAACACGCCAGCCTATAAAGAGATCGCTATCCGCCTCGACGCGCTCGACCGAACGCCCCATCCCAATCCTTTACCGGAACATAACTTCCGCCACGGAAAGCGTACTCCTGGCACCGGGGTGTCGGTGGAAGCGAAATGGCGTCGCGACGATTACCGCGAGCCGCCGGAACATGAACCTCATCCGGAGAAATTTTAATGGCAAAATCGATTGAGTATCAGCCGGAACCGGCGAAAATCGGGCCGGACGCCCATGAAGAACTGGATCGCCTGCTGGAAACTCTGCATCAGCACGGCGTGCTGCGGCTACTGAACGATCTGGTCGCGGCGAACAACGAAGTGGCGCAGATCCTCGTCAATGGCTTACAGCGCCAGGGAACGCTGAATGTCATCCAGAATATCTCACTGATGCTGATGGCGCTCTCTTCACTGCCGCCGGATCGTGTCTATAAACTGGCCTTTGGCCTGCGTGATTTGGCAGAGGCAATAAGCCAGCCAAAAGCGGATGACGAGGAAAAAGCGCCCGGTGTACATGGGGCGTGGAAGATGCTGCAGGATGACGAGCTCTGGCGTGCATTGCGGCCGCTGATCCAGGGGCTGGCGGCATTTTCCCGGCGTATGGAGGAGCCAGTAGACAAGCCGATCTCCGCCTTTACCGGTAAGCCCAGCGATGCCTGACATCAGTCCAGAAACGGCCCTGCTGCTGGCGCGTACGCAATTCGCTTTCACCATCGGCTTCCATATCGTGCTGGCGGCGTTCACTATTGGCCTCGCGCAGTTTCTGATGCTGCTGGAAGGAATGTGGCTTTGGCGCAGGCAGCAGGTCTGGCTCAGTCTGTGGCGCTACTGGAGCAAGATCTTCGCCCTCAATGTTGCCGTCGGCGTGGTGACCGGCGTGGTGATGGAGTTTGCTTTAGGTACCAACTGGAGCGGGCTGGCGAGCCGGACGGGGGCCGTGCTCGGACCGATGCTTTATATGGAAGTGCTGGTGGCGTTCTTTCTGGAAGCCGGTTTTATGGGCGTGATGTTGTTCGGTATGGGCAAGGTGCGTCCGTGGGTCCATTTCATGGCGACCTGCATTGTGGCTCTGGGATCGTTTTTCAGCGCCTTCTGGATCCTCGCAGCGAACTCGTGGATGCAAACGCCGGACGGTTTTGCCATCGGCGCGGATGGCCGTTTTCGTCCCATTGACTGGTGGGCGGTCATTTTTAACCCCTCATTTCCATGGCGGATGGCGCATATGGTGGTGGCGGCGCTGCTCGGCACCGCCTGTCTGGTCGCGGCCAGTGGCGCATGGCATTTGTTGCGCGATGCGCGTCATCCGGCGGCGCGCAAAATGTTCTCTCTCGGCATGTGGATGCTGGTGGTGATGGCGCCGCTGCAAATCGTGCTTGGCGATCTGCATGGCGAAAACACCCGCGATCACCAGCCGATAAAACTGGCGGCGATGGAAGGGAGCTGGAACCCGCCGCCGCCGGGAGAAGGTGAGCCGATGCGACTGTTTGCGCTGCCGGATATGGCCGAACAGCGTAACCATTATGAAGTCTCGATCCCCGATATCGGTTCGCTCTATCTGCGCCATAACCTGAGTGGCACTATTCATAGCCTCAATCAATATCCCGCTGACGAGCGACCATGGGTGCCGCTGGTGTTCTGGTCTTTTCGCCTGATGGTCGGCCTTGGTCTGTTCATGGCCACCGCGGGTATTGCCGGGCTGGTGGTGCGTCTGCGCGGACGTCTGTGGCACACGCGTTGGCTACATAAGCTGATGGTGCTGATGGCGCCCGCCGGGTTTATCGCGATGTTGGCGGGTTGGGTAGTGACGGAAGCCGGACGCCAGCCGTGGACTGTGTATGGTCTGCTGCGCACCGACGAAAGCGCATCGCCGATAGCCCCGGGTTTACTGCTTGGTTCGCTGGTGGCTACTGTCATTGTTTATCTGTTGCTGTTCGGTCTTGGGCTAGGGTTTCTGCTGCGTTTGCTCGCATATCCACCGCAGCCGGACGAAACGAGCGCGATGCCGGAAGTGGCGCAACGCACGGGCAGAGGAGAAGAGCATAGCCACGAAGAGGGGACGATGAATGAATGATATGTTGGGGTTACCCTGGCTGCAAACGCTGTCGGCCGCGGCGCTGGCACTGAGTGTGTGGATTTACGTGCTGCTCGATGGTACCGATCTCGGCACCGGTATGCTGTGTGGGTTGCAGCGCGATACCGCCTCCCGCAAAACGATTAATCTCTCATTGCTGCCGGTGTGGGACGGTAACGAAACCTGGCTGGTACTCGCGGCTGGTGGATTGCTCGGGTTGTTCCCGCTGGCGTACGCCATTATCCTCAGCGCGTTGTATGTCCCGGTTTTCGTCATGCTGCTTGCGCTGGTCGTGCGTGGGATGGCGATCGAGTATCGTCACCACGCCCCGCACCTGTTCGATGCAATGCTGGTGGGCGGCTCGTTACTGGCGAGCCTCGCACAGGGCACCATTGTCGGCTGCCTGATTGAAGGCATTCCGAATGACGGGCAGCAGTTTAACGGCACCGGCGGCGAGTGGTTCAGCCCGTTTCCTTTATACTGTGCGCTGGCGCTGGTGGTCGGTTACTGCCTGATGGGCGCCGGTTGGCTGAACTGGCGCTGCACCGGTGCATTGCAGCAGTGGGCCACACGCGCGATCCCGCTGCTTGCCGCGCTCGCTGCGTTAGTGGTGGCAGGGTTACTCTTCTGGACGGGGCAATTACAGGAAACCTGGCGCCGCCATCTGCTGAACCCATGGCTGTGGCTACCGTTGCTCAGCGTGGTGGTTATCGCTGCCGTCGGGTTAGGGTTCAGCCTTGTGCGGCGCTACGCATTTATGCCGCTGGCGTTGATTCTCATTCTGGTGAGCTGCGCGTTAGGCGCACTGGTGTTTACGCTGTTTCCATTTATCGTTCCGGTTAACGTGATGATTCACCAGGCGGCCGCACCACCAGAAACGCAAAAATTTCTACTGATCAGTTTTGCGATACTGGCACCTATCACGCTGTTTTATAACAGCTGGGGATTTCGCGTTTTCAGCGGGAAGATTGAGTAAACCCTCCCGCGTTGCCTTAAGCACGTAACCCGGCCATCGACATCAGTAGCCTGAGCATGGCGCTGACGAGAAACAGCGCCAACACGCTGGCAAACCATAGGCCAACAAACCACATGATTTTCGGTGCGATACGTTTAAATGACATCAGTGATACCCCGCGCCATGCTGGATTTTTCCGCGAAACACGTAATAGCTCCAGAAGGTGTACACCAGGATCACAGGAATAATCAGCAGTGCGCCAACCAGCATAAAACCCTGGCTTTGCGGCGGCGCGGCGGCTTGCCACAGCGTGATATCCGGCGGAATAATATGCGGCCAGATACTGATGCCCAGCCCGCTAAAGCCGAGGAAAATCAGCCCCAGCGTCAGAACGAACGGCAAAATATGGTACTGCACGTTGCTCAGCGTATGCCATAACACGATGCTGAAGAAGATCACCAGCAGCGGAACCGGGGCAAAGAACCAGATATTTGGTCGACTAAACCAGCGTTCGGCGATCGCTGCATGAGAAAGCGGCGTCCACAGGCTGATCACGGCCATCGTCACCAGCAGCGCCAGCAGCAGCGTTCTGGCAACGACGCGCATTTTCTGTTGCAGGTTTCCTTCACTTTTCATCACTAGCCAACTGGCACCCAGCAGGCCATATGTGACGACCAGCCCAATGCCGCAGAACAGATTAAAGGGCGTCAGCCAGTCGAGAGAACTGCCGCTGAAGGTACGGCCAGTGACGGCAAAACCGTTGATCACTGCACCGACTACCACGCCCTGCATAAAGGTCGCCAGCAGCGATCCGGCGAGAAAGGACTTATCCCAGAATGGCTTGTGATTCGATGTTGCTTTAAAACGAAACTCAAAGGCCACGCCGCGAAAAATAAGACCGATCAGCATGAATGTCAGCGGGATGGCCAACGCATCCGCGATTACCGCATAAGCGAGAGGAAACGCGCCGAAAAGTCCGGCGCCACCGAGTACCAACCAGGTTTCGTTGCCATCCCACACCGGCGCGACGCTGTTCACCATAATGTCCCGTTCGCCGCCATCCTGAATTGCCGGGAAAAGAATACCGATGCCCAGATCGAAGCCGTCCATCACGATATACATCAGCGTGGCAAAGACGATAATGACAAACCAGATAAGCGATAAATCGATGCCCATTATTTTTTCTCCTCCGCCTGCAAACATTCACCCGCCGCAGAGAGCGGGCGGGCCGGTCTGCCGTCAGTTGCGTGTTCATCCCAGGGCTGCGGCCCTTTCTTAATCAACCGCACCATATAGCTGTAACCGACGCCGAAGACCGAGGTGTACACCACGATAAAGGCCAGCAGACTCAGGCTCATCTGCAAGGTGCTGTGCAGGGAAACCGCATCCGCCGTGCGCAGCAGCCCGTAAACGACCCAGGGTTGCCGCCCGACTTCGGTAGTCACCCAACCGGCAAGAATGGCAATCAACCCCGCCGGGCCCATCCACAGTGCAAAGTGCAGGAAGGGACGCGATTCACACAGCCTGTGGCGAAAACGTAACCATAAAGCGACCACACCGAGCGCGATCATCAATAGCCCCATAACAACCATCAGACGAAATGACCAGAAGACAATCGTGGAGTTGGGCCGATCCACCTTCGGAAAATCTTTCAGTGCAGGCACTTGTTCATGCAGTGAATGGGTGAGGATCAGGCTGCCAAGAGAAGGGATTTCCACTGCGTATCGCGTACGTTCTTGCTGCATATCCGGCAATCCAAACAGCAATAACGGCGTGGCTTCGCCGGGGGGATTTTCCCAGTGTCCCTCAATGGCAGCGATCTTCGCTGGTTGATGTTTCAGCGTGTTCAGGCCATGCATATCGCCAATAAAAGCCTGGAGTGGCGCAACGGCCAGCGCCATCCACATCGCCATCGACAGCATTTTGCGGATTGCTGGTGTGTCATTGCGGTGCAGCAGGTGCCAGGCGGCGGAAGCGCCGACAAAGAGGGCGGTGCTGAGGAACGCGGCAATGGTCATATGCAGTAAACGGTACGGTAACGAGGGGTTAAAAATGACCGCGAACCAGTCCACAGGAATTACCTGACCATTCTCAATGGCAAACCCTTGCGGCGTATGCATCCAGCTATTAGATGCAAGGATCCAGAACGTGGACATCAGTGTGCCCAGCGCCACCATGCAGGTAGCGAAAAAATGCAGCCCCGGCCCCACTTTATTCCAGCCAAACAGCATTACGCCAAGAAAACCCGCCTCAAGGAAGAAGGCGGTCAGCACCTCATAAGTGAGTAATGGTCCGGTGATACTGCCTGCGAACTGGGAGAAGCCGCTCCAGTTGGTGCCGAACTGATAGGCCATTACCAGCCCGGAAACCACGCCCATACCGAAGTTGACAGCAAAGATCTTCAGCCAGAAATGATACATTGCGCGCCAGTCGGGATTTTTAGTTTTTAGCCATAACCCTTCAAGCACCACCAGATAGCTGGCAAGCCCGATAGTGATGGCAGGAAAAATAATATGAAACGAGACCGTAAAAGCGAACTGAAGCCTTGCCAGATGGAATGCATCGAACCCAAACATGCCCGGTTACCCCACAAAAAAACACCCCTAAACAAAAGGGGTGAATACGACAGGTTATCAGTAAGTATTATTTCTCTTGCGGCTTTCCGCTACCCAGTTCAGCACCGGTCAGCGGATCAACATTGGGATCGGATTGCGTCCGTTCCGCCATTGCTTTCACCAGCGCGCGCTGTTTATTGTTGAGTTGTACCGTGGCGAGACCATCGCCGCCATCAACGGCAGGTTGTGGATCGGCTACATAGTCGAAGTTCTCGTCGCTGTTCCAGCTTCCTCGCGGATCGTCGCCCTCGGACATGTTGTAATAAACGTCACTGTACTGTTCGATGGGCGGCAATTTACCTGGCGGAAAATTATTGCGAATGGAATAGAGCGCTTTCTCGAAGGAGAGCTGATGCGCCACTTCTCGCGTCATCAGGAAACCCAGCGCATCTTTAACTCCCGGATCATCCGTCACATTAATCAACCGCTCATAAATAATTTTCGCGCGCGCTTCCGCCGCAATATTGGAGCGCATATCCGCCGTGACGTCGCCAATGGTATCAATATAAGCCGCCGTCCACGGCACACCGCCTGAATTCGTCAGAGCAGGGCCGCCACCATATAACAGCGAAGTAATGTGGCTGTCATTGCCATTGGCGGTTAATGAGCGATAAAGTTCCGCTTCATTTTCTGTGCCTTCGGCCAGTTCGCCTTTCGCACCTTTATTCAGCATGCCGACCAGGGTTCCAATAATTTCCAGATGGCTTAATTCTTCGGTAGCAATATCCATCAACATCTCTTTACGGCCAATATCGTCATCACCCAGACCCTGGGTGAAATAACGGCAGGCGGCCGCCAGCTCGCCTTGCGGGCCGCCGAACTGTTCCAGTAAGAGGTTCGCCAGTCCTGGGTTTGGCTCACTGACGCGCACCGTGTACTGTAGTTGTTTTACGTGTCTAAACATAAATTCTCCTGATGGTTTTGTTTATTTTTTAGCTTCCACACCGGCAGCGGCATCGCGAAGTAAAAATTGTTCGGTAACGTCGGGCAAATGATTGAACGCCCATTCAGCCATCGCTTTTTCCTCAGCGAGGATTTGTTTGAAAATATCGATGCTGGCAATATCGCCGACTTTTTCAGCCGCCGTAATTAACGACGTATAACAGGCAATTTCAAATTGCTCGAATACATAGCTGCTAATTGAACCTTTGACAACTTCATCAGAAGCAAACATACCTCCAACAGCCTGACTCATTGCACTCATTTTACTGGTGGCATCTTTCATTAGTGAGCGATTAATATTATTGCGGTCGAGCACTTCTTCCAGAAGTTTAATTTGTCCTTGAGTTTCAGTTAAGTGCTGCTCAATTTTTGCGCGTAGATCGGGATAATTATCGATGCGACTGCTCATTGCATTGAGCATCGATTCCGCTTGTTTTTCCATAGCGTGCGCGTCACGTAACCAGTCATGATAATTTTCTTGCGGCGTCATAGTACATTCCTCTATTTTGGAGTTGTCTTATCGACCCTGAAGAATAATATTATCAGGGATAACATATTGCTGGTTTGCTGGTGATTATTAGACTTCGGCTTTCTGATTAATACTTGAAGTCGCTATTTTGGTAAGTAACGTATCGGTGTTTTTTTCTTCTTCTAACGTTTCAGCAAGTAATTTCTGCGCCTTTTTCAGCCCTAACTGACTGGCGAGGGTACACAGCGTACCGTAGGAGGCGATCTCGTAATGTTCCACTTTTTGCGCAGCTGCAATCAGTCCGGCATCGCGTACGCTGCCTTTCTCCGTGGCTTCAATGACTTCATTGGCTTCATCAATCAACCCTTCCATTGCGTGACATTTCATGCGTTTAAGCTTGATATTGGGCTCGGCTTCTACTAACTGGTCAAGGCGCTCAATCTGCCCCTGGGTTTCTTCATAGTGCTTTTTGAAAGCCTCAGACAGCTCGCTGCTCGAAGACTCTCGTGCCAGTTTTGAGAGCGCGCGGGTCAATTGCTTCTCTGCACTATAAATATCAGAGAGAGAATGAATAAAGAGCTCAGTGGGAGAATTAATCTGCATAGAGAATTACCTTTCATGCCAGAGAAAATAATGGCGAGCCATGTAGACTCGCCGTAATGTACTAATTTATAAGATGCTTGAAACGAGGTGATAATGCGTCATTCACCTGATTTGCGGCCGCCGCCATGACTGTTCTGACCGCCTTTTTTTCCGGCTTCAGATGCACGCTGCGGATCATTTTTGAAATTACCGCCGCTATGTTGACCACCTTTACGACCTGCTTCAGATGCTTTTTCACGATCTTCTGCGAAATTACCAGAACCGCCACGATGTTCAGTCATGTTATTTCTCCAGTTTCGTTGTTTAAAATAAACGACATATTCTGCATCTCAATGTCGTCGGTGTTCGTAATTAAAGTTAGTCGCTATCTAAAGTTAGTCAAACCGAAGCGGGAAAAATTGACGCAATGAAAAATCAGTCACTGGCTGTATATTCTAAAATTGTTGTATAGATTATATATCTTTGCAGATAAAGAGGTTATAGCTATTTTTTATAGATATTGAATAATAACCATGGTTACAAAATTCATAAAGTGACGGAAAAATAGTCGCAATACTGACTTTTGTTTACTCGTTTGCATTATCCTGAAAAGAAAATACATAAGTTTTTTTAATTATTTTAAGATAAATCTTACTGGGAGATGAGGCCTGACGGTGATGTGGTGTGCCATGAGCTTGTTTTACGACAAGGAGGATGCGTCGAAAGTTTAGCAGCAATAAAAAAACCTTCAGGAACAGGAAATCCGGACCGGCCCTGAAGGTATGCAAATGCATATTCGTTACAAATATTAGTCTGCTAATAATTAAGAAAAATACACTAAGAATAGTCCTGGTTAAATCGTATTATTAGTAAACGTTACTATTCGTTTATTGTCGTTTATTCGTAGGGTAGGTATCCTGCGCAATTTTTAATATATTGATTTTAAATAAATTTAATGAACTTTTTGTCATCTGGCATTTCTGGTGATAAATATTTACCTCGTGGCTGAAGGCCATTTTTATTGTGCAGATAAATTAATCATTCGCAGAAATACAGCCTGCGTACACACTTAATACCTTCGACGTCAGAAGGAGAAATTTATGCAAACCGAACATCAAACCTGTAGCGATGCCTGTTATCAATGCGCCATTGCCTGTGAGCATTGCGCCGCGAGTTGTCTGAATGACGAGGATATGGCCATGATGCGCGACTGCATCAAACTGGATCTCCAGTGCGCGGCGCTCTGTCGGCTGGTGGGGCAGTTTATGGCGCTGGAGAATGAATATCTGCAGCCCCTGTGCCGGGTATGTGTGGATATCTGCAAATCCTGCGCTGAAGAGTGCAGCAGGCACCAAAATGAACATTGCCAGCAGTGCGCACAGGCGTGTCGAACCTGCGCGCAGGCCTGCCTGCAAATGGCCGCTTGATAAGGTCATAAGTGCGGTGGCGCTGACCCGGCATGACTATTCCGGTGCAGCGTCGCTGCCTTGCTGTGACGGCCATTTCCAGTTCTGCACTTCCGGCAGATCTTCACCGTATTCACGGACATACCGATGGTGGGCAGCGATTTTCTCCTGCAATACATCAAGGAACTCGTCCGTTTTACCCTGCAGTGACGGCACGCGTAATATCGCTTCCTGTGCCAGATGAAAGCGATCCAGTTCGTTCAGCACCGTCATATCAAACGGCGTGGTGGTGGTGCCTTCCTCCCTAAAACCGTGCACGTGAAAGTTGCGGTGGTTGTTGCGCTGATAGGTCAACCGGTGGATCAAACCAGGGTAGCCGTGGAAGGCGAAAATGACCGGCTTATCGGCGGTGAAAAGGGCGTCAAACACTTGCTCGCTCAGGCCGTGTGGGTGCTGATCGCGGGTCTGTAAAGCCATTAAATCGACCACGTTCACTACCTGAATACGTAACGCTGGCAGGTGTTCACGCAGCAGATCGACCGCCGCGAGTGTCTCAATGGTGGGTACGTCACCGGCGCAGGCCATCACTACATCCGGCGTTTCCCCTTCCTCAACCGTGCCCGCCCAGTACCATACCCCCATTCCGGCCGCACAGTGCTTTACGGCGTCGTCCAGCGTCAGCCACTGTGGCGAAGGCTGTTTCCCGGCGACGATCACATTGATGCGATCCCAGGTTTTCAGGCAATGATCCGCCACGCAGAGCAGCGTGTTTGCATCCGGCGGCAGATAGATGCGAACAATATCGGCTTTCTTGTTAGCAACGTGATCGATAAAGCCAGGATCCTGATGGCTATAACCGTTGTGATCCTGGCGCCAGACATGGGACGAAAGCAGGTAATTCAGCGAGGAGATGGGTGCCCGCCACGGTAATTTGCGTGTGACTTTCAGCCACTTGGCATGCTGGTTAAACATCGAATCGACAATATGAATAAAAGCTTCATAGCAGTTAAACAGGCCATGCCGCCCGGTGAGCAGATACCCTTCCAGCCAGCCCTGGCACTGATGTTCGCTGAGAATTTCCATTACCCGGCCATCGGGTGCGAGCTGTTCATCCCATGGTTTTTGCGCCGCCAGCCACGTGCGGCTTGTGACATCGAACACTTTACTCAGGCGATTAGATGCCGTTTCATCTGGACCAAAAAGACGGAAGTTATCCGCATTTTCCCGGAAGATGCCCGCCAAATAGTCACCAAGTGCCGCAGTGGATTCTGCCTGGGTTTCACCGGGAGATATCACCTCTACGGCGTAAGATTGGAGGGCCGGTGTCATCAGTTCGCGACGTAAACGGCCACCGTTCGCCCATGGCGATGCGCCCATGCGTTTATCACCGACCGGTGCCAGCGAGCGCAATTCAGCCTTTAACTGCCCGTGTTCATCAAAGAGATTCTCCGGCTGGTAGCTTCGCATCCAGCGTTGCAGGATCTGGCGATGTTCGTCGTTTTCTCGACATGATGAAACCGGCACCTGGTGCGCGCGCCAGAAATCTTCCACCTTTTTGCCGTCCACCGTTTGTGGACCCGTCCAGCCCTTGGGGCTGCGTAACAGAATGATCGGCCAGCGCGGTAAACGATCTGTGGCCTGATGGCTGCGCGCCTGCTGCTGAAAATTCGCAATTTGGTCAAGTGCGCTATCCAGCGCCTGCGCCATATCGCGATGCATTTGCTCCGGCTCATGGCCGCTGACCAGCAGGGGGTCATACCCGTAGCCGCGAAACAGTTGAAACAGATCTTCATCGCTGGCGCGCCCGAGGATGGTCGGGTTAGCAATCTTGTAACCATTAAGATGCAAAATCGGCAGCACTGCGCCGTCGCGCACGGTATTGAGGAATTTAATCCCATGCCAGCTTGAGGCCAGCGGGCCGGTTTCCGCTTCGCCATCGCCAATTACGCAGGCGGCAATCAGCGACGGGTTATCAAATACCGCGCCGAATGCATGTGCCAGCGAGTAACCCAGTTCGCCGCCTTCATTAATGGATCCGGGCGTTTCTGGCGCGGCGTGACTGGGGATCCCGCCCGGAAAAGAGAACTGGCGGAACAATTTTTTCATCCCCTGAGCGTCCTGGCTTACCTGCGGATAAATGTCGCTGTAGGAGCCTTCAAGCCAGGTATTCGCCACCATGCCTGGCCCGCCATGCCCTGGACCGCAGATATAGATCATGTCGAGATCGCGCTGGCGTATAACGCGATTGAGATGGGCGTAAATAAAGTTAAGACCCGGCGTGGTCCCCCAGTGTCCCAAGAGGCGCGGCTTAATGTGTTCTGGCCTGAGAGGTTCGCGCAATAAAGGGTTATCCATCAGGTAAATTTGTCCGACGGAGAGGTAATTAGCGGCCCGCCAGTAGCGATCGATCAATTTAATGTCATGTTCAGAAAGGGAAGATGCCGTCATGCGTTCTCCTTTTGTGTTGTTGCGATGAGGTGAGAAGAGGTAACGCCTGTAGAAATTGAGTCTCCTTAAGCCTGGCATAGATGTTAAGGAGAGGCGTCGGGACGCGATTTCTGGCCTATGTTGTAAGCTTGATAAATGTTCACCCGGTGGAGAAGGTCAATGGCGAAAACAGTGATGCAGGAATATCTGGTTCTGGGCGGCGAGCACCATGGCGAAGTCTGGTGCGGCGTTTACCCGGCGCTCTGGTTAACGCTGCCGGATAACGATAAACGCGGCAGGCAGTTCCATATGCGCGACAGCGGAGAGAAAATCGAGTTACGCCCGGACGCGCAACTTTTTGTTACCGAATGGAAATCGCCAGCGGGTTCGATTTGGCTGTTGATTGCCGAAGAAAATTTAACCGAATTTGATGTTGCTGATGAAATTGCCCGTATTTTTCCGCCGCTACGTCCTCTGGATGGGCCGTCCGAAGATTTCGCCTGAATCTGATACCGAAAGCGAGCCAGGCTGCCAGGCTTTTGGATAGTGAATGCTATCTCTGGAAATCGAAACGGCGAGGGGCGGAATAATGAAACACGATGAGATGTTGCCCGGCGTGTCTGAAAACGCCCGTGCGCTGAATTTCGAAGCCGGGTTTCGCCGGGTCGGCGCTTTGGTGTTACTGGCGATGATTATCGCCGCGTTGAGCGGCGTTTTTTCCGGTGGTTATTTTAGCTCGGCTGACAAATCAAATGCTGATCAGACACTGAAAATACACTATGAGCGATTCGGGCGTCTGCAAAACGAAGAGACGCTAAAAATCACCCTGCAAACCCAGGCTGCGAAGAAATATGTCATCAGTCTCGGGGGCGCGTTTAATGAGAATTATCAACACGGCAATGTCTGGCCTCAGCCCGACAGCATGCACAGCCGGGGAGAAACGCTATACCTGGTTTATAACAACATCACTCACAGCGGCAACTTTACGGTGTGGCTGACTACCACGCCGGACAAGCCGGGAAAATCGATTAATACTGTCGCGGTTAACGATGAAGCGGCCGTCCGGTTCTGGCAGTTCATTTATCCGTAGGAGAACAAATTGGAAATGGTGCTGAGGGCGTTGGCGATCTATTTAATCCTGTTACTGGTTTTTAAAGTGCTGGGACGCCGCGCGTTATTAGAGATGACCAGTTTTGACCTCATTCTGCTGTTGATCATTAGTGAAGCCACGCAGCAGGCACTCCTCGGCAACGACTTTTCCGTTACCGGCGCAATGCTGACCATTATTACGCTGGTGGCGGTCGATATCTTGTTCGGACTGGTGAAAAAATATCTCTCCGGGGCAGAGTCGGTAATGGATAGTTCGCCGGTTATCCTGGTTGAGAATGGCATTCCCCTTGTGGATAAACTGCAGAAAGTGGATGTCTCCTGCGATGATATTCTGGTCGCTGCGCGACAGAATCAGGGTATTACCGAGTTGAGCAAAATCCGCTATGCCATTCTTGAACGCAACGGGCATATTTCCATTATTCCCATTGAAGGGTAGGCAGGCGAAATCCTCTGGTTGTTAACTGTTCCTGCGTCCGGTAAGTAACTCCATGCGGCGTATGGTTCGATTATTGCCGGCGCAATTCGCTTGTATACCGTAATGCTTTATTCTTCCGGGCTTGGCTGTTTTTTGGATTTTTATGCTATTTGGCTCGTTTTCCAGCTCGCCAGCCCGGCGGCGTCTTGCTGGGCGAAAAATCACCCGTACAATGGCCAGACGTTGAATTCTCCTTTCTGATAGCAGGCCGCCATGATCGTAATAAAAACCTTTTTCCTGTGCCTGCTGTGCATCACACTGATCTCCCTTGCCGTCAGCCTCGCCCAGGCGATGCACCCGCGGGACACACGCACGCAGCAAGGGTGGTGGGATGCCCGGCGTGATTCTGCTGGCATCGCTCCCGATGCGCGCAAAAATGCCCAACTCGCTATCGTGCAGGTTTATGCCGCACCCACCTGGGGCTGGAAAGGCGCAGTCGCGGTGCATCCGTGGATCATTTTCAAGCGCGCCGGGGAAACGCACTATAACCGCTACGAGGTGATTAGCTGGGGCGCAGGAGATAAAGTTCGGCGTAACAGCAATATTCCTGATGGCTACTGGTACGGCGCACAGCCGCGCCTGCTGGTCGATCACCGTGGCCCGCAGGCCGAAGCGATGATTCCACAGATTGAAGCGGCGATTGCCTCCTACCCGTGGCCGCAGACCTACCACGCCTGGCCTGGGCCGAACAGTAATACTTTTCTCGCGCATATCGGGCGCAAAGTTCCGGCGCTGAAGCTGGATCTGCCTGCCAATGCGGTCGGCAAAGATTTCCGCTCGCTGCGCAACCCAATTGGCTTGCCGCCTTCCGGTCGCGGCGTGCAGGTTTCTCTGCTCGGTGTGGCGGGCGTAACGCTGGGGGCGCAAGAGGGGTTTGAACTTAATCTGCTGGGGCTGAATGTCGGGCTAGGTTTCAAACCTCTGCGCCTGCGCTTGCCGTTTATCGGTGGCCTTGGCAGTGACAACCTACAGAAAGAGAGTGTGGAACCTGCTCCGTAAGCGCAGCGTTGTGCGCACATGCAGATAACGGCGATTGTGCGATTAATCACATTGCCTCCTTGCAGGGCGATCGCGTCAACCTTCATTAACACCAATCCAAACCAATCAACACCTCGTCTGCGTTACGTCGACATATCGCAATACGTGCGGTTTTGCGGACTGAAAAGAGACAGCGACTTTCATCTTTTCTCTTCGCTATAACGCAAAGGGTTGGCGCAGATTAATGTGCGGCTCAGCAAAGAATAGCTGCATACTGACATAACAAAATATTCTGATACGGGTTATAGGTATCTGTTTTTGCAATAATAATTGCACTGCCATTGCGCGTATATGTTCTGAAAGGGTGCAGGCGGGTAATGGGAAAATACCCGGGGAATAACGTTTTTACTTCAAAAACAATATATTGAATTTTTGGCATGCCGCTTGCTGATTGAATTCCATCTTGTATACCAGCAGGAATTCAACAATGGCGTTAATGACAGGAAAAACACTGACTGCATGGCAGCAGCGAATGCGGCAGGAGAGTGAGTCGGTTTATTCGCTTTTAAAAGCGCATATTGATG
Source organism: Kosakonia arachidis (assembly GCF_900116535.1). Classification (GTDB taxonomy): domain Bacteria; phylum Pseudomonadota; class Gammaproteobacteria; order Enterobacterales; family Enterobacteriaceae; genus Kosakonia; species Kosakonia arachidis. The sequence continues at coordinate 92,706 of NZ_FPAU01000007.1, read as the reverse complement.
CGTTATCCCTTGAGGATAATGCCTGGCTGGTTATCGCCAGCGACGCGCAGTTACAGGCGCAGATTAATGCGTTGCTGCCGCTGTACCGCAATAACCCCGATGCGTTTCCGCTGTTTGGCGTTCCTTTTGCCGTCAAAGACAATGTGGATGTGGCGGGCTGGCCAACCACGGCGGCATGCCCGGCGCTCGAATTTATCGCTGGTAGAGATGCTACCGCTGTCGCCCGGTTGAAAGCGGCCGGGGCGATTGTGATTGGGAAAACCAACCTTGATCAGTTCGCCACCGGTCTGGTTGGTACGCGTTCGCCTTACGGCGCGGTGCCGAACACCTTTGACCCGGCGTATGTCAGCGGGGGCTCCAGTTCGGGTTCGGCTTCCGTGGTGGCGCGTGGTCTGGTGCCGTTTGCCTTTGGTACTGACACCGCCGGTTCGGGCCGCGTGCCTGCCGGGTTTAATAATATTGTCGGTCTGAAGCCGACCAAAGGCTGGCTTTCTGCAACCGGCGTACTGCCCGCCTGCCGTCTGAATGACACGCTGTCGGTGTTTGCCCTGACGGTGGAAGACGCGTTTTATATCGCGACGCTGGCGGGCGGCGCAGACAGTGAAGACGCCTATTCGCGCGTTAACCCGGCAACTGCGCCTGCGGCCATCCCGCAAAACCCGGTTTTCGCGATCCCGGCAGAGTTGCGTTTCTTCGGCGATACGCAAGCACAAGCCGCCTGGCTGAGCGCGCTGGAGGCATTGCGGGCCACCGGCGCGACGTTGCAGCAGATTGATTTTACGCCGTTCTACCAGCTTGCCGAACAGCTTTATCAGGGGCCGTGGGTGGCGGAACGTACTGCATCTGTTGGCGAGATGCTGCACCATCCGGAGCAGATGGATCCCACAGTCCACACGATTATTTCCGCCGGGCTTAACTACAGCGCGGTGGATGCTTTTAACGCAGAATACCTGCGCGCAGAACTGACGCAAAAAATTCAGCTCGCCCTGAGCGACGTTGATGCGTTGGTGGTACCGACATCGCCCACCATTCGTACACTGGAAGAGATGAAGCAGGAACCTATCCTCTTCAACTCGCAGTTCGGTACCTACACCAACTTTACTAACCTTGCGGATCTCTGCGCACTGGCTTTGCCAGCCCCTTTTCGCACCGACGGTTTACCTGCCGGGATCACACTGATCGCCCCGGCCTGGCATGACCGCGCTCTGGCGGATTTCGGCCTGCGCTGGCAGCAGCAACTGGCGCTGCCGCTTGGCGCGACAGGCCTGCCATTCTCCCCGCAGGCGGCGGCATTACCGGTTTCTCAACACCATGTTCGCGTTGCCGTAGTGGGTGCTCATCTGCGCGGCATGCCGCTGAACTTCCAGCTCACTACCCGTGATGCCGCATTTGTCGAAGCCACCGAAACTGCGCCGTGCTACCGACTGTATGCACTGGCAAACACAAAACCGCCCAAACCTGGGATTGCCCGCCATGCGCAGGGGGCGGCCATTGCGGTAGAGCTGTGGGATATCCCGCTGGCACGCTTTGGCGAATTTGTCGCGGAGATCCCCGCGCCGCTCGGCATCGGTTCGCTGGAGCTGGCTGATGGACGCTGGGTGAAAGGGTTTATCTGCGAACCGGCAGCGCTGCACGAGGCCACCGACATTACTGAATTTAAAGGCTGGCGTAACTGGATTGCCCGCCAGGAGAGCAAACATGTTTAACACTGTACTGATTGCCAACCGGGGCGAAATTGCTTGCCGCGCCATCCGCACGCTGCAACGTCTGGGTATTAAAAGCGTGGCGGTCTATTCCGATGCTGATAAAAACGCCGAACATGTCAAACAGGCCGATATCGCCGTTGCATTGGGCGGTGAGAAGGCCAGCGACAGTTACCTGCACATCGACAAAATCATTGCGGCGGCGCAGGAAACGGGCGCACAGGCTATCTGGCCGGGCTACGGATTTTTGTCGGAAAGCCTGCCGTTTGCCGCCGCCTGTGAACAGGCCAACATTGTGTTTGTCGGGCCGACTGCGCAGCAGATAGGCGAGTTTGGGCTGAAACACCGTGCGCGTGAGCTGGCCGCCGAGGCCGGCGTGCCGATGACGCCAGGTACCGGGCTGCTCGACTCGCGGGAAGCGGCGCTTGAAGCAGCAGCGGATATTGGCTATCCGGTGATGCTGAAAAGTACGGCAGGCGGTGGCGGTATTGGCCTGACGCGCTGCGCCGATGCGCAGGCGCTCAGCGATGCCTGGGAGAGTGTGCGGCGTCTGGGAGAACAGTTTTTTAGTGACGCCGGGGTATTTGTCGAGCGCTGTATCGATCGTGCGCGGCATATTGAAGTGCAGATCTTTGGCGACGGCAAAGGCAATGTGGTGGCACTTGGCGAACGCGACTGCTCGTTGCAGCGGCGCAACCAAAAAGTGGTGGAAGAAACCCCGGCACCAAACCTGCCTGCCGCGACCCGTGAAGCGTTGCTCAGCGCTGCGGTGAAGCTTGGTAAACAGGTCAATTACCGCAGCGCAGGCACCGTGGAATTTATCTACGACGCGCAACGGGATGCGTTCTACTTTCTGGAGGTCAACACCCGGTTGCAGGTGGAACATCCGGTCACTGAGTGCGTCACTGGGCTGGATCTGGTCGAGTGCATGCTACGCATAGCGGCGGATGAAGCGATTGATTGGGCGCGTCTGCAGCAGGCACCGCAGGGTGCGGCCATCGAAGTGCGTATCTACGCCGAAAACCCGCTGAAAAATTTCCAGCCCAGCCCGGGCGTATTAACCGAAGTCGCTTTCCCGCAAGGTGTGCGCGTGGATACCGGGGTGACCACCGGCAGTGAAGTGTCGGCATTTTACGATCCGATGATCGCCAAACTGATTGTACAGGGCGCCAGCCGTGACGAGGCGCTGGCAAAATTGCAGGCTGCACTCAATGCGACCCGCCTGCACGGTATCACCACTAATCTTGATTATTTGCGCCAGATCACCGCGAGCGAGGCTTTTCGCAACGGCAGCATGTGGACGCGGATGCTCGACAGCTATGAAGCGCACTCGGCGGTGATTGAGGTGCTGCAACCGGGTACCTGGAGCAGCGTTCAGGATTATCCGGGCCGCCTCGGCTACTGGGATATTGGCGTGCCGCCTTCCGGCCCGATGGACGATTTTGCTTTCCGCCTGGCCAACCGTATTGTCGGTAACCACGACGCAGCGGCGGGGCTGGAGTTCACTCTGCAAGGCCCGGTGCTGCAATTTCACAGCGCAGCGGTGATCGCCCTGACCGGAGCAGATTGCCAGGCGACGCTGGATGGCGAAGCGGTGCCATTATGGCAACCGATCACCGTAAACGCCGGGCAGACGCTGGCGTATGGTCGCGCGCAGGTCGGCTGCCGCGCTTATCTCGCGGTACGTAACGGCATTGATGTGCCGCAATATCTTGGTAGCCGCTCCACCTTTGCACTTGGGCAGTTTGGCGGCCACGCCGGACGCACGCTGAAAGTCGCCGATCTGCTGCCGATTTCACGCCCGCAACTGGCAGCATGTACCACGCCCGCGCCGGTGAGTGAACCCCAGGCAATAAGCCCGTCGCTGATCCCGGAGTATGGCGAACTGTGGCGCATCGGTGTGCTGTACGGGCCGCATGGCGCGCCGGATTTCTTTACTCAGGATGCGATCGACGAGTTCTTCGCCAGCGACTGGCAGGTGCATTACAACTCTAACCGCCTCGGCGTGCGGCTGGTCGGTCCTAAACCAGGCTGGACGCGACCAAACGGCGGCGAAGCCGGTCTGCATCCCTCGAACGTTCACGACTGCGAATACGCCATTGGCGCAATTAACTTTACCGGCGACTTCCCGGTGATCCTCACCCGCGATGGCCCGAGTCTCGGCGGTTTTGTCTGCCCGGTCACCATCGCTAAAGCGGAGTTGTGGAAAGTCGGGCAGGTGAAACCGGGCGATCGCATCCGCTTCTACCCGATCAGCGTGGAAGAGGCGGTGGCGCGGGAAAAAGCGCAGGAGCGCAGTATTGAGACGTTGCATGCCAGCCAACTGGCAGAATTCATTACACCATCGCTTGCCGATCGCGACGGGGTTTCCGCCGCCGCACTGGTGTCGCTGCCCGCCGCTGCGGGTGCGCCCGCCATTGTTTATCGTCAGGCCGGGGATAACTACATTCTGATTGAGTATGGCGACAACGTGCTGGATCTGGCGCTGCGTCTGCGTGTCCACCTGTTGATGGAACAATTACGTATGCGGGCGCATCCGGGTGTGAAAGAGCTGTCTCCGGGCGTACGTTCTTTGCAGGTGCGTTATGACAGTCTCGTCATTAGCCAGCAGGAACTGGTGGCGCTGCTGCTGGAACTGGAATCGCATATTGGCGATGTCAGCCAGATGAAAGTGCCATCACGCATTGTGCATCTGCCGATGGCGTTTGAAGACAGCGCCACGCTGGATGCGGTCAGCCGTTACAAAGATACGGTGCGCGCGACAGCGCCGTGGTTGCCCAATAACGTGGACTTTATTCAGCGCATTAACGGCCTGGCGAGTCGTGAAGCGGTGAAGACGACGATTTTTGACGCCAGCTACCTGATCCTGGGTCTTGGCGATGTCTATCTCGGTGCGCCCTGCGCAGTGCCAATCGATCCGCGCCATCGCCTGCTTAGCTCCAAATATAACCCGGCGCGCACCTTTACCGCCGAAGGCACCGTCGGGATCGGCGGGATGTACATGTGCATCTATGGCATGGATTCCCCCGGCGGCTATCAACTGGTGGGCCGTACGCTGCCTATCTGGAACAAGTTCCTCAAAAATGCGCAATTCGCTGCCGGTGAGCCGTGGCTGCTGCACTTCTTCGATCAGGTGCGTTTCTACCCGGTGAGCGAAGCAGAACTCACACAGCTGCGTGACGATTTCCGCGAAGGCCGTGCGACCATCCGTATTGAAGAGACGGTGTTTGATTTCCCGCAGCATTTGCAGTTCCTGCGCGATAACGCCGCCGACATTGCCGAATTCCGCACGCGCCAGGCCGAAGCTTTCGAGGCGGAAGTGGAACGCTGGCAACTGGACGAGCAGACCAATGTAACGGAAATCCTGCTGCCGGAAGTGATCGCAGAAGATGACGACGCGTTGCCAGTTTGCGCCGATATGAGCGGCAATATCTGGAAAGTGCTGGTCGCTCCGGGCGATGTGGTGACGGAAGGCCAGCCGCTGGTCATCGTCGAAGCGATGAAGATGGAGCTGGCTATTAGCGCACCGCAGAGCGGCAAGGTGAAACGCATTGCCTGCCAGCCAGGGCGTCCGGTTAGCCCCGGCGACACGCTGCTGTGGCTGGAATAAGGGAGACGGATGATGAGCGAGAAGGGCAGTAAAAAACGCGCCGTTGGCCTGGCGGAGCGCATTTATCACGAACTGAAAAACGACATCTTTGATTTTCGCTTAATGCCGGGGGCGCATTTTAGTGAAAACGAGATCTCTGAGCGGATGTCTGCCAGCCGTACTCCGGTGCGACAGGCGTTGTTCTGGCTTGAGCATGAAGGTTATGTGCAGGTTTACTCGCGCAGTGGCTGGCAGGTGAAACCTTTTGATTTCAAGTATTTCGAGGCGCTGTACGACTTTCGTATCGTGCTGGAAAGGGAAGCGGTACGTCGCCTGTGCGGCATGCCGCCGGGCATCTGTTCAGAACATCTGGCGCCGCTTACCCGTTTCTGGATTGACGCGCCACGCATGGAGCCGAGCAAAGCGTTATCGCTTCAGGATGAGCAATTTCACACCACGCTGGTACGCGCCAGCGGCAACAGTGAAATGGTACGGGTACATGTGGAGTTGACCGAGAAGATGCGCATTATTCGCCATCTTGATTTCACCCGCAATGACCGTGTGGATGCGACCTACAACGAACATGCCCGTGTTTTACAGGCGATCCTGAAACAGCAAACCGAGGAGGCGCAGCGCATTCTGACCGAGCACATTTCCCAGAGCAAAGCCGAGGTCAGGAAAATCACCTTGCACATGCTCCAGCAGGCAAGTTTACAACCCGTTTCACCGTAGCCGTGGTTCCGCCCCGTCGTCCGGCGGGGAATTTTAATGACTCAATATCATTTAGGGGTTTTGTAATGAAAAGACGTTCTTTACTGAAAGCTTTTGCCCTGTCAGCCACTTTTTTGAGCATGGGCTTATCGTTACAGGCATACGCAGCAGACACCATCAAAGTAGGGATCATGCATTCTCTCTCCGGCACTATGGCCATTTCAGAAACGCCGTTGAAAGACATGGCGCTGATGACCATTGATGAAATTAACGCCAAAGGCGGCGTGCTGGGTAAAAAGCTGGAGCCGGTAGTGGTCGATCCCGCCTCTAACTGGCCGCTGTTTGCGGAAAAAGCGCGTCAACTGCTGACCCAGGATAAAGTCGCGGTGGTTTTTGGCTGCTGGACGTCGGTTTCGCGCAAATCGGTGCTGCCGGTGTTTGAAGAGCTGAACGGCCTGCTGTTCTACCCGGTGCAGTATGAGGGCGAAGAGATGTCGCCGAACGTGTTCTACACCGGCGCGGCACCCAACCAACAGGCGATCCCGGCGGTGGAATACATGATGAGTGAAGATGGCGGCAGTGCAAAACGCTTCTTCCTGCTCGGTACTGACTATGTCTACCCGCGTACCACCAACAAAATTTTGCGCGCCTTCCTGCACTCCAAAGGTGTCCAGGATAAAGACATTGAAGAAGTCTATACCCCGTTCGGTTACAGCGATTACCAGACCATTGTTGCCAATATCAAAAAATTCTCCGCAGGCGGCAAAACTGCTGTGATCTCCACCATCAATGGCGACTCCAACGTGCCGTTCTATAAAGAACTGGCAAATCAGGGTATCAAAGCCACCGATGTGCCGGTGGTGGCCTTCTCGGTGGGCGAAGAGGAGCTGCGCGGTATCGACACCAAACCGCTGGTCGGCCATCTGGCGGCGTGGAACTACTTTGAGTCGGTCAGCAACCCGGTGAACACCAAGTTTGTTGCGGATTACCGTGCCTATGCCAAAGCGCACAAACTGCCGAACGCCGACACCGTGGTGACTAACGATCCAATGGAAGCGACCTACGTTGGCATCCATATGTGGGCGCAGGCGGTAGAGAAAGCGGGTACCACCGATGTGGATAAAGTTCGTGCGGCGATGGCAGGTCAGAGCTTTGCCGCACCAAGCGGCTTTACGTTGACCATGGATGCCACAAACCACCACTTACACAAGCCAGTGATGATTGGTGAAATTGAAGAGAACGGTCAGTTCAACGTGGTGTGGAATACCGATAAGACGATCCGCGCTCAGCCATGGAGTCCGTATATTGCGGGCAACGATAAAAAACCGGATTACCCGGTAAAAACCGGCGGTAAATAAGCCCGTGCGGTACGTGCCAGGGGCAGGCGTTCTGCCCCTGGCAGTGGTTGAATGTTCCGGCCTGACCGGATAACCATCAAAAGACGCTGACACATGAAAATATTCCCGGCTTTGGGCTTTCTCCTTTTCGGCTGCCTGCTGATGACTACGACGGCGCAGGCCGGGCCTGCCGCTGATTATGGCAAGGCCAGCCGCACACAGCAGGCGCAACTGCTTCAGCAGTGGTCCGCCGCGCCGGAGGCATCGCGCTTGCCGTTGTTGCAGGCGCTGAATGACGAAACGGTGGTCACCGATGCGAATGGTCAACTCTTTACCGACCAGAACGGCAAACTGACGCCGCTGGAAGGCGACGCAGCGCCTGCTGGCACGACGAAAAAAGTGTTTATGAATAACCGTATACGCGGGCTGGTAGCCAGCGCGCTGGCGACGCAACAACTGGTCAGCCCGGACGACAGTGTACGCCTGCATGCGGCACTGACGTTGCAAAACAGCGCGCAGGCCGATCAGTTGCCGTTTCTCAGCGCACGGCTGGCGGCGGAGAAAAATAACGGCGTGCATACTGCACTCGCCATTGTGGTCGCGAATTTACAACTTTCTGACAGCCGCGCCGAACGGCGCCTGCAGGCAGTAAAACTGCTGGGCGAAACCAGCGATCCGCAGGTGCAGGCCAGCCTGCAACGTCTGACGCAGCCGCAAAATGAGCCCGACTCCGCAGTGCGCGAAGCCGCCGCTGCCAGCCTGAAACAGGTGCAGCAACGCCTGAAATGGGGCGACTGGCTCGGACAAGCGTTCAGTGGGATTTCGCTTGGATCGATCCTGCTGCTGGCGGCGCTGGGGCTGGCAATCACCTACGGCTTGCTCGGGGTGATTAATATGGCGCATGGCGAAATGCTCATGCTGGGCGCGTACTCCACCTGGCTGGTGCAGGATCTGTTTCAGCGCTTTGCCCCCGACTGGCTGGCGATTTACCCGCTGGTGGCGCTACCGGTGGCGTTTTTTATCACCGCCATTATCGGCATGCTGCTGGAGCGCACCATTATTCGCCACCTCTACGGGCGGCCGCTGGAAACCCTACTTGCTACCTGGGGGATTAGCCTGATGCTGATTCAACTGGTGCGCGTACTGTTCGGCACGCAGAACCTGGAAGTCGCCAACCCGGCGTGGCTCTCTGGTGGCTGGTCGGTGTTGCCGAACCTGGTACTGCCCTGGAACCGTATTGCGGTGATTGTGTTTGTTATTGGCGTGCTGATCCTCACCTGGTTGCTGCTGAACAAAACCCGGCTCGGGATGAATGTGCGGGCGGTGACGCAAAACCGCCGGATGGCGGATTGCTGCGGTGTACCGACCGGGCGCGTCGATATGCTGGCTTTCGGTTTAGGTTCCGGTATTGCCGGGTTGGGCGGGGTAGCGTTGTCGCAACTCGGTAACGTCGGCCCGGAACTGGGACAGGGCTACATTATTGACTCTTTCCTCGTGGTGGTCACCGGCGGCGTGGGGCAACTGGCGGGCACGGTAGTGGCGGCGTTGGGTCTGGGCGTGCTGAACAAAGTCCTCGAGCCGCAAATCGGTGCGGTGCTGGGCAAGATCGCGATCCTGGTGTTGATCGTGCTGTTTATTCAGAAACGACCGCAAGGGTTGTTTGCATTCAAAGGGCGGGTAATTGACTGATGAGCCAACCTATTACGTTAACCATCGCCCGACGCGCGCCGCGCCTGACCGGCATGCTCGCTTCACTGCTGCTGGTCGCGCTGCTGATACTGCCCTTTTTCGCGCTGCTTCCGGCGGAAAATCCGCTGGCGATTTCTACTTACACGCTGACGCTGATTGGCAAAATCCTCTGCTATGCCATTGTGGCGGTCGCGTTGGATCTGGTGTGGGGCTACGCGGGACTGCTGTCGCTGGGCCACGGATTATTTTTTGCCCTCGGTGGTTATGCGATGGGGATGTATCTGATGCGCCAGGCCGCCGGTGACGGGTTGCCGGCATTTATGTCGTTTCTCTCGTGGACGGAATTACCGTGGTTCTGGGCCGGAACGCAATATTTCGCCTGGGCGCTGTGCCTGGTGATTCTGGTGCCAGGCCTGCTGGCGCTGGTGTTCGGCTATTTCGCCTTCCGCTCGCGTATTAAAGATGTTTACTTCTCAATCATGACCCAGGCGCTGACCTACGCCGGGATGCTGCTGTTTTTTCGCAACGAAACCGGCTTTGGTGGCAATAACGGTTTTACCGGCTTTACCACGTTGCTCGGCTTCCCGGTCTCAGCGACCGGTACGCGTATCGCACTCTTTGTCGCGACGGTTCTGCTGCTGGCAGGGTCGCTGGTAATCGGTGTGATGCTGACGCGTAGCAAGTTCGGCCGGGTGCTCACTGCCGTGCGCGACGCGGAAAACCGGCTGATGTTCTGCGGCTACGATCCAAAAGGCTACAAGCTTTTCGTCTGGACGCTTTCTGCCGTGCTGTGCGGGCTGGCGGGCGCACTGTATGTGCCGCAGGTGGGGATTATCAATCCTGGCGAAATGTCGCCGACCAACTCAATTGAAGCGGCGATTTGGGTGGCACTCGGTGGGCGCGGCTCGCTGATTGGACCGATTCTCGGCGCCGGGATCGTTAACGGTGCGAAGAGCTGGTTTACCGTCGCTTTCCCGGATGTGTGGCTCTTTTTCCTTGGCCTGATGTTTATCCTTGTGACGCTGTTCCTGCCGCATGGCGTGATTGGCTTGCTCAAACGGAGGAAGCATGACTGAGACTCTCTTTACCCAGCCGCAGTTGCAGGATCGTTACCGGGAAACCACCGATCCAGTGCTGCAACTGGAAAAAATCAACGTGACATTTGATTCGTTTCGCGCTCTGACTGATTTGTCACTGTCGATTGGCGTTGGGGAACTGCGCTGTGTGATCGGGCCAAACGGCGCAGGCAAAACCACGCTGATGGATATCATTACCGGTAAAACGCGCCCGGATAGCGGGAGGATAACCTACGATCAGAACATCGATCTTACCGGAATGTCACCGGTGGAAATCAGCCGCGCCGGCATTGGGCGTAAGTTCCAGAAACCCACCGTGTTTGAAGCACTCAGTGTAACGGAAAACCTTGAAATTGCGCTGAAAATGGATAAGTCGGTGTGGACCAGCCTGCGAGCCAGGCTCAGCGGCGAGCAGCGGGATCGCATTGCTGAAGTGCTGCTGTTGTTGCGGCTGACGGAACATCGACATCGCCCATCCGGGCTGCTCTCCCACGGGCAAAAACAGTTTCTGGAAATTGGCATGCTGCTGGTTCAGGAGCCTCATTTGCTGCTGCTGGATGAGCCCGCCGCCGGACTGACGGATGCTGAAACGGATTATATTGCCGAGCTGTTTCGCACACTGGCGGGTAAACACTCGCTGATGGTAGTGGAACATGACATGGGCTTTGTCGAAACCATTGCTGATTATGTGACAGTGCTGCATCAGGGGCAGGTGTTGGCGGAAGGTTCGCTGCGCGAGGTGCAGGCCAACGAGCAGGTTATCGACGTTTATCTGGGGCGCTAATATGTTGCAGGTGAAAGAGTTAAACCAGTATTACGGCGGCAGCCACATTTTGCGCGGCTTGTCGTTCGAGACCACGCCGGGGGAAATCACCTGCCTGCTGGGCCGCAACGGCGTGGGGAAAACCACGCTGCTGAAGTGCCTGATGGGGCTGATCCCGGCGAAGTCTGGCACGGTACACTGGCAGGGTAAACTGATCAATAACAGTAAGCCGCATCAGCGGGTACAGCAGGGGATCGCATACGTTCCGCAGGGACGGGAGATATTTCCCCGTCTGACCGTCGAAGAGAATTTGCTAATGGGGCTGTCGCGTTTTCCGGGACGCCAGGCGAAAACGGTTCCCGACGAGATTTACGAACTCTTTCCAGTGCTACGCGAGATGAAGCAGCGGCGGGGCGGCGATCTCTCCGGCGGACAACAGCAGCAGCTTGCCATCGGGCGGGCGCTGGCCTGTAAGCCGCAGTTGCTGATCCTCGATGAGCCGACAGAAGGTATTCAGCCTTCGGTTATCAAGGAGATTGGCGCGGTGATCCGCAGCCTGGCGAATCGCGGCGATATGGCCATTCTATTGGTGGAGCAGTTTTACGATTTTGCCGCCGAGCTGGCGGATCAGTATCTGGTGATGTCGCGCGGCACCATTATCCAGCGTGGGCGCGGCGATGAGATGGAAGCGCAGGGCGTAAGACAACTGGTGGCGATTTGAAGGGGAGTCGTTCCTGCCGGTTATTCCGTCGGCAGGAACGGTTTACTCAGACTTTGACCAGCTTCAGCCGCTGGCTTTGACCCTGGAGCTGGATGTGACGTTCGAAAAGGTGGTGTTCCACCTTCTTGCCGCCATTCAACTGGGCGAGAAAAGAGTCTGCGTCTGCTTTAGTGGCGAAGTTTTGATGTTGCCAGTCACCTTCCAGGTTGTACAGCAGGCCAAAAGCTTCGCTGCACGGTAGCCGTATCTGGAATGTGGCTCCCAGCTCGCCCTGCATATAGCCGGTGAGCTGAAGCATTGCCGTTTCGCTGTGATAAAACGCGATACCGTCCCGGGCTTTGTTGTTATGCCAATGGCACTCGGGCATCAAATAACAGCTCCCGCTGACAGACACCTTTCCGTCGCTGGAGGGCGTCATGTGACCACCGACGGAAAATTCGGGGTGGCTGGTGCCCGCAGGAACGGCGTTGGTAATATAGCAAGCGCTGCCTGGTGAAATGCCTTTTGCAATGAGTAAATCCTTCCAGCTTTTATCTTTATATCCCGGCACTCTTTTGGGATCCGGCGTACTGCCATCAACGTTATAAAGTGTGCCGCTAATATTGACGACATTGGCACCGGTAGAGGTGATGACTTCATCTTCATTGCTCACCAACTGGAGAAATTCATTAATTTTCTGCCGGTCATATTGTTCTTTGTCCATTTTATTCCCCTTCTGAAAGGAATTATAAAGAGGGAAGGGCGCGAGGGATAAAATAATGGCCTCAAACCTTTCCCTGCTGTTGTTAACGCTTAACTATTGCTGGTGACAACCCAGCTATTATTTCTTTGCAGCGCCACATCAAGTTCATAGCTGCCCATCGGGAAAGTTAATTGCTGCGCATTGCTGATATCGCTGATCTGAATAACCTGGCCGGGGATATAATTACCATAAGTGATCCAGTACGTCGGCGTAACAGAAAATACCAGATCCATATTTGGTTGCGCCGGCTGGACAAATGTTCCTGCGCCCGACATGGCGATCCCGACTGCAGCGTTATTAACGGGGTTAATACTTTCATGGCCGGTAATAAATAATGTGCCATTACGCCCCCCATTATTCAGCCCGCTAAAATTGTAAGCGCCGTTGCTGTACATCAGCGTGATATTATTACTGCCGGAGGGATCGCAGGGAACACTTTGCGACGCTGTGAATACGCTGCCCACATTCAGCGGCCCTGAATCATCCCAGACAAAGCTGTAGTCAATTCCCCATGTAAAAGAGAGTTGTGTGCCAGGAAAAGCCGATTTTGTCAGCCAGGCCAGTGACATAATATTCGGATTACTGATGTCCGGTAATGACTGATAGATACAGAAAGAGCCAAAAATCGTTGAATTATTGGTAACATTGACAGTGTATTGCTGAGACATAATATCCACCTTGTTTGTTGAGTGAAAATAACGTGATAACAACTGCCTGCTTACATATAGGTGTTTCGTGATTTTATGAGCCTTATACTCCTCATGGTGACGCCAAACGTTTTCACTAAATATTTTGGTGAAACCTGGTCCTGCATAGCTATCTGCATGGCCGCGCGACGAATGGCTACGAATACGCCCCATGCCGATGGCATTTCGATGTTCCCGGCCGAATCCGCATATTTGCATAACCGGGAATACTGTTTTTTAGGAATCTCAACTTCATATAACTTATAGAACTTTGAGGCATCTTTAGGAATATATATTTTTCGCCCGCCATGATGAGAGATTAGTTGGAAAAGGGATTTAAATCCGCAAGTTCCTGCAATCTCTGAAGCCGCCCATGGCATTGCAGATAAAACATGTTCCTTATGTTTCTCGCAGAACTGCACTAACTCCTTTTCGTTTTCAGAGCTTATTGCTGGCAAGCCGGAAAATAGCAAAGGATAATCCTGTAATAAAACATCGTGTATTGTATTATTCACATTTACCTCATGCCAATGGTCTTATTTCGTCAGGGCTACCACAGTTGTGAGTTAAAGTATTAATCGATAATATCCATGGCAGCACGGAGGAAGTGTTCCCCCGCAAAGTGCGTGGGTACAATAAGCGTAGCTGCACGATTACTTGATATATAATATTTGCGTACTAAAAATTTTATGGTGAAGGCACACACCGTATAATATATTACGTCAATGCCGTGGGACTCAGCCTGAAATGAAAGCAAAAGGTGCGAAGTGATAAAGGATACGGCGTTATTATGTCGGAATTATCATGCGAAAAAGCCACCTTAGTCACACAGTAAACGTTCACGGTACATTGACCGCACGACAAGGTTATTCAGCCCACCACATTGTCTGCATCGTCTTTCGGGCGAGGCGAACCATCAACCACCACTTTCACTCTGGGTTTCGACAGTAGAATTTTGAGCAGTTCCTGAAAGCTGACCGGCTTATAGAAGCAGTAACCTTGCAGGAAAGTGATGTTGTTTTGATTCAGATAATCGAGTTGTTCTTTCATCTTGGGCGGCATGGTTGAGAGAAGCTGAAATCGCCAGCGATCTGCGTGTATCGTTAGGGCTGACATAGCGTTGCTGTGCGTTATTACGTTAGTGTAAACGTTTGCTGCCAGTTTATGTCTCTTGTCGGCTGACAACACGGTAACGGCGACAATAAGTTTTGACTGTGAATGAATCACCTCGGAAATTAATGCTGACACTTAAAAGATGGCCTGGCTGAACCCGCATAAATGATAAAATACAATTGACAGCAATGCGGGTAAAATTATTCCTGAGGCATTTATAAACGAGCATGATAGCTATTATCATTTCGGAAATAAACGTTCAGGGAAATGAAAATCAGCAGTTCCTGAGGTTTATTCATTTCTTCTTAATCTGGCGTTAAGACTGACATAATAAACTATCAGTACGATATTTTTAATATCGGCACTGCCAGACAGATTCATTCACTGACAAAAGGCAAAATAAGCATGCATCGGGAACTACACAGCATCGGAAGAGTCGGCTGGCTCCGGGCGGCAGTGCTGGGAGCCAATGATGGCATCGTGTCGACGGCCAGCCTTGTTCTCGGGGTTGCCTCTGCGGGAAGCTCCTCCTCCGGGGTGTTGCTGGCGGGCGTTGCCGGGCTGGTTGCAGGCGCCATGTCTATGGCGACCGGAGAATATGTTTCCGTCTCATCGCAAGCCGATACCGAAAAGGCTGCGATTGCCCAGGAAAAAAGGGAACTGGCGACGGATTATGATGGGGAGGTACAGGAACTGACTTCACTGTATATGCAACGGGGACTGGCGTCTGAGCTTGCTCGCGAGGTTGCGGAACAGCTGATGGCAAAGGACGCGCTCGACGCGCATGCCCGTGAAGAGCTGGGACTGACGGAGACAAATTCAGCACGGCCGCTGCAGGCCGCGATTTTTTCAGCCATCAGTTTTTCTGCCGGTGCGCTGTTGCCGGTTCTGGTGGCGTGGTTAACGCCAGCACCACGGGTTTTGCTATTCATCATCCTTTCCACACTTTTTTCACTGGCGCTGCTTGGCTATATATCGTCGGTGGCAGGCAAAGCGCCGCCATTGAAAGCGATTAGTAGAATCACCTTCTGGAGCGCCATGGCGATGGCTTTGTCTATGGGTGCAGGTTCGCTCGCCGGACAGGCGCTGGCTTAAATAATCGTTTCATTCTCAGGATAGAAAACTCAGGACAGAAAAAATGAAGAAATACTCAGGTGGACAGATAGCACTACACTGGCTGGTTTTATTGCTGATCGTGATCACGTACGCCGCGATGGAATTCAAGGGGATTTTCCCTAAAGATTCTGTCGGTCGTTACTGGATGGCAATAACACATTACACGTGTGGTGTCAGTGTATTTATTCTGATGCTAATTAGAATGGTGTTTAGATTTATCTTCCCGGAACCGCCGGTTGTTCCCGCTCTGCCACAATGGCAAAAACTCAGTGCCACTGTTGTGCATTTTATTTTATATGCACTGTTTATTTTTCTTCCACTTTTGGGGGGGGGCTCGCTCTATTATGGCCAGAAAGAGTGGAGTTTTCTGTTTATTAACATGCCGATTGCGGCGGAAAAAAATGGTGTACTGCAGCACAGTCTGAAAGAGGTCCATGAATTACTGGCTAATGCGGGCTATTTTATCATCGGGTTGCATGCGGCGGCGGCGCTACTGCACCACTACATACTGCGTGATAATACATTACTGAGAATGATGCCAGGCAAACGCCCGGATTAACGTGGTTTTCCCGGCAAGAGAAGAAGTGACATACTGTCACTTCTTCTCACATAATTGTCCGCACTGGATACCTGTAAGCCAGCGTGTGATACTCAAAAAGTTGTCTGAAGGGCCAACGGCGCGGCTCAGACCTTGAGCATTTTCACTGTTGCATCAATATCAATTTCATCTTCCGAGAAGAGAGAGGTTGTTCCCTGGAAGGTGGTGATCGCTAATTTTTTCACTGAACGCATTTCACCCGGTCTGGTGGTGGTTTTCGGCCTGATATTTCCCATCAGCAGACCCACAGACAACACGGCATTTTCTTTATCGATGCGGGTATCAGCAGGGACTTCTTCGCTGTACACCAGATACGATTTGATCGAGGCAAGCTTGAGACGTTCGCCCGCAATATAGATGTATTTGCTGTCAGGAATGACTTTCACCGCGTAAGCCGATAACCCCTTGTTATTGGTGGTGGGTTCAAAAGTCACTGCGGCATCTTTCTTAATTAGCTCAGGGTTCGCGACTTTAATCACATGAAAATAACGGTTCTCACCGTTTTCATCTTTGATAAAGCCAAAACCTTTATCTTTAAACCATGTTGTGATCGTTCCGTTCATCGCTATACCGCCTGGTTAATCGTTTATCTACTCAGTTTTTTTGCAGCGCGCAGTGTAAAGCACAATGCCTGCGCAGGCCACGTCTGGTTAAGTGTGAATGATAAATTTCTGCTACGCGAGTGGGGAATGCCCGCTTGCCATGCGCGGGACACTAAGCCAAAGGGGTAAAATGCCTGTCACTTCCCTCAAACCAACCGCCGGATTCGCCAGCTCGGTGAAAATCCGTTATTATCCGCTGCCACTCTCCACTCGGGCAGCCCGATGTCTATGATCGATACTTTTATTGCCCCGCCGTGTCACGACAACATTGAAATGCTTTATCAGGACGAGCACCTGGTGCTGATCAATAAACCCAGCGGATTGCTCAGCCTCTCGGGGAAAAACCCACAAAATTTCGATTCCGTGCATTATCGACTGGTGCAGATATTCCCCGGTTGCACCCTGGTTCATCGCCTTGATTTCGGCACTTCCGGGTTGATGGTGGTTGCCCGCAATAAAGCAATTAACGCCGCGCTCTGCCAGCAGTTCAGCCAGCGCAGCGTCACCAAGGTTTACAGCGCATTGCTCTGTGGGCACGTGAACGATGACGAAGGGGTGATCGAGGCTGCAATCGCCAAAGACCCGGCGAGCTTCCCGCTGATGTCGATTTGTGCAGTTCGCGGCAAGCCAGCGCGTTCCCGTTTTCGGGTCATTGAGCGTTTTTACCGGGCGCAGGAAGAGGGCAGGTTACTGCCGCTGTCGCGTGTTGAGCTTATTCCTGAAACCGGGCGCACACACCAGCTTCGCGTCCACTGCCAGCACCTTGGATATCCGATTCTGGGGTGCGATCTCTATGGTGGTCGGCTTAGGCCGGGTACTGAGCTGGCACCGCGGCTGATGCTGCACGCCAGCGAGTTGCATTTTGTTCATCCCATCAGCAACAGGCGGATCATCGCCCGTAATGACAGCCCATTCTGAAACGTTAATTACCACATCAAATCATCGGGCACTTTGAAGTCCGCATACGGATCGTCTTCATTCTGTGCTTCCTGAGTTAGCGCGCTGTGCAGCACAATACTGTTTGCATCGCGCTGGGCAATTTTATCGGCGACAGCCGCCGGGATGATGGCATATTGGGTATCACCGCCGTTGTCAGACAGCAGACGTGCAATAGCGAGACGGCCATTCATCAGTTGCGCCTGAGTGAGTTTATCGACCTCAATTTTTTTAATCACACTATTGTCGGTGAAGTTAAAGCCGATATTGCCTTTCACGATTGTGATGCGATTCATCTCAATAAGCTGCTTGATCTGCGCTTTATACTCTTTCGATAACGCAGCCTGCTTTTGCTGTTCGCTGAGTTGCTTATCACGCTCAAGTTGCGCTTTCTTATTTTCTTCTACCGCCTCTCTGGCCTCACGCGCCTGAACGCGGGACTTTTTCGCCGTTCTCTGGACTTTGGCCATTTTCTTGCTGGTAACTAATCCAGCTTTTAACATCTGCTCTTGCAAGGTAAGTTTTGTCATCGTCGCTGTTAAATCCGTTGGAGTATTAGCAGGATTATAACAGCCAAATGGGGGAAGTCAGTCAAACAACCTGTGCCGCAGGATCCCGTTATCAATCGACGCTACATGGGTCTTGCCGCAAAAAGCCATCGACAAATCGAACTCATTACGAATGATATTTAGCGCCATGGTGACACCTGTTTCGCCCATCGCCCCTAATCCATACAGCATACTGCGCCCGATGTAAGTTCCCTTAGCCCCCAGCGCAATCGCCTTCAGCACATCCTGACCGGAGCGTATCCCGCCGTCGAAATGGACTTCAATATCATTACCCACTGCGGCGACAATCTCTGGCAATAAGGTGCTCGATGACGACACGCCATCCAACTGACGGCCGCCGTGATTAGAGACAATGAGCGCATCCGCGCCTGCTGCCACTGCCTGGCGCGCATCTTCCACGTCCATAATACCCTTCACGATCAGCTTGCCGCCCCAGCGCCGTTTAATCCACTCAATATCCTGCCAGGAGAGATGCGGATCGAACTGCTGCGCAGTCCACTCCATCATGGCATCAATGTTATTTACGCCGCTGGCGTGACCAATAATATTGCCAAAGTTACGGTTGCGTGTGGAGAGCATATTGCGGCACCAACGTGGTTTGCTGGCAATATTAAGCAGATTGCGCAGCGTCATTTTAGGTGGGGTCGACAGGCCATTTTTGATGTCTTTATGGCGCTGTCCAAACACCTGGAGATCCATAGTGACGACCAGCGCGCCGCAGTTGGCGGCTTTCGCGCGATCAATAAGATTCGCGACAAACTGGCGATCGCGCATGACGTAGAGCTGGAACCAGAAGGGATGGTAATCGGTGGCCTGCGCTACGGTTTCAATGGAACAAATACTCATGGTCGAAAGCGTAAACGGGATGCCGAACGTTTTCGCTGCACGCGCCGCAAGGATTTCGCCGTCGGGATGGATCATGCCGGTTAACCCCGTGGGAGCAATGGCCACGGGCATCGTAACGGCTTGTCCGAGCATCATGCTGGCGGTGCTGCGAGCGGAAATATCGACAGCCACTCGCTGGCGAAACTCCAGACGACGTAGATCAGCTTCATTGGCGCGATAGCTATATTCGCTCCAGGAGCCGGCATCCACATAGTCATAAAACATCTTTGGCACCCGCTTACGCGCCAATTGTCGTAGATCTTCAATGCAGGTGATGATCATATCGGTTATCCAGGACGATGTGGCTAAGAGCCTATCCCATTAGGCTATTTTATTTACCATTTTGGACCAGAGCAGTGCTCACACAAGATGTGTTGGCATTTTGAACGCCGCTTGGGATAGGCTCTAAATAACGATGATTTAGCCACCGGTGACAGTCAGAATACGTAGACAGTTATGATTTAACGTAGTCGGTATAAGCGTTCTGTAAAACAATATGATCGGCAATATATTTAGCATCGTGCCATACACCATAAATAAACGACGAAGCACGGTTTACTAAATTGGGCAGGCCGAGAAAATAAATACCACGCTCGGCGGAAATACCGCGTTTATGGAATGGCAGGCCTTTTTCGTCGAAGGCATCTACTTGTAGCCAGCTGAAATCAAATTTAAAACCCGTTGCCCAAATAATCGTCGTAATTCCCGCTGCGGCAATATCTAATTGCGCCAGCGGATTACGCAGACATTCCGGATCCGGCAGGAGTTCCCACGCCTGCGGCTCAGGTGGCAGATCCAGCCCGTTGCGTTCGATATAAGCATCTGCATCGCGCAGTACGTCAAAGTAGGCGTTATCGCCCGCAGTGATATTCTCCGCCAGGCCTTCGGCAAAACTCAGGATACCGTTCTCCCAGCTTTGGGTGATGCCCACCAGCGTAATACCTGTATGTGCCAGGCGACGGAAATCCACGGTTTTACCGCCTTCATAGCCGCTTACCGCAAAAGCAACGTGCTCTTTTTTCGGCTTTATTTTCACTTCGTCCCACAGACCCAGCGCGCCTAGCCACCAGCAGTAATCACGGTCGCGGTAGGTGCGGGGAGGACGATAATGTTCGCCGACCGACAGATAAACGTCCCGGCCTGATTGACGCAGCTCTTCGGCAATTTGCGTACCGGAAGCGCCTGCACCCACCACCAGCACGCCGCCTGCGGGCAGTTGCTGCGGATTTTTATAGACGGAAGAGTGAATTTGGTGCACACCTGCGCTTTCTGGCACGATCTGCGGGAATGACGGTTTCTGAAACGGGCCCGTGGCGGCCACCACATTGTCAGCTTCAAATTCACCGGCCGAGGTCACTACTTTAAATCCGCTGCGCCCTGCCAGACGCACAACTTGATGCACGTCAACACCGGTGCGAACCGGGGCATGAATCATCCGGGCATAGTCTTCAAAATATTGCGCCATGCGCTCTTTCGGCGGAAACGCTTCCTGGGAAATATTGCCGAATTTCAACGATGGGAAGCGGTCATGCCACGCTGGGCCATTCGCCACCAGCGAATCCCAACGCTCAGATCGCCAGCGTTCAGCAATACGGCTGCGCTCCAGGACGACGTGGGGGACACCCATTAATGCCAGGTGCTCGCTCATGGCAATACCGGCCTGACCTGCGCCGACGATTACAGTATTCATTTTTTCTACTGACATGTTGAATCCCTAAATATAGGCGACCCCCGATAGTTTTATCGCTAAGCGTAATCGGGTGTCGTATTAATGACAATCAGGTTTTTGAGGCAGCGCAGTGGAAAAAACCGTGCGCATTCATTCACCCTTTATTAATGTCTTCTCTCAACATTTAATATTTTCCCCAGTCCTAAAAACTTATTAGTGATAATTAGCAGCGTGGCGGTGACAGTAATATAAATAACCGACAGAGCTGCCAGTGTCGGGTCAGCAAATTCACGCACATAGTTGTACATCGCCACCGGTAAGGTCTGTGTTGCCTGGGTAGTAATAAACAACGACGCAGTGAATTCGTTAAAGGAGAGGATCGCGGCAAACAGCCAGCCGCCAAACAGGCCCGGCAAAATTAATGGCACGGTGATAGTCCATACCACGCGCAACGGCGATGCGCCAAGACTGGCTGCCGCCAGTTCAATGCGCTGTTCAAGGTTTTTTAACGACACATAAACGCTACGCAACACAAACGGCAGTATCAGCACGATATGGCAGAAAATCACCAGCGGATAACCGCGCCCCAGGTTGAGTTGCGACACCAGCATTAGCAGGCCCAGGCCAATGGTGAAGTGTGGGATAAACAGGGGTGACATCAGAATCCCTTCCAGCGCCTGTTTGCACGGAAACGAATAGCGTTCGATGGCAATCGCCAGCGTGGTGCCGATGATCACCGCCAGTGACGATGCCCATGCGGTGACAATCAGCCCGGAGTAGAAACCGTGACGGAAATCATCATAATTCACCGCGCGCTCGAACCAGCGCAGCGACCAGCCTTTCGGCGGGAAGAACAACACGGCGGTACTGCTGAATGAAGAGATAAATACCACGATAGTCGGTAGCATCACAAAGAGCAGAATAGCCGCGACCAGCAGGCGGCCCGCCAGTACAGTCAGTTTGTCGTTGATCGAACGGGTCATATCAATGCTCCCCCATCGTGTGCAGGAATCGGGTCATGCGTTTGAGTGCCATCAGTAACAGGATGGTCAGGATTAACCCGGCGATGCTCAGCGCGGCGGCAAACGGGAAATTCATCGATGAGAAACCCAGTTGATAGACCATGGTTGCCACGGTGCTGACGCGTCCGCCGCCAATAAGTTGCGGTGTGGCAAAGGCGCTAAAGGTCCAGGCAAACGCGGTAGTGAGGCTGGAGACAATGCCGGGAATTGAGAGGGGTATAGTCACGGTCAGCAAGGTGCGGATCGGCCCTGCACCGAGGCTGGCGGCGGCTTTCTCATAATCCGGGTTGATGTGTGACAACGCGGTCGCCAGCATCAACACCATAATGGGCATGGTAACGTGTACCAGGGCGAGAACCACGCCGGTTTGCGTAAACATAAACTGAATCGGCGTTGAGATGACGCCTAACGCCAGCAGCAGACTATTAAGGAAGCCGCTGTTACCCAGCACGATAATCCAGGAATAGGTGCGCACCACTTCGCCGAGAAACATCGGGGTAATCGCAATAATCAATATCGCGGATTTGATCCACATGGTGCGGGTGCGCACCAGTGCATACGCCAGCGGATAACTCATCAACAAGCCAAAAATAGCGGTTTTCGCGCTCAGCATGACGGTGTTAATAAAAGCATCGGCATAGATACTTTTGAACAGGCCTTTGAAGTTCGCCAGCGTCAATCCGCCCACGTCGAGCGAACCGGGAATATAAGCGCGTACGCTGAACTGCATCACTGCGAACATCGCGATGACCAGCCCAACTGCTGCCAGCGTAGCGGGAATAATGAACCAGGGTAAAAATGTCGGTTTTCTCGTCATAGCCCTTGCTGCCTGATGAATGTGCTGCCGGTAGAACCCGGGCGACCTGCCAGTCGCCCGATAAATCAATGAGACATGATGTTTTCAGAGAACCACTGACGCCACTCAGCGGTTTTCTCGGCACGCAGTTGCGGATCGGTATTGATAGTGGCATTCCACTGCTCAGGCGTGGTGAGCATGCCCGGCAATTTCGCCAGTTCAGGATCGATATGCGCGTTGGTTACCGTTGGGCTGCCGTGATAAATCTTTGCCACTTGCTCCTGAATATCGGGCTTCAGGGCAATATTCATAAACTTATACGCGAGGTCGCTATGTTTGGTGCCTTTGTTGATACCAATGGTATCGACACCCAAAATCGCCCCCTCTTTGGGGATCGCCAGTTTGACGTCCACCCCTTCAGCCATCATGTTGTAGGCGTTCATTGACAGCATCACCTGTACCGGGGTTTCGCCGGTGGAGATCAACTGCTGGCTGTTGGCATCATCGGTATAGAACGATTTGATATTCGGGATCAGCGCTTTCAGCTTTGCCTGGCCTTGCTGCCAGTGCGCCGCATCGGTGCCGGAGAGTTTGGCGGCCACCGCAATGATATGGCTCGGATCCCAGTCCGGCAGCGCCAGCGTGCCTTTCAGCTCGGGCTTCCACAGATCGTTCCAGCTGGTAAACGTTTCGCCTTTCGGCACCAGATCCGGTCGATAGCCGATGGTGTAAACGTAGCCCCACACGCCGAGGTGATAGGGGCTGACTTTCGCCTGTTGCACCAGGTTGGCGGCGTTCGGGATTTTACTCATATCGAGTTTTTCAAACAGGCCAGAATTGGCATACAGATAGCCCACATGCGCGGTGGTAAAGGTCACGTCAGTTTCCGGTGAGCCGCCCGCCAGCTTGGCTTTGTTGAGACGATCAATGGTGCCACCGGTGACAAACTGCACTTCTACGCCGGTTTCTTTGGTGAACTCTTTTGCAATGGTTTCATCGATCAAATCTTTAAAACCGCCGCCCCAGGTGCTGACAATCAGCTTGTCAGCGGCCATTGCATTTCCTGCGTTGAGCACACAGGTGGTCAACAACGTTAAGGCACAAATCTTACGCAACATATTTTCATCCCCATCTATGAAATGGTTGTTGTAGAAATCTGAAACCCGGCGCGCCAGAACGGTGCAAACGGTGTTCCCTGGTGTGAAACCGATAATGACGTGGCGAACGCGTTGCGTAAAACAGCCTTTTCCTCGCCGTTGCATCAGAATTTCTGAGGCTAAAAAAGGTGCTGCTTTGCAACGGATTTTCTTAACCAGTGATAAGGCAGAAGGGAAGAAGAGCACAACAAAAGCAGGGGATTATGCTGTTAATTTTCATTTGGCATGATAAATGCATAAAAATTAACACTATTAGAATGACTGGCGCGACATGATCGCGTCGGCGATCTCAGGAGAACCTGCATGCTCAGTCGCATTACCCAGCGTCAGCTGGAATATTTTGTCGCCTCCGGAGAGGCCGGCAGCATCATTGGCGCCTCAGAACGTATCCACGTTTCATCGCCGTCGATCTCTGCCGCCATCACCCACATCGAATCTGAGCTCGGCGTACAGCTCTTTGTGCGCCATCACGCACAGGGCGTTTCGCTTACGGCTATCGGTCATCAGGTTCTGAAAGAGGCGAAGCTCATTCTGGAGCAGATGTTGAATCTTTATACTATCGCCTCGGAATCGATGAACAATGTGCGTGGCCCGCTGCGGGTGGGCTGTCTGGATACGCTGGCACCCATGCTAACCCCTGAACTGGTGTTCGGTTTTGGTCGCGCATTTCCCGGTGTGCGCATTACGCTGGTAGAAGGCAACCATGAACAGTTACTGAAACAGTTGCGCACCGCCGATATTGATATCGCGCTGACCTACGATTTAGTCCCCGCCAGCGACATCGCGTTTACCTCGTTGGCACAGTTGCCACCTTATGTGATGGTGGGGGAGCATCATCCGCTTGCGACGCAATCGGCGGTGACCATTCAGGATCTGGCGACGATGCCGATGGTGTTGCTGGATATGCCGTGGAGCCGCGAATATTTCCTTGGGCTGTTTAGCGAGGCGGGTGTTACGCCGAATGTCGTAATGCGCTCCAGCAATATGGAAGTGGTGCGCGCGATGGTGGCAAACGGCGTAGGGTTTGGTATCGCCAACGTGCGGCCGAAGGCGCATCTCTCCCAGGATGGCAAACGCCTGATTCGCGTACGGCTGGCGGGGACGAACAGGGCGATGCAACTCGGTTACGCGACCGCCGCCCATACCCAGCACTCCATGGTGGTTAACGCCTTTGCTGAGCGCTGCCACGTTTTTATTTCCGACCAGTATATTCCTGGCATGGCGGCGCCAAGCTATTTCGATCCGCAGGTGGTACGAGTGGCGTGACACGGCAGATATCTGGCGGCGCAATGTCACGCATACTGCTTTGTCGGCAGCAAGCCTGCCAGACATTGCGTAATAAATTGCGCCGCGCTGAGACGCGTGTTTTTGCGTTAATACCCCCGCTCCGGGAAGACCTGATTGGTCACCGGTTTACCACGTGCAGCGCGCTGGATGTTTTCTGCCACCTGTTGTGCGGCGCTGGCAGGGATGGCGACAGATGCCAGATGAGGTGTAATCAGCACGTTTTCCATCTGCCACAGCGGATCGTTGGGCGGCAGCGGTTCGCGGTCAAACACGTCCAGCGTGGCTTCAGCAATCTGTCCTGAGCGCAGCGCGTCAGTCAGCGCTGCCTGATCGACAATCGCCCCGCGCGAAACATTAATGAACGCTGCGCCATCTGGAAGGCGCGACAGCCGTTCTGCACTGAGCAAGCCAGCCGTGTGCGGTGTGAGTGGCAGCATGACCACCAGAATATCGCTCTGGCTGAGAAAATCATTCAACGATGCCAGCCCACTGCTGCACCTTATCCCCGTCATCTCTTTTGGCGAACGCGACCAGCCGCGTACGTCAAACCCCTGTCGTACCAGTTCCTGCGCCGTATACGCGCCTAACTCTCCCAGTCCCAGCACACCGACACGGATACTGGAGGGCTTACGTGGATGCAGGTAATGCCAGCGCTGTTCACGCTGCGCGCGCTCAAATGCCGGGATATCGCGCGCGTAGCGTAGGACGGCAAACAGCACGTACCCGGCCATCATGCGCGCCATATCAGGGTCGGAGAGACGAATTATCGGAATATTCGGCAGATCGTCGCGTCCCACCAGCGAATCAACGCCCGCACCGAGATTCACCAACAGTTTAAGATTGCGGTACGGCGCAAAGAATCCATGTGGCGGCTTCCATGCCAGCGCATAGTGCACCTCATCGGGGTTTTGCACCGTTTCGGCGCGGCAAATTGTCACCCCGGGCAAGTGTGGGGCTAGTAACTGTGACCACTCTTCGAAGCTGTCGAATTCGCTGTAAAACACTAATGTACTCATGCAGCGCGCGTTCCTACCAGGTTGACCACTGCATCAATTGCCAGCTCGTAACCGACTGCGCCCAGCCCGGCAATGACACCGGTTGCTGCTTTCGACACCAACGAGTGATGGCGGAACGGCTCGCGCTTCCAGATGTTGCTCATATGCGTTTCAATGATTGGGCCATCAAACATCAGCAACGCATCAAGAATGGGCACCGAACTGTAGGTCAAACCCGCAGCGTTGATAATTAACCCCACGGCGTTCTGGCGTGCTTCCTGGATCCAGTCAACCAGGATGCCTTCATGGTTGCTCTGGCGGAAATGCAATATCACACCGTGTGACGCGGCGCGCCGCTGGCAGCGCTCTCCGATGCTGACAAAACTTTCGCTGCCGTAGGTGCCGTTTTTATCCAGCCCATACAAGTTGGCGTTCGGTCCATTGAGAAAATAGATCTGCTGTGACATGCACACTCCTGATTAATACGGACGCGTCGCGGCCATCGCCGGATGCGCATCGAAGACGGCGAACCATGCGGCGGTCAGCGGGTGGCCAACGCGCCAGTTGAGTTCGGCAAAACGGAAGTCGAGATAACCGAGCGCGCAGCCAATAGCAATCAGTCCAATGTCGTCGGGATTTTCGCTGAAATCACTGACCTGGCCTTCGATCTCTGACAGTGCGGCGGTAACTTTTTTCAGCTGTGCGTCAGCCCAGTTCTGCCACTGTTTCTCAGGTGGACGCGCACTGTATTCGTAGCGCGCCAGTAATGCGGCATCGATCATCCCGTCACCCAGTGCCTGTCGTGCCAGACTTCTCCAGCGCGCATCACCCTGTTCCGGGTATAAATCGCCCCCGGCCCGCGCGTTGAGGTATTCGCAAATTACCCGGCTGTCATAGAGACTGATGCCGTTTTCGGTGCGCAGTGCCGGTACTTTTGCCAGAGGATTAAACACGGCGATACGTTCGTCGCGTTCGATCGGATGGGCGGCAGAGTCCAGCCGTTCTATCTCGGCAGCAAGACCCAATACGGTTGCGCACACCATTACTTTGCGTACATAAGCGGACGTGGCGGCAAAAAAGAGTTGCATCATTAGGCCACCTGTAGCAGCACTTTGCCGATGTTGGCGTTGGCTTCAAGGATACGATGGGCATCTGCGGCTTGCGCTAACGGCAAGGTTTGATACAGCGTCGGTGCGATTTTTCCTGCGGCGATCAGCGGCAACAGATGTTTGTTGATACTCTGTGCCAGACGCATTTTCTCGGCCGCGCTTTTGGGGCGCAGGGTAGAAGAGGTCAGGCTCAGTCCTTTGCGCATCACCAGTTGCAGATCGAGTTCAATCTTTGCGCCCTGCATAAATGAAAGACTGACATGACGTCCGCCTGGTGCTAACACGCTCAGGTTACGCGCCACGTAATCACCACCGACATTATCCAGCACCACATCGACGCCGCGTCCTTCGGTTGTGGCAAGCACGACGGTGACAAAATCTTCATTGTGGCGATTGATGGCACGCCATACACCGAGCTGTTGCAGCGCCGTCATCTTTTCATCACTGCCAGCCGTCGCAATCACGCGCGCTCCGCATGCTTGTGCACACTGAATAGCAAACGTGCCAACGCCGCTGGCCGCACCGTGAATCAATACGGTTTCGCCCGGTTGCAAACGCCCCAGTTCAAACAGGTTATGCCATACGGTAAAGGCTGCTTCCGGCACGCCTGCTGCCTGCGTGAGCGGCAGCGTTTCAGGTACGGATAAGCAGAGTTCAGCACGTGCCACGCAGTAGTCTGCATAACCGCCGCCATTGAGTAGCGCCATTACCGGCGAGCCAACCGTGGGGAATTCAACTCCCGCACCCAGTGCCTCCACGATGCCGGAGACTTCCAGCCCCAACACATCAGTTACCCCTGGCGGCAGCGGCATGCCGTTGCGCTGCAGGATATCGGGGCGATTGACCCCCGCACTGGCAACACGAATCAGCACTTCACCCGCACCAGGCCGCGGTACAGGGCGCTGTATGCGTTCTAACACCTCCGGGCCTCCTGGACGGCACGCAATTACGGCATTCATCATTTCAGATATCATCGGTGTCTATCCCTCGTTTGCCGTGCTAAACGCGCACACGCCTTCATCATCAACATTCACGCCAACCAGGCTACCGACCGGCCAGCGCGTCAGCGAATTCAGGCCGGACTGGCGTGCAAACAGCGCGGCGCTGCCCAGAGCGGGCACATCAAGATGTACATCGACGTGATCGCCCTGAAAGACATGGGCAATAACCGTTGCACTAAACAGTGAATGCGGGCTAAGCGCTGCCAACTGAATATTTTCCGGACGGACGTAGACATCAAGGCGGTCGCTAATTGTGGCATGTACGCGCTCCGCAGGCAGACGCAGCACATTACCGCCCAGCGCCAGTATTGCAACGCCATCGCGACCGGCGTAGCGCCCCGGCAGAATGTTTACATCACCAACAAAGCCTGCGACAAACGGATCCTGCGGACGGCGATAAATCTCATCCGGCGTGCCAATCTGGCGTACATGACCGGCCGACATCACGACGACACGATCGCTCATGCTCAGCGCTTCACCTTGATCGTGCGTCACGAAGACGGTGGTGACGCCAAGCTTGCGCTGAATCGCTTTCAACTCAACCTGCATTGACAGGCGCAGGTTTTTGTCCAGCGCGGAGAAAGGTTCATCCAGCAGCAGAACTTTGGGGCGAATCACCAGCGCGCGAGCCAATGCTACACGCTGCTGTTGGCCGCCAGAAAGTTCACGTGGTTTACGGTGACCGTAACCGGCAAGTTTCACCAGCGCCAGCGCCTGCTCAACGCGTTCAGCGATCTCGGCTTTGGGCACACCGCGCATACGCAGTCCGTAGCCCACGTTCTTCTCGACCGTCATATGTGGGAACAGCGCGTAGTTCTGAAAGACAATGCCAATTTCACGCTGCCAGGGCGGTATATCGGTAACCAGATCGCCATCAATAAAGATCTCGCCGCCATCCGCTTCGGCGAAACCCGCCATTAGATTCAGCAGCGTGGTTTTACCGCAGCCTGAAGGGCCAAGCAGCGTAATAAATTCCCCTTCCTCAATCATCAAGGAAATTTTGTGTAAGGCGATGGCATCGCCAAAGCGTTTCAGTACACCATCAAGCCGTACGGCAACGTTAGCGTTGTGCGTGATGGGGGGCAGCGTTTCGGGCTGCGGGAATGTGGTGACTTCTGCACTGACCATGGAATCTCCAGAAACGGGCTATCAAATACTGACTATCAGCATACGGCTTAAGGGCGCATCACGCGGTTAGTGCTTCCTGAAGCTGGCATTTGGAAAAGTTAAAGCAATGAAAGGGCAGGGTGGATAAATGCACAGCGGCCAGGATGCGCTCTGCATTTACGGAGAAAATTTACGCTGAAAATTTGTTGGGCGCAGAGTTGCTGCAACGTCATGCTTTTTGACACATCCACGCAGCAAGACGACGTAACAGGGCATCGCAGGCGTCCAGTTGTTCGACAGTGATAAACTCATCCGGTTTATGGCCCTGTGCCATACTGCCTGGCCCACAGACTACGCTGGGGATGCCCGCCTGATGAAACAACCCGCCTTCCGTACCAAATGCGACGGTGCTGAATGCTTCAGAACCAGTGAGATGGGCAATCAGCCGCGCAGCGGCGCTTTGTGCGGCGGTGTACAAACCGGGATAACCACTGATGGGATAAAAGCGGATCGCCGCGTCGCCATTCACGGCGTGCATCTGTGGCAGGAGTTCGTGCTGTGTGTAACACTCCAGTTCCCGGGCCACTTCCTGCGCGTCATCCTGCGGCAACGTGCGCACCTCGAAGTCAAACGTACATTCGGCAGGCACGATATTTAGCGCCCGGCCGCCATGGATGACACCGGTTTGCACGGTGGTAAACGGCGGATCAAAACGCGCATCCTGACGTTCCGGCGCGGCCAGCCGTTGGCCTATCACCGTAAGCTGGTGGATAAGTTTTGCGGCATATTCGATGGCGTTCACGCCCTGTGGTGCGTAGGCCGAATGGCAGGCTGCGCCCTGTACCTCACAGCGCACACCGAGCTTGCCTTTGTGGCCGAGCACGGGTTGCAGTTCGGTGGGTTCGCCAATCAGACAGATGTCGGGCTTTTCCGGGCGAAGTGAAAGTGCGTCCAGCAGGGTACGTACACCAAGGCATCCCACTTCTTCATCATACGAGATCGCCAGATGCAGCGGTTGTGCCAGCGGCTGCGTGAGAAAATGGGGTACGGCTGCCAGTATGCAGGCGATAAAGCCTTTCATGTCTGCCGTGCCGCGACCGTACAATTTGCCTTCTCGCTCTGTCAGCACAAAGGGGGGAACGCTCCAGTTCTGCCCGTCAACGGGCACCACGTCGCTGTGACCCGAGAGCATCACGCCACCGTTACCCGGCGGGCCAAGGCGGGCATACAGATTTGCTTTGCTGCGTTCGTCGTTGTGAATCAGTTCGCAGTCAACGTCGAGCCCGGTTAAATAGCGGCGAACAAAGTCGATTAGCGCCAGATTAGATTCGCGGCTGGTGGTGTTAAACGCCACCAGTTGTTCCAGCAGTTCGCGGCTGCTCATCATCGGATATCCTCGCGGTTACTCATCACCCGGCACGCCGTAACCCGGTGCACTGCGGGGATCGATCGCGCGGGTTAAATAGTCCTGCATCTGGGGTTTATAGGCGTGCCAAAGCTGACTAAGTTCATCAATCGGATCGGCGTCGGTCCAGTCGACGCGCAAGTCAACGATCGGCCAGACGGGCGAATCGACTATCGACAGCGCCGCCGAATGCACCGGGCCAGCTTCCCCGCCAGCTTGCAGGCCTGCTTGCAGCGCAGCAATCAGCCTGTCAGCAAGATGCCCGGATTGTTGTTCGAAGGCGTTGACCATCGCGCTAATGACATCCGCATTTGCCAGCAGATTACCCGCTGCTACGCAGTTCTCCCCGCATAGTGCGTTGTTGACACCTAACGTCTTTTCACCGCTGTAGAACGCGCTTTTCCCTTCTGCCGTCAGCACGGTTACCTGTCGGTACATGAAGTAGTCGTCTGTGCCAAGCCCGAACTGCAGTGCGGTTTCGGCAGAGTCGCCTTGCTGTAACCGATCAAGAATATGCGGCCCCAGCGCCGGTAAGGTGATGTTTTGCGTTGATACGGCGCCGACCTTGCTGCGCAGCCAGGGGCAGCGTGCGCCAACGGCGATGCTGGAAGAGCTGATAGCAATGCCAATCTGGCCGGTTAGCGCGCAGCGTCCGATAATCGATAACGTCATGACTTTATGCTCCTGATTGCGGCTGCCATTCGTCCGGAATCACCGCGATAACATCAATTTCCATCAGCCATTGCGGCTGACCAAGTGCAGAAATCACCAGCCCGGTTGAGATCGGGAATACACCCTTCAGCCATTTGCCAACCACTTGATAAACCGGCTCACGATAGCGAGGGTCGATGATATAGGTGGTCGTTTTAACGATGTGTGACAGATCGCTGCCTGCTTCTTCCAGCAGTTGTTTAACGTTCTTCATCGCTTGCTCGGCCTGCGCCGCCGGATCGCCAAGACCCACCAGGTTGCCTTCGAAATCAGTACCAATCTGGCCGCGCACGTACACGGTATTGCCTGCACGTACCGCCTGGCAAAGATCGTTATCAAGTGACTGATTTGGGTAAGTGTCTTTCGTATTGAATTTGCGAATGCGGGTATGTGTGCTCATGTCTGCCTGCCTGGAAATGGATTCCCGGCAAGGTATACCCTCTCAGGCATAACAAACAAAACAGAATAATCCGAGGCGTTAGTTTAGAAAATGCGAATACCTCTCCTGACGCGCCCCGCTTTTGTCATCATAAAACGGCGGATCGCCCCAGCACGAAAGGCCTGCTAACGTTTTTTCCACATTTCAATCGCAGCCTCTTACAAGACTTGCGGAGTGCCAATGAATCTACATGGATATCAGCGTGTTACATTTCCTTACCTAAAGCCGCTTTGATGAAATAATAACGTAATTAAATTAATGAAAAGTGAATGATGTGTGCAGAACCTTGGTTTGGTAATTATTCCGCAGGCGCCTTTGTTCAGCCCGTGTTAATCGCGTAAGGGGTACCTGAAAAGAGAGCTTGCTAGCCGCCAGCGCTGGATCCGTAAGTGCTGCGAGATAACAAGCGCGACGCAAAGCTGGTTTTGCTTATAGCCAGGTTCTTACATCCAGAAACGAAATAGTAATTTTTAGTTATAATCGCGCATGTAAATTAAGTGTCTCACCTTTCTTTGAGGGCTGGTTATGAAGATTTTTGCATCAAATCTACTCATGTCCGGAAGCGTTTTTGCGGGAGCCTCTGCTTCCATTTGTCTTAATGCCCTTTCGTTAATCTTGACCGAACGAATGCAGATAATGAGAGATGTTGCGGCCTACAAGGCGAAGTATCATTTACCTGTGGAGGATTTAGCGCGGGAAGAAAAAGTGCTGTCGGCGGCGCGGAATACTGCGCATGAGGCCGGGCTTGAACCGCAGTCGGTGGAGCCGTTCATCAGTGCGTTAATGAATGCGGGAAAAGCGATACAGTATCGCTATCTGGCCGACGGGTTTGCTCAACCCGATTTATCTGTCACTGACCGTTGTCTTGACGGAATCAGACAGCGTATCAATGAACTGGACAAACATCTGCTTATGATGATCAGCCAGCGACTTCGCACAGGTCATCTCTCTTATTCAGAGCGGGCCTGGTTGGCTGAGAAAACCGCCTCCCCGAACCTGACGGAAGCAGAGAAAGATAATCTACTGGATACCATGCGCTTTATTCAGCGTGCTGAGTAGGTGACCGTTGCTGCGCTGCCAGGCGATTCAGCGTCCGTGCGGATAAGCGTTTTCGCGTCACAGATAATTCAGGTCGACTCGATTAACGTTTTGGATGCATATGCGGTACGGAAGAAATATTTTATCACGATTATTCAATCCGACAGGGTCGTCTGGCGGCGATATCAAACCCGATAATTCAAGCGCTGAAAGTTAACGACGATTCATCCTTATCTGATTCCCATTACAGCGTCTTGGTGTTCTCACAGGTAAAACGGATCGACATAACTTCATTATATTTTGTTAGCCATTATCTCCAGGCGCATGTGATATCCATTTTTTATCTCACTGAAGTCATTTATCACTATATCGCTAACGATATTTAACGAAGTTATTGCAGTAAAGTTTACTTTTATAGCGTTAAAATTATCTAATAAAAATGAGAACGTCGGCAGGTAACTTCCCGGCTGTTTTTTTACTTATATTGCAATTCTGTTTACTTTTGCATGCCTGCAGCTAAAAACATCAATGATACCCGATGACAGTGAAGGCATTAATGACTATTTACGGAGCGAACATGGAATCTGAAGCGCGTAATTTTATTAACTCCATCATTAAAAACTTTAAAGAAGCCATTGGGTTGATTAACGTGTTGATGCTGGAACCCGAAGAGCCTGATACCTTGCGTTTGCTGCACGTTAAACTGGAGGTTATCAAGGCCGGTATTGAACAGGATATTCGCCTGTTAACCAGGTCCAGTCTGAACAGTAACGCCATGCTTTGTCTTTACCCGATACACAATGCGTTAAACGCGCTGAACTATTGTCTTGGGATCCTGAAACACATGCCGTTAAATAATCAGTTTTATCATGATTTCGAAGAGGTTAAGCATGCCGTTAATGCCCTTGATGCAATATCAGGACGGGTCTTTACAAAACCGTGAAGCGATGAGTAAGCATAAACAGTTCTCCTTTTACATAAAATAAAAAGGAAAGCACAATGAAAAACAGTATGACTTCTTAAAGTCAGCACGATTTAATTTATGTTATGTTCACTAACGGTGCTAAAAATGAAGAAACGAAAAATTATATCTTTTTTTTCTCAACGAACATAAACGCCACTTCAACTGAATATACATTTGCCACATTTTTTTCTCGTGTCGACGCTACACTATTTCAAAAAATTCTGTTATCAGGATCATTATGTCTATTCTTCGCTGTCATCTGAAAGTAATAATTGCTGGCATGTTAGCCGTCCTGGTATCAGCGTTCAGCGTGACGGCATTGGCCCATGATAGCCCTGATTTGCCTGAGCCTGTGCTGCCTGCGCATATCTGCGCAAGACTGGTTCCCCGGCAGGTTTATTCATCAGGAGACGATACCCAACGACTCCAGTCTGCTATTGATAACTGCCCACAGGGTGAGGCCTTACAACTCCTTGCTGGTCGTTTCTCCAGTGGACCTTTGACAATGAAATCTGGCGTTACGCTCTGGATTTCGCATGGGGCACTACTGGCAGCCAATACTGACCCACGTATTTACGACGAAAATGGGCATTGTGGAACTCTCGATCATAAGGGGAATGGCTGCCGGCCTTTTATTCTTTTTAAGAACACCGACGGTGGAGGCATTGTCGGGGAAGGGGTTATTGATGGGCAGGGCGGTAAGCTGATGAAAGGAGAGGATGAATCATGGTGGCAGCTGGCTCGCCGTGCACAGACTGAAGGCGCGGCGCAGAATGTGCCTCGCTTGATCGAAATAGACGATGGCTCAAATATTATTTTTCACGGGATTACGTTGCGAAATTCACCAGGCTTCCATGTCACCCTGAAAAATGCCCGGGGTGCAACTTTCTGGGGCGTACGTATTGATACACCGGCGAATGCCCGTAATACCGACGGCATTGATCCTATTTCGTCGCAGAATATCCTGATTGCGCACAGCTTCATCAGAACCGGTGACGACAATGTGGCGATTAAAGCTGGCGCTGGTGGGCCTACGCGTCATGTGCTGTTAGTAGACAACCATTTTTATTGGGGACACGGGATGTCCATTGGTAGCGAGACGGTGGGCGGTGTCAGCAATATTCGGGTGCGTGGTTTGACGCTTGACGGTACGACCTCAGGGCTGCGCATCAAAAGTGACATCAGCCGGGGCGGAATTGTCAGCGATATCCGCTACGAAGATGTTTGTATGCGGGGGAATCGTCGGCCACTCGACTTTGATACGCGATACGATGTTCACGCGAGCGGTAGCAACATTCCTGTCTACCGTGATATCTCCCTAAGTCACATCGCCGGCGAAACCGGCCAGTTGGTGTTACGCGGCTATGACGCCGCTCATACTTTGCATTTTGCCCTGGACGGCGTCTATTTCAGCAATGCGGCACGCTGGCTAATCGAATCGGCGCAGCTCCTCATAGGTCCAGGCGGCGTTTCACCTGTTCCTCCGGGGGAAGCATCATTACAGCGATCGAGTGCGCCTGCTGATTGCGCAAAAAACTGGATCCCCTTTCCCGTGACGGATGCACCATGAGCAAAAGGAATACCGGAGAAAGCGGCGATTTTAATGAAACGTCAAACCGGACACACCGGGCGGCCTGACCATCATATTATTGGCCCGCAACTGTCAGACCGACGATTTCCCTGAACTGAAACCCCGACCCATCATTATGTTGACTGCTGGCGCACAGGTGTACCTTTAGGGTAGCCGATACTACGGCGCCACGCGCCGGGTGCCTGGCCATACTGACGCTTGAAGCTGCGGTTGAAGGACTGCTGGGAGTCAAAGCCCAGCGCGATGGCCACGTTCAAAATTGGCTCGTCGCTGTGGGCTAAGCGCTCGACCGATTTTTGCAGCTTTTGCGCGCGAATATACTCGGCGAGGCGATAGCCTGTATGTTCTTTAAATATCCGCTGGAGGTGCCATTTCGAATAGCCGGCTCGTCTGGATACAGTGTCAATGTCCAGACGGCTTTCAAGGTTGTTGTCGATCCAGTCGAGTAAATCGTGCATAAATGCGCCAGTATTCATCTTGTTTCTCCACGCAGGCTTATTAAAAAGCATCTTTGTTTGTTGCATTTAAGGTGGCCCGCTTTTGCATTAATTGCAAGTTTTATTGTTGCATTTAAATCCCTGTTCGAAACGGGTTATTTACCGTTGATGCAAATAGCACATAAAGTGCAACAATTATTCTTGCACTTAATTAAGCGCCTTCCTACAATCGCCGCGATAGTGTATTTGAAACTGTTACAGTTTTGTGGCGATGAACGACACAAATGACCTTAAGCCAGCCCGGACAAAGGAAGTGGCGCGGCGTCTCCCGCTGCGTCTTGCCCGGCGGCTACAATTAGCGGAATAAAAATAATGAGCCTGCCAAAACCTTGGGTTAACTTTCATCTGAATGCGCTGGGTGCGATGCTACTCTCCATACTGCTCGTCGGGTGCGATAACAGTGTCGCGCAAAATGCCGCACCACAAGCTCCCGCCGTCAGCGCTGCTAACGTGGTGGTAAAATCCATTAGTCAGTGGGACAGCTTTAACGGTCGGATTGAAGCGGTGGAAAGTGTTCAGCTACGCCCCCGCGTCTCTGGCTATATCGATAAAGTGAATTACACCGACGGCCAGGAGGTGAAAAAGGGCGAGGTGCTGTTCACCATTGATGACAGAACCTATCGCGCTGCGCTGGAACAGGCTCAGGCGACATTGGCGAGAGCCAAAACGCAGGCCAGCCTGGCGCAAAGTGAGGCTAACCGTACCGATAAATTAATCAATACCAACCTGGTCTCCCGTGAAGAGTGGGAGCAGCGCCGTTCGGCCGCCGCCCAGGCGCAGGCCGACATTCGCGCCGCGCAGGCGGCGGTTGATGCCGCGCAACTTAACCTGGATTTCACTAAAGTCACCGCACCTATTGATGGTCGCGCCAGTCGCGCGTTGATCACCAGCGGTAATCTGGTCACTGCGGGTGACAGTGCCAGCGTGCTCACCACGTTGGTATCGCAGAAGACGGTTTACGTCTACTTTGACGTGGATGAGGCGACCTACCTGCACTATCAAAATCTCGCCCGCAGCGGGCAAGGGGCGTCCAGTAATCATCTGGCGCTACCGGTTGAGATTGGCCTTGTTGGCGAGCAGGGTTACCCCCATCAGGGCAAAGTGGATTTTCTTGATAATCAGTTAACACCGAGTACCGGCACAATCCGTATGCGTGCGCTGTTGGATAACGCACAGCGTCAGTTCACGCCGGGACTGTTTGCCCGCGTACGTCTGCCAGGCAGCGCTGAATTCAAAGCCACGCTTATCGACGACAAAGCGGTGCTGACCGATCAGGATCGAAAATATGTTTATATCGTGGATAAAGAGGGTAAAGCGCAGCGTCGCGATATTACTCAGGGGCGTCTGGCCGATGGTTTACGCATCGTGCAGCAGGGGCTAAACCCAGGCGATAGAGTCATCGTCGATGGTTTACAAAAAGTGTTTATGCCGGGTATGCCGGTTAACGCGAAAACCGTTGCCATGACCGACAGCACCGCCCTCAACTGATCCCTTACCTGAGAATCCAACACATGGACTTTTCCCGCTTTTTTATCGACAGGCCGATTTTCGCCGCAGTGCTGTCGATTCTGATTTTTATTACAGGATTAATTGCCATCCCCCTGTTGCCGGTCAGCGAATATCCTGACGTCGTACCGCCAAGTGTGCAGGTGAGAGCGGAGTATCCAGGGGCCAACCCGAAAGTGATTGCAGAGACCGTGGCGACGCCGCTGGAAGAAGCGATCAACGGTGTTGAGAACATGATGTACATGAAATCTGTCGCAGGCTCTGACGGTGTACTGGTGACCACCGTCACTTTCCGTCCGGGTACCGATCCCGATCAGGCGCAGGTTCAGGTGCAAAACCGGGTATCACAGGCCGAGGCGCGTCTGCCGGAAGATGTGCGGCGTTTGGGTATCACCACCCAGAAACAATCGCCGACGCTCACATTGGTGGTGCATCTGTTTTCGCCCGGCGGTAAATACGATTCACTGTATATGCGTAACTACGCCACGCTAAAAGTGAAAGATGAACTGGCGCGTCTGCCCGGCGTCGGCCAAATTCAGATTTTTGGCGCAGGCGAATATGCGATGCGCATCTGGCTGGATCCCAATAAAGTGGCCGCGCGGGGGTTGACTGCCTCGGATGTGGTGACGGCAATGCAGGAGCAAAACGTTCAGGTTTCCGCCGGGCAACTTGGCGCTGAGCCGCTGCCGAAAGAGAGCGATTTTCTGATCTCTATTAACGCCCAGGGTCGTCTGCATACGGAAGAGGAGTTTGGCAATATTATTCTGAAAACGGCGCAAGATGGCTCGCTGGTACGCCTGCGCGACGTGGCGCGGATAGAAATGGGTTCCGGCAGTTATGCGCTGCGTTCCCAGCTTAACAATAAAGACGCGGTCGGGATTGGTATTTTCCAGTCGCCGGGGGCGAATGCCATCGATTTGTCTAACGCGGTGCGCGCCAAAATGGACGAACTGTCTAAGCGTTTCCCGGAAGATATGAAATGGGCGGCACCTTACGATCCGACGGTTTTTGTGCGCGATTCCATCCGCGCGGTCGTGCAAACGCTGCTGGAAGCGGTGGTGCTGGTGGTGTTGGTGGTGATTCTGTTCCTGCAAACCTGGCGCGCGTCGATTATTCCGCTGATCGCGGTGCCGGTATCGGTCGTGGGAACGTTCAGCATTCTCTACCTGCTTGGCTTTTCGCTTAATACCCTGAGTTTGTTCGGGCTGGTATTGGCTATCGGTATCGTTGTGGACGATGCCATCGTGGTGGTGGAAAACGTTGAGCGAAACATCGAAGAGGGGCTTGCTCCGCTTCAGGCTGCGCATCAGGCGATGCGTGAAGTTTCCGGGCCAATTATCGCGATTGCGCTGGTGCTGTGCGCGGTATTCGTACCAATGGCGTTTCTTTCTGGCGTAACCGGTCAGTTCTACAAGCAGTTTGCGGTGACGATCGCGATTTCAACGGTGATCTCCGCCATCAACTCACTGACGCTCTCTCCGGCTCTGGCGGCCCTGCTGTTAAAGCCGCACGGCGCACCGAAAGATTTTCCTACCCGGCTTATCGATCGTCTGTTCGGGTGGCTTTTCCGTCCGTTCAACCGCTTTTTCCACCGCAGCTCGAACGGCTATCAGGGGCTGGTGGGCAAAACGCTCGGACGACGTGGTGCGGTATTTGTGGTTTATGTGCTGTTGCTTTGTGCTGCTGGCGTCATGTTTAAAGCCGTACCCGGCGGGTTTATTCCGACACAGGATAAGCTCTATTTGATTGGCGGCGTGAAAATGCCGGAAGGCTCTTCGTTAGCGCGCACCGACGCGGTGATCCGTAAAATGAGCGAAATCGGTATGAATACCGAAGGCGTGGATTATGCGGTCGCTTTTCCTGGGCTTAATGCACTGCAGTTCACCAATACGCCGAATACCGGGACGGTCTTTTTTGGCCTGAAACCGTTCGACCAGCGTAAACACACTGCGGCGCAAATTAACGCTGAGATCAACGCTAAAATCGCGCAAATCCAGGAAGGCTTTGGTTTCTCCATTTTACCGCCGCCGATTTTAGGGCTGGGTCAGGGGTCTGGCTATTCACTGTACATACAGGATCGTGCCGGTCTTGGCTATGGCGCGCTACAAAACGCGGTCAACACCATGTCCGGCGCGATTATGCAGACGCCGGGGATGCATTTCCCTATCTCAACCTACCAGGCTAACGTTCCTCAATTGGATGTGCAGGTCGATCGTGATAAGGCGAAAGCGCAGGGTGTGTCACTGACCGATCTTTTCGCTACGCTGCAAACCTATTTGGGATCGTCTTATGTCAACGATTTTAACCAGTTTGGACGTACCTGGCGCGTGATGGCGCAGGCCGATGGACCATTCCGCGACAGCGTGGAAGACATTGCTAATTTGCGCACCCGTAATAATCAGGGCGAAATGGTGCCGATTGGCAGTATGGTGAAGATCACTACCACGTACGGACCGGATCCGGTGATCCGCTACAATGGTTATCCGGCTGCGGATCTGATTGGCGATGCCGATCCTCGCATACTCTCTTCTGCACAGGCGATGACGCAACTGGCCGGAATGTCTAAACAGATACTGCCAAATGGGATGAATATTGAATGGACGGATCTGAGTTTCCAGCAGGCCACTCAGGGCAATACGGCGCTGATTGTCTTCCCGGTCGCGGTGCTGCTGGCTTTCCTGGTGCTGGCGGCGCTGTATGAAAGCTGGACGTTGCCGCTGGCGGTGATCCTTATCGTTCCGATGACAATGCTGTCCGCTCTTTTTGGCGTCTGGCTGACCGGTGGCGATAACAACGTGTTCGTGCAGGTCGGTCTGGTCGTACTGATGGGACTGGCCTGTAAAAATGCGATTCTGATCGTTGAGTTTGCCCGCGAGCTCGAAATTCAGGGGAAAGGTATCATGGAGGCGGCGCTGGAGGCTTGCCGCCTGCGGTTACGCCCGATTGTGATGACCTCTATCGCCTTTATTGCCGGGACGATCCCGCTGATCCTCGGCCACGGTGCGGGAGCAGAAGTACGCGGCGTCACCGGGATCACGGTGTTCTCCGGTATGTTGGGTGTGACGCTGTTTGGTCTGTTCCTGACGCCGGTGTTTTACGTTACGTTGCGTAAGTTCGTGACGCGCGGCAAACCGGTAAGCAACGTTCTGCCTGCGTAGGGACGTTGCAGATAACAAAAAACCGTCTTCGGAGTGAAGACGGTTTTTTTTCGTAACAGGCCAAGTATTAAGACGATTTTTTGTACTGAGCAATAAGTTCGGGTACTGTATCCCACCCACAGGAATCGACTTTTTTAACCTCTTCCAGCGCACTTGCCACGGTATGGCGCGCTAATACCTCTAACGAGGCCTGCTCCGCCTCGTCGGCGATAGATTTAAAGTACCAGCAAGTGTTGGCACTGACCACGCAGCGAGCCGGTACGTCAGGACGCGACGCCCACAGCTTTTTATCTTCTATTACGGAAACATAGATATCGCGCAGGGTGATCTGTTCTGCCGGGCGACCAAGATGAATAGAACCGTTGCGGCCAAGGGTTGAGACGATAATGCCGTCCCGCGTGAGCGGAACCATTAATTTGCGGATAAAGCTCGGATTAGCTTCCAGCCCGTAGGCCAGAATCGCACTCGTCGAACGTTCACCCAATTGCTCCGCCATTGCTACGCTGAGAACCATCTGCAAAGCTGTCGGGAAGCGGTAATCTAACATTTTATTGTCCTGGGTTGCGGTGAATCTTTTTCTTTTTGGCACCGCAGAGGTGAATAATCAGTGAGTAACAATATAACAAATACGCTAATTTTTTTGAAGCTGTCTACGCTTGACCCGGCTCGTAAAAAAGAGTTTCCAGCGCGCGCAGGATGAGCAGAAAAGTACCCATCTGCACGCGCTTTTCTTATCGCATTTTAGTGAGATTATGTGAGACATCATAAAAAGAAAAATCCTGTCAACCTCGTGATGTTATGGGGGTTAACGGCCTTTAAGAGATGCGATAAGATCTCAAAAGACAACAGAAGCAAAAGACATTGAACCGTGATTAATTGTGTATGTCTTTAATTTTTATTAAGTGATGTTGTCTTTACCCATTCGTGTACTTATTTCGCAAAAGCACCGCTTCGTGAACGAACGAGGGTATCCGCCATTATTCCCAAATAGCCTCTGTAGCTGTAGTGAGATAGTTATGTATGACTGAGTGACACTGATTGTTGATTTATTCTCACGTAAAGCTATCGGCTGCTCAATCCAATCACCGATGATAGGGCATTGTTCTCAACAGGCTTCAATTCAGATGTAACGTACGGCGCATCGGAGATAATTTGCTACAAAGGTGCATCGTATTCCCCTTCAAGGCCAGGCCAGTGTTTACCTCATTATTTTAGCCATGTGCGTTCCTGGCATAACGCGGCAAGGTGAAAGGGCTGTCCCTTCTGTCAGGAATTCTTTCCAGGTCTGTAATTATCCAAAATTCTGGCTCGTCGCAACTCCTTTTCCCTGAGCAATTCGACAAAAGCTTTGACTTTAGCGGGTCTGAACCGCGCTGGCGGGAAGACGACATTGATATCACCAGAAGGGAGGCTCCATTCTGGCAGGACTTGTGTGAGCCGCCCCGTTAGCAAATCATCTTCAACAACGAAATCGGGCAGCACCGAGAGTCCTGCGCCTTCCAGCACAGCCGCACGTACGGCCAGCGTTGAATTGAGAAAGATAGCAGGGGTTATGTTTACTGTCTGACTTTCGTCTTGATGTCTTCTGAAACTCCAGCGACGATTCTCACGTAAAGCCGTATTGACTACGAAAGGCAGCGTGCTGATGTCTTGTGGAAGTAAAAATTCCTTAGTTTGCGCACGCATGCTCGCCGGGGCGACGAGGACCTGCCGGAATTTGCCAATTTTACGCGCCTGCAATCCTGATTCCGTCAGCCAGCCTATACGTATCGAGAGTTCTATCCCCTGGTCGATTATATCCAGACATTCATCGCTAAAGACCGCTTCGACCTTACAGTGGGGATAGTGCGTAGTAAATTCGGCTATAGCCGGAACGACGACGCCAATGCCGTAATCAAATGGTGCAGTGAGCCGCAACACACCGGCTGGTTTTTCAGATCTATCAGCAAGCTCTTCAAAGGCTTCCTCTGCCTCATGCAGAATAAGTGAACAGCGCTGATAAAATAAATGTCCAGCCTCGGTCGTTTTTATTTTGCGGGTTGTGCGAACAAGAAGTGTGGTGTTGAGCTCACTCTCAAGCCGTGCGACCTGCTGGCTGACCACCGACTTGGTTATTTTCAAACGTTCAGCCGCTGCGGTGAAGGAGCCTGTTTCTACCACCGCGACAAAATAGGCCATACGTCTTAAATTACCAAGATCAGATCCGGTACTATCGGCATCTTTGTTTGCTTTTACCATACATTGTGTTCGCTTTGAGTGGATTTAACTTTCAGCAGGGTAATATTAAAGTGTCTTGAGCAAAACAAACATTCGGGACAGACCTATGACCAGGACACTTTATTACCTTTTTGACCCTTTATGTGGCTGGTGCTATGGGGCCACGCCCGCAGTAACTTACCTGCGCAATACGACGAATGTCGTGGTTCAACCACTGCCCACTGGCCTGTTTTCCGGTGATGGTGCCAGCGTAATGGACGACGATTTCGCTGCATATGCCTGGAGTAATGATCAACGTATCCAGTCAATGACAGGCCAGCCTTTCACTGAAAAATATCGTGCTAATGTTCTGGCCAACCGCCAGCAACTGTTTGACAGTGGTAATGCCACTGCCGCACTTACCGCCGTGGCACTGACTGAACGAGAGCGGGAACTGGAGGCACTTTCGGCAATACAGAAAGCGCGTTATGTGGATGGCCTCGACGTGACCTCGCAAGCCACGCTTGTCGGCATACTGCAGTTGTTGGAACTTGAGGAGGCTGCCAGTCTCTTTGTTTCGTCCAGTGAGGCATTACATGCTCATATCCAGGCTCGTGCAAGCCATGCCCAGGCACTTATGCAGGCTCACGGGGCTCGTGGTGTGCCTACCTTTATCGCTGAAACTGAGGGCGGAATTCAGTTGCTTCAGAACTCCGCAATCTACCATGATCCCCAGGCCCTTTCCAGGATGTTAACTGACTGAGCAGGCGCAGATTTCTGAAGTGTAGACAATACGGACTCGCTCTCAGTATGCAAACGCTGTGAGCGTTTATTTTCGGTTTAACCACGAAAGGTGTTTTTAATGAGAA
Source organism: Kosakonia arachidis (assembly GCF_900116535.1). Lineage (GTDB taxonomy): Bacteria > Pseudomonadota > Gammaproteobacteria > Enterobacterales > Enterobacteriaceae > Kosakonia > Kosakonia arachidis. Next base: position 49,353 of record NZ_FPAU01000007.1, on the reverse strand, counting down.
AAATATCAATTCCCCTGTTAGCGCTGGTTTCAATTTCAAGTGCCAATGCACTGGCTGCCCCTCTCAGTATTAAAGTTTACAATCCGCAGGATAAAGGAATATTTGCTGTCTCCTCATCCCTGATTACGGGTCCCACAGAAGCGATGCTGATCGATTCACAGTTCAGTGTTAAAGATGGCGCAAAACTGGTAGAGATGATCCGTGCAAGCGGGAAAAAACTGAAGTCAGTCCTGATCACATCGGGTGACCCTGATTTTTATTTTGGCCTTGAACCTGTCGTAAACGCTTTCCCGGATGTGCAGGTATTGGCCACTCCGGAAGTGGTTAAGCACATTAAAGAGACCCAGGAAGCAAAACTTGCTTACTGGGGCCCCCAGTTAAAGGATGGTGCGCCCGCTAAAGTGATCGTGCCGCAGCAGACGACCAAGACACGTTTTTACGTTGATGGCGAAGAAGTTGAAATACGGAGCCCAGAATCCCATGCCGCTTATGTATGGGTACCCTCAGCTAAAACTATCCTGGGGGGAACTGGCGTGTCATGGGGTATCCATGTGTGGACTGCAGATACCCAGACGCTGCAAAGCCGTGATGCGTGGATAAAGACTTTATCTGAAATGAAAGCGCTTGCTCCTGCTCGTGTTATTCCGGGCCACTATCTTGGACAGCTACCACACGGAGCAGAAGCGATTACTTTTACCTCAGAGTATCTGAAGGCGTTCAACACAGCGGTGAAGGAACAAAAACATTCTGCCGGTGTTATCAGCACCATGGAAAAAAAATGGCCTGATTTGCAGGGGAAAAGTTCGCTCGAGCTGAGCGCTAAAGTCAATACGGGAGAGATGAAGTGGTGACAGAGGGAACATGACCGGAACAAAAGGAAGCATTAACCATTAGGTTCCTCTGGCTTGATTCATTTTTTGAATAGGCTACGGTCATTTTCCTTAAAACACCAAAATGGGGTATTTGTACCCTTAAAATTACCCAGACAACGTAAATCAGCCACCTGTAGCAGATTGGGTTAAACGGCCCGTTAAACTTTCACGTTTTAACGGACTGAAAGCTCGCTTTTTATACGCATGGTGGCAGTTCCGGGGGCATAAACCAGTTTGCGGCAGAAAAGTGAATACGTGTTTCGGATAAATGATTACCGGTATCCGGCACGATGTAACCATAAGCCGGATACCGATGATACTGCAAAAGTGTTAATGCCGTTATCCGCTGAGGTGTTCTCAGAGAGAACAACGGTCAGTGTCATTTACTGGCGTGTTATTTTCAGAACCGGAACTTTTCCCACAGAGACATTATGTGTGGATCTTTGCTGGTCGCCACGCTGCTTGTTGTGTTGAATATCATTGTTTTTTTATCTTTATCTGAATATTGCGGCCACCCCGGATTGCCATATTTAGCAAACGAGACCCAGGCGTTATTGATACTTTCAGACAAGGACTCCGGCGGATTTACGCCGACAAAGTTCTCTGCCTCTTTTGTATGAAGCGTCCCGAACGTAAACGGGACGTCTACAAAATGCGCAGCTCCCAGAAGGCCGTTGAAAGCTGGCGACCGCCAGGAAAAGTTATAAAACCATGTTTTTTGGTTATTACGCATAATATTGGCTATTTTCAGTGCAGGCATTCTGAACGTGTAGTCCGACATTATCTGGGCGTAAATATCACCCGGGCTCTGCGTATTAATACTGTTTTTTGCATAGGCCTGAAGAGCACCTGAAGGGAGATCCAGATCATGAATGAAGGTGCTCACATCCTTATCTGAGATTTTTTGCAATCCGCCGCCGGGGACCAAATATAATCTGGCCTCACTGTCGGTGCTGCCAACAATAACCGGAACACGGTTGCTATCGTTATTCTCCAGGTCTTCCATCGGGCTCTTGAGGATAATTTTATTGTCGGCAACCGGTAAAAATGCAGTGCCTCCCAGGGAAATCCTTCCCCACTGCGCGGTATCTTTGATTTGATTCCCAACGTTTAAGACATTCTGAACCAGTGTTTCAAAAGGTACTCTGGCCACAGCCTCAGGATCGGCAGAAATGCGTAGGTTGCGGGAAAATTGTTCGGTTATTCGTGTTGCGTCGGCAGGGCTAAGCCACTGCATGGGAGGGCTCTGCAGAATGGCCTGCTGATAAAGCCCTTTGGTCTCCGGGTTTCCTAAATGTATGGCAACACTGCCAGCACCGGCAGATTGTCCAAAGAGTGTCACTTTGTCGGGATCCCCCCCGAAGTTGGCGATATTTCGCTGCACCCATTTAAGTGCAGCAATCTGGTCAGCTATACCACGGTTGTCAGGACGGTGAGCAAAATGCATAAACCCATCCACCCCCACTCTGTAGTTAACCGTGACTATCATCACGCCTTTTTTAGCAAACACGCTTCCGTCATAAACCGACTCAGTCGCATCTTCCCTGATCCAGGCCCCGCCGGGAATCCAGACCATGACCGGCATTTTCCCTTTGGCATCATCAGGGCGCCATATATTGAGGGTTAAGTCGCCTGCCTGGCCAACCAGCGGTTGCGCGGGGCTTCTTCCCGGTTGTGGCACAGGCGAGTCAGACACGGTTTTTTTTATACCTTGCCAGGGCTGCATGGGCTGGGGGTTCTGAAACCGTCGTTCAGGGGTAAAGGGGTTGGCCGCATAGGGGATACCTTTATAAATGCTGATGCCTTCATCGGTGCGATATCCCTGAACCTTACCTGCCTCGGTATCAACAACGGGGGCCGGTTGTTCGGCAAAAGAAAATGAACTAACGACAAGCAGTGCACTGCCCAGTAAAGTTTTCATTGGTATTCCTGTAGAGTACGTTATGCTAAATCTCTTATCAGCCTGACTGAAGGTGAACTTTAGGATCTCAAAAAAGCAGATAACCGCCCTCGGAGACTATCATTTTTCATTCAGACGGTTCAGGCGATTTTAATGCCGAGCATAACGTAATACTTGTTGTAATTGAAGGTGAAAGCGGCAGCGCGATACCTTTTGTCCGCTCTGGTAAATCTGATTTCCTCTGCAACCATTGCTGATATTCTCAGTGTTTAAGAATCGAGTTATTAAATCAAACTTTCCTGAGAGGATGAGGGAAAGCAAATATGCGAAATTTAACGCAATACAAAGAAATATTATTTTGAGTTTAATGATTTTAATTCGCATTTGGATTAATGCGCTTTTTACCGGCATTAAATTTTAAGTACTTGAAGGTAAAGAATTTTTTAAATATATCCCTTTTATTTGAAAATAAATATTTAAAAGTTTTATTTTACATGTATTATTTGCTCGCTTTTTGAACAGGCGCAGGGAGGTACCTGATTGCTACTCAATTTATCTTCTGGTGATACATGTCTACACAAAGAAGTATTTTACTTGATATACAAGAACTTAATATGACCTATCTTCTGTTGGTGCAGAGACTTGCTGCTTCAGGTAACACTGAGACAGAGTATATGCTTGGCCTGAATGATAGCGTTGCCGAGGCTGTTCGGAACTTGACCTTGCCACAATTAGTCTCTCTGGCCGAAACAAACCAATGCATCCTGAAAGTGCGTTCTGATGCCATGGGAATGGCAAAATTGTCTTTTTCAAAATCGGTTATGGGTGAAACGAAAATGCCAGAAGATCCCTTTTTTGCGGGGATGCAGAAACGCAAGGCAATCTAATTCTGCTGTTGCTAAAGGCTCGGTACATGCAACGCTTAAAAAGCGGCATATGCCGCGAGATATTCGCCCGTAAACGTCAAGTGACCTCATCTATTTAGATGAGTAATTCCTTAGACGATATCAAATATCATCGGCCGCGTAATGGCTGGCTTTTCAGGTATCAACATAGCCCGATACAAGCCACGTCTGCTCTGAGCGAACAGCAGCTATTCTGCCTTCTGAAACAGATTCACAGTTATGACATCCCTGACGAAATTGAGGTTGGGCGTATTTACGTGTGATTCCCGCCTGCCAGGCCCGATATTCCGCCACCTTCTGGCGCTGATGAGTCCGTCGTCATGTCCTCCACATTATTGATATAAACCTGTAATCCCGCTGCGAGAATATCGAACACCGTTTTACAGGCCTTACTGTGGCGCAAGTCCTCATGCATCACCAGCCAGGTGTCGAGATGAAATGCAAAGAAATCAGGCATCAATCTCTCTAACGCCACAGGAAAATCGGCCAGTTGAACCTGACACATCCCTATGCCCGTACCTGCGCGAATAAGGTTCAATTGCGCCACATCACTGTCAGTGCGCACGGTAAAAAGTTCACGATTTAACTGAGGATAGTGTTTCAGTGCCTGTAAAATAAAGGGCGTCATTTTATCAAAGCCCACAAGCGTATGGGTGAACAACTCGTCAATATTTTGCGGTGCGGCATGGCGTGCCAGATAGGACGGTGAGGCATGCAGACCAATTTCAATACTGCCTAATCGACGCGCAATCAGTTGTTCCTGTACCGGCGTGGTCATGCGTACCGCAATATCCGCTTCCCGGTTCAATAAATCCTGCGTTCGGTTAGACAGCACCAGTTCAATGGTAAGTTGTGGATAATCTTCTTTCATTCGTGCAATCAGGGGGGGCAGCACTTCAGTACCGATAATTTCGCTCGCAGATACGCGAACCACGCCATGCAACCCGGCGGTGTGGTTACTGAAGCTGGCAGCCGAACGCGCTATCATACTGGCCGTGTTTTCCATCGCTTGCGCATGGCCTTGCAGCGCGATTGCCGCATCCGTGGGCTGAAGACCGGTCTGAGAACGTGTAAACAAAACCAGGCCAAGGGCGGATTCCAGTGCTGCCACGTGACGTCCCGCTGTGGGCTGGGTGATGGCAAGCATGCGTGCTGCCCCTGACAGGGAACCTTCTTTCATCACCGCCAGGAAGGTTCGATACCATTCCCATGGAATATTTAGCTTCATACAAAAATGCATACCTGTTGTCTGATGTCATGCAATTACATTTATCTTGCGCCGGGACTACGATGTCAAGCAGACATCCAGCAAAGGTAAGACAATGAAAAGCAAAAACAAGGTGCTCATATTGGGCGCAACAGGTGGAATCGGTGGCGAAATCGCCCGTAAACTCACCCGCGAAAAATGGGACGTTCGTGCATTGCGCCGCAACGCTCCGCGGAATGAAGAGCAGGGGAGTATGACGTGGATAAACGGTGATGCACTGAATGCTGAGCAGGTCGCGGCTGCCGCGTCAGAGTGTAGTGTGATTGTTCATGCCGTTAATCCGCCCGGCTATCGAAACTGGGAACAACTGGTTTTGCCAATGTTACAGAACACCATCAATGCCGCAGAACGAAATGGCGCATTAATCGTTCTCCCGGGTACCGTTTACAACTACGGTCCGGACGCCTTTCCACTCTTGGGGGAAGACTCTCCGCAAAATCCTGTCACCAGAAAAGGCGCAATACGGGTGCAAATGGAGAAGGCGCTGTTCGCTTATGCGCAGCGTGGCGGAAAGGTGCTGATTCTGCGGGCTGGCGACTTCTTTGGCCCTGACGCGGGCAACAACTGGTTTTCACAGGGATTGATCAAACCGGGGCAACGTCCGCAGATAATTAAAAACCCAGGCAAAGTCGGGACAGGCCATCAGTGGGCCTACTTGCCGGATGTCGCCGAAACGCTGTCTGCGTTGTTGGCGCGTCGGGATCAACTTGACCCTTTTGCCTGCTTTCATATGCGAGGACACTGGGATGCCGATGGTACTGAAATGGCCGAAGCCATACAGCGTGTCGTACAACTTGCGGGTGTTAATGCGAAGGTAAAATCCTTTCCCTGGTGGCTCATCACGGCGATGGCACCTTTCAACGCCACACTGCATGAAATGCTGGAGATGCGCTATTTGTGGAAACAGGCAATACAAATGGACAATGCAAAACTGATCGCTTTCTTAGGCCACGAACCGCATACCCCACTTATTGAGGCTGTGCGTACCACGTTAATCGGCCAGGGCTGCATTAATTACGCACTATCCTCGCATGCGTGAGCAGCTTAGAGAGCGACGTTGAGTCTCGTTTCTGGCACGCAGCTGCAAATCCAGACATAGCCGGGTCTGCTGTGAGCGAAGAGTGGAAGTTATCCGCCCATGGACATGAGTTTTACGCAAACGCGCTAAAATTTAATGGGTTGAATGACCAAAACACTTAAATTTCAAGTGCAGCAAGGATTGCGGCTTCCATTTTCTCCGGGGTGGTGAACGGTGCAAAACGCTTGAGCGGTTTACCGTCGCGCCCGATCAGGAACTTAGTGAAGTTCCACTTGATCCGCCCACCCAGCACGCCGGGCAATGCGTTTTTCAGATAACGAAACATCGGATGCGCTGCGGTTCCGTTAACCTCTACTTTCTCGAACATTGGGAAGCTCACACCGTAGTGAATATGACAGGTCTGCGCGATGTCGTCGGCACCGCCGGGTTCCTGTTTACCGAACTGGTTGCAGGGGAAACCCAGCACCACCAAACCCCGGGCGGCGTATTTCATGTAGAGCGCTTCAAGGCCGCCGTATTGGGGCGTGAAGCCACAGAGGCTTGCGGTATTAACGACCAGAACCACCTTACCCGCGTAGTCGTTCATAGAGATAAGCTGGCCGTCCAGACGGGTGGCTGTAAATTGATGAAAGGTCGTCATAGCGGAATCCTCAAAGCAGAATCAGTTCGACACCAATGTTGCCACGTAGCGCGTTAATGCCGGAGCACAGGGATGGATTGTGCAGAATCGATCCTGTACCTGATTGAGTGGCTGGCCTGGAATCGTGTGCAATACATCTTTGCAAAGTAGAACGAAAAGAACAACAAACAGGCGGCCTTTGACCTGCGCGCCGGGATAAACAAGCGAAAAAAAGTATTTTTTATCGAATAGATTCAGAAGGTGTGGCGTTTACCCATCATCAACAACTGATGGAGTCTACTCTATGGCTGAGACAACGCCACTGTTAACACGACAGCGCTACGATAGTTTTACCCTGGCACTGCATTGGGTCACCGCAGCCTGTGTCATTTTCCTGTTTGCCAGCGCACATATCTGGGAGCAACTGGAACGGGGAACACCACTGAGAAAAGCGTTGCAGGCCGTTCATATTTCCTGCGGAATCCTACTGGCAGTGGTAATGGTAATCCGGCCGTTATGGCGGCTATTCAGCCGGTACTCTGCCCAGTTTTCTGTGCCCCCAATTGAAGGGGCAAGGCTGGCTAAACTGCTCGCACATGGCATGCACGGCGCGCTTTATCTTCTGCTTTTTGCACAAATCGTACTCGGTTTTCTTTTCCGCTGGTCGCAGCAGGAGCCATTCCTGTTCTTTGGCCTGTTCGACCTGTCAGGGTGGGTGCAGATTACACCAACGCTACGACATACCCTCGCGCAGTGGCACGGCACTGTGGCCTGGGCACTGGTTTTCCTGGCATTGGTACATGCTCTGGCCGCGCTTTTTCATCACTACATGTTACGGGACAGCGTACTGAGTCGTATGCTGCCTGGCCGCGCTTTTCGTTAATCCGGAGTTCACCATGAACCTATTTTCGTTTTTACATTCTGCAATTATTCAACGTCTGCTACCCGTGGCGTTTGTTCTGCTAACCACGCCGGTTTTTGCCGCAGGTGACGATAATACCAACAGCAAAACGCCGGATTGTCCTACCGGGCAGGTGTATGACAGCACGACCAGGCAATGCGTTGCCGAGAAAACAAGCCAGCTCAGTGATGAAGATAAAACGCGTTATGCTTATCATCTGGCAAAAAAAGGGGAGTATCAGGCGGCCCTGGATCTGCTCAACACGCTGAAAAATGGTGATACTGCGGAAGCCTGGAATTACCGGGGCTATGCCACGCGTAAGCTGGGTCGTACTGATGAGGGTATCGGCTATTATCAACGTTCCATAGCACTCGATCCGACCTATGCCAAAGTACGTGAATACCTTGGTGAAGCATGGTTAGTGAAAGGGCGTCCTGACCTGGCAAAAGCGCAACTGGAAAGCATCGCTACACTTTGCGGTCAGCGTTGCGAGGAATACAGGGATCTGCAGGCTGCTATCGACGGCCATCCTGAATCCTGAGTAATGCAATGAGGATAAAAAAATCACTACCAGTGACGTCCGTCAGCATCTTGCTGAACATCTGACGCGCCTGTGGCGCTATGGGCTGGTTCTGTCGCGTAACCGCGAGGTTGCCGAAGAACTGGTTCAGTCTACCTGTGTCCGCGCGCTTGAAAAAAGCGCGCAGTTCACCCCTGGCACACGCATTGACAGCTGGTTATTCACTATCCTGCATTCCATCTGGATTTCAGAGGTGCGTTCCCGCCGGGTGCGGCTGGGGCAGGGGTTCGTCGAAAGCGATGAATTACTGGCACCGGATACCTATGAACAGGATGAGGCTCGCCTGCACTATGCGAAAATTATGCAGCACGTGAGTGCCTTGCCAGAAGCGCAACGCAATGCGGTATTTTTAGTGTATGTCGAAGGTTTTACCTATCAGGAGGCGGCAGATACGTTGTCTGTTCCGATTGGCACCATCATGAGCCGGCTGGCTTCGGCGAGGGCGAAAATCGCCCAGGTTATTCACACGCCGCACCCTGTACAGGAGAAGCGATATTGAAACCAATGAGATTTACAGCACCGTACAGTGATGAGGCGATAGTCGCCTGGCTGGATGGCGAAATGCATGCAAGTGATGCAGAGCGTTTTGCGGTCGCGCTCAGTCAGGATGAACAACTGGCCGAACGAACAGACGTGTTAAGGTTCAACCAGGCTGACATTGCCCGCGCTTTCGCACCACTCCTGAAAGAGGCACCGCAGTCTCGCCTGGAAGCACGACTGACCAATGTGCTCGCCCAGCCATCGGTAACCACTCCCCGGGCAACGGGAGTCAGCCGACGCGCGTTGATCGCGGCTTCGCTCAGTTTTCTGGTTATCGGTTCGGGGCTGGGCTATTTCACACGCCCTGCAACCAGGGCTCAGGGTGAGAGCGAAAAAATTCGTGACCTTGAGGCACAGTATATGTCTTTGTACAGTGCAGAAACGTTGCTTGATGCAGACAGTTCTCCATCAGCATTGCAGCGTGGACTGACGCGTACGGCACAAGACATAGGTTTGCAGACGAATGAGCAGCAACTTGTGCTGCATGGGGCGGAGTTGAAAATGGTGCGTATGCTGCGCTATGACAGTACCTCGATTGCGCAAATCGCCTGGATGCATGCCGATTATGGCCCGATGGCGCTGTGTATATCACCGGACCGCCATCCAGCCAGCACAGAACTGAATCATGAGCAGCGCCATAAGATGAATCTCGTCTGGTGGCATTCCAGAGGATATCAGTTTGTGTTGATTGGCCGTAACCCTGTTTCCCAACTGCAACAAAACGCACTGACGCTGCAGGCTGCACTTTCATAGCAAAAAGCATACGCCGGTATGCCAATTAACGGGCTGCCGGTGAAGTTTATACGGCCTGATGCAAGCGGGCCTGAATATCAATATTGATTATCACGTTGTCATCTACCAGCGCAGCGAAACTGTCCATATTGAATGCTGAGCGTGAAATCGTCGTTGAGGCATGCAGATAAATATTCGCAGCATCTGTGAATCCGGTGTTTTTCCCCATCAGTAGGGCATCCAGTATCACCGGGCGCGAGACGTTCTTAACCGCCAGTGTGCCAAAAATCCGAAAATGGCCGGGTCCCAATGACACCACGCGGTTACTGATGAATGTGATGTTCGGATAGCGTCCGGCGTCAAAAAAAAGCGTGCCTTTCATTTGCCAGGTTAACAGCCTGTTAGACGCTTTCAGCGTCGCCACCGGAATGGAAACATTGATATTATCGCCCTCGTCGTTTCCGGCATTGAGTGCAATATCACCCGTCACATCTCCGAGTCTGGCCTCAGACATATCCCCAAAGGCATGCCAGGAGAGAGTAATCGTTGTTTTCTGCGTGTTGATACTGTAGTTAGCAGTACTGGCATATAACGAAAAGGGATTGAGTAAAAATCCGAGAGCGATCAGGGGCACGATACGCGTCATGTTGATAATCCTTGATGTGTTTAGTGTGTAAACGTGCCAGCCGTGTTTTTTATTCGATTTGTTTCACCTCCATTGTGGCGAATGCAGTTAAAGCGCTCGGCTCCCACCTTGATTAACGATTAACACAGGCTGAAGCTAACAAGGCCTGTTCCTGGTGTAAGTACCTATTCACTCCGTTTAATCATTCTCATAAAGAAAGGAATCACTGTGTTGTTGTGACTCTTTTTATCTGTCATTAAAAATAGATGACGCAAACGCAGAGCGATATGACCACCAGTTTAGGGGGGCCGTTTAAACGCAAATTTTGGCAATTGGCAGAAAAGGAGATGTACCCGCCTGAATGTTTTATCCGCGGCGCGTAGTGGGCAAAGATGCTGCGGCGATCCTGCGATTTTTATTGTTGACAACAATCACAAATCCAGTGTGGTGTGCTATCGGCCCCAGGCCGATTGTAGAGAATGGGTTAGCTCTTCCTGTAAAGAGGGAAACAACATGGTTAATGAGACTATTTCAACGATTCCCGGATGGAGCACATTCCCATATGCTCTGCAACAGGTGTTGCTCCGCCAGGCCCGTGTGCGAAATGAGAAGGCTGGCAGCATTGTTTTTCATCAGGGAGCGGATGTTGAAGTCATTGCATGGATTTTAAAAGGACACCTTTTTACCAGCGTACAGCATGCAAGCGGCAACCGTACACTACTAACGCATGTCCCAATTGGGAGAATGATTCTGTTTAATTTTGTCTGGAAATCCATGCCACTGGATCGCGATTTTATTGCGATGACTGATGTCGAGTTGCTGATACTTCCGCGCGCCAATGCCATCCAGTTGCTGGCCCAGTATGATGAACTGAAAATGCAGGTGATTGACTCGCTGACTGAGCGTCTCAACGATCTCGACCGGGTTTTATTCACGCACAAAGTTGCTTCGCGTGAGGCTTGTATCGCGTCTTTTTTAGTGGACTGCGAAGAAGGCCAGAGAGGTATTCAGCGGGACAGGCATATTCCTTTTACGATGCAATTTATGGCGGAATGTCTGCGTCTTTCACGTCCATTTGTTGCCAAAACACTGAAACATTTCGAGGACCAGCAACTGGTGGCGCTTAATTATGGCAACATCGAGGTGCTTGATATCGATGGTCTGCGTGAGGTGGCGCTCCGGCAGATTGTGTAATCTGTGAACTTTACCGCTCAGCAAATGTTAACCTTTGCCATTCACCTCCGTTGTGAACTGCCAGAATAAATCCATGTTCACTGCACATGAGGTTATGATCATGTACTGCAAAGGTTATCATTTCGAGCCGCATGTCTCGTGCTTATCCGAGGATGCCTCTCTCTCTGACGCTCACATCATGACCCGTATGATATTTTTCGGGAATCCGGTCACTACCGGGCCTATCTCTTCCACTGCCGGTGATCATTTTTATCGCAACTTAAAGAGTCTTCCCTCGGGTCTACAGTCAAGTGGGGGCTAATGAAGGAACGCATTATTCTGTATAGCGTTTTTCATATTTGCAAAAGGCATTAATATTCTAATGTCGCAGGAGTATTTTTAATCTTATTTCAGTTGGTTAATTTTCATTGTGACATTTACCTGGGCTTGATGTGTTTATAACGCATCCGGGCATCATTTTCTAATGTCTGGCTGGATAACTGACGGCTTAATTTATTAACTGGGTGAGGTTTATGCAAAACACAAACAATATAACGAGCCAGACAACATCTTACTCTTCTGTCACACGTAGTAATTTTGGTGCATGGGGTTGGAGCATGGTTGGCTTCAGCATGTTGATGTATTACAACTTTGCGGCCTGGACTGCGGATGGGCTGAACGTTATTGTCCAGAGTTTTGTCGATCTGCATGGCTGGGATTTCGCAACATTATTATCATTCTCGACGCCTGCGGGTTGGATAGGTGTTGTTGGTGCGCTGATTATTGCCGAAATGATTAAACGACGCGGCGCGAAAATAATTGCTATCATTGGGTTGTTAGCGCTTGGCTTGACCATGATCTGGTTCGGCCGGATAACGTCTTATATGGAATATGCCATCGGTCTGGCATTAATGAATTTGCTGGCAACCGGCTGCTGTTTTAATGTTCCGGCAACGTTACTAAATAGTTGGTTCCCGCGTAAAAAAGGATTGGCGCTGGGGTGGGCAACAATGGGAATGTCATTTTGTACCGCGACATTAATTCCCCTGATGTTCTTTCTCTTCAACCGGTTCGGTATCCCAGGCGCTTATGCCGTTGTCGGCGGCGTGCTGATTACACTGGGTATTATTTCGATATTCTGGATCCGCAATACGCCTGAGGAATTGGGGCTTTATCCAGATAATGAACCGATCTCCCGGGAACAGCAGACTACCAACCTTGCCATGCAGGCCGATTATCAGAGCACGTTTACCTACCGGGTTTTATTTAAAGACCGGGAAATGTGGTTAATCTCCGTTGGCTATGGCTTGCTCTGGTTGGTGGATATTGGTGTCGTCAGTCAGCTTATTCCCCGGCTGATCTCGGTTGGCTATGAGAAAGAAACCGCAGTCTGGATGTTTACTTCCGCAGCGTTGATTTGCGCTATTTTCAGTTATTTCTGGGGATGGGTGGACGTCAAAATAGGTACCCGTAAAACAAGTGTTGTTTATGCTTTTTTCTTCGCGATTACTCATTCTTTTTTATTGATTCGGGGAAATGAGGTTTTTACCTATATTACGCTGCTACTGGTTGGTGCCAGTATTGCAGGAATAAAAGAGCTTTGCACATCAATGGTTGGTACCGTATTTGGTCGCTATGATTTTGCGGCAGCGAATCGCCTGGTATCCACGATTGCCTGTTTATTTCGAGTAAGTTGTTTCGCTGTCATTGCCATTAGTCTTAAATATACCGGTGGTTATGATGGTGCATATATGTCATTTATTGTTATGGACCTTATTGCCGCTGTATTGATTTTTATGATTAATGATAAATGTAAGGGGAAACAGGATGTGTCGATTGCATAATTAATCCATTCTGTATTCGCATGGGGTATCAATTTTATTCAGGAAATAATGTCATGCTGGGAAAAGAAATTATTTCTCCACAACAAGCGGCTGCCATGGTGGAGGACGGTATGACCGTCATGATCGGCGGTTTTATGGCAGTGGGTACGCCAGAAAAAATAATTGACGCACTGGTCGAAAAAGGAGTCTGTGACCTCACAGTTATCGCGAACGATACCGGATTGCTTGATCGTGGTATCGGCAAATTAGTCGCGAATAAACAAATTAAAAAAATTATCGCCTCTCATATTGGTTTAAACCCGGAAACGGGCCGACAAATGTCGCAGGGAGAACTGGAGGCCGAACTGATCCCCCAGGGCTCGTTAGTTGAACGTATCCGTGCCGGTGGGGCCGGGCTGGGCGGTGTGCTCACCCGCACCGGGCTGGGTACTGTCGTTGAAAACGGGAAACAACAGGTGATTATCGATGGGGAGCCCTGGCTGCTGGAACGCCCGCTCCAGGCGGATATCGCGTTGATTCGGTGCTCTGTCGCCGATACAGCCGGTAACGCGCTGTTTAATAAAACGACCAAAAACTTTAACCCGGTAATGGCGACTGCCGCCCGCGTCGTGATCGCGGAATGTGAATCCATTGTTCCGATGGATTGTGCAGCCGCCGATCGTTACAACACGCCCGGTATTTTCATCGATTACCTGGTGAGGGAGGCATAACACCATGGATAAAAACGCCATCCGGGAACGTATTGCACGTCGCGTAGCCCGTGAGTTGCAAAAAGGAGACCTGGTCAATCTGGGGATCGGCTTGCCGACGCAGGTTGCCAACTATGTGGACGACAGCCTCGGCGTGATTTTCCAGTCGGAAAACGGCCTGGTCGGGCTGGGGCCTGAGCCCGCCATGGAGCTGGTGGATAGCGATTTAACCAACGCCGGTGGGCAACCCGTCACCGCCGTGCCGGGGGCCGCGTTTTTCGACAGTGCCCTGTCGTTCGCCATTATCCGCGGCGGCCATGTGGACGTCACGGTGCTCGGCGCCCTGGAAGTGGACGAAGAAGGCAACCTCGCCAACTGGATAATCCCCGGCAAGATGGTGCCGGGAATGGGGGGCGCGATGGACCTGGTCAACGGCGCGAAGCGCGTCATTATCGCCATGGAACACTGTGACAAAAATGGCCAGTCAAAAATCCTGCCGCGTTGCCGTCTGCCCCTCACCGCTGCGGGCCAGGTCAACCTGATTGTGACCGAAAAGGCCGTGATTGAAGTTAAACACGGGCTGATTTTGCGGGAAATCGCCAGCGACACCACCGTCGATGAAGTCATCGCGCAGACTACGGCACCGCTGCGGGTTTCAGAGACATTAACCCAATTTTCATAAAAGAAGGATGTATACCCATGAAAGTCATTCAGGTGAGCGAAGCAAAAGCCTACGACCCGCCGTTACATTACGGCATGGTTGCCCTCAAATTGTGCGACGGCGCTTTATGCAACGCAAAACAATTCTGGTGCGGGTTATCGCATTTTTTGCCCGGCGGCGGGGCCGAGTGGGCGTACGCCGATTCCCCGACAGAGAAATTGTACGTGGTGCTGGACGGGGCCATCACTATCCGGACCAAAACTGAAACCCGTATTGTCAGTAAAGGCGAAGCGGTTTTCATCGCCCCTTTCGAAGAACGTGAAGTCATCAACCACACCAACTTCCCGACCAGCATGCTGGTTATCGCCAGCAATGCGTAATCATTGAGGAATAAAGGCATGGACAAGTCCTGGGATAATAAAGTTAAGGCACTGTTTAATATTGAAAATAAAGTCGCGGTTATTACCGGCGGCGCAGGTTCTCTCGGTGAAGGAGTCGCGCGCGGCCTGGCGAATTTTGGCGTCAAAATTGCGGTGACGGGGCGCACGCTGGCGACGCTGGACAAAACGGTACAGCAGGTGAATGAAGCCGGGGGCGAAGCCATCGCGTTTGCGGCGGACATGACCGACGAAACCTCAGTGAAAGCGCTGGCCGATAACGTGATAGCAACATGGGGGAAAATCGACTTTCTCATTAATATCGCGGGTATCGCCATTCGTCACCCGGCGGAAAGCTTTGATATTGGCGATTTTCGCAAAGTTATTGATATTAACGTCTCCGGTACATTTATTCCCTGCAAAGTGTTCGGTGACATTTTTATTAAGCAGGGATTCGGCAAAATCGTGAATACCTCTTCGGTGCGGGCATTCGCCGGGCATCCTGGTGGCTATGCGGCATATGGTACCTCTAAGGGGGCGATTAATTTGCTGACCCGACAACTGGCGACGGAATGGGCGAAATACAACATCAATGTTAATGCTGTCGCACCGACGATTTTCTGGACACCGCTGACTCAGGAAGTACTGGAGGATGAAAAACTGAAAAAAATCTTCCTCGACCGTATCCCTATGGGGCGTGCGGCGGTCGTGGAAGATATGGTCGGCTCGGTCATTTATCTCTGTTCCCCGGCGGCTGATTTCATTACCGGCCAGGTTATCTATGTCGATGGTGGCTGCACCGCGGGTTAAAAGGAGAGCATCATGTCGTGCTCAGTCACGCAGGTCACAATTCTGGGGGGCGGGTTGATGGGCAGCGGTATTGCTCAGATCTTTGCCGCCCGTGGGGTTAACGTCACGATTTATGATGTTGACGCCAGTATTTATAAGGCACCGGAGATGATCAGGGCCAATCTGCAACGTATGCAGACTGACGAGGCCACCATTGACGCAATCCTGGGCCGGGTCATTTTTTGCGACAAGCTGCCCGCCAGTGTCGCCGGGGCGCAAATTGTGTTCGAGTGCGTACCGGAACAACTGGCGCTGAAACAGCAATTGTTTCGGGAATTGGATGCCTGTTGCCCGCCGGAGACTATCCTGGCTTCAAATACGTCGGTTATCAGTATCAGCGAAATTGCGCGTGATGTGCGGCACAAAGAGCGTGTGCTGGGAACGCACTTCTGGAATCCGGCATTTCTGATCCCTCTGGTGGAAGTTATCCGCACCCAGTGGACCGATGAAGCGCTGTTTGAACGCACAGTGTCACTGCTTAGCTGGGCGGGAAAACGCCCCGTCAAGGTGAATAAAGATGTTCCTGGGTTTCTGGTCAATCGTCTTCAGCATGCCCTGTGGCGCGAAGCGATTTACCTGGTGGAACAGGGGATTGCGGATGCGCGAACAGTCGATGAAGGTATTCGCTTTGGTTTTGGGCTGCGCTTGCCAACGCTGGGACCGCTGGAAAATGCCGATATGGTGGGGACAGATCTGACGCTGGCGATTCACGAATATATCTTCCCGCATCTGAATAATGCCACCACGCCATCCCCGCTATTAAAACGCCTCGTGGCGGAGGGCAAACTGGGGTTCAAATCCTGCGAAGGGTTTCAGACCTGGGACGAGACCACTATTAATGAAAGCCGTGAGCGTCTGTTGAATTATTTACAACGTGTTACACAGTCATCAGAGGAGTCATAAAAATGAGTAAGAAAGTCTTTGTCGATTTAACACATCCCTTTAGCGCTGATACGCCGCGCTGGCCATATTTCGATAAGCCACTGATTGACAACGCGCACACGATGGCAAAAGGCGGTGTATTAACGCAGCGTATTTCCTGCACCATGCACACAGGGACGCATTGTGATGCACCGCGTCATGTAATGGAAATGGAATTTGATGGTAAAAGGGCGCGCTATACGCATGAAATGCCGGTGGATGCTTATACCGGGGATGCCATTTGTCTGGAGATCCGGGTAGGGCGCTGGGGGTTGATTCTCCCTGAACATTTAGAAGACGCCTGCCAACGGGCAAATATTAAACCAGCAGAACTGGCCGGAATGGTCGTGTGTTTAAATACTGGTATGCACCGTAAATTTGATGACTCCAAAGAGTATTATCATTATTCCTGCGGTACCGGGGTTGAGGCCGGAAAATGGTTCGTCAAACATCAGGTCAAATGTGTGGCAATGGATATGCAGGCGCTGGATCATCCATTACACACCGCGATGGGAAATAATGGTGCGACCCGTATGAATTTGCTCGGCGCATCAGGGCGGCCAATTACCGATGAATATATCAGCCAGTTTGGCGAAGAGGCTTACGCTGAATTTGATAAAGAACTGTACATTAAAATTCATGGTCAGGATGCCTACGAGGCGAAATTTGGTGATCTGGAAGCAATTGGTTGTTGGGGGACATGGGAACCCTGTCATAAACAAATGTTGGGCCATGGTATTGTCGGTGTGGAAAACCTGGGCGGGAATTTAGATAAAGTCTCCGGGAAACGGTTCCGCTTCTTTTGTTTCCCGCTACGCTGGTATTTGGGCGATGGTTCGATGGTGCGTTGTGTTGCTGAAATTGACGAAGACAATCTCAATGACGTACCGGAAAGAACCTACAGTTACGGAGGTTGCATTTAAACGATAAAAAGTGTGTTTCCATTTATTTTTAAATGCATGCAACCGGATAACGGTATTTAATCTGTAACGCGCCTGGTATTATTTATTGTCTGTATGATTTCTTGTTTAAAAAACGAGAAGGGTGATTATTTTTTAAAGTAATGTCTAAAAATATTTTATTTTATTTTTACTGGTGATTTCCTTGCGGAAAAGTGGCTATTACCAGGCGCCGACCGTTTATCCCGTAAATAAAGTCGTGGAGGGCTGCTGGGCTATTTACAGCATGCCACACTGTCAACTGTGGGGTAATAAATATGAGTGTTAAGGATGTTGTTATTGTCAGTGCAGCGCGTACACCAATTGGCTGTTTTGCGGGCGTGTTGAAAGAGCTTTCCGCCATTCAGTTAGGGGAGTACGCGGTATCTGCGGCGATCGCCCGCGCGGGCATCAAACCCGATGATGTCGATGAGGTCATCATGGGAAATGTCCTGGGAGCCGGGTTGGGGCAGAACGTGGCACGTCAGGTCGCGATTTCGGTCGGCATTCCTTTTGAAAAGAGTGCGTTTAATGTCAGCAAAGTGTGTGGTTCCGGCCTGAAGGCCGTCATTCTGGGGGCGCAGGCCATTGCGCTTGGCGACGTGGACGTCGTGGTCGCGGGCGGGACGGAGAGTATGAGCAACGCTATGTACCTTGCCTCGGCGACCCGTTGGGGACAGCGCATGGGCAACAGTCTGCTGGTGGACAGCATGTTAAGCGACGGTCTGACTGATGCCTTCTCCGGTGAGCACATGGGGATGACGGCGGAAAACCTCGCGCAGAAATATCACCTTTCGCGGGAGGCGCTTGACGCATATGCGGCAGAGAGCCAGCAGCGCACCGAGTGGGCGCAGAAAAACGGTCGCTTTGATAATGAAATCGTACCGGTGAAAATCGTCACCCGCAAAGAGGAACGCTATGTCAAAACCGATGAATTTCCCCGCCACGGTACGACGCTGGAGTCACTTTCTCGCCTGAAACCGGCCTTCCGTTCTGACGGCGTGGTGACTGCGGGGAACTCGTCTGGCATCAATGACGGTGCGGCCGCGCTGGTACTGATGAGCAGAGAAAAAGCCTCCGCACTGCAATTGCAACCGCTGGCGGTGATCCGCGCCTGGGGGAACGGAGGCGTCGATCCCAACTTTATGGGCTATGGCCCGGTCCCGGCGACCCGCAATGCTCTGGCGAAGGCGGGTTTGCACGTTGACGATCTGGATGTCATTGAAGCCAATGAAGCGTTCGCCTCTCAGTCCCTGAGCGTTATCAAAGGGTTAGGTATTGATCCGGCGAAAACCAACGTTAATGGCGGCGCGATTGCCCTGGGTCATCCGATTGGCGCGTCCGGCGCCCGTATCCTGGTTTCCCTGCTACATGAAATGCAGCGCCGCCATGCGCGCTTCGGCCTGGCGACTCTGTGCATCGGTGGTGGCATGGGGCTGGCTATGATTGTTGAAAAAGAATAATTTTCAAGAGGTTAATTATGTCATCTGAAAATAAAGTCATACTGACTGTCGCCTGTACCGGCGCCTGGCCGCAAAAAAGTGACACCCCCTGGATCCCGCTAACCCCCCAGGAAGAGGCGGATGAAATTGTGCGCTGTTGGGAGGCGGGCGCTTCCATCGCCCATATCCATGTACGTGATGATGAGAACCATGCGTCGATGGATTTTGACAAGTTTGCTGAGACTGTCCGGCTGGTCCGGGCACGCAGCGACATCGTGATTAATCTGACGACCTCGGGCGGGCTGGGGCTGGATGATGCCGTGCGCATGAAACCATTTCAGCTATTACGCCCGGAAATAGCGTCGTTCGATGCGGGCACTATGAATTGGGCGCACTCCACCATATTTGAGAACACCCCGCGCTTCCTGGAAAAACTGGCCGCGAGCATGCATGAATGCAAGGTCAAGCCGGAATTCGAAATTTTCGATGCCGGGATGATTTACAACGTTCTGTACTATCGCAAAAAAGAGCTGCTGTCGGGGACGCCGAACTTCCAGTTTGTACTGGGTGCGCCAGGCGGAATGACCGCCGAAGTCCGCAACCTGATGTTCCTGCTGGAAACCTGTCAGCAACATCTGGGTGATAATTTCACCTGGTCGGCGCTGGGCATTGGTCGTGGGCATCTGCCTATTATGTTCGCCGCGCTGGCGCTGGGGGGAAATATCCGGGTAGGGATGGAGGATAATATCTTCTATCGCAAGGGTGAACTTGCGCAATCCAATAGCTGGTTTGTCGAACGCGTTAAACGGGCTGCGGCTGAAATGGACAAAACCATCGCCACACCGGATGAAACCCGCGCCATGCTTGGGTTAATTCGCCAGGAGCCAGTATCGGCCTGAATGGATGGACGTCGTGTAGCCTCTGCAGGCGGGGCTACATCGGGAAAAGGTTTTGTGGGAAAAGGTTCATATGAATATTGGGATCCCCATGGAAGTGCTCAGCGGCGAAACCCGGGTAGCCGCGACGCCAAAGACCGTGGAGCAGTTACTGAAACTGGGTTTCAGTGTCGCAGTGGAAAGCGGCGCAGGACAACTGGCCAGTTTTGACGATGATGCCTATCGCGCCGCTGGCGCGACGGTGGCTGACAGGGCGCAGGTCTGGCAGGCTGATATCATTCTTAAAGTGAACGCCCCTCTGGCGCATGAAATATCCCTGCCTCACGCAGGCGCCACGCTGGTGAGTTTTATCTGGCCTGCCCAGAACCCGGAGTTGCTGCAGCAACTGGCGACACGCAATATCACAGTGATGGCTATGGACTGTGTGCCGCGTATCTCCCGTGCTCAGGCGCTTGACGCACTCAGCTCCATGGCGAACATCGCCGGTTACCGGGCCATTGTGGAAGCTGCCCATGAGTTCGGCCGTTTCTTTACCGGGCAGATCACCGCTGCCGGTAAGGTGCCGCCCGCGAAAGTGATGGTGATTGGTGCCGGGGTGGCCGGTCTGTCCGCCGTTGGGACGGCAGGTAGCCTGGGGGCGGTGGTCCGGGCGTTTGACACCCGTCCAGAAGTGAAGGATCAGGTGAAAAGCATGGGTGCCGAATTTCTGGAGCTGAATTTTAATGAAGAAGCCGGGAGTGGCGACGGCTACGCGAAGGTGATGTCGGACGCCTTTATCCTGGCGGAAATGGCCTTGTTCGCCGCCCAGGCGAGGGAGGTGGATATTATTGTCACCACGGCGTTGATACCGGGCAAACCGGCTCCGAAACTGATTACCCGCGAGATGGTGGATACCATGAGGGCTGGCAGTGTGGTGGTGGACCTGGCGGCTCAGAACGGCGGAAACTGCGAGTACACCGTGCCAGGTGAGGTGTTCACCACTCCGGGCGGGGTGAAAGTTATCGGCTACACCGATTTACCCGGGCGCCTGCCGACTCAGTCCTCCCAGCTTTACGGTACCAACCTGGTGAATCTGTTGAAGCTGCTGTGTCAGAACAAAGACGGCACGATAACCATTGATTTTGCGGACGTGGTGGTGCGTGGCGTGACGGTAACGCGGGCGGGAGAAGTGACCTGGCCCGCGCCTGCAGTACAGGTGTCCGCCAGGCCGCAGCCGCAGGCCACACAGGCAAAAGCCGCTCAGACTGCGGAGAGTGAGAAACCGGGCAGCCCGTGGCGGAAATACGGGCTGATGGCGCTGGCCATTGCTCTGTTCGGCTGGCTGGCGAGTGTGGCGCCACGGGAGTTTCTCGGACACTTCACGGTGTTCGCGCTGGCCTGTGTGGTGGGTTACTACGTGGTGTGGAATGTTTCCCATGCGCTGCACACGCCGCTGATGTCGGTTACCAACGCCATCTCGGGAATTATCGTCGTAGGGGCGTTGCTGCAGATAGGGCACGGTGGTTGGGTCAGCGTGCTGAGTTTTATCGCGGTCCTGATTGCCAGCATCAATATATTCGGTGGTTTCACCGTGACGCAGCGCATGCTGAAAATGTTCCGTAAGAATTAAGGGGTAGCACATGTCCGGAGGACGGGTAACAGCAGCATACATTGTGGCGGCCATTCTGTTTATTTTCAGCCTTGCGGGTCTGTCGAAGCACGAGACATCACGACAGGGGAATCTATACGGTATTGTCGGGATGGCGATTGCACTGGTGGCGACGGTTCTGGGAACAGAGGTCAGTTGGGTGGTGTGGATACTTCTGGCGATGGTTATCGGCGGCACGGCAGGGTGCTGGTTGGCACGGCGGGTGGAAATGACCGAGATGCCGGAGCTGGTGGCGATGTTGCACAGTTTTGTGGGCCTTGCCGCGGTGTTGGTGGGGTACAACAGTTTCATTGACCACGAGCCGGGCATAACAGGCGTGATGGAGAACATTCACCTGACGGAGGTCTTTCTGGGGGTGTTCATCGGGGCGGTCACTTTCACCGGGTCGGTGGTGGCATTCGGCAAGCTGCGCGGGAAAATCTCCTCGAAACCGCTGATGTTGCCGCACCGTCACACGTTGAATCTTGCGGCACTGGTGATGTTGTTTGTGCTGCTGGTGATATTTGTGCGCACGGGGAGTGGCGGGCAGCAGGTATCCTTACTGCTGATGACAGCGATTGCGCTGGCGTTTGGCTGGCATCTGGTGGCGTCGATTGGCGGGGCGGATATGCCGGTAGTGGTGTCGATGCTGAACTCCTATTCTGGCTGGGCTGCTGCGGCGGCAGGTTTTATGCTGGGCAATGACCTGCTAATCGTGACGGGGGCGCTGGTGGGCTCGTCAGGGGCGATACTGTCGTACATTATGTGTAAGGCGATGAACCGTTCGTTTGTCAGCGTGATAGCCGGAGGATTCGGCACGGATGGCGGGGCGTCTACCAGCGAGGAGGCGACGGGGGAACACCGTGAAATCAGCGCAGAGGAAACCGCGGAGCTGCTGAGGAATTCTGACTCGGTCATCATTACGCCGGGTTACGGGATGGCGGTGGCGCAGGCGCAGTACCCGGTGGCGGAAATCACAGAGAGAATGCGAGCGCGCGGGGTGAATGTACGTTTTGGCATTCATCCAGTGGCAGGGCGCCTTCCGGGGCATATGAACGTGCTGCTGGCGGAGGCGAAAGTGCCCTATGATATCGTACTGGAGATGGATGAAATCAACGAGGATTTTGCCCAGACCGACACAGTGTTGGTGATAGGGGCCAATGACACGGTGAACCCGGCGGCGCAGAACGATCCACACAGTCCGATCGCCGGGATGCCGGTACTGGAGGTTTGGAAAGCGCAGAATGTGATAGTGTTCAAACGGTCCATGAACACCGGTTACGCGGGGGTGCAGAACCTGTTGTTCTTTAAGGAGAATACACAGATGCTGTTTGGTGATGCGAAAAAGAGTGTAGAGGCGATACTGAAGGCCTTGTAATTATAGGTTGTCGGGGCAGGAATAACAGCGGCACTGAGACGATGTGCCGCTTTTTTATGGATGCTATTTACGGAAACGTAAGTCTGAAACACAACGGTGAATTAAATTTTTTATATTTTCTTCAGTAATTGACTTGTTATTTTATTAAGCCGCGATGCGGACATGAGAAATATAAGGGAAAGGTGAACTGGATTGCTGCCAGAAAGTAAATAATTGACATTGTAAAGATGTCATTTGTTTACAATGTCAGACAGAAGAACATTATGTTCTGATAACGAGGAGGCAGTCATGAAAGTTGCAATTATTGGCCATACGGGTATGGGGGGGCAACTCCTGACTCAGGAGTTGCTGCTACGGGGTCATCACATAACGGGGCTTGCCCTGGATGCGGAAAAATGCCCGCCACAAAAAAATTTATCATCCATAACCTGTAATATTCTTGACGATAGTTATGAGTCCGTAGTGAATAATATTCGCGGCCATGACGTTGTCGTCAGCGCTTTTTCCGGTGGGCATGAAGTGGATATGCAGGTTTATTACCGTCAGGTTGAGGCGACACGTAAAATTATCCGCTGCTTCAAACAGGCGAAAGGTCGCTATCTTATCTATATTGGCGGTGCCGCAAGTTTATATGTCAAACCCGGAATGCAAATGTTCGACGATCCCCGTTTCCCACAATGGTATTTCGGGATTGCGCCAGCAGAGCATTTACGATGGTTGGGCGATATAACCCACGAATCATTTTTCTTTGCTGCCGCAGAGCGGCGTGAAAAAGGACTACTGGCCCGGAGCGAGCCGGATCATGAACTGCAGCAAGCTGTGGCGGGGTGGAAACGCGTTCCTTTGCTGGAAGGGTGTCGCGTCGCACTGGACTTATTTGAAGCGGACAAAGGTTTTAACTGGAGCTTCTTATCACCGCCGTGGTTTTATCGTCCGGGCAAGAAAGTGGGTGGTTATCAAACCGGGGTGGATTTTATGTTAATGGATAATGGTATTCCGGCGTCAATATCTGTCCCCGACCTGCAAATGGCCGTTGCTGATGAAGTCGAAAATCAATTTTTATTACATAAACACTGGACTGTTGCAGGCGTAAATTAAATCCGGCGAGGGAATCGGTCGGAAGAGAGTGATTACTATCGCCTGTTTATATATTACGTAGCCACCCATTTCGACCATGATATAACGTATCTATTCAATTTCCTGTGATACTCCGGTATGACAGGAAATTCCATATCTATATCTATGAGAGCGTATACTATGCTTTATCGTACATATAACAGGTGGGCGACTTATTATTTCTTTTTACGGGGTAAATACTATGGTTTTGACTATCCCTTAGCGATCTATTATAGGCATATGTCCAGATGGTCGGTGTCCGCTATTCGGTGTTGTTTTCGATATTTATTTTCTTTCTGGAGTGTGCTGCTATCCGTATTACTTCTGGTATGCGGTAACAGTGATGCTGCAGAAAATGGTAAATATTCTTACATGCCTGGCTCATCAAGTTATTTTTCAGCTGAAATCCCTCCTGCGCCCGGTTTATATTATTTTAATCAGCTAAATTATTTTCATCAAAAATCACTCTATGATGGTGATGGCAATAAACGAAATGTTGGGCTCGATGTTAAAGGGGTTATTAATAGCTTTCGTTTTATTAATGTATGGGATGTGACCCCATTGGGTATGTCAACTTTTTCTTCACAACTGATTATCCCAACGGGTTATATTGATATGTCGGTATCTGCAGCTCAAAGTAAAGATTACGCCCGGGGCGTAGGCGATATTATTTTTAATCCGGTTTACGGGAAATGGCAACTTACCACATGGCTACATATGGTAGCAGGGCTTGATTTCGTTCTACCAACTGGGGCATATGATAAAAATAATATAATCAACATGGGGAATAATTACTGGTCAATCCAGCCAGTGATGGGAATTCGCTATGATAATCCCTCTGGGCTTGATATTGCCATCAATCCTCGTTATTCGTTTAATACCCGCAATAATAATACAAACTATACCAGTGGTGATTCTTTATATCTGGATTTTGTTTTCGGGTGGCATGTCGGTCCATTTGAACCGGCCATTCTCGGCGGATTATGGAAACAAATGACTGCAGATAAACAAGGTGGCGTAGATATTGGTAATCGGGCTCAGAAGTTGACAATTGGACCGGGTGTTTCGTATCGCTGGAAATATTTTAATTTTATTGCTGAGTACCAGCATGACTATCTGGCAGAAAATACAGCTGGCGGGGATACGTTCTGGATTAATATCAGCATGCCATTAACTGGTCGTCTGCTGGGCGGGCAGGGAAAATAAATAAAGCGTATTGCTTGAGGCGTTGGTACGTCAATGAGTTAGTCTGTTGATGAGTTGTCGCCCCTGTTTATACCTCCTCTCCTGATTCATTCTTTACTGCGAACCTGTACGGCATATCGTCAGTTTTACTTCCCGCGAGCGTCTCTCCTAAGGTAATAATATGCTGGTGATATGGGGCAATTTGTTACAGAATTAGGCCATGAATCGCAATAGTGGGTGACATAACGTATGGTTAACAACTTACGTCATACGCGGGGGCGGCCAAAAGCGAGTGAAGCTGCGGTCCGTGTTGAAAAACTGCTGGAAATCGCAACCGATGTATTTCTTGAATACGGTTATAGCCAGGCGAAAATGCTGGATATCGCCATCAGGGCCGGGGCCTCAAAAAGTTCATTATATGCACTGTATCCGACGAAACAGGCATTATTTATAGAAGTGATTTCAAAACGTATTACCTTGCTGAATGAACAGATGGATGAAAGCCTTTCTGCTGATGAAGAATTGCCCATTATATTGCAACAGTTCAGCAATAGTCTGGTGATGACATTAATGCAGGATGATTTACGCACCCTGTTTAATATTCTTCTTGCAGAGAAAACGAATTTCCCCGAACTCGCAGAATACTTCTGGCAATCAGGCCCAGGAAAACGTGTGGAGAATCTCGGTGCCTGCCTTGCCAGCCATCCGCAATTTATTGGCAATGAACCTTATCGCGCCGCGGAAATTTTTGTCTCTGCCTGTTGGGGCGTATTCCTGGTTAAATCGTTATTGATTAAAACGTTTACGGTAAGCCCTGAGGATATCGCTATGCATACACGTGAAGTCGTGGCTGTTTTTATCTCTCAGTATTGTAAAAAGTAGCCAGCTTAAAAAATGGCCCACGTCAATAACGCGGGCCGTTGGCATCAGGCAATAGATTTTCCGCCAAGTTCTGCATAAATTTTCGGCAGAAAATCTCTGAATCGGGTAAATTCGCAGACATTATGCCGTGCCAGCCCCTGAATTGCCGGGGCAGGCACGGCAACGCCGGGTGGTAGTGACAGCTCGGGTTGCCCATCAACAAACCGATAACCGAGCCAGAAACGGGTGCGGTGTTCCAGACCTTCGTTCGTTTCACGGAAAATATGACACATAATGGCCGGCGCGGTAATGCTGTCATCGGTTTTATCGACGGCGACACCCCAGCCAACGCCGCCGGCGAAAGTGGCTACGTTGGGTTTTTTCCAGCGCGTCATATCAAACCCGAAATCCTGTGGCGACATAAAATGAATATCGATATTTTCCATCCCACAGTTTGTGTCTTCGGTGACATGGTGCACCACGCCCCAGTTTCTTTCCCGGTACGGAATAGTGTCATCAAGCAGACGTTTACGGTTTTCCGGGCTGACGGTTAACCCACCGTGCTGCGGTGGATACCAGATGCGATAGCGTAAATCTTCCAGGGGATGCCAAGAAAACCACCAATCTATCATGTCAGCCGTGATGTCTGGGTATACCATTTTATTAGCAATAAATCCGCCGCCATTTTTTAAATTACACCACCCGGTTTCTATATCCAGATCGCCTGGATTGAGTAAATCATTCCTCTTTTCTGGGTAGAGTGCTTTATTGGGATCGCACGGTTTATCCATCATCGCATAGTGTTGAGGGTCAGGTTCAGTAATTACATCATAATAGTATTTTGCGAAGGGACGTTGTTTCTCCTGCTCGGTTAAATCCGGGCGTAGTGCTCTATGCTTCGTCGCTGCTAAATACTCATCATAAGTGGGTTGAACCTGTTCAGGGATAATCTGGCTCATATCTTCTCCTTCAGACTAATTAGCCTGACATTTATTGTGGAGTATCACGAATAATAACGATTTGCTTGGTGTACAAGAAAAAGGATTTTGACCAGTTGGCAAAGTGGAGATCGCTGTTTTGCAGATTGTCGACATATTCGCGAAACGCACCGGCCTGCTCGATGGTGTCAAACCAGTGACTGACAACAAGATCGTATCTTGGCGGGTTGACCATTTTAAAATGATTGCGTGCCGCAGCATCGTTATCATTTAGCCGTAGGCGTTTACTCATGACACACCGGCGGAGTTGCGATCTGGCATACGGTGATTTTTCCAGCGCAGCATAATGGGCCTTTTTCCAATAGATAAAGAAATCTTCCGGGTATACGTGTTCGTCACGCATAATAAAATGGAACACTTTCAATGCCCCAACATTTTTTACTATGCCAAGACCGGGATTGAATTGCGGTAGCGGAGAATCAACGCTGACTTCCTCTTCCTCTGACATAATCGTGATGCTATTGGGTTCATCAGCAAAGAACTTACCGTCATCACTGGTGGCGCTGGGGACTGGGGGCTCGAGTGTCTGGATCATTTCAGAAAAGTTATTAAAATATAACTCTACAATTCCATCGCGATCAGCGATTTGCTGATGTGCTTCATCCTGTAACGTGCCAAAGGCGCTATCAATGACATGGTTCTGGATATATTGATGCAATGCTCCCCGGGTGTTGCGTGCGATCGTACCATGATAAAACTCAATGTATCGCTGGTAATCTGCTCGGGTCAGACCCGGTCGTCTTCTTGATGCTGCAATTAATTTCAACATAGGTAATCTCCAGGTTTTTCTTAGAGATGGTGCTTTCATAAATGCTGTTTTTTCAGTGATGGCGTTTTACTTCTCCATGCAACAAAAAGTTTTCAGGTGGATGCTGAAATAGCGCATTTTACCATAATGAAAACCAGTATACATTAAATGTACTAACGGGTACATTTAAATGATCAAGGTCACAATTTAACTTTTTAAAAAATATTTAGCCAAAGTGTAATAATGGTTTTTTAAGGTAAAAGAGGGACGCATCTGTGAGTGTTTTTTGGTTTTCATTTATAACATATTGAATAATCTGTGCTATTTGTGTTTTTCCGTTCTTCCTTATAAAAAGTGTATCTAATAAAGACAATGTATATGAATATGTTTGGCTAAGTTACCATTAGTGTTTCCAACGCTTATGCGTTAACTCAGATGGATTCCACGTTAACGGCCTTTTATCGGCGGCCCGATGTTAATGCAACTAAAGATATTCAAAATTACTCATTATTTTTGCGGGGGAGGGCATGCTTACCACTTCAAAAAGTGACTGGACTGTCAGTTAGTTAAATAAAATATGAAATTATGAAGCGTTCCACAATAGAAAAGTAAAAAAGTGACATTTTCTAAAATTCATTTGTTTATGATAAATAAATACCACCGTAAAAATGAGAGTGGTTTTTAGTTCAGATGATAGTGATGATTGTTCTCCTCCCTGTAAACAGTGCCTGGAACTAAAACAGGTGCGCTTACATCTGGCATCAACCTCGCGAAGAATACTAATGGTCTGTTCGTCGGGAAACACTTCTTCATGGTGCTGTCCGCATGTTGTGCTAATGAAGACATTCCTGATATCGCGGTATATTATCAATGGATAGCAGGTCAAAAGAAGTGTCTTTATACTGCGAGTTAATAATTAGCGGACTTTTATGTTGTTCATCGTTCTGTTGATTTTCTGTTGAAACACATTATTAAAAAACAATGATACTAAGCGGATTGGCAACTATCTGATTTTTAATATTGTTTTTTTTACAACCTGTCTGAGTATTATTATGCATTGGAATACTATAATGAAATCAGCCACTTTTATTGTGCTGATTTTACCCTGTCAAACTATTTTCGCTGAAAACATGATTAATCCTGGCTCAGTGACTAGCCAGGCACAACACAATCCCGGTTTATGTGGAGAAGAAAGTATCGATGTTTTTTCCTGTATTCTTGAATCCGGAATTAGCGTCTCCTTATGTGCAAGTACCACTCCTGCAATGCTAAAAATGAAAACGAGCGATACCTCCAGTCCTGTTCATAACCTAACGATTACAGACGCAAAGAAATTATCTGAACACTCCCCTTCGGGCGGTGTATCAATTATTGTCGGAAGCAGTGAAGCTGGCCCTGTCACGTCCTACCTCTACTTTGGTAGAGGGGATGATGATATAAATTACAGCGCGATTAAGATTAGTGATAAGAACGCCGAGCTGTGCAAAGTGGGTTCGTCTTTCACACATTATAAAAAGATAAAAAACACCTCCGAAGAGATTAACTTATGGAATCTCGATAAGGTCGGAATTACTACTGATTTCGAACCACAAGGTAGTCAAAATAGTAAAATGATGACACGAGCACTCTGGGATAGTTGGCCGAAAAAGGTCTTATAGCAGTTAACAATATGATAGTGGGATAATAAATGTCAGGTAAAATCACGCTAGATGCTAAATCGCTTATATGGATACCTCGCCGATGCAAGCACCCGCAGGTCTTTTTCTGACAAAGTATCCACACATATATAGCCGGCTTTGTGAGCCCTGATGAGCATCCGTACTCTCTGTTCTCATATTAGCTTGATGGCTTTTACAGCCTCGCTATTTGTCAGCTTTACAGAGAGTCGGTTCTACCTGTCAGAACATCAATCCTTGGGGCTCATTAAAGATTAATAATTAGCACGTCATTCACATACGGAGATCTCTACATTTTCTTTTTTCAAGGTGGTGAGTATGTGATCTGCAGGCGGTTTATCCGTAATAATACGATGAATAGCCTGCCAGGAAGCGTAATGGGAAGGAAATACCATATCGAACTTTGAATGATCCGCCACAATGATGCTTTTGTTCGCGCGTTGAATCATGGTCTTATAAATCATACCGCAATCAATTAACGCTTCGCTGGGCCCGTCAGCTGTCACGCCGCTGGCCCCAAGAATGGCGTAATCTGCAGAGTACTGATGCAGGAAACTCAATGTTTGCGCACCCGCCATGGCCCCTTCAGAAGCAATATAATCGCCCGGCGCCACAATAACCCTGATCGTCGGGTTCATCGACAGTACAGTAGCAACACCGAACGAGTGAGTAATCACCGTGATATCCCGTAGATCGGTTGCCATACGCCTGGCCACGTGCACTGTCGTCGCTCCCGACCCCAGCATAAACATTTTGCCATCGCCCACTTGCTGCACCGTTTCCCGCGCAATATGTTCTCGCTCCTGGGTAAACAAACGGTGACGTTCTGTCACGGTAGGCTCGGTGTTCATTGCCCGCACCGCGCCGCCATAAGTACGGTTCAACAATCCTTTTTGGGTAAGTTCATCCAGATCGCGCCGAATTGTTTCTGTTGTCACCTGATGAACCCGCGCCAGATCGACAATACGTAAGCTGGGAGACTCGCTGATTGCACTGAGTATATTTTGCTGACGTACTGTTTTCCTTATCGACATTAACTGCCACCTCTCCTGAAAAAACATCACCGTGTCCCAGTATATCTGGGCGGTGCAACAAAACACAAAGCGCTGAATGTTGCACCGGGCCATACTGCTTAACGTCGCGCGCAACGGCTCATTACGCGTGCCAATTTATCGATAAAAAAGTCTGCGTTATCGATGCTAAAACAAAGTGGAGGCCGAATTTTCAAACTGTTGCCATACGCCCCCGCAGCACCAATCAGGATGCCTTCGCCTTTCAGCTCATTGATCACCTGCTGCGTCAATTTGGTGTCCGGTTTCTTGCTGTCCGGCTGGCGGAACTCAACCGCATTGAACAGCCCGGCGCCGCGCACATCACTTATTGCCGGGTATTGGTTAGCAAGGTTGTGCAGTCCGGCCCTGAGATAGTGACCACAACGCTCTGCATTAGACATTAATTCTTCTTCCCGAATAACTTGCAATACCGCAAGGCCCACCGCGGCCGACACGGGATTACCGCCAAAGGTGTTAAAGTACTCCGTTTCCTGACTAAATCTGTCGAGTAACGCTGGCCGTGTGATAACGCCTGCCATTGGGAAGCCATTCCCCATCGGCTTGCCCAGCGTGACGATATCTGGCACCAGTTCATGACGCTGGAAGCACCAGTAATGTGTACCCGTTCGGCCAAAACCAGGCTGGACCTCATCCGCAATGAATAAGCCGCCCCCTGCGCGTACACGCGCCACAGCCAGGCTGAGAAAACCCGCAGGGTCGGCATATACGCCATCGCTTGAAAAAATGGTATCTACCAGTAGGGCTGCACAGCCAAAGCCTTCAGCATTGAGCGAATCCATCGCCGATTGCACCGCATCGGCAAAGACCTCCGCAACCTGTTGGCCAGGCCGCAAGGTATTTGCATCGGGCGCAGGCACCGTACGGACATAAGGTGGCAACGATTGTCGCTTCAGCCCTGATGGCGAAACCTCCATCACCGCCGTTGTATTGCCATGATAGGCGCTTTCAGTGACGATAATTCCCTGCCTGCCTGTCACCATTCTTGCAATACGCAGTGCAATATCATTGCTTTCGCTGCCGGTGCAGGTGAACACCACGTTAGCGAGCGGCGCCGGAAAGGTGGCCAGTAAGGTTTCGGAATAACGCTCCAGCACGGGGAACAAATAGCGAGTGTTAGTATTGAGCATACCCGCCTGCACGGACATGGCCTCCACGACTCTTGGATGGCAATGGCCAACGCCTGGCACGTTGTTATACATATCCAGATAACGGTTGCCTGCCGCGTCATACATCCAGACGCCGCGCGCGCTGACCATCTCAATCGGCTGCTGATAGAATAAAACCGAAGAAGCGCCCTGGGTATTTTGCCGCCGGGTGATCTGATTAACCAACCCGTCATCCAGCGCGGCACTGTCGCTTTTCTCAAAGCGGTTGAGACCCAGTATTTGTTTTTTTTCTGTCATTGTAGATTCTCCTGCTGCGCGTCCGGAGCCATGTTCACTGCATGCTCATGCAGATATTGCCTGGCCAGCATGACAGTCCCCGCAGGGAAACTGGCAACCAGCCGCTGTGCTGTGGGTGTCTCCGCATGGCTGGCTATCCAGGCGCTGAGTTGCAGGCGGCGCAGCATCACTAACGCGGGTAATATAGACTTATCCTGCGTGCTAAGCGGGCGTACGCTTTGATAACCTTCCAGCCATGCGGCCTGGTAATTACCCAGTAACGGGTCGTCTTCAATAAAGCTCACCGCGGTTGCGAAATCCCAGCCAAACCAACAAATGCCACAATCATCAAAATCAATAACGGTCATTTGTTCCCCCTCCACCAGCAGGTTAGCCAGGCGCATATCACAATGAACCAGCCCGAAGCGATCCGGGGCGCACCCATAGTCGTCAAGTTGTGCTTTGAGCTGTCTCTCTGTTTGTTCTAAAAGCGTGATCTCCTCCGGTGTGAAATGACTCAGGCTACGCCAGTCGCCCCACAACGCCCGTTTGCCAATAATGGTTTCAAATGTCCAAATCTTGCGGGTAAATGCGGGCGGCCTTTGCCAGTCCAGGCTGTGTAGATGCAGGCGCGCAGCGATTTCCCCAAGCCTGCGATACCATGAAGACAAATCGCGGGTATTGTCTGGTTCAGCCCCCGCAACAAATTCAAACGCCACCACAAAAGTCACGGATGTCTCATCTTCCAGCCGTGCTATCCGCTCGCCGTTAAGCTGTGGAATCGGCGCTGCAACGTTGATAACGCGACTGGTTTTCAGGGAATTCAACCAATCCAGCTCCGAAATAATTTCTGCATGCTGGCAATAATTTGGCCGATGAACACGCAAGACCAAACGGCGTCTGACGTCGGCTTCAGTCGCCAGAAATGTGGCGTTTTCTGAAAAAGTGAGCAACGCCAGTTCCGATTTTTCGCTCAGCCCCCAGAGCGGTAGCGCTGCGCGTAGTAACCCACTGATTCTCTCTATGTAGCTGTCGTGATATAGCATGGCCAACACCCAAAATGTCAGAAGTGCCAATATTTTTATGTTGGGTTTCTTTTTTTTGCAAGATAAAAGCCGAAAAATTTAATCCATCAGCTATTCGCTCTATTTAATTATCATTTAATCAATTAATTATAGTTAATTTTTCTCGTCTCACAGGCTGAGCGCCCTGAAAAGGAGCGAATCCTGCATCAGGAAGATGATACGGCATAAAAATTCCATGAAATTAGTATAATATTTATATTTATCAGATGATTAAATATCATCGTGTTGCACCAATATGGTTCCCCATTTTGACGCATTATATTTCGTGAAGAATACAACAAAATAATGTTGATCATTCAACATTTGCGTGATTATTCTTTGTCGAAATGCACGTCAGCTCGCAGACATGAGCAGCGAAAAGTTGGTGTGCCGACAATTCATGGCATGACTTAAACGGGGCGAAACTTATGTATCAGGATCTAAAAGGTAAAACCATATTGATTACCGGTGGCAGTAGCGGCATTGGGCTGGGGCTGGCGCTGCATTTCGCACGCAATGGCAGCAATGTGGCGATCACCGCCCGTAATGCCGACAAGTTGGCGACAGCCATCAGCATCGCTTGTACAGAAGGTTTGACGATAAAAGGTTACGTCTGTGACGTCAGTGTTGCTCAACAAGTGAAAGAGACCGTCGCGATTTGCGCGGAACAACTCGGCGGTCTGGACGTACTGTGCTGCAACGCGGGTATCTTTCCTTCCGCCGCTCTGAGCGATATGACGGAAAGTGAATGGGATGACGTACACGCGGTAAACAGTAAAGGCACATTCCTGTGCGTACAGTCAGCTATCCCATGGCTGAAACAAGCCAATCACGGGCGCATTATCCTTACTTCTTCTATCACCGGTCCTGTCACGGGATACCCCGGCTGGGCGCACTATGCCGCAAGCAAGGCGTCGCAACTGGGTTTTATGCGCACGGCCGCACTGGAACTGGCCAAAGATAATATCACCGTCAATGCCATCCTTCCGGGCAATATCATTACCGAAGGGCTGGCGGGGATGGGGGACGATTACATAGCCGCTATGGCGCAATCTGTCCCTCTGCAGCGCCTTGGCAGCGTTGATGACATTGCCGCCGCCGCGCTGTTTTTTGCCTCTCAGGCAGCCGGGTATATCACTGGGCAGACACTGATTGTCGATGGTGGCCAAATCCTTCCCGAATCATCTTCCTGCATTTCCTGACGGAGCGGTAATCGTATGAGTGATCAGATCATTAATTGCCCTGCTGGAGAAGAAACCAGCACAACGGCGGTCCAGCGCCTGCGGCCTAATGCTGTAGGTTTAACCGGCGTATTGTTCATGACGGTCGCGACTGCGGCTCCCATTACCGCGATGCTCGGTAATGTCCCCATTGCGGTCGGCAGCGGAAACGGGCAGTACGCGCCGGGGGGCTTCCTTGTGGCGACTATTATCCTTGCCCTGTTTGCCATCGGGTATGCACAGATGGCGAAGTACATCACCGCCACAGGCGCATTCTATGGCTTCATCTCTCATGGGTTAGGGCGCATCATCGGTATGGCGGCTGGGGTTGCGGTTACAGTAACTTATATTGTATTTGAGGCCGCACTTGTGGGTATTTTCGCTTTTTTCTGCGAAGACTTAATCCACGGGCTTTCCGGCATACACATCCACTGGATCGTTTTTGCATTGGCCATGCTGATCGCCAATGGGGTGCTCAGTTATTTTGATATATCACTGACGTCGAAAGTGCTGGGCTGTTGTCTGGTGCTGGAAATACTCATTCTAACCCTGGTCGCCGGCGCAGTACTAATACATGGTGGTGGACCGCAGGGCTTTGTTCCTGAGTCGATCAACCCATTTAACGCTTTCTCGCCAGCGGCGGGTGTGTCGGGCGCGAATGCAGGCATTGGGCTGTTTTTCGCCTTTTGGTCCTGGGTGGGGTTCGAGTCCTCGGCAATGTATGGTGAAGAGTCAAAAAACCCTAAGAAAATCATTCCACTGGCGACGTTACTGGCAGTAATTGGGATTGGGCTTTTCTATGTGTTCATTTCCTGGATGGCGATTGCAGGGACCGGGCCAGAGAAAGCCATCGCGCTGGCGCAGGATCCTAATAAAGCCGCAGAAATCTTCTATGGCCCGGCGCGTCAATATCTGGGGGAATGGGCAGTTTCAATATTCAAAATCCTTGTCATCACCGGTTCCTTCGCGTGCGGGATGGCATTTCACAACTGCGCCGCACGCTATATCTATGCGCTGGGCCGGGAAAACCTGTTTCCGTTATCGGGTAAAACGCTGGGCCTTACCCATCCCAAACATGGTTCCCCTCATATCGCCTCAACGGTTCAGACTGTGATTGCCTGTATCATCATCGTGTTGTTCCTACTGGCGGGAAAAGACCCTTATGCTGATATTTACACCCTGCTGGCAATACTGGGCACCATGGGGATCATGATAGTCCAGGCACTGTGCGCCTTTGCCGTTATTTTCTATTTCCACGCGAATGGAGAAAACCGTAAAAACAGCCACTGGTTTAAAACGTTCCTTGCACCGTTAATGGGGGGGACAGGTATGGTGTACGTTGTTTATTTGCTTTTTGCCAATATGGATTTCGCAGCAGGTACAGCAGCAAATACGCTCTTTTATAAGGCCATACCGTGGATTGTATTAGCCAGTTTTGTCATTGGTGCGGCCATAGCAACCTGGTTTAAGTTTTTTGACAATAAAAAGTTCCAGGTCATTGGTCGTATTGTCCTGAATGAAGAAAAATAGAAGGTCAGGCTATGTTTGATAATAAAAGTATTGTTCTTCTCGAAGCTCATCAACTTTCATACTTGATCAGGAATAAAGAAATAGCCTGCCGTGATGTCATGGAAATATATCTCGATCATATTGAGACTTTTAACGCTCGCGTTAATGCCATCGTCAGTTTGCGGGATAGAGATGAGCTACTCAAAGCGGCAGAAGAAAAGGATAGCGCATTAGCGAACGGAGAGTATCACGGCTGGCTGCATGGAATACCTTTTGCCGTTAAAGACCTTGCATTAACATGTGGTATTACAACTACCCGGGGCTCACTTATTTTCGCGAATGATGTTCCCGATCGGGATGCATTAATAGTGGAAAGAATTAAACAAGCGGGTGCCATTATCATTGGCAAGACCAACACGCCTGAATTTGGGCTAGGTTCACAGACGTATAATTCAGTGTTCGGTGCGACGGGTAATGCGTATAACCATCAACTTACCGCCGGAGGTAGCAGCGGGGGGGCCGCCGCGGCCCTGGCGCTGTACCTGCTTCCGATTGCCGACGGTAGCGACATGATGGGCTCGTTACGTAACCCTGCCGCTTTCAATAACGTGATTGGATTTCGGCCCTCCCAGGGCCGTGTTCCTCTAACGGAAAGCAACGAATTGTTCTTTAATCAGATGGCCTATGAAGGCCCCATGGGGCGTTGCGTTAAGGATGTCGCCCTTTTATTGGCGACCCTTTCCGGTCGCGACGATCGGGCACCGCTTTCGCTCAGCGAAACTGGCGAACAATTTACTGAATCACTGGCGATTGACTGTACTTCTCTTCGGGTCGGTTGGCTTGGTGATCTACAAGGCCATCTCCCTTTGGAAGACGGAATTCTTCCCCTGTGTGAGAAAGCTCTGGAGACATTTTCATCACTCGGTTGTGACGTTCATAAGGTCGCTATTGATATCGATTATGAAACTGTCTGGAACGCGTGGCGTACCCTCCGGCATGCTCACGTCGCGCACAGTCTTGAGCCTCTATATTCCGTCCCCGAGAAACGGAAATGGCTTAAACCAGAAGCCATTTGGGAAATTGAAAATGGCTTACAGTTAAGCGCAATGCAACTTATACAAGCCTCGGCGGTGAGAACCTTACTTTATAAAAAGCTGATTACAATTTTTGAGAACACCGATTACCTGATATTGCCCAGCGCCCAGGTTTTCCCATTTGATAAAAACACTCCCTGGCCTCAAACAATATCCGGTCGGGAAATGGATACCTATCACCGCTGGATGGAGGTCACAATATTAGGCAGCCTTTCTGGTTGCCCTATCGCCAATGTTCCGGTTGGTTTTAATGAATCAGGACTACCCACGGGCATCCAGATAATAGGACGCCCTCGAAGCGATATGGCCGTTCTTCGGTTGGCTAGTGAATATGAAAAGGCCACGCAATGGACCGCAAAAAATAAACCGGGAGCAATTAACGAAAGTGGGCTAGCTCACTCTTTATTTTAGCGCATTCACCCGAGGGGGAATAAAATGAACAACAAGAAGAAAATTATTGCTGGCACCATTGGCAATATCCTTGAATGGTATGACTTCCTTATTTATGGTTTTTTTGCAGCCGTTATCGCCAGGCAGTTTTTCCCGGTTGATAATGAATACAGTTCACTGCTGATCTCACTGGCAACATTTGGTGTAGGTTTTTTCACCCGACCAATCGGGGGATTAGTCATTGGCGTCTATGCGGATAGATTTGGCAGAAAGAACGCCCTGCAATTGATTATCTGGTTGATGTTTATTGCGGTGGCACTTTTTGTACTCGCCCCCTCGTATCATCAGATAGGGATCACTGCTCCGATATTGATTGTCATCGCGCGACTTATCCAGGGCTTTGCCACCGGTGGCGAATATGCCAGCTCAACATCCTATCTGGTGGAAGGATCGGATGAGAACAAGAAAACGTTTTATGGTTCATGGCAACTTTTTGGCCAATGCCTTGCGGTGGTATTAGCCTCCATTGTTTCGATGATTATCTTCAACGTATTTAACGACAGTCTGGACAACTGGGGCTGGCGAATTGCATTTGCCGTCGGCCTGATTATCTGCCCGGTCGGGCTGTGGATAAGAAATAACCTTTCTGAATCTGACGAGTTTGTTAATCAACAGAGCGAGAAAAAACAGCCTGGCAATAAAACGAGGCTGGATTTCAGTAAGATTATCCTTGGGTTTTGCCTGGTGGTAAGTGGAACAGTGGGCTTCTACGTTTTATTGATTAATATGCCGGGTTTTGCCAGCAAGCAACTCGATATGCCCATCACCAGCGTACTGACAATCCAAATCGGTATCGTCAGCATGATGGCCGTTATTATCCCTTTATTGGGGATACTGGCAGATAAAATAGGGCGAAAGTTTGTTTTCCTTATTGCAACCATCGGCTATTTTGTGATGGTGTTGCCCCTGTTTAGCTGGGTTATTCATTCGCCAACTCTTACCCATATGCTGATTATGCAGTTCCTTCTCGGTCTGTGTCTGGCCGCGCAGTTCGCAACGATGCCGACCATGCTGACATTACTGTTCCCGGTAGAGAACAGGGTGACTTCTTTGTCGATTAGCTACAACCTGGCCACCATGACCTTCGGCGGTTTCTCTCCCTTTATTGTTGCCTGGCTATCGCATAGCTGGGGTGCCCCTGCGCCTGCGTATTATATGTTCGCTGTTTCGGCAATAACGCTGGCTGCTGCAATCTGTTTCCCTCGCGACGCAAAAAAAACGTTGCCGTTGATGGCAAAACAGTCGTCACGCTAACCGTGTCCGCTTCCATTGCCGACCAGGGAAGCATGCAACCCGTAGTGGCGTTATAAACAACTTTCTTTCCCCTAAAGAAGATCCTCGCAAGGGATCTTCTGCTGTATCAATATGGTTAACTGGTCAGTCATTGGAGTAGTCAACAAGAACTGGCAGCAGCCATAACGATGAAGTCAGCAACGGCGAGCGGATGTGACAACATCGGAACATGGCTGGAAGCGACACGTTTGATCGTTGCATTCATACGCGTGGCCATGCGTTCCTGTTCCACGGGCAGGATTGCCAGATCGTTTTCGCCAATCAGATAAAAACAAGGACGACTGTGCCATGCGGCCTGTCTCAACGTGCCGCCGAGTGCGGCACCATTGATCGGACCCTGAGTTGCATGCAGCATCGTCTGCTCAATGGGATCGAGGTCCTGTGCAAATAAGGTGGCAATGCCTTTGGGTGTTAGCGACAGGAAGCCTTCTGCGTCCGGCCTGATCTCATTATTGAGCGGGGCTGCTGCAAACTGGGCAAAGAGCGATCCGGCTGACTCCCCCGCGTCCGGCGCAAAGGCGTCGATGTAGACCAGCCGTTTCACCCTGGAGTCGTTGCCAGCCTGTCCGATCACGGCACCGGCATAGCTGTGCCCCACCAGAACGATATCTCCTTGTGACAGCGCGATGGCACGACTAACCGCCGCGACATCGGCGTCGAAGCTGGTAAGTGGGAGTTGTACGGCAGTGACAGTCATGCCCCTGGCGCTCAGCAGAGGAATGATTTTGGCCCAGCTGGACCCATCGGCCCAGGCACCATGAACAAGGATAATGTCAGGTGTACTCATGGTATTTCTCCTCAGGTACTAATTGATTTGGTGGACAAGACGGTTAGCCGTGCCAATGTGAGCATCGGATGAGGGAGCAGAAATTACCGCGATGGAAATGCGGTTCTTTGTCGGCAATAACGTCTGCCTTGACGTTGCCGAAGGTGGTGCCGGGTTTATGCTTGATGCCGTCGTAAAAGGCCTGAATGATCTCTTCTTTAAAAGCCGGTGTACGGGGATAGGCTGCGACCACGGCCTCACGGATGTCAGCGGAATAGCGGTCATAAGTCAGGCCCAGTACATCCATCTCGACGCCAGCGGTTGTCAGGGCGATCACGGGGTGCATGAATTCCGGTATGCCCGGCGTGGTGTGCAGTGCAATGCCAGTCCAGACTTTTTCAATGTCGGCTGGATCAAGCTTGTAGCTTTGCAAGAAGTCGCGGGCGGCATTCGCGCCATCGACTTCGAAGCGCAGATCGGCGCTGCTGTGCGATGGCATCAAGCCAATGTCGTGAAACATCGTGGCTGCATACAGCAGCTCTGGATTGAAGCTCAGGCCGTGTTGCTGTCCGGCGATGGCCCCGAAAAAGTAGACTCGGCTCGAATGGTTGAAAAGCAACTCTGTTTCGGTGTCGCGCACAAACTCGGTGATGGCGCGGGCCAGTGTGCTGTCGGGAACAGCTACGCCGTGAATCGCCGACGCTGCGTGGTGGAGGTGAGTCAAGATACTTCTCCTGATGTCGAGGCCGGTTTTCGAAGAAGACCTTGTAGCCGACCTACTCATCATCGCGGTAACCAAACCTGGCAGCAATCGCGTTGCTACGCTGAAAGCTGCCAGGCGTCTGTGATAAACTGCCAACGACTGTTTTAGGGGGGAGTGACCGGAACCCTGGATCATGTGACAAAGTAAAAGGGCACTCATGGCAAAGAGAGAAGTTGCAGTTGTCATTTTCGAAGGCGTTCAGGCGCTCGATGTTGCCGGCCCGCTGGATGTGTTCACAACGGCTAATGGCTTTTTGCCGGAAGAGGACCATTACCACTGTGTCCTGGTTGCGGCCAGCACACAGCGTTTGCGCAGCTCCAACGGAATGTGGATGGTCGCTGACCTTAGCTTCGATCAGGCCGAGTGCATTTTTCACACGGTTCTGGTTGCAGGCGGCCCGCACCTTCCTGACACTCTACCCGACGCTGCCATGTCAACGTGGCTAAGGAAATGGGGTGTTGCGGCCCAGCGATATGGTTCGATTTGCACCGGCGCTTTTGCTCTGGGTCATGCCGGGCTTCTCGATGAACGAACCGTCACGACCCATTGGCTTTGTTCGGATCAGCTTGCAAGGCAGTTCCCCTTAGCGCGGGTCGAGCATGATCGAATCCATGCGCGCGACGGTCGCCTTGTAACGTCCGCTGGCGTTACGGCCGGCATTGACCTTAGCCTCGCTTTGGTAGGAGAAGATCATGGACCGGCTATATCGCTTGCATGTGCCAAAGCACTTGTTGTTGTGGCGCAACGGCAGGGTGGTCAATCCCAGTTCAGCCCGCTGCTCGTCGTTAGCCGCGATCCTGAAACTCCGCTGGGAAAGGTACAAACCTATGTCATGGAGCATGTGGGCGAGGCCTTTCCGGTTGAGCGGCTGGCAGATATTGGTGGCGTCAGCCCGCGCAGCATTGCGCGTCTCTTCGTTACTGAACTGGGCGTCACGCCGCATGAATTCGTGGAAGGGGTACGCCTTAATCAGGCCCGCAACTTGCTTGAATCGACAGAACTGGCCCTCAAGACAATCGCTTTCAACTGTGGTTTTTCCGGTCCCGACCAGATGCGTAGTGCTTTTCAACGGCGAATCAGCATCACACCCCAGCAATATCGTGGAAGTTTCAGACGGGTGTAAACGGCGATTGCTTCGTCATCTTTACTCATTCACACCCGGAAACCTCTCGTTTACATTGAAAGTCACAGGGCGTTTTGTTTAGAGAGATCCTCTCCCGGAGCATCCCGCCAGAGATCCAGATAAGCCATGACCGCACGACAGGCTTCGTTTCTCACCGCGTTGTTGATATACCCCTCCTGTGCATAGCCAAATTTCAGGCAGGCAAAACCAATCTCTACGGCAATTGTTGCAACGTCTGGTGACAATGGAAACTCCCGGTACTCTCTGAATCGCTCTGCTGCATTTCGCAGAAGTTGTCCGATTGAAATATTCTTGGCTGCGTGAGCTGCACGGTCGGTATCGCGAAAAAAACCGTTCATGAGAAGCACGCACGCAGCAGGATGTTCGTTGTAATAGATCACACATATATCTATGACGGTGCCTACCCAGGCGTTGAGCGTGCCGGCACGGGATACCCCTGAATGAGCAATAGCCTCACCGATAGACCGGGTATGGATCTGGGAAATATGGGCAAATAACGCGTACTTATCCGGGAAAAAAGGATAAATGCTGGCTCTCGGTACCCCGGACATTTCTGCAAGGGCCGGTATTGAGGTTTTTTCAGGTCCGAGT
This sequence comes from Kosakonia arachidis, assembly GCF_900116535.1. Lineage (GTDB taxonomy): Bacteria > Pseudomonadota > Gammaproteobacteria > Enterobacterales > Enterobacteriaceae > Kosakonia > Kosakonia arachidis. The sequence continues at coordinate 7,645 of NZ_FPAU01000007.1, read as the reverse complement.
TTTACGAGCATGTGCTCGGCGGCCTCGATAACCCGCACCATGCGTTCTAATGAACGTTCCTGGACAGGACGTCGAATGGGTTTTCTCTTGTGAGGGGTTGAATCAAAATCAGACATATGTTAGCTTTTTAAAAAATGACAAATGTTGGATATTCGTTGGCTTTATAGCCCGAAGCAAAGTCATAGATTGTTCGCGTAATTCAATAAATTGTCAAAAATATGCCGGTTAAAATGAAAAGTAATGTTCTGCTTAAACAGTCATCGGCAATGAACCATTCTGCCTCTACCTTCGTTCTACCATCATCGATTCAGTCGTTTTAGCTGTATTTCATACCCAACAACGAGGGATTTCCATGCAAAAGACTATTCTCATTACCGGTGCAGGCTCCGGGTTCGGTGAAGCAGCAGCTATCAGGCTGGCTCAAGAAGGTCACAACGTTATAGCCACTGTTCAGTGCTCGCCTCAGGTTACCCCCTTGCGCATGAAAGCCAGGGAGCTCGGGCTTACCAGTTTACAGGTTGAGAAGCTGGATCTGTGTGATCCACATGATATGGATTTCGCCCAGCATTTCGATGTTGATGTTCTATGGAATAATGCCGGCATGGGGGAAGGTGGACCTGTATTTGAGATCCCCATTGATCTGGTCAGAAAGAACTTTGAGGTCAACGTTTTTCTTCCACTGATATTAACACAAGCTTTCGTTCGTAAATGGATCAACCAGAAAAAACAGGCAAAAGTGGTTTTCACCTCATCGATGAGTGGACTATTTTCCCCGGTTAACTGGGGGGTTTACGCCTCCACCAAGCATGCCCTCGAGGCTATAGCCGAAGCCATGCAGCAGGAATTAGCTGGTTATGGAATTAAGGTCCAAACCATCAATCCCGGAGCCTTTTACACCGGGTTTAATGAAACGATGGCAGACACACCTTTCCGTTGGCTTAGTGATGAGAAACATGTCACTCGCCGGGATGAACTGCGTGCTCAGTTCGATGAGGCTCTCGCATCGCCGTTCGGTCATCTCGATGCACAAGAGATGATTGATCGTATGGTAGAGATCGTTCCCGCTGATACCGGTAAATTTCGCAATGTCGTGCCGCAGGCTGTTGAGGATATGCTCAGGGCTCATCAGCAGGGGGCATGGGATAACCAGATCTGACAGAGTGTTTTTTACAAAAAACGAGGACTCGCATTGCCTTGCTGAGAATATTATTTCTGGAAATGCAGTGCGATCTCTTTTATCGCTTAATCAAGGTTCTCCGACGGAATCACCAAAATTGTGTAACCTCCGTTTCAGGTCGACGACCAACATATCCAACCTTAGTGATTAACTCGCTTGGGGCCTGCAATGTCCCCTCCTGGCATTCAGCAGACATTCGTAGAACTTACATGCTGTATATGGAAAACTTATTTGAAAGGTTTTGAATGGGAATGTGACGTGCAGAGCTTATAAGTATCTGGCTACGCATGCTGAACAAAAATTCCGACACTATGGATCTGATATACACGGTTTACAGAGACTATAGGTCGATTATAGGTTTAAATTAAATATCAATAAATATTTATATTAATCAATAATAAAACACCAATGCATCATCGTTTACGAAACATTAGCACAGCTGTCAGTACTGCTTACCCATCCATCAAGCTTAGAGTTTTTCTTTTGGCCTTGCGGTGCGGCATTGTGTATCACTGAGCATAACGGGTGACCTGCCCCCAGTGTTAGTGCAGCCGAATTAGTTGCAAGGGATAAGGCTTCAAGTGGGGTTAAACCCGCCTTAACCAGCAGTTCCAGTTCCCGGCGCTTTGCATAACCGGGAATACGCATTGGCTTTGCCCCTGAGTCAGTACCAAAACCCATTTTCGCCCCGCTACGAAACACAATTTTGGTATTCTGCCGGTTGGTCTCAAATCCAGCTTTCCACGTTTTAAATGCCGGGCTGTTGAGTTGTTTCTGCTGCCTTTTTGCTGTTCAGGGTTAAGCGCTTCTTTAACCTCTGGCGCATTAAGTAACTCAGGATGAAGCGCAAACAGATAGAAAGATTCATCCACACCAAGCGTAGGTATATACACCGTATTATGCTGTTTCAGCAAATCGATAAATTCCTTCTCAACTTGCTTATCACGAACACCATGCCCGAGAATATCAACACCCGCGCGAATAAGATCTTTTGCGTCTTGCAAATAATATATATGAGCAAATACTTTCAGGTTGTGAAGATGCGCTTCTTCGATGACAGCTTTATAGATTTCAGGTTTCATTTTGACAAGTTTCTGCCCCTGAAAATCATCCAGCCATAATTTGATTGCATCTGTTTTCCTTGTAACTGCCGCCCTTACTGCAGCGCGAGCCTCATCGGGAGTTGTCGGACGGTCCAGTTGATCTTCCCCAACATATACCGGAGGTACTCCCTGTGGAACGCCAATACCATGATCAGCACCCAAGACATCTGCTCCTGATGTTTTTCCCGGATGTTATTCATCACGAATATCATAAAATAAGGGGCGGTTTACACCCAACGACATAACAGTAGTCACACCATACTTTGCGTAGAGGGTTAACTGAGCAATGATATTTTCCCGGGTATATACAGCAGGAGAAGGCTGGACCCCATTGAATTGTGCAAGGTGAACATGATCGGAAACGATACCTGGCATGACAGTTTGGCCATGCAAATTCCTGACGTCAGCGCCTTGCGGAAGAGGAAGCGATGAGGCAGGGCCTACGGCGCTAATTATATTTTCACTGAGCACAATTCTCATGTGCTCATGAGCCGGGTTGTTTGTTCCATCAATCAGTCTTACATCATCCAGGACATAATTCTGAGTTGCACAGGCAGGTAATGTCATCAGCGTCAGTAAGCAGCCCAGGAGGTGTTTTATCTTCATAGAAATTCCCTTCATGATAAATATCACCTCCGAGTCTGGAGCATTTAAAATGAACATACCCGGCTGAATCGCGCATTTTGTTTCCCCAATCGCTCACTATACGATCAGGCGAAGTGAACCTTTTTCGTCAAACAATCGCATCAAGGCATCAGTGGTTAGCTGTATATGGTTGCTCATCAGTACACGTATCCGCACGGCATCTTTCTCCAAAGCCGCTTCCATCAAAGCCTTGTGCTCGCCGTTAAGGTCTCGCTCACCTGCAGTAAGATTGACAGAAAGCATTCTGTATCGCTCATTTTGTTCAAACAAATTGCGTTGTATTCGTAGCAACCACTCATTGGGACATGCCGCTGTCAGCGCATCATGGAATCGGTTGTGCCGTCGGTTCCATTCTTCACTACCTAATTGTTCATCCGGCCCAGCACCATATCTGACAAGAGTATGAAAAGAAGAAATTATCTCACTTTCCCAGATCACATCACCATGCATTATCGATTCGCTAAGGCACTCACCTTCAATGAGTTTCCGTGTCGCGGTGAGATCCAGTAAATCTTTCAAAGATACGGGTGTTACCCGAAAACCTTTCTGCGGTTCGGCGATAATCAGGTTCTCGGACGTTAAGCGCGAAAGCGCTTCTCTGATTGCACCGACATTTGTTTCAAGCTTTTCAGCCAATTCCTTTGTATTCACCCGCGAGCCAGGGACGAGCTGGCAACTGAGAAGAGCAGTCCTGAGGCGTGAATAGGTGGATTGGGTAAGGCTGTCTTTGGTCGCAAGGTTGTCTTTCATAGTCTTCTTTTTGATCTGCAAAACTACTTTTTTATGAAAAATAGATTTTATAGGTTTAAAATCTATTTTGCAGCGCTGAAACATCTTTAGGAATGCATTATGACAACTCAGCTTAGAGAGGTCTCTACCTCTGAACGATTTTTATGGAATGGTGTGGTTGTCTCGCCTGACGGACGTATGTTTGCAAGCATGCCAGGCTGGATGGGGCCAACACCCGGCGTAGTTGAAATTGCCAGTGATGGCAGTTGGATGCCTTTCCCGAACAACGACTGGAATCGATGGGATGGACTCGGTGATCCGACAAAGCATTTTGTGGATGTAAACAGCATATTTAGCGATGGCCTCGGGAGTTTATGGGTTTTAGATGCCGCCGCCCCGTATTTCAGCGATGCTATCGAGGGTGCAGTGAAGCTCATCGAACTGGATATTGCTACGGGCAATACCCTTCGCACGATCTTTTTTAAACACAGTGATGCACACAAGGGAACCCGGCTGGCCCATATTCGCTTTTGGGGAAATTATGCTGTTATGGCTGAATCTCGCGAAGGCTCATTTTACGTTATAGACCTGAGAGACAACTCCTACAGACGTATCCTGGTGGGCCACAACCTGTTGCGCTGTCAGCCAGAAGATGTCCCTGTGATTGAAGGCCGGAAGATACATTTATTAAATGGTCAGCCGATGTACATTCACAATGATTTATTAGAAATTCATCAGGACAACAAGACGCTTTTATTTATGTGTCTTTTTGGAGCAAGAATCTTCCGGGTTGATCTTGAACTCATCACCGATTTCTCAAAAAGCGAAGATGAGATCGCCAAAGATATCAGTGTCTACAGAGAAACTGGAACATGGGTTGCGGGCATGTGCCGCGACCCTGCCGGTAATATCTATCTAAGTGATGCCGAAAATAACGGTATATCAGTGATGTCAGTTGAAGGGGAGATAACTCCTCTTGTCAGGGATAGACGTATTGTCTGGCCTATCGCCTTGTCTGTTGGCCCGGATAAAAAGATTTATTTTCCCGCTTCCCAACTGAACCGCATCCCCATGTTTTCGGGCGGTGAGGAAAAAGTTGAATTCCCCTGGGTCATTTACAGTTATCCACTCTGAGAAACTAAAGAGGCGTTATATGAAATTATGTCGTTATGGTGATGTTGGTCTGGAAAAGCCAGGCATAGTAGATGCAAACAACGTATTACGCGATTTATCTGAGATGGTAGAGGATATAACGCCTGAAACACTGCCATTCGTACTGACGATGATTAAAGAGCAGGACATTTCCCGTTTCCCTGAGGTGAAAGGGAATCATCGACTTGGGACACCGATTAAATCGGTCTCTAAATTTGTCGCAATAGGCTTGAACTACCTCGATCATGCTCATGAAGCAGACCTCCCTGTACCTGATGAACCCGTTGTTTTTTTTAAAGCTCCGAGTTGTCTGAATGGCCCTGATGATGACATCGTTATTCCTCCCCATTCAACAAAACTGGACTGGGAAGCTGAACTGGGAATTGTGATTGGCCGTGAGGCAAAGCAGGTTAGCGTTGAAGACGCTTTAGGTTTTGTTGCTGGCTATTCAATTGTTAATGATGTCTCAGACCGGGGGTTTCAATTCCAGTCTTCTCAATGGGATAAAGCGAAAAGCTGCGATACGTTTGGACCTGTTGGCCCTTATATTGTCACTCCCGATGAAATTGGAAATCCACATGAATTAGAGATCTGGCTGGAAGTAAATGGCGAAAAGCGTCAGCAGAGCAACACTTCCCAGATGATTTTCTCTGTAGCAGAAATAGTCTCTTACGTTAGTCACTATATGACTTTAAAGCCCGGTGATCTCATTGCTACGGGCACCCCTGCCGGAGTAAGTTTAGGCATGAAGCCAGCACCTGTCTGGCTTAAGGCTGGTGACCGAATCCGTATCCATATTGAGAAACTGGGATATCAAAACCAACGAGTAACAGAACAGACCGCGAGTTGCTAATGTACCTGTGATGGCCGGTCGTAAACCGGCCATCACCTGAGGAGTTTGATATGACGGAAAGAAAAATTACGAGCCGCACTGGTGTGGGCAGCTCTGCTCATGTACTGCAAGTTCAACCATTATTAGCTAAAAATATTACTGTGGATGAGCCCACCATTATTCTTATCCGCCATGGTACAAAAATCATCAGATGGGCACGTAATGAAATTGAATTAACTTCAGGGGATGCAGTGATTGTCGGAGAGGGGGAGTCTTTTGACATTATTAATACTCCCTGCTCGTTAAGCGGAACCTATGAAGCCGACTGGTTAAGCTTCAGTAGTGAAGTCGTTACGGATTATACCTGCCGTAATTCAAGATGCACCAAGATTAACGAAGCGTATGCACTGGAAGCTACCAGCGAAAGCTTCAGAAAATCGTTCTATCACACGACCGATGTTTTTACAGACTCAGCGTCGATACCTGATGCTTTAGCGATTGGCCGCATGCATGAAATGTTGGGCTGGCTGGATGAATATGGAATCTGTTTTGGCGCGCATCTCAGAAACGGAATTGAACGAAAGATCAGGCGATTGATTTCATCTGATGCTTCCCATACCTGGAATATCAAGCACGTAGCCAGCCAGTTGGGAATGTCAGAAGCCACGTTGCGGCGAAAACTGACGGCAGAGAATACTTCATTTTCAAAACTTATAGCGGATGTTCGTATGTGCAGAGCGCTAACATTGTTACAGGTTACCGACCTCTCTGTGACGCAAATCGCTTTAGAAGTGGGTTATGAAAGCCCATCGAAATTTTCCTCTCGCTTTCGTCATCGATTTGGCTTTGGCCCGGGCCAGGTAAGAGAAGAGATGATAACAATGGGTACACAGGCTACCTTGACCCGGGAAATTTAATTAGCGTCCTTGTGTGATAACGATCTTAGCCTCGCCCAGGGCATTCGCTTTGGTCATGAACCCAACCAATGCAGGCGTTGATTCAGCTGTGATACCCGGCAATTTTTCAACTTTCAGCGCGGTCAGTGTGATTTCATAACGATGTGTTTGGCCCTGAGGTGGGCAAGGACCGCCGTAACCCGGAACGCCAAAGTCTGTACGCGACTGTATTGCTCCAGCAGGAAGGCCTTTATTATCTGACGCAATGCTTGCCGGGATACCGTTTGCACTTGCCGGAATATTCACTACTTGCCAGTGGACCCAACCAAGTCCGGTTGGTGCATCACGATCATAAATTTGTAATGCAAAACTTTTCGTGCCGGCAGGCGCGCCGCTCCAACTAAAAGAAGGTGATTTGTTTGAACCGCTGCAACCAAAGCCATAGGGCTCACTCAAGAGTTGGGTTTGAGAAAATTTACCTGAGTGAAGCTCGTCACTGGTCAGAGTAAAATTAGCGGCAAATGCAGCCTGACTGACCATTGCCAGGCATAACGTACCGGCAACAGGAAGGATGAATCTGGACATTGAGCTATCTCCATCTGTTTATAATTCAAATCCATTCTATGTTTTGTGTATAAATCCAGCGCGCCTTAAACGGTCAATAACTCCTCCAGATCGCTCAGTTAGCGTACCGCCAGGGATGAGAAAATCTTGTAGTCCCCCCTGAATTTAGTCTTACCGCACAATAGAGTTCTCTGGTTAAAACACAACCAATGGAGGCTCATCATGAAGAAAGCGCGTTTCACAGAATCTCAGATCCTGCGGGTTCTGAAAGAAGTTGAAGGGGGTCGGCATGTGAAGTATGTCTGTCGGGAAAACGGTGTTTCTGAGGCCAGCAACTATAACTGGAAATCCCGGTATGGTGGCATGGAGTCTTCTGATATCAAAAGGATGAAAGGGCTGGAAGACGAAAACCATCGGCTAAAACAGATGTACGCTTCCCTGAGTCTGGACCACGAGATCCTCAAGGATGTTGTCGCAAAAAAACTCTGACGGTGCCTGAGAAGCGTGAGCTGGTGCGTTACGTTATGACGAAACATCAGGCCAGCGA
>NZ_FPAU01000023.1 GCF_900116535.1 Kosakonia arachidis | reverse complement strand
ACTGCTCTTTAACAATTTATCAGACAATCTGTGTGGGCACTCAGGTGACATGGATTCTTGATGTCTTCGGACAAAAAATGAATACCAAGTCTCACGGGTGAACACGTAATTCATTACGAAGTTTAATTCGATGAGCATCAAACTTTAAATTGAAGAGTTTGATCATGGCTCAGATTGAACGCTGGCGGCAGGCCTAACACATGCAAGTCGAACGGTAGCACAGAGGAGCTTGCTCTTCGGGTGACGAGTGGCGGACGGGTGAGTAATGTCTGGGAAACTGCCTGATGGAGGGGGATAACTACTGGAAACGGTAGCTAATACCGCATAACGTCGCAAGACCAAAGAGGGGGACCTTCGGGCCTCTTGCCATCAGATGTGCCCAGATGGGATTAGCTAGTAGGCGGGGTAACGGCCCACCTAGGCGACGATCCCTAGCTGGTCTGAGAGGATGACCAGCCACACTGGAACTGAGACACGGTCCAGACTCCTACGGGAGGCAGCAGTGGGGAATATTGCACAATGGGCGCAAGCCTGATGCAGCCATGCCGCGTGTGTGAAGAAGGCCTTCGGGTTGTAAAGCACTTTCAGCGGGGAGGAAGGCGGTACGGTTAATAACCGTGCTGATTGACGTTACCCGCAGAAGAAGCACCGGCTAACTCCGTGCCAGCAGCCGCGGTAATACGGAGGGTGCAAGCGTTAATCGGAATTACTGGGCGTAAAGCGCACGCAGGCGGTCTGTCAAGTCGGATGTGAAATCCCCGGGCTCAACCTGGGAACTGCATTCGAAACTGGCAGGCTGGAGTCTCGTAGAGGGAGGTAGAATTCCAGGTGTAGCGGTGAAATGCGTAGAGATCTGGAGGAATACCGGTGGCGAAGGCGGCCTCCTGGACGAAGACTGACGCTCAGGTGCGAAAGCGTGGGGAGCAAACAGGATTAGATACCCTGGTAGTCCACGCTGTAAACGATGTCGATTTGGAGGTTGTGCCCTTGAGGCGTGGCTTCCGGAGCTAACGCGTTAAATCGACCGCCTGGGGAGTACGGCCGCAAGGTTAAAACTCAAATGAATTGACGGGGGCCCGCACAAGCGGTGGAGCATGTGGTTTAATTCGATGCAACGCGAAGAACCTTACCTGGTCTTGACATCCACAGAACTTGCCAGAGATGGCTTGGTGCCTTCGGGAACTGTGAGACAGGTGCTGCATGGCTGTCGTCAGCTCGTGTTGTGAAATGTTGGGTTAAGTCCCGCAACGAGCGCAACCCTTATCCTTTGTTGCCAGCGGTCCGGCCGGGAACTCAAAGGAGACTGCCAGTGATAAACTGGAGGAAGGTGGGGATGACGTCAAGTCATCATGGCCCTTACGACCAGGGCTACACACGTGCTACAATGGCGCATACAAAGAGAAGCGACCTCGCGAGAGCAAGCGGACCTCATAAAGTGCGTCGTAGTCCGGATTGGAGTCTGCAACTCGACTCCATGAAGTCGGAATCGCTAGTAATCGTGAATCAGAATGTCACGGTGAATACGTTCCCGGGCCTTGTACACACCGCCCGTCACACCATGGGAGTGGGTTGCAAAAGAAGTAGGTAGCTTAACCTTCGGGAGGGCGCTTACCACTTTGTGATTCATGACTGGGGTGAAGTCGTAACAAGGTAACCGTAGGGGAACCTGCGGTTGGATCACCTCCTTACCTTAAAGAACCATTCCCTG
>NZ_FPAU01000001.1:917217-1658884 GCF_900116535.1 Kosakonia arachidis | reverse complement strand
AGATGGTGGTGGGGGAAGGATTCGAACCTTCGAAGTCGATGACGGCAGATTTACAGTCTGCTCCCTTTGGCCGCTCGGGAACCCCACCACGGGGTAAAGCTAGTTTGGTACTGGCCCGCTTCCATCTCGGGAAGCGCGGCGCATCATATCAAATGACACGCCGCTGTAAAGCGTTGAAATACCAAAACTGAATCGGCTGCCTGCTTTTTGCACGTAATGGCGTAAACTCAGGCAATTCATTTTATTTATGATTAAAGAATAATCGTCCGGTTACCGTATACAAATACGCGTTGCGCCAGCACCTGATACAGCGCACGGCTCAGGACATTTTTCTCGACATCACGACCGGCGCGCATCATATCTTCTGCTGCATAGGTGTGATCCACATGAATGACGTCCTGCATAATGATGGGACCTTCGTCCAGATTGTCGTTCACATAGTGTGCAGTTGCCCCGATGATCTTCACGCCGCGCTCATAAGCCTGATGATAAGGACGGGCACCGATAAAAGCGGGCAGGAATGAGTGGTGAATATTGATGATTTTATTCGGGAAGTGGGAAACAAATTCCGGAGTCAACACACGCATGTATTTCGCCAGCACCACGTAATCGGGTTGGTGGGCTTCAATCGCCTGGACCATCAGTGCATCGTGTGCTTCACGGGTCAGTCCTTCATGGCTTACCAGTTCGAACGGAATATCGAAGCGCTCAACCAGGGAACGCAGCGTATCATGGTTACCAATAACGGCGGCAATCTCCACATCCAACCCACCATAGTTGGCCTTCATTAGCAGATCGCCGAGGCAATGTGCTTCTTTTGTCACCAGAATTACCACGCGGCGACGACCCGCTGGGTTCAGCTCGCGAATGGAGCCTTCCGGTAGCGCGCTATCAAGATCGGCCAACAGCGTTGCATCGTTAAAAATACCTTCCAGTTCGGTACGCATAAAAAAGCGTCCGGTGCGATGATCAACAAATTCATTGTTCTGCACAATGTTCAGTTCGTGCTTGTAACAAATGTTGGTGATTCGCGCGATAAGGCCTTTCTGGTCAGGGCAAATGGTGCGCAAAATTTTACGTTGTAATGAATGCATTGCCGGGTAAATCCTGTTGATAATGTTTGCTATGAGGTGATGCCCGGCTTATTGCCCGCAGCACTTTTTAAATTTTTTACCTGATCCGCAAGGGCAGGGATCGTTACGGCCAAACTGAGGACGCGTACCATCGATATAATACCACTGGCCGCTCTCCTTTAAGAATCGGGAACGTTCGATTATTGCGCCGTTCTTACCCTTTTCCTGAAAGCGTGCCACAAAACTGACATAGCCTTCGTTGTCACTATCGCCATCAGCATGCTCAAATACCGTCAGGCCCAGCCAATGTGTATCGGCAAAACCGGCTTCAATTTGCTGGCGGAATGCATCAGCCTCGCATGAGGGATGCCAGGTTTTGATCAAATAGTCGGTCTGATGGAAAACAAAAGCGGTGTAACGCGAGCGCATCAGGCGTGACGGATCTGGCGCAACCTGCGTACCAGACAGATAAGGCTGACAACATAGGCTATAATCGAGAGCGCTACCGCATGGGCAAGATTGAGACAAAATAGCATTCCAGGAACTATAAAAGCGGCGCGTTTGCGCCAGGGTAGCGATATGTTAACTGAGCCGTAGCGTTGTGGCTACAGTAAGCCGGGGGAAGTAGAACAAGCGTAATGAGAAAGGTAAAAATAGGTCTGGCGCTCGGTTCAGGAGCAGCCCGGGGCTGGTCGCATATTGGTGTAATTAATGCCCTGGAGCGTGCCGGCATTGAGATCGATATTGTGGCTGGGTGTTCCATCGGATCTCTGGTGGGTGCGGCGTATTCCTGCAGACGACTGTCGGCGCTCGAATCGTGGGTGCGCGCCTTTAGCTACTGGGATGTGCTACGGTTGATGGATGTCTCATGGCAGCGCGGTGGTTTGCTCCGTGGGGAACGCGTGTTCAATCAATATCGCCAGATTTTACCGTTTACTGAATTCAGCCAGTGTGAAAAGCGATTTGGCGCAGTAGCGACTAACCTGAGTACCGGACGTGAACTCTGGTTCACCAGTGGCAATCTACACCATGCAGTACGCGCTTCCTGTAGTATGCCTGGCCTTATGTCTCCGGTTGCGCACAATGGCTACTGGCTGGTTGATGGCGCGGTCGTTAACCCGGTTCCCATTTCATTGACCCGTGCGTTAGGTGCGGATGTCGTGATTGCTGTTGATTTACAGCATGATGCGCATTTGATGCAACAGGATCTCATGTCATTAAATCTCACGCAAAACGAAGCAGAAGACGGCACCATCGGAGAGACAGTAGCGTGGCATGTGCGTCTGCGCGCGCGGCTGGGCCGCATTACGCCTAAACGTCCCGTAGCACCAACCGCGATGGAGATCATGAGTACTTCGATCCAGGTGCTGGAGAACCGGCTTAAGCGCAACCGCATGGCAGGCGATCCCCCTGATATATTGCTACAGCCTGTTTGCCCGCAAATATCGACGCTAGACTTTCACCGTGCGGATGCTGCCATTGCAGCCGGTCAGTTGGCGGTTGAAAAGAAAATCGATGAATTGATTCCTCTGGTGCGGACATCAATGTGACTATTTTTACAAGAGTTCAGCAAATTCTGACAGGCGATTCCTGGCTAAGCATGCCACTATTAGTCTATCTTCAGGCAGGGGAGAAAAGATGACGCAGCCGTTAACCGGAAAACAAATAGTGATCGTTGAAGACGAGCCCGTTTTCCGCTCACTGTTGGATTCATGGCTCCTGTCATTAGGCGCGATGACGCTGCTTGCTGCTGATGGCGTGGATGCGCTGGAGTTGATGACGACAAGTAAGCCTGATTTGATGATTTGCGATCTTGCTATGCCGCGGATGAATGGTCTGATGTTGATCGAATCGCTACGTAATCAGGGCAATCAGACACCGGTACTGGTGATCTCCGCAACAGAAAATATGGCTGATATCGCTAAAGCGCTGCGTCTTGGTGTACAGGACGTGGTGCTAAAACCGGTGAAGGATTTCAACCGCCTTAAAGAAACTATCTTTGCCTGCATTTACCCCAACATGTTTAACTCGCGCGTCGAAGAAGAGGAACGTCTGTTCCAGGACTGGGATGCGCTGGTAGGTAATCCGCAGGCTGCTGCCAATCTGTTGCAGGAACTTCAGCCGCCGGTACAGCAAGTGCTTTCCGGGTGCCGGGTAAATTATCGCCAATTAGTTTCCGTGGAAAATCCCGGTCTGGTTCTGGATATTGCGCCTATTTCCTCACAGGATCTCGCTTTTTACTGTCTGGATGTTACCTGTGCGGGGAATAACGGCGTACTGGCTGCGCTATTATTGCGGGCGTTATTTAATGGCCTGTTACAGGAGCAACTGTCGCATCAGCGTCAGCGTTTGCCCGAAATGGGTGCGTTACTTAAACAGGTGAATCAACTTTTGCGCCATGCGAATTTGCCGGGGCAGTTTCCGTTGCTGGTGGGCTATTACCACAGCGAGCTTAAAAACCTGATATTAGTTTCTGCCGGGCTTCATGCATCGTTAAATACTGGCGATCACCACATTCAAATTAGCAACGGTGTTCCGCTTGGCACACTGGGTAATGCTTATCTTAATCAGGTGAGCCAGCGCTGCGATTCCTGGCAATGTCAGGTGTGGGGCGCTGGAGGAAAGCTGCGCTTAATGTTGAGCGCAGAATGAGCGATCGCGTCATCCATTGCAGATACATTTACCCGTCGGATTAAACGGGTGGTACTATCGCCGCAGAATATGCGTATTTGTCCTAATTAGATGTAAGCGCGTCCTTTTCAGACCTGGTTGATGGGTGGGTGCTGATATACTCAGGCGCGAGTTAATTCATGAACATGTTCATAGTTTGAACAGTCCAGGAGATTTCAATGGCTGCAATAAATTCGAAAGTGACTAAAGCAGTAATCCCGGTAGCGGGATTGGGAACCAGGATGTTACCAGCGACCAAGGCGATTCCTAAAGAAATGTTGCCGCTGGTTGATAAGCCATTAATTCAGTATGTCGTTAATGAATGTATCGCTGCAGGTATTACGGAAATCGTTCTGGTCACACATTCATCCAAAAACTCGATTGAAAACCATTTCGATACCAGTTTCGAACTGGAAGCAATGCTGGAAAAACGTGTTAAGCGTCAGTTGCTGGAAGAAGTTCAGTCCATCTGTCCACCGCATGTAACTATTATGCAGGTTCGTCAGGGGCTGGCGAAAGGGCTTGGACACGCGGTGCTGTGCGCACATCCGGTGGTTGGCAATGAGCCTGTTGCGGTAATTCTTCCGGACGTAATTCTGGATGAATTTGAATCCGATCTTTCCCAGGATAACCTGGCTGAAATGATTAAACGTTTTGACGAAACGGGTGCCAGCCAGATTATGGTTGAGCCGGTTGCCGATGTGACAGCCTACGGTGTCGTTGACTGCAAAGGTGCAACATTAAATCCAGGCGACAGTGTGCCGATGGTTGGCGTGGTGGAAAAACCGAAAGCCGACGTTGCACCCTCTAATCTGGCCGTGGTAGGCCGTTATGTGCTGAGCGAACAGATTTGGCCGCTGTTGGCTAAAACGCCTCCGGGAGCGGGCGATGAGATTCAGCTTACCGATGCGATTGATATGCTAATCGAAAAAGAAACGGTTGAAGCTTATCATATGAAAGGCAAAAGCCATGATTGTGGTAATAAGCTGGGATATATGCAGGCGTTCGTAGAATACGGTCTCCGTCACAGTTCTCTGGGCGCAGAATTTAAAACCTGGCTGGAAGATACTGTGGGCATCAGAAAAGCATAATCTTCTAATCGTTGCGCAAATAAGGCGGGAGACAATAGTGCAATCCACTGATTATCTCCGGCCTTTTTTTTATTTTTGTGTTTCCGGATGAAACATCTGTTAACTTCTTCTCATAAGAACAAAGCGCACAAAAAGAATAATGTGATGCTGAGAATTTCAACAAAAGGCAAACGATAAGTATGAGCGGGGATGGTAATACACTATATTTGTGAAGATATTGTGTGTTTCATCAAAAAAAATCCCGCAGGTGGCGGGATTTTTTTGATGCAGGCGAGATTACTCGTTGATCAAGAAATCTTCGAGCTGTTTGCCTTGTTCGTCCATTGCTTTTTTGATAACGGCAGGAGTACGACCTTGACCAGTCCAGGTTTTAGTTTCGCCGTTTTCATCAACGTAGCTATATTTAGCCGGACGTACTGCGCGTTTAGCTTTTGTGCTGGATTTGGCAGCTGAAAGGCTATTCAGCAATTCATTCGGGTCAATACCGTCAGCCATCAGCATGTCACGATATTGCTGCAGTTTACGCGTACGCTCTTCAACTTCAGCTGCGGCGGCACTTTCTTCCTCGCGACGCTCATTTACCACAACTTCTAATTTTTCCAGCATTTCTTCGAGCGTTTCCAGAGTGCATTCTCTTGCCTGCGCACGAAGAGTACGGATGTTGTTCAGAATTTTAAGTGCTTCGCTCATTGTAGTAATCTCAAACTTATATTGGGGTGGTTTGTCGGGCTAATAATAGAGCGTTAATTTGACCAGTGCAATAGCTGAGAATGTAAGGAATTCAAAATACCCATTTATTTCGATGGTTTTTAAATATCGCTAACTTAAATTTAGCTTGAAGAGTCGCACAAAACAGCGCTTATACCAACGACAAACTTCACCGTCATGATCACATATGCTTTCGATTAATCCAGAAAGGGTTATAGGCACAATGGATAAATAACAGCCTCGTGTATTACGACATCAGATGGTTTTTTACTTCTAAGTTATTAATAAGTTTCGATCCATAAGCTCAGAATGCTCTGATTAAAAAGAGTATGTATACGGTCCGGTTTCTAATTGCTGTTTCTTTGGCAGTAACAAACCGTTGCGTAAAGTTGCCTTATATCTATGGGTCCATAACCGGGCTCGATTTACTCAGGATCAGCGCTGGCTCCGGGTTAGCCGGATAAAATATGGTACAATCTCTGTCGGAATAACACACTTTGATCGGGGTTTTGCACGCAATGGCACAGCTTTATTTCTACTATTCAGCAATGAATGCGGGGAAATCTACAGCGTTACTACAGTCTTCGTACAATTATCAGGAACGCGGTATGCGTTCGGTAGTGTACACTGCTGAAATTGACGATCGCTTCGGAGCAGGGAAGGTAAGTTCACGTATTGGATTATCCTCACCCGCACGTTTGTTTAATCAACACACTGCATTATTCGAAGAGATAAAAGCTGAACATGCGCGTAAAGCGGTGCATTGCGTGCTGGTGGACGAGAGCCAGTTTTTAACACGTGAGCAGGTCTATGCATTGTCTGAAGTTGTTGACCAACTTGATATTCCAGTGCTGTGCTATGGGCTGCGTACTGATTTTCGCGGCGAGCTGTTCGTTGGGAGCCAATATTTACTCGCGTGGTCAGATAAACTGGTCGAACTGAAAACCATCTGTTTCTGCGGACGTAAAGCCAGCATGGTACTGCGCCTGGATCAGGCTGGACGGCCCTACAATGAAGGGGAGCAGGTGGTAATAGGCGGTAATGAGCGCTATGTCTCCGTCTGTCGTAAACACTACAAGGAAGCCCTTGCCGAAGGTTCGTTAACAGCGATACTGCAGCGTATACGCGGAACAACATCCGATTGTTAAGTTTCATGTTAGATATAAAAAACCGCCAAAGCGGGTAATGCCGATCATTTAAGGATCGGTTGACCAATACGGCGGCTCATTTAAAAGGGAGCCATTGCATATAATGGCTCCCTTTTTACATGGAATTTTCACACGTCCCCGGCATTATTAATCTTACCGCATCCGATGAAGTTTAGAGATCTGTCTGATCTCTTTCCCCCGACCTTATTCAGCAGGCCTTTACCCTCACGGATACGGTGAGGCTGCGTAAGTTCCCCTTGAATCCATGGTCTGGCGAACGCCCGATATACCATCCGGCAGCAGACAGAGCAGAACGGTATAAATACCCGTGGGAAACATAACGGGGGGGAGGTAAAGCAGTTTCTGTGCGGCGACCGCTGGACGCTGAGAAGTCAATTATCGGAAATGGTCAGAAAGGAAGTGTGTGGATACTGCTGACGTACAACCTGGTGACTGCCTGCCGTGTCAACTGCGCATTATCGGCTCGGTGGCAGAGATACTGCGGCTGTTAATCGGGCTGTCCTGGTCATCACCGGATGTTGTCCCCCTACATCTAATGCACTTCTTTAGCAATACCGCAGCAATGCTGCGATGCTGGCACTACCGCCGGGACAGGAGTGGAAGTATGAAAAAGAAGTGAGGCAAAAAACCGAATACCTTTTAAAAACAATGCCGGTCACCTTAAGTGACCGGCATTAGCCGAAACGGTTTTTTTATCAGCTAAGATAATTAAGCGGTTTTCTTCGCTTTTTTATCTGCTTTTAACGCTGGTGGTACTACTGCTTCAACTTTCGCTGATGCCACATCACCTTCTTTGTACTCGCGACCATAGAACGTATCCAGCAGGATTTGTTTCAATTCAGAGATCAACGGGTAACGCGGGTTTGCGCCGGTGCACTGGTCATCAAATGCATCTTCAGACAGTTTATCCACGTTCGCAAGGAAATCGGCTTCCTGCACACCCGCTTCGCGGATAGATTTCGGAATACCCAGTTCAGCTTTAATGCTTTCCAGCCACACCAGCAGTTTTTCAATTTTCGCTGCGGTACGGTCGCCAGGAGCACTCAGGCCCAGGTGATCGGCGATCTCAGCATAGCGGCGACGCGCCTGCGGGCGATCGTACTGGCTGAAAGCCGTCTGCTTGGTCGGGTTGTCATTTGCGTTGTAGCGGATAACGTTACAGATCAACAGAGCGTTAGCCAGACCGTGTGGAATATGGAACTGTGAGCCCAGTTTGTGCGCCATTGAGTGACACACACCGAGGAAGGCGTTTGCAAACGCGATACCTGCGATGGTCGCTGCACTGTGAACGCGTTCACGCGCTACCGGGTTTTTAGAACCCTCGTTGTAAGACGCTGGCAGGTTTTCTTTCAACAGTTTCAGCGCTTGCAGCGCCTGACCATCAGAGAATTCTGATGCCAGTACAGAAACATAAGCTTCCAGTGCGTGAGTCACCGCGTCCAGACCACCGAAAGCACACAACGATTTCGGCATTTCCATTACGAGGTTGGCATCAACAATCGCCATATCCGGAGTCAGTGCATAATCCGCCAGCGGGTATTTCTGACCTGTTGCATCATCGGTCACCACAGCAAACGGTGTCACTTCAGAACCGGTACCGGAAGTCGTGGTGATAGCGACCATTTTCGCTTTCACGCCCATTTTCGGGAACTTGTAGATACGTTTACGGATGTCCATAAAGCGCAGTGCCAGCTCTTCGAAATGGGTTTCCGGGTGTTCATACATAACCCACATGATTTTCGCGGCGTCCATCGGGGAACCACCACCAAGTGCGATGATAATGTCCGGTTTGAAGGAGTTAGCTAGTTCTGCACCTTTACGCACGATGGTCAGTGTCGGGTCAGCTTCAACTTCGAAGAACACTTCAGTTTCCACACCAGCAGCTTTCAGCACAGAGGTAATCTGGTCTGCGTAGCCATTGTTGAAGAGGAAACGGTCGGTCACGATAAGCGCGCGTTTGTGACCATCAGTAATCACTTCATCCAGCGCGATTGGCAGGGAGCCACGGCGGAAGTAGATAGATTTCGGAAGTTTATGCCACAACATGTTTTCAGCTCGCTTAGCAACGGTTTTCTTGTTGATCAGGTGTTTCGGACCAACGTTTTCGGAGATGGAGTTACCACCCCAGGAACCACAACCCAGAGTCAGGGAAGGCGCGAGTTTAAAGTTATACAGATCACCGATACCACCCTGTGATGCCGGGGTGTTGATCAGGATACGTGCGGTTTTCATCTTCTGACCGAAGAAGGCGACACGATCCGGCTGGTTATCCTGGTCGGTGTACAGGCAGGAGGTATGGCCGATACCACCCATGGCGACCAATTTCTCCGCTTTTTCTACCGCGTCTTCGAAGTCTTTCGCACGGTACATTGCCAGCGTCGGGGAGAGTTTTTCATGTGCAAATGGTTCACTTTCATCAACCACTTTCACTTCACCAATCAGGATCTTGGTCGTGGCAGGAACGGTGAAGCCTGCAAGCTCAGCAATTTTATAGGCTGGCTGACCAACGATAGCGGCGTTCAGTGCGCCATTTTTCAGGATAATGTCCTGAACGGCTTTCAGCTCTTTGCCCTGCAGCATGTAGCCGCCATGGCTGGCGAAACGTTCACGAACGGCGTCATACGCAGAATCGACAACAACGACAGACTGTTCAGATGCGCAAATCACGCCGTTATCGAAGGTTTTGGACATCAATACCGATGCGACGGCACGTTTGATATCGGCTGTTTCGTCGATAACAACTGGTGTATTACCAGCGCCTACACCAATTGCTGGTTTACCGGAACTGTATGCCGCTTTAACCATACCTGGGCCACCGGTAGCCAGAATCAGGTTAATGTCAGGGTGGTGCATCAATGCGTTGGATAATTCCACGGACGGTTGGTCAATCCAGCCGATTAAATCTTTCGGTGCGCCAGCGGCAATCGCAGCTTGCAGAACGATGTCTGCGGCTTTGTTAGTGGCATCTTTAGCGCGAGGATGTGGGGAGAAGATAATTGCGTTACGGGTCTTCAGGCTAATCAGCGATTTGAAGATAGCAGTAGACGTTGGGTTAGTGGTAGGAACGATACCACAGATGATGCCAATAGGTTCCGCGATGGTGATGGTGCCGAAGGTATCATCTTCAGACAGCACACCACAGGTTTTCTCATCTTTATAGGCGTTATAGATATACTCAGAAGCGAAGTGGTTTTTAATCACTTTATCTTCAACGATCCCCATACCGGATTCGGCAACGGCCATTTTCGCGAGGGGGATTCGAGCATCTGCGGCTGCCAGTGCGGCGGCACGGAAGATTTTATCTACTTGCTCTTGAGTAAAGTTGGCATATTCACGCTGGGCTTTCTTCACACGTTCAACGAGTGCGTTAAGTTCAGCGACATTAGTAACAGCCATAATGCTCTCCTGATAATGTTAAACTCTTTTAGTAAACCATCTGTCCGTGGTGAAATTATAGACAGTCCGGTTGAGGGTTGCATAAAGTTCGTAAAAACAGAGATTTAACGCCAACCCAATACTACTGGTTTACTGAAAGAGCCTTAACAAAAAAGTCGCATTTATTGACGATTTTGCTCTCTTTTCGTGGCTTCAAGATTACCTACTTCTGAGTAAGTAATGCGTGATCTGTGTCAAGTTTAAGACAGGCTGACACCTTTCAGCAGGCCATTTTTGGGGGGTTGTATCAAATGTTAATAGCATTTGGCCAGGCGCACCGTAAGATTATCACATTTACAACAAATTAGTAACGCGCTGTATTGCATGATTTTTCTGCAAATCTTAATGGACAGCGGCATGAAAACGCGTATCTTCTGCATGGATTTTTCTGCCACGCCGATATAGTTGATATTAGGGTGACATTACGGAGCTAACGCAGTGCAAACAATGATAGATTTACCTCTTTATTTTAAATTTTTTATTGGCCTTTTTGCGCTGGTAAACCCGGTCGGCATCATTCCGGTTTTTATCAGTATGACCAGTTACCAGATGGCTGGAGCACGAAATAAAACCAACCTTACTGCAAACGTCTCAGTGGCAATTATCCTGTGGATTTCTTTATTTCTTGGTAATGGTATTTTGCAGCTCTTTGGCATCTCGATTGATTCGTTTCGCATTGCTGGCGGTATTCTGGTTGTCACCATTGCCATGTCGATGATCAGCGGCAAACTCGGTGAGGATAAACAGAATAAACAAGAGAAATCAGAAACCGCGATTCGCGAAAGTATCGGCGTGGTACCGCTGGCATTACCTTTGATGGCGGGGCCAGGAGCCATTAGCTCCACGATTGTATGGGGAACGCGCTATCATAGTCTGGTGCATTTAATCGGCTTTACTGTGGCGATTGCGCTGTTTGCTTTCTGTTCGTGGGGATTGTTCCGCATCGCACCATGGTTAGTGCGTTTACTGGGGCAAACGGGCATCAACGTTATCACACGTATTATGGGGTTATTACTGATGGCGTTAGGTATCGAATTTATTGTCGGCGGAATACGATCCTTGTTCCCCGGCTTGCTGAACTGATTCACCTCTGTATTAAGTACGGCTGAGCTTGTTATTTCTTCCTTTACATGACAGTAAATTCAGCCGTTACGAACCTGCCAGGGAAAGTCAAAAATTAGTAAAAGATATGAAGAATGCGCAAAGCGGCGCGAAATATAATAATTTACACTCATCAGAAAATCTGTTCCCAATCAGTAAATTATAAGTAATGCGAATCAATCCTGCGCATATTTCGTGCAATTGAGGCTGTTATTTCTTTCACACCATACTATTGGGCTTGCCGTGACATTATCGAAATGATATTAGTACTTTCAGACTTCCTGTAGATGAATGTGCTAAAAAGTAGTCAATTGTTGATTATTTGTGCAAAATAATGCGGCATCTGCAAAAAAGCATTACATGGTAGTAATGCTATCTTATCTTCTTGATTTAAAGAGATAAAAAACTCAAAAGGAGGCTGTGTATGCAGCGCTTCGTAGTTTATGCTGCGTCGCAAAAGAGAAATGGTTAACAAATTTGCAAATTGTATTGGCGGCAGAGTGAGGCATTTGATATTTTCCGCCCTTATATTTAGCTCCTTATAATTTGCAAGTTAAACAACATAGATGAGAATCGTTTTCATATAACGACTATCGCTACGTTCAGAGCTGCCTCGACAGGGGAGGCAGTTTACCGAATCGACGTAAGATTGCCTTTTGAGCGATCCGTAATAAAAAAAGTCGGTGATAGCAGCAGTAAAAAAGATGTCTGATAGCGCCAAAAAGCTCCTGCGCTCTTCAGGCCCCCACAGGGGATAAACACGCTGACCTCAACGTCAGTAATTATAATGAGTGGAGTATCAACACAATGTCCATCATCACAAAGAAAAGTCTGGTAGCAGCCGGAATTTTGGCTGCGCTAATTACCGGCAACGCGGCAATGGCTGCCGACGTTCCGGCAGGTGTCCAACTGGCGGATAATCAAACGCTGGTCCGTAATAACGGTTCTGAAGTGCAATCTCTTGATCCCCATAAAATTGAAGGTGTTCCTGAATCCAACATCAGCCGCGATCTGTTCGAAGGTTTGCTGATTTCTGATGTTGAAGGCCACCCGACCGCCGGTGTTGCAGAGAAGTGGGAAAACAAAGATTTTAAAGTCTGGACCTTCCATCTGCGCAAAAACGCAAAATGGTCCGACGGTACGCCGGTAACGGCGCATGATTTCGTCTACAGCTGGCAGCGTCTGGCGGATCCGAAAACGGCTTCTCCGTATGCGAGCTACCTGCAATACGGGCATATCGCTAATATCGACGATATTATCGCCGGTAAAAAACCAGTCACCGATCTCGGCGTAAAAGCTATCGATGACAACACGTTTGAAGTGACGCTTAGCGAGCCGGTTCCTTATTTCTACAAACTGCTGGTTCACCCGTCAGTTTCCGCTGTGCCTAAAGCCGCTATTGAGAAATTCGGTGAAAAGTGGACTCAGCCTGCCAATATTGTCACCAACGGTGCTTACAAACTGAAAGATTGGGTGGTCAACGAACGTATCGTTCTTGAACGTAACACCAACTATTGGGATAACGCTAAAACGGTTATCAACCAGGTCACCTATCTGCCGATCTCTTCTGAAGTGACAGACGTTAACCGCTATCGCAGCGGCGAAATCGACATGACTTACAACAATATGCCGATTGAACTGTTCCAGAAGCTGAAAAAAGAGATTCCTAAAGAAGTACATGTCGATCCGTACCTGTGTACTTATTATTACGAAATCAACAACCAAAAAGCGCCATTCACTGACGTTCGAGTTCGTACCGCCCTGAAACTGGCGTTGGATCGCGACATCATCGTCAATAAAGTGAAAAACCAGGGCGATCTGCCAGCATACAGCTATACGCCGCCGTATACCGATGGTGCAAAACTGACAGAACCGGCCTGGTTCAAAATGACCCAGGAACAGCGTAACGCTGAAGCGAAAAAACTGCTTGCCGAAGCGGGTTATACTGCTGACAAACCGCTCTCTTTCAGCCTGCTGTACAACACGTCTGATCTGCATAAAAAACTGGCGATCGCTGTGGCTTCTATCTGGAAGAAAAACCTTGGCGCTAACGTAACGCTGGAAAACCAGGAGTGGAAAACATTCCTCGACACGCGTCATCAGGGTACATTTGATGTGGCACGTGCTGGCTGGTGTGCGGATTACAACGAGCCGACCTCCTTCCTGAATACCATGCTGTCCGACAGCTCTAACAACACTGCACACTATAAGAGTGCGGCGTTTGACAAGCTGATTGGCGACACGCTGAAAGTCACAGACGAAGCGCAACGTACTGAGCTTTACTCCAAAGCTGAACAGCAGTTGGATAAAGACTCGGCGATCGTTCCGGTGTACTACTACGTGAACGCCCGCCTGGTGAAAACCTGGGTTGGCGGCTACACTGGTAAAGACCCGATGGATAATATCTACGTTAAAAACTTATATATTATCAAGCATTAATGGCAATGAGTGGGGCAGGGTGACCTGCCTCACAGTGTCTTATTTTTTACGCAACAGAATACACATCATGCACGGATGGCTGAATTGCCGTCTGGAAGCGAATGTGTAAAAGGCACAGGCCAGAAGGTACGGGCAATGTTGAAATTTATCCTACGTCGCTGTCTTGAAGCGATTCCAACACTTTTCATCCTTATCACGATTTCGTTCTTTATGATGCGCCTTGCGCCGGGTAGTCCTTTTACCGGTGAACGTGCGCTTGCGCCAGAAGTGATGGCGAATATTGAAGCGAAATACCATTTAAACGATCCGATCACTACGCAGTACTTCAGCTATCTGAAACAGTTGGCGCATTTTGATTTCGGACCGTCATTTAAATACAAAGATTACACTGTGAACGATCTGGTTGCGGCCAGTTTCCCGGTTTCAGCGAAATTAGGGGCGGCCGCCTTTATTCTCGCCATTGTTTTTGGTGTTACCGCAGGCGTTGTTGCCGCGTTAAACCAGAACACGAAATGGGACTACACGGTGATGGGGTTGGCAATGACCGGGGTGGTGATCCCGAGTTTTGTTGTCGCACCATTATTAGTGATGATCTTCGCCATTATATTGAAATGGCTGCCCGCCGGTGGCTGGAATGGCGGTGCACTGAAATTCATGATTCTGCCGATGGTTGCGCTCTCTCTGGCCTATATCGCCAGCATCGCGCGTATTACGCGCGGTTCAATGATTGAGGTATTACACTCAAACTTTATTCGTACCGCGCGGGCGAAAGGTCTGCCGATGCGCCGCATTATCTTCCGCCACGCGCTGAAGCCTGCGCTGCTGCCAGTACTCTCTTATATGGGGCCTGCGTTTGTCGGCATTATTACCGGTTCAATGGTCATCGAGACCATTTATGGTCTGCCAGGTATCGGCCAGCTGTTTGTAAACGGTGCGCTGAACCGTGACTATTCATTGGTGCTGAGCCTGACTATTCTTGTCGGGACACTGACTATTATCTTTAATGCGATCGTTGATGTGCTGTATGCCGTTATCGATCCGAAGATCCGTTATTAACGCTGGAGTTCGCCATGATGTTAAGTAAGAAAAACAGCGAGGCGCTGGAAAACTTCAGTGAGAAACTCGAAGTCGAAGGACGTAGCCTTTGGCAGGATGCGCGTCGCCGCTTTATTCATAACCGTGCGGCAGTCGCCAGCCTGGTTGTGCTTTTGTTGATCGCACTGTTTGTGATACTGGCACCAATGCTTTCACAATTCACCTACTTCGATACCGACTGGGGCATGATGTCGAGCCAGCCGGATATGCAGACTGGCCACTATTTTGGTACCGACTCCTCCGGGCGCGATCTGCTGGTGCGTGTGGCGATCGGCGGACGTATCTCGCTGATGGTCGGTATTGCTGCGGCATTGGTGGCAGTCGTGGTCGGTACGCTATATGGATCGCTTTCCGGCTACCTCGGCGGTAAGACCGATTCCGTGATGATGCGTCTGCTGGAAATCCTTAACTCCTTCCCGTTTATGTTCTTCGTTATCCTGCTGGTGACCTTTTTTGGGCAAAATATTCTGCTCATTTTTGTGGCGATCGGCATGGTCTCCTGGCTGGATATGGCGCGTATCGTTCGTGGACAAACCTTAAGCCTGAAGCGTAAGGAGTTTATCGAAGCGGCGCAGGTTGGCGGGGTTTCCACGGCGAATATCGTGGTGCGCCACATCGTACCGAACGTGCTGGGCGTGGTGGTGGTCTACGCGTCGCTGCTGGTGCCGAGCATGATACTGTTTGAGTCCTTCCTCAGCTTCCTTGGGCTGGGTACGCAGGAGCCACTGAGTAGTTGGGGGGCGTTGTTAAGCGATGGCGCCAACTCAATGGAAGTGTCTCCATGGCTACTGCTGTTCCCTGCGGGTTTCCTCGTTGTCACCCTGTTCTGTTTTAACTTTATCGGCGATGGCCTGCGTGATGCCCTCGACCCGAAAGATCGTTAAGGAGTGCTGTCATGAGCATTATTGAAACCTCATTAGCGTCCACGACGCGGCAGCAATCGAACCTTCTGCTGGATGTCAAAGACTTACGAGTCACTTTCCAGACGCCGGATGGCGATGTCACGGCGGTTAACGATCTCAATTTCTCGCTGCGTGCGGGTGAAACACTGGGTATCGTAGGTGAGTCCGGTTCTGGAAAATCGCAGACCGCATTTGCGCTGATGGGGCTGCTGGCGACTAATGGCCGCATTGGTGGTTCTGCGACCTTTAACGGCAAAGAGATCCTCAATTTGCCGGAGCAGGCGTTGAACAAACTGCGCGCCGAGCAGATCTCCATGATTTTCCAGGATCCTATGACCTCGTTGAACCCGTATATGCGGGTTGGCGAGCAGTTAATGGAAGTCCTGATGTTGCACAAAGGCATGGGCAAAGCGGAAGCGTTTGAAGAATCCGTTAAAATGCTTGATGCGGTGAAAATGCCGGAAGCGCGTAAGCGCATGCGCATGTATCCGCATGAGTTCTCCGGTGGTATGCGTCAGCGCGTGATGATCGCGATGGCTCTAATGTGTCGGCCGAAACTGCTGATTGCCGACGAGCCGACCACTGCGCTGGATGTGACCGTGCAGGCGCAGATCATGACCTTGCTGAATGAACTGAAACGTGAATTCAACACGGCGATTATCATGATCACTCATGATCTCGGCGTGGTTGCCGGGATTTGTGACAAAGTGCTGGTGATGTATGCCGGGCGCACCATGGAATATGGCAACGCGCGTGATGTGTTCTATCAGCCATCTCATCCTTACTCCATCGGCTTGTTAAATGCTGTGCCGCGTCTGGATGCGGAAGGTGAAGCGCTGTTGACCATTCCGGGCAACCCGCCGAACTTACTGCGTCTGCCGAAAGGCTGTCCGTTCCAACCGCGTTGCCCGCACGCGATGGAAATCTGTAACAGTGCTCCACCGCTGGAGCAGTTTGCCCCGGGCCGCCTGCGTGCCTGCTTTAAATCGGTGGAGGAGCTGGTATGAACGCGATAACCGAAGAGAGAAAAGTGCTGCTGGAAATCGCCGATCTGAAGGTGCATTTCGATATCAAAGACGGCAAACAGTGGTTCTGGCAACCAGCAAAAACCCTGAAAGCGGTTGATGGCGTCACCCTGCGTCTGTACGAAGGGGAAACCCTCGGTGTGGTAGGCGAGTCCGGCTGCGGTAAATCGACGTTTGCCCGCGCGATTATCGGTCTGGTAAAAGCCACCGACGGTAAAGTCGCCTGGCTAGGTAAAGATCTGCTGGGCATGAAACCGGAAGAGTGGCGCGATGTGCGCAGCGATATCCAGATGATTTTCCAGGATCCACTGGCGTCACTGAACCCGCGTATGACTATCGGGGAAATCATTGCCGAGCCGTTGCGCACCTATCACCCGAAAATGACGCGTCAGGAAGTGCGCGATCGCGTGAAGACGATGATGATGAAGGTCGGTTTGTTGCCGAACCTGATCAACCGTTACCCGCACGAGTTTTCCGGCGGTCAGTGTCAGCGTATTGGTATTGCCCGTGCGCTGATCCTTGAACCTAAGCTGATTATCTGCGACGAGCCTGTATCTGCACTGGATGTGTCGATTCAGGCGCAGGTGGTGAACTTGCTGCAACAACTGCAACGTGAAATGGGGTTGTCACTGATCTTTATCGCCCATGACCTGGCCGTTGTGAAGCACATTTCCGATCGCGTGCTGGTGATGTACCTCGGGCACGCCGTTGAGTTAGGCACGTACGATGAGGTGTATCAGAACCCGCTACACCCTTACACCAAAGCGCTGATGTCGGCCGTGCCGGTTCCCGACCCGGATTTGGAAAGGAATAAAACTATCCAGTTGCTGGAAGGGGATTTACCGTCGCCGATTAACCCACCGTCAGGTTGCGTCTTCCGAACCCGCTGCCCGATTGCCGGGCCGGAATGCGCGCAGACGCGCCCGGTACTGGAGGGCAGTTTCCGCCATGCGGTCTCATGCCTGAAAGTCGACCCGTTATAAGCGATGCATAAAAAAGGGCTGACATTTGTCAGCCCTTTAACTTCCACGGTAGCTTATTCGCGCCACAGAATATGGCAAAGTTTATGATCTTTCTCGCGGCACAGCAAAACGCGCGCGAAGATGTCATTGAGTTCGCCGCCGTCAGTGTCTGCCAGCCCGATCACCACTTCAGCGAAGAAGTCCGGGTTTAAATCGTAATCGACATGCTCCGCCCAATCCTCGCCTGGATCAAACAGCTCTGCGCCACCACGCTCTTCAAATTGCAGGTTGAAAAGAATGATGTCCGCCGGGTCAAGGTTGTCCGCCGCCAGTTCGAGAAAGATGTCATAAGCCTGTTCGAGCGTTTCGTCTTCGGTCAGGCGGTTGTTCAGATCCATTTCCATGATTTACCTCTTCATGTCTGTTGGGCACGTTTTACAGCAACGGACTAAAGAAGTAAAACAGTCGTTCAGCAATCCGGTGCCAGAATGGTCGTTTTACCCACAAGCGCGCATCAAGCAACCGGGAACGGGAGATGTAATCGTCCTGTACCGCTGCCAGATCGCCGCCAAAACCGGCATCATCAATAACCAGCGTGATCTCAAAATTCAGCCACAAACTACGCATATCGAGGTTCACGGTGCCAATAAGGCTCAATTCGCCATCAACCAGTACACTTTTGGTGTGCAACAGACCACCTTCAAACTGATAAATCTTCACCCCGGCTGCCAGCAACTCAGTGAAGAAGGCGCGGCTGGCCCAACCGACCAGCACCGAGTCGTTTTTGCGCGGCAGAATAATGCTAACGTCGACACCGCGCTGCGCTGCTGTGCAAATAGCGTGCAGTAAGTCGTCACTGGGTACGAAATAGGGCGTGGTCATGATCAGATATTCACGTGAGGCGTAGACGGCGGTTAGCAATGCCTGGTGAATCAAATCCTCGGGAAACCCCGGCCCCGAGGCAATCGTGTGAATCGTATGCCCGCTAGCTTCTTCAAACGGCATAATATTGGTGTCAGGCGATGGTGGCAGAATGCGCTTGCCGGTCTCAATTTCCCAGTCGCAGGAGTAGACGATGCCCATCGCCGTGGCTACTGGACCTTCCATACGCGCCATCAAATCGACCCACTGGCCGACACCGGCATCCTGTTTGAAGAAGCGTGGGTCGACCATATTCATACTGCCAGTGTAGGCAATATAGTTATCGATTAGCACAATCTTGCGGTGCTGGCGTAAATCCATGCGACGTAAAAAAACGCGCATCAGATTCACTTTTAGCGCCTCGACCACCTCAATGCCCGCATTGCGCATCATCGCGGCCCAGGGGCTACGGAAGAATGCCACGCTACCCGCAGAGTCGAGTAACAGACGGCAATGCACGCCGCGTCGCGCTGAAGCCATTAGTGATTCCGCCACCTGATCGGCCATTCCGCCGGGTTGCCAGATGTAGAACACCATCTCAATATTGTGTCTGGCGAGCTGAATATCGCGGATCAGCGCCTGCATCACATCATCGCTGGAGGTCAGCAGTTGCAACTGGTTGCCTTTTACGCCAGCGATGCCCTGGCGCCGTTCGCATAATTTAAATAACGATGAAGCAACGCTGCTGTTCTCCTGTGCGAAGATGCGTTTAAAGTTTTTTAAATCGTTGAGCCATTTTGCGGTAGAAGGCCACATGGCGCGCGCGCGTTCGGCTCGGCGTTTACCGAGATGCAGTTCGCCCAGCGAGAGATAGGCGATAATCCCTACCAGTGGCAGAATATAAATAATTAACAGCCAGGCCATCGCCGATGTTACCGCCCGCCGTTTCATTAAAATACGCAGGGTTACACCAGCAATCAGTAGCCAGTAACCTAAGACGATCAGCCAACTCATTAGGGTGTAAAAAGCGGACATAGATAAAAATCCTTTTAAAAACCACATCTCATGAGTTTACGCATCCGCATTCATCTGGCAAATAAAAACGCGGAAAAGCACTGGCCTGGGAAAAACGACGGACTATAATGGCCTCTCTGTTTTGTTCAGAGTTGTAAAAATGAAGCGTAGTCGAACGGAAGTGGGGCGCTGGCGTATGCTTCGGCAGATGAGTCGCCGAAAAGCCCGCTGGCTGGAAGCGCAATCACGCCGCAATATGCGCATCCACGCCATCAGAAAATGCGGTGTAAATCGCCATCGTAATGTGTTGTTGTTCGCCATTTACGATCTTTGATACCCGGGCACCGATAAGGTGCCCGCGGTCGTAAAGAAAAGGTTATACGCTGGATGGATTGCAGCACCGGAATGGTGTTCCTCCTTTTGCCACCCGCCAGGCCATTAGCAAACGTTAACGGATATAAGTTGGACAAAAATGCAAAATGAATAAAGACGCACTCATTTTTCTTGCTATCGCCATTGTTTTTGAAGTCATTGCCACGACTGCACTGAAATCGTCAGACAGCTTTACCCGGCTGCTGCCCAGTATCATTAGCATTGTGGGTTATTGCATCGCATTCTGGTGTCTGACGATTCCGATGCGCACCATCCCAACCGGAATTATTTATGCCATCTGGTCTGGTGCCGGGATTGTATTGATTGGGATTGTTGGCTGGCTGGTTCACGGCCAGAAACTGGATCTTCCGGCAATATTGGGTATGGGGATGATTATCGCCGGCGTGGTTATCATTAATCTTTTTTCCAGAAGTGTAGCCCATTAATTATTGCAGCCAGCGCGAATACTCCACGCTGGCATTTTTCTATTCTCCGTAACCGGATGCCGGGAATAGTTTCTGGTTCTGGGCGATTAAGATGATTCGCCGCGCTCTGCCTAACCGCATCACCAAGGAACTTGACGTGGAAGTTCCACCAGGAACGACAACGCGGTAGCCATTGACCGAAAGGCAAAAGGCCTGCCATCTTCGGCGGTGCTTAAACGTTAAAAAACCTTCTTGAACGGCTTAATGATAACGTTCTGATACACGCCAGCGGCAACATAAGGATCTGCCTCCGCCCAGGCTTTTGCCGTTTCCAGCGATTCAAACTCTGCGATCACCGTTGAACCGGTAAAACCTGCGACACCAGGGTCGTTGCTGTCCACCGCTGGCATCGGGCCAGCCGTTAGTAAACGGCCTTCATCATGCAGCAGTTGCAGTCGCGCCAGGTGGGCAGGGCGCACTGATAAACGTTTCTCAAGCGAGTCAGCAACATCTTCAGCAAAAATAACGTAAAGCACGGGAAGAGCTCCTTACTTATCAGAAAGGCATACCGTATGTGAAAGGGAATGCAACTGCAATGCAAAGATGCTCTGACATTAATATCCGTGCAAAGAATGAAACTTTTTTACACGGTAAAGAGAGAAAATGGACAATGAATGCGATGGCTTGTTGAATATGATTGTTATTTGCATTTAAAATTGACCCCTGGTTTTTTAACTGACACGATTATGACTTCAATGACCTTTGATTCACCTCGCAGCTTTCCCTGGCCGACGCTGTTGTCCGTTGGTATTCACGGAGCCGTTGTGGCGGGTCTGCTCTATACATCGGTACATCAGGTTGTTGAATTGCCCGCACCCGCACAGCCTATCTCAGTGACGATGGTAACACCGGCTGAACTCGAACCGCCGCAGGTTGTGCAATCGCCACAACCTGTCGTCGAACCGGAGCCAGAGCCCGAACCAGAACCGGTGGCGGAGCCGCCAAAAGAAGCTCCGGTGGTAATTGAAAAGCCAAAACCAAAACCAAAACCTAAGCCAAAACCGGAGAAAAAGGTCGAGCAGCACAAACAAGAGGAAAAACCGGCCCAACCGCGACCGGCATCACCGTTTGACAACAACGCGCCAGCGCGCCCGGTGGCTAATCCGGCACCCTCGGCGTCCTCCACACCAGCGCCATCCGTGCCGGTCGGTCCGCGCGCGCTGAGTCGTAACCAGCCGCAATATCCGGCGCGTGCGCAGGCGCTGCGTATTGAAGGTCGTGTACGGGTGAAATTTGACGTCACGGAAGATGGTCGCGTCGAGAATATTGAAGTTTTGTCTGCGCAGCCAGCAAATATGTTCGAGCGTGAAGTGAAAGCGGCCATGCGGAAATGGCGCTACGAACCTGGTAAACCCGGTTCAGGGTTGATAGTCAATGTTGTGTTCCGCCTGAACGGCGGAGCGTCAATGGAATAAGAAAAGCCTCCGTCAGGAGGCTTTTCTTATGACTGCTGCGGTAACGCGCGAGGTTTCCCTTCTTTATCAACCGCGACATAAATAAACAATGCTTCGGTGGCTTTGTAGCGCTGGCCAATTGGCTCAGAAGAGACTTTTTTCACCCACACTTCTATATTGATGCTGACGGAAGTGTTCCCGCGTTTCATGCAGCGAGCATAGCAGCACACCACATCGCCGACGGCAACCGGACGCAGGAAGGTCATGCCATCCACCCGTACGGTTACCACGCGTCCGTGCGCAATCTCTTTTGCCAGGATTGCGCCCCCCATATCCATTTGTGACATCAACCAGCCGCCGAAGATATCTCCGTTAGCATTGGTATCCGCTGGCATTGCTAATGTGCGTAAAACAAGTTCTCCCTGAGGAGTTTCCTGAATGGTGTTCATTATTATCTCTTCTGTGATGAGGGACTTATGGCGGGATGCTACTACGAATATGGGGCGTTCGGGAAGAAAAAAGCCAGGTGCTGGCCTGGCTTCAGTTTTCAGGAGTTATCATCCTGCTGCGGCATATGGCGGTAGATGTAAATACCGCTGAGCACGGTATACACCAGCGTCAGAATCGTCAGGCCAAACACTTTGAAATTGACCCAAACATCAAACGGTAGCCAGAAAGCAATATAGATATTCGCCAATCCGCACACGATAAAGAATAGCGCCCAGGCGATGTTCAGCCGTGACCAGACGACTGCAGGCAGTGTCAGTTCTTTCCCGAGCATGCTCTGGATCAGCGTTTTCTTCAGCACCCACTGACTGAACAACAGCGCGACGGCAAAAAGACCATAAATCACCGTTACTTTCCACTTAATAAACTCAACATCGTGGAATTTGATGGTCAATCCGCCAAACACGGCGACCAGCACAAACGTGATCAACGCCACTTTTTCCACTTTGCGGTAACGGATCCAGCAATAAATCAGCACGATGGCCGAGGCGATAATCAATACCTTCGTCGCGGCGAAAATATCGTACAGCTTGTAAACGGCGAAAAAGAGCGCCAGCGGAAGAAAATCAAGAAACTGCTTCATTCTACGATTCCATAAACAGGGGCAACCCTGACAGGGCTGCCGAAACAATCATTAGCGCATCAGCATATAGAGGCGGAACAGATAAATAAGCAGCGCCGCCGAGATCAAATTGCTGAGTGTATTCGCGATAACTGCGCCTACTTCCGGGGTGAAAACCGCGAAATTGTGCGCGAACATTAACAAAACTGTTTTTGCCAGCAGCCAGCTTATGACCGCCGGGGCCACTAGCCGCATATTGCGCCAGCTCAGACGCATACTGCTGCGCATGGCGGCGAAAATCCCTGCTTTATCCTGTATCAGCATTACGGGAGCGAAAGCGAGCAGAATTGCCAGAATCACGCCCGGAACAATGATAAACATGATGCCGATCTGCACCATAAAAGTGGTCAACAGGATCAATAAAAACAGCCTTGGTAACACCGGCGCGCTGGCACCAATCGCACGCAGCGCACTGACGCGTTGACCGGCTGAAACCATCTGGATGAGCAGCAAGATGCCGCCTGCCAGAATCGCGTTGCCGATAAGGCCGGAAAACGTCGATGCGGCCGAGGCACGCAGCAATACCTGTTGTTGCTCTGGCGTCATGCTTTGTACCAGTTCAAACAAGCCGACACTGCTCGCCAGGTTATCCCCTTGCGTTAAAATAGAGAGTTGTTCGTCAGTGGGCGAAAACACGTGCCCAATGACTGCGGTGATAAATGCGCACAGCAGCGCAATCAGAAAAATGGTAATCAACTGATTACGAAAAAAATTCCCCGTGTCACGGTAAACGGACTTCGCCGTGATAGACATGCACTCTCCTTGAGTATTGCAGTATTAAATTGTTGGCGATTGTACCCCGAATGACGGCTCAGTGGCAGCATCATGGCTTGTATGGAAAAGCATATCTTTGTAAAGAGGCGCTAATCCGTAACGCGCACGGGCGCGATCACAGGCTTCATTCACTTCACCACTCTCCCCAGACATCGCAAACTCCCGGCAGGGTGATGGCCTTCCTTCATAGATGCTGCAACGGGCCGATTCGCCGGGGGTACCTTCCAGCGCCACGCAGCGACTCTGTTTCTGATTGGTACCACACATACAGCGTAACAAAGGGGTCAGTTGCTCAGTAAGTTGAGCCGGGACAGAGCCGCCAGCGTCATCCGCTTCAGCCCAGTAAAAAGAAACACGAAAATACGCACAACATGCTCCGCACGACATGCACGGATTGAGATCACTCATAGCACACCTGTACTTCACTACGTATCAAGATGAATTGTCAGGCCCCTAAATTATCTCTGCGCCTGTTGGTGTACAAGGTGGCTGCGGTGGAAAATTTTTTATGTCTGAAAAGTGTAAATTGATTTAAATACAAAAATTAAGGGGCTGGCATTAGGATGAAAATTATCTCAGATCAATGAATGTTAAATTACGTAACTAAGTGTGATCTGGGTTGGATCACTATGTACTTAATTGTGGGTATATTCACGCCGCGATAAAAACCTCAATCATGGAGTGGATATGAAAAAATTAGCTGTGGCAGCATTAGTCCTGAGTTCGCTTTCCGGCGGTGCGTACGCGCATGACGCGGGCGAATTCTTTATTCGTGCCGGTTCCGCTACTGTCCGTCCAACGGCAGGTTCGGATAATGTGCTGGGTAGTCTTGGCAGTTTTGATGTCAGCAATAACACCCAGTTGGGTGTGACGATGACATGGATGGCAACGGACAATGTGGGTATTGAGCTACTGGCTGCGACACCGTTCCGCCACCGCGTAGGCACCGGCCCTACGGGCGATATCGCGACCGTGCATCATTTGCCGCCTACATTGATGGCGCAGTGGTACTTTGGTGACTCAAAAAGCAAATTCCGCCCATACATTGGCGCGGGCATCAACTACACCACGTTCTTTGACGAAAAATTTAACGATACTGGTAAAGCTGCAGGGCTTTCCGATTTGAGCCTGAAAGACTCCTGGGGAGCGGCAGGGCAAGTGGGGCTGGACTATCTGATCAATCGCAACTGGTTAATCAATATGTCGGTCTGGTATCTGGATATCGATACGGATGTGCGTTTCAAAGCGAATGGTGCTCAGCAGAGTGTCAGTACTCGCCTGGATCCGTGGGTATTTATGTTCTCCGCAGGTTATCGTTTCTGAGTGCCGTTGGAAACTGGCCCCCGTTTGCGGCCAGTTTCCCCGTTTATTTCTGCGTCTGTGATGCGCCAGCAGTTAATCACTCTACCGGCAGTTCAGGAGTCCTGAATTCTCCACGTAGCGGCACGTCATATACGCGCCAGCCACGCATAATGTGAGAGGGACAAAAAAGCTGAAGTCCATGCCGGTGAATTCCATCAGCAGGACTATGGCGGTCAGTGGCATTTGCATGGATGACGCCAGAAACGCGGCGCCTCCAGTGAGAGCAAATTCCGCCATACTGCCGCCAGGGAAGAAGGGACCTACAAGCAGAAACATCAGCGCGCCCAGCAGTGCGCCAATCGCCAGACCAGGCGTCAGAAGGCCGCCCTCCGCTCCGCTGCGTAGCACCATCCAGATACTCACTACTTTGAGGACAATCAGCATGGCTGCCAGCGGCAGAGTGACACCGCCGCCAAAACTAAGCTGCACTGGTCCGCGGCCGTTGCCCGGCAGTTGCGGAAACCAGATGGAGAATAAGCCCAGGCAGGCAAAGGCGAGTAAACAGAGCAGCGGCATCTGCCAGTTGCTTTTCGCCTGGTTGCGCGCTTGCCGCGTCATACGGCGAAACTGGCTGGCGGCGTAGCCGAGCAGTGGGCCGGAGAGCACCGCCCAAACGATTAATGACACAGGTGCTGTAGGCGCAATAAATTGGTACTGACGTTCGTTGCCGAGCACCAGCGAGGTGATAAACGCCGCCAGCGCGGAGGTGATCGTTGCGGCGATCACTGCATCCCAGGCGATAGTAACCAGCAACACTTCCAGCGTGAAAATCGCACCTGCCAGCGGAACGTTATAAACTGCAGCCAACCCGGCTCCTGCGCCACAGGCGATCACCAGCTGGCTTTCCCGCGCATTGAGGCCGCTACGCCTGGCAATGTTGCTGCCAAACAGCGCGCCCACTTCTCGCGGTGCGCTTTCACGTCCCAGCGGCGAGCCCATCGCTACCGTCACTACCTGTAACAGGGCGTGGCAGATTGTGGTGCTCCCGGGCATCTGACGACCATTTTCGCTAAGCGCTGCCGTAACGCTTACCCGGGGCTTGCCGTATCGCGCCAGCAACCACCAGCCACAGCCAGCAATCACACCGGCACCGGTCAGTGCGACAAAACGGCGCAGGTTACTGGCATCGGTAACGCCTCGCAGAAACGGCGCACCACCAATCAGTGATTGCTGGCTGTAACCAAACACCAGATGCTGGATTGCATGCAGTAGTAATGCAATCAGCATGCCTGACACGCCGGAAAGTAGGCCAGTCAGCAGCAGCGCTATCCAGCGCCGCGTCCAGGAAGAAGGAGTGTCACTCATCTATTCAGTCTCTGTGAACAAGCATCTCGGTCATTATTCCACAGAAAATATGAATCTTTTAACAATGGGTTACCATTAATGGATGATAAAGACGGTTCTTTTTTGGCTGCCAACATACAGCCAGGTGCCTGGCAAACGGATATTCTGACTGAGGCAAGAAGAGGCCGCCTGGGGGAACAGGCGGCAACAGGATTAACGCGGCAGCGTAGCGGCTTTCAGGCTCTGAACAAAAGCGTTCAGTTCAGCCAGCATCGTCGTGGGGTTTTGCAGATTTTTTTCAATAATTTTGACAATTGCCGAGCCGGAAATAGCGCCCGCAGCACCAGCATTCACGGCAGCTGCGACCTGATCAGGCGCGGAGATACCAAAGCCCTGCAACGGCGGTGCAGCGTGGTATTCCTTCAATTTTTCCACCAGGTGATGCAATGGCAGCGCCGCACGGTTTTCCGCACCGGTCACGCCAGATCGCGACAGTAGATAGGTATAACCGCGACCATAAGAGGCAATCTGACGCAGCAGTTCATCGTCGGCATTCGGCGGGCAGATAAAAATTGGCGCAACGTTGTGGCGCATCGCCGCTTGACGGAAAGGAGCAGACTCTTCAATCGGCACATCGGCTACCAGAACTGAATCGACACCGACTTTTTCACATTTTGCATAAAACTCATCAATACCGCCGCTGAACACCAGGTTAGCATACATCAGCAGGCCAATTGGAATGGTCGGATGCTTCTGACGAATGGCCGCCAGTATTTCAAAGCACTGCGTCGGCGTAACACCAGCGGCGAAAGCGCGCAGCGTCGCGCTTTGGATCGTCGGGCCATCGGCCAGCGGATCGGAGAAGGGGATCCCCAATTCCAGTGCGTCCGCGCCGGCTTCGATCAGCGTATCGATAATTTTCAGTGACTGTTCCGGCGATGGATCACCCAGCGTAACGAAGGGAACGAAAGCGCCTTCTTTCCGGTCGGCGAGCCGTTTAAACAGATTGTCGTAGCGTTCCATCAGATTTCCCCTCGCGCTTTCAGGATGTCATATACGGTGAAGATGTCTTTATCGCCGCGGCCGGAGAGGTTAACCACCAGCAACTGCTCTTTATCCGGGTTTTCGCGCATCATTTTCAGCGCGTGGGCGAGGGCGTGCGAAGATTCCAGCGCCGGAATAATCCCTTCATGGCGGCTCAGCATCTGAAAAGCATCCAGCGCTTCGTTGTCGGTAATCGACACATAATCAGCGCGACCAATGCTGTTGAGATGCGCATGCTGCGGCCCGACAGACGGGAAATCCAGCCCAGCGGAGATGGAATAAGACTCTTCAATCTGCCCTTCATCGGTCTGCATCATCGGCGATTTCATACCGAAATAGATGCCCACGCGGCCGTGCTTCAGCGGCGCGCCGTGTTCGCCGGTTTCAATACCGTGACCGGCCGGTTCAACGCCGATCAGGCCAACGCCGGTTTCATCGATAAAATCGGCAAACATGCCAATAGCATTAGAGCCGCCGCCGACGCAGGCAATCACGGCATCTGGCAGGCGCCCCTCTTTTTCGAGGATCTGCGCTTTGGTCTCTTCACCGATCATGCGCTGGAATTCACGCACTATGGTCGGGAATGGGTGTGGGCCAGCAGCTGTGCCGAGCATATAGTGCGCGGTTTCGTAGCTGCCGGACCAGTCACGTAGCGCTTCGTTACAGGCGTCTTTTAGCGTGGCGGAGCCGCTGTGTACCGGAATCACTTCTGCGCCCATCAGGCGCATACGGAAGACGTTTGGCGACTGGCGCTCAACATCTTTTGCGCCCATATAGATGCGGCACTTCAGGCCGAGCAGAGCGCTGGCAAGTGCTGATGCAACGCCATGTTGCCCTGCGCCGGTTTCTGCGATGATTTCGGTTTTACCCATCCGTTTTGCCAGCAGCGCCTGACCGAGAACCTGGTTGGTTTTGTGCGCACCTCCGTGCAGCAGATCTTCACGTTTCAGGTATAGTGTGGTGCGGGTACCGGCAGTCAGGTTCTGGCACTTTGTCAGCGCAGTCGGACGCCCGGCGTAGTTTTTCAGCAGATCGTTAAACTGGCGCTGAAAATCCGCATCGCTCTGGGCGCTGACAAATGCTTCTTCCAGTTGGCGCAGCGCAGGCATCAGGATCTGTGGAACAAACATGCCGCCAAACTCGCCAAACCATGGATTTAATAGTGTCGTCATTCTCTTTTTTCCTTAATAAGCACGCAGTGTACGGAAAACCGAAGCCAATTTGCTGGCATCTTTAATTCCTGGTTCCGACTCCACGCCTGAATTAAAATCGAGCCCGGCACAGCCGGTTTTCGCCGCCTGCACACAATTATCTGCGCTCAGGCCGCCAGCCAGCAGCACATTATCGAGCGGCTCACCGGCCAGCAGTGACCAGTCGAAGCTTTGACCGCTGCCGCCCTGGCCGTTGTCGAAGACATATTTATCAACCTGCTGTAAGTGACGTGGCGGCAGGGTGTCGCTGACGCTCAGCGCTTTCCAGATTTTCGTCCCGGCAGGCAATACCGCGCGCAGAGCGTCAATATAGGCCTGATCCTCGCTGCCGTGTAACTGCACCGCAGAGAGTGCCAGCGTTTTCGCTTTTGCCACCACATCTTCAACCGTGGCATTACGGAACACACCGACATAATGTAGCGGCGCGCCCTGCATTACCGCCTGTGCCTGTTCATCGGAGACAGCGCGCGGCGAGGAGGCGACAAAAATCAATCCACCATAAATCGCGCCCGCGTCATGGGCAGCACGCGCATCTTCTGCGCGAGTCAACCCGCAAACCTTGTTCTCGCCGAGCAGCACGCGTTTCACGGCGGCATCAAGATCATCATGAGACATTAGTGCCGAGCCAATCAGGAAGCCATTGGCAAAGTGGCTTAGTTCGCGAACCTGAGCATAGGTATTGATGCCGGACTCGCTGATCACAGTGACGCCATTACCCAGACGCGGTGCAAGCTGGCGGGTACGGTTGAGATCAATCGAGAGGTCGCGCAGATCGCGGTTATTAATGCCGACCACTTTCGCTTTCAGCGCAACAGCGCGTTGCAATTCTTCTTCGTTGCTCACTTCAGTCAGCACGCCCATCTTCAGGCTGTGCGCTACGGCGGCAAGCTGGCGGTACTGCTCGTCATCCAGTACTGACAGCATCAACAGGCAAGCATCGGCCTGGTAGTGACGCGCCAAATAGATCTGATACGGATCGATAATAAAATCTTTGCACAGGATCGGCTGCGGCGCGATGGCGCTGACGATAGGCAGAAAATCGAAACTGCCCTGAAAATATTTCTCATCGGTCAGTACGGAAATTGCCGAAGCGTGATGTTTATAAATACCGGCGATGCGCGCCGGATCGAAATCGTCACGGATAACGCCTTTGGACGGTGACGCTTTTTTGCATTCCAGAATAAAGGCAGTACGTGTTCCTTGCAGGGCATCGTAGAAGCTGCGTGTACTCGGCACGACGTCGTTCTGGAAACTGTCCAGCGGTTGTTGCTTCTTTCGCGCCGCAACCCATAAGGCTTTGTCGGCGACGATTTTCGCTAAAACGGTCTGCATCTTTTATCCTCTTGCCGCAAGTGCGGTGACTTTGTCGTAGGCTGCTCCGCTGTGCAGCACATCCAGTACTTTCTGCGCGTTGGCCCGTAAATCTTCGTTGCCGTGCAGACGCATCAGCATCGCGACGTTGGCGGCCACCGCGGCTTCATGAGCAGTTTCGCCTTTACCTTGTAATAAGCGCGTCAGAATGTCACGGTTTTCTTCCGGCGTACCACCCGCAAGCTGCTCCTGATGATAAGGCGTCAGACCAAAGTCTTCGGCAGTCAACTGGTAACTTTTAATTTCGCTGTTGTTTAGCTCCGCAACCAGCGTCGGCGCATGTAATGACACTTCATCCATACCGCCGCTATGCACTACGGCCGCACGCTGATAACCGAGGACGCGCAGGGTTTCCGCAATCGGCAACACCAGTTCCGGGCTGTAAACACCTATCAGTGCCAGCGGCGGATGTGCCGGGTTGATGAGCGGCCCCAGCACGTTAAATAGGGTGCGGGTTTTCAACTGCTGGCGTACCGGCATCGCGTGGCGGAATCCCGTATGGTATTTCGGCGCAAACAGGAAGCAGACACCAAGTTCATCCAATGCGTTGCGCGATTTGTCGGCATTCATGTCCAGATTAATACCAAATGCGGCCAGCAGATCGGATGAACCTGAACGGCTGGAAACGCTGCGATTACCATGTTTAGCGACCTTCAGCCCGCAGGCTGCAGCGACAAACGCGCTGGCGGTGGAAATATTGATACTGTTGCTGCCATCACCGCCAGTGCCGACGATATCCGCAAACGGATAATCTGGGCGCGGGAAGGGCGCCGCATTTTCCAGCAGCGCCGTAGCAGCACCGGCAATCTCATTCGGGTGCTCGCCACGGATCTTCATGCTGACCAGCGCTGCGGCCAGTTGTTCCGGCTTCAGCTCACCACGAACCACCGCCGAGAAAAGCTGGTGGCTCTCTTGCTGACTGAGGGTTTGCGCCTGGTAAAGTTTCTCCAGAATGGGTTGCAGCGTGTTGCTTTGCTCGAGTTTCTGCAACGCCCAGGCCAGTGTCTGTTCCAGCAGACGCGCGCCCTGTGTGGTGAGGATCGATTCTGGGTGGAACTGGAAGCCGCAGACGCGATCCGCATCGTGACGTACCGCCATCACCATGCCGTTGAAATGCGCATTGATGGTCAACCCGGCGGGAATATTGCTGCCAACCAGCGAATGGTAACGCGCCACCGGCAGCGGACTGCTTAAACCGGCAAACATCGCCTGGCCATCATGTTCAATACTGGAGGCTTTGCCGTGCAGTATTTCACCGGCCTGGCCGACATAACCGCCGTAGGCTTCCACAATCGCCTGGTGCCCAAGGCAGATACCGATAATCGGCAGCTTGCCTCGCAAACGCGTTAACAGTTCCGGCATACAGCCAGCTTCCGACGGCGCGCCCGGACCGGGTGACAACATCAGAACCGGGTTTTGCATCGTCGCCAGGCGGTCAATTAAGGTTTGTGCGGGTACATGGTTACGATAAATCACCACATTATGTCCGCTTGCACGCAACTGATCCGCCAGGTTGTAAGTAAAAGAGTCGATATTATCGAGCAGCAGAATGTCAGCCATCAGAACGTCTCCTGTGCGTGGTGTGCGGTGGCAATGGCGCGCAGAACCGCGCGAGCTTTATTACGGGTTTCATCGGCTTCAGACTGCGGTACAGAATCCAGTACTACGCCAGCGCCGGCCTGAACAGTGGCAATGCCGTCTTCAACCCACGCGGAACGAATGACAATGCAAGTATCCAGATCGCCGTGAGCGGTAAAGTAACCGACAGCGCCACCATAGCTGCCGCGCCGTGCACCTTCGGCCTTGGCAATCAGTTGCATGGCGCGGACTTTCGGCGCGCCGCTAAGCGTCCCCATATTCATGCAGGCGCGGTAAGCATGCAGCACATCCAGATCATGACGCAGTTCGCCCACCACGCGGGAAACCAGGTGCATAACATAGGAGTAACGATCCACTTTTGTCAGGTCGGCAACATAACGACTGCCGGGCGTACAGATGCGTGCCAGATCGTTACGCGCCAGATCGACCAACATCAGGTGCTCAGAAAGTTCCTTGTGGTCGGTACGCATGTCGAGTTCGATACGGCTGTCGAGATCGCGATCCAGCGAACCATCCGGGCGACGACCGCGAGGGCGCGTTCCGGCGATGGGGTAGATCTCAATCTGACGGTTACTGGCGTCATATTTCAGTGAACTTTCTGGCGATGCGCCGAACAGGGTAAAATCAGCGTCCTGCATGAAAAACATATACGGGCTGGGGTTGCTCTTTTTCAGCACTTCATAAGCGGCCAGCGGCGAGGGGCAAGGCAGCGTAAAGCGGCGCGACGGGACAACCTGGAAAATTTCGCCGCTGCGAATTGCTTTCTGCATCTCCCTTACAACGGCGCCGTACTCTTCATCGCTCTGATTGGTTTCGCAACGCATATGCGCGATGGTTTGTACCGGCAGCGACTCTGCGGGGAGATCCAACTGCTGGCGCAGGACATTAATACGCTCAAGCAGGCGCGCTTTTTCGCTGGCATCCTGGCTGAACACGCTCGCCTGGATACGCGTCTGCTTTTTCTGGTGGTCGATCACCAGGAGTGTTTCCGCGAGATAGAAGCAGTAATCCGGGCAGCGACGGTCGTGGGAAAGCTGCGGTAAATCTTCAAAGCCAGCGACCAGGTCATAGGCAAACAGGCCGCCAAAAAACATCGCTTCGCGTTCATCTGCCGGGACGTCCACCAGTGTTTGCAGCAGGCGGAAAGCGTCAAATACCGAGAGCGAACACAGGCGGGCGTCTTCATCCAGCAGCGTGCTGACCGACGGAAAACGCAATTCGCGGCCATCTA
This sequence comes from Kosakonia arachidis, assembly GCF_900116535.1. GTDB lineage: Bacteria > Pseudomonadota > Gammaproteobacteria > Enterobacterales > Enterobacteriaceae > Kosakonia > Kosakonia arachidis. The sequence continues at coordinate 1,626,083 of NZ_FPAU01000001.1, read as the reverse complement.
TCAGCACGGTGTTTTCAACCCCGGCAGGCAGCGCCGTATCAAGCAGGTTTAGCAGGGAGGCGCCATTGGCTGTTAGCGCCTGAATAGTGACAGTGTCACCGAGCGCGGTAATACGCAGTGCGCTATCGACCAGCAACAGGCTTTTTAAATCATCCTTACTGTCGATATCGGCGGATTCCAGCAGAAGTGTTGCCGGTCGATCACCGCATAATTGCTGAAACAGCGCCGTCGGATTGTCACGGTATGCGGCGTTGCTGGTAAGAAGTTCGAGTGCTGGTTTTTGCGTTTGCATAGTCGCTCTCATAAATTTGTTCAAAAAAAAGCCCGCTGAGTGAGCGGGCCGGGTATCGGTATGCTGAATGCGCACGAGATCTCACAGCCCTGTTCAGGGAGTGCGCCACCAGCGAGTAACAGAGAAATGTGCATTCATTGTTGCGATACCTTGTCGTGTGAACTTACGTACTAGTTAACTGGTTCATGGAGGGAAAGTCAACCCTCGATTTCAGAAAAAGTTGGCTAACCGTTATGATAGGGCGCAAATAGATGCCCTGATAAATTTACGGAGCCGCTTTGAGCGACACGAATTACGCCATTATTTATGACCTGCATAGCCACACCAGTGCCTCTGACGGCCTGCTTTCCCCGGAACAACTGGTACATCGCGCGGTAGAAATGCGTGTCGGCACGCTGGCCATTACGGATCACGATACCACAACTGCGATCCCTGTGGCACGGGCTGAAATTGCCCGCGCCAGGCTGGCGCTGAAATTAATTAGCGGCGTGGAAATCTCCACCGTCTGGGAAAATCATGAAATCCATATCGTGGGTCTGAATATCGATATCGATCACCCGGCGATGTGCGAATTTTTGCAGCAGCAGTCCGCCCGTCGTGTCCTGCGTGCGCAATTGATAGCCGAACGTCTGGAAAAAGCGCATATCCCCGGTGCGTGGGAGGGCGCACAACAACTGGCACGGGGCGCGAGCGTGACGCGTGGTCACTTTGCCCGCTTTCTGGTTGCGCAGGGTAAGGCCAGTAACATCGCCGATGTTTTTAAAAAATATCTTGCGCGTGGGAAAACCGGATATGTTCCGCCGCAGTGGTGTACAATAGAACAAGCTATTGAAGTGATTCATCATTCTGGCGGAACGGCGGTGCTGGCCCATCCTGGTCGTTATAATCTTTCCGCTAAATGGTTGAAAAGACTGCTGGCGCATTTTGCTGACCGCGGCGGAGAGGCGATGGAAGTCGCCCAATGCCAGCAGGCTCCCAATGAACGAGCGCAGCTCGCCGTATATGCCCGCCAGTATGGTTTGCTGGCGTCGCAAGGATCGGATTTCCATCAGCCCTGCCCGTGGATTGAACTGGGGCGAAAACTCTGGCTACCGGCTGGTGTTGAAGGCGTCTGGCTGAAATGGGAGCAGCCGCAGTAAAACGTAAGAGAGGGAAGTATGAGTCAGTTTTTTTATATTCATCCGGAAAACCCACAACCACGATTAATTAATCAGGCGGTGGAGATCGTGCGTAAGGGCGGTGTGGTTGTTTATCCCACTGACTCCGGGTATGCGCTGGGGTGTAAAATCGAGGATAAAGGCGCGATGGAAAGAATTTGCCGCATCCGTCATCTGCCGGATGGCCACAACTTTACGTTGATGTGCCGCGATCTGTCCGAGCTGTCGACCTATTCATTTGTTGATAATGTGGCGTTTCGTCTTATTAAAAACAATACGCCTGGTAATTACACTTTTATCCTGAAAGGGACAAAAGAGGTACCGCGTCGTTTATTGCAGGAAAAACGCAAAACCATCGGGCTACGCGTACCGTCGAATCCGATTGCGCTGGCACTGCTGGAAGCGCTCAATGAGCCGATGCTCTCAACGTCATTAATGCTGCCAGGCAGCGATTTTACCGAATCCGACCCTGATGAAATTAAAGATCGCCTGGAAAAAGTCGTCGATCTGATCATCCACGGCGGCTATCTCGGGCAGCAACCAACGACCGTGATAGACTTAACCAATGACTTGCCGGTGGTGCTGCGCGAAGGCGTCGGCGACGTTAAGCCTTTCTTATAGTGACGCAAGCCGCTATACTACGCGGCCATTTCAGCAGCGGCTTCGCCGGACTGATGACCCTATTCGACGCCTGTGAAGGCGACACCTAAGGATGCTCTATGAGCGAGAAACTACAGAAAGTGCTGGCGCGAGCTGGCCACGGCTCCCGCCGTGAGATCGAATCTATTATTGAAGCTGGCCGCGTCAGCGTCGACGGTAAAATCGCGACGCTGGGGGACCGCGTTGAGGTGACGCCGGGGTTGAAAATTCGTATCGATGGTCACCTCATTTCGGTGAAAGAGTCCGTTGAGCAAATTTGTCGAGTGCTGGCGTACTACAAACCAGAAGGCGAGCTCTGCACCCGCAACGATCCTGAAGGCCGCCCGACCGTCTTCGATCGCCTGCCGAAATTGCGTGGTGCACGCTGGATTGCTGTTGGCCGTCTCGACGTCAATACCTGTGGTCTGTTGCTGTTCACCACCGATGGTGAGCTGGCGAACCGCCTGATGCACCCGAGCCGTGAAGTCGAGCGCGAATACGCCGTGCGTGTATTTGGTGAGGTGGATGATGCTAAACTGCGCGATCTCGCACGCGGCGTGCAACTGGAAGACGGTCCTGCGGCCTTTAAAACCATCAAATTCAGCGGTGGCGAAGGTATTAACCAGTGGTATAACGTGACCCTGACCGAAGGACGTAACCGCGAAGTGCGTCGCCTTTGGGAAGCGGTGGGTGTCCAGGTTAGCCGCCTGATCCGCGTACGTTACGGTGATATCCCGCTGCCAAAAGGCCTGCCGCGTGGCGGCTGGACGGAACTTGATCTGGCGCAGACCAACTATTTGCGCGAGCTGGTTGGCCTGGAAGCTGAGACGCAATCAAAAGTGGCGGTAGAAAAAGATCGTCGCCGCATGAAAGCAAACCAGATCCGTCGTGCCGTGAAGCGCCACAGCCAGCCTGGCGGTGCTCGCCGTCCCGGCAGTGCGCGTAACAAAAACGATTAACAGAAAGGGGCGAAAGCCCCTTTTATAACGTCGGAATTGTTGTAGCTCGTCAATTGGCCTGCATCATCGCCAGGCCAGATTTACCATTAATAATCAATACCGATCTGCGCTTTAATACCTGCTTCGAAAGCATGTTTAACCGGACGTAGTTCGCTGACGGTATCCGCCAGTTCCTGAATATCCCGGTGACAGCCGCGCCCCGTAATGATCACAGTTTGCATCGGTGGACGGTTGCGCAGCGCATTCAGCACCGTTTCCAGCGGCAGATAATCATACGCTACCATGTAGGTCAGCTCATCGAGCAGCACCATGTCCAGAGAAGGATCTGCCAGCATCCTCTGCGCGTGTTGCCACACCGCCAGACAAGCCGCTGTGTCGCTCTCGCGATTTTGTGTGTCCCAGGTAAAACCTGTCGCCATGACCTGAAATTCCACGCCCAATGGCTCCAGCAAGTTACGTTCGCCATTTGGCCAGGTCCCTTTGATAAACTGGATCACGCCGACCTTTTTCCCATGTCCGATTGCGCGCGTAGCGGTGCCGAACGCCGCGGTAGTTTTGCCTTTGCCGTTGCCGGTGAAGACAATAATAATTCCACGTTCGTCCTGCGCGGCGGCCACGCGCGCATCAACGCGTTCTTTTACGCGCTGCTGACGTTGCTGATAACGTTCTTCACTCATTGTGCGATCCCTGGTTTACGGCCGGGTTGAGCATCGAAGCTCATCCCGGTTTTGCGTCGGCTGTCATCGCCCATCAGCCACAAATAGAGCGGCATAATATCGGCGGGGGTTTTCAATTTTTGCGGATCTTCTGTAGGGAAGGCGCTGGCACGCATTTTGGTGCGCGTGCCGCCCGGGTTGATACAGTTGACCCGCAGGCGGTTCTGGTACTCTTCGGCCAGCACCTGCATCATTCCCTCGGTGGCGAATTTTGACGCTGCGTAAGCACCCCAGTTGGCGCGTCCCTGACGGCCAACACTGGAAGAGGTGAACACCAGCGAACCGCTGTCTGATTTGAGTAATAAAGGAAGAAGCGCCTGCGTAAGATAGAACGTTGCGTTGACGTTGACCTGCATAACGGCATCCCAGGTCGCCGGATCTTGTTCGCTCATCGGGCAGACATCGCCCAGTAAACCGGCGTTATGTAGCACACCATCAAGATGAGGTGTGGCGGCAGCAATCGTTGCCGCCAACTGCAGGCACTCTTCCGGCGTACAGGTTGCCATATTCAGGGTAAACCACTGCGCCTGCTGCCCCTCATCCTCTATGGCCTGCGCGACCTGGCGTAACTTTGCTTCCTGGCGTCCGAGCAAAATCAGACTTGCGCCGTGGCGAGCGTAGGTCAGGGCGGCTTCTTTACCGATTCCGTCACTGGCACCGGTCACAAGAATAATGCGGTCATTTAGCAGATCGCGCTGCGGCTGATAATGCACACTGCCTCCTCAGGCCGGGCCGTTAATCACCTTAATATGTTGGCTTTATGCCTTAAATGACAGTCTATTTCAATCGGCCTCGTGGAGAGTTGCTCAACCTTTAAGTCTGAGAGTGTTAAAAAATTCAGCAACATGGCACATTTGGTGCCGGGCTTGCGCGAGACGCGCCCGGACGGCTCATGTACACTGGGGCCATTATTATTGATGTAACCGAGGTGGTACGCGTGGAATTACTGTCTGAATATGGTCTTTTTTTGGCTAAGATCGCGACCGTGGTAGTGGCGATTGCGGTGATAGCGGTGCTTATTGTCAATCTGACGCAGCGCAAGCGTCAGCGTGGCGAGCTAAAAATTGCCCGTTTGAGCGAGCAATATAAAGAGATGCAGGAGGAAATGTCTACTTCGTTGCTGGACGTTCATCAGCAGAAACAGTGGCATAAAGCGCAGAAGAAAAAGCTTAAGCAGGAGGCAAAGGAAGCCAAAGCGAAAGCAAAAGCAGGGAAAATTGTTGACCCAGCAAAATCGCGTGTTTATGTGCTGGATTTCAAAGGCAGTATGGATGCCGGCGAAGTCAGTGGGTTGCGCGAGGAAATTACCGCCGTGCTGACCGTGGCAAAACCGCAGGATCAGGTCGTTCTACGCCTTGAAAGCCCCGGCGGTGTAGTGCACGGTTATGGTCTTGCGGCTTCTCAATTACAGCGCCTGCGTGACAGACATATTCCGCTGACCATCGCCGTCGATAAAGTGGCAGCCAGCGGCGGTTATATGATGGCCTGCGTGGCGGACAAAATTGTTGCCGCACCCTTCGCCATTATTGGCTCTATCGGCGTGGTGGCGCAGATCCCTAACTTCAATCGTTTCCTGAAAGGTAAAGAGATTGATATTGAACTGCATACTGCCGGACAGTTTAAACGTACGCTAACGCTACTGGGTGAAAATACCGAAGAAGGGCGACAGAAATTCCGCGAAAGCCTAAATGAAACCCATGACTTATTTAAAGATTTTGTTCATCAGATGCGCCCGGCGCTGGATATTGAAAGCGTGGCGACCGGTGAGCACTGGTACGGTTCCCAGGCACTGGATAAGGGTTTGATTGATGAGATTGGCACCAGTGACGAACTGCTGCTCAGCCTGTATGAGGATCATGAAGTTATCGGTGTCCGATACCAGCAACGCAAGAAAATGATGGAGCGGGTTACCGGCAGTGCAACAGAAAGTATTGACCATTTGCTGATGCGCTGGTGGCAGCGCGGTCAAAAACCCCTGATGTAGACAAAACGCGAGGCCAGAAGCCTCGCGTTTTTAGTTAGTCGATAAGATGATACTTTTCAGAAAGTTCATGGGCTAAATATTTGAACATATTGAATACTGCCGTGCTTTTCGGCGTCGGAAGACCTTGCTCATCCAGATAGTACTCGCCGCTGAACACCAGCACGCCATTCCGCTGGGTAACATTGGTGGCTGCAATACCTGCCAGCGTATCTTCATGCTCACGGATCAGTTTGTTAGCCAGCTCCAGCAACGTCTGACGATCGATAGGTTGAGATGTACCCGTCATTTTTCTACTCCTCAAAATTTTCTGAAGTTTACCGCTGGCCCCGACAGGGAGCAAATTTTCCCTGTTTTTGCAAAGGGTTTGGCCTGTTGTTATGCTGGCGCGTTTCGTTTTTGCGTGCTAATAAAGTTGCGTAACAAATTTTATCAGGTACAGTGTGACGCTTTCGTCAACCTGGCAACAGAATTGCTTGACATTCGACCATAACACCGTCGTACAACATCATCCTGACGCGAAAAAGCTTGTAAACTCAGCCACCTGAATGCTCCGTTTAACGCGCCTGGCCAGATATGGGGTTGATATCCCCTGCTGTTGCCGCAATAGTGAAGGTTCGTCGTGGGTGGTGTTAAGCAATGTCGACGTATTCCTGGAAGAATTAAATTAGGTAAAGGTGAATATGGGTAAAGCTCTCGTTATCGTTGAGTCCCCGGCAAAAGCCAAAACGATCAATAAATATCTGGGTAATGATTATGTGGTTAAATCCAGTGTTGGTCATATCCGTGATTTGCCGACCAGCGGCTCAGCACCCAAAAAGAGTGCAGACTCAGCCTCCACCAAAACGGCTAAGAAGCCTAAAAAGGATGAACGCGGCGCTCTTGTCAATCGCATGGGGATCGACCCATGGCACAACTGGGATGCACATTATGAAGTGCTGCCAGGCAAAGAAAAGGTGGTTTCTGAACTGAAATCGCTGGCTGAGAAAGCTGACCACATCTATCTCGCAACCGACCTTGACCGCGAAGGGGAAGCCATTGCATGGCACCTGCGGGAAGTGATCGGCGGTGATGATAAACGCTATAGCCGCGTAGTGTTTAACGAAATCACCAAGAATGCCATTCGGCAGGCTTTTGAAAAGCCTGGTGAACTGAATATTGACCGTGTGAATGCCCAGCAGGCGCGCCGCTTTATGGATCGCGTTGTGGGTTACATGGTCTCGCCTCTGCTGTGGAAGAAAATTGCCCGTGGTCTTTCTGCTGGCCGCGTACAGTCTGTTGCTGTGCGTCTGGTGGTTGAACGCGAACGCGAAATCAAAGCCTTTGTTCCGGAAGAGTTCTGGGAAATCGATGCTGCTACCACGACGCCTGACGGCGACGCATTGCCACTGCAGGTGACACACCATGGTGACAAAGCGTTCCGTCCGGTCAACCGCGAACAGACAATGGCCGCCGTTAGCCTGCTGGAGAAAGCGCGTTACACCGTGCTGGAGCGGGAAGATAAACCAACCAGCAGCAAGCCGGGTGCGCCGTTTATCACCTCGACGTTGCAGCAGGCTGCCAGTACGCGTCTCGGCTTTGGCGTGAAGAAAACCATGATGATGGCGCAGCGTTTATACGAAGCCGGTTACATCACCTATATGCGTACCGACTCAACCAACCTGAGTCAGGACGCAGTCAGCATGGTTCGTGGCTATATTGCCGACAATTTCGGTAAGAAATACCTGCCGGAGTCTGCTAACCAGTACGCCAGTAAAGAGAATTCCCAGGAAGCGCACGAAGCTATTCGCCCTTCCGATGTTGCGGTGCAGGCTGAGTCGCTGAAGGATATGGAAACCGACGCACAGAAGCTATATCAACTTATCTGGCGTCAGTTCGTCGCCTGTCAGATGACGTCTGCGCAGTACGATTCCACGACGCTGACCGTGGGCGCGGGCGATTTCCGCCTCAAAGCGCGCGGGCGTATTTTGCGCTTTGATGGCTGGACAAAAGTGATGCCTGCACTGCGCAAGGGTGATGAAGATCGCACTCTTCCGTCGGTGAATAAAGGTGATGTACTGTCGCTCGTCGAACTGACTCCGGCGCAACACTTTACCAAGCCGCCTGCGCGTTTCAGCGAAGCTTCGCTGGTTAAAGAGCTTGAAAAACGCGGCATTGGCCGTCCGTCCACTTATGCGTCGATCATTTCGACCATTCAGGACAGAGGCTATGTGCGCGTGGAAAACCGTCGTTTTTACGCAGAAAAAATGGGTGAAATTGTCACCGATCGCCTGGAAGAGAACTTCCGCGAGTTGATGAATTACGACTTTACCGCGCAGATGGAAGACAGCCTCGACCGCGTTGCAAACCATGAAGCCGAGTGGCGTAAGGTGCTGGACAGCTTCTTTGGCGATTTCTCTCGCCAGCTTGAGCAAGCCGAACAGGATCCGGAAGTTGGCGGGATGCGACCGAACCAGATGGTGTTGACCAGCATCGACTGCCCGACCTGCGGTCGTAAAATGGGGATCCGTACCGCCAGTACTGGCGTATTCCTCGGCTGTTCCGGCTATGCGCTGCCGCCAAAAGAGCGTTGCAAAACCACCATTAACCTGGTGCCGGAAAACGAAGTGCTTAATGTGCTGGAAGGCGATGACGCGGAAACCAACGCGCTGCGCGCCAAACGTCGTTGTCAGAAATGCGGCACGGCGATGGACAGCTACCTCATTGATCCAAAACGTAAATTACATGTCTGCGGAAATAACCCCACCTGTGATGGTTACGAAATTGAAGAGGGCGAGTTCCGCATCAAAGGGTATGACGGCCCGATTGTTGAGTGTGAGAAATGCGGTTCTGAAATGCACCTGAAAATGGGGCGTTTTGGTAAGTACATGGCATGTACCAACGACGATTGCAAAAACACGCGTAAAATTTTGCGTAACGGTGAAGTTGCGCCGCCGAAGGAAGATCCGGTGCCTTTGCCGGAACTGCCTTGTGAGAAGTCTGACGCTTATTTCGTTCTGCGTGATGGTGCTGCCGGCGTTTTCCTCGCAGCTAATACCTTCCCGAAATCGCGTGAAACGCGTGCACCGCTGGTGGAAGAGTTGTATCGCTTCCGCGATCGTCTGCCGGAGAAACTGCGTTATCTGGCCGATGCTCCACAGCAGGATCCGGAAGGTAATAAAACGATTGTCCGCTTTAGCCGTAAAACCAAGCAGCAGTATGTGGCATCGGAAAAAGAGGGAAAAGCAACCGGGTGGTCGGCTTTCTATATCGATAACAAATGGACTGAAGCTAAAAAATAAGTCACTTCAGTTAATTATCTATAAAGGGCCGCTCTGTCGGTCCTTTTTTATACCTGTATTATTATTGTTTGTTCGCTGCTATACACAGAAGCTATAAATGATATAGTTGTTATAGCAATACGTTTTTTTATTATTAAATTGTCTTAAGCGATTACCCGTTTGCGTACTTGGGATGGTCTGTTATGAAACTACAGCAGCTTCGTTATATCGTCGAGGTGGTGAATCACAACCTCAATGTCTCCTCGACGGCGGAAGGGCTTTATACTTCCCAGCCTGGTATCAGTAAGCAAGTTCGCATGCTGGAAGATGAACTGGGGATCCAAATTTTTTCCCGCAGCGGCAAGCATCTTACCCAGGTGACGCCTGCCGGGCAGGAAATTATCCGTATTGCGCGTGAAGTCCTGTCGAAAGTGGACGCGATTAAATCGGTGGCCGGGGAACACACCTGGCCCGATAAAGGCTCACTCTATGTCGCCACCACACATACCCAGGCGCGTTATGCGCTGCCCAACGTTATCAAGGGTTTTATTGAGCGTTACCCGCGTGTCTCGTTGCATATGCACCAGGGTTCGCCCACGCAAATTGCTGAAGCGGTGTCGAAAGGCAATGCTGATTTCGCCATTGCCACCGAGGCGTTACATCTGTATGACGATCTGGTGATGCTGCCGTGCTATCACTGGAATCGTTCAATTGTAGTCACGCCGGAACATCCGCTGGCTTCAAAGCAGTCCGTTACGATTGACGAACTGGCGCAGTATCCGCTGGTAACATACACCTTTGGTTTTACGGGCCGTTCTGAGCTGGATACCGCGTTTAATCGCGCAGGGTTAACGCCGCGTATTGTCTTTACCGCCACCGATGCTGACGTTATTAAAACTTATGTAAGGCTTGGTCTGGGGGTAGGTGTTATTGCCAGTATGGCGGTCGATCCGGTCTCCGATCCGGACTTGGTTAAGCTGGATGCTCATGAGATTTTCAGCCACAGTACAACCAAAATTGGCTTCCGTCGCAGCACTTTCTTACGCAGTTATATGTATGATTTTATTCAACGCTTTGCGCCGCATTTAACTCGCGATGTGGTCGATACTGCCGTGGCATTGCGTTCTAATGAAGATATAGAAGCGATGTTTAAAGATATTAAGTTGCCGCAAAAATAATGTCGGAGGGTATCTTTCTGACTGAAAAGATACCCTTAATTCTGACTAAAGTTAAATCGCTATTACCATCATCTGACTTATCAAAAACCTTCTACAGTGATTGAAATCACATCCTCAAAGCAGACACTGTCACTCATTAGCGACAAAAATAGAAACTAAATTGCTGGTCTGCAAATTTATTACTTCAATAATTTATTTGTGGTCAAAAGATTAAATATTTCTTTGAAAATGGTGAGTAAATTCACTGGATTTTCGGCTAAAGTTCTTTTAGGATTTGTCTCATCCCATGATTAATCGTACCTATTGTTGGTGCCAAAATGATAAGTGATGTCGATTGTGCGAGGTTAGCAATGCCATCAGGAAGTGAAGAGCCAAAAAGGGATCCTGAGCTCAAGCGTAAAGCCTGGCTGGCTGTATTTCTTGGTTCTGCCTTATTTTGGGCGGTTATTGCGTTATTGATCTGGAAATTCTGGGGTTAAAATGGCTATAGCGGGTCGATTAGAACCAGTTAAGCAAGTATGTCAGCTTCGTGACACACCACAGAAAGCCAAAACCAAAACTGTGACCTCTATTCCGGCATGCTGGAAACTGACGCCGCAGCAGCAAGCTTTTATTGATGCCTTTGCGGAAGACGACATCAAAAAACAATAATTATATCATCAGAATAATTGTGGGGAATTATCCGCGCTATTCATTGATATGTTCTTATGTACTATTTAATTAATACACAGCATAAATAGATTGAGTAAAGACTCAGTTTTAATGAATAGTTTTTCGGGTAATTAGTTGATGAATAATCATTATCGAATGAAATACTGGTCGTGGATCACCGTGTTTTCTGTTTCCCTCCTCTTTTGGGCTCAGATTGTCTGGATGCTCTTCCGGTAATGAGTAATGAATTGAAAAACCTCGCAAATTGCGGGGTTTTTAATTTTATCACCTGCAAATTTACCCGTTTGTAGCAATTCGGGTTGTTATCAAAACGTTACGATATGTTTGTGTTATCTTTAATACAGACCCTGAAGATCCTCAGGGTATCGCAATCCCTGTAAGTAAGGAGGAGCACATGTCGTTGACCCTACGCGAAGCCAGTAAGGACACGTTGCAGGCAGAGAATAAAACTTACCAATACTACAGCTTGCCGCTGGCCGCCAGACAACTTGGAGATATTTCGCGTCTACCCAAGTCACTCAAAGTACTACTCGAAAACCTTCTGCGCTGGCAGGATGAAGAATCCGTCACTGAAGAGGATATCCGTGCGCTGGCGGGCTGGCTAAGCACGGCTCACGCCGACAGAGAAATTGCCTATCGCCCGGCCAGGGTTCTGATGCAGGATTTTACTGGCGTTCCCGCGGTCGTTGATCTTGCGGCCATGCGCGAAGCGGTAAAACGTCTTGGTGGTAATACCGCCAAAGTAAACCCGCTGTCACCGGTTGATTTGGTTATCGATCACTCTGTCACCGTTGATCATTTTGGTGATGATGATGCGTTCGAAGAGAACGTCCGGCTGGAAATGGAACGTAACCATGAGCGCTACGTTTTCCTGCGCTGGGGCCAGCAAGCCTTCAGCCGCTTCAGCGTCGTACCGCCTGGCACCGGTATTTGTCACCAGGTCAACCTTGAATACCTCGGCAAGGCCGTGTGGAGCGAATTACAGGACAAAGAGTGGGTTGCTTACCCGGACACGCTGGTCGGTACCGATTCCCATACCACGATGATCAATGGTCTGGGCGTGCTGGGCTGGGGCGTCGGGGGTATTGAAGCGGAAGCCGCCATGCTTGGCCAGCCAGTGTCAATGCTCATTCCTGACGTCGTTGGTTTTAAACTGACCGGTAAGCTGCCAGAAGGCATTACCGCCACTGACCTGGTACTGACGGTGACGCAGATGTTGCGTAAACACGGTGTAGTGGGGAAATTTGTCGAATTTTATGGTGATGGACTCGATTCGCTGCCGCTCGCCGATCGCGCCACTATCGCCAATATGGCGCCGGAGTATGGTGCCACTTGTGGTTTTTTCCCTATTGATACCGTAACACTTGAATATATGCGTCTTAGTGGGCGCAGCAAAGAGCAGGTTGCGCTGGTTGAGGTCTACGCGAAAGCGCAGGGCATGTGGCGTAACCCGGGTGATGAGCCGGTATTTACCAGCACACTCGAACTGAATATGCATGATGTCGAGGCAAGTCTTGCTGGCCCGAAACGTCCACAGGATCGTGTAGCGCTTAGCGATGTGCCTAAAGCCTTTGCTGCCAGCTCTGAACTGGAACTGAATACAGCACAGAAGGACCGCAAACCAGTTGACTACGTGCTCAATGGGCATTCATATCAGTTGCCGGATGGCGCGGTGGTCATTGCGGCCATTACTTCCTGTACGAATACCTCAAACCCCAGCGTGCTGATGGCCGCTGGTTTATTGGCCAAGAAAGCCGTCGCACTCGGGTTGAAACGTCAGCCGTGGGTAAAAGCTTCACTGGCGCCGGGTTCGAAAGTGGTTTCCGATTACCTGGCACAAGCGCGCCTGACGCCTTACCTTGATGAGTTGGGGTTTAACCTGGTTGGTTATGGCTGTACGACCTGTATCGGTAACTCGGGCCCGTTACCGGAACCGATTGAGCAGGCGATCCGCGAGGGCGATCTGACAGTTGGCGCGGTGCTGTCGGGCAACCGTAACTTTGAAGGCCGCATTCATCCGCTGGTGAAAACCAACTGGCTGGCGTCTCCCCCGCTGGTGGTGGCTTACGCGCTGGCGGGGAACATGAATATCAACCTCGCAACTGATCCTCTGGGCCACGATCGGAAAGGCGATCCGGTGTATCTGAAGGATATCTGGCCTTCCGGTAACGAAATTGCGCGTGCCGTTGAGCAGGTTTCGACAGAAATGTTCCGCAAGGAGTATGCCGAGGTGTTTGAAGGTACCCCGGAATGGAAAGCCATCCAGGTTCAGCGTTCGGACACTTACGACTGGCAGAACGATTCGACCTATATTCGTTTGTCCCCATTCTTTGATGATATGGCGGTACAACCGAAGCCGGTGGAGGATATTCACAGCGCGCGGATCCTGGCCATGTTGGGTGATTCCGTCACCACCGATCATATTTCGCCAGCGGGCAGTATCAAAGCGGACAGCCCGGCGGGGCGTTATCTGCAAAGCCACGGTGTTGAGCGTCGTGATTTTAACTCGTACGGATCCAGACGCGGCAACCATGAAGTCATGATGCGTGGCACGTTTGCCAATATTCGTATCCGTAATGAAATGGTGCCAGGCGTGGAAGGGGGAATGACACGCCATTTACCGGGCAGTGAAGTGATCTCCATCTATGATGCCGCGATGCGCTATCAGCAGGAAAAAACGCCATTAGCGGTAATCGCTGGTAAAGAGTATGGCTCAGGCTCCAGCCGCGACTGGGCCGCCAAGGGGCCGCGTTTGCTGGGGATTCGTGTGGTGATCGCCGAATCGTTTGAGCGTATTCACCGCTCGAATCTGATTGGGATGGGGATCCTGCCGCTAGAATTCCCGCAAGGTGTTACGCGCAAAACGCTGGGACTTACTGGCGAGGAAAAACTGGACATTGTCGATCTGGAGCATATCAGCCCGGGCGGAACATTAGCGGTAACACTAACTCGCGCTGATGGTAAGCAGGAAGTGCTGGAATGCCGCTGCCGCATTGATACGTCTACAGAGCTGACTTACTATCGCAATGACGGCATTTTGCACTACGTGATACGCAATATGCTGAACTAAACAAAAAGGCCTGCAAATGCAGGCCTTTTCCCTTTCCCTTTTCTTTCATGGCGGCAGCTTATTTCAGCAGATGTCCCATTTTTTCAGCTTTAGTATCCAGATAGTGTTCGTTTTTTGGGTTGCGGCCGACAATCAGTGGTACGCGTTCCACGATGTTGATCCCGGCTTCGGTCAGGATTTCCACTTTCTTAGGGTTATTGGTCAGCAGGCGGACCTCATCCACACCCAGTAGTTTGAACATATCGGCGCACAGGGTGAAATCGCGTTCATCGGCGGCGAAACCCAATTGATGGTTGGCCTCAACGGTGTCGTAGCCCTGATCCTGCAACGCATAAGCGCGGATTTTATTCAGCAGACCAATATTACGCCCTTCCTGGCGATGGTAAAGCAGCACGCCGCGGCCTTCCTCGGCGATATGATTCAGGGCCGCTTCAAGCTGAAAACCGCAGTCACAACGCAAACTGAAAAGTGCGTCACCAGTCAGACACTCCGAATGTACACGTGCCAGGACAGGCAACTGCCCGGAAATATCGCCGAAAACAAGAGCAACGTGATCTTGCCCGGTAGCCAATTCTTCAAAACCCACCATCAGGAAATCTCCCCATGGAGTTGGCAGCTTGGCTTCTGCCACACGTTTAAGTTGCATGTGAATCTCCGAATTATATTGGCGCATTGCGCACTTTTAGCCTGTTGGCCTTCTGTATAGGTGTATTTTGCCACAATGCACTGAATAACACCTACAAGTGACCATTCCATTGCTGCTTAAACGCACAAACACGGCGATTTTAGCGTGAATGTTATATTTCGGTTATGATTGAGTCGCTTATCAGAAAGGAGAGGACATGCTGTCAATTGTAAAGCGTACAACTGTGGGAGCGTTGATATTATTGGTGATGCCGCTGGCCGTGTGGGTATCCGGATGGAGTTGGCAGCCTGGCCAACCTCGCTGGTGGCTCCATTTTCTCTTCTGGTTAACCGAAACGGTTACGCAGCCGTGGGGGATTATTACGCACATTGCGCTGTGCGGTTGGTTTCTCTGGTGCCTGCGTTTTCGCCTGAAAGCGGCGCTGATGCTGTTTGCGATTCTTGGATGCGCAATTCTGGTCGGGCAGGGGTTAAAATCCTTCGTCAAAGAGCGGGTGCAGGAGCCGCGTCCCTTCGTGTTATGGCTGGAACAAACACACAATATTCCGGCGGATGAGTTCTATGCTTTAAAGCGTAAGGCGCGGGGGCAACTGGTGAAATCACAGCTCACCGGGCAGCATGATATTCCTGGTTTTTTACAAAAACATTGGCAAAAAGAGACCGGTTTTGCCTTTCCTTCCGGACATACTATGTTTGCTGCGAGTTGGGCGCTGTTGGGCGTGGGTTTATTGTGGCCACGCAGACGGACATGGACCCTTGTTTTCCTGTTAGTATGGGCAACCGGAGTAATGGGTAGCCGTTTATTGCTGGGCATGCACTGGCCGCGCGATTTAGTGACCGCAACGTTGATTTCCTGGCTGCTGGTTACGCTGGCAACCTGGCTGGCGCAGCGCCTGTGCGGCCCATTAACGCCGCCCGCGCAAGAGGTGCCAGAAATTGTCGCCAGAGATCGTGAGACTTGATTTCCGATATTTCGCCCGCAAATCGGAATCTGGCATTATGTAATTTCATTCCACGATGGGCGCTAAAATGATAGGTTATAAGGCTGCGTGCAGTCAGTTGCATAGAAATTCATCGCCTGAACCACATAACGGGATGTAATGTGAAATATTTACTCATTTTCTTACTGGTATTAGCGATTTTTGTCGTGTCGATTACGCTTGGTGCGCAAAACGATCAGCAAGTGACATTCAATTATTTACTCGCGCAGGGCGAATATCGCATTTCTACGTTGCTGGCTGTGCTGTTTGCAGCCGGGTTTGTCATCGGCTGGCTGATTTGCGGCCTGTTCTGGCTACGCGTACGGGTCTCTCTGGTTAGAGCGGAACGTAAGATCAAGCGACTTGAGCACCAGCTTGCTCCCGCCTCTGATGTTCCGGTTGTCTCCGGCACAGCGGCGGGGAAGGAATAATATTTTATGCTGGAGTTGCTTTTTCTGTTGTTACCTGTCGCGGCTGCCTACGGCTGGTATATGGGGCGCAGAAATGCTCAACAAACAAAGCAAGATGAAGCTAACCGGCTCTCACGTGAATATGTGGCCGGGGTTAACCTTTTACTTAGCAACCAGCAAGATAAGGCTGTAGACCTGTTCCTTGAGATGTTGAAAGAGGATACAGGCACCGTCGAAGCCCATCTCACCCTTGGTAATCTGTTCCGTTCGCGTGGTGAAGTGGATCGCGCTATTCGCATACACCAAACGCTGATGGAAAGTGCCTCGCTCACCTATGACCAGCGTCTACTTGCCGTGCAGCAACTGGGTCGTGACTATATGGCGGCGGGTTTGTATGACCGGGCCGAAGATATGTTCAAGCAACTGGTCGATGAAACGGATTTCCGCGTCAATGCGCTACAGCAATTGCTGCAAATTTATCAGGCCACCAGTGAATGGCAGAAAGCGATTGATGTGGCGGAGCGGCTGGTGAAACTCGGTAAAGAGAAGCAGCTCGGCGATATCGCCCATTTTTACTGTGAGCTGGCGCTGCAACAGATGGGAAATGAAGATATGGATCGCGCGATGGGGCTGCTGAAAAAAGGCGCTGCCGCCGATCGCAATAATCCCCGCGTTTCCATCATGATGGGGCGGGTGTTTATGGGCAACGGAGAGTACGCCAAAGCGGTCGAAACACTATTGCGGGTGATCGAGCAGGATAAAGATCTGGTGTGCGAAACGCTGGATATGCTGCAGACCTGCTATCATCAACTCGGTAAAAACGACGAGTGGGCGGCATTTTTGCAACGTTGCGTTGAAGAAAACGTTGGCGCCACAGCGGAACTGATGCTGGCGGAAATCATGGAACAGCGTGATGGGGCTGATGCTGCACAGAGCTACGTTACCCGACAGCTACAGCGTCATCCGACCATGCGCGTGTTCCATAAACTCATTGATTACCACTTGAATGATGCAGAGGAAGGGCGTGCGAAAGAGAGCCTGATGGTGCTGCGCGATATGGTAGGTGAGCAGATCCGTAGTAAACCGCGCTACCGTTGCCATAAGTGCGGTTTTACGGCATTTACCATCTACTGGCACTGTCCATCATGCCGGGCGTGGTCAACGGTTAAGCCTATTCGCGGCCTCGACGGGCAGTGATTTTTTAAAAGATCTTATTTTAGTTACAACATACTATTAGGCTTTAACTTTCATTTGTCAGATCTGCGCAGTAACATCGCTTATCAGGCAAAAAATGGAAACTGTTATTTCCAGGCTCTCACAGGTAGAATGCACGCCGTTTATTCACTTTGCGCCTGTGCGGGTGCCTCATTTCAGAAGGCCTGATCATGACATCTACTCCTTTATCGACTTCCCGCGCTGTGACTACTTCCCCGGTGGTAGTGGCACTTGATTATGATAACCGCGACAAAGCACTGGCATTTGTCGACCGCATCGATCCCCGCGATTGCCGCCTGAAAGTGGGCAAAGAGATGTTTACGTTGTTCGGGCCGCAATTGGTACGCGATCTGCAACAGCGCGGTTTTGATATTTTCCTGGACCTGAAATTTCATGATATCCCTAATACCACGGCGCATGCGGTGAAAGCAGCGGCAGATCTCGGGGTGTGGATGGTTAACGTTCATGCCTCAGGCGGGGCACGGATGATGACAGCGGCGAAAGAAGCGCTATCCTCTTTTGGTTCTGATGCCCCGCTACTGATCGCTGTTACTGTGTTAACTAGCATGGAAGCCAGCGACTTACAGGATCTGGGCATCAACGTCTCTCCAGCAGAGTATGCGGAGCGTCTCGCACGCCTGACGCAACAGTGTGGCCTTGATGGCGTGGTCTGCTCAGCTCAGGAAGCCGTACGTTTCAAAAAAGAGCTGGGTAAGGCATTTAAGCTGGTGACGCCAGGCATTCGTCCTCTGGGTAGCGCTGCGGGCGATCAACGCCGTATTATGACGCCGGAAGAGGCGCAGCTTGCGGGCGTGGACTATATGGTAATTGGCCGCCCGGTTACGCAATCTGCAGATCCAGCCGCAACTCTAAAAGCCATCAACGCTTCGCTGAGTAAGGGGGCTTAATGAGCGACAACAACAGCCGTCTGGTTTATTCCACGGAAGGCGGGCGTATTGACGAACCTAAAACGGCGACCGTACGCCCGAAAGGCGATGGTATTGTACGCATTCAACGCCAGACCAGCGGACGCAAAGGCAAAGGTGTGTGCCTGATCACCGGTATTGATTCTGATGATGAAACACTGGCTAAACTGGCCGCTGAATTGAAGAAAAAATGCGGATGCGGCGGTGCGGTAAAAGAAGGTGTAATTGAAATCCAGGGAGACAAGCGAGATTTATTAAAATCGCTTCTGGAAGCCAAAGGAATGAAAGTTAAACTTGCCGGTGGATAAAACAGAAAGGCCGCGATATTAATCGCGGCCTTATTTTTTTACACTGTGTAACTCAGACCTGAAAAGAAAGTATATTTATTTTTTTATTGTCGCCATTTCAATGACCAATTATTTACCAACCTGGTGACCAATGATACCGCCGACAGCCGCACCACCTAATGTACCCAGCGTGCTACCATCTGTCAGTACAGCACCACCCAGCGCGCCCGCACCTGCGCCGATGGCAGTATTACGCGAACGTTTATCCCAGTGACCGCAGGCGCTAAGGGACATTGCCAGGGTTACGGTGAGAAGTGCGGTGGCCATTTTTTTACTTGTTAACATCATCATACTTTCTCCTGAATTATCGATTCACGGAAAAATGATCTCTTTAAGTATAGAAGCTGTAGCCAACCTTAAAGCACTTCCGTGAAACCTTGCTGCGCAGGTGTAATACAATCACGAGGGTGATAGTCACTTCCTGTTATATCGCTAATATCAATTTTACTCTGGGGCAGAAAGCCAGACAGGTAAAAAGTCTTAATCAACGCGTCGGAATATTCCCAGATATGAGCAAGATAGCCCGCTTTCGCGGGCGGAAAATTAAGCAGTAATGCCGGGTTTAACAATATCAACGATCAGGTCTGCCTGGCGAAGTTGCTGATGCACTTCGGAAGAGAGTTTTTCATCGGTAATCACCCGCTGGAAGCGTTCAACCGGGCCAAGTGTATAAGGGTGCATCACACCAAATTTCGAGCTGTCGGTAAGCACAATCGCCTCGATGCCTTTTTCCAGCACCGCATTAACGACATCAGTGCGCATCATATCCCGACCGGTAAAACCCGTTTCTTGTTGCCAGCCATCGATGCCAATGAACGCTTTACTGAAGTGCACCTGCTGGATGTACTGCCGCGTCAGCGGGCCAACCATGCTTTCACTCTTTTTCTGGTAGATGCCGCCAAGCAGGATCACATCGCACTGCGATTCTTTCAGTAGGTGCGCGATATAGCTGCTGACAGTAATAATGGTGATATCACGTCGTTCGCCTAACTTACGGGCGAGCAGTGCATTGCTGCTGCCGTTTTCAATAAATACTGTTTCACCGGGGCTAACCAGAGAGGAGGCAAAATCTGCCAGCGCGCGCTTGACGGTGTAGTTACTCATCATGCGTGTTTCAACATCATCACTATCCAGCGGCACGGCAAAACCGTGTGTGCGGCGCAGATAGCTCTGTTTTTCGAGCGTATTCAGATCCTGACGAATCGTGACTTCAGAAACGCCGGTCATGTGAGCCAGATCGGCGACGCTCATCTGGCCTTTATCAATTACTGTTTGCAGAATAATTTGTTGTCGGGAATTCATAGTTGTGTCGTTTTAATCAGGTATTGAATTCGGACATCACCACTGCGGCTAGCGCATCCTGCTGCCGTCAGATGGTGAAAATAAAGATCAAATTTCCCAGGGCATTTTGGGGGCACCGGAAGAGGAGGCCTTGTCGTTGTTGTCGAGATCCAATAATTCCGCTTTCAGGATTTCCAGATTGCGAATTGCAGATTGTGTGTCTCCGGCAACCAGTATGTCCAGAACGGTATCAATCCGGCCAGCAAGGAGTTTAAAGTCAATGTCTGCCATACCTTCACCTATATATCGAAAACTGAATAAATTAATGATGCAGAAAAGAGTGTAAAAAGAGAAGAAGAAAAACGACATCTCAAATTGTTATAAACACTCAGCATATATTCATTATGCCATACGCAGTCTGATTCTGGTGTGGATTAGTCTTGCACTGTGCCACGCCGCGCCCTTGCTTCAACCATACATTTCATGGATCTGTTCTACCTGCACATCAGTCAAAAGTACCATCTGGGTGATATCGGCAGTTTCATCGGATGCTCATTTTATGGGCATAGCACCGCCCAGGTTAAGGGCAATCAGGACGAACGCGTTGTATTTCTCAGAACCTGTCATTAACGCAAGTCCGTGTATCAGCACAGCTGATGCGAAAAATGTATAGATCTTGACGAAACAGTAAGTTGCCCTGGATTAATTGTGGCTGTTTTTATGGGGTTGTGGGAGGCATTGAAAAAAATACGGGAAGGATTGCAGCGAAAAACGGCCCCTTCGGCGGGGAAGGAGCCGCTGGTGGGTTTTTTAAAGAGCCGGTCGGGCGATAATGCTACGGGTTTCCATGCGCACTTCGGCGATAGTGACATCAATAACATCCGTCACTTTAAACGCCGTTTCGCCTTTGATTTGCACCGTTCCGTTTTCCTGGCTGCAAACCAGTTCATCACGCACAGCGTGAATGAAGGGGGCCGGAATAAACGCGACTGCGCCGTTATCGACCAGGCGCACACGCATACCGCCGCGGCTGATATCGATAATCTCGGCCGCAAAACGGGTGTCTGTACCGGCTTTGTTCTGCAGGAAGCGGGCGTACAGCCAGTCACCGACATCGCGTTCCGCCATGCGATTCAGACGGCGACGTTCAGCCATCTGCACGGTGGTTTCATCCTGAGGACGCTTTGGCGTTTCACCTTTAATAATTGCTTTCAGCAGTCGATGGTTAACCATATCGCCGTACTTACGGATCGGTGAAGTCCAGGTGGCATATGCTTCGAGGCCAAGACCGAAGTGCGGGCCTGGTGCAACGCTGATCTCGGCAAACGACTGGAAGCGACGAATACGGCTGTCGAGGAAGCCAGATGGTTGAGCATCCAGTTCACGACGCAATTTGCAGAAACCTTCCAGCGTCAGCACTTCTTCCGCATCAACATGCATGCCATGGGTTTTCAGCATGGCGGCCAGCTGTTCACTATTCGCCGGATCAAAACCCAGATGCACGTTATAAATACCGAAGCCCAGCTTGTCACGCAGAACGCGAGCAGCACAGATGTTGGCAGCGATCATCGCCTCTTCAACAATGCGATTCGCAATGCGGCGCGGTTCGGCTACTATATCCAGCACTTCGCCTTTTTCACCCAGAACAAAGCGGTAATCCGGGCGATCCTTAAATACCAGCGCATGGGTCTCACGCCATTGCGAACGAAGCTGGCTTACGCGATGCAGCAGACGGATCTGCGCGGCAATTGCTTCATTCGTTGGTTGCCATGAACCGGTATTTTCCAGCCAGTCGGACACTTCGTCATAAACCAGTTTGGCTTTCGATTCGATGGTGGCCGCAAAGAATTCGATATTCTCTTCGATGCTACCATCGTCATCCAGCGTCATGCGGCAAACCAGCGCAGGGCGAATTTCGTTCGCGCGCAGGGAACAGAGATCGTCGGAGAGTTCGCGCGGCAGCATCGGGATATTAAAGCCCGGGAGATAGTTGGTGAACGCGCGCACTTTGGCAGAATCATCAAGCTTGCTGTCTTCTGCAATCCACGCGGTAGGATCGGCGATAGCAACGGTCAGTTGCAGCTTACCGTCGGCGGTCTCTTCTACAAACAGCGCATCGTCCATATCTTCAGTGCTGGCACTGTCGATAGTGACGAAATCCAGCGCGGTCAGATCGACGCGTTGCAGACCATCATCAAGCATTTCTGTTGCCACGCCATTCGGCGCTTCTTTTTCCAGATTGTGGCGCGCCAGGGTGACCCACCACGGAACAAAATGGTCTTCTGCAAAGGTAATAAATTGCGTCAGCTCGGCATAGAAGCCGCGATCGCCTTTAAGTGGATGGCGACGCATTTCCGCAACGGCCCAGTCGCCTTCTTTAAAATCATGCTCCACACCGCGAGCCGCGCGGCAGGGAATGGCGTCTTTTAGCAACGGATGATCCGGTACAATGGAAAGACGATCGTCTTTCTTATGCACTTTACCGACAAAACGGGTCAGAAACGGCTCGACCAGTTCTTCAGGTTCTGCGCTTTCGCGATCTTTATCGCTGTGAATGACGGCGATGATTTTGTCGCCGTGCATCACTTTCTTCATCTGCGGCGGCGGAATGAAGTAGCTTTTTTGCGCATCGACTTCGAGAAATCCGAAACCTTTTTCCGTGCCTTTTACAACACCTTCCGCGCGTGGTGTCTGGGAATGAAGTTGCTGTTTAAGCTGCGCTAGCAGCGGGTTGTCCTGAAACATAGTTATGTATTTTCGTGGCTAAAAGAGCGGCTGACAGTTTTACGCGATTCTGCTGGTTGCGGCAAGCGCTGTTTCAGTAAAATCTGTGTGGGCAAGCGGCGGCGAAGCCGCTTGCCATTGTGTTATTCAGTCTCAGGGAAGGTGGTTTGCCCGAGGGCAATTTTCAGTCGGTTAATCCAGCCATTCAGGGCGCAACCCATTAAGAGATTCACCGCGGCCTGGCGGCTGAAACCTTGTTCAACAAGCAGCGAAAAGTGCAGTGAGCTAAAGCGGTCGGCTGCGCAAGTAAGCAACTGCACTGACAGAAGCAATGCCTTGATTTGCGGATTGTCAGCCATTTCGCGATTGACCTCACGCTCGCCGCTGCGCAACGCTTGTTCCATCGACCTTTCTTGTGGCGTACGTTGTAGCGCTTCGGCGAAACAACCGACGCTGCCATTAATGCGGGCGGTATAGAGTGCGGTAAGCCCGGCGAGCTGTTTATTCGGTGTCGCCCTGGTGAGCTTGTCGCAAATTTCGCCCAGCGCATTTAATTGCAAATGTTCATGTGCCAGCAACGGGGCGAGCAGGCGCAGTTCCGGCAGCGGTTGCCAGTGAGCCAGTGACGCCATCTGCTGCGCGTTAGCAATGCGCAAATCCACGACATCAATAGCGGGCTGCCATGTGATGTTGGCGTTAGCGAACAGTGAGGCATCAGCTTCCTGTTGTATCTCCATGCCGGGGATGGCACGCACAGGCTGGCCGAGCACGGCCTGTAAAATCGCCAGGATACGGGCCTGGAAAGCGACAAAGCCGATAATTTGCGTGATAACCACCACGTCATACTGCGTTAAACCGACATCTTCCAGTTGCTGCCGTGCGCGGGTGTCAATCACTGACGGTGAAGCCGCAAGCTGGCGGGCATATTGCGTGATTTGCGCCAGCCGATAGTTACTCTCCCGCGAAGAATCCGGGCCAGGCAGCGGTGCGAGTCGTGCTGCGTAGTGGTTGCATAACCGTTGAATACCAAAAACCTGCGCCACGGTAAGCGCAGTGCTGAGACGATCGTAGGTACTGAAGGTGCGCAGGCGATTAACCGTCACGCGCTGTGGAAAGAGCAGGGCGTAGAGCTTGCGGGCGGGTGTCACAATACCGTCAAGATTGGCTGCCTGGTCTTCAGGCAGGGTGATATCGAGCAGGAAAGGGTCATTTACCGTGGCGGCTTCGGGAACCAGCGGTAGCGCCTGCGCACGGTTGGCACTCGACTGGGTCTCATGGTACCAGTGGTTTTTGCCTTCTGTCCGGCGTCGTTCCATGGTCGTTCCTTGGTCTGAAAGTGGCGATCCGGATTCGACGTCAGGTCTATACGCCGGATCTTTTTTGCTGTTTTATCCTGGCGCATGGCAAGTGAGGGATGAAAGATTGTTAGGTGATAATAAATATCAGAATGGCATATCGAAGAAAAAGCCCCTTCAGAAGAAGGGGCGAGGGTAAATTATTTGATTTCCAGTTCGTTCATCGCAGCGATGTTAAAACCACCATCTACGTGAACCACTTCACCGGAGATACCCGCTGAGAGATCGGAGCACAGGAACGCAGCGGAGTTGCCCACGTCCTCGATGGTCACAGTGCGGCGAATCGGGGTAACCGCTTCGCAATGCGCCAGCATTTTACGGAAGTCTTTAATACCGGACGCCGCCAGCGTACGGATCGGACCTGCGGAAATACCGTTAACACGAACACCTTCCGGCCCCATGGCATTCGCCATGTAACGCACGTTCGCTTCAAGAGAGGCTTTAGCCAGACCCATTACATTGTAGTTCGGGATAGCACGCTCAGCACCCAGGTAGGAGAGCGTCAGCAGTGCTGAGCCCGGATTCAGCATCTGGCGGCAGGCCTTAGCCATTGCAACGAAGCTATAGGAGCTGATGTCGTGTGCGATTTTAAAACCTTCGCGGGTTACCGCGTTGACGTAGTCGCCGTCCAGTTGGTCGCCTGGCGCGAAGCCGATAGAGTGAACGAAACCGTCAAATTTCGGCCAGACTTTCGTCAGGTCCGCAAACAGGGCGTCAATACTCTCATCTTTAGCAACATCACATTCCAGAACAATGCTGGAACCCAACTGGGCGGCAAACTCTTCAACACGGCCTTTCAGCTTGTCGTTCTGGTAGGTGAATGCCAGCTCAGCGCCTTCGCGATGCATTGCCTGAGCGATGCCGTATGCGATGGAGAGTTTGCTGGCGACGCCAGTAACCAGAATGCGCTTACCGGAAAGAAAACCCATAGCTTTAATCCTTATATTCATTGTTGTGGCGAACGTCCTCTTCGTGTGGCGTTCGTCGTTAAAACGCGGCGATTCTATCATGAGTCGCCGAATGAGTTAATCCGACCACTGCATCTCGTCAATCAGCGGTCTTTGCGCCAGGCATCAGCGGTTAATGCTTCGCCAAAATGTCCGGCGATCAAACGCTTTGTTAAATCATGCAACGGAGAGGCAAGCACATCAGCGGTGCTGCCGCGCTCCACCACTTCACCCTGATGCATAACCAGCACCTGGTCGCTAATGTGCTTCATCATCCCGATATGCTGGGTGACATAGATATAAGAGATACCCTGTTTTTCTTGCAATTCCAGCATCAGATTAAT
Organism: Kosakonia arachidis; assembly: GCF_900116535.1. Lineage (GTDB taxonomy): Bacteria > Pseudomonadota > Gammaproteobacteria > Enterobacterales > Enterobacteriaceae > Kosakonia > Kosakonia arachidis. The sequence continues at coordinate 1,600,985 of NZ_FPAU01000001.1, read as the reverse complement.
TAACTGCGAACGCATCGACATATCCAGCGAGGCCAGTGCTTCATCGGCGATGATCACCTTCGGCCGCAAGATCAGCGCTCGCGCCAGGCCAAGGCGCTGTTTTTGCCCGGGTGCCAGCATGTGTGGGTAGTAGCTGACATGATCCGGCAACAAACCCACCATGCGCAGCGTCTCGATAATACGTTTCTGTCGTGCTTCCGGCTCCAGCTCCGTGTTCAGACGCAGCGGGAAATCAAGAATTTGCGACAAACGCTGGTGTGGGTTAAGCGATGTCGTGGGATCCTGAAAAATCATGCGAATGCGCTGGCTACGGAAAGTATAGTCGCCGTAATGCAGCGGCTGATCGTCAATCACCAGCTCGCCGGAAGAGGGTTCCACCATGCCCACCAGCATTTTCGCCAGCGTCGATTTCCCGGAACCGTTCTCGCCGATAATCGCCAGCGTCTGCTTTTCGCGCAGGGTAAAACTTAACGGTTTAACCGCTTCCACGGTTTGACGACGGAACCAGCCAGTGCGGTAGCGGAAGGTTTTGCTCAGGTTACGCACTTCAAGCAAGGTCTCAACCATCATTCGCTCTCCATATTCAGCGGGAAGTGGCAGGCATAAAGATGGTTTCTTGCGCCGGTCAGACGCGGTCTTTCGACGCATTTTCGCTGTGCATACGGACAGCGCGGCCCGAGGCGGCAACCAATCGGCAGTTGCTCCAGTAGCGGAATGGCGCCAGGCATCGTGTTGAGACGGCTTTTATGCGGCATTGCGCTGCCAAAATCCGGGATCGCGCGGATCAGCGCCTGCGTATACGGATGATGTGGCGTAACCACCAACTCCTCGCTGGGCGCGGTTTCCACCGTTTGCCCGCAATACATCACATTAATGCGGTCGGCCCATTTACTCAGCATTTGTAAATCGTGGCTGATTAGCATAATGGTGGTGTTGTTGTTCTGGTTAAGACGGTCAAGCAGGCGGAAGATCTGCGCCTGGGTGGTCGGTTCCATCGCGTTCGTTGGTTCGTCAGCAATCAGCAGGCGCGGTTGGTTAGCCAGCGCGATGGCGATCATCACTTTCTGACATTCGCCTTCGGTCAACTCGTAAGGGAAACTACGCATCGCATCTTCGTGATCTTTAACCCCGACGCGGTGCAATAGCTCGACAGCCCGGCGCTTACGCCAGCCAAAACGCTGCCACCAACGGCCTTTCCACGTCCAGCCGGGAATGTTTTGCATCAACTGCTTACCGACGCGTTCCGAGGGATCGAGACAGGATTGCGGCTCCTGGAAAATCATCGACACGTTATGGCCGAGCAGCTTGCGTCGTTCGCGCGCCGAGAGGCGCAGCAGGTCGATATCGTCAAAGCGCATGCGATCGGCGGTGACCCGCCAGTTATCTTTGGTAACGCCGCAAATCGCTTTCGCGATCAGGCTCTTACCCGAACCGGATTCGCCCACCAGACCGCGAATTTCACCCTCTGCAAGCGTCATGCTGATGCGATCAACAGCTTTAACCCAGACATCGCCGGTTTTCACTTCAATGGTCAGATTGCGGATATCAAGAAGTGGCATTATTCGACTCCCGCAGCGATCGCACGACGGATCCCGTCGCCGAGGATGTTAACCAGTAGCACGCTAATCATAATGGCTGCGCCCGGTAACATCACGGTCCACGGTGCGACATAAATCAGTTCCAGCGCATCGCCGAGCATTGCGCCCCATTCCGGAGAAGGAAGCTGAGCGCCGAGATCGAGAAAACCAAGCGCAGCGATATCCAGAATCGCCATTGATAGCGCACGAGTGATTTCCGTCACCATCCCGGCTGTAATATTGGGCAGCACAGCGTACCAGAGGATATTGCTAGTTGACGCGCCATCAAGCCTGGCGGCCACCACATACTCCTTCTCGAGCTCGTCATGCACCATGCTGTAGACCGAACGCACCATGCGCGGCAGCAGCGCCAGCCAGACAGCGAACAGCGCATGAGTAAGGTGCGGGCCCGCAAACGCCACCACAATAATGGCAAGCAGCAGCGTAGGCAGTGACAACAGCGTATCGAGAATATGGTTCAGCACGGCTGAGCGCAGTCCATGGCTGGCACCCGCGAAAATGCCGAGCGCCAGCCCACAAAGCGTGGCGGCAAGCGTGACAATAAATGCACCGCCGACGGTGGGTGCTGCACCGCTTAGTAATCGACTCAGTACATCACGGCCCAGGTCGTCCGTGCCGAGGAAAAACGACACATCGCCATAGCGCGACCATGATGGCGGTAATAGCTGATAACCGAGGAACTGCTGGTCGATGCCATAAGGCGCGAACCAGTGGCCAAAAATACACAGCAGCGCCAGTGCGCCGCAACCGTACAGGCCGATCATCGCGGTGGTATCGCCATAAAATTTACGCCAGGCTGTGCGTAGCGTGCTGGGTGGGCGTTTTTCGCTGTAAACGCTATCGTAAGGCATACCATTCCTTATGTTTCAACGGGTTCGCCAGCGCACCCAAAATATCCGACAGCACGTTGACAATAATAACCAGCGAGCCAATCACCATCACACCGGCCGAAATCACCGCATAATCCTGCTGGCGAATGGCATTAATCAACCAGCGTCCAAGACCCGGCCAACTGAACACCATTTCAGTGATCATCGCCAGCGTCAGCATTGTGGAAAATTGCAACCCAAGACGCGGGATCACCGGCGGCAGGGCATTATGCAGTACATGGCGGCGCAAAATGGTGACGCGTGAAAGACCGCGCGTCGCTGCCGCTTTAATGTAGTTTTTGTCGAACACATCAATGGTACTGATTCGCATCAAACGGATCACCTCCGTTGTTGGCGCTACTGCCAGCGTCATTACCGGCAACACCAGATGGCGTAGAGCGCTTATCATCATCTCATCGCGCCACGGCGAGTCTGAAAGCCAGGCATCAATCAGCGAGAATCCGGTCACTGTTTTTACCTGATAGAGTAGATCGAAGCGCCCGGACACCGGCAGCCAACCAAGGTTGAGCGAAAAGAAAAGCGTCAGCAGCAGCGCCAGCCAGAACACTGGGATGGAAAAGCCGAGCAGCGCAATAGCGCTGATCAGTGAATCCTGCCACTTACTGCGCATCACCCCCGCGAACATCCCGACTGGGATACCGATCACCAGCGCGGAACCAAACGCCAGTAGGCAGAGCTCCATGGTGGCAGGAAAGACCTCTTTTAACTGTTCCGAAATAAGTTGGCCGTTAATGCTCGATACGCCAAAATCCCAATGCAACAGACCGTTAAACCAGAATACCCATGCGTTCCACAGCGAGGCACCCTGTAGCGGAGCGTGGGGGGTGAAATAGCTCAGGCTGAAGCCAATAAACGTCAGCAAAAAGAGGGTCACCAACAGCAGCAGCAGACGACGCAAAGTAAAGATAATCATGGTTTCGACACCTCTTGTTTATCCCGCGAGACTCCGGCAAAAGAGGCGCTGCCAAACGGACTCAGCACCAGTCCTTTAATATCATAGCGATACGCCTGCAAACGCAGCGAGGAAGCCAGCGGCAGCACCGGCAATTCGCGGGCAAGGATCTGCTGAGCTTCTTTATAATCATCAATTCGCGCAGCAAGTTGCTGTGAAGCAAGCGCTTTTTGCAACACATCGTCGAATTCATGGTTACACCAGTGCGCAAAGTTGGTCTGCGAGTTTATTGCTGCGCAACTCAGCAGCGGGCGGAAGAAACTGTCAGGATCGTTACTGTCTGTCGCCCAGCCTGTGAGTGTTAAATCATGGTTCATATCCATCAATCGCGCTTCCTGGAAGCGGCCTTCCACCGGCACGATCACCACTTTAACGCCGACCTGCGCCATATCGGCCTGGATAAGCTCGGCGGTTTTCAGTGGACTGGGGTTCCATGGCTGTGAGCTGGAGGGCACCCACAGTTGTAATGTGAGATTTTCCACCCCCAGTGCTTTTAGCCGCTCGCGCGCCTGGGCCGGATCATATTCGGTGATTTTGGCTTCATTATCATAAGCCCAGGAGGCGCGGGGCAGAATTGACGCTGCCGTTTCCGCTGTGCCGTAGTAGATCGACTGCATCAGGCGTTGGTTATTGATCGATAGCGCCAGTGCATGGCGCACTTGCGGGTTATCCAGCGGCGGTTTGTTGGTATTAAACGCCAGATAGGCGATGTTCATCCCAGGACGCAGTGTCAGGCGCAGGCGCGGATCGTCCCGCAGAATCGTCAACTGGCTGGCGGCTGGCCACGCCAGTACATCACACTCGCCGGTCAGTAATTTTGACAAACGGCCCGTACCGCCGGAGCCTAAATCGACAACGACCTGCTGCATTAGGGGCTTACCACGCCAGAATTTTTCGTGACGTTGTAACCGAATGTATTGCCCGGCGCGATACTCATCAAGCTGATAGGGGCCGGTGCCGACCGGCTGGCGATCGATCAGTTCCTGACGATCTTTTTTCGCCAGTTCGCCTGCATATTCTGCCGACATCACGGAAGCATAATGCGTCGCCAGATGCCATAAAAACGAGGCATCCGGTTTTTTCAGGCGAAACTCGACGGTGCGGTTGTCCAGCTTCCGTACGCTATCGACGGAATCGGCAAATTGCAAACTGTCAAAGTACGGGAAACTATCGCCGTTGACGTTATGCCAGGGATGATTGCGGTTGAAAATGCGCTGAAAGGTAAACACCACGTCATCGGCATTTAATGCGCGGTGCGGTGTGAACCAGGGCGTGGTCTGAAAGGCAACATTATCGCGTAGACGAAAACGGTAAGTTGCGCCGTTATCCAGCACTTCCCAACTTTCCGCCAGCTCCGGTACCAGCCGGTAAGTGTAGGGATCGACGTCTAATAAGCGATCGTAAAGTTGCGCAGCCAGCGTATCAACAATCAAACCGCTACTGGCTTTCTGCGGGTTAAAGGTATTGACCTGGCCATTGACGCAATAAACAAAACCGCTATCGCGAATATCCGCCAGCGGTACGGGCGTGACTGCCGCCTGGGCGATACCTGAGATCAGGCTTGCGATCAACAGCAGAGAGGAGAGAACCGGACGCATGATTTATTCAACGTGTTTAAATTCATGAACAAAGTGTATCGCACTTGCTATGGCTTCGTACAAATGTCTGCAAGCGACTGCTGTTATTGTCGACGATTTCAGCTGATTTGATGCTTTTTCAGCAGCGCCCTTAGCTGGTGATAGGTCAGCCCCAGCAATTCCGTCGCGCGTTTTTGGTTAAATTTTGCTTGTTGCAGACTCTGCTGTAACAGCTGCTTTTCCTGCTGGTGCTGAAATTGTCGCAGATCGAGCGGCAGGGAGACCGGGGTATTCTCTTCAACCTTCGGCGCACTCAGCGTACGGTTAAAGGGATCAAGAATTATAGTATCAAGCGGCACATCGCTGCGCCCATGACGATATACTGAACGTTCCACCACGTTTTTCAGCTCGCGAATATTTCCGGGCCAGCCGTAATTCATCAACATATCGCGGGCACGATCGGTAAAACCGGGAAACAGCGGCAATTTAAGTTCCCGGCACATCTGAATGGCAAAGTGATCGGCCATCAGCATGATATCGCTCTGCCGCTGTCGCAGCGGCGGCAATAGCACCACGTCAAAGGCCAGTCTGTCGAGCAGATCGGCGCGGAAGATACCGTCCTGCACCATCTGCGGCAAGTCGGCATTGGTGGCGCAGACCAGCCGCACATTCACCTGCAAAGGCTGGCTACCACCCACGCGTTCGAGTTCGCCATATTCAATGACCCGCAGGAGTTTTTCCTGTACCAGCATCGGCGCAGTGGCCAGCTCATCGAGAAACAGTGTTCCACCGTCGGCACGCTCAAAGCGGCCTGGATGGCGTTTCTGCGCGCCGGTAAAAGCACCGGCTTCATGGCCGAACAATTCTGAATCCAGCAGATTTTCATTCAACGCCGCACAGTTGAGGGAGATAAATGGCCCTTGCCAGCGCGAGGAGAGGAAATGCAGACGGTTAGCAATCAGCTCTTTACCTGTGCCGCGCTCACCGATGATCAGTACCGGTTTATCGATTGGCGCAAGGCGTGAAACCTGTTCCAGCACCTCGATAAAGCTATTAGCCTCACCGAGCAGGTTATCCTTGTGTTCTGGCATGATGAAATTCACCATTAGTTAGTTTTATTAACCACTCTAAATGAAAAAAACGCGGTGGTAAAATTATTAAAATCATTAATAATCAAGTAAATAAAAAGTTGGCACGAAGATTGTAAATAAGTCAGTAACAGGGCCATGCCCGATTACAGAAATGAAGAGGAACTGATTATGGGTATTTTTTCTCGTTTTGCCGACATCGTGAACGCCAACATTAACTCGTTGCTGGAAAAGGCGGAGGATCCGCAGAAACTGGTGCGCCTGATGATTCAGGAGATGGAAGATACGCTGGTTGAAGTGCGTTCAACTTCAGCACGTGCGTTGGCAGAAAAAAAACAGCTGACGCGCCGTATTGAGCAGGCCTCTGCCCAGCAGGAAGAGTGGCAGGAGAAAGCCGAACTGGCACTGCGTAAAGATAAAGACGATCTGGCGCGTGCGGCGCTGATCGAAAAACAGAAAGTTACCGCGCTGATGGAGACCCTGGGCCAGGAAGTGACGCTGGTGGATGAAAGCCTGGCGCGGATGAAAAAAGAAATTGGCGAGCTGGAAAACAAACTCAGCGAAACTCGTGCTCGTCAGCAGGCGCTTACCCTTCGCCACCAGGCGGCCAGCTCCTCGCGTGATGTCCGCCGTCAACTGGATAGCGGCAAACTGGATGAGGCGATGGCACGTTTTGAATCCTTCGAACGTCGTATCGATCAGATGGAAGCGGAAGCCGAAAGCCACGGTTTTGGTAAACAAAAATCGCTGGATCAGCAATTTGCCGAGCTGCATGCGGATGACGAAATCAGCGAGCAACTGGCACAACTGAAAGCCAAAGTGAAACAGGACAATCAATAATAATAAGGCGGTATCAGAAGATGCCGCATCACTTGCTGTAAGGAGTACACATGAGCACGCTTTTTCTGGCTATCCCCCTGACGCTATTCATCCTGTTTGTTCTACCCGTCTGGCTATGGCTGCATTACAACAATCGCCAGCGCGGCGATTTGAATCAAAACGAACAGCAGCGGCTCCAGCAACTGTCCGCCGAAGCCGCGCGAATGCGCGAGCGTATTCAGGCGCTGGAAGATATTCTTGATGCTGAACACCCTAACTGGAGGGAGCGCTGATGGCAACGTTAGATCTGAATAAGAAATTATGGCGTATCCCGCAGCGTGGCAAACTGGGTGGCGTCTGCGCCGGCATTGCGCAGTATCTGGATATCAAAGTCAAAGTAGTGCGTATTCTGGCGATCCTGGCAATGTGTTTCGGCCTGTTTTTCTTCGTCGTCGCCGCTTATATCGTACTGTTTTTTATCCTCGACCCGCTGCCAGATAATTACGTGGAAGGGGAACGCGTCCCTTCCAGCAGGGAACTGCTCGATACCGTCGATGCACAGTTGGCTGAAGGGGAACATCGCTTGCGTCAGATGGAACGCTATGTCACCTCCGACAGTTTCTCACTGCGCAGCCGTTTCCGTCAGCTATAAGAGGTAAATCATGAATCGTCATTGGCAACAGGCACGTCGGCATGCCCTACCGGGGTTGAAATTCGCCGGCAAGCTGGTTTTGCTCACCGCTCTGCGTTATGGCCCGGCGGGCGTGGCCGGTTGGGCGGTTAAATCTGTTGCCCGCCGTCCGGCCAGAGTACTGTTGGCGTTTGCGCTGGAACCGTTACTGAAACGTGCAGCGGATAAATTTTCTCGCCGCTTTATGGCCGAGAGGCAGGTAAAATAAGTGATTTACGGCTTCACCCTAAGGGCAATGCTGCATGGCGATGGACCGATTTAAGAACGAACTGAACGCGCTGGTGAACCGCGGCATGGACAGGCATTTACGCCTTGCGGTCACTGGCCTTAGCCGCAGTGGAAAAACCGCGTTTATCACGGCGATGGTCAATCAACTTCTTAACCTGCATGCGGGTGCGCGGTTGCCGCTGCTGAGCGCCGTGCGCGAAGAACGGTTGCTGGGCGTGAAACGCGTCCCCCAGCGCGATTTTGGCATTCCCCGTTTCACCTACGATGAAGGTCTGGCCCAGCTTTATGGTATGCCGCCCGCCTGGCCGACGCCAACGCGCGGCGTCAGCGAAATTCGTCTGGCGCTGCGTTTCCGCTCAAATGATTCGCTGCTGCGCCATTTCAAAGAGACCTCAACGCTCTATCTGGAGATTGTCGATTATCCCGGCGAGTGGCTGCTGGATTTACCGATGCTGGCGCAGGACTACCTGAGCTGGTCGCGGCAGATGACCGGGCTTTTACAGGGACAACGCCAGGCGTGGTCGCAAAAATGGCGCGCGTTATGCGCCGATCTTGATCCGCTTGCGCCAGCCGATGAGAACCGTCTTGCGGAGATCGCTGCGGCCTGGACGGACTATCTGCATCAGTGCAAACGTGAAGGTCTGCATTTTATTCAGCCTGGGCGCTTTGTTCTACCGGGCGATATGGCGGGGGCCCCCGCGCTGCAATTCTTCCCGTGGCCAGATGTCGATGGTGTTGGTGAGACGAAGCTGGCTCAGGCTGATAAACACACCAATGCCGGAATGCTGCGAGAGCGCTACAACTATTACTGTGAACATGTGGTGAAGGGCTTCTACAAACATCACTTTTTGAAGTTCGATCGCCAGATTGTGCTGGTGGACTGTCTGCAACCGCTGAACAACGGTCCGCAGGCGTTCAATGATATGCGGCTGGCACTGACCCAACTGATGCAAAGTTTCCATTATGGCCAGCGCACGCTGTTCCGCCGTCTGTTTTCGCCAGTGATCGATAAATTGCTATTTGCCGCCACCAAAGCTGACCATGTGACACTCGATCAGCACGCCAATATGGTGTCGCTGCTGCAACAGCTCGTCCAGGATGCCTGGCAGAATGCGGCCTTCGAAGGTATCAGCATGGATTGCATGGGGCTGGCATCGGTGCAGGCCACGCAGAGCGGCATCATCGAGGTGAATGGCGAGAAAATCCCGGCCTTGCGCGGGCATCGTCTGAGTGACGGTACGCCATTAACCTTTTATCCGGGCGAAGTGCCTGCTCGACTGCCGGGGCAGACATTTTGGGATAAACAGGGTTTCAGTTTCGAAGCTTTTCGTCCGCAGGCAATGGATGTAGATACGCCGCTACCGCATATTCGCCTCGATGCTGCGCTGGAGTTTTTAATTGGAGATAAATTGCGATGAGCGAGCCGCTAAAGCCAAGAATCGATTTCGCCGGGCCGCTGGAAGCAGAAACCGACGTGCAGTTTAAAGGCGCGCAAACTTTTGACGCGCAGCAGGCAGAGAAATTCTCGCCACTCATCGCTGACGGCTTGTCTGCTGAGGGTCCGACAGAAGCTGCAGTGGAATCCGCACTGCGCCCGAAGCGCAGTCTGTGGCGTAAAATGGTTAGCGCAGGTCTGGCGCTGTTTGGCGTGAGCGTTATTGGTCAGGGTGTGCAGTGGACGATGAATGCCTGGCAGACCCAGAACTGGGTCGCGCTCGGCGGCTGTGCGGCCGGCGCGCTGATCATCGGTGCGGGTGTCGGTTCGGTCGCCAGCGAATGGCGGCGGCTCTGGCGTTTGCGACAGCGAGCGCAGGAGCGTGATGAAGCCCGTGATTTGCTGCACAGTCATGCCACCGGGAAAGGCCGCGCGTTTTGTGAAAAACTGGCGCAACAGGCTGGCATCGATCATGCACACCCTGCAATGCAGCGCTGGTATGCCGCCATTCATGAAACACAAAGCGATCGTGAAATTGTCAGCCTTTATGCTCACCTGGTACAACCGGTGCTGGATGCGCAGGCGCGGCGCGAAATCAGCCGTTCGGCGGCCGAATCCACATTGATGATCGCGGTAAGCCCGCTGGCGCTGGTGGATATGGCTTTTATTGCCTGGCGCAATCTGCGGCTGATCAATCGCATTGCCACGCTTTATGGTATTGAACTGGGGTATTACAGCCGCTTGCGATTGTTCCGCCTGGTACTGCTGAACATTGCGTTTGCCGGTGCCAGTGAACTGGTGCGCGAAGTGGGAATGGACTGGGTATCACAGGATCTCGCGGCGCGGCTTTCTGCTCGTGCCGCACAGGGAATTGGTGCCGGGTTGCTGACGGCACGTCTGGGGATTAAGGCAATGGAATTGTGCCGCCCTTTGCCGTGGTTAGATGACGATAAACCCCGCCTTGGCGATTTCCGGCGCCAGTTGATTAGCCAGCTTAAAGAGACCTTGCAAAAGCGGCCAGCGGAATAAAAGAACAGCGTTGCGCGCTTATCTTTACAGCGTAATGCCGCTATTTCCGGCAGGCTGTCAATATTTGTTGACAGACATCTTCCTGCCAGCCAGGAAGTGGCTTATCATCCTTTAATACGTGAATGAAAAAAGGGTGGTTATTCCCATGCGTCTTGAAGTTTTTTGCGAGGATCGTCTTGGTCTGGCACGTGAATTGCTCGATTTACTGGTGCTGCGCGGTATTGATTTGCGCGGTATTGAAATTGACCCGGTCGGGCGCATTTACCTCAATTTTGCCGCACTTCAGTTCGATACATTCAGTAGCCTGATGGCCGAAATTCGCCGCATTTCCGGCGTTACTGACGTTCGCACCGTATCGTGGATGCCTTCTGAACGTGAGCACCGCGCCCTTAGCGCACTGCTGGAAGCACTTCCGGAGCCAGTACTTTCGCTGGACATGAAAAGTAAAATTGAGCTGGCAAACCCGGCGAGTTGCCAGCTTTTCACGCAAGATAGCGACAAATTACGCAACCACAATGCCGCGCAACTGATCCCCGGTTTTAACTTTCAGCGTTGGCTGGAGGGGAACCCACATACCTCCCATAGCGAACATGTGGTGATCGGCGGACAAAACTTCCTGATGGAAATTACTCCGGTTCATTTGGAAGGGGAAACAGGCGAACCGATGCTGACTGGCGCCGTTGTTATGCTACGTTCCACCGTGCGCATGGGGCGGCAGTTACAGAATATCAGTCCGCAGGATGTAAGCGCTTTTAGCCAGATTGTCGCTGCCAGTCAGAAGATGAAGCATGTTGTCGAGCAGGCGCGCAAACTGGCAACGTTGACCGCGCCGCTGTTGATTACCGGCGATACCGGCACAGGGAAAGATTTGCTGGCGCATGCCTGTCACCTTGCTAGTCCGCGAGCGATGAAGCCATATCTGGCACTTAACTGCGCATCGATTCCGGAAGAATCGGTCGAGAGCGAACTTTTCGGTCATGCGCCGGAAGGGAAAAAAGGGTTTTTTGAGCAGGCTAACGGCGGCTCTGTACTGCTGGATGAAATTGGCGAAATGTCTCCGCGTATGCAGGTCAAACTGCTGCGTTTCCTCAACGATGGTACCTTCCGCCGCGTTGGCGAAGATCATGAAGTGCATGTTGATGTCAGAGTGATTTGCGCCACCCAACGTAACCTGGTGGAGCTGGTACAGAAGGGGGTATTTCGCGAGGATCTCTATTATCGTCTGAATGTCCTGACGCTGAATTTGCCGCCGCTGCGCGAACGTCCGCAGGACATCATGCCGCTGACGGAACTGTTTGTCGCCCGTTTCGCCGATGAGCAGGGTGTACCACGACCGAAATTATCACAGGATTTGCCGCCGTTGCTAAACCGCTATAGCTGGCCGGGCAACGTCCGTCAGTTGAAAAACGCCATCTATCGGGCGTTAACGCAACTGGAAGGTTATGAGCTGCGCGCTCAGGATATTATGTTGCCGGATTACGACGCGGCAGCTGTGGCTGTGGATGAGGATGCAATGGAAGGTTCGCTGGATGAGATCACCAGCCGTTTTGAACGTTCGGTGCTGACGCAGCTTTATCGCAACTACCCCAGTACGCGTAAACTGGCGCGCAGGCTTGGCGTATCGCACACGGCGATTGCCAACAAGTTGCGGGAATATGGTTTAAGCCAGAAGAAAAGCGAAGAGTAGAGTAAAGAAAACCCGGCAGCGTTCGCTGCCGGGCTGAAATATCAGGATTTCAGTACGTCAAGTGCCGCGGTGTAATCCGGCTCAGTGGTAATTTCATTGACCAACTGGCTGAAAATAACCTTATCGTTTTCATCAAGCACCACAACAGCGCGTGCTGCCAGACCTTTCAGTGCGCCTTCAGAAATACCCACGCCGTAGTTTTCCAGAAAATCAGCGCTACGCAGCGTTGACAGCGTAACCACATTGCTCAGACCTTCCGCGCCACAGAAGCGCGATTGCGCAAACGGCAGATCTGCAGAAATGCATAACACCAGTGTGTTGTTAATTTCAGTGGCTAACTGATTGAATTTCCGCACAGAAGCTGCACAAACACCGGTATCAATGCTCGGGAAAATATTCAGTACTTTGCGTTTGCCCGAGAACTGTGCGAGAGAGACGTCAGACAGGTCTTTAGCCACAAGCGTAAACGGTTTGGCTTGTGCGCCAACCTGCGGGATTGCGCCTGCAACGGGAACCGGATTGCCCTGAAAATGAACGAGTTGTGACATAATATCTTCCTGTTTACATATAATTAACGTCGGGGCTAGTGTATGCCATCCGCTGAGAACACGGCAAACCAATTTTCACATCTATACTGGTTTACATTGCGGCAGAGGAGAGAGGAATGCGCAACGTTAAAGTTTATGAGGAAACCTGGCCGCTGCATACCCCGTTCGTAATCTCGCGCGGCGCCCGCAGCGAAGCGCGCGTGGTGGTGGTTGAGCTGGAAGAGGATGGCATCAAAGCCTCGGGTGAATGTACGCCGTATCCACGCTACGGTGAGAGCGAAGCGTCAGTCATGGCGCAGATACTGACCATTGTACCGCAACTGGAAAACCGACTTAGCCGCGAGGAGCTGCAAACGCTCTTGCCACCCGGTGCTGCGCGAAACGCCGTGGATTCTGCGCTCTGGGATTTGGCGGCGCGCAAAGCGACCCAGACCCTGACACACTATGCAGGCATTACATTGCCGCAAAGCATCACTACGGCGCAGACCGTGGTGATTGGCACACCGGAGCAGATGGCGGCCAGCGCGGCGGCGCTCAGCGAGAAAGGCGCTCAGTTGCTGAAAGTGAAGCTTGACGATCACTTGATCAGTGAGCGACTGGTGGCGATCCGCGCTGCAGCGCCTGCGGCGACACTGATTGTTGATGCCAACGAGTCGTGGCATGCCGAAGGCCTTGTGGCGCGCTGCCAACTGCTGGCGGATTTAGGCGTGGCGATGCTGGAACAACCGCTTCCGGCCGGGGGCGACGAGATGCTGGCCAACTTTATCCATCCGTTGCCCATTTGCGCTGACGAGAGTTGCCATACGCGGGAAAGCCTGGCGTCATTACACGGACGTTATGAGATGGTCAACATCAAGCTGGATAAAACCGGTGGTCTGACGGAAGCGCTGGCGCTGGCCGACGAGGCCGCAAAGCAGGGTTTTGCGCTGATGTTGGGCTGCATGATTTGCACTTCACGCGCCATCAGCGCGGCACTGCCGCTGGCAAACCGCGTGCGCTTCGCCGATCTCGATGGCCCAACATGGCTGGCGGTGGATGTCGAACCGGCGCTGCACTTTACCACCGGCACGCTTCATCTTTGAGGATCCCAGTGCAGTAATTCTGTCACCGCCGCGAGGTACTTTTCGCTCGCTTCGTCGGCTGAGATTGGCGGAAACTCAACGGTGATGCAGTGCAGACCGATATCCGCACACCAGCTTCCAAAAGAGCCGGGCGTTTCATAACCAACACTAGTGACCAGCGGCAGAGATAACGCGCTGGACAACCAGTGGCCAAGCACACTTTCCTGCGGATCTTCCACACATGCCAGCGGATCATGGAACGTCACGACCCATGCCGGGTGAATGCGATGAATCAACTGGCACAACGCCTGCGTTTCTGGTTCAGAACCAGGTGCGTCACCGGTCAGTAACACCACATCCCGTGCATCGGCGGCGCTGTTCCAGCGATAAACCGTTTCACCTGCTTTCCAGTTGGCGGCGGGAAAATTCCGGTTGAGATCGACGCCGTTGGCGTTCGCACGCAGGCCAAGCTGGCAACCGTCGGGATTGACCGCCAGGAGCACATGATGATGACGTAGATCGGCTTTCAGCGTACGCAGGGCGCAGGAAAGTGTGACAACCGAGGAGTTTTCGTCACCATGCGTCCCGGCAATAATCAAACCGCTTTCGTGCGTGGCGACGGGCGCCGGAAACCAGATCAGCGGTGCACCGAGCAATGAGCGGCCAAACTCTTCGCTTCCGGGGGCAAAACGGCCCCGCTGCGGACGTGGACGTGTGAAAGGCATTAGCTTCCTCTGTTCTGGTGTTTGCTTACAACAAGTGTTGAGCAAAAATCGGTACGACGCAAATCTTGCCATGGAGGTTAAATTACTGTCCAGCATCAATTTTTCGACTGACCAGATTTGCATTCCGCTATGTTAAAACAAATAATTACACTTCAATTGCCGGGTTTGCCGGGAAATGACATATCAAAAGGGGATCTTATGACGCATCGAGTTTCCAGGCTGTGTTGCGCGCTCTGGCTGTGCGGTTTTTCTTCAGTATCGTTTGCGGCTGATGTTCCTCCAGGTACGCAACTGGCGGCAACGCAGGAGGTTGTGCGTCATCTGAAAGACGAACCCGCCTCGCTGGATCCCGCTAAAGCTGTTGGCCTGCCGGAGATTCAGGTGCTGCGTGACCTGTTTGAAGGTCTGGTGAATCAGGACGAGAAGGGCAACATTATTCCCGGCGTCGCCAGCAAATGGCAGAGCAATGATAACCGCATCTGGATTTTTACCCTGCGCGACAATGCCCGCTGGTCTGATGGCTCCCCGGTAACCGCAGAGGATTTCGTTTATAGCTGGCAGCGTCTGGTGGATCCGAAAACGACCTCACCTTTTGCCAGCTTTGCGGCGCTAGCGGGGCTGGCCAATGCGCAGGATATTACCGCGGGTAAAGCGACGCCGGATAAGCTCGGCGTCAGCGCGGTGGATGCGCACACATTGCGGGTGCAACTTTCTCGCTCCGTACCGTGGTTCCCGAGTCTTGCGGCCAATTTCGCACTTTATCCGGTGCAAAAAGCGAACGTTGAGAGCGGCGCAGAATGGACGCGTCCAGGTCATCTGGTCGGTAACGGCGCGTTTGTGTTGAGCGATCGTGTAGTGAATGAAAAGTTGGTGCTCAGCCGCAACAAGCACTACTGGGATGATGGCAAAACCGTGATCGATAAGGTGACGTTTATGCCCATCAATCAGGAGTCTGCTGCAACCAAACGTTATCTGGCGAATGGCGTCGACATTACAGAATCTTTCCCGAAAAACCTCTATCAGAAGTTGTTGAAAGATATCCCGGGGCAGGTCTACACACCGCCGCAACTGGGCACGTATTACTACGCATTTAATACGCAAAAAGGCCCAACGTCCGATCCCCGCGTACGCCTGGCGCTGAGTATGACCATCGACCGTCGGGTTATCGCGCAAAAAGTGCTGGGCACCGGCGAGAAACCCGCATGGCGTTTAACGCCGGATGTGACCGCAGGTTTCACCCCGGAACGTTCACCGTTTGAATCGATGAGTCAGGCAGAGTTGAACGCGCAGGCGAAAACGCTATTGCAGGCGGCAGGTTATGGCCCACAGCGGCCGCTTAAACTCCGGTTGCTGTATAATAGCTCGGAAAATCACCAGAAGATTGCTATCGCAGTGGCCTCCATGTGGCGACAGACTCTGGGCGCGGATGTGACGCTGCAAAACCAGGAGTGGAAAACCTATGTCGACAGCCGTAACAGCGGCAATTTTGATGTGATCCGCGCCTCATGGGTGGGGGACTACAACGAACCATCCACGTTCCTGTCGATCCTGACGTCGGGAAGCAGCAGCAATATTTCGCGCTTCAATGATGAAAGCTATGACAAAGTGGTTGCCCAGGCGGCGCAGGAAACCAGCGCCAAAGCGCGCAATATGGATTACAACGCGGCGGAGCATCTCATTGCCGAAAAAGCGCCAATTGCGCCGATTTATCAGTACACCAATGGGCGTTTGATTAAGCCGTGGCTGAAAGGATACCCAATTAACAATCCGGAAGATGTGGCATACAGCCGCACGTTATACATTATTAAACATTGATAAAAAAATCCCCTTACGTCACGGGAAGTAAGGGGAAACTCATTGATTGCGGAATCACTCCTGTCTTAGCAGGAATGTTAAAAATTTTACTTAAAAAATGTGAAGGGACAATGAAGGAAATGTGGAGCATCACGAAAATGTGAATTGCCGTCTCAGGGCCGCGGTAAAAAAGCCTGTTGCCGCTACATTGAACGGACGAAAAATACCGGAAGCAATGTGGGCAATCTTGTACGGGATATCTGAATGTTAGACTCAACTATTCTGGATAGAGAAAGATAATCTTTATCATTTTCGCGGCTCGGCCCTTTTTTGGTATGGTCGTCGAGAACAGCATTTTTCGCGGGTAAACCCGGCTCTTTTACGATTATGGTCAAAAAACAGACAGTATTAGGTGGTATAGTAGTTTGGTGTTTACTACCTCAGAGGACGTTATGGAGACTGAATTAGACCCAACCCAACTGGCTATCGAATATCTGCGTCGCGATCGCAGCGCGATGACACCGGCCGAGTACCTCAAAAAACTCAAACGACTCCGGCTGGAGTTCGCGGATTTGCTGACGCTCTCACATACCGAATTGAAAGAAGAGATCGATTTTGCCTGGCGGTTGGGCATTCATTAATACCGTAATACCGTAATACCGTAATACCGTAATACCGTAATAGCGCCCGAAAGAGGGCGCTTTTTTTGGCTCTATTCAGGCGACAAGCACCTGGTTACGACCGTTATTTTTTGCGCGATAAAGCGCTTCATCAACGCGACGGAACATGGCATCGAGGCTTTCATTTTGCAAATGGCGCGCGACGCCGATACTGACGGTAAAGCCAGGCAGACCGGGCGTGGCGATATTCACTACCGCCTGGCGGATGGTTTCCGCCACGTCCAGCGCGGTATCCAGGTTGGTATGCGGCAACAACAGTAAAAATTCTTCACCGCCCCAGCGAAAGACATAATCACCCCTGCGACTATTGGCTTCCAGCGTGCGTGCAAGTTCGATCAGCACTTCGTCACCGCACTGATGACCGAATTGATCGTTAATATGTTTGAAATGATCTGCATCGACCAGCATGACGCAAAAATCGAGTACGGTCGGCAGAACATGCTCAGTCAGGTGATAAAACTGACGGCGGTTCAACAGCCCGGTGAGGGCATCACGGTGCGCAGCGTATTCCAGCTCCTGCTCAAGCCGCTTCTGTTCCGTAATATCATGAATAATGCATAACATCAGCCGTTCGCCGTATATCTCAATTGGCCCGGCGTAGGTTTGCACATGCCGCATTGAACCATCGGCCAACTGATGAATAAAATTGAGTGGCTTATGTCCACCAGGCAGGTTGGCGATTTCTGACATCACTGGCAAGACGTTGCGCCCCATGGTGTTAATTTCCCATGTATGCATCTTGCACATCTCTTCATGATCGTAACCATAAAAGCGCAGAGCAGCGAGATTAGCCTCTACGATCAGGCCATCGCGGACGGGATCAATAAGCAGCATTGGGGCTGACGTCGTATAGAAAAAGCGGGCATAGAACCCGTGCTTACGCGGCCGGTAAGCTGAGGGGTGGCTGGCCTTTAGCGCAGCGGCCGCAGCACCTCCGGAAATGCCCTCGAAAATGAGCACTTCACCGACTGTTTCAAGTTCGCGCAGCACGGCGCGGCAACTGATCATACACTCTTCACCGGAGGGGCAAATACTCCAGATTTCGACCACATCTTCGTGATTTTGCAGGCAGGGTAAATACATTGAAAGGGTGATCTGCGCAACGGCAGAAAAGAAGCCACTGCGCATTTCACGCAATGAACGCCCTGCCGCCAGCTTCTGCGCCTGTGTGTTAGAAAATAGCAACGTTTCCGTGTCAGGAGCGACCACCCAAACCGGCGTGGAGAGGACATTCAGCGCATCCAGGTGATATTTTAGCATGACTACTCCACTTATCGCGCAGGTTGCAATGTCGCCGCTGGTCAGATATAGCGGCAATTTACTAACTTTATTGCAACACACATGAAATGTAGAGCTTTATGCAGGTTTTTTTTGTGACGACTCTGAACATTCCAGTGACATCGCGAAAGGTTTATGTTCAAGCAGCACTGAAATCTTCTCAACAGGTTGCGGACGAGCAAACAGGAAACCCTGTAAAAAAGCACAGCCCATATTGGTGAGCAATGCATGCTGTTCTGTCGTTTCTATTCCTTCGGCGATCACACGCATATTCATCGAGTGGGCAATGTCGATTATCGTTGAGACGATTTTCACGTTGCGGCTATTTTCGCGAATATCTTTCACAAAACTTTTATCAATTTTGAGTTCAGTGGCAGGCAATTTTTTTAGCATCAACATATTGGAATAGCCGGTACCAAAATCATCAATCGCCACAGTGATCCCCAACTGCGCAAACTGGGTCAGCAGATGAACGCTACGCTCAAGGTTTTTCAGCGCGGTGTTTTCGGTGATTTCCAGTGTCAGGCGGGTTGGGTCGACATGATAACGGGTCAAAGCATCAGTGACCTGTTCATAAATATTATGCTGTTCGAACTGGATGGGCGAGAGATTGATCGCCAATGTCAGGTGGGGAAAACCCTGGTTATTCCAGCAATGTAACTGGCGACAGGCAGATTCAATCACCCACTGACCAACAGAGATAATCAGCCCGGTTTTTTCCAGCATCGGCAGAAACGTTGCCGGCAGCAAAACCCCCTGCTGCGGGTGACGCCAGCGCAGCAGGGCTTCGAATCCGGTCAGGGTGTGTTCGGGCGCGGTATATTGCGGCTGATACCAGAGTTCAAACTGATTGCGCGCCAGAGCCTGCGATAAATCCTGCAAGAACTGCGGTGCATCGGCGGTTTTCTGTGCCATTCCGGTGTGATAAATCGCCCAGCCGTTGCTTCCTTCCTGCTTAA
The DNA here is from genome assembly GCF_900116535.1 of Kosakonia arachidis. Classification (GTDB taxonomy): domain Bacteria; phylum Pseudomonadota; class Gammaproteobacteria; order Enterobacterales; family Enterobacteriaceae; genus Kosakonia; species Kosakonia arachidis. The sequence continues at coordinate 1,581,946 of NZ_FPAU01000001.1, read as the reverse complement.
CACTGTACATAGCGGTGTCGGCCTTCAGCTTCAGCTCATGGGCGTTTTCACCGTGCTCTGGATAAAAACTCACCCCGGCGCTAAGCGATACATTGATGACATGGCTTAATTCATAAAAAGGGTGCTGAATAGTGGCGATCATACGGCGAATCAGGGCGTCAACTTCTTCCTCACTGGTCTGTGGCACAAGCAGCGTAAACTCGTCGCCGCCGAGTCTGGCCAGCGACATTTTGTCATTAATGCAGGCTGAAAGTCTTTCTGCCACCGCAACCAGCAGGCGGTCGCCAATATGGTGCCCCCAGGCATCATTCACCAGCTTGAAGCGATCCAGGTCCATATAAATCAGCGCGAAGGTCGTCTGCTCTTCTGCTGCGCTATTCAGGCAGGAATCCAGTAAAATATCGAACTGAATACGGTTTGCCAGCCCGGTGAGCGGATCATAATGCGCCTGTTTCTCCAGTTGTAGGTTTAACTGGCGCAGACTGTCGGTCAGACGTGCTGTCCGCAATTGTGAATCGATCATTGAGATAAACAGCATGATGCCAAAAATCACCAGCGTTGTAGTAGCGACCCACAGCGATAGTCCTTGCTCACCGACGCTGCGGCCCATGATATGTAGCGCATCGCTACGCACGATAATGCCGAGCCCGTCATTACTGAAGGTCGCGGCGCTCATGCCGGTGTAGTGCATGGCGCAAATGGCAATGCCCATCACCAGCGAAGCATAAACGCGATTAATAAAGATGCCATGCGTATTTTGCCGCAGGCTGAATGCCAGCCACAGAGCGACCCAGGCGCTGGCAATGGCAATCACCAGCGACAGCGCCACCAGCGGGATGTTCCAGTAAATGCTGACGAAGCTCATCATCGCCGCCATGCCGATATAATGCATCGACACCACGCCGCTACCGAGAACGAGAGTGGAGAAAATCAGGCGTCTTGTCGACAAAGTATGGCCGCTGACGGCGATATTGAGCGACAAGGTGGAGGCCAGTAAAGCAATAACAAATGAGAGGATGGTTAATTCAAAATCATAATGCATCATTATCGGCATTTTCATCGCCAGCATACCAACAAAATGCATTGACCAGATACCCATACCCAATGTAGCTCCACCAGAAATCCGCCAGAACAGGGCCCTACGAGGTTCTGAGTTCAGCACTTTACCTGCGCTATCCAGTGCGACAAATGAGGCAATGAATGCCACCAAAAAAGAGATGCCGACCAGAATAGGGTCCCACGAAACATAGAGCATATGTCATCCACGCAGGCAAAAGAGTTGATATGTAATCCTGGCACTAATTTTAGCAACTAACCTGATGAATTTAATGGTTGGGTGGATTTATTCGTGCAAGGAAAAATTAATAAACATGGATCATCTTTTATTTATCGACATTAATAGCAGGAACTTAAAAAAGTGAATGCTTTAATAGAGTTTGAAAGAAAATTAAGGAAAAATATGCTTCGAGGGTCACTGAGTGATGCGAGTTTTATATGATATATCCAGGCAGTGAATTCCGACTTCGTCGGGTTATTAGGCTGCTTATGTTGGGTTTACTGTTGGCATGTAGATAAGTTCAATGACTTAATCTAAATTAATATTATTTAGATGTGAACTTTGCGCAGTATCAATTTCATCGTGTGAAAGTATATTTCGAGTGCTATAACGATCTTACCGTGTTCCAAAGTTTGGTGGTATCACTATGCTAAGACATATTAGTGTAAGGGCTTTTATTATTTTATTTTGGCTTTCTTCTTTTATTTTTACGGAAACTTTAGTGATCATTCTCTCAAAAAATGCCACCCTCATTATGACCACCTCAGTTGTTTTCATAACTTCACTCGCATTACTTTGGCTGTATATGACGCACTATTTAGTGACGCCGATTAATACCGTTAAAAAAAGCATAGAAGAGGTAACATCGGGTAATCTTTCTATTGTTATTCCTGAGTTTGGAAATAACTGCGCCGGTCGCTTAATACCCGGAATCAACTCACTTTCTGCCAGCATCGCTACCTTAGTCAGAGAAATTCGCGCCTCTTCGGATTCTGCCCTCGATCTTTCGGCTGAACTGGCCACGCGCAGTGCTGACCTCTCCGTGAAAACCGAGGAGCAATCTGCTGCGCTGGTACAGACCGCCTCAAGCATGGAACAGATGGCTTCCAGTACCAAAAATAATGCCGATAATACACGCATCGCCAGCACCCGCGCGAAAGATGCTACAAGCTGTGCGTTAAAAGGCGGGGATTTAATGGGGAAGGTCGCGAAAAATATGCAGTCAATTACTGAATGTGCCAATCAGATGACGGAAATTATTTCGATTATTGACGGTATCGCTTTCCAGACCAATATTTTGGCGCTCAATGCGGCGGTAGAGGCCGCGCGGGCAGGCGATCACGGGAAGGGGTTCTCCGTAGTCGCCGGTGAAGTGCGTAGCCTTGCGCATCGTAGCGCTGAGGCGGCGAAAAATATCAAATCCCTGATTGCTGAAACGACAGATAACGTGACGCAGGGTGCGACAGTGGTGAATGAAGCAGAACAAAATATGCATGATATTGTTTCCGGCGCGAGCATGGTCAGTAAGTTGATGGATGATATTGCCGTCACGACGCTGCAGCAGGAAAAAGGCATTTCGCAGATCACCCTGGTATTGGCGGAGCTGGAAAAAGTGACGCAAAGCAACGTCACTACGGTCGATGAACTTGCCGGTTCCTCTGACGTGCTGAAACATCAGGTTGAGGCGTTACAAAAAAGGACCGGTAAATTCCGGCTGATCGAGGTCGCTCCGGCAGCACGCATGGCAACAGAGACCATGTTGCCGCCGGAAAAACAGCACCAGCGCGTCAAAACGCCAGTTTTGCGTAATCAGGAAAATTACTGGCACTCCTTCTGAAGGTATCCGCACTGAATAACAATGCCCGATAAACCGGGTTTTTTATTAGCAGTTTGCATGAATTTGTTAACAAATTCAGCGTGATGATTGCTTAAGATTCTCATCCGGCTAGACTGACAGCAATACCTTGCTGATTTTGGAGGCGCTGTGGAAGTATTAAAAGGCTCCAGGGTGAATGTCCCGGATGCGGTTTTTGCGTGGCGGCTGGATGGAAAAGGCGGCGTTAAGCCGCTTGAAGACGATGACATTATTACTGAGCAGACACCGTGCTGGGTACATCTGAATTATACCAATCAGGAGAGTGCCCAGTGGCTGGCCTCAACGCCGTTGCTGCCGAACAGCGCCCGTGATGCGCTTTCCGGCGAAAGTACGCGCCCACGCGTAAGCCGGCTGGGCGAGGGAACGTTAATTACACTGCGCTGTATTAACGGTAGCACTGATGAGCGGCCCGACCAGCTCGTGGCCGTGCGGTTATACATGGATTCACGGATGATTGTCTCCACGCGTCAGCGTAAGGTTATGGCGCTGGATGATGTGGTCAGAGATCTGGAAGAGGGCGCCGGTCCGACGGATAGCGGTGCCTGGCTGGTGGATGTTTGCGATGCGTTGACCGATCACGCCAGCGAATTTATTGAATCATTGCACGACAGGATTATCGATCTGGAAGATAACCTGCTCGAGCAGCAAATTCCGCCGCGGGGAATTCTGGCGTTGCTGCGCAAACAGTTAATTGTTATGCGCCGTTATATGGCGCCGCAGCGGGATGTCTTTTCCCGGCTGGCCAGCGAACGACTGGCGTGGATGAGCGACGATCAGCGCCGCCGGATGCAGGATATTGCCGATCGCCTCGGGCGCGGCCTGGATGAGATCGATGCCTGTATAGCACGTACGGCAGTGATGACGGATGAGATTACTCAGGTGATGCAGGAATCGCTGACACGACGTACTTATACTATGTCATTGATGGCAATGGTCTTTCTGCCGAGTACCTTTCTTACTGGCTTGTTTGGCGTCAATCTGGGCGGCATTCCGGGAGGCGGCTGGCAATTCGGTTTTTGGATCTTCTGCATGATGTTGGTAGTACTGATCGGCGGTGTTACCTGGTGGTTGCATCGTAGTAACTGGCTGTAAAATTTCACTTTTTTAACATTTTTTGAACATAAAAACGCCAAATAATTTGAGCGAGGTCAATAAACATAATACCTATTCAGGGCAATATTCCTCCCGCAGGTGAATGCAACGTCAAGCGATGGGCGTTGCGCTCCATATTGTCTTACTTCCTTTTTTGAATTACTGCATAGCACAATTGATTCGTACGACGCCGACTTAATGAGTCGGCTTTTTTTTGCCTCTTTTTTACCTGCGTCTACCCTTAACAAGGTATCTCATGTTAAGGAGGCGATGATGAATACACGTAATTCCTCATATCCCAGCGATCCGATTCCGACCGATCCGATTCCGATTCCCGATCCCATTCCACATCCGCAACCGATGCCGGACCCACCGCCGGATGAAGAACCCATTAAGATGTCGCGTAAACAGGGCAGATCTGAGAGGATACGCGCCTGCTGATCTCAGCCTTTTTATCGCGAGACTTTATTGTGACCGATTTTTCAACCTTAAATGCTTTGCCTGCCGCCCAGATCGAGAATCTTAACGATCTGGGCTATCTCTCTATGACTCCCGTCCAGGCCGCTGCACTGCCTGCTATTCTCGCCGGAAAAGATGTCCGCGTGCAGGCAAAAACAGGCAGTGGTAAAACGGCGGCGTTTGGGCTGGGCTTATTGCAACATATTGATGCCAGCCGTTTTCAGACGCAGTCTCTTATTTTATGCCCGACGCGTGAATTGGCCGAGCAGGTTGCCAGCGAGTTACGTCGTCTGGCGCGCTATATGCCCAATATCAAAGTACTGACTCTCTGTGGCGGCCAGCCTTTTGGCGCGCAGCGCGATTCATTACAGCATGCGCCGCACATTATTGTTGCCACGCCGGGGCGTTTGCTCGATCACCTGCAAAAAAACACCATCACCCTGGAAAGTCTGCAAACGCTGGTCATGGACGAAGCCGATCGTATGCTCGATATGGGATTCAGCGAGGCGATTGATGCCGTTATCCGTTTTGCGCCTGCCTCACGACAGACTCTGCTGTTTTCTGCAACCTGGCCGGAAGCAATTGCTGCCATAAGTGGCCGTGTTCAGCGCGACCCGGAAACCATTGAAATCGATAGCGTCGATGCGCTGCCCGCCATTGAACAGCAGTTCTTTGAGGTTTCCCGTCAAGGCAAAGTTGCGCTCTTGCAAAAGCTCTTAAGCGAGCACCGTCCGGCTTCTTGTGTCGTGTTCTGTAATACCAAAAAAGATTGTCAGGAAGTGTGCGATTCGCTAAACGCCGCCGGGCAGGACGCACTGGCACTACATGGCGATCTTGAACAGCGCGACCGTGATCAAACGTTAGTACGTTTTGCCAACGGCAGCGTGCGCGTACTGGTGGCGACCGATGTCGCTGCGCGCGGTCTGGACATTAAATCGCTGGAGCTGGTTGTCAACTACGAGCTGGCATGGGATCCGGAAGTGCACGTACACCGTATCGGACGCACTGCGCGCGCGGGTAATAGCGGTCTGGCAATCAGTTTTTGTGCTCCGGAAGAGGCGCAGCGCGCCAATATTCTTGCAGAAATGCTGCAACTGAAGCTGAACTGGTGCAACGCACCGGTTAGCGTCAAAGTAGTACCGCTCGAAGCGGAAATGGCCACGCTGTGTATCGATGGCGGTAAAAAAGCCAAAATGCGTCCCGGGGATGTGCTGGGCGCGCTGACCGGCGATATGGGGCTGGATGGCGCGGACATCGGTAAAATTACCGTACATCCGGCGCATGTGTATGTGGCTGTTCGTCAGAGCGTCGCGCGTCAGGCGTGGAAGCAGTTACAGAACGGGAAGATTAAAGGCAAAAGCTGCCGCGTCAGGCTGTTGTAAAAACAGCCTCTCTGCACGAGCAGCGAGGCTGTGATTTTATTTCACTTCGATGACATTAAGACGCAGTTCATCGAGCTGTGCGTCATCTTCTTCCGGCTGCCAGCCAGCCGGTTGCAACGGGATCTCTTCGCGGTCAAACGCCAGATCGCCGCCGTTGACCACTTCCGATCCATGCGTAATACCCTTGAAATCAAACAGATTGACATCGCTAAGATGCGACGGCACCACGTTTTGCATAGCACTGAACATGGTTTCGATGCGCCCAGGATATCGTTTGTCCCAGTCACGTAGCATATCGGCAATAACCTGGCGTTGCAGGTTCGGTTGCGAACCACACAGGTTGCACGGAATGATCGGGAAACCTTTCGCTTGTGAAAAACGCTCAATATCTTTTTCGCGGCAGTAAGCCAGCGGGCGGATCACGATATGTTTGCCGTCATCGCTCATCAGCTTCGGCGGCATACCTTTCATTTTCCCGCCGTAGAACATATTCAAAAACAGCGTTTGCAGAATGTCGTCACGATGGTGGCCAAGCGCAATCTTGGTTGCGCCCAGTTCGCTCGCCGTACGATAGAGGATCCCGCGACGTAGACGGGAACAGAGAGAACAGGTGGTTTTGCCTTCCGGGATCTTCTCTTTCACGATGCCGTAAGTGTTCTCTTCCACAATTTTGTACTCAACGCCAAGCGAATCCAGATATTGAGGCAGAATATGTTCCGGGAAGCCCGGTTGTTTCTGGTCGAGGTTGACCGCCACCAGCGAAAAATTGACCGGCGCGCTCTGTTGCAGGTTACGCAGAATTTCCAGCATCGTGTAGCTGTCTTTGCCGCCAGAAAGACAGACCATAATGCGGTCACCTTCTTCAATCATATTGAAGTCGGCAATAGCTTCGCCGACGTTACGACGCAGACGTTTCTGTAGCTTATTCAGATTGTACTGCTCTTTCTTTGTAATCTCTTGTTTCTCGGTCATTATTTCTTTTCTCTGGAAGCATCGGGAGCACAACGTGGGCAAACCAAATCCATAAGGGAAAGCCAATTATTCCCTGTGACAGTCATTACCTCTGTCTATGCACCATAAGCCATTTGCGCGTTTTTATGCCCCATCCGGCAGGCAATAAAATACAGATTAGCGCCGGCACTCAAAAGCCAGCAGGCAAAAGTATGCGCGTATGGTACGGATTCCGGCGACGAATGCCAGCGCGTTTTACGACCGCATTTCATCTTGCCCCTACACAGTATAAAGAATAGTGTGACTTTCGTTCGCTTTTGTTGGTTCGCTGAATATAAACATCATGCATTTTACTGCCTTCTATTCGTAGGATCTTCCTCAAACCTGTATCGTCGTGGTAGGGAGAAATATCCTGTTATTTATTGCCGGGCACGTTGTCGAGTAGTAAAGCAGCCGGGCAGTAAAATCGACGGGTTATTCCTGCGGCGCTGCAAACGAATACTCTTTTTCAACCCGGCAAATGCGCGTGGTGAAGGCGCTATACCACTTTTCCCGTCCAGTTTTCTGTGCAATCACGTGCTCCGCATTTGCTTTCCAGTTTTTAATGGCGTCTAGCGAATCCCAGTATGAGACGGTAATACCCACTTCCTCGCGTGCGGAATCAACACCGAGAAAGCCCGGCTGGTTAACGGCCAGTTCCATCATGCGATCGGACATCGCGCCATAACCTTCATCAACCACTGTGCGCACGGAGGTAAAAATCACTGCGTAATAGGGTGTGGAAGGGTTATTTTTGAACATTGCGTTTTCCGTTATAAGGGTGAAAAACCTTATCCTGGCAGATGAGAAGAACAGCGGGCAGCTACCTGTTCAGGCGACTTTTTTTTCGGGGAATTTTCCTTTTACCACACCATCATAAAAGCGACCTTTTGAGACGACGCTAAGAAACACCGTGAAAATCCGCTCCGGAACATTCTGATACTGATAAATGCTTTTATCATGAAAACAGATTTCGAGCGTGTGGTCGCGGCTGTCATAACCAATAGACGAAATGCGTGATGAGGTTACGGGATGATGCCGCATGTTATTCGCTCCTGCCGCCCGGGAAAACTGATTATTAACGCAGCTTGCGGATAGTGTCATGCGAAATCCGTGCGTTAAAAAAGCCACCGGTGTTAACCGGTGACTTTTTAGGCTGAACGCTTACTCTGACGTGCTTTTCTCTGCTTTTCCGGCCAGTTGCGCGAGGAAGTTGTAGCGTTTTTGCAGGTCGGCGGCGGCATCTTTCCACAATTGTTCTGCCACTTCCGGCTGCTGCGCATTCAGACGGCGGAAGCGCTGCTCATTGAGCAGGGTTTCTGCCAGCGCGTCAGACGGTGGGCGTGAATCCAGCGCCAGCGGGATTTTGCCTTCCTCTTCGCGGCGCGGATCGTAACGGTAGAGCGGCCAGAAGCCGGTAGCGGTCAACTGACGCATTTGATCGTGGCTCAGCGCCAGGTCATAGCCATGCTCTTCGCACGGGCTGTAAGCGATGATCAGCGATGGACCTGGATAGGCTTCCGCTTCCTGAATGGCTTTCACGGTCTGGTTCAACTGTGCGCCAAGGGAAATCTGCGCCACATAAACATGACCGTACATCATCATACTGATGCCCAGATCTTTGCGTGCTTTACGTTTACCGTGTTCGCCAAATTTGGTCACCGCGCCCAGCGGTGTGGCTTTTGATGCCTGGCCGCCAGTATTGGAGTAGCACTGGGTATCGAGCACCAGAATATTGACGTTTTCGGTCAGGCTCATCACATGATCCAGCCCGCCGAAACCAATGTCATAGGCCCAGCCATCGCCACCAATCAGCCAGATCGATTTCTCAACCAGCGCATCGGCATCGGTCAGAAGTTGCTGTGCACCCTCAACATTAGCCAGCGCGTTGCGCAGTTCGGCAACCTGTTTGCGGCGAACATCTGGCGTAGCTTCCTGATGAAGTGCAGTAATCAGTTCAACTGGGATATGGTCGGCAAATTGATTCACCAGACGCATCACGCGCTGGCGGTGCTGATCGACGCTGAGGCGGAACCCCAGGCCAAACTCGGCGTTATCCTCAAATAGCGAGTTCGCCCACGCTGGACCGCGCCCGTTAGCGTCTGTGGTATACGGTGTAGAAGGCAGATTACCGCCATAAATGGAGGAACAGCCGGTGGCATTGGCGATCATCATCCGATCGCCATACAACTGGGTCAGGAGTTTGATGTACGGCGTTTCACCACAGCCGGAACACGCACCGGAATATTCAAACAGCGGGGTGATCAGTTGCGAAGTACGGATATCAATGCGTTCCAGCGTGTTGCGGTCGATCTCCGGCAGGCCGAGGAAGAAGTCATAATTCACTTTCTCTTCTTCCACATGTTCAAGGCGCGACATCATATTGATGGCCTTGATGTCCGGATTCTGACGATCTTTTGCCGGGCAGACTTCAACACACAGATTACAGCCGGTGCAATCTTCCGGCGCGACCTGCAAGACATATTTCTGTCCGCGCATATCACGGGATTTCACGTCCAGTGAATGGAGCGTATTGGGCGCATCTTCCATCGCCGCCGGAGAAACCACTTTTGCACGGATCGCCGAATGCGGGCAGGCGGCAACACAGTGGTTACACTGGGTACAGAGATCTTCTTTCCAGATGGGGATTTCTTCCGCGATATTGCGTTTTTCCCAGCGAGTAGTGCCCACAGGCCAGGTGCCGTCCGGTGGCAGGGCGGAGACCGGCAACGCATCGCCAAGGCCCGCCAGCATAGCGGCGGTGACGGTTTTTACAAAATCCGGAGCCGCATCGGAGACTACCGGTGGACGGGGCGCGCTCTGCGGATTGACAGGCCCCAGTGGTACTTCGAACAGTGATTCTCGTGCCAGCGCCAGCGCCTGCCAGTTGCGCTCAACCAGTTCCTGACCTTTGCTGCTGTAGCTCTTGGCGATCGCGCCCTGGAGTTCAGCCAGCGCGCTGTCGCCAGGCAACACATGGGTCAGATGGAAGAACGCCATCTGCATAACGGTATTAATCCGCGCGCCGAGGCTGCATTCGCGGGCGATTTTCGCCGCATTGACCACAAAAAAACGGGCTTTTTTCTGATTCAACACCGCCTGAACTTCCTGCGGCAGACGCGACCACACTTCCTCTGCGCTGTAGGGCGTGTTGAGCAGAAAAATACCACCCGGTTTCAGTCGTTCTGCCATTTGGTATTTATCGATAAACTGCAACTGATGGCAACCGACAAAATCCGCCTGTGAAACCAGATACGCGGAGTTTATTGGTCTTTCGCTGACGCGCAAATGCGAAACCGTGAGGCCGCCCGCTTTTTTCGAGTCATAGACAAAATAACCCTGAGCGTACCATGGCGTAGAGTTACCAATAATCTTGATATTGTTTTTGGTCGCCGAGACGCTGCCATCGCTGCCCAACCCGTAAAACAGCGCTTCCAGTTTCGCATGCGACGGCAGGGTGTTTTCCGGCAGCGGCAGCGAAAGGTTTGTCACGTCGTCGTAGATACCGACAGTAAAACGCGGTTTAGGGTTTGCCGCGCGCAACTCATTAAACACCGCCAGCACGCATTCCGGGCCAAACTCTTTGGACGATAGACCGTAACGCCCGCCAATCACGCGGGGCAAGGTTTGCCGTTTGCCATAGTTAAAGGCTTCCGCCAATGCCGTCATCACATCAAGATAAAGCGGTTCTGCTGGTGCGCCCGGCTCTTTTGTGCGATCGAGCACAGCAACAGTACGCACGCTTTCCGGCAGAACCCCCAGCAAATGCACGGCGCTGAACGGACGATAGAGGCGAACTTTCAGCACGCCGACTTTCTCGCCCCGCGCTAGCAATTCATCAACTACCTCTTCGCAGGTACCAATCGCTGAACCCATCAGCACAATCACGCGATCGGCTTGCGGATGGCCGTAGTATTCGAACGGTTTGTAGCTGCGCCCGGTGGCTTCGGCAAAATCGTTCATTGCCTGTTCGACATGAGCGTAGACCGCGTTGTACCAGGGGTTGGTCGCCTCGCGGGACTGGAAGTACGTGTCCGGGTTAGCTGATGTGCCGCGAATAACCGGATGCTCCGGGTTCAGCGCACGGGCACGATGTTCGTCAATCTCCTGCTTTGGCAGCAGATTACGGATAGTGTCGTCCGCCAGCGGCGTAATCTTGTTGATTTCGTGTGAGGTACGGAAACCATCAAAAAAGTGAATGAACGGCACACGGCTTTTCAGCGTAGCAATATGCGAAATCAGCGCGAAATCCTGCGCTTCCTGCACGCTACCCGCAGCGAGCATGGCGCAGCCGGTCTGTCGCACCGCCATCACGTCGGAGTGATCGCCAAAAATGGAGAGGGCATGAGTAGCCACGGTACGCGCTGCGACGTGCAATACAAAGGGCGTCAGCTGCCCGGCCAGTTTGTATAACGTCGGGATCATCAGCAGCAGGCCCTGCGATGAGGTAAATGAGGTTGAGAGTGCCCCGGTTTGCAGTGCGCCGTGGACGGCTGCAATAGCCCCGGCTTCCGACTGCATTTCAACAACGCGGGGCGTGTCACCCCAGACATTCTTCAGGCCGTTACCAGCCCAGGCATCAGCCTGCTCAGCCATCGTTGAACTGGGTGTTATGGGATATATGGCGATAACTTCACTGGTACGAAAGGCCACTGAGGCCACTGCGCCATTACCGTCAATCGTGATCATATGGATGCTCTCATTGCTTAATTATAAGATTTACAAGTTTTTTTGCGCGCTAACGCTTTCCATGTTGGGCTGCAGAAAGCAATTTTTAATTTATTATGTCTGGCTGATCTGCTTTGTTCTCATTTATCCTGGTTCACCGGACGGTGTCGCCCCGTTGGACATGTCTGCTACCCATCAGGAAGGCAATGAAACGCTGGTGTACCCGTACGTGGTATGAAGTATAAGGCGCCGTGTCTTTATCCAGTATAAACAACCAGTGAAGATAGATACTTGATCTGATGTGCGTGGCCGGTATTTATCATCTGAATGAATTCACTGCGTTCAGGCGGATCGGCCTCAGATTTAGCTTTCTTCAGCAGCGCTATGCGTTCGAAAGACTTTTATCTCTATTTTTCAATGTATTGCACTCCATGAGTCGCTCCTTCAACAAAAGCACATCTGCCATGTTTGTGATAACCTATTCAGCATTACGTTGCACTATCAGGGAAAAATACACTGAAATGCAGCCAGCAATTTTCCCGTAAGTAGCACTCATTGACTTTGCCGGTGTTGATTCTGCGCGTTGAGGCGGTTACGCCGCTGCGAGCAGGGGCCGGGTAACAGGCTCTGGAGTCACATAACGTATTTACAGGATGCAACAGATAGCAGCATAATGCCGGATTTTAGCGTCATGATAATTGCAATGTCCGATAAAATTACCCGGATGCTCTTCTACCGTTGGGCGTTATTTTACGGGTAACGCTCATTGTATGGTATTTCGCCTCGTGGGTTATCAATCTAAAATAAAGCTTGCTATAAGTTGGTAGGTATGTGATTAATGAGGGGTAGGTTTGTTCCACAGATGTAATAAAGCGGTTTAGTAAAGCAGTCCTCATCACAAGTGTTATCCATAGATAATTCTTCTTTTTGAGCCTCCTTATCGTTAATAATTTAATTCTGTGCGAAAGCCGTTTTCGCCGAAAGGCTCTATGTATTGAGGAAATGCTTATGTCTAACAAAATGACTGGTTTAGTAAAATGGTTTAATGAATCCAAAGGGTTCGGTTTTATCACGCCTGACAATGGCAGCAAAGACGTATTCGTGCATTTTTCAGCCATCCAGAGCGGCGGTTTTAAGACGCTGAATGAAGGGCAGAAAGTAGAATTTACGATTGAAGATGGGCAAAAAGGTCCATCAGCAGGGAATGTTTCCGCCATATAATGCAGAACTCCCTGTCCGCCATTAGCTCAGCATGGTTAGAGCGATGCTTTATATACAGGAAGTAGGGTCGGGGTTCGAGCCCTCGATGGCGGCCCAATTTTAGTAAGATAGCCCTGCCACCCATGTGGCGGGGTTATTTATTTTCAGCGTTCTGCTATCTTTGTGTGTATTGTTTCTGCTTCCGGGTTTTCTTTATTGAAGAAATACGGACGAACAAAAAACTTTTCAACAGGGTTCCCTGCGTATGCATTATTGCGCCCCGCTTATGTAAATCAAAATTAGACCCAAATAAAAGAAGAAACAGCGGAGCTAAGTTCTGACGCCAATCGTGTAAGCAAGAATTCTTGTTCATATTACACACAGTCATGAACATTAATAATGTTAAGCTACCAGTCGTGCGTCCCGTCAATTTATTATTGCATTTCAATCCTCGTAATTGTTCATAGCTTCCTGGATACGTTTAAGTATCACATACAGCATTTTACTTTCATTGCTCCACTATGTTTTTGAATGCCAACAACATACGGGTTATGAATGATGGGTAAGACGTTGAGAACTGCATGGTTTCTACTGTTTCTGTCATTTTGTTCAGTTGCAGGCTATGCAGGTTCTTCTCCTGCCTTGCTTCACGGGCAAAAAAGTAGCTACGTTCGACATTCTTCAGGGGAGGGGGATATTGCCGAGAACCCTGATGAGCACGTCCGGGAATCAACTGAGCAATTCTTCCGCAGGCTCCAGGGTTGAATTCTTCCTGTTCATAAAAAATACGCTATAAGCAACCTGCTCACTGGGCAGGTTTTTTTATTTCAGGCTCCGGAAATCCACTACATGAATTCGTACAACCGGATCTGATACCAATGCTATCAAGGAACCCGCCCGAAGGGCTTCGGAAAGGCTTTGCCAAGAGGACACAAAATGCATTTATTGCCTTCATCAGGCGATAAAAACGCAAAAAAATGTTTCTGCGGTGCATAAAGATGACTTTCAGCTCTCGACGTATTGTGCTGTGCTGCCTATTATGCTTGGGTTTCGCTTTAATAAAGGGAGAGAAGAGATGCGTTCTGCGTTTTGGGGGATATGCGCTGTTTTACTGTTGTCGGCATGCAGTAGTGAACCTGTACAACAGGCTACGGCTGCTCACGTTGTGCCAGGCATAAAGGCGGCAATGTCTAATCGCGGTCAGGCAAATTGCGCAATGATTGGCGGGTCGTTATCTGCCGCACGACAACTTGATGGTTCGATGGTGGGAATGTGTGCATTGCCGAATGGCAAACGCTGTAGTGAACAGGCGCTCGCCACCGGAAGCTGCGGTAATTACTAAGCGTTATGCTCGCGGGTATAAATCAATGTCTGCGATACGGTTGTCAGCGTTAACTGGTCGCCGGTCAAATCAATCTGCGCGCCATCATTCAGCATTGCCTGGATAGTATGATCCAGTTCGTTACGTTGCGGATCTGCGCACATCATCATGGTCATGTCCATGTGCTTCACGGTTAATGCGCCGTCAGAGAGTTTGCCCTGACCCATAAAGCCGTTACACATTTTACCCGTGACGCGCAGATCCTTGTCAAAACGAATTTCCGCAGCCGGACCCTGGTCAGAAGCCGTCAGTGCTTTGCCGTTAAACGTAGTCAGTACAAAACGCTGGTTAGCCAGTTGCTCCGGTTTAAGAGTATCAGTACGCGAACTGACACAGGCGGAAAGAGCAACGCTCAACGCAATTAAGGGAATAATTTTTTTCATCTCTTCTTCTAAGAATTTTCTATTAAAGGCGGGGATTTTAACAGGGTTAACCAGGGGATCATTGCGTTTTAATCTTAAAACGGCTCCCCTGGCCGGGGAACCGCACAAACCGATTAAAACAGCGTGTTCGGGCAACTTTCACCGTCACGTAACTGGCGCAGATTTTCCAGCGTGGTCTCAGAAATGCTGATCAACGCCTCGGCGGTCAGAAACGCCTGGTGGCCGGTAAACAGCACGTTATGACATGCCGACAGGCGACGGAACACATCGTCCTGGATCACATCATTGGATTTGTCCTCAAAGAAGAGATCGCGTTCATTTTCATACACATCCATGCCGAGCGCACCAATTTTCTGCGTCTTCAGTGCATCAATCGCCGCCTGCGAATCGATCAGACCGCCACGGCTGGTGTTGATGATCATCACACCGTTTTTCATGCGTTCAAACGCGGCGCGGTTCAGTAAATGGAAGTTTTCCGGCGTCAACGGGCAATGCAGAGAGATGACGTCCGCCTGAGAAAACAGTGTATCAAGATCCACATACTCTACGCCAAGGTCCAGCGCCGCTGTGCTCGGGTAGGGATCAAACGCCAGCAGGCGCATACCAAACCCCTTCAGGATACGCAGCGCCGCAACGCCGATTTTGCCGGTGCCAATCACGCCAGCTGTTTTGCCGTACATCGTAAAACCGGTCAGACCTTCGAGCGAGAAGTTGGCATCACGGGTACGCTGATAAGCACGATGAATACGACGGTTGAGTGTCATCATCATACCAATTGCATGTTCCGCCACCGCTTCCGGTGAGTAGGCAGGTACACGCACCACTTGCAGCCCGAGTTCTTTGGCCGCATCAAGATCGACATTGTTGAACCCGGCACAGCGCAGCGCGATAAATTTCACACCCAGTTTTTTTAGCTCTTCCAGTACCGGACGGCTACCGTCATCATTGACGAAAATACACACTCCCTCACAGCCGTTGGCGGTTTTGGCGGTCTTTTCCGTCAACAAAAAGTCAAAAAATTCAAGATCGTAGCCATAACTCTCGTTTACCTGCTGCAAATACTTTTTATCGTATTGCTTTGTGCTATATATCGCGAGCTTCATAAGGCTTTCTCCAACGGTTTCCTGCCTACATTATCACTGCATAAAATTATTATGTAAACATTCAAATTTTATTGATAATCACAGGTGTGATGAATGTGTCTGCTTTCAGTATAACTGCCTGCAGCGCCGACAGTATTAGCGCAGTTGCTTGAGAGTACTGTTAGAGACCCAGTTAATGATAAAAGCCAGCAGCACACTGATAATCCATGGGATTTTCGAGTCGTGAAACACATTTGCACTGAGATAATCACCAAACGTGAAACAGGTGAAAATGGTAGCACCCGCAAACCAGCCGCGGATCAGAGAACCTTTAGTGAACATTCCTTAAACCTATAGCGTAATGATTTCGCAGCAATATCGTCCTCTGCTACTGAAAATGCAACAGCCAGACTATGATTAAAGCGGCTCACGCTTTTAACAGGGTGGTTAAACATGTCACAATATCCAGCAGAATTGGCTTAATCACACGATAAATCAGGATATTAGCTGCCCATGAAGGGTAAATACAAAGCCGCCATCGCACTGGTTTTATTATTGATACTACTGCCGTTAACGTTACTGATGACGTTGGCGCAATGGGTGCCGACCGTTGCCGGGATCTGGTTGCCTGTTGGTACGCGCATTGCGCTGGAAGAGCGCCCGCGCTTTACACGCCATTCACTGAATATTCCCGATCTGCGCTACTGGGTTGACGATTGCCAACTGGCGTGGCTCCAGAATGCGGAGCTTTCCCGCCCAAGCCGCTGGCAGTTGCACGTAGGCGCGTTGACGATCAATAGTGCCTGTCTGAATAAGTTGCCTGCAAACAACGCGACATCAACCGCGCCGCGTACACTGAGCGAATGGCAATCGATGCTGCCTTACACCTGGCTTACGGTGGATCAATTAACTGTCTCGCCGTGGCAATCATGGAGCGGCAAATTGTCGCTGGCATTGACACCTGAAATTCAGTACCTGAGTTACAACGGTGAACGCGTGCAGCTTGAGGCCCGTCTGCATGGACAGGCACTCAGCGTCAACCGGCTCGCGCTGCATCTGTTTAATAACCAGCCGCCATTCACGCTTGGTGGCGAATTTACGCTGCCCGCTGTCCCGAATGGATGGCCCGTAAATGGTCATATGCAAAGTACGCTCACTTTGCCCCAACAACCCGGTCTGGTGGATGTTGATATGGCGTGGCGCGATAACCAAGGGCAGACGATTGTTATGTCGCGCGACAGCAGCGATCCGCTGCTTGATTTACCCTGGCGGGTGTCCAGCGAACAACTCGCCATCAGTGATGGGCGCTGGAACTGGCCGTATGCCGATTTTCCGCTGAGTGGGCGCGTAGGTTTGAAGGTTGATAACTGGCAGCAGGGGTTGGAGAAGGCGCAGATAAGTGGTCGACTGAACGTGCTGACGCAGGGTGAAGCCGGTAAAGGTAACGCCGTGCTGACAATCGGTCCGGGTCGCCTCAGCATGACCGACAGTGCCATGCCGCTGCAACTGACCGGAGAAGCGAAGCAGGGCGACCTGGTGTTTTACGCCGTATTACCAGCGCAACTGAGCGGCAGTTTTGATGAGCCGAAACTGGCCTTTATGCCAGGCGCGCTGCTGCGTTCGCGCGGGCGGGTAATCGATTCACTGAATGTTGATGAGGTGCGCTGGCCGCTGGCGGGCGTAAAACTGACCCGGCAGGGCGTCGGTGGCCGTCTGCAGGCTATTCTTCGCGCGCACGACAATGTGATGGGCGATTTGCACCTGCATCTCGACGGGCGGGCACAGAATTTTTTACCCGATAATGGCGAGTGGCGCTGGCGTTACTGGGGTGATGGTCATTTTACGCCGATGAATGCACGCTGGGATGTTGCCGGTCGCGGTCAGTGGCAGGACAACACCATCACGCTGACCGATCTTTCAACCGGTTTTGATCAACTTCAGTACGGTGCGATGCAAATCAGTGCGCCCCGGCTGGTGTTGGATGCGCCCGTGAAATGGGTACGGGATGAGGAGAAGCCGCAATTCAGCGGTGCGTTGGCGCTGGATGCCGGGCAAACAACCTTTAACGGCGGTAGCCATTTGCCCACCTCGCAACTAAAATTCAGCGTCGATGGCACCAATCCCACCCATTTTCAGTTTAAAGGCACCCTGAGGGCCGATGCCATCGGCCCTGTGCAGGTGAATGGCCGCTGGGATGGCGAAAGATTACGCGGGCAGGCCTGGTGGCCGCGCCAGTCGCTCAGTGTTTTCCAGCCATTGATCCCACCAGACTGGAAGATGAAGCTGCTCAATGGCTCACTCTACGCTCAGGTGGCATTTTCTGCGGCGGCCAGGCAAGGTTTTGAAGCTGGCGGGCACGGGGTGCTGAAAAGCGGTAGCGTCTGGACGCCGGATAATGAAATCAAGGGTGTCGATTTTGTGTTGCCATTCCGCTACAGCAATGCTGCCTGGCAACTGGGGACCCGCAGGCCAGTGTCGCTGCGCATTGGCGAAATTGTTAACCAGGTGACAGCCAAAAATATTACCGCTGATTTACAGGGCTCCTGGCCCTGGAGCGAAGAAAACCCGCTCATCCTGAGCGATGTCAACGTCGATGTGCTCGGCGGTAAAGTGACCATGCAGCAATTGCGCATGCCGCAGCACGATCCGGCGCTGGTGCGTATCAATCATATTTCGTCCAGCGAGCTGATCAGCGCGGTGAATCCGAAACAGTTTGCGCTCTCCGGGCCTTTTGACGGCGCGCTGCCGCTGTGGCTGGATAACCCGCAATGGATAATTAAGGACGGCTGGCTGCACAACCCCGGCCCAATGACGTTGCGTATCGACAAGGATACTGCAGATGCCGTGGTGAACGACAACATAACGGCGGGCACGGCTATCAACTGGTTGCGTTATATGGAAATTTCCCGTTCCTGGACAAAGATAGATCTGGATAATCTTGGCGTGTTAAAAATGCGGGCTAGCATTCGTGGTACCAGCTATGTTGAAGGGAAGAGCAGTACCGTGAATTTGAACTATACCCATGAAGAAAACGTCTTTACCTTATGGCGCAGTTTACGTTTTGGCGACAATTTGCAGTCATGGCTTGAGCAACATGCCGCGCTTCCCCAGGCGCGCTGTGCGAAGGGCGAAAAGTGTGAGGAAATACAATGAAAACCCCGATAGCCGTGCCGGTGCTGGCAATCACCACCTTGCTGGCTGGCTGTACGCCGCGCATTGAGGTGGCGGCACCCAAAGAGCCGATCACCATCAATATGAATGTGAAGATCGAGCATGAAATCCACATCAAAGTGGATAAAGATGTCGAAACCCTGCTGAAATCGCGCAGCGATCTGTTCTGAGGCCATCATGATGAAAAAACAAGTGCTGATGGTATTGCTGACGCTGAGCCTCGCCAGCACAACTGCGCAGGCATTGACGTTGGATGAAGCCCGTTCACAAGGTCGGGTGGGGGAAACCTTAACCGGTTATGTTGCGCCGATAAGCCACGATAAAGAGACGCTGGCACTGGTGGATCGCATTAACAAAGCGCGTGCCGAAAGTTACCAGCAACTGGCCGATAGCAATAACATTTCCGTTGATGATGTGGCGAAAATGGCGGGCCAGAAACTGGTGGATCGCGCCCGTCCCGGCGAGTATGTGCAGGGCATTAACGGTAAATGGCTGAAGAAATCGTCAGCGGCACATTGATTTCATCACTGAGGTGCTGGCGTAACCACGCCATCACCTGTTCCGCCCGCCGTGTTATCGCCCACCTCCGTTCTGCTTTTTCAGCATCCCCTATGAATAATGCCGGGCTTTTATTGCGCATACATACGTTGTACCAGGCGTCGCATAATTTGCACCTGCCGGTTGATCAAAAAATTAAAGACAACATTTCACGACACCTTTCCCGGCAAGTCGAACAGTTCGATGGTTTTTACAGACGATACTGGCAGCGACGAAGCGCTATATGGCGGAGCAGAGCGGGAGAAACCCCTCCCACCGGACGGTGAGAGGGAGAATATCTTATGCTGCGACCAGGCTATCGATAGCCGCTTTGGCGTCGGTCTGCGCTTTGGTAGCCACTTCCGGACCGTAAGCAATGCCTTCAGCGAACACGAAGTTCACATCGGTAATGCCGATAAAGCCAAGGAACAGCTTCAGATACGGTGCAATCAGGTCAGACGGGGTATCTTTGTGGATGCCGCCGCGGCTGGAGAGGATCACCGCACGTTTGCCTTTCACCAGACCTTCCGGGCCAGCTTCGGTGTAACGGAAGGTCACGCCAGCGCGAGCGACCAGGTCAAAGTAGTTTTTCAACTGCGTCGGGATGTTGAAGTTGTACATCGGGGCATTAATCACGATCACATCATGAGCCTGCAATTCAGCAATCAGCTCATCGGAGAGTTTCAGCGCTTCCTGCTGGCGTGGTGTCAGCGGAGCATCGCTCGGACGCAGCGCACCAACCAGCTCGCCATCCAGCACCGGAATCGGGTTTGCGGCCAGATCGCGAACGGTGATTTGATCGCC
This sequence comes from Kosakonia arachidis, assembly GCF_900116535.1. GTDB lineage: Bacteria > Pseudomonadota > Gammaproteobacteria > Enterobacterales > Enterobacteriaceae > Kosakonia > Kosakonia arachidis. Next base: position 1,561,864 of record NZ_FPAU01000001.1, on the reverse strand, counting down.
AGCATGTTTCGCGCTCCACTGTTCAACGAAATAGTCAGCCAACTGACCAGACTGTGAGTACCCTGCCAAAATACTGGATTTAAGAACTAACACTTTACTCATGGGTGGTTCCTTTTTGTATTGATATGGGGTCGCCCCGTAATTCGTGACACTGTATGCACAAATTTCTGCCTTGAATAGCGCAATATATCGAATCCTATGTTCGAATTTCTTGAACAAGGCAAGCTGTGCCACGATGTGATATTCTACGTCCATTAAGAACTTACGCAGTTTTCCGGCAGTGCTCTGCCCAATAACGTTATGACAGAACAACATACCTTAACGATTTCCGATCTATCGCCGCGCCTCGACACCCTGATGTTGCGCGACAGACAACGCTTCGCTCGCCGTCTACATGGCAGCAAGAAAGTTAAAAATCCTGAATCTCAGCAAGCGCTGCTGCGCCAACTCGCGCAGGAGATCGGCGACGCGGCGGGAAAAGTAGCGCTGCGCGAAGCGGCTCGTCCGCAAATTGATTACCCGGAAAACCTGCCGGTCAGTCAGAAGAAACAGGCGATTCTTGAAGCGGTGCGCGATAACCAGGTGGTCATCGTCGCCGGGGAGACCGGTTCCGGTAAAACGACCCAGTTACCGAAAATTTGCATGGAACTGGGGCGCGGCGTGAAAGGCCTGATTGGTCACACGCAGCCACGTCGTCTGGCGGCGCGTACCGTGGCAAACCGTATTGCTGAAGAGTTGAAAACTGAACCGGGCGGCTGCATCGGTTACAAAGTCCGTTTTAGCGATCACGTCAGTGATAACACCATGGTTAAACTGATGACCGACGGTATTCTGCTGGCGGAGATCCAACAGGATCGTCTGCTGATGCAGTACGACACCATCATCATCGATGAAGCGCACGAACGCAGCCTGAACATCGATTTCCTGCTCGGTTACTTGCGCGAACTGCTGCCAAAACGCCCGGATCTGAAAATCATCATCACTTCTGCCACTATCGATCCGCAACGTTTTTCGCGCCATTTCAATAATGCGCCAATCATTGAAGTTTCCGGTCGTACTTATCCGGTGGAAGTGCGCTATCGGCCGATTGTTGAAGAAGCGGATGACACGGAACGCGATCAATTACAGGCGATTTTTGATGCGGTTGATGAACTCGGCCGTGAAAGCGCGGGCGATATCCTGATCTTTATGAGCGGCGAGCGTGAAATTCGCGATACCGCCGATGCGCTAAGCAAACGCGATCTGCGCCATACCGAGATCCTGCCGCTGTATGCGCGTTTGTCGAACAACGAGCAGAACCGCGTTTTCCAGCCGCACAGCGGACGCCGCATTGTGCTGGCGACTAACGTAGCCGAAACCTCTCTGACCGTACCAGGTATCAAATATGTGATAGACCCAGGCACGGCGCGTATCAGCCGCTACAGCTACCGCACCAAAGTGCAGCGTTTACCGATCGAGCCGGTTTCGCAGGCTTCCGCTAACCAGCGTAAAGGCCGCTGTGGACGCGTTTCAGAAGGGATCTGTATTCGTCTCTATTCGGAAGATGATTTCCTGTCGCGCCCGGAATTTACCGATCCGGAGATTCTGCGTACCAACCTGGCTTCGGTCATTCTGCAAATGACCGCGCTGGGGCTGGGCGATATCGCCGCATTCCCGTTTGTTGAAGCGCCGGATAAACGCAATATTCAGGATGGTGTGCGCCTGCTGGAAGAGCTTGGCGCTATTACGACCGATGAGCAGCAAACCGCCTATAAACTCACGCCGCTGGGCCGCCAACTATCACAACTGCCGGTCGATCCGCGTCTGGCGCGTATGGTGCTGGAAGCGCAGAAACATGGTTGCGTGCGTGAAGCGATGATTATCACGTCGGCGTTGTCGATTCAGGATCCGCGCGAACGTCCGCTGGATAAAAAGCAAGCGTCGGATGAAAAACATCAACGCTTCCACGACAAAGAGTCTGATTTCCTCGCCTTTGTGAACCTATGGAACTACCTGGGCGAGCAGCAAAAAGCGCTGTCATCGAATCAGTTCCGCCGTCAGTGCCGGGTGGATTACCTCAACTATCTGCGCGTGCGCGAATGGCAGGATATCTATACCCAACTGCGCCAGGTGGTGAAAGAGTTAGGCATTCCGGTAAACAGCGAGCCAGCAGAGTACCGCGAAATTCATATCGCGCTGCTGACCGGACTGTTGTCGCATATCGGCATGAAAGATGCGGAAAAGCAGGAATATACCGGTGCGCGCAATGCCCGTTTCGCCATATTCCCCGGTTCGGGGTTATTTAAAAAACCCCCAAAATGGGCAATGGTCGCAGAGCTGGTGGAAACCAGCCGTCTATGGGGACGTATTGCTGCCCGCATCGATCCGGAGTGGGTGGAGCCGGTCGCACAACATCTGATCAAACGTTCGTACAGCGAGCCGCACTGGGAGCGTGCGCAGGGCGCGGTGATGGCGACAGAAAAAGTCACCGTTTATGGGCTACCGATTGTCGCCGCGCGCAAGGTGAACTACAGCCAGATCGATCCGGCGCTGTGTCGTGAGTTGTTTATTCGTCATGCGCTGGTGGAAGGCGACTGGCAAACTCGTCACGCCTTTTTCCGCGAGAATCTGAAACTGCGTGCTGAAGTGGAAGAGTTAGAACATAAATCCCGACGCCGCGACATTCTTGTGGATGATGAGACGTTATTTGAGTTTTACGATCAGCGCATCAGCCACGAGGTGATCTCGGCCCGCCACTTTGATAGCTGGTGGAAAAAGGCCAGCCGTGAAACGCCGGATTTGCTCAACTTTGAAAAGAGCATGCTGATTAAAGAGGGGGCAGAAAACGTCAGCAAACTCGACTATCCGAACTTCTGGCATCAGGGCAATCTTAAGCTGCGGCTGAGCTACCAGTTTGAGCCCGGCGCAGATGCTGACGGCGTGACGGTACATATCCCGCTGCCGTTGCTGAACCAGGTGGACGAGAGCGGTTTCGAATGGCAGATCCCCGGTCTGCGCCGCGAGTTGGTCATTGCGCTGATCAAATCACTGCCAAAACCAACGCGCCGCAATTTTGTTCCGGCACCGAATTATGCCGAAGCCTTTCTTGGCCGCGTTACGCCGCTGGAGCTGCCACTGCTGGATGCGCTGGAGCGCGAATTACGCCGTATGACCGGCGTGACCGTTGACCGCGATGATTGGCACTGGGATCAGGTTCCCGATCACCTGAAAATCAGCTTCCGTGTGGTGGATGACAACAACAAGAAGCTGCTGGAAGGACGCTCGCTGTCGGAACTGAAAGAGAATTTGAAAGGTAAAGTGCGGGAAACGCTGTCTGCAGTGGCCGATGACGGCATCGAGCAGAGCGGGCTGCACATCTGGAGTTTCGGCACGCTTGCGGAAAGCTACGAGCAGAAGCGCGGCAACTATAAGGTGAAAGCCTGGCCCGCGCTGGTGGATGAACGTGACAGTGTCGCGATCAAGCTGTTCGATAACCCGCAGGAACAACAACAGGCAATGTGGCGCGGTATCCGCCGTCTGCTGCTGTTGAATATTCCCTCGCCCATCAAATACCTGCATGAAAAATTACCGAACAAGGCCAAACTGGGCCTCTACTTTAACCCTTACGGTAAAGTTCTGGATCTGATTGATGACTGTATCTCCTGCGGTGTCGATAAGCTGATCGATGAGGCGGGCGGCCCGGTATGGACGGAAGAGGGTTTTGCCGCGCTGCATGAAAAAGTGCGCGCCGAACTGAACGAAACGGTGGTCGATATCGCCAAACAGGTCGAGCAGATCCTCACCGCAGTGTTCAATATCAACAAGCGTCTGAAAGGGCGTGTTGATATGACCATGGCGCTGGGGCTGTCGGATATCAAAGCGCAGATGGGTGGGCTGGTTTACCGCGGTTTTGTGACCGGCAACGGTTTCCGCCGCCTGGGCGATACGCTGCGTTATTTACAGGCGATCGAAAAACGGCTGGAGAAACTGGCGGTCGATCCACACCGTGACCGTGCGCAGATGCTGAAAGTGGAGCAGACGCAGCAAGCGTGGCAGCAGTGGCTGAATAAGCTGCCGCCCGCTCGCCGCGATGATGATGAGGTGAAAGAGATCCGCTGGATGATAGAAGAGCTGCGCGTCAGCTATTTCGCCCAGCAGCTCGGAACACCTTATCCCATCTCCGATAAGCGCATTTTGCAGGCGATGGACCAAATCAGCGCCTGATGGTGTTGAGCTTATCAGTTCTCTGGTTTGTTGTTTCCAGGCCGGATACGGTGTTAGCCGCTATCCGGCATTTTTAGATGGCGTTTACCCACGCCAGCGTAAAACCGTCCCAGCCCTTCACGCCGACAGTCTGCATGGCCGTAACCGTCAGGCGCGGATCATCGCTCAACATATCAATAAATTTACGCACGCCCTGTACGCTGGCGTCGGTGGTGGTCGGGTTGGTCACTTCCCCGTTGCGCACCACATTATCGCCAATAATCAACGTGCCAGGACGAGAATAGTGCAGCGCCCATTTCAGGTAGCTGGGGTTATTGGGTTTATCGGCATCAATAAAGATCAGGTCGAACGGCGGGCGCTCGCCGAGGTTTTCCAGCGTTTGTAATGCCGGACCTTCAGCGACGGTAACCAGGTTCGCTACGCCAGCAAGATGCAGATTTTCGCGGGCAATCGTCGCATGCAGTGGCTCCGCTTCCAGGGTTAACAGCTCGCCGTTTATCGGCAGTTCACGCGCCATCCACAGCGTGCTGTAACCGCCAAGCGTACCAATTTCAAGAATTCGCTTTGCCCGTACCATGCGAACTAACAGCGCCAGTAATTGCCCCTGCATGGGCGAGACATCAATCGCCGGAAGCCCGGCGCGCTGATTATTCGCCAGTACCTGTTCTAATACCTCATCTTTTGGGATCAGTTTTTGCGCTAAGTATTCATCCACTGCGGACCATTTCTGCTGCATAACATCACTCCTGATTATCAAAATTCATTCAATCCCTGACCAGCCACCTCCCAGTGCCCGGTAGAGATCCACCTGCGCCAGCAACAGGTTATTTTTCACCTGCACCGCATTCAGTTGCGCAGAGTACAAGGTGCGCTGGGCATCCAGCACATCCAGATAGGCGGAATACCCATTGTTGTAACGGTTTTTCGCAATGCGTAGCGTCTCCTGCGCGACTTGCTGTTGTCCCTCAAGTTCGGCCAGTTGCTCGCCAAGGCGGGTGATGGCGTCCAGACTGTCATTCACCTCTTTAAACGCGTTACGCACGGTTTTTTCGTAGCTGTACAGTGCCTGATTCCGCTGCGACATCGAGATATCCACCTGCGCATTCAGCGCCTGGCGGTTAAGCAGCGGGGCAAGAATGCTACCGCCAAGGCTCCACAAACGTAATGGGTTATCAAGCAGGCCTGGCAGCGTCCTGTCCTGCATACTGCCGGTAGCCGTCAAATTGAGTGATGGCAATAGTTGCGCCTGCTTTGATGCCAGTGAGGCATCTGCGGCGACGAGCTGGCGCTGCGCCTGTACAATATCCGGACGCCGGTTTAACAGCGAAGAGGGCAACTGTGACGGCAGTTTCAGCGGCGTCAGTTGTGCAAAAGTGTTGCGGTTGACCGCGCCAGGGTTACTGCCGAGCAACAGACTCAGGGCATTTTCCTGCTGGTTTATCTGGTGCTGTAACATCGGCACCTGCGCACGGGTAGCGCGCAGCTCGGAATCTGCCTGCATCAACTCCAGTTGAGAAGTATAGCCAGTCTCATACTGGCGACGGGCAAGATCCCACGCTTCTTGCCGGGCTTTTACTGTTTCTTGCGTGACGTGTAACTGTGCATCTAGCGACAACAGGGTGAGATAACCGGAAGCTACATTAGTGGCGACGGTTAAATCAGCCGCCGCTGCCGCCGCTTTCTGCACCGCCAGCGAGGCATCCGCCGCTCGTGCGGCGCCGCGGTTCGCCCCCCAGATATCGACATCGTAGCTGGCCGTCAGGCTGCCTTTATAGAGGGTGCTGTGAATCGGCAAACCGGTCGCTGCCGATTGTGAGCGCGCGCGTGTGCCGGAAAGCCCGGCATCAAGTTCCGGGAACAATGCGCTATTGGCAGCATAAACCCGCGCCTGGTACTCATTGACCCGTTCGCGGGCAATCAGCACGTCGCTGTTATAGTGCAGCGCCTGATCAACATAACGATTAAGCTGGCCGTCATGAAAACCGCGCCACCAGACGCTATCCGTTTTACCGAGCGGGCCATTGGCACTGCGCCAGGCTGCCGGGATTTCCAATGTCGATTGAGCCTGTTGCACATCAGCAGACTGGCAGCCCACCAGCGTAAAGGCGAGGGCAATAAAGAGCGAGAGACGCCTCATTTTTGCAGCTCCCGGGTATCAATATAGACCTGTACCGACATCCCCGGACGCAGGCGGGCAATATCATCTTCGTTACCGTCAACCTGAATGCGCACCGGAATACGCTGGGCGATTTTGACGAAATTACCGGTAGCGTTATCCGGGCTGATGGCGCTGAATTCAACGCCCGTTGCCGGAGAGAGACTCTCGACACGGCCGTGATAACTGCGGCCATCGAGCGCATCTACTGTAAAACGTACCGGCTGGCCGACGACGACATCCGCCAACTGCGTCTCTTTCAGATTAGCGATCACCCAGCGTTGTGACGGAACCAGCGAAGTAAGGTGCGTGCCGGCAGCCACGTACGCGCCAAGCCGCACGCTGATCTGCCCCAGTTGCCCGTCGCGCGGGGCAACAATGCGGGTGTTTTGCAGGTCGATTTGCGCCAGTTCCAGCGCCGCCTCGGCGTTTTCCACATCCGCTTGCAACGAAGCGCGATTGACGATCGTGGTTTGCAGATCCTGGCGCGACATCTCCAGCGTCGCGTCAGCCTGCGCGATACTGGCGGTGCTTTGCGCCGCCGTGGCAAGGGCGGTATCTCGCTCGCGAATCGACAGCGAACCGTCGGCGGTTAACGCTTTGACGCGTTTTAAATCCGCCTGCGATTTCAGATCCTGGGCTTTGGCGCTGGCCAGCGCTGCTTTGTTGCGTTCAATCACAGCTTCTGCGCTTTTACGTTGCTGAAGGTTATTTGTCAGTGCGGCCTTTTTCATCGCCAGCGTCGCTTTTGCCTGATCCACCCGCTGGCGATAAATACGATCGTCGATCTGCATAATCAGTTCACCTTTCTTCACCCAGACAAAATCCTGTACTGGCACGTCAGTGATATACCCATTGACCTGCGGGCTGATAAAGGTGGTTTGCCCACGCACATAGGCGTTGTCGGTAAACTCTGTATGCCGGGTGAACGGTGGTAATTGCCACGCGTAGAGGATCACCAGCACACCGACCAGGCCTATGGCGGCGGCGGTGAAGAGGGATACGATGCGAACATTATTGCGGGTGCTGGCGCGCTCTTTGGCGGCATCCTGCTGGCTCATAAACACTCCAGTAACGTTATTATTTGGTCCCAGTCGCCCGCTTTAAGGCAAGGCGTGCGGTAATATTCAGGCGCAACAAACGCCATAAAATCCAGATTAGCGTGGCGGCGGCGATACTGGCCGTCAGCAGATAGGTATCGTTGTAGGCCAGAATGTTGGCTTCCAGCGTGGAGACCGTTTGCAGTTGTGTCACAGCCTGGGTGCTCAGTAGCGAACTGTCGCCGAGCATGCTCTGATACATCTGGCTGTATAGCTGCAATCGGTCGTTCACCAGCGGATTGAGGGTAGTGAGCTGCTCGGCCAGTAGGCTGGAGTGGTATTTCTCACGCCATGTCTGGAACGTACCGAGGATTGCCGAACCCAGCAGGCCGCCAATATTTTGGCTCATACCGAACAGCACCGAAAAGCTGACCAGGTTTCGCGGCTCTGCTATCACGCCGCCAATGCCTGCGAGCATTGCTGGTGCAATAAAAAAGGCGCTGGCAAAACCGAGTAAAAACTGGCTGATGATGAGCTGACTGGGCCGCGTAAGACTGGTGGAGTGGCTGTCCATCAGCGAGGCGATAATCATTAACACCAGCGATGTGACAATCGGCCACGCCAGCCGCTGAGGTTTAATGGTCAGGCAACTGGTGACAATGCCGCAGACAATCCCCGCGAGAATCGACCATGCCAGTTTTGTCATCTGCTCATTTTGCAGCCCCACATATTGCAACCAACCGAAAACGCCGGTGTTCTGCTCTGCCAGCACGATGCGGATCAACAGCATAATCAGCCCCAAACGCACAATACTGCCGCTGGAGAGCCAGCGAGTATTGAGCAGCGGGTTACTGCGGTTATGTTCAAACGCAATGGCCGCAACGATCAGTACCACCGCAGCCGCCAGCGCCCAACCTATCCACGGCGCTTCTAACCACCAGTCAAGACGGCCCAGCGATAGAACCGCACAGAGCAGCGCCATGCCCGGCGCCAGCAAAAAGAAGGTGATGAAATCCTTCTTTTCGAACACCTTTTTACGATCCCCTGGCGGCAATTTTAGGGCGATCACGCAGCCCAGGGAGATGAGCGCCAGGCCCAGCTCAAACAGGTAAAGCCCACGCCACTCATCGAGTTGCAGCAGTTCGCTTGAGAAGAAGCGGGCCATCGGGATGGCCAGCGACGAACCCGTAATACCAATGGTTAACGCCTTCAGACGATGTTTCGCCGGCCATGCCTGGATCTGGTAGTAAATGCCGAGTGAGCTGAGTGCGGCGGCAACCATGCCGTGTGCGGCGCGCACAAACATTGCCGAACTGAGATCGTTAATAAACAGGTGGAAAAAGGTCACTAACACATACAGCACCAGAAACCCTTCCGTAAAGGCGCGCAGCCCAAACTGCTGGCGAAACTTTACCAGCAGCAGGTTGATAGAAACGTTGGTCATTACGTACACCGCTGGCAGCCAGGCGATTTCCGTTGACCAGGCCGCGAACGTGCCCTGAAGGTTTTGCAGGTTGGCCGTCACCATTGCATTGCCGAGCGCACCGGTCAGACAGACCAGCAGGCCAACAATACCGTAGGCAATACGACGCAGTGGACTGTGGTAAGGCGTCGAGGGAGAGCCCAGCAACATAGGCTTTTCGTGAGCGGCCCATTCGCGCGGAGTGTACGGATCGCTTTTCGGCAAACGCATTACTTCTTAACCTCTCGAAGCAGGTTTCCCTGCGTTTTGTCGTATGGGGGAGTGCGTAGCTGAAGGCAGCGAAGTTCACAGTTATCTTTGTAAAGTTTTTCACTCAGTCAATGATTAGCGTGCTAACGATATTACTTATATAAATAAAGTTAATGCAAGTGTATAAGAAAAATATAGATTACCTTCGCACGGCGATCCGCTTAAGCCATAAAAATAACCTACAAAAGGTGACGCTGTCACAATGAGTACAATAACGATTTTCCCCACCTCACCGTACGATAAAACCTGTCTGCAATTGCAGGATGAGCTTTCCGCTACGTTGCAACAGATCACCGGCAGCAGCGGCAGAGCATCCTTTGATACCAGCGCATGGGGTGAACGGGATATTTTTCTGCTGGCATGCAACAACAATATTGCGGTTGGCTGCGGTGCGCTGCGTGAAGTGTCGGCAGAAATCGGCGAAATTAAACGTCTGTACGCGCGGCCTGAAACCCGCGGAGTGGGCGCACAACTCCTGCAGGCGCTGGAAAGGCATGCGCTGTCGCATGGCTTTAAAACGCTGTGGCTGGAGACGCGTAAAATCAACCAGCGGGCTGTGGCATTCTATTTACGCAATGGCTATCAGATCTGCGAAAACTACGGTCGTTATGCTGGGCGGCCGGAAGCCGTTTGCTTTGAGAAAAGATTGCCTGAGCGCTGATCAGTTAAACATAGTGCAGAGACTTACCCAAACGGGATTCGCAGTGATCCCCTGCTCAGAACAAATAGATGCGTTAGTCTTTGACGGGGGAAGCAAAGGAGGTTTTGATGCAGATAACAACATTTCCCGCCTTAGCGGAAACCACGCTAGCAGCAGCGAATACGCTGGGTGAATGGCTGGCGCAAAATGATTTTGTCGGTAAACCCATACCGGTAAGCGCGGATGTAGTGATCCTCGCGGGTAATGCGGTGATCCCGACCATCGATGCCGCCTGTGCGCTGGCAGCGGCGCTGAACACGCCGCTACTGGTTACGGGAGGTGTAGGACACTCCACAAGGTTTCTGTATGACGCTGTTGCGCGCCATCCCCGCTATAACGTGCTACGAACGACCAGACGCAGTGAGGCGGCGATCATGGCGGATATCGGGCGTCACTTCTGGAACCTTGATGATTCTCAGCTGTTGATTGAAGATAAATCAACAAACTGCGGCGAGAATGCGCGTTTTAGCGTTGATTTGCTGCTTTCGCTGGGAATAAAACCGAAAACGGCAATGGTGGTGCAGGACCCAACTATGCAGCGCCGCACCGTCGCCACCTTTGCCCGTATAAGTCAGCAGTGTGCGGACGCACCGCACTGGCTAAGCTGGCCGGGTATTACCCCCCGTTTATGCAATACGCCGGCAGGGCTGGCCTTCCAGCCGCAGCAGGAGGGGCTGTGGCCCGTGTATCGCTACCTGTCACTGATGATGGGCGAAGTTCCCCGCCTGCGTGATGATGCCACGGGCTACGGGCCGAAAGGGCGTGACTTCCTGGTTCACGTTGATTTTCCTTCCGCAGTGGAAACGGCCTGGCAGGTGCTGATTGCCGATGAGACCCTTGCCGCCACGCTCGCCAGCCGTTCACTGTGAATAATGCCCGTTTGCGCTAAAGATGCGGCAAACGGACATTATTCCCCCTCGCTTGCAATTTATTGTTGCGATTTTAGCGCCTGAGCAATGCCTCGCCGGGGATAGCTTTTTAACAATAAGTTCACTGGTTAAAAAATGCTTTACAGGGCAAGTCATGACAGCACCCGTGCAACACCTGATTTCTATCGATGGTCAACTCACCAGCTAGCAGCTAGCAGGGTGAAACTGGCTCGATGTCGTCAATCCTGCGAAGGAAGAGGTTCTGGCGCGCATTCTTGATGATGTATGGCCGTCAGGCGCGGGGGAGGCTTTTACACTTTCGTTGCTATCCACGCCATCATCAGCTCCGGCCAGACGGCGGCTGGCAACCCCAGTGCATCACGAATACCAAAACCGTGTTTTCCCTGCTCAAACAGATGCATCTCTACTGGTACACCAAGACGACGTAGTGCGGTAAACATCACCAGACTGTTCTCGACTTTGACCGCCGGATCGTCGACCGCATGCAACAGGAAAACCGGCGGTGTTTCGCTGTTAACATTCTGTTCAGGAGAATAATGATGGACCTGTTCGTCAGTCGGTGACTCGCCAATCAGTTGCTGGCGGGAAATCGGATGATCAATTTCGGCTTGCATGGTGATAACCGGATAAACCAGCGCCATAAATGCCGGGCGGGCGCTCTGACGGTCGATGTCGTCAGACGGTGGGTAAACCACTTCGTCATAACGTGTGCCGAGGCTGGCGGCGACATGGCCACCCGCGGAAAAGCCCATCACGCCGAGTTTTGCGGGATCCAGCCGCCATTCCCCGGCACGGGCGCGGATCGTGCGCATTGCGCGCTGTATATCCGCCAGCGGAGCATCTGCGCCTTCTGCATGCTGATCTGCCGGAAGACGGTAGGTCATCACAAACAATGTGTACCCTTTGGCATTGAAACAGGGAGCCAGTGCACTGCCTTCTTTATCCAGTACCACCCGACGGTAGGAACCGCCAGGTGCGATAAGGATTCCAACACCGTTGGGGTTTTGCGGGGCGTAAACGGTAATTTCCGGGGCACGAACGCCGGTGACTGAACGGTCAAACGGTGTCGGGCCTGTGTGAAACGTTTCGAGTTGAAACTGCACCGGGCTGGCGGCGGTGCCTGGCGCTTCTCCCTGCGGCCAGACAGGAAATGTAATGGCGTGCTGCACTGCGACCTTCATCAATGTTAATAAATCTTCCGGGCTGATATTTCTCATGTTTCGCCTCGCTTTATGGCGCTTGTGCTTACCCGGCCTGCATCAGTGCAGACAGGGTAAACGTTACGTCATCCGGCCTATGTGACGTTAAAGCGTGCGATATTTTTCCAGGACACGCACGAGTTGGGTGACAAAACCATACTCGTTATCGTACCAGGAGACGGTTTTTACCAGTTGTAGATCACCCACCTCGGTGATTTCTGTCTGCGTGGCATCGAACACCGAACCAAAATGGCTGCCAATAACGTCGGACGAAACAATCTCTTCATCGGTATAGCCGAAGGATTCATTATTTTCAGCGGCTTTTTTCAGTGCCTGGTGGATCTCATCGACGGTGACTTTCTTCTCCAGAACGGATACCAGTTCGGTTACCGAGCCTGTTTTCACCGGAACGCGCTGTGCATGGCCTTTTAGTTTGCCACTCAGTGCCGGGATCACGAGACCGATCGCTTTTGCCGCACCGGTGGTGTGCGGGATGATATTTTCTGCTGCTGCGCGCGAGGCCCGTAGATCTTTGCCGCGCGGCCCATCGACCAGTGCCTGCGTACCGGTATAGGCATGAATGGTGGTCATGGTGCCAGCTTTGATGCCGAAATTGTCCTGTAGCGCTTTGGCCATCGGCGCGAGGCAATTGGTGGTGCAGGAAGCGACCGAAATAATGGTGTCCTCAGCATTGATGGTTTCATCATTGACGTTAAAGACCACGGTTTTCATCTCACCGGCAGGCGCGGAGATGAGCACTTTTTTCGCACCGGCTTCCAGATGTGCCTGTGATTTTTCAGCCGAAGTATAAAAGCCAGTACATTCCACAATGATCTCAGCGCCAGCGCGGCTCCACGGGATGTGTTTCGCCTCTTTCTCGGCATAGACAGTAATGCTTTTACCGTTGACGATCAGCGAATCCTCGGTGAAATCCACGCTCCAGCCAAATGGACCGTAGTTAGAATCATGCTTCAATAAATAGGCCAGCACTTTTGGTGAGGTGAGATCGTTAATTGCGACAACTTCCGCGCTGCTGTTGGTTTCCAGCAGACGACGCAGTACCAGGCGTCCAATACGCCCGAATCCATTAATGCCAATTTTGCTCATATTTCACTCCGTTTTTCAGGTTATGATCACGTTATTGCACTCCTCAGTGATAGCCTGGAGGGGATTGTTGAGCAAATGAATCACGTTCAACGAAGGGTAAATAACTGAATGCTAAAGAGGAAAAGTTAATGAATTTTTAGGAAAATGCGGCTATGTTGACATTCTGTTATTTTTTCAGGATCGACTTATGCGCAGTAAATATTCTTCCATGCAAATCACCCTTCATTGGTTGGTGTTTCTGCTAATCGTAACCGCTTATTGCGCCATGGAGTTTCGCGGGTTTGCGCCGCGCAGCTACCGCCCATGGTTTAATATGGTGCATGTTTCCTGCGGTATTTCTATTCTTGTTCTCATGGTCGTTCGTTTGCTGGCGCGGTTAAAAAACCCGACGCCACCGATTGTGCCCAAACCCTCGGCAATGATGACCGGGCTGGCGCATCTGGGCCATCTGGTAATTTATCTTCTGTTTATTGTTCTGCCCGTTATTGGCCTGCTGATGATGTACAACCGTGGCGAGCCGTGGGTCGCGTTCGGCATGGTGATGCCGTATGCGTCAGAGTCTAACTTTGATCTGGTGGATACGCTGAAGGAGTACCATGAATTGCTGGCTAATCTGGGCTATTTTGTTATTGGCCTGCATGCTGCAGCAGCGCTGGCGCATCATTACTACTATAAAGACAATACGCTGTTGCGGATGATGCCGAAAAAACGCAACTAATGGTATCTGCCGATAGTGCTAAGCTTATCGGGCTAAAATAACGTATTTCGCCCCGCGATGCGGGGCTTTTTTATGGCGTAAAAATGTGATCCCATCTGGTTTTTCGCCGAGAAAATCAGGGCGGAAATCACATTTCACGCCATCTGTGCTGTGCTGAATTCGTACAAGCTGCGTAGATAGTATATCTATTATAGAAACACTTTGATAAGTGGAGGGGATATGACTCAGCCTGTACAGGACGCTTTCGATCGGGTCGCCGAGCAGGGGCCGGTGGCCGGATCGCGCAAATTACGCAAAGTGCTACTCGCTACTGGGATCGGCCATTTTGTTGAATGGTTTGATTTTGGCTTGTACGGCACGTTGGCCGCGATTATTGGTCTGCAATTTTTCCAGTCTGGCAATCCGAGCGTTACGTTGCTCTCATCATTCGCGGTATTTGGCGCGGGCTTTATTATGCGCCCGCTGGGCGGGTTGTTCTTCGGCTCGCTGGGCGACCGCAAAGGGCGGCAGAAAGTGCTGGCGACCGTGATCCTGCTGACTTCCGGAGCGACATTCGTGATGGGATTGTTACCCACTTATCATCAGGTGGGGATCCCCGCCACCGTACTGCTGGTGATCACGCGGCTGGTGCAGGGTTTTGCCGCTGGCGGCGAAAGCTCCGGTGCCACAACATACCTGGCAGAATATGCACCGACAGAACGCCGCGGCTATTTTACCTGCTGGATCGATAACTTTGGCTTTATGGCGTTTGTGGTCGGCTCCGGGCTGGTTTTTCTGCTTACCGCAACACTTGGCGAAAGTGTGATGAGCGACTGGGGCTGGCGTATCCCGTTCCTGATCGCCGGGCCGCTGGGTTGGGTGGGGTTATATCTGCGAAAACATCTGGAAGATTCACCAGAATTTATTGCCGCCATGAAGAGCGGTGAAACATCCAGCGCGCCGCTGCGCAAAGCAGTGACTACCGCCTGGGGTGCGTTGCTGTTCTGCGTGGGTTTTGTGGTGATCAAGGCTGTCGGGCACTGGACGCTGCAAACGTTCATGCCGAGTTATCTGGCGACCGAGTTGCATTTTTCCAAACTCAATGCCTATGCCATCACGACTATCGGCCTCTTTTCCGTCGCGGTGCTGGTACCTCTTATGGGCTATTTGTCGGATAAATATGGCCGCAAACCGTTGATGCTGATGGGCTGTGCCGGGTTTATCTTGCTTAGTTATCCGGCGATGATGGTGATGGCGAACGGCGATGTCCTCTCGGCAGTGCTGGCGATGGTGATGCTCGGCGCATTTATTGCCGCCTTCGACGGCGCCTGTACGGCGGCAATGGCAGAACTGTTCCCGACCAGCGTGCGCTACGGCGGTTTGTCCATTGCTTATAATTTTGCCGTCACATTTTTCGGCGGGATCACACCTTGGTTTTCTGCGTGGCTGATTAGCCTCACCGGTGATAAATTTTCACCGGCCTTTTACGTGATGGCCGCAGCGCTGATTACCTTCGTTACCGTGCTGCGCGCCCGGGAAACTGCTGGGTTACCGCTGAAACGTTGAATGTCATTCCGGTGAGCGCACCCACCGCTTTTTTATGCATAAGTGTTATGTATTGAATGAGGTGAACTCATAGTTCATGCCCTATAAAAGTTATCTTATTGCGAGTGAATAATTAAATTATCCAATAATCACTTGATCATTTTATACCATAGGGACAAATATCGAACGCACAGTTTTTTTGATGATCACACGTTCTTAGCGAAATATTCTCATTACCTGGGCAGCGACAACCTTTTCTCAGTGTTTGCCAGACACAAGGGAAAAAGGGCAGGGTATGAATAATATCAAAGTCACATTCTTTTCCATCAACGGTGAGGTGTTCCTGGTACGTATATAATATATTATCAGGGCGTAAAAAGTAATTACCCTTATACCAGAAAATGATCATCAATCCTGGCGTGTTGCGGGCCAGCGCAAAGGCAGTTTTGGTTGTCGGTGATACCAGCGTTTCCGTAATGCTCCAGCGCATATTTGCTCCTTGCGGTTAATTTTTTCTCCTGGGCAAAAAAAATTTAACAAATATGGAAGTGAGAATCCATTCCCTATTAATACATTTCATTTAAACAGGCGCAGGCGGCTAATATTTAATAAGCTTTGCAATAAATCTTGATACAAAACAAGGTTGTGACGTTATTGGTTGTTATGTTGCGGTTTATTTAACCAAAGAAAATTAATTACATGATGATACTCTTTCATGGCTAATTAAAATTCACAAGTAAGCAACATATAACGAACAGCACTGTACTTTATATGATATATCCGAAGACAATTTTTCAGACTGACGTGTGTTGGCTGAAACCGTTTCAGACGTCCTGTTACTTCCTTTAAGATCCGTCTGATGCTGTCGAAGGAATTAATATTTATATTGAGTGAACTTTTGATGGGAGGATGTCATCAGCAATGAATATTCAAAGGCGAATTAATAACCAAAATTGAGAAAGAATAAAGGTGTTTGCTTAATGCTGCTACGATTGCACTGCATTGGATGCTGTAGATATGAATATTTCAACAAAATAAGCTGCGCTACTGTTAGTTGAGTGGAAGACGTTCCACATTCTTACCAACCGATCGATACCCGTAAATCGCCGGAGAGCAGGTGGCCTCAGACACGATGAACTCATTGGATTAGATACGATTCAGTATGTTATAATCGGCCCCAGGAACAGCATTGGGTGGGTTAGAACATGTCCTCAAAGAAAGTAAAGGTTGCATTAGTTTCATTTTTATTGTCAGCATACCGATTGATTAAGGGAAATAGGCTATCTGTCGATAAATTTGATCCCAGTGAAAAAGTGGAAAGTATAGCAATATTTTCCACTACTGCTCTGGGTGATTTTATGTTTAACACACCCGCTATTTTGTCAATCAAATCAAAGTTTCCAAATGCACGAATAACATTGGTGTCAAGTCATAAAAATAAAAATCTTGTTGAGGGTTCTCCCTGGTTTGAACGTGTGATTTATTGGGACCAACAATTTAAAAGTATCTTGAAAGTTGTGTCTCTTTTAAAAAAAGATGTGCCTGATGTTATTGTTATACTTCATTCAAAAAGTCCATATGATGTACTTATTTCAAACCTTGCAGGTGCAAAATATATATTCAAGGACGCTTATAATGAAAGCGACTTTGCCATGAGGCCGTTTGTGACTTCATTGTCTGCTGTTAGATTTGATTGGCATATTATCGAAAGGAAATTATCCTTAATTCAATCTATGGGGTGTGATACAACGAACATTCAAATGAAAATCCCATTTTCATTTGAAACAAAAACGAAAAAACACAATACCCTTGTGATTGGGTTTCAGCTTGGAGCATCTAAAATCCAAAGACAGTGGCCAATAGTAAGATTCAACGAACTTGCCAAACTGTTAATCAATTCTGGACGTAATATTGAAATCGTATTGATTGGTTCACCGAATGAGGCTGAACTTTCAAAAAAATTTATGGAAGGTATGACGGAAATTGAACGTGAGTCGATTACCGATTGTGTCGGAAAGGTTTCATTGCGCGAACTTGTAGAGACTATCTCTGGTTTTGACTTACTGGTTACCGGGGATACTGGACCGTTGCACCTTGCTGTTGCATTACAAATAAAAACAGTAAGTTTGTTTGTGACAGCGAATCCTGCGCATACAGGCCCTCTGCAAGACCCACATCTGCACAAGGTTATACATATTTGCAACGACAATGATGACGTAATGACCTCTGCGCAGCCTATGAGCATCATTACTGCTGAGAATGTAATGACAGCAATCAGTGAAGTCATTGACGCGTGGTGACTTTGTGAACGTGTACGCAGCACTCATGCCCTTTGAGGAGCTTGCTTGCTATGTGCAAGGCACGATTTGAGCACCAGACCATCGCCGCGCTGTTGTCCGTTTAAGCCGGACGTAGCATCAGGGATGTCTGCCGCGAAGCGGGGATATCGTGAGACCCCGATTTTTAAGCTCTGTCAGCACACTACGCCAGAGCTTTGTCCCGTCATTTTTTCTGCCTTTTGTGACATCCATATGTCCAACTGTTCTTTCTGACCTTCGGTATTCCTCATAAGAAATACCGAAAATATAAATATTACAGCGATACATAAAAAATTTAGTATACTCCCCTATAGTACTACAGGAGGTCGTATGCCCCATTCACCAGAAGACAAGAAACGCGTTTTGACACGGGTGCGCCGCATCCGCGGTCAGGTCGATGCGCTTGAACGTGCGCTGGAAAGCGGCGAGCCCTGCATCGCCATTTTGCAGCAAATCGCTGCCGTGCGTGGCGCTGCCAACGGCTTGATGGGCGAAATGGTTGAAATTCACCTTAAAGATGAGCTGGTCAACGGTGACACCACTGCGGACCAGCGTGCGGTTCGTATGGCAGAAGTCGGTCATCTTTTGCGCTCTTATCTAAAATAAGCATCAAGGTATTCACAAAAAGGAAGAGACTTATGAAATCACGTGCAGCCGTTGCCTTCGGGCCGGGTCAACCTCTTAAAATCGTCGAAATCGACGTTGCACCGCCGGAAAAGGGCGAAGTGCTGGTACGTATCACGCATACCGGGGTGTGTCATACCGACGCGTTTACGCTGTCGGGTGACGATCCGGAAGGTGTATTCCCGGCGGTGCTGGGCCATGAAGGCGGTGGAATTGTCGTTGAAGTCGGTGAGGGCGTGACCAGTCTAAAACCGGGCGACCATGTCATTCCGCTGTATACCGCAGAATGTGGTGAATGTAAGTTCTGTAAATCCGGAAAAACAAACCTCTGCCAGGCTGTACGCGCCACGCAGGGTAAAGGTCTGATGCCGGACGGTACCACCCGTTTTTCTTACAATGGCGAGCCGATTTTCCACTATATGGGTACCAGTACCTTCAGCGAATATACCGTATGTGCGGAAATCTCGCTGGCAAAAGTGAACGCGCAGGCACCGCTGGATAAAGTCTGTCTGCTTGGTTGCGGTGTCACCACCGGTATCGGCGCCGTGCATAACACGGCGAAAGTGAAAGAGGGCGATACCGTGGCGATCTTCGGCCTTGGCGGTATCGGTCTGGCGGCGATTCAGGGCGCGGTTCAGGCAAAAGCTGGCCGGATTCTGGCTATCGATACCAACCCGGACAAATTCGCGCTGGCGAAAGAGATGGGTGCAACCGACTTTATCAACCCGAAAGAGCACAACCGTCCGATTCAGGATGTGATTGTCGAGATGACCGACGGCGGCGTTGATTTCAGTTTTGAATGTATCGGTAACGTTAACGTCATGCGTTCTGCGCTTGAGTGCTGCCATAAAGGCTGGGGCGAAAGCGTGATTATCGGCGTTGCGGGTGCGGGTCAGGAGATCAGCACCCGTCCGTTCCAGCTGGTGACCGGTCGCGTATGGCGCGGTTCCGCATTTGGCGGCGTGAAAGGCCGCAGCCAGTTGCCTGGCATGGTGGAAGATGCGATGGCGGGCAAAATTCGCCTCGATCCATTCATTACCCATCGTATGCCGCTTGAGCAAATCAATGACGCATTTGATCTGATGCACGAAGGTAAATCTATCCGTACCGTTATCCATTTCGGCGATAACTAACCTTGCTTCACGCCAGCGGTGCAAACGCTGGCGCTACCAATGTCCAAATCTGTGATCGCTGTTACGCTTTTCTCCATAAGAAAAATCCCATTATTGCCGATGCATATATATCATCGTGATGAACGCATTAGACAAATATGAGAGTCAATAGCCATGGATAAAAAAGCAGCAATGCAAAGAACGCAAGGCATTGGATTTATGCACAATATTCGATTGGTTCCCCTGTTTTCCTTCATTCTCGGCGGCATTTTGGTGCTGTTTGCATTCAGCTCCGGCCTGGCGGGATATTTTCTGATGCAAGCGGATCGTGATCAGCGTGATGTGACGCAGGAAATCCAGGTGCGTATGGGATTATCTAATAGTTCTAATAACTTACGTACAGCTCGTCTTAATCTGATCCATGCCGGCGCGGCAAGCCGTATCGCCGAAATGGAAGACATGAAAAATAACATCACAGAAGCAGAAAAACGTATTCAACAATCGCAGGATGGCTTCAAGGTTTATATGGCGCGCGAAGTTAAAACGCCAGAGGACGTTGCGCTGGATGACGATCTGACTCGCCTGTTTAATGCCTACATCGCAGGCATGCAGCCGATGTTGAAATACGCGAAAAACGGCATGTTTGAAGCTATTATCAATCATGAAAGCGAGCAGGCGCGCCAGCTTGATGCCGCGTATAACACTGTGCTGCTGAAGGCAATTAGTATCCGAACCGAGCGTGCAGAGCACCTGACCAAACTGGCGCACAGCCGTACGCAGCTAGGGCTTATTTTCATGGCTGCCGCCTTCGCGTTTGCGCTGGTGCTGACGGTCATCACGTTTACCGTGCTGCGTCGCGTGGTGATCAATCCACTGCAGCGTGCGGCGCAACGTATCGCGCGCATTGCCTCCGGTGATTTGACCGTTGCGGATGAACCGACTGGCCGCAGTGAGATTGGCCGTCTGAGCAAGGATTTGCAGGCGATGCAGCACTCGCTGATCACTACCGTGGCCAGCGTTCGCCAGGGGGCGGAAGAGATCTATCGTGGTACCAGCGAAATCTCCGCCGGTAACACTGATCTCTCTTCGCGCACCGAGCAGCAGGCTGCGGCAATTGAAGAAACCGCCGCCAGCATGGAACAATTAACCGCGACGGTGAAACAGAACGCCGATAACGCACACCATGCCAGCGGTCTGGCACGCGACGCGTCCGGTAAAGCGACCAAAGGCGGACAAATTGTTTCCGGCGTGGTGCAGACGATGGGCAATATCACCACCAGCTCACGTAAAATCTCTGAAATTACTGCGGTGATCAACAGCATTGCCTTCCAGACCAACATCCTGGCGCTCAACGCCGCAGTAGAAGCGGCGCGTGCCGGTGAACAAGGGCGCGGTTTTGCTGTGGTGGCAAGCGAAGTGCGTACACTCGCGAGCCGCAGTGCGCAGGCGGCAAAAGAGATCGAAGCGCTGATCAGTGAATCCGTCAGCCTGATTGAGCAAGGCTCCGGTGAAGTGGTTTCTGCTGGCGAAACGATGGATGAGATTGTGACGGCGGTGAAACGCGTAACCGATATCATGCTGGAAATTGCGGCGGCATCCGATGAGCAGAGCAAAGGTATCACCCAGGTGAGCCAGGCGATCACGGAAATGGACAATGTAACGCAACAAAACGCCTCACTGGTAGAAGAAGCGTCCGCCGCAGCCGCCTCGCTGGAAGAGCAGGCCGCGCGTCTGACCGAAGCGGTAGGGGCTTTCCGCCTGACCGGTGCTGCGCCGCAGCGCCAGAACAGCACGTCTTCGCCAACGGCAAAACCGTTTAAACCGCAGCGTACTGCGCTGGCAAATGGCGATAACTGGGAAACCTTCTGATAATCCTGGTAATATGCAAAAGAAAAGAGGCCGTTAGGCCTAATGCCGGTCACTTAATGTGACCGGCATTGTTTTTAAACCAGGTTGTACGTCAGCAGTATCCCCCAACAGTTCCTGTCTGACTATTTCAGGTAATTTACGAGGTTGCCGCACAGGAACTGCTTTGCCTCCCGATAACCCAGTTCTATTTCCCACCGGTGTTTATACCGTTCCGCTATGTCTGCCGCCGGATAACACATCGCATCCGTCATCGATGTGACAACCTGTCGTTCCGTGCCGTTAACCTTCCGGCTGATTAACCGGACAGTGAGTTTATCCGGCAGATCTTTTACGGGTTGTGCGCCACGTTACTATGGCCTGCGGGTGTAGGGGGTACGGGTGGGCGCGGCAGTTGGTACGTTGTTAATGGCGCTGAAAAGGTAACGGCGGGTATAGATAAAAAAAAAGCGCCCGCAGGCGCTCTTTCGACAGTGTTGCAACTTATTTGGTCAATTCGGCAGTCATATGAACCTGGTTACCGTTGTAAGCTTCAGTAATGTGATAAGAAGAAGCACCTGCCTGATGAGCCTGAGCGGCGATTTGTGCTTCTGCACCGCTGAGCGTCGAGTCAGTTACGCTTACAGTCTGGGCAGCGAAAGAACCGAAAGAAGCGGACAGAGCGATAACAGCGACAAAAGTTTTGATGCTTTTCATGATATAAACCCTTACGTTAATTTGTTGGAGTGAGGCGATGCGCCTCGATGAAATAAATACTAGACCTGTTCACTCACAAAAAAAAGCGGAAGGATTTGTTCTCATTATTCAAAATTACTGATTAATAATTAAACGCGGCGGATGGGTATAGATCGTCGCCCTGTACGGCTTACAAAAGACCACCCGCGTCAGCTTACAGCGTTCCGCCACTTCCATGGTCAGCGTTGTGGCCACCGATTCGGCTGCGTCGGAACAGCGTAAAGCCGCTGACTGGTTTTACGGGTTGTGCGCCACGTACTGTGGCCTGCGGGTGTAGGGGGACGGGTGAGTGCGGCGGTTGGCAGGTTGTTCATGGTGCTGAAAAGGTGACGACGGGTATAGATTAAAAAAAACGCCCGCAGCTAATGCCGGTCACATAAGGAAATGAGGCCCGATAATTCGGGCTTCTGATGAATCTGATGAAGTAAACGGGCTTAACCCTGATTCCTTCGTTTTCCTTCTAAGCATAATGATGAATTTATATTCATTAAAGTGCTTAACTGACTGACATTAGCCGTAAGGCTCTTTTTCTATCCAACGCTTATCTCGTTAAATAAAGCTGTCGTCATCATTGCTGTAGTCGTTGTCATCGAAATCATCGTTCTGCCAGGCGTCGTTATTATTGCCGAACTGATCGTCCTGGTTAAGGAAGCGATTGTCAGAGACGTTATTAACGTCGTCGTACTGATTGCCGAGGAACGACTCACCACCGGCGGGCGTTGCCGGTTCTTCGATAATATTCACGATCTCTTCAGGCCGCGACTGGTGGAACATACTGGTCAGCATTTCGGCCAGCACGACGCCACCGGCCACACCGGCGGCAGTTTGCAGCGCGCCAGCCATAAAACCGCCGCTGTGGGGAGCAGCAGAGGCCGGCGCCGCCGCCGCCCGTGAATAATCCTGAGCGGGTGGCTGTTGAGGCTGGGTATTCCAGCTGTTGTTCGGTTGTGGGGCACTTTTCCCGCCACCAAACAGACCGCCGAGGAAACTGCCTCCCGTTGAGGGTTTGCTTTTTTCCGCAGCCAATTCGCTTTCAAGCTGCTGAACACGGGCTTGCATGCGTTTCAGCGCTGCTTCCTGAATCAAAATCGATTGCGCCATATAGTAAGGAGCTGCAGGCTGCTGTTTGACAAATTCCGCGATCTGACGCTCTGCCTCTATATCCCGTTGGCTGTTTTGCTGCCCGGTCTGTTTCAGACGTTCGAAAAGGCCGTTGATGAGTTGCTGTTCTTCATATTGCATGACAATAACCTTCCGCTCTCCAGGGTGGATACCATGTAGTTTATCAGCGGCGAGAACCTGTGTCTGGTGAGTGAAATGTTTGTTTAAGATTGGTTGCAGGTTGGCTGAAATCCGTTCTGTTTTCGGGTATCCAGAAAGAAAAAAGCCCAAATGCGGGCTTTGAAGGTCAGGCTATACGCTGGGTTGCACGTGTTTGCGCCGGAGTGACGCCCACGGGGATTGATTTTGACGTTGGCGTACCTGTGCCGTCGCCAAAACGGGTCAAAGGAACCAGCGGGTTCGTCTCCGGGTAGTAAGCCGCGAGATTGCCACGCGGGATATCGTAGGCGACGAGGCGGAAATCTTCCACGCGGCGAACCACGCCGTCAGTGGCCAGGGTTTCAATATCCACGCGATCGCCATCGCTCAGGCCAAGCGCAGCAATATCAGCCGGGTGCATAAACAGCACATCGCGCTGACCATAAACGCCACGGTAACGATCGTCGAGGCCATAAATCGTCGTGTTGTACTGATCATGCGAACGTAACGTCTGCAACACAAACGGTGCGACAATTTCCGGGCAGACCGCGTCAGGCAACGTTGCGGCACTGAATTCCGCTTTACCGGATGGTGTATTGAAACGCAGCTCTGCCGCCGCATTGCCCAGCCAGAAACCGCCGGGTTCATCGCAACGGGCATTGAAGTTCTGGAAACCGGGGATAGTGGCGGCGATATGATCGCGAATCAGGTTGTAATCTGCGGCCAGAGCCAGCCAGTCGAGTTGCGCTGTTCCTAATGTCGCATGGGCAATTCTGGCGACAATCGCCGTTTCAGAGCGCTGCGTTGCCGCCAGAGGTTTGCCGATCCCCTCGGACGCATGCACCATACTGAAGGAGTCTTCGACGGTGATAAACTGGCGGCCTGAAGCCTGCACATCTTCTTCAGTGCGGCCCAGCGTCGGCAGAATGAGCGACTGTTTACCCGGCATTAAATGGCTGCGGTTGAGTTTGGTGCTGATATAGACCGTTAGCCCGCAGCGACGCAGCGCCTCGCAGGTCAGCGGTGTGTCCGGTGCGGCAGCAGCAAGGTTACCTCCCAGCGCCAGCAACACTTTCACTTCATCGCGCAGCATCGCCTGAATAGCCTCAACCGTATGGTGACCGTGCTCGCGCGGCGGTTCGAAATGAAAGTGGTGGGCAAGGCTATCGAGCAGTGCCACCGGCGGTTTTTCATCGATCCCCATCGTGCGGTTGCCCTGCACATTGCTGTGGCCGCGCACTGGACACAAACCGGCGCCCGGTTTACCCAGATGGCCGCCGAGCAGTTGCAAGTTGGTAATTTCCCGCACCGTATCCAGCGAGTGTTTGTGCTGGGTAATGCCCATCGCCCAGGTGCAGATCACACGCTCTGCTGTCTGCCAGACTGCTGCCGCATCACGCAGCTGCTGCTGGCTGAGGCCGGACTGCTGCTCAATGGTTTGCCAGTCAGTCGCATCGATTTGCGCAAACCACGCTTCAATACCCTGGGTGTGCTCAGCAATAAAGGCATCTGCGAAGATGCTACTTTCGCCGTTAGCAATACGCCGACGCTGGGTTTCCAGCAACGCTTTGGCGATCCCGCGTACCGCTGCCATATCACCACCGAGATTCGGTTGATAGTAGGAAGAGCTGATGTTTCCCGCCATGGGGGTGACGACTTCCAGCGGTTTTTGCGGATCGGCAAAACGCTCAAGACCGCGTTCGCGCAGGGTGTTAAAGGTAACAATACGCGCACCGCGATCGGCGGCGTGACGCAGGCTGTGCAGCATGCGCGGGTGGTTGGTACCGGGATTTTGCCCGAAAACGAAAATGGCGTCCGCTTTATCAAAATCGACCAGATGAATAGTCCCTTTACCGACGCCAATGCTGCGTTTTAGCCCTGCGCCGCTGGCTTCATGGCACATATTGGAACAGTCCGGGAAGTTATTGGTACCAACCATGCGGCCAAACAACTGATAAAGGTAAGAGGATTCATTACTGGCGCGGCCTGAGGTATACAGCTCAAGCTGGTTGGGGTTATCCATTGCCCGAATATGTTCGCCAATCATCGCCAGCGCATTGTCCCAGCTGATTGGTTCGTAGTGGTCGGTTTGCGGGTTATAGCGCAGTGGTTCGGTCAGGCGCCCCTGATATTCGAGAAAGTAATCACTCTGACGATTAAGTGCGCTGACGCTATGTTGCGCAAAAAAGGTTGAGTCAACCAGGCGGCGTGTCGCTTCCCAGGTGACCGCTTTCGCGCCGTTTTCGCAGAAACTGAAGGTACTTTTATTATCATCACCCCAGGCGCAACCGGGACAGTCGAAGCCGCGTGCTTTGTTCATGCGCAACAAGTTACGCATATTTTTGAGGGCATTTTTGCTGTCAATGACGAAGCGAGTAGTGGCTTCCAGAGAGCCCAGACCACCGGCAGCGGCGTGGTAGGGTTTAATTGCTGTTTTAAATTTCATTGGTTCTTCCGGATGTGGGGTGTTACAGCGTTAGCCTATTTTGCGTAACAACAACCCTTAATCAACAACCACTTTTTATCACACAATTAATGAGATGTTTACCATTTGCGCAACAAGAAGAACCCACTAAAACCGGGGTTACCCCGGCATGGTTTTACGGATCGCGCTGATAAGCGTATGCGCAGCGGGCGGCAACGGCGTATCAACACGAGTGATAATACCGACCGGATCGCCGACTCCCAGTGAAGGAATGGGCAGGGCGATCAGCGAGCCGAGACGCAAATCATCTTTTACCGCACCCGACGGCACGAACCAGACATAGTCAAAACCGACAGTTAACTGACGTGACAGCGAGGCGGAGAGTGTCTCGATACAACCAGCGGGCAGTTTGCAATTCTGGCTGGTCAGCAACTCTTCAGCGCTATCACGCGGGGGAGTGCCTTCCGGCAATACCACCACCGGCCACTCCAGTACCCGGCTCAACGTGATGGTACTTTGCAGTAGGGGATGATTTGGACGCACCACCAGTTTCAGTGATTCCAGAAACAGCAGCTCGTAATTAAGGCCACTCATCAACTCTGGATCTGACATCCGGCCAATGCCCAGATCGAGCTGACCGGACTTCAGCCCGGCCAGCAGCATCGCGTTATTGGCGGTAGCGACCTGAATTTTAAGATCCGGCTGTTGTTTATGGAGTTGGCCAATCACTGCCGGCAAAATACCCAGTGCAGCAGTCGGCAGGGCACCGATACGGATCAGATCGCTTTTTTGTTCCGTTTTATGATCCAGCGACTGCCCGGCAATATTGACGGCATCCAGCACACGTACCGCGTGCGTCAGAAACTGCTCGCCGACATGCGTCAACTGCGCGCCGAGACGGCCGCGTTCGAACAGACGTTTGCCAGTCAGTTGTTCCAGTTCATTCAGGGTTTTCGACAGTGCAGGTTGACTTAAATTAAGGGTTTCAGCTGCGCGCCCCAGCGTTCCTTGTTGAGCAACAGCCACGAAAGTATGTAAATGGCGCAGGCGAATGCGCTGTGAAAAGAGACCTTTTTTTTCCATAAGATGATGTTAAAAACTTAGCGAATTCGGTGACAGGTAATTGCATTTATTTTGATAACTTGATTGCAAAATATTTTTAACATCTAATCTATTTGAGTTACAAATGGATTTTCCCCGCAGTGTGACGAAACTTACAACTTGGTATGGGTTTTCTCGGTGATTTCCATAATCTTTCGTTATGTTTTTTACGCTTCAGCGGCATCCGTTATCTGCCCCGATCACACTTTGTAAATTTCCCATCACGCGGGGGAATGTGCTTCCTACACTCCAGAAGAAGAGCATACAGGAAGGAAAATGAAATGGGTTACAACATCACAGCCGATGAGATACGCGAACAATTTTCACAGGCCATGTCGGCAATGTACCAACAGGAAGTTCCGCAATATGGCACACTGCTGGAACTGGTTGCTGATGTGAACCTTGCCGTTCTGGAACACAATCCCCGGTTGCATGAACAACTTGTCAATGCGGATGAGCTGGCGCGGCTTAATGTTGAGCGCCACGGCGCGATCCGGGTGGGTACTGGAGAGGAGTTATCCTGGCTGCGGCGGATGTTTGCCGTGATGGGAATGTACCCGGTGAGTTATTACGATCTGTCACAGGCGGGCGTACCGGTACACTCTACCGCGTTTCGTCCGGTGGATGACGCCGCACTGACGCGCAATCCGTTTCGCATTTTTACCTCGCTGCTGCGGCTGGAGTTAATAGAGAACGAGGCGTTGCGCAACAAAGCGGCAGCGATCCTGGCGAAGCGCGATATCTTTACACCGGCTTGCCGCCAGTTGATTGAACTACATGAACTGAATGGCGGTTTTACCGGGCCGCAGGCCGTTACTTTTGTGCAGGAAGCGCTGGAGACATTCCGCTGGCATCGTCATTCCACGGTCGATGAGCAAACGTACCAGGCGCTGCACCACGAGCACCGACTGATTGCCGATGTGGTCTGTTTCCCTGGCTGCCATATCAATCACTTAACCCCGCGCACGCTGGATATCGATCGTGTGCAGGCACTGATGCCGGAATACGGTATCGAACCGAAGATCCTTATCGAAGGGCCACCGCGCCGTGATGTGCCCATTTTACTGCGTCAGACCAGCTTCAAAGCGCTGGATGAACCGGTGCTGTTCAACGGTGAACACCAGGGGATGCATACCGCGCGCTTTGGCGAAATCGAGCAGCGTGGCGTGGCGCTGACGCCAAAAGGGCGGGCGTTGTACGATCAGTTATTGGCAGAGGCGGGCTCCGGCAAAGACAATCTCACGCACCAGTTGCATTTACAGGAGGTATTCAAATCCTTCCCGGACAGCGAAATGCTATTGCGCAAGCAGGAGCTGGCATGGTTCCGTTACCGGCTGACGCCGACCGGCGAAGCGCATCGCCAGGCTATCCGCCCCGGTGAGGACCCGCAACCGCTGATTGAACGCGGCTGGGTAGTGGCGCAACCCATCACCTACGAAGATTTTCTGCCGGTCAGCGCGGCGGGTATCTTCCAGTCTAACCTCGGTAATGAAACCCAGGCACGCAGCCACGGCAATGCCAGCAAAGCGCAGTTTGAAACGGCGCTCGGTTGCCCGGTACTCGACGAATTCACTCTTTATCAGGAGGCATCTGAGCGCAGCAAACGACGTTGCGGTCTGCTGTAAAACAGGTAATCTGCCAGGAATCAGTTATTTCTGGATGATGTTGTTATGGAGAATCCTTCCGCGCCGCTGGCGCACACCCGCTACGGCAGCGTGCTGGGCTGTCGCGAGGCAGCATTTGATGTCTGGCGCGGTATTCCGTTTGCTGCGCCCCCCGTTGGCCCGCTGCGCTGGCGTGCGCCGCAGCCGGTGGAGCCCTGGCAAGGGGTTCGCATCGCCGACCGTTTTTCTGCTGCCAGTTGGCAAGACAGCGAGTTTTGTCAGCAGATTGGCGGCGGCGATCCGGGGCAATTCTCTGAAGATTGCCTCTACCTTAACGTCTGGTCGCCCACCAAACGCGAAAAACCGTTGCCGGTAATGATCTGGCTGCACGGCGGCGGGTTTACCATGGGTTCTGGCGGGCTGCCGCCGTACGACGGCAAAGCGCTGGCCGGGCGCGGTGTGGTGTTGGTGACGCTCAATTACCGGCTCGGCCATCTTGGCTTTTTTGCCCATCCGTCTCTGGAAGCCGAAGAGGGCGAACGCATATATAACTTCGGCCTGCTTGATCAAATCGCCGCCTTGCGCTGGGTGCAAGAGAACATTGCCGCGTTTGGCGGCGATGCGGAAAACGTTACGCTGTTTGGCGAATCTGCCGGGGCGCGCAGCGTGATGGCGCTGATGGCATCTTCACGGGCAAAGGGGCTGTTTCATAAAGGCATTATTCAGAGCAGCTATACCTTGCCGGATACACCTCGGGAAGCCGCACTGGCAAAAGGCGAAGCGGTTGCGGCGCATTTTGGCCTGACAAACGCCAGTGCAGCGCAATTGCGGGCGATCCCGGCCGATGCGTTCTGGCCGCTGGCTTCGCCGCTGAAAATTGCCCCTGCACCGATTGTCGGCGACGAGGTACTGCCGGAACCGACGCTGGATGTTTTTTTTGCTGCAAAGCAGCACCCGATGCCAGTGATTATTGGCTCGAACAGCGATGAAGCCAGCGTGATGGCGGAGTTTGGCGTCGATCTTGCCGGGCAAATCGAGAAAATGCGCCGCGAGCAGCGTCTGGGGTTAGGGCTGATTAAATTGCTTTATCCGGGTGTGAAGGGCGATGCCGAGTTGGGGCGACAGGTGTGTCGCGATATGGCATTTACCACGCTCGGGCTGGTAATGATGCAGGCACAGCAGCGGGTGCGGCAACCCTGCTGGCGCTACTGGTTTGATTATGTCGCGGAAGCGGCGCATGACACTTACATCAACGGCGCGTGGCACGGTAACGAAGTGCCGTACGTCTTTGACAATCTTCTGCTTTCGGAACCGTCGCGCAGTTACGTAAATCCGCGTGACCTGGCGTTTGCCGCACACCTTGCCGATTACTGGGTGCAGTTTGCCCACCATGCCGACCGCCATTGTGAATCGCTTGCCGGACCGGTGAACTGGCTGGCCTGCGTGCGCGGGCGCGACAGACTGCTACGTATCGGACTGAATAAACATGCAGGATTTCGCATGGTTAATCGTTTTATGCGCACGCGTCTGAGCTTTTTTCGCCGAGTGATGCGCCATCACGTTAAGCTGGATTAGTCGCCAGTAAGCTCTCTCGAAACGCCGCGAGCCCGTCGGCTTTATTGGCGGAGTGACGCAGAACCAACCGGTAGCTGGCACCGGTTTTGATACTCAATGCAAATGGCCGCTGTAGGCGTCCGGCGCGGATATCTTCAGCCACAACTGTCTCGTCGGCAATGGCCATACCCAGCCCCTGGATGGCGGCGGTAATAGCCAGATCCATGGTGTCGAAGTGTTGATTTTTCCTCATGGCCGGCTTGAAATCCTGCTGCTTCGCCAGCCACAGCGACCAGTCAGTTTTATCCCGCGTTGGATGCAGCAGTGTCGCTTTCTCCAGCGGCATTTTTGCAGCCAGCGCACTATTCAGTACCGGTGTCAGTGCTTCTTCAAACAGCAAATCCCCGGCGCTTAAATGCGTGCCGAACACAATCGCTGCGTCATAAGGTTCTGTTTTGAAATTGATGGCGTGATCGGTGGTGGTGGTGAGCGCTATCTGCAACTCCGGGTAGCGCTGTTCAATGTACAACAACTTCGGTACTAACCAACGAATGGCGCAGGTCGGTGCTTTTAGCCGTACCACCGTTTGCTGCACGTGTGCTTGTTCGGCAACAATCAACAAATGCTCAAACGCGCTGCGCAGTTCCGGCAGCAGGGCGCTGCCTTGCGGGGATAAGCGTAACCCACGTGCGTGGCGCTCAAACAACGGAAAACCGAACCAGTTTTCCAGCGCGGCAATTTTGCGGCTGACCGCACCCTGCGTCAGGCATAACTCATGCGCGGCATGCGTCAAATTGAGATGGCGGGCGGTGATCAGAAAAGCGTCAATGGCATTCAGCGGCAGGGTTCGGTGCGACATGGCAACTCCAGCTATGCATTTTTATCATGGCTATTATGACAACAATTCGATTGTCGCGACAGCGCGCTTTTGGTTTGAATGGTTATGCATTTTTTAGGGAAGGATGAACAATGACTTTGCGCACGCCGGTGAGAACCCGTTCCAAATTACCCGATGTCGGTACCACTATTTTTACCGTGATCGGCCAGCTTTCCGCAGAACACAACGCGATTAATCTCTCTCAGGGCGCGCCCAATTTCCCCTGCGATCCGCAACTGGTTGCTGGTGTTACGCGCGCGATGCAGGAGAATCACAACCAGTACGCGCCGATGACCGGACTGCGTGCGCTCAAAGAGTGCATTGCGCAGAAAATTGCCGATCTTTACCACACGCATTACGACGTCGACAGCGAAGTGCTGATCACCGCCAGCGCCAGCCAGGGTTTGTACTCCGCTATTAGCGGGCTGGTGCATCCGGGTGATGAAGTGATCTACTTTGAACCGTCATTTGACAGCTATGCGCCGATTGTTCGTTTGCAGGGTGCCACACCGATTGCCATTAAGCTGACGGTGCCGAATTTTGCCGTTAACTGGGATGAAGTTAGGGCTGCGATTACGTCGCGTACCCGGATGATCATCGTTAACACACCCCATAACCCTAGTGGGCAGGTCTTCTCCCACGCCGATCTCGATCAACTGGCCGCCTTAACACGCAACACGGATATTGTGATCCTCTCGGATGAGGTGTACGAGCACGTCGTATTTGATGGTGAACCGCATCACGGCATGGCGACGCACCCGCAATTGGCGGAGCGTAGTGTGATCGTCTCTTCCTTCGGCAAGACCTATCATGTTACTGGCTGGCGCGTTGGCTACTGTGTTGCTCCCGCCGAATTAATGGATGAAATCTGCAAGGTTCATCAATTTTTGATGTTCTCTGCCGATACCCCGATGCAGTACGCGTTTGCCGAGCAGATGCGCGATCCGCAAGGCTGGCTGATGCTGTCGTCGTTTTATCAGCGCAAGCGCGATCTGCTGCAAACGCTGCTGGCTGATTCGCCGTTCCGCCTGTTACCCAGCGCTGGTTCTTTCTTCTTGTTAGCGGATTACAGTTCGTTCAGCAATGAGAGTGACAGCGAGATGGTCAAACGCCTGATTACCGATTACGGTGTCGCTACCATTCCTCTGTCGGCGTTCTATACAGACGGAACAGATAACAAACTCATTCGCCTCTCTTTTGCCAAAGATGAGGCCACATTAAGAGCAGGCGCGCAGGCCCTGTGTCGTGTTAAGCCACGCTAAGGAGCGTTAATAATGAAACTAAAAGCACTCTGTCTGGGTATGGGTTTGCTCTGCTCACTCTCTTCATTCGCGGCAACGGAACTGCGTTATGGCGTTGAGGCGGAATATCCGCCGTTCGAGAGCCGCAATGCCGCAGGCGAGCTTGAAGGGTTTGATATTGAGCTGGGTAACGCCATCTGCAAAGCCGCACAACTGAAGTGCAGTTGGGTGGAAACCTCGTTTGATGCGCTAATCCCGGGGCTGACGGCGAAAAAATTTGATGCCATTAACTCTGCGATGAACATCACCGAACAACGGCGCAAAAGTATCGATTTCACGCAGCCAATCTACCGTATTCCTTCACAACTGGTCGGTAAAAGTGGTGACGGGATGGCAGCCACTGCGGAAGGGCTGAAAGGGAAAACCATCGGCGTGTTGCAGGGGTCTATTCAGGAAACTTACGCCAAAGAGCACTGGGAAAAGCACGGCGTGACGGTGGTGTCGTATAAAGATCAGAATATGGCGTGGGCCGATTTGCTGAACGGCCGTATTGATGCCTCACTGGTGATGTCGGCGGCGGGGCAGGCAGGTTTCCTCAGTAAGCCACAGGGGAAAGGGTTTGGCTTTATCGGCAAACCGGTATCTGATGATACGATCCTCGGTAGCGGCATCGGTTTTGGGCTGCGCAAAGGTGATGATGCGACGAAAAAACAGCTTGATGCCGCCATTGATAAAGTCCGTGCTGACGGTACCATCAAACGCCTGGCGGAAAAGTACTTCCCCGGTATTGATGTCAGCGTGAGCGCACAATAACGATTTACGACTCTGGCCCCTGCTGTCGATATCCGGCAGGGGCCTTTTTCTCTCTGCGTAATGTCAGCTTCATACCTCGCTTCCTATGATTTTCAGCCTGCTCTTATCGACAGGAAATATTTTCGGTTTTGCGTAAATTCTCAACAGCCAACAATTGGATTCTCAATGAATTTTGTCTAGAGTGTGCGTTCAATAAAGAAATGCTTTTGTCGCTATTTCGCACAATTGCGAAATGCCATTCTACGACCAGAAGGACGTGTTACCAGGCATGAACCGCAGACGATTTATTCAGGCATCCATGGCCCTTGCTGCAACCTACGGCACCACCGGTGTTGCCTCTCTTTTCTCCCGCGCGGCGTTTGCGGCAGAGACGGATATTGCCGATGGGCAGAGCCGCCGTTTTGACTTCTCTGTGCTGCAAGCAATGGCGCACGATCTGTCTGAGCAGCCGTGGGGTGGTGCACCGAAAGCATTGCCGAACACGCTGGCAAACTTGACGCCGCAGGCTTACAACAGCATCCAGTATGATGCACAGCATTCGCTGTGGAATAACGTCGAAGGGCGCCAACTGGATGTGCAGTTCTTCCACGTCGGCATGGGTTTCCGCCGCCGTGTGCGCATGTTCTCGCTGGATCAGGAAACGCATCAGGCGCGTGAGATTCACTTCCGCCCGGAGCTGTTCAACTATCACGATGCGGGCGTGGATACCAAACAGTTGGAAGGCCAGAGCGACCTTGGTTTTGCCGGTTTTCGAGCCTTCAAGGCACCTGAACTGGCGCGCCGCGATATCGTCTCTTTCCTCGGTGCCAGCTATTTTCGCGCGGTGGACAGCACCTTCCAGTATGGCCTTTCCGCGCGCGGCGTGGCCATTGATACTTTTACCGATCAGCCGGAAGAGTTCCCGGACTTTACCGCTTTCTGGTTCGAAACCGTGAAACCGTCTGATACCTCTTTTACCGTTTATGCGCTGCTGGACAGCCCGAGCATCACCGGGGCGTACAAATTCGTGATCCACTGTGAAGAGAGCCAGGTGATCATGGATGTGGATAACCGTTTGTACGCACGCAAAGACATCAAACAGCTCGGCATCGCGCCGATGACCAGTATGTTCAGCTGTGGCAACAATGAGCGTCGCGTTTGCGACACCATTCACCCACAAATTCACGACTCTGACCGTCTGGCGATGTGGCGCGGCAATGGCGAGTGGATCTGCCGCCCGCTGAATAACCCGCAGAAATTGCAATTCAATGCTTTCCAGGATGAAAACCCGAAAGGCTTTGGCCTGTTGCAGTTGGATCGCGATTTCTCCCATTATCAGGACGTGATGGGCTGGTATAACAAACGTCCAAGTTTGTGGGTCGAGCCGCGCAACCGCTGGGGCAAGGGGGCGGTAAGCTTGATGGAGATCCCGACTACCGGCGAAACGCTGGATAACATTGTGTGCTTCTGGCAGCCAGAAAAGCCGGTGAAAGCGGGCGACGAGTTTGCTTTCCAGTATCGTCTGTACTGGAGCGCGATGCCGCCGGTACGCTCACCGCTGGCGCGCGTCTACGCGACCCGTACCGGGATGGGTGGTTTCCCTGAAGGCTGGGCACCGGGCGAGCATTATCCGGAGAAATGGGCGCGTCGCTTTGCCATCGATTTCGTGGGTGGCGATCTGAAAGCTGCCGCGCCGAAAGGCATTGAGCCGGTGATCACCCTCTCCAGCGGCGAAGCGAAACAGATTGAAATCCTGTATGTAGAACCGTTCGACGGTTACCGCATTCTTTTTGACTGGTATCCGACCAATGATTCCACTGATCCCGTGGAGATGCGCATGTTCCTGCGCTGTCAGGGGGATGCCATCAGTGAAACCTGGTTGTATCAATATTTCCCGCCAGCGGCGGACAAGCGTAACTACGTTGACGATCGCGTGATGCGTTAATCGTCCTTCGCCCCCGTTGGGGGGCGAAGGCTTTCCGGAGGCGCAATGGCAATGGAACACCGCTCAGATACCACCATTCCCGTTAACGACCGTATTACGCTACATGCCGCAGACGATCGATTTGTGCATGAATTACACCAGTTGATCGTCAAAAATCGCGACGATTTACAGCAGTTTCTCGACTGGCCACAGTATGTTCACACGGTGGACGATACCCGTAAGACGCTACAAAGCAATATGCTGCTGCACCAGCGTGGCTACGCGAAGATGTTTATGATCGTCGTTGATGAGGTTGTCACCGGCGTGCTGGCGTTTAATTCCATTGAGCCACTCAACAAGACGGCCTATATCGGCTACTGGTTGGATAAAGAGGCGCAGGGGCAGGGAATTTTGTCGCAGGCGTTACAGGCGCTGATGGCTTTCTATACCCACCGGGGCGATGTGCGGCGCTTTGTCATCAAATGCCGGGTGGCGAATCACGCCAGTAATCAGGTGGCGAAACGTAATGGTTTTACGCTGGAGGGCTGTCTGAAACAGGCTGAGTTTCTCAACGGCAACTATGACGATCAGAATATCTGGGCAAAAATTGTTGCAGGTAAATAGCGGCGTGTTGTGCGCCGCTATCTTGTCAGTAGTCCTCACTAACTGGTCGCCTGCGAAACCGCTTTACGCAGCCCATTGACGGCAGTGGAATTCATCGGTGTCACCAGCGCGTAGTTGTAATGTTCATCACTCCAGTACTGCGCCATAACGTCATCGGCCTGGCGCTCGCCGTGCGGTAATTTCACCGGGCTGAGCGGACGGATATACCAGCCAACCCGCGTGCCGCTCGGTCCCTGATACATAATCAGCGCGGCTGGCCCCTGGGCAGTAGCAATCAACCGTCCGCCAACCAGCGTAAAGCCGTACTGTTCCAGGTTCGGTGGCTGATGTCCGTTAATGAAATAGCGCGACACCCAACGTGTTAGCTCCGTTTGCTGTGTAGCAACTACATCCATCGGCGTGACAGCGGTATTATCAAACAGCTTATAAGCCTGTACCGCATCTTCCATCGGCTGATGTGCCATTAACATTTGTGACTCTTTCATCTGCCAGCCGGTGAAACCGCCAACGCTTAGTGCCAGCACCAGCGCAAATGCTGTCGCCAGCTTCCACTGGCGTTGCTGCCGCACCTGGCGACGAAAATAGTGCGGTTCGGGGCTTTCCAGTTGCACGTGTTGCTGTTGCATTGCCTGGCGCAACTGCTGTGCGTCGCGCCGCCACCCCGTGACTTGTGCGGCGACGGCCGGGTTTTGCGCCAGATAGTGTTCAATCCGCTTTGAGGTCGCTTCATCGGTTTCGCCATCCATCCAGGCATGCAGATCGTGTTCATCAGGTGGCAGCGTCATTTCAATCTCCTCAGCGGTAACGGTGTTACCTTACCTTCTAATTTCTCATGCAGCATTTTGCGCGCCCGCGAAAGGCGGGACATTACGGTGCCAGTTGGAATATCCAGTGTGGCGGCTACCTCTTTATAGCTCAGCCCTTCAACGCTCACCAGCAGCAGGATGACGCGATACTCGGTAGGCAACGTGGCGAACAGCGCCAACGTATCGTCGGCAATCGCCAGCGACTCCGACGAGTCGCTAAACGCTTCCTCGCCGGTAAAAAAGCTGAGCAGTTTCATATAGCGTTTGCGTCGCCGCTCGCCGTCAATAAATTGCCGGTAGAGAATAGCGAACAGCCAGGCGCGCAAGCTTTCCGCACCGTCGTTATCTGGTCTGCGTGTTAAGGCTTTCGTCAGGCAACTTTGTACCAGATCCTCCGCGCTGTGCGGATTACGGGTTAGCCACAGGGCAAAACGCTGCAAATGCGGCATCACCTGACGAATTTGATCATCAGTCAGTTGCATAGATAGCCTTTATCGCTTGCGGCTTCCGGACATACTTTCAAATACCCCGTCACGCAGTATTAACGCGTGTAATAAGGCGGCAGCCAGATGCAGCATCACTGTAATAAATAGCGCCAACGCCACCACAGAATGCAGCGGACGCAGTATCGCGTACCAGCCATTATTTACCGGCAGAATGGGTGGTAAAACGAAGCTTGAACTTAATGATACAGGGTAGCCCGCCGCCGACAGCATTGCCCAGCCGATCAGCGGTTGCGCCAGCATCATCGCGTAAAGCGCCCAGTGCGATAGGTGCGCCATCGCACGCTGCCAGCCGGGCAGCGAAGCCGGTAACGCTGGTGTCGCAGTATAAAACCGCAGCCACAAACGCACGACTACCAATACGAGAATCATCATACCCAGCGGTTTATGAATCGACACCAACAAACTGTGCAGCGACGAGATGGTCGAAACCATCAGCACGCCAATGAACAGCATGGCGATGATCGCTGCCGCCATCAGCCAGTGCAGGACGCGCAGCGCTGGGTGGAAATAAGTAACCTGTTTCATCAGTGGGCTCCTGTCTGTGCGGCTTGTTCGCGGGTTCGCGCGTTGTACGATTTGGAGTAGGCCGCTGAACGCGCATTCAGTAACGGATCGTCAGAGGCGGCGATACCATCGGGGAGGATCAGCGGATCATAATTGATGTCATTGCACGGGCCTTGTTGCTGGGCAATGGCCTGGCTCAGCTCCAGCGTCCCGGCATTGATGGTCTGACGATCGGCGGGCCAGACTTGTGATGCACGGCTGCCGTCATCGCCTTTTCCGGCCACGGTGATCAGCAGATCCCACTGTAATGGTCCTTGTGCCAGGCGCTGCTGGATATCTTTTTGCAGAAAATCGTTATCGTTTTTCTGCGCTGCGCCGATCGGTTGCCAGGCGGTATGTGGCACCATGCTCCAGCGCACCAGATGCGATGCGCCGGATTTGTCGATAAAGCGGAAGGCATTCAGGCTGTTAAAACGATCGCTCGCCCAGCTTGAGGAGGGAACGTTCTGCTTTGCCCACGCCAGAAACGGCATAACCTCGGGGTTTTTCTGTACAAACGCTTTGAACTTTTCCGCGTTCGGTTTACCGGTTGCCGGATCCGGCAGCGAAGCGACTTGTAGCTCATAAAACTGTTCTACCGTCGAAACAGGAAAAAAAGGCATGGCGTTCATTCCGGTGCGCCACTGTTCACCGTTTGCCAGTTGAAAGGCCAGCGCCATGCTTCGCACCGGCACGGCGTAATCCGGCGCGGAGGGATTTCCACCAGCAATAGCAAAACGCCCGGTCACCGGCGTTTCTCCCGCAGCAAAGACCGATGCCCGTGAAAGTGCGCTGGCATTGCCGTTAGAGATAAAACGCCCGATCACACAAATACCTTTAGCATGATTGCGGCGAAACCCCGGATGTTCGCCACCGGCTTGTTGCAATACGTCGACCAGTTTGTCGGAGGTCAACCGCTGAGGTGACAACCAGCCGCCGCCCCACAAAAACAGTACGATTAACAGCAATGGAACCAGTGCAATGACGGCAAGGCGCGTGATTAACTGGCGTGGAGTAAAGGGAGTTTGGGTCATTTTTCGCTCATCCTGCTAACAATGAGCAGATAAGACGAAGAGGCGGGACATTTATTCCCGCCTGGTGAAAAAAAAGTTTAGTCAGCGAAAAATTGCCGAAAAGGAGTGAAGCATCGGGGTTCATTGCCTGAAAAATCTGCGCGAAAATTACCTGCCATCATGCCTCCTGTTTTCTCTGCTTAGGCCCAATGAAGCCGGGCACGTCGGATGAGACGCTAACGCCTATGGCATGGCAGAAATAAACAGCGCTTTGGCAGCGGCAAGGGGAGTGCCAGGCCGATCCTCCGGCTGGTGAGAGGATTATTTAATCGCGACATGGCCTTTCCTGCGAGAATATTCATATCGCGCCAGCCAGTGGCGTGCGGGTAATATGCTGATCGTTGTTAATGACTTTGGGGCCGCGCAGCAGAATATTTTCGCCTTCCAGTGCTTCGACAACTGCATCGTCGCTTAGCGTCACCTGGTGCTCGATCAGCACATTTCCACGAATGTGCGCGTTGCCCTGAACAATAATTTTTTCGTCGAGCTGCAGTGGGCCGCCGCTCAGATACGCATTGCCGCCAACCAGCACATGATGTTTGAGCACGCAATTGCCTTCGACTACGGCGTTTTCTGCTACCTGCGAGCTGTAACGTAACGTCGGGATATCATCCTCCCCGGCACCCGCTATCACTCTGGCGTGACCGTAAACTTTGGCGCAGTCGCACACCCAGACGTCGTTCAGTTCATTCCCTTCAAGCAGGGCAAAATCGAAAATTTCTGCCCGATGTTCAATAAAACCGTAATTGACCATAGCGTCGCCATAGATCTGTGCCTGATGCACAACGCGTGAGTGGGTAACGGTGGCCCGGTCATAAATTTGCAAAATCTGCTCGCGTTCCGGCGTTAACCCTCTGGCGGCAAAGATATTGCAACCGTGCAGAATACGCGCATCACCGTGTAAACGGCACTCACCGCGTACTGTCGATAACTGAACTGTGACGTTGTCACTTAATTCGGCGCCGTGGCTGATTTCACAGCTGTCCACCCTGGCGTTATCTTTGATGACCACGTCATGACAGATAACGCAGGGCTGCGTGACCCGCGCGTTGCCACTGATGCGGCTACCGAGAAAAACCATGCTGTTTTCATCATAAACCCAGCAATTTCCTTGCTGATCGATGACGTTTTCCTCATCAACCCAGCCGCCATAACTACCAGCTATGACGTCATTAAAATCACGCAGCGCAATAATCTGGCGCAGCTCGACCGTTTTTTTCTCGCCACCAATCTGATAACTAAACGTGCGCGACTCATCACTGAGACGATATTTATTCATGCCAGGTATCTCCCGTCAGCCAGAGTTAAACGTAGCAAATTTTCTGTCGCTGGCTATCAGTGGGTGAAATTCATAAAATGCATGGCAAATGCACATTAAAGGTACTGACTGACCATGATAAACCGCCCTGAAAACTACTTTACGGAAAAATATGCGCTGACCGCGACGCACTCGGAAGTGCTGAACGCCCTGAAATATATCCAGCCGGGAAAGGCGCTGGATCTTGGCTGCGGCAATGGCCGCAATAGCTTGTGGCTGGCAAGCCAGGGTTTTGACGTTACCGCCTGGGATAAAAACCCGAACAGCCTTAACAACCTGAAGGCGATTCGCGATGCTGAAGGGCTGGAAAATCTGCACATTGATTCGGCGGATTTAAACACCCTGCAATTCGATGGTGAATACGATTTTATCCTCTCTACCGTGGTGCTGATGTTCCTCGAAGCGCAAACCATTCCTGGCCTTATCAATAATATGCAGCGCTGCACCAAAGCCGGGGGATATAACCTGATTGTAGCAGCGATGGATACAGCGGATTTCCCGTGCACGGTCGGTTTCCCGTTTGCCTTTAAAGCGGGTGAACTGCGTGAATACTATGGCGGTTGGGAGTTGCTGAAATACAACGAAGAGGTTGGTGAACTGCACCGCACCGATGCCAACGGTAACCGCATTAAACTGCGTTTTGCCACGATGCTGGCGCGCAAACCTTCCTGATCTCGTCTTATTGCGGGCAATACAATATCTGCCCGCGTTTTCTGATTTTTTAGCAACGTCACACCCACTGTTCGCTGTATGAGAGGGGCTGGGATCTGCCTTTAAGATGCAGGAAAGCAACCCCCTGAGCTGCTGGTGCGTTAGCGCGCCGCCAGCAGGCAGAGTTGCAACGCTACGTTATACGAGGCTTCAAACGATTTCAGTGGCAGAAATTCAAAGCGCGAGTGGAAATTGTGCGCACCGGTGAAGAAATTTGGCGTCAGCAAACCCTTAGCGGAGAGCGCTGCGCCATCGGTCCCGCCGCGCATCGGCGTCGGTTTCGGCGTAATGCCCAGCGATGCCATTGCTTCAAACATCAAATCGATCGCCCGGCGATCTTCACTGATAGCGTTACTGATATTGCTATAGGTATCGCTAATGCTGTATTCCACTTTGGCGGTGGGGTATTGTGCGGCGATTTTGGCAGCAACATCGGCAATCTGCTGCTTGCGGCGGGTAAAATTTTCACTGTCGAAATCACGGATACTGGCACTCAGATCGGCATGCCCCTGTACCGCATTGATGCCGTTAAACCAGACATAACCTTCGCGGCCAGCGGTGTGTTCCGGCGTTTGTTGGCGGTCAAAATGGCTGATGTAATCCATCGCCATAAGCAGCGGGTTAACCAGTACGCCTTTAGCCGACATCGGGTGCGCGGTCACCCCGGTAAAGCGGATCTGCGCGCTAGCAGCGTTAAAGTTCTCATAGACGATCTCGCCCAGTTCGCAGCAGTCGATAGTCCAGGCAAAATCAACGTCAAAACGAGTTAAATCCAGCGCTTTCGCCCCGCGCAGCCCCACTTCTTCATCCGGTACAAAGGCCACCACAATATCGCCGTGGCGATGTTCGGCAGTGAGATTTTCCAGCAACGTCATGACGACGGTTACCGCCGCTTTGTTATCTGCGCCGAGCACGCTGGTGCCGTCGCTGAAAATAATCTCTTCATTGGCATAAGCCCGGATTTCCGGGTGCTCCGCCACGCGCAGCCAGATATCTTCGCGGACATTCAGACAGAGGTCTTCACCTTCAAAACGCAGGATCTGCGGATGAATATGCGGTGACAAACCGACATCAACGGTATCTATATGAGTAATAAAACCGATGCGCGGCGCACCGGGCACATTGCCTTTTTTTACGGCGGTCACTGTCGCATGATCATCAATCACGATCTCATCCAGCCCCAGCGCTTTCAGTTCATTCGCCAGCTCGCGTGCCATATCAAACTGCCCGACAGTGGTCGGCAGCGTTGTTGCTGCGGGATCGCTTTGGCTGGTGATGGAGAGGTAACGAAAGAAGCGATGAGTTAATTGACTGGTGAGAGACGACGGCATAGTGATTCCTTCTTTATTTGAATTATCAGGTGTTTGCAAATTCACTTTAATGTTATTTATGAAAGGGCAAACAACAAGCATTTAAAAGAAAACAACAGGAAAAACTATGATTAGCAAACCGACAACACTTGCTCTGGCAATGGCTTCGCTTGTAGTCAGTTCTTCTGTCGCCGCAAAGACCCTGGTCTATTGTTCTGAGGGATCGCCAGAGAACTTCAACCCGCAGCTTTACACCTCCGGCACCAGCGTAGATGCCAGCGCCGTACCGGTTTACAATCGGCTGGTGGATTTTAAAGTCGGCACCACCGAGTTGCAGCCGAGCCTTGCGGAAAGCTGGGACGTGAGCGACGACGGTAAGGTTTATACTTTCCACCTGCGCAAAGGGGTGAAGTTTCAGAGCAATAAATACTTTACGCCGACGCGCGATTTTAATGCTGACGATGTCATCTTTTCGTTTATGCGGCAAAAAGATGCCAATAATCCGTACCACAACGTCTCTAATGGCACCTATTCCAACTTTGAAAGCCTGGAATTCGGTTCGCTGATCACTGCTATCGATAAACTTGACGACCATACCGTACGCTTTACGCTGGCACACCCGGAAGCGCCGTTTGTCGCCGATCTGGGCTGGTATTTTGCCTCGATACTTTCCGCCGAATATGCCGATGCGATGCTGAAAGCCGGCACGCCGGAGCGGGTAGATATGGACCCGATCGGTACCGGGCCATACCGTCTGGCGCAGTACCAGAAAGATTCGCGCATTCTGTTCACCGCGTTTGATAACTACTGGCAGGGCAAGGCGAAAATCGACCGCCTGGTATTCAGCATCACTCCGGATGCCTCAGTACGTGTGGCAAAACTGGAGAAAAACGAGTGTCAGGTGATGCCGTTTCCCAATCCGGCGGATCTACCGCGCCTGAAAGAGAACAAAGATATCACTCTGTTGAGTAAGGCCGGGCTGAATACCGGTTTCCTCGCCTTTAACACGCAAAAAGCGCCGCTGGATAATGTTAAAGTGCGTCAGGCGCTGGCGATGGCCATCAATAAACCAGCCATTATTCAGGCGATATTCCAGGGCACTGGCACGGCGGCGAAAAACCTGCTGCCGCCGGGTATATGGAGCGCCGACAGTGAGCTGAAAGATTACGATTACGACCCGGAAAAAGCGAAAGAGCTGCTGAAAGAGGCTGGACTTCCGGCTGGCACCACCATTGATTTGTGGGCGATGCCGGTTCAACGTCCCTATAACCCGAACGCCAAACGTATGGCGGAGATGATTCAGGCAGACTGGGCAAAAGTGGGCGTGCAGGCGAAAATCGTTACCTATGAGTGGGGCGAATACCTGAAACGCGTGAAGGGTGGCGAGCATCAGGCTGCACTGATGGGCTGGACGACGGCTACCGGTGATCCGGATAACTTCTTCGGTCCGCTGTTTACCTGTACCTCAGCTAATGGCGGCTCCAATTCCGCGAAATGGTGCTACAAACCGTTTGATAACCTGATCGCCGAAGCAAAAGCCACCACCGATCACGAGAAACGCGTGACGCTTTACAAACAGGCGCAGCAGATGATGCATGATCAGATGCCTGCAGTGATGATTGCCCACTCAACGATTTTCGAACCGGTACGCAAAGAGGTGCAAGGCTATGAAATCGATCCGTTTGGTAAACATATTTTCTGGCAGGTGGATCTGAAAAAATAACCTTTTGCCGCCTGATTTACTCAGGCGGCACTCATTGAACGGTCCAGCGATAGTCTTCAAACAGGAAATCACAGGCAGCGCAGTGGGTCAATTCGGCACGAGTAGTGAATTATCTTCGCCGGGCAATTTTTTGATCTCACGCGTTTTTTTGTCACGTCGCGCTGTGAATGAATTTGCTATAACTTAATGGCAATCGTGCTCACACAGGGAACTCCTTATGCGTAATCATGCGGTGGTTAGCGTTGCCGTATTGGTCGGTCTGCTGGCGTTATCAGGCTGCGCCTCAAAAGTGACCACGCCGGAAAAATACTCCGGCTTTTTGAAAGATTACTCAGGCTTGCAGGAAACCACCTCTGCAACCGGCAAACCGGTGCTGCGCTGGGTGGCACCAGGATTCGACCCGGCAAAATATGACAGCATTGTTTATCACCCGGTTACGTATTACCCGGTAGCCAAAGCCACCAGCCAGGTGAATCAGCAGGTACTGGATGGTGTACTCAGTTACACCAACAACAAATTAAAGGCCGCCGCCGCCGCGCGCAAACCGCTGGTGACTTCGCCGGGGCCACACAGTCTGATCTTCCGCGGCGCGATCACCGGTGTTGACGCCAGCAAACAGGGATTGCAGTTCTACGAGGTGATTCCGGTAGCCATGGTGGTTGCCGGCACACAGATGGCAACCGGCCACCGCACCATGAATACGCATCTCTACTTTGAAGGCGAGCTGATTGACGCCCAAACCAATGCGCCGGTACTGAAAGTGGTGCGCAAAGGTGAGGGCAAAGATGTGAGCAATGAAAAATCGCAGATCACCGTCGACTCTCTGAAACAGGTGATTGACGATATGGCGACCGACGCCACGATGTTTGATATCAGCAAACGTTAGCTTTACGCCGCCATCCGCGTCCGCCCAGCCAGTTTTCCGGGCGGGCAAACATTACCAGGTTGCCGGTGAGGATCAGCAGCAAACCGGCAACCGCGTTAAAATGCCAGACGTAACCTTCGTAAAAGGTCGAAATGCTCAGCGCAACCAGCGGAAACAGTAAGGTGCTATACGCCGCTTTGCTCGGACCAATGCGGCCAACGAGCGTAAAATATGCGC
Source organism: Kosakonia arachidis (assembly GCF_900116535.1). GTDB lineage: Bacteria > Pseudomonadota > Gammaproteobacteria > Enterobacterales > Enterobacteriaceae > Kosakonia > Kosakonia arachidis. The sequence continues at coordinate 1,517,447 of NZ_FPAU01000001.1, read as the reverse complement.
CAAATCCGATCACCGAACCGAACAGCGCCAGATAGACCAGCGCGCCGAGATAACTTGCCGTCCACTGCGGCATAAAATCGTCGCCGCGCAACAGGCCAATTACGCCCATGATCAGCGTGCCATACAGCATCGCCCAGCTATTGGTAGTCAGGGTTTCCAGCCCTTTACGTTGATGGCGCAGGCTTATCATGTTGCCAAACGAAAAGCCCAGCGTCCCCAGTGCCGACAGACCAATACCCAGCAACAGCGTGCTGCTCCAGCCGCTGGTGACCAGATCTTCCCAAAACAGTGTCACAATACCGATAAGCCCCAGTGCAGCAGCAACAAAGAAGCGCGCTGGCGGTTTCTGTCCGAAGAACAGGTAGCTATTGACGGCATTAAACAGCACCGCCATCGAAAAGATCACCGATTCCAGCCCGGTGTTAATCCATGTGGTGGCGGTATAAAAACACCAGAAGTTAAAGCCGAAGACACAACTGCCTTGCAGCAGACAAAACAGGTGATCGCGCAGCGGTAAACCGCGCAGTTTGCGCCGAACCAGCAGTATCAGCATGATTGCCGCCGTTGCCAGCGCAAAACGCCAGAAAATCGACACTGGCGCGGGTACCGGGCCTTGTTGCAGAAAAATGGCAATCCACGTCGTTCCCCAAATAATTACCACCAGGCCGTATAGCAATGCGTTCATAGTCATTTCCGATGCGAAAAACAAAACCTGAGTGTGGCAAAACACGGGCAGGGACGATTGCACGGGGTTGCGCCGGACTTGCATATTCTTGCGCTTTTCTTCACACAACGCTGGAATCGGGCTTCAGCTATCCATAGACTTAGGTTCTGGTTGAACAATGATAATATCCGCGAATGCCTGACCACTACGAAGCCTTTGAAAACCTGAGCAAACATAACGCCGTATTGCACAATTCGGTGGCGCTTCACTCTGGCATTCAACTGGCAGCCTGGTCGAACAAACGCGACAACATTACACAGTACTGCAACCACCATACGCTGAGCCTGTACGTGGCCGATGGCTACGAGAGTTACCACAAAACCGCATATGGTTGGAAAAATGGCGGCGGGCCGGATCGTTTTTGTTTGATGCCGAAAGAGAGTGAATCGGTGTGGGACATTCGCGATGATTTGACCTTCGTTCATCTTTATTGCACCGATGAGCATCTGCGGGAGGTCGGCGAGCGGGTTTGGGATCGCAGCCCGGCCGCGTTCACCCTTGATGAGAAAACCTTCTCGCAGGATGCGCGCATCACCGCGCTTTATCGCCAGTTTCTGCTGGATTGCGACTGGCAGCAAAATGCTAACCAACTTACGCTGAGCACCGCTTCAACCCTGCTGTTGACGCACCTTGTGCAACATTACAGCAATGTGCAGTGGCAATTGCCTGTGGTGAACGGTGGTCTGGCGCCTGCGGCGCTGCGTAATGTGCTGGATTATATCGAAGCACATCTTGCACAGGCGTTGTTGCTGTCGGATCTGGCGGCGCAGGTTGCGCTCAGTGAATATCACTTTGCCCGCATGTTCCGCCAGTCGATGGGCGTGGCGCCGCACCAGTTTGTGATGCAGCGCCGGATGGTAAGGGCGAGCGATCTGTTGCTCAACAGTACACTTCCTCTCACCGATATCGCCCTGGCCTGCGGTTTTAGTTCTGCCAGCCACTTCAGCAACCGCTTTAAAGCAGCTAAAGGGCTGACACCATCCCAGCTACGGGCGACGCAACAGCGTTAATGCGCCGTAGCAGATACCGCCTGCCACTAATCCCCAGAATGCCGAACCAATGCCCAGTAGCGTGACACCACTGGCGGTCACCAGGAAAGTGACAATGGCGGCATCGCGATCCGTTTCTTTAACCAGCGCCTGATGCAGACTACCACTGATAGTGCCCAATAGCGCCAGCCCGGCGAGCGTCTGGATCCAGCTTAACGGCAGGGCGGCCAGCAGACCGGTGATCGAGCCGCCAAACATTCCCGCCAGCAGATAAAACAGGCCAGCCGCTGCCGCTGCCACCCAGCGTTTGCTGGCGTCCGGGTGCGCATCCGGGCTTTGGCAAATGGCTGCCGTAATTGCTGCAATACAGATCGAATAAACACCAAACGGCGACAAGAGCAGCGCCAGCGTGCCGGTAAAAATAATCAGCGGTGAAACCGGAATGGTGTAACCGGAAGCCTGCATAGTGGCGAAGCCGGGAGCATTTTGCGACGCCATCGTCACCAGAAAAAAGGGAATGCCGATGCTGATAAGCGATGCCCAGTGAAACTCCGGCGCGGTGTAAGCCGGAGAGACGACGGAAAATGTGAGTCGATAAGTGACAACGTCACCATGCATAACGGCGACCAGCGCACCAATAATTAATGTTGCAACAATAGTATAGCGCGGGGCGAGGGCTTTACAGACCAGCCAGGCCAGTAGCATACTGCCGCACAACGCAAAATGGCCCTCTATATTAGTGAAGGCCTGTAAGCCAAAACGCAGCAGAATACCGGCCAGCATTGCGGCCGCCAGCGTGTGCGGAATGATTTTCATCAGTCGGGCGAATAACCCTGTGACGCCGCACAGCACGATGAGTGCGTTGGCAAAGACAAAAATACCGACCGTTTCACCGGGTGTTGCGCCTTGCAGGCTGGTCGCCAGCAGCGCCGCGCCGGGGGTAGACCAGGCAGTGAGCACCGGCATGCGATACCAGAGCGTCAGCGCCAGCGTGCTGGTGCCCATGCCGAAGCCAAGCGCGGTCATCCATCCGGCGATTTGAGCAGGGCTCGCGCCAGCAGCGGAGGCCGCCTGCCAGATAATAGCGGCAGAACTGGCGTAACCCACTAGCACGGCGACAAATCCCGCAAGAATGCTGGTAAACGGCAGTGAAGACGTTGTGGAAAGCGTTACAAGACGCATTGGCGCTCCTTGTGCGTTATAGCATTCGGATAATTTAGCATCGTGCGTTATAGCGCACAAGTAAGCAGGAGGAATAATGGATCTCACCGTTTATCTGGCAACTATGCTGAAAAGTCTGCGTCAGGGCCGCGGCTGGAGCCTTTCCCGCCTGGCAGAAGAGACCGGGGTTTCCAAAGCGATGCTCGGGCAGATAGAACGCAATGAATCCAGTCCGACCGTGTCGACGTTATGGAAAATCGCCACCGGCCTGAATGTCCCTTTCTCCACCTTTATTTCGCCGCCTGAAGGGGGAACGCTGCGGGCGTACGATCCGCAACAGCAGGCGATGGTCGTCACGCCGATTTTCCCGTGGGATGAGAAACTGCATTTTGATCTCTTCTCTATTAATCTCGCACCTGGCGCTATTAGCGAATCCACGCCGCACGAAACCGGGGTTATCGAGCATGTGATTGTCATTAGCGGTGTGCTGGATATGTGTATTGACGGGCAGTGGCGAACCATTGTGGCGGGCAGCGGCCTGCGTTTTGCCGGGGATGAAGCGCACGCCTACCGCAACAGCACGGCACAAACGACGCACTTCCACTCGCTTATCCATTACCCAAAAGAAAAAGCCGCAGGCAAGCCTACGGCAAAAACGACGACGATTAATAAACCAGACAACCCTGAAGTATGACGGGTTAACAACGTGACGAGGAATGTCCGAGCCACCACTCTATTGCACCTGTAAACACAGCGGAAATAGCAATTTCGACATTGCATTGCCAGCAGGTGCAAATTCCCCTTATGGCAGGTGGTGAAACGCCCCGGTTGTGACTACAATAGCCGCCATTTTGTACATAATGGATAACGACGATCGTATGCGCCTGCAACCCCATCATCTTGAACTGTTAAGCCCGGCCCGCGATGCCGCCATTGCCCGTGAGGCTATCCTGCACGGTGCAGATGCCGTCTACATCGGTGGGCCGGGTTTTGGCGCTCGCCACAATGCCGGTAACAGCCTGCAGGATATCGCTGAACTGGTGCCGTTCGCCCATCGCTACGGCGCAAAAGTGTTTATTACTCTGAACACCATTCTTCATGATGATGAGCTGGAACCGGCGCGGCGCTTGATAGGCGATCTCTACCAGGCGGGCGTTGATGCGCTGATTGTGCAGGACATGGGTATTCTGCAACTGGATATTCCGCCGATTGAGCTACACGCCAGCACTCAGTGCGATATCCGCAGTGTGGAAAAAGCCAAATTCCTTTCCGACGTGGGTTTCAGCCAGATTGTTCTGGCGCGCGAACTCAACCTTGAGCAGATCCGCGCCATTCACAACGCGACGGATGCCACCATTGAATTCTTTATTCACGGTGCGCTGTGTGTCGCGTATTCCGGGCAGTGCAACATTTCCCATGCGCAAACCGGGCGCAGTGCCAACCGTGGCGACTGCTCGCAGGCCTGTCGTCTGCCGTACACCCTGAAAGATGATCAGGGACGCGTGGTGGCCTATGAAAAACACCTGCTGTCGATGAAGGATAATGACCAGACCGCCAACTTGGCGGCACTGATCGACGCAGGTGTGCGCTCCTTCAAGATTGAAGGACGCTACAAAGATATGAGCTACGTGAAGAACATCACCGCGCATTATCGCCAGATGCTTGATGCAATCATTGAAGATCGCGGCGACCTCGCGCGCGCTTCTGCCGGGCGTACTGAGCACTTTTTTATTCCCTCGACGGATAAAACGTTCCATCGCGGCAGCACTGACTACTTTGTTAATGCGCGCAAAGGCGATATCGGTGCCTTCGATTCACCGAAATTTATTGGCCTGCCGGTAGGTGAAGTACTGAAAGTGGGCAAAGATCATCTTGATGTCGAGGTCACCGAGCCGCTGGCGAACGGTGATGGCCTGAATGTACTGGTGAAACGTGAAGTGGTCGGTTTTCGCGTCAATGTGGCGGAGAAAACTGCTGAAAACCATTACCGCATTTTCCCGAACGAAATGCCTGACGTGCTGAAAACCCTGCGTCCGCATCATCCACTGAACCGTAACCTCGATCATAACTGGCAGCAAGCCTTGCTGAAAACCTCCAGCGAGCGGCGGATCGCGGTGGATATTGAGCTGGGTGGCTGGCAGGAACAACTGGTGTTAACGCTGACCAGTGAAGAGGGTGTCTCCGTCACGCATACGCTGGAAGGCCAATTCGACGAAGCTAACAATGCGCAAAAAGCGCTGGATAATCTGAAAGATGGCCTGATGAAGCTGGGGCAAACCCGCTATTACGCCAGAGAGGTTCAGGTAAATCTGCCTGGCGCATTATTTGTACCCAACAGCCAGCTTAACCAGTTACGCCGTGAAGCGGTAGAGATGCTGGAAGAGGCGCGTCTGGCCAGCTACCAGCGCGGTAGCCGTAAAGCGATAGCCACACCGCCGCCGGTCTACCCGGAAACGCATCTTTCATTCCTTGCTAACGTTTATAACCATAAAGCGCGTGAATTTTATCATCGCTACGGTGTACAACTCATCGATGCTGCTTTTGAGGCGCACGAAGAGAAGGGCGATGTACCGGTGATGATCACCAAACACTGTCTGCGTTTTGCCTTCAACCTGTGCCCGAAACAGGCAAAAGGGAATATTAAAAGCTGGCGCGCCACGCCGATGCAACTGGTGCACGGTGATGAAGTATTGACGCTGAAATTTGACTGCCGTCCGTGCGAAATGCACGTAATCGGCAAGATCAAAAACCATATTCTGAAGATGCCGCTTTCCGGCAGCGTGGTGGCATCCATCAGCCCGGATGACTTGCTGAAGACGTTACCGAAAAACAGATAGCAAAACGGGTGGCTAAGCCACCCGTTTCTTTTAGCGGTGATCTTCCGGCATCGGCGGTTTCTTATCGTGATCTCTTCTGTGCTTGTCGAAATGTCTTTCATCATGACGCGGCGCTTTGTCATCCTTATATCTCGGTGGCACTTCGCGCTGCGGCTTCCTGTCACCTTGATGGTGTTCGCCGTTCGGGTATTGATCCTGCGGTACTGGAGGACGATCGTCAGCAAATACCATTGAAGAGAAGCTCACGGCCATAATGGCAGACATTAATGCAATCTTTTTCATATTACTCCCTTACACGCGCTATTGCGTGGCGTTGATTTCACGCCAAAAAAGTGAAGATTTGATGGAGCAGTTAACCGGCTTGAATATTCCGGGAAGATGACGGTAGATAGCGCCAGTAGGGCGGTGAACCGAAACTCGCCAGTAAGAAATCGATCACCACGCGGGTATTGAGCGACGGGTATTTTCCGCCAGGGTAGAGCAACCACAGCGATTGCGCTTCGACGGAATAGGTTGGCGAAAATTCCGGCAGTAAATCCACCAGTTCACCACGATTCAACATCTCACCTACCTGCCAGTCCGGGTAAAGCAGTATCCCTGCGTCATTACTTGCAGCCTGGAGTAACAATTCGGCATTGTCAGAAACAATTTTCGCCTGCGGAAAAAACTGATACTGCTGATCGCCCTGATGAAAGCGCCAACGTTGCAAACCGGTTTTTCCACGATAAGCCAACAACTGATGATGTTGTAGCGCTTCCGGCGATTCCGGCCGCCCATGACGGCGAAGGTAGGCGGGCGTTGCCACCAGGTGACAGCACTGGCTGGCGATCAAACGACCATGCAGCTCTGAATCTTTCAGCGAGGCGATGCGCAGCAGCAGATCCGTGCCATCGGCAAACGGATCGATATAGTCATCATTCAGATTCAGCTCGATGTGCAGCGCCGGATAACGCGTACTCAGTTCACCGATGCGCGGCCCGATATGCCGCAGACCAAAGGAGATTGGGGCGTTAATGCGAATGCGGCCACCTGGCTCGTTGCGCCTTTCTCCCACCTGCGTTTGCGCATCGGCAAGTTGCTGGAGCATGGCGCGAAAGGCGTCGGCATAGATATGACCTGCATCGGTGGCAGTCACCGCGCGGGTGCTGCGATACAACAGTTGCGTTTCCAGTGCCTGTTCCAGTTGCTGAACAACGCGTGAAAGCGACGAGGCGGCAAGCCCTTCGTTACGCGCCACTTCTGATAAATTCCCTTCGCGCACAATGGCAAGAAACAGGTGCATAGAACGGGCGCTAATCTGGCTGAGTGATTTCATCTTTGCGTGATCCGCAATGGTCCATAGCGCATTGTAGTGTTTTTATGCACAGAATTCATCGCTAAGCTACGTGAACAATAATCACCGGAGAAGTATGATGAATAACCCTGTTTTAGCATTCGATGAAACCGTCCGTTCGCGTTCTTCCGTGCGCGCGTTCTTATCTACGCCGCTTGGGGATGAGCAGATCCGCGCGGTATTGCAGGATGCGCAATATTCACCGTCGAACTGCAATACACAGCCGTGGCATGTGCATGTGGTTTCCGGCGAGACCAAAGAGCGACTGGCAAAAATGATGACGGCTAATGACCTGAAAGGGCGACAGACGCCGGATTTCACTTTTTCTTATGAAGATTTCCACGGTGACTATATTGAACGCGCGTACGAACAAGCACGGCTTTACTACGAGGCCATCGGCATTGGCCGTGACGACAAGATTCGCCGCAAAGAGGCCTACCTGCGTAACTACCAGTTCTTCAATGCACCGCATGCCGCGTTTCTGTTTATGCCGTCCTTTGGCGATAACATCCGCGTCGCATCGGATATCGGCATGTACGCACAAAGTTTTCTGCTATCGCTGACTGCGCGCGGTTTTGCCGGTATTCCGCAAACCATGCTCGGTTTTCACGCCGATATGATCCGCGCCGAGCTGGGCGTTTCCGACGAGTACCGTCTGCTGTTTGGTATCTCGTTTGGTTATGCCGATAAAAGCGCCGCTGCCGCCAACACCCGCATGCCGCGCGTACCGGTGGAAAGCAGTGTAGTGATGCACAGGTAAGAAATGCTGGCCGGGGCAGACAGAACACTGGCGCGGCTCACGTCCCAGGCCGGATAAGGCAACGCCGCCACCCGGAAATCAACGAGACTGTTGCCGCTTCACCCCTGTGGCCAGAGAGTGAATAAACGTTTCCGTGCACAAACGTGAACCTAACGTATCCGTCACCACCGTAAAGCGCAGGAACAATTTCGCACTCAGAGTGCGGCTCTATGCCAGATAGCGGAAGTTGATAACATTGCGATATGTTACTTTATGGGGAGCAGATCACGGCTTTTCGCTCCATCATGGATTCAACACCACACGATTTTTTACCTTAATCCATAATGGGAACGTTGCTGCTCTCATGCTACGTTTTTCCACAGGGAGCATGTCAATATCGTTAACATCCCTAAACTCAACGGGATATATGCAACCTGATTACGGAGCACTTGATGGTCACCACACATGTTTTTATCGCGGTCAGTCTTGATGGCTATATCGCCCGACAGGATGGCGACATCGACTGGTTATTGCAGCGCGATGACCCGACAGAAGATCATGGCTATGCAGCATTCATCGCGGACAAAGATTGGATCGTTATGGGGCGAGGCAGCTATGAGAAGGTGCTGACCTTTGACGAATGGCCTTATGATCGACCCGTGCTGGTGCTCTCCCGACAGCTAACCGATACTCCCGTGCCCGAGGAGCTGAAAGGCAAAGTCCAGTTCTCATGCCGCACGCCAGGGGAGGTGCTTGCTGACCTGGCGGTGCAGAACGCGCATCGCGTCTACATCGATGGCGGGCAGGTAATACAGTCGTTCCTGCGCGAAGGACTGGTCGCCGATATCGTCATCACTACCATTCCTGTCCTGCTCGGCTCGGGAAAACCGTTGTTCGGAGCCCTGAATGGAGATATAGATTTGACTCTGTTATCAAGCCGCAGCTTCCCTTCGGGTCTGGTGCAGTCGCACTATCGGCTGACGTCATAAACCGCATATAAACTTAGCGGCGACCTCCGCTAAAGCTATAGTACCGCTCTGCTACCAGCGGTACTGTTTTACTTCTACGACCTTGCTTTAGCTCACTGAAAAAGGAGCTCATCGGAAAACGGATCAACAAAACCCGATATCTTCGATTACATTGAAGTGTTGTACAACCGGGCCCGGCGCCACAGTCATCTCGGGGGTGTCAGTCCGGAGGCCTTCGAACAGGCCACGTCGTGAGGACAGAATTTGTCTACTGTCGTCGGGGCAGTTTAGGCAAAAGTGCCATCTTTCGCTCCTTGCTCATACCTGCCCTTACAGTCCTTTATGCTGACCGCTTTGTATCGAAGTGGATGGAGAAATTTATGCAGTACAGAACGAAACAAGAGCCTGCTTATCGGCCATCAGCAAATTTCTGCCATCTGCGAAAGTAACTGTTTTATCACTTCCACAACGCTTCTTACCCTTTGAGGTATAAAACGGGCATCCGGGAAAACCGCATAGAGAAATCGGTCTGGCAGTCGCCATGCAGGCAGAACGGGAACCAGCAAGCCTGACTGCACCGCTTCAGCAGCAAGTGGGAGCTGCATACCACCGACACCGATGCCTGCCAGGATCGCCTGCAGCAGCCCTTCGCTGGTATTGGCCCGAAACACGGTATTCACCATCAGCTTTATTGTTTCATCACCTGAAACTAACCGTAGCGGCGCATCAAGTGCGATGCCACTAAACCGAACATGTGGCTTCAGAATCAGCTCGTCAACGGAATGAATGTGGTCAAATTCCGGTGCCGCGTAAAGCGCTGCCGCAATGCGGCCCAGTACGCGCACAGCATGTGACTCTGGTGGTTCGCTCGCCAGCCGCAGCGCGACATCAACCCCTTCGCTGACCAGATCGGCAATGCGATCATCAAATGAAAGCTCCAGATGTAACTCAGGGTGCGCTTTTTGCAGGGCCAGAAGATGGGGAAGAAAAAGCCGACCTAAACCGCTCGGCAACTGCACGTGGACGCGGCCCTGCCAGTGCTGGCCCGCAGGATTAAGGTTGATTTCTGCTTCCCGCATCGCGTCCAGCAAAGGCGTCATATCACGCCGGTACCGCTCTCCCTGCTCAGTAAGCGCCATTGCACGCGTCGTACGGTGCAGCAATACCACACCAAGCTCTGCCTCCAGTGCGGCAATTTGCTGGCTTACGGCAGATTGCTTCACACCAGTCTGGCGCGCGGCTGCCGAAAATGAGCCGGCCTCTGCCACCCGCAAAAAGGTGGCGATCGCATTGAGCTTGTTATTCATTTAATGATTTCACTTATAAGTGCCATCAGTTACAGGGGATATGAGTGGAAAAATTAATATATCACACTCTCTCCGTCACCTTATCTGGAGAAACCTATGACTAATAACGTCGCGCTGGTCGCTGGAGCCAGAGGAATTGTCGGTAGCCAGCTCGTTAAAACCCTGCTGCACCGTGGCTGGGAAGTGATTGGCTTGAGCCGTAACGCATCATCGCATCCGCAGAACATCCCGCTCGTTACCGTTGATTTGCTGGATGCAAAGCATACTGCGCGGGCACTGCAGCCCTTAAGCAAAGTCACTCATATCTTTTACAGTGCCTGGATAAATGCGGAAAACTGGACGGAAATGGTGGAGCCCAACGTCACTATGCTGCGTAACCTGGTCTGCCACACGGCGATGATTTCATCGTTAAAAACAGTGAGCCTGATACAAGGGTATAAAGTCTATGGCGCACATCTTGGGCCTTTTAAAACGCCTGCGCGTGAAAGCGATCCCGGCGTCGCGGGAGCGGAATTTAACGCTGCACAACTCGCCTGGCTCAGTGATTATCAGCGAGGACGAGCATGGCACTGGAATGCTATCAGACCGGGCGTGGTGGGTAGCGCCCTGTCAGGCAATACCATGAATCTTGCGTTGAGCATTGCACTGTACGCTTCGCTTTGTAAGTCACTCAATCTGCCGCTCCGTTTTCCAGGTTCGGAACAAACCTGGCGCAGTATTGTTGACTATACGGAGGCGGGGCTGCTCGCCGAAGCAACTGTGTGGGCCGCCACCTCATCAGCAGCAGAAAACCAGGCTTTTAATGTGAATAATGGCGATGTCTGGAGGTGGAGCGAACTCTGGCCTCTCATTGCTCGATGGTTCGGGCTTGAATGCGCGCCGCCCGTCAGACTTTCATTTCAGCAGATGTTCAAAGATTATCAGCCAGCCTGGCGCGAACTGGCCCGACGCCACCGTCTGGTAGAGACGGACATTTTGCAGGTGAACGACGGGCAGTTCGCCGACTTTGTTTTCAGTTGGGATTACGACATGTTTGGCGATGGCAGCAAGCTGCGTCGGGCAGGGTTCTGGCGCATGCAGGCTACGGATGACATGTTCTTTACTCTGTTCAAACAATTCAGAGCCGCGCGCATTATCCCTTAACGCACGGGCATTTCCCGGACAGGGCCGGCGTGCAGATATGTGCATTCTCAGGCCCTGAACAACTCGCCTTCGTATAAGAAACAGGCTCAGCCCCGGAAGCATCAATTGGGGTCTGGTCATTTCGCGCCATCAGGGACATTGGCACTTTCAATCATTCCGAGGGGTAGAGCGAAAAAAACAGGGAGCTTATCCAGCAACAAAGCGCCCCTTAATTTTATTGGGGCGCTTTTCATTAATTATGTTTGATCGCGTCAAATTTATGGCATGGACGTAGCGTCGTCGGATTCACTGCTCTCAGATAAAACATCCTTCAGGAAACGCATCGCGTTACGTAAAGCCTGGTCGGCTTCGGGCAGTGTGCCAGCAAACAAGTGCCATACATGGAACATGCCCGGCCAGACTTCGAGTGTCGTGCGTACACGCGCTTCTCCTAAGTTTGAAGCGAGTTTCATCGCGCCACTCAGCATGACCTCATTCTCGCCGATCTGTATAAGCGTCGGGGAAAGCCCCTGCACATCTGCATAAACGGGAGAAGCATCAGGATGTGTTGGTAGCTCACCGGCAAGAAATTCCCGCGCTAATTGGGTGAGAAAATCGATGCTACAAAGAGGATCGATGCCATCACGGGCGGTAGCAGCCAGACCGCTATGGGTCAGATCTGCCCAGGGTGAAAAAGCCACTCCCGCAGCCGGGAGCGGAATACCTGCATCACGGGCCTTACGCATCATTGTAATAACCATTGCACCACCGGCTGAATCACCAACGAGAACCAGATTTTTGGGGTTAATACCCCTGTCGAGTAGCGCGCGATACGCTGAAAAGACATCCTCTATCGGCGTCGGGAAAGGAAAATCAGGAGCCTGCCGATAGTCCGGGACATAGACTGTGGCGTTTAACGCTGTGGCAATGCGGCCTGTTAATCCCCTGTACGCCTCCACACCACCATGCACATAGCCGCCGCCATGAATGTAAAGCACCACACTGCTCCCAGCATGTTCATGCCTCTCACTGACCATTGTCGGCATATTGCCTAGCGTGAGCGTTTTATAAGAGACGCCACTGACAGCAGGAAAGAGGCTTTCCAGACCCTGCATATATTGTTTACGCACATCAGGCCAGCACTCTTCAGACTGACCATACAGCTTCTGAACTACCGGTCCGGCAGCCGCAATCCATCCATCCAGAACATTTTGCGCATTTTTCGACAACATTGTTGTGCCCTTATTTAATGGAAATTCTACAATGAAACTTTAACTAATCTATTGACGAAAAAGGTTCCCCAATGACGGGTAAAAAAATCGCGTCGACAAAGATTGCTGGTTCTGCTCTGGATATTGGTGCACTGCGGGTCTTTGTCGCTGTTGCTGAGACGGGAAGTTTTGTCGCCGGAGGTAAGGCCATGGGGTTAACGCGTTCTGCTGCAGGTAAAGCATTAGCGCGGTTAGAAACCTATCTTGAGACAAGGCTTTTTCAGCGCACGACGCGTCGCTTATCTCTCACCACCGAGGGGCATGAATTCTTTAACCGTTGCTGCAGGCTACTGGAAGACCTGGAAGAAGCCGAAGCCAGTATCCGCCAGAATTCACCCTTGCCAAAAGGCATCCTCAGACTCACCGTGTCAGAAGGATATGGGAAAATGGTGATACTGCCTTTTATTCAGGCATTTTTAGAGAACTCACCGGGTATTGGCATTGAAGTCAGCTTCAGCGATCGGGTTGTTGATCTTATAGAGGAAGGCTTTGATCTTGCTATTCGGGTAGGCAATGGCGCTACGAGTCATCAATATATAACGCAGGTTATCGACAGAACGCGGCCGCAATTATTTGTATCACCGGACTATCTCAAACAATGGGGTAAGCCGGAATCACTTGCTGATCTTAAAGATCATCGCCGTCTTGTCTATGGTTTGGGAACAGCTTCTAGCGGATGGAACTTAGTTGATAAGGAGCATGGGCGAATAACACTGAACGGCAGTAACCATGTCAGGTTTGACAGCGGAGATGCAATACGACTAGCAGCCATAGCAGGATTGGGTATCGGTTATTTGCCTTCCTTTATGATTGACAGAGATAGAGTGGAAGGTCGATTAGTACAACTGCTGCCTGCAACACAAGGTGAAGAAATTGCTATCCATGCTATTTATCCCAGCCGTAGACATCTCTCTCTTCGCGTGCGGGCTTTCATTGATGGTCTTAAAACCTTCCTGAGTAACATTAAAAATTGACTATTTTTGCCCTTAAAAAGCAATGCCCTGGCTGAGCGCTATGTCCTGACAATGACTGCCTGCAGATACAAAGCCGCAGGGGCGGAAGGGACTGCGCCGTGCCACTTGAGACGCTCTTTGCGGATATCGGCCAGCGTGTCAGTACGCTTTGTGCCAGCAGCGGACATAAGTTAATGCGCTGGTTTATATAAATTATGCAAACACTCAGGCCCGGACGGACGGAAGCAGACCTGCAAGCCTGTATCCCTCAATGAGTTCATCAAAAAGCTTAATATCGTTCCGGCTTCTGGCCATCAGCTGAGCGCCAGCGATAGCGGAAAAAATCGCACCTGCCCGGATTTTGCTGCTTTCTGACTCTGTGATACCCGCCTCCAGCAGTTGCTCTGAAAGCCAGTCGATGTTGACGTCGGCAAACTTCTGAACTTCCACCTTCACCGCCTCAGGCAGGTCATCATATTCAGCAGACATAAAACTGCCCATGCAGAGCCGGTTTTCGCTCTCCAGCGATCGGCGGAATATGTGCGGGTAGCGGTTCAGGCTGCTTAACGCGTCGCCTGCTGATTCCCTGAGCATTTCAAGGTCACGCGCAGTGTCTTCCCAGTAGCGTTGTGCCACTGCCGCACCGAGCTCGGCCTTGCTGGGAAAGTGATAGTAGATGCTGGCTGCTTTGATTCCCACCTCATCCGCCAGTCCACGGATGTTCAGACCGGTATAACCATGAGCCTGGGCCGCCAGACGGGCAGCATTAAGAATTTCATCCCGGGATGTTTTGCTCATCATTTTATTCCTCGCAGAGTGTGGTGCAGCAATTCTAACATTTGTTAGGTAGATATTGACAGCCTTGTCGTGAGGGGGTTACGCTAAACCTACCAACTGTTAGGTAGTTTTTTAGTGAGAGGATTTATCATGAGCAAAGACATTTTTTATTCAGATGCCACCCAACTGGCGGACATGATCCGTAACCGCGATCTTTCCCCTGTAGAAGTTATGCAGGCGCATATCTGTAACGGCTCGCAATCGAAATCCCTCCGACTCGCAATCAGCGCCATTTTCGGCTCACATTAACTGCAAATGAAAAATGCCACCGGCTCACATTAGGTGATAATGGGCTCGCATTTATCCTGCCCGGCTCGCAATCCATTTAACCGGGCTCACAATAACTGCAAATAGATTTCGTCATATCGGCAGGCCAACCGCCAGCATTCTGTCGCGTAGCTCGGCTGTGCGGGCAGGGTCTAACTGATTGTTAAATAATGCCCTGATTTCAGCAGGTTTTGCATCGAACTGCTCCACCATGTCCTTCAACCGGTAACCATGCCGAGTAAGCGTCGGCTCCAGGTCATCCAGCTGACGTGACAGCACGGATTCAACCAGCGTGGCGGTAATCGGTTTTTCCCCCGTCTGGTATCCAGCTTCCATCGCCAGCGTCAGGTGCAACTGGACCTGCAGCGGTGTTCGCAGTTTCATCGCCAGCAGGTCAACGGCTTCGGTCGTCAGAATATCTTCCGGCTTGCCCTTACCGATGCTGGTCTTCAGCAGCCACTGGATATATTCACGCTGGCTGCCGGTGATCCCGTCCAGTGTAAAAATATCGGTACGATAGCCAATTTCCTCCATCGTCGGACGACGCAGGTCATTACGTAGTTTTGGGTGACCGGCCAGCACGACAGACAGCCGACCACCGCCGTCTTCAACCACTTCCATCAGCCGTTTTAGACCCGTCAGTGTATTCCCGTTCAGGTCATGAGCCTCATCAACAAACAGCGCCACCGGGCGTTTGCCTTTTTTAACCAGCTCCTGGAGCTCGCGCTCGCGGCGTTCACCCTGTTTGGGGATCTGCACCTGCTTATCCTGTGCCAGGTCATAAAACAGGGCGTTAATCAGCGTGGCGAGCCGTACACTTTGTTTGTCTACCGACAGTGAACGGGCGACAATAATTTTATTTTCATCTATCAGTTGCTGCTGCAGGCGTCGCAGGGTGACCGTTTTACCGCTTCCCACCACGCCACAGACGGCTATCAGTCGTCCTTCGCGTATTGCCCCTTTAATGTCTTTCATCAGCTGCTTATGGTGGGCAGTTTCATAATACCCGGCCTGTTCAATCGACTGCGTCAGTCCATAATGCTCCATCACTTCAACCCGTATGGTCTTCTCCTGATTGTCTGTTACGAAAATAGTCTCTGATGCGGGCGAGTACTTCACTACGGTTAAGCGTCTCAGCCAGAATACTGTCGATAAACGCCCGGTCTTCATCCGACATCCTGGCCAGCGGTATGGCCAGATCGTCGGCAATTGCCAGTTTTGCCGCAATAACGGTGGGAAAGTGGTATTCAAATTTTCGTGCATCAAAGGGCTGATGTGGCAACTCATCAATGTGCTGCTGAGTGTCATCACTGAACATGCGGAGATCGCTGCCGGACAACGCGCTGATGGGGATGTTCAGCTGTCTGGCCAGGGCATGGATACGATCGGCCCGTTCAGCTGCTTTACCGCGCCTGAACGTCCGGTAACGGTGTAGCGGCACAGGCCCCGACACCGGATAATAAGGCCCCCAAGTTTCACCGGAAAACTCCACATACATCTCTTCGTCAAACAACCCCCACAGCAGAATGACGGTTTCGCCCGCCATATCCGGTTCGACTTCCCATGCGGTGCCGTCTATCGTTACCCGCGCGTCAACACCCACCCTGCGGGATTCCGGCTCCCGGGCGAACCGGCAGTATTGTTCCCAGCTGCACATATCTCTCACGCCGTCCCGGGGGATATTGGCCAGCCAGTCCTCCAGCCGGGAGTGTTTCTCGCTGCGGTGATGCTGCGCATTGTAACGACTCAGATAGTTCCAGAGCCATTCGTTGGCCTGCAGCTCCGTCTCCGGTTTATGGAAATGGTACAGGGTTTCATGCGCCTCTTTGACGGTCCTGAAAGGGCGCTCGACTTTCCCTTTGGAGCGTGCCGTCGTCCTGGTGCCATCCTTACCTGCCGGTGTGTGCGTCAGCCAGTCAACCTTCAGGGACTGCATCACATTCTGGAAGACATGGCTTTTGGCCACCGGACCGTTATCGAGGTACAGCATTTTCGGGCGGCCCTGGAAAGGAAAATCAGACCTGGCTTTTGGGGCCATGGCGTTAAAGAGAAAACGCAGCGCTGATTCCGCATCCTCACCGTACACACACCGGTATTCCTGGTAAGTAACCCCGCTCCGGTCATCCACCACGCTGAACAGCATCAGCGTGGGTTCGCCACGGGTGGGGTCAACCCAGTCAGGCCGCTCGATATGTTTGAGGTCGGATGGTGACATATCAAACTGCCAGCAGTCATTGCTGTTTTCAGCCTGAAACCTCACCGCCGGAGGCTCCCGTAGCAGGCGGGGCTGGTCGAGACGCCAGCGGGAAAGCCAGCGATTGACGGTCTGCTTACTAAGCAAGCCTTTGGGACTTTTTATCAACCCCTGAGCTGTCTCCACACCGTGCTCTTCCAGCAACTGTATTGCCCGCCCGGTTGACAGATGGCGACCGGATTTATTCGTCGTTCGCAGTTTTAGCGCGGCAATCAGTTCACAGTAATGTTCCAGTTCAGACGGGGGGAGTATCCGTGGCTGGCCATGATCGCGGCGGTGAGCTGTGCGTGGCCTGAGGACCAGACGAAGAGCGCGATAGACCGTCGTGACTGAAATACCATACAACTGAGCGGCAGTGGCAATCTGGGTGGCCCGTTCAGGACTTTTTGGCGGCAGGCGATCGAGCCGTTGCCGCAGTTGCAACAGAGAATCAGCCGGAATAGCGCTACGCCGGCTGCTCATAATTTTCCAGCGCCCGGTACACTGACGCTCTCCCGATCCCGAGCTGACGGGCGATGGCCGTAGCCCCCATCTTCTCCGCGGTATACAGACGATATACTTCAGCAGGATCTATGGAAGGTTTCCTTCCCCGGTACACGCCCCGCGCTTTCGCCGCGGCAATACCTTCCATCTGGCGTTCACGCCGCAGGTTGGTTTCAAACTCAGCGAAAACGCCCAGCATATCCAGAAATGCCTTACCTGCAGCAGTACGTGTATCGACGGGCTGTTCTGTTGCCTTGAGAGTAATGCCCTGCTGATTCAGGGCATACACGATATCCTGCAGATCTTTAATGCTCCGGGCCAGGCGATCAATTCGCGTAACAATCAGCGTGTCGCCCGGCCGAAGAAAATCCAGCAGAAGCTGCAGTTCATTTCGTCCATCCCGGCTGCTGCCGCTGGCTTTTTCCGCCCGGATAATTTCACAGCCGGCTGCGCGGAGCGTCTGTATCTGCAGCGCCAAATCCTGATCATTGGTTGAAACGCGTGCATAGCCATAAAGTGCCATTTTGCTAAAAGTGTCTCGTTAGGCTTTAGATGATTAAAACGTAACATGCAGATGAGACAAAAACAACCCAAATGAGACAGATAAAATGTCTCACCGGGTTGTATGTTTTGGGTGTACTTAAAGAATACACTTGAGATAGAAAAAGTGGTTAATTAAAGCTATCCACTCCACTAGTCATAATCTATTGGGTTAAATTAGTCGCCAAAAAGATTATCGCAGTCAAATTGTCTAACAATAGCGTGAGTACGTTTATCCCTGATAATAATACTGGAGTTGGAGTAAAATCCAATATCCAGCGTTTGGGTAGTCATAATAGAGTTATTTATTCCAGAGTTATTCATTACCCGAGTAATAGGTAGTGCCCAAAAATGATGTCCCTGATAACGAGGATTATAATTAACGACACAGTGCCCAGAAAGTGAACCTGCATAACTGACTTCAACCCTCATTGTTCCGCGAGTAGCAACAAGTTCAGCCGTCACTGCTTGTCCTGGCTCTAAGGTAACTTCAACACCTGATGCTGAGCCGAGAACAACGCTGGTTGATCTCTCACCGCTTATGCCCCATGACTGCTCATATGAGATAGAGGCTGTGGCGGTTCCACCAATACCTAAAAACCGAACGCCAACCTCAACGGATCCGCCGACAGATAATGTCCCTCCTGTTGACCACCCAGTAGTAACTGTATTCTCAACACTTTGGGAAATCGCTGCGTTAAATGTGGCTGGAACAGAACTGTCGTTAACAAAGTCCTGTGACATAACAACTGAAGGGGTGGTATTCTGACTCAGCACTCTGGAACTGACCGGACGCAAGGTACGGGAAACTTCCTGCCATCCGAATCGCCCATATAAACCTCCCCATTGATTTGTCTCCCGAAGAAATGCATCAAGGGGGGATCTGCCAAAATCCCGTTCCACAGCACGCTTTAGCTGGCCGTCGGACAACTGAAATGTATTTCTTTCCGTATTACTGATTAAAGACACGTCATTGCCGAAAGCACTGACACCACATTGTGATGGGTCCGTGGAGGACACAATATTAATTCTCATAGACATAAAACATTCCCTCATAAACATTTAAATAAAATCAATTTATTTTTCGCACCCAACGCTTACACAAATGCCAAACGAAACAATAAATTAGGGTCATCATTAAAGCGGGCTTGATTAATATCAAGGAAAGGCCATGTATTTCATTTGCAGTTATTGTGAGCCGTGGGAAATGGATGTTGAGCCGGAGACGATTAAAGCGAGCTCATTGTCACTTAATGTGAGCCCGGAAGAATTTTCATTGTCAGTTAATGTGAGCCGAAAATGACGCTGATTGCGAGTCGGAGGGATTTAGATTGCGAGCCCTTACACATATCGACCGTATTGCCGCCACCAACCCGGCCATCAACGCGGTAGTGTCGCTTGCAGAGGACGCCATGAAACAGGCTGTCGCTGCAGAAGTGTCCGTCATGAAAGGTAAAGAGTTAGGCCCCCTGCACGGCGTCCCTTTTACCGCCAAGGATTCCATTGATACCGCAGGTGTACTGACACAGCGCGGCTCACCCATTTTTAAAGGCCGTCGTCCTGCTGAGGATGCAACCAGCGTGGCACGTCTTAAAAAGGCGGGCGCTATACTGCTTGCCAAAACCAACCTGCCGGAATTTTCATACTGGATTGAAAGCGATAACCTTCTGTCCGGCCGCTCTAATAACCCCTGGGATCTGACCCGCACGCCAGGAGGATCAAGTGGTGGCGAGTCCGCCGCTATCGCCGCTGGCATGTCCCCTCTGGGGCTGGGCACGGACCTGGCTATTTCAGTACGTGGGCCAGCTGCACAGACCGGCATAACCTCCATGAAAGCCACACACGGTAGCGTGCCTATGACGGGCATCTGGCCGCGTGAACCTCGTCGGTTCTGGCACGTAGGCCCTATGGCCCGTTCGGTGCGCGATATTGCTCTGGCGTTTTCTCAGCTTGCAGGACCAGACGGCCATGACGCTTTCTCCAGTAATGCGCTGGCCTATTCTGATGAGTTGCCGCTCACGACACCGCGTCCGCTGCGCATTGGCTGGATGACCGGTCCGGGCTTTGGTCCGGTTGATCCGGAAGTGGTTGCGGTGGTGAAGTCAGCAGCGGATTCACTGAAGGGACCGGGTGTCGTCGTGGAGCACGTCGGCATTCCTGCGCTGGAGCGGGATTTTGCGCTGGACGTGTTTAACCGAATCCACGTTATGGAGATGAAGCCTGCATTTGCTGCGGCAACGGCTGGTCGAAGCGCTGATGAACTTTATAAGATGGCAAAAACGATGCTGTCACTGCCTGATACATCCATGTCTGAATTTATTGATGCGGAGCAGGCTGCTGAAAGGTTGCGTGACGGGTTTGCGGAATACTTTTCACAGTATGATGCGCTTATCACGCATGTTCTCCCCATTCCGGCTCACAAACACGGCGTGGAGAAATTTATCATCGACGGTCAGGAAGTGGATGCCACTTATCTGCAGGGTGCCACGGTACCGCTGAACGTGACGGGTCTTCCGGGCGTGGCGCTGCCATTCGGTAAAAGCCATGAAGGATTGCCCATCAATGTGCAGATTGTGGGGAAATGGCATGATGAGCGAACAATTCTTCACATTGCTTCTCTGCTGGAAGCCATCAGTCCTGTGAAAGGCTCTCGCCCGTCACTGTAGGAATGAACAAGTCCCGCAATCACTGCGGGGCTTTTTAACGTTCGCGATAGCGTTGGGGAATAAGCTTGGCTGATAGGTTTGCTCAGGGCCAGGAACGGACATTACTATCGATAATATGTAATTTTCACCGAAGAGCAGAACATACCCCGTTGACACCATGCAATGAATGATCTGATACATAGGCGAAAAATTGATAAGCTATTTTCAGTAAAAGTAACAAATCCTGTTTCTGCTTTGGAAAGTTGAAACACTAATGATTAAAAAGATATTGATAGCATAAAACCTCACGGCATCCGGGTTCCTGTGAGCGACCTACATTCACAAAGGCTAATATGAAACAAATTACATTCAGTGATCTACAAGAACAAAGCGAACAGGCTGAAAATTCCCCTCGCTTACGTGCTCATCGTAATCTCCACCCTGAATTGAGCGATCCTGTTCAGCGCCTGGCTATCGCTATGGAACCGGGTACCTATGTTCGCCCTCACCGCCACCCGCACACGTTTGAGCTGCTGACATCCCTCATCGGACGCTTTTTGGTATTGAATTTTGATGACGAAGGCAACGTGACCCACCGCGTTGTGTTAGGTGAAGACTGCAAGGTGCTGGAAATGGATGCCGGGACCTGGCATGCAGTGTTGTCGATGGATAAAGGAGGCGTTATTTTTGAGGTAAAACACGGGGGTTACCGGCCAGTAGCTGAGCAAGATATGGCCCCATGGGCACCCGCCGAAAACGAGCCGGGAACGGCTGAGTTGATGAAATGGTATGCACTGGCGCAAGTGGGTGATGGTGGTTTTACCCTGTAATTTTTGCTTTGAGCGGAGTGCTTTTACATGACTTTTTCAAAAAACACCACTGTGTGGCCGAAAATGCAGAGGCACTGGTGATCTTCAGACGCTGATTCTCATTTTTATTTATCAGATACATGGCATCACTGACGGGGTAAAGAATATCGCCTGGCTGTATGAGGGATTTGGAGGTGACCTCAGACATCATTTTTAATGTTCCGGCATGAAGAATGAGCATATAGCGACTCGCTTTACCCAGATAAATAGCATCAAGCACCAGCCACTCCATAAATATTCCTTTCGCAGTATCTAACGGGAAAATTAGCATAACGTGCTGAAATGACAATGGTATGGGTGAAATACGTGAGCCAGGGCAACTGAAAATATTATTGGAGGTTGATGTGGAGGATAACGACAAGGACCAAATGGGTGGCGCAATGACTGCGGATAACATGGTACTTAACCTGTTTAATGCGGGTAGCAGTGCAAGAGCAGTAACTGTATGCCCGCCGGTAAGTTGAATCGACACGGCATCGGTAGTCATCTTTTTAGCGCCAACTTCCGCTTCTCGCTCACAGCGGACCTTCAGCTCAGTTAGCTCGTCCCCTGTGTGCCAGGACCGGACATTATCCACCTGGCAACATATGGATGATGTCATTAACATTACCAGTGAAACTATCAATTTGCAGTACACTCAAAACCAAGCAACCAACCTATCAATTCTGAAGAGATAGTGCATGTCTGCCACTGATTTATCCAAAATGGGCACCGCGAAGGTGGCGCTGAATGTTAGTGACTGCGGTCATACAGTTATTGAGAAATGTCCTGTTGGCGAGGTGGAGTTCAGTTTCTATCAATATGCCGCAACGGAGATTAATCAGGCAGGAATTGCGACCCCAATGCTTTTGTCCGCAGACGCTGCCTTGCGTAAGTTAAGAATGGAATATATTCCCCACAAGGTTGAACAGAACGATGTCGCATGTGACGACGCCATTGTTATGCTGGGACGCTTGCATAAATGTCCTGCTAATTCCAAATGGCGTTACCATACTCACTTATGGTCAGAACTCGCGCTCGAAAAATCCCTCAAACTCCTGGCGTTGCCTGATAAAAGTGCACGACAGCTACGGCTGTTTCATAAATGCAGTGATGCATTGTTTGGTGAACAAAATCTGGTTTCTGGCGATAGCAATGCCGGCAATTGGGGAAGAAGGGAAAACGGTGATTTAGTTCTTTTCGACTGGGAAAGATTTGGAAAAGGGAGCCCGGCTATCGACCTGGCCCCGCTGATAAAAGGTATGGGTACGAAACAAACGTTTAATGAGGTTGCTGAACGCTATTGTCAGCTATCTTCCCATCATGATTTTAATGGGTTAGCGAGAGAAATTGCCATTGCCAAGGCATGGATTGTCACCGAAGTGATTGTACTCCTTGATGAGCGGCAAAAAGCAGCATTTCCTTTATATCTCAACTGGTACAGGGAACATCTTCCAGACTGGTTAGAAGATGGAGTCAACATGCTATGAATGGCCAATGGGCGTTAAAGCGAGCGGCATGTTCATTGCGGCATGATGGTGCTGTAAAGCACTTATCTGGACGCGGCCTGATAGCAGGCTTCCATTTTATCCAGTGCGGACTCATTTTCTAAACCCCACTGGTACATTTGCTCAATGGGTTCGGCAAACGTGCGGCCAAGTGGGGTCAGACGGTAATCGACTTTTGGAGGGATCACGTCATAAACATGGCGGGCTATCAAACCTCGCATCTCCAGTTCTTTCAGCGTCTGAAACAGCATCTTTTTGGAAATCCCCTGCAAACTACGTTGTAACTCGCCAGTGCGTGCGCGTTCACCCGGCCAGTGAGAGAGCGCATGAAGCACCATTGTGCTCCATTTAACTGAAAAGAGTTCCATCAGGCGTCGCGGCGGTGAGTCCGCATAGAAAAAGAGTTTACCCTCAACCCAGGCTGGCACTGTTCTGTCCTCTGCTATGGTCACCAAATGGTAACTACTATCAATATGGAATCTTGTTAACTATAGTTTGCCCCCCTGAATTACCCAAAACCAGCACATTCGAGAGGTAAAATGAAAATCAACGCATTAGTCGCACATGATGCGGCACAACCCTTAACATCAGATCAGGTTTCGCTGCGCGCATTACAAAAGCAGGATGTCAAAATCGAGATCCTCTATTGCGGCGTGTGTCACTCAGATCTCCATATGGCGCGTAATGAATGGTCAGTTAGCCAATATCCGATGGTGCCGGGACATGAGATAGTCGGGCGAGTCTTGGAAGTTGGAGATGAGGCCACCGATTTTAAACCCGGTGATATCGTTGGTGTGGGCGTGATGGTCGACTCCTGCCGCGAGTGCCATTTCTGCAAGCATCACGAAGAACAGTACTGTGAAGCGGGTTTTACGGCTACCTACAATGGCGTTGATAAATATACCGGCGGCAGCACCTGGGGCGGCTATGCGCAGAGCGTGATCGTCGATCAACACTTTGTTGTTTCTGTACCTCGCAACCTGCCACTTTCCGGGGTTGCACCGCTGTTGTGTGCAGGGGTGACGGTATGGTCGCCGTTAC
Source organism: Kosakonia arachidis (assembly GCF_900116535.1). Taxonomy (GTDB): domain Bacteria; phylum Pseudomonadota; class Gammaproteobacteria; order Enterobacterales; family Enterobacteriaceae; genus Kosakonia; species Kosakonia arachidis. The sequence continues at coordinate 1,493,620 of NZ_FPAU01000001.1, read as the reverse complement.
GCCACTTCAACATCAATGCAGGCGATCGTGTTGGTGTTGTAGGTCTTGGGGGTTTAGGCCATATGGCTGTGAAGCTGGCCAGCGCGATGGGAGCAGAAGTGACACTGTTTACGACCTCCCCGGAAAAGGGAAGCGATGCCCGTCGCCTGGGGGCAAAACAGGTAGTAGTGTCGCGCGATGCCACGCAAATGGCTGCCTGCCAAACCTCTCTGGATCTTATTATTGACTGCGTAGCGGCATCGCACGATCTTGATCCTTATCTGGCAACATTGAAGACCAATGGCCGCCTCGTGTTGGTAGGCATTCCGGACCAGCCACACAACTCACCGAATATTACGCCCATGGTGTTCCGACGCTTAAGCATCAGCGGTTCGTCGATTGGCAGCATCAAGGAAACTCAGGAGATGCTGAACTTCTGCGGCGTTCACAATATCACCGCCGATATTGAAATGATTCGTGGCGAGCATATCGAGGCCGCCTTTGCCCGTATGCTTAAGGGTGACGTTAAGTATCGCTTTGTCATTGATATGAAGGCGACGAACTGGTAGTGAAACGACGGGCGCAGCCTGTTCCTGGCGGCCCTGCGGGAGGAGTTGGTGTCTTATCCGGCCTACGAAATCGCACCTGCAGGCCGGACAAACGTCGTGCCCCGGTGGTTATAGAATAAAGCTGGCGAGCAGAATAAAGATCAGCCCACAGATGGATAACAGCGTGGACATCAGCGTCCATGACAACAGCGTTTCTTTGGTCGTCAACCCGAAAAAGTCTTTAATCATCCAGAAACTGGCGTCGTTGACGTGGGAACAGATACAGGACCCGGCACCGGTCGCCAGCGTAATCAAGGCTAGATTTGTATTGGGATGCACCGCCAACAATGGGATGACCAGACCTGAGGTAGAGATCGCCGCGACGGTGGCAGAACCCAGACAAATACGCAGGAATGCGGCCACGCCCCAGGCCATCAGGATCGGGTTAATATCCATGCCCGAAACCAGGGTGGAAATATACTGACCGACGCCAGAGTCGATGAGAACCTGCTTGAATGCGCCGCCACCACCGATAATCAGAAGCAGACCGGCAATGCCTGCAATCGCTTTTCCGCAGGAATCCATCAGGTCCGGGATTGTTTTCCCACGGCCCAGCCCCATGGTATAGATCGCGAACAGCAGTGAAATCAGCATGGCGATCGTCGAGTTACCCAGGAACAGAATCACGTTGTAGAACAAGCCTGAATCAGCAGCGCTTTTGGCATGAGTCATCTGGATGATGGTGACGACTGCCATCAGGATCACCGGCAGCATTGCCGTGAGAAAACTGATCCCAAAGCCAGGCATTTCGCTTTCGCTGAACCGGCGGGTCGCGCCGAGAGAGGCAATATTCCCCTCTTTTTTAAAGGCGTCCGGAATAATGCGCTGGCAGAATTTATTCAATACCGGGCCGCAAAGAATAAAGGTCGGGATGCCGACAATGATACCGTATATCAGTACCAGTCCTACATCCGCGCCATATTCACGGGCGATAACTGTTGGGCCGGGGTGGGGGGGTAAAAAACCGTGTGCGACCAATAAACCGGACAGCATCGGCACACACATAAACATCGGCGATATTTTTGCTTCACGGGCAATAGCGAATAAAATAGGTATCAGAAGAATTAAACCGACTTCGAAAAAAAGTGCAATACCGATAATAAACGCCGAGGAGACCACCGCCCAGTCAAGTTTATTTTTTCCGAAATAATTCAGCATGGTCAACGCTATTCGCTGTGCACCGCCCGCATCGGCCAGCAAGCGACCGAGCATGACACCGAAGCCAAATATCAAACCAATATGGCCCAGTGTACCGCCAAGCCCGGATTCAACCGAGGTGACGACTTTACTCAAATCCATACCACTGGCGATGGCGACAGCAATCGAGACAATAATTAACGAAACAAACGTATTGAGCTTAATTTTTATGGTTAAAAGCAGGAGTAAAGCAATCCCTGCCACAACGATAATAAGTGGCATAACGTCCTCTCATAATAGGGTAGCATCCGGCTACGCAAATAATGAATAATGCGTAGCCGAATAGTTAAGGTGTCTGGATATTTTTATTTTTTCTTTCAGTTTTTATTCATATAATCGTGCAAAGCCGCACCGATTTTATTTACATCATAAATACAACCCGTCCATGTCCCACCACTAACGGCCTGAAGCATTGCCCATAGCCGGGTATCATCTGGCAGTTCAGGATCGGGAAGTAAATCCTGATGGCTGGGTCTGGCGTTTAATATTGCAGTAGCCTCCTCCTGTGAGGGTAACTGTTCATCGTTACGGGTTCCGAGGAAATTGACTTCGCCCTGGAGCTGGCGGCAATCAATTTTAATTTCAATGATATCCCCGGTGCGTAATTTACCGATGGGGCCACCAGCCAGCGCCTCTGGCCCCACATGGCCGATGCATGCTCCAGTGGAAACGCCTGAGAAACGCGCATCGGTGATGAGCGAAACATGCTTACCGTATGACAGATGTTTCAGGGCACTGGTCACCTGGTAAGTCTCCTCCATCCCGGTACCGGAAGGTCCAACGCCGATAATGACCAGAATATCGCCCGCTTTGATCTTGTCATGCTTGATATCGTAAATCGCACTTTTCTCGGACAGATAAACCTTTGCCACACCTTTATGGTAATAGATACCCTGATCATCAATCACCGAGGGATCGATGGCGGTGGATTTGATCACCGATCCTTCTGGCGCAATATTGCCCACCGGGAAGGTGATAGTTGAGGTCAATCCGCGCTCCTGGGCTTGCTGCGGCGACATGATTACCTCGTCGGCCCTGATTTGCTCCTGTTCGAGCAGGAGTTGCTTGAACCGCCGACGCCGTTCGGAGTGCTCCCACCAGTCGAGGTTTTCCTTCAGCGTGCTGCCGGTAACCGTCATAACGTCTTCATGCAACAATCCGAGGCTGCGCAGATGCAACATGACTTCCGGAACGCCGCCTGCCATGAAGGCATTAACCGTCGGATGATAAACCGGACCATTGGGCAGTACGCTCACCAGGCGGGGGACGCGCTTGTTGATGCGGATCCAGTCGTCAACGGTGGGGATATGGCAACCCGCCTGGTGAGCAATTGCCGGAATGTGCAACAGCAGGTTGGTTGAACCGCCGAACGCCGCGTGGACCACCATCGCATTTTCAATCGCTTTATCGGTGAGAATTTCCCGGGTGGTGATGCCTTTTTTACACAGGTTCAGCGCCGCTCGCGCGGAAGCTCTGGCAATCTCCTGCCACACAGGCTCGCCGGAAGGTGCCAGGGCTGAGTGCGGGATTGCCAGCCCCAGTCCTTCAGCCACCACCTGCGATGTCCCGGCAGTGCCCAAAAATTGACAACCGCCACCGGAAGAGGCACAGGCCTTACAGCCCGCACGGCGTGCGTCCTGCAGTGATAATTCGCCATTAGCGAAGCGTGCGCCGATGGTCTGCACCTTACCGTTGTCTTCTCCGCCTTTTGCAGGCAGCGTCGCACCACCGGGTATCAGCACGGTCGCGATATCGGGCTGTGCGGCGAGTGCCATCATGGTGGCCGGAAGTCCTTTATCACAACTCGCCACACCAATGACAGCTTTCGCACCGGGCAGAGAGCGAATTAGACGGCGCATCACCATTGAGGCGTCATTACGATATGGCAGCGAATCAAACATACCCGTTGTGCCCTGCGTACGTCCGTCACAAGGATCGGAAACGTATACGGCATAAGGCAGGGCACGGTTTGCTTTAATAACCTCGGCCGCCGCTTTCATCTGGATATCCAGCTCGTAGTGTCCCTGGTGCAGCGCCAGTGCGATGGGCTTTCCGTCTGCACCGCGTAAGCCACCGAGCGTGCTGAGCAGTAAAATACCGTCCCGATCCAGTTCGTCCGGAGACCAGCCCATTCCGGCATTCATAGTCATACCGAACAGATCCCCGCTCGGGCTGTTGATAAGCATCTCCGCGGTTAATGGTAGTTCGCCGTCCGGGCCATCGGCGTGTGTTCTGACGGTGTAGATATCGTTACACTCGTCAGCAAAAATAGTTCGAACAGACATGGGCTTCTCCTCAGGCCGGTAATATGCCCTGCGCGATAAGCAGCGCGCGGACTTTATCTTTGGCTTCTTCAGATGCTTCAAGAATCGGTGGCAAGCAATAAGTCTCTACTGGCAACCCGACACACTGCATGCTGTATTTGATCAGTGAGACAAACGGTGTTTCCAGGGCATAAATGGAGGGCAGTTGCAGCAGCTTTTTATTCAGCGTCGCGGCGGTTGCAAGATCGCCTTCGCGCCAGGCGCGGTAGATGCCGATGGAGAGTTCCGGAGCAAAGTTAGCGCTGGCGGTTATCGCACCGTCGCCACCCAGCAGCATCGTGTTCAGTAAGTGGTCATCATAACCGCAGAATACAGAAAATGACGGGCGCACCGCCTTAATGGTATTGATCATTGTGCGCAGGTGACCGACGCTGTCGATGGTGTCTTTGATGCCGACGATATTCTCGTTTTGCAGAGCCAGACGCTTAACGGTCTCCGGAGTTAAGTCCTGGCCCGTCAGATCCGGAAAGTTGTACAGAATAACCGGCAGGGTGACGCTACGGGCAATCTGCTGGTAATAGTCATCAAGATTTCTTGGCGCGACTTTCCAGTAGTAGGGGTTGATGGCGACGATACCATCAGCGCCGCAAGCTTGTGCATGTCTCGCCAGTTTGACCGCTTCGTCGGTGGAGGGTGAACCGACGCCAATCAACACCGGTACCCGTCCGTTGACAACGGCCACGGCTTCTTCGGCGAGCGCCATGCGCTGGGCGGTATTCATCTGACTAAATTCACCACCAGTGCCCAGGTAAAACAGCCCGTCGACCCCTTTATTAATCAGGAAGTCGGCAACTTCACGCATTGCTGTTTTATCAAGGGTTCCGTCACGATGAAACGTGCTGGATACCGGTGGAATAATGCCGCTGAATTTTTTCATTACCTCAGTTTCCTTTTCGTAAATGCTCATTTTCGTTTCTGTATCCCAGCCCATAAGATATTTGTCCGGCGCATTTTCGCAGTAATTCCAGATAGCCTTCGATCTTATTTTCTGAATAAACCACCGGATCGCCTGAAAGCGAGATTGCATAGTTAACCCGGTTATACATATTGAATACCGGCATACTTAAGCATACTGCGCCATAGGTCGATTCTTCGTTATCTATAGCCCATCCCCGAAGCCGCGTTTTTTGTAACTCTTCCAGAAATAATTTTTTATTGGTAAATGTATTGCGCGTATGCGAGGTTAGCGTGAGAGCCTCCAAGAAATAATCCAGCTCTTCTCGTGTTTTCCAGGCTAATAATGCCTTACCCAACGCGGTAATATGTAATTCAAGTTTTTTGCCAATCCAGCTTTTGCTCGTCGGTACCGAGTCCGGGCTTTCGATTTTGTCGAGATAGATAGCCGAAACGCTCTCCATTGCGCCCAGATGGCAGACCAGTCCGCTTTTCAGCGACAACTCCTGCATTGGCCGCTTCGTCACCTCAAAGATATTTTGACGGTGTAGCGCCTGACAACCCAGTTCGTAGTTTTTTATTCCCAGCGAATAGTGGCCATTTTTGTTTTTAATTAAGAAGCCGCATTCCACCATCACATTCAATAAATTAAGCAGGCTGCTTTTGGGGTACTGGAATTCATTCAATAATTCCATATAACTTGCCACGCCAACCCATGCGATGTGGGTTAATATTTTTTCGGCGCGGACTAATGAATTACACCCTTTGCGAACCATAATAGTTTCTCCTTACTCATGGAATAAATCCTATCGGCAATTCAAAGTGGAAAATATGCCTTGTTCAGCATGCTGAACCGTAATGAAGTGATTCAATGTGATCTCGTACGCAGTTTGAATAACGGAATTGTCGTCCTGACATTCGCGAATGCGAATAGTTGAAAAACAAGAGAGGGCATGTTGTCACGACAAGGTAACCGCCCCAGTGGAATTGAGGTTATATTTGGTCTGTGATTCATTGCTCACTGCAGTTCTGCTGCCGCTCTTATCAGACCTGTTTCTTCTCGTAATTTTTATGAGCATACTTTCAGTTTTAATTGCTTCTGTGAGAGCAATTGCCAACTTCCGCTTCACGCTCATAGCACACCTTGCTACACAACTAACTGACCCTCTTAACACACGTATTGATAACCCGGATCATTTGTGATAGCAATATCATTGATGCTATCAACAAAGGTTTAAAAATGTCTTCAGTTCATGAAATACGCGCGGAATTACGTTATCTGGTCAGGGAGCTTGGTCTGCTCAGTAAAGACTGTTTTCACTCCGGCTTATCGTTAACACAGGCCCATATTCTGACTTATCTCTCCACGAACGGGCTAACCTCATTCAATGAACTCAGCCTTCAACTGAACATGGATAAAGCCTCACTGAGCCGGATACTGGCCACCCTGACGGCTTGTAATTATGCTGAAACTATCCCTGTTAACGGGGATAAGCGACGCAAATACTTCCGGCTCACACAGGAAGGTACAGACCAGTTGAGAAGAGCAGAAAAAGCAGCAGACAGTGAACTGAATTTTATTAATGAGGATATGAAAAAGGATGAAATAACAACAGTAACCGAGGGATTGCGTACGCTTCGCAAAGTGGCTTTCCGGCGTAATGCCCATCTTGAACCAGCCCGAATTCAGGTTGAATGCTTACGCACTAACCGTTACGCAGACGTTCAGGAACTTTTGCTTCATATTTTTACTGAAGAGCAGAAAATACCGGAAGAACTGGTCCCCATTTCTGAAAAGCACCAGAGTAAGTGGTGGGTGGCACGCGCCGGAGAATATCTGCTGGGCACAGTAGCGTGCTGGCAGGAAAATGAACAGCATCACTGGGGGCGGTTTTGCGTTGATCCGGCTTACAGAGGGCTCGGGATAGGTAAAAAACTGGCCCTGACATCCCTTCAGGATATTTTCCTCGAATGCAGTGAAGTAATCATCGATGCCCGCGAAATCACGGTAAACATTATCAGGCAGTTTGGCGGAGAGGTAACGGGAGAGGCGCGTAATTTTTATGGCATGCCGGTTACGCCTATGAGGCTGGAAAAAAAACGGTTTGAAAGTATATCAGCTGCCGCCGCGAGCCCTGAATGAACCGGTAACCCACTGTCAGCCAGTTATAGCAAAATACAGGTCGGAACTTCGCCCAGTTGCTTTGCGACATGGAAGTGGTCAAAGGCGATTTTCTCGACCGTACTGGGTAAAGGGATACGTGCTGCTCTTATATATTCTGCATCCATAATGGCCCGTTAGTGAGCGTGCGAAGATAGCTGGCTTTAGCCATGAGAGCACGAACGATTCGAACAGAAGCGTATACCGGCTTCCCGGGCCTGCCTACGGAACAGGCAGGGTCTGGCAGCCATGCTCCGGACAAATTGAGAATATGTGCATAGAGGGATCTTTCGTCCACAGGAGCGCACCGGATTAAAATTAGATATCCAGAATACTTACACATTCTTCTGGCACCCAGCCAGATTCACCTGAGTCCTTGAGCGCCCAGTGCCAGCCATTGAGAGATTTCATGACAGTAATTCTCTCACTGGACCTGACTGATAATTCATGCGCTGTATAGTCTTCAAGGCAGACGGCTTCATTTGCGCTAAGGGGCGTAAATATTTGTTGTGGAGCCCATCCGGCTTTGCCAGAGGCAAGCGTTATCCATACCCATCCGCGATATTCAAGATCACAATGGCTGATAACGGCAGTACTGGCCTTATTTATAGAGATGGGGTCAGGATAAGCTGAAGTGTAATCTCTGATGACAACAGCAGCATTGTTCAAGTGATCTCCTCCTCTTGTTCGCTAAACAGCAAAAATCCTACAACGGTTGCCACAACAGGGGAAGACCCATATCCCTGCGTCATCTCTTGTTTGGTAAGGCAACTTTTGTCAAAAAAGGAGAACGTGTAGGTAAGCGTTTAAAGCATGAGCTTCACCATAAAGAACCTATACAGGAAGTGGTGCAGTATATAATCTTGACAACATAAGGGTGTTAACCCCTAAGCGTCATGTTGAAACCCATAAAAAATAGTGAGGTGGTCAATATGGATTATAAGAAAAAAATCACTGATTATTCTGAGTCTGAATTTTTAGATTTTGTCCGTGGCATTTTTAATCCCGCTAATACCACTGAAAATAAAGACGTGGAAAATGTACTCTATTTTGAGGAGATAACTGAACACCCTGATGGTTCCGATCTTATTTTTTACCCGCGAGATAATCGTGAAGACAGTCCAGAGGGTATTGCTCAGGAAGTTAAAGAATGGCGCGCAGCTAACGGCAAACCAGGCTTTAAACCGGAATAAACACTCAATGGCTTTTCTAATGACCAGCGCCCGGTTGACTATCACACGTCAATGTTAGTCCAACATCCCGGTGATTGTGACAAATGCGAACTTCCGCTCCTCGCTCGCAGCGGACCTTGTGACCTTGATTTCTGTCCGCTCAGTGCCAGAAACGGAAGTTGTTACAGCATCTGTCTTAGTCACTTGGAGCGTTTAATGTTTTAATATCCCCTCACGCTGTTTAACATGGACACTCACAGACATGTTGTAATGTCCTGAAACATTACTTTTGTTATGTAGTTATATTCACGGATTCAGATAGGGCAACGTGCTTAGAGAGGAAAAATGGATAAATATGCGGAACGACTTTCAGGATTTATGCGGGCTGTAGGCTGTATGAATGATGCGGCAAACCGCGTATCAGATTATTTTGTGATTAAACTTGAGGAAAGTGACAGCATGCTGACGTCTTTGGCGATGTATCACTCATCCATCACAGATAAGTTTCCGTCCGCATACTGGCACCCACAACTTAAAGCATGCTCTCAAAAAATATTTATGGAGACAGTAGCTTTATGGTTCTTTGAGCATGAGGACATGCAACTTCTGCCTTCCTCACTCAAGCAGAACCTCCTCGCCAATTTTACCGATGCTCTCAATGAAATGACCGGTAATGCAGAGTTCTTTACTCTTATCACCAGCCCACCAGTGTGGTATGGCTCCCTGCACGAAGAGTTTGTCATTGAAGCACAATATGGCAGATACCTCGTTCATTTCAGTATCTACTGACTCCTTTGTCACAAACCAAAGCCAGCAAAGTGAATCCCCGAGTATTTAACTGAATCACTGACCGTCGAGTTTTTACCTTATATTCCAGCGTTTGCACCGGAAAGCGATGCGCTATGTCGTTATTGTGAAGAGCTCACGCGCTTGCTAATTAATGGTTCACTGTCCACCGAACAGTCCCGAGTGATAGGGGATTTGTTGCTGGATTTGGTGATGTTTTTTGCTGGTCGTCTGAAAGCGCCACGCTGGATAAAAACCGGGCAGGGCGTTATTGCGCTGGACACGCTAAATTAAATCCAGACGCGGATGAAAAAAGAGTTTGCTGTTTATTGCCGCAAACTCTGTTTCAACCACGCCACTGATTTCAGCACCTGAACCCCATATTCTGGCTGCGTATGCTAAAACGGAAAGCCGAGGCTATTTTTTCGTTACTGATATGCAGTCACTTGCCGGATGACAGAATTTCAACGACCACAAACTCTTCTGCGACAAGCTCCATATCTTCAGAAAAAAAACCTTCCCGGGTGAAAAATCGCTGATGTTCTTTCCTCCAGTAGGCAAGGCTCAAATCGCCTTCACCCTCTTTGCGGGCAAACGCTTCGGTAACGTCACAAAAACGTACCAGACGCAGCGAAATCATTCTGATAACACATACCGGTGTACCCTGACCATCGAGAATAATATGATAACTGCCGATCCGGGGCGGTGATTCTTCTGCCTGGAAGGACGCAAAAGAGCCACATGAGGCCGTTTTAATCCCTTTTATGACCAGCTTTGCAAGCGCGTTGGCCAGGTCAGGGCTGTCCCCAATCTGCCATGCATTTGCCCCTGGATACTTCATTTTTACTTCGTCAACTGTACTCATCAAAAAGCCCTTCTTAACAGTTATCTGACGCCCAGCGCGTCTTAAAACCGTGGTTGCCCATTTTTGCTTCCATCACACGGTTTATGCGCGAATTAGCCAATCCAGTTTGCCGCCATAAAATCGATAAAACAGCGTATCCGGGGAGAAAGGTAACGGCTGGCCACAGTGCGGAAAATGTGCCCTGTGTGATGCAACAACCGGCTAACACTTCTTGGAGATCGCCTTGGATAAGTGCTTCTCGCACGGTGAAATCAGGGACATAACTGATACTGCAAGAAAGTTACGATTCCGCCTATACCTTTTTACATTCACTGGCGGTAATGACGCTGCTCTGCGCTTTTATGATCTGGAAGATGTTACGCAGAAGCAGCCACGGTCAAACCTGAGTGTTATGTCGTTAAGCCGAGGGAGGACGGCGGTGGAACTCATATTTTATGAACGCATCCAGGTTAACAAACACTTATAAGGCAAAAAATTATAATTACAAGATCTAAGAGAAGGTTATATTTATCAGATTCATTATAATAGCTATCGCTCAATTAAAGAGCCTAATCACCGTGTCCACAAAGAGGATTTTCTCAATCTGACTGAAGAACTCAATAGTGTATAACCAATTGATATATATCGCGGTAAATAATATCAAATACACCAGGGCGAAGGCGGTTTTCCGGGGTATTCACCATTGAGTCAGTCAACAGAGATAGTGATTCAACACATGTAATCTGACAACGCTCGTCGAATATTTCCTGTATAGTGCTGCAGCATAATTTCAGCTTTGTCTATTTTACTGTACTTAACCCGACCCAACTGCAACCGGTTAATCTTTAACGCACTCAGCGCTCTGTCAAACTGTTCTCCGGCATCGTAATGCCTGACCGTTTTTAAACGCTGCATATCGTTATCACCCTGCGCATCAAATCCAACCACATGGGCATCAGGTGCGGTGAGTTTACCGAGAAAACCAACGGCAGGATTATATTTTTCTAAGAACCCGCTATAACAGCTATACAGGGATACCACCTTTACGCCAGGCTTGTTCTCCAGCATGGAAATATGATGCTTATCCAGGAGTTCAGAAGGGGAAATAACAATCAGGCTTTGATAGCCTCTTTTAGGACTGATTGCCCCATGATAATCAATAATCACTTTATTTATATTTTGTAGTTCATTTTTTCCAATAGCATTCCACGTTTCTATAAATTCCGCCACGGTGGAGGCATATGCCCCCGTTACGTTATGGCCTTTATGCATTAAATAACTCATTTTATGCTTTGAAAATTCAGTAGTGGCGTCGTGTGAACGATCAAAAAAAAGACCCGGTCTTGCGCTGATATACAATATGTTGTAACGCATCTTTCCCACTTTCGATTTTAGCTTTTCGTCAAACAGCTGCTTCAGCCCAAAATTGAGATCTATTTTTTGGGGAGTAAATAGCTCCAGCATATTATGGCTTTCCTTTTTTAGTAAAAATAACCATCACTAATGAGTGGTATCGTTAGAATGTCCAAGAGTAACTTACTAACTAATTGTCCAACAAGGAAATTTAGCTTATTTAGCTACTTAATATTATTTATGTAGCTAAATAACAAAATAAATTAATCGTTTGATAAATATGCTTATTTTAAAGTTCACGTTTAAATGGAAAGCAAAGAAAACTTAATTCCAACTGCAAGAGTCAACTGCGATAGCGTTTACTGTTTTGTTCCTCCCCATTATCGCGGTGTTAGAAGACACCGCGAAGTGCCAGAATTATCTCTCCATCTGCATTGCGGGTAGCCTGCTGGTCAGTCCGCACCTACCTTAAGTGTCCGCGCTGATGCATGTTCAATAAGGACGCTCGCATATCGCCACCAGATAAGCAGTGCCACAAGCGCGATGGCGCTCAGCACGCTGAACGCCGTGGCAAAGGAGTAATTACCGGCAATCGCCCCTGTTAATGCAGGGCTCATTGACGCACCCACACCCTGCATTAACATCACCACACTTTGCCCGGCGTTGACGTGCCCGCTCTCGCACAGCAGTGCGACAATAAAACCAGGCACCACCACGCCCAGGATACCCGCAGCCGCTCCGTCCAGTATTTGTACTGGCACCATCATTAGCGGGGCAGCCGAGGTCGCTGCCAGCGCCGCCCGCAGAGGCATTATCAGCAACGCCAACATAATTAATCGCCAGTAGCCGTACTTGTCGATTCGCCGGGCAACCCAGATGGCCATCGGGATCATCACGGCCTGAGAAATAATCACCGTGGCAGCCGCATACAAGCCGGGGTTCATGGTGCCAGGCGCAGCGGCAACACGCATGCTGAGCATGGGTAACAGCGCAGCATTTGCCAGATGAAACAGCATCAACGTTAATCCGGTAATAAACAGTGCCCTGTTTTGGGTGAGTACGGAGAGTCCCGGCAGAGCCTGAGGAACCGAGGACTGGATACCTCGTGCCGCATCGTTATCGATATCCTTATTACGAATAACCAGCAGAGCACACAGCGTTAACACGGTCGTACAGGCCATCAACAGGAAAATACCGCCGACGCCCCAGTACCAGGCAATGCCTCCGGCAATCAATGCAGTAAAGAAATTTCCGGCGTGATTGAATGCCTCATTTTTACCCATCTGTCCATTAAAGCCGCGTTGTCCCGTCAGACCAAGTGTTATCCCCGTGATCAAGGGGCCCACAAAAGCAGCACATATTCCGCTGACAATTTGTGAAAGCGCGACGACGGTATTTTTCTGACTGAACCAGAGCAGAAACGTACTTGCGGTAATCATTATGCAAAGCAGAGCCAGGAGGGTCCGCTTGTTTTTGGAGGTGTCGGTGACAAATCCGGCCGGGAGTGTCGCCAATAACCCTGCCACGCCTCCCAGCGTCATCAACAAGCCGATATCATCCGGTTGCCAGTGTCGCTGGGTGAGAAATATCCCCAGAAAAGGGCCGAGACCATCACGGACGTCAGCAATAAAAAAACTTGTCAGGCACAGCGCCCGCAGTGAACGAAGAGACATATTTCCTGCCTTGTTCATAGTTAACTCACTCTGTTAGCAATGGTATATGCCCCAACCAAACTCGCGAAATCATTCTCATTCAGTGTATCGGTTATTGATGAAAATAAGATGTCGCGCGAACCATGCGTTTCGCTCTTGTTAACAATGAGCCATAAAACAAATGGCTATTTAATTGCTAAATTTTCCAATCCACGGGCTGGTGTTATCCTGAGACCACAGCTTCATCAACATTTCACGGAATTTTTCGGCCGCAGGGCTCAAAGAATTTCCCCTTCTGACGACTAATCCAAGGGTTCTGCGGATCACCGGCTCAATAAGCGGACGACTCACCAGAACATGATGCTCATCTGTCGGCATTGCCAGACTGGGGACGACGGCCACGCCTAAACCGGCTTCTACCATCCCAAGAGAGGTGGACAGATGTCTTACCTCGTAAAACCAGTTGGGTTGCCAGTCAAATCCTTCCAGCGCCTGATCGATCAACAGCCGGTTGCCACTCGATTTACGCACGCCAATCAGCCTCAGTCCGGCAAGATCCTCCCACATCACAAGCGATTTTTTTGCCAGATCGTGGTCTCGTTTACAGGCGAGAACGAAGGGCTCATTGACCAGAGGGGTAAACTCAATATACGGGTGTGTGATGTTTATCATATTTATGCCAAAATCTGCATCGCCGTTAAGCACGGCTTCGAGGCAGTCATTAGCACTATGCTCAAGTATGCGGATGCGGATATTCGGGTAATGTTCGTTGTAATCACGAATAACGGCGGGCAAAAAATAGAAAGCTGCGGTAGGTAAACAGGATAACGTAATCACGCCTGTCTGATGCGTCGCCATTTCTTTGATACTGAGTATTGAGCTTTCATAAAAATCTAAGAGATTCCTGGCCTTGGGCAGGAAGTCTCTTCCTACTGCCGTAAGTTTCACTCGTCGGGTTGAACGCTCAAATAACGTGGTACCCAAACTTTCCTCAAGTTTTTTTATTCGTCTTGTTAATGCTGGCTGAGAGATGTGTAAAAACTGTGATGCTCTTGTAAAGCATCCAATTTCTGCAATCTTAACAAAAGCTTGAATACCCTGTAATTCGTGCTGCATTTTTTCAAACCTTCTGGTTGCCCGGTATGTAGCCATCTTAGCCGACGGCGGATTAATGTGTAAAACGCATCAATCCTTCGTTTTTTGACATTAGAGTTATTTATCCACTTATGGGACGCTTGCTCCATCATTTAACATGTGGGAAGAGAAAGAAAACCTATGTTCAACATTCCTTGCGTATTGATGCGTGGTGGCACGTCTAAGGGACCGGTTATTCTGGCGAGCGACTTGCCCGTTGACGTTCAGGAACGAGACGCCGTTCTGTTGTCTTTGATGGGAGCTGGCCATGAACTGGAAATTGATGGTATCGGTGGTGGGAGCCCACAAACCAGTAAAGTGGCGATTGTGAGCCCTTCGGATAGCCCCGATGCTGACATTGACTATCTTTTTGCGCAGGTCATGGTGAAAGAGCGGCGAGTGGATACAACGCCAAACTGTGGAAATATGTTATGTGCAGTGGGCCCGTTTGCCATTGAAAAGGGACTGGTTACGCCCAAAAATCCGGTAACAACAGTACGTATCCGCAATCTCAACACGGGAACATTCGTTGATGCCGAAGTGCAGACACCCGATTACCAGGTGAGTTACGAGGGAGATACGCAAATTGATGGTGTACCGGGTACTGCAGCGCCTGTCGGCTTGACGTTCCTGAATTCCGCAGGTTGCAAAACCGGGAAGTTGCTCCCGACCGGTAACACAACGGACGTGTTTGATGGTGTTGAAGTTACATGCATTGATATGGCAATGCCGATGATCTTAATCGATGCTCATCAGATGGATAAAACCGGCAGTGAATCACCCGCTGATCTCGATTCGGATCTGGCGTTTATGCAACGTCTTGAAAAAATCCGTCTAAAAGCAGGCGAGGTAATGGGTTTTGGCGATGTAACTAACAAAGTTATTCCCAAACCCGTCCTGCTGAGCAAACCCACGGCAGGCGGTACGATTAAGGTTCGCTATTTCATGCCGCATAATTGCCATAAATCACTTGCTATTACAGGGTCTATTGGTATTTCTACTGCAACGATAATCGAAGGTTCCGTTGCACATAAAATCATTAGCGACCTGCCCAAAGATGCATTTACCAACATTGTTAACATTGAGCATCCAAGCGGTAAGATTACAGTTTCTTTATTAAAGTGCGGAAATAAAATAGAAAACACCCGTGCTTCTGTAATCAGGACGACTCGTAAATTATTCGAGGGTAATGTTTGTGTTCCGGAAATCGCTTTAGCGGAAGCTATCTAAACATTGGCCAGCCTTTGAAAATCTGAACGTATTAATACCTTTAGCCCACAAGGGCTAACAAACTCTGTACCAGAAATATAAAGTTGAGGATATTATGGCTATAACTAATGTTAAAAATAACTCAGGTGGAAGTGGAGATGTAAAAGCAGGTCAATACATCCGCGTGATTATTGCTTTAGCACTTTCAGGATTGGCTGAGTTAGCTTCTTTATTTTTTATTCAGCCTTTGTTACCTGCTCTTGCCGTTGAATATGACATTCCTGTTCATCAGGTAAGTATTATTCTTTCTGCAGAAACTGCCTTGCTTGCGATTGGTTTATTGTTCACCGGTACGCTTTCCGATCACTATGGCCGTAAGCGTTTGATTATCGTCTCCTTACTGCTTGGTGGTTTTTTGACAGCGCTTTGTCCGTTGGTACACTCCTGGACCATGCTGGTAGCGCTACGTGCAGTGATTGGGCTGGCATTGAGCGGCATTGCCGCAGCGGCAACGGCTTATATTAGTGAAGAGGTGGCACCGGTCGTCGCAGGTGTTGTAACGGGCTACTTTGTCTTCGGGAACTCGATGGGGGGGATGTCTGGCCGTATCGTCGCCAGCCAGTTGATCGACCATATTTCAATCAACACCATTTTCTATGGTTTCGCAGCAAGCCTGATTATTGTTGCAGCGCTGGTATTCTTCACTCTGCCAGCCTCCAAAAAATTCACACCAACTGAAAACCTGAATGTTTTCCGGGTTGTGAAAGGCGCGGCCTCACATTTTAAAAATAAAAAACTCGCACTCGCATTTGTCATCAGCTTCATCATTTTTGGTACCTTCACTTCTCTTTACAACTACCTGGCATTTTTCCTGAAGGGTGAACCGTTCCATATCTCTCCCGCTAACGCTGGGTTACTTTCATTCAGCTTTGCATTGAGCTTTTTTACCGCGCCGCAAG
This sequence comes from Kosakonia arachidis, assembly GCF_900116535.1. Lineage (GTDB taxonomy): Bacteria > Pseudomonadota > Gammaproteobacteria > Enterobacterales > Enterobacteriaceae > Kosakonia > Kosakonia arachidis. The sequence continues at coordinate 1,477,348 of NZ_FPAU01000001.1, read as the reverse complement.
CTGGTCGTTTATCCGCTAAATATGGCAGCATGAATGTTCTTCGCGTGTTATTTGCAGTTATGTCTTTGGGCATGTTACTGACATTAACGCCGAATGTAATTACGTTCATCATTGGCGCGGTCATCTTCACCGCATGCTTCTTCGGTTGCCATTCCATCGGCCTGAACTGGGTAAGTAAAAATGCCGCACATGCACGCGGGCAGGCAGTCGCACTCTATTTATTCTTCTACTACATGGGTGGATCAGTGGTTGGGTTCGTCAATGGCTTCGTCTTTCACTCTGCCGGCTGGGCAGGCATGACGGCATTTATTATTGCCTTGCTGGTGCTGGGCATGATTGTGGCGACACACCTTGCTTCGGACAAGAAAGCGAATCTCATTACAGTAGAAACTGCGAAGTAACCGTAATAAATACTTCCCTCATGGCCAGAATTGCCGTGAGGGGATAAAGCGAAATAGTCATTAGGTGTTATTATGAAACTTGCAAGTTATATTCATCATGGCCGTAAAAGTTACGGTATTCATACTGAATCCGGCATTATCGATCTTGGTCAAAAAATTGGTCAGCAATATCCTACATTGAAAGATCTTCTGCAATGGGATGCTCTCGATGTTGCAAAACAGTATGTTAACTATCCAGCGGATATTACGGACAAAGATATTACTTTCTTACCGGTTATCGAAGAGCCTGGAAAAATCTTTTGCGTGGGAATGAATTACGCAGAAAAAAGAAAAGAGTTTGCCGAAACTAATGATGCGCCAACATTATTTATTCGCTTCGCGGATTCTCAAACCGGGCATGCAAGACCGGTAATCAAACCCAATATTACTGAGGAGTTTGATTACGAAGGCGAACTTGCCGTTATCATCGGAAAAGCGGGCGAAAATATTGAACGAAGCAATGCGCTGAGCCATGTTGCAGGCTATAGCTGTTACATGGACGGTTCTGTTCGTGACTGGCAGCACGCCTGGTTTACAGCGGGTAAGAACTGGCGTCAAACCGGCGCTTTTGGGCCATATATGACCACTGTCGATGAAATCCCGGATCCGCACGCGTTATCCATTCAGACATATTTAAATGGTATGCTGGTTCAGAATGATTCAACAGCCAGTATGATTCACAAGGTTGCAGATCTTATTTCATATATTAGCACCTTCACTATTCTTAGCCCTGGCGATGTCATCATTACTGGCTCACCGGGTGGCGTCGGAAAAAAACGTAATCCACCGCTGTTTATGCACGACGGTGATCGTGTTGAAGTGGCAATCGAAAAATTAGGACGGCTGACGAATACAATTGTTGAATCAACAGAGCGATTACATTTACTCGCCATTTAATTTTCGAAATAAATACACACACTGCGTCGATTACTTTCAGGTCAGGAACAATTAAGATGTATGCCGAAAAAATGCCAGAATTCGGTACTGTTGAAACCAGCAACGGTATTGTCAAAGAGGAGATTATCCGATTTCTGCACAGTAATGGATTAGGAATAGATGATGATATCGAGCAATTCGTGATTGCTCGTGCAGATAAAGAATTAATTGCCTGTGCTGGCCTGGCGGGCAATACATTGAAGTGTATTGCGGTTCACATAGAATGGCGCGGAACCTCCCTTGGGCTGCAGTTGATTCGTGAAGCGGAATATCTGGCAAACCAAAATGGCGATCATCATCTGTTCCTTTTAACCTGTCCTGATAATGTTAAATCTTTCCGTGGATGTGGCTTCTATCCTTTAGCCACCCTTGAGAATAAAGCAACGTTGATGGAAAACACGCCGGTTGGAATCCATCGGTACTGCAAAAAACTTCGTGCCGATTTTTTCATCCCGGCAGACAAAATTGGCGGAATCGTTATGAATGCGAATCCGTTCACGTTAGGCCATCAATTTCTCATTGAGCAAGCATCCCGCGCCAGTAATTGGCTGCATGTTTTTGTTGTCGAAGAGAACTTGTCTCAGTTCTCCTTTAATGATCGTATTGCCATGGTACGTGATGGCGTGAAACATCTCTCCAATGTGACGGTACACCCTGGCTCCAGATACATTATTTCTCGCGGCACGTTTCCTGGCTATTTCTTAAAAGAAAAACAGGTTGTTAATGATGTCTATTCTGCAATCGATTTGATTATTTTTCGGCGTTACATTGCGCCATCACTGGGTATTACACATCGTTTCGTCGGCACTGAGCCATATTGTAAAGTAACAGCTCAGTACAACCAGGCAATGCACCACTGGCTTGAAGATGAATGCGTCATTCCGGCAAACTCTATTACGGTTCATGAAATAGATCGGAAAACTGATGAGAATAATTATCCTATATCAGCATCAGCCGTTCGTTCTCTCTTGAATGAAAACAAACTGTCAGTTGCAAAAAATAGGGTGCCAGAAAGTACCACCCCTTATTTATATAACTGGCTGAGAGCAAATCACCATGACTTGCCGGAACCCTGTCTGGCAGAGAATCCCATGAGTATTAGCGTAGGACATTAAAATGAAAATTGTACAGGCAGCTCTGGCGGGTACGCTGGAGTCGAGCGACCTAATGGTTAAAGTTAGCCCTTCGGACACCGGACTGGATATTGTTATTAACAGTGAAGTAATGAAGCAATTTGGCGAGCAAATTACTCAAGTTGTCAAAGAAACGTTAACAGCATTCAACGTCACTCATGGGCAAATTATTGTGGATGACAAAGGTGCGCTTGATTGTGTTATTCGCTCCCGCATGCAAGTGGCCATTATGCGAGGAACATGCAGCGATGAAATTAACTGGGAGAAATTACAATGAAAAAATTACGTCGTAGCATGCTTTTCTTACCGGGCTCCAGTGCGGCCATGTTATCTACTGCCTTTATTTATAAGCCCGATTCGATCATGTTCGATCTTGAAGATGCGGTTTCTTTGAGAGAGAAGGACAGCGCACGTATTTTGGTCTTCAATGCGCTTCAGCACCCCATGTATAAAGATATTGAAAAGGTCGTGCGTATTAACCCGCTTAATACCCCATTCGGATTGAAAGATCTTGAAGCGGCTGTGCGTGCCGGGGTTGATGTTATTCGACTGCCTAAAACAGATACGCCAGAAGATATTCACCAGCTTGAACGTGAAATTGTACGCATTGAGGAAAGCTGTGGCCGTAAAGTGGGTTCCACACAACTGATGGCTGCTATCGAGTCTGCTGTTGGCGTCATCAATGCGGTTGCCATTGCCCGATCTTCAGAGCGGCTGATGGGTATTGCATTAGCCGCATTTGACTATGTCATGGACATGCAGACGGAGCGCGGAGACGGTACTGAACTGTTCTATGCGCGTTGCGCAGTTTTACACGCGGCGCGCGCCGCGGGTATCGATGCTTTTGACGTGGTGTATGGCGATGTTAACGATGAAGAGGGCTTCTTAAAAGAAGTCGATTTAATTCGCCGCATGGGCTTCAACGGTAAATCTTTAATTAATCCCCGGCAAATTGAGCTGCTTCACAATGCCTATGCGCCAACCCAGGAAGAGGTTGATTACGCGGAGCGCGTAATTACTGCTGCCGAAGAAGGCGAGCGTAGTGGACTCGGTGTCATTTCTCTGAATGGCAAAATGATTGATGCGCCAATTATCAATCACGCCAGGGTTGTTCTTGAGAGAAGAAAAGCATCAGGCATTCGCCACTAATTTACAGGATAATAAAGATGAGCAAATTAATCGAAGCTTTACAAGAACAGCTCGGGCATTCAAAAGAGTATATTGCTTTTACCCATGCCAACACAACAACGCCCTATCTTGCAGATACCAGACAAAAATATCAGCGTAAACTTTGTGAAAGTCTGGATGAAATGTTAGACCGCTGCGAACTCCATGATGGTATGACTATTTCATTCCATCATGCTTTCCGTGAAGGCGATAAAGTCATCAATCTTGTCGTAGATAAACTCGCGGCATTGGGTCTGAAAGGTATTACCCTGGCATCCAGTTCATTAATGACCTGTAATGCCCCGTTAATTAATCATATTCGCAATGGGGTGATTACGAAAATTTATACCTCCGGCATGCGAGGGGAGTTAGCTGATGCTATTTCTCACGGCCTGATGGAGGAGCCGGTACAAATTCATTCGCATGGTGGTCGTGTTAATCTCATTCAAAAAGGTGAAATTAATATTGATGTTGCCTTTCTTGCTGTCTCCTGTTCCGATGAATATGGCAACGCAAGTGGTAGCGGTGGTAAATCACGCTGCGGCTCTCTGGGTTACGCGATGGTAGATGCTGCGTACGCGAAACAGGTTGTACTGCTGACCGAATCAATTGAACCTTTCCCTTATATGCCTGCAAGCATTGTTCAGGATCAGGTCGATTACATTGTTCAAATTGACAGTGTCGGCGATCCTGCAAAAATCAGCGTCGGCGCCGCTCGCGTAACCAGTAATCCTCGTGAGCTGATGATCGCGCGTTCAGCTGCCGATGTGGTTGAACATTCGGGTTACTTCGAACAAGGATTCTCAATCCAGACAGGTTCTGGCGCTGCTTCAACGGCATGTACGCGCTTCTTAGAATCGCGCATGAAAAATAAAAACATCACTGCGCGTTTCGCATTAGGTGGGATCACCGGCAGTATTGTGGATCTTCATGAGAAAGGGTTGATCGCTAAACTCCTGGACACCCAAAGTTTTGATAGTGCTGCCGCAGCGTCTTTAGCCAGAAACCCAAACCATGTTGAAATCTCTACCAACGTTTACGCTAACCCGGCATCGAAAGCAGCATGCTGCGATCGCGTTGATATTGTGATTCTCAGCGCCCTTGAAATTGATACAAATTTCAACGTTAACGTGCTGACGGGATCGGATGGTGTGATGCGCGGCGCTTCCGGTGGTCACTGCGATGTTGCCGCAGCAGCGAACCTGACAGTGGTCGTTGCGCCGCTGATCCGCAGCCGAATTCCGACCGTTGTGAAGCGCGTTACAACTTGCGTTACACCGGGTGAAAGCATTGATGTATTAGTCACCGATCACGGCATTGCCGTAAACCCTTCACGCCCTGAAATTTATCAGCGACTGGTGGATAATGGCTTACCTGTAGTGAGTATTGACGAGTTGTATCAGCGTGCGCTGGACATCTCCGGTCATCCAAAAGCAATCGAATTTACCGCCAAAATTGTGGGCGTCGTCCGTTACCGCGATGGCAGTGTTATTGACGTCGTCCGGCAGGTTAAAGAGTAATGAACGTTATGGCAGATGCATCGTGCTCACCCATTTCTTTGGAGCAGTTACTGATTGCCAGAGAAGCCCGTTCGTACCAGCAGCAACTCTGGTTGAACCGTTGGGGACATACCCTGATTTCTACGACCCTGGTCTGGCCTGGTGAGGTAAAAGATACGCCTGAATCAAGGGCTGTCATGGCGGCAGCGAATGACGCTCTCACTGCTCTGATCACCGCCAATGGCTGGGAAATCATCAGGCACAATGCTCGCCAGTTTGTTACCGGGCCAGAGTCATTCTGGTCCGTCAACGCACCCGCATCACAGGTAAAAAAGGCGACAATACGCCTGGAGGAGAGCCATCCACTGGGAAGGTTGTGGGATATCGATGTGTTTTGCCCGGATAGCGGCTTATTGAGTCGTAAATCTGTCGGTGAAGACAAAAGACGATGTTTTCTCTGTGATGAGCCAGCACATGTCTGTTCACGAATGCGGCGGCATCCGCTCCACACCTTACACGCTGTTATGGAGGATATGATTGATGACTATTTCTGCCATCAGAAATGAACCGTTCAGTCATGAACTTAACATTGCGGAATTGGCTGCCGAGGGAATGTACCGCGAAGTTATTCTGACCCCCAAACCAGGGCTGGTAGACCGTCATAATAATGGGGCGCATACTGATATGGATCTCAGGCTATTCATGTCCAGTATTGCAGCAATTGCCCCCTGGTTCGCAGTGTTTGTTGCACAAGGTCTACAAACCGCTAAACAAGAGCCCAGACAGACACTCCTCGCCATCCGGCCTGCTGGGCTTGCCTGTGAGCAGGCCATGTTCAGCGCGACGGGAGGGATCAACACCCACAAAGGGGGAATATTTTCGCTGGGTCTGTTTTGTTCTGCTGCCGGGCGACTGAAAGGTAAGGGCGAAGCGATCAATCGTAGCGCGCTTTGCCGGGAAGTTAGCCAGATCTGCATCGGTATGGTGCGCCGGGAGTTGAAGCAAAATGGCGATGCGAAAACCAAAGGGGAACAACTGTTTCGCGAGTATGGCGTTACGGGCGCGCGTGGAGAGGCCGAAAGCGGGTTTGCTACGGTAAGGAATCATGGATTACCCGCATGGGAAAAAGCGATCAACGCGGGTTATTCACCGGAGGAGTCTTTACTGCGGGTGTTACTTTCGTTGATGGCTCACAATCCTGACACGAATATCCTCGCGCGAGGGGGACTCAAAGGCTTACGCTATGCACAACGATATGCGGCCAGAATCCTGCGCATTAAACACCTCACCGGCAACAGGTTCAGGCAGGCGCTTTTGCACATGGACACTGCGTTCATTGCCCGAAATTTAAGCCCGGGAGGAAGTGCGGATCTGCTGGCGGTAACCTGGCTGCTGGCGCATTACCCAGCCTGAGCGATAGAAAACTAAGGACTGATGGAATTTACCATGACAATACCGCGTCTGTTACAACTGGATGATTCTTTCACAACGATTCTTGTTCCGGGATTAAGAGATAGCGACGATTACCACTGGCAAACCTGTTGGGCGCGTCGTTTACCTCGCTGGAAAAGAATAAGTCAACGAAACTGGTTGCAGCCGGATATTGAAAGTTGGGGCGCAGCGATTCGCAGAGAATTAGCCACCTGTACTTTGCCCGTTATTTTGATTGGGCATAGCTTTGGCGCGCTTGCATCCTGGTACCAGGTCCAGAGCAGAGCTGCAAATGTTGCCGGGATTGTTATGGTTGCGCCTGCTGAACCGTCACGTTTTGAACTTGAAGGCGTTATCACCGCATCGAAGTTAAAAATACCCGGAATGGTCTTTGCCAGTCACAATGACCCGCTTATGTCATTCAATCGTGCTGTATTTTGGTCTGACAGTTGGGGATGCGAGCTGATAGATGTCGGAGATGCTGGTCATATTAATTCGGAGTCCGGATTTGGCGAGTGGGAATATGGTCTTGAAAAAGTATCACAATTTGGAGAGATGCTATTAAAAATAAACAGATGAATTTTTAATGTAGATGGCACCCTGGCGCATTTTTTAATTTCCTGTTATAAGGTTGAGACCCTATGTTTGAAGAATATAAAACGCACGTCGCTGAACGGGCAAAAAATGGAATACCAGCAAAACCCCTCACCGCTCAGCAGACCTGCGAATTAATTACTCTCCTCGAAAACGAACAGTGTGAGGAACGAGAGTTTTTAATTAATCTGTTAATTAATCAAGTTTCTCCCGGTGTTGATGCTGCTGCAAAAGTTAAAGCAGAATTCCTTGATAAAATCATTAAGGAAAAAACAAATCAATACGGCATTACGCCTGAAGATGCTATAAATATTCTTGGCACCATGCAGGGTGGATATAATATTCAACCTCTTATCGATGCGTTAGATGACGTCGTGCTGGCTCCTTTAGCGGCGATTAAACTTAGCCACACAATTCTTATTTTTGAAAAATTTAAAGATATAGAGCAGAAAGCCCATAATGGAAATGCTCATGCCAAAGCGGTTATTGAATCATGGGCAAATGCCGAGTGGTTTCTCGAACGCGCCAGTCTTGATGAAAGAATAACCCTGACCGTATTTAAAGTCCCCGGTGAAACGAACACGGATGACCTTTCTCCGGCACCTGAGGCGTGGTCACGCCCGGATATTCCCCTGCATGCGCGCTCAATGCTGAGTTCCGTAAGGGAAGGGGTGAATCCCGACCAACCGGGACAATGCGGCCCGATATCTCAGATACAAGAATTAAAAAACCGGCAGTATCCTCTCGTTTACGTCGGGGATGTTGTGGGAACAGGCTCTTCAAGGAAATCTGCGACGAACTCAGTCCTGTGGCATATCGGCAAGGATATCCCTTTCGTACCGAACAAACGCAGTGGGGGTTTTGTCTTCGGAGGGAAAATTGCGCCCATCTTTTTCAATACCCTGGAGGATTCGGGTGCCTTGCCCATTGAGCTGGATGTCTCGGGTTTGTCGACGGGGATGCTGATCGATCTCTATCCGTACAAGGGCGAGATTCGCAACCATAGCGATCAAACGCTGATAGCCTCATTTCACCTGAAAACCGAAGTCTTGCTGGATGAAGTACAGGCAGGCGGCCGCATTCCGTTGATCATCGGCCGTAGCTTAACGGCCAGAGCCAGAGAGTCGCTGGGGCTGCCAACAACGTCCATTTTCAGGAAGCCAAAGGCGCCTGAACCTTCTTCTGCCGGGTTTACTCTGGCGCAAAAAATGGTCGGCAGGGCGTGCGGGGTTGAAGGTATTCGACCTGGTCAATATTGTGAACCTAAAATCACAACCGTGGGTTCGCAGGATACGACCGGCGGGATGACTCGCGACGAACTGACGGATCTCGCATGCCTGGGGTTTTCTGCCGATCTGGTCATGCAGTCGTTTTGCCACACATCTGCGTATCCAAAACCTGTCGACGTTAATTTGCATAGTACGCTGCCTCAGTTCATTACCAGCAGAGGAGGCGTTGCACTGAAACCGGGTGATGGCATTATCCATTCCTGGCTTAACCGCATGCTTATTCCTGACACTGTAGGGACAGGGGCTGATTCGCATACGCGCTTTCCATTAGGGATCTCATTCCCGGGCGGTTCCGGGCTGGTCGCTTTTGCGGCGGCCACTGGAATTATGCCTCTCGACATGCCTGAATCTGTCCTGGTCCGCTTTAAGGGTGAAATGCAAAAAGGGATCACTTTGCGTGATTTAGTGCATGCAATTCCTTACTACGCAATTAAGCAAGGATTATTGACGACCGAGAAGCAAAACAAACGCAATATCTTTTCCGGTCGTATTCTGGAAATCGAAGGTTTGCAAATGCTAAAAGCTGAGCAGGCCTTTGAACTGGCCGATGCCTCCGCTGAGCGCTCTGCTGCTGCCTGTGTGCTACGTCTTGAGGAAGAGAACGTTATTGAATATTTGCGTTCCAATGCCACCTTGCTGCGTTGGATGATTGCGCAGGGTTATCAGCACGCGCCAACACTTGAAAAACGCATTGCAGAGATCGAAGCATGGCTGGCGAATCCGTCATTACTGAGTGCAGATGACAATGCGGAGTACGCGGCAATCATTGAAATTGATCTGACTGAAATTACGGAGCCAATTGTTTGTGCGCCAAATGACCCCGACGATGCCCGTCTACTGTCCGAAGTCGCCCGCACGCCAGTAGAGGAAGTTTTTATTGGCTCCTGCATGACAAACATTGGTCATTTCCGGGCTGCCGGAAAACTGCTGGCAGACTCCAAAGAGATCCCAGCCCGGCTATGGATTGCTCCGCCAACCAAAATGGATGCGCAGCAACTTTCTCGCGAAGGGTATTTTAATAAACTCATCCGAACCGGAGCGCGAATTGAACCGGCCGGCTGCTCACTTTGTATGGGCAATCAGGCTCGGGTTAAAGAAGGAAGCAGCGTTGTCTCCACCTCAACCCGTAACTTCCCGCACCGTCTTGGTACCGATGCAAAAGTCTTCCTGGCATCAGCGGAGCTCAGTGCGATTGCCGCAATGCTTGGCAAAATGCCGACCGTTGAACAGTATCTCTGGCACATGGAAAGGATCAATGACACACGAGAAGATACCTATCGTTACTTAAATTTCCATCAGTTGGCTGCGTATCAAACAGAGGGGAATGATCGCATTGATGTCGTAACGGTTTAATCTTCTTGCTCTTTATCCTCTCCGATATTCATCTTAATCGGTGTAAAGCATAAGCAGATTAAGATACAGAGTGACACCGTTGGAATGGTGTCTACTCCAGTGCCAGCATGCAATGGCGTCATGCCGACAGGGAAGACATTTCCTGTCGGCATTGTCTGGTCCGTTTCTACCGGGCAGGAATGCGGGCAATGACCTTAATTTCAAAATCGAAGCCGGCAAGCCAGGTAACGCCAACGGCCGTCCAGTTTGGATAGGGTGGCTGCGAGAAAAGCGACTGTTTTATCTGCATAATTGTCGGAAACTGATTTTGCGGATCGGTATGAAAAGTCGTGACATCAATCAGATCGTCAAGCGTACAACCTGAATTCACTCATGTAACATGCACCGTTCCGATTTTCGCATCGACCAGCCATGAATAACGCGCCACTCATTTTCCGCTGGTCAGTGAATTGTTTCCCATAACAGCTTGATCAGCAGGCTGCACGCCAGCAACAGGAAAAGTCGGCGTATCCATTGATTTCCTCCCTTGATCGCAATCTGTACGCCGATAAAGGAGCCACTGATTGCCGCAATCCCCAGCGGAATAGCCAGCCCATAATCAATAAGGCCGTGTGGAATAAGAAAAAACAACGTCGAGAAGTTCGTTCCAAAATTGACGACTTTTGCGCAAGCGGTTGCCCGCAAAAAATCAAAATGAAAGAAATGGATAAACAAGAACAGCAGAAAACTTCCCGTGCCTGGGCCGATAAAACCGTCATAAAAACCGATAGCAAAACCCAGGCAAACACCTTTGATGAGATCGGCGCGGGTAGGTGACTGACTGGTATCATGATGACCGAATTGGGGTTTGAACCAGGTGTAGGCCACCATCACCGCCAGCACGACGATAACGACCGGTCGCATCCATGCGGAGGGCATAAAATCCAGGAATCTGATCCCCGAGTAAGCACCGACAACGGCACTCACTGCGGTGGGCAGGATCAGTGACCAGGGCAGGCGCAATCTTGTCATAAACTGCCGGACAGACATCAGGTGCCCCATAACAGATGAGAGCTTGTCGATCCCCATGATTTGGGCAGGGGTGAAATGTGGCAGGGTGCTATAAAACGTTGGAATGGTGATCAATCCGCCGCCACCGACAGCCGCGTTAATGATCCCGGCAATAAATGCGACGGGAAGCAGCAGGTAAAGCTCGTAATGCATTTGTGTTCCTTTCTGAGACGCTATTCTGGTGTAGCAGGAAGAGGCAATAAATGTTTGCATCGGCGTCAGCATCGCTGGCGGCTTCAATGGTAGGATTGCGTTGTTTTACTGTCCAATATATAAATAAGCATCAATTTATATATCCGGACATATAAGTGGAATTTCGTCATCTCCGCTATTTTCTGACCGTCGCACAAGAGTTGCACTTCACGCGCGCCGCAGAAAAACTCAATATTGGCCAGCCTCCGCTGTCGCAACAGATCCAGTCACTTGAAAGTGAGCTGGGGGTAAAGCTCTTTAACCGAACGAGACGCAGTGTGGCCCTAACGGAAGCCGGTGAGCACCTTGTCATTCAGGCGAAGGAAATATTACGCATCAGCGGTAATCTGCAGGCTGAGTTACGTGATATTGAGCAGGGGAAAAGGGGGGAGTTGAGAATCGGGTTTACCACCACCGGTTTATTTGTGGACGAACTCAGTCAGCCGCTTAAAACCTACCGACGCCATTATCCAGACGTCAGGATCTCACTTAGCGAGATGTACTCCCGCCAGCAGTTTGACGCTCTTCTTCAGCAGGAAATTGATATCGGCTACGTCCGTCTTACACCCGGCACCCGACAGCATGGGTTGGACATCCGTATCCTCAGGCGTGACCGACTCTGCGTCGTTCTGCCAGCAGATCATCCTGAAGCGACGGCTGACTCTCTGCCCATCGTTGCCATGCGCAATGCATCTTTTATCTTTTATCCGGAGACATCAGGGGCGGCAGTCCCTGAATTGGTCAGACGGCTTTGTCATCAGGCCGGGTTCACACCAACCGTTGTCCAGGAAGCCGCGGAGGTGTTGACGCATATTGGGCTTGTCGCGGCGGGAGTAGGCATTTCTGTTCTGCCAAAACCGGTTGATAGCCTCAGGCCCGGCGGGGTGGTGTTTATCCCTTTGGCGGATGACGATGCGGAGTTATGCATGGCGCTGGTGACGCGAAGTGAAGAGAGAAATATGCGGATCCTTAACTACATCAAGCTGGCTTCTCAATAAGTGACTTTGCTTTTCGCTCGTAACCGTCTTATTTCTATAAAAAAGAGTTTGCTGTGTTTCCACAACAAACTCCGCACACATCAGTGAGATTTAAACCCGGCCGCCGACATCAACAGGCGGAATACCATACTCACGGCTGCCAGCGCCAGTACGCTGCCGCCCCAAATCAGTACCAGCCACATCAAGCGGGTGAAAAACGAATGTTTCATCAGTGATAGCCCTCCCCAGGTTGTACTTTGCCGCGGAACACGTAATAGCTCCACGCGGTATAGACCAGGATAATTGGGATAATGAGCAGCGCGCCGACCAGCATAAAGCCCTGGCTTTGCGGCGGCGCGGCTGCCTGCCAGAAGGTGATATCCGGCGGAATAATGTGCGGCCAGATGCTGATGCCCAGCCCGCTAAAACCGAGGAATATCAGGCCCAGCGTCTGCACAAATGGCAATGTATGATGCTGCGAATTGCCGAGGCTACGCCACAACCAGGTGCTGAGCGCAATAACCAGCAGCGGCACCGGCGCGAAGAACAACAAGTTTGGCAGGCTGAACCAACGGGAAGCAATCGCCGGGTGCGCCAGCGGTGTCCACAGGCTAATGGCCGCGATAACCACCAGTAGAACCAGCAGCAATTTCTTCGCCGCGGCACGCATTTTATCCTGCAACGGCACGCCGCTTTTCATCACCAGCCAGCTTGCACCCAGCAACGCATACGCAATTACCAGCCCGACGCCGCAGAACAGCGTGAAGGGGGTTAGCCAGTCCAGCGCGCCGCCGCTAAAGCGCCGTCCGCTGACCGAAAAACCATTCAACACTGCGCCAACCACCACGCCCTGCGTAAAGGTTGCCAGCACGGAACCCGCCATAAACGCTTTATCCCAGAACGGGCGATGCGCAGGTGTCGCTTTGAAACGAAACTCGAATGCCACACCGCGAAAAATCAGCCCCAGCAGCATCAGCGTCAGTGGAATAGTCAGCGCATCAATAATCACCGCATAAGCCAGCGGAAAAGCGCCGAATAACCCCGCACCTCCGAGCACCAGCCAGGTTTCGTTGCCGTCCCAGACTGGCGCAACGCTGTTCACCATCACATCGCGATCATGGGTGTTACGAACAAGTGGAAACAGAATGCCGATCCCCAGATCAAAACCGTCCATCACGATGTACATCAGGGTGGCAAAAACAATAATCACAAACCAGATCAACGAAAGATCGATACCCATTATTTTGCCTCCTCATGCCAGGCCTGCGGGCCCTTGCAGATCAACCGCACCATATAGCTGTAACCGACACCGAAAACGGCGCTGTAGACTACGAAGAATGTCACCAGGCTGAGACTCATCTGCATCACGCCGTGAGCCGAAACCGCATCGGCCGTGCGCAACAAGCCGTTGACCACCCACGGTTGACGGCCAACTTCGGTGGTGACCCAACCGGCGAGAATGGCGATTAACCCGGCAGGCCCCATCCACAGTGCAAAATGGAGGAACGGTCGCGACTGGTAGAGCCGTTGTTTGTAGCGCAACCACAATGCGCCGACACCCAGTGCAATCATCAGCACACCGAGACCGACCATCACACGGAATGACCAGAACACCAGCGGCGAATAAGGGCGCTCATCTTTGGGAAACGCTTTCAGCGCCGGAACCTGTTTATCCAGGCTATGGGTGAGGATCAGGCTGCCAAGCGCCGGGATCGCGACCGCGTAACGGGTGCGTTCCTGTTGCATATCCGGCAGGCCGAACAGCAGCAGCGGGGTGGCTTCGCCGGGCGTGTTCTCCCAGTGGCCTTCAATGGCGGCAATTTTTGCCGGTTGATACGCCAGCGTGTTTAGCCCGTGCATATCGCCCACCATGGCCTGGATCGGCGCGACAATCAGCGCCATCCACATCGCCATCGAGAACATTTTGCGCATCACGGGCGTATCGTTACCGCGCAGTAAATGCCAGGCAGCAGACGCGCCGACAAACAGCGCGCTGCTGAGGAACGCGGCGATGGTCATATGCATCAGACGATAAGGGAAAGATGGGTTGAAGATGACTTTCAACCAGTCCACCGGCACCACCTGGCCCTGCTCGATAATGTAACCCTGTGGCGTGTGCATCCAGCTATTAGAGGCGAGAATCCAAAAAGTGGACATCAACGTGCCCAGCGCCACCATGCAGGTCGCAAAATAGTGCAGCCCCGGCCCGACACGGTTCCAGCCAAACAGCATCACCCCGAGAAAACCGGCTTCCAGAAAGAAAGCCGTCAGTACTTCATAGGTCAGTAATGGCCCGGTAATACTGCCGGCGAACTGGGAAAAGCCGCTCCAGTTGGTGCCAAACTGGTAGGCCATCACCAACCCGGAAACCACGCCCATACCGAAGTTAACAGCGAAAATCTTCGACCAGAAATGGTACAGCGTGCGCCAGTCCGGGTTACGGGTTTTCAGCCATAAACCCTCCAGCACCGCCAGAAAACTCGCCAGCCCAATGGTGATCGCCGGGAAAATAATGTGAAACGAAACGGTGAAGGCAAACTGTATTCTTGCCAGATGAAATGCGTCTAAACCAAACATGGACAACCTCAGATCAACTGCTGTGAGGGGTATGGTAATGAACGCGAGCCGGAACTTGCAGAAACAGATTGGCGAAATTTTTGTATAACAGTTGTTATAAACTATGTGAATTTTACTGCTGATATAAAAATAAATAAAAGTCTCTGATTTCTGGGCGTTGACATCGTGCAGACAATGGTCGATGTTAAATCGTCCAAAAAAGAAATAAACCAGGGAAAACAATGAATAGCATCGAGCAATTACCGGTCTATCTGGTACGCCCCTCCAACAGGTTCCGCGATTATGAAAAAAAGCCCGGTATTTATATTCAAAGCCAGCATATCGACCGCGCCTGGAATGATAATGGCTATTTTTCCAATGTGGCAATTTTAATAAAGACAGCAACAGACAATGTACTAGTGACCGGTTATATCGGGTTTATTGACATTAATAATCCCTTACGTGACCTTGATGAAGATAATGACGGCTTACAAATAGTCTCTCGCTATTTTAAAGAAAATAATATCGATTACATCGATTTAAAGAACAATAGCGGTTCTTTCTATATAATGCTAAAAAGCTCCGCAGAGTATCGTTTACTGATCAAAAGTTTTGGCCTGGAAGCAGCGCAAACCATACTCAAAAAAATCAATGATGTTATTCTGACTAAAGAACTTAATACCTCATCTGAATTTATTACCAAACTGGAAGATCGGAGTATATTTAAATACTCATTCCTTCGTCACTCAAGCTCCTGGTTTGCATGGCACAACGCCGGGACTATCTTGCGTGGGTTAAATGAGGAGTTATTTGATGTTATTTCATCCAGCATGCATATTCAATTCAAACGCGAGAATATGTCTACGCCACATGAAATTACATTTAATTTCAATCTTGAAAGCCTCATTTCTCAGCGTATTGCTGTCATTATTGGTAAGAATGGTATAGGGAAAAGCCAGACGCTGGCAGAAATCGCCTCAGCATTAATTGCCAAAAAGGATAATTTTTTTGTTCCTGAGACTCATCAGCGAGTAATGGTAAACCGACTGCTTGCGTTCTCGCCATCAAAAGAGGTGCAATCGCTGTTTCCAGAAGATGGGCGAACAACACGCCAGCCGGAACAATATTACGACGCGATGCAAATCTATTACCGTCGTTTTTTACTCAATCCGAATACCATTCCTCGCAGCAGGCTGGATCGTGATTTTATTGTCAATGATATTTTGAAACTGGCTCGCGTACGGGAAACACTAGGGAACCGCAGTCGTTGGGATATTTTCCGCGCGGCATTACATTCCATTGATAATAGCCATGAGATTGCGCTTGCGCATCGTAGTGATGACGGCTTTATTACCCTTGACGAGCTGGCAAATATTTACCAACCCTGGCCGGGACGTGTCCGTATCGACTCCTTCAATGATGTGCTTGTATATGAGGAACCCTTTCGCCAGTGTGGCGACAGACGTTACCCTCTCAGCAGCGGCGAGCGAAATTTTCTCGCTTTCGCCGCGCAAGCCTGTTGCCATATTGATAATGGTACGCTGGTACTGATTGATGAGCCTGAAACGCATCTCCACCCGCAGTTTATTAGCCAGTTCGCGAATTTATTGTTTAATTTGCTTGAAATGAGCGGATCGGTTGCCATCGTTGCAACTCACTCGGTGTATTTTGTCCGTGAAGTAAGCCAGAAACAGGTCATTGTGTTACGGCAGAAAAATGAAGATGAAATAACTGTCGACGTACCGATCCTGAAAACACTGGGGGCCGATGTTGGCGCAATTTCATGGTTCGTATTTGGCCAGGAGCAACAAACGCCACAAGTCGAACGTATTACTGCCATTTTGCTAGAAAAATACAGAACAGAAGGCTGGGAAGCATTGGCGCGTGATTACGGTCATTTGCTGGCAAGTGAGTTACTGTCCTCATTGCGAATTGCCCTGGAAGGCTCAAATGAATAAGTTAAGATGTGCTAATTATCGTGATGAAAAGCGTCTCGATATCTTAAATTCACGAAGTACAAAAATGGCCAAAGTCATTGGGTTAGCCAGTGATATGAGCAATATAAAAGCTGCTTATCGACTCTATAAAACTAACCGTGGAAATCCAGAAAAAATAATTGCCGGGTTGAGTAAAATCTCTATCAGCAAAGAGATGGGGGAACTGTTATCATACTATTATGATCATCCAATGTTGCCGATCAAATTTATTGATAAACTACGTGATGAACACAGTTTTCGCTGTTGCCCGATGTGTGGTTCATTTTCTTGTGGCACTATTGATCATTACTTGCCACAAGCACCGCATAATATTTTCGCGATTTTCTCTTTAAATCTTGTGCCTACCTGCCTGTGCAACAGTAAAAGAAGCAACCGCTTAACCGGAAAAAACGTCAATGAGCGCTTCCTGCATCCCTATTTTGATAACTGTCTGCAACAGCGATTAATTAAAGTCGATTTTCATCACCTTGATTCGTCTCCAACCGTGAGTAGCAGAGTAATATTACCAGCAAGCCACCCGGACTTCACCGCCGTTAATTATCATTTCGAAAAACTGGTACAGAAAAAACTGGAAAACTACGTGCAGAAGCGTTTTATTGATTTTTGCCGCAGACCTGCGGTTTATATAACGCCGTTGCGGGAAAATCCGAAGAGCATTGGTCATCTGCGAGACATTTTTGAATGGGAATTGCAGGCAAAGGATGAAGAGTATGCTTCAAAAAATAACTGGAATTCATTATTTGTCGACGCATTACTGGATGAACGTGTGTTCGCCTGGCTAGCCAGCAAGCTCTTTACCCGAGGCAGGCTACCCGGCATGCCGCTTATCCCTCTGTAACATAACAGCACTATCAAAAAGGCTGGTTTATATGAACTGATATAGTAAAAGCCGAGTTCCCGTGCCATCATATTCATCATCCTCAACCCGGTGAATATCCATGAAAAAATACCAGCGCCTGGCGCAACAAATCAGCGAACAGATTGAGCTTGGCGTCTGGCGTCCGGGGGAAAAGCTGCCGTCGTTGCGCGAGCAGGTCACCAGCAGCGGGCTGAGTTTTATGACGGTGGGCCACGCATACCAGTTGCTGGAAAGCCAGGGCCGCGTGATTGCCCGGCCGCAATCCGGTTACTTTGTCGCGCCAGCCTCCGGCGTGCCGCGCGTGGTGGCGGCGCAGGTTACCCGCGATGAAGCGGTGGATATCAATACCTATATTTTTGATGTGTTGCAGGCCAGCTGCGATGCCTCGGTGCTGCCGTTTGGCTCCGCGTTTCCCGATCCGAAACTGTTTCCAATGCCGCAGCTTAACCGTTCGCTGGCGAAGGTCAGTAAAAGCGCCACCGCCATGAGCGTGATTGAAAACCTGCCGCCGGGCAACAGCCAGTTGCGACATGCCATTGCCCGGCGCTACGCTCGTCAGGGGATGAACATCTCCCCGGACGAAATTGTCATTACCGCCGGGGCGCTGGAGGCACTGAACCTCAGTTTGCAGGCGGTCACCGAACCGGGCGACTGGGTGATCATTGAAAGCCCGTGCTTCTATGGCGCGTTGCAGGCACTGGAGCGTTTAAAGCTGAAAGCGCTGTCGGTGCCGACGGATGTGAAAGAGGGTATCGATCTTGATGCGCTGGCACAGGCATTGGCCGATTATCCGGTAAAAGCTTGCTGGCTGATGACCAATAGTCAGAACCCGCTGGGTTTTACGTTGAGCGCGGAGAAAAAAGCGCGTCTGGTGGCGATGCTGGCGGAACATAATGTCACGCTTATTGAAGACGATGTTTACAGCGAACTCTATTACGGACGCGAACAGCCGTTACCGGCAAAAGCCTGGGATAAGCAGGATATGACGCTGCACTGTTCTTCTTTTTCTAAATGTCTGGTGGCCGGTTTCCGCGTTGGCTGGGTGGCAGCCGGTCGCCACGCGCGGCGCATTCAGCAACTGCAGTTAATGAGTACGCTCTCCACCAGTTCGCCGCTGCAACTGGCGCTGGTCGATTATCTTTCTACCCATCACTACGACGCACACCTGCGGCGCCTTCGGCGCGTAATGGCGGAGCGCAAACATCTGGCCTGGCAGGCGCTGCTGCGCCATCTTCCGCCAGAGGTAAAAATTTACCGCAATGAGAGCGGTTATTTTCTCTGGCTGGAGTTGCCCACCGGGCTGAATGCCGGGACGCTGAGTCAGCAGGCGCTGGCGCACCATATCAGCATTGCTCCGGGGAAAATGTTTTCGACATCTGACCGCTGGCAATCCTTTTTCCGCTTTAATTGCGCCTGGGCGTGGGGTAATAAAGAGGAACGTGCGGCAATTCGCTTAGGGGAATTGATTCGCCAGATGATGAAATAAACGCGCGCATTCCATTCTTATTTCCTGAATACCTTGTTCTCGTTTTAAAAATAGTGACGGTAAAAAATTGAAGAACGCCGTCATTATTTTCTATGCTTTTCTTTTGGTTATTCATAGGAAATGTGAATAGCAACACAAATTAACCGCACATCAGCTAACTCCTTGTCTATAGTAAAAAAGACGGACGACTACCATTTTCATTCGAAGCGCAATGCGTTATGTGTCACATCCTGGTGAAATTTATGTCTGGTGACATTCTGGCCGTCCGCGTGCCGTCTATTTTTATTAAGGGAGATATATTTACGGCAAGGCTGCCGCACTTTTTTCATTGCGACAGGAGTAAACAATGAGCAAGAAATTTGCCCGCAGCAGTCTGTGTGTGCTGAGCATGACGATGATGGTCGCGCATGCCGCCGAACCCACCGAAGTGGGAAAAGGGGAAGGTCGTCTGGATATTATTGCCTGGCCGGGGTATATCGAGCGCGGCCAGACCGACAAGCAATATGACTGGGTTACCGCCTTTGAAAAGGACACCGGTTGCGCGGTGAACGTCAAAACCGCCGCCACCTCCGATGAAATGGTCAGCCTAATGGCGAAAGGCGGTTACGATCTGGTCACCGCTTCTGGCGATGCCTCGTTGCGCCTGATTATGGGGAAACGCGTGCAGCCGATTAATACTGCGCTGATCCCGAACTGGAAAACCCTCGACCCGAAACTCGTCAACGGCGCGTGGTTTAACGTCGGCGGCAAAGTGTATGGCACACCGTATCAGTGGGGGCCGAACCTGCTGATGTATAACACCAAAACCTTTCCGACACCGCCGGATAGCTGGTCGGTGGTGTTTGTGCAACAAAACCTGCCGGATGGCAAAACCAATAAAGGCCGTGTACAGGCTTATGACGGGCCGATCTACATCGCCGATGCAGCGCTGTTCCTGAAAGCCACACAGCCGCAACTCGGCATTGACGATCCGTACCAGCTCACCGAAGCGCAATATCAGGCGGTACTGAAAACCCTGCGCGATCAGCACATGCTGATCCACCGCTACTGGCATGACACCACGGTACAGATGAGCGACTTCAAAAACGAAGGTGTTGTCGCCTCCAGCGCCTGGCCGTATCAGGCTAATGCTCTGAAAGGTGAAAACCAGCCGATCGCCACCGTGTTCCCGAAAGAGGGCGTCACTGGTTGGGCGGATACCACGATGTTGCATGCCGATGCAAAACACCCGAACTGTGCTTACAAGTGGATGAACTGGTCGCTGACGCCAAAAGTTCAGGGCGACGTGGCCGCCTGGTTTGGTTCGCTGCCGGTCGTGCCGGAAGGGTGTAAAGCCAGCACGCTGCTGGGAGAACAAGGCTGCGAAACCAACGGTTACCGCTTCTTTGACAAAATCGCTTTCTGGAAAACGCCGGTTGCTGAAGGTGGCAAATATGTGCCATATAGCCGCTGGACACAGGATTACATCGCCATTATGGGTGGCCGTTAACCTGCAAGGAGCTAAGTATGACCTATGCAGTCGAATTTCTGGATGTTTCGCGGTCATACGGCGACGTCCGGGCGGTTGACCGTGTCAGTATCGCCGTCAACGACGGGGAGTTTTTCTCCATGCTGGGGCCGTCCGGCTCCGGCAAAACCACCTGTCTGCGGCTGATTGCCGGGTTTGAGCAATTGAGTGGTGGGGCAATCCGCATCTTTGGCCGTGAAGCCAGCGAGCTACCGCCGTGGGAGCGGGACGTCAATACCGTGTTCCAGGACTACGCGCTGTTTCCGCATATGTCGATTCTCGATAATGTGGCCTACGGGCTGATGGTGAAAGGCGTAGACAAAAAGCAGCGCCACGCCCGCGCCCGTGAGGCGCTGGAAAAAGTCGCGCTCGGCTTTGTCCACACGCGCAAACCTTCCCAACTCTCCGGCGGGCAGCGGCAACGGGTGGCGATCGCGCGGGCGCTGGTTAACGAGCCGCGCGTCTTGCTACTGGATGAGCCGCTTGGTGCGCTCGATCTGAAACTGCGCGAACAGATGCAACTGGAGCTAAAAAAGCTGCAACAGGATCTGGGCATCACCTTTATTTTTGTCACTCACGATCAGGGCGAAGCGCTGTCAATGTCCGACCGGGTGGCGGTGTTTAATAATGGCCGCATCGAGCAGATCGATACCCCGCGCGAACTTTACCTGCGCCCGCGCACGCCGTTTGTCGCCGGTTTTGTCGGTACGTCAAACGTATTCAGTCAAGCGCTTGCCAGCAAACTGTGCGGTATGCAGGGCACTTTTTCATTGCGCCCGGAACATATTCGCCTGAATACACCAGGGGAAATTGAAGTCAATGCTGTGGTGCAGGCGGTGCAGTACCAGGGCGCTGCGACACGTTTTGAACTGCTGCTGGCGCAGGGGGAGAAAGTGCTGGTCAGTCAGGCGAATCTCTCAGGCGTGTCGCTGACGGAAACGCTGACGTTGGGGCAACAGGTGCAGATTTCATGGTCGCGGGACGCGATGGTACCGTTACAGGGAGCGGGGTGAAATGGCAATGAGTATTCCGTTAACTGCCCGGCGACGTGCAAGTCTGAGCGGGGTGTTCTGGCGCAAACCGCTGCTTGGGCTGCTGCTCTTGTTGCTGGGGCCACTGATGTGGTTCGGCATTGTCTATTTGGGTTCGCTGTTAACACTGCTGTGGCAGGGTTTTTACACCTTTGACGACTTCACCATGTCGGTGACGCAGGATTTAACGCTGGCCAACCTGCAAGCGCTGTTCAACCCGGCGAATTACGACATCATTGTGCGCACCCTGATGATGGCGATGAGTGTCACTGTGGCGAGCGCAATCCTCGCGTTCCCGATGGCGTGGTATATGGCGCGTTATGCGCAGGGGAAATGGAAGGCGTTTTTCTATATCGCCGTGATGTTACCAATGTGGGCCAGTTATATCGTCAAAGCCTATGCGTGGACGCTGCTGCTGGCAAAAGATGGCGTGGCACAGTGGTTTTTAAGCCACTTTGGGCTGGAGCCGATTTTAACCACCTTTTTGACCATACCTGCCATCGGCGGTAACACGCTTTCCACGTCCGGGCTGGGGCGTTTTCTGGTGTTCGTCTATATCTGGCTGCCGTTTATGATTTTACCGATACAGGCTGCGCTGGAACGACTGCCACCCTCGCTGTTGCAGGCTTCCGCCGATTTGGGTGCGCATCCACGCCAGACCTTCCGCTATGTGGTGTTGCCGTTGGCCATTCCGGGCGTGGCGGCCGGGTCGATTTTTACCTTCTCGCTGACGCTGGGTGATTTTATCGTACCGCAACTGGTGGGTCCGCCGGGGTACTTCATTGGCAACATGGTGTATGCGCAGCAGGGGGCGATTGGCAATATGCCGATGGCCGCCGCCTTTACGCTGGTGCCGATCGTGTTGATTGCCCTTTATCTGGCGTTCGTGAAACGTCTGGGAGCATTCGATGCACTCTGAGCGCGCACCGTTTTTTCTCAAAATCGCCGCATGGGGCGGCGTTATCTTTCTCCATTTCCCGCTATTGATTATTGCCATCTATGCTTTTAATACCGAGGACGCGGCATTCAGTTTCCCGCCGCAGGGCTTTACGCTGCGCTGGTTCAGCCTCGCGGCGACACGCGGGGATATCCTTGATGCAGTGACACTGTCACTACAGATTGCTTCGTTGGCGACGGCTATCGCCTTGATTCTTGGCACACTTGCTGCAATGGCCTTATGGCGCAGTGAGTTTTTTGGTAAGAACGCGATCTCGCTCTTACTGCTGTTGCCGATAGCGTTGCCAGGGATCATTACCGGGCTGGCGCTGCTGACTGCCTTCAAAGCGGTCAATTTGGAGCCGGGTTTTTTCACCATTGTGATCGGGCATGCGACGTTTTGCGTGGTGGTGGTGTTTAACAACGTCATCGCCCGTTTCCGGCGCACCTCATGGAGCCTGGTGGAAGCCTCAATGGATTTGGGCGCTAACGGCTGGCAGACCTTTCGCTATGTGGTGCTGCCGAATCTCGGTTCGGCTCTGCTGGCCGGGGGGATGCTGGCGTTTGCGCTGTCGTTTGACGAAATCATCGTCACTACCTTTACCGCAGGCCATGAGCGCACTCTGCCGCTGTGGCTACTGAACCAGTTAGGTCGCCCGCGCGATGTGCCGGTAACTAATGTGGTGGCACTGCTGGTGATGCTGGCGACGATGTTACCCATTCTCGGTGCCTGGTGGCTGACACGTGATACCGACACCGTTGCCGGAACCGGCAAATAACACACCAAGCTGAAGGACAGAACTATGCAACATCACTTGTTTATCAATGGAGAACTGGTTAACGGCGAAGGCGAGAAACAGGCGGTCTACAACCCGGCCACCGGCGAGATGTTGCTGGAGATCGCCGAAGCCTCCGCCGCACAGGTCGATACGGCTGTTCAGGCAGCCGATCGGGCATTTGCCAGTTGGGGACAAACCACGCCGAAAGCGCGGGCTGAATGTCTGCTGCAACTGGCTCAGGTAATTGAGGATAACGCTGAAACCTTCGCGCAACTTGAATCTCTCAACTGCGGCAAACCCTACCACTGCGTGCTGAATGATGAAATTCCCGCGGTAGTCGATGTGTTCCGTTTCTTCGCCGGTGCGGCGCGCTGCCTGAACGGGCTGGCGGCCGGAGAGTATCTGGAAGGGCATACGTCGATGATCCGCCGCGATCCGCTGGGTGTGGTGGCATCGATTGCACCCTGGAACTACCCGCTGATGATGGCAGCATGGAAACTGGGTCCGGCGCTGGCGGCGGGTAACTGCGTAGTGATCAAACCGTCGGAAATTACCCCGCTGACGGCGCTTAAACTGGCCGAACTGGCAAAAGATATCTTCCCGGCTGGTGTGCTGAATGTGCTGTTTGGTCGCGGTCAGACAGTCGGTGACCCGTTAACCGGCCACGAAAAAGTACGTATGGTGTCACTCACCGGTTCGATCGCCACCGGCGAACACATTATTGGCCATACTGCGTCGTCAATTAAGCGCACCCATATGGAACTGGGTGGCAAAGCGCCGGTCATTGTGTTTGATGATGCGGATCTCGACGCTGTGGTGGAGGGCGTGCGCACCTTTGGTTTTTATAACGCCGGGCAAGATTGCACCGCAGCATGCCGGATTTACGCACAAAAAGGGATCTACGACGCGCTGGTAGAAAAACTCGGTGCTGCCGTCTCCAGCCTGAAAATGGGTCCGCCAGAAGAGGAAAGTACCGAGTTGGGGCCGTTGAGTTCTGCCGCCCATCTGGCACGTGTCAGTAAAGCCGTTGAAGAGGCAAAAGCGCTGAGCCACATCAGCGTGGTCACCGGCGGGAAAAAGGGCGAGGGCGCAGGATATTACTATCAGCCAACCTTGCTGGCTGGGGCGAAACAGGAAGATGCCATTGTGCAGCGCGAAGTGTTTGGCCCGGTGGTCAGCGTAACGGTGTTTGATGATGAAGAGCAGGTGCTGGGCTGGGCGAATGACTCACAGTATGGGCTGGCATCATCAGTCTGGACGCGTGATGTCGGGCGGGCGCATCGCTTAAGTGCGCGTCTGCAATATGGCTGTACCTGGGTGAATACCCATTTTATGCTGGTCAGCGAAATGCCGCACGGCGGCCAGAAACGCTCTGGTTATGGCAAAGATATGTCGCTGTATGGGCTGGAAGATTACACGGTTGTTCGTCACGTAATGATCAAACATTAGTCACGGAATAAGGCCATGGAAGGCTTTTAAAAATCTTACGAACGATGAGGCAAATCTCATAGATAAATTATCTGTGTTGTTATTTATGGAAAACTGATTTAATAATATTCAGCCATCAGCGGAGTGGTGAAATATCATAATCAAATAATACCGCACACCGGCATTTCTTCTGCCTGTCATATGAATGTCATATGACAGAAAACAGATAGTCATTGCGACAGAAGATAATAGCTGGCTTTTTTATAAAAAACAGGCAGGGGAAAACCCATAATGAGTAAAATCGTGGTCGTGCTCGTACCCGGGGGCGCGTCTGAGTTTTTGACGGTTGATGATAGCGAAACCGCCGTCTCATGGGCTACTGGTAACGGTAGCCGCGGAACGCAAACCGGTTTGTTACCCATCGAAACCTACTACTGCGAAGGCGAAGAGTTTTATTTTGCGCGCGTGGAAAATCTTTCCAGCAGTGAAATTGTCTCCGCATCCCTTAATTAAAATAAGGGCTCCAGTGCGAGCCCTTATTTTTTAATCATTTAATTAATTTGTCTGCTTATCGTTTTAAAAACGCTTCATTCTCGCGCGGTGCCCAATCTTTCTCTGAAAAATCATAGGTCGGGCAGGACTCATCTTTTACACCCTGAGAACGAATAACGGCACGAACTTCCGTCGGCAAGTTTTCATCACGAAATAATTCTGCCAGCACAAACAGCGTATCAATAAAGGATAACTGTTTTACTTCAAAGGGTTTCCAGCCGGTGCGTTTAAAAATCAAATGATAAAGCGCTTCTTCGCCTGCCAACGGAACAAAACTGCTGGCGTACTTCTCACGGTGGCGTGCAAGCAGGCATTCAAGAATAAAAATCTGCGCGATGCGCTGACGTGCCGCCTGTCCGCGCGGCGTGTCAGTGGTCATATCGATGTGCGTTATGTCATTGTTTTCACGCACCCGAACTTCTATGGCTTGCCACAGGTCGTCATATTTCTGCATAACCTTACCTTGTTGATCCGAAGTATTCCTTGCAGAAAGACAATATCAGAGAAGATTGTGCGCCGCCAAATTTCCTGATACTTGCGTTAGTGTTGCTGAACCGTAAATTCAAACTTAAGCTAAATCTCACTATAAAAAAGAAATGGCCCAGCGTAATTTGTTTTTAATCAATATTGACAAATTTTGAGAATAATAATCTGTATATTCATACCTTTTCCAGGATAACAAAAATGCGAATTCGTTCGATGATGTGGGGGGTGGTTGTTGCGATCTCATTGCTGGACGCAACAGAAGGGGTTGCCAGAACGCAAGCGTTGTCCGATGCACAGGTTAAAAAAGCGATCATTGCGGAATCTATTGCGCGATATCCCGGCACCTGCGCCTGCCCGTACAACCAGGCGCGCAACGGCAGTGCATGCGGCAGGCGAAGCGCCTGGAGCAAACCGGGAGGGTATTCGCCACTTTGTTATCCTGACGATGTCAGTAAAGAGCAGGTGAAAGCATGGCGCGAGCGTCAGCAGCCGTGAAATTAACAGGCCAGGTGAAATCCTGGCTTTTTTACGTTCTTCAGTAAGTTAAATCAAAATTACCGATAGCGAGGCTTGTTACAAAACTAATTAAAGTTGATGGATATCAATAATTAGAGCATATTGCACACGTTTTGTTACTTCCGGGTTAATGTTTGTTATGTCGTTATATCAAAAAATGTTGGTTTTCTACGCAGTGATGGCGTTGATTTGCGCTCTGATTACCTGGTTCCTTTCCCATGATCGTAAACGGATTCGCTTGCTGAGCGCCTTTCTGGTCGGCTCTACGTGGCCAATGAGTTTTCCCGTAGCGTTGTTATTCTCGATTTTCTGATCATAAAGCGTGACCAATAAAACGATACCTTATTGAAAATTAGGGCAACATGTTAGCCGAATGTTTATACAAGTTATCCTTCAAACCGCCTCTTTGTTGGCTTCGCCTTTGCACCCCAGTCACTGACTTATGTAAGCTCCTGGGGCTGCGCAGTCTTGCCGCCTCGACGCAGTGTGAATGATTTTGTGTATACCTAAGGACAGGAGGCATACGTTGGAACTCTATACAAAACTGCTTATCTTCTACGTTGTCATGATGGGATTGTCCGGTGTGGCAACGTACTTTCTGGCCCGCGACAAGCGTAAAATCCGACTCCTCAGTGCAATACTCGTTGGTGCCACCTGGCCCATCAGCTTTCCGGTCGCGTTACTCTTTTCACTCTTTTGATTGCGATCGCTCCCTTTTATTGTGATACTGTATATAATTACAGTACTTCGCTAAAAGGGAAACCTCATGAACACATTCTATTCACGTTATGCTCAGGGGCAGGTGCGTTGGCACGATCTGCCGGGGCACGGCGATCCGCTGGTGTTTATCCACGGGCTGGGCTGCGCATCATCGTTTGAATACCCGAGAGTAGTCGCCGATCCCGCATTTTGCGGCAGGCGCGCCATCCTTATTGATTTACCTGGCTGTGGTTACAGCGAACGGCCAGCCAGTTTCTCTTATCGCACCAGCGAACAGGCGAAAGTAGTGGTAGAACTGCTGGATAAGCTCGATCTACAGGCCTTCTGGCTCTACGGCCATAGCATGGGCGGCAGCATCGCCATTGAGGTGGCTACGCAGATGGACGCGCGAATAAACGGAATGGCGGTGTCGGAACCTAATTTCTATCCCGGCGGCGGTATGTTCAGCCGCCAGATTGCCAGCCAGGATGAAGCGGGATTTGTCACCAGCGGTTACGCGGCAATGCTTGCGCAGGAGAAAACCGCATGGGCCGGATGCCTGCAAAGCAATGCACCTTGGGCGGTCTGGCGCGGGGCAAAAAGCCTGGTCGACGGTATCGAGCCCACCTGGATGACGCTGTTTGTCAATTTCCCGCAGCCAAAAATGCTGATCTTTGGCGCGCTTTCGCTGCCGGATGCTGACGAAGAGGCAGTTCGAAAACAGGGGATTCCGGTACAGGTGATTGCGCAAGCAGGGCATTCGATGTCCTGGGAGCAACCCGGCGCACTGGCGCAGACGCTAAATCGCTTTATTACTGAACATGAATAAAAAAACCCGGCGCGTAAAACCGGCCGGGTTTCTGTTTTGGCTGCATCTATTTTAGCTTACTGCAGTAAAGATTTTAGCTTCCTGCGCGCCGCCGGAGTGACATCCAGTGGATGGCGGTAGCCAATGTTTTCCGTTGCCCGGTGATAGAGCGCCACCAGCCAGTCGTAAACATAGCGGGTAGCGGCATGAACCGGCTGCTCGCTCAGCCGGGTTAAGCGTGTATTGCTCGCTTGCGCCGAACCGATGGCGAAAATGGCGCGATCTTTCTGCACGCGGCTGGCCGGGCGATCGGCTTCCGCCACTGATGCATAACCGAGCCAGGCGACAAAGTTGCCAATCGCGGCATGCAACTGTGCGGCACAAGCGGTATCACGCTGCATGATGGCTTGCAGCTGCTCCGGCAAATTCAGGCGGTAGCTACTGACAATCACTATTTCCGCCATCTGACGCAGGGCTGTCGGGCTGAGCCCAAGACGCGCGGCATTGTCATCGTTGCGGCTCCACTGGCGGACATGGTTAACCCACAGCGCATGCGCCTGCTGACCGATATCTTTGCTTTGCGACTGCTGTTCAGCGTTATCCGTCGATTCAGCAAACAGATCGATTGCATCATTAAACAGGCCGCTGACTTTCTCTTCGCGCGGCTGCTGCACTTTCCACAGCGTATCAAACTGCTGCATATCCGGCTGCAAACCTTCCAGCAATTCACCATGACGGGAGGCCTGCCCCTGCAGTTCGCGTACAACAGCTTCAGCGCGGGTGCGTTGGGTGGCTGCGTCTTTCTCCGGGCTGACAAGCCATGTTTGCAGCAGTTCGCGCAGCGCATGACGATGGCGCTCTGCCAGCGCTTTTAAACGCTGTTGCCGCAGTTCCGGCGCAGTGGCCTGCGCTAACCATGCCAGCAGGCGTTGCAGACTGCTGGCATCCAGCGCCTGCAATGTCCCCCAGTGCTGGCCCGGTTTGCCGATCAACTGCTGGACTGCTTCATCCAGGTTCTGCGCCAGCGTAAAACGCGCATCATGTGGCGTAATAGCCCAGACCAGGCCCGGCAGCGCGGCCTCCTGGCCCGATTGCGTCTCTTTCACCCAGTTGAGCAGGGCACGGGCAGTGACAGCCGTGGTCGAACGCTCCAGCGTGGCGTTGCAGATCATCAGCACGTCTGGCTGTAAACGTTGGCGATAGCTCTCCAGCAACCAGCGGCATTTACTGCGCCACAGCGGTTGACCGTCCTGCGGACCGGGCGTCGGGATATCAAGAATATCCACAGATGGCAACACACTGTTTTCCACCGGCAGCACCAATTCGCGGGTGATCAGCGCCAGCGTCGCCAGCGGAATACTGACCGCATTGAGCCGTTGATCGTTGGCCCAGGGATGCACCACCACTTCATCATGAATCTCTTCACTGCCGGGTTCCGTCGGGGTTAAAAATCCTTCTGTCGGCAGGGCGAAGTTATCGACCAGAACGCTTAATGGCGCGGCCAGCTCGCTTGCATTACCCGTCTGGTGCAGGATGTGCGCCAGCGCGAGCCACTGCTGCGTCAGTTCGTGTTGCTCGCCCCATAATAACGACCAGGCGCTGGCACGCGCACTGAGATCCAGTTGCGGCAGCAGGCTGGCAAACTGATACCACAACGCATCGTCCATTTGCTGCTGCGACGAAGGTACTATCGAACGCCAGAAACGGGCAATGCAACCAATCTCATCGGCGGTGATCCCTGGTACCGGATTCGGCTGGCGCAGGGCGCGCCACTTGGCGACCCGGCTTTCGATCACCGCTTTGTCGGCCGCGCGCAATTCAGGCTGCTGCTGGGTATGGGCAATAAACAACTGCACCAGTTCGGCTTCGCTGATGATGCGTAAACAGAGCGGAAAACTGTCGTCCATCGGCGAGTGATCCGCGCTGAAACGCAACGCCATGCTGGTCAGTGCGTGGCCCGGATTGATATGGGTAAAATAATCCAGTGTTTTGTCGCCCGGGCGCACATCCAGCCGCCCGTTAACGCTGCCGCACAGCGCGCCGAGCAGATGGGCTTTCGCCGCCTGCGAATGGCCATACAGGCCGATGGTGCAGGGCGCGTCAACGGCGTCGCGCAGCGCGGTTTCTCCGGCAGCGGCAGCATTCAGGCGCGCCAGCAGCGCGTCAGCATCATCATCCAGCAGCGGTGAAAGTGTTCGGTTCTCGTTAATCCATGCGCTCAACGCCTGGGTGGTGTTTACGCTCGCACTCATTTCAGATACACACTCCCGCTGTCGATCCAGTAGTGACTACCGCTATGGCGGCGGTCGGCCAGCGTATTCAGTTTAAAAGTTAACGCGTCGGCAGGCACCGGCGTTCCGTCCTGCAACCAGGCTTCACTCAGTGTGAAGGATTCCGGGCCGTGATGTTTGTTGCCGCCACTAAAGGCAAGACGCACGTTTAATACGCCATCGCCAGCGATGGTTTTCGCCAGATCCTGCGAGTTAATGCTCAGCGTATAGAGCGGCGTGGCAGGCCAGCGGGCGTTAGCTAACTGGCGGAACCCCAGTGTCACATTGCCGCGCAGCGGGAAGTGCAGCTTCGCATCGAGCTTGGCGCCCGGTTTATCGAGATCAATATCGTGATACCAGATGTTTTCGTCGCGCAGCGTATTAACCACGTTATCCAGCACACCGAGGTAGCGCACAGTGGAATAAGCGCCGATGTCAGCAGCCTTAAAGTTAAAGCGCGGCAGACGCAGGTCCAGCGCCAGACTACACAGCATCGCCCCGACCGCCGCAGTTGATTTCGGGTTACCAATTTTGCCCTGCTGGCTGAAGGGATACCACTCATGTACACGATATTTATCCAGCCAGATCATGCGGTTTACCGGCACAGGCTGTAAATGGCGGATCAGAGCCTGTACGCCGGGTAAACAGCCAGGACGACCCGTGATCAGCAACACGTCGCAACTGTAGTGGGAAATGGCTTCGCACACGGCATGCAGCGGAGCGGTAAGCGTAAATTGACCGTTCAGCATCGCATCTTGCAATTCGCGGAAATTGACCTGCAACGGTACGGAAAGCACGTCGAACTCAGCCGAGCCAGACGGCAAGGCATGATCGATCGCCTGACGCAGATAATTCATCACATTGCGCGTCGGCTGTTGCTTGAGCAATTCGCCAAAGGTCGCATGCAATCCGGCCAGCGGATCGTTGATATCGCTCTCTTCCCAGGCGGCAAGGATCGCATGGCCGATCGGCATAAACAGTTGCAGCGTGGTCTGCTGGCGCAAAACCGCCTGCGTATCAATACGCCCGGAGTCGCCAAACAGCGTCGCCATAATCGCTGCCGCATCGCTGATGCCCGCTTTTTGCATCTGCGTTTGCAGCGCAGGCAGCACGCAGCGCTGGATAATATCCAGCAGAATGTCATCACCGGCCACTTTAAACCCTTCGCGAAACAGCAGTTGCGGGGTGATTTTGACGTTACTGCCAGTGCCATCATCAAGCTGATAATGTGTGATCGCCATATCGGTGGTACCGCCGCCAATATCGACAGAGGCAACGCGCAGCGAACGGCCTTTCACGGCACCGGGTGCTTCTGCGCGATCCGGGCGGGCGAGGGAGGCAAAAAAGGTTTCCGTCTGCCCGGCAAAACGGGAGATCGCTTCATTATACAGCCACACCAGTTGTCCGCAGCTCGCTTCGTCCCATTCCATCTGAATATGCGGAACCGGCACCACGCTCTTTTCTTGCTGCTTGCGGTTGGCAAAGTCTTCATCCTGGGGATGCCAGCCCATCGCTTTCCACACCAGTGCGATCGCTTCAAACATGCGGCGGCGGAAGATTTCACGCTCCTGTTTCGGCATGGCGGAAGGCAGGGTCAAAATAATGGTGCGCAACTGGCGCGGAGACGCCGGGAAACCAAGGCGCAAACGCGTCGCCACGCTGTTGATTTGCCCCAGTGCTTGCGACAGCAATTCGCACAACATGTGGGTCATCAGAGTGCTGCGGCTATACTGCGGTGAGAAGACCGGCAAACGCTCATCCAGCGGCAGGCTGTAGAGCGGTTGGCCTTCATCGTTCATCAGGTTCATCAGCGGGAAAGCGGTAGCCAGCGGTTCGCGCTGTGTTTTGCTGTTCATCTGGCTAAATCGCCAGTCCTGCAACACCGGCGTTTCATCCCACAGATAACGGCGCGGGCTGGAGATCCCGCTGTTGCCTTCAGTACCGACTCGCTGCATCGCCAGTTTGCGCGCTTCATCGCCGACGCGCACAATCGACGGCCAGATAAAGGCATCTTCGCGCCCGCTCTCCACTGAGAAGTGCTGCTTACCAAAACGTGCTTCTGAAAATTCCAGACGGCTGGTAAATAACGGTTCGTTAAGAAATTGCGGCTCGCTGAGCGATCGCACCTGTAGCTCTGCCGTCTGGCGTAAACCATCGTTGGCATCGCCATGATCTTCAATGATCACGCCGCAGGTATGGGTGTTACCGACATCGAGAATCAGATCGACCGGAATCGCCGGGGTGCTCAGCGTGTGGGTGACAATTTTGACTTCCGGCACCTGCAATTGCGAGCCGAGCAGGGTCATCAGATTAAGCCAGTGTGCCTGGTATTCAAAACCGCGCAGCGCTTGTGTTATCTCACGTTCACTGCGGCTTTCATGCTGAGAAATAAAGTGTAAGAAGGCCTCCCGCAGCCAGCCGTCAACCCAGGTTTGATCGAGGAAATCGGCGACTTCATCATCCTGCCAGGCCAGCGCAAAGCGCGTACCGTTAAGGATATCGTTCTCAAGCGGCGCCAGAGAAGCCGGAGAGTTGTCGTTGATCTGGCTGTCGAGCGCCAGTGCGATGCGGTGCGTATTACCCGCACTATCCGGTTCGCTCAATTTACGAATCTGTATCCGCGCCCAGTTATCCGGCCCTTCAACAAAAGTACGCGGCGGGTTAAAGCGCAAAAAAGGCACCGGTAGCCAGACGCCATCCAGGATCGACAGCGAATACTGCAACGAGTGGGTGCTTTCAGGCTTGACCACTTCCGGCTGACCGCCATCACGGTTCGGCAGGGTATAACGCTCGTTCACCACATCAAAATCGAGCCGCAGCAACGGTCCATTGGTCGTTTTACGCACAAAACGGCCGCTGTTCGCCGAATCCTGCGGCGTCACGCCAAAATCAAGAAACTGCACGCCGCTGTTGGCAATCAGCGTCACGCTCTGTTTGTAGTCGCAAAGATTAACCAGCATAAACTCAGTCACCTGTTTTTCTGAACGTCACCGGAACGGTGGTTTGGGCGTCAAAACGTGCGCTGCACACGGCTACGTCGTTGCTGCCTGCTTTACAGGAAATATCCGGCATCGGGTAACGGGTACCGTCATTGCACCGTGCGTTACCGCGACTTTTAACCGACAGTTCGCCGGTTCCGTGCAGGCCCGAGAAGATCTCCGCGCGGCAGGTAATGTTCTTACCGTGAACAATGCGCGCAGAACCTTTGTTGTTCTGGATTTGGTAACGTACCACTGGCGCTTTGTTAGTCACTGGATCTTTGACATCCAGATCAACGCGCCAGCTACCGTTAAGGAATTTGGTTGAACCGATTTTCACCTCGACAGCATCCATTACCAGCGCGCCTTTCGGAATGGCGGAAATCACCACGGACTCTTTTTCTGGGGATTTCTCGGCCACGGTTTCGACAGGGGCAGAGACTTCTGCCTGGTGCAGCGGCAGCTTCGCCGTCAGTGCAGGAATTGGCGCAGCCTGCATGGCGGGCGGCGCAATCTCGACAGGTTCAGCTTTTGCGACCACCGGCGCGGGAGCCGGAACTTCTTGTTGCTTCAGCAGCAGCGGGGTGGCAATAGCCGCCGCAACTGCGGCCGCAACCGGCAACGCCCACAGACCATAGCGACGGCGTTTTTTTGCAGGCATCGGGGCAACCGGTGCGGGTTCTGGCGTCGGCGCGACCTGCACAGGCGGTTCTTCAACCGGTTCAGGCTGCAATTTTATTTCTGGCGGCGGGCTTAACAGCGGCGCATCCGCCTGGCTGAAGATGGCTTCAACGGCAGGGGCTTCTTCTGCCTCCGGCTCCGGCAGCATGGTAATTTCCGGTACTTCCGGTTCCGGTTCTCGCAGACAATCGAGCACATTTTCACGGGCGCTTTCATTGAGGTTGACGAATCCCCAGAAGGTGATCACCGGCTTGCCATCGACGAGGAAAACGTGGTTTTCACCGGGAAATTGCAACGCTTTTTCCAGCAGCGAGCCAAACAGCTGCTGCGCTGTTTTCTGCGATTGCAGGCATTTGCGGCTCAGCGCATAAGCGCTGTCGAGGGTCTTTTCGAGGTACTCGCGGGCGCGGCTTCGCACCTCTTCATCAGCGGCTTTCCATGAAACCGGACGACCATCGACAGGTGAGTACCAGTCGACACGATCGCCTTCATCATTGACCTGGGGTATTGCCAGACAGTCAACCAGTGCTTGCTGTTTGCGCAGACGCAGTGCTTCACGAATTTGTAACGCCGAATCAAATACGGCCTGACCGCCGCCGCCCACGGCCTGGAAATCATCCAGATCGCCGCTGCGTAAGAGAGTTTTTGCCACGTTTTCATCCCATAGGCTTCTTTACGCGTCTACTATACGCAAACTTGTCGTCTGCAAAAGGAAGAGGAGACCGCAAAACCATTGAATTCTCGATGCATAGATAACATCAAACAGACTTGACGCCGTGATAATTATTTAAGATAAATTTTAATCGTAAGGATGGTTGATATTTCAGCGAAATCAACTGCTTTAGCATAACCTGATAGAGAATGACTGTTTGCCAGTTCACCTGAGCTGTGCTGAGATGACTACTCCATATAAATAAAAAGGTCCTGATAATGTCTACAGGGAAAACGCTGCTCGCCCTCGCGCTGAGCACTCTGTTACCGGCAAGCGCTGCGTGGGCAGCGTCTAACGACACCATCGTTTACTGCTCCGAAGCGTCGCCTGAATCCTTTAACCCGCAAATTGCCAGTTCTGGCCCTACTTTTGTTGCCAGCTCGCAGGTGCTTTATAACCGCCTGGTCACCTTCGATCCGGTGAAAAATATCCCGATTCCGTCGCTGGCGACGCAGTGGAAAGTGTCGGAAGATGGGAAAACCTGGACGTTTACGCTGCGTCAGGGAGTTAAATTCAACAGCAATAAATATTTTAAACCGACGCGCGATTTCAACGCCGATGACGTCATTTTCTCCGTCATGCGACAGATGGACACGAAACACCCGTATCACAATGTTTCGCACGGTAATTACGAATACTTCACCGATGTCGGCCTTGATAAGCTGATCAAAGAGGTGAAAAAGGTGGACGATTACCACGTCCAGTTTGTGCTGAACGAGCCTAACGCCGCATTTCTTGCCGACTGGGGGATGGATTTCGCCTCTATTCTTTCAGCAGAATACGCCGATGCAATGCTGAAAAAAGGCACACCGGAAAACGTCGACAACTGGCCAATCGGTACCGGCCCCTATGTGTTGCAGCAATATAAAACCGATGCGCAAATCCGCTACCTTGCCAACCCGAACTACTGGGAAGGTCCGGTGCCGACCAAACATCTGATTTTCTCTATCACCCCTGACGTGCAGACGCGCCTGGCTAAGCTGCAAACCAACGAGTGCCAGATCATTCCGGCACCGTCACCGGTGCAGTTCGATCAGATCAAAAAGAATAAAGATTTAACGCTGCATACCATTGATGCGCTGAACGTCGGTTATCTGGCGTTTAACACCGAGAAAAAACCGTTTGATAACGTACTGGTGCGTCAGGCGCTGAATTACGCTACCGATAAACAGGCGATTGTTAACGCCGTATTCCTCGGCTCCGGCAGCGTGGCGAAATCGCCATTGCCGCCAAATATGCTGGGCTATAACAAAGATCTGCAGGATTACAGCTATGATCCGCAAAAAGCCAAAGCGCTGCTGAAACAGGCGGGTCTGGAGAAAGGCTTTGAAGCCACACTGTGGTCAATGCCGGTACAACGTCCGTATAACCCGAACTCGCGCCGTATCGCTGAGATGATTCAGAGCGACTGGGCGAAAGTGGGTGTGAAAGCGAAGATTGTCTCTTTCGAATGGGGTGAGTATCTGGCCGGAATGCGTAAAGGCGAGCACGATACAGCACTGTTCGGCTGGATGTCGGATAATGGCGACCCGGATAACTTCGCCGATACGCTACTTGGCTGCAACAGCATCAAAACCGGCTCCAATGCCGCACGCTGGTGCGATAAAGGCTATGATGAGCTGGTGCAGAAAGCCAAAGTGGTCAGCGATCCGGCAGCGCGCGCCAAACTGTACGACAAGGCGCAGGATATCTTCTACCAGCAGGCGCCGTGGATTACGCTGGCGAACGGCAAAACCTTCTACGCCACGCGTAGTAACGTGACCGGTTACCAGGTTAGCCTGATGGGGAGTGATTTCTCAAAAGCGAAATTGAATTAAAGGAGTGGATATGTCACATCTGGATGAGGTTGTCGCTCGCGTCGATGCGGCCATTGAACAGAGCGTTATTATCGGGATGAACGAATTACTGGTTGAACTCAGTAATGACGCCGCGCTAAGCCGGGAAGAGCGTTACGCGCAGCAGCAGCGCTTGCGAACGGCGATTGCGCATCACGGCCGCCAGCATAAAGAAGATATGGAAGCGCGCCGTGACCAGCTCACCAAAGGTGGCTCAATCCTGTAGTCAGAACTGGCGTCTGGCCACCAGCCAGGCGCCAATGACCAGCAATACCGCGCCGCACACCGGGCCAATCAGCGCCCGCAGCGCGATCCCCTGACTCCTCACCACATCCATCACCAACCCACCAATCAGTTGGCTTGCCACCAGAACCGCAATTGTCGTTGCCGCGCCAACGTACTGATAACCGCTGATGCTGGCAAAGACAAAAAACGAACCCAGCAGACCTGGAATTAATGTCCACCACTTCACACTGTCATACAGTTCTTGAAACCCACTCATCCCGTGCTTGATCAGCAATATCGAGACAAACAGTACAATACCCACCAGTGAGTTGAGCAGCATGGCGATAAGGATCGTCGAGGCCGACTGGGTAATGCGCACCATCAGCGTGTTTTGCACCACCAGGCCAATCCCGGCAGCGATCAGAAAGGTGAGTGTCAACGACTGGTTCATTAGATAGCATCCGGATCGGTACGGTTATCAAGCTGTAACTGCATAAAGGTTAAATCAAGCCAGCGGCCAAACTTGGTACCGACCTGCGGCATTTCCCCGGTCGTGACAAAACCAAGTTTACTGTGCAGATGAATTGAGCCGTGATTTTGCGACTCAATCCCTGCCACCATCACATGTTTGCCAATGCGTTTCGCTTCTTCAATCAGGCGTTTCATCAGCGCCAGCCCGAGACCTTTGCCCTGATGTTCGGGGTGAACATATACCGAA
Organism: Kosakonia arachidis; assembly: GCF_900116535.1. GTDB lineage: Bacteria > Pseudomonadota > Gammaproteobacteria > Enterobacterales > Enterobacteriaceae > Kosakonia > Kosakonia arachidis. Next base: position 1,440,228 of record NZ_FPAU01000001.1, on the reverse strand, counting down.
TGTTCAACGGTGTGGCGAAAACCATCGAAAGCGCGCCAGTCACCGAACGAAGCGTAACCGGTGACCACGCCATTTTCTTCACTGACCAGTACCGGATAACCCAGTTTAGCGCGCGCTTCAAACCAGGCAATGCGGTTCCCGGTATCGACCGTTTGGTCGTTCCAGATGGCGGCGGTATTCACCACTGCATGGTTGTAGATCTCCGCAATGGCGGCACAATCGTCTTTCCCGGCAAAACGAACATTCATGGTTGAACCTCAAATTTGTACACTATAGTATTACGATATGAATACTATCTCAGACAATATAAATCAACGGATCAGTGCCCGAATTCGCGTGGAACGTGAATCCCGCGGTTGGTCATTAAGCGAGCTGGCCGAACGCGCGGGCGTTTCGCGGGCGATGATCCACAAAATCGAACGTGGCGAGAGCAGCCCAACGGCGGCGCTGCTGGCGCGGCTTTCCGGCGCGTTCGGCATTAGTATGTCGACATTAATTGCTCGCGCCGAAATGCAGGAAGGGAAATTGCTGCGCTATGCCGATCAGCCGGTATGGCACGATCCGCAAAGCCACTACCTGCGCCGCCACATTTCGCCGCGTAGCGATCTGCCTATCGACCTGGTGCAAATCGATCTGCCAACTGGCAGCGATATTCCGATGCCCGCTTCCTCTTACGCGCTGGCGCGGCAATTAATTTGGTTGCAGGAAGGCGAGTTGGTGTTTGTCGAAGGCGATACGCGGCACGAAATGAAAGCAGGGGATTGCCTGGAACTCGGGCCGCCAAACGATTGCCGCTTCATCAACGAGAGCAGCGCGCCTTGCCGCTATCTGGTGGTGCGACTCAACCACGCAGGAACATAATGTTAACGCACTGCTGGCAGGAAACGACTAGTATCAGTAGTTAGTCTTTCATGCACAGGAGAGCACGATGAACCAATCTTCTCACCACAATCGCCGTTGGGTGCTGGCATCCCGCCCACATGGTGCACCAGTTAACGACAATTTCCGCTTTGAAGAGGATCACATCGCGACACCCGGCGAAGGCCAAGTGCTACTGCGTACTGTTTACCTCTCGTTAGATCCCTATATGCGCGGCCGTATGAGCGATACGCCATCCTATACGCCGCCAGTAAAAATTGGCGAAGTGATGTGCGGCGCGACAGTCAGCCGCGTGGTCAGTTCACTGCATCCGGATTTTGCCGAAGGTGACTGGGTGCTGGCCTACAGTGGCTGGCAGGATTACAGCATTGCCAGCGGCGACGATGTGATAAACCTTGGTAAAGATCCACAACATCCTTCCTGGTATCTGGGGATTCTCGGTATGCCGGGGTTTACCGCCTACATGGGGCTGCTTGATATTGGTCAACCGAAAGCAGGGGAAACGCTGGTCGTTGCCGCGGCAACCGGCCCGGTCGGCGCAACGGTCGGGCAGATTGGTAAAATTAAGGGCTGTCGTGTTGTCGGGGTCGCCGGGGGCAAAGAGAAATGTCGCCATGCCGTGGAGGTGCTCGGTTTTGATCTCTGTCTCGACCATCATGCGGAGGATTTTGCCGAACAACTGGCGACAGCCTGCCCGCAAGGGATCGATATCTATTTCGAAAATGTCGGCGGCAAAGTCTTTGATGCTGTGCTGCCCTTATTAAATACGCTGGCACGAATTCCGCTTTGCGGATTAGTCAGCCGTTATAACGACACTGAACTTCCTGATGGCCCGGATCGTATTCCGTTATTAATGGCAACGCTGCTTAAAAAACGAATTCGGTTGCAGGGGTTTATTGTTTCGCAGGATTACGGTCACCGAATTAACGAATTCCAGCAAGAAATGGGGAAATGGGTAAAACAGGAAATAATTCACTATCGTGAACAACTCACAGTAGGTCTTGAGCAAGTACCGGAGACATTTATCGGTATGCTGCAAGGTCGAAACTTTGGCAAAGTCGTCGTGCAAGTTGGACCATAATGCTAAGCGACTGATGGCGGCGAAAAAAACCGCCATCAGAATTGTGCAAAATCCGAAAAAACGTCTTTAATTAGACATGCATAAGGAACTGATAACCTTGTGAAGTCGGTTCCTGGTAGTTGTGCATAATAACTAACTTATTAGCTACATCTTTTACGCGACAATTATCCAATACCAGGCATGTTTATATAATATATTTTATATCGTTACGGACACGCTACCAGGCTGAAAATAGATAAAAAATTATACAGGACGCAAACATGCTTGATTTGGAAAAAGCGCAACGAACCAGTCTCACTATGCAGGTGGAGTCGAGTCTGAAGAATGCGCTTATTATTGGTGCGCTAAAACCTGGCGCACGGCTTATCACGAAAGAAATAGCAGATCAGCTGGGTACCAGTATTACTCCGGTACGGGAAGCGCTTTTGCGATTGGTCTCCGCTGGCGCGCTGCATGCCACACCGGCGCAGGCATTTTTAGTGCCGGAAGTTGGCCTCGAACGCTATGGTGAAATCAACCAGATACGCAAAAACCTTGAAGGGATGGCCGCCCGTGCCGCCAGTCAAAGTATGACCCCGGAGAGGATCCGGGGGCTACGAGCGCTGGCTACAACTTTCCATGAAGCACTAAAAAGTGGCCAAACCGAGCAGATTTTGCAGGCAAATCGGATTTTTCGTTTTTCGATTTACCAACAGGCGGGTATGCCGACATTGACAGCCCTGATTGAGCAATTATGGGTACGCATTGGTCCATGTTTTAATTATCTTTATCCCCACTCGGATGATTTAACACGCAGTCACGATTATTCAGACTTATTAGCCGCACTTGAAGAAGGTGATGCTTTTGCCAGCGAACGCGGAATATGGCGCGCCATTGATGAGGGCGCAAACATTCTTCATAAGCAATTTCATCGCTGAGCCATCCCTCTTAAATACAAACGCTTAACCTAAATTATGGATGTAACCCGACCAAAATTTGTCATTGGGGCGCATCCATATCACGTTTTGCATTTATAAGGACAGTTAATCCCTGAAATTTATGCATGCCCTGCCGATAACTTTTTAGCGCGTAGTCAGGCGCTAACATTTGAAGTCCAGTGAGGAATCGGGGAATGTCATTTAACCAGCGGTTAAGCAATATAAAAATTAGCAGAAAGCTGTCGGTAGGATTTGGGTTAGTTCTGTTTCTGGTTGCTGTCGCTTCTATCCTCAGTGTGTTGCGCTTTCAGGAAATCCGCGACGTCTATCAAAAAACCAATCTGCTGTACAACATCAACATCGAAGTGTTTCAGGCAAAAATTAACCGCCTGAAATATTTCTATGGTGATGATAAATCGGGTGAGGTGATGTCCAATTATGTTCGCCACGCTTCAGAATTGACGGCCAGCGCTGACAGCATGAGTTGGTCAACCAACGAAAAGCAGATCATCAACGATGTCGCCGACCATCTTACGAAGTTCCAGAGCAGCATTGGCGAGATGCAGAAAGCGACCAGTGATATTCACGCTGTTCGTGATGCGCTGGATAAACTCGCCACTGAAGATCTTGCCGCCAGCTACACCACGCTCGTGCGGACGCCGCTGGCAGATCCGAGCCTGGTGATGCAAGTTTATGAGCAACTATTCGCTATCAGCGCAGTACGTGACGCGGCGCTGGTTGTCCGTTATAGCCCAGGCAAAGAGAGCAGTGACGCGCTGGAGCGCCATTTCAGCGACACACAAAAAAGTGTGCAGGCGCTGGCGAGCCAGCTGCCGGGCGAACTGCAAGCGCCGTTACAGGCTTTATGGGATAACACCGTTAAATACCACGATCTGAGCCGCAACTATTTCACCGCCTACCAGGCGCTGAAGGCCGCTGAAGATCATGTTAAAACCGGTGGCGATAACAGCAGCGCGGCGCTGAAGCAGATCATTACGGTGGTGAAAGCGCACAACGATGAACTGGCCTATAGCTCCAGTACCATCACGGCGATTATCGGTGCTATCGCTATTTTACTCGGTGTGATTGTTTCCTGGTGGGTGATCCGCCAGATTACTCATCCGATTGACCACAACCTTGCGCTGGCAGAACGTATTGCCAGCGGCGATCTCAGCTCGCAAATTCGTGCACAGAGTACCGACGAACTGGGGCAATTGACCGGGGCAATGGGGCGGATGAACGACACACTGCGTGATATGATCCATGAAGTGCGTAGCAGCGTGACGAAGGTCTCCCGCGCGGCAAGCGAAATTGCCGAAGGCAATACCGATCTCTCTTCCCGTACGGAACAGCAGGCCGCTGCGGTGGTGGAAACGGCCGCCAGCATGGAAGAGCTGACCGCGACGGTGAAAAATAATGCCGACAACGCCCGTAACGCCAGCAGCCTTGCCGCTCAGGCCTCACAAACGGCCAGCGAAGGTGGAACGGTGATGCGCGAAGTGGTGAACACCATGAGCGACATTCACAGCAGCTCTAACAAAATTGCTGATATCACCGCAGTGATTAACAGCATTGCGTTCCAGACGAACATCCTGGCACTGAACGCCGCAGTTGAAGCCGCGCGTGCTGGCGAACAAGGCCGCGGTTTCGCCGTAGTAGCCAGCGAAGTACGCAGCCTTTCTCAGCGCAGTTCGCAGGCGGCAAAAGATATAGGACAACTGATCAGCGAGTCGGTTTCCCGTATCAATGTCGGCAGTGAATTAGTGGCTAAAGCCGGTGAAACCATGGATCAGGTTGTCCAGTCGGTAACGCGAGTTAACGACATCATGGGTGAAATCTCCTCCGCATCGGAAGAGCAGAGCCGGGGTATCGAGCAGATCGCCCGTGCCGTGAGCGAGCTGGATAGCACCACGCAGCAGAATGCTGCACTGGTGAACGAATCGTCTTCAGCGGCAGGTTCGCTGGAAGAGCAGGCGCGTCTGCTGGAAGAACTGGTGGCGATCTTCCGGCTGGAGCAAAACGAAGCAAAAAGCGCACCGAAAGCCTCAACGGGAAAATCTACACGCAGACCAACAGCGAATGCGTCTGTTGCAAAGCGTGACACGCAAAGCAGCGATGAGGGCTGGACCACATTCTGATAGCGTTTAACGTGACTCTCCTGATATAGGTTGACACTTTTCTGCCTGTCAAACGCCTGATGTACATCACCAGGCGTTTTCCTGTCTATAGAAAACCCGCTTTCGGGTGAAGGCGGGTGGCAAGCATTATTCGAACTGATAAGCAATGGACATACCGACGCCGTAATTACGTCCCGGAGCGGGTTCGTAGTAACGACCATTGGATTCATTAACAATCACCGATCCAACATATTCACGGTCAAACAGATTATCGATACGGCCAAACACATCCATCATCCAGTTACCGTAGTTAAATTTATAGCCCGTGTTAATGCCCGTAACGGTGTAGGAGGGCGCTTTCGCGCTGTTTTCATCGTCGGCCATGATATCGCTCATATAGCGCACATCGGCGCCCGCGTACCAGCCCTGATCCGGGAGCCATCCCAGCGATGCATATCCCATATTGCGCGCAATGCCCGGAATACGATTGCCGTTACAGTCGCTGTCGCTACACACTTCGCTACGGTAAATGGCATCCAGATAAGTCCATGATACTTTGGTACGCCAGTTTCCGGCGAATTGCTGATCGAGCGACAATTCCGCGCCCTGACGACGGGTTTTCCCGGCGTTTTTGTACGTGGTGCGCCCGCCGCTACTGGTATCAGTGACGATCTCGTTATCAGTATCGGTACGGAACAGCGCTGCTGTCAGCAGGCCGTTGCCGATTCGCGTTTTACTGCCGATTTCCACGGTTTCATTGGTGGAGGGTTTCAGCGCGAAGTTCAACCCACTCTGGTTACCGGGACGATAAGAGAGTTCATTAATGGTCGGCGTTTCAAAACCGCGTCCGGTCGCCGCGTAAACGTTCCATGCATCAGTCAATGCGTATTTCAGCGACGCCGCCGGTAGCCATTTGTGATAACTGGCTTCACCGCTGTCATCGCCATTCCCCGCCGTGACATAGTGATCGTTGGAATCAAACCACACTGAGCTGTAACGAACGCCCGCATCAAAGGAGAGTTTATCCGTCAGTTGCCAGGCGGTCTGCACGTACGGGTCGAGGTTCCACATCAGGTTGCGTTCGTTACGGCGCAAGTTGCCTTTTTCGCCATAGACCGGCGTCGAGTCATCCATCACATAGTTTTCGTAACCTTTGCGATCCTCGCTCATGTTTTCATAGTTCAGCCCGCTGGTGAAGGTTACCGGCACACCCAGCTCGCCACGGTGCGTCCAGCGCGTGTCGATGCCCTGATAATGGCGCGCCAAATCGATCACACCGCCCGAATGAGCCGGGTTAAGCTGCGGTGCGAGCGGGATCGACTGGTACTGCGTCGTTTCACGTTCCCCGGCATACATCATTATGCTTAAATCATCCTGGTGGCTCATCTGGCGCTCATAACGCAGCCCGGCCTGCGTTTGTTTGATGGTTTTGCGGGTGTTGTACTGGTCAGCACGCGGCGACTGGCGTGGATTATCCTGCCACTCCTCTTTGGTCAGGCCACCCGCATCGTTGGCTTTGATATCAACGCTATTAAAGATCAGGCTCAGCTTGCTGACATCATCAATCCGCACGCCCAATTTTGCGTTGGCGAGATTTTTGCGCGCGCCGCTGTGATCGCGATAACCGCCAGTGACGAAGCGGGTACTGGAAACGGTGTAATCTACATCGCCAGCATGCGTACCGTCGCCTACCGCGCCGGTTGCTTTCAGGCCGTAACGCCAGCTAGCGTCGCTACCGTAATAGCTGCTGGCTTCAATGGTTGTCGGCTGCCGGCCGGTCTGCGTGGTAACGTTCATCACACCGCCAGAAGCATTTCCATACAGCGCCGAGAAGGGGCCGCGCAACACATCAATGCTCTCCACGCTATTGAGATCGATATTAGACGTTTGCCCCTGACCATCTGGCATCGTCGCAGGAATACCATCCACATACAGGCGAATACCGCGCAAACCATAAGTAGAACGCGAACCAAATCCACGGATGGAAAGCTGCAGATCCTGCGCATAATTTTGCCGGTTTTGTACCTGCAAACCTGGCACGCTATTCAACGACTCCGACAAATTGACGCGCGGTGCAGCCTGACGGATATCGTCACCCTGCACAACACTGACGGCGGCGGGGCTATCAAGTTCAGAGACTGCCTGTGGCGCGGCGCTGACAATCATCGTTTGTTCATTGTCAGCGGCATTAGCAGAAGGAGAGAGGACCGCCGGGAGTAATAGCACCGGCAGAGAGGCCTTTGTGGCAGAAAGAATAGTCATATCGGAACCGAGTGAGAAAAAACCAAATGGAACATGTGCGAATATGTTAAAGATTATGTAAATAATTTGAAAACATTAAACGCACTTTAAGTTAAGAATGAGTGTAGTTCCTGCCTGCCAATCGCGCTTCTCGTTAGTCTGGCTCCTGTTTATTGTCATTAATAATTACTATTCTCACTTATAGCAACAAACAAAAACCTTGTTTCGTGCACTGAATGCCTGTGAACAGGTTCTCATCGAGTTAATCAAAGGGAGGGGGAGGCGTGATGTCTTGCGTTGTCGGCCAATCGCAAAACGCTGTATGGCAGGCTTCAACCCGGGGAAAAGAAGCCACGCAACCGGATGATGTCATCCGTATTGCACGGTAGTAAAAAGGGAAGGCCAGTGCCTTCCCTCCATTTATTTATACTGCCACCCGTTTAGCGCCGGGCGTTTTCAGTCGGCGCAACCGGTGCAGTGCTGTGAATTTCCTGTACGCGTTTGCGCACACCAAACCAGCCTGCAACCAGCAGCACGGCAATCAGGGGGATAGAACCGATGGTGTAAGTACCGTTCGGGTAGTCAAACGCCATCAGCACCAGCACGCTCAGCAGGAACAGCAGTGTCAGCCATGACGTAACCGGTGCGCCAGGCATTTTGAAACTGACATCCGCCACTTTGCCTTCTTTGATCGCCTGACGCAGACGCATCTGACAAATCACGATAAATCCCCAGGAGGCGATAATGCCCAGGGAAGCCACGTTCAGCACGATTTCAAACACCTGCGACGGTACCAGATAGTTGAGGAACACACCGACGATATAGACGCAAATGGTGACCACAATACCGGCATAAGGCACATGATGACGGCTCATTTTCGCCATAAACTTCGGCGCGGAGCCGCCCATCGACATCGAACGCAGAATACGACCGGTGCTATAGAGGCCAGAGTTCAGGCTGGAAAGCGCAGCTGTCAGCACCACCATGTTCATGATGTCGCCAATGTACGGTACGCCCAGTTTGGAGAAGAAGGTCACAAACGGGCTTTGACCTGCCTGATAGGCATTCCATGGCAGCAGCAGCACGAGCAGAACCACCGAACCGACGTAGAACAAACCGATACGCCAGATCACGCTATTGATTGCTTTTGGCACCATAGTCTGTGGATCTTTACACTCACCGGCAGCAGTACCGACCAGCTCGATAGAGGCAAAAGCAAAGACCACGCCCTGAACCAGCACCAACGCTGGCAGCAAGCCGTGCGGGAAGAAACCGCCGTTGTCAGTGATCAAGTGGAAGCCGGTTGTGCCGCCGTCCAGCGGTTTACCGCTGCCGAGGAAAATAGTCCCGACAATCAGGAACACCACAATCGCCAGCACTTTGATTAACGCAAACCAGAACTCCATTTCGGCGAACCATTTCACGCCAATCATGTTCATCGTACCGACGATCGCCAGCGCGGCCAGCGCAAAGACCCATTGTGGCACATCGCCAAATGCGCCCCAGTAGTGCATATAGAGCGCCACGGCGGTGATATCGACGATACCGGTCATCGCCCAGTTGATGAAGTACATCCAGCCGGCGACAAACGCAGCTTTTTCGCCCAGAAACTCACGGGCATAGGAAACAAAACTACCACTGGAAGGGCGATGCAGTACCAGTTCGCCCAGCGCGCGGAGAATAAAGAAAGAGAAGATGCCACAAACCAGATAGACGATTGCCAGCGATGGCCCTGCCATCTGTAATCGTGCACCGGCGCCCAAGAATAAACCTGTCCCGATCGCGCCGCCAATAGCGATCATCTGTACCTGGCGATTGCCCATCGCCCGGTTATAGCCCTCTTCATGAGAGTTTAGCCAGCGTCGTTTCGCCGCGTGATGCTCTGTGGCGCTGTTGTTGTCTGTTTTCATTTCGTTACCTGTTACCTGTCTGAACCTTGCGGGATTCCTCAACCTGCGTGAGCAAAAGCCAAACGATTGCTCCCACGGTAAATGTTTGCCTTTCCAGTGATTCTACGTATGGATAAGAGAAACATGGCGCAGCATCCTACCTGCAATCGGCAAACGACGCAAAACATACCCGCTGGGTACACCGGGACTATTAGCAGAAATTGTGAGGTGAAAGGAGACAAGCAGCGTAAATGATTCAATCAGCAGAAAAAAGCAACAGAAAAATCCAGTCGTAAACAGGTAAATACTTGACAATTTTGCAAGGTTATGACCTTAACCCATAAGTATAAGTGATGATTTGCAGGCGGCGAGTACCTGCAGTCACTGGTCAATCCACTGGGTATTATCTGTAACTCAAAAAGCTGCTCCGCCGGGAAGTTCTGGGTGACGAGACCCCTGCGTTAGCAAGACGCCATAATTAGCCTCAGGAAGCCGTTGGCGTCAGGGTAATGGACTCCAGCGAACCAACACCGCCCAGCAGCCCGCCGATAAACCCGGCGATCGCCGGAATGCTGGCGACAAACTCGACTCGAAACAGAGTTGATTGTCGTGTAGGAAACAGAAAAAGACGGCAGGATTCTCCCGTCAGGATGACATTATTATGGACGTTTACCGAATTCACAGCTGGTTTGCGTCCACGCGCGAGCCTGTTCGCTGATGCTGAAACCAAGACCATGGCGGTCAGAGACGTACATACGCCCATCGCGCAATTCAAGCTGTTCGTTAAACAGCGGGTTCAGCCATTCGAAATGCTCCAGCCACGGCTCCAGCGGGTAAGCCGCAGAGAGATGCAAGTGAACTTCCATGGCAAAGTGCGGTGCCAGTTTGCGACCATGTTTGGCGGCCAGATCCATGATCTTCAGGAACGGTGATATCCCGCCGACGCGCGGAGCATCTGGCTGCACATAGTCGCTGGCGTTGCCGAGAATAAGTTGTTCGTGTTCGCGAAAGCTGGTCAGCATTTCACCGGTGGCGATCGGGGTATCCAGCGCGACGGCAAGTTGGGCGTGACCTTCGACGTCATAAGCATCCAGCGGCTCTTCAATCCAGATCAAATTGAATTTCTCCATCTGGCGGCCCATGCGAATCGCCGTTTCACGATCCCACTGCTGATTGGCATCGACCATCAGCGGGAAATCATCGCCCAGCACTTCACGCACGGCAGTCAAACGACGGAGATCCTCTTTGGTGTCCGGCTGGCCGACCTTAATTTTGATGCCGCCGATACCGTTTTCCCGAGAAATAATCACATTTTTCAGCACCTGATCCAGCGGCGTATGCAGGAAGCCGCCGGAGGTGTTGTAGCACTGCACCGAGTCGCGGTGAGCGCCCAGCAGTTTCGCCAGCGGCAGACCAGCACGTTTAGCTTTCATATCCCACAGCGCAATATCGATAGGGGAGATGGCCTGCACTGCCATGCCGCTACGGCCAACCGACGCGCCCGCCCACAGCAGTTTGGTATAAATTTTGTCGATATCGTTCGGATCTTCGCCCAGAAGGTTATCGGCAATCTCTTTGGCGTGGGCATAGATCCCCTGACCCCCGGCACGTTTGGAGTAGCTGAAACCAACCCCCTCAAAACCATCACGGCTGCGGATCTCCGCAATAATGATCGCCACTTCGGTTAGCGGTTTCTGGCGACCGGTGAGCACTTTCGCATCGCTTACCGGCGTAGCCAGAGGCAGGAAGGCGAGGGAGAGTTTTACCCATGCAATACGATCGCCGGTTTCAGCGGCGGTTTTCGCCCCTGCGGCTTTAGCATAGGCCACGGCATCGGAATTCGTACTTACGGTCATGATTAGCTCCTGTGAACAACAAAAATGTTTGCGATAACATTTGTAGTTCGGTAATAAATACATGACCAGAGAAAGGATGTAATTATGTACAATCGGTCACAAACAATGGTGTCAAAGAGGGCGCCTTTGTGAAAGATGTCGCATTTAATCGTCAAATGAAAAGCAATAGCCCTATTATGATTGCGCTAACATAAATAATTAAAACTTCTGTTAACCTACTGATTTATGAGGCGTAGCGGCAATGATGGGAGAAATGCGTATAATACAATGCGAGAATCAAAAAAAAGCGAAAGGCTCTGTGAGTGAACATGTCGAAAACATCTCGTTCTGCCACACCGCGTGCGCCCACCCTGGAAGATGTTGCCCGCGCCGCTGGCTTGTCATCCATGACCGTAAGTCGGGCGCTTAACACACCGCAACGGGTACGGCCCAAAACGGTCGAAAAAGTCATCGCGGCGGTCAAAGCAACGGGGTATATCCCCAATGCGTTGGCCGGTGGGCTGGCCTCGCGCCGCAGTAAATTAATTGCCGTGGTGGTGCCGCAAATCAACAACAACATGTTTGTCGACACAATTCAGGCCATCAGCGATGAGCTTGCGGTGCGCGGTTACCATATGTTGCTCTGCGTTGCCGGATACACACAACAGACTGAAGCCGATCTGGTTGCCGCGTTGCTCTCGCGCCGCCCGGACGGTATCGTTCTGACCGGCATCCATCACTCAACGGATCTGAAAAAAGTGATCCTCAATGCCAACGTACCAGTAGTGGAAATCTGGGATTTAACCCCGACGCCGCTGGATATGCTGGTGGGCTTCTCCCACGAAAAAGTCGGCCAGGCGACAGCGGAGTATTTGCTGCGTAAAGGCTATCGTCGCCCGGGTTTGCTGTGGACGGTGGACAAACGCGCCGCGCAGCGTAAAGCCGGTTTGTGTGAAGTGCTTGAGCGTAACGGTATCAGTGAACCGGGCAGCGTCGATGTCGCTTTACCTGCGCGATTCACCTCGGGCCGCCAGGGGCTGTCGCAACTCCTGGAGCAGGGCGATTTTGATGTGATTGTTTGTAGCTCCGATACACTGGCGCAGGGCGCAATCGTTGAAGCGCAGTCGCGCGGTTTACAGGTACCACGCGATCTGGCGGTGATTGGCTTTGGCGATCTCGATTTTGCCGCCGGAAATCAGCCTGCCATTACCACGGCCAGCGTTGATCGGAAAATTATGGGTCAGCGGGCGGCAACGATGCTGGCCGATAGTATCGAAGGTAGCGAGGTTGATGTGCCTGTCGTCGATATTGGCTTCCATTTTGTTGAGCGAGAATCCGCATAACACCATGAAAATAAATGTTATCGGTACCAGCGGAAGCGGAAAATCGACGCTGACGAAACGTATCGCCGCAAAGCTTAATGTGCCGTATATCGAAATGGACAGGCTTTACTGGCGCGCCAATTGGCAGGGAACGCCGGACGAGGAGTTGTATTCCCGCCTGGAGCAGTTACTGGATCAGCCAGGCTGGGTACTTGATGGCAACTACAATCGCAGTCGGGATGTAAAATGGCGGCATGTCGATCTTGTTGTATGGCTTGATTACGGTTTCTGGCGCACGCTGCGTCAGGCCGTGCTACGCGCCGCACGCCGTGCCTGGCACAAGCAGGAGTTATGGCCAGGCACCGGAAACTGCGAAAGTTTCCGCCGATCATTCTTCAGCCGTGAGTCGATCATTCTCTGGACGATAAAAACCTGGCGTGCGAATCGCCTGCGTTACGCCCAGGATATGGCTGACCCGCGCTACCAGCATCTGCGTTTTGTGCGTCTTACCACCCCACAGCAGGCTGACGACTTTCTTGCCACGCTGACCGAAAATTAGGGTTTATCCTCTGTAAGTGTTAAGAAAATCCGGATGACCGCCAGGCTGGTCACACTTTGATAAATCGGTGCAAATGCGTTGTGCTACTGTGGCACTCTGTTGAAAACGAGGAGTTTGTCATGCCACACATTGATATCAAATGTTTCCCCCGCGATCTGGATGATGAGCAGAAGGCAGCACTGGCGGAGGATATCGCCGGAGTGATTATTCGTCATCTGAACAGCAAAGAGAGTAGCATCAGCGTCGCGCTGAATGAGTACGCGCCGGAAGAGTGGAAAGCGCAGGTTTGGGATACGGAAATTGCCCCGCAAATGGAGCAACTGATCAAAAAACCGGGCTACAGTATGTAGATTCCCGGCAGCCCACATCGCCGTGTGGGCCTTTTTATATTTATCAGTGGATTATCCTCATATCGAGACTGACGCAGTAACCGGCAGCTTATTCGCCAACGGTAATCCGTTTGCCGCTGGCAACAAAATGACCGCCACCCAGGTGATGAATGGTATTCAGTTTGTCGTCGTCAAACTGCCAGCGTCCGTTGATAAAAGCCCGTTCGTCGGCAGCCGCCGAAACCACTTCGCCAAACAGCGTGTCATATTTCTCCTGTGCGGCAGTCGGCGGCAGCAAGCGGCACTCCATCCACGCCAGACATTTCTCTTCAATCACTGGCAGCCCGAGCACCGGACCGGCAAATGTCGGGATCCCATAGCAGTTGAATTTATCTTCATCGCGACCGGTAATACTGCCGACCGCGTAACTCCAGTTAGTTGCTGCTACGCCAGGCACCACAATGCCGAACATACCGCTACGCTCTATCAACTCGCGTGACCAGGCGCTTTTATCCACCACAATTGCGATACGCGGCGGGGAAAACTCCACCGGCATCGACCAGGCCGCCGCCATCACATTACGGCGATCGATCTGCTCATCACGGCTGGTAATCAAAATGGTCGGGCCATGGTTTAACAGGCGACTGGCGTGTTCTAGTGTCACAGGGCGAAAATAGCTCATAGGCTGCTCCTTTATGCATGATTTTGCGGCGTTAAATGACTGTTCTTTAACCAAAAACAAGCGCAGAGCAGGGAAAAGAAGCTATTCGGCACTTTTGGCAACGACAATCTTCCCGCGCCCTTGTTCTTTCGCCATATAGAGCGCCAGATCGGCTGCGCGCACCAGATTATCAGCCCGGGCGTGGCGCGGCCAGGTCGCCAGGCCAATAGAGACGGAAACTGGGCCAATATCCTGCGATTCATACAGCATATGATGGTTATACACATTACTCAGCAGCGCTTCAGCAACCGTCATTGCCTTCGCTTCATCAACGTCCGGCAAAATAATCAGAAACTCCTCGCCACCATAGCGGAACGCAATACTATTCTCATCCAGCGTTTCGGTGATCAGTTTCGCCATTTCGCGCAACACTTTATCACCGGCTTCATGACCATACTGATCGTTGAGTTTTTTGAAGTAATCCACATCCAGCATCAGGCAACTGAGTGTGCTGTTCTCTATCATTGCCTGATCGATCCTATTCCGCAGCGTCTCTTCCAGACTGTAGCGGTTTCGCAGGCCCGTCAGCGGATCATATGTCGCTCTTTCGGTCAGCGTATCGCGCAGGATCTGGTTGGCCAGTGCTAACGCCAGCGTTTCCGCCAGTAACTCCAGGTAGGCGTACGGTGGCTCTTTGCCCGGTGTGTAATTATCAACAGTCAGCAAGCCAATACTCTTATTTTGTGCATTGAGTGGCACGCAGATCGCTCGTGACGCCAGTTCCGGCAAAATATGTTCGCACGGCATATCCACAGTATCCCGGCCAGGGCTGTGCAGTTGCCCGCGTTTTAGCGCCCAGCAATATTCCGGCGGGAAGGGGGAATCCTCGCCGGGCGGCAGCCCCCAACGCACCACACATTTCATACGATTAGTCCGCGTATTCAGCATATAAAGCCGACCGCCCATGTCCGGGATGATTTGCGGAGCAAAACGGCCAACCACGCGGAAAATGGCGCTGTGCGTATCGCATCCCTGCAAACGCTGGGTCATACGCGCCAGCAGAGTGCGCGTGGCCCATTCCTTGTCGCGTTCCTGTTCAAGCCTCTGCCTGGCAAGGCCATTTTCACGGAAAATGCGGATCGCCTGCGCCATATCGCCAATCTCATCAACCTGCGCCAGCACCGGCGTTTCGACGTTGTAATCCTGCGTCGCCAGCCGGTTCACCACATCGCTGAGCGTCACCACCGGGCGCAGAATTCGGTGTTTGATAATAAAGCCGAGCACAAACAAGAACAGCAGTGCGGTCAGACCGACCATCACTTCCGATAAGGTACGCAGACGCAAAGAGAGTGACGTTGCGTCTTTGATGGAGGCCTGCGTGCGCTGGTCCACCAGGCTGCGAAAATGGGCGAAGCGATACTCGGCTTCTTCGAGCTTGTCTTCGTAGCCGCCACCGAATAATTGATTCACACCCTCTATATTTTTGCCCGCCTGCACATCATTAATGGCAGTACTCTGCTCCTCTTCAAGCTGATCGAGGGTGGCAAGCCCATCCCGCAGAATCAGAATTTCCTCATCTGAGGCGCCATTATCCCGCAGAGCAACCAGCCGGTTTTCCAGATTGATGTCCTGTTCGCGGCGGGTTTTCCAGCTTTGTAATGTGTCCGGTGTAAACTTGATTACCGCATCGCGCGCCATATCGCTCAGTGCAAAGGCTTCTCTTTCCAGAGAGTCCGTTAAGGCATCAAAAGTGCGGCTCCTCGCCACGGTGTCACGTTCCCTGTGCTCGGCGCTTGAGGCCATAAACAGTGCAATGCCTGAAGTTAATGTCAGTACCACTGTCGCGATGTAAGCATAATTAGTGATCGTTGCGATTCGCACGAGGAACCCTTTTAAAAGCAGTGTAGAGATATGCCTTCCAGTTTAGACATTCGATTAAAATTCAATGCGCAATAATGACGTCATTTCTTCGTCATAATCCCTGCCTATAGTCAGCCGCATCAAATCCCAAAGAGGATAACAAGATGTTTGCTCCCCTGACTTTTGTGCAGGTGGATGTGCCCCATTGGCTGAAACCCTCTGGGGGATCACGGCTTCCCGCTGCGGAGGGCGCTGATGTTCGCATTCACTGACGTCCGGCTGCAAGGCGTTTCCTACGCCTTCGGCACACATACCGTTCTTAATCACATCGATTTGCATATCCAGCCTGGCAGCATCGTTGCATTGCTTGGACCTTCCGGCTGCGGAAAAAGTACGCTGTTGCGATTGCTGGCAGGGTTAAGCGAACCGGCGGAAGGTGAAATCTGGTTTGGCGATCGCCTGGTCGCCAAAGCGGGGTGGTCGCTACCACCGGAAGCACGCGATATCGGTATGGTTTTCCAGGATTACGCTCTGTGGCCGCACATGAGCGTGGCGCAAAACATAGCCTTTCCGCTGAAGATGCGTAACGTACCGCGCGGCGAACGCGAGCAGCGTGTAATGCAGGCGCTCAGTATGGTCGGGCTGGCGGAGTTGGCCCAACGCAAACCAGCAGGACTTTCTGGCGGCCAGCAGCAGCGCGTAGCGCTGGCACGGGCGATTGTCGCTGAACCGGCCGTACTGCTGTTCGATGAGCCACTTTCCAATCTTGATAGCGCGCTGCGCGAATCTCTGTGTCATGAGATGGCGCGCTTGCTGCGCCAGCTCGGTACAACGGCCGTTTATGTCACGCACGATCGCCGTGAAGCCGAATGGCTCGCCGATCGCATCGTACATTTAGCATCCGGAAAGGTGGAATCCGTCAGAAACATCACTTCATCCTCAGGGGAAATCGCATGAAAGCCTTACTGTCCGTGAAAAAAGGAGTCGCTTTAGCCATGGTGCTGTCGTCCATGATGATCTCCAGTGCGCACGCGCTGACCGTTTATACCGCAGGTCCCGGTTCGCTGGCAAAAAGTCTGGCCAGTGGGTTCGAGCAAAAAACCGGCGTGAAAGTCAATATTTTTCAGGCCACCACCGGCAAGGTGATGGCGCGGCTCGAAGCTGAACAGGCCAATCCACAGGCTGATATTCTGATTTCAGCTTCCTGGGACACGGCTGAAGATTTGCATCATCGCGGCTGGTTGCTGCCGTTTACCAGCGCCAATGCGGATAAGGTTCCGGTTGCGCTGAAAGGCGCAGATTATGTTGCACAGGGCGTCTCAGCGCTGGGCATCGTCTGGAACACCAAAAGCGGCACGCCGGAACCGAAAGAGTGGCAGGATCTGACGTCGGCGGCCTTCAAAGATAAAGTCACCACGCCAGATCCGGCGTTATCCGGTGCCTCGCTGGATTTGCTGATCGGTCTGCAAAACGGCATGGGTGAGAAAGCCTGGCAACTGTTTGATGCGCTGAAAAACAACGGCATGGTAGTGAGCGGCCCGAACGCGCAGGCGGTAACGCCGGTAATGCAGGGTGCGAAAGCCGCCGTCTTCGGCGCGGTTGATTACGTCACGTACGGTAATATCGCGCAGGGTGAATCGCTGAAAGTAATCTTCCCCACCAGTGGCACGGTGATTGCGCCGCGCCCGATGATGATCCTTAAAACTACTCAGCATGCCGATGACGCAAAAGCGTTTATTGATTACGTCCTGTCGCCGGAAGGACAGAACATGGTTGCCGATGCCTGGTTGATGCCAGCGCGTACGGATGTGGAAGCAAAACGCCCGTTGTTTACCGAACTGAAGGTGCTGCCAACGCAAAGCAACGGCACCAGTGAGCGCGGCGACGTTCTGAAGCGTTTTAACGCCCTGTTTGCGAAGTAATCCACACCATTTATAGCGGGGGCAACCCCGCTTTCAGGATACCTGCTGTGAACCAGAAACTGATTGCGCGGGTAACGATAGTGCTGCTGGTGATACTGGTTGCGCTACCGTTACTGTTTATTCTCTTGCAGGCGGTGTTTCCGCAGTTTAGCGGTGGGGGGTTTAGCGGCGCATTCTCCGGCATTCCGCGCCTGCTGGCGGAGCCGCAACTGCCGTTGATGCTTAGCGGCACACTGCAAATCGCCACTGGTGTGGCACTGCTGAGTGTGATCATTGGCCTGCCACTCGGTGTGGCACGCGGTCTGTTTGATCTGCCGTGGCCAAAAGCGTGGGATCTGCTGTTTTTGATCCCGTTTTTAACGCCGCCCTATATTGCTGCTTTATCGTGGATGCTGTTCCTGCAAACGCAGGGCTATCTGATGCAGCTTACCGGGCTTGATCTTAATAATTTATTGTTCAGTAAAACCGGTATCGTGCTGGTCATGACGCTAAACATTTTTCCGGTGGTCTATTTTGCCGTATCGCGCAGTTTGCTGGCCAGCGGGCAGCGACTGGCGCAAGTTGCCCGTGTTCATGGCGCCACGCCGTGGAGGGCATTTTGCCATATCACGCTGCCGTTACTTTCCCCGGCGCTGGCGGCTGGGATGTTGCTGGCGTTTACCCTCGCAGTGGAAGAGTTCGGCGTTCCGGCGGCGCTGGGTTCTCGTGCGGGTGTGGTGATGTTGACCGTCGGCATTGAAGAGAAGCTAGGAGACTGGCCGATAGACTTGCCGGGTGCGTCGATCCTGTCGGTGATGCTGATCGGCATTGCGCTCTGCGGCTGGTGGCTGCAACGTCTGTTGACGGGCGATCAAGACGTGACCAGCGTCTCCGGTAAACCCACCGAACATGTGGGAGCGAAACTGGGCTTTTTCACGCTGCCGGTACTGCTGGTTATGAGTAGCGTGGGGTTTCTGGCCGTGGTACTGCCAGGCCTGTCGATGGCGTTAAGCGGTTTTAGCGCAACACTTTCCGGCGGGCTGACGCTGGACAATCTGACGGTTAAACACTTTGCCGCGCTCTTCACCCAGCATGGTGATGCGCTGCCTGCACTCGGCACCAGCTTATCGCTGGCGCTGGGAGCATCGCTGCTCACCGGGCTACTCGGGCTGTGCGTCGCCTGGCTGGTGGTGATGCAGAAGATAAAAGGGCGCTCGGTGATCGATGCGCTGTCACTGATGCCTGCGGCGCTGCCCGGTGTGGTGGTGGGTGTCGGGTTGATTTTATTGTGGAACCGCAGTTTCTGGCCAGTTTCGCCGTATAACACTTGGGGGATGTTGCTCATCTCCTATTGTTGCCTGCTGTTGCCGTGGCCAGTACGCTACATCGGAAGCGCCATGCGTCAGTTAGGCGGTAACCTCGAGCCCGCTGCGCGAGTACACGGTGCCAGCGCATTTCAGGCGTTGCGTCTGATTGTGCTGCCACTGATCTTTCCGGCGATGCTGGCAGCAATGTTGATGGTCTTCGCCATTGCTTCGCGCGAACTGGTGACATCTCTACTGCTGTCACCCGCAGGAACGCAAACCGTCGCGGTGTTTATCTGGCGGCAATTTGAGCAGGGTTCGGTAGGGCAAGGAATGGCAATGGCCACGCTGACGCTGATTGTCGGGCTGATGTTAATGCTGACAGCACTGTGGCTTCTGCAGCGCAACACAAAACATTAAAAGGCACGAAATCGCCAGTTGGCGCAAAAAAATCCGGTATAACAAAGGGACATTACGTACAAGGAGCCTGTATGACCCCTTTTTTGACCGCTTATCTGGCGCGGATTGGCTGGAATTTTACGCCCGATGTCTCACTTGAAACACTGCGGGCGCTGCATTTGCAGCATAATGGCGCGATTCCTTTTGAAAACCTTGATGTTGTTTTGCCACGCGAAATCGAACTCAACGATGAAGCCCTTTTTCAAAAGCTGGTCATCGCCCGACGCGGTGGCTACTGCTTTGAGCAGAATGGGCTGTTTGAACGTGCGCTGAAAGAGGTTGGGTTTACGGTACGCAGTCTGTTAGGGCGGGTGATCATTTCCAATCCGCCACAGATGCCGCCGCGCACCCATCGCGTTTTGCTGGTTACCCTGGAGGGTGAGCAGTGGATTGCAGATGTCGGTTTTGGCGGACAAACTCTGACTGCGCCGATTCGTCTGCTTGCGGAGGTAGAACAGGCAACGCCACACGGTCTTTATCGGTTACAGCGTGCAGGCGAAGATTGGGTGTTGCAGTTCCGTCATCATCAGCGCTGGCAATCGATGTATCAGTTTGAAATCGGGCCGCAGTACCAGGCCGATTTCGTGATGGGTAATTTCCACTCCGCCCATTGGCCCGCATCGCATTTTCGCCACCATCTGCTGATGTGTCGCCATCTGCCGGACGGCGAAAAGCTGACATTGACCAATTTCCACTTCACGCACTGGAACAAAGGGCATGTTGAGGAAGATAAGGTGCTGGCGGATGTTCCGGCGTTGTACGAAACCTTGCAAACGCGTTTCGGGCTGGGCGTCAGCGATCCGCAGTATGGTTTCAGTATTCAGCAACTCGAAGAGGTCATGAGCCGCTTCGATTTACACGGTGAATACGCTTAACCCAACTCTTTTTCTATCATGACCGACAGATGTCGATTGAAGGCCACGTCATCGACATCTGGCATACTCAGCATACAAATCCCGTCCATGTCGCACACCAGCGCAATCAAACGCCAGTCGATGTTTTCGGCACTGCCGCAGTCGGAGCTTGGTGCTGGTCCAGGGCTCGCCATGTTTGGCTTGATCCTGAGCCGCAGTTTCGCCGCGTCGTTCAAGTTACCGCAAGGGCTGGCTGTCCAGGCTTCCTCATCGATTGGCAAGGCATTCCGCCTGGCGCAGGTGAAGCAGAGATAGTAGCGGCCTGTTTACGGTGTGCGAGTCGACCACCAGCAGAGCAGAGACCCGCCGCACACCATCACTGCGCCCTGCCAGAAGGAGAAAGAGAGCGGGGCGTTCAGCATCATGGCGGCCAGCGCTGAAGAGAGCACCGGAGTAAAGTAGGACGCAGCGGCCAGCACTGTGACATTGCCATGCAGGATGCCGATATTCCACGACGCATAACCAAAGCCCAGTGCTACCGCCGTCATCACTAATTTCACCGTTACCGATAGACTGAAAACCATCTCTGGTTGCGGTGAGAGGGCATATTTTCCCCATAGCGTCGCCGCCGTCAGCAGAACGAACAGCGTAATGCCATTGGCACCCTGCGCATATTTGGCCGTCACCGTACAATAAATCGCCCAGATAAATGCTCCGGCAAAAGCCAGCGTATAGCTGAACGGACTGGAAATAATATTTTCGCGAATGTCAGCAATATTCAGACCGTTCTCGCCGCCAAGCACCCAACTAACGCCAATTAAAGCAAGCAATAGCCCCGGAATAACCCAGAACGTCGATTTTTGTCCGTTAAATAATATGGCGCAAAGAATAGTCAGGCTCGGCCATAAATAATTGACCATTCCCACTTCGATTGCCTGTTGGCGGGTTGTGGCAAATCCCAGCGACAGGGCAAGACAGAGTTCATAGCTGACAAATAACAGACTACCAACCAGCAGATATTTACGCGGGAAGCGGCGCAAATCGGGAAACCCGACGGTGAAGATTAACAGGATACCGCTCAGGGTATAGATCATTGCTGCGCCTCCCACCGGCCCAAGACCTTCACTGACCGCGCGGATAAAACCAACCATGGTGCTCCATAATACTACCGCCAGTAAACCCATTAATGTTGCGCGTTTTTTGTTCATTGCTGCACTTTATCGGCGAAAATCAAACCTGAACTTATAACACGGATTAATAACCTGGTGCGAATTCAGCTCCGAGCTATCTACTCCTTACGGCTTAATAAAATCAGATAAGTGCGACTATTAGGGGGCAACTGGCCAGCGTTATTGATTTACCGCAATTATGTCGCCTGCGGGAATGTTTAGTTTCCCGCCGCAGTCGAAGACAAATAATGAGGAAAGCAATGGACGTTAGCCGCAGACAATTTTTCAAAATCTGCGCGGGCGGTATGGCCGGAACCACAGTTGCCGCATTAGGGTTCGCCCCGAAAATGGCGCTGGCTCAGGCGCGAAATTATAAGTTATTGCGCGCAAAAGAGATCCGAAACTCCTGCACATACTGCTCCGTGGGTTGTGGGCTATTGATGTATAGCCTGGGCGATGGCGCGAAAAACGCCAAAGAAGCGATTTATCACATTGAAGGTGACCCGGATCATCCGGTCAGCCGCGGCGCGTTATGCCCGAAAGGCGCAGGCCTGCTTGATTACGTACACAGTGAAGACCGGCTGCGCTACCCGCAATACCGCGCACCAGGCGCCAATAAGTGGCAGCGCATCTCGTGGGACGAGGCTTTTAGCCGCATCGCCCGGTTAATGAAAGACGATCGCGACGCGCATTTTGTGGAAAACAACGCGGCGAGCGTGAAAGTCAATCGCTGGCTTTCCACTGGTATGCTTTGCGCTTCGGCAGCCAGTAATGAAACCGGCATGCTGACGCAGAAATTTGTGCGCTCCCTCGGCATGCTGGCGGTAGATAACCAGGCGCGCGTCTGACACGGACCAACGGTAGCAAGTCTTGCTCCAACATTTGGTCGCGGTGCGATGACCAACCACTGGGTTGATATCAAAAACGCGAATGTGGTGATGGTGATGGGCGGTAACGCCGCTGAAGCCCACCCGGTCGGTTTCCGCTGGGCGATGGAAGCCAAAAATAATAATGATGCCACGCTGATCGTTGTCGATCCGCGCTTTACGCGTACAGCATCGGTGGCGGATATCTATGCGCCAATACGTTCCGGGACGGATATTACTTTCCTTTCTGGCGTACTGCGCTACCTCATTGAAAACAAT
The DNA here is from genome assembly GCF_900116535.1 of Kosakonia arachidis. GTDB lineage: Bacteria > Pseudomonadota > Gammaproteobacteria > Enterobacterales > Enterobacteriaceae > Kosakonia > Kosakonia arachidis. The sequence continues at coordinate 1,417,706 of NZ_FPAU01000001.1, read as the reverse complement.
AAAATCAACGCCGAGTACGTCAAACACTACACCAACGCCGCATTACTGGTGCGCGACGATTTTACCTTTGAAGACGGCTTGTTCAGCGGCTACGACACCGGGAAGCGTCAGTACGATAAGACGTCGTGGAACTATCAGTTTGATGAGGACGGCTATGCCAGACGTGATGACACGCTCAGCCATCCTCGCTGTGTGTGGAATCTGCTGAAACAGCATGTCAATCGCTATACGCCGGCAACCGTCGAAAATATTTGTGGTACGCCGCAAGCAGACTTCCTGAAAGTGTGTGACGTGCTGGCCTCAACCAGCGCGGCAGACAGAACCACCACTTTCCTTTACGCGCTCGGCTGGACGCAACACACCGTCGGTGCGCAGAACATTCGTACCATGGCGATGATCCAATTGCTGCTCGGCAATATGGGGATGGCGGGCGGCGGAGTGAATGCGCTGCGCGGCCACTCGAACATTCAGGGGCTAACGGATTTAGGGCTGCTCTCGACCAGCCTGCCGGGCTACCTGACACTGCCTTCGGAAAAACAGTCTTCTCTGCAACAGTATCTGGCGGCCAATACGCCGAAAGCGCTGTTACCGGATCAGGTTAACTACTGGAGCAATTATCCGAAGTTCTTCGTCAGCCTGATGAAATCTTTCTATGGCGATGCCGCGCAGAAGGAGAACAACTGGGGCTTTGACTGGCTACCGAAATGGGATCAGTCTTACGACGTTATCAACTATTTCAATATGATGGCGAAAGGCGAGGTGACCGGCTACATCTGCCAGGGCTTTAACCCGGTGGCCTCGTTCCCGGACAAAAACAAAGTCGTCAGTACGCTGAGCAAATTGAAGTACATGGTGGTAATCGATCCGCTGGTGACCGAAACCGCTAACTTCTGGCAGAACCACGGCGAAATGAACGATGTCGATCCGTCGACCATTGCAACAGAGGTGTTCCGTTTACCATCAACCTGCTTCGCCGAAGAAGACGGCTCAATTGCCAACTCCGGTCGCTGGTTACAGTGGCACTGGAAAGGCCAGGATGCGCCAGGTGAGGCGCTGAATGATGGGGAAATTCTCGCCGGGATTTACCACCGTCTGCGCGAGATGTACCGCACCGAAGGCGGTAAAGGGGCAGAGCCGCTGCTGAAGATGAGCTGGAACTACAGCCAGCCGCACAATCCGCATTCGGAAGAGGTGGCGAAAGAGAATAACGGCTACGCGCTGGCGGATCTCTATGATGCCAACGGGCAACTGCTGGCGAAGAAAGGGCAATTGCTGAATAGCTTTGCGTTGCTGCGTGACGACGGCTCAACTGCGTCATCCTGCTGGATCTACAGCGGTAGCTGGACAGAGCAGGGTAACCAGATGGCCAACCGCGATAATGCTGACCCTTCCGGTCTGGGTAATACGCTGGGCTGGGCATGGGCCTGGCCGCTCAACCGTCGCGTGCTCTACAACCGCGCGTCGGCTGATATTCAGGGCAAACCGTGGGATGCGAAAAGGATGCTGATTCAGTGGAACGGGACGAAGTGGGTCGGTAACGATATTCCAGACTTCAACACCGCGCCGCCGGGCAGCAATACCGGGCCATTTATTATGCAGCAGGAAGGATTAGGACGTCTGTTCGCCCTCGATAAGCTGGCAGAAGGGCCGTTCCCGGAACATTACGAACCAATGGAAACCCCGCTCGGCACCAACCCATTGCATCCGAATGTCGTCTCCAGTCCGGTAGTGCGCATCTATCCGGACGATGTGAAGCGGCTCGGGAAAAAGGATCAGTTCCCCTATATCGGCACCACTTATCGTCTGACGGAACATTTCCACACCTGGACCAAGCATGCGCGCCTGAATGCCATTGCCCAGCCGCAGCAGTTTGTTGAAATCAGCGAAACACTGGCGGCGGCGAAAGGCATCAGCAATGGCGATCGCGTTCGGGTCAGCAGCAAGCGCGGTTTTATTCGCGCAGTGGCTGTTGTCACACGTCGCCTGCGCACGTTGCAGGTGCATGGTCAGCCGGTGGAGACCGTTGGTATTCCGCTGCACTGGGGTTTTGAAGGTGTTGCGCAAAAGGGCTACATCGCCAATACCCTGACGCCGAACGTAGGCGATGCAAACTCGCAAACACCGGAATATAAGGCGTTTTTAGTGAATATCGAGAAAGCATAAGGGAGCGAGATTATGGCTATGGAAACTCAGGACATTCTTAAGCGCTCCGCGACTAACCCAATTACGCCGCCCCCACGGGCGCGTGATTATAAGGCCGAAGTTGCCAAGCTTATCGATGTTTCCACCTGTGTGGGCTGCAAAGCCTGCCAGGTGGCGTGTTCAGAATGGAACGACATCCGCGATGACGTGGGACATTGTGTCGGGGTTTACGACAATCCGGCAGATCTGAGCGCCAAATCCTGGACGGTGATGCGCTTTAGCGAAACCGAGCAGAATGGCAAACTGGAGTGGCTGATCCGCAAAGATGGCTGCATGCATTGTGCCGAACCGGGCTGCCTGAAGGCGTGTCCTTCTGCGGGTGCGATCATTCAGTACACCAATGGTATTGTCGATTTTCAGCAGGATAACTGTATCGGCTGCGGCTACTGTATCGCCGGATGTCCGTTTAACATCCCGCGTCTCAATAAAGAGGATAACCGGGTCTACAAATGTACACTCTGTGTCGATCGGGTTAGCGTCGGCCAGGAACCTGCCTGTGTGAAAACCTGCCCGACTGGCGCTATCCATTTCGGTACCAAAGAGGAAATGCTGGCGTTGGGCGAACAGCGGGTAGAAAAACTGAAAGCGCGCGGTTACGCCAGCGCAGGGATCTATAACCCGCAGGGCGTCGGCGGGACACACGTTATGTATGTGCTGCACCATGCAGACCAGCCGCAGCTTTACCACAATTTGCCGGAAAATCCGCGTATCGATACCTCGGTCAATCTGTGGAAAGGGGTGCTGAAACCGCTGTCGGCGGCGGGATTCCTCGCCACGTTCGCCGGTTTGATTTACCACTACATTGGGATTGGGCCGAACAAAGAAGTGGATGACGACGAAGAGGATCATCATGAGTAAGTCAAAAATGATTGTGCGTACCCAATTTATCGATCGCGCCTGTCACTGGACAGTGGTGGTCTGCTTCTTTCTGGTCGCGCTTTCCGGCATCTCGTTTTTCTTCCCGACATTACAGTGGTTGACGGAAACCTTCGGTACGCCGCAGATGGGACGCATTCTACATCCCTTCTTTGGTGTGGCGATCTTCTTCGCGCTGATGTTTATGTTTGTGCGCTTTGTGCATCACAACATCCCGGACAAAAAAGATCTGCCCTGGCTGAAAAACATCGTCGAAGTATTAAAGGGTAATGAGCACAAGGTCGCTAAGGTCGGGAAATACAATGCCGGACAAAAAATGATGTTCTGGACCATCATGAGCATGATGACGGTGCTACTGATGACCGGCGTCATCATCTGGCGTCCTTATTTTGCGCAGTATTTCCCGATTCAGGTGATCCGTTACGGCCTGCTACTGCACGCTACATCCGCGATTATTTTGATTCATGCCATCCTCATCCATATGTATATGGCCTTCTGGGTGAAGGGCTCCATTAAAGGCATGATCGAAGGGAAGGTGAGCCGCCGCTGGGCGCAGAAACACCATCCGCGCTGGTATAACGATGTGGTGCGTCTGGAAGCAAAAAAAGAGAGCAGCGAAGGGATCAAGTGATCTTAACCCCGCTCCGGATGCCCATCCGGAGCGGCTTTCGTGGATATTCGCCACCTGCGCATCAAGGGCACCAACAACACAGTTCCCTTTCCTTGCGCAGATTACCGAAATCATCATGCGGCCTGAATTTTTTAACCGCCAGGTGAGACAATGTTGTATTACGGCGAATGTCATCTTTGCCGCAACCTGCCTGATTTTATGGATTAATGAGTCAGTCGCGGCTTTTCGTCTGGTCTGCTGCGGTTGAATGGTCAATAATGCCCGCAACACTCTTTTAACAAGTGATTTGTGGTATGAAAAAAACGATTTTTTCGTTAGCACTTGCGACCTTTGGTCTGGGAATGGCGGAATTCGGTATTATGGGCGTGTTGACGGAACTCGCCACCAATGTCGGTATCTCGATTCCGTCGGCAGGACATATGATTTCGGCTTATGCCTCTGGCGTGGTGATCGGCGCGCCGATCATGGCGCTTTTTTCTAACCGTTTTTCGTTGAAAAACATCTTGTTGTTTCTGGTGGTGCTGTGCGTCATCGGTAATGCCATGTTCACGTTCTCCAGCGCTTATCCGATGCTGATTATCGCCCGCTTAATTTCCGGTTTTCCGCATGGGGCAATCTTTGGCGTTGGGGCAATTATCCTGTCGAAAATAGCCCCTCCCGGCAAAGTAACGATGGCAGTGGCAGGCATGATCGCCGGTATGACCGTCGCGAATCTGATCGGTATTCCGCTGGGTACATGGATCGGCCACAGTTTTAGCTGGCGCTACACTTTCTTGCTGATTTCGCTGTTCGACATCGCCGTAATTATCTCGGTGATCTTTTGGGTTCCGGCGCTGTTTGATAACACCGAAAGCCGCCTGTGCGAACAGTTTCAATTTCTGAAAAAACCAGAGCCGTGGCTGATTTTCGCCGCCACCATGTTTGGCAATGCCGGTGTGTTTGCCTGGTTCAGCTACGTGAAGCCATTTATGGTCACCGTCTCTGGCTTCTCCGAAGTCTCGATGACTTTCATCATGACGCTGATGGGGCTGGGAATGGTGCTGGGGAATATGTTCAGCGGCAAGCTCTCCGTCAAATTCAGTCCATTACGCATTGCGGCAGCGACTGAATTTTGCATTATGCTGGCGATGCTGGGGCTGTTCGTCGCTGGAGAAAACAAAGTCGGGGCGCTGTCGCTCGGTTTTATTTGCTGCGCAGGCCTGTTTGCGCTCTCCGCGCCGCTGCAAATTATGCTGCTGCAAAATGCGAAGGGCGGCGAGATGTTGGGCGCAGCAGGAGGGCAAATGGCCTTCAATTTCGGCAACGCGGTGGGCGCATGGTTCGGTGGCTTGATCATTACTTTCGGCCTGACTTATCGCTATCTTACGCTGCCTGCAGCGGTGTTGACCTTTGCCGCCATGACCGCACTGCTGGTCTATGGTCGTCGCCGCACGAAAATGAGAACCGAACCTGTCACACAGGCATAAAAAAAGGGTAAGCACGACGCTTGCCCGGTCCTGAATGGCGGCGACACGTTCAGGGTAACTTAGGTTTGCCTGATGCTGACGGAACCCGAATCGATTGCGACAGATACAGAAGTACGGCTGAAAGGGGAATAAGAATCGCGTAAAAATTTGCCGGATAGCCCTGTAAACGCCGTATCCGGCCGATGAATTAATGTGCTTTACGGGTCATGATCCCAATGATCTGTTTGTCCGTTTGCTGCATGGAATGACACGCCAGCGCACACAGATTCGCAATCGAGTGTTCCACGTTGTGGGCCACAATCCCTTCGTCACCCGTGACTGACGTATTGTCCAGCGCCATCAGCACCGCTTTCCACGCAGCAGATGCACTTGTCGAGACTTTCATCGCACAACTGTTCGATGCGCCATCACAAATCATTCCGCTCACATCGCCAATCATGCTGCTGATTGCCATTGAAATCGTGCTGTATTGCCCATCGCCCATCAACCAGGCCATTCCGGCTGCCGCCCCCATCGCTGCTGTTGTTGCCGCACACAACGCTGACAACCGCGGGAGTTGATGGTGGATGTAGATGGCACTCAGATGAGAAAGCATCAGCGCACGCGCCAGTTTCTCATCACTGGCACCAAAGTGCTCCGCCACTACCATCACGGGTACCGTGGCGGTGATTCCCTGATTACCGGAACCGGAATTGCTCATGGCAGGCAATGTTGCCCCCCCCATGCGTGCATCTGACGCTGCGCTGGTACGGATGAGGATCGCCGTCGAGAGATCGTTTGCCAGCAGACCGCGCGCGCACTGTTTTTCCAGCGTCGCGCCGATATGCAATCCCCATGTTCCCCGTAATCCCTCCTGCGACAGTGCGCCGTTAAGTTGGGCGGCATCCAGAATGAAACGAATAGCGTCGAACGGCACGGTATTCACAAACGCGAGGATCTCTTTCAATGACGTCTCCGACAATACCGCTAGCGGCGATGCCCGATCATCAGTCCCCACACCCGCGTCCTGAGTAAACTTCACGCCAGTCTCTGTTTCGATATGCACAATGTGAGTATGCCCGCCTACGATCGTTACGCACGCCCAACCATCCTGACTGTAGAGCTTTGCACGGGAAAACAGGATATCGTCGCAGGGTTGCTGAAGCATCACCTTGACCTTTCCGGCTTTCAGCATCGCTTTCGCATCGGCAATCGCCTGTACAGAGGCATCTTTCAGCACCTCCAGCCCGGCACCGGGATTTCCACCTAATGCCCCCAGCGCTGCAGCGATCGGCAGTCCAGCCATGCCGGTTCCCGGCACCGTCACCCCCAGCCCGTTTTTCATCAGATTGGGGGAGACCCAGGCGTCAATACGCTCCAGCGAACCATTCAGTTCAGAGGCCGCAACCGCTGCCGCCAGTGCCAGGGAAACCGGTTCTGTACAACCCAGCGCAGGTTTAACCTCTTCCTGCACTGCGTGGATGAAACGCTGCCACAACGGATTTTTTATAATTTCAGACATAACGACAACCTTCAGGATAATCAGGCAAACGCCATAAACGGAGACAGGTAGAATGGAAAAAAGCATACGCTTGGGCGCAGAGAAAAACGTCACAAAAAAACGGGTAATTTCTATAAATTAAGAAATTTATTCTCTTAAAAATATTTATAATGTAATAATTTGCTTAATATGAAGATGATCGCAACAAAAAAGCACAGGCGAGCGGGCTGATAATCAGCAAAAAGTGCTTTGCAGGATGCACCGAGCAGCACTCATCTGGAAACGCTCGAATTGCGTTATGGGGCGATTACCTGGAAGTATATGGAAGGTAATATTATCTATCGTGATTCAGGGAACGATCTTTGTTGTGGTTGATGACGCATATTGCTCTGCGTTTTCTCCGTATAACGCCTGCCTACGGAATCTGGGCGTAAAAACGATGTGATATTTACAATTCCATTGGTGAGGCAAAAAAGTCCAAATACTTTTTTAAAAACAATGCCGGTCACCTTACGTGACCAGCATTAGGCATCGATGCTCCCGTGATTATAGGCAATAGCAGGTAATTAATGGCGTAAATCGATTACCATGCGGCCGCGGATCTGGCCCTGTTCCATCTCTTTGAAGATAGCGTTGATATCTTCCAGCGGACGCAGCGCCACTTTCGGTACTACCTTACCTTCGGCGGCAAACTGGAAGGCTTCCGTCAGGTCCTGGCGCGTACCGACCAGCGAACCGACCACCTGAATACCGTCCAGCACCAGGCGCGGAATATCGAGGCTCATCGCTTCCGGCGGCAGACCAACCGCTACCACGCGGCCGCCAGCGCGCACTGCATCGACGGCGGAGTTAAACGCCGCTTTCGCCACCGCCGTCACTACCGCAGCATGCGCACCGCCGGTTTTTTCCTGCACGATCTTCGCTGCATCTTCGCTACGCGAGTTGATGGTCAGGTCTGCGCCCATGCTGGCCGCCAGCTTCAGTTGCTCATCGTTAACATCCAGCGCAATAACTTTGGCATTAAAGACATTTTTCGCATATTGCAGCGCCAGGTTACCGAGACCGCCGAGACCGTAAATAGCAATCCACTGCCCAGGTTTGATCTGCGAGACTTTAACGGCTTTATAGGTGGTGACTCCGGCGCAGGTGATGCTGCTGGCTGCCGCTGAATCAAGGCCATCCGGTACTTTTACCGCGTAATCCGCCACCACAATGCACTCTTGTGCCATGCCGCCATCGGCAGTGTACCCAGCATTCACCACGTCACGGCAGAGGGTTTCGTTACCGCTGTTACAATATTCACAGTGGCCGCACCCCTGGAAAAACCAGGCGACAGAAGCGCGATCGCCCACTTTCAGCGACGTAACGCCTTCTGCCACTTCAGCCACAATGCCAATCCCTTCATGACCGAGAATAACACCGGTCTTATCGCCAAAATCACCGTTCTTCACGTGCAGGTCGGTATGACATACCCCACAGCACTCCATTTTCAGTAACGCTTCGCCATGCTTCAGCGGACGCAGTGTCCTTTCAGTGACATCAACCTGATGATCTTTCGTAACTACAGCAGCTTTCATGGTGTTTCTCCTTTGATAAGCATAAGAACTGAGATCCGGGTGTGGCGTTCGGCTTCAACCGTTATCTACATCTTTAAGGATTAAGGGGGTTAGACAGTGGATTCAATGGGTTGGCAACATATTGTAAACATTCAGCGAATAATCCCCCAATTCAGGTAGGGGGAAAAAGACCATAACTATCTTATTTATAAGGTTATTGATGTGCAGAAAGGGATGTCATACGGTTGTCATCTATTGTCGCCAAATTGTTGCTTTCTAAAAACAAAGAGTGAACAACAATGCATCTGGTGAAAAAAATCCTCGCGGTGAGCGTACTGATTTCAGCGTCCGTGCAGGCGCAGAATATCCTCGAATTCCCGCAGCCTGAAAACAACCCGGACGAGTTTTATGCGGTAACGGAGATCCCGGCAGGCGGCATTATCAAATATGAAACAGACGCGAAAACCGGCTTTATTGTCGTCGATCGCTTCCAGTCAATGCCGGTCGCTTATCCGGCGAATTACGGTTCGCTGACCCAATCGCTGGCGGGGGATGGCGATCCGCTGGATGTGATTTTCTATACCCGCGCGCCGCTGGCTCCGGGCACACTGATCAAGCTGCGCCCAATTGGCGTGCTGAAAATGATTGATGGCGGCGAGACCGACGACAAAATTGTTGCCGTTCCGGCCAGCAAAATTGACCCAACCTATGACGACATCAAGAATGTCACCGATCTGCCGAAGATCGAGCAGGAACGACTGGAAGCTTTCTTCCGCGTCTACAAACAATTGCCTGACGGTCGCAAAAAAGTTGAGCTGAACGGCTTTAACGACGCCGCCAGCGCGAAGCAGGAAATTAAACAGGCATGGGAAGCCTGGAAAGCGAAACATTCGCAGTAAAAAAACAGGCGCAGAAGAGCGCCTGTTTGCATTAAATGGCCCCGCGTTTTAAGCCGACTCCCCGGGCTAGCTCAGTCACAGCCGCTATCCGGAAAAGCACATCCGGCAAAAGCACAATACTTCGTCGGATGGCGCTGCCGCTTATCCGGCCTACAGGAGAAGACGTATACGGTCAATCTCCTCGCGCCACTGTGCCTGCAACTGCGGTTTCTGATGCTTATCCTTACGCGCCAGATCCTCTTCTAGCCGCGTCTCCAGTTCGATAAGGCGCAGAAGAAGGGTGTCGTCGTCATCCGTTTCATCAGCCGCAGCAACAAGCGGCTGCGGCTGAGTGGCAGAAACCGCGACGCTTTCCCGTAAGCGATAATAAACCGCTTCGGCATCATGCCATTCGTTCAGTTCGCCGTTTTCCACCAGCCAGAAACGATTGCAGCAGGCATTAATCAATTGACGATCGTGACTGACCAGCAGGACCCCGCCGCTAAACTGTTGCAGGGTTTCGGCCAACGCCTCTTTGCCTGCCATATCAAGATGGTTGGTGGGTTCATCCAGCAACAACAGGTTAAACCGCGCCAGCGACAGGCCGACAAACAGCAGCCGCGAACGTTCGCCGCCGCTCAATGTCGCCACCCGCTGCCCGTGACGCGCCCAGGCAAAACCGGCGCTAATCAGCGCCATTTTGCGATCGGCGGGCTGGGGGGCAAACGGCTCCAGCGCGTCGAACAGCGTGGCATCATTCGGTAGCTGATGTAACGTCTGGTCGTAATATCCCGTATGCAGACGTGGATGTAGCCGCAACGTAGATGCTTCGCCGTGCAAAGCCCGCCAGATCAGCCGCAACAGCGATGATTTCCCGCAGCCGTTGCGCCCCATCACCGCCACGCGATCGCCGCTTTTCAACCGGGCGAGCGGAACATGGAACAGGGCGGGCAACCCTGATGAGGGCGGCACAGCAAGCTGTTCCATCTCCAGCAGTCGATCCGCGGGTAGCGCTTCGCCATGCAGCGAGAGCCGCCAGGCACTACCTTCGGTTAGGGTGGTCTGGCTCTCTTTCAGGCGCTCAACCTGCCGCGCCATCTGTTTAGCCTTGCGCGCCAGATCTTCGTTGTCGTAGACCCGTCCCCAGATAGCCAGCCGCTTAGAACTCGCCGTCACACGGTCGATCTCCTTTTGTTCCGCTTTGTGACGTAGCGCGTCGCTTGCATCGCGCTCTTCCAGCGCCTGGCGCGCCTGGCTGCACGGTAAAGCAAAGTGGTTCAGAGTGTGGTCACGCAGGATCCAGCTGCCGTTAGTAACAGCATCCAGCAAGGCAGCATCATGAGAAACCATCACAAAGCTTCCACGCCAGCCGAGCAGGAACTGCTCCAGCCACAACAACGTCGGCAGATCAAGATGGTTACCGGGTTCATCCAGCAACAACAGATCCGGTTCGCGGATCAGCGCCCGCGCCAGCAGCAAGCGGGTATGCTGGCCGCCGCTGAGAGTGGCGGCGGTGAGGGCGATTTCCGCCGTGCTCAGCCCCATGCTGGCAAGCAGCGATTCCGCGCGCCAGCGCTGGTTGTCACGCTCGTTGCCAGGCAACTGCGCCAGCACGGCATCAAGCAACGTCATCGCCAGCAAATCGTCAGGCAAATGTTGTTCCACGCGCGCCAGCAGGCAGTGGTGCGCAACCGTAACGTTGCCGGAAAGCGGAGACAGCGAGCCGTCCAGCACTTTCAGCAGGGTACTTTTGCCGCAACCATTGTCACCAATAAGTCCAAGGCGATCGCCTTTTCTCAGGGTAAAAGAGAGATCGGAGAATAACGGGCCAAAGGCCGTTTCAACACGGAGAGATTGTGCAGATAGTAATGTGCTCATTGCTTACTCAAGAGTTACAGGCACGAGAGTGCCTCGTCAAACATCGCTGACGATAACCCGGTAAGCCCGAGAGAAGGGGGTTTTAAGCTTCGCTCAAGCCGAAGTTATCGCAGCACGATACCGATAACGCTTGAGCTGGCACGATCGCCAAATGCATGTGAAACATTGAACAGTTCACAATACAGCATAATTAGCCTCCTTTTATATTCAGTAAGTTGATGGGTGAAAAGGATTTTAGCGGGGAAATGAATCTTTTACCAGCGAGGAAGCATAGCCCGGCGCACAAGGACGCCGGGCGCAGGAGGATCAGATAGAGGTACGGCGATAGCTGCGGTACTTCGGTTCCCAGAAGTTGTCGTCGATCGACTGTTTCAGTGCTTCAGGCGAGGTTTTCGCCGCCACGCCTTGTTGCTGCGCCATTTTACCGACGGCAAACGCGATAGCGCGGGAAACGGACTGGATATCTTTCAGTTCCGGCAGCACCAGACCTTCACCATTCAGCAGCAGCGGCGAGTATTCCGCCAGCGTTTCGCTGGCAGCCATCAGCATCTCATCGGTGATGCGCGACGCGCCGGCGGAGATCACCCCAAGACCAATGCCCGGGAAAATATAGGCGTTATTGCACTGAGCAATTGGATAGGTTTTCTCTTTCCACTGCACCGGCGCGAACGGACTGCCAGTGGCGACCAGCGCCATACCATCGGTCCAGCTAATGATGTCCTGCGGTGTCGCTTCCACACGGGAAGTCGGGTTGGAGAGCGGCATCACGATTGGGCGCGGGCAATGCTTGTACATTTCGCGGATGATCTCTTCGGTGAACAGACCCGTCTGTCCAGAAACCCCGATCAAGATGTCCGGCTTCACATTACGTACGACATCCAGCAACGACAGTGCTTCATTCTGCGCGCCTGTATCCCAGTTTTGCAGGTTTTCGCGTTTCTGCACCAGTTTGCTCTGGAACGGCAGCAGATTCGGCATTTCGTCCGTCAGCAGACCGAAACGATCGACCATATAGATTTTCTGACGGGCCGCCGCTTCGCTCAAACCTTCGCGCTGCGTCTGGGCAATGATCTGCTCAGCGATACCGCAACCGGCTGAACCTGCGCCGAGGAAGACTATCTTCTGGTTACTCAACTGGCTACCCGCCGCACGGCTGGCGGCAATCAGCGTACCGACAGTTACGGCTGCCGTCCCCTGAATATCATCGTTAAAACAGCAGATCTCATCGCGATAGCGATTCAACAACGGCATCGCGTTTTTCTGCGCGAAGTCTTCAAATTGCAGCAGCGCATCCGGCCAGCGCTGTTTCACTGCCTGAATAAATTCATCGACGAAAGCGTAATACTCTTCACCGGTAATACGCGGGTGGCGTGACCCCATATAGAGCGGATCATTAATCAATTGCTGGTTGTTGGTGCCTACATCCAGAACCACAGGTAGGGTGTAAGCCGGGCTGATACCGCCACAGGAGGTATAGAGCGACAGCTTGCCAATCGGAATCCCCATGCCACCAATCCCCTGGTCGCCAAGACCAAGAATACGTTCGCCATCGGTCACCACGATCACTTTGATATTGTGGTTCGGTACGTTTTGCAGAATATCGTCCATACTGCTGCGATTCTGCCAGGAGATAAATACACCACGAGAACGGCGGTAGATGTCAGAGAAGCGTTCACAGGCCCAACCAACAGTCGGGGTGTAGATCACTGGCATCATCTCATCGAGATGGTTTTCTACCAGACGGTAGAAGAGGGTTTCGTTGGTATCCTGGATATTGCGTAAATAAATGTGCTTATCAATATCTGTTTTAAAGCTCTGGTACTGCAACCAGGCGCGTTCGGTTTGTTCTTCAATTGTTTCAACTACTTCTGGTAACAAGCCCAGCAGATTGAAATTACTGCGCTCTTCCATGCTGAAGGCGCTGCCTTTGTTCAGCAGTGGAAACTCCAGCAGCACTGGCCCGGCATAAGGAATATATAACGATCGGTTTTTATTATGTTTGGCATTCATTTTACAGCTCCTTGTTCAACGATCCCTGCGAGCGCGTTTCGCGGGGGGGTGTGCGACGGGCGAAAGTATAAAGCAAGCCGTCAGCAAATTCTGCTTGTTCGCGGATTTCGTTGATGAATTGTTATCAAGCAGGGAAAACAAAAAACCACCCCGATTGGGGTGGTTAAGGGGGAAAAACTTAACCCGCGCGGCGATGACGCCCGGAGCGATGAACGACCACCGTCTCTTCCTCATTGTCTTTAGTAACAATTTTACGCGTATTTGACACTTTGTAATCCAGCCCCATGATGTGGCGTGCCTGACGGTTCGATTTCATGCTTACTCCTTAATCCAGTTCAATGTTTCAAGGACAAGCCCGGTAACAGTGCCGGGCGAAATTCAATCTCATCATTGCAGTTCGGTACAAAAAAATACCGAACAACTATCCTCGATCATTGTTACGTAAAGCGCAACAGGAAAAAGGGATTTCAGGATTGTCTTAATTCAGCCGGTTGTTCCTGCGCATCTGGCGAAAAATACTGGAGAAGTGCATGAAAAGGGATCGCAATAAATAAGCAAATAACCTTTTCCCGAACGCATCTTTAAAACACCAGGACTATACCCATTGATACGCTGAAGGTCTCTTTAACACGCACTAAAATATGCCCCTTCACTAAAGGATAATTAAAAAAAACCACACACTACATCCCCAGACGCGACGCATTCTGCAAATAACAGCAGAGAAATAGAGTCTTAATCACTTTGCCTGACGCGCCTTCCAGGTTGGGACGAAGTGCAATTTTTTGCCGGGACGAACCGGAATGACGAAAGTGGAAACCGCTCGCCTCGTTTTCCGGCACGCCGTAAATCTGCACCGATTACCTGACGGCTCTCTGAAATGGGCAATAAGTGATTCACTCAACGCCGTAGGCACCGGCCAGACGGCTCAGGTCGCCCCCCAGACGCGTATTATACAAGGGGCGCAAACTGGCCAGTCGCTGTCTCAGTGTGCTGTCACAGGCGTACAGCGAACACCAGGCCTCAAGCCAGGCCAGGTTCGTCGGATGTTGCAAAAACGCCATATCCTGCACTACGCCAGTACGTTGCGTAAATGCGCTGGCCTCATCCAGCCCACCAATAACCCGCACGCCGAGGCGTTTTAAGGCACTGTGATTTTCCACCAACGCATCAACGCTGTTTGCCCGCGCAAACAGAGCGATCATCACCAGCGGTTGCAGCGCGTAATTATGATAGGAAAGGGCGCGCTGGCGGCGGCGCAGTTCATTGGGTAAAAAGCCCTCATCATCTACCTGCTGCATGGCGGTGCGATAGATATCCAGCGCGGCGGTGAACAGATCCTGTCGCTGCGTTACCACGGCAGTGGTAATGATGGCCCAGGCTGCCCAGTAACTATGGTTGTTAACCTTATCAAGCGGCAAATCATGCCACTCCTTCACGACCAAATCCCCCAGATTTCCCAGCCAGCGTTGAATATTTTTTTGCTGATCCGGATAAGCCTTAAGCGGGTGCTGCGGCGCGTATTCCAGTTGCAACCAGGCGGAGGAGAAGGAAGCCAACGCCCATTTGCGCATTGACCTGCCAGTATGATTTTGGGCACGTTCCGTTAATGCGCCCGCGCTGGCCCATTGATCCAGCGCGGCCACCGTGCAGGCAATGTGCTGCGCATTCCCGCTGTGCGCCCAGGCGGTGACCTGACGGCTGATATAGCGCTCCATTTCGGTGATGGGCTGCGTTTGCTGGCGAAACGCCGCATCAGCCTGTGGATTGAGCGTGGCGCGGGCGTGGTCGGAGCCTTCATATTTACTGGGAAAATCGAGCACGCGAGTAAACGGTGTGGGAACATCCGGGCACTTTACCGCTTTATCGTCTGAAGCCTGTTGTTCCGGTGGCTGCATAAATCCGGCAGGAGGACGCAGAGAAGCGGCGGCACAGGTGGCCGCCGACAGGATAAAAATCAGTACTGCTCTGAGTAACATCATGCTTCGCCTTTTGCGCAAAAATGCCCGCTGCGACTATAGCATGTGTTTATCAGCTACCGCCGAACACATGTACCGCGCGATGCAGGCGGGTAGTCCGTTCCGAAAGATCCTCCGCTGCGCTGGTCACCTGTTCCACCATCGACGTGTTGTTGTGGGTCATCGTCCCGATACGAGAAACAGACTGGTTAATCAGCTCCAGAGCCTGCGTCTGTTCGTGGGTCGCGGTGCTGATCTCTTTGATCATCGTGGACATGTTAATCACGTTGTCAATCATCGCCGTCAGATGCGTCTCTGTGCTGGCAACCATATCAACACCGCTTTTCACATTCGCCACGTTATGCTCGATCAGCGTCTGGATCTCGCGCGCGGCGGAGGCTGAGTGTTGCGCCAGATTGCGTACTTCGGCGGCAACCACAGCAAAACCACGGCCAGATTCCCCGGCGCGCGCAGCTTCCACCGCCGCATTCAGCGCCAGAATATTGGTCTGGAAGGCGATACTGTCGATGACGCTAATAATATCGACGATTTTGCTGTTATCCGCAGAAACAGACTGCATCATGTCGATAGTTTTTTTCATCACATTACCGCTTTCCATCGCACTGGCGCTGGCTTCATCCGCTCTGACCATCGCTTCAGCAGCGGTTGCCGCTGTCTGGCGCACGGCACTGGCGATCTCTTCTACAGCCGCGGCGGTCTGATGCAGTTCGCCGGAGGTTTCTTCCGTGCGGCGTTGCAGAGATTCGCCTTCGCTGGAAATACGCCCACTAATCACTCGAATGCCATTGATATGCGTCGATACATCACCCACCAGAGAACGGAGATTTAACCCGGCCTGGTTAACCAGACGCATCAATAAACCAATTTCATCCACACGATTAAAGTGCACATAATCGGCCTCGCGTCCGGAAACCACTTTCTGCATTTGATCCAACACGATTTTCAACGGAGCAGATAGTTGACTGTGCAAAAAAAATGACAAAAACCCTAATATAATAATTGAACTCCCGGCTTTTTCTGCAGCATCAAAAGGTACAAATTGCAGCGCAACGAGCAGGGCGGCAGTAATAATCGTGCCAACATTTATGCGTTTTGAAACACTGATTCGCTGAAAAATAGAGAAAAAAGAAAATAAACCTCGACGAACAACCAGACCTTTATAAAAACGATGTCTGCGGAGTTTGTTTTCATTCGCCTGCTGATAAAGTTCAGCACAGGCGTCAATTTCTTCACGCGTTGGGATATTTCGCACCGAGATATAACCGGTGAGCTGCCCTTGCTGATATACCGGGGTAACGTTGGCGCGAACCCAGTAGTGATCACCATTGAGGCGGCGGTTTTTAACAATTCCGGTCCAGGAGTCTCCCTGCTGGATAGTGAACCACATATCGCCAAATGCCGCAGGCGGCATATCAGGGTGACGAATTATATTATGCGCCTCACCCATAAGTTGATCTTCGCTATATCCGCTGGCATCAATAAAGGCGGAATTAGCATAAGTAATCTGGCTGTGTATGTTAGTAGTCGACAACAGTGTCATGCCATCGTTAAGCAAAAACTCTTTCTGTGTAACAGGAGTGTTACGCTTCATGAATATACCCCACAATATACCGCGTTCAAAAAAGTATTACTGACGCGGTAATAGCTTTTTTTTATAATTTACCGGCCAGTCGATTTGTTATTGCCGATGTATTCTCCACAAAGCAGAGGCCAACGAAAAGTAGCTATGATAAATATTTTTTAAGTCAGGGTAACAGTTCCACTGATAAATATTGTTATGATTTTGCGAAAGAAAAATGACGAAATTAAAATGCATCAGCCATAAATTAACCCTTAAGCTAAATTATCAGCCCGCAATCCATGAAAGTCTGAAAATTAAAGGTCGGGAAATAAAAATATTAACATAGCAGGCTAATTTGTTTACATTTTCACCAGGCAAAATATGAACAAAACTGCAGCATTCATTAAAGATCGCCTTAGCAGCAGCTCAAAGAGATTATATTTTGTGTGGGAAATAACACTGACCGCGAATATGAAATGGGAAAACTGCGCGCAATACTCATGGCGAAGGAAGAGGCAAAGCACGAGCATCAGGTGATTTTGATGCACTGGCTGTCGCGAGCGCTTTACCACGCAGAAAGCCGTTTCTCAACGCATTCATAACACGGTTATCGCCTCCGATTAACCCTGTTAAGCCAGCGAGCACGCTAATAGAATACCCCTTAATCAACGGACTGAATGCTTGCAATCTTGCTAGGATCGCGAGATTGCATTATCTAATCGGGTTTTTCCAGGCATTCTGAGGGTAGCTTCTCGTGTTAGCGACTTTGATTTACCGTAGCCGTCTGAATCGCACATTAGATCCCTCTCAGCTGACGTCAATTGTCGAGCGAGCAAACCTGCGCAATTCACAGTTGCAGGTCACAGGGATTTTACTGTTCAATGGCGATCATTTCTTGCAGGTCCTTGAAGGGCCGCTGGACGCAGTGAACGTGGTCTATGAGCGAATAAGCCGGGATACACGCCACAGCAGTATGGTTGAATTATTGCGTGATTATGCGCCGTGCCGCCGGTTTGTCGATCGCGGCATGATGCTGTTTGATCTCTGCTCAATGACATCGCCAGCGGTGCTGCGCACAATCCTGCGGTTTGGCACGCTGAAGTATCAATTGGCGAGCAATGATCGGGTTTACAAATTCATCCGCAATTTTATCGCCTCGCCGAAGAGCAATGACGGAATACGTAATACCGAGCCGGATCAGTGGTCATTTACCCTTAAAAGCCCACCGTTCGTCAATGTCAGCACACCTGTGACTGAAGGCCAGCCGTGCCAGTTCGCGTTCCAGCCGATCATTGAACCGCTGCGCGGCAATATCTCTTCGCTGGAAGCGCTGATCCGCGGACCGAACGGCGGCAGCCCGCAGGAGTATTTCGCCACAATTGCCCCCGACAAGCTGCATGAAGCGGATCTCGCGTCCAAAGGCTGGGCGCTGGCGATGGCCAGCCGCCTGGGAATTGGCAATCACAAAGTGGCCATCAATTTGTTACCCATGTCGCTGGTGAAAATTCCCGGCGCGGTGGACATTCTGCTCAATCACATAACCCGCAATCATCTCAACCCAGGGCAAATCATCGTTGAAGTGACAGAAGATGAAGTGATTTCCGGCTACGATGAGTTCACATGGGCCATTCGCCAGCTTCGCGCTGCCGGAATCGGCCTGGCGATTGATGATTTTGGTTCCGGTTTCGCCGGGCTGTCGCTGCTGGCAAAATTCCAGCCCGACAAACTTAAAATCGACCGCACCATCGTCACTGACATTCATCTGCACGGCCCGAAGCAGGCGATTGTGAAAGCCATTCTCGATTGCTGCGCTGAGCTGCAAATCACCGTGGTGGCTGAAGGCGTTGAAAAAATTGAAGAGTGGTGCTGGCTGGAAGCAGTGGGTGTTGAACGTTTCCAGGGATTCCTGTTTGCCCGCCCGGCACTCAATGGTGTTTCCCCCATCAACTGGCCCCAACGCATCTCGCCATCGCTGACGAGCCGCAAAAAAGTGTGAGTTATTAATTGGGGTCAGGGGCCGAGATAAAGGGGAGAGAGGATGAATTTCAGTAAACGGGTTGCTGCTCGTGGGCAGGCGCACAACCCTTTCCTCTGAGCAGTATTACATTCTGTTTGGTTGTACTGCTGGTGGCGGGTATTGCAACCAGCACATAACTACTCTCCGTGCATGGTAAAAGGAAGTGGCGGATGTCGAACACGACGCCATTAACCAGTCTCATGCTGGCAGGTCTTTGATCAGATAGTGGCGCTGCATTCCCTTGTGCGGGAAATCCGCCAGCGTCATCTGCTCTTCAAAGCCCAGTTTTTGGTAGAAAGGCAACGCCTGAAAACTGAAGGTGTCGACCAGCGCGTGGCGACAGCCGATCGCTACCGCTTCCTGCATCGCCCGCAGCATCAACTCGCGCCCCAGTCCGTTACCGCGCTGCGACTCATGCACCCAAAGATACTTGATATCCAACCACTCCCCTTGCTGGCGGGCGATCACGCCCCCCTGCATTACACCGCTTTCGTCGCGAAAATAGACCGCCAGATGCGACCACTCGCTGAGATTAACAAACTGCTGGTTGTAACGCCGTAAACCGTCAAACAGCTCGCTCTGGTCCTGCTCAGTCACTTCATGCTTAACGATAAGATTCATCCGTTTCTTCCTTATTTCCGCGTTTGCTCAGCGGATACCGCCAGAACTGATCCTGGCATCGTCTACCTTTAAAGACGGTTATCCACGCGCAAGGAGAACATTTCAGTGACCATGAAAACAAGCGATTTCTTTGTCAAACGCCTGAAAGAGTGGGGCGTAACGCGCATTTTCGGTTACCCTGGCGATGGCATAAATGGCGTGCTCGGGGCTATTCAGCGCGCCAACAAAGCCGGAGACGGTATCGAATTTATTCAGGTACGTCATGAAGAGATGGCCGCGTTTATGGCGGTCGGTCACGCCAAATTCACCGGCGAGCCAGGCGTCTGCTTATCGACGGGCGGGCCGGGGGCCACACATCTGTTAACCGGGCTGTATGACGCCAAAATGGATCACGCTCCGGTGCTGGCGATCAGCGGCCAGGCAGAAACCACCGCGCGTGGCGCCAGTTATCAGCAGGAGATGAACCTCGACCGCATATTTGCTGATGTGGCGAATTTCGTGCAGGAAGCGGCATCCCCCGCGCAGGTCCGCCATCTGGTGGATCGCGGTGTACGTATTGCCATTGCGCAGAACGGTGTTGGTGTTGTGATCCTGCCGAAAGATATTCAGGATGAAGAATGGCAGCCACCGGCGCATACGCACGGGTTTACCCACTCAGCCGTCGGTTATCAGCGCCCACGCGTTATCCCGCATGACTGCGATCTGCAACGCGCGGCAGAAGTGCTGAATGCCGGGAAAAAAGTGGCGATTCTGATCGGTGCTGGTGCGCGTAATGCCGCCGTGGAAGTGGTTCAGGCCGCCAATGTGCTTGGTGCAGGTGTCGCCAAAGCGCTGCTGGGTAAAGACGTCCTGCCGGATGATGCGCCCTTTGTCACCGGCTCGATTGGGCTATTGGGAACGGAGCCCTCCTGGAAACTGATGCAGAAATGCGACACGCTGCTGATGATCGGCAGCGGTTTCCCGTGGACGGAGTTTCTGCCGCCGGAAGGCCAGGCGCGAGCAGTGCAAATTGATATCGATCCGGCGATGCTCGGCCTACGTTACCCCTGCGAGGTGGCGCTACACGGCGACGCCACAGAAACTTTACAGGCGCTTCTACCGTTGCTGACGCACAAAGAAGACCGCAGCTGGCAGGAGGAGATCGCCCGTCAGGTACAGGCATGGTGGCAGGTAATGGAGCAGCGCGCGATGGCACCAGCCAGGCCGGTCAACCCGCAGCGAGTGGTGTGGGAAATGTCGCCGCTGCTGCCAGAAAACGCCATTGTAACCTCCGATTCCGGCTCCTGCGCCAACTGGTTCGCCCGTGATTACCGCGTCAAACAGGGGCAGCGCGCATCACTCTCCGGCGGTCTGGCCTGTATGGGCGCGGCAGTACCGTATGCCATTGCGGCGAAATTTGCCGCGCCAGAAAAACCCGTCGTGGCGCTGGTCGGCGATGGTGCCATGCAGATGAACAACATGGCCGAGCTGATTACCGTGCAGAAATACTGGCAGCAGTGGCAGGATCCACGGTTGATTATCTGCGTCTTCAACAACCAGGATCTCAACCAGGTGACGTGGGAGCAGCGGGTGATGGAAGGCAATCCGCGCTTTGAAGCCTCGCAACAGGTGCCTGATGTCCGGTACGCGGAGTTTGCCCGCTCGCTGGGCTTGCAGGGCATTTTCGTCGATACGCCGGAGGCGCTGAGCACGGCCTGGCAACAGGCGTTGCAGGCAGATCGCCCGGTACTGCTGGAGGTGAAAACCGATCCGGAAGTCGCGCCGTTACCGCCGCATATTACACTGAAACAGGCCAAAGCCTTTATGGCGTCGATGGTGAAGGGCGATCGGGGCGCTGTGCAGGTACTGAGCGATACAGCTAGCCAGTTGTTCCACAAAAAATCGTAAAAAAAACCGGGCGCTGATGCCCGGTTTCTTCCTTCCTTTCTTCCCTCACGCGTTACACGTTACAGTTTGCTCAGGAATGCCAGCAGATCTTCATTCAGTTGATCCTGATGGGTAACGGCAAAACCGTGCGGGCCGTTTTCGTATACTTTCAACTCCGCGCCTTGAATCAGTTGCGCCGACAGTTTACCCGTGGCTGCGAACGGGACGACCTGATCGTTGCTGCCATGGATCACCAACGTCGGGACATCCACGCTCGCCATATCCGGACGGAAGTCGGTTTCGGAGAAGGCGGTAACGCAGTCCAGCGTACCTTTCAGTGACGCCAGCAGAGCGATATTCAGCGTTTGCGTCAGTACACCCTCAGAAACTTTCTGTCCGGCATTCAGACCATAGAATGGGGTAGCAAAATCACTGATAAACTGCGCGCGATCTTTGAGCAGACCCTCTTTGATACCCTCAAAAACGCTCTTATCGACGCCTTCCTGATGATCGGCAGTTTTACCGAAAATCGGTGTAACGGCACCCAGCAACACCAGACCCGCCACGCGCGAGGTGCCGTAGCGGCCGATGTAACGCGTCACATCGCCGCCGCCCATTGAGAAACCCACCAGCGTCACACCCTGCAAATCCAGCGCGGTAATCAGATCGTTAATGTCGGAAGCAAAAGTATCGTAGTCGTAACCGTTCCACGGTTGATCGGAACGACCAAAACCGCGACGGTCGAAGGCGATAACGCGATAACCCCGCTCAGCGAGGAAATTCAGCTGGCTATCCCACATATCGCCATCCAGCGGCCAGCCGTGGCTGAAGAGAACCGGCTTACCCGCGCCCCAGTCTTTGTAATAAATCTGAGTACCATCCTGCGTTTTGATTGTGCTCATCTGCTTACCTCATTGTTAAGTGGGTTAACTTCGGTTATCACCCGGCGGGCGCAACCAGATGCCGGACAACCGGCGGTTCATCGCCCTGATGAAAAGCCAGCACGCGCTCACGGATGCGTTGATCGTTCACCGTGTGCCGCTCGTGCTGACGTAAATGCTCTATCCACGATCCCATCACCCAGGTTTCGACAAACACACCTGGCTGTACCGCATCTTCATACACCGCCCAGCCCATCGCACCGGTACGGCGCCTGACACGGCGCATATCCTGCATCGCAAGGGTGAATTCATGGGCGTCCTGCGGATCAATGCGGTACTCACAACTCACCATCACTGGCCCACGTTCGTGGGGGATGGTGATATCCGCCGTGCCGCCTGCAGAATCAAGAATATCGAGATCCAGCGATGCATCTTTTTCCAGCCGCCAGCGTAAGACCGTCGTCGCGCCCAGTACCATGCCGACTGTTGCCACAGACAATGACCATGACACGCCGAATTCCGACGCCAGTTTCCCCCAGATCGCGCTACCGACGGTCATCGAACCAAAAAACACCGTCAGGTAGACCGCCAGCGCTCGCGCTTTAACCCAGCGGGCAGCGCTGCGCTGCGCGCCGACATTCAGCGTCGAGAGTACGGCAATCCAGGAAAAGCCGGTGAAAAACTCAAAGGCATTAAGCAGCCAGACGTGGCGGATAAACGCCAGCGCCAGCATAGTGACGGCAAACAGCAGGCTTGCCGCCACCATCATCTGATCGGCATTCAGCCGTTTGCGCAATTTCGGTAGCAGTACCGCGCCGCAAATCGCCCCGACGCCAATACAGGCCAGCATAGTGCCGTAACCGCCCGGGCCGAGGCCCAGCTCACGACGCGCCACCAGTGGCAGCATCGCCCAACCCGCGCTGCCAAACAGAAAGAACGCCACGGTGCGCGCCAGAACATTTCGCAGCACCGGCGCGGCATGGACATAACGCAGGCCACCACGAATGGCAGTGAAAAAATGCTCCGGCGGCAGGCGCTGCACCGTGGCCTGCGGTTTCCAGCGCAGCAATACCACCGCCACGCCAACCACCGACAGGGCATTAAGCAGAAACACCATCCACGGGCCGGCAAACGACAGGATCAACCCGCCGAGTGCCGGGCCGATTGCACGGCTGATATTGATGCCCAGCGAGTTGAGGGCGATCGCCGGGCTCAATTCCTGCTTTTCGACCAGATCCGGCACAATCGCCTGAAAAGCGGGCGAGCTGAGTGCTGCACCGGTACTGAGTAAAAAGGTCGCCACCAGCAGTACTTCCGGTGTGACGTTGCCGGTAAAAGAGAGCAGGGCAAGCCCGGCAGCGGCACAGAACGACCACACTTGAGAGAAGAACAGGATCTTGCGTCGCTCAATGATATCGGCCAGCACACCTGCAGGCAGGACAAACAGGAACATCGGCAGGCTGCTGGCAGCCTGTACCAGTGCCACCGCCAGCGGATCGGTGCTCAGCGAGAGCATCGTCCAGTTAATACCGATATCGCTCATCCATGAGCCGATGTTGGAGACCACGGTCGCCATCCATAGCATGCGGAAAACGCGCTGATGCAACGGTTGCCAGGCAGAGGCGGAAGGTTGAACCGGTGACACTGTCACCGCTGCTTTCAGTTCGTTTTGTTGGGTCATGTAATCGCTCCTTTTACCGGCCGTCGGATTCGCCAGTTCCCGGGGCCAGTCAGCAAAAGCGTAGTAAAGATGATCAGCAGCAGCCAGCCGAATTGCCCTTCGGCAATCGACCAGTCGGCATGGACCGCGAGCATCGCCACCAGCAGCACGCCGATGATTGGCAGGCAGGCCAGTCGCGTCGCCACGCCCGCTATAATAAACAGCGGGCAGATCACCTCGGCGAAAATCGCTGGCAGCAGGCTCATATAAGGCCCGAGACCAAACGGATCTTCGATACGCGTCAGCTCTTCACTGAAATGGAACACCTTCGGCAGCCCATGGACATACAGCAGTAACAGGCTACCCGCCAGGCGCAGGAAGAACAGCCCCGCATCAATACGGGGCGCAAAGTCAGTTGACGTTTTCATGATGTCAAAACGCAAAGCAGCTACAGCCGAGCGCGCCCCAGAACGCGTTCTCATCCGAAACCGGCATGGCATTGCCACGGGCGATATCGTGCTGATGGACGTGAACCCCACACGGACCAGAACAGTGATGAACACCCGCAGCCTGACCCACACGGGCCGCCTGCGGCGGTGCGCTACGATAATGACCCGCAACCTTGACCACCGGCGACCACTCCGGCACCACCGGAATAGCTGGCGGCGCCAGCGGGCCAAACTGACCGGCGGCATAGACGATATCGCCACCTACTACTGTCAGCACCGACTCAATCCCTTTAATCTCCTCTTCCGGTACGCGGAAGTAGTCTTTACTCAGAATGGCGAGATCCGCCAGTTGACCCGCTTTGATCTGACCTTTTTTCCCCTGTTCGCTGGAGAACCAGGCGCTGCCCTGCGTCCACAACAGCAGGGCGGTATCACGATCGAGACGGGCGCTGTGATCATACATCTGCATACCGCCGACAGTGCGGCCGGAAACCAGCCAGTAGAGCGCCGTCCAGGGGTTGTAGCTCGCCACGCGGGTGGCGTCGGTACCCAGACCAACCGGCAGACCGTGTTCCAGCATTTTCGCCACCGGCGGCGTCTGTTTGGTAGCCTGCTGACCGTAGCGCTCAGCGAAATATTCGCCCTGGAACGCCATACGGTGCTGTACGGCGATGCCGCCGCCGAGCGCTTTCACGCGTTCGATATTGGCTTCGGTAATGGTTTCTGCGTGATCAAAGAACCAGTGCAGGCCGTTGAACGGGATCTCGCGGTTCACTTTTTCGAACACATCAAGCATGCGACTGATGGATTCGTTATACGTGGCGTGCAGACGGAACGGCCATCGGTGCTCAGCCAGGTGGCGCACCACGCGCTCCAGCTCCTCTTCCATTCCCGGCGCCAGGTCCGGGCGCGGTTCAAGGAAATCTTCAAAATCCGCCGCCGAGAAGACCAGCATTTCGCCCGCACCGTTATGGCGGAAGAAATCACTGCCCTGGCCCGGCGTCAGCATATCGGTCCATTTTTCAAAATCTTCCCGTTCATGGCCGGGGCGTTGCGTAAACAGGTTGTAGGCGATGCGGATCGTCATCTGTTTTTTCTCATGCAGTTCAGCGATCACCGCGTAATCTTCCGGATAGTTCTGGAAGCCGCCACCCGCATCGATGGCGCTGGTCAACCCCAGACGGTTCAGTTCACGCATAAACTGTCGGGTGGAGTTAACCTGCTGCTCCAGAGGCAGTTTTGGCCCTTTGGCCAGCGTAGCGTAGAGGATCATCGCATTCGGACGGGCAATCAGCATACCGGTCGGATTACCGTTGCTGTCACGCTGGATCTCACCGCCCGGCGGGTTCGGCGTATCGCGGGTATAGCCCACAACCTTCAGCGCCGCTCGGTTGAGCAGGGCGCGATCGTAGAGATGCAGAATAAAGACCGGGGTATCAGGTGCGGCTTCGTTGATTTCATCCAGCGTCGGCATACGGCGCTCCGCAAACTGGAACTCCGTCCAGCCGCCGACCACGCGTACCCATTGCGGTGACGGCGTGCGCAATGCCTGTTCTTTCAGCATGCGTAACGCATCGGCCAGCGACGGAACGCCTTCCCAGCGCAGTTCGAGGTTGTAGTTAAGCCCGCCACGGATCAGGTGCAAGTGCGAGTCGTTCAATCCCGGGATCGCCGTATGGCCCTGTAAATCGACAACCTGAGTGTGTTCGCCGCGGTATGCCATCACCTCGGCTTCACTTCCCACTTTAACGAACTTTCCATCACGGATGGCGACCGCGTCGGCAAGTGGGTTTTCCCGATCAACGGTGTGAAACTGGCCATTGCGCAATATCAGTTCTGCATGTGCGAGCAAATCCATACTTCCTCCAGTCTGGCGGCCCTGTTGAGCCGATAAGCATCTGGAGTGAATTATGTAAAGCGCGGCGGAGAAAAGACCAGTTGTACCAAAGTATAGGTATACGAAAGGATAGTTATACCATCAGATAATAGTCGGGCCAGGGGAGCGCAGCCTACCATGCAGCCACCGATAGCGAAGCCCTGTCGTTTGCTGTCTCAACGTAGCTCCAGCTCTTTTAACCTAATGGGTGTAAATATGACAACCTCAAAGCTTGAAGTCCTGACCCCGGCTAACTGTCAGTTAATCTTTATCGATCACCAGCCTCAGATGGCCTTTGGCGTACAGTCCATTGACCGCCAGGTCCTGAAAAATAACACCGTTGCGCTGGCGAAGGCCGCCAAGGTATTTAACATCCCGACCATTATCACCACCGTTGAAACCGAGAGTTTCTCCGGCAATACCTACCCGGAACTGCTGGATGTATTCCCGGAGAAGGACATTCTGGAACGTACCTCCATGAACTCCTGGGACGATCAAAAAGTGCGTGACGCACTGGCTGCCAACGGCAAACGCAAAGTGGTAGTCTCCGGCCTGTGGACAGAAGTGTGCAACAACAGCTTTTCCCTGTGTGCGATGCTGGAAGGCGATTACGAAATCTATATGGTGGCAGACGCCTCCGGCGGCACCTCAAAAGAAGCACACGACTACGCAATGCAGCGCATGATCCAGGCTGGCGTGATCCCGGTAACCTGGCAGCAGGTGATGCTGGAGTGGCAGCGCGACTGGGCGCACCGTGAAACCTATGACGCGGTCATGGATATTGTCAAAGATCACTCCGGTGCCTACGGCATGGGCGTTGATTACGCCTACACCATGGTGCATAAAGCGCCGTCCCGCGCCAAAGCCGGCCACCGCACTTTGGCGCCGGTTCCGGCACGCTAAGCCGCTAGCTGACCGGTATATGCCGGTCAGTATTTCCCTTTCCGGCAGGAGTTTGCCATGAGTATCGGACTGATTTCCTTTGCCGCAGGCGTGCTGATTGGTGTGATGTATGCACTTCTGAAGGTACGTTCTCCCGCGCCGCCAGCGATTGCGCTGGTCGGGTTACTCGGCATGCTGTTGGGCGAAGGCGTGATCGCCACGCTAATGACTCACACAACGGCGGGGTAAACCCATGAAAACCTGGATTGTTTCTCTCCTGGTCGGTCTTCTGGCTGGCATTATTTATGCTTTACTGGGGGTTCGCTCACCCGCGCCGCCGGTCGTTGCGCTGCTTGGACTTTTCGGCATGCTGGTGGGGGAGCAAATCGTACCGGTAACCCGTCGTCTGCTGGCCCGACAACCGCTGACCATGGCGTGGTTCCGCCATGAGTGTGTACCGAAAATTAGCGGTGCGCCGCGGCCTGACCCCCCAGACTCGCCGCCGCGCCAGGATGCCTGAAAGCCAGAGGAGATCGCATGACGCAACCCCGACTTATTGCCATTGTTGATGATGAACCTTCCGTCCGTAGCGGACTGAGTAATTTGCTGCAATCGGAGGGCTACACCACGATAGCATTTCCCTCGGCGGAAGCGTTCCTCAACGACGGCCCGGCGCAGCCCGCGATTGCGCTGGTTATTGCGGATCTCAAACTGAAAGGCATGAGCGGCGCAATGATGTTTGAGAGGTTGCAGCTTAGCCCGGCACCGCCACCGGTGATTTTTATCTCCGGCCACGACGATGAAACCTGGCAACGGTACTCGGGCAAACCCGGTGCCGTTGCCTTTTTGCGCAAACCCATCGATATCGATATCCTCCTTGAATATGTTCAGCGCGTGCTGGCCAATAGCGAGGATAATTCATGAGCGACGCTTCACGCCTTCCATTGTTGCCGGAAACCCGGGAACAAAACCCAGGGCAGCCTTTTACTGTGCAGGATGACGCCATCTATACGCCGCTAGCGCAGGAAGGATACATTGTCTGGATGAATGCCCATTACCCATGGGCCAGCGACGCCTTTATCCTTGCCACCGCCGTCAGCGACGATGCCGAACCGCGTGCCAGCCAGTTGCTAAAAAATGAGCTGTCGCTGCGCGCGCAGCTAGAGAGTGACTGGGCGGTCATTCCTGTCGCCAGCGCGCAATATCATGGCCGTTTTGCGCTAATCTATCCGACATTTGCTTTTGAGCCGCTCACCCGGATGACCGCTCAGCCGATAGACTGTATCGCCAGTTGGCTCGAGCTGGCCTTACGTATCTGCGCACCGCTGCGCCAGATGCATCATCGCAATCTTATTCACGGCGATATCAAGCCAGGAAACATTTTTCTGAGCGAGGAGCGCTGCCGTCTAAGCGGATTTGGCCTTACCACCAGCAGCGGTGAAGCGCTGGCGCAAAGCTGGCTACCGCTTTCCGGCGGCACGCTGGCGTACATGTCGCCGGAACATACCACCCGTACCCATCATGCTGTTGATAGCCGCAGCGATCTCTACAGTCTGGGCATTGTTCTGTATGAATTACTGACCGGCGTGCTGCCGTTCGATCTGCCCGAAGGTGGGCAGGCAGAGTGGACGTTGCACCATATTGCTTCTGAACCTGCCGCGCCGCATAGCCTGCGGGAAGGGTTACCGCCGATGCTGTCGACCATCCTACTGAAGCTGCTGGCTAAATCGCCGGAGAAACGTTACCAGACTGTCGATGGCCTGATCGCCGATCTGCGCCGATGTCAGGCCACGCTGACGCCGGAGCAGGGCATTTTGGCGTTTACGCCCGGTTTACAGGATCGTTCTCCGTCGCTGCACTTTGCCAATACGCTGTATCGCGCTCATCCGCAGGCGGGCGAGCTGGTCGCTGCGCTGGAAGAGGTCAACCACAGCGGCAAACAAATACTGGTCACCCTCAGCGGCCCGTCCGGGATAGGTAAATCTTCGCTGATGGCCTCGGCGCTGAAACTGTTTCTGCAACGCCCGACGCTGATCGCGCTCGGTAAAGTGGAGCAGAACAGTTCGGTACTGCCGCTTGGTGCGCTGTCGGCGGCATTTCGCTCGCTAACGCTGCATTTGCTGGGGCTACCCGCCGAAGAGGTGGCACGCTGGAAATCACGACTATCCGTTGCGCTGGCCGGGTACGAAGGGCTGGCGGTAAGCCTCGCGCCGGAGTTGGGCCTGCTGCTGGAGAGTAAACCTGCGCCTTTCGTTGACAGTATCACGCTGGATGCCCGCGCGCGCTTTAATCATATGGTGTTGCGCCTGGTGAGTGTGTTTGCCTCGCCCGGTAGCCCACTGGTGATATTGATCGACAATCTGCACTGGATCGATGGTGCCAGCCTGCAACTGCTGGAGTATCTGTTGCAGCACAGCCACACCTTACCGTTGCTGATGGTGGTATCGCACCGCGATCTGCCGTCGCTCGAAGATGCGTCGTTTGCCGCCTCGCTCGCACGCCTGCGCAGTGCGGCCAGACGAACAACAGCGTGCGAGCCGCAACCACTTGCCGTCAAAGCCGTGGCGCGTTGGCTGGCGATCGTTTTTCAAACCCGTCCGGCATCGACCGTCGATCTGGCAAAACTGATCCATGAAAAAACCGGCGGGAATCCGCTGTTTGCCCATGAATTTTTTAAACGCATCGTTGAAGACGGGCTGGTGAGTCATAACAGCTATCAGGGGCGCTGGCACTACGATCTGGCCGCGATTCGCGCCCGTTACTACAGCGAAAACGTCATTAGCATGGTGCTGCAACAACTGGAACAGATGCCGGATGAGACCCGTACGTTGCTTGCTCATCTGGCCTGCCTTGGTAGCGCGGGCGGACTATCCCTCGCAAGCCGCATACTGGAAATGGCACCTGGCGAAATACACTTGCACCTGCATCCAGCGGTGTCCGTGCAGTTAATTACCCTCAACGCCGACGAATACGCCTTTACCCATGAGCGCATTCAGCAGGCAGCAAGTGCCTCGCTACCTTTGTCCGTGTGCCGTCAGTTACATTTGCGGGCCGCCATCCTGCTGGCCGATGAGGCGCGACAAACCACTGGTAACGAGATCCTGTTTCGTACCATTCACCATGTTACGGCGGCGATCGACTGTATCCAGCCTGCGCCACAGCGGCAAAGGTTCAGCGAGCTTTGTGCTCTTGCCGCCCGGCAGGCAAAACGCAGCGGGGATTATGCTTCCGCGCTGGGATATTTACAGACTGCGCGCACGCTAAGTGCCGACAGTGGCGATCTCTTCGCGCTCGATTTACAGCGGGCTGAGTGCGAACTTCTGTTGGGCCATCTTGCTACCGCGTGCACATTGTGTGAATCGTTGCTGGCCTCGCCGGGCGGGCTGGCAGAAAAAGCCCATGCCGCCAACGTGCTGGCAGAAGTGCATATCCGTAGCTCCAGCTATTCACAGGCACTCGGCACCACACTGAGCTGGCTCTCCGTGTTCGGTATTCACGTGAGCCGCCAGCCGGACGATGCCGAGTGCGACGAAGCCTGGCGGGAGATTTCATCCCTTATCGGCACGCACCCCGCCAGCGTGTTTATGGCGTTGCCGCGCATGAATCACCGCGAAACGGATGCGCTAATGAACCTGCTGGGGAGCGCCAGTCTGTACGCCAGTTTTAACTGCCCACGACTGCATTTCCTGCTGCTCTGCCGGACACTGCAACTGACGCTGGAGCGGGGACTCACCGGTCCATCCACTGCCGCGCTGGCGTGGTTTGGCGTGATGATCGGCGAGCGTTATGGCGAGTATGAGCAGGGCTTTCGCTACGGTACGCTGGCGCAGGATCTGGTCACGCGCCATGGTTTTCATGATTATGCAGCCAAAACACTGGTGGCGCTGGGGCGCAGCAGCGTCTGGATCCAGCCGTTGTCGTATACCGTCCAGTGCGCCAGAAACTGTTTCACTGCGGCGGTTGCGCATGGCGATCTCACCATTGCCTGTTTCGCGTCCTTTCGTGAAATCACCAACAGCCTGGCCTGCGGCGATCCGCTTGATGTGGTAATGCGTTATATAGAACGCGGGCTGGCATTCGTGCGTGAGACGCGTTTTACGGATATGCATATTATTCTTCTGTTACAACGTCACTTTATTGGCTACCTGCGAACACCCCAGCAGGTGTTTAGCGGTAAAGCGGTGCTGCCGGAGTCGCTGTTACCGGCAACGCCGCCGCCAACTATACTGTTCTGGTTCTGGCTTTATCGTGGAATGGCGCACTTCTTTGCCGGTGAATACGCGCAAGCGGAAAGCAGCCTGCTGGAAACGGGACGCTTCGCCTGGTCTGCGCCCGGACACGTCAATCTGCTCGATTACCATTTCTACAGCGCGCTGTCTCTGTCGATGCAACTGACACCGGATACCTTTTCTGCCGCGCACCGCCAGCGGCTTAACCAGCACTACAACCAGATAGCGCGCTGGGCACGACTCAATCCATCGACCTTCAGCGACAAAGAGGCGCTGCTGTACGCCGAGATCGTCCGGCTCGATGGAATGAACAGTATCGCCATTGGTCAGTACGAGAAAGCCATCATGTTGTCGCGCGAAGCGGGTTTTAACCTGAGTAACGCGCTGGCGCAAGAGCTGGCCGGGCAATTTGCCCGCAGTTGTGGTTATCCAACGATTGCCGATGCCTGGTTTCGCGGGGCGATGGCTGCCTGGGGTCGCGTCGGGGCGCACGGCAAAGTGCGCCAGCTCGAACAGACTCACCCGCACCTTGTCGCGAAGGCGGCCAGCACGGCATATGACACTATTGCCTTTGCACAAAATGATGAAATTCGCGATCTGCAAAGCATCATCAAAGCCTCGCGTGCACTCTCCGAAGAGATCAATCTTGAACGTCTGATTCAGATCCTGATGACCATGCTGCTGGAGCGGGCAGGTGCACAGCGCGGCCTGTTAATCCGCGTGATGGATGACAATATCCCGCTGGTTGAAGCCAGCGCGCACACCAGCAGCGAAGGGGTGCGCGTGCAGGTACTGAACGAAACGCCGCTGGCGACGGATTTACCGCTGTCGGTACTGGCGGCGGTGATACGTACCGGACAAGAGATCCGCACCGGCAGGCCGGAAGAGTACAGCCCCTTCAGCCAGGATCCCTATCTGTTGACCTCCGGTGCGGCCGTAATGTGCGTGCCGATGTTTAAACAGGCGCGGCTGGTGGGGGCGCTCTATCTGGAGAACCGTCTGATGCCTGACGTGTTTACCGCCGGACACTCCCGCGTGGTGAACTTGCTGGGCGCGCATGCGGCGGTTTCGCTGGAAACAGCGCGTCTGTACGCCGAACTGCTGCAGGAGAATATTC
The DNA here is from genome assembly GCF_900116535.1 of Kosakonia arachidis. Taxonomy (GTDB): domain Bacteria; phylum Pseudomonadota; class Gammaproteobacteria; order Enterobacterales; family Enterobacteriaceae; genus Kosakonia; species Kosakonia arachidis. Next base: position 1,385,594 of record NZ_FPAU01000001.1, on the reverse strand, counting down.
AGCGCCGCCGGGTAGAAAAAGAGCTGCGCGCCAGCCAGACCTCGCTGATGCTCGGCGAACAGATCAGCCACACCGGAACCTGGCGCTGGGTGCTGGAACAGGATCTGATGCATATGTCTGATGAATATGCACGCATTCTGGGGCTACCGGAGAAACGCAAACTGATCTCAATGGCCGAGTTTCTCACATATGTACATCCTGACGACCATGCGCATATTAGCGCGCTGGTGACCCGCAGCGTCGCGCAGGGGTTAACCATGCAGGCGGAGTTCCGTATTATCCGCACCGACGGCGAGGTACGTTATATTCTCGGTATTGGCGATCCTGTGGAGGCCAGCGGTGAAACGGTGCATGAATATTTTGGCACCATCACCGATATAACCGCTCAACGGCAAAATGAAGATGCAGTACGCGTGGCACAGGCCGAACTGGCGCGCGTTTCGCGGGCAACCACCGTCGGGCAACTGACCTCGTCGATTGCCCATGAAATTAACCAGCCGCTGATGTCGATTGTCTCCAACGCGGGTGCCAGCCTGCGCTGGCTTAACCGCGATCCGCTGCCGATTGAAAACGTCCGCACCGGGCTGGAGGAAATTATTCGCGAAGGTCAGCGCGCAGGCGAGGTGATCCGTAGCTTGCAATCCCTGACGCGCCGACAGCCGCCAGTGCTTGAACGCCTCGATCTGCACGCGTTGCTGCACCATATTTTGACCCTGTCACGCAGCGAACTTGAGCGACGGCATATTGCTGTCGATTATCGGTTGCAGGCCACCAATAGCCAGTTTTGCGGCGACAGTGTACAGATCCAGCAGGTATTGCTGAATCTGGTAATGAATGCCATCGAAGCGATGGCCGAAGTGGATTCGCGCCCGCGGGTGCTGACGCTCAACACACAGAACCCGCAGCCAGGTGAACTGCTGTGCACCATTGCCGATACAGGTAGCGGAATGGATGCCGAGGTGCAGGCACGGCTGTTTGAATCGTTCTATACCACCAAGGCGCAGGGAATGGGGATGGGGCTGACCATCAGTCACACCATTATTGAACGGCACCAGGGAAAACTGACGGCGCAGTCAAGAATGCCATTTGGCAGTCTGTTCTCCTTTACCTTGCCTGTGGGCGATTAACGGCTGCGGGATTTGGCAATTTGCAGGCTACCGGCAGCATGTACCAGATCCGCCAGCGAGCGGGCCTGCATTTTGTCCATCACCCGTCGACGATGCACTTTGACGGTGATTTCACTGACGCCCAACTCCGCAGCAATCTGCTTATTCAGCAAGCCGCTGATCGCCAACTCAAACACTTCCTGTTCGCGAGGCGTTAAAGAGAGATGACGCTGCTTGAGGGCGAAGTTCGCCTGCTGCTGTTCAAACTCCTGCTCGGCGCCTTTCAGGGCATCCACCACCGCAGCCAGCAAACGCTCCGGCTCCACCGGTTTGGTGAGAAACTCACGCGCGCCGGCTTTCATTGCCTGAACGGTGAGTGGAATAGTGCCAAATCCCGTCAGAAAGATAATTGGCAACTCGCGTCCGCGATCTTTTAACGCACTGGCAACATCAAAACCATTCACCACTGGCATGTTTAAATCAAGGATCAAACAGGCCGGAACACCGACCAGGGGATGAGAGAGAAATGACTCCGCGGACGCGAAGTCGAGAGCGCGGTAACCTTCGGATGCCAACAGCCGGACAATTGATTTTCTGACGGCATTATCATCATCGACAACATAAACGACAGGTTCCATTATCATTCAGCCTCACAGGACGACGCGCCTGAAAATACACGTCTTTCACTTTGCAGGTTGATACTGATAGCATAGTTTTTAACTGGATGAAATGATGAGAATTTCCTTACAAACCGTGGGATTATTATTCAGGTAAACAGCGATTTTTCGCTACGGTTGACAGCATCGTTTCTCACTGTGACTTTCGAATGAAATTTTGGCTAAGGCATTGAATGTTGTATGTCATTTAACCGAATGTTGCATAAATGCAATTATTGTCAACCAACGCAACCTTCTGCTGCTTTACTGTCCTAACGTAAAAATAAGACTAATCCTACCTTAACCGCGCTTATATCATTTTTAACCAAGGAGCACGTATGACGATCAGACTTGCGGTGCCCGAAGAAGCTGAAACGTTGTGGCAGATACGCAACGCAGCGATACAACACGGGTGTAAAGAGGTCTATTCACCGCAGGTGATTGAGGCGTGGACGCCGCAAGCCATGCCAGACAATTACCGGGTGGTGATTGCAGAAAACCCGTTCTATGTTGCCATCACACCGGAAAATATCCCTGTTGCCACCGGTTATCTCGATCTGCGTACCGGCAGTGTAGAAGCCATTTTCACCCTGCCGCAGTGGCGCGGCAAAGGTCTGGCTTCGGCAATTATCGCGGTGCTGAAGCAAGAGGCGCAACGCCGAGGTTTTACCCGCCTGACGCTGGCATCAACGCCGAATGCCTGTCGTTTCTATCAACAGCAGGGATTTCGTGTCATACAGGAAAACCGATATCACTCAAAAATGGCACGAGCCGATCTGCGCTGCTTTGATATGGGATGCGAACTCACCCCAGGAGAATAATGATGCCCGACATCAAAACCCTCACCAGCACTGAAGTCTATCGTAATAAATGGATGCGCCTGCGTGAAGACCGTATTCTGCGCGCCGACGGCAGTGAAGGGATCTACTCCGTGGTGGAGAAACCCGACTTCGTAGTGATTATCGCCCGCGAGGACGATGCGCTGTACGTCGTTGAGCAGTACCGTTACCCGATTGGTAAGCGCACGCTCGAACTGCCGCAGGGATCGTGGGAGCACGCGACTGACGAAGATCCGCTGCGCGTCGCTGCCGGGGAACTTCAGGAAGAGACCGGGCTGGTGGCCAGACGTATGCGCTATGTCGGCTATCAGAAACTGGCACAGGGCTACTCCAGCCAGGGTTACCATATCTTCCTCGCAGAAGATCTCACCCAGCACCAGACTTCGCTGGATCCGGAAGAAGTCGGCCTGACGGCGCGTAAAATTACACTGCGCGAATTTGAAGCGCTGATCGCCGAAGGCGCAGTCAGCGACTCCACGTCGGTTACCGCGTATCTACTGGCGAAGCTGAAAGGGATGCTGCCATGAACCGCTCTGCGCCCGCCAGCGCCATTCTTTCCCTCTATCAACGGCATGCCGCCGCGTTCGCGCAGCAACGTTCGCAAACGCTGTTTGAAAAAAGCTGGCTGGAGAAATTCGCCACACGCTTACCGGACAATGGGCGAGTTCTGGATATTGGCTGCGGCAATGGTCAACCGATCGCCGCATGGTTTATCGCCCAGGGATTTCATCTCACCGGGGTGGATGGCGCACCGGCGATGCTGGAAAGGGCCCGGCAGGCTTTTCCGTCGCAGCGCTGGCTTCACCAGGATATGCGCCAGCTTGCGCTGGGGGAAACCTTCGACGGTCTGATCGCGTGGAACAGCTTTTTCCATCTTACGCAGAACGATCAGCGCAGTATGTTTGCCCGCTTTGCCCGCCACAGCCATCCAGGCAGCGTGCTAATGTTTACCAGCGGGCCGGATGACGGTATTGCCATCGGGCAATTTGAGGGCGAAGCGCTGTTTCACGCCAGCCTCGCGCCAGGGGAGTACCAGGCACAACTGGCGGCAATCGGTTTTCGCGTGCTGGAGATGCGGGTGGAAGATCCCGACTGTGCCGGTCACACAGTCTGGCTGGCTCAGCGTGCCTGATCCGACAACTGTCGCAGGCGGCTCAGACTGAAGGTGATTGCCAGCAACGTCGCCATCACTGCCAGCCACAATCCCAGCCGTATTGCCAACGCTTCCTGCTCGATTGCGCCTGTTGGCGCGCAGAGTGCCAGCATCACCCCCACCAGTGCCGCGCCAAAGCACTGTCCAAAGGTGCGTACAATGGCTAACACGCCGGAAGCATAGCCACTGTGCTCGCGTGAGGCGCTGGCGAGCATCTCCCGGTTGTTCGGACTTTGAAAACAGCCGAAACCCATTCCGCAGATCAGCCCGCGCAAGCTGATATCCCACGCCGCCGCATTTTGCGGTAGCAGCGCCAGCAGCAGCAAGCCAACAGCGAACAGCAGTAACCCGGCAGTGGCAATCTTTGCGGGCGCATAGCGATCTGCCAGCCGCCCGGCATGTGGCGCCACCAGAATGATACCGACCGGCCAGGCGGTAAACAGCAACGCGGAGGTAAGGGTGCTGTAGCCATAAACATTCTGAAAGAGAAACGGCAGTGCGACAACGGTTACGCCCTGGCTAATAAAAGAGGCCAGCGAGGTGAGTGCAGCAAGGGAGAAGCGGGGCGACGCGAAGAGCCCCAGAGGCAGCAACGGTTGCGGCGCTCGCCGTTGACGGCGCACAAACGCCAGCCCGCTCGCCACCGCGACCATAGCACAGGCTGTACCCATGTAGGATATGGACGTCGACGCCATGATTGCCGCTCCCAACATCAATGCCGAGAACAGTGCGCCCTGCACATCAAACGGCCCGCTGACGTTGGCTGTTTTTCCCGGAATGACGCGCAGGGCAAATACCAGTGCGATAGCGCCCAACGGAATATTGATAGCAAACAGCCATTGCCAGCCCAGCGCGCTTAGCAGAGCGCCACCAATGACCGGCGCAATAGCCGTGCTGGTGGCGATAAGCAGCGCATTGATGCCGAGAATGCGCCCCAGCAAACGCGTGGGAAAAATTGAACGCAGGATCGCTGGTGCAATACTGAGCGTGGCCGCGCCGCCAATCCCTTGCAGTACGCGCATTGTCACCAGTGCTGGCAGTGATGAAGATAATGCACAGCCCAGCGAAGACACTGTAAACAGCAGTAACCCACTGGCAAACAGTGTGCGAAACCCCATGCGCGCAGCGAGCGCAGCAAAAATAGCCAGCGTCATGGCAGCCGAAAGCAGATAGCCATTCGCCACCCAGACAGCAGCCCCGGCGGAGACCTGCAGCGCACGGGCGATCTGCGGCAGAGCAATATTCACCATAGTGCCATCAAAAACGGCCATCGTGGTGCTGGTCATCAGCGCAATCAACGCCAGCGCACGCTGTTTACCCGCTACCCCTTCGTCACCTGGCCGGTCTGTAAACAATTCCATCATTACCTCAGTATTCGTTGTGCTTGCATTAACTCTACTTTCGCGGGATACATGGCGGAAGACGCAGCAGTTGCATTTATACCGTGCAGCAAACGCCACATCTTCTTAATCTCTATGGGAAACAACTTGCTATGACAGAACCGGACCTGAACCTGCTGTTTGCGCTGGATAGTCTGCTGGCCGAAAGAAGCGTTGCCGCCGCCGCCCGAAGACTGGGGCTGAGCGCATCGGCGATGAGCCGCACGCTGAGCCGACTGCGGGAGACCACCGGCGATCCGCTGCTGGTGCGGGCAGGGCGGACGATGGTGCTGACGCCTTATGCTGAAGCTATTCGCGAACGCACGCAAAGCGCCGTTTTCGAAGCGCGGGCGGTATTACGTCCGGCAACGCCGGTACTGGACATTGCCAGCCTGCGACAGATGTTTACGCTGCGTGCCAACGACGGTTTTGTTGAAGGCTTTGGCCCGGCGCTGATTGCACAAGCCGCTGCCATTGCGCCTGGCGTAACGTTGCGCTTTACACCGAAAGCGGAGAAAAGCGATAAACCGCTGCGCGAAGGAAGGGTCGATCTGGAGATTGGTGTGCTGGGGGAAATGGGGCCGGAAATCCGCGTACAGGCACTATTTCGCGATCGCTTTGTCGGTGTCGTCAGAAATGGTCATCCGTTGGCGCAACTGCAGGCCGTAAGTGCCGAACAGTATGTCTCGTTTGCGCACGTTATCGCCTCACGGCGCGGGCTGCTGAGCGGGCCGGTGGATGAAGCGCTGACCGATGCCGGGCTGAAGCGCCACATCGCCGCCGTAGTGCCGGGCTTTCCGGCCGCGCTGGCGGTGGCGCGCGCCACCGATTTGATTGCACTGGTTCCGGCCTCGTTCCTGATGAATAAGGCGACAAGCGAGGGACTTCGCGTATTTGAACTGCCAGTCAAAACCCGCGGCATCACCGTTTCCCAGCTCTGGCATCCGCGTTCAGAAGTGGACCCGGCGCACCGCTGGCTGCGGCAGTTTGTCCTGAGCGTTTGCCGCACGTTGCGGCCTGACTGAATCCCGCTCTCCCGATGGCTCGCTATTTCTGTCATGCTGAAGACACAGCCGACGACTACAATCATAACCGGAAACTGCCTGTGCGACCGCAACAGAAGCGGCTGAAATCAAGGGGGAGGGTACATGATGCGGCTAGCGTCTTACAATGTGGAAAACTTATTCGACCGCGCGAAGGCCATGAACCTGGCCGACTGGGATGAAGGCAAACCTATTCTGGAAAAATTTGCCGCCCTGAATGCGTTACTCGGCGAATTAACCTATACCGACGAAATGAAACAAAAAATGGTGGTTTTGCTTAACGAGCTAGGGCTGAAAAAGTCAGATACTGGCCCGTTTGTGATCCTGCGCCGTAACCGTGGCAAACTGCTGACGCGGCCCACAGATGGCTCAGAGATCCGTATTATCGCCGAAGGGCGGGCTGACTGGGTTGGCTCGCTGGAGTTGCGCGTCGCGCCGGTGGATGAAACGGCCATGCTGTTGACCGCGCAGGTGATGATTGATTTGCAGGCCGATGTTCTCGCTGTCGTCGAGGCGGAAAGCCGCCCCGCGTTGCTGGCATTTAACCGCGAAATCATTCCCGCCCGAAACGGCAAGCCGTTTGAGCATGTGATGGTGATTGATGGTAACGACGAGCGCGGGATCGATGTCGGTTTGATGACCGTCAGCGCATTCCCGATTGAGACCATCCGTAGCCACGTTGATGATAAAAATGCCGACGGCGCGCTGATTTTCTCCCGAGATTGCCCGGAGTTTGCTATCCCATTAAAGGATGGCAGAACGCTGCATGTGTTAGTGAATCACCTAAAAAGTAAAGGCTATGGATCGCAAAACAGTTCAGATGCCCGTCGCCGGGAGCAGGCCGAACGGGTAAAAGCGATTTACCAGCAACGCATTAAAGAGGGCGAAACGCTGATTGCCATCGTCGGAGATTTCAACGACACTCCCGACAGCCAGCCGCTTGCACCACTGCTGAAAGATACCGATCTGCGCGATATTTTCACCCACGCAAAATTTGATAATGGCGGCTATCCGGGCACCTGGGGAAGCTGTACCAACAATAATAAAATCGACTATATCCTGCTGTCACCGGCGTTATGGGAAACGGTAAAGCAAGGCGGTGTGTACCGTAAAGGGATGTGGCCGGGTGTACGTCCGGCAAAGTGGGAAACCTACGCCGAGCTGAAAAAACCGGTCAATGCTGGCTCGGATCATGCCGCCGTGTGGGTCGAGTTGGATCTGTAGGGCGCAGGACGCGCCGAAGCTGATATTTTGAAGCCGGTATTGACGCTGCGAAATAATAATCGCAGCGGCTTTATTTTATCGTTTTGAAAGGAGTATGTTCTGACGCTGAATATTCAGCTGTTTGCGCCAGACCCGGTTGTGTAAATATAATGCATTAGTGCGGAAAAACATCGCGCTATTAAGACATTTAACGCTACAACCAATGAAAATTAGCCCCAACAATGAGCTGATAACAAACCACAGTTGACGTTCAGCGCCAAACAATGCCGGAATAAAGGCTGTCAGAAAGAATATCATGGCGACCAGCGACGTTACAAAAAGCGTACACAGATAAATCTTCATCGCCGATAAAAAACCACGCGAAATGAAGACCATAGCAATAATAATAATGGTGCTATAGAGCAGTGATACTGGGATCACCGCGGCCATCACGGCATAATGCGGCAACGACAGCCAGCTAAAAATCGCCAGCCAGATAAAGGGTTGGGGAAGGGCGAAGCTAAACACCGCGAGGATCATGCTGGCAATCAACGGCAGTCCCATCATATGCCAGCCCGCAGGAACCCCCAACCGATCCTTTAAACGATCCTTTAATTTCTCCAGCCGTTCCGGATCGGTAGTTTTTATTTTCTCTGCTACCACAGTACTTAACGTAAGACTTCTTTTTATATATTTCATCATCTACCAATTACTTCCTGTAAAGGAAAATGACTGTATCAGACCAATAATGTACTGCCCAGAGGTTTTCATATTGCCAGGGTTGAGGATCGTTCCGGTTAACGCGCTACCAGCAAAGGCTGAGGTATTAACCAGTGCCGCCGTCAGCTCACGCTGCAACGCAGTTTGTAATGCTTCTGAAGGATAACGTTTCGGGTAAAATCCTGCTTTCATCGCTGCTTTTACGCCGGTGTTAAATGATGCCAACCTGGTGAAAACTGCGGGTACAGTCGAGTTGATTGCCCAGGGACGTAAAGTCAAAATCATCACCGGGGGCCAGGCCCAGGCTGCGTGCAAGACCGTAATCGGGAAGGTTGTTACCAGAGAGTTGGCCGGGGAAGGTCATCGAGTCGCTCCATCACTAATGTTCTTATGTATTTGAGATGTTAAGAATAAATGGCGTAACGCGGTAAACAATTAAGAATAATCTGAATGAATTATATACAACCGATAAATGGATGAAGCTTACAGATCGGATGCCGGAGTGAAAACTCGCAGTTCGGCATTTATCGATGAAGATGAAAAAAGGTGAACGATGACAGAAGATTTACAGTCGCGGATTGTGCAATACGAACGGCTGCTTCATCGGGCAGAAATTCGCAGCCAGAAGATTGCCATTGAGACGTTTCTGCACAAACATTTTTTCGAGATTGGTCGTTCGGGAAAACGATATGGCAGGCAGCAAGTTATCGATTCGTTATTGACAGAAACCGACCGGCAGCAAATCACGTCTGAGGAATTCGTGTTAACGCAGATCGAAAGCGGAGCGCTGTTATTGACATACCGGACGTTCACACAAAGTACGTCAGGAAAGAAAATGCATCGCACATTGCGCACATCGTTATGGGTCAGAAATGAAGATGATCGCTGGCAAATGATTTTTCATCAGGGAACACCTGAAGCGGATTGAGCGGTCCGCGCAGGCCTGAAAAACCGGAGACCAGGATAAAACAAGCAACACAATCGCAGGTGCGAAATGCTGGATTTCGCCTGATTACATGTTAGTGCGCATAATGTATATTATGTTAAATGATATATCGAGGTAAGTAACTCCACAAACCCAAATCTTTCCCTATAAAAACAATATGATAGTCATTTTTGAACTTGCTCTGTTTCATGTATGAAGTACTGAGTGCACATTAGTTCACATCAGGTGCTTCCGGGTTGAACTGCCGTTGGAGCCTGTTGGGTGTCACGATACTGGCCTCCCCTTACGCGCTCGTGGGCTTCGGTACCTAAGTCGATTCGCAGCATGTTCCCATTCCTCCTTACTCAGCGATTAGCGATACCCGGCGCGGCGCGCACGAATGTTTTATCCGTGACCTGGTCCACAAGAAACTTAGCCAGATTGCCTCTGGACAGTTTCATGCTGAGCTTGCTCCGCCCGTACCAGCCCACATCAATATTGCCATTTGCAGGATCATCTTTGAGGTTGGGAATCCGCACCAGTGTCCAGTCGAGACCAGAACTGGCGATGAGTTCCCCCGTGGCCTTGATGTCTTCATAAGCCCTCGGCACGATCACCCTGAACAGCAACACAAACGCATGTGCCCCGAGAGCGAACCCATCCCTGGGATCGCGATATGCGGCGGTGGAAATCTGGATGAGGCGATGCACGCCCATTTGCCTCATCACTGAGATGATATTGGACAGACCCTGCATGACCGGTCTGTCCCCCTGGACCTTCAGGCTGTTGGGACCGAGTGCGCTGATTACTGCATCAGCGCCGCGAACACACTTCGCAATTGCTGCAGTGTCATGCAGGTCACCAACGACGACGTCGACCTTTCCCGCGAACGCGTCAACCTTCCTGGCATTGCGCGTATAGACCGACAGGCTGTAGCCCTGCTTAAAGGCTTCTTCGATAATGTATTTTCCGGTCGGACCGGTCGCACCAAACAGAGAGAGTTTCATTTTTAATTCCGGGTAAACAGACGTTGTTTGCTCTTACACGCCGGGGGGCTGCCCACAGCCAGAGAAGCCTAAGGTCTGGAGGGTAGATCGAATTGAAGACCGATGAGCTTCTCGGTTTCGCCCCACAGGCGCTTTGCGGTCTCTTCGTTCTGCGCGCGCTCGTTGATACGCGCACGCACCGGAGGGCCCTTGTGCCCGAAGAAGCGTCCTGGCCCCCAGTAGCTACCCGGTGGCGCATTCGGATCAGTCGCTGCACGCATTGTATTAAGCGCCCCCTCGAACGTACTCAACTGAAGAATGGGGTTAAGAAAACTTGCCATGAAGCGCTCGTGCGGACGCAAGTGGCGTTGTAGCTCACTTTTTGTCCACCCTGGATGAGCTGCCGTGACCAGTACGTCGGAACCATACGCAGCCAGACGTCGCTGAAGCTCCAGAGCAAAAAGGAGATTCGCGAGCTTGCTTTGCTGATAGGCCTTCAGTGCGTTATATGGCCGGTCATTCCAGTTCAGGTCGTCGAAGGCAATGTGTCCGCCGTGATGGGCTAAGCTCGAAACAATGACAATTCGCGCATGTGGCGTGCGGAGCACAAGCGGCATAAGACGCTGAGTGAGCGCCACATGGCCGAGGTGATTCGTGCCGAACTGAAGCTCAAAGCCCTGCCTGGTACGTGACAGAGGGGGAAGCATGACGCCTGCGTTGTTGATGAGCAGGTCAAGCCTGTCATGCGTTGTTGTAAACCGATCAGCAAAGGCCGCAATGGAATCGAGGTCCGCAAGATCAAGAGCCTCCAGGGCTGGCACCCTGGAGGGCCTCTCATCAACGATTCGCTTGAGTGCGCGTTCACCTTTGCTCAGATTCCGGCATGCAAGTACGACCTTCGCACCACGGACAGCCAGCATACGAGCCGTTTCGAAGCCGATACCGGTATTCGCGCCAGTGACAATGACAGTACGGCCGGTCTGATCCGGAATATCATCAAAGGCCCATGGACTCATCAGAGTCACCTCCGCCGTTAAGCCGCTGGTAACGACAGAAGCATCTCTGCGTTAAGCGTGGGGACAGAGTTGCACGCAGTGGCCGTGCCTGCGCCAAAGGGCCGATGGTTTTCTTTATTGTCATGGTCATGCCACCTTCGCCAACAGGGCTTGCACAGCCGCCTCGGTATTGGCGATGGCAGCTTGTGCCGCGTCCGGGCCTTGCACCGTGCCCTCGATGCGGATGAGTTCGACGTCGGTCAACCCGATGAAGCCGAGCATGTGCAGAAGATAGTTGGTCTGGAAATCGAAAGGTGCATAGACTCCCTCCGAGAAAACACCTCCGGCAGCAGTGACCAGATAAACCTTCTTACCGGTCAGAAGTCCTTGGGGTACGCCTGTTCCATAACTGAAGGTGACTCCCGGCCAGGTAATATTGTCAATCCAGGCTTTGAGTTGCGAAGATGGACCGAAATTCATCATGCCCGATCCAATCACAATTACGTCCGCAGCACGCAACTCATCAACCAGTTCCATGGCACCTTCGACAGCCTTAGTCTCTCCTGCTGTGCGGGCATCAGGCGCCATCACGCGCCCCTTGATGTAGTCCGGCGTGATGTGCGGCGCCGGGTTTGCGACAAGGTCGCGAACGGTCAACGAGCCCGTAAGTTGCAACCGGATGCCATTGGCAATTTCAGTGGCGAAGCGTGTAGAAAGACTTTCTGCCCCGCGCGGACTGGACGTGATCAGCAGGATTTTGCTCATGGTGGCTCCTTATATAGTGTAAAATAGATACCAGGTAATATTTTTACCCCTGGTTATCTATCGATACAGAGGATACTAAGATTCCTTTCTGCATTTAACAAGAAGGCACATCCATGTCACTGAGTCACAAAAAACTGCCCGAAGAACTGCCGCCCCCCGATTCGGGAGGCTGTCAGGCTACCCGCGAAATACTCGATCGCATCGGCGACAAATGGAGTCTCTACATTATTGCCTCGCTGGCCAACGGGAAGAGGCGGTTCAACGAGTTAAGGCGCAATATAGAAGGCATCTCCCAACGCATGCTGACACTGACTTTGCGAGGAATGGAGCGCGACGGGATTGTTACCCGGACGGTCTATCCGACTATTCCGCCACGCGTCGAATACGAGCTCACCGAACTGGGCCGGACACTGTTAGTGCCTGTGATGGCGCTCGTGAACTGGGCAAACGACAACCGATTCACCATTGCCGAAGCACATAAACGCTTCGACGACGCGCGCGAACCGGACGAGGGATAAGTCAGGTGTATTTATGGCAGTGATTGAAGCCATTGTTGGCCAAAATGGTGCCAGGAGCCTGAAATCTGACATACTGACCTGAGTGCAGAAGAGATTGCTGGGTATTTGATGGCCCGCTCAGGTAGGCATTTAACGAATGCTCCTGATATAGAGTTGAGATACCCAATACCGGGTAATAACTGATTGTTAGTGGGTGGGTGCAGCGTCACTGGCGTTGCACCCACCTGCCCTTTACTCCAGCGCCAGCAGCGCGAAACTGGCCAGCCAGTGGCCGCCGCTATAATGGCTTCCCACCACATGTTCTACGCTTGCCGCAAGATGGCGCTTCACGGCATCGGTTAATGCTTTCTGTCCGGGATGATTTTGTGGTAACGCTTTCGCAATATGTTTCATACACCAGGCGCGGCTGAGATTTAACCCATCCAGATGGGCAATTTTTGGATCGGTACGGTCACTGACTTCTGCCGGATTCATCAGCGCCGAAACCGAAGCCACATCCGGCAAGAACGCATCAAACCAGGCAGGGAAGTTTGTGACGACTTTACTCATTAACAGCGCTTCGGTCAGTGCGCCCGAAATATACTCATCGCCGCCTGGCTCATAGTGCGCAGGATACCGGGTATCAGCAAGGTAAAAGCGATTTGCAGAGGCCAGAATGGCCTGCTCAAGCGGTCGATCCGTAAGCGCGCGGGCATAATCCAGCGCCAGTGCCAGCGCAAACGCCGTGTTGTAATGTGTACCGACCCGGATGGGATACGTCAACTTGCTGAGATAATCCACCAGCCGGTTACGAATATCCTCAGTTAAAGGCGCCAGCACCTGATGCCAGCCTTGCGCCTGCGGCAGTGACGAATGCTTCAGTTCCTGGGCCAGTGCCAGCAGCCAGCCGTAGCCATAGGGACGCTCAAACGAGGCCCGGAACGGTGCGTTAAAATAGGCCACTTCCTGCGCCACCTTCTCTTGCGTCAGGTGCTCATCAAAAAGCGCGGTGATCTCCGCTTTGCACGACAGATCCGGATAAAGACGCACACAACGCAGCAGCAACCAGTAACCGTGCACTGCTGAATGCCAGTCAAAGCAGCCGTAAAAGATGGGATGCAATTCCCGTGGCGGCAAGACATCACCATCATCATTAAGCAAATGCATAATGTGATTCGGGTATTCCTGACGTAGATAGGTTAACGGCATGCGGGCAAAGGCTTCTGCCTGATGTTGAGTTAATTGCATAACTACTCCTTAAGTCACGCCGCGCTTAGCGAAACACGAGGAAATACATTAAGAACACGTTAACCACCAGCAGAGTTAACGCCGTCGGGATCTGAATCTTAATCACCTGGTATTTATCTTTCAGTTCCAGTAACGCGGCAGGGACGATATTAAAGTTTGCAGCCATCGGCGTCATCAGCGTACCGCAATATCCGGCGTACATACCAATCGCCAGCAAAGGGGCCGGGTTTCCGTGATGCACATTAATCAGGAACGGCAAGGCGATACCGGCACTCAATACGGGAAAAGCGGCGAAAGCATTACCCATAATCATGGTGAAGAGCGCCATGCCAATACAGTAAATCACCACCAGCATGAAGCGGTTATCCGGGTTCACAAACAGGCTCACCACCTTTTGTACTGACTGCCCCGTATCCGCCGCCACAAATACGCCGCCCAGCATGGCGAGCATTTGCGGAAGGATCAGCGCCCAGCCAATGGTATCCACCAGGCGCCGGGACTGGCGAATGGCATGCAGTGGCGTTCCACGCGTCAGCCACCAACCTGTCAGAATCGCTGCGACACTGGCGACGCACAAGGCGGCCAGCGTGAGTTGTTTCTGGTCGAGGAGGTAGACGCCGCCGACAGCAACCCCTTTCAGGAATAACGTCCCTATCACTGTCACTACCGGGATTATCAGCGCTGGCACGAAAAGCCAGTTTTTCAGGCGGTTCGAGGAGGCAATGCGCTCAGCTTCGGTAGACATTTTGTAATGCCCTTTTCCAACCAGCCCGAATCCCGCAAGCAAGGCGATAACGATCACGCCGCCGCCAATAATTCGGTAGGCCAGCGATTTACCCAGTTCCTGCACCATCAGATCGCCAAACAGGAAAATCCCGCCGAACAAAAACCAGAACAGTGCCGTCGTAAAGCGCTTCGGATTGCCGCGATCCCGTAATGTCATGACAACCAGCAGCATCACGACGAAACCGATCAGGTAATAAACGCGGTTAATGGTTATCAACGTCGTCATTGAACGATCTCCTGCTTGCCCTGCTCTGCTTTCCATGCCATCACGTCGCGACGGATGCTGGCATCCAGACGCAGCAGGCGCGTCATATGAATAATCAATGCCGAAAGCGCGGTGGGAATGGCCCATAAGCCAATATGCAGCGGTTCAATCCCCTCAATTCCGTTCTCCTTCAGGAACGCATCGATCAGTAACACCGCACCGAAGGCGATAAAGATATCTTCGCCAAAGAAGACCGCAATATTGTCGCACGCGGCGGCATGCGCCTTAATTTTGTCGCGAATATGTTGGGGTAATTCACCGTATTCATTTAACGCTGCGCCTTCAGCCATAGGCGCCAGCAGTGGACGAACCGTTTGTGCATGCCCGCCAAGCGACATCAGCCCCAGCGCCGCCGTTCCCTCACGCCCAATAAAATAGAGCATCAAAATCCGTGCCGATGTCGCGCTGGCAATCTTTGCCACCCAGGCCTGCGCTCGTTCCTTCAGACCGTAATACTCCAGCAGTCCGATTACGGGCAGGATCAAAATAAAGGTGGCCAGAGAACGGCTATTGACGAATTTTTCGCCAAAGGTTTCCAGCAGCGTCCCGAAATCCATTCCCACTAACAATCCAGTGGTCAGCCCTGCAATCACGACCACCAACAACGGGTTGAAGCGCAGTGCAAAACCAATAACCACTATCGGTATGCCGATAAGTGGCAACAGTGTAGAACCGTCCATAATGTTTACCCTATCTAAAGTGAGCGTTGCGCGCCGATGGCAATTTTTTAATACTTCGAATTCGAACGAAGTGTGGTGCATTGCGGCGAGCGATGTTGTGTATTGCGACAGCCCTGCGGTGTTCACAGAACCGGTATGAAAAGCTATATCTGAACCGCAAAAACATGTAAACGATTTATCAATAAAATGTTCTTATTTTATCGCTTTCAGTTTACAGTTTGGCTAAGAGTCACACTCCCATAAGGAACGTTATGAACTCAAAAAAGAGCGCTACATCAATAAATAGCGACGATATTGCCGATGGTCGCATCGTCTCTTCACGCCATCTGGTTTCCGAGCGCTGCGCTGAATTATCGGAGCTGGAGTACGCATTGATCATGACCAGCAACGCCTTCAACAAATGGATGGTGCGCTGTATGACTGCGGCGGGTGAACCTGATATGGGGGCTTTTGATGTCTCGCTTCTGCACCATGTGAATCATCGCAATCGCAAGAAAAAACTGGCTGATATTTGTTTCGTCCTGAATGTAGAAGATACGCATGTCGTGACCTACGCGCTGAAAAAACTGATCAAAGCAGGCTACGTGACGAGCGAAAAAAACGGAAAGGAACTCTTTTTTTCCACAACAGCTGAAGGAAAAGCGTTATGCATGAAATACCGTGCTGTGCGTGAAACTTGCCTGATAAATATCCATGCGGAAAGCGGGATCCCGGGGCAATCGATTGGCGAAACAGCGCAGCTTTTGCGCGCCATCTCATCCCTTTACGATACGGCCGCCCGCACCGCTGCGTCGTTGTGAAACTGAGTGAGTCAGCGATTTATGACGTGTGAGGTATCACCGGCAAAAAAACGCACCACGTTATCAAAGGCCGTCTTGAAATATAAGTCATAACTGGCTGTTTCCACATAGCCCAGATGTGGTGTACAGAGCACATTCGGCATTGCCAGGTAAGGGTTATGCGTATTGTATACGGGCTCTTGTTCGTAGACGTCCAGCGCGGCATATCCGGGGCGACCCTGGCGCAGTGCGTGATAAAGCGCGCCTTCGGCGACCAGTTCAGCACGGCTGGTATTGACGAATAATGCATCCGTTCTCATCAGCGCGAGGTCGGCGGAAGTGATATTGCCTTGCGTTTGCGCTACCAAACGTTGATGAACGGTAATCACATCGGAAGTCGCGAAAAACTGCTCGCGATTTTCCGCCACCCGCACCCCGGCGGCACGCGTCTCTCCCTGCGCACGTTCGCTTCCCCACACCTGCACCTGCATATCAAATGCTTGTGCATAACTGGCAATTCGCTTACCGATTTTGCCGTATCCGAGGATCCCTAAAAGTTGCTTATTTACCGCCGATCCGATTTCCGTTTGCCAGCGTCCCTCTTTCATGGCATTAACCGAAGAAACGAATTTTCTTCTGGATGCCATAATCAATAACCACGTTAACTCAGCGGGAGCCACCGGAGAACCCACACCTTCGACGACGGCAACACCTGCCTGCGTGCAGGCGTCAATATCCACATTTTTTGCCAGTTTACCGGTTTGACTAATTAACTTCAGATTCGGTGTGCGGCGCAAAAAAGCTGCATCAACAACGGTTCTTTCCCGGATGAGGATTAATGCCTGGGCATTAAACAATGCGCGCTCTGCCAGCGACTCTTTGCTTAAATCGCCCAGCACAGAACAATGGAATTGATCATTTTGCTGCAGAAAACGGAGCTGCTGCGTGGCACGCTGATAGTCGTCGGGAATTAACACCTGAATAGCCATTCTGCCCTCTCAATGTTGAATAATTGTTGGATGATGCAGCAACCGCTCAGCGCAAAATCTTCAGCAACGCCTCCAGCCACAGCGTGAAAAGTGTCACCAAAGTGATGAGTGAATTAAACGTCTTACGCCTTCCTGCCTGTCACGGACAGTCCTCTATTGCCGAAATAGGCGAATTGCCGCTGGATAGATCGATATCAACATACCCCATCGAGCAATAAGACAAAATATCCTGGCCATATAACCACGCAACCCGTTGAGGTCTTAAATGTTTTCCGCGTTACTCTTCAGGAATCCACGCGCTTGCTTGTTGATCGTTATGCTGCTGATGATGAATATCGCAGCCTGGGGCTGGGCATTTTTCACCTTTGGCGATAGCGCCTCGCTGATGGCGGCAAGCCTACTGGCATGGTGCTACGGCTTACGCCATGCGGTGGATGCAGACCACATCGCCGCCATCGATAATGTGACGCGTAAAATGATGCAACATGGAAAAAGATCGTGCAGCGTCGGCACCTGGTTTTCACTGGGGCACTCCACGATTGTTATCCTCGCTACCATTGCCATTGCGGCAACTGCCACAGCGTTTAGCCATAACATGGGATGGTTGCATAAAACCGGCGGCATGATTGGCACCAGCGTATCGGCTTTTTTTCTGATCATTATCGCGCTGGTGAATTTACTTATTCTCAGTAATGTCTGGCGCACTTTCCGGCAATTCAAAAATGGCGACACATCGCTTCCCGAAGAAAGAATTGTATCCGGCGGAGTAATGAGCTGGATCTTTCACCGCACATTCCGTCTGGTGTCGCAAAGCTGGCATATGTACCTTGTCGGTTTTTTATTCGGACTGGGGTTTGACACCGCCACCGAAATTGGCGTACTGGGTATTTCCACCGCCGGCGCGTCAAATGGCATGTCGGTGTGGTCTATTCTGGTATTCCCGGCTCTCTTTACCAGTGGCATGGCGTTAATCGATACGCTGGATAATATCCTGATGGTCGAAGCCTATGGCTGGGCATTCAGCAAGCCGCAACGCAAACTCTATTACAATATGACCATCACTGGCACATCGGTTATTGTTGCGTTATTTATTGGCGGCAGCGAAGCGCTGGGATTAATCGTGGATGAGCTTGATTTACATGGTCGATTCTGGGATATCATCGCCGTGATGAACGATAACCTGAGTAATGCCGGGTTCTTTGTGGTCGGATTGTTTATTGTCTGTTGGCTGCTTTCTGTACTGAACTACCGCTGGAAGGGTTACGATGCGCTTTTTACGGATTAATAAACACCACACACTGAAATGTGCAGGCAATTAAAAACCGAAAAAAAAGCCGACAGCGTTGTCGGCTTTTAATATTGTATTACCCGTTAAGCATTAAGCAGTTGCTCACCGCAGGCTTTTACGCTTGCCAGCAGAACTTTAACGTCTTGCAGACACACGGTCGGGTTCAGCAAGGTCAGCTTAAGGCAGGTGATGCCATCCGCTTCCGTTACCCCAACGTTAGCTGCCCCGGAGGCCAGCAACGCATCGCCAATGCGCTGGTTCAGCAGCGCAACGGCGGACATATCATCGTTTTGCGGACGGAAGCGGAACAGCACACTGGCAAGCTGCGGTTGCATCACCAGCTCCAGTTGCGGCTCCTGCGCGACAAATTCTGCCACCTGTTGCGCCAGCGTTACACCATTATCAATGATTTCGGCGTACTGCTTTTTACCCAGCGCTTCAAGGCCCATCCACAGTTTCAGCGCATCAAAACGACGGGTGGTTTGCAGTGATTTCGATACCAGGTTCGGTACACCGTGCTCTTCGTCAAAGTCCGAGTTCAGGTAAGCCGCCTGGTAACGCATCAGTTGATAGTGACGCGGATCTTTCAGCAAGAACGCGCCACAACTGATGGTCTGGAAGAATTGCTTGTGGAAATCAAGCGTTACCGAATCCGCTAACTCAAGCCCGTTCAGGTAGTGCCGGAATTTCTCAGACAGCAGCAACGCGCCACCCCAGGCCGCATCCACATGCATCCAGGTCTGGTATTCCGCCGCCAGCGCAGCAATCTCCACTAACGGATCGATAGCCCCGGCATCGGTAGTGCCGGCGGTCGCAACGATCGCCAGAACCTGTTCGCCGTTCACTTTCGCCTGCGCCAGCTTCGCTGCCAGATCGTTGAGATCCATACGGGAGAACTTATCCGTCCTAACCCGCGTCACGGAGCGATAACCCAGCCCCATCAGTGCCATGTTTTTCTGCACCGAGAAGTGGGCATTTTCAGAGCATAATACTTTGATTTTACTCAGATCGCCCGTTAACCCATCCTGCTGAACAGAGTGGCCCTGGCGCGCAAAAAACGCATCGCGAGCCAGCATCAACCCCATCAGGTTGCTTTGGGTGCCGCCGCTGGTGAAAACCCCGGCATCGCCTGGCTGATAACCCACCTGGGCGCGCAGCCATTCAATCAACTTGATTTCAATGATGGTGGCTGAAGGGCTTTGATCCCACGAATCCATGCTCTGGTTAGTGGCGTTGATCAAAACTTCCGCCGCCTGGCTGATCACCAGGCTCGGACAGTGCAGATGCGCAACACACTGCGGGTGATGCACAGAAAGACTGTCTTTCAGGAAGTACTCAACGGCGCGCTCAATCGCGGCCTGGTTACCCAGGCCCTGAGAGGTAAATTCTAAATTGATGCGCTCACGCAACTGCTCAACCGTTTTGCCCTGGTACATCTCAGGTTGTTTCAGCCACTGAACAACCGCTTTTGTGCTCTGCTCAATGGCGTCCTGATAGGCAGCAATACTTTGCGCAGAACCTGAAAGAATCGGATTTACATCAGACATTCAATTGCTCCGATTAAACAGGCTTAACGCCGGCTGCTAACAACGCGTTCTCAAACTTGTCGAGGAAGATTTCCAGCTCGTCATTGCTGATCAGCAGCGATGGCAGCAGGCGCAGCACGCAACCATTACGACCGCCGCGCTCCAGAATCAGACCATTTTCGAAGCATTTTTTCTGCAGCAGTGCAGAAAGCTCGCCGTCCGCCGGGTAGCAACCCATGTGATCCTGCGCTTCATTCGGCTTGACGATTTCAATGCCAATCATCAGGCCCAGACCGCGCACATGACCGATAACCGGGAAACGTTTTTGCAGCCCGGCAAGTTTCTCTTTCAGCCAGACGCCCTGCGCTGCCACTTTGTCGGCAATATGGTCATCTTTCAGGATCTTCAGCGTTGTCAGACCGGTCGCCATCGCCAACTGGTTGCCGCGGAAGGTTCCAGTGTGGTGGCCCGGCGCCCATGCGTCGAACTGCTTTTTGATACCCAGTACGGCCAGTGGCAAACCGCCGCCAACAGCTTTAGACATCACAATGATATCCGGCTCGATACCGGCGTGCTCAAAGGCAAACAATTTACCGGTACGGGCAAAGCCCGCCTGCACTTCGTCGATGATCAGGACAATGCCATGTTCCTGCGTCACTTTACGGATGCGCTGTAACCACTCAACCGGCGCCGGATTCACGCCGCCCTCGCCCTGCACGGCTTCGAGGATCACCGCAGCCGGTTTACGCACGCCGCTTTCAACGTCGTTGATCAGATTTTCAAAGTAGTAGGTTAATGCTTTCACGCCAGCTTCACCGCCGATACCCAGCGGGCAGCGGTACTCGTTCGGGTAAGGCATAAACTGCACTTCCGGCATCATGCCGTTAACCGCTTCTTTCGGCGACAGGTTGCCGGTTACCGCCAGCGCACCATGGGTCATACCATGATAGCCGCCGGAGAAACTGATCACGCCGGAACGGCCAGTCACTTTTTTCGCCAGTTTCAGCGCGGCTTCAACCGCATCAGCACCAGAAGGACCAGTGAATTGCAGGCAATACTCTTTGCCCTGGCCCGGCAGCAGCGACAACAGATAAGCAGAGAACTCATCTTTCAACGGTGTGGTCAGATCCAGTGTATGTAACGGTAAGCCACTGGTAATGACACTTTGGATGCTTTGCAGAACTTCAGGATGGTTATGACCCAGAGCCATGGTTCCTGCACCTGCGAGGCAGTCAAGATATTGATTATTTTCGACATCGGTGATCCAGACGCCCTGCGCTTTGGCAATTGCCAGAGGCAATTTACGCGGATAGCTCCTTACATTGGATTCAAACTCAGCTTGTCGTGCCAGGAAGGTTTCATTGTTCTGAGGTAATGAATTTGCATTCAAAGTATCAATACGGACTTTATCCGTCATCATATCACTCCTACAACCAGCGCGATGTTTCACTCTGATTGAATAATGGTTTATGGGATTAGCTCGAAAAAAAACGCGGCTAATATATGTTTTTTTAACGCCGGACTCAATCTTTTATTTTTAAAGGCATTTATTGATAATCACCTTTAAAATCAATAACAAAAATAACGTCTGTGCAGAATTTGCGTTACTTCAATTGTAAGCAATTCTGTTACAAATACCAAAGCGGAGCGCTAACAAAGGATTAAAGGCCTGAAATTACCGCTCTGCATGCTGGCTTTTTATCCTGTAAAGCCCACTATCGTCATTAATAACGGCGAAAATTAACGGCTAATGCGTTATTTTTCAGTTCGGGTGCATAAAACGTAAGGAAAATATCGATTCAGCCGGGCAAATCACTTAATATGCCCGCTCCAAATTTCCCTGTGCGGCGAAACATTGAACAAAGCGCGTCGCACTGTAAACAGGAAGTCAACGATTTAAGCCATAAAGCGCATCACCCGATAACCTGTGACAGGCAATACCGGTTATCGACAACGGGAGCAAATCCTGGGTTGTCATCAGAAATGTTCGCGGGCGGACATTTCGTAAGGCAAAGACCACCGGGCAGCCGGACAGGTTATTTCACCTTATGCCGAGAATGAAAATTTTCTTGCCATTAATTAATGGCGCCCTGATATGAGATTGTTATGACTCGCACTTTTCCACACATCGTCGTTGCCAAATTCGGCGGCACCAGTGTTGCTGACTTTGACGCGATGAGCCGTAGCGCCACCATCGTTCTTGCCGATAAAGATGTCCGTCTGGTTGTTCTGTCTGCATCTGCGGGCGTGACCAATATTTTAGTCGAGCTTTCTGCTGGCCTTGATAGCCGGGAACGCCTGGACAAAATCGAAACCCTGCGCACCATTCAGTACAACATTATCTCCCGCCTGCAACAGCAGGATGCCATTCGCCAGGAGATCGACCACCTTCTCGACAACATCAGCCGCCTGGCGGAAGAAGCCTTTACTACCCACTCGGCCGCGCTCAGCGACGCGCTGGTCAGCCACGGCGAATTGATGTCCAGCCTGCTGTTTGTTGAGGTGCTGCGCGAGCGCGATGTCGAGACTGAATGGTTTGATGCTCGCAAGGTTATTCGCACCACTGACTGCTTTGGTTGCGCAGAACCACTGCTGGATGCCACGGCAGAACGCGTTGAAAGACGGCTGCGTCCTCGTATTGAGCAGGCATTAGTGGTCACACAGGGGTTTATCGGACGCGAGACGAACGGCCAGACCACGACGTTGGGCCGCGGCGGTAGTGATTACACTGCCTCGCTGCTGGGTGAAGCGCTACACGCTGCGCGCGTGGATATCTGGACCGACGTCGCCGGGATCTACACGACCGATCCGCGTCTCGTCTCTCGGGCGCAACGCATCGAGCAGATCTCATTTTCTGAAGCCAGCGAAATGGCGACCTTTGGCGCAAAAGTGCTGCATCCGGCGACACTGCTACCGGCAATGCGCAAAAATATCCCGGTCTTTGTCGGTTCAAGTAAACACCCTTCCGCCGGTGGCACGCTGGTCTGCCGCGATGCTGAAAACCCGCCACGTTACCGCGCGCTGGCCGTTCGCCGTCAGCAAACGCTGATGAAATTACACTGCGAGCAGGGGCAGTCTGCATGCCGCTTTTTAGCCGATACCTTCGCGCTGCTGGCGCGCCATGATGTGGCGGTCGATTCCATCACCACCTCAGAAACCAGTATCGCGCTGATCCTGAATGCGACCTGCGCCACGTCCGGTGAATCCAACATGCTGACCACCTCTCTGCTCACCGAGCTGTCGTCGCATTGCCAGGTGGAAGTGGAAACCGGCCTGGTTTTAGTCAGCCTGATCGGTAATTCGCTGTCGCAGGCTGAAGGTGTCTGCCACGAAGTGTTCGCCGGGCTGGAAAACCACCCTGTACGACTGATTTGCCACGGGGCGTCACGCCACAGCCTCGGTTTCCTGCTACCAGCAGATGTTGCGGATAACGCCGTAAAAGCCTTACATAGTCGTCTGTTTGAATAACGGTGATTAACCAGCGTAGTGCTTAAGCCCACCTTAGTGCTGGCAGACACCCCGCTCTGCCAGCACTAAAACCAGGACAATTCTCCGGGGCTTAGCGAACTCGGGCCGTAAACGATGCAGAGAACAGGTCTCGGGCATTGCCGCTTTACAGGCTTTCTTGTACCCTTCCCCACAACCTATCTCACCTGCTGAAAAAGCAGAAATTACCGGACTTCACATGGCTGCTCACACGTCGAAAGATCCCCTGCATGGTGTCACTCTGGAGATGCAAATCAACGCACTGGTCGCCCGTTATGGCTGGAACGAATTGGGTAAACGCATCAATATTAATTGCTTTAAAAACGAACCCAGCGTTAAATCCAGTCTCAAGTTTCTGCGCCGGACGCCCTGGGCGCGCGCAGAAGTCGAGGCGCTGTATCTGGATTCTCTGGATGATACCGCCCCGGTCAACAAGGATGAGCCCACCTTTAATCCGTGGACCCGCAGTCGAATCATCAATAAGAGCTAATAAGATGTCCCTTAAAAAGTCAGTCGTCCTTTTTGCTACTGCGCTTTTGCTGGTCAGTTGTTCCTCCAAGCCGCCTAAATCTCTTGTCACACCGCTACCGCCAGTGTCGAAACAGCCATTGCCTGCAACAGATAAAAATTCACAGCCGGTCCGCGGCGTCTGGCTGGCGACGGTTTCCCGCCTCGACTGGCCGCCGGTCAACTCGGTGAATGTCAGCAGCGCCGATACGCGCATTCGCATGCAGCAGCAGGCGCTGATAGAAAAACTGGATAAACTCAAAAGCCTTGGCATTAATACTGTCTTTTTCCAGGTGAAGCCGGACGGCACCGCGCTGTGGCCTTCTAAAATTTTGCCATGGTCCGATACGCTGACCGGTACAATTGGTCAGGATCCGGGCTACGATCCGTTGCAGTTTGTGCTTGATGAAGCGCACAAACGCGGCATGAAAGTGCATGCCTGGTTTAACCCGTACCGTGTATCGGTTAACACGCAGCCAGCAACCATCGCGGCACTTAACCGCACGCTCCCGTTGCATCCGGCCAGTATATTTGTGCTGCATCGCGACTGGATCCGAACAGCCGGTGACCGCCTGGTGCTCGATCCTGGTATTCCGGATGTGCGCGACTGGATAACCAGCATTGTGGCCGAAGTGGTTACCCATTACCCTGTCGATGGCGTACAGTTTGATGACTATTTCTATACCGAAACGCCCGGTTCACAACTGAATGACAACCAGACCTTCCAGCAATATGGCAAGGGTTTTAGCGCCAAAGCGGACTGGCGGCGCAATAACACCCTGCTGCTGATTGAGCAGGTTTCCCGCACCATTAAACAACTGAAACCGGGCGTCGAATTTGGCGTCAGTCCTGCTGGTGTATGGCGCAACCGCTCCTTTGACGCGGCCGGATCCGACACGCGTGGCGCAGCGGCTTACGATGAATCCTTCGCCGATACCCGTCGCTGGGTGCAGCAGGGATTGCTGGATTATATCGCCCCACAAATTTACTGGCCCTTCTCGCGTAGCGCTGCGCGGTATGACGTGCTGGCAAAATGGTGGTCCGATGTCGTCAAACCCACCCATACGCGTCTTTATATCGGCATCGCACTGTATAAAGTAGGTGAACCCTCGAAGATGGAGCCGGACTGGATGGTCAACGGCGGCGTAACGGAGTTGAAAAAACAGCTCGATTTAAACGAATCGCTGCCACAGATTAGCGGCACCATTTTGTTTCGCGAAGACTACCTGAACCGGCCGCAGACGCAGCAAGCGGTCAACTATTTGCGGGAGCGCTGGGGGGAATGATCCCCCCACGAGTTAAGAAGGTGAGTCCACGAAGAGGCGTTGCATGCTGGCTTTGATCAAAGAAAATAGTGTTCTGGTGTCGATCATCTCACTATGCGTGGCAGCCCTCTCGCTGACGCTGAATAAAAGGAACTCCCGCATGACCAGCTACAATTCACGCGGGAACTATATTGTCTATTTCAGCAAGATCGCGGGGTTGGAAAAATTTTTTGCCTCGCCTGGCTTCAGCGTAAAAATCTATAATTCCGCCTTATCAGATATTATCGCGCTCGATCATAAAATTCATATTACCCCATTGCTCGGCGGTATCCGCCGGGCGCAGCTTTTTGACGGCCTCGAAAACCGCGATAATCTGGGCATCAGCAAAACGATCTATCCGGCATTTAAACGTGCGCGGAGAATAAAATTTCCGCGCCGTTACGCCCACGATGATCTTTATAGCTTTCATAGCTCGCCGTTTTTCGCCTGGTTTTCAGCCAGCGGTAAACATGCAGCATCCGCCAACCCGGTAGACAGAAAACTCAACAGATACCATAGCTATATCGAAATTACGGATTACTCCGGGCACACCGAAATCTGGTATTTCTCCTTTTCATTACACTTGTCTAATCTCGACACCGATTTTGTAAAAAACGACAACTGGAAACGGCTCAGGGCTAATGAATTCAGTCATTTTAAATATTATCGCTTTGCGGATTTCACAGTTCTTGCGCCTGTCGATCTGTATAAAAACCTCGTTACCGCTTTAACGCTGCAAAAGCCCCTATCTGAAATTCGCGGTTGCAATGAGGAGTATGAAAACTCAGACAGACTCATGCAAAACGGTTATGAATCATTAGAGTACGAACTGCAACAATATGAGCTGCGGGAATATTACTATTTCCTTAGCAAAATAAAGCAGCACCTCAGTTTTTAAGAATATTGCGCTGGTTTGCTGCAAGGGCGAATGGCGTTTCATACTTCATGGCTCTTCCGTTAGCGCCTCATAAATACTGCGCAAGCGCGAGCGTAGATACAGCACGGCTTTGTGTTTACGGGAAAGTAACGCCTGCTGGCTGGCGCCGCACTCCTCCGCCAGTTCTTTATAGCTGTAGCCGTACAGCTCCGTTTTCTCGAATACCTCGCGCTGCGCGGGAGGCAGCTCATCCAGCGCCTGCTCCAGCGCTTCCCACAGCAGCGTTTTCAGGTATTCCTCTTCCGGGCTTTGCGGCACACCGAACAGCGTTTCCGCCAGTTCATCTTCGGCAACATCGCCCTCGTCGTCAGTGAAAAAGCCGGATAATGGCAGTTCCCGTTTTTTGCGCGCCCGATCGGTTATTTCATTGCGTGCCGCGCGAAACAACCAGGCTGCGACATTCTCCACCGGCTGCTCCACTTGCATCAGTTGATATGTCACTTCCTGCAAGATGTCTTCGGCATCGTCCCGAACCGCAGAGCGACCACGGATGAAGGCTTTCAGGCGCGATCGGCAGGCATTAAGCGCTGCCATAAGCAGTGATTCCCCCTCCACACCGGCTCTCATTGTGTTCACTCTGCGTCCGGCGTTTTTGGGCGATTTTCGTCAGGCTGAGCGCGATCGTCCGTCTGCTCATCACGATGTCCGCGCCATCCGCAGTGGCCGCGATGCCCGTGGCGGCCAAAACCGTCGTGACGATGGCGAATAAACTCTTCGCGCTGTTCCGGCGTCATCTGCATCCAGCGCTCATGCATGCGGCGATGCGCCCGCGCCATGCCAAACATACCCGGCCGGAAACCCAGGCCGCCGAACAAAATGCGGCACAACACCAGCACGCCCAGCGCCTGCCAGAAGCCTATGCTTTTTACACCGAGGATGGCAGGCAGCAGCGCATTCCACAGCGACATCACCAGCAGCCCCAGGATGACCACCAGCGCCACACCGAGAATCACATGTTTCATCATCCGATGGCGTCCAAAACCGCGTCCACGCGTATGCCCGTGCATATCAAAGTCTCTCATTATTTTATTACTCCATCAGATTAGTGAATAAATGCTTTCGATGAAGTAGACGGATGAGCGGTAAAAATATTGCTAAAAAAATGAAAAAAAGCGAAATAAAGACGCTCTTCTTAGGCCATAGACTTCAG
Organism: Kosakonia arachidis; assembly: GCF_900116535.1. Taxonomy (GTDB): domain Bacteria; phylum Pseudomonadota; class Gammaproteobacteria; order Enterobacterales; family Enterobacteriaceae; genus Kosakonia; species Kosakonia arachidis. The sequence continues at coordinate 1,358,382 of NZ_FPAU01000001.1, read as the reverse complement.
CTTCCTCACGCACCACCGGCCAGGCAAAGCGCGTCAATTGGGCGATGTCGTCAAATTTATGCGGAGATGCGGATAGCAGCGGTTAAGCTGCTTAACAAAAAAGAATCAAACAAATCATTAGCCTGAGTATCAGTGAACCCGTTGTTAAAAAAGATCTATTGATAAAGTTTTTTTTAATCGTCTTCATTTCAGTCAAACGCAGCAGAATAATATCTTCAGTAGCCTCAATAAAAATTCATTATCAATATACTTGTACGAATCACTGTATCGCGTTTTATAAAATTTACCAGGGACAATGTATCCCGGGACTTCCCTTACTCTTGATGGCCGCTAAGTTTTCTCTAAAAGATTACTGAAATCAAGGAAGTTATTAGCGATATAAAAATTACCCAACAGAAAAAGCCACGATGACGATAAAACCCCCGTCATGCCGGGGGCTGTATCATGCATTTATTTTTTCTTGTACACATCGGCAGTGGCATGGATTTTTTTCTTGGATTGAGCTGAAGTGATCACATAAACATCGCCGCCCTTCTCATCGGCCAGTTTACTCAGCTCATGGCGGGCATCCATCGGTGCCATCTCGCTTTCTGTCGAGATCGTACCGACCTTTTCATATTGCAAAGAGACTTTGTCAAAGTCTGCCTTTTCCATCAATTTCGCGGCCCACGCATTACTGGCTAATAACGTTAACGTACTAATAATCAATAAATTTTTTTTGTTCATCACTGCATTCTCCAGATCGTTTATGAGATTGTTGTAAATAACAGAAAATCACAGTCGATCATTTACTCTTTAACAGTAGTCGAAGAATAAGAGATTACAGTGTGACCACTTAATGCACATATTTAAGCCACTAAGCAAGGTAAATAAATAAAACATGCATTTAAAATATCATATACAATATCCCGCAGTTTATTCCGTGATATATTCAGGAGCCTGGTGATGAAAAATTCACACCTCAACCTTCCCGCTGGTTATTTTGGCATTGTGCTCGGTATTATCGGGCTGGGCTTTTCCTGGCGCTTTGCCGCCACCCTTTGGCCGGTCACACTGTGGCCTGCGAATACGCTGATTATTATGGCCACCGTTATCTGGGTGCTACTGACTCTGGCGTTTTTCACCCGCCTGTTGCGCCATTCCGGCACGCTGATCGAAGAGGTTACTCACCCACTAAAAAGCAGTTTTGTCAGCCTGCTACCCGCCACCTCCATGCTGGTGGCGATCGGTCTGACACCCTGGTGTTACCCGCTGGCACTGGCCCTTTTTCTGCTCGCCGTCACCTGCCAGCTTGCCTACGCCGCCTGGCACACGGCCGGATTATGGCGCGGCACCCATCCGAAAGAAGCCACCACGCCGGGGCTTTATCTGCCGACCGTCGCCAATAACTTTATCAGCGCCATGGCCTGCGGCGCGCTGGGTTTTAACGATGTCGGGATGCTGTTTCTCGGTGCCGGGCTCTTCTCCTGGTTGAGCCTTGAACCGGCGATCCTAAGCCGCCTGCGCAACCTGGATGAGATGTCCCCTGCGGTGCGTACCTCGCTTGGTGTTCAGATGGCACCCGCGTTTGTTGCCTGTAGCGCATGGCTCAGCGTCAACGGCGGCCAGGTTGATGTGTTCGCGAAACTGTTGTTCGGTTATGGTCTGTTACAAATGCTGTTTATGATCCGTCTTATCCCATGGTACAGCGCCCAACCGTTTAACCCGTCGTTCTGGAGTTTCTCCTTCGGCGTGGCATCCCTCGCCACTACCTCTATCCGGCTGGGGCACGCCGCGTCTGACGGCGCGCTCTACTGGGTGTCAATCCCACTGTTTATTGCCGCCAATCTGGTGATCGGTCTGCTGATGATCAAAACGTTTTCCCTGCTGCTGCAAGGAAAACTGCTCGTTCGAAGCTAAGCGGTTGGGCGTCAGCCAGTTATGTCGCTGACGCCCTGAGGTTTAAGGCCGCCGGAACAGCACAATGCTGCGGCCATCGAGTTCAAAATCCTTCTCGACTGTGATCACCACGCCGGGCTTGACCTTCTCAGACGTTGACAGTTCCAGCACCCAACCACCTTCGCCAAACTGCGGAATACGAAACGGCACTGTCCCTTCAAACGGGTTGAACAGCATCAGCACATCGTGCCAGATCCCTTCCTGCCCCTGCAAATCAGCGCGTCCAATATGCACGCCCAGCGTCGTTCCCTCTTCCCACTGCTCCGGTTTCTGGAAACCGCCGCCAGCATTAAACCAGGCAATCTCCATCCCGTCGCGCCAGTTTTCCCGCCGCAGCAGTGGTTGTGACGCACGCAGCGCAATCAACTGACGGGTAAATTCACGTAGCGCCTCGCCCTCGCCCTGAATATCGTCCCAGTGGATCCAGGAAATTTCGCTGTCCTGGCAGTAGCCATTGTTATTCCCCTGCTGGCTGCGGCCAAACTCATCGCCCGCGAGGATCATCGGTGTACCATGCGAAAACAGCAATGTAGTGAGGAAGTTCCGTTGCTGGCGGGCACGTACCGCGAGAATACCTTTATCGTCCGTTGGCCCTTCCGCACCATAATTGTATGACCGGTTGTCGTTATGCCCGTCGTTATTGTCTTCGCCGTTGGCCTCATTGTGTTTATCGTTATACGACACCAAATCGCGCAGCGTGAAACCATCATGCGCAGTAATAAAGTTAACGCTCGCCCACGGGCGACGACCACGCTTATCATACAGATCCCCGGATCCGAGAAGACGTGCGGCGAAATCCGTCGAGACATTATCGCCCTTCCAGTATTCACGCAGCGTATCGCGGTATTTATCGTTCCACTCCGCCCATCCCGGCGGGAAACCACCGACCTGATAACCACCAGGGCCGATATCCCACGGCTCGCCTATCAGTTTCAGCTTCGACAATACCGGGTCCTGCGTCATGGCATCGAAAAACCCGCCGCGCTGATCAAACCCTTCGGGTTCGCGCCCGAGAATGGTGCCGAGATCAAAACGGAAGCCGTCGATATGCATCGATTCCGCCCAGTAACGCAGGGAATCCATCACCATCTGCAATACGCGCGGGTGCGAGGTATTCACCGTATTGCCGGTACCGGTATCGTTAATGTAATAACGGTGTTGATCGGGTAACGTGCGGTAGTAAGAGAAGTTATCAATACCTTTGAAAGAGAGCGTCGGGCCAAGCTCGTTGCCTTCTGCTGTGTGGTTATAAACTACATCGAGGATCACTTCGATCCCGGCATCGTGAAACGCCCGAACCATCTCTCGAAAGCCCTGAATGCCGCGCGGGCCATAATAGCGCGAAGCTGGTGCAAAGAAGCCAAGCGTGTTGTAACCCCAGAAATTGCGCAACCCTGTATCCAGCAAATGCTGATCATCGGGGAACCAGTGCACCGGAAGCAGTTCAACGCTGGTAATGCCAAGGCTACGGATATAGTCAACGGTCGCCTTGTGCCCCATGCCTTCAAAAGTGCCGCGTAGTTCCGCAGGCAGCGCCGGGTTAAGCTGAGTAAACCCTTTGACATGGGTTTCGTAGATCACCGCGTGCGGCCAGGCAATATTCGGCCGATTCTGGTCCTGCCAGTCAAATTCCTGCGTATCCACAACCCGACATTTTGGCGTAAAGGGTGCGCTGTCCTGTTCGTCAAAGGTCAGATCTTTATCTTCATGGTTAAGATCATAGGCAAAGTGCGACGCATTCCACTCGATATTGCCAGCAAGCTCGCGTGCGTAAGGATCAATCAGGAGTTTATTGGGGTTAAAACGGTGGCCATTTTCCGGATCGAACGGGCCATATACACGATAGCCATACAGTGCGCCGGGTTGCAGACCGGGCACATAACCGTGCCAGATTTCATGCGTGTTTTCCGGTAGCGTCAGCCTGGCGATCTCCGTCTTGCCTGAAGCATCGAACAAGCAGAGTTCCACGCGTTCGGCGTGCGCTGAAAAAAGCGCGAAGTTAACGCCATCACCATCGAAATTTGCCCCTAATTGCTGGCCGTGCCCTGCCGTAATGTAAAAATCAGACATACTTCCCTCTCTGTTTAAACAGTGTTACCTGATATCACAATGCTGCATACCGCTTTACGCACTCACCAGTGCCGCGAAGGTGTAGCCGCCGATAGAACGCAAATGAACGCTGTCGCTCAGTGTGAATTCTTCTCCGCTGAGAAGATCGCGCCAGCGACGGTTCGCCAGCCCCGCAGGCAGCGACACCACTGCGCCAGCCAGGCTGCCCTCCAGCACGCCGAACAGAAGACGTGGCGCCAGCACAATTAATGCTGCGTCGTTATCCTGCCGGGCAAAAGCAATGATGTTGTCCGCCTGCGGGCCGGAGGTGGTCAGCGGCAGATAGTCGCCACGCTGAAAAAGGTGGGGTTTCTGCTGGCGCAACTGCAACAGCCGGGCGATAAAAAACTGTTTCAGTTGCCCGCTGGTCCAGCTCTCCTGCGAATGGGGATCGGCTCGCTCTTCATCGCTCAGCAGCCGTTCCAGCTCTTCATAATCCGGCTCCAACCGGTTATCCGGGTCGACCAGGCTGAAGTTCAGCGCTTCGCTGCCCTGGTAGATATCCGGCACGCCCGGCGCGGCCAATTTGATTAAGGTCTGCGTCAGACTGTTCACCAACCCGGCGCGAATAAACGGTTGTAAAGCGGCGGTGAAATCCTGCAAAAATGCCTGATTCTCCGGGGAAAGCAGATGGCGGGCATAATCAAGTACCGCGTTTTCGTAGGCGTCATTGGTTTCGATCCAGTCGGTACGCTGCTTCGCTTCGCGTAGCGCCTTCTCCAGAAATGCAATAAACCGCGTCTCCAGTGCCTGTAACCCTTGTGTATCATCCGCCTGTAATGTGGCTGGCCAGACGCCCGCCAGCGCCTGATAGATCATCCAGGCCACCGCCGGTCTTGGTGCAGGGCCATCGTCGAGCAGCACCACTTTGTCGCGATTGAGATGACGCCAGCGCGTCACGCAATCCGCCCACTGCTGCGGCGCTTCGGTCAGCGTATAGAGCCGGGCGCGGGCATCTTCTCCGCGTTTGGTATCGTGAGTGGAGGTCGCCGACAGCGCATCTGGCTGCTGTTCAAGCCGCGTCTGCATCTCGCGGTGAAAACGCTGTAATGAGAAGGTACGCGGTAACGGTTCTGCGCCCACTTCATTGAGCGCCAGATCCATGTTCTGGCGAAAGAACAGCGTATCCTCCACCGATTTCGCCATCAGCGGACCGGTCAGTTGCTGAAAACGGGTGCGGAAATACGCAGCCTGATGAAGCATACTTTTCGCCACGTCGCCATGCAGGATGCGGATAACAAAATCCAGCGCCGCCGGATCCGGCGCATGTTCGCTACGGTTGACCCGATCGACCACTTTCGCCAACCGCTCAGTGTCGGCTGGCGTCAGGCCTTGCCTGGTGCCATAGGTGCGATAGACCGGAAAAGCAATCAGCAATTCCCGTAGCGCCTGACGCACCGCTTTGGCCTGCGGCACCGGAATTTCAGCGTGGCCAATCTCCACCGCCAGTCGCACCAGCGTGCTGAACTCCCCGGCGAAATTGCGATCGACCATTAATCGCTTCGCGGCCCGTAACTCCGCTTGCATATCGACGGCTTTGCCCGTCACTTGATGCCAGGCTTTACGCAGAACGTCGAGTTGCTCATCGTCCACCAGCACATCTGATAACGCGGCGATAAATTCATAGCCGGTGGTCCCCGCAACTGGCCAGTCGGCGGGTAATTGTTCCCCTTTGCCAAGAATTTTTTCCACTGTGATATAGCACGCCGGCCCGGCCTTATGGCGCAAACGGTGCAGATATTCCAGCGGATCGGCCAGCCCGTCAACATGATCGACGCGCAGACCGTCAACGATACCGCTGTTCACCAGTTCGAGAATCAGGCGATGGCTGTCATCAAATACCGCCTCATCTTCAACCCGCACACCCACCAGCCCGGTTATCTCAAAAAAGCGCCGGTACGACAGATCGCTTGCCGCAGTACGCCAGCAGGTTAAGCGCCACGGCTGAAGCTCATGTAGCGCAATCAGATCGCGGCTGTTGCGAAGCGCCAGCACTTCTGTTTCGCGTCCCTGCCAACTTTCCGCCACCAGCGGGTAAACACTATCGAAATAGACAAAAACGGGATGGCCGGTTTGCGGATCGGCCTGAACGATGAGTTCGCCCTTTTCCACGACCGTGGCAAAATCGTCGCCGAGGAAAGGCAGTGTCAGCGGCCGAGACCAGTCAATATCAAAATGGCGCGCGTACGGGCTGTTCTGCCCCTGCGCGATGACATCGCGCCACCACGGGTTTTCCAGCGAGGCGGCCATATGATTGGGCACAATATCGAGAATTAACCCCATCCCGGCCCCCTTCAGCGCCGCCGCCATGCGCATAAACGCGTCGCGACCGCCCAACGCCGGATCGATCTCATTGGCGTCCGTCACGTCGTAACCGTGTGTCGAACCGCGGGTGGCGGTAAAAATCGGCGAAGCGTAAAGATGGCTGATCCCCAGCCGCTTAAGATAGGGAATGCGGGCAATAGCCCGCTCAAAGGTCATGCCATTACGAAACTGAATACGGTACGTTGCGGTGGGCGTGCTCATGCTTCTCTCCCGGCAAGACGAACGACAATGGCATTGGGCGCTAACTCAGGTTGCGCCTGCGACAAGGAAAACAGCGTGTTACCGGGCATCTCTGGTAGCGGCTGCGGCGTGTCGCCCAGATTCAGCGCCAGCGAGAGCGTCCCTTGTGGAAAGCGCCAGCAGACGGCAAGAAAACCGGGCGCGGTAACCAGCACCTCGCCCTGATGGCCGCCCGCCTTTGCCAGCAGCGGCACAATATATTGCTTACGCAGCGCCAGCAGTTGACGGGTCAACGCCATCCACGCTTTGCCCTCTGCGCAGTGCAGTTTCTGCCAGTCCAGCTTCGAGCGCTCAAACGTTGCAGGATCATTCGGATCGGGCACCGTTTCGCTATGTCCGGCATGGCCCGCGAACTCCTTCGCCCTGCCTTCGCGCACGGCCTGCGCCAGATCGCCGTGGAAATCGGTAAAAAAGAGAAACGGCTGCGTTTCGCCATACTCTTCGCCCATAAACAACAACGGAATATGCGGCGACAGCAGCAGCATCGCCAGCAGCGCGCGGGTGCGAACCGTCCCCGCCAGGCTCAGCAGTCTTTCGCCCTGTGCCCGGTTGCCGACCTGATCGTGGTTCTGAATAAAATCGACAAACGCGGTGGGTGGCTGCCCGCGGCTGTCAACGCCGCGCACTTCACCGCTCTGCGGTGAGATTTCACCCTGATAAGCGAACCCTTCCGCCAGCGCACGCGCCAGCTGTTGCTCCGGGTTATCAGCAAAATCCTGGTAGTAAGCGTGCGTTTCACCCGTGGCTAACACATGGGCAACGTTATGTACATCGTCGTTCCACTCGCCGCTAAACAGCGTGATCTCGCCCGCGCTGCCGCGTGGATGCAGAGCAATAATGTTGCGGCTATCTTCGGTGGTGAGATGCACGGCGCGATCGGGGATTGTTGCGCGAATATGTTCGGCGATCTCCACCAGCAAGTGTTTCTCCGCGCTGTCCTTGATTTGATCGATAGCATCAAACCGCAGGCCATCGAGGTGAAACTCTGTAAGCCAGTAGAGCGGCGCTTCCGCGATATAGCGCCGTACGGCATCCACTTCATAGGCAATGCCAGCGCCCCATGGGGTTTCGCGTTCCGGGTGGAAAAAATCCGGCGAAAGCAACGGCAGATAGTTGCCTTCCGGGCCGAAATGGTTGAGCACAATATCAAGCACCACCGCAAGGCCATAACCGTGGGCGGCATCGACAAACGCCTTGAAATCATCTGGCGAACCATAGGCCGCATGCGGCGCGTAGAGCAAAACGCCGTCATAACCCCAGCCGCGATCGCCGCCAAACTGCGCAACCGGCATCACTTCAATCACCGTGATGCCCAGCTCCGCCAGGTACGGCAATTTTTCAATGGCCGCCTGAAAGGTGCCCTGTGGGGTGAAGGTACCGATATGCAATTCGTAGTAAACCGCCTCTTCCCAGCGACGGCCTTGCCAGTACGCATGCTGCCAGCGGTAGCGGGCAGGATCGATAACCAACGACGGGCCATTTACATCCCTCTGCTGCGCGCGTGAGGCGGGATCAGGAAGGGCTCTACCATCTGACAGCACATATTGATAAGGGGTTCCTGCCACAATGCCAGGAACCGTGGTTTCAAACCAGCCTTTGCCGACAGGCTGCATCGCGATATCGTTAGCGCCAAGCCGCAGCGTGATACTCTGCTGACCTGTTGCCCACAAACGGAAGCGCACCGTGCCTTCGCCGATGTCATCGGCGCCCCAGCTTTTCGCAAAAGATTTCGACTCCATGCCTTCTCCTCTCCACGATGTCACGAGAAACAATCATAGACGATATTCGGAAAAGCCAGCGGAGCGAGGGCCAGAGAGAGTGTGGCCGGAGAACGGATTGCCTCCGGCCAGGTGGGGTTATGGCTGCTGTTTCTTCTCAGCAGTTTCCACTTCGCGATACCAGCGCGGGTGATGTTTCTTCGCCCAGCGACGGCTCACTTTGCCTTCAATCATGCCGGTGATCGACCCTTTCACCCAGAATGCCATATAAATATGCACCAGAATGGCAAGGATCAGTACCACGGCTGAAGTGGCGTGGATGAGCAAACACCAGCGGATCAACGGGATCGGAAAATAGTGGGCAAACCACGGCCGCCAGATAACGATGCCAGACGCCAGCAGAAGCGTAATCATGCTCATGATGGTCCAGAACATCATCTTCTGCCCGGCGTTGTATTTACCCACATCCGCCACTTTATGCTCGTTGCCCTTCAGTACCTCGACGATCCCTTTGATCCATGGCAGATCCTGTTTATCGAGAATGTTGTGATGCACAAAACGCACGAACATCACCATCAGGATCAGGAAGATAAACACCCCAAAGAACGGGTGCAGGATGCGCCCCATCTGCGGCGTACCAAAGGTTTGCGTCAGCCATTGCAGCGACGGAAAGAACAACGCAACGCCGGAAACCGCCACGAGGAAAAAGCAGATAACTACCGTCCAGTGACACGCCCGATCAATAAATTTGGTGCGCAGGATCTTACTCATCATCATTCTCCTCGTCATCCGTCTCTTTGTTCGGCCCGATGCCAATGTAATGGAACAGCAGACCGGCAAAGGTGACGATAAACCCGGCGGCGGAGAGCGGCTTGAGGATGCCCTTCCATAAATTTACCGGAACATCGATCTTCGGTTCGTTAGGCAGATGGTGATACAGCTCCGGCTGATCGGCATGTTGCAGCACATACATCACGTGCGTACCGCCAACGCCCTGCGGATTGTAGACGCCCGCCTGGGCATAGCCGCGTTTTTGCAGTTGCGCCACGCGCGCCTCGCCCAGCTCCAGCATTTCGGCTTTGGTGCCAAAGTGGATCGCCCCGGTCGGACAGGTTTTCACGCAGGCAGGCTCCTGACCGACACTGACGCGATCGACGCAGAGCGTGCATTTGTAAACCCGATTATCCTGCGGGTTGAGGCGCGGCACGTTGAACGGACAACCGGCAATGCAGTAACCACAGCCGATACAGTGCTCAGACTGAAAATCGACGATGCCGTTAGCGTACTGAATAATCGCCCCCGCCGACGGGCAGGCTTTCAGGCAGCCAGGATCGGCGCAGTGCATACAGCCATCCTTGCGGATCAACCACTCCAGCTTGCCGTTCTGCGTGGTTTCGCTAAAACGCATCACCGTCCAGGATTTCGCGCTTAAATCAAGCGGATTGTCGTAAACCCCGGCGCAGTAACCCACGTCGTCGCGAATATCGTTCCACTCCGAGCAGGCCACCTGGCAGCCTTTACAGCCAATACAGGTGGTGACGTCGATCAGTTTTGCCACTTCCGCGCGGAAATCCCGCGCCTGCGGCGGCGGCGTAAAGCCATTGGTGGCTGAACGTTTGATAATGTCTTGTGATTGCATGGACATCGCTTCGCTTCCTTACGCCTTCTCAATGTTGACTAAAAACGCCTTGTATTCCGGCGTTTGCGAGTTAGCATCGCCGACCGACGGCGTCAGTGTATTGGCAAGGAAGCCTTTGCGCGTTGCCCCTTCAAAACCCCAGTGACACGGAATACCCACGGTATTGATGCGCTTGCCGTCGATGGTCAGCGTCTGCAGGCGCTTGGTGACTACCGCCTTGGCTTTGATGTAGCCGCGTCTGGAACTGACTTTCACCACATCACCAGCCACAATCCCCTTCTCCTGCGCCAGTGCTTCACCGATCTCAATAAACTGATCTGGCTGGGCGATGGCGTTCAGCCGCGCGTGTTTTGTCCAGTGACGGAACAGCTCGGTGATCGAATACGTTGTGGCGACATACGGGAAAGCATCGGCTTTGCCCATATTGGCTTTATCGGCTTCAAAGATGCGCACAACCGGGCTGGAAACCACCGCCGGGTGCAGCGGGTTGGTGCCAATCGGCGACTCAATCGGCTCGTAGTGTTCCGGGAACGGGCCGTCGTTCATCTTATCGAGCGAGAACAGACGCCCCACGCCTTCCGGGTTCATGATAAATGGCCCGACATTGCTGTCCGGCGCGGCCTGGCTGTAGTCGGCCACATCCATTCCCGCCCAACGCTGACCGTCCCAGTGCAACAGTGCACGTTTAGCATCCCACGGTTTCCCGGACGGATCGGCGGAAGCACGGTTGTACAGAATACGGCGGTTGGCAGGCCACGACCACGCCCAACCCGGTGTACAACCCAGACCGTATGGATCGCTGTTATCGCGGTTCGCCATCTGGTTGCCTTTCGCCGTCCAGCTACCGCAGTAGACCCAGCAGTAGCTGCTAGTGGAGCCGTCCGCACGTAACTGGGCAAAGCTGCTTAACTGTTCCCCTTTCCTGGCGATCAGCACACCGTTGTCGTCGTACAGATCGCGCAGCGCTTTGCCGTTGGATTCGCGGGCAATCTCTTCCGGTTGCGGATCGTACGGGTCGGCATAATCCCAGCTGACATTCAGCAACGGCACGGGGTTTGCTCCGCCCTCCTGCTGGTACAACTCGCGCAGGCGCATAAATAGACGTCCGAGGATTTTAGCATCGTGCAATGCCTCACCCGGCGGCTCGGCTGCGGCCCAGTGCCACTGTAACCAGCGGCCGGAGTTGGCAATCGACCCATCTTCTTCGGCAAAGCAGGAGGATGGCAGGCGGAACACTTCGGTCTGAATATCAGCCGGGTTAACGTCGTTCATCTCGCCGTGGTTCTGCCAGAAGGTGGAGGATTCTGTCGCCAGCGGATCGATAACCACCATGTATTTCAGTTTTGCCAGTGCGCGTGAGGATTTGTTTTTATCCGGGAAGGCGGCCAGCGGGTTGAATCCCTGTACAATATAGCCATTGATTTTTCCTTCCTGCATCATCTCGGCCTGGGTCATCACATCGTACAGACGATCCCATTTCGGCAACCAATCGTAGCCCCAGTTGTTCTCCGCCGTGGCATGGTCGCCCCAGAAGCTTTTCATCATGCTGACGAAAAACTTCGGTGTATTCTGCCAGTAGTTGACTTCATTCACGCCCAGCGACGGCGGCGTGATTTGCGATATATAGGTCTGGTAATCCGGCTGTTTTTCCGACGGCAGCGGCATATATCCCGGCAGATTGGTCGACAACAAGCCAAGATCGGTGTAGCCCTGAATGTTGGAGTGGCCGCGCAAGGCATTCACCCCGCCGCCCGCCATACCGATGTTGCCGAGCAGCAGTTGCAGCATTGCGGCGGCGCGAATAATCTGCGCCCCGGCGGTATGGTGTGTCCAGCCCAGCGCATAAAGAATGGTGGCCGTGCGATCCGGTTTGCTGGTGCTGGCAAGAACGCCGCAAATATGGGTGAAATCTTCCACTGTGGTGCCGCACAGACGACTGACCATTTCTGGCGTGTAGCGATCAACGTGAGCTTTCAGTAGATTCCACACGCAGCGCGGGTGGCTGAAGGTATCATCACGCAGCGCATTGCCCCGGTCATCGAGCTGATAGAACCAGCTTGATTTGTCGTACTGGCGTTTGCTGGCGTCGTAGCCGCTGAACAGACCATCGTTGAAGGCATAATCATCGCGAATAATCAGCCCGGCGTTGGTGTAGTGACGCACATACTCGTGCTGAACCTGGTCGTGTTCAAGCAAGTAGCGGATTACGCCAAGCAGAAACGCGGTATCGGAACCGGCGCGGATCGGCGCATAAAAATCCGCCACTGCCGCGCTGCGGTTAAAACGGGGATCCACCACTACCACGGTGGCGTCATTTTTGGTTTGTGCTTCCACCACCCACTTAAAACCGACCGGGTGTGCTTCGGCGGCATTCCCGCCCATGATCAGCACCACGTTGGCGTTTTTAATGTCCACCCAGTTGTTGGTCATCGCGCCGCGACCAAAGGTCGGCGCCAGCGCCGCGACAGTCGGGCCATGACACAAGCGAGCCTGGCAATCAATCGCCACCATACCCAGCGAGCGGGTGAATTTACCGTCGAGAATACCGGTTTCATTGCTGGCCGCCGAAGAGCACAACATGGCTGTCGTGGTCCAGCGATTGACCGTCAGCCCCTGCGCGTTTTTCTCAATAAAATTGGCATCGCGATCTTTTTTCATTAATCGCGCAATACGATCGATGGCGTCGTCCCAGGAAATGCGCTGCCATTTATCTGATCCCGGCGCGCGGTATTCCGGGTAACGTAAACGTGTTTCGCTGTGAATATAGTCCAGTACCCCTGCACCTTTTGGGCACAGAGAGCCGCGACTGACCGGGTGATCCGGATCGCCTTCAATATGATAAATACTCTCGTGAACGTTTTTCGCATTATCGCCGAGGCTGTACATCAGCATTCCACAACCGACTGAGCAGTAGGTGCAGTTATTTCGCGTCTCTTTTGCTTTTAAGAGTTTATATTGACGTGTTTCCGCATGAACGGAAAAAGATGATAAGAATCCGAGCGAGGCGACAGTTGTGCCTGCCATACCACCCGCGCAGATCCGAAAGAACTGCCTCCGGTTGAGCTCCATGTATCCTCCAGCTTAAACTTAAGACATGAAAAGGGACGGAGATTATAAGGATATTACCCTCACTTAACCATTATCCATTTATGGTTATTTTTGCGTTTTTTTCGGGGCAATCGGAAATTTAACTTAAAAGGGATAGCGGCTATTTATTCCGCTGCGGGGGGATTATTTGATCGCGGAAAATATCTCTTTTCCGAGGCGAGCAATGGCCACATTACTCTGCTTTAACGTCGCTTTTGTGTTCGTTATATAAATAACTACGATACGTGGAGTACTATTTTTCGGCCATACCACGCTGATAATTGAACGCGAACCAAAATCCCCGGCACCGGTTTTATCGGCAATGACCCAACCGGCAGGCAACGTCGAACGCAATAACATATCGGCGACCTTATCCTCGCGCATCCACTGGATTAACTGCGCGCGTGAACCGGGCTTTAACGCCGTTCCAAGCGTCAATTTTTGCAGCGTACGGCTGACAGCCAACGGCGTGGTGGTATCCCGCACATCGCCGGGAATTGCACTGTTCAACTCAGGTTCTGCGCGATCCAATCTTGTGACACTGTCACCTAATATTTGCAGATAATGGGTGATAGCCACCGGGCCGCCAAGCTTTTGCGCCAGCAGATTCGCCGCCGTGTTATCGCTGTAGCTGACCGCAGCGCTGCACAGTTGTTGCCAGTTGATGCGCGCCGGGGCGATAAACTTTTCCGTCACCGGCGAGTACGCCACCAGAGCCGAACGCGGGAATTGCGTGGTTTCCGTCAGAGCCAGCTCGCCTTTATCCACCTGGCTGAGTAATGCACCGCACAGTAGTGCTTTGTGGGTACTGTTGAGCGGAAAACGCTCGTCACCACGGTAGCTCACCGTTTTACCACGGGCGCTATCCACCACGGCCACGCCGATGCGCGCACCAAGCTGCTGCTCCTGCAAACGTACAACTTCGGCCAGCCGGGCAGAGTCCATGGCAGCGGCATGCACCGACGGCAGAAAGAACAACAATAGAGAACAGATTGATTTCGGCGAGAAAAACATAGATATAATCCCTGGCTATGCGAAGCAATACATTGAATGAAGAGATGAATAATACAGCATTGCGCTACCGCGCGTTTGGCGATCCTTTAACCACACTGTGCGCCGAAACCCTCCTGCTGCAACCCTGCATACCGGACATGCTTCGCGTCAGAATGTTACTGGCACCGGTCAATGCCTCAGACCTGATCCCGATTACCGGGGCCTACAGCCACCGCATTACCCTGCCCGCGATTGCCGGGTATGAAGGCGTCGGCGTGGTCTGCGAAACTACACCAGAAACCGCCCACTTACTGGGCAAGCGTGTGCTGCCATTACGTGGCCAGGGCACCTGGCAGCAGTATGTTGACTGCCCGGCAGAGTTGGCCGTTCCGGTTCCCGATGATATCGACGATACACTTGCCGCCCGCGCGTATATTAATCCGCTGGCCGCGCAGATGATGCTGACGCGCTATTCGCCACAAGGCCAACATGTAATAGTGACCGCCGCCGGTTCCGAATGCGCAGGCTACCTGGCACAGTGGGCCAGACAAAGCGGTGCGAAAAGCGTGACGGGGATCTATCGCTCCGCCGTTCACGCCAATAGGCTGGCTGCAAGCGGCGTGATCCCACTGCCTGAAACGGACAGCGCCGCCATTCGCCTGGCGGCGACAAAAGCAGGCGTGGTCTATGACGCCACCGGCGGTGAGCTGGCCGAGCAGTTATTGCAGGCGTTACCGCCCCGCGCGCAGTTTATCAGCTACGGCCTGCTCTCCGGGCAACCATTCGGCATCCAGCGCCGTCTCCCGGCGGTGCACTGGTTCCATATCCGCAACCATCTCGGCTCACTTTCCGCCAGCGCCTGGCAACAGACGTTTAACGATATCTGGAGGCGACTGCGGAAAAACCCACCAGCAGACGTCATGTTGTTCCCGTTTGCCGACTGGCAGCAGGCCATCGCGTTTTACCGCCAGCCTGGCCGGGTTACAAAACCACTGTTGTCGATGCCTTAATTCATGTACGGTCCGCGGAGTACGCCAACTCACGCTGGCCTTCAATTTCACGCAACCGTGCGCCCAGGGTTGCCACTAAATGATCGTAAGCGATACTGCCGAGTGGCACCCGCAGAGGCGGGTGTTGCCTGTCGGCGACGGCGATAATCGCCTCGACTGTACGATCTGCATCGCCGGTAATGGCGAAATCACCGTTGGCAATGCCGCGCCGCACATCGCCTGCGGGCGTGGCATCATAGATCGCCAGCGGCTGGGCATGATCGAGGCCGCCGCCAAAACCGGTCTGCGTCGGGCCGGGTTCAGCAATCACCACATCAATGGCAAAAGGTTTTACCTCCTGCGCCAGCGACTCAAGAAAACCTTCGATCCCCCATTTACTGGCATGATAGAGGCTGAAATTGGGATAGGCCACCTGCCCACCTTCTGATGAAACCTGCACAATTCGCCCACTGCCCTGTGCTCGCAGCCACGGTAGCACCGTGCGCACCAGTTGAATTGAGCCGGTTAAATTGGTAGCGATTTGCCGTTCTATCTGCGCATCGCTGACCTCTTCCGCCGCGCCAAACAATCCGTAACCGGCATTACTTACTACCCGATCAATTCTGCCAAGCGTGCTGAAGGCGCGATCGATTTCTTCCCGCATGGCCGCGGTATCGATCATGTCAAAACGACAGAGATACAACTGACCTCCATACTGCGCCTGAAGCTCGCTCAGTGCATCGGCACGGCGAACACAGGCCGCAATGCGATCGCCGCGTGCCAGTAATTTTTGCGTCATTGCAAGCCCAAGCCCGGAAGACGCGCCGGTAATCAACCATGTCAACATAATGACCTCCTGAAGCGAGTGGATCTGTAGCCTATACCGCTGCCAGTGCTAAAATAAGACTCACCAATCGATATGAAGTGGTGCAAAAAATTCAACAATGAAAAATGTCAGTCTTAGCGATTTGAAGGCGTTCCTCCTTGTGGCCCGCTTACAGAGTTTTCAGCAGGCAGCGGGAGAACTGGGTGTTTCCCGCTCGGCACTCAGCCACGCCATGCGCGCGCTGGAAACCCGCCTGGGCGTCCGGTTGTTACACCGCACGACCCGCAGCGTGTCGCTTACCCAGCAAGGCGCGGTTTTTCTGCAACGGCTCGATCCGTTACTGGATGCGCTGGACGACGTATTCGACAGCACCCGTTTCCAGCCTCAGGAGCTACACGGTACGCTGCGCATCAACGCCAATGAAGGCGGCGCGCGCTGGCTGTTACAGCATGTGGTGACAGATTTTTTACGGGCACATCCGCAGGTGGAGCTGGATTTGGTCACCGATGGCCGTCTGGTGGATATCGTGGCTGCCGGTTTCGACGCAGGAATCCGGCTGGCCGAAGCGGTGCCGCGTGACATGATTGCCGTGCCGTTTGGCGGCGACACTCGTTTTATTACCGTTGCTGCGCCTGGTTACCTTGAACGGGCAGGAACACCGCACACGCCGGAGGATTTATTGCAACACCGCTGCATCGCGCAGCGTCTACCGAGTGGCAAGCGCTATCGATGGGAGTTTATGCGCGACAATAAGCCGTTAACGCTGAATGTACCCGGCACGCTGTGTCTGGATAACAATGCGTTGATGGTGGAAGCGGTCGTGCTGGGGCTGGGCATCGCCTGTGTGCCGGAACCCTATGCCCGCCAGGCGCTGGACGACGGGCTGGCGGTGCAGGTTCTTGAGGCATGGTGCCCGCCCATTGCGGGATTGTGTCTTTACTACGCCAGCCACCGACACGTTCCGGCGACGCTAAAGGCGTTTATTGCTGCAATACGTGCCGTGGCGTAACTGCTTTTCGGCATTAACCGAAGGAGTGACCACCAATATTGAGTATTTTCACAATCCGTTCTTTTTCCTGAATCCTAAAAAAAACCCGGTTGTCTTCACTTAAGCGGATACTGAACAACTGGATACTTTTTTTCTGTTTGACCTGTTTATAACAAAATTTACTGCCCATCAATTTAGCGGCTTCTCGTGGATGGGTTCCGGCACGAATAAGCCGTCGCCACATATAATAGTTTCTCATGTGCTGCGGCTCAATGTGGATATGTTTGTTGAGCCGGTATTTGCTTTTTGGCTCCGTTTCATCAATTATCCATTTTTTACTTTCACTGAGCGAGCCTGATTGACTTACCTGTTTTCGGTAATGTTTAACGGAGCCAGATAGTGAGGATTGCCGTGAAGATGACGGCGCTGTATATGCTGAAGAGGTAAAATACCCCACCGAGCCAGCCACGCTTTCGTCGGCAGTAAAATACTCGTCATCACTGGCGGTAAAGTACTCTGAATCTGAAATAATATTCTCCAGATCGTCATCATTTAATTCAATCAAATACATATAAACCTCGGAACATTCCATTGTTAAAGACGTTGCAATAGAGGTCTGCAACTATTGAGAGTATCCTGCGCAAATACTAGCAATGGGGGAAACATCAGGCAAGTCGTGAATAATATTAAGACGCGGAAGATACGTTATCTCTCTTATTAAAATAAAAAAGAAAGCGAAGCTGGCATGAATTATGTTAATGGCTATGTAATATGACTTTCGGCGCGCGTAACCCTTGCTTAGCAGAATACCGAACTGGCAAATTTCGTGCATTCCCCCGCGCCCGCCTGCCATACTTCGGGCTGCATAGAACCACATCGGAGGAGAGATGCTGATTGCTCAGCTCAGTGATATTCACGCCGCGCCCGACAACGACAACCTCGCGCGGTTGCATAACGCCATTGACTGGCTGCTTGCCCTGCAACCTGATGTGCTGGTGGTGAGTGGGGATTTAACCGACGACGGCTGGCACGAAGGCTATCTGGCGATTGCCGGGGAACTGCAACGGCTGAGCTGCCGCACGCATATCATTCCGGGTAATGCCGACGATAAAGCGGTGATGTGCGCCCGCCTGCCCGCCTTTGCCCGTCATAGGGCCGCTGACGCAATGCACTTCTGCCAGCAGCTTGACGGTGTGGCGGTCATTGGCCTGGATGTGACCGTCGCGGGCGAAAGCCGTGGCGATATCCGCCTGCATCTGCCGTGGCTAAAAAGCGCGCTCTCCGCCAGCCCGCAACCAGCACTGCTGTTTTTGCATCAGCATCTGTTCCCCAGCGGCATCGCGCCGCTCGATAGCGCAATGTGCGATGGCACAGAGGAACTGCGACAGTTGCTTAAGACTCTGCCGTTCCCGCCGCTGGCGTTGTGCAGCGGGCACGTTCACCGGCCGATGAGCGCTACCTTTGCCGGGATTCCGGCTTATATTTGCGGCTCCATCTGCCCGTCGAACCCACTGATGCTGGATGCACAACGCCTGCCACCGGCGAACGATCCGCCAGCACTGATGATCCATCAGATCCGCGATCGCCGCCTGGTAAGCCATTTTGTTAGCGTTTAGCGCCTAACCGCCGTCTTAGCAAACAGACGGCGCTACGTTCAGGCCAGCCCTACTTGCCATCCCTGCAAATCGCCTGCCGCTGGCGGAAAGTCCCTTGACGTCATTAAGGTAAAAATTTTCGACGGTAAAACCAACATCAGTATGAACATCACGGCTGCGGCTGTAGACAAGCAAAATTTCTGAACATAAAGCGGCAATCCCGCATCTGGCAGAGCGATGGAACTACTCGATTCACCGCAGCGCTTCTACCTGAATCGCAACCGGGCTGACCGGCGTTCATCTCACTTTTCCCCTTCCCAGTAATCCACGCCCGCGCCGCGAAAATCAATCCGGCGAAAATCTTCCCGCCCGTTGATGCGCGCTCTGGCAAGAAATTTATCGGCATCGGGGTATTCGCAAATTTCCGGGCTTTCCATTGTGCTGATTGAGATATAACGCAACGGTTGATCGGAGGTGTTGATAATCTGATGCGGCCATGCCTTTCCCGGTGGAATACAGATCACATCGCCCTCTTCAATCGCTCGTTCTTCATCGCCAATGCGCAGTGTTCCGCGTCCATTCAGCACGATAAACATCTCTTCCTGCGCATGATGCAGATGAAACGGGCTGCAGCGTTTACCCGGCGGCAACGTATCGATAGACGCGCCGAGCTTGCTGGCGGCAGTGCCCCTGGTCAGCGAGCCGCCCAGGGATTCATACAGCGGTGGGCGGACAAAATGCTCCATCTCAATGGTATTAAAGTTGTGGATAACAAACGGTTTAGCAATATTCGCACTCATAAGCGGTTCCTGGAATAAGGTGTCATGTCAGTATTGGAACGACCCATTCTGCCTGTCAATTTGTTCCGCCAGCATCTGATGGAATATACGCGTCGCCATCGACAACGTGCGCTGGCGCGGCAGGCAGAGATCGACCTTCACCGTGCCCATCAGCGGATCCGCCAGCGGCACGGCGACAAAATCCTCATGCCCGGTGGTGTCGTTAACGTTCAGTTGTGGCAGGATCAACAGCGCCAGTCCTTGCCGCGCCAGCGCTTTCTGCACTTCCAGCGAACTGGCGATATAACATAAATCAAAATGCAGATTCTCCCGCCGGGCAGCAGATTCGAGCAGTTGCCGCACCGCATAGTTGGCAGGCGGAATAGCTAGCGGATGACGGGCAAGATCGGAGAGCGTCAGCAGGCTTTTCTTCGCTAACGGATGGTGCGCCGCCATCAACACTTTGTGCTGCAACGCGCAGTAGTGTGTCACCTGCAACTCCGCGCTGACCGGCATATAAAACGCCAGCGCCACATCGGCATTACCGCTGATTAATTGTTCGGCAACATGCGGTGCACTGCCAATATCAATGTCAAACGAAACCGCAGGATAACGCTGGCGGAAGGTGCAGATAACCGGCGCGATAAACGCAGCGATCAGGCTCTCTGCCGCACAGATACGTACCGTGCCGGAAACCACACTTTTCGTACTTGAGATGCGCGCTTTCACCGCATCCAGCTCACGTAAGGTGGCATCTACGGCCTGGGCGAGAAATTCCCCTTCCCGTGTCAGTTTGATACCGCGTGGCGTGCGCTCGATCAGCGGCGCGCCATAGTGGTGTTCCAGAATATCGATTTGCCGCGTGACGGCACCCGGCGCAACAAACAATTTATCGGCGGCATCACGCAACGAACTGGATTTCGCCACCTGGCTAAAATAGCGCAGCGCGCGTAATTGCATATTTTCCCCTCCCTGTATTGCCGTTATTACACCCTTTGTCACCTTATTACGCCGGTGTTCAGATTGACAAATCAGTGAGGCAATCATTTATCTTCCCATGCCGCTGCACTGCAAACAGGCACGACGAACAATAATCGTGCAAAAACAGAATTGGTTTTTACCTTGCAGGGAGAAAAAATGATTTAATAATCATCAGGATGATATAGGTTATGCGAAAAATATTTGCGCACTGATAACGAAATGAAAGCACTTTTTAAGTGCAGCGCCGCGACAGTTATTTCCTTTCAGTCAGTAAAGGCTGCCGAATAAAAACAACAAAACCATATAATTCAATATATTATATAAAGCAATACTATTTTCTTATTTATATTCCCTGCCATTCAGTGAGCACATTTTTTACGCACTGCTCCCGCACAATTGTGATAGTGCACATTATCTGTGCTTGTTATATCTCCGCCATGTTGTTAATTCGTCTCAACCCCTGAGGAAGACTGTTTATGGCAAACGAAATAAATCCCACAGTCACACAGCCAAAAGCGACGCGTAAAGAAGTGATCGCCGTTGTGCTGGGCGCAGCCGTCGAGTTTTTTGATTTCAGCGCTTACGCCACCTTTGCAGTGATGATCGGCCATGTTTTCTTTCCTTCGGATAATCCGTTTACCAGTTTGTTATTGTCCGTTTCGGTATTTGGCATCGGCTTTATTGTCCGGCCGCTGGGCGCCATTTTTATTGGCAGCTACGCCGACCGCGTTGGGCGCAAGCCAGCAATGTTATTAACCATGGTATTTATGACCATCGGCACCGGCGGCTTAGTCTTCTTGCCAGGATATGAAACCATGGGCATGGCCGCGCCAGTTTTACTGGTGCTGGTTCGCATGTTGCAAGGGCTGGCCTGGGGCGGCGAAGCTGGGCCGGCAACCACGTTTATTATGGAGGCCGCGCCCGCAGGCAAACGTGCCTTCTACACCAGTTGGCAGATTGTCGCCCAGGGTCTGGCAGGTATCAGCGCGGGTGTGATTGGCTATACGCTCACGGTATTGCTGTCACCGCAAGATCTCGCCGCCTGGGGCTGGCGCGTGCCGTTCGCTTTCGGGCTG
Source organism: Kosakonia arachidis (assembly GCF_900116535.1). Taxonomy (GTDB): domain Bacteria; phylum Pseudomonadota; class Gammaproteobacteria; order Enterobacterales; family Enterobacteriaceae; genus Kosakonia; species Kosakonia arachidis. The sequence continues at coordinate 1,337,099 of NZ_FPAU01000001.1, read as the reverse complement.
CTGATCCTGCCTATCGCCATCTACCTGCGCCGCAATCTGCGCGAGACTTATCAGTCTGACAACAGCGAAGCCAGTCACTCCACCGGTAGCCTGCTCGGCGAAGTCGTGAAGAATTATCGCGGACTGGTGCTGACAGGGATTTTTATTCTCTCCGGCAGCACCATTACCCAATATTTCCTCAACTATATGACCACTTACGCGCTCAATGAACTGTCGTTTACGCCGGGCAGCGCCATGGCCTCCACGATTCTGATTGGCGTCTGCGTGGTGGTCTTTTCGCTGATCGGCGGCTGGATGGCAGATCGCGTTGGCAGAAAGATGACCATTATTGCCCCACGTCTGATCCTGCTGCTATTGCTGCTTCCCGGGCTTGAGATCATCAACACCTGGCGCAGCGAAATGGTGTTTTACAGCGTGATCACCGTTTTTGCCGCCCTGCAATGTATCAGCGGTTCCGGCGTACTCGTCGTGCTGTGCGAAAACTTCCCGAAATATGTGCGCTCCACTGGCTTTTCTATCGCCTTTGCCTTTGGCATTACGCTGTTCGGCGGCACTGCACAGATTGTCTTTTCATGGCTGATCAAAGTCACCGGCAACCCGGTTTCTCCCGGTTACTACCTGATTGCCGCCAATATTCTCTGTCTGGTCGCCACCGTCATGCTGAAAGAGCGTAAAGCCCCGCAGCCTTTGCTGGCGCGTCGTCGCACCACCGTTCAGTAAGCAAGGAGAAGTAATGAAAACTGTCATGAACTGGCAAGAATGGGCATCGCACGATGCCACAGCGCTTGCAGAACGGGTACAGCAAGGTGAGATCAGTGCCGCCGAACTGGCGCAGCAGGCGCAGGCCGCCGTCAGCCTGATCAACCCGCAAATCGGTTCCGTGGTGGAACTGTTTGATGATGCGATCGCAGCGCCGCAGACCGACGGCACGCGGCTCGACGGCCCGTTTCGCGGTGTGCCGTTTCTGATGAAAGATCTCGGCCCGGGTGTGAAAAACCGGCTACAGGAGCAAGGTTCGAAATTTATGCAGGGCAACCGCCCGGCGGAAGATGCGTTTCTCACTACGCAAATCCGCGCCGCCGGGTTGAACATTATTGGCCGCACCACCACCCCGGAGTTTGGCGTTTGCGGCTCGGTGGAAAACCCGGACGTTTATGTCACCCGCAACCCGTGGGATACGGCATACACCACCTTCGGCTCGTCAGCTGGATCCTGCGCTTCGGTGGCAGCAGGGATTGTACCGCTGGCGCATGCCACGGACGGCGGCGGCTCGATTCGCATCCCGGCGGGTTCCCACGGGTTGATCGGGCTAAAAAGTTCGCGCGGCGTGTTATCCATCGCTCCGGCACTTTCCGATATCACCGGGTTTGTTTCCACGCAAGGCTGCGTCAGCCGTAGCGTTCGCGACACGGCGCGGTTTATTGACAGTTGCCGGGGCGGCGCACCGGGCGAGTTTATGCCCTACTGGGAAAGCAAACAGCCCTACAGTGAGATGATTAAGCACGATCCTGCTCCACTGCGCATTGCCGTCTCCCACGAATGGGGCAACTACCGTTCCGATGCACATTTTGTCAGCGAGCTGGAGCGCACCGTACGTTTGCTGGAAGAGTTGGGCCACCACGTTGAATGGGTGACGCCGCGGGTTGATTTCGCGCAGGCGTTTGAGGCACAAACGACCTGCTATATCAGTAATTTTGCGCAGTTTATTCAGCGTCTGCTGGAAAAAAAAGGGCTGAGTTCGCCGCCGGAGGCGCTGGTGGAGCCGATCAACATTCGTCTCTGGCAGAAAGGCATTGATATGTCCTACAGCGAACGCTGGAAAATGCAGGATGTCTTTAACACCGTATCGCGCGATCTCGGGCGTTTTTTCCAGCAGTGGGACATGATTCTGACACCGACGTTCTCGAAACCGACACCGCTGATGGGCGAGAAAAAATACCTGACGCTGAGCGATAACCCGGACGTTATGGACTGGTTCTATAACCTGTGGGATATCTTTTCTTACACCCCGCTCGCCAGCCTGACAGGTACGGCCGGGATCTCGCTCCCGCTCGCCTGGCAGCAGTCCGGCATTCCGCTGGGTATGCATTTTCAAACTCGGCAGGCCAACGACGGTCAGTTGCTACAGCTCGCCGCCCAGCTTGAACGCGCACTCGGCGGCAGCTTTATCCGTAACAATGTGCCACAGGTGCATGTGAGCCGGTAAATGCGGTCTGGTCGATTGACGGATAATCACCCTGCCTGATGGTGCTGCGCTTATCAGGCAGTCGATTTCACCCACCTTGAGAAATATTCTCTTACCGTGTCCACCGTTCTTGATTATTTACTCAACAGCGCTTTGTTGGCGTACTTACGCTTAAATAATTGCAGTAACCCTTTCACCGTGACATCTAACTGACTACCATCCTCATAAATGGCAGGTACGACATAATTGGCGCGTTCCTCTGCTATCAATTTTTCAACTTTTCCCTGCGTTTTTGCAGTCTTCCATTTATCCTGATCAAAAACGGCAAGTGAGACACCGCCCTGATAGCGCACCATTTTCATGGACGGAATATCCGTATCGCCATCGCCAAAATAAATCATTCGCTGAAAAGGTATCTCGCGCAGTTCAGGCTCGATAAATCTATTTACCGCTTCATTATCCCAGGAGTTATCAATCCCTTTGTTTATGCGAAAAAGAAACTGTGTTTTTGTCGTGTAATTAATCGCCTGAGCAGGCCAGGTCGCTAAAGTGCCATTTGCAGAATAGTGATATTTACAAGCGAAAATCATGCGAAACTTGTCACCAATTTCCGTTCCGCGAATCATCGCATCAAGCCCGCTGGAGATAATGTAATGATGGAGTTCCAGCCCATTGTCAACCGCATACTTGTTAATCCGGTCAAACCAATCAGCAACCCCAGGATATAGCGGAATGGATTTACCATGTTTTTTAAGATTATGAATACTGAGTTCATTTGGATTTGTCAGGGCTGCTTTTTCAACCAATAATCCAAGATAAGAAAGAATTTCATCTCCATCATTTTCTGCGGCACGCTGCTTTACCTCCTGCCAGAATGCGCCAACATTATTGATTCCCAGAGCAGGCATAAGGCCGTGTTGCGCACAATCTCCGTCAGCCAAAGTGCCATCAAAGTCATAAACCAATGCACACTTCATAATACGTTCCTTATAAGCCAATGAAAGTACAGCTAATCTATTTTCGACTCATCCTGAGTGGTCAGTAAACTCCGCAAGGGGAAATTGCTGGAGTTTAAGGCAATTCAGGACATAAAATAATATCTGATAACGATAGAACAAAGCATAATTGTCGACCACAGAATAGCAGCGGTTTATTTGTTGTAATATTCTCGTCGTGCTCCACGATATAGCAGAATGAACAGCGCAAAAAATAACGCCATGCGTGAATACGCATGGCGTCTCTCCGTTGTCCAAATACCCGATAAGCGCAACATTACCGGGTAAAATTTACCGTTTACTCCCCTGCCATTCGCTGATACTGCGCGAAACGCTGCTTTGCGTCCTGCTCGGTTTGCTCGAAGAGTTGATCCGCCAGCTCCGGCGCGGTACGGCCCAGCGAGGCGTAACGCACTTCGCCCATCAGGAAGTCGCGGAAGCTCTCCTCCGGCTCGTCGGAGTCAAGAATAAACGGATTCTTACCCTTCGCCATCAGTTGCGGGTTATAGCGCCACAGATGCCAGTAACCCGCGTCCACTGCGCGTTTTGCTTCGCGCATACTGCATCCCATGCCAGCTTTCAGACCGTGGTTGATACAGGCCGCATAAGCGATAACCAGCGACGGGCCAGGCCACGCCTCCGCTTCGGCTATCGCCCGCAGCGTCTGGGCTTTATCCGCACCCATCGCCACCTGCGCGACATACACATTGCCGTAACTCACTGCCATCATGCCGAGATCCTTCTTGCGCGTCCGTTTGCCTTCAGCGGCGAACTTGGCAATCGCCGCAACCGGCGTCGATTTCGACGACTGCCCACCGGTGTTAGAGTACACCTCCGTATCAAACACCAGAATATTCACATCCTCCCCGGAGGCCAGCACATGATCGAGGCCGCCAAAACCGATGTCATACGCCCAACCGTCGCCGCCAAAAATCCACTGTGAACGTTTAGCGAAATAGTCGCGGTTCTGGTACATGCGGTTCAGCAGCGGATCATCGCCCTTCTCCTGCGCCAGCAGCGCACTCAACTGCTCGCCACGCTCGCGCGTACCTTCACCGTGATCTTTACCCTCCAGCCACTGGCGCAACGCCTGCTGTAACGCCTCACTGTGCGGTGCAGCCAGCGCGTCCATCGCATCACTGGCGAGCTGTTCACGCACCGCGCGTCCACCGAGCATCATCCCCAGACCAAACTCGGCGTTATCTTCGAACAACGAGTTGGCCCACGCCGGGCCTTGCCCTTTATGGTTAGTGGTCCAGGGAATTGACGGCGCACTGGCCCCCCAGATCGACGAACAACCGGTAGCGTTGGCGATCATCATGCGATCGCCAAATAACTGCGTCACCAGTCGCGCATACGGGGTTTCGCCGCAACCCGCACAGGCGCCGGAAAACTCCAGTAACGGGGTTTCAAACTGGCTACCTTTGACCGTGGTTTTGTTGAACGGGTTGTTTTTTGGCGACAGCGCCAGCGCATAATCCCACGCCGGTTGCATCGCTAACTGGCTCTCCAGCGGCTGCATTGTGAGCGCTTTTCCCTTCGCCGGGCAGATATCGACACAGTTGCCGCAGCCGGAACAATCAAGCGGCGAAATAGCCAGATGATAGTCGTATTCCTTCACGCCCTGCGCCGCTTTACTTAACAGCACGACCGGCGCAGCATCGCGCTCTTCCTGATTCAACAGCGCCGGGCGAACAGCGGCATGCGGGCAGATAAAGGCGCATTGATTGCACTGGGTACAGCCTTCAGGGTTCCACACCGGCACCTGCAACGCAATGCCACGTTTCTCCCATGCTGCGGTTCCCGTCGGGAATGTCCCGTCTTCCATACCGACAAAGGCGCTGACCGGCAGTTTGTCGCCGTTCTGCCGGTTCATCGGCTCGAGGATGTCGCGGATAAAATCCGGCATCATCCGCGTTTCTTCCACCGTGTCATCTTCCAGCGTCGCCCAGCGTTCCGGCACTATCACTTCCTGGATGGCTTCCATCCCCAGATCAATGGCGGCATTATTCATATCCACCACTTTTTGTCCTTTACTGCCGTAGGATTTCTCGACTGCCTGCTTCAGGTAACCGGACGCTGCTTGTGGATCAATAATCCCCGCCAGTTTGAAGAATGCCGCCTGCATCAGCATGTTAAAGCGCCCGCCCAGACCCAGCTTGCGGGCGATATCCACCGCGTTGAGGGTGTAAAAACGGATCCCTTCACGGGCTATATAGCGCTTCATACTGTTTGGTAGCCGTGCTTCGAGCTCTTCACCAAACCAGGTGCAGTTCAGCAGGAATGTACCGCCGGGGTTCAGCCCCTCCAGCAGGTCGTACTTATCAACGTAGGATTGCTGTGAACAGGAGATAAAATCCGCGCGGTGGATCAGGTACGGCGAAGTAATCGGCCGTTCGCCAAAACGCAGGTGCGAAACGGTAATGCCGCCAGATTTTTTCGAATCGTAGGCAAAGTAAGCCTGCGCATACATCGGCGTTTTATCACCGATGATCTTGATGGCGCTCTTGTTGGCGCTGACCGTACCATCGGAACCCAGCCCCCAGAATTTACAGGCAGTGATCCCCTCGCGGGAAACGTGGACATCATGCGCAGGCACCGGCAGCGACGTATGTGTCACATCGTCGAAAATCCCCACCGTAAAGCCATCTTTCGGCAGCGGTTTTTTCAGGTTCTCAAACACCGAAACAATATGTCCTGGCAGTACATCTTTACCGCCCAGTGCATAACGCCCGCCGACAATCAGCGGCGCGTCATGCTGGTGATAAAACGCGTTTTTCACATCGAGGCACAGCGGTTCCGCCTGTGCGCCCGGTTCTTTGGTGCGATCGAGCACCGCAATACGTTTGACGCTTTTCGGAATTTTGGCAAAGAAGTGCGACAGTGAAAAAGGCCGGAACAGATGCACCGTCACCAGGCCCACTTTTTCACCGCTGTCGATCAGTGCGTCCACCACTTCGGAAATGGTGTCGCATACCGACCCCATTGCCACAATGATCTGTTCTGCATCGTCTGCACCGTAGTAATCAAACAGGTGGTATTCGCGTCCCGTAAGGCGATAGATGTCCGCCATATAGTTTTCGACGATCTCCGGCAGTGCATCGTAGTAGCGGTTGGCGGCTTCCCGCTCCTGAAAATAGATATCGGGGTTTTGCGCAGTGCCGCGGATCACCGGATGATCCGGGTTCAGGGCGTTACGTCGGAAGCGGTTCAGTGCCTCGGTATCCAGCAACGGCGCCAGATCGTCATACTCCAGCACTTCAATTTTCTGGATCTCATGGGAAGTACGAAAACCATCAAAAAAGTTAATAAAAGGTACACGGCCTTTAATGGCAGAGAGGTGCGCCACCGCCGAGAGATCCATTACCTGCTGAACGTTGCTCTCCGCCAGCATCGCGCAGCCGCTCTGGCGAACCGCCATCACATCCTGATGATCGCCGAAAATATTTAGCGAGTTGGTTGCCAGCGCACGAGCGCTGACGTGAAACACGCCGGGCAGCAGCTCACCCGCAATTTTGTACAGATTGGGGATCATTAACAGCAGCCCTTGCGAGGCGGTATAGGTGGTGGTCAGCGCCCCGGCCTGCAACGCGCCGTGTACGGCACCGGCAGCACCCGCTTCCGACTGCATCTCCATTAAACGCACCGGCTGGCCAAACAGGTTTTTCTTGCCATCAGCCGCCCACTGATCGACGTTTTCCGCCATCGGTGTTGAGGGGGTAATGGGGTAAATCGCGGCGACATCAGTAAAGGCATACGAAATCCATGCCGCTGCCGCGTTGCCATCCATTGTTTTCATCTTTCCGGACATTGCACATTCCTCGACTGTAAGAGGTCATCTCCCTACAGCCGTTGCACAGCCTGTGCCAGCTCATTTATTCATTTATAAACAAATAGTTAAATATAAGCATGCCAAAGCGGTTGCATGAAACAAGACAGCGGACGCGACATCCTGTTGAACTGCCGACAAAGTGTCGCACGCCGTGGGTTGTACCCCGACGTACAGAAACGATGTGCGGAATTGTTCTGTTTCGAACAATTGGTAAGGCGATTGTTTACTCTTTGCCCCTCCCTTTGCGACAGCGAAAACATCAAATTCTTTAAAATCAACAAATTAAATAAAATGGCACGGCTGGTATGTTCCCTGCACAACAGAGTGTGGCAAAGCAATTCACACAACCAACAGGAGAAACACCATGACCATGCGTCAATGCGCCATTTACGGCAAAGGTGGTATCGGTAAATCCACCACCACGCAAAACCTGGTCGCCGCGCTGGCGGAGATGGGCAAGAAAGTGATGATCGTCGGCTGCGACCCGAAAGCAGACTCCACCCGTCTGATCCTGCATGCGAAAGCGCAGAACACTATTATGGAGATGGCGGCTGAAGTCGGTTCCGTGGAAGACCTGGAGCTGGAGGATGTGCTGCAAATCGGTTACGGCGACGTGCGCTGTGCAGAATCCGGCGGCCCGGAGCCAGGTGTTGGCTGTGCAGGTCGTGGGGTCATTACCGCTATTAACTTCCTTGAAGAAGAAGGCGCCTATGTTCCCGATCTCGATTTCGTCTTTTACGACGTGCTGGGCGACGTGGTGTGCGGGGGTTTCGCCATGCCAATCCGCGAAAATAAAGCGCAGGAGATCTACATCGTCTGCTCCGGCGAAATGATGGCGATGTACGCCGCCAACAACATCTCTAAAGGCATCGTGAAATACGCCAAATCTGGCAAAGTTCGCCTTGGCGGACTGATCTGTAACTCTCGCCAGACCGACCGCGAAGATGAGCTGATCATGGCGCTGGCGGAAAAACTTGGCACTCAGATGATCCACTTCGTTCCGCGCGACAACATTGTACAGCGCGCTGAAATCCGCCGTATGACAGTGATTGAGTACGATCCGAAATGCAACCAGGCCAACGAATACCGCACCCTGGCCAACAAGATCGTCAACAACACCAAAATGGTCGTGCCAACACCCATCACCATGGATGAACTGGAAGCGCTGTTGATGGAATTCGGCATTATGGATGTGGAAGACACCAGCATTATCGGTAAAACCGCCGCAGAAGAAAACGCGGTTTGATGCACGCCCGCCAACAGGAAGACGATTATGAGCAATGCAACAGGCGAACGTAATCTGGAGATCATCCAGGAAGTGCTGGAGATCTTTCCGGAAAAAACGCGCAAAGAACGCAGAAAGCACATGATGGTGAGTGACCCGGAGATGGAAAGCGTCGGGAAATGCATCATCTCCAACCGTAAGTCGCAGCCCGGTGTGATGACCGTCCGTGGTTGCTCTTACGCCGGTTCTAAAGGGGTGGTATTCGGGCCGATCAAAGATATGGCCCATATCTCCCACGGCCCGATCGGCTGCGGTCAGTACTCCCGCGCCGGGCGGCGTAACTACTACACCGGCGTCAGCGGCGTCGATAGCTTCGGTACGCTCAACTTTACCTCCGATTTTCAGGAGCGAGATATCGTGTTTGGCGGCGATAAAAAGCTGACCAAACTGATTGAAGAGATGGAAACGCTGTTCCCGCTAACCAAAGGGATTTCCATTCAGTCAGAATGCCCGGTCGGCCTGATTGGCGATGACATTGAAGCCGTCGCCAACGCCAGCCGCAAAGCCATCAATAAACCGGTTATTCCGGTGCGTTGCGAAGGCTTTCGCGGTGTTTCCCAGTCACTCGGCCACCACATTGCCAACGATGTGATCCGCGACTGGGTGCTGGATAACCGCGAAGGTAAGCCGTTTGAGGCTGGCCCTTATGACGTGGCGATCATCGGTGATTACAACATCGGCGGCGATGCCTGGGCTTCGCGCATTTTGCTCGAAGAGATGGGCCTGCGCGTGGTGGCGCAGTGGTCCGGCGACGGCACACTGGTTGAGATGGAGAACACGCCGTTCGTCAAACTCAATCTTGTGCACTGCTACCGCTCAATGAACTACATCTCCCGCCATATGGAGGAGAAACACGGTATTCCGTGGATGGAGTACAACTTCTTCGGCCCGACCAAAGTCGCCGAGTCGTTGCGCAAAATCGCCGATATGTTTGACGACACCATTCGCGCCAACGCCGAAGCGGTGATCGCCAAATATCAGGCGCAGAACGACGCCATCATCGCCAAATACCGTCCGCGTCTGGAAGGCCGCAAAGTGCTGCTCTATATGGGGGGGTTACGTCCTCGCCATGTGATTGGCGCTTATGAAGATCTGGGGATGGAAATTATCGCTGCGGGTTATGAATTTGCCCATAACGATGACTATGACCGCACCCTGCCGGATCTGAAAGAAGGCACTTTGTTGTTCGATGATGCCAGCAGTTATGAACTGGAAGCCTTTGTCAAAGCGCTGAAACCGGATCTGATCGGCTCCGGCATTAAAGAGAAGTACATCTTCCAGAAAATGGGTGTGCCGTTTCGCCAGATGCACTCCTGGGATTACTCCGGCCCCTATCACGGTTATGACGGCTTTGCCATCTTCGCCCGCGATATGGATATGACGATCAACAACCCCGCATGGGGCCAGTTGACCGCGCCGTGGCTGAAATCCGCCTGATTTTAATCCTGCTATCCCGTCTGTTCACCGATTTGTGGCGCGGGAGGAGAACACCATGAGCCAAAGTGCTGAGAAAATTCAAAACTGTCATCCGCTGTTTGAACAAGATGCGTACCAGATGCTGTTTAAAGATAAACGGCAACTGGAAGAGGCCCACGATCCGGCGCGCGTGCAGGAGGTCTTTCAATGGACCACCACGGCAGAGTATGAAGCGCTTAACTTTCAACGCGAAGCGCTGACAATCGATCCGGCCAAAGCCTGCCAGCCACTGGGCGCGGTACTTTGTGCGCTGGGCTTTGCCAATACCCTGCCGTATGTTCACGGCTCCCAGGGGTGTGTGGCCTATTTCCGCACCTATTTTAACCGTCACTTTAAAGAGCCCATTGCCTGTGTTTCGGACTCGATGACGGAAGATGCGGCAGTATTCGGCGGGAACAACAACCTGAACACCGGGTTGCAGAACGCCAGCGCCCTCTACAAGCCGGAAATCATTGCCGTCTCCACCACCTGTATGGCGGAGGTCATCGGCGACGATCTTCAGGCGTTTATTGCAAACGCCAAAAAAGATGGCTTTGTCGACGCGGCGATTCAGGTGCCTTACGCGCACACGCCAAGCTTTATCGGTAGCCATATCACCGGCTGGGACAATATGTTTGAGGGCTTTGCCCGTACCTTTACCGCCGATTACAGCGGGCAACCGGGCAAGTTACCGCGTATCAATCTGGTCAGCGGGTTTGAAACCTACCTCGGCAATTTCCGCGTGCTGAAACGCATGATGGCGCAAATGGAGGTGCCGTGCAGCCTGCTTTCCGATCCTTCCGAAGTACTGGATACTCCGGCAGACGGGCATTATCACATGTACGCTGGCGGTACGACCCAGCAGGAGATGCGCGAAGCGCCTGACGCGATCGACACCCTGCTGCTACAACCCTGGCAACTGGTGAAAAGCAAAAAAGTTGTGCAGGAAAGCTGGAACCAACCCGCCACCGAAGTGCAAATCCCGATGGGGCTGGCCGGAACAGACGAACTGCTGATGACAGTAAGCCAGTTAACCGGCAAAGCCATTCCGGATAGCTTAGCGCTGGAACGCGGTCGGCTGGTGGATATGATGCTCGACTCCCACACCTGGCTACACGGTAAGAAATTCGGCCTGTTCGGCGACCCGGATTTTGTCATGGGGCTGACCCGCTTCCTGCTGGAACTGGGATGCGAACCGACCGTTATTCTGTGTCATAACGGTAACAAACGCTGGCAGAAAGCGATGAAGAAAATGCTCGATGCCTCGCCGTACGGTAAAGAGAGCGAAGTCTTTATCAACTGCGATCTGTGGCATTTCCGCTCGTTGATGTTTACCCGTCAACCGGACTTTATGATCGGCAACTCCTACGCCAAGTTTATCCAGCGCGATACGCTGGCGAAGGGTGAACAGTTTGAAGTGCCGCTGATCCGCCTGGGGTTCCCGCTGTTCGATCGCCACCATCTGCACCGCCAGACCACCTGGGGTTACGAAGGGGCCATGAGTATCCTTACCACGCTGGTCAATGCGGTGCTGGAGAAAGTCGACAGAGAGACCATCAAGCTCGGCAAAACCGACTACAGCTTCGATCTTATCCGTTAACCATTACAGCCCCGCTCTGCGCGGGGCTCAGGGAGGCACTATGCCGGTCGTTATTATTCGCCAGCGCGGCGCGGATCTCTACTGTTATATCGCCAAGCAGGATCTGGAAGCGAAAATCCTGAATGTTGAGCACGACTCCCCGGAACGCTGGGGCGGCGCGATTTCTCTTGAGGGCGGTCGCCGCTATTACGTCAATCTGCAACCGGGACGGCCCTCATTTCCCATTAGCCTGCGCGCCACTCGCGACGCCCTGGTATAAGGAGATCAGCGATGTCCGACAACGATACCCTTTTCTGGCGGATGCTGGCGCTGTTCCAGGCGCTGCCGGAACTGCAACCCGCGCAAATCATGGCGTGGCTGACCGGCGACTGCGATGAGGCGCTGACGCCGGAACTGCTTGCCTCGCTGGATCAACGCTATCTTGAGCAACACTTTCCTCATGAGGAAGCATTAATGTCCGCCGGACGCTGGGCGCGGGTCAAAGCGTGCCTGAAAGGCGATCTGCCTGCCCATTTGCGTGTGATCGACCACGCGGTGCGTCGCCCTCAGTTGATTGTCGCCTTCTGCTCGCAGGATGGGATGGCAATCAATGGCCATTTTGGTCAGGGGCGGCTGTTTTTTATTTATGCCTTTGATGACCAGGGCGGCTGGCTGTATGACTTGCGCCGTTACGCTGCCAGCCCCGAGGACAAAGAGCCAAATGAGAGCCGCGCACAACTGCTCAGCGATTGCCATCTGCTGTTTTGCGAAGCCATTGGTGGCCCCGCCGCTGCCCGCCTGATCCGCCACAATATCCATCCGATGAAAGTCACCCCCGGCCAGACTATCACCTCGCAGTGTGACGCCATCAAAACGCTACTCAACGGACAACTGCCGCCGTGGCTGGCAAAACGCCTTGAGCGCGCCAACCCGCTGGAAGAACGGGTTTTCTGAATCCATCCCCTTCGGGGGATTTTTTTTGCGTTAACATTGCGCCAATTGTCTGCTTTGTTGCAAAACCGACACTTTTTTTCTCTTAAAAATCAATCACTCATTACTGGCTCGCGAATTGCACCTTCTGATACAACCCAACCAGATGATGAGGTGAAGATGAAGGGGAACGAGATCCTGGCTTTGCTCGATGAACCCGCCTGCGAGCACAACCATAAACAGAAATCCGGCTGCAGTGCGCCGAAACCCGGTGCAACGGCGGGCGGCTGCGCCTTTGACGGTGCGCAGATCACCCTACTGCCACTCTCCGATGTTGCCCACCTGGTACACGGCCCCATTGGTTGTACCGGTAGCTCATGGGATAACCGGGGCAGTTTCAGCTCCGGCCCGGCGCTCAACCGTCTGGGTTTTACCACCGATCTGAGCGAACAGGATGTGATCATGGGGCGCGGCGAGCGCCGCCTGTTCCATGCTGTGCGCCATATTGTCAACCGCTACCACCCGGCCGCCGTTTTTATCTATAACACCTGCGTACCCGCGATGGAGGGCGACGATATTGAGGCCGTCTGCCAGGCGGCAGAAACCGCCACCGGCGTACCGGTGATTGCCGTTGATGTCGCCGGTTTTTACGGCAGCAAAAATCTCGGCAATCGGCTGGCCGGTGAAGTGATGGTGAAAAAGGTGATTGGCGGGCGTGAACCCGCGCCGTGGCCGGAAGATACTCCGTTTGCTCCGGCGCACCGTCACGATATCGGGCTGATTGGCGAATTCAATATTGCCGGGGAGTTCTGGCACATCCAGCCGCTGCTTGATGAGCTGGGTATTCGCGTGCTCGGTAGTCTTTCCGGCGACGGGCGCTTTAGTGAAATCCAGACGCTGCACAGAGCGCAGGTCAATATGCTGGTCTGCTCCAGAGCGCTGATCAACGTTGCACGCTCGCTGGAGCAGCGCTATGGCACACCATGGTTTGAAGGCAGTTTTTATGGTGTGCGCGCCACGTCTGATGCCCTGCGTCAACTGGCGGCGCTGACCGGAGACCACGATCTGATGCAGCGCACTGAACAGCTCATTGCCCGTGAAGAACAACAAACAGAACAGGCGCTGGCCCCACTACGCGAGCGGCTGCGCGGACGCAAAGCGCTGCTCTACACTGGCGGAGTGAAATCCTGGTCGGTGGTCTCGGCGCTCCAGGATCTGGGCATGGAAGTGGTGGCGACCGGCACACGCAAATCCACCGAAGAGGACAAGCAGCGTATCCGCGAATTGATGGGCGCCGACGCGTTGATGCTTGATGAAGGTAACGCCCGCTCGTTGCTGGACGTAGTTTATCGCTATCAGGCAGACATGATGATCGCCGGGGGACGCAATATGTATACCGCTTACAAAGCGCGACTGCCGTTCCTCGATATTAATCAGGAGCGCGAGCACGCCTTTGCCGGCTACCGCGGCATTGTCACGCTGGCCGAACAGCTCTGCCTGACCATGGAAAGTCCGGTCTGGCCGCAAACCCATTCCCGCGCCCCATGGCAATAAGGAGCCCACAATGGCAGAAATTATCCGTAGTAAAAAACCGCTGGCCGTCAGTCCGGTGAAAAGCGGCCAGCCACTGGGCGCGATTCTGGCGAGCATGGGCGTTGAACAGAGCATTCCGCTGGTTCATGGTGCCCAGGGGTGCAGCGCCTTCGCGAAGGTCTTTTTTATTCAGCATTTTCATGATCCTATCCCGCTGCAATCGACGGCAATGGATCCGACATCCACCATTATGGGTGCCGATGAGAATATCTTCACTGCACTGAATGTGCTGTGCTCGCGCAACAACCCGAAAGCGATTGTTCTGCTGAGCACGGGCCTTTCCGAAGCGCAGGGCAGCGACATTTCGCGCGTGGTGCGCCAGTTCCGCGATGAATTTCCTCGCCATAAAGGGGTGGCGCTACTCACCGTTAACACACCAGATTTTTACGGTAGCCTGGAAAACGGCTACAGCGCGGTGCTGGAAAGCATGATTGAACAGTGGGTGCCGGAAAAGCCGCAGCCGGGTGTGCGCAATCGCCGCGTGAACCTGCTGCTCAGCCATTTGCTAACGCCGGGTGACGTCGAGCTGCTGCGCAGTTATGTTGAGGCATTTGGCCTGCAACCGGTGATTGTGCCGGATCTCTCCCAGTCACTGGACGGTCATCTGGCAAGTGGGGATTTCTCGCCGATTACTCAGGGCGGCAGCAGCCTGCGACTGATTGAACAGATGGGACAGAGCCTCGGCACTTTCGCCATTGGCGTTTCCCTCTCCCGCGCTGCGCAGTTGTTGGCGCAACGCAGCCACGCGGAAGTGGTCACACTGCCGCACCTGATGACCATGAGCCAGTGCGATATGTTTATTCATCAACTGAAACGCCTCTCCGGGCGCGACGTTCCGGCGTGGATCGAGCGCCAGCGCGGGCAGTTGCAGGATGCGATGATCGATTGTCATATGTGGTTGCAGGGCGCGCCTGTCGCGCTGGCCGCCGAAGGCGATCTGCTCGCCGCCTGGTGCGATTTCGCCCGCGATATGGGCATGGTTCCCGGCCCGGTGGTGGCGCCAGTGAGCCAGAAAGGGTTGCAGGATCTGCCGGTTGAAAAAGTCATCATCGGCGATCTGGAAGATATGCAGGATCTGTTGTGTGAAACGCCGGCATCGCTGCTGGTGTCCAATTCCCACGCTGCTGATTTGGCAGAGCAATTCGACATTCCGCTGGTGCGCGTCGGGTTCCCGCTGTTCGACCGTCTGGGCGAATTTCGCCGCGTGCGCCAGGGTTACGCCGGGATGCGCGACACCTTGTTTGAGCTGGCAAACACGCTGCGCGATCGCCACCATCATCTTGCCGCTTATCACTCCCCGCTGCGCCAGCGTTTTTACGAACCCGCATCTTCGGGAGGTGACTATGCAACATGTTAGCCGACAATTCAGCACCATATGCGACTGCGAATGGTCGATGAGAGTGGCCTTTGCCAGTTCGGATTACCACCATGTCGATCAGCATTTCGGCGCCACGCCGCGGCTGGTGGTGTACGGCGTCAAAGAGGATGACGTTACTCTGCTGCGGGTGGTGGATTTCTCGGTACTGCCCGGCCATCAACAGGAGAAACTGACCAGCCGGATTAGCGCGCTGGAGGATTGCGTGACGCTCTACTGCGTGGCGATCGGTGAAACGGTTTTTCGCCAGCTTTTGCAAGTCGGCGTGCGCGCGGTGCGCGTTCCGGCAGATACGCCGATTGCCGGGCTGTTGCAGGAAATTCAACACTACTGGTACGACAAAGAGCAGCGAAGAAGTGAGCGCAGTCGCAATCCCGATCGCTTTGCCAGCTTGCTGCAAGAGGATGAGTGGCAGGAAGAGGATAAGCGCTAGGCAGTGTCCTTTAATTGCCTGAGTCATAGTAACTATCTGTTTTAACAATGGATTGAACTATGGCTCACTACGTTCTACCTGATGAAATATGGGCTCTCATCCAGCCCTTATTACCTGCTGAACCAGCAACACCACGGGCCGGACGTCCATGGGCAGAACATTGTATAATCATCAACAGCATGTTTCGGGTGCTGTGCTCAGGTATATCCGGCGCTACGATTTCAGCCTGGTTAGACGAAGGTGAAGTATTATACCCCCCAGAAACCTGTTTTCAGGTTACCGCTGGCAGTTATTTAGAATATGGCTGGCACATCGGGGCAAAGGTTTACAGGTTGAAAGAAGTCTTTTCGCCCATGGGTACAGATAAAGTCCCTTTCTTAACAGATGTTGCTAAGTTACAGCGTCAGCAGATGAATCACTACGTAACACATTGATAAAACTATATTTTCCGATCCAAACCGACCATTGATTCAGATTTGTTTCGGCCAAATCTGGCCACACGACTGAATCGGTGGTCCTGTCGTCAGAATCCTGCGAAAAAAATGGACAATACTTCTTCCTGATAACAAATCCCCCGGAAAAGCAGGGGGCTACCTGGCTCATTGAGATAATAATAAACCTAACCCCCGTATTCACTTTCTTTATCTGATCAAGATATGTATATCGTGAAATATCGGAATTCGAAACCCCATTTCTTTTTTTTCGGAACATAAACTATTTTTTTTGACGTTCAAACCAGTTATTGCAGAGAGGTCCGGGTAAGTTCTAATGTTTCATAATTGAAGTTAATCTACGAAAACGGACTCCCATCTGAGTCAGCTGGCTTATAAGCCTAACTATAATGAACAGTAAATTGAAGTGTAAACATCCCGTTAAACCATTCATTCCATTTACATGCGTTAAATAAATTTCACCAGCTGGTTAAAGTTTACCCACTAAGATTACTCGTTCAGCAGGAAATATCCAAAAGAAATATCTGATCCCATTTCACCACAACTGTATCGGATAGGTACTGCCATTTAATAACATTAAAACCTACAGATTAATTAAAAGGAAACATATTAATCTAAATATGTAATTTTAATAGATTTATATTCCATAATAACGATTGTGGATGAATAATACCACTTTCATGGGAGCATATGATTTATTGGTCTCCCCCTACAACATCCACTTAATTTTAATAGGGGGGAGTGAGTGGACATAAGAAAAAAGTTAACGAGGAGTCATATTTTAACGCGCCTTAACGCTTATGGATTCCTTGAGTGCGCAAATGCCATGAGATATCTTCATTACATCTGCAACGAGGATATTTTAAGCATTCCAGATCTCCGTTATATTTATAGTGAAATTACTGCGTGTTTGAAAAATCATGCGACAAATAGTAGTCGATTTGGCTTAGCTAATGCAGATGCTATGTCCTATTTTCAAGATTTAGAATCACTAAGGGAAGAGCTGGAGTTTGTTATTTCAATTACTCATGCGTAAATTTCTGTCTTTTATCGACTGAAAAAATGTATGCCGAAGAGCGACTTCAGGCCGAAATTATTCAAATAAAGTGATGAAGCTATTAGACCAAAAACGGATGTGTACAGACACTTACTGAGTCAGGAAAATCAGATAATCGCTGACTGGCTTATTCACAGCACTGACAACCAACCTAATTACTCCTGACCTTGCCCACCGGTTAAAACGGTTGTACACCCTCTTCCATGGACCCTGTCGCTCAGGCAATCAAGGAACACTGCCTGCTTCTCTTTCTGTGTCAGCTCTGTGACAAAGCCAACATAAAACTGCGACACAGGTCGCGGTTTTATGTCAGGTAGAAAATCATCTCTTTGAAATATAAGCATTAAAATTTCTGGTACTGCTTTTGCTTCAACACTATCACACGCTGTTGATTGACACGGTGTAATGCGCTCCGGCGCGTTCCGTCATACATACTGGGAGCCAAAAGCATGTGGAATTACTCCGAGAAAGTGAAAGATCATTTTTTTAATCCCCGTAACGCACGGGTGGTGGAAAACGCCAACGCCGTGGGTGATGTGGGATCGTTAAGCTGTGGCGATGCGTTACGGCTGATGCTGCGAGTGGATCCGCAAGATGAAACCATTCTTGAGGCCGGGTTTCAGACCTTTGGCTGCGGCAGCGCAATTGCCTCTTCTTCCGCCTTAACGGAACTGATTATCGGCCGCACGCTGGCGCAGGCCGAACAGGTCACTAACCAACAGATTGCCGATTATCTTGACGGTTTACCGCCGCAAAAAATGCACTGCTCGGTCATGGGCCAGGAAGCGCTGCGCGCTGCCATTGCCAACTACCGCGGTGAAACGCTGGAAGATGACCACGAAGAAGGCGCGCTGATTTGTAAGTGCTTTGGCGTGGATGAAGGACAGATTCGCCGTGCAGTGCTGAGCAACGGGCTGACCACGCTGGAAGAGGTGATCAACTACACCAAAGCAGGCGGCGGCTGTACCTCATGCCATGAAAAAATCGAACTGGCGCTGGCCGACATTCTCGCGCAGCACCCGCAGGTCGCCGCACCGGTTGCGACAACCAAAGATCCACACTGGCAGGAAGTGGTTGATGCCATCACCGAGCTGCGCCCGCATATTCAGGCCGATGGCGGCGATATGTCGCTGCTCAGCGTGGCAAACCATAAAGTTACGGTCAGTCTCTCCGGCAGTTGTAGCGGCTGCATGATGACCGACATGACGCTCGCCTGGTTACAGCAAAAGCTGATGGAACGCACCGGCTGTTATATGGAAGTCGTGGCCGCCGAAGCCGCAGCGTATTAACAGAGAGGGGAAGAACATGAAACAGGTTTATCTGGATAACAACGCCACCACGCGAATCGATCCGATGGTGCTGGAAGCGATGATGCCCTTTCTGACCGAGCATTATGGCAACCCGTCTTCGATTCATGATTTCGGCACACCTTCCCGCGCGGCCCTTGAGCGCGCGCACCAGCAGGTTGCCGACCTGCTTGGCGCCGATCATGCCAGCGAGATTATTTTCACCTCTTGCGCCACCGAAGCCACGTCAACGGCGCTGCTCGCCTCTGTTGAACTGATGCCGGAGCGCCGGGAAATTATTACCACTGCGGTAGAGCACCCGGCTACGCTCGCCGTCTGCGAACACCTTGAGCGCCAGGGTTATCTGATCCACCGCATTGGCGTTAATGCCGACGGTGCGCTGGATATGGAGCAGTACCGCCAGGCGCTAAGCCCGCAGGTAGCGGTGGTAAGCGTGATGTGGGCGAACAACGAAACCGGCGTGTTGTTCCCGGTGATTGAAATGGCGGCCATGGCTCAGGAATACGGCGCGCTGTTCCACTGCGATGCGGTACAGGTAGTCGGAAAAATTCCGCTGGATATTGGCCGCACGCAGATCGATATGCTCTCCTGTTCGGCGCACAAACTGCACGGACCGAAAGGCGTCGGCTGCCTCTATCTGCGGCGCGGGACTCGTTTTCGCCCGCTACTGCGCGGCGGCCATCAGGAGCGCGGGCGCCGCGCCGGGACGGAAAACATCGCCGGGATTGTCGGCATGGGCTCGGCCTGCGAACTGGCGCAGATCCATCTGCCGGGAGCCCCCTCGCTGGCGCAATTGCGCGATCGACTGGAAGAAGGGCTCATAGCGCAGGTGCCTTCAGTAATGGTGATGGGCGGCAACCAGCCACGCGTACCGGGCACCACCAATCTGGCGTTTGAGTTTATTGAAGGGGAAGCCATTTTATTGCTGCTGAATCAGATGGGAATTGCGGCGTCGAGCGGCAGCGCCTGTACCTCGGGCTCGCTGGAGCCTTCGCATGTCATGCGAGCGATGAACATTCCTTATACCGCCGCGCACGGCACGATTCGTTTCTCGCTATCGCGCTATACGCGTGAGAAAGAGATCGACTACGTGATCGACACCCTGCCAACGATTATTGCCCGCCTGAGGATGCTCTCGCCCTACTGGCAGGAAGGGAAAACCGTGGCGACCGACTCGGCATTTGCGCCGTTATACGGCTAAGGCGGCGAGCATGAACGTGCTTATCAACGACACCACCCTGCGCGACGGCGAACAGAGCCCCGGCGTCGCTTTTCTCGCCAGCGAGAAAATTGCCATCGCCGAGGCGCTATTTTCCGCGGGCATAACCGCGCTCGAAATCGGCACGCCAGCGATGGGCGATGAGGAGCGCCAGCGTATTTTACAAGTACGCCAGCATTTGCCCGCCGCCACGCTGATGTCCTGGTGTCGGATGAACAGTGACGAGATCCGCCAGAGCGCGGATCTCGGTATGGATTGGGTGGATATCTCCCTGCCCGCTTCCGATAAGCTGCGCCAGTACAAGCTTCGCGAGCCGCTGCCGCAGTTGCTCGATAAACTGGGGACGTTGATTGCACAAGCGAGGACGCTGGGAATGCAGGTCTGTGTCGGCTGTGAAGATGCCTCTCGCGCCAGCGATCAGACGTTGAACCAGATTGCCGATATCGCCCGCGAAGCAGGGGCAAAACGGCTGCGTTTTGCCGACACTCTTGGCCTGCTCGATCCCTTTACCACGACTACCCGCATTCAGGCGCTTGGCGAATACTGGTCGGGTGAAATCGAAATGCACGCGCACAACGATCTGGGGCTGGCGACCGCCAATACGCTGGCGGCGGTGCGTGCCGGAGCCACCAGCGTCAACACTACGGTGCTGGGGCTGGGCGAACGCGCAGGCAATGCCGCACTGGAAACCGTTGCGCTGAGCCTGAGCCGCTGCCTGCAACGGGATTGTGGCGTTGATTTTACGCGCCTGCCATCCCTGTGCCAGACCGTGGCCAATGCGACGCAGCGGGCGATTGACCCGCAGCAGCCGCTGGTCGGTTCGCAGGTGTTCACCCATGAATCTGGCGTTCATGTCGCAGCGCTGCTGCGCGATCGCGAAAGCTATCAGGCGATTGATCCGGCGCTGATGGGGCGTGAGTACCGGCTGGTGCTGGGCAAACACTCCGGTCGTCAGGCGGTGGATGGCGTCTTCGCCCGCATGGGGTATCACCTCGACACCCTGCAAATCGATCTGCTTCTGCCGGCGATCCGCCGCTTTGCTGAGCGCTGGAAACGCACGCCAAAAGAGGATGAACTGGTGGCACTCTACGATGCGCTGTGCGGGGAATCTGCACATTTTGCGAGGGGCTGATAATGGAATGGTTTTATCAAATCCCCGGCGTGGATGAACTCGATAGCGCCGAATCCTTTTTTGAGTTTTTCAGCGTGCCTTATGACCCGCTGGTGCTGCGCCACTGCTGTCTGCCGGTGTTAAGGGAGTTTCACCAACGGTTGCGGCAAAACGTACCGCTACGCAATCTGCTTGAAGAGGCGCCCCGTGCCCCGTGGCTGTTGGCGCGCAGGTTACTGACGGAGAGCTATCAGCACCACCTTCCGGAGCATACCCCATGAGACAAAAATTCGATTTTGGCGAAGAGGTGCGCGTTACCCGCGCCATTCGCAATGACGGCACCATGCGCGGCTTTGCGCGCGGCGATCTGCTGGTTCGTCGCGGCAGTACCGGTTTTGTTCGCGAATGGGGTACGTTTTTGATGGATCAGATTATCTATCAGGTGCATTTTCTTGATGATGATTTAGTGGTTGGTTGCCGGGAGCAGGAACTGCTACCGCTATCTGTGCCATGGCACGCCGGGCAGTTTCAGTATGGCGATCGTGTTGCCTGTCGCCACGCGCTGTCAGTGAATGGCAAAGTGGTGATCGCCGCCGGAGAACATGGCCGTATTGAAGGCACAGGCCAGGGAGAAAGCGGAGAGAGTTACACTGTCACGTTTTCCGGGCGCTGGTTCCAGGTGCCCGCCAGCGCCATGATCCTGCTGGAGGCTGACGCATGACACCGTGGCAACGCTTCGCCCGGCGGCGGCTGGCAATATCACGCTGGCAGTGTGAACCGGAGCATATTCCTGCCGATCAGCAAACCGCTTTCGAGGAGGCCTTCACCCGCCAGTGCCAGCTGGAACAAGCTGTAGTGGACGTTGCTGTCGGTGCCCCCCTGCCGGATAGCGTACTGCAGAGTGTCGCGACCTCGCTGGCAAGCTTGCTGGATGAGGGGGATTTTTCTGTTGACGAGCAACAGACCGTGGTCCGGCATCATGCCCGTATGGAGTGGCAGTTCGCCGATGTTGCCGGACGCGCCCCGTTGCCTGATGATTTGCAAGTGCTGGCGTGGTATCAACAACATCAGGCGCAGTTTATGCGCCCGCCGCAGCGGCTAACATCGCACCTATTGCTGACGGTCGATAACGACGATGCCACAGTGCAGCGTCAGATCCGCCGCTTTCATCAGGACATTAGCGCCTCACGCCAGGCCTTTGCCCGGCTGGCGCAGCGCTACTCCCACTGCCCCAGTGCGCTGGAGGGCGGGCGTCTGGGCTGGATAAGCCAAGGGCTGCTCTATCCGGAACTCGATGCCACACTGTTTGCGCTGGCGGAAAATGACCTCAGCGCACCCATCGAAACCCGCCTCGGCTGGCATCTGTTGTGGTGCGAAGCGATCCGTGACGCCGCACCGATGCTACAGGAGGAAGCACTGGAAAAAGCAAGAAGCTATTTAATTCGTCAACATCAGCAGCAGTATCAGCGCCAGTGGCTGGCGGCGTTAACCCGCAGCGTGAAGGCGGGATAATTTCACTGCCCTTCAGAACAACAATGCCGCCGGATGGCGATTATGCTTATCTGACCCGGAGCCAGGTTCCCCCACACAGGTCGGATAAGGCTCAACCGCCATCTGGTGTTCACCGTTCAACATTGTCACATTGCCTGACGGCACGAGCGCTTATCAGGTCTTTCTGTCAAACCTGTTGTTATTGCCGGGTAAACGCCGAGTTACCCGGCGATATCACTTACAAAAATACCGGTTTAAGCGTTTCCAGCCAGGCATCCAGGCGCTCGTCGGTCAGGTCATACTGATTGTCCTGATCGATCACTAAGCCGACAAATTTATCCGCTTCCAGTGCCGATGAGGCGTTGAATTCATAGCCTTCATTCGGCCAGTGACCAACCATCTGTGCGCCGCTGTTTATCAGCGCGTCATACAGCGCGCGCAAGCCACTGACAAAGTTATCCGGGTAGCCCACCTGGTCGCCAAGACCAAACAGCGCCACAGTTTTGCCGCTCAGGCTGTTGCTATCGAGCTGGGCGATAAACTCTCCCCATGATGCTTCTTCACAGCCAGCATTCAGCCCCGGCAGTTGCCCGTCTCCGAGCGTCGGCGTCCCCAGCAGCAGTACCGGATAAGAAAGAAATGTGTCGAGATCGGTACGGTTGATATTCATCGGCGCATCGGCCGCTGCACCCAGTTTTTTGTGGATCATTTTGGCAATTTTGCGGGTTTTGCCCGTATCGGTACCGAAAAAAATTCCAATGTTAGCCATCGCGTGCTCCTGTGAGAAAAAGTGTAAATCCGCCCTGAAAAGGCAGCTATCACCGGAGATATTGCGAAGGCTGTGCCAATTTTTTGCCGGGCAATGTCTGCACTGTATTGGCCAGTTATGCACCAGCGCAGCGCTTTTTTATCCACCCGTTTGGCCTGTGCCGCGCACAGCCTGAGGGCAAAAGGCTAAAAATCGGCGACAAACAGGGATCTGGATCAACCTTACAGCGAGTAACAGAGGTCAAAGGCGCATCCTTTGCATGGTTAATCAGCGTCCGTTTATGTTCGGACGAAAGTCGACAGGTGGCACAAATTGTCATAACTGCGACATTCCCATGTTGACCACAGGAGTTTGTGATGACCCTGAATATGATGATGGATACCGCAGCGCCCGCCGAAATCGCCGGAGCGCTCTCACAACAGCATCCCGGGTTGTTTTTCACTATGGTTGAACAGGCCCCCGTCGCAATTTCACTGACCGATGCCGATGCCCGCATTCTGTACGCCAACCCTGCATTTTGCCGGCAGTCGGGGTATGAGCTGGAAGAGTTGTTGCAGCAAAACCCGCGCCTGCTTGCCAGTAAACAGACGCCGCGTGAAATCTATCAGGATATGTGGCACACCCTACTGCAACATCGACCATGGCGCGGGCAACTGATCAATCGTCGCCGCGACGGCAGTCTGTTTCTGGTGGAAATCGACATCACCCCGCTGTTTAATGCGTTCGGGAAACTTGAGCATTACCTGGCCATGCAACGCGACATCAGCGCCAGCTACGCACTGGAACAGCGGCTGCGCAATCATATGACCCTAACCGAAGCCGTATTGAATAATATTCCGGCGGCGGTTGTGGTGGTAGATGAACGCGATCAGGTGGTGATGGATAACCTCGTCTACAAAACCTTTTGCGCCGATTGCGGTGGTAAAGAGCTGCTCACCGAACTCAATTTTTCCGCCCGTAAGGCAGAGTTGACGCAGGGCCTGGTGCTTCCGGTAGCACTGCGCGGCAACGTGCGTTGGTTGTCCGTCACCTGCTGGGCGCTGCCGGGCGTCAGTGAAGAAGCGGGCCGCTACTTTATTGATAGCGCCGTGCCGCGCACGCTGGTGGTGATCACCGACAACACCCAGCACCAGCAACAACAGGAACAGGGACGCCTTGATCGTCTGAAACAACAGATCACCAGCGGTAAACTGCTGGCGGCGATCCGTGAATCGCTGGATGCCGCACTGGTGCAGCTCAATTGCCCGATCAATATGCTGGCCGCCGCGCGACGTTTAAATGGCGACGATCACAGCAATCTGGCGCTGGATGCCGCCTGGCGTGAAGGCGAAGAAGCGATGGCGCGGCTGCAACGCTGCCGTCCGTCGCTGGAGTTGGAAAGCCCGGCAATATGGCCACTCCAGCCTTTCCTTGACGATCTGCGCGCCCTGTATCACACCCGATATAACCAGGGCGAAAACTTGCAAATTGAACTGGAATCCCCCGATCTGGTGGGTTTTGGCCAACGAACGCAACTGCTTGCCTGCCTGAGCCTATGGCTCGACAGGACCCTGGATATTGCCGCTGAGCTACGTGATTTCACGGTGCAGACTCAGCTTTACGCCCGCGAGGAAAGCGGCTGGCTGTCGTTCTATTTAAACGACAATGTGCCGCTGATTCAGGTGCGCTACACCCATTCTCCTGATGCGCTCAATGCGCCCGGTAAAGGCATGGAGCTTCGGCTGATCCAGACGCTGGTCGCCCACCATCGCGGCGCAATAGAACTGACCTCCCGGCCTCAGGGAGGCACCTGCCTGACCCTGCGTTTCCCGTTATTTCATTCACTGACCGGAGGCTCACTATGACTCAGCGAACCGAGTCGGGTACAACCGTCTGGCGCTTTGACCTCTCCCAGCAGTTTACTGCCATGCAGCGTATCAGCGTGGTGTTAAGCCGGGCGACGGAGGTCGGGCAGACGCTACAGGAAGTGCTATGCGTGCTGCACAACGATGCTTTTATGCAGCACGGGATGATCTGTTTGTACGACAGTCAGCAAACGATCCTTACCATTGAAGCCTTACAGGAGGCCGATCAACAGCTCATTCCCGGCAGTTCGCAGATTCGTTACCGTCCGGGTGAAGGGCTGGTCGGCACAGTGTTATCGCAGGGGCAATCTCTGGTGCTGCCCTGTGTCTCCGACGATCAGCGTTTTCTCGATCGCCTTGGATTGTATGATTACAGCCTGCCGTTTATTGCCGTGCCACTGATGGGACCAAACTCACAGCCTATCGGCGTGCTGGCTGCCCAGCCGATGGCCCGCTATGAGGAGCGGCTGCCCGCCTGCACGCGCTTTCTGGAAACCGTCGCCAATCTGGTGGCACAAACCGTCCGCCTGATGACCCCGCCCAGCGTCTCGCCCTCACCCCGGGCAGCCGCCGCGCAGATCGCCAGCCAGCGGGGATGCGCACCATCGCGACCGTTTGGCTTTGAAAATATGGTTGGTAAAAGCGCGGCCATGCGCCAGACGCTGGAAATTATTCGCCAGGTATCGCGCTGGGACACCACCGTGCTGGTACGAGGCGAAAGCGGAACCGGTAAAGAGCTGATTGCCAATGCTATCCACCATAATTCACCGCGTGCCGCCGCGCCGTTTGTAAAATTCAACTGCGCGGCTCTGCCTGATACGCTGCTGGAGAGTGAACTCTTCGGCCATGAAAAAGGGGCGTTTACGGGTGCGGTGCGCCAGCGCAAGGGCCGCTTCGAACTGGCGGATGGCGGTACGCTGTTTCTTGATGAGATTGGCGAAAGTAGCGCCTCATTTCAGGCGAAATTGCTGCGTATCTTGCAGGAAGGCGAAATGGAACGCGTCGGCGGCGATGAAACGCTGCTGGTGAATGTACGGATCATTGCCGCCACCAATCGCAATCTGGAAGAGGAAGTTCGGCTAGGGAATTTTCGCGAAGATCTCTACTATCGCCTCAATGTGATGCCGATCTCCCTGCCCCCGCTCCGCGAGCGGCAGGAGGACATTGCCGAGCTGGCGCACTTTCTGGTGCGCAAAATCGCACAAAACCAGAACCGCACGCTGCGCATCAGCGATGGCGCAATCCGTTTGTTGATGAGCTATAGCTGGCCTGGAAACGTGCGTGAACTGGAAAACTGCCTTGAGCGCTCGGCAGTGATGTCGGAAAGCGGGCTGATCGATCGCGACGTGATTTTGTTTCACCACCGGGAGAATCTGCCAAAACCGCCGCAACCCAGCGCAACACACGAAGAGAGCTGGCTCGACCAGAACCTCGACGAGCGACAAAGATTGATCGCCGCGCTGGAGAAAGCCGGTTGGGTACAGGCAAAAGCAGCACGCCTGCTGGGAATGACCCCACGCCAGGTGGCTTACCGTATTCAAACGATGGACATTACCATGCCGAGAATGTAATGCAGGCTTTTGTGACATTCGGCACATTGTCAGCCAAACGCCACAAACTCGACAAACAGACGACGGCACGGTGAATTTAACACATTGATTTTCAGCAATTTACGAAAATAATAAGCGGTACAGGTTTTGCAGCAGGAGGTTATGACCACACAACCAAGGTACGCCCATGACTTCCTGCTTATCCGCCGCTGGCGGTTCACGCTGTCACACCGGGCAGCGCGAACCTTTATCTGATGTTGTTGCCGGTAAGGTAGCGTCGCACCCCTGCTACTCGCAAAACGGTCATCACCGCTATGCACGTATGCATCTGCCGGTCGCGCCTGCCTGTAACCTGCAATGTAACTACTGCAACCGCAAATTTGATTGCAGTAATGAATCGCGCCCCGGCGTATCGTCATCTCTGCTGACGCCGGAACAGGCGGTCGCCAAAGTGCGCCATGTCGCCGCAGCGATCCCGCAATTGTCAGTGGTGGGCATCGCCGGGCCTGGCGACCCACTGGCCAATATTCAACGCACATTCACCACCCTGGAAATGGTGCGTGAACAGCTCCCCGACCTGAAACTTTGCCTCTCTACCAACGGGCTGATGCTACCGGATGCGGTAGAAAGGCTGGTGAATGTTGGTGTTGACCATGTCACGGTGACGATTAATACACTGGATGCCGATATCGCGGCGCAAATTTACGCCTGGTTGTGGCTTGATGGTGAACGCTACAGCGGGCGTGAAGCCGGTGAGATCCTGATTGCCCGACAACTAGAAGGTGTGCGTCGCCTGACGGCCAACGGTGTGCTGGTGAAGATCAACTCGGTATTGATCCCCGGCATCAACGATGGTGCCCTCAGCGACGTCAGCCGAGAACTGCGCGCCAGCGGGGCCTTTATTCACAATATTATGCCGCTGATCGCCCGTCCGGAGCACGGTACGGTATTCGGCCTTAACGGGCAGCCGGAACCGGATGCGCGGATGATAGCCAAGGTGCGCGAGCGTTGCGGCGAGGTGATGCCGCAGATGACACACTGCCACCAGTGCCGCGCGGATGCGATCGGTATGCTCGGTGAAGATCGTAGCCAGCAGTTTGCTCTGACGCCGGTTGAAGAGTCGCCGCAGCCGTGGTTGCCGACGCTTTACCGCCGGGCGCAGTTGCATGCCAGTATTGCCACGCACGGCGAATCGGAAGAGCCGGATGCCTGCCTGGTGGCGGTCGCCTCCAGGCGTGGCGATGCAATTGATTGCCACTTTGGTCATGCCGATCGCTTTCGCATTTACAGCCTGTCGGCAGCAGGCGCTGTGCTGGTCAATGAGCGCTTTACGCCGAAATTTTGTCAGGGAAGCGACAACTGCGAGCCGCAGGACAGCGACGCGCGGATGACGGCGGTTCTCGATCTGCTGGCCGATGTGAAAGCGGTGTTTTGCGCCCGTATTGGCTACGCGCCGTGGCAAAAACTGGAAGCGCGCGGCATTCAACCTTGCGTCGACCACGCCTGGCAGCCGGTTAACGAGGCGCTGACCGGCTGGTGGCAGTTGTGGCGTAAAAATGCGCCGTCCGATCCCGCATCACAGGGGGTGGCATGATGCCTGTTCACGACTGGCTGCGGCGTTTGCTGTGGCTCTATGCGCACGGAGAAGGCTGTTATCCGCTGATGATGGGCCTGCGGGAAACCGAGTGGGATGCCCTGCAAGCACAGTTCGATCCCCCCTCACAGCCGATGCCCGCCGATTGTTTGCTACGGCAAAAGCTAATGACTGAGCTGAATGCCACCCGCACTGACGAACAGCAACAACTGGCGCAGTGGCTGGCGGGGTATATGGCACCAGGCGCTGCGCCGATGCACAACATTATCGCCAGTGTTTCACTGGCGTTTAATCATCTGTGGCAGGATCTGGGACTAAGCTCGCGTCAGGAGTTGCGCGAGTTAATGAGCGACTGTTTTCCTGAGTTGGTAGAAATGAACAGCGAAAATATGCGCTGGAAAAAGTTTTTTTATCGTCAGCGCTGTCTGCATTCTACAGGCGAACTTATCTGCCGTTCGCCAAGTTGCGATGCCTGCTGCGAACGCGCGTTCTGTTTTGCCCCTTCCTAAATATATATTTCACGCGGCCTGCTAACTTTAAGTGAAACGGGCCACCTCTGCCGCACATGTATTTTTTGTCACCCTATATTTTTTAACAAGGAAAGTGGAATATCCTGCAACAATCACAGGGATCATGTAGCCGTGATGTTACTGTTACTTATATAGTGGAATGACTGAGATAAGAAGTTAAGAAGTACGCAGGCACGCGAGGTGGCAAATGTACTCTTTTGTAGCCAGACAGGCAATTTTTGATAATCAATTGAATACCGTTGGTTACGAACTGCTCTTCAGGGACAGTATGGATAACCGATTCCCGGATGTTTCATCCGAGCAGGCCACTACTCAACTGATTGAAGAGCAATTTCTTAGCGCTCCGGTGGGGCGTAAAAACGAGAACAGTACTGTATATGTCAATTTCCCTTACCAGTTACTGGTTCAGGGGCTGGCGGAAACCCTGCCAAAGAATCGCGTGGTAATTGAAATACTCGAAGATGCCAGCCCGGATCGCTCATTGCTGGAAGTGGTAAAACGTATGCATACCCAGGGTTTTCGCATCGCGCTGGATGATTTCAGCCCAGGTAACGCATGGGATGCCTTTATTCCCTATATCGACGTGATTAAATTTGATATAAGGAAAAGCCCACGCGAGGACATCGGCCATTATATTGTCACTAACCGCAAGTCGTTGCGTCATGCCGTATTACTGGCAGAAAAAGTGGAAACCTATGATGAATATGAATCCTATAAAAAATTGGGCTTTCATCTTTTTCAGGGTTATTTTTTCAGCAAGCCGACGGTCACCAAACGTAATAAACTGGTACAAAATCAGGCATTTGCCCTGAAATTAATGCACGAAGTGAACGTTGAATCGCCAAATCTTAATAAAATTGAAGAATTGTTAAAACGTGATGTCACGTTGTCGTTTAAAATTATGCGCTATGCGCAAAATATTCTCTATAACACCCGTGGCGTGCGCGGTTTCCGTAACCAGTCGCTGCGCGATATTGTTGTCTATCTTGGCATTAATGGTATGCGGCGCTTTGTATTGATGGCTTGCCTGACCGCCTTCGGCAACGTGACCACTACGGAAATTTATTATCTGAGCCTGATTCGTGCTAAATTCTGCGAACTGGTTGCAGAACGAACTTCCGCTTCCAGCCTCAGCAATGATGCATTTATGGTCGGTCTGTTTTCACTGCTGGATGTGATCCTCGGTTTGCCGCTCGAAGAGTTAATGAGTCAAATCGCCGTGTCGCCGGAAGTCGCAACCGCACTGGAAAAAGAGAGTGGTAAGCTCTACCCGTTTGTGCAGCTCGCGCGTCTTTTCGAGCTGAGAAGATGGGAAGAAGCAAGCAACATTACCCACAAAATCGGCTTGCCCAATTCTACTGTCACAGAGTTAATGAACCAGGCGACAAAATGGGCAGATGAACTGCCATTAATCCTGTCGCATTAATTTTCACCATTTTTTTAGTATGTAAAAATTAAAATCACCCCGCACATTGCCAAGGCATGAAACATTATTTCACTTCATAAAAATGTAAATCGGTTAAATTATTAACAGCCAAAATGGTTTTATCCTAAATTACGCTTTGCGATGCGAGTTTTTGCACAATAATCTGAGTAAATTGTGATATTGATCAGATAAATAAATCAATAAAATCCCCAACACTGCCGTTATTAATACTATCTCCATTCACACAGCGTTGAATTATGAAAAAATTAGCACAAGCCACCGTATTGACTAAGTTGCTCATCGGTTTCTCTATCCTCATTGTCATGATGTTACTGTTGGGCATTGTGTCTATTTATCAGCTAAATATGAGCAAAGATCACATTGATCAGTTCCGCAAAAATCGCACACCGGGTGTGCGCTATACCCTTGAAATGCGTGGCGTCTTAGCTGAAATGCGCTTGCAGCAGGTTCAGTACATCGCCTCAACAACGCCGGAATCGCTGGAGCAGCATCGTGGTGAATTGCTGCAAAACCAGGAAACGTTCCTGCGTGCGCAGCAGGCTTACGCCAATATCTCTGCACATGAGCCACAAGAGATGCGCGCCCTCTTCTCCACGGTGGTTGACAACTTCAAAAACTTTATCGATGTGAACGCTAAAGTCATCGAAGAGATGAAAAGCGGCAACGCCGCAGAAGCCGCCAAAATCAGCGGCGCGGTGTCGGCAAAATACCGCACGCAGTTGATGAAAGACCTGGCCACGCTGGTGGATATGGAAGTCGCACTCGGCAATGAGGCCGGTGAAGCCTCGCAAGCGGGCTATAAACAGGCGATTTATATGCTGAGCGGTTTACTGCTGCTGGCGCTGATTGCCACCGGCGTGATTGCCCTGTTTATCTCGCGTAACCTGTCGCGCCAGCTTGGCGGCGAGCCAGCGTATGCGGTGTCGATCATGAAAGAAATTGCCGCAGGGAATCTGGGTACACAGGTCAAGCTGCGTGACAACGATACCCAGAGCCTGCTGGCGACTATCCACTTTATGAATGCCCGACTGGCGGGGATCATTAACGGCATTATCGATGGCAGTGAATCCATTTCCCACGCCGCCAGCGAAATCTCCGAAGGCAACAACGATCTGTCGCAGCGTACCGAAGAACAGGCCGCGTCGCTGGTACAAACGTCGTCGAACATGCAGCAAATCACAGAAAACGTGAAGAGTAACGCCGAAAACGCCCGTAAGGCGAGCGACCTGGCGCGTCAGACATCGCACACCGCCGTCAAAGGGGGTAAAGAGGTGGATGATATGCTGAAACGCATGCATGAAATTTCGGCCAGTTC
Source organism: Kosakonia arachidis (assembly GCF_900116535.1). Lineage (GTDB taxonomy): Bacteria > Pseudomonadota > Gammaproteobacteria > Enterobacterales > Enterobacteriaceae > Kosakonia > Kosakonia arachidis. The sequence goes on along the minus strand of NZ_FPAU01000001.1, from coordinate 1,305,751 downwards.
GCAGAAAATTGTCGACATTATTTCCGTTATTGAAGGTATCGCTTTCCAGACCAACATCCTGGCACTGAACGCCGCCGTTGAAGCCGCCCGCGCAGGAGAACAGGGTAAAGGCTTTGCCGTGGTCGCCGGTGAAGTACGCAACCTGGCGCAGAAAAGCGCCGAGGCCGCAAAAGAGATCAAGCAACTGATCGAGGGAACAGTAGAGAAAATCACTGATGGCTCGCGCTACGCTGACACAGCCAGCCGGGCAATGGAAGAGATTGTCACCTCGGTGAACAAAGTGACGGATATTGTTGCGGAGATTTCGGCTGCTTCAACCGAACAGCATCAGGGCATTAAAGAGATCAGCGTCGCCATCGATCAGATGGATCAGGTTACTCAGCAGAACGCCACGCTGGTGGAACAGGCAGCCGTTGCCGCGCAGTCAATGACTGAGCAAAGCGAAGGTCTGCGCGATTCAGTGCGTTATTTCCAGTTGGCACGCTAAAACCGATAGCAGGCCCGCCCAGCGGGCCTGCTATTCGCTTATGATCATTCGCTTATAATCATACGCTGATGATCGCTTTAGGTTCCATAAATGCTGACAGCCCCCACGCCCCCATCTCCCGCCCGATTCCGGAATGTTTAAAGCCGCCAAACGGCGCACGCGGCTCATGCGCCAGCGTATTGACCTGCACACGGCCCGCATGGATTCGCGCTGCCACTTGTTGCGCCCGTTCGCGGTCTTCACCCAGAACCAGTGCACTTAAACCGTATTCCGTATCATTAGCAATAGCTACGGCATCAGCCTCATCCCGGTAGCTCATTACCGTCAGCACCGGCCCGAAAATCTCTTCCCGTGCGATACGCATCTCGTTTCGCACACCGCCAAACAACGTTGGCCGGACGAACCACCCTTGTCTGCAGTTTTCCGGCCGCCCTTCACCACCTGCCAGCAACCGTGCGCCTTCCTGCAATCCGAGACGAATATAAGATTGCACGCGCTGCCACTGCTTTTCACTGACCATCGGCCCGACGGTGGTTGCCGGATCGCGTGGATCGCCAACATTCACCGCTGCCATAGCTTTCGCCAGCGCGGCTTCGCACTCGGCTTTGCGCGATTGCGGAACCAGAATCCGCGTTCCGGCGATACAGGCCTGGCCGCTGTTCATCAATCCGGCCTGGATTGCCAGCGGCACGGCTGTCGCTAAGCTGGCATCATCGAGGATAATCGTCGGCGATTTACCGCCCAGCTCCAGCGTGACGCGTTTAAAATTCTCCGCGGCGTTGCGCAGAATCGATTTTCCGGTAGCGGTAGAGCCAGTAAACGAGATTTTGGCCACATCCGGATGACGGGTAATCTCCTCACCAACCACATCGCCCCGACCGGTGACAATATTAAATACGCCCGGTGGCAGCGCCGCCTGATGCAGCGCATTTATCACTACCTGCGTTTGCAGCGCGCTCATCTCACTGGGTTTGACAACCGCCGTACAGCCCGCAGCCAGCGCGGCTGCGAGTTTGCCACAAATAAATCCGGCGTTGCTGTTCCATGGCGTAATAAGCCCAGCGACACCCAGCGGTGTCATCTCCACCAGTGCCAGGCCAGTCTGTGAGCGAAACGTAAAGGCCTTTAACGCAGAAATCGCCTCATCAACCACAGCAACCGGGTAGCGGGCCATCCAGACAGCACGGCTTTTCGGCGCGCCATATTCCATGACGATTGCCTGCAACAGCGCCTGCTCACTGGCGGCCAGTGCATCGCGCAGCCGTGTCAGCGCCGCCACTCGTTCAGCCACACTGGTGGCTGACCAGCCGGCAAACGCCGCTTTTGCCGCCGCTATCGCCCGGCGCGTATCCTCTTCATTGGCAAGACGCACCTGACCAATTACTTCCCCCGTCGCCGGGTTAAAAAGGTCGAATAGCTCGGTGCCCTGCGGGGTGACCCATTGCCCATTAATCGAAATCTGTTCTACCCGTTGCATCGGAACCTCCTTAGGACTGTGGATCCAGTGTGTCACAGCTTTATCGCGCAGATAATCCGCGCTATTCTTCATAGGTTGTTTCGAAATTCGGGATAATCTATGCATCGTTCAGGTTTGATTGAGCTGGAAGTGGTGATGGCAGTGATGCGCCTCGGCAGTTTTCGCGCGGCGGCACAGGCGCTGAATATGTCGCCAACGGCCGTTAGCAACGCCATTGCCGGTCTGGAGAGCCGCCTTAATGTGCGGCTTTTTCATCGCACGACCCGCAGTGTGGCGTTAACCGAAGCAGGAGATCGCTTTGTGACGCGGGTTGGCCCGGCGCTACGTGAAATTCAGCAGGCAGCCGATGAGATCCACAGTCTTCCAGCGGCACCCTCCGGCACACTACGCATCAATATACCGCAGGCCGTTGGTCAGCTTTTTCTCGATGGAATTGTGGTGCGTTTTCTTGCCCGTTATCCGCTGATGCGCCTCGAAATCGCCAGCGAAACGCGGATGATTGATATTGTGGCTGAGGGTTACGATGCCGGTATTCGCCTTGGCGAATCCGTCCCGCAGGATATGATTGCCGTTCCACTCACACCCGATATCCGCATGCAGGTGGTGGCTACACCAGAGTGGTTCGCTACACACGGTACACCGCAGACACCGGATGATCTTTATCAACATCAGGGTATTTGCATGCGCATGGCGAACGGTGGGATTTATCGTTGGGAGATGTCACGCCACGGGCAGCATTACGCCCTCGCAATCCCGCCCAGACTTGCCACTTCTGATTTTTTTACTTCGCTTACAGCCGTTCGCGCCGGACTGGGCGTCGGCTTTCTGCCGGGGTTTTACATTGAAGAGGATTTACGTGCCGGACGGCTGGTGAGCGTGCTGGATGAATGGACACAGCCGTTTCAGGGTCTGTGTCTTTACTATCCCGGACATCGCCATATCCCGGAGGGATTACGGGCGTTTATCGACTTTGTCCGGGAGAGTTGATCACTCCAGATGCGCACGATCAAGGCCATAGGCCTTGTCCAGTGTGCCCGGCAGCGTACGTGACGCAATCATCAGGCGGTTCCAGGCATTGATAATGGCGATGGCAAATGTCAGTTCAGACAACTCCACTTCACTGAAATGCTCACATGCTTCGCGGTACAACGCATCCGGTACGCCATCGCTACCCGGCTGAGTTAGCGCTTCACTCAGCGCCAGCGCTGCTTTCTCTTTTGCGGTGAACAGCGGCGACTCACGCCAGATAGCCACATGGTAGAGACGCAGTTCGCGCTCACCGTACAGTTTGGCTTGTTTCATATGCATATCCAGACAAAAAGCGCAGCCGTTGAGCTGCGATGCACGAATATCGACAAGATTTTTGAGAGTAATATCCAGGCTACTGTTATGCGATGCCTGGCTGGCATCAGACAGGGTTTTGATCAGCGCTGGAACGGTCTGGAAAAGATTGATGCGGGAGCTCATGTTTTTTTACCTCGTGGAGTGATTCGACCGGGGTTATATTACTGTCTTATGCCTTAGTAAAAAGATGCAAAACCTGAAAATAAAGGTAGGACATGAAACCCGGCTATAAGAGCATTTATGAGCAGTATCGCCATAGCATTGTCAGCGGGTTACTGAAGCCTGGCGACAAGGTTCCGTCCGTGCGCGTGCTGGCCAACGAACTCGGCGTGGCGCGTAAAACCGTCGAAACCGCATGGGCCATTCTGGTCGGCGAAGGTTACCTTATCAGCCAGGGTGCTCGTGGTACGCGGGTCAACCCGGATCTGATTTTGCCTGCGCAGAAACCAACGCCAAAACAACCCGTTGCCGAAGAAAAACCTCCTGCCATGATGGAAGTATTGCGCGATCAGCAAGGATTTTTGCGCCTCGGCATTCCGTCGCTGGATGCCTTTCCCTACAAGAAATGGCTGCTGCTGTGCGGTAAAGCGGTGCGCTCCATGCAGCCTCTGGAGATGACCAATCCCCCGCTGATGGGCTATACGCCACTGCGTGAAGCCATCGCCCATTATGTGAATGTCTCGCGCGGATTATCCTGCTCGGCAGAGCACGTTTTTATTACCAGTGGTTACAGCAATAACCTGCGCTTGATCCTCAATACGCTGGCGACAGACCGTGACAAGGTGCTGTTCGAAGATCCCGGTTACTTTTTCGGCCAGCAGGCGCTGAAACGCGCCGCCGCCAACTTGCACTTCGTGCCGGTTGATGATCAAGGCGTGAATGTCGATTATTTACTGCGTTATCACCATGATGCCCGTGTGCTATTTGTGACACCGTCACATCAAAGCCCGCTTGCGGTTACGTTGTCACTGCCACGCAAACATCAGTTGCTGAAATGGGCCAGCCAGAATGAAAGTTGGATCATCGAAGATGATTATGACGGAGAGTTTCACTACACCCGGAAAGTCTTGCCAGCGATGAAGAGCCTCGATAGTGATGATCGGGTCATCTATATGGGAACTTTCAGCAAGACTGTGATGCCCGCGCTGCGCATTGGCTACCTTGTGTTACCTCACGCCGCGCTCGCCCGTTTCCGCGAAACCGCTGCGCTGACCGAGAGCGGCCAGCCAGTACTGATACAAAAAATTCTCGCTGCCTTTCTTGGTGAAGGCCACTTTTATCAACATCTGAAAAAAATGCGCACGCTCTACTCGCAACGCAGAAATCACATGCTGGCCGCGCTGGAGAATATTTATCCGCACCTGTTCAACGTGGAAGTCACCGATGGTGGCATGCATATTATCGCGTTTTTACGCACCAGCACGCAGGATGTGGCACTGGCGGAGATCTGGCAGCGCCATGAATTGCAGGTCAGTCCGCTGTCGCGCTGGTATAACCAGACCTGCAAACGTTATGGCCTGATTATTGGCTATACCAATGTACGATCGTATGCGGAAGCAGAAGCGTTATTGCAGCGCCCGGCTGCAGAAACGCGGGCGCTGGCTGGCGGGCAGTAGACGTTCAGGGCAAGTGACTAACGAATGAGAGATCCCACGCCGTAGCGAGAAGAGATAAGCTGACAACCAACGTTACGGCCAGCGATATCGTTCTGTCTGAGTTTTCCATCGCGCGTCCCTCTTTAAGGTGAGTAATGTCATTAAAGCCAAAAAATGCGTAATGTGTCTTACTCTCATGTCCTAAAGATTAGGTTAACTGATAATTTTTGTCTGCAGTCATTTTGTGCGGTAACCTTTTTTCGCCCTGCATTTGTAGCAGATCGATCTCAAGAGCATTGCACATCGCATCCAATGGCAGATCGTTATCCTCGACGCCAAACGGCTCTTCCAGTTCTTCCGCCAGCGTATCCAGCGAGATAAACGTGTAAGAGATCAGCACGGAAACAAACGGCGTCATGTAGTGCAAATCTACCACCAGCGCAAACGGCAACATAATGCAGAACAGATAGACCGTGCGGTGCAGAATCAGTGAATAAGCAAAAGGCAGCGGCGTGGTAAAAATGCGCTCGCAGCCGGAAAGTACCACGGACATATCATGCAGCCGCTGCGTAATGCTCTGGAATAAGATGTCCGAAAGCGCCCCCTGCGCACGACGCGCTCCCAGCCACTCCGCCATGATCAGCAGGATGCGGTTCGCAGGCGAATGCGCCCCCAGCACTACCTGCAACTCTTCAGCCGTTAAATATTTCGCCAGCGTTTCCGTCTGCTGTTTACGTCGCAGCGTCATGCGCAAGCTGTGAGCAAAAGCCACCTGAAGACGAATGAAATGCGTGATATCACCTTCATTCGGTAGCGTGGTTTTCACTTCCCGCAGCAGTGAGCGTGAGGCAATCATCAATTGTCCCCATAGCACACGTGCTTCGCTGTAGCGCGAATAACAGGCGTTATTACGAAATCCAAGAAAGATAGCGATAGCCACGCCGAGAATGCTGAATGGTGCGACAGTCAGTTTGATGCCCAGCGAAGTATACCAGGGAAGCATCAACACCACGACGATGGAGAGCAGAAAGTTCATGAACAGACGTGAACTGATTTTCGGCAGTACCGAACCGTGCCAGACGAAAAGACGGGGAAGCCAGTGTTGTTGTGGTCGAACGATCATGGTTTAGTTGCAGGCAAAAGGGATAGCTTCGCTATTAAACGTGATCGCAATCACAGTTGCAAGTTTGCTAATAAACTGTGACGAAAAAGCAATCTGGCTGACGTTAATTGGCACAGAAGTTACTGAAACCTGTTATACAACTAATAGAATAAGTATGTTGTAACTAAAATGATTGTAAAATATTCGCTATAAAAAACCCGGCCGCAGCCGGGTTTTCCTGTTCAACCTTTGCCGTTTAGCACAGCGGTTTTACCGCTTCACGCATGCCACGCAGCAGAATCGCATCCAGATCCAGCGACACCTGTTCCACCAGACCGGCGACTTTGCTCAGATCCTGTTCCCAGTGTTCACTGACGGACAACACGGTTTTCACCAGTTCACTGGTACTGATCTGGCGATCGCCGTGCTGGCTCCACAACTGCTGGTAACGCTCGATCCAGTGCGCATCATCCTGTACCGGATAGGACTGTCCGTTACGCTCAGCGCGGTAGAATGCAATCAACGCGGCAAGCGCGAACGTCAGACGTGCAGGCAATTTGCCAGTCGCTTTCTGCCCTGCCAGCAACTGCGGCAGAATGCGGGTACGGAATTTGGTCATGCCGTTCAGCGCAATCGACAGCAACTGATGCTTGATGTACGGGTTGCGGAAACGCCCGGTCACGGCGCTGGCGAACGATTCCAGCTCATCGCGCGGCAGATCGAGTACCGGAATGATCTCTTCATAAATTGCTTTTTCAACAAATGCGCAGATTTCGCTGTCGTTCATCGCTTCGCCGACGGTATCCAGACCAGCCTGGAATGCCACCGGTACCAGCGCGGTATGCGCGCCGTTGAGGATTGCCACTTTACGTTCTTTATAAGGCTTAATGTCATCAACAATCAGGACGTTAAGCGGCAGTTTATCGAGACGCAGTTCTGATGCCAGTGATTTCGGACCCTGGATCACAAACAGATAGAAGTGCTCTGCAGTGTCGAGGAAGCTGTCGCGGTAGCCCAGTTCAGCTTCCAGTTTCGCCACTTCATCACGCGGATAACCGGTTACGATGCGGTCAACCAGCGTGGAGCAGAAATCGTTCGCCGCCTCCAGCCACTGGAGGAATTCTGCGCCCAGCGCCCACTCCTGAGCATAACGCACTACCAGTTCATGCAGCGCGTCGCCGTTGTAATCAATCAGTTCACACGGAATGATCACCCAGCCTTTATCGGCCGCGCCAGCGAAGTGGCTGAAGCGTTCGAACAGCAGACGGGTCAGTTTTGCCGGGTAACTGACGGCCGGCGCATCGTTGAATTTATCGCCCGCATGGTAGCTGATGCCCGCTTCTGTGGTATTGGAAAACACAAAGCGGATATTCGGGTTGTGGGCCAGTTTCAGGAACTCATCGTACTGACCATAGACACTGATTTCACGGTTAACAGAACGGATAAGACGCGCATCGCTCACTGCTTCGCCCTGCTCGTTCAGGCCGCGAATAATCGTGGTATAGAGGCCATCCTGCGTGCTCAGAGACGGCGGAAAATCACTCTGGATCGGACGAACGACCACCACACCGGCATCAAGGTCGGTGTGTTCGTTCAGCAGATCGATTTGCCAGTCAACAAAAGCGCGCAAGAAATTCCCTTCGCCGAACTGAATGATGCGTTCAGGGTACTCAGCGCCGGGAAAGTTGCGACGGTTTAATGTGTTCACAGTGGGCTCCTATTTGATTAGTCATACAACCTTTATAAATTGGTGTGATAACTTACCAGACTTTTCGACCATGGAACCCTGTTTTGATCAAAATGGGCCGTCTTATTAGACCGAATTATATAAACTTGTAAAAAATTGTCGTACCCGTCACATTTCCGTCCGGCATCAGGGCATAGCGCGGGATTTCACCTGCGCGTTGCCAACCCGATTGTTGGTAGAAATGTTCCGCTCCACTGCCGGTGGAGGTGTCCAGTACCAACACTGTTTTCCCGTTTTCACGCGCGGCATGTTCCAGCGCCGCCATCAGCCGATTCGCCAACCCCTGACGACGCGCTTTTTCGTGAACCAGTAATTTAGCGACATCCGCGCGATGCGGTTGGTTTTCTGGTTGATCGAGCACCATCTGCACAGTGCCGACAATTTCTCCCTGCTCATCCTGCGCCACCAGCACAATGCGTTCGCCTCGCGCGACGCTGGCCGCAACATCAGACCAGAATTGCCGGGATTTTTCACGCGACAGCGGGTGCATAAAACTGACGGAAGCGCCGCCGGAAACACAGTTTTCCAGCACCTCGCAAAGGGAATCGATATGGACAGAGAACGTCTCGCTCGTGCTGGCGTGAATATGATAAGTGGTCATTTTAATTCCTATATACACAAAATCATTCACACTGCGTCGAGGCGGCAAGACTACGCAGCCCCAGGAGCTTACATAAGTAAGTGACTGGGGTGCAAAGGCGAAGCCAACAAAGAGGCAGTTTGAAGGATAACGTGTATAAAACAACCACTATCTTATTTGCCTGTCTGCAACACAAGGCCGTCGCTATAGGTTTTTGTGATGTTCTAACGGACGCGGTTGTTAGGTTTTTTCATGGCATACATTTTCTGAACCGCGTCTTTAATCCACGGGCTCAGCTCGCTATTGCCGTTGTGGTCAAACTCGCTCACGCCCCAGGAAAAATGTAGCTTCCACGCTTTTCCGGAAGTCTGATTCCACGCCTCAACCTGTTCGAGCAGATGCTGCATAGCGATCCACGCCCCCTGCTCGTCGGTGTCAGAAAAGACAATGGCGAATTCGTCACTGCCGTAACGCACCCGTAGATCGGCTTCACGCAGGCTGGCTGTCATCACCGAAGCCATCGCTTTCAGCGCCTTATCGCCTTCGGCGCGCCCCCAGGAATCATTAATCTCGTTGAAGTTATCCAGATCGATCCACGCCAGCGTTAACGGCTCAGCCCGACGGCGAGCGCCGTAAATGGCAAACGTCGCCAGGCTGTCGAAACCGCGACGGTTAAACAGCCCGGTTAGCTCATCGGTGGTGGCCGCGCTCATCACCGCGAATTCGTCTTCGACGATAGTGGCGAAATCTTTCAGGCTATCCAGATCAGCATGGCTCAACTCCCGAGGCTCTTTGTCGAGCAGACAAAACGATCCCACCACCGCGCCATCCGGTAGACGCAGCGGATACCCGGCATAAAAACGGATCGGCTTGTCACCGATAACCAGTGGATTATCGGCAAAGCGTTCATCATGAGCGCTATCCGGGACGATCAACGGTTCCGGGTGCAAAATGGCGTGGCCGCAAAAGGAAATTTTCCGGGGTATCGTTTCTGCGCGGGGGTAACCATCACAGGATTTAAGATACAGGGTATCTTCGTCCAACAACGTAATCATCGCTGCCTGCACGTTAAACATGCGTTTAGCCAGCCGGGTCAGGCGGTCAAGCCTCTCGGTGACACCACTTTCAAGTAGTCCGGAATTATGTAGTGAAGCAAGACGTTGTTCTTCATCCACGGGAGTAGCAGGTATTTGCATAGGATGCCGATCTCTTTATTTTTTCGGGCCGTTTCCGCAAACAAAAAACTGTCGATCAATTCGCGGGATACAGCGTAAAGCGTAGCCTATTCAGCACGTTTGTCAGTGGGAGTAGATCTGGTTTTTACCCAGTCTTTTTGCCTGGTACAGCGCATCATCCGCTGCTTTTAACCAGTCAGTTACGTCATTCATGCCCGGCAGCGATCTGGCAATGCCAATGCTTAACGTGCATTTAAAATTATAATCCTGCACGACGGTCATCACTGCCGCCGCATTCATAATGCGCGTTGCGACGGCATGCGCCTCCTCCTGCGGCATGTCCGGCAAGAGGATCACAAACTCATCGCCGCCCAGGCGCGCGGGTGTATCTGTTTTGCGGGTAGCAATATGCAAAATCTTCGACACGGCCACCAGCAGGGCATCGCCGACTTTATGACCAAACCGGTCATTTACTTCTTTGAAATTATCAATATCGATAAACATTAGCGACGAATGACCCGCTGTGGTGCTCAATTTGTCCAGCTCATACTGGATACGCTTTTCCAGAAGGCGGCGGTTCGCGATATCAAGTAGCGGGTCCATCATCGCGATGCGCTCCAGCTCGCGACTTTTCGTCCGCAGTTTCATCGCAATGCTGTCGGTCAGTACACTCAGCGCCAGCATATAAATACCAATCAGCGGCAGTGTGGCGAACATCGTACGCTGGGTGACCAGCACATCGAACGGAGTACCAACCGCAATCCAGGCCAGCATAAATACTGCCAGCAGCGCCAGCGCCGCTTTGCGCATCAGAACAAAACCGCCCGCCGATAAGCGATCGGCAAGCAGGATGGTGGCAATCACCACTGAAGGCAACGGATTCAATGCCATTAGGGCGATCCACAAACCTCCCGCACCCGCATCGATCACCAGGTTCTGATGTTCAATTTGCAGCGGCAGTTGCGCTTTACGTGCCCGCAGGAAAGCGAGCGTCGGCCAGATAAAGGCATTCGCAGCAAGCAGGAGAATACACCACAGCGGACGCCGTAATTCGAGAAGAACGGAAAGAATAGGGAAGAAGCACAACAGGGTCCCCAGTATACGCATCAGATACATTCGCCTGACATAACGGCTGCCAACAACACGCTCTTTTTTATTCAACTTGTCCGGCTCGATCATGTCGCGTTACATTCCGCTACTTACAGGAGTCAATAGTATTAACCTTAAAAATGAGTAGCAAGTAATTTAATAACTTAAGAATATTACTCCGTTTCGGGTATCAATCGTGGACTCTGCACGCAGAGTTAATTATCAGGCAACGAAGTCGCAGAGGGTTTTACCGCAACCTCACTATGGGTAGTGCGATTTCGCCCCTGTTTTTTCGACCTGTAGAGATTTTCATCCGCGGTCTCCAGTAGCGCATTAAACCTCTCCGTTAAATTCCAGGTATTGGTTTTGCCGCTGCTTATGCCGATACTGAACGTCAAATACAGTGTCTGCTGCCGCCACTGAAAGGGATGGTTAGCCACTGAAAGGCGCAGCGTTTCTGCCAGTTGTACCCCCTCTAGCGAATCAAGGGTGGTTGCCATTACCACAAACTCTTCGCCGCCCATCCGCGCCACCACCCCGCGCTCACCCAGCACCATCTGGATCTGCCGGGCAAAGGAGGCCAGTACCTGGTCGCCGCACTCATGACCGTAGCTGTCATTCACGCTTTTAAAATAGTCAATATCCAGCAGCATCACTGACACATGCTTATCAGCAAAACGTTTATCATTTTGGTTCAGCACTTCATACAGTCCCGAACGTGAATAAACGCCGGTGAGAAAATCGAAATTTGCGCGCAGGGAGACCTGGCGCATCAGGCTATTAACCGTCTCGACACTGACGGAGACAATCACCGGGCAGATAGCCATGGTGGCAATCCCCAGGCGCGCAGAGAACATATGCGACATCCCCATCGGCGAAGCGATCGAGATATCAATCACGCGGCTGGAAACGAGGATAATTTCCGCGGCGCCGGTCAACAGCGTGATCAGAGAGGTAAACGGCAGGGAATAGCGTACCGCACACCAGATCAGCGTCGGTAATGGAAACGCCAGACTCCCCGCCCCGCCGATCACCACGGACGCAATCACCGAAACAACAACAGCAACAATCGGAATACTCCGTTGCAGGGAGAGTTGCAGCGGCTTGTGCGGCCAGCTCATTGTCAGCACACCCGGCAGGATCAGCACGCCTGTAGAAAACTGCTCACCAAACCATTCGGCCAGCAACGGCCAGAACCCCTGGCCATTAATGCCGACGGATCCTATCGCGCCGAAGAAACCGCACAGCAACGCTGCCAGCAAACAATAACCAAACAACATCAGGACACTGGTCGGTTCCGGCGCCTCAAGCATCTGGTGTCGTTTTGCGCCAATGAACTGCGCCATGGTAATAATAAATACCATGTTCGAGAAGTTGATGAGCAGCGAGTCTATGCCCCAGTTGGTGGTGACCGCATCATAAATCAGCATCGCGGCGTAGCTGATAAGATAGTAGTGCCAGCGCTGGAGAAAAGCGTAGCGAGCAAACACCCCGGCCATCACCGCATTGAGCGGCCAGAACAGTGACAGTTGTTCGACAAGGCGCATCATTGCACCGAGAAAATAGAACAGTGTGGTCAGGATAAAAATAACCACCGCGTTAGTGAGCGGAGCTTCCTCCCGCAACAGGCGGAAAGGGGTTGAAAAAAATACACGCATCAAATCTCAATCCATATCACTGACAGGAGCCACGTTCGGTCACCTGCGGGAGGCGCTCTGGCGCGATCGCACTTAGCGCGGCGAATTCATCTGGATAACCAGCCACTGGTAAATGACGTCAACAATGTACTGTTGTTGCATTTCTGTTAATGGATAACCGCGCGCGATATGGTGCCACTTCTCCAGACAGCCGCGGCAGCAGGTGGCCGTTGCGTGCTGGGCAATAAATACCGGATGTCCGCGCATAGGTGTCTGCTTGCCATCATTTTGCGGTTCGGCGGGTGACAGCCGCTGCGCGACGAAATCTGCCGCGTGGCGGGCAATCACTTCCGCGCCTTTATCCACACAATATTGACGCTCTTTCACACCAAGGCGAAACCGGGAACGAAAAGTGGAACGCCCCAGACGCTCAAACAACGGTGTTAAATCAGCCATCAGTAGACGGATCTCCCCAGTTTTTGCGTCAACGCCTCCAGTACGGCGACACCGGCCAGCGAGTTTCCCGCCGCATCCAGTTCCGGGCTCCAGACGGCAATCACCATCTCTTGCGGCACAACGGCCACAATCCCGCCGCCAACGCCTGACTTCGCCGGTAATCCGACGCGCCAGGCAAACTCCCCGGCATTCTGATACATGCCACTGGTCGCCATCAGCGCATTTACCTGACGTGCCTGTAACGCGGAAATAATCGGGGAAGCGATATGCGCGGCATGGCCGCCGTTGGCGAGAAACAGGAAGGTTTGTGCCAGCTCCGCACAGCTCATTTTGAGTGCGCAGTAGTGAAAATAGTTCTGTAAAACCGTCGGGACATCATTATGGAAGTTGCCGAAGGATTTCATCAGCCAGGCGATGGCGTTATTGCGTGCAGAGTGTTCCAGCTCGGAGCGGGCCACGGCGCTGTCATAGGCGATATCGGGCACGCCGGAGAGCTTACGCACCACTTCCAGCATCCGCTGGCGCGGCGCGCTGAGACGGCTTTGCAGCATATCGCAGACCACCAACGCCCCCGCATTGATAAAGGGGTTGCGCGGTTTGCCCTGTTCCATCTCCAGTTGCACCAACGAATTAAACGGATGGCCGGAAGGATCTTTACCCACCCGCTGCCAGATCTCCTCTTCTGCGTAGTGGTTCATCGCCACCACCAGACTCAGCACTTTAGAGATCGACTGAATGGAGAAACGCTCGTTGGCATCTCCCGCGCGGAAATGTTCGCCGTTAACGGTGCTGACCGCCACACCCAGCTTGTTGCCGCTGATTGAGGCCAGCGCCGGAATATAATCGGCGACCTTACCTTGTCCTAGTAGCGGACGAATCTGCGCAAGCACCGCTTCCAGAACCTCATTTCCCATCACCGTAGCCACGTTAACCCCTAACTCCCAGGCCAAAAATGGCCTCGGAGTATAGCAGATCTACCCGGCAGCGTCAGGCCGGAAGACGAAAACGCGCAACCGCTTGCAGTAGCTGGCGAGAATTATGATGCAACTGCTCAGAAGCCTGCGTGGCGGTCGAGACCAGTTCATCGGTACGGCGGGACACGCTGTTCAGTGAATGCAGGCGGCGCGTCATTTTGTGGATGCTTTCCCCCTGGCTCAGCGTAGCGGCCGATATTTCACTTAGCACTGCACTTAAATGCCCCACCAGCCCGGTAACCTTTTGCAGGTTATCCTCCAGGCGGCTGACGGCAGTGGTGCCGTCGTTAATACCCTGCAATGAGTGGTTAATCAGTTGCTGAATAGTTTGCGTAGAGTGGCTGCTTTTGCGCGCCAGCAGCCCGACCTCTTTCGCCACCACTGCGAAACCGCGGCCGTGAGTACCGGCATGCGCCGCTTCGATAGCGGCATTCAGCGCCAGAATATTGGTCTGGAATGCGACGCCATCGATCATCGCCACAATGTTGCGCATCTCTGCCGAACGTTCGACAATTTCACGCATCGACTGCGTCACCGTATCCATCATCCGGTCGCCACCCTCTGCCACTTTACGCGCTTCATCCGCCTGTTGACGGGCCTGCTCGGCAAAACCGCTGTTGCCCTCCACATGCGACTCCAGCGTGGCGATATGTTCCGTCACATCAGTCAGTTCCTGCGCCTGCTTCGCGGACTGTTGATACAAGGACTGGTTGCCTTCCGCCAGACAGCCAATGGTTTCAACCATTGAAGCGGTGGCGTCACTGACCTGCATCACCAGTTGTTGCAATCCATGCTGCATAGTGCCGATGCTCATGCCCAGTTGATCAATTTCGCGGTTAAAACACTGTACCGATGGCAACGGTGTCCCCAAATCCCCGGCGGCAAGCACATTGATATGGGCAATCAGTCTGCGCAGCGGCGTAATGACCCAGCGCGACATGGCGAACCACACCAACACAGCAATCACCAGTAGCAATGCCGGAACCAGCATAAAAACATGCTGCAACTGCGCAAGCGTCGACATTAGCGCCTGTCTACCCTGCTCCGAACGCGTTTCGCTGGCCTGCTGGAATCGGGCGTAATTGTCGTTAAAATCGGCCTGAAATGCCTGCGCCGGTACGGCGAAAAACGCATCAATCGACTGGGTTTTTACCAGCCCGTCCGCCTGCTCTTTCAGCGCGCCATAAAACATCTGGTAACTATTAATCAACCCCTCGTCTTTCGGTGGATTGAGCGCCAGCCAGGCCTGCCAGGCTTTTTGTGAATCGTCGAGCGCTTTTTTGGTTTCGTCCATCAGGCTGTGCCAGCTGCCAACTGAACCGGTCTCTTTATCCTGCATAAAATAGACGCCCGCACGATTCAGCAGATCGCTGGCGGTCAGCAACGCGATGCGGGCCTCATCGACCCGTACCTGTTGCAAATGCGCCTGTTGGTTCCGTTGTTCGCTAGTTTGTGCGTCGCGTAACGACGCGGAAAGGACAATGGATGAGGTGATTTGTAGCGCGGAAAAGAGACCGATGATACAAAAAATTCCGGCCAACAAACCAAACTGTCGTGGAACAATACGCCGAAAAATACGGCGGAAAATTTGCATTAAGCTCATGATATTCTTCTATAACCACAAAGTTGATGTGAGTCTACAAAAGGATCATGACACGCCCATGACAGCCAGAGGTGACGCGCCCCGCCGGGGGCGCTTACCTTATAGCCGGTCTTTCCACACAGTCTGGATGTTGCAAAATTCATGCAGACCGAAGTGCGACAGCTCGCGGCCAAAACCGCTCTTTTTCACGCCGCCAAAGGCCACGCGGGCATCGCTGGCGCTGAAGCCATTGATAAACACGCCGCCGCACTCCAGACGTTCAGCAAACTGCTGCGCCCGCGCAGAATCAGCGGTAAATACCGTGGCCGACAAACCGAAATCACTGTCATTCGCCAGTTGCAGCGCATGCTCCGCATCGCGGGCAATGCTGATGGCGGCTACCGGACCAAACAGCTCCTGGCGAAAGGCCGTCATTGTCGGCGTTACCTGCGTCAGTACCGTGGCCGGGTAGTAGTTGCCGCTGCCCGGCACTTTGTCCCCACCGAGCACCAGCTTCGCCCCCTCTTTTATACTGGCCTGAACCTGCGCATGCAGTTCATCGCGCAGATCAAAACGCGCCATCGGGCCAAGGTAGTTCTCTTCGACGTCCGGCGCCCCCTGTTTCAGCGCCGCAGCCGCGGCAACGAATTTATCGGTGAACGTTTGTGCAACGCCCTCTTCAACGATAAAGCGTTTGGCCGCCGCACAAACCTGCCCGGTATTCTGATAACGCCCGGCTACCGCTGCTTTCACCGCCAGATCCACATCGGCATCGTTGAGCACAATAAAGGGATCGGAGCCGCCGAGTTCCAGCACGCATTTTTTCAGCGCCGCACCGGCCTGGGCACCAATTGCTGCTCCGGCACGAACGCTGCCGGTTACGGTGACAGCGGCGATGCGCGGATCGTTAATCGCCTGGCTGACGCCCTCATTGGTCGCATTCACCCAGCCAAACACCCCTTGCGGGATCCCGGCCTGCACGAAAATCTCCGCGATCAATTGCGCGCATCCCAGTACGTTAGGTGCATGTTTCAGCAAGTAGCTATTGCCTGCGAGCAAAATCGGCACCGCACCGCGCAATACTTGCCACAGCGGGAAGTTCCACGGCATTACCGCCAGAATCGGCCCCAGCGGACGATACTCAATCGTAGCGCGATGCGCTTCCACCCGCGTCGCTTCGCTGTCGAGCATCGCCGGACCATGATCGGCATACCAGTCGCACAACGCGGCGGACTTATTCACTTCGCCGCGGGCCTGCAAAATGGGTTTGCCCATCTCCTGGCTAATCATCTGCGCCATCTCTTCACCCCGCGCTCTAAGCGCTGCGCCGAGATCGCGAAGCTTTTGCGCACGCTCAGCAATGGCGATCTGCCGCCACTGGCGATAACCATTCGCAGCCAGTTCAAGCATGGCATCCACCACTTCGCGGCTCGCCCACGGCGTCGCGCTCAGGGTTTCCCCGGTGGTCGGATTAACTGAAATCGCATGTGTTGTCGCGGAAATTGACATAACGTCTCCCATAAATGTGTTCAGGACTTGCGCAATAGTGGCCGAGTTTGTTATTTCTTAAAACTGAATAATATTAACTCCAGTATTCACGATGAGAGAATGGTATGGACTTAACACAGCTTGAGATGTTTAACGCGGTGGCGCAGACCGGCAGCATTACCCAGGCAGCGCAAAAGGTGCATCGCGTGCCGTCTAACCTCACCACGCGTATTCGTCAGTTGGAGTCCGATCTTGGCGTCGATCTGTTCATCCGCGAGAACCAGCGCCTGCGGCTTTCGCCCGCCGGGCACAGTTTTTTGCGCTACAGCCAGCAAATTCTGGCGCTGGTCGATGAAGCACGCATGGTAGTGGCAGGCGACGAACCGCAGGGACTGTTCTCACTCGGCGCGCTGGAAAGCACCGCAGCCGTGCGTATTCCGGCGACACTGGCGAAGTATAACCAGCGCTACCCGCGTATTCAGTTCGATCTTGCTACCGGCCCTTCCGGTACGATGATCGACGGCGTGCTGGAGGGGCAACTTAGCGCCGCGTTTGTTGACGGACCGATTATGCATCCGGGGCTGGAAGGTATTCCGGTCTACCGTGAAGAGATGATGATCGTCGCTCCGGTCGGCCATGAAACGATTACCCGTGCCTCACAGGTCAACGGTGCCAGCATTTATGCTTTTCGCGCCAACTGCTCCTACCGCCGCCATTTTGAGAGCTGGTTCCAGGCCGATCGCGCAACGCCAGGTAAAATCCATGAGATGGAGTCTTACCACGGCATGCTGGCCTGTGTGATTGCTGGTGCCGGGCTGGCGTTGATTCCGCGCAGCATGCTGGAAAGTATGCCCGGCCATCACCAGGTAGAAGCCTGGCCGTTGGCGGAGAATTGGCGCTGGCTCACCACCTGGCTGGTGTGGCGGCGCGGTGCGAAAACCCGCCATCTCGACGCGTTTATTGAATTGCTTAACACCAATTCACAGGATGAATAAGGCATAAAACGCGACGCTACAGATTTATGCCGCTTACGCTCATAGCGGAGAGACAAATGTCCTCCACTTGCCGCATGACAAATCGGCTTCTGAGTCTCCGGACCACTGTAAGCCATACCGCTCACTCTTTTCGAACCGCCGGGCTGAAGGGAAATGACTACGTCAGCCGGACAGAGCCAGCCATAAGTAAAATCTGTGCGGACAGTGATCATCAGGGCACTGGGGTTCAGGAATCATCGCACTTTACCCCGGAAGGACAGCACGGAGTTCGCTTAAAGGAACGGCTTTAGCGAAATACCATCCCTGTACACAGCACTCAGGTACATTTTCTTTAAGAAACTGATACTGCATTTCAGTTTCCACTCCTTCGAAGACCACTATTTTAGGAATGTTTTTAAACATTCCTATCAAGCCAGGAAGAATATGTTTATTGATGGATTCAGTCCCTATCGAGTCAGTTATTGATTTATCAATTTTAATTTCATCCACATCAAGCAACGAAAGCCAGTTCAGGTTTGAATAACCGGTTCCGAAATCGTCAAGTGCAAACATGATTCCGGTACCCTTAAAAAAATCCATAGTTTGCTTGATATCATCTGTTCCGAAACTTTGTCTTTCGGTAATTTCAAGAATAATAGACTCACCTGCGACGTTTTCTTTTTTTAACGTGCTCAGCAGTTTTTCACGGAATTCCGCAGAACAGATATCAGCACAACTCACGTTGATACTTAAAGTGATATCGTTGTTCAGCAACATTGGCGCACACTGCCTGATGGCATGCTCAACAACATACTGACTAATCTTATTTATTAAGCCATTTTTTTCGGCAAGCGGAATAAATATATCAGGGCCGATGTACCCTATTTGAGAATCCGTCCAGCGTAAAAGTGCCTCCACTCCTGTTATATTCCGGTCTTTAACTTTGTATATGGGTTGATAGACGAAGTGTAACTCCTGATTTAGAATTGCATTTTCCAGTCGCGTAAGTAATGACTGTTTATGTGATAAGTTATTAATGTATAAAGTGCCAATTAAGAAACCGATAATAAAGGATAAACTAAATAAAAACAGCAAGACATAAGTGTTGTTTTTAAAGAAGAGCGAGAGTGAGGTTCCGACAATAACACAAACATCATTCACACGGTTACAGGATTTCTCAGTAAAGTACAACAAGGAATGAGCCTGCTTATGCTCTATCGATTCCAGTAACTGCGTATTTTTCCCGATCATGAAAAAATGATTTTTATGTTTAAAATCACCTATAACGGCATCAAAATCCATTTTATTGGCCTCATCCCAGAAACGCTGAAAGGCAAAAGGAGAGACCGTTATAGCGAAATTATTAGTGTAAAGGACATTTGCGGTAATGTGCTCTTCTATAAAAGCATCAAATACCCAGGTATAGCTCCCCCGATTAACTTTATTTCTGAATAAATTTAAAGAAAGAGGTGCATTCAGTTTACCCCAAAGGGCCGAACAGATAATTTTCTCATCATTGACGTAAGCGATATCCTTAATCAGGGGATAAGGCCATAGCCGTTTTCGAAGCGCATTCAGGTACTGGCTACTGCATGGCTCATAGACGGCGAACTCCTGCCGAAACCCGTCAATCAGTTTTACCTGTGCAATCAGACTGTCAGCGCGCGCCAGAATTGCATCAGCATAATCTTCAACTTTTTCATGGGTATAGTAATAATACCCCCCTAATCCTGCGCCGTACAGGACGCCGAATGTTAACACTATTGAAAGGGTGTAGATACTGATCCTGTGGTGGATAATTTTCAGTATTTGCAGTGGCATTGTTGACAGCATCCCCCTGGTATTATGGTTATCCGGCGCGAACGCTTTGTATAATCTCGACCATACTCCAGCCATCGTACTGCGACATGGGAGGTAAACAGCAGTCTTCGTATTTATCGGCCGTACGTTTCGAGACTTTATCAGTAATGCATATCCTCTCCCTCTTGCGGCGATACCGTGCTCCTTATCCCGACTATGTTCCAGTCGTAATCAGGAATAACCGGCTTCAGTCTGGCTGCGTATTCAGGCAACTGGCAACGTTGCAAAGCTTCGGCAATTCGGAATGTCAGAGGTGTTATAGAACCAGGCTGTGTGGAAAACAGAAAATTCCGCCAAGGGCTTTCCGTTAACTGTACCAGGTTCCTCTGGTCTTGTCGCACATCAGGCGAAGGCATTAAGGCATTCCGGAAATTGAGCTACAACAAGAAAGCGTGCATTACCCCTGGTAATACACGCCCGACGCGATCATTGCATTTTCAGCACAATTTTTCCTACGTTCAGACCTGATTCCATGCGCTGATGAGCAGCAGCGGCTTCCGACAAGTGATAAACACTGTCAATGACGGGTTTCAGGACTCCATTTTCAAAGCTTGAAAGCCAGTGTTCGCGGAATCTGCGGGACATCGCATGCTTAACATCCTGTGAGCGTGATTTCATTACAGTGCCCGTAATCTGGAGATGCCGGTATAAAAGTCGGTCGAGTGGAATTTTTGCGTTATCGATACCGCCCATTATACCAATCTGGATAAGACGTCCGCCAAAATCGAGCGAATTGATGTTGCGTTCAAAATAAGGCGCGCCAATAAAATCCAGAATAAGGTTCACGCCCTTACCATCCGTTAATTTGTTTATTACCTCTGAAAAATCCTCCTTCTCATAATCAATTAGCCAGTCCGCACCTAACTTGCGGGCCTGCTCCTGATTGCCAGCCTTTACCGTTGTAAAAACGGTGGCACCGGTAGCATGCGCCAGTTGCACTGCCGAACCACCAACCCCACCAGCCCCTGAGTGAATGAGTACCGTTTCCCCGGCTTTTAGTTTGCCCAGATGGATCAGGGCCTCATGTGCAGTCACAAACACCTCGGTAATGGCTGCGGCCTGAACATAGTCGAGCCCATCAGGAATGGGCATCGCCATCCGGTAATCGATGCGGGAAAATTCTGCATACGCACCGCCGCCGACAATTCCCATTATGCGATCGCCTGGTTTGTAGCCTTCGACTGCATCACCAACCGCAACAACTTCACCGGCCACCTCCAGCCCCATGATGGTAGAATCACC
The DNA here is from genome assembly GCF_900116535.1 of Kosakonia arachidis. Classification (GTDB taxonomy): domain Bacteria; phylum Pseudomonadota; class Gammaproteobacteria; order Enterobacterales; family Enterobacteriaceae; genus Kosakonia; species Kosakonia arachidis. The sequence goes on along the minus strand of NZ_FPAU01000001.1, from coordinate 1,284,942 downwards.
AAAATCAGGGCGGCCATATCCCCCTTTACGGTGAGTCAGATCTGCACGATTTACGCCGGCAGCATAGGTTCGTATCAGCAGGTCATTCGGGCGCAGTAGAGGTTTTTCCACCTCTGCCACCTTTAGCACTTCCGGCGTACCAAATTCTTCAAATGTAATGGCTTTCATATTCATCTGTACCTTTGAACAATGGATTTTCCTGTCGCCCGCGTTGAGTCAGCAGACGGGGGATGCATCGTTATTTGCTTTCTGAAAAAGTGGCGTTCGCGTAAGCAGAGGCAGTGATTGCCGCCGGGAAACCTGTGTAAAATGCCAGATGTGTTATCACTTCACTCAACTCTGACTCAGTCAGACCATTTTCAATACCGCGACGAAGGTGTGCAGGTAATTCATTTGCATGATTCAGTGCAATCAGACAGGCGATGGTAATCAGGCTGCGATCGCGCGGAGCCAGCGCCGGATCCGCCCAAACGTCTGAATAGAGCGGATGTTCTACGAAATCAGCCAGCTTAGGTGTAAACAGACGAGCTGCGGCGCGTGGGCTGGTAAAGTCAATGGGTTTCATAATGATCATCTCCGACAAAAATTCAGATCTGGCTGATAAATTTATTGGTCAGATACGGCGCGATGCCTTCACGTCCACCTTCTGAGCCATGTCCACTCTCTTTCATGCCGCCAAACGGCAGTTCTGTGGCGATGATGCGGTACTGATTAATGCCAATCATCCCGGCTTCTAGTCCGTCCCCTACATCCAGTGCAGTACGCGCACTGGATGTAAAGGCATAGGCAGACAAGGCGTAAGGCAGTCGGTTTGCTTCTTCCAGCCCATCTTTGATGGTGTCGAACGGACGCATGATGGCAATCGGGCCAAAAGGCTCTTCGTGCATGATACGGGCGCTCATGGGGACGTTTGCCAGTACGGTGGGTTCAAAGAAGAAACCAGAGCGGTTAATACGCTTTCCTCCTGTCAGTACAGTGGCACCCTGCGTGACAGCATCCTCAACCAGTGCAGCCATTTTCTCCAACTGCCTTTCGTTAGCCAGAGGGCCAACCTGTGTGCCTGGCTCCATACCATCGCCAATGACAAGGTTTTCTGTGGCTTCAACGAAGCGCTGTACGAAGCGTTCGTAAGCGTTGCGTTGCACAAGAAAACGCGTCGAGGAAATACAGATCTGCCCCGTCCCGCGGAAACGGTTTGCGGCGCCATTCGTTGCCGCTTCCTCAATATCGGCATCTTCGAAGACAAGCACGGGTCCGTGACCGCCCAGCTCAAGCGAAATAGGTTTAACGCCTGCAGCAGCGCGTTCAGACAGCAATCGTCCGACCGGAACGGAACCAGTAAAAGCAACTTTGCGGATAATTGGCGAAGTAATAAGCTTTGAGGAAACCTTGTCGGGAACGCCAAAGACAATTTGCAGTACCCCCTTGGGTAAACCAGCCTCATCGAGGCAGCGTGCCAGCGCCAGTGCGGTAGCGGGGCTCTCTTCACCCGGTTTGAGGATCACGCTGCAGCCTGCAGCCAGTGCGGCTGAGAGTTTGCGGGCCGGCGTGATTGCCGGGAAATTCCATGGGGTAAAAGCGGCTACCGGACCAATTGCCTGTCGTTTTACCAGTTGCTGTACGCCCGGACGATTAGCCGGAACAACGCGTCCATCAATCCGTCGCGCTTCTTCTGCAAACCACTCAAAATAATCAGCTGCACGCTGGACTTCATCACGACTTTCACTAAGCGGCTTGCCTTCTTCCAACGTCATCAGCGTGGCAATGTGTTCTGCACGCTCGCGCATCAGCGCTGCGGCTTTTTTCATAATGCGGGCGCGATCATCGGGCACCGTGTTGCGCCATACGGGGAAACTTTCGCCTGCGGTTATAAGCGCCTGATCGAGATCTGCATTTGTTGCCAGCGGCAGGCGGCCGAGCGTTGTGCCATTGGCAGGATTGATAACCGCTGAAGTCTCCCGATCGCCAGCGCTCAGCCACTGACCATTGATAAAAAGATAAAGTGAATCATATTGTTGCGTTTGCATGGGCTTATTCCTCTTGCACAAAAAAGATAATATTTGTCTGGTGAGGAGAAGCTTATGGGGGAAGCGTATTGCTGATAAGATAGCCATTACCCAAAACAGCTATGCAAAGAATGCACAGATGCAGTCAGAAAAATTTGCTGAGTATTTAGGCGTATTTGTCGATGTGGCGCGGGAAAGTAGTTTTTCTGGAGCAGGCCGTCGCCGTGGACGTACCCCCTCCTCTATAGGCCGTCAGATAGATGCGCTGGAAACCTACCTTGAGACACCACTGTTCTTGCGTTCTACCCGCAATCTGACCCTGACAGATGCGGGAGAAGCCTTGTTAATTCGCGCGAGGCAGATACTGGATTCACTGGATGATGCGCGCCAGGAGCTTTCCTCGATGAAAGGCGATGTAACAGGCACACTACGTGTAGCCTGTTACCCAACGTTTGGTAAGCGCTATGTATTGCCGGTGATGGGACAACTCTCGCGCCAGTATCCTGAACTGAGTGTCGAACTTGACCTGACGGAGAGAATTGCCGATCCGGTGGCGGAGCGGCTGGATATAGTGATACGCATTGGCGATATGTCAGACAGTACGTTGATTGGTACGCGCATCGCAACCCAGACACGTGTGCTCTGCGCCAGTCCTGACTATCTCTTACAAGCGGGTACGCCGAATCATCTCTGTGAAGTCAGTACCCATCGCCTCATTGATAAGTTGCATGGAGGCGATCTTCTGCACTGGAGCGATATTCTGGGCCATCCGGCCCGCAGTAGTCGTACCCATCCGGTTTTCGGCTGCGACGATTTTGAAGCAATGCGCCTTGCCGCTATTGAAGGCCTGGGAATTGCTTATCTCCCCGACTGGGTTGCGGGTCTTGATATTAAAGCCGGTTTACTTACACTGTTATGCCCGGAATGGGCCGAACATCCGGCAGCATCCACAGGAATTTATGCTTTACGGGCGCTAAGAAACCCACCTGCACGAGTCAGTATCTTTATGGATGCGCTGCGCGCCTTTATTGGCAAACCCTCTATTTGGTCAACCCGATAATCGCGCGGAAGGATACCGGTCAACAATCGACACTATACCGAACGCGCTTATTCCGTAGCTGGTGCTTCAAGAGGTCACAATTTGGCGGTCAGATTGGATAAAGATGTTAGCCAAAAAATCCCGGATAAGGCTTAAGCGAGTACAGATGCGTAATTTTTGCGCAAGTCGCACAGGATAGTGATGGCAGCATTCAACATTATCCCCTGTTTCAACGTCCATCACTTATCCTTTTAACAGCCTCAGGCAATGGTGCGAACAACCCCACCATCGACACGCAAAGCCGCGCCCGTCGTCGCGGATGCCTGCTGCGAAGCGACGTAAACCACCATGTTCGCGACCTCTTCGGTGGTGGAGAAACGCTGAAGAAGAGAGGTTGGTCGCATCGTTTCCAGAAAATCATGCTCGGCCTGGGCCGGTGAAATACCGTGTTCCTGTGCAGACTCTGCCATCCATGCCGATAAGCTTTCAGAGCGGGTCGGACCAGGCAAAACTGCATTCACGGTGACGCCGCTGCCCGCGACCAGTTCAGCCAGGCCACGTGATACGCCCAGCAATGCTGACTTACTCACACCGTAATCGATCATCTCTTTAGGGATATTCAACGCAGATTCGCTGCTGATAAAAATGACGCGGCCCCAGCCATTGGCCTTCATTTTCATAAGGTAATGCCTCGACAAACGCACCGCACTCAATACGTTGGTCTGAAACAAATCCAGCCATTCTTCGTCGGTCTGCTCGAAGAAACCGTTAGGGTGTGCCGTACCCGCGTTATTGATCAGAATGTCGGCCTCCGGCACAGAGGCGATCAACGCCGCACACCCCTGGGCCGTGCTGACGTCAGCGACAATGCCTTTGAGAATTGCGTTCGGCAGCAGCGTACGCATTTGACGTAATGTTGCCTCCACGCGCTCCTGCGATCGGCCATTAATCACTACTGATGCGCCTGCGCGGGCCAACCCTTCAGCAATTGCGCGGCCAATACCGGCAGTGGATCCGGTCACGATAGCGGTGCGGTCTTTCAGTTCAATATGCATAATAGTCATCTCTTGCTCGTTGGATTAACTCTCAGTCGCCCTGATTTTCGGCTTCTGCTTGTACCGTACAGGCCAGATGTTCAGGCCAAACCGGGTGATAACGGTATAGTGCGCCTGCACTGTGGCGCGCTGGCACGACCGGAAGCAGATACCACAACGCTTTAGCGAACGAAGATAAGAAAACAACCTCACTCGGATCGCAAAATCGTTTCTCGTAATGTCTGCAGTCCTGCGTCTTATGCCGTTGTGGAAAAGATGGTAATCAATTCTTTTATGAATGATAATTATCAAATTATTCATAACATTGATTCCAAAAAAGAATGGATCGTTTTCAAGAATTGAGCGCTTTCATCGCCGTAGTCGAAACCGGGGGCTTCACTGCTGCAGCGCGAATAATGGGCGAGTCGCAGTCATCCATCAGTAAAGCGGTAAATGCCCTGGAAAAACGTCTTGGCGTTGCCTTGCTCCACCGCAGCACACGTAAAGTGACGCTGACCGATCAGGGGCAGAAATATTATGAACGCACAAGACCGTTGCTTGATGAGATCAACATGGCCGATAGCGAGCTCGCCAGCAGCACACTGGACTTCACAGGACTGGTCAGGATAGCCGCGCCCTCCACTTTCGGCCGATTGCATGTGCTGCCGCTGATTCCCGAACTGTTGTCGTGCCATCCCGGACTTAAGGTCGATTTGGTGTTGTCCGATGCGCTGAGAGATATGGTTGAAGACCGTATTGATCTGGCGATTCGCTTAAGCCCCAGTAACGACCCCGATTCTGTTGTCCGCCGCGTGGGCAGCACCTCTCTTGTCTGCGCGGGTTCCCGCTGCTATTTCGCACAATATGGTGTTCCCCGCACGCCAGCCGATCTCATCGATCACAACTGCCTGATCTACGGCGCAATGACGGAGTGGTCATTCACTGGGCCATCAGGACGATTCAGCGTCCCCGTCAGCGGTAGCCTCTCTTCGAATAGCGCCGAAACCATTCTGGCAGGTGTGCAGGCGGGAGTCGGCATTGGCATGTTTTACCGGGCATCGCTTGTGGAAGAGTTGAAGCATGCAGATGTGATTACGGTACTGGATGAATTCGTCAATGAAAGTCGGGATGTTAATCTTGTCTGGCCAAAGCGTCGGTTCATTTCTACTCGAGTGCGGATCGCAACGGATTTTTTTACGCAGAGGCTCCCGCTACGCCTCTAGCCAAAAAAAACGCATCACAACATGCAAAACTGCACTGCAGCGACATTTCAGCTGACGTTGCAACAGTCCTCCCGCTTTAGCGGTGCTAAAGCAGTTCGGCCAAAACGAGATATGCGCGGCGTGATAAGGGCGTGTGACTACTCGGTTCGAGCAAAAAACCGTTGCCGGGTTCGCGTTTATGCCGCTGCCCTCCTTTTTGTCTATCTGAAAGGTTCTGCTTGTTACTCGGGATGACAATCTGATTTGCTGTCACAGGATTTCGCGTGAAGAACTGACGCCTCTTCTTGAAACAGGCCGGGACCCAGTTATCGGTAAGCCCTTTGTAAAGGAAGAGTTCGTCCGGTTTGCGGACAATTATCGCTGCACAGATATTATCTGCTGGAACGCGGCGTCTCCCTGGCTGGCAGAAAAATAATCGTCCAGGTACCACAGCCTCGCATTATCACATCAGGTTGATAACGAGTAGACTTCCGTTATTTCTATTGATGCATCATCGCTACGAGCTGCCAGCGTTTTAATTTAATAAGATAAAGATAATCTTGATATTAAGCCCATCAAGGTTCCGGGGTGAGCTGGAAATAGAGGCATGATGTAGCGGCTCATTTGAGCCGCCTTTCAAATTAAAGCCCTTTAAAAGACTTCTAGTGAATGTTCCAGTAATCTACAACATCATTGCGGTTAAAGGTTATGTAAAGGCGGTTTCCGTGTATCTCAGTATTTCCACTACGTTTGTCTGAAAGCTTACCGGCTGTTGATGATGCTTCGCTGGCTGTATTGGCCATGCCCAGAGCACTGCTAACAGCACCCGCGCCCGGGATGTAACCCGCCAGAGAAGATACACTGCTGTAGTCAGAATTTTTACGATAAATCCACGTAGTGCCAGTTGAATATTTTTCATTATCATCAGGAGCGCCATAAAGTTGCTGTACCTGAGCTTTTGTCGTTTTACCCTCAACAATATGTGATTGAACATATGAAGCACTGAATTTATCTTCTCCTCCCCCCGTAGATGAACATGCACTCAACAAAATAGCGGAAACAACAATAAGACATTTTAGGCTGCCATTCATTTGTAACCTCATTGTTAGTTTTGTGTAAAGTTTCCGTTTTTTATTACCATGAGTTTCAGAGCGAGGCAACAAATTCTGTTGAGTAACAAGAGGAATGAAGGGGAAATAAATATTCTTAAAATCCCCCAAAAATGATTTAATTCTTTGTTTTATATATAAACTATGCTCATCAAGTCTTAATTTCTGGATTAAGGATAGTTAAAGATAACTAAACTATAAGTAGCACCTTCTTACGCCTGGTAATGAATCCTGCGAGCAGATCAAGAGGTCATTTATTTCGGCCCTGGGTTATGAATTGACGTGCTCACGACAGTAAAGGCGCTTCCAGCCTGTAGGCGTCAGCCCGGTCAGTTTACGAAAGATCTGCCGAAAGTAACTGGTGTCATTGAATCCGCACTGGCGAGCGACTTCGGTTAGTGACAGCGAATTATTGATCAACAACTTCTCCGCCATCAGTACGCGCTGGCGATGAATGGCTTCTGTTAGCGTCAGGCGAAAAACACGGCGGTAGACACGTCCCAGATAATCCGCGTTACAGTGCAACTCCTTTGCCAGCGAAGACGTGGTGATCGGTAAATGGAATTGGGTGCGAATGATCTGATTAGCTTTCCACGCCAACGCCATTCCGGGGCTGTCATTGTCGTTTTCCTGCGGGCCGGGAGCAGCAATCTGTTGCAAGATCAGCAGCAAAATACACTCCAGCGCCACGTTGCGACGAATATTTTCCTGCTCGCTGAGAAACTGGCGAAACAGGGAAATAACATACTGCGGATCGCTCACCCGCGTATATTGAGGGACGCTCAGCAGCGCCGCATGCCCTCCTTCTTCGGCCACGCTCTGCAGCCAGTCAAAGTGCAGCCAGTAGAATTTGAGATCGGCTGGGAAAGCGCCCTCACCCACATGACGGTGCCCCGGGCGCAGCAGCAAACTCTCGCCCGCCTGTACGATAAACAGGTGATCGTCTTCGCGGATTTGCAGCTCTCCGCGCTCCACAAAGATGACTTCCCATGAGGTCAGCGTGCGGGCGGGGTGGCTCCCTATCCCGCGAGAAATGAACAATCCGCCATTTTGCACACGAACCGGAAACGCTATGGATAATTCAAGCATCGATAATCAATTTTCCGCGATTTAAGTCATATTAATACATCTTTCTATTTGATTATTAATCAAAAAGTATTTTACTGCCCGATCCAGTTCACACTTTATTAATCAGGTCGGAATCGCTCTCTTTTTATACTTTTCCCTTCTCTTGTTGAACACCGTATTCCGGGCAAAATAAATCCGTACCTGAAAATAAGCCCGTCCTGATGCGGGCAATGGACTCTGACCCTGATGAGGAGTTTATTATGACTGCTAGCCCGATTACGCAAACCGAACTGACGCAGCAGGACGCGAGCGATACCCTTTCCCTGCGCGAGAAAATCGGTTACGGGCTGGGTGACGCCGGTGGCACGGTAATCACCTGCCTGATCATGAATTTTCTGACCTTCTTCTACACCGATGTATTTGGTCTTACCCCGGCGCTGGTCGGGACGTTGTTTATGGCGTTGCGAGTGTTTGATGCGGTGTCCGATCCGATTATGGGCATTGTGGCTGACCGCACGCAGAGCCGCTGGGGACGTTTCCGTCCATGGCAGCTGTGGATTGCGGTGCCGATTGGCGTAATTGGCGTTCTGACCTTTACCACCCCTGACGTCAGCATGAACATGAAGATCGTCTGGGCGTTCGGCACCTATCTACTGCTTTCCGTCAGCTATACCGCGATCAACGTACCCTATTGCGCGCTGATCAACACCATGACCAGCCGCCACAGCGAAGTGATTGCCTGCCAGTCCTGGCGTTTTGTACTGTGCGGTGTGTCGGGTTTTCTGGTTTCTGTGGGCTTACCCTGGCTGGTATCTGTACTGGGCAAAGGAAACACCGCGCAAGGTTATCAACTGGGCGTTGGGCTTCTGTGTAGCGTGGCGGTGGTAATGTTTCTGTGCTGCTTTTTCTGGGTACGCGAGCGCGTCTCACTGGACAGCCTGGGGAAATTTACCCTGCGTGAGCATCTGATGGGGTTGCGCCAAAATGACCAGCTACTGCTGATGCTGCTAATGTCGTTCCTGCTGATCAATGTGTTCAACATTCGGGGGGGAGGCTATATGTACTTCATCACTTATGTGTTGCAGGGCAGTACAGCCTACATCTCGCTGTTTTTCACCATGGTGACGTTTGCCTCGATTCTTGGCTCGGTGCTGGTCAGCCCGCTGTCCAAACGCGTGGATACCGTCAGATTGTATTACTGGACCAATATCGTGCTGGCTGCGCTGGCAATCTTGATGTGGTTCTTGCCTACAGGCCCGGCGTGGCAGACTTTCTGGCTGGTGGTGATCTTTGGCAACGGGATTATTCTTGGCTTCACCCTGCCGCTGCATTTTGCATTGATGGCTTTCGCCGATGACTACGGCGAGTGGAAAACCCGCGTGCGCTCCTCGGGGATGAACTTCGCCTTTAACCTTTTCTGCATCAAACTGGCCTGGGCCTCAAGCGCCGGGATCATCAGTCTGGTGTTTATCTTTGTCGCTTATCACCCAGGCGCGGGGCACCAGACGCCAGCATCGCTGCATGGCATTACCAGCATGGAAACCCTGCTACCTGCTTTATTCCACTTGCTGCTGGCGTTCACTATTCTCGCCTGCAAACTCAATAACCCCCTCATGGCGCGCATAGCCAGCGAGTTGCATGTTCGTCATGCTCCGGTCTGAGGAGAACATTATGTCTGTGATGGAAGTCGATCTGCATAAACTGAAAATTAACGATCCCTTTCTGGGTCAGTATCAACAACTGGTAATCAAGGTAGGAAACAGTCTTTATCTCTGCACGCCGCACCGACAGATCATTGCCCTTGACGCCACCACGGGTCAGCAACGCTGGAAGTTTGACCCGCAAGCCGATACCTCTGCCAATGAGTATCTGGCTTGCCGTGGAGTGGCTTATAGCGAAGTAAAATCAGATAGCGACTGTCCTGAGAAAATCATCAGCACGACCGCCGACGCCCGCATGGTAGCGCTGGATGCACGTACAGGAAAACTGTGCAAGAACTTTGGTCATAACGGTTACGTCAGCCTCACCGATAACATGGGCGATGTCCCGCCCGGCTTTCATTTTATTACTTCCCAGCCCATGGTCATGGATGGCCACATCGTGCTGGGTGGCTGGATTTATGATAATCAGGCCGAGGGGGAGCCGTCAGGCGTGGTACGTGCCTATGATGAAACCACCGGTAAACTGGCGTGGGCGTGGGATATGGGCCGGCAACCGGCTAATGCCCCGCTCGGACAAGGTGAAACTTATACGCGTGGTACGCCTAACGGCTGGGGAACCTATACGGCTGACGCGAAACTTGGTCTCATTTATATCCCTCTTGGTAATGCCACACCTGATTATTTTGGCGGCAATCGTCGGCCATTTGATGAAAAATATTCCAGCGCCATTGTCGCGCTGGATATTCACACCGGCGAAGAGCGGTGGCATTTTCAGACCGTCCATCATGATGTATGGGATTTTGATGTGCCGATAGGCCCAACGATGGTGGATTTACCGGACAGTAAGGGAAATATTCTCCCTGCGCTGGTACAGACGACCAAGATGGGGCAACTCTTCTTACTTGATCGCCGTAACGGTAAACCGCTCGCGGAAGTGCAGGAAAAGCCGGTACCTGTCACGCCTTCCCTGCCGGGTGATCATTTATCAGGCACACAACCCTTTTCCGTTGGTATGCCCGATCTCTCGCCGCCAGACCTGAAAGAGACGGATATGTGGGGCGCAACACCTTTCGATCAGCTTTGGTGTCGTATACAATTTCACCGCTTCCGCTACCAAGGCAAATTCACCCCACCGGCGGCTGGGACCTCGATTGCGTATCCCGCCTTTGATGGGGTGATCGACTGGTACGGTGCTTCTGTAGATCCACAGCATAATGTGATGATCGCCAACGCCAGCTATATCCCGTTTACGATGCAAATTATGGCCAGCCAGGAGGCGATTGATAAAGGGCTCATGAAGCCGTGGGCTGGCTGGCAAAGTGGACAGCCTTATCCCAAGCCGAAGGAATTTGCGGTCGGGCCACAGTACGGCACGCCGTGGGTGGCGGTCGTGAAACCCTGGCTCTCCGCGCTGGATGCGCCCTGCAACGCCCCGCCGTGGGGGAAAATTTACGCCATCGATCTGAGTAGCCGTAAAATCATCTGGGAGCGCCCGGCGGGCACAACCCGTGATATGAACATCTTCGGCACGCATACCAATGTTCCTCTCCCTACCGGGATTTTCATGATGGGCGGTAACATTATTACCCGCAGCGGTGTGATTTTTATGGGGGCAACGGCGGATGATTACCTGCGTGCCTTTGATGAGAAAACCGGTAAAGAACTGTGGCGCACCCGATTGCCTGCAGGTGGACAGGCGACACCGGTAACTTATTCAGGCGATGATGGCAGGCAATATGTTGTGATTGCGGCAGGTGGCCATGGTGGGCTTGGCACACGCTCAGGGGATGCGCTCATGGCGTACGCGTTGCCGAAATAGAGATGCTGAATGACGCATTTTCTACACCTCGTCAGTATACCGCGGGGTGTGGAAGGTGAAGCACTTCGGACATATCTTCAATAGCCTGACGACAAATCGATTGGGCAACCCGGCCCCTGCCTTTGCTGGTGTAGTCTGGTTCGCCTGGCTCAAAGCATTATCACTCTGTTTGTCGCCGTAGCGATTAGAGATCCAAAGAAGTAAGTCCCTCGCTCGAATAAAAAAACACATGAACATTGGCAACCTCTCCCTGAATATGCCTAATCGTTTAAAAGATTGAACCCAATAATATTTTCATCCTGGCGGTAAGCATACATGTATAAATTTTGCACTTCACACCTGGACTTTGACATTACAAAAGCAATGATTTCGTGAAAAATAACCCTGACACTTCGCCTGTTTCATAGCAGAATTATCCTAACCTCACCTTTGTACAAACTGTAACAATATTAATAAAGCGATTTTTAAGAAGGTTGCTATACATATTACCAGGATAGTAAAGACACACGTAAAAAGGCAGGAAAATGAAAATAAAACTGACAGCGCGATTAATGGCCAGATTACATTTATTTCTGGCGTTAATCTGGGCGGTGCTGACAATTCCAACACTATTATGGTGGAAAAACAGCATTCTCTGGGTTTCGCTGATGAGTATCTACGCCATCGTCATTTCGCATCTGGCTGCCTACAGCGCTGCTCATGCAGAAAAAGCAGCCAGCCGGGCGCTCAATGAAAGCGACGAAGCGAATAAGAAAATTGCGGCGAATAATAAAGAAGTACAAGGTCAGTAATATCTTCCGCATCAATATCACCTGCAAAACAGGTAAGAGGGAATGCCGCAGAACAAACCGATATCAGTATATTAGACACGTACTGGCAGCGGACTGCTTTAATTACTGATATTACATGCGGATACTACAGGTTATATTTATAATGCCATGTAAGTGATTATCGAAACCCTGGTTATTCATATAACTTTATGCGGCTCATTTGAGCCGCATAAAAAACCGACCACGTTTTGTAACCGAGTAGTTAATGGATACTCCCGTAATCTACAATATCACTGTGGTTGAATGTGATATAAAGACGCTCCCCCTGTCTCTCAGTATTACCATTACGCTTATCGGAAGTTTACCGGCCGTAGATGATGCCGGTTATTGGAACGCATCCTGGTACGAAGCGCGCACTGCACATGAAAACGAGCCAGTATAGCTACATGACTGCGTGCCAGACGTTGACGGGGAGCATTTTTTTCCGTAGGCAATAACGCTTAGCTTGTAGGGTGAACATTGTGACGAGAAATTCCGGGTCACAGATAGCTAATGCCGCTCGTGGTGGTAAATTAGACAAATCTTAGAGCAAGAAACAAGAGGGAAACAGTGATGGCACAGCAAGCGCCACAACTTGAAACAGAACGCCTGATTTTAAAGCAATTTACACTCGAAGATTTTCCGGCGCTCATGGAATGCTGGGCAACGCCTGAAATGGTTAAGATTAATGGTGGCGAAAAGCCGACTACAGATATGGTCTGGACCCGTTTATTACGCGATATCGGGCACTGGCAGGTATTGGGTTATGGTTACTGGGCCGTCTCTGAAAAATCAACAAACCGTTATGCGGGTTCGTTTGGCTTTCAGGATGCTCATCGTGATATCACGCCGGCCCTGGAATACCCTGAAGCGGGATGGACATTAATGCCGGAGGTATGGGGCAAAGGTTATGCGACTGAGGCGCTGGCCGCAATTTTATTATGGGCCGATAAGACCTTTACCTCTCCAGTGTGCTGTATTATTGATGAAGAGAACAAACGTTCAAATCATTTAGCTGAGCGCTTTGGTTTTCAGTTTCAAAATTATGCTAACTATCGTGGTAAGCAGGTCCGCTTACTTATACGCCAGAAAGCGTTCAGTTCGTCTTTATAAATCATTGACCAACCCATTCGAGGAAGATGCTTCACGGTTCAGGTTCTGTTGCAGCCTCTCTGCGCAAGCGGCAGAACGCCCCTTTTCGCGCCAGGCAGATTTTTGAATTCAGTTCCTGATAATAAGCAACGCGGCCACTCGCGTGGAAAAATACGTAAGAATGCAATCTGCGCCAGCGCGGTTGAAACACACCTGCGATTCTATCATTTTTTTTCGAGCCGCCCATTCTGAAATACGGCCATATGGGTGGCATATTCCCCGGAGACCTGATAAGCAAACACAGGCCCCCAAATTACGTTTATCCTCCCTGAAGATATCCAGATCAGGTAATTCGGGCTGCGCCATCATTGTTAGTTATTACCCTTGACGATCCCGGTCTGAACATGAAGGCGATACTGCCTTGGTGTCTGCTGATAATGTTCCCGGAACACCCGACAGAATGTCGACTGCTGCTGGTAACCGAGATGCATGGCAATTTCAGTAATTGAGCGATTGGTTTCGGTAAGTAACTCGCGGGCGATAACCATTTTTCGATACCGTATATACATCCCTGGCGACATACCGGCTATTTTTTTAAAACCCCTCTGGAAATGCCAGGCAGAATATCCTGATTTCTGCGCTAACACTCCCAGCGTCAACGGCTCTGCAATATTACACTCTATCCACTGGAGAATATCCTGAATGGTTAAACTCATCAGGCATAATGAGCTTTCTTTTCCCATTTTCACACCTTTATTATTGGCAGCGTCAGGGAAATCGCTGTCACATAATAGATATCCCTGACTAAAAAACCACTGTGCCTTTATTACAGCCGCTGATATAAAATCTCAGCCAGCCCTGTTAATTGCCTTAGCAATCCTCAATAATCAAATAGACCGCATTCAATGGCCCATGAACGCCCACAACTTTAATCAGCTCAATATCCGCCGTCGAACTTGGCCCGGCGATAAGATTGATACAGGAAGGGAGGGATTCACCTGACTGTACCCGCTGACGCAGAACCTGAGCCAGCTGTGTGACACCAGGCAGTAAGCAGCTCTTATAGAGAATAAATAATGTTGTTGGCGGAAGCAGGCTAATGGCACGTCCCTGCAAGGGAGAAGAAAACAGAACTACGCCGCCAGTTTCGCAAAGGCCGTATTCGGCGAAGACCACACCAATATTGGCATCGGCGGCTTTGCGCAGGTTTTCCTCCCTACCCGGCGAGGCCCAACATGTTGTCGGGAAAGCATTCTGCAAATGCGCCGTAATGCCCGTTTTTGCCAGCCTGTCGTCGCCGCTCATCAATACCGGGCCGCCGCCGTAATGTTGACAAAGACGTTCAGCAACCTCGGGAAGTGTGGCCAACGTGGCCAATTCGCACTGAGCCTGCATAACCTTTGTCGCATATTCGATGAAGCTGTCGCAAGGATGCTGCTGAATCTGCCCGGCATAACGGCTTTTCAGCGGTGCAGAATGCATCAAAGGCAGTGGTTGCGGGACCTGGCGCGGCTCCCGTCCGAGCTGTTTGCCAAGCTTTTGCATGAAGGCATCGCGGTTTTCCATTATTCTTTCTCCCCGTTTTTACGCTGCTTTTGATGCGTTTTAAACCAGCTACGGAAACTTTCGCCATCTGCTTCGGGCAGATCGCGGGCTTCCGTCCATTTGCGGATAGCCGCGATGCTAAAAGGCATCTTCCCGTTGTGAATCATCAGTTGCGCTGCGCGTGCCCCCGCTACCATACCGACCTTCCACAGCGAAGGATGGCGGTTAGCGAAGTTGAACAGATGGACAGTATGTTTTTCCATCGCGGGCGTCATGCCACTTTCAGCCAGCGTACGACGATGTTGAAGGATCAATGAAGACAACGGAATACGCACCGGACAGACGTCATCACAGGCTGTGCATAATGAGCAGGCATAAGGCAGATTTTTGAAGTCATCATAGCCGCCGAGCAACGGCGAGAGCACCGCACCAACCGGGCCTGGATAAATCGAGCCATAGCCGTGCCCGCCGATATGACGGTAAGCCGGGCAGGTATTCATGCAGGCACCGCAGCGTATACAGCGCAGAATATCCTGAAAAGGAGAACCCAGCACCCGCGAGCGACCATTGTCAACAATCACCAGATGGAACTCTTCAGGCCCATCACTTTCCGCGCTTTTTTTAGGCCCTGTAAACCAGGTATTGTAACCCGTGAGCCGGGCCCCCACCGCGCTGCGTGCCAGCATGGTCAGGATGATGTCCAGCTCGGCAAAGGTGGGAACCACACGCTCCATGCCCATCACGGCAATATGCGTCCGTGGCACGGTGGTACAGAGCCGGGCATTGCCTTCGTTGCTCACCAGACTCAGCGTCCCGGTTTCCGCTACTGCAAAGTTGCATCCGGTGATGCCGATATCAGCGCTGAGGAAATCAGCACGGATTTTCTCGCGAATAAAGCGCGTCATTGCTTCTGGGGTGTCGGATCCCTCGTAGCCCAGTTTCTCTTGTAAAATGTGCTGAATTTGCTTGCGGTCCTTATGGATGGCAGGGACAACCACATGCGAAGGTGCATCTTTAGCCAATTGTAGAATATACTCGCCCAGATCGGTTTCCACGACCTCCATGTCAGCCCCTTCCAGCGCGGCATTCATCCCGATCTCTTCGGTCACCATCGACTTTGATTTGACGATTTTGCGGGCCTGCTTCTGCTGTGCAATCTGCAAAATATAACGGGTAGCGTCCTCGCGGGTGTCAGCAAAAAATACGTGACCGCCATTCGCGCTAACCTTTTCACTCAGTTGGTAGAGATAAGCATCCAGATTCTCGAGAACATGGGCGCGGATATCAGCAGCGCGCGAACGCCAGTCAGGCCAGTTTTCAAGTTCATCGACCATTTTCTGTCGATTGATGCCAATGCGATCCTGCGCGTTGGCAACGGCATGGCGCATCACCGGATCGTCAATTTGCTGCTGAACCCGATCATAAAAAGGGAGGTTACTGGTTTTGAGATACATGTTGCTTCCTTAGCGGCTCATCAGCACGTCAGCAATGTGGAGCACACGAACGTTGTGGCCTTCGCGCTGCAAGCGTCCGCCTATATTGATAAGGCAACTGGCATCCGCGCCGATCACATAATCCGGTTTCGCTTCCATGAGATGCGCAACCTTCTCCTTCACCATCTCACCGGAAATCTCGGCCATCTTGACCGAAAAAGTGCCGCCGAAACCACAACAGGTTTCCTGGGCGCTAAAGGGGATGATTTCCAGTTCGCGGACTTCACGTAACAACGCCAGAGGTTCATCGCGTACGCCCAGCTTACGAAATAGACTGCATGAAGGATGGTAAACAGCCCGTCCCGGCAGGCGCGCGCCGACATCCGTCACACCAAGCTGGTTAACAATAAAGGAGGTCAGATCGACCATCCGACTGGCTACTTTCGCCGCGCGCATTGCCCATTCAGGTTCATCGCTCAGCCAGTCCTGATAGTGACGAATTGCGTTCATACAGGAGCCGGCGGGAGAAATAATGGGATCGTCGTTGATTTCAAGCGCAGCAATCTGCGCTTTCATCCCTGGCACCGCATCGGTAATGTAGCCGCTATTGATTGCCGGTTGGCCACAACACCCCTGCTTTTCCGGAAACTGGACATGACAACCCAACTGTTCGAGCAGTAATACACTGTTACGGGCCATGCGCGATTTAAGCGCGTCGCCAATGCAGGTAACAAAGAAATTAACGTTCATATTGTTTAGCTTCCAGTGAATGTAACGGCAGAGCTTTTTTTTAGTTCAGACAGATGGTGATAGCGTTTTTGCTCGCCTTATAAATATTATATTTAGCGAGCCACACGCAGCCCACCGGTTACCCCACGGCTTAACACCAGTTGCCAGAGTTGAATATTTCTGGCGCGAAATGCACCTGCGCAGGCGGTGAGATAGTAGTTGAACATACGCTGAAATTTCGTTGAGTAACCGCCTGATAATTCGGGCCAGGCCTGATTAAAGCGGCGATGCCATGCCATCAGAGTTTTATCGTAATCGGCACCAAAATTATGTAAATCTTCGATGACAAAATAAGGCTCGCTGGCCTCAGCGATCTGTTTCACAGAGGGCAAACAGCCGTTAGGAAATATATATTTATTGATCCAGGCATCAACGTTATGTTGGGTTTTATTTGATCCGATGGAGTGCAATAAAAAAAGGCCTTCAGGTTTCAGGCAGCGATCCGCAACTTTAAAATAGGTCGCGTAGTTTTTCGGACCGACATGTTCAAACATGCCGACTGAAACGATGCGATCATATTGTCTATCCAGATCGCGGTAATCCTGGAGCAAGATGCGAATATCCAGCCCGGCGTTGCGGCTTTCGGCGTAGGCTTTTTGTTCTGCCGAAATCGTAATACCTTCAACGCTGACGCCATAATGACGTGCCGCATATTCAGCCAACCCCCCCCAACCGCAGCCAATATCCAGTAGCGTCATACCTGGTTTTAGCTGCAGTTTTTCACAGATTAGCGCCAGTTTATCCTCCTGGGCCGTACAGAGCTCATTGGCGTCTTTCCAGTAACCGCAGGAATATTGCATATGAGGATCAAGCATGCGGCTAAACAGATCATTACCCAGATCGTAGTGCGCCTCGCCAACTTGCCAGGCCCGCCTGCGCGACTGAGGATTTGCGAGCCGTGCAAATGCGATGCGAAGGAGATCGGCAAAACTGGCGGGGCGCTGTTCGTCCAGCCGGGCGCGGAGCAGCTTGTCAAAAAAAACATCAAGCTGTTTGCAATCCCACCAGCCATCCATGTAACTTTCGCCCAGGCCGAGAGACCCCTGCTGTAACACTCGCTTGAAAAAGCGCGCATCGTTTACCCGGATATCCCAGGGTTCAGGTCCATTAATCACAATGCCTGCCTGCGATAGCAGTTCCTGCACTATCCGCAGCCAGTGGTCTGTTTTGCCGATCGCCTCGACGGTACATTCGTTAGCCATCATCTTTCCTTCAACATAGCTTGCTGCCAACCGTAAATATCCCCGTCACTCCAGCCAATATGTGAGAAAAGGCTTATCGCTCATGCAGATGAGCTGGTAAATTATGCATGACGGGTGAAACATTTTTATGACCCCTTCATTATTCAGTAAACCCGCCCTGCCTGCGCTGTGCTATCAAGACAAACTTCATCGAATAGAGGTCAGGTTTTTATGTGCTCTAAGCTAGTGTCCCCACCGCGTCAGCCTATTTGTGGCCAACCCGCGCCGGTACTATTGACCCTGCCTCGCCCAGTGTACTTTCGCAGCTACCCTTTGTCGGGCGATACAGGAGTGGACAGACATGAGCACCCGTTCGCGGAATTTCTCTATGCGCGGAAAGGAAATATGCGTGTGGAAATTGAAGGCAAAACGCTGGTGGTTCCCGTTCTTTATGGCGTCTGGATACCGGCCCATGTGCCGCACCGTCTTCTCGCAGGTAGCGACGTGTTGCTGGAAAGCCTCTATGTGGAAGCCGATTTTGCAACCATCGCCTTCAGCGGTAGCAAAGTGGTGGTGGTCAGCGATTTCGTGCGTGAGTTTATCCACTACGCGACGCAGAATGTGCCAGAACTGTATGATTATGAAGGCGAAGATGCACAGCTTGTGCTGGTGTTGATTTCATTACTTCGGCGGTTACCGGACGCCGGTCTGTCGATATCATGGCCAGGATCACCGCTGCTGATGAAGGTATGTAGCCAGATCCAAAAAACGCCGGGTGAAGCGCACAGCATTGAGCAGTGGGCTTCCTGTAGCGGTATGTCGGTGCGCACGTTTTCGCGCCGTTTCAAAAAGGAGACCGGCGTGGCATTCAGCGAATGGAAAAAACGCGTGCGCTTGCTTGAGTCCGTGGTGATGTTAAAAAACAACCGTAGCGTCACGCAGGTCGCGCTTGATCTTGGCTATTCAAGCCCGGCCGCATTTACCTTTGCTTTTCGCGCCATGTTCGGCGTGCCGCCCACGCGATATTAATGTGCAGATGTGGCGTTGATGACAGCAACGCCACAAACCGGGCCTGCTGGTGCCGAATCGCATGTGCGCAAAGGCCTTCAGCGCAGCGCTTTCTCCATAAAAATGCTCAGCGGATCCGGCTGGTATGGCGCAAACGCATCACGGATCTGGTAGCCGCAGCGCTGATACAGTTTTATCGCCGCATGCTGCTCGATACCGGTTTCCAGCCGTAGCGTATGGCAGGCGCACCCCGCTGCTGCCAGCTCCAGCGCAGCAATCAACGTTTCTCCCAGTTGTTGCCCACGGTGTGTGGGATCGATAAATACCCGCTTCATTTCGCCGCTACCGTCGTGGTTCAACACCACCGCGCCGCAGCCAACGGCCTGCTCCAGATGCATGATCTTGCGCAGAATCAGCGTCCCGTCAGGCAGTGAGGCCAGATCGAGCAGATGGTTACTTTCCGCAGGATAGAGCGCCGCCTGGTAGCGATCAAGCGCATCAATCAGCGCCATGACATCGGGTTGTGAAGCGGTCGCCTCGACAATATGGTACATCGTGTGCTCCTTGTTGTTATCACCTTGTAAAAATAACTGCGCAAAGCCAGGTCGTTGTCATAGGAATAATTTATATCTCCAGCACAGCGTTGCATCACAGGGAGAAGTAACGGTAATTTACGCCCATATCTAACTCTGATAGTGGAAGTTGCATGAATACCAAAGCCCGTAAAGTGATGATTATCGGCACAGGAAATGTAGGTGCGTCTGCCGCGTATGCCCTGCTGAACCAGAACATTTGCGAGGAGTTGATCCTCGTCGATCTCAATCAGCAGCGCGTGGAAGGCCACGTTCAGGATCTGGCGGATGCCGCCGCGTATATGCCCGGTATGATGACCATCTCCACACGCCCGGTGGAAGAGTGCGCCGATATCGACATTGCGGTCATTACTGTCTCGGGTGGCCCATTACAGCCAGGCCAGACGCGGCTGGATGAGTTGACCAACACGGCACGGATCGTCAAAAAAATCGTCCCATCGATGATGGCCAACGGTTTTAACGGTATTTTTCTTGTCGCCACCAACCCGTGCGACATCATTACCTGGCAGGTGTGGCAACTTTCCGGCCTGCCGCGCAGCCAGGTGATAGGTACTGGCGTCTGGCTGGATACCACACGCTTGCGTCGCACACTGGCACAAGCGCTGGATATCGGCGCGCAGAGTATTGATGCGTTTATTCTCGGCGAACATGGCGATACGCAATTTCCGGTGTGGTCGCACTCGTCGGTATACGGTTCGCCGATTGCCGATGTCTACCTGCGCAAAATCGGGCATCCCCTGGATTTCGACGCGCTGGCAGAAAAAGTGCGCCGCCACGGTTTTGAGATCTACAACCGCAAAGGCTGCACCGAGTATGGCATTGCCGGGACTATCGCCGAGATCTGCCGTAATATCTTTACCGGCAGCCACCGCGCGCTGGCGATCTCCTGCATTCTCGACGGAGAATACGGCGTAAAAGATGTGGCAATTGGCGTACCTGCCGTGCTTACGCAAAGCGGCGTCCAGCAGATTATTGAGTTACAACTGGAAGGTGACGAAGTGGCGAAATTTAATCACTCCGTCGCAGTCATTAAAGCCAATATCGCCCGCCTGCCCTGAAGCCCGTGCGGTCAACCGGCTATGGTTAGCCGCCATGGTAACGCCTCAATCTGCTGGTGGATCTCCGGGCTGAGATCAGCGCAGATAGACTTTCCCCAGCAGATAGAGCGTCGCCTGGCCACCGATAAGCACGCGGTCGCCGCGCCATTCACAGCGTAAATCGCCGCCGCGTGCGGAAACCTGCCGCGCCCGCATCACCATTTTATTCAGCTTATCGCCCCAGTACGGGATCAACATGCTGTGCGCCGAGCCGGTCACCGGATCTTCCGCCACCGATTCGCCCGGACAGAAAAAGCGGCTGACAAAATCGTCATCATCTCCCGGTGCGGTCACGCAGACCATTTTCCCCAGCGGCTTCATGGCGGCGATATCCGGCCGCAAAGCTTCCACCTGAGCCTGGTTCTCCAGCACCACCAGATAATCCCGCGCCACACGCACCTCTTTCGCCGTGCTGATGCCCAGCGTTTGTAGCAACAGTTCAGGGGGGATGGTGACCTCTTGTGTTGCCCAGGCCGGAAAATCGAGCGTCAGCCAGTCACCGTTACGCGTTACTGTCAGCGGGCCGACAAAACGGGTAGCGAAGAGAATTTCCGTTGCCGGATAATCCAGATACTCAAAAATGACGTGCGCGGCGGCAAGTGTGGCATGCCCGCAAAGATTAATTTCCGCCTGTGTGGTAAACCAGCGCAGCTCAAATCCGGTGTCATTGCGGACAAAAAACGCTGTCTCGGATTGATTATGCTGCTGCGCCATTTTCAGCAGCAGTTCGTCAGGCAACCATTCGGTAAGCGGGCACACGGCAGCGGCATTGCCGCCAAAAGTTTGGTCGCTAAATGCGTCCACCATATAAAAGTCAATTGTTTGCATAGCCGTTTCCTCTTTATCGTTCTCTGTTTCTGAACGCTATTGACAACCGATGCAATCGGTATTTAGTTACCGAATTAGAAATGAGATCTACATCACATAATGTTTGTATTTTCGCCAACAATAGCTTTAAGATCGCCCTATTGTTCTTTTTTCTAACCGAGCCAGAACACTTTATGACTACGAATACGGTTTCACGAAAAGTCGCGTGGCTTCGGGTCGTTACGCTTGCCGTCGCTGCTTTCATTTTTAATACCACCGAGTTTGTGCCTGTGGGGTTACTGTCGGATATCGCCCAGAGCTTCGGCATGGAGACCGCACAGGTGGGAATTATGCTGACCATCTACGCCTGGGTTGTGGCGCTGATGTCGCTACCCTTTATGCTGCTGACCAGTCAGATCGAACGCCGTAAACTATTGATTGGTTTGTTTATATTGTTTATTGCCAGCCACGTACTGTCGTTTCTGGCGTGGGACTTTAAGGTGCTGGTGATAAGCCGCGTCGGTATTGCTTTCGCCCATGCGATTTTCTGGTCGATCACCGCCTCGCTGGCAATTCGCCTGGCACCCGCCGGTAAACGTGCGCAGGCGCTGAGTCTGATAGCCACCGGTACTGCGCTGGCGATGGTGCTGGGTCTGCCGATTGGCCGTATTGTCGGGCAATTTTTTGGCTGGCGCACCACTTTCTTTGCCATCGCTCTCGGCGCGCTCATCACGCTGGTTTGTCTGGTAAGACTGCTGCCGACCCTGCCGAGCGAACATTCCGGCTCGCTGAAAAGTCTACCGCTGCTGTTCCGTCGCCCGGCGCTGATGTGCATATATCTGCTTACGGCGGTCGTGGTCACTGCCCATTACACCGCCTATAGCTATATTGAGCCGTTTGTGCAAAATGTGGCGGGCTTTAGCGCCGGTTTCGCCACCGTACTGCTGCTGATCCTCGGTGGCGCGGGCATTCTCGGCAGTATCTTGTTCGGCAAACTGGGCAATCAGCACGCGTCCAGTCTGGTGTGCAGCGCGATTGGCCTGCTGGTGCTATCGCTGGTGTTAATGCTGCCCGCTTCCGGCAGCCAGACACATCTGGCGGTGCTGAGCGTTTTCTGGGGCATTGCAATTATGATTATCGGCCTCGGTATGCAGGTGAAAGTCCTGGCACTGGCACCCGATGCTACCGACGTGGCGATGTCGCTGTTTTCCGGCATTTTTAATATTGGTATTGGTGCCGGTGCGTTGGTAGGCAACCAGATCAGCCTGCACTGGTCGATGGGTATCATCGGCTATGCGGGTGCGATCCCTGCGATCGTTGCGCTGGTGTGGGCGGTGGTGATTTTCCGCCGCTGGCCGGTAAAACTGGAAGAACAGGTAAGCCACAGCCCTATGTAAGCGGCCCGCGGGATCACAATGTTGCGGACACCATTTTATCCATCACCGCGGTTTGCCAGTCAAACCAGGGGTTCCAGGTCAGGCGGGCGTGAATTTTACCCGCTTCGACCAGCCCCCAGTCTGAATACCACACCTCGTCTCCCTTCAGACAGCGCTTCGTCGCATCGTCAGGCTGACCGTTGGCGCAGATCAGCACGCTGCCTTTGCGGCCATATAGCGGGTTTTGTGGCGAAAACAGCACTGACATATGCGAAAACTGGCTGATGCGATCCTGCGGCAGAAAATCCGTTTTCACCAGAATGCGGGAGACGTTCGCCACGTCCGGACGCGACGTGCCGTACCAGATCATTCGACTGGCGGGATGGGGAAAGTTACGGTCAAAATGGTCGAGGATCCAACGGGTATTGAGCACGGAATCATGCTCTGTCAGCACAATCAGCGCCGGTTTGTCCCAACTTTTACGCGCCAGCCACCGCTGCGCGCTGGCGCTGGTACGCCAGAACTGGGCAAATCCATTCGTCGGTACGCGTAAATAACGGGTGACGATCTGCTGCGGGAATACGGTGCTCGGTGGGCGCAACCAGTCGCGAAACAGCGCTACCGTCGGGGCGAGAAAATCGTAGGCGGTGTTGGATTTAAACGCCGGAGAGAACAACAACAAGCCCTGCACCCGATCGTGATGCGTCATGGCATACTCCAGCGCCAGATTACCGCCGGTAGAGAAGCCACCGATCCACAGCGTATCCACCTCTTTTGCCAGAATATCGGCCTGTTCGCGCACAACCTGCCGCCACTGATCGACGCTGATAGTCAGCAGATCAGAGGGCCGCGTACCGTGCCCCGGCAAAAGGACGGTGCGCACTAAAAAACCCTGTTTCGCCAAAGCTGGCGCAATATCGACAAAGGAGCCAGGCCCATCGCCAAGTCCGTGGATCAGTAAAATTCCCTTACGCGCAGGCTGCGCGGATCGCCATTCCTGCGGCGTGTTGAGCGCCAGCTCCGCCGTTTTATCCAGCGTCTGAAAGGCTCGATGCGCGCGCACATAGTCGCGGGTTTGTGACTGATAATCGGCAAAACTTGCCTGCCCCAGCGGCGGTTGCGCGATTGGCTGATGCTGGCAGCCTGCCAGCATCAACATCATGATCACCAGCGCAACCACTCTTCGCATCAGGCGGCTCCGTGGAAATTAGTAATAATTTCCAGCACGCCGTTGATGATAAATTGCACGCCCATGCAGACCAGCAAAAAGCCCATCAACCGGGAGATCGCTTCTATTCCGCCCTTACCAACCAGCCGCATGATCGCGCCGGAACTGCGCAGGCTGCCCCATAAAATCACTGACACAGCGGCAAAGACGAGCGGTGGTGCAAGCAAAATCACCCAGTCGGGAAACGGCGAACTGTGGCGGATCGTCGACGCGGAACTGATGATCATGGCGATAGTTCCTGGCCCGGCGGTGCTGGGCATCGCCAGCGGAACGAAGGCAATATTGGTGCCGGGTTCATCCTCCAGCTCTTCAGATTTGGTTTTTGCTTCCGGCGATTCGTGTGATTTTTGCTGTGGGAACAGCATGCGAAAACCAATAAAGGCGACAATCAATCCACCGGCAATCCGCAAACCCGGAATCGAAATGCCGAAAGTGTTCATCACCAACTGCCCGGCATAATATGCCACCATCATAATGATGAAGACATACACAGACGCCATCAGCGCTTGTTGATTACGCTGGGCGCTGTTCATGTTGCCCGCTAGCCCTAAAAAGAGCGCGACGGTGGTTAACGGGTTCGCCAGCGGCAGTAACACCACCAGCCCCAGACCAATAGCTTTAAACAATTCAAGCATAATGCGCGACACTCCTTGTGTGGTCAAAGCTCAGGCAGTATAGCGCTAACACAACGGCAATGGGATGTGTGTGGGTTAGCAACAGCGCCTTAATGCTAACTAATTCAGTTGGTTACGTGGTGTAAAATTTTACCGATGTGAAACGTTTTAGCAAATAGTGGCATCCGAAATCCATTATGTTGACTTATATTTGCCTGAGCAATAATATCTGCCGTGATTAATCTACTTGCCGGGGCAACCATTGTGAAAAGCACGAATGATCTGTTTAACGATATCATTCCCTTAGGCCGCTTAATCTATATGGTTAACCAGAAAAAAGATCGTTTACTCAACGACTATTTGTCGCCGCTGGATATCACCGCCACCCAGTTTAAGGTGCTGTGTTCTATCCGCTGCCAAACCTGTATCACCCCGGTAGAACTAAAAAAAATTCTTTCCGTCGATCTCGGCGCCCTGACCCGCATGCTGGACAGACTGGTATGCAAAGGCTGGATCGTACGTAACCCGAATCCGAATGACAAACGCGGCGTGTTGGTTCAATTAACACCCGACGGCGCGGCGCTTTGTGAGCAATGTCATCAATTAGTAGGGAAAGATCTGCATCAGGAATTAACAAAAAACTTAACGGCAGAAGAAGTGGCAACCCTTGAGTCTTTGCTCAGGAAAATACTGCCGTAAAAAACAAAGAGGTATGACGATGTCCAGACGCAATACTGACGCTATCACCATTCATAGCATTTTGGACTGGATCGAGGATAACCTGGAATCGCCGCTGTCACTGGAAAAAGTGTCAGAACGTTCAGGTTACTCCAAGTGGCACCTGCAACGGATGTTTAAAAAAGAGACCGGTCATTCGCTCGGCCAATACATTCGAAGCCGCAAGTTGACGGAAATTGCGCAAAAGCTCAAGGAGAGCAACGAACCGATCCTGTATCTGGCAGAACGCTATGGGTTTGAGTCACAACAAACCCTGACCCGCACGTTCAAAAACTATTTTGACGTGCCGCCGCATAAATTCCGCGTGACAGATATACCTGCTGAATCAAGGTATCTCTACCCGCTAAACCAAGCTTGTTAATTATCGCCTGTTTTAAAGACGTATCGAGGAATGTATGAAACGTATTGCCTGTGCCGCCATCACGCTGATGGTTCTGTTTTCCGGCCAGAGTTATGCGGAACAACTTAATCATCCAGCATCGCAGGATCCCTGCGATGCGATGATTTTACCCGCCACCCAACAAACATCACCGTATGATTTTAACCATATGGGGGTGGGCAGTGACAAATCCGACGCATTAGGCGTGCCCTATTACAATCAGCACGGCTAATCGTTTTGCCCCGCACATTGCGGGGCTTTTTTCCCCTGCCTGATTAGCGTTTTTCCAGACAAACCGCAGTTTATTACCCGGCCTGCACCGCACGGCGCAGACGAAAACCAAAAACGTTGATATACAGACCGCCCATCACCAGCACCGCACCAGCCAGTTGCAGCGCCGATAAGGTTTCTTCCAACAAAATCGCCGCGCTTGCCATGCCGACAACGGGTACCAGCAGCGACAGCGGCGCGACACGCCAGGTTTCATAACGCCCCAGCAGCGAACCCCAGATGCCGTAGCCAATGATGGTCGCGACAAACGCCAGATAGACCAGCGACAGCAGCGTGGTGATATCAATGCTTATCAGACTTCGCAGCATCAGCGCCGGGCCGTCTAACACCAGCGAAGCAACCATAAAGGGCACAATCGGAATTAAAGCGCTCCACACCACCAGCGACATCACCGCTGGTCGCGAGCTGTGCTGCATGATTTTTTTGTTGAAGATATTGCCACAGGCCCAACTGAATGCGGCCGCTAGCGTCAGCACAAAACCCACCAGCGGAATGTGCTGACCATTAAGACTCGATTCGATCAACACCAGCACACCAAGTACCGCCAGCGAAATGCCGACCCGCTGTTTTGATTGCAGCCGCTCGCCAAATACACCTGCGCCAAGAATAATGGTGAAGAAGGCCTGGGCCTGTAATACCAGCGATGCCAGCCCGGCAGGCATGCCGAATTTGATCGCGCAAAACAGAAAAGCGAACTGACCGAAACTGATCGTCAACCCGTAAGCCAGCAACAGACGCAGCGGAATAGTGGGCCGCGAGACGAACAAAATTGCCGGGAATGCCACGAACACAAAGCGTAAACCTGCCAACATCAACGGCGGCATAGTATGCAAGCCAACTTTGATCACCACAAAATTCAGCCCCCAAGCCACAACCACCAGCATTGCCAGCAGTACATCTTTACGCGCCATTCTCAGCCCCTGTAGTTTCAACTTTTGTATCAAAATTTACGTTAACGCAAAAAATAGGCCAGTGACAGATCATTAAATTCGGTAGGTCAGTTTTGGCATTTGCCGCCACATCAACCGTTGTACATAGCGGTTTATGCATGTTATTGCTGTATACATCACAAAAAACTATAACAACCAGCATGTCGGGCAATACATGATCACACCACAAACACGCTCCACCGTCGCACTCCTGGCGTCCTCTCTGTTATTAACCATTGGCCGCGGCGCAACGCTGCCCTTTATGACCATCTACCTTAGTCGCCAGTACGGCATGGCCGTTGATCAGGTCGGTTATGCCATGTCCGTTGCGCTGACTATTGGTGTTGTCTTCAGCCTTGGTTTCGGCATGCTGGCGGATAAGTTCGATAAAAAACGCTATATGCTGTTGGCGATCGTCGCCTTTATCACCGGTTTTGCCGCGATCCCGCTGACGCATCACGCCGGGCTGGTGGTGCTCTTTTTCGCCCTGATCAACTGCGCTTATTCGGTCTTCTCCACGGTACTGAAAGCCTATTTTGCCGATACGCTCACGCCGACGGCGAAGGCGAAAGTCTTTTCGCTTAACTACTCCTTTCTTAACATCGGCTGGACCGTCGGCCCGCCGCTGGGCACGCTACTGGTGATGCAAAGCATTAATCTGCCGTTCTGGCTGGCGGCTGTCTGCGCGGCGTTCCCGCTGGTCTTTATCCAGTTTTTTGTCCGTCGCGTGGCCGTGGGGAGCGGCATGGAGCCAGCAGTTCCCTGGTCGCCGTCAGTCCTGCTGAAAGACAAAGCACTCGGCTGGTTTACCTTGTCAAACCTGCTTGCTTCCTTCGTTTGCGGCTCTTTCGCCTCCTGTCTTTCCCAGTACGTGATGGCCGTAGCGGACAGCGATTTTGCTGAAAAAGTGGTGGCCGTCGTGCTGCCAGTCAACGCTGCTATCGTGGTTTCGCTGCAATACGCTGTCGGGCGCAAACTGACCGCCACCAACCTGCGTCCGTTAATGGCGTTTGGCACACTTTGTTTCGTAGTGGGTCTGGTAGGTTTTATGCTCTCCGGCCACAATTTATGGTTGTGGGGACTCTCCGCCGCAGTATTTACGCTGGGCGAAGTGATTTATGCTCCAGGCGAATACCTGCTGATCGATAACATTGCGCCGCCGGGTATGAAGGCCACCTATTTTTCTGCCCAGGCACTGGGCTGGCTGGGTGCGGCAATGAACCCGCTGCTGACCGGGATCATTCTCACCACTCTGCCTGCCTGGTCGCTGTTTGTGATCCTGATCATCACTATTGGCATAGCATGGCTGATGCTGGTTAAAGGGATGCAGGTACAACAATGGGGTACGGTGCCAGCGCAATGAATGTCAGAACGTCTTTAGTGTCCGATGGCGACTTCGCCTTATCAGGCCTATAACGGTTTGCGTATTCACCATACTTGTTCAGCGATATGCGTCACCAGACGCACTTTGTCCCACTGCTGCTCTGGTGTTAGCGAGTTGCCCTCTTCGGTGGAAGCAAAACCGCACTGAGGGCTAAGGCAAATCTGGTTGATATCCACATATTTTGCCGCTTCCGCGATACGCGCTTTCACCCCTTCCGGGTGTTCCAGCTCGCCGTTTTTAGTAGTAATAAGCCCCAGCACCACCTGCTGTTTACCTGGACGAACAAAACGCAGCGGTGCAAAATCACCGGAACGATCGTTGTCATATTCGAGGAAGAAGGCATCGACATTGACGCTACCGAACAACACTTCTGCCACTGGCTCGTAACCACCTTCGGAAATCCAGGTCGAACGGAAATTACCACGACAGACATGTAGCCCGACGGTCAGATCCTCCGGCTTACCTTCCAGCGCTTTATTGAGTACGCGGGCATAAATGCGAGCCAGTTCATCCGGATCGTCACCGCGTTCGCGGATCTGGCGGCGCTGATCGTCAGAGCACAGATAGGCCCAGACGGTGTCATCCAGTTGCAGATAACGACAACCGGCAGCATAGAAGGCGTGAATGGCATCGCGCCAGGTGGTCGCCAGGTCGTCAAAATAGGCATCCAGTTGCGGATAAACGATCGCATCAATATCTTTACGACCGCCGCGGAAGTGCAGCACGCTCGGGCTGGGGATGGTCATCTTTGGCTGCGCGCTGCCACTGATGCTTTTCAGATAGCGGAAATCGTTCAGCATTGGGTGATCGCCAAAACGAAGTTTGCCGGTAACCCGCACGCCGTGGGCTTTGGTTTGCACGCCGTTAAACTGAATGCCTTTATCCGAATCGTAACGCTCAACCCCTTCCAGACCGTCGAAGAAATCAAAGTGCCACCAGGCGCGACGAAACTCCCCGTCTGTCACCACATGCAGGCCGCAGGCGCACTGCTCTTCAACCACATGCCGGATGGCGTCATCTTCGACACTGCGCAACTGCTGTGCGGTGATCTCGCCCTGCGCAAACTGCTGGCGGGCATTTTTGATAGCATCCGGTCGTAAGAAACTACCGACTACGTCTGCGCGAAAAGGGGGCTGATGTCGCTGCATGGTTATTCTCCTCTAACGCCGGAGCAGATGATTACCCGACGTGATAATTCATTATTTGAATTTTTAGCCTTCTGGATGGCTAAACATCCAAATAAAATCTCACACCGGGCAGAGTGCATCAACAGAGAAAATTTCACCATACATGAGGAATTTTCACGATGGCGTATTAAAGATGAAAAATGAGGACTAGAAATCCGCTTCGCTCTGGCCGCTGGCGAAGAGATAACCTTCATCTTCCCAGCCGGTGATCCCACCGATCATGATTTTGACCGGTAGCCCCAGTCGTGCCAGTTTCAGTGCCGCACGATCGGCACCGTTACAGTGCGGCCCGGCGCAATAGACCACAAATAGCGTCTCCGACGGCCATGCGGCCATGCGTTCAGCAGTCATCATGCTATGCGGCAGATGCAATGCGCCGGGAATGTGACGACGAGCGAATGCATCTGGGCTGCCGACCACATGCAGCAGGACAAAATCTTTGTCGTTATGGGTGATAGCGTCATGCACATCGGCGCAATCTGTTTCAACGCTTAGGCGGCGTAGAAAATGGCTGGCGGCTTGTTCAGGGGATGCGACCGGAAAATCAGTAACGTAGCTCATCGTGCTTTCTCCTTGTTTGTGTTAACAGTAATCTAACCAAAACAGGACAACTTCACTGCACCGTTCTATGCCAGATAACACCAGGATAATGACAACAGTACGACATTCCCCCGCAGCGCACCGTGTCGTTGCCCTCGCCTATGATGGGCTTTGCACCTTTGAGTTCGGCGTCGCGGTGGAGATCTTCGGTCTGCCACGCCCGGAAATGGGCGATAACTGGTACAGCTTCGCCGTTGCGGCAGTGGATGGCGGAGAGCTGCGGGCAACCGGCGGTATTCGCGTAATGGCCGAAGGCGGGCTGGAGCTACTGGCCGACGCGCAAACCATTGTCGTGCCCGGCTGGCGCGGCGAAGAGTTGCCCGTTCCAGCTGATTTGTGCGCTGCGATTCAGCAAGCCTGGCAGCGCGGTTGCCGCATTATCTCCATCTGTTCTGGGGTATTTGTGCTGGCGGCGGCTGGTCTGTTAAACGGGCGCAAAGCCACTACCCACTGGCGTTATGTCGACGGGTTGCGCGAGCGCTATCCGGCCATTATCGTGCTGGAGGATGCACTTTATTACGACGAAGGGAATGTGATGACGTCTGCTGGCAGCGCGGCGGGAATCGATCTCTGTCTGCATGTGGTACGTGAGGATTTTGGCCTTGACGCGGCGAATATGGTCGCCCGGCGGCTGGTGGTTCAGCCACACCGCGATGGTTCGCAGACGCAGCAGCTTATCCGCCCGGTAGCCCGCACGCGCGAAAGCCGACAACTGGGGCAGTTGTTTGATTTCCTCCACCAGCAGCTTGCTGAGAATCACACCCTGGTGTCACTGGCGCAGCGGGTTGGCATGAGCCCACGTACCTTTTTACGTCGCTTTAAGGAATCGACAGGCACCACGCCGGCGCGCTGGATTTTGCTGGCACGATTGCAGTACGCACAGGCATTGCTCGAACAAACACGCATGCGTATTGATCTGGTCGCCGGGCAGGCAGGATTTGGTAATGCTGCGTCGCTGCGCCACCATTTTCATCAGCAGTACGGCATGTCCCCCGCAATGTACCGGAAGAATTTTGCCAAAACGGCGAAATGACGAGCCATTCAAACTTTATTGAGATTCACCATGTTATTATTTCTCCATCGCGGCTAAATAATTAAGGTAAGAGAGGTACGTAGGTTAATTAGATGGAGGTTTAAAATGATGGCAAATATGCATGTCTTTGTGGCAGTACTGGGAGTAATTCTTTTTTCCGGGTTTCTTGCTGCTTATTTTAGTCACAAATGGGACGATTGATGAATAGCGATAATCCCCCACCGTGAAGGCCCCTTGCGTAAACGCGTGAGGGGCCTTTTTCTTTCATCATACAAAAAAAAACCGCCGTAATGGCGGTCAATGCTTGCATGGATAGTTTTGTCTTATTCTGTACGTTCACTCAACGGGATGGGTAAACGCTGTACTGACTAAGCTAGCAGTTAATGCCTCAATAAAGGTTAAACAAAGCTGAACTGGCGATAAAAAAGCACCGGCGAAACGTTTTATTGTTGAAAGTATTGAGGATATATCTTTCAGCGCAATCAGAGTGTGTTACCGTCAACTCTCCATTTAACAGACCGGAGGGGTTATCCCCAATCTCAAATTTCAGTGCCCGGTTTGCAACAACCACAAGTTTTTATTCACCACATTCTGCCCGGAACGACAACAGCCACATGGCGCAATTTGCTCAGTATGTGGAACAAGACTGACGGTCCGATCCTGTATATCCACGCCACGTCGCCGACGGTGGCCAAAACCGGTAATGTAAAAGGGCCTCATTGAGGCCCTTTTGATTTTTATGTTTTGAATACTGCGTGATAACCAGGTGGCTGCGGCTGCACAAACTATGCACATTTTATTTCCCGCTATTTGCACGAAACGCTAACGTTCAATTCTGGCAGAGACATGACGTAAAAAACCGCCCTCAGGCGGTCAGCAATTAGTAAAATTTCCGGATGGCCTGTTCGGTTTCCTGTTGGCTCACCAGATCGGAGAAACGGGCAACGAGGAAGGTTTCGCCATCCAGCTCCCAGGGTTCAATCGGGATTTCGAGAAACGAGCTCTTCTCATTTTTGAATGAGACCGATTTAGCATTGTCCTCCACGGTCACGTTTTCAACTTTACCACCGGCGCGTATTACCACTACATTTTTGGTCATGTCGGTTACCTCAGTTGCTCAAATTTAATTCGACATTAACACAGTCATTGTCTGAATGCCCGGGTTATGCCACAGAATGTTAACGCTCAAATCATGTCCTTTAATTTGGCTTAATGAACTGCATAACACCACGGTAGTAAATGTGAGATAGCCCACATTTTAACAACTGAGTAAGCTAAAAGCGGGAATGAACGCTGTAAAGCGAGAGGAAAGTAAAAAGCCAGAGGCCCGATGATACAGGCCTCTGGCAGAGGAGTTTACGGTGATGCCGGGTGCCTCCCGGTGAGTTCGCGCCAGACCACGAAACCCGCGATATCCCAAAAAGGTTTGCCTGGTTGCCCCTCCGCGCAGGGGGATTCATCACCATCTTTTACGGTATTTCTCACGAGCAAACAGGTCAATAACCCTGAGAGTTATGTAACTTTTTAAAGCATTTCCGCCCGTAATTAATCGCTTAACCCACGGTTTTTCAGCATCGGCTCGATTTGCGGATCATGGCCGCGCCATTGTCGATAAAGTTCCCGGAGATCGCTGCTGTTACCGCGCGACAAAATGGCTTCGCGGAAGCGTTGCCCATTCTCACGGGTTAAACCGCCCTGCTCCACAAACCACTGATAACCGTCATCGGCCAGCATCTGCGTCCATAAATAGGCATAGTAGCCAGCGGCATAACCGCCACCAAAAATATGCGCGAAGTAACTGCTGCGATAACGCGGCGGTACTGCCGCCAAATCGAGATGCTCCTTGCGAATCGCTTCACGCTCAAACTCATCGACATCATTCACCCCGGCGCCATCGGCCAGTGCATGCCAGTTCATGTCGAGCAGCGCCGCACTCAGTAATTCGGTCATGTCGTAGCCTTTATTGAACTGAGTGGCTTGCAGTATTTTCTCACGCAATGCCTCCGGCATCGGCTCGCCGCTCTGATGATGGCGGGCGTAGTGAGCGAAAACCTGCGGCTGGCTGGCCCAGTGCTCATTGATTTGCGAAGGGAACTCGACGAAATCGCGCGGCGTATTGGTGCCAGAAAGTGTGGCGTAACGCTGGCTGGCAAACAGCCCATGCAGTGTGTGGCCAAACTCATGAAACAGAGTAATCACGTCATCCCACGACAGCAACGCCGCCTGCCCGGTCGCCGGCTTCTGGTAGTTACAGACATTATAAATCACCGGCTGCGTGCCATTCAGCGTAGATTGTTCAACAAAATTACCCATCCATGCGCCGCCGCTTTTTGAGTCGCGGGCGTAGAAATCACCGTAAAAGAGAGCCAGACCGTAGCCGTCTGCATCGAAAATCTCCCACACGCGCACATCGGGATGATAAACAGGAATATCAAAACGCTCGGTGAACCGAATACCAAACAGCTCACTCGCCGCCCAGAACACCCCGTCCGTGAGCACAGAGTTGAGCGCGAAATAAGGTTTGATTTGCGATTCATCCAGCGCATATTTCGCCAGACGAACCTGCTCAGCATAGAACGCCCAATCCCAGGCCTGCGCGCTAAAGCCGCCTTGCCGGGTGTCAATCATCTGTTGAATGTCAGCCAGTTCCCGCTCGGCGCGTGCGCGGGCAGCAGGTGCAATATCACGCATGAATGTCAGTGCAGCCTGCGGAGTACCGGCCATCTGATCGGCGATTTTCCAGCTGGCAAAATCGTTAAAGCCAAGCAGTTTCGCCTGCCGCGCACGAAGTTGCACCAGACGCAGCACAATCGCGCGGGTATCATTGGCATCCCCTCGCTGTGTGCGCAGCCAACCGGCGGTAAACAGATTTTCACGGGTCTGGCGATCGCGCAGCGTAGCCAGCGCGGGTTGCTGTGTGGTATTGAGCAGCGTGAGCAGCCAGCGGTTTTTCAGCCCTTTCGCCTTCGCCGCTTCAGCGGCCGAGGCGATCTCTTCAGTACTTAAGCCATCGAGTTGATGAACATCGTCCACCACCAGCCCGCCCGTCTTATCTGCAGCCAGCAAACGTTGGTTAAACTGGCTGGTCAGCGCTGCCGCTTCGGTATTCAGCGCTTTCAACGTTGTTTTATCTTCTGCGTTCAACGTAGCGCCTGCGAGGACAAACTTCTGATACGTCGTTTCGACAAGGCGCAGCGACTCTGCATCCAGCCCGAGTGCCTCACGCTGGCGCCATAAATTTTCCACGCGGGCAAACAGCGCATCATCAAGATAAATATCGTTCGCCAGTTCCGCCAGCTCTGTGGAAAACGCCTCATCGAGCTGCTGTAAAAAATCATTAGTATGCGCGGAGGTCATGGCGAAAAAGACGCTGGTTACCTGATTCAGCAGGTGACCGCTCTGCTCTAGCGCCAGCAGCGTATTGTTAAAATCAGCGGCAGCCGGGTTCGCCGTAATGGCAGCGATTTCCGCGCGCTTTTGCCGCACGCCTTCGTCAAACGCCGGGCGGTAGTGTTCATCAGTAATCACATCAAACGGCGGGGCCTGGTACGGCAGCGGGCTTGCCGAGAAAAAGGGATTGGTAACCGACATGTTTCGCTCCTGAACATGGTGAATCTTCTCAGAGTAGGCATCCGCTGCGCGCATCGCAATCTTTCTCTCTCTGCTGCCGCACAAGCGGGC
Organism: Kosakonia arachidis; assembly: GCF_900116535.1. Lineage (GTDB taxonomy): Bacteria > Pseudomonadota > Gammaproteobacteria > Enterobacterales > Enterobacteriaceae > Kosakonia > Kosakonia arachidis. Next base: position 1,250,210 of record NZ_FPAU01000001.1, on the reverse strand, counting down.
GTTTTTTGCCACACTGTAAGGCGGAAGACTTGTGTTACCGCAAACATGCGGTCATGCTAGCGTTCAACACCACAAAAAGCGTTGAGGAACAATGTGATGATTATTCTGGTTACCGGGGCAACGGCAGGTTTTGGCGAAGGCATCACACGCCGTTTTATTCAGAACGGTCACAAAGTGATCGCCACAGGCCGTCGTCAGGAACGTTTACAGGAACTGAAAGACGAACTGGGGGATAACCTTTACATCGCGCAGTTGGATGTGCGCAACCGTGCGGCTATTGACGAGTTAATGGCTTCTTTGCCAGCACAGTGGCGCGAAATTGATGTGCTGGTCAACAATGCCGGTCTGGCGCTGGGGCTTGAGCCTGCACATAAAGCCAGCGTTGATGACTGGGAAACGATGATCGATACCAATAACAAAGGTCTGGTTTACATGACGCGCGCGGTACTGCCTGGCATGGTGGAACGTAATCGCGGCCATATCATCAATATCGGTTCAACTGCGGGGAGCTGGCCATATGCGGGCGGCAACGTCTACGGAGCAAGCAAAGCGTTTGTGCGCCAGTTCAGCCTTAACCTGCGTACCGATCTGAGCGGTACTGCGGTTCGCGTGACCAATATCGAGCCAGGTCTGGTCGGTGGTACGGAGTTTTCGAACGTGCGCTTTAAAGGCGATGACGCCAAAGCGGGGAAAACCTACGAAAATACCACTGCGCTGACGCCGGAAGATGTAACCGAAGCTGTCTGGTGGGTGGCAACGCTTCCGAAACATGTGAACATCAACACCCTTGAGATGATGCCGGTAAGCCAGACATATGCGGGTTTAAACGTTCACCGTCCGGGTTAAATTTCCTACCCGGTCTGCGGGCCGGGTATGGGATGCACCGTAAATAAATGGTATGGTAGCCGGGTTACCCCTTTAAAAAGTAAGAGTGAATGGCCGCTGAAACGCAACTCAACCCTGTACAGCCTGTAAATCAACAAATTTACCGCATTCTACGGCGTGATATTGTGCATTGCCTGATACCACCGGGTACGCCGTTGTCGGAAAAAGAGGTGTCGGTGCGTTTCGACGTTTCTCGCCAGCCGGTGCGTGAAGCCTTTATTAAGCTGGCGGAAAACGGTCTGATTCAGATCCGCCCGCAGCGCGGCAGTTACGTTAACAAGATTTCCATGACGCAGGTCCGTAATGGTTGCTTCGTGCGTCAGGCGATCGAATGCGCCGTCGCCCGCCGCGCCGCCACGCTTATTGATGACAGCGCCTGCTACCTGCTTGAGCAAAACCTCAATCAACAGCGTACCGCCATCGAGCGCAAGCAGCTTACTGATTTCTTCGAGCTGGATGATAATTTCCACCAGAAGCTGGCGCTGATCGCAGATTGCCAGCTGGCGTGGGACACTATCGAAAACATCAAAGCTACCATCGACCGCGTACGCTATATGAGTCTTGACCACGTTTCGCCGCCGGAAATGCTACTGCGTCAGCACATGGATATCTTTACCGCGCTGGAAAAACGTGACCCTGATGAAGTCGACCACGCCATGAGTCTGCACTTGCAGGAGATCAGCGAATCAGTAAAAACCATTCGCCAGGAAAATCGCGACTGGTTCAGTGAGGATTAATCTCCTCACCATCACAGACATCTGGCGGTGAGCCACCCTCACAGGCAGTTCACCGCACCATACATCTTGAGTCAACGGTTAAACCGGCATGCCAGTGTTGGTAGCCACTGGCATCAGTTCACGACGGGATCCGCCTTTACTCAAGTTGTACCGATCAACGGTGTCAAACATCTCGGTAAAAAGAGCGTCATCTTTTCGCGCCCAGAACGTATCCTGATCATCTCCGCCCCAAATCTCATGGGTATGACAGACGAACTCCAATAAGCCGGAATGATGCGGCGTGAAATCGATACGCTTCGGTGTCTCCTGCGGGACGATATGCTGATAGAAAAGCATCACTTCACACTCGCAGCCTTTCGTGTTGTACAACGACAACAGCTCATTCAGATGTTCTCTTAACAGCGCAAGATCGGAATTCGCCGTGACGCGATGATGATAAAGAAAAACAAAATTTTTATTTCCTCGCCAGGCGAGTTGACGCTTAATGCGCCGTTTGAATGTCTGCTTATCAGCGGAAATGTCGAGGGGATCGTGGTGCGTGAATTCAAATCCCAGCATATGCCTTTCGCTGTATTGACCAACGCAATGCTTATAATAGGTGGAGCGTACAACAGAATGGTTGCCATCGGGAAAATGTTTCAGATATGCTTTGTCCAGTAAATTCTGGTAATTATCTTTTTCCATCTCAAGAATATATTCTATATTAGAACGCCCGGAGGAAAAAATAGAGCTGAACGATTTTCTGTTGTGCCGCCGAAGAATATCATCAGGCAGGCAATTTTCCCCCAGGGAAACCCAGTACACGTCCACATCACCACCATGCCGATATTTCCATTTTTTCCTCAGATGCGTAATTGTGCGTTTAAGCGACTTAAGATGATTTCTCACCAGTTGTTTGATGACTTCACTTTTCATTATGTCACCCCCAATCAGTATCGTTATAACAGTATTAAGATGAAGAAATAAGACACTTTTTCAACAAAAAAACACCCTAACATCAACAGGTTAAATTAAATCAATTTTATAAAAAACGTTCACAGCCCCCATCTATTTGTTAATAAACAGACGGTATTAATTAATAATTCCGATACGTAATAATTCCAGATGTATGTTTATTCAGTTGTTACTTTCGGCAAGTTCCGGACAGAATAGCCAGCGTAAATCAATCTATCTCCCTTCATTACTTGCCAACAAAAACCATGCTTCCTTTACTCTGTCGCCACTTCACTTTTATTTAAAAAATCGCCCTATTTTTTATTCAAAAAAACGGCGCAGAATTATACTGCTCTAAAAGCTCGAAACAATCACTAACACATCGTTACATAGTGTACGCGTTATCGCGCGGCGATTAGTAATCAGGAAAATCTTAAAAACCTTTTTTCATTAATGAATAAAAACAGTTCAGGAAAATAAACGCGTGTTATATATCTATATCCGGTTGAGTGAAGAGGGTTGTCATCGCGTGATATCAAAAATTTTTTCAGCAAAAAAGTGTGATGTTGATCAAAAACAAAAACTCGTCATCTCAGGAGCGTATTTATAAGGCGTCCGTAGTGGGGACATCTTCTGCCCCGTTTTGTTTTTTGGATATCAACAAGGAGAAACCACCATGATGACTTATGATCGTAATCGCAATGCGATTACCACCGGTAGCCGCGTAATGATTAACGGTACAGGCCGCACCGGCAAAATCATTGCCATTCACGCTGACGGACTGAACGCCGCGCAACTGCGCCGCAGTAAAACGGTAGAAGTGGAAGGTTGTGAAGGTAAATTCGAACCGGTTGAACTGATTCGGCTTGGTCTGCACTAAAGGGTAACGTACTCGAATAAAGGCAAAAAAAAAAGAATGCCGCCGGGGCGGCATTCTTCAAACGATTTACAGTGCTAAGGCGTATTCTGCCACAGTCGCTTTCGCCCCTTTCTCCAGCAGTGAACGATACGCCTTCTGTACCTGTGCCACAAAGGCCGCTTCCTTCGGCAGTTCGTTGCCAAAAATCGCCTCAATGCCCAGCAGTGCCTGCACGCGCGATTCGCCTTCCGCACTTGCGTTAACGGCTCCCTGGATCACCGTCAGCAGCGGATCGCACACTTCGATTGCCTGGCCGTGCTCATCAACACCGCCAACGTAACGCATCCAACCCGCCACGCCCAGAGCCAGCAGCACAAAGGAGTCCTGATGCGCTAAATGCCAGCGTACGGAATCGAGCATACGTTGCGGTAATTTCTGACTACCGTCCATCGCGATCTGCCAGGTACGGTGACGCAGCGCGGTGTTGCTGTAACGTGCGATCAGCAGATCGGCGTAACGCGCGAGGTCAACACCTTTTACTTTCAGCGTCGGTGCTTGCTCTTTCAGCATCAGCGCGTGTGCTGCGCGGCGATAGTTGTCGTCGTCCATACATTCATTGATATGCTGATAACCGGCCAAATACCCCAGATAAGCAAGGAAGGAGTGGCTGCCATTCAGCATACGCAGTTTCATCTCTTCAAACGGCACGACGTCGGCAACCAGTTCAGCGCCCGCTTTTTCCCATGACGGACGACCCGCGACAAAGTTATCTTCAATCACCCACTGGCGGAACGGTTCGCAGGCCACGCCTGCTGGATCGCGCACGCCGGTAAGTTGTTCGATTTTATCCAGCGTTTCAGCTGTTACTGCCGGAACAATACGGTCCACCATCGTCGACGGGAACGTCACGTTGGTCTCAATCCAGTCTGCCAGTTCCGCATTCACCTCACGGGCATATGCACACACCACATTGCAGGTAACATGGCCGTTTTCCGGCATGTTATCGCAGGACATCACACTGAATGCCGCCAGCCCTGCCGCTTTTCGACGCGCCAGCGCTTCCACCACCACGCCAACTGCGGATTTTGGCTGCTGCGGATTTTGCAGGTCGCCAGCGATTAACGGATGATCGAGCATCAGTTTTCCGGTCGCCGGTGAGTGGCAATACCCTTTTTCGGTGATGGTCAGAGAGACAATCGCCACTTGCGGCTCGCACATGGCGGCCAGCACGGTTTCCAGACCATCAGCTTGCGCGTGCAGTGCGCGTTTCACCACGCCGACCACCCGTGCGGTCCACGCGTCGGCAGACATTTCTGCCACGGTGTACAGATTACCCTGCTGTTTAAGGTCGGCAATTTGTTGCTCGCCGCCAATCAGATTGACCTCGCAGTAACCCCAGTCGCTGCCGTACTCTGCGGCCAGAATATCCGCATACACCGCCTGGTGAGCACGATGAAAAGCGCCAAACCCCAAATGCACAATGCGTGGAACCAGTTTGTTACGATCATAACCCGGTAACGTGGCTTTCGCCTTTAATAGTCTGTTTTCCATGGTGGGACTCATCTTATTAAGTGAAACAGTGGTTCAATAGATTACGGGCTGTCGCAAATCAGACTATGATTTACGACAGCATTTGCGGACTACACTAACTAGAATGGTAACCAAATGTGTCAAAATTACTTTGACTTCACCCTGGCTTAGCGAACGCTTCCGGTAATCAATAAGGGGTTTCAGATATAGTTACGGTTTCCCACCGTCTGTGCCGCAACACGCGGTTCAGCAGCGTCTTGCAGAATATTCAAATCGCGGTCGCGCACTTCCGGCATCAGCACTGCGGAGAGCAAACCAATCAGCGAGTAAGCCACCAGCATGACGACTATCGGCCACCAGGAGCCGGTCATATTGCAGAAGATCCCCGCCAGTACCGGCCCAAATCCGACAGCCACCAGCCCGCCCGCCTCTTTCGAAATGGCCATTCGCGTGAAGCGATTACGTGAGCCGAACATCTCCGCCATGGTGATATTTTCCAGCGCGAATAACCCGAGCACGGCAATGTTATGAATGACGATGATCGATAGCATAATCACGCCGGGGTTGTAGCTTTTATCGACAATGATTGCCATCATCGGATACGCGAGAATGATCGCCGAGATACACAAGCAGATATAGGGTAAACGGCGACCTACTTTGTCAGACAGCCAGCCCAGAAACGGAATGGTAAGAAAGCCAATAATTGAACTGATCATCAGAGCATCGGTCGGAATACGTTTCTCGAACAGCAGGGTTTGTACCAGATAACCCGCGAGAAAGGTCTGAATTATCCCCGAGTTACCGGCCTGACCAAAGCGCAAGCCGGTCGCCAGCCAGAACGTTTTGCTGCTGAACATCGCGCCCAGTCCCATTTCCGCACTTTGGCTTTTCGGCGCATGCGCGCCCTCGTGTGCTTTCTCGAAGACCGGGCTCTCTTTTAGGTTCAAACGCAACCAGATGGCAAAAATCATCACCACCACACTGGCGATAAACGGTACCCGCCAACCCCAGGAGAGTAGCGCTTCGCGATCCAGCGCGAAGAACATCACCGCCCAGATCGCCGTTGCGCTCAGTGTACCGCAGTTGGTGCCCATCGCTACCAGTGAAGAGATAATGCCGCGTTTCCCTTTCGGCGCATATTCCGCCAGCATGGTTCCGGCACCAGATATTTCCGCGCCAGCGCCAAGTCCCTGAATAATGCGCAGCGTTACCAGTAATACCGGCGCAAAAATGCCGATCTGCGCATAGGTCGGTAATACGCCAATCAACGTGGTACAAATGCCCATCATCGTTATGGTGATGAACAGCACTTTTTTGCGGCCTATGCGATCACCCATTTTACCGAAGATAAACGCGCCGATAATGCGCGCCACATAACCCGCTCCGTAGGTTCCCATCGCGAGAATCAGCGCCATCGCTGCCGATTGCTCCGGGAAGAAGATCTCATGAAAAACCAGCGCCGCGCCCAGCGAATAAAGCTGGAAATCCATAAATTCCAGCGCAGTACCGAGCCAGCCAGAAACGGCGGCTTTCACCAGATCAGAGGTCGTTCTTTCAGCGTTAACTTGCGTCATAATGGCTATCTCGAAAAAAGAAGTATGCGTACCACTCAACCGCATTTTTCGTTGTAATTAATTGAACGTTAATAAGACCTTACAGCAGTGCCGCTGATCTTTTTCAAACAGTTCAATCGCATCGGTGACATGTTGATAATCAAATTTATGCGTCACTAACTTTGTCGGATCGATCAAGGTGCGAGCCAGCCAGTCGATCACCACAGGGAATTTGCCCGCATTAAGACGCGAAGAGAAAATAGAGAGTTCTTTACCCGTGATGCCCTGCTGGATTATCTGGCTGGGTTCGCTGGAAAAGCCCATGATCACAATGCGCGCGGCCGGCGAGGCCAGTGCAATTGCCTCCTGTAGAATGGATGGATGACACGCCGCATCAACAATCAGTGTCGGTTTAATGCCTTTTTCTGCCAGCGCTTCCGCCAACGGCTGCTGGCTGTTGTTGATCACCCAATCCGCGCCATTGCGCTGCGCCATTGCCAGACGTTCTTCGATACGATCGGCAACAATCACCTGCTGCACGTTGTAGACATTTTTCAGTACTTGCAGCGTGGTTAATCCCATCGGACCTGCACCATAGATCAGCGCAATGTCTTTCTCCGTTGGATTCACCTGGCTTGTGACGTTAGCTGCGATGGTAAACGGCTCGATCATTACCGCATTCTCATCCGGGATTGCCGCCGGAACAGCCCAGGCATTACGTGCCGGAACAGTAGCGTATTCGCTAAAACCGCCGTCACGATGCACACCCAACACCACCAGTTCGTTGCAGACGTTCGGTTTGCCAACAGAGCACGGATAGCAGTGGCCGCAGCTGATCACCGGGTCAACAACCACGCGTTCGCCCACCCTTTCAGCAGAGACGTCTTTACCAACGGCATCGATCAGACCGTAGAGTTCATGACCGATAACGCGCGGATATTTGGCGAACGGATTGTGCCCGCGATAGATGTGGCTGTCGGAGCCGCAGATCCCGGCGAGTTTGACCTTAACGCGCACCTCGCCAGCGGCGGGTTGCGGCAACAGGCGTTCAGCGAGCGTCAATTGGTTGGGTTGTTCAATCACCACACTTTTCATTTTGCTTTCCTCTGTTACCAGTTCCACAACGTGCCATCTTCCAATCGCGCGACCGGTAGATACGCGGGATCGTAGGGATATTTCGCCGCCAGTTTTTCGTCAAAGCCGATGCCCAGACCGGGTTGTTCGCCGGGGTGCATATAACCTTGAGCAAAGCGCCAACTGTGTGGAAAAACCTCCAGCATCTGTTCGGAATAGCCCATATATTCCTGCACACCAAAGTTGGGCACCCACAGATCAAAATGGAGGGCTGCCGCATGACAAACAGGCGAAAGATCTGATGGACCGTGCGAACCAGTACGCACCTGATAGAGCGAGGCGAAATCCGCAATGCGACGCATACCCGTAATGCCACCGGCATGGGTGACAGTGGTGCGGATATAGTCAATCAGCTGTTCTTCAATCAGTTGCTTGCAATCCCAGATACTGTTGAACACTTCACCAACGGCGATGGGGGTAACGGTGTGTTGGCGGATCAACCGGAAGCAAGCCTGGTTTTCAGCCGGGGTGGGATCTTCCATCCAGAACAGGCGAAAGGGTTCGATGCTTTTGCCGAAACGCGCAGCTTCAATTGGCGTCAGACGGTGGTGCATGTCATGCAGCAAATGTTCGTTGAAACCAAATTTACTGCGCACAGCGTCAAACAGTTTCGGCGTGAAATCGAGGTATTTTTCCGTCGACCAGCACTGCTCTTCCGGCCACTGGCCTTTGGTGGCAGGTTCATACGCCAGACCTTTGCCTTTTGCCATGCCGTAGGTGGTTTTCATTCCCGGCACGCCGCATTGCACACGGATGGCTTTAAACCCCATCTCTTTGTGCCGCGCGTAATCTTCCAGTACTTCATTAATGGTGCGGCCGGTGGTATGGCAATAAACCATAACGCCTTCACGGGAAGCACCGCCGAGCAACTGGTAGAGCGGCATATTGGCGGCTTTGGCTTTAATATCCCACAGCGCCATATCGATGGCGGAAATAGCCGACATGGTCACCGGACCACGCCGCCAGTAAGCGCCTTTGTAGAAAAATTGCCAGATATCTTCAATGCGCTGCGCGTCGCGGCCAATAAGTTGCGGGCACAAATGATCTTTCAGGTAGGAAGCAACGGAGAGTTCTCGACCATTCAGCGTGGCATCACCAAGGCCGACGATCCCCTCTTCGGTGGTAATTTTTAATGTGACAAAGTTGCGGCCCGGGCAGGTCACAAAGATATCAGCAGCAGTGATTTTCATGCGGTTTTCCTTGCATCGACCTAACGTGATGCAGAAAATTTACGCAATCAACCTACTACCATACAAGTATAATGATCAAAAAGCGCGCTATCGGTCACAATATATTAACGTTCAGTTAAGCGCGCCCCCATCCTGCGACAATAATTAACATACCGCACATCGCCACGACGGCACCCAGCCAGTCATAAAGACTCAGCTTTACGCCATCCACCACGCGCAGCCAGATAAGCGCCGTGCAAACATACACGCCGCCGTAAGCCGCATAAACTCGCCCGCTGGCCGCCGGATGCAGCGTTAACAGCCAGACAAACAACGCTAACGCCAGTGCCGCAGGCATCAGCAGAAGCGGCGTCGCTCCCCGTTTTAACCATAGCCAGGGCAGGAAGCAACCAATGATTTCACACAGCGCGGTAGCAAAAAAAAGTAGCGTCGTTTTGAGCATTTTTGGCACTATTATTAAGGATTGGTTGACCCATCATACCCGATAATGTTCTGAGATTGGATGTAGCCCCGGTATACTGGCAGGCTTAGATCGCATAAAATAGAGAGATGTGGGCTACCCGTTTCTCCCTCAATTTAAGGATATCGCCAATGACAACTACGCTTAGCAAACGCCTGTGCCTGACCGCAATGCTGACGCTGGGTGCCATCATGTACACCACCTCCGCAATGGCAGAAACCAACCGTCTGGTTATTGAATCGGGCGACAACGCACAAACCCGTCAATCAGCGGCGATGGAAAAAGAGCAATGGAATGACACCCGAACTCTGCGTCATAAAGTGAATAAACGCGTTGAAAAAGAGTGGGACAAGGAAGACGTGGCGTTTGATGCAAAAGATAATTGCCAAAAAAGCAGCAACTTTAACGCATACTGGGAAGACAATACTCAGCGCTGCCTCGATCGTCGTACCGGTCGTCAAATTCAGTAATCCTCCCGGGCGCACACTGCGCCCGCTTTTCACTTTCAGAAAGGATCTCTCATGAGTGACGCGCACAACGTCCGCTTACTTCCCCTTGAGCGCGAGGATCTGCGCTTCGTCCACCAGCTTGATAACAATGCCAGCGTGATGCGCTACTGGTTTGAAGAGCCGTATGAGGCGTTTGTTGAGCTGTCGGATCTGTACGATAAACATATTCACGACCAGAGTGAGCGCCGCTTTGTCATTGAGTGTAATGATGAAAAGGCCGGGCTGGTCGAGCTTGTGGAAATCAACCATGTGCACCGCCGTGCGGAGTTTCAGATAATCATCTCCCCGGAATATCAGGGTAAAGGGCTGGCAACCAAAGCGGCCAGGCTTGCAATGGATTACGGTTTTACCGTGCTGAATCTGTATAAGCTCTATTTGATCGTCGATAAAGAGAATGAAAAAGCCATTCACATTTACCGCAAGTTGGGGTTCCAGGTAGAGGGCGAGTTAATTCATGAGTTCTTTATCAATGGCGAGTACCGCAACACTATCCGCATGTGTATTTTCCAGCAACAGTACCTGGAAAACCATAAACCCGGCGGTGTCACGCTGTTAAAACCCACCGCGCAGTAAGCGCGGCGGTTACCTGCATCAATAATAGGAGATGGTATTTTTGATGCTGTATTTGTGGGTGACCTGCGGGGAAGCGCTCAGATCGACAACCTCCAGCGTGCAGCTCAACGGATTGTCGTGCCTGTCGTAGTCACAGGTCTGCTTCACACTGCCGAGCGGTTTGTCATTCAGCGTGCTGAGCGATGTGTAATCGAGTTTTTTCCGTTTATCTTTCGAGGGCGTTGAGGCCACCGTCAGATGCTCGTCTTTCGAGGTCGTGGATTTGCCCAATGGGTAACCTTCCTCATCGTAACGGTATTTTACTTCCATCTCTTTCCCTGTCGCCAGCACGACAAAGCCGTTGTCATCGGTGTCCCACGTCACGCCTGCAGCCGGAAACTCAGCTAACTGGCATTTACCCTGCAGTCGCAGCCGCTTCTCTTTCGTTTTCGCATCAAGATAATAATTGGCATCCAGCACCAGCGCGATGCCACTGTTGTTCTCCAGATCGTGTAGTTCCAGCGTATCGAAACAGCCCTCTTTCGACATTGTTCCGCTGACGCGTTTTGTTACTTCGCCCTTCTCATTTAACAGCGTCTGGCTGAACGCCTTTACCGGCCCACGCAGCGGATCAAAATCGAATTCATTGGAGAAGCTCGCCATCTCTGGCGTAAACGATACCGGTCCCTTCGCGCCATCACATCCGGCGAGCAACGCCGCAACTGCGATGAGCAATAGCTGTTTTTTCAATGGGTTCACCACATGTTCTTCTGGATTGCGCCTATCTTAGCAAAATCCTTACATATTCGGGCAAGCCTTATTTTTCTTATGACCTAAAACCTGCCAGCGAATACGCGTCGTACACCAAATTTAATAGCCAGAACGGCCATAAAACTGCGATAGCAATATACGTGCCTGCCGACAACGCGGTGATAACACCCATCTCATCGTTTTAGTACCAGACTCGGGATGGAGCCATTTACCCGGTAACTCTCAACTCGCCACTGCGGCTGTTTATTCCCTTATATGTGCCGCCGCAGCTAACATTACTGCCACATCGGTGATCACATCATCTGATAATTCAGACATTTACCAGGGTCCGGGACGCAGAAACTGCTAAGCTTACTGCGGGCAAAACTGAAGGAGATGAAAATGCAATATTCACGTTGGTTATGTGCATTACTACTGGTAGGTGCAGTTCCTGCCTTTGCTGCGCCCGATTCATGCGAGCGGGTCAAGGCTGACATCCAGCAGCGCATCATTAATAACGGCGTCCCGGAATCGGGATTCAGCCTGACAATTGTGCCTAATGACCAGGCAGATCAGGCCGGTTCGCAAGTGGTGGGACACTGTGCGAATGATAACTACAAAATTCTTTACACCCGCAATAGCGGCGCTACCCCACAGAACGATCAGGGCGCCGGCACGCAATAAAACATAATTCCCCCTGGATATCAGGGGGATTATCCCATAGTTGATCGCGGTTAAAATTTACCTCCTCCCAAATGGGTACCATAACCACTTCATTAGCCTGCTTTTAATTTGAGCAGATAATTTCTTTTTATTATAAATAAGAATGGAGTGAGTTATGTCCGGCACTGAACATCAGGGGGGGATAAGTCGACGAACGTTGGTGAAATCCACTGCATTAGGCTCGCTTGCACTCGCGGCCGGTGCAATCTCCTTGCCTTTCGGCATGCGCTCAGCTGCTGCCGCTGTACAACAAGCCATGCAACCCGCGCCCGATAAAGTCGTCTGGGGTGCCTGCTCAGTAAACTGTGGTAGCCGATGCGCCCTGCGTTTACATGTGCGCGATGACGAAGTGTACTGGGTGGAAACCGATAATACTGGCGATGATATTTATGGTAACCACCAGGTCCGCGCCTGCCTGCGCGGACGGTCGATCCGCCGCCGCATCAACCATCCGGATCGTCTTAACTACCCGATGAAGCGTGTGGGCAAACGCGGCGAAGGCAAGTTCGCGCGCATTAGCTGGGACGAAGCCCTTGATACGATTGCCAACAGCCTGAAAAGCGTGGTGCAGAAATACGGTAATGAAGCTGTTTACATTAACTACTCTTCCGGCATCGTCGGCGGCAACATTACCCGCTCTTCACCATCTGCCTCGATCATTGCCCGACTGATGGCGATATACGGCGGTTTCCTTAACCAGTACGGCACTTACAGCACCGCACAAATCTCCTGTGCGATGCCTTATACCTACGGATCCAACGACGGTAACAGCACCTCGGATATCGAAAACACCAAACTGGTGGTAATGTTCGGCAACAACCCGGCGGAAACCCGCATGAGCGGCGGTGGTATCACTTACTTCCTTGAACAGGCGCGCGAACGCTCTAATGCACGGATGATTGTTATCGATCCTCGCTATACCGACACGGCTGCCGGACGTGAAGATGAGTGGGTACCGATTCGGCCGGGTACCGATGCCGCATTGGTTGCGGGCATGGCCTGGGTATTGATCAGCGAAAACCTCGTCGACCAGCCATTCCTCGATAAATATTGCGTCGGTTACGATGAGAAAACCCTGCCAGCCGATGCGCCTGCCAACAGCCACTATAAGGCGTATATTCTCGGTCAGGGCGATGATGGTATCGCCAAAACGCCACAGTGGGCGTCGCGCATTACCGGCATTCCGGCCGATAAGATTATTAAGCTGGCGCGGGAAATTGGCAGCGCCAAACCGGCCTATATTTGTCAGGGCTGGGGGCCGCAACGTCAGGCCAACGGCGAGTTGACTTCACGGGCCATCGCTATGCTGCCGATCCTCACCGGTAACGTAGGCATTAATGGCGGCAACAGCGGCGCGCGCGAATCTACTTACACCATTACCATCGAACGTATGCCGATGCCGGAAAACCCGGTGAAAACCGCGATCTCCTGTTTTACCTGGACGGATGCGATTGCCCGCGGGCCGGAAATGACGGCCAAACGCGACGGTGTGCGTGGCAAAGATAAACTCGATGTGCCGATCAAATTCATCTGGAACTACGCCGGTAATACCCTTACCAACCAGCACGGAGATATCAACCGAACCCACGATATCCTGCAGGACGAAAGCAAATGCGAAATGATCGTGGTCATTGAGAACTTTATGACCTCTTCGGCAATGTATGCCGACATTCTGCTGCCGGATCTGATGACCGTTGAACAGGAAGACATTATTCCGAACGACTACGCAGGAAATATGGGTTATTTGATCTTCCTGCAGCCGGTCACCGCGCCGAAATTCGAGCGCAAACCGATCTACTGGATTACCAGCGAAATCGCCCGTCGTCTGGGGGAGGATATCTACCAGAAGTTCACCGAAGGCCGTACCCAGCAAGAGTGGCTGAAGTATCTGTACGCCAAAATGGTCGCCAAAGATCCGCAACTGCCCTCCTATGAAGCGCTCAAAGCGATGGGGATTTATAAGCGCAAAGATCCGAACGGGCACTTTGTCGCCTACAAAAATTTCCGCGATGATCCGCTCGCTAACCCTCTGAAAACGCCCTCAGGCAAAATTGAAATCTACTCCAGCCAACTGGCTAAAATCGCCAACAACTGGGAGCTGGAAAAAGACGAAGTTATCAGCCCGCTGCCGATCTATGCCTCAACCTTTGAAGGCTGGGACGATCCGGCGCGGAAAACATTCCCGTTGCAACTGTTTGGGTTCCACTACAAAGCCCGTACGCACTCCAGCTACGGTAACATTGATGTGTTGAAAGAGGCCTGTCGTCAGGAAGTGTGGATCAACCCCATTGATGCCGAGCGTCGCGGTATCAAGCATGGTGATATGGTGCGCGTCTTTAACGAGCGTGGCGAAGTACGCATTGCCGCGAAAGTGACGCCGCGCATCATGCCGGGCGTCAGTGCGATGGGCCAGGGTGCCTGGCACTAGGCCAATATGGAAGGTGACCGTGTCGATCACGGCGGCTGCATGAATACGCTGACCACCCACCGCCCATCGCCGCTGGCGAAAGGCAATCCGCAGCACACCAATCTGGTCGACATTCAGAAGGTTTAAGGAGTAACCGATGACAATTCAGTATGGATTTTTTATCGATTCCAGCCGTTGCACCGGTTGCAAAACTTGCGAGCTGGCCTGCAAAGATTACAAAGACTTAACCCCGGATGTCAGCTTCCGCCGCGTGTATGAATACGCTGGCGGCAACTGGCAGGAAGATAATGGCATCTGGCAGCAAAATGTCTTTGCCTACTACCTTTCGATTTCCTGCAACCACTGTGAAGATCCGGCCTGCACCAAAGTGTGCCCAAGCGGCGCGATGCATAAGCGTGAAGATGGTTTTGTGGTGGTGGATGAAGATGTCTGCATCGGCTGCCGCTACTGTCATATGGCCTGCCCCTATGGTGCGCCACAATATAATGCCGCGAAGGGACACATGACCAAATGCGACGGCTGCCACGATCGTGTCGCTGAAGGGCAAAAGCCAATTTGCGTCGAATCCTGTCCGCTGCGCGCGTTGGATTTCGGCCCAATCGAGGAACTGCGTAAACAGCATGGTTCGCTTGCCGCCGTCGCCCCCTTTCCGGCGGCGCGCTTTACCCGGCCAAATATCGTGATCAAACCTAACGCCAATAGCCGCCCGACGGGTGATACCACCGGCTATCTGGCCAATCCTCAGGAGGTATGAGATGGGAAACGGATGGCATGAGTGGCCACTGGTACTGTTCACGGTACTGGGCCAGTGCGTGGCTGGCGGCCTGATTGTAAGCGGTATCGTCTGGATGAACGCCAACGACGATCGCATCGGACAAGTGCGCATTGTACGCAGCCAGGTTCTCCTCTGGGTGCTGATGGGGATTGGCTTTATCGCCTCTATGATGCACCTCGGTTCGCCGCTGCGCGCATTTAACTCGCTGAATCGCGTCGGTGCATCGGCGCTCAGTAATGAAATCGCTACCGGTTCTCTCTTCTTCGCTGTCGGTGGTTTCTGGTGGCTGGTAAGCTGGCTGGGGAAAATGCCCGCCGCCTTAAGCCGCATCTGGCTGGCGATCAGCATGTTGCTTGGCGTGCTGTTTGTCTGGACAATGACGCGGGTCTATCAAATCGACACCGTGCCGACCTGGAATAACATCTACACTACGGCAGCATTTTTCCTGACCATGCTGATGTGCGGCCCGCTGCTGGCCGCGCTGCTGCTGCGTCTGGCGGGTATCCGTTTTCGTGCCTCGCGTTTCGCCGCGATCAGTATTGCCGCGTTTATCGTCAGCATTGCCGTGGTGATGCTGCAAAGCCAACAACTGGGCGAGATCCATACTTCCGTCCAGCAAGCAGTCGCACTGGTGCCGGATTACGCTACGCTACAGGTGGTTCGCTTGCTGTTGGTTGCGCTCGGTCTGGGCTGCTGGCTCTGTCCGCTGGTGATGCGTAAACAACCGCAGGCGCTCAGCCTGCTGTCTGGCATTGTGCTGGTTGCCGCCGGGGAAGTGATCGGGCGCGGCTTGTTTTATGGGCTGCATATGACCGTGGGCGTCGCCGTTTCCGGTTGATGATATTTGCCGGAGGCTGCGCATTATTCGATCTGTGTGTGCCGCATGAAACATAGACTGGATAATAAACACAGCGCCATCCGGCAGTTTTTCAGGATCAAATATGACTGACCTAACCAGTGAAAATTTTATAATGACCGCCCGCGTTCTGGGCGCGCTATTTTACTATCCGCCGCAGAGTGAGCAGTGCCAGCCGCTGATTACAGCATTCACACAGGGCAACTGGGCAGAACAGTGGCCGCTCCCGCAAACCGACCTTGCCCCGCTGATGGCCGGGTTCACCGCGCCCTGTGATGAACCGCTGTTTGAAGCCTGGCAGCGCCTGTTTATTGGTCCGTGGGCGCTGCCTGCCCCGCCGTGGGGTTCCGTATGGCTGGATAAAGAGTCTGTGTTGTTTGGCGATTCCACGCTGGCGCTGCGCCAGTGGATGCGGGAAAACAATATCGCGTTCGACAGCCGACAAAACGAGCCGGAAGATCACTTCGGTGCACTGTTATTACTCGCGGCGTGGCTGGCAGAAGAAGGAAATAGCGTCGCCTGCGATCGGCTGCTGGCCTGGCATCTGCTGCCGTGGGCCGGGCGTTTTCTTACGGTATTTACCAATGAAGCGCAACACCCATTTTGGCACGCTGTCGGAAAACTGGCTCAATTGACGCTCGCGCAGTGGCAATCTCACTTACTGATCCCGGTCGCGCAAAAACCGCTGTTTCGTTAATCCTTTCCCGGTGTAACCCCGGGATTTTCATACTTTCTTTTCATTTATACGTGACAACGTCACTTTAATGCTGCGTTTTTAAGACAATGCTTTGCTTACGGTTCGCAACCGTGACGTGATCCAGAACCAGTTCCTTTGTTTTTCAGGCGAGGATGCGGTCGGCGACTAACATACCGGTCGCCATCTGCAAATTGATGTATTGTGCCAGATCGCGCTGCTCGGCGCGCGGCAGATAGGGTAACTCGCCCACCAGCGGCGCGGGCAGTTTCTTACTCAGCACATTAATAATCTCAGCGTAATGCGCCAGCCCCGGGTTGATACGGTTCGCCACCCAGCCAATCAGTGGCAGACCGTCGCTGGCAATCGCCTGCGCGGTCAACAAAGCGTGGTTAATGCAACCTTCCTGGATGCCCACCACCATCACCACCGCCATCTGTTCCTGTACCACCCACTCGGAGAGCGGACGCAAATCATTCATCAGGCTACGCCAGCCGCCGGTTCCTTCGACCACCACGTGATCGACCTTTTCGCACAGATTGGTCAGACCGTTGGAAAGCAGGCTGTAATTGATGGGACAGCTGTGCGCAACGCTACTTTCCTCTTCGCTCAAGGCAATAGGGTTTATCGCCTGGTAAGGTAAATCCAGCGAGGAAACGCTTTGCAGTACCAGCGCATCTTTGTTGCGCAACCCTTCCGGCGTCTCTTTACTTCCTTTAGCAACAGGTTTGTAACCTGCCACTGTTTTGCCGCTGGCAGCAAGCGCCTGAAGAAGCGCGCGGGATGCCACTGTCTTCCCGACAGAAGTGTCTGTACCCGTTACAAAGAAACGCTTAAGCATCTCGATTTCCACCGTTGTTCTACGAAAATATAAACCAGGAGAATAATTCAGTGGGGAAAGTCTAAGATAAGTATCATCGGCGCAGCTTGAGGTAGCGCAATTTTTGCGACAACAATGTAAAAATGTTACCCCTGCAACAAACGAATAAGTAAAGATCCGTTATACATCGCGTCTTTTACCAGCGCAGCACCTGCCATAGTGCCCTGATTAGTGAACTGGGTACTCTCAACGGAAATATGCTCGCTATATGCCGGTAACGCCTGCTGGCGGATGCAATCGGCAATAGCGGGAAAGAGAATGTCTGCCGCTTTACTCAGCGGCGAGCCAATCAGTATTTTTTGCGGATTGAACAAATTCACCATAATGGCAAGAATACGGCCAATATTAGCCCCGACGCCGCTGATGATATCTTTCGCCAGCAGATCGCCCTGCTGTGCCGCCTGACATAACCACTCCACCGTTAACGGCTTCTGATGCAGCATTGAACTCATCGACTGACTCATACGCAACTGCGCCAGTTCCAGCACGCTTTCAACGCTGGCAATGGTTTCAAGGCAGCCGTGGTTGCCGCAATAGCAGCGCTTACCGTAAGGATCCACTTGCGTGTGTCCAATCTCCACCAGACTGCTGCTGCCCGCATGCAGCAAACGTCCGTCGGTGATAACCCCGGCACCAACGTTGTGGTCGATCACCACCTGAATCACATCCCGTGCGCCGCGTGAAGCGCCGAATAGCGCTTCAGCCATAGTCCACGCGCTGATGTCGTGCTGCACGTAAACCGGCACGCCGGTGTGCTTCTCCAGCGTTTCACCCAATGGCATATCTTTCACTTCCGTGTAAAACGGCATGCGATGAACAATACCATTCTCGGTATCAATGATTCCCGGCAGCGTGATGGCAATCGAGGTCAGACGCTCCAGAAGGCTCTGATGGCGGGTAAAAAAGCTGTCGATAAGGTGAATAATGCGATCCAGCAGCGATATATCATCGACCAGTGACAGTTCTAGCCTATCTTCCACCACCAGCTTACTGCTGAGATCGCGCAGCGAGAGAACGATTTCTCCGCGGCTAATACGCAGCGAGAGATAGTGCCAGGCTTCGGTCTCTACCACCAACCCGACCGCCGGACGCCCGCGGCTGCCCGGCTCCTGAATCTCCGTTTCCTGCACCAGATGCGCTTCCAGCATTTCACGCACAATTTTGGTAATACTCGCCGGCGCGAGCTGCGCCAGACGCGATAAATCGATGCGCGAAACCGGGCCAAGCTGATCAATAAGGCGATAGACCGCCCCTGCGTTGGTCTGCTTAATCTGATCAATATGCCCAGGCTGACTATCAGCAACCACCTCTGACTCCCTTATTTTCGCGCTTCGAAATAAACGTTCAGCTATGGTGAAGCACTTCACCAGGCGCCGTCAAATTTTTACCCCGGCTTGTGAGTTACAGCACAGTTTGCAACGGTTTATGCGTAAAAATCAGCCGATTGCAGTGCGCAGAAGTTGCTGCTTAAAACGCGCAGCTGCCGTCCCTTGTTCATGGTGTTTTGCCCACACCAGCCACATTTCGGAAACCGCATCCGCCTCAACAATTGGCACCCAGCACATTTCATTGAGTTGTACCCGGTGAAATGACGCCGGGAGGATCGATACGCCCAGTCCAGCTGCGACCAACCCAATGATCGTCATCGCTTCGCCCACTTCCTGAGTTATGGTCGGTATTAACTGATAGCGCCGCATCAGCCCGAGGATCTCGTCATACAGACCCGTACCGACGTGCGGATCGAAAAAAACAAACGGCTCCTGCGCCAGTTCCTTCAGCGATACCGCCTTGCGTGCTGACAGCGGATGGTCACGGTGGATCATCGCCAGCAGCGGTTCACGCAAGATCACCTCCCATGTCAGCGTTTCAGGCAGCGGCGTATTGCGCATCAGCCCCAAATCCAGCGAGCCTTCATTCAGGGGAGCAATCTGCTCGCGGGTGTTGATCTCCCGCGTCTGAATATGTACATCCGGGTAGCGCTGGCGAAACGATGAGAGCGTGTCGGAGACCGCCTTAATAAACGGTGCCGAAGAGGTGAAGCCGATGCGCAATTCACCGGTTTCCCCCTGATGCAAACGAGCGGCGCGGGCGGCGGCTTCATCAACCAGGCTTAAAATCTGTCGGCTGTCGGCAAGAAACTGTTTGCCAGCGGGCGTCAGCGCGACGCTACGGTTGGTACGTGCCAGCAGGCGCGCGCCAACCTGCTGTTCGAGCACCTGGATCTGCTGGCTCAGCGGCGGTTGCGAGATATTGAGCCGCGCCGCTGCGTGACCAAAATGCAGCTCCTCGGCAACGGCGATAAAGTAACGCAGATGGCGCAGTTCGATATTCATATTTTAAAACTATTATTTGAGATTATTAATATATTAGACAGAATATTACGCCTTTCATACCCTTATGTCTGTGGTAAGCCCGTCGCCAGAATCACGGGTATGAAATGTAAGGATCTCTAGTGAGTCGTACAACAACCGTTGACACCGAGCCGGCAAGCATTGTCAACGAAATTCCTGTCGCGTTGCCGGGACAATTTATTAAACGTGGTACTCCCCAATTCATGCGTGTCACGCTGGCGCTCTTCTCCGCCGGGCTGGCAACCTTTGCCCTGCTCTATTGCGTGCAGCCGATTTTGCCGGTGTTGTCCCATGAATTTGGTGTCTCTCCTGCCAGCAGCAGTATTTCGCTGTCAATCTCCACCGCCATGCTGGCAATTGGCCTGCTGTTCACCGGCCCCTTGTCGGACGCCATCGGGCGCAAAAAAGTGATGGTTACCGCCTTGATGCTCGCGTCTTGCTGTACCCTACTGTCAACGATGATGACAAGCTGGCACGGTATTCTGCTAATGCGGGCGTTGGTTGGCCTGTCACTAAGCGGCGTGGCGGCAGTCGGGATGACGTATTTAAGCGAGGAGATCCATCCGAGCTTTGTCGCCTTCTCTATGGGGCTGTACATTAGCGGTAACTCGATTGGCGGTATGAGCGGACGTTTGCTTAGCGGCGTGTTTACCGACATCTTTAACTGGCGAATTGCAGTGGCGGTGATTGGCTGCTTTGCGCTGGCATCGGCGCTGATGTTCTGGAAAATCCTACCAGAATCGCGCCATTTTCGGCCCACTTCGCTGCGACCCAAAAACTTGCTGATCAACCTCCATTTGCACTTGCGCGATAAAGGGCTGCCGCTGCTGTTCCTTGAAGGTTTTTTGCTGATGGGATCGTTCGTTACGCTGTTTAACTACATTGGTTATCGCCTGATGCTATCTCCGTGGTCGCTGAGTCAGGCAGTCGTTGGCCTGCTGTCACTGGCCTATCTGACCGGCACCTGGAGCTCACCGCGCGCGGGGGAGATGACCAGCAAATATGGTCGCGGCCCGGTAATGATCGGATCTTCCACCATCATGCTGTTCGGCCTGCTACTGACACTTTTCTCTTCGCTGTGGCTGATTTTTCCGGGCATGCTGTTATTCACCGCGGGTTTCTTTGCCGCGCACTCAGTCGCCAGTAGCTGGATAGGCCCGCGCGCGAGGCGCGCAAAAGGCCAGGCCTCCTCACTCTATTTATTCAGCTATTATCTGGGCTCCAGCGTGGCCGGGACGTTGGGCGGGGTTTTCTGGCACAGTTATGGCTGGAATGGCGTAGGCGGTTTTATTGCGTTGATGCTGCTGATTGCCATTCTGGTGGGCAGCAGGCTCCACTCGCGTTTGCATTAATGCAACAACGGGGGGAGAGCCTCGCGTATTGAACTGCACCTTACTCAGTGAGATGTCCAACTTTTGAGGTTTCAGTTCAGTATGTGGGGCTTTTTTGCTCCGTGCGGATATGCGTTAAAAGAGGCCAAAAATCGAGCTTGCGCCAACCAGTTCACGCACTGCATCCAGTATTATCAGAGCAAGAATCATCCAAATAAAAGGATTCATGGTTGTCACTCTGCTGTCTCTACTATGAGTGTAAAAACCTATACTTCTTATTATGGTACAAACTGGCAAAATGAAAGCCAGACTACTGTTTAAGGTAGTTACAGAAAAACGCTAACGAAAACAGAGGCATTATGGACAAGCAGAACTACCAGCAACTCACCCGCACTTTCCAGCGCCTGTCGCGCTTCTCTCACCTCTCCGCCATCGCCAGCTGGGACATGTTCACTATGATGCCGCCTGGCGGTAGCGCCGCACGCGGCGAAGCGCTGGCTGAACTCAGCGTACTGCAACACCAGATTCTGACGGATAAGCGTGTCGGGCAGTGGTTAGAGGCGGCAAAGCAGGAGATGCTGGACGAGATTGAACAGGCTAACCTGCGCGAAATGACGCGTCACTACCAGCAGGCGGCGCTGCTCCCGGAAGCGCTGGTCGAAGCACAGTCGCTGGCAGGCAGCAAATGCGAGCACGCCTGGCGCACACAGCGTCCGGCGAATGACTGGGCGGGTTTTAGCGCTAACCTGAAAGAGGTAGTCAAGCTTGCCCGCGAAGAGGCCAGCTTACGCGCGGCAGTCAAAGGCTGTTCACCGTATGATGCGCTGCTCGACAAATTCGAACCAGACATGACCAGCGCCCGCCTGGATGAACTGTTTGGCGAGGTGAAAAGCTGGCTGCCGGATCTCCTGGACCGCGCGGTGGCGAAACAGGCGCAGCAAAGGCTGATTGCGCCACAGGGGCCGTTTCCGCAGGCTGTGCAGCGCGAACTGGGATTACAGGCAATGCAGGTACTGGGCTTCGATTTCAATGGCGGGCGTCTTGATGTCAGCGCACATCCCTTCTGCGGCGGAGTGCCGGAGGATGTGCGTATTACCACGCGCTACGACGAAAATGAACTGCTGAGCGCATTGTTCGGCGTGGTGCATGAAACCGGTCACGCCCGCTACGAACAGAACCTGCCGCGTGCCTGGGCCGGCCAGCCAATCGCACAAGCGCGATCGACAGCGATTCATGAATCGCAAAGTCTGTTCTTTGAAATGCAGCTTGGGCGCAGCGACGCGTTCCTGCATCGCCTTCAACCAGCGATTATCGAGCGCTTTGGTATGCAACCGGCCTTTGAAGAGGGCAACTTCATTGCCTGGAACCAGCGGGTGAAACCGGGTTATATTCGCGTTGATGCCGATGAAGTTAGTTATCCGGCACATGTGATCCTGCGTTACGAAATCGAACGCGCGTTGATCGATGGCGATATTGAAGTGGAGGATATTCCAGCGCTGTGGAATGAAAAAATGCAGATCTGGCTGGGGCTTTCCACCGAAGGCAATTACCGCAATGGCTGCATGCAGGATATTCACTGGACCGATGGCGGATTTGGTTACTTTCCCTCATACACACTGGGCGCGATGTACGCCGCGCAGCTCTTCCATGCGGCACGCGTGGCCCTGCCTACACTTGATGAGGCCATTGCACAAGGTGATTTTAGCGCCCTGTTCGACTGGCTGCGGCAGAATATCTGGCAGCACGGCAGCCGCTTCAGCACCTCGCAACTTATTGAAAATGCAACAGGAGAAGCGTTAAACGCCAATTATTTCCGCCAGCATTTGACCCGCCGTTATCTCTGACGGCGTCGCGCCGGAACCTCCGTTTCGGCGCGGTACATCCCGTTTGTACATTCCGTTACATGCCGATACCAATGACTCACGGAAACCTCGCATTTACAGGGATATAGTTCTTTCAACGGCCCCGCAGTGGGGTTGAATGATGAAACCAATTCGAGGATATCAGAATGAAAAAAGTATTAGCTCTGGTCGTTGCCGCTGCTATGGGTCTGTCTTCCGCTGCATTCGCTGCTGACACCGCTGCCACCACTCAGGCTCCGGCTGCTGCTCCGACTACTACCACCGCTGCACCGGCTGCACCTGCTGCTAAAGCTGCTCCGGCTAAAAAAATGAAAAAACATCACAAAAAAGCAACTAAACCGGCAGTAGAGCAGAAAGCTCAGGCTGCAAAAGTGAAAAAACATCACAAAAAAGCAGCTAAACCGGCAGTAGAACAGAAAGCACAGGCTGTTAAAAAACACAAAAAACACGTTAAACACACTGCAACTAAACCGGCTGCACAACCGGCTGCATAAGTAAACGTGTCTGATTCCGGCGTCCTTAGCGGTACGCTGTGACAAGTCGGCGCTGAGCCCTTCGGGTGAGGCGCCGTTTTTCTCTGGAGGGCATATGCTGCGACGTTATCGTTTTGAACTGATTCTGTTAATGCTGATTATTTGCGCGCTTATTGCCATCCGTTTTTATCTTTACTGATGTAGCACGCTGATTTTACTCCCACTTTCCTCGCGTCCCGTCTATATTTATCTGGGCTTACGTTAATAATCATAATTACCCACCAGAGTGTGATATGCGAAAAACTGTTGTGCTGATGCTGGGATCGCTGTTTGTGTTTTCCGCTGCTGGTCATGCCGACGATGGCGAGGATGACGCAGTTAATGCCCGCGATGTAAAAACGCTTTTTTTTGGTCATGATGATCGTGTCCCGGTCCCAACACCAGCCAAATCGCCGTGGGATGCTATTGGCCAACTGGAAACCGCCAGCGGTAATCTGTGTACTGCCACCCTTATCTCTCCGCACCTGGCGCTGACCGCCGGGCATTGCCTGCTGACGCCACCGAACGGGAAAGCAGACAAAGCTGTCGCGCTGCGTTTTGTTTCGCAAAAAGGGACCTGGCGCTATGAAATTCACGGTATTGAAGGCCGTGTCGACGCATCGCTCGGCCATCGTCTAAAACCCGATGGCGATGGCTGGATCGTTCCCTCTGCAGCCGCATCGTGGGATTTTGGCCTGATCGTCCTGCGTTATCCGCCGTCCGGCATTACACCGCTACCAATCTTTGTAGGCGATAAAAACGAACTGACGGCGGCGCTGAAAACGGCTAACCGGAAAGTAACGCAGGCAGGCTATCCAGAAGATCATCTGGATACGCTCTACAGCCACGAGGATTGTATAGTCACTGGTTGGGCGCAAAATAGCGTATTGTCGCATCAGTGCGATACCCTGCCCGGCGACAGCGGTTCACCGCTGATGCTTAAAACCGATGCAGGCTGGCAGTTGATTGCCGTACAAAGCTCGGCACCAGCGGCAAAAGATCGCTGGCGCGCCGATAACCGCGCCATCTCTGTAACCGGTTTTCGTGACAAGCTGGAAGCGCTGGCAAAAGAGAGCGAGTAATTTAGCCCAGCCGCTGTAAACGGAGTTGCAGGATATCGTGCAGCGGCATCGGTTTACTGAAGTAATATCCCTGAAGCTGGTCGCAACCAGCCTGCTTTAAGAGTTTCACTTGCTTTTCATTCTCCACGCCCTCCGCCACCACCAACATACCGAGCGCGCTGGCGATGCGGATAGTCCCGCTTACCAGCGCCGAAGCCTGCTCATCGTCGTCCACCATCCCGGCCAGTGATTTATCAATCTTAATGGTATCGAAATTAAAACGTCGCAGATAACCAATACTGGAGTAACCGGTACCAAAATCATCCAGTGCCACCGCTGTGCCCAGCGCTTTTAAGTTGTCGATGGCCGAACGGGCGCGTTCGGGATTTTCCAGCACGTAGGTTTCCGTCACTTCCAGTTGCAGGCGGTGCGCTGGAAAGCGGCAGGTCTCCAGCACGCCGGAGACTTTGTTCTCGAATTCCGGATCGCGAAACTGCGCTGGCGAAATATTGACCGATAATTTCAGATCCTCTAACGGCTGGAGATCGCTGCAAGCACGGCGCAAGACAAACTGTCCCAACGAGTAAATCAAACCGCTGGTCTCTGCAATCGGAATAAATTCATCTGGTTTTAATTCTCCGTCAGGACGGCGCGGCCAGCGTGCCAGTGCTTCGATCCCCACCATCATCTGGCTTCGGGCATCGACAATCGGTTGATACCAGACATCAAACTCCTCGCGCTCCAGTCCGTCGCGGATATCGCTTTCAATCAATAGTTGTCGCTCGCGAGCGCTGTTCAGCGCTGCATCATAATGCGTTAGCCTGTCTTTGCCGGTAATTTTCGAGTGATACATCGCAATATCCGCACGGCGAAACAACTCAGAACTGGAGCACTCCAGCAACGTTCCGCTGGCGATGCCAATGCTGGCACCAATATGGATGGTGCGTTTACCAATGCGCACGGGATGATTCAGGTATTGCAGGACGTTATTGGCAAACTCGGTGGCATTTTCCACCGACCACGGCCCACTCAGGGTCATGGCAAATTCGTCGCCCCCCATCCGCGCCAGCATACCATTAGTCGGCACTTTCTCGCGTAAGGTCTGGGCTATGGTGACAATGAGTCGGTCGCCAACATCGTGTCCGTAAATATCATTCACATCTTTAAAACCATCCAGGTCGATAAATACCACGCTTATCGTGTCCGGATCGCCCATCGCGCCCAGGTGTTCAATGTTTTCGATGAGCGCCCGGCGATTGGGTAACTGGCTGAGCCAGTCCGTCAGGGCGATTTTGCGCGCCAGACTTTCTCCGCGCGCCAGCTTGTACAGTCCGGCACTGCTCAGCACGATAAACACCAAGATCAAGCCGGACGCCAACATCGCAATCTGGAAAATATTTGATGCTGCTGCCCTGGAGGCTTCTGCACCCGGCAGACGCGGCGTCCAGCTCAGATAACCGAGCACCTCGCCTGCCGAGTCGCGCAGCGGAACGCTGTTTACGCTGGTATTCTTTGGCGACAGGCGTAAATCTTTAATCTGGAAGGTTTTGCCAAGATCGCTGAAGGTCTGTGCATCCATATGGCGGGTAATCACCAGATAGCGGCGAGTGCCGTCGTAAATCTCAAGACGACCAACCATCGGGCGCACCAGCCCGATGCTAATAAACGCCACGCCGTCCCGAGTCTGTGTAATCCCGGCGTAGACCTCTTTCCCGGACTGAAGAAGTTGGATATGATCGCGGATCAGCGCCCACAATCCACTACCAAAAAAAGTGAGATCGTGCTCCGTAAAAAGTTTGCTGCGAAACGCGCCCCATAGCACGTTAAATTGCTCATCCAGTACAAAGGTGCCGTCATACAGATTATTGATTTTATAACCAGCCCCCCAGGTATTGTACAGCCACTGAGTATCCAGATGCGGTCGATAAACTTCCCGCACCGCATCGTCCCAGACCCCATTATCAATCACCAGTGAGCGGATTCGGTTAACCGATGTCTGAATCGCGCCTTGTACCGAGAGCGCGGTGCGACGTTCATCAATTTCATTGGCTTTGCTGCTAATTAAATGCAACGAGAGATAAAGCAGTGCAACAACCGAGACGATTAATCCAATCCCCGCCATAAAGGTCATTACAAATAGCGTCCTTGCGCTGGGAATATTGCGCCAGCTAAACGGATTGAACATTCACCGCCCCCTGCAGGTGGCCTGAAAAAGTCACGTTGCGGTAGTTAATGAGTAAAGCGTAATACAGTTTGCAACATTCGCTGCCCGTAAACGCGGGCAGCTTCACATCATGCGAGTTTAATCAGCAGCATACCCATAATTAACAGCAGAAGACCAAACCAACCTTTACGGTTCAGGCTCTGGCCAAAGAGGATCCAGCCCGCCACCAGCGTAGCGACAATACCAAATCCGCCCCACACCGCATAGGCCACGGAAAGATCGATCCCTTCCACTGCCTGTGACAGCGCACTAAACGCCGCCAGCACCGCCAACAGCGAGCCGCTACCGTACAGTTTGCGACGAAAACCGTCAGAGAACTTCAGAAAGATATTCGCCGTGATCTCCAGCCCAATAGCTATCGCCAGCCAGAGACCGTGGATCCACTCAAACTGCGGCATTATTTCGCTCCTGACGCGGTTTACGCGTCCCGGATTTAATCAGCACAATGCCCAACACCAACGTTACCAGCCCGGTCACTTTTAATACCGAGAGTTGTTCATCAAAAAGAAATACGCTGAACAGAGTAATGAATAATACGCCAATACCTTCCCATAAAGCATACGCCACACCAAGAGCAATTTTTTTCACCGCAAACGCCAAAAAAATATACGACAGCGCAATCATTATCAGCATTAATATAAATCCGGACTGGCTATCATTGATACTAGCCCATTTCATTGACAATGTGCCGGTTATTTCAGCAATAATAGCGAAGACCAGTAATATCCAATAAATCATTTTCTCTCCTGCTTGGGAATAAATATCCTTGAGCGGTTTGCCGCAGCGCGGAAAACCGGAAAAAGCAATATCGGCCGGACGCAGCACGCCAGCACAGGCAGGAGTAAACTATAGCGCCGTGCGCCAGTATTGTTCACCCGCAAGCGGGCAGCAGGAGGATTGATGACGGGGAAAAACAGAATTTAAAATGCTGAACAGAATGTCCATATAATTACAATTATCCGCGAATTGCTTCTCATCGTGCGGATGAAAATTGTCCTCAGTCGTTAAACACCAATTATTTCTACCACAGACCACAATTTTACTCAAAAGTTTTTCAATTCTTTACTCTGCTGCGGGATTTATATTATTTTTACAACGCATAGTTTACCGTCTTATATTACGCGGTAAATAATTCGCACCAGCCGATAACAGCTCACGACGAGGAAATATATGTCGCGGGTAGTAATCGTTGCCATGCCACTGGCAGAACATAAAAGGCGGCCACAGCCGGTTACTGGAAAAGGTGCAGCATTATTATTGCCATGGGTGGAGCGACGCCCTTATCCAGGCGCTGGCAGACACTGCGGTGGTCACCCTGCTACGCTTTGCCAGCCCCATTACGTCACCTTTACCACGCAACGCCTTTATTGCGGAGGTGTTGGTGGGCTATTTTTTGCGGAGCTGACCCGCGCCTCCGCCAGCAAATTCCAGGAGGTGATAAACAGCGCGGCAATTGTGGGTCCAAGAACAAAACCATTAATGCCGAAGAGTTGCAGGCCGCCCAGCGTGGTCAGCAGGATCAAATAATCCGGCATGCGAGTATCTTTCCCTACCAGCAGCGGGCGCAGAAGATTATCGGCCAGGCCAACGACGATCACAAAGTAGAGCGTCAGCGCCGTTGCCGTGACAAACTCATCGGTTGAATAGAGAAAAATCACCGCCGGGATCCAGACAATCGCTGTTCCCACCGCCGGGATTAACGACAGGAATGCCATCATTGCCGCCCACAGCAGGCTGCCGTTGAAACCGGCAAACCAGAACCCGATGCCGCCCAGCGCACCCTGTACGATGGCGACCACCAGTGTCCCTTTTACCGTGGCGCGCGCCACACCGGCGAATTTCAAAAACAGGCGACGCTTAATGGTTGCCGTCAGCGGCACAACTTCGTAGATCCGGCGTACCAGCGTTGCACCATCTTTCAGCAGAAAGAACAGTAGATAGACCATCAAAAATAAGCTAACGGTAATACCCAACGTGCCTTTACCGATGATCACTGCGCTGCCAGCCAGATAACGTCCGATGCTCAGCGCCACACCGGAGAGTTTTTCCCGAATCGCATTCACCGAATCAAAATCATTGTCGCGCAGATAGCCCTTCGCCCACTCCGGCAGATGAGCAATACCGTTACTTAATAGTTGCGGGAGATCGGTCGCATTATTTTGCAGACGTTGGTACAGGCTGTTGATCTCCACGGCCAGTGAAGAGAGCACCATCATCATCGGAATAAATACAATCACGCAAATCAGCAACACGGTAATCACCGAGGCGATGCCGTTACGCCCGCGCAGCCATACCGAGAGTCGCATGCGCAGCGGATAGAAAATCAGCGCCAGAATGATCGCCCAGATAATGGCGGAATAATAGGGCTGGATCAGGCCGAAAAACGCCACGCTGACCAGAAATAATAAAATGATGAAAAAGAAGTGATTACTTTTAAGTGTTAGTGTTGACATCCGGGCCGTCCAATGGAGAAACAGCCACTAAGTGTAGTGTGTTACTCATTGATTGTAAAAACAATCCCTGCGCTGATGGCTGTTTAGCGGTAATACTCTTTTCCTCTCTCATCAACTGAACGCCAACAAAATTTACTTACTAAACGCGTATTTAAGAATGAGACGATAAATCAATGCCATATTGCCGCTTATGATGAGACGACCAAATTATGCCAGGCGACACCAGGAATAGTGCATCGGCTATCTGGCTAACTGGTCGGGAAAAATAAGTTGGTTAATATTGGCAACGCAGTAACGCATTGTCGGGTTGTTTTATCCGTTATCTGTCTGTTTTGGTGATAAACATAGAAACACCTTTAAATCAGAAGGTTATTATTTCACAAAGAGGAGATACTGTATGACTATTGTAATGCTCATGTCTACCGATGCCGATATTGTTAACACACAACTGAATGGCGCCTGGAACCCGGTCACGAACAGATATACGTGGGCTCAGGTCAATCCCATGAATTTAAATATTATCAACGGCGCGACTATTGTGGTTATTGCCCATGGTAATGGTACGGAAATTGGTAACGCGGCCCCTGGCGTTGTCGATATTAATGCCGAGACCTTTCTTGCACTGGTTCAAGGGAATATGGCACACAACGCCGTTCCGGCAAGAATTTATATTTCCTCTTGCGGTCCTGGCATCGCAGAGTTTGCCGCTAATGTTCGCATAGCCGCGCAGAATAATCAGATTTGGCACAACACGCGTATTTTTGGTCATAGCGATCCGGTATCCGGCGCGGTACCGCCCGCCAATGATATCCGCTGGACGCAGATTTTTTAATCTACCTCCGGTGCTGATGCCAGGCTGTGATTAACACAGCCTGGCATCAGCACCATGTAACTTGCGATTAAGTCAGAAAAGGCATGTACAGTCAGAGAAAGAAAGCGCTGACGTGGATAAAGCAACGTAACCGGTACTGGATACGGCTTGCCAGTCGGACAGAACTTCGCTCCGTGTTCCCTTTTGTAGATGCTGATGCAACTTTCAGCCAGTTGTCCCGCCAGGAATCTTCAAGGCACATTTTGATAGGGAGCACCGTTTCATTAACAGATGCTTGTCTGCTCACAGATACGGACAATGCCTCAGTGCCATGCGGCATCAGCGAGATAAGGGTGAAGCTATCAGCCCCGGCGTCATTCTCACGCAAATGGCTGCATCAGCGCTCCCCGAAGAGAGCGCTAACAGGAAACCTGGATATCCCTCCCGGCTTATATTTTATTTTGAAAATTAGCAATTTTCTGGTGCTCAATAACGCTGGCAGATAAACAAATAGGAAAGTGGCCCGCCAATGAGATAGGAGCCTTCATCCACTTTATCAACATCCAGTTGGAGATAAGAAGGATCTAATGTAATTTCCGCCAGCAATAGATTAAAAAACTCATTCGGCGTATTATCGATTGTTGAAGTAATAATTTCATCTATTTTATATTTATAAGTATCATCATCTAGCTTAGCACCATTAATAAATACAATTCGCCTGTTAAGAATAAAGGTATGCCCATCGACTTCCGCCTGTCCATTTAATAAAAGATAACCATCGCTCTTTGTTTCAAACCGCAAATCATGGGAGATAGCAAATTCAATGTTCTTTTCCGCACTACGGCTGAGATCATATCGGCTAAATGTTGAGCAGCGAAAAGGGAAGTCTTTGTTTTTATGGCTCAGAAAATAAATAACTGAAAAAATCACGATTAACAATGCTGTCAGCGTACAAACAAGCGCTATATTGGTGCTCCTTTTCATTCCACTCTCCAGTCCATATAATAAAAATTGTCGCATGAAATGATGTGTCCACTATTATTAAGCTTACATGCTGACAGAATGGTTCTACCATAATTTTTGGTCGTCAGTGACGTTATTTTACCGAAATAAACTCTACGTCCAGGAACGCAAGATTGATTATTTTCACTGAGGATTTGAAGTATTTGTTTATCCTGTGACTGGCGTTCAATAATATCCGCTCCCTGCAACAGTACCACCTCGCATCCGCCTGCCAGCTTTACGATGCTTGACGGAATACTCAGTTCTGCAGACTGCCTCACAGAGTAATACCAAACAGCACTTCCCATAAGGGCTAAGGCAACAACGGCAAACAAAATGTTCCGGGTAGCAGTGAATGAGTGCTGTACAATGTTATCAGTAGCTTTTGACGAAATTAATACTGCGCCATTTAACTGCTTATCAGCCAAGGGCACTGCTGATGTATCGTCGGCTAAGTCATCAGCCACAATGATGGGTGCGACATACTCTCGCTCTATTTTAATGTCTGCGTTGAGGCGTATCCCAATTTTAGGGATTGTGATGATGAGATTCTCACATCCAAACGCAGCAAGCGCCTTACGTAGGATACTAAGATACTGGTTCAGGTTACTGTTCGATCCGCGGAGACCATATTTATCCCATACTTCGGTCAGCAAAGTATCTCGCGACAGAATTTCGCCATTAGCGTTTAGCAATTGCTCAAAAAGTCGACCTGCTGAAATGCTGAGATTCAGTGATTCTTCGGTAGGAATGTGATTTAGCGTGCAGTCATGTGAATTGTATGTAATGGTTTCATCGATAGTGTAAATCATTAAGAAATCACCGATTTCATGCTAATATTTCCGACATTATAATTCAATTTATTTAAAGAAGCACTATACCTACGTAAGTCTGCAAGCAAAACGCACTTATGTAGCCATTTCACTTAACTACTACGTAATTATATTGATTTTCCATAGCATGATAAAAAGCTATTTGGGTAAGTTAAACAGTTCAGGCTTGAATCAGATTGCACCCATGGTTATCGCAAGATCCATCCAGACCTGCGCAATCTACCCCGCGCGCAAAGTTGATTTGCTTGATATCACCCAAAATCTCTTATGTTAACTCCGACTGGCGAGCATGATTTAGTACCGGTAAATACATTTCTGGCGCAGCCCATCTCCAACAAGTGGGCTTAAACTCATACAGTGCACGTCCCACAAACAAGGTGCAGTACTGAGTCGTCAAAAATATTCCAGTACAACCTGGGGCTGAGCATTATTCCCCACTAGTGATACTTCACTACCTCATCCTGTTCCGCCCACGAAAATAGTGTCAGTAAATATCGCAAACAGGCTTTCACCATGTTATTGATTTACCGATCGTCAAATAAAAAAGCTTTCAATATAGTTATACAGATGTGCTTTCTCTTTATTTAAGATGAAAAATACATAAATATTACTCTTATTAAGAGACAATAGTCATTATCATTATATTATTAAATAGCTTTCCTGATCTGAGAAAATATTATTCACTATAGAATGGAGCTACTGAGATGAGAGTCGTCGTATTTCAAGGACAATATGGTGTTTTTAAACGCGAAGATTTAGATCTTTCCATGCCAGCGGTGCAAACTTGTTTGGGGTTGTATGCCTTATCCGATCAGCACGATTACCTGCTATGCGCGCATTTCGACACGGGGCTGAGGCTGCAGCAGAATCTTGAAGATATACAGTGTGCACTGACACGGAAAGCGATCACTATGAAAAGTATGCACAGCGTGGTTTTTGGTGGCGACGGAAAGCAGAGTTATCTGCGCTGTTCTAAACCCAGCAGCGATATTGGCCATGCCATCGTTAATTTTATAAAAGCCCGTGGCGGTACCGCTGAATATTCATCCCAGTATTATTCCGGCATTATTCCCCAAACGTTTAACTTTTACTACAAACGACGTTATGGGATCACAGAAGGTGAAAACTGCAGAGATTTTATGGGCGCTCATCCGCAGGCCAGGAATATTGCCAGACAGCGGATAAAACTCACACCGAGAGAGTATTCACCAGCACAGGCAAAAATGACGGATATTAGCAATTTGTATTATTAAACCGTGGGCGCTATGCAGAAACCGACCAGTGGGAGGACATACAGACATCACGCCAGACCATCAGCGGCTACGTTTGGCGTGACGTTCCCAATTATCCAGTTTTGCCTGCTCCGACTTACGCAACGCCACGTAGCAGGCGCCGTTGCCACCGTGATGCGGCAGCGCCGCACAGAATGCCTGAACGTCATCAAACTCGGCTAACCAGCGCGCCAGATAACTGCGCACAATATTCGGATGCGAGCCGTCTTCCCGACCCTTGCCATGAATAATGAACACATTGCGCAAACCATCAAGCCGTGCCTGGTGCATAAAGCGGAACAGCATCTGACGACATTGCTCAACCGGCTGGCGTAGCAGATTAAGGCTTGCCTGCTGGCTGTATTTCCCCTGCCGTAGCTTATCCAGCACACCGTTCTGCAACCCTTCACGTTTAAACTCCAGTGGCGTACCGAGAGGGATAATGTCAAGAAAACCGGTGGTGAGAAAATTATCAAGCTGCAGGGTGTCGATACGCTGGCGCACGCGAGGATTAGGTGTTCGCTGCCAGTGTACATCCGCACGGCGCTTCAGGGGCTGAACGTCCTCCATGGCGTCAAGAAAAAGCGATTTATCAGGGTTCATCAGGCCGTCCTCAATCAACTTCTGCTTATGTACTATAACGGGCGTGCAGCGCCCTCACAATGGCCCGCCAGGATTTACCTTAAGTTTGACAAACAGTTGAGGTTTTCGCCTGTTTAATGGCAGTAAAATAACCATAATGAATTTGAGAGTATGAATTGAACTTAACGCAAATTATTATCACGACGCCGACCTGGATTTTAGTTAAATTATCGTGAAATCAATCACCATTTCATACTGGAAATATTTATAAGCACCGCTATAACTATATTTACCGCACACGGAGGATATTGCAGGAAATAACGAAAGGAAGCGTCATTGTGTGTACTGTAGAGCCTGACAGATGTCGGCAGGCTCTATTTTTTTATCATCGAGAATAGATGATATATGATCTATTAGTTAACGATATATTGTCTCTTTGTTATTCTGTTTCTCACCTGAATATGGCGGAATAAACGTACTTTCGGGGTATGGTGACACGGCAAGTCGTCTGCTAGGATTAGCACACTTTGCCACGGTTAAGGATGCCGAATGTTGACGCTACTTGAGGATAAAATATCCACCCCGCTTGGCCCACTATGGATAGTGTGTGACGAAAATTTTCATCTGCGCGCCGTAGAGTGGGAAGAGCACAGCGATCGCATGAATAAGCTGCTGGATATTCATTATCGCAGTGAAGGCTATCAACGCACTACCGCAACGAATCCTGGCGGATTGAGCCAGAAATTGCAGGACTACTTTGACGGCGATCTGGCTGTTATCGACATCCTCCCCACGGCGACCGCCGGTACCCCCTTCCAGCGTGAGGTATGGCAAGCGTTGCGCACGATCCCGTGCGGCCAGGTGGTGCATTATGGTCAGTTGGCGAAAACGCTGGGGCGCGCAACGGCCGCGCGAGCGGTGGGCGCCGCCAATGGTTCAAACCCGGTCAGTATTGTCGTACCCTGCCACCGTGTTATTGGCAGCAATGGCACTATGACTGGCTATGCAGGCGGCGTACAGCGCAAAGAGTGGCTGTTACGTCATGAAGGCTACCTGCTATTGTGAGAAAAAGCGCATAAAAAGCCTTTTTATTAGGAAGTCTTGCGATAAAAGCTTTAACGAAGTGAATGAATTTCAATAAGATGATGTCGATCCATCTCATTGAAGTTCGCCCGCCTGTTTTAATAATCGTGAATTGACGTTTTACCAGACTTACGTGCTCAAGAAAAAGATGTTAAAATTGACAAATATCAATTACGGCTTGAGCAGACCTATGATCCCGGAAAAGCGAATTATACGACGCATTCAGTCAGGCGGATGTGCAATCCATTGCCAGGATTGCAGTATTAGCCAGCTTTGTATCCCTTTTACGCTCAATGAGCACGAGCTGGATCAGCTCGACAACATCATTGAGCGTAAAAAGCCCATTCAGAAAGGTCAGACGCTGTTTAAAGCAGGGGATGAACTGAAATCGCTGTACGCAATCCGTTCCGGTACGATTAAGAGCTACACCATTACCGAACAGGGCGACGAGCAGATCACCGGCTTCCATCTGGCTGGCGATCTGGTCGGATTCGACGCGATTGGTACCGCTCATCATCCCAGCTTCGCGCAGGCGCTGGAAACCTCAATGGTTTGTGAAATCCCGTTTGAGACGCTGGACGATCTTTCCGGCAAAATGCCCAACTTGCGTCAGCAGATGATGCGTCTGATGAGTGGTGAAATCAAAGGCGATCAGGATATGATTCTGTTGCTGTCGAAGAAAAATGCTGAAGAGCGTCTGGCGGCTTTTATCTACAATCTCTCGCGTCGTTTTGCTCAGCGCGGCTTCTCACCGCGTGAATTCCGTCTGACCATGACCCGTGGCGATATTGGTAACTATCTGGGGCTGACGGTAGAAACCATTAGCCGCCTGCTCGGCCGCTTCCAGAAGAGCGGAATGCTGGCGGTGAAAGGTAAATATATCACCATTGAAAATAGCGATATGCTGGCGCAGCTGGCTGGCCACACGCGCAACGTCGCCTGAGTTTTTCCCCTGCCTTCAGATCCTTTGCCGGACTGTGTAATTTTTGTGATTTATTGATCTGGCAAAGGGTTTTCCCTGTTTCATTCAGTACTTATGGGTTATCTTTTATTTACAGACTGTGGTGACAGATGTAAGGAGACCCTGTATGGCTAAGTATCAAAACATGTTGGTCGCTATCGATCCTAACCAGGACGATCAGCCAGCATTACGGCGTGCTGTGTATTTGCATCAACGGATTGGTGGCCGTATTAAAGCCTTTTTGCCAATCTATGATTTCTCTTACGAAATGACCACCCTTCTGTCCCCCGATGAACGCACCGCTATGCGGCAAGGCGTAATCAGCCAGCGTACTGCGTGGATCCGTGAGCAGGCAAAATTTTATATTGATGCGGGCGTGCCGATTGAGATCAAAGTGGTCTGGCATAACCGCCCTTTCGAAGCCATCATCCAGGAAGTGATTTCTGGTGGCCATGATTTATTGCTGAAAATGACCCACCAGCATGATCGGCTGGAATCGGTTATTTTCACCCCAACGGACTGGCATCTGTTGCGCAAATGCCCTTGTCCGGTATGGATGGTCAAAGATCAGCCCTGGCCGGAAGGTGGTCGTGCCGTGGTGGCGGTCAATCTCGCCAGTGAAGAGCTATATCACAATTCACTGAACGAAAAGCTGGTCAAAGAGACGTTGCAGTTGGCCGAACAGGTCAACCATACCGAAGTGCATATTGTCGGTGCTTATCCGGTTACGCCAATCAATATCGCCATCGAACTGCCGGAATTTGATCCCAGCGTGTACAACGACGCTATACGTGGTCAACATCTGCTGGCAATGAAAGCGCTGCGGCAAAAATTCAGCATTGATGAGAAACTGACGCATGTTGAGAAAGGGTTACCGGAAGAGGTGATCCCGGATCTTGCCGAGCACTTACAGGCCGGGATTGTGGTGCTGGGTACTATAGGGCGCACCGGGATTTCTGCGGCGTTCCTCGGTAATACGGCCGAACAGGTGATCGATCATCTGCGCTGTGACCTGTTAGTTATCAAACCGGATGAATACCAAAGCCCGATCGAACTGGACGACGAAGACGATTAAAGGTAAACACGCGATAAAGTGAACCCCAATTGTTGGGGTATCAACCTTTCGGGGTTCACTTCAAGTAAAGCAGTTTTTTATACTACTGGTTCAACGCGCTGCTCAGTCGACGGGTTTTCTACCGCCAGCCCGCCTTTTACCACCACGCACGGCAGCGCCAGCGCGATCCCCTCTTCTGCCAGTTTTTCTATAATACGGATATTAATTTCCTGCTGAATATCCATGTACTTGTTGTAATCCGCCGTGTTGACGATATGCACGACTTCAACATTCAGCCGATCGGCGGCGAATCCCTGAAAATGCGCGCGGTCAAACTTCGTTTCACCCACGTCGGTAATGATGGTCCGCACCATCTCACTCACTTTCCGCAGTTTGTTCGGCGGCGTACTGACGTCCAGACCGAAGGTGAAAACGATACGTCGCGTCTGCATGCGCTTATAGTTATGCAGCGTTTGTTGCAGCAAAATCGCATTGCCGCAGACGATTTGCTCGCCACTCAGGCTACGGATACGCGTAGTTTTAAGGCCAATATGCTCAATGGTGCCTGCAACATCGTTAAACACCACGAAATCGCCAATTTCGAAGGGCTTATCAAAGCCAATGGAGAGCGAGGCAAAGACATCGCTTAGGATAGTCTGTACAGCAAGCGCAATCGCAATGCCGCCAACACCGAGGCTGGCAACCAGCGCGGTGATATTGACTCCCGCGTTCGCCAGAATCGATAGCAGCATGATGGCCCATAGCATCATGCGTAGCAACAGACCGGCAATCACCATGGTCACGGGATTTCGGCTTGCACCAGGCGTATACATCAAATGGCGCATCCACGACACCACGCCCTGATCAAGCCAAATGGCCATCTGAATTGCCAGTACTAAAAACCAGGCGTGTCCGAGGGTGTTAAACAGTCGGTCGGGGAGATCGATGAAACGCAGGCTAAAGAGTAACGCAGCAATAAAGAGCAGAAATTGACTGGTGCGGCTGAGCATATCGATCAGCACATGCTGCATTTTGCCGACTGCCTGTTGTTTCTCGCGCCGATTATGCGCCCCTTTCATCACCATCTTCAGTAAGCGCGTAAACAGCCAGTAAACCACCAACGTGACCACCACCACTGTCGCCAGGCTAGCCCAGAATGCGGGTGACATCAATAAAGATATAAAGTCAAAATGAGGTAAAAACGTCATCCTTCCTCCGTATAAACACATGAAGAAAGAAGTATAGTTGCTCTGCCCATTCGGGTTTCGGGCAAAAAAATACCGCTCCGAGGAGCGGTATATATAAGCGGTATAACTTACAGCGCTTTGAGGATTGCATCAACGCTAGCTTTGGCATCGCCAAACAGCATCTGCGTATTCTCTTTGAAGAATAGCGGGTTCTGTACGCCAGCATAGCCGGTGTTCATCGAACGTTTGAAGACAATGACGTTCTGCGCTTTCCATACTTCCAGCACCGGCATCCCGGCAATGGGACTCTTCGGATCGTCCTGCGCCGCCGGGTTAACGGTATCGTTAGCGCCGATCACCAGCACCGTATCGGTATCAGCGAAATCATCGTTGATCTCATCCATTTCCAGCACGATATCGTACGGCACTTTCGCTTCTGCCAGCAGCACGTTCATATGGCCC
The DNA here is from genome assembly GCF_900116535.1 of Kosakonia arachidis. Taxonomy (GTDB): domain Bacteria; phylum Pseudomonadota; class Gammaproteobacteria; order Enterobacterales; family Enterobacteriaceae; genus Kosakonia; species Kosakonia arachidis. Next base: position 1,211,722 of record NZ_FPAU01000001.1, on the reverse strand, counting down.
GGCAGACGCCCAGCGACCGGGTGAATACCAAAGCGCACTTTCACGCCGCGCGCACGCAGTTTTTCGGTGATTTCCGCCACCGGATACTGCGCCTGCGCCACCGCCATACCATAGCCCGGGGTGATGATCACTGAATGCGAATTTTTCAGTAGCTCGGCAGTCTCTTCTGCGTTAATTTCGCGATGCTCGCCTACTTCTTCATCACCACCGGATGAAGAACCGTCGGTACCAAAACCACCGGCAATCACGCTGATAAAGGAGCGGTTCATCGCCTTACACATAATGTAAGAGAGGATCGCACCCGACGAACCGACCAGCGCACCGGTCACTATCAGCAGGTCGTTGCTGAGCATAAAGCCCGCCGCCGCCGCCGCCCAACCGGAGTAGGAGTTCAGCATGGAAACCACCACCGGCATATCTGCACCGCCGATGGACGCCACCAGATGCCAGCCGAACACCAGCGCAATGATGGTCATCAGCAACAGTGCCAGAGCTTGCAGGCCAACGCTGTGGGTACGGACAAACACCAGCAACAGAACAAAAGAGACGATCAGCGCCGCAAGGTTCATTTTGTGACGATGCGGCAGCATCAGCGGTTTAGAAGAGATCTTGCCGCGCAGCTTGCCGAACGCCACGATGGAACCTGTAAAGGTCACCGCACCAATAAAGATACCGAGGAACACTTCGGTCAGGTGAATATTCAACAGCACCGGTTCCAGGCCCGCATCGTGGTACAGGTAGCTGTTAAAGCCGACCAACACCGCCGCCAGACCGACAAAGCTGTGTAGCACTGCTACCAGCTCCGGCATTTGGGTCATTTCTACTTTCTTCGCCAGGCGAATACCGATCGCGCCACCAATGATCATGGCCACCAGAATCCAGGCAACGTTGCCGGTGTCTGGGCCAAATATGGTGGCGATCAGCGCAATCGCCATCCCGGCGATACCGAAGTTATTGCCCTGCTGGGAGGTTTCGTGCTTAGAAAGCCCCGCCAGGCTGAAAATAAACAGGATCGCGGCAACAATGTATGCAGCAGTAACTAATCCTCCAGACATCTGTTACCCCTTAGTTCTTGCGGAACATTTTCAGCATGCGCTGAGTGACGGTGAAACCACCAAAAATATTAATGCTGGCAATCAGTACCGCAATAAAGCTTAAAAAGCTGACCCAGCCACCATGGCCGATCTGCAATAACGCGCCGACGACAATAATGCCGGAAATCGCGTTGGTTACCGACATTAGCGGCGTATGCAGCGCATGCGACACATTCCACACCACGTAGTAACCCACTACGCACGAAAGCGCGAAGACAGTAAAGTGGCCGAGGAACTCTTTCGGCGCGACATTCGCCAGCCAGCCAAACAAAATGATCGCCAGCGCCATCAGCGCATATTTACGCCACGGCGAGACCGGTTTGGCTTCTTCTTTCGGTGCTGCGGTTACTTTTGGGGTTGCCTGCGGCTGTGCTGAAACCTGAATCGGCGGTGCTGGCCAGGTGATTTCGCCGTCGCGAACTACGGTTACACCGCGCACCACGACATCATCAAAGTTGACCACTACGTTGCCGTCTTTTTCAACACACAGTAGTTTCAGCAAGTTCACCAGGTTGGTGCCGTAAAGTTGGGAGGACTGCGTCGGCAAGCGGCCTGGTAGATCGGTATAACCAATCACTTTCACGCCGTTGGCCGTGGTGCTGATTTCATTCGGCACGGTATATTCGCAGTTACCACCGTTTTGCGCCGCCAGATCGACAATTACGCTACCCGGCTTCATGGAATCGACCATCTCACGGGTGATCAGCTTCGGTGCCGGTTTACCAGGGATAAGCGCGGTGGTGACGATAATATCGACATCTTTCGCCTGCGCAGCAAACAGTTCCATCTCCGCCTTGATAAAGGCTTCGGACATCACTTTTGCGTAGCCGTCACCGCTGCCCGCTTCCTCTTCGAAATCGAGCTCAAGGAATTCGGCACCCATACTTTGCACCTGTTCCTTCACTTCCGGACGGGTGTCGAACGCACGGACAATCGCGCCAAGGCTATTTGCGGCGCCGATGGCGGCCAGGCCAGCGACGCCCGCGCCGATCACCATCACTTTTGCCGGCGGAACTTTCCCTGCCGCAGTGATCTGCCCGGTAAAGAAGCGCCCAAACTCATGCGCAGCTTCAACAATGGCACGATAACCTGCGATATTCGCCATTGAGCTGAGCGCATCCAGTGACTGCGCGCGCGAGATACGCGGCACGGAATCCATCGCCATCACAGTCACGTTGCGCGCCGCCAGCTTCTCCATCAGCACAAGGTTCTGCGCAGGCCAGATAAAGCTGACCAGCGTCGTGCCTGGATTGAGCAGCGCGATCTCTTCATCGTCCGGCGCGTTCACTTTCAGGATCACGTCGGAATGCCAGACGTTGCTGCTATCGACTATCGTTGCCCCTGCCAGAGTAAACGCATCGTCATCAAAACTTGCCAGCTTGCCCGCGCCGCTTTCAACCGCAACGCTGAAACCCAATTTAAGCAATTGCTCGACCGTTTTCGGTGTCGCCGCAACGCGGGTTTCATTGGCCAACCGTTCTTTAGGTACACCAATACGCATAGTTTTCCCTTCCATCGGATTTAGATGATGGTTTGTCAGTCGTCCCGAAGGCATTTACCTCTGTTTTCACAAAAGCCCCGGAGAATAAAACAGTAACAAACTTTCTATAACCTACTGAAAATAACGCCTGTGATCCACAACCGAAAAAGAGAAATTGTTCTTTTATCGGCGAATATGAAAGGTGAAGGGATTCTGGCAGGGTTATTTTCCTTAAATTCGCTATAACAGGCCGATATTCCGCTCAAGCGAAGCGGCAAAACACGATTAATCTCCAGCGAAGAGTCGCCATTTAACAATATATTAACGTTAAAAGTTGTATGCTATATCGATTTTGCTGGTCAAGCGTCTGTTTTTTCAACATATCACTAAAGGTTATCGTTTTTTGCCTCCTCATCACACAGTCAGTGAAAAATGACGCAGACAGTAGCGATGTTTAAATGCAATAATCACCGACGTTTTCCCAACAACAACACCAGTTTATGGTTTGCGCAAGGCGAAGGACTATTTTTATGAAGCTTAAGTACACCCTCCTGGCGTCAGCTCTTTTATCTGCCACAGTGATGACAGCGAACGCGGCCACGGAGTTAACACCGGAGCAGGCAGCGGCAGTAAAACCTTATGATCGCGTCGTCATTATCGGTCGTTTTAACGCCATTGGCGATGCCGTCAGCGCGGCATCCAAACGCGCGGATAAAGAAGGCGCAGCGGCATTTTATGTTGTAGATACCTCTGATGCGGGCAACAGCGGCAACCAACGCGCCACCGTCGATCTCTATAAAGCCGATGCTGCAAAAGCAGAACGTCCGGCCTTTCGCGTGATCAATGGCGTAACAGAATTACCGAAAGATGTCGCCATCGCGCTTGAACCATACGATACCGTCACCGTTCAGGGCTTCTACCGTACACAGCCGGAAGTTAACGACGCCATCACCAAAGCCGCCAAAGCAAAGGGCGCCGCATCTTTCTATATCGTTCGCCAGGTCGATGCGAACCAGGGCGGCAACCAGATGATTACCGCCTTTATCTATAAAGCCGACGCCAAAAAACGCGTTATTCAGAGCGCCGATGCTATTCCACGTGATTCCGATGCAGGTCGCGCTGCGCTGGCTAAAGGCGGTGAAGAAGCGAAGAAAGTGGAAATTCCTGGCGTTGCCAGCGATGCAACGCCAGGCGTCGGTATTGGCCGTTTCTTCGAAACGCAATCCACATCCGGCGGACGTTACAGTGTCACGCTGCCTGACGGCACCAAAGTCGAAGAGCTGAACAAAATCACGGCTGCACAGATGGTACCGTTCGACAGCATCAAGTTTACCGGCAACTACGGCAACATGACGGAAATCTCCTATCAGGTTGCTAAACGTGCCGCGCAGAAAGGCGCGAAGTATTACCACATCACGCGCCAGTGGTCAGAAAGCGGCAACAACATGACCATCAGCGCCGATCTCTACAAGTAAGCGCATTCCTGAATCAGGCGGCTTCGGCCGCTTTTTTTTCGTTTTTTCCTCGCTTTTTCGCAAAATTGCCATCGACAGCATTGCATGCCCTGACGACACTCCGTAAAATCCCGCGCCTCAGTGAGATCCACCATATTTATGCGCATCGGCAAAATAATTATTCTGGATTAGCCGCTTTTTTTGACAGGATAACAATGGAAAAAAAACTAGGCCTTGGCGCTTTAACTGCGCTGGTTTTGAGCTCCATGCTCGGCGCTGGCGTATTTAGCCTGCCACAGAATATGGCGCAAGTCGCCAGTCCGGCGGCGTTGATCATCGGCTGGGTGATCACCGGCGTGGGAATACTGCTGCTCGCCTTTGCGATGCTGATTTTGACGCGAATACGCCCGGATCTGGATGGTGGTATTTTTACGTACGCTCGCGAAGGGTTCGGCGAGCTGATCGGCTTCTGCTCGGCATGGGGATACTGGCTATGTGCGGTTATTGCTAATGTCTCTTATCTGGTGATTGTTTTTTCCGCGCTGAGTTTCTTTACCGATACTCCCGCGTTTCGTCTGTTTGGCGATGGAAATACCTGGCAATCGATCGTCGGCGCGTCGGCGTTGCTGTGGGTTGTGCACGCGCTGGTTCTGCGCGGCGTGCAGACAGCGGCAAGCATTAATCTTGCCGCTACGCTGGCGAAGCTGGTGCCGCTTGGATTGTTTGTCGTGCTGGCGGCGCTGGCATTTAATCTCGACAAGTTCCGTCTGGACTTCAGCGGTATCGCACTCGGCGTTCCTGTCTGGGAACAGGTAAAAAACACCATGCTGATCACCTTGTGGGTATTTATCGGTGTGGAAGGTGCCGTGGTAGTATCAGCAAGGGCGCGTAATAAACAGGATGTCGGTCGCGCCACCCTGCTGGCGGTACTGACAGCACTTACGGTCTATCTGCTGGTCACCCTGCTTTCTCTCGGTGTGATTCCACGTCCGGAACTGGCAGAAATGCGTAACCCATCAATGGCCGGGTTGATGGTCAAGCTACTTGGTAGCTGGGGCGAAGTGGTGATTGCCACCGGATTGATTATCTCCGTATGTGGCGCTTATCTGAGCTGGACCATTATGGCCGCTGAAGTTCCATTGCTGGCAGCGACACATAAAGCCTTCCCGCGTATTTTTGCGCGCCAGAATAAAAACAGCGCACCAGCCGCCTCGCTGTGGCTGACCAATAGCAGCGTGCAGGTCTGCCTGGTGCTGATCTGGCTTACCGGATCGGATTACAACACACTGCTGACCATTGCCTCAGAGATGATTCTGGTGCCCTACTTCCTCGTTGGCGCCTTCTTGCTGAGAATGGCCCGCCGCCCGCTACACCAGGCGGTTGCCATTGGTGCCTGCCTGTACGGGTTGTGGTTGCTGTACGCCTCCGGGCCGATGCACCTGCTGCTCTCCGTGGTGCTTTACGCGCCGGGTCTGTTGGTCTTTATGTATGCCCGTCACACGCACAAAATGACTGGCACGCTGAAACAGCGAGAAAAAGCGCTGATCAGCCTGCTGCTGATTGCTGCTGTTCCGGCAACCTGGATGCTGGTGCGTTAATGGGCACGGCTCCAGACAAAAATTAACAGCCAGGCGCTGAGGCACCAACACAATACTGCGCAGCCCAGCGCCGGCCAGACGCGCATCATACCGGTGAAATACCACAACGACAGCAGATAGACAAAATAGGGGATGATCGCCCACATACCGAACACAATGGTGGTGCGCAATGCTTCTACGCCGCGTTCGGTCGCCACGATATAGTGGGCGATCAACGCAAAAGTCGGGAACAGTGGGATTAGCCCGGCAATATAATAATTTTTTGTTTTTGCTAATACGCCGATCAACAGCACCACCAGCGCGCCAAGCATAGCTTTAAAAAACAGTCCCATAATTTTCCCTTTAATACTTTAATAACAAAGATCTACAGCATAATTGAGCATATAGCTTTCAGAAAAGAATAATGGCAGCTTACCGCAAGGCGGTGTATGTTTACGTTTTTATCTATAACACAGGCATATGAATAAGATCGTTTTTGTGGAAGACGACCCGGAAGTCGGCGCACTGATTGCGGCTTATCTGGGCAAGCACGATATGGATGTCATTGTCGAACCCCGCGGCGATCGCGCCGAAGAAGTGATCGCCCGTGAAAAACCGGAGCTGGTGCTGCTGGATATTATGCTGCCGGGTAAAGACGGTATGACGCTGTGCCGCGACCTGCGAAGCCAGTGGAATGGTCCGATAGTGTTGCTCACCTCGCTCGACAGTGATATGAACCATATTCTGTCGCTGGAAATGGGTGCCAACGACTACATACTCAAAACCACGCCACCTGCGGTTCTGCTGGCCCGGCTGCGGTTGCATTTGCGACAGCGCACGGGTGTTACCGCGGAGCCTGCGGCCCCGTCGCTGAAGCAGCATAAAGCCATCAGTTTCGGCACGTTGTCGATCGATCCAGTAAATCGCCAGGTGCTGCTGGCAGGCGAGCAGGTTTCGCTCTCGACGGCGGATTTTGAGCTACTGTGGGAACTGGCAACCCACGCCGGGCAGATCATGGACCGGGACGCACTGTTGAAAAACCTACGCGGTGTCAGTTATGACGGCATGGATCGCAGCGTCGATGTGGCGATCTCACGCCTCCGGAAAAAGCTGCTCGACAGCGCCACCGAACCTTATCGTATCAAAACCGTCCGTAACAAAGGCTACCTGTTCGCGCCGCACGCGTGGGACAACTGAAGCTCTTAACCAGGTATCACGATGAAAAAACTGTTCGTCCAGTTTTACCTTTTGCTGTTCGTCTGTTTTCTGGTCATGACGATGCTGGTGGGTCTGGTTTATAAATTTACCGCCGAGCGCGCAGGACGTCAGTCGCTGGACGACCTGATGAAAAGCTCCCTCTATTTAATGCGTAGCGAGCTGCGCGAAATTCCGCCGCATCAATGGGCTAAGACACTGAAAGAGCTGGATCTAAATTTGTCATTCAATCTGCGCATTGAACCGATGAATAAATTCACGCTTAAGGAACCTGCCGCTCAACGGCTGCGCGAAGGTGATATTGTGGCGCTGGATTCTGAATACACCTTTATTCAGCGCATTCCCCGCAGCCATTATGTGCTGGCTGTCGGCCCGGTACCCTATCTCTTTTTCCTGCATGAGACGCGGCTACTGGATATGTCGCTGATGGCGCTGATTGGCATCTCACTCGCCTTTCCGGTGTTTATCTGGATGCGCCCGCACTGGCAGGACATGCTGCGGCTGGAATCTGCCGCACAGCGTTTTGGTGATGGCCATCTGGAGGAACGTATTCATTTCGACAGTAATTCAAGCTTTGAGCGGCTCGGTATCGCCTTTAATCAGATGGCTGATAACATCAATGCGTTGATCACCAGTAAAAAACATTTGATTGACGGTATCGCCCACGAGCTACGCACACCGCTGGTCAGGCTGCGCTACAGGCTGGAGATGAGCGATAATCTAAGTGAAACCGAGCATGCGGCGCTGAACCGTGATATCGAGCAACTGGAAGCATTAATTGAAGAGCTGTTGACCTTTGCAAGGCTCGATCGCCCGCAAACTGAGCTGAAACTCACCACCCCGGATCTGCCTGCCTGGTTTCACAGCTACATGGATGATGCCCGCAGTATGAACCCGAAACATACATTGTTGCTGACCACCACGCCGGGCGAAGAATACGGTGCGCTCGATATGCGCTTGATGGAACGCGTGCTGGATAATCTGGTAAATAATGCTCTACGTTACAGCCAGCAAACCGTGAGGGTCACCTTACAGCGCCAGGGCTCGCAGGCCAGCATGACTGTGGAAGATGATGGTCCGGGTATTGCGCCCGAAGAGCGCCAGCGCGTGTTCGAGCCTTTTGTCCGCCTCGATCCCAGCCGCGATCGCGCAACCGGCGGCTGCGGCCTGGGGCTGGCTATTGTACATTCGATAGCTCTGGCTTTCGGCGGTGAAGTAAGCTGCTCGCAAAGCGAATTGGGCGGTGCGCAATTTACTTTTAGCTGGCCCATCTACCACCACATTTCACTACCATCCTGAACCGCAGCGGCGCACTGGCCGAATGTCGGCACCTATGCTATAAATTAAATAGCATGTTGTAACTAATAGAGGAATCAGGATGGCGGCGCTGGATCTTATCGAACGTCTGAACACCACTTTTCGGCAGCTTGAACATGAACTCGGCGCATTGAAAGCTACGCTGGCGGAGTGCCGTCTGATGGCCGGGCGCGTCTTCACCTTGCCGGAAATTGCCAAAGGCGCAGAGCATAATCCGCTGCCGACGATTCATGTCAAACAACATATTGGCCGACGCGCGGCAGAGTTGGCGCTCAACCACTACACGCATCTGTTCATTCAGCAGCAGTCGGAGAACCGCAGCAGCAAAGCCGCGGTGCGGTTACCGGGGGTAATGTGTTATCGAACCAATGAGGCGACTCGTCAGGCACTGGAACAGCGCATCGGCACAATCAATTCGTTGAAAGTGGCCTTTGAACAGATTGTCACCGTCGAATCAGGGCTGGAGCCCGCTGCACGTTTTGAGTGGGTCCATCGTCATTTACCGGGTCTGATCACCCTTAATGCCTACCGCACGCTAACGTTGGTACATTCCCCCGCTACCATCCGTTTCGGCTGGGCCAATAAACACATCATCAAAAACCTCACGCGAGATGAGGTGCTGACGCAACTGGAGAGAAGTCTGAAATCACCGCGCGCTGTTTCAGCCTTCACTCGGGAGCAGTGGCTGGCGAGAGTCGAACAGGAGTACAACGATATTGCCGCACTGCCAAAGCAGGCTCGGCTGAAAATTAAACGCCCGGTGAAGGTACAACCGATTGCGCGCATCTGGTATTCCGGTTCGCAAAAGCAGGTGCAATACGCTTGCCCGACACCGATGATTGCACTGATTTCAGAGGAAAACGGTGGGACAGTACCGGATATCGGCGAACTGCTGGATTACAACGCCGATAATATACAGCACCGTTTCAAACCGCAGGCGCAGCCGCTGACGCTGTTGATCCCGCGGCTGCACCTTTATCTGGCAAGTTAGGCCTGTTTCATGCTGCCGACCATCGACTCCGGGCGAACCCAACTATCAAACTCGGCCTCTGTCAGGTAACCGAGCGCCAGCGCCGAGGCTTTCAGCGTCAGCCCTTCTTTATGGGCTTTTTTGGCAATTTCTGCCGCTTTGTCGTAACCGATATGCATGTTCAGGGCTGTCACCAACATTAACGATTCATTGAGCAACTGGTCGATACGCGCACGATTGGGCTCAATGCCCACCGCGCAATGCTTGTTGAAGCTCGCCATTCCATCGGCCAATAAACGCACCGATTGCAGGAAGTTATGGATAACCAGTGGACGAAACACATTCAGTTCGAAATTGCCGGACGCACCGCCAATGTTGATCGCCACGTCATTGCCCAGCACCTGGCTGCACAGCATGGTCATCGCTTCGCACTGCGTCGGGTTAACTTTGCCCGGCATGATCGAGCTACCTGGCTCGTTCTCCGGAATGGCGATTTCGCCAATACCGCAGCGCGGACCGGAAGCCAGCCAGCGCACATCATTGGCGATTTTCATCAGCGATGCAGCCAGCCCTTTTAACGCGCCATGAGCATGCACCAGCGCATCACAGGTGGCCAATGCCTCGAACTTATTGGGCGCAGTGATAAACGGTTGTTGCGTGAAACTCGCCAGCTCTTTCGCCACACGCTCTGCATATTCCGGGTGCGTATTCAGCCCCGTTCCTACCGCAGTGCCGCCCAGCGCCAGCTCGCTTAAGTGCGGCAGACTTAATTCGATATGCTTCAGGTTGTGTTCCAGCATCGCGACCCAACCTGAGATCTCCTGACCAAGCGTCAGCGGCGTTGCATCTTGTAAGTGGGTGCGACCGATTTTCACTATGTCAGCGAAAGCGCAAGATTTCTCCGCAAGCGTGTCTTTCAGAACCCGCAATTGTGGCAGCAGGTGTTCGCGTACGCCAATCACCGCCGCGACATGCATAGCGGTAGGGAACACGTCGTTGGAGCTTTGGCTTTTATTTACATCGTCATTAGGGTGGATTTTGCGATCCATTCCGCGCACGCCGCCGAGGATCTCGCTGCCGCGATTCGCCAGAACCTCGTTCATATTCATGTTGCTCTGTGTGCCGGAACCGGTCTGCCAGATGGCGAGCGGAAACTCATCGGGATGTTTCCCCGCCAGCACTTCATCTGCCGCAGCGATAATCGCGCGAGCCTTCTCTTCAGGCAACAGCCCCAGATCCTGGTTCACCTTCGCCGCTGCACGCTTGGTCAGCGCCAGCGCTTGGATCAGCGAGACCGGCATTTTCTCGGTGGAAATGCGGAAATGCTCCAGCGACCGCTGGGTTTGCGCTCCCCACAGTTTATCGGCCGGAACCTCGATGGCGCCCATCGAATCTTTCTCACTGCGATGCGTTGTCATTACTTTCTCCTTGGCTACAAAGTGGTGTTGAGTGCTGACATTGCTCACCTGCAAACAAGTAAAAGTATTGATGCTATTTATGATGTTGTTTACTGCTTTGTGCTCAGACAGGTCTGCAGGGTAATCCCGGAAATGAAAAACCGCCCCACTGGGCGGTCTGAGTCATTTCACACAGCGGGCGCACTGGCCGGACTGGATCTGCTGGAAGAAGTCATTGCCTTTGTCATCGACAAGGATAAAGGCCGGGAAATCTTCCACTTCAATCTTCCAGATAGCCTCCATTCCCAGCTCCGGATAAGCCACGCACTCCAGGTGCTTGATGCTGTTCTGCGCGAGAATCGCCGCCGGGCCGCCGATGCTGCCAAGGTAAAAACCGCCATGTTTATGGCAGGCATCCGTCACTTGCTGGCTGCGGTTTCCTTTTGCCAGCATGACCATGCTGCCGCCCTGTGACTGTAACTGATCGACGTAGGAATCCATCCGCCCAGCGGTGGTTGGGCCGAGGGAGCCAGATGCGTAACCTTCTGGTGTTTTCGCCGGGCCAGCGTAATAAATCGGGTGATTTTTCACGTACTCCGGCAGATGCTCGCCGCTGTCCATCAGTTCTTTCAGTTTCGCATGCGCAATATCGCGAGCGACAATGATCGTGCCGCTGAGCGACAGACGCGTGGAGACCGGGTACTGCGACAACTGCGCCAGAATCTCTTTCATCGGACGATTGAGATCCACTTTCACCGCCTCGCCCTCGCCCGCCTGGCGCAGCGCTTCGGGAATGTATTTACCGGGGTTCTGCTCCAGCCGCTCCAGCCAGATCCCTTCACGGTTGATCTTGCCTTTGATGTTACGATCGGCCGAACAGGAAACCCCCATACCCACCGGACAAGACGCGCCGTGGCGCGGCAGACGGATCACGCGAATATCATGGGCAAAGTATTTACCACCAAACTGGGCGCCCAGACCAAGATTCTGCGCTTCCACCAACAATTCCTGCTCCAGTTGTACATCGCGGAATGCCTGGCCGTGCTCATTACCTTCCGTCGGCAGCGCGTCGTAATATTTGGTTGATGCCAGTTTAACCGTTTTCAGCGTCGCTTCCGCCGATGTACCGCCAATTACGAATGCAATGTGGTAAGGCGGACACGCTGCCGTACCAAGGGTGCGCATCTTCTCGACAAGGTAATTTTTCAGCTTCGCCGGGGTGATCAGCGCTTTGGTTTCCTGGTAAAGATAGGTTTTGTTGGCCGAACCGCCCCCCTTGGCAATGCACAGGAATTTATATTCATCGCCATCCACACTGTAGAGGTCTATCTGCGCTGGCAGATTAGTGCCGGTGTTAACCTCTTTGTACATATCCAGCGGCGCATTCTGCGAGTAGCGCAGGTTATCGTTAATAAACGTGTTATAGACGCCACGGGCCAGCGCAGCTTCATCGCCGCCGCCGGTCCATACACGCTGCCCTTTTTTACCCATGATAATGGCCGTGCCAGTATCCTGGCAGGTCGGCAGAATGCCGCGCGATGCGATCTCGGAGTTGCGCAGGAATTGCAGCGCCACATATTTGTCGTTTTCGCTGGCTTCGGGATCGTCAAGGATATCGGCAACTTGCTGCTGGTGCGCCGGGCGCAGTAAAAATGCAGCATCGTGGAAAGCATGTTGCGCCAGTAGTGTCAGCGCCTGCGGGTCAACTTTGAGGATTTGTTGGCCGTCAAACTCGGCAACAGAAACATAGTCACGGCTTAGCAGGTAGTATTCGGTCTCGTCCTTTCCGAGCGGGAAAGGATCTTGATAGCAAAAGGGTTTATTCGACATTGTTCTCTCACTTACGGCACGATCTGGTTATTGTTCAGGCAGCCATTCCCTCTGCCCGTGTTAAAGCGAGTCACCATATCCTACACATTTTTTTAACAAAAACTGAGACTAATACGACTTTTTATCGGCGCAGGTTACTTCTGCCGGGTTTGTTGCTTTAATGACGCCAATATTTCATTACTCAGAAAGGGCTTGATAATGCAAAAACTCATCAACTCAGTGCAAAACTACGCCTGGGGAAGTAAAACTGCGTTAACGGATCTCTACGGTGTGGCAAATCCGCAAAACCTGCCGATGGCAGAGTTGTGGATGGGGGCGCACCCGAAGAGCAGCTCAAAAGTGCAGGACACCAGCGGTCAGACCCGCACGTTGCGTGACGTAATCGAGCAGGACAAAAACCGCCTGCTCGGTCAGGCTGTGGCAGAGCGTTTCGGCGAACTACCGTTTTTATTTAAGGTGCTGTGTGCCGACCAGCCACTGTCGATTCAGGTTCATCCCAACAAGAAAAACTCAGAAATCGGCTTTGCCAAAGAGAACGCCGCTGGCATTCCGCTGAACGCCGCAGAACGTAACTACAAAGATCCGAATCATAAGCCGGAACTGGTGTTCGCCCTTACGCCGTTCCTGGCCATGAATGCCTTTCGCGAGTTCTCCGACATTGTCTCGCTGCTGCAACCGGTCGCTGGTGCGCATGCGGCTATCGCCCACTTCTTACAAGCACCAGGCGCGGAGAGATTGAGCGAGCTGTTTGCCGCTCTGCTCAACATGCAGGGTGACGAAAAATCCCGCGCGCTGGCGGTGCTGAAATCCGTACTGGAAGAAAAACAGGGCGAGCCGTGGCAGACGATCCGCACAATTGCTGAATTCTACCCCGATGACAGCGGCCTCTTTTCTCCACTGCTGCTCAACGTGGTAAAACTGAATCCAGGCGAAGCGATGTTTCTGTTCGCCGAAACGCCGCATGCCTATCTGCAAGGTGTAGCGCTGGAAGTGATGGCAAACTCTGATAATGTTCTGCGCGCTGGATTAACGCCGAAATACATCGATATTCCTGAACTGGTGGCGAATGTCAAATTCACACCGAAACCTGCCGCCACGCTCCTCACCGAGCCGGTGCGTCAGGGCGCGGAGCTGGATTTTCCGATCCCGGTTGATGATTTTGCGTTCTCGCTTCACGATCTCTCCGCCGCTGAAACCACGCTGGCACAGCAAAGTGCGGCGATTGTTTTTTGCGTGGAAGGCGAAGCGGTTCTCAGTGAAGGCAGCGACCGTCTGGTACTGAAACCCGGCGAGTCGGCATTCATTGCTGCCGATGAGTCGCCAGTGTCTGTTCGTGGCACCGGGAGAGTGGCGCGCGTATTCAATAAAAGCAACTAAGTTACTGAACTTTTTAATAAGGGTTGCTAAGCTTGCTGTAACCTATTTCGACAGTCCAGGCGGCCTTCACCGCCTGGTTTCATTTTTTATGGATAAACACTATGAAAAAAACGTTGGTTGCCGCAGGGATTATTGTTGCACTGGGTGTCGTCTGGACCGGCGGTTCCTGGTACACAGGAAAACAGCTCGAAAGCCGTCTGACGGAGATAGTGAACAATGCCAATGCGCAGATTAAGCACAATGCGCCGGAGGCCAACGTTGAGGTCTCCGCGCAGGATTATCAGCGCGGCCTCTTCTCCAGCCATTTTACGCTGCATATCAAGCCAGTTGAAGGTACCACCAATACCTGGCTGAAACCCGGCCAGGATATTGTTCTGCAAGAAACTGTCGATCACGGCCCTTTCCCGCTGGCGCAGCTTAAGTCGTTCAGCCTGATGCCTGCGATGGCCTCAGTACATACGCAACTGGTTAATAACGATGTCACCAAAGCGCTGTTCGACATCGCCAAAGGGGAATCGCCATTCTATGCCGACACCCGCATTGGCTACAGCGGTGATACGCGCAGCGATATCACTCTGCGCCCACTCAGCTCTGAAAAAGAGGGCGAGAAAGTCGCTTTCAGCGGCGGCCAGTTCCGTTTCAGCGTGGATAAAGATGGCAACGCGCTCACCCTGAGCGGAGAGGCACAGAGCGGGCTGGTCGATGCGGTGAATGAGTACGGGCAGCGCGTGCAACTGTCGTTTAATCAACTGAAAACCGACGGCAAAAGCGAAATCGCGGCTTTTGATGAGCGAACCGGCAGTCAGAAACTGTCACTCGATAAACTCTCTATTTCGGTGGAAAACAAAGAGCTGGCCGTGCTGGAAGGTATGAGCTTAACGGCCAAATCCGACGTGGCTGATGACAAGAAAAACATCAATAGCCAGCTTGATTACACCCTCAATAGCCTGAAAGTTCAGGGTCAGGATCTGGGCAACGGTAATCTGACGCTAAAAGTGGGTCAGATCGACGGTCAGGCGTGGCATCAGTTCAGCGAGCAGTACAATGCACAAACGCGCGCGCTGATGGCGCAGCCGGGAGTGGTGCAGAATCCGGAACTCTACCAGCAAAAAGCGACAGAAGCTTTCCTCAATGCAGTACCGCTGCTGCTGAAGGGTGAACCGGTTATCACCGTTGCGCCGTTAAGCTGGAAAAATGCCAAAGGCGAAGCCACCTTCAATCTCTCGCTGTTTCTGAAAGATCCTTCCACCGCAACAGGCGCGCCGCAAACACTCGCCGACGAAGTTGATCGTACGGTGAAATCGCTGGATGGCAAACTGGTGATCCCGGTGGACATGGCCACCGAACTGATGACTCAGATAGCGAAACTGGAAGGTTATCAGCAGGACGAAGCTGCAAAACTGGCTAACCAGCAAGTTAAAGGACTGGCGGCGATGGGCCAGATGTTCCGTATTACCACGCTTGAGAACAACAATATTCTCACCAGCCTGCAATATGCGAACGGACAGGTGACACTGAATGGCGAAAAAATGCCGCTTGAAGAGTTTGTCGGTATGTTTGGTCTCCCGTCGCTTCAGCCCGGTCAGCAGGACAATGCGGTTCCACCGGTGCCGGAAGTACCGGCAGCGCCGCAGCAGTAATGTTAACCCCTCTGCGGAGGGGTTAATTTTTTGCCGGGCAGCAACACACCTTTCCGCATCGATGTGTGCAATTCATACAACGCAGTGATATATATACGTAGTATATTTCAATTCCCTCCCATACCGCTGATTTTGTGAGGCTGGATGCGTAAAAAGGCGTATGAAGATCTTGTCGATACGGTGCTGAAAGATGCCGTTATGGCATTGCTGGCGTCAGAAAGTAATATCTCTTTCTCTGCGCTTGTGCGGCAACTCCAGCAGCACCTGCAGGAAACGAGTGATAATGGGCGACGCAACGCGCTTCGTGCAGCCATCCGTGCCATCTACCACTACCAGAGCAACAATACGCACTGTGCCAACCCGTTTCCCTTAACCGGATTTTCAGCGCAAAATAATCTGTCCAGACATTAACTCTGCAGACAAAAAAAAGCCTCCGCGGTAGGCGAAGGCGAATCGAGGACACAACTTTTTTAATTACATATCGTCGGGCGTTTTCTGCACGACCAGCTCTAATGCATTGCGATAGATATCCTGTCTGACCACATCATCTTCTGTTTCCAGCAGCCCGATCAGCGCCAGAATCAGATGCTTATTACTGACCTCTACATTCTTTAACCGCAGGTTATGCATAATATCGTGGATTATTTTCTTTTCCGCTTCATAAATATGCGCATCTGTTCCGAAATACGCATTAAGTTGCTCTTCTGTGGTTGTCGTCTGCATAGTGATCCTGAATAAAAAAAGAGAGCCCGGTCTCCACGGTATGGCGGGAGGGTTCTGATTCGACAATAAAAAATAGTCATGCTTTTTCACCTGCGCAACTTATTACATAACAATTTTTTATCTATTTGTCTGGCGACAATTTTTTACTGACGTACATTCCTCCCGCCAGCATTTGAAACCCGTTTCGCTTAGGGAGCCCGCGCTTCGGCGTCCGAAACCAGAGAAATGAGATACGTGCTACCCTTTCTGCAGGTATTCAGGCAACAGGTCGGATGGGGAAAACATAAAATCGGGTAGTTATTCGCCGCATAGCCTTTTCATTCAGGGATTCATAAATTTAGCTTTATTTTTAATGGCTTATTTGACTGTGGTATAATGGTATGCACTTTAGCAAAAATAAGAGTGCGACCATGATAGATCCCAACCAGCCACTGACTGACATCCATCGCCATCTTGACGGCAATATCCGCGCCCAAACTATTCTGGATCTTGGCCGCCAATATAATTTACCTCTGCCCGCGCAAACGCTCGATGCGCTGCGTCCGCATGTGCAGGTCACCTCGAACGAACCCGATCTGGTCAGTTTTCTCGCGAAACTCGACTGGGGTGTTAAGATGCTGGCTTCGCTGGATGCCTGCCACCGGGTGGCGTACGAAAATATGCAGGATGCTGCCCTTAACGGCCTGCATTATGTCGAACTGCGTTTCTCGCCAGGCTATATGGCCATGACACACAACCTGCCGGTTGCTGGCGTGGTAGAAGCAGTGATTGCCGGCATACGTGAAGGGAGTCACGACTTCAATGTCCAGGCACAGCTAATCGGTATTATGAGCCGCACCTTTGGTGAAGCCGCCTGTTTGCAGGAACTGGAAGCTTTACTGGCACATCGCGACGGGATCACCGCACTGGATCTGGCGGGCGATGAGTTAGGCTTCCCTGGCAGCCTGTTTCTGCCGCACTTTAACCGCGCGCGGGATGCGGGCT
This sequence comes from Kosakonia arachidis, assembly GCF_900116535.1. Classification (GTDB taxonomy): domain Bacteria; phylum Pseudomonadota; class Gammaproteobacteria; order Enterobacterales; family Enterobacteriaceae; genus Kosakonia; species Kosakonia arachidis. Next base: position 1,194,664 of record NZ_FPAU01000001.1, on the reverse strand, counting down.
GGCGTATTACCGTGCATGCAGGCGAAGCGGCCGGACCGGAGAGTATCTGGCAGGCGATTCGCGAACTGGGTGCCGTACGTATCGGCCACGGTGTCAAAGCGATCGACGATGCGGCGCTAATGGATTTCCTTGCTGAGCAACGTATCGGCATCGAATCCTGTCTGACGTCGAATATTCAGACCAGTACCGTACCTTCGCTCGATCGCCATCCACTCAAGACCTTCCTCGAACATGGCATTCTTGCCAGTATCAACACTGACGATCCGGCCGTGCAGGGCGTGGAGATTGGTCATGAATATCAGGTAGCGGCACCCGCAGCTGGACTGAGCCGTGAACAGATTCGCCAGGCACAAATCAACGGTCTGGAGATGGCGTTTCTCAGTGAACAAGAGAAAGAGGCATTACGGGAGAGAGTGGCAAACGCCTAAAAAAACCGCTCACGCAACGACGTGAGCGGTCAGTTATCAGGTCAGGCTAAGGGTAGCGCGATGTTTTGCGGACTCAATTCCCAGTTCGATTAACTCCATAATCTGGATGGCCTGGCTGGCCGGAACCGGGTTTGCACCGACGCCATTAAGCGCATCTCGAATCGCAGCGTAATAGGCCGGGTAGTTGCCTGGTACGGTAAGCCAGCTCTCTTCCTTACGTTCTTCGCCTTCTACGCGTGTCAACACGCCGTCGCGCATATCGTAGCCCCAGTCAGCCTGCGGCAACCGCGCGCCATTTTTCAGGCACTCTTCCTGCGGATCCAGACCATATTTCACATAGCTGCCACGGCTGCCGTGCACAATGTAGCGTGCCGATTCCGCAGCCGCCAGCAGCGTACCATGCAGTACCACGCGACGTTGCGGGTAAGTCAGTACGGCATGGAAGTAGTCTGTTGATTGTGCGCCCGGACGCAATTGCGCCAGATCGACCATCAGCGAGACCGGCAGACCGAATAAATTAACCGCCTGATCGAGCAAATGCGGACCTAAATCGTACCAGATTCCGCTGCCTGGCCCGCCCTGCTCACGCCAGCGGTTGCGTACCTGCGGACGAAAACGGTCAAAATGGGATTCAAAATAGGTCACCTCACCCAGCGCACCGTCCGCCAGTAGCGCTTTTAAGGTCAGAAAATCACTGTCCCAGCGCCGATTATGGAAAACAGACAATACGCGTCCCAGACTACGCGCCAGCGCATCCAGTTCGCGAGCTTGTGACAGTGTCACTGTGAAAGGTTTATCCACAACGACATGTTTACCGGCTTCCAGCGCCGCTTTGGCCAGCGGGAAATGGGTATCGTTGGGTGTCGGGATCACGATCAAATCGATTTGCGGATCATTGAACAGATGTTTCGGCTCAGAGACAATCGGCACGACAGGCCAATCGGCTTTGACTTTTGATTCATTACTGCTGGAAATAGCCACCAGTTCCATTCCTGACGTCCCGGCAATCAGCGGCGCATGGAACGTTTTACTGGCATAACCATAACCGACTAAGCCAACACGGATCTTATCACTCATATTGTGCCCCTCCTTTTAGAGTACTAATTTGACAACATCTGCCGGATGGCAACAACCGCTTCCTCCATTCATAAATTTCCTTAACGATTTAGTACTATTACACCTGGTTTCCGGTTGGAAAATCTGCTTAAATCGACAATCAGTGCTTTTCCTGGACATTATGGCGTTTTTTTATACATGGATTAACATCAGGAGTTGTAGAAGCATGGCCGGAATAATCAATCGGATCATTGAACTAATGGGATGGGTGGTGCTCGGAGTATCGGCCGTTCTTTTGATTTTCGCCAGCCATATAGATAATTATCATCCCCCAGAACAGAGTATTGTGACGCAAAAAAAATAATAACGAAAACTGCTGGTAAAAAGGATAAATGCTTATTACCAGCAGTAGCGAGGATCGTTCTTACCCGCCAACGCTCTGGCACTTGCTTTCATTCAACCTTTTTCATTCGGAAATGAAAACTCTTAATTTAAGAGTAGCGCTATTTACGTTGTGATAATGACGTTTATTGTTCGCAAGTATTAGCCCTATTTGATGTACGCCTCTTTTCAGTATATGGATAACCCCTGACATGGCCATTCAGGATTATTTTTAAAAATTCCGCAAAATCAGTTCGCCTGAACCTCTGATAAAATTGATTGATCACCTTAACTACACGCTTATCGACACCGTCGAAATCATCAACATGTACCGCGCCGCAGCTCACCACCGTGCTGAACTGGTCTCTGGCAGCCGCTTGTTTAACATTGAATGCGTTCCCCGCTCTGTCTGGCGCTACGCGCAATGACGCCTCTGGTATTTGGCGTGCAATGCTTTATACTCGTCGCCCGGCGAAATAATTGCATTACATTAAAGCGTTAACAGAGGAATAGATATGACGACAACGCCTGCAGAACGAATCGGAGGCTGGTTACTTGGCCCTCTGGCCTGGTTGCTGCTTACGTTATTAAGTACCTCTCTGGCATTAATGCTCTATGCTACCGCGCTATTAACGCCGCAGACGGTTGCTGCGCTCGGCGCACAAACGCTGAGAGAAAATGTTCTATGGTTCGTTTCATTCGCCTTCGCTATCGCCATCTGGTATTACACATTTTGGCTGGTGATCGCCTTTTTCAAGCGCCGTCGCGGCGTACCCAAACACTATATAATCTGGTCGTTAATTTGCGTCCTGCTGTCGCTGAAAGCGTTCGCTTTCTCCCCCGTTTCCGACGCTTTGGCAGTGCGACAACTGCTGTTCCCGCTGCTTGCCGCTGCGCTGATGGTGCCTTACTTCAAGCGTTCTCAACGCGTGAAGAAGACCTTCGTTAATCCGTAATAACCTTACAGTTATCCTGTTGTCGCCCGGTGCTGTTTGGCCGATAATAGGCGGCTTTTTTATTTTCAGGCCAAATAATGACAGATTATCTGCTGCTATTTATCGGGACGGTGCTGGTCAATAACTTCGTACTGGTGAAGTTTCTTGGCTTGTGTCCGTTTATGGGCGTTTCCAAAAAACTGGAAAGCGCCATGGGCATGGGTCTGGCGACCACCTTTGTGATGACGCTGGCGTCGGTGTGCGCCTGGATTATCGATACCTGGGTTCTGATTCCGCTGGATTTAGTCTATCTGCGCACGCTGGCGTTTATCCTGATTATCGCGGTTGTCGTGCAGTTCACCGAAATGGTGGTGCGCAAAACCAGCCCGGCGCTCTATCGCCTGCTGGGGATCTTCCTGCCGTTGATCACCACCAACTGCGCGGTGCTGGGCGTTGCACTGCTGAATATCAACCTTGGTCATAACTTCATGCAATCGGCGTTATATGGCTTTGCCGCCGCCGTTGGCTTCTCTATGGTGATGGTGCTGTTCGCTGCGATCCGCGAGCGTCTGGTGGTTGCCGATGTGCCCGCGCCCTTCCGCGGGAATGCGATTGCGTTAATCACTGCGGGCTTAATGTCTCTGGCCTTTATGGGCTTTAGTGGTCTGGTAAAACTGTAATGAGTGCAATTTCAATCGCCGTTGCAGCCCTGAGCGTGCTTGGGCTACTGTTCGGTCTCATTCTCGGTTATGCCTCCCGCCGCTTTGCGGTTGAGGACGACCCGGTCGTTGAACGTATTGATGCGTTGCTGCCACAAAGTCAGTGCGGTCAGTGTGGTTATCCCGGTTGCCGCCCTTATGCGGAAGCTGTGGGCATCAACGGCGAAAAAATTAACCGCTGTGCGCCGGGTGGTGAAGCGGTAATGTTGAAAATCGCCACGCTGCTGAATGTCGATCCACAACCGATTGACGGCGATGCCAGCACACAGGAGCCGGTACGGATGCTGGCGGTTATCGATGAAAACAACTGCATTGGTTGCACCAAATGCATCCAGGCCTGTCCGGTCGACGCCATCCTTGGCGCTACGCGCGCCATGCATACAGTGATGAGCGATCTGTGTACCGGTTGTAACCTTTGTGTGGATCCGTGCCCAACGCAGTGCATTGAATTGCGCCCTGTGGAAACGACCACCACGAGCTGGAAATGGGATTTAGAAACCATTCCGGTTCGTATTATTCCTGTGGAACACCATGTTTAAGTTATTTTCCGCTTTCCGAAAAGAGAAACTGTGGGATTTTCACGGTGGCATTCATCCGCCGGAGATGAAAACGCAGTCTAACGGCACACCACTGCGCCAGTTACCGCTGGCGCAACGCTTTGTCATACCGCTGAAACAACATATTGGTGCGGAAGGCGAGCTGTGCGTCAGCATCGGTGATACGGTGCTTCGCGGCCAGCCGCTGACACGCGGTCGTGGACGGATGCTGCCAGTACATGCCCCGACGTCGGGTACCGTTATCGCTATTGCTCCCCACGCCACTGCTCACCCTTCTGCGTTGCCTGAGATGAGCGTCATTATTGAAGCAGATGGTGAAGATCGCTGGATCGAACGTAACGGCTGGAATGACTACCGCTCGCACAGTATTGATGCGTTGCTCGAGCGCATTCATCAGTATGGCGTCGCGGGATTAGGCGGCGCAGGCTTTCCGACCGCTGCCAAACTGTATGGCTGCGGCAGTAAAATTGAAACGCTGATCATCAATGCCGCCGAATGCGAGCCGTATATTACCGCTGACGACCGCCTGATGCAGGATTGTGCCGCGCAGATTATTGAAGGCGTGCGTATTCTGGCGCACATTCTTAAACCGCGCCAGATCCTCATCGGGATTGAAGATAATAAACCCCAGGCAATTTCGATGATGCGTGCGGTGCTGGCCGACAGCCATGATATTCAGTTACGCGTTATTCCAACCAAATATCCGTCTGGCGGCGCAAAACAGTTAACGCAGATCCTGACGGGCAAACAAGTGCCGCACGGTGGTCGTTCTTCAGATATCGGTATTCTGATGCAAAACGTCGGTACGGCCTATGCCGTGAAACGCGCAGTGATTGACGGCGAGCCCCTGACCGAACGTGTCGTCACGCTAACTGGCGAAGCCGTCACCCATCCAGGCAACGTCTGGGCACGTCTGGGTACGCCAGTACGTCATCTGCTTGAGCATGCGGGTTTCTGTCCCTCCAGCGAACAACTTGTCATTATGGGCGGCCCGCTGATGGGTTTTACCCTGCCGTGGCTGGATGTTCCGGTGGTCAAAATAACCAATTGTCTGCTAGTGCCATCTGCCAGTGAAATGGGGAAACCGCAGGAAGAAGAGAAAGGCTGTATTCGCTGTAGCGCCTGTGCCGATGCCTGCCCGGCAGATTTACTACCGCAGCAGCTTTACTGGTTCAGCAAAGGCCAGCAACACGATAAAGCCACCGCGCATAATCTTTCCGACTGTATCGAATGCGGTGCCTGCGCCTGGGTATGCCCCAGCAATATTCCGCTGGTGCAATATTTCCGCAAGGAGAAAGCAGAAATTAATGCTATTGCCCAGGAAGAGAAACGTACGATCGAAGCCAAAGCGCGCTTTGAGGCACGTCAGGCTCGTCTTGAGCGCGATAAAATTGCCCGCCAGCAGCGCCACAAACAGGCAGCAGTTCAGCCAGGCGCTCAGGATCAACAGGCTATCGACGCGGCGCTTGCCCGCGTACGGGAAAAACAAGCTACCGCAACACAACCAGTAGTGATTCAGGCTGGTGCTGAGCCGGATAACCGTGATGCCATCGCCGCTCGCGCAACGCGCAAAGCGCAGATGCGCACACGCCAGGCAGAAAAAGCACTGCTCGCAGAAGCAAATGCGGCAAGCGGTGAAACGGACGATCCACGCAAAGCTGCCGTCGAGGCGGCAATTGCCCGTGCGAAAGCACGCAAAGCAGTGCAGGCTGAATCTCCGGTTACTGAACAATCGCCGGAGCCGGCGACCGTCGATCCGCGTAAAGCTGCCGTTGAGGCGGCAATTGCCCGTGCGAAAGCGCGCAAAGCAGAACAAATGCAGACGCAGGCAGCGGTAAATGAAACATCACCGGTTCCGCAGGCCGCCAATGATGATCCCCGCAAAGCGGCGGTCGCCGCCGCCATCGCCCGTGTTCAGGCTAAAAAAGCCGTGCAGCAAGCTGTTAACGAGGATTAAATGGTTTTCCGAATCGCAAGTTCCCCCTATACCCATAACCAGCGTCAGACTTCTCGCATTATGCTGCTGGTGACGCTTGCCACCGTGCCAGGCATTGCCGCTCAACTGTGGTTTTTCGGTTGGGGAACGCTGATACAGATCATTCTCGCGATTGTCAGTGCCCTCACAGCGGAAGCGCTGGTATTGTCGCTGCGGAAACAAAACGTGGCGGTGATTCTGGCGGATAACTCGGCGCTGTTAACCGGTTTGCTGCTGGCGATCAGTATTCCCCCTTTCGCGCCGTGGTGGATGGTGGTGCTGGGTACGGTGTTCGCCGTCATTATCGCCAAACAGATATATGGCGGGCTTGGTCACAACCCATTTAACCCGGCGATGATCGGTTACGTGGTACTGCTGATCTCCTTCCCGGTGCAAATGACCAGTTGGCTGCCGCCATACGAAATCGCCCATACCGTGCCGGGCTTTATGGATGCGGTTCAGGTGATCTTCATTGGGCATACCGCAACGGGTGCCACCATGGAAACCCTGCGTATTGGCATTGATGGCGTCAGCCAGGCTACGCCGCTGGATACCTTTAAAACGTCACTGCATGCTGGTCACAGTGTCGAGCAGATCCTGCAATACCCGATCTACAGCGGTGTGCTGGCGGGCGCAGGCTGGCAGTGGGTTAACCTCGGCTATCTGGTTGGTGGGCTGTTCCTGCTGTGGCAAAAGACCATTCGCTGGCATATTCCGCTGAGCTTCCTGCTCTCGCTTGCAGTGTGTTCCACACTTGGTTGGATCTTTTCCCCGCAATCGCTGGCTGCACCGCAACTGCATTTGCTCTCCGGCGCAACCATGCTGGGGGCATTCTTTATTCTGACCGATCCGGTAACCGCCTCCACAACCAACAAAGGGCGGCTTATTTTTGGCGCGCTTGCGGGTTTGCTGGTGTGGCTGATCCGCAGTTTTGGCGGCTATCCTGACGGCGTCGCCTTTGCCGTGCTGCTGGCTAACATCACCGTACCGTTGATTGACTACTACACGCGTCCTCGCGTGTACGGGCATCGTTGAGGAGTCGCCATGCTAAAGACAATGCGTAAACATGGCGTGACACTAGCGCTATTCGCAGCAGGTTCTACCGGCCTGACGGCGGCCATTAATCAAATGACTAAAACCACGATAACCGAACAGGCCGCGCAGCAACAAAAAGCGCTGTTTGATCAGGTGATCCCCGGCGACAGCTATAATAATGCGCTGCAACAGAGCTGTTATCTGGTGAGCGATCCGGCGTTAGGTAAAGGCAAGCATCATCTGTGGATTGCCAAAAAAGATGAGCAGCCAGTGGCAGCAGTGATTGAAGCCACAGCACCTGACGGCTACTCAGGGGCGATTCAGTTGTTGGTCGGTGCCAACTTCTCTGGCTCCGTGTTGGGCGTACGCGTGACTGAGCACCATGAAACGCCAGGGCTGGGCGATAAAATCGAACTGCGTATTTCCAACTGGATCACGCATTTTTCCGGGAAGAAAATTGACAGTGCCAGCGACCCGCATTTTGCGGTAAAAAAAGATGGTGGCGATTTCGATCAATTCACTGGAGCCACCATTACCCCGCGCGCCGTGGTCAATGCGGTTAAACGCGCGGGCCTGTATGCAACGACGCTGCCTGAGCAGCTTTCCCGTTTACCGGGTTGTGGAGAGTAAACGATGAGCGAAGTAAAAGAGGTTATCGTCCAGGGGCTGTGGAAAAACAACTCCGCGCTGGTGCAGTTGCTCGGGATGTGCCCACTGCTGGCGGTAACCTCCACGGCGACTAACGCGCTGGGTCTGGGGCTGGCTACCACACTGGTTCTGACGTTGACCAACTTCTTTATTTCGTTGTTGCGCCGCTGGACGCCCGCAGAGATCCGTATTCCTGTTTACGTGATGATTATCGCGTCCGTGGTCAGTGCGGTACAGATGCTGATTAATGCTTATGCTTTTGGGCTGTACCAGTCTTTGGGGATCTTTATTCCTCTGATCGTCACCAACTGTATCGTAGTCGGACGCGCTGAAGCTTTTGCAGCAAAAAAAGGCCCTGCGTTATCGGCGTTGGATGGTTTTTCCATCGGCATGGGAGCAACCTGTGCGATGTTTGTTCTCGGCTCGCTGCGTGAAATCCTTGGCAACGGCACCCTGTTTGACGGCGCAGATGGCCTGCTCGGCAACTGGGCAAAAGTCCTGCGTATAGAAGTATTTCATACCGATTCACCGTTTTTGCTGGCGATGCTGCCGCCGGGCGCATTTATCGGTCTGGGCATGATGCTGGCAGTGAAATATCTTATCGATCAAAAAATGAAAAAGCGCCGGGAAGCCACTGCCGCTGTTAGTAACGCAGCACACTCGTCGCCCGGGAAGGCATAATGAATAAAACAAAACGGCTGGAAATATTAACCCGTTTACGGGAAAACAACCCTCACCCGACCACCGAACTCAATTTCAGTTCGCCATTTGAACTATTGATCGCCGTGCTGCTTTCCGCCCAGGCGACCGACGTCAGTGTCAATAAAGCCACCGCGCTGCTCTACCCGGTTGCCAATACACCCGCCGCGATGCTGGCGTTGGGCGTAGAGGGCGTAAAGCAATACATCAAAACCATTGGCCTGTTTAACAGCAAAGCGGAAAACGTGATTAAAACCTGCCGTATTTTGCTGGAAAAACATGGTGGCGAAGTGCCGGAAGATCGCGCTGCGCTGGAAGCGCTGCCGGGCGTCGGGCGTAAAACCGCCAATGTGGTGCTTAACACCGCCTTTGGCTGGCCAACAATTGCCGTTGATACACACATCTTCCGCGTCTCCAACCGCACCCATTTTGCGCCGGGTAAGAACGTTGAGGAAGTGGAAGAGAAACTGCTGAAAGTGGTGCCAGCAGAGTTTAAAGTCGATTGCCATCACTGGTTGATCCTGCATGGGCGATACACCTGCATCGCCCGTAAGCCGCGCTGCGGCTCCTGCATTATCGAAGATCTCTGCGAGTACGGCGACAAAACCGAACACTGATCGCCGTCAGAACGGCCGGAATACCGCCAGCAGAATAATCACCGCCACCACGACAATAATTAGCGTGGTGGCATTGCGCACGGTGCCAGCCCCTTTCATCACTTCACCTGCCGCCATCCGGCGTATCGTTGCCGAGAGAAAACCATGCAGCCCGGAAAGCGCGATCACGCCCACGATCTTCACGACCAGCCAGAGATGCGGAAACTGACCGTGAGCGATAACCATGATCACCCCGGCAATCCACAGCAGCAGCATCGCGGGGGTGACAACTTTACGGCTCCATCGGCGTACAGCCAGCAACAACCCAGCCGTTGAGGTCTTATCGCTTTGCAGCGCGCTCCAACTGGCAACCACTGCCATTACCAACATGCCGCCAATCCAGACGATGGCGGAGACAATATGTAACGCATTGAGCCACGGATGAAAATTCATTATTTGACTCCAGTAGAAAGGGACAGTCAGCAGTCTGCCAGCAGCGCAGCGGGTTGTCATGAACAATGCGCGGCATGACGTTAAAAAGGCCATGGTTATCGCCCTTTTACCCTGTGCGGAAGTAATGCAAATTGGCGAAACTTGCTGATTTGCGGCAGATAACTGATGTGACATTACTCACATCTCTACACATCACCATAAAGACGAATTAATGTGCGAAAAATGACGAATTGAACACATAATAGTCCGCTTATTCGTATTGATTAAGACTTATCATTTTTTTAGAAGAAAAAAATACAACTGAAGTGTGATTATACTGACATTGCTAATATGATGTTAAAAAAAGGTTTACCGCTGAAAATTGCAAGTCGGAGCGCAGAGTCCACTTACTCATTATCAAGACATATAACCATTAATTATTAATAAACCAGTCCAATACACTACCTTATAAGCAAAATAGCAGAATATATAGCTAACGATACAATCTCACCCTATAATTGCAGTGGAAAAATCCATCTTTATTACATTGGTAAAATTTAACTCTGAATAACAAACACAACTACCGAGTAATGTAATGGTGGAGATCTATGTAACAGAATATGTCAAAGGTATTGCCTGAAAAGCCAGGATAGTGAACATTACCCGCCGTTTCCCCCTCCCAATATAACTATAAGCGTGGTGAATTCTGGTTATTACGCGCTGAACACCCCCCGTTAGTATGGGATGTAAAAAAAGAGGTATATGTGTCAACTGCAAACAAACCAACCGAAAACGTTAGCCTGAACGCTTTTAAACAACCCAAAGCGTTTTATCTGATTTTCTCGATCGAATTATGGGAACGTTTTGGTTACTACGGCCTGCAAGGGATCATGGCCGTTTACCTGGTAAAACAGCTAGGTATGTCCGAAGCGGACTCGATTACGCTGTTCTCTTCCTTTAGCGCACTGGTCTATGGCCTGGTCGCTATTGGCGGCTGGCTGGGCGATAAAGTCCTCGGCACTAAACGTGTGATTATGCTGGGCGCGATTGTGCTGGCGATCGGCTATGCGCTGGTGGCATGGTCTGGTCATGACGCCGGGATCGTCTATATGGGTATGGCGGCTATTGCCGTCGGCAACGGGCTGTTCAAAGCCAACCCGTCTTCCCTGCTCTCTACCTGTTATGCCAAAGATGATCCGCGTCTGGACGGTGCATTTACTATGTACTACATGTCCGTTAACGTTGGTTCCTTCTTCTCTATGCTGGCAACCCCGTGGCTTGCCGCGAAGTTCGGCTGGAGCACGGCATTTGGTCTGAGCGTTGTCGGTCTGCTGATCACCATCGTTAACTTCGCCTTCTGCAAACGGTGGGTGAAAACCTACGGTTCAAAACCGGACTTCGCACCGGTGCGCATGGGTTACCTGCTGGCGACCATCGTCGGTGTCGTCGTGCTGATTGCCATCGCGACCTGGCTACTCCACAACCAGGGAATTGCCCGTATGGTTCTTGGTGTTGTTGCGCTGGGCATTATTTGCATCTTCGCGAAAGAGACGTTCGCTCTACAAGGCGCTGCGCGTCGCAAAATGATTGTGGCCTTCATTCTGATGCTCCAGGCGATCGTTTTCTTCGTTCTGTACAGCCAGATGCCGACCTCCCTAAACTTCTTTGCGATTCGCAACGTTGAACACACACTGTTCGGCATTGCGTTTGAGCCGGAACAGTACCAGGCGCTGAACCCGTTCTGGATCATTATTGGTAGCCCGATTCTGGCAGCCATCTACAACAAAATGGGCGATACGCTGCCGATGCCGCATAAATTTGCCATCGGTATGGTGCTGTGCTCGGGCGCATTCCTGGTGCTGCCGCTGGGTACTAAATTTGCCTCCGATGCCGGTATCGTCTCCGTGAACTGGCTGATTGCAAGCTACGCCCTGCAAAGTATCGGTGAGCTGATGATCTCCGGGCTGGGCCTGGCGATGGTTGCGCAGCTGGTACCGCAACGTCTGATGGGCTTCATCATGGGTAGCTGGTTCCTGACGACCGCCGGTGCGAACATCATCGCAGGTTACGTCGCTAACCGGATGGCGATCCCGGAAAATGTGACTGACCCACTGATGTCACTGGACATCTACGGTACTGTCTTCCTGCAAATTGGTATCGCCACAGCCGTGATTGCTGTGCTGATGATCCTGGCTGCACCGAAGCTGAACCGCATGACGCAAAGCAAAGACAACGTGCGCGAAGCGTCAGAAACCGCAGCAGCGTAAACGCTGCGGGGAACACGAAATATTTAGCCGTTAACGTAAGTTAGCGGCTTTTTTTTTATTTTGCGGCGTAATAACCTAATGCCCGGAATTAACTATAAGGAAAGCATAATGAAACTGTTTTACAAACCTGGCGCCTGCTCGCTTGCATCGCACATTGCCCTACGTGAAGCCGATAAAGAGGTGACGTTGGTAAGCGTCGACCTGATGAAAAAGCGCCTGGAAAATGGCGAGGACTTTTTTGCCATTAATCCGAAAGGCCAGATCCCTGCGCTTCAGCTTGATGACGCCACACTGGTGACGGAAGGTGTGGCAATCATGCAGTATGTTGCTGACAGCGCGCCGGACAGTCAGCTTCTGGCACCGGTCGGCACCATGCCACGCTACAAGACGCTGGAGTGGCTGAACTTTGTCGCTACTGAGCTGCATAAAGGCTTCACGCCGCTTTTCCGCCCGGATACACCGGAAGAGTACAAACCGACGGTTCGCGCACTGCTGGAAAAAAAGCTGCAATACGTGAATGAATCCCTGGCGAACAGTGAGTGGATCAGCGGCGATCATTTCACCATTGCTGATGGCTACCTGTTTACGGTATTGCGCTGGGCGCGCGCAGTGAAACTGAACATGGAAGGCCTGAGCCATATCGATGCTTATATGTCGCGCGTTGCCGCACGTCCGGCGGTTGCGGCAGCGATGGCAGCGGAAGGTATTCAGTAAGCATTGATGGCCCCACAGTGCGTTTTGCGTTTACGGGCGGCATGTATGTCACTATGTAACCAGTAAAGAAAAGGCGGGAAAATCCCGCCTTTTTTATTACAACAAGGTTGCGCTGAACAGATGTTCCGGTTTTGCGATCCTGTCCTGCGCTGCCACCACTTGCAGCTCGTACTCCTGCATACCCTGCGTGGTCAGCATAATTTCATACACCGCAGCCGTTACATGCTCCAGTGCCTCACGTACCGACGCGCCCTGTAGCAGCTTCACAAGTAACAGCCCGCTGGTGACATCGCCGACGCCAACTGGCTGGCGCGCGCCGAAATCGACCAGCGGACGGCTGATATGCCAGGCTTCCTGCGGCGTCACCAGCAGCATCTCGAAACGATCCGCACTCAGACCGGCGCGCGCAAGATGTTTCACCAGCACAATCTGCGGCCCTTTGGCGATCAGTTCACGCGCAGCAGCAACCGCTTCCTGCACGCTATTCACTGCATGTTCGCAAAGGATCTCCAGCTCAATCAGATTAGGCGCAATGATATCGCTGGCCGGTAATGCGTGGCACAGATGAAATTCAGCGACGCCTGGTGCAACGATGCACCCTTTTTCGGGATGTCCCATCACCGGATCGCAGAAGTATTTCGCCTGCGGATTGGCGGCTTTTACCTGACGCACGATACCGAGAATATGTTCACCCTGTTCCGCTGACCCGAGGTAGCCGCTCAGTACCGCGTCACAGCGCTGTAGCTGATCAATAGCGGCGATACCCTGCACAACCTCAGTCAAATGTGCGGGCGGCATGACGCTGCCTGTCCATTTACCGTACTGGGTATGGTTAGAAAACTGCACCGTATTCAGCGGCCAGACATTGGCGCCAAGACGGCGCATCGGAAATTCAGCCGCACTGTTCCCCGCATGCCCAAAGACCACATGCGATTGAATGGCGAGGATGTTCTTCATTTTTGTTGCCTTGCAATGTCGGGGCGAAAAAGAAGGGAGTGATTTCTCACTCCCGGGATATGATGTGAATTATTTCCAGCAAATCAGACAGTAATTTTTCTTACCGCGACGCAGCAGCGTGTAGCGACCAAAAAGGCGATCGCTGTCGATGAAAGTATATTCCGGCTCGGACTGTTTTTCACCGTTGATGGTAACCGCATTGGAAGCAATGGTTTTACGCGCCTGGCCACGGGACGGTTGCAGTTCGGAGTCGACCAGCGCCTGCATCAGATCTGCGCCTTTTTCCATCTCAACCATCGGCACGCCATCCTGCGCCAACTGTTCGAAATCCGCTTCGCTCAGATCGCTCAGCGTGCCGTTAAACAGGCTTTCAGTGATGCGTTTTGCGGCAACCAGCCCCTCTTCGCCATGCACCAGACGCGTGACCTGCTCGGCCAGAACATACTGCGCGCGCGGCGCTTTACCGCTGTTTTTGTCTTCTTCTTCCAACGCGTTAATTTCGTCGATGCCCATAAAGGTGAAGAATTTCAGGAAGCGATAAACATCCGCATCGGCGGTGTTGATCCAGAACTGGTAGAACTTGTATGGACTGGTTTTCTTCGGATCCAGCCAGACCGCGCCGCCTTCGGTTTTACCGAATTTTGTGCCGTCAGCTTTGGTGATCAGTGGAACTGTCAGGCCAAATACCTGATTCTGGTGCAGGCGACGGGTCAGGTCGATACCGGAAGTGATGTTGCCCCATTGATCGGAACCGCCGATCTGCAATACCACGCCGTGCAACTTATTCAGGCAAGCGAAGTCGTAACCCTGTAACAGGTTATAGGAGAACTCGGTAAAGGAGATGCCCACATCATCACGGTTCAAACGCTGTTTCACCGCTTCTTTGTTAATCATCTGGTTAACAGAGAAGTGCTTGCCGATATCGCGCAAGAAGGTCAGCACATTCATGTTGCCGAACCAGTCATAGTTGTTCGCCGCAATTGCCGAGTTGTCACCGCAATTGAAATCGAGGAACGGCGCTACCTGCCGGCGTATTTTATCCACCCACTCCTGCACGGTGTCTTCGGTGTTCAGTTTGCGCTCGGTCGCTTTAAAGCTCGGATCGCCAATCAACCCTGTCGCACCGCCTACCAGCGCAACCGGCTTGTGACCCGCCTGCTGGAAGCGTTTCAGGCATAACAATGGAACGAGATGCCCCAAATGCAAGCTATCTGCGGTGGGATCGAAGCCGCAATAAAGCGCGATTGGCCCCTGCGCCAGTCGTTCTGCTAACGCTTCTTCATCCGTTACCTGAGCCACCAGGCCCCGCTCTTGCAATTGTTTAATCAAGTTACTGCTTGCCATCAAATTCTCCATGTATAAAACGGTACTGCACCTTTGCCGGTACACGACTTTTCGCCAGATGCGAAAGGATACTTCAGGGGGGCAGATAGCATAAAGCGCCGGAACACGGAGTGCCAGCGCTTAACGCAACATTTTTCAGGGATTACGGAGCGAGACGATCAATTTTCCATGCGTTATTTTCACGCTGGTACAAAAAACGATCGTGCAGGCGGTTAGCGCCACCCTGCCAGAACTCCATCTGTTCAATGCTGACGCGAAAACCGCCCCAGAAGCTAGGCAATGGTATTTCGCCCTGCTGGAACTTTTGCTTCAGTTCAAGAAATTTGCTTTCGAGGATCCCGCGTGCGGAGATACGGCTGGATTGTTTAGAAACCCAGGCACCGATTTGGCTGTCGCGCGGGCGGCTGTGAAAGTACTTCACCACTTCCAGCGTCGATAAGCGTTCCGCTTTACCGGTTACCATCACCTGACGTTCCAACATATGCCACGGAAACAGCAGGCTAATCGCCGGGTTATGCTCAATATGGTGCGCTTTACGACTGCCCAGGTTGGTATAAAACACCAGCCCTTTTTCATCATAATGCTTGAGCAGGACAATGCGCTGATAAGGCTGGCCGTTCTCATCCACCGTTGCTACCACCATGGCAGTCGGATCGGCGAGCTGAGCGTCACAGGCTTGCCCTAACCAGCGTTCAAAGAGTTTGAGCGGCTCTGCTGGCAGGTCGTTGCGGCGCAGACCGCCTTTAGTGTATTCACGGCGCAGATGCGCGATTTGCTGCAATTGATCGTTATCAGACATGGCGTTAGCAAAAAATAATCCTCAGGGAAGGCTATTATGCGCCCCCCTGTGAAAATCTCAACGCTCTGGAATTAACTGACAGTTATGCAGCACGATACGGTCACGTTTATAGACCGTCGCGCCATTACCTTTCGACCAGAAAACATAAACGCCATCGGTATAGCGCACGCCGGATGCCGATAACCCCTGTTGCAACGTCAGTAGTTTGTCATCCCAGACGAAACTGGCCTGCTGGCGAGTGTTGTTAATTTTCACAGTCAGGGGTTTTTCATCACACTGGTAAACCAGCGTATCGGTATGCATTCGTTCAACAAACTGGTTGTAATAACTACACCCAGCAAGCAGTGCGGGCAGGCAGGCGATCAGCAGTTTTTTCATTGGGTATCCCCGGACAGTCCTGGTCAAAGAGGGCGAAGTGCCCTCTTTAAATCAGCTCAGTCTAGCGATGTAACACCAAAGTAAAATCCGGTTAACTCTGATTCTGGCGTGGATTAGCCGGAAAGATGGCACCAAGTACCGTCGAAGCAGAAGCGCCGGTCACCGACGGCAGATTGCCTGGTAATCCGGCGAGCGTTCGCCATGCCAGCCAGGCAAACGCCAGCGCTTCCATATCATCGCCGCTGATCCCTGCATCATCAGTAGTGGAAACTTCGATACCCGGCAGCAACGCCCCCAGGCGCGCCATCACCAATGGATTGCGACTGCCGCCACCGCACACCAGCAGGCGTTCACAACCGCCGCTCAGCAATACCTGTTCGGAAATGGTCACGGCCGTCAGCTCCGTCAGCGTTGCCTGGACATCGCTGGCGTTAATACCTGGGAAATGGACCAGATGGCGTTCAAGCCAGCCGTAGTTGAAATATTCCCGCCCGGTGCTTTTGGGTGGCGTTGCAGCAAAGTAAGGATCGCTGAGCATATTTTGCAACAACGGTATTACCACTTTCCCTTCGCTTGCCCACAGCGCGTCTTTGTCATACGGCTTGCCCTTTTGCCGCCAGATCCAGGCATCCATCAGCATATTACCCGGCCCGGTATCATAGCCTCTGACCGGCTGGCCGGGGATTAACAGCGACAGGTTGGCAATGCCGCCAATATTGAGCACCATCCGTCGTTCAACCGGATGCGCCAGCAGTGCATGGTGAAAAGCAGGAACCAGCGGCGCACCCTGTCCGCCCAGCGCCATATCACGCCGACGAAAATCGCCAACCACCGTTACGCCAGTACGGGCGGCAATCTGATTGTTATCGCCAATTTGTAGCGTATGCGGCGCAATGCCCGTTGGCTCATGCCAGACCGTTTGTCCATGGCAGCCAATCGCCACGATATCTTCTGGGTGCAGATGCTCGCGATCCATCAACGCCAGAACAGCATCAGCGAACAGTTTCCCTAGTTGCGTATCCAGCCGTCCCAGTTGCGAAAGTGTGAGCGGCTGCCCCTGGCAAATCGCGAGGATCGCCTCTTTCAGCGGCAGTGGAATAGGAAACGTCAGGCTTGACTGCTGCGCGACCATGTTCTCATCGATGGCCGCCAGCACAACATCCACACCGTCCAGGCTCGTTCCGGACATCACCCCAATGTAGCGACCCGATTTCATGCGCCTTCCTTAATTTGCGGAACTCAGAAGTCACACTCCACCATAAAGCAACTATTAACGCTATCGACTACAAATACTTTTTAACAATCCTGCCGTTTTACACTAAGTGAAATCCCATCAGGCTGCGTTTATAATCGCTTCGTTTAAAGCTGGTTAAACAGAGACAGGGTATTATTTTTGCCAGGATTAGGCAGAAGATACGACCTGGCATTGCAAAAATGCCATATAATTTAACCATGACGGATGCTCATAAGAGCGTTTCATGGTGAACAGGAGATTCATAAATGATGTTACGTGCACTGGCAGTTTCGCTGATTGGTTTAACGTTGGCTGGTTGTGTCAACAACGATACGCTTTCCGGTGATGTTTACTCTGCCTCCGAAGCCAAACAAGTGCAAAATGTCACTTACGGTACTATTGTTAATGTCCGTCAGGTACAAATTCAGGGCGGCGATAACAACAATGTTATCGGTGCGATTGGCGGCGCGGTGCTGGGTGGCCTCCTCGGTAATACCGTGGGCGGCGGCACAGGTCGTTCTCTGGCTACCGCAGCAGGTGCGGTTGCAGGCGGCGTAGCGGGTCAGTCCGTTCAGGGTGCGATGAACAAAACTCAGGGCGTTGAGCTGGAAATTCGTAAAGATGACGGTAACACCATCATGGTGGTGCAGAAACAGGGCAATACCCATTTCTCTGCGGGTCAACGCGTCGTGATGGCCAGCAATGGCCGCCAGGTCACTGTTTCTCCGCGCTAAGCAGAGGCCGCTGGGTGCTGTTGAGACCACTTTCAGACATAAAAAAGCCTTGCGATTGCAAGGCTTTTTCAATTCAATCCCGCGACTGGAGCTCAAGTATGTTTTGCTCCAGCCTGTTAATCATCTTGATTAACAGATCCAGTTCTTCCGCAGAAATCCCGGAAAGAATTTCACCCCGGGTTTTGCGAATCACAGTCTCCATTTCATCGATAATCGGTGCTGCTTTTTCCGTCAATTTGATCCGTTTTGCCCGGCGATCATTGGCGCATGTCTGCCGAGAAATCAGGCCTTTTTCCTCCAGTTGGTCAAGCGTTCGCACCAGCGAAGGTTGCTCTATGCCAATCGCTTTAGCCAATTGAATTTGCGACTGTTCGGGCGGCAACTGATGAATATTATGCAGCGTTACCCAATGAGTCTGCGTTAATTCCAGAGGTTTCAGGCGATGGTCAATTAAAGCACGCCATACGCGCACTAAACGTGCCAGATCAGAACCTAATGGCGATTCCAATTTCATCTCCTTATAATTAGCTTGCTAATTTATTATACTCATTTTAAAATAGTTTGCAGTATTTGTATTGGTAAAACAAATGTATTGCTGCCCCGATCAAGTAGTTTGCGAGGTCGCTCCCAGCTCTGACGTGACACCTTAATCGGTTTTTCTTATCGTTAAGCCTGCTTTGCTATGTATTGGGCTGTAAAGCCCCCATACACATGGGTGAGATTCGAGCTCTTTGGATTTACCCATACAAAACCTGATTTGCGGCGCATCAGTCTGTTTTAAGCCCTTGTTTAAAGTCGTGATACCGGGTTTTCTGCGGCGGCTTGTCGCCCATCGCCTGTTGCATGACGATGTAGCGCTTATGCATTGTGTTACTGCGCGATGTGATGAGTGAGCGTGGCGCCCAGCAACGGACGCTGTCGCCACGCTGGCGGAGTGACAACAATATTTTGTCACGTTGGGAAACACCATCAACCTGCGGCCCGCGAACTGAGGTCAGTTATCTGGTGCCTTTACTGTCCGTTTTCCCAACTGGCACAAGCGCCGCCCGAAGGCATTAGTACCGAGCGAATCACTTAATGACACCGCAGGCATAACGCGCCCCGCCACCGCCCAGCGGTTTGGGTTGATCGGACATATTATCGCCGCCGACATGAATCATCAGTGCCTTGTCTCTCACGTCATCCAGCTTTTTAAGCCGCGGCGCGATCACCGGATCAGTCGCTTTACCGTCGTTATTAACCACCAGCACCGGTAGATCGCCTAAATGTCCGACGCCCTCCGGCCCTTCATGTTTACCCGTATGTTGCGGATCAAGGTGACCGCCTGCGGCCTCTGCGGCTGAGGCCTTGCCCTCTTTCATGGCGGGTTCACAACTGCCTTTGGCGTGGACGTGAAAGCCGTGCTCGCCGGGCGGCAAGGCTTTCAAATCCGGTGCAAATTCCAACCCTTTGTCCGTTTCACTGATTTTCACCTTGCCAATCGACTGCCCAATGCCCTGGGCAGTGACGAGATGCATCTCGACGTCTTCACTGGCAGCCTGCGCTCCTGCACAGGCCAACAGTGCCAGCATTGCCAGACTTAAACGCTTCATATGACCTCCTTTGATATACGTTAACCCTGTCAGTTTAAACCAGGATGAACGATTTCACCGGGAGGTCCGTGCTTAAGGAACGTCGTAGCCCAGCGCCGCTTTGCGGATGCGGAACCACTGCTGGCGAGTCATCTGCAACTCCAGCGCGCCAAGCGCCGATTTAACGCGTTCAATTTTGCCGGAACCGATAATCGGCAGCGGCGACGATGGCAGACGCATGACCCAAGCGTAAACCACCTGTTCGATAGTTTCCGCATTCAACTCGCGTGCAACATTTGTCAGCTCATCGCGCAACGGTTGAAAAGCAGGATCATTAAACAAACGACCGCCGCCGAGGCACGACCAGGCCATCGGGCGAATGCGCAGTTGTTGCAGTTGATCCAGCGTGCCATCAAGGAGCAGCGGTTGATGTACCGGGGAGATCTCCACCTGGTTGGTTGCCAGCGTAAACGGTAACCGTGATTGCAACAGTGAGAATTGCGCCGGGGTGAAGTTGGAAACGCCAAAGTTGCATACTTTACCGCTCTGGTGCAGATGCAGGAATGCCTCCGCCACTTCATCAGCATCCATCAGCGGATCGGGACGATGAATCAGCAGTAGGTCGAGATAATCGATAGCCAGATTGCTCAGCGACTGTTCCGCACTTTTGATGATATGGTCACGATCTGTGATATAATGCCCAAGCAGATTTTCCGCTTTCGCGGTGGTCGCAATACCGCATTTAGTGACGATCTCCATCCGTTCACGCAAATGCGGAGCGAGTTTCAACGCGTCGCCAAACGCAGCTTCACACTGATAGCCGCCATAAATATCGGCATGATCGACCGTTGAGATGCCGAGATCGAGATGCGCCTCAATAAAACTCACCAACTGGTGCGGGGAGATGTTCCACTCCATCAAACGCCAGTACCCCATCACAAAACGAGAAAACTCCGGGCCTTGCGGCGCAAGAGCAATACGTTGAACCATCTTGGTATCCTCAAAGGTCATTTTCCTGTGAGTATACGCATTTTCAGGGTCAAAAAAGTGAAGGTTGCTGAGGTTCTTCCGGGGGAAGGGTTTTGTTTGCGCGCATTTTGCGCAGCCAGCGCTGATGGCACAAGCGAAGCACATTTTGTTTTTGTCCGTCGCTCATATTTTGCCAGTTGAAACGCTCATCGCGGCTACGCATGCAGCCACGGCAAAAGCCCCGCTCATCTGACTGGCAGATACCACGACACGGACTCTGGACGGGAAAAAACTCCAGTTGTTCAGGCACTGTCATCTCCGTTAATGCATGCACTCTCTCTATTGAAGACTGCTCATTGATAACGCGCAAGCCCTAAAGCGCATTCATTGCCACTTGCAATAGACCAATTGGTCTAGTAGAGTGCCGCAATGAGCAGAAATAGCGAACACGACACGCGCGAACACTTACTGGCTACCGGCGAGCAACTTTGCATGCATCGCGGGTTCACCGGTATGGGCCTTAGCGAATTATTGAAAACAGCAGAAGTGCCAAAAGGCTCTTTCTACCACTATTTTCGCTCAAAAGAGGCGTTTGGCGTGGCGTTACTTGAACGTCACTATGCGGGTTACCACCAGCGGTTGGTTACCCATTTCGCCAGCGGGCCGGGAAATTATCGTGACAGGCTACTGGCATACTATCAGGAGACGCTGAACCAGTTTTGCCAGCAGGGTATTATCAGCGGTTGCCTGACAGTGAAACTCTCTGCGGAAGTGTGCGATCTGTCGGAAGATATGCGCGCCGCGATGGACAAAGGCGCAAGCGGCGTTATCGCCCTGCTTGCACAAGCGCTGGAAAAAGGGTGTGGAGAGCATAGCCTCACTCTTTCCGGCGATGCGCTGACGCAAGCGCAGGTGCTGTATGCCTTATGGCTGGGTGCCAATTTGCAGGCCAAGATTTCTCGCAGTGCCCTGCCACTGGAAAGTGCGCTAGCGCATGCGAAAACTATTATCGCTATGCCTGGGTAATATCAGGCTTTTTTATTTCACATTTTACTAGTCGACCGGTCTATTCAGGAGTTGTTATGTCCAGCAAACTATTCACGCCGCTGAAAGTGGGTGCAATTACCGTTCCAAACCGTGTTTTTATGGCTCCGCTGACGCGTCTGCGCAGCATTGAGCCGGGCGATATCCCGACGCCGCTGATGGCGGAATATTACCGTCAACGCGCCAGCTCTGGCCTGATCATCAGCGAAGCCACGCAAATCTCTGCGCAGGCGAAAGGTTACGCGGGCGCGCCTGGCCTGCACAGTGCCGAACAGGTCGCTGCATGGCAGAAAATTACCGATGCTGTACATCGTGAAAACGGCCGTATTGCGGTTCAGTTGTGGCACACAGGTCGCATATCACACAACAGCCTGCAACCGGGCGGCGCAGCACCTGTCGCGCCTTCAGCTATCAACGCGGGAACCCGGACTTCACTGCGTGATGCCAATGGCAACGCCACCCGCGAAGATACCTCTATGCCGCGCGCACTAGAGACCACGGAAATCCCGGGCATCGTTAACGATTTTCGCCAGGCTGTTGCTAATGCGCGTGAAGCGGGCTTTGACCTGGTCGAACTGCACTCTGCCCACGGCTACCTGCTGCATCAGTTCTTGTCACCATCATCCAACCATCGTACCGATCAGTACGGCGGTAGCGTGGAAAACCGCGCCCGCCTGGTGCTGGAAGTGGTCGATGCCGTGAGCAAAGAGTGGGGTGCAGATCGCATTGGGATTCGCGTTTCGCCGATTGGCACGTTCCAGAATGTGGATAATGGCCCGAACGAAGAGGCGGATGCGCTGTATCTGATAGAAGAACTGGGTAAACGAGGGATTGCTTACCTGCATATGTCCGAGCCGGACTGGGCGGGCGGCGAACCTTACACCGATGCGTTCCGTGAAAAAGTGCGTGCACGCTTCCAGGGTCCGATCATCGGCGCGGGTGCTTACAGCGTCGAGAAAGCGGAAGGGCTGATCGAGAAAGGTTTGATCGATGCAGTAGCATTTGGTCGCGCTTATATCGCTAACCCGGATCTGGTCAAACGTCTGCAACTAAAAACGGAACTGAACCCGCAGCGCCCGGAAAGTTTCTACGGCGGTGGCGCAGAAGGCTATACCGACTACCCGTCTCTGTAATCCTCTGCTTGTTCATTGATAGCGGCGGGTTTCCGCCGCTATACTAAAATGATGTTTCTAACTGGAACGTTAATTCATTTATAAAAGAGGACATCATGCGCTTACTTCACACTATGCTTCGTGTTGGCAACCTGCAACGCTCCATCGACTTCTACACCAACGTGCTGGGCATGAAGTTACTGCGTACCAGTGAAAATCCGGAATATAAATACTCGCTGGCCTTTGTGGGTTACGGCCCGGAAACTGAAGAGGCAGTCATCGAGCTGACTTATAACTGGGGCGTCGAAAGCTATGAACTGGGCACCGCCTATGGTCACATCGCGCTGAGCGTGGAAAATGCAGCTGAATCTTGCGAAGCGATCCGCAAAAACGGCGGTAACGTAACCCGTGAAGCGGGTCCGGTTAAAGGCGGTACCACCGTCATCGCCTTTGTTGAAGATCCGGACGGTTATAAAATCGAACTGATCGAAGAGAAGCATGCCGGTCACGGCCTGGGTAATTGATCCCTTCGGGCGCATTATGCGCCCGCTGTTTTACATCCCTTCGCAAAATTTGCCATAATGCGCTGCCATTTTCCCGTATCAAGAGATCCTGATGTCCGATAACGCTCAACTTACTGGTCTGTGCGACCGTTTTCGCGGTTTTTATCCTGTCGTGATTGATGTTGAAACTGCCGGCTTTAATGCCAAAACCGACGCACTGCTGGAAGTCGCCGCCATTACGCTGAAAATGGATGAACAAGGCTGGCTAATGCCTGACAGCACCCTACATTTCCACGTTGAGCCTTTCGAAGGCGCGAATCTGCAACCAGAGGCGCTGGCCTTTAATGGTATTGATCCCTCGAATCCGTTACGTGGTGCGGTAAGCGAACATGATGCGTTGCACGCCATTTTCAAAATGGTGCGTAAAGGCATTAAAGATCAAAACTGCAACCGTGCGATTATGGTGGCACATAATGCCACCTTCGATCACAGCTTTATGATGGCCGCAGCCGAACGTGCTTCACTGAAGCGAAATCCTTTCCATCCGTTTGTCACCTTTGATACCGCATCGCTGAGCGGGCTGGCGCTGGGGCAAACCGTGCTGTCAAAAGCCTGTGCCGCTGCGGGTATTGCCTTTGATGCCTCGCAGGCACATTCGGCACTGTATGATACAGAGCAAACGGCCCTTCTATTTTGCGAAATCGTGAACCGCTGGAAGCGTCTGGGCGGATGGCCATTGCCGCTCACCGATGATTCGCAGGCGTAAAAAAAGCGACCCGAGGTCGCTTTTTTATTGGCGGAAACTTATTCCGCAGCTGGCTCGTCTTTATGTTTCGCCGCCGCGTCTTTAATCAGCGATTGCAGTTCGCCACGCTGATACATCTCAATGATGATATCGCAGCCGCCGACCAGTTCGCCTTCAACCCACAGCTGCGGGAAGGTTGGCCAGTTAGCGTATTTCGGCAGTTCTGCACGAATGTCCGGGTTTTGCAGGATATCTACATATGCGAAACGCTCGCCACAGGCAGAGAGCGCCTGTACAGCCTGGGCGGAGAAACCGCAACTCGGCAGCTTCGGGGAGCCTTTCATATACAGCAGAATCGGGTTTTCAGCAATTTGACGCTGGATCTTCTCAAGGGTTGTGCTCATTGTCTTACTTCCTTCAACTTCTTCTACGGCTGAGATCTGACATTGTAACGGTTCAGACAAGTAACGGAAAATAACATTTTATTCACCGTTCATTATTTTATCGTCTGTCACGTAAAGTTGCCTTAAAAATATGACTTAACCCGACTTACCTTGCTCAACTCTTAACCGCCATAGAAACGTTTTGCTGCTTTTTTTTGCGCTTGCTAACGAAACGAAGCTATAGATGCAAAAACAGTATTAACTTTTGTGCTTTTTATGGATTAGAATCGACGGGTTTTGAAAAACCATACGCAGGCATATTATATGCTTGCCTTAAAAGGGGATTGCCCAGTGGCGCGGATACCAAAAGCTTCGATCACGCTCTGTGCTTTGCTGTTCACCACGCTTTCTTTCACGCCATTGGCTAACGCCTCTGAACAGGCGCGAGCATCGGCCGTGCAAAAATCGCATCTGGCGAAAGCATCCGAACGTAAGAAAAAAACCACATCACAAAAAACCTCAAAGAAAAGCAGTCGCAGTACGGCAGAAAAACACACCAGTAAAAAAAGACCTGAAAACAAGAAGTCACCGGCTAAGAAAAAAGTTTCCACCAGCAGTAAAGCCAGTCAGATTACCTCGCGTCGTAACAAAACCAGCCAGTTAAAAACTACAGAAGTCGCCTGGGTGGAGAAATGCAGCACGCCTCGCAAAGGCCATAAGCCTCATTGTGTCAAAGTCAAAAAAACCACAACCATTGCTGAAGCACATAAAGTGCGTATCCAGAAAGCCCAGAAAACGGCGATGTCAAAACTGATGAACCAGATTGGTAAACCTTACCGCTGGGGCGGCACCTCGCCGAATACCGGTTTTGATTGTAGTGGTCTGGTCTATTACGCCTATAAGGATTTGGTGAAATTCCGCATTCCGCGCACCGCAAACGAAATGTATCACCTGCGCGATGCTTCGCCGGTGAATGTGGCGGAGCTGGAAAGCGGTGACCTGGTTTTCTTCCGCACCCAAGGGCGCGGTACCGCCGATCACGTTGGCGTATACGTCGGCAACGGCAAGTTTATTCAGTCTCCGCGTAGCGGCCAGGATATTCAGGTCACCTCCCTTAGCGAAGACTACTGGCAGCGCCATTACGTCGGCGCTCGCCGCGTCGTTACACCGAAAACCATTCGTTAATCCCATCGCCTGTCGTCAATGCGACAGGCGATGTTCTCTTTTTCCTGTCCCCGCGATTTGTTACTCTAAGACTCACACTCAGTAGGGTTATTGTGTGTGTCAAAATAACGAAGGAGAGTAGCAATGTCGTTCGAATTACCTGCACTACCGTATGCAAAAGACGCCCTGATGCCGCATATCTCAGCCGAAACGCTGGAGTATCACTATGGTAAGCACCATCAGACTTATGTCACTAACCTCAACAACCTGATCAAAGGCACCGCCTTTGAAGGTAAAACACTGGAAGAGATCATTAAGCATAGCGAAGGTGGCGTGTTCAATAATGCCGCTCAGGTCTGGAACCACACCTTTTATTGGAATTGCCTGGCTCCGAACGCTGGCGGTGAGCCGACTGACGAACTGGCTGCCGAGATTGCCAAAGCATTTGGTAGCTTTGCGGAGTTCAAAGCGCAGTTTACCGATGCCGCAGTGAAAAACTTTGGTTCAGGCTGGACATGGCTGGTGAAAAAAGCGGATGGCGGGTTGGCTATTGTCTCAACGTCCAATGCGGGAACCCCGCTGACGACAAATGCAACACCGCTGCTGACCGTCGATGTCTGGGAACATGCTTATTACATTGACTACCGTAACGCCCGTCCGAACTACCTTGAACATTTCTGGGCGCTGGTCAACTGGACCTTCGTGGCGAAGAATTTCGCCGCATAAAACATTCACCACATAAAAACAAAGGAGGGGCATCTGCCCCTCCTCTTTTTACTCGACCGCCGCACAGGCTCGTTCTGCCCGGGAACGTCCGGAAAACAGAACCACCAACAGACCAAGCCCCGCAATAATCGCCCCCATCACCGGCACAAAACCATATCCCAGCCCGGCAGAGATCACCGCGCCGCCTGCAGCCGCACCGAGCGCGTTACCGAGGTTAAAGGCACCAATGTTAACTGAAGAAGAGAGCCCCGGCGCTTCATGTGCAACGCGCATGACACGCATTTGCAGAGGTGGAACCACGGCAAAAGTTGCTGCGCCCCAGACCACCATACTGATAGCCGCGCCTACTTCGCTGCGGGCCAGGAACGGAATAGCCAGCATGATGGCAATCAGCAGGATAAGAAAGCCTTTCAGCGTACCGGTTACCGAACGATCGGCTAGTTTTCCACCAAAATAGTTACCCATCGAGAAACCGACGCCAATCAGAACCAACATACCCGTAACAAATACTGGCGTAGCATCAGTAATGGTACGCAGCACCGGCGAAATATAGGTATAAAGCGTGAACATCGCGCCCGCGCCGAGCACCGTCGTCAGCAATGCCGAGAGCACCTGTGGACGAACCAGCACGGACAACTCTTTACGTACATCCGGGCGTTCGCCTGTTCCGCCACCAGGTAGTGAAAAGTAGAGACTCAGCATAGCAATCAGTCCCAGCACAGCGGTCGCCATAAATGACATACGCCAGCCGATGGTTTCCCCCAACCAGGTTGCGGCAGGCACGCCGCCAATATTGGCGATGGTCAGCCCCATAAACATAGTCGCGACGGCGCTGGCTTGTTTCTCTTTTGCCACCACGCTTGCCGCAACAACCGACCCCAGGCCAAAGAAGGCACCATGGTTGAGGCTGGTGACGATGCGCGCCAGCATTAAGGTGGTGTAGTCCGGCGCGATTGCTGACAGCACATTGCCCAGGGTAAAGATCGCCATAAGGAAAATCAGCGCGTTACGTCTGCCACGATGCGACAGTAGCAGCGTCATTAACGGCGCCCCCACCATCACACCAATTGCGTATGCGCTAATCAGCATCCCCGCAGCCGGAATGGAAACATCGACACCACGGGCAATAACAGGCAGCAACCCCATCGGGGAGAACTCCGTTGTACCTATCCCAAAGGCGCCAATCGCCAGGGCAAGCAAAGGGAAATTTATTTTCATCGTTTGACTCCGAAAAAGCCGTGTCGGTTGGAGACACTGTCGCAGAAGTCAAAAGTATGACAGCAATCACAAAAAACAGAAGTTAGCGGAATGACAAAAGATTATTGCAGAAGTGATAACAATGGCGGGGAAAGCCGAGGGAGAAGGCTCTCCCTCGTGCCAGATCAATGCAGCGCAGCGGTCAGCCCACCGCAAACAATCAGGCTCAGAACAATGACGGTAGTGACCAAAGAATACTTCAGATCGGTGCTCATCAATTTTTCTCCATTTTCATTTCCCCACAAAAAGTGAGTTTGCGCATTTTTGCACAAGTAATCATAAAAATCTTGCAGGAATTAGGGGGAGATATGTTTTAGCTCTTCCCCTTTTGCTCAAGATGAGACAAAATTCGACGCTAAATTTATTAGCGTACCGGCCATTGACTCCCCTCCTGACGTTCAGTGCCTTTTTCCCGGCGTACCGCACTCACTTTGCTGGAGTTCAGGGTGATGGCAGGCAAACGTTTACCTTAAGTATTATCAGGAGCTTATGATATGGTCTGGAGTGATTTCTGATGGCAACGATTAAAGATGTCGCGAAACGAGCAAACGTTTCCACTACAACCGTATCACATGTAATTAACAAAACGCGTTTTGTCGCTGAAGAGACCCGCAACGCCGTATGGGCGGCGATCAAAGAGTTACATTACTCTCCCAGTGCTGTGGCGCGCAGCCTGAAGGTTAATCACACCAAATCGATCGGTTTGCTGGCCACCAGTAGCGAAGCCGCCTATTTTGCCGAGATCATCGAAGCCGTAGAGAAAAAATGCTTCCAGAAAGGCTACACCTTGATCCTCGGCAACGCCTGGAACAGCCTTGAGAAACAGCGCGCCTACCTGTCGATGATGGCGCAAAAACGTGTCGATGGCCTGCTGGTGATGTGCTCCGAATATCCGGAATCGCTGCTGAGCATGCTGGAAGAGTACCGTAATATCCCAATGGTAGTGATGGACTGGGGCGAGTCAAAAGCCGATTTTACCGACTCGGTCATTGATAACGCGTTTGAAGGCGGCTATATGGCCGGACGCTATCTGATCGAGCGCGGACATCGCGATATTGGCGTCATTCCTGGCCCGCTGGAGCGCAACACAGGCGCAGGCCGCCTTGCCGGTTTTATGAAGGCGATGGAAGAAGCGATCATCACCGTGCCGGAAAACTGGATCGTACAGGGCGACTTTGAGCCGGAATCGGGTTACCGGGCGATGCAGCAAATCATTAACCAGTCCCACCGCCCTACTGCCGTGTTCTGCGGGGGCGATATTATGGCAATGGGCGCGCTCTGTGCGGCAGATGAGATGGGGCTGCGCGTTCCTCAGGACATTTCGTTGATCGGGTATGACAATGTGCGCAATTCTCGCTACTTTACGCCCGCGCTGACCACCATCCATCAGCCGAAAGATTCTCTGGGCGAAACGGCGTTTACCATGTTGCTCGATCGTATCGTCAACAAACGCGAAGAGTCGCAATCCATTGAAGTCCATCCACGTCTGATCGAACGTCGTTCTGTCGCGGACGGCCCGTTCCGCGACTATCGCCGTTAATCCCGCCCTGCGGGAGCCGCTACTCTGGCTCCCGCAACCATTCGCTGTTCAGCGTCTCACTGTCCCCCAGATACTCCAGCAGCCAGTTCAACGCCGGTGATGCGTCATTTTGTTGCCATGTCAGGCAGCAGGCCGCGTCAGGAAAAGGATTCTCCAGTTGCAGCGCCACCCAGTCGCCGCTGTCCAGCCGTGGACGGGCAAAATGCGCCGGCACCATCCCCACACACAGACCAGCAGAAAGACAGGCTTCTGAAGCGGACCAGTCCGGCACGATAACCCGCTTCTGGTTATCCAGCAGCCAGGTAATACGCTTAGGCAGCGAGCGCGACGTATCTTCCTGGATCAACGAAGGCCAGTTGCGCAACGTCTCATCGCTTAGCGGGCCGGGCATTGATGCCAACGGATGGCGGCTGGAGACCACACATTTCCAGCTCAACATGCCCATATCACGAAATGCATACCGCCCACCGACCGGGATCGCCTGAGTCGCGCCAATCGCCACCTCAACGCGGCCATCTGCCAGCGCATCCCAGACACCGTTAAACACTTCCTGGTAAACCTGTAACTCGACATCGTTAAAATGTCGGTAGAAATCGACGATCAATTGCCGTGTTCGTGCCGGTTTCACAATGTTATCCACGGCAATCGCCAGTTGGCCACGCCAGCCATTGGCAATCTGTTGACACTGCTGGCGGGTGATCTGCATTTTTTTGATAACAGATCGCCCCTCTTTTAAAAACCAGCTTCCGGCGGGTGTTAACTCCACATCGCGATGGCGGCGTTCAAATAACGGAACCGCCAGCCACTCTTCGAGTTGGCGCACCGTATAGCTCACCGCTGAAGGGACACGGTGCAGCTCCTGAGCGGCTCCGCTGAAACTGCCGTTACGCGCAACAGCATCAACCACTTCCAGTGAATATTCTGACCACATAATCTGCCTGCAAAAATTTTGAAATCACTGCGCAAATATTAGCGTTTCACAAGCCGGAAAGCACTCCTTACACTCGACAGCCCTGAAGAAGCAACAAGATGAGAACTCGAATGCAACCTGGAAAAGGATTTTTAGTCTGGCTCGCAGGATTAAGCGTGCTGGGCTTTTTAGCCACTGACATGTACCTACCCGCGTTTAGTGCAATACAACAAGATTTGCAGACCTCTCCGGCCATCGTCAGCGCTACGCTCAGTTTGTTCCTGGCAGGCTTTGCGGTTGCGCAACTGGTGTGGGGTCCCTTGTCGGATCGATATGGCCGCAGACCCATTCTGTTAAGCGGGCTGGCTATTTTCGCGCTTGGGTGTCTGGGAACATTATGGGTACGGGACGCCAGCCTGTTACTGGTGCTGCGTTTCGTACAGGCGATCGGCGTTTGCGCCGCTACGGTTAGCTGGCAGGCGCTGGTCACTGACAACTATCCGACACACCGCGTTAATCGTATCTTCGCAACCATTATGCCGTTGGTGGGCCTGACGCCCGCACTGGCCCCCCTGCTGGGTGCCTGGATGCTGGCACACTTCTCCTGGCAGGCGATTTTTGCCACGTTGCTGGCAATAACTCTGGTGCTGATGGTGCCTGCCTGGCGGTTGAAAACGCCCACATGGTCTGCTGCACAGCATGAACAGCCGCTGACCTTTTTCGATCTGCTGCGCAATAAAGCGTATCGCGGCAATGTCATCATCTACGCCGCCTGCTCGGCCAGTTTTTTTGCCTGGCTAACCGGTTCGCCGTTTATTTTGCACAAGATGGGTTATGGTCCGTCCGCGATTGGCCTGAGTTACGTACCGCAGACCATTGCTTTCCTGATTGGCGGTTATGGTTGCCGCGCTGCACTGCAAAAATGGCAGGGCTCATGCCTACTTCCGTGGCTGCTGAGCGCCTTTGGGCTAAGCGTGATTGCCACCTGGATCGTAGGTTTACTGCCTCAGGCATCACTGACTGCACTGCTGATCCCGTTCTGTTTTATGGCAATGGCCAACGGTGCAATCTATCCTGTTGTGGTGGCACAGGCATTACGCCCGTTCCCCCAGGCAACTGGCCGCGCAGCCGCGCTGCAAAATACATTGCAACTTGGGTTGTGTTTCCTGGCAAGCCTGGTGGTTTCAGGGCTGATCGCCACACCGCTGTTCACCACCACTAGCGTGATGGTGGCGATGGTGCTGTTGGTCGCGTTCGGCTATCGTCAGCAATGCCAGCATGATACCGAAGCAGCAGACGATGAGGCTGTCCCCTCCTCTTCACACGGATGATTGCCTTAGCGACTATCAATAGCGCAGTGATTAGTTTGCTAACAGCTTTAAGTTGAATCACCTAATATTGAGGCCTATACTAATTTTCGGTTTTTAATAAATACGATAAATATTATGTAGTAACGGGCACCGGATTGTGCCCGTTGTTCCAGGGACGGCCTTTCGGCAAGGGTGATCTCCCTTCCTCTGTTCTACGTCGGATATCAGCCTCACGGCTCAAACCGTGAGATTTCTCACAAACCCGAAAAAGCGACTACGCTGTTTGAAGGTTCGGATCACTGCGAGT
This sequence comes from Kosakonia arachidis, assembly GCF_900116535.1. Classification (GTDB taxonomy): domain Bacteria; phylum Pseudomonadota; class Gammaproteobacteria; order Enterobacterales; family Enterobacteriaceae; genus Kosakonia; species Kosakonia arachidis. Next base: position 1,163,235 of record NZ_FPAU01000001.1, on the reverse strand, counting down.
GATGGAGAAGTTATGAGTTCATCGTGTATAGAAGAAGTTGGCGTACGGGATGATAATTGGTTCCGTATAGCAAACGAATTACTGAACCGCGCAGGTATCCGCGTTAACGGTCCTGCTGCTTCAGATATCCAGGTGAAAAACCCGGATTTTTTTAAACGCGTTTTACAGGAAGGTTCGCTCGGACTAGGCGAAAGTTATATGGACGGTTGGTGGGAATGCGATCGTCTGGATATATTCTTTACCAAAGTGCTGCGCGCCGGACTGGAAAAACAACTGCCTCACCATTTCAGAGACACACTCCGCATTGCCGGAGCAAGATTATTTAATCTGCAAAGTAAAAAACGGGCATGGATTGTCGGTAAAGAACATTACGACCTTGGTAATGATCTGTTTACCCGCATGCTGGACCCGCAGATGCAATACTCTTGCGCCTACTGGAAAGACGCAGAAAATCTCGACGACGCACAACGGGCAAAATTAACGCTTATCGGTGAAAAACTGAAGCTGAAACCTGGTATGCGCGTGCTGGATATCGGCTGCGGCTGGGGCGGGCTGGCACAATTTATGGCACAGAATTACGGTGTCAGCGTGGTCGGCGTAACGATCTCGGCGGAACAACAAAAAATGGCGCAACAGCGTTGTGAAGGACTGGATGTCGATATTCGCCTGCAGGACTATCGCGATCTGAATGAGCAGTTTGACCGTATTGTCTCCGTCGGAATGTTTGAACACGTGGGGCCGAAAAATTATGCGACCTATTTCAGCGTGGTGGATCGCAACCTTAAATCGGACGGGATTTTCCTGCTGCACACTATCGGTTCAAAACGCACCGACCTCAACGTTGACCCCTGGATCAACCGCTATATCTTCCCGAATGGTTGTCTGCCTTCCGTACGTCAGATTGCCAACGCCAGCGAATCGCATTTCGTGATGGAAGACTGGCACAACTTCGGTGCCGATTACGATCGCACGCTGATGGCATGGTATGAACGTTTTCTTGCCGCATGGCCGTTAATTGCCGACAACTACTCTGAACGCTTCAAACGGATGTTCAGCTACTATCTCAACGCCTGTGCAGGCGCTTTCCGCGCGCGTGATATTCAGCTGTGGCAGGTCGTCTTCAGCCGCGGTATAGAACACGGCCTGCGCGTTCCGCGTTAACAAAAACCCCGGTTTTCCGGGGTTTTCTTTATTCTTCGCTGCTGATAACAGCGGCATCTTTTGCCGCCAGCACGCGCTCAACGGTATCGACCACGGCCTGCGTTTGCGGATCGATCTCAATATTGACGCGGTGACCCAGTTTTTTCGCGCCAAGGGTGGTGCGTTGCAGCGTCTCCGGGATTAGATGCACGCAGAAACGGCTGCTTGTCACTTCACCAACCGTCAGGCTTATACCGTCGATACCAATAAATCCTTTGTATAGGATATATTTCATTAATACCGGATCCTGCACTTTAAACCAGATCTGGCGGTTATTCTCGGAAGTGAGAATTTTAACGATTTCAGCGGTAGTCATAATATGGCCGGACATTAAATGGCCGCCAATTTCATCGCTGAATTTTGCTGCGCGCTCAACGTTTACCCTATCACCAATATTGAGCTCACCGAGATTGGTAATGCGCAGTGTCTCTTTCATCAGATCGAAACTAATATGGTTACCATTAATGGCCGTCACGGTCAGACAGCAGCCATTGTTAGCAATGGAAGCACCCGTCTCAACACCCTCCAGCATCGTTTCAGGAAGTTCAACAACGTGAGTGCGGAAATTCGGTTTATCCTCAATCGAAACCAGTTTTGCCGTACCCTGTACAATACCCGTAAACATACTTACCACTCCTGTTCCATTCCTACGGCTCAGCCGTGTTCTTTACGCACAATAACAGGTGAAAATAGCCCATGCCAGTCTCATTCACCCCGCCGCTGCTTTTCCCGCCAGGCTGGTGATAAGATAAGCGTCCCGCTCCCGGCACGGTAATAATTTTGCTTTATGACCAACATGGAAAAAAGAGGCCGTAGCAGGTAAGATTTGTACACATGTCGCATTTTTCACACTGCGGCATTCTTGTTAGCACAAGGAAAATGCCTTCCTGATAAGTCGTTCCATTCTTTCTTATAACAACAATATAAAGGTGTTCACGTGCAGAAGTATGTAGCAGAAGCGCGTCAGTTACTGGCTCTTGCCGTGCCAGTTATTTTCGCACAGGTGGCCCAGACCTCTATGGGCTTCGTTGATACGGTGATGGCAGGTGGCTATAGCGCCACGGACATGGCTGCCGTCGCCATTGGTACCTCAATCTGGCTACCGGCGATCCTGTTTGGACACGGCTTGCTGCTGGCGCTCACGCCAGTAATTGCGCAACTTAACGGCTCCGGACGCCGTGATCGCATCGCGCATCAAATCGGCCAGGGATTCTGGCTGGCAGGCGCCGTCTCCATTCTGGTGATGATAGTGCTGTGGAATGCAGGCCATATCATTCGTGCGATGAACAATATCGACCCGGCGTTAGCCAATAAAGCCGTGGGTTACCTACGCGCGCTGCTGTGGGGCGTGCCCGGTTATCTCTTCTTCCAGGTGCTGCGCAACCAATGCGAAGGGCTTGCCCGTACCAAGCCCGGCATGGTGATGGGATTTCTCGGCCTGCTGGTGAATATCCCGGTGAATTACATCTTTATCTACGGCCATTTTGGTATGCCTGAACTGGGCGGTATCGGTTGCGGCGTAGCCACCGCCTCGGTGTACTGGGTGATGTTTATCTGTATGCGCGTGTGGGTGAAACGCACCCGCGTCATGCGCGATATTCAGCAGAGCCAGCGTTTTGCGAAACCGGATATAGACGTACTAAAGCGTCTGACGCAACTCGGCATGCCGATTGCGCTGGCGCTGTTTTTTGAAGTCACGCTGTTTGCGGTGGTCGCGTTGCTGGTGTCACCGCTGGGTATTGTTGATGTCGCCGGGCACCAGATTGCCCTCAACTTTAGTTCGCTGATGTTCGTGCTACCGATGTCGCTTGGCGCTGCTGTGACAATTCGCGTCGGTTTCCGTCTGGGCCAGGGATCAACCATTGATGCGCAAATCGCGGCGCGTACAGGGTTGATGGTCGGCATCTGCATGGCGGTAGTCACGGCGATTTTCACCGTGCTGCTGCGCGAGCAAATTGCCTTGTTGTATAACGATAATCCGCAAGTCGTGGCGCTGGCGTCGCACCTGATGTTGCTGGCGGCGATTTATCAGATTTCCGATTCAATCCAGGTCATTGGCAGCGGCGTGCTGCGCGGCTATAAGGATACACGATCCATCTTCTTTATCACGTTTACCGCTTACTGGGTGCTGGGGCTTCCTTCCGGCTACATCCTGGCGCTGACCGATTTAGTGGTGCCGAGAATGGGTCCAGCCGGTTTCTGGATGGGCTTTATCATCGGTCTGACTTCTGCGGCAATTTTAATGATGCTGCGAATGCGCTTCCTGCAACGTCAGACTTCTGCACGGATTTTGCAGCGCGCTGCGCATTAGCAGGCCAGTAGCCGCCGGATGGCGGCTACTTTCCCGGCGTTTTGGTTAGTTGTTCCGCAATCGCGTGAATTCAGGAATAAATTTGCCATTTTCCCCTTGCCACATCCCCAGGCTGCCGCTAATATTCGTCCCCGTTGTCAACCACAACATTGCGTTCATAGCTCAGTTGGTTAGAGCACCACCTTGACATGGTGGGGGTCGTTGGTTCGAGTCCAATTGAACGCACCATTCTATCAGTGCGTCCGTAGCTCAGTTGGTTAGAGCACCACCTTGACATGGTGGGGGTCGATGGTTCGAGTCCATTCGGACGCACCATTCTTAAATTTTCCTTTTACTTCCCGTTTTATCGCTGCATTACGCAGCAGACCGCAAACGCGGCCTGCACGTGTTTTACGTTTACGCACTCAGCGTTTTCATATCGATAACAAAACGGTACTTCACATCGCTTTTCAGCAGACGTTCAAAGGCGTGGTTGATCTCATCCATGCGAATCAGCTCAGAATCGGCCGTAATGTTATGTTCACCGCAGAAATCGAGCATTTCCTGAGTTTCTGCAATACCACCGATCGCAGAGCCGGAAACTGAACGGCGCCCAATCAGCAGCGGAATAGTATTAATGGTCGGTTCGAGCTCGCCCAGCAGCCCAACAAACACCAGCGTGCCATCCAGCGTCAGAGTTGACAGATAAGGATTGATATCGTGGGTGTAAGGCACGGTATCGATGATCAACTCAAACTCCCCTTGTACCGCTTCCATCTGTTTTTCGTCTGTAGAGAGCACCACATGGTGCGCACCAAGACGACGGGCATCTGTCTCTTTGCCCGATGATCGGGTAAACAGCGTCACTTCCGCACCCAGCGCATGGGCCAGTTTCAGCGCCATGTGCCCCAGCCCGCCAAGGCCGATCACCGCCACTTTACTGCCTTTTTTCACTCCCCAACGGCGCAGTGGTGACCAGGTGGTGATCCCGGCGCACAGCAGCGGTGCGACTGCTTGCGCATTGAGGTTGTCCGGGATGCGCAACACAAAATCTTGCGAGCAGACGATCAATTGCGAATAGCCACCAAACGTAGGGCGGTGATCGTGCCGGTCAATGCCGTTATAGGTCTGAACGCACCCTTCTTCGCAATATTGTTCAAGCCCCTGTTTGCAGGGGTTACATTCACGACAGGAATCGACCATACAGCCAACGCCAACTAAATCGCCGGGTTTAAATTTGCTGACACTCGCACCCGCAGACACAACGCGACCAATAATTTCGTGACCCGGCACGATGGGATACTGGCTGAACCCCCAATCGTTACGGGCCTGGTGAAGATCGGAATGGCAAACGCCACAATAAAGAATATCAATCACCACATCATCTGCCCGCGGGTCGCGACGCTCAAAGTGGAAAGGCGCCAGCGGGGCTTTATCTGACTGTGCGGCATAGCCGAGGACTTTCATCGTCATGGTTGTTCTCCGTTTATTCTTCAGACTTGATACAAAGTGATAGCATCCGATTGTGATCCTGTTGTTGCTCCCACACCGTCGTTTAAGTATGGCGCGTTGCAGTATCCACCGCCGTCCGATTGCACGCTTTGCACTTTCTGTCATCGGAAAACAAAAAAGCCCTCCGTAGAGAGCTTGATGTCAAAGAACTTTACTGAGGAATTCGGCGGTCCGGGGATGAGTAGGGGCGGTGAAAATCTGCTGCGGTGGGCCCTCTTCCTGGATCACGCCCTGATCGATGAATATCACCCGATCCGCCACTTCACGGGCAAAGCCCATTTCATGAGTGACGATGACCATCGTCATCCCTTCCATTGCCAGCGTTTTCATCACCTGCAATACATCACCCACCAGCTCCGGATCGAGCGCCGATGTCGGTTCATCAAACAGCATAATTGATGGATTCATCGCCAGTGCGCGGGCAATAGCCACGCGCTGCTGTTGCCCGCCTGAAAGACTCGCCGGCCAGGCATCACGTTTGTCACTCAACCCGACTTTCGCCAGCAGGTTTTCCGCCAGGACGACGGCCTCAGCGCGTTTCATGCCCTTCAGGTTCACAGGTGCCATTGTCAGATTATCCAGCACCGTCATATGCGGGAACAAATTGAAACGCTGGAAAACCATGCCGACACTTTCGCGCAGCTTGTTGATATCGGTTTTCGGATTGTGGATCGCAAAGCCATTAACCTCAACGGCACCTTCACTCACCGACTCCAGCCCGTTCATACAGCGCAGAAAGGTACTTTTCCCCGAACCGGACGGCCCAATCACACACACCACTTCTTTTGGCTTGATATCGCAACTGATGCCTCGCAAAACAGGGTTTTCGCCAAAATGTTTATGCAGGTTTTTAATGTGAATCACTTTTGCCAAACCTCTTTTCCAGTCGGTTAACCAGTTGCGCAAGTAGGAAGGTGATCGCCCAGTAGACCAGTGAAATGGTCAGGTAGGGTTCCCAGTAGGTGGCATACGCACCAGAAACTGTGCGGGCAGCATAGGCCAGATCCGCAAGACCAATCGCCGAAGCCAGTGATGAATCTTTAACAATAGCAATGGCGTTATTACCCAACGGTGGCAGAATGCGACGGAACGCCTGCGGCAAGATCACTTTACGCATCGTCTTCCACCACGGCATACCCAGCGCACGTGAGGCCTCCATCTGCCCCCGATCGATAGACTGAATACCCGCGCGGAAGATCTCCGACACATAGGCACCGGCATTGAGCGTAATGGCGACGATGCAGGAGAGAAACGCACCATAGTCGGAGCGCAACCCTCGCGCCAGGTCACTGCTCATGATCCCGCTGGTCACCAGAATGCCGTCACGCGGGTTGATGAACAGCGGCACCAGCGCAAAATGCACGACCATAATCTGCACAAACAGCGGCGTACCGCGAATAGCGCTGACATAAAAACGCACCGGAAATTGTACCAGATAGCGCAACAGATATTTCCATGGCCCGTGTTCGGCCTGCGCCATGCGGCCAAGGCCGAGCGTGAGCCCCCAAAACGTGCCTAAAATAACGCAGATAATCGTGCATTTGATGGTCATCCAGGCACCTTCCGTAAACAACGGCGCGTACTCCTGGATTATTTCCCAACGGAATCCCGACATAAGTCATTCCTGAAAAAATGACGGCTACCGGAATGTTCACGGTAGCCGGAATAAAAAAAGCGAAGTGTTATTGTGCAGGTAATTCAGGCTCGTGGTCGTCAAACCAGGTTTTATAAATTTTGGCGTAGGTACCGTCAGCCACAATTTTCTTCAGGCCGCTGTTAATTTTCGCCTGCAATTCGGTATTCCCTTTCGCCACCGCAATACCAAAATATTGACGTTCAAACTTCGCGTCTGGTACCAATTTGAACTGTTTTTCCGGGTGCTGTTTGATGTAATACTTCACCACGCCAACATCGCCCACAGCCGCGCTGACACCACCTTCGAACAACTCTTGCAGCATCAGCGGCGTATTATCAAAACGTTTAATCGCTGTGCTGTTTTTCCCCAACACGTCTGAAACAACGATATCGCCGGTACTGGAGTTTACAACGCCGACTTTCTCATCTTTCAACGATACCAGCGAGGTCACTTTTGAGTTAGCCGGAACCACGATCGACTGCTCCGCTGGAAAGTAAGGTGCGGAAAAATCAACCATCTGCTTGCGTTTGTCAGTAATGGTAATGCCGGAAATAATGATGTCGCGATCGCCCGAACCCAGCGTAGCGAAGATCCCTTCCCATGGTGTGTTGATCAGCTTGATATTAAAATCCTCGGCTTTAGCGATGGCTTTAATGATATCGATATCAAAGCCTTCTAACTGCTTCTGGCTGTTTTCAAACTCAAACGGACGATATGTTCCCCCTGCGCCCACCACGTAAGTTTGCTGAGCAGCAAACGCGCTGCTCGCCAGCGCAGCAAAAAGACAACCTGCCTGTATCCACTTCCTGAACATACATACCACCTTTTTATGCAAATAATATGCATAAAAATACATATAAGCCGCTATGTGCGCAATCTTTATCGTATACAATCAATACCCTGTCATTGGGGTATGCTACAACCAGCGATTCGACGTTCGGAAAAAACCTGTTCCAGCGTTCAAACAAAACACCGGAGTGTTGCGCAATGCATTATATTGTGCGTGGTAGCGCTTTTTGCGCTTGAGCTGGCCGATGCGGCGGATCAACAAACACGGCCGGGTTTTCATGCGCAAACCAATCTGCATGTCGACAGCAAAGCAAAAGAAGGGGTTCGCTCCCGACCCGGTGATCGATGGCGAGCAGGCAAGCGGCGTGGTGACAACTTTAGATGGCGGGAGACCGGGATCAAGCAGTCATATCCTCGCTTCCAGCAGCCCATTTTTGCACGAGCAGGCATTAGGTATCCTGAATCGCTAAATAACCTCACTAAAACGTTACAGCGTACACACTTAACGTGTTTCTCTTGTAGATATTTTATGCGTTCAAATTTGTGATCCCCGGGCGCAGATTAGCCCTGCTTTTATCCGTTTGGCAGTAAAAGTGCAATTTCGGCGGTAAATCTGCGGATTTTATTTTTGTGTGAACTTAACACGTTGATAACACTTCGTTGTGAAACTGCACAGATGATTTTTGAAACGCCGTTTTCATTTTCCTTTTCGCTGAAAATTGGCGTATAATAGCCGCCTATTCACATTTGAATGGTTTCAGCTGATTGAACTGTAAAACGCCAAACTTAAATCATACCTTTCCCTGTTGGGCTGAAACTCAGGCACACATTACTCTGCACGCTTTTTTGATGTCACCTATCCTTAGGCAGTGGCATCGCTCTTTTCGTAACACATGTTTGACTCCGGGGCCGTTGTGCGTCAGCCGGAGCGTGAATTCCCAATCCTTCTCAACTCAAACTTAAAGACCAGAACTGTCATGAAAAAGACCAAAATTGTTTGCACCATCGGTCCGAAAACCGAATCCGAAGAGATGTTGGCGAAAATGCTGGACGCGGGCATGAACGTCATGCGTTTAAACTTCTCTCACGGTGACTATACTGAACACGGCCAGCGCATCAAAAACCTGCGCAACGTATTGAGCAAAACCGGTAAAACAGCGGCAATTCTGCTGGACACCAAGGGCCCGGAAATCCGCACTATTAAGCTGGAAGGCGGTAATGACGTCTCCCTCAAAGCGGGTCAAACCTTCACCTTTACCACTGACAAATCCGTGGTCGGTAACACCGAAACGGTTGCTGTGACCTATGAAGGTTTCGCCAATGACCTGAGCGTCGGCAACACCGTTCTGGTGGATGATGGCCTGATCGGCATGGAAGTGACTGCAATCGAAGGTAACAAGGTTGTCTGTAAGGTTCTGAACAACGGAGACCTGGGTGAAAACAAAGGCGTTAACCTGCCGGGCGTTTCCATCGCTCTGCCGGCGCTGGCTGAAAAAGATAAGCAGGACCTGATCTTTGGCTGCGAGCAAGGCGTTGATTTCGTTGCAGCATCTTTCATCCGTAAGCGTTCTGATGTTGTTGAAATCCGCGAGCATCTTAAAGCGCACGGTGGCGAAAACATCCAGATCATCTCCAAAATCGAAAACCAGGAAGGCCTGAACAACTTCGACGAAATCCTCGAAGCATCTGACGGTATCATGGTTGCTCGTGGCGACCTGGGCGTTGAAATCCCGGTTGAAGAAGTGATCTTCGCGCAGAAGATGATGATCGAGAAATGTATCCGTGCACGTAAAGTGGTTATCACTGCGACCCAGATGCTCGACTCAATGATCAAAAACCCGCGTCCGACTCGTGCGGAAGCAGGTGACGTAGCGAACGCTATCCTGGACGGTACTGATGCAGTGATGCTGTCCGGTGAATCTGCGAAAGGTAAATACCCGCTGGAAGCCGTTGGCATCATGGCGACCATCTGTGAACGTACCGACCGCGTAATGACCAGCCGTCTGGACTACAACAACGACAGCCGCAAGCTGCGCATCACCGAAGCAGTTTGCCGGGGTGCTGTTGAAACCGCAGAAAAACTGGAAGCACCGCTGATTGTGGTAGCGACTCAGGGCGGTAAATCCGCACGCGCTGTGCGTAAATACTTCCCGGATGCGACCATCCTGGCGCTGACAACTAACGAACTCACTGCTCGTCAGCTGGTGCTGAGTAAAGGCGTTGTCGCACAACTGGTGAAAGAGATCTCCTCTACCGACGATTTCTACCGTCTGGGCAAAGAAGTGGCGCTGCAAAGCGGCCTGGCCTGCAAAGGCGACGTCGTGGTTATGGTTTCTGGCGCGCTGGTTCCGAGCGGCACCACAAACACCGCCTCTGTCCACGTTCTGTAATAATAACCAGAAAATTTAGACTGATTAAAAAAGCGCCCTCGTGGCGCTTTTTTATATTCTCGTCTCCAGCTTGAATAAAAAATCAAATCGGATTTCACTATTTAAGCAGCACATTACCTAAGATGAATCCGATGGAAGCCTGCTGTTTTAACACACGTTTTTTAACCTTTTATTCAAAGTCGGTGCTTCTTTGAGCGAACGATCAAATTTAAGGGTATTCCCATCAAAAAAATATTCTCAACCTAAAAAAGTTTGTGTAATACTTGTAACGCTACATGGAGATTAACTCAATCTAGAGGGTATTAATAATGAATCGTACTAAACTGGTACTGGGCGCGGTAATCCTGGGTTCTACTCTGCTGGCTGGTTGCTCCAGCAATGCTAAAATCGATCAGCTGTCTTCTGACGTTCAGACTCTGAACGCTAAAGTTGACCAGCTGAGCAACGACGTGAACGCAATCCGTTCCGACGTTCAGGCTGCTAAAGATGACGCAGCTCGCGCTAACCAGCGTCTGGACAACCAGGCTCACTCTTACCGTAAGTAAGAGTTCCTGTAATGAAATGGCGCACAATGTGCGCCATTTTTTTTGCCCGCGATTTACCCCTGCCCCTTCTCCTGGTGCGTTACCGTTTCTGCCGTTTCCGCATTCATGGCTGCCGCTTTCGTGCTGTTTTGCACCGATAGCACGCTTTCAGGGCTTGCTGCCTGCTTTGCAGCAGGGATTATCACCGGATAACCCGCACGACGGTACAGCGCTTTATCAATCGCAGCTTTATCGCCGCCCGACCGGGTAATAAATGACGCCAGCGTCGGAGAGAGCGTTATCGGCAGCGTCTGGGTATTCTCTTCCACCGTCTGCGACAACGGGCGATGCACCTCAATATAATGCCTGCCATTCGGCTCAACCGCATACTTCACCGGTTCGTTGATAATAGTCACCCTGGTTCCCGTCGAGACCTGGGCAAACAGCGCAGCGATATCAGGCGCGTTCATCCGCATACAGCCGGAACTGACGCGCAGCCCGACGCTGTCCTGCGCATTGGTGCCATGAATAAGATATTCACCGTGACCTATCCCCAAACGCAGCGCAAATCGTCCCAGCGGGTTACTGGGTCCGGCAGGTATTACTGGCGGCAATTCAATACCATTCGCCTGTGAACGTGCACGGATGCCCGCTGTAGGTGTCCAGGTTGGGTTAGGTATTTTCTGGCTGACCTTCGTCACAGACACTGGTGTTTCCAGGCCCTGCTGACCAATACCAATAGGATAAACCTGAACGCTATTTTTTCCGGGGGGGAAGTAATAAAGCCGTAGCTCCGCAAGATTGACCACAATTCCCTCCCGCGGTGTATCGGGGAGCAACATTTGCGAAGGAATAGTGACCACCGTTCCGGGCTTCGGTACTGGCGCAATAGTGTCATTAGCTTCAATAATAAGCATTGCGGCGGTATCAAAGTGACGGGCAATGGTTTGCAGGTTTTTATCCCCTGCCTGAACGGTGTAAGTCTGGTTTTGACCGATGATACGGCTCCCGTTTCCCGGCAGGGTATATTCTGCCGCATGAGCCACCGAAAGAGCGCTAATAGCGCCAAAAAGACAGAGAGTTATCAAAGACACGCGTTTCATTGTCGTTCCTGTATTCACTGGCAAAACGCCGGAAAGCTGAAAACCAGCGAGGCAAAAAACGCCTCGCATAACAGAATGAAAGCTTTTCTTTGAGTTTAGCTAATGTTAGCAGCTTTGGAGCGGATTCCACGGATCATTGCTTCCAGCCCCTGCGAACGTGAAGGCGTGAGATGTTGTGTCAACGAGAGTTTTTCGAACCATGGACGAACATCAAACGCAACGATGTCCTGTGGCGTCATCTGCTGGTACAGCGCAAAAACGATGGCAATAAGCCCTTTAACAATCGCGGCATCGCTGTCGCCAGCCAGCTCAATCACGCCATCGTCATTACAATGCATCACAATCCAGGCCTGGCTTTGACATCCCTGGATAATGTTTTGTGGGTTATGATCCCCGGGGCTCAGCGCCGGCAACCGCTGTCCCAACTCGATAATATAAAGGTACTTCTCTTCCCAGTTGGCACAGCGGGCGAAATTGCGCAGCAATTTCTCTTTATCGGGTAATGCGGCCATTCTCGCCTCTTTAGTTAGCCCAGTAACTGATGAATACGCTTCAGGCCAGCCACCAGACGATCCACTTCTTCTTGCGTATTGTACATGACCAGCGAAGCACGACACATGGCAGGCACGTTGTAAAACGCCATCAGTGGCATCGCGCAGTGATGCCCGGTACGAACGGCAATACCATAATTATCGAGGAAACTACCTACATCGTAAGCATGATGTTTACCAAGGTTGAAGGCAATTACCCCCTGACGCTGCGCCGGGCCATAGAGCGTTAAATCCGGCACCTCCGCCAGCGCCGCCAGCGCATAACGCATCAATGTCTGTTCATACTCGCCAATCGCCTTCAGGCCCAATGCGGTGACATAATCGATCGCCGCGCCCAGCCCGATAATCCCCCCCGTATTCGGCGTCCCGGCTTCAAACCGCCACGGCGCTTTCGCGTAGGTAGTGCCTTCCGTCAGGCTGACGGTGGCAATCATGGAACCGCCGCCTTCCCACGGCGGCATAGCCTGCAAAATCTCCTCTTTGACGTACAGTACGCCAATGCCGGTCGGGCCATACAATTTATGCCCCGAGAAAACATAGAAATCACAGTCCAGCGCCTGCACGTCTACCGGGTGATGCATCACCGCCTGCGCGCCGTCCACCAGCACTTTCACGCCGTGCCGATGCGCCAGCGCAATCATCTCCGCAACCGGGTTTTCCGTTCCCAGAACGTTAGAAACGTGGGTGATCGCCAGCAGCCGCGTGTGTTCGTCCAGCAGTGTTGGCAGCACCTCTAATTGCAGGGTGCCATTCTGATTAATCGGGATCACACGCAAGTGCGCGCCCACACGCTCGCACAGCATCTGCCACGGCACGATGTTCGCATGATGCTCCATTGCGCTGACGATGATGTTGTCGCCAGCACACACCTGGCTATTGCCCCAGCTATTGGCGACCAGGTTGATTCCTTCCGTCGTACCGCGCACAAATACCAGCTCTTCCGGCAGACGGGCATTAAGAAACGCCGCCGCCTTCTCACGCACCTGTTCCATACGCTGCGTCGCTTCCGCACTGAGGGTATGGATCCCACGATGCACGGCAGCGTAACCGTGGCGATAAAACGCCGCTTCGGCATCAATGACCTGATTCGGTTTTTGCGCGCTGGCAGCGCTGTCGAGATACGCCAGCGGCGATCCATTCACTTCACGCAGCAGCACCGGAAAATCGGCGCGTACCGCGTTCACGGGAAAACTCATACTACGCCCCCTGCCAGACGCTGGCTGATACGCGCCAGTACCTGTTGTTTCAACGCTACGTCGCGAATCACTTCCGTCAGTTCAGCGGCAAAAGCATGGATGATCATTTTCTGCGCCGCCTGCTGGTTAATACCGCGCGAGCGCAGATAAAACATCTGCTCATCATCAATACGCCCAATTGTTGCACCGTGGCTGCACTTCACATCGTCAGCATAAATTTCCAGTTGCGGTTTGGTATCCACTTCCGCCAGACGTCCTAATAGCAGATTATTGTTGGTCATCTGACCATCGGTTTTAATCGCGTGTTGCGCAACATTGATTAAACCGTTGAACACCGCCCGACCTTTATCGCTGACAATAGTTTTATGTAACTGGCGGCTGTTACAGTAGCCTTTGTTGTGCTCAAGCCAGGTGCGGGTGTCGCACACTTCTGATTTCACCGGCATCGCCAGGCTGTTGATATTAACCTGCGTGTTTTCACCATTCAGTTGCGTACTGGTGTTATGACGCAGCACCATGCCGCCAAGCAGGAAGCTATGACTGTCAGCCGCCGCATCGGCTCCCAGCAGAAGATCGTTATGCGAAAAGTGGTAACTTTGCGGATTTTCAAACGCCAGCTTCACATGGTGCAAATGTGCATTCGCCGCCACATTCATCGTAAGACGCGAACCGGTAAAATGTGGCTGTTCGCTGAGGCTGACATAATGCTCATAGATTGTCGCTTCGGCGCCCTGCTCCAGTTCGAGATGATGGCGATAGTGCGCAGTGTTCATCTCCTCGCCCGCCAATCCCTGGGTAATATGCATGAGCAGCAAGGGTTTAGCCGGGCGTTGATTGCGCGCGACCTGAATCCAGGTCACGTTCTGCGTCAGACTTTCGGTCAGATGCAGGAACATCTCCGGCTGCACCGGCGCGGGCAGAGCATGGCGTGCGTCGCTGAAAGTCACATCAAAACCGGAACCGACCGTCTCATCGCTTAATTCTGCGTTGAACTGCCCATCGACAAACACCAGCCTGATGGCATCCACCGGCAACGCCAGAGCGTCACGCTGAGCGGTGTTTACAGGGGCGCACACGCTAACAAACCGGTTGTTCAGCAATCCCTCAAGCGGGGTGTATTTCCAGTTCTCCTGTTTGCGCGTCGGCAGACCTAAGCGCAACATTTGTTGCAAATGTTGTTGCGCCACTTCCGAACGCGATCCGCCCAGGGTTTCGAACAGGTGATGCCACTGTTGCAGCGCGTTACTGCTGTTCGGTAAGCCAGCCATAGCCCTGCTCCTCCAGTTGCTTAACCAGCGTGAAATCGCCGGATTTCACGATGCGCCCCTGATACAACACATGCACAAAGTCGGGTTTGATGTAATCGAGAATACGCTGATAGTGCGTGACGATAATAAAAGCCCGTTTCTCATCGCGCAGGGCATTCACCCCTTCAGCAACGATTTTCAGCGCATCAATATCCAGCCCGGAGTCGGTTTCATCAAGTATGCAGAGATCAGGTTCCAGCACTGCCATTTGCAGAATGTCGTTGCGCTTCTTCTCACCGCCAGAGAAACCGACGTTCACCGAACGAGTCAACAGATCTTCCGGCATCTTCAGCAGTTTGATTTTATCTTCCATTAGATCCTGGAAATCGAAGCGATCAAGCTCTTCCTTGCCGCGATATTTCCGCACCGCATTCAGCGCTGTCTGTAAAAAGAACTGGTTGCTGACGCCAGGTATTTCTACCGGATACTGGAAGGCCATAAAGATGCCTTCCCCGGCGCGATCTTCCGGCGACAGTTCCAGCAAATCTTTGCCTTTAAATTCCACATTGCCACCAACGACCTCATAATCTTCACGTCCGGCAAGGGTTGCAGAAAGCGTACTTTTCCCGGAACCGTTCGGCCCCATGATGGCATGCACTTCGCCTGGACGAACGTTCAGACTCAAGCCGCGGAGTATTGCTTTGCCTTCAACGCTTACTTGCAAATCTTTGATACTTAACATTTATTATCCTTTAATTCTTAACCGACGCTGTGTTCAAGGCTGATAGCCAGCAGTTTTTGCGCTTCAACGGCAAATTCCAGCGGCAACTCGGAGAAGACGTCTTTACAGAAACCATTAACAATCATCGAGATAGCATCATCCTCGCTGATACCGCGTTGCAAGCAATAGAACAGTTGATCTTCTCCAATGCGCGAGGTTGTGGCTTCGTGTTCAAGCTGGGCGCTGTTATTACGACATTCAACATATGGGAAAGTATGCGCGCCGCAGTCCGGGCCTATCAGCATCGAGTCACACTGAGTAAAGTTACGGGCATTCGTTGCCGTCGGCATGATTTTCACCAGCCCTCGATAGCTATTCTGGCTATGTCCGGCCGAGATCCCTTTCGAAATAATGGTCGATTTGGTGTTCTTGCCAATGTGGATCATCTTGGTGCCAGTGTCAGCCTGCTGATGCCCGCTGGTCAGCGCCACGGAGAAAAACTCGCCAATGGAGTTGTCACCACGCAGAATGCAGCTCGGATATTTCCACGTAATGGCCGAACCGGTTTCTGATTGCGTCCACGACATCTTGCTGTTTTCGCCTTCGCACAGCGCACGCTTAGTGACGAAGTTAAGAATACCGCCCGTATTGTTGTCGCCCGGGAACCAGTTCTGCACGGTGGAGTATTTCACTTCGGCATCTTTGTGGATGATCACTTCCACCACCGCCGCGTGAAGCTGGTAACTGTCGCGCACCGGCGCGGAGCAACCTTCGATATAGCTGACATAACTGCCTTCATCGGCCACCAGAATAGTGCGTTCGAACTGGCCAGTTTTCTCCGCATTGATGCGGAAATAGGTGGACAGCTCCATCGGGCAACGCACGCCTTTCGGGATATAAATGAACGTGCCATCGGAGGCGACTGCCGCATTCAGCGCAGCAAAGAAGTTGTCATTCGATGGCACCACGGTACCGAGGTACTTTTTCACCAGTTCAGGATGATCGTGGATAGCCTCACCGAACGAGCAGAAAATAATGCCCTTCTCCGACAGTTTCTCGCGGTAAGTGGTGGCGACGGAAACTGAGTCGAAAATGGCGTCCACCGCCACTTCCTTGCCTTCACGCACCGGTACGCCCAGTTGGTTAAACGCGGCTTCCACTTCATCAGTCAGATACGCATTCGCGCCCGTCTGTTGCACAGCACCTGGCTGCGAGACGCATGTGTCATCGCAATTACCGCAGGACGGTGCCGAATAGTAGCTGTAATCCTGATAGTTCAGCTTGTCGTAGTGCGCTTTCAGCCAATGCGGCTCTTCCATTTCAAGCCAGGCACGAAAAGCACTCAGGCGGAACTCCAGCATCCACTCAGGCTCGTTACGTTTCGCCGAGATCGCCCGCACGACATCTTCATTGATGCCTTTAGCCAGCTCATCAGTGGTTAATTGCGTAAAGAACCCCTCTTTATAATTGAGGTTACCGGTCCAGATTTTGACATCGTCAGTTGCTTC
This sequence comes from Kosakonia arachidis, assembly GCF_900116535.1. GTDB lineage: Bacteria > Pseudomonadota > Gammaproteobacteria > Enterobacterales > Enterobacteriaceae > Kosakonia > Kosakonia arachidis. Next base: position 1,146,568 of record NZ_FPAU01000001.1, on the reverse strand, counting down.
AGTATTACGAGACATAGTACCGCCTATACCCCAAAGCTTTCGCCACAGCCGCATTCATGCTGGGCTTTCGGGTTATGAAATTTGAAGATCTGATTTAACCCTTCACGCACGTAATCCACTTCTGTGCCATCAATAAAGGGCATTGCCTGAAGCGGAACGTAAAGGCGCGCGCCTGCAGATTCGTACAGTAAATCGTCGGCATTCGGCTCCGTCACGGTATCCAGCACATAACCAAAGCCCGCACAGCCAGTCTGCTTAATGCCGAGCCGTACACCCAGAACACCGGCCTGTTTATTGGCCAGCGTACGAATATGTTCAGCAGCGGCAGGCGTCATAGTCAGCCCGCGCCACGCAAAATCTTCCGGATTAAATGATTCCATCGCGTTACCTCAACTCACCAGATTCGAAGGGCATATTGTTATGTTAGTGATAATTATTCTCACTTCAACCTCTTTCCCGCAGGGTTATTCCGCCAGTCCCCCCTTTTTCAACGGTTGCTATAAGCATAGTCTCTGCAGGAAGGCTTTACAGATAAGTGAAAAATTGTTTAATAGATTGATAAATAATGAATTTAAAACAACCAGCCGCGGATATCCGGCGAAAAAGATAAGATGTATAGGCAATACCTATTTTTGAGATAGGATCGAAAAAAACATCGCCTCAAAGACATAGCGTGTTATCAAAAAACAGACGCGCACGCTCGACTTGCGCCCATTTCCTCTTCACCAATCGCGATTAAATCCACAGTGATTTGAACAGAGATCGCCATGGAAAAGAGGGGGATATTTGCGACAACACACTGACCACGACTTAAGACGCTTATTTGCAATTAAGATTTTCTCACCCAACGCAGCGGAAATATCTGCTGTAAGATATCGCCGGGTTTACATCCAGGCTATGCCCTGAAAACAAGGAGAAAGTTGATGAAGGCAATGATGTCCTATTTAGATACCGGCTCGGGATTTCCCGTTTTACTCGGCCACAGTTATCTGTTCGATAAATCAATGTGGGCACCGCAGATTGAGGCTCTGGCTAAACAGTTTCGCGTGATAGCGCCGGATTTATGGGGCCACGGTGATTCTCCCAATCTGCCAGCATCAACAACATCACTGGCAGATCTGGCCGCCGATCATCTGGCTCTAATGGATGCCTTACAGATTGAGGAGTTCGCGGTAGTGGGATTGTCCGTTGGCGGCATGTGGGGAGCCGAACTGGCTGCCGCTGCGCCACAGCGGGTAAAAGCGTTAATGTTGTTTGATACCTTTATTGGCGATGAAACCTGTGAGGCACGCGAACGTTACTTTGGCATGCTCAACGCCATTGAGACAACTGGCTTCATTCCGCCTGCCATGCTGGATTACATTATCGGGCAATTTTATTCTCAACATGCCACACCTGCAGATGTCCAGCGGCTTAGCACATATCTCTCTTCACTCACGGCAGAACAACTGCGTGGCAGTATCGTGCCGCTGGGTAAACAGATTTTCGGTCGCCCGGACAGGCTTTCAGTGCTGAATACCATTCGCTGTCCGGCACACGTTGCGACTGGTGAACTGGATCGGCCGAGGCCGCCGGTCGAAGGTCGCCTGATGGCTGAAAAGCTGAGCTGCGATTTTACGCAGATCCCGAATGCTGCGCATATCAGCAGCCGCGAAAATCCTGTGCTGGTGCTGCGCTTGATTGAGGATTTCCTCTCCAGGCATTTATAACACTGCAAAGGCCCGTTTAAACCGGACACTTCACCATTAAGACATAGGCATAGGCCTATGTTTAAGGAGTGTCCTGTGCAAAGATACGTTGGTAACCATAGCAAACCCGCACCGCAGCAATCTCACTTATCCTCTGGGTCAGGGCTCTGTCATCACGGCATCTGCGATAGTTGTACGCCAGATAATTCTGCATCATCAGACGGCAACTACCACGCAGACCAATACGATATGCTTCCAGCAGGTAATCCACCGACTCCCGTTTCTGGAGGGGCCTCAGAACTTTTTTGAATGACATTCTGGAGCAGCACTTCCTTATCCAGACTGAGGTCTGCCACCAGACGAAGGAGCCGCTGGTTTTCATCTTCCAGTTGCCGCAGACGACGCAGTTCTGTCACGTTCATACCGCCAAACTTTTCTCTCCGTTACAAAAAGTGGCTTCAGAAAAGCCCATCTTTTGCACACTTTCTCCACCCGCGTGCCGGTTTCAGCGCAAACGCGGTCTGTTCTTCGGTATAGCGGGTTTTTTTAATGACGGACTGGCCTCTTTGTTCGATGCAAGAAAGACCGGATACTTCTGTTTAGACTGGCTCTGTTTACAGGGGAGAGCAACTGACACGTTGAATAAATTGAGTACGAATAGTCCTATCCAAGATCAGATCCTGCATGGTGTTCAGGGGCTTCAAGCTTGAATTGGCGCACCTGTGGCAGGGCAAGAATAAAGGCTGAAAACATCAAACCTGGTGTGGCGATAAATATCGCCTCGCGCGGTGAACGCGCTTCAGCCAAATAACCGTTGACCAAAGCACCTAAAAGAATAGTAATGCAGAATAAAACGCGCAGAGAGGCAATAACTTTACCAAGTAGAGGTGAAGGGATAACTATTTGATTGATAGAAACATTAATGACATTGAAAATAGTCTGACCTATTCCAAAGAAAAAGAAAGCTATACTTATAGCAAAGACAGCCCATTCAACCGACTGTAACAGGATCAGGATTATCCCCCACAAAACAGTTATTCCCACCCCAAATAACAGCGACTTACCATAGCCAAGTTTTTTAATTATAGAGGGTATCAGTGATGATCCCGCCAATACACCAATGGCACCAGGGATGAAAACCAGACTAACCATAAAAGGAGGTATTTTGAGTTGATTGATTGTGTAAAAGATAAATATCGTGTAGATCAATGCGTAGCAAAAATTCCATATCGCACCACTCAATGTAATAACCCTTAACAAAGGCGTTTTAAAAACAAATTGATAACCTATATAAACATCGCTTAATTTACCGTTCCTTTTTTCTCTATCTATTGCATTTTTGATTTTTGCTTTTTTTAATGACAATAAAAAAGTGATGACAGAAGGAATAAAATAACATTGAAAAACAGAGCGTCCGCGACAGAGAATATTTTTATAATGCAACCTGCTATAACAGGGTCCAGCAATTCAGAAAGTGAATTTGCGCTCGCCAATTTAGCATTGCACTGGATAATTTCAGAGGATTCAAACAGCCCAGAGGTCAACTTACGATATGAAATATCAAAAAAAATAGTTTTCCACTCCCTAAGAAAAACACAGACAAAAAATAAAGATAAAAAACTTAATTGAGAAAAAAATGTAATGAAAATAAAAATTAATATCGGCGCACGAAAAATCTCGCTGGCAATCATAATTTTGAGCGAATTATGGCGATCGACAAAAATTCCTGAAAAAATACCCAGCAGAATGGGTGCCATCTGCTCTGAAAAAACCAGGCATCCCATTTGAACGGGTGTTACATGCAATTGCGTTATAGCGAAAATTGGTAAAGAAAAAAGTGATATTTCGGTACCTAACTGGATGAAAATTAGAGAGAACAACAAATTATTGAATATTCAATTTTCCCATAGTGATAAATTTTCTTTCATCTCGCCCTCTATTAACCATAGTTATTAACTCATGTATTCAACGTCCATTCATTAGCAAAAACTCTATAATGAAACTCATCACTTGTAGATCCTTTGAAAAAATCCGCCTCTTTCAACTCGTTAATTTTTTTAAGTTTCAAAGATTCTACTAAACCAATTGATGCCAGATTGCGGGTGTCTATCAATGCGTCGACATGAGATAAATTATAGTTATTAAATAAAAAATCTATCAACATACGTACGCACTGTTTTGCTATCCCCTTTTTTTGATATTGACTAAAAACATGATAAGCGATATACGCCCATCCTTGATCAACCATAATGGTCGCCTGGACATATCCCAGATAGGCGCCGCTATTACGATTTATAATGACCCAATTCAGCCATATTTCACTCTGTTCTGAAGAGAGACGTTGAGATATTCTCTCATAACGTGCTACCAATTCATCAAGGCTTACCGGCGGGTGGGACGGTATAAACTTATAATCATTATCATTACATAGCCCTGCATACATTTCGTGCGCATGCGACTTATCCAATGGTTCTAGAAGAAATAAATCTGACACTATAGGTTCAATTAATTTAGAATTCACCGTGCAAACTCCATAAAACCTAACATCAAGGCTGTGAATAGAGATTTAATGACAGTACTATCATTACCCCCTAACATGGAGTAAGTTAAATACCCATCATTTTTGTTTATGGAATCAAAAACTGCCACGTCAATGTTCACAGACAGCCTACCCTTGATGAAAAATACATACCGCTTCCCCTTAGAAAAAATATTAGTCAAGATTCCGTCACTCAATCGAATCTTATTTCCTTCCTTAAAATTTTGTAGCCAAGTAGTTTCATTTCTGGATATCAAACGTTCACCCAAAAGTAAAAAATCAACATCTTCATTATGCCTAAAAAAATTTATTGAATCCTCAGTATTATCAATTATGGGTTCACCACCACCATTAAGAGAGGTATTTGTAGTCCCTCCGGTTTTTAGTACCACTGCCAATGAGGACCTCCGGCCAGTTTTTGCCTTGCACAGATAACGGGCGGAATATTACCCAGTGAGCTATGGGGGCGTTCCTTGTTATATTCTGTGCGCCAGTTTTCTGTTAGTGCGCGCACTTCAGATAACGTTCTGAACAGATACATATCGAGTATTTCTTGTTCGCAGCGTTTTGTTAAATCGTTGAATAAATCCGTTCTGCATTGGCCTGCCTGGCTGAATAAAATCGAGTATCACACCGTGCAACTCTGCCCATTCGGCTAAAGCAGCGGCTGTAAGTTCTGGCCCATTATCGCTGCGTATAAATGCCGGATAGCCTCTTTCAGCACTTAACCGCTCCAGGATGCGCACAACGCGCTGAGCTGGTATATTCAAATCAACCTCGATTGCCAGCGCTTCCCGATTAAAATCATCGACGACGTTAAATAACCTGAAGCGCCGCCCGTCGATCAAGGCATCACTCATAAAATCAACTGACCAGCAGGGGTTCATTTTATGCGGAATAACCAACGGTTGTGGATACCTGTCAGGTAAACGTTTTTTCCCTTTGCGCCGAAAATTGAGTTTTAACAATCGATAGATCCGGTAAACACGTGTTGCATTCCACTGTAACCCTGCCTGCCGTAATTTATTGAACATAAGTCCAAAACCATAGACCGGATACTGATGCGCCTGGTTTTGCAGTGCCCCGACCACGGGCAGATCCCGTGCCGTGTTCGGGGAATAGTACAACAGGCTTCGACTGATACCAATAATCCGGCACCCGCGTCGTTCACTGGCCTGATGTTCCTTCATAACGTAACGCACCAGCTCACGCTTCTCAGGCACCGTTAAAGTTTTTTGAAACAACATCCTTAAGAATTTCATGATCTAAACTGAGGGATGCATACATTTGCTTTAACCGGCGATTTTCCTCTTCCAGCCCTTTCATTCGTTTGATATCAGAGGATTCCATGCCGCCATATTTGGCTTTCCAGTTGTAATAGCTGGCTTCCGACACACCGTTTTCCAGACACACATCCTTCTCATGCCGACCCCCTTCAACCTCTTTCAGAACCCGCAGGATCTGAGTTTCAGTGAAACACGCTTTCTTCATGATGAGCCTCCTTTGGTTGTATTTTAACCAGAGAACTCTATCAAGCAGTAAGACTAAATTCAGGGGGGACTACATCATGACGGGTTGAAAGGCAGTCGCTGAGAGAACATCAATGTTCGCTGTCAGCTATAAATTCACGGTGTCCGTTTTAGCGGGGGCAACTCCAACCCCTCCGTGATACTCCACTCCCCGCCGACGGAGAGTGGAGATCGCACAAGCTCACCACCTGACTTCAAAGTGACTTTTGCTACGCCCACAGTGCACGGAAGGTACTTTTGAGATATAGCAATAGCGTATAAAAATACCGCGATCTGATTTTGTTATTTTCGGAACTCATTACACTCGTCCTTTGCAGACGAAATTCATCAATTACAAATTTGAAAGGATTTTATTACTGCATTCTGAGCATATTTATCCTTTTAAGGCGTTGCCTCTCATGGGTACATAAAAACAGGAATGATATTGCCATGAAACGATATTTCATTTTTTAATACCCGACTTTCTTATGCCGATATGCATATTAAAAATACAAGTTTACGCAGATCATTCATGATTAAAAAAAGATCAAAAAAAGAGAACAACGAATAACTCTGTGTGAGGCTATGGCAGGGAATCTGCAGACTGAAAAGGGGGATATGCGCAAAAGTCTACACCTTTGGCAAATCCCGCTATAGGCGATGAGTGCGTATGAATTTGTGTTGAGTTCACTTTTCCCGTAGAAAAACAAGGTGATAAATAAGACAAAACACAAATTATTAGTTGATAAACCTGACACAATAAAAATATCTAAAAAAAAAGACCATCATTAGTTATAGATTTAAGCGATCATTTTAATAATAGTAATAGATACAAACTATCGAAAAGAAAGGATCGATCATTCAAAACAATTTTCAAACTTTATGATTAATTGTGTAAAATCGAAAATTATATAGTGGTTAGACCTGTTCTTATGAGTAGGGAGCTGAATCAGGGATAATGAATATAAAAACACTGGAAATTGCGGACAAAAAACTTAGCGTTAGCGCAGAGTTCAACCCCGTTATGCACCTTTCTGGAAAAACTATTTTCCGCTATGAAGTTCTTGCCAAAATTTATAATGCCAGCGATCGTTGGCTTCCAGTTGAACAATCCTTCGATATTCTTGAGATTAAAGCAATTAGCGATTTTTTGTTTGAAACTGTCTGCGAACTGCTGAAAAAGAAAGAAGGTATCACGGTATCATTCAAACTCCCCGTTCAGTTAATGAATGATATGGCGTACCTCGCCAGCCTTTACCAACGGTGCGGACATCATCATGTATCGCCACAACGCATTGAGATTGAGATTGGCAAGTGGCTGACTGCTACACAACAGATGCATCATCACGCGTTTTTACAGCAGGCGAGAACCTATGGTTTTATGCTCTCGTTAGAGGATTTTAGCACCCAGAATGAATCTGCCGACAGCCTGCAACTGTTTCGCTTTGACACAATTAAACTCGCGCGAACGCTTATTCACGGCATTGCCACAAGCCCGGCGAAATTATCAACACTTCACAATTTAATCGACAAGGTGATCCCGGCTGGTACGCATGTAATTTGCGAGGGCGTGGAACGTTCATCCGACCTTGCGCTGCTCAGCCGCTACAGTCATATCGGCATCGAAGGTTACATGTTCTCACGCCCGTTAACCTTCAGTCAGTTGCGACTGCTGGAAGGCTTTTAACCTTACTGCCCTGTATCCTTACGCGTACAGATGATGGCTTTATCATCCGTGTGTTTGCTGTCCGAAAGGAAGAAGGCCTTTTTGCCACTGGAGATCTGCGTGATGATGTTGATTGCCACCCAATTGGTCTCGCTGTTCTTATCCTGGCTGTCGGTATAAATCAGCGAGCGGCCAGTATAATCGTCAGAGATATCGAACGGCTTCTCTTGCGGATTGGTATAGTGATGGCTGTTGACAGTAAGTCCGTCAGGCTCAACAACAGCGGTGTATTCATCGCAGGAGAGGTTGATTCCGGCGGCGAACGAACATACGGAAAAGAGGGTGAAATAGCTGACCACAATAAACCTGAGCATAAGCATCCCGTGTCAATTTTAACGTCATGCAATACAACGCCCGAAATTAGGGCGCTGAAAAAAGCGATCAATTATAGAGCGAAGGCTCACCGAGGGGACGGGTTTTGAAACGGCGATGGATCCATAGATACTGTTCCGGCGCGCGCAGAATTTCGCGCTCAATCACTTTATTCATATAGCTGGCCGCCGCAAACTCATCCATGCATGGATAATCATTTAACGCAGGACCAATATGCAATGAATAACCGGAACCATCGGTTTTGCGCACCATCGTTACCGTCAACATTTTAGCACCCGACAGACGCGAAAGCACAAACGTGCCGTTGGTGGTGGCGGCATTTTTCACCGAGAAGAACGGCGCGAAAGTGCTTCCCTTCCGACCATAGTCCTGATCCGGCGCAAACCAGACGGCTTCCCCTTGTTTTAATGCATTCACCAGCTCTTTCAGGTTGCGGCGATCGATCATATTTTTATTTGAACGCATACGCCCGCGCGTCTGTACCCACTCCATCAGCGGGTTGTTGTGCGGGCGATAGGTTGCCATCATCGGCTGACACAATCCCATCACACGGCCGCCCAGTTCCAGCGACATGAAATGTACTCCGACAACCATCACGCCCCGTTCATTGGCCTGCGCGGCCAGTAGATTCTGGTAACCTTCGACATCAAACCAGCGGCGCACGCGTTTATCCGACCAGAACCATGCCATGCCGGTTTCGATTAATCCCATGCCAAGCGACATGAAGTTTTTGGCGATCAACGCATCTCGCAGCGCTTCGCTCATAACCGGAAAGCAGAGTTCAAGATTACGGCGCGCAATGCGTTCGCGACGCTTCAGAAAACGGCGGGAGAGATGTCCAAGCCCTGAACCAAGGCGAACCAGAACGGGATAAGGTAGTTGAACGAGCAGCCTGAGTAGAGCCAGACCGATCCAGGTCACCCAGTAGCGCGGGTGTAAGAATCCGAGTTTAAACGATACCATCATTGTTACCTTAAAGCCTAAATTCAGTAGCGCTTAAGGAGGCAATGAATCACTTCATTAAGTCATTACGCGTTACAGCTATTCGCCGCGGCAAAAGTCACCGAAACGATACATCCTGTGTCGCGCACTATAGCACGAGACGTCAAAAAGAGATGATGGGAATGATGAAGAAAAGATGAATATTTTCGGCGGATTACCTCCGCCGAAACGTGTCAGACAATTGCTGTGGTCAGGCGGGATGAGCAACAAAGCCGCGACTGTTCATCAAACAGTTCGATTTGCCAGACCTGATGGCGTCCACCCGTATACAGCGCGCGACAAACACCGCGAACCCGGCCGCTTCGCACCGAACGTAAGTGGTTCGCATTCACCTCCAGCCCCACCACATTTTGATCCCCTTCGGTGCATAAATAGCCAGCCACCGAGCCAAGCGTCTCCGCCAGCACGACAGACGCACCGCCGTGCAGCAGGCCAAATGGCTGACGCGTACGGTCATCCACCGGCATGGAAGCTTCCAGTGCATCATCCGTGATGCGCTCAAAACGAATATCCAGCAGGCCAACCATATTGCCGTCGCCCATGGCATTGAGCGCTTCCAGCGTGACCGCACGTTTCCAGATCATCCCAGTATCTCCAGCAAAGCCTGTAGTGGATGACGCACGCCGCTACCCTCAATGCGCTTCACCTGGCTACGACAGGAGTAGCCAGTCGCCAGACAGCGGTTACGCGGCAGACGCTGTATCGCCTGGTGCCAGGACAGTTCATAAATGCCCAGCGAAGTGGCATGGTTCTTCACTTCGTGGCCGTAAGTACCTGCCATGCCGCAGCAACCCACGCTGACATTTTGCAGTTTCGCGCCGAAACGAGCGAAGATCGTCGCCCACTGCCCTGTCGCGCCCGGCAATGCCGTCACTTCTGTACAATGGCCGAACAGATACCACGGTTCGCCGCTCATCGCGCGGGGCTCGACATGCCCCAGCGCCGCAGGCAGCCACTCATGCACCAACTGAACATGAAAATCACCACGCTTATCGCCCAGCGCCAGTTTGTACTCGTCGCGATAGCACAACACCAGCGCCGGATCGACACCTACCATCGGCATCCCCAGTTGCGCCACGCGATTGAGGAAATCGGCGGTCTTCTGCGCGGTCCTGGCAAAACGGTTGAGGAACCCTTTAATGTGTTGCGCCTTGCCGTTTGGCGAGAAAGGTAACACCACCGGCTCGAAACCGAGTTTCTCCACCAGGCGCACAAAGTCAGCGACAACCTGCGCATCGTAATAACTGGTAAACGGATCCTGTACCACCAGCACCGCTTTCGCTTTCTGGGCAGAGTTGAGCTTTTCAAGCTGCTCCAGCGTCATATTCGCCGTGCGGTGACCCACCATCTGGCGCTGCAGGGAGGGCACCGACAGCAGCGGTAAATCGACCATGCCAATATGTTTGGCCGACAGCGAACGCACCCACGGCTGGCTCATAAAGAAGTTAAATGTCTTCGGCGCACGCGCCATCAGCGGCGCATAACTTTCCACCGTAGCGACCAGGTGATCGCGCACCGGACGCAGATAACGGCTGTGATAGAGTTGCAGGAAGCGCGAACGGAATTCCGGCACATCGATTTTAATGGGGCACTGCGTGGAGCAAGCTTTGCAGGCCAGACAGCCGGACATCGCCTCTTTTACCTCGTGCGAGAAGTCATACTCCCCACGTCGTGCATGCCAGCTGTTGCGGGTGCGCTCAATCAATGTACGCAGGCTGGCGCGTTTTTCCGGCAGCTCTTTTTCCAGCTTCAGCGGATCAACGCCACGATCCGCCAGCAAGCGCAGCCATTCGCGCACCAGCGTCGCGCGCCCTTTCGGGGAGTGAATTCGGTTAGCGGAAATCTTCATTGACGGGCACATCGGGCTTTTCACATCAAAGTTAAAGCACAGACCGTTGCCGTTACACTCCATCGCCCCGCGCCATGAGGTACGTACTGCGATGGGAATTTGTCGATCCAGGGTGCCGCGTTTGACGTCATCCACCTGTTTCATTGGCGCATCAACGCCCTCCGGCGGACAAATTTTACCGGGGTTCAGGCGATTCTCAGGATCGAATGCCGCTTTGATTTTGCGCAGCTCGCCATAGAGCTGAGCGCCGAAAAAGGCAGGGCTGTACTCGGCGCGGAACCCTTTCCCGTGCTCTCCCCACAGCAGACCGCCATATTTCGCCGTCAGTGCCACCACCTCATCAGAGATGGATTTCATCAATACTTCCTGCTGCGGATCGCACATATCCAGTGCCGGACGCACGTGCAGCACACCAGCATCCACATGACCGAACATGCCGTAGCTCAGGCCGTGGCTGTCCAGCAGCGCACGGAACTCAACGATATAATCCGCCAGATGTTCCGGCGGTACGCAGGTATCTTCAGCAAACGGGATCGGTTTCGCCGCTCCTTTCGCGTTGCCCAGCAGACCGACCGCTTTTTTACGCATCGCATAAATACGCTCAATCCCGGCCAGATCCTCGCAAAGCTGCCAACCAATGACCCCACCATCACCGTTGGCCATCAGCGTATCGAGCCGCTGGCACAGCGCCGCAACTTGCCCCTCAATCAATTCCTGATCGTCACCGGCGAACTCAACAATATTCAGGCCGAGCAGCGTTTTGTCTGGCACATCGGTAATCAGTTCTTTCACTGAATGCCAGACGATATCTTCACGCGCCAGGTTCAGTACTTTCGAATCCACGGTTTCAACCGACATCGCGCGCGCTTCCACCATAAACGGCGCATTGCGCAAGGCGGAATCAAACGAGTCATATTTTATGTTCACCAGGCGACGCACTTTCGGTAGCCGGGTGATGTCGAGCCGCGCTTCGGTGATAAACGCCAACGTCCCTTCAGACCCGGTTAACACGCGGGTGAGATCAAACTCCGTCATCTCATCATTAAAGACGTGACGCAGGTCGTAGCCGGTAAGGAAACGGTTCAGTTTCGGAAATTTATCGAGGATCAACTCGCGGTTGTCGCGACAGCGCTCAAGTACGGTTTTGTAGACGCGACCAATCGCTGTGTTGGCCTTGCCCAGCGTTTCCGCCAGCGCCACCGGCATTGCCTGCGTATCGAGAATATCACCGCCCAGCAGCACCGCGCGCACGCCCAACACGTGATCGGAGGTTTTACCGTACACCAGTGACCCCTGACCGGAAGCATCGGTGTTGATCATTCCGCCAAGCGTCGCGCGGTTACTGGTGGAGAGCTCCGGTGCGAAAAAGAAACCGTAAGGTTTCAGAAATTGGTTAAGCTGATCCTTAATGACGCCCGCTTCAACGCGCACCCAGCCCTCTTCCGGGTTGATTTCTATAATGCGGTTCATATAGCGGGACATATCGACAATAATGCCCTGGTTCAGCGCCTGGCCATTGGTGCCTGTGCCGCCTCCGCGCGGCGTAAACACCAACGTGCGGAAGCGCTCTTCCGCCGCCAGACGGGTAATCAGTGCAACATCAGATGTTGAACGGGGGAAAACGACTGCATCGGGTAATAACTGGTAAATACTGTTGTCCGTCGCCATTGTCAGCCTGTCGGCATAATTTGTGGCGGTATCACCTGTAAAACCTTGCTGCTCCAGTGCTTGCAAAAAATTCAGCACCAGCTGAACAACGCCGGGTGCCTGGGAAATCTGTGGGATCATTATGCTTGACCCTGCCTGATGGTAAGTGTTGTGAATAGTTAATCGTTTGCTTTAAGCATGCATCGTTGTATCACATTTTTTTCTTATACGCCCAGAGAATTGCAGGAACAATCGGGCTGGGCAAACGCGCTGAAATCATTAATCATTATCACGGGCCTCTTCCTGCAATGCCCACTCTTCAGCAACTTAATTAAGGTGTGTAAACCATATGGTTGATCTACGTCAGTCCAGGGATGTGCCGCAAGTCATGCTGTCGGTACTGTTTTTAGCAATCATGATTATTGCCTGTTTATGGATTGTTCAGCCCTTTATCCTCGGTTTTGCCTGGGCGGGAACCGTCGTGATAGCCACCTGGCCGTTGCTGTTACGTCTGCAGCGGCTGCTGTTTGGCCGCCGCTCGCTGGCGGTGCTGGTGATGATGTTGCTATTAATCCTGCTGTTTATTGTTCCCGTTGCCCTGCTGGTGAACAGTCTGGTGGAGTCCGGCGGCCCGGTTATTCATTCCATTACCAGTGGTTCGATGTCGCCACCCGATCTGGCATGGCTGCACAGCATTCCGCTCGTCGGTGAAAAACTCTATAGCGGCTGGCATAACCTGCTGGACATGGGCGGCAGCGCCATCATGGCGAAACTGCGACCTTACGTTGGCACAACCACCACGTGGTTTGTCGGCCAGGCCGCGCACATTGGACGCTTTATGCTGCACTCTGGCCTGATGCTGTTATTCAGCGCACTGCTCTACTGGCGAGGCGAGCAGGTTGCGCAGGGAATTCGTCATTTCGCCATTCGTCTGGCGGCCAGGCGTGGTGATGCGGCGGTATTGCTCGCCGGTCAGGCCATCCGCGCAGTGGCGCTGGGTGTGGTAGTAACCGCGCTGGTGCAGGCGGTTCTGGGAGGTATTGGGCTGGCCATCTCCGGCGTCCCTTACGCTACGCTGCTCACCGTCGTGATGCTAATGACCTGTCTTATCCAGATTGGACCATTGCTGGTGCTGGTTCCGGCGATAATCTGGCTTTACTGGAGCGGCGATTCCACCTGGGGCACCGTGCTACTGGTCTGGAGCTGCGTGGTCGCCACGCTGGATAATTTTATTCGCCCGGTGCTTATTCGTATGGGCGCAGACTTACCGCTGATTTTGATCCTCTCCGGCGTCATCGGCGGGCTGATCGCATTTGGTATGATCGGTCTGTTTATTGGCCCGGTACTGCTGGCCGTCTCATGGCGTCTTTTCTCCGCATGGGTAAATGAAGTACCCGAACCCACTGCGCGCTCAGAAGATGTATTGGATGACGAGCAAAATTCACAAGCCTCTTCCTGAAAATAGCCTTAAGGCGGGGTAGCCCGCCTTAAGTAATCATTAAGCCATACTTATCATTTAAGATAATAAAAGCTAACCAGCTCCCTCGGTAGCCCGCAGAATGCGGCATCTTCAGCATATATTCTTCAAGACAATTAAACTAATGAGACGAATCTGATCGACTCAAAAAAAGCGCATGCCTACTATAAGTCCACGGTTATAAATCAACATCTTGGTTTATAAGCATGGAAATCCCCTGAGTGAAACAACGAATTGCTGTGTGTAGTCTTTGCCCATCTCCCACGATGGGCTTTTTTTTCTCCTCAAAGACATCACTTCGCATTACCCGTCACCGCGCTCGTCGTACCATTATCAAGCACAGCGCCTTTATGGGGTCAGTCTACAGATGGGCTGTTTTCCTGGCGGCTGATTTCGCAGCGACTCATCATCCTCCATGCGACTGGGAGCACCCGCGTTTCGCCGGTAACATTCACCGTTGCTGTCGAGCGTATATCGCCCGATGATGCGCCAGCCCGCAATTCAAACTCACCCGGCTCGACGATACGCTTGCCGTCGCGCCGCGTGAAATTGAGCATATCTACGGGTAGTGTAAAGGTCAGCGTTGCTGTTTCTCCTGGCGAAAGATCCACACGCTGGAACGCTTTTAGCTCCTGTACCGGTCGCACCATCGACGCCACTTTGTCGCGCACGTAGATCTGCACAACGTCGCTGCCGCGGCGTTCGCCAACGTTGGTGACCCGAAGCTGTAATACGATCTCGCCATCAATAGCCACTTCCTGCGTCAGCAAGACCAGAGGCGCGTAATCGAACTTCGTCCAGCTCAGTCCGTAGCCGAACGGGTAGCGGGAACCAAAATGGAAGGCGAACGGCGTCCCGCCGCTTTTTAGTTTATGGTTGTAATAATAGGGCATCGCGCCCGCGCTTTTCGGCACGCTTACTACCAGCCGTCCCTGTGGTTCCGCGTAGCCGGTCAGCACATCGGCAATTGCGTAGCCGCCTTCCTGGCCCGGCGCCCATGCTATTAGCCAGGCAGCGACACGCGTTTCCAGCCCTTGCAGGTTGTAAGGACGCCCGCCTGTCATTACCACCACCACAGGTTTCCCGGTATTCACCAGCGCATCCAGCAATTGCTGTTGCACGCCGGGCAACGACAAGCTGTCCGTGTCGGAGCCCTCACCCACCGTGCCGCTCTGGAATAGCCCGGCGAGATCGCCCACGCAGGCAATCACCACATCGCTCTCCTGCGCCGCACGCACCGCCTGCGGAATCAGGCTTTGATCCATGGAAACCGGCGATTGCTGCATCGGTTTGCCGGAAGCATCACCCGGGAAGACCGGCGCTCCCGCCATGCGTTTTTCTATGATATGACAACCTTTCGCATAGCGAACATTGCCCTCGCCAAGCGACTGTCGCAAGGCCGCCAGCGGCGTAGTGACCTGCGAGATCTCTTCCAGCATATCGCTGATAATCAAATGTACCGGGAAGCTGTAACCACTGAGCAGGGCCAGCGGATCGTCCGCTGTCGGGCCAACCACCGCCACTTTTGGCGCGCCGCGCAGCGGCAGAATACCGTTGTTTTCCAGCAAGGTCAGCGAACGCGTTGCCACGTCACGCGCGGCCTGCCGCGCCGCATCAGACTGCAACACGATGCGATGCTCATCCGTATAGGGATGTTCGAACAAACCAAGGCGGAATTTAACCCCCAGCACGCGGGCAACGATTTCATCGATCTTCGCCATCGGAATCAGCCCGCGCTCAACCGCCTCCGCCAGATGACGGGCGCAGTCATCTTTCGGCAATTCAATATCCAGCCCGGCATTAAAGGCTAATGCTGCCGATTCTGCCGCATCATGACTGACACCGTGATGCTGATGAAGCAGACTAACGCCGCCATAATCAGCAACGATAATGCCGTCAAATCCCCACTCTTCGCGCAGCAGTGTGGTCAGCAGGAAATGATCGCTGTGCCCGGGTTGATTATCGATGTCGTGATAAGCGGGCATCACCGAACCGGCCTTCGCCAGTTTGACCGCCATTTCAAAGGGCAATAAAAAGGTATCGTTCAGTTCGCAAAAACCTAAATGTACTGGCGCATGGTTGCGCGCGCCTTCGCTGAAAGAGTGACCAACATAGTGTTTGAGCGTCGCCAGAATATCACCCTGCTCTCCCTGCAACCCTTCAACATAAGCACAAGCCATCACGCCCACCAGCCAGGGATCTTCACCAAACGTCTCCTCAGTTCGGCCCCAGCGTACATCGCGCGAAACATCCAGCACCGGTGCCAGCCCCTGCCTGCAACCGGTACTACGCGCTTCCTCGCCGATTTGCTGTGCGGCACGTTTGATCAGCGCTGGATCCCAGGTCGAACCATAGTTGAGTGATGAAGGAAATAGCGTGGCGTCTTTGCATAATAAGCCCACCAGACACTCTTCATGAAACAGCGCCGGAATCCCCAACCGTGTATCCTCTACCAGGTTTTTTTGCAGCCGGTTAGCGGCCCTGACTCCGCTTTGCGCATCAACGATATGTGTACCGAGCGGCCGGGTTATCTGCCCGATGCCGTGCGTTAATCGTTCAGCCAACGCCGCCTGGGTGCTGACGCCGGCAAATTCGTCGCTCAGATCGCTGCGTTCTCGGTGGTTGCCATCTTCTGACAACACCAGCCACAACGCATGCATCTGGGCAAATTTCTCTTCCGGTGTCATCCGGGCAAGCAGATCGGCCACGCGTTCGGAAACCGGGCGGGAAGAATCATGATAAATTGCGCTCATCGGGTCACTCCTGTGTTACTGAATTCCGTGGAAGTTTGAGATGTTGTCACCGAATTTCTGGCGTCGCGTTTGCGGATCAATTCACTGGCAATGGTGTCAGTCACCTGGCTATTCAGTTTGTAGCGGGTAAGTAACAGCACCATGCTAATAAACAACAAACACGGGATCAGCGTAAATAACGCATTGATGGTGGTCAGAACGCTGGCCGTTTGCTGCACCTGATTCGGTACATAATCCACTGCGCCCAGTACCCAGCCAACAACGGCACCGCCAAGCGCAAGACCGAACTTGATGGCAAACAGCGCCGTCGAGAACACCAGGCCATCAAGGCGTCGTCCGCTGCGGTGCTCTTCGTAATCCACCACATCGGAAAACATGGTCCACTGTAGCGGCGTAGTGAGATTCTGAATAAAGCTGAAAACAATGTTAAGGCCGAATATAAGCCACACTTGCGTTGGCGGAACGATAAATATCAGTGCGGCAAACGCCACAAAGACAATGATGGTCCATTGATAGGCACGTACGCGATCAAATTTTCCTAGCAAACGAGCAGAGAATAATGCGCCAAGCAGCGCTGCAATCATGCCGGAAACAATAAAGGTAAAGACCATTTCCGGGCGCTGTAAAACATATTTGACGTAATACATGGTAGCCGAACCACGCGTCACCACGGCGGTAAGCAGCAAAATATTAAACAGAAAAACAATCCGCCACTGGCTATTTTTCGCCACTAATTTGAGATCGCTGAACAGTGATCCTGAGCTGTCATTATGCGGCGTATAACGCTCACGGGTCATAAAGAAGCAGCCGAAGAACAGCAAAATACCCAGCACACCCATCATACTCATCGCGTAAAAATAGCCCTTCTGGTCGTTACCGTTACCGAGTTGTGCTACCAGTGGTAACGCAATCACCGTCACGATCAATCCGCCGATAAATGACAGACAAAAACGCCACGATTGCAGGGAATGGCGTTCCTGCGGGTCCATTGTTAACGCGCCGGGCATTGCACAGTACGGTACATTTATCGCGGAGTAGATAAAACTCAGGATCGCATAGGTCACGCAGGCATAGATGATTTTTGCCGTTGGGCCCGCGTCCGGCACATAGAAAGTGATGATGCAACTGACACCAAACGGAATTGCAAACCACAGCAACCACGGACGGAAACGTCCATGACGGGTTTGCGTGCGATCGACCAGTGCACCAATACAGGGATCGGCAAACGCATCAATTACACGCACCAGCAAAAACATTGTGCCCATAATCGCGGCGGGTAAACCAAAAACATCGGTATAGAAATAAGCGAGAAACAGTGTGGCCGTTTGCCAGACCAGTGCGCTGGCCATATCGCCGAGGCCATAACCTATTTTATCTTTGGTACTGAGAACAGAGGACAGGGTCATTTTTATCAGCCTTGTGAGGTGAAAATAGATATTTCAACCTGACGCGAATATGGTTTCGCGCCGCTCACTACAGGCTAAAGTATTAGAAGAAGTGTGCCCGCAGACAATTGTAATAATTACCAGGCTTTTTACGTTTTTTAGCAATTGTGATCGCCGACGAGTTCATGGCGAAAATAAAAAAAACCGACATTGTGTCGGCATCCGCATAACAAAGAACAGAATAAAACATTAACTAATCATTAAGTTATAACTATGACTGATTATTTAATCAGTATTTTGGGGCGTTTTTTTCAATTCAGGTTAATATTGCGATGAAAAGCCGGCTTGCGTACCCGCTTGATGTTGGCTGACATCACCCCGCCGAGCTTACATTTTGAATGCAGAAAATCGCTGGTCTCAGGCGTTTCCGGGATCACAATTCCTGAATGATTGATAAGTTGTAACTGCGCCATAATGTCCCTATCTGGCGCATAAGTGTCCCCCCAAGTTTAAGTACAATAGTCAGTTAGTAATGTCGGTTTGTTTACCGTCATATTTCCCGGTTCCCCAGCCTGCGGCAAATTCAGCAGGTGTCAGATAATTCAGCGATAAATGAGGCCGACACTCATTACACTCCTGACGCCACTCACTAATAATCTTCCTCGCATGAAAAATATTGCTGAACCACTACATGTGGCAATCACCTTGGATATCGCAGTCTGGGATCGTATTAAGAGCACAGCATGTGGTTGAAGGCATGAAAATTACCGTTGAAGTGGTCAACCGCCCGGCAAGCTATGTTGCGACGGCACTGACAGGAAGGTGCCGTATACGATCACTTGTAAGCCGTGAAATAAACTCAGAGCGGGAAGAAGTATGAAAATCAGGACAAAAGACTATGAGGGCCACTACTTCCGGGAAGTGGTTAATATGAGACATGGAGCCACTGCCGTGGCCTGAGTATGGTGTGAGGTGGATATGAATACGATTTTTTATTAATGGCTGAATTTGAAACAGCATCAATACCTCTTGCCGATGTATGCGAAAAATACTTTGGCATGAAGTTAGCAACTGCTGATAAAAAAGCTGCTTTGGAGCAATTACCTTCCCCAACGTTACAGGCTGGCGAAAGCCAGAAGGTACCGAGGATGATTCATATTCAGGATCTTGCCAATTGAATAGAGAAATAGAGGGCGGCAGGAAGAGAACTTTTTAAACAAATGAACAGCTAGTGACATGTCGGGCCTCGCCCGGCTTTTTCATAATATTTGATATCATTCCTTCATGGTTTACCACAGCCCGGCACCCCATTATTACCCCTTGTAGACATAATGAAATGGTAAATAAGGAACCCTCCGACATTGTGTCGGGGGGTTCCTTCAGTGCATTATTTTTTCAGTTCAGCAAGCGAGAGCCACGTCTGCACCACGGTGTCCGGATTCAGCGACAGACTGTCGATACCTTCGTCCATCAGCCAGGCAGCGAAATCTTCGTGATCCGACGGCCCCTGGCCACAGATACCGACATATTTGCCTTCTTTTTTCGCCGCGCGGATCGCCATCGACAGCAGAGCTTTCACCGCCTCATTGCGTTCATCAAACAGTTCTGAAACCACGCCGGAGTCGCGATCGAGGCCCAACGTAAGCTGCGTCATATCGTTGGAACCAATCGAGAAGCCATCAAAGTGCTCAAGGAACTGCTCCGCCAGCAATGCATTGGACGGGATTTCGCACATCATAATGATCTTCAGACCATTCTCTCCGCGTTTCAGCCCCTGCCGTGCAAGTTCATCAACCACGGCTTTCGCCTGCTCTACGGTACGAACGAACGGGATCATGATCTCAACGTTTGTCAGCCCCATCTCGTTGCGTACGCGTTTTACCGCCTCGCATTCGAGCGCGAAGCAGTCGCGGAAACTGTCGGACACATAACGACCCGCGCCACGGAAACCGAGCATAGGGTTCTCTTCTTCCGGCTCATAACGCTCACCGCCGACCAGATTGGCGTATTCGTTCGATTTAAAATCCGACAAACGCACAATCACGCGTTTCGGCCAGAACGCCGCGCCCAACGTGGCAATCCCTTCCGTAAGACGACCGACGTAAAACTCAACCGGCGAGTCAAAGCCTTTCATCATCTCGCGAATTTCGCTTTGCAGTTTCGCGTCCTGGTCATCAAATTCCAGCAGCGCGCGTGGGTGGACGCCAATCATGCGGTTAATGATAAATTCCAGGCGCGCCAACCCGACGCCCTCATTCGGCAAACAGGCGAAATCAAAAGCGCGATCAGGGTTCCCGACGTTCATCATAATCTTCAGCGGCAAATCCGGCATGGTATCGACGCTGGAGCTTTTCACGCTGAAATCGAGCAGATCGGCATACACATAGCCAGTGTCGCCTTCAGCACAGGAGACGGTCACTTTTTCGCCGGTCTTGATTCGTTCAGTTGCATCACCGCAACCTACTACTGCGGGGATCCCCAATTCACGGGCAATAATCGCCGCATGGCAGGTTCGACCACCACGGTTGGTGACAATCGCAGCCGCCTTCTTCATGATCGGTTCCCAGTCGGGGTCGGTCATATCGGTGACCAGCACATCACCCGCTTCAATCAGGTTCATTTCGCTGATGTCATGGATCACTTTGACCGTACCCGCACCGATACGCTGACCAATTGCACGACCTTCAGAGATGATTCGCCCTTGTGCATGCAGCGTGTAGCGCTCCATCACTTGCCCGCGAGATCGTACCGTTTCCGGACGTGCCTGCACGATGAATAACTTGCCAGTATGGCCGTCTTTCGCCCATTCAATATCCATCGGACGGCCATAGTGTTTTTCAATTTGCACCGCCTGTTTGGCCAGCGCCTGCACATCGGCATCGCTCAGCGAGAAGCGATCGCGATCGGCCTGCGGCACATCTTCAATCTGTACCTGTTTGCCGTGCTCCTGCGTTGGCGCATAAATCATACGGATCTTTTTCGAGCCCATAGTGCGGCGCACAATCGCCGGCCGGCCTGCAGCCAGCGTCGGTTTATGCACGTAGAACTCATCCGGGTTGACTGCGCCCTGCACCACCATTTCACCCAGCCCCCACGCAGAGGTGATAAATACCACCTGGTCGAAACCAGATTCGGTGTCAATAGAGAACATCACACCGGAAGCGCCGATGTCCGAACGCACCATACGCTGTACGCCAGCAGAAAGCGCCACGCCGCGATGGTCATAACCCTGATGAACGCGGTAAGAGATAGCCCGGTCATTAAACAGCGAAGCAAAGACATGTT
The DNA here is from genome assembly GCF_900116535.1 of Kosakonia arachidis. Classification (GTDB taxonomy): domain Bacteria; phylum Pseudomonadota; class Gammaproteobacteria; order Enterobacterales; family Enterobacteriaceae; genus Kosakonia; species Kosakonia arachidis. The sequence continues at coordinate 1,125,376 of NZ_FPAU01000001.1, read as the reverse complement.
TAACGGCCACCAGCACGGCGTCATAGCCCTGAACATTGAGGAATGTTTCTTGCTGACCGGCGAAAGAGGCATCCGGCATATCTTCCGCCGTAGCTGAGGAGCGTACGGCAAACGAGGCCTGCGCGTCATCTTCCGACAGTTTTGCATACGCATCTTGAACCGCTTTTTCCAGCGCCGGCTGGAAAGGCGTATCGACAATCCACTGGCGGATCTGTGCGCCAGCTTTCGCCAGCTCAGAGACATCGTCAATATCCGTGTTATCCAGCAGCGCATAAATACGTTGATTTAAGCCGCTCTGTTCAAGGAACTGGTTAAACGCATCGGCGGTGGTCGCAAACCCATTCGGCACGGAAACACCCACGCCTGACAGGTTAGTAATCATTTCACCAAGGGAGGCATTTTTGCCCCCAACTCTGTCTACATCATTCATGCCGAGTTGGTCATACCAAAGCACCAGCGGAGACGAGCCATTGTTGGACATCGAAACAATCCTTTTGTGGTATATGAATGGGTAAAATCTCAGACTGCGTATTAATCCTGGCATAATTAATTCGCCGGAAAAAACGGTGAATCGTGTAAGCAATTCCAGATTATGGTTTTTCGGACAGATTCCCACCAATAAATCACGCAGCGGGAATATCTCTTTTTAGAATATCCTTATTTTTCATACGTCATCAAAAAAAGTGAACTCTATAGTTCATAAAAAATAAAAATACCATTTCATTTTAAAATGAGAAAAAGTAGATACGCACAGTGAGGATTTTAATTTATGCTTTCACAGAATTACGTATGAAAGTCAGGATGAGTTAAATGGACAGTTCTGTTGATCGCCATGTGTTTTATATTTCTGATGGAACCGCTATCACCGCTGAAGTATTGGGCCACGCGGTGATGTCACAATTCCCGGTTGCCGTCAGCAGCATTACCTTGCCTTTCGTGGAAAACGAGAGCCGCGCACGCGCCGTCAAAGATCAGATTGATGCTCTCTATCAGCAAACGGGTAGCCGTCCATTAGTTTTTTATTCTATTGTGATGCCCGAAATTCGCTCTATTATTTTGCAAAGCGAAGGATTTTGTCAGGACATTGTTCAAGCGCTGGTTGCCCCATTACAGCAGGAATTAAAGCTCGATCCCACCCCCATTGCGCATCGCACACACGGGCTTAATCCGGGCAATTTAACTAAATATGATGCGCGAATTGCCGCAATTGATTACACACTGGCACATGATGACGGTATTTCGTTGCGCAACCTCGATCAGGCTCAGGTGATTTTACTGGGTGTATCGCGCTGTGGAAAAACCCCAACCAGCCTCTATCTGGCGATGCAATTTGGTATTCGCGCAGCGAATTATCCTTTTATCGCCGATGATATGGATAACCTTGTACTTCCGGCCGCGTTAAAACCATTGCAACATAAATTATTTGGTCTGACCATTAACCCGGAGCGTCTTGCTGCGATTCGTGAAGAGCGGCGGGAGAACAGTCGGTACGCTTCTTTGCGACAGTGCCGCATGGAAGTGGCGGAAGTGGAAGCGCTTTACCGCAAGAATCAGATTCCCTGCCTGAACAGTACCAACTACTCAGTTGAAGAGATTGCAACCAAAATGCTCGACATTATGGGACTGAACCGCCGCATGTATTAATTGCGCGCGGAAAGGCACTGTGTATGTCCCAAAAGCCGGCGGCATGCAGACAGAAAGGTGTATTTGCGGCCATATCACAATAAGTGACACGAGATAAATGTCACTTATATATATTAACAACGCGAGGGTATTGCAGTTTCATGGGTTGCCAGTAGAGAAATAACAGAAGCGAAGAGAGGCAAAGGAACCCTGGGCCAGCGCCCCTCGCGTCTGATCGTGTTCAATTTAAAATAATGGATATCTGATACGACAGACGTACTCTCTATGGAAGACAAATAACAGCAATGCGTGCTCAAAATATGCTCACTCACAGAGTATCATTTGCATTGTCGTACTAACGAGCTAGTACATTGATGCGTGATACGCTATGATACTTGCAACTGAAGTAATGCGCTTTATGGCCATACTTGAAATAAGCCGCGATTGGTTTATGGTGTGCGCATCACTTCCGGCATTCCAGCCGCTGAAGCACCTAATTTTGAGACGTTTGATGAACAAAACCGATGAACTTCGCACTGCGCGCATCGACAGCCTGTTGACACCGGCTGAACTGGCGCAGCGTTATCCCGTTAAACCTGATGTCGCCGAACATGTTGTTGCATCGCGGCGGCGAATAGAAAAAATCCTCAATGGCGAAGATCGCCGCTTACTGGTGATTATTGGCCCCTGCTCTATCCACGATCTTGATGCAGCGGTAGATTACGCGCGTCGCTTGCAGACGCTGCGTGAGAAGCATCACGCCCAGCTCGAGATCGTGATGCGCACCTATTTTGAAAAACCGCGCACAGTTGTTGGCTGGAAGGGGCTAATCTCCGATCCGGACCTGAATGGCAGCTATCGAGTTAATCATGGTCTCGAACTGGCGCGCAAGTTGCTGCTCCAGGTCAACGAACTGGGCGTGCCGACAGCGACTGAATTTCTCGACATGGTGACAGGGCAATTTATAGCCGATCTGATTAGCTGGGGCGCGATTGGCGCGCGCACGACGGAAAGCCAGATCCACCGTGAAATGGCATCGGCGCTCTCCTGCCCGGTCGGTTTTAAAAACGGCACCGATGGCAATACACGCATCGCGGTGGATGCGATCCGCGCTTCCCGCGCCAGCCATATGTTCCTCTCACCGGATAAATCCGGGCAGATGACCATCTATCAAACCAGCGGCAATCCCTACGGGCATATCATTATGCGCGGCGGTAAAACGCCAAACTATTTCGCCGAAGATATCGCCAATGCGTGCGATACACTGAGCGAGTTTGATCTACCGGAATACCTGGTGGTGGATTTCAGCCACGGCAACTGCCAGAAACAACATCGACGTCAACTCGACGTCTGTGACAATGTTTGTTCGCAGATCCGTAACGGTTCGACTGCTATCGCTGGCGTGATGGTAGAAAGTTTCCTGCAGGAAGGCACGCAGAAAATTGTCAGCGGCCAGCCGCTGGTTTACGGGCAATCCATTACCGATCCTTGCCTGGGCTGGGACGACAGTAAATTCCTGCTGGAAAAACTGGCGGCCGCAGTCGCAACCCGCCTCTGATCGCATCCCGCCGCCAGGCGGCGGGATCCTCTTCCCCTTCTTTATCTGGAGGGAAGTCGCGAAATGTTACAGAACACACTTGCTACTGACCAATATTATTAATAATTATTATCATTTGCGATAATGCACTACACTGAACATTTGATCGGCACGCTGATTCCAACAAAATGAGCAGGTTCAACTCGAACAACTGACCTCCAGTCGCTTTCCCCAGTCCGGTGGGCGGCTGACATAATCATCGTTACGATCGCGGAACGGCTGGCGTAGCGCTTCATGTAGATGCGTCAGTTCACTGGTGTCGCCTTTCTCAGCTGCATCAATCGCCCGCTGTGCCAGCCAGTTGCGCAATACCAGTGCCGGATTCACACCGGACATCTGCTGTTGCCGCTGCGCATCGTCAACCTGCTCCTGTTGCAGACGTACCCGGTACAGCGCAAACCAACTGTCAAATGCCGCACGATCGATAAATTCATCACGCAGCGGCGAAAAGGCACTCTGCTGCTCCGTCTGGCTGAGCAAGCGGAAGGTACGCGTATAATCACTCCCTTCCCGCTCCATCAGTGAAAACAGTTTCGTCAGAAGCTGGTTATCGCCCTGCTGTTGCGTGCGAAAACCTAGCTTACCGCGCATCAGCACGCCATATTCCGTCAATAGCAGATGTTGATAATCATCCAGCGCACTGTTCAGTGCCTCAATGTCAATAAATGGCGATAGCGACTGTGCCAACCGTTGCAGGTTCCACAAAGCCACTGCGGGTTGATTATCGAAGCGATAACGCCCCTGGTAATCCGAGTGGTTACAGACAAATGACGGCTGATAATCGTCGAGGAAGCCAAAGGGGCCGTAATCAATGGTCAGTCCGAGAATCGACATGTTGTCGGTATTCATCACGCCATGCGCAAAACCGACCGCCTGCCAGCGGGCAATCAGCATAGCTGTACGCCGGACAATATCGTGGAACCACAGCACGTACTTATCGGATTCATTCTGCAAATGCGACCAATGATGGCGGATGGCAAAGTCAGCCAGTTGACGTACTTTTTGCGGTTCGCGGCGATAATAAAAATGCTCGAAATGTCCGAAACGAAGATGGCTTTCAGCGATGCGCATCAGCATGGCGCCCTGCTCGCGGCGTTCACGCATGACCGGCGTATCGCTGGTAACGATGCTCAGTGCGCGGGTCGTCGGAATGCCAAGGTAGTACATCGCCTCTGATGCCAGACTTTCACGGATGGTCGAACGCAAAACTGCACGTCCGTCGCCCATGCGCGAATAAGGTGTCAGCCCAGCGCCTTTCAGATGCCAGTCGCGGGTCGTGCCATCCGGCAATTGTTGTTCACCAAGCAGGATCCCGCGCCCGTCGCCCAGTTGCCCGGCCCAGACACCAAACTGATGCCCGCTGTAGACTTGCGCCAACGGCGACATGCCCGGCAGCAATGCTTCGCCGCCCCAGACACCGGCACCCGATTCGGGATGAAAAAGCGCATCCTCCACACCCAGCTCCTGCGCCAGTGGCGCGTTATGCCAGATCAGACGGGCATTGTGCAGCGGTGTAGAAGATAATGTAGTGTAAAATTCTGGCAGTTCATCACGCCAGCGGGTAGTAAAAGACAGGGTCATGGTTCCTCCTGCCTTTAGTGTAGTGCTAACCATCAGGTTTAAACACCGGCGAAAAGCAGGGCTATGAATGAATTAGGGAGGTGATCTGTGCAGCGGTGACCGGTGGCCATAAAGCCCCTTGCATTGCGCTGAAGTGGAAAGGTTCCACCCGCCTCAGGGCCGATTCGTCATCAATACCCGCAATCATCATTGACTGACAATAGGGACTTACCTGTGAAACGATCGCACGCATAAAAGGTTCAAATGAAGGAGAGGCTAACCGTTGTTGAACAAAATTTTTATCTAACGCGACCCGTTTAAATAGCCCGTCAAAAATGGCTTTAGTCGATGCTGTTCCCACACCAAAATTAGCCAGTACCAGCGGATATTGTTTCGCCAATAGAGCCAGAGAAGGATCCTCTTTTCCTTTATTGAAATTGGGGAAATTCTCATTTATGGTAAATTCCAGAAAAGGAAATTTAGCCACGCTGGCAGCCAGTGCCTCGTCGGTAAGTAAGGCTTCAGCAATAACCGGGGAAATATTAATCCAGGCGATTAATTGATGTTGTAATAAAAAGAGCTGGCAGGCCTCTATCAGCGCCAGTTGCTCCGTAAATAGTTGCAGCGTTTCACCGGCCATCAGGCGCGGGGAAATCAGCTCTGCCGGGGCGCGGACGTTACTGTCTCTCCCTACAAAGTTAACGATAACTTCCAGCCCCTGAAGCGTTCCGTTACTTTTTCTTGCTGGTTGTAATAAAAGCTCGGGCCGATATGTATCATCAAGCAAAATCATCATTGTGCCAGTCCCGCGTTGTGGGTGATATCCGGCATGGCTAAACACAAGTAGATGAATTCAAGGCGTAATGATTTTAGTGAGGCTAACTTCATTTTTATCCCGTTTTATATTTGGCTTCTCCTTTATTAGGCTGCTCACTAATAGTTTTTTCGCCAGATTCAACGTCCACTTATGATAATTAATATTATAAAATATAATTAGTGGAAACATCCTGGTTTAATGAATTTTTACCACGGCTAAGCTGCGTTTAAATGCGTCGCGCCTGCCAGAAATTTTTCCGCCAATAGACGTTATCCAGTGAAGAACGCATCACGCCGCGACTGGTGGAAGCATGAATAAATTCATTGTCAGTATCATAAATTCCAACATGTAACCCGCTTTCGCCGGAGCCGGTTTTGAAGAACACCAGATCGCCAGGTAATAAATCATCTTTGTCGATTTTCGTGCCGATCTCAGCCTGCTGGCGCGTTTCACGCGGTAGCTGAAGCGCAAATTTGTCGCGAAAAGTCATCATCACAAACCCGGAACAATCGACACCTGAACGTGTCACGCCACCGTAGCGATACGGTGTACCTCGCCACTCACGAAGTTGATCGTTCAGACCCGCGATCACCGTGATCGAATCTGACAACCTTGGGTTAGGTGGCGGAGCTCGATGAGAACTACATCCTGCAAGGAACAGCGCAGCCACCAGAAGAAACCAGATACGCATTCTGGATCTCGCCTCGTACTTTATTTTTATCGGAATAATTTACAGTGTGAATCAGTTGCGTGGCAAGTCACCTTTTCGTCACGTCGCCGGGATCAGCACACGATGCCCATCTACGTCGAAACGGCGAAAAGCCATACCGTAAGCTTCCGCCAGATGAGCAGGCGTCAGCACCTCTTCTTGTTTGCCGCTACCCAGTAACCTACCGGCGCTCATTAACCATACCTGCTGCGCATGGCGCAGTGTATGGTTGAGGTCATGGCTGCTCATCACGACAGTCACTCCACCGCTTACCAACTCCGATATAAGCTTGTCCAGCGCAGCCTGCTGCGCCACATCAAGACTATTCATTGGCTCATCCAGCAACAGCAACTGCCCTGAGGGATTCACCGCCGGGTGGATCTGTAAAATTACCGCAGCCAACCTCACCCGCTGCCATTCACCACCGGAAAGTTGATTGACTCTACGGCTAAGCTTGTCACCCAGCCCAAGCTGGGCGGCAATTTGCCCCAGGCAGCGGGTTTGCGCAGTATCGCGCTGATGCAACAGCAAATAGTGCCAGACTGGCATGGCAAAGGGCGGCGTCTGCTGCTGGGCAAGGTAAGCGCGATGTTGTGCCAGCGCCAGAGAAGGCCATTGTTCCAACGAGCGGTTGTTCAATAACACCTCGCCCTGCCCGTCAGATAAACCAGCAAGTCGGGAGAGTAGCGTACTTTTCCCGGCACCATTTGGTCCGACCAGATGCAAAATCTCCGCCCGATCAACCGATGCCGTAATCGGCCCCAGCCTGCCTGATTCTCCCACATCTTGCAGTTGCAACAGCGCTGGCATTATTTCACCAGAGCCAGTTTAACAGCCTGTTGCAAAGACGGATCTTCCGGGGTCATATCCGGCGAGAAACGCTGGATCACAAGGCCGTCGCGTCCAATGAGGAATTTTTCGAAATTCCATAGAATATCACCCGGCTCTTTCGGCGCACGGCCTTTACTCTCCATACGCGCATAGAAACCGCTTCCTTCTGGTGTTACAGCGGATGGCGCGGCAGCGATCAATTTTTTATACAGCGGATGACGCGCGTCACCATTCACTTCAATTTTGCTGAACATCGGGAACGTCACGCCGTAAGTGGTGCTGCAAAAAGTTTTGATCTCCTCTTCCGAACCCGGCTCCTGGCCAAGGAACTGATTGCAGGGGAATCCCAGCACCGTGAAGCCTTCATCGCTGAGCGTTTTTTGCAGGTTTTCCAGTTGTTCATATTGCGGCGTCAGGCCGCATTTAGATGCCACATTGACGATCAGCAACACTTTGCCGCGATAAGCTTCCAGTGTGGTCTGTTCACCATCAATAGTCGTGACTTCAGTATTCAGAATATCCTGTTGCATAGCGTACCCTTCGTTGATGTTATGAATTTCAGGCTTCGCGCCCGACCTTTAATAATAACCAGATAAACACGGGCGCGCCCAGCGTCGCCGTGACAACGCCGATAGGTAACTCAGCGGCCCTGAGCGTCAACCGGGCAACAATATCGGCTAACAACAACGCCACTGCCCCCGCCAGCGCGCAAGCAGGAAGCAATACCCGGTGATCGGTCAGCCCGCAGAGACGTAAAATATGCGGGATCACCAGGCCAATAAAACCAATAGCTCCCGCCAACGCAACGCTGACGCCTACCATCCAGCCCGTCGCCACCACCAGCAAATTTCGCCACAGCCACAGCGTCAGCCCTAACTGCCGCGCGGATATCTCCCCCAGAGCCAGAACGTTCAGCGGTTTTGATTGAAAACAGACCCAGATCATCGCCGGTAACAACGCCACCATCAGCCAGCTTTGTTGCCAGTCAACCCCACCAAAACCGCCCATCATCCAGTACATAAGCTGGCGTAAATCGAAGGAGGTAGAAAAGTAAACCGCCCACGTCATTAACGCGGTACAGATAATGCCCAGCGCAACACCAGCAAGCAGCAGGCGGCTAGTGGTGAGATGATCCCGGGCGAAACGTAGCAAAATAAGTGTCACGCTCAGCGCTCCGGCAATAGCACTCACGCCCAGCATCCAGCCAGGTAACATACCACCGCCCAGCAGTATAGCGGCAATCAGCCCGACGCCCGCGCCACTTGAGACTCCCAGCAATCCTGGCTCCGCCAGCGGATTTTCAAAAAGTGCCTGCATCACTGCGCCGCAAAGCGCCAGCGCGGCACCCACCAGCACCACAGCCAACGTGCGGGGAAGACGAATTTGCCAGACAAAGAGCTGACCATCAGGAGTAAACCAGCCGCCAGGAGCGATCCATTTCTCGCCCGCGCAGAGGCTAATAAACACAGAGAATAATAAAAGCAGCAATAATCCGCCAAGCCAGAGGCGATTTCGTTGCTGTTGGAAATGAGCGTATGCCAGCATGTTAACCATTTTACCGTCAGTCAGGTGACTGATTTTATGATTGATGCCGGACGCTGAAAAGAAAAAAGGCCGCAGGGCGGCCTTTTTAGTTAGTTCATATCATTCAGCTTTGGGCGAAGCGTTTTCAACACGGCTCTTTAACTTCTGACCGGGTCTGAAGGTCACCACGCGCCGGGCTGTAATGGGAATATCTTCGCCCGTTTTCGGGTTACGCCCCGGACGTTGATTTTTGTCACGCAAATCAAAATTGCCAAAGCCGGACAGTTTTACCTGCTCACCGTTTTCCAGAGCACGACGGATCTCTTCGAAAAACAGCTCTACCAGCTCTTTTGCGTCCCGCTTGCTAAGCCCGAGCTTATCAAACAGATATTCTGACATTTCAGCTTTTGTAAGCGCCATAGGTTCAATCCCTCAATGAGGCCTGGAATCGCTCTTTTAATGCCTCTACACATCTGGCAACGGTAGCGGCAATCTCCTCTTCTTCGAGTGTACGGTTGGTATCCTGAAGGATCAGGCTAATGGCAAGGCTCTTATACCCCTCCGCTACGCCCTTACCGCGGTACACGTCAAATAAGTTTACGCCAACTACCTGATTTACGCCAACTTTCTTACACTCGGCCAAAACATCTGCTGCATGCACATTTTCAGCCACAACAACCGCGATATCACGACGGTTCGCCGGGAAGCGTGAAATATCCTGAGCTTGAGGAACCACGCGGTCTGCGAGCGCATTCCACTCCAGCTCAAACACCAAAGTGCGACCATTCAGATCAAGCTTACGTTCCAGTTCCGGATGCATAACACCAATAAAACCAATACGTTTATCTTTCAGATAAATCGCCGCAGATTGTCCCGGATGGAGTGCCGGATTTGTTTCTGCGCGAAATTCAATGGCGGATAATTTGCCCGTCAGCTCCAGAACGGATTCCAGATCGCCTTTCAGGTCGAAGAAATCCACGCTACCTTTCGCCAGATCCCAATGTTCTTCATAACGGTTGCCACAAATGGCACCAGCCAGCATGACATCCTGACGAATACCAAGATTTGCCTGGGTATCAGGAACAAAGCGCAGACCCGTTTCAAAAATACGTACTCGGCTCTGCTGGCGGTTCTGGTTATAAACAATAGTACTCAACAAACCAGTCCACAGCGACAGACGCATTGCCGACATTTCGCTGGAGATGGGACTTGGCAGAATCAGCGCTTCTTCGCCAGGATGGATCAGTTGCTGCAATTTCGGATCAACGAAACTGTAGGTGATCACTTCCTGGTAGCCTTTGTCATTGAGCATGGTTTTCACACGCTTCAGCGACAGATCCGCTTCACGGTGTTCGCCCATGACCAAACCGGCTTGAACCGGCGCATCCGGAATGTTGTTGTAGCCGTAAATACGTGCCACTTCTTCCACCAGATCTTCTTCGATTTCCATATCGAAACGCCAGCTTGGCGCGACAGCCAGCCATTCATCCTGGCCCTCAGTGACTTCGCAACCAAGGCGCTTCAGGATATCACTGACCTGCTCATCGGCAATATGATGACCAATCAGGCGATCCAGCTTGCTGCGACGCAGACGAATGGTCGCACGTTTCGGCAGAGTAGCGTCGTTCGTGACATCAATGATCGGACCCGCTTCACCGCCGCAGATATCCAGCAACAGGCGAGTTGCGCGCTCCATGGCTTTGTATTGCAGTTGTGGGTCAACACCGCGCTCATAACGATGTGAAGCATCAGTGTGCAGCCCATGACGTCGTGCACGACCGGTAATAGAGAGTGGATTGAAGAAAGCGCATTCAAGCAGTACGTTCTGGGTTTCGCTGTTCACACCAGAGTGTTCACCGCCAAAGATGCCGCCCATCGCCAGCGCTTTGTTATGGTCAGCAATGACCAGCGTATCCGCATTGAGTTTCGCTTCGCTACCGTCCAACAGCACCAGGGATTCGCCCTCTTGTGCCATGCGCACTACGATGCCGCCGTCCAGGCGATCGCGGTCAAACGCATGCATCGGCTGGCCCAGTTCCAGCAGAACGTAGTTGGTCACGTCCACGACCGCATCGATTGAACGAATACCGCAGCGACGCAGCTTCTCTTTCATCCACAGCGGAGTTGGCGCTTTAACATTGATCCCCTTCACTACTCGCCCGAGGTAGCGCGGGCAGGCATCTGCAGCTTCCACTGTGATCGGCAGCGTGTCGATAATTGTCGCACTGACCGGGGAGATTTCCGGTGCAATGAGCGGGGACTGATTCAGTACCGCCACATCGCGCGCGACACCAATGATCCCTAAGCAATCCGCACGGTTCGGCGTGACGCTGATCTCAATGGTATTATCATCAAGTTTCAGGTATTCACGGATATCGGTGCCAATCGGTGCATCTGTCGGCAATTCGATAATACCGTTGTGATCGTCAGAAATACCCAGCTCAGAGAAGGAACACAGCATACCTTCCGACGGTTCACCGCGTAGTTTCGCCGCTTTTATTTTGAAGTCACCAGGCAGCACCGCCCCGACTGTCGCCACGGCGACTTTCAGGCCCATACGGCAATTTGGCGCGCCACAAACGATGTCCAGCAGGCGATCGCCGCCAACATTTACTTTCGTCACGCGCAGTTTGTCTGCGTTCGGGTGCTGAGCGCACTCCATTACTTCACCGACCACAACACCATGAAACGCCCCGGCAACCGGTTCTATGCCGTCCACTTCCAGCCCAGCCATGGTGATTTGTTCTGACAGCGTTTCACTGTCAATAGCTGGATTGACCCATTCGCGTAACCACAGTTCACTGAATTTCATTGTCTTGCCTGCCTTTATTTAAACTGTTTGAGGAAACGCAGATCGTTTTCGAAGAATGCGCGCAAATCGGTAACGCCGTAGCGCAGCATGGTCAGACGCTCCATCCCCATGCCAAATGCGAAGCCGGAGTAAACTTCCGGATCAATTCCAACATTACGCAGTACGTTTGGATGCACCATGCCGCAGCCCAACACTTCCAGCCATTTACCGTTTTTGCCCATCACATCGACTTCTGCAGACGGTTCAGTGAACGGGAAGTAAGACGGGCGGAAACGAATTTGCAGATCTTCTTCAAAGAAGTTAAGCAGGAAGTCGTGCAGGGTACCTTTCAGGTTAGTAAAGCTGATGTTTTTATCTACGATCAGCCCTTCCATCTGATGGAACATTGGGGTATGCGTTTGGTCATAATCGTTACGGTAAACGCGTCCAGGGGCGATGATGCGAATTGGCGGCTGCTGATTTTCCATGGTACGAATCTGCACACCGGAGGTCTGGGTACGTAGCAAACGCGTCGTATCAAACCAGAAAGTATCGTGATCCGCACGTGCCGGGTGATGACCCGGAATATTCAGCGCGTCAAAATTATGGTAATCGTCTTCGATTTCCGGGCCGGTAGCGACGGTAAAGCCCAGTTTACCGAAGAAACTCTCAATACGATCGATCGTACGGGTTACCGGGTGTAATCCCCCATTCTCCACGCGACGACCCGGCAGGGAGACATCGATGGTTTCGGCAGCCAGACGTTCATTCAGCGCAGCATTTTCCAGATCCGATTTACGGGCATTCAGCGCTTGCTGAACTTGCTCTTTTGCTTCGTTGATCACTGCCCCGGCAGCCGGGCGCTCTTCTGGCGGCAGCTCACGCAGGGTGGTCATCTGAAGGGTCAGGTGCCCTTTTTTGCCCAGGTATTCGACGCGGACATTGTCCAGAGCGGCGACATCTGAAGCATCGTTAATGGCTGCCTTCGCACTGGCAACCAGCTCTGCGAGATGTGACATGATTTTCCTCGTTATGTGGCGATATTCATTCGTCGCACTTATGTACACTAAATCATTCAAGTTTCAGCGAGGCAGCTTGAAGGATGACGTGTATAAAAAAAGCCTCCACCAGGGAGGCTTTTAGGCGCTGTTTTCCGTTTCTTCTTTCACGCGCTAGCCTCCCGGATTCAGGTGCTAAAGTAAAAAAAGAAGCGGAAAATAGCAGCATTCATGCTTGCGTTACCTTAACAGGGTAAGTGACGATGATGGACTATTGAAAACGCACCACTGCAAAATGTCAATGTATTGATAACTTTAAAGCAAAAGAGGGAGCCAGGCTCCCTCTCTTAAACTGGCTTATGCCAGAGCTGCTTTCGCTTTTTCAACCAGTGCAGAGAATGCCACTTTGTCGAATACGGCGATGTCAGCCAGGATCTTACGGTCGATTTCAACAGAGGCTTTTTTCAGGCCGTTGATGAATTTGCTGTAAGAGATACCGTTCTGACGTGCTGCTGCGTTGATACGTGCGATCCACAGTTGACGGAACTGACGCTTTTTCTGACGACGGTCACGATAAGCGTACTGACCAGCTTTGATAACAGCCTGGAAGGCAACACGGTAAACGCGTGAACGCGCGCCGTAGTAACCTTTAGCTTGTTTCAAAATTTTCTTATGACGTGCACGTGCCATCACACCACGTTTTACGCGAGCCATATGCTCTCTCCTGTATCTATATTCTTAAAAAAGTTAAAGGTTAACGACTTATGCGTACGGCAGGCACGCGATTACCAGACCCAGATCGCCTTTAGAAACCATGGCTTTCGGGCGCAGGTGACGTTTACGCTTAGTAGCTTTTTTGGTCAGAATATGACGCAGGTTAGCGTGCTTGTGCTTAAAACCACCTTTACCGGTTTTTTTGAAGCGCTTAGCAGCACCGCGTACGGTCTTAATTTTCGGCATTTTTTAACTTCCACTTCGCATTGTTAATAAACGAAACAAAGGCGAACCAAACCCGTGAGTCTGAGGCCCACAGGTTTAATTACTTGATGGCCTTACTGTTTCTTCTTCGGAGCAAGCACCATAATCATCTGGCGGCCTTCGATCTTCGTTGGGAAAGATTCGACAACTGCCAGTTCATTCAGATCGTCTTTCACGCGATTAAGCACTTCCATGCCGATCTGTTGGTGAGCCATTTCACGACCGCGGAAACGCAGTGTGATTTTGGCCTTATCGCCCTCTTCGAGAAAGCGAATCAGGCTGCGGAGTTTTACCTGATAGTCGCCTTCATCTGTACCAGGCCGGAATTTAATTTCCTTAACCTGGATAACTTTTTGCTTCTTCTTCTGTTCCTTAGAAGATTTGCTCTTTTCATAGAGGAACTTGCCGTAATCCATTATACGGCAAACGGGCGGCTCGGCGTTAGGGCTAATTTCAACTAAATCACCCCCGGCTTCTTCAGCTTTTTCCAGAGCTTCTCTCAGACTCACAATACCAAGCTGCTCGCCTTCCAGACCTGTTAAGCGAACTTCCGTGGCGCGAATTTCGCCGTTGATACGATTGGGACGCGCCGTTTGAACTCGTTTTCCGCCTTTAATACTTTATTCCTCCAATTGTTTAAGACTGCGGCTGCGAATCTCTTGCTGCAGCTGCTCGATAACATCATTTACGTCCAGGCTCCCCAGGTCTTTACCACGGCGGGTGCGCACGGCAACTTTGCCGGCTTCAACCTCTTTGTCACCGCAAACCAGCATATAAGGGACACGACGTAAAGTGTGCTCGCGGATTTTAAAGCCTATCTTCTCGTTTCTCAAGTCTGCTTTTACACGAATGCCCGCATTTTGTAGTTTACGCGTCAATTCATTAACGTATTCAGACTGTGAATCGGTGATATTCATGACCACTACCTGCACCGGCGCCAGCCAGGTTGGGAAGAAGCCAGCGAACTCTTCAGTCAGGATGCCGATAAAGCGCTCCAGAGAACCAAGAATCGCGCGGTGAATCATCACCGGAACCTGACGTTCGTTGCTTTCGCCTACATATGAAGCATTCAGACGAGCTGGCAGAGAGAAATCTAGCTGTACTGTTCCGCACTGCCATGCACGATCGAGGCAGTCATATAAGGTAAATTCAATTTTCGGACCGTAGAATGCGCCTTCACCCAGTTGGAACTCAAACGGGATATTGTTCTCTTCCAGCGCAACCGCCAGATCCGCCTCAGCACGATCCCACATCTCATCGCTACCGATACGTTTTTCCGGGCGAGTAGAGAGTTTGACGACGATTTTCTCAAAACCGAAGGTGCTATACATATCGTAGACTAAACGAATACATGCGTTCACTTCATCACGCACCTGCTCTTCCGTACAGAAGATATGGGCGTCATCCTGAGTGAAGCCACGTACGCGCATCAACCCGTGCAGCGCACCCGAAGGCTCATTGCGATGGCAGCTACCGAACTCAGCCATACGCAACGGCAGATCGCGGTATGATTTTAAGCCCTGGTTGAAAATCTGTACGTGACCCGGGCAGTTCATCGGCTTGATACAATATTCACGGTTCTCGGAAGACGTCGTAAACATCGCATCTTTGTAGTTGTCCCAGTGGCCAGTTTTTTCCCACAACACACGGTCCATCATGAATGGGCCCTTCACTTCCTGATACTGGTATTCTTTTAGCTTAGAGCGAACAAATGTTTCCAGTTCGCGGAAGATAGTCCACCCATCATTATGCCAGAAAACCATACCCGGCGCCTCTTCCTGCATATGATACAGATCGAGTTGCTTACCGATTTTACGGTGATCGCGTTTTGCCGCTTCTTCCAGGCGTTGCAGATAGGCATTCAGCGCTTTTTTATCTGCCCACGCGGTGCCGTAGATACGCTGCAACATCTTGTTGTTGCTGTCGCCGCGCCAGTAAGCCCCTGCTGTTTTCATCAGTTTGAAGTGATGGCAGAAACGCATGTTAGGTACATGCGGCCCACGGCACATGTCGATGTATTCTTGATGATGATACAAGCCCGGTTTGTCATCATGAGCAATGTTCTCATCAAGGATGGAAACTTTGTAGTTTTCTCCGCGTTTGACAAAGGTCTCGCGCGCTTCCTGCCAGCTCACCTTTTTCTTGATGACGTCATAGTTGGTTTCGGCGAGCTCATGCATACGCTTTTCAAGCGCATCGATGTCTTCCTGTGTCAGGGTGTGGTCAAGATCAACGTCATAATAGAAGCCGTTATCAATAACCGGGCCAATCGCCATTTTGGTATTCGGCCACAATTGCTTGATCGCATGGCCTAACAAGTGTGCACAGGAGTGACGGATAATTTCCAGACCATCGTCATCTTTAGCGGTGATGATGGCGAGATTGGCGTCACTGCTGATAATATCAGAAGCATCAACCAGTTCACCATTAACGCGGCCAGCGATGCAGGCTTTCGCCAGTCCTGGACCGATATCCAGCGCAACATCCATAGGGCTTATGGCGTGGTCGTAATGGCGTTGACTGCCATCAGGAAGAGTAATTACAGGCATTTCATTTCCTTATTTGCAGTGGTGCCCCACACGAAAGAGCACATACAAAATTAAATAATTTATTTATATCAGCATGTTAAGGATGTTTATTTGCTTCACTCTGCAAACTGCGCACACCAGGTTGTACGAAAACCTGACTGTGCCCATCCCCACCTGTTGATAACGCCCAACAATAGTACACGGCATTGCGGCGACATAAAAGCGTGAACAGAATCATATTCCTGCACACAGCGCAAGGATGAGTCTGGTGATGCCCTCATGGCACACGAACAACAATAAATTCGCCTTCAATGAAGGCTCCCACAATACGGCAATTATACAAGTCAGCCGTTTTATATGAGCTATCGGAAAAACACAGCGAATTCACATTTTATCTATCATCTCTTCAATTTCCCATGATATAATCAAAGGAAAAATATCAACCATCTTACTGGAATAACTAAAAATTTTGGATGAATGATTTTTACCGTCCTGCGCCCTCGTTAGAAAAAATAGCAGGAATGTTTATTGTGAACAAAGAAAAGGTAGTAATGATGCAACAAAAAGCAACAGAGATGCCTGTTGGAAAATTTAAAAAAATAAGAGCCCTCAACAGGCGACGTAATTACTTTATAAAAAAAATACGTATGCTGCTACGCGTTTATATCGCGAAAATGCTATGGGACATCCCGGCCCGAAGCGAACTGGATTTAACCTCAGCGAGAAAAGTTCTGTTAATACGCAACGAAGGGGCAATTGGCGATGTCGTCGTCGATTCCGCACTGGTTAAATGTCTGCACAAATCAGGATATATCGTTGATTTTCTGCTGACAAAATCAAACAGTCAGGTCATGCGCTATAACCCCTACATTCGCCATATCTACGAGGCGGAAAATGTCACGTCCTCCAGCTATCGCCAAAAATTCACCCATAATGTCCCCCGTTCTGTTATTACTGAGTTAGCTAATAATAAATATGATATTGTTATTGATCCGACACTGTTGGGTATCCCGGTACATCGACTGTTGTTGTTAAGACAAATAAAAGCCAAAGCTGTGTTAGGATTTAATAAATGGCCCTCGATAAACCATTATACAAAATCCTTTGATTTTGATTGCGCAAACTGGCATGTCAGTAAAACCTTTTCTCTCATCGCAGACTATCTACAGTTAGATAAAAAACAACTGGGAACTTATGACCTGCATATCCCAGAGGATATTTATGCTGAAACGCAACAATTTCTGGAAGACATCGAAGGCCGTAAGATTCTCATTAATATCTTTGCCAGTAATAAGGATCGATGTTTATCCCAGACGCAACTCGCGGAAATTATTGAACAGTTGCAGTCCACCTATCCTGCGGTAAATATTATTCTGCTCGATCACCGCAAAGAGATCCACCTGCCCCTTCCAGACAGAGTCGTCGTAAATCCCTTTAAAACCCTGCATCATGCGATGGCTCTTATTGCGCAAGTCGATCTGATTATCTCGCCTGATACCTCGATCGTGCATATAGCTGCAGCCTGGCAGAAACCACTCATTGCTATCTACAAAGATGTACGCCTCAACAATCAGCTTTGGGCGCCGGGATATGAAGAAGCAAGGCAGATCATCATAAAACATGGAAAGGTACATCAAAAACAGGATATTGCCAGTTTAATCATGGCGGAAATTGATCCTGTCCGCTTGCGGTAAAACATTTCCTGCGTGAATTGTCAGTCACAGCAACTGACAATTCATCAAGTTAGCTCCCGATACAACCCATCGAGTTGTCACAACAGCAGTACCCGTCCACTACAGTTTCGGCCTGCCACAGAAAAAAACATACAAAACGAAATTTTCGAGATATAACAGCAAATGGGTGTTTTTTTATTCACCCCAGCGTGGCAGATCTGAACGTCTGAAAACAGAATATTAATAAACGGCAGTGATGATTGTTATTGAAAAAATGCTTAAAAATTAATCGCATGGAATACGTTTAATCTGATTTTTAGTGGCCAACTTGACACAACACTCCCACTGGCAGTCTAGTTGGCTTCCCATTAACATCTAACTTAATGATAAAGCATGGCAATTGTTTATACGGTTATCATTATCGCGCTCCTTGCGATCATTATTTTTTCTTTTTATAAACACCGCAGCATAAAATCAGCAAGAAGTTTACCGGATCGTCATAAAAAACGGCGCTGACTGCTTTGAAGGATGGACTCGCACTCACACAAGGCACGCGCAAGCGTGCCTTTCTGCATTATTTATCAGGATTGATATCCCAGCGCGTGGATCACTGTTTCCATTGCTTCCTGCGTTAACGCAGAACGCGTGACTCGCTTATTTGCCAGCATCGTTCTGACCACGCCGGCAATGACAATATGCTTTGGTTCTTGCCCCAGATCGCGCATCTCGAGGACCACCTTTCCCACCACCCGGCACATCTCCTCGTATAACGCCTCATCTTTAGAATTCCCCATTGCTCCTCCGGTTGTTGTGGTTTTGCCTGCCTTAACTGGCATCAGAATAGGGATAAACCGCCTCTTTGTAACCCCTACAGATAACTTCCTTCACTTTCAAGCAGATGCTCACATATTGAACCGACTGATAAATTTACCTTAAAGTTACGTGCCTCTACTGCCGATGAATGATTCATTAGAAACGCGAATGAATTAGCTCAGCGATGCAGACGATTAACTACAATGAAATGGTCGGTCTTAATCTGTCCTCCCGCCAGAAAACGACATCAGCATTACAGGAATCAATTGCGCGGTTATCATCAGGATTGCGCATCAACGGTGCGAAAGACGATGCTGCAGGCCAGGCGATTGTTAACCGTATGCGCGCCAATGTTAACTCAGATACTGTGATTTCACGCGGACTTGACGATGCCATAAGTATGGCGCAAGCCGCCGAGGGTAACCTGAGTACCGTCAATGAATTGTTGATCCGTGCGAAAGGCCTGGCCATTCAGGCTGGTAACAGTACGTTGTCGGTAAGTGACCGGGAAAGTTTGCATGCTGAATATCAAGAAATCCTTGATAATATTCAGTACATTTCAGAAAGCACAGAAATTTTTGGGCGCTACCCGCTGGCCACTGATGCTCCGGATCTGCCACCAGAATTAATCGGTAAGGTTCCGCCATTGGACACAAAATTTCCCATTGCGGGAATGAATTACACATTCAGCTCGGGAATTATCTCGCTGGCATATATTCCCGCAGGGGCGAAGGATATCACCCTCACCATTGATTCATTGGGGCTTGATGATGACATTCAGCTCTTGACGAGAGATGGCAAGCACCTTGCCGGTACGCCGATTACCGGTACCGATCCGGATTACACCTGGAAAAGCCGCGGAATTACCGACCCGGCAAAAGCGACCAGTCGCGTTTTAACCGAGGCCAACGGCTTTGAGGCAGGTGCAACCTATGATGATTCCTTATTGATAGAAGGGGGTACTAACTGGGTGCTGGATGGCAGTGCAACGCTTAATTACAACGGCATGATCATCCGCTACAGCGGTGATGGCGATCGCTACGAACCGGGCAGCGCCTACAACGACGGCAGTAATGGTTCCAACCGGCTGGAACGTATCAAAATAGATAATGTTACGCAAGATTTGGTAGTGATGATTGTCGGTAGCGGCTCGTTTACCAGTAACCTGAGCTGGGGCGCGCTACCCACGCCTAAAATCACTCCCACCGAACCGCCAAAGCAGAGTTTTCCCTGGGAGGTGGTCACCAGTGCAAATTTTAATGAAGAGATTGGTGCCGTGACTATGCCAACCACCCCAGCAGATCTGAAATCACTGGAGTTACTGAATACCGATCTTCGCTCGATGGTGACCGCAGGCGATGCGATGGGAACACTTGATAGCGCCCAGGAGAAAGTCAGTCGCTACCGTTCTCAATACGGTGCGTTTATCAATCGCTTTGAATCGTCAAAATCGGTACTGGCGCAACAAAATGTGGCCACTCAGGCGGCAAAAAGCCGTATCGAAGACGCGGATTATGCACTGGAAACCAGCAAGATGGTAAAAGCACAAATATTACAACAGGGGCAGGATGCCGTACTCAAAGTGGCAAACCAATCGGCAGAAAATATTTTGTCTTTGCTGCGGAGTTAAAGAGATAATCTATTTATCAGCCGAGTTACCAATGGCAGTTTTTTTAAAAAAACACCATCACTTTTCGTCAATGTTCGATAACATACACGGCGCTAACTTTACATTACGATATAAATACGAAAACCGGTACAACACTCTCCGGTTTTTCAAAGTTAATGAATTAACCAAGAATCTACTTAATTCCATTCACCGGCAACCAGGGTATGCGCATCAAATGCCTGATCGTTGGTCCCGTGAGTAGATTGCGCAACTGGCATCATATTGGAGCCCGCTTCGATGTTAGTGATATTCGTGTTGCTCTGACTGGCTGAAGTGGCAGGCTGAGCCGCGAAGACGCCAAAGGAAAGTGCAGAAAGCACCATGGCAACTGCGGCAGTTTTGATTGTTTTCATAATTGAGTTCTCTTTCTGTAATACGCACATTATTTGCTGAGCCATTTTCTTTGGCTATAATGATATTGTAGATCTGCATCACATTATTGCCAGCAAATTTATTTGTCCATTCGTGTCAAATAAATTGAATATGTGTCCAGTCAATTAATTATGAAGACAATGTGAAGAGAAAAATTACTTAAATGAAATTCAATATAAAACACGGAGAAATAGCATAAACAAAAACAGTGGGCCGGAATTTCCGGCCCTGCGTGTTACATCTTATAACCCAACGTTACCGTCGTTCTGCGATCGGTATGATCTGGCGCAGTTGAAGGCGGCTGGGAGTTCCAGGTCAGGTTGTAGCCCATCTTCAATGCAAAATGGGCGTTAATGGCCACTTCCAGCGCTGTTTCTGAGTTCACCGTGGTGTCGTCCGCGCCAAACACAGACACACCCTGAGTGAATTTAGTGGTATCGGTTATTTGCCAGGTATAAGTACCTGACGCATAAGCCAGCGCGGTGGTTTTGGTGTTGTCATCGGTGTACTTGTCGTAACGAACACCAGGACCGAATTCAAAGCGGAGGCTATGAACCGGACCATTCAGGAACTGACGACCATAACCAGCAGTAAATATATCGCGATCCTGATAACCGTTATAGCGATCGGTCAACCAACTGGCCTGGCCAAAAATATAGTCATAATCCGTCATGTTATAACGGCTACGACCACCAACGGCATATTTCTCAGACGAACGAACATCGTTCGATGAAGTATTACTGGCGTTGCCCCACAGAGACCATGCAGTGGTATTGCCGTACCAGGTCAGGGTGGAATCGGCAGTCAAAGAGGAGCTCTTTGTGTTGCCGGCCTGTCCCAGGTAGCCACCGTTCACGCTACCTTCAAACGGGTGTTTCGCGGTGGATGGGTCATCCATGACAGTAAAAACGGTATCATTTGCGGCGGCATTCATTGCCGCAAATACGCCCACGGCCAGCGCAAACGCGGGTACTGTCTTCAAAAGCTTCATTTTTTTAGAGTCCGAACAGCAAAAAAAAGAGACCATCACGGTCCTGGAAACTTTCATCAGGATCAACGGCTAACGTTCCAAAGAAAGGTAACAAATTATAAAAAGGCCGCTTAAACATATCAATGAAATCTTATTGGAATTTTTGAATAAGAGAGATCTCAAAAACAACAAATGGTTATTAACCCTCTAAACCAATTTAATCAATACCATATTTAAATCAGGCTGTTATTTACTTTCCCTTCGCTTGATTCAGTGCCAGGCTTACTGTAACCGAAGAAAAAGGAGGTCATCATGGTCGCGATTTATACTTTGACGCTGGCACCTTCACTGGACAGCGCAACATTAACCCCGCAGATTTATCCAGAAGGAAAACTGCGCTGCACTACACCTGTTTTTGAGCCTGGCGGTGGCGGCATTAATGTCGCAAGAGCCATTACCCATCTTGGCGGTAAAGCCACAGCGATTTTTCCGGCTGGTGGAGCAACCGGCGAACACCTAACTGCGCTGTTAGCGGATGAAAACGTGCCCACCATCAGTGTCAACGCCAAAGACTGGACACGGCAGAACCTGCATGTTCACGTTGAATCCAACAACGAGCAGTACCGCTTTGTCATGCCTGGCGCTAGCCTCAGTGAAGATGAGTTTCGCCAACTCGAAGAAAAAGTGCTCACCATTGAGCCTGGCGCGTTACTGGTAGTGAGCGGCAGTCTGCCGCCAGGCATTACCGTCGGGAAACTGACGCAACTCATTAAAAGCGCACAGCAGCATGGCCTACGCTGCATCGTTGACAGTTCCGGCGAAGCCCTTAGCGCTGCACTGTCTATCGGCAACATCGAACTGGTCAAACCGAATCAGAAAGAACTGAGTGCACTGGTAGGCCGTGAGTTAACCCAGCCGGATGATGTGCGCAAAGCAGCACAGGAGATTGTTGATAGCGGTAAAGCGCTACGCGTCGTCGTATCCCTGGGGCCGCAGGGCGCGCTGGCCGTCGATTCGAGCCAATGCGTGCAGATCGTGCCACCGCCGATAAAGAGTCAGAGCACTGTAGGCGCTGGCGACAGTATGGTGGGTGCAATGACGCTAAAACTGGCGCACGATGCTCCGCTGGACGATATGGTCCGTTATGGTGTTGCCGCTGGGAGCGCTGCCACGATTAATCATGGTACTCGCCTGTGCGCGCTAGCCGACACGCAACAGATCTACGACTATTTGCGTAATGCCTGATAATCGACAAATAGCGCCTGACGACTATGCTAAAAAAACCTTCAGGATTACAACGAGGTGACATATGAGCAGCGACAGTATCCAGCGCTACGTAGTCGTGGTGAAATTTCATGAGAAAAGTCTGGCCGAAATCAACGAACTTAATAACTACTTTACACGTGCGGGTTTTCTGCTCACGATGACTGATGAAGATGACAATGTTCACGATCTGGGCACCAACACTTTTGGGCTCATCAGTGCGCTTAACGAACAGGAAGTGCTTGAACTCGCCCATGGATTAGCCGCCGCCGCGGTGGCTGAAGAGGCCGACATCACTGTCAGCACCTGGGAGGCGTGGCAGCAAAAAGAGCATTAAGTGCCATGGCGCACCACCCGTCCCGCAGGTGTGCGTTACGTCGTATATTTTCACAGCTTTAGTGCGCTAACCTTATGATCTGGCTGATTACATGGGAGAGACATCATGTGGCAAGCGATAAGTGGTCTGTTACGCGAACAACTGGGAAGTGGCGAGATCGAGCAGCGGGATGAGCTGCCAGGCGGCGAAATCCATGCTGCATGGCATGTCCGTTACGCAGGTCGTGAACTTTTCGTTAAATGCGATGAACGTGAACTGTTGCCTATTTTTACCGCCGAAGCCGATCAGCTCGCACTGTTGGCGCGCAGCAATACGGTAAAAGTGCCGACTGTGTGGGCAGTGGGCAGCGATCGCGACTACAGCTTTCTGGTCATGGAATATCTCCCAACCCGCCCACTGGATGCGCACAACGCGTTTCTACTCGGTCAGCAACTGGCGCGCCTGCATCAGTGGAGCGATCAACCGCAGTTTGGCCTCGATTTTGATAACGACCTTTCCACCACGCCACAGCCCAATGCCTGGCAGCGCCGCTGGTCAACGTTTTTTGCCGAACAGCGTATTGGCTGGCAGTTGGAGATGGCGGCGGAAAAAGGTATGGAGTTCGGCAATATCGACGCCATTGTCGAGCATGTTCAGCAGCGCCTGAGCTCCCACCAGCCACAGCCGTCATTGCTGCATGGCGATCTATGGTCCGATAACTGTGCGCTGGGGCCAGACGGTCCTTATATTTACGATCCGGCCTGTTACTGGGGCGATCGGGAGTGCGATCTGGCGATGCTGCCATTGCATCCGGACCAGCCGCCGCAAATTTATGACGGCTACCAGTCAGTCTCGCCATTGCCCCTTGATTTCCCCGAACGTCAGCCGATCTACCAGCTTTATACGCTCTTCAACCGGGCCATTCTTTTTGGGGGCGAACATCTGCTGAACGCGCAGAAAGCGCTTGATCGCGTACTGGCAGCGTAGAACAGACAGGCCCGGCAACGTTATTGCGTTCGGGCCTGTTACTGCTTACAGAAAGCCCAGCAATGAAAAGAAGAAGTATCCCGCGATAATCATAATCACCGGCAGCACATACAGTGGGAAAATTTGCAGCAGAATGGTGTGGTGCGGCACGACAATGCGCGCTTCGATCTGCTCGCGAGACAACCCTTCCGGCCCTTTGGCTTGCTCAAGAATTATCTGATTTTCCACCCCTTCACGCAGAAAACGCGCCTGACGGCTCATGCGCGCGCCGGAGGCCTGCAACGCCAGACCAACAAAGATAAGCACGTAGATAAACCAGAACACAATGTTCAGACTATGGTGGAAGTCGGGCGTCGGCGAGTTATACCAGAAGAGGTTAAGAAAAGGCGTATTAAAACGCATCATATCAATCATTACATGGGCAAAATCCAGCATCACTGCGCTAATGCCTGGCTGTTTTTCACTGTGGTCATACATAAATTTGAGCACAGAAATGACTGTCGATATTACGGTCGGAATAAAAATCACCCAACCCAGAACGCGTTTCAGAATGGCGATGCGTCCAGCTTGTTGATACGTCATGGATTCCCCTTGTGAGTGACGCACTGTTTTCGCCTTAGTCTACCTGCTGATAATCATTTTCGCCTGATCTTTAAAGTCGGTATGATGAACGTTTAACCACATTTACCGTTTATTCCCCGGCGACATGCCATAAAAAGAGAGGTTTTATGACAGTTTCTCGTCAAATTCATGCTGCCATTTTTGATATGGATGGATTACTTATCGACTCCGAGCCACTCTGGGATCGCGCCGAACTGGAGGTTGTGGCAAGCCTTGGCGTGGATATTAGCCGACGCCACGAATTGCCTGACACGCTCGGCCTGCGCATCGATATGGTGGTGGAACTCTGGTACGCACAGCAACCGTGGGACGGCCCGGATCGCAAAGAAGTGACCGAGCGCATTATTCAGCGCGCAATTTCACTGGTTGAAGAGAAACGCCCGCTACTGCCTGGCGTGCATGACGCCATTGCATTGTGTAAAGCCAACGGCCTTCTGGTCGGACTGGCCTCCGCATCGCCGTTACATATGCTGGAAAAAGTGCTGGCGATGTTTGAACTGCGCGACAGCTTTGATGCGCTGGCCTCGGCGGAAAAGTTGCCCTACAGCAAACCGCACCCGCAAGTGTATCTGGATTGTGCCGCAAAGTTGGGCGTAGATCCGCTGGCCTGCGTGGCACTGGAAGATTCAGTCAATGGCATGATTGCCAGCAAAGCAGCGCGGATGCGTTCGATTGTGGTACCGGATGAAGAACATCGCGCTGATCCTCGTTATGTGCTGGCTAACGCCAGGCTCACCAGCCTCGAACAGCTCACCACTACCCATATTTTCGGCTAATCCTGCCAGGGTAGCTGCTTTTGCTGCCCTTCGTTTTTTGAAACATCATTTCATTTTTATTTGTATTTTCCTTATCCACCTCTTATTCTGATCCTCAAGCGCTGATGCCCTGTCACAACAATAATAATTACGCCGGAGAGAACATGATACTGGATGCCTTTAAGCTTGCAGGTAGAGTGGCCATTGTAACCGGGTGCGATACCGGTCTGGGTCAGGGAATGACATTAGGACTGGCGGAGGCGGGCTGCGATATTGTCGGCGTGGGCCGAAAAATTCCACACGACACTGCCGAACGCGTAAAGGCTCTCGGGCGTCGTTTTGTTTCTGTGCAGGCGGATCTGCGACACCAGCATGGGCTGGATGATATTGTTAATCAGACAGTGGATCAGATGGGTCGGGTGGATATTCTGGTGAATAACGCTGGTGCCATTCGACGTTGCGACGCGCTTGATTTCAGCGAGCAAGACTGGGATGACGTCATGAATCTGAATTTGAAGACGGTCTTTTTTTTGTCGCAGGCCGTCGCCCGGCAATTTATCGCACAGGATAACGGCGGCAAAATTATTAATATTGCCTCGATGCTCTCTTTCCAGGGCGGCATCCGCGTACCCTCTTATACCGCGTCGAAAAGCGGCGTGATGGGGGTGACCCGCCTACTGGCCAACGAGTGGGCGCCGCACCAGATTAATGTCAACGCTATCGCACCAGGTTATATGGCGACCAATAACACCCAGCAACTGCGAGAAGACGCCGACCGCAGTAAGGAGATCCTCGATCGCATTCCCGCCGGGCGTTGGGGCGAGCCCGAAGATTTAAAAGGCGCGACAGTGTTTCTTGCTTCACAGGCATCCGATTACATTAATGGCTTCACCCTCGCCGTCGATGGTGGCTGGTTGGCGCGATAATCTCAAAGGATTGTGACAAAGAGTTACAACGTCACCTCTTCCGCCTACTGTATAAACATCCTATACTGTATACATCAACAGTTTAGCGAGTTTGATCATGACGGCGGAAGGACATCTGCTTTTTTCCATTGCCTGCGCGGTGTTTGCCAAAAATGCCGAATTAACACCCATTCTTGCCCAGGGTGACTGGTGGCATATTGTTCCGTCGGCCATTCTTACATGCCTGTTACCGGATATCGATCACCCGAAATCCTTCCTCGGCCAGCGTCTGAAGTGGATATCGAAGCCAGTGGCGCGAGTCTTCGGCCATAGGGGATTTACGCACAGCCTGCTGGCAGTTTTTCTCTCGCTCGCGTTGTTTACGCTAAAAGTCCCCGAGAGCTGGATTGTCCCTGCGGATGCATTGCAGGGAATGGTGGTGGGCTATTTGAGTCACATTCTTGCAGATATGCTGACGCCCGCCGGTGTACCGCTACTATGGCCTTGTCGCTGGCGCTTTCGCCTGCCGATTCTCGCCCCGCAAAAAGGCAACCAGTTGGAACGCGTATTATGTATGGTGCTTTTCACCTGGGCGGTGTGGATGCCGCAATCGTTGCCCGAAAACGGTGCAATTCGCTGGTCATCACAGATGATAAACTCAATGCAAAATCAGTTTAATCACTTTATTCATCCACAATCTGGCCATTAAACCCGCAATTCTGCTACCTTTGGCATAAAACATTCCATTTGGATATAAAGCCACCCTGGCACTTCTGCTAACCTTGCGCCACTGGATTAACCTGCAAGGTTAACCGAATAATGAAATCAGGAGAACGGGGATGAATCTTCCATTAATCGCGAACGTCGTTGTGTTCGTGGCATTGCTGTTTTTGCTGGCGCAGGCGCGCCACAAACAGTGGAGCCTGGCCAAAAAAGTGCTGGTCGGCTTAGGACTTGGCGTAGTCTTCGGCCTGGCACTACAGGCTATCTATGGTGCTGACAGCCCGGTACTGAAAACCTCTATTCAATGGTTTAACGTGGTTGGAAACGGCTATGTCCAGTTGCTGCAAATGATCGTGATGCCGCTGGTATTCGCCTCTATTTTAAGTGCCGTCGCGCGCCTGCATAACGCCTCCCAGTTGGGTAAAATTAGCTTCTTAACCATCGGCACGCTGCTGTTTACGACGCTGATTGCTGCGCTGGTTGGGGTGCTGGTGACTAACCTGTTTGGCCTGACTGCCGAAGGTCTGGTACAGGGAACCGCAGAAACAGCGCGTCTGAATGCCATCCAGAACAATTATGTTGGTAAAGTGGCCGATCTGACTGTACCGCAACTGCTGCTCTCTTTCGTGCCAAAAAATCCGTTTGCCGATCTGACCGGTGCGAACCCGACCTCGATCATCAGCATCGTGATTTTTGCTGCTTTTCTCGGCGTCGCTGCGCTGAAATTGTTGAAAGATGACGCGCCGAAAGGGCAGCGAGTGCTGACCGCTATCGACACGCTGCAAAGCTGGGTGATGAAACTGGTGCGTCTGGTGATGCAGCTTACGCCGTACGGCGTCCTGGCGCTGATGACTAAAGTCGTAGCGGGCTCCAACATTCAGGATATCATCAAGCTAGGCAGCTTTGTTATCGCCTCCTATCTGGGCCTCGGCATTATGTTTGTCGTGCACGGCTTGCTGCTGGGCATTAACGGCGTCAGCCCACTGAAATTTTTCCGCAAGGTGTGGCCGGTGCTGACCTTTGCTTTCACCAGCCGTTCCAGCGCCGCGTCAATTCCGCTGAACGTGGAGGCGCAAACCCGACGTCTGGGCGTACCGGAATCGATTGCCAGCTTCTCGGCCTCTTTCGGCGCAACGATTGGTCAGAATGGCTGTGCAGGCCTCTACCCGGCAATGCTGGCCGTCATGGTGGCGCCTACTGTCGGCATTAACCCGCTGGATCCCGTGTGGATTGCCACACTGGTAGGGATTGTTACCGTCAGCTCCGCCGGTGTCGCGGGTGTCGGCGGTGGCGCGACATTTGCCGCTCTGATTGTACTGCCAGC
This sequence comes from Kosakonia arachidis, assembly GCF_900116535.1. Taxonomy (GTDB): domain Bacteria; phylum Pseudomonadota; class Gammaproteobacteria; order Enterobacterales; family Enterobacteriaceae; genus Kosakonia; species Kosakonia arachidis. Next base: position 1,097,029 of record NZ_FPAU01000001.1, on the reverse strand, counting down.
TATGGGCCTGCCGGTTACGCTGGTGGCGCTGCTCATCTCTGTTGAACCGTTAATTGATATGGGTCGTACCGCGCTGAACGTGAGCGGCTCCATGACCGCCGGGACGCTGACCAGCCAGTGGCTGAAGCAGACCGACAAAGTCATTCTGGAGAGCGAAGACAACGCCGAACTGGCGCATCGTTAAGGCAAAGACGACAAGGCGGGGAATATCCCCGCCTTTTTTATATCTCACCGATTGTTGCTATTCAGTGCAACAATCAACGTTTTTGCCAGCACATGATGTGAAAGGGTTTTGCCCAAAAATCAGTTCCCGCCCCGTCACGACATTGGTCTGACACGCTTTGGCAAAACGTCCTATTGCCTCCCGCTTGTGACATCGCCTGCGCTGCCAGCAGTACATTCGATCCGTAACAGTTTGCTGATTATACTGTCGCCGCGCTCAGCCAGCCGTAGCGCCAGCATTACTCTTCGTCGAGTTCGTCCTGCTGACGCATCTGCATTGCCCAGCGCTGGGCCGCTTCCGGGACGCTGAAAACCGGTGAACGGTGAAAATTTTCACCCATCAGCACAAAAGCGACATATTTACCGCGCAGCAGCCAGACATCACGAAATCCGTCCACTTTTTCGGCATGATCGGGCGGAGCGGGTTCAACCCGCGGGACATAGCTGATAACGACTCGGTTTTGTTGGCGAAGAGGTTTCATAAGCGATGCATTCACTAAAGACAAAATCTACAGACATGAAAGACCTATCATAGCCGATTGTTACCCTACCCGTCGCCTCTGGCATACTTTTCTCAGCTTTTTCATCGAACCGCTATATGCCAGGCTGCCGCGCAGCAGCAGGATAATGTTCTATCGTTAGAGGGGTTTTGCCATAACAACGACCATTTTTCCGCAATGAAAACAGGAGACGAGTTCAATGTCGCAACAGCTCCCAATATGCCCCGGTACATGAGGCTAACAAGCCCCGCCCGGAGTTGGATCCCATTGCGCCAGAAGATAATTCTAACCGTCCTTCCTCAGCCTACTGCGACTGGCGAACAGCCAACCGCGCCAGGTACGTGGCCCCATACTGTTGGAAGATTTCATTCTGCGTCAGAAGATTACCCATTTTGACCATGAGCGCATTCCGGAACGGATCGTGCACGTGTGTGGTTCAGCGGAGCACGGCTATTTTCAGCCCTATTGCAACCTGAGCGACATAACTGAAGCCGATTGTCTCTCCGATCCGGAGAAAATCACGCCGGTTTTTGTTCGCTTCTCCATGGTTCAGGGCGGTGCCGGATCGCGGCATCCCGCGCTGCTATCGCCCCCTGGAAGGGGTCGGCATCCATACCTTTCGGCTGATTAACGTCGGAGGTAAAGCGACCCTTGTACGCACTAAGTGGAAACCGCTATGCCGAGGGTCTGTGAAAGTTCCATTTAACATTTAAAAAGGGTGCCATGATGTGCATGGCACCCTTTTTACACGAGATACTGACCAGGCCAACGGATCCTTAAACGATCAGCATTAGCCATCAGGCCGATTTTTTATGCTCAGGCAAAAAATAAATTACTGCTTAGTCTGCGGGTCTGTGTCGTATTCTGAGCACGTTTGATAACCGGAATTCATCACGTGACCTGTTTCATCAAGTGCCACAAAATACGTTTCGGTTTTACCATTACGTTGACCCAGAATATAGGTCTGGCAGGTACCGCGCGCGTGAATCATGGTGACTTCAGAAGAAGGACGACCTGCAACCTGCATCACCTGCTGGCGGCTCATGCCTTTTTTCACATCTTTCACCACTGGCTGCGTAACCTGATCTTTTGCGCGATCATAGGCAGTACACCCTGCCAGCATGGTCAGTACAGCGGCGGTGCCCAGAATTCCTGCGATGTTTTTATTCATATTCCATCCTCTTTAGTATCCGCTTGTGTATCAGCGTGTTATCTAAGTCTGGAATAGAAAAGTGCATTTTTCAACTATGGGCTGCCGATGGCATATCTTTCGGAGGAATCTAATAAAAGTGGCATAAGCTGCTAAAACGCAGCAAATTGCACCACTCAAATCTGTGATCCTTGTCGTTTTACCGCCAAGGGGTTAATTTGGTTCTATATTAACTATTTGCAACCTGCCAGGCAGGATGACATAACGGAGGGATAAATGACTCTGCAACAAGAGATTATTCAGGCGCTGGGTGTGAAGCCGGGCATCAACGCCGAAGAAGAAGTTCGCCGCAGCGTAGATTTTCTGAAAACCTATCTGAAGACGTTTCCCTTTATTAAATCGCTGGTACTTGGCATCAGCGGCGGCCAGGATTCCACGCTAACTGGCAAAATCAGCCAGTTGGCTATCAGCGAGCTGCGCGCGGAAACCGGTGATGAAGCGTATCAGTTTATCGCGGTACGTCTGCCTTACGGCGCGCAGGCAGACGAGCAAGATTGCCAGGATGCCATCGGCTTTATCCAGCCGGATCGCGTATTGACCGTGAATATCAAAGGCGCGGTGCTGGCGAGCGAACAGGCACTGCGCGATGCAGGCATCGAGCTGAGCGATTTTGTTCGCGGCAACGAGAAAGCCCGCGAACGTATGAAAGCGCAGTACAGCATCGCGGGCATGACCAAAGGCGTTGTGGTCGGCACCGATCATGCTGCTGAAGCGGTAACCGGCTTCTTCACCAAATATGGCGATGGCGGCACTGACATCAATCCGATTTTCCGTCTGAATAAACGTCAGGGGAAACAACTGCTGGCGTATCTGGGCTGCCCGGAACATCTCTACAAGAAAGCGCCAACGGCGGATCTTGAAGACGATCGTCCGTCGCTGCCTGATGAAGCTGCACTGGGCGTCACTTACGAAAATATCGATGATTATCTGGAAGGCAAAACGCTGGATGCCAGTATCGCCAAAATCATCGAAGGCTGGTATCTGAAAACCGAACACAAACGCCGCCCGCCGATCACCGTTTTCGATGACTTCTGGAAAAAATAATTCCTGAAATTCATCATGGTCTTATCAGGCCCGTCCGTCGGGCCTGATAAGCCTCTCGCCCTCGGCATCCCATCCCTCTCTCCCTGAGGTTGTCACGGCGCTCCCGGCCAGCCCACATTATTACCTGCTTGCCTCTTTTTTAGCCTGCCGTTAGTTGTTATACTGTATGGGTAAACAGTATCAGGAGTTTCTGAGTGGCAAGGCGTCAATCCGCCCCGCGTCTTGAGTTTGACGCAGCGGCAATTTATGAATACCCCGAACATTTGCGCCAGTGGCTGAAGGCCATGCCAAAGCATCCTGGCGTCTATATTTTTCATGGCGAAAGCGAAGCGATGCCGCTGTATATCGGCAAAAGCGTCAATATCCGTAGCCGGGTGCTGTCGCATTTGCGCACCCCAGATGAAGCCTCGATGCTCCGCCAGTCCAGGCGCATCAGCTGGATCTGCACCGCCGGAGAGTTGGGCGCGTTGCTACTGGAAGCACGGCTAATCAAAGAGCAGCAGCCGCTGTTTAATAAACGTCTGCGCCGCAATCGCCAGCTCTGCTCACTGCTGCTGGGCGGCGAGAAACCGCAGGTGGTGTATGCGCGCGAAGTGGATTTTTCCGCCACGCCAGAACTCCATGGGTTATTCGCCAACCGCCGCGCCGCGTTACAAGCACTGCAATCCATCGCCGATGACGAAAAACTCTGCTACGGTCTGCTGGGGATGGAGCCGATCACACGCGACCGTCCTTGCTTTCGCTCAGCGCTGCAACGCTGTGCCGGAGCATGCTGCGGCAGAGAACCTCGCGAAGCGCACGATGCGCGTTTCGCGGCGGCGATGGCGCGCATGAAGCTGGTGTGCTGGCCCTGGCAAGGGCCGGTCGGATTGAAAGAGAGTTTCGGCGCGATGGTGCAATACCACATCATTCACAACTGGCTATGGCTGGGCTCGGTTAACTCCCTGGGCGAGGCCACTGCGCTGCTGCGTACGCCAGCCGGGTTCGACCATGATGGTTACAAAATACTCTGCAAGCCGCTGCTCAGCGGCGAGCATGAAATCATCGAGCTGAGTTAATGCCCTGGCAGCCAACTGATCTCACTGAACAGCAACTGCCCTTCTGTCTTCAACAACCGCAGCGTGTGCCGCCCTTCCTGCCAGCAAGCGCCCTGATCGGCGGTTAACAATTTATCCCCAAGTTGCCACGCGCCACTAAGAATAAACACCACGCCGCCGCGCGCGCCGAAAGTAGTAAATGTGCGATCGGCAATGCGCACTTTTGCCTGACAACGGTCGCGACGCGTCAGGATATTGAAATCCATCGACATTTTCCCCTCCGACAATTCTACTTTTACCGACTGTTCACCGGCAAAGGCAAAGGGCTGATGATGTTTCAGGGTATGGCGGAAAGCACTACCGCCATCCAGCGTCACTTCTCCACCTTCCAGCAGGGTTATCACTCTGTCAACTCCGGGGAACTGCGGAAACTCACCATTACTTGCCAGTGAAGCGATACTGGCGCGCCAATTAAAATCGCGGGTGGCGGGCGGAACACAGCAAATCTCCCGGGTCTCGCCCGCGCCATTACGCCAGAGGTTCACTGGCATTTTGCGAATATCAAAAAATTCCATCATCACTCCTGAAGGGCACGGTCATAAGATCCGCGCCGCTGCTTCAGCAGGCAGCATAGCAGCTTGTTATTGCTTATTGTCGTTGTCGGATTATCGGCAGCAGCAACAATTTGCCTTAGGCCACAACGTAACCAGACATGTAAAAAAATATAAATTTAAGATAAGTAACACACCCTGGAAAAAGGGGCTTCACGAGAATACCGCGCTACGGGCGGCTGGCAAGAGGGAGGAAAAGAAAAACCGCCGGTTCTGCTCATCACGTACTACATGCAATAAGCAAAACCGGCGGTCTTGATAGGAGTGCTGAATTACTCAGCAGGTGCAGGAGGCATTTTACCTTCTCGTGCCGGATGTTCTGTCAGACGCTTCTCAAAATTCGCATTGAACTGCTTTTTCTGTTCCGGTGTCAGGATGTTGTAAATTTTGTTCTGCGTTTCCATGTGTCTCAGCATGCCAGCTTTATGCTGCTCTTCCATTTTCGCGATCTGTGCTTCCGCTTTCGCTTTGTCGAAGCTGTCGCTGGTGATGATGTCATGCATTGCACGCATCTCTTCAACCCGCGAATGTTTCATCTCATCACGCTGGCTTTTCATAATTTCGCGGATCTGCTGTTTCTGTGCATCGGTCAGGTTCAGGTCTCTGAACATCCTATCGTATGGACCTTTACCATTGTGGTGCATCATTGGTTTACCATCGGCAGGTGCAGCCGTTGTATCATCGGCGTGTGCGAGGCCAGCAGCGCCGAAAGCCAGGGTAGAGGCAACAAACAGGGCCGTCAATTTACGCATAATTTTATTCCTTATTTCGGTTTTACTTACGGCGATAGCCGTGTTGACGCTATTTACTTTACTGCCTTTATCGTCAATTAATCAGAGCGACAGTAAAACAATGAAAGTGTAAATACCCTTTTTACGTGAAATATGAGGAAAATAAGGAAAAACAGTGGAGAGTTGAGAGTAAAATAATCAATACATTGATTAATAATGAATTTTTATAAGTATACGGTCATAGCGATTAATAATAAATCCATTAACCAGGATTTTCCCGTAATTTATTTAAAAAGGTACTAAAAATAAGCCCTGCGGTAACAGGGCTGATGCATTAGTTTATTTTTTCTAACATCAATCCAGCGCGCAAACCGACAGCGACACCAGGATTCGGGAATAACACATACTCCTCCTCATGCTGTACAACGTAGCGTTCACCGCGATCTTCCGCCAGCAGCGTCCCGGCGCGGAACGGTGTAAAGTTCAGTGTTTCTGCTGACATATATAGTTTGAACGCCTCACTGTGTCGCGTCAGTTGCTGTACAACCCTATAGCGAACCGGTACGTTCAGCATATCCGGCGCAGGTTCACCCGCCAGCAGCGCTACCAACGCCCAGGCGGTACGCTGAAACTGGCTGAGATCATTCTCGCCAAACGGCAGCGCTTTGCCCAGCTCCAGCGTACAGGACAACGCCTCAAATTGCGCACAGGTGAAGTGGGTAAACGTGCCACCCGGCGCCTGATGGAAGACCAGCGCTTCCAGCCCTGCCGAACCAAGCCACTCCAGAAACAACTCATCCCACGGCTGCACGCGCTGTGGCAGCACGCCGAAACGCACATGATACGACCCACGGATCGCTGTATGCAGATCGAGGTGCCAACGTTCCTCATCACCACCGGCAAAAAAGTGGGTGACCGCGCGTTCGAGCTGCGCGGCACGCACCGTTTCATCGCTGGGTGGGAGTTGCTGCCAGCGTCCACCAAACATGCGGTTCAAATCGCTATGCAGAAAACGCTTGCCTTCCCTAAGCGCCTGCGGGTTACCCAGGATGACCAAAAGCCGCCAGGTAAGCGGCTGCGTGCCGGAAAAAAGATTTTTCAGCAGAATGTCCAGCATCTCCACCGGCGCGGTTTCATTGCCGTGAATGGCGCAGGAGAGTACCAGCGAGCGCCCGGTAGGGTGCGACGGCACCAGCTCAATGATCCCTTGCTCGTGCCACAGCCAGTGAATACCACCCGACTCCCCTGACATTTTACGCGGGATGTCACCCGATAACGTGCTGGCAAGAAAGTCCTCCATACAACCTCCGGTTAACGCTGGAAGGGATAAACAGAACCGAGGTCCAGCAGCTGCGTGAGACTGTCCAGAGCTTCCCGTCCTTCCCGCAACAATTGCGGATCGGCAAGATCTTCCTGTGTCAGACAGTCACGATAGTAGCGATCAACCCAATCATTGAGCGTGGTAAACAAGGTATCATTCATCATCACAGCCGGATTTACTGCCTGCAGCTCCGCCCCGGTCAACACCACCCGTAAGCGCAGACATGCCGGGCCGCCACCGTTTGCCATACTCTCACGCAGATCAAACACCTTCAGTTCACCAATCGGATTATCCTGCACCAGCAACTGGTTCAGATAACGCCAGACGCCTTCATGCTCCTGAGACTCCTGCGGCAACACCAGTACCATACGACCATCTTCATAGCTCAGCAGTTGGCTGTTGAACAGATACGTCGACACCGCATCGGCAACCGATGCTGCCTGCTGTGGCACTTCTATCGCCGTAAAGCCCGGCACGCGACGGCGTAACTCCGCCAGCAGCTGCGCTTGATCGGCAAAGGCGTGCTCATGGCAAAACAGCAACTGCCGATTAGAAACGGCAATAACATCATTATGGAACACGCCCTGATCGATGACCTGGGGATTTTGCCTGGCGTACAATACCTGCGAAGGGCGAACCTGGTTAAGACGCGCCACCGCCTGGCTGGCTTCCAACGTCTGACGAGCAGGATAGCGTGTCGGTGCAAGCATGCTGCCCTCTTCCCGTCCATAGACAAAAAGCTGCACACCCGGATCGCCATAATCGCCGCCAAAGCGGTTGTGGTTAGCAGCACCTTCATCGCCCAGCATTGCCACTTGTGGTAGTGCCGAATGCACACTGAATGTCTTTTCATCGCGGAAAATCGCCCGCAGCAGCGCTTCGGTGGTCGGTGCTTCAACCGCGCGATGAAATTTATTGTTGAGATTCGCCACCGTCAGATGAACTTTGCCATCCACGGAGTCAGCCGAGGGGCAAACCGTGGCGGCATTGGCAACCCACATCGCCGATGCCGAGCTGGCAGAAGAGAGGAGCTGTGGTGCCTGGGCGGCGGCTTTTTCGACCACTTGTTCATCGCTGCCGCTAAATCCTAACTGGCGCAACACCGGCACATTCGGGCGTTCATGCGGTGGGATCACTGCCTGCGGAAAACCGGCATCGGCCAGCGCCTTCATTTTCAGGAGCCCCTGCTTCGCCGCCAGCTTAGGGTTGGAGACCTGGAAACGGTGCCGCGTTGATGCCTCATTGCCGAATGACAACCCGGCATAGTGGTGTGTCAGGCCGACCAGTCCATCAAAGTTCACTTCACGCGCTTTCATGGTTGTTCCTCGCGGGAAAAATCGAGACCCGGACTGAGTGTTTGCGGCAGGGTCAGATCGGCGGATTCAAGGCTTGCCATTGGCCATGCGCAGTAATCTGCCGCATACCAGGCACTGGCACGATGATTTCCGGAAGCACCCACACCGCCGAATGGTGCGGTGCTGGCCGCGCCCGTCAGCGGTTTGTTCCAGTTAACAATTCCGGCACGTGCTTCCAGCAACAGCCGATCAAACTTCTCGCGCTGCGGGGAGATCAGCCCGCAGGAGAGCCCGTAACGAGTATTGTTCGCCAGCGCGATCGCTTCATCGAAATGGTCATAGCGCCAGACGCACAGCAGCGGGCCAAACACCTCTTCATCCGGAACGTCGGCAACACTGGTCATCTCAATGATACCCGGCGTCAGCAGTGAAGTTCCTTCTTCCAGCAGACGTGGGGCCAGCAAGGTTTTGCCGCCGCGTGCTTCATGCGCCTGCCATGCATGTAACACATGCTGCGCGGCCTGAGCGGAGATCAAACCGCCGAGGAACGGCTGCGGTTCTGCATTCCATGCCTGTGGCGTGAGACGTGCGCTCACCTCTACAAACCGCGTAAGGAAAGCATCGCCCTCTGGCGACCGTTTCACCAGCAAACGTCGCGCACAGGTGCAGCGCTGACCGGCGGTAATAAAAGCGGACTGTATCGCCAGATGCACGGCGGCATCAATATCCTGAGGATCATCGATGATCAGCGGGTTATTGCCGCCCATTTCCAGCGCGAGGATCTTCTCAGGCTGACCAGCCAACTGGCGATGCAATTGATAACCGGTATTGGCGCTACCGGTAAATAGCAAACCGTCCAGCCCCGGCAGCGCACTCAGCGCTTGCCCGGTTTCGCGTCCTCCCTGCACTAAATTGAGCACACCGGCGGGCAGACCGGCCTGCTCCCACAGTTTAACCACCGCTTCGCCGCACCACGGCGTCAATTCACTCGGTTTAAACAGCAGTGTATTACCCGCCAGTAGCGCCGGAATAATATGGCCGTTTGGTAAATGACCGGGAAAATTATATGGTCCGAAAACAGCGAGAACGCCATGCGGACGATGGCGAAGCGTTGCCGCACCGTCGGCCATTTCCGTGTGCTGTTCGCCGGTTCGCGTGTGATACGCTTTCACCGAAATGCTGGCTTTATTGATCATGGCCACCACTTCGGTCGCCGCTTCCCAGCGCGGTTTCCCGGTTTCGCGGGCAATAATTTCCGTCAACGCAGTTTTATTGGCTTCCAGCAGGCTGGCAAATTTTTCCACCACAGCCTGACGCACAGCAAAAGGTTCGCGCGCCCATGCCGGAAAAGCATTACGTGCAGCCCGATAAGCCGCTTCTACCTGTGCGGCGCTGGCATCAAAACCGTGCCATAGCGCTTCATGACTTACCGGATTACTTTTCACCCGGCGCTCACCTTTACCGCTTACCCAGTCGCCATTGATCCATAAACTCATTGTGATTTCTCCTCGGCACAAAGGCGCACCAGCCGCACGCTATCGCCTGGCTGACATTTCAGCGCATCCAGTTCCGCGGCGCTTAACAGCAGCCGCTCAGTGTTGGGATCTGCTTTGATAAGCATGGCTCTAAATTGCTCGTATTGATCATTCGCTACCATGCAGGCTGGCCACTCTCCCGGCGCACGCTGCCCTTGCGCCACGATAACCAGCCGACTTTTGCGGATCGCCCGCACCCGGTCAACATCGCACTCCAGCGTCGGCCCGCCATCAAAAATGTCGACATAATTGCGGTAGCGAAAGCCCTCTTTTTCCAGCACCGCGCGTGCAGGCGCGGTCTGCGGATGCACTTCGCCAATGACCGCCTGCGCCTCGTCAGAGAGAAAGTGAGTATAGATAGGATGCTTGGGCATCAATTCGGCGATAAACGCTTTCTGCCCGGTACCGCACAGATAATCAGCACGGCTGAATTCCATCGAGAAGAAGCGTTTTCCAAGGCTCTCCCAGAACGGCGAGTAGCCATGCTCGTCGATGACACCGCGCATCTCCGCCACCACTTTTTCGTTAAAGCGATCGCGAAAGGCCGCCATAAACAGAAAGCGCGACTTCGAAAGCAGATAGCCGTTGCCCTCTTTGCGCCAGGCAGGATCGAGAAACAGCGTACATAGCTCACTGCTACCGGTATGATCGTTACTGAGAAATAACGTCGGCCGTGCGTTGTAGACATTCAACGCTTTCGAGGCGTGAACCTGAGTCCCAACGCGGTAGTTATACCAGGGTTCGTTGAGCCCCACCGCCACTTCGATGGCGCAGATCCCGGCCACTTCACCGCTTTGCGTCTCCTCCAGCACAAAAACATAACCCTGTTCCCCCTTCGGTAACTCCCCTTGCCACGTTCTGCGGGCACGTTCAATACGCGCCGCGAGCGTCGTTTCATCGGCAGGTAACGATGTCAGCCCGCCGCCGGTTTTCCCGGCCAGCTTCATCAGCGCCGGTAGATCGCTTGCCGCGACAGGACGGATCACCATCATGATATGTTCTCCGCCAGGAATTTTTCACAGGCGCGGGTAAAACGCGCAAGCCCGGTACGCACCTCTTCTTCGCTGATATTCAGCGCCGGAGCAAAACGCACCACGTTGCCACCGGCAATCAGCACCATCACCCCTTCCACTGCCGCCAGTTGAGAAATCTGTTTCGCTTTTCCGGCATGTTCCGCCAGCAGTTGGCAGCCAATCAACAGCCCCAGACCGCGAATGTCACTGAACAGAGGATGACATTCGTTGAATGCCGTCAGTTGCTCAACAAACCACTGGTGGCGCTGTTTGACACCGTCCAGTGTTTCCGGCGTATTGACGATATCCAGCACGGCGCCAGCAACTGCACCCGCCAGCGGATTACCGCCGTAGGTCGTGCCATGCATACCCACATTCATGACCTTGCCAAAGGTCTCGGTAGTCAGCATCGCGCCAATCGGGAAACCGCCACCCAGCGCTTTCGCTGTGGTCAGCACATCCGGCGTCACGCCATAATGCATATAGGCATACAGTTCGCCGGTACGGCCGACGCCGGTCTGCACTTCATCAAAAATCAATACCGCGTTGTAACGAGTACACAGCTCACGCAGTCCCTGTAAAAAGGCCTGACTGGCCGGTACCACACCACCTTCACCTTGCATTGGCTCAACAATGACTGCGCAGGTGTCGTCATTGATCAATGTGCTGGCGGAAGCCAGATCGTTGTAAACCGCATGCTGAATCTGCGGTGGCAGTGGTGCAAAATCCTGCGAGTAGGCCGGTTGCCCACCTGCACTAACGGTAAACAGCGTACGGCCGTGGAAAGCATTTTTGAAAGCCACAATGCCGCTTTTCTGCGGACCGAAAGTGTCGTGGGCATATTTACGTGCCAGTTTCAGCGCCGCTTCATTCGCCTCCGCGCCGGAGTTACAGAAGAAAGCACGCTCGGCAAACGTAGCATCCAGCAACCGTTTCGCCAGCTTCAGTACCGGCTCATTGGTATAGCCGTTGCCGGTATGCCAGAACTTCGCCGCCTGCTCGCTCAGTGTCTTGCACAAGGCTGGATGGGCGTGGCCCAGCGCGTTAACAGCAATACCCCCGGCAAAATCGATGTACTCGTTGCCCTGTTGATCCCATAAACGCGAACCTTCCCCGCGGACCGGAATAAAAGGCGCTGGCGCGTAGACAGGCAACATCCATTGATCAAAATTTTCACGCGTAATTGATGTAGACATAGCAACCTCACCCGGTAAATAAAAAGTTGAACAAATGTTAATGAATATGAACATTTTCGCTGTAAATGTAGATTGCACAGTTCGTGCCAGCCAGCGATAAAAATGCATAAACGTTCTTGACTAATGAAATATCAGCGACTTACGACCCATCGCTATTCATATAAATTGCATAAAAAGTGAATAATTCTATGGCCAGGCGAGGTGATGGGCGACCGGGGCCGCGGGTTTATGCAATAAGAATATTTAATTATAGAACTGTGATCATCAGCGAAATTAATTTTAGTACCCTGCCTCATTTCGGCGCATCGCGCACCAAATCGGGGCGACTGGCGCGTTTTTTGCGCATTGGCGACAGCAATATCAATAAGTGGCGGTGGTTAAATGTGAATTCTGCTAACATCTGTGCATCTTTTTACTGCTAAGTGGCGGCGACTATGAAATTTGTCTCTTTTAATATCAACGGCCTGCGTGCCCGGCCTCATCAACTGGAAGCGCTTGTCGAGCAGCATCAGCCGGACGTGATCGGTCTGCAGGAGACAAAAGTCCATGACGATATGTTTCCACTCGAAGAGGTGGCGCGCCTGGGTTACAACGTCTTTTATCACGGGCAAAAAGGTCACTACGGCGTTGCGTTGTTGACCAAAGATACGCCGGTTTCCGTACGTCGTGGCTTTCCCAACGACGGCGTAGAGGCGCAGCGTCGCATTATCATGGCGGAAATTCCGTCGCCTCTCGGCAATATCACCGTGATTAATGGCTACTTTCCGCAGGGCGAAAGCCGCGACCACCCGCTTAAATTCCCGGCAAAAGAGAAGTTCTATCAGGATCTGCAAACCTTCCTCGAAACCGAGCTGAAAAAAGAGAACCCGGTACTGATTATGGGCGATATGAATATCAGCCCGACGGATCTGGACATCGGCATCGGCGAAGAGAACCGCAAGCGTTGGCTGCGCACTGGTAAATGCTCGTTCCTGCCGGAAGAGCGTGAATGGATGGAGCGCCTGAAGGGCTGGGGTCTGGTGGATACTTATCGCGAAGCAAACCCGCAAACCAACGATCGCTTCTCCTGGTTTGATTACCGCTCCAAAGGTTTTGATGATAATCGCGGCCTGCGTATCGATCTGCTTCTGGCAAGCCAGCCGCTGGCCGAGCGCTGCATCGAAACGGGGATTGATTATGACATTCGCAGCATGGAAAAACCGTCCGATCACGCGCCGGTATGGGCCAGATTTAAGGTCTGATGCCATGACGTCTGGCAACCCGTGGGTTACCGCGCAGTGGCTGGACGATTTACTGCGCCGCAATCCACCCGCCGAAACATGGCGGCTACTGGAAGTAGGCTATAACGCCGAACAAACCTATCGCGCTGGCCACATTCCCGGCGCGTATTACGTTGACACCCAGCTTTTTGAAAGCCTGCCGCTGTGGAATGTCGTGCCGCCCGACATGCTGCGCACCATGCTGTCTCGTTACGGTTTACACAGTGATATGACCGTCATTCTCTATGGCCGCGGCAACTACGCTGCCGAGCGGCTGGCGCAAATACTGCTGTACACTGGCATCAACGATATCCGTCTGCTAAATGGCGGATGGCTGAGCTGGCAACGCGCAGAGCTGCGGCAAACGATCGATCTGCCCCCCGCCATCACCCCTCAGGATTTCGGCGCACCGCTCCCTTCACAGCCACACTTTTTGCTTAACATGACGCAAACCCGACAACGGATGGCACAGCCAGAAACCGTGCTGGTTAGCGTGCGCAGTTGGGATGAGTTCAGCGGCAGTACCAGTGGTTATGACTATATTTCCACCGCTGGCGATATTCCAGGAGCACGCTGGGGACACGCTGGCGGCAACAGCCAGTTTATTGCTGATTACCATCATCCGGACGGTACTGTGCGTTCCCCGCAAGAAATTGCCGCACTATGGCAGCAGCAAAACATCACTGCCGATAAACAGGTGATTTTTTACTGTGGCACGGGCTGGCGTGCATCGCTGGCATTTTTGCTTGCCCGGGCACTCGGCTGGCCGAAGATCGCCGTGTATGATGGCGGTTGGTTCGAGTGGAGCCAGCGGCAGAAAATGGAGCAGACGGATGACAAACCTGAAAACAGTTGAGGTGGTCGCGGCGATCATCGAACTCGATGGCAAAATTTTGCTGGCGCAGCGCCCGCCGCATGCCGATCAAGCCGGGCTATGGGAATTTGCTGGCGGCAAGGTGGAAGCCGGGGAAACGCAGCCGCAGGCCTTAACGCGTGAACTGCGCGAGGAACTGGGCATTGACGCCCTGCCGGCTCGCTATGTCGCAAGCCACCAGCGGGAAGTATCCGGACGGATGATTCATCTACATGCATGGCATGTTGTTGCCTTTCACGGCGAGCCAACCCGCCATTATCACAGCGCTTTGTTGTGGTGCAAACCCGCAGATGCCCTAAAACAGAGGCTGGCACCAGCGGATATCCCGCTGCTGGAAGCATTTATGGCTTCACGCGACGCCAAACCAGCGGATTAGTGGAAATCGCGCGTTCATCGCGCTGGCACTGTAATAGCACACCTTCGGCTTTCACCACCGCGCCTTCACTGTAATTCTGATTACCATACACGCAGCATTGAATACACGGCTGCGTAGTTTGTGTCTGCCCGCCGGCGCTAAAGACTTCCGGAGGGACATTCACTTCAATTCCCGGTGAGGGTGAGGGTAAACGTTCGGCGAGCGCGCTGCCCGCCGCTGCTACCAGTAACGCTGCTGCTATCCACGATAAACGGGCCATAACTCTTCCTTTCAGATTGATGCCACGTATTACTATAACGGATCTCTTTCCCCCAACTTTAGTTTTCCCTGTTATCGTTTTTCATTATGACATTACATACATTATTAATTTGCCTGCCATGAGATATTTTCCCTTTCGGTATACGCTCTTATGAATGTTATAGTCCGAAAGCGCCCATTTTTTGCGCACTACAACCACAACAACCCCACCTAAAAATAAGAGACACTTATATCTATGGATCAGACACTCTCTCTTGAATCCTTTCTCGGTTATGTTCAACAGCGCGATCCTCACCAGCCGGAGTTCGCTCAGGCTGTGCGCGAAGTGATGACGACCCTCTGGCCGTTTCTTGACGCTAACCCGCGCTATCGCGAGCTGTCCCTACTGGAACGGTTGGTTGAACCGGAACGCGTGATCCAGTTTCGCGTGGCCTGGGTGGATGACCGCAACCAGGTTCAGGTCAACCGCGCATGGCGCGTACAGTTCAGCTCCACCATTGGTCCCTACAAAGGCGGGATGCGTTTTCACCCGTCGGTCAATCTGTCGATTTTGAAATTCCTCGGTTTTGAGCAAACCTTTAAAAATGCGCTGACCACCCTGCCAATGGGCGGTGGTAAAGGCGGTAGCGACTTCGATCCGAAAGGTAAAAGCGACGGCGAGGTGATGCGTTTTTGCCAGGCGTTGATTGCCGAATTGTACCGCCATCTTGGCGCGGATACCGACGTTCCGGCAGGCGATATCGGCGTCGGCGCGCGTGAAGTCGGCTTTATGGCCGGGATGATGAAAAAACTCGCCAACAACACTGCCTGCGTCTTCACCGGTAAAGGGTTATCATTTGGTGGCAGTTTGATCCGCCCGGAAGCCACCGGCTATGGCCTGGTTTATTTCACCGAGGCGATGCTTAAACGCCACAGTCTTGGTTTTGAAGGGATGCGCGTGGCGGTTTCCGGTTCCGGCAATGTGGCGCAGTATGCCATTGAAAAAGCAATGTCCCTGGGCGCGCGCGTGATCACGGCTTCTGATTCCAGCGGCACTGTCGTTGATGAAGCCGGTTTTACGGCGGAAAAACTGGCCCGTCTGTGTGAAATCAAAGCCAGTCGCGATGGCCGGATCGCCGACTATGCGCTGGAGTTTGGCCTGCATTATCTGCAGGGCCAGCAACCGTGGTCCGTACCCGTGGATATCGCTCTGCCGTGCGCCACGCAGAATGAGCTGGATATGGATGCCGCGCGAGTACTGATTGCTAACGGCGTGAAAGCGGTGGCCGAAGGGGCAAATATGCCCACCACCATTGCGGCAACCGAACTGTTCCTTGAAGCAGACGTGCTGTTCGCGCCAGGTAAAGCCGCCAACGCGGGCGGTGTAGCCACATCCGGACTGGAGATGGCGCAGAATGCGGCGCGGTTAAACTGGAAGGCGGAAAAAGTGGATGCCCGTCTGCACCACATCATGCTTGATATTCATCAGGCCTGCGTCCAATACGGCGGTGAAGGTAAACAGACGCACTATGTGCGCGGCGCCAACATCGCCGGTTTTGTGAAAGTCGCCGATGCGATGCTGGCGCAGGGTGTGATTTAATCAGGGCGCGAAGTTCAGTGAAGCGCCATCAGGCATTTCAGGGTGGCAACATACAGACCTTATCCGCCCTCAGATCTATGAAACAACGACGTCGCCGCCCGCCTCTGCTGATGGCGGGCGTTTTTTACTCCGTCCTTTGGCAAACGTTTTTTTCTTCTCGCTGCCCGGCGCAACCAGTCCGCGGAACTGACGTACCGGCGTATTACGCGCCTGGTGGATCAGTTCATGCAGTGTGCTGACCAGCGGCTGCATGAAGTCCTGATAACGGCACTCTTTTTCGCTGATTTTCGTCAGCACCGACTCCCAGTGCGCCGTCATATCCGGTCTGGCCGCCATCTCCGGCAATGAATGGATCAGCGCCCGGCCCGGTTCTGTGGCGTGAATGTAGCGCCCTTTTTTAACCAGAAAACTACGTTTAAACAGCAGTTCGATAATTCCGGCGCGTGTCGCTTCCGTCCCCAGTCCATCGGTGGCACGCAGGATCTTTTTCAACTCTTTATCCTGCACAAAGCGGGCGATACCGGTCATCGCCGACAACAATGTCGCGTCGGTAAAGTGGCGTGGCGGCTGTGTTTGACGGGCCACCACTTCGCCCTTCTCGCACAGCAGCTCATCACCCTTCGCCACCACGGGCAGCGGAGTGCCATCGTTCTCCTCATCGCGCTCTTTCGAACCCAACAGCGTTCGCCAGCCCGCTTCCGCCAGGAAACGCGCTTTGGCGATAAACTTGCCGTTGGCGATATCCAGATCGATCTGGCATTTCCGGAACACAGCATCCGGACAGAACTGCATCAGATACTGGCGAGCAATCAGGTTATAAACCCTGGATTCGTTATCGCTGAGATTCACTTTCGACGCCCGCGCAGTCGGAATAATAGCGTGGTGCGCATCGACCTTTTTGTCATCCCAACAGCGGTTGCGCGTATCCGGGTTGACCACTGGCTGCGGCAGCAGATCCGGCGCATGTACGCCAATTGCATTCATCACGGCATGGCGCCCGGCAAAGTGCTCTTCAGGCAGATAACGGCAATCTGAACGCGGATAAGTAATCAGTTTATGGGTTTCGTACAGCTTCTGGCAGATATCCAGCACGTTTTGCGCACTGAGACCGTAGCGTTTCGCCGCATCAATCTGCAATGACGAAAGCGAAAACGGTAGCGGCGCAAGCTCCGATTCGCGCTTATCGTTATACGCCGTAACCAGCGCCGGCTGGCCGGCGATGCGGCTGACCACATGTTCCGCCAGCGGGCGATGCAGCAGACGCCCTTCCTCATCCTGATACGGCTCGCAAGCATCACTCGGCTGCCACAGGGCGGTAAAGCGCTCCCCGCCAGGCGTGACGATATGCGCTTTCACCTCAAAGAAATCTTTCGCCACGAAGTTTTCGATCTCTTCGTCGCGGCGCACCACCAGCCCGAGCACTGGCGTCTGTACGCGGCCGACCGAGAGCACGCCCTGATAACCAGCATTGCGCCCCAGCAGCGTATAGGCACGGGTCATGTTGATACCGTATAGCCAGTCGGCGCGGGCGCGGGCCAGCGCCGAGACGCACAGCGGAATAAACTCACTGTTGGCGCGCAGGCGTTCGATCGCACGCTCCACCGCCTGCGGGTTGAGATCGTTAATCAGGCAACGTTGCACATGTTGACGTTTTTCCGGTGCCAGTTGCAGGTAGTCGATCACCTCGTCGACCAGCAACTGCCCTTCGCGATCCGGGTCACCGGCGTGCACCACCTGTTCGGCATTCGCCAACAGGCGTTTAATGACATTGATCTGTTTCAGCACCGACGGGCGCGGTTGCAGCTGCCATTTTTCTGGCACAATCGGCAAATCTGCCAAATTCCAGCGGGCGTAGCGGTTGTCGTAGGCATCCGGTTGCGCCTGCTCCAGCAGGTGACCGATACACCAGGTCACCACCTGACCATTACCGCACTCAATATAGCCATCGCCTTTGCGATGCGGTTTGGGTAGCACATCGGCAATGGCGCGGGCCAGACTGGGTTTTTCGGCAATAAATAACCGCATGAATTAACGTATCTCGATCATTGGACGACCGCCGCGAGCACTGACCAGCTCGCCAATGGCGCTCAGGTCAATGCCATACTCTGCAGCCGTGGCTTTTACTTCGTTTTCTGCTTCCGGCGACACAGCAAGCAGCAGGCCACCGGATGTTTGCGGATCGCACAACAGATCGCGCACAGACGGAGACATTTCGCCCATCAGATGACCATAGCTGGCGAAATTACGCTGCGTACCACCGGGCACGGCGCCTTTGGCAATATACTCTTCGACACCTGGCAGTTTCGGCACAGCCTGATAATTCACCTGTGCCTGGACGCCAGCACCCTGGCACATCTCGCTCAAATGTCCAAGCAGACCAAAGCCGGTAACATCGGTCATCGCTTGCACGCCCTCTATATTCGCAAAGGCTGCACCTGCAATATTCATCCGGCACATCACTTCTGTTGCCAGCCCCACATGCTCCGGCCTGAGCAGGGATTTTTTCTCGGCGGTGGTTAATACGCCAATGCCCAGCGGTTTAGTAAGGAACAGTTTGCAACCAGCCTGTGCAGTACTGTTTTTCTTCACTCGTTCTGTCGGCACTACGCCGGTAACGGCAAGACCAAAAATCGGCTCCGGCGCATCGATAGAGTGGCCACCTGCCAACGCAATACCCGCCTCCCGGCAGGCAAAACGCCCTCCGTCGATCACTTCACGGGCAATTTCCGGCGGCAGTTTATCGAGTGGCCAGCCGAGGATGGCAATCGCCATGATCGGTTTTCCCCCCATCGCGAAGACATCGCTGATGGCGTTGGTTGCCGCAATGCGGCCAAAATCGAACGGGTTATCGACGATAGGCATGAAAAAATCGGTGGTACTGATAATGCAAGTGCCGTTACCGAGATCGTAAACCGCGGCGTCGTCGCGCGTTTCATTACCGACCAGCAGATTGGGGTCGAGAAACTTCGCCTGCTCGCTGTGCAGAATGGTATCCAGCACTTTGGGGGAAATTTTACAACCGCAACCGGCTCCGTGGCTGTATTGCGTTAAACGAATGGCTTGCTCGCTCATGGACATCTCCTGTCATTGCAATCCCGCTATGGTAGCGCTCAAACGACATGGTGGTAAGTCTGCGTGTCTGAATTCACGCGCTATTGCTCATTAAGCGAACGAATAACACTATTTCGCTGCTGAGTATGTCGCCACATAACATCACTGAACTCAATACATCGGCCATTTTGCGATGCAGAGCAATTTTTTAAGCCGTGAGTTTATTTATTACTGTTATATGACAGAAATATTACTTATCTTTTCACCTGAGGATGTCATTGATAATTAAAGGAATCGAAAATGAAAAGACGTTTAGTTACCCTCTGCATTGCCAGTTTATTCTCTGTTAATACCTTTGCGCTTGTCCCTGCGGGCAACGATGCCACCACCAAACCAGACCTCTATTACCTGAAAAATACGCAGGCGATTGACAGCCTGGCGCTGCTGCCGCCACCGCCGGAAGTGGGCAGCATTGCCTTTCTCAACGATCAGGCGATGTATGAACAAGGCCGCCTGCTGCGCAACACTGAACGCGGCAAACAGGCGGCGGTTGACGCCAACCTGAGCAGCGGCGGCGTCGCCAACGCCTTCTCGACGGCATTCGGTTCAGCAATTACTGAAAAAGATTCCCCGCAATTACATAAGCTCCTGACCAATATGATTGAGGATGCGGGCGATCTGGCGACGCGCGGTGCCAAACAGAAGTACATGCGCATCCGCCCGTTTGCCCTCTATGGTGTGCCGACTTGTAATACCAAAGAGCAAGATGAATTGTCGAAAAACGGCTCTTATCCTTCTGGACACACCTCAATTGGCTGGGCAACCGCATTGGTGCTCGCAGAAATTAACCCGCAGCGTCAGGATCAGATCCTCAAACGCGGATACGAACTGGGGCAAAGCCGGGTGATCTGCGGCTACCACTGGCAAAGTGATGTTGATGCCGCGCGGATCGTCGGGTCTGCCATTGTTGCCACGCTGCACACCAGCCCGGCATTCCAGCAGCAATTGCAGAAAGCCAAAGAGGAGTTTGGCGCGAAGAATAAGTAACGAATTAATAAAGCAGGGCGGATGGCGCTAACGCTTATCCGGCCTGCGAAAAGAGATGCGGTGATTAAAAATGCGTTACGAACGGAGTCATATCCGGAACAGCAACGGTGGTGGAGGCTTTCAGTTGCGGTGTACCGAGATACAGAAATCCGACGATTTTGTCCTGCTCGCGGCAGGCGAACGCCTCGCGTACCTGCGGGCTGTCAGTGAGCGGGCCGGTACGCCAGATACCATTGAACCCCTGCGCCAGCGCCGCCATCTGCATCGCCATCACTGCGCAGCCAGCAGAAAGCAGTTGTTCCCACTGCGGCACTTTATGATCCATTTCACATTTAGCAACCACAGTGATAATCAGCGGCGCGCGTAGCGGCGAAGTGCGCGCTTTCTCAATACCCTTCTCATCCTGGCCCGCCGCAATCGCGCCCTGCTCCAGCACCTTACCTAAACGTTCGCGCCCTTCGCCGTCGATAACGAAAAAGTGCCACGGTTGCAGCGTACCGTGATCGGGCGCGCGCATACCGGCACGCAGAATGTTATCCAGTTGTTCACCGGCTGGTGCCGGTTCCGCCAGGCGTGACGCGCTACGACGGTTGACGAGTAGTTCGAGTGCATCCATTAGTTAAACTCCTGTATTGAAATTTTTTCTTAAAATTAACACGGACGTAGAATTTGTTACAGCACCGCAGCCGATTCCTGCTGACAAGAGGCTGCGGGGTAATTAGGATAACCACACTTCGCCGCCCGGGCAGCGGTGGCCTAAACAAACCAGGGAGAATACATGCGAACACTTTGGCGTTTTATTGCCGGTTTTTTTCGATGGAGCTGGCGATTGCTGAATCTTATCCGCAATCTGGTGTTGAACTTGTTCTTTATCCTGCTGGTCCTGGTGGGTGTCGGGATCTGGATGCAGGTAAGCGACAGCAAAACCGAGCACAGCAATCGCGGCGCATTACTGCTGGATATCACTGGCGTGGTGGTTGATAAAACGTCAACCAGCGGACGTCTGGGCGCATTGGGCCGGCAGCTCTTTGGCGCCAGTTCCGATCGCCTGCAGGAGAATTCGCTGTTCGATATCGTTGAGACCATTCGCCAGGCGCAGCACGATCGCAATATCACCGGTATTGTGATGGATCTAAAAAACTTCGCCGGAGCCGATCAACCATCAATGCAGTATATCGGTAAAGCGCTGCGCGAATTCCGTGACAGCGGTAAACCGGTTTACGCGATTGGTGATAACTACAGCCAGGGCCAGTATTACCTTGCCAGCTTCGCCAATAAGATCTGGCTGTCGCCGCAGGGCGTAGTGGATCTGCACGGTTTCGCCACCAATGGCCTCTACTACAAGACGCTGCTGGATAAACTGAAAGTCACCACGCACGTGTTCCGCGTCGGCACGTACAAATCTGCTGTTGAACCGTTTATTCGTGACGATATGTCTCCTGCCGCACGCGAAGCGGACGGCCGCTGGATCAACCAGCTGTGGCAAAACTACCTTAATACAGTCGCAGCAAACCGCCAGATCACGGCACAGCAGGTCTTCCCTGGCGCGCAGGCTATGCTGGACGGTCTGCGCAAAGTCGATGGTGACACGGCAAAATACGCGCTCGACAACAAGCTGGTGGATGAGCTGGGTTCCGCTACCGACGCCGAAAAAGCGATGACCAAACAGTTTGGCTGGAGCAGTGAAGATAAAGACTTCCGCGCCGTCAGCATGTATGACTATCAGACGAAGAAACCGAGCGATGCTGGCGGTACCATCGCTGTGATCTTCGCTAACGGGGCTATCATGGATGGCGAAGAAACGGCGGGGAATGTCGGTGGCGACACCACGGCCGCACAGATCCGCGATGCGCGTCTTGATCCAAAAGTGAAAGCGATCGTCCTGCGGGTAAACAGCCCTGGCGGCAGCGTCAGCGCCTCTGAAATCATCCGTTCTGAACTGGCGGCAGCAAAAGCGGCCGGAAAACCCGTGGTGGTATCCATGGGTGGCATGGCTGCCTCCGGCGGCTACTGGATCTCGACTCCGGCAAATTACATCATCGCTAATGCCAGCACACTGACCGGCTCGATTGGTATTTTTGGCGTGATCAATACACTGGAAAACAGCCTCGATACCATCGGTGTGCATACCGACGGTGTCGCCACGTCGCCTCTGGCGGATGTCAGTATGACCAAAGCGCTGCCTGACGAAGTTCAGCAGATGATGCAACTGAGCATTGATAACGGCTACAAGCGCTTTATCACGCTGGTCGCCCAGTCACGCAACAGCACGCCTGAGCAGATCGATAAGATTGCACAGGGCCATGTCTGGACCGGTCAGGATGCGAAAAACAACGGTCTGGTTGATGCGCTGGGCGATTTCGACGATGCGCTGGCGAAAGCCGCAGAACTGGCGAAACTCAAGCAGTGGCATGTGGATTACTACGAAGAAGAACCAGGCTTCTTTGATCGGATAATGGACAGCATGACTGGCTCCGTCCGTGCGATGCTGCCGCAAGCGTTGCAGGCTTACCTGCCTGCGCCGCTGGCCAGCGCTGCGCAGGAAGTAAAAGCCGAAACAGACAAACTGGCGGTGTTTAACGATCCACAAAATCGTTACGCACTCTGTCTGAACTGCGCCAATATCCGCTAAACTCAGCTCACACGTCCCCTCTACCGGAGGGGATTTTTTTAGATGCGGCAAGAACGAAACCATGCAAAAGAAATCTATTTACGTTGCCTACACCGGCGGCACCATCGGTATGCAACGCTCAGAACACGGTTATGTGCCGGTCTCTGGCCACCTACAACGTCAACTGGCGCTGATGCCGGAGTTCCATCGTCCGGAAATGCCGGATTTCACCATTCACGAATATGCCCCGTTGATGGATTCTTCCGATATGACGCCGGAAGACTGGCAGCATATTGCTGACGATGTAAAAGCGCATTACGACAAGTACGACGGTTTTGTCATTCTGCACGGTACCGATACCATGGCGTACACTGCCTCAGCACTGTCGTTTATGCTTGAAAATCTTGGTAAACCAGTCATTGTGACAGGGTCACAAATCCCCCTCGCCGAACTTCGTTCCGACGGGCAAATTAATCTGCTGAACGCGCTGTATGTGGCGGCAAATTTCCCGATTAACGAAGTGACGCTGTTCTTCAACAATCGTCTCTACCGCGGCAACCGCACCACCAAAGCACATGCGGACGGTTTTGATGCTTTCGCTTCGCCGAATCTGCCGCCTCTGCTGGAAGCCGGTATTCACATTCGTCGCCTCAATACGCCACCCGCACCGCATACGGTGGGAGAGTTGATCGTACATCCTATTATCCCGCAGCCGATTGGCGTAGTGACGATTTATCCGGGGATCTCCGCCGATGTGGTGCGTAACTTCCTGCTTCAGCCGGTAAAAGCATTGATTCTGCGTTCCTATGGTGTGGGAAATGCGCCGCAAAACGGCGAGTTCCTGAAAGCTTTGCAGGATGCCAGCGCGCGCGGCATCGTAGTGGTTAACCTGACACAGTGCATGTCCGGCAAGGTCAATATGGGCGGATACGCTACCGGTAATGCTCTCGCCCACGCCGGAGTGATTGGCGGCGCGGATATGACCGTCGAAGCCACACTGACCAAACTGCACTACCTGCTGAGCCAACAGCTTGATGCGGACGCTATACGTACCGCCATGATGCAAAATCTGCGCGGTGAACTGACACCGGATGAGTGAGGAAGTTTGTATGACGCAACGTGCTCTACTGTTGGTCGATATCCAGAATGATTTTTGCGCTGGCGGTGCCCTGGCCGTGGCCGAAGGCGACAGCACGGTGGATATCGCCAATACCTTGATCGACTGGTGCAAATCACGCGGCGATGCGGTACTGGCAAGCCAGGACTGGCACCCCGCTAATCACGGCAGCTTTGCCAGCCAGCACGGGGTTGCGCCATTCAGTACCGGCGAGCTGGACGGCTTAGCGCAAACATTCTGGCCGGATCACTGCGTGCAGAACAGTGAGGGCGCGGCGCTGCACCCGCTGCTGGATCAGCAGGCAATTGATGAAGTGTTCCGCAAAGGTGAAGATCCGAAGATCGACAGTTACAGCGCGTTTTTCGATAACGATCATCGTAAAGCTACGGCGCTGCACGGCTGGCTGCAACAGCACGGTATTCGCGAATTAATCGTGATGGGGCTGGCTACCGACTACTGCGTCAAATTCAGCGTGCTGGATGCGTTGCGGCTGGGCTACGACGTCAGCGTGATCACCGATGGCTGCCGGGGCGTCAATATCCAGCCGCAAGACAGTACGCAGGCATTTATGGAGATGGCGGTAGAAGGCGCCACGCTCTATACAGTGGCGGACTGGCAGGAAACACACGCCTGAGGCATAGCCGGACGGCAGCTATTACCTGTCCGGCTTACGGTTTTACAGGCCAGATAAGGCAAAGCAGCCCTCCGGCATCGTGCGCCGCTTATGACTTAAACGTCGCTATCGGCTTCGGCGCAATGCCGAAATCCTCTTTCAACTGCTGCTTACTTTTCATCACCATTTGCCCATTGGTGTCGATGGTCATGTGCTGCGCCTGCGTATTGTTGCGCGCCTGCCATAACATCACCAGTTGCAGGCTGTTCTCTTTTTGCTCCGACGTCAACGCCACGCCGTCTGGCCACTTGCCTAATTCAACAGCCGTCGCCAGTCGCTGGTAGATCTCCGGCGTCATACTGTTAACAATTTGTTCGAGATCCATATTAGTTATCTCCGTGGAATAATAGCTGAATCGATTTTTCAACCAAGAGTCTGGGTACCGTCTTCATCATCCGTGAAACTCAGCGAGGCGGAGTTCACGCAATAACGCTCCCCGGTCGGCTGTGGGCCATCCGGGAAGACATGGCCCAGGTGCGCATCACATTTCCCGCAGCGAATTTCTATGCGCTGCATGCCGTGGGAATAGTCATTGATGTAGCGGATCGCGTCTTCGCTCACTGGTTCGAAAAAACTCGGCCAGCCACAGCCAGAATCATACTTCGTTTGGGAGTTGAA
Organism: Kosakonia arachidis; assembly: GCF_900116535.1. Classification (GTDB taxonomy): domain Bacteria; phylum Pseudomonadota; class Gammaproteobacteria; order Enterobacterales; family Enterobacteriaceae; genus Kosakonia; species Kosakonia arachidis. Next base: position 1,071,851 of record NZ_FPAU01000001.1, on the reverse strand, counting down.
CAACGCAGCATCGCACACCAGGCAATGGTAAACGCCATCACGTTTGTTATGCAGCAGATGACCGGTGAAAGGGGGTTCGGTGCCGTGATTTTGCGTCACATAAAACTGCATTTCAGTCAGATTTTTTTTCAGGTCGTCTTCGGAGGAATTCTTCGGCATATGCTCACATCTCGCGGTAAAAGTAAGACCATTTTTTCCAACGATTCTAACAAAACATTAACACTAGAGTCCTAACTTTTGTTCTAAACTTAGCAGTTGCGATAAAGCAGCCAGGTAATTGTGACAGGTTTCACATTTTTATCCTGTCTGCCCTTTAAAATCCCACGCGGCGCCTCCATGTGGGGAGGATGCTCAAAGGAAGAGTGAGGCGAGTCAGTCGAACAAAGGTTATGCGGAGGATTGATTTGTCGCAATGATTGACACGATTCCGCTTGACGCTGCGTACGGTTTTTGTAATTTTACAGCCAACCTTTTATTCACTAACAAATAGCTGGTGGAATATATGACTATCAAAGTAGGTATCAACGGTTTTGGCCGTATCGGTCGCATTGTTTTCCGTGCTGCTCAGGAACGTTCTGACATCGAAATCGTTGGTATCAACGATCTGTTGGACGCTGAATACATGGCGTACATGCTGAAATATGACTCCACTCACGGCCGTTTCAACGGTACCGTAGAAGTAAAAGACGGCCATCTGGTTGTTAACGGTAAAACCATCCGTGTTACTGCTGAGAAAGATCCGGCTAACCTGAAATGGAACGAAATCGGCGTTGACGTTGTTGCTGAAGCTACCGGTATCTTCCTGACCGATGAAACTGCTCGTAAGCACATCACTGCTGGCGCGAAAAAAGTGGTTCTGACTGGTCCGTCTAAAGACAACACTCCGATGTTTGTTCGTGGTGCGAACTTTGACAAATATGCTGGCCAGGACATCGTTTCTAACGCATCCTGCACCACTAACTGCCTGGCTCCGCTGGCTAAAGTTATCAATGACAACTTCGGTATCATCGAAGGTCTGATGACTACTGTTCACGCAACCACCGCAACTCAGAAAACCGTTGACGGCCCGTCTCATAAAGACTGGCGCGGCGGCCGTGGCGCATCCCAGAACATCATCCCGTCCTCTACCGGTGCAGCTAAAGCTGTAGGTAAAGTACTGCCGGAACTGAACGGCAAACTGACTGGTATGGCGTTCCGCGTTCCGACTCCGAACGTATCTGTTGTTGACCTGACCGTTCGTCTGGAAAAAGCAGCCTCTTACGAAGAAATCAAGAAAGCCATCAAAGCCGCTTCTGAAGGCCCGATGAAAGGCGTTCTGGGTTACACCGAAGATGACGTTGTATCTACCGATTTCAACGGTGAAGTTTGCACTTCCGTGTTCGATGCTAAAGCAGGTATCGCACTGAACGACAACTTCGTGAAACTGGTTTCTTGGTACGACAATGAAACCGGCTACTCTAACAAAGTTCTGGACCTGATCGCTCACATCTCCAAATAAGTTGAGATGAGAACATGATCTGAAAGAGCGACTTCGGTCGCTCTTTTTTTTGTTTTCAAGACAGAGGATTGCGTTAATGATTACAAAAATTTTTGCACTTCCGGTACTCGAAAAAATTACCCCAACGCTTACCCGCCGTAAAATGGACGAACTGGATGTGTTAGTCGTTGAACATCCGCAGGTTAAAGCTGCCTTTACCTTACAGGGTGCACATCTGCTCTCCTGGAAACCGCAAAGCGAGCAGGAGGTTTTGTGGCTGAGCGACAACACCCCGTTTAAAGATGGCATCGCAATCCGTGGCGGTATTCCGGTGTGCTGGCCCTGGTTTGGTCCCGCAAAACAGGAAGGACTGCCTGCACATGGTTTTGCACGCAATCTGCCGTGGACGCTGAAAGCGCATAATGAAGATGCAAACGGAGTGGTGCTGACTTTTGAACTGCAAAGCAGCGGTGCCTCGCGCAAATTCTGGCCGCACGATTTTACCCTGTATGCACGTTATAAACTTGGCGCAACCTGTGAAATTGAGCTGGAAGCCCACGGGGAGTTTGAAACTACCTCAGCCCTGCACACCTACTTCAACGTTGGTGATATCGCCGCGGTGAAAGTGAGCGGCCTGGGCGATCGCTTTATCGATAAAGTGAATGACGCAAAAGAAGATGTGCTGGCCGATGGCGTACAGACCTTCCCGGATCGTACCGATCGCGTCTATCTGAACGCTGAAGGTTGCAGCATAATTCATGATGCCGCGCTGAACCGTGCGATTGAAGTGACCCATAGCCATAACGCCAACGTGGTGGCCTGGAACCCGGGTCCGGCGCTCTCCGTCAGCATGGCCGACATGCCAGACGATGGTTATAAAACCTTTGTCTGCGTGGAATCGGTCAATGCGACCGTCGTGCAAAAAGCGACCGCCGAAAAACCGTCCCGCCTTGCACAGAACATCCGCGTGATTAAACGCTGATCCGCTGCCTACCCTCTCCCACAGGAGAGGGTTAAAACGCCTTATTACACAACATCGAGCGGCGTTTTACGTTTGGGTGCCGGGAACGCGTTATCGAGTCGCACCAAATCATCCGCACTGAGTACGATTTTCAATGCTGCCGCATTTTCCTCGACGTGCGCTACGCTCGCCGCTTTGGGAATTGCCATCACTCCCTTATGGCTGATGACCCAGGCCAGCAGAATTTGCGCCGCGCTGGCGTGATGTGCATGGGCGAGATCCTGCACCACACGACTTTCCAGTAAACCCTCTCGCAGACGTCCGGCCTGCGCCAGCGGGCAATACGCCATGACAGGCATCGCCTGTCGCTGGCACCAGGGCAGTAAATCGAATTCAATGCCACGGGAGCCAAGGTGGTACAGCACCTGATCGGTAGCACAAGTCTTACCGCCGCTGATGCGGGAAAGTTCCTGCATATCGCTGTAATCGAGGTTGGAGACGCCCCAGCGGCGGATTTTGCCCTGCTGCATCAACGTTTCCATCACCTCGACCGTTTCGCCAAGAGAGTAGTTGCCGCGCCAGTGCAGCAGATAGAGATCGAGTGCGTCGGTTTTCAGGCGACGTAAGCTCGCTTCACAGGCTGCGATCGCTTTTTTGCCGGCAGCATTCCACGGATAGACTTTTGAAACCAGAAACACCTTATCGCGCAAACCGCCCTGTAATGCTTCGCCGACAACCTCTTCAGCACCACCTTCCGCGTACATTTCAGCGGTATCAATCAGCGTCAGCCCTAGATCAATGCCTGCCCGGAGCGCATCCACTTCTTTTGGCCGCGTACGTGAATTTTCGCCCATATACCAGGTGCCCTGGCCGATCGAGAGTAGCGTTGCGTTACCGGTAAAAACGATATTTTTCTCTGCCATTTTCTCCCCCAGCGATAAATGCACCACCGTAAAACAAAACAGGGCCAAAGGCCCTGTTTAGATGCACAGATTACGCTATTCAAATGCACAATCAGAAGCGGTAGGTCACGCCCGTAAATAACAAGCCAGTCCAGGATTTATCAACCATTGGACTATCTTTAATTTCATTCGACAAATGGGTATAGCGGCTACTGCCGTAGATGCTCCAGCTATCGGTCAGGCGGTAACTGACGCTCAGCTCAAGATACGGGTTCCAACTGCTGCCCGGATCGTAGCTGTTTAAACCGCTACGACGCGCCTCAGAATCCGAGACGCCATAATAGTACGCGTTCTGGTTATCGCTATTCCACTCAACGCCAATCCCCGGCGTCACCGTCAGACCGCCGTTGTGGTAAGCGTACAACCACGCGGCATCCCAGGTCATACCGTTGCTGTTATCCAGCACATCGCCAGCCAGCGTGGTGCGCAGAAAACCATACGGCGTGTTATGGATATACGACAGCCCCGCCATCATGGTCGCCTTACGGAGATCTAACTGGCGTAACTGATTGTTATTACTGTCTTTTGGTTTAAACCGAAACGGCGAGTAATAGGCTGTAATCGACAGTTTATCCGCATCATCATTCCACAGATAGTAGCCGCCACCGAGGCCACGAAACCAGAAATCATCGCCTTCATAGGTGATCACCGGAACAGGCAGTACATCCCTGTCATACTGTTTGTACGGCATTTCCACGACGCCGACACCAGCACCCAGGGAAAAGGTATTTTCTGCATTCGCCGCAAAGGCGGAACCAGCAGTCAGCACACCCAGTGCCAGGAGTTCGAGTTTGGTCACAGTCCTTTCTTTCCTGTAGTCAAATAATTGGCGCTAGAAGTTTATAACTGCTCACGACATTCTGCCCAAAATCTTTACCAGAACATTACAAAAAAGGCGCTAATTGTTCATAGCGCCTCACCTGGCGTATCCTGTGCGGCCAAATGCAGCCGCGCCCTGCTCAACAAAACTGCGGTGTGCCGTTTCTGAAATGACTGCTGATAAATGACGCGCTGTACATACTGTTACACGGCAATACTCATCATTCTCCTGCGGCTGGTATATAGTGTCGCGGAAACAAAGTTCCCTTTAACTGTGACGTTAAAAAAACAACAATTTTGAAACATAAGAACATCATGTAATTTCACGTTTATAATGAAAATCCAAAATACTTTTTGCCTACATTTCCTGATGGCACTTCTTGCCGTCCTGTTCCTTTGTATTCATCCGCTGATGAGTAGTTATGCACCGCCGCTTAAATTCCAACCGCTGATTGAATCTATGGAGGGAACGACAAAAGAGCAGGCGGAAAAAATAGCGACTATTTCCCATGCTTTACAGGGTAATGCGATTTTTTTCATTGGTGCATCGGAAGTGGCCACCTCCGAGGATGAACCTTACGCTGTATATAATTATCTGAATAATGATTTACATCGTAATGTAGTTGCCTTTGGCGACAGTTTTGATGACAGCATCACCCATTTTCTTCTGCTGTCACGCTTTAAAGATTCTCTTAACGCAAACAGCAAAGTGGTTTTACTGCTGGCCCCCGACAGTTTTTATTCTGCTGGTGTGCCTCCCACTATTTTTGCTAACAATTTTCCGGCTCCGGTGTTTAATCCATTAATGCAGGATGAACAGACACGCCCATTTTTGGTCAATTACTTACGCAAAATAGATAAAACACAAACCAGCCATTTAACATTTGAACAAATGAAAATCTCTGGCTGGGACCTGGACAATATCTGGCAAGAAGTGAGTTATGAATTTGCCCGGTTCTGCACGCTGATAAAAAACGACTGGCTGGCGATGCTGCACATTGTCCCTTCACCAGCTCGGCCATGGCCGGTACAACCTGCCGTTGCGATCACGCCGGACTGGGATCGCGAACTGGCGCATGCCCGCAAACTTAACGAGGCGCGTCAGGAAAGTGCCGATACCTTGTGGATGGATAAAACGGTCTATGAGCCGGGAGAAAAACCGGAAGTGTGGGACGACTCACCCGTTGAACCCGAACAAATGAAAGCGTTTCGCGCCATGATCAAGTTACTGAAAGAGCGCCACGTGCAGGTGGTGGTTATTATCGATGCAATTAACCGGCGCGCTGTGCAAAACCCTGAACTCGTCCAACCTGCGGTAACTCAGACGACGGCTATCCTGAAAGAAAATCAGATCCCGTATCTTGATATGTATTCAATGCCCTACCAGAACGGCTGGAACTGGGATCGCCTGCATCCTACCGATCTCGCATGGATCCCCATGGACCGCTTTATCATTGAGAGTTTTAAATGATGAAATACGCTATTCGCCTGTTTTTCCTTTACCTCTTACTGGCGGTCACCATTATCGCGTGGTCCTCTGTTGATGAAAGCATGAATTTAAAAGTGCACTTTGAATATCAAAAGTTCTGAGGAATGAATGATGTACAGCTCCGGAACCTTTTTCTTCGTTCTCTTTTCTTCGGCGCTGCTGTTTGCGCTGGTTAACCGTGTGCTGCGTTATCGGTTAACTTATTTGTCCGCTTTTTCCGTGCTGGCGGCATTCGGCTGGGGATATATATTTCAGGGCGATTACATTGTCCCGGTTGCGGTTTTCCTCAGTTTTTATATTCTCGTGACCCTAAAAGAAAAAGGCTGGTTAAAAACCTGGCAAGCGGTAAGTTTAACTCTGCTGCCCTTGTTCGCGGTGAAATTACATTTAAATAATCACTGGGGAATGATTGGCTTATCTTTTATGACCTTCCGCGCCATTGATGTCCTGCTCTACCGTAACAAAAAAGATGGCACCAACATTTTGCATTACTTCTGTTACCTGTTTATGCCGTTTATTATTCTGGCCGGCCCGATGTATCGCTGGCGAACATGGATCACCGATATTAATAAACCGGTATTTACGTTGACACGTGAGCAATTTCTCATTGCTGCGGAACTCATCTTTACCGGCATTATCCAAAAATTTTTATTTGCTATGCTGATTGATACTCTGATCATTCAGCCCTGGAGCCATCGTCCATTTACCTTAAGTGTTGGCATTGTTATGTCGCTGGCTTATAGTGCCTACCTCTATTTTGATTTTGCCGGTTACAGCAATATGGCGATCGGTGCCGCACGCTTGTTTGGTCTTAACATTCCGGCGAATTTCAATATGCCCATTCTGGCGAAAAACCCACAGGATTTCTGGCGCCGTTTCCATATAAGCCTCTCCGAGTGGTTGCGCGATGTGGTCTTCATGCCGATTTATATGAACTTAATGAAGCTCGACTTTTTCCGTCAAAACAAGACGCTGGCGCAGAATATCGGTATTTTCTGCACGCTGTTTTGTATGGGGGCATGGAACGGGCTCGAACGGCACTATGTCATTAGCGGCGCGTTGTTTGGCGCCATTTCAGTTGCACACAATATGTTGCAATGGTCAGCAAAGCGCAACCCGGCACTGAACCGTTGGTTGCAATATCCCGTGATGCTCTTTTTGGGACGCCTGCTAACGCTCGCAAGCGCTGCGGTATCCCTTTACATTTTTAGCGGAATGTCCCCCCTATGAATCTTCAATCTGATCTCCAGGCGCTCCAGGATTTCCTGCGTGCAGCATTACTCGATCCCGCCCGCCCGCATCAGTTAGCGATCAGCGGCAGCGACGAAACATTAACCTGGCAACAACTCTCTGTAGCGGTAACAGAGTGGTTACAGCGCTATCAGCAATGCCAACCCAAAGCAGAAACGCCGGTGGTGTTATATGGCCACCAGCAGGCGGAATTCGCTGTGGCAATCTATAGCTGTCTGCTCCATAACATTCCCTATATTCCGGTGGACTGCATCTATCCTCAGGAAAGAATGAAGGAGATTTGCCACCTCGCCAGCGCGCCGTACTACTACGACGTAGCGGCCCGGCAGTTTGTGCCAACCGGTGAAAGCGGCCAGTCGCTGGCGGAGCCGGATCTCGCCTATATCATGTTTACTTCTGGTAGTACCGGTAAACCAAAGGGCGTGCAGATTGGGCGTGAAAGCGTGTGGCATTTTATGCAATGGGTAAGCAAGGATTTCGCTTTGCCGCAAGTGCCAGTGCTGATGAACCACGCCCTGTTCAGTTTCGATCTCTCGTTGATTCCATTGCTGGCGAATCTGGCAACTGGCGGCCACATTGTGCTGAATGCCAAAGAGGCTATCGCGGAGGAAGACTGGCTCACCAGGCTGAAAAATAATGCTGTCTCGGTCTGGGTTTCCACGCCCTCTTTTGCCTACCAGAAATTGCTCTCGCCGCAGTTCAATAGCGACTTTTTACCTACCCTCGACGTGTTTATCTTTATCGGCGAGGTGCTTAACAAAGCGCTGGTTAAACAGCTGCGTCGCCGTTTTCCGCACGCCAGGATCCTCAACTCTTATGGTCCGACCGAAGCGACTATCGCCACCACTGTGGTTGAAATTACCGATGAGATAATGAACCGCGAGAACAACCTGCTGCCGATCGGCACCATGATGCCGGAATCCAGAATGGAGATTACTGCCGAGGGTGAGCTGATAATTTGGGGCAAAAACGTGATGCGCGGCTATCTCGGCCTGCCGCAGGAAAACGCAGAAAAATTACTGCGTCGGGAAGGCGAAGCCTGGCGCGGCTATAAAACCGGCGATCTCGGCTATGAAGATGGCCTTCTTTACTGTCAGGGACGCAATGACAGCCAGATCAAACTCAACGGCTACCGCATTGAAATCAATGAGATTGAAAACCGCCTGCTGGCGATGTCCGGCATTCGCGAGGCGGTAGTGCTGCCATTGATGAAAACGGGCGGCGGTGTACTGCGTATCGCGGCATTCTGCGTAACGAAACTGGCACCTGACGCTATCAAACATTCGCTTTCACAGGTGGTACCCTCATACATGGTACCGTCGCAAATCATTATCCAGGACGCTTTGCCGTTGAATCCTAACGGTAAAATCGACCGTAAACTGCTGGACAGCCACGCTCGCAGCAACTGATTACACAGGAAAAGACAATGGAACAAGAAATTCTCGCGCTGTTTGAAAAGATTCTGTCCCGCAAAGTGGGCTTTCATGATGAGCTGATCGAGTCCGATATTCTCGACTCCATTCTCGCGGTAGATATGGTTCTGGAAGTACAGGATATTTACGGCTGTATGATCCCACCGACGGAAGTCGCCAGCGTGCTGAAAACGCCCGCCGATTTAGCGCGCTACGTTGAAGAGCACCGCAGTTGATCGCACAGACGATATGGCATTCAAAGGCTCCTGGCGTTATCGCCCGGAGCTTTTTTTCGTCTTAACAACGAAAGAACCGCACTCTGTCATCATCGTTTAACACATCTCACGTAGTTAATATTGTCGCTCATCTTTGTACTGCGACGAAGTGACCATGACGGCGTCACTTTTTCTATACTTGCGATTCCGCACATCCTGTAAAAATTTACCAACATTCGCCCAGTGCGGAATGTTGGAACTTTTCAACAAAAAACCCAATTAAATACATTAAAAAATCCGAAAAAACAGGATAAGACGGGAATTTAATCCAAAATATGATTAAAAAACGTCCTCCAGGCCTCTGAATCTTCGCCAGCGATAACTTGATCAAAGACAGATACACGCTCATAACAGATAGGACGGAGCATATTTTTTATCCCGTTGGTTTGCGACGCTAAAAGTGGAAAAACTGATAGCTGTACTGTTCCCACAGATTACGAAAGGACGGCATGCCATGAATATATTCGATCACTACCGCCAGCGTTATGAAGCTGCCAAGGACGAAGAGTTCACTCTGCAGGAGTTTCTTGCCATCTGTAAGCAAGATCGCAGTGCCTATGCTAACGCAGCAGAAAGACTGCTGATGGCCATAGGGGAACCTGTGATGGTAGACACCGCCCTGGAGCCACGGCTTTCCCGTCTCTTTTCGAACCGGGTCATTGGACGTTACCCGGCGTTTGAAGAATTCTATGGCATGGAAGAGGCAATAGAACAGATTGTCTCCTACCTCAAACATGCCGCTCAGGGTCTTGAAGAGAAGAAACAGATTCTCTATTTACTCGGTCCGGTGGGCGGCGGGAAATCGTCGCTGGCTGAACGGCTGAAATCCTTAATGCAGCGGGTGCCGATTTACGTGCTGAGTGCCAATGGCGAACGCAGCCCGGTAAACGACCACCCTTTGTGCCTGTTTAACCCGCAGGAAGATGCGCAGATCCTTGAGAAAGAGTACAACGTTCCGCGTCGCTATCTCGGCACCATTATGTCGCCGTGGGCAGCCAAACGTCTGCACGAATTCGGCGGCGACATCAGCAAATTCCGCGTGGTCAAAGTGTGGCCATCGGTTCTGGAACAGATCGCTATCGCCAAAACCGAACCGGGAGATGAAAACAACCAGGACATCTCCGCGCTGGTGGGTAAAGTGGATATCCGCAAGCTGGAAAACCACGCGCAAAACGATCCAGATGCTTACGGTTATTCCGGTGCGCTGTGCCGGGCAAACCAGGGGATCATGGAGTTCGTCGAAATGTTTAAAGCGCCGATCAAGGTGCTGCACCCACTGTTGACGGCCACGCAGGAGGGGAACTATAACGGTACGGAGGGTATCTCCGCCCTGCCATTTAACGGCATTATCCTCGCCCACTCGAACGAATCGGAATGGGTGCAGTTCCGTAACAACAAAAACAATGAAGCGTTTCTTGACCGTGTCTACATCGTCAAAGTGCCTTATTGCCTGCGCATCTCGGAAGAGATGAAAATTTACGAAAAACTGCTCAATCACAGTGAGCTGTCCCATGCGCCATGCGCGCCGGGTACACTGGAAACACTGGCGCGTTTCTCGATTCTGTCACGTCTGAAAGAGCCGGAAAACTCGAGCATCTACTCGAAAATGCGGGTCTACGATGGTGAAAGCCTGAAAGATACCGATCCGAAAGCTAAATCATACCAGGAGTACCGCGATTATGCCGGTGTTGATGAAGGCATGAACGGTCTGTCGACGCGTTTCGCCTTTAAAATCCTCTCCCGCGTGTTTAACTTCGATCATGTGGAAGTGGCGGCTAACCCGGTACATCTGTTCTACGTGCTGGAACAGCAAATTGAGCGCGAACAGTTCCCGCAAGAGCTTGCAGAACGTTATCTGGAATTCCTGAAAGGCTATCTGATCCCGAAATACGCCGAGTTTATCGGCAAAGAGATCCAGACAGCGTACCTGGAATCCTACTCCGAATACGGGCAGAACATTTTCGACCGTTATGTCACTTATGCGGATTTCTGGATCCAGGATCAGGAGTATCGGGACCCGGATACCGGCCAGTTGTTTGACCGTGAATCCCTGAACGCAGAACTGGAAAAAATCGAGAAACCGGCCGGGATCAGCAACCCGAAAGATTTCCGTAACGAAATCGTCAATTTTGTGCTGCGTGCCCGTGCCAACAATAACGGCCGCAACCCGAACTGGACCAGTTACGAAAAACTGCGTACGGTCATCGAGAAGAAAATGTTCTCGAACACCGAAGAGCTTTTACCGGTCATTTCGTTTAATGCCAAAACCTCAACCGACGAGCAGAAAAAGCATGACGACTTTGTCGATCGTATGATGGAAAAAGGCTACACCCGCAAGCAGGTTCGACTGCTCTGCGAATGGTATCTGCGTGTTCGTAAATCATCATAACAACAATCGGGCCGCGCCCTGCGCGCGGTCCGTTGCAAAGTTGGCATACGCAGCGGGAGGCACTAATGACCTGGTTCATTGACCGACGTCTGAACGGCAAAAACAAAAGCACGGTTAACCGCCAGCGATTTTTGCGCCGTTATAAAGCACAAATAAAACAGTCAATTTCCGAAGCAATTAACAAACGCTCGGTGACTGACGTGGAGAACGGCGAGTCTGTCTCCATCCCAACGGAAGATATCAGCGAACCGATGTTTCATCAGGGGCGCGGTGGCTTACGTCATCGCGTGCATCCAGGAAATGATCATTTTGTGCAAAACGACCGTATCGAACGCCCGCAAGGCGGCGGTGGCGGTACCGGTAGCGGCCAGGGCGAAGCCAGCCCTGACGGCGAAGGCCAGGATGAATTCGTTTTCCAGATCTCCAAAGATGAGTACCTCGATCTGTTATTTGAGGACCTGGCGCTACCAAACCTGAAACAAAACCAGCAACGGCAGCTTAATGAGTTTAAAACGCACCGCGCTGGCTTCACTTCCAACGGTGTACCGGCAAATATCAGCGTCGTGCGATCGCTGCAAAATTCGCTTGCCCGCCGAACCGCGATGACTGCTGGTAAACGCCGTGAATTGCGTGAACTGGAAAGCTGTCTCGAAACGGTAGAGAAAAGCGAACCGGCGCAGTTACTTGAAGAGGAGCGTTTACGTAAAGAGATTGCGGAACTGCGTGCAAAAATCGAGCGTGTACCGTTTATCGACACCTTTGATCTACGCTACAAAAACTACGAAAAACGCCCGGAACCTTCCAGTCAGGCAGTAATGTTTTGCCTGATGGATGTCTCCGGCTCAATGGATCAGGCTACCAAAGATATGGCCAAACGTTTTTACATTCTGCTCTATCTCTTCCTGAGCCGAACCTATAAAAACGTGGAAGTGGTCTATATCCGCCATCATACGCAGGCAAAAGAAGTGGACGAACATGAATTCTTCTACTCGCAGGAAACGGGCGGTACTATTGTTTCCAGCGCCCTGAAACTGATGGATGAAGTGGTAAAGGAGCGTTACGATCCGGCGCAGTGGAATATCTATGCCGCGCAGGCCTCCGATGGCGATAACTGGGCGGACGACTCACCGCTGTGTCACGAAATCCTGGCGAAAAAAATTCTGCCAGTGGTACGTTACTACAGCTACATTGAGATCACCCGACGGGCGCACCAAACGCTGTGGCGCGAGTATGAACATCTGCAAACAATGTTCGATAACTTCGCCATCCAACATATCCGCGATCAGGAAGATATTTACCCGGTATTCCGGGAACTGTTTCATAAACAAACGACAACATCAGGGAATTAATATATAAATCAGCCAGTTAATTTTATTTCTCTGGCTGATTTTCTTCATTTTATGCACGCATAAATATCAAATTAGTTCAAAAAGTTAATCCTGGTTTTGCGGAGTACATTTTCTGATGGTTACAGCCATACCGTGTCTGGGTATGGAGGTTCAACGTCTCTCGTGCCGACCAAATAATCCTAGAGAAACCAAACCATGGTGGTTGGTTTGTATGCCTGCGACTCTCCGAAGGTAAAACCTTAACTGATTCTACTTATTAGCGCCGTTAAAAATGGGGGGATTACAGATTCAATATTATTCGTAGTTAAACAGCATTAAAATCCACTATTGGGGGAATACTTCTTTGTGGTTTTAATTGCATTTCTTAAGCATCTGATTGTCCCACTCCACCGCTTGCGCAGAGCTAATCCACGAATTGCCCTACAAAAATGCGGCTATTTCCCCCCTTGTGAGCAAAGAAATGTGGCACATTTTACGCACGACTAATCGTGGCGTTCTCTTTCGTCGCGAAAGACAAATTGACAGGACCCCTACGCATGATCGACCTCGAGGACTTAAAAGTATTTGTACAAGATCCTGAAATAAAAGGGATGATTGATACCGTCTGGAATAATCTGGGTGAAGCTTTCGTGCAAACGCAGGCCATCCTGCCTGCTGAAAAAGCGATGCCGCGCCGGGAACTCTCTTTTCACGACCACGTTAAACTGCTCGGTTATCTTTGCTGGTTGGTGAATAATGCAAACGCCGCTGGCGACATTATTGAAATCGGCGTCTGGAAGGGCAAATCAAGCGCGTTAATGAATGCGCTTTGTCAGGGCAAACGCCGCATTATCAGTATCGACCCGATGGAATTGACGAACCAGCCTCTGGAGCTGGGTTTCTACCACGAGCATATTTTCCCGGAAGTTACGCTGATACGTGGTTATTCACAGCACAGTATTGAACGGGTAATGGCGCTGGAGCCGAAAACCATTCTGCTGCATATTGACGGTGGTCACCTGAAAGAGCACGTTCTTACGGATTTTCTGCTGTATGCACCAACCGTGGTCAGCGGCGGATTTATCGTGTTCGATGATTATCGTGACTTCATCTACTCTCCGGAAGTCGGACCCGCAGTTGACCTGCTGCGCGCAGGCGGCTTCTTTAACGGATTCGACGTTATTGGTAGCGTTCCGGGCTTTGAAAACAGCTACCTTCTGCAAAAGAAATAAACAGTACACACAAAGCGTTGTTTGTAGTGCTTGTATTTTTTCGCCGCCTTTCGGGCGGCTTTTTTTATTCTCATCGCCTCCCGAGTGGATTATGCTGCCACTCTCACTGTTTGTTATCGAGAGAGAACATGTCTGAAATTGCCAACCGCGACGTCCATCAATATCTGTTGACCCTGCTTGAACAGCAACAAGCGCGTTTTCACGTGGTCGAACACGACGCCGTCGGCAAATGCGAGGCGGTCAGTGAAATTCGTGGCACCGCTCTGGGCCAGGGTGCTAAGGCGTTGGTTTGCAAAATTAAAGGTAACGGCGTGAAAAAGCATGTTCTGGCAATCCTGGCCGCCGACCTGCAAGCCGATCTCAGCCGTCTGGCGCATCATTTTGGTGGTCAGAAAGCCTCACTGGCGAGCCCGCTGGAAGTGGAGCATCTCACCGCCTGCGTCTTCGGCGCTATTCCGCCGTTTAGTTTTCATCCGGATCTGCACCTGGTGGCCGACCCGGTACTGTTTCAGCGCTTTGACGATATCGCCTTCAATGCCGGTCTGCTGGAAAAATCAGTGATTATGGATACCCAGGATTATCTGCGCATTGCGCAGCCGGAAATTGTCGATTTCCGCCGTCTGTCCGCATAATGGGCCGCTTACCACTCCGAGCGTTCCAGTATTAACCGCTGATCACCAGCACAACGGCCAGTGTCGTAAACAGTGCGATAAGAATATAGAAATCTGATCGCATGATTGCAGGTCATTGCCAGCGGTTCACTGCCGCCATCCAGCCTGTTGCACTCCTTCGTCAACGGGAAGTCGCTGGCCGCCATTGCAGTGGGCATATTTGTCTGCTGGCTCGGTGGGCGCGGCGTGGCATTGTTGCTGGTCGGCACCGTGCTGGGCGTGGCTCTGTGCCGGGGTGCTCCGGTCGGGCCACTGATTGCTGCCGGGCTGGTGTCGCTGCTAATGGGCTGGCAATGAATAACGCCGCTGGTGGCGTTTGACGGCATACTCCAGCGTACTGCACAGCAGGTAGTAGACCGCACCGGTAAAAATAAACAGCGCCGCAGGGTAGACCTGTACCCGGTTATTCACCTGCCCGGCCACGGTGGTCAGTTCCGGCACATTGCCGATAAACGCCAGCAAGGTGTCCTTCAACAGTGCGACCAGTAACCCCAGATACGAGGGGAGCGCGTTGCGTAACACCTGTGGCAGCAGTACCAGCCGCAGGGTTTGCACACTGCTAAATCCGCCGCTCAACGCCGCGTCGTACTGGCCGTCTGGCAACGCGCCCTGCGATGCCAGCGTCGAAAACCACAACCAGAAAATGACGAAGATCAGCGGAATACCGCGAATCAATTCCGCCCACATAAACAGTGCCCTGCGCGGCCAGCCGTGAAAACACCATGCGCAACAGATCAAGACTACGCCGCCGGGAAAGCCCAGTACCGACGCGCCCAAAGTCATCAGCAGCGAGAGCAATACCCCTCCTGTAGAGAGCAGAAAATATTACTCGGTGCCAAGTGCGGCCAGATAACGCCCAGGCGTCTGACCAAGCCCTTTTTTGAACATAGTAATAAATGCGGTGGTTGAGTCGTACCCCAGCGTCTGGGCGGCTTGCTGTACGGACTGGCCGCTAATCAGCAGCTGCAGGGCAAGGATCAATTGCATCTGATGCCGCCAACGGCGAAAACTGAGGCCCGTCTCCCGGACCACTAGCCGTGCCAGGTTACGCTCGCTCATGGCGAACACCTGCGCCCACTGCACCAGCGTTTGTCGTTCAGCCGGGCTGGCCTCCATATGATTGATCATCTGGCGGATCTTCGGATGCGCGGAAACAGGAAGCTGCAACTGCATCTGCGGTTGAGCCGGCAATTCATCAAACAGCACTTGCACTAGCCGCTGCGTAGCTGGCTGGCGTTGCTGTGATGGCGTTCTTGCCGCAAGTGCCATAATCAGCTCGCGCACCAGCGGCGAGATCTTCAGAGTACAGCAATGCTCTGGCATCACCACTGACCAGGGTTCGATAAATAAAAAGCAGAGCTGCGCGTTGGGTGTTGCGTGATTGCTGTGCGACACCATCCCTGGCAGCCACATAGCATGGTGCGGCGGCACCATCCAGCGCGCATGTTCAACTTCGCAGGTGATAGCGCCTTTCAGCGCCAGAATCAGTTGCCCCTTGCGGTGATAATGCGCGGAAATGCGCTGCTCTTCTGCCGCAACGGTGACACGAAAAGCCACCGCCGCTTCCTGCTGACTATCGGGATCGTAGCCGCCCAGTCCGAGTCCGTGCATTAAATTGTCCGAATTTAGCGATAAACTGTCATTTTAGCTGGATTAAAAGCGAAGAAAAAACCGCTATCGTAACGCTCTGTTGTTTATCAAGAGAATCCAATGACCACTCGCCTTTCTCCCCGTAGGCAGCAAAAAGTGCTGCTGATTGCCGGTATCCTGATGATTGCGACCACGTTACGCGTCACGTTTACCGGCGCGGCACCGTTGCTCGATGCCATTCGTGCAGAATATGGTTTAAGTACCGCACAAACCGGCATGCTTACCACGCTGCCGCTATTGGCATTTGCGCTGATCTCTCCGCTGGCAGCCAGTATCGCCCGCCGTTTGGGTATGGAAAGCAGCCTGTTTGCCGCTATGGTGCTGATTTGTCTTGGCATCGCCATCCGATCCCTGCCATCCTCCACACTGCTGTTTGTTGGCACGGCGGTGATGGGTTGTGGTATCGCACTCGGCAATGTGCTGTTGCCGGGTATGCTGAAGCGTGACTTCGCCGGGCATGTAGCGAAACTGACCGGTGCCTACTCCCTGACGATGGGCGCGTCTGCAGCGCTCGGCTCCGCGTTGGTGGTCCCGCTGGCGCAGAGCGGTGCGGGCTGGCACGGAGCATTGCTGATGCTGATGGTGTTTCCGCTGCTCGCGCTGCTGCTGTGGCTGCCTCATCTGCGTCGTGGTGTACCGGCGCAGATCAGCACTTCCAGTGCGCTACACAGCCGGGGGATCTGGCGCTCGGCACTGGCCTGGCAGGTCACGTTGTTCCTCGGCATTAACTCGCTGATTTATTACATCATTATTGGCTGGCTGCCGTCGATTTTGCTGGCTCAGGGTTTTAGTGAAGCACAGGCCGGTTCCCTGCATGGCATTTTGCAACTGGCGACTGCTGCGCCGGGTTTACTGGTGCCGGTTTTCCTGCACCGGCTGAAAGATCAGCGCGGCATCGCCGCTCTGGTGGCCGTTTTGTGCGCGGTGGGTTCGCTGGGATTGTGGTTGCTGCCGACACATGCCGTGCTGTGGACGGTTATTTTTGGTTTTGGCTCCGGCGCAACGATGATCCTCGGTCTCACTTTTATCGGCCTACGCGCCAGTTCCGCACATCAGGCGGCATCCCTCTCCGGTATGGCACAGTCGGTCGGTTACCTGTTGGCAGCCTGCGGCCCGCCGTTGATGGGGAAAATTCACGACACCAGCGGCGACTGGCACCTTCCATTGCTGGCATGTACTGTGCTGGCGGTAATGATGGCAATGTGCGGCGCGTTTGCAGGCCGCCATCGGGAAATTATTGCCCGCTAGACAACACGCCATCCGGCCGGATACCGGATGGCGTGTGAGGCTTATTCGCAAGCAGCGCGCAGCATCGCCTGCACCAGCGGGGAGGGTCGTCCAGCCAGCGCGGCGCGTTCATGCTGGAAAAGCGTGGCGACAAAGAACGGGTGCGTCACCAGTTCCACCGCGCGGATTTCACCCTCTTCATCCCAACCAGTCACGCGCAGATCGCCGTTCTCCAGTTCGCGGGCAAACTCTGCCGAAACGCCAAAGCTGCAACGGTAAGCCTCTTCCACCACATCACGACCATACGCGCGAGAAATCAGCGTATTCGGTCGCAGCTCGATGGTACCGG
Organism: Kosakonia arachidis; assembly: GCF_900116535.1. Lineage (GTDB taxonomy): Bacteria > Pseudomonadota > Gammaproteobacteria > Enterobacterales > Enterobacteriaceae > Kosakonia > Kosakonia arachidis. The sequence continues at coordinate 1,054,359 of NZ_FPAU01000001.1, read as the reverse complement.
TTTGATCCACCAGCGCACAGGTCAGCGCGGAGATCACCATGCGCCCTTCGTTTTCCGTTTCGGCATGTGCTGCGTCGCTCCAGCCCAGCACATTACGGGCATATTCGATCACCGCATGCTGGAAACCGCCGCAGGTACCGAGGAACGGCACGGCATTTTCTCGCGCATACTGAATGGCGATAAACGCACCACGGGCATTTTTATAGGGGCTTCCCGGCACTACCCAGATGGCATCGTAACCGACGAGATCTTCGGCACTGTTAATTTCGCTGGTCGGTAACCAGTCGTAATCAGCGGTAATTTCCAGTACGGCAGCGGCGTCATCAATCGCCAGCGGAATCGCCTGATGCGCAACAATGTCATGGCTGTAATCGCCAACCAGTGCGATACGCAGTGTTTTTTTCGGAGGGATGTGATGCATGAATGTGTCCTTATGCCGGGGCAAATAACGAATAACATAAGGAACATCACCTTAGCTGTCTTTTACAGGAATCACAACACCTTAAAATTGAGATCATGTATCACGTTAAAGAATGAAATAATCTCTCGCGCAAGAACAAATTATCAGGAGCCACCCGTGCAGCAAATCCGCATCCTCGTCAGCGCCTGCCTGTTGGGTTTTAAAGTGCGCTACAATGGCCGCGAAAAAGCGGCAATACAGGACACGCTACAGCGCTGGCAGCAGGAAAACCGTTTGGTAATTCACTGCCCGGAGCTGGCTGCCGGATTACCGGTTCCGCGCCCGCCCGCAGAAATTGTGGCTGGCGACGGGGCCGACGTGATGCGCGATCGCGCGCGGATCCTTGAGGATAACGGTCAGGATGTCACCGCGCATTATCAACTGGCCGCCTGGCTGGCACTGAGCGCTGCGCAGCAGGCCGGATGCCGCGCTGCTCTGTTAACAGACGGTAGCCCGACCTGCGGTAGCCAGCATATCTACAATGGGACTTTCAGCGGCATGCAGAAGCCGGGTATGGGTGTCGCCGCCGCACTGCTGGAGCAGCATGGAATTCGCGTTTTTTCCGAGCAACAATTACCGGCACTGATTGCCTGGGTTAAAGAGAGGGAGAAGCAATGATCCACTGTAAACGTGTTTATGACGCCGCCAGCGAGGACGATGGTTACCGGGTGCTGGTCGACAGGCTCTGGCCGCGCGGCGTAAAAAAAGCCGATCTGCATTTTGATGAATGGAACAAAACGCTGGCACCCTCGACGGGGCTGCGCAAAGCCTTTCACGGGGAGGTGCTCGATTTCGCCAGCTTCAGCGAAGCCTACCGCCAGGAGCTGGATGCGCAAAAAACGGCAGGTGTACAGCTTGCGCAACGGGGTAAAAAGGACACCGTTACGCTGTTATACGCGGCGAAAAACGAGGCGCAAAATCATGCCATTGTGCTGGCTGAATGGCTACGCTCGTTGGCTTAGTCGATAACCCGTTCGCGTAGATCCTGCGGTTCGCTGTCAGGTTGCAGCGGCATCAGATGTTCAGCCCGTATAAAAGCGAAGCCCTGCTGACCATCGAAAGCGGTGACATTTCCGGTGACCAGCCACAGCGCACGGCCAGCGTTACGTGGCATCTCCGTGATTACGCCATTAACAGGGTTTAAAAAACGTTCTCCCGGCTGGCACAATCCGAACAGTTCAACGGCTTTACCAATATTGCAGCGACCATTGACAGTCTGGGCACCAATGACTAAAGCCTGGCTGCCCGCTCGTAGCTGAAACATACTTCTCTGACACTCTCGTAACAGTAAACTGAGATTAATCCGAAAAAGAAGTTTACCCTGGGCTACCCACTACTGTCACGAACCGGATTGCTGATGATCGCGACGCCATAGCGCCCATTCATCGATCACCTCTCCGTTCGGCAATTTACACTCGGTGCGCACACCCTGCGGACTCTGAACCGGCACCCGTTGCCCCCCCTTTTGCTGGCAGTACATCGCCGCCGGATTGGCTTTACCGATCTGCGGCGGCAGAGGTGCATCGGGTTTCGGTGCAGAGCAAGCGGTCACGAAAAGCGGCAAAACCCATAAAACATAGCGCATTATTTTTTTCCTTAGGTACAGGCGAAATCACTATTCAGCATAGCCTCAAGCTGGGGCTATCTCCATGATTTCTTCATTATTACTGCACTTTTGGTCATTATAGTGAGTCTCGTTCTCACCCATGACCAGAGAACATCATTCCGTAATCAATGAGTTTTTGCCCCGTCTTCATCAACGGGGCTTTTTTTTATTTTCCCTGCGATTTTCCGCTGCACCGCACCGTGATATATCAAATACCCTGTTTTCATGATTTAATGCCGCGCAATGCGAACGAAGTAAGGTATCCGATAAAAAATAAAGCAAAAAACTTTACTCGTCTCGATAACGTGTATTTACCCACATGGATAGCTTGAGAAAAATCTGATTTTCTTCTATCTCTTATACCATTCATTTCTGGCGAATATAGCCGGTGAAGGAGTTTTCGTGAGAAAGACAACCATCATTATGCTGATTGTGGCAATTGTCGTCGTGGTCGGAACGCAATTGGGCTGGTGGTAATTCCAGACACATTGCTATTTCAGCGCAGAACTCAACCAAACGAATGATGGCGTCATCTGAACAGATTTCTACGGTCTCATTTATTTGGGCAGGAGCTCGCTATGTTCACTGGTCTGAAAAAAAGCGAAAGCAAACGGTTAGCCACTCTGGAGCTGCTGAGCAAGGAGGATAAATCCCGCGATGCGGCACTGGCCGAGTTTGCTCTTCTGGCTTGCGAAGTTATGGGGGTTGAAGGCTGCTTTATCACGACATTTGATGACGTTTTTCAATATATCAAATATGTTAAAAATATACCGATTGATCACGTAAAAATACGTATTGAACAGACCATGTGCCAATATTCTTTGCACAGCGGCCAGATGGTAATAAGTTCTGATACGCGTCTTGATGGTCGATTTAATCATCAGCCGCTGGTAAAAAGCGGCCATATTCTTTTTTATGCCTCAGCGCCAATGATAAATAAAGATGGCGTGATCATGGGTACGCTGTGTGCGAGTCACCCCGAAACCTACGTGCCCACATCCAGCCAGGTTGCCAGCTTTTTACGCGTCGCCACTCTCGCCGCCGCGTATCTTGAATCCTTCTATACCGTCGGATTGGTTGATGCACTGACCGGCCTGCCTAACCGCCAGTTTCTGATGAAAGAGATGGAGCGGCTGAGACATGAAAAAGTGAGCACCCCTTATGGGCTGGTGATTTTTGATTGCATCGAAATGCCGCGCGCTTACGAACTCTCTCGCTATCTTGGCCTGGAAGCGCTGGAGAAACTATTGCGCAGCTTCGGCTCATTGCTACGTTTGCGCCTGAAACTGAAGGAAGAAGTCACGCTTTACGCCTTTACCACCGCGCGTTATGCCGTGCTGGTGGATATTGATTATGCGCTGACGCTGGCAAAACGGGCAGAACGTTTACCCTGTACGCAGGCGAAAGTGGCTGGTGATATCGACATCAACCTGACGCTGCATACGGGCTACGTTAAATTTCTCCCGCAGGAAGATAATGTGCAGGAAGTGGTGCGCCAGGGCATTAGCGCCCTGCATGAGTCGATTCGCCAGGATATTCCGGCGTTGCTGTTTAACCCGATCCTCGACCACAAACGCAATAAAGACTTTAAGCTGCTGCACGATCTCAGTGAAGCCATCAAATCCCCGGATCAGTTGTATATGGTCTATCAGCCGAAGATTTCGCTGTGCTCCGGTAAAACCGAAGGTGTCGAAGCCTTACTGCGCTGGAAACACCCGCAGTTGGGGAATATCTCCCCGGCCGTTATTGTGGAGCTGGCGGAAAAAACCACACTGATGAGCAGTATTACCCAATGGGTGATTAAGACGGTGATCGCACAGTTAAAAAGCTGGAAACTGCAGGGCATTATGCTGCCAGTGTCGATTAACGTTACGGTGAGTGATTTCTCGCGTCCGGGATTTGCCGACCAGTTAGAACGTAACGTGCTCGCTGCGGGTCTTTATACCTCCGATCTGCGTATCGAGTGTCTGGAGACGGAAAAAGTGCTTGAAAGCGATCCGGCGCTGGCGGAACTGGACCGACTGAAACTATTGGGTTTTACCATCCTGCTTGATGATTTCGGCACCGGTTACAGCAATATCAGTTACTTACGCCGAATTCCGATCGACGTTATCAAGCTCGACCGCTCGCTGGTCAGCCAGGTGACCAGCGACACCGGCAGCCGAATTATCGCCCGTAACGTGATTATGATGCTCAAGGAGTTGCAGTACGTGGTGCTGGCCGAGGGGATTGAGGATCTCGAAACTGCTCGCATTCTGGAAGAGTATGGCTGCGATGTCGCACAGGGATATCTCTTTTCACGCCCGCTGTCACCCGATGAGATCCCGGACTGGCTGGCCGACAGTAAACCCTTTCGTTTGCTGACGAAAATCCACACTGCCGAGAATCACCATCAGTACGATGCATAACGCGCAGGTTATTTATCCGGTCAGTTGTAGCAAATGTAGTAAGCAGAAGGCGGAAAAACCTGCTGGAGAGAGGGTGCAAATCTTCAAACTGCGGACAAACATTAAGACAGATTAATGAATCGGGCTGCCACAGCGTCACATTCGCGGCAACAGAGATCTGTTAAACGGAGCACAGCGCCGATGATCATCAAATTTATTAATCTTCCCACAGAAAAATTTGCGTTAGCTCTGAATCCAGTAACCGGTTATAAAGTGCGCAAGTGACGGATATACGCTTTAACAATCTCAAAAAAACATTCGCCGGCAGTTTTGGTGTCGAAACTGCCGCTTTTTATTGCCCTTCCCCAACGTCAACCAGCACATGAAAATAGGTACTCTTTCTCTCTGCAATTAATTCGCTGGAATCAGGATATATCGCATAAGAAACAGTTGATTAATTCAGTGCGTACGCAAAAGCATGCTAATAGCATCGTGTTCAGACAATCCATAGCCTTTCACACAGACCTCCATCGCTTCATTCTGTGTCTGATTAAGCAGCGTCTCATTACCGTTGGTGTGCAGGTTTCCAGAAACGATATCTCCCATCTCAACATCATACTTTCCCAGCAACTCTGCGATAGCGAACTCACCTTTATCATCGCGAATCACAAGAAAGCCAATGCGGTGTTCGTGGTGGACAACAGTACCTTTCATAAGAACAATCCTTTCGCAGTAAGAGAGTTTCAGCGTAGCTGAATCCAGGCCGACAGGAAACGATCTGGCGCGTGTTTGGCACCTCTCAGTACAGCATAGCAACAGGTTTATGATCCCGGCCACAACTCTTATTGGTGGACGTTAGTTTCAGTGGAAACATTCCCCCTTGCAGCTTCCACAATAATAAAAACATCTACATTATATGTGGTTAAACTGGTATCTAAATATACACTTAATTTACTGCTGTGCGCTTTTCAGCTCCTTAAGTGAAACTTATTTTTCATCTCTTAAAAAAGATGATGGCTTAAGTGAAATTATTTTATGCATTATTTTGCCAATACGTAAGCAGCAGAAAAATATGAAGCACACAGCACCCATGCAGTAAATAGACATAAGAAATGTAACATATTTCAGGCTCGTACCCCTTTTCCTGAGAAGGCTCACTATGCGTAACAATGAACCCGTCACACAGCAAGAATACGTTTTCGATAATGATGCCACGTTAATGTCAACGACTGACCCACAAAGCCATATTAATTATGCTAACGACGCGTTTATTCAGGTCAGTGGTTTTTCGCTTGAAGAACTAAAAGGCGAACCTCATAACCTGGTTCGCCATCCCGATATGCCAAAAGAGGCTTTCGCGGATATGTGGAGCACACTGAAACAGGGGGAACCGTGGACGGCGCTGGTAAAAAACCGCCGCCGTAATGGCGATCACTACTGGGTACGCGCTAACGCCATTCCGGTAGTGCGTGAAGGCAGGATCAAGGGTTATATGTCAGTACGTACGCGCCCCGCAGCGGAAGAAATCGCGGCGGCAGAGACGCTGTACCGTGAGTTTCGCAACGGACAAAGCAAAGGCCGACGTTTTCATAAGGGATTAATTATTCGCACCGGTTGGATGGCGTGGCGCTCGCTGTTCGTCACCCTTTCCCTGCGCTGGCGATTACGCTCGGCACTGATTTTCGCGCTGTTATTCAGCCTGACGGCCGCCTGGTTGCATGGATTGACGCCCGGGCAAATGGCGAGTTTCTCGGGTTTCATGACGCTACTGCTGTTGATAATCGATATCTGGCTTGAGCAGCAAATCGTTCGCCCGGTTGAACATCTGCGGCGTCAGGCATTGCAGGTTGCCAGCGGCGAAATACATCAGGTGGAACAACTCAACCGCGTAGATGAAGTGGGAGTGACGCTACGCGCCATCAATCAGCTCGGCCTGATGTTTCGCTGGCTGGTTAACGACGTCAGCGGCCAGGCGGTGACCGTGCTGAAAGCATCAGACGCGATACGGGCAGGAAATGATTCTTTAAGCCGTCAGACTGAACAGGCGGCAGCAAATGTGCAGCAAACGGCCGCCACCATGAACGAAATGACGGCGACGGTAAGAAGTAACCGCGAGACGGCAGCGGAAGTCACCGCCCTTTCACAAGGAACACAGAGCGCGGCGCAGCAAGGTGGACAGGTCATGAACCAGATGATCGAGATGATGTCGGCGATTGCGGACAGTTCGCGGCAAATTGCCAGCATCACCAGCATTATCGACAGTATTGCCTTTCAGACTAATATCCTGGCACTGAACGCCGCGGTAGAAGCTGCACGCGCGGGGGAACAAGGCAAAGGTTTTGCGGTGGTGGCCGGCGAAGTGAGAAACCTGGCAAGCCGCAGCGCCAGCGCGGCCAGCGAAATCAAAGCGTTGATCGAAACCAGTGTGACGAACGTCGATTCCGGTAGTGTGCTGGCCGATAACGCAGGAAAGACGATGAAAGAGATTGTTAGCCAGGTACAGAACGTCACCGCGCTGATTGCACACATCACCGCAGCCACTGCCGAACAGGCGACTGCGCTTGGCGAAATAAGTTTGGCCGTGGAAGATCTGGACAGGATCACCCACCAGAATGCCGAGCGTGTGCAAGAAGGCGCTGAAGCCTCCGGGCGCATGAATCAGCAGGCTATTCGTTTAGCAGAAGCTATTTCGGTGTTTCAGTAACGATATTTCGTCATAAACCTGGAGATTGCGCTCATTTTCTCACCACTGGCGGACATAGTGTGGGGATTCTTCCTGGAGGACAGAACCATGAAAAAGTTACTTATATGTTGTCTTTTCGGCAATACCGCCAATGCACTGGCGAAACGGATGCAAAAGGCAGCCCACGAACATAACTATCCCATGCTGATTAGTGCGGTCGGTATGGATAATTTTGCCAGCGTTGCTCCCGCCTTTGACTGTTTTCTGGTCGCGCCGCACATCCAGTACAAACTCGATGAAATTAAAGCCGCCGTGGGTGATGCGCCTGTCGCGATTATTGAAAGCTATCCTTTCGCGTCAATGGATGGTGAAAAAGTGCTGGAGTTTGTCATGGCGAAAATGCCCGTGCTGACAGAATAAACGCTAAAAAGCCACGTTTGCTGACGTGGCTTTTATTTCTCTATCTTTAGGTTATATCTTCAGGATTGTAACGTTGCCAGACGGGCAGCGAAGCCGACAAAAATTAAACCAATCAGCGAATTTCCCAGACGGGTTAAGCGTTTTTTTGTCTTCACCCATTGTGTCACATACGAACCTGTCACAATCAGGAAGCTGAAATAGCAGAAGCTGATAATCTCCAGCGTGCTGGCGAGAATAAAAAATGACACGCCGGGCCGGGCATAATGGATGTCGATAAATTGCACAAAGAACGAAACATAAAACAGAATCGCTTTCGGGTTAGTCAGGCTTAGCACCAACGAGCGTTTTAAAATATCGCCTTTGGGCGCATTGTCATCGTTTTGCGGCTGCGCTGGCTGGACAAAGGTACTGTAGAGCATTTTCCCGCCAAGCCACAGCAAATAAATCGCGCCGAGATAACGCACGATATTGAACAATACCGGTGTTGTTTTAATCAGCGTGGCGACACCGGCGTACGCGAGAAACATCAGCACAGCATCACCAATAAAAACACCTGCCGCAGCGGTATAACCGTTGCGTAATCCACCCGCGATACTGGTTTTCAGCACAAAAAAGGTGTTCGGCCCGGGCACCAGAATGATAAAAATCGCGCCGATAAAATAGGTCCAGTAACTGATAACGCCAAATTCCGCAAACACACTCACTTCCTTAGAGCTCACGCTACAACCACAATAAAATTCGTGACATATGCTACAAGGGGAGCCGCAGAAACGAAAGCGTTACGGTTATTTCAGCCAAAAGACGCACGCAGCGGGGTGGCTTCCTGTGGGCGATAAACCTGGTGAAGGTCGTTAAATACCACTCGGGAACATATTCAGAAAGCATCAGTCGGGAAAAATAGTCACCCCTGAACCACCTGGCATCCGAGGGTCTTTCACCCATGTCGTGGAGAAATAGCACGAAATAACCTATCGATATCGCGCAAAATACCTACTGCCCTTCCCCTTTCACTTTCACTTTCAATGTTGATTACTGTTTTTTTATACAGTATAAATACTGCGTTATTAATTCACACACAGGAATGGTTAATGTTCGTTGAACTGGTCTATGACAAACGCAATGTTGAAGGGCTTCCCGGTGCCAGGGAAATCATCCTCGATGAACTTACCCGGCGTGTTCACCGTCTGTTTCCTGATGCCGATGTCCGGGTAAAACCCATGCAGGCCAACGGTCTGAACAGTGATGCCAGTAAAAACGACAGGGAAAAGCTGAACCGGATGCTCGAGGAAATGTTTGAAGAAGCGGATATGTGGCTGGTGGCGGAGTAAGGCCGCGCCGCCGTGGATTACACCCTCTGAAATTTGTGCCGAAATCTGCCGGCTGCCAGAAAGTGCAGCCGGGTTGGAAATGTTATGCCTGAAGTACACAAGAGAAGCCGCCAGCAAAGGTTCCCTTTGCGTGCTGGCACCTCTCCCTGGACGCTCCCTTCTACGCTTTTTCCTCAAAACGCATCGCCAGCCACTGCGCCTGCTGCTGCATCACCAACACCTGATGGCCCTGCTCACGCCACTGGATATCGCCCTGGTTAAAGCAGTTTCTGAGCCGCTCCAGTGACGCCACCTGAAAACAGAGCGCCACCATTTTCGCCGGTGCCTGCGCAGCGACAGTCGGTAGCGCGAACTCCTGGCTTGCCTGTTGATGCGTGATAATACGCAGGCAGCAGGTTCCTGAATCAAGCACATAGCCACCGTTGTCCTCTACGCGGGCCTCCGTACTGAATAACTGGCGATACAGCGCCAGTGTCTGTTCAGGCTGAGGCGAGGCAATAACGAACGCGGACAGCGCCTGCACGCCATTAGGGTGTACTTGCCAGGCGGGTTGCCAAACGGCTTGCGGCGTCTGATGTTCGCAGAAAAAACTGAAACCGTATGTCACGGCGCTGGCGCGGATCCGCGAGATACAGAACCGGGCTTCAGCCTGACTGCCGTCCGGCAGTATCACCGGGCGGAAGAAGCGGGTTGGCGGTTCTCCATCGAGTTGGCATTGCTGGAGATGCTGCCATACCGCATGCGCATCCCCGGTTTTCCAGACCAGTCCGGCAAGGCCTGGAGCAACGTTCCATAAACCTCGCGAGTCTGCCTGCCTGGCTGGCTCATAACCTAAAAGTTCCAGATAGTTATCAGCAAATATGGCCAGATGGTTGCTGGAGCCCATCGAATGGTGTCCCCGCGTACTGAGCTGAAATCCCATCCGCTGGAACAGACATTGCGCCTGATCCAGTTCTTCATCGACATTAATCACCGCGTGATCGATAACCGGGGTAATCGGCATGGCGTATTCCTTCTGTTCTTTTTATTGATCCTGTCAGGCGGCACGACCGCCAAAATAGAGCTCGCGCATACGGGGGTCGTCCAGCAGATCCCGCGCACTCCCCTCCATCGCCACTTTCCCCAGCGCCAGCACATAAGCCCGGTCAGAAATGTGCAGTGCCTCCATGGCATTCTGCTCGACCATCAAAATGGTCACTTTCTCCTGGCGGCGAATGGTTTGTATGGCGCTAAACACTTCCGTCAGCATTTTCGGCGACAGCCCGGCAGACGGTTCATCAAGCAGCAGTACGGCGGGTTCGGGCATCAGTGCGCGGGCCAGCGCGAGAATTTGTCTCTCGCCGCCGGAAAGCGCGGACGCGGGTGATTGCCACTTTTTATGTAACACCGGATAATGTTCCGCCAGTTGCGCCATCCGCTGCTTACGCTGGCCGGGCGGTAAAAACTGCCCTCCGGTTTGCAGATTTTCTGCCACAGTCAGATTGTTGAAGACGTTGTCCAGTTGTGGGACAAAACCGAGTGCGCATTCACGGATTTTCCGGTGCACCGGAATTTTTGCCGTTTCCCGGCCATCGATTTCAACCCGTCCTGTGCGCGGGGAGACAAAACCAGCAATCGATTTCAGCAAGGTGGATTTGCCGCAGCCATTTGGCCCCAGTAGTGTCACGATTTCCGCCTGCTCAACGTGCAATGAAATACCATGCAGAATATCAATCCCCGGGGTATAACCGGCGACCACGTTTTCGAGGGTAATCATACGGCCTCCTGCAATGTTGTGGTGCTGTGCCCAAGGTAGGCTTCCAGCACCTGCTGGTTCTGCGCCAGTTCGTCCGGGCGGCAACTGGCGACAATCTGCCCGCGATCCAGCACAATGCAGCGCTGGCACAAGGTGTTGATAAAGTGCATATCGTGTTCAATGACCAAAAGTGAAATACCCTGACGACTCAGGTTGACCAACGTTTCTACCAGCTCCTGGCGTAATTTCGGATGCACACCGGCCATGGGTTCATCCAGCATCAGAAGCGTCGGTTTGCCCATCAGTGCACAAGCAATGCCCAGTAATTTTTTCTGTCCGCCGGAAAGCGCCGCAGCAGGTAGATCTTTAACTTTGGTTAGCAATAAGATATCCAGCAATTCGCTGGCGCGGGCTCTGTCTTCCTGTTCAGCTTTACGCCCGGAGGACAGGCCCAGCAGACCGTTGAATAACCCGTGATGACGAGTACCCGCCGTCATCACAACTTCCATAACGCTCATCTTTTCCGGCATAACGGGGAGCTGGAAGGTACGCGCAATGCCCGCCTGGATGATCCGGTGGCTTGGCTGACAAGCAATGGAGCGACCATCAAATGTGATGCTGCCGCCATCTGGTCGGGTAAACCCGGAAATGGTGTTGAGCAGCGTGCTTTTACCGGAACCATTCGGCCCCAGCAGACCAAGAATTTCGCCCTTTTCCAGCGTAAATGACACGGATGTCAGTACCTGGTTGCCACCAAAGGCTTTGCTGACATCAGCCACTTCAAGCAAACGGCTCATGATAAAGTCCTTAATTTTTCCGGTAACAGGCCCCCCGGCCGGGTGAGCAGACACAGTAATAGAGCCAGACCAACCAACCCCAGGCGCAGAGCGCCAGTCAGATCTGAACTGATATGGAAATAGTCTTTTGCGAAGGGGATAAAGTTATACAGCGCTTCCACCAGCAACACGCCCAACAGCACACCGCGCACATTGCCAATACCGCCGATCATCACCATGCTCCAGATAAGAAAGGTTTCCGAAGAGAGCAAATAATCCGGGCTGACATAGTCGGTGTACCAGGCCAGTAACATGCCGGCCAGACAGCACATCACCGCGCTACTCATTAACGCGCGGCATTTCAGCCACGGCAGCGCATAGCCCATGCAGATCGCTAATTGAGGTTGCTCACGCATCAGCCGCAGCGCCCGGCCAAACCGGCTGGCACCGATCCGCAGGCTGACGAGCGTGGCGACGATAACGCTGAGCAGAATAATGACCGCGAAGATACGCGTATCAGTGACCGTATCGCCAGTTGACCAGGGCGCGGACAGCCCGCCAATCCCCTGCGCGCCGCCCGTCAGACGGTCTTCATTGACGACCGCAATACGGATGATTTCAGCCAGCGCCAGCGTGGCAATGCCCCAGTAATCAGCCGTGAGCTGACGGCCCAGCAACGTCATTAACGCGCTGATAACAAGGGCACACAGTAATCCGGCCGGGATCACCAGCCACAGCGGTAACCCCAAATTGCTTCCCAGACCGATGGCATAAGCGCCAGTGCCGACAAACACGATATGACCGAAATTCAGTAAACCGGCGTAACCTGCCTGTAAATTCAGAGCAAGCGCAACAATGGCATATATCCCGGCAAGGCAAAGGATATGCAGTAAAAACTCAGACACGGCGAACCTCCCGGTTAAACAGGCCATAAGGACGCAGTAACAGCGCCAGCAGCAGAATCACAAAAGATGAGGCATTCACCCAGGTCACCGGGATAAACAATAAGTCGCCGCCGAACAGCCAGCTCCAGTCGATGTTGGTAACGAGGGTTTCGGTTGCCGCGATAAGGAGCGCGCCAAAAATGGCGCCCATTGGGTTTCCCAGCCCGCCGAGAATGGCGGCAGCGAGTACCGGCAACATCAGATCATTGCCCTGGTTAACCCATGCGCTGGCGTTCATCGCCAGCATGCTGCCGCCCACGGCGGCCAGCATTCCGGCCACCAGATTGACGGTGTGGATAATGGCGCTGGCATTTAACCCGGAGGCTGCTGCCAGATCCCGGTTACTGGCCAGCGCACGGATAGCGCGGCCTTGTGGCGTGCGAAACAGCAGCAGACTGAACATCACTACCAGAGAAATCGTGACGCCAAGACTCCAGAGCTCGTCGGAGGAGATGCGGGTGTCACCAACTTGCACGAGTGCGCCAACTGGCAGGGAATAATTCACCGGGGCCGATCCTTCAACCCCGAGAACCAGAGCAATCAGCACCATCGATACCGCCAACGAGCCAATCATGGCGTTAGCGGTGCCGCTTTTCAGCAGCGGCTGGTACACCCAGTGATGCAACATCATGGACAGCATGCCGCAGACCATTGCCGAAAACACGATTGCCAGAGACAACGGCATGCCAAGATGAAGCCCGGCAGCGGTAATAAATGAACCGACCATGGCATATTGCATATGGGCGATGTTGGCGAACCGTACCAGCCCGTATACCAGGCTTAATCCCAGCGCGACCAGCGACAAATCCGCAGTGCGAATCAATGTATCAATCAAAAACTGCAGCATGGTTTTTCCCCGATGATGTAGCGTGAACTGGCAAGATAAAGCGACTCGTTACCGGGGAACCGGTACGCCATTAAACGCTTTCACTTTCAGGTATGGCTGGGACTGACGCTGGTTATCGGCATCCAGATTTAATGTTCCGGTAATGCCCGTAAAGCCAGGCGCAACAGTTTTCATTGCCGCGATCATGGCTGCCGGATCGGCACTGTGCGCTTTATCAATCGCTGCCGCTGCCAGCATCACGCTATCCCAGGCATAGCTGCCGTACACGGAGCGAGGCTTCTCATGGAATTTTTTCTGGTACAGATCAGCATAATTTGCGCCGTTGCCGCTCGCCGCTTTCTGGTCAATACCCGCGACTTCCATACCAACCTGCCCGTTGGTGTACTGCGCCGGGGAACCTTCAATGGCCATAGTTAAATACATGCCATACCAGGGCGTTTTATTCAGCCCCAATTCCCAGGCCTCACGGTTCAGCACAATCGCATCCTGTCCGTAGCTGGTATAAACATAGGCTTGTGGATGGGCGCGGGAGATTTGCTCCAGCTCGCGGCGATAAGAAGGCTGACCGCTGGTATAGAGCACTTTGGCGACCACTTTGCCACCCGCTTTTTCAAACGCTTTGGTGAACTGCTCCGCCATACCCTGACCATAAGCTCCATCCGGGGCGATAAAGGCTACTTTGCTGTAACCGAGCTGACGTACATCTTCTGCCGAGAAGCTCGCGGAAAGGGAATCCAGGCCAATAACGCTCCAGGAGGTCGCGCCGATTTTGCGGATATCAGTGCTGGTGCCGGAAATATTGATGTGCAGCAGATTGTTCTTCACCAGATATTGCCCAACCGGAATAGTGACGCTGGAGGAAAAACTGCCCACCACTAAAGGTACATGGTTAACCTGCGTTAACTTACGTACGGCGTTCAGGCCTGTTACCGGGCTTTCGGCGGAATCTTCCACGATCACATGTAATGGTTGACCATTAACGCCGCCATGGGCATTTACCTGTTCAACCGCCAGTTCAATACCACGACGTTGATCTTCACCAATGCTGGCGCTGGTGCCGGTTAAAGGCAAAATTGCACCAATGTTTACATCGGCCTGCGCGGTGTGCGCCAGACCTAACAACGTCATACCTGCCAGTGTTGACAAAGTCATGCCCTGCCCAAAACAATTTTTCATGTTGGTTCTCCGGTTTGCTGTGACCGGCTTCTGAGGCCGGTGTTTTGTCGCCTGCGCAAACATGCACAAGCCTGCCTGGTAATGCCGAATAAGCGCGCACTAAAGTGAATATATAAGTGCATACACTTGTGTATTAAGCAAAAACGATGCCAGGCAGCCAGGATGTCTCAGACAGCATCTGCTTATTTCCGGTGAGGTAAATGCAAATTCCCGAATAAATACAAGGGAATCGAAAATAATAAAAATCACATAGTGAAACTTTCATTTTCCTTTATCTTCGTGGTTTACAAAAAGATTTACATGCAAAAGTGAATACACTTTGAGTCTTTTTGGTGCAGTGTTGCCATAAAATGGTGCGAGAAAACTTCACGACGATGAATAATATAAAAAAACATTATAAATCAGTACCTTTTAAATAAAATTAAAGTGTATTCACTTTTGTGTTGAGTTGTTTTTTTTGCTGTGCTATCAATAAAAATATTACGTGAAATCACCTGTACAGCATTTTTATTTTCGTGCTGGGTATGCGGTAAATTAAGGGGATAATGTGGTTACTATTAAAAAGAAATCCCGTAGCGCTGACAGCGTGGAAAAGGTCTACGAGAAAGTGAAAGGTCTGGCGATTGATTACCACTTTCGTCCCGGCGAACGGGTGAATGAAGTGGAGCTTGCGGCACAGTTGGGCGTCTCGCGTACCCCGGTACGGGAAGCGCTGAACCGTCTGGCAAAAGACGGCTTTATGAACTTTGTACCCAACCGGGGGTTTTACTCTCGTGACCTGACGCCGGAAGGTGTCCGAGAGCTGTATGAAGTGCGAATGGTGATAGAGCAATCAACCTTTCGCTTCGCCTGCCTGCGGGCAACAGATGAAGAGATCGCTGCAACCACGGCGATCTGGGAGGAAGTGAGCCAGCATCGCCCGGCGCAAACCGAACAGGACTGGGCGAAGATAGCGGAAATCGATGAGCGTTTTCACATGGAAATAGCCCGTATTTCTCATAACAGTCGGCTCTATGAAATGCTCGATAGCCTAAATTCGCTAAGCCGTTTTTTCCGGCGTATCGATCTCGAAACGCCTGTACGCAGGAACAATGCCTATGACGAGCATGTCGAAATCATCGCGGCATTACGTCAGCGGGATATAGAAAAAGGCGTGGTGCTGATTGAGCAACATATTTCATTGAGTGCCGGGCACGCGGTTGAAGTGACAAAAGAAGGGCTCGCCAGAATCTATTTTGGTAAACCCTGAACCGATCTTTTCGTTAAGATCAAAACGATAATTTAAGCGGCTACCAGAGGGCATTATGCGTTCCGGTAATCCATTCACAGCGCCATGCTGCGGCATTGCGCCGGGAAAATGCAGAGGAAATATGCCCCAAATTCCCGAAGAGATTATTCAACAGGCGATTATCTGGCGACGTGAGATCCACGCGCGACCAGAAATTGGCTTACAAGAGTTTCATACTTCCGCAAAAATCAGCAGCCTGCTGCGCGAATATGATCTTGAAGTGCATACCGGCATTGCGGGTACGGGCGTGATTGGTGTTCTTCGCCATGGCGATGGTCCGGCTATAGCCCTTCGCGCTGATATTGATGCATTACCCATCCAGGAAAACAATGTCGTTGCCTGGTGCTCAGCATCGCCCGGCACGATGCACGCCTGTGGACATGACGGGCATACCGCCATTCTGCTGGGTGCAGCACGCTATCTCAGCCAGACCAGAGCATTTAACGGTACGGTGTACTTTATTTTTCAGCCTGCGGAAGAGAACGCTGGCGGCGGGCGTTTGATGGTGGAAGAAGGGATCTTGACGCGTTTTCCCGTTTCTGCGGTTTATGCGCTGCATAACTGGCCGGGGTTGCCTGTAGGGGAAGTGGCCGTTAGCGCAGGTCCAATGATGGCTTCGCAGGACAATTTTTTTATTACGCTGACTGGCGTCGGATGCCATGCGGCAATGCCGGAAAAAGGTGCCGACCCGGTGCTGGCCGGTGCACACCTGATTACCGCGTTGCAAACGATCACCACACGTCGCCTCTCTCCTCTGGACAGCGCTGTGATCAGCGTGACGCAACTGCAGGCCGGAGAAGCAATAAATGTCGTTCCGCAGACAATGCTATTGTCCGGCACACTGCGTTGCCTGAGCCAGGCCGCCAGAGTGCGTTGCCAGACCCTGATGGCGGAGTATGTCGAACAGATCACCGGGCCGTTTGGCGTCAGTGGCAGCATTCGCTGGGAATACGGGTATCCGGTCACTGTCAACCACGCGCCGCAAGCGACAATTCTGGCAGATGCCGCGCGCCAGGTCCCCGGGATCACGCAGGTCCATACGCAGTTATCGCCATCAATGGCGGCAGAAGATTTCGCCTATTTTCTGGAGGCCTGTCCGGGCGCTTATCTGTGGCTGGGGGCCGATGGCCCAACGCCAGGCGCGGCATTACATAACCCACATTACGATTTTAATGACCAACTTATCGCGCCTGGCATCGGTCTTTGGGTATCGCTGGTGGAAAGGTCATTGAGCCCTGTTTCTGTTACTGCCGAGGATTAACTATGAGCCATATCCACTTTATTGGTGCCGGTCAAATGACCGAAGCGATTCTGCGCGCCGCCTTAAAACGCGGCGCATTAAAACCGGATGAGGTCAGCTTATCGGATATTGATCCCGCACGAATTGAAACGCTGAAAGCGCGCTACCAGTTGAGCAATACACAAGATCTGCCCGACGCGCTGGCTGCAGCGGATCACATCGTGATGGGAATACGTCCGCAGGATGATATTGCGGGTGTCGCACAACTGATTAAGCAGCATGCAGCGCCACAGGCGTCGGTCATATCTATTATTGCAGGCGTAACGCTGGCACAGCTGTCTTTGATGCTGGGCGAGACGCGCCCGATTACGCGCATCATCCCGAATACCCTGACGGATACCGGGCTGGGCTACAGCGGCGTGGCGTTTAATGCTTATGTCAACAGTGCGTCCGTTATGCCATTTCTTGAAAGTTTCGGCAAGGTGATGGTGCTGGAGGAACGGCTGATTGACGTCTTCACCGGGTTTGCTGTCGCTGGCGTCAACTATGTCTATTACTTTGTCGAAGCGCTGGCTGACGCCGGTGTTCTTGCCGGATTAACCCGTACTCAGTCAACGCAAGTGGTGTGGGAAAACCTGGTCGGCGCGGTTGAAATGCTTAAGTTATCCGGACGCCATCCACGCCAACTGATGGATATTAATAACTCTCCGGCGGGTGTCGGCATTAATGGTTTATACGAGCTGAATAAAAGTGATTTCGCCGCTGGACTGCAAAGCAGCGTTCTGGCTGCGGTACGTCGTACAACGGAGCTTTCCGGTCAAAAATAACGCTACTTTTTAACAAGGTTGGTCTATGTCAGCAATTTCAACTTCGCAGGCACCTGCCGCTATTGGGCCTTATGTTCAGGGAGTAGATTTAGGCTTCCTGGTGTTCACTTCCGGGCAGATCCCGCTAAACCCTGCGACGGGTGAGATGGCGGCGGGTATCGAGCAGCAAACCCGGCAGTCGCTGGAAAATGTACAGGCCATTATCGAAGCAAGTGGTCTGCAGGTGGCGGATATTGTTAAAACAACAATTTTTGTCAAAGATCTCAATCATTTTTCGCAGGTGAACGCGGTGTATGAAGCCTTTTTCCGCGAACATCACGCCGCTTTTCCGGCACGTTCCTGCGTGGAAGTGGCACGCCTGCCAAAAGATGCCGGTGTGGAAATTGAGGCAATGGCAATACGCCGCTAATTATATCAGCACAAGCTTTAAGGGCAGATTGCCTTGTATGGGCATGTCTGTTTTCACTGCCGTGGTCTGCCCTGATCTTACCCACTGACCTCCCCCTGTAAAAAGTGCGTGGAACTAAAACAGGCGTGCTTACGCGAACAGAAGGCGTTGTTGAACTCTACGTGAGATAATTGAACAGAATTCGGTGACATTTTGGCTTTACAATTCTTAATATCAGGACAATATGGCAGGTATATTATGTGTTCATAGGATAAATTAACAGCCGATGGGTTATTAAGGGAAAACAATGTTGAATGTCTCTATTTAGTCTATGCGTTTAAAACGTTAAAATGATGCAGTCTGTGTTTTTCATAAAAATAGTTTATATGGCTCATTTTATTATGCATAAAAATACATATGAAACCTTTCTGCAGGCGCAGGGCCCGCAAGGCTCTCTCCAGGGCATCCTACTTAGCCCATACCCGAATCCAAAAAATGTCATTCTGATTATTCCAGGTTCCGGACCAACTGACCGGGACGGTAATAATCCTCTTGGCGTTAATGCTTCAACTTATCGGCTTCTTGCGGAAAATATGGCGTTAAACGACATCGCAACGTTGCGAGTAGATAAGCGTGGAATGTTTGCCAGTTCAGCGGCGGTAACGGACACAAACGCAGTGACAATCAATGATTATGTTGAGGATGTTCGTTCCTGGATAACGGTATTGAAACAACATCTGGAAAGTCCCTGTATCTGGCTTCTCGGGCACAGTGAAGGGGGGATCGTGGCATTGGCCGCAGCGGAGGAACGTGATGTATATGGTTTAATTGTGGTTGCAACACCCTCGAGTCCTTTGGGGGAAGTGTTAAGGTATCAGTTTAAGGCCAATCAGGAAAATGCAATCCTGCTGGACGATGCTCTCTTCGTTATCAATGAGTTAGAGCATAACAGGCGAACCAATGTTCAGAATATGCACCCCGCTCTGCAAAGGATATTTCATCCAGCTGTTCAGGGATTTCTTATGGATATTTTTTCCTTTAACCCAAGTCATCTAATAGCCCGTATTACGAAACCAGTATTGATATTACAGGGGCAACGCGTTCTGCAGGTAACGGAAAATGATGCCCGAAAGCTTAAGTCAGCGAATCCAAAATCAACCCTTGTCCTTTTGCCGGATGTAAACCACGTTCTTAAAGAGGTTCATTCAGCCGACAGATGTGAGAATAATTCAGCTTATACAAACGCATCTCTACCACTGGCCCCAGGGGTAGTTGACGCCATTACTGAATTTATGACTCATAACGCATTGCGTCATTAACGTTATTTAACCAGGTTGTTCCTTACTTCCTGAACTCGAATGTATAACATGCGTTTCCGTACCTGGCAGTTAGCGGATAGTACAGAGAAAAACATATCCGCTCTGCTCAAGGAAGAAGCCTAATATCATACAAGCGGCAGGGCCACGGTTGCATAAGCTTATTTCAGTGCACTTTCTCTGAGGCGTAATTATTGTTGATAGCGTAAAGTGTGCATTTAGCTGCGCCTTTCCGTTGTTCCTTTGTACAGATACTAAGTGCTGTTGCGGCCGCTTCCTGACTATTTCTGGCCCAATATGCAGCTCCCCAGTCCCCGTCCGGATCGGTAGCAAATGCTTTTTCATATCGCTGCGTTGTTTCATACTCGGAAAAAGCTTTTTTTCCGGCAGCATTCAGGGCTGGCGGCTCAATTAGATTTACGACAGGAAGCTTGATTATCTCCTGAAAGGGCTGATGGTTCTGCTCAAGAAAAGTGGCAACGGTATTCCACCAGAAACTCTCCGGCGCTGAATCCATAAAAACATGTCCATCCTTCCCGTAAGGAGGCATGACGATGAACCGGGCCGGGCTTGTATTCTGCTGATAGGCATTAAACATTTCTCTGCCTGTATCCGGGGGAAACGACTTATCATTTTCTGCGTAAAGCCACAGTGAAGGGAGCTTCGCTGTTTTTCCGTATTGTTCATACGTTTTCATCAGGCCTGTCTTATCACAGAGGGATTTGCCGTCGATAGCCCCTCTGCCGCCATCAAAATTGATAACCGCCTTAACGCCTTGTGGATTTGTTGCGCCTGTTGCGATTACAGCAAATCCACCGGCCGACATACCAACCAGCATCGCGTTGTCAACAGACGCCCATGAGTTCCGGCGCACAGCGTCAAGCGCCGCAACCATATTTTGGACGTCCTGTTCTCCGGCCTGAAGATGAAAGGGCTGGGTGCATGAGTGTCCTGTATATTCTGCAGCGCCACTGGACTGACCATATCCCTGCCGGAGGACAACCACAGCAGCATATCCGTGGCGTGCAAATGCGATTGCCGTTGAGGAGTACCGGTTTGGGTTAAGCGTCCAGCGATCAAACTCAGCCGTACCGGTCGTTCCATTGGTGATTAACACAATCGGCAAAGGTTTCTTGCTAACCGGCCGTGTGACAAAAGCATCAAGTATTGCAGGCTGACCATTATTTAAAGTGACGGACAGCGTCAGTGGTTCCCTGATCAGCCCGCTTATCTGTTGGTATTCAGCCGTGTCCGTTAAAGATGCTGTGTGCCCCGGTAAACTTATGATGAAGACGGGCAATGACAAAAAGAAAGATGCTGAGTAGGTTATAAAACGGCTGAACATCAGAAAATATCCTTAATTGGCCTGAAGATATACCGCTTTGCAGTTGCATACTGACAGGTAAAAAAGCTAACGCTGGCAGCGCCCCCTGTATTAATAACTAAAAATTCTTAATCCTCCAGGTGAGATGGAGAACATTAACGTAAGCAAATATTTATGGTTAACCTCGACGAGTAGAAAGCAGGTGTAAATGAGATTTCCGCACATAATCGTGCAACAGCTATCTGACCGGAGGAGCGTTAGCCTCCTGATCTTATTGCTCTCGCCTGCATTGATCTTACCCACCATTAGTGGACACGCGACTAAGTGAGTAGACTCTCAACCAGAGGTGATTACTCATGACAAAACCAGCAAAACGGTCCGTAAACAGTACACACCTAAATTCCGCGATGCAGCCCTGAAACTCGCTGAACGCATCGGTGTCGCCGCTGCCGCCCGTGAACTCAGTCTGTATGAGTCGCAACTCTACGCCTGGCGCAGCAAGCTAAAGAATGCCCATTCTTCTTCCGAACGAGAGCAGGAAATGTCTGTTGAAATCGCCCGCCTTAAGCGACAACTGGCTGAACGGGATGAAGAACTAGCCATTCTCCAGAAGGCCGCGACATACTTCACGAAGCGCCTGAAATGAAGCTTGTCTTCATCGAAAAGCATCAGGCTGAGTTCATCGTCAAAACCATGTGTCGTGTGCTTCGGGTTGCCCGAAGCGGCTGGTATGCCTGGCTCAAGCGTCACCATCAACCCGGCCCTCACCAGAAGTTCCGGCTCACCTGTGATATGTGATACTGCTGTCGGTCAGGCATTCACTGAGACAAAGCAGCGTTATGGTGCGCCTCGTCTCGCCGAAGAACTGCCTGAATACAATATCAAAACCATCGCCGACAGCCTGCGCCGTCAGGGACTGCGGGCGAAAGCCACCCGGAAGTTCAGCCCGGTCAGTTACCGTGAGCACGGCTTGCCTGTGTCAGAGAACCTGCTAAAACAGGATTTTTACGCCAGCGGCCCGAACCAGAAGTGGGCAGGAGACATTACGTACCTTCGCACGGATGAAGGCTGGCAGTATCTGGCGGTGGTGCCCGACCTGTGGTCTCGTGCAATTATGGGCTGGTCGATGTCCTCACGAATGACGGCGAAACTGGTCTCGTCAGTCCGGAGGACTTTTAGCAGGCCTCTTTGTAAGGATTGGATATATCCTGGATTGGGAAGCACGGCCAAAAAAAGCGCCCTTTTACTCAAGATAAATTCAAATCTGTAATGGCCACCGGTTTCCCGAGAAAATACCCCTGGACTTCATCACACTTATTCTTTTTAAGAAAAGATAACTGATCGGCGGTTTCCACTCCCTCTGCTGTCACTTCCATTGAATAGGCTTTACCCAGATCGATAATTTTCTCTACCACCGACTGATTTTGTTGCGAGTCGCCCAGTGAAAAAATAAAGCTTTTGTCGAGTTTCAATCCGTCAAACTGAAACTTCCTCAGATAGCTCAGCGATGCATAGCCGGTGCCGAAGTCATCAATCAGAATGCGCACGCCCATTTGTTTGAGAGTTTTCATGGTTTGACAGGTCCTTTCTGGATCAGAAAGCGTGACGTTTTCAGTCACTTCTATTTCAAGCCGTGTGGGCTCAAGCCCCGTATCCTCAAGAATATTTTTTATTCTGTCCGCCAGATCACTTGCCTGGAACTCAACAGGCGAAACGTTTACCGAAACTGATAATCCAGGCAATTTATCAAGCGTGTCGGAACAGGCTTTCCGTATAACCCAATTGCTGAGGTGAATAATTTGCCCGGTTTCTTCAGCCAGCGGAATGAATTGATCCGGCATCATGCTCCCTCGTTCCGGGTGCTGCCAGCGAACCAGGGCTTCCACCGCTTCCACATTGGACGTTCTGAGATTGAAGCGAGGCTGATAAACCAGAGAGAGCTGACCTTCCTGAATGGCGGTTTTCAGTTCCGCTGCCATTTTTCTGCGCTCGGTCAGCTTTTCCGACATATCCTGACGGTAATAAACCCATTTGTTTCTACCGGATTGTTTTGCCTCATAGAGCGCAATGTCGGCAAAGCGTAAAAGATCGTTCGCGCTGCTGCTGTCCTGTGGCGCCATGGCAATCCCCATGCTGACGCCTATCGTCACATCATTACCATCAATGGAGAAAGGACGGTTGAGTTCCTGCACGATGCGCCGGCAAACCTCTTCAACCTGATTTAATTGACTGGTGTCGGCGAGAAGAATTAAAAATTCATCGCCTCCCTGCCGGGCTACAAAGTCACCGCTGCGTATACATCTCTTAAGGCGCGAGGACACTTCGCCAAGCAGGGCATCGCCTGTTGAATGCCCAAAAATATCATTCACGGGTTTAAACTTATCCAGATCGAGGCAAATCATTGAAAAGAAGTAATCTTTTTCTTTATTTAACTGGCCCGCCAGAAACTCTTTAATGTGATACCGGTTGGGGAGGCCGGTTAATTCATCATGCCGTGACAGGAACTGGACGCGTTTTGTTGCCTCGACTTCCTGCGTAACATCGTTCGCAGCGCCACGGATAACCACGGAGCCATCATACTGAACCACAAACTTTGCCAGCAGGGTGCAATATGCCGTTGAGTTTTTTGAGTTTATGTATGGGCAGTTCTTAAATGCAATCTGCCCTGATATTTCCTGTCGATGTAGACAGTCCTGAAAAACATCCTTTATTGAAGGAAATAATTCATCGAGACGGCGGCCTGTCCATTCACTACTATCAAAACCTGTTACTCTGAAAAAACGTTCAGATAACCACAATATCTTCAAAGAGTTATCCGTTTCCCAGAGCCAGTCGCTGGTTGTTTCGCTGACATCCCTGAACCGTTTTTCACTGGTAATAAGTTTTAGTCGAGCCTGCTCGAGGAGAAAGCTATTTTCATCATTAATCCTGGCCTTGTGCATGATATGGCGCATTAATATTACCGTCATACAAATAGTCAGGAGTACTGAGAGTATTAGTAATGGCAGGAGAAAAATTATCAAAGCCTCACCCGGGTTTTCTCTGTCCCAGGCAATGCGTACTGCGCCAGTATTAAGGGCTAAGGTAAAACCTGCCCGGTTTTCTGTTTGAGAAATGCCTTTGACAGGCAAAGCGCGAACGTTCTTTATCCCTGCATCATGCCCAATTGTAAGCAGCTTTTGAGGCGTGAGTTTTTCGATAAATACCATGGTGGACGGGGAGCCCGGTAAGGTGGCCACGCTCGTATCACTGCCCGTTGTTATCCATGCGGCAGAAACAATGGCCGGAACGGAATTGATGAGCGTCACCACAGACATGGGCATTCCATGGTTTTGGCTCAGTTTATTAAGTAAATCATTTTTTGTAGCTATGCCTGTCCAGCTGTCCAGGTCTTCCAGCCTTAGTGTTCCGTCAAGCACGCTGTAGCGGGTTCTGCCTTCGGGGGAGAGGACGAAAACGCCTTCGTAGCCAAAATTATCATAAAGCGACTTACCAAGGTTCTGTTTATCCCACGCCCAGGCCAGGTCGATCGTTGTATGAAGGTGCTTATAGGCACCACCCCATTCAGCATAGTCTTTCAATTGGTTGCGTATATTTTCCTCTCTCGTGAAAAGTGTTTTTTTCAAAAAAAATTCATCACGCCTGTCATTGGTTGTATTAACGTTATCCTTTATGGCAAGCAATGAAATAATCGCGATGATAAAAATACCCATCAATAACGAGACCATATATGAAAATGTCTTATTTATGAGTTTTTTGGTTTGCTCGGTGTCGGAAACACCGAGATTAAGTATGGATATGCTCATCATTCGCCTTGTTATCTGAGGTAACATCAACTCTTCCCGCTTTATCTGTTATCGGCGCTTAAGGTTAAATATTTATAGTTATGAATAAGAGATAATTCCCTTCAATCTCACTCGATAATAATTAACCTGCATTCTGTAACCCTCTGAATTCAATGTGTTAGTTCGGCTGCGCAACTTAAAAGGAAAGCTTTTTAGTTCATAAATAAGCGTAAAAATCATATTGAAACCGGAATTTATTTCTCTACTGTGGGCTGATGAAATGAGTGCCATTCGGCGCTATGAATTAACAAAGATCGAAATGTGATTAGCTTACCCCCTCTCATAATAGGTAGTATTGTATAATCAGCTAATCATTATCCATATATCGATAATTCTGCGAAGTATAAAAGTGTGTGTTTTCTAATTTCTCCACGTCGGCCATTTTACTCATCGTACAGACATAACTGCGTTTAACTATCAAGCGCCGCTCTAAATCCTATCTTTTGAAAAGATATTTTTTCAATGTGTTAGCAAGCATTTTGAATTTAATGAATCTTATAATTGGCAAAAATTTGATTTATGTATACAAAGTTTTTCTCGTAATTTTAAATTTATAAGCATATAGCTTATTAGTATATGTGATTTATATATCATCGCTGATGAAAATATATTGGTTTTTTAGCTTCTTTTCAGGCAAGCTTGCTTTTGAAGAACATAAATGATGGATTACTCTTTATCTCATGGGTTAATAACGCAGGAAGCATATCTTTTTCTTTTACTGCGAGGCTAAAAAACTCATCACTAGTCGGTTAGAAAAATAAAAACCACAATATTATAAATAATAAGCGTTTATCGTTTTATGCACACGCTTCACATCAGGGCAAAATTATGAAAATAAATATCTTACCGTTAAAAAACCTTCCCGTCGCAGCAAAGCTGTATGGTGGTTTTTCTATCCTTATCATGATTATTATTGTCTCCTCGCTGATGAGTATTTACCAGTCGGACAGGATTAAGGATCGCGCCCATAAAGAGAAGCTAATAACGGAAATGCACGATGAACTCAACGCGGCGAGACGAAACCGCCTTGCTTTTCAGATAAACCATGACGAACGTACTATTGAAGAAAACAAAGCTGCGTTAGAAAGAATTCGACAGAAGGCAGTTACCGGCGACTCGTTTGTCTGGGCTAAAGAAACGCGTATTCTTTTTGATGAGTTAAAACGAAACTTACCGGTCTATAATGACGAAAGGGATTTCTTTGTCAAACTCGAACAAATAACTCAGGAATCATCAAAGAGGCTGACAACCCCTGCATTAAGGTCCGATCTGGATAAACTCCTTGAAAAAATATCCGAGAGTGGACTTCTGGTGAAAGAAAGCTTTCAGTTACAAACGACACTGAATCATCTTTGGGATGATGTTTATCAAATCCGCTCAAGTAATGGGACTCAGGGTTGGTCAGAATTTACTTTGGACCAAAAAGCCGCTTCAGATATGGCACGAAATTTCGCCGGCGTTCTTCCTGCGGAAACTAACACCTCATTAAATCTCTTTATAAACAAGTTACAGTTAAATGTGAAAGCCTATGGCGAAGCCAGGCAAAACTCACGCAATGCTTCGGATCAGTTAACCGTCACTGCGGATAAACTCGATAACGCGATGCAAAAACTACTCGAGTTTCAGAACACCTCTAACCTCTCAAACATTCAGCACGTCATTATCATTATGATTGTGGTTGCTGTCTGCGCTGTCGTAACCGGGATCCTTGTCGCATGGCTCCTGACGCGTCAAATGACCCGGCAGATACGTCATAATCTGACCCTGGCGGAGAAGATTGCCAGAGGTGATTTAACCGGTACGATTGAGCCCGAGTCAACGGATGAGTTCGGTCGGCTGACGATGGCGATGGCTACCATGAATGATCGGCTCCGTGAAATGATCTCTCAGATTAAGGAATCCGTGATGCATGTCGCGAGTGCATCCTCCGAAATTTCTGCGGGTAATATTGATCTCGCTTCCCGTACAGAAGAGCAGGCCGCAGCAGTAGTGGAAACCGCAGCCAGTATGGAAGAACTGACTTCAACAGTGAAACGTAATGCAGAGAATGCCCGTGAAGCCAGTAAACTGGCCGGTGTGGCTGCGGATCATGCCCGTTCAGGCGGAGGGATTGTCTGGGATGTGGTCAACACTATGACCGCCATTACTGAAAGCTCGAATAAAATCACTGAAATTATCAATGTCATAAATGGTATATCTTTTCAGACTAATATCCTGGCGCTGAATGCAGCAGTCGAAGCCGCAAGGGCGGGTGAACAGGGGCGCGGCTTTGCTGTTGTTGCAGGTGAAGTGCGTGCTCTTGCCCAGCGTAGTACGAATGCAGCTAAAGAAATTGCCGATCTCATTAAAGAGTCTGTTGAACGTGTCCACGCCGGCTCTGCGATGGCAAATAAAGCTGGAAGTACCATGGAGCAAATAGTTGCCTCAGTAACGAATGTCAGTGGGATTATGAATGAAATTTCTGATGCCTCTGACGAACAAAGCCGGGGCATTGACCAGATTGGTAAGGCAGTGACTGAGCTGGATTCCACAACACAGCAGAATGCTGCACTTGTTCAGGAATCTTCCTCTGCTGCATCTTCACTTGAAGAGCAGGCCAGCCAGCTCTCTCGCCTGGTATCAGCATTCAGGTTGACGAAAGAGAGCAGGGAAAGACGTCCCGCCACAGCTGGATCAAAGAGGCTTCGTCCTGTAACTGTTACAGCAGACAACGGAAGCTGGGAATCTTTCTGACACAGTCGTCTTTCATGATTACAGTCCGGTGATCGATTTATTCATTCGTTTTACCGGACTGATTATAGTTTTAAGATCCAGAAAACTGAATCTTTCGGGTCCGGGCTCGGTTTGGCAAATACCGCGCGTGTTGCCGCCGAAGATGATGAGCTCGGGATCATTATACGGCACCTTGATCCGATCGCAGATGCCAGACCGGATTACGCCGAGCTCTGGCTCTCCAGGCTGGAATTAGATTAACGGTTGCTCACCCTATTGGGGCGGCCGGTACAGACATCATCACGTCCCATCGCTCCACGATAATTCCATCGTCCAGGCGAAAGAACTCAGCTATAACGGAGCCGTTGTCGCCTGGAGTTTTGCGCATCAATGTATGTGCGACGACCAAATCATTTTCGGCAACAAGACATTCAACGCTGAATTCAATTTCCGGCAGGACATGGAAAATATGTTTTAGGAATTCTTCGAGCCCGGATCTCCCACTTCTCATCTCTGGATTATGCTCGGTGTAATCTTCAGAAACAAAAGTGGCCAAGGCAGTTAAATCGCGCCCATTGTAAATTCTTTCATAGAATTCACGAACCCTGGCCTTATTCAGGGCTGCTTTAGCGATTTCGTTTGAGTTCATCATGTCATCGATCCTTATTAGCGAGTTTAGCGAGGGGCGGCTCATGAGCTGATGCCCTCAAGTCTTCCTGGACAAAGATAGTCGATTGACATTCATAAATATAATAGATACTAAATATATTAATCATAAATATCATGGATATGTAATTTGGACCTTAACCTTCTCACATCGCTTAACATTTTGATCGAGGAAGCGAACGTCACGCGTGCCGCGGCACGTCTTGGTATCAGCCAGCCAGCTTTATCAACGCAACTGGCGCGTCTCCGTGACATATTTGGAGATCCATTACTGGTACCCTCAGCGACGAGTCGCGGTATGGTTCTGACAGCCCGGGCAATGTCCTTGCGAGATCCTCTTCGCGAGGCGCTGCAAAGCATTGATACTATTGTTCGGCAGCCCGATGCATTTGACCCGTTGACAGCCAACCGGCGTTTCAGCATTGCTGCCAGCGACTATGCTGCGACTGTTTTGGGAGTCCCCCTGGCTGGCTTTTTGACCAACGCCTCAGGCTCAGGAATTCAGGTGAGCTTCCAAAACCTGTTGTCCGAGCCCGCAAGCGCCACGCTACTTGAGCGTGGCGACGTCGATCTCCTGATTGGCAGGAGAGAACATCTTCAACCGGCAGTAAAGGCCCGCAAGCTGTTTGAGGATAGTTTCGTGGTTGCCCAACGCAAAAAACATCCGCGTGGAACACGTTCTTTTACTATAGAATCCTATTGCACATGCGATCACTTGCTCGTCTCGCCTGTCGTGGCCGATATGTGGGGTGTAGTTGACAATTTGTTAGAAGATTTTGGACACCAACGCCGCGTAACCATGTCAGTTCAGCAGTTTATGCTGGCTCCGCCACTGGTGGAGAGTTCAAATTTACTATGTACCCTGCCTAAACGTTTTGTCAGGCAATTCAGGGACCGTTTGGATTTTTTCCCGCTTCCATTTGATGTCCCGACGATCAATATCTTTATGGCGTGGCACCCACGTTTTGATGCTGACCCCGCTCATATTTGGATCCGCGAGCAGATTATTCATATTTCAACGAAATCCTTGTTATCTTAGTCATGAAAAATCAATAAATTGGCGAAAATCATCGGGTTCCTGGTGGTAATTTCATATGTTAAGCTTCTGGAAGCAGGTCAGCTAATCGGCAATGTTCAACATCAATGCTTCCGAAGATACAACACATCTTTCGATCAACACTTGTTGTAATGTTTTCTAAAAAACTCAGTCCACTTTATCTCGTCTATATGCTGTACATGAGATAGGAAAAATAACAGACCGTCGTGTTCCGACAGGATCTGCGCCAAATCGATCAAGCGGACTGAGCATCGATTGAAAGAAGTCATTATATTAAAAGCCAAACTTCCTCAGAGACTCACTCTTTTTCCGTGATTATTTCCTGTTCTATATCCTTAGGAAAAGCATTATGCGTAATAGAGGCTTTGAGAATATATTATATAATATATTTACAGTAAAATTTATACTTCCTTGAAGCCTGCCATGACTACTGACCTGTTCCCAAGCAATTAACACTGTGGCATCGAACTATATTTTCTTGAGTTCATAGCAGCTATCTCTTTGAAAATTAGTCGGTAAAAAAAGCAGGAATGAATATATCCTCTTCACGGCATATTTTTATCCGTTTTAGTTAAAGCCAGAAAAATACATGCCGATATCTTATATGTTTTACGTCTCTTCAGGCTGCTATCTCAAATTATGTGGATCGAGGTTAAAATGTTCAGGAACTTACCTATCAAGAAAAAATTCTTTTTTGCCTTTGGGGCCGTTTTAGTTTTGTTATTGTCGCTGTGCGCAACCTTCTACAATAATTTTTCCAACATCGTTAATACAAACGAATGGAACATTCATAGCTGGCGCGTCATCGATAAAAGCCGAGCCCTGACCCAAAGTCTGGTGAATATGGAAACCGGTCTGCGCGGCTATGCAATTAATGGCAAAGAGGAAATGCTGGCACCCTGGAGTTCAGGCAAAGAGGATTTTGTAAAATTTTGGCAGGAAACTAAAGACTTAACTGCGGATAACCCTGCACAGCAGAAACGCCTGGATAATTTGCTTAATCAGGAGAAAGAGTGGCAGAAGAAGTTTGTCGCTGAGTTACTTGATCACCGTCGCGCGCTAAACGCAGGGTCAATAACGCAGGGGGATTTCACTACCGCCTTCGAATCCAATACTGGCAAGCCGCAAATGGATCAGATGCGTAAAACCATTGATGAAATCGTCAATGATGAAACACGTCTGCTCAGCGAACGCCAGAATTCTGTCGATTCCGTTCAGACACAGACCGGACTTACCTTATTTATCGGCGCGCTGTTGGGGGTATTCATCGCTTCCGCTTTAGGCTATGCCCTTGCCCGCACCATTACCCTTCCGCTTGGGGAAGCGGTAAAAGCGGCTAAGGCGATTGCTGCAGGCGATCTCTCTTCCCGTTTGGTTGCACGTTCAAAAGATGAAACCGGTGTTCTGATCGTCACCCTTACCGCCATGCAGGAGCAGCTCAAAAAAGTGGTGTCTGATATTCAGACCGCCGCGTCCTCTATCGATAGTGCTTCTAAAGAAGTCGCGATGGGCAATACCGATCTCTCTGTACGAACTGAACAGCAGGCCGCCTCGTTGGAAGAAACCTCAGCCAGCATGGAGCAACTGACGGCGACCGTGAGGCAAAACGCCTCTAACGCGCAAAACGCCAGCAGTCTGGCGTCCGACGCGTCCGAGGTTGCGCAGCAGGGAGGCAAAGTGGTGGAGGAAGTCGTCTCCACCATGGCTGCCATTTTTGATAGCTCACAAAGCGTGGTTGATATTATCGGCACAATAGAAAGTATCGCTTTCCAGACCAATATCCTGGCGCTCAACGCCGCGGTGGAAGCCGCCCGCGCCGGCGAGCAGGGGCGCGGTTTCGCTGTGGTGGCAAGCGAAGTACGCGCTCTTGCGCAACGCAGTGCGACAGCGGCAAAAGATATTAAATCGTTGATTGAAGCCTCGAATCATCGCATATCCCAGGGTACAGATCTGGTCGCTCAGGCGGGTAAAACCATGACTGAGATAGTCACGGCGATCAGCAACGTCTCAGTCATTATGTCAGAAATCTACACAGCCTCCGGCGAGCAGGTTAACGGTATCGAGCATGTCGGTATCGCTATCACGCAGATGGATGAAGTAACCCAACAAAACGCCGCGCTGGTTCAACAGGCCGCTGCAGCTGCCGCGTCGCTGGAAGATCAGGCGGCTCAGCTAAACCGCTCGGCTGCAATTTTTAAACTCGCCTGACAAATGGATTTATCTTTAAAAACTGGCAAATACCTTTACGTCCGCTTCTGGCTGTGAGTTCATCCGATGGATGCAACACATTGGTTAACACGCTCTGCGGGTGATTCACAGTCCAGCGTTTTTCCTGGCCTCTCGTTGAGCTGCCTGGCACACTGTTTAGTCTTTGCTGGCTGTGAACCGATAAGTCAGTTC
Source organism: Kosakonia arachidis (assembly GCF_900116535.1). Classification (GTDB taxonomy): domain Bacteria; phylum Pseudomonadota; class Gammaproteobacteria; order Enterobacterales; family Enterobacteriaceae; genus Kosakonia; species Kosakonia arachidis. The sequence goes on along the minus strand of NZ_FPAU01000001.1, from coordinate 1,022,934 downwards.
CTTTTGGAAAATACTGCCTGAGCAATCTGTTTGTATTTTCATTGGAGCCGCGTTGCCAGGGGGATTGAGGATCGCAGAAGTAAACCTGAATATCGGTGGCTACAGTAAACCGGGTGTGGCTGGTCATTTCAGCGCCCCGGTCCCATGTTAATGTTTTATAAAGTTCAGCAGGTCATTCCCGGGCTTGTTTGATGAGTGCAGATATAACCGTTATCTGGTTTTATCCCTGTGCAACACGTGCTACCAGACAGCCGTAATGCGTGGGTCGCCCTTTCTCAGGGTTGTTAGATTCAAGCGAAGCCCCCATTAACCCGGACAACCTGTGAGTTGACCCATCCGCCGTCTTTTCCTACCAGGAAGGAAACCGCGTTGGCAACGTCCAACGGCGTTCCCAAACGTTCCATTGGAGACATCTTCGCCAGCATCGCGATCTGTTCTTCGGTCTTACCGTTGAAGAACAACTCGGTGGCTACGGGTCCCGGTGCAACCGCGTTCACGGTGATGTTGCGGCCGCGCAGTTCATTGGCAAGCACATGCACCAAGCCTTCAACGGCAGACTTGGAAGCGATGTATGGCCCGTAGCCCGGCGTCGCCTTGGCGATGACGCTGGTAGACAGAGCCACGATACGCCCCCCATCACCAAGAATTTCAGCGGCCTTGGCCAGGACGAGGAACATGCCCCGCACGTTCGTCGTCAGCATCTGGTCCAGTTTTTCTACGTTGTCCGTCTTGATCGGCGCGAAGTTCATGATGCCTGCGTTGCTGACCACAACATCCAGTCGGCCAAACGCTTTCTCGGCCGACGAAAACAACTTACTCACATCGTCCACATTGGCGACATTACCCTTGATGGTAATCGCAGTACCGCCATTATCTTGAATTTCAGCCGCCACCGCGTCAGCCTGAGCTTGGTTGCCGGCGTAGCCGATAGCCACAGCGAAACCATCGGCAGCTAATCGCAGCGCGATGTCTTTGCCAATACCGCGGGATGCGCCCGTCACGATGGCTGTTTTGCTTGTATTCTTCATGGTCAAAACTCCAGTGTTGATTGAAGTGCGTCTACACCGCGCTTGATGGTGCTGGCAGAATCAGATCTTCGAGTCCCATTTGGCGTAGGAAAGCCGCCTGTTTCTCGTGATAAATGGCATCGATTGCATCCGTGCCTTTTCGCTGGCCGTCAATGACTACGCGGAAGGGTCGTTGACCGCGTGGTATCGCCAGCACATCGACAGCAGCTTGACCGACAGCTGAGACATCCAATGCCCCTCCGTTGGCCGCATCAATCGCACTGAGCTGATCGGCCAGGCCCGATATCCGATCAGGCAAATCTCCATACTGCTGTTCGATTGCGAAGTACTCCGGGGCATTGGAATGCGCGAAATGCTCAGTTCCCGAGGTAAAGGCACCTGGAACCAGGATCACGCTCTCGATGCCCACGGGACGCAACTCCATGGCCATTATCTCGGCTATTGCATCGCCTGCGACTTTGCTGGCGATGTAGGGACCAAGGAAAGGTTCATGCAGGCGAGCAGTCGTGCTGCCCACGTACATTAGAAGACCTCCCCCCTGCCGGCGCATTGCCGGCAGGACTGCACGATTGACGCGCAGCCAGGAGAGCGCGTTGGTGTCGATGATGCGTGCGACCTGTTCGATAGAGAACGCTTCGGTGATGCCTGTCATCAACATCCCGGCGTTGTTTACCACCACATCGACACGCCCATGTCTGGCGAGAATCTGGTTTACCGCAGCCTGGCAGCAAACCTCGGATAGCACGTCAAGTTCGACGATATCCAATGAAAGGCCTTCCGCCCGTGCGAGTTCCAGTAGCGCTTCGGCTCGTTCTCGATTCTTTTGCCGAATCTCACGCATGCTTGCGTAGACCTGATGCCCTGCGCGTGCCAGCGACAGGGAAACCGCGCGGCCGATGCCAGAGCCAGCGCCTGTCACCAGCACTACTTGTTGCGAATTTCTCGCGTTGTGTGTCATCGAATAACTCCTGATTCAGTTACGCATGCGGATCGAGACTTTGCCGCGCGCATGGCCTGTGGCCACTTTTTCCAGCGCAGCCCGAGCATCTTCCAGCGGGAATATCGAATCGGTGACGATCTGAAGTTGTCCGGCCTGAAACCGGCTGGCCGCCTCAGGCAGATAGGGCGTGGCGCTCGAGAAGAACACAGATTCGCCGGCCATCCCGTTTCTGCCCGTGATGTCGAATGCCACCAAACTCGCGATACGCCCATCCGGACGCAGCACCGACCATGATTTCTCCAGCGTCTCGCCCCCCAGGGAGTCGAGCACCAGATCGATGTCGCGTAATGACGAGAAGTCTTGCGTGCGGTAGTCGATCACTTCGTCCGCACCCAGGCTTTTCACCAGATCGAGATTTGCACCCGACGCCGTGCCGATAACGTATGCGCCGGCCAGATGGGCCTGCTGAACTGCCATGCTGCCCACACCACCCGCTGCAGCATGGATTAGCACGCGCTGTCCACGCTGTAAACGACCGATATCGAACAGTGCCTGACGGGCTGTGCCGAATGTAGTCGGGAGGGAGGCTGCTTGCTCGAAGCTCATGGCAGCCGGAATGACACACAGGTCTGCAGCCGCGGTTACGATGCTCTGCGCAATAGCGCCGCCAGCGTTGGGCATGCTTCGCCCGAACACGCGGTCGCCCGGTTGCAGATGCGTTACCTGTGTGCCGACCACGTCGACCACGCCGCTAAAGTCGGTGCCTGGAACGTAGGGGAAATCGACCGGGAAAACCTGTTGCAGATAACCTGCAATGATTTTCACGTCCAGGGGATTGATACCAGCCGCTTCGATGCGAACCACAACCTCTCCCGGTTGCGGATTACGCACGGTCATTTCACCGATACTGATGACGTCCGGGCTACCGAAAGTCTGGATGAGTGCTGCTTTCATAATGAACCTTGCCTTCAAAATAATCAGGACTGGACGGGGAACTGTCCAAGCTGAAGGAACAGGCCGAACCAGTCCTCCATGTGCCATGTGGTGGTGACGCGGCTGCCGCTCAGCGTGTGGAATTCATGCAATCGGAAGCTGACCTTCTTGCCAGTAGGTGCTATTCCGAAAAATTCGCCCTGGTGCGTACCGCTGATCTCGGCACGCACTCCGATCTGGCCAGGCACCTGGATCATGTCCTGGATAGCGATCTGTACATCGGGAAAAGCCTCGCCGAGGTCGCGGATAATCGGCTTGATACCTTCCGGCCCGGGGGCATGGCCCGGCGCCAGCGGGATGTCCTCCCATTGCGGCGCCAGCACGGTATCTACGAGATCGGGATTCTTTTCGCTGAAGGCGCGATACAGCGTTTCTACGGCCTGGCGCTCGATGCGCAGACGCTCGGTGAGTTCGGCGTTGATTGTGTTCATAGGTTGCTTCCCTTAGGGTACAGTTACCTACAAGTGGTTGTGGATGACTAAAGTGTCTTCCTTGCGATAAAATCCGTCTAACAAATGAATGATATGAATGATTATTTGATTTATGGATTTTCACGGAATTAACTTGAATCTGCTCGCAGCATTCGATGCGCTGATGACCGAGCGCAATGTGACGCGGGCCGCTACTCAGATTGGCGTGAGTCAACCCGCCATGAGTGCAGCATTGTCGAGGTTACGAAAGCTGTTCGGAGATCCGTTATTTTTGCACAGCGCAGATGGCCTGTTGCCGACGGCGCGCGCGTTGGCTGAACCCATTTCACAGGCGCTGCGGCAGCCTGAAGCCACTCTGGTCCGGAAGCCGGATTTCGTGCCAGGTGAAGCAAATGACAAAATCCACATCAACCAGCAAAACGCCCCGTAAACAGTACACACCTGAATTCCGTGATGAGATCACAATAAGCGCATACCCGGAATCACTTAAAAGTGTCATTCTCAGGGTTCGAATGACTATAACTGGCGCACGGCTGACAAGTGGCATGAGCAGCGAGTCAGCTATGCGCGAAGACTGGCCCTAAAACGCCCAACAATCCGGCAAAAATTGATAATATTAAATTAGAAATATATTATTAATCAGAATATCTATAGATCGTTTTACAGAGAGCATTTTATTAACCCACCAGGCCTATATTTTGACATAAGGATAAGTTATGAAGTTATTTTCTACAGAACGAACTGATGTGTACTTGCTCGTAACCGACCTTGCAGAAGCTTTTCAGCACTATCTACTTAATAACAGGTCACACCTGGCACCCTTTGAACCATTACGTAATGATGACTACTTTAAACTTGAAAACATATCAAGCAGAATAATAAACGCACTAAACGATTATGAGAATAAAAAGTGTTTGAACCTGGTTTTTACTTTAAAGAATGAAAGCAAAATAATCGGAAGTATAAACTTCACCAACTTCATATTTGGTGTGTTCGAAGCATGCTATCTAGGATTTTCGCTCGATCATGCTTATCAAGGTAAAGGGATAATGCATGAAGCTCTCAATAAATCAATCACCTATGTTCATGAAAAGTACGGAATGCACAGAATTATGGCCAATCATCTTCCTGATAACATTCGCAGTAGTAAGACTCTTGAAAAACTGGGGTTTGTTAAAGAAGGGTATGCACAATCTTATCTCAAAATAAACGGGGTATGGCAGGATCATGTCCTTAATTCACTTGTTCTTTCATAAGAGTTTATTAGTTAACTTTTGCCCTGCCCCCTTAAAATAACATATCGCAATGTTATCAACTTCCGCTTCTGGCACTTAGCGAATAATGCCAGAAGAAAAGATTTTACCTCTATCTTTACGACGCTCCTACCAAAAGAAACGCACGCGTTTATTATATCGAGCCTTTGATGAGTTTTCTGATTGATGCAGGCAGGTACTCACTTGTTGCTTTCCTGTCATCATCAGAAGGAGCACGCCGCGCATACCTGAGAATGAAAGGAAAAATTGACCCGGTGTCATCAGCCGTACCTGGACTTCCGGGAATCCGGCTTATCGTGACATTCTTTAGCCGTTAACTATTATCAGTCCTGTCAACGGCTAAAATCGATGGGGCAATTCTGCAAAGCAGTATGAGGGCAGCGGTCAAGCGTCCAGACTCTCCCGTAAGGACTGAATAAACAGCCCCATTGCTGGCGTAATGACCTTACCTGAGTGATGAGCACACACTGCAGAAAGGGTTTCAGGGACTGGTGACAGAGGAAGTTCCTGCAGCAGTCCGGCACGCAGATCTTTCTCCACCGTGAATCGCGGTAAGTATGTCACGCCTGTATTGGCCATGACGCACTGCTTAATACTTTCAATGCTGATGAGCTCAATGGTGGAGTCAATCGTTATTTTTCTTTGTCTGAGGACAGATTCAAACATCAGACGAAATACACATTGTTTTTCATTAATAATGAAACTGACGGGGATATGCTGATTTCCCCGTGTGAAATCAACCAGCGTTAATTCAGGAGAGGCAACGAGCACGAGAGGATGTTCGCCATAGTTTTCCGTGATAAGAGACGCATCCTTGCCCACCCGATAGAAAATCCCCAAATCAATTTCATTGGCCAGCAAACTGTCACGGATTGTATAACAGTTCTGGGATTGCAGAGACAGCAACACATTCGGCGCTCTTTTTTTAAAACTCTTTAGCACCTGCGGTATCTTGTAGGAAAGTAGCGTCTCGCCCACGGCAATGCGCAATTCACCTTCCGGTTCAGCATGTTGTTGGACGGCCTGTTTAATACCATTTATGGCGACCATCATCACATCAATATAGGGCATCATATTCCTGGCGGCATCCGTTGGCACCATGCGGCGACCAATTTTTTCAAACAGCTGAACACCGTATTCGGCCTCAAGTTGTCTGATCTGAAATGTGACCGTTGACTGCGTACAGCAAAGTTTACTGGCTGCTTTGGCAAACGATCCTTCTTCCAGAATGGTCCTGAGGGTTAACAAACGACGTAAGTCCAAGATTGTCTCCTGTGAAGTATTCATAACGTTGAATCATGAATGCGAAAACATTCAATATTTTTTCTTATTGGCATCCTCTAAATTAAAAAAAAAGAGGAGTTATTATGTCACTTTCGATTGCCGGAGCTTTTCTGGCTTATACTTTCATTACTGCACTTACCCCGGGTCCTAATAACATTCTGGCTCTGAGCAGCGTGCATACTCACGGATTCCGTAAAAGCCTGCGTCCACTGGCTGGCATGGGAGCAGGATTTCTCATTATTATGCTCCTGTGCGCCTTATTTACCGTGGCGATAACCCGAACACTGCCTGCCGTCACCCACTGGCTGACCTGGTCAGGCGTGGTTTATATTCTCTGGCTGGCGTTGAAAATTGCCCGAAGTCAGCAGGCAAATAACACCGGCTCTGACGTCCCACTGACCTTCAGAACCAGTTTTTTACTGCAGTTTGCGAATGTAAAAATCATCCTTTACGGGATAACGGCTCTCTCCGCCTTCGTCATCCCCTATACCAGCAGTAAGGTCTGGATTATTCTGGTCAGCGTTCTACTGGCTCTGATCGGCGCCTTTGGCAATCTCTGCTGGGCGGCAGCAGGACACCTGTTTCAGACGCTTCTGCACCGGCACGGTCGCCTGGTCAATATGATCCTTGCAGGGGCACTGGTACTGGTCGCGGTAGATATGTTGCTGTGAAACACAGACAGTTCGCGTGATCCTGTTCCAGTCACTTCGGTCGGATAAACTGACAACAGTTCTGATGTCAGTTTATTCCCCAGACCATAGTCCTCATGTTATGCCACTGGTTTACCTGGTATAACCTGATCCAGTAATGCCTGCACGGGGGCCGTTTTAATGTCATTGTCAAACTGGCTGACGCTGTTCAGCCTGTCGATTTGTGCCTCTGTGAGATTCAACCCTGAAAACCCCACATTACTGACGTACTGCGCCTGCGTCCGGGGGCCGATAATAGGGATACATTGCTGTGCAGCAACCCAGGCAATAGCCACCTGGTCGGGGCTTGCCCCGGTTTCAGCGGCAATAGCCAGAACTTCGTCGAGAATGGCGCTCCGCTGTTCGTTGTTTTCCGCCTGGAATACTTTTCCCCCCATCCCTTCTGCCCTGCCTTTTTCACCGGCACGGTATTTGCCGGTGAGCATTCCACCGCCCAGCGGGGACCAGGTTATGGGGGTTATCTGCAGCGCTCTGCAGGCTTTCAGCATGTCACGTTCGGGTTGACGTGAAACCAGACTGTACTGGAACTGAGAGGCGACAATGGGCACCGCGTGATACAGTTCGGCAAGCGTTGCTGCGCGTGCCAGCCGCCAGGCCGAAAAATTGGACAAACCGGCGTAAAGAATTTTTCCGGCTCTGGATAGATCTTCAAGTCCCCGGACCAGTTCTTCTGACGGCGTGATATCGTCAGGATGATGAACCCAGTATAAATCGATACGATCGGTTTTAAGCCGCTTCAGGCTCGACTCCACCGAGGACACCATCGCCCGACGACTGTTGCCTGTAACCAGCCCGCCGGCCACTTTAGATGCGCCGCTCGAATATTTTGTCGCGAGAAAGAAATTTTCTCTGCGTCCCTGAAGGAGGGCCCCCAGAAACTCTTCCGATTCACCGAACTGATACACATCAGCCGTATCTATAAAGTTACCGCCATCCGCTTCAAAAGCATCTAAAATCGCCCGACTTTCGTCTAATGATGCGCCGTACCCCCACCGCATGCCAAAATTTGCCGTTCCCAGGGCCACTGAGGAGACTCTAACGCCCGTATTGCCAAGGATCTGATATTTCACATTGCCACCTCTTACTTATGTTAATGATTTATTTGGTCTTTAAAATAGATTCATATATACGGGTATATACCCATATGTCATTTTATTCTTTTAAGCTGGCAACCTGCAATTCAGATTTGGTGAAAAATGTGCTGCAGCGCCCTGACGTTGTCCGCGCCAAGACGTTCTTCAATGATGTGCTGGCAGCGCTGCCAGGCCGGAAAGGCTTCTCTGATGAGCGCTTCACCTTCAGGGGTGATGGAGACCTGCTGCTGCCTTTTGTCCATACCATCACGGTCGACCTGCAACCACCCCTGACGCGCCAGAACGGTGACGTTTCGTCCTACCGTAGAACGATCCAGCCCGGCGATATCACCGAGCCGGGTAAGGCTTACGGGACTATTGTTTATCACCAGCCTCATCAACGAATACTGCGCAATATTGATGCCATAGGCATCCAGCTCGGCGTCGTAAATCGCGGTCATCTTACGTGTGAAATCACGCAGATTTTTACAGTAGCAGGGAGAACTCATATCCAGTGCCCATATCAAGTTCAGATAACAAAAGGGGTTTACGAGCATATACCCACATTATACCTGAGTCCAGAAAGCGATGCCGGAAGAGAATCATCTGATGCAGAGACTTCATGGCTGAAAGCGAAGGTTTATTGTTCTGCAGGTTGGAAAGCATTGACGCTCGTCGCCATATGCGGGTATATACACGTATATTGTTATACCTGCAGTCAGTGGGTAGCGCTTTATTCAGAGAGGAACAATGGCCCTTAATTCATCAACCATAACAGCGAGTTCACCATCACGTATTCACCCGGCAGGTCTGCTTTCAATCGGACTGGGCAGCATCCTGAGCTCACTGGACTTATTTGTCGTCAACCTTGCCTTCCCGTCGATCAGCCGAAGTTTTCCCGGGCAACCCGAGGCCACGCTGTCACTGATTCTGACGATCTTCTCCGTCTGTTTTGCCTCAACGCTGGTGCTGAGTGGTCGTTTTGCCGACCGGTACGGTCGACGGACCATCTTCTCGGTAGGTCTGGCCCTGTTTGGTCTGTCGAGTCTGCTCTGTGGGCTAGCACCCACGCTCTGGATACTCATCGCCGCACGAGCAATACAGGGGTTTGCAGCGGCCATGCTCATCCCGACAAGCCTTGGGCTACTACTGAGTGCATATCCTCAGGAGAAGCATAAGCAGGTGATCGGCTTCTGGGCAGCCACCGGCTCGGTTGCGGCAGCGGCCGGTCCTGTCCTGGGGGGTGTTCTGGTACAGGCTGACTGGCATCTGCTTTTCTTCATCAACGTGCCAATCGTGATTGGGGCTCTCATATGTACCCGATACCTGAAAGAAAGTGCACCGCATACCGGGCCTGCACCCGACATCACGGGAAGCGTACTCCTGACGACAGGAATAGCCCTTCTCACCGCCACCATCGCTCACACTTCGGAATGGGCCACCCATGAAGCCGGTATTCTCACGGGCAGTGTGGGAGCCATCGTCGTCCTGACGGTATTTGTGTACCACTGCCTGAAATCCTCCCGTCCTCTTCTCGACCTGAGCCTCTTCCATTCCCGGGCTTTCACAACGGCAACAATAGGCATGGGATGTTTTTATATGAGTTTTGCCGTTATGTTACTTGGCGGCACGATGTTCCTGACCCAGGCATGGCACCTGACCGCCGCGCAGGCAGGTCTTGCTTTTGCTGCGGGACCCGGTACCGCCGTTGTCGCCTCTCTGCTTATCGGGAGGGTAAAGGCCAGCCCGCAGAACCTTGCTGTCGCAGGCTCCGTACTGTACTTCCTGAGCGGACTATGGTGGTTTTTTACGCTTAGTAACCATACTGGTGATGCCTGGTTACTGGACTATTTGCCCGGCCTGATTATGACCGGACTCGGTGCGGGTATCGCGCAGACGGGCTTTATGGCAGGAGCAGTTTCCGGGCTTCCGGCCCATATGTATTCGACAGGAACAGGGCTCATCAACACCTCACGCCAGATTGGTGCGGCAATCGGCGTGGCGCTTTTTGTTGCGCTAAGCGGTAAGGCTGATGCACCTGAATCCTTCCGTACAGCCTGGCTGCTGATGAGCCTGTGCGGCCTTATCGCGGCCCTGGCGGCTAATTACCTGCGCCGCAAAATCTCCCCGAAAAAGTAAATGCCTCAGCAACACGGGAGCAGATCAGCTTGATCTGCTCCCCGTTTATTAACCCAGGCTGAAACGAGCAACTTCCGCCTGGCACATAGCAGACCACGTTAACTGATAAAGCTCATCGGACCCTAAGAAGATCTGAATACCTTGTGGTGTACCGTGGCGATAGCAGATTGCTCTTCATCTGCCATGGGGGTTGTATACCCTGCCCGGCAAAATACAACGTGCCCCGCCCGTCTTTTGCGTTGAGCTGATCCAGAACGTCCATCAGCTTTTCACTGTTCGCCCGCGGCGCGTTGTCATCGAATAGATTGAGCTGCGCGACACCCTGACTGAAAAAATCGCCGAGCATTACCCCCGCTTTCTGGTAGTGATGACCCTCTTTCCAGATCGCATCCAGGCAGCGTGTGGCCGCACCAATGATGCCCCTGCTGTCCTGCGTGGGCGTGAGGAGCTTTACAGATGCGCTGTTGCCATAATACGGCTTGTTTAATGCAAACGGGCTGGTCTTAACAAATACGGAGATAAACCGGCAGTACTGATGCTCACCACGCAGCTTTTCCGCCGCCCGGCTGGCGTAGCTGCATATTGCCTGTCGCATATCCTCGTAACCGGTAATGCAACCGCCAAACGAACGGGAGCAGACAACTTCCTGTTTTGCTGGCGCGAACTCCTCCAACTCGAGACATGGCTCGCCGCGAAGCTCCCGGACTGTCCTCTCCAGAACGACGCTGAAGTGCTTACGGATAAACCGGATATCGCTGTCAGCCAAATCCAGTGCCGTTTTGATACCCATGGCGTCGAGCTTTTTTGAAAGACGACGGCCTACACCCCAGACTTCTTCAACCGGAAGCATTGCCATCAGCCTTCGCTGGCGCGCCTGGTTCGACAAATCGACCACTCCGCCGGTCTGCCGCTGCCACTTTTTGGCGGCGTGGTTGGCCAGCTTCGCCAGGGTTTTGGTTTGTGCGATGCCAACGCCGACCGTCAGATGGGCACGTTTCAGCACGGTGGCCCGAACCTCATGCCCGAAGTCAGTTAAATCGCGGCAATTCCGCACGCCAGTAAGGTCACAAAAGGCCTCATCAATGGAGTATATTTCCACGCGCGGGCTCATCTCTTCCAGCGTCGTCATCACGCGATTAGACATGTCCGCGTACAGCTCGTAATTACTGCTGAACGCCACAATGCCGTGGCGCCGGAATGCCTCTTTCTGTCTGAAATAAGGCTCACCCATGGACACAAAAGGCTTCGCTTCCGCGCTGCGGGAAATCACGCAACCGTCGTTATTCGATAAAACGACGACAGGTCGCCCTTTCAAATCCGGTCGAAAAATGGTTTCACACGACGCATAGAAGCTGTTCACATCGCACAGCGCAAACATAATCAGCCCACTGCTTTGACGATAAAAGTCACGACACCGAAGATGTCGAGCGTGTCTTCACTCGTCACCCGGATCGGGCTGTATGCGGGATTCATTGGGTTAAGCTGAAGGGAGGGTCTGAGCTGAAGACGCTTCACGGTGAATGCGCCGTCTACTGCTGCGATCACAATGTCGCCATGCCGGGCGGTACGGGAACTGTCAACGACAAGAAGATCGCCATCGCTGATTCCGCCATCAATCATGGAATCCCCTGCCGCCCTGACGAAATACGTCGCGCAGGGATGTTGTACAAGTAGCTCGTTAAGGTCAATCCGCTGCTCAACATAATCTGCTGCCGGACTGGGAAAGCCGCACTGAACAAGGTCGCTGAAAAGGGGTAGCGCGACAACGGCGCGCGGAAAATCTGCGGGTTTGATGAGCTGCATAGTGTAGTCCTGCTAAATACTGTTTTTATATACAGTATATTCATCGATGCAGATGATCAAGCCCGCTTCGCTTAACATCAACACATTTTTAGCTGGTTTTCTTTTGGTGTGAGATGGTTACGGTGGTGAAAAAATTTTATGTTTTATGGCACCGGCTGGAGGGCCTCCACTTTCTTTTCCCACTATTACTGGCAGAGCCAAAAAGCCGAAAAACACGCCCATAGAACGTGTTTTTCAGTTAGCAATAAAAAACGGAAACCATCTGGCTCCCGTTCTTGTTTAACCCGCAAAGCGGATTACATGTTCGCGATGATCGCGTCGCCAAACTCTGAACATTTCAGCAGCTTAGCGCCTTCCATCAGACGTTCAAAATCGTAGGTCACGGTTTTGGCGTTAATCGCGCCGCTCATGCCTTTGACGATCAGGTCAGCCGCTTCAACCCAGCCCATGTGACGCAGCATCATCTCAGCGGAAAGGATCACAGAACCCGGGTTCACTTTGTCCTGACCCGCATATTTCGGTGCCGTGCCGTGGGTCGCTTCAAACAGAGCACATTCGTCACCAATGTTCGCGCCAGGCGCAATACCGATACCGCCAACCTGAGCAGCCAGTGCGTCAGAGATGTAGTCACCGTTCAGGTTCATACAGGCAATAACGTCATATTCAGCCGGACGCAGCAGGATCTGTTGCAGGAATGCATCAGCGATCACATCTTTGATGATGATCTCTTTGCCGGTTTTCGGGTTTTTGATTTTCTGCCACGGGCCACCGTCGATCAGTTCGCCGCCGAACTCTTCGCGAGCCAACTGGTAACCCCAGTCTTTGAACGCGCCTTCGGTGAACTTCATGATGTTGCCTTTGTGAACCAGCGTCACGGAATCGCGGTCGTTGGCGATCGCATATTCAATCGCGGCGCGCACCAGACGTTTGGTGCCCTCTTCGGAACACGGTTTGATGCCAATACCGCAATGTTCCGGGAAGCGAATTTTCTTCACGCCCATTTCTTCGCGCAGGAATTTAATCACTTTTTCTGCGTCAGCAGAGTCCGCTTTCCATTCGATACCGGCGTAAATGTCTTCAGCGTTTTCACGGAAGATGACCATGTCAGTCAGTTCCGGGTGTTTAACCGGGCTTGGGGTGCCCTCGTAGTAACGAACCGGGCGCAGGCAGATATAAAGGTCCAGCTCCTGGCGCAGCGCAACGTTCAGGGAACGGATTCCGCCGCCAACTGGCGTGGTCAAAGGGCCTTTAATTGCAACGCGGTATTCACGAATCAGATCAAGTGTTTCAGGCGGCAACCAGACGTCCTGGCCATAAACGTGGGTCGATTTCTCGCCGGTATAAATTTCCATCCAGGAAATTTTACGCTCGCCTTTGTAGGCTTTCTCCACAGCGGCATCCACCACTTTCAGCATCGCCGGGGTAACGTCAACACCGATACCGTCACCTTCAATGAACGGGATAATCGGGTCATTCGGAACGTTGAGCTTGCCATTTTGCAGGGTGATCTTTTTACCTTCCGCCGGAACAACTACTTTGCTTTCCATTCACCTCTCCTTCGAGCACTTCTGGTTGTTTGCTCGCTGACTTCATGCCGGGGCGCTCAGACTTCGTCCGTTCACCTGTTATCTGAATCACACAGAGCAAACCGTTTTTTGTTAATAAATTGTAATGAGCCCGTCAATACTAACCGATACTCAGGCTCCATGAAAGGCAATCGTTATTCCGTTATAATGCGGGAATTGATAACTACTGAAAATACCATGAAGAAAACTTCTTTTAGAAATCACCGGGTTGAGCGATTCAGCTCGCGACAAGCGTCTAAACCTTCCGGGCAAAGCCAACCAAAACGCGTTATTTTGTTCAATAAACCCTACGATGTTTTGGCACAGTTTACCGACGAAGACGGACGCAGCACGCTGAAAGATTTTATTCCGGTCCAGGGCGTGTATGCCGCCGGTCGTCTTGATCGTGACAGCGAAGGGCTGCTGGTATTGACCAACGATGGCGCGCTGCAGGCAAGTCTTACCCAGCCAGGCAAACGTACCGGCAAAATTTATTACGTGCAGGTGGAAGGGGAACCGACTGACGAGGCCATCGCCGCGCTGCGCAGTGGCGTCACCCTCAATGACGGCCCAACCCTGCCTGCAGGTATTGAGCTGGTCAATGAGCCAGACTGGCTATGGCCGCGTAATCCGCCAATCCGCGAGCGCAAATCGATCCCCACCGCCTGGCTGAAAATTACGCTATATGAAGGGCGCAACCGCCAGGTACGTCGCATGACCGCCCATGTTGGATTTCCCACTCTGCGTCTCATCCGCTACGCTATGGGGAATTACACGCTGGATAACCTCGCCAATGGCGAGTGGCGTGACGCTTACCAGGGAGCCAGCTATGTTTAAACCCCATATTACCGTCGCCTGCGTGGTTCACGCCGCCGGTAAATTTCTCGTTGTAGAAGAGACAATCAACGGCAAAGTACTATGGAATCAGCCTGCCGGCCATCTTGAAGCTGACGAAACCCTCATTCAGGCGGCAAAACGCGAGCTGTGGGAAGAGACCGGGATCCGCGCCGAGCCGCAGCAGTTTATCCGCATGCACCACTGGATCGCCCCGGACAAAACCCCGTTTCTGCGTTTTCTGTTTGCCATCGAGCTTGACGAAATGTGCGCCACTGAGCCGCACGACAGCGATATCGATCGCTGCCTGTGGGTGACTGCCGAAGAGATTTTACAGGCGTCAAATTTGCGCTCGCCACTGGTCGCGGAGAGCATCCGTAGCTGGCAGCGCGGGGAGCGCTATCCGCTAGCGTTAGTCGGTGAATTTAACTGGCCGTTCACCGTATAAACGGCCGCTGTGTGCCTTATCGCAACACATCCACAACATGAATGGGCACAAAGGGGTGCCTGCGCTGCCAGCCCGTGATAGAATACGCCGCCCTGAAGTTCTTAGTCGTGAGTATTCTATGTCTGATAGCCCAAAAAAAGTGATCGTCGGCATGTCCGGCGGTGTCGACTCTTCCGTTTCCGCTTACCTGTTACAGCAACAAGGTTATAAGGTGGAAGGCCTGTTCATGAAGAACTGGGAAGAGGATGACGGCGAGGAATACTGCACCGCGGCGGCGGATCTGGCCGACGCGCAGGCCGTTTGCGACAAGCTCGGCATTGAGCTTCACACGGTTAACTTTGCCGCAGAATACTGGGACAACGTGTTCGAACATTTCCTGGCTGAATATAAAGCCGGACGGACGCCGAACCCGGATATTCTCTGCAACAAAGAGATCAAATTTAAAGCCTTCCTTGAGTTTGCTGCTGAAGATCTGGGCGCAGACTACATTGCCACTGGTCACTATGTGCGTCGTGCCGACATTGACGGCAAAAGTCGGCTGCTGCGCGGCCTTGATGGCAACAAGGATCAGAGCTACTTCCTGTATACGCTGGGCCATGAGCAAATCGCCCAGAGTCTGTTCCCGGTCGGCGAGCTGGAAAAACCACAAGTGCGTAAAATCGCCGAAGAACTCGACCTGGCGACCGCGAAGAAAAAAGACTCTACGGGTATCTGTTTTATCGGCGAACGTAAATTCCGCGAATTCCTCGGTCGTTACCTGCCAGCCCAGCCGGGCAAAATCCTCACCGTCGACGGTGAAGAGATTGGCGAGCACCAAGGGCTGATGTACCACACCCTCGGCCAGCGCAAAGGTCTGGGGATCGGCGGCACCAAAGAAGGTAGCGAAGAGCCGTGGTACGTGGTTGATAAAGATGTGGAAAACAATATCCTCATCGTCGCACAGGGTCACGAACATCCGCGTCTGATGTCTGTCGGGCTGATTGCCCAGCAGTTGCACTGGGTCAATCGCGAACCGCTGCAAGGAACCCTGCGCTGCACGGTGAAAACCCGTTACCGTCAGGAAGATATTCCCTGCACTGTCACGGTGCTGGACAACGAGCGCATTGAGGTGCGTTTTGATGCGCCGGTTGCGGCCGTCACGCCGGGGCAATCCGCTGTTTTTTATCTCGGCGAAGTCTGCCTTGGTGGCGGCATCATTGAGCAGCGCCTGCCGCTGCCCCTTTAACGAATTAGCGTAAATACTGGACTGGCAAAAGCCCGCGCAGCCGTTAACGATGCGGGCAGTGGAAGGAGTGAGTGTGGCGAAGAACTATTACGATATTACCCTTGCATTGGCAGGCATTTGCCAGTCCGCACGGCTGGTGCAGCAACTGGCGCACCAGGGACATTGTGACTCTGACGCGCTGCACGTTTCGCTCAATAGCGTTATCGATCTCAACCCGGACTCCACGCTCAGTGTGTTCGGCGGCAGTGAAACCAACCTGCGTACCGGGCTGGAAACGCTGCTGGGTGTGCTGAACGCGAGCAGTCGCCAGGGTCTGAATGGTGAATTAACCCGCTACACTCTTTCTATGATGGTACTGGAGCGTAAACTTGCTGGCAGTAAAGGCGCAATGGATACGCTCGGTAACCGCATTGCTGGATTACAGCGACAGCTTGAGCATTTCGATCTGCAATCGGAGACGCTGCTCAGCGCGATGGCTGCTATTTATATTGACATTATCAGCCCGCTGGGGCCGCGCATTCAGGTCACTGGCTCGCCCGCCGTGCTGCAAAGTTCGCAGGTGCAGGCAAAAGTACGCGCCACGCTGCTCGCCGGGATCCGCGCCGCCGTGCTGTGGCATCAGGTCGGCGGGGGCCGCCTGCAATTGATGTTTTCCCGAAATCGCCTGTCGACACAGGCCAAACAAATTCTCGCTCATTGTTAACCTCCCGGAGTTGTGACTTATGGAATTATCCTCACTGACCGCCGTTTCCCCTGTCGATGGACGCTACGGCGATAAAGTCAGCGTACTGCGCGGGATTTTCAGCGAATTCGGTTTGCTGAAATTTCGTGTTCAGGTTGAAGTACGCTGGCTGCAAAAACTGGCGGCGCACGCGGCGATCAAGGAAGTTCCTGCTTTTGCTGCCCACGCAAACGGTTACCTCGATAAAATCGTCGAAGACTTCAGTGAAGAAGATGCCGCCCGCATTAAAACTATCGAGCGCACCACTAACCACGATGTCAAAGCGGTCGAATATTTTCTGAAAGAGAAAGTGGCCGATATTGCCGAACTGCACGCGGTATCCGAATTTATCCACTTTGCCTGTACCTCGGAAGATATCAACAACCTCTCCCATGCTCTGATGCTGAAAACCGCCCGTGACGAAGTGATCCTGCCTTACTGGCGCAAGATCATCGACGCGGTAAAAGATCTGGCGGTACAGTACCGTGATATTCCGCTGCTCTCGCGCACCCACGGCCAGCCGGCAACGCCATCCACAATGGGTAAAGAGATGGCCAACGTCGCTTATCGTATGGAGCGTCAATTCCGCCAACTGAACCAGGTGGAAATTCTAGGCAAAATCAACGGCGCGGTAGGTAACTACAACGCACACATCGCCGCCTATCCGGAAGTGGACTGGCATCAGTTCAGCGAAGAGTTCGTGACTTCGCTCGGGATCCAGTGGAACCCGTACACCACGCAGATTGAGCCGCATGATTATATCGCTGAGCTGTTCGACTGCATGGCGCGCTTCAACACTATTCTGATCGACTTCGACCGTGATATCTGGGGCTACGTTGCGCTGAACCACTTCAAGCAGAAAACTATTGCCGGCGAAATTGGTTCTTCCACCATGCCGCACAAAGTTAACCCGATCGACTTTGAGAACTCCGAAGGCAACCTCGGTCTGTCAAATGCCGTGTTACAGCATCTGGCAAGCAAACTGCCTATTTCCCGCTGGCAGCGCGATCTGACCGACTCGACGGTACTGCGTAATCTCGGTGTTGGCGTTGGTTACGCGCTGATCTCTTACCAGTCAACGCTGAAAGGCGTGAGCAAACTGGAAGTGAACCGTGACCGTCTGCTCGACGAACTCGATCACAACTGGGAAGTACTGGCCGAGCCTATCCAGACCGTGATGCGCCGTTATGGCATCGAAAAACCGTATGAAAAATTAAAAGAACTGACCCGAGGCAAACGCGTTGACGCCGAAGGGATGAAGCAGTTTATCGATAGCCTGGCACTGCCGGACGACGAAAAAGCGCGTCTGAAAGCGATGACTCCGGCCAACTATATCGGTCGTGCTATCACCATGGTTGATGAATTAAAGTAATCCATTCTTCTGCCTGCTAACCCTCTTTTTTCCTTGAAAAGAGGGTTTCTTCCCTCCTGGTTTAGTAAATGTTTATCCCCTACGCCTGACAATCCGCGTTAAACTATTTCAATCAAAAATATACGGAGAGTTCTGACGATGCGCGTTCTCGTTGTGGAAGATAATGCTCTGCTGCGCCACCACTTAAAAGTTCAGTTACAGGAACTGGAACATCAGGTTGACGCGGCGGAAGACGCAAAGGAAGCAGATTACTTTCTGAATGAACATCTGCCGGACATCGCCATTGTCGATCTCGGTCTGCCGGATGAAGATGGCCTGTCACTGATCCGCCGCTGGCGCAGCCATGACGTTTCACTGCCGGTGTTAGTTCTGACCGCCCGCGAAGGCTGGCAGGATAAAGTCGAAGTGCTGAGCGCGGGTGCCGACGACTACGTCACTAAACCCTTCCATATTGAAGAGATAGTAGCGCGCATTCAGGCATTGATGCGCCGTAACAGTGGCCTGGCCTCGCAACTGATCTCGATGTCACCTTTCCAGGTTGATCTTTCACGACGGGAATTATCCATTAATGATGAAGTAGTGAAACTCACGGCCTTTGAATACACCATTATGGAAACACTGATCCGCAACAGCGGCAAAGTGGTAAGCAAAGATTCCTTGATGTTGCAGCTTTATCCCGATGCAGAACTGCGTGAAAGTCACACCATCGACGTGCTGATGGGCCGGTTGCGTAAAAAAATCCAGGCGCTGTATCCCAATGACGTTATCACCACGGTGCGCGGTCAGGGATATTTATTTGAATTGCCGAAATGAGGCGTCTGCTGCAACACATCATGCCGCTGTCATTGCGGGTTCGCTTTTTACTCGCCACGGCAGCCGTAGTGATGGTGCTCTCGCTGGCGTATGGTGTGGTGGCACTGGTGGGTTATAGCGTCAGCTTTGATAAAACCACCTTCCGTCTGTTGCGCGGTGAAAGTAGCCTCTTTTACACCCTGGCGAAATGGGAAAATAATCAGCTCAGCGTTGAGTTACCGAAAAATCTCAACCTGCAAAGCCCGACGGTGGCATTTATCTATGATAAAGATAATAAACTGATCTGGTCGCAGAAAAATGTGCCATGGTTGCAGAAGATGATCGAGCCGGACTGGCTGACAGCTAACGGTTTTCACGAAATCGAAGCCGATGTCGATGCCAGCAGCACGCTGGTAGATGACGACCATTCCATTGAGGAAGAGCTGAAAGAGATCCGCAACGACGACAGCAACTCGGAAATGACGCACTCCGTGGCAGTGAATATTTACCCCGCTACGGCACGCATGCCGCAACTGACCATCGTGGTTGTCGATACCATTCCTGTCGAGCTTAACCGCTCCAATATGGTCTGGAACTGGTTTATCTATGTACTGGCCGCCAACCTGTTGCTGGTGGTACCACTGCTGTGGCTGGCGGCATGGTGGAGTCTGCGACCTATTGAGGATCTGGCGCGGGAAGTGCGCGAACTGGAAGAGCATCACCGTGAGCAACTCAACCCGGAAACCACCCGCGAGCTGACCAGTCTGGTGAGCAATCTGAACCGCCTATTGAAGAGTGAACGCGATCGCTACGACAAATATCGCACGACACTAACCGACCTCACCCATAGCCTGAAAACACCGCTGGCGGTATTACAGAGCACATTACGATCGCTTCGCAGCGAGAAGATGAGTCTTGGCGAAGCTGAACCCTTAATGCTGGAGCAGATCAGCCGTATTTCGCAGCAAATCGGTTACTACCTGCATCGGGCGACAATGCGAGGCAGCAGCGGCCTGTTGAGCCGCGAACTACATCCCATTGCGCCATTGCTCGACAGCCTCACATCAGCGCTGAATAAGGTTTATCAACGCAAAGGGGTGAATATCACACTCGATATCTCACCGGAAGTTAGCTTTGTTGGCGAACAGAATGACTTTATGGAAGTAATGGGCAATCTACTGGATAACGCCTGCAAATACTGCCTTGAATTTGTCGAAGTTTCCGCCCGGCAAACCGAAGATACCTTGCATATTGTGGTTGAAGACGATGGCCCCGGGATCCCGATTGCTAAACGCGAAATCGTTTTTGATCGCGGGCAGCGCGCCGACACACTGCGTCCCGGTCAGGGCGTCGGGCTTTCCGTAGCGCGGGAGATCGTTGACCAGTATGAAGGGCAAATTCTAACTGGCGAGAGCATGCTTGGCGGGGCCAAAATGGAAGCGATTTTTGGACGACAGCACACCAGCGCCATCGGTGACTGATCGCCATCATTTACCACGTGTGCAAAAAGGGGGATGAATTCGCCCCCTTTTTCTTGTTATCTCCCCTGTTACACAGACAAAATAGCGCATCAGCATTACTATAATCTTTTATTCAGCCAATGATTATTTGCCGGAAACGCATATGGAATATCATGTAGAGATTAACTGGCCAGATTTTATCCAACGCTACTGGCAAAAACGCCCGGTAGTGCTGAAACGCGGAATTAAAAATTTCGTCGATCCCATCAGCCCTGACGAGCTGGCCGGGCTGGCAATGGAAAATGAAGTGGACAGCCGGCTGGTCAGCCATCTTGATGGCAAATGGCAGGTCGGACACGGGCCGTTCCAGAGCTATGATCATCTGGGTGAAAACAACTGGTCGCTGCTGGTGCAGGCAGTAAACCACTGGCATCAGCCTGCCGCCGCGCTGATGCGTCCGTTCCATGCTCTGCCCGACTGGCGTACCGACGATCTGATGATCTCTTTCTCAGTGCCGGGCGGCGGCGTAGGCCCGCACCTCGACCAGTACGATGTGTTTATTATTCAGGGCACTGGCCGTCGTCGCTGGCGCGTGGGTGAAAAAACGTCGCTTAAACAACACTGTCCACACCCGGATTTGCTCCAGGTCGATCCGTTCGAGGCGATTATCGATGAAGAACTGGAGCCGGGCGATATTCTCTATATTCCGCCGGGATTCCCGCATGAAGGCTATTCGCTGGAAAACTCGCTTAACTATTCAGTAGGTTTTCGCGCGCCAAGCGCCCGCGAATTGATCAGCGGTTTTGCCGATTACGTTTTACAGCGTGAATTAGGTAGCCAGCGTTACAGCGATCCGGACGTGCCGCAGCGTGCGCATCCGGCAGATATTCTGCCGGAAGAGGTGGACAAGTTGCGTGGAATGATGCTGAACCTAATCAACCAGCCCGCACAGTTCAACGACTGGCTGGGTGAGTTTATTTCCCAGTCGCGTCATGAGCTCGATGTCGCGCCGCCGGAACCACCGTATCAGCCGGATGAAATCTATGATGCGCTGCAACAGGGCGACAAACTGGTGCGTCTTGGTGGCCTGCGCGTGTTGCGTATTGGCGAAGATGTCTTTGTTAATGGTGAGAAAGTGGATACGCCGCACCGCCCGGCGCTGAATGCGCTGGCAGCCGACGTCGTGTTAACCGGAGAGAACTTTGGTGATGCGCTGGAAGACCCGTCATTCCTCGCCATGCTCGCCGCGCTGGTCAACAGCGGTTACTGGTTCTTCGAGGACTAATAAAAACAGGGCGGTTGTGCCTTATCCGACCTGAAAAATACTCAACGTCCTGCCCTTGCACCAGGCCCGGTTAGCGCAGCGCTACCGGGCATTTACGGTGTTAATGCCCTTTTGCGGTCAACCCGGCGATACGGGCAATCACCCGCACCGCTTTTTCCATCCCTTCCAGCGTTACAAATTCATGCTTGCCGTGGTAGTTATAGCCGCCGGTAAACAGATTCGGACACGGCAATCCCATGAAGGAGAGCTGTGCGCCGTCGGTGCCGCCGCGAATCGGTTTCATGTCCGGTTCGATATCGCAGTCGCGCATCGCCTGCCTGGCGACCTCCAGGATATGCGGGAACTCCACTACTTTATCGCGCATGTTGTAGTAGCTGTCTTCAATCGCCAGTTCGATATAGCAATCCGGATGCAGCCCTTTACCCACTTTTTTGGCGATCTCCATCATTTTACGTTTCCGCGCTTCAAAGGCTTTACGATCAAAATCGCGGATGATGTAATGCATATCAGCGCGTTCAACCGTGCCTTTGATGCTGGTCAGATGATAGAAGCCCTCATAGCCTTCCGTCTGTTCCGGGCTCTCCTCTTCCGGCACCAGCGCATGGATCTTACTGGCGAGTGTCAAAGCGTTGACCATCACCCCTTTCGCCGTGCCGGGATGCACGTTGTTGCCGACAATTTTGATATCCACCGATGCGGCGTTGAAGTTCTCATACTCCAGTTCACCTACGCCGCCGCCATCGACGGTATACGCCCATTTCGCGCCAAAAGTTTCAACGTCAAAATGCTTTGCCCCTTTGCCAACTTCCTCGTCCGGAGTGAATGCCACACAGATGTCGCCGTGTGGAATATTTTCCTTTTTCAGCACCGCCAGCGCGGTCATGATTTCCGCGACGCCTGCTTTATCATCCGCGCCGAGCAGCGTTTTGCCGTCGGTGGTAATCAGCGTCTGCCCCAACAACTGATGCAGCACCGGGAACATCACCGGCGAAAGAATTTCATCGCCAACGCCGAGCGCGATATCGCCGCCACGATAGTTTTCAAGGATTTGTGGGTTGACGTTTTTCCCGCTGCAATCCGGAGAAGTATCAACATGGGAAATAAAACCGATCGCCGGAACCGGCGTTTGCACGTTCGACGGCAGCTTCGCCATTAGCGTGCCTCTGTCGCTTAATGTCACATTTTCCAGCCCCATCTCTTCCAGTTGGGCCTGAAGTAAACGCAGGAGCTTCCACTGACCGTCCGTGCTTGGCACCTGGCGGACGCCGGGCTTAGATTGAGTATCCAGAGAAACGTACTGTAAAAAACGCTCTAATAATTTGTCCATGAAGCCCCCCAACAAAGTGTCACAACATTATCAGTAAGCATGAAAAGATAAATATTGCGTCAAGTCACCTTTACCCCGTAAACGAGCATATTTTCAAAATTGCTCTCACACAGGAAATGCCGTTGAGAAAGTGATGACTTGATTAGCAAAAACTCACATGATTGGCGATTTCAGGGCGTTGCCGTAGCATGCCAACCCTTAAATCGTGCACAATCCTTACGGTGGTTAATCACTCCCCCCGCATCCAGTACGCCATCAGATGCACAAACACCAGACAGAGAAAAAATTGAATACACAATCGCGTTCGCCACTGGTTCAACTGGCCGGTATTGGAAAAAGTTTTGATGGAAAAAATGTCATTACCAATTTTAATCTCACCATCAATAACGGCGAATTTCTCACCCTGCTTGGCCCCTCCGGCTGCGGTAAAACTACTGTTCTGCGCCTGATTGCCGGGCTGGAAAACGTCGATGTCGGTCATATCCGCCTCGATGATCAGGAGATAACGAACGTTCCGGCAGAACACCGCCATGTAAACACCGTTTTTCAAAGTTACGCCCTCTTCCCGCACATGACCGTTTTCGAAAATGTGGCATTTGGTCTGCGGATGCAAAAAACGCCGGCCAGCGAAATCTTCTCGCGCGTCACCGAAGCGCTGCATATGGTGCAGCTTGATGAGCTCGCCCAACGTAAACCGCATCAACTCTCCGGCGGCCAGCAACAGCGTGTTGCTATCGCCCGTGCAGTGGTCAATAAACCGCGCCTGCTACTGCTGGATGAATCCCTCTCTGCACTCGACTACAAGCTACGCAAGCAGATGCAGAACGAACTGAAAGCGCTGCAGCGCAAGCTCGGCATTACCTTTGTCTTCGTCACCCACGATCAGGAAGAAGCGCTGACCATGTCCGATCGTATTGTGGTGATGCGTGATGGCCGTATTGAGCAGGACGGCACCCCGCGCGAAATCTACGAGGAGCCGAAAAATCTATTTGTCGCCAGCTTTATTGGCGAGATCAATATCTTTAACGCCACAGTGCTCGAACGTCTGGATGAGGCGCGCGTGCAGGCAAGCATTGAAGGTCGCGAATGTAATATTCATGTTAATTTCGCTGTCAAAAAGGGTCAGAGACTCAATGTGCTGCTGCGCCCGGAAGATCTGCGCGTGGAAAAGATTCATGATGTTGCCAAAGTGGCAGGTCTAATCGGCTACGTGCGCGAACGCAATTATAAAGGTATGACGCTGGAATCAATGGTTGAGCTGGAGAACGGCAAGATGGTGATGGTCAGCGAATTTTTTAACGAAGACGATCCCGATTTTGACCACTCGCTGGACCAAAAAATAGCCATTAACTGGGTGGAAAGCTGGGAGGTTGTACTGGCTGATGAAGAGTACAAGTAAATTCCAGAACGCGGCAATCATCACCATTGTCGCCTGGTTTGTTCTGCTTATTTTTTGTGCAATCTGATGATCATCGCCACCCGCTTTTAACCCACAATGACGCCCATTTTGTCGCGCTGGTCTTTAACACTGGGCACCGACACACGCCTGTTCGATCCGCTCTATTTCAACGTACTGCCGCTGTTCTTGTTGATCATCCTCTTCTGGACCATTAAGCCGCAAACCGCGGCCCTGAATGTGGGCCGCGTTGCGTTACCCGGGGAGCCGAACCGATAGGGCCTGGCTCCTCGCACAGTTAAAAATCGGCATCAATATCGACAACCGAAATCAGCTTATGATTGACGAACTCTTTAATCCCCAGCCCGGTTAATTCGCGGCCATAACCGGAACGGCGAACCCCACCAAACGGGAGATCAGCTTTAACACGTGTTGGGTGATTGATATACACCATGCCAGTAGAGATGCGGCTGGCAAGCGCTTCACCGCGCGCGGTGTCGCGGGTGAAGACAGAACCGCCAAGGCCAAACGGCGAGTCATTGGCAATCCGCACCGCGTCGTCTTCGTTTTTGGCTCTGAAGATCATCGACACAGGACCGAAGAACTCCATATAGTAGGCCGGATTGTCTGGCGTCACATTGGTCAGGATCGTCGGCTGTACAAATGCCCCGCGTTCCGGGACTTTCGGTCCAACTTCCAGCGCCTGTGCGCCATGCGCAATGGCCTGGCTGATTTTCTCTTTAACTTCGTCAGCGGCCTGCTGCGATGAGAGCGGTGCCAGCGTTGTTTTTTCATCCAACGGATCGCCCGCCTGCAACGCGGCAACACCGTTGATGTAATGGTCAACAAACTGGTCATACACCTCATCAACAACGATCATGCGTTTCGATGAGACACAAACTTGTCCGCCATTCCAGTGGCGACCAAATACACCCCACTTCGCCGCTTTTTCGATATCGGCATCGGCAAGCACGATAAATGCATCGGCCCCGCCAAGTTCCAGCGTGGATTTTTTCAGCGCCTTCGCCGCTTGCTGAGCAACGGTTGCGCCCGCACCCTCAGAACCGGTTAACGCCACACCCTGTACCCGTGGATCATTAAGAATCAGTTCGATATGGTGACGGGTTGCGTAGAGATTAATAAATCCGCCATCCGGAAGACCGGCCTCTTTCATCAGGCGCTCAAACCGGGCGGCACTTTGCGGAACATTCGACGCATGTTTTAACAGTATGGTGTTACCAGCGGAGAGTTGCGGAGAAATAATGCGGGCGATTTGATAGTACGGGAAATTCCACGGCTCAATTGCGAGCAGCACCCCCAGCGGTTCATGCACAATTTTCGCGGTGGCTTCTTTCGGATTTGCCACCGGCAGGATCTCCGGCGCCAGAAGTCTTTCGGCATTATGCACGTAGTATTCAAAAATTTGCGCCGACAGCTCAACTTCCGCTCGCGCTTCTGAAATCAGCTTTCCCATTTCAAGCGTAAGCAACTGCGCAAATTCATCTTTTTGTTGGCGTAACAGGTTGGCGGCGTTCTGTAAAATCGCGCCGCGCTGTGCAAATGAAACGTTTTTCCACTCGCTAAAAGCGCGGTGAGCTCGTTCTATCGCATCGTTAACTTCCGCATCGGTGGCATCCGGGAACGTCTTAACGACTTCGCCGGTATACGGGTTTGTTGTTACATATGCCATGCTAAATCTCCTTTTATGGGCCGGGGATCCTTGTAGGGTTTCCCGGTTTTAGCTCGGCCCTTTCTCATCTGATGGTACTGCGCAGATCGAAATCCGGGCCGATCCGGTTGTTCGCCATGATGGGTGCATCATGGGTATCAACAGAAAGATACTACGGTTGTAACGCTAACAGAGAAAGTCAGGAGATTTGTTGGCCATCCTCAGAATATCTGAACATTATGTACGCGGGATGCGAGATCCAGGAAGTAACACTCACTCCCCCGTCACACACAATCTCAGTCGCAGACCAGGTTGCACATTTTCCGCCGTCAGCGTCCAGCCATGAGCCACGGCAATTTCCTCGCAGATCGCCAGCCCCAGCCCGGCACCGCAATCGCGCCGGTGTGCGCCGCGCCAGAAACGCGTGAACAACAAAGGCAGTTCGTCTACAGCAACGCCCGGACCACAATCGCGAAGCGTGATGGTCTGTGCATTAATTTCCACCTGCACGTCGCTCCCCGCTGGTGCATGCTGGATTGCATTTTCCATCAGGTTTTTCAATAGCGTGAACAATGCACCGCGATCGGCATTCCACACCACTGTGGCATTCCTGAAGGTAAGCGTCAGATTGACGCGTGTCTCCTCGGCAATGCGTTGCAAAAATCGCGCGCTATCGTGGGCGACATCCGCCACATCAACGGGTGCGAAATGGTAGCTGAGCGGCTCGCTGGCCTCCGCGAGGATCAGCAGTTGCTGTACCTGGCGGGAAAGATGTTCTACACGTGCCAGCAGCAGTTCGCGAGCCTCGGTGCAATCGCTCATCAATTCCACTTCAGCGCGAATCAGCGTCAGCGGTGTTTTCAGTTCATGAGCGGCCTTCGCCAGAAAATCCTGCTGATTGCGAAACCCCGCCTCCAGCCGGGAAAGTGCCTGGTTAAAACTGTCGATTAGCGGAAAAATCTCTGTGGGAACGCCCGCCGTTGGTAAACGAGCATCCAGCGAGCGCGGCGAGATGGTGGCGGCGCCGGCGGAAGCCTGTCGCAGTGGGCGCAGCGACCAGGCCAGCGTCACCCAGGCGCACAAACCGAACACCACAAACAGCACCAGACTGAACAATGCAATACCAAGACGAATAAACGGCAGGGCAAACCCGCGGTGCAAGAAATCGACAATCCGCGAACTGGTGCTCACCTGGATAAACCAGCGCTTTCCCTCCATAAAATAGAGATTGCTGATACCGCGATAATCCTTGCCTTGCAACTGAAACTGGAACTTGAAGCCCCCCGCAACCGGCGCAGTAAGTTGTGGTATCGGCGGCCATTGCTGTGCACCCGGCGACATCAATACCACTTTACCGTCAGCATCCACGACCCGGTAAGCCAGCTCCTCTTTGAGACTGCTGTAGATCCACTGCGGATAATCAACCTGCTCACGAAAACCGATCGGCTGGCCATGCGCATCAAATTGCAACTGGCGGGCTAACGCCCTGGTGTAATCGGTCAGATGTATCCCCGGCAAACGCTCTTTCACCACCATACCGAGCAGGATCAACAGCGCAATGCTGAGCAGCACGCCTGTGATAAAAGCCAGTAAAATCTTGAGCGACAGGCTGTTAAAGCGGCATATTTTCCCGGATGGCATAGCCCAGCCCCCTGATATTTACAATCTGCAAACGCGAGCCAATCGCCAGTAGTTTGCGACGCAGGCGATACAAAACAACATCCAGGGCGTTCGGCGTGACGGCATCGCTCAACCCCCACCCGGCCGCTTCCATACGGTTACGGCGCACAATGCTGCCCTGCTTACGAATCAACGTCAGCATGATCTGAAGCTCTGCCGGGGCCAGCGGAACATTCTGCTGCCCACAGCACATTACCGCCGACTCCGGCAATAAAGTGATATCCCCCCACATCGGCTTCATGGTCTGGCTTTCGGCGGGACGACGTAATAGTGCCCGCACGCGGGCCACCAGTTCTTCCATGGCAAAGGGTTTGGCCAGATAATCATCGGCTCCGGCCTCCAACCCTTCAACACGGTCGTGCAACGCATCGCGGGCAGTAAGGATCAGGCACGGCGTGACAACCTGCGCCTGGCGCAGACGCTGCAATAGCTGCAAACCGTCGCCATCCGGCAATCCCCGATCGAGTACCAGTCCCTGGTAAGCCACTTGTTGTATGGCGTGCCAGGCAGCGTCGACACGACCGACAATATCCGTGGCGATCCCGGCGGCAGCCAGCCCTTTGCTAATCAGGTGCGCCAGATGATCATGATCTTCTATTAACAGTATTCGGCTCATCAGAAATAGTAGAGATAACTCAAAAAAAATTGGTTTTCGTTGCTCCTGTCCACCAGCGGACTCTCCTTAATCTCCGATGCCAACAACGTCGTCTGCACATCCACCATCAACACTTGGTGAGTGCTGAACTGCCAGCGGCCATTAAGGCCAATTTCCGTGTTCAGCGCGGCGTCTCCCTGCCAGGCAGGTCGCCAGGCGCGGGCTTCATCGCTGTGCACACCATAGTAATAATTCACATAATCGCTGTCGTAACGGTTCGCCACGATACGCGGTGTCAGGGTCACACCGCGCCACTTCCAGCTACGCTCCGCGCCAAGACGCACGCGTTGCCCGTGACTGTTATCGGAGATATCGTGCGACCAGTCGGTGAAAATATTCACCAGCGGGTTCTGCCACGCCACTTTGACTCCAGCCCACACGCCACCTTTGCGCCTGGCCATCCCTTGCAGAATGTCAGCATCGTCAGAGGTGTAGCCTGAGCCATCATAGCGAGCTATTAGACCGACATTTAGCTGTTGGGTTTCACTCCACTGCCATGCGGGTAATTTCACTTCGGCGGTGGTGCCTAAAAGGCGAAAATAACGGTTTTCGATATGCAGTACTGGCAACGGTGTATATTCGCGGTCGATCCCGGCATAGGGTTTTTGCGTGCTGACAACCCCGACACCCAGTCCCCAGATGGTAGCGTCATCGGCAAAGGCGGGAAATGAAAGGGACAGCAAACTGACCGCAATCATGCGGTACGGTACAGCAACCATAATGGTGCTCCTGTTGGCAATAGAAGCACTATCATCAGCGGTGATAACTTACGGGGAACTTACCGGAAAGCGAGCTGTAATTTATTTGACGGGGAGAAACAAAAGGCCCGGCAAGCAAAGTGCCACCGGGCGACAGGGAAAGAGCTTACCCCCCGCTTGCGCGAGCGCGTGTCGTTACAGCCCTTTCAGCAATCTTTCCACGAACTCTGGCACCACTTCGCTTGCCAGTCCGTAGTGCTTCTCTTCGAACTCGCTGCCCACCTGGCTTGGTTCAAGGTTCAGCTCTACGGTGTGTGCGCCCTGGAGTTTCGCTTCATGGACAAACCCGGCTGCCGGGTAAACATGCCCGGATGTACCAATGGCGATAAATACATCGGCCATCGCCAGGGCGCTATAGATCTCGTCCATACCCAGCGGCATCTCGCCGAACCACACTACATGCGGGCGCAGCGGTGCGGGGAACTGGCAGCAGTGGCATTTATCTTCAAGCGAGACATCACCTGCCCACTCCAGTACCTGCCCGCTCTGCGAGCAGCGCACTTTCAATAGCTCTCCGTGCATATGGATAATGTTGTTGTTGCCGGCGCGTTCATGCAGGTTATCGATATTTTGCGTGATCAGCAGGAAACGATCGCCCAGCGCCTTCTCCAGCTTCGCCAGCGCCAGGTGCGCAGCATTCGGCACAATTTCCGGCAATTGCAACTGACGACGGCGCTCATTATAAAAAGTTTGCACCAGTTGCGGGTTGCGGGCAAAACCTTCCGGCGTTGCCACATCTTCCACATGATGCTCTTCCCACAGCCCGTCGGCAGCGCGAAAAGTACGAATGCCGGATTCGGCAGAAATACCCGCTCCAGTCAGGACGACAACTCTTGGTTTTTCCATCAGTTCCGTTACCACTCTGTCTCTGAAGAAAATTCGCTGGCGTAACCGCTCGCGAAGGCGACGTTTGTTACGGCGAAAACGGCTGAGACGATGTAAACGACGCGATTGCATAGCATCCTCTCAGGATTTAATCAGTTAAATGAAGGAAGGCCGCGCCGCGCATGCCGCCCGCATCGCCGTGGCGAGCACGTTCAATACGCGGGACATCGCCTGCCGGCAACAGATGTGGCGCAATTCGCTCCGGTAACAGTCGGGTCAGTGCGCTGAAGTTTGATAGACCACCGCCGATCACCAGCAGATCGGGATCGACAATCGTCAGAATATTGCCCAGACACACCGCCAGCAAATCCACATAGCGCTCAACATGGGCCAGCGCTTTAGCCTCACCCTGCTCCCAGTTCGAAATGATTTCCGGCGCTGATAACGAGTGATGGTAGATGTACTGGTACAACCACGCAAAACCGCGCCCCGAGAGATAGTTCTCAATACAGCCGATTTTGCCGCAGCCGCAGCGGGTTAACGGAAAATCAAACCCCATCAGCCCCAGCGCATCCACCGGCAGACGGATATGGCCAAATTCGCCGGTAATAAAACGACGCCCGGTCACCGATTTCCCGTTCACCACCAGGCCGCCACCCACGCCGGTGCCGAGGATCAACCCCATCACCAGTGGATAGCTGCGGAATTCGTCATCCCAGGCTTCAGAGAGGGTAAAGCAGTTGGCATCGTTATCGATACGCACATCCCGCGCAAGCAGAGCGCTGAGATCGGCGCGCAGCGGCTGACCGCTGGCGGCAGGAAGGTTGGCAGCATACAGCGTGCCGTCCGCGGTCTCTGGCATGCCAGAAATACCGACGCCGACCCTGCCTTTGCTACCGAAGCGTTCATCCGCTTCGGCAACCAGCCCGGTGAGGGTGCGCAGAAAAGCGTCGTAACTGTCGTGGGGCGTGGCGACGCGCTTTTCCCACTGTAAGCGTCGCTCAGCGTCAAAGACGCCTAACGCGATTTTACTGCCGCCGATATCAAATCCGTAATTCATCGCCACTCCTTCGTTGTGGCCCTGTGAAAACGGCGGGATTACTGCCCGCTCAGCACTCTTGCCGGATCAATATTGCTCGCCCGACGCGCCGGATACCAGCTCGCCAGTAAGCTCAGGACTAACGCAGTCAACAGCACGTACACCACATCCAGCGGGTGTAACTCTGACGGCAGGAAATCGATAAAGTAGATATCCCCCGACAGGAACTGATGACCAATTATCTTCTCAATCACGTTGATAATAGGTGTCAGTTGCAGCGACACGATAACACCAATCACCACGCCACAAAGGCTGCCCAGCAGCCCGGCCAGTAGCCCGTACCAGATAAATACAGCGCGAATCAGGCCATCTTTCGCCCCCAGCGTACGTAACACGGCAATGTCGCCGCTTTTGTCTTTTACCGCCATCACCAACGTTGAGACAATATTAAAACAGGCCACGCCAATCACCAGCACCATCGCCAGATACATAATGGCGCGGATCATCTGTATGTCACGGTACATATAGCCGTACTTACCGATCCAGCTTTTGATATAGACATAGTTGTTCGTGACGCTGCCCGCATCGCGCACCAGTTTATTGGCGTTAAACACGTCATTCACTTTGATATCGATACCGGTAATGCTGCTGCCCATCTCCAGATACTGCTGCGCATCCGCCATCGGGATCATCGCATAGCTGTGATCGAGCTGGCCGCTGAGCTGTAAAATCCCAGTCACATGCAAACGCACACGTTTCGGTTGCAGCAGTTTGTGTGCGTCGTCCGAGTTGGGGATCATGATCGATACCCAGTCGCCCTGCTTCACTTTTAGCGCAACGGCTACGCCTTTGCCGAGAATGATTTGCTGCTCACCGGCGCGGAAATTCTGCCAGGCATCCCCCTGTACAAATTTCGGCAGCGCGCTCAGTTGGCTTTCCTGAGCCGGATCGACACCTTTCACCTGGATGGCGCGCAAATTCGCGCCACTTTCTATCAGCCCGGTAAAATTAATATAGGGCGCAGCGGCAGCTATGCCGGGAACTTTTTTCACTTTTTCCAGCGCCGTGTCCCAGTTGTTCCACGGCTGATTCACCGGCTCGATCTCACCGTGCGGCACCACCGCCAGAATACGATTGTTCAACTCGCGTTCGAAACCGTTCATCGCGCTTAAACCGACGATCAACACCGCTACACCCAGCGCAATACCGACGGTGGAGATCACCGAAATCAGCGACACCATTCCGCCACGACGGCGACCGCGGCTGAAGCGCAGACCAATCAATAACGACAGAGGCAGCGCCATTAATCGGCCCCCATCAACGTCACATCGGCGCTCAGGTGGCCGTCTCGCATCTCCAGTTGGCGATTCATACGCTTCGCCAGTTGCAGATCGTGCGTCACCACCAGAAAGGCGGTGCCCTGCGACTGATTCAGTTCCCCCAGCAGCGCAAAGATACTGTCGGCGTTACGGGCATCGAGGTTACCGGTCGGTTCATCTGCCAATACCAGACGCGGGTTGTTTACCAGCGCACGCGCGATAGCGACACGCTGGCGTTCACCGCCGGAAAGCTCAGAAGGACGGTGACTGGCGCGATGCTCCAGACCAACAGCGCGCAGAATTTCCCGCGCACGGGTATCGATTTCCGCTGGTTTCTTTTTCCCGATCAGTAGCGGCATAGCGACGTTTTCCAGCGCGGTAAAATCGGGCAGCAGGTGGTGAAACTGATA
Organism: Kosakonia arachidis; assembly: GCF_900116535.1. Taxonomy (GTDB): domain Bacteria; phylum Pseudomonadota; class Gammaproteobacteria; order Enterobacterales; family Enterobacteriaceae; genus Kosakonia; species Kosakonia arachidis. The sequence continues at coordinate 990,479 of NZ_FPAU01000001.1, read as the reverse complement.
GATAAAGCCGAGTTCGCGGTTACGCAACTCAGCTTTCGCCGCCGACGAGAGTTTGCTCATCGGTCGATCGCGGAAAATCACATCGCCGGAGGTCGGTGTATCCAGCCCGCCGAGAAGGTGCAACAGCGTACTCTTCCCGGAACCGGAGCTACCGACGATCGCCATCAACTCCCCTTCGCCCATACTAAAGCTGACATTGTGCAGCACGTCGGTTTGCACACTGCCTTCCTGATAGCGTTTGCACAGGTTGTCGCATTGCAACAGGATTTTATTCATAACGTAAAGCCTCAGCGGGTTGAGTGGCGGCAGCGCGCCAGGAAGGATAAAGCGTTGAAAGCAGCGCGATGACCATCGCCACCAGCGCAATACCCACGACCTGTAGCGGTTCAATCGCCACCGGCAGTGCCGCGCCGTCGAGCAGCGCGCCGATAATTGGCATCAGGTTATTGAGCTGGCTGGCGAGCAGTGCGCCAAGCACGGCACCAAGCAGCGCGCCGATGATGCCGGCACTGGCTCCCTGCACCATGAAGACCGCCATAATCTGGCGCGGCGTCAGCCCCTGGGTTTGCAGGATCGCCACCTCGCCCTGTTTCTCCATCACCATCAGGCCCAGCGAGGTGATGATGTTAAACGCCGCAACGGCGACGATCAGGCTCAGCAACAGCCCCATCATGTTCTTTTCCATGCGCACGGCCTGGAACAATTCACCTTTGCGATCGCGCCAGTCCTGCCATTTTGTGCCTTCCGGCAGCGTTTGTTGGCTTAGAACATCCACTTTTAGCGGCTCCTTGAGCCACAAACGCCAGCCGGTAATATTGCCCAGCGGGTAAAGCATCAACCGCGATGCATCGTCAATATTCACCAGCATTTGATATTCATCTACCTCACTGTTGGCGGCGAAAGTGCCGATCACCGTGAACAGACGCTGGCTCGGCAGGCGCCCCATCGGGGTGAATTGACTGGCAGATGGCACCATAACGCGGATCTGATCGCCGCGATTAACGCCTAATTGCCCGGCCAGTTGCTCGCCGAGGATGATGTTGTATTTGCCCGCTTGCAGGTCGCTCTGTTTAACGTTCACCAGATACGGCGTCAACGGATCCTGCTGCGCCGGATCGATGCCCAGCATCACGCCGACCGCCACGCTACGTGCGCTTTGCAGTACGACATCACCGGTAGTCAGCGGCGCAATACGCGTTACACCCTGCAATTTCACAGCGCTGGCGGGAAGTTGTTGCGGGTTGAGGGAGCCGCTTTGCATAGTGAGCGTGGCCTGCGGCATTAACCCCAGAATGTTGTTTTGCAGTTCGCGTTCGAAGCCATTCATCACTGATAACACGGTCACCAGCGCCATGACGCCGAGCGTGATGCCAATCGTTGATAGCCAGGAGACAAAGCGGCCAAAGCGGTCCGCTGCGCGTCCGCGCATATAGCGCAGACCTATGAAAAGAGTGACAGGCTGGTACATGAAATCCGTCTGATTGCTGATAGCAGAGTCAGGAGTATATAAGCGAAAGCACATAGCGTAAATGAGAGGAACGGTAAGAATTCGTCAGCGTGATATAAAAAAAAGCCGGGAAATCAACTCAATAATTCCATTCTGCCAACGCTGAACCGCCGCCTGGTTGCACAGAGTTCAACCAGAACGATCCTGCTCTTAATCCTAAAATGACAAAATACAGACACTTTAACGTCATATTCACTTCCTCAATCGTCAAGATTAAAGGCTTAAGTTTTTGTAATACAGGGAACTAAGGACGTGAAACAAAAAGCTTTGTGGCTTAACCAAATTAAAGGGCTATGTATTTGTATGGTGGTGGTTTACCACTCCGTGATTACCTTCTATCCGCAGCTTAATTTATTCCAGCATCCATGGTCGCAAACACTCTCGAAGTGCTGGGTCTACTCCAATCTTTACCTCGCGCCTTTTCGCATGCCGGTGTTCTTTTTTATCTCCGGCTATTTAATCCGCCGCTATATCGATGAGGTGCCGTGGAAAGAGAGCATCGATAAACGCATCTGGAGCATTGTATATGTGCTGGTACTGTGGGGCGTGTTGCAATGGATAGGCTTAAGCCAGCTTAGTGCGTGGCTGGCACCGGAGCGTGATCTGACCAACGCCGCGAATGCCGCTTACGCGGGTAGCTGGGTTGAGTTTTTACAAGGGATGCTCACCGCCAGCACCAGCCTGTGGTATTTGTATGCACTGGTGGTTTATTTCACCCTGTGCAAATTGCTGAGCCGCTGGAAGGTGCCGATGCTGGCGCTGACTATCCTGTGCAGTCTGGCGATCAATTATCTGCCGCTGCCGTGGTGGGGAATGAACAGCGTAGTGCGCAATATGATTTTCTACTCGCTGGGCGCCTGGTATGGCGCAAGCCTGATGGCGTGGGTCAAAAACGTACCAATTCGCCGTTACGGCGTTCTGTTTGCCCTCGCAATGGTTGTGGCCTTCGGCCTGTGGGTGTTCACAATGCCGTTGCCACTCTGCCTGCTCTCTATTGTCGCCATTATGCGGCTGTTCTGGGAACTGGAGCAGCGTTTCTCGCCGAGTGAAAAGAGCCTATTGAATGTGGTGGGCAGCAATACGCTGGCAATTTATACCACTCATCGCATTCTGCTTGAAGGATTAAGCCTGGCGCTGGTCAAACCACTGAATACCGGTGTCTGGCCACCGCAAGCCGAACTGGCGCTGCTGCTGGTCTATCCATTTGCGACGTTGCTTATCTGTACGCTGTTTGGATTGCTGGTGCGTAAACTCTCCAGCGCCTTGTTTGGCGATCTCTTTTTCACCCTCCCGGCAAAACTTCGCCAGACCGCTACCGCGCGCTGATCCATGCGTTGGTCTTGGCTAAAATGACGCAATCGCGGATAATCAAGGGATTGCGTATCAGTGATATGCCCCCATGTGGGGGTATATCCACAAGAGACTCCGACATCTTCTATGCCTGAACAATATCGTTATTCACTGCCGACCAAAGCGGGTGACCAGCGCCAGTTTGGCGAACTCACTGGTGCCGCCTGTGCCACCGAAGTGGCGGAAATCATTGAGCGCCATGCAGGTCCTGTGGTGCTGATCGCACCCGATATGCAAAACGCCCTACGCTTGCAGGATGAGATAAGCCAGTTTACCGATAATCTGGTGATGAATCTGGCCGACTGGGAAACGCTGCCCTATGACAGCTTTTCACCGCACCAGGAGATCATCTCCTCCCGTCTTTCCACCCTTTATCAACTGCCGTCCATGCAGCACGGTGTGCTGATTGTGCCGGTAAATACCCTGATGCAGCGCGTCTGCCCGCACAACTATCTGCACGGCCATGCGCTGGTGATGAAAAAAGGGCAGCGGCTGTCTCGCGATCAGTTGCGCGCGCAGCTGGACAGCGCCGGTTACCGCCATGTTGATCAGGTGATGGAGCACGGCGAGTATGCCACGCGCGGGGCGCTGCTGGACCTCTTCCCGATGGGTAGCGATCAACCGTTCCGTCTCGACTTTTTCGACGATGAAATCGACAGCTTGCGGTTGTTCGACGCCGATACCCAGCGCACACTGGAAGAGGTTGAAGCAATTAATTTACTGCCCGCGCATGAATTCCCGACCGATAAAAACGCCATTGAGCTGTTCCGCAGCCAGTGGCGCGATCGGTTTGAGGTGAAACGCGATGCAGAACACATTTATCAGCAAGTGAGCAAAGGCACCTTGCCCGCCGGGATCGAATACTGGCAGCCGCTGTTCTTTAGCGAACCGCTGTCGCCGCTGTTTAGCTACTTCCCGGCGAATACGCTGCTGATGAGTACCGGCGATCTGGAGGCCAGCGCGGAACATTTTCAACAGGATACGCAGGCGCGTTTCGAGAGCCGCGGAGTGGATCCAATGCGCCCGTTGTTGCCGCCGGAAAGCTTATGGCTACGCAGCGACACTCTGTTCAGCGAACTGAAAAAATGGCCGCGTATCCAGCTCAAAACTGAACGGCTCAGTGAAAAAGCCGCACACGTTAATCTCGGTTATCGCGCATTGCCGGAGCTGGCGGTACAGGCGCAGCAAAAATCACCGCTGGAGAATCTGCGTAAGTTCCTTGAGTCCTTCAGTGGCCCCGTAATTTTCTCGGTCGAGAGCGAAGGCCGCCGCGAAGCACTGATTGAATTGCTGGCACGCATTAACGTGACGCCAAAACACATTTTACGTCTCGACGAAGCTTCAGCGCCGGGAGCCTGGATGATGATCGGCGCGGCGGAGCACGGTTTTATCGATACCCTGCGTAACCGGGCACTGATATGCGAAAGCGATCTGCTGGGCGAGCGCGTTGCGCGCCGCCGCCAGGATACCCGGCGGACAATTAATCCTGACACGCTGATCCGTAACCTTGCGGAGCTGCATGACGGCCAGCCGGTAGTACATCTGGAGCATGGTGTCGGGCGTTATGCCGGTATGACGACGCTGGAAGCTGGCGGTATTAAAGGCGAATACTTGATGCTGATGTACGCCGGTGACGCCAAACTTTATGTCCCGGTCTCTTCGCTGCATCTTATCAGCCGCTATGCGGGTGGCGCAGAGGAGAGTGCCCCGCTGCATAAACTGGGCAGTGATGCCTGGATGCGGGCGCGGCAGAAAGCGGCGGAAAAAGTGCGTGATGTGGCGGCTGAGTTGCTGGATATCTATGCACAGCGCGCGGCAAAAGCAGGTTTTGCCTTCAAGCATGATCGTGAACAATATCAACTGTTCTGCGATGGTTTCCCCTTCGAAACCACGCCGGATCAGGCACAGGCGATCAACGCCGTACTCAGTGATATGTGCCAGCCGCTGGCAATGGATCGTCTGGTGTGCGGCGATGTAGGTTTCGGTAAAACCGAAGTGGCGATGCGGGCGGCATTCCTTGCGGTTGAAAACAACAAGCAGGTGGCGGTGCTGGTGCCGACTACCCTGCTGGCGCAGCAACACTTTGATAACTTCCGCGACCGTTTTGCCAACTGGCCAGTGCGCATTGAGATGCTATCACGCTTTCGCAGCGCCAAAGAGCAGTCACAAATTCTTGAACAGGCCGCTGAGGGCAAAATCGACATTCTGATCGGTACACACAAACTGCTGCAAAGCGATGTGAAACTGAAAGATCTCGGACTGTTGATTGTCGACGAAGAACACCGTTTCGGCGTGCGCCATAAAGAACGCATTAAAGCGATGCGTGCCGATGTCGATATTCTGACACTGACGGCGACGCCGATCCCGCGCACGCTGAATATGGCAATGAGCGGGATGCGCGACCTGTCAATTATTGCCACACCACCGGCGCGCCGCCTGGCGGTGAAAACATTTGTTCGGGAGTACGATAGCCTGGTGGTGCGTGAGGCCATTCTGCGTGAAGTACTGCGCGGCGGACAGGTCTATTACTTGTATAACGATGTGGAAAATATCCAGAAAGCCGCCGACAGGCTGGCAGAGCTGGTGCCGGAAGCGCGTATCGCTATCGGCCACGGACAGATGCGGGAGCGTGAACTGGAACGGGTGATGAACGATTTCCATCATCAGCGTTTTAACGTGCTGGTCTGCACCACCATCATTGAAACCGGGATCGATATTCCGACCGCCAATACCATTATTATCGAACGCGCAGACCACTTTGGCCTCGCCCAGTTGCACCAACTGCGCGGACGCGTTGGCCGCTCACACCACCAGGCCTACGCCTGGCTGCTGACGCCGCACCCGAAAGCGATGACTACCGACGCGCAAAAAAGGCTGGAAGCTATCGCGTCGCTGGAGGATTTGGGTGCAGGTTTTGCGCTGGCAACGCACGATCTGGAGATCCGTGGGGCGGGTGAACTGCTCGGTGAAGATCAGAGCGGCCAGATGGAAACCATCGGCTTCTCGCTGTATATGGAACTGCTGGAAAACGCAGTTGATGCGCTGAAAGCTGGTCGCGAACCGTCGCTGGAGGATTTAACCAGCCAGCAGACCGAGGTCGAACTGCGCATGCCTTCACTGTTGCCGGACGATTTTATTCCTGATGTTAATACGCGGCTGTCGTTCTATAAACGCATCGCCAGCGCGAAAGATGCGAACACGCTGGAAGAGATTAAAGTCGAGCTGATCGATCGCTTTGGTCTGCTACCGGATGCAGCGCGTAATCTGCTGGATATCGCCCTGCTGCGCCAGCAAGCACAGAAGCTGGGGATCCGTAAACTGGAAGGCAATGAAAAAGGCGGCATCATCGAGTTCAACGAGAAAAACAAGGTCAACCCGGTGTGGCTGATTGGTCTGCTACAGAAGCAGCCGCAGCATTTCCGTCTGGATGGCCCGACGCGGCTGAAGTTTATGCAGGATCTGAGCGAACGGAAAACTCGCATGGGCTGGGTACGTAATTTTATGCAACAGCTGGCCGAAAATGCCATCGACTGACGGTCTCTACGCCGGGCCACCTGCCCGGCCTGTTATTTTTCGCAATATTTACAAATAGTTTGCAATAGCCAGGGCTTCCCGACACCCTGACCAACCATAATCCCATCATAAAGTTGTATATAAATAACCTTGATATTTGCATGGATTATGATAATGAGAAAAATTGCGCGTTTAACCTGTGGGATCATCCTCCTCACCGTTGCGGCCATCACTACCCTCACCCTGCCCGCACGGGCAAATAGCTGGCCATTACCGGCAGAGGGCAGCCGTCTGGTAGGAGAAAACCGCTATCATATTGTGCAAAATGATGGCGGTTCACTGGAGGCGATCGCAAAAAAATATAGTGTTGGTTTTCTCGCTTTGTTGCAGGCAAACCCGGGCATCGACCCTTATGTGCCAAGAGCTGGCAGCGTGCTGACGATCCCACTACAAACCCTGCTGCCGGATGTTCCGCGCAAAGGTATTGTGATTAACCTCGCGGAACTGCGCCTCTATTACTATCCACCGGGAAAAAATGAAGTGAGCGTTTATCCGATCGGGATTGGTCAGTTAGGTGGCGATACCCTGACGCCAACAATGGTCACCACGGTTTCGGATAAACGCGCAAACCCCACCTGGACGCCAACGGCCAATATCCGCGCACGTTACAAGGCTCAGGGGATTGAGCTGCCTGTGGTGATGCCCGCCGGCCCGGGTAATCCGATGGGGCATCATGCGATCCGTCTTGCCGCGTTTGGCGGGGTTTATCTACTGCACGGCACCAATGCTGATTTCGGTATCGGCATGCGCGTCAGCTCCGGCTGCATTCGCCTGCGCGATGCGGATATTTCCAGTCTGTTTGCCAGCGTGACGCCAGGAACAGCGGTAAACATCATTAATACACCGATGAAAGCGTCGGTTGAGCCGGACGGTAAACGACTGGTTGAAGTACATCAACCACTGTCAAAATCGATAGATGACGATCCGAAAACGCTGCCCATCGTGCTGAATGCCGCAATGCAGGCCTTCAAAGACGATGCCCATAGCGATGCCAGCATCATAAACTACGCAATAGAGATTCGCTCTGGTATGCCGGTTGACGTTACACGTCATAGTGAGAGAGCCTTACTGGCAATGTAAAACGGAGTGAAAAAGAAAGGCCCGGGGCTTTAAGCTGGGCCTTTTTTATTGCAGTGGCATAGGGGAGAGAGGGGAGATTTATTTGTACAGCACTGCGGTACCGTGCAGGTTGTCAGAGCCGGTCACTGAAGTGATGCGGAAAGATTTCGCGCCCATTTCGTCAGCTTTTTGTGCCAGTTTAGCTTCAACGGAAGAGAGATCTGAACCCGCACTGACGCCAATAGCCGCAACTTCCTGCTGACCGGTCGGCGCAGACTGAACTTCAACGGCAGCAAAGCTGGCAAAAGAAAGCGCACTGAGTGCAGCGGCGGCAAAAAGCGTAGTGGTGTTTTTCATGATTGTTTTCCTGAATAAAGATAAAGATGTCGTTAGTTATTAACTTAACGATCGATAGGTAAATAGTAAGTGTGATCTTCATCACGGGTCAACATATTTTTGTAATGATTGTTAATTAAAATATTAATTGCTTAAATTTCATAAGCATATCTTTTATGAATATGTGCTATTTGCTGCTGGTCATTGGCGAGGATTATTTTTATAATGGTTGTTCAACAAACCAACAAAGGTTAAGCGGCAATATGACCAGTGAAGTCACCAGTTGCACCAAAAAATGCCGTGGCCGACCGAAAGTGTTCGACAGGGAAGCGGCGCTCGACAAAGCCATGACGCTGTTCTGGCAGCATGGCTACGAAGCCACATCATTATCCGATCTCGTGGAAGCCACCGGAGCGAAAGCGCCGACGCTGTACGCTGAGTTCACCAATAAAGAGGGGTTGTTCCGTGCGGTACTCGATCGCTATATTGCGCGGTTCGCCCGACAGCACGAAGCCCAGCTTCTCTGCGAGGACAAACCGGTAGAAACCGCGCTGTTGGATTATTTCACCGCGGTGGCAAAGTGCTTCACCAGCACCGATACGCCAGCCGGTTGTTTTATGATCAACACCTCGGCGACGCTGGCAGCTTCTTCGCAGGCCATCTCGCAAACAATAAAAGCACGGCATGCGCAGCAGGAAGACACCCTGCTCCAGTTCCTCACCCAGCGCCAGCAGCGCGGTGAGATCCCGATGGATGCGGATCCGCAGGCGCTCGCTGAATTCCTTGGTTGTGTTTTGCAGGGAATGTCGATCAGCGCACGCGAAGGTGCAAGCGTTGAGAAGCTGCTACAGATCACGCGCACCACCTTGCGACTGTGGCCGAATTTGATCAAGGCATAAAAAAATTGAGACGGGAAACCGTCTCTTTTTTTATCTCTGTGATAGAGATATCATATTTCAATAATAGATAAAAACTATCAGCTAAATCCCCTGCTTTGCTATTATTAATTGTGATTATTGCTCTGCTAATCATTCGCAGAATGATACACATAATAAACGTCATGATGACATGTTCAACTGGCCTTCCTTTGCTCTCATTTTTACGCGCTGTAATGCATGACTTGTCGAGGATAAAGGGGTACTTCACTGACTGATCACAAGCAGAAGGAAAATAGAGATGATTTTGCTATTACCATTCATTAAAGTGCTAATAGTAATTACATTGTTATTTGGTCTGTGGGTTATGTTAGGCGGTTCCGTACTATTTGCTTTTATATCTGTTCTCATCACCGGGCTACTGCTGGTTAAACAGCACGATTTCATTTGATTTGATTAAGCCTTGCAAAATGTAAGGCTTTTTAGTGAAAAAAGGCTCCCCAGCCTGAGCGATGGGGAGCCAACATGCAGAGTACTACTATTTTACGCGTTGTTATTCAGTATCAACTGACCATTTTTATCCAGCGGAATCTGCGTCCCCGGATCTTTATCCATGCGGATTTTTCCCTGCTGGTCGCCGATTTTGTAAGTTACGTCGTAGCCGAGCATTTTTTCCGATTTATCATATACCGTGCTGCAACGCTGCTGGGTGGTGGTATAGGTGTCACGCTCCTGCATACCGCCCTGGAGTTGGTTACCAGCATACCCGCCACCTAACGCGCCGACTACTGTTGCGACATCCCTTCCTCTTCCGCCACCGAACTGGTGACCAAGTACACCACCAGCCACTGCGCCAAGTACAGAACCGGTGATACGGTTCTCATCCTGCACCGGGCGGCGATGCGTCATGGTAACATTGCGACACTCCTGACGCGGCGTTTTTACTGTTTCCTTGATTGGCGTGGATGAAACAACCTGCGCATATTGAGGACCGCGATCGAAAACATTCAGGCTGGCCACTGCGGCAACGCCCAGTGCAGCGGCCACGCCAATACCGATACCCGCTAACATTGATTTATTCACAGGATTATCTCCCTGGTTGACTATTGGTAACAATTTTGCAACTTGAGCAATAGTAAAGCCAATCGGAAAATACGAAAAAATAGGGGTACAGGTGGTGTAAAAGAGGATATTCAGAGTTCTCCTACCGGCATACGCGCACCAGGCAGCGAGATATACTGCTCCCCGGCCGACGACCAGGAGAGCAGCGAAACAGGATCAGTGCAATTTCAGACGCGGGCGGATCACGCGGTTAATACTGCCGACCAACATCATCAGACCCGTTTTGAAATAGCCGTGCAGCGCAATCTGGTGCATACGGTACAGCGAGATATATACAAAACGGGCGATACGACCCTCAATCATCATTGAACCACGCATCAGGTTACCCATCAGGCTACCCACGGTAGAGAAGTTCGACAAAGAAACCAATGAACCGTGATCCTTATAAGCGTAAGATTTCAGCGGGTTATCTTTGATCTGCGCCAGGATGTTATGCAACGCGAGAGTGGCCATCTGATGAGCAGCCTGCGCGCGCGGCGGAACAAATCCGCCTTCCGGACGGGCGCAAGAAGCACAGTCGCCAATGGCGTAAATATCCGCATCTCGCGTCGTTTGTAGCGTCGGCTCAACCACCAGTTGATTGATGCGGTTGGTTTCCAGGCCGCCGATCTCTTTCATAAAGTCCGGAGCCTTGATCCCCGCCGCCCATACCATCAGATCGGCTCTGATGTATTCGCCCTCTTTGGTATGCAGACCGCCTTCGTCGGCGCTGGTGACCATCGTCTGGGTCAGAACGCGTACGCCCATTTTGGTCAGCTCATTATGTGCGGCGCCGGAGATACGCGGCGGCAGCGCTGGCAAAATGCGCTCACCCGCTTCCACCAGCGTGACGTTCAGCGCTTCATTCGTCAGCCCTTTGTAACCGTAGCTATGAAGCTGTTTCACCGCATTATGTAACTCTGCGGAGAGTTCAACGCCGGTCGCGCCTCCACCGACAATCGCAATATTGACTTTGCCGTTAGCACCGAGGTTAGAGGAATATTTCAGGAACAGGTTGAGCATTTCCTGATGGAAGCGACGCGCCTGGTGTGGGTTATCGAGAAAGATGCAGTGCTCTTTCACGCCGGGCGTGTTGAAATCGTTCGAGGTACTGCCCAGTGCCATCACCAGCGTGTCATAAGCCAGTTTTCGTTCAGGCACCAGCAGATCGCCCTTCTCATCACGCAATTCCGCCAGGGTGATGGTTTTGCTTTCGCGGTTAATATCCACCACAGAACCCAGTTGGAACTGGAAATGATGATTCCTTGCGTGAGCCAGGTAGCTCAGCGCATCAACACCTTCATCCAGCGAACCGGTTGCCACTTCGTGCAGTAGGGGTTTCCATAAATGGCTGTGGTTACGATCGACCAGCGTAATTTTGGCTTTTTTACTGCGTCCCAGCTTTTTACCTAACTGTGTTGCCAGTTCCAGACCGCCAGCGCCACCACCTACGATCACAATTTTTCTCAACGGTGTTGTCAAAATGACCCCCTAAAATATTAACCAATTGTTAATTAAAAGTTATAATAATAGCTCTTAATTAACAATAGGTTACGCACTCGCAACTTCACTTTGACGTCGAGAATATCATGAACGGTTCAATGGTCATACCAAAATTGATATGAATCAAGTTTTCATGCATAAAAATTAAACAAGTATCGTTATGCAGCGAAAAACGGCCCGTCAGGAGAGGAGAAAAAAGAGAAGCCCGGCAGACGAAAACCTGCCGGGGAGAGGCTTAACCGAGGGTTTTAAAGGCCTTAATTCGCTGTAAATGCGGCGAGATGTTTTTAAACTTATGCGACTGTTCTTCGTCCCAGACAATCTCATAGTAATGATGCAACTCATCGGAAGCGCGCTGGTTGTCCAGTGCTTCATCTTTTCGCGATAGGATTACCAGGCAGCGATCGCGGTTTTTCTCGCGGAAGTTAGCGACACACTTAGTGGCAATGTCTTCATACTCTTCCGGTCGGTCAATTTTCCCTTCCATGTTCTCATGGGGGAATAAATTTGGATTGAATATTACCTGGCGGATGTCGCAGAGAAAACCAATGCGCTCGGCCCAGTAACCTCCAAGACCGACCCCGCAAATCAGCGGACGTTCATCTACGTTGAGCTGCAGCATCTTGTCGACTTCTTTCAACAGATGCTGCATATCATGTCTCGGATGCCGCGTGCTGTAGCTTAACAGGCGAACATCCGGATCGATAAACTGTAGCTGCAACACTTTCTCATGGTTGCCGGGGCTGTTTGAGTCAAAACCGTGTAAATAGATAATCATTGTATCCTCACCACTTCGACATCGCGTCCTCAGGGGTTAATGGGCGGCTTTCTGCTCCTGCCAGCACTCATGCAACTGCTCCAGTGCTTTATTGACAGCCTTCCAGCGCGCCGAACTCATCAACTCCTGACGAGAATATGAACCTTTATGATACAATTGTGTAACACGTTCTGCATTGATCGGCGACAGGTTATCTAACACGCTGACCGCGCCTTTACGATTATTACAGACGAGTATCATATCGCAACCGGCATCCAGCGATGACTGTCCGCGTTCAGCATAGCTTCCCATGATTGCCGCGCCCTCCATTGACAAATCGTCAGAAAAAATTACACCGTTAAAACCCAGCTCGCCGCGCAGAATCGTTTTCAACCACCACGGTGAACCGCTGGCAGGACGCGGATCGGCATCGGTATAAATCACATGCGCCGGCATTATGGCATCCAGTTTGTTTTGCTCAATAAGCGAGCAGAACACCGACATATCTTGCGCGCGGATCTCCGCAAGCGGGCGCGGATCGTGCGGCGTCTCTTTGTGTGAATCCGCGGTTACCGCGCCGTGCCCCGGAAAATGCTTACCGGTCGTTTTCATTCCCGCGCTATGCATGCCATCGATAAAGTGGCTCGCCATTACCAGCGCTTTAGCCGGATCGGCATGGTAAGAACGTTCGCCGATGGCGGCGCTGATATGCCCAACATCCAGCACCGGGGCAAAACTGATATCAATATCCATGGCGATCATTTCACTGGCCATCAACCAGCCGGCATCTTGTGCCAGCCGTCCGCCCTCTTCTAATCCGTGCAGAGCGGCAAAAGCCTGGGCCGCAGGCAAACGCGTGAAGCCTTCGCGAAAGCGCTGCACCCGTCCGCCCTCCTGATCAACGGCCACCACCAGGCGGTGGTGCGAAGCCTGGCGGATCTGGCGCACCAGTTCACGCAGTTGCTCAGGATCATGATAATTACGGGTAAAGAGGATCAGGCCGCCCACCAGCGGATGCGCCAGAATCTCGCGCTCTTCCGCATCCAGTTCATACCCTTCCACATCCAACATTACCGGACCCACACTGACCTCTCTTATTCTTTATTCTGTAACCGCCGCCAGGTAGCATCTGCCAGCGTAATAAATTGTTGTTCGCCCGTTTGCTGCCAGCGGCATTCAAACCAGCCCGCCATCAACATCCATACCCAGGGCCGCCAGCGTCGAACCTGCTGCTGTAATGTTACCGGATCGATCGCCGCCTGCTGAGCATACTGCGCAACCAATTGCTGGCGCTGCGCCTCATCCTCCCCCCATACTGCGGCGAGCTCGAGAGCAACATCACCATCGCCAGCATATTCCCAGTCGATGAGCCGCAAACCCGCGGCGCTGTGCACCAGGTTTCCCGCATGGACATCCATATGCAACGGCGCGAGTCGCAGCGGCTGGGGTTCGCCTTGTTTTCTTAACTGCTTTAACTGCCGCAACCAGAAGGGAGTGCGCCGTGTCGGCGCGCTCTGCTGCCAGTATCGCTCCAGTAGCGGCAGCAGCGTGATACGCCAGCCAAAAAGAGGCTGACGGTGTAAATCACGGAGTAATGCCGTCAGTACATCAGGCTGTGCTAAGGCCGTTTTGATCTCGCCAGGTATAAAGTCCACCGCCATCCAGGTGCCAGCATAGAGCCGCGGACGCGGCGCGAGGGTTGCAGGCAAGCGGCGGAGCAAACGGTACTGGCGCAGAAATGGCGATGAGACGGCCTGATGATGCTGGCGTAGCACCAATGTGTGTTGGCCATCATGAATAAGACAACTCCCGCCGCTTAGCCCGCTATTCTGGCCGGCGACGGGAGTATACGTCGGAAAATAGCGTGACAACACAGTGTCACGCGTCTGTTTATTGTTGCTGAACCGCACCTTTACCCGACCAGATAATTTCACCTGTCTGCACCAGCATCAATTGCATTTGTAACGCGGGTGCGCTGGCATTGCCGGTCGCATTGGAATAAAGCACATACTGTGCCCCAACGTTGCGGGCAATACCCATGGCTTTACTACGGGTACCCAGACTGTCCTGTGGGGAGAGACCCAGTTGCTGTTTCGCCAGCGAGAGCTGCTGCGCGGTAATTAGCGTAAATTTGCCGTTATTGGCCAGCGCATTGCGCACCGCTTCGGTGGCTTCGGCAGTGTTGATCGAGCCATTGGTCCGGTTGTTTACACTATCGACCAGCAAAACGCTGCCAGAGTTGACACCACTAGCCTGCAACATTTTTCCGACCATCGGCTGCACCGCGATGTTCCAGTCATAGTGGCGTTCACGCGGCGCGGGCTGCCCGGTTTGATCCTGATGTTCGATTGGGCCAGGCTGCTGCGGCAACGTCGGAACCGACGGTACTGTCGGAACGGGTTGTGTCGGCTGCGGCTGTGGCTGCGGCTGTGTGGGTTGCTGAGCGCCGCCTGCCTGTTCAACCGGCGCAGGCTGTTGACTACTGATACACCCCGACAGCAACACCGCCAACGTGGTCAGTAACGTGAAGCGTCCAAATGTTTTAATCAAGTGTCACTCCTTAGAGATAGAGATAAAGTCTGACGCTGTGTGCACCCAAATAGTTAGCGCTGCCATACAGCGTCACGCCGGAACGCGCCGGGATTGTAATGCTACGCGGCGCTTCCAGCGGGTGCATTTCCAGACCTCTGGTGTCATACCAGAAAAAACGATAGTGCACTGTCACAGGCTGCTGCCGCTCATTAAACAATCGGGAGGAGGCGGAGGGTTGAAGCTCATGCGAGCCCATTTCCGGTGGTTCCGCAATAATACCTGCCGCCAGAATACCAGACTCCATCACCAGCGTTTGATCGCTGGCGACCGGAATAGTCGGGCGCGAACTGCATCCCACCAGCCCCAGCGCCGCCAGCAACAGCGCGACACGCCCATTTATCATCTTACAGACCTTTATGAGCAAGCATTGGCCCCATTGGTCGCCCGCCCAACAGGTGCATATGGATATGGTAAACCTCCTGACCACCATGACGATTACAGTTCATGATCAGACGGTATCCGTCTTCGGCGATGCCTTCGTCGCGGGCGATTTTGGCCGCAACAGTCAACATACGGCCGAGCGCCTGCTCGTGCGCTTCAGTGGCATCATTCAGCGTGGGAATGAGGATATTCGGCACAATAAGCACATGCGTCGGCGCTTGTGGAGAGATATCGCGAAAGGCGGTGACCAGTTCATCCTGGTAGACAATATCCGAGGGAATTTCTCGGCGAATGATTTTACTGAAAATGGTTTCTTCGGCCATGACGTTTTCCTTTTTCAGGCGCGGAGCGAATCCGCAGCCATCGTCAATTAAGTGCCCTAGAGTATGATCGAGATTCTCTTGTTGTTTCAACCATAACGCTCTTTTTCTTTCGCCTTTGCACCCTTTTCAGCCGCAGGAACCTTTTGCCTTTCAATGCCGAGTGAATGAAATGGTATTTCAATTATGAATATTACATTTGAGGATAATTTTCATGAGGATATTCCCGGAAAAACGGACATTACCGTTATGGCTGTGCCCGGATGCCCCTGACGGGGCAGACATCATGGCTTCCAGCGATACCTGCCACGCATAACTGCTCGGACTTTAAGGTTTCACCTACTATGCCCTCAAATCACTTCTGCAGAGCGATCAGCACACTTCGCGATGGACAGGGCTTTTCAGGCTTTCAGGCATGAACTGCACACGTAAAAAAGGGAGCCAATAGGCTCCCTCAGTCTCCCCAGACTACGGCTTAGTTAGCGCGGATATAGTCATCCATTTCGGTTTTCAGGTTATCGGATTTGGTACCGAAAATTGCCTGAACGCCGGAACCAGCGACAACCACACCTGCAGCACCCAGTTTCTTCAGGCCAGCCTGATCCACTTTCGCTACGTCAGCTACGCTGACACGCAGACGCGTGATGCACGCATCCAGGTTGGTGATGTTTTCTTTACCGCCAAACGCTGCAACCAGGGCCGGAGCTATCTCACTGCTGACTCCAGCTTTGGTGTCTTCGGTCACGTCTTCACGGCCCGGCGTTTTCAGATCAAGCGCTTTGATCAGTACGCGGAACACGGTGTAGTAAACCACGGCATAGCAAGCACCGACGATCGGGAACAGCCACAGTTTGCTGCTATTGCCGCTCAGTACGATGAAGTCAATCAGACCGTGAGAGAACGACGTACCATCACGCATACCCAGCAGGATACAGATCGGGAATGCCAGACCTGCAAGAATAGCGTGGATAACGTACAGGATCGGCGCAACGAAGATGAAAGAGAACTCGATCGGCTCGGTGATACCGGTCAGGAACGAGGTCAGCGCTGCGGAGATCATGATACCGCCCACTTTCGCGCGGTTTTCCGGTTTAGCAGAATGCCAGATAGCAATAGCGGCAGCCGGCAGACCATACATTTTGAACAGGAAGCCGCCGGACAGTTTGCCCGCAGTCGGGTCGCCTGCCATGTAGCGCGGAATATCGCCGTGGAATACCTGACCAGCAGAGTTGGTGAATTCACCAATCTGCATCTGGAAAGGCACGTTCCAGATGTGGTGCAGGCCAAACGGTACCAGACAGCGTTCGATGAAGCCGTAGATACCGAATGCAACAACCGGGTTCTGGTAGGCAGCCCATTGAGAGAATGTCTGGATCACGGAACCAATCGGCGGCCAAATGAAGGAGAGGATCACGCCGGTGAAAATCGCTGCAAGGCCAGAAATAATCGGTACAAAGCGTTTACCCGCGAAGAAGCCCAAATACTCAGGCAGCTTGATACGGTAGAAGCGGTTAAACATGTATGCGGCAATCGCACCGGAGATGATCCCGCCGAGCACACCGGTATCCGCCAGGTGTTTTGCAGCGATCTCTTCAGTAGGTAAATGCAGAACCAGAGGTGCAACCACAGCCATGGTTTTCACCATGATACCGTAGGCAACAACCGCAGCCAGAGCAGAAACGCCATCGTTATTGGTGAAGCCAAGCGCAACACCGATAGCGAAAATCAGCGGCATGTTGGCAAAAACGGAACCACCCGCTTCGGCCATAACATGAGAAACCACTTCTGGCAGCCAGCTGAAGTTTGCAGAACCGACGCCCAGCAGGATACCTGCGATAGGGAGTACGGATACTGGCAGCATCAGCGATTTACCGACCTTCTGCAGGTTAGCAAATGCATTCTTAAACATAATTGAGAGTGCTCCTGAGTATTAGTGCTTTTTGTTGCGCTTTCACGCGTTGGCACGGGGGGAGAACCGCGCCTTGGGAAGGGCATCTAAGCGCCCCTTATTTATTACACACAGTAAAATAAATCCCTTCAGCTTTGTTTGACGGCAGTCACGTTTCAGTTAGCGGCCGTCTTAAAACTCACACAGATTTACAAAAGGCGATGACCGACGTATGAAAAATGACCATCACCGCTTTTTTTATGGCGCTGAACTTTACTCTGATCGTTTATTAATTACGAGTACTAAAATAAGATGATATTTCAGAGAGATTGCAACCTGGCGAGATCAATATGGAACAGGCGGGCAAAGTTTTGCGTAGTCTGCTGTGCGAACTCCTCAATAGAAACACCTTTCAGAACTGCCATATACTCTGCCACATCGCGTGTCATTGCGGGCTGGTTCTCTTTACCGCGGTGCGGTACGGGCGCAAGATACGGAGAATCGGTCTCGACCAGCAACCGATCCAGCGGCACATAACGTGCTGCGTCGCGTAGTTGTTCCGCATTGCGAAAAGTAACAATGCCGGAGAAAGAGATATAAAACCCCATATCCAACAGCTTGCCTGCTGTTTCACGATCCTCAGTAAAGCAGTGTAGTACGCCGCCGCAATTCTGAACCTGCTCTTCCTGCAAAATTGCCAGCGTGTCGGCGCGGGCATCGCGTGTATGCACGATAATCGGTTTATTCAGTTCGCGTCCGATGCGGATATGGTTGCGGAAGGAGATCTGCTGACGCGCTTTGGTTTCCGGAGTATAGAAATAGTCCAGCCCTGTCTCCCCCATTGCCACAACGCCATCTTCGGCTGCTAACTGACGCAGGGCCGCCACGTCATACTCTTCGTCCTGATTCAGCGGATGGACGCCGCAGGAAAACACCACATTACTGCGTTCACCCACCAGCTCGCGCATACTGCGATATCCGGGCAGTGTGGTGGCGACGGCCAGGCAAAACTTCACATCGCGCGCGGCAGCTTTCGCCAGTACGTCATCAACATTTTTGTGCAAAGATGTGTAATCCAGACCATCAAGATGGCAGTGCGAGTCGACTAAAAACATAATGTTTCTCTTAAAGGTGGGATACAGGAAGCCTGGCGCCTGGTTGCAGGTGCCGTTCCAGTGTTAACAAAAGATCGGTGAGTAGCAGCTCGCGGTTCACTCCCACGACATTCAGCAACTGTTCACGGCAAGTAAACACGTCATGCAGCAGAGCATGCAATGCCTCACTGCGTAACTGATGGGCAAGGTTGTGTATCAGCACTGGCATATCAACGTTGGTCAACAACGTCGCCCCCTGCTGTACTTTTAGAGCATCAAGGAACAGCGCACAAACCCATTGCAAACGTTCCGCCACCCGCTCATGGTTAAGCACCGACAGCATGGTGAACCAGTCACCGCTATTCAGCGCGTTTTCAATTGCCTGACAGAGTGCCTGACGCTGCGCCCAGTGTTCTTCCTGCAACAGCGCTTCGGCCGCGCCTGGAGACCCAGCACACAGACGCAGCGCGCTAAAAATAGCATCTTGTGATACCGTGACTTGCCTGCTAAGCCACGCGCTGGCATAGCTTTCCGCGGGTGGCGCGATATGATGCAAGCGACAGCGACTGCGTAGTGTCGCCAGTAACCTGGCGGGTTCCCGGCAGGCAAGGAAGAACCACGTCTGAGCTGGTGGCTCTTCCAGCGTTTTCAGTAATGCATTGGCAGCAGCATCGGTGAGTAACGCAGCGTCCTGAATCCAGACCACTTTCGCCCCGCCAAGACGTGCATGCTCATAGAGTTTTTCACTCACTTCACGCACCGCATCAATCCCCAACGTTGTTTTGCCCTTTTCCGGTGCAAGGACGTAGTAATCCGGGTGGGTTCCCGCTTGCATCAACTGACAGCCGCGACAGTGGCCGCAGCTTTTGTGCCCTTCCGGCGTTTGACACAGTAGAAAACGGCTGAGCGCATAGAGCAGTGCGTCCTCTCCCATGCCAGGTAGTGCGTGAACAAGTAATGCGTGGTGTCCGCGTCCGTTTTGATAACTGGCGACCAGTTGTTCAAAGTCCGATCGCAACCACGGGTACCATTTCATGCGCCCTGCTCCTGCACCCATACGGTAACAGTCTGACGGATGTCGCGCACCACGTCTTGCAGCGATTGCGTGGCATCCACAGTGCGAATAGAGACATCCTGCGCGGCCAGCTCAAGGTAACGCGCACGGGTGCGATTGAAGAAATCCAGCGACTCCTGCTCAATACGATCCAGCTCGCCGCGTGCACGGGCGCGTTTCAGGCCAACCTCAGGCGTGACATCGAGGTACAGGGTTAAATCAGGGCGAAAATCGCCCAGTACGGCATCGCGCAACGTCGCCAGCATGCCTTGATCGATACCGCGGCCGCCGCCTTGATAGGCCTGAGTGGAGAGATCGTGCCGATCGCCAATGACCCAGCAACCGCGCGCCAACGCCGGTTTGATCACCGTTTCCACCAGTTGGACACGCGCAGCATAAAACATCAGGACTTCGGCTTTATCAGAAATCACTTCGTCACCAACGGAGCGGATATCCAGCACCAGACTGCGCAACTTCTCCGCCAACAGCGTACCGCCCGGCTCGCGCGTAAATATCATCTCGCTGACGCCCAACTCTTTCAGTGTTTCGACGACGACATCGCGTGCCGTCGTTTTACCGGCGCCTTCCAGCCCTTCAATAACGATGTATTTACTGCTCATTTTTTTCCTTAAGCACTTTCAAATAGTCCTGCACTGACCGGTTATGGCTGGCGAGGTTGGTATTAAATGTGTGTCCACCTTTTCCATCGGCCACAAAATAGAGGTATGGCGTCTTCGCCGGATGCGCTGCCGCTTTCAGCGAGGCTTCACCTGGCGTGGCAATCGGCCCTGGCGGCAAACCGCTAATCACATAGGTGTTGTAATCCGTCGGAGTCTCCAGATCGGCGCGCGACAGCTTACCATTATAGCGTGCACCCATCCCGTAGATCACCGTCGGATCGGTTTGCAAACGCATCCCGACACGTAGGCGGTTAATAAAGACCGAGGCCACCTGATCGCGCTCGCTGGCCACAGCTGTCTCTTTTTCGATGATGGACGCCATGGTCACTAACTGGTTCTGATCTTTGTACGGCAGGCCGTCCATGCGCCCTTCCCAGACCTGTTCAACGGCCCGCGCCATTTTCTGGTGCGCACGCTTGAGCAGCGCGACATCCGTTGTGTTTGCGGTATACATCCAGGTATCCGGCCAGAACCAGCCTTCCACCCAGTTTGGGTGTTCCAGCTTCAGCGCCTGTGCGACAGTGGCATAATCATCATCTTTCAGCGTGTGCTTAAGGTATGGCGCATCACGTAGCTGTTTCAGATAATCACTCACACGCATTCCCTCCACCAGACGTAGTGGAAATTGCGCCTCTTTGCCGCTCGCCAGTAATTGAAGCATTTCGCGCACGGTCATACCCGCCGTAAAACGGTAGGTTCCCGCTTTGAAGTGCGACAAATCGGGTTCCAGGCGCAATAGCCACTGGAAAACACGCGGGCGATTGATCACTTTTTCCTGATACAGCAATTCACCCAGCGCCACCCGGCCGGTTCCGGTTGGCAGGGTAAAAATGATTTCATCTTTGGTGAGGATCGTGGAATCCGCCAGTTGACGAACCTTCCAGACTCCGGCCCATGCAGCAATCACTAATACCGCCAGCAGCGGGAGAACAACGCGTAACATTTTCTTCATGACTGATTTATCTGCTCACACAGTGGGGCTAAAAATTGGTACAAATCACGCGCTGACCAGCACAGTTCCCCCCATTGGCGAACGGGGACGACCGGCATCAACGCATTACAAATAACCACTTCCTCGGCATGCGCCAGCACTTGCTCGCGCGCATTCACTTCGACAACGCGAAAACCCGAAGATGCAAGTTGTCGCATACAATATTGCCTCATGATGCCATCAACTCCGGCATAGTCGAGGCGTGGCGTAAAAACCTCCTGTCCTTGCCGCCAGAAAATATTGGCCGCGCAGCATTCGGTGATCCATCCATCGCTATCCAGCACCAGCGCTTCATCAGCAGTGGTCTGCTCCAGCCCGGCACGGATTAACACTTGCTCCAGACGATTAAGATGTTTGATCCCCGCTAGCATCGGATTACGCCCGAGGCATACATCGCTCAGCGTCAATGTAACGCCTTCTCGCTGCCAGCGCGCGTAGTGTGCGGGCCGGGCTGAAACAGAAAGAATACGTGTCGGTGAATCGCAGTTCGCCGCGCTGTAGCCACGACCTCCGCCACCACGGCTGAGGATAACTTTGACCACGCCGTCGGCTTTTTCCTGCGCCAGCAATGCCATCTCCTGCGCCAGCAGATCCCAGTCATGAAAAGGAATAAATAGCCGTTCACATGCCAGACGCAAGCGCTGTATATGCTCGGATGCAAACTGGATTTGCCCGGCAAGGATACGCGCGGTAGTAAAGCAGCCATCACCAAACTGAACGGCCCGGTCACTGGCCGCAAGCTGTTGTTGCTCTGTGCCATTAATCAAGAACATAGAGGCTCCTTAAGCGTGTTGCCGGACAGTTTGGCAGGATGGAAAGCAGAGAACAAGGGGAGAAAACTGAATAGAAAAGGCCCGACAAGCGGGCCTTTAAAACAGAGCAGACGGTCAGACTTTTTTGAAGATCAACGAACCGTTGGTACCACCAAAGCCGAAGGAGTTACACAGGGTATACTCCATACCGCTGACCTGGCGCGCTTCGTGCGGGACGAAGTCCAGATCGCAACCTTCATCCGGGTTATCCAGGTTGATGGTCGGCGGTACCGCCTGATCACGCAGCGCAAGGATGGAGTAGATAGACTCTACTGCACCGGCCGCGCCCAACAGATGACCAGTCATTGATTTGGTTGAACTCACCATGACGCTACGCGCGGCATCGCCAAACACCGCTTTCACCGCCTGAGCTTCAGCCATATCGCCTGCTGGCGTAGAGGTACCGTGCGCGTTGACATACCCAATCTGGCCAGGTTCAATACCCGCATCGCGCAGCGCATTTACCATTGCTTTGGCCGCGCCAGCGCCGTTTTCCGGCGGTGACGTCATATGATACGCATCGCTGCTCATACCGAAGCCGACGATTTCAGCATAGATTTTCGCACCGCGTTTTTTCGCGTGCTCATACTCTTCCAGCATGATGATGCCAGCGCCATCGCCGAGGACAAAACCGTCACGCTCTTTATCCCACGGACGGCTTGCAGCTTGCGGGTTATCGTTGCGGGTAGACAGCGCGCGCGCTGCACCAAAGCCACCGACGCCCAGCGGGGTACTGGCTTTTTCTGCACCACCAGCCAGCATCGCATCGGCATCGCCGTAAGCAATAATACGCGCAGCGTGGCCGATATTATGTACGCCTGAAGTACAAGCTGTTGCAATGGAGATGCTAGGGCCTTGCAGGCCAAACATGATAGTCAGATGACCTGCCACCATGTTAACAATCGTAGACGGTACGAAGAACGGACTGATTTTACGCGGGCCGCCCTTAACGAGGGAGCTGTGGTTCTCTTCAATCAGTCCCAGACCGCCGATACCAGAACCTATCGCGGCACCCACACGGGAAGCATTTTCTTCCGTGATAACCAAGCCGGAGTCGTGCATGGCCTGAACACCAGCCACAATTCCATATTGAATGAAGTCATCCATCTTGCGCTGTTCTTTGCGCGAGATAATGTCTTCACAGTTAAAATCCTTTACTAAGCCAGCAAATTTGGTTGCATAGGCGCTAGTATCGAAATGGTCGATCAGGCTGATGCCACTCTGACCGGCAAGAAGAGCTTTCCAGGTAGACTCTACGGTATTGCCGACAGGAGACAACATGCCAAGTCCGGTCACAACTACACGACGCTTAGACACGTTCGTCCTCCAGGGAGGGATAAAAAAGAGATTCGAGGGATAACACTAGATAAAACTCAGGCGGTCGAGTGACCGCCTGGAGATGTTCACTTACGCCTGGTGACCGTTGATGTAATCAATGGCAGCCTGAACGGTGGTGATTTTCTCAGCTTCTTCGTCCGGAATCTCAGTATCAAACTCTTCTTCCAGAGCCATTACCAGCTCAACGGTGTCAAGAGAATCAGCGCCCAGGTCCTCAACGAAGGAAGCATTGTTGGTAACTTCTTCCTGCTTAACGCCCAGCTGTTCGCCGATAATTTTCTTAACGCGTTCTTCGATAGTGCTCATACTCTTAAATTTCCTATCAAAACTCGCTTTCGCGATGGTTTTCGTAGTGTATAAAATGTTGAAAAATTTGCAACTAAATCCCGGCAGTTCTTACCACGATTTTACGCTATTTTGAGGCCTTTCCCCCTCATAACGCAAATAATTTTAATCGTGGTTAGACCATATACATTCCGCCATTGACGTGCAGAGTTTCACCAGTGATGTAACCTGCCTCGTCAGAGGCTAAAAATGCAACCGCACTGGCGATTTCCTGAGCACCGCCAAGGCGACCCGCAGGAACTTGCGCCAGTATACCCGCACGCTGATCATCAGAGAGCGCACGCGTCATGTCCGTTTCAATAAAGCCCGGAGCAACAACGTTCACCGTAATACCGCGGGACGCAACTTCACGCGCCAGCGATTTACTGAAACCGATAAGACCCGCTTTCGCCGCAGCGTAGTTGGCCTGACCAGCATTTCCCATGGTACCAACCACAGAACCGATAGTGATAATACGCCCGTGACGCTTTTTCATCATAGCCCGCATTACCGCTTTTGACAGACGGAAAACAGATGAAAGGTTAGTGTCGAGAATATCGCTCCACTCATCATCTTTCATGCGCATCAGCAAGTTATCACGAGTGATTCCGGCATTATTAACCAGAATATCAACTTCGCCAAACTCAGCTCGAATGTTCCCCAGAACCGATTCAATAGATGCGGCATCGGTCACGTTCAGCAGCAGACCTTTACCCTTCGCACCTAAATAGTCACTGATAGCCTGCGCGCCATTTTCACTCGTTGCGGTACCAATAACTTTTGCCCCGCGAGCAGCTAACGTTTCAGCAATGGCACGACCAATTCCACGGCTTGCGCCGGTAACCAGCGCGACTTTTCCTTCAAAATTCATGGTCTTCCTCTTTTATTGCGCAAGTGCTTCTGACATCGCAGTTGGCTCATTGACAGCCGACGCAGTCAGTGTGTCAACAATACGTTTTGTCAGACCGGTAAGAACTTTACCCGGGCCGACCTCATACAGGTGTTCAACACCCTGCGATGCCATAAACTCAACGCTTTTAGTCCACTGCACCGGGCTGTACAACTGACGCACCAGCGCACTGCGAATGGCTTCCGGCGACGTTTCGCACTTCACATCCACATTATTAATAACCGGGATCTGCGGAGCATTAAATGTTATAGCGTTCAGCTCAACAGCCAGTTTTTCAGCAGCCGGTTTCATCAGTGCACAGTGGGACGGTACGCTGACAGGCAGCGGCAACGCGCGTTTAGCACCAGCGGCTTTACAGGCTGCACCAGCACGTTCAACGGCCTCTTTATGGCCTGCGATCACCACCTGACCCGGAGAATTATAGTTCACCGGAGAAACAACCTGTCCTTCAGCTGCGGTTTCACACGCTTTTGCGATAGATTCATCATCAAGACCGATGATAGCTGACATCGCGCCGGTACCTTCAGGTACGGCTTCCTGCATGAATTTACCGCGCAGCTCAACCAGCCGTACTGCATCGGCAAAAGCGATAACACCGGCGCATACCAGCGCTGAATACTCGCCAAGACTATGCCCAGCCATCAGTACCGGCGTTTTGCCGCCCTGCTGCTGCCACACACGCCACAACGCAACAGATGCGCTCAGCAGCGCCGGCTGTGTCTGCCACGTTTTATTAAGCTCTTCTGCCGGGCCTTGCTGCACCAGCGCCCAGAGGTCATAACCCAGAACAGCAGAGGCTTCGGCAAACGTTTCTTCAATGACCGGGTAAGCTGCCGCCATATCCGCCAGCATGCCGACGGTCTGGGAACCTTGCCCCGGAAAAACAAAAGCAAATTGCGTCATCTTCTTATCCTTATACTTAGAAACGAATCAGCGCGGAACCCCAGGTAAACCCACCGCCGAACGCTTCAAGCAGAATCAGCTGGCCAGGTTTGATACGCCCATCGCGCACCGCCTCATCCAGTGCGCTGGGAACAGAAGCCGCAGAGGTGTTGCCATGACGATCCAGCGTAACTACAACGTGATCCATCGCCATACCAAGCTTTTTCGCCGTGGCGCTGATAATACGCAGGTTAGCCTGATGCGGCACCAGCCAGTCCAGCGCGCTTCGCTCGAGATTATTAGCGGCTAATGTTTCATCAACAATACGCGCCAGTTCCGTCACCGCGACTTTGAACACTTCGTTGCCCGCCATCGTTAAATAAGTCGGGTTTTCTGGGTTCACGCGATCGAGGTTAGGCAGTGTCAGCAGCTCACCATAGCTACCGTCAGCGTGCATGTGGGTTGAGATAATACCGGGCTCTTCTGAAGCGCCCAATACCACCGCACCGGCACCATCGCCGAACAGAATAATTGTACCGCGATCGTTTGGATCTAATGTGCGTGCCAACACGTCCGACCCAATCACCAGCGCATGTCTTACCGCGCCGGATTTAACATATTGATCGGCGATGCTCAACGCGTAGGTAAACCCAGCGCATGCTGCAGCGATGTCAAACGCAGGACAACCTTTAATTTCCAACATATTCTGGATCTGGCACGCCGCGCTCGGAAAAGCGTGCGTTGCAGAAGTTGTCGCAACAATAATCAGGCCAATTTGATCGTTATCGATGCCGGCCATTTCCAGCGCGCGTTTAGCGGCCTCATAGCCCATGGTTGAGACAGTTTCGTTTGCCGAAGCAATACGGCGCTCACGGATCCCTGTACGGCTGACAATCCACTCGTCAGAGGTTTCCACCATTGTTTCCAAATCGGCGTTTGTTCGAACCTGCTCAGGCAGATAACTGCCGGTACCAATAATCTTCGTATACATGTACGCTCAGTCACTCTTGGGTAATATACACACATTCCGGTTATCACCGCCCAGGGGGGAGGATGCCGAAAGCGCATACACAGATTCCAGGCGAGCGGCAATTCGCTGTGGAACCTGCCGCTGCACCGCCTGCACTGCCTGTTCAATCGCGACGGTAAAGGCTCGCTGATTCGCTGCTCCGTGACTTTTAATCACAGTGCCGCGCAATCCTAACAGACAGGCGCCATTATACTGGTCGGGGTTGAGGTGACTGAATCGCCTGCTCAGGCTTTTTTGTAACCAACGTTTTAATAAAATCAGCCACCACGCCCTTTTTTGCCCTTCGCTTTGTGATTTCAGCAGCGAAAGAAACATCCTGACAACCCCCTCCATGGTTTTTAGTGTGACGTTTCCAGTAAAACCGTCACAAACTAACACATCCGTTTTGCCAGTCAGAAGTTCATTCGCCTCCAGATAACCAATGTAGTTCATTGAGGGGGCCGATCGTAAAAGAGCCGCTGCATCACGAATATTGTCATGACCTTTGGTTTCTTCTTCACCAATGTTCAGCAGTGCTACTCGCGGGTTAGCGATACCCAGGATCTCCTCAGCCATCACTGACCCCATAACCGCAAACTGCGCCAGCATCCTACTGTCGCAATCCACGTTCGCACCGAGATCCAACACAACAGTTCTGCCCTTCTGCTGATGGGGCAACATCGTCACCAGCGCAGGACGCTCAATCCCCTCAATCGGTTTGAGCAACATTTTCGCCAGCCCCATCAACGCGCCAGTATTGCCTGCGCTAACGCAAGCCTGAGCACGCCCTTCTTTCACTAATTCCAGAGCCATACGCATCGAGCTACCGCGACTAGTGCGGATCGCTTGTGCGGGCCGGGCATCACTGGCAATAACTGATTGTGCAGGAATAATGAGCAAACGTGAGCGTTGCTCGAAATCAGCTTTGGCAAGTAATGGCGTGATAGCGTCGGGATCGCCGACTAAAAGAAGGTTGAGCTGTGAATTAGAGTTCAGTGCCTGCAAAGCTGCAGGCACCGTCACGGAAGGGCCAAAATCGCCCCCCATGACATCTAACGCCAGGGTTAGACGTGTCAAGGTATCGTCGCAGCCCGGTTCGGTCTATCCCCGCTTTCGCGGGGAATTCCTCACTAAGCTTCATCACGCTTGCGCGTGATTACTTAGTGATAACCTTGCGACCGCGGTAGAAACCGTCGGCGGTGATGTGGTGACGCAGGTGGGTTTCACCAGAAGTTTTGTCTACAGACAGGCTGGTGACTGCGGTCAGCGCGTCATGGGAACGACGCATGCCACGTTTGGAACGGGTTGGTTTATTCTGTTGTACGGCCATGGACCTTACTCCTCAATTACTTACGCTTTAAGCTGGCTAATACGGCAAATGGGTTTGGTTTTTGCGCTTCATCAGGCAATTCTCCAAAGACCATGTCCGCCTCGGACACTTCACAGTGTTCAGAATCATGCACCGGAACTACAGGCAAGGAGAGAATGATTTCATCCTCAACCAGCGCCAGCAGATCGATTTCGCCGAATTCGTTAACCTCAATCGGCTCGTACGCTTCCGGCAGTGCTTCAGCCTGTTCGTCTGAACGCACAGGACTAAAACAATACGTTGTGTAGACCTGATGGGTGAACGGTTTCCCGCAGCGCTGGCATTCGAGCGATACCGTTACCTTCGCATCGCCGGTAAGAACCGCCAGACGCTGGTTATCGATAGCGAACGACATGGAGCACTCCACATCACTGTCTACGCTGACTACAGATTCGGCGACGCGCTCCGCCTGTTCGGAGGTATAGATACCCTCGTAATCAAGGCGTTTTTGAGCCGTACGAACCGGATCAAGAGTCAGGGGTAATTTTACCTTTTGCATAGGGCGCGCATATTAACTTTGTAACGTCATATAGTCAAAGAAAAAGGCAGCCTACGGTTGCCTTTCGCCAATAATTCGCACACATTGCGGCCTACAGTTTAAAATGCATCTCTTTGTTAAGCCATATTTGGTGAAAAAAATATGTCGCAAATTATTCTCGCTTCGACCTCTCCATACCGCCGCGCACTTCTGGAAAAGCTTGGCTTAGCGTTCGAATGCGCCACGCCACAGGCTGATGAAACCCCACATGCAGGTGAAGCACCACGTCATCTGGTGCTGCGTTTGGCGCAGGAAAAAGCGCAATCGCTGGCGGACAAATATCCTCAGCATCTGATTATTGGTTCCGATCAAGTGTGCGTACTGGACGGCGAAATAACTGGCAAGCCGCATACGGAAGAAAATGCCCGACAGCAATTGATGAAAGCTCGCGGAAATATTGTCACCTTTTATACAGGTCTGGCGCTATATAACTCGGCAACCGGTCATTTGCAGACTGAATGTGAGCCTTTCGACGTCCATTTCCGTCATTTAAGCGAGCAGGAAATTGATAACTATATCCGAAAAGAGCATCCGCTGAACTGTGCCGGTAGCTTCAAAAGCGAAGGTTTAGGCATTGCGCTGTTTGAGCGCCTTGAAGGCCGCGATCCCAACACACTGGTCGGTTTGCCGCTGATCGCACTGTGTCAAATGCTACGCCATGAACAGTGTAACCCCTTGTTAAGCTAATGCTTTAGCGATCACAGTTTCTTTTTGAGCAAACGTTACATTCACCTTCACTATTAAAACACCGTTTTAATTTCAGGGGTGATGATGAAGATAGTCAATAAAATGGCTCTGCTGCTGACACTTTTCGGCACCGCAAGTGCCATTGCACAGGCGCCGTGGCAAACGCAGGGAGTGGTTGAGGACAACCTTCCCGCATCATGGCAAACGCTGAAAACAGAGATGCGCTATCCTCATTCCTGGCTCTCCGGCCACTATAAAGATTTTACTCAGTGGAAAACACTTAGCCGCCAGTTGTTTCGCGCAGCATTGCTTACCCCGAACTCGACGAAATCTTTCGTGCCAGAAATTCTCAGCAAAGAAGAGCGAGGCAGTTATACCGCCGAAAAACTGGCGCTTAATATCACCGACGACAATCGTATTACGGCGCTGCTGCTGATGCCGAAATCACCGGGACCTCATCCCGCAATAGTGTTGTTACACGATCACGGTTCGAAATTTGATATCGGTAAAGAGAAGGTGATCCGTCCCTGGGGCGACGCTGGAAAGCTCGCCAGCGCACAAGCCTGGGCTGATAAATTTTTCAGCGGAAAATTTATCGGTGATGAGCTGGCCAGACGTGGGTATGCGGTTATCGCCATTGACAGCCCAGGTTGGGGCGATCGTGGACCAATGGTTTATGAGCAGCAACAAGCGTTGGCCAGTAACTATTTCAACCTTGGCCGCTCTCTGGCTGGCGAAGTGGCTTATGAAGATATGCGCACGGTAGACTTTATCGCCTCATATACTGGCGTGGACAGCCAACGCGTGGGCGTGTTGGGCTTCTCGATGGGCGGTTTTCGCGCCTGGCAACTGGCCGCACTGAGCGACAAAGTGGCGGCGACCGCCGTAATCTCATGGTTTGGTACGTATAACGGCCTGCTGCTGCCGGGCAATAACGTGCTGCGCGGCCAGTCCGCCTTTTTTATGCTCCATCCGGGGATGCCAGCACAAATGGACATTCCGGACATTGCCAGTATCGCCGCGCCTAAACCGATGCTGATCTTCAGCGGCGGCCAGGACAAACTGTTTCCGCCGGAAGCGGTAAAGGAGGCCTTTGCCAAAGCGCACCGCGTCTGGAAGTCGCAGCACGCCGACGACAAACTCGTCACGCGTACCTGGCCGCAACTGGGACATGTGTTTTACCGTGAGCAGCAGGACGAAGTCTTTCCGTGGCTGGATAAGTGGCTGAAGCCATAGCCTGTTGCTTTCCCCCTCGCACCGTAGGGGGAAACGCTCAATTGGCGCTACGCAGCACCTGCAAACAGTGTTTCAGTTCATCATCGAGCGGCGCTTCAATACGCAACGTCTCACCGCTGTTTGGATGAGTAAATTTCAGCGCCGCCGCATGCAAAAACAGACGTGACAAACCGGTTGCTGCCAGTTGCTTGTCAAATTCACGATCGCCGTACCGATCGTCAAAAGCAATCGGATGGCCCGCATGCTGCGTATGTACGCGGATCTGGTGCGTACGACCGGTTACAGGGCTACAACGCACCAGCGTCGCAAACTCATAACGCTCTTCCACTTTAAACCGTGTTTCGGACGGTTTGCCTTCGCTGTTGACACGCACAATGCGTTCACCACTTTGCAGAATATTTTTCAGCAACGGAGCCTGCACCGCTTTTACGTGTGACTGCCACTGCCCGCGAACCAGCGCGAGATAATCTTTCTGCATCTCTTTGCCTCGCAGTTGCTCATGTAGCGAACGCAGCGCCGAACGTTTTTTGGCCACCAACAGAACGCCGGAAGTATCACGGTCGAGACGATGAACGAGTTCGAGGAACCGAGCTTCCGGACGCAGAGCGCGTAGCCCCTCAATTACGCCAAAACTCAAGCCGCTGCCACCGTGTACCGCTGTACCGGACGGCTTGTTGAGGACGAGAATATGCTCGTCCTCGTACAAAATAACGTCGCTTAATGCCGCAACTTTCTGTAGATGCGGTGAAACCGCCTCTTCTTCACGTTCAGCGACGCGCACCGGCGGGATGCGTACTTCGTCACCCGCTTCCAGTTTATATTCCGGTTTGATGCGTTTTTTATTCACCCGCACTTCGCCTTTACGCAGAATGCGGTAGATCATGCTTTTCGGCACCCCTTTTAAGTGGGTGCGCAAAAAGTTGTCGATGCGTTGCCCCGCTTCGTCAGCGGAAATAGCAACAAATTTTACGGATGGTGTCTCAGTTTTCATGGGAGGCGATTCTAAATAGCCATGATGATTAGCGCCACTCATTTTTCTATGCTTATATTTACATTTGCACCTGGCTACTGACGTTAGATTCTTCTGATTCGGTGGTTATTAAACCAATCTCCGTAGAGAGGTGAAAAAACTGTGAGTAACCGGGTGATAAATGGTAAAAGTCAGCTTGCTATAAGAAGGCTCGCAGGGAATAATGTTGCAGTTTTCCGTGTTGAATCTTGTTGAAACAAGCAAAATAAGCGGAATGACCAGTTTTGCCTGTCCGATCATACACGCAGCAATGGCGTAAGACGTATTGAACTTTCAGGCAGTTAGCGGGCTGCGGGTTGCAGTCCTTACCGGTAGATGGAATCTTCTCTGGAGAGTTTTTCCCAGGCTGTTCCCCTGATAATTGCGCTGTATTTTCCACAGGAAATACAGGCAACCGACACACTGCGCCTCTTAAGCGAGCGACAACCGTGAGGTTGGCGGCGTGAATAGTCTCGAGGCCATCGGTTCTCCCCGGAAAGGCGTTATCTTGCCCGCAGCTTAGTCGTCAATGTAAGAATAATGAGTAAGTTACGATGAAAAGAATGTTAATCAACGCAACTCAGCAAGAAGAGTTGCGTGTCGCCCTTGTGGATGGGCAGCGTCTGTATGATCTGGATATC
The DNA here is from genome assembly GCF_900116535.1 of Kosakonia arachidis. Lineage (GTDB taxonomy): Bacteria > Pseudomonadota > Gammaproteobacteria > Enterobacterales > Enterobacteriaceae > Kosakonia > Kosakonia arachidis. The sequence continues at coordinate 958,663 of NZ_FPAU01000001.1, read as the reverse complement.
GAAAGTCCGGGGCACGAACAGAAAAAAGCGAACATCTATAAAGGTAAAATCACCCGCATTGAGCCGAGTCTTGAAGCTGCCTTCGTTGATTACGGTGCTGAACGACACGGTTTTCTCCCCCTCAAAGAAATCGCACGCGAATATTTCCCCACCAACTACAACGCGCATGGCCGTCCGAATATCAAAGACGTGCTGCGTGAAGGTCAGGAAGTCATCGTCCAGATTGATAAAGAAGAGCGTGGTAATAAAGGTGCTGCGCTGACCACGTTTATTAGCCTTGCGGGCAGTTATCTGGTGTTAATGCCGAATAACCCGCGCGCAGGTGGCATCTCTCGCCGCATTGAAGGCGACGACCGTACTGAATTAAAAGAAGCCCTCTCCAGCCTCGAATTGCCGGATGGCATGGGGCTAATTGTACGCACAGCCGGTGTGGGTAAATCCGCCGAAGCGCTGCAATGGGATCTGAGTTTCCGCCTGAAACACTGGGAGGCTATCCAGAAAGCCGCTGAAAGCCGTCCTGCGCCGTTCCTGATCCATCAGGAAAGCAACGTTATCGTTCGCGCCTTCCGTGATTACCTGCGTCAGGACATTGGCGAAATCCTTATCGACAATCCGAAAGTGCTTGAGCTGGCCCGCCAGCACATTTCCGCGCTGGGTCGTCCGGATTTCAGCAGCAAAATCAAACTGTACACCGGTGAAATTCCGCTGTTCAGCCACTATCAGATCGAATCGCAGATTGAATCCGCTTTCCAGCGTGAAGTGCGTCTGCCTTCCGGCGGCTCTATTGTTATCGACTCCACGGAAGCATTGACGGCTATTGATATCAACTCCGCGCGCGCAACCCGCGGTGGTGACATTGAAGAAACCGCTTTCAACACCAACCTGGAAGCAGCCGATGAGATCGCACGCCAACTGCGCCTGCGCGATCTCGGTGGCCTGATTGTTATTGACTTCATTGATATGACGCCAGTTCGCCATCAGCGCGCTGTTGAGAACCGTCTGCGCGAAGCCGTACGTCAGGACCGCGCCCGTATTCAGATCAGCCATATTTCCCGCTTTGGCCTGCTGGAGATGTCTCGTCAGCGCCTGAGTCCGTCGCTGGGCGAATCCAGCCATCACGTCTGCCCTCGTTGTAGCGGCACCGGTACTATTCGCGATAACGAATCGCTGGCGCTGTCGATTCTGCGCTTGATCGAAGAAGAGGCGTTGAAAGAGAACACCCAGGAAGTGCACGCGATCGTGCCAGTTCAGGTTGCCTCTTATCTGCTGAACGAAAAGCGTGCTGCGGTCAGCGCTATCGAATCCCGTCAGGGCGGCGTACGCTGCGTGATCGTGCCAAACGACCAGATGGATACGCCTCACTACTCCGTACTGCGCGTACGTAAAGGGGAAGAGACGCCAACCCTGAGCTACCTGCTACCGAAGCTGCACGAAGAAGCAATGGCGCTGCCATCGGAAGAAGAGTATGCCGAACGTAAACTGCCTGAGCAGCCTGCACTGGCGACATTCGTCATGCCGGATGTTCCTCCTGTACCGCAAGCACCTGCTGCTGCACCTGTGGCTAAAGCTGAGCCTGCCGTCGCTGAAAAACCTGTAACGCCAGGATTACTCAGCCGTTTCTTCTCGGCACTGAAAGGCCTGTTTGCGGGTGAAGAGACCCCGGCAACCGTCGAAGCCAAAGAAGAAGAAAAACCGGCGAAACAAGATCGCCAGCAGGATCGTCGCAAACCGCGGCAGAACAATCGTCGCGATCGTAATGAACGCCGTGATGGCCGCGCTGAAGGCAGCGAGGCGCGCGAAGGTCGTGAGAATCGCGAAAACCGCGAAGGTCGTGAAGAGAACCGCCGTAATCGCCGCGAGAAATCGCAGCAAAACGTGGAAACTCGCGAAGTACGTGAGCCTGCGGCAGTGGAAGAGACGGAAAAAACTAAACAGCGCGATGAGCAACAACCGCCACGCCGTGAACGCAACCGTCGCCGTAATGATGACAAACGTCAGGTTTCGCAGGATGTTAAAGAACTGAACCGTGCCGATCAACCTGAACAGGAAACTGAACAGGAAGAGAGCGTACAGGTGATGCCGCGTCGTAAACCGCGTCAACTGAACCAGAAAGTTCGCATCGAAAGCGCACAAGCTGAGAGTGTTGCCGAAGAGACGATCGCTCAGAGTACCGAAATGGCGAAAGTCGAGATCCCGGCCATTGTGGAAACCAACCCGGATCAGGATGGAAATGCCGAATCGCGCGAAAATGGAATGCCTCGCCGCTCTCGTCGTTCTCCGCGTCATCTGCGCGTCAGTGGCCAGCGCCGTCGTCGCTACCGTGACGAGCGTTATCCGTTGCAGTCAGCCATGCCGCTGACCGTCGCCTGTGCTTCGCCTGAAATGGCTTCCGGTAAGGTATGGATCCGCTATCCGGTTGTGCGCTCTCAGGAAGAGCAGGCGAAAGAGATCGCGGCAGAAGAGAGCGTAGCCACTGTGCAGGATGTTGCCCCAATGGTGGCTGAAACCGCGCTGGTTAGTGCTCCACAGATGACTGAAGTGGTTGAGCAACAACCCGCAGTAGAGGCTGAAGCTGTAGCGCCAGCCGCTGAAACGGAAGTGACGGAGCCAGTCGCGACATCAGAACCGCAACAGCCTGCCGCTGAGCCTGAGACCATTGAGGTAGAAACCATCCATCCGGAGGTTATCGCCGCGCCGGTTGATGAGCAGCCACAAATGATTGCCGAAGAAGATCGTGTCGTCGCCGAAGAGGTTACGCGAGAAGCTGCGCCGGCGCAGGAAAAACCGATCGTCGAAACTACTCCGGTCGTTCACGAACAAACCCCGGTTCCGGTTATTGAACCGGTGAAAGAAACGGTGGCACATGTCGTTGCTCGTAAAGTAGCCACTGCGCCGATGACTAAAGCGCCTGCACCGGCCTATATGCCGGAAGCGCCGCGTCACAGTGACTGGGTACGCCCGGGCTTCAATTTCGAAGGTAAAGGCTCCGCGGGCGGTCACAGCGCCACCCACGCTGCCACCGCACCGGCAACGAAACCGCCATCTGTTGACTAATCGTCAGACAGCCCAAAAGCCGGCCTCATGGCCGGCTTTTTTATGCCTGCCGCGCGGGCTGGCGCATACCTCCCAGCCCCGGCATCACTTCACGCATCAGTTGCAAAAATTTTCGCAATCGCGCCGGATAGTACCGCGCCCATGGGTACACCAGATGCACCGGTAGCGGTGCCGCCTGCCATTCCGGCAACAGGGCGACCAGTTTTCCGCTGTGTATATCCTCTTCCACCATCCAACTGGATATAACCACCAGACCAAGACCACTAATCGCCGTATTCCGCGCAGCGTACAGGCTGTCGGTAAACAATCTTGGCGAGATCGGCACCTGCTCCGCATCACCAGTTTGCTGATGCGTCAGATGAATTTCATGCTGATAAAAAGTGTTCAGCGCTATCCACGGCAAAGCTGAGAGTTGTTGCGGGGTTTCAATTGCCGGAAAACGTGCCAGCAAAGCCGGAGAAGCCACCAGGCTGCGGGGTACCTCTGCCAACAACACAGACACTGTCGTCGGATCCACTTCTGCGCCAACACGAATAGCACAATCAATGTTCACGCTAAGAAAATCGACCTTTTTATCGTTCAGCATCCACTCGACAGAAAGCTGCGGATGTCGCACCAAAAATTCGGTGAGCGGTCCAAGCAACTGCTCCTGACCAAAAGCATGAGGTGCACGCACACGTAAAATACCGACCGGTTCATCAGCGGACTGGCTCAGTTCATCCTCCAGAGCGACCCAGGCATCCGCTACCCGTTTTGCATGTTGATAGCAGCGTTCACCATCATCGGTCAGTTTCATCGCATGGGTGGTGCGCAGCAGCAGCTTCACCCCGAGCAGGGTTTCCAGCGACTGCAAACGACGGCTGACCGTTGCCTGCGTCGTTACCAGTTGACGTGCCGCCGCCGATAGCGAGCCCGCTTCCACGATGCGGATAAACGTCCGCATCAAATCCACTCTATCTATACGTTCCTGACGCTTCATTTTTATATTGCCTATACGTTTCACGTATAACCGTTTTACCACTCCGCTAGCTACCGCGCCACAGCGCATTAGATAAGAATGTACTCACTGCGTAGCACGTCTACGAATTCATAAAAAACATATCGGGGAAATACAGTATGAACCGTCATTCTCTTTCGACAGATGCTGTTGGCTGGGTCATTTTAGCGCTAGCACTGGGCGCAGGATTTAGCGTTGCGTCTATCTACTATTCGCAGCCGCTGCTGCCGCTGATGGGCAGCGATCTGCACCTGACCGTTAATGGCATGGGGTTGGTCCCCACACTGACTCAGGCCGGTTATGCGCTGGGTATTTTGTTCTTACTGCCGCTGGGCGATCGCCATGACCGTCGCCGCCTCATCCTGATAAAAAGCGTGGCACTGGCAATTCTGCTATTGGCCTGTAGCCTGACCAACAACCTTCCCTCTCTGCTGCTCGTTAGCCTGATGCTGGGGATGGCGGCAACAATGGCGCAGGATATTGTCCCGGCAGCAGCCATTCTGGCGCCAGCGGGTAAGCAGGGGAAAATGGTCGGCACGGTGATGACCGGCTTACTGCTGGGCATTCTGCTCTCTCGTACGGTTAGCGGCTTCGTCGGCGCGGCATTTGGCTGGCGAGTAATGTATCAACTCGCTGCCATCAGTATTGCCTTGATTGGCGTGCTGATGTGGTCCGTGCTACCGCGCTTTGCCACCCACTCTACACTGAGTTATCCGGCACTGATGAAATCGATGGCACACCTGTGGCAACGTTATCCGGCACTGCGCCGCGCGGCTTTCGCCCAGGGTTTCTTGTCCATCGCTTTTAGCGCTTTCTGGTCTACGCTTGCAGTGATGTTGCTGGAAAAATATCAGTTGGGCAGCGCCGTTGCCGGTGCATTTGGTATTGCGGGCGCGGCCGGTGCACTGGCCGCGCCGCTGGCTGGTGGTCTGGCAGATAAAGTCGGCGCTGAAAAAGTAACGCAGCTTGGCGCCGGGCTGGTGACACTCTCCTTTGCCCTGATGTTTTTGCTGCCGGTACTGCCGCCACACGCTCAGCTTATCCTGATTGCGATATCTGCGGTCGGTTTCGATCTCGGTCTGCAATCGAGTCTCGTGGCGCACCAGAACCTGGTGTACGGTCTGGAGCCGCAAGCGCGTGGCCGCCTGAATGCGTTACTGTTCACAGGTGTGTTTATCGGTATGGCGATGGGATCTGCACTGGGCAGTAAACTCTATTCCGTCGCCTCATGGCAGGGTGTGGTAGTGCTGGCAACGCTCTCTGGCTTTATCGCGCTGGTCATTCGCCTGGTCGATGCCCGTCGCATCCAGCAAGCGGCACAGAAAGCGGCGAAAAAGGCATAAGACAAAAAAAGGCCCGCTCCGGTAACAGAGCGGGCATACGGAACATGTCCAGTTTCAAGACATGCTCAAAATGAAACTATTACTTGTTAATCTGGAACAACGACATTCCCTGCATATCGGAGAATGCTTTGTAAGAAGCCTGCAATGCAGCTTGTTGCATGGTGTAAGACGAAATCACCGAGTTCCAGTCCACATCTACCAGATCGCTTTTCTGCTGTGTCAGACCCAGCGCGCGGTCATCACCCAACGAATCAAGACTGTCCAGCTCATTCAACTGCGTACCCAACTGCGCGCGAACCGTCAACACGTTGTTCAGGGAGTTCGACAAACCACGACTGGTTTTATCAACCGCAGCCTGCGCAGTCGCTTTGGCCGTATCATTACCGGAAACTGGCGTATTAAGCGCAGCGATGGCCGTATCCAGCATTTTAAACAGATTAGTTTCCGAGGTACCCGGCGCACCCGTTGCCGGATCCGTCGGTTCAGGCGTGGCGTTACTGGTGATGTGGTTAAAAACTTCATCACCCGTATGGGCAATTACCATGCTACGGGAAGCATCAACCTGCTGGGTGATGTTTTGCGTGCCTCCACTGTAAGTACCGGTAGAATCATACGGTGCCGTTTCGGTTTTATAGCCGCCGAAAATATAACGTCCGTTACCGTCAGTGCTGTTCGCGAGGTTCAACAACTGATCGCGATAGCCTTGCAGTTTGCTGGCCAGTGATGCGCGGTCATCGTCGCTGAGCGAGCCGCTGCCGGCCTCAACAATGGTGGACTGTGCCCCCTGAACCGCGGTCGTTACCTGCTGCAACACGCTCTCTTCCAGCGACACTTTTTGTTCGGCAAAAGTACGCGCTGTTGCGTACTGGGTATTCTGCGCCTGCGCCTGAGAGATCACCACGGCCTGCGAAGCGGCGATCGGATCGTCAGACGGACGGTTCACACGCTGCCCGGTAGACATTTGCTCACCATAGGACAGCCATTTGCTCTGCGCATTGGTGACACCGCGCATGTTTTGTTCATACATCATTTGCGTGCTGATACGCATCATTCACCCCTTACTTAGCGAATTTCCAGCAGCGCATTAAACAGCGTGCTTGCGGTCTGCAGAACCTGGGCGTTAGCCAGATAATATTGCTGATAACGTTGCAGGTTGCCGTACTCTTCATCGAGGTTAACCCCGGAGATAGACTGTTGCTGGTTACTGAGCTGTGTCACAACGTTGCCCTGCGTAGTGCTGCTGGTTTTCAGCGTAGACGTTTTGTTACCTATGTCGCTGACCAGCGTCGCATACGCATCGTTGAACGTTTTGTTGCCGCCGACTTTCGTCGCCTTTTGAAGATCCAGCATCGCCTGGCCGTTACGGTTATCGCTCGCACCGTCATTGGCGGCTTGCGCCATAGCGATCTTCGACTCGTCAGTCACTGCCACGCTCATATTGACAACCGCATTGCTTACCGGTTTAACGGTAAAACTGTCATTGGTGCCCGGCCCGCTCGTACCACCGACGGTAATTTTCAAACCGTCAAAGTTCAGCGTACCGTCAGTCGGGTTTGGTGTCACCGTGATCGAGGTATTGTTGGACAAGCGGGTGACATTCCAGTTTGTGCCATCGTAAACTACTTTGTAATCGGTCGCCTGTACCGCAGAGCTGTCGCTCACGGCTGCCGTCAACGTAGCACCACCGGTATTTTTCGAGTTGTTCAGCGTTGTTGGGGAACCAATAGTAAAGAAATCAGTACCCTGTGCGCCGTTCGCATCATAACCCTGCGTATGCTGTTGGTTAAATGAATCGGCAAATGACAGCGCCAGTTGGCCCAATGTGTTACGTGTCTGATCCAGATCTTGTGAACGGAAAGCCAGCAGACCACCCAGCGAGCCAGTGGTGATCAGTTTTTCCGGAATTTCGATATTGCCAGCGGTGTTATCAACATACGCCACTGTTGTACGTGATGGATCGGCGCTCGAAGCGACTGCCGCCAGTTGGCGAGAGCTACTGCCCTGCACCAGCGTATAACCGTTCGCCATCGTCAGGTTGTAGGTATTACCATCCTGTACGCTAACTTCCACACCAACGATTTTATTCAGTTCGCTAACCAGTTGGTCGCGTTGATCGAGTAAGTCATTCGGCGACGCACCAGCACCAACACCGGTAAGACGGGAAATCTGGTCGTTCAGCGAGGCAATCTGCTGAGTGTAGTTGTTGATCTGATCAACGCTTGATGAGATAGACAGGTTAACCTGTTTGTCCTGATCGCGCAGATACTGATCAGCCACTTTGAACTGGTTAACCATGCTGCCAGCTTTGCCCAACAGCGCCTGACGTGCCGCCGGATCTTCAGAGTTGCTGACCAGCGTTTGCAAGCTTGAGAAGAAATCCTGCATGCTGGTCGCCAGTGAATTGGTGGTGCTTGAGAACACATCGTCGATTTTCGACATCTGCTCATAACGCGTCGTCAGCCCACTACTCTGGTTTTGTGCCGCACGCAACTGGTTGGTGATAAAAGCATCATACTCACGCTGAACGCCAGTAACGGTCACGCCATTACCAATATAGCCGCCTGCGCCCAGCGTACTTTTCGCCGCTGAAAGCACCGTCGTCTGGCGAGTGTAGCCCGCCACGTTATAACTGGAAATGTTATTACTGGTAGTATTAAGCGCGGCCTGGGCTGCGCTGAGCCCACTCATGGCGCTATTAATCAAACTGGACATGGAGGTTCCTTATATACATTCAGTCATGAGTCCTGTTGACGATTATCGGCAACCGAGGGTGAAACTTGAGACTTTTCAGAACAGATTTTGGATGTCAGTGCTATACGCTTTGCTGACCTTTTCACCCATCGATTTCAACTGCTGAATCATGGATGTCAGTTTGCGAGCATAGTTAGGATCGGTGGCATAGCCGGCATTTTGCAGCGCCTGCGCACCCTGTTCTGGCGTTGCGGCAGTGGTGACCGCCGCGTAGCGTTTATTACGCGTCAGCATACCGACATAGTCGGAGAGCGCTTCAAGGTATGAGCTGTAAACGCGGAATTTGGCTTTCACTTTCACCGCTTCACCGTTTTCATATTCGGTGGTAGTAACTTCCGTGGTCGGCCCTTTCCAGCCTGGCGTGGCTTTAACGCCAAAAATATTAAAGCTCGGCTCGCCGTTTTCACGCGGGATCTGCCGTTGACCCCAGCCAGATTCCAGCGCCGCCTGCGCCAGGATGAGGTGATGCGGAACCCCACTCTGTTCACTCGCCAGACGGGCAGGAAGCGATAATTGCGCCAGGAAGTCTTTGCTGTCGCCGGAAAGCGGTTCATCGCTACTTTCCGGCGCTTTTGGCATCGCTTTACGTACCAGTTGCGTCAGCGCCTGGTTCTGATATGTGGTGACCGTTTCCAGCGGGAATTTCATCGGTACCTGCTGTGCTGATTGTTCTGCAGGCTCAGCAGTTCCCTGCTGAGCAGCCATCTGTTTGACCATCATATCTGCCAGTCCCAGGCCTTTACCGGCCGTCATCTGCTGGGCAATTTGTTGGTCATACATGCTGGTGTACAGCCGGGTTGAGTCACTGCTGAAAATGCCATCTTTCGGCAATGTTTCACGCATGCTTTTCAGCATCATCTGCACGAACATACCCTCAACCTGACGGGCAACGGGGCGCAAATTGGTCTGCGGATCCTGCCGGGTCTCGGTTTTCAGTTCGTTCAGTGATTGCGCGTCCCAGGCCGCGCTCGACAACAACCGGCTGTCTGTCAGCATTAGATGATCTCCAGTTTCGCGCGCAGGCAACCTGCACTTTGCATGGCCTGCAGGATAGACATCAGTTCCATCGGCGAAGCACCCAGTGCGTTAAGTGCGCGCACGACGCTATTCAGATTGGCGCTGGCGCGAACGCTTTGCAGCGAGCCACCGCTCTGGCGCAAATCGATCTGCGTCTGTGGCGTCACGACTGTCTGACCACCGCCAAACGGTGTATTCGGCTGGCTGACATTCGCCTGCTGGTTGACCGTGACAGAGAGATTTCCCTGCGCGACAGCACAGTTATCCAGCGACACTTCACGGTTCATCACTACCGAGCCGGTGCGCGAGTTGATGATCACTTTCGCATCCTGCTGGGTAGCGCCAATTTCAAGATTCTGAATATCGGCCAGCAGACGGACCTGCGAACTGCCGCCAGTGGAAACGCGGATTTGTACGGTACGGGCGTCAAGCGCCGTTGCACTGCCATAACCACGGCTGCGGTTAATGGTGTCGGCAATCTGCTGCGCCATAGAGAAATCTTCCTGGTTCAGTTGCAGGTTGATGGTATTCCCTGCGCCGAACTGCGTCGGCAACTCACGCTCGATCACCGCGCCGTTGGTAATACGTCCACCGTTAAGCTGGTTCACCTGAACACTACTGCCGCCTGCTGACGCACCAGCGCCGCCAACCAGAATATTCCCCTGCGCCAGCGCATACACCTGGCTGTCGACCCCTTTCAGAGGGGTCATCAGCAGCGTGCCGCCGCGCAGACTTTTAGCGTTACCCATTGAGGAGACCACCACATCAATGGTTTGCCCCTGGCGGGCGAATGCCGGGAACTGCGCCGTGACCATAACGGCCGCGACGTTTTTCAGCTGCATGTTGGTGCCGGTCGGCACCGTAATCCCCATCTGCGACAACATGTTATTCAGTGTCTGCGTGGTAAAGGGGGTCTGCGTGGTCTGGTCACCGGTGCCATCAAGGCCAACGACCAGGCCATAGCCGATCAAGGAGTTTTCTCGTACGCCCTGTACACTGGTGAGGTCCCGGATGCGATCGGCATGGGCAATAGATGCCACCAGTACCAACGCCATTGCCAGATATCTAAACATAATTCACCCCGGTTACATCGGCGATAAGTTGAGGAAGAAGCGTTGCAGCCAGCCCATATTCTGCGCTTCGTTGATGTAGCCATTGCCCACATACTCGATACGCGCGTCCGCCACCTGTGTGGACGGAACTGTGTTGCTGCCGCTGATGGTGCGCGGGTTTACGACACCTGAAAAGCGGATGAACTCTGTGCCCTGGTTAATGGCGATCTGTTTTTCACCCACTACATGTAAATTGCCATTGATCAGCACTTGATCGACCGTGACGGTCAGCGTGCCGCTAAATGTGTTACTGGCATTTGCGCCGCCTTTGCCGTTAAAGGTATTGCTACCGGAAGAACTCAGATCGGCTCGGGAGTTGCCGAACAGCCCTTCGAGATAACGCGGCGTGGTATCCATGCCAAAGCTGGATTTGCCATCGCGGCTGGCATTCGCTGACGAGCTTTTGCTGGCACTCACGTTCTCTTGCAGCACGATAGTCAGCGTGTCACCAACGTTACGCGGGCGACGGTCTTCAAACAGCGGCTGATAGCCATAGTTAATTGGCTGTGCAGTCTGATAAATCGAACCATTCACCATCGGTACCGGCCCCGGAATGGGCTGGGCGGTGGTCGCCCCCTGCACTAACGGTGTAGACGGAACCCAGGCACATCCTGTCAGGGTTAATGCGACTAAAGCCATAATCGGGTAGCTGCGCACGGCGTATTTTTGCATTGCATTCATCTTCAAAATCAGGGTTCCGGCGCGGCGCTTACCGCGCCGGAAAACGCCTTAGAGTTGCGTCAGTTTCTGCAGCATCTGATCGGTGGTCGATACTGCCTTACTATTAATTTCGTAAGCGCGCTGAACCTGGATCATATTCACCAGCTCTTCCGCCACGTTTACGTTTGAGGTTTCCACATACCCCTGATACAGCAGACCCGCGCCGTTCAACCCAGGCGTAGTGGCGTTTGGTGCGCCGGAGGCCTGCGTTTCGGTGTAGAGGTTTTCACCGATGCTTTCCAGACCGGTGTCATTCATAAAAGTGGTCAGGTTTAACTGGCCAACCTGAACGGGTGCAGGCGTCCCCTGCTGGGTCACACTCACCACACCATCGCTACCAATGGTGATGCTCAGTGCGTTTGCCGGAATGGTGATAGCAGGTTGAATCTGGTAGCCGCTAGCCGTTACCAACTGACCATTCTGGTCGACCTGGAAGGAACCGTCGCGCGTATAGGCGGAAGTGCCATCCGGCAGTGCCACTTCAAAGAAGCCCTGCCCTTTAATCGCCACATCTTTACTGTTATTGGTCTGAGACAAGTTGCCCTGGCTATGCAAACGTTCAGTGGCAACCGGGCGCACGCCGGTACCAATCTGCAAACCAGAAGGCAGAGAAGTCTGCGCAGAAGACTGCGCACCGGGCTGACGAATCGTCTGGTACAGCAAATCTTCAAATACTGCACGCTGACGCTTAAAACCATTGGTACTGACGTTCGCCAGGTTGTTGGCGATGACATCCATATTGGTTTGCTGGGCATCAAGGCCAGTTTTTGCGATCCATAATGAACTGATCATATGTAGTCCTGTTTATTAGCCCATTGACAGCAACTGGTTGGCACGTTGCGCGTTATCATCGACGCTGGAGATCACCTTCATCTGCATCTCGAAACGACGCGCGCTGGCGATCATGTCGGTCATGGCCGCCACCGGTTTAACGTTACTGCCTTCCAGCACCCCGGACATGACGCGTACGCTCGGATCGTCCTGCAACGTCGTGCCACGCGTCGCTTGTGCGGCCTGGGTCAGACGGAAAATGCCGTCATCGCCGCGCTGCACTTCTTGCGGGTTGGCTTTCACCAATTTCAGTTTGCCAACCGGAGCAATGGTATTAGCCGGATCACCCGGGTTTAGCGAGGAGATCGTACCATCAGCCGCAATCGTTATTTGCGAGCCTTCAGGAACAGTCAACGGCCCGGCATCACCCATCACCGGATGACCCTGGATCGTCAACTGGCCGGTCGAGCTCACCTGGATGTTACCGTTACGGGTATACCCTTCAGAACCGTTCGCCGTCTGTACTGCCAGCCAACCGTCCTGCTGTAACGCCACGTCCAGCGGACGCGAAGTATAATCCAGTTGGCCTGGTGTCATATCGGCGCCAGGTGTCGACTCGATCACCAGCGTACGGGTAGGTAGCGAAAGCCCTTCTACCGGTACCGCGCGCAGCGCATTAAGTTGTGCACGGAAACCCGGCGTGGACGCATTCGCGAGGTTGCTGGCCGTGACAGCCTGCTGATTCAGCGTCTGGCTGGCCGCGCCCATGGCGGTGTATATTGCGTGATCCATTAAGCCATCCCGTCAGACGATTAACGCAGGTTAACCAGCGTGTTAAGGATCTGGTCCTGGGTTTTGATCGTCTGCGCGTTTGACTGATAGTTACGCTGCGCGACGATCATATTCACCAGTTCTTTACTCAGATCCACGTTAGAAGCTTCCAGCGCTCCGCTGGTCAGAGTACCGAAGTTACCGGTGTTTGCTGTACCGAGTAGCGCCACACCGGAAGAAGCCGTAGCAGACCAGACGTTGTCGCCTTCGGACTTCAAACCTTCGTTGTTGGCGAAGTTTGCCAGCACAATCTGACCCAACAGCTGATTCTGTTCGTTGGAGTAGTTACCTACAACGGTACCGTCATCGTTAATCTGGTAGCTCACCAGGTCACCCGGTTTGTAACCATTCTGGGTGGTCGCAACGATGTTGTTGGCACCGGTGTTTTGCTGCATGGAGTTCAGAAAGCTCAGGGAGAATGTCGCCGGGGTTGCGCCGTTAACGGTACCGGTGGTGATATTCGCCGTAGTGCCGCTGGTCAGAGTGCCATTCGCATCAAACACCATCGTGCTAGCCAACGTCGCAGCGTTGCCACTTACGCTACTGTCCTGTGTGTAAACACTCCAGGTGTTCGCCGTGGAGCTTTTCACGAAGAAGACGTTCATGTCATGCGCGTTACCCTGGCTGTCGTAAACGGTAACAGAGCCTTTTTTGTTGTAGCTATCCGCATTCGTCGGATCAAACGTGGTCACTGACGGAACAGGATCCGTGGAGTTCAGGTTGATCTGCATTGTTGCCGTGGTGGTGGTTTTCGCCGCCATCAGGGTGTTTGGAATAGTAATGCCCTGCGGGTTCGCACCGGTCTGAATCGTTGGCGGTGTCCCCGTTGCCGGATAACCGGTGACTTGCATGCCTTGCATGTTCACCAGGTTACGGTTCTCGTCCAGTTTGAGCTGGCCGTTACGGCTGTAATAAACAGAACCGTTGCTGTCAACCAGACGGAAGAAACCGTTGCCGCTCAGCGCGACATCAAGACCGCGACCAGTGTTGGTAGTCGTACCGTCGTTAAAATCCTGGGTAATCCCGGCCACCTTAACACCCAGACCGACTTTAGAACCGGCAAACATATCGGCAAAAGACGCAGTCCCGGATTTAAAGCCATATGTGGCGGAGTTGGCGATGTTGTTACCAATGACATCGAGGTTGGTGGCCGCAGCATTCAGGCCGCTGACCGCTTGTGAAAAGGCCATGACTTACTCCTGATAAGTGTTAAGGCTTAGATAATCTGCCGTACTTCGTCGAGTGTGGTTGTACCGTAGGTACCCAAATCTAAAGCATTGCCGCTGGAGTTGAGCGTAACGCCCTGTACCATGGCAAATTGCAGCGGTTGCGCAACCAATTGCGTTGAGCCGGTGCTCGCGGAGATGGAAACTTTATAAGAGCCATCCGGCGCTGCCGTCCCATCGCTCAGCTTGCCATCCCAGCTAAAGGTATGAACGCCAGCCGACAGCGAACCGATGTCAATCGTGCGCACCACAGTGCCGTCTTTGCTCGTGACGGTAGCGGTGACTTTGTCGGCGGCCTGCGTCAGCTCAACACCAAACGGCGTGGAGGTTCCGCTGCCTACCAGCACCGTCTGCCCAGGGATCATAACGCCGTGACCAATCAGGCTAGATGCCTGCAATGACTGGCTGTTATCAATCTGCCCGGAAATCGAACCCAGCGTGGTGTTTAGTTTTTCAATCCCGCTGAGGGTACTAATTTGTGCCAGTTGCGAGGTTAGCTCGTTGTTTTGCAGCGGGTTGGTCGGGTCCTGGTTTTTCAGCTGTGCGACCAGCAGCGTCAGAAAGCTACTCTGTAGGTCAGAAGCGCTGTTAGTGCCTGTGGCGGACGTACCACTATTGTTGGTTGATGAGACACTACTGTTAGCAGTGGGGTCATTAATGTTCACGGCAATAGACATGCGTGTCTCCTTTACTGGCCAAGGGTGAGCGTTTTGAGCATCATGCTCTTAACGGTGTTAAGCACTTCGACGTTTGCCTGATAGCTGCGTGAAGCGGACATGGTATTCACCATCTCACCGACCACATCAACGTTCGGCATTTTGACGTAGCCATTGGCGTCAGCCAGCGGATTGCCTGGTTCATAGACCAGTTTGTCCGGTGCCTGACTTTCGACCACATCTGATACTTTCACGCCGCCGGTCGCCTGACCCGGGGCAGCGTCAACCTGGAAGACAACCTGTTTAGCACGGTAGGGTTGCCCGTCTGGCCCGGTTACGCTATCGGCATTGGCCAGGTTACTGGCGGCAACGTTCAGACGTTTTGATTGCGCGGTGAGCGCAGAACCGGCGACATCAAAGATATTCAGTAATGCCATTTACTTAGTTCCCCTGTTGCAGAACGCTCATCATGCTTTTGATCTGCCCGCCCAGCACGGTCAAGCCGGTCTGGTATTTCACGCTGTTGTCAGCGAATTGCGTACGTTCGCGATCCATGTCCACGGTGTTACCGTCGAGTGAAGGCTGATCAGGAATGCGGTACAGCAGATCGGCGGACGGCGCGGAGATGTTTTGCGCCGGAATATGGCGGGAAGATGTCAGCGTCAGCGCAACACCGCTGTTTTCAGCACGCCCGCGCTCCATGACTTTTTTTAATTCGCTGGAGAAATCAATATCACGCGCCTGAAACCCAGGGGTATCGGCGTTGGCAATGTTTGCCGCCAGAATCTCCTGGCGCTGGGCGCTCAGGTTCAGCGCTTCTTGTTGAAAACGCAGCGCGGCATCAAGTTTATCGAGCATAGCTCCCCCACTGATGACAATTATTTAGCCAACAGCTTAAATCTCCTCAGGCAAACTTATCGCCGGAATAAGGGCAAAATGCGTCGCTATTTATTGCGTTGATACATTTGCCATGCAGTTAAAATCTCTGCATCCCATCAACAGGCAGGAGCCTGCGATGAATACGTTGAAAAGCGGTTTAGCCGCGACCTTACTGTTTTTGAGTCCGCTGACACAAGCGAGCGATTTGCAAGCTCAGCTCACGTCATTTTTTGCTCAGCGCCTTGCTGGCTTTAGTGACGAGGTAGTGGTAAATATACGGACTCCGCAGAACATGTTGCCCGCCTGCGATCAGCCCGCACTGAGCGTAGTCGGTGGCGCAAAGCTATGGGGAAACGTAAACGTTGTCGCGAACTGCGCGGGGGCTAAGCGCTTTTTGCAGGTCAACGTGCAGGCGACAGGCAATTATGTGGTGGCGGCGCAAGCTGTTGCGCGTGGCAGCACGCTGCAACCCGGCAGCGTGACATTAAAACGCGGTCGTCTCGATCAATTGCCGCCGCGCACAATGCTGGATATTAATCAGGCGCAGGATGCGATCAGCCTGCGCGATCTCCTACCCGGGCAGCCGATTCAGCTCTCAATGCTGCGTCAGGCATGGCGGGTAAAAGCGGGACAGCGGGTACAGGTTGTGGCATCGGGAGAGGGCTTTAGTGTGAACGGCGAAGGGCAAGCGCTGGATAATGCCGCCGTGGCGCAAAATGCCCGCGTGCGTATGTCTTCAGGCCAGATTGTCAGCGGTACGGTGAGCACTGATGGGAATATTCTGATTAACCTATAATCTTTTTAAAGAATTTATGTTGCCTGCCGATAATTAAGCAACGACTAAAGATATCAGGCCCGAAACGCCAGGACACCTCGATGAGGACAACACTATGAGCATTGATCGTACATCGCCTCTGAAGCCGGTTAACACTGTTCAACAGCGTGAAACCAACGACGCCCAGTCGCAGAAAGCGCGTCTGGAAAAAGCTGCGACGGCGAACAGCACCAGCGTCACTATCAGTGGCGCTCAGGCGAAGCTGATGCAGGCGAGCGCGAATGACATCAATACGGAACGCGTTGAACAATTGAAAACCGCGATTCGTAATGGTGAACTGAAAATGGATACCGGCAAGATTGCCGATGCCCTGATTAACGAAGCGCAGAGTTACTTACAGAGTAAATAACAGAATGAATCGACTGTCAGACATTCTTGATCAGATGACAGTTATCCTGAGCGCTCTGAAAGACGTGATGGATGCTGAGCAAAAGCAACTTTCCGTGGGCCATGTGAATGGCAGTACGTTACAGCGTATTACGGAAGAAAAAAGTTCCTTGCTCGCAACGCTGGATTACCTGGAGCAACAGCGTCGTTCGACGCAGCACAGCGCTGACGACGATATTGCCGATCGCTGGCAAATTATTACGCAGAAAACACAGCATTTGCGCAACCTTAACCAGCACAATGGATGGCTGCTGGAAGGGCAAATTGAGCGTAATCAGCAGGCGTTGGATGTACTGAAGCCTCATCAGGAACCAACGTTGTACGGCGCCAACGGTCAAACCGCTTCCGCTAACCGCGGCGGCAAAAAAATCTCGATTTAATCGACAAACATTTTTTTGGCCAGGTGGTTCCCCCTGGCCAAATTGTTTATGCCACCCGGCGAGCAAACTCTTTCAGTTTAAAACCCAGTAGCACCAGCGTGGCGAAGTAAGCAACCACGCCTACTCCCACGACAGCCATCAAACGTAACAAGCGATATGGCATCGTACCCTGCGACCATTCCGGCATGACATAGAGTATGCCTACCAGCGCCGCCGCCATCACCAGCACAGCGATGACCAGACGCAGCAGAAAGCTTTTCCAGCCTGGCTGCGGCGTGAAAATATCTTGTTTACGCAACTGCCAGTAAAGCAGACCGGCGTTAAGACAGGCCGCCAGACCGATCGACAGTGATAGCCCGGCATGTTTCAGCGGACCAATAAAAGCAAGGTTCATCAACTGCGTCATCAGCAGAGTGACAATGGCAATCTTCACCGGCGTTTTAATGTTCTGCCGCGAATAAAAGCCCGGCGCCAGCACCTTCACAACAATCAGGCCCATTAAGCCGACGGAATAAGCAATTAATGCCCGCTGGGTCATCAGCGCGTCAAAGGCAGTGAATTTACCGTACTGAAACAGCGAGATGGTCAACGGTTTTGCCAGAATACCCAACGCCACTGCGCTCGGTAGCGCCAGCAGGAAGCACAAGCGCAGCCCCCAGTCCATCAGACGGCAGTACTCATCATGATTGCCGCTGGCAAAACTTTTCGCCAATGAAGGCAGCAAAATCGTCCCCAACGCCACGCCCAGCACACCAGACGGAAACTCCATCAATCGGTCAGCGTAATACATCCACGATACCGAACCGGAGACCAAAAACGAGGCGAAAATCGTATTAATGATTAACGAAATCTGGCTGACCGACACCCCAAGAATGGCTGGCCCCATCTGCTTCACAACGCGAATGGCCCCGGCATTGTGAAAACTTACGCGCGGTAAGACCAGCATGCCAATCTTCTTCAGATGCGGCAGTTGATAAACCAGTTGCAGCACGCCGCCCACCGTCACCGCCCATGCCAGCGCCAGCACTGGCGGATGGAAGTACGGCGCAGCAAACAGTGCAAAGCCGATCATGCTGATATTGAGAAATGTCGGCGCAAATGCCGGCACCGAGAAACGGTTCCAGGTATTGAGAATAGCGCCCACCAGTGACGCCAGCGAGATCAGCAGAATATAAGGAAAGGTAATGCGCAGTAGCTGTGAGGTGAGATTGAATTTATCCACGGTATCGGCAAAACCAGGCGCAGTGACCAGAATCACCCACGGTGCCGCCAGCATCCCGGCAACAGTCACCAGCGCCAGCGCCAGCGTCAGCAACCCCGAGACATACGCCACAAAGACGCGCGTCGCATCCTCGCCCTGCTTGCTTTTGTACTCAGCAAGAATAGGAACAAATGCCTGAGAAAATGCCCCCTCAGCAAAGATACGTCGCAACAAATTTGGCAGTTTAAAAGCCACAAAGAAGGCGTCGGTTGCCATACCCGCGCCAAAAACCCTTGCCACAATAGCGTCACGCGCAAAACCCAGCACGCGAGAAAACATCGTCATTGAGCTGACGGCCGCCAGCGATTTTAGTAGATTCATTCTGGATTCCATAAGGCACAACGCCTGCAATGCAGGCGTTGGTATACAGCGAAGCGCATAGTCTACAGGGAAAAAGGCGAATTACTATCACCAGATGTTACAGGCGGTTATTCACTCATCGCCTCACGCCAGAGCTTTTCTACTACGCGTTGGGCCAGTATGGCCTCTTCGCCCGCCGTTTCCGGAACCGTCTGATTTTGCACACATTCAATAAAATGGCGCGCACAACCGGCAAAACCACGCTGTTCCAGCACGCTCTGCCAGCCAGCAACCGGACGCGCCACGATGCCCTGCCCGCGCTCTTCACGCCATTCACGCATATCGGTGATATCCACCAGCGCACCATCAGTAACGGCCTGAATCCACTCACGCTGGCTTCCCGCCCGCCGGTGCATACTGGTGGTGATTTGCAGGTGATCCAGTGAGAAGTGGTGTTCGGCATAAACCATTGCGCCGTCATCATCTGTGAGCAACGTACCGCTTTGTAATGCCGCCGTACCCCCCGCCAGCCACAATGCGGTATCCACCACATGCAGATAATCGTCGAGCAGCGTGAATCGTAAATCCTGCGGCCCCACACTGTCGGTGCGGTGTTTATCCATCCGCAGTGACGCCGCCTGCGACATCTGCTGTTTCAGTTCGCGATATAGCGGCGAGAAGCGGCGGTTAAAACCGACCATCAGCGTCAGCTTTTTCCGCGCGGCCAGTTCGATAAGCCGCTCAGCATCCTGGAGGTTTTCGGCCAGCGGTTTATCGACGCAAACATGCACACCAAGGTTCAGTAACTCGCTGACCACGCTGTAGTGCGAAGCCGTCGACGTATGGACGAAAACCGCATCACACTGGGCGGCTAATGCCGCCAGCGAATCAGCATACGGAATGCGCCAGGTTTCGCATACCCGCAGGGCTTTTTCCCGGGTCGGCGACCAGGCCGCGGCTAGCGTCCAGTCGGTCGCAGCACCTACAACTGGCAGCCAGGCTTTTTGCGCAATGCCGCCAAGGCCGACCACGCCAATACGTAGTTTCGTCACGCCTAATCTCCTAAATGTGCGAGCAGCGAATCCAGACGCTGTTTCAGCTCTGCCACTTCCTCTTCCAGCGCCTCAACGCGCGCCACCAGCGATTCTTCGGGAGGGGGGGTGACCGCCTCAGTCATATTCTCCAGAATCTGTACGTCGCCACTGAACAGGTGCATATAGCGGCTTTCGCGTTTGCCGGGCTCTCTGGGAAGCCGCACGACATACGGGCCCTCTTCCCGTGTCGCCAGTCGTTCCAGCGCCGTTTCCACTTCCGCCATATCATTAAAGCGATGCATGCGTTCCGCACGGCCACGCAGTTCCCCCGGCGTTTGCGGCCCGCGCAACAGCAGCGTGGTGATGAGCGCCACTTCTGCCGGATTGAGTTTCAGGTCGCCAAATTCGGAGTTGCAAAAACGCTGCTCGTATTTCGTTACTCGATTGCCAAAACCGCTGACGGTGCGCAGATAGTGCCGCTTCACCAGTTCATCCAGCACAACCTGTACCTCATGTTCGCTGAGGTTCATGACGGGTTCACGATTGGTCTTCTGATTACTGGCGGTAACCACACCGTTGATCGACAGCGGATATTGTTCCGGCGTGGTGATCTGCTTTTCCAGCAGGCAGCCGATAACTCGCGCCTCAACCGCTGAGAGTTGATACTTCATTGTTGCTCCTTAGCGACCCGGGGTCCATTCTTGCGCAGTGAGCGCAGTAAGTACGTGATCGCGCCACTGCCCGTCGATCAGCAAATACAATTTGGCGTAACCCTCTTTCTCGAAGCCCAGCCTCGCCAGCAAATCGCCGCTACGTTTATTATGCGGCATGTAATTTGCCATGATGCGGTGCATATGTTGCGTGCGCTGCATGTAACGGATCGCCGCCGTCAGTGCTTCAAACATCAGCCCTTGCCCCTGCCATTTTTGTCCGATGGAGTAGCCAAGGTAACAAGCATGAAACGAACCGCGTACCACATTGGAAAAATTCGCCACTCCGACGATCTCTTTTTCCTCCGGATCGAGCAGCGCGAAATAGAATGCCGATCCCTGCTTATGAAATTCATTGATCATGCCAAGACGAGCCTGCCAGCCGGAAGGATAGCAATGACTTTCATCACGTACGGGCTCCCAGGGCTTTAGAAATTGCCGATTTTCGGCGTAATAATCCGCCAGGCGCCAGGCATCGCGCTCATGCACCAGACGAACCACTAATCTGTCTGTGATTAAGCGTACTTTCGGCACGTTACTGCGGTAGCCAAACATGCATTACCACTCCTTCCATTTCACCACACTTTTAACCCCTCACCTTTACTATACATTTGCGCAGCCACTCTGTGAAAACAGCAACATGGCATTTTCCACTTTGCGAACCATTTTCGATGAAAACTCTGAATCAAAGCCGGTTTTTGATAAAAAAATATTGTCACCACGAATCTGGGAAAAGACCGGGTGAACACGCAGAATAAGAATGTCTTATCTTTCTTAATTCCCCGGAGGGGAAATGTCGCGCATATCGCAGGCAAGGAGCCTGGGTAAATATTTCCTGCTTGTCGATAATATGCTAGTGGTACTCGGTTTTTTCGTTGTCTTCCCACTCATTTCTATTCGTTTTGTTGATCAGCTCGGCTGGGCGGCTTTGATGGTCGGTATTGCACTCGGCCTGCGACAATTTATTCAACAGGGTTTGGGCATTTTCGGCGGCGCAATTGCCGACCGTTTTGGTGCAAAACCGCTGATCGTCACCGGCATGTTGATGCGCGCGGGCGGTTTCATCGCCATGGGCATGGCACATGAACCCTGGCTACTGTGGCTCTCCTGCATTCTTTCGGGGTTGGGCGGTACGCTGTTCGATCCACCGCGCTCCGCGCTGGTAGTCAAACTGGTGCGCTCAAACCAGCGCAGTCGCTTTTTCTCTATCTTGATGATGCAGGACAGCGCTGGCGCGGTTGTCGGCGCATTGCTCGGTAGCTGGCTATTGCAATATGACTTTCGTCTGGTGTGTGCCGCCGGTGCGCTAATGTTTGTGCTCTGCGCCGCGTTCAACGCCTGGCTGTTACCGGCGTGGAAACTCTCTACGGTAAAAGCCCCTGTGCGCGAAGGGCTGACACGTGTGCTGCGCGACAAACGGTTTGTCACCTACGTACTGACGTTGACCGGCTATTATATGCTGGCGGTACAGGTGATGCTGATGCTGCCGATCATGGTCAACGATATTGCCGGTTCACCGTCAGCAGTGAAGTGGATGTACGCCATCGAAGCCTGTTTGTCGCTGACCTTGCTCTACCCTATCGCCCGCTGGAGCGAAAAACGCTTTCGTCTTGAACATCGTCTGATGGCCGGGCTGCTGGTGATGTCATTCAGTCTGCTGCCGGTCGGAATGGTAGGGACGTTGCAGCAACTACTTACGCTTATCTGCATGTTCTATATCGGCTCAATTATTGCAGAACCTGCACGAGAAACCTTAAGTGCCCAGTTAGCTGATGCCCGCGCGCGCGGCAGCTATATGGGTTTCAGTCGCCTGGGGCTGGCATTTGGCGGCGCGCTTGGTTACGCCGGCGGTGGATGGTTGTTTGATGTCGGCAAAACCTTCAATCAGCCTGAATTGCCGTGGATGATGCTCGGCCTGATCGGTTTGATGACCTCAATGGCGCTGCTGTGGCAATTCGGACAGAAGCGTATTCGTCCGCAGATGCTTGAACCAGGTGCCTGATTTGAGCCATGCGAAATCCGCCTTTGACGAGCTTTCCATACCGCAGGCACACAAGCCCGGTTTGTTGCGAAGAAACAGGCGGCGAGCGACAATTTCGACGAATATCCTGGCCACGCTAGCGTGGCTGGTGAAAAATATTTGCGACGATCCCGGGGCGCTGACAAACACCTTGCCAAATCGAATTCGGTCAACGGCGAGCGCTCCGGGGATGATATTCATCTTTTCCTGCCGCTGTATAACCTTACTCTTATCGCCGGAATTAACTGGCCAGGCCAGGTGGCGTCCTGGCCGATATTATGACCACGCAGACTCAGCTTAACCTACTTTCATAGAGGGCTATTTAGTGGGCTCAAGGATGGATGTAAGCGTATGTTCCCACCAGCCATTCAGTTTTTTCCGCTAGCCTTTGTACCGTGCCTGACGCATCCTACGCACCGGCTTTGGCGCTTTCGGAATGACGTTGAGGAATTATGAAGAAGATATTTTTTGCCGCTGCCTTACTGCTGAGCGGCGTGCTGGTAGGCTGTAACCAACTGACCCAATATTCAATCAGCGAACAGGAAATTAACCAGGCACTGCAAAAACGCAATAATTTTGCGAAAGACATTGGTCTGCCTGGCGTGGCTGACGCACACGTTGTGCTGAACAACCTGGCGGCGGAAATTGGTCGTGAAGAGCCGAACAAAGTGATGTTGACCGGCGATGCCAACCTCGATATGACATCCCTTTTCGGTAACCAGAAAGCAGTCATCAAGCTGAAACTGAAGGCGTTGCCGGTGTTTGATAAAGAGAAAGGCGCCATTTACTTGCAGGAGATGGAAGTGGTGAAAGCCGACGTGCAGCCAGAAAAAATGCAGACGGTGCTGCAAACATTGATGCCCTATCTGAACCAGTCACTACGCAGCTACTTTAATCAGCGCCCGGCTTATGTGCTGAAAGAGGACAGCAGCAAAGGCGAGGCGCTGGCGAAGAAATACGCAAAAGGCATTGAGGTGAAGCCAGGCGAAATTATTATCCCCCTCACCGACTGAGTCACAGGGTGCTCGCGGGCACCCTTTTTTTCAGGAAAAAGATGCAAACGAAAACGTTTCCGCTTATCCTTAGTGCCCGGCAAAAAACATCTGATTCTCACCAGCCGGAGCACTCCAATGACACAACCCCAGGTTTTGAAAATCCGCCGTCCTGACGACTGGCACGTCCACCTGCGTGATGGCGATATGTTAAAAACCGTGGTGCCGTGGACCAGTGAAACCTACGCCCGCGCCATTGTCATGCCCAATCTCGCTCCCCCTGTGACAACTGTGGATGCTGCGCGTGCGTACCGCCAGCGCATTCTTGATGCCGTACCTGCGGGACATGATTTCACTCCGCTAATGACTTGCTATCTGACCGACAGTCTGAGTGCGGATGAAGTGGAACGTGGGTTTAACGAAAACGTCTTTACGGCGGCAAAACTTTATCCCGCCAATGCCACCACCAACTCCAGCCATGGCGTTACCAGCATTGATGCCATTATGCTGGTGCTGGAGCGTATGGAAAAACTGGGTATGCCGCTGCTGGTGCATGGTGAGGTGACCCACGCCGATATCGATATCTTCGATCGCGAAGCGCGTTTTATTGAAACGGTAATGGAGCCGTTGCGCCAACGCCTTCCTGGGTTGAAAGTGGTATTTGAGCATATCACCACCAAAGACGCGGTTGATTACGTGCGCGAGGGCAACGAACGCCTGGCGGCCACCATTACGCCACAGCATTTGATGTTTAACCGTAACCATATGCTGGTTGGCGGCGTACGTCCGCATCTCTACTGCTTGCCAATCCTTAAACGCAACATCCATCAGCAGGCGCTGCGAGAGTTAGTCGCCAGCGGATTTGAGCGCGCTTTTCTCGGCACTGATTCCGCACCGCACGCACGGCGCCGAAAAGAAGCCAGCTGTGGTTGCGCCGGTTGCTTCAATGCACCAACCGCACTCGGCAGCTACGCTACCGTATTTGAAGAGATGAATGCCTTGCAGCATTTTGAAGCATTCTGCTCACTGAACGGGCCACGTTTTTACGGGCTCCCGCTCAACGAGGGCTTTATTGAGCTGGAACGCATCGAAAGCCTCGTGCCAGAGACCATTGCCCTGACCGATGATACACTAGTACCGTTCCTCGCGGGTGAAACCGTTCGCTGGCGCGTTAAGCAATAAAAATTTTACGTCCCCTGTTGTAAAGGTATTTCATTAACTGTATATATATACAGTAAATACACAGGGGGCTATTATGCGCATTGAAGTGACTATTGCCAAAACCACACCTTTACCGCCAGGTGCTATCGATGCGCTGGCAGGCGAATTATCCCGCCGACTCAATAATTACTATCCCGAACACGATAACAAGATCACTGTTCGTTATGCTGCGGCTAATAACTTGTCGGTGCTTGGTGGTGCAAAAGAAGATAAAGATCGCATAAGTGAAATTTTGCAAGAAACCTGGGAAAGCGCAGACGACTGGTTTATCAACGACTAATTTCTCTTTGCGTTTGTTCTTATTGCCGGGTCGCCCCGGCTTTTTTGTCTGTTTTTTACGCTTTGCATTATTTCTCTAATTCTTTAGTAAAAATATGTGTTTAAGGTTTCGTTTTCTTATTCAAAAAAATCAAACAGCCCAAAAAACATGTTGCAGAGTGTTTATTTATTCGATCATCACCCCCAGATGTTGATATACTAAAGAGGCTTCAAATAAAACACGCATTGAACCTCGAAAGTCGTTGTCTAAATAAACACGCTAATATGGGGGTTATGATGGTAAAGAATAATGAAGTCATCCAGACCCATCCACTGGTCGGATGGGACATCAGTACCGTGGACAGTTACGACGCCCTGATGCTCCGGTTACACTACCAGACCCCAAACAGAGCTGCTCAGGAAGAGACTGAAGTCGGCCAGACATTATGGTTAACGACAGATGTCGCCCGCCAGTTTATATCGATTCTCGAGGCGGGTATTGCCAAGATTGAATCAGGCGATTACCAGCAAGATGAGTACCGTAGGCATTAGTGTTAATGCTGACCTTCATACCAACAGGCACCCTTCAGGGTGCCTTAATTATTTCTACCCTTGTATAACGCCGTCAGGTTAATTACCCTCCTGAACACGCTTTTTCCTGGAGAACACCATGAAATATGACCTGATTATTATCGGCAGCGGATCTGTCGGTGCTGCGACCGGCTACTATGCTACCCGGGCCGGGCTAAATGTGCTGATGACCGATGCGCATCTCCCGCCACACCAGCAAGGCAGCCATCATGGCGATACACGTCTTATTCGCCACGCGTATGGTGAAGGTGAAAAATATGTTCCGCTGGTGCTGCGCGCCCAACAGTTGTGGGAGCAGTTAGCCAGCGAAAGTGGTGAGGCGGTGTTCGAACGGACCGGTGTGATCAACCTCGGACCGGCTGATTCCGACTTTCTCGCTAATGTCGCCGACAGTGCTAAGCAATGGGATCTGGCGGTAGAAAAACTGGATGCGCCTTCGTTGATGGCCCGCTGGCCCGAAATCACCGTACCGGAAGACTATATTGGTCTGTTCGAAGCCGATTCCGGCGTGCTGAGGAGCGAATTGGCTGTAAAAACCTGGATCCGTCTCGCCCAGCAAGCCGGTTGCGCGCAACTGTTTAACTGTCCGGTTACTGCGCTGCGTCATGGCCCTGAAGGTATTACCATCGAAACAGCGGAAGGGGAGTTCGTCGGCAAAAAAGTGTTAATTAGTGCCGGCACCTGGGTACGTCAGTTAATTCCAACACTTCCGGTACAACCCGTACGCAAGGTTTTCGCCTGGTTCCAGGCGGACGGTCGCTACAGCAGCAAAAATCATTTCCCAGCTTTCACCGGTGAAATGCCGAATGGCGACCAGTATTACGGCTTCCCCGCCGAAGACAACGCGCTAAAGATTGGGCGTCATAACGGAGGCCAGCTCATTGACGAGGCGCAACAGCGTACGCCCTTTGGCGATGAAGCGGGAGACGGTTCAGAGTGCTTCGGTTTTCTGCGCCAGTTCTTGCCAGGCATCGGCGGTTGCCTTTATGGTGCTTCATGTACCTATGATAACTCGCCGGATGAAGATTTTATTATTGATACCTTGCCGGAACACCCGGACACGCTGATTATCACTGGACTGAGCGGCCATGGATTTAAATTCGCCCCAGTGTTCGGCGAAATAGCCAGTGCATTTGCGCAAGGTAAATGCAGCGATTTTGATTTAACGCCTTTTTCCCTGTCACGCTTTACCCGATAATCCGTCCGCGGCCTTATTTGTGGCCGCTTTATTTTTCTGCGGAGAGATCATGCGTCGTTTATTCAACTACCTTATTAATAACGTGCGTGAGCATTTGATATTATATATTACGCTGTGGCTACTCGTTGCGCTTATCGACCTGATTTATATTGTATGGTTCTGACCATAACTACGGATAAAAGCTAAAATTCACTTAAAAAAGATGGGATTAAAACAATTTTCCTGAACAACACAAATCTCACATATCCTGCTGCTAACCGCCAGACTGACTTGGTTCTCACTAATCATCTGAACATTAGAAGTTATAATCATTCAAAAAACATGAGTAACGAAGCCGGTAGTGTTGGTGGCAAAACTCATCGGTAAGGTCAAAGATCCATGGCGTGGCGTACGTTCAGGGTTCGATGCTTCCGGCAAAATTGCGCTGAAAAATTTCAATATTACGACCGAACGGGGCAGGCATCGCAGGATGTGAAGTTGATTATTTCCGTTGAGGGTGTACAGCAGAAGACAATAAGCAGGAGAGAGTTTTCCCCCCTCCTGTTTGTATTATTCCGGATCCGGAATACCCATTTTAGTGTTCAGGCGTCCACGTGATTTGTTGAAGATTTTATTGCCATTCTCACGTCCGGCGCGGCGTTTACGCTGCTCCTCTTCTGGCAACTTGCTCTCTTCCTGACACAATTCACTGCAACAGCCCTCATATTTCTCTGCACAAGTTGGGCACTGAATAAACAGCAAATGGCAACCGTCATTGCGACAATTGGTATGCGCGTCGCAAGGCGCACCGCACTGGTGGCAATGGGCAATCACGTCGTCGGAAATGCGTTCCCCCATTCGCTCATCGAAAACGAAATTCTTCCCGACAAAGCGAACAGGCAACCCCTGTTCACGGGCACGGCGGGCATACTCAATAATCCCGCCTTCAATATGCCACACTTTATTAAAACCGTTGTGTTTCATCCAGGCGCTCGCCTTTTCGCAACGAATACCGCCAGTGCAATACATCACAATTTTCTTGTCTTTATGCGCCTGCATCATCTCAACGGCTTTAGGTAACTGCTCGCGGAAGGTATCGGCCGGGATCTCCAGCGCGCCGTCAAAATGCCCCACCTCATATTCATAGTGGTTGCGCATATCGATAAAAATCGCGTCCGGATCGTCGAGCATAGCGTTCACTTCCGCTGCTTTCAGGTAATCGCCGACATCGCTGGCGTCAAAACTCTCATCTTCAATACCGTCAGCAACAATGCGATCGCGCACTTTCATGCGCAGCGCCCAGAATGATTTACCGTCATCGTCAATGGCGATATTCATACGCAGACCATCCAGCGCCGGATCGAAGGCATAAAGAACATCACGCAAAGCCGGGAACCGGCTTTTCGGTACGCTGACCTGGGCATTAATCCCTTCATGGGCAAGATAAATTCGACCAAATACCTTCAGTGCGGTAAACGCCTGGTAAAGGGCATCGCGCGTTTCCTGCGGATTAATAATAGAAAAATATTTATAAAACGAGACCGTAATACGCGGCTCGGTTTCCGCAAGCATGCGCGCTTTTAATTCATCGTTGGCGATGCGGTTGTGTAACACTGGCATGGTGTACGTATCCTGCAAAGTAGAGAGTGAAAAAACGGCGGCATCATAAAGCAAATATTGATAATTTACATCCACACATTTTACGCTACATTTCATCTCAATCTGCTCATTGCGGTATAACAATCACCGGAGAAACAGCCATTCCGTGCGCCGGGATTTTGGCAAACTCTGAAAAAATGCGAGAATACAGGGAATTGTTGCTTAACACAGGACAGTCATGACGCTTTTACCTAAATTTTCAGTCTCACTTTTACACCCTCGTTTTTGGCCAACCTGGTTTGGAATGGGTTTGCTGTGGCTGGTCGTTCAACTCCCCTATCCGGTCATTTATCGCCTGGGGTATAGCATTGGCCATCTGGCTAAGTGTGTAATGAGACGCCGTGTAAAAATCGCCGAGCGCAATCTTGAACTCTGTTTCCCGCAGATGCACGCCGAAGAACGCCAGCGTATGGTTACCAAAAATTTTGAGTCAGTCGGCATGGGTCTAATGGAAACGGGCATGGCCTGGTTCTGGTCAGATCGCCGAATAGCCCGCTGGATGGATGTATCCGGTTTTGAATATGTTCGCAATGTACAGGCACAAAAGCGCGGTATTTTGCTGATTGGCGTGCATTTTCTGACTCTGGAAATGGGCGCGCGCATGTTCGGAATGAATGAGCCCGGGATTGGTGTCTACAGACCGAATGATAATCCGGTTATTGATCTGATGCAGACCTGGGGCCGCATGCGTTCCAACAAAAGCATGCTCGATCGAAAAGATCTTAAAGGTATGATCCGTGCGCTGAAAGCTGGCGAAGTTGTCTGGTACGCCCCGGACCACGATTACGGCCCGCGAGCCAGCGTTTTCGCCCCTTTCTTTGCCGTTGACCAGGCTGCGTCTACTTCCGGCACCTGGATGCTGGCGCGCATGTCTCAGGCCGCTATTGTACCCTTTGTTCCGCGCCGTAAGCCGGATGCGAAAGGCTATGAGTTGATCATGCTGGAACCGGAGTTCTCTCCTCCGCTTGACGATGCAGAAACGACAGCCGCCTGGATGAACAAAGTCGTGGAGCGTTGCATCATGCTGGCTCCCGAACAATATATGTGGCTACATCGCCGCTTTAAGACGCGCCCTGAAGGCGTTCCTTCTCGTTACTGAGCATCTGTAAAGCCCGTATTGCGGGCTTTTTTCACTACACAAAAATCGTCCCACACATTGCAGCAACCATTACCTGAGCGCATAATTAGCATGCTTATCAATTTCCCTTATGCGCGCGTTGCAACAACGCTGTACGGATGGTTATGTCATCTTCTGATGCCCCAATAAACTGGCAACGTAATCTTGCCGTTACCTGGTTTGGTTGTTTTCTTACTGGCGCAGCCTTCAGCCTGGTCATGCCTTTCCTGCCACTGTATGTTGAGCAACTCGGCGTAACCGATCCTGGCGCGCTGAATATATGGTCCGGGCTGGCGTTTAGTATTACCTTTCTGTTTTCTGCCATCGCCTCGCCGTTCTGGGGCGGGCTTGCCGACCGTAAAGGGCGCAAAATTATGTTGCTGCGTTCGGCGCTGGGCATGGCAATTGTCATGGCACTGATGGGAATGGCGCAAAATGTCTGGCAATTTTTAGCCTTACGCGCACTTTTGGGCTTATTGGGTGGCTTTATCCCGAACGCGAATGCCTTGATTGCGACACAAATGCCGCGGAATAAAAGCGGCTGGGCGCTCGGTACCCTTTCTACCGGCGGCGTCGGCGGGGCACTGCTTGGTCCGCTGGCAGGCGGCCTTCTGGCGGATAACTGGGGCCTGCGGATGGTCTTTTTTATCACCGCGTCAGTGCTGTTCCTCTGTTTCCTGCTGACATTGTTCTGTATCCGGGAGAATTTTGTCCCGGTGGCAAAACGCGAAATGCTGCACTTTAAAGAGGTTTTTGCCTCGCTGAAAAACCCAAAACTGGTGCTGAGCCTGTTTATCACCACCATGATTATTCAAGTGGCAACAGGATCCATTGCCCCGATTCTGACGCTATATGTACGCGAGTTGATGGGTAACGTCAGCAATATCGCGTTTATCAGCGGCATAATTGCGTCGGTGCCAGGCGTTGCGGCACTGATGAGCGCTCCTCGTCTGGGAAAACTGGGCGATCGCATCGGCCCGGAGAAAATTCTGGTGGCCGCGCTGGTGATATCCGTGCTGTTGCTGGTACCCATGTCGGTAGTACAAGCCCCCTGGCAACTGGCGATTCTGCGCTTCCTGCTCGGCGCCGCCGATGGTGCATTGCTTCCAGCTGTGCAGACGTTGCTGGTGTATAACTCAACCAGCCAGATTGCCGGGCGCATCTTCAGTTATAACCAGTCATTCCGTGATATTGGCAATGTAACCGGGCCGCTTATTGGTGCAGCGGTTTCCGCCAGCTATGGGTTCCGCGCGGTCTTTTGCGTAACCGCAGGCGTGGTGCTATTTAATGCCATCTATTCCTGGTTTAGCTTACAGCGCCCTGCACGCTTTCATGTTGAAACGCCTACTTCCACAACATCCGTAGTCAGCAGTAAAGAGTGATCGGTTACAGCGCGGGGCCCCCACCCTGCTCTGCCGCATTTTCATAATGACTAATTCCTGTTAAATGTCTGATTACCTCAACCATCATTTGACGCTGGCGAAACCAGCGTCTATAGATTTTTGCAGGTACTTTTTCTGCGACTTGAGGAGTTTTACATGGCTGAATCCGAACTGGAATATTACTCAACACTGTCTGAAGCAATTGATGCCGCACGGGAAATTTTTCTTGCCAGTAATCCCGATGTTGATGAAGACGAGATCAGTGTGCAGCAATTTAATGTGCAAAAGTATATTCTTCAGGATGGCGATATCGCGTGGCAGGCTGAGTTTTTTGCCGATGATGAGGAGCCAGGGGAGTGTCTGCCGATGCTTAGTGGCGAAGCCGCACAAAGCGTATTTGACGGTGATTTCGACGAGATCGAAATAAGCCAGGAGTGGCAGGAAGAAAATACGCTGCACGAATGGGACGAGGGAGAATTTCAACTTGAACCGCCACTCGATACCGAAGAAGGTCAGACCGCCGCAGATGAATGGGATGAGCGCTGATCACTCATAGGGGCCGTGATGTGCATCCAGTGGCAATAGTAAAGTGTCAAACACCAGTGAAAAAGGCAGATCGAGCACAGTAATATAGCGCCATGCCGAATCACGAACGTCCCATTGCACGCCGGGATAGTACTGATTCCCGTGGCCCTGCCCCGGTATAGTTCGACTAATAATGCTGCCGCAGCCGCTCAATAAACAGGACATTACGACAATCAGAATAACTCTCACACCTGACCTCACCTTGCTGTTTGCAGAGTAAAAAAATACCGGCACAATGGCCGGTATTTTCCTTAATGTCGGCTTACTTCGCCTTCAACGCCAGCGGATTCAGCTTCAGCTCTTCATACTGATTTACCCATGAAAGATATCTCTCCGGCGCGGACCATAAGCGATAGTGGAGTCGAGAAAGTGTAACGGGATCGCTTAACAGCACCAGGCGACGATCGCGGTTCAGCTTCTCAGGCGTTTCGTTCAAAGCCTGCTCAACGTGACGGTCGCGGGCAATGTCCAGCACGCGGCTGGAGCGATGACGCGCAGTTGCCATTGCTGTTGCCAGCGCATTGAAAGAAGGATTAAACACCGCGTGCATAAAACCATCCTCCAGCGAACGCGAGCGGTTCAGTTCCAGATAGTTATCGGTATCCACCAGCACCTGCGGCGGTGAATACTCTTCCGGAATGAGGAACAGCTTCCAGCGTTTCGTACGCAGACCCACCGTGGAGCGACTGGAGATCACTGATACAAATGGCGACAGGATCAGCGAGAATACAATCGGCGCCAACCAGAACAGGAAACGCAGATCCAGCCACGCCATTCCCACTGCCCACACCAGCCCCAGCAGTAACTGCGAGCCGTGACGCATAAAGGCTTCACCCCATGGCGTGGAGTCATCATCACGCTGCGGCGAATTCCATACCACTTCCCAGCCGAGGAAAGCACTGACAACAAATACAGTATGGAATAGCATGCGTACAGGCGCCAAAAGCACCGAGAACAGCACTTCCAGCAGCAACGAGATTGTTACGCGGAAGAAGCCGCCATACTCCTTCGGCCCTTTACACCATACCAGAATGATACTGAGTAGCTTCGGCAGGAACAGCAGCACCATCGTCGAGGCAAACAGCGCAATAGCCAACTCAGGACGCCACT
The DNA here is from genome assembly GCF_900116535.1 of Kosakonia arachidis. Lineage (GTDB taxonomy): Bacteria > Pseudomonadota > Gammaproteobacteria > Enterobacterales > Enterobacteriaceae > Kosakonia > Kosakonia arachidis. Next base: position 926,287 of record NZ_FPAU01000001.1, on the reverse strand, counting down.
GTGGCCATACTGGGAACAGCTGACGAGGCTGCAGGAAGTACTGCGGCTCCGTCAGGGCATGCACCACCTGCAACGCCGTGGAGAGCGCAAGGAACATAAACCACAACGGTGCGGAAAGGTAGGACATTACGCCTGTCAGGAACACTGCGCGGTGTACGGGGTGCATACCTTTGACCAGGAACAGACGGAAGTTCATCAGGTTGCCATGGCACCAACGACGGTCACGCTTCAATTCATCGAGCAGGTTCGGCGGAAGCTCTTCGTACGAACCCGGCAGGTCATATGCGATCCAAACGCCCCAGCCCGCACGACGCATCAGCGCTGCTTCCACGAAGTCATGCGACAAAATGGATCCCGCAAAAGAGCCTTCACCCGGCAGCGGCGCCAGCGCGCAGTGTTCGATAAACGGCTTAACGCGGATAATTGCGTTATGCCCCCAGTAGTGGGATTCCCCCAACTGCCAGAAGTGTAGCCCCGCAGTAAACAGCGGCCCGTAAACGCGGGTGGCAAATTGCTGGCAGCGCGCGTAGAGCGTATCCATACCGGACGCTTTCGGCGACGACTGGATGATCCCGGCATTGGGGTTGGCTTCCATCAGACGCACCAGCCCGGTCAGACATTCACCGCTCATCACAGAGTCTGCGTCCAGCACAACCATGTAACTGTACTGGCTGCCCCAGCGACGGCAGAAGTCGTCGATGTTGCCGCTTTTACGTTTCACACGGCGACGACGACGGCGATAGAAGATCTGCCCTTCGCCCTGTACTTCCGCGATCAGCTCCATCCACGCTTTCTGCTCAGCAACGCAGATATCCGGGTTATAACTGTCGCTGAGGATATAGACGTCGAAATGCTGTTGCTGCCCGGTGGCTTTAACTGATTCCCAGGTCGCACGCAGCCCCGCAAAAACGCGATCCACATCTTCATTACAGATAGGCATAATCAACGCGGTACGATGTTCCGGATTAAGCGGCTCATCACCCACCGTTGAGTGCGAAATACTGTACTTGTCGCGGCCGATCAGCAACTGCAGGAAGCCCATTAGCGCCGTCCAGAAACCGGCGGATACCCAACAGAATAAAACGGCGAACAGAATCAGGATGCCGGTTTGCAGCACGTACGGCAGCAACTGCATAAAAGAAACCCACAGATTCTGGCCCGCCATATCGGTCGGGTTGATCAGTGCCCAGCCCTGATAAGGCAGGATGGTTTTCATATACCAGGTTGCCACCACCGTCTGCGCGAGCGTCAGCAGCAGTAAAATATAACGGCGGACTGAGCCGACAGTACGCCATTTCTGTTCGTGTGCCTGCTCTTCTTTCGTCAGACGAGAAAGATAACGTGGCACCACTTCCCGCCCACGTAGGCGATCCCAAAAACGTCCGATAGGGTTGGTACGCCACGGATCGGGAAACATGGAAGAACGCTTCGCTTTCGGCATCGCCTGAAGTTGCGCACGCCCTTCGTCATCCTTAATAAGCTGCTCTTTGCCCAGTGAATCCGGCCAGCTGTGCTGCAAGCGCGCCGTCACAGAACCCAATGGCGTATCGTCTGCACGTTTCCAGTCTGTGTGTTCAGCATCCAGCGCCTGATGCACGCTCAGAATACTCTCTGTCGGCAGCACTGCTTTCTCCGCATCCGTAAGCGGCAGCGCGTCGATATACTCAGTTGTCTTATTCATTGGCAGGTAGCTGATAGCTCCAGGTTTCACTCAGGGTCTGGTTGGCATTAACCAGGGCCGCGCGCATATCCGTCGTTTTCTTCGGATCTTTAACTTTCACGCGCAACATCAAGCGCCAACCTTGCGTCACTGGATTATAGCGAACGGTGTTTTCCACGATTTCGCCGTTATCGCCAATGCTGGCTTGCGCCGTGACTGGGGTGTCCCGCGGCATTTTTTTCATATCCTGGCCGGTAAAATCGACGACAAATGCAATCGTTCCGTCAGGCTGACGAATCAGGTTCGACTGTTTTACATCCCCGGTCGAACGACGGGTTTGCAGTACCCAGGCGTTGTCTGGCGCATGCAATTTATCTTCGTCGCGACTAAAGGTGATGGTGTATTTAAAGTTCATCTCCTTGCCTGGTTCCGGCAGTTGATCCGGCGTCCAGTAAGCCACGATGTTGTCGTTGGTCTCGTCATTAGTCGGAATTTCAACCAGCTCAACCTTCCCTTTACCCCACTCGCCTTTCGGCGTGACCCATGCGCTCGGACGCAGATCGTAGCGGTCATCAATGTCTTCAAAACGGGAGAACTGACGTCCACGCTGCAACAAGCCAAAGCCCTGCGGGTTTTCCATCTCATAGCTGCTGACAGCCAGGTGTTTCGGGTTGTTCAGTGGACGCCAGATCCATTCACCGTTGCCAGCAAGCATCGACAGACCGTTAGAATCATGCAGCTCCGGGCGGTAGTTGATCGCCGGAGAGGGCTGCGACGGACCGAACAGGAACATACTGGTCAGCGGTGCAATACCCAGTTTGCCCACTTTATCGCGCAGGTAAATTTTGGACTGCACATCCACTACGGTATCGCGACCAGGAATAATGACGAAGCGATAGGCACCCGTGGCGCGTGGTGAATCCAGCAATGCGTAAATCGTCAGGCGTTTATCGCCAGGCTTGGGACGCTCGATCCAGAATTCACGAAAACGCGGGAACTCTTCACCGGAGGGAAGCGCAGTATCAATTGCCAGACCGCGTGCGGAAAGCCCATAAACCTGACCTGCGCCAATCACGCGGAAGTAGCTTGCGCCCAGCATGCTGACGATTTCATCGTTTTTATCTTTATTATTAATGGGGTAAAGAACTTTGAAACCAGCAAAACCAAGATCTTTTACAGTGTCTTTATCGTGCTGAACGTTACCGAAATTAAAGTAGTCCGGGCTGTATTTAATTTGGCGAACGGCGTTGGCGGTCACTTCGTTGATGGTCACCGGCGTATCGAAATACATGCCCTGATGATAAAACTCAAGCTTAAACGGGGTGTTGGTCGCGTTCCAGTAGGCTTTGTCGTGGTTGAACTGAATCTGCTGATAGTCCGCGTATTTCATGTCGCGGAACGCAGAGGGCAGATTGCTCTTGGGTGCTTCATAGCCTTTGCCAGCCAGGGATTGAGCCTGTTTTGCGACATCGTCAATAGAAAAAGCCCAGCCTGATGACGTATAAAGTGACAACAGAACCGCAGCACCTACCCAACGCATTTTCATCATTTGTAATTTAGGTTTCATAATAACTAAGCACTTCCCCCTTTGTGTGCTTAAATCGATCCGATCCATTTTAATGGAAACTCAGCCAATCCGACAACTGAATCCCTGTATTGTTCTGCCCGCTGGCTCTTTGACCAGGCAAAGAAACCCACCTTTGTCGTTTTACAGGCTTATCCTGGAGACAGGTTATAGGGCATAGTGTAGGGTTAGTTTCGAATGTAACCCTTATCTTTCTTATGAATAAGGCGAAAAGTCTTAGAATGCCCGGAGCTATATGGTCAGAGTACCCACACAACGAGAATATTTCCTCGATTCCATCCGTGCGTGGTTAATGCTGCTTGGGATCCCGTTCCACATCTCGCTGATTTATTCCAGTCATATGTGGCACGTTAACAGTACCTACCCTTCCTGGTGGCTAACCCTGTTTAATGACGCTATTCATGCGTTTCGTATGCAGGTGTTTTTTGTTATATCCGGTTATTTTTCATACATGCTATATCTGCGTTATCCTCTGAAACGCTGGTGGAGGGTGCGCGTTGAGCGCGTCGGTATACCGATGCTCACCGCAATTCCGTTACTCACGTTGCCACAATTTATTATGTTGCAATATGTGAACAACAATACCGAGCAATGGCGCACCTTATCGGCGTATGACAAATTCAATACACTGTCGTGGGAGTTGATATCTCATTTATGGTTTCTGTTGGTACTTGTCATATTAACAACGGTTGGCATGTGGTTGTTTAAAAAAATAAAAAACCATGCCGATCGCCTGCTTGCTTCTATTTCACTCGGGACGCTTTCCCTCTGGTTCCTGCTACTGGGCATTGTCTGGGCCACATTTCGGCGCATTATTTTTCTGTTGTATCCTGATATATTGCGCGATGCACTGTTTAATTTCGCCGTCATGCAGTCGCTGTTTTACATTCCATTCTTTATCCTTGGTGCGCTGACTTTCATAAATCCACGACTAAAATCACTTTTTACCACACCGTCACCGTGGTGTATGGCTGGCTCAGCGCTGGCGTTTGTTGCTTATCTGCTTAACCAGCGCTATGGCAATGGCGATGCGTGGATGTATGAGACTGAAGCGGTAATTACTATGCTGCTGGGGCTGTGGATGGTGAATGTGGTGTTCTCGCTGGGGCACCGGTTGCTTAATTTTCAGTCGCCGCGAGTGAGTTATTTTGTCAATGCGTCTCTGTTTATTTATCTGGTACACCACCCACTGACCCTACTCTTCGGCGCATGGATAACCCCACATATTCAGTCGAACGCGTTAGGTTTTGTCACCGGGCTGGTATTCGTCATTGGGATTGCAGTTTTGCTGTACGAAATTCACTTGCGCATTCCGCTGCTGCGTTTTCTCTTCTCCGGTAAACCGCAGGAGAAAGAGGTAAAAACGCACGCTACCGCCCGTTGATTTCGCAGGCGGCTCACGACGAGCGGCCTGCGTTTCCCCTATTTTGCAGACTCTTCGCCCTGCTGAGTTAATAAATGCTGGTAAAGATGCGCTGTTTCGGCATCAAAGCAGACAAACAAAACCTGCTGTAGCTGCGGTCGCCGGATCAGATGCGCAGAAACCGTATTGACCGCAATTTCTGCCGCTGCCGGTTTCGGATAGCCGTATACACCAGTGCTTATCGCCGGGAAGGCAATCGAGGTATATCCGTTAGCCTCAGCGAGCAACAAACTGTTACGGTACGCATCCTCCAGCAGACGAGCTTCGTGTTCGCCTCCGCCATGCCAAACCGGCCCAACCGTGTGGATCACCGCCTTGGCACGCAAATTTCCTGCCGTGGTAATCACCGAATGCCCAGGAGGACACTCCCCCTGCTGCTGACGCACCTGCTGACACGCCTTCAATAATTCCGGTCCTGCCGCACGATGAATAGCGCCATCAACACCCCCCCCGCCTAGTAGCGACGAGTTTGCGGCATTCACAATAACATCAACCTCAAGAGTCGTAATATCCCCTTGAAGTACCTGCATACGTGGCTGCATTTTTGCCCCCTTTCCGGTCAACCAACCGTCTTTGCGATAAGTGTATCCTGGGCGGGGGGCAACATGCAGTCACAATCAGCGATAACTGATAACGACAATGGCCCTGGAATGCTCAGGATCGAGATAGCGCACCTCAATTTTCGCCAGCGATGCAAAAGACTGCCCATCAATGTCGCGAAGAGAAAATTGCCGCGTTTCAACCTTTTTCCCCTGCGGACAAGAGAGCTGAAGTTGCTGTGCGTGGAAACGATAATCGCAGCCATCCTCAACAATCGCGCCCTGGAAGTGAATGATCCCGCCCGTCGTCGCAGCACCGACAGAAGTGGTAGATAAAAGGATAAACAGAGGAAACAGGAATACCATGAAAAGCCGCATAAACACCTCACAGATTACTCATCTTTGATGGTGGGAGTCAGATATTCCACCTATCTGACTCATCGGCTTTTTTAATTAATCACTTTAATAGTGTCGGTACGCAAAACAGGACATTTTTGATTATCATTCTGTTTTTAAAAGATCTTTTTGTTGATGCGGTTTATATTTTTTCTTGCTCATTTAGCAAAGACTGCGCGCGGCGAGCCGCGATCCACAGGCCGCTATTTTTCATGGCATAGCCGAATAGCAGCCCGACGGCGAGCGAAGGTACAATCATACGCCACTCGCTCTGCCCGGCAAACATCGCGCAGGCCCCCATAAACGTGCCCGGAACAAAAGAGAGCAGCAAACTTTTGGCTTGCAAACACATCAGGAACGCCACCACGCCGGTCATCATATAACCGACGATCGCCAAATGCGGTGCCAGCGCTGCACCGTGAATAATCACTTGCGCCCAGACAACGCCACTCATAACGGTACAGACGGAAATAAGCAGCCCTTTCAACCCGCCCTGCGGGCAGGCGAAATAGGCCGTACATCCGAGAAAGCCCGCCCAGCTAATCAAGCCGAGGGAAACCGCTACCCAACCCCAAAGGCCAGAGAGGATACCCGTCGTCAGTGCAATAGAAAGGAGAATGTTCATGGTGCGCATCATAACAAATGCGCACCGAGGTTATGTGATTACAAGCACATTACTTGAAACAATGAATTATCCGTTACATTAAATTAGTGATGCAAATCACATTATCAAGCGGATTCTTCCTGCAGTTCATCCCACATTGCTGCAATCGCATCGCGCGCAAGCGGCGCCATTGTACGCCAGAACGGCGTAGTAGCGTGGGCTTCAACCTTACCGAAGAACGTGCCGCACCAAGGCAACAGATAGTCAGCGAACAGCGTTTCCAGTGCTTCGCTTTCGTCTTCAGTCGACTGGTCTTCTAGCCAGGAGGCTGCCAGCAACAATGTACCAATATGATCGGCTGGCGCATCGGTTAATGGCATGCCACGGCTCGACAAAAATGAACGTGCTTCGGCTTCTGTAGCGCCATCCACCCAGGCGCTACGAAACGGCGGCACCCGGCACTCTTCGCCGACAAAAAGCGCGTTGTAATCAGCAGCCAGCGCCTGCGCATCGCAGTTTTTTTGCAAGCGCTCCAGCAGTTCATCCTGCTCCAGAGGCCAGCTTTCCGTCAGCTTCCCCTCGCGGATCATGGTGTACAGCGGCACCAGCAGCGGATCCTGCGGCTGACGGTAAAACAGCGAGCCGAGCACGCGGCAGAGGATAGAAAATTCGTTCATTCAATTGTTCCAGTCAGTATTAAAGTTCAGAAAACTCAGCAATCGGTGCCATGCCACGAGACTCAAGGAAACTCAGCAGGCGATGCGGTGAGACATTCAGAATACGTTCTTCCGGGAATCCGACATCATCGAGCACCTTACGGCATTCGGTGAAATCACCCAGCGTAAACGCGGTGTGAGAATCCGATCCCAGCGCGACCCAGCCACCAGCATCACGCACCGCGGCGGCAATCGCACGGCAGTTAGCTTCACTGCCTATGCGTGAGTGCATAAAGGAAGAGTTGTTAATTTCCAGCGCCACCTGATATTTCGCGGCAGCTTCCGCGATGGCAGGAATATCAACCTCAAATTTCGGGTTGCCAGGATGGCTAATAATATGCACGTTGCCGCTGGCCATAGTGGCAATCATCGCCTGCGTATGTGTGGTTTTATCCTGCGGCGGAAAGACCGGTTCATGGAAACCAGCAATAATCAGATCGAGTGATGTCAGCATCGGGCCGGTGCAGTCAATCTCACCATCAATGTTTTTAATGTTGGCCTCAATACCGCGTAAAATCCCCACGCCATCCACCAGACGCGGCCAGATACGCATATTGACGAAGTGCCAGTAATGTGGCGCATCCGCCATATCCGGGCCGTGGTCAGTAATGGCAAACAGTTTGATGCCTTTGCTTTTTGCTTCAGCAATATAATCATGAAGCGTGCTATAAGCATGGGTGCTGGCGACGGTATGCATATGCAGGTCAACGGGGTACATGTCTCACTCCTGTCGTTATTTCTTGCAAGGATAGCAGTTATCGGTGTCGATTTTAATGACAAAACCCGGCCGGGCCGGGCTTTCGTCAATAACCCCGAACTCTGTCAACGCGCCCGCTGACGGTTTCTCCTCGCTCCAGTTTGCCAATCGTGTGGCTGATAAACTCAATGGCTTCGTTCGGTCTCGTGAACGCCGCAATGTGCGGAGTCATTGCGACACGCGGATGCGCCCACAGCGGATTATCGGCGGGCAACGGCTCGCGGCTAAACACATCAAGCATGGCGCCCTTCACCTTTCCGCTCTCCAGCGCCGCCAGCAGATCGGCTTCCACAACGTGGACGCCGCGCGCCAGGTTCATCACATAACTGTGTTCGGCGAGTTGGTTAAGCAGCGATTGATTAATAAGACCCACTGTTTCCGACGTATTCGGTAGCAAGTTGATCAGCACACGAGTGCCCTGTAAAAAATCCCCGAGTTCTTCAGGGCCGGCAAAACTTTGTATACCGGGCAGCGACTTACGGCTGCGACTCCAGCAACGAACCGGAAATCCCCACGGCAGCAGGCTTTCCGCGACTTTTGAACCCAGTACCCCCGCGCCAAGAATACCAACAGTAAAATCACCGTGCGCATACTCCTCCAGTTGTTGCCATCGGGACTGCTGTTTTAACACCTGATAATCATCAAAACGCCGGAACCAGTGCAATACCTGACTTACCGCATACTCTTGCATTTGCGATCCCATGCCGGTGTCTTCCAGACGGAATAGCGGAATATCATCAGCCAGCATCCCTGGGTTGGCGCTGAGTTGACCGAGAATGGCATCTACTCCTGCACCAAGCGCAAACACCCCTTTCAGTTTACGCCCTTTAAGCATTTCGACAGGTGGATGCCACACCAGGGCGTAATCCGCCGGGGCATTATCGCCTGCTGTCCATGCACGAACATGTGCATGTGGCATTGCCTTATGCAGTGTGTTAATCCAGTAATCACTATTAAAGGAAGGGTGATAAAAAATAATGTCCATACCAACTCCAAAACGCGTTGTGATGTATCCGGATAATTTCCGGTTCTGTTGGTGATTTTTAAAAGGGTGATCAGCATAACAAATTTCTTCTGTACGCCGCGGAGAAAGTACCGTGACGAGAAAAAAAGCGATTTCAGAACGTTTACGAAGCAGGTTGTTTGAAGTTTGTCTAAACGCGCGAATTTGTTGAAAAAGAAGATTGACGCCGCAATGGCTTTTCCCTACATTAGCGCCCGTCCCGATGACATCGGGAAGACAATGTGGTGAGGTGTCCGAGTGGCTGAAGGAGCACGCCTGGAAAGTGTGTATACGGCAACGTATCGGGGGTTCGAATCCCCCCCTCACCGCCATCATTTCAGATAAGAGCCTGTACGAAAGTACGGGCTTTTTTCTTTTACATTCTCC
>NZ_FPAU01000001.1:511686-916812 GCF_900116535.1 Kosakonia arachidis | reverse complement strand
CGGCAACGTATCGGGGGTTCGAATCCCCCCCTCACCGCCATCATTTCAGATAAGAGCCTGTACGAAAGTACGGGCTTTTTTCTTTTACATTCTCCACACCTGGGGGGATGAGAATCCCCGACCGGGGTTCGACAACGGGCAACTGCCCGTTGGACAGACCACGAATAACATGAGTGGGCTGCTCGCACAAAAACGCCGGGAGCGTTTTTGAACAACGCCTGCGTTGGCCCCAGGGGGGCGAGGCCATGGGAAGGGTCGAGTAAAGCGAATCAATCCCCCCACACCGCCATCATTTGAAGAAGAGCTCGCACGCAAATGCGGGCTTTTTTTCGTATGTCGCAGATGCGTATCCACAACCTGCATTCAACAATCGCAAAAAACATGCTCATATAAGCTCAGAAGAAAAACCTCTGACCTTGCTCACTTTGTTTCTCACACAGCTCTCACCGGTGCATTACTATGGCGTTCCATAAGCGAAAACGAGAGCCGCAATGAAAGAACGCAATAGCGTAAATGGGAAATTAACGCTGCTGGCCATTATTGGCGATCCCATTGCACAAGTGCGAGCCCCTTTGATGATCAATGCCGCCATGGAAGAGCGGCACATCCCGGATACACTGATGGTTCCTTTGCATGTTGCGCCGGGTAACGTACAGCAAGCAATTGAAGGTCTTAAGGCTGTACAGAATTTCGCTGGCGCCATTATCACCATGCCACATAAAAAAGAGGTTATGCGCCTCCTTGACTCAACGAGTACAGCGGCAGCGCGTTGCAGTGCCTGCAATGTCATCCGCCGTGACCGGCACGGGAAAATCCATGGCACCATGCTGGATGGCGAAGGTTTTGTCGCCAGTCTGCTGGAACGTGATATTGCCGTAGGGCAAAAGAAAATCTATTTGGCAGGAACCGGTGGCGCAGGTACCGCAATCGCACATGCGCTGGCTGCTTATCAGGTTGCAGAATTGGTTATCTATAACCGTACCGTCAGCCGGGCCGAAGCACTTATCCGTGAACTGTCGTTTTTCTATCCGCAGGTGCAGTTTCGTCTGGGCAACGATAAACCCGCAGAAGTTGATATAGCCATTAATGCCACTTCCGTTGGCATGGGTGAGGTGCAAGAACTCCCGTTCTCGCTTATGGCGCTCAACCCGCCGACTGTGGTTTGCGATATCATTATCTTCCCGGAGACGACAGCTTTACTTGCTGCGGCACAGCAGCGCAATTTATGCATACATTCCGGACGGGCCATGCTCGCAGCGCAGATTACATTGATGCTTGAGTTTATGCTGCATGGTAAAAAGGCATAAAAAAACCCGGCAAAAGCCGGGCTCTTTCGTTGAGATGGCATCAATCATAAGCCAGCAGCGTACGCTGACAGAGAGCGGAGCGTACGCAGTCATCTTTGTTAAAGCGTACCACGCCAATCATTTCATCTTCCTCAAAACGCGCCAGCGCATCGCTCAGCCCCGATTTAACTCCGGAAGGCAGGTCGCACTGGGTGATATCGCCGTTGACGATTACCGTCACGTTTTCCCCGAGGCGAGTCAAAAACATCTTCATTTGCGCAGCGGTGACGTTCTGAGCCTCATCAAGAATGACGACCGCGTTTTCAAAGGTACGTCCGCGCATATAGGCGAACGGCGCGATTTCCACCTTACCAATCTCTGGGCGCAGGCAGTATTGCATAAAGGACGCGCCAAGGCGTTTAACCAGCACATCATAGACGGGCCGGAAATAGGGCGCGAACTTCTCCGAAATATCGCCAGGTAAGAAGCCGAGATCTTCGTCAGCTTGCAGGACCGGCCGGGTAACAATAATCCTTTCCACGTCTTTATGAATCAGCGCTTCCGCCGCTTTCGCCGCGCTAATCCACGTTTTCCCGCATCCCGCTTCACCGGTTGCGAAGATCAGCTGTTTACTCTCGATAGCATTCAGGTAGTGCGCCTGAGCTTCATTGCGAGCGGCAATCGGAGAGGTATCACGGCTGTCCCGCGCCATGCCAATTGCTTCTACGCCACTCATCTGCACAAGCGAGGTGACCGACTCTTCTTCACGTTGTTTATGGCTGCGTGAATCACGTCTCAGCACGCGTTTCGCTTCACGACGAGCTTTGATCACTGCTTTTTGTCTTCCCATGGATAGCACCTTGAGTTGTTGGTTTACATCACGCGCGTCTGTTTCGACACGACTATGCGCACAAACGTCTGAGGGTTGGCTTCCTTGTAAGCCTTTTCTTGCCTTTGAATATGATGTGGCTGAGCGACAGGCAGCATCGCCGGTCACATCGTTGAAATCGGGTATGAACAAACAGGAGGAAAATTCAGGGGCGAAGAAGTCGTTGCCGGAGGGGGTATCTCCGTGCCGGGTCTTACGTGGTCTTTTTGCGTGTCCGCTACAGGACTTTACCATCCGCGATCTCCTGAAGAACTTCATCACCACAGGGAAAAACGCTTTAAACTAATTACATCAAAACTTAGCATTATTGCAACATTATTTTCACCCACCCATAACGTGCAAGCACTCTGTGTGGTTACAAAGAGTGTCGGATATGAATATTACAGAAAGATAACAGATACTTTCTCATACGAAAAAATGATATCTGGATGGCAGAAAAAGTATGTCGAAATGCAACGAATGATAGAATATCCTGCCCGCAAGCGGGCAGGATAGGATCTTTACGCTTCGAGCAGAGATTGGGCAAGATAGTGGTTTGCGTCTTTCACGCCGGGCAAAACAAAGAAGTAGCCGCCGCCAATCGGACGAATATATTCTTCCAGTGCCTCGCCATTAAGCCGTTTTTGCACCGTCAGGAAACCCTTTTCCAGATCGTGCTGATAACAGACAAACAGCAAGCCCATATCCAGTTGGCCAGAGTTCGTCACCCCGAGCGAATAGCTATAGCCCCGGCGCATCATCAGACTTGATTGTGTCTCTTTGGTACGCGGGTTCGCCAGACGAATGTGGCTGTCGAGAGCAATCACATCGCCGTCCGGATCTTTCGTGTAATCCGGAACATCGTGCTCTTGTTGCATGCCCAGCGGCGCGCCGGAGTGTTTATCTCGCCCAAAAATCGTTTGCTGTTCTTTAAGCGGCGTGCGATCCCAGAACTCAACATGGAACTGGATAATCCGCACCGCCTGATAACTGCCGCCAACGGCCCAGGCTGGTTCACCTTGATCGCCAGTGACCCAGACCACTTCATTCATCAAGGCGTTATCATGGCTGTCTGGATTGGCGGTGCCATCTTTAAATCCCAGCAGGTTTACCGGTGTCTCTTTGCCTTTACTGCGCGCCGCATGATCGGAAATAAACCCTTCCCGCTTCCAGCGCACGCTGAGTAAATCCGGCGTGTGCTTAATGAGATCGCGCAGCGTGTGAATCACCGTATCCTGCGTATTAGCGCAAATCTGGATGAGTAAATCACCGTGGCACAATGCCGCATCCAGCGAATCATTGGGAAAGCGTTCCATCTTTTGCAGTTTTTTCGGCATCTGCGTCTGCAAACCAAAACGCGTATCGAACAGAGACTGACCAACGGAAACGGTAACCGTCAGATTATCCGGCGCAATGTACGGCCCTAGAATACCGGAATCCATTGGCGGCAACCGTGGATTTGGTGTATCCGGCGCCGGGCCGCCGGAAGTGAGAAAAGTGATGCGCTGTGTCAGTAAGCGAAACAAACGTTCCAGATCGGTCTTATCCGCGGCCAGCACATCAAAGGCAACCAACATCATTGACGCCTGCTGCGGCGTCAAAATCCCGGCTTGATGTACTCCGAGAAAAGGCTGCTTTTCCATCCGCGAATCCGGCGACAGCGTCCCCGGCGCACTCTGTGATTTTGCGGCATGGGCAACCGGGCATCCGCCAGCAATTGCGAGCGCGCCTCCCAGCGCACCCATCCCTTTCAGTAAACGGCGACGCGAAGGCTCACTGACGCCATGATCATCATGTTGCTTCATAGTGTTAATCCAGCCCAAGCACGCCGCGCAGTTGCGCCAGATCTTCCGCCAGTGTGGTGATCGGCCCTTTCAGCGCATTACGGTCGGCATCAGTCAGCTTGTTGTACGTCTCATAACCCTCTTTAGTGCGGTATTTCGCCAGAATGGTATCCACTTTCTTGAAGTTGGCATCGACTTTCGCCAGCAACGCCGCATTCTCTTTTTGCAGTTGCGGGCGCAGCAGATCGACAATTTTCTGTGCGCCATCAACGTTGGCCTGGAAATCCCACAGATCGGTGTGGCTGTAACGATCTTCTTCGCCGCTGATTTTGCTGGCCGCGACTTCTTCAATCAAATCGGCTGCTCCGCCCACCACTTTTGACGGCGGGAAAGCCAGTTCGTTAATGCGCGTTTGCAGCTCCAGCACATCGCTGTTGAGCTGATCGGCATATTTGCCCATCTCTTTGATGCTATTATCGCCAAACAGGGCTTTTTCCAGGCGATGGAAACCGGTGAACTTCGGATCGTCCGCTTTGTGCTCATAATCATCCTCACGGGCATCAATACTGCTATCCAGATCGGAGAAGAGTTCAGCAATCGGTTCGATACGTTCATAGTGCTGGCGGGTTGGCGCATACAGTGCTTTCGCTTTTTCCATATCCCCGGCTTTTACCGCGTCGGTGAAGGCTTTCGTGCCGGAGACCAGCTGTGCGGTTTCCGCCACTACATAGGCTTTATAATCTGTAATGGCCCCGCTCAGGCTCAACAAGGCATCATCTTTTCCCGCATCTGCGGTTGCCGAGCCTTTGACTACCAGTTTCCCTTTCGGGTTAGTGAGCAGGCCGCAGGTCATATCATATTCGCCGGGCTGCAGATTGGCGGTCAGCTTCTGGCTGAAGCCCGGTGCGATGTTTTCACGCTCTTCCACCACCATCACACCTTTGAGGATCTCCCATTCCAGCGCTTTCTGGCTGTGGTTGACGATAATGAACTGCGTTTTGCCCGCGTTAACGGTCAGATTCATCGGTTCACACTGCTTGTCCGTTACCGTGACCTTCACCTGCGGAACATCCGCAGCATGTACCCCGAAAGCGCAAGACATCAGCGCCGCGATCCCTACCTGCAAAGCACTACGACGAAAATGAATAGCCATGACCCTTCCCTTAAGTAAGTATGTTGTAACTACAAAGCAGTGAATGTCATCAGGAAGCCGCCTGCGAAGGCTGCGTACCTGAGCGTGGAGGCAAAACAAACAGCACCAGCACCGGGATCAGGTAGGCAAAGTAGACAAAGACTTCGCTAACGCTCGGTGCTTCCTGATAACCAAAAATGCCTTCCAGCAAAGTTCCCATCAGCGAATGCGTGGTGAGCACGTTGCTTAAATCGAACGCCACATCCTGGAATTGATTCCACAAACCAGCTTCATGGAAAGCGCGGATAGCGCCAGCGGCCAGACCGGCGGCCACCAACAGGATAAACAGGCTGGTCCATTTGAAAAACGCGCCGAGATTAAGACGGATCCCACCCCAGTAGATCAGAAAGCCCAGCACCACGGCCGTTGCCAGCCCAAGCATTGCGCCAAGCGGTGGCCAGATACCGAGATCTTGCTGGAATGCGGCCAGCAGAAAGAACACTGATTCCAGCCCTTCGCGCGCGACGGCGAAAAAAACCATCAAAATCAGCGCCCAGCCGTGATGATTACTGCGCGCCAGGGCGTTATCCACCGCTTGCTCAAGCTGTACTTTGACGTTACGCGACACCTTGCGCATCCAGAACACCATCCAGGTGAGGATCACGACAGCAATCACCGCGACAATCCCCTCAAACAGCTCCTGCTCTTTTTGCGGAAACTCACCGGTGGTTTCGTTAATGGCAATCCCCAACCCCAGGCAGAGCGCGGCGGCAAGGAAAACGCCAATCCACATGACCCCGATCCAGCGTCCGCGTTGGGTTCGTTTCAGGTAGCTGGCAATCAAACTGACGATCAGCGCTGCTTCGAGACCTTCACGTAACATAATAAGAAATGGAACAAACATGGAGAACGCCCCTGAGTCATGTGCAGTCAACGCTTGCAAAGAAAAGTAAATTACATTGATAGTGATTATCATTACGTAAAAAAGAAACTCAAGCGAAATATGACAAGAATAATAACTGGATGTAAATGGATAGCAGGCTAACTCTGGCGAAGCACCCCTTATGCAGAAGTGGTTGAACTGAAGCAACAACTTAGCTTACAAAGCATTAACTTTATGTTTACCGCATCTCGCGGCTATGGCTAAATACTCTCCCATTTATCTGCAAAATTAGAGATATGATTAATTTTCTACACTTTCTGCTGGCGCTGGTGGTGATCCTCGCGCTTGCCTGGCTGGTGAGTTTCGACCGGCGACAAATTCGTTTTCGCTTTATTCTGCAATTGATCGTCATCGAAATGGTGCTGGCCTGGTTTTTCCTGCATGCGCAAAGCGGGTTAACGCTGATTAAATATGTTTCCGGTTTCTTCGAAGCGCTGCTGAAATTCGCCGGAGAAGGCACGGGTTTTGTTTTCGGCGGCATGAGCGAAAAAGGGCTGGCATTTATTTTCCTTGGTGTGCTGTGCCCTATCGTTTTTATTTCGGCGTTGATCGGCATTTTGCAGCACTGGCGGATCCTGCCCGTTTTTATTCGTCTGATAGGCACATTGCTGTCGAAACTCAACGGTATGGGCAAGCTGGAATCCTTCAACGCCGTCAGCTCACTTATCCTGGGTCAGTCCGAAAACTTCATTGCTTACAAAGGAATACTCGCTGACCTCTCTTCACGCCGCCTGTTCACCATGGCCGCCACGGCAATGTCGACGGTTTCACTGTCGATCGTCGGCGCTTACATGACCATGCTTGATGCGAAATATGTGGTCGCAGCGCTGATTCTGAATATGTTCAGCACCTTTATTGTGCTGTCGGTCATTAATCCCGCACGCCCGCAAGCGGAACCCGAAATAAAACTGGAAAAACTCCACGAATCACAAAGTTTCTTTGAGATGCTCGGTGAATATATTCTGGCAGGTTTCAAAGTAGCGATGATTATTCTGGCAATGCTGATCGGCTTTATCGCCCTGATTAGCGCCATTAACGCACTTTTCTCTGCATTGTTCGGTATCAGTTTCCAGCAAATCCTCGGCTATGTTTTCTATCCGCTAGCCTGGCTAATTGGGATTCCACTCAGTGATGCGCTGCATGCTGGTAGCATCATGGCAACCAAGCTGGTGGCTAATGAATTTGTGGCGATGATTGAACTGCAAAAAATCGCCGCACAGATGACGCCGCGCGGATTGGGAATTTTGTCAGTGTTTCTGGTGTCGTTTGCCAACTTTGCCTCAATTGGCATCGTTGCGGGCGCCATTAAGGGGCTGAATGAGCAGCAAGGCAATGCCGTCTCCCGCTTTGGCCTGCGCCTGGTTTACGGGGCAACACTGGTGAGCCTGCTCTCCGCCGCTTTTGCGGGTGTGGTGCTGTAAGTGATTTACCCCTCTCCCCTGCGGGAGAGGGATTTAAAATCAGAACTGAACGCAAACCGGCTGATCCACACGCATCACCGATTCCTGCGCGAAACGTGATTTATAAATCTCGCGCAACGTATCAATTTTCGCGTTAGTTTGTGCATCCACGCTGTGGATAAGCATCAGCGCCTTGCTCGGTTCCTTCGACACTTTCCCGTTGCTACCCAGCCACTGCCCCTGAGCATCGAAAACCGTTAAGCCATCACGAAAACGCGGCGTGACATCGTTATCAACATACTGTTGCCACTCCTGAGCGGTAATCAGTCTACCGCCCTGGCGGCTTAAACCGTAATAGAGCGTGGTTTGTTGCATTTGGTTTTCAACCTTGCAGGTTTGCGTGCTCACACTCGACTTCGATGTTGGCACCGCACAGCCTGCCAGCAAACCTGCAACCACCAGCGCGGTGAACCCTGTCTTTAACTTCATATTGCTATCCTCATTGTTATTTATTCTGAGATAACAGCGTAATTACAATTATTTAGCAAATAAAAAAACCGCCGCAGCGGTTTTTTCGTCAATGGCGCGTTATTCTGCCTGCAAACGGGACGGCGGCGCAGAGTGGTAGTGCGCGTCGGCCTCGGCAAAACGCTGCTGCATCGTCGCAGAAGGCGCTTTGCCCAGCAGGCTGAACACCACAATCCCCAGGCTGCCGAACACAAAGCCCGGAATAATTTCATACAGATCCAGCCAACCGTAGTGTTTCCAGATAATGACCGTTACCGCGCCAATAATCATACCCATCAGCGCACCGTTGCGGGTCATCCGCGACCACATCACTGAGAACAGCACCACCGGGCCAAACGCTGCGCCGAAACCGGCCCACGCGTAACTTACCAACCCCAGCACGCGGTTTTCCGGGTTTGCCGCCAGCGCAATAGCGATAACTGCCACCAGTAGCACCATTGCGCGCCCGACCCACACCAGTTCACTCTGGCTGGCACCTTTACGTAAAAACGCTTTGTAGAAATCTTCGGTGATCGCGCTGGAGCAAACCAGCAACTGGCAGCTCAATGTAGACATCACCGCAGCCAGGATAGCAGAAAGCAGCACGCCCGCAATCCACGGGTTAAACAGCAGTTGCGCCAGCTCGATAAACACGCGTTCGGCATTCTGATTAACCGCGCCCGCCACCGACGGATTGTTATTGAACCAGGCGATACCAAAGAACCCTACGGCGACCGCGCCAGCCAGGCAGAGGATCATCCAGGTCATGCTGATACGACGCGCATGCACAATCGTGTGGTGAGAATCGGCGGCCATAAAGCGCGCCAGAATATGCGGCTGACCAAAATAACCCAGCCCCCAGCCCATCAAAGACAGAATAGCGACAAAATTCAGCCCCTTCAGCATGTCGACGTTTTCGATGCTTTTTTGCTTAATCACCTCCAGCGAATCACCGAAACCGCCAACACTAATAATGACAATCACCGGCGTCAGGATCAGCGCAAAAATCATCAAGCTGGCCTGCACCGTATCGGTCCAGCTAATCGCCAGGAAGCCCCCAATAAAGGTGTAAATAATGGTGGCTGCCGCACCTGCCCAGAGCGCGTGCTCATAGCTCATGCCGAAGGTACTTTCGAACAAACGTGCGCCCGCCACAATGCCGGAGGCACAATAAATGGTGAAGAAGACCAGGATTACCAGGGCAGAGATAATGCGCAGCAGACGGCTTTTATCTTCAAAACGGCCAGTGAAATAATCCGGTAACGTCAGCGCATTATTGTTCACCTCGGTGTGTACGCGCAGACGTCCGGCGACCAGTTTCCAGTTGACCCACGCGCCAAGCACCAGGCCAATCGCAATCCAGCTTTCAGAAATCCCGGAGATAAAAATCGCGCCCGGCAGCCCCATCAGCAACCAGCCGCTCATATCGGACGCCCCGGCGGAAAGCGCAGTGACCATCGGCCCCAGGCTGCGACCACCGAGAATATAATCGTCAAAATTCTTCGTCGAACGCCAGGCGAAAAAACCGATCAATATCATGCCAAAGATATAAATAAGAAAAGTCACCAGCATCGGTGTGCTCATTGCCATAAAGCAGTCTCCAGGGTTCTTCGTCAGCAAAATCATTTTGCTGCTTTATCCATCACCGGAACGTCGTGATGGCGCGTATTGATTATCAGAAGCGCCCGTATCCTGCCGGAAGCCTCCCTTATTCACAATTGATTTAACACAGCATTTACATCAAATTCATCCTGAGCATGATAGCATTTTGCGATAGGTTGCACTGCGTCACACTTTTCAAGGTTGCACCTTTTAAAAGTGTTATCCACCGCATAAAACCTGCTTTACCAGTGAAATATCCAGCGCCTTTTCCTGCTACCAGTAATTAACATTTAATTCATTTTTAACCTTGCCAGCCACGTCACATTTAACAAGGTTGCACAAAGTTGCAACATGGTGGATATTTCTGCCTGAACAGCAAAACAGCCAAAAAAACAGGAGCAAAGCATGGGCACCACCACGATGGGGGTCAAGCTTGATGACGCTACGCGCGAAAGGATTAAAGCCGCTGCAGCGACGATCGACCGCACGCCGCACTGGTTAATTAAACAGGCCATTTTTAATTATCTGGAAAAGCTGGAGCGCAGCGAAGGATTACCAGAACTGACTGCCGCGCCAGGGGGCGCGTCACAAGACGAAGAAAGCGGTGTTCCCGTTGACGAGAGCCACCAACCATTCCTCGACTTTGCCGAGCAGATCCTGCCGCAGTCTGTTTCCCGTGCTGCGATTACCGGTGCCTGGCGCTGGGCGGAAACCGATGCGGTGCCGATGCTGCTGGAGCAGGCTCGTCTGGCACCGCCGATAGCAGAAAATGCCCATAAGCTGGCTTACCAGTTAGCGGAAAAATTACGTCATCAAAAAACCGCTTCCGGCCGTGCTGGTATGGTGCAAAGCCTGTTGCAAGAATTTTCGCTCTCCTCACAGGAAGGTGTCGCGCTGATGTGTCTGGCAGAAGCACTGCTGCGCATCCCGGATAAAGCTACCCGCGACGCGTTGATCCGCGACAAAATCAGCAACGGCAACTGGCAGTCGCACATTGGCCGCAGCCCGTCGCTGTTCGTCAACGCTGCGACCTGGGGCCTGCTGTTTACAGGACGACTGGTCTCTACGCACAACGAAGCAAATCTCTCGCACGCCCTGAACCGCATTATCGGGAAAAGCGGTGAGCCGCTGATCCGTAAAGGCGTGGATATGGCGATGCGCCTGATGGGGGAACAGTTTGTCACCGGAGAAACCATCGCTGAAGCGCTGGCGAACGCCCGCAAGCTGGAAGAGAAAGGCTTCCGCTACTCCTACGATATGCTGGGCGAAGCGGCACTCACCGCCGCCGATGCGCAGGCTTATATGGTCTCCTACCAGCAGGCCATCAACGCTATCGGTAAGGCATCCAATGGTCGCGGGATCTACGAAGGGCCGGGCATTTCAATTAAGCTTTCTGCTCTGCATCCGCGTTACAGCCGTGCGCAGTATGACCGCGTAATGGAAGAGCTTTATCCGCGCCTGAAATCCCTCACCCTACTGGCGCGCCAGTACGATATTGGTATCAATATTGATGCCGAAGAGGCCGATCGTCTGGAAATCTCCCTCGATTTGCTGGAAAAACTCTGCTTTGAGCCAGAGTTAGCAGGCTGGAACGGTATTGGCTTTGTGATTCAGGCCTACCAGAAGCGCTGCCCGTTTGTCATTGATTACCTGACCGACCTGGCAACCCGCAGCCGCCGCCGTCTGATGATCCGCCTGGTTAAAGGCGCGTACTGGGACAGTGAAATCAAACGCGCGCAAATGGAAGGCCTGGAGGGGTATCCGGTGTACACGCGCAAGGTGTACACCGATGTTTCTTACCTCGCCTGCGCAAAAAAATTACTCGCGGTGCCGAACCTAATCTACCCGCAGTTCGCCACCCACAACGCCCATACGCTGGCGGCGATTTACCAGCTTGCAGGACAAAACTACTACCCCGGCCAGTATGAGTTCCAGTGCCTGCATGGCATGGGCGAACCGCTGTACGAACAGGTGGTGGGCAAAATTGCCGACGGCAAACTGAACCGGCCATGCCGCATTTATGCCCCCGTTGGTACCCATGAAACTCTGCTGGCCTACCTGGTGCGGCGTCTACTGGAAAACGGTGCCAATACCTCATTTGTTAACCGCATTGCTGATACGACATTACCGCTCGATGCGCTGGTAGCCGACCCGGTGGCAGAAGTGGAAAAACTGGCCGCGCAGGAAGGTCAGGTGGGTCTGCCGCATCCGAAAATCCCTCTTCCCCGCGCCCTGTATGGTGAAGGACGCATCAACGCCGCTGGTCTGGATCTGGCGAATGAACACCGGCTGGCATCGCTCTCTTCGTCGTTGCTGAACAGCGCCACGCAAAAATGGTATGCCCGTCCGATGCTGGAGCAGAGGGTGATGGAAGGCGAGCTTCTGGCGGTGATCAACCCGGCAGAGCCGAAAGATGTGGTGGGTTACGTGGTGGAAGCTGGCGATGAAATCGTGGAACAGGCGCTGAATAATGCTGTTAATCATGCTCCCGTCTGGTTCGCCACACCGCCGCAGGCGCGCGCTGCCATTCTGCAACGTGCTGCCGTGCTGATGGAGGATCAGATGCCGCAGTTGATGGGCATTCTGGTACGTGAAGCCGGGAAAACCTTCAGCAACGCGATTGCCGAAGTGCGTGAAGCAGTCGATTTCCTGCGCTATTACGCAGGACAGGTTAGCGCCGATTTTGATAACGAAACTCATCGCCCGTTAGGACCGGTGGTCTGCATCAGCCCGTGGAACTTTCCGCTGGCGATCTTTACCGGACAAATTGCCGCCGCGCTGGCGGCAGGGAACAGCGTGCTGGCGAAACCCGCGGAACAAACCCCGCTGATCGCCGCACAAGGCGTGGCCATTTTGCTGGAAGCGGGTGTGCCCGCCGGGGTATTGCAATTGCTGCCAGGACGTGGCGAAACGGTCGGCGCACGACTCACCTCCGATGCGCGGGTGCGTGGCGTAATGTTCACTGGCTCGACTGAAGTAGCCAGTCTGCTGCAACGCACCCTCGCCACACGACTCGATGCACAGGGTCGTCCGACGCCTTTGATCGCCGAAACCGGCGGCATGAATGCGATGATTGTCGATTCGTCGGCGCTCACCGAACAGGTGGTTGTCGATGTGCTGGCCTCTGCGTTCGACAGTGCCGGACAGCGCTGCTCGGCGCTGCGCGTGTTATGCCTGCAAGACGAGATTGCCGATCACACGCTGACCATGTTGCGCGGCGCGATGGCCGAATGCCGGATGGGCAACCCAGGCCGTCTGACCACCGATATTGGCCCGGTGATCGATGCCGAAGCGAAAACGAATATCGACAAACATATTCAGACAATGCAGGCCAAAGGGCGCAAGGTATTCCAGGCGATGCGCGAAAACAGCGAAGATGCCCGCGAATGGCGTACCGGCACCTTCGTTGCGCCAACGTTGATTGAACTGGAAAGCGTCGACGAGCTTCAGAAAGAGGTCTTCGGGCCGGTGCTACACGTAGTGCGCTACAACCGTAACCAGTTACCGCAGTTGATTGAGCAGATCAATGCTTCCGGCTACGGTCTGACGCTCGGAGTACATACGCGCATTGATGAAACCATCGCTCAGGTGACCGCCAGCGCACATGTCGGCAACCTGTACGTTAACCGCAATATGGTTGGCGCAGTGGTCGGTGTGCAACCGTTTGGCGGAGAAGGGTTATCCGGTACCGGGCCGAAAGCGGGCGGACCGCTCTATCTCTATCGTCTGCTCGGTAGCCGCCCGGAAAATGCGGTACTGAAGACGCTTGCCCGCCATGATGTTACCGCGCCGCTGGACACCCGGTTGAAAAATGCCATGGTGCAGCCGTTGGAAGCGCTCAGCGCATGGGCCGCCGATCGTCCGACATTACAGGCGCTGTGCCGTCAGTTTGGCGAGCTTGCGCAGAGCGGGACACAGCGTCTACTGTCAGGCCCGACCGGTGAGCGTAATAGCTGGACGCTGGTCCCGCGCGAACGCGTGCTTTGCATGGCAGATAACGAACAGGATGCGCTGGTACAACTGGCGGCGGTACTCGCCTGCGGCAGCCAGCTATTGTGGCCTGATGCCACGCTGCAACGCGATCTGGCAAAACGTCTTCCGCCGATCGTCAGCACACGCATCCAGTTCGCCAGGACCGATGAGCTGATGTCGCAGTCGTTTGACGCCGTGATTTTCCATGGTGATTCCGATCAGCTGGTTATACTGTGTGAAAACGTGGCCGCACGCGACGGTGCCATTGTCACAGTGCAGGGGTTTGCTCGCGGGGAAAGCCATATCCTGCTCGAACGCCTGTGGCTGGAACGTTCGTTAAGCATTAACACCGCCGCCGCAGGCGGTAATGCCAGCCTGATGACCATTGGTTAAACCCGTGAACAGGCCCGATGGCACTACGCTTATCGGGCCTGCAAAACCATCACCACTGCAGGTGGTGATGGTTAATAGCAAATGCACAATACCCTGTAGAACGGATAAATCGTTATTGTTTCAAGGCGCTTTGTTTCTTAACGTTAAGCCAACATCGCCGCCCGGGTGCACGGCGAGCAATGTCTCCTTCGAATAACCGCTTTCGCTCATCAGGCATGCACAGGCAGCATCGAATATCGCCAGAACCAGCACAATCGAGGTGGTTGCCAGCATATTCAGCGGATCGATCTCGCGGCGAACGCCGGTTGAAATCACCAACCTTGAGGCCTGTGCTATCGCTGAATCCGGGTTTTCCGTCACGCTGATAAGCGCCACACCTTTCGCCGCCACTCCGGGCAGCAGCCGCGTTAGCTCATCGGAATTCCCGCCGCGCGACAGCATAATCAGCAGGTCATTAGCCTCCAGAAAACCCAAATCGCCGTGCGCAGCATCGGTGGCGTTGAGATACATCGCCGGACGCTCAACGCAGGCCAGCATATGGGCGATTTTGCGGGCCGCAATGCCGGATGTGCCAACGCCGGTGACGGCAATTTTGCCGCGACAACCGCGCAGCTCCTCTATTAGCGCCTGCCACTGCGTTTCGTTAAGATGGCGATTCAGCGCCGCCATCTCTTCGCTGTAGTTTTGCCACGCGGCGCAGGCCTGCTGCCAGCTACTGCTCATGTCGGCTCCTGCATTAACGCGCGGTACTTCATATGATCCTGATACATTTCATGGAACACGGTGTATTTAAGATCGTAATACTGCTTAATACGGTTGGTTTGCGGTGTGACAGTTTTACCGATGCGGCTCATCGCCGCCATAGCTTCCGGGAAGCTATCAAACACCCCGGCTGCCACGGTGCCCATCATCGCGCCGCCAAGCAGCATCGCTTCGCTCTCCTCCGGCAACAACATCGCACAGCCGGTCGCGTTGGCATGCTCTTGCACAAAGATCGGGTTTTTGGTGCCGCCGCCGCTGGCCATCACCGTATCGATGCTGTAACCACTCTGATTCATGGTCTCAATAATATGTCGCGTACCCAGTGCGATGGCCTGGATGGTTGCCAGGTACTGCAATGCCATATCTTCCGGCGTGCGCGATAGCTTCAACCCGCTGATTACGCCAGTTAACGTCGGATTAGCGCGCGGTGAACGGTTGCCGTGGAAGTACGGCAAAATATGAATATCACGGGTCAAAAACGCGATATTCTCCGGCTCGCCCGCCATTTTCCGCAGCAATGCGTTCAGCACTTCGTAAATGGTTTGCCCCTGCGTTTTTGCCTGTCCGAGCAGCGTTTCGTAGCACGGATGCGACTGAATAATATGGTCGATCAAAGCGCCGGTTGCCGACTGTCCGCCCTCATTCAGCCAATAGCCCGGCAACACCGCCGAGTAGTACGGCCCCCACACGCCGCCGATAAAGCGTGCCTGTGAGGAGATCGCCATATGCCCGGTGGAGGTACCGCCAATGAGCGCAATGCGCCGGTCGAAATCCGCTACCTCGCCAGAAACACCGCTTGCGCCGAGCGTACCGAGCGTCCCCGCATGAGCATCAATAATCGACACGCTTACCGCCGTGCCCGGCATCAGCCCCATCTCTGTCGCTGCGCGCTGTGTCAGCCCGCGGCCCAGCGGTTCGCCCATGGTTTTCACATAACGGCCAATTTTTTCGGCGTCATGTTCCAGCAGATCTTCAAGCCCAATTTCATGGAAATAACTGTTGTCCCACTTGTCTTCGTGGCCCATGTACGTCCACTTACACACCGTCGAGCAAAGCGAGCGGGTATCATCGCCCGTTGCTCGCCAGGTCAGAAAATCCGGCAAATCAAAGTAGTAACCGGCGTTCGCCCAGGTGTTTGGCATATGCTGTTTCAGCCATAGCAGTTTGGGGGTTTGCATCTCCGGCGAGATAATGCCACCGACGTAATCCAGCACCCGGTGGTGCGTGGCGTTGATGCGGTTGGCTTGGGAGATAGCACGGTGATCCATCCACACGATTATATTCTGCTCACTGCGTCCGGATGGACTAATCGTCAGCGGGTTGCCCTCTTTGTCGAGCACCACCAGCGAACAGGTAGCATCAAAACCCAGACCTTTAACCTGGATCGGGTTGATATCCGCCTGATTCACCGCATCACGCACGGCGTTACACACCGCCAGCCAGATATTGTCAGAGGATTGCTCAACAAAGTCGGCCTGTGGACGATAGATCTCAATGGCCCGGCTCGCCTGGCTGACCATTCTGCCAGTCAAATCAAAGACGCCTGCACGGGCGCTGCCGGTTCCCACATCCACACCAATAAAGTAGCTCGCCATTATTTTCTCCTGAGATCAGGCTTTACGATTTTGTAATGCGATAAAGAGAATCAGCACAGCGCCCCAGAGCGCCATCGTCAGATAGCTGCTGATACCCAA
The DNA here is from genome assembly GCF_900116535.1 of Kosakonia arachidis. Classification (GTDB taxonomy): domain Bacteria; phylum Pseudomonadota; class Gammaproteobacteria; order Enterobacterales; family Enterobacteriaceae; genus Kosakonia; species Kosakonia arachidis. The sequence continues at coordinate 900,469 of NZ_FPAU01000001.1, read as the reverse complement.
CAAGTTAAAGCCGCTCTCCAGCATTTGCAGCACCACCAGCGCCAGTACCAGCCCCAGCACACGCCCAAAGCCGCCGTCGGGATTAATCCCGCCCAGCACCGACGCCAGAATGGTCACCAGAAGATAAGATTCGCCGTAGCCTGCTTTCGCAGAGTTGAATTTCGCCATCATCAGAATGGCCGCCACCCAGCCCAACAGCGCCGAGATGACATAAACCGAAACCTGCACTCGCACCGTGTTCACGCCGCTAAAACGCGTCGCCTGTTCGTTCGAACCCACAAGATAAAGGCTTCGGCCCAGCGTGGTATGTTCCAGCAATACCCACAGCAATAGCGCCACCACAATAAACAGCAACAGCGCTACCGGAATACCGAACAGCGTGGCATTGCCGAGAAACTGGATCGCAGCCGGGAAACCGGAAATAACCGTGCCGTTGGAGAGCAAAATATTAAGCCCGGAAATCAGCGTCATTGTGCCGAGCGTAGCAAGAATGGGCGAAACGCCGATCCATGCCACCAACGCGCCATTCAGTGCGCCAATCGCCACGGCCACCAGCAAACCCGCCAGCAGCGCCAGCGCGAGAAACAGTGGATTATCGGGGTGAGCGACAATCACCGCGGCCATCACCAGTGAACAGGCGTTCGCGCCAGCAATAATCGACAGGTTGATGCCGCCTGTCAGCATGGTGATGCCCATGCCCAGCGCCAGCATGCCAAGGATCGGTAGCTGCGAGCCGATGGACTGGAAGTTGGCGACGCTGAAAAAGCGACTGCCGAGCAGGGCAGGAAAGACCACCGCGACAACGATGATAATCACGCATTGCAAACGGATGATGGCATCACCGGGAAAGAGTCTGGCGATTGATTTCATCTTAAAGCTCCCTTGCGAGTTTGCGTTTTTCATTCCACGCGGTCGCGCTGATGCTGCCGAGAATAATCGCGCCGCTAAAGACCATGTGCCAGTAGGAGGAGACGCCGAGCAGCGTTAAACCATTTTGCAGGAAGGCCAGCAGAACCACCCCCAATAGCGTGCCGGTGAGCGTACCGCGTCCGCCGGACATACTGGTACCGCCAAGCACCACTGCTGCCAGCACCGTCAACTCAAAACCGATCAATGAGTTCGGGGCGACGGACTGGGTAATCTGCGCCTGTACCACTGCGGCCACACCGGCCAGAATGCCCATATAGCCGTAGACATAAAAATGCAGTTTCAGCAGATTAAGGCCCAGACGCGACGCCGCATCGCGGTTGCCGCCCATCGCATAAATCTGGCGGCCCAGTCGGGTGTAATTCATCAGCACGGCGGTGATCATGATCACCAGACCCAGGCACAGCAGCGGCAACGTCAGACCATAGTCATAGCCATCCGCCGCGGTGAAAGAGAACCAGTTAATGCCGTTCATAAACCAGTCCGGGAAGCCATACAGCCAGGTGCCTTTAGTGGCGTAAACCAGCAGCCCGTAATAGACGTTCAGCGTGGCAATCGTGATAATGATCGCCGGGACGCGTAGCCAGTAAACCAGAAAACCATTCACTAAACCGAGCAGCAGCCCGACGGCCATGGCTAATGCCAGCGCCAGCGCGAAGTTGCCGCCGTGGGCGATCACCCAACTGGCCATTGCATATTGCGCAATCGCCGTCATCGCCGGAAACGAGATATCGATCCCCCCGGAGATCAGCACCACAAATAAACCGCAGGCCAGGATACCGAGAATGGCGTAGCTGGTTGCCACGTCTGTCAGGTTGCCCAGTGATAAAAATTCATCGGTACGAACGCTCAGCCCTACAGCTAGCGCAATCACCAGCAGTCCAAGCCAGAATTCATGTTGCCCGACAAGGCGGGAAAGGGATGCGTTACGCATTGACCACCTCTGCAATCTCCTGCTCCGTGCAGCGGTGCGGATTAAATTCCGCCACCAGTTCACCCCGGCGCATTACCAGCACGCGATGGCTGTTGTAATACGCTTCCGGTATTTCGTCGCAAATCATCAGTACCGCCATCCCCTGCTCCGCCAGTTGGCGGGCAATCTGGTAGATCCCCTCTTTGTTAGCGATATCCACCCCAACGGTAGGCGAATCGAGGATCAGGATGCGCGGATGGGTCGCCACCCATTTGGCGATGGCAATACGCTGCGCGTTACCGCCGGAGAGCGTTTTTACCGGCAGTTGCGCATCGGAAACTTTGATATTCAGATTGCGAATCAGCTCCGCGACCAGGTGCCCGGCTTTAGCGTGATCGAGCAGGCCACCGCGCGTATGCAGTTTGTCGAACACAGTGACGATGGTGTTGTCGTAAATCGACTGCTCCATGATCAACCCCTGTGTCAGCCGGTCTTCCGAGACATAACCAATACCGTGACGAATGGCGTCATGGTTATTCCGCAGCTTCACCGGCTTACCGTTAATGCGCATCTCACCATCTTCCGGGTGCGTCATGCCAAACAGGCTCATGCACAATTCGGTGCGTCCTGCGCCTAACAAACCGACAATGGAGACGATCTCGCCGCTGCGCAGCGCCAGATTGATATCGCGATACTTGCCTTTGCGGCTCAGATGACACAGCTCCAGCATCGGTGCCTGATCCACCGGCGGTTTTTCCGGTAGCGGGCTATAGTGGAAACGCTGTCCGGTCATCAGATACGCCAGCTCATGACTATCCAGTTCGTTTGCCGGCCAGGTTCCAATCAGCTTGCCGTCACGCATCACGCTAATGCGGTCGGCCACTTCCATCACCTCATCAAGACGGTGGCTGACAAATACCACGCAGATCCCTGCGGCTTTCAGTTCGTTCACCACACGCAGCAGCCCATTCACTTCCTGGCGGGTCAGCGAGGCGGTCGGCTCATCCATGATCACCAGCCGGGCATCGGCAGCAATCGCCCGGCAAATCGCAACTAACTGGCGATCGGCGATAGAGAGTTTCTCGACTTTTTTATCCGGATCGAGACGCACGCCGATGCGCGCCATCGCGGCCAGCGCTTGCGTACGCATCGCACTGCGTCGCACCCAGATATCGCCACCAGGCAGATAACGGTGGATGGCGATATTTTCCGCCACGCTAAAATTGGGGAATAACGAGAGATCCTGATAAATGACCTGAATGCCGTAATGCGCTGAGAGTTGTGGCGTCAGATGGTGAAAAAGTTTACCGTCCAGGGCAATGCTGGCGCCTTTTTCCGGCTGATAAACCCCGGAAATCACTTTGATGATGGTGCTTTTACCGCAGCCGTTTTGCCCCGCCAGGCAGTGAACTTCGCCTTTTCCCAGCGTCAGGTTCACATTGTCCAGCGCCCGCACGCCCGGAAATTGTTTACTGATATTCTCAAGAGTGATAAATGCGGTGGTGTCTGTCATTGACAATACCCCTGCCAGCGCCCGTAAGGGGCGCGATGGTTATCTGTGCTGCAAAAAGAGCCCGGCCTTACGGCCGGTCTCCGGTTCCCTGGTGTGGCCTGAAAAAATCAGAAGCCGAGTGATTGCGCGTTATCTTTAGTGACTTCGAGGATTTTGTTAAAGCGGATGACTTTCTTGTTCATATCGACGTCGGCTTTGCCCAGCCCGTCGATGGTCAGATCGGGCGTGACTTCCTTGCCCTGCAACAACTGGTCAGCGACGGTAACCAGCGCATAGCCCGCATCACGCGGGTCCCACAGCAGCACTTTTTTGATATCGCCACGCATCAGATACGGCGCAGCCTGGCCCGGCATAGCAATCCCGACAACGGCCAGTTTATCTTTCGCACGTTTTTTCTGTACCGCCTGCCCTGCGCCAATCGGCCCCAGCGAACCAAAACCGATCACCCCTTTCATCTGCGGATAGGTTTTCATTAAATCGAGAGTGGTGGCGTAGGATTTGTCGATGCTTTCGGCCACCGGCAGACGCGAGGTGACTTCAAACATATCCGGGTATTTTTCTTTTTGATATTTAATGGCGTAATCAGCCCAGGCGTTGTGCAACGGTACGGTCAATGACCCGACGTAGATCGCATACCCCCCCTTACCGCCCATATCTTTGGCTAACTCATCAACGTTGGCCTGCGCATATTTTTCGCTGTCGATGGTTTCGATATCCCACTGGCCAATCTGTTGATCCGGGGATTCATGCGTCAGCACCACAATGCCTTTGTCACGGGCTTTTTTCAGCACCGGCTCCAGCACTTTTGCATCGTTTGGCACCACGATGATGGCGTTAACGTTTTTCGCGATCAGATCTTCAATCACCTTCACTTGCTGCGCCGGATCCGGGGTAGAAGGCCCGGTCTGGTAAGCGTTAACGTTTAGTTTCTTCGCTGCGTCATTAACACCGGTCTCCATGCGGTTAAACCACGGAATACCGGTCACTTTTGCAACCACCGCGATCTCATACTTTTCTGCTGCAACGGACTGGCCCGACACCATGCAAGCAGAAATAAGCGCTACGCTGAGTAATGCGAGTTTGAATTTCATAGTTTTACCTTTCTTGGGAACAGAGGAAAGTCGCGACGGGGAGATTAACAACGAAGGGAAGAGGCAAAATAATGTAAAAATTGAAAATGTGATTTATGCCCAAAAAAGTTAAATTTCAGAAAAAATATTGTTAAATTTTAGTAAAAAAAGACCACTTAACCTTCCTGAATAGAATCTCATCTGTTAAAAAAACCATGAAATAAAACATTTTATTAACACTTAATTATCAAACACCGATAAAAGCAGGTATTTGTGCGCTGAATGAATGGCTATAGCGGCGGGGAAAGTTTGCAAATTTGAGAACTGAAACGAGTAAGGCCACACGCAACATCGGCATACTGTTTCCCCTCTTTCAATGCCTTACTTTTTTCTGCAGGAGCCGCATATGCGTTATGCCAGCGCATTAGAAACGCTATTACTCACCGATCCCCGGCGCAGGAACATACTCCAAATCGTTCACGCTATATGCCCTGAAAGCTGGATTGGTGCAGGCTTTGTGCGAGATGCCGTCTGGGATCATCTGCACCATAGTGCGCCACAGCCACCGGCAGGTGATGTGGATGTCATCTGGCTTAATCCACATGAGATGGCGATCGAGGTGGATATCGAGATGGAAAACCGCCTGAGCGCGCACGCGCCAGAGGTTAACTGGTCGGTAAAAAACCAGGCACGCATGCATCTGCGCAACGGCGATGAGCCGTATTCATCACTACTTACGGCACTGCGGCACTGGCCGGAAACCGCCACCGCCGTGGCGGTGCGCCTGGTCGATAAAGTGCGTCTTGATATTATTGCCCCTTTTGGCCTGGACGATCTGTTTGGCTTGCGTCTGCGTCCGACGCCGCACTTTAAAGGGCGTAAATATCCACAGTTTCGTCGGCGGGTCGAAGAAAAACTCTGGCTGGCGCGTTACCCGCATCTTGAACTTATCGCGGCAGATGACATTCCCACGGGGCTATGCTAATAAAACGGCTGAATCAGAGCCTTGTACGGAAGGGGACAGGATGAAACGTTGCATGCTAGCGCTGACCGCGCTGTTAATGAGCAGCCCACTGCTCGCGGACGAGTGCGAGAACGCCTCGACACAGGCTGAACTGAATAGCTGTACTGCCGCACAATATCAGGCCGCGGATAAAAAACTGAACCAGACATATCAGAGTGCCATTAAACGCGCCACTTCCGCGCAGGCGGCACTGCTGAAGAAAGCGCAACAAACCTGGGTAACACTGCGAGACAGCGATTGCGCCTTTGTGAGTTCCGGCGTCGAGGACGGAAGCGTGCAGCCGATGGTGGAAAACCAGTGTCTGGCCGATAAAACCAACGAGCGCGAAGCCTGGCTGGCCTCCTTGCTACAGTGCGGCGAAGGTGATGTCAGTTGCCCACTGTCCCCTGGCCATTAACGGACGCGGATGCCTTCAATGATCATGCTCTGCACATTATCGACCGTGCGCTGAAAGAAGGCCTCATCCTGTAGCGTTGCGCCAGTAACAGCTTCCACCTGGATGGCAAAATCCGCGTAGTGCTGGGTTGAGGCCCAAATCATAAAGATCAGGTGATGCGGATCGACCGCCGCCAGTTTACCGCTGGCGATCCAGCCAGCAATAATGGCTGACTTCTCCTCCACCAACGTTTTTAAATCCCCTGTCAGCTCCGCTTTTAGCAACGGCGCACCCTGCAACATCTCCTGGCAGAAAAGTTTTGATGCCTGCGGATAATCGCGTGACACCTCCAGCTTCAGGCGGATGTACTCCTTAATCGCCACCAGTGGTGTGAAATCTGCGCGGAAGGCTTTTAGCGGTGCCAGCCAGATATCGAGAATCTGCCGCAGCACGGCAATATAGAGCGCCTCTTTCGACGGGTAGTAATAGAGCAAATTGGTTTTCGAAACGCCCGCGCCATCGGCAACCTGCTCCAGCCGTGCGCCGTGAAAACCCACGCGGGAAAAGATCTCCAGCGCCGCGGTCAAAATCGCCTGTCGCTTCTCATTAACTGCCTGCGTACGTTTACCGACCCGCTTCACCGTACCCTGTGCCATTTTCTCTCTCCTTTTGGTTGACAGCAGCATAGCAAAAGGTGCACGTCGACTCGACCCTGTGCACTCTCAATGCACATGAGTGCCTGTTTTTTGTGCACCGTTTTTGACCATTTAGTCCACTTTTTCACGCCTCATTTCATCAACTTTAAGTTAACACATTAATAACAATAATCTTTTTATTGTTGGCATCCAGTTTGCAAACCTTTGATTGCGCGGCTGAAAGGAAAATGCAGGATGCAACGCCACGCCAGACATTCACCTGACAACGCGAGGTAGGTAATGAAAATTGGTGTTTTCGTTCCCATTGGCAACAACGGCTGGCTGATTTCAACTCATGCGCCCCAGTACAAGCCGACTTTTGAACTGAATAAAGCGATTGTGCAGAAAGCGGAGCATTACCACTTCGATTTTGCGCTCTCGATGATCAAGCTGCGCGGTTTTGGTGGCAAGACCGAATTCTGGGATCACAACCTCGAATCTTTCACGCTGATGGCCGGACTTGCTGCGGTCACTTCTCGTATTCAGATTTACGCCACCGCCGCGACCCTGACGCTGCCGCCGGCCATTGTCGCACGGATGGCGTCGACCATTGATTCCATCTCCGGTGGGCGTTTTGGCGTCAATCTGGTGACCGGCTGGCAAAAGCCGGAGTATGAGCAGATGGGTCTGTGGCCGGGCGATGACTATTTCTCCCGTCGCTATGACTATTTGACGGAGTACGTGAAGGTATTGCGCGATCTGTGGGGAACCGGAAAAAGTGACTTCAAAGGCGAATTTTTCACCATGAATGATTGCCGTGTCAGCCCGCAACCCGGCGGCCCGATGAAGGTGATCTGCGCCGGGCAAAGCGATGCGGGAATGGCATTTTCCGCACAATACGCTGATTACAACTTCTGCTTCGGCAAAGGTATTAACACCCCAACCGCATTTGCGCCTACTGCCAAACGCATGCAGGAAGCGGCCAGCGCCACCGGGCGCGATGTCGGCTCCTATGTGCTATTTATGGTTATCGCCGATGAAACCGACGAGGCGGCGCGGGCAAAATGGGAGCATTACAAAGCAGGCGCTGACGACGAAGCGCTGGCATGGCTTACCGAGCAGAGCCAGAAGGATACCCGTTCCGGCGCGGACACGAATGTGCGCCAGATGGCCGATCCGACATCGGCGGTGAATATCAATATGGGTACGCTGGTGGGTTCGTATGCCACGGTAGCGCGCTTACTTGATGAGGTTGCCAGCGTCCCCGGCACCGACGGCGTGTTGCTTACCTTTGATGATTTTTTACAGGGCGTCGAAATGTTCGGCGAGCGCATTCAGCCGCTGATGCAGTGCCGTAGCCATATTCCTGCCCCAACACGCGAGGTTGCCTGATGATTACCCTCAACGCACGCCCGGAATCGGTCGATTTTTCTCCTGAGCGCAGCGCCCTGATTGTGGTGGATATGCAAAATGCCTATGCCAGCGTCGGTGGCTACCTCGATTTGGCCGGGTTTGATGTTTCGGCCACAAGGCCGGTGATTGAGAATATCAATATTGCCGTTGCCGCAGCTCGCAAAGCCGGGATGCTGATTATCTGGTTTCAGAACGGCTGGGATGATCAATACGTGGAAGCCGGTGGCCCCGGTTCGCCGAACTACCACAAATCCAATGCGCTGAAGACCATGCGCAAACGCCCGGAATTGCAGGGCAAATTGCTGGCAAAAGGCGGCTGGGATTATGAACTGGTGGAGGAACTGAAACCGCAAGCCGGCGATATCGTACTGCCGAAACCACGTTACAGCGGCTTCTTTAATACACCGCTGGACAGCCTCCTGCGCAGCCGCGGCATTCGCCATCTGGTATTTACCGGTATTGCCACCAACGTCTGTGTTGAATCCACGCTGCGTGACGGCTTTTTTCTCGAATACTTCGGCATCGTGCTGGAAGACGCTACCCATCAGGCTGGCCCGGCATTTGCCCAGCAAGCTGCACTGTTCAATATCGAAACCTTCTTCGGCTGGGTGAGCGATGTGCAGACTTTCTGCTCCGCCCTGGCGCCTCAAAAACTGGTCAACATTGCGTAAGGAGACTCATCATGCCAAAACAGGTCATTATTCCGCCGGGCACCACCACCCCTATTGCCCCGTTTGTTCCAGGTACGCTGGCTGACGGCGTAGTCTATGTCTCCGGCACGCTACCGTTTGATGCCAACAATAACGTGGTCTTTGTTGGCGACCCAAAGGCGCAAACGCGCCACGTACTGGAAACGATCAAGCGCGTGATCGAGACCGCAGGTGGCACAATGGAGGATGTGACATTCAACAGCATCTTTATCACCGACTGGAAAAATTACGCCGCGATTAACGAAGTGTACGCCGAGTTTTTCCCTGGTGATAAACCGGCGCGTTTCTGCATTCAATGCGGCCTGGTGAAACCCGATGCGCTGGTGGAGATCGCCACCGTTGCGCACATCGGTCTGTGAGGATGCCATGAAGCTAACCTTGGGCGATGCGCCGTATGCAGGCGCGCCAGTGGTGGTGCTAAGCGCCGGGTTAGGCGGCGCTGGCAGCTACTGGCTGGCACAACTCTCGGCGCTGGAAGCCCATTATCAGGTCGTGCGCTATGACCAGCGCGGAACCGGCAATAACCCGGACACGCTACCGGATGGTTATAGCATGCAGGATATGGCAGCTGAGCTGCACCAGGCGTTGCAGGTGGAAGGCATCACCCGTTTTTGCCTTATCGGCCACGCGCTGGGCGCTCTGATTGGCCTGCAACTGGCGCTGGACTATCCGCAGGCGATAAGCGGGCTGGTGCTGGTGAATGGCTGGCTACGGCTGAACGACCATACACAGCGCTGTTTCCGCGTGCGTGAGCGGTTGCTGGCGGCAGGGGGGGCGGAAGCCTGGGTACAGGCACAACCCCTGTTCCTCTATCCGGCGGACTGGATGGCCGTTCATGCACCCCGACTGGAGGCGGAGGAAGCACTGGCACTGGCGCATTTTCAGGGTACCGGCAATCTATTGCGTCGCCTGACGGCGCTGAAAAATGCCGACTTCAGCCACCGTGTGCAAGAGATTCGCTGCCCGACAAACATCATTTGCGCGCGGGACGATCTGCTGGTGCCCTGGACCTGCTCTGCCGACCTGCAAGCAGCAATCCCCGGTAGCCGGTTACAGGTGATGGAGCGCGGCGCGCATGCCTGCAATATCACCGAAAGCGAAGCATTTAATACCCTTTTACTCGATGGGCTGCACAGCATGCTGCCCGTTTTGACCCTGGCTCAGAAGGAGAGTTTATGAGCGAAGCCGTTAACGCTGCGGCGCTGGATACCCTGTTCAACCAGGCGCGCACCCACAATGGCTGGCTGGAACGGTCGGTTAGCGATGAGACGCTGCAACAGATTTACGATCTGCTGAAAATGGGGCCAACGTCGGCCAACTGCAGCCCGGCGCGGTTAGTGTTTATCCGCACACCGGAAGGTAAAGAGAAACTGCGTCCGGCACTTTCCAGCGGCAATCTGGCAAAAACGCTCAGTGCGCCGGTGACGGCTATCGTTGCCTGGGACAGTGAATTTTATGAACAATTGCCGGTGTTGTTTCCCCATGGCGATGCGCGGAGCTGGTTCACCTCCAGCCCGCAACTGGCGGAGGAGACGGCATTTCGCAACAGTTCCATGCAGGCGGCCTACCTGATTTTCGCCTGTCGGGCGCTGGGGCTGGATACCGGCCCGATGTCCGGCTTCGATCGCGCCGTTGTCGATAGCGCATTTTTTGCCGACAACGGCTGGCGCAGCAACTTACTGGTCAACATGGGTTATGGCGATGCCAGCAAACTCTACGATCGGCTGCCGCGCTTGCCCTTTGCTGATGTCTGTCAGTTTGCATGAGGGTTATGTTATGAGTATCGATAGCACCACCTTTCGCGACGCGATGGCCTGTGTCGGCGCGGCGGTCAACATTATCACTACCGATGGTCCGGCGGGCCGTGCCGGTTTCACTGCCAGCGCCGTGTGCAGTGTGACCGACTCACCGCCGACGCTGCTGGTGTGCCTTAACCGTTCGGCGTCTGTCTGGCCGGTATTCAGCAATAATCAGGCGCTGTGTGTGAATACGCTGGCGGCGGGACAAGAAAGCTTGTCGAATCTGTTTGGCGGCAAAACGCCGATGGATGAACGTTTTGCCGCAGCACATTGGCAGCAAGGCGAAACCGGCTGTCCGCGTCTGGCGAATGCGCTGGCCTCGTTTGACTGCCATATCAGCCAGGTAGTGAGCGTTGGGACGCACGATATTCTGTTTTGCCAGATCGTTGATATTGTCCGTCATCCAACGCCGGAAGGGCTGGTGTGGTTTGACCGGCGTTATCACGCCCTGCCAGCTAACCTTCCGACTGTTTAATGCTGTTTTCAGGCGCTGGCAACGGCGCTTTTTTCTTTTTCAGCTTCAGTTCGCTGACCAGCACACCCAGCACAATTAATGCCCCACCGAACAGCGTCAGCAGCGGCAAACGCTCACCGGCCAGACGACCAAATACACCTGCCCATACCGGTTCGCCCGTGTAAATCACCGTCGCCCGTGTGGGCGATACGCTGCGCTGCGCCCAGTTCATGACGACCTGAATAATGGCGCTGAAAATCCCCAATCCCAGAGCGACAAGCAGCAGCCCCGGAGACAGGGTCGGTATCGATTCGCCAGAAGGGATCATGGCGGCAAAGGACACCAGCGAGGCCGTCAGCAGCTGAACCACCGTTACCCGCCGGACATCGACTTTGCCGGCCCAGGCGCTGATCAGAATGATCTCGGCAGCAATCGCCACCGCGCTGGCAAGTGTAATGATTTCACCTTTCCCCAGTGCCAGCATATTGCCTTCCGGCCCGGCCAGCAGCAACAGCCCGCTAAACGCCAGCGCGATCCCAATACACGGCATCAACCCCGGTATCCGTCCCAGGCACAACCACTGCAACAGCGGCACCAGCGGAACATACATGGCGGTGATAAATGCCGATTTACTGCTGGGAATAAATTGCAGCCCCCAGGTTTGCAGGCTGTAGCCAAGGGCGATGGCGATACCGATCACCCCGCCCGCTTTTATTTCCAGCCAGGTGATGTCATTTAAGACTCTCAATGAGAGTAGCGCCACGGCCAAACCGGCGGTGGCAAAACGCAGACCAACAAAGAAAAACGGGCCGCTCATTGTCACAGCATACTGCACCGCAAGAAACGTACCGCCCCAGAATAGCGTGATGACAATCAGTAACGCTTCCTGGGGTTTGATGGTAAAGGCGTAACGAGAGAGGGACATAACACACCGACCAGAGGAAAAACCCGTAGTGTGCGTTGGCGCGACGGGTTGCGCAAGCGCAAAAAAACCGCCGGGGTTCCCCGGCGGCGGGCATAACGACAACCAGCAAAGTTATCAATATCCGACGTTAGCTTTCGCGGCTACCGTGGCTATTTTTGCCCCCTTTTTTACCGGCTTCAGATGCGCGCTGAGGATCGTTTTTGAAATTGCCCCCGCTTTGTTGCCCACCTTTGCGGCCTGCTGCTGATGCTCTTTCACGGTCTTCAGCGAAGTTTCCTGCTCCACCACGATGGTTTGCCATGTCTGACCTCCGGATATGTGAAATGTTAGACATCATACTGCATTCAGTAAAAGAGGATTCTTTCACCTCACGACGTAAAGGCCACGCCTTTATCTGCGCCGTGTGGAACTAAGCTTAGTGGAACATAATCATTCATCCAGCGAATGGTAATATCCTGTAATAGCTTCGCTGCCCGATATCCAATATTCCCTAAGCGAAACCGATAAGCTCCTCTTAATGCTTCAGAATAATGCCGCTACCAATATGTGTCTGATTGTAACCAACAATCAGTCCATGCTTAACTTATTCTTTATCAAAGAAATGGTGCTATTACTTGCACTCTGGCGATCACGTCATACGCTTAAGAAGAACGCAGCGAAGTGCTGCCGAAATCAGCTAATCAGGAGTGATGCAAATGGCTAAAGTGTTGGTGCTTTATTATTCCATGTATGGACACATTGAAACGATGGCGCATGCGGTCGCAGAAGGCGCACAGAAAGTAAATGGCGCAGAAGTGGTCATCAAACGTGTTCCTGAAACAATGCCTGCAGAGCTGTTCTTAAAATCTGGCGGTAAGACGCAAAATGCTCCCGTCGCCACGCCACAGGAGCTGGCCGACTACGACGCGATTATTTTCGGTACGCCAACCCGCTTCGGCAATATGTCCGGGCAAATGCGTACCTTCCTGGACCAGACTGGCGGATTATGGGCATCCGGCGCACTGTACGGCAAACTGGCGAGTGTCTTTAGCTCCACCGGTACGGGTGGCGGCCAGGAACTCACCATTACCTCGACATGGACGACGCTTGCACATCATGGAATGGTCATCGTGCCGATTGGTTATGCCGCGCAAGAGCTGTTTGATGTCTCGCAGGTTCGCGGCGGTACGCCTTATGGCGCAACCACCATTGCCGGCGGTGACGGTTCACGCCAGCCCAGCAACGAAGAACTGTCAATTGCCCGTTACCAGGGCGAATATGTTGCGGGGCTGGCAGTAAAATTGAACGGTTAACCTTCATCAGGAGGAGACAAATGCCAACTCAAGAAGCGAAAGCCCATCGCGTCGGTGAATGGGCCAGTTTACGCAATACCTCGCCAGAGATCGCCGAGGCTATCTTTGAAATCGCCGATTACGACGAGGTGCTGGCAGAGAAAATCTGGGAAGAAGGCAGCGACGATGTGTTACTTCGCGCCTTTGATAAAACCGACAAAGATGAACTCTTCTGGGGTGAACAGACGATAGAACGGAAAAATGTATAACCACTCATGCCCCCGCCTCTGCGGGGGCTTTTTTCATTTCGCCGCATCACGCATCAGCGCATTAAATTTATCTACCGGGCAGAAACCATTGCTGTCTACCGGGCAACCTTTCAGCGCCAGAGTGACGCGCTGCGCCGGAGAAGCCAGCGATAACGGCTCGGTGTTTCGCAGTTGTTCTGTGCTTTGATAAACGTATTCAATTTTCATGACATCGCGTTTACCCGCTGTGTCATGCCAACGCTGGAACACAATTTTGCCGCCTATCGGCGTACGCTCGTACTGGTTATGCAACTGGTAAGGCTCGAAATTGAGCGCGGTCAGCAGGGAAGCAATGTTGGAATCATGTCCGACAAGAACAGTGATTTTCGGTGCGCTGCTTGCCTCTTCCACCAGCGTTTTGTCGAGGTATTTCACCAGTGGTTTTGCGACATTGCGCGCCACTTCCGGCGAGGTGAACAGCGTGTCCTGATAACTGTTTTTCAGCTTCGATAATTCGCGCCATTGCGCATCGTTTTTAATCTCTCCCCACGCCACCTGATCCAGCGGGAAACCTTCGTAATATTGCAACGTAAAAGCGTCCACCAGCGAATTGCCGACTTTCAGCGGCCCGGACACGCCCGGTTCTTGCTGATATTTTGCGCTAAAGGTATCTTTCTCATTGGTGAGCGAGCATTGCTGTTTCTCTTTACAGGCCGGAGAGGTGCGATAGCGCGTAATTTTTTCCAGCAACTGGTAACTGTCATTCAGCGCAAACTTCTGGCGCTGTGCCTCCATTGCGTTGACTGCCTGTTGACTGAATTCAGCCGAATCCTCAGTGATCACCGGATTGAAAGTGGGATCCATGGTGCCCATTTTTTCCTGATGATGAACCTGAACATCACAGCCGGGAAACGCGCCGTTGGTGAAGAACTGTGCCGTAGCCACCGTGCGTTGCAGGCTGTTGGCCCAGACATAGACACTGTTTGCGGATGGACACTCTCCCGCTTTCAACAACTGTTCTTTGACCAGCCATTCGCGCATAAAATGGCCCATATACACTTCCAGTACGCCGCCTTTGGTGGTCAACTCGCCGCCCGGTACATCCCACTGCGGCCAGCGGTTTGGCGTCGATTGTTCCAGAACGCTGCCGTTATTGGCTAACGGCGCACGCAGGTTGTGGCGGCTCATGATCAAAATCTGTTGTAATTGATAGCCCTGGGGTATTTCCTGCGCCAACGCGACCGGTGCGGACATAGCAATCGCCATCGCACTTACCCTAATCAGCTTTTTCATTCTTTTCCCTCGTTTCACGGCCTGAAAGCAAAGATTGTGACACATTTATGACATTTCGCCGGGTACGGTTGTCCGGAGTGTGCACTGGCGCAAAAGGTGAGTTTCAAAAAAACCTCGGGATCGCCAAAAATAGGCTCACCCCACCCTTCGCGCTGCGCCAGTGACAAACCCGACTTTTTATCCCTTTACGCCTCCTCAATGTGGGCTTTGTGTGGGGCGAACAATCATTTCGCTGACATCGACGCCATCCGGCTGTGCGATAGCCCACGCAATGGCTTTAGCGATTGCGTCTGCGGGCAGCGCATGACGACGAAATTCCTCCATCGCCGCTTTTGTACCTTCATCGGTGATGTGATCGGCTAGTTCCGATTGCACCACGCCGGGGCTGATGACGGTAACGCGGATCGTTTCCGTCTCCTGGCGCAATCCGTCGGAGATGGCGCGGACCGCGAATTTACTGGCACAATAGACCGCTGACGAGGGGAAAACAGTATGTGCGCCAATTGACGCCACATTGATGATCTGCCCACCGCCCTGCTGTTCCATAACTGGCAGCACCGCAGCAATACCATTGAGAACGCCGTGCACATTAACATCGAGGGTTTGTCGCCACTCGTCCACTTTCCGCGCCGCCAACGGCGAGAGAGGCATAATCCCGGCGTTATTGATCAGCACATCGATGCGTCCATAGGTCGACTGCGCAAAATCCGCCATCCGTTGCAGATCGCCAGCCTGTATTACATCCACCTGCAGCGCATCGATATTGTCCAGCTCCTCCTGCAAACGCTGTAACTTTGCCAGTCGCCGTGCGCCGATAATCACATGATGCCCTTCCTGTACCAGTTGCCGCACAGTGGCTTCACCAATACCACTACTGGCACCGGTCAGCAGGATAATTTTGCGCTTCTTCATACCGTTTTTTCCTGTGTAGTGTCACCCGCCACAGAGTAGGCGGCGAGGGGGAGACAAAACAGGCCCATTCTTCTCTGATGATTGCCTGTTTCTCTTTGGCTTGTTCACATAACGGGCGCAAAACGGCAGAATAGTTGCTTAATTGTAATGAAGAGAGAAACCATGAGCACTGAAATGGTGTCGCTGCTCAGCAGCCTCGCGCCCAACGAGGGGTATACGTGTTCGCGGCTGGAAACTGTACGTTTCATGCGCGCGGATCGCCCGTTGGGACGCACGCCGGTCGTCTATGAGCCATGCATCGTGATTGTCTGCCAGGGATATAAACGCGGTTATTTGGCCGATCAGGTTTACCACTACGATAAACAACATTACCTGGTGCTTTCTGTGCCGCTGCCCTTCTCTACCGAAACGGAAGCCAGTGCAGAAGAGCCTCTGCTGGCTATTACCGTGCGGCTGGAAATGAGGGTGTTGCTGGAGTTAATGGGTGAGCTGGAGCATTCAGTCCTATCGGTGACCACTGCGCCGGAAGGGATCATTTCCACGCCGCTGGAACCCGAATTGGCGGAGACTACGCTTCGGTTACTGCGAGTGCTGACATCACCACAGGAGGCCAAAATCCTTGGCCCGCAGATCGTTCGCGAACTGTATTATCGGGTTTTGATGGGCGCGCGAGGCGGTGCGATACGCGCCGCGCTGGCCAGCCAGGGACAGTTCGCCGCTATCTCCCGCGTCCTGCAGCGAATCCACACCGAGTTTATGCAACCGCTGCACGTCACCCGGCTTGCAAACGACATCGGTTTAAGTGTGCCCGCTTTCCATAAACACTTTAAAACCGTGACCGGGACTTCACCGCTGCAATACATCAAATCGGTTCGGCTTAACCAGGCACGGCTAATGATGATCCGCGATAATTTGACCGCCGCAAGTGCAGCATTCCGCGTGGGTTATGAAAGCCCCTCGCAGTTTAATCGTGAATTCCGCCGTCTGTTTGGTCGCAGCCCTGGCGAAGAGGTGAAAGAGATGAAAGCGGCATTTTCACTGTTTCCGCCGATCTAAATCAGGAGTCGGGTTTCCACAACACAACGCAGCGAACAGCCCATCACCTCCCGTCAGGTCAAAACCCACCACCGCGCAGGTTATTCTGCGGCGGCCAACACATTCACCGCGCGGCTGAAGGCATCAATGGCCAGTGCGACATCGTCTACCAGTACCGATTCCGCCGGATGATGGCTAATTCCGCCTTTGCAGCGCACAAACAGCATACCCACTGGCCAGCGTTCCGCCATAGCGATGGCATCATGCCCTGCGCCGCTGGGTAACGACAGCGTCTCGCCCTGCACAACCTGAACCGCATCAGCAAGCAGGGTTTGCAGCTTTTGATTACAAGGCGTGGCGGCAATACGGTAAAACTCCTCGGCGCTAAATTGCAGATGGCGGCGCGCTGCAATGGCCTGTGCCACCGCCAGCAATTCATTGAGCAAAGCATCAAGTGGCGCATCCTGCGGGCCGCGGATATCGAGCGACAATGACACCTCGCCAGGGATGACGTTCACCGCACCAGGCAGAACCCGCATATTTCCCACGGTCGCCACCAGATTACCGCCTCGCTGTTGTGTGGTGCGCTCAACTGCGATTATCCATTCGGCAGCCGCGGCCAGCGCATCTTTCCGGTGATTCATCGGCACCGTGCCAGCATGTCCGGCCTCACCGGTAAAGCGGCAATTCAGCCTGCGCGCGCCATTGATCGCCTCGACCACCCCCAGCGCCAACCCCGCCTGTTCCAGACACGGCCCTTGCTCAATATGCAATTCGAGATAGCTGCTGAAGGCCGCCGCATCACGCGCCGCCTGCGGGATCCTGTACGGATCCAGCCCGGCATTTACCATCGCCTGTGCCACGCTCGTCCCCTCCGCATCAGTTTGCGTGAGCCAGTGCGCTGGCCAGCTTCCAGTCAGCCCACGGCTTCCCAGCAACGTGATGCCAAAACGCGTTCCCTCTTCATCACAAAAACCGACAATCTCAATCGCTTGCGCCAGACGTAATTCCTGCTGATGCAGGCTCTGCACCACTTCGATGGCTGTCAGGACTCCGAGCATCCCGTCATAACGCCCGGCGTTACGCACAGTATCAAGATGCGAACCAAGCAACACCGCCGGAGCGCCTTCCTGTGCCGCTTCATAGCGACCACAAATATTGCCCACGCTATCCTGCCAGACGAGCATTCCCGCCTCGCGCATCCATTCAGCAACCCGTTGGTTAGCCTGTAAATGCTGTGCGGAAAGATAAACCCGGGTCAGCGCGTCCGGGGTTTCACTGATCGCGGCCAACTCATCGGCGCGGGCCATCACACGTACTGCCGCCTCGAGGCGTGCCAGTTGAATCATCACACGTCCTCGCAGCGATAGTGATCCCACGCGGCCTGCATCGCCGCCCCTTGCGTGGTGGCGAATTTCAGGTAATTCAGCACCGACTCCAGAGCGCTCAGGGTGTTCATCACACAGGCTTTACGCGCGTTGTAGCCCATGGTGCCGATACGCCACACTTTGCCATGCAGCGGGCCGAAAGAGGTGCCGATCTCAATACCGAAATCCTCCAGCATCAATTTGCGTACCTGGTCACCGTTCACGCCCTGCGGAATGACGACGCCCAGCACATTGTTCATCTTATGTTGCAAATCGCCGTAGGCCTCAAGCCCCATCGCCTGAATCCCTTTCAGCAACGCATCGCCATGCAGCTTATGACGCGCAATGCCATTATCGAGCCCCTCTTGCAGGATCAGCCGTGCGCATTCACGCGCGCCGAATAGCGCGGTCGTCGCTTCAGTGTGATGATTCAGTCGTTCCGGCCCCCAGTAATCCATCACCATGCCGAGATCGAAATAGTTGGAGTAAACCATCTCATCCACACCGTCGAGATGCGCATCGGTGCGAATGCCCTCTTCAACACATTTACGGCGGCGGATAACCTCCTCCATACGGCTACTCAGGGTAATGGGCGACGTACCGGATGGCCCGCCCAGACACTTCTGCATCCCCGCGGAGACGGCATCCAACTGCCAGGCATCGGTTTCCAGCGCATTTCCGCCGAGTGAAGCGGTTGCATCCGTGTAAAACAGCACATCGTAGCGACGGCAAATAGCACCCAGTTCCGCCAGCGGTTGCAGCATGGTGGTTGAGGTATCGCCCTGCACCGTTAACAGCAGGCGCGGACGCACGCGCTTAATGGCATCTTCAATCTGATCCGGTGTGAAAACCTCGCCCCACGGGACTTCAATGGTATGCACGTCGGCGCGGCAGCGGCGGGCGATTTCACACAGCAGATGACCAAAGCGACCAAACACCGGTACCAGCACTTTATCGCCCGGCCGGATTGCGGAAATGAGGATCGCCTCTATTCCAGCGCGAGATGTGCCGTCAATCAGCATCGTCCAGCGGTTTTCCGTACGGAACACGCCACGATAAAGTGCCATCACCTCATTCATATAGTGGGTCATCGCCGGATCGTACTGGCCGATCAGTTGGCTCGACATGGCGCGAAGTACGCGCGGGTCAGCATTGATTGGCCCCGGTCCCATCAACAGACGTTGCGGTGGATTGATTTGCGGAAATTGAGCGATATCCATCTGAAATTCCTTACATTAATTAAGACCGCGCACGGAAGAGATAAACTGCTTCAGCTCGGTGGTCTGCGGGCTGGCAAACAGCGTTTTGCTGTCGCCCTGCTCCCACACCCGCCCCTGATGCATAAACACCACGCGGTCGCCCACTTCGCGGGCAAAATTCATTTCATGAGTGACGAGGATCAGCGTCATCCCTTCGGCGGCCAGTTGTTCCAGCACTTTCAGTACTTCGCCCACCAGTTCGGGATCGAGCGCGGAGGTTATCTCGTCACAGAGTAAAACTTTCGGCGACATCGCCAGCGCACGGGCGATCGCTACGCGTTGCTGCTGGCCGCCAGAGAGATTCGCCGGGTAGTAATCGAGGCGGTCGCCAAGCCCTACTTTCTCCAGCATCCGTTGCGCCAGTTCGCGACACTCGGCGGCGCTTTTTTTCAGCACCCGACGTGGTGCCAGCATGACGTTCTCCAGTGCGGTCATATGCGGGAACAGATTAAAGTTCTGGAACACCATCCCAATGGAGCGGCTGATCTCGCGCGCCTGTGAATCACGGTCAGTAATGGTCACGCCACCCAGCTTAATGCTTCCGTCCTGGTAGCCTTCGAGGCCGTTAATACAACGCAGCAGTGTGCTTTTACCCGATCCGCTACGGCCAATGATCGAGATCACCTCGCCCATATCGATGTCCAGATCGACACCCTTCAGCACGTGGTTGTCGCCGTAGTACTTCTGTACCTGATTAATGGTGATGAGAGGCATTGAATTTATTCTCCAGGTAACGGCTGTAACGGGACAGCGGATAGCACAAAATGAAGTAGCCCAGCGCCACCAGCGCAAAGACTTTAAACGGCTGATAAGTGACGTTCGTCAGCATCGTCCCGGCCTTGGTCAATTCAACAAAACCAATGATTGACGAAAGCGCAGTGCCTTTTATCACCTGCACGGCAAATCCGACCGTTGGCGCAATAGCGATGCGCAATGCCTGCGGTGCCACCACGCGGAATAACGTCTGACCAAAGCTCAGCCCCAGGCAACGAGAGGCTTCCCATTGCCCTTTCGGCAGCGCACGAATGCTGCCATAGCCAATATCCAGTAAAAACGCGCTGGTATAAAACGTCAGCGCCAACGAGGCCGCCGTCCAGGGCGACACATCGATGCCAAACAGCGCCACACCGAAAAAGGCGAGGAATAACTGCATTAACAGCGGTGTGCCCTGGAACAGTTCGATATACGCGCGGATCAGGCGTTTCACCTGACGCCCGCCAGTGAGTCGCAGCAGCAACAGCGGCAACGTTACCAACGTACCGCCCAGAAACGCCACCAACGACAACAACACCGTCCAGCGCCCGGCCAGCAGCAGGTTGCGGATAATGTCCCAGTCAGTAAATGTGGTCATCATGCCTGTACCCCCAACCATTTCCGTCCCGCCGCCATCATCAACTGACGCATGGCAATTGAGAGCAGCAGATAAATACCCGTGGTCACCAGATAGACCTCAAAACTGAGGAATGTCCGCGACTGGATCAGGTTAGCGGCGAAGGTTAGCTCTTCATAAGAGACCTGCGACACCACGGACGATCCCAGCATGACAATAATGCACTGGCTGACCAGCGCCGGATAAATGCGCTGCAATGCAGGGGGAAGCACCACGCGAATAAACGTCTGGCTTCGGCTCAACCCCAGCACGCGCCCCGCTTCCCATTGCCCTTTTGGCGTCACCTGGATCCCGGCACGTACGATCTCCGTGCTATAAGCGCCCAGGTTGACGATCATCGCCAGTAACGCCGCTTCGCCTGCCGTCATCTTGAAACCGATATTCGGCAGACCAAAGACGATAAAAAAGAGCTGCACCACAAACGGTGTGTTACGGATCAGCTCCACATAACCACCCCAGATCCGGCTGAACCACGTTGGCCGACCACTACGAATCGCCGCGCCGAAAATGCCAATCGCCAGACCGCCGACCGTCGCCATCACCGTCAACTGCACGGTGACCCACATTCCCGCCAGCAACTCTGGCCAGTGCGGCCAGAGTGCAGAAAAATGAAGTTGTTCCGTCATTCACACGCCTTATGCGCCAAGGTTTGCCGGCAGCGGCGCTTTCAGCCACTGCTCAGAGAGGCTGTTCAGCGTACCGTCCTTAATCCCTTGCTCAATCAGCGCATTCACCTTCTCTTTCAGCGCCGGTTCGTCCTTTTTCAGGCCGATAAAGCACGGAGAATCTTTCAGCATAAAGCTCGGTACCGGAGCTTTACCCGGGTTCTGCCGGGCAATCGCCGCGACGACAAGGTTACCGGTCGCGATATACTGCACCTGCCCGGAGAGATACGCCGAGAGCGTGGTGTTGTTATCTTCATAACGTTTCACATCGGCATCTTTCGGTGCGATGCTGGTCAATACCATGTCTTCAACCGCACCGCGCGTTACCCCAATACTTTTACCGCTCAGCGCTGCGGCATCTTTCAGTTCCGCCCCTTTCGGCCCGAATACGCCGAGGAAGAACGGTGCATAGGCGCGGCTGAAATCAATCACCTTTTCGCGCTCAGCATTTTTACCCAGGCTGGAAACCACCAAATCCACTTTATCGGTTTGCAGATAAGGCACACGGTTAGCGCTGGTAACCGGCACCAGCTGCAGCTTGAGTTTCATCTGTTTGGCGAGGTAACGCGCCATATCGATGTCATAGCCCTGAGGTTGCAGATCGGTGCCTACCGAGCCAAACGGCGGGAAATCCTGCGGGACAGCAATGCGGATCACGCCGCGCTTTTCAATATCCTGTAATTGGTCGGCCTGCACAGCTGCAGCATAGGTGAACAGACAAGCGGCCCCGGCCAGTGCAATAAAAAGTTTTCTCATGGTGATTACCCGTTACGTTAACATGAAACAAAAGATTCCTTAAATTGATATCTGCAACTAATGTGCCAGCGATGCACAATAAAAATGCCGACACTGAAATCGGCATTTATCGCAGAGAAAACAAAGAAAAGACACCGGAAGCAGGAACATTTCGCGATGATTAAATGCACCATAATGAGGCGTAATCACCACAATGGTGCCCCATTATCGCTGTTCCAGTTCATCCAGCTTCTGGTACAGCGTAGCAATGTCATGTATGCGCGGACGTCCTTTATCGAGAATTTCATGCAAAAACGCATTCGCCAGCAGGTTGATCAAACTGTTGACCGATGCATAGCTGTCATAGGCAGAAACGCTGTCCAGCGGTGCGCAAAGGTGCCAGCTCGCCAGAGGGAAAAGGTTGTGCGCCTGCGGCTCGCACAACAACAGTTGCGGAATGTTCGCGTCCTGTAGCTGCTGCATCAACGGGCGGATAATGCGCGGACGACGACGAAACGCCACCATCACCACCAAATCGTCCGGCGTTAAATCCACCAGTTCTTCACTCAGGCTCTGCCCCGGCTGCGGCAGCACCAGCACTTGTCCGCGCGCCTGCAATAACTGCTGGCGCAGATGCAGCGCCACCGGCCAGGAGTTACGCATACCAATAATAATGATGCGTTGTGCCTTCACTATGGCGTCCAGCGCACCGGAAAATTGCTGCGCATCCAGCGCATTAACCCACTGTGTCAGGTTCGCCATCTCTTGCTTATAGTGGCGCGCCAGCAGTGTATTGCCCTGTACCGCATCGCGGTTATCCGTCAGCGGCATCCCGCTTTGTCGCAGCGTGCGCAGTTCATCGCGCATATCTTTGTATTTTTCATACCCCAAACGCTTGAACAGGCGGCTGACAGTCGCCTTTGACACCCCGCTGAGCTGTGCCAGCTCAGCGCTGTTATAGCTTATGAGATCATCAAAGTGATCGAAGATAAAATCGGCCACCCGCTGTTCCTGGGGCGATAATGCGGCATATTGCCCTTTCAGTCGTTCATCAAGCTGTTCCATAAGACCCCTGTAACTTTCGTTTCATCGCACTATACCGATTTCCCCTTTCACAATGCATGCCAGCCCGGCAAAAAAAGCCATTTACCCTCTCGGTGAAACTTTTTATTCAGAGATGGAACGGCTTTTGCAACCTCAGGCTACTTTTCGGCTTTCGAGGACAGCTAATGCAAAGTAATGTCTCCACCCACGGGATGGCGGTCGCCCCCCACCATCTGGCCAGCCAAAGTGCGCTGTCTGTCCTGCGCGAAGGCGGCAGCGCCATTGAAGCAATGGTTGCCGCTGCGGCGACCATTGCGGTGGTTTATCCCCATATGAACAGCCTCGGCGGCGACGGTTTCTGGCTGATTGTGCCGCCTGAAGGCGAACCGATTGCTATCGATGCCAGTGGTGCTGCGGGTTCGCTGGCGACACTGGCGGCCTACAGCGATCTGGCGACGATTCCACATCGCGGGCCGCGCGCCGCGCTCACTGTTGCGGGCACGGTCAGTGGCTGGGATGAAGCGTTGAAGGTTTCGCACGAAATAACCGGGAAAGCGCTGCCGCTGTCGCGTTTGCTGGCGGATGCGATAGATTACGCCCGGCACGGCATGCCAGTGACACTTTCCCAGGCCACTGCCACTGCGGATAAGCTGGCAGAACTGCGCGATCTCCCTGGCTTTGCCGACACGTATCTGCACAACGGTCAGCCGCCAAAAGCGGGCAGCCTTTTCCGTCAACCGGCACTCGCTACCACCCTGCAACACCTTGCTGAAGAGGGGCTGGACAGTTTCTATCGCGGCCCGCTGGCGGAGAGCCTGGCACGCGGCATGGCGCAATATGGCCTGCCTGTGACGCGAGAGGATCTTCAGCAGCATCACGCACGCCGCACCACGCCGCTGCACTTGCAGCATTCGCAGGGTGACGTGTGGAACCTTGCGCCACCGACGCAGGGGCTGGTTTCACTGGCAATTCTTGGTATTACCGACTGTCTGACGATGGAAAACGCGGACGATGCGGCCACCGTACACCGTATTGTAGAGGCCACCAAGCTCGCTTTCGGCCTGCGCGATGCCCACATCACCGATCCGCGCCATCTGAAAACTGACATACAAAGCCTGCTGGCCGCAAGCGAGCTCCAGGTGCTGGCTAACCGTGTGGATGATCAACAGGCTGCGCCGTGGGGTGCAGGCAAAGGGCCGGGGGATACCGTCTGGATGGGTGTGATGGATAACAGCGGTCTCGCCGTGTCATTTATTCAGAGCATTTATCATGAGTTTGGCAGCGGCGTGGTGCTACCTGACACCGGCATCGTCTGGCAAAACCGTGGCGCGTCGTTCAGCCTCAACCCCGATCACCTGCTGGCGCTGGCACCAGGCAAGCAGCCGTTTCATACCCTCAACCCGGCGGCGGCACGACTGTATGATGGCCGCGTGATGGTCTACGGCTCGATGGGCGGTGACGGCCAGCCGCAAACCCAGGCGGCGCTTTTTACCCGCTACGTGATGCAAGGCGTACCGCTGCAAGAGTCAATCAGCCGCCCACGCTGGCTGCTGGGGCGCACCTGGGGGCAAACCTCGGATTCACTGAAACTGGAAGGTCGCTTCTCGCCCGAGACTGTCGCTCACCTGCGCGCGTCAGGCCATGATGTTGATGTGCTCGCGGATTTCACCGAAGTGATGGGCCACGCAGGCGCGATCGTCCGCCATCCTGACGGCCTGTTTGAAGGGGCATTCGATCCCCGTAGTAACGGCTCCGCCGCCGGTTTTTGAGGAGAGAACCATGAACAATTCACAACCCGAATGGGACGTCTATCTGGACGCCATGATCCGCATTCATGGCATCGAACTCACTGATGAGCGACGCGCCGAGCTACTGCTACAGTTTCGCCGCATTGCCGCGATGGCTGAACCGCTGATGGCGCTGCCGCTGGACGATCGTCTGGAAATTGCCGGAGTGTACAAAGCATGAAGCTGCATGAGATGAGCATTGCCGATATCCGGCAATCACTGGCCGCAGGGGATTTGAGCGCGAGCGACATTGCCCGCCAGACGCTGGCGGCGATTGAGCAAATCAACCCACAGATCAACGCCTGGACGACGGTAACTGCGGCACGCATGCTCGACGAAGCGCAGCGCATCGACACCCTGCGCCAGCATGGCCAGCCGCTGCCGCCACTGGCGGGCATTCCTTACGCGGTGAAAAACCTGTTTGATGTCGCCGGGCACACCACGCTTGCGGGCGCGGAGTTATTCAGCCATCGCTCCGCCGCCACGCAAGATAGCCGGGCCGTGCACCAGTTACAGCAGGCTGGCGGGCTGCTGTCGGGCATGGTCAATATGGACGCTTACGCCTACGGTTTCACTACCGAAAACAGCCACTACGGCGCGACGCGCAACCCGCACGATTTGGCACGCATTGCCGGCGGTTCTTCTGGCGGTTCCGCGGCAGCAGTCGCCGCAGGGCTGGTGCATTTCTCGCTCGGCAGCGATACCAACGGTTCCATCCGTGTGCCTGCTTCTTTGTGCGGTATCTTCGGGCTTAAACCGACATTTGGTCGTCTTTCACGTGCCGGAACGCACCCGTTTGTCGCCAGCCTCGACCATATTGGACCATTCGCCCGCCGGGTCAGCGATCTGGCGGCGGTTTATGACGCCCTACAAGGGCGTGATCCGCAGGATGCTTTTCAGGCGGAAACCGCCAATGAAGCGGCTCAACCGCTGCTGTCACGCGGAATGGAGGGGTTACGCTGCGCGGTGCTGGGTGGTTATTTCACCACCTGGTGCGACGACGATGCCAGAGCCGCGCTCAAGCGCGTGGCACACGCTCTCGATGCGCGCGAAGAAGTGTTCTTTCCCGAAGCGGAACTCTCGCGTTCGGCGGCGTTCATTATCAGCGCTTCGGAAGGCGGTAATCAGTATCTACCCGCGCTGCGCCGCGAACCCCAGCGTTTTGAACCACACTCGCGCGAACGCCTGCTGGCAGGCGCGATGATCCCGGCGGCGTGGTATTTACAGGCGCAGCGTTTTCGTCGCCACGCGCAGCAGGAAAGCCGTGCACTGTTTGCCCATGCGGATGTGTTGATCGCCCCGGCTACACCACGCAGCGCCACGCAGATCGGCGAACAGACGATGGAGATAAACGGCCAGCCGCTGCCTATCCGTGCCAGCATGGGCATGCTGACACAGCCGATTTCGTTTTTAGGCCTGCCGGTCGTAACCGTGCCGCTGCGTACTGCATCCGGAAAACCGATTGGCCTGCAACTGATTGCTGCACCGTTTAATGAACAAGCCTGTCTGCGCGCCGCCCGCGCGCTGGAAGAACAGGGCATCACCGATGCCCGCCCTGCGGAGATAACACTATGATGCATCAGGACGACATTAACCGCCCATGGGTACTGGCGGAGGTCACAGCCGCGTTTTACCGCTATGAAGACGCACTGGTCAGCAACAATATTGCGGTGCTTGATGAGCTGTTCTGGCACGATGCCAGCACCGTGCGTCTCGGCGCAGGCGAGAATCTCTACGGCATTGAGGAGATCCGCGCCTTTCGCACCGCGCGTCCGGCCACCGGCTTGCAGCGCGAACTGCGCCATACGGTGATCACCACTTTCGGCGAGGATTACGCCGTTTGCAGCACCGAATTCACCCGTGAAGGCAGCGATCGCATTGGCCGCCAGCAGCAAAGCTGGGTGCGCTTCCCCTACGGTTGGCGCATCGTGGCCGCCCAGGTCAGTTTGATGAGTTAACAATCACCACCTCCACGGAGGTGGTTTAGGGGTAACAACAAAACGCCCGGATTTTCCGGGCATTTTTTATTGCGCGTAGGGATGGACCTGCCGCCAGTGATCGGCAATTTGCTGGCGGGTACAGACCCAGACGCGATCGTGCTGCTGGATATAATCAAGAAAGCGTTGCAGCGCGCGAAAACGACCAGGGCGTCCCAACAGGCGGCAGTGCATGCCGATGGACATCATCTTCGGCGCGCTTTCACCCTCGGCGTAGAGCACATCAAAGCTGTCTTTCAGATAGGTGTAAAATTGTTCGGCGGTATTAAAACCCTGAGCGGTAGCAAAGCGCATATCATTGGCATCCAGCGTGTAAGGCACAATCAGGTGCGGTTTGCGCGTGCCATCTCGACAAGTGACTTCGCTCCAGAACGGGAGATCGTCACCATAGTAATCACTGTCATAGTCAAAGCCGCCATGCTCGACCACCAGTTGGCGGGTATTGGGGCTGTCGCGCCCGGTATACCAGCCGGTGGGCGCTTTACCAAACAGATCGCGCAGCACCTGCACCGCTTTTTGCAGGTGTTCACGCTCTTCATTGATATCCATGTTCTGATAGTGGATCCAGCGCCAGCCATGGCTGACTACGTCATAATTCGCCGCTTTAATGGCCGCAACGATCTCCGGCTGACGCGCCAGTGCCATCGCCACGCCAAATACCGTCAGCGGCAACCCACGTTTACTGAACTCCTGGTGGATGCGCCAGAACCCGGCGCGACTGCCATATTCATACAGTGAATCCATCGACATATGCCGATCCGGGTAGCTGGCCGCGCCGATAATATCGGAGAGAAATTGCTCCGATCCAGCATCGCCATGCAGCACATGGTTCTCTGAACCTTCTTCAAAATTTAGTACGAACTGCACGGCGATGCGCGCTTGCTGCGGCCACTGCGCGTGCGGTGGTTTCCCTGCGTAACCACGCAAATCGCGCGGATAGTTGTCGTCGAAAAGTGTCATTCTCCCTCCACTCGCTATGGCATTAATGCCTGAAATTTACCGCTCAATGTTTTAGTTTCCGGAAAAGCCAGATCGCCACGCTTGCTGGTCGATAAGCCCAGCGCCACCAGCGATTCCACCATTTTTACCGCCGCGCTGACGCCATCGATCACCGGCACATGCAGTTCACGCGTCAACTCCTGCGCAAGCTGTGCCATTCCGCCGCAGCCGAGCACAATCGCACCACAGCCATCTTCTTTTAACGCCTGAATACAGCGCGCACGGACTTTTTCCTGCGCCAGACCGCTGCCGTCCTCCAGCGCCAGCACCGGTAAATCAATGGCGTGCAGCGCGGCACAGTGCTCCTGAAAACCGTACTGCTGCAACAGATGACGAGCGATAATCAGCGTGCGCGGCAACGTGGTGACGATGGAAAAACGGGTCGCCACCAGCGTCGCCATATGCATCGCGGCTTCGGCGATGCCGACCACCGGCCCCTGCGCCAGCTCGCGTGCCGCCAGTAATCCCGGATCGCCAAAACAGGCAATCACATGGCCATCCACGCCCTGCTGACGCCCGGCCTTCACCTGTTCGAGCACGCCGATGGCGGCAATCGCTTCATCAAAATGCCCTTCGATCGACGGCACACCTTCACTCGGGCACACTGCCAGAATTTCGGTACCCGGTGCAGCCACTGCCCGTGCCGCCGCGCCAATGGTTTCGGTCATCGCCAGGCTCGTATTCGGGTTGATAACTTGTATACAAACGGCAGACATTACGCCTCCTTGTGACCGGCAAACAGCCGGGCGAAATCCGGCAGACAGACGCCAGCCCGCTCGAAACAGAGGCTGTCGACGATATGTTCAAAATGGTGCGTCAGCGCCGCGCTTAGCGCCTGAAGATCCTTTTTACGCAGTAAATCAACCAGCTGTTCGTGATCATTACAGCGACACCCCTGACGCCACGGCGATCCCCAGGTGGCGATCACCAGCGAAGAGCGCTGGCTCAGGCGGGTGACCATCTCTGTCAACACCGGGTTGCCGGAAACAGCCTGAAGCTGAATGTGAAACTCAGCGGAGTAGCGGATGGCGGCCGGGCCGTCATAGGCTTCGTGCGCCTGCTGCTCCTGGCGGATAATGGCTTCCAGCGCCGCCAAATGTGGCGACTGGCAGTGTGCCAGCACGTCAGACAGATTGGCTACTTCCAGCAGCGTGCGGGTTCGGAAGATCGCCTGCGCCTCTTCTACTGTTGGGCTGGCGACGTGTGCACCACGTTTGGGCGTTAAGGTGACCATTTGCACAGCATTGAGTCGTTGCAGCACTTTTCTGATCCCGGTGCGGCTGACGCCAAACACCTCCGCCAGTGCCTCTTCCGGTAATTTGCTCCCCGGGAGTAATTGATGTTCAACAATCGCGGTCATCAGCGACTGGTAGATGGTTTCATCCTTGTCCTGCAAGGCAGCTGCGGCTTGCAGACTGTTTTCATTACTCATTAACCACTCCGCTTTTTACTTTTCGATATCGGATCGTATACATAAAATTAAATTATTGGATACAAGATTAATCATTTTGGCCTGGATCCTGCAATAACCTCAGCACTCCCTTTTCACGGGCTTTTATTGACAGGAGCAGGTTTCATGCCAAATACACAAAACACTCATCAGGTTAAGGCCGCTGATTCCGGAGCGGTATACAGCCCACGGCTTTGTAATGAAGATCTGGCGCCGACGCGCGATCAGAACTGGAGCTGGTACAACATCTTTTCGTTCTGGATGTCGGATGTACACAGTATGGGCGGCTATGTCGTCGCCGCGAGCTTCTTTACGCTCGGGCTGGCAAGCTGGCAGGTGCTGCTCTGCCTGCTGGTGGGCATTTGCATCGTGCAGCTCTGCGCTAACCTGGTCGCAAAACCGAGCCAGATGGCAGGCGTGCCCTATGCCGTTATCTGCCGCCAGGCATTTGGCGTCTTCGGTGCCAACATTCCGGCGGTGATCCGTGGTCTTATCGCCTTCGCCTGGTATGGTATTCAGACCTATCTGGCGGCAAATGCCTTAATGCTGGTGCTGCTGAAGTTCTGGCCGTCGCTCTCTTCTTTAACGCAGGGTTCGCTGTTGGGCCTGTCGCCCCTCGGCTGGCTGTGCTTCGCCACGATGTGGATTCTGCAGGCCATGGTGTTCTGGCACGGGATGAGCGCGATCAAGCGCTTTATCGATATTGCCGGTCCAGCCGTGTATGTGGTGATGCTGTCGCTGGCGGGCTGGATTGTATACAAGACGGGTTTCGACGGTATCTCTTTTACTCTCGCCAGCAAATCACTCAGCGCTGGTGAGCAAACCTGGCAAATGATCACCGCAACTGCGCTGGTGGTTTCCTATTTTTCCGGGCCGCTGCTCAACTTTGGTGATTTTTCGCGTTATGGCAAAAGCATGGGCGAAATTCGTCGCGGCAACCGCTGGGGCTTACCGTTCAACTTCTTGCTGTTCTCGATCGTGACCGTGGTGATTGTATCCGGCACCCAGTCGCTGTTTGGCCGCATGATCACCGATCCGATTGAAACTGTCAGCCGTGTCGGCAACGATCTGGCGGTGGCGATTGGTCTGCTGACCATGATCACCGCCACCATCGGCATCAACATTGTTGCTAACTTCGTCTCGCCCGCGTTTGACTTCTCTAACTGCTCACCGCAGAAGATCAGCTTCCGCACCGGCGGTATGATCGCGGCTGTCGGCTCGATTCTGCTGACACCGTGGAACCTGTTTAACTCCCCGGAACTGATCCACTACACCCTCGACGTGCTGGGAGCCTTTATCGGTCCGCTGTTCGGCATCCTGATTGCGGATTTCTATCTGATCAAACGCGGGCAGGTGTCTGTCGATGACCTGTTTGATGACACACCAAAAGGCAAATACTGGTATCGCAACGGCTTTAACCCAAAAGCGATTGGCGCGTTGGTGCCGTCGGTGGCCGTCGGGTTAATCATCAGTTTTATTCCGACGCTGCACGAAGTCGCCAACTTTAGCTGGTTTATCGGCGTACTGCTGGGCGGTGTCACCTATCGCTGGCTGGCACGCGAAGAGCGCATTGTTGTCACGACATCACGTTTCAACACCAACATCGCGGCACAAAAAGAGTAACCCTTCTCCTCAGGCCGCGGCGTTTCTCGTCGCGGCTGGCACTCATTTTGCTTTACCACTTCACCTGGTATGGAAACGACGAAGGCTGGAACGATGATTGATTATCATGCCGCGATCCGCGGCGCACTGTTTGACATTGCCGACGTCTGCGACAACGCTGACGATATCTCCCGCCACGCACGTTTTATTGAAGACGGTCTGCTGTTTATTCGCGACGGCAAGATTCAGGCGCGAATGAGCTGGCAGGAGGGTGAGCAACATCTGGATGCGCACAAAGGCTACACCGACCGGCGCGGCAAACTGCTGCTCCCCGGCTTTATTGATGCCCACGTGCATTATCCGCAAACCGAAATGATTGGCGCCTTTGGTGAACAACTGCTGGAGTGGCTGACAACGTACACCTTTCCGGTTGAAAGCCAGTTTGCTGATGAAGCTTACGCTACAGAAATTGCCGAATTCTTTATCAACCAGTTACTGAGCCACGGCACCACCACCGCGCTGGTGTTTTGTACGCTGCACCCGGAATCCGTCAACGCGCTGTTTAGCGAGGCGCTGCGCCTGAATATGCGGCTGATCGCCGGTAAGGTGATGATGGATCGCCATGCGCCGGAGTACCTCAGCGAAACGGCTGAACAGAGCTACCAGCAAACACGCGAACTGATCCAGCGCTGGCAGCATCAGGGGCGACTGGGTTATGCCATTACGCCACGCTTTGCCCCGACCTCCTCGCCGGAACTGCTCGAGGCAGTACGACGTTTACGCGAAGAGTTTCCGCAGACCTGGCTGCAGACGCATTTAAGCGAAAATCCGCATGAAGTGGCGTGGGTCAATGATCTCTGGCCGGAGCATCAACGTTATCTCGATGTTTACCACCACTATCAACTGACCGGCGAGCGCAGCGTGTTTGCACACGGCATTCACCTGCATGACGAAGAGTGGCAATGTCTGCACGATACCGGTTCAGCGGTGGCGTTTTGCCCTACCTCGAACCTGTTCCTCGGCAGTGGGTTGTTTCGCCTGCCCGCCTGCTGGCAGAACAAGGTGCGCATGGGCATCGGCACCGATGTCGGCGCTGGCACCACCTTCAGCATGCTGCGCACGCTGGGCGAAGCCTATAAAGTGGGACAGTTGCAAAGCTACCGCCTGCGGGCCAGCGAAGCGTTTTACCACGCCACGCTCGGCGGCGCGCATGCTCTGCGTCTGGAGGATAAAATTGGTAATTTTGCGCCCGGCAAAGAAGCCGACTTTGTGGTGATTGACCTGGACGTTACGCCCTTGCAGCGTCTGCGTAATGCGCGCTGCAAGGACATTTACGAGCAATTGTTTGTGCTGATGACCCTCGGTGATGAGCGCAATATCAGCGAGACGTGGATTAACGGTCAGTGCGCGTGGTCAACTGCCACGGTAAGTTGACCAGCCGCCGGGCGCAATTAAGAACGGCAGATGGAAATGCTCCTCTGCCGTTTGCGCAATCACAAAGTCAATTTGCGCGCAGGGAAACAGGGTCGCCACACCGCGCTTTGCAAACCACTCCCCCGTGTGTGCCACCAGCCGATAATGTCCCGGCGTCAATGAAGATGAAAACTCACCGATTCGCCCGTTCGCATCGGTAACGCCGCTCGCCACCGTCTGTTCGTCGAGTAACAGATAAACCGTCACCCCCTGCGCGGGTTTACCGCTGGAAATATCCAGAATATGGGTACTGAGGCTGTTCATTCGCCAATCGCTCCTGCCAGTCGTAATAAGGTGATTTCTCGTAACTGCTCCAGCGCCGCTGTGATCTCTTCGGCGTCGCTGTTGGTCAACCGCTGTTCCAGCGCGTGCAGAATTTCTTCTCCGCTACGGCCTTTGGCGCGGATCAAAAATACGCGACCAAAACGCGCTTCATAGCGCGCATTCCCTTCACGCAGCGCCGCGGCCAGTTGTGTGTCCCGGTCGTCCACCGCCGACTGCTCCTGGCGCGATAACGCAGCATGCGCCTGCGAACCCGCGGGCTTTTCGCCAATGCGCGGGTGTGCGCTAAGCGCCTGCTCCAGCTCGGCGTGGCCCCAGGTGGCGGCGATGTCACCCGCGGTTTGGTGCAGTGCGGCGATCGAAGCAAACGGACGCGCGGCCACCAGTGCCGCCGTCCAGCCGGGGATCGCCACACATGGCTGCAACAGTGCTACGGCCTCGTCGTCCGGTAACTGATTAAAGTGATTCAGCGCGATCATCATTGCTCCTTGCGTCATTGGCGATGACGGTTTTTTCTTGCGGAATAATCAGGTTCAGGACAATCGCAACGAAACCGCCACAGGTCGCCGCCGAGCCAAACAGATTAGCGATAATGGGCGGGAAATGGGCAAGAAAGGCCGGTACCGCTTCGACCCCCATACCAAAACCAAATGCCAGTCCAACAATCAGCATGTCGCGGCGGGTTAACGGATTCTGAGTAATGATGCGGATCCCGGCCGCCACCACGCAGCCAAACATCACCATCGTTGCGCCGCCCAGCACCGGCAGTGGGATCTGGCGTAATATCTCGCCAAACGGCGGGAACACCCCCAACAGGATAAGGATCACGCCAATATAGCGGCCAACAAAGCGACTGGCGACACCCGTCATCTGGATCACGCCATTGTTTTGCGCAAAGGTGGTATTGGGAAAAGCACCCAGCATCGCCGCAATCATGCAACAGATGCCGTCAGCAAGAATGCCGCCCTTCAGACGGGAACGAAACGCGCTGTTATCGATAGGTTGGTGCGAGATCAAGCAGTTAGCGGTGAGATCGCCGACCGCCTCCAGGATGCATACCAGCGATACCAGCGCCACGGGCAGAAAGATAGCACTATTAAACTGGAAACCAAACGGAAACAGCGCCGGTAAACGAAACCAGGTATCGCCGGTGCCGCTGAAGTGAAACTTACCAACAAGAGCAGCGGCGATGCAACCCAGTGCGATGCCGACCACCACGGAAGAGAGACGCAGCCAGCGGTTTTTCGCGCAACTCAGTAACACAATCGCTGCCAGTGTGCCTGCGCCGAGGCCAATGTTGCTCATACTGCCAAAATCTTTCGCCTGTACGCCGCCACACCAGTTATTCACGCTGACTTTAATCAGGCTGATGCCGATCAGCGCAATCACGCTGCCGGTGATAATCGGCGTAAAAATGCGCTTCAGCGGCTCAATAAAACGGCTGATAATTATCGGCACCAGCGCGGCCACAAAATTGACGCCAAACAGCATCGCCATCACGTCCTGCGCCGTGCCGCCCTGCCCTTTTACCCACATCCCGCCTGCAATCGCAACACCAAGAAAGGCAAAGCTGGTGCCCTGCATGCAAATCATGCCCGCACCAACGCCCCATACCCGGCTGGACTGTAAAAAGGTGCCAATCCCGGAAGCCAGCAGCGACATGCTAATCAACCACGGCATCCACTCCCCCAACCCCAGCGTCGCACCAATGATCAGCGGCGGTGTGATGATGCCCACTAACCCGGCCAGTACGTGCTGTAAGGCGCTGAAGAAAGCCGGAAGCGGCGGGATACGCTGCTCCAGCCCGTACAATAAGGTGCTGTTCGTTTCATCTGACATGGCGTTCCATCCTGTTGTCAATTCGCATCAACGCCCTGATGCACAAAGCAGGCCAGAGTCGCTCCTCCGGCGTCAGCGCTGTGAAACTTTAGATTCCCTGCACCAAATTTGGAAATTTTTGATTCACAAAAAGGCAACATTAATACAAATACGCACTGCAAAGGTGCAACACAACATCACATCGCCTGTTTTATCCCACGCCAGCGCCCGCCGTCATTCTGGTACGCAAATTGCTCAATCAGTCACATGCATGTAAAAGGAGAAGAGAATGAAAGCATTGGTGATTGGCGCAGGTATCGGCGGCCTTAGCGCGGCAGTGGCGTTACAGAACGCGGGCATCGCGTGTCAGGTATTCGAAGCAGTAAAAGAGATCAAGCCGGTCGGCGCGGCGATCTCCATCTGGCCCAACGGCGTGAAGTGTATGAACCATCTGGGGATGGGCGAGATGATGGAAACCTATGGCGGTCCGATGCGCTTTATGGCTTATAAAGATTACCGCAAGGGCGAAACGCTGACGGCGTTTAGCCTCGCGCCGCTGATCGAGCGAGTGGGAGGACGCCCGTGCCCGGTATCGCGGGCGGAATTACAGCGCGAAATGCTCAATCACTGGGGACGCGACCGGGTGCAGTTTGGTAAACGGGTCAACGAAGTGGAAGAGCATGCCGACGGTGTGACGGCGTGGTTCAGCGATGGCACCTGCGCCCACGGTGATTTTCTGATTGCCGCCGACGGCAGCCATTCGGCGCTGCGCCCGTATGTGTTGGGCTATACGCCAGAGCGTCGCTATGCAGGTTACGTTAACTGGAATGGCCTGGTGAAAATCGATGAAGCCATCGCGCCCGCCGAGCAGTGGACAACCTTCGTGGGTGAAGGCAAGCGGGTGTCACTGATGCCTGTCTCCGACGGTCGCTTCTACTTCTTCTTTGACGTGCCGCTACCCGCCGGGCTGGCCGAAGATCGCAGCACACTGCGCGACGATCTGACGCGCTACTTCAGCGGCTGGGCACCGCCGGTGCAACGGCTGATCGCTGCGCTGGATCCGCAAACGACGAACCGCATCGAGATCCATGATATCGAACCGTTCGACACGCTGGTACGCGGTAAAGTGGCGCTTCTGGGCGATGCCGGACACAGCACCACGCCGGATATCGGCCAGGGCGGCTGCGCAGCGATGGAAGATGCAGTGGTGCTGGGAAACCTTTTCCGCGAGCAGAGCGACATCGAAAATGTGCTGCGTCAGTATGAAGCGCTACGCTGCGACCGGGTGCGCGATCTGGTGCTCAAGGCGCGCAAACGCTGCGATATCACCCACGGCAAAGATATGGCACTCACGCAGGCGTGGTATCAGGAACTGAAAGAGGAGACCGGCGAACGCATTATCAATGGCCTGTGCGATACCATTCAGGGCGGGCCGTTAGGCTGATGCGCCAACGCTCTGCATCGCTTCCAGCACCTGGGTCAGTTTTTGGATCGCCATTAGCGCCGGGCGGGAAAGCTGGCGCGATGGTGCGGTACAGAGCGCTAGCGTCAGCGGGCGCAGCAGTTTGTTGCGCAGCGGCACAAACGCCAGTTGCCCGCTTTTTACTTCATCCAGAACATCCAGCAGGCTCAGTACCGTGATACCGCTCCCCTTCAGCACCAGCGACTTAATCAACCGGATGTCATTACAGCTGATGGTATTCGACGGGGCGAGATCGTAGTGGCGATAAAGCATGCCAACACGTTCATGCACAATGAGCGGCGCACCGGGCAGAATATGCCGCGCCTCGCTCAGCTCGCCCAGCGATAACGCCGAAGCGGTTGCCATTTCGTGATCCGCACGCATCACCACGCCCATCTCCAGCTCGGCGAAGGCCAGAACATTCAGCCCTGATTGCCCTTCCGGATCGAGGATCAAACCGAAGTCGAGATCGGCCTGCCGCACTCTCTGGCTAACGGTATGGCTGTCCGCGACCCGAAGTTCCAGCTCCAGCCACGGTTGCCCGGTGATAATGTCGGCCAGTGCGCTGGCAAAGCTCCCCTCCGCCAGCGCCTGCACCATTCCCACACTGACGGTACCGCGTTTCAGGCCTTGCAGCTCATCAAATTTTTGCCGCGTGAGCTGAAACTCTTTTTGCCAGCGCAGCAGATTGTCATACAGCAACTCGCCGGCACTGGTCATGCGTAAA
This sequence comes from Kosakonia arachidis, assembly GCF_900116535.1. Lineage (GTDB taxonomy): Bacteria > Pseudomonadota > Gammaproteobacteria > Enterobacterales > Enterobacteriaceae > Kosakonia > Kosakonia arachidis. The sequence goes on along the minus strand of NZ_FPAU01000001.1, from coordinate 863,894 downwards.
CCTTCCGGCAACCGCTCAAACAGCGGCGTACCAAACTCCTCCTCCGCCTGCAAAATCTGTCGGTTAATCGCCGATGCGGAGATATGCAGTTTTTCTGCGGCGCGGCGCAGGCTGCCGCTGCGGGCAACTTCAGCGAAATAGACGGCGAAACGGGAAAATGGACTCATGCTGCACCTGTACACTTTTTTGCAACGCCATAGTGAATTAATGGCGATGGATGTGAACACCCTAATATGACAACAATAAAGTTACAACAATTAAACAATAGCTTTTCCGTGAGCAGGAAGGACGACCATGAAAACAGCACTCCCCACCCCACCCGCCCATTGCACCTTCGAGCCGGAGGACTGGTTACGTCTGGCAAAATGCTGGCATCCCGTCGCCCGTGCCTGCGATATTGGCGCAGCGCCGGTGAAAGCCACGCTGCTTGATGAACAGCTCGTGATTTATCGCGTGAAGGGCCAGGTGGTGGTCGCCCGCGATGTCTGCCCGCACCGCGGCGTGCCGCTGACGCTCGGTTTCCACGATGAAGAGGGCATCGTCTGCCCCTACCACGGGCTACGTTTCGGTGAAGATGGCCGCTGTAACCGCATCCCTTCCAGCCCCGATCAGCCAGTACCGGCGAAACTCAACCTGTTGACGTTTGCCGTTGAAGAGCGCTTTGGCCTGATCTGGACCTGCCTGGCGTTTGACGCGGAGAACCCGCAGCCGCTCCCGACAATGCCGCACTGGGATGATGAAGGTTTTCAGCAGATCAACTGCCCGGCCTTTGAGGTGAACGGCTTTGCTGGCCGCCAGGTGGAAGGCTTTCTCGATGTCGCCCACTTTGCGTGGATCCACACGGACACGTTTGCCGACCCCAATAACCAGTTCGTTCCGGATTACAGCCCGCAGGAAACCGAGTTTGGTTTTATTGCTGATTACTGGAGTTCGGTCGGCAATTATCCGGCGAGTTCTGACTATCGCGCGCCGGAAGGTTTTCGCTGGCTGCGCCATTTCGAGATGCACCTGCCGTTTACCGCCACGCTAACGATTCATTTTCCCGGCGAGGCGCGGCTGGTGATCATGAATGCCGCCTCGCCGGTCTCCTCGCGCATTACCCGCATGTTTGCGCCGATCGCGCGCAATTTCGATCTGCATATCCCGATCGAGGAGGTACAAGCGTTCAACTTGCGCGTGTTTGAAGAAGATCGCCTGATGGTGGAGACACAACGGCCGGAAAGGTTGCCGCTGGATCTGACGCTGGAAGCCCATATTCCGGCGGACAGAAGTTCGATTGCCTATCGCCGAGGCCTGAAAAAAATGGGCTTTGGCGAGTTCTTTCTGGTGTGAGGTGTGCGATGAATGACGTGCTGAACGTGGTGGTTGATGGCTTGTGGCGCCAGGGCGATAAAAACCTCGCTGTGCGACTGGTCGCCGCCAATGGCGAACCGCTTCCAGGCTGGCAGCCTGGCGCACATATTGATGTGCATCTGCCATGCGGCCTGATCCGCCAGTATTCGCTGACCGGGGAGAGCACGACGGAAAGCTACTTGATCTGCGTGGCACAGGAAAGCGCCTCACGCGGCGGCTCACGCTATATCCATCAGACGCTACGCCCCGGCCAGACGCTGATGATCTCAGCGCCGCGCAACCTGTTTGCGCTACGCGATGACGGCCCGGTGCTGCTGCTCGCTGCAGGGATTGGCATTACGCCACTCTATGCGATGCTGCTGCAACGGGAGGCGCAAGGTGTGCCGTTTACACTGCACTATTTCGTCAAACGGCGAGAAGAGGCAGCATTTGCGCGCGAACTCGACCATTCGCTGACGCACGGAGTTTGTCTCATTCACTGCTCCTCGGAAGGCAAAAGCCCGCGGCAGACGCTGGCGGCAACGATCCCCGCTCCCGGTGCCGGGGAGCGCATTTATACCTGCGGCCCGGCGGGTTTTATGGCGGCGGTAAGAGAAGTTGCGGCGGCAAAAGGCTGGGCGGAAACGCAGATCCACAGCGAAGCATTTGCGCCTGTTGCACCCGTTGTGGCGTCGCAACAGGAAGAGACCTTTACCATTACGCTGGCCTCCAGTGGGGAAAAATGGCCCGTTCCGGCCAACAAAAGCATTGCGCAGGTGCTTCAGGATAATGGCGTGGCTGTGCCGCTTTCGTGCGAGATGGGAATTTGCGGTGCCTGTCTGACCCCGGTACTTGATGGCGTGGTCGACCACCGCGATACGGTGCAATCGGCAGCAGAGAAAACCGCCGCCACACAGCATATCGCGCTATGTTGCTCTCGCAGCCACTCGCGGGATTTGGTGATTGATTTGTAGTCGCCGTGGCGGCAAAACCGGCAGCGTTGTTCCGGGGCCGAAGCCTGATGCTTCGGCCCCGGGTATTTTTCACCGTCAACATAGCGTTTAGCGCATCTCTTAATCCGCCAGGCGCTACAACAGAGTGTGGGAAATCTCTTTAATGGCTTTCAGATCCGAGCCAAAACGCATGATGGCATCGCGGTGCTTTTCCAGCTCGCTGTAGGGCAACCAGGCCATATTAAGATCGGTAATGCGGCTGAAGGCCGGGCGCTGTAGCTGGCTTTTAACGTCGTTCTCGCGGCTGTCCGGCGCCACCAGAAAAAGCTCGGTCGACGCGGACAAATCATTGCCGTTGAGTGCCAGATCCAGCATCCGGCAGATCCCCGAGTAGATGGATGTTGAATGCTCAACTTCAAATGCCGCCGCCACCTGGCCACCTTCGGGTTTCAGCCACAGGACATCGATCAGACGCGTCGCTTCAGAACCCTTTACCGACAGGATATGTTCCGGCAGTGCTTTCAGACAGCCATGCGACAGCGCCACGCCCTGGTGCAAACGGCTGCGGTCGTTGGCGGCAATCCATACGTCGTAACCGAGCGCTTTGCCGATATCCCGCAGCCAGGCCTGGATTTCCGTGTGCGTACGTTCATTTTCCCCCTCCTGTATTTGCGCTTTATTTTGCGCCACCGGCGGACGAGCCGCCTCCAGATATGCATTCCAGTCCGCATCGGCAACGGCGGAATTTTCCAGCGGCGGCGCAGGATAGCGACCCGAACCGATATCAAAAAGCAGCCCGCCAATAGCCCCCAAATCGTTTGACAGTAACTCGCGGTACTGTGCGTTCAAATTCAGGATCCCCTGACGCATAGCGAGAAAATGCGGCCAACTGCCAAGTTTAACTTTCGCGCCGGTAAGCGCGTTATAGCCATTCACAATGGCGGTATTAAACGGGGGAATGTGCGTGGGATGGAGAAAATAGAGCAGATTCGCGACCGCCGGTCCGAGACCTTTAATTTTCAACGCATCGATAGCATTGATATGTTCCACAATTTCATCTGCACGCGCCGCGCAGGAGCAGTGATGCAGAAGCCGGGCAAAGGCTTTCTGGTTGGCGCTGTTTTCATAAATATCCGGAATGCGCAACTTCGGTTTCCACAGAAAAGCGTGATCGGCACCTTTGAAGATCTGCTTCTGCTCGGCAATGGAGTGAACAATCGTCTCCAGCGAGGAACCGCGGTAAGCAACACCAAATTTTTCCTGCTCAATTTCATCCACTACTACCGCAATGCCGCTGCGGATCGAGCGGAAGTTTTTCAGCCTCTGCTCCCACAAAAACCACGTCTGATAGGTGGCTTCGGGATCGTTGCGCCAGCGTTGAATTAAACGACGAACGCGATCTGAATGTACTGACTGACGCTGTGGAACAGCATTTTCCATGACCATAACCAGATTGTGTTAATTATCGAAGAGCGGTGCAAACCGCATGCCGGGCAAAAAATCTGCTCTGGTATTCAACAGCGGCATCGCAAGGGAGAGGTTGATATCTGTCAAGATAATGCGGGAGGAGGTGAAAACAGGTGAATGGGTTTTAATTAACACTGTTTTTCGGAGTGTGTTTACCGTTTTTACGAGGATTCAGTAACAACCTGGCGAGACCTAAGAAAGAGAGCGTTTAGAATTCTTGTCACGTTAAAAATTCTACAGCGTCATCACATTATTCAGTCGTCCCTCAAAATAAATGGCTAATTGCGACAATGTCAAATTCCAGCCCTGGATCGGCATTGTCCATTTTTCCTGTGCGTTCATTATCCCCACATAAAGCAGCTTCAACAGACTGTTTTCATTCGGGAAAGCGCCTTTAGTTTTCGTCAGTTTCCTGAACTGACGGTGTACCGATTCGATAACATTCGTGGTGTAAATGACTTTGCGGATATTCGCCGGATAGCGGAAGTATGCTGACAGATTTTCCCATTTGCGACGCCACGACTGGAGCACTACCGGATACTGCTGGCCCCATTTGGCCTCCAGCTCATCCAGCGCCGTTTCTGCGGCTTCTTTCGACACCGCGCGATATACCGGTTTCCTGTCGGTCATGAAGGCTTTATGGTGCTTTGAGGCCACGTATTTAATCGAGTTACGGATCTGGTTAATGACGCACAACTGAACCTCTGTCTGCGGATAAATGCTGTTTATTGCCTCCGGGAAGCCGGTCAGCCCGTCCACGCAGGCAACCAGAATGTCTTCAACACCACGGTTTTGCAGGTCACTCAATACGGATAACCAGAAGTTAGCGCCTTCACTTTCCGACAGATACAGGCCCAGAACTTCTTTTTTGCCTTCCAGATTCAGCGCCAGAACGGTATAAACCGCTTTGCTCTGATAACGGCCATCCTCACGGATTTTATAGTGAATAGCGTCCAGCCAGATGAAGGGATAAACCTTCTCCAGCGGGCGCTGTTGCCACTGTTTTAGTTCAGGGATGACTTTATCGGTTACTGCACTGATGGTGGCGGTGGACACGCTGAAGGCATATAAATCTTCAATCTCCCGGCTGATGTCCTGGTAGCTCATCCCCAGTGCAAACAGGCGAATGATCTTGCGTTCGATCTCGTCGGACAGCGTGATCTGGTGCTTCTTCACTAACCGGGGTTCAAAAGTACCATTACGATCACGCGGAGTTGCCAGTTCAAAGCTGCCGGTAGGGGCTTTAATGGTCTTTTTGCCGGAGCCATTTCTACGGTTAGCTTCAACGTCCTGAGCCAGATGAGAGTCAAGTTCAGCGGCCAGAGCGGCTTCAGTTAACTGTTTGATTAATGGCGTTAAGATGCCATCTTTGCCGGTGAGTGCCTGACCGGACTGGAGGGCCTTAAGCGCTTTGTCAAAATCGAAGGGCTGGGACATGTGTCATTCCTTTTTAATTGTATATTACTGGAATGACACAGAATTTCTAACACTCCCGCGCTCTATGGACGGGCTCTATCACCGATAACCGCAATACGATACCAGAAGCAGCCGGAGCGAGTCATCATATGGCTCCGGCAGAGATCATACTTTTCAAAGCTGTATGGTGATAAGTTGCCATACCGTGCTAATATAAGTATGTTGATAATAGAAATAAATAGCAAAACTTAATATCTTGTTTTTAAATTATTTTTTATATCTGAAAATAATCCTATACGTATTCGCGGGCGAGTTCAAAAATCACTCACCTCTATGCCTGTAACAGGTGTAGCACCGATACGGGATGTTGTAGCTGATTCCTCAACGTGGTTCATCCTTGATAACGAAAATCTTGCCTGACTAAGGGTTCAAAATTCTGCTCCCAAAGTTCTTTCTGCCACTCCTGCCAATCTTTAGGCGTTGTTCAGCGAGCCAGACAATTGCGAATGGCATGGATTGCTATATTAAAATCGGTAGGTGAGAGCTCATCGAAATTGACTTGATCCAGCGGCAACGTTTCCATGATTTTTTCGTGGATTGCCGGATACGTTTCCTGTAAGGCCTCATCAAATAACGCTTCCATGAGATTAGAGGCCTGCCGATTAAGGCCGATATCCAAATTTCTCACACCACTATTTTTACCTTCAGGTTTCAAGCCTACGAAAAAAAAGCCCCCATAGCTACCTCATCAAAATAATTTTATCTTTCTGTGCTTGAGACAGAGTTTTTACAAAATCTAAAAATATCTTTTGAACTCCAATCGAATATCTTTCCTCTCTACTAAAAAAGCGTCTTCAAATTTTATTGTATTATTTCAATTCAATTTAACAGGAGAAACCGTGTAACCACTGATTAAAAATGCCCTGCATTAATTATAGTTTCGGTATTATTGTTGAATAATCGCCCTCCCGGCATCACCGCTTGCCAGTGCCTGTATCGCGGCGGCTGCGGTGGTTATTATTCATGCCAATGCCATTGCCATGAAGGCAATAACATTTAAGTCCACTCCAGTGAACCATCCTTAAGTACCCAGACTGCGCCCCCCGGACATGCCTCATCAAAAAACCAGATACCATCCTCCATCTCTGGTTCTGTCAGGGGGAACGCCCGTCTGAAAAGTTCAACCTGCTCCTCAACACTTCCTTCAAGGAACTTACCGTGCTTGGCAAGTCTAATTCGTCCATCATTCAAAAGCCGTTTTAATACCCAAAAAAATAATTCTCTTCGTTCACTAAAAGTAAAGCCAGGTGGACAGGGATCTGGTACTGCATAACATAAAATTGCATCAAGAGTTTGGCCCTCAGCCGCATCTGCCAGTTCCTTATATTCCTTTTCACTTAGCTCACTAATCATTTAAATTTAATCTCCACACGCGTATATTTATTCCCTAATTCACTGAATTTTTGACTATTCCGTATATCAATAGTCCAACGAGCACCTGTCTGAGCTTCGGACGTAGATACATTTCTGAGTGTTATCACCGATCCATCTGGTAATTTTGAAGTATAGATCCCCTCCCTCACTTCATTCAGTGGCGTTTCTCCTGCAAGTTGCTGTGCATAATTTCGTATTTGATCATCACTAAGATTTTGACTTTCATAAACTTTTGTCGTGCCATAGTTATTACTGGCCTCTCCCTGACGGATAGTCTGGCCATCTATTGTAAGGTCTTTTGATGGATTGCTTTTGTCAAAAATATCACTTAATTCATTAAACCGATTTTGCTGCTGTTCCCTTGCGCGAGCATTCTCCTCATCTTCCGGCCCATGACCTCCCGGCGTTCCTGAACCTGCACCGCCCAGCGCTGCTTTTTCCTCATCCGTCATATTCCCTGCGACATTTGGTGTCGACTCCTGATCCGGATCATCCGAGGAGCACACACGTCCAAATGTGCACTGGGTGGCTTTATCGATGGCCTGACCCAGTTCCTTCAGTTTCTTCGTTAACCCCGATGCAGCGTCTTCTTTCGCTTTTGCTATCTCCACATCGCCTGGTGTGACGCCATACGGAACAGGCCGTTCCTCATCACTCATCGCGTTGTTTTCAACTGTCGTTTTCCCGGCCTGTGCTGCTGCAACCGCACTGGCACCACTGTCTCCCACCAGTGCACCCGCAAGACCCGACGCTAATGTGGCCAGCGCTGAAACGGTCTGTTTCTGCTCCTCGCTCAGTTGGCTGACATCTTTTATGCCCCAGGCGTCGAGGGCAATGATCCCGGCCAGTTCCCCCGTCGCCGCCCCTGCTGCCGCACTGCCTGCATCCTTCCCGCTGGCGGCAGCCAGCGCGGCGTTGACCACCGCGTGCGCCAGAACACGTCCGGCAGGATTGCTTTCCGGGATATGCGCGGCAATTTCGTTTGCAATATACGGCGCGGCAGCCCCGGCCAGCACAGATTTGATATCGCCGCCCGCCAGTGCCTGTATCGCGGCGGTGGCGGCGGTGATGCCGCGTTGCAGGGAGCTTCCCGTACCGTATGCGGCCTCTGCTGTCCGGCCTGCCTGAGCAGCGATTTCCTCTGGCGCAGGATTGCGTTAGCGTTGAATCGCCCCCTTGTACCCACAGCGAAAAGCAGACATGACTTAGACTGATGACAAAGGAGTTCAAAAATGACAGGTGCGGATTTCCGATACACTTACATCGGTCTGACACTATTTCCCACACAAGATGGTGACCCGGGTCTGCAGTTCGGCCTCATGGCAATGTCATCTCGCACCGGAAGTGCATTATGGTTGATAATCTTCATATTCCCAGAAACTGAATCTACTCAATTTTATTGCAGCTTTTGACCAATCCCTATCATCACAGGCGATGATCTTTTTTTCTAAGTAAGAAAGTATCTCATCATAATCATAGACTTCGATAATGATCATTCCCTTACCAGACAGAACCTTATTTGATGCAAGCTCTTGTTGAAGCCAAACTGGCGTACATACCAGCATATCAAAAGCTTCTGCACCGTCTTGATCTTTAGGTCCTATCATTACTCTAACCCAACAACTGAAATTGACAGGGTCAGTTGGCCAATAGTTTATTAAACTGTCTTCCAGTTCCAGCGATCTTAGGCTTTTCAATTCAATATTCATTTGGTTATATCCAGATGCCCATTGCTAATAGGTCTTCCTGTTGGCGTAAGTTTTTGTTCAAAATTAGCCTGAACTCCCGTTGTGGCGTGAGGACTATTAGGTTTGGATGACGGTGGGCGGTAAACTCTCAACCCATCAGAACTTACCCAAGCAGTGCCATCACTAGATACTCGATATCCGGGCCCTACCCATGCTTCACCCAATGCATTAGCATCCTTAGCAGTCGCCTGACCTAAACCAAAATTACCTTTATTTCCTTTTGCAGCATCTCTCAATATACCTATCTGCTCTTCGACAGGAAGGGAAGCGATGTTACTGATATCGGATTTATTTGATTGAGTCTCTGTACTCCGTGTCTTCGCTTCATCCTCAGGCCCCCAGCCTCCTGGTGTTCCCGAACCAGCCCCACCATATTCAGCCTTTTCCTCATCCGTTAGATTCCCTGCGACATTTGGTTTCGACTCCTGATCCGGATCATCCGAGGAGCACACACGTCCAAATGTGCACTGGGTGGCTTTATCGATGGCCTGACCCAGTTCCTTCAGTTTCTTCGTTAACCCCGATGCAGCGTCTTCTTTCGCTTTTGCTATCTCCACATCGCCTGGTGTGACGCCATACGGAACAGGCCGTTCCTCATCACTCATCGCGTTGTTTTCAACTGTCGTTTTCCCGGCCTGTGCTGCTGCAACCGCACTGGCACCACTGTCTCCCACCAGCGCACCCGCAAGACCGGACGCTAATGTAGCCAGCGCTGAAACGGTCTGTTTCTGTTCTTCGCTCAGTTGACTGACATCTTTTATGCCCCAGGCGTCGAGGGCTATTATCCCGGTCAGTTCCCCCGTAGCCGCCCCTGCTGCTGCACTGCCTGCATCCTTCCCGCTGGCGGCAGCCAGCGCGGCGTTGACCACCGCGTGCGCCAGAACACGCCCGGCAGGATCGGTTTCCGGGATTTGCGCGGCAATTTCGTTTGCAATATACGGCGCGGCAGCCCCGGCCAGCGCAGATTTGATATCGCCGCCCGCCAGTGCCTGTATCGCGGCGGTGGCGGCAGTGATACCGCGTTGCAGGGAGCTTCCCGTACCGTATGCGGCCTCTGCTGTCCGGCCTGCCTGAGCAGCGATTTCCTCTGGCGCAGGATTGAGATTCCCTTTGCCGATCAGCGTTTCTTTTGCCGCCGCCAGTGCCGCCGGATCGCTCACAGCTTTCGCTTTCGCTATATCACCTTCCGTACGGGCGATATCAGCCACCTGCGTGCCAATCTCGCTAATCATCTGCGCGGTTTGCAGGCGGCGTTGTTCTTTTTCCTTGTCGAAAATCGGATCGATGCTGCCGTTGGCATGCACGGTGTCGCGGCTCAGCGTGTTCACATCCTGCTGCTGGCTGGCCTGGTCGCGGATCACAATCGCGCCGTCAGCCACCGCCGACTGCGTGGTGCCCTCCGCGTGCCCCTTACCGCCCCCACCGGCCAGCAGGGCGTTCGCCATGTTCCCGAGAACATTACCCGGTACGCTGCCGCCGGTGCTGAACCCGGCACCCTGATGTTCCGTTTTGTAGTCGGCTTTATTGTTGATATCGGAGAAGCCCAGCGTTCCGGTATCAAGGCTGTTTTTGTCCGGTGTGGCGGTGGAAGTGATAACCGCGCCATCAAGCTGCGTATGATTACCGACGGTAATATCGAAGCCGCCTTTGCCCGCGTAGATCCCGGTCTGCTCCTGCACCGAGTCGTAATTGCTGTTCATTTTGTCGCGGCTGTAGCTGAAACTGCCGCCCGGGCCGCCGCCGCCAAAGGTGTAACTCAGCCCGGCGCTGATACTCTGCTGTTTACTGTTGTAGTTATTGCTGTCCTGCTGCCGCCCCCTCGCCAGTGATAGCTGTCGCTTTCCCGTTCGCATCCACCCGGTTCGCCCCGGTGGTCACGGTTAAGTCCTTCGCATGGATGGCGGCATTCACTTCGGTGGCGCGGGAGATAAGGGATAATGCGTCGCTGCCGCTGGCATTCAGCCCCTGGCCTTCGACGGTGATGGTGCCTTTTGTCACCTCGAGCGATGAGAGGTTGCCCGCCGCGTCAAACTGCGGTTTGCCGGTGGTCAGGGTGGCGTTCGGCGTGTTGATAAAACCGCAGCCGTTACAGGTGATGCCGTACGGGTTGGCGACCATCACGTTCGCCGCCTTGCCCGCCACTTCGGTATAGCCCTGCAACTGCGATCGGCTGCCGCCGGTCACTTCGTTGATAATGCCCTGCGCTTCCTGCCCGGCGCGCAGGTTCGGGTTGTTCTGGATAAGCCCGCCAAGCTGCGTCTGCGTCAGTTGCCCGGTGGCGTTATTGAGGATCAGCCCCTCGCTGCCGACGTTGTAGTCATGAAACTGGTTGTGCGAGATGCCTGCCCCATTCGGCGTGGCGATATTGACCACCGGCACGCCGTTGCCGGCTTTATCCATGGTGGCCGGGCCAGTCGGCGTGATGGCTGCCGCGAAGGAAGGTGCCACGGGCTGCCAGACCAGCAGGCCGATAATCAGCCAGCTGAGTGCGCGCTGCGAGAAACGAACCGGTTTATCGGTATTCATCCTTGTCTTCCTTTAAAAAGTAACAGCCACACGCCAGTTAACGGTCAGGTGATCCGGGCCGAGCCAGTCCGGGTAACGCAGCGGTGTGCCAACGGTGATCTGGCTGGCGAACCCGCGTCCTGCGCTGCCAATCCCCGCTGACGCGCCCCATAGCGTGCCGGAGGCATAGCGATCGAGCCGGTCTTTTTCCAGCCAGCCTCCATCCACTGCCGCCGTGGCGCTGATCTGCCCGAGTACCGGCAGCGTGAAGAGGGTGTAATTCACTTCGTTGCGCCAGTAACCGCCGTTATCGCCGGATATGTACTGCTCTTTGAAACCACGCACCGAGCTTTCACCGCCAAGCGTCAGGCGTTCGCTGCCGTAGAGCCGGTCCGGCGACCACTGCGCATACAGACTGGTGAGCCAGACCATGTCGGTACTGAACGGGCGCTGGAAGCTGGCGCTCAGGCTACCTTTGCGGAACTGCGCGCGCGGTTCATCGCCATTTTTGCCTTCATCGGTTTCAGCGTTAAACCACGGCATACCGTGGCTGAATGTCGGGTTGAAGGTCGCCACACCGCCCAGTATTTTTTGCGTATGGCTGATGCCCAGTTGCAGGCTGGAGAGATTGCGCGAGCTGCTGGCCAGCGGGGCATCGTTAAGCCAGTTGCGTGAGGAACGCTGCGTGACACCAGCGGTAAATGCGGTTTTGATATTGCCGTTGCGTAACACCACCCACGAACCGTTCAGGCGGTGCGTTCGGGTGTCGCCGGTGGAGATCCACGGAAAGCCCTGATTGATGAGGGTGGTACGGTAGTTGCTCCATGCATAGCTGTAATCGAGCAGGCCGTAACCGTATGGTATGCTGAACCCGGCCTGAAAATTTTGCGCGTCATAGCCGGTGGCGAAATCGCTGCTGCGCCCGCCGCTCACCTGCCACTGTTCCGCCAGCCCCAGCAAATTACTGGCGGTCAACGAACTATTTAATTGATCGTCACCGGTACTTTTCTGCCCGCTGTTATCCAGCGAAACAAAAGCACTTAACGGAAATTCCGGTGTGGCGGTTAAATTCACGGTGGAATAACCGGGTTCGCTGTCCGGCACTATTTCAATCTGCACCGGCTGACTGCGCAGACGGTTAATCTGCTCCATGCCCTGTTCAATATCCCGCAGATTGAGAACTTTTCCCTCCAGTCCCGGAAATACCATTTTCAGCATGCGCGGGGATTCACCTTCCAGACGTATATGGCGTAATTTTCCTTCCAGCACGACAATGCGTAATTCACCGTGGGATAAATCCTGCTCGGTAAGAAACGCGCGGCTGGTAATATAGCCCCGGCTGATATACCAGTCGGAAATCGCGGCGGTCAGTTCGGTTATTTTCGCCATATTCAGGCACTGGTTCTGCCAGGGTGCCGTCAGTTTCTGCTGTGCTTTTTCGCTGATAAGCGTCACACCGGAAAGCGTAATCGTATGGATGGTAAAACAGGGACCGCCTGGCTGAGAGGCAGACGTGCTCTGGCCTGAACGTGGCAGCGTAGTGCTGCGCTCCAGTTCATCACGCTGCTGCTGGCTCTGACGAAGCAGCTGTTCCTGCTGTTGACGGACTGCATCACGGTCTGCCGGAGATAATGGCGCCGCCTGTGCCGTAAACGCGAGCAATAAAAAAAGAGCCGAACTACGAATGTAATTCAACGGTGGTATCATCCTTGCCATAAAGCAAATTAATCAACGAGTCTGTTTTAATTTCCCATTTAAGGATGCCATCAAAGAGAAAAAATAGAAACAATTAATATTTCTGGAATACCGCCATTGCATTTGTCAGTTTGGCTTTGGATGTGAATTTTATACTGCGCTTATCCTGGCATGCTGGATCGAATCTGAGCTATTCGTGCTATCTTCACGAAAGTAGTCAACCCCAAATAAAACTTAAAGAAAATTCCTTATAAAGGTTTTAGTGTTACTGCCGCTAATTATATAACGCGACTCCGTATTGAGAAACCTCGCCGGGCGACGTAATAAGTAAAACGATTGATGCGCGTTAACTATTAATAATAGTGAAAGGGAAAACATGAAAGTTCAGCTTTTGATTACCGGTGCTTTATCCGCAGCTTTCTTAAGCGGCTGCACGACTAATACGACGTCACATGCCGTGACCGCAAGCAACGGCAGCAAAGTGAATGTTGCTGCCATCTTCAGCCCCGCCGAGATGAACAATAACCTCTATCCAGACGTTAAATTGCGCGAAGTCTCTCCGGCGCCCTCTGGTACCGGAATGGGGCTTGCGGTTCTGGGCGCAGCACTCGGCGGCGGCATCAGCAGCAACGCATTCGATAAAAATGTCTATAAAGGAAACACCATCGATAACCTGCCTGAACCGACCTCTCGCTATTTAGCGCCGAAAGCGGAAGCCAAAATTCACGACTGGCTGGAAAAAAATGGCGGCGGTTACGCCTATCAGGAAACGCTGTACATCGCCGCATCTCAGTGGTCACTGATTTATACCGATATGTCGACCAGCAATAGCAATTACGATCTCACCTACCGGGTTAAATTTTATAAACGTCCGGAGGGCGGCAATGCATTCAGTACTTATGTTAGTGCGGAATGCGCACCGACGGTGAAAACCGCGCCGTTAAACGACTGGAAAGCAAATAACTACGCGAAAGTCAGCGAAGAGACGCAGAAAATGATGGATGCCTGCGTGCTTGAACTGGAGAACCAACTGCCTCGTCTGCTGAAAAAATAAAGGGACTATCGGTCACAGGGGATATCCTGCCACTCACTGGCAAATCGTGTCGCGATAAGCCGCATGTTGTCTGGAATAAGGTGGCTGATTTAAAGCGCAGCACGTTTGCAAACGCACGAATGCATGGTGACGTGATAGCCACTCTGTTCCCCAAAAAAGTACGCTAAGTCTGATCCGGTGAAAGAGCAGATCTCTTTCACCGGTGAACATTAGTTAACCCAGCAACGTGTTGTTGCGTTATCAGGCATTGTGCGGAACACGGAATACGCTGACCAGATCCTTCATGACTCTGGCCTGTTCGTTAAGCATTTCAGAAGCGGCAACCGACTCCTCTACAAGCGCGGCGTTCTGCTGCGTAGTGGTATCGATCTGCCCGATGGCGATATTAATCTGGTGAACGCCATCGCTCTGCTCGAGACTGGCCTGCTCTATTTCTTTCAGAATACTGGTGACGCTATCGACGTTTTGTACCAGTTCATCCATTTTTCCATTTACCTGCCGTACCATCTCCAGCCCGCGGACACTTTGCTGCGTTGAATTCTCGATCAACGTCCTGATCTCCTTCGATGAATTGGCCGTTTTCTGGGCAAGATTGCGAACTTCCTGCGCCACGACTGCAAACCCTTTACCATGTTCACCCGCACGCGCGGCTTCAACGGCAGCGTTAAGTGCCAAAATATTGGTCTGGAAGGCAATGGAATCAATCAGATTAATGATGTCAGACATTTTGTCCGCTGAGCTGCTGATATTCTGGATCTCTTGCGTCAGCGAAGTCATCAATTTTCCGTTATCCGTCACCGCATCACTCGCTTTCGCCGAGAGTTGCGAAGCATTCGCCGTATTATCGCCAGTATTTTTTACCGTTGCGGAGATCTGTTCCATTGACGATGCCGTCTGTTCTATAGAGCTGGCCTGCTCTTCCGTGCGGGCCGATAAATCACGGGTTCCGGCCATAATTTGAGAAGCGCCGGTTGCAATATTTTCGGCTCCGCCACGTATTTCCGTGACTATTTTTATTAACTCATCCTGCATATGCGAAATAGCGCTGGTCAGTTGCCCGGTTTCATCTTTTGATGTCACCTTTATTTCTTCCCCAAGGTTGCCTGCGGCGATGCGCGTAGCTGCCTCAACCGCATGTATAATGGGAGTAACAATAGCGCGTGAAATAACGATCGCCATAGTGGCGCCAAGGATCAGGCAAACTATCGCGATAATGATCATGACCATTTTTGACGTACTGTAATCATGCAAAAAATCAGTATATGACGTTTGCATTTCATCTCGTTGAAGATTGATAAAGGTGGTAATTTTATCAATATACTGTAATTCTCTTTCACGCGTGTTATTTGTATATTCATCAATTGCCGAAGCAGGATCTGACTGGATGTTCTGTACCACCTTATTTCGTGACTGAATATAGAGTTTCCGCATATCCGTAACATTGGCCAAAAGTGCCTGAGAGGCTGAATCGTCTGCCGCAGTATTGAGTTGTTTATAAATCTCGTTTATTTTTTCCGATCGTGAAGTTACTTCCTGCATTAACTGGCTTTGCTTTTGCGGATTTTTTTCTATTAATGCATTGAGAAATAAAACTGTTGATGTATTAACTTCTCTGATAAGATTATTTCCCATTGCCGTGGTGGGATAATCCTCCGTGACAATTTTTGAGATCTTATTTTTAGCTTCGTCAAGGCGATATAATGCATTCCCGGCAATGAAAGTCAGTAACAGGATCAAAATGCCGAACGAAGAAATAATCTTATTTCTGATACTTATGCCTGCAGGCTTTACTATGGTAACTTTGTTTTTCATTATCTTTCCTTAGTGGATTAATAAACATACCCACTGCGCAGTTGCAGAAGGCATAGAAAAATATCGGCAGGATAATGATTTCTCTTAGTTATTGATCGGAATAAACTTAAAAAAACACATATACCATAGGTGGCAGCTATCAAAAACAGGGCATCGATCGTTTATTTATTTCTTATTGCTCGTCAATAAATAATTTATTGATTCCCCCCTCAACTTATCCAAAAATATTGATGATTCTGAAGAGGTTTTTCGAAGTTTTGTAATTAAAAAAATAAAGCGAAATCTATCAGATTGAGTTTTTTCTTGATTAAGAAAAGCTGTAAGCCCTGAGAACTCTAAGGGTAATGCTCAGGGTTATGATATGCATCTACTTATTCCCTCATACTAAATTAAAATCTTTAGCATGACATTGCTAATAGAATCAATCGTGCGGGAAATTCATTATCATTTAAATATCTTTACCTTTTGCAACCTCTTTTATACGAATAAATCCGATATTATTAACTCCCGGAAGTCAAAAACCAAAGTTAGCTACCTTCACTGAAAATCCATGATTTGAACCCCACAGCGAAATCTACTGAAATTCATTTTTTACAACGCACGATAAATAACTTCACTGTATTTCACGCTTCCGGTGAGTTTCTTAATAACTGCGGATGGTAAATGGAAGCATTGTGGGTAATACTTTAATCCATCTGTAAAATTTTCATCGCTATTTCACATTTATTGATCGGACGGAGTCATTTCCCGGGCTGCTTTATCTATCAATTCCGCTACTTTTTCCGGGTGGGATACCATCGACATGTGGCTGGCGTTGAGCATGGTGGTATTTGCACCTATAGCACTGGCAAAACGTGACTGAACCGCAGGCTGAAGTGCATGATCATTTTCAGTAACAAGATACCCGGAAGGTTTGTTTCGCCATGCCGCCTGCGTAATTTTCTCTGAAAAAGCACCCGCTGCAATGGGTTGCTGTACAGAGGCTAATAATGCCGCCTTTTTCTGCGACATATCATTTGCCATAACGTCATGGAATATCTTCGGGTCATCCAGCCAGATAAATCCGTTACTGTCTGCCTGCATCCCTTCCATCGGGGCTTTTAATCGCTGAAGTACATCAGCAACAGATTCGTTGCTGTCTGGCACCAGTGCAGAGAGGTAGAAAAGCCCCTTAACATTTGCCGCGTTTCCCGCCTCGGTAATGACGGCTCCGCCCCACGAGTGACCGACAAGAAGGACGTCTCCCTGCTGACGTTCCAGCACTCTGCGGGTTGCCGCAACGTCATCCCGCAGCGAGGTCAGAGGGTTTTGCACGGCGGTAACATGGTAACCAAGAGACTGAAGGCGTGTTATTACCTCACTCCAGCTTGAGCCATCCGTAAAAGCGCCATGGACCAGGACGATATTTTTAATGGGAACCTCCTCTGCATGCAGTCTGATGGAAAATATAGCGATTAACCCGATGAATGCCAGGCGTTTTAAATTTCGTAACTTAAGGTACATATCTTCGTCCATTCTACAGGTTTCAGCCTGTCCGTGCGCCTAAGTGTAAGGCCGGATAAAGGAGGTATGAAGTGTCTTAAATGACAGATATGATGCAAAATCTGACAACCTGTGGCGGATAAACAATGCATATCGCACTTCTGGCTCTGCCTGGCAGTATGAAATCGGCTATCGCTGGCCTCTCTGACATGTTCTGGCTGGCTAACCAGGCCATCTCGCAAAAGCCTGGCCTTAACACTCCAGCTGACGCTACAGCGCCCTATTTCATGGTCAATGTGATCACACCAGACGGAAAACCGGTGGTTGACGCGCAGGGGCGATTAATTGAAAGCGACGGCGCGTTTAGCTCCGCTGAGAAATTTGATCTGGTGATTGCAAGCGGTATGCGGCTTGATGCCGACAAATTCCCGGTGGATTTTGCGGCGGTAAAAGCGGGCGCAGCGTGGGTTAAACATCACTATCAGCAAGGTAGTATTGTCGCGGGCGTATGTGCGGGAGGGTTTGTGCTGGGTGAGGCAGGCGTACTGAACGGCAGGATGTGCACAACAACATGGTGGCTTTTTCATACGTTGCGTGAACGCTACCCCGCAGCCAACCCCATATGGGGTAAGACGCTGGCGGAAGAGGGAAATGTTATTACCACCGGCGGCCCGTTATCCTGGGTGGATCTTGCCATTCATATTGTGCGAAAAAAACGGGGTAATGAAGCGGCAAGAATGACAGCGGATATGGCCGTCGCTGACAGCCAGCCACTCTCACAGCATATTTACGCTCCCGGTGGATTTCTGAATTCTGTACATCCATTACTTATCAAAGCCGAAAATATTGTTCGTTACCAAAACATCGCTATCTCCGTTGAGCAACTCGCCGAACAGCTGAATATGTCTTCACGGACGTTGCACAGAAAAATGGGGGAATTGTCACAGGAAACACCCAAAAATTTTATCACCCGCGTGCGCATTGAAAACGCCGCTGTGCTGCTGGAAAAACCGGGAAAAACGTTAGCGCAGATTGCCAGCGAATGTGGTTACAGTGACGAAACGGCCTTTCGACGCGCCTTCATTAACGTTATGGGCATGTCGCCTGGCAGGTATAAAGAGTGGATTAAACAAAGAAGCGGCTTACAGCAGCCCTGATACGGGATCATTCCAGCCGTCTGAAGCACGGGTTTACGACAGAGAGGGAAGATGTCGCAGGCGAGTAGAGCAACCCAGCAGCCAGGAGCCGGAAAAACAAAGGGGTTACCTTTCGGTAACCCCTTGTTTAATCTGGCGGAAGCGCAGAGATTCGAACTCTGGAACCCTTTCGGGTCGCCGGTTTTCAAGACCGGTGCCTTCAACCGCTCGGCCACACTTCCGGAATGAGGCGCACTATAAACATCCCCGGGTCGTCTGTAAAGACTGAGAATGCCTGTTTGCCTGAAAAACAATCAAAAACATGTTATTTGTCTGAAATATCAGCATTATGATCGTTTATTCAGCACGCTTCATGGCAAAACTTAGTGTTTCTTGATGTACAAATCTTTTGTCAGATAGACCCCGAGGCTGTCAGGCGCAAAACCACCCACCCACGGTTTCACCAGATGCGTACGCACATAATGGTAAACCGGAATGGCCGGAACATCCTGTCCGAGGATATCTTCCGCTTGCTGGTAGTATTTTCCACGTTCGGCAATGTCCTTCGCTTTCGCCGCATTCTGCATCGCTTCGTCATATGCCGGATTACTGTATTTGCTGGTGTTTTCGCTGTCGCCTGTACGGAAGTTATTCAGGAAGGTCGACGCGTCATCATAATCGGCAATCCACGCATAACGTACCGCATCAAAATTACCGGTATGCATGGTGTCCAGCATGGTTTTCCATTCCTGATTTTGCAGCTTCGCTTCCACGCCGAGATTTTTCTTCCACATAGAACTGGCGGCAATGGCAATGCGCTGATGCGTCTCCATCGTGTTATAGAGCAGATTGAAACTCAACGGATGCGACGCGTTGAATCCAGCTTCGTTAAGCAGTTTTTTTGCTTCGGCTATCCGCTTTTCACGAGGCCATGACGCATAATCCGGCGGCGCAATTTTCACACCGCCGATTTGCGGCTGGCTGATAACCCATGCCGGACGCTGCCCCTGCGCCATCACTTTATCGGCGATGATGTCCTTATCCAGTGCCATATTCAGCGCACGGCGTACACGCGGATCGTTAAACGGCGCTTTGGTGGTATTAAACTCGTAATAATAGGTCGCCAGTTGTGGCGTGACATGCACTTGATCGCCCAGTGTTTTCTGTAGCTGCGCGAACTGATTAACCGGGATGGTATAGGTAATATCGATCTCACCCGCCTTGTAACGGTTAACATCCGCCGTTTCGGCATTAATGGGCAGATAGGTGACTTTATTAATTACCGTCTGTTTGTTGTTCCAGTAGCGCACATTGCGCTCGGCAACGATACGTTCGTTGACCACCCAATCGGTAATTTTATACGCGCCGCTAGTAACGATATGTTCCGGTTTGGTCCACTTATCGCCAAAACGGTTAATCAGCACCGGATCGACCGGCACCAGAGACGGGTGCGCCAGCATCGCCAGAAACGCGGCCGTTGGCTGCGTCAGCGTGACTTCCAGCGTTGAATCATCCAGCGCTTTTACCCCCAGCGTATCAGGCGATTTCTTGCCTAATGCAATGTCCGCCGCATTCTGGATGTGCATGTTGCCAGGAAAGCTGGCGTAAGGCGATGCGGTTTTCGGATCAACCAGACGCTGCCAACTCCAGACCACATCTTTCGCGGTGATGGCGGTACCATCTGACCAGGTGATGCCCGGACGCAGATGGAATACCCACACCGTGTTGCCCTTGTTCTCCCATTTTTCCGCGAGGCGCGGTTCGATGGAACCGTCATTCCTGACGGCCACCAGCCCGTCGAAGATATCGCTGATAATATTAAATTCGACGTCGCTTTCTACTTTATGCGGGTCCAGTGAAGAGGGCTCGCTGCCATTGTTGCGTACCAGTTCCTGTTTTTCTGCCAACACAGTTCCCGCTGGCACGGTTGCGGCAAACACACCAGAGCATGCGCTCAGAATGCCGACAGCCAGGAGAGAAAGTGCAATATGATTACGTGGTTGTGGTTTCATGTCCTTTTCACCTTATTTTCATTTATAGTGTGCCGACGCGTTTACACTCTTAGCGCCCAAAGATTGATATAGCAATAGCTTTCAGTGACATATAAGACACCAATATGGTTCTGCTTCACATTAATCCCTTTATGCTACATGGAGCACATTTCATCGCAGGAAATACTGTGCTGATACCCTTGCTTTATGAGTAAAGATGGGTAAAACAACTTTGTTACAAAGCCAGTTTTTTCTAGACTCAGAAAACAATTACATCCTCATAAGAGAGTGACTTATGGATCGTATTATTACTTCATCGCGTGACCGCAGTTCCCTGCTCAGCACGCACAAAGTTTTACGCAATACCTATTTTCTGCTCAGCCTGACGTTGGCGTTTTCCGCTATCACAGCCACAGCCAGCACCGTGCTGATGCTGCCTTCGCCGGGGCTGATCCTGACGCTGGTGGGAATGTACGGTTTGATGTTCCTGACCTATAAACTGGCCAACAAACCAACCGGTATTCTGGCGGCATTCGCATTCACCGGGTTCCTGGGTTATATCCTTGGGCCAATCCTGAATGCCTATCTGTCAGCCGGTATGGGTGATTTGATTGGGCTGGCGCTCGGCGGCACTGCGCTGGTGTTCTTCTGCTGCTCGGCTTACGTGCTGACCACGCGCAAAGATATGTCCTTCCTCGGCGGTATGCTGATGGCAGGCGTAGTGGTTGTGCTGATCGGTATGGTGGCGAACATTTTCTTGCATCTGCCGGCACTGCACCTGGCAATTAGCGCTGTGTTTATCCTGATCTCCAGCGGCGCGATTCTGTTGGAAACCAGCAACATCATTCACGGCGGTGAAACGAACTATATTCGTGCAACCGTCAGCCTGTATGTTTCGCTGTACAACATTTTTGTTAGCCTGCTGAGTATCCTCGGCTTCGCCAGCAGAGATTAATCGTCACATCCATGCAACAAGCCTCGCTTCTGCGGGGCTTTGTTTTTTGCTACACTGCCGTTGTTGTTGACTGACGTTGTGAAAAACCATGTTGATGTTTGAAGGCAAAGAGCTTGAAACCGATAGCGAAGGCTATCTGAAAGATACCTCCCTCTGGAGCGAAGCGTTAGCAGAGGTTATTGCGCAACAAGAGAGCATCACCCTCTCCCCGGAACACTGGGAAGTGGTGCGCTTTGTGCGCGAATTCTATCTGGAATTTAATACCTCGCCGGCTATTCGCATGCTGGTTAAAGCGATGGGAAATAAATTTGGCGAAGAGAAAGGCAACAGCCGCTATCTGTACCGCCTGTTCCCGAAAGGCCCGGCAAAACAGGCGACGAAAATCGCCGGCCTGCCTAAACCAGTGAAGTGTATTTAATAGCGGATACCAAAATTCGTCCATTCTCTACCGGGTTGATGCGGTTCAGTTAGCACTCTGTCAACCCGGGCGCTGCGCGGTCCACCGGCTTTAAGCCATGCCACCAGTCTGTCGACGTTTTCCGCCTCTCCGCAAGCCACCACCTCGACACTGCCATCGTCCAGATTGCGTGCATATCCCGTTAGCCCCAGACGCTGAGCTTCATGTTGCGTACAGTAACGAAACCCGACGCCTTGCACCATTCCGTGTACCCAGGCAATTGTGCAAACTTGTGTCATATTGTTCCTCCCTTTCTGTTTCTGTGCAGGCGCGTTGCATTTTCCCGACGAACCCGTACCCATAGCGCCCATATACTTCTAGTTTACAGAATAGCTGAGTATGACCGTACGTTTGGTTTTGCAAAAATAGCAGCAAGGAGCACTGACGTGATCCCATTTACCCAATCCCTTTGATTAATGTGAATAGCACGTACCCCAGCGGTTACAATGCCTGCGACTATTCGAATTCGTTGCATTTCCCTGAACTAACCCGGAAAATGACGCCCAATTCTTAGCAATAAAGCATAATAAATTATGAGCGTACGTTTAGTGTTAGCCAAAGGGCGCGAGAAATCGTTGCTGCGCCGTCATCCCTGGGTTTTCTCCGGTGCAGTCGCACGGATGGAGGGCAAAGCCAGCCTCGGTGAAACGATTGATATCGTCGATCACCAGGGTAAATGGCTGGCGCGCGGAGCGCTGTCACCGGCCTCGCAAATTCGCGCTCGCGTCTGGACGTTCGATAAAGATGAAAGCATTGATATCGCTTTCTTTACGCGTCGCCTGCAACAAGCGCAGCAGTGGCGTAACTGGCTGGCCCAGCGCGACGGGCTGGACAGTTATCGCCTGATTGCCGGGGAATCTGACGGACTTCCCGGCGTGACTATCGACCGCTTTGGCAATTTCCTTGTATTGCAACTGCTGAGTGCAGGCGCGGAATACCAGCGTCCGGCGCTTCTCTCCGCGCTGCAAACCCTCTATCCGCAATGTTCTGTTTACGATCGTAGCGATGTCGCAGTGCGTAAAAAAGAGGGGCTGGAACTGACGCAGGGCCCTGTACTCGGTGAGCTACCGCCTGCGTTGCTGCCTATCGAAGAAAACGGCATGAAGTTGTATGTTGATATTCAGGGTGGCCATAAAACCGGCTACTACCTTGATCAGCGCGACAGCCGCCTGGCAACCCGCCGCTATGTCGCAGACAAGCGTGTCCTGAACTGTTTTTCCTATACAGGGGGCTTTGCCGTTTCTGCACTTATGGGCGGCTGCCGCCAGGTTGTCAGCGTGGATACCTCCCAGGAAGCACTGGATGTGGCGAAGCAAAATGTCACACTCAACAAGCTTGATCTAAGCAAAACAGAGTTTGTTCGCGATGATGTGTTCAAGCTGTTGCGCAAATACCGCGATCAGGGCGAAACCTTTGATGTAATTGTGATGGATCCGCCGAAGTTCGTTGAAAACAAGAGCCAGTTGATGGGCGCATGTCGCGGTTATAAAGATATCAACATGCTGGCGATTCAGTTACTGAACCCGGGCGGAGTACTGCTGACATTTTCCTGTTCTGGCTTGATGACCACCGATTTATTTCAGAAAATCATCGCCGATGCCGCAATAGATGCAGGCCGTGATGTACAATTTATAGAGCAGTTCCGTCAGGCCGCCGATCATCCAGTGATCGCCCCCTACCCGGAAGGGCTGTATCTGAAAGGGTTTGCCTGTCGCGTCATGTAACTTGAATTTTGGAGCTGCACCCTCATATCTGAGGGAACAGAAAGTTCCCGGGAGGTGACAATGATAGCCAGCAAATTCGGTATCGGTCAGCAGGTTCGCCATTCACTGCTGGGATATCTTGGCGTGGTGGTCGATATCGACCCTGAATATTCACTTGAGGAGCCGTCGGCAGATGAGCTGGCGGTGAATGACACGTTACGTGCTCTGCCCTGGTACCATGTCGTTATGGAAGATGACGACGGTCAGGCGGTTCACACCTACCTTGCTGAGGCGCAACTCACCAGTGAAGTGATGGATGAGCACCCGGAACAGCCCTCAATGGACGAGCTGGCGCGCACCATCCGCAGACAACTTCAGGCGCCACGCCTGCGTAACTGAGCATGCCCCGCCTATTGCGGGGTATTTTTTTACTTCGCCAGGCCCAGCCGGGGTATTTCAATCGCCGGACAACGATCCATCACCACCCGTAATCCTGCCTCACGCGCCAGCACTGCTGCCTGCTCGTTAATCACCCCCAATTGCAACCACAGCGTTTTCGCACCGGCAGCAATGGCTTCCTGCGCCACACCCCAGGCCGCTTCAGAGTTGCGGAAGACATCCACCATATCGATTTTTTCCGGTACTTCTGCGAGCGTTGCATATCCCAGTTGCCCAAGCAGCATCTTCCCGGCGACTTTTGGCGAAACAGGGATCACGTGATACCCCTCATCCAGCAAGTATTTCATAACGCGATAGCTCGGGCGATCAGGCTTATCACTTGCCCCCACCAGCGCAATAGTCCGGGTCAATTGTAAAATATCAGCGATGTCGGTTTCTTTCATGGTTTCCTCCGGGCGATTTCCCCAAAGTGTACGTCAAACAGCGCCACTCAACCATTTTCAGTTTTTTTTATCTACTTCTCTTGCAGCATCAGGCGCTTCCAGTAATCTGTAGCGAAAATAACTGACGGGAATCAATGATGGAATCAACAACTCGCACCCTACCCGTGCGCAAACATATCGCACTGGTGGCACATGATCACTGCAAGCAATCGTTAATGCAGTGGGTTGAACGGCACCAGCCTGTGCTGGCAAAACATGAACTTTATGCCACCGGAACGACCGGTAATTTGATTCAGCGTGCAACAGGTCTTGAAGTAAACGCCATGTTGAGCGGCCCCATGGGCGGAGACCAACAGGTAGGTGCGTTGATTTCAGAAGGGAAAATCGACGTGCTGATTTTCTTCTGGGATCCGCTGAATGCCGTTCCGCACGATCCAGATGTCAAAGCGCTGCTGCGCCTGGCAACAGTCTGGAACATCCCGGTGGCGACTAACTTATCGACGGCGGACTTTATTATCGCCGCACCGCAATTCAACGACAGCGTGGACATTTTGATCCCGGATTATCAACGCTATCTGGCCGAACGACTGAAGTAAACACAGGCGGCAAAGGCCGCCTGCTGTCAGGGTTTTCTCGCCTGAGGAACATCCAGCGATTTGAGGATATCGACAAAGCGCGACGGGTTTTCCTTATCAAACAGCAGCCAGACACGCTTACGCGCCCGCGTTAACGCTACGTACAACAATCGCCGCTCTTCCGCGTCAGGAAACGTTTCTGTCTGAGGTAGTAGCGCCTGCTCCATAACCGACTCGCGTGCCGGTGCAGGAAAACCGTCCGGGCCTTCATCTAAGCCCACCACAATCACATAATCTGCCTGCTGACCTTTACTGGCATGAATGGTCATAAAATCGAGCTGCAACTTCGGCCAGCGGGTGGCAGCCTTCGCAATACCTGCCGGTTTACGGTGATGGTAACGCGCCAACACCAGAATGCGATCCTCGGGCGTCGCATAGCCGCTGAGTTTATCCAGCAAGGCGTCGAGTTGATCCTCAGCCATCAGCGTTACCGCGCGTTTATCCCCTGCTGTCAGGCTGTTAAGCGGTTTCACCAGTTGCCACGGGTTTTGCTGAATAAAGCGATTTGCCACATCACCGATGCGTGAATTGAAACGATAAGTGGTATCGAGCGCACAAAGATCGCCCTCACCAAAATTGTCATGAAATGCTGTGGTCAACGAAAGCTGCGCCCCGCTAAATCGGTAGATAGCCTGCCAGTCATCTCCGACGGCAAACAACATAGTCTGCGAGTTTTGTTTACGCAAAGCAGCGAGCAGCGCCGCTCGCTGTGGGGAGATATCCTGAAATTCGTCCACCAGGATATGCTTCCATGGGCTGATAAAACGCCCTTTCTCCAGCACATTGATGGCCTGGTGTATCAGACCTGAGAAATCGACCGCGTTTTCCATCTTCAGCGCTGCTTTCCAGGCTTTCAATAGCGGAGCCATCAGCTTAATACGTTTACTGAACAGATCGCGCACCTCTTCAGGCGCGTTAGCAATCATTTCAGCCTGCGAACCACCATGCATTCGCATCAGGCCGATCCAGCGATCGAGACGCGGCCCTATGCGGCGCTGGAGTTTGTCATTTTCCCAGAAATTGCCTTCCGGCACGTTCCAGGCCAGCTCCTCGTCCAACCATTGCCGCCAACCTTTTGCCTGCGCCTTTTTCTCGCTGCATTGCTGACACCAGGTTTCCGTAAGTAGCGCCAGGCGCGCGGCAGTATCGTTCTCCAGTTCGCTTAGCGCAGGCACTTTTTTACTGCCCTGCTGGATGATATACAGCGCCAGTGCATGGAAAGTCCGTGCGGTAATCTCTTCGGTGTGTAGCCGTTCGCGAATGCGCTCATCCATTTCCTGGGCAGCTTTGCGACCAAAAGCTAACAGTAAAATCTGATCGGGAGCCGCCTCGCCGCGCGTAAGCAACCACCCAGCGCGGGCTACTAATACGGAGGTTTTACCGCTGCCGGCTCCGGCCAGCACCAGCAATGACTGTTCGCCATTTACCACGGCTTGCGCCTGCGAAGGGTTGAGCGGGGAACTTTCTATCTGCTCAAAAAAAGCGGCATATTCCGTGAGCATCGACTCGGTATAGGCCTTATTATGCTGCGTCCTTCGTTCTTCCACATCGTTCAACCATGCCTGGCATTGCTGCCAGAGTTCACGGCAGTTCTCAAATTCAGTCAGTCGACTTACGGGCATTGGCAGCGCAGTAAAAGCCTGCTGCAATTGCTGTTGTAGCCCGGTAAGCTGTTTGCGCGTCAGCCATTTCGCCCGATCAACACGCCCGGCAATAAGCTCAAGCTGTTCCGATAGTACACCAGCCGCAACTTCACTCATCTCCGCGCTCCATTTGCGCCAGCGCTCATCAAGATGGTGATAAAAACGTTGGGTTTCGTTCCACTCCGTACCGTGAAGACGCACCACTTTCTTATCGGCAAGCTGAAACTCCATCTCGCCCCAGACCAGGCCGCGTTTGCACTCAATTGCCAGCAACTGATTAAAGGGAATAAGGTATTCATGCCGGTCACCCATGACTTTTATGCCCGCGTTCAGAATTACGGCGCGATCGTACGGATGCTGGGCTAACCGTTTTCCTAGTGAAGTCGCTTTCAGTTCCATGACTTATTGTTCTCAGCCTGTGACAATAAAAATCAGTTTACCTGCCAGAGAATTGTCGCTCCAGTCCAAAAAGTCGTTACAATTGCCGGGATACTCCACACATAGGGTTGTTCTGAGGTTTTATGCGTACTGTTCTGAATATTCTGAACTTTGTTCTTGGCGGTTTCGCCACCACACTGGGCTGGTTGCTTGCAACTGTGGTCAGTATCGTGCTGATTGTGACCCTGCCGCTGACGCGTTCTTGCTGGGAAATCACCAAGCTCTCGCTTATTCCGTGGGGAAATGAAGCGATCCATATAGATGAACTGGAACCAGAGCGCCAGAATAGCCTGCTGAACGCGGGGGGAACGGCTCTGAATATTATCTGGTTTGTATTGTTTGGCTGGTGGTTATGCGTTATGCATATTGTCGCTGGTATCGCGCAGTGCATCACCATTATTGGCATCCCTGTAGGTGTGGCGAATTTTAAAATTGCGGCGATTGCACTCTGGCCAGTGGGCCGTCGTGTGGTTTCCGTCGAAACCGCCCGCGCAGCCCGCGAAGCTAACGCCCGTCGTCGTTTTCAGTAACCGGATCAAGCCGCTATGTTAAGCCCTCTGCTTCGTCGTTACACATGGAATAGCGCCTGGCTGTATAACGTCAGAATTTTTATTGCCCTCTGCGGTACAGCAGCGCTACCCTGGCTGCTTGGCGAGGTCAAATTGACTATTCCCTTAACCCTGGGCGTTGTGGCTGCCGCCCTGGCAGATCTGGATGATCGTCTGAGCGGAAGGCTGAAGAATCTGATCATCACATTGATCTCCTTTTTTATTGCTTCCGCTTCCGTCGAATTACTGTTCCCATGGCCATGGCTATTTGCTATCGGGCTTGTCAGCTCCACCTGCGGCTTTATCTTGTTGGGCGGGCTTGGGCAGCGCTACGCCACCATTGCCTTTGGTGCCTTGCTGATTGCTGTTTACACCATGCTGGGGATTTCGCTTTTCGCCCAGTGGTATCAACAACCACTGCTGCTACTGGCTGGCGCAGTGTGGTTTAACTTCCTGACGCTGGTTGGGTACCTGGTTTTCCCCGTTCGCGCTTTGCAGGACAACCTTTCACGCAGTTATGGACAACTGGCGCACTATCTTGAACTGAAATCACGTCTGTTTGATCCGGATATTGAAGATGAAAGTCAGGCGCCACTTTACGATCTGGCTTTGGCTAATGGTCAGCTCGTTGCCACGCTCAACCAGACGAAGACAACCTTGCTGACGCGCCTGCGTGGCGATCGTGGACAACGCAGTACGCGTCAGTCCCTGCATTACTATTTTGCCGCGCAAGATATCCATGAACGCGCCAGCTCATCTCACATTCAATACCAGACGCTGCGCGAACATTTCCGTTACAGCGATGTGATGTTCCGCTTTCAGCGTCTGCTATCAATGCAGTCGCAGGCCTGCGACAGGCTATCACGCGCCATTCTGCTGCGAACGCCCTACCAACATGATTCACACTTCGAGCGGGCGTTTACGCATCTTGATGCCGCGTTAGATCGCATCCGCGCCAGCGGTGGGACATCAGCCGATCATCTGAAAGCCCTGGGGTTTCTGCTCGATAACCTACGGGCGATTGACGCACAATTAGCCACCATCGAAACAGAACAACCACAGTCCCAGCTTCTGAGTGAGACAGAAAACCAGTTAGCCGATGACAGCCTGAATAGTTTTAGCGATATCTGGTTGCGGCTTCGCAATAATTTGACGCCGGAATCTGCGCTTTTCCGCCACGCCGTCCGTATGTCGCTGGTACTGTGTATAGGCTACGCATTTATTCAGATCACCGGCTTACAGCATGGTTACTGGATCTTGCTGACCAGTCTTTTCGTCTGCCAGCCAAACTATAACGCCACCCGCCATCGCCTGACCCTGCGCGTCATTGGCACGCTGGTGGGTGTAGCGATAGGTTTACCAGTGCTCTATTTCGTTCCTTCCCATGAAGGGCAACTGGTGCTGATCGTGATTACCGGCGTACTGTTTTTTGCTTTTCGCACCGTGCAATACGCCCATGCTACGATGTTTATCACCCTGTTGGTGCTTCTCTGCTTTAATCTGCTCGGTGAGGGCTTTGAAGTGGCGATTCCCCGTATCATCGACACTCTGATAGGCTGCGCGATTGCCTGGGCGGCGGTAAGTTTTATCTGGCCTGACTGGCGTTTTCGCCACCTGCCACTGGTGACAGAACAGGCTTTCGATGCCAACTGCCGTTACCTCGACGCTATTCTGGAACAGTACCATCAGGGGCGCGATAACCGGTTAGCGTACCGTATTGCCCGGCGTAATGCCTACAACCGTGATGCTGAGCTGGCGTCGGTCGTATCCAATATGTCTTCAGAACCTGGTACATCACCTGAACTCCGCGATATGGCATTCCGTTTACTCTGCCTGAACCATACCTTTACCAGCTATATTTCTGCACTGGGTGCGCATCGCGAACAGCTCACCCATCCCGATATTTTGCATCTGCTTGATGACGCCGTCTGTTATGTAGACGACGCGCTGCATCATCTTCCTTCCGATCATGCGCGCGTGCAGGAAACGCTAAGTTCCCTGTCGCAGCGCATTAAACATTTAGATCCGCGTCCGGATAGCAAAGAACCTCTGGTTCTTCAACAGATTGGCCTGCTTATCGCCTTGTTGCCGGAAATTTGCCGACTGAAAAGCCAACTGGTTCATTGAGGATTAGCCGTTTTCTTCATCACAATAGCGAACCATTCCATCAGTTCCTGGCGTGTCTGCGCCGGGAGCGCCGCTTCGTGCAGCCCAGCGATAGCGCCTTCCAGCGCCAGAAGAATTTTCACACCCAGATGGCGGTTCACCTTCCGCAACCTAAGCCAGCTGGCCTTGGCGCCAAGAAGACGCAATGTCTGCACATCCATAATCCCTGCATCACGAAGCTGCATTTCTAGCTGAAACGTCAGATTGGGTAGATCGCGCAGACGTTTCCGGGCGCTGCGTTGCGCTTTTTCACGCCGGGCAGCATCGAGAGAGTATGCCGAAAGTTCCAGCAGCATAGGGCGATCGTTCCATAACGCCTGATCCACAAAGTAGTAATTTAACGAAACCTCCCGTCCGCGTTTGTTGAATACTAAAAGTGGTGCATGGTGCGTTATTGCATACTGAGCACTTTGTTCACAGGCTCGCAGGTAAAGCTCTCCTTCGGCCACCATCGCAAAAACCGTATCATCCACCGACAAGCTATAACCGCCAAAATGGGCGCGGTGACGAATTTCGCCAAGCGATGTGAGGCATTCACATGATTGATGTATACGCTGATAAGAAAGGTCTTCCATGATTTTTTCCTTATAAATCACACAGTAAAGTCACCACAATGTTAGCTGTTTCGTTAGGCAGGAACATAGGCAACTGTGGGCAGGACAGCAAGCGAATTTTACGTTGTGCGCTAAAGACAAAACAAAAATGCGAGATAGTTTCAGAAATTGAGGTTGATCTTTGAACATTCAGGGGTTACTGTATGTTTATACAGTAACCCACAGGGCTGGATTGATTATGTACACTTCAGGCTATGCTAATCGTTCAACGACATTCGATTCCGCACCCACTCCATTAAATCATGCTGAACCCTCCCGCGGTGCGTCCGGGCTTATTAGCGAAGTGGTTTATCGCGAAGATCAGCCTGGAATGACGCAGCTTCTTTTATTGCCCTTGTTGCAGCAACTCGGCCAACAGTCCCGCTGGCAGTTGTGGCTAACGCCACAACAAAAACTGAGCCGTGAATGGGTGCAATCTGCTGGCCTGCCACTCACCAAGGTGATGCAGGTTAACCAGCTTTCACCTTGCCTGACGCTGGAATCAATGATCCGCGCATTACGCACAGGGAACTATAGCGTCGTAATTGGCTGGCATGCGGAAGAATTAACCGAAGATGAGCACCACCGACTGGTGATAGCGGCAGAAGAAGGCAACGCGATCGGCTTCGTTATGCGTCCAGTACGTCACGATCCTCTGGCTGCGAGACAGCATTCCGGGATAAAAATTCACTCAAATTTGTATCATTGAGTAAATTTAAGAGTATTCCTGGTATTTTTTTTGCCTGTAGCTTGCTTTTGCATTTTATCTGCAAAATACAGCAACCAGGCCTGCGTGGCGCGCTTTTCAGTCTAATCGCATCCTAATTACATCGGACAAAATACCGACAGAATTGTTAAATATTGTGTATACAACCCTTTTTTTTCATATGCCTGACAGAGTTCACACTTGTAAGTTTTCAACTACGTTGTAGACTTTACATCGCCAGGGGTGCTCGGCATAAGCCAAAGATATAGGTAAAGATATCTGCTGAATAGTTTTAGTGAGCAACGCCCCCGGTGAAGGATTTAACCGTGATTTCTCATCGAGATTTTCATGGCGATTTTTGGATGATAACGAGGCGCAAAAATGAAAAAGACAGCTATCGCGATTGCAGTGGCACTGGCTGGTTTCGCTACCGTAGCGCAGGCCGCTCCGAAAGATAACACCTGGTATGCAGGTGGCAAACTGGGTTGGTCCCAGTATCATGACAAAGGTGCGGCATGGCAGAACGACGGCCCGACCCATACAAGTCAGCTTGGTGCAGGTGCGTTCGGTGGCTACCAGGTTAACCCGTACGTTGGTTTCGAACTGGGTTACGACTGGCTGGGCCGTATGCCGTACAAAGGCGACACCGTTAACGGCGCGTTCAAATCTCAGGGCGTACAGTTGACAGCTAAACTGGGTTATCCGATCACTGACGATCTGGATATCTACACCCGTCTGGGTGGTATGGTATGGCGTGCTGATGGTCAGAGCAACCAAGGCTTCAAAGATCACGATACCGGCGTTTCTCCGGTCTTCGCTGGTGGTGTTGAGTATGCACTGACTCGTGATATCGCTACCCGTCTGGAATACCAGTGGGTTAACAACATCGGTGACGCAAGCACCGTTGGTGCTCGCCCGGATAACGGTATGCTGAGCGTAGGCGTTTCCTACCGTTTCGGTCAGCAGGAAGAAGCAGCTCCAGTAGTTGCAGCTCCGGCCCCGGCTCCGGCTCCGGAAGTGCAGACCAAACACTTCACCCTGAAGTCTGACGTTCTGTTCAACTTCAACAAAGCAACTCTGAAACCGGAAGGTCAGCAGGCACTGGATCAGCTGTATGGTCAGCTGAGCAACCTGGATCCGAAAGACGGTTCAGTAGTGGTTCTGGGCTTCACCGACCGTATCGGTTCTGACGCTTACAACAACAGTCTGTCTGAGAAACGTGCTCAGTCCGTTGTTGATTACCTGGTTTCCAAAGGTATTCCGGCGAACAAAATCTCCGCACGTGGTATGGGCAAATCCAACCCGGTTACCGGCAGCACCTGCAACAACGTGAAAGCACGCGCAGCGCTGATCGATTGCCTGGCACCGGATCGTCGCGTAGAGATCGAAGTAAAAGGTAGCAAAGACGTTGTAACTCAGCCACAGGCTTAAGTTTACGTCTTAGCAAAAACCCCGCCAGAGTGCGGGGTTTTTTATTGTCTGAAATACTTATCACGTCTTCGAGAAAATTCACTCTTTACCTAGCAGCGCCTGCAAATCATGTTTTAGGGTGGACATCTGCGAAGCATACTTCTCTTTATGTTCCGCATCCTCAATCAGTTGCACAATCGTTTCAGACAGTGTTTTTCCTCGCCGCTGCGCCAGACCCGCAAGCCGTTGCCAGACGACGAACTCCAGGTCGATTGACTTTTTACGCGTATGCTGGTGTTCCGCATTAAAATGGCGTTTACGCCTGGCGCGGATAGTTTGTTTCATTCGGTTAACCAGCGCTGGGTTGATATGAAAGGTAATCCATTCATTCACCTGTACCGGCTCATTTTCGAGGGTCAACAATACATCGACGGCTTCTTTCGCAGCACTGGCCTCTATATAACGCGTGATCAGTTCCCCTTCACGGTGTTTTTTAACCAGATACTTCCATTTCCAGCCGCTTTCGAGATTTTCCAGTTGTTGATATTTCATTGCTCTCTCAACGTTACCGTGTCACTCAGTTCAGAATATCAGTTTTTTGTCACTCTGCTTAAAAGAAATCGTCCACTGTGAGCTATCGTCAGGTTACACATCGCGAAAGTGTGTAATCCCGGTGTGTTAAAGAAGGGTTTACGGTATAATCTCGCCCTTTACACCAAACTAAAAAAACGACTTTGACCATTACAAAACTTGAATGGAACGACCTGGTTCCTGATACTGAAAGCTATCAGGAAGTGTTTGAATCGTCCGAATCAGCGCACGAAGCAGACTTCTCGCTGGCCGATACGCAACCCCGATTACAATACGCGCTGGAGCAACTGCTCTATCCGCAGGCAACGTCACGCTTTTTACTGGCAAAAGCGCCAGAGGAAGCTGAATACCTGGCGCTTATTGCCTGCGCTACCGGAGAAATGATTCCTCAGGATCGCCCGCTTATCGGTGGGCAATACCACATCAACGGCGCATCCGTAAGTTTTGACCCAGCCCCCAGTGCACAATCTGCTTTCACAGGGAGCAAACCAGTAGTGATTGCCGAGTGGATCGAAGCGGAGCAACTGTTTGGTTGTTTGCGTCAGTTCAATCACGAAATTACTTTGCAGCCGGGCCTGGTACATCAGGCAAATGGCGGCGTGCTGATCATTTCCCTGCGCACGCTGCTTGCGCAACCGCTGCTGTGGATGCGTCTGAAAACAATGGTGACGCAGCGCCGTTTTGACTGGGTCTCCTTCGACGAATCTCGCCCTTTGCCTGTCAGTATCCCGCCTATACCATTGGATCTGAAAGTTATTCTTGTTGGGGAACGTGAGTCGCTGGCTGATTTTCAGGAAATGGAGCCCGATCTGGCCGCGCAGGCAATTTACAGCGAATATGAAGAAACACTGCAAATCGTGGATGGCGAAACAATTGGAACCTGGCGTCAATGGGTCGAGCAGGTTGCACACAACGCGCAGCTCCCCTCACCCGGTACCGATGCGTGGCAGCCGTTAATTCGTGAAGCAGTACGTTATACCGGCGATCAGGAGACGTTGCCACTCTGCCCATTATGGCTGGCGCGCCAGTTGCGGGAAGTCGCGGCGACAACCACAGGCTCTACATTCAATGGCGAAGAGCTTCGCTCGATGTTTGCTCAACGTGAATGGCGCGAAGGATTTCTCGCCGAACGGATGCAGGACGAAATTCTGCTGGAACAAATTCTCATCGAAACCGAAGGCGAGCAGATTGGTCAGATCAACGCGCTGTCTGTCATCGAGTTTCCGGGTCACCCACGTGCGTTCGGCGAGCCTTCACGTATTAGTTGCGTCGTTCATGTCGGTGACGGCGAGTTTAACGATATTGAACGCAAAGCCGAACTGGGCGGCAATATCCACGCGAAAGGCATGATGATCATGCAAGCGTTCCTGATGGCGGAACTGGAGCTGGAACAGCAGCTTCCCTTCTCGGCTTCGCTCACCTTTGAGCAATCTTACAGCGAGGTTGATGGCGACAGCGCCTCAATGGCGGAACTGTGCGCCTTAATGAGCGCCCTTGCAGAAGTGCCCATCAAGCAGAGTCTGGCGATCACCGGCTCCGTGGATCAGTTCGGTCGTTCACAGCCGGTTGGCGGATTGAATGAAAAAATCGAAGGCTTTTTCGCCATTTGCCAACAGCGGGAGCTCACAGGTAAGCAAGGAGTGATTATTCCTTCAGCAAATGTGCGTCATCTTTCGTTGCAGCAGGAGCTACTGGACGCGGTTCAGGCACAACAATTCTTTATCTGGGCCGTAGATGATGTCCGTGATGCACTACCTTTATTAACAGGCCTGCCATGGGAAGCTGAAGGACAAAATAACCTCAAGCAACTCATTCAGGAACGTATTGCACAGGCGACGCAACAGGATGGACGCCACCGTTTCCCGTGGCCGCTGCGCTGGTTTAATTGGTTTAACCAAAACTGATCGGACTTGTTCAGCGTACACGTGTTAGCTATCCTGCGTCCGAAATTACAAATAAGGCTTATTGAGAACATGGTAGATAAACGCGAATCCTATACAAAAGAAGATCTTCTTGCCTCTGGTCGCGGCGAACTGTTTGGCGCAAAAGGCCCGCAATTGCCGGCACCAAATATGTTGATGATGGACCGTGTGGTCAAAATGACCGAGACCGGCGGTAACTTTGATAAAGGCTATGTCGAAGCTGAGCTGGATATCAATCCGGACCAGTGGTTCTTTGGCTGCCATTTCATCGGCGATCCGGTGATGCCTGGTTGCCTTGGTCTGGATGCCATGTGGCAGTTGGTTGGTTTTTACCTCGGCTGGCTTGGCGGCGAAGGTAAAGGCCGTGCGCTGGGTGTAGGTGAAGTGAAATTTACCGGTCAGGTTCTGCCGACAGCAAAAATCGTTACTTACCGTATCCATTTCAAACGTATTGTGAACCGTCGTTTGATCATGGGTCTGGCCGATGGTGAAGTTCTGGTCGATGGTCGCGTGATCTACACCGCTTCCGACCTGAAAGTGGGTCTGTTCCAGGACACCTCCGCTTTCTGATAGCGAATTCCCATCTGCTATAAAGGCGAAACCTCCGCAATGCGGAGGTTTCTTTTTAAAGAGACAGAATCAGGCGATAACTACCCTGTCTTCCATGGCCTCTCGCCAGCCTCCCAGCCACTCGGACCTTTGATTCAGGGTTTGGTATGGACACATTTCTTTTGGGCGTCCAGTAATACCAGCCTGATAACCACGTTGATGTGCCCGTTCCAGGCGATCTCGTTTTTGTCTCTTCATGCCTCGTTTCCCTCATTCTTTGATCTGGTGGAAAAGAAAACAGTGGTTACTTAATGTGCAACCACAGGTAACGAATACCTTGAATAAGCGTTGTCGTCAATGCGCAAAATTCACGCCAGTGTCATAAATGTGAGCTATACAGAAATTCATTTGTACAAAAAATGTGAGCCAGCACAGCTAATGTACGGAGCATAATGACAAAAAAACCGCCACAGTTTTTAACTATGACGGTTCATTATCAATTAAATTTACTTATTGCAGACGATTTAGCTGCGCAGCTATGCTCACCGCCTCCTGCTGCCAGCCCTGAGCCAACATTTTCACCATTTCGTCATACCCGTCTTGTTGCTGCTTGAGCGTAATATAGAATGGTCGCTTAATCAGTTGCCCCTGGTGTTTGAGCAACCACTCGCCGCTGACGATAACGCGGCCATCATAACGCCCGTGAAAACCGGTCACCGTCACATTCAGCGTGTCCTGTTCATTGCCCAGCGGCTGCGATGCCACAACCCAACCCGGCAACTGATTGCTCAGGTTCGCGACCAGCGTAGTGCGCAACTGCTGGTCAAGTGGGCTGGCCCACAGATTGTTATTGGCAATAACATACTGCACATCCGTGGTTTGATACACGACGCCATTCCCCGCCAGGTAATCCGGCACTGAAATCTGGTCAACCCATAACTGACGATTACTCTGGCTCTGCCCGCTGCTGGCCTGTACTGCCATTTGTGGCGGCGACGGTAACTGGTAGTAACGTTTATTGTTACCGCTGCTGCTACATGCCGTCAGCAATAGCGCCACAATTATTATCGCGCTCTTTTTCATTGTTTCGCCCTCTTCGGCTGCGGATCGTCTTTCCCTTTCGCTTCGAATACCAGCGCATTGCTCTTGTCGTTGAGTGTTTTCAGCACGGGTTGCAATTCCCGCAGTACCTGATCCAGGCGCTGCATATCCGCCACCATCTTGTTATAGGCAGCAGAGCCAGGCTGGAAGCCCTGCATGCTGCGATTCAGTTCACGCAGCGTGGATTGCATATCAGCCGGTAGCTGCTGCATTGACTGGCTGGCTGTCAGTTTGTTGAGATTATCCAGCGTCGTTTGCAGACGTTTAAGCGTCTGCTGACTTTCAGAAAGCGTTGACGTCGCCTGCTGGATCATCGGATTCAACGGCAGATTATTGATCTTATCCAGCGTATCCATCAGACGCTGCTGGATCTGCGCCAGACCGCTGCTCACGGTTGGAATAACCGGGTAGCCCAGAAATTCCCGCATGCCACTTACGGCAGGTACGTTGTTATAGAAGTCGAGGTCGACATACAGCGCGCCAGTAATAATATTCCCGGTTTTCAACGAAGCGCGCAGACCACGTTTGAGCAGTTCATTTATACGCCCTCTCACGTCGGGATCTTCGCCCAGTTGATTAATCAAACGTCCCGGTTCAATATGAACCAGCACAGGGATCCGGTAATCATCATTCAGCGCCTGATCCAGGCCTTTAGTGGAGAATGGCACCCTACTTACTGTGCCCAGACGAATGCCACGAAATTCAACC
Source organism: Kosakonia arachidis (assembly GCF_900116535.1). Lineage (GTDB taxonomy): Bacteria > Pseudomonadota > Gammaproteobacteria > Enterobacterales > Enterobacteriaceae > Kosakonia > Kosakonia arachidis. The sequence goes on along the minus strand of NZ_FPAU01000001.1, from coordinate 826,902 downwards.
GGCGCGCCGGGTTGCAGGCCGCGAACCGAATCTTTGAAGAACATCAGATAGTCAATGTGGTCGGTATAGAGCGACTCCTGAATGCTACGCTGATCGTCATACAGCGTGAAAACGGATTTCTCTGCCACCGGCTGACCAAGATCCACGCCTTCCGGAACGTCAAAACTGACGCCGCCCCCAAACAGCGTGGTCAGAGACCCCATCTCCACGCGCATCCCGTCGGAGGACAAATCAACAGCAATGCCGCTGTCTTTCCAGAAACGTACATTGCTGGTCACCAGCCGATCGTTCGGCGCGTTGATAAACAACTGATAACTCATCGTGCGTTTTTGCGTATCGAAAGTGCTGGTCTCAACCGAACCGACACGATAACCACGGAACAGTACCGGATCGCCAGGGCTCAGTTGCCCGACTTTGCTGCTGTCGAGGATCAAACGTATGCCTTTGGCATCAGGCGGTGCCAGCGGCGGAGAATCGAGCAAGTTATAGCGATCCGGCACACTGCCTTTTGTACCCGGCTGCAGTTCGATATAAGCCCCCGAAAGCAGCGTGCCCAGCCCGCTAATACCTTCACGGCCCACCTGCGGTTTCACAACCCAGAAAGCAGAGTCCTGATGCAACAGCTTTTTCATCCCGGAATTAAGCCGCACCTTGATTTCCACATGGGTTAAATCGTCAGTAAGCATCGTGCTTTCAACCATACCGACATCAACGCTGCGACTCTTGATGGTGGTCTTACCGCCAATAATTCCCTCGGCATTGGTGGTGATCAGTGTCACCTCCGGCCCCTGGTGGCTGTAATGATAAAACAGGATCCATGCACCAATCAGCGCCGTAACAATCGGAAAAATCCACACCGGCGACCAGCTTCTCACCTTTTGTACGTTGGCTTCCCCACCCTTATTCTCCATGCTCTAACGACTCCTCATGGTGCATTTGTGGCTCACGGTCCCAGCTTAAGCGCGGATCGAAAGTCATTGCTGCAAACATCGTGATAATAACGACCAGCGCAAACATCAGCGCACCCATCGCAGGATAAATATTCATCAGCCCGCCCATTCGCACCAGCGCGGAGAGCACGGCGATCACAAACACGTCAATCATTGACCAGCGCCCGACAAATTCCACCACTTCATAAATAAAATGCATCCGCTCGCAGTCTCGTAGACCATGACCTTTTGCATCAATACAGAGCCAGGCAATACCTATCATTTTCAACGTCGGTACCATAATACTGGCGATAAAAATCACCAACGCCACCGGGTAAGAGCCCTCGCTCCACAGTAAAATCACCCCGGCGAGAATGGTCGATGGCATGCGATCACCCAGTAGGTCAGTTACCATAATTGGCATAATATTGGCGGGCAGATAGAGCATCACTGCCGTCATCAACAACGCCAGCGTCCACTGGATACTGTTGCGCCGCCGGACATGTCCACGCGTATGGCAACGCGGGCAAACGGGGTGATCCATCGCGATAATCGCCGTACAGCACGGGCAGGAACGCAGCCCCTGACGAATACCCGTCACACCGACGCGCAATGCCTGTTGCAGCTGCGGCGCAGGTGCAATGTCATCCCACAACCAGTGACGATCAACGCACTGGAAAGCACGCAATTGCAACAAACAGAACAGACACCAGGGAATAAAACTGCTGCCAATGCCAATATCGCCATAGGCCATCAGCTTAACAAAACTCACCAGCACGCCTGCGAGAAAGATCTCCGCCATTCCCCAGCTTTTTAGCTGGAATAACACCCGCGCCAGGTTAATGCGCAGACGAAAATCCATCGGCACACGATTCACCAGCAGCAAGATAGTCACGAGGCAGAATGCCGGAACCAGTTGTACGAACAGCAGGAAAAAAGTGCCGAGACTGGCGTAATCTTCAGAAAACAGCACGCCGGGTATTTCCAGCAGTGTGACCTCACTGGCGACACCGGCGACCTGCATATTAACGAAGGGAAAAAGGTTGGCGAGCAGTAACATGAACAACGCCACGATGGCATAAGCTGTGGGACGCTGCCGGGGCGCATCCCACTCGGTTGTCAGTGTTGTGCCACAGCGCGGACACGTCGCTTTATAACCGTGCTGCAACGGCGGCAACGCCACCAGCATGTCACATTGCGAACAAAGAATGTGCTGTGTGGCGTGATGGTGTTCACACATACTGACTCCCTTTATGAGCCGCTTTTCAAAGCCTCAAGATACTCCCAGCGTTCAAACGCCTCTTCCAGCGCCTGTTCCGCCGCAGCCATATCAGCTAAGACTTTTTGCGTATGATCGTGTGACTGGCTAAAGAAGCTGGCATCAGCGACCTGTGCCTGCAAAGCACCCAGTTCCGTTTCCAGCTGTTCCAGCTTTTGCGGCAATTGTTCCAGTTCTCGTTGCAGGTTATAGCTCAGTTTGTTACTGCTGCGTTTAACAGTTTCTGTTTTTACGGGAACTTCCACCGTTTTCTTCGCTACTTCCTGTTTAAAGGCCTGCGAAGCCGCTTGCTGGCTACGGGCATCGTGGTAACCGCCAACATACCGTCCAATACGGCCTTCACCTTCGAAAATCCAGCATTCAGTCACGGTATTATCAACAAACTGACGATCGTGGCTCACCAACATAACGGTGCCCTGATAACTATCAATCAGTTCTTCCAGCAGTTCCAGCGTTTCCACATCCAAGTCGTTGGTCGGTTCATCGAGAATCAACAGGTTGCTGGGTTTCAGGAACAAACGCGCCAGTAACAGACGGTTGCGTTCCCCGCCGGAAAGCGCACGTACCGGCGTCATGGCCCGTTTCGGATGGAACAAGAAGTCCTGCAAATATCCCAGAATATGGCGTGGTTTACCGTTCACCAACACTTCCTGCTTGCCTTCAGCCAGGTTGTCCATCACCGTTTTATCCGGATCAAGTTCAGCACGGTGCTGATCAAAGTACGCCACTTCCAGCTTGGTACCAATGTGCACGCGGCCGCTGTCGGCTTTCAGTTGATCCAGCATCAGCTTCAGCAAGGTGGTTTTACCGCAGCCGTTCGGACCAATCAGCGCAATTTTATCGCCGCGCTGTACCTGCGTAGAGAAGTCGCGCACCAGCACTTTGCCCTCCACGCCATAATTAACGTTTTCTATCTCAAAGACGATCTTGCCGGAGCGTGAAGCCTCTTCGACCTGCATCTTCGCGCTACCCATCACTTCACGGCGTTCACTGCGTTCACGACGCAACGCTTTCAGCGCACGGACGCGGCCTTCGTTACGAGTACGGCGCGCTTTAATCCCCTGACGGATCCACACCTCTTCCTGCGCCAGTTTGCGGTCGAACTCGGCGTTTTGCAGCTCTTCAACGCGAAGATTCTCTTCTTTCTCCAGCAGGTAGGTGTCGTAATCACCAGGATAGGTAACCAGTTTCCCGCGATCGAGATCGACAATGCGCGTCGCCATATTGCGGATAAACGAACGATCGTGCGAGATAAAGATAATGGTGCCGCTAAAGGTTTTCAGGAATCCTTCCAGCCAGTCAATCGCTTCAATATCCAGGTGGTTCGTTGGTTCGTCCAGCAGCAGCACTTTTGGCCCGCTGACCAGCGCACGGCCCAGCGCCGCTTTACGCAGCCAGCCACCAGATAACGCCGACAGCTCCATATCCGGCACCAGACCGAGTTGCCCCAGCACCTCGTTGATGCGGTCTTCCAACTGCCACAGGCCGTGGTGATCCAGCATCTCCTGCACTTTTGCCAGCTCGTTGAGATTTTTATCACTCGGGTCGGTCATCATCAGATGGGAGATTTCGTGATAACGCTTCAGATACTCAGCCTGTTCTGAAATCCCCTCCGCAACGAAGTCATAGACGCTACCGGCGACATCACGCGGCGGGTCCTGCTGAAGACGCGAAACAATCAGATCCTGTTCGTAAACGATACGGCCGTCATCCAGCCCTTGTTCGCGGTTGAGGATCTTCATCAGCGTCGATTTACCTGCGCCGTTACGACCGACCAGACAGACGCGCTCATTTTCTTCGATATGCAGTTCAGCATTATCGAGAAGCGGCGCATCGCTGAACGACAGCCATGCGCCATGCATACTGATTAATGACATTTATTTATCCTTTCAGGCTGCGGTAATCAGCCAGCAGTTGTGGATTTGACGGTTGCGGGCAAAATCCTGCGACTGCGTTTTTTGGGTAATTTCTTGTGCCTGCAGACCCAGTTTCGCCAGCCCGTCGAGATCCATACGAAAACCGCGTTTGTTATTGGAGAACATAATGGTGCCGCCTTTGCGCAGCAGGCGTTTCAGATCCTGCATCAGACGCATGTGATCGCGCTGCACATCAAAAGAATCTTCCATACGTTTGGAGTTAGAGAAAGTCGGTGGATCGATAAAGATCAGATCAAACTGCTCATCCGTCTCACGCAGCCAGCTCAGACAATCGGCCTGAATCAGGCGATGCATGCGGCCACTCAGGCCGTTAAGGCGCAGGTTGCGCTCGGCCCACTCCAGATAAGTGCGTGACATATCCACCGTGGTGGTGGAACGCGCACCGCCCAACCCGGCATGCACACTGGCACTGCCGGTGTAGGAGAAGAGATTGAGGAAATCTTTACCCTTACTCATCTGCCCCAGCATACGGCGGGCAATACGGTGGTCAAGGAACAAGCCAGTATCGAGATAGTCCGTCAGGTTGACCCACAGGCGGGCGTTGTACTCGCTCACCTCCATAAAGTCGCCCTTCTCGTCCATTTTCTGATACTGATTGGTACCCTTCTGCCGCTCGCGGGTTTTCAGCACCAGCTTGTTCGGTGCGATACCCAGCACCTGGATAGTGGCAGCAATGATATCAAACAGGCGCTGACGCGCTTTTTGCGCATCAATAGTCTTCGGCGCGGCATACTCCTGTACCACCACCCAGTCGGCATAGCGATCGACCGCCACGTTGTAATCCGGCAGATCGGCATCATACAGACGATAGCATTCGATGCCTTCCTGGCGCGCCCATTTCTCCAGCTTTTTAACGTTCTTACGCAGACGGTTGGCGTAGTCTTCCGCCATTGCAGGCGCTTTTGCTTCGCCGGTATTTTCTGCCAGATGGTAATTTTTCTGTACGCAATCCAGCGGGCCATTCTTGGCTTTGAACTGGCGCTCAGCACGCAGTTGCAGGCAGTTAAGCAGATCAACAGAGGCGCTGAACAGCGACAGATTCCAGCCGCCGAACTGCGCTTTCAGCAGGCGGCCCAGCAGGCTATGCAGCGCGATCAGCGCCGGTTCGCTCTCCAGACGTTCACCGTACGGCGGGTTACTGATCACCGTACCGTACGGACCTTTCGGCAACGGGTTGCTGAGCTGGGCGACATCTTTTACTTCGAAGGTCACCAGCTCGCCAATCCCGGCGCGGCGCGCGTTGCTGCGGGCAAGTTCAATGACGCGCACATCGCTGTCGGAGCCATAAAAGCGAGATTCATAACCGGCCAGCCCCTGGCGTGCGCGCGTTTGCGCTTCCGCTTTCACCTCTTTCCACAACGCATCATCATGCTGCGCCCAGCCGCCAAAACCCCAGTGGCTGCGATGCAAACCCGGTGCGCGATCGGTTGCCGCCATGGCGGCTTCGATCAGCAGCGTACCAGAGCCACACATAGGATCGAGCAGCGGTGTACCCGGCTGCCAGCCAGAACGCATCACAATGGCTGCCGCCAGGTTCTCTTTGATCGGCGCAATACCCGTGCGATCGCGGTAGCCGCGCAGGTGCAGACCCTCGCCGCTCAGATCGAGGGAGATATTTGCCGTATCCTGATTTAGCCAGACGTTAATACGCAGATCCGGCAGTTCGCGCTCGACATTCGGGCGCGGAAGGTTTTTACGGGTAAAGCTATCAACGATGGCGTCTTTCACTTTTAGCGCGCCGTACTGGCTGTTGCGAATCTCATCATTCAGGCCACTAAAGTGCACGGCAAACGTCGCACCGGGAGTGAAAATCTCTGTCCAGTTGATCGCCTGCACACCGAGATAAAGATCAAGATCACTGTAAACCTTGCACTCTCCGAGCGGCAGCATAATGCGCGAAGCCAGACGACTCCACATCAGGCTCTGGTACAGAAGCCGCGTGTCACCTTCAAAATGGACACCACCCTGAACCACACGGCACTCCTGCGCACCGAGTTTTTCCAGTTCAGTTTTTAACAGCTCTTCCAGCCCGCGGGCCGTACTGGCAAACAGAGAAATCATAATGTCACTTATACTCAACGAAAATTGTTGCGCATTATAGCTAATCTGGCGGCCATGTCATAAAGTTGAGGGCTTATTTTCGACTTACTGGGAGCAAGACGTGCCAACGATTTCGCGTCTCTTTATCCATCCGGTAAAATCCATGCGCGGTATTGGGCTGACGCATGCGTTTGCCGATACCAGCGGCTTTGCTTTTGACCGTATTTTTATGGTCACTCAGCCCGATGGCACTTTTATTACCGCGCGTCAGTATCCGCAGATGGTGCGCTTTACGCCATCACCATTAACCGACGGCCTGCATTTGACCGCACCGGACGGCAGTAGTGCGATAATTCGTTTTACCGATTTTGCGCCTGACGGCGCACCAACGGAAGTGTGGGGTAACCATTTTTTCGCATTGATAGCACCGGATGAGATTAATCGCTGGCTCAGCGGTTTTTTCGCCCGCGAGGTGCAATTGCGCTGGGTAGGCCCGGAATTAACCCGTCGCGTTAAGCGTTATGAAGATGTGCCGCTCTCTTTTGCTGACGGTTTCCCTTATTTATTGACCAACGAAGCTTCACTGCGTGATTTGCAAAACCGTTGCCCGGCCAGCGTGAAGATGGAGCAGTTTCGTCCCAACCTGGTGGTCACCGGCGCGCAAGCGTGGGAAGAGGATAACTGGAGAGTCGTGCGTATCGGCGATGTGGTGTTTGATGTTGTCAAACCCTGTAGCCGCTGCGTGTTGACCACCGTGAGCCCGGAACGGGGGCAAAAACATCCGACCGGTGAACCGTTAGCCACACTGCAAGGGTTTCGAACCGCACAGGATAACGGCGACGTCGATTTCGGGCAGAACCTGATTGCGCGCAACAGCGGCGTCATCCGCGTAGGCGATGAAGTGGCCGTGCTGGCGACCGCACCCGCAAAAATTTACGGCGCGGGTGCCGTTACAGCAGCACTAGAACCGGAAGTTCAGGCTGCGGGAACAGTAGAGATTAACTGGCAGGGGCAAACATTTATTGGCAACAATCAGCAGGTGCTGCTGGAGCAACTGGAAAATCAGGGGATCCGCGTACCCTATTCCTGCCGCGCAGGTGTATGCGGGTGTTGCCAGATCAAGGTAATTGAAGGTGAAGTGAGCGCGATGAAAAAATCGGCCATCAGGCAGGACGGTACCATCCTCTGCTGCAGTTGTATTCCGAAAACAACACTTCGACTAGAAGCTTAAACCGCCTGTTCGAAACGGAGACTCTCAGTATGAAGCTGGGGTTTCAGGCGATCGTTCATTACTTTAATCGCATCACCCAGTTGCATCGTGCGCCCGGCAATCACCACGCCGGGTTGAGCCAGCAGGCATAGCGCGGCATTTTCGCCTGGCTCAACCACCAGCAGGTTTACGCACTCCTGGGTGTCGCTCAGCCAGACACAGGCACCTTCACCGGTCGTAGGCGACCAGAGCACATCGTGCGTCATAAAATGCCAGCTTTTCGGCATTTGCGGTTTCAGGAAGCGAATCGCCACCAGCGCATTAAGCACCAGTTCCGCACGCTGTTCATTAGAGAGTGCGAGGTTGCGGCATTTTTCCTCAAACGAGAAATATAAAGCAGCGTCATCAACACAAAAACCGGAGGGTAAAAACGCATCCGGCGTCAACATTTTTCGGGCAAAACGGGAGCGAAATAGCATACCATTGGCTAAATCGAGCATCATACGATCATGCTCTTCATCAAAATACCAGCGCCAATTATCATCAGGTTTAATTCGCATTGTTCTCTCCCCTCCCCGTAAACTTCCTGTCGCTTTTTTATCCTGTCGCTGTCTCGCTTATTGCTCTAATAATAAAGACCACAATGTACAAATTAGCAACAGTGAGGGAATATAAAACAACCAGGGCCGGAAATAAAGCCCTGGATGTGCACTGGCAAAAAAAGATTAGATATGGGTGACAATTTCTTTAATCAGCGGCGGGCCTTTAAAAATAAAGCCGGAATAAATTTGTACGATGGACGCACCCGCAGCGATCTTCTCGCGGGCAGCAATCACTGAATCAATGCCGCCAACGCCGATAATTGGCAAACGACCCTTTAATTCCTGCGACAGACGGCGGATTATTTCCGTGCTTTTTAATTGCAGCGGACGTCCACTTAAACCACCCGTTTCATCACAGTATTTCATTCCCTGCACCAGCGATCTTTCCAGCGTGGTATTGGTAGCAATAACACCATCAATATGGTGGCGAACTAAACTGTCGGCTACCTGGATCAATTCTTCCTCAGAAAGATCGGGCGCGATCTTCACCGCCACCGGAACATATTTATGGTGGATGTTTTGCAGCTCGTTCTGTTTATTTTTAATTGCCGTTAAAAGATCGTCCAGCGCTTCGCCATATTGCAGCGAGCGTAAACCTGGGGTATTCGGTGAGGAAATATTAATGGCGATATAACCGGCATAAGCATAGACTTTTTCCATGCAAATCAGATAGTCATCTTTCCCCTGCTCTACCGGCGTGTCTTTATTTTTACCGATATTAATGCCCAGCACACCGTCAAAATGCGATTTTTTGACATTCTCAACCAGGTTATCTACACCGAGATTATTAAACCCCATGCGGTTGATCAGACCTTCAGCATCCACCAGGCGGAAGATCCTCGGCTTGTCATTTCCCGGCTGAGCGCGAGGCGTAACAGTACCGATCTCAATGGAGCCAAAACCCATCGCCCCCAACGCATCAATGCATTCACCGTTTTTATCCAGCCCGGCCGCTAATCCCAGCGGGTTCTTAAACGTCAGTCCCATGCACTGCACAGGTTTTTCCGGCACGCGCTGACGAACCAGCGCCTCAAAAGGCGTTCCGGTAATACGGCGTAACTGCTGGAAGGTCAATTCATGGGCACGCTCTGGATCGAGCTGAAAAAGGGCTTTACGAACGAAAGGGTAGTACATGAACTCTCCTGAATTCCCGGGTGCAAACCGGGGGCGTATTATCAGTGAAAGTGCCGCGAAAGGGAATTGACCTGCGGCAAAAAAAAGCGCATCCGACGCAATCGTTTACTCTCGCTATTTTGCTTTATGCATTTTTCAGCAATTTTTTCTCGAATAAATCATTTAGTGGAATAAATCGCCTCTGCCACACTGGGGGAAATTGTTATGGATGTTATCAAACATAGAACAATTAGTTATAAGGAGCGATTATGCGAGTTGTTACCCTGGCGGGAAGCCCACGCTTCCCCTCCCGCTCCAGCGCGCTGCTGGAATATATCCGCGAGCGCCTCAACGCGCAAAAAGTCGAAGTCTGCCATTGGCACCTGCAAAATTTTGCGCCGGAAGATCTCATTTATGCGCGTTTCGATAGCCCTGCCCTGCAAACCTTTATTGAACAACTTCAAGAAGCAGACGGACTGATTGTCGCTACGCCTGTTTACAAAGCGGCTTATGCCGGAGCGCTGAAAGCCCTGCTTGATCTCCTCCCTGAGCGAGCGCTGGAAGGCAAAGTCGTATTGCCGTTAGCGACCGGCGGCACTGTGGCGCACATGCTGGCGGTGGATTACGCCCTGAAACCCGTGCTCAGCGCCCTGAAAGCACAAGAGATTCTGCACGGCGTGTTTGCCGATGATACCCAGGTGCTGGATTACCAGCACAAACCCAGCCTGACAACAAACCTGCAAATGCGCCTTGATAATGCGCTGGAAACCTTCTGGCAGGCGCTGCACCGTCGGGAGATTCAGGCACCGGATTTTCTCCGCTCACAAGGAGTTACTCATGTTTAATCGGTTCCCCTGGCTGGCGCTGGCCGGGCTGCTGTCGTTTTCCGCTTTATCGCAGGCCGCAGATCCCGCACCGGGCTCGCTGCGCATTGGTTACCAAAAAGGCAGCGTCAGTATGGTGCTGGCAAAAAGCCATGAGCTGCTGGAAAAGCGCTATCCGGGCACAAAAGTTTCCTGGGTTGAATTTCCGGCCGGTCCGCAAATGCTGGAAGCACTCAATGTCGGCAGTATTGATCTTGGCAGTACAGGCGATATTCCCCCCATCTTTGCGCAAGCAGCAGGCGCGGATCTGGTGTACGTCGGCGTAGAACCGCCGAAACCGAAAGCCGAAGTGATTCTGGTGGCGGAAAACAGCCCAATCAAGACGGTAGCCGATCTGAAGGGGCATAAAGTGGCCTTCCAGAAGGGTTCCAGCTCCCATAATTTGCTGCTACGCGCTCTGCAACAGGCTGGGCTGAAGTTCAGTGATATTCAACCTGTGTTTTTGACTCCTGCTGATGCGCGCGCTGCTTTCCAGCAAGGGAATGTGGATGCGTGGGCAATCTGGGATCCTTATTACTCTGCGGCATTGTTGCAGGGAGGAGTACGGGTACTGAAAGACGGCACCACACTCAAGCAGACCGGTTCCTTCTATTTAGCCGCTCGCCCGTATGCAGAAAAGAACGGTGAATTCCTGCAGGGCGTACTGGATACCTTTAGCGAAGCCGATGCCTTAACCCTCAGCCACCGCGACGAAAGCGTGGCGCTGCTGGCAAAAACCATGGGGCTGCCGCCAGCGGTAATTTCAACCTATTTCGATCATCGTCCACCAACCAAAATCGCGCCTGTTAATGAAGCCACGGCAGCGTTGCAGCAACAAACTGCCGATCTCTTTTATGAGAATGGCCTGGTGCCGAAGAAAGTCGATATCCGTACCCGTATCTGGCAACCAACCAAAGAAGGAGCAAAATCATGAGTCTGAATCTGTTCTGGTTTTTACCAACGCACGGTGACGGCCACTATCTTGGCACTGACGAGGGCTCACGCCCGGTGGATCATAACTATTTGCAGCAAATCGCGCAGGCCGTAGACCGGCTGGGTTTTAGCGGTGTGTTAATTCCTACTGGCCGTTCGTGCGAAGATGCATGGCTGGTGGCCGCCTCGTTGATTCCGGTCACTCAGCGGTTAAAATTTCTGGTAGCACTACGTCCAAGTGTGGTATCGCCGACCGTCTCGGCACGTCAGGCAGCAACGCTGGACAGACTCTCCAATGGCCGAGCGCTGTTTAACCTGGTTACGGGCAGCGATCCGCAGGAACTTGCAGGTGATGGCGTATTTCTCGATCACAACGAACGCTATGAAGTCTCCTCCGAATTCACCCATGTCTGGCGCCGCCTGCTGGAGGGCGACACGGTGGATTACGAAGGCAAGCATATTCATGTTCGCGGGGCAAAACTCTTTTTCCCGCCAGTACAGCAGCCACGTCCACCGCTCTATTTTGGCGGCTCCTCGGATGTGGCGCAGGATCTGGCGGCGGAACAGGTCGATCTCTATCTCACGTGGGGTGAACCGCCAGAGCGGGTAAAAGAGAAGATTGCGCAGGTGCGCGCCAAAGCCGCAACCCATGGCCGTGAGGTGCGGTTTGGTATTCGCCTGCATGTCATTGTCCGTGAAACCACCGCCGAAGCCTGGCAGGCGGCGGACCGCCTGATTTCCCACCTTGATGAGGAAACCATCGCCAAAGCACAGTCCGCTTTTGCACGTCAGGATTCCGTCGGACAACAACGCATGGTGGCGCTACACGGCGGTAAGCGCGATCAACTGGAGATCAGCCCGAACCTCTGGGCAGGTGTCGGTCTGGTACGCGGCGGCGCAGGAACCGCGCTGGTCGGCGATGGTCCGACGGTTGCTGCGCGGATTAACGAATACGCCGCGCTGGGGATCGACAGTTTTATTCTCTCCGGCTATCCACATCTGGAAGAGGCATACCGGGTGGGCGAGCTGCTGTTCCCGCATCTCGATGTCGCTATCCCGGAGATCCCGCAGCCACAGCCATTGAAATTGCAGGGTGAAACGGTGGCAAATGAGTTTATTCCCCGTAACGTGGCGCAAAGCTGAGGTTTCTATGGCTTCACAAAACAGATGGTTACTGCGTCTCGCTCCGTGGCTGCTGCCCGCAGGAATTGTGGTGGTCTGGCAAATTGCCTCCTCCACCGGCTGGTTATCTACGCGCATCCTGCCTTCACCGGAAAGCGTCGTAAAAGCGTTCTGGACGCTGAGCGCCAGCGGCGAGTTGTGGCAGCACCTGGCCATCAGTTCATGGCGGGCGGTGATTGGCTTCTCCATCGGTGGCTCGATTGGGTTGATGCTCGGGCTTATCAGTGGCCTGTCGCGCTGGGGAGAGCGCCTGCTGGATACATCCATTCAGATGCTGCGTAATGTGCCGCATCTGGCGCTGATCCCACTGGTGATTTTATGGTTCGGAATCGACGAGAGCGCCAAAATATTCCTCGTGGCGCTCGGTACGCTATTCCCCATCTATATCAACACCTGGCATGGCATCCGCAATATTGACCAAGGGCTGCTGGAAATGGCACGTAGCTACGGCCTTTCGGGTTTTACCCTTTTCATCCATGTGATCCTGCCCGGCGCGCTACCATCGATAATGGTTGGGGTGCGTTTTGCGCTCGGTTTGATGTGGCTGACGTTAATTGTGGCGGAAACTATTTCAGCCAACGCCGGGATCGGTTACCTGGCGATGAACGCCCGCGAGTTCCTGCAAACCGATGTCGTGGTGGTCGCCATTATTCTCTATGCCCTGCTTGGCAAACTGGCGGATGTCAGCGCACAACAGCTGGAGCGTCTGTGGCTGCGCTGGCATCCCGCTTACCACACCAAAGAGGTCACCGCATGAACACTGCCCGGCTGAATCAGGGGATCCCGTTATTACTCAACGGCGTTAGCAAACATTACGACAACAACCTGGTGCTGAATGCGCTGGATTTGCATATCGCCGCCGGGCAGTTTATTGCTGTGGTCGGCCGCAGCGGCGGCGGGAAAAGTACCCTGCTGCGCCTGCTGGCTGGGTTGGAGTCGCCGAATGGTGGAGAGTTACTGGCCGGCAATACACCGCTTGCCGACATTCAGCATGATACGCGCATGATGTTTCAGGAAGCGCGTCTGCTGCCATGGAAATCGGTGATTGATAATGTCGGGCTTGGGCTGAAAGGCCGCTGGCGAAGTGCAGCACAACAGGCGTTGCAGTCAGTGGGGCTGGAACAACGGGCCAATGAGTGGCCTGCTGCGCTCTCCGGCGGGCAAAAACAGCGCGTTGCGCTGGCTCGTGCGCTGGTGCATCAACCGGGACTGTTATTGCTGGATGAACCGTTAGGTGCGCTGGATGCCTTAACCCGGTTGGAGATGCAGGGGCTGATCACCGAACTGTGGCAAACCTATGGTTTTACCGTGGTGCTGGTGACACACGATGTCAGTGAAGCGGTAGCGATGGCTGATCGCGTGTTATTAATAGAGGAAGGGAAAATCGGCCTCGATTTGACCATCGATCTGCCGCGCCCGCGCCGGCTGGGCTCGGTAAGGCTGGCGGAACTGGAAGAAGAGGTACTGAACCGGGTGATGAAACGTGGCGAACGGGAACTGGCTGCATTGCCCCGGACTCGCCACGCTTAACCCGCTTTTTGCCCGATGGCGTATTGTGCCACCGGGCTATACAGCATCACGCCAGCGCTTTGCTGACTTTCTCAAACAGATCGCCCGAGAGATTCGGCAGCGCTTTCAATTGCTCCAGCGCCGCACGCATGAGCGCCTGACGTTTGCTGTCATAACGTTTCAGGCGGATCAGCGGCTCAATCAAACGCGATGCCACTTGCGGGTTGCGGCTGTTCAGCTCGGTTAACATCTCCACCAGGAACTGATAGCCGCTACCATCCTGCGCATGGAACGCCGCCGGGTTGCTGCCAGCAAAAGCGCCGATCAGCGAGCGGATGCGGTTCGGGTTGCTCAGGGAGAACGAACGGTGTTTCAGCAGACTACGCACCATTTCCAGTACGTTATCCGCCGGGCTTGTCGCCTGCAGAATAAACCATTTATCCATCACCAGACCGTCCTGATGCCACTTGTCATCATACTCCTGCATCAGCGCATCACGGCACGGAAGCTGCGCGGCAACAGCTGCGGAGAGCGCTGCCAGCGCATCCGTCATATTGTCCGCATCGTGGTACTGCTGACTAACCAGCTTGTTGGCCAGTTGCGCATCGCCAAACGCCAGGTAGCGCAGCGCAGTGTTACGCAGGGAACGCTTGCCGATATCGGCATGTTCAACATGGTAGCTGTTGAGTTTGTGAGCGTGATAAATCGCCAGGAACTCATCGGCCAGTTCTGTCGCCAGCGTGCGGGTTAACGCTTCGCGAACGGCAGCAATCGCCAGCGGATCGATGATGTCAAACAATTCAGCAATTTCGTTCGCCGATGGCAGTGTGAGGATCTCAGCCGCCAGCGCCGGATCGATTTGCTCATCAAGCAAAATGGCACGGAATGCATCGGCAACATGCAGCGGCAGCGACAATGCCTGTCCTTGCTGGTGGCGGGCAACATTCAGTTTGATATGCGTGGCCAGCAAGCTTTGCGCCGCATCCCAGCGAGAGAAATCGTTGCTGGCATGACGCATCAGGAAGGTTAACTGCTGATCGCTCCATTTATATTCCAGTTTCACCGGCGCGGAAAACTCACGCAGCAGTGATGGCACCGGCTGGAAATAGACATTGTCGAAGATAAAGGTCTGTTCGGCCTGGGTGACATTCAGCACATGATGAACCGGGTGACCCTCTTTCTGCAGTGGAATCACCTTACCTTCGTTATCGTACAGCTCGATGTCGAACGGAATGTGCAGCGGCTGTTTATCCTGCTGCTCAGCGGTTGGCGGCGTGCGCTGGCTGATGGTCAGCGTGTACTGCTCGGTATTCGGGTTGTAATCGTCGGACACCGTTACAATCGGTGTGCCGGCCTGGCTGTACCAGCGGCGGAAATGCGACAGATCGACATTCGACGCATCTTCCATTGCCTGCACAAAGTCGTCACAGGTCGCGGCGCTGCCGTCATGACGTTCAAAGTAGAGCTGCATCCCTTTCTGGAAATTTGCTTCGCCAAGCAGCGTATGCATCATGCGGATCACTTCCGCGCCCTTTTCATACACCGTCAGGGTATAGAAGTTATTCATTTCGATAACTTTGTCCGGACGGATCGGGTGCGCCATCGGGCTGGCGTCTTCGGCGAATTGCAGGCCGCGCATAGTGCGGACGTTGTTAATGCGGTTAACCGCGCGGGACCCCAGATCGGAGCTGAACTCCTGGTCGCGAAATACTGTCAGCCCCTCTTTCAGACTGAGCTGGAACCAGTCGCGACAGGTCACACGGTTACCGGTCCAGTTATGAAAATATTCGTGGCCGATAACGCGCTCAATATCGAGATAGTCTTTATCCGTCGCGGTATCGGTGCGGGCGAGAACGTATTTAGAGTTGAAGATGTTCAGCCCTTTGTTCTCCATCGCCCCCATGTTAAAGAAGTCAACAGCGACGATCATGTAAATGTCGAGATCGTATTCCAGACCGAAACGCTGCTCATCCCACTTCATCGAGTTTTTCAGCGAGGTCATTGCCCACGGCGCGCGATCGAGATTACCGCGATCGACATACAGCTCCAGCGCAACTTCACGCCCGGAGCGGGTAGTAAAGGTATCGCGCAGTACGTCAAAATCACCGGCCACCAGCGCAAACAGATAGCACGGTTTCGGGAACGGGTCCTGCCACTGTACCCAGTGACGGCCATTCTCCAGCTCGCCCTGCGCCATACGGTTACCGTTCGACAACAGGAACGGGTAGCGGGATTTATCGGCAATCAGTTTCGTGGTAAAGCGAGCCAGCACGTCCGGGCGATCAAGATACCAGGTAATGTGGCGGAAACCCTCGGCTTCACACTGCGTGCACAACGCTTCACCGGACTGGTAAAGCCCTTCCAGAGCGGTGTTCGCCGCAGGACTGATCTCATTCACAATGCGCAGAGTAAAACGTTCCGGCAGGCCATCAAGAACCAGCTGGGAGCCTTCTTCTTTATAGTTGGTCCAGGGTTCGTCATTGACATGCACTGAAATCAGTTTCAACTCGCCACCATCAAGGCGCAGCGGCGTCGCAGAGGCGCTATGGCGTGACACGGTACTTAATGCGGTGACGACGGTTTTTGCGGCATCAAGATCAAAAGTCAAGTCAATATCGCTAATCAGGTAATCCGGCGCACGGTAATCGTGGCGGTATTTGGCTTGTGGCTGTTGTGTCATAAAAAAACCTTTAGCATCTTCTGTTTGGTTACGATTCCAGTCTATTCCGGTTGCCCCAATCGCGCCACGCAGAATGTTCATCTTTTCAGAGGGAAAAGCTCTACCTGCTACATTTTTATAACAGGCGGCACAAAATGCCATCGACCCCTTCAGCACGTTATGGTGTGATCAGGGTTCAATAACCTGGTAAACAAGGTATACTCCAGCAACTATCTGCTTTGTTTATTGTACTAAACGCTCCTGTAAGAGGATGCTACTGCGCACCATGACTCAACTCGCTTTCCCTGGTCTGCAAACGCTGCTGGATACCGACGCCTATAAGCTGCACATGCAGCAAGCGGTGTTCCATCACTATTATGACGTGCATGTCACGGCTGAATTCCGCTGTCGCGGCGACGACCTACTGGGTATCTACGCCGATGCGATCCGCGAGCAGGTGGATGCGATGCAGCATCTGCGCTTGCAGGATGAGGAGTACCTGTGGCTCTCCGGCCTCCCCTTCTTCAAAACCGATTATCTCAATTGGCTGCGGACGTTCCGTTACGATCCGCAACAGGTGACGATCAACAACGACAACGGCAAGCTGCATATCCGCCTTTCCGGGCCGTGGCGTGAAGTCATTATGTGGGAAGTTCCACTGCTGGCGGTGATCAGTGAAGTAGTTCATCGCTGCCGCTCGCCGCAGGTTGGCGTGCAGCAGGCCCTGCTGCATCTGGAAGAAAAACTGGCGGATTTTGCTGTTCGCTCACAGCAACTGGATATGTCCGGTTTCCGCCTGATGGATTTCGGTACTCGCCGTCGCTTCTCGCGCGATGTGCAGCAAGCGATTGTCGCACGTCTACAACAGGAACCGTGGTTTATTGGCACCAGTAATTACGATCTGGCGCGTCGCCTGGCACTGACGCCAATGGGCACACAGGCGCATGAATGGTTCCAGGCACACCAGCAAATCAGCCCGGATCTGGCCACCAGCCAGCGCGCGGCATTAGCGGCATGGCTGGAAGAGTACCCCAATCAATTAGGGATTGCGCTGACCGACTGCATTACAATGGATGCGTTTTTACGCGACTTCGGTGCGGAATTTGCCACACGTTACCAGGGTCTACGCCACGATTCAGGCGATCCGGTCGAATGGGGCGAAAAAGCCATTGCCCATTATGAAAAACTCGGTATCGACCCGCTGTCGAAGACGCTGATATTTTCTGACAATCTCGATCTGAACAAAGCACTGGATCTCTACGCGCATTTTGCCGATCGCATTAAATTGGGCTTTGGTATCGGCACACGCCTCACCTGCGATATTCCTGGCGTGAAGCCGCTGAATATTGTTATCAAGCTGGTGGAGTGTAACGGAAAACCGGTTGCAAAATTATCCGACAGCCCCGGCAAAACCATCTGCCACGATAAAGCCTTCGTCCGCGCACTGCGCGAAGCCTTTGACCTACCACAGGTCAGAAAGGCCAGCTAATCACCAGGGAGCCGATGGCTCCCTTCTCTTTTCCGATAATTTATTAATGCTTCCTTGCTAATTCTGCTTGTCTGATGGCGCACGCCAGGTAACATAGAAAACCCCGTCTTTTTGGGCGGACAAAGTGTTTATTTTTTCCGACTATTAATAGAGAGAATATTATGAGCGTTGTGCCTGTAGCCGACGTATTCCATGGCCGCGTTGCCGTTGACAGTGAAGTCACCGTGCGCGGATGGGTACGCACCCGCCGAGATTCTAAAGCTGGTATCTCCTTCCTCGCCGTTTATGACGGCTCCTGCTTTAATCCTGTACAGGCCGTTATTAATAATTCTCTGCCCAATTACAATCAGGACGTTTTGCGCCTGACCACCGGTTGCTCAGTGATCGTCACAGGTAAAGTGGTTGCGTCTCCGGGTGAAGGTCAGAGTCTGGAAATTCAGGCCACCTCCGTTGAAGTAACTGGCTGGATTGAAGATCCAGATACCTATCCGATGGCGGCAAAACGCCATAGCATTGAGTATCTGCGTGAAGTTGCGCACCTGCGTCCGCGTACCAACCTGATCGGCGCAGTGGCCCGCGTTCGCCATACGCTGGCGCAGGCGCTGCACCGTTTCTTCGACGAGCAGGGCTTCTTCTGGGTCTCTTCACCGCTGATTACCGCATCGGATACCGAAGGTGCCGGCGAAATGTTCCGTGTTTCCACGCTGGACATGGAAAACCTGCCGCGTACCGCAGAAGGCAAAGTCGATTTTGATAAAGACTTTTTCGGCAAAGAAGCTTTCCTGACGGTTTCTGGCCAGTTGAACGCCGAAACCTATGCCTGTGCGCTGTCAAAAGTGTATACCTTTGGCCCGACCTTCCGCGCTGAAAATTCCAACACCAGCCGCCATCTGGCAGAGTTCTGGATGCTGGAACCGGAAATCGCTTTTGCCGATCTCGACGATAACGCCCGTCTGGCAGAAGCCATGCTGAAATATGCCTTCAAAGCAGTGCTGGAAGAGCGTCTTGACGATCTGAAATTCTTTGAGGAGCGTGTCGATAAGGACGCAATCAGCCGTCTTGAGCGTTTCATTGCAGCGGATTTCGCGCAGGTGGATTACACCGATGCCGTCGCTATTCTTGAAAAATGCGGCGAGAAATTCGAGAACCCGGTTTACTGGGGCGTTGACCTGGCCTCTGAACACGAACGCTATCTGGCAGAGAAGCACTTTAAAGCGCCGGTGGTGGTGAAAAACTACCCGAAAGATATTAAAGCATTTTATATGCGCCTGAACGACGACGGTAAAACCGTGGCCGCGATGGACGTACTGGCGCCGGGCATCGGTGAAATTATCGGTGGTTCGCAGCGTGAGGAGCGTCTTGATGTGCTGGACGCACGTATGGCCGAAATGGGTCTCAATAAAGAAGACTACTGGTGGTATCGGGATCTGCGCCGTTACGGCACGGTTCCGCACTCGGGTTTCGGCCTTGGCTTCGAGCGTCTTATCGCCTATGTCACGGGCGTACAGAACGTTCGTGACGTGATTCCATTCCCGCGTACGCCGCGCTCCGCGACATTCTAATCAACATCGAGGCCAGCTTCAGCGCTGGCCTTTTTCTTATCCTTTCCTGTCCTGTCAACTTTCGTTAACAACCTTTCGACATCATCGTAGACAATATTGTCACACTTACCTTTCTTTGCGCATTTTTACGCTTGAAATAACTGCGCACAAAAAACACCCCCAAGCTTATTACGGGATATGTCTGACTGTTAATTAGCACATTTGGTCAAAAAACACACAGACATCTGGATAGCTAAATCCTGATTTAAGAAAAAGACAGATGAGAACGGTTCCGGGGCAGTAAAACTCATTAGCTCAATTAAATATAAGTAATTCATATAAATAGGAATGAGAGCGCTGCTTTTATCAGCGGTTGGTGCTGAACTTTGAGATGGTTCACAAAGTTCCCTTAAATTAATACTTTTTTACACAATATTTCTTTTTGTTACTTTTTTAAGACATTTGTAGCACTTTCAGAGTAGCGAAACGATTATATGTTTGGAAAGATGCCTCTCAGACACAGAAAGACACCAAACTCTCATCAATAGTTCCGTAAATTTTTTTTGACGGATTTATTGGCGGCAGTGGCAGGTGTTCATAAAAAACCAATGAGGGTAATAAATAATGATGAAGCGCAATATCCTGGCAGTGGTTATCCCTGCCCTGCTGGTAGCGGGTGCAGCTAACGCTGCAGAAGTCTATAACAAAGACGGCAACAAAGTTGATATCTACGGTAAAGCTGTAGGTCTGCACTACTTCTCTAAAGACAACGGTGCCAACAGCTACGCAGCCAACGGCGACCAGACTTATGCTCGTCTGGGCTTCAAAGGCGAAACTAAAATCAACGACCAACTGACCGGTTACGGCCAGTGGGAATACAACTTCGCTGGCAACAACTCCGAAGGTGGTACTGACGCGCAGACTAACAACAAAACCCGTCTGGCGTTTGCTGGTCTGAAAGCTGGCGATTTCGGTTCTTTCGACTACGGTCGTAACTACGGTCTGGTATACGATGCAATCGGTGTAACCGATATGCTGCCAGAGTTCGGTGGTGATACCGCCAACAGCGACAACTTCTTCTCTAGCCGTAACGGTGGTCTGGCAACTTACCGTAACAACAACTTCTTCGGTCTGGTTGACGGTCTGAACTTCGGCGTTCAGTACTTGGGCAAAAACGAGCGTTCTGACGCAACTCGTTCCAACGGCGACGGTTGGGCTTCTTCTTTAAGCTATACCATCGATGGCTTCGGCATTGTTGGTGCTTACGGCGCGGCAGACCGTACCAATGCACAGCAACTGCTGGCTCGTGGCCACGGTGACAAAGCTGAGCAATGGGCTACTGGCCTGAAATACGATGCTAACAATATCTATTTGGCAGCGCTGTACGGTGAAACCCACAACGCGACCCGCATTACTAATGGTTTTGCGAACAAAACTCAGGACTTCTCTGTTGTAGCACAGTACCAGTTCGATTTTGGTCTGCGTCCGTCCGTCGCTTACTACAAATCTAAAGCGAAAGATGTTGAAGGCATTGGTAGCGAAGACTTCATCAACTACGTTGAAGTGGGCGCGACTTACTACTTCAACAAAAACATGTCTACCTATGTTGATTACATCATCAACCAGATTGATAAAAACAACAAACTGGGCGTAGGCGCTGACGACACCGTTGCAGTGGGTATCGTTTACCAGTTCTAATCAGAGTCACCCCTCGACTGTTATATGCATATCAAACAGGGCCTTTGGCCCTGTTTTTTTATGCCTGAAACCAAAATACCGACGACTTTTAAAAAGCCTCGCGCTTTTTATCGCAAACGGTTGGCAATTCGTGCGTCAGCCGTTACCCTGATAGCGGACTTCCCTTCTGTCATCAAAATGGAACCTCGTCATGTTTGAGAATATAACCGCTGCCCCTGCCGACCCCATTCTGGGTCTGGCCGATCTGTTTCGCGCCGATGAACGCCCTAATAAAATTAACCTGGGCATCGGTGTCTACAAAGATGAAACCGGCAAGACCCCGGTATTAACCAGCGTGAAGAAAGCAGAACAGTACCTGCTGGAAAACGAAACCACCAAGAATTACCTCGGCATTGATGGTATTCCTGAGTTTGGTCGTTGCACCCAGGAACTGCTGTTCGGCAAAGGCAGCGCGATTATCAACGACAAACGTGCACGCACTGCACAGACACCAGGTGGTACTGGCGGTCTGCGCGTCGCAGCGGATTTCCTTGCCAAAAACACCGCCGTTAAGCGCGTCTGGGTAAGTAATCCAAGCTGGCCAAACCATAAAGGCGTCTTTAACTCCGCTGGCCTCGAAGTCTGCGAATACAACTATTATGATGCGCAGAACCACGCACTGGACTTCGACGGCATGCTGGCAAGCCTTAATAGCGCGCAGGCGGGTGATGTGGTGCTGTTCCATGGCTGCTGCCATAATCCAACCGGTATCGATCCGACGCTGGAACAGTGGGAAGCACTGGCGAAGCTCTCCGTAGAGAAAGGCTGGCTTCCGCTGTTCGACTTCGCCTATCAGGGTTTTGCTCGCGGTCTGGAAGAGGATGCAGAAGGCCTGCGTGCTTTTGCGGCGCTGCATAAAGAATTGCTGGTCGCCAGCTCGTTCTCGAAAAACTTCGGTCTGTATAACGAACGCGTGGGTGCCTGTACGCTGGTGACTGCAGACGCAGAAAGTGCCGATCGCGCCTTCAGCCAGATGAAAGCCGTGATCCGTGCCAACTACTCTAACCCACCGGCGCACGGCGCCTCTGTAGTGGCTACCATTCTCAGTAATGACGCGTTACGCGCGATCTGGGAGCAGGAGCTGACCGATATGCGCCAACGTATTCAGCGTATGCGTCTGCTGTTCGTGAATACGCTGCAGGAGAAAGGCGCTAATCGCGACTTTGGCTTTATTACCCGTCAGAACGGTATGTTTTCGTTCAGCGGTCTGACCAAAGAGCAGGTCCTGCGTCTGCGCGAAGAGTTTGGCATTTATGCTGTCGCTTCCGGGCGTATTAATGTCGCAGGTATGACGCCGGATAATATGTCGCCGCTGTGCGAAGCGATTGTCGCCGTGCTGTAAAATGTAACGCATGCAGAAAGGGTCGCCGAAGCGACCCTTTTTTATTCACCACACCGGTAATTCATCCTGCAGGAACGGGTTGTGCAACCGTTCATTGCCCAGCGTTGACATTGGTCCATGACCAGGAATAAAGGTGATGTCATCACCGAGAGGCAGCAATTTACGTTTGATTGAATCAATCAACTGCGCATGATTCCCCTGCGGGAAATCGCTGCGCCCAACGCCGCCTTTAAAGATCACATCGCCGGAAACCAGCAAACGCGACTGGGCATCAAAAAACACCACATGTCCCGGCGTATGACCCGGGCAATGCAATACCTGTAATGTCACCTTACCGACGGTAACCGTATCGCCTTCATTTAACCAGCGATCGGGCGTCAGCGGCGGGCAATCATCCAGACCAAACATCCGGCTTTGGGCAGGCAGCCCTTGTAACCAGAACTCATCATTTTTTTCCGGGCCAATAATCGGCACACCGTAATGCTGTGCCACTTCGGCTGCCGCCCCCACATGATCAAGATGACCATGCGTGAGCAGAACTTGCGTCAACGTCACGCCGGAAGCATCCACCTCGGCGATAATACGCTGCGCATCACCGCCAGGATCGACCACGGCGGCAAGTTGAGTCTGTTCACACCAGACAAGTGAACAATTCTGGGAGAACGCGGTAACCGGAATAATACGATAGTTCATACTGCTCCTGTAGCTCAGGCCTGAGGTTTACCAGTGCCGTACTGGCCCGGTATCAATATGCACAAAGTTGCTGCTGGGGTAGTATCCTACACCACCCGCGCGCAGAGATAACGCTGCTTTGCGAATATTACTCAGAGAAATCCCTTCAATATGGAAATCCATGGCCTGGCCTTTGGTGTGATAACTCTGTTTCGCCACGCCACGGCTATGCGCGCGAAGTTCATTGTTCGTATCGACTGAACGATACCCTGAAATCAGTTGCACAGGCTTGCGTGTTCCCAGCAGCACCTGCAGGCGAAAGATGTGATCAAACAGCTGAGGATCGATGGTTTTAATTTTATTCGCGCGGTAATCACGGAAAAAATGATTCAGTTTTGCTAATTCATCCTGAATATAGCCTCTGCCATCAAAGAACTCGGCTTTAATAGACTCTCCGGTATTCAGATTGTTCAGCGTCAGAATACGCGGTCGTGGCGTGGAAAGGGTAGCAAACGCCTGTGTTGGTAACATGGCGGCGCCAAGAGCAACCCCACCCAACGCCAGCAGTTTGCGGCGATTAGCGTCAAATTTATCCATGATAATAAATTCTATAGATAAGCAAAGTTAAACGTAATTTATGCACTTCTTTAGCGCACGAAAGGCACCTTACCGGGCTACAAACGCCGCGTCAAGGCAGCCTCCCCCCAGCAACGACGGGCTTTGTAGCCTACAAAGCCCATTTATTGCCAGTTATTACGACAATGCTATCTGCCAAACTGCTTCATTTATCTGATTAATTGTTCAGCTTTTGGCAAAATTTGTGCGCCCGATCGTGCAGTAAGATCGTAATTGTAAATATCTGTACGATACTGCGTGCGACCATCGGCCCCCACAAATGCGGTCAGATAGTAGAGATTGACGGGGATGTTGTGACGAATATTTACGTAGCGGGTATCTCCCTGCTTTAAAGCATCGGAGATACGCGTATCGTTCCATCCGGCATCCTGCAACAACATATTTGCCAGTTCAGAGGCCTTATTCACTCGCACACAGCCCGAACTCAGCGCCCGTGTCTCTTTCTGAAACAAGTTATGGTTCGGTGTGTCATGCAAATAGATGGCATCAGAACTTGGCATATTAAATTTGTAACGGCCAAGAGAGTTCTGTACACCCGGCGCCTGCTGGAAACGGAACGGTAAATTCGACGGCGTAATTGTCGCCCAATCAACCATTGACGGATTGATCGCCTCTTTGCTATTCCAGCCGCGCAGCACAGTATAACCGTGGCGTTCAAGGTACGTCGGATCGTTCAGTACTTTCGGAAGAATATCCTGACGCGCCAGCGTTGGTGGTACGTTCCACGGCGGATTGACCACCACATTGTTCAGCGCACTACTCATCATCGGCGTTTTGCGATCGGGGCGTCCTACAATTACCCTTGATGCCAGCACCTGGCTGCCGTTGAGATAATAAACCAGCGAGTACTCCGGAATATTTACCATGATGCCGGTGGAAAGTGTCGCTGGCAGCAGGCGGAGCCGTTGGATATTGAGCGCCAACAAGGCAGCACGCTGCGACGGACTGACATTCAGCCAGTCATGCGTACCCTGGCCAATAACACCATCGGCATGTAGCCCCTGCCAGGCCTGAAAGCGCTTTACTGCCTCAACCAGTTGCCGATCGTAAGCTGCACGCGTCGGTACTTTTTTCCTGGTCGACGCCGCAGAGGTGCTGACTGCGACCCGATCGCCAGGTAGCACGATGTTCGGCCCGCCCTCCAGCATGCCGGTACGCTGCAGGATCTCGCGCAACGCCGGAACATCGTTGCTCCACTGCCCTGGTCGCAGCGTGACGTTACTCACCATTTGTGGCCACGGGCGAGAATCCCCGACCAGCGTCAGCAATGACTGATGCATAGCGGCATATTGCGGATGGTGTGGTGCAAGGTTTTGAATGAATGACGGCAGCGAACCGTTATCCAGCGCCAGTTGCCACTGATTGATCACTGAAATCGCAGGTGTTGCCAGCGCATAGGGTTTGTCGCTATAAAGCCAGCGCTGGCCTTTCGCCTGAATACCGGAAACAAAATGCAGATAGCCCAACATGGCGTCAGAGAGCACCACATCACGCGCCATACCGGAAACACCCGGGTCGGTTAACAGCTCAACCCAGGTGGTGAATTGCGGCTGGAAACCGGCAATCGCTACTTCAGCCAGTTGCTGTTGAAACGCCTGCACCGCATCGCGGTTATCCCACATGGGTTTCTGGCCGCGCGCCGCGTACAGGGCCGCCAGTTGATTCATATAGACGGGCGTCCAGTTGGCGGGCAATTGCGACTGCAATTGTGCGCGAACATCTGCCACAGAAACACCGGCAGGATAAGGCTTAACGCCGATTAACATGGCGGTAGCAGGCGATTGCGCCTGTGGCTGCGGTAACACTGTAGGCTGATCACCCGGCGTGGCGGAACTATCAACCGGCACGATTTCAGGCTCATCGGCCTTCACGCTGAACAGTGGAGCAAATGCCAGTGCCAGACACAAACTCAGCGCTGACACCCGACGACCATTTAACTTCTTAAGCAACATCCCTTGCCCCCTGTTTCTCTTACATTGCTCGTGACCTGTGCGTCACCTTTTCTCAGTATATAAAGACAAAAAAGCATTTGCCTGACCTAATGTAAAGAAATTTAAAGATGAAGCACAGACCGCAGCGGCCCTTTCTGCAATAAAAAAGGCGACACCTCTGTCGCCTTTGTAATCTGCCCTGCCGTTAAGAGGCATCCGCCGTACCAGGGAGCGTTTCCGGCAGTTGAGCAGCAAAACCGCGCAGCCCCACGACGTGTACATGCTCATGATTCTGGAAGACTTTACGCACCAGTTTATAGGTGGTGCCTTTTTCCGGACTGATATTTTCCGGTGCTGCGATGATCAGCTGCATCTGCAAACGCTCGCACAACTCAAACAGCGTAGCGATGGAGCGAGCATCAAGACGCGCTGCTTCGTCGAGGAACAGCAGGCGACACGGCGAAATGTCCTTGCCACGCAGACGACGGGCTTCGTCTTCCCAGCTCTGCACCACCATCACCAGAATCGACATCCCGGTACCGATCGCTTCACCGGTCGACAGCGCACCCGATTCCGCGCGCAGCCAGCCATCGGAACCACGGTTAACTTCCACTTCCATCTCCAGATAGTTGCGGTAGTCGAGCAACTCTTCGCCGATGGTTTGCGGCGTCCGCTGGCCCATGTCGATTTGCGGGTTCAGACGCTGATAAAGTTTCGCCAGCGCTTCTGAGAAGGTCAGGCGGTTACTGTTAAACAGATCCTGATGCTGCTCATGTTGTTCAGAAAGCACCGTCAGCAGCGTCGCGTGGGTTTCCCGCACGTTCACGTTCAGCCGCACGCTATTGACCTGACCAAACGAAACGCTTTGCAGCCCCTGGTTCAGCATGCGAATACGGTTCTGCTCACGCTGAATGGTTTTGCGGATGATGTTCGCTACGCTGCGGGAGCTAATAGCCAATTTCTGCTCGCGCGAGGTCAGTTCTTCCGTCAGACGGCTCAGCTCGATCTCCATTTGTTCGATCGCTTCCACCGGATCGTCAGTGCGAATAATATCCTGACGGATACGTTCGCGCAGATGCTGATACACCGCCACAAAGAACTGGATCTTCCGTTCCGGGCGCTTCGGATCTTCCGACATACGCAACACATCGCGCAGGTGTTCGTTATCCGCTACAGCCAGACGCAGCGCACCCAGCGCTTTATCCGACATGGATCGCAGTTCGTCAGCCGAAAGATAGGCCAGCTCGCGACGGTGTAAACGGCGCTCAACACCATTGTCTTTCACCATCCGCATTACCGCACACCAGCCCGCTTTTGCCGTTACCACCTGCTCCCGCATTTCGTGATAATCGCGCTCCAGGCGACGCAGTTTGCGGGTCAGGTTATCCATCTCCGCTTCACAGAAGGTGAGCGCTTTTTCCAGTTGATTGCGACGCGCACGGTTCGTGGAGAGTTGCGCATGCAGTTCATCACGACGAATGCGTGCCCGCTCTTCCGCGCCGCCATCAGCGCGGACACCGATCTCCTGTAGCTCTTTTTGCAGATCGTTAAGCAGCTCTTTTTTGGTATCAAACGAACTTTTCAGCGAGGCCAGAACCTGGTTGTACTGGCTGAACTGCGCGGCATGGCTGCGCATTGCTTCACGCGCCCGGGTACGTTCAGTTTCCGCCAGCTCCAGACGCTGACGCAACTTCTCGTTCAGATCGTTATTGCCGTTGAACATTTCAGCCGAATCGGCGTAGCTGAAGTGTGCGCGGCGCTGTACCACTTCCGCCAGCGCAAACGCTTGCTGCCGAGCATCGCGTTGTACCTGCTGGGATGTGGCATAGTCGGCTTTTAACTGCTCAAACTGTTCTGGGTCACTTTGCAGTACAGAAACAACCGGCTCCAGTTTTGCCAGTTGGTTGCCAAACTGCTGAATAAAACGCGCGGCTTCCTGCGCTTCGTCCAGGCGTTCCTGTATTTCATCAACGCGATCGGCCAGCGTATCGTCAGCCAGCAAACTCACGCGCGGCAGCAGGCGGTTAAGCTGAGCAACGCCCTCTTTCGCCTGTTCAAACTGCACACGGTTTTGCTGGTTGTCGTTTTCATGATTGCTGATAGCACGTTCCAGCTCGCCGCGGCGGCTGTTGAGCGTACGGATTTCTGCTTCCGGATCGTCCTCAAATGCAACAGCCAGATGGCTGCCGATAAAGCGGCTGAATGCCTGATGCAGACGCTGCGTTTTTTGCACATCGAAAGAAAGCGTCGCAAAACGCTCGGCCAGGGCTTCACGCTCGGCGTGCAGGCTTTCAATTCGGCTTTCGCGCGCCGCACGGCCAAACAGCGGCAGCGATGGGAAACGCGAATAACGCCACTGGCGATCGGCGATTTTCACCACCACCGCTTTTTCCAGCTCGTCGACGGCGAACACGCTATCGTCAAAGGATTGCGGATCCCCTTCGATTAGATAGAGATCTTCCGGGCAATCTTCCAGCCCTTCCAGCATCTCCGCCACCTGCGACAAATCAGGAACTACGATGGCGTGACGCGACGGGCCATACAGCGCTGAATAATAGGGCGCATCGTCGATGCTGACATCGTCATAAATTTCCGACAGCAGCACGCCGCCAAAGCGTTCCGCCAGCGCGTTCAGACGAGCATCTTCCGCACCACCAGGTTGACTTAAGCGTTCAATTTCATCATCGACAGCACGTTTACTCGCGCCAACCTCATCACGCTCAACGATCGCTTCGCGCTCACGCTCCAGCAATTGTTGCAGGTATTCCGTCACTTGCTGGCCAGATTCGAACGCTTCGCCGCTCTGCTCGCTCAGTTGCGTCAGGCTACTCTGCGCCGCCAGCCATACCGGCGCGCGTTTTGTCAGCGTCTGAATGCGCGATTGCAGTTGTTCCAGTTCCTGGCGCAGCGTAAGACGCTGTTCGCCAGCAGTAGCAACGTTATCGGAGAGCGCGGCGATTTGCGCCTCCAACTCCTGATGCAGGTTATCCAGCTCTTCGACATCATACTGTTTGCCCTGACGCTTGCAGAACTCGGCGAACAGACGTTCGGCTTCCTGCTGCTCACGCAGACGCTGTTCCAGCTCATTCAGCCTCATGCGCAGCGGCTGCACCTGTTCAGCCAGATGGCGCTGGTTTACACCATCGCGCAGCAACTCGCGCGCCACTTCCCAGGCTTCATTACGCGCCAGCGGACCGTTGATGGCGGCCACCAGTTGGTAAGCCTGCTCGAACTGGCTGTGCGCGGTCTGAGCAACGCTTAATTTCTGATCCAGCAACAGCAGTTTTTCGGTCGCTTCCTGCTCTTTAGCCTGGAAAGTTTCCAGCCATTCGTTAGCACTTTCCGACGTGAGATCCGGTAACCGACACAGCTCTTTTGCCCGCTCCAGCGCCTGCAATGCCTGGTTGTACTGAATAGCGCGGGTTTGCTGCACATCCAGCGCCTGCTGGTAATCGGCAAGCTGGTTCTTCAACTCATCCACTTCCAGCTCGGCGGCCTCAGCGCGGGCTTCATTCTCTTCGTGACGCTCGGCGGCTTCTGCCACCACTTCGTGCTGTTCTTCGAGGCGAATCTGTAACTCTTCGAGATCCGCTTCGTAGCGTTCGATTTTTTCTTGCTGGCGCAGCGCCGTTTGCACCAGGTTCAGGTGATCGCTGGCCGCCTGGTAATCGGCTTCCAGATCGCCTTCCGCACCGGTATGTTCTGCCAGTTCACGTGCCATATCGACATGCTTAAACTGCTCGGCTGCCAGTTGCTGGCGCGAGGTAAATAGATCACGGCGAAACTCCAGCGCTTTATCCAGATGCACGCGCCGCTCATTGGCATGGCGCATGTAATCCGCCGCCACATAGTTGGTGGCTTCGCTGATCAAATGTTTGAACAGATCGCGATCCGACTGGGTCACGCGAATCGCTTCAAGCGTCATCCGGTTTTCACGCAGCGCCGCTTCCATATCCTGGAACGCTTTACGCACCCCGCTATTTTCCGGTAGCAGATAATCGCGTAGCGAGCGGGTAATGGCGCTGGAAATCCCGCCGTACAGCGAGGCTTCAATTAGACGATAGAATTTGCTGCGATCCGATGCGGAACGCAGACGACGCGCAACGATACCCAGATCGAACATCAGCGCGTGGTAATCGGTGATGGAGTTGAACTGCTTAAACTGTACGCCTTCCATCGCGTCCAGTTTGTCTTTCACTTCCTGCAACGACAGCACGCGCGCCTGACGCTCGTTCAGCGTTTCGGTCAGCAACTGCGTCGGCAATACAGCAGTCGGCAAGCCCTGAATGGCGAAAGGTTTAATATCCACTTTACGATCGCGCCCGGCAACCTGTTGCAGACGCACCCCAACCAGTACGCGCTGATGGCGGGAGTTGATCACGTCCAGCACCGAATAACAGACACCAGCTTTCAGTTTACCGTGCAGCCCTTTATCACGAGAGCCGGAGGTCGCGCCCGCTTCGGTGGTGTTACGGAAGTGCAGCAGCGTCAGATCGGGGATCAGCGCCGTGACAAACGCCGCCATGGTAGTGGATTTCCCGGCGCCGTTCCCCCCGGAAAGCGTGGTAACCAGCTCATCCAGGTCAAAGGTGCGGGCGAAAAAACCGTTCCAGTTAATCAGCGTTAGCGAACGAAATTTACCACGATCGATCATTACTCTTCCTCCGAGCTATCCGGCTGATTTTCTTCAGGCTCATCATTGAGCTGCAAGTGGTTTTCGACTGGCATGGCTTCACCGTCGCGGATCATACGCAGTTGCGCTTCGCGCGGATCGTCGCCAGAGCGGACATCTGCACCAAAGCGGAACACCGATTCCGTGATACGAAATTTGCTGCTGTCATTGCCCATAAACCAGATCATGCCAAGGCGACGCAGACGGTTAAGCGAGGAACGTACCTTTTCCTGCAGCTTCTGCCGGTCAAGATCGGAGCCGGTTGAGCGGTTGTTGACCAGTTTCAACAGTTTCGGTTCATCGGCCAGCGACAGCAGTTCATCGTACAACTCCTGTTGCGTGAAGATCCCTTCATTTGCCAGACGCTCCGGGCTCAGGTACAGGTAGCAGAGAATTTTACCCACCATCATATCCAGCTCGGAAAGCACCGAACGCGGAATCAGCGTGGTGGAGCGCGGGCGAAGATAGAAGAACCCCTCCGGCGCACGGATCAGTTCAACGTTATAACGCGCGTAAAACTCTTCCAGATATTCCTGAAAGTCCATCAAAAAGGCGTGATTATCCAGCTCATCAAGCCCGATATGCCGTCCTGAGCGCAATGCGCTGTCAAGCGCCGGAAACAATGGGTTAGCCAGCGCCTGCGCCAGTTTAACCGGCATCACTTGTTCAATATTTGTCGATGACATGCGCCTGTACCTTGGCTCCGTAATCATTAATCGGCTGCCATTTCGGCGGCAGTCCGGTGAAATCTGCTTGCGCTACGCCAAGACGTACCGCCTGATCGACTACAATACGCGCGATGTCGAAATGCCGGACACGCGGATACTGTGTCAGATATTCGCGGGTGACCAGCCCAAGATCCAGCGGCACACCTTTGGTTTTATAAATCGCCAGTTGCTGCTCAATCATTGCCGCCAACTGTTCGCGGATTTCGTTAAACTCTTCGAACTCCAGATCCGGCGGCAGTTCGCCAGTCACCTCTTCATCGCGTAGCGCCATCTCTTCATCGCGCATATCCAGTAGCCTGTCGGCATTGGCATAGGTCAATGCCCACGGCGCATCAAAATAAGACTGCACCGACTGGCGCAGACGCTGAGCGAAGACGCGGTTTTTATCCATATCGATAGCGGTACGGATAAATTTGTGCACGTGGCGGTCGTAACCGATCCACAGGTCGATCGACTGCTGACCCCAGCTTACAATGCGATCCAGCTTACTTTGCAGGTTGAACACCAGCTGATCGAGGAACTCCAGATCATCCCGGCCTACGGTGGAATCCTGGATGCTCAGCAGATTCGCCTGAAGTTTGTCCCCAGCGGCATCCAGCGTATCCTGCAACTCACGCAGTGTACCGGAGGTTTCTGACAGCAAAAATTCACAACTGGAGATGGCTGCCCGCCAGTCTTTATTCAGCAACTGGGCGATATCATCTTTCACCTGCTGCTGCTGTTCATCCATCAAGCGCTGGGTCAAATCGATGCTGTCGAAAATCTCCGCCACCGAATATTTCAGCGGTGCAAAGACGTTACGATGCCAGTGAAATTCGTCGCCACCCTCTTCCGCCGCGTCAGCCGCGCGTTTTAGCTCGCTTGCTACAATCGACAACTGCATAGAGAGGCGCAGTGTGGAAAATTCACGCTGGCGGATGTAGTAATCAGTGATGCCGATGCCGAGCGGCGTCAAGCGGTAGATCGCATTGCCTTCCACGAGTTCACTGGTAAAGCGATTTAACAAACGCTGACGCACCATGTCATTGATAGCGTTATTGGCGCGCTGAACGATGGTTTCGCTGGTTTGCTCAAACGCCTCGCTGACGTGGCGAAACGCGTCAACCAGTTCGCCTTCGCTCATCTCACCATCAAGACGCTCGCCGTTGAGCGTGGCGATAGCCAGCAAAAAAGAGAGCCTGTCGACTGGCAGCGAGATAGAGAAATCATTCTTCCTGGCCCAGGCAACCAGTTCGGGGACTGTCTGGGAAAATTCACTCATCGTTTGTCCTTCCATCGATTTGCGGCTTAAGCGCTGTCACGTGAATATAGCGGCCAAGGCTGATATATGGCTCCTGACGACAAAAGCGTGTTTCAAGCTCGAGCAATGCGTCAAAACAGTCGTGCTGTTGATGTTTTTCACGCAGGTAATCGTGAAAAACCCGTACGCCGGTTTTACCGGTAATGTGCCAGCCAATCTGTTCGAGCCAGCCGTAAACGTCCGCAGGATTGCGCGGATAGTCCGGGGAAAGGGTGCGTTTTTTACGTTTTGGCATACCTGCTTTCACATAGTCGAAATTCCCTGCCACCATATTGTGCATTAGCAGACCGTCGGCATTATAAAACATCAATGACAACACGCCGCCCGGGCGCAGCATCGACCACAATTTTTCTAATGCAAATAGGGGTTCTGCCACCCATTCAAGCACAGCATGGAACAATATCAGATCAACGGGCGATTCCAAATGCTCAGCCACATCCTGAACGGCGCATTGTACAAAATGCATGTTACCGCTCACACCTTTCGCCTCTGCTGCGATTTGCGCGCGCGCGATCATCTCTTTAGACACATCGCACAGGGTAACGTGGTGGCCCAACTGTGCCATCCGAATCGCTGTTTGTCCTTCGCCTCCGCCAGCATCCAGAACCCGCAACGGAACAGTGCCATGCGTTGCCAGCAGCGCATCAAGATCCTGCCACAGGATCGCCTGGCGCAACTGCCCTTTGGTAGTACCGTAGATGTTGCGCGAGAATTTCTCCGCGATATCGTCGAAGTTACGATCCTGCATGCACGCCCCACGCTTTTGGCAAAACCACTATTTTGTCACAGCCGTGACGAGAATGAACCCTTCTGGTGTAAGATCGGCTGAAATCGCTTGCTGTATGCTCAAAAAGGAGACGGTTCCTGTGCTTTTCAGCCTAAAAAAATTCCTGGGGGGCATGATGCTTCCCCTGCCTTTTTTGCTTTTGGTGATCGGGCTGGGGGTTATGCTTGTCTGGTTCAGCCGCTGGCAGAAAACGGGTAAGACATGTATTACTTTCGGCTGGCTGGTTTTGCTGCTGTTAAGCCTGCAACCGGTCGCGGATGGTCTGCTAAAACCTATCGAAGCGAAATATCCCACGTGGCGCGGCACACAGCCAGTGAAGTATATCGTCGTCCTTGGCGGTGGTTACACCTGGAATGATGCCTGGGCACCCAGCTCAAACCTGATTAATAACAGTCTGCCTCGCCTGAATGAAGGGATTCGCCTCTGGCGGGCCAATCCAGGCGCGAAACTGATCTTTACTGGTGCGGCAGCGAAAACCAACCCAGTCAGCACTGCAGAAGCGGGCGCGCGCGTGGCGGAAAGCCTTGGCGTCCCGCGCAGCGAAATTATGACGCTGAATGATCCAAAAGATACGGAAGAAGAAGCGGCAGCGGTGAAGCGAGCCATCGGCGATTCACCATTTCTGCTGGTGACCTCCGCATCGCATTTGCCGCGGGCGATGATTTTCTTCCAGCATGTAGGGCTGCATCCGCTCCCCGCGCCAGCAAACCAGATGGCAATTGAGTCGCCGTTGAATCCGTGGGAGCGCATTATTCCTTCCCCGGTCTGGCTGATGCACAGCGACCGGGTAGGCTATGAAACGTTGGGGCGTATCTGGCAGTGGCTGAAAGGCAGTTCAGACCAGCCAGGGAAGCAGTGATTTCGAGGCGAGATCGAAATTGACGCGGCTAAATCTGCCTGTGTTCACCAGTTGCGCCACCTCGTCCCAGAGCAGATAGAGCCAGCGCCGCCAGAGGAAGGATTCCGCCACCGGTGCGCGTTGTAAATAGCGCCAAAGCAGCCCTTCCGCCTGCGGCCCATCGACGAGATGAAACAGCTCATATTCACGGGGCGCCCATAGCATAATGCCGGGCCCCACCATCGCCAACAGTTGATCGCTGCGGGCATCCTTCAGCATACTGCGCAAATTAAAGCTGCCGTGCACCAGCACGCAATTATCATTGAAACCGTCAAACAGCGCGGACAGGCATTCGCGGGTGCGAAACAACAGCCGTTTATCCTGCATAGTTAGGCCAGTATTCTGATATTGATTGAGGGTAGTCCACAGCACTTCCACGCGCTGGCGATACCATGACGGCCAGACATTTTCTTGGGTGTTGTCGACCATACCGACGCAGCCGTGGCTGTCCTGACGGTGCCAGGCAAGTAGCGCCTCAACAATTTGGTCCTTTAACTGTTCCCAGCGCTCTGGCGTGCGCGTCGGGGCTTCCACTGGCACGCCGCGCAGACGCTCAATCAGCAACACATCAGGGCCGGGATGTTCTTCATGCGTCATCACCCCGTATACCACCGGCATCCGCACGGCACCGTTTCTTGCCAGCATTGAGATCTTCCAGGCCAGTTGACGAGCAATGCCTGGCGTAGAGAAACTCCGGGCCAGTAGCGGCAGCGGATTTCCCTGACTATCATACAGCGACCAAAGAGCAGAATCAGGCTTTTCACTGACACACTCCATGCGACTCAGTTTTTCTCCCAGCAGATGGCTCAGTTCAGCGCGCAGTTGTTCCATAGCAGAATGCCCTCACAAAAACGACTGCTTTTATAATGAGCGCCTGCAGGACGGATGTCACCCTGGTAAGATCAAAACAGCGCAGGAATTTGACAGGAAACGGAAAATCCCCTCCGGACAGAGGGGATGAAAGGCTTAACGCAGGGCCTGGCGAACGCGCTCAAGATCGTCTGGCGTATCCACACCCGTACCCGGCACAACACTTGCCACAGCAACGTGGATCTTCTCGCCATACCAGAGCACACGAAGCTGCTCCAGCATTTCGATCTGCTCCAGCGGACTGGTTTGCCAACTGACATAACGGCGGATAAAACCAGCCCGATAGCCATAAATGCCGATATGGCGCAGGAAGGTGTCACCAATCGTTTCACGGGAAAGCGCAAAACGGTCCCGATCCCATGGGATCGTAGCGCGAGAAAAGTACAGCGCATAACCTTCAGCATCCATCACCACTTTAACAGCGTTGGGATTGAACGCTTCTTCCGCGCTGTGAATGGGTACGGCGAGTGTCGCCATACCCACATTGCGAATGCTGAGGTTGCTGGCCACCTGACGAATAATCGCTGGCGGGATCATCGGCTCATCACCCTGCACATTAACTATTACCGTATCGTCGCTGAAGCCGCATTTTTCAACGACTTCGGCCAGACGCTCAGTTCCGGACTGGTGATCGGCGCGAGTCATGCAGACTTCACCGCCAGCCGCCTGCACCGCACGCATCACCTCTTCGTTGTCCGTTGCCACAATGATGCGATCGGCACCAGATTCACGCGCGCGTTCCAGCACGTGCACCACCATCGGTTTGCCGTTGATATCCACCAAAGGTTTTCCCGGCAAACGCGTGGAGGCGTAACGCGCAGGAATAATAACAACGAAACTCATGGCCGGCTCTCTTCCGCAGTTAACGAACGCGCTTCAGTTTCCAGCAAGACCGGAATGCCTTCCCGCACCGGGTAGGCCAGACTGTCAATTTTACAGATCAGCTCTTGCTTATCCTGGCTGTAGTAGAGTTTGCCGTTACACACAGGACAGGCAATAATTTCAAGCAAACGGTGATCCATCTTTCCTCCTGAGACACCGACAATTAATGCGTTAAGCTTATCACATCCATTTCTTACACCGCGTCTATTTCCAGCCCGCTTCGGCAGGCTGAAAACAACCCATCCGGCAGACGCGCAAACGTGATCCTTCGGGCCCCCTGCCAACGGGCGAATTCCGTAATGGCGTTTTGCAGCCCCTTTTCCAGCATACAGCCAGGCTTAACCCCGTCCTCAAGATAGAGCGCAATCACTTCCAGTACACCCTCTTTGCGGTGCATTTTGGCATCCATGCGCCCAACCAGCCGCCCACGGTGAAGCAGCGGCAACACGAAATAGCCAAACTGCCGCTTAGGTGCCGGGGTGTAGCACTCCAGACGATAACTGAAATCGAAAAACTGCTCGGCCCGCTTGCGATCCCAAACCACCGGATCAAACGGTGACAATACTGCGCTGTGCGTGGCGGTGAGTTGGTCTTTCTGTGCCGCTGCCAGTAGCGGCAATAGTGACGCATGCAGCCAGGATGGCCCCAGGGTTTCAACATTGACCGGATAAATTTGCCCGGCATCCTGCAACTGCTCCAGTAGTAACGGTAATGCTGGCTGACGCAGACGGTAGTAGTCTGCCAGCCACTGAGCACGAAACACCCCGAGACTACGGGCGCTGTTTTCCAACATCCGGTACTCCGCTGCCTCCTGCGACAGCACGTCTCGCTCATCATCCCAGTGTGGCATTACCCGCTGCGTGAGATCATAGACGCGCTGGAAATTACGGCGTTCGATAACCATCACTTTCCCGGCCGTAAACAATCCCTCCAGATGTCGCTTGTGAGGTTTCCACTCCCACCAGCCACTGGTGCCTTTACGCGGATGCTCAAAATCGGCAGAGCGCACCGGCCCATTTTTCTCAATATGGGCAACAAGCTGCTCAATTTCTTCGGCATGCTCCTGCATCCACTCTTTACGGTACTTCCAGCCCATCTTGTCAGGTGTCAGCATGCGGTGGCGTACAAGGGCAAAATCATCACGCGGTAAGAAACAGGCTTCATGAGCCCAATATTCCATCAGTTCACCACGACGTAGTGCGTCGTCAAGCCACTGCGATGGATACTGCCCAAGGCGGCTGAACAGCACCAGATAAGGGCTACGGGCAACAATATTGATAGTGTCGATTTGCAGCAGCGACATGCGCTGAATCATAGAGAGGATATCGGAAGGTACGGCGCGTCTGGCAGGTTTACGCAGTAAACCTTGCGCGGCGAGATGTAGATGGCGGGCAGATGTTAACGAGAGTTGCGGCACAGACATGGAGATTCCTGTTCAGTTAACAGGGCGCGGCCGATGAAGCGATCGTCAGCGCGCCAGTGTAAGCAATTCCTGCAGTAGCTTATTTGCCTGTTCACCTTCCAGTTGCGCGTCCACAGGCAAATACCACCAGTTATCTTCAGCGAAGGGCCGACATTTCACCGCATCTTTTTCTGTCATCACCAGCGTCTGTCCCGGTTTGACCATCGCCCGAACATCCGAACGGGTTAATGCCTGGTGATCGGCGAGCGCAAAAGTCTGTTCCGGTGTCACACCGCACTCACTGAGCGTAGCGAAAAAACGCGGGGGATGGCCAATACCAGCCATCGCCACG
Source organism: Kosakonia arachidis (assembly GCF_900116535.1). Taxonomy (GTDB): domain Bacteria; phylum Pseudomonadota; class Gammaproteobacteria; order Enterobacterales; family Enterobacteriaceae; genus Kosakonia; species Kosakonia arachidis. Next base: position 789,407 of record NZ_FPAU01000001.1, on the reverse strand, counting down.
CAAGGCACCAGCTCACGTACTTCACGCCGTTCACCCGTGCGCAAATTAACCGCCATCCCCGGTATCAGGCGCATCGGGATCTCACCCGCTCGTGCTACGCCGCCATTGGCGATCACCGCATCAACCGTTTTCAGACGTGAAGCGCGTTCACGCATCGGACCCGCAGGCAGCCACCAGCCATTGCCAAAACGTCTAGCGCCATCAACAACCACAATCTCTTTGTCTCGCGCCAGGGGATAGTGTTGAAGGCCATCATCGGTCACGATTATCTGCACAGGATGTTGTGCCAGAATGGCTTCCACCGCCTCACGGCGGAGGGGTGACACAGCAACAGGCGCGCCGGTGCGCTGGTAAATCAGCACAGGTTCGTCGCCTGCCTCTTCCGGCGTGGTATCAGACGTCAGCAGCAGCGGATAATGTGCTGCCTTCCCGCCATACCCTCGCGAAACCACCCCTACGCGGATACTACGCTGCTGAAGCTGTTCAACCAACCAGACAACCACTGGTGTTTTACCGTTACCGCCAGCCGTCAGGTTACCGACCACCACCACCGGAACAGGGGCGCGCCAGGATTTTTTGAGCCCCAGACGATAAGCCAGACGGATTGCGCCACTCACCAGGCCATAAAGCCATGAGAGTGGCAATAATAGTAGCCACAGCGGAGATTCACCGGACCAGATACGAGCAATCATGCGCCAAACTGCATTTTATGAAGCTGAGCGTAAACGCCGCGGTGCTCCAGCAACTCGGCATGACTGCCACGCTCAACGATACATCCATCTTCAACCACCACAATCTCATCGGCCTGTTCAATGGTAGACAGGCGGTGCGCGATAACCAAAGAGGTACGGTTTTTCTGCAACTCATTGAGCGCAGCCTGAATAGCACGTTCAGATTCGGTATCCAGCGCTGACGTGGCCTCATCAAGGATCAGGATCGGGCTGTCACGCAGCAACGCTCGGGCAATCGCGATACGCTGACGCTGGCCGCCGGAAAGCAGCACCCCATTCTCGCCAATTATTGTATCCAGGCCACTATCCATTTTATTGATAAAATCAAAGGCATAGGCCATCTTCGTTACTTTCTCAATCTCCTCACGGCTGTATACCTCGGTACGGGCATAGGCAATGTTATTGGCAACGGTATCATTAAAGAGATGCACGTTCTGGGAGACCAGCGCGACCTGGTCACGTAGCGATGTGAGCTTGTATTCGCGCAGATCGTGGCCATCCATCAGGATCTGTCCTTCGTCAATATCATAGAAACGCGTGATTAGGCTGGCCAACGTCGATTTACCAGAACCGGAACGCCCCACCAGTGCAACAGTCTTGCCCGCAGGGATCGTCAGGTTGATATTGCGCAGAGCTGGCGTATCACGGCCAGGATAAGTAAACGTCACGTTGCGGAATTCAATATCGCCGCGAGCACGTTCGATAACACGCGTTCCTTCGTCTTTTTCCTGCTCACTATCGAGGATAGCAAACAGCGTCTGACAAGCCGCCATACCTCGCTGGAACTGAGCATTGACGTTAGTCAACGATTTCAACGGGCGCATCAGGGCAATCATAGAAGAAAAGACGACGGTAATCGTACCAGCCGAAAGCGTCTGCATGACGCTTGGGAAGCTGGCGGCATAAAGCACAAATGCCAGTGCCAGTGAGGCAATTAACTGGATCAAAGGATCGGAAATAGAGGAAGCAGAGACCATTTTCATACCCTGCAAGCGCATTTTGTTACTGACTTTGTCAAAGCGGTGGGTTTCCACTTCCTGACCGCCAAACATCAGCACCTCTTTATGTCCTTTTAGCATCTGTTCCGCGCTGGTGGTCACCTGCCCCATCGTGTTCTGCATGTTTTTGCTGATATTACGGAAACGCTTAGATACCACGCGAATAGCGACAGAAACAATTGGCGCCAGCACAATCAGGATCAGCGACAGTTGCCAGCTATACCAGAACATCATCACGAACAGGCCGATGATCGATGCACCTTCACGCACCACGGTGATCAATGCGCTGGATGAAGACGAAGCCACTTGTTCCGAATCGTAGGTAATACGCGACAGCAATGTGCCAGTCGATTGCTTATCAAAAAATGATACCGGCATACCCATCATGTGGCTAAACAGGCGGCGGCGCATGGTCATCACTACTTTCCCCGAGACCCAGGAAATGCAGTAACTGGAGATATAACTGGTGATACCGCGGAGGATCATCAGCCCGATAACCACCAGCGGCATCCACAGCAGCACCGAACGGTCCGTTTTACCAAAACCATCGTCCAGTAACGGTTTAAGCAGCGATAACATGAATGTATCGCTGGCTGCGTTGAGGATTAACGCAATCCCCGACACGATCAGACCCGTTTTGAACGGCGCAATAGTTGGCCATAGTCGGCGGAATGTCTGCCATGTGGAGAGATCTTTATCGTTCTGCATTCAGAAAACCAGCACTTGTTGAAATAGCCGCATATTCTACCCGTTATCGTTTGGGACGCCAAACCACTGATGATACCAACGCGGTAAAAGTTGATCTCGTAAGCTATGGATTTCCCAGCCCTGGGGAGAAAAAGAGATGGTTATCTGCCCCTGGTGCGGAGTGTCATACCAGCGATATCCCTGTTCCCGGTAACGTTTTACGACCTTTAGCGAAGGGAAGCGCCAGGCGTTATACCGCGACGCAGACGCCACAGCCGCCTTACCTCCAACCCGCTGTAAGAAAGGCAGAGACGACGAGGTATTACTTCCGTGATGAGGTACCTGTACAATGGTAGATTGCAGGTGCTGCCAGTAGTGGCTGAGCATTGCCATCTCGCCCTGTGTTTCGATGTCTCCGGTTAGCAGGATGCTGTGTTGCCCATCCTCCACCTTCACGACACATGAGAGATTGTTCCCCTGCATCTGCGCTTTCGGTAGCGGCCAGTGCACGCTGAACGTCAACCCCTGCCACTGCCATGTTTCCCCACGAAAACAGGGCGTATGGCCAGCCCAACCTAATGGACTGCGTACCCACAGTTCTGGCCAGGTTCTCAGTAACGATGCCAGGCCACCGCGATGATCCAGATGTTCATGGCTCAGAATGATGCCCTCGGGCTGCAGAGCATGCCAGCGCAGCCAGGGAATAATCAGTTGCTGGCCACTATCACCACCAGACCACGCAACGCCGGTGTCATAGAGAATTGCTTTACCATTGCGCTCAATTACCATTGCCAGCCCCTGCCCAACATCCAGCATATGTACGGACCACGCTCCTGGCCGATCACCCCGCCATAGCGGCAATAAGAGCATCGTCAGGCCAGTCAGACACAGGGCAGGAATACGACACCACAGAGACAAGCGCCAGCAGATCAGCATCAACCATGGTACCCAGGCGACTGCCTGCCAACGTGCATCAACGTTGATCCATCCCGCGGGCAACCATCGCAGAAAAGCAAACAAGAGTACGAGTGTTTGGTTCGCCAGGTACCAGCAGGCTTCCTCAATTAATGAGGGCCCGGTCAAGTGCAACAGCATTCCCGTTAAAATCAAGGGTACGGTGACAAATGTGACCAGAGGGATCGCCAGCAGATTGGCGACCAACGAGCTTAGACTGATCCCATGGAACATAGATAATTGTAATGGAATCAGTAATAACGTCATTCCTATCTGCAAATGGATCAGGCTTATACCGTTACGTATAAGCCAGTGTTGTTGAGCTGGCATGGGTAACCACTGATACCAGAACAGTAATGCGGCCACGGCGAAGGCCGATAACCACAAGCTGTATGACAATATGGATAGCGGATCGATAAACAGTATCACGGCGATACAACAGAGCCAGACTTGCCAGGGCGACCACTGCCGACCGGAAAGACGTAGTGTGGCCCAGACACTAAGCGAAATAGCCGTGCGCAATGCAGGGGGCTGTAAGCCGGTGAGACATGCATATCCGATGGCACACAACGTGCCAGCGAGCAGCGGCAAGGCCCAGTTAACCCGATTGGCTGGGAAGTAAAACTGTATACCACGAGTAACAATGCCGCCAAGCATTGCGGCAAGAGCGATATGCAATCCAGATATAGCCATTAAGTGGGCGATTCCTGTCTGACGCATAATCTCTTTTACCGAGCTTTCAAGTGCCGAACGCTCCCCCATTCCCAGCGCCAGAATCACCGGACGCCATAAATAAGGGGAAAGCGTGTGCGTCAGCGACTGCAAATAATCAGCACGCCAGCTACAAGTTGGCTCGATTAAACGCGCATCGCTAAAACGACCGCTAAGAGGAAGATGGCTCGCCAATGCATAGCGCTGAGAATCAAATCCTCCGTCGTTGAGTTGGCCATGCATCGCTCGGACGCGGACGGTCATCGCCCATCGCTGTCCTGTGCAGACCGGGGCAGGTAAATATTGCCCATAGAGCGTTATGCCAGCGGCCGGGAACAGGCGTTTACCATTAAGACTCACTATCTTCGCCTGATGTCGGGTCATACTGTCTGTTTCGGTAATAATGACTTCAACCTGGCGGTTCGCCCCTGGAAGATTCATCGTTGGCCAAAGTGCCTGCATTGCGTTCAAAACGCCCCAGGCAAAAATGAGCAACGTGATACCCCCATAGCGTAAAAACCGTGGTTGTAAGCATGCCAGCAGGCATCCACTAATGATGACGCACCAACTACTGTGAATATCGGGTAATGCTGGCAACCACAACAGCGGCAAAATGCCCAATATAATGCATGCGGCTAATGTAGATAACGCCATGCATACCTCCTTGTGGAGCAGAAGTATGCGGAGCTCTGGTTTGATTCGCTTTCGTATGTTTTCAGGTTTGCGGCGCGAATTGTTGTTTTTTTATCGCGTTACATCACATCAGCAAAAATGTGCGAGGCTGCTTCAGGAAAAGAAACGCATAAAATGAAAAAGGCACCCTTTCAGGTGCCTTCTCGAATGCAATTCTTTGCTTTTCGCTAAGAATTACTCATAAATATTGGCGCGGTCACGTAATTCTTTACCCGGCTTAAAGTGCGGAACGTATTTACCTTCCAGATCCACTTTATCGCCTGTTTTGGGGTTACGCCCGGTGCGAGGTGCACGATAGTGAAGGGAAAAACTGCCGAAACCGCGGATCTCAATGCGCTCACCCTGGGCAAGAGTAGAGGCCATATGCTCCAGCATTTCTTTTACGGCATCTTCCACGGCTTTAGCCGGGATATGCGATTGCTGGCTTGCAAGTCTTTCTATCAATTCTGACTTGGTCATGATTCCTCCGGTTTCCTTCAACGCAATATTCGCTTAATAGCTTTAACAAGGGCGACCGTAGCCGCCCTTTGTCATTGATTACAGGACGAATCCTGTGATCTGTCAAGTAACTCATCGTCGTTCGCACGGTAACTCTGTGACTTTCGTCCTGTTACCAAACAAATAACTCGGGATACTTGATCTTACTCGCCTTTAGCTGCTTTGAAAGCTTCAGCCATAGCGTTAGAGAAGTTGCCTTCTTCCTGTTTGTTGTTAACAGAAGCGATAGCATCTTTCTCGTCAGCTTCGTCTTTCGCACGTACAGACAGGCTAACTACGCGGTTCTTACGGTCAACACCGGTGAATTTAGCTTCAACATCATCACCAACATTCAGAACCAGAGTTGCATCTTCTACACGATCACGAGAAGCTTCAGAAGCGCGCAGGTAACCTTCAACGCCGTCAGCCAGTTCTACGGTTGCGCCTTTAGCATCAACTGCAGTCACTTTACCGTTTACGATTGCGCCTTTCTTGTTCACTGCAACGTAGTTATTGAACGGATCTTCTGCGAGCTGTTTAACGCCCAGAGAGATACGCTCACGCTCTGCATCAACCTGCAGAACAACAGCTGCGATTTCGTCGCCTTTTTTGTATTCACGAACTGCTTCTTCGCCTGCAACGTTCCAGGAGATGTCAGACAGGTGAACCAAACCGTCGATGCCGCCGTCCAGGCCGATGAAGATACCGAAGTCAGTGATAGACTTGATTTTACCTTCAACGCGATCGCCCTTGTTGTGGGTTTCAGCAAACTGCTGCCACGGGTTGGATTTGCACTGTTTCAGGCCCAGGGAGATACGACGACGTTCTTCGTCAATATCCAGAACCATAACTTCCACCACATCGCCAACGTTAACAACTTTGGACGGGTGGATGTTTTTGTTGGTCCAATCCATTTCGGAAACGTGAACCAGGCCTTCAACGCCTTCTTCGATTTCGACGAAGCAGCCGTAGTCGGTCAGATTGGTCACACGGCCAGTCAGTCTGGTGCCTTCCGGATAACGTTTAGCGATAGCTACCCACGGATCTTCACCCAGCTGTTTCAGGCCCAGGGATACACGAGTACGTTCGCGGTCGAATTTCAGCACTTTAACAGTGATTTCGTCGCCAACGTTTACGATTTCGCTCGGATGCTTAACGCGTTTCCATGCCATGTCGGTGATGTGCAACAGGCCATCAACGCCGCCCAGATCAACGAATGCACCGTAGTCAGTAAGGTTCTTAACGATACCTTTAACTTCCATGCCTTCCTGCAGGTTTTCCAGCAGCTGATCGCGTTCTGCGCTGTTTTCGGATTCGATAACCGCACGACGGGAAACAACAACGTTGTTACGCTTCTGGTCAAGCTTGATTACTTTGAATTCAAGCTCTTTGCCTTCCAGGTGCAGAGTGTCACGGACCGGACGAACGTCTACCAGAGAACCTGGCAGGAACGCACGAATACCGTTCAGCTCAACAGTGAAGCCGCCCTTGACTTTGCCGTTGATAACACCGGTAACAGTTTCAGCGTCTTCGTAAGCTTTTTCCAGCGTGATCCAAGCTTCATGACGTTTAGCTTTCTCACGGGACAGCAGGGTTTCACCGAAGCCGTCTTCTACTGCATCCAGAGCAACGTCAACTTCGTCACCAACCTGGATTTCCAGCTCGCCCTGGGCGTTTTTGAACTGCTCAGCCGGAATGGCGGACTCAGATTTCAGACCGGCGTCAACCAGTACAATGTCTTTGTCAATAGCAACAACAACACCGCGAACGATAGAACCCGGGCGGGTTTCGATTTCTTTCAGGGACTCTTCAAAGAGTTGAGCAAAAGATTCAGTCATATTGATAATCTTCAGGATTCTTCAATTTAACGTCCACCTGGCTTCATGCCGGATGGGGTTGTTTCACATGCCTGCTCACATTCCATTGCAGCAGGTACTACGAATTCGGTCGCTTACGCGAGAGCCAATTTTTGGCGTGCATATTGTAGCGCTTTCTCAATCACTTGCTCAATGCTTAAACTGGTTGAATCCAGAACTAAAGCATCAGCAGCGGGAACCAGCGGCGCTACAGGACGATTACGATCGCGATCGTCACGTTCCTTGATCTCGGCCAAAAGGCGTTCAAAGTTAACACTAAAGCCTTTCTCCTGCAACTGGAGCATACGACGATTCGCACGTTCTTCAGAAGAAGCGTCAAGGAAAATTTTTACCGGCGCGTCAGGAAAAACCACTGTGCCCATATCACGGCCATCGGCGATAAGGCCAGGTGCTTCGCGAAACGCGCGCTGGCGGCGTAATAATGCTTCACGCACGCGCGGAAATGCAGCAACCTGCGATGCTGCATTTGCTACTTCCTGGGTACGAATTTCAGCACTCACATCCTCACCTTCGAGGATCACTTCCAGATTTCCATCGGTTGAGATAAATCGCACATCCAGATGCGCCGCCAACGGAACCAGCACCTCTTCCGAGGTCACATCGACGTGGTGATGCAGTGCAGCGAGTGCCAGCACACGATAAATTGCGCCTGAATCCAACAAATGCCATTGCAACGCTTCCGCCATTGCCTTGCAAAGCGTGCCTTTTCCCGCACCGCTTGGTCCATCAATGGTGATTACCGGGGCAATTGCCGTCATCTTTTTCTCCTTAATCAAGGCATATCGTTACGTAAACGCCGCGCATTATACGCGGCAATGCACACAATCGTTACTACTGCGTGCGAATAACAGAGGGGTCTGAAGCTGAGTGTAGAATAAATGTTCGGCAGGCCGGGCTGATTTACACCAGCCCGGAGCAAAGAGAGTTACGCGAGCGTACTAATGCGAGCTAACTGCTCAAAATAGTCGGGGAAGGTTTTCGCCGTGCATTTCGGATCCAGAATGGTGACTGGCGTATCAGACAGCGCCACCAACGAGAAGCACATCGCCATGCGGTGATCGTTATACGTACCAATTTCCGCAAATCGTAATTTTTCCGGTGGAGTAATGCGGATATAATCCTCACCCTCTTCCACCGTTGCGCCCACTTTGCGCAACTCTGTTGCCATCGCAAACAGACGATCTGTTTCCTTTACTCGCCAGTTATAAATATTACGCAGCGTAGTGGTGCCTTTGGCAAAAAGCGCAGCCGTCGCGATAGTCATTGCCGCGTCCGGGATATGATTCATGTCCATATCGATAGCGTTCAGCTCACCGCGTGTACAGGCAATATAGTCATCACCCCAAACCACCGTCGCGCCCATTTTTTCCAGTACATCGGCAAAGCGGATATCACCCTGCACGCTATTGCGCCCAATGCCGGTCACTTTTACTGTGCCGCCTTTGATCGCACCTGCCGCCAGGAAATAAGAGGCAGAGGAGGCATCCCCCTCCACCAGATACTGGCCAGGGGACTGATATTGCTGACCGCCGCGCACCACAAAACGCTGGTAGTGCTGATTTTCGACTACTACGCCAAAGGTTTCCATCAGATGCAACGTGATGTCGATATACGGTTTAGAGACCAGATCACCTTTGATAGTGATAATGGTATCCTGCGGCGCCAACGGCGCAGTCATCAGCAGCGCTGTCAGGAACTGGCTGGAAACGCTGCCGTCCACGCTCACGTCACCGCCGGTAAAACCACCGCGCAGGCGCAAAGGTGGATAATTTTCCTGCTCAAGGTAATCAATTTGCGCTCCCCCCTGACGCAGTGCATCAACCAGGTGTCCAATCGGGCGCTCTTTCATGCGCGGTTCACCGGTCAACACCAGATCGTTTGCCCCAAGACAAAGCGCCGCAGCCAGAGGGCGCATTGCTGTTCCGGCATTGCCAAGAAACAGTTCCAGTTTTTCCGCAGAGTGCAACGGACCACCCACGCCCGTCACTTCACAACGGGTACGGTCGGCAGACAAGGTATAATGAATTCCCAGCGCGCTGAGCGCATTCAGCATGTGGCGCACGTCGTCGCTGTCCAGCAAATTGGTCAGAGCGGTAGTGCCACGGGCAAATGCAGCAAGCAACAAAGCGCGGTTTGAGACACTTTTCGAACCAGGCAGATTGATGGTGCCATCTACCCGCGCGATGGGTTGTAACGTCAGGGATTCCATGAAACTTTACTCTCAACAGACAAAATAAAACCCCGCAGTGCGACTGCGGGGAATACAGACTACAGCAATTAACCGTGGCGACGTTCGAAGTCAACCATAAAGTCGGTCAGCGCCTGTACGCCAGCCAGCGGCATCGCATTATAAATTGAGGCGCGCATACCACCAACGACACGGTGGCCTTTCAGCGCGTGCAGACCCGCAGCGAATGACTCTTCAAGGAAGAGTTTGTCCAGCGCGCTGTCCGCCAACTGGAACGGAATGTTCATGCGCGAACGATTAGACTTCGCCACATCGTTGCGATAAAAATCACTGCGGTCGATTACACCATACAACAGTTCACTTTTTTGCTGGTTGACTTTCTCCATTGCGGCGACGCCACCCTGTTTTTTCAGCCATTTAAACACCAGCCCTGAGAGATACCAGGCAAACGTCGGCGGCGTGTTGAACATAGAGTCGTTTTCATTCAGCACGCTGTAGTCGAGGATAGACGGACAGGCCACATGAGCTTTGCCCAGCAGATCTTCACGTACAATCACCAACGTTAAACCTGCCGGACCGATATTTTTCTGCGCGCCCGCATAAATCACACCAAAACGGCTGACATCAATTTCACGCGACAGGATGGTTGAAGAGAAATCAGCCGTCACTACCACATCATTGGCGAACGCAGGTGTTTCATCGATCGCAATGCCATCAATCGTTTCGTTCGGGCAGTAGTGGAGGTAAGCCGCGTTTTTGCTAAGTTGCCATTCGCTCATCGGCTTCACAGCACGCAGGCCATCAACAGTGATTTTCGCGTCAATAACGTGTGGAATGCAGTATTTTTTCGCTTCTTTGACCGCACTTGCCGCCCAGTAACCGGCATCAACATAATCAGCGGTTGTTTTATCACCCAGCAAATTTAGCGGAATACCAGCAAACTGACCGCGACCGCCGCCGTGACAGAACAAAACCTTATAGTTGGAGGGGATGCCCAGCAGATCGCGAAAGTCCTTCTCCGCCTCTTCAGCCACATGGATAAACTCTTTACTACGATGGCTAATTTCCATCACCGAAGTGCCAAGACCTTGCCAGTCGCACAATTCTTGTTGCGCCTGTTTGAGCACATCCGCCGGTAATACTGCCGGGCCAGAACTAAAATTGAAGACCTGAGTCATTTCCCCTCACCACGCTAAAAAGCAATAAGTTATTCCTGTGACATCGGTTTTATCATTGCGCGTCACGCGCCGCAATGGGTAATAGCCGCGCGGGGGGAAATGTGCGCTCAGTCACATAGCAGAATGTTTTGCACAGCCGAGCCGGGCCCGATAAAAAACCTGTTATGTCACCCGAATTGCCCGACTGGCCTTCGACCATTCCGGATTTGCACAGCGCGCACAGGATCGCTTTTCGCCTGCCTCCAGAGCGACAATTTTACTGCAACGGACGCAAACGTAATCGCCCGTTTCAGGTACCGAGGTATACCGCTCACTGCATCCTTCCGGCAGAATACAGAGCCCGGGTTTAACCTCTTTATCGGGGAAGTAGTAGACGCTGATTTGCCCGTTGTTCTCCATAATAGCCAGCCGAATCTGCCCAAGATGTTCTATGCTCTGGCCGCGCAATTCCATGAAAAACTCAAATTCAGTCATATTCTCTTCATGCAATTTTTCCCATGCAAGCTCACCGTTCTCAACAATGACAATCGGTTTGCCTTCCAGCAGATCTTCCAGCCTTTCGCTGTGGGACATCAGCCACATCACCAGACGGTAAAGCACCGCCAGCGTAATAAAAACCACCAGCACAGGTAGCATTGGAACGTCGTCATAGAAAGCCACATCTCCCGCAGCTGAGCCCAGCGTCAGGATAATGAGGACTTCGAACAGCGACATTTGCCGTACACCACGTCTGCCAGTGATCTTGAGGAATAAAAAGACTAAAACGAAGGTATAGAGGCTACGCAGTGCCACTTCCCACAAAAATTCGAAGGGAACTTTATCCAGTACCATGCGATGAAGGTCGAACGCTTTCATTTTTCCATCCGTGAACAGGCGGTGACTTTCCCTAAGCATAGACCGCTGTTTTATTTTCGCCGGGCAGACGCGGAAGATAGCGCCTGTCACGCAAAACCCGTATCATTGCGCGCTTTACGTACGAAAAAAGTGACCGCCATGACTCAAACATTTATTCCCGGTAAAGACGCCGCACTGGAAGACTCCATCGCCCGCTTCCAGCAAAAGCTCACCGACCTCGGTTTTCACATTGAAGAAGCCTCATGGCTGAATCCGGTACCAAACGTCTGGTCCGTGCATATTCGCGATAAAGAGTGCGCGTTATGCTTCACGAACGGTAAAGGCGCAACGAAAAAGGCTGCGCTTGCCTCTGCGCTGGGCGAGTACTTCGAACGTCTTTCTACCAACTACTTCTTCGCAGACTTCTGGCTGGGCGATGCCATCGCACAAGGCCCATTTGTTCACTACCCGAACGAAAAGTGGTTCCCGCTGGCGGAAGATGACTCGCTGCCCGAGGGGATCCTTGATGCTCGTTTACGTGCATTCTACGATCCACAGGGTGAGCTGACCGCCGGGATGCTGGTCGATCTGCAATCCGGTAATGATGAGCGTGGTATCTGCGCCCTGCCGTTTACCCGCCAGTCTGATGAGCAGACGGTCTATATTCCGATGAACATCGTCGGCAACCTCTATGTTTCCAACGGCATGTCTGCCGGTAATACCCGCAACGAAGCCCGCGTACAGGGTCTATCTGAGGTGTTCGAGCGCCATATTAAAAACCGTATTATTGCAGAGAGCATTAGCCTGCCGGAAATCCCAGAGGAAGTACTGGCCCGCTATCCTGGTGTGGTGGAAGCCATTGCTAAACTGGAGGCCGAGGGCTTCCCGATTTTCGCCTACGATGGCTCGCTGGGCGGTAAATATCCCGTGATCTGCGTTGTGCTGTTCAATCCGGCAAATGGCACCTGTTTTGCCTCCTTTGGTGCACACCCGGATTTTGGCGTTGCGCTGGAACGTACAGTCACCGAACTGTTACAGGGACGCGGTCTGAAAGATCTCGATGTCTTTACCCCGCCGACCTTTGATGATGAAGAAGTGGCTGAACACGCTAACCTCGAAACTCACTTTATCGATTCCAGCGGTTTGATCTCATGGGATCTGTTTAAGCAGGATGCGAATTATCCGTTTGTTGACTGGAGCTTCGCAGGGACCACTGAAGAAGAGTTCGCCACGCTGATGGCCATCTTCGATGCGGAGGATAAAGAGGTTTATATCGCCGATTACGAGCACCTTGGCGTGTACGCCTGTCGTATTCTGGTGCCGGGCATGTCCGATATTTATCCGGCAGAAGATCTGTGGCTGGCGAATAACACCATGGGCAGCCATCTGCGCGAAACTATCCTGTCACTACCGGGCAGCGAGTGGGAGAAAGAGGAGTACCTCAACCTTATCGCCCAACTGGACGACGAAGGTCACGATGATTTTACCCGCGTTCGCGAACTGCTTGGTCTGGCGACCGGTAAAGATAATGGCTGGTACACCCTGCGCATTGGCGAGTTAAAAGCAATGCTGGCGCTGGCTGGCGGCGATATGGATCAGGCTCTGGCCTGGACCGAATGGACCATGGAATTCAACGCGTCGATCTTCAGCGCAGAGCGCGCCAACTACTACCGCTGTCTGCAAACGCTACTGTTGCTGGCGCAGGAAGAGGATCGCGAGCCGCTACAATATCTGAATGCATTCGTACGCATGTATGGCGCGCAGACAGTTGAAGCAGCCAGCGCCGCGTTGAGCGGTGAAGCGCCGTTCTATGGCCTGCAACCAGCAGACGGTACCCTGCAGGCATTCCCGGCGCATCAGGCTCTGTTAGCGGCTTACGAAAAGTTACAACGCGCCAAAGCGGCATTTTGGGCGAAATAACGACAAGTAGTACGACAATATGTAGGCTTCATCGCAGGTCTACGCTATATTACGGGGCAATTTTATTGCCCCTTTTTATTTATATTCTTGCAATGTCAGCCAGTTGTAATAATTAAGTTAAATATGGGTAAATGGTATTATTACCTGCGGACTAATATTGTTACTTCTCATGGCAACTACCCCATTTTAATTAACGATTTTTCGGAGGCTTCATAAAAACAATCAACTCATTTTATAACTTTTAAAATTTATTTTTATTTTGATAATCAATAAGTTACTCCGCATTTGCTGAAAAACCACGCACTTTGCGGTCCTATAAGCCAGGCGAGATATGATCCATATCAAATTCTCTTCTATAATGCTTTGTTAGTATCTCGTCGCCGACTTAATAAAGAGAGAGTTAGTGTGAAAGCTGACAACCCTTTTGATCTAATACTTCCAGCTGCGATGGCCAAAGTTGCCGAAGAAGCAGGTGTCTACAAAGCAACGAAGAAACCGCTGACAACCTTTTTTTTGGCGATTACAGCAGGTGTCTTTATCTCCATCGCGTTTGTTTTTTACATTACTGCCACCACAGGGACAGCATCAATGCCATTTGGCATGGCTAAACTGATTGGTGGGATATGCTTCTCATTAGGGTTAATTCTTTGCGTCATCTGCGGCGCAGACCTTTTCACATCAACTGTGTTGATTGTGGTGGCAAAAGCCAGTGGACGTATTACCTGGGGCCAGTTGGCTCGTAACTGGGTAAACGTCTATATCGGTAACCTGATTGGTGCGCTACTGTTCGTGCTGCTGATGTGGTTATCCGGGGAATATATGGTAGCAAATGGCGGCTGGGGCTTAAATGTTCTGCAAACAGCTGACCACAAACTGCACCATACTTTTGTTGAAGCTGTCGCACTGGGTATTTTGGCGAACCTGATGGTCTGCCTGGCCGTATGGATGAGCTACTCAGGTCGCAGTCTGACAGATAAAGCGCTGATTATGGTGCTGCCGGTGGCCATGTTTGTTGCCAGCGGTTTTGAGCACAGTATCGCAAACATGTTTATGATCCCTATGGGTGTCGTAATCCGTAGCTTTGCTAGCCCGGAGTTCTGGACCGCAGTTGGTTCCAGCCCGGAAAGTTTTTCTCATCTGACTATTACGAATTTCATCATCGATAACCTTATTCCGGTAACAATCGGGAATATCATAGGTGGTGGGTTATTAGTCGGGTTGACATACTGGGTCATTTACCTGCGTGGCAACGATCATCATTAATGGTTGTTTCAGGCAGTAAATAAAAAATCCACTTAAGAAGGTAGGTGTTACATGTCCGAGCTTAATGAAAAATTAGCCACAGCCTGGGAAGGTTTTGCAAAAGGTGACTGGCAGAAAGAAGTCAACGTACGTGACTTTATCCAGAAAAACTACACCCCATATGAAGGCGACGAATCCTTCCTGGCTGGCGCTACTGACGCGACCACCGCCCTGTGGGACAAAGTCATGGAAGGGGTTAAACTGGAAAACCGCACTCACGCGCCAGTTGATTTTGACACCTCTGTTGCTTCCACTATTACTTCTCACGATGCTGGCTACATCAATAAAGCGCTTGAGAAAATCGTTGGTCTGCAAACTGAAGCTCCGCTGAAACGCGCTATCATCCCGTTTGGCGGCATCAAAATGGTTGAAGGTTCCTGCAAAGCGTACAATCGCGAACTGGACCCGATGCTGAAAAAAATCTTCACCGAATACCGCAAAACCCATAACCAGGGTGTATTCGATGTTTATACCAAAGACATTCTGAATTGCCGTAAATCCGGTATTCTGACTGGTCTGCCGGATGCTTACGGCCGTGGTCGTATCATCGGTGACTACCGTCGCATTGCACTGTACGGTATCGACTTCCTGCTGAAAGACAAATACGCCCAATTCCTTTCTCTGCAATCCGATCTGGAAAACGGCGTAAATCTGGAAGCCACTATCCGTCTGCGTGAAGAAATCGCTGAACAGCATCGTGCGCTGGGTCAGATCAAAGAGATGGCAGCTAAATACGGCTGCGATATCTCCGCTCCGGCAACTAACGCTAAGGAAGCAATCCAGTGGACCTACTTCGGTTACCTGGCTGCGGTTAAATCTCAGAACGGTGCTGCAATGTCCTTCGGGCGCGTATCCACCTTCCTGGATGCTTACATCGAACGCGACCTGAAAGCCGGCAAAATCACTGAAAAAGACGCGCAGGAAATGATTGACCACCTGGTCATGAAACTGCGTATGGTTCGCTTCCTGCGTACTCCTGAGTATGATGAACTGTTCTCCGGTGACCCGATTTGGGCAACTGAATCTATCGGCGGTATGGGTGTTGACGGCCGTACACTGGTTACCAAAAACAGCTTCCGTTTCCTGAACACCCTGTACACCATGGGCCCGTCTCCGGAACCGAACATCACTATTCTGTGGTCTGAAAAACTGCCGCTGAATTTCAAAAAATTCGCTGCAAAAGTCTCCATCGATACGTCTTCTCTGCAGTACGAGAACGATGACCTGATGCGTCCTGACTTCAACAACGACGACTATGCGATCGCTTGTTGCGTAAGCCCGATGATTGTGGGTAAACAAATGCAGTTCTTCGGTGCTCGCGCTAACCTCGCGAAAACCATGCTGTATGCAATCAACGGCGGCGTTGATGAAAAACTGAAAATGCAGGTTGGTCCGAAATCTGAGCCTATCAAAGGCGACGTGCTGAAATTCGACGAAGTCATGGAGCGTATGGATCACTTCATGGACTGGCTGGCTAAACAGTATGTCACTGCACTGAACGTTATCCACTACATGCACGACAAGTACAGCTACGAAGCCTCTCTGATGGCGCTGCACGATCGTGATGTCATTCGCACTATGGCATGTGGTATCGCCGGTTTGTCCGTTGCTGCTGACTCCCTGTCTGCTATCAAATATGCGAAAGTTAAACCGATTCGTGACGAAGACGGTCTGGCAATCGACTTCGAAATCGAAGGCGAATATCCGCAGTTTGGTAACAACGACGCGCGCGTCGATGATATGGCAGTTGACCTTGTAGAACGTTTCATGAAGAAAATTCAGAAACTGACTACTTACCGCAACGCTATCCCGACGCAGTCTGTTCTGACCATCACCTCTAACGTTGTGTATGGTAAGAAAACCGGTAACACCCCGGATGGCCGTCGCGCTGGCGCTCCGTTCGGACCAGGTGCTAACCCGATGCACGGCCGTGACCAGAAAGGTGCTGTGGCCTCTCTGACCTCCGTTGCTAAACTGCCGTTCGCTTACGCTAAAGATGGTATTTCTTACACCTTCTCTATCGTTCCGAATGCGCTGGGTAAAGACGATGAAGTGCGTAAAACCAACCTCGCAGGTCTGATGGATGGTTACTTCCATCATGAAGCGTCCATCGAAGGTGGTCAGCATCTGAACGTGAACGTAATGAACCGTGAAATGCTGCTCGACGCGATGGAAAACCCAGAAAAATATCCGCAGTTGACCATCCGTGTTTCAGGTTATGCAGTACGTTTCAACTCCCTGACGAAAGAACAGCAGCAGGACGTTATTACTCGTACTTTCACTCAAACCATGTAATGGTATTGACTGAAATCGCGAAGTAAAAAGCGTACAATAAAGGCTCCACGCAAGTGGGGCCTTTTTAATACCCGAGCCCGCTTTGTCAGAGGTCTATACTTGCTGGATATCTGACAAAACAGACTTAGCGCAAAAGGAAATAAATTGCGTAGACACAGGCCCGGATGGGTCGCATCTGGAGAAAACACCGCAATGTCAGTTATTGGTCGCATCCACTCCTTCGAATCCTGTGGCACGGTCGACGGCCCGGGCATCCGCTTCATTACGTTCTTCCAGGGCTGCCTGATGCGCTGCCTCTATTGTCATAACCGCGATACCTGGGACACGCACGGTGGTAAAGAGATCACGGTTGAAGATCTGATGAGTGACGTGGTGACTTATCGTCACTTTATGAACGCATCCGGCGGCGGCGTAACCGCATCCGGCGGTGAGGCAATCCTGCAAGCGGAGTTTGTCCGCGACTGGTTTCGCGCCTGTAAAAAAGAAGGGATTCATACCTGCCTCGACACCAACGGCTTTGTGCGCCGCTACGATCCGGTGATTGATGAGCTTCTGGACGTTACTGACCTGGTCATGCTCGACCTGAAACAAATGAACGATGAGATTCACCAGAATCTGGTCGGTGTTTCTAACCAGCGTACGCTGGAGTTTGCCCGGTACCTGGCGAAGAAAAATATTAAGGTCTGGATCCGCTACGTGGTCGTTCCGGGTTGGTCAGATGATGACGACTCAGCCCACCGCCTCGGTGAATTTACCCGTGATATGGGCAATGTCGAGAAAATAGAACTGTTGCCCTACCATGAGTTGGGTAAACACAAATGGGTGGCGATGGGTGAAGAGTACAAGCTTGATGGCATCCATCCACCGAAAAAAGAGACCATGGAACGTGTCAAAGGCATTCTGGAGCAGTACGGCCATAAAGTGATGTACTGAGCCACTGAGCCGCAGTAACAGCAAAAGCCACAACACGCCGTTGTGGCTTTTTTATACCGGATTATTTCATCGCCGATGTTACTCAGGCGTGCGCAACCGGAGTGGGATGATGCCCCGCTTTACGCATCAACATCACCAGATAGATAAACGATACGCCCGCAATCATGATAAACAGCAGACTGTCTGAATAGCTTTGCATCAGCATCGCCGTCATCGTCGGACCAAGCAGGCTGCCAATGGTGTAGCTCAACAGCAGGGCCTGATTCATGGCAACCAACTGGTGGTGTTCTACTTTCTCACACGCCCAGGCCATTGCCACCGGGTAAAGCGTAAAACCGGCCGTTCCCAATACAAACAGCGCCGGTGCCATCGCCGCATTACTCAACATTCCCATACAACCGATGATCACGACAAACACCTGCACACGCAGGACCAGCAGCCGGCCAAAACGCTCCGCCAGGCGACCAACAGGCCACTGCCCGATAATGCCTGAGCTCACCATCAGTGCCATCCAGAAACCGATGCCGGAATCACTGATCCCCTGATGTGAAAGATAGAGCGGCATCAGACCATACAATGATCCGAGAATAATCCCTGAGATAATGCAACCATTTACCCCCAGGCGCGCCTGGCGAAGGCGGAGCATCGGCCATACTGAGGTCACGGCTTGCTCGTCGTTCTGTTGATTAACAATACGCGTAAACAGCAGCGGCAGGATCGCCGCCAGCACTAAGCCTGTCATCAAAGGCAGCACGCTCATCAAATCCGTTGGCAATTTGCTGACAATCACCTGTCCCAGCACGGTGCCGACATAATAAACCATCATATAAGCCGCCAGCAGGCGACCACGGTTACGGGAGGTGCCACTGCACATTAATGCGCTTTCCACCACCACCCAGATCATTGCGCAGCCGACACCGGCGATAAAGCGCCAAATCATCCAACTCCAGAAGCCCACCATCAGCCCCAACCCAATGCAGCCAGCAGCGAAAATCAGCGAGGCAATGTAATAGCTACGGTTAAAACCCAGACGACGGATAAGCCGCCCGGTCAATAAAGTGCCGAGTAAATTACCGCTAAAATAAGACGACCCCACCATACCGACCTGCCAGGTAGGTAAGTTTTCATGGGCAAGCCAGAGCGGCACGAGCGTATTCAGCGTCGCGATCGTCAGCGTCAACAGCATCAGGCCACAGAGCAATAGCAGCACCGGCCGGGTATAGGTGGACATGGATTCAAACCGTGAGGAAGTTCAGATTGCGTGCGCATCATGCCACTGGCAAAAGCAAAGTCAATCCACAGAATTCGCGTGCTGGTATGAATTGTGCGTTGTCGATTTGAAAAACTTATCCCGCATCGATTCAACGTATTTCAGATAATATTTATCTGTTTGTTTTTATTATACTAAGGCGCAAAAATAGCACAGAGATCAGTAGAAAAATTTCATGAAAGAAAATTAAAAAGCCGGGCATTTCGCCCGGCCGGGTATAACCCATTAACATATTAGCTGGCAATAGCCATACCTACTGTCATATGCAATCCATAGAACACGCCGCGCCCAATAAGCTCGCCTGCCAGCACCAGGACAAATGCCAGCGACAGCAGCGGCAAAGCAGGCTGGTACCCTTTCAGTTGCGGAATAACCCAGCATGCCAGCGCAATCAGTAGTAGCGCTACCCGCCATGCCATCAGCGAACCGTATGCCGGAACCAGCTCAGAAGCCTGCTGAATCGAGCTATGAATCGTCGCCAGTTCCGTCCCCTGCATCAGTGCAACCATGGCACTGAGCGCCAACGCCAATAGTGAGATAGCAGGCAATAAACGCATCGCCCATCCATCAACGCCCGCACAACGTAATAGCAAGTAACCCAGCAGTGGCCCACCGATAAGCATTGTCAGGAAGAAACCCAGTGAGGTCCAGATGCTGTACCAGGTTGGTACGGTATCAATGCTGTTATAGACGTGTGCCATCATCCACACAAATACCACACCCAGCACCATCGTCACGATCAACCACAGGCTGCGTAACCCTGCAGTTAACTTATCCAGCACTGACAGCAACCAGCCCACACCGCCAACAATAAAGAAAATGGCACCGCTGGCAATTTCATTGCTTAACGCCGATGCGCCCACACGGTTAAGTGCGTTAAAGGCGCGCAACGGTGAGCCGAGGTGCAGAGTCGAGGCAACAAAAGCCACGCCCATGAACACCCATAAGCCAAACATACTCCGTACTGCGCGCCGTTGCTGGTCAACCGGCAGATTGCCTTTCAGTAAAGCCAACGCCAGGACAATAAACCCACCAGCGACACACTGCCCGAAGACCGTGAAGATCATCAGCGGCCACTCATACCATCCACTTCCCATCTCACACCTCCTGCGGATTCGCCAGATAACCGGTGGTGTCCCCTGTCGGGCGGCTATTAGCATTGGGTTTAATTACGATACATGGTTTCGTGAAATGCGCTGCGGGTAGCGGCGCGACAGCCGCCAGTTGGCCATGTTTCTGCCGCAGCTCTTCGATGGGGCCGAAGTCGAGCGCCCGTAATGGGCAAGATTCCACACAAACTGGCTTTTTCCCGTCAGCAACGCGTTCATAGCAACCATCGCACTTGGTCATATGTCCTTTCTGTGCATTGTACTGCGGTGCGCCATACGGGCAGGCCATATGGCAGTAGCGGCAGCCGATGCAGACATCTTCGTCCACCACCACAAAGCCATCCTCTCTCTTGTGCATAGCGCCGCTAGGACATACTTTGGTACATGCCGGATCTTCACAGTGGTTGCAGGCAATCGACAAATAATAGGCAAACACATTCTGATGCCAGACGCCGTTATCCTGTTGCCAGTCGCCACCTGCATATTCATAAATGCGGCGAAAGTTAATGTCGGGAGTTAAGTTTTTGTAGTCTTTACAGGCCAGTTCACAGGTTTTACACCCGGTGCAACGGCTTGAATCAATAAAAAATCCATACTGCGTAGTCATCACTTACTCCTTACGCCTTTTCGACCTGGACAAGGTTTGTATGCGACGGGTTGCCTTTCGCCAGCGGAGAGGGTCGTTGCGTAGTCAGCACATTTATAGATCCTGCCTGATCGACACGCCGGGCATCCGGGTTGTACCAGGCGCCTTCACCCAGCGCGACCACACCGGGTATCATGCGCGGCGTTACTTTCGCTTCGATTTGAGCTTCACCCCGGTCGTTAAAGATACGTACGCGGTCACCGTTGCTGATCCCACGGAGTTGTGCATCTATCGGGTTAATCCACATCTCCTGACGGCAAGCCGCATTCAGCACATCAACGTTGCCGTAGGTAGAGTGGGTTCGGGCTTTGTAGTGAAAACCGGTGAGTTGCAGTGGATAGGTTTTGCTGAGCGGAGCGTCGTAATTTTCAAAACCAGCGCTGTACACCGGTAGCGGATCGATAACATCCTCTTTGTCCAACTCCCAACTCGCCGCAATGGCCGCCAGCTGCGCTGAGTAGATCTCGATTTTTCCTGATGGTGTAGTGAGCGGATTTTTTTGTGGATCGTCACGAAAGGCCTTATAAGCCACATGGTGACCGGCCGGATCGCGCTGTTTGAACATGCCCTGTTTGCGGAATGCATCGAAAGTGGGCATGCCAGGGATTGCCTGGCGAGATTGTTCGTAGAGATAACGCATCCACTCCTCTTGTGAACGGCCTTCGGTGAACTGTTGTTCCACGCCCATACGCTTAGCCAGTTCGCTGGTCATTTCATAGATCGTTTTGCATTCAAAGCGTGGTTTAATTACCTGATCGGCAAAAATGACGTACGACATGTTGCCGCAGGAGGCGTCCAGAGCGAAATCCATCTGTTCCGAGGCGGTACAATCCGGAAGCAGAATGTCGGCATATTTCGCGGAAGAGGTCATGTGGCAATCAATCACCACGATCAGCTCGCACTTCTTATCATCTTGCAAGATGTCATGGGTACGGTTGATCTGTGAATGCTGGTTAATCAGGCAGTTACCGGCATAGTTCCAGATCATCTTGATCGGCACATCCAGCTTATCTTTGCCGCGTACCCCGTCGCGCGTGGCCGTCATCTCCGGGCCACGCTCAATGGCATCGGTCCACAAAAACATCGAGATACTGGTCTGCACCGGATTTTCCAGCGTCGGCATGCGTACAAACGGCAGCTCATATGAGCCTTCACGTGCGCCGCTATTGCCACCGTTGAGCCCAACATTGCCGGTCAAAATCGCCAGCATGGCAATTGCACGCGACACCAACTCGCCATTCGCATGGCGTTGCGGCCCCCAACCCTGGGAGATAAACGCCGGTTTGGTGCTGGCAATTTCACGAGCCAGCATAATAATACGCGCCTGGGGGATCCCAGTAATAACCGATGCCCACTCCGGCGTCTTAGCAATGCCATCATTGCCCTGGCCCAGAATGTACGCCTTATAGTGTCCGTTGGCTGGCGCATCTGCGGGTAACGTTTTTTCATCGTAGCCAACACAGTATTTATCGAGGAAAGCCTGATCAACAAGGTTTTCCGTGATCATCACCCAGGCCAGTGCTGACACCAGCGCAGCATCCGTACCCGGGCGGATTGGGATCCACTCATCTTCACGCCCGGCGCCAGTATCTGTGTAACGCGGATCGATAATGATCATGCGGGCATTCGATTTTTGCCGTGCCTGCTCAACGTAGTACGTTACACCGCCACCACTCATGCGGGTTTCCCCAGGGTTGTTACCGAACATCACCACCAACTGGCTATTTTCAATATCCGACGGACTGTTGCCATCAGCCCATCCCCCGTAGGTATAATTCAGCCCGGCGGCGATTTGGGCGCTAGAGTAGTCTCCATATTGATTAAGGTATCCCCCGCAGCAGTTCATCAGGCGGGCAATGAGTGTCTTGCCTGGCGGCCATGAGCGCGTCAGCGTCCCCCCCAGCGTACCCGTGCCATAATTCAGATAGATAGATTCGTTACCGTATTCTTTAATCAGACGCTGCATATTGCTGGTAATGGTATCGAATGCCTCCTGCCAGCTGATGCGCTCGAATTTACCCTCACCCCGTTTACCCACGCGTTTCATTGGATACTTAAGGCGATCCGGGTTATAGACGCGGCGGCGCATTGAGCGACCACGAAGACATGCGCGCACCTGGTGCAATCCATCATAGTTGTCATCACCGGTATTGTCGGTTTCGACATATTTAATTTCGCCATCTACCACATGCATACGCAGCGGGCACCGGCTACCACAGTTCACGGTACAGGCACTCCACACCACTTTTTCCTGCGCCGGGATAATCGCATCCGCTGCGGATGCCAGTCGGGTAAAAGGCAAGGCGAAAGTGCTACTTGCAACCGCCAGACCACCGAGTGCCGTGGTTTTCATAAACCCACGACGGCTAACCTCAGTATCCAGCAACTCATCAGGCATTTTCATGTTCATAACGACTCACTTTGATTGCTCACAAAGAAAAACCGATATATATGTATTTATATAGCGAAACTGCTTATTATCAGAATTTTGTACTGACTATGCCATTTGAGTACTACTACTTTGGAAGGGGATAATTATTGTTTGGTATCAAGCAAGGACGTAAAAAAAGCGCCAACAGGCGCTTTTCAGGAAACATTTAAGAAGTGTTTAACCGATGAACTCAAGACCGTTCATATACGGACGCAGTACCTCAGGAACTTCGATACGACCATCGGCCAGCTGATAGTTTTCCAGCACAGCAACCAGCGTACGGCCAACAGCTAAGCCAGAACCATTCAGCGTATGCACCAGACGGGTTTTCTTGTCGGACTTGCTGCGGCAGCGTGCCTGCATGCGACGCGCCTGGAAATCCCATACGTTAGAACAGGAAGAAATTTCACGGTAAGTATTCTGCGCCGGAACCCATACTTCCAGATCATAGGTTTTGCATGCGCCAAAGCCCATATCACCAGTACAGAGCAGGATTTTGCGGTACGGCAGACCGAGCAACTGCAACACTTTCTCCGCGTGACCGGTCATCTCTTCCAGCGCGTCCATTGACTCTTCCGGACGAACAATCTGCACCATTTCCACTTTGTCGAACTGGTGCATACGAATCAAACCACGGGTATCACGACCATAAGACCCCGCTTCGGAACGGAAGCACGGTGTGTGAGCGGTCATTTTGATCGGCAGATCATCTTCGTCGATGATCTCATCGCGTACCAGGTTGGTCAGCGGCACTTCAGCCGTCGGGATCAACGCATAGTTGCTGCTGTCAGATTCTTCTTCCAGTGGACGCGTGTGAAACAGATCGCCAGCAAATTTCGGCAACTGGCCGGTGCCATACAACGTGTCGTGGTTGACCAGATACGGTACGTAGTTTTCTGCGTAGCCATGCTGCTCGGTATGCAGATCGAGCATGAACTGTGCAAGCGCGCGATGCATACGGGCGATTTGCCCTTTCATCACCACGAAACGGGAGCCGGTCAGTTTTACTGCGGCAGCAAAATCCAGACCGCTGTGCATTTCACCCAGCGTAACATGATCGCGGATTTCAAAATCAAATTGGCGCGGTGTGCCCCAACGGCTGATTTCGACGTTATCGTTCTCATCGCGCCCGGTCGGGACACAGTCGTCAGGCAGGTTCGGGATAGTCAGCGCAATCTCACGGATCTCGGCCAGCAGGGTTTCCAGCTCGGCTTTCGCTGCGTCAAGTTCTTCACCGAGTTTGTTCACTTCCAGGCGTAATGGCTCAATGTCTTCCCCGCGTGCTTTCGCCTGGCCAATGGATTTCGATCGTGAGTTACGCTCTGCTTGCAGGTTCTCAGTATTAACCTGCAAAACTTTACGACGCTCTTCGAGCGCGCGTAATTTGTCTACATCCAGCTTAAAGCCCCGGCGTGCCAGTTTTTCAGCGACTGCGTCTGGCTCGGTACGCAGCAGATTGGGATCGAGCATGCTTTTCCTGTGCTTGTTGTATTGTAAAAAGAAGAAGTCGATCGCTGCCTGCGATCGATATAATGTACAGCGATAACCTTACCGCAACGCCTGCACTAGCGATAGCGTTTTATAGGGCTTTTATGATCCTGTTCGGCCAGCCAGGCGAGCTTTTCGCCAATCTTGCCCTCAAGACCTCTGTTGGTGGGGTGATAATAACGCGTTTGTGCTAATTCCTGTGGGAAATACTCCTCACCAGCGGCGTAGGCATTGGGTTCGTCATGTGCATAACGATACTCCTGGCCGTATCCCATCTCTTTCATCAATTTCGTTGGTGCGTTACGCAGGTGTACAGGCACATCGAAATCCGGACGATCGCGTGCGTCTGCAAGTGCCGCTTTAAACGCCGTATACACCGCGTTACTCTTCGGCGCACAGGCAAGGTAAACAATTGCCTGCGCAATTGCGCGCTCGCCTTCGGCCGGGCCAACGCGTGTAAAACAATCCCAGGCGGAGATGGCCACCTGCATGGCACGCGGATCGGCGTTGCCGACATCTTCCGAAGCAATCGCCAGACAGCGACGGGCCACATACAGCGGATCGCCTCCGGCAGTGATAATACGTGCATACCAGTAAAGTGCGGCATCCGGTGCACTACCGCGTACCGATTTATGCAATGCGGAGATTAAATCGTAAAAACGGTCGCCTTTGTTATCAAAGCGCGCACTGCGTTCGCCAGCAATTTCGGTCAACAAAGTCGTTTTCAACACACGTTTGCCGGTCGCATCCAGCTCTGCCATATCTGCCATCATTTCCAGCGTGTTGAGCGCCCGTCGGGCATCGCCACCCACCAGTTCGGCAATTGCCCGTCGGGTGTCATCGGGCAAAACGATATCCTGACCGCCATAACCACGGGCTTTATCTTCCATCGCCTGTGTCAATACCTGCTCAATGTCTGCAGTCGTGAGAGACTTCAACAGATAAACACGTGCACGGGAGAGCAACGCTGAGTTGAGTTCAAAAGAGGGATTTTCCGTTGTTGCGCCGATAAAGGTGATGGTGCCATCTTCAATATGCGGCAAAAACGCGTCCTGCTGGCTTTTGTTAAAGCGGTGAACTTCGTCAACAAACAGAATGGTACGCCGCCCGGCATTGCGATTCTGCCGCGCGCGTTCGATGGCTTCACGGATCTCTTTCACGCCAGACGTTACCGCAGAAATGCGTTCAACATCAGCGTTCGCATAACGGGCAATTACTTCCGCCAGCGTCGTTTTCCCCGTACCCGGCGGTCCCCAGAGGATCATCGAGTGCAGATGCCCAGCCTCAATGGCTCTGGGCAAAGGTTTACCCGCCGCCAGAAGGTGCTGTTGGCCTATGTACTGCGCTAAATTTTCTGGCCGCATACGGGCGGCCAGAGGTTGAAACGCATTGTCGGAGAAATCGAGCGACATATTGCTCATCCGCGCCTCTTACTTACGCTGATCGTCAACCGTTACGCCCTTCGGCGGGGTAAAGGTGAATTTAGCAGGATCGATCGCGCCATTTTGCTGTGATTTCAATTGATAGCTGCTGCGCTGATCGTCCTGTTCAATTGCACTGAACTGATGAATGGTGCCATCGCGCCCAACATTGATAGTGAATTGCTTCAGGTTACCGTTGTTACTTTTCGGCGTCAGAACAAAGTCATCGCCCTTTTGCTCTATATTGTACTGCTGCCAGTCGCTGGCCTGATTACGGGCAATCAGCATAAACGGTGTATTGCCGGTGGCATCTTTCAGCCAGGTCGCCGTAGCCTGTTCCACAAACGGATTGTAGAACCACAGGGTTTTCCCGTCAGAAACCAGCACACTTTCGTCCGGCTGGGTCATATGCCAGTTGAACAAATTCGGGCGCTTGACCCACAAATCCCCCTGACCTTCCTGTACCGCAGCACCGCTGCCATCCGTCACTTTTTGAGTGAAGCTGGCATGGAAACTGCTAACTTTATCAAGACGGCTTTTCAGGTCACTGGAAGCATCTGCCCATACGTTACTGGCCAGCAAGCTGCCCATTAACGCACACGCCACAGCGATTTTTTTCATCGTTATTCCTCAAATACGTCACTCCCGACACGGGAGAATACTTCTGTCACTCTAAGCACCGAATGCAAAGAGAGACAGAAGAAAAGACTGAATTTTTACTTATTTACATGGCTTTGCAATCATTCGAACGGCGGAGGGGCCAGCACCTCACGGTTACCGTTGTGTCCTTGCTCGCTGACAATTCCCTGCACTTCCATCTGCTCGATAATACGTGCCGCGCGATTATAGCCGATGCGAAACTGGCGCTGAACGCCGGAAATAGAGGCCTTGCGTTTTTCAGTTACGAAGTTAACGGCCTGATCAAATAACGGATCCAGCTCTTCAGCACCATCAAAACCTCCGCCTGCGCCACCTTCGCTTTCGCTCTCTGACGTAATACCATCGACATACTGCGGGCGACCACGCGCTTTCCAGTCCTGCACCACGGCATGGACTTCCTGGTCACGTACGAATGCACCGTGTACACGTACGGGTGCAGAGGTGGAGTTTGGACCGGAGTAAAGCATATCCCCCATCCCAAGCAGCGATTCAGCACCACCCTGATCGAGGATAGTACGCGAATCAATCTTACTCGATACGGTAAAAGCGATGCGCGTCGGAATGTTCGCTTTAATCAACCCGGTGATAACGTCGACCGACGGACGCTGTGTCGCCAGCACCAGGTGAATACCCGCTGCGCGCGCTTTCTGCGCCAGACGCGCAATCAGTTCTTCCACTTTCTTGCCGACGGTCATCATCAGGTCGGCGAACTCATCCACCATCACCACAATATATGGCAGTTTTTCCAGCACCGGATGCTGCGCATCCATACTGTCGCCAGGCTTCCAGTACGGATCCGGAATTGGACGGCCCATACGCGCTGCTTCAGCGATCTTCTCGTTGTAACCCGCCAGATTACGCACACCGAGCGCTGACATCAGTTTGTAGCGACGTTCCATTTCGTTGACGCTCCAGCGCAACGCATTGGCGGCATCTTTCATATCGGTAACCACTTCGGTCAGCAGATGGGGGATGCCTTCATATACCGAAAGTTCCAGCATTTTCGGGTCGATCATAATAAAGCGCACCTCTTCCGGCGTCGCTTTATACAGCATGCTGAGGATCATGGCGTTCACGCCCACCGACTTACCAGAGCCAGTTGTCCCGGCAACCAGCAGGTGCGGCATTTTCGCCAGATCGGCAATCACCGGATCGCCGGCGATATCTTTACCCAGCACCACGGTCAGCGGCGAAGGGCTTTCCCGGAATTTCACGCAATCCAGTACTTCACGCAGATAGACGGTCTGACGTTTCTTGTTCGGTAATTCCAGGCCAACATATGGTTTGCCGGGGATCACTTCCACCACGCGTACGGCAACGGTGGAAAGCGAACGCGCCAGATCACGAGACAGGTTGGAAATACGCGCGGCTTTCACCCCAGGTGCCAGATTCAACTCAAAGCGGGTAATCACCGGCCCCGGCGAATAATTCACTACATCGGCTTTGATGCGGAAATCGGCCAGACGCGCTTCGACCAGGCGCGCCATTTGCTCAAGCGCAAAGGTATCAACAGGTTCAACTTCCGCTGGCGGTTGCGTCAACAGATCCAGTGATGGCAGCGGCGTAGTCGGTTTCTGCACCGGTCGGCTATCACCATTACGCATCAACAGCGGATGGATCAAACTCTCTTGCGGCTGTGGTGCAGCCTGATGCCGTTGCTGCGCCATAGCGGGCTGCTGAACTGCCTGTTGAACCTGTGGCTGATAGTGCGACTGTGCTGGCTGCTGGTATTGCGGCGGCGTCGGTTGTTGATGATGCGGCTGCTGTACTGGCGGCACTGACTCTGGCATCACGCCTGGCGTGAACAACGGTTCGTGCGGACCATCATCAACCAGCGTTTTCATCGGTGAAAACGCAAAATCTTCAGGCGTAAACGCATGGGCACCTGCTGGTTGGTCCCCCGAATAGCGCTGTTGCTGAGAGGCTGCGAACTGGCTGGCCAGCTCAGCTTCTTCCGCTTCTTCGTCGCTGATTACCGGGCGCTGCGAATGGAACGGTGGTGCTTCGTGCTGGAATTCATTTCCATAGCGATCTTGCTGTGTAGCAGCAAACTGGCGAGCCAGTTCGTTCTGTTGCAGCATATCAGCTTCGTCATCATCATGCTGACGCACTTCTTCCTCGCGGGCGCGCTCTGCTGCCATACGCTGGGAAGGTAATTTGATACCGTAAGACGCCAGCTCGCGGCGCGTCGGAACACGAACGCGGTTCGGACGCGGCAATTGCGGACCAATCCCCTCTTTAACTTGCGGACGCGGCGCACCACCAGAGGCCAGACTAAAGACTGGCGCCACAGCTGCAGCTGCGGCCGTGACATGGCCCGTAGATTGTTGTACACCCGCCGCGACAGGAGCAACGGATGGATCAAATGCTGCGGCCGATGGCGCAGAGAAAACGGCAGGTTTTGTCGCGGGTTCCTCAACAGCAGGCTCAGGGATTGGCTGATACCAGGCGGCAAGTTGTTCGCGCTCACGCGCACGCTTCTCTTCCACTTCTTCAAAGTAGTAAAGCGGCGGACGAGTCTGTTTTACTTCTTCAACGACCGGTTCAGGTTCAGGCGTGACTTTCTGTTCCGGAGCCGGTGCGACTTGCGATTCGCTTTGCCAAGGCAACGGCGCCTGCTGAGCATAAACCTCTTCTTCCGGCGGTACCGGCGCATCAGGCGTCCACACCTCTTCTGCGACAGGTTGCTGCCACTCGGGGAGCGTATGCTGAGGAGAATGAGACGGGACCGTCTGAGCAGCGTCGGCATACTGATCTGGCTGATAAGGCGCTTGCTGTGGCACCTCAGTGGCAGGTGCCTGTGCATATGGCCATTCAACATTTTGCTGCATAGCCGGAACATAAGGATCAGCAGGTGCTGCATACGCCTGCACAGCTGCGGTGGTCGCTGTTGCAGCGGCCACAACGGGTTCAGTAACGCTGTGCCCGTTTAGCAATGGATCGTATTCATGCTCAGCTTCAGTAGCACGATGCCCGGAGAACAGGACGTCGTCAGCATCCGCTGGCACACCGCTCGCGCTGTATGCGATCTCTTCTTCCTCATCGTCCATCCGCTTACCGGAGAACAGCGCTTCGTCAGTTTTACGCCCCATCGGGTTGGCGAATTTTTCAGCCACTCGCTTACGACGTTCCAGCGCCCCACGAAGAATACGAGCACGACGCGACTCACGCGGTTTTTCCTCTTCGTACTCTTCGTCGTCTTCGTATTCATCATCATCAACCCATGTGTCATCGCGACGAGTGCGATTACTGGCGAAGGTCAGAATATTGAGGATGACACTGCCAATTTTCTCAGCGATGGTGACCCAAGACCAGCCAGTAAATAAGGTTAACCCCGCGGCCCAAATGCAGAGCAGCGCGAGCGTACCACCACTGCTGCGCAGCAGAGGTTGCAGTGTCGTACTCAGCAGGCTACCAATCACCCCACCGGAGGCGAAATACCAGATATCATCAGCATTAATTGCGGCCAGACCACAAGAGGTCAGGATCAACGCCAGCGCACCAATCATGCGCAGCGATACGGCAAAGTAATCGATGTAATCTTCACTGGCGCGGTGACGGTAAGCAAACCAGCAACCGCCAATGATGATCACCGGAATGGTGTAAGCCATAATGCCAAAAATAAAAAACAGCGTATCGGCAAGCCATGCACCGGGCACTCCGCCCAGATTATGGATAGGTTCATGCCAGGCCGTTTGCGACCAGCTAGGATCAGACGGGTTAAAACTTAAGAGCGCGGCCATCAACCAGACGGCAGACAGTGAAACGAGAATCAGCAACGCCTCCAGGAGTCGGCGCCCGCTGCTAAGCTTGGTCAGTGTGACTTCTTTGTCTTCGGTGTATTCCTGGCTCAAGACAGGCTCTCCAGGTCCTTGATGCTAAAACGGACAACAGCGCCGGGGCTCCCCGGCACTGTTGCTGTATGGATTAACAGGAGTGTAATCAAAAAACAGCGATTGTGCACCTGTTCCGTATTAGCGCGTCTTAATTACCAGACGATTGCTCTGTTTAACTTCTTCCATCACCACATATGTGCGGGTGTCGTTCACGCCCGGCAGACGCAGCAGGGTTTCCCCTAACAGCTTGCGGTAAGCCGACATATCCGGCACACGCGTCTTCAACAGGTAGTCAAAGTCACCTGAAACCAGATGGCACTCTTGAATTTCTTCAAGTTTTTGCACAGCAGTATTGAATTGTTCAAACACATCGGGCGCGCCACGATTCAGAGTAATCTCAACAAATACCAGAAGTGATGCATCCAGATAATGCGGATTTAGCAGCGCGGTATAGCCCTGGATAAATCCTTGTCTTTCCAGCCTGCGCACACGCTCAAGGCACGGCGTCGGGGAAAGTCCCACTCGTTTAGAAAGCTCGACGTTCGAAATACGCCCATCTTTTTGCAATTCGTTCAGAATATTACGATCAATGCGGTCGAGATCTTTGCCTGGGCGCTTCTTGCTATCTACCATTATTATTGTCTCTCTGTATTCCTTCCCTACTCCTGTCTTGACCCTGTGCACTTCACTGTTCAGAGTCTTTGCCCGTCGCGTTACGGCGCTGCCGAGGCAATATGAAGAAGACCGTTGCCAAAGGCAGCTATCGACATCACGAATGGCGCCTGTCCACGCCATGTGTAGATTTCACTAGCCCGGTAAAAAATGGCATTCACGTGCATGAGTTTGCATCACGCGCGAAACACTGTTTTTTCTTCCTTTGATGTTTTCGCAAATGCGCAGGGGATTGTCAAAGCAAAACATCTTTTTTTAGTACAACGTGCCAGATATTCATCAACACCACTCCCTAATCCTCACTTTATCACCTTATAACAGTCCGATTTTCAGTAGAAATTATTATATTTCTGGCCAAAATCGCCCCCACGTCATCGGCCATTTCTATTACACATATCGTTAACAAAACTGGCGCGCTCTTTTTTTACGATGCTAAATTCCCTACAATTCAGCTCAATGTCTGCCAAACAACAATGAGGATCTCATGGGTACGGCCAAACACAGTAAGTTGCTCATCCTTGGTTCAGGCCCTGCGGGTTATACCGCTGCGGTCTATGCTGCACGCGCAAACCTACAGCCAGTGCTGATTACCGGGATGGAAAAAGGCGGCCAGCTCACCACCACCACTGAAGTGGAAAACTGGCCGGGCGACCCGCACGATCTGACCGGGCCGCTGCTGATGGAACGCATGCATGAACATGCCACCAAATTTGATACTGAAATCATTTTTGATCACATCCACAGCGTGGATTTGCAAAATCGTCCTTTCCGCCTGACTGGCGATAGCGGCGAATATACTTGCGATGCGCTTATCATCGCGACTGGCGCGTCTGCGCGTTACCTGGGGCTGGCGTCGGAAGAGGCGTTTAAAGGCCGCGGCGTTTCCGCCTGCGCAACCTGCGACGGTTTCTTTTACCGTAATCAGAAAGTGGCGGTGATCGGCGGCGGCAATACGGCTGTTGAAGAAGCGCTATATCTGGCGAATATCGCCTCTGAAGTTCATCTGATCCATCGTCGTGACACTTTCCGTGCGGAAAAGATCCTGATTAATCGTCTGATGGATAAAGTAAAGAGTGGTAATGTTGTGCTGCATACGCATCGCACGCTGGAAGAAGTCACCGGCGATCAGATGGGCGTCACGGGTCTACGTCTGCGTGATACGCAAAATGCAGACAACGTGGAATCACTGGACGTTGCGGGGCTGTTTGTAGCTATCGGCCACAGCCCGAACACCGGCATCTTCGAAGGTCAACTGGCGCTGGAAAATGGCTACATCAAGGTGCAGTCCGGTATTCACGGCAACGCCACGCAAACCAGCATTCCGGGTGTCTTTGCCGCAGGTGATGTTATGGATCATATCTACCGTCAGGCGATCACTTCTGCGGGTACAGGCTGTATGGCAGCTCTGGATGCAGAACGCTATCTTGATGGGCTGGCTGAAAGCAAATAATCTTTACAAGTCAGTAACAAAGGTAAAAAAGGCGACTATGAGTCGCCTTTATTTTTGCACCGATGTAACATTGCGCCAGTTAAAAATTCCGATAACTTCACCTGCTAAGCGCGCAATGAACAAAACCCGTCAACAAGAACTCACTCGCTGGTTGAAACAGCAAAGCATTATTTCCCGCCGCTGGTTAATGCTTTCCCGCCTTCTCGGCGTGGTAAGCGGCGCACTGATTGTCGCGCAGGCCTGGATACTGGCGCGCATCCTCAATCATATGATTATGGAGAATATTCCACGCGAGGCGTTGCTGCTTCCCTTCACCTTACTGGTGCTAATCTTCATCCTGCGTAGTTGGGTTGTCTGGCTGCGGGAACGGGTGGGATTCTATGCCGGGGCACATATTCGTTTTGAAATCCGCCGCCAAGTGCTGGATCGTCTGCACCAGGCCGGGCCAGCCTGGATCCAGGGTAAACCCGCCGGAAGCTGGGCGACACTGATACTTGAACAAATTGACGATATGCACGATTTCTATGCCCGCTATTTACCACAGATGGCCCTTGCGGCCAGCGTGCCGCTGTTAATCGTTGTTACTTTATTCCCTGTCAATTGGGCCGCCGCACTTATTTTGCTTGGTACAGCTCCCCTTATCCCACTGTTTATGGCGATGGTTGGAATGGGAGCCGCCGATGCTAACCGCCGTAACTTTAAAGCGCTGGCGCGCTTGAGCGGTCATTTTCTTGATCGCCTGCGCGGTATGGAAACGCTGCGTATTTTTGGTCGTGGCGAAGCAGAAACCGAGAGTATCCGTCGCGCATCTCAGGATTTCCGCAGCAGAACCATGGAAGTATTGCGTCTGGCTTTCTTATCTTCCGGTGTGCTGGAGTTTTTTGCTTCGCTATCGATTGCACTGGTTGCTGTCTACTTCGGCTTCTCTTATCTTGGCGAACTGAATTTTGGTCATTATGGTACCAGCGTTACGTTGTTCGCAGGCTTCCTTGCACTGGTACTGGCACCGGAGTTTTTCCAGCCGCTACGCGATCTGGGCACCTTCTATCATGCCAAGGCGCAGGCTATCGGCGCCGCCGACAGCCTAAAAACGTTTATGGAAGCCCCGCTGGCGCATCCACAACGCGGTGAAACCGTGTTAGTAAGTGATGAGCCTGTTACACTCACCGCACACAATCTGATAATAAAGTCTGCCGAAGGCGCAGAACTTGCCGGGCCGCTAAACTTCACCCTTGCTGCTGGACAACGGGTGGTAGTGGTAGGGAAAAGTGGTTCAGGTAAAAGCTCACTGATTAATGTTCTCTCCGGTTTCTTGCCCTACGAGGGCTCACTGAGCGTAAATGGCGTTGAGCTGAGCGCGCTTGAGCCGGATAGCTGGCACGAAGCAATAAGCTGGGTGGGACAAAATCCACAACTTCCGGCAACCACGTTACGGGAAAACGTTCTGCTGGCGCGGCCAAATGCCGGTGCGGCTGAACTGCAAGCGGCACTGGATAAAGCCTGGGTCAGTGAATTTTTACCTTTGTTGCCGGAAGGGCTGGAAACGCAGCCTGGCGACCAGGCAGTACGCCTCTCTGTGGGTCAGGCGCAACGTGTCGCCGTAGCCCGCGCACTGCTTTCGCCATGTAAATTACTGTTGTTGGATGAGCCTTCCGCCAGCCTGGACGCCCATAGCGAACAACGGGTTATGCAGTCGTTGACCGAGGCTTCTCACCAACAAACCACATTGATGGTGACTCACCAGTTGGAAAATCTGAACAAATGGGATGCCATTTGGGTAATGCAGGATGGCAAGATCATTGAGCAAGGCAGCTATGCTGAACTTGCAACGGCGCAGGGAACGTTTGCCGACCTTCTCGCCCACCGCCAGGAGGAGATTTAAATGCGTGCTTTGTTGCCTTATCTCGCGCTGTATAAACGTCACAAATGGATGTTGTTGCTGGGCGTGATCCTCGCGATTATCACCCTGCTGGCCAGTATCGGGTTGTTAACGCTCTCCGGGTGGTTCCTGTCGGCCTCTGCGGTCGTGGGCGTTGCCGGACTTTACAGTTTTAACTATATGCTACCTGCGGCCGGGGTTCGTGGCGCGGCTATTATCCGTACCGCCGGACGTTATTTTGAGCGTTTGGTCAGCCATGAGGCCACTTTCCGCGTACTGGAACATTTGCGCGTCGCCACGTTCAGCAAACTGCTGCCCCTCTCCCCTGCCGGGCTGGCACGTTTTCGCCAGGGAGAGTTACTGAACCGGGTGGTGGCCGATGTCGATACCCTCGACCATCTTTATTTGCGTGTCATCTCTCCGCTGGTCGGCGCACTGGTGGTCATCATTGTGGTGACGGTTGGTTTAAGCATGCTGGATGCTTCGCTGGCACTGATGCTCGGCGGCATTATGCTGGCGACACTGCTTGTGTTGCCGCCACTCTTTTACCGGGCGGGCAAGCCAACCGGTGAAAGCCTGACAGCCCTGCGTGGCCAGTATCGTCAGCAATTAACCAGTTGGTTGCAGGGCCAGGCGGAGCTGACCATTTTTGGCGCCAGCCAACGCTACCGTGAACAACTGGAGCAAACCGAATTAAACTGGCACGACGCTCAGCGCCGTCAGTCTGATCTGAGTGCCGTTTCGCAGGCGCTGATGTTGCTGATTAGCGGTATAGCGGTCATTGTCATGCTATGGTTTGCTTCCGGCGATGTTGGCGGCAACACGCAACCAGGCGCGTTAATCGCACTGTTCGTCTTCTGCGCACTGGCGGCGTTTGAAGCACTGGCACCGGTTACGGGCGCTTTCCAGCACCTTGGTCAGGTGATCGCTTCCGCCACCCGCATTACGCAAATCACTAACTGCCCGCCAGATGTCACTTTTCCACAAGCCAGTATGTCAGTACCAGAGCGTATAGCGGTGCAATTTAAGGATCTGGCCTTTAGCTATCCCGGGCAGCCACAGCGTGCACTGGAGAATATCGCATTGTCGATAGCCGCTGGTGAACATGTCGCCATTCTCGGCCGTACCGGCTGCGGCAAATCAACTCTTCTACAACTGCTTACGCGCG
This sequence comes from Kosakonia arachidis, assembly GCF_900116535.1. Lineage (GTDB taxonomy): Bacteria > Pseudomonadota > Gammaproteobacteria > Enterobacterales > Enterobacteriaceae > Kosakonia > Kosakonia arachidis. Next base: position 753,599 of record NZ_FPAU01000001.1, on the reverse strand, counting down.
CGTGGGATCCACAGCAGGGCGAAATTCGGCTCAACGATCGGCCGCTGAGCGATGTGGACGAAGCAACGCTGCGTTCGCTCATTAGCATGGTTCCACAGCGCGTACATCTGTTTAGCGCTACGTTGCGTGATAACTTGCTGCTTGCGGCACCGCAGGCCAGTGATGAAACGTTGAGTGCGATGCTGACGCGCGTCGGGCTGGAAAAGCTGCTCAATGATGGCGGTATGAACGCGTGGCTTGGGGAAGGTGGGCGACAACTTTCCGGCGGTGAATTGCGACGTCTGGGCATTGCCCGTGCACTGTTGCATGATGCTCCGCTGGTATTACTGGATGAACCAACCGAAGGGCTGGACGCCGAAACAGAGAGCCAGGTTCTTGAATTACTTCGTGAAGTGATGAAAGACAAAACGCTGTTAATGGTCACGCATCGTCTTCGCGGCCTGGCGTTTTTTGATCGCATAATTGTGATGGACAACGGACAAATAATTGAGCAAGGTAATCACGCAGCGTTAATGGCGAAACAGGGTCGGTATTACCAGTTTAAGCAGCGTCTGTAGTGGATATTCGTCATTTTGCCGCTTCTGCCGCAGCGCGATTAAAGTGAAATGGCAAAATGACGATATTAAAAGGGGTCCCTTGTCGCGTTGTGGAGCGTTGTTGTCATGCGCCTGGTTCAGCTTTCTCGTCACTCTATCGCTTTTCCTTCTCCTGAAGCAGCGCTACGTGAACCTAATGGTCTGCTGGCGCTAGGCGGAGATTTAAGTCCGGCCCGGTTGCTGATGGCCTATCAGCGCGGCATTTTCCCTTGGTTTTCTCCCGGCGATCCGATCCTCTGGTGGTCACCCGATCCGCGTGCCGTACTGTGGCCACAGACGTTTCATATCAGCCGCAGCATGAAACGCTTTCATAAGTCTTCCCCTTATCGCGTTACCCTCAATCATGCCTTCGGCAAAGTGATTGACGGTTGTGCGCAGGATCGCGACGAGGGTACATGGATTACGCCCGATATCGTGATGGCCTACCATCGCCTGCACGAGCTTGGTCATGCACACTCAATTGAAGTGTGGGAAGGCGACAAACTTGTCGGCGGAATGTATGGTGTGGCGCAGGGTTTGCTGTTTTGCGGTGAGTCGATGTTTAGCCGCAGCATTAACGCCTCAAAGACGGCACTGCTTGTTTTCTGCGACGAGTTTCTCCGTCAAGGCGGCAAACTGATTGATTGCCAGGTACTGAATAGTCACACTGCATCGCTGGGCGCGGTAGAAATACCGCGCAGAGATTATTTGCTCCAGCTTGCTGAATTGCGTGCAGCTCCCCTGCCTTCACATTTTTGGGTGCCGCGTACGCTGTTTTTATCTATTGAATAATGTTTTCGGCACATTTTTTATCAGAGTGTTATAATGGGCGCTCAAAGCAGCTTTTGCCTGTTGCCCCGCCCCATCCGGGAGTTGTTCGTATCAGGGATGCCCTTCGTTTACTCCATCGCTCCCCTTTACGGTTGCGCATTTAGCGCGCCATGGCTGTGGAGGGTAACTGGCAAAAGTCGTTTTGCTGCGTTTTATCAGCACAAATCTTTACTTAACACTAGAACTTCGGCATTATCTTGCCGGTTCAAAAATTATGGTAGTGATACCCCCGAGGATTAGATGGCCAAAGAAGACAATATTGAAATGCAGGGTACCGTTCTTGAAACGTTACCTAATACGATGTTCCGCGTAGAACTGGAAAACGGTCACGTGGTCACTGCGCATATCTCCGGTAAAATGCGTAAAAACTACATCCGTATTCTGACGGGCGATAAAGTGACTGTGGAACTGACCCCGTACGACCTGAGCAAAGGCCGCATTGTCTTCCGTAGCCGCTAAGATCTTCCGCCAGCACAGTTAAGTGCTTCTCTTTTAAAGGCCGGGTAATTCCCGGTCTTTTTTGTTTCTTCGCAACAGAAATAATAGTGCTGCTAAGAGCCTATCCCACCAGGTGTAAAGTGTTGCAGCCAGTTTGGACGCGGACAGCCGGATCGTACATGCAGTACGTGAGGATTACTCGCTTCGCTCGCCCTAAAGGGCTGCCGCAAGCGGCGTTCAAAATGCCAACACATTTTGTGTGAGCACTGCCCAGGACCAAAATAGCAAATGAAATAGCCTAATGGGGTAGGCTCTAAATTAACCTTTAATTAGCTTTTACCCACCGATTTTGTCGGCCCGTTATTTTCTGCCTCTCTACAGTTGCAACATTGGCAAACGGTTTTCTGTCCGATAGTTACGATTTTAAACTGCCTGTGCGGCAGTGAACTGAAGGGAAACGATATCATCCTGTTGTTTTTAATAGATGCCAGGTCTTTATCACAGGTGTTTAGCCAGAAATGTCTCTGTCAGATTCCGAAAAGTTGTTCGCATCTATTTGGTTCCGCACATTGCGCGCCGCCAAGAAACAGAATGCCAGAAGAGAAATTGCAGGCTGTCGCGACATGCAGAATCGCCAAATGAAATCACCCCGGGAGGCCAGCAACCCGCCTGATAGACAAATTACAGGGATAAAAAAACCGGGTTCACATGAGCCCGGTTTTTAGTTGCTAACAGCAGAGATTAATGCGCCGTTTCCGGTTTGTGCTTCTGGGCACTCTGGAAGTCATACTCCAGCACACCGTTTTCCTGATTCAGCGTCACGGTGACCTGACCACCGTCAACCAGCGAACCAAACAGCAGTTCATTAGCCAGCGGTTTTTTCAGGTTGTCCTGGATAACACGCGCCATCGGACGAGCCCCCATGGCACGGTCATAGCCCTTCTCAGCCAACCAATTGCGTGCTTCCTGGCTGACTTCCAGCGACACACCTTTCTGATCCAGTTGCACCTGGAGTTCGACAATAAATTTGTCGACCACCTGATGGATCACCTCAGTAGACAAGTGATCGAACCAGATAATGTTGTCCAGACGGTTACGGAACTCTGGCGTAAAGATCTTTTTAATCTCTTCCATCGCATCGGTGCTGTTATCCTGGTGGATAAGACCGATGGATTTACGCTCGGTTTCACGCACCCCGGCGTTGGTCGTCATCACCAGCACCACATTGCGGAAATCTGCTTTGCGCCCATTGTTATCGGTCAGTGTACCGTTATCCATCACCTGCAACAGCAGGTTAAAGACATCCGGGTGCGCTTTTTCGATTTCATCGAGCAACAGCACCGCGTGCGGATGTTTGATCACCGCATCGGTCAGCAAACCACCCTGGTCAAAGCCGACATATCCCGGAGGCGCACCAATCAAACGGCTGACGGTGTGACGCTCCATATACTCGGACATATCGAAGCGCAGCAGCTCAATACCCAGCGCTTTCGACAATTGTACGGTCACCTCAGTTTTCCCCACGCCAGTTGGTCCGGCAAACAGGAAGGAGCCAACCGGTTTATGGTCCTGACCCAGCCCTGCGCGGCTCATTTTAATGGCTTCGGTTAACGCCTCAATGGCTTTATCCTGACCAAATACCAGCATTTTCAGGCGATCGCCGAGATTTTTCAGCGTGTCGCGGTCGCTCTGAGAAACGCTTTTCTCAGGAATACGCGCGATGCGCGCAACAACCGATTCGATATCCGCCACGTTGATGGTTTTCTTACGTTTGCTCACCGGCATCAGACGCGCACGCGCACCCGCTTCGTCAATCACGTCAATCGCTTTATCCGGCAAATGACGGTCGTTGATGTATTTCACTGCCAGTTCCACCGCTGCACGCACCGCTTTTCCCGTGTAACGTACATCGTGATGCGCTTCATATTTCGGCTTCAGTCCATTGATAATCTGCACCGTTTCCTCAACGGACGGTTCAGTAATATCAATTTTCTGGAAGCGACGCGCCAGGGCACGATCTTTTTCGAAGATGTTGCTGAATTCCTGATAGGTGGTCGATCCCATCACGCGGATTTTACCGCTGGAAAGCAGCGGCTTAATCAGGTTAGCCGCATCCACCTGCCCGCCGGACGCAGCGCCTGCACCGATGATGGTGTGGATCTCATCGATAAACAGAATACTGTTATTGTCCTGCTCAAGCTGTTTCAGCAGCGCTTTGAAACGTTTTTCAAAATCGCCACGGTATTTGGTACCCGCCAGCAGCGAACCAATATCCAGCGAATAGATAGTGCAGTCGGCCATAATTTCCGGCACGTCGCCCTGCACAATCCGCCAGGCCAGCCCTTCGGCAATCGCCGTTTTACCGACACCGGATTCGCCAACCAGCAAAGGGTTATTTTTACGGCGGCGACACAGCACCTGAACCGCTCGCTCAAGCTCTTTACTACGGCCAATCAGCGGGTCAATGCCGCCAACACGAGCAAGCTGATTAAGGTTGGTGGTGAAGTTTTCCATACGTTCCTCCCCGCCTGCTTGCTCTTCGCTGTTCACCTGGTTGCTACTGCTGCTACCTGCATCCGATGACGGTCCCGGTTCGTCTTTACGCGTACCGTGAGAAATAAAGTTCACCACATCGAGGCGGCTCACTTCATGTTTGCGCAGTAGGTAAGCCGCTTGCGACTCCTGCTCGCTAAAAATGGCAACCAGCACATTCGCCCCGGAGACTTCACTGCGACCGGAGGATTGAACATGAAACACCGCGCGCTGCAAAACACGCTGGAAGCTGAGCGTCGGCTGCGTGTCGCGCTCCTCTTCGCTCATGGGTAGAACGGGTGTGGTTTGTTCGATGAAGGCTTCGAGTTCCTGCCGCAGCGCCACCAGATCCACGGAACACGCCTCAAGCGCTTCGCGGGCCGAAGGGTTACTGAGCAACGCCAGTAACAAGTGTTCGACGGTCATAAACTCATGTCGGTGCTCGCGCGCTCTGGCGAAAGCCATATTTAAACTGAGTTCCAGTTCTTGATTGAGCATAGGGCACCTCCCCCAAGTTTTATGCCTGCATTCAGGCTCTTTCCAGCGTACACAGCAACGGATGCTCGTTTTCTCTCGCGTACTTGTTCACCATAGAAACCTTAGTCTCTGCAACTTCGGCGGTGAAAACACCGCAGATAGCCTTGCCGTGATAGTGAACTGTAAGCATCAGTTGCGTTGCACGTTCTACATCATAAGAAAAGAACTTTTGTAGCACGTCAATAACAAATTCCATCGGCGTGTAATCATCGTTCATTAACATGACTTTATACATGGATGGCGGTTTTAGCGCATCGCGCAATTTTTCCTCCGCCAATTGGTCGAAATCAAGCCAGCTATTACTCTTACCCATCGTTAGCGCTTCATCTTAGGTTACAGGTTCCGGCAGTCTTTAATCGGCCGATTACATGAGTCTAGATGTATTTTTAATCTACATCAGATGTCAGATAACAATCATCTATCGTTGCCATACGCGACGGCTGTCACATTCTGTTGTCATAGCGTTAACTGCATCAAAATTTTGATGCGCCGCCTCCCAGAACCCCTGCCAAACGCTTGACGCAGTATACGATTTATCTAAATTGTACAGTCGAGAGTTGGTGAGGTTTTGAACAGCCCGCTCACTCTGCCACCGGTTCATTCCATCTTACTTAAATAAGATTTACGAAGGATGTCGAAGCATGGAAACGGGTACTGTTAAGTGGTTCAACAATGCCAAAGGGTTTGGTTTCATCTGCCCTGAAGGCGGCGGCGAAGATATCTTCGCGCATTACTCCACCATTCAGATGGATGGTTACAGAACGTTAAAAGCCGGACAGACAGTCCGGTTTGATGTACACCAGGGCCCTAAAGGCAATCACGCCAGCGTTATCGTGCCCGTCGAAGTGGAAGCCATGGCCTGACGCCAGCAACCTCATTGTGTACATGCCGCAGTTAAAATGCCAGCCCAATCGGCTGGCATTTTTATTACTCGCGAGCCAACGCATCCACCGGATCCAACCGCGCCGCATTGCGCGCCGGCAACCAGCCAAACAGCACCCCGGTAAACGTTGAACACAAAAAGGCAGTGATCAACGCAACCGCTGAAAAACCAATCTCCCAGCCCGGTAAAAAGAGCTGCAAAGTAAACGCGATCAACATCGAAAGCGCTACGCCGAGCGCGCCACCAACCAGGCAAACAAACACCGCCTCAATCAGGAACTGCGACAACACATCGCCTGCTCTGGCACCCACTGCCATCCTGATACCGATCTCGCGTGTTCGCTCGGTAACCGAGACCAGCATGATATTCATCACACCGATGCCACCAACCAGCAGAGAAATCACCGCCACCAGCGTCAGGAACAATTGAAGAATACGTGTGGTCTTTTCCGCAGTTTTCAATACCCCGTCCATATTCCAGACGAAGAAATCTTTTTTCCCGTGCCGCAAATTCAGCAGCCGGGTGAGCTGCTGTTCCGCCTGCTCACTGCTGTATCCATCTTTCACCCGAACGGTAATAGAGTTTAGCCACGACTGGCCCATAATGCGCCCGGAGAGGGTCGTGTAGGGCAACCAGACGCGCAGGATTTTGCTGCTGCCGAACATGGATTGCTTCTCTTCCACCACACCAATTACCGTTGCCGGCATATTGCCGACCAGAATTACCTCACCTACCACGCTGGATTTATTGGGAAAGAGTTGGCGGCGAGTATTGCTGTCGAGCACAACCACTTGCGCCCGTCCCTTCTCCTGCTCGGTATTGAATGGCGCGCCTTCGCTGAAGGCCATGCCATAAACATTAAAATACTGCCCGCTAACACCATTCGCGCTGGCCGCAACATCAATATTGTCATTGCGCAGACGCAGGTTTTGCGAAACCGCCGGTGTCGCCGAACGCACCCACGACTGTTTCTGGATCGCCAGCAGATCGTCATATTTCAGCGCCTGTTGGTATTGCGGCTTGTCATCACCAAAATCCTTGCCGGGATAGACATCAATGGTGTTAGTGCCGATCGAACGGATATCCGCCAGCACAAGCTGCTTCGCCGCATCACCCACAACCACAATCGAAACCACGGAGGCGATACCGATAATAATGCCGAGCATGGTCAATAACGTGCGCATCTTATTCGACGCCATTGCACGCCAGGCCATGGTTAGCGCTTCGTAAAAACGGCTGATAAACTGCCGCCAGCCCCCCGCCTGCGCAGACACAGCATCGCGGTTATCTGCGGTTATCGCTCGTTCGCGGGCCGGAGGATTACTGATAAGTTCACCATCGCGAATTTCAATCACTCGCTCAGCCTGCGCCGCCACTTGCGGATCGTGGGTGACGATAACCACCGTATGCCCGAGATCACGCAGTTGGTGAAGGATCGCCATCACCTCTTCGCCTGAATGGCTATCCAGCGCACCGGTGGGTTCATCGGCCAGAATGACCTGCCCTCCGTTCATCAAAGCCCGGGCGATGCTGACGCGCTGCTGCTGGCCACCAGAGAGCTGAGAAGGCTGATAATCCGTCCGCTCACCCAGGCCGAGGCGCGTCAGTAACTCCCTGGCACGTATCAGACGCGCTTTACGATCGGTTCCGGCATATACCGCAGGCACTTCAACGTTTTGCATCGCCGTCAGATGCGAAAGCAGATGATAACGCTGGAAGATAAAACCAAAATGCTCGCGCCGCAGTTGCGCCAGCGCATTGCTGTTAAGCGTAGAGACATCCGTTCCGGCAACGCGGTATGTACCGCTGGAGGGTTTATCCAGGCAGCCAAGTATGTTCATCAGCGTCGATTTACCAGAACCCGAAGCTCCGACAATCGCCACCATTTCACCGGCATTGATACTGAGGGTAATCCCCTTCAGCACCTCCACTTGTTCGTCACCTGAAGGATAACTGCGGCAAATATCGCTCAGCTCCAGAAGTGCCGTCATCGGGCAGCTCCGCGATTCATCTCGCCGATCACCACTTCTTCACCGGCATCCAGCCCTTTAACCACCACGACATCGGTATCATTACGCGCACCCAGTATCACTTCACGCTCGCGGGTTTCGCCGTTACGCAGTACTTTCACTTTATAGCGATTATCACCAACCGGATCGCCCAGCGCTGCCAGTGGGATGGTCAGCACATTTTTCAGACTGGTCAGTTGAATATGCACCTGTGCGGTCATATCCAGGCGCAATATGCCCTGCGGGTTAGGCACGGCAAAACGGGCGTAATAGAAGATAGCGTCATTGATCTTCTCCGGCGTCGGCAGAATATCCTTCAGTTCCCCTTCATAGCGGGTACCGGGATCGCCCAGCACGGTGAACCACGCTTTTTGCCCGGGTTTCAGATGGATCACATCCGCCTCTGAAACCTGTGCTTTAACCAGCATGGTGCTCATGTCGGCCAGCGTCAGAATGTTCGGTGCCTGTTGCACCGCAATGACCGTTTGCCCTTGCAAGGTGGTAATTTGCGTCACTTCACCCGCCATCGGTGCCAGAATGCGTGTGAAGTCGAGATTTTTTTTCGCGGTATTCAACGTCGCCTGATTGCGTTTTATCTGCGCATCAATAGTGCCAATCTGTGCCTCTTTAACCGCCACATCAGTGGCCGAGGTATCCAGATCCTGGCGGGAGATAAGATTGCGTTTTACCAGTTGTTGCTGACGCGCCAGCGTCACCTGCGCCAGCTTCAGTTCCGCCTGCGCCTGTCGGCGCTGCGCACGCAGTTCCATCAGCGTGGCATCCACTTCTTTGATCTGGTTTTCTGCCTGGTCCGGATCGATAACTCCGAGCAACTGATCCTTTTTGACTTTATCGCCAATATTGACCAACAGCGTTTTCAGTTGACCATTCACTTGTGCGCCAACATCAACTTTACGTAATGCATCAAGCTTGCCCGTCGCCAGAACACTCTGTTGCAGTTCACCAGGACGGACAATTAGCGTCTGATACTGCACCACCGGCGCGTTTAATTTTCCCCACAGCCAAAAGATGGCCAATAAAATGACCACCACCAGTATGATAAATACCGTCCTGCGTTTTCCCTTACGTTTCATAAAAATCCCGGATAATCTGACTCGCGCCTATAGATAACATTCTTAAACAAACAAAATATCAACGAAACATAAAATCCTTAATCTCTCCATTATTCATTTACATGTTGTTGAAGCACGACCTGCTTAAATGGCGATCTCTGAGATACCGGGATTTCAATATGTCCACCATCGCCGACACAACACATACCGATACGCCTCTACCGAAAACAGCATGGCAATTCTTTCATTCTCTGGCCTCTGGTGAACTGATGCCAGGACAGGCATGGCATCATCCTGCCTATCGTCGCAAATTTCTGCTACGCTCGCTGGCCACGCCCTTCAGCACCGCCCGTTTTCTCACTCGCCTGATACGTCAACCCATGCTGGCCAAAATGTTACAGGTACAGCCTGGTTTACCTTGCCGTCTGCATCGCCCATGGCTGTCCATGAATATCAATTGCGCACAAGCGTCCGACGCGCTGTGCTGGCATTACAACACGATAGCGACCCTGCTCCCCGCCAGAATGGTCAATGGCTACCTTAACAAGTCAGGGATCACCCTTGCTCTGTTGAACGGTAAAGATGAGCAGCAGTATTCGTTACGTCTGTGTTCAGAAGCCATGCTGGACAAGGAAGGCGAAGCAACGCTGGTATTCTGTGATGCGCAGAATACCGTACTGGCCGGGCTGACATTTACCCTGTGCCAATTTGCCGGAAAAAATACGCTGTATATTGGCGGGTTACAGGGAGCCAAAGCCCACGTGCCGCATGAACTTATTCAGACTGCGACCAAATCCTGCCATGGTCTCTTTCCAAAACGCCTGCTGGTAGAAGCGGCTATGACGTTAGGGCAGTTTGTGAACGTACAGCAGATCCGTGCTGTCAGCAACGAAACTCATATCTATCGCAATATTCGTTACCGTCGAAAGAAGCAGGGGCAACTGCACGCGGATTACAATAGTTTTTGGCTATCGTTAGGCGCTGTAGCTGACGCGTCCGGCGATTATATTCTGCCACTGGCGATGACGCGTAAACCGATAGAGGCAATCGCCAGTAAAAAACGCGCAGAGTACCGACGCCGTTACGAGTTACTCGATAGCCTGCATAGCCAGACTGTCAGCCTCTGCCGGAACTAATCCGCTCGCCCGCGCGCCAGCCACAGCACGCGGGAAAACATCCTGCGCAGCAGAGGCGGTACAGCATCTATACCGCGCCGCCCCGCTTCCGTCGCCACTTCTATCGCCAGATCCGGCTTCGATGAGCGGTGAATCGCTTTGATGATCACCCGGCGCATATTCATCCGCACGTTTTCCGGCACTTGCGCCACTCGATGATAAATATCGGCAAAACCTTCCCGGTACATAAAATGTTCCATATCCCGCGCCGGTAACTCAGTCAGATGCTCCCGTGTCTGGACGTGATCATTATCCAGCAGGCTCCGCACCGTGTCGGCATACTTTTTCCCCGCTTCATCGCCGTCCACCAGTACATGCCATTCAATCCCCATACGACGGGCAAACTTAACCAGCGGTTTTAACCCGGACTGGGCAAATTCGATAACTTTCACCCCTTCAGCATCAAAATGATGGCCGCACTGGCGCGCCAGTTCGTTAATCACCCAGGTTTCTGTCTCCCCTTCCACCAGCAGCCAGCAGCGGGCAAACAACGAAGAGGCGCGATTGAAGCGGATATGGAAAGCGATACGTCGCGCATCCTCGGAATTTAAGCCTCCAGGCCCAAGGCGCCAGGCCGCGACACGTGACGACTCACGCACCAGTCGACAGACATGCTCAACCGGCGTCATCGACAACAGCTCACCAGAATTGGTCGTCGTCACCTGCTGCAACGGCAACAAATTCAGCAGTTGCCAGGCGACCGACAACATTATCGGGTGCAGCCGTGTTTCAGGATCTTCCACCAGCAGCAATGGCCGCGCGTCACGGTCGAGACGGACTGTTCCTTTCGCCTGCAATAAGGTGGCAAAAAAACTCAGCAGGATCACCCGGTACATACGACCGCCGGGTTTGTCGATCATACGGTTGATAATATCCAGGTAGCGCCAGCTTCGCTGCTCATCATGGGAGCGACGCCGCATCAGACGCTGGTGCGAAGCTCCACTTCCCTGTTCAGCAAAGTAGTGCTCCAGCAGTTGCACCATCGCGGAGAGACCGTGACGGATCTGCCCGTCGGTCAAATTTTGCGGTCGTGAGACCAGCTCGCGGGAGAGAAAGTCAAGCTGCCTGGCAGTGGTTTCCATTTCGGGTTTATCAGGTATCGTACCACTGCGGATACGCCGTAAAAATCGCGCATCGCGCAGACGCAAAACCGGCATCAATCGCACCAGATGGCGGGCACATTCGTCGATATCGGGAAGATCGAGCAACTCTCCCTTTTCATCCAGAAAACCACGTAATGTCATCACGCTGCCATCCTCAGACAGCTCACCTTCGTGGCGATAAAACAGGCGATGGAACCCGTCGTGACTGGGCACCCAGCATTCGGCAAGAGGACGATAGCGTCGCACACGGTAGCGCCCCGGCTCAGATTCACAGAAAGTCAGAATAATGTGCAGATGGTGCTCACGCCCCAGAATATCTCCCGGTGGGAACCAGAAATCCTCGCGAACAAAATGGTAGAGATCGGTTTCCGGTGACAGTAATAGCGTTAACGCATCAAGCAAACTGGATTTACCCCAGGCGTTCTCGCCAATCAGCACATTATTCTGCTCAAGTAACAACGATAAACGATTGATGCCGCGGAATCCGACAATTTCGACACGCTCCAGAATCATTCTTTCCTCCGGCTAATTCCGTCTTTTCGTCTATGTTTTTCGGGAAGTATAGCGGGGTGAGAAGCGCCAGGATATGCGCTAAGTACAAAATTTTATTGAAAAATATGTAGCAAGCCGCCAATGCGGTCCAGGGAAGGACAACGCTGAGAAAAAAAGAATAAGAACCCAACACTCATCCAAAAATACTATCCGATGCCAGAATAGCTAAATACATAATATATTATATTTTAATTTATTCGTTTTTTTGGTTATCAAATAAAATAGAAGTAACCGCGCATCTATTGGCGCTTTCACTGCGGCAAGGGCATTTGCCCGGTTCTGTTCTTATCAGGTGGCGATATACAGAACAGCAGCAGAGTGCTTTGGCACAGTTTGGCGGCTGCAGCAACACGCTGGGCTTTTCTTTACGTTATTACTACGTCTTTTCACGGCTTTACTCAGTTCCCGCCTTTCGGTAGTGTGTCCGGCGCTTACTCATATTTGCAAGGATTCGGGCTGTTCATGTTTTCAGGATTGCTAATTATTCTTCTTCCGCTGATCGTCGGCTACCTCATTCCCCTGCGTCATACAGCGGCGCTTAAACTGATCAATAAATTACTGAGCTGGATTGTTTACCTGATCCTGTTTTTTATGGGCATCAGCCTCGCGTTCCTTGATAATCTCAGCGCCAATCTGCTGTCGATATTTCACTATTCAGCGGTAAGCGTCGTAGTGATCCTGCTGTGCAATGCCATTGCACTGTTATGGCTGGAGCGTACCCTGCCCTGGCGGCACCAGCATCAGCAGGAAAAACTGCCTTCGCGTCTTGCTATGGCGCTGGAATCCCTGCGGCTGTGCGGCGTGGTGGTTGCCGGTTTTGCCATTGGCCTCAGCGGATTGGCATTTTTACAGCATGCCACGCAAGCCAGCGAATATACGCTGATCTTCCTGCTATTGCTGGTCGGTGTCCAGCTGCGTAACAGCGGTATGACACTGAAGCAGATTGTCCTCAATCGCCGCGGGATGATCATCGCCGTGGTGGTGGCGCTCAGTTCATTGGTCGGCGGTGCAATCAACGCGCTACTGCTTGGCCTGCCGCTCCAGACCGGCCTGGCGATGGCCTCCGGTTTTGGCTGGTATTCGCTGTCCGGGATTTTGCTGACCGAATCTTTTGGCCCGGTCATTGGCAGCGCAACCTTCTTTAATGATCTGGCGCGCGAACTGATCGCCATTATGCTAATCCCCGGCTTAGTACGCCGCAGTCGATCCACGGCGCTCGGTCTGTGCGGCGCAACGTCAATGGATTTTACCCTGCCAGTACTCCAACGCAGCGGCGGTCTGGAACTGGTGCCAGCGGCCATTGTTCACGGTTTTATCCTCAGCCTGCTGGTGCCATTGCTAATGGCCTTCTTCTCTGCCTGATACCTCTTTGGCGGTAACTTTTGGCCGCCAAAATTGCGCTAAATCAATCTCCCTGTAAATTGCACCGAAAAGCGCTTTTAAGGTTTCGCTCACCAGCATAATCTTAAACATGCATTTTAAATATAACTTTAACAACGAAGGTGTGACCATGTTTTGTGTGCAATGTGAACAAACCATTCGAACCCCGGCAGGTAATGGCTGTGCCTACGCGCAGGGGATGTGCGGTAAAACCGCCGAAACGTCCGACCTCCAGGATTTGCTGATTGCCGCGTTACAAGGGCTCTCTGCCTGGGCCTGCAAAGCACGCGACTACGATCTGATCGATCATGAAATCGACAACTTCGCACCGCGTGCCTTCTTCTCGACGCTGACCAACGTAAACTTCGACTCCGTACGCATTGTCGGTTACGCCCGTGAAGCGATCGCCAAACGTGAAGCACTGAAAACGCTCTGCCTTTCTATCGACCCAAACGCCAGTGTTGATAATCCGATGGCCGAGCTGCAACTGGTCAGCGACGATCTGGGCGAATTACAGCGTCAGGCAGCAGAATTCACGCCAAACAAAGACAAAGCCGCAATTGGCGAAAATATTCTTGGCCTGCGCCTGCTCTGCCTGTACGGCCTGAAAGGCGCAGCTGCCTATATGGAACATGCGCACGTTCTCGGGCAGTACGACAACGATATTTATGCCCGCTACCATAAAATTATGGCCTGGCTGGGTACCTGGCCTGCGGACATGAACGCTCTGCTCGAATGTTCGATGGAAATTGGCCAGATGAACTTCAGCATCATGAGCATCCTCGATGCCGGTGAAACCAGCACTTACGGCCATCCGACGCCGACCCAGGTGAACGTTAAAGCCGTCGCCGGGAAATGCATTTTGATCTCCGGTCACGACCTGAAAGATCTTTATAACCTGCTGCAACAAACCGAAGGCACCGGCGTTAACGTCTATACCCATGGTGAAATGCTGCCGGCACACGGTTATCCTGAACTGCGAAAATTCAAACATCTGGTCGGCAACTACGGCAGCGGCTGGCAGAATCAGCAAGTGGAATTCGCCCGCTTCCCGGGCCCGATCGTGATGACCTCCAACTGCATCATCGATCCGACCGTCGGTTCTTATGACGACCGTATCTGGACCCGCAGCATTGTTGGCTGGCCGGGCGTGAACCACCTCGAAGGCGACGATTTTGCACCGGTGATCCGCCAGGCACAGCAAATGTCCGGTTTCCCGTTCAGCGAAATCGAACACCTGATCACCGTCGGGTTTGGTCGCCAGACCCTGCTTGGCGCGGTGGATTCGCTGATAGACCTGGTGAGCCGCGAAAAACTGCGCCATGTCTTCCTTGTCGGCGGCTGCGACGGCGCTCGCGGTGAACGTAATTACTTCACCGATTTCGCCACTCAGGTACCGGATGACTGCCTGATCCTGACACTGGCCTGCGGTAAATATCGCTTCAACAAACTCGACTTCGGCAATATCGAAGGGCTGCCGCGTCTGATCGATGCCGGTCAGTGTAATGACGCCTACTCGGCGATTATTCTGGCAGTAACGCTGGCGGAAAAACTGGGCTGCGGCGTAAATGACCTGCCGTTATCGCTGGTGCTCTCCTGGTTTGAACAGAAAGCGATCGTTATCCTGCTGACCCTGCTGTCGCTGGGTGTCACCAATATCGTTACCGGGCCAACCGCACCGGGCTTCCTGACGCCGGACCTGCTGGCTGTGCTGAATGAGAAATTTGGCCTGCGCCAGGTCACGACCGTTGAACAGGATATGCGGCAGTTGCTGAGCGCGTAAGGAGATAACGATGACCATGCCAACCCCTCAATGCCCGTGGCGTATGCAGGTTCACCATATCCGTCAGGAAACGCCGGATGTCTGGACGCTGTCGCTGTTATGTCACGATTACTATCCGTATCGCGCCGGGCAGTATGCGCTGGTAAGCATTCGCAACAGTGCCGACACGTTGCGTGCTTACACCCTGTCATCCACACCGGGCGTGAGCGAATACATTACGCTGACCGTTCGTCGTATTGATGATGGCGCAGGTACCCGGTGGCTGACCCGGGAGGTAAAACGCGGCGATTATCTGTGGCTTTCCGATGCGCAGGGGGAATTTACCTGTGATAAGGAACCGAACGATAAGCTGTTGCTGCTGGCGGCGGGGTGCGGTGTGACACCGATTATGTCGATGCGTCGCTGGCTGGCGAAGTATCGACCACAGACCGATGTGCAGGTGATCTTCAACGTGCGTTCGCCGCAGGATGTCATTTTCGCCGACGAATGGCGTGAATATCCGGTCACGCTGGTGGCAGAAAATGACGCGACCGCCAGTTTTGCTTCTGGCCGCCTGAGCCGCGAACTGCTCAGCCAGGTGCCGGATCTTGCCGCGCGCACGGTGATGACCTGCGGCCCGGCACCTTACATGGATTGGGTTGAGAGCGAAGTGAAAGCGCTGGGCGTGACGCGTTTCTTTAAAGAGAAATTCTTTACCCCTGTCGCACAGGCTGCCACCAGTGGGTTGAAGTTCAGCAAACTCTCACCGATGAAAACCTTCTACGCGCCGGTGGGCAGCACGCTGCTGGACGCGATGGAGAGCAATAAAGTGCCAGTGAATGCCGCCTGCCGCGCCGGCGTTTGCGGATGTTGTAAAACGCAGGTGATTTCCGGTGAGTACACCGTCAGTAGCACCATGACACTGACGGAGCAGGAGATTTCCGCCGGTTATGTGCTGGCCTGTTCCTGTCATCCACAAGGGGATTTGGTGCTGGCGTAATGTTTTGTGCATAAAATAAAACGCCCTTCCTGTGCGGAAAGGGCGTTTTTCAAGTTTCATTGTCCGGGTATCGTCTTGTCGAACCGGTACTCTGTTAACGCAGTACTACTTCCACGCCGGAGCCACGGAATAGCGGCCCGCGCCAAGAAAAGCAATCACCAGCGCAGCAACAAAGAAGTAAACAATACTCTCAATCGCCCACGCGCCAGTCACATCCAGAGTGCCTGTTTCACCGATGCCGACCAGTAACCAGGCCACCACCATAGTAAACGCCAGCACCAGCGCGGAAGGACGGGTAAGCACACCCAGAATAATCAAGATTGGGCATAACACTTCGCCAATCAGCACGCCATAAGCAATAAAACCCGGTAACCCTTTTGACACCAGCATGCCAGCAATGCCATCAATACCGCCGATTAATTTGTGCAGTCCGTGAAACAACATCAATCCGCCAACCACCAAACGCAGTAACAGTCGGCCAAGATCTTCATGCGAAAACATATTATTAACTGAGTTTAACAATGATTTAACCATTTGAAATGATTCCTGTTTTCATCCACTGTGTCAGAATATTACAGAGCGTAACTGAAATAAACTCCTGTTTTAAAAAAAGCCTCGTTAATCTCATTCCAGGAAGAATCATTGACTAAGCTTGTAAGCAAGATCACAAAAAGGAGCTTTCCATGAAACAGACTGTGGCTGCTTATATTGCTAAAACCCTTGAACAAGCGGGCGTTAAACGGATTTGGGGGGTAACAGGCGATTCTCTTAACGGGCTGAGCGACAGCCTGAATCGCATGGGCACGATTCACTGGATGCCGACGCGTCATGAAGAAGTCGCCGCCTTCGCCGCTGGAGCGGAAGCGCAACTGACCGGAGAACTGGCGGTTTGTGCTGGTTCCTGCGGGCCGGGAAATTTACATCTGATCAACGGCCTTTTCGATTGCCACCGCAATCACGTTCCGGTGCTGGCAATTGCCGCCCACATTCCCTCAAGCGAAATCGGTAGCGGCTACTTCCAGGAAACCCATCCGCAGGAACTGTTCCGCGAATGTAGTCATTATTGCGAACTGGTTTCCAATCCGGAGCAGATCCCGCAAGTGCTGGCGATCGCCATGCGCAAAGCCGTGCTTAATAAAGGTGTGTCCGTTGTTGTGTTGCCTGGCGACGTGGCGCTAAAACCTGCACCGGAAAGCGCCAGCAGCCACTGGTACAGTGCGCCGCAACCGGTGGTCACGCCAACACAAGATGAGTTACAAAAACTGGCGCAGTTGCTGCGCTATTCCAGCAATATCGCCATGATGTGCGGCAGTGGCTGTGCTGGCGCGCATAAAGAGCTGTTGGCTTTCGCCGGGAAACTGAATGCGCCCATCATTCACGCGATGCGGGGTAAAGAACATGTGGAGTATGACAACCCGTATGATGTCGGCATGACCGGGCTGATCGGCTTCTCTTCCGGGTTCCACACCATGATGAATGCGGATACCTTAGTGCTGCTCGGCACACAATTTCCCTATCGCGCCTTCTACCCCACCGATGCCAAAATCATCCAGATCGATATCAATCCGGCCAGCATTGGCGCACACAGTAAAGTGGACATGGCGCTGGTGGGCGATATCAAAGCCACGCTTGCCGCGTTGCTGCCGTTGCTGGAAGAAAAAACCGATCGCCGCTTCCTTGATAAAGCGCTGGCGGATTACAGTGAAGCCCGTAAAGGCCTGGATGATTTAGCGAAGCCGAGCGAGAAATCGATTCACCCGCAATATCTGGCGCAGCAAATCAGCCATTTTGCCGCTGATGACGCGATTTTCACCTGTGATGTCGGCACGCCAACGGTGTGGGCGGCGCGATATCTGAAAATGAACGGCAAGCGCCGCCTGCTCGGTTCCTTTAACCATGGTTCGATGGCCAACGCCATGCCGCAGGCGCTCGGCGCAAAAGCGACCTATCCGGAAAGGCAGGTCGTGGCGCTCTGCGGCGACGGCGGTTTCAGCATGCTGATGGGTGATTTTCTCTCCGTTGTGCAGATGAAGCTACCGCTGAAAATTATCGTCTTTAATAACAGCGTGCTCGGCTTTGTGGCGATGGAGATGAAAGCAGGCGGATACTTAACCGACGGTACAGAGTTACAGGACACCAACTTTGCCCGCATCGCCGAGGCTTGCGGCATTACCGGGATCCGCGTGGAGAAATCCGCCGAGGTCGATGAAGCGCTCCAGCGCGCCTTCTCGATCGATGGCCCGGTGCTGGTGGATGTCACTGTTGCCAAAGAAGAACTGGCGATCCCGCCGCAAATCAAACTGGAGCAGGCCAAAGGCTTCAGCCTCTATATGATGCGCGCCATTATCAGTGGACGCGGCGATGAAGTCATCGAACTGGCGAAAACCAACTGGCTCAGGTAAAACAGACGCTTAACCTGAGACAGAGAAAGGAAATGCCGTGATTGATTTACGTAGTGATACCGTAACCCGCCCGGGGCGCGCCATGCTCGAAGAGATGATGGCCGCCCCGGTCGGGGACGATGTTTATGGTGATGATCCCACCGTTAACGAACTGCAGCGTTACGCGGCAGAACTCAGTGGCAAAGAAGCCGCACTCTTTCTGCCGACGGGAACGCAGGCCAACCTGGTGGCGCTGTTAAGCCACTGCGAGCGCGGCGAAGAGTATATTGTCGGCCAGGGAGCGCATAACTACCTCTACGAAGCAGGTGGCGCAGCGGTGCTCGGCAGCATTCAACCACAGCCAATTGATGCCGCCGCCGACGGAACGCTGCCGCTTGACAAAGTCGCGGCAAAAATAAAAGCCGATGACATCCACTTCGCGCGAACCAAACTGCTCAGTCTGGAAAACACCCACAACGGCAAAGTGCTACCGCGCGACTACCTGAAACAGGCGTGGGAATTTACCCGCGAGCGCGGGTTGTCGATGCATGTTGATGGTGCCCGCATCTTTAATGCCATCGTGGAATACGGCTGTGACCTTAGCGCTATCGCGCAATATTGCGATTCTTTCACCATCTGCCTGTCGAAAGGCCTTGGCACACCAGTCGGTTCATTACTGGTGGGTGACAAAGCCTATATTACCCGCGCCAACCGCTGGCGCAAAATGACCGGCGGCGGTATGCGCCAGGCCGGAATCCTTGCCGCAGCGGGCCTGTATGCACTGAAGCACAATGTCGCACGGCTGAAAGAGGATCACGAGAACGCCGCCTGGCTGGCCGCTCAGCTACAGGAGATTGGCGCCGATGTGATGCGCCACGACACCAACATGCTGTTCGTCCGCGTTGGCGAACCGGCCGCCGCGCTGGGCGCGTTTATGCGCGAACGCGATGTGCTGATCAACGCGTCGCCGGTGGTGCGACTGGTCACCCACCTCGACGTCAATCGCCAGCAGCTAACCGAAGTGGTTCGCCACTGGCAGGCTTTTTTACAGCGCTAAGGAGCGGATGTGGCGCAACAGATCCTGGTGCTGGGTGCCAGCGGTTATATCGGGCAGCGGCTGGTGGCCGCGCTCAGTCAGCAAGGCCACCAGGTCAAAGCGGCGGCGCGACAGTTAACGCGCCTGCAAAAGCAGCAATTGCCGGGCGTAACCTGCCACACTATCGATCTCTATTGGCCGCAGGATCTTACTGCACTGCTTGACGGTGTCGATACGCTCTACTATCTGGTGCACAGCATGGGCGAAAACCGCGATTTTGTGGCTCATGAAAGGCAAATCGCCCTGAATGTGCGCGATGCGTTGCAGGAAACCCCGGTCAAACAGGTTATTTTTCTCAGTTCGTTGCAGGCAAAAGGAACAACAGATTCTGAGCATCTACTGGCACGGCAATATACCGGCGATCTGCTACGGGCAGCCGGTGTTCCGGTTACCGAATTACGCGCAGGGATTATTGTCGGCGCAGGTTCGGCGGCGTTCGAAGTGATGCGGGATATGGTCTTTAACCTGCCGGTTTTGACGCCACCGCGCTGGGTGCGTTCACGTACCACGCCGATTGCGTTGGAAAACCTGCTGTATTATCTGCTGGAGTTGTTGCATCACCCGGCGGCGGAACACCGCGTGTTTGAGGCTGCCGGGCCACATGTGCTGAGCTATCAGCAGCAGTTTGAGCACTTTATGCGCGTCAGTGGCGTACACCGCCCATTGATCCCCATTCCGCTGCCAACGCGGCTGATCTCCATCTGGTTTTTACATCTCATCACTTCCGTGCCGCCAACCATCGCAAAAGCGCTGATCCAGGGATTGAAACACGATCTGCTGGCCGACGATCGCGCACTGCGCCGTTTAATCCCGCAAACGCTGATCCGCTTTGATGATGCGGTGCGCCAGACGTTGCAGGAAGAAGAAAAACTGGTGAATTCCGCGGACTGGGGCTACGACCCACAGGCCTTCTCACGCTGGCGCCCACAATATGGCTACTATCCGAAACAGGCCGGTTATCAGGTAAAAACCACAGCCAGCCTCAGCGCCCTGTGGGAAGTGGTTAACCGTATTGGCGGAAAAGAGCGCTACTTTTTCGGCAATCTGCTGTGGGAAACCCGCGCCGCGCTCGATCGTTTAATCGGCCACCAGCTGCCACGCGGGCGTCCCGATCGCGCCTGGCTGGAAACCGGCGATGCGGTGGATAGCTGGAAAGTAATCATCGCCGAGCCGGAGCAACAGCTGGCATTATTGTTTGGCATGAAAGCACCGGGGCTGGGGCGGCTAACCTTTACGTTGAGCGACAAAGGCGAACATCGGCTGCTGGATGTCCGCGCCTGGTGGCATCCGCACGGTATGCCGGGTTTGTTTTACTGGTTACTGATGTTCCCGGCTCATCTGTTCATCTTTCGTGGCATGGCGCAACAGATCGCCCGTCTGGCAGAAAAAAATAGCGAAAAAGTCTGACGGTTAACGTTTTTCTTTTACTTATCCCATTGCATCGCGGCGTAATTCACGGAAGAATGCGCGCGATAATTGCTTTTCAACACAGTGGATTGATATGAAGGTACTGGTCACGGGCGCAACCAGCGGTTTAGGCCGAAACGCCGTCGAATATCTGCGTCAAAAAGGGATCAGCGTCAGGGCGACGGGCCGCAACGAAGCGATGGGCAAGTTGCTGAGCAAGATGGGCGCCGAGTTTGTGCATGCGGATTTAACCGAACTGGTTTCATCGCAGGCTAAAGTCATGCTCGCGGATATCGATACGCTGTGGCACTGCTCCAGTTTTACCTCACCGTGGGGAACACAGGAGGCGTTTGATCTGGCGAATGTACGCGCCACGCGCCGTCTGGGTGAATGGGCTGTCGCCTGGGGTATACGCAACTTTATCCATATCTCCTCGCCTTCACTCTATTTTGATTATCATCACCATCACAATATTCCGGAAGATTTTCGCCCGGCGCGTTTCGCCAACGAATTTGCCCGCAGCAAAGCCGCGGGCGAGCAGGTCATCGATCTGCTGGCGCAGGCGAACCCCAACACCCGTTTTACCATTCTGCGCCCGCAAAGCCTGTTTGGCCCGCATGACAAAGTGTTTATCCCGAGGCTGGCGCAGATGATGCATCACTACCGCAGCGTGTTATTGCCGCGCGGCGGTGATGCGCTGGTGGACATGACCTACTACGAAAACGCTGTGCATGCGATGTGGCTCGCCAGCCAGCAACAGTGCGACACGTTGCCCTCCGGGCGGGCGTATAACATCACCAACGGCGAGCCGCGCTCGCTGCGCAGTATCGTACAGCGGCTGATTGACGATCTGGCGATCCCCTGCCGTATTCGCTCCGTGCCCTACACCATGCTGGATATGCTGGCCCGCAGCATGGAGCGTTTTGGCGATAAACGCGCGAAAGAACCCGCCTTCACCCACTATGGTGTGTCAAAGCTCAATTTTGATTTCACGCTGGATATCACGCGCGCGCAGGAAGAGCTGGGCTATGCGCCGATCGTGACGCTGGATGAAGGCATCAAACGCACGGCGCACTGGTTAAAAGACCACGGTAAACTGCACCACTGACAAACTCAGAACGGCCCGGATTTAATCTCAGATACCCGCTGGCCGCTCTTATCAATGTAGTACCACTCCCCACCACTTAAAGAGATATGCTCGCCTTCACGCTGCGGTTTGCACCCGATGCAGACCAGCGCTTTGCCGCCATCAAACTGCGAAGCGTAATCATAGCGGGCGGCAATGCGGTTGTGAAAACTGTCATCCCAGTAGCCCACTTTACCGTTCTGCGTTGAGCGCACCAGCCCCTCAACAAACCAGTCAGGCCCGTTATCGAAATGCATCACTGGCAAATACTCGTGCGCAGAACGCACATAATAATCCGCATCCTGCTCCCCCGCTCCACGGGTATAATTGTGCAGCCCGACCCATGACATGCCATCGACATCATGGGTTTTAGCAAATAGCGCGGGTAAAAATTCCAGCTTGCCGTCTTTCAGTACGGCGCACTCATCCAGTGTTTGCACACTGTCACTTTGTTTGTCCCAGTAGGAACATGCGTACGGCGGGTTTGGCGCAGCATGGACAGCAAAAGCCGCCATCAGCAATGCACCTGTCATGATGCGAAACACCATTACCATTGACCTCGTCATAAAAAAACCAGCGGCAATCACCCCTGGCCGTATTTTTCCAGTAATGCCTCGGCAATCGCCTGGCTTTCGGCATCCGCAACACCGTTCCATAACCCCGGACGAAAATGCATTTGAAACGCCTCGATTACCCGTTTCTGCTGCACAGGCGTCATTTCCGGTTTCACTTCATAACCGTAACGCGCCAGCAAATCGAGCAGCGACGCCGTTTCAACCGGTTGGTGGGGAGAACGGCCATTCAGGTAAAATGCCACACGCGCCGCATCCGGCCAGGCGCCAATCCCCTGAGCAGCTAACGCCTGCCATGGGAATAACGGGCCGGGATCGTCTTTACGCTGCGGCGCAATATCGGCATGCGCTACAACATTTTGCGGCGCGATGTTGTACCGCGCGATAATATCTTTTACTAGCGGAATCAATGCACTAATTTGCGCTGGAGCAAATGGCGCGAAGGTTTTTCCACCCGCACTCTGTTGCCAGCCACGGTTTTCTAACTCAATGCCAATAGAGGTATCGTTGATACGCGTCGCGCCGCGCCAGAAACTCACGCCCGCATGCCAGGCAAGATCCTGTTCCGGGACCAGTTGCCAGATGCGCGGTTTACCGTGGTACATCGGCGGCCTGGCGGGTACCAAATAATGAGCGCTCACCTGTTTGTCGGTGAGCGTCGCCAGCGAGACATCAAAATCATCCGCCGTGTAATGAATCACCAGCACCTTGATACGCGGGTAAGCTGCCTGCGCCTGACGCCGCGTATCCAGCTGATAGCCGTTTTTATCGATAATCCCTTTTTCACTTGCACAGCCAGCCAGAAGCAGCGCCAGCATTGCTAATGCATACTTTTTCATTGGCGTATTTTAACCGCCGTACCGCTGACGCTTACCATTAGCATGCTGCTGTCTTTGCCAACGGTTTCATAATCGATATCAATACCGACTACCGCATCTGCGCCGAGCTGCTGCGCCTGTTCACCCAGTTCACGAAAGGCTATTTCCCGCGCTTTACGCAGCTCTTTCTCATAGGCGCCAGAACGTCCACCGACGATATCGCGGATACCGGCAAAAAAATCGCGGAAAATATTGGCGCCCAGAATCGCTTCGCCTGTCACGACGCCGCAATACTCAATAATGGGCTGTCCTTCGAGAGTCGGCGTGGTTGAAAATTGCATAAAGTTCTCCTTTTAAGTGCGCACGTTACGAGACACATTATCAGATCAATACACTATTCTTGAAAGGTCGTGTCTTCTGCAGAGAAATAAGGAAATCAATATGCGCTATTCAGTTTTGACTCTTGTAATGCCGTGCGCGCTGCTGCTGAGCGCCTGTACCACCGTGACCCCGGCCTATAAAGATATCGGCGTCCATAGCGGGCAATGTGTGGAAGGTGGTCCTGACAATGTTGCACAACAATTTTATGACTACCGCATCGCCCATCCGGGCAGCGACCTGACCGCATTGCGCCCATACCTGAGCGACGACCTGGCGAAAATGCTGAATAACGCCAGCCATGATCCGAAAACCGCTGCGCTGCTAAAAACCGATCCTTTCTCCAGCCGCAACGTTGCAGCCGATCATGCAGACGTTGCCAGCGCTTCCACCATTCCCAATAGTGATGCGCGGAATATTCCGCTGCGCGTAACGTTAAGCCAGGGAAGCCAGCACTGGCAGGATGAAGTACTGATGATACGTGAAGGACAGTGCTGGGCGGTGGACGATGTCCGCTATCTGGGCGGCTCGGTACATGCGCCCGCCGGGACGCTGCGCCAGTCAGTGGAACATCGCTAACGGTTTTCACAACATGTGGTAACCCCCGTAAATTGTCTGGCATTCCCTGGGGAATGCCGACATTTATGCCTGCTTCCCCCACCGCCCGGTATTTTGTGCTAACTTCATCGCATAACTTGGTTTATTTTTAAGTTTTAACGCACAAATATTGCATAACTATTCTGTCAACGTTACTATTTGCGGCCTCAATTGCTATCAGACTGCTTCGATGAGTATTAAATTAACCAGCATCAATTGCTTTTATGGCGCACACCAGGCGCTCTTTGACATCACACTGGATTGCCCACAGGGTGAAACGCTGGTGCTGCTCGGCCCAAGCGGTGCGGGTAAAAGTTCGCTGTTGCGCGTACTCAACCTGCTCGAAATGCCGCGTTCTGGCCAGTTAAGCATTGCAGGCAACCATTTTGATTTTGCCAAAACCCCGTCAGATAAAGCGATTCGTGAATTGCGCCAGAACGTGGGTATGGTGTTCCAGCAATATAATCTTTGGCCACATCTGACCGTGCAACAAAACCTGATTGAAGCACCATGCCGCGTGCTTGGTTTAAGCAAAGATCAGGCGCTGGCGCGCGCCGAGAAGCTGCTGGAGCGTTTACGTCTTAAACCCTATAGCGATCGCTATCCGCTGCACCTGTCCGGCGGACAACAGCAGCGTGTCGCTATCGCCCGCGCGCTGATGATGGAGCCGCAGGTTCTGCTGTTTGATGAACCCACCGCCGCACTCGATCCAGAAATCACCGCGCAAATCGTCAGCATTATTCGTGAACTGTCGGAAACCGGCATTACGCAGGTCATCGTGACCCACGAAGTGGAAGTGGCGCGCAAAACCGCCAGCCGCGTGGTGTATATGGAAAACGGTCACATTGTTGAGCAAGGGGATGCAAGCTGCTTTGCCGCGCCGCAGACCGATGCGTTTAAATACTACCTATCTCACTGAAGACTCGGGAATAAAGAAAATGAAAAAAGTACTGATTGCCGCACTACTTGCCAGCGTCAGCCTTAGCGCTACAGCAGCCCAGACCATTCGTTTTGCCACGGAAGCGAGCTACCCTCCGTTTGAATCCACCGATGCTAACAACAAGATCGTCGGCTTTGATGTGGATCTGGCGAATGCGCTGTGTAAAGAGATCGATGCGACCTGTACCTTTACCAACCAGGCCTTTGACAGCTTGATTCCGAGCCTGAAATTCCGTCGTTTTGACGCGGTAATGGCCGGTATGGATATCACGCCAGAGCGTGAAAAACAGGTTCTGTTCAGCACACCGTACTACGATAACTCTGCGCTGTTCGTCGGCCAGAAGGGTAAATTCACCAGCATCGATCAGCTGAAAGGCAAACGTGTTGGCGTACAGAACGGCACCACCCACCAGAAATTCATTAACGATAAACACCCGGAAATCACCACCGTGCCTTACGACAGCTATCAGAACGCGCGTCTGGACCTGCAAAATGGCCGTATTGATGCCGTCTTTGGCGACACCGCAGTGGTGACCGAATGGCTGAAAGCCGATTCCAAACTGGCAGCAGTGGGCGATAAAGTGACGGACAAAGATTACTTCGGTACCGGTCTGGGTATCGCCGTGCGCCAGGGCAACACTGAATTGCAGCAGAAATTCAACGCTGCGCTGGAAAAAGTGAAGAAAGATGGGACTTACCAGACCATCTACAGCAAATGGTTCCAGAAGTAATCCTTAATGAACGAAATGTTTCCATTAGCAAGCGCCGCCGGGATGACCGTCGGCCTTGCCGTTTGTTCGCTGCTCATCGGCCTGGTGCTGGCGATGATCTTTGCCGTATGGGAGTCCGTTAAGTGGCGTCCCATTGCATGGATCGGTACCGCGCTGGTCACGCTGCTGCGCGGCCTGCCGGAAATCCTCGTGGTGCTGTTTATCTATTTCGGCGCTTCGCAACTGCTACTGACGCTCTCTGATGGTTTTACCATCAATCTGGGCGTGGTGCAGATCCCGGTGCAGGTACAGATTGAAAACTTCGATGTCAGCCCGTTCCTGTGCGGCGTGATCGCCCTTTCTCTACTCTATTCGGCTTACGCTTCGCAAACACTGCGCGGTGCGTTAAAAGCAGTGCCGGAGGGTCAGCGCGAATCCGGCCAGGCGCTCGGTCTGTCGAAAGGGGCGATCTTCTTCCGTCTGGTGATGCCGCAGATGTGGCGCCATGCGCTGCCGGGTCTGGGTAACCAGTGGCTGGTGCTGTTGAAAGATACTGCACTGGTATCGTTGATCAGCGTTAACGATCTGATGCTGCAAACCAAAAGCATTGCTACCCGTACCCAGGAACCCTTCACCTGGTACATTGTGGCGGCGGCGATTTACCTGGTGATCACCCTGCTCAGCCAGTGGATCCTCAAACGCATTGATCTGCGTGCGACGCGCTTTGAACGGAGGCCGGAATAATGCTTGCCTATTTACCAGAGCTGTTTAAAGGCCTGCATACCAGCCTGACGCTGACCATCGCGTCACTGATAGTGGCGCTGATTTTGTCGCTGCTGTTTACCGTCGTACTGACGTTGAAAACGCCAGTTTTGACGTACATCGTACGCGGCTATATCACGCTATTTACCGGTACGCCGCTGCTGGTACAGATCTTCCTGATTTACTACGGCCCCGGTCAGTTTCCGTCGTTACAGAACTATCCGTTCATCTGGCATCTGCTGTCGCAGCCGTGGTTGTGTGCGCTGCTGGCGCTGTCGCTGAACAGTGCGGCATATACCACGCAGCTGTTTTATGGTGCGATCCGCGCGATTCCGCAAGGTCAATGGCAATCCTGCGGCGCGCTGGGAATGAGCAAGAAAGACACGCTGGCGATCCTGCTGCCTTACGCCTTTAAACGCGCCCTTTCGTCCTATTCCAACGAAGTGGTACTGGTGTTTAAAAGTACATCGCTTGCTTACACCATCACGCTGATGGAGGTGATGGGACACGGCCAGTTAGTGTATGGCCGCACCTATGACGTAATGGTTTTTGGCGCAGCCGGGTTGATTTATCTGGTGGTGAACGGTCTGTTGACGCTAATGATGCGTCTGATTGAACGCAAAGCGTTGGCCTTCGAACGCCGCAACTAATTGCATAAATAACAAACAAAATAATAAGCAAAGGCGAGATAATCCTTTAATTTCTCGCCTTTTTTATAAATTAATAAATATATTTAAGCGTTTTTATTGCATATAAATTCAATTAATGGCATCGTGGATGCCATGCTGAAGACATAGCAATAACAAGAAGATTGATTGACAGGAGTTCAAAAATGAAAAAACTGATGCTGGCCGCCGCCTTGATTGTGACTTTCGCTGCGAGCGCTTCTGCTGCTGATAAAATCAATTTCGGCGTTTCCGCTACCTACCCGCCGTTTGAATCGCTGGACGCCAACAATAAAATCGTCGGTTTTGATATCGACCTGGCAAATGCGCTGTGTAAACAGATGCAGGCAGACTGCACCTTCACCAACCACGCGTTTGACAGCCTGATCCCATCGCTGAAATTCAGAAAATATGATGCGGTGATCTCCGGTATGGATATTACGCCAGAGCGCGCCAAACAGGTTTCTTTCACCGATCCGTACTACGCGAACTCTGCCGTGGTGATTGCGAAAAAAGACGCGTTTAAATCTTTCGACGATTTGAAAGGCAAACGCATCGGGATGGAAAACGGCACCACACATCAGAAATATTTGCAGGATAAGCACCCGGAAATAAAAACCGTAGCTTATGACAGCTACCAGAACGCGATTATCGACCTGAAAAATGGTCGCATCGACGGTGTATTTGGTGATACCGCCGTGGTTAATGAGTGGCTGAAAACCAATCCGCAACTTGGCGTTGCCACACCGAAAGTGACCGATCCGCAATATTTCGGCACCGGTCTCGGCATCGCTGTTCGCCCGGAAAACAAGGCGCTGCTGGAAAAACTGAATACCGCCCTGAAAGCGATCAAAGCTGACGGTACGTACCAGAAAATCAGCAACCAGTGGTTCCCGCAGTAAGTACTGCCCAGCCCGGTAGCGTTGCGCTTACCCGATCAACGGACTTCTAATCTGTAATTCGGGTAAGACGAAGCCTCAAGATTATAAAAAAGCCGCTTGCGCGGCTTCATTGATTTTTCATCCTGAAAAAGGTA
Source organism: Kosakonia arachidis (assembly GCF_900116535.1). GTDB lineage: Bacteria > Pseudomonadota > Gammaproteobacteria > Enterobacterales > Enterobacteriaceae > Kosakonia > Kosakonia arachidis. The sequence goes on along the minus strand of NZ_FPAU01000001.1, from coordinate 725,262 downwards.
CGTTTTCGCCTTCATTCCAGCGTGGACATGTCAGCATTATGCCGATTATTCAGTCTGTTGAACGTGCGTTGCAGATCCTCGACCTGTTTAACGAGCAGGCCACAGAGCTTAAGATCACCGACATCAGCAAACTGATGGGGCTGAGCAAAAGTACCCTCCACTCGCTGCTGAAAACCCTACAGCTTCACGGCTATATTGATCAGAACCCGGAGAACGGCAAATATCGTCTCGGCATGAAGCTGGTCGAGCGCGGCCACTTTGTGGTGAGTTCAATGGATATTCGTCAAAAGGCGAAAGTCTGGCTGACGGAGCTGTCACAGCGTACCGGGCAGACCACCCATCTGGGCATCCTGGACGGTCGCGAAGGGGTCTATATCGAGAAGATTGAAGGCAAGCTGGCCGCCATCGCCTATTCGCGCATTGGTCGACGCCTGCCGGTGCACGCCACCGCCATCGGCAAGGTGTTGATTGCCTGGCTGGGCGAGGTTGAACTGAATGCTCTGCTTAAGGACTATCAGTACACGACTTTTACACCTGCAACGATCGCCTCCCGCGAAGCATTGCTGACTGCGTTGACCCAGACTCGCGAGCAGGGTTACGCCCTGGACCGCGAAGAGAACGAGCAGGGCGTGCGTTGCGTTGCGGTGCCTGTGTGGAACCATGAGTCCCGCGTGATTGCCGCGTTGAGCCTGTCGACGCTGACCTCGCGGGTAGATGATGCCGAACTGGCCAACTTCCGCGAACAGCTCCAGCAGGCCGGGCTCCAGCTCTCACGCGCACTGGGTTACCCGGCCTGAGCCGTTACTCCGCGAGCGGTTCGTAGGTGAAGTAGTCAAAATCAGCGTGGCAGCCGTCACCGCTGATGTCCTCACAGTGCAGCCCCACAAATGCGCCGGTGAAGAAACCGCGCCCGCCGATATAGTCATCCGACAGTTTCCACGCCTCATAGGTGACAGGCACGGTGTACCACGTCTCGCCGTCGAACGAATAGCTGTAGCGATAGACCAGTTTATTCACGTCAACGCGCAGCCAGATACTCTCCGCGCTCTCCGGCACCGGAATGGGCTGCTCGTGCAGCGGCCACGACGGTACGTTGTGGTCGAGCTGGATCACCTTGATCGTTCTGCCTTGCCCCTCCTCATAGTCCACAAAGCAGTAGCTCCAGTTTTTACTGTTGTAATAGCAGGTCATCCCCGCGCTCTGCTGAAAGTGAACCGGTGAGAACTGCATCCGCGTCTCTGCCTGAAAGGCGAAGTGCTGCCAGCGGCGCGCCACGGTCGACTGGGTGAAGGTCGAGTTGAGCGAGTCGTTGCCGTAAAGCCGTAAATAGCCCGCACGCGCGCTGAGCGAGCCAAGAGTTTCGTCGAACGGGATGCGTAATGTCTGCAGCTCCGGGTCGAGCGTGCTGCCGTCAAAATCATCCCGCCAGTTGGCGGAGGCAGATACCGGGCTTTCCGCCACCGGTAGTCCAGGCACGGTGACCTGGGCATGTTTGCCGCCCTCAACATACGGCCAACCGTCGCGCCACTCAATGCGCGCGATGCCGGTCTCACGCCCCAGCGGGCAGTAGCCGCGCCCGCCAGAGGCCAGCAGCGGTATGCCGGGCAGACGCAGCGGTCGGCTGGTGAGGTAGGCCATGTACCACTCCCCGGTGTGGGTTTGCAGCAGCGAGCCGTGCCCGCTTTTTTGCAGCGGGTTTTCTGGCAGATGCCAACTGGTCATCATCGTCACGTCCGGGTGCAGCTCGTACGGCCCGTCAATATTTTTTGAACGCAACACCACAACCGCGTGCTCATAGCTGGTGCCCCCCTCGGCTACCATCAAATAGTACCAGCCATCTTTGCGATACAGGTGCGCCCCTTCGGTGTAGCAGAGCGCTGTGCCGGTAAACAGGGTTTTACGCGCAGGCGAGAGGGTGCCGGTCTGCGGGTCAAACTCCTGCATCACAATGGTGTTGTAAGGGTTGCTGTGGTGGCGCGGCCCCCACGGGCGATAGAGATAGTATTTGTGGCCATCGTCATCGTGGAACAGAGACGGATCGAACCCGCCATTACCCATCGGAGTCGGCTCGCTCCACGGCCCTTCAATGGAGGGCGCAGTGACGAGAAAGTTGCGGCCGTTCTTCCACGGGGAATCGACAATTTTCACATCGGTATAGAGCAGCCAGAACTGCCCGTCGGCGTAGCTCAGGCACGGTGCCCAAATGCCGCCAGAGTCCGGGTTGCCCTTCATGTCCAGCATCGACACCCTGTCCAGTGGCGTGCTGACCAGCGACCAGTTGTTTAAGTCGCGGGAGTGGTAGATGCGCACGCCGGGAAACCACTCGAAGGTTGAGGTGGCGATGTAGTAGTCTTCGCCCTGACGGCACAACGACGGATCCGGGTTAAAACCAGTCAGGATCGGGTTGGTAATGGTTGTCATGTTGCCTCCAGTTAATGGGATGCGGCTGTCGCAGCGGCGGGTATGGCGTCACTTTGTGCTGCACGATGCTTGATCAGCTGCTGGCTGATGGCCTCCACACGGGCGTCGCTGAGCTTATAGAGCGACAGCATGATGAACATGCCTACATAAAGCACCACGGGCACCACGCAGAACAGAATTTTGATGGTAGTCAGCACCTCGACTGGCTGCACGGCACTACCGGCGGAGTAATTCACGTATGCAAGGATCCAGCCCACAATCGCGCCACCAATGGCCAGGCCAATCTTCAGGCTGAACAGATAAGTTGAGAACACCAGGCCATCGAGGCGGCGCCCGCTGCGGCTCTCTTCGTAATCCACCACGTCTGAGGCCATCAGCCACTGCAATGGCGTGGTGGTGTTAAAGACAAACAGGAACAGAATGTTGAGGGCGAAAATCAGGGCCATGTACTCAGCCGGGATGAAGAAAATAAGCAGGCTGATCAACGAGTAAATCACAATGTTCCACTTGAATGCCTTCACGCGGTCAAAGCGTCCCAGCAGGCGGGAGGAGCAGAGCGAGCCGAACATGGTGGCGATGCTGCCGTAGAGTAAAAACTGCGTCGCCATCTCCGGGTGATCCATCACGTACTTGACGAAGTAGAGCGTCGCCCCGCCGCGAACCACGTTGGAGCAGGTCGCCATCATCTTGAATGCGCACATGATCCGCCACTGGCTGTTGCCCAGCAGCAGTTTGAGATCTTTAGAGACCGACGAACCGGGTTGCACCTCAAAGGTGTAGCGCTCTTTGGTGGTGAAGAAGCAGACATACAGCAGCACCACGCCGCTCAGCCCCAGCACGCACATGGCACCAAAGTACCCGATCTGTTCGTTGCCTTTACCGATGATGCTCACCAGCGGCAGTGCGACGCCGCTGATGGCAAGCGATCCCGCCGCAGCGAGGAAAAAGCGCCAGGACTGCAGGGCGTGGCGCTCTTTTGGGTCGGCGGTGATCACGCCCGGCATCGCGCAGTAAGGGACATTAACGAAGGTGTAGACCAGTGTCAGCAGAATGTAGGTCACGCAGGCGTAGATAATTTTGCCCTGCGCGGAGAAATCCGGCGTGTAAAAGGTCAGCACGCAGACGATGCCAAACGGGATCGCCCCCCATAGCAGGAACGGGCGGAACTGGCCGTGACGAGTGCGGGTACGGTCAACCAGCAGCCCCATCAGCGGATCGGTAACCGCATCCAGCACGCGGGAGACCAAAAACAGCGTCCCCATAATGCCCGCCGACAGGCCAAATACGTCGGTATAGAAATAGGCCAGCAGGAACATGGTAGCCTGCCAGACAAATCCACAGGCGGTGTCACCCAGCCCGTAGCCAATTTTATCTTTCATGGTTAATTGCATAATCATTGTACCTTTATTTTCGCATGCTGATTTCACAACATCGTGTTAATAGAGTGTAATGAGCTGTTCAATTAACCAGCAATGGCCGTATCTTATTTCCGAATTACGTTATTTCGCTTTTGTGATGTCACGCTATATATAGTAACTTGTTGTTTGAATTGATAAAAAATAAAAACAAAAGCCGCCCACGGGATATTTCCCATAGGCGACAATCGTTAAATATAATTAAATGCCGAGCGCTTTCTTACCGGCGTTAATTACCTCAATAATTTTATCGGTATCATAAATACAGCCTTTCCATGTGCCACCGCTTATTGACTGCAGGGCTGCCCACAGGCGAGTATCATCCGGTAAAAACTCATGCGCATGTAGCTGTGGATGCACTGCCCGCGCCGCCAGCGCCTGCGCCCCCTCTTCCGGCGTCAGCGGTTTTTCCGCCGTGCCGATGAAGTTGACGCTTCCGGTCAACGTCAGGCGATCGACCGCAATTTCAATGATGTCGTTGTCGCGCAGCTTGCCAATGGGCCCGCCCGCCAGTGCCTCTGGCGACACGTGGCCGAAGCAGGCGCCCGTCGATACACCCGAAAAGCGCGCATCGGTGATAAGCGACACCGTTTTACCCCACGAAATATGCTTCAGTGCGGAAGTCAACTGGTAGGTCTCTTCCATGCCGGTGCCGGACGGACCGCCGCCGATCACCACCATGATATCGCCCTGCGTAATCTCTTCGTGCTTGATGGCTTTAATCGCCTGTGCTTCCGAGATAAACACCCGCGCCCGGCCGGTATGGCGGTATACCCCATCTTCACCCACCACGGAGGGATCGATGGCCGTGGCTTTGATAACCGAACCTTCCGGCGCGATATTGCCCGTCGGGAAGCACACCGTTGAGGTCAGCCCCTTCGCTTTAGCGCGCGCAGGTGGCAGGATCACGTCATCCGGATCCACGCCATCCTGCTCGCGCAGGCACTGGCGGAAACGAGCCCGGCGCTCTGACGCCTGCCACCAGTCGAGGTTTTCCCCCACCGTCTGGCCGGTGACGGTCATCGCATCTTCATGCAGCAGACCGAGAGCGCGCAGATGGAGCATCACCTCCGGCACGCCACCCGCAAGGAAGGCGCGCACGGTCGGATGGTAGTCCGGCCCGTTTGGCAACACGCTGACAAGACGCGGAACCTTACGGTTGATACGCGTCCAGTGTTCAACATCAGGAATAGTGCAGCCCGCCGCGTAGGCAATGGCCGGGATATGCAGCAGCAGGTTGGTGGAACCGCCAAACGCCGCGTGGATCACCATCGCGTTTTCGATGGCTTTATCGGTCAGGATATCCTGCGTGGTAATCCCGCGGTTATCCAGCTCGCTCACCGCCCGCGCCGACTGGCGGGCGATTTCCAGCCACACGGCCTGCCCTGATGGTGCCAGCGCGGAGTGCGGCAGCGCCAGCCCCAGCGCTTCGGCGACGACCTGGGATGTCCCCGCCGTGCCGAGGAACTGGCAGCCGCCGCCGGGAGATGCACAAGCGCGACAGCCCAGCTCGGCGGCCTCCTGCAGGGACAGCTCATGGTTGGCAAAGCGTGCGCCAATGGTCTGCACCTTTCCGGCATCTTCGCCTACGGTTGGCGGCAGAGTTGCCCCGCCCGGCACCAGAATGGTCGGCAGGTTATGCATCGCGGCCAGCGCAATCATGGTGGCAGGCAGCCCTTTATCGCAGGTCGCTACCCCAATGACTGCCCGGCGCGTTGGCAGCGAGCGGATCAGACGACGAAACACAATCGCCGCATCGTTGCGGTACGGTAGGGAGTCGAACATTCCGTGCGTGCCCTGAGAGCGTCCGTCGCACGGATCGCTGACGAAGGCCGCAAACGGGATCCCGCCGTTACGCGTGATCTCCTTCGCCGCCGCCTGCATCTGCATGCCAATTTCCCAGTGTCCGGTGTGATAGCCCAGCGCAACAGGCCGCCCGTCCCCGGCGCGAATGCCACCCTGGGTGCCGATAATCAGCACCTCTTTGCCAGTCAGCTTGTTCGCATCCCAGCCCATCCCGGCGTTTTGCGTCATGCCGAACAGGTTGCCGCTGGGGGATTCCATTAGCATTTGCGGGGTCAGCGGCAACGCGCCCTCCGGCCCCGCCGCATGGGTGATGACGGCATAAAAGGCATCATCCTGCGGGGTGTAAATCTTCTCAATAGTCATGGTTGTCTTCCGACTCAGCAGAGCTTGAGCTGTTGCAACAAGGTTTTCAGTTGCGCTTTACGCGGCTCGTCCAACGGTGAAGCAGGTGGCAGCACATGCGTGGAGATCGGACGCCCGCAGAGCACAATCGCCTCTTTTATCACGTTCACAAACGGCGTATCGAGCTGATATATCTGCGGGATTTGCAGCAGAGTCTGATGATACTTCGCTGCTTGAGCCACGTCGTTCTCACGGTACGCTTTCAGTAGATTGACCGACACCTGCGGAGCAAAGTTACCGCTGGCGGAGATCGCCCCATCGCCGCCGAGCAGCAGCGTATTAAAGAGATGATCGTCATAGCCACACAGCACCGAGAAATGCGGATGTGCCGTTTTGACGGTGAGGATCATGCTGCGTAGATGGCCGACGGAATCAATCGTGTCTTTAATGCCGACAATATTGCTTCGCGAATCAGCCAGGGTTTTGACCAGCTCAGGGGTCAGATCCTGGCCAGTCAGCGCCGGGAAGTTATAGAGCACAACCGGCAGCGTGACGCTGTCGGCTACCTGTTCAAAGTAATGGATTAGGTTCGCTTCCGACACTTTCCAGTAGTACGGGTTGATCACCACGATGCCGTCAGCGCCGCTCTGCTGCGCGTGCTGGCTGAGTTCAATGGTTTCCCTGGCGTTGGTGCTGCCGGTGCCAATCAGTACGGGCACACGACGATCGACATGGTCGATCGCAAATCGGGCAATCGCTTTACGCTCTTCGGCGTTTAGCTGGGAGAATTCGCCGCCGCTGCCCAGAAAAAACAGGCCGTCGACGCCCGCCTGGATAAGATCGTCAATCAGCGCGGCGGTGCCTTGCTTATCAAGCTGACCTTCAGCGGTAAAGATGGTGGAGACAGGGGGAATGATTCCCGTGAATAACGCACGCTGCGACATGAGATCTCCTGGTTGAATCATTTTGTTCTACATTATAGAACAGTGTTCATTAATTTTATAACCATACTATGCCGCAGGAAAGGCGCAGGTAAATGGGATGTGACGAGGGAGTGTGGGAAATTTAACCGCGATCACATATTGTCCCCACTTCCCTCTCCACTGGGGCTGAGGGATCCCCAGAAAATCCATACCAGTAACCCAGCAACCTACTTCGGTAGATGCTGGTTAGCTGACATAATATTTTTTCAGGATCTACCTGCATGAGGATATTAGATAAAGTCCTGACCTCACGGCCTGGACTTTATCAGCAGTCTGAAACCACTTGCGCGGCTTTTTTATTGCTTAACCAACAGCGTCAATACCTCGTAATGCGCGGTATGCGGAAACATATCAAACAGTTGCACGCGTTCGATGCGGTAGCCCGGAAGTTGTTGAATATCCTTCGCCATCGATTGTGCATTACAGCTTGAATAGACGATAAAAGGCGGCGCCATACGGCTTAAGTAGTCACATAATTCCGCCCCGATGCCGCGTCGCGGTGGGTTAACCAGCACCAGATCCGGCACATCCTGTTGCGCAGTAGCGAATTGCGTGGAATCGAGCGCCTGAAAATGCAGATTGTGCAGCCCCAACACCTCCGCCGACTGCGTTGCACAGGCGATCGCTTCCGGGGCGATCTCGATGCCGGTCAGCCGCATCTCAGGGGTGGCGCAGTGAAGACCAAAACCGCCGACGCCGCAGAACAGATCCCACATATGCGTGACCGGTAAAGCGCGCACCCACTCACGGGCGGTGGCGTACAGTGCGCTGGCGACAACCGGGTTGGTCTGAAAGAAGCTTTGCGGGCGGATCCATAGTGGCACACCATTGAAATTTTCCGCCAGCGCCTGCTGTTCGGTGAGGAAAATCTCCGTCTCCCCTTCCATGATCGCCATATGCACCGGCTGGATATTTACCGAAATGATCTTCAGCTGCGGTAATTGCGCCTGCAGCCACGGCAGTGCAGCGCGCAGTTGCGCCAGCTTGCTTTCAGAACGCAATACAAAACGCAGCATCATGCCACCCTCCTGCTGGCTTTCGGTCAGCAGCAGGTATTTCAGTTCGCCGCGCTTACGTGCCACGTTGTAAGGCGTTAACCCCGCGCGGGCAATAAAGGGTTTAAGCGCAGCAAAAACCGGGGCAAAAGAGTCAGGATAGAGCGGGCAATCCGTGAGATCTTCCGGCGTACCGTCGCGATGCAGCATACCGAGCAACGGTTTTTCTACGCTACCACTGACCACCATTTTGGCTTTATTGCGAAACCCCTGCGCCGGGCCGCTCACCGGCGTGCGCCACTCTGCTACCGACACCCCCGCCAGCAGGTGATGGAGATGGTCCATCTTGGCGGTAAGCTGGGTAGCAAGCGGTTGTTCGAGCCACTGACAAGAGCGACAGCGACCTGCATCGTAGAGAGCGCACTGCATAATAAAGCCTTTCATTTTGCGGGGCCGGGATTGTACCATCGTTATTGCAGGCGGAAAAAGCGTCGGCTGGGCGTGGGGATAAACAGCAGGAACAACACCAGCATATCGGGCAGTTTTTGCAGCATCAGCGAACGGAAAATCTCCCGGCGCGATCCGCCAGCAATACTGAACAGTTCCGGATAACCATAACCGAGCGAGGCGGCCCACAAATAGCCAGTGGCCACAAGCTGCGTCAGAAGATAGAGCCAGCGCGCCCAGTTGCGTCCTTTCACCACCGAAAACGCGCAGAGGATCTCGATAAATACCAGCAACAGGCTGCCAAGAAAAATCAGCGTCAGCGCCCAGGTCTGCGCGCTACGCTGGACAAAATCGACAATACCGCGCCCGCCCAGTACATTGAGCACCATCAGCACATCGACACAGCGAATGGTGATGATGGCAATAGCGGCCACCTGCACTATCGCGGGTACATTCAGTTTCGCGTGATGAGTGGTTTTCTTAAAGAAGCCCAATCCTGTGATTTCCCTGTGAAAAAATGCCGCGACAAGCGCGGCATCAGCGACACAATTTCCCGATTTTAATGAGAATGATCTTGTCTTGCACGTTGGATATCACGAACCCGCTGTTTTTCCGTGCGCGCCATCAGATACCAGGCGATTAAACCAACAATTCCAACCACGCCAAGGATCAGCGTCGCCAGCGCGTTGATTTCCGGGTTTACCCCCATACGTACGCTGGAGAAGACCAGCATGGGCAGCGTGGTCGCGCCCGGCCCGGAGACAAAGCTGGCGATCACCAGATCATCCAGCGACAGCGTAAAGGCCAGCAGCCAGCCGGAAATCACCGCGGGCATGATCATCGGCAGCGTAATGACAAAGAAAACTTTCAGCGGCGTTGCGCCCAGGTCCATTGCTGCCTCTTCAATCGAGCGATCGAGTTCACGCAGGCGAGAGGAGATCACCACCGCCACATAAGCGGTACAAAACGTGACGTGCGCCAGCCAGATGGTTAACATCCCGCGATCCGAAGGCCAGCCAATCGCATGCCCGAGTGCCACAAACAGCAGCAACAGCGACAAGCCGGTAATCACATCCGGCATTACTAGCGGCGCGGTAATCATAAAGGCGAACCCGTTGGAGCCACGGAAATGGCCAAAACGCACCATCACGACAGCAGCTATGGTGCCGAGGATCGCCGCCATCGTTGCAGCACAGGCGGCAATGGTCAGGCTTAAACCCACCGCACTCATCATCGCATCATCGTGGAACAGTTCACCGTACCAGCGCGTTGACCAGCCCGCCCATACCGTTACCAGCTTCGAACTGTTGAACGAGTAGATCACCAGCATCAGCATCGGCGCATACAGGAATGAGAATCCAAGCACCAGGATCAGGATGCGCCATGGTGATCGCACTACCGGTAAGTTGTTCATGCGTGATCCCCCGCCTGTTTCTGCTGATGTTTGTGGAACCACATGATCGGTACAATCAGCAACAACAGCATGATCACCGCGACCGCAGAGGCCACTGGCCAGTCGCGGTTATTAAAGAACTCCTGCCACAGCACGCGCCCAATCATGATGCTGTCCGGGCCACCAAGCAGTTCCGGGATCACAAACTCACCTACCGCCGGGATAAACACCAGCATCGACCCGGCGATAATCCCGCCTTTGGTCAGTGGCACAATCACGCTGAAGAAGGTTTTCAGCGGCCGCGCGCCGAGATCCAGCGAAGCTTCTACCAGTGAATAGTCGATACGCGTCAACGCGGTATAAATCGGCAACACCATAAACGGCAGATAGGCGTAAACGATGCCAATATAGACTGCCAGGTTGGTGTGCAGAATGTTCAGCGGCTGATCGATAACGCCCAGCCACATCAGAACGTTATTCAGCACGCCATTGCTCTTCAAAATACCCATCCACGCATACACGCGGATCAGGAACGACGTCCACGACGGCAGGATCACCAGCAACAGCAGTATATTGCGTGTTGACGGCTTACTGTGCGCCACCGCCCAGGCCAGCGGATAGCCAAGCAGCAGACAGCACAGCGTGGAAATCGCCGCCACTTCCAGCGATTGCAGGTACGCCTCGATATAGAGCGGATCGTCGGTCAATTGCAGGAAATTGCCGATATTCAGCGTGACCGTAAGCTGGCTGTCGGCCCACTCAATCAGATCGGTATACGGCGGGATTTGGCGCGCCATTTCCGCAAGACTGATTTTGAAGACAATCAAAAACGGCAGTAGAAACAGCAAAATCAGCCAGATATAAGGCAGTGCAATCACCAGCTTGCGCCCGTGGCGCATCTGCATACTCGCCAGCCACAGTCTTAAACCGCCCACTTTTTCAACGCGGGCCGGCGGCTCCAGTGTACTCATCACCGCTCCTTAAACCGTCAGAACCACACAACTATCGGCATCCCAACAGAGACGAACTTCGTCGCCCCAGGTGGGTGCGCCTTTACGGTAGCGATGCGCGTTTTGCAACTGGGCGCTGATCATCTGCCCGCTTTGCACACGCACGTGATAAATAGAAAGGTCGCCAAGGTAGGCAATATGCACAACTTCGCCGACGGCAAAGTTGTAGCCATCGGCTGGCGGCTCGTCACAGAGCATGATTTTTTCCGGTCGCAGCGCCACGTACACCGGCACGTTGTCCACCACCGAAGCATCCGGATCAACCTTCAGTGGATGCACCAGCCCCGGAGACTCTATCACCAGGCCATCATCCTGACGCGCTTTCAGCAACCCTTCGAAGACATTGACCGAGCCAATAAATTCAGCGCTGTAGCGGGTGGTTGGATGCTCATAAATCTCTTCCGGCTCGCCAATCTGCACGAATTTACCGCGGTTCATGATGGCGATACGGCCAGCCATGGTCATCGCTTCTTCCTGATCGTGCGTCACCATCACGCAGGTCACGCCAACGCGCTCGAGGATATCCACTACCTCCAGTTGCATACGGTCACGCAGTTTTTTATCCAGCGCCCCCATCGGTTCATCCAGCAGCAGCAATTTCGGGCGTTTCGCCAGGCTGCGCGCCAGCGCCACACGCTGACGTTGCCCACCGGAAAGTTGATGCGGCTTACGTTTGGCGAACTCACTCATATGCACCAGATTGAGCATCTCTGACACGCGGCTGGCAATTTCCGCTTTCGGCAACTTGTCCTGTTTCAGGCCGAACGCAATGTTCTGTTCAACCGTCATATGCGGGAACAGGGCATAAGACTGAAACATCATATTGATGGGGCGTAGATACGGCGGCACATGCGCCAGATCGACGCCGTCGAGCATAATTTGCCCCTGCGTTGGCTGCTCAAAACCGGCGAGCATACGTAGCAGGGTCGATTTGCCGCAACCGGACGCGCCGAGCAAAGCAAAAATTTCACCTTTGTAGATAGTGAGGCTGACATCATCGACGGCATGCTGGCCGTCAAACGATTTGGTCAGATTGCGGATTTCAAGCAGCGGCGTCAGATCCTTGCGGCTCTTCGCCTGTGGGCGGGGAATAGCGTCGTTCAATCCAGTGCTCTCCGGCATAAACATCATCCTGTTTCAACAGGTTGACTTACAAATGGCTGAACAGAGGTGCAGTACCTCTGTCCAGCTTTAGGGCAATTGCACCATGGTAGTGCAATCAAATCACCGATCAGGTAATTGATTTACTTGCCGCTTTTAACTTTAGTCCATGCGCGGGTTCTTACGCGGTCAATCTTCGGATCCTGGACTTTCAGCGTAAACAGCTTAGCGAAGACATCCGGCGGCGGGAAGATTGCCGGGTTGTTACGCACTTCTTCGCTGATCAGCGGCACAGAAGCTTTGTTGCCGTTCGCATAGAACACGTGATCGCTGATATGGGCAATCACATCCGGGCGCATCAGATAGTTAAGGAACTGATAAGCTTCATCTTTATTTTTCGCATCAGCTGGCATCGCGAAGACATCAAAGAATGCCAGCGCGCCTTCTTTCGGAATGGTGTAGGTCACGTTGACGCCATTTTTCGCTTCTTTCGCGCGATTAGCGGCCTGCCATACGTCCCCTGCCCAACCAATCGCCACGCAGATGTCGCCATTCGCCAGATCGTTGATGTATTGCGAAGAGTGGAAATAACGGATATTCGGACGCAGCTTCAGCAGCAAGTCCGTTGCCGGACCGGTGTAATCATCCGCTTTGGTGCTATTCGGATCTTTGCCGAGGTAGTTCAGCACAGTGGCAAAAATTTCTTCCGGCGCATCGAGGAAAGAGACGCCGCAGCTTTTCAGTTTTTCCAGGTTTTCCGGCTTCAGTACCAGATCCCAACTGTTCACCGGCGCGTCTTTGCCCAGTATGGCTTTAACTTTATCGACGTTATAACCAATACCGGTGGTCGCCCACAGGTACGGCATGGCGTATTTGTTGTCCGGATCATGCTTGGCAACCATCTTCAGCACGTCCGGATCGAGGTTTTTCCAGTTTGGCAGCTTGCTCTTATCCAGCGGCTGGAATACACCGGCTGCCAGTTGGCGCTCAAGGAAACTGGCCGATGGCACCACCAGGTCGAAGCCGGTGCTGCCCGCCATCAGTTTGCCTTCCAGCACTTCGTTGGAATCAAACACGTCATAAACAACTTTAATACCGGTTTCTTTTTCGAAATTTGCGACGGTATCCGGCGCAATATAATCAGACCAGTTATATACATGCAGCGTCTTTTGCTCGGCTGCGAGCGTGCTGGCAGAGACAGCCATCAACGCACCCGCGACAAGACCTGATACCCATTTTTTGCTCAAGGCGGTCATATCTCATTCCTTCTGGAAAGCCAGTTAACATACGAACCAAATGTACGCATTTTAAGGTATGCAAGAATCATGCATATTTTGTCATTCTGCACAGACTCGGAGGAGAAAACGCTTCCGGCAGACACCACATGCTGTTGTTTACCCTAAATAATTCGAGTTGCAGGAAGGCGGCGACGCAGCCAATCCCCGGGAGCTTACTCCAGTAAGTGACTGGGGTGAGCGAGGAAAGTCAACGCACATGCAACTTGAAGGATGACGGGTATAAACAGCGCAAGAATAACTGTAGCCAGGGTTTGAGGCTATAGGTCAGATTAAAAAACGCGGTTTATCAATTTTTTATGCAGGATATGTCTATGGGATAAGCCTTCACCGCCGGAAGTGCGGTGAATAGTTCTTTAGAGAAAGGTTAAAAGCAAAATAAAAATATTTATTTTGCAGCCGCGTTGGCAGCGACTGCATGAATTACGGCCAGGAGTCAGTGGAGAAAATTGCGCGTTGCGTCACCCTCAACGAACTCTTCCTCGCCTTCTGTCGCAAGAAACAGCATCTGGTGCGCGTTGGCTTCCATAATCACCATGGAAACCTGCTCCTCACTCTGGCGCATAAACCAGGCGAACTGCTCGAAGGTCACACCCGGCCCAATGCATAAAGACTGGCACACCACCAGCTTCGGCAGATTATCATCCTGAATATCGAGAAACGCTTTTACGGTCAGCGAACTGGCGTTAATAGCAGAGAGATCCGCTGACAGCGCCAGCAGCGCCGAAGGTTTCACTTCCGCCATCGCCGTAAACAGCATGATGTCGTTCACCAGGTCGAGCTTCGCATCGAACACACCATCAAAATTTTGCATATGCGGCAGGTGCAAAGCCTGACAGTTATCACACTCAAAAAAAGTGATACCCAGTTCGTCGAGCCAGTGACGAAGCGTGTCCAGAACAGGAACGACGAGTGAATCCATAACGTAATGCTCTCTTACTGAAAAATTGCCCATAGCTTACGCAAAAAGGGCGCCAGCTACCATTAATAGCGCAGGAAAATGCCCTAGCCGCCTGTTTTCAGGCAAAATCCAGGCGTTGCCTGACGTTCAATCCACTCGATCATTCGCCCGGCAATATCCATGCCGGTGGCTTTTTCGATGCCTTCCAACCCCGGCGACGCGTTCACTTCCATCACCAGCGGCCCTCGATTTGCACGCAGAATATCAACACCCGCAACATCCAGCCCCAGAGTATGCGCGGCAGCCAGCGCGATTTCGCGTTCGCGCGGCGTGATGTTGGCGACGGTTGCCTGCCCCCCCCGGTGCAAGTTAGAACGAAAATCCCCCTCTTTCGCCCGGCGTTCAATGGCCGCAACCACTTCATTGCCGACGACAAGACAGCGAACATCGCACCCTTTCGCTTCGGCGATAAATTCCTGCACCAGAATATGCGCATTCAGACCGCGAAACGCGTCAATCACGCTTTCTGCTGCCTGCCGGGTTTCCGCCAGCACCACGCCAATCCCCTGCGTACCTTCCACCAGCTTTACCACCAGCGGCGCGCCGCCGACCATATCGATCAGATCGCTGGTGTCATCCGGCGAATGCGCAATACCGGTCACCGGTAAATCGATCCCCTGGCGTGCCAACAGTTGCAGCGAGCGCAGTTTATCCCTGGCGCGGGTAATTGCGACGGATTCATTGAGCGGATAACTGCCCAGAATTTCAAACTGGCGCAGTGCAGCCGTACCGTAAAAGGTAATGGCGGAGCCAATGCGTGGGATCACTGCATCAAAATGCGGGAGCTGACGGCCTTTATAGTGAATGGACGATGCCGCAGGGCTGATATTCATGTAACAGGAGAGAGGATCGAAAATTTCGACCATATGGCCGCGTTGCGCAGCCGCTTCGCGCAGGCGTTTACATGAATAAAGCGTTCCGTCCCGGGACAATATGGCAATTCTCACCCTGCACCTCGCTAAAAAAGAGCCGTTAAAGCCCGCGTATCATACACGCAGAGAAGTGCAGGATGAACGGGAATTAGCGTGTTGCCCATCCCTGTTTATGCAAATAATCGAGAATAAAAGGACGATTCTCTTTAATCAGTGTGCGACGGATATGATCGCTCCACGTATCGCGGCGCGTATTACTGTCACGCGTAAGATAGTAGTTGGCGAGATCTTCGTCATACTGCGCCAGTACCTCGCGATCCAGCGGCTGATAATGGTTTTCATGCACCAGCAATGACGCTGGCATACGGGGTTTTAAACCCGGATCATCCGCCGGCCAGCCAAGACACAGGCCAAACAGCGGCAGCACATGTTTTGGTACCTTTAACAGTTCGCCCACCGCTTCGATATTGTTACGAATACCACCGATATAAACACCGCCGAGACCCAGAGATTCCGCCGCCGTAAAGGCATTTTGCGCCATCAGCGCGGTATCCACCACACCCAGCAGCAGTTGTTCCGCAAGGCCGGGTTTCGCTTCCGGGCTGATCTCAAAGTTACGATGGAAATCCGCGCAGAACACCCAGAACTCAGCCGCCTGAGCGACATGCTGCTGCCCGCCGGTCAATGTCACCAGTTGCTCACGCATCGCCGTATCGGTTATGCGAATGATCGAGCTACATTGTAAAAAGCTGGAACTGGAGGTCGCCTGCGCGCTGGCGATAATTGCCTCACGCTGTTCCTGGGTGACAGGCTGATCGGTAAAGTGGCGAATGGAACGATGGGCGCACAGCAAGTCAATCGTTGGTGTCATGATGAATAATCCCCGTATAAACAAGACTCCCGAGTATAGGACAGAGACGGAGGATTGCAGTAAGCCGAAATTGTCCTGAAAGGTTGCAGAGATTAATGCAACAGGCAGAACCTGCTTTCCATCTGGCCGCGGGTTGTTCATGATAGCGGTCATTAGCCTTCAGGTTTAAGGAGAGAGTATGTTTGCTGTAATTTTTGGCCGCCCAGGCTGCCCGTACTGCGTGCGCGCAAAAGAGCTGGCAGAAAAACTGACTGTTGAACGTGATGATTTCAACTATCGCTATGTCGATATTCATGCGGAAGGGATCACGAAAGCCGATCTGGAAAAAACCGTCGGTAAACCGGTCGAAACCGTACCGCAGATTTTCCTCGACCAGCAACACATTGGCGGCTGCACTGACTTTGAAGCTTACGCCAAACAGCATTTCGGCCTGTTTGCATAACAGCATGACGCCCGCCCCCCATTTCCGGGGGCGTTTAGTGCCTGAACATTCTGCCGACAAACAGAGACACCAGACCGCCGATACCACACCAGAACACTGCGCTGAACAGCCAGGCCAGTTCCTGCCACACCGATCGCGACGGCAACAGAAACAGATGCATCAGTACAAAGCTGAACGGTAGCGCCAGCAGCGCCCCCAGCAGCGCATTAACCACTCTGCGACGGCGAGCAGCAAGGCCGCTGGCAATACCGGGCAATATGAAAAACAACAAACCTGTTTCAGGTTTACCCGTACCTGGCAAATCCCCTTCCATGCTAACGACCAAAGAAAGGCATACCGCAATAAAGAGTAAAAAACTACAAATAACACCGAGCCGACGCCGCCTGAGCTTCAAACAACCCTCCTGACTCTCTATCACACACCCGTTCGTTCCAAAGAATGTCCGGACAGATAAAGGGGAACGGCAATCCATATCTGAAATGGTCTGGCCGTAAACACGCGATTCTCACTAGCCGTTGTAATCCAATCCGATTAAACTATCGCCCTGTTTTTGTTTTGCGAAAAATGCGTGGAGCAACGCCGCTTTTTTATGCCAGCACACGTTCAAAACACTAGCTCAAATAACCATTCCTTTCAACAACTTACAAGTAAACAAGAAGTTAGCCTCCGTGAATATAAACGTCGCAGATTTGTTAAACGGGAATTACATACTGTTATTGTTTGTCGTACTGGCACTCGGCCTGTGTCTTGGTAAATTACGTCTGGGTTCGGTACAACTCGGTAATTCCATTGGCGTTTTAGTCGTTTCACTATTATTAGGTCAGCAGCATTTCAGCATAAACACGGATGCATTAAATCTTGGCTTTATGCTGTTTATTTTTTGTGTGGGTGTTGAAGCTGGCCCCAACTTTTTTTCGATTTTTTTTCGCGACGGCAAAAATTATCTGATGCTCGCGCTGGTATTAGTTGGCAGCGCGCTACTAATCGCCTTAGGTCTGGGAAAATTGTTCGGCTGGGATATTGGCCTCACTGCCGGGATGCTGGCAGGCTCAATGACCTCAACCCCCGTGCTGGTTGGCGCAGGCGATACGCTGCGTCATACCTCGATGGAGAGCGGTCATCTTGCCAAAGCGCTGGATAACCTCAGCCTTGGCTACGCGTTAACCTACCTGATTGGTCTGGTCAGCCTGATTTTCGGTGCGCGTTATTTGCCAAAGCTGCAACACCAGGATCTGCAAACCAGCGCCCAACAGATCGCGCGCGAACGCGGCCTCGATACCGATGCCCATCGCAAAGTTTATCTGCCGGTAATCCGCGCTTACCGCGTCGGGCCGGAGCTGGTGGCCTGGGCAGACGGCAAAAACCTGCGTGAGTTGGGGATCTATCGCCAGACCGGTTGTTATATTGAGCGTATTCGACGCAACGGTATTCTCGCCAGCCCGGACGGTGACGCGGTGCTGCAAATGGGCGATGAGATCTCGCTGGTCGGTTATCCGGACGCGCATGCGCGCCTCGATCCAAGTTTCCGCAACGGCAAAGAGGTGTTCGATCGCGATCTGCTGGATATGCGCATCGTGACGGAAGAGGTGGTGGTGAAAAACCACAATGTGGTTGGTCGCCGTCTCGCACAGCTGAAATTGACCGATCACGGTTGCTTTCTTAACCGCGTGATCCGTAGCCAGATTGAGATGCCGATCGACGACAATATCGTGCTCAACAAAGGCGACGTGCTGCAAATCAGCGGCGATGCCCGCCGGGTGAAAACCATTGCTGACCGCATCGGCTTTATCTCGATTCACAGCCAGGTTACCGATCTGCTCGCCTTCTGCGCCTTCTTTATTGTTGGCCTGATGATCGGCATGATCACTTTCCAGTTCAGCTCGTTCAGTTTTGGCGTGGGTAATGCCGCCGGTCTGCTGTTTGCCGGTATCATGCTTGGCTTCCTGCGTGCGAACCACCCAACGTTCGGCTATATCCCTCAGGGTGCGCTGATGATGGTGAAAGAGTTTGGCCTGATGGTGTTTATGGCTGGTGTGGGTTTAAGTGCCGGTAGCGGCATTGGTCATGGCCTGGGTGCCATCGGTGGGCAGATGCTGATCGCCGGGTTGATCGTAAGCCTTGTTCCGGTGCTGATCTGTTTCCTGTTCGGCGCATACGTGCTGAAAATGAACCGCGCCCTGCTCTTTGGTGCCATGATGGGCGCACGTACCTGCGCGCCCGCCATGGAGATCATCAGCGATACCGCGCGCAGCAATATCCCGGCACTGGGCTATGCCGGAACCTACGCGATCGCCAACGTGTTGCTAACCCTGGCGGGGACGCTGATTATCATCATCTGGCCGGGGCTCGGATAACTCCGAAGCTGGAAAATATTTCAGTTATGCGCAGAACTTTTTTCTGGGGTGTCAGTCATAACTAGTGCCACTGCTTTTCTTTGATGTCCCCATTTTGTGGAGCCCATCAACCCCGCCATTTTGGTTCAAGGTTGATGGGTTTTTTGTTGCCTGCTATTTAATGATTCATAAATCAGCTAATTAGAGCAGCGCATCGAAGCTGATGGCGATGGAGAGGCGGCAGCGCCAAAATGTGTTGCATTAGTCGAAGCCCCTCCCTCTAAATTTTTCCTTCTCATCACATCTGAAAACCATCGCTTCGCGAAAGCAAATGAATAGAATCGTAGAAAACGCCTGCAAGGAAAGCGCATGTTCGATTATTACCCCGAGAAAATATACAGCAGATCAGAAGCCATGAGCAGGCCAATGCCTGTTCCTGCAGTGAATGGTATCGATTTCTAGTGGTTCAAAGTGATTCACCCCTGGCGTTCCGACTGCGGGTTGTATCACTCATGATGGTTACACACTGCTTTATGTTGGTATTTCACCCAATAAAAAAGGTAAACCTAATAGCCGCGCCAATTTGCGACAGCGAATAAAAACTCATTACAGTGGCAATGCCGAAGGCTCGACATTGAGACGAACGCTCGGAGTATTACTTGCTACGGAAAGTAATTTCCCGCTGCGCCGGGCTGGCTCAGGAACCAGAACGACATTTACCCATTCTGGTGAGCAATGGCTTGACCAGGGGATGGAACAGAATGCAAAAGTTTATTGGGTAGCAGACGAGGAACAATGGTTACTGGAAGAAAGTTTAATTGCCAATATTTCGCTACCGTTAAATATTCAGGGTAACAACCATACTTTCAAGCCGATACTTTCTGGAATGCGTAGCAAAGCAATAGCAGAGGCCAAAATCATGGAGACCGCAGACGAAGCAGGATTTAGCAGACGTCGGATTACGGCGATGGTTTAGCAACAAATACAAAGTGAATAAATTATATGAAGCCCGCCTCAGTATTATCTAATTTATTCTCAAACTGCATTTAGTCAGCGCCACTTAACAGCGTTAATGCTGTAAACGCATCGCTTGCCTGTAGTGCTTTTCACCTTATCAGATAACGCTACGGCGGCGACACGCCCAATTTCAGCGGTAACGCTCATGACATAATGCGGCAACTTCTCTTTTGCCAGTTCACTCGCCGGAACACACGGCAGGTAATGAATCACCGCCAGAAGCCATCGACCAGCGTTGAGCCTTACGTGAGATCGGTCAGCAGCCAGATATCTGCTGCCGTAAATTGATGCGGATGAATTGGGTTCAGCTTGTTACGTAGTGTTTGAACGTTCATTCCTGCACGCGCCGCCAGCCTTGCCATATTGTGGCTTAAAGCAAACGCACAGCAGGCATCATGGATGATGTTCTTGTTGGGAAACTTTAAAATCAAACATAGTTTTTCATATGCAAACCCATCGCAGAATCGAACTGAAGAGGCCATGAAAATACGCATCCGATTTTCAAGCGGACAGTGCATCAACAGTCAAAGCGGCGATGTTAATCATTATCTTTTCACGCTTTTTGTCTTTACGTAAGTGATGGCGAGGTATGCGACCATCGGCCAACTTGTCGTTAACCGTATCGACAGAGAGACTTGTCAGTTCGCTATAACGTTCAATAGTGACGTGGGGAGTATTCAGAGTGGTTGAAATGTTAGGGGTCATAGTGCAACATTCCTTATTAAGTTCGACTTGTGGCTAGCCGTTATCGTTAGTGATTAGTAGTGAAGGCTCCGAAAGAGTACTTCGGGTTCAACTTTAAGATCGCTTTTGGAATCTGTTAATGGATTTTGGTTTGATTTAGAGGACTTATGGATTTCAATAGCGGTGCCAAGAAATTCATTGAGCAATTAGTCGAGGCATATGGGTTTACTACCCGCCAGGCTCTCTGCGACCACTTAGGTGTCTCAAAGAGCACTATGGCGACTCGCTACATGTGTGACATTTTTCCTGCTGATTGGGTTTTGCAATATGTAATGGAGACCGGCGTTTCTATTGATTGGCTGGTGTCAGGCAAAGGGGAGTTAAGGGTTGCCGAAGCCGCAACCTTGGCTGATATCGAAACTCACGAACTGAAAAATGGTGAAATCGTGCCTATTGATACATACAAATTTTCCCCATTTTTGCTTCTCAAAGAAATTAAATCTCCCTTGGCTATAAAATCCCATCAACATATATATAATCAAGGGGATACTGTTATCTCCGATGGACAGTTGTTAGTAAGAATTGAAGGGAAGTTAAGCATTAAAAAATCAATTTAATTCCTGTTAAAAAACAATAATTACTGACATAGCTTTTATTTTGAATGCGATATTAATGACATCGAACCGTTAGTTAGAGTTTTTACTGTAATTAGTGAGGCTTAAATGGATATCAAGTGGGAATGGAATATTCATGATGAATTCTTTGGCGAGCAGTTACCCGTAGATACTTTAGATAGACAGAAGTATGCAAAATATTTATATGAAATATGTGCCGCCCGTGGTGAAAATGCTAATCTTGTAATCAACCTTAATGCTGAATGGGGAGCAGGGAAGACTTATTTTACTAAACGCCTAGCTAAAACAATAGCAGAAAACCATCCAACTATTTATATAGACTCTTGGAAAGAAGATTTTTCTGATGACCCATTACTAACAGTTTTTAGTTCTATAAAAGAACAATTAACAGGGCAGTCAGATCAATTCACAAAGATGATGAATAACACTATAGATGCTATCGGGCCACTTTTAAAATCAGCAGCACCAGCAATTTTAGGAGGGTTAGCGAAAAAATATACAGGTGTTGAGAACATATCAGACATCACCAAAAGCCTTTCGCAAAAACTGTTAGAATTACATTCTGAAAAATCCAAACGAATAGCTACAATAAAAAAAGGAATTAGTGAATGGGTTCGCTATATCAAGCAGAAGGATGGGATAAACAAAGCATTGCCTTTATTCGTCATCATCGATGAATTAGATAGATGCAGACCAAGTTTTGCGATAAGTTTATTGGAAGTCACTAAACATATTTTTAATATCCCAGGTGTAGTATTCATAATTGCTACTGACACAGAACAACTACAACATTCAATAAAAGTTATTTACGGGAGTAATTTCTCAGCGAATCTATATTTAAGTCGTTTTTTTGACAGAAGATTTTTATTACCATCACCTAAAATGGCCAATTTAATAAAAACTCATACACTGAAAGAACTTTCAGATGGGTTTAATACAAAACGAAATATTCTTGTATTGGTTCCACCTTCACTCGATGATTTTATAGATAATTGCACATCCATTCTTGAGGCATTTGAAATTAATTTGCGAGATGCATTAAAGATTTACAATTCATTGATGGATTATATTCTCATAGGAACTAAAAAAATTGATGCTTCTTTATATTTGATATTATCCTGCATATATATGCTTAACTCCGAAATATACTTTAGCATTAAAAATAATAGAGATGTAAAAAGCAGCACATTTTATGATAAGGAAATATTATTAAAATATGATC
Organism: Kosakonia arachidis; assembly: GCF_900116535.1. Taxonomy (GTDB): domain Bacteria; phylum Pseudomonadota; class Gammaproteobacteria; order Enterobacterales; family Enterobacteriaceae; genus Kosakonia; species Kosakonia arachidis. Next base: position 703,017 of record NZ_FPAU01000001.1, on the reverse strand, counting down.
TTTCAAGTTCAATGACTGGAGTCAATTACTTTTCAAATCCGGACGGTTTAATAACAAACACATTAAAGAATGAAAAAATAAAAATAAATATAAAAAACTACATCACATACAACTTCAGAATACTTGAAGAACGAAACGCAACATCAAATCCCTATAATGCACGCTATCCATTGCCATGGAAAACTGGAGGTTTGAGAGCTACCTTCAATGACATGGATGTATTATTAAAGGTGGGGTGGGCGGACACTAAAGAAAATAATCTAGGTATAACACAATCACAATATTTTGAATTAATTGAGTTGAGCACAACACTGGATAGCGATGTATAAAAAAATAAGAACAAACATTATTCAAATACACAGTTAAATTTAGCCCTCAGATATGAGGGCTTTTTTATGACGGTACGGAAACTCGATACTGGAAAATGGATTGTGAATGCTACCCCACCGGGAGCAGCGCTCGTCATGTGTGTAAGCAGTTCGCCACCAAAGGCGAGGCATTAGCCTTTGAACACCATACAATGGAGGAGGCTGAGGCTAAACTCTAGCTGGGTGAATCGCTAGCTCTCCGGACACTTAAAGATGTCGTAGAACTCTGGTTCAAACTGCACGGCAAATCTCTAACCGCTGGCGAACACGTTTATGACAAGCTACTCCTGATGTTTGATGCTCTCGGAAATCCCCTTACTGCCGCTCTCACTTCCAGTGTTGTTCGCGTACTATCGCGATAAACGCCTCACTGGAGAAATCTACTTTAGCGAGAAATGGAAGAAAGGAGCCAGTCCCGTAACTATCAACCTTTAGCAGAGTTGTTTAAGCGGTGTTTTCAGTGAGCTTGCACGCCTCGGGGATGGACCGTGCCGAACCCGCGAGAGAATATGCGTAAATTCACTATTGCAGAAAAGGAGATGGCCTAGCTGTCGCATGCGCAAATTACAGAACTCTTATACGACTGTAGCCGTCAAAGCGCCCTTCTCGCTTTGGTTGTCAAAATTTGCCTCAGTACCGGTGCACGTTGGCGCGAAGCAGTGAATCTCACTCGTTCGCAGTTCACTAAATACCGCATTACCTTTGTCAGAGCCAAGGGTAAAAAACTGCAGCATTCCGATCAGCAAAGAACTGTATAAAGAAATCATTGCTCTGGACGGCTTCAATTTCTTCACAGATTGCTACTTTCAGCTTTTAGCGGTGATGGAGAAAAACATCGATTGTGCTTCCCTGATGACAACTAACCCACGTGCTGCGCCACACGTTTGCGGTGCATTTTATGATGTCCGGCGGAAACATCCTTGCTCTGCAAAAAATACCGGGGGGCACCACGACATAAAAATGACCATGCGCTATGTTCATCTCGCTCCAGATCACTTAGAAACAGATCTAAAATTCAACCCTCTCGTAACAAGAGAGCATTCTTCTCTTTAGATTAGAATATTTATATTGAGGACTTCTCTAAATTTAGCACTAATTAAATGAAAAAAAACCATGAGCGCTCATTCAGGGATCAAATATTATAAAAAACGATCGATGCTTGCAATAATATAATCTACGTAATTTGACTCTTAATATCCTTCACGTAATCTATGAAATCATTGTCTCCAAAAGATGCCTCAGGAAATTCCTTGCATATATCATCGAAAATTTGAAGTTTAGTTTTATATTTGATTGCATCAATGGCCCCTTCTATTCTCAGTCCATTTCTTACATCTTCAGAACAACCAGAAACAAAAACTTCCCCATCAATAATAAGATGTTCTAGGTATGAAAACCTTTCTATTAACTCTCTGTATCCGAAATACTGATTCCCTTTTTTGGCATGAGCCACATTTATTATTAAAAGAAGCGTAATCTCAGTATTCAAAAATGATCTAACCATGCTTGTATAGAATTTTTTCTTCTTGTAAGCATTTACATAGCCATAATAATTCCTATCAATATGCTTCATTAGATAATAAAGAACTCTAAAATAACTACCATAAAAAGAATCTAAATTATGCATCCGTTGGTTTGCTGATACCAAATCTTTCTCATCTCCAAACCCAAGCACCTCTGATAGATTTTTAGAAAAATCAGGATGGTTTAGAAGAGTCTTTAGCTGTTCGTTATGTTGTTCAAGTAGCAGTGAAAAATTACGTTCAAATGTATCTCGCTTGCTATTTTTGACAGAAATATATAAAGCTACTACGACGGAAGACATCGTACCAAATGCAACAAAAAACTGAACCAGTTGGGCGTAACTTTTTGAAAATACATTTAATGAATTAAAAGCTAAGGAAATTACACTCATTAATTCACCACCAATAGTACCTATAAGAAAAATTATAATTACCGGAGGCCAAAAAAGCCTCTCCACCACTGTCATAAATCACCTTTACCATACCCTTAAGATATGTGTATTAATTTCATTTTTAATTTAAGCACTGAATTCAATATAGCCTATTTTTGAGGTGTCATATAGATTACAATGCCTGTTACTAGCGTATTTTAAGTCTATACTCAACTACAGTCACGTAATATCTGTCAATATAGAAACTGTTTTTTCAACTTAAGTACGACCACTGCCAAATGGCGGCAAAGATTGGTATTACCCCTTAGTTGCCCGTACTTATCAAAAACCTAATCCATTGATTTTTATGCAAGTGATTGTTTTTGAAAACCCATTTATCTAAATGGGTTTTTGTTGCCCGAAATTCACTCCTTAAGGAATTACTCAACGCGCTCCAGTAGCCTTTATTACTCCGCTTACAGGTTATCGTCTTTACCGCTTGCCGCTTTGCCCTCACCGTTAACGGGTGCGCCCAGTGTCTGTTTGAACCATTCGACTACCGTTTTGATCACCTCCTGCTGGAACCAGGAAATATCGCCATGTTCTGCGCCGTTGAGCAGAATGTATTTCACCTTGTCATGCTTCTCTTTTAACGCATTGTAAAGCTGTGCGCTCTGCACTGGCGACACCAGTGTGTCGGCGCTGCCGTGCATAATAAGGAACGGAGGCTCATTACCGCTGATATTCCCCATCGGGCTGGCATTCAGCGCTTTTTGTTTATCGCTGTCGATGGTCGCGCCGGGGAAATGACTGAAAGCCACGCCGTTCACCAACAGCGATTCAGTGACCGACGGGGAGTAATGCACCCGCTGGATCTCTTCCGGGAATCCTTCGCCAATATTCAGCAAGTTTGAAATGCCATATAACGTCGCAACCGCCTGTACTGCCGACGATTGATCGAGGTTGTCGCCAGTATCGAAGGTTTTTATATTGTTGGTTGTGCCGAGCATCTGGGCCATCCAGCCACCAGCAGAATCCCCCAACACACCGATTCGTTGCGGATCGATGTTGTACGCCTTCGCATGTTCGCGTAAATAGCGCACTGCAGCTTTACCATCTTCCAGCGGCGCCGGGAAAGTATCCGGCACAACACGGTACTCCGCCGCGGCGACAACAAATCCCGCCTCTGCCAGCGCCATACGCATTTCAATAAATTGGTCGTAATCGGTGGAAATAAAACCGCCACCAGGGAAGTAGATGAGGGCTGGTTTCAGCGCGCTGGTGCGTGGAACCAGGAGTGACATGTTTAATTGGCGAACGGAACGTACATTCCGAATCTGGCTGTAAACGATATTGCTCAGTAAATCTATCTGCTCGCGGGATTTTTTAACATTAATGACTTCCGCGCCAGGCGTATTGCCCGCCAGTTCATGGTCAGAAGCCAATGCCGAAGCTGAAATATTCGCCATTATAACCACCCCACTATCGTGAATCGACCTCGCATCATGCACCTCTCCATTCTCATTAAAAAATATGGGAGGGCAGGCAAAGCGGGAATGGACATCACAGACGTTACCAGCGATTTTTTTAACGTCAAATCCAATAATCGGATGAAATTCATCTGAATTGTAGATGCGTTTATCCAGGCACTTTGCCAGCAGATCGCCAATGAACTGTTTTTTATCGCACTATTCTGCTTTATTAGCGGACGACAACGAACAGAGGCCTCCCCTGATGAGCAATGCCTGGTACAACCAAAACCCGTTTGAAGTGCGGCTGGAGTGGGGTTTAGCGGCGGCAGAACATCTGGCGCACGAAGCAGATTGCGTGGTGATTGTCGATGTGATGTCGTTTTCCACCTGCGTCAGCCTGGCAAATGATAACGATGCACTGATCTACCCATGGCCGTGGAAAGATGACAGCGCGCTGCGCTATGCACAGGAGAACGATGCAGATGTCGCCAGTTTCGAACGCACATTCAGTGGCGATTGCTATACGCTCTCACCGACCTCATTGCGCGATATTCCCGCCGGGCACCGGCTGGTGCTGCCCTCGCCGAACGGTTCGACGATCGCCTTCAAAGCACGCGATTGCGGCGCGGCGGTATTTAGCGGCTGCTTCCGCAACCGGAGTGCCACCGCACAGGCCTGCGCCGGTTTTCAACGCATTTTGCTGATCCCGGCCGGAGAGCGCTGGCCGGATGGTAGCCTGCGCCCGGCGGTAGAGGATTATCTGGCGGCAGGCGCGATTATTGCCGCCCTCGGCAAACGCCATCTATCCCCGGAAGCCCATGCGGCAGCGGCGGCATTTGGTGAAAGCAGCCTCGCTGATTTGCATCACTGTGCCTCAGCAAGAGAGCTTCAGGATAGAGGTTTTGCCCACGATGTCGCGCTGTGCCTGGCGCTGGATGTCAGCCGTCGTGCCTGCCGGTTGCAGGATAACGCATACCGCTCAGAGCCCGGCGATACGGCCAATCATTAGGCGGATCTCTTCGCGGCTCAGCGGCTGCCTGTCGGTCACAAAGTGCAGCGTCATCCCTTCGATAAAGGCATCCAGCGCGCGTGCCGTGACCGGATCAAACCAGCGTTCAAGTGTCGTCTGGCTGGATCGCATCCAGTTTTGCATCACGCTTTTCAACATTGGCTGGCGGCTCATAAACGCATAGAGCTGGTACATCAGTTCCATATTGCGCGCGGTGGTCACCTGCGCGCCGTAGATCAGGTCTGTAAGCGCATCACAGGCCCGTGCCGGGCTGTCGACACCCTCAAAAAAAGCGGCGTACTGGGCTGACATCTGGCCGGTAAAGCGGCTGAATGCCTCTTCCAGCAGCGCATCAATGCCAGAAAAATAGTAAGTCATCGAGCCGAGCGGGACATCCGCACAGCTGGCGATTTTGCGGTGGGTTACCGCCTGGATGCCGCATTCGGCGATAGTGTCCAGCGTCGCTTCAAGAATGCGGTCGCGCCGCTGCGGGTCGTTCGGTCGTCGTGCCATAGCGCCTCTCACGGATTTATGTACAAATGTACACTTCCTTGCTAGTGTTGTCTTACCTTTTCATTTTCCGACGTTCCGACGTGAAGCTATGACCGCAACCGCCTCCCGCAATGCCCTGCGCAACCGTCTATGGGCGCTGTTTACTTTCTTTTTTCTGCCCGGATTACTGATGGCCTCCTGGGCAACGCGTACGCCTGCAATCCGCGATATTTTGTCCGTCTCGACGGCGGAAATGGGCGGCGTGCTGTTTGGCCTGTCGATCGGTTCCATGAGCGGTATTCTCTCTTCCGCGTGGCTGGTTAAACGCTTCGGCGCACGCAAAGTGATCCGCGCCAGCATGTCCTTTTCCGTGCTCGGCATGATTATCCTCAGCCTCGCGCTGTGGGTCGCTTCACCGCTGCTGTTTGCCATCGGGCTGGCCGTGTTCGGCGGCAGCCTCGGCGCGGGCGAAGTCGCGATGAATATTGAAGGTGCGGAGGTCGAACGCGAAATGAATAAAACCGTGCTACCAATGATGCACGGTTTTTACAGCTTCGGCACGCTGGTCGGCGCGGGGATCGGCATGACGTTAACCGCGCTCGGCCTCACTGCCAATGTGCATATTCTGTTGGCGGCGCTGGTCGCTATTTTGCCGATTATCGTGGCGATTGCCGCTATTCCGGATGGCACCGGCAAAAACTCCGCAGAAGAGAACGCACAGAGGAAGAAGGGAATCCCCTTCTGGCGCGATAGCCAATTGTTGCTGATTGGCGTGGTGGTGCTGGCGATGGCGTTCGCAGAAGGTTCCGCCAACGACTGGTTGCCGCTGCTGATGGTGGACGGCCACGGTTTTAGCCCTACTTCCGGCTCACTGATCTACGCAGGTTTCACCCTTGGCATGACTATTGGCCGTTTTACCGGCGGCTGGTTTATCGATCGCTATAATCGCGTGACGGTGGTTCGTGCCAGCGCACTAATGGGTGCCCTGGGAATTGGTTTGATTATCTTTGTCGACAGCGCCTGGGTGGCAGGCGTGTCGGTGATTTTGTGGGGACTTGGCGCATCTCTGGGGTTCCCGCTGACCATCTCAGCCGCCAGCGACACCGGCCCGGATGCCCCTACCCGCGTTAGCGTGGTAGCAACCACCGGTTACCTGGCTTTCCTCGTCGGCCCGCCGCTGCTCGGTTTTCTCGGCGAGCACTACGGCTTGCGCAGCGCCATGCTGGTGGTACTCAGTCTGGTGCTGATTGCCGCGCTGGTCGCCCGCGCCGTGGCAAAACCGGCCCCGGAAGCACAAGCGGAAACCTGTTAACCGCAAGGCGGCGCACAGACGTGCCGCCGCCTTAACTGTCCAGCGAATTCCCCACGCGCTTATCGCGCAGAAACACCACCATCAAGCCAATCCACAACGCACCGTTTACCAGGTTGAAAAGGCTGAACAGACCATTGCCACCCGCCAGCCAGGCATGTTTGCTGATTTCGATACCGACGGTAAAGATGAACATCTGCAACATGCCCATCGCTGCCGACACCGTGCCCTTACTCATCTCGCTGGCGAACAGTGTCAGGCGCACCAGCCCGGCATTCGCCAGCCCGATGCCAAAAGCGTAGAGGCTCAACCCGGCAGTCATCCACAAATAAGCATGTGATGACACCAACGTCGCAACTGTCGCCAGCAGCAACCCGGCAGCAATCGGCCAGCCGCCCATAATGATCAGAGCCCGTACGGTGCGCCGCGACGTCAAACGCGCCAGCGCCAGGTTACCGAGAATCAACGCGCCGAAAATCGGCACCTGCAACAGGCCGTACTGATAGCTACTGAGTTGTTCACCGCTAATGATGATAATTGGCGATTGGGCGATCCACGCCAGTAACGGCAGGCTGACAAACCCCGTCGCCAGCGCACCGGCGACAAAACGCAGGTTTTTCATGACTTCCGCATAATCGCGCCACAACGCCTTCAGCGAGAGTGGCTCCCCAAGACGGGTCGCCGTTTCCGGCATCGCTTTTTGCAGACCAAAGAAGGAGAACGCCGCCAGCAGCGCGAACAACACAAACATCCCCTGCCACGGCGCGGCATGGACCCAGGCGGCCCCCACCAGAGGGCCAAGCAGCGGCGCAATCAGCGCCACATTGGCCATCAGCGCAGTGATTTTAATACACACTGCCTCTTCAAAGGATTCCTGAATCGCGGCGTAGCCCACCGCGCCAATAAAGCACAGGCTGATGCCCTGTAAAAAACGCAGCAGCGTGAATTGTTCGATGTTTTGCGCCAGCAGCGTGGCAAGGCAGGTCACAATGAACCACACCACGCCGGTCAGCATCACCGGACGGCGGCCAATGCGATCCGACAGCGGCCCCAAGAGCCACTGTAAAAACATGCCACCCGCCAGGTAAGCGGTCATGGATGTTGGCACCCATTCGATCCCAGCGTTGTACTGCTCCACCACGGCCAACATGCCGGGTTGGATCATGTCATTGCCGATGTAAGTCGAGAATTCGTAAAGCACCAGGCAAATGGGAAAGAGTAGCGCCCGTCGTCCCAGACGTTGGCCCGATAAGGAATAGTTTTGCATGCAGTCTCTTCATCTATGAAAAATCGCGCAGAGTGTAATAAAAGCCGTCCGGCAGTGATAGCGCATTTACAGCCATTGCCTAAATTTAGCGCTTTTCGGCCAATTAAGGTTTTCTTAATCGCCTGGATGTAATGTGCGCAATTATTACGGTTTTGTTTAAGAATCGTCTAACTCTCCGGGGTGTAAGATAAAACCCCTTTACCGTTTGTCGACGCGCTTTTAAGGTGGGCGCTTTCGTGCAAATGCGGTCGTTTAATCAAAGAGTAACAAACCTATGTTAGAGAGCCTCAATCACACGCTGTTCTACTGGATTAACGCAACGCCCGACTCCCCACGCTGGTTAATTGCGCTGGCCGAATTTAGCGCCAGCGATCTCATTAGCATTGTACCACTACTGGCGGTAGGTCTTTGGCTATGGGGCCCCCATCATCAGGTTAGCGCCCAACGTCAACTGGTGATTAAAATTTCGATGGCGATAGTAGTCAGCATGAGCATCTCACTGTTATTAGGCCACTTTTTTCCCCACGACCGCCCCTTTGCCGATCATGTCGGCTATAACTTCCTGCCGCATGCGCCGGACAGTTCTTTCCCAAGCGACCACGGTACAGTCATCTTTACTTTTGCCGTGGCTTTCCTCGCCTGGCACCGCCTGTGGTCGGGCGCTGTGCTAATGGCGGTTGGTCTGGCGATCGCCTGGTCCCGCGTCTATCTTGGCGTCCACTGGCCGCTGGATATGTTCGGCGCGCTGGTCGTCGGCATCAGCGGTTGTCTGAGCGCGCAAATCCTGTGGCAAGCTTTTGGTCCGGCGCTCTATCGTATCATTCAGCAGATTTATCGGTTCTGCTTTGCAACGCTGATTCGCCGTGGCTGGGTACGTGACTAACCCCACCACCAAAGGTAAGATGAACGCCCTGCTCAATGCAGGGCTTTTGTTTTATTCAGGGGAAATATGGAAACAAGACGTGACGAACGGATTAGCCAGCTACTGACGGCGCTCAGGCACAGTGACAAGCTGCATCTGAAAGAGGCAGCAATGCTGCTTGGCGTTTCAGAGATGACTATTCGCCGCGATCTCAGTACCAACAGCGCTCCTGTGGTTCTGCTGGGCGGCTATATCGTGCTGGAGCCGCGCGCGGCCAGCCACTATCTTTTAAGTGATCAAAAAACCCGGCTTGTCGAAGAGAAACGCCGCGCCGCAAAGCAGGCTGCGGCGCTGTTGCACGCGCATCAGATGGCCTTCTTCGATTGCGGCACCACCATGCCGTGGGTAATTGACGCCATTCCTGACGATTTACCATTTATCGGCGTTTGCTACTCTCTGAATACTTTTCTGGCGTTACAGGAAAAACCGCTTTGCCGCGCAATCCTGTGCGGCGGCGAATTTCATGCCAGCAATGCTATTTTCAAGCCTCTGAATTTTAATGAGACGCTGAAAAATCTGTGCCCGGACATCGCCTTCTATTCGGCGGCAGGCGTGCATGCACAACAGGGCGCGACCTGTTTTAATCTTGAAGAGTTGCCGGTGAAACACTGGGCAATGGAGAGTGCGCAATATCACGTCCTGGTGGTGGATCACAGCAAATTCGGTAAAGTGCGCCCGGCCTGCATGAGCGCGCTCAGCCAGTTTGACGTGATTGCCAGCGACTGCCGTCCGGATAACAGCATGGTGCAGTTCGCAGAACAGCAGCAAATCACATTGATGTACTGACCGTGCCCAGCGGGGCACGGTCAGTTAACGTCAGGAGAACCAGCCGCCAAACCACTGGTGGAATTTCAACATAACGAAATCCCAGATCCGGCCGATAAACCCGGCCTCTTGTACCGCTTCCATCACCACCAGTGGACGCTGTTCGATGGTTTTACCGTTCAGTTGAAAATTGATCGTGCCCACCACCTGGCCTTTGCTCAGCGGCGCCTGCAGTTCCGGCTGCGTCAGCGTGTAGCTCGCTTTCAAATTATTAAGCTGCCCTTTCGGGATAGTGATCGAGCCCGCCTCACCCGCGCCGAGCTTCGCTTCGCTACTGTCGCCAAACCAGACGCGCTGTGTGACAAAAGTGGCATCGGGTTTGATTGGCGTCACGGTATCGAAGAAGCGGAAACCCCAGCTGAGGAGTTTCTCGGATTCATTAAAGCGGATGCGGTCGGTTTTCGCGCCCAGCACCACCGAGATCAGGCGCATATCGCCCTGTGTCGCGGAAGCCACCAGATTGTAACCGGCGCCGTCGGTCGTGCCGGTTTTCATGCCGTCCACATTCATACTGGTGTTCCACAGCAGCCGGTTACGGTTCGGCTGGTGGATCTTATCAAAAGTGAACTCTTTTTCCTTGTGAATGGCGTACTCATCGGGCACATCATGAATTAAGGCTTTCCCGAGTAGCGCCATATCGCGCGCGGTACTGAACTGGCCCGGCGCATTCAGACCGTGTACGGTTTTAAAGGTGGTATTGGTCAGCCCCAGTTTCTGCGCATAGCTGTTCATCAGGCTGACGAATGCATCCTGGCTCCCGGCGACATAGTCAGCAATGGCGATGCAGGCATCGTTGCCGGACTGAATAATCACCCCTTTATTCAAATCCGCGACCGACACCTGATCGCCCGGTTTCAGAAACATCAGCGTAGAACCACGCAGTACCGGGTTGCCGGTCGCCCAGGCATCTTTACCGATGGTTACCGTATCGGTGAGATGAATTTTTCCGGCTTTCAGCGCCTGGCCCACCACATAGCTGGTCATCAGTTTGGTGAGGCTGGCGGGATCGAGTTTCTCGTCGGCATTACCTTCAGCCAGCACTTTGCCGCTGGCGTAATCCATCAGGATCCATGCGCGTGCGTCAACCGGCGGCGCGGCCGGATCCGAGTTTTGTTCAACCGCGTAGAGTGAAGGAGAAAAGAGAAATAACAGCGCGGAGCCCGCAGCCAGGCTGCGAAGGGATAAAGCGAAATGCGTCATAGATAGCCACCCGAGTATCCATTCAAACAAACGTCACAACACGTGCCGCAACAAACGGTGAGTAATAGCGCACAAACGGAGCGAAAAAAACCGTCGGTGAGTAAAGTTTTTAAAGTTTATGCAATAACAGGGTGTTGCGCTCACTTTGTGCGATCTTTTTCTAAGTCGTTGCCAGAACGTTAACTTTCCCCCACCATGAATCCCCTGACAGAGATCCACTTCAAAGGGGTAAAAATGATAACGCTATGGGGCAGGAATAACTCAACTAATGTCAAAAAAGTTCGTTGGCTGCTGGAAGAACTGGAGTTGCCGTACGAGCATATTCTGGCGGGTGGGCAATTTGGCCTGAATCACGATGCCGAATATCTGGCGATGAACCCGAATGGGCTGGTGCCGTTGCTGCGTGACGATGAAACCGGCGTTGTGCTGTGGGAATCAAACACCATCGTGCGTTATCTTGCCACCCAATATGGTCAGGGCCGCCTGTGGATTGAAACTCCCGCCGTGCGCGCAGAAGGGGAAAAGTGGATGGACTGGACGATTGGCACCCTGGCGCCGAAATATGCCCAGGTGATGATTGGACTGGTGCGCACGCCGCCAGAGCAGCGGGATAACGCCGCGATTGCGGCAGCAATACAATCGCTTGAAGGAATGTTAGCTATTCTTGATAACGCGCTGGCGGAACAGATCTGGTTTTCCGGCGAAAGCTTTGGCTGCGCCGATATCGCCGTTGGCCCATTTATCTACAACCTGTTTGCTATTCCCGATTTAAGCTGGGCGCCACGCGCCAATCTACAACGCTGGTACGCACAACTTTGCGAACGTCCAGGGTTCCGCACAACCGTGATGATTCCGGTAACCTGATACCCGACATTACCGGGCAGGGATGCCCGGTAAACCCGACCGACTCCGCCATATCCATCATCGGCAAACAGGCAAACGGCGCTTCCCCTTCGTCACGAAGCCGGACGCACTTTCCACAGCTCGCCGTCCGAAGAATCGGTCAGCACATAAAGGTAGCCATCCGGCCCCACGCGCACATCGCGGATGCGCTGCTTACGATCAGCAAGAATGCGACCCTCTTCCGTAACGTTGTCGCCATTAACACTCATCACGATGACATCTTCATCTTTGAGCGCGCCAATAAAGAGTTTCTTTTTCCACTGTGGGAAAGTGTCGGCGTTATAGAATGCCATACCACTTATCGCCGGGGATTTCGGCCAGTAGAAGATTGGCTGTTCGGTGCCAGGCACAATCTGCCCTTTCGCCTCGGGAATTTTCAGCCCGCTGTAGTTGATGCCCCAGGTGGCAATCGGCCAGCCGTAATTTTTGTCTTTTTGCACAATATTAATTTCATCACCGCCACGCGGCCCGTGTTCGTGCCACCACAGAGCATGGCTCCATGGGTTTATTGCCATTCCTTGCGGGTTACGAATGCCATATGACCAGATCTCCGGACGGGCATTTTTGCGACCGACAAACGGGTTGTCATCCGGCACTTTCCCCTGATCGGTCAGCCGTACCAGTTTGCCCTGCAATTTATCCAGCGCCTGCGCCGTCGGGCGCTGATTGTTCTCGCCCAGCGCAATCCACAGATATCCTTTGCCGTCAAACACCAGCCGACCGCCAAAGTGGTTACCGGTTGAGAGTTTCGGCTGCTGGCGGAACACCGTTTGAAACGACTCCAGACGGGTGAAATCGTCGCTCAGGCGACCATAACCGACTGCGGTACCGGCTTTGCCTTCTTTGTCCGCTTCCGCATAGCTTAGCCATACCCGGCGCGACTGGGCAAAATCAGGCGCCAGCACCACATCCAGCAAGCCGCCCTGCCCGTGCGCCCATACGTTCGGTACACCGCTTATCGGGTCGGAAAGCCCCTTACCGGGCCGCCACAAGCGTAGTTGACCACCACGCAAAGTGATTAACATGCCATGATTATCGGGTAAAAATGCCAGCGACCAGGGGTGATCGAGTTTGCCTTGCAGAACATCAACCTTCACCGCCGCAGGCTCAGCAAATACCGGGACGGAAAGAAACAGCAGCAACAGGGGAAGACGGCGCATCGGGTTCTCCTTTATTCAGCTATTCAGCAGCTTCGCAGAGTAAAGGGTAGACCGGGACGCAGAAATGAAACGCTGGTTTACAGAATTTATACATTCGACATGAAAGAAAATGGGCAGACAAGAAGGGGGAGTTCCCTCCCCCTTGAAGGGGGAGTTCCCTCCCCCTTGCGCCTAAACCTTTTCGAGCGGTGAATGCTCGTTAAGGTAGAGAATGGCGTGATCAAGCACCTTCAGTGAACGTTCGAGTTTATCGGCATTCACAGAGATATACGTTGGGCAATCCTGTCGCCCGCTCAGCAGGCAAACGGCCGCTGAAGAGAGAGCCTCTTCGGCGCGGTACAATGCACCCCGCGTCTCGCGATCCGGCATGTTGTTCAGCCGTTCCCCTTTATCACGAATATCAAGTGCCAGGGCAAACAGACGTTCACGCAGACGATCGTTTTCGCTGACCGACATATAACCTTTTACCTTCCTCATCTGGGTGTAGGCCACAAGGTCCGTTCTGACAGCAGTCAACTTCGTCAACAGACGACGAACAAGTTCATCAACGCTCATACATATTTCCTCCCTTGTCAGCCAATGGGGCAAGATAATAGTATGGCTGCTATTTGCACAAAATCATGTACGCGGTCAATAATTAATCGATATTGACAATCCTTTACAAAGAGGAAGCCAGCCAGGCGCGCCATCCGCCGTAAGACGTGATCTCCTGTGCCCCCTGCAAACCATAATTTTCACAAATGAATCCACTCAACCAGCGGCCATCTTCCAGCTCAACTTTACCCAGCCCAAGCGGTGCCGGAATACCGGCAAGGAAAGAGCCAACTTCGCTGTGCGGCAGTTCCCACACCTCCACGGCAATCGCTGCGCCTTGCTGCTCGTCACGTACCATAGCCGGTCGTTTACCATCTGCCAGCGCATATAACCGATACTGCGGCGCGCTGCGAGTGGCGCGAAGTAAGGTCGCGCCCCGCTGACGCAACTGACCATTAAGCGCCAACCCATCCAGATGTGCGCCGCACACCACCAGCGCCAGCCGATCGTGGCTCGCGGCGTTTGCCGGAACGGCAGTCTCCATTTTCCGCCCGCCGGGCAAGGCCAGTAACGTGCTGCGCTGCATCGCATCGGCAAGGCTCAGCAGATACTGATCGGTAAAGGCGCGGCCAAACAACGTAACGCCGGAAGGCAAGCCGTTGGCCATTATCCCGTTAGGTACCGCAACAGCAGCGTAATCCAGCAGATTCATAAAATTGGTGTAGTAACCGAGATCGGCATTGCGTTTTACCGGTTCATCGGCCAGCTCCGCCAGCGTTACCGGGCGTGGGTAAGTTGGCGTCAGCACACAGTCCAAATCGATGAGCAGCGCATCGCACTGCGCTTTGTAGGCCTGTAAACGGTATTGCGCATCAAACGCTGCCACCGCATCCGTGGAGGGTGCATTGCTCAGCACCGCTTTGATCACGGGCAGCACTGCATCAGGCTGTTTTTCAATCAGCGGCCCGACGACGTGGTAGCGCTCCGCCACCCACGGCCCTTCATACAGCAGGCGCGCAGCGGCAAGGAACGGGGTGAAATCAAGTGGCACCGCTACACCGCCAAGCGACGCCAGACGAGCTTTTGCCGCATAAAACAGCGCTTCACTCTCTGCACAGCCGAGGAATTCCAGCGTTGCCGGGACGCCAAAACGGAAACCCGGTTGCGGCACGCCAAAGGCCTGTGCATCGTTCCACGCCGGGTTACCACGACTATAGGCATCGTGCGCGTCTTTCACTGCCGTTAGCGCCAGCAAGCGACTGGCTTCAGCGGCGGTAGCGGTAAAAAACGTGACGCAATCGAGCGTGCGACAGGCAGGCACCACACCTGCCGTGGAGATCAACCCTTTGGTCGCTTTCAGACCAACCAGATTATTGAGTGACGCCGGAACACGCCCGCTGCCAGCGGTATCCGTACCCAGCGCAAAGCTTGCCAGCCCCAGCGCCACCGCCAGCGACGATCCGGCACTGGAACCGCCCGCCGGATAATCGGCATGTACGCTGTTACGGCAGGCACCATAGGGTGAACGCGTGCCGTTCAGCCCGGTGGCGAACTGATCAAGATTGGTTTTACCCAGCGGTACCGCACCCAGCGCAATCAATTGTGCGACGATGGTCGCATTCTGTTTTGCGGTATACGCAAATGCCGGGCAAGCCGCAGTGGTAGGAATGCCTGCCAGATCAATATTGTCTTTGATGGCAAACGGCACACCGTACAGCGGCAGAGACTCAGGCGGTACGTTATCCAGCGCCGTCAGATATGGCTCCAGTTCCGCCGCGCTGAGAAGATAAATAAAGGTGTTGAATTCCGGGTTCAGCGCCAGCGCTCGCTCCCGCAACGTCGCTATGACGTCGCGCGGCGTTAAAAGGCCATCGCGGTAAGCCTGTGCCAGTACATCAAGGCGTAAATCAAACGGCTGCATCATACTGTTTTCTCCAGAACCACCACACACTGCCCCGCGCGCACCGAACTGCCCGGCTGCACGCGTACCTGGCTTACCACGCCGTCATGGGCGGCAAGCAACGGTATCTCCATCTTCATCGACTCCAGCACCACCAGCACATCACCTGCGCGAACCTGGCTGCCCGGTGTGACATTCACCTGCCACAAGTTGCCGGAGATTGGGCTGTCGATGCCCTGTTGCCCCGGTTGTAATGGCGCATCCTCACCCTCTTCCGCCAGCGCTTCACTGCTGTCAAAATGTGCCTGGCCGCTGGCGATCCAACGATCGCGCTCGGCGGCGAAAGCGCCCTGCTGATGCGCACGGAATGTAGCAATACTTTGTGCTTCATCGGCGAGAAACTGTTGATACTCTGCCAGCTTCAGCGTGGTGTGCTCAATGCGCAGCGGATAACGCCCGAGCGGGAAGTCGCGACGAATGGTTAACAATTCATCGGCAGCAACCGGATAAAAACGGATCTGGTCGAAGAAACGCAGCAGCCACGGCTTACCGGCAAAATCCGCCACGGTATGGTAGCGATTCCACATTTGCAGCGTCCGCCCGACAAACTGATAGCCGCCCGGCCCTTCCATGCCATACACGCAAAGGTACGCGCCACCAATGCCAACCGAGTTTTCCGCAGTCCAGGTGCGCGCCGGGTTGTACTTGGTCGTGACCAGCCTGTGGCGCGGATCGAGCGGTGTTGCCACTGGCGCGCCAAGGTAGACATCACCCAGTCCCATCACCAGATAGCTGGCGTCAAACACCGTTTTGTAGACTTCATCGATATTCGACAGATCGTTAATGCGGCGGATAAACTCCAGGTTGCTCGGGCACCACGGCGCATCGCGGCGCACGGTGGTCATATATTTGTCGATGGCTTTCTGACATGCCGGGTCGTCCCACGAGAGCGGTAGCCAGACAATGCGCGACGGCACATCCAAATCCTGGCGCTCACACACGCTCTGCCATAGTCCGGCCACCGTCTCCAGCAGTTGCGCCAGCCCCAACGTTTCCGGCTGGTAGTGAATTTGCAGCGAGCGAATACCCGGCGTCAGATCGATCACCCCCGGCAGCGCCAGCGCTTCCAGCGCCTGCATTAAGGCGTGAGCGCGAAAACGCAGCACCAGATCCAGCTCCGGCTCGCCGATCTCAAGCAACAGATGCGTATCGCCGGAAAGTCGCGCCACCAGGCGCTTATCCGCCTCGCCACAGTTCAGAACGATTGGCGAAGCCAACGCCACGGGTTGCCACGCCACCACCTGCGGCTTGAGGCTGGCGATTTGCGCTTCCTGCGCCTGCGCCAGATGGCGTGCAGTGGCGATATCAACCGGGATAAAACGCACTTTATCACCCGCTTTCAGTTGGCCAATGGCCGGTAGATCCGCTTCAATAATGGTCACCGGACAGACAAAACCACCAAGACTCGGGCCGTCCGGGCCAAGGATCACCGGCATGTCGCCGGTAAAATCCACCGCACCGATAGCATATGGGTTGTCATGAATATTGGAGGGATGCAGACCGGCTTCGCCGCCGCTGTCGCGCACCCACTCCGGTTTCGGGCCGATCAGGCGTACGCCGGTGCGGCTGGAGTTAAAATGCACTTCCCAGTCGGTAGCCAAAAAGGTTGCCATATACGCCGGGGTGAAGTACTCCGGCGCACCATGAGGGCCATAAATCACCCGCAACTCACGCACCGGGGAAAGCGGCGTATGCAGCGCCTGCGGCAACGCCGTTTCGCCACATGGTTCCGTTAATGGTGCCAGATGCAGCACATCGCCGGTACGCAGTGCTCGCCCGGCATGGCCGCCAAACTGCCCCAGCGTGAAAGTACTTTTGCTGCCCAGGTACTCCGGTACCTGGAAGCCCCCGCGCAGACAGAGGTAACTGCGCACCCCGTCACCGCTGATGTCGCCGATGTGCAGCGTCATCCCCGCCCGTAGCGTGAAGATACGGTTCATCGCCAGCGGCTCACCATTGAGCGTCAGCGCAATATCCGCGCCAGTGACAACCGCCTGTGCATCGCAGTTAAATTTCAGCGTCGGGCCGCTCAGGGTGATCTCCAGCGCCGCCGCGTTGTCATCATTGCCCAGCAGACGGTTGCCAAGACGCAACGCACGGTTGTCCATCGGCCCGGATGGCGGCACACCCACTGCCCAGTACCCTATACGCCCGGGATAATCCTGCACAGTAGTTTGCGTCCCGGCGTTCAGCACTTCCAGCGTATGCGCCTGATACGTCAGACCTTCAAGGCAGCGCGTCCAGGGTTCACCACAGGCGAACGGGGTAAAGGTTAAGATCTGCTGTAAATAGGTACGGCTGGTCTCCACGCCGTATAAACGGGTGGTGCCCAGCGCGTCGTACAGCGCATGCACTGCCGCCTCACGCGTTGGCTCCCAGGCGATGATTTTCGCCAGCATCGGGTCGAAGAATGGCGGTACTTCACAGCCGGATTCCACCCAGCTATCGATGCGCAATGCCCGGCGATCGTCCGCCGGAAAGGCCACGTCAGTCAGTAAACCGGGTGATGGCTGGAACTGGCGGCCAGGATCTTCCGCATAAACCCGCGCCTGAATCGCGTGGCCGCTGGGCATCAGGCTGTCGCGAAGCTGCGCCAGTGGCGGCAGTTCCCCGGCGGCGAGCGCAATCATCCAGCCAACCAGATCCACGCCCCATACCTGCTCTGTCACGCCATGCTCAACCTGCAAACGGGTGTTCACTTCGAGGAAGTAAAACCGTTTGGCTTCGCTGTCGTAGACAAACTCCACCGTGCCCGCGCTGCGATAGTTGACCGCTTTACCGAGCTTAATGGCCGCACTGCACAGCGCTTCTTCCATGCCCGCAGGCAGGTTTGGCGCGGGGGTTTCTTCCAGCACTTTCTGGTTGCGACGTTGCACGGAACAATCGCGCACGCCAAGGGCAATCACCTCACCTGCGCCATCGCCGAAAATCTGCACTTCCAGATGACGGGCGCGGGCGATGTACTTCTCAATAAATACGCCCGCGTCGCTGAAGTTGTTTTTCCCCAGCCGGACTACCGCGTCAAATGCGTCGTGTAATTCGCTCGCCGTCGTGCAGACTCGCATCCCAATGCCGCCGCCGCCCGCCGTGCTTTTCAGCATCACCGGGTAACCGACGCTTTCTGCGGCACGTAGCGCTTCATCCACATCCGCAAGCAGTTCGGTGCCTTCCAGCATTGGCACGCCCTGTTGTTTCGCCAGTGCGCGAGCGGTATGTTTCAGGCCGAAAACGCGCAGTTGCGCAGACGTCGGGCCAACAAAAGCAATGCCTGCCGCTTCACAAGCTTCGGCAAAGGCCGCGTTTTCAGAGAGGAAACCATATCCGGGATGAATCGCCTGTGCCCCGCTCTCGCGGGCGGCGGCAATGATTTTTTCCGTCACCAGATAGGTGCCTGCTGCCGGGCCGTCGCCGAGGCTAATCGCTTCGTCGGCCTCGCGAATATGCAAGCTGCTGATATCGGCATCAGAATAGACGGCAACGCCGCCAATCTGCATTGTGCGCAAAGTGCGCATGATACGGCAGGCAATCGCCCCGCGGTTGGCGATCAGGAGTTTCGTAAACATAGGTCAGACTCAATCGTGGCAGGTCGTCCTGCCGAACATTGGCTCACCGCATGGTCGTCCATGGGGAAAATGCGATTACAGCAGAATGCGTACCGCGCAGAGGTGGTAACGCGCCAGGCGCAGCCGCTGCCAGCAATTTGGCGTCAGTTCCATACCAGCACTTCCGCAGGCGTTGGGTTCCAGCCATTGCATGGATTGTTGAGTTGCGGGCAGTTGGAGATCAGCACAATGACATCGCACTCAGCGCGTAATTCGACATATTTACCCGGCGCAGAGATACCATCTTCAAATGTCAGCCCACCCTCTGGGGTTACCGGCACGTTCATAAAGAAGTTGATGTTTGCGCCAATGTCGCGCTTTTGCAGCCGACCATCGTGCAGGCAGGCACAGAGAAAGTTATCGCGGCAACTGTGCATGTGCCGTTTATCCAGCGCATAACGCACAGTATTGCTCTCCTGTGCACAAGCGCCACCGAGGGTGTCGTGGCGACCGCAGGTATCAGCGACAATGGTCAGCAGCGGGTTGCCGAGGTTGGAGTACAGTACGCTGCCGCGGGTAAGATAGGCGTTGTTCTGCCGACGCAGGGTGCGCTGGGCATCGTAGCGTTCACGCGGGTTCTGCGCATTGTAGAACAGCGTATCAATGGCCTGGTTTCCTTCCAGATCCAACAGACGCAGCGTCTGGCCTTTTTTCACTTCAAACAGATACGGTTCACCCGCCGGGATCACATGGCGGAAAACGGCATGCTGGGCTTGTTTTTCGCTGGCAACAGTCATCGTGCGGCTCCTTACAGGGCGAAAAGTTGGGTATTAGTAAAAGCGCGGCTGTTTTCCGGGCGCGTCAGCAGGGTATTGATCATCGCCTGCTCATCGTCAGCCTGCCGCCAGCTCAGTTGTACCGGACGCGGTGCATACTCGCGGGAAGGGTCCATCGGATGTTGCAGCGCAGTCAGCACGACCAGCACATCCATCGGCGCAAACAGTTCGACATAGCTTCCCGGTTGAGAATGGCCGCTGTGGAAAGTGAACTGGCCGTTATCATCGACCGACACTTTGCTGAAGAAGTTAACCACCATCAGCAGATCTTCGAGGTTGAGATCCCACTTACCCATTTCCACCAGCAGGTTATCCGCACCGTTACGGAAGAAGCCATTGCGCAGCTCCTGGTAGCGTCCCTGGCCATACTTTTCTGCCACTTCGGCTGCGTTCAACACGCCGCCAAAAGGATCGTGCCAGCCGCTGGTATCGGCAGTGATGCCCGCCAGCACGCGCCCCATATCGGAGTAGAAACAGTGCCCGGCCGTCAAGCGTGCGGTGTGCTGGCCTTTCAGGGTATCCGGCAGGTTCAGGCGCTCACTTTTTTCATGAGCGTTGAACATCATCAGGCTGACGTTTGCGCCGCCTTCGATGTCGGTCATGCGCAGGATCTGCCCGCGTTTGAGGATAAAAGAGAGATGGCCGCCGCCAGGCAGGATCTCGTCGCGAAGAACAGAAATTGGGTTCACAGGATTATCTCCTTAATGCGTAGACGTTATCGGGCTTCGCGCCGCTCATTGCGGAGAGCCGCGTTTCGTTGAGCGGGATGTCATAGGTGATGCGTGCGCCGTAAGCATTGGGTGCTTGCGGATCAATACGCACCTTGTCGAACACCAGCAGACGGGTGCCGAGATTGAAGCCTTCTGAAAGATCGTGGGTTACCATAAAGACCGTCATGCGGGTTTCACTCCACAGTTGCAGCAGCAGCGCATGCATCTCTTTACGGATCCCGGGGTCAAGAGCACCAAACGGCTCATCCAGCAGCAGGACGCGCGGTTGCATAATGAAAGCCTGAGCGATGGCTAAACGCTGTTGCATACCACCAGAGAGCTGCGCCGGATATTTCTTCAGCGCGTGGCCAAGGCCGACTTTTTCCAGCAATTCTCTGGCCTGCTCGCGGGCAGCGTGCTTTTTCGCGCCAAAAAAACGCCCAAAGAACGGGGATTGCGGAAGTTCGAGGCCAATGGCGACGTTATCCAGCACGGTGAGATGCGGGAACACCGAGTAGCGCTGAAATACCACGCCACGGCTACGATCCGGTTCGGCGCTCAACGGTTTACCCGCCAGCGTGATGACACCGCGGCTCGGTTTTTCCTGGCCGAGCAGCAGGCGCAGAAAGGTTGATTTGCCGCAGCCGGACGCACCGACCATCGAGCAAAACTCCCCCTCTTTCACCTGCAAGTTCAGGCGCTCCAGCACCACATGGTCGCCGTACTCCTGCCAGATATTGTCGATAGTGATAAAGCTCATGCCTTCCCTCCTTCCGCCCAGGGAAAACAGGTTTTGTGTAACTGACGCAGCGCCAGATCCATCAGCCACGCCAGCAACGTGATCCACAGGACGTACGGGATGATGATGTCCATCGCCATATAGCGACGCACAAGGAAAATGCGGTAGCCCAGCCCGGCAGTGGAGGAAATGGCCTCTGCCGAGATGAGAAACAGCCACGCCGACCCCAGCAACAGACGCAGCGACATCAGCAGGCGCGATAGCAGCTGCGGCAACACCACCCGCAGAACCAGCGTCCAGCTATTGGCGCCAAGCGTCTGCGCTTTGATCAGGATCTCCGCCGGGATTTCACAGGCGCGCTGCTCCAGATCGCGGGCCAGCATCGGCGTGATGCCAATAACAATCAGCATCACTTTCGACAGCTCATCGAGTCCGAAAACGATAAACAGCACCGGTAAAATCGCCAGTGGCGGGATCATCGACAGCACGGTCATGAGTGGCGACAACGACGCCCGCCACAGCGGGAAAACGCCGGAAGTGATGCCAATGCACAGCCCGATCACCGAGGCGATAGCCAGGCCCATTAACAAGCGGCCGAGGCTCACCAGTGTGTCCATCCAGAACAGGTATTCGCCGCTACGTTTATCCGGGGTAAACGCCATCCGTGAAAGTGCGTCCAGCATCTCTTGCAGGCCGGGCAGCAGCTTGTCCTGCGGGTTGGCCTCCAGCCGTACTGCCGAGCCCATAAAATAGGCGGCCAGCAGCAGGACAAAAGGCAGCAGGATCAGCAGCGTCCGCATGCCAGGGGTGGGATGGCGATTAATTTGTCGCATGGCGAACTCCGTCAGTTATCACAGCTTGCCGGCAGCGGCCATCTTCACGAAGCTGTCGTCAAAGCGCAGTTTCACGTTATTCGCATCGCCCTGCGTAACATTGCCGGGGAAGGTCATACCGATAAAATCCGCGCTCTGCGCACCATCGCCGAGCAGGCCTTTCTCAAAGGAGAATGACGCAACGCGCTGCATGGTTTTCGCCAGCTCTGCTGACGTCACAAAAGCAATGTTGTCCGCCGGGGTATAGAACAGGTGGGTGGTTTTCAGTTGTGCCTTGTAACCGGCCAGATCGGTGCCGGAAGCGGCGGCCATCGAATTAAGTACCGTGGCGTCCTGCGCTTTCATCAAGCCCATCATTTCGTACCATGCGCCGGTGAGCGCTTTACCCAGTGCCGGGTTATCTTTCAGGGTGGCGCTGTTGACCACCATCATGTCGATCAATTCGCCCGGCACTTGCGAGGAGCTAAAGACTTCGGTGGTTTTCGGCGTGGCTTTAATCACGGAGAGCTGCGGGTTCCAGGCGACGGCAGCCTGCACATTTGGCGTACCAAACGCCGAGACAATATCCGCATCGGAGGTGTTCACCACGGTGACGTCTTTCTCCGCCAGCCCGGCTTTTTCCAGCCCGCGCACCAGCAGATAGTGAGAAACGGAGAGTTCTGGCAGGTAGACTTTCATCCCTTTCAAATCTTTGAGGGTTTTGCCCTCGCCTTTCATTACGACGCCGTCGTTGCCTTCGGAGTAACTGCCGAGGATCAGCGCTGTACTGTCAACGCCGCCCGCAGCCGGAATGGTCAGCGCATCCATATTGGTCATGGTGCAGCCATCAAACTGGCCAGCGGTGTACTGGTTGATGGATTCAATATAGTCATTCAGTTGCACAATATTGATCTTGATACCGTATTTGCTGGCCCATTTATCAATGATTTTGCTACTGCTGATGGTGCCCCACGGCATCCATCCGGCGTAGATAGTCCAGCAGATGTTGAACTCTTTTTTCACGGCGGCAAAGGTGGGGAGACTGACCAGCATCGCCAGCGACAACACAAGAGAGCGGAACAATGGAAATTTCTTCATTCTTGACCTCTGATTGGCACAAAGTTAGGGGGGCAGCGCGACACCCATTGGTGCTGCTGTCTCCCGGGTTTTTGTCCCGCCGTGTAACCTCGCAGAGGTCGCCAGCTCTTGGACCAGTCATTCACCAAAGTGAACCGGAACCCTAGCCAGCTATTTTCAAATTGTGTGTTGCACTGCGCTCTCGCTTTTGCAAGTGCTGTGCCAGGTTGTTTTTGCTTTACCGTCATAACGTTAGCGAATTGTTACGTTACGCTGTCCCTGTTTTGGTGAGCCACAACAAGGCACTGCACCACGCTGGTGCTACGGCGCAAGTGGCGGGAATGCATTTAGCTGGTGTATTGTTTTTAAACGATTAATCACGCAGACGGACGTTCGTAATATGCTCAAAATCCTTGGCAAAACTTCTTCTATCAATGTGCGTAAAGTGTTGTGGACCTGCGAGGAAGCGGGGCTGGATTATTTACAGGAAGATTACGGCAGCGGTTTTGCCTCCACCGAGACCGACGCATTCCGTGCACTGAACCCGAACGCCATGGTGCCCGTCCTGCTGGATGATGAGTTTGTGCTATGGGAATCAAACTCGATTTGCCGCTACCTGGCGCGTAAAACGGGGCGCAATGATCTATTGCCTGCCGAACCGCAGGCCTGCGCCATGGTGGAGCACTGGATGGACTGGCAGGCCACCGAGTTTAACAACGCCTGGCGCTATGTCTTCCCCGCGCTGGCGCGCAAAAACCCGGCCTTTAACGATCCAAAAGCCATTGAGGCGGGAATCAAAGAGTGGAACCACTGCATCGGCATTCTGGAGCAGCAGCTGCAACGCACCGGTGCCTTTGCCGCAGGCGATACCTTCACGCTGGCGGATGTGGTGCTGGGGCTGTCGGTGAACCGCTGGAAAATGACGCCGTTTGAACATCCGGAGGTGCCCGCTATCGACGCGTGGTTTGCGCGACTGAACCAGCGCCCGGCATTTTTGCGCCATGGTAATAATGGGATGGTGTGACGAGATACAGAGTACTTTTACGATTTGCTAACCACCTCATTGACACCACCCGCAGGCAATGCTGACTGATCTGCCGGAGCCTACTGGCTCCGGCAATTCGGCTCAGAGAAACACGTCGAGCTCCACTACCCCGTCATCGGTACGCAGCCAGCGCGGCATTTTCAGCGTATCGGCAAAGAAACTGATCAGCGTAGACAGCAAATCGCCAACGACGCGTTGCTGACTGCTTGCCAGTGAGCCGCTTATTAATAACTGCGTCAGCAACTGGCAGTAACGACATAACTGATCGCTTTCGGCCTCAAACACCGGGGATCGGGTAGGGAGATGATCAACCGTCAGACTGGCTTTGATAAGGTCGGGAACAGGTTCCTGCAACGTGGATTGCAGCAGCGCCAGGCAGGCAGAGAGCCGCCCGCAGAGCGCCATTTTATGCGCCGGGTCGTCGCACTCCACCATCACTTCGGTAAAACGTTCGCAGTTATCCGCAAGCTCGGTGAAATCGGTCGCGTAATGAAAAGGGACAGTCAGTAATGCAAGTGGAAAGGTTGAGGGTGTAGCCATAAGAATCGCCTTCTGTATGTGGTATATATCCGCCACCGGAGAGGCTAATCTCGCGGGTGGCAGAACCAGACGGGGTTAGCCTTACCGGCCATACAGAAACCGGTGCGTCTTGCGACGCCCCCGTCCGGCCCACCATTGTGATGCAGCCAGACGCGCGACACTTCTACTACGTGTCACCTGTATGGTCTTCAGGAGGCTAATCCCGACGCCTGATTTTGCAGGCGCGGTGTAACCATAAGGAAAGCCATTACACGCGACAAGGGATTATAGCTAACTTTATGAACTGATTGCTATTGTTGGAAGCACGCTCGCAGAATATTGCAACGTTCAATATACATTATGCAGGGGGGATCTAACACATTCAGTCATTGTACAAACTGCCTGGCATGATGTTTTATGGACAGAGCAGTGGTAATTCGCTGCTTTATCCCTGAATTATGCGCTAACAAAAATTAAAAACGTTCCATCTTCAGATTTATTGAGATAGAAATTAAAGCATATTGAAGAATATCTTCAATAATAGTTATATAAAAACCATTAAGTATTTAATTAATGAAGCAGAGCTCCCGGAAAATACTTTTGACCCCATTAAAAATAGAGATGAATTACGTATCAGTTATTAATACTTCGTTCCGAACTCAAAACAGTTATCTGTCGAATCTGAGACTAATGCATCAATTCAAGAGGTTATTCGGCGTTTTGGTACATTATTTATCGCAATTAAAGTGTAGTGAATGGTAAAAAACCATATCAAGATTTCGTTAATAAAATACAGAATCAATTTTAGCTCTGAACTATATCACTTATTAAATATACATTCTACATGCACGCGAAAAGCCACTTAAATACTCAGAGCAATGTGTATTTCAACGAATGACTGAAACAGAACCCTAACAGCGATGAAAAAGACTTAAGCACAAGTAACCAAAGCATACAAAAATGTTTATCCCCGAAAAAAAAGTATCCCTCTATGCTTTTGCTTACGGAAACTCGACACAGTAACCCCGATACCTTTACCTCCTCATCCGGTAGCACTTAACGCAAATTTTTAATGCATACCCTTATGATTTATGTGACAATAAGTGCTCAAATAAAAACCATAAGTAAAGGGACGTTATGATCAAAAAAATTCTTTTTTATACACCAGCAAAAAACGATGACATCAGCCCAGCTTTACTTTTCTCAGTAGCCCGGATGAGGGTAAATGATGATCAACACTAAACCCCATAAATCACACTACGGCATTATGCTGGTGTTTGGGTTCTCAATCGGCGATTTCAGAAACCTCGTTTTACATACCGATCTTTACCGCACCCTACAATTTCATGGATCATTCCCTATCGGTGATGGCTTAGATTCCGTTACAAATAAAATAACCCTGAAATTCGACGAATTCCTTTTTGAGGGAACGAATAATTATTTGCATGAAGAGTTTGGTCACTATTGTGAGGCAATGGATCACCAGAACTCACTATACATAGATCTGATAAAAGAACATGCCCGTAACGCTGTATCAATGGAACTTGTAACCACGATGCCAATGATCAGTGCTACATCACAATACTGTGTCCACCTACTCCATTGAGAAAAAATGTGAATCGTATCTTCTCTGTCTGTAAATGATTCTAAACCTGCCAATAAACTTCATTAAGGATGATACAATGCCGACTGGTCATTTTCTTCGTAAAGGCGACAAAACAACATGCGGTGGTAATATACTTTCAGGCTCCCCAAATCACAGGTTGGAAGGAATTTCGACCGCGAGAAATGGCGACTCTGTATCTTGTGGTAAAGATGGCAAGTTATACCATATTGTAGGTGGCATCCCTAATTACTGGATTGACGGCGTAGTAGCAGCAGGAACTTTGCATAGCCGGAGTACATGTCCCTGTAGAGCAAGATTCATTTCATCTTTTCCCTACGCATCCTACGGGGTTGAGGAAGCAAAACCATTTAAAGCAGCACCTGGAGTTGCTCCTGCCCCCTTAGCGGTTGCTTTACCAGCAGAAGTGGAAGAACCAGTACAGCATGCTCAAGTTGCAAAGAAACATAATGATTATGCTAAGACATGCACTCCTGATGATAATCCATTACGTGATGGTGTTTATATTTGGGTTGAGGTACAGGAGGCTGGGCATGCTTTTGTTTCTGTACACCAAAGTAATAAAATTTTTGTATATACATACGGACGTTTCGGGCGAGTTGGTATGGCTGGACTAACTGGCGATGGTATATTGCTATTCATGAAGGGTGATGATGCTCGTTTATATTATCGAGAGGAACTTTATCAACGCGAAGCTGTAGTTTACAAAATAAATGATGTTGGCCTTCTACGTGCCAGAGATGTGTTTCAAAAATTATGGGACTCAGGAACTACACCGCAAGTGACTAAAGATATGGGTGAACGTACTAAGAGAAATGGTAAGGTCATTGATGGATACCATTTGACCGGAAGTAACTGTACAACTCATACTGTAAATGCAATTAGTAAAGCAGGTTCACATGTTTTTAATACAAGATATGTTTCAACAACAGGCATACCAATAGAAGGACACGAAGATTTCACAATTCCTACATCACTGAAAAAATATTTAAGTAATAAAAGTAGAGAACTATCGTCAATGAATGTTATAAATTTTACCGAAAAATTCAAAGAGCAATATCAAAATATAAACGGTTTTACTCCATCGAAGTCTGATTTCCGTGGGAAATCGTTTGAATTATCTACTGAGGGTTTATCCAAAGCGGGTTCATCAACAGGTTATTCAGCAGGGTCAATAGGCGGGTTGTTGGGTGGGACTTCTGATGCTAAATAAAACAGTATTAAGGTGGATGGGGATTATTGCTACAGTTATTTTCTATATTATAGCTGTTATGATACCTGTTTTTGGTTATGGATTAACCATGAAATATAACTCACCTCCGTCAACAGGAACTATGAATGTGGATACATGCGATGGCATTATAGATATTCTTTCGCAGTCATTTGATCAATTGCTAATGACATCTCTTATCGGTAATATTGCTTGCGTAGTTATCACACTCTATATTTTTAAAAAAATAAGATGAATTATAGTAATCTTATAAAGCTTTGAGTGTTTTTATATTATTAGCAGATACAGTTATCTTTATAAAAATATAAATCAGCCCCTCCCTATGACTTACACCACAGGGGGATTCTTTATGTTTTTTAAACGGAAGCAATAAAATGGTTGTTCAAAATCCTTTCGACCACATTAAAAAAGAGATGAATGGGAGTTTTTCATGACTAACCCAGAGAAGGAAATAATCAAAAACACGCAATGAGCTTTATTTAAAAATAAGTTTTGACGATTGTATTGGCATGGATTGATCTTATAGAAAAATTTCGCATCAGTTATCGATACTTCGTTCCGGACTCAAAAAAAGGTTATCTGTCGAACCTAAGATCAATGCATCAATTCAAGAGGTTATTCGGCATTTTAGTACTGGCGTACAGCGTTTACCGCCGTTCCGATGGCGGGCAACGCGATCTTCTTCTCAAGGCAAAACCCTCCGTGCGAATCGGAGAACAAAGCCATACCGGATGAGATGGAAAAACTCTCTCGTCGTGGAATACGTTGTGGAATAGATACCTCCACCAACACGGAGGCACTGCGTTAAGCTTGCCGGGACGATTTTTTGGCTCTCAGGTAGATATCCGGTCGGGCAATCGACCAGGTATAATTTGGTCTATTGATTGGCTGATAGCCAAACTTTTCGTACAGCCAGGGCGCGGTGCTGGTAAACAGCATAATGCGGCGTAATTTCTCAAACACCGGATGCGCATGCCAGCAATCGATCAGCCAGCGCCCTAACCCCTGGCCCTGGTACTCTTCCAGCACATAGACATCGCAGAGATACGCAAAGGTGGCGTAATCGGTAATCAGGCGGGCAAAACCTATCTGCGCGCCGTCATGGAAAAGGCCAAAATTGAGGCTGTTTTGCACCGACAATGCCACCGTCTCTCTGTCGATGCCCGGAGCCCAGGTTGAGCGCGTCAGATAGCGGTGAATTTCCGTAATATCCTGTTTTTCTACGTCAGTACTGATCAGAAAGCCGTCTTTATGCCACTCTTGTACCATCTTCCCCACCCTCACCAACTGAAAAAACCATCATGGCATGAAATTTATCCACCAGAGAAGGGGCTGACGTGTAGGCAATACCATCACGATGTTAAAAAATGCGCGGCGCGTAAATTGTCGTCACTTTCACAGCCGCTCTGAACACTAACGAGTATAAATACCTCAGCCCGGTTCATACACGAGGAAATGAGATGAAAAAATGGCAATTTTACGTCAATGACATCACAGTGAATGCCCATGAGAAAAACATAATGTCTGCAGAAAAGCGTCGTCAATTGAAAGAGGAAGGCTTTCATAAAATGCCTTTTGAGACCGAAGCCAAAGATGAAGCGCAGGCGGTGGATAAGATGTTGCAGCATTTCAAGGAGAACACTGCCGACCTTGAAGAATTCACCAAAGATTACTGCATTCCCGCCATGATTTTTGAACTAATTTACGTCTTTGCCCGATAAAGCGAAGGCCGCAGATACGGCCTTTTTTAATACGATGCGAGCAGCGACTCCCCGGACATATGCAAGATGACCACGTTCATCGACGCATCAAACATCGCACCGTGCGTCAGCCCTGGATAGAGCAAATACGTAACAGGCAAATCATCAGCGCGCAGGCGGGAAACTCTGTGTTGTATGGCGCTCAGCACACCAGAAGTCGTGTTTTCATCATCAGCCTTGCGGTCGCCATCACCTTCGAGAAACCACAGCGATTTATGGCTGAATGTCGCTTTTGGCAACATCGCCATTGCGTTAAGCAACGTCTTCTGTTATCACCTGCTGGAACTGCTACTTAAGCGGTAGATACATCTTGTTTATCATTCTGAGGTTTATTACTGTTATGTGAGATATGGATAGGGAGAAACACGGGAAGTTTTCATGAGCTACAACTCGCTTATACTGAATAAACTTGATGCTGATCGCTACATGGCTAACCTGCTAGATAAAAGCCTTGCTGGTGTCCAACAGCAAGCCGTACAACAGGCTCATTTAATATACTTAGGGGTAGAAAGACTTTCGTGGTACAGCTCTTGCTTCTTCGACAACTACCAGGACGTTTGTACACGTTTAAAGCAAGAAGATAAGAGGTTCTTGAAAGCTCTTGTAGTACTTGTAAAGCATCAAGACACTATAAGAGATATGCTTGAAATATATATCAACTATATGTTTGAAAATCTCTCAGACCAGCGTATCAGGAACATCACTCTAACCTTATCTAAAGCTGGTGCTGGTTTCACAACTGCGACCCTGACTAAGTTCACGATTTCCTACAGTATCGCTACGTTGGCGGCCTCTTCGCTTTCTATGCAAGTATCCATTAGTTCAGCACTGACAAAGTGGAGTACCCGTGGTGTAGTTGTTGCGGGGGTTTATGGCTACGTACAAGAAGCATCCCAGGCAGTTGAACGACTTCGCCACACTAACCCACGCTACTATAGAGATCTCTACGGGCGTGATCTTGAAATGTTATATTTCCTTATTGAACCCGTAATTAATAAAGTGAATGTATTCAATCAGTACCAAAAAAGTGATAACGATATTGTTTCTGATATTCTTAGGATTATTCGATGAAAAAGATGCTCTCTGTATTTTGGGCTGAATTAGTTAGGCTTGTTACTCAAGTCTATATACCAATTGGATTATCTATAATATTTGGTATGTTAGCTGTAGCCTTTTGGGAAGATTACGCCCTGATATCTACGGTCATATTTCTGATAGTTGCTTTTATCGTTAGCGACCGTATATTTAAGAAAAAACGCTGATTCATGCTAAACCTACACCTAACAAACCAAACCCCTTTGTAGGTGTAGCGTGAAACCGGAGTGTACGTTATTCGGTGATTAATGGTAAAGTAATTGCACTACCTTTCATAAATTTAGGAACATCTTTCGATGGACTGCAGAAAAGCAAATATCGCTCTTATAACAATAGTTTCTACATTATTAATAATTACATGCTTGGTACTTATAAAGTTTCTTTTTTCTGGCAATGAAGGTTTCGAGTGGGGTTCGGTTAGTGACTGGTTTAGTTCTATTGCCAATCTTATTATGGCTGGTGCAGCCCTATATGCTGCATGGAACGCTAAAAATTGGTTTCAAACTAAAATAAAGGAAAATGAATTAAATCACGTTACTAAATTCTGGACTAACTGTGACCTTTTTTCTTTAGAAGTATTAAAAACATATGAAAATGTACGTAATCTCAATAATACTGAACCAGAAATAGAACCAATAAATTATGCACAGTTAGTTAAAACTGAACGAGAAGTCATTGATCAATTACAAATAAAGTTAGTAGCTTTGAAAAGTGAATTGCAGTCACTTACCTTTTGGAAAGTATCACCAAAGGACGAGTCCGTTTTCGAAGATTATTTCTTTAGCAATCAATTAGCTTTAGAAGGATTACGGGAGGTTATAGGTTTTGATGTAAATGATATTCATGAGCGTTATCATTACAATCAAAACTATGGAAGAATGTTGGTAGAAACTGCTAAAAAATTAAGAAAAACACATGCATCCTTAAAAAATGACATGAATAATCTTTTCCATTTCTCTAATTAGAATCTACAACATTTAACAAGCGGTGGAGTATCTTCACCGCTATAATTAATGTTTCAATATATGGATTAATTAATGATTCGTTAAAGTACTCATCCTTTCGTTCTCTTATGTTTAAGTACTGGAACGGATCACCTAAACCCCTTACCCTCGAATCGGGGGTTTCCATTTGCAAACCATTAATACCATTAGTTTCAATCCGTGCTTCCTCAGTAACGTAGAGAAAATAGTATGTTCCATCCTCATATGTATTAAATTCCATTCTTATCCTTTCGTAAACTCCATAGTAGGTTAGTACTGCTAACCTTTCTATGTATTTACTATTAATTATGAATTAAGCACTAAAACAGAATATATAACTATTTTAAAAATACCCTCACCATATTCAGTGAGGGTACTTAATAAAATGAGGTATTAGCGATTGGCCTGAAACTTTCTTAGTACCAAGCGTGTGAGCAAGAACAGTATGGTAGCGTAGATAAGTACCATCAGGATTAAGGCAACGAACCTTATCGGATCTGCATCAGCTTCATATGACCCACTCAGGCCGGAACCGAAAGTACTATAGGCGGTATCCATGACCCATTGCGTTAGTCCATTGAGAGGTTTACCGAAACTTGATAGCCACCATGCAAAAACAATACAGATACTGTATATGGCCGCATTCTTAACGAATCCTGCACTTCGCATAGTCGCTCCCCCCTTGCACATCAACATAACCATATGCCATCAATCCAGTCCTTGATCCTGTTACTTTAACCTTTTTAGTACGGAGCAACTGACCACGTACAGCATAAAAATCGACCCGATTAACGAAAGTAATGCACCCCTCTGAGATACCAGAACCATCCGGCCTGAGAGGATGTAACCGGAAACTACCACGCGATACACCATTAATCATTATGCTATCCGTCATGGTTTGAGCACTGAAGAGTGCAAACCATTCTGAATGGTCATTTCCTGTGATTGTATCAACGCCCCATGTCCGGATCTTATTCAATGTAGAGCCAGTTGGCCTATCAACTATCCAGTACCGTCCAGTAGGTATTGCACTATTTGGCATGAACGCACAATTGGGATCATTGGTATATGGGTTTTGCCCACTGAATACCGAGAAAGTTCCTATTCCATAGACGTGTAATTTGGCATAGCCATTTTTATCAATGTCGTCGTATGTCATCCTCATTATTTGTATTTTGTTTTCCCTGCTGTTTGCATATGGGGATTCTAACATATGGATAGTGCATTGAGCAGACCTATAAAAATCGTAGGAAGGCAGCTATAGGCACTCAACATAATTGTTTCTCTACAAAGAATTTCACCCCTCTGATTGGAATAATAACAAGGGTATATATAAATACATAAAGGGCTTTAACAGCCCGATACCCTGCCCTTTGAGCGAAGCGGTACAGCGAAATACTTTAGGCACGTAGTGCCGCCCCCTACTTTTATATACTTAATGAAAAAAAGAAATTGAATGATATTTGTATGTACTCGCCAGTATCAGGTACTTTCAAGAAGAAGTACATTAACTACTCAAGCGAGTACCTACAAATAGAAATTCAAAGCCGAACGCTTTAGCATTTGTGCTTCTTTATTTTTATGTCTTTTAAGTCCATTCCCGTGACAATCGTTAGCTCTAAACCTATCAACTCAAGGAATAAACGCAGTACTTCATCTACCTGATCATGTGAAATTCTGTCAAGGTTCTCACAGTAAAGCCAGGAGTCAGACGGTATCGCATTGTTTTTTATGGCGTCTATGAAGTCGCCCAATTTACCCGCCCGATTCTTCCCGCGAAATGCACTGACGCCAGGCTCAATAATTTCAACCCTTTTAAGGCCAGCTTCTTCAGCATAGGCTTTTGCCGCCGCTAGTTGCCTGTTCCTACCTTGTTGTTCCCCTCGCCTGGCGATCTGTTGACCACCTGATGTAGCTATAAAGTTGCGTCATCTATATAATCCCCGGCATTGTGAGCAACTGATTGTACAAAAAATGTCTAAGATTGGATTTATATCACTAGGCTGTCCGAAAAACCTGGTCGATTCTGAACGCATCCTTACCGAGCTGCGCACTGAAGGTTACGACGTTGTCCCGACTTATAACGATGCCGATATGGTTATCGTCAATACTTGCGGCTTTATTGACAGTGCGGTGCAAGAGTCGCTGGAAGCCATCGGCGAAGCGCTGAACGAAAATGGCAAAGTTATCGTGACCGGCTGTCTGGGCGCGAAAGAAGATCAAATCCGCGAAGTGCATCCGAAGGTACTGGAAATCACCGGGCCACACAGCTATGAGCAGGTGCTTTCCCATGTTCATCACTATGTGCCGAAACCGCAGCATAACCCGTTTATCAGCCTGGTGCCGGAACAGGGCGTAAAACTGACGCCACGTCACTACGCATATCTGAAAATTTCCGAAGGCTGTAACCACCGTTGCACCTTCTGCATCATCCCGTCGATGCGTGGCGATCTGGTAAGCCGTCCGATTGGTGACGTGCTGGCCGAAGCCAAACGTCTGGCCGATGCAGGCGTGAAAGAGTTACTGGTGATCTCACAGGATACCTCCGCTTATGGCGTGGATGTGAAACACCGTATGGGCTTCCATAACGGTGAGCCGGTGAAAACCAGTATGGTTGGTCTGTGCGAGCAACTGGCGAAACTTGGCATCTGGACGCGCCTGCATTACGTTTATCCGTATCCGCACGTTGATGATGTTATTCCGCTGATGGCAGAAGGGAAAATCCTGCCGTATCTGGATATCCCGCTGCAACACGCCAGCCCGCGCATTCTTAAGCTGATGAAGCGTCCGGGTTCGGTCGATCGTCAATTAGCGCGTATCAAACAGTGGCGTGAGATTTGCCCGGATCTGACGCTGCGCTCCACCTTTATCGTTGGCTTCCCAGGCGAAACCGAAGAAGATTTCCAGATGCTGCTGGATTTCCTGAAAGAAGCGCGTCTGGATCGCGTCGGCTGCTTCAAATACAGCCCGGTGGAGGGTGCAACGGCCAACGAACTGGCGGATCAGGTGCCGGAAGAGGTGAAAGAGGAGCGCTGGAACCGCTTTATGCAGTTGCAACAGCAGATCTCGGCGGAACGTTTGCAGGAAAAAATCGGCCGCGAAATTCTCGTCATCATTGATGAAGTGGATGAAGAAGGCGCGATTGGCCGCAGCATGGCAGATGCGCCAGAGATCGACGGCGCGGTGTACCTGAACGGTGAAACACGTGTCAAACCGGGCGATGTGATCCGCGTAAAAGTGGAAAACGCCGACGAGTACGACCTGTGGGGCACCCGCGTTTAATCCCATGAAAACCCGGCCAATGCCGGGTTTGTTGTTTCTGCGGTACCCCATTTCCCTCAGGCCGGATAAGCCGAAGCCGCTATCCGGCACGCTATCTGATCGGCCTTACCCTTTAATCTTCGGATCCAGCGCGTCGCGCAGACCGTCGCCGAACAGGTTAAACGCCAGCACCGTCAGAAAGATCGCCAGTGATGGAAACAGCGCCACATGCGGGGCAATCACCATATCCGCACGGGCTTCGTTGAGCATCGCGCCCCACTCCGGCGTTGGCGGCTGCGCGCCCATGCCGAGAAATGACAGGCTGGCGGCAGAGATAATCGAGGTGCCAATACGCATGGTGAAATAGACCACAATCGACGATACCGTTCCCGGCAGAATATGATGAAACAAAATCACCGTATCGCTGGCACCGATGCTGCGCGCCGACTCGATAAACGTCTGCTGTTTTAGCACCAGTGTGTTGCCACGCACCAGACGGGCAAAAGCGGGGACCGAAAACACAGCCACGGCGATGATCACGTTCGCCATCCCGCTGCCCATCACCGCCACCACTGCAATTGCCAACAAAATGCCGGGAAAAGCAAACAGCACATCACAGATGCGCATGATAAGGCGATCCCACCAGCCTTCGTAATACCCCGCCAGCAGCCCAAGCACCGTACCAATGGCTGCGCCAATCATTACGGCAAAAAGACCGGCCGCCAGCGAGATCTGCGCGCCAACCAGCACGCGACTGAAGATATCGCGGCCCAGAGAATCGACGCCAAACCAGTGCACCAGCGACGGCCCTTCATTCAGCCGGTCATAGTCGAAGTAGGTTTCCGCATCGTAGGGGGCAATCCACGGTGCAATCACCGCCAGCAGGATCAGCAGCAACACAAACAGCCCGGCGGCCATAGCCAGCGGCTGACGGCAAAAACGTCGCCAGAACTCATGCCACGGCGTGCGGACATGTCCAGGTTTCACTACCGGCATGGCGTTCAAAATCGCCTGTCGGCGCCAGTTAAACAATCGCATCCTTACTTATACCTGATAGCAGGGTTGAGCGCGGCGTAGAGCACATCAACCACCAAGTTGATAAGAATAAATTCCAGCGAGAAGAGCAGCACCTCTGCCTGGATCACCGGGTAGTCGCGCATTTCCACCGAGTCCACCAGCAAACGCCCCAGCCCCGGCCAGTTAAAGACTTTTTCCACCACAATCGAGCCGCCCAGCAGGAAGCCAAATTGTAGCCCCATCATCGTGACGACCGGGATCATCGCATTACGCAGACCGTGCTTAAGGATCACCCAGCGTTCGCTGACGCCTTTAGCGCGCGCGGTACGCATATAATCTTCATTCAGCACATCGACAAACGAAGCGCGGGTGAAGCGCGCCATCACGGCGGCCACAGCCGCGCCCAGCGTCAGAGAAGGCAAAATATAGTGCTGCCAGCTATCAGCGCCCACGGTCGGCAGCCAGCCCAACTCAACGGAGAAGATTTGCATCAGCAACATCCCCAGCGCAAAAGCGGGGAATGAGAGCCCAGTGACCGCCAGCGCCATTCCCAGATGATCCGGCCAGCGGTTGCGCCACACGGCTGCGGCAATTCCGGCACCCAGCCCGAACAACATCGCCCAGAACATGCTGGTGAGGGTTAGCAGCAGCGTCGGCATAAAGCGGCTGGCGATCTCATCCGCCACCGGGCGGCGGGACGCCATCGACGTGCCGAAATCCCCCTGCAACACGCTGGTAATGTAGTGCCAGAACTGTAACCACAGCGGCTGATCCAGCCCAAGCTGACGGCGCACCAGTTCAATTACCTGTGCATCAGCCTCCTGCCCGGCAATCAGCCGGGCCGGATCGCCGGGCAGTAAATGCACAAACAGAAACACCAGCACGGCCACAATCAGTAGCGTCGGGATCAGGCCCAGCAGACGTTTAATAATATAATTCAGCATCGCTCGTTCCCTCATGCCCCCTTCCATCAAGCCAAGGTGGAATGAGTCAGTTATTTCACCAAATCAGCATTGTCAAAACTGAACCCGGTATCGGGCATGATATAGAAACCGGTCAGCTTCTTGTTATGCGCGGAGACCAGCTTTTCCACCACCAGCGGCACCCATGGCGACTCCTGCCAGATGATGTCCTGCGCCTGTTTATACAAACGCTCTTTCTCTTGCGGGTTGGTGGTTTTCAGCGCATCGGCAAAATCTTTATCCACCTGCGGGTTACTGTAAAACGCGGTGTTGAACTGCGTTGGCGGCCAGTTCCATGAAGCAAACAGCGGCGACAGCCCCCAGTCCGCTTCGCCCGTTGAGGCCGACCAGCCGGTATAAAACATGCGTACACCGCTCTGTTTCTGCCCTTCGGCTTCCACTTGCGCCGCACGCTGCCCGGCATCCATTGCTGTCACCTGCACTTTAATCCCCACCTGCGCCAGTTGTTGCTGGGTAAACTGCAATACTTTCTGCGCGGTACTGTGGTTATGCGACGACCATAGCGTCGTGCTGAAGCCCTGCGGATAACCCGCCTCTTTCAGCAGCTCGCGGGCTTTTGCCGGATCGTAAGGCCAGGGCTGATACGCCTGTGAATAGGGAATCGACGGTGGCAACACGCCGGTCGCGGGCGTGGCGAAACCGGCAAAAGCTACCTTCACCAGCGCCGGGCGGTTGATCGCGTAGTTAATCGCTTCGCGCACTTTCGGGTTATCAAAAGGCTTTTGCGTGACGTTCATGCTGATGTAACGCTGCAAAATCGACGGGCTGGCGACCAGTTCAAGTTTACTGTTTCTCTTCAGCACTTCCGCCTGCTCATAAGGGATCGGAAATGCGAACTGCGCCTCGCCGGTTTGCAGCATTGCCGCACGGGTATTGTTATCCACCACCGGACGCCAGGTGATGGAATCGAGTTTTGGCAGCCCTTTTTGCCAGTAGCCATCGAACTTCTTCACTTTCACAAAGTCGGTCTGATTCCAGGCTTCCAGTTCATACGGGCCAGTACCTACTGGATGAAAACCGATATCTTTGCCGTACTTTTTCAGCGCCGCCGGGGAGATCATCACCGTTGCCGGATGCGCCAGGATATTGATAAACGCCGAGAAAGGCTGCTTAAGAATGATTTTTACCGTGTAGCGGTCCACCACTTCGGTTAAATCGATATTTTTATACAGGTTGTAGCGCTTCAGGCTGTTATCCGGATCGCTGGCGCGATCGAGGTTGACCTTAACGGCAGCGGCGTCAAAATCGGTTCCATCCTGAAACTTCACGCCCTGACGCAGGAAAATAGTGTAGATCAGCCCGTCGGCAGAAACCGTGTAGCTTTGTGCCAGCACATTCTCCAGTTTCATATCTTTATCCAGGCCAAACAGCCCCTGATAAAAGGATTTCGCTACCGCCTGCGACAGCGTGTCATTGGCATCATAGGGATCGAGTGTGGTGAAATTGGAGCCAACCGCGACCACCACGTCTTTCGCGGCAAAGGCCTGCGCGGCGGTCAGCGCGAACAACACGCCTGCAACGAGCCGCCAGTGCCGGTAAACGAATTGTGTCATGTTGCTCTCCTGAATAACCCTGCCACTGCTCAGTTAAAAACGGGACTGCGTACTGCCAGGCGTGGAACAGGCGACATAGTGCCCCGGCCCCACATTCTGCAACTGCACGCGTTGCATAGACTCGCCGAGCTTGAGGATATTGCTGGGCATGTCATCAGATAGCAGCACTCTTTGCGCATGGGTATGCGCAGGATCAGCCACCGGAACCGCCGACATTAATTTGCGCGTATAGGGGTGTTGCGGGTTTTCGAATACCGCGCGGCGCGGGCCAATCTCAACAATCTGCCCAAGGTACATTACCGCCACCCGGTGGCTGATGCGCTCCACCACTGCCATATCGTGGGAAATAAACAGGAACGCGATCCCCATTTCACGCTGAAGATCGAGTAATAAATTGATAATCTGCGCACGGATTGAGACATCCAGCGCTGAGACCGACTCATCCGCTACCACGACACGCGGATTCAACGCCAGCGCACGGGCAATGCAGATACGCTGCCGCTGGCCACCAGAAAATTCATGTGGATAGCGCCAGGCGTGTTCCGGTTTCAGGCCTACACGTTCCAGCAACCACTCAATCCGCTGATGCCCCTCATTTTCCGCTAATAAATTGTGCACCCGCAGCGGCTCGATAATCGAATCGCCTACCGTCTGGCGGGGATCCAGCGAAGCATAAGGATCCTGGAAAATAAACTGAATATCGCGACGCACCTGTTTCAATTTACTGTCCGGCAACGTGTCGATCCGCTGGCCGTTAAAGATAATCGAACCACCCTGACTCTCCACCAGCCGCAGCAACGCCCGCCCGGTAGTTGACTTTCCGCAGCCAGATTCACCGACCAGCGACAGCGTTTCGCCCGGCCAGAGATCAAAGCTGATGCCTTCCACCGCATGCACCTCTTTGGTCACGCGGTTGAGAATGCCGCTGCGCAGCGGAAAGCGCACTTCCAGGTCGCGCACCTGCAAAATCGATTCGCCCGGTACCACGGTATTCTGTTCGGTTTCTGCTTCCTGATACAGAGGGTTTTTCATGGAAATTAGCGGAAAACGACGCGGCAGGTTGCTGCCATTCATCGCGCCGAGTTTAGGCACCGCGGCCAGCAGCACTTTGGTATAAGGATGAGACGGTGCATTGAAAACCTGATCGGCCGAGCCAGTCTCTACTGCTTCGCCATCCTTCATCACCAGCACCCGATCGGCGACATCCGCCACCACGCCCATATCGTGAGTGATAAAAATTACCCCCATCGACATCTCTTTTTGCAGCACCGCGATCAGTTGCAGGATCTGCGCCTGAATGGTGACATCCAGCGCGGTAGTCGGCTCGTCGGCGATCAGCACCGCCGGACGACACGACAGCGCCATGGCAATCATCACTCGCTGGCGCATGCCGCCGGACAGTTGATGCGGAAAACTGGATAAAATGGCCTGCGACTCCGGAATGCGCACCAGGTCGAGCATACGCCGCGCTTCGTTCATCGCATCTTCACGCCCCAGCCGCTGGTGCAGACGAATCGACTCGGCTATCTGCTCACCAACCGGGAAAACCGGGTTGAGCGAGGTCATCGGTTCCTGAAAAATCATCGCAATGTCAGCACCACGCACGCTGCGCATTTGCGATGAAGAGAGGCGGGTCAGCTCCACTTTCTGGCGATTTCGCCGCGTCAGACGCATATGATCGCAGCTCACTTCACCGCCCGCCGGTTCAATCAGGCGCAGCAGCGACAGCGCCGTCACCGATTTACCGGAGCCGGACTCGCCGACAATCGCCAGCGTTTCTCCACGCTTCAGAGAAAATGAAAGGTGACGTACTGCCGGGGCCAGCGCTTTTTCATCACGAAAACCGATATTCAGATTGCGGACATCCAGCACCACATCGGCATCTGTCTCTACCCCGTACGACACCCCACTCTCCTTATTCACGATAAATGCCAACGTTTGGCGCGTCGCCAGCATAGCCCCAGGCACGGTACATGCCTTCACTGTTAAACGGCAATGCGACATTGCCTTCACGATCGATAGCAATCAGCCCGCCGCTCCCCCCCAGCACCGGGAGTTTATCCATCACTACCGCTTCGCAGGCTTCGTGCAGGCTTAATCCGCCGTAGTCCATCAGCGCCGCAATATCGTACGCAGCCAGTGTGCGGATAAAGACTTCGCCGGTACCAGTACAGGAGACTGCCACGCTGGCGTTATTGGCATAACACCCGGCACCCGGTAATGGGCTGTCGCCGACGCGTCCCGGCAGTTTGTTGGTCATACCGCCGGTCGAGGTGGCGGCGGCAAGGTTCCCTTGTTTATCGAGCGCCACCGCACCCACAGTACCGAATTTTTTGCTCTCATCGAGCGGCGCAGAGCCATGATCGAGCACCGTTTGCCCGTTTGCCCGCGCCTGCAACAGTTGCTGAAAACGCGCCGGCGTGGAGAAGATCGTCGGGGAAACCTCGGCCATACCGTGCGAAAAGGCGAAATCCTCCGCCCCTTTGCCAATCATTAAGACATGCGGGCTTTGCTCCATTACCAGACGCGCCGCCAGAATTGGGTTGCGCAGGCGGCTGACGCCCGCGACGGCTCCGGCATGCAGCGTGTTGCCATCCATCACGCAGGCATCAAGTTCGTGGGTTTCATCGCGAGTGAATACCGCGCCGATCCCGGCGTTGAACAGCGGACACTCTTCCAGCAAGCGCACCGCTTCAGTGACCACGTCCAGCGCGCTTTCTCCCGCATTCAGCATCCGCTGGCCGGTTTCGACAATCGAAGAGAGCGCCTCGACATAACACAGTTCTTGTTGCTGGCTCATCTGCGCACGGGCGATAGCTCCCGCCCCGCCATGTATTGCGATTACCGCTTTCACCATTTATGTTGCCCGGGTTCTCTTCGTTTCCGACGATTTCTGAATATAGAAATTCGTTACAACGATGTAAAGCGATGTGATTACAACGAGGTAGCCGCGAAGCGTGTTGGCGACACGCCTTTTCTGCCATAATGTGTCCCTTAACGCATTGTGCAGGACAGTAAATATGGAATCATCAAATGGCCTGATCTCACTGGAGACGGCCCTGTCACAGATGTTGTCACACATCTCGCCGCTGACAGAAAGCGAAACATTGCCGCTCATCGCCTGCTTTGGCCGCGTAGTGGCAGAAGATATTATCTCCCCGCTAAATGTCCCTGGTTTTGATAACTCGGCGATGGACGGTTATGCCGTGCGTCTCGCCGATGTCAATAACGGCAGCGCTTTACCGGTGGCGGGCAAAGCCTTTGCCGGGCAGCCTTTCGCAGGCGAGTGGCCGGCTGGCACCTGCGTGCGCATTATGACTGGTGCGCCGATTCCTGCCGGTTGCGATGCTGTCGTGATGCAGGAGCAAACCGAACAAACGGACGCCGGTATCCGCTTTACCGCCGGGGTACGCCAAAATCAGAATATCCGCAGGGCCGGTGAAGATATCAGCAAAAACGCCGTGGTGTTTCGCGCCGGTACCAAACTGACCGCCGCCGAGTTGCCAGTGCTGGCGTCGCTGGGTATTGCTGAAGTTGCCGTGTTGCGTAAAGTCCGTGTGGCGCTGTTCTCTACCGGTGATGAACTGCAACTGCCGGGGCAACCGCTGGCCGACGGGCAAATTTATGATACCAACCGCCTGGCTATCCATCTGATGCTGGCGCAACTGGGTTACGAGGTGATTAACCTCGGCATTATTCCTGACGATCCGGAAAAACTGCGCGCGACCTTTATTGCCGCAGATCAGCAAGCCGATGTGGTCATCAGCTCCGGTGGCGTGTCCGTAGGCGAAGCCGATTATACGAAAACCATCCTCGACGAACTGGGTGAAATCGCCTTCTGGAAACTGGCGATTAAGCCCGGCAAACCGTTCGCCTTCGGTAAGCTGAGCCAAAGCTGGTTCTGCGGTCTGCCCGGCAATCCGGTTTCCGCTGTCCTCACCTTCTACCAACTGGTGCAGCCGTTGCTGGCAAAACTGAGTGGCGATACGGCCACGTTCCAGCCGCTGCGTTTTCGCGCCCGCGCCATGGAGCGGTTGAAAAAGACACCGGGGCGTCTCGATTTCCAGCGCGGCATAGTAAACCGTGGCGAAGATGGCTCGCTGGAAGTGCGGAGTACCGGCCATCAGGGTTCGCACATATTCAGTTCATTCAGCCAGGGTAACTGTTTCGTGGTGCTGGAGCGCGAGCGCGGCAATGTCGAAGCGGGCGAATGGGTGGACGTTGAGATGTTTACCCCTCTGTTTGGAGTCTAAAGATGGTTGAACTCAGCGATGCGGAGATGATGCGCTACAACCGGCAGATCATTCTGCGTGGTTTTGATTTTGACGGTCAGGAGCGGTTAAAAACTGCCAGCGTGCTGGTGGTCGGCCTGGGGGGGCTGGGTTGCGCTGCCGCACAGTATCTGGCGGCAGCGGGTGCCGGACAGATGACGCTGCTCGATTTCGATACTGTGGCGTTCTCCAATCTGCAACGCCAGACGCTACACAGCGATGCGAATATCGGTGCGGCAAAAGTAGATTCCGCCCGTGAATCGCTGCTGCGCATTAACCCGCACGTACAGTACACCGTCATCAATGCGCTGCTGGATGAAACAGCGCTGTTCGCGCAAATTGCCGCCCATGACCTGGTGCTGGACTGCACTGATAATGTCGCCATTCGTAATCAACTCAACGCGGGTTGTTTTCAGCATAAAGTGCCGTTGGTTTCCGGCGCGGCCATCCGTATGGAGGGGCAGATCAGTGTCTTTACCTGGCAAGAAAATACCCCCTGCTACCGTTGTCTGAGTCGTCTGTTTGGCGAAAACGCGTTGACCTGCGTGGAAGCTGGGGTGATGGCACCATTGGTGGGCGTGATTGGTTCGTTGCAGGCGATGGAAGCGATAAAAGTACTGGCGCACTATGGCACGCCAGCGGCGGGAAAAATCGTCATGTATGATGCGATGACCTGCCAGTTCCGCGAAATGAAACTGCCACGAAATCCCACCTGTGAGGTGTGCGGCGGCTGACGTTATTGCCGGATGGTGCGCCACCCGGCTTATCACTCAGAGCGTGACACGTCCAAAGGCCACCAGCCAGTCCTGTTCAAATTTCCCAACGGCCGCACTCACCGCCGGAGCGGCAATCATCTGCTGTGCGACATCCAGCGGCAGCGTGATAGATGCGCAGCCCGCCAGCAGGCAATCCAGCGCCTGGCGCGGTGTTTTAAAGCTCGCCGCCAGCACGTTCGACTGCGGCGCATGCAGTGTGAGCAGGCGCTGCAAATCCGTCACGGTCTGAATTCCGTCGCCGCCCTGCGCATCCACGCGGTTAACATACGGCGCGATATACTCTGCGCCCGCCAGCGCCGCCAGCAATCCCTGTGCTGCGCCGTAAACGGCGGTCCCGAGCGTTGGGATACCTTCAACCTTTAAGCGCTTGATGGCCGCCAGGCCTTCTGACGTCACCGGTACTTTCACCACCAGATCGGCCACCATTCCCCGCAGCTTATGCGCTTCAGCCACCATATCCGCAGCGTTATTGGCCAGCACCTGGGCAAACAGCCGCCCACGGCCGTCCAGCGCCTCATGCAAGGCGGGCAACAGTTTCTCAATTGGCACTGCGCCGCTGGCAACAATGCTGGGGTTCGTGGTTACACCCGCCAGCGGGAAAATACGCGCCAGTTTCTTCACTGCCGCGACATCAGAGGTATCAAGATAGAGTTCCATCGTTTTCACCTGAAGTGTGAGTTTTCGCATGCTTTAACGCTATCACGCGACAACCTGCCTAAGCGTTGACCTTTATCAAAATAACTTTCATATGAAAGTTATTTAATATTCAAATGAAGTACCGGAGGCAAATTATGATTTTCAATATTC
Organism: Kosakonia arachidis; assembly: GCF_900116535.1. Lineage (GTDB taxonomy): Bacteria > Pseudomonadota > Gammaproteobacteria > Enterobacterales > Enterobacteriaceae > Kosakonia > Kosakonia arachidis. Next base: position 659,061 of record NZ_FPAU01000001.1, on the reverse strand, counting down.
AGCGTTATTCCACCCATGATGGCCCCGGCATCCGTACGGTGGTCTTTCTGAAGGGCTGCTCACTGAGTTGCCGCTGGTGCCAGAACCCGGAAAGCCGATCCCGCACGCGTGATGTGCTGTTTGATGCACGCCTGTGCCTTGCAGGTTGCGATTTGTGTCAGCAGGCTGCACCGCAGGTCATTGAGCGTACGCTGAACGGTTTGCTGATCCACCGGGAAAAGCTAAACGATGCGCAACTTAACGCCCTGACTGATTGCTGCCCAACCCAGGCGCTGAGCATCTGCGGTGAAACGAAAAGTGTGGATGAAATCATGGCCGTGGTGCTGCGAGATAAACCTTTTTACCTGCGCAGCGGTGGCGGTATTACCCTTTCTGGCGGGGAACCATTTATGAATCCGCAACTGGCGCAGGCACTACTGCAAAGCAGCCACCGGCAAGGTATTCATACGGCGGTGGAAACCTGCCTGCATGTGCCGTGGCGCTATATCGAGCCTTCCTTGCCTTATGTTGATCTGTTTCTGGCGGATTTGAAGCACATTGATGACGCGGTGTTTCGTCAGTGGACTGGCGGTTCGGCCAGGCGCGTGCTCGAGAACCTGAAACGGCTGGCGCAGGCGGGGAAAAAGATGATCATTCGCGTGCCACTGATCCCCGGTTTTAATGCTGACGAAGCGTCGATCAAAGCCATTACTACCTTTGCCGCCGACGAGCTGAACGTCAGCGACATCCATTTTTTGCCTTACCACACGCTGGGCATGAATAAGTATCACCTGCTTGGCGAACCCTACAACGCCCCAGAAAAGCCGCTCGATACCCCGCAATTGCTGGCATTTGCCGAGAATTTTGCCAGCCAGAAAGGGCTGACGGCGACATTACGAGGATAACATCATGACTACCCTGCAACTGAACACGCTGACTGACCGCATCAAAGCGCATAAAACGGCGCTGGTTCATATTGTTAAACCGCCTGTCTGTACCGAGCGCGCCCGTCATTACACACAGATTTATCAGCTTAATATGGATAAACCTCTGCCAGTGCGTCGCGCGTTGGCGCTGGCACACCATCTGGCACAGCGTACGATCTGGATCAAGCATGACGAGTTGATCATCGGCAACCAGGCCAGCGAAGTTCGCGCCGCGCCGATCTTTCCGGAATACACCGTTTCGTGGATTGAAAAAGAGATTGACGAACTGGCGGATCGACCCGGTGCCGGTTTTGCCGTCAGCGAAGAGAACAAGCGTATACTGCATGGGATCTGCCCGTGGTGGCGCGGCCAGACGGTACAGGATCGTTGTTATGGCATGTTTACCGACGAACAAAAAGCGCTGCTCGACACCGGCATTATTAAAGCCGAAGGCAATATGACCTCCGGCGATGCGCACCTCGCCGTCAACTTTCCACTGCTGCTGGAGAAAGGGCTGGATGGCCTGCGGCATAAAGTGGACGAACGCCGCACACGCATCAACCTGACGGTGCTTGACGATCTGCACGGTGACCAGTTCCTGAAAGCGATCGATATTGTGCTTGAGGCTGTGAGCCTGCATATTGAGCGTTTTGCCGATCTGGCACGGAAAATGGCGGGTGAAGAAACGCGCCTAAGCCGTCGCGACGAACTGCTGGCAATGGCAGAAAACTGCCTGATTATTGCCCATGAACCGCCGAAAACTTTCTGGCAGGCGTTGCAGCTTTGCTATTTTATCCAGTTGATTTTGCAAATTGAATCCAACGGCCACTCGGTCTCGTTCGGCCGCATGGATCAGTATCTTTATCCCTACTACCGCCGCGATGTTGAACTGCAACAGTCATTACAACGAGAAGATGCCATCGAGTTGCTGCACAGTTGTTGGCTGAAGCTGCTGGAAGTGAACAAGATCCGTTCCGGCTCGCACTCGAAAGCATCGGCGGGTAGCCCGCTGTACCAGAACGTCACCATCGGCGGGCAGCAGTGGGTTAACGGCGCAGCGCAGGATGCGGTAAACCCGCTGTCATATGCAATTCTGGAATCCTGTGGTCGTCTGCGCTCCACGCAGCCGAACCTGAGCGTGCGTTACCACGCCGGGATGAGCAACGACTTCCTCGACGCCTGCGTGCAGGTGATCCGCTGCGGCTTCGGCATGCCGGCGTTCAATAACGACGAAATTGTGATCCCGGAATTTATCAAACTGGGCGTCGAAACAACCGATGCCTACGACTATGCCGCAATTGGCTGTATCGAAACCGCCGTTGGCGGCAAATGGGGTTACCGCTGCACCGGCATGAGTTTTATCAACTTCGCCCGCGTGATGTTGGCCGCGCTGGAAGGCGGTCGCGACGCCACCAGCGGCAAGGTTTTCCTACCGCAGAGCAAAGCGCTTTCCAGCGGTAATTTTGCGGCATTTGATGACGTGATGCAGGCGTGGGATCGGCAGATCCGCTATTACACGCGTAAATCCATCGAGATCGAGTACGTCGTCGATACCATGCTGGAAGAGAACGTGCCGGATATTCTCTGCTCGGCGCTGGTTGACGACTGCATAGAACGGGCGAAAAGCATCAAACAGGGTGGCGCGAAGTATGACTGGGTCTCCGGTTTACAGGTCGGGATCGCCAACCTCGGCAACAGCCTGGCTGCAGTGAAAAAACTGGTCTTTGATCAGGGCGTCATCGGGCAGCAGCAACTGGCAGAAGCGCTGGCAGCGGATTTTGACGGCCTGACGCACGAACAACTGCGCCAACGGTTGGTGAATAGCGCGCCGAAATACGGTAACGACGATGACAGCGTGGATAACCTGCTGGTGCGCGCCTATCAGACCTATATCGACGAGTTGAAACAGTACCATAATCCGCGCTACGGCCGTGGCCCGATTGGCGGAAATTACTACGCCGGAACATCGTCGATTTCCGCCAACGTGCCGTTTGGTGCCGCCACGATGGCGACGCCGGATGGCCGCAAAGCGCACACGCCACTGGCAGAAGGTGCAAGCCCGGCTTCCGGTACCGATCATCTCGGCCCGACAGCGGTTATCAGTTCGGTGGGTAAACTGCCGGTCGAAGCGATCCTCGGCGGCGTGTTGTTGAACCAAAAACTGAACCCGGCAACGCTGGAAAACGAGAGCGACAAGCAGAAACTGATGGTGCTGCTGCGCACCTTCTTTGAAGTGCATAAGGGCTGGCATATTCAGTACAACATTGTCTCGCGCGAGACATTGCTGGAAGCGAAAAAGCATCCGGATCAGTACCGCGATTTAGTGGTGCGTGTGGCGGGTTACTCGGCGTTCTTCACCGCCCTGTCGCCGGATACGCAGGACGATATTATCGCCCGTACCGAGCATACGTTGTAATGCGATTACCGGATGGCTGATTACCGGATAGCGGCCATCCCCATTCCCTTCACACTTTTTAACCTATGGATTTCGAACCGCAGGTACGTTGGCTGCGGTTCGAAAGACGACGGCCAAACTTTCATATGAAATAAAATTTGTGCATCAGCTCACATTGTCTCTAGAATATTGCTCGTTACAAGAATATTCAGGAGCGCAACATATGACCGTCAAAGTTATCGTCACGGATATGGATGGAACTTTCCTTGATGACGCCAAGCAGTACGATCGCACGCGGTTTATGGCGCAATTCCAGCAACTGCAGCAGCGCGGTATCGAGTTTGTCGTCGCCAGCGGTAACCAGTACTACCAGCTGATCTCCTTCTTCCCGGAACTGAAAGAGACGATTAGCTTCGTCGCTGAAAACGGCGCGCTGGTGTATGAACATGGCCAGCAACTGTTCCACGGTGAGTTGACCCGCCACGAAGCGCAGGTCGTCATGGGTGAACTGTTAAAAGACAGCAGCCTGAACTTTGTCGCCTGCGGGCTGGAAAGCGCCTACGTAAGCGAGAACGCCCCGGCAGAGTTTGTCGATCTGATGTCAAAACACTACTACCGCTTAAAACCGGTGCGCGATTTCCAGCAGATTGACGACACGCTGTTTAAGTTCTCGCTGAACTTACCGGACAGCGATATTCCGCAGCTCATTGATGAACTGCATGTCTCTCTTGATGGCATTATGAAGCCTGTCACCAGCGGTTTTGGCTTTGTTGATTTGATTATCCCTGGTCTGCATAAAGCCAACGGCATTACCCGCCTGCTTAAACGCTGGGGCGTGTCGCCGCAGCAGTGCGTCACCATTGGCGACAGCGGGAATGACGCCGAAATGCTGCGAATGACGGAATTTTCCTTTGCCATGGGCAACGCCGGGGATGTCATTAAAGCCATTGCCCGCCATCAGACCGATGACAATAATCATCAGGGCGCGCTGAACGTGATTCAGGCCGTGCTCGAAAATAGTGCGCCGTTCGACCGCTAATCTCCCGCTGGAGCACCCGCTCCGGCTTTTTCCTCCCTTCTGTTCCCGCTTTTCGCTCTTTGTGCTCCCCATCAACTTTTTAAACTTGCATTAACTTATTTTTAACTTAGATTATCACTTGTAAGTTTAATTTCTTTCGAATGAAAGTTGAGAGGTTCACATGACATTTACCAGCGAGACCTTGCCTGCCGATCACAACGCATCGATTCGTCAGATGAAACAGGCACTGCGCGCGCAGATCGGCGACGTACAAAGCGTCTTTAACCACCTGAGCCAGCAGATTGCCGCCCGCGTCACGGAGATCAAAGCGCTGCAAGCACGTGGCGAATCTGTCTGGCCACAAATCCCTTATGCCGATGTCGCACAGGGCCGCGTTAGCGATGCACAGCGGGCGCTGATTAAGCAGCGGGGCTGCGTGGTGATCAAAGGCCATTTCCCGCGCGATCGGGCGCTAGGCTGGGATCGCGCAATGCTGGATTACCTCGACGCTAACCATTTTGACGATCGCTATAAAGGCCCGGGCGACAGCTTCTTCGGCACGCTGGAAGCGTCACGGCCGGAAATCTACCCGATTTACTGGTCGCAGGCGCAAATGCAGGCGCGGCAGAGCAATGAAATGGCGGCGGTTCAATCTTTCCTTAATCGTCTGTGGCGTTTTGAAAGCCAGGGCCGCCAGTGGTTCGACCCGGACGTCAGCGTGATCTATCCGGACCGCATCCGCCGCCGCCCGCCAGGAACGACCTCGAAAGGGCTCGGCGCGCATACCGATTCCGGTGCGCTGGAGCGCTGGTTACTGCCCGCTTACCAGCGCGTGTTCGCCAACGTGTTTAACGGCAAACTGGAAGAATACGATCCGTGGGATGCTGCGCATCGCACCGAGGTGGAAGAGTATACGGTAGATAACACCACTAAATGCTCAGTGTTTCGTACCTTCCAGGGCTGGACGGCGCTGTCAGACATGATCCCCGAGCAGGGATTGCTACATGTGGTGCCGATCCCGGAAGCAATGGCGTATATCCTGTTGCGTCCACTGCTTGATGATGTACCGGAAGAGGAATTATGTGGCGTCGCGCCGGGCCGCGTTCTTCCCGTTTCAGAAAAGTGGCACCCGCTACTGATTGAGGCGCTGAGCAGCATACCGGCGCTGGACGCGGGCGATTCCGTGTGGTGGCACTGCGATGTTATCCACTCGGTCGCCCCGGTGGAAAATCAGCAGGGCTGGGGAAACGTGATGTATATTCCCGCTGCGCCGCTCTGCGAGAAGAACCTTGCCTATGCCCGCAAGGTGAAAGTGGCTCTCGAGCAAGGCGTATCGCCGGGGGATTTCCCGCGCGAGAACTACGAAAGCGACTGGACAGGCCGCTTTACGCTTGATGATCTGAATCCGCACGGTAAACGCGCGCTGGGTATCGACGTTTAAGCATCGTATAACCCCTGCCATTCAACGGTGGTGCGTTGCTGCCCCGAACGTATCCGCCGTACAGATTCCCGCACCGCCAGCGTGCCGTTCAACAGCAGCGAACCGACTGCCGCCTGCGGGCGGATCAAGCGCTGCTGTAACAGGTGCACCGCTTCAACACCCAGCTCATCACGCGGAACATGCACCGCCGTCAGCGGGACATCCTGAATCGCCGCCAGGTTAAAAGCATCAATACTCATCACTGAGACATCCTGCGGCACGCGCAAACCGTGCTGCTGCAATGCCCGCACCGTGCCTTCCGCCATAAAATCCCCACCAACAAGAAACGCCGTGGGCGGCATATTATGCGCCGGGTCATCCAGCCATTCACCCACCCGCAGTTGCGCTTCGCGGGCGCTGAAACTGGGCACCGTGATCAAATTGCGCTTGCTGTTAAAACGCAAATTGTCATGTAGCCAGGCATCTTTGATGCCCGCCAGGCGCAGATCCATCGTGTAGCGGCGCAGGCACATAACAGTGACCACGTCCCGGTGGCCCATATCAAACAGATAGCGTGCGGCAAATTCACCAATGGTGCGGTGATCCGGCGCAATCGACGGTAGGCACATCCGCCCATCGCGACAGTTGATCAGCACGCAGGGTTTGCCGCTTTCCGCTGCCAGATCGTGAATATGTGGATCGTCGATGCCGAGCAGGATCGCTGCTTGCGTTTCTGCAGACTGTATCCTGTCAAGAAACGTACTGGCGTCGCTGTCTAACTCCTCCAGCGCACAGTAGCGCAGCCGCACTTCGTGAGAATCGAGTGCTTTGTTGATGCTCTGGATCACGCGGTAATAAAAGATGTCGGACCGCTCATCAAAAGCGCGCTGCGGCGCAAAGACTATCAGGTTATTCAGCAACAGACGCCCGGCAGCAATGCCCTCCATTACGCCCAATTCACGGGCGCATGCAAGCACCGCCCTGCGTGCCCGCTCGCTGGTGTTCGCTTTACCGGCCAATACCCGGGAAACGGTACTGGCAGACAGGTTTGTACGACGGGCAATTTCACTGATTTTCAGCTTTTTATCCATTCTGTGATCTCGCTCCATTTGCTGAATGAGAAAATTTTCATGAGCCACAAACCCTGCTATTCATGGGCTAAAAAAGAGTTTGCCGCATGTTTCCCGCAATTGATGAGAATCCTTGCACAAAATCCACTATGGCTAAGCATTTTTCTCACCTAACGTAAACCTGTCATACAACTTCCATACTAGTTGTATGCGGTTTGATGGCAAAAACGAAAAAAATCTTCTGGCGAGCGACTTCGGTTTAACACATCCGTAAGGCTCGCCCCGACTTCCCTACAAAACGATGTGCGGAGAAAAGAATGAGCCAGGGAATCAACAACGAAATGGCGGCCAGCAAGAGCCGCCGAATAGTGAAAAAATTACGCTGGTGGATGCTGGTGCTGTTTTTATTCGGCGTGACGGTGAACTACATCACCCGTAACTCGCTGGGAATTCTGGCGCCGGAGCTGAAAAGCAGCCTCGGCATCACCACCGAACAGTACTCCTGGATTGTCGGTGCCTTTCAGCTCGCTTACACCCTTTTCCAGCCGCTGTGCGGCTGGCTGATTGATGTCATCGGCCTGAAAGTCGGCTTTATGGTGTGCGCCATTATCTGGGCGCTGGCCTGTATCTTCCACGCTGGTGCGGCCAACTGGGTGCATCTGGCGATCCTGCGTTTTACCATGGGCGCATCGGAAGCTGCAGCAACACCCGCCAACGCCAAAACCATCGGCGAATGGTTCCCGAAAACGGAGCGGCCCGTTGCTGCGGGCTGGGCGGGCGTCGGCTTCTCAATTGGCGCGATGCTGGCACCGCCGATTATCTACTTCGCTCATGCCTCGTTTGGCTGGCAAGGCGCGTTTATGTTTACCGGCGTACTGGCGCTGGTGTGGGTGATATTGTGGTGGGCGTTTTACCATAATCCGGATAAACACCCGAACCTGGGCAAGGACGAACTGGCCTTTATTCAGCAGGATCACGAACCACCGGCGGTGAAACTCCCCTTCCTCACCGCGCTGAAAACCGTATCGAAAAACAAACGCTTTTACGGTATCGCCATTCCCGCTTTTATGGCGGAGCCCGCGTGGGCTGTGCTGAGTTTCTGGGTGCCGCTCTATCTGGCGAAAGAGTACGGCATGGATCTGAAGCAAATTGCGATGTTCGCCTGGCTCCCGTTCCTCGCCGCTGACCTCGGCAGCGTGGCGAGCGGTTATCTGACCAAACTCTATACCCGCTGGTTTGGCTGCACCCGCGTTAATTCGGTGGTGGCCAGCTCCGTGACCGGCGCATTCCTGATGATTTCACTGGCCGTGGTCGCCATCACTCGCGATCCGTACATCACTATTGTGTTGATTTCGATTGGCGGTTTTGGTCACCAGATCATCTCCTGCATGTTGAGTGCGCTGGTGGTCGAGTCTTTCGATAAAGGACAGATGGCGACGGTAAACGGCATGCGCGGATCGGCGGCGTGGATCGCCAGCTTTCTCTTTTCACTGTTGATCGGTGTCACTGCCGACAAGATTGGCTTCAATCCGCTGTTTATTGCCATGGGTTTCTTTGACCTGATTGGCGCTCTGTTCCTGGTGTCATTTATTGCTGAACGTCGCGCTAAACGCGCCTGATTATGGATCGTTGAAATGAAAACACTGAAGAACTGGACGTTACAAAAACAGGCGGCTCACCACGTTGAGTTGCTGGTGGACGGGCAACACACCTTGTGCCTGTATGTGCTGGAAGAGCGTCTGTTTCGCGTACTGTTGAAACACAAAGGCGAACTGGCGCTGGACAGAACCTGGAGTATCGCGCCGCGTGAAGATGTGCCGTGGGAAGGCCGCTCGCGCGACGATGTGTCGGGTTTCACCCTGCCCGCCTGGACACTGACACAGCAGGCCAACACGCTGGTAATGGAAAGCGCACAGTTACGCGTGACGGTTCATCAGCCGCTGTGGCTGGAGTGGCACTACCGCGATGACGCGGGTAAGTGGCAGTGGCTGGCAGGCGATCGGCCTACCAGCGCCTATCTGGTGAACGCGCACGGTGACGGCGTAGCGCACTATCTTAGCCGCAAAAAAGAGGAGCGCTTTTACGGTCTCGGCGAAAAAGCGGGCAACCTGCAACGTAACGGCCTGCGCTATGAAATGCGTAACCTTGATGCGATGGGATATAACGCCGCCAGCACCGATCCGCTGTACAAGCATATTCCCTTTACCCTGACGCGCAGGGACGATATCAGCTACGGCTTGTTTTATGACAACCTCAGTAGTTGCTGGCTGGATCTGGGCAATGAAATCGATAACTACCACACCGCTTACCGCCGCTGGCAGGCCGAAGCCGGTGATATCGATTACTACATTTTTACGGGCGCACGCGCGCTCGATGTAACCAAAGCGTTTGTCCGCCTGACCGGAAAAACCCTGTTTGGGCCGAAATGGAGCCTCGGTTACAGTGGCTCGACCATGCATTACACCGATGCACCCGATGCGCAAAATCAGCTGATGAACTTTATTCGCCTGTGCGAAGAACATGCGATTCCGTGCGATTCGTTCCAGCTCTCGTCTGGTTATACCTCGATTAACGGTAAGCGCTATGTCTTTAACTGGAACTACGACAAAGTGCCGCAGCCGAAAGTGATGAGCCAGGCGTTTCACGATGCCGGGCTGAAGCTGGCAGCGAATATCAAACCTTGCCTGTTGCAGGATCATCCGCGCTATAACGAAGTGGCGGAGAAAGGCCTGTTTATTCGCGATTCGGAATGCGACGCACCGGAGCGTTCAAGCTTCTGGGATGACGAAGGTTCCCATCTTGATTTTACTAACCCGCAGACCGTTGCCTGGTGGCAGGACGGTGTAACGACACAACTGCTGGAGATGGGAATTGATTCCACCTGGAACGATAATAATGAATTCGAAGTGTGGGACGGCGAAGCACGCTGTCAGGGTTTTGGCCGCGAAATCGCCATCAAACATATTCGCCCGGTGATGCCGTTACTGATGATGCGCGCCTCGATGGAAGCGCAGCAGCGTTTTGCGCCGCAGAAACGTCCGTATCTGATCTCCCGTTCCGGCTGCGCCGGGATGCAACGGTATGTGCAGACCTGGAGCGGTGATAACCGAACCAACTGGGATACGCTGCGTTATAACACGCGTATGGGCGTTGGCATGAGCCTTTCCGGGTTGTATAACGTCGGTCACGATGTTGGCGGTTTCTCCGGCGATAAACCGGATGCGGAACTGTTCGTTCGTTGGGTACAAAACGGCGTAATGCATCCGCGTTTTACCATCCACTCCTGGAACGACGATTGCACGGTAAACGAACCGTGGATGTACCCGGCAATTACGCCGGCGATCCGCAGCGCCATTGAGTTGCGCTACCGCCTGTTGCCCTATCTCTACACGCTGCTGTGGCAGGCACACGCCGACGATGAGCCGATACTGCGCCCGACGTTCCTCGACCATGAGCATGACCCACAGACGTTTGAAGAGTGTGACGACTTCCTGCTCGGCCGCGATATTCTTGTCGCCAGCGTGGTTGAAGCTGGCCAGCGTGAACGCCGCGTGTGGTTACCGGCCAACGACAGCGGCTGGTATGACTTTTACAGCGGCACCTGGTATGCGCCAGGCCAGTGGGTGGCGCTGGATGCACCGCTGGAAACCCTGCCGTTGCTGGTGCGTGCCGGTGCCGGATTACCGATGAGCGAGCGCATCTCGCATGTGGATGCCAAAGCGGATAACACCCGCGAGCTGAAACTGTTCCCGCTAAAAGGTACGGGGCGCTCCCACGGTCTGCTGTTCGAAGATGATGGCGAGTCCTGGGGATATAAAGACGGCAATGCGCTGTGGCTTGAGTGGGAAATGGTTTGCAGCGGCAGCACCGTGGATTTACAGGTGCACACCCGCGGTGATTACCGCCCGGCCTGGCAGACGCTGAAAGTGACGCTGCCTGCGGGAAATAAACGCCAGTTGCTGATCAATGGTGTGGCAGCGACGGAGTGGATGTTGAGTTAAAAGAAGCCGGATGATGCAGTTTCACTGTGCTAATCCGGCCTATAAGCATCATCATTTACCTCAGTATTTCGCATTGCAGGAAGGCGGCAAACCTGAGTATCCCCGGGAGCTTACTGAAGTAAGTGACCGGGGTACGAAAGTGCAGCCAACACACCTGCGCCGCGAAAGACGACGGTAAATTTACTCGATGCCCTGACTGCGCAAATAATCTTCATAGTTCCCGGTGAAATCCACCACGCGCTGCGGCGTAATCTCAATCACGCGGGTTGCCAGCGAGCTTACGAATTCACGGTCGTGAGAAACGAAGATCAGTGTGCCCTGATACATCTCCAGCGCCATGTTCAGCGACTCGATGGATTCCATATCAAGGTGGTTGGTCGGTTCGTCCATCACCAGGATATTTGGTTTTTCCATCATCAACTTACCGAACAGCATACGGCCCTTCTCACCACCGGAAAGTACCTTCGCCGGTTTCTTAATATCGTCCTGACTGAACAACAAACGACCGAGAATACTACGCACCGCCTGCTCATCATCGCCTTCCTGTTTCCACTGGCTCATCCAGTCGAACACGGTCAGATCGTTATCAAAGTCTGCGGCATGATCTTGCGCGTAATAACCGATGCTGGCATTTTCAGACCATTTCACCGTCCCGTTATCCGCTTGCAGATCGCCGACCAGCGTTTTCAGCAGAGTGGATTTCCCCACGCCGTTAGTACCGAGCACCGCCACCTTCTCGCCCACTTCCAGTAGCAGATTGAGGTTTTTAAACAGCGGGCCGTTATCAAAGCCCTTGGTCAGTTGCTCCACTTCGAGCGCATTACGGAACAGTTTCTTGTCCTGCTCGAAGCGAATAAACGGGTTCTGACGGCTGGAAGCCTTCACCTCATCCAGTTTGATCTTATCAATCTGACGGGCGCGGGAGGTTGCCTGGCGAGATTTAGAGGCATTGGCGCTAAAGCGGCTGACAAAGGATTGCAACTCGGCGATTTGCGCTTTCTTCTTGGCGTTATCCGCCAGCAGACGTTCGCGCACCTGCGTTGCCGCCGTCATGTACTCATCATAGTTACCCGGGTAAACGCGCAGCTCGCCGTAGTCGAGATCCGCCATGTGGGTACACACCATATTGAGGAAGTGACGGTCGTGCGAAATGATGATCATGGTGCTGTCACGCTCGTTTAGCACCTGCTCCAGCCAGCGAATGGTATCGATGTCCAGGTTGTTGGTCGGTTCATCGAGTAGCAGAATATCCGGGTTAGCGAACAGCGCCTGCGCCAGCAGCACACGCAGTTTCCAGCCTGGCGCCACTTCGCTCATCGGGCCGTAGTGCTGTTCCACAGGAATGCCAACACCGAGCAGCAGTTCGCCCGCGCGCGCTTCAGCGGAGTAGCCGTCCATTTCGCCGTACTGCACTTCGAGATCGGCCACTTTATAGCCATCCTCTTCGCTCATCTCAGCCAGGCCGTAGATGCGATCGCGTTCCTGTTTCACTTCCCACAGTTCTGCGTGGCCCATGATCACCGTGTCGAGCACGCTGAACGTTTCAAAGGCAAACTGATCCTGGCGCAGCTTACCGATACGCTCGTTGGGATCGAGAGAGACGTTCCCCAGCGTCGGTTCTAAATCACCGCCAAGGATCTTCATAAAGGTGGATTTTCCGCTCCCGTTAGCGCCGATCAGGCCATAACGGTTGCCGCCGCCGAATTTGACGGAAATATTTTCGAACAGCGGCTTGCTGCCGAATTGCATGGTGACGTTGCTGGTGACTAACACAGAGGTATCCTGAAATATGTGACAAACACCCTATTATGCCACAATTCCGAAGGAGTTTCCTGCCCGCTGTCAGACCACTAAAATGCAAGCAAAAGGAAAAAAGTGTGATTTCGTACACATCTGAATTCCCTGAAAGCCGGAATGCACATATAATCCGCTTCCTGCATTCTCAACTCAACGGCCTGTGTGGCAAAAATCTCGCACAAAATGAACATGAAAATAAAAACTCTTTTCGCGGCAGCTTTCGCTGTCGTGGGATTTTGCAATAACGCGTCTGCTGTAACTTATCCACTGCCGACAGATGGTAGCCGTCTTGTTGGTCAGAACCAGGTCGTTACGATCCCGGAGGGCAATACTCAGCCTCTGGAATACTACGCCTCTGAATATCAGATGGGTCTGTCCAATATGCTGGAAGCCAACCCGGGCATCGACGCCTACCTGCCGAAAGGTGGCACGGTAATGAACGTTCCGCAGCAGTTGATCCTGCCGGATACCGTTCACGAAGGCATCGTCGTCAACAGCGCAGAAATGCGTCTCTACTACTACCCGAAAGGCACCAATACGGTGATCGTACTGCCTATCGGTATCGGCCAGCTCGGGAAAGACACCCCGATTGCCTGGACCACTAAAGTTGAACGTAAGAAAGCCGGTCCGACATGGACGCCGACCGCGAAAATGCACGAGGAATACATTGCAGCAGGACAACCACTGCCGGCAGTGGTTCCAGCAGGCCCTGACAACCCGATGGGTCTGTATGCACTCTATGTTGGCCGTCTGTATGCGATCCACGGCACCAACGCCAACTTTGGTATCGGCCTGCGCGTAAGCCACGGCTGTGTGCGTCTGCGTAACGACGACATCAAATTCCTGTTCGAAAATGTGCCGGTCGGCACCCGTGTACAGTTCATTGATGAGCCAGTAAAAGCGACCACCGAACCGGATGGCAGCCGCTATATCGAAGTTCACAACCCGCTGTCCACCACGGAAGCACAGTTCACCGGCGGCGAACTCGTGCCAATCGCGCTGACCAAAGCGGTACAGGCCGTCACCAGCCAGTCTGATGTGGATTCGAACATTGTCGATCAGGCAGTGCAGAACCGCTCCGGTATGCCGGTACGTCTGAACTAATCAGCGGTTTAATGCCCGGTAGCGCTACGCTTACCGGGCATTAAAAGCGCCTGCCCGGTTAAGGGTCAAGCCGCTATCCGGCAAAATCACCCGTTATTGACCACAATTATCCCGCCGTGATCATAGCGATAATGGCAGTGGGCGTACTCCAGCGGCGTGCCGTCCTCCAGATAAATAACCTGCTCCACTTCCAGCACTGGATCGGTCTCTTCACAGTTCAAATACTGTTTATCCTCCGCCCACGGTTTCAGCGCGCGCACAATGCGATACGAACCCATGATCTTCAGCGCCAACTCTTCCTGCACATAGCGAAAGACGGAGCTTTCCAGATGCCCGCGATTCAGCCCCGGCACCAGATTGACCGGCATCAGCGTGAACTCCAGAGATATTGGCTCACCTTCCAGCATGCGCAAACGGATAAAGTCGTATACCGGATCGTCCGGCCCCACCAACAGTGATGCCTGCTCTTTCTCACTGGGAAAACGCAGTTCGAAGCGGATAATTTTACTCGTCACCTCGCCAACACTCTCCCAGGTTTTGGTGGCACCAAAATAGTCACTGCCGGGCAGATCCCAGCGCGACAACTGAAGAAAGTTTTTGCGGATGAACGTACCCTGCCCCTGGCGGGTATAGACCAGGCCCTCCACAATCAGCTGGCGCATCGCCTGCTGGATGGTCATCCGACTGGTATTAAACTCTGCCGCCAGCGCAAATTGATCCGGTAACGGCGCGCTGGCAGCATAGTGCTGGCTAAGAATGCGTCGCTTAATCTCGCGCGCAATCGTGATGTATTTTGCCGCCATAATCCTGCTCTGTAATTATTCTATCCCATTGTTTTTCAAGGCCACTCGCTCAGAAATTTTGAGGAAAGGCAGGTAAAAGAATACACCAAAGACAATGATGATCAACTGCACGACCACCGCCCGCCAGTCGCCCGCCGTCGCCAGCCAGGCGCTGAGAATTGGCGGTGTAGTCCAGGGGATCATCACCACACAGCGCGACATCCAACCCAGTGTCGTACATAGCCAGGCAAACCAGATGCCAAGCGCCGGCAACAGTACAAACGGAATCATCAACGGCAGGTTGAAAACGATCGGCAAGCCGAAAATCACCGGCTCGTTGATATTGAACAGCCCTGGCGAAACGGCGAGGCGCGCCACCTGCTTCGCCGATTGCTGTTTCGAAAAGAGAAAGATGGCGAGCAGCAGGGAAATCGTACTGCCGGTGCCGCCAATCATGCCAAAGGTCGGAACGAAGATATTGTTGATGATATGTGGGATCGGCTGCCCGTTGGCGAAAGCCAGCATATTTTCGTTGGTGTTGATCAGCAAGAGCGGCTCCAGGATCACACCATTAACCACCGTCTGGTGGATGCCCAGCGTAAACAAGAAATTGCCGAAGCTATAGATAAACAGAGTGCCCGGCAGGCTGGTGTTGATTTGCCGCAACGGTTGCTGGATAAGCGTGGTGATCAGATGGATCAAATCGGTGTGCAGCAGATTCGCCAACAGCGCGGCAACGATGGCAAACAGCGACAGGGTAATAATGGCCGGGATTAACGAGGAGAACGATTGCCCTACCGCCGCAGGCACATTCTCACCCAGTGAAATTGAAAACCGTTTCACGCTGGCGACACGAATAAACAGCTCGGTGGAGATCAGCCCGATAATCACACCGGCGAAAATTCCGGTCGAGCCGATGTTAGTGAAAGCCAGCATCTGCGTCACGCTGACCGTGGCTTTCGCACCCACCGGCACCACCTCAAGTTGCATCGGCATCATGATAATAAAGCTGGACAGTGCAATGACGACCGCCGACACCGGGTTACCGAAGTTCTTATTCCGCGCCAGTGACCAGGCGGTCATCGGCGCGATCAGTAGCGCGGCAATATTCAGCGTTCCGTTAATTACCGCTTCGCCCCACACTTTAAAACGCGCCAGTGTCTCCCCGTCCAGCACCCAAGGAAAAATGACGTTGTTGATCAGTACCGCCAACCCGGCAAGGATAAAAATTGGCATCACAGCCGCAAAGGCATCACGCAGGGAACGCAGATGCACCTGGTTTGCCAGGCGTGCGGAAAAATCGACGAACCTATCGACGAATGACTGCATCTTCGGCGTGATTTTAGTTTCAGACATAGCACAGTCCTCTCAATCAATGCGTTACATGTCGCGCCCGTTACTGCGGATCACCTGTTGCAGCCAGTGATAACTCTTCTTCGGTACACGTTTCATATCTTTCAGCTCGTGGTTTTCCCGGTTCACGTACACTACGCCGTAGCGTTTACGCATATCGCCCTGTGAACTGAGAATGTCGATTAATCCCCAACCGAGATAGCCAATTACCTGTGCGCCATCAATGAACATGGCATCCTGCATCGCCTGAATATGGTCGCGGTGGTAGGCAATGCGGTAGTCGTCATCGATGGGGTTTACGCCGTCCCACTCCTCAATCACACCAATGCCGTTTTCAATCGGGAACACCGGCAAGCGCCAGTTGTTGTAGTAACGAGTGATAATGGCGCGAAAACCGAGGGGATCGATTTGCCATCCCCATTCGGTAGCGTCGAGGTAGGGGTTGGCTTTATCGCCCTGTTGCAGGTAGTAATTAACCGGGGTATCTGGCGAAATAGCGTCGCTATCGAGGGTCTTACTGGCGTAATAGCTGAACGCCATAAAGTCGTTTTTCACGCGGGCGATTTGTGCCATATCCTCATCGCGATAGATATCGCGGAAACCTTCGCGATCGACAACCGCCAGCACTTCCGGGCTATAGCCCTGCCCGGCAAACACCCGCAACAAATTCTGGTTGAGAAACTCGTCATACTGAGTCGCGCAAAAAACATCGCGCGGCTTGCAAGTCGCCGGATAAATCAGTTGATGCGCCAGCATGCCGCCCATTAGCCGTCCGGGTTGCGTCTCGTGTAGATAGTGGGTGAGCAGCACATGCGACATCATCACGTGATGCTGGATCTGGTACAGCTCGCGTAGCGTTTTCCCGCCGTTGAGATAGCCACCCACCTGAAACGCGCCTGGCATATGGTAAATGTTCTGCTCATTGAAGGTCAGCCAGAACTTCACCCGGCTACCAAAGCAATCGATCATTTTTTTGCCGTAGCGCACAAAGGCATCTTGCACATGTCGATCGGCAAAACCGTTGTACTGCTGCGCCAGTGCCAGCGGCATATCAAAGTGGTAAAGGCACACCATCGGTTCGATGCCACGCGCCAGCAGATCGTCAATAAAGCGGTCGTAAAACGCGATACCCTCCTCATTGAACTCGCCGTCACCCTGCGGACAGACGCGGCTCCAGGCAATCTGGAAGCGATAGCAGTTCATGCCCAGATCCTGCATGAGATCGAAATCTTCACGGTAGCGGTGGTAAGAATCAGTGGCGACTTTCCAGTCTGAGGCAAATTCGCTGGCTTCACGGACATCATATACTGACATCCCTTTTCCGCCCTCATTCCATGCCCCTTCAGTCTGCATGCTGGAAACGGAATTCCCCCACAGGAAGCCGGCCGGTAACGTTTTTCTCATCGCGCTTTCTCCATGACTAGTCATTTAATGAATATGACTAGTCATATAGATAACGACGAAAAAATGGGCAAAGAGAGATGTACAGATTTGTGATGGTTTTCGAAAGAATAGCCGGATGACACGGCAAAATCGGGGGGTTATGTCCGGGGGAGCCGGGGAAAATGTATTGTCGGATGATAACTGGCCTTATCCTGACGGGGCTGTAGCACTCCAGGCCCGGTAAGCGCAGCGCTACCGGACCTGATACAGCAGAAAAAACTACGATTTTAACTGGTTTCGGCGATACTCGCCCTGGCGTTCCAGCATCCAGCCGGGATACTCGCGCGGCAACGCGCTTACGGCATTGAGCTGTTGCAGCTCATCTTCACTTAAGCGAATCGCTGTGGCGGCCAGGTTGTCATCCAGTTGTTCCAGCCGTTTAGCACCAATAATCACACTGGTCACTGCCGGCTGATGCAGCAGCCAGGCCAGCGCGATTTGCGCTACCGAAACGCCTTTGCTCTCGGCAATGGTGCGCATCACATCCACGCAGTCAAAAGCGCGCTCTTTATTCACTGGCGGAAAATCAAACTCCAGCCGACGGCTGCCTGCTTCTCCATTGCCATCGCGATCGTATTTACCGCTGAGCAAACCACCAGCCAGCGGGCTCCAGACCATCAACCCGACACCTTCGCTCTGCATCATTGGCACCAGCTCACGTTCCAGATCGCGCCCGGCAATGGTGTAGTAAGCCTGCAACGAGGCAAAACGTGCCAGCCCAAGCCGTTCGGAAATCCCCAGCGCCTTGGTAATTTGCCACGCCGCCCAGTTAGAGACGCCGATATAGCGCACATGCCCGTGCTGCACCAAATTATCCAGCGCGTAGAGCGTCTCTTCTATCGGCGTCGCCGGATCAAAACCGTGCAGTTGATAGAGATCGATATGATCGAGCTGCAAGCGACGCAGACTCTCTTTCACGCTGTTGATAATGTGGTAGCGCGAACTGCCTCGTGAGTTCACTCCGGCGGTGCCGGTTTCACCAAACACTTTAGTGGCGACAACCACGTTTTCACGCGGGATTTTCAGGTTCTTCAGCGCCTGGCCGGTGATCTCTTCCGAGCGCCCTTCGGAGTAAACATTGGCGGTATCGATAAAGTTAATGCCCGCATCAAGTGCTCGGCCAATCAACTGATCCGCCTGCGTCTGCTGTAGCTGGCCGATTTTGCCCCACATTCCGCCTTCACCGCCGAAGGTCATGGTGCCAAGGCATAACTCAGAAACAAACAGTCCAGTATTCCCTAATTTTTGATAGCGCATGATGGCGTCTCCTCATCGGTTTAGTTGACGCAATAGTTATACGGAATCTTTTGGCAGGAGGAATGTGGGGATCCTGCCTGTTTCTTGCCCAATTCTCTGATTATCCGCGAGGCGCATCACCAAAGACTTTGTAATCAGGCAGTTGCACATTTTGATACGGTTCCCAGCCGCCGCCGAGTGCCTTGTACAGCGCCACAAGGTCAAGACTACTCTGCACGCGCGCCTGCTCATGCTGCTGGCTGGCCTGCGCCAACTGACGCTGGGCATCCAGCACATCAATAAAGCTGGCGATCCCTTTGCGGTAGCTGTCGCTGGCAAGGTCAAAAGCGTTTTGCAGGGCATGCATTGTTTTATCCAGTCCCACTTCCCGTTGCTGATCGGCGCGATAGCTGACCAGTGCATTTTCCACATCGCCTAATGCGCTCAGTACCGTCTGGCGATAATTGAGCACCGCCGCGCCCTGCTGTGCACGGGCCAGCTTAACGCTCGACACCAACCGCCCGCCCTGGAAAATCGGAATCGAAATCTGTGGGCCAATGCTGTAGAAGTGGCTGCTCCAGTCGGTCAGCCAGTTAGTTTCGCTGTTGCGCAGGCCAAACTGACCGCTCAACGACAAGCTCGGGAATAACTCAGCAACCGAAACGCCAATCTGCGCCGTAGCGGCATGCAAGCTGGCTTCGGCTTCGCGAACATCAGGACGACGGCGCGCCAGCGTCGAAGGAATACCTGTTGGCACAATTCCTGGCAATGCCGGAAGCGGCTGCGCGTTACGCAGTTCGCCATCCAATGCGCCCGGCGGTTTCCCCAACAGGATCGCCAGTGCGTTCATTGCCTGCCGCTCCTGCGCCTGATACTGCGGTAATTGCGCCTCAAGATTACCGACCTGCGCCCGGGCATTTTCCACATCCATCTGCGG
Source organism: Kosakonia arachidis (assembly GCF_900116535.1). GTDB lineage: Bacteria > Pseudomonadota > Gammaproteobacteria > Enterobacterales > Enterobacteriaceae > Kosakonia > Kosakonia arachidis. Next base: position 639,600 of record NZ_FPAU01000001.1, on the reverse strand, counting down.
TGATAACCCGCCTTTCTGACGATCCTCTGTCAGGGTAAAAGTCTGCTGCGCGCTGTCGATTTGCGTATTCAATGTAGCAATAATGCCCTGTGCGCCGCGCAGTTGCAGCCAGGCGCGCGCCACTTCCGCTTCCAGAGACACCAGCGCATCATTGCGTTGTTCTATTGCCTGCTGTTGCTGCGCAGAGGCGGCTTCAACCTGGCGGCGCACTTTCCCCCACAGATCCAGCTCCCACTGCGCATCAAAGCTACCCTGATAAAGGTTCACAGGCTGGGTTAATGCACCCAGGGCACCGCTGATTGCCGGGTCAGCATTATCCAGTTGCCCGTACACATCATGGGATTTCAACTCGCCTTCAAGACCAAGTTGCTGACGCGTGACTTTCAGAGAACCGTTGACCGACGGCAAAAACGCACCGCCAGCCTGATTGATTTGCTCACGCGCGCCGGCAATTCGCAGCACGGTTTGTTGCAGTGACAGGTTACCGGCAATTGCACGCTCAATCAGGCTGTTGAGCTGCGGCGACCGAAACGTAGTCCACCAGCGCGGGTTAAGCGCCTGCATAGAAACCTGTGACTTCACCGCACGGTCTCCCGGATCGTTCCAGCGTGCAGGAGTTTGTGGTTGCGGCGGCTGATAATCCGGCCCCACAGCACAACCTGCCAGCCACAGCGATAACAGGGTTACGGGAAAATGACGCCACCTCATATTAATGTGCTCCTGCGCTACCTTCGCTTTTGATCGGCGAAAGCAATAGACAAAATGGAATCAGTAATAACGCGACCACGCTCAAAATCGTGAAGACATCAATGTACGCAAGGAAACGCGACTGGGCGACCATCGCTTTGTACATCTGCCCGCTGGCGTTGGAAAGTGGATCGCCCAACAGACTCGTGAAATTGCGAATCGCCTCGGCAGTCTGACGCAACGCCAACTGGAATTGCTCATTAAACGAGGAGGTATGTTCCGACAAATGTGACATGTGCGCCTGCGAGCGCTCCGTGATAGCCGCAGTGGAGAGCGAAATGCCGATCGAGCCCGCTACGTTACGGAACATGGTAAACAACGCAGCGGCGTCCCCATTGAGTTCGCGTGGCGTGGAGATAAACGCAATGGTGGTTAGCGGCACGAATAGAAAGCCAAGACCTATAGATTGCGCGCTGCGAAAAAGCACTAACGTTTCAAAATCGATATCCGGCGTCAGCGTACGCGACCACCAGAATGAGGCGGCGAGGCAGAAAAAGCCGAAGGCGATAATCCAGCGCGTCTGCACTACCGGCATCAGCTTCAATACCAGCGGAATGGTCAGCACAATCAGCACCGCGCCAGGCGAAAGCACCAGACCGGACCAGGTGGCGGTATAGCCGAGATCCTGCTGCGCCAGTTGCGGGATCACCACCGAGCTGCCATAAAGAATCATCGCCATGCCCGCCATCAGCAGGCTGGAGACGGTAAAGTTTTTGTCCGCCATGCAACGCAAATCCACCACCGGTTTTTTGGCGTACAGCAGCCAGTAGATTGCACCGACGATCCCTACAGCCGTCAGCACCGCGAAAATACGGGTGAAATCTGACGCGAACCAGTCTTCATCTTCACCGCGATCGAGCATCACTTGTAGGCAGCCCAACCCCAGCGCAATCAGCCCAATCCCCGGCCAATCGATGGCCAGTTTTTGCTTCGATTTCCGCTCCCACGGTGGATCTTCCAGTAACTGATAGATCGCCAGCACAGTGATAATGCCCACCGGAATATTGATGAAAAAGACCCAGCGCCAAGAGTAGTTATCGGTGATCCAGCCGCCCAACGTCGGCCCCATTACCGGCGCAACAATGATAGCAATCGACGACAGACCAAACGCTTTGCCGCGATCCTCCGGCTTAAAGTAATCCAGTAACACCGACTGCTGCGTCGGCTGCAGGCCTCCGCCAAAAAAACCCTGCATAATACGAAACAGGATGATTTGCCACAGCTCAGTTGCAATGCCGCAGAGAAATGAGCAGACGGTGAACATCACAATGCAGATAAGGAAAAACTGCTTGCGGCCAAACGTCCGGCTGAGAAAGGCCGAAATCGGCAGCACAATACCGTTCGCTACCAGGTAGCTGGTCAGAACCCATGTCGATTCGTCGTAGCTGGCCGACAGCGAACCGGCAACATGCGGCAGCGCCACGTTAACAATCGTGGTGTCGAGGATCTCCATGAACACCGCGAGTGTAACCACCCATGCCACGGCCCATGGGTTGCTGGCGGGTCGCCAGTTTTCGTGGCTGTGATCGGTCATTCCAGCGTTACCTTCGGTTCGACGGAGAGACCCAGCGGCAATGGCTTATTCGCGTCCAGTCCTTTATCAATAACGATTTTCACCGGCACGCGCTGCACGATTTTGACAAAGTTACCGGTGGCATTTTCTGACGGGAAAGCGGCAAATTTCGAACCGCTACCCTGCTGAATACTGTCGATGTGCCCTTCCAGTTGCAGATCCGGCCAGGCATCCACTTTGATGCTTACTTTATTGCCCGGACGCATCCGCTCAAGTTGCGACTCTTTGAAATTGGCCACCACCCAGATTTTCGGCGACACCAGCGAGAATAGCGCCGTACCTGCCTGCACCAGCGTACCGTTTTGTACGTTACGTTTGGTGACGAAGCCATCGAACGGCGCGCGGACTTCCGTCCAGGAAAGATTCAGTTCCGCCGTTTCTAATTGCGCTTTCGCCTGAGCAACCTGCTGCTGGCGAGCCTCAACGTTGGTCTCCTGCTGGCGGATTTGCAGTTGCACCTGTTCCGCCACTTCCAGTTGGGCGCGGGCACTAGCAAGCTGTGCCTGCGCGCTGCGCAATTGAGCATTGGCGCTGTCGATATTTTGCTGCGTGGTCGCACGGGGATCGACACCGCGCTGACGGCGGTAAGCAGCTTCGGCGTTGGCCAGATCCGCCTGCGCTTTCAGTACCTGCGCCTGCGCTTCATCGCGCTGTGCGGGATACTGCACTTTTGAGAGTTCAAGTTGTGCCTGCGCCTGGTGCAGTTGCGCCGTTGCCAGCCCTAACTGCGCCTGTGCCTGATCGCGCTGCGCGGTCGCATCACGGGGATCGATGACCACCAGCAAATCGCCCTTTTTCACACGCTGGTTATCGTTGACCCGCAACTCGGTAACATAACCTGCGACTCTCGGTGCAATAGTGACCGCATCGCCATCGGTGAAGGCGTCATCGGTACTCTCTTCGTTACGGGTTAATAACCACCATACCAGCGCAACGATCACCATGACGCCAACCACAATGGCGAGGATAATCAGCGGTTTCTTTCCGGGGCGTTTACGGGTGTCGTCATTATTATTTTCCTGAACATCGTCAGGAGAGGTTGTGTTTTCTGCCATAGTATCGCAACGGTCCTGTCAGGTAACGGTGCCAGGGATGCACCGTTACCTAAAGTTAGGCGGTTGCTATACATTTTCCAGGATAAACTGACAAATCAGCACTATCTGAATAAGAATAATCCGTACCCAACGGCCGCAGCCCACAGCAACATCGGCAGGGAATAGAGGTGAAAGCGCCACCAGATACGGCGATCGTTTGCCATCCGCAGTGCAATAAGGTTGGCCAGCGATCCGGGCAATAAACCAAAACCGCCGACGTTCACCGCCCAGGCCAGCAAGGTATCCGGCGGAACATAGTTGAGCAGCAAAATGGTGGCGGGCACGTTACTGATAAATTGCGACAAACCAATGGCCGCAAGCCACAGGCCGGAAGGCGAAAGCTGGCTGGTGCTGGTCAGCACACTGTGCAGCGCAGGAAGCTGGATAAGCAGATGTACATCGATAAACATGGCAATAAAGACCAGCAGCAATGTCCAGTCAACGCTCAACACCACGCGACGCGCCAGCAGCAGAAAACCGGTCGCGATCAGCGCCAGTCCCCACAGCTCCTGCTTTAGCTCCAGTGCAGTAATAAAAACGAGGTAAAACCCGAGGCAACTCCATACCAGACGCGGTTGCCAGTCGGCAGTGTGCGCGCCACTGTGGTAGTTGAGGGCTTTATTAGGAAAACAAAACCAGCACAGCACCAGCAACGTTGCCATCATCGCCAGCGCCAGCGGCGTCATCTGCCAGATAAACGCCGGGAATGAGAGGCCAGAACGTCCCCACAATAAGATGTTTTGCGGGTTACCAATTGGCGTCAGCAACGAACCGGCATTGACTGCCAACGCTTCAAAGATGATCAGCCGGTTTACCGGGATTTCACACAGCTTCTTTAACGTAATGGTCAGCGGCACCACAATAAACAGCGCCACATCGTTGGTTAAGAAAGTGGAGAGCAGCGCCGCCGCCAGCACCATAAACATCGCCAGGCGGCGTTCATTGTGAAAACGACGCACCATGCGCCGCCCGAGCACATCGAAATAGCCGCTAAGCTCAACGCCCTTAGTCAGCAGCATCAGTCCACTCAGCGTGATAATGGTGTGCCAGTCAATGGCTCCTGGCCAGCGCGCAGGCGAGAACGGAACGAAGAAGCAGAGCGCAACGCCAATAATCAACAATAGATGGAGGAAATGGTCGCGCGCCAGTGCGCGAAACAGCGGTATACTCATTCGGAAGGCAGCCCGTGTTGCAGGGTAAAACGGCGGAAACAGTCGAGAGTTTCCTGGCTGACGTGGTGCTCCATCCCTTCCGCATCTCGGCGGGCAATCTCCGGGCTGACGCCAAGCACCAACAGAAAACTTTCCACTATTTGATGGCGTTCGCGGCTCTCCTGTGCCAGTTTCTCCCCTTCCGGTGTCAGGAAAACACCGCGCCACGGGATCTGCTCAATCAACCCGACGGTTGCCAGTTTTTTCAGCATTTTTGCCACGGTAGGTTGCGAAACGCCAAGACGCGCCGCCATATCCACCTGGCGGGCTTCACCCACTTCGCGAATTAAATCGGAAATCAGTTCAACGTAGTCGTCAATCAGCTCGCGACGATGGGCTTCTCGCACCTGGCGAAAGCCTTCGACGTGCTCTTCAACATTTACCAGCGTCACTTTTTTTATTGTTGGATTCGCTGCGCGACGGTTCATTGTGCTTCCTCTGTCAGTGTGACGCGGTGCTGCATCATATAAGAGAAGCGCCATTGTAAACCATCCGTGAACCAGCACAAAAAATTAACGCATTAGCCGTAGCTATAAAACATAGCTCGTGCTATATCTGTATGTAATGCGTTCACCTTTCACGGAGCGAAGGGCCACGAAAGCGTAAGGAGGTTCCGATGAATGAGTTCAATAGGTGCATGCTTGTGTTTAGTCACTCTCCCTTTAAAGTCCGTTTAATGCTGCTGAATATGCTGTGCGATATCATCAATGGCAAACCGCAGCAGAACCCGGACAAACCTTCCCACTAATGCGGCGTCGCGGTACGCCGCTTCATTTTTCTGTCACAATACCCCGCCATACTGAAGGTTTTACCTAAGAATTCACGTATTTTTGCTGGATTTGCAATCACCCTCTCAAAACAACTGGTTAGCTGGTGTTGACCTTCGTTGCGCCTCGCTCTATCTTTGCGCTGCCCTGCACAAATTGCGGCTCACAGAAGCGGACCACATCCCCTCTCTACGCACTGTTCGGCAGGTTTTGACCCTTACGCCAGGGTGAGCACATGGCGGTTTCGCGATAGTCATCAATGAGCCTAATTCTGAAAGAATCCGCTGCGTTTCGCAGCCAGACCGTCAATCCGTGGACGGGTTTCTATTTTCTCCAATCGATGTTGATTAATTTTGCTCTTGGTTACGAATTTAGCGTGTTGTATGCCATTGTCCTGAGCTGCGCCCTGATTGTGCTATGGCGTCATGCGCCGCGCGCGCAGAAAGTGTTTATCGGCATAATTTCTCTGGTGGCTGGGTGTTATTTCCCGTTTGGCCAGGCCTACGGTGCGCCGAACTTCAATACGCTGCTCGCTCTGCTGTCGACCAATATGGAAGAATCCACGGAAATTCTGACTATTTTCCCGTGGTATCACTATGTAATTGGCCTGTTTATCTTCTCACTGGGCGTCATTTCGATGCGTCGCCGCATTCCGGCCGCGTCGACGCCGTGGATAAAGTGGGATACCGTAGGCACCGTGTTTTGTGTGGCGTCTTATTTTATCGGGCCGGTACAGAACCACTTTCTGGGATATGACTTCAGGATTATCGACACCGGCGTGCCGGTGCTGCGTTTCGTGCGCGACGTGGCGTTTAACTACCATGAGGTCGTGGTCGAACAGAAGAATATGGCGCAGCTCTCCAGCATGAAAGACACCTGGACCATAAGTGCGTTCAAACCGAAGTATCACATTTATGTGGTAGTGATTGGTGAAAGCGCGCGCCGCGATGCGTTAGGCGCGTTTGGTGGCTACTGGAATAACACGCCTTTCGCCAGCCAGGCGAACGGCACTTTCTTTATGGATTACGTGTCTGCCAGCGGTTCAACGCAGAAGTCGCTCGGTCTTACGCTGAACCGGGTGGTTGATGATAAACCGCAATACCAGGATAACTTTGTTACGCTGGCGAATCGTGCGGGTTTCCAGACATGGTGGTTCTCTAATCAGGGACAAATTGGCGAATACGATACGGCGATCGCCAGTATTGCAAAGCGCGCCGATGAAGTGCAGTTCCTAAAAGATGGCGATTTTGAAGCAAATAAAAACACCCGCGACGAAGAACTGCTGAAGTTGACCGCTCAGGTCTTTTCAACCCCGCGCACGCAGCCGCAGATGATCGTTATGCATCTGATGGGATCGCATCCGCAGGCCTGCGATCGCACCGGCGGTAAATACAACGAGTTTGTACAATCGAAAGAAACGTCCTGCTACCTTTACTCCATCACGCAGACAGACGATCTGCTTGGCAAGCTCTATTCCCAGTTGGTGAATACCGGCGAAAGTTTTTCAATGGTCTATTTTTCCGATCACGGTCTGGCAATTAAAGAGCGTGGTAAAGAGGCGCAGTATCTGGCACATGCCGACAAGTTCCAGCAGAATTTCCAGGTGCCGTTTATGGTGATCTCCAGCGATGATACAAAGCATAGGATCATCAAGGCTCGCCGTTCAGCGAATGATTTTCTCAGCTTCTTCTCACAGTGGACCGGGATCACCGCCGAGGAGATAAAAAATCCTTACCGCTTTTTCTCCGAGCAAAAAGCCGGACCAGTCTACATTACTAACTTTAAGTTACAGAAAGTTGACTATAACCAACTGGGCACGGATCTTTTTGATACTCACAATAAGCTCTGATTGGTGCGTGTTTCAGGCAAAAAAAATCCGCCCAACTGGGCGGATTTTTTATATCGCCGAAGCGATTAGAAACGGTAACCAACACCGGCAATCCAGGTGCCAACGTCAACGCTACGAATACGGCTCTGCTCGTAGGAGAAGTCCAGAGCAACGTTTTCCATCGGGTTGAACTGCAGACCAGCACCGTAAGAGAAGCCGTAGTCGCTGGTGTCAGAAACTTTAGCGGTATCAACAGTCTGCTGGAATTTACCGTAACCAACACCGACTACGCCATAGATGCTCGCCCAGTCGTTCAGACGGTAAGCCGGACCTGCGGTGATGCCGTAGTACTGCGCTTTGTTGTAAACGCCATCTTCGGAACGATCTTTTTCAGTGTAAGTAAAGGAACCGATAACACCCAGCGGGTTGTCATTCTGCTCGTAGCGGTATTTCAGGTTGAAACCGCTAGCTTTGTTAGCAACGCCAGACATATCGCTCTGAGCGTAGCCGCCGGTAACGGTTGAAGTTGCTGCTACTGCGGAACCTGCAGATACCGCCAGAAGAGCGGCCAGTGCTGAAAGACATGCAATTTTTTTCATAATCCACCTCAAATGTGCTTCAAGTAAATCCTACGTCCTACGCGTTTAAATATATCAAAAATGATAAGGAAACTCTTTGCAGGAATTAGAGTCTAACGTGCCATTTGATGTAACAGAAAGTTTCCGCCACTGAACAACCCTTTCAAAAAACACGCATTTTCCCGCATAACCCGCCATTATGTTGCTCACTAAATGGCATATTCATCCAGATAATTCTTAAATCAACAGGTTAATTAACCACCAGGCAGCCCTTATACTACGGATATTCGCGCACTTTTTTCAACGAGCGCTCAACCAGCCGAAGGTATTTTCAAGTAGACTGACAGCTTTACTTCACTTGACATAAATTGACGGGAGAAAGGATGCCAGGGGTGTCTCGTAAGTTGCCGGTATGGCTGCCGGTGTTGGTGTTACTTATCGCCATGATCTCTATTCAAGGCGGTGCATCGCTGGCGAAATCTTTGTTTCCCATGGTGGGCGCGCCTGGCGTTACTGCACTGCGTCTGGCGCTCGGCACGATTATCCTTGCCATCGTCTTCAAACCCTGGCGGCTACGTTTCACCCGCGAGCAACGTTTGCCGCTACTGTTTTATGGGCTGTCGCTTGGCGGGATGAACTATATGTTCTACCTCTCCATTCAGACCGTACCGCTTGGTATCGCCGTGGCACTGGAATTTACCGGGCCGCTGGCGGTTGCTCTGTTCTCCTCACGCCGCCCGGTCGATTTTATTTGGGTGATCTTTGCTGTACTCGGGCTGTGGTATTTGCTGCCGCTGGGAGAAAACGTCTCACATGTGAATCTGAGCGGCGCAACCTTTGCCCTCGGAGCCGGGGCCTGCTGGGCGATTTACATCCTCTGCGGCCAGCGCGCGGGTGAGGAGCACGGCCCGGCAACGGTCGCGCTTGGCTCGTTAATTGCGGCGGTTGTGTTTGTCCCTCTCGGCGCTCTCCAGTCTGGCGAACTACTTTGGCACTGGTCGATTTTGCCGCTTGGTATCGCCGTTGCCGTGCTGTCCACCGCACTGCCCTACTCACTGGAAATGATTGCATTAACCCGGCTTCCCACCCGCACCTTTGGTACGCTGATGAGTATGGAGCCGGCGATGGCAGCCATCTCAGGCATGATTTTCCTTGGCGAAACGCTCGCTTTGCAGCAGGTGCTGGCGCTAATGGCCATCGTCATCGCCTCGATGGGCTCCACACTGACGCTGCGGCGGGAAAGCCAAATCCGCAAAGTAGAGATTGGTTAAATATTTATTATTCAGTATGAGATTCATCTTATGCTGAATATTCCCCAACTGCAGAGACATTATTTCTTACGTTTACGTACATTTCTATTTAAATAGTATTACTGTCCTCTTTTATGCCGAAAATTATTTAATTTTTCTTATAATTCAAATTGTTAGCTGTTACCACCTAAAAAATGGGCCTATATTCTGGTTTTGCTATTGAACCGATAGGCACAGCCAAAACAGATAAAAGAAATCTGGTGCTATACTAAGTCCTGTAATTACCTGGGACACAAACATCAAGAGGATATGAGATTATGAGTACCGCTAAACTGGTTAAAACGAAAGCGTCTAATCTGCTTTATACCCGCAACGATGTAGCGGATAGCGATAAAAAAGCGACCATTGAGTTGTTGAATCGCCAGGTGATCCAGTTCATTGATCTGTCGCTGATTACCAAACAGGCCCATTGGAATATGCGCGGTGCTAATTTCATTGCCGTACATGAAATGCTGGATCAGTTCCGTACTGCGCTGACCGACCACCTTGATACGATGGCGGAACGTGCCGTGCAACTGGGTGGAGTAGCTCTGGGCACCACACAGGTGATCAACAGCAAGACCCCGCTGAAAAGCTACCCGCTGGACATCCATAGCGTTCAGGATCATCTGAAAGAGCTGGCCGATCGTTACGCCATCGTGGCAAATGATGTGCGTAAAGCGATTAGTGAAACGAAAGACGAAGATACTGCAGATATCTTCACCGCAGCGTCCCGCGATTTGGATAAATTCCTGTGGTTCATCGAATCCAATATCGAATAACCCATAAGCATTGCCAATGACCCCCTTCGTATCCCGCGAAGGGGGTTGCACCATAAAAGTGCATTTCTTTTCCTTTTTTCCTGCCTAAAGTTTCCCCTCCGTTATTATTGCGTCACAGATTTGTTAATAACCGATTGTTTTACACCCATGATCTGCGCTAAAAAAGAGCAAAATTCGTCACGCCATTTTTACGCACCAAAACAGAGCACTAAAATAGTGCGAAACGGTATCGCTGCTATACTTATTGTGCAACCGGTTAAAGCATCGCCTTTACAAAACAATAGGTTGTAAACATGGCATGATTTTTTCATACTGCGTTCATTCTCGCAGGGGATCGCTCCCTGGATACAAAAGGAAAAACTATGAAGTCTGTATTGAAATTTTCCCTGGCTGCACTCGCTCTCGCCTTTGCTGTTTCCTCTCAGGCCGCTGATAAAAAACTGGTGGTTGCTACCGACACCGCATTTGTTCCTTTCGAGTTCAAACAAGGCGACAAATACGTTGGTTTCGACGTGGATCTGTGGGCAGCTATCGCGAAAGAGCTGAAACTGGATTATGAACTGAAACCGATGGATTTCAGCGGCATCATCCCGGCACTGCAAACCAAAAACATCGACCTGGCGCTGGCAGGCATTACGATTACCGAAGAGCGTAAGAAAGCGATCGAATTCTCTGACGGTTATTACAAAAGCGGTCTGATGGTGATGGTAAAAGCCAACAACAACGACGTGAAAAGCGTGAAGGATCTGGATGGCAAAGTGGTAGCGGTGAAAAGCGGCACCGGTTCTGTTGATTATGCGAAAGCAAACATCAAAACCAAAGACCTGCGCCAGTTCCCGAACATTGACAATGCTTACATGGAGCTGGGCACTGGCCGCGCAGATGCCGTTCTGCACGACACACCGAACATCCTGTATTTCATTAAAACTGCCGGTAACGGTCAGTTCAAAGCGGTCGGTGAGTCTCTGGAAGCTCAGCAGTATGGTATCGCTTTCCCGAAAGGCAGCGACGACCTGCGTGAAAAAGTGAACGGTGCGCTGAAAACCCTGCGCGATAACGGCACCTACAATGAAATCTACAAAAAATGGTTCGGTTCTGAGCCTAAATAATTATAAAAAATAAAGTGTTACTACTCAGGGGCGCTCTTCGCCCCTGATACATTTGTTATAACCACGGTATACAGGAACACATCATGCAGTTTGACTGGAGCGCCATTTGGCCTGCCATTCCGCTTCTGATCGAAGGTGCGAAGATGACGCTGTTGATCTCGGTCCTCGGCCTTATTGGCGGGTTGATCATTGGTCTGGCAGCGGGTTTTGCACGGACTTTCGGCGGCTGGATTTCCAACCACATCGCACTGGTATTTATCGAAGTTATTCGCGGTACGCCTATCGTCGTACAGGTCATGTTTATTTACTTTGCCCTGCCGATGGCGTTTAACGATCTGCGTATCGATCCTTTCTCGGCTGCCGTCGTCACCATTATGATTAACTCTGGCGCCTATATCGCGGAAATCACCCGTGGTGCGGTGCTTTCTATTCATAAAGGTTTCCGTGAAGCGGGCCTCGCGCTGGGTCTGTCGCGTGGCGAAACCATTCGCCATGTGATCCTGCCGTTAGCGCTACGCCGTATGCTGCCGCCGTTGGGTAACCAGTGGATCATCAGCATCAAAGATACTTCGCTGTTTATTGTTATCGGCGTCGCCGAGCTGACCCGTCAGGGCCAGGAAATCATTGCCGGCAACTTCCGTGCGCTGGAGATCTGGAGCGCCGTTGCGGTTGTCTATCTGATCATTACCCTCGTGCTGAGCTTCATTCTGCGTCGTCTTGAAAGAAGGATGAAAATCCTGTGATTGAATTTAAAAACGTCTCCAAGCACTTTGGTCAAACCCAGGTGCTGCATAACATCGATCTGAATATCACTGAAGGTGAGGTGGTGGTCATTATCGGGCCGTCCGGCTCTGGTAAATCAACACTGCTGCGCTGCATTAACAAGCTGGAAGAGATCACCAGCGGCGATCTGATTGTTGATGGCCTGAAAGTCAACGATGCAAAAGTGGATGAGCGCCTTATCCGCCAGGAAGCTGGCATGGTTTTCCAGCAGTTCTATCTGTTCCCGCATCTGACGGCGCTGGAAAACGTCATGTTTGGCCCACTGCGCGTGCGCGGAACGAATAAAGCTGATGCTGAAAAGCTGGCAAGAGATCTGCTGGCGAAGGTCGGGCTGGCGGAACGTGCACATCATTATCCATCTGAGCTTTCCGGCGGTCAGCAGCAGCGCGTTGCGATTGCCCGCGCGCTGGCAGTGAAGCCGAAAATGATGCTGTTCGATGAGCCAACTTCCGCGCTGGATCCGGAGCTGCGCCACGAAGTGCTGAAAGTGATGCAGGATCTGGCTGAAGAAGGTATGACCATGGTGATCGTTACGCACGAAATCGGCTTCGCCGAAAAAGTAGCATCGCGCCTGATTTTCATCGACAAAGGCCGTATTGCCGAGGACGGTAATCCGCAGCAGTTGATCGAAAACCCGCCCAGCCCGCGCTTGCAGGAATTTTTGCAACACGTTTCCTGATGCACTACCGCCCCACGGCCTGGTGGGGCGGTCCCCCTGGATTGTTCTCATTTACTGCCCTGCTTCGCCCGGCATCTATACTATCTATACTTATCATTTTGCTGGACTTTCTCACCGGAGGAGCATATGCCGTGGATATTGCTATTCATCAGTCTGCTGTGCGCGCCGCTTCAGGCCGCGACGATACCCGGCATCACACTACCTACAGCCAATAGCACGTCGTCTACACAAAGCAATGAACCCAGTGTCGAACAAAAAAAAGCAGCCTATGCGGCACTGGCAGACGTGCTGGAAAACGATGATTCGCGCAAAGAGCTGATTGATCAGTTGCGGAAAGTTGCCGCCACACCACCACAGGAACCGGTGCCGGTGATCACGCCGCCAGAAGTCAAAGAGCAGAAAACGGTACTGGAGAATGTCACCGAAGTCAGCGGCTACTACGGCGACGCGCTGGCCTCCCGCTTTGCCCAACTCTACCGCAATATCACCGGCTCGCCGCATAAGGCCTTCAACCCGCAAACCTTCACTAACGCCGCCAGCCACTTTTTATTACTCGCAGTGCTGGTTTTTGCTTTCTGGATAGTGGTACGTCAGTGCGTTATGCCGCTCTACCGACGGATGGGTAACTGGGGAAGGCGCAAAAACCGCGAACGCCGGAACTGGTTGCAGTTGCCCGCCATCATAATGGGTGCCTTTATTATCGACCTGCTGCTACTGGTGCTGACGCTGTTTATCGGCCAGTTGCTTAGAGCCAGGCTCAATGCAGGCAACAGCACCATCGCTTTCCAGCAAAGCCTGTTCCTCAATGCATTTGCGCTGATTGAGTTTTTCAAAACCATTCTGCGGCTGATATTCTGCCCGCGCATTCCGGAACTGCGTCCGTTTCGTATTGCCGACAACACTGCTCGCTACTGGCATCTGCGCCTGAGTGCATTGAGCAGCCTGATTGGTTATGGCTTGCTGGTGGCGGTGCCGATTATCTCCAATCAGGTAAATGTGCAGGTCGGTGCACTCGCCAACGTGGTGATTATGCTGTGTATTACCGCCTGGGCGCTCTATCTTATTTTCCACAACAAGCGCGGGATCCAGCATAACTTGATTGTGCTTGCCGATCATTCACTGGCCTTCTTTAGTTTGTTTATCCGCGCTTTTGCTTTGGTCTGGCACTGGCTCGCCAGCGCTTACTTTGTCGTGCTGTTCTTTTTCTCGCTGTTTGACCCGGGCAACAGCCTGAAATTTATGATGAGTGCCTCGGTTAACAGTCTTGCCATTCTGAGTATTGCGGCGTTCCTCTCCGGTATGCTGTCACGCTGGTTGAATAAAACCGTCACCCTCTCGCCACAGGTGCAGCGTAACTACCCGGAGCTGCAAAAGCGGCTGAATGGCTGGCTGTCCGCGGCGCTGAAAACGGCGCGCATACTGGTGGTATGTGCCACCATCATGCTGCTGCTTAATGCCTGGCGGCTTTTTGATTTCTGGCACTGGCTCAACTATGGCGCAGGGGAGAAAACCGTCGATATATTGATCCGCATTGTGCTGATCCTCTTCTTCTCGGCGGTGGGCTGGACGCTGCTGGCGAGCCTGATAGAGAACCGTCTGGCATCCGATATTCACGGCCGCCCGCTGCCAAGCGCGCGTACGCGCACACTGCTGACACTGTTCCGCAATGCGCTGGCGGTGGTGATCAGCACCATCACGGTGATGATTGTGCTCTCAGAAATTGGCGTCAATATCGCACCGCTGCTCGCGGGTGCCGGAGCGTTAGGGCTGGCTATCTCGTTCGGTTCACAAACACTGGTAAAAGATATTATCACCGGAATTTTTATTCAGTTCGAAAATGGAATGAACACCGGGGATCTGGTGACTATCGGGCCACTAACCGGCACCGTCGAGCGAATGTCGATTCGGTCCGTTGGCGTGCGCCAGGATACGGGGGCATACCACATTATTCCCTGGTCATCGATTACCACCTTCGCCAACTTTGTCCGCGGTATTGGTTCGGTAGTAGCGAACTATGATGTCGATCGCCATGAAGAGACCGATAAAGCGAATCAGGCGCTGAAGGATGCGGTGGCCGAACTGATGGAACAGGAAGATATTCGCGGGCTGGTCATTGGCGAGCCGTCATTCGCCGGGCTGGTCGGGCTGACCAATACCGCTTTTACGCTGCGTGTCACCTTCACCACCCTGCCACTGAAGCAGTGGACGGTCAGGTTCGCCCTCGACACCATGGTGAAAAAACATTTCGACCGTGCGGGCGTTCGCCCACCGGTGCAGACGTATCAAATGCTGCCTGCACCGCAAATCTCACCGCAACCGACATCACCGGCCAGCACGCCGCCAGCAGCAGAGCCTACCCTTTAAATCGGCTCTGCGCCCAGCGTTTACGCTGGGTCTCATCAAGGAAAGTCCAGGTGATAAAGCGGCTCTGCTTTTGACCCTGGGCCATCTCTTTTTTCATCACTTTCACCGCACCAGCCTGCGTCAGGGCACGATACAACTCAGGCAGGTTATCGCCGCGCGAAACCAGCGAGGTGAACCACAGTACCTGGCGGGCAAACTGTTGGCTTTCCACAATCATCTTGCAAATAAAGGCAACTTCGCCGCCTTCGCACCATAACTCCTGCTGCTGACCGCCAAAGTTGGCGACATCGCTGACGTCTTGCCCCAGATTACGGCGTTTACGCTCACTGCCCGCTTGCACGCTCTGCACTGAGTCGTGAAACGGCGGGTTACAGAGCGTGGCATCGTACTGCTCATTTTTATGGATAATGCCCGCAAGAATTGCCGACGGATCTTTTTGCCGACGCAAACGAACTGCGCGGCTCAGTCCCGGATTAGCGCTGATAATCGCCTGTGCGCTGGTCAGCGCCGCATCGTTAATTTCGCTGCCGGTAAAACGCCAGCCATATTCATGGTGACCAATCAGCGGATAGATACAATTCGCTCCAGTGCCAACATCCAGCACGCTGGCCTGTTCAGGGATCTGCCCTTCGTTGCCCTCGGCCAGCACATCAGCCAGATGGTGAAGATAATCGGCTCGTCCTGGCACTGGCGGGGTGAGAAAACCCTCGGGGATATCCCACTCACGCACGCCATAGAAGTGCGCCAACAGCGCTTTGTTTAAGGCCTTCACCGCCTGCGGTTCGGCGAAATCAATGGTCGCCTCGCCTTTTGGGTTTGCGATGATAAAGGCGCGCAATGACGGATTCGCAACGCACAATGCGTCAAGATCGTAGCGACTGTGATGACGGTTACGCGGGTGCAAACCCGGCTTCTGGGCATTCATGGCATTCTCCTGTTAACAGCGGCGTAAGATACCCGTTGACGTTGGCCGGGTAAATAAGTGAGGCTGAAGAAACTTATCTGATACCAGGAAACGCTATGTATTTTTATGAACCAACAAAAGGCCACGGCCTGCCGCACGATCCGCTGAATGCGATTATTGGTCCGCGTCCTATCGGCTGGATTGCCTCGCTGGATGTTCAGGGCCAGCGAAACCTTGCGCCGTATAGTTTCTTTAACTGTTTCAATTATCGCCCACCGATTATCGGTTTCGCCAGCAGCGGCTGGAAAGATAGCGTACGCAATATCACTGAAACCAAAGAGTTTGTCTGGAACCTGACTACCCGCGATTTGGCGGTACGGATGAACGAAACCTCGGCGTCGCTGCCCCACGGTGAAGATGAGTTTACCCGTGCAGGCCTGACACCCGTTGCGGGCCGTATCGTCAGTGCGCCGCGCGTGGCGGAAAGCCCGGTCAATTTCGAGTGTCGTCTCTCCCAATGTATTCAACTAACCACCGCTGACGGCAGCGCCATCGATACGTGGCTGGTGCTGGGGGAAGTCGTCGCGGTACACATTGATGAATCGCTGCTAGAAGACGGCATTTATCAGACTGCGAAAGCACAACCTGTCCTGCGCGCTGGCGGCCCGTCTGCCTATTACGGGATCAGTGAAGCACAGCGCTTTGATTTGGTTCGCCCGGATAACCGCTAACCCCGTTTACCTGGCCCGATGGCGACACTTTGTCATTGGGCATTTGCTATAGTTACGCTATTGCAACTAAGGAGGCGATGATGGCTTCAGGCTGGGCAAACGATGGGTCAGTACAACAGCAGATCGACAATACGATTGAAGATGCCGTGGCGCGCGCCCGCCGTGATTTACCCCACGGCGAAAGTCTACTGATCTGCGAAGAGTGTGGCGAACCGATCCCGGACGCGCGTCGTAAAGCGATTCCCGGAGTGCGTTTATGCCTCTCCTGCCAGCAGGAGAAAGATTTACATAACTCTACATTCTCAGGATATAATCGCAGAGGCTCCAAGGATAGCCAGCTACGTTGACCTTTCCTGACGTTTTTCAACAGCGCAAGCGGTTGCCTTTACATCCACAAACTCTCGCTGTGAAAGTAGCAAAATGTGCCGCAATATTGTCTGTTGCGCAATCCTGCTAATGAGCTCCCTTTTTTATTGCGTAAAACCCTTTTAAATCATACAGCTATATCTTATTCAATTTTTTAGAATAAGGTCGTCAATTCTCTTCGATTTTATCTCTTGTTAAAAACCATGATACTTATCACATCGACGGAACAACGTCACTAATACAGAATAACCTGCGAGAAATTGACCATGAAAACCATTAAATATGCTGTTACTGCTATCGTCCTTTCTACTCTCTCTTTCGGTGCCTTTGCAGCCCAGTCCGTGACTGCCACTCAGGCCGAAAGTCTGAACAAAATCGGTGTTGTTTCTGCTAACGGCGCAACCACGCTGGACGGTCTGGAAGCCAGGCTGGCTGCCAAAGCGCAGGCTGCCGGCGCAAGCAGCTACAGCATCACCTCTGCTGCCGGTAATAACAAACTGAGCGGCACCGCGATTATCTACAAATAATCCACCCGAAGTTGTCCCCCCCGGCAAATTAACCCTCTGCCGGGATGCTCCACCCTCATTGACCCTGTTGTTACCCCTGTTTTTGCCCGTCCTGGATTGTGACGGGCTTTTTTTTGCTTAAAAACTTTGCGCCACCCGCGCCAGCGCTTCTTCCAGCGTCGCGCTTTCTCCGGTTGCCACCAGGCAACAGGCCAACTGAATCTTTAATGACTCTGGTATTGCTTCGCGCCCGGCAAGACAGTTTTCGATCCAGCGAGCCGTGCTCTCTGCATCTTTTTCCACACCCTCCAGAGCAACCTGCTCAGCGGCATCGTTGCGCGCAAAGAGGATCCGCTCACCCACCGCGTCAATCAGGTTGATCTGCGGACAGCGCTGCGGATTTGCATACACTTCCCCTTCCGTACCGGCCATCAGCAGTGCACGGCCACCGATGTCGGCAAAAAATTTCCCCACTCGCGTCAGGTATTCGGGATGAGAAACGCTGGATAAACGCAGTGCCGCGTCGGTTTTAAACGGGGTTACAAGCTTCGCCAGCGTATGTGCACTGTTGCGTACGCCCATGCGCCAGCGCATTGCCAGTTGTTTTTCCAGCGGCGGGCAGAGGGCGTGTATCGGAATAAACACCGGATGATGGCCTTCCAGCTTCGCCTGCGCCTGCCCGGCATGCAGCGTCGGCTTAATGTCCAACAAGGTGAAAATACTTTCGCTGATCACACGCGTGGGATCTGAGCTGACGCCGTGCACCACCACCGGAAAACCCAGCTTATTCAGCAAAATAGCCAACAATGGCGTGAGATTGGGCTGTTTGCGCGCACCATTATAGCTAGGAATAACAATCGGCATCGGTTTAGCCACCGGAGGCGTCAGCGCCAACGTGTGCTGCTGCATCGCCTCGTAGAAGCCGCGCATTTCCGCCTCGCCTTCGCCTTTAATGCGCAGCGCAATCAAAATGCCGCCCATCTCCAGATCCGGTACCTCGCCGTTCAGCATCTGCGCATAAAGACCACGCGCGGTGTCAATATCCAGATCCCGGGCGTGGTTCTTTCCGCGACCAATCTCTTTGATAACTTTACGGTAATCCATGACAGTTCCTCGCATGCTCACATCGTTAACGGCGCCTGCGGCGCTTTTGTTCTGGTTTCTTCACTATAACGTCCGGCATTGCCGGTTGGGAAATAGGAAACACCGGTAGCGCATCAAGTAGACGTTTTCCATAGCTTTTGGTCAGCAGGCGCTTATCATAAATCACCACTTCGCCGCGACAGCCGTGGCTGCGGATAAGCCTGCCGACCTGCTGGATAAGATTAAACGAAGCGCTGGGCAAACTCTGTACTTCAAACGGATAACGGTTGAGGCTCTTCAGCCATTCGCCTTCAGTGATCACCACCGGGCTATCAATCGGCGGAAAAGCGATTTTATGAATATGTACCTGCGTCAGATAATCGCCTTTCAGATCCAGCCCTTCGGCAAAGGATTGCAAGCCAACCAGCACGCTGCGCTCGCCAGAATCGATCCTTTTACGGTGCAGCTCAACCAACCGATAGCGCGGCTGATCGCCCTGTACCAATAGCAGCAGGCGTAAATCGGCCACATAACTTAAAAACAGCTGCATCGCGCGCTGGCTGGCGAACAGCACCAACATGCCCGGATGGGCTTTACTTTCCACCTGCTCACGAAACCAGGTCGCCATTTCGGCGATATGCTGCTCTTCATTTTCAATCAGCGGTTCGTAGCGCATTTGCGGGATAACAATCTTCCCCTGTTCGACGTGATTGAAAGGCGAATCCAGCGAGACAAATCGGTCGCCTGCTTTCTCTTTCAGGCCACTCATTTCTTGCAAACGATTAAAACTGTTCAGCGATCGGAGCGTGGCGGAGGTGATGACAATATGCGGCACGCTGCGCCACAGTAACTTCTCCAACTGATCGCTGACGCGAATGCCCACACAGTGAAACAGCAGATGCAACTGCCCCTCCCGCACTTCGCGCGTCGCCCATTTCGATACCGGCGCGCCGGATGCCTGCACCATCGAGGCCAGCCGCCAGAGTTTGCTCTGGCCTTCAAACATGCCAAGCGCACGGTTCATTTGCAGGATCAGACGGTGTAAACGCACAATATCGTGGCTACCGGTCTTTTCGCTTAAATCGTTGAGGAACAGCTCCGCCAGCCCGCGCAGCATTTCTGTTAGCTTCGCCAGCCGCTGACAAATCGCCATCACCTCATCCGGCAGCTCGCCCATAGCAAAGCGGTATTCGGCTTCCTGGTTGGCAGGAAGATAGAGGTTGAGCATGTTATTCAATGATGAAATCAGCCCGAACAGCTCTTCGCAATGGGCATTGAGCCGCTCGGGCGTCGCCAACGGCGGCAGGGTTTTCGGCCGAAACTGCTCCAGGCATGTCGCCACCAGCCGGGTAAATAAGTCGAGTTGTAGCTGATACCAGGACGCCGTTATTTCAGCACTCATTTCCAGCGCATCGCGCGCCACATCCGCCAGATGATGGCCTTCATCCAGAACCAGTAGCAGATTTTTCGGCTCCGGCAAGACGGCTTCACTCTCCAGCGCCGCCATCACCAGCGCGTGGTTCGCCACCACCACTTCCGCTTCCTGAATTTCACGCCGAGCGACAAAGAACGGGCATTCCCGATAGTAGTGGCAGTTGCGGTTCAGGCAACTGGCTTTATCGGTGCTGAGGCGACGCCATAACTCATCACTGATGGCTTTATCAGTGTGATCGCGCAAACCATCCCATTTATAGCTGTCGAGATCGGCTTTCAACGTCGCGCACTGCTTCTGTTCCTCTTTGCTGCCCGGAGTCAGCTCATCATCAAGGAACGCCAGCAGATCCTGCTGGTCTGGCTCGCTACTGGCCAGCGCGGCCAGATTACGCGGGCAGACATAGCGCCCACGGCCAAACGCTGCGGTAAAACGTAAATCGGGGATAATTTTGCGCAACAGCGGCAGGTCTTTACTGTAGATCTGATCCTGCAACGCCACGTTGGCGGTACTGACCACCAGCGTTTTTTGCTCTTCGCGGGCAATTGCAATACCCGGAATTAAATAAGAGAGGGTTTTCCCGACGCCGGTCGGCGCTTCGATCGCCAGATGCCTGCCCTCTTCACCCGCCAGCGTTTTCGCAACATCAGCAATCATCTGCCGCTGCGGCGCACGGGGAATAAAGTCTGGGATCTGCTGTTGCAACGCCTTATACCAGGCAGCGATCTGCGCTTTTAGCGCGGCGGTAAGAGCCATGAAGAAACCTGAAATACTGTATAAACAGCCACTATTGTGGCATTTTTAGCGCCCGCTGGGTAACCCTTTTTGCCATTCTGGAAGCGGCCGCGAAAACACATTAGCCCTATCTGCACTACAGGATATTTTTCGCCAGCGGATCATAAATTAACAGATCCGTACATAAGTACTCTATATAGCACGTTGAACATTTAACAGGGCAGATTATGTCCGTTACTGTATTTACGTTTTGTCCATTTTTGTTTGTGGGCGTTAGCGATGTGGTGGCTGGAAACGAGTAACCAGAACTACAAATGAATGGCCGCCGGGGATTTTCACCGGTACTGCGCTCTCCGGTGACATTATCTGACTGATGAAAAAGATAGACGTAGTGGCGGGGGGTGTAGTCGGCACGCTGTCGATGAGCGCGCGGTCACCCACACCGAACTGAATCCGGTGACCGGTGAATTGATCCGGACGCGAAAGAATAACGACTTTGTCTGGTACGCTTTAATCGCGAACGTAAGATAAAACAACGCCGCCAGCCGGTAAATTGCCCGCTGGCGGCGTTGATTACCGGATAAGGGGTATATCCGGCCTGAAAATGCGTTACTGGGCGGCAGACGGTTTACGCGGACGGCGACGGCGAGCGCCGTTTCCTGCCGGTTTACCCTGGTTGTCACGCGCAGGCTGGGCGTTACCATCCAGGCGGCGTGAACCCCCTTCACTGCGGCGTGGCGTTCGTGGTTTTTGCGCTTCACCGTCAGTACGACGCGGGGCGCGCGGTTTCTGCTCTTCACCCTCATTGCGGCGCGGTGCAGACTGACCACGACCACCACCGCCCTGCCCGCGACCACCACCCTGACGGCCGCCGCCCTGACCACGACCATTCTGTATCGGTTCGGCTTTGATTGACGGATCCGGGTCATAGCCTTCGATGGCAATGCGCGGGATCTCTTTTTGCAACAGACGCTCGATGTCACGTAGCAATTTGTGTTCATCAACGCAGACCAGCGACAGCGCTTCACCGGTAGCAGCCGCGCGCCCGGTACGGCCGATACGGTGGACGTAATCTTCCGGTACGTTCGGCAGCTCATAGTTCACTACGTGCGGTAACTCTTCGATGTCGAGCCCGCGAGCCGCGATATCCGTTGCCACCAGCACGCGAATATCCCCGGATTTAAAATCCGCCAACGCACGGGTACGCGCGCCCTGACTCTTGTTACCGTGGATAGCCGCACTGGTGATGCCATCTTTATTCAGTTGTTCCGCCAGGTGGTTGGCGCCGTGCTTGGTACGGGTAAAGACCAGCACCTGCTGCCAGTTACCCTGGCCAATCATCTGCGACAGCAGTTCACGCTTACGTTTTTTATCCACGAAGTGCACATGCTGCGTCACCTGTCCGGAGGCGGTGTTGCGGCGCGCCACTTCGATTTCCAGAGGGTTGTGCAGCAGTTTTCCCGCCAGCGCTTTGATGTCGTCGGAGAAAGTCGCAGAAAACAGCAGGTTCTGACGGCGCGAAGGCAGTTTTGCCAGCACGCGGCGAATATCGTGAATAAAGCCCATATCCAGCATGCGGTCAGCTTCATCCAGCACCAGAATTTCCACGCTATCGAGGCTCAGCGCATTTTGGTGTTCCAGGTCGAGCAGACGGCCAGGCGTAGCCACCAGCACATCAACACCACCACGCAGTTTCATCATCTGCGGGTTGATGCTGACGCCGCCAAACACCACCAGCGAACGGATGTTCAGATACTGGCTGTAGTCGCGTATGTTCTCACCGATTTGCGCCGCCAGTTCGCGGGTTGGCGTCAGGATCAACGCGCGTATCGGACGGCGGCCTTTCGCGTGCGGCTCTTTTTGTACCAGCAGTTGCAGCAGCGGCAGGGCGAAGCCAGCTGTTTTACCGGTACCGGTCTGGGCACTGGCCATCAGGTCGCGGCCTTGCAGTACGGCGGGGATCGCCTGCTGCTGAATAGGGGTCGGCTGAACATAACCCTGCTCGGCGATAGCGCGCAGGATATCCGGGTTCAGGCCAAGGGCATCAAATGACATAACAACTCCGCACCGCCCC
This sequence comes from Kosakonia arachidis, assembly GCF_900116535.1. Lineage (GTDB taxonomy): Bacteria > Pseudomonadota > Gammaproteobacteria > Enterobacterales > Enterobacteriaceae > Kosakonia > Kosakonia arachidis. The sequence goes on along the minus strand of NZ_FPAU01000001.1, from coordinate 616,965 downwards.
GACCTGTCACAGGTGTAGTTTTCAGGGAGATAATAATTTGACTGATGACAAAAACCACAGTGTCATGAAGGTGCGAAGTGTATCAGCTTTTGTGATCGAGCGCATAAATATCCGCCATGGAATCATCGGCAATATTTCCTCCTGTTGCAGGTCAACCTTACCGCGCTGTCTGGACCGGTTCGGTTCACTCGTCACCTTTTCCCTGTCTGGCGCTGGACAAGCTTCGCTCTCAAGCATAAATTTAATCAATCGATTGATTAATTATTTTGCTGCCATGAATACACCCCCCACGACCAGTAAAGGCGAACAGGCCAAACAACAGTTGATTGCCGCCGCGCTGGCGCAATTCGGTGAATACGGGCTGCACGCCACCACCCGCGATATCGCCGCACAGGCCGGGCAAAATATTGCGGCAATTACCTACTATTTTGGCTCGAAAGAGGATTTATACCTCGCCTGCGCTCAGTGGATCGCCGACTTTATCAATAAGAATTTCCATCCACATGTCCAGGCGGCCGAAGCGCTGTTCGTGCAGCCGGAGCCGGATAAGGAGGAGATACGCGCCCTGATCCATAGCGCCTGCCGTAATATGATAACGCTGCTCACCCGCGATGAGACACTCAACCTGAGCAAATTTATCTCCCGCGAGCAACTCTCGCCAACGCGGGCGTATCAGCGGGTGCACGATCAGGTCATTGCGCCGATGCACAGCTATCTCACCGCTCTGCTGGCGGCCTACACCGGGCGGGATGCCACGGATACCGAAACCATTATTCACACCCATGCGCTGTTCGGTGAAATTCTCGCGTTTCGTCTCGGGCGGGAAACTTTCTTGCTGCGTGCGGGCTGGCCGCAGTTTGATGAAGAGAAAACCGAGCAAATTTATCAGGTTATCACCTGCCATATTGATCTCATTTTGCAAGGATTAACGCACAGGAGTCCGGAGTGATGAAAAAACCTCTCGTTACGGTGTTGATAGTGGTGGTGGTTATCGCCGCACTGGCTGGCGGCTGGATGTGGTATCACAGCAGGCAGGAGCGCGCGCTCACCCTGTATGGCAACGTTGATATTCGCACAGTGAATTTGAGTTTCCGCGTCGGCGGGCGGCTCGCTTCGCTAAACGTTGATGAGGGCGATGCAATCCATGCCGGACAGACGCTCGGTGAGCTCGATAAAGCGCCCTATCAGAATGCCTTGTTGCAGGCGCAGGCCAATGTCTCCACAGCGCTCGCTAAATACGATCTGGCTACCGCCGGTTACCGTGATGAAGAGATTGCCCAGGCTGTCGCGGCGGTGAATCAGGCGCGGGCCGCCTATGACTATGCGCAAAACTACTTTCAGCGTCAGCAAGGGTTATGGAAAAGTCGGGTGGTCTCCGCCAACGATCTGGAAAATGCCCGTTCCACACGAGATCAGGCACTGGCAACGCTGAAATCCGCGCAGGACAAGTTAAGCCAGTACCGCACAGGTAACCGCCCGCAGGAGATTGAACAGGCGAAAGCGGGCCTTGAACAGGCGCAGGCTGCACTGGCGCAGGCGCAACTGGACCTTCATGACACCACGCTGGTTGCCCCTTCTGCCGGGACAATCCTGACCCGCGCCGTTGAGCCAGGTAGCATGCTCAGCGCGGGCGGCACCGTATTCACCGTGTCATTAACCCGTCCGGTATGGGTGCGCGCCTATGTTGATGAGATCAATTTGCAGCAGACGCAGCCGGGGCAGGACGTGCTGCTCTACACTGATGGACGACCGAATAAGCCCTATCACGGCAAAATCGGCTTTGTCTCGCCCACCGCCGAATTTACACCCAAAACCGTGCAAACCCCGGATCTGCGAACGGATCTGGTGTATCGCCTGCGCATTATCGTTACCGATGCTGACAACTCGCTGCGCCAGGGGATGCCAGTAACCGTGCGTTATGCGGGCGAGGCGCATCATGAATGAGGCATCCATCCTTTTACACGGGCTGGTAAAACGCTTTCCAGGTATGGAAAAACCTGCCGTCGCAAAGCTCGACTGCGAGATTCACGCCGGTTATGTCACCGGTCTGGTCGGCCCGGATGGTGCAGGGAAAACGACGCTGATGCGTATTCTTGCCGGGCTGATGAAGCAGGATGAAGGCAGCGTGCAGGTGATGGGGCTGGATCCGCTGCGCCAGGATAGCGAACTGCACGCTATGCTCGGTTATATGCCGCAAAAATTTGGGCTGTACGAAGATTTAACGGTGATGGAAAACCTCAATCTGTACGCCGATCTGCGCAGCGTCACCGGCGAGCAGCGTCGTCAGACCTTCGAACGCCTTCTGGCGTTTACCTCCCTCGCGCCGTTTACCGAACGACTGGCCGGAAAGCTCTCCGGCGGAATGAAGCAGAAACTGGGGTTGGCCTGCACGCTGGTCGGCGAACCGAAAGTGCTGTTGCTGGATGAACCGGGCGTCGGCGTTGACCCGATTTCCCGCCGCGAACTGTGGCAGATGGTGCATGAACTGGCGGGCGAAGGGATGCTGATCCTCTGGAGCACTTCCTATCTTGATGAAGCGGAGCAGTGCCGCGATGTGCTGTTGATGAACGGAGGAGAATTGCTTTATCAGGGCGAGCCGACTGCGCTGACGAAACGCATGGCCGGGCGCAGTTTTCTTGTCACCAGTGCGCAGGAGAATAACCGCCGCTTACTGCGTCTTATTCTGCGTCAGCCACAAGTCAGCGATGGCATGATTCAGGGGCGATCAGTACGCATGATTCTGAAAAAAGAGGCACATGTCGACGAAATTCGCCGCGCAGAGAATATGCCGGCATTAGAGATAGCGGAAACCACGCCGCGCTTTGAAGATGCGTTTATCGATCTGCTCGGCGGCGCGGGCGAGTCCGAATCGCCGCTGGGGGCGATTCTGCATACGGTGGAAGGCAGCACGGACGAAACGGTGATTGAAGCCCGCGCGCTGACCAAAAAATTTGGTGATTTCGCCGCTACCGACCACGTCGATTTTGCTGTCAAGCGCGGTGAAATCTTTGGCCTGCTGGGGCCGAACGGCGCGGGTAAATCGACCACCTTCAAGATGATGTGCGGATTGTTGGTGCCGACCGACGGCCAGGCGCTGGTGCTGAATCTCGATCTCAAAGTCAGCTCCGGTAAAGCGCGCCAGCATCTGGGTTATATGGCGCAAAAATTCTCGTTGTACAGCAACCTGACGGTGGAACAGAACCTGCGCTTTTTCTCCGGCGTCTATGGCCTGCGTGGACGGGCGCAAAATGAAAAGATAACCCGTATGAGCGAGGCGTTTGGGCTGAAAGCCATTGCCCGTCATCCTACCGATGAATTGCCACTGGGCTTTAAGCAGCGCCTGGCGCTGGCCTGCTCGCTGATGCATGAGCCGGATATTCTGTTCCTTGATGAACCCACGTCCGGTGTTGATCCGCTAACGCGCCGGGAATTCTGGCTGCACATCAACAGTATGGTGGAAAAAGGCGTGACCGTGATGGTCACTACACACTTTATGGACGAAGCCGAGTATTGCGATCGTATCGGGCTGGTGTACCGCGGGAAACTTATCGCCAGCGGCACGCCGGATGATTTAAAAGCGCAAAGCGCCGATGCAGATAACCCAGATCCGACAATGGAGCAGGCTTTTATTACGCTTATCCATAACTGGGATAAGGAGCACGGCCATGCATCTTAACACCCTCAGTTGGCGGCGCGTGCGGGCGCTGTGCGTCAAAGAGACGCGGCAGATTATCCGTGACCCCAGTAGTTGGCTGATTGCTGTCGTCATCCCGCTGTTGCTGCTGTTTATCTTCGGTTACGGCATCAACCTTGATTCCAGCAAGCTACGCATTGGCGTGCTACTGGAGCAGCAGAGCAAAGAAGCAATGGATTTCACCCATACGCTAACCGGCTCGCCCTATATTGATGCCACGATTAGCGATAACCGCCCACAACTCATCCAGATGATGCAAGCCGGGCGTATTCGTGGACTGGTGGTGGTGCCGACAAATTTCGCCGCGCAGATGGCGCGCGCAAATGAAGTTGCCCCGATTCAGGTGATCACCGATGGTAGCGAACCGAATACCGCCAACTTTGTGCAGGGCTACGTTCAGGGGATCTGGCAACTCTGGCAGCAGCAGCGGGCAGAAGATCGGGGCCAAACATTTGAGCCGTTGATCGATGTGCAGACCCGCTACTGGTTTAACCCGGCAGCCATCAGCCAGCATTTTATTATTCCCGGCGCAGTGACCATCATCATGACGGTGATAGGCGCCATCCTCACCTCGCTGGTGGTGGCACGCGAATGGGAGCGCGGCACGATGGAGGCCCTGCTTTCAACAGAAGTGACGCGCGCGGAATTGCTGCTGTGCAAGCTGATTCCCTACTATTTCCTCGGCATGCTGGCGATGCTGCTGTGCATGCTGGTGTCAGTGTTTATTCTCGGCGTGCCTTATCGCGGCTCGCTGCTGATTTTATTTCTCATCACCAGCTTGTTTTTGCTCAGCACATTGGGGATGGGGTTGCTGATTTCCACCGTCACACGTAACCAGTTTAACGCCGCGCAAGTAGCCCTGAACGCCGCTTTTTTACCGTCAATTATGTTGTCCGGTTTTATCTTCCAGATTGACAGCATGCCAGCAGTGATCCGCGTGGTGACCTATATCATACCGGCGCGTTATTTCGTCAGTACCCTGCAAAGCCTGTTCCTGGCGGGGAATATCCCGCTGGTGTTGATGATTAACGTACTGTTTTTGATTGCCTCGGCGATTATGTTTATTGGCCTGACGTGGCTGAAAACCAAACGCAGACTGGATTAAGGAAAACCCATGTTTCACCGTTTACTGACGCTTATCCGCAAAGAGTTACAGTCGCTACTGCGCGAACCGCAAACCCGCGCCATTCTGATCCTGCCGGTGCTGTTGCAGGTATTGCTGTTCCCCTTTGCCGCCACGCTGGAAGTGACCAACGCCACTGTCGCCATTTATAACGAAGATAACGGCGAGCACGCAGTTGAGCTGACGCAGCGTTTTGCCCGCGCTAAAGCCTTTACCCATATTCTGCTGCTGAAAAGCCCGCAGGAGATACGTCCGACTATCGATACACAGAAAGCGTTGTTGCTGGTGCGTTTTCCGGCCGATTTTTCCCGCAATCTTGATAACGGAATCAGCGCGCCAATGCAGTTGATCCTCGACGGACGCAATTCCAACAGCGCGCAAATCGCCGCCAATTACTTGCAACAAATCGTGCAGGATTATCAGCAGGAGTTGCTGAGCAACCAGCAGAAACCGAATAACAGCGAGCTGGTGATACGCAACTGGTACAACCCAAATCTCGATTACAAATGGTTTGTGGTGCCTTCGCTGATCGCCATGATCACCACTATCGGCGTGATGATTGTGACCTCACTTTCTGTGGCACGCGAACGCGAACAAGGCACGCTGGATCAGCTGCTGGTCTCGCCGCTGTCAACATGGCAAATTTTTGTCGGCAAAGCCATCCCGGCGCTGATTGTCGCAACGTTTCAGGCGACGATTGTGCTCGCCGTCGGCATTCTGGCCTATAAAATTCCCTTTGCAGGATCGCTGCTGCTGTTCTATTTCTCAATGCTGATTTATGGGTTATCGCTGGTGGGTTTCGGCCTGCTGATTTCATCGCTTTGTGCTACGCAGCAGCAGGCATTTATAGGTGTATTTGTCTTTATGATGCCCGCGATCCTGCTGTCGGGCTATGTGTCGCCGGTGGAGAACATGCCGGTCTGGTTGCAGGATTTGACCTGGGGTAACCCTATCCGGCACTTTACCGATATCACCAAGGAGATCTATCTGAAGGATGCCAGCTTAACGATTGTCTGGCAGAGTTTATGGCCGCTGATGGTGATTGCGGCCATCACAGGATCAGCGGCGTATGCGCTGTTTCGCAGAAATATTGCCTAACTTGCGTTCTTTGGTCAGAAGCGAAACCACCGCTGGCCCCGCAAGAATCGCCAGCCCGGCGGCAGCCAGAATAAAGTGATTAGTCAGCACGCGGGAAAGTAGCCAGATAACGATCAGCGACGCGCCGAAATACCAGGTGGTGGTCAACTCTTCCAGCACATCGCCGATGCCTCGCCAGCGTGCATCATGGTGTCGCTGCAGAAACAGCATCAACAGCACAGACATACCGTAAAGTACGCACAGACCCAGACCAATGTGCACCAGAGAACCACTCATCCAGCCCATCACCAGTAGCGCTACAATCAGCATATGCAACATAATCTGCCAGCAACTCAGGCCAGTTACATCACGAACGTGCTGTTGCCACTTCATGGTCTCTCTCCTGAAGAATTTTTGTCTTTCTGAAGAGTACGCGGATTTACGGAAAATTCCGTAACCCCGCCACAATTTGTGACAGGGACTACAATTTATTTTCACGAGGAGAGTGACGCTGGCAGGAGAATTATGACCCAACACGCGCGACATTTTTCATTGAAAGTGCTCACCATCAATACCCATAAAGGCTTCACCGCGTTTAACCGGCGCTTTATTTTGCCTGAGCTGCGTGACGCGGTACGGACCGTCAGCGCAGATATCGTCTGCCTGCAAGAAGTGATGGGCGCCCACGAAGTGCATCCACTGCATGTGGAGAACTGGCCGGACACGACCCACTATGAGTTTCTTGCCGATACCATGTGGAGCGATTACGCCTACGGACGCAACGCGGTTTATCCCGAAGGGCATCACGGGAATGCAGTGCTTTCACGCTATCCGATTGAACACTTTGAAAATCTTGATGTTTCGATCGATGACAGCGAAAAACGTGGCCTGCTCTACTGCCGCATTACACCACCGGATCTTGGCCATTCATTACATGTTATTTGTGTTCATCTTGGACTGCGGGAAGCCCATCGCCAGGCGCAGCTCACCATGCTGGCAGAGCGGGTGAATGCGCTACCCGAAGGCGAACCGGTTGTGGTGGCAGGCGACTTTAATGACTGGCGACAAAAAGCGAACCATCCGCTGAAGAGGCAGGCTGGGCTGGAGGAGATCTTCACTCGCGCTCATGGCCGCCCTGCCCGCACTTTCCCGGTTGCGCTGCCAGTGTTAAGGCTCGATCGCATCTATGTGAAAAACGCCAATGCCAGTGCGCCGACCGCACTGCCGCTGCGTAACTGGCGACACCTTTCCGATCACGCTCCTTTAAGCGCGGAGATCCACCTATGAAATGCACATGGCGGGAAGGTAACCATATTCAGTTACTGGAAAACGGCGATAACTACTATCCTGCGCTGTATGACGCTATCGACCATGCGCAGCAACGCGTCATCCTGGAAACTTTTATCTGGTTTGAGGATAACGTTGGTCGCCAGTTGCAGCAGGTGTTGCTGCGGGCCGCCCGTCGCGGGATCAACATCGAAGTGCTGCTGGATGGTTATGGCTCGCCGGATTTAAGCGAGCCGTTTGTCAACGAGCTGACCACCGCGGGCGTGGTATTCCGCTATTACGATCCGCGCCCGCGTCTTCTCGGTATGCGAACCAATCTCTTTCGCCGCATGCACCGTAAAATTGTGGTGATCGATAACACCGTAGCTTTCGTCGGTGGCATTAACTATTCAGCGGAACACCTCACCAGCTATGGTCCGGAAGCCAAGCAGGATTACGCCGTGCGTGTTGAAGGGCCAATCGTGGAAGATATTCTGCAATTTGAGCTGGAGAATCTACCGGACAACGCTCCGGCAAAACGCTGGTGGAAACGCAGACGCCATCGACCGGAAGAGAACCGCACGCCCGGCGAAGCGCAGGCACTGTTTATCTGGCGCGATAATAATGACCATCGCGACGATATTGAACGTCATTATCTGAAGATGCTGGCCAACGCCCGCCGTGAAGTGATTATTGCCAACGCCTATTTCTTTCCCGGTTATCGCCTGCTGCACGCCATGCGCAACGCTGCCCGACGCGGTGTGTCGGTGAAGCTGATTGTGCAGGGCGAGCCAGATATGCCGATTGTCAAAGTCGGTGCGGAGTTGCTGTACAACTATCTGCTTAAAGGCGGCGTTCAGGTGTATGAATATCGCCGCCGTCCGCTGCACGGCAAAGTGGCACTGATGGACGATCACTGGGCGACAGTGGGTTCCAGCAACCTCGATCCACTCAGTCTGTCGCTAAATCTGGAGGCTAACCTCATTATTCATGACCGTAAATTTAACCAGACGCTGCGCGACAATTTGCAGGCCATTATTCGCGAGGATTGCGTGCGTGTGGATGAGTCGATGGCACCGAAGCGCACCTGGTGGAACCTCGGCAAGAGCATTGTCGTGTTCCACTTCTTACGCCATTTTCCGGCCATGGCCGGCTGGCTTCCTGCGCATACGCCACAGCTGGCACAGGTGAAACCGCCCATCCAGCCAGAAATCGAAACCCAGGATCGCACAGAAACAGAACATTCGGGGGTAAAACCCTGATGAAAAAATCACATCCTCGCTGGCGGCTGGCGAAAAAGATCCTGACGGTGCTGTTTTTTATCGCCGTGGCCGTATTGCTGGTACTCTACGCGCAGAAGGTTAACTGGGACGATGTCTGGCAAGTGATTCGCGGCTATAACCGCACCGCACTGCTGAGCGCCGTCGCACTGGTGATTGTCAGCTATGTGTTGTACGGGTTTTATGATCTGCTCGGCCGCGCTTATTGCGGGCATAAACTGGCGAAACGCCAGGTAATGCTGGTGTCGTTTATCTGTTATGCCTTTAACCTGACGCTCAGCACCTGGGTTGGCGGCATCGGCATGCGTTATCGGCTCTATTCACGCCTTGGGTTGCCCGGCAGCACGATCACACGGATTTTTTCACTCAGTATTACCACTAACTGGCTGGGCTACATCTTGCTCGGCGGCGTGATCTTTAGCTTTGGCGTAGTGCAGATCCCGGCGCACTGGTATATCGATGGGCGCACGCTGCGTATTGTTGGCGTGGTGCTGCTGCTGGTGATTATCGGCTATTTAGGGTGCTGCGCTTTCGCTAAGCGCCGTCATCTGACGGTGAAAGGCCACAAGCTGGTACTGCCTTCGTGGAAATTCGCCGTCGCCCAGCTAGTGATATCCAGCGCCAACTGGATAGCGATGGGCGCGATTATCTGGTTATTGCTGGGCATGAAAGCAGATTTCTTTTTTGTGCTCGGTGTACTGCTGGTAAGCAGTATCGCCGGAGTCATTGTGCATATTCCAGCGGGTATCGGCGTGCTGGAAGCCGTATTTATCGCACTGCTGGCGGGTGAACATGTGGCACAGGGAACCATTATCGCGGCCCTGCTGGCTTATCGCGTGCTCTACTATTTTCTGCCGCTGCTGCTGGCACTGATCGGTTATCTGGCGCTGGAGAGCCGGGCGAAAAAACTGCGGGAGAAAAATGAACGTGCGATGGAGAAAGTGGGCTGATTGAGTAGAAAGCGCCCGATGGCCGGATAGCGGCTTATCGGGCATAAGGATCAGTCATGAACAATGCGCCATCAGGCGATTTGCCTGATGGCGACTGACAATTTAACGGCGGTTGCCGAAAATGCGCAACAGCATCAGGAACAAGTTGATAAAGTCGAGATACAGCGTCAGCGCGCCGAGGATCGAGTACTTACGCAGTTGCGAGGCATCGCGTGTATCGAGCTGCTCGCCAATGTTTTTCAGCTTTTGCGTGTCGTACGCCGTCAGGCCAACAAAAATCACCACGCCGATATAGGTCACCGCCCACATCAGCGCCTCGCTTTTAAGCCAGAAATTCACCAGCGAGGCAAGCACAATGCCAATCAGCCCCATAAACAGCATGTTGCCGAAGCCGCTGAGATCCCGTTTGGTGGTGTAACCGTACAGGCTCATCGCACCAAACATTCCGGCGGTTACCACGAAGGTTGCGGCAATAGATTGCGCGGTATAAACCAGCAAAATACTGGAGAGCGTCAGTCCGGTCAGCGCGGAATAGAGCATAAACAGCGTGGTCGCCATACCCGCGCTCAAACGCTGAATCAAGCCGGAAAGCACAAATACCAGCGCCAGCTGCGCGATGATCAGCCCAAAAAAGGTTATTCGGCTTGAGAAGACAAACGACATTACCGCTTCACTGTTGGCCGCATACCATGCGACAAAAGCGGTGAGCAGCAGGCCGCAGGTCATCCAGCCATAGACCTGTGCCATATAGGTCTGAAGCCCGGTGCGGCTCTGCTGGACGATAGAATCAGAACGAGGATAACGGTCCATAGTCACTCCTGATAGATGGGGTTACATCACTAAGACTAACACATCCCGGTTCAATGAATTACCAACGCTGTGCAGCCTGTTTATCACTGTCGCGGGCTTCAACCCAGCGATCGCCTTCTGCGGTGGCTTCACGCTTCCAGAACGGCGCGCGGGTTTTCAGGTAATCCATAATAAATTGCCCGGCATCAAAGGCGCTGCTGCGATGGGCGCTGGCGACGCCGACAAACACGATTTCGTCGCCCGGCCAGAGTTCTCCGACGCGGTGATAAACCGTTACGCGGCCAAGCGGCCAGCGGCCACGCGCCTCTTCGACAATTTCCGCCAGCGATTTTTCAGTCATGCCCGGATAATGCTCCAGTGTTAATGCGCTGACGCTGTCGCCGAGATTGTGGTTACGCACTTTGCCGGTAAAGGTCACCACGGCGCCATCTTCCTCCTTCGCCGCCAGCCAGTTGTACTCTTCTCCGACGTTAAATGCCGCGCGCTCGACACAAATTCGCGTTTCGCTCATTTCAGCCTCCGGTGACCGGTGGGAAAAACGCCACTTCATCACCGCTACTCAACGGGTGTTCGAAGCTGACCAGCGTCTGGTTCACCGCCGCCAGCAGCTTGCCCTCTTCCAGCGCCAGCGCCCAGCGATCGCTTTTTGCCGCCAGATGCTGACGCAGCGCCTCAACGGACGGAAAAACCGTCTCAGAAACCAGGCTGTCGCAGCCGACCAGCTCGCGCACCTGAGCAAAGAAAAGAATATTAATCATTGTGTTGCACCTTAAAATCCCCCGATTTGCCGCCGCTTTTTTCCAGCAGGCGCACCGGGCCAATCACCATATCTTTCTGCACGGCTTTACACATATCGTAGATAGTCAGCGCAGCAACTGAAGCCGCTGTCAGCGCTTCCATTTCGACGCCGGTTTTACCGCTCAGACGGCAAACCGCTTCAATACGCACACGATTATGCTCCGGCTGCGCCTGCAACTGGACTTCCACTTTGCTGAGCAGTAGCGGGTGACACAACGGGATCAACTCCCAGGTGCGTTTTGCTGCCTGAATGCCCGCAATGCGCGCGGTGGCAAACACGTCGCCTTTATGGTGGCTACCTTCGACAATCATCGCCAGCGTGCGAGCCTGCATAGTGACAAACGCTTCCGCGCGCGCTTCACGAACAGTTTCGGTCTTGGCGGAAACATCCACCATGTGCGCTTCACCCTCGGCATTAATATGGGTCAGTTGTGACATAACTTATTTCTTAAGATGAGGATGGAAATTACACGGACGCGTGCGCGCATCAAGCTGCGGCGCAATGATATTTTCCCAGGCGGTGCGACAGGCTTTTGTCGAACCGGGCATGGCGAAAATGAGCGTCCTGTTGGCGATACCGGCCACCGCGCGTGACTGCAATGTCGCGGTGCCAATCTCTTCGAAGGAGAGCATGCGGAACACTTCGCCAAACCCCTCGACTTCGCGATCGAACAGCGGCAGCAGCGCTTCCGGCACCTGATCGCCCTCGGTCAGCCCCGTGCCACCGGTAATCAGCACCACCTGCACGTCGTCGCTGGCGATCCACGCAGAAACTTGTGCACGGATCGCGTAACGGTTCTCTTTGACAATCGCTTTCGCCACCAGTTGATGACCGGCATCGTGTGCGGCGTCGCGCAACCAGTGACCGGAGGTATCGTCCTCTTCACCACGACGGTTTGACACCGTCAAAATAGCAAGTCTGAGCGGAATAAATTCAGCGCTAACCTGGCTCATCTCATTCTCCTTGCGGCTTAACCGCCAATGTAGGAAAGGTTTTGCGTAATGCCCGTGTTGCCATCATGCAGGAAGTGCGTCTGCTTCTTATGCGTCAGCGCTACCGCAATACGTTGCTCGAGCATCGTTTGCTGCACATCGGCCTGCATCAGGTCGCGCAGATTCACACCGCCATCGCCGAACAGGCATAAATGCAGTTTGCCCGTAGAGGAGACACGCAGACGGTTGCAACTGGCGCAGAAATCTTTTTCATACGGCATGATAAGACCAATTTCACCCATATAGTCCGGATGACAGAACACTTGCGCCGGGCCGTCGCTGCGCTGGCGCAACTGGTGGATCCAGCCGCGTTTGAGCAACGCGTCGCGCAGCACCATGCCAGAGATGTGATGATTGCGGAACAGCTCGCTACCCTCGCCGGTCTCCATCAATTCGATAAAGCGCAACTGGATGGGCCGTGATTTGATCCACGCCAGAAAGGTATCAAGCTGGTGATGATTTACATCTCGCATCAGCACAGTGTTTACTTTGACTTTGGCGAAACCAGCGGCAAACGCAGCATCGATGCCGTCCATCACCTGGCGGAATTTGTCCTGCCCGGTAATCGCATGAAACTGGCGGGCATCGAGGCTGTCGACGCTGACATTGATGGCGGTAAGCCCGGCATCGCGCCACAGCGCAACGTCTCGGGCCAGCCGATAACCGTTGGTTGTCACCGCGATCTGGCGAATGGAGGCGTTTTCATGTACGGCGGCGATGATGTCGGGGAAATCCCGGCGCAGCGACGGTTCTCCGCCAGTCAGGCGCACTTTTTCGGTGCCCATGGCGCTGAAGGCGCGCGTGACACGGCGAATTTCATCGACGCTGAGGAAGCCGTTGTTGTTGACGCCGCCCGGTTTGTAACCGTCCGGCAAGCAGTAGGTGCAACGAAAGTTGCACACATCCGTGATCGACAAACGCAAGTAATAGAACTTACGCGCGAACGCATCAGTAAGTTGTGAGGCCATGTACACCTTTCCAAGTACGGGAGATGCAGTCATTTCTTCCTGCACCCTGGCAGCGAAAACCGTTATCGGTTTTGCTACGGCCAAATCGTCATATTTCACGGTTAACCGGAAACGTAGACGAAGAGGCTAGAGTGTATGTTTTGTCCGTAACGCTAAAATTGCTTATGCCGATAGTAGCGCGGGAGAACGTTTTTCGCCATCATGTATATCGCTATATATATTCATATATAGCGGAATGATCGCGCACTTTCGTTACAGAATACGAGAAAATAGCGTTTTTGCATTGATGTGTATCATTTTCCACTCAGCGAAGCATCGTCTTTTGGTGGTATTTAGGCTAACGTAACGCGGTAAATCTTACTAAGGAATCATTATGCGTAATCGCACACTGGCAGATCTGGATCGTGTTGTCGCACTCGGCGGCGGGCATGGTCTGGGGCGAGTGATGTCTTCGCTTGCGTCGCTGGGATCGCGTCTTACCGGCATTGTAACCACTACCGATAATGGTGGTTCTACCGGGCGAATTCGCCGCTCAGAAGGCGGCATTGCCTGGGGCGATATGCGCAACTGTTTGAACCAATTAATCGCCGAGCCGAGCGTCGCCTCGGCGATGTTCGAGTACCGTTTTAGCGGCAATGGTGAACTTTCCGGGCATAACCTCGGAAATCTGATGTTAAAAGCGTTAGATCACCTGAGCGTGCGGCCTTTGGAGGCCATCAATTTAATTCGTAATTTATTAAAAGTGGATGCTTTTTTAATTCCCATGTCGGAACAGCCCGTCGATTTAATGGCCACCGACAGTGAAGGACATCAGGTATATGGTGAGGTGAATATCGACCAACTCCATGCGCCCATTCAGGAATTACTCTTGTTTCCCAGGGTATCCGCCACCCGGGAAGCAATACAGGCGATTGCCGAAGCGGATTTGATTCTCATCGGCCCCGGCAGCTTTTACACCAGTCTGCTGCCGCTGTTGCTGCTGGAAGAGTTAGCGCAGGCGCTGCGCCGCACGCCAGCGCCTGTTGTGTTTATCAGCAATCTGGGCAAAGAACTCAGCCCCGCCGCTGCCAGCCTGTCGCTCGCCGATAAGCTGGCCATTATGGAACAATATGTCGGCAGAAAGATAATCGATGCCGTGGTGGTCGGGCCGAAAGTGAATGTCAGCGCCGTCACTGAAAGATTAATTATTCAGGAAGTACTGGAAGCCGGCGATATTCCCTATCGCCACGATCGTCATCTGCTGCGAGCCGCGCTGGAAAAGGCGGTTCAGCAATTGGGGTAGCTTTTCGGTGGCCATTTTTGCTCGCCGCTGGATTGCTTAATTTCTTAAGGTTGTCTTAAAAAAGGCCTGTCAGCATAGCGCCTCTTTCGTTTGCTGGACTTGAAAATACGTATGCTTCACCTTCGTCGACCGACGTTAAGCCGTCTTCAATTTATTATTCTGTTTGCGCTCTATATAGCGCTGGCGCTGAATATCGTTTTCTACCATCAGGCTTTTACGCTATTACCGGTGAACTCGCTGCATAACTGGCTGGTGTTTCTGTCAATGCCGCTGGTCGCGTTCAGCGTGATCAATATCGTGCTGTCGCTGGCGTCATTCTTCTTCCTTGAACGCCCGGTGATCACGCTGTTTGTGCTGGTCAGTGCGGCAGCGCAATATTTCATTTCGGCCTTTGGTATCGTCATCGACCGCTCGATGATCACCAATATTCTCGACACCACTGCTGCGGAAAGTTTCGCTCTGATGTCGACAAAAATGGTGTTGACGATTTTACTGACGGCCATTGTGCCGGTACTCATTGCATGGCTGATTAAAATTAAACCTGCGCAGTCAGCGCTGCACAGCATCGCGTATCGCGCTGCCAGTATCGTTATTTCTGCGCTGCTTATCGTACTTGTGGCGCTGCTGTTTTATAAAGATTACGCCTCGCTGTTCCGCAACAATAAAGAGCTGGTGAAATCCCTCAGTCCGTCCAACTCCATTGTGGCGTCGCTGTCCTGGTATTCCCATAATCGTATGGATAATTTGCCGCTGGTATCTATTGGCGAAGATGCCCGGCAACGCCCGGAAATGAAAAATGGTCCGCGTAAGAACCTGACCATACTGGTCGTGGGTGAAACGTCCCGCGCGGCAAATTTCTCACTTGGTGGTTATGAACGCGAAACTAACCCGCTATTAAAGCAGGATAATGTTATTTACTTTCCGAACGCGACATCCTGCGGTACCGCTACTGCTGTCTCGGTCCCATGCATGTTTTCGGGGATGACGCGGGAACATTACGACGATCAGCTTGCCCACCATCAGGAAGGGCTGCTGGATATTATCCAACGCGCCGGTATTCAGGTTTTGTGGAATGAGAATGATGGCGGTTGTAAAGGTGCCTGCGATCGCGTACCGCACCAGGATGTGACGCAATTAAACCTGCCGGAATATTGCATTGACGGCGAATGCCAGGATGAGATCCTATTCCACGATCTTGCCAGCTATATCGACAAATTACAGGGCGACGGCATTATCGTTTTACATACCATTGGTAGCCACGGGCCGACTTACTACAACCGTTATCCGGCGCAGTTCCGCAAATTTACGCCGACCTGTGATACCAACGAAATTCAGAGTTGCTCACAGCAGCAACTGGTAAATACCTACGATAATACCATTTTGTATATCGACTATATCGTTGATAAAGCGATTAAATTATTGCAATCCAAACAAGACAGATTTACCACCAGCCTGGTTTATCTCTCCGATCATGGTGAATCACTGGGTGAAAATGGCGTCTATTTGCACGGCCTGCCTTATTCCATCGCACCGGAGACACAAAAACATATTCCGATGCTGATCTGGTTGTCCGATGACTACCAAAAACGCTACGGCGTGAATAACCAGTGTCTGCAAAAAAATGCGCGGGAGAAGGCGGTTTCGCAGGACAACCTCTTCCCGACAATGTTGGGTATACTGGGGGTCAGCACGAAAGAGTACCGTGCTGAAGACGATATTTTAGCGTCGTGCCGGGAGCTGGCGAAATGAAGATTCTGGTGGTTGAAGACGATGCCCTGCTGCTGCAGGGGTTGATTCTGGCGATGCAAAGCGAGGGATACGCCTGTGATGGCGTATCCACCGCGCACGAAGCGGTGTTGTGTCTGGCGAACGGCCATTACAGCCTGATCGTGCTCGATCTTGGTCTGCCCGATGAAGACGGACTACATTTACTCGCCCGTTTGCGTCGAGAAAAATACACCCAGCCGGTGCTGATTCTCACCGCACGCGATACGCTGGAAGATCGCGTCGCCGGATTGGATACCGGCGCGGACGACTACCTGATCAAACCCTTCGCACTGGATGAGCTGAATGCCCGTATCCGCGCGCTGCTGCGCCGTCGTCATAATGAGGGTGATAATGAAATCACCCACGGTAATCTGACGCTAAATGTCACCCGCCGCCAGGCGTGGCTGGACAACCAGTTGCTGGATCTGACGCCGAAAGAGTACGCCCTACTTTCGCGCCTGATGCTTAAAGCTGACAGCCCGGTGCATCGGGAAATTCTCTATAACGATATCTACAACTGGGACAACGAGCCCTCGACCAATACGCTGGAAGTACATATTCATAATCTGCGCGACAAAATCGGTAAGTCACGCATCCGTACTGTCCGCGGGTTTGGCTACATGCTGGTTCAGCCGCAACACCGGGAGTAATCAATGGCGTTTTTCAATTTCAGCCACTGGAGCATGCGCCGCCGTCTGCTGTTGACTATCGGCGGGATCCTGGTGTTTTGTCAGTTGGTCAGTGTGTTCTGGCTGTGGCATGAAAGTGAAGAGCAGATCCAATTGCTGGTGCAAGCAGCGCTCCACAACCATCACAACCGTAAACATGTTGAACATGAAGTCCGCGAAGCGGTCGCCAGCCTGCTGGTGCCAAGCCTGCTGATTATCGGGCTGGCGTTACTGCTTTGCATGCAGGCGGTCAAAGCCATTACCCGCCCGTTGCTGGAGTTACAGGAAGAGCTGAATAAACGTACGCCGAACAACCTGCAACCGATTACGTTAAACAACAGCGTCAGCGAAGTGGAAGCAGTTACGACATCGATTAACAACCTCGTTTCACGGCTGACGCTCACGCTGGATCGGGAGCGATTATTTACAGCAGATGTGGCGCATGAGCTACGCACGCCGCTGGCCGGGTTGCGGTTACACCTGGAACTGATGGCAAAAACCAGCAACATCAACGTGGATCCACTGGTACAGCGGATCGAACAAATGACGGAAAACATCGCCCAGTTGCTGCTGCTTGCCCGTGTCGGGCAATCTTTTTCGGCAGGCAGTTACCAGCAGGTACAGCTGATGACCGACGTGGTGATGCCCATTCGCAGCGAGCTGGAAACCATGCTCGCTGGCCGCCAGCAAACGCTGTCGGTACCGGAAGTTGACGCTGATATTGCCGTCCCCGGCGATGCCACGCTGTTAAGGCTGCTGGTGAGAAATCTGGTGGAAAACGCATACCGCTACAGTCCGAAAGGTTCAGTCATTACGATACGCATCGAGCAGGCTGCTACGCCAGTGCTGGCCGTAGAGGATGAAGGTCCGGGGATTGATGAGAGCTGCAGCGGAGAACTGAGCAAAGCGTTTGTCCGCATGGACAGCCGTTACGGTGGAACTGGGTTGGGGTTAAGCATCGTATCGCGCATCGCACAGCTTCATGACGCGCAGTTCTTTTTGCACAACCGCCTGACGCAATCCGGGGTGCGGGCGTGGGTTAAATTTCTTCCGGCTGCCTACCATTTGCCATCAGTAACTCAAGACCCAAAGATGAGCGAAACCGATCACTAACGCCAGTGCGAAGGCGACGGCTAAAAATTCACGAACGTTAAACTTCTGCATGACACAGCCCTCCAAAATAGCGAAGTACTGTGCCATGAACAGGTTAAGCAAACATTAAGATGCAGCAATAAACAGTTCACGTAGTTGGTGAAGTTGATCGCGCACCTGCGCCGCCTCTTCGAATTCCAGATTCTGCGCATGCTGCATCATCAGCCCTTCCAGTTCGTGGATTTTCTGTTGCAGCGCTTTTGGTGTCAACGCCAGTTCTGCCGCTTCCACCTGAGCCGGGGTGCGGGTTTTGCCACGCCCTTTCGCACGCGTTTTCGCCAGTCCTTCGCCCAGCGCCAGAATATCCACCACCTTCTTGTTCAGACCCTGCGGCGTGATACCGTGCTCTTCGTTGTAGAGATGCTGTTTTTCGCGGCGGCGTTCGGTTTCACTGATGGCTTTCGCCATTGATGGCGTGATCTTATCGCCATACAGAATCGCTTTCCCGTTGATGTTACGCGCTGCGCGGCCAATGGTCTGAATCAGTGAACGCTCCGAACGCAGGAATCCCTCTTTGTCCGCATCCAGGATCGCCACCAGCGACACCTCAGGCATGTCCAACCCTTCGCGCAGCAGGTTAATGCCCACCAGCACATCAAACTCGCCGAGACGCAGGTCGCGGATAATTTCCATACGTTCAACTGTATCAATATCGGAGTGCAGATAGCGCACCCGCTCACCGTGTTCTTCCAGATATTCGGTGAGATCTTCCGCCATACGCTTGGTCAACGTCGTCACCAGCACGCGCTCGTTGATGGCCGCGCGGATGCGGATTTCCGACAACAGATCATCAACCTGTGTAGCCACCGGACGTACTTCGATGATGGGATCCAGCAAACCTGTCGGACGTACTACCTGGTCAATCACTTCATCGCCGGATTTCTCCAGCTCGTAATTGCCCGGCGTTGCCGAAACATAGATAGACTGCGGTGCCAACGCCTCAAACTCTTCAAATTTCAACGGACGGTTATCCAGCGCCGACGGCAGACGGAAACCGTACTCCACCAGCGTCTCTTTACGCGCGCGGTCGCCGCGGAACATCCCACCGATCTGCGGGATGGTGACGTGGGATTCGTCAATCACCAGCAAACCATCGGGCGGCAGGTAATCAAACAGTGTCGGCGGCGGCTCGCCGGGGCCACGCCCGGAGAGATAGCGCGAGTAGTTTTCAATACCGGAGCAATAGCCCAGCTCGTTCATCATCTCCAGATCGAACTGTGTGCGCTGGCTGAGGCGCTGCTCTTCCAGCAGCTTATTGTTCGCCAGCAACGTTTTGCGCCGTTCCGCCAGTTCATCTTTGATCTCTTCCATCGCCTGCACGATACGCTCTCGTGGCGTCACATAGTGCGTTTTTGGGTAGATGGTGAAGCGTTGAACGATCGATTCCTGATGCCCGGTGAGCGGGTCAAACAGCGACAGACGCTCCACTTCTTCGTCGAACAACTCCACGCGCAGTGCCAGGTCATCCGATTCCGCCGGGAAGATATCGATCACTTCCCCACGCACGCGGAACGTCCCGCGCTGGAAAGCCTGATCATTGCGGGTATACTGAAGCTCTGCCAGCCGACGCAGAATCGAACGTTGGTCGATAATCATGCCGTTAGTCAGATGGAGCATCATCTTCAGATAGAGATCCGGATCGCCCAAACCATAGATGGCTGAAACGGACGCCACGACCACCACATCCCGCCGTTCCAGCAGCGCCTTCGTCGCTGACAGACGCATCTGCTCGATATGTTCATTCACCGACGCATCTTTTTCAATAAAGGTGTCGGAACTGGGCACATAGGCTTCTGGCTGGTAATAGTCATAGTAGGAGACGAAATACTCTACCGCGTTTTCCGGGAAGAACTCCTTCATTTCGCCATATAGCTGCGCCGCCAGCGTTTTGTTCGGTGCCAGCACCATCGTAGGGCGTTGCAGATCGGCAATAACATTGGCGATAGTAAAGGTCTTACCCGATCCAGTAACCCCCAGCAGCGTCTGGTGCGCGAGGCCGTCTTCCAGACCTTCCTTAAGCCGACGAATCGCCTCAGGCTGGTCACCGGAGGGGCGAAAAGCGGAATTCAGTTTGAACGGTTTACTCATCAACGGCTACCTGGTGAAGGAATGGGCGGGCAGGTAACATATTTTACTCACCCTGTTCACTTTTGCCAATAAATAATACTGGATGGAAAAACAGTAGCAGGTTAGCTGATTTCGTCTACCTGCGATAAGAAAATACGTTTCCGCGTGAAATTTCCCCCCTGACCAGATAAAACACTAACCCTGGAGGGTTATCCCCAGGAGTCTTTGCTTTTTAACAATTGTCAAGTTGCACCTTGAAAGTTTTGTGGCAACCGGTGACACTTTTCTTACAACCATTGATTTTATATAACCATCTGATAAATAATAATTAATTCAAAAAGCCGCGTTTCGCGCCAATTCAGACGCAAGCCGCGTCCGCTCTCGCTTGCCGCGCGTTTTCTAACTCTAATACACAAGGTTATCCACAGGAATAGTGGATAACTGCCTCCAGCCCGTATACCTCGCCAGCCGACAAATTCCCAACAAGACCCAACCGCTCTTCGTTAAAAAATTTTTATCACTTCTTTTTGCTTATTATCAGCTAAAAACAGACGTCGTTCTCATGAGAGACCTATCACAAATTGTCGCTTTGCTGCACCACAATCCAACACTGGTAGCACTGGCAAAGTGCAGGATATTTACCTGCGTTCTCTCTTTCCTGCATGTTAAACGACACAGATATCAGCCTCATCCGAAAAAAAAGCCTTTTTTCGCTTCTGGCAAGCCTTTTGCAATACGGAATAGTCACCAGAGCCGTAAGGAGGAGCGGACAATGTTGAGCTTACGCGCAATAAACCAGTACTACGGTAATCAGCATACGTTATGGAATGTTGATCTTGATTTAACCCCAGGCGTATGTAATTCGATCATCGGCATGCCAGGAATGGGGAAAACGACACTCATAAATTGCATTTCCGGTTATTTACCCATTGAGAGCGGCAGCATGATTTGGCAGGAAGCCGGCGCACCGCCGTGCGATCTGCTGAATGTTCAGGCGGAACACCGCAGCGCGATGGGAATTGGCTATGTGCCACAGGACCGGCGCATATTTTCACAATTGACCGTGGAGGAGAATCTGCATATTGCCATGCGTGCTGTCGGCGAGCCGGGAAGCGTCATGGGACGCGATATTTACGACCTGTTCCCGGAGCTGTATACGATGCGCCCGGTACGTGGAGCCGAACTGTCAGAGGATAACCAACAGCAACTGGCGATGGCACGGGCGTTAGTCACACGCCCGCGATTGCTCCTGCTTGATGAGCCGACGCGCGGGCTGGGCCAGGCGTTTATCCATAAACTGGGCAACCTGATCGTGCGCTTGAATCAGGAATTCGGCATGACCATTTTACTGGCCGAGCAGCATCTTTCATTCATTCGCCGGGTAGCCGACCGTTTTTGTCTATTGCACCGGGGGCGCAACGTCGCTCAGGGAGATGTCAGACAGCTGGATGATCAAATGCTGTCACACTGGATGACACGGGAGTCAATACGCTGAGATCAAGAAAATGACCTGTTTTTTCTTTTTCGGGCGCGTGGGCAAACCAGGGGATTTCACCAATCAGTGGAGCCTGCATCACGCGCCGCAGCGTCGCCATATACTCCCGGTGACGCGCGCCCGGCTCCACCACATCGTTAGCAATCCAGCCCGCCAGTCTTAATCCTGCCTGGTGTACCGCCTGCGCGGTCAGTATTGCGTGGTTGATACAGCCCAGTTTCACGCCTACAACCAGAATCACCGGTAACTGCTCCTGGATAACCCAGTCCGCATAGGTGAACGTTTCGGAAAGCGGCGTAAACCAACCCCCCGCCCCTTCCACCAGCAGCCACTCAGCTTGCATTTCCAGCGTGCGTAAACCGCCAGACATCACGGCGAGGTCAATCGGTTCGCCGAGATCAGCGCTAACAATATGCGGCGAGGTCGGTTCCGCAAAGGTATAAGGATTCACGGTTTTATAATCCAGCGGCAGACTGCTGTGCTGCTGCAACGCCAACGCGTCACTATTACGCAGCCCCTGCGCCGTCATTTCACTGCCGGATGCAACCGGTTTATAACCTGCACTGCGCAAACCGCGCAGATTTGCCGCCTGTAGCAGTGCGCAACTGGCGACAGTTTTCCCCACTTCGGTATCTGTGCCAGTAACAAAATAACGTTCATTCACGCGAGATAACTCCCCAAAAAAGATGATACGTCAGAGGACATTTCCCCTGCTGCTGCGGCCAGCCGAGTTGCAGACGTTGCAATTTGCCCCGTGTCAGTCCCTGCTGCCTGCCATCGTGTAAATGTGTCGCGCCAATGCCTTTCAGCGATCGCAGCGCGCAGGCGGCGTCATCAAAGTGCAAGGTGATGCTCTCGACGCCACTGCGTAACGACCGGCCCGCTAAAGCCTGTTTGATTGTCAAAAGGGATAAAAAGCGATTGGCATGCGGCTGGTCATCCACCGCTCGCCAGGCCTGATTCAATTCCGGCAACGACGCTTCCACGAGGGTAGTAAATGCCAGCAGACCGCCAGGTTGCGTCACGCGACAGAGTTCGTTGATGGCCAGGCGTAAATCATCACACCACTGCACGGCGAGATTGCTCCACACCAGCGAGAACTGTGCATCCGCCAGCGGCAGCGCTTCGATATCGCCCAGTAGATAGCGATCGGCGCTCTGCTGCCGGCGCGCCTCATCCAGCATGGTGGCTGAGAGATCCAGCGACGTCACGTTACTGCCCAGCCTGCGCCAGTAACGGCTCATGGAACCGGGGCCACAACCGGCATCAAGAACGTTCGCCGGGGTAATTTCGCCCAGTTGCCTCAGCAGCAGATCGGCGCTCATCCGCTGCAATGCGTCGTGGTGGGCGTAACTTTGCGCCGCACGACCAAATGCGGCGGCAACGGCGCGTTTATTCACCGCCATATAACGCCTCCAGCAGACGATCAATATCTTCCGTCTGGTGAGCCGCCGTCAGCGTCAGGCGCAGGCGTGCGGTGCCCGGTGGGACGGTCGGCGGACGAATCGCTGTTACCCAGCAACCTTGCTGCCGCAGACGCTCCGCCAGTCGCAGGGCGCGCGCGTTATCACCGACAATCAGCGGCTGAATGGCACTCTCTGAATCTACCAGCCTCATCGGCAGTTGCGCCGCGCCGTGGCGAAAACGCGCGATCAGCGCCGCCAGTGTTGCCCGGCGCTGCTCACCTTCATCACTGCGGATCACCCGTAATGCCGCACTGAGCGCCATTGCCTGCGCGGGGGGCATTGCGGTGCTGTAAATCAAATGGCGAGCAAATTGCAACAGATAGTCGGCAACCGTTTCGCTGCACAGCACCGCCGCGCCACTGACGCCGAAGCCTTTACCAAAGGTAACAATCAGTATCTCGGGGTTGATGCCATGCAGATGACAACTGCCACGCCCCTGCTCGCCCACCACACCCGTGCCGTGGGCGTCGTCAACCATCAGCCATGCCTGTGCTTCGCGTGTCGCCTGGGCGATGTCCACCAGCGGCGCACTGTCGCCATCCATGCTGAAAACGCCTTCAGTGACCACCAGTTGCTGGCCGTCAAGGGGTTTTGTCAGTAGCGTTCGCATCTGCGCTACATCATTGTGCGCAAAACGCCGTAACTGCGCCGGACTGTGGCTGGCAGCTTCCAGCAACGAAGCGTGGCTCAGCTTGTCGGCGACAATCCTATCCTCTTTGCTGGCCAGCGCGGCGATCACCGCCTGATTGGCGGAAAAACCAGAGATAAACAGCAGCGCACGCGAGTATCCCAGCCATTCGGCCAGTTCGCTTTCCAGTGCCTGATGCGCCACGGTGTAGCCACTGACATGCCCGGAACCTCCGCTGCCCACACCGTAGCATTCCGCGCCCTGTTGCCAGGCGCTCACCACTGCCGGATGCTGGCTTAAACCGAGGTAATCATTGCTGGAGAAGTTGTAAAAACGCCGCTCCCCAACTGTCAGCCAGCGCCCTGCGCCCTGCGCCACCGTCTGTCGCGATCGCAGGGCATCTGCCGCATGGCGTTCACGAAGCCGCAAATCAATGCGTTGTTGCCAGCTCATAGCGCTGCCGCGTTGTAGAATTGCTCCGTATCGGCGTGCAACAATTGTTCCTCAATCTGCTGTTGCTGTTCGTTATCGCCATTCAGCACTTCCGTCTGCCTGGGATTCAGCCCAAGCTTGCGGAACAGTTGCCGATCTTTATCCTCTTCCGGGTTTGGTGTGGTCAGCAGTTTGCAACCGTAGAAAATGGAGTTCGCTCCGGCCATAAAACACATCGCCTGAGTCTGTTCGTTCATCTGTTCGCGACCGGCAGAAAGACGCACATGGGAAGTGGGCATCATGATACGGGCAATGGCGATGGTACGGATGAAATCAAAGGCATCGACATCATCGTTATCGGCCAGCGGCGTACCTTTGACCTTCACCAACATGTTAATCGGCACGCTCTCCGGCGGTGTGGGCAGGTTCGCCAGTTGCAACAGCAGACCAGCGCGATCTTTCACCGTCTCCCCCAGCCCGACGATGCCGCCTGAGCAGACTTTGATCCCGGCTTCGCGCACTTTATCCAGCGTGTCGAGACGCTCCTGATAGGTGCGAGTAGTGATGATATTGCCGTAAAACTCCGGCGAGGTGTCGAGGTTGTGGTTGTAATAATCCAGACCGGCATTGGCAAGGCGCTGCGCCTGGTTTTCATTCAACGTGCCAAGCGTCATACAGGCTTCCATCCCCATCGCTTTGACCCCTTCAACCATTTTTTCAAGGTACGGCATGTCACGATTGTGCGGGTTTTTCCAGGCTGCGCCCATACAAAAACGCGTTGATCCCGCGAGCTTCGCCTGGCGTGCGGATTCCAGCACCTGCTCCACTTCCATCAGCCGCTCGGATTCCAGCCCGGTTTTGTAGCGCGCGCTCTGCGGGCAATATTTGCAATCCTCCGGGCAGGCACCGGTCTTGATAGACAGCAGCGTACTGACCTGAACCTGGCGCGGATCAAAGTGCTGACGGTGAACCTGCTGTGCCTCGAACAGCAGTTCAAGAAGGGGTTTTTCAAACAGAGCGGTAACTTGCGTCATTGTCCAGCGTGCGTGGTGAGCCATTGGGCGTCTCCAAAGGGTGTTGTTAATTTTTGATTCGGTGTAAACTTGTAAACCTAAAACTTTTTAATTTGGTTTACAAGTCGATTATGACTGCAGACGATTTCGCTTTTGACCATCGCCATATCTGGCACCCGTATACGTCAATGACCTCTCCCCTGCCGGTTTATCCGGTGCAATCTGCCCAGGGCTGCGAGCTTTACCTCAGCAACGGAGAGCAGTTGGTAGATGGTATGTCTTCCTGGTGGGCGGCCATTCATGGCTATGGTCATCCGGTGCTGAACGCGGCGATGAAAGCCCAGATTGATGCGGTTTCTCATGTGATGTTCGGCGGCATAACGCATCAACCAGCGATCGATCTCTGTCGCAAGCTGATCTCGATGACACCTGAGGCACTGGAGTGTGTGTTCCTGGCCGATTCTGGCTCGGTGGCGGTGGAAGTGGCGATGAAGATGGCGTTGCAGTACTGGCATGCAAAAGGCGAGGCGCGAGAACGTTTTCTTACCTTCCGCAACGGCTACCACGGCGATACCTTTGGTGCAATGTCGGTCTGCGATCCGGACAACTCCATGCACAGCTTGTGGAAGGGTTATCTGCCGGAGAACCTGTTCGCGCCTGCGCCGCAAAGCCGCTTCGATGGTGAATGGGACGAGCTTGATATGGTGGCGTTTGCCCGACTGATGGCAGCGCATCGCCATGAGATCGCGGCAGTGATCCTCGAACCCATCGTACAGGGGGCTGGCGGTATGCGCATGTATCACCCGGAGTGGCTGAAACGTATACGCAAAATGTGCGATCGCGAAGGCATCTTGCTGATTGCTGACGAAATTGCCACTGGCTTTGGCCGTACCGGTAAACTGTTTGCCTGCGAACATGCGGATGTCACACCGGACATTCTGTGCCTCGGCAAAGCGCTGACCGGCGGCACGATGACACTCTCCGCCACACTGACCACGCGCCAGATCGCCGAAACCATCAGTAACGGCGAAGCGGGCTGTTTTATGCATGGCCCGACATTTATGGCCAACCCATTGGCCTGCGCGGCAGCCGCTGCCAGCCTGACGCTTCTCGAAACCGGCGCATGGCGCAAGCAGGTTGCGGCCATTGAATCCCAGCTCAAAGAGGAACTGGCCCCTGCGGCGCAAGCTGTCACAGTCGCGGACGTTCGTGTGCTCGGCGCGATTGGCGTGGTGGAAACCCGCTCGCCGGTCAATATGGCGGCGCTACAGCGTTTCTTCGTTGAACAAGGCGTATGGATCCGGCCATTTGGCAAGCTCATCTACCTGATGCCGCCGTACATCATTACGCCAGAGCAGTTGTCACGACTAACTCGCGCGGTGAATCGTGCCGTTGCACGAAGCGATCTGTTCGCATAGGCTACACTTCGGCCTGAACGAACAAAGGAGCCCGTAATGAAGCTTATCAGTCATGATTTACGTGACGGCGAAAAACTGCCGCATCGCCATGTGTTTAACGGTATGGGTTACGATGGCGACAATCTTTCCCCGCATCTGGCATGGGACGATGTCCCTGCCGGAACCAAAAGTTTTGTCGTCACCTGCTATGACCCGGATGCGCCGACCGGCTCTGGTTGGTGGCACTGGATTATCGCCAACCTGCCTGCCGATACGCGCATTCTGCCGCAGGGCGCTGGTTCTGGCGTTGCTGAACTGCCGGAAGGGGCGATTCAGACGCGCACCGATTTCGGCAAAGCCGGTTACGGTGGTGCTGCGCCGCCGAAAGGCGAAACCCATCGCTACATCTTTACCGTTTACGCACTCGATGTGGATCATCTGGAGGTGGATGAAAATGCCAGCGGTGCGATGGTCGGTTTTAACGTCCATTTTCATAAACTGGCCAGCGCCAGCATTACTGCGATGTTCAGCTAATTAGTGTGCGCGCAACGTAGTATTTCCGGCGACTGGGTGGATTTTCGTCGCGAGCAGGAAACGGGTATTGAGAGCGTCAGCGCCCACTTCACCGGGCATGCCTACGATCCGCACGATCATGACGAAGTGCTGGTGGGTGTGACCCAGCAAGGCGTGCAGCGTTTTAACTGCCACCGCGAGTTGCACACCAGCCGCCCAGGCCGCGCGATTTTGATTGAGCCGGGCGCGGTGCATGACGGGCATGCGCCGGACGAAAATGGCTTCACCTATGTGATGCTTTACTTACCGCAACGGTGGGTAACCACCATGCTGCAACAGCACGGGCACAGAGACGTATCGCAAATCGAAGCGGCCTTTCGTAACACGCTGACCGATGACAACATGCTGATCCACGCCATTCAGCAGGCATTTTTTGCGATTCATCATCATGAAGGCCGTCTCGCCCGCGATCAGAGTCTGGATCACCTCATGAAGCTACTCACCCGTCATATTGATGGCAAAACCGCC
The DNA here is from genome assembly GCF_900116535.1 of Kosakonia arachidis. Classification (GTDB taxonomy): domain Bacteria; phylum Pseudomonadota; class Gammaproteobacteria; order Enterobacterales; family Enterobacteriaceae; genus Kosakonia; species Kosakonia arachidis. Next base: position 589,598 of record NZ_FPAU01000001.1, on the reverse strand, counting down.
CTGCCGCCGGACGAAACCGTGCTGCGTATGCAGCGAGTAAAAGAGATGCTGCATGACCACATGGCGGACGATATTGGGCTGGACGCGCTTTCGGCACACTGCGGTATTGACCGTTTTCGCCTGAGCAGACAATTTCAGAAAGCGTTTGGCCAGACACCGCATGCGTATTTGGTACGCCTGCGATTGCGTACCGCCAGAGCATTGCTGGCGCACGGGCTGGAGCCCGTGCAGGTAGCGGCACAGGTGGGTTTTGCCGATCAAAGTCACCTTGGCCGATGGTTCCAGCGCGCGTATCGTCTCTCTCCCGCCGCCTTTCAGCGCCAGTGCACAAACGTTCTATCCCGCTGAACGCGCTTCTTCGAAGATGGGCTTTTTACGCTAGACGGAGAAGAAAAACGCATGTTTGATACCAAAGTTGCTCTTGTGGTACGTGACGATCTGGAAAGCTGGCAACGGTTGAATGTGGTGGCGTTTCTCGCCACTGGTGTGGTTTCTGCCGCGCCGGAAGTGCTAGGAGAACCCTACGTGGATGCCGCCGGGCGTCGCTATGAGCGCATTGCCGGGCAGCCGATGTTGATTTTCGCCGGTACGCTGGCTGATTTGCAGCGTACCCACCGCAAAGGGCTGGAGCGGGAAGTGACGGTTGTGCCATATGTGGAAGCGATGTTCTCTACTGGCAATGATGACGCTAACCGCGCCGTATTTCAGTTAGAAGATCCGGAAGCGATGAACCTGGTCGGCATTGCCCTGCGCGGGCCGAAAAAAGCCATTGATAAAGTGATCAAAGGTCTCGCCCTGCATCCTTAATGCCCCTTCCCGCCGATGCCTTTGCGCGGCGGGAATTTCCCCATCCGCCAAATAGCGGCCACTTTCGCTCACTTACCGCCGACTTTTTTCGATTTTGGCTTCCCGTTTCGCTCAACTTAGTATAAAAATGCAGGCTTTGACGTAACCCTTTCAATTTTGCATAGTCTGGAGCACGCTTTGAACACATCATCGGTTTCCCGTCTGGCGCTGGCGCTCGCTTTTGGCGTGACACTGACCGCCTGTAGCTCAACCCCGCCGGCTGAACGTCCCTCTGAACAGAAAGCACCGGGCACGACGTCACGTCCTGTCCTCAGCGCGAGCGAAGCGAAAAACTTCGTGGCGGATCGCTACTTTACCTCAATGACGCCGGACGGCGCAGTATGGAAACCGTCTTCGATCCGTCTGCCGCAAAAAGCAGACTTCGTGGTTGGCCCGGCAGGTACTCCAGGCGTAACGTACACCACCATTCAGGCTGCGGTAGACGCAGCGATCAACAAGCATGCCAGCGATCGTCAATATATCGCCGTGATGCCGGGCGAGTATCAAGGCACGGTGTATGTGCCTGCTGCCCCTGGCAGCCTGACCATTTACGGTACCGGCGAGAAAGCGCTGGACGTAAAAATCGGTCTGGCGATTGACTCTGAAACCGATCCAAATACCTGGCGTCGTCTGGTCAATCCATCAGGCAAATATATGCCGGGTAAACCAGCGTGGTACATGTTCGATAACTGCCAGAGCAAACGCACCGCAACGGTCGGTGTGATGTGTTCTGCGGTTTTCTGGTCACAAAACAATGGCCTGCAATTGCAGAACCTGACTATTGAGAACACGCTGGGTGACAGTGTTGATGCGGGAAATCACCAGGCGGTGGCTCTGCGCAGCGACGGCGATAAAGTGCAAATCAACAATGTCAACATTCTGGGTCGCCAGAATACTTTCTTTGTCACTAACAGCAGCGTAGACAATACCCTGCGTAACGATCGCCAGCCCCGTACGCTGGTGACCAATAGCTACCTCGAAGGGGATGTGGATATCGTCTCTGGTCGCGGCGCGGTAGTGTTTGATAACACCGATTTCCGCGTAGTGAACTCCCGCACGCAAAAAGAAGGCTACGTCTTCGCCCCGGCGACGCTCTCTAACCTGTACTACGGCTTTCTCGCCGTCAACAGCCGCTTTACCGGCAACGGCGTGGCGCAGCTCGGCCGTTCCCTGGACGTTGATAGCAACACCAACGGTCAGGTCGTTATCCGCGACAGCGTGATTAATGAAGGCTTTAACGTCGCTAAACCATGGGCAGATGCCGCTGTTTCTGGCCGTGCGTATGCAGGCAATATTGGCACGGTGGATGATAAAGGCAATGTACTGCGTGAGCTGAACAACCCGCAGTTCAACCGTATGTGGGAGTTTAACAACCGCGGCGTAGGCAGCAAGGTTGTCGCTGAGCCGAAGAAGTAATTCAGTGGTACTAAAAAACCTCGCCGCGGCGAGGTTTTTTTATGGCTGATGTTCAGTATCAGAAGGCGTTAACCACCACCCACATTGGCCCCTGACCTACCGCATAACGCGCTTTCTCAGTCAGCAGCCCCTGCTCGCCGGAGATCTCATATAGCGTGATATGGTGCGATTTCTGCCCGGCCGCGATCAGATACTTCCCGCTCTTATCGATGTTGAAACCGCGCGGCTGTGTTTCCGTCGGCTGGAAACCTTCCAGCGACAGCACGCTGCCATCTTCCGAGACACTGAAAATCGTCAGCAGGCTGGCAGTACGATCACAGGTATAGAGATGACGGCCATCCGGTGTGATGTGAATATCTGCCGCCCAGCGGGTATCGGCAAAATCTGGCGGCATGATATCCAGCGTCTGTACGCACTCGATTTTGCCGTGCGCATCACTCAACTGCCAGACATCAACGGAACTGTTCAGCTCATTCACGCAATAGCCGAAACGCGCGTTCGGATGGAACGCCATATGACGCGGGCCTGCGCCTTCCACGGTGGTCACTTCCGCCGGGTTTTGCGCCGTCAGATTGCCGTTATCCGCCAGCGTGAACAGGCAGATACGATCCTGCTTCAGCGCCGGAACCCACAGCGTACGGTTGTCCGGAGAGATGTTCGCCGAGTGGCACCCTTCCAGCCCTTCCACGACATCGACGTTCTGTGTCGGAATACCGTCTTCCAGGTGTGTCACGCTGACGCTACCCGCATTGTAAGAGGCACTGAACAGGAAACGGCCACTATGATCGGTGGAAATGTGCGTCGGGCTGCCCGGCAACGGCGCTTCTGCCGCAAACGTCAGCGCACCGTCGTCAGGGGCGATACGGTAAGCGATAACGCGAAATTCTGGGCGAACGCCCACGTAGAGGTAACGTTTGTCCGGGCTGACCACCATTGGCTGAACCTGACCCGGCACATCAACGACCTGAACCAGTGTCAGGGTGCCCTCAGAATTCAAACGCCAGACGTGGATCTGCTGACTTTCCGGACTTGCGGTATAGACGGTTTGTTTCATGAACACTCCTTTCCTCTAATTCTTATTTGCGTTAAGTAACCAGGATAGCCTTTTTTCTGGCTTGATGCTGATTTTCTACGCCAGATTTTGCGCATCCGGCGACGCGGTGTACCATGCCCGGACGCAGAAATTTCAACATCGACCACGGAATATGTTATGACTTCGCGAGTTATTGCTCTGGATTTAGACGGTACCCTACTGACACCGAAAAAAACGCTTCTGCCCTCATCCCTCGAAGCGTTGGCCCGCGCAAAAGCGGCAGGACATCAACTCATTATTGTCACCGGTCGGCATCATGTCGCCATCCACCCTTTTTATCAGGCACTGGCGCTGGATACACCTGCAATTTGTTGTAATGGCACTTATTTGTATGATTATCGTGCAAAAAAAGTACTCTCTGCCGATCCACTGCCGGTACCGCAAGCGCAACAACTCATTACGCAGCTTAACGAACATGACATTCATGGTCTGATGTATGTCGATAACGCCATGCTGTACGAGAAACCGACCGGTCATGTGCTACGTACCAACAACTGGGCGCAATCACTGCCGCCGGAGCAACGTCCGGTGTTTGAACAAGTCGCCTCGCTGAGCAGCGCGGCACAGGAAGTGGAAGCCATCTGGAAGTTCGCGCTCACCGATGAAGATACGCAAAAACTGAAGGATTTCGTCCACCATATTGAGCAGACGCTGGGGCTGGAATGTGAATGGTCGTGGCACGATCAGGTTGATATCGCCCGCGCCGGAAACAGTAAAGGCAAACGTCTGGCCGAATGGGTGGCATCACAAGGTTTATCGATGCAAGACGTGGTGGCATTTGGCGATAACTATAACGATATCAGCATGCTGGAAGCGGCAGGCGTCGGCGTGGCGATGGGGAATGCCGACGATGCAGTCAAAGCACACGCCGATGTGGTGATTGGCGACAATACCGTCGACAGCATTGCCAGCTTTATCTACAAAGCGCTGCTGTGATCAGGCCGTAATCGACACGCTCTTGATTTGCGCATACAGCCACTGGCCCGCTTTAACACCCAGTTCATCTCTTGCCCAGGGGCTGATGCGCGCCCACAATGTGCGGCTACCGACCTCCAGTTGGACTTCTACCTGCCCATCGACATCGAAACATTGCGTCACTTTGGCGCGCAGAATATTACGGATACTGGTATTCACCGGTGGTTGCAGCACCAGGGAAACATCCGTCGCCTGAACACGGATGCGTAGCGTGCTTCGCAGCGGGCGATCGACTCTGTTCACCCAGATATGCTGATCGCCAAGTGCCAGTGCGGTCATGGCGTAGTGCGGATGGTGTTCCAGCACCGCCACTTTAAACACGCTGCTTTGCTGCTCGGGTGGCAGCCAGGGGTTCATCACGCGACTGCCCCAGACATCTTCCAGGCTACCAAAGGCTTTCACTTCACCCGCTTCCAGCACCATCACTTTATCGGCCAGGTGCAGGATCTCATCCAGCGAGTGGCTGACATACAGCATCGGAATGTTGATCTCCTGCGCCAGCCGCTGCAAATAGGGTAACAACTCCCGTTTACGCGGAATATCCAGCGAAGCCAACGGCTCATCCAGCAACATCAGTTCCGGCGCGGTTAACAACGCGCGGCCAATGGCGACGCGCTGTTTTTCGCCGCCGGAGAGCGTACCCGGCAGTCGCTCCAGCAAAGGCTCAATGCCCAGCAGTGCCACCAGCTTGTCGAATTGTCCGGCCATTGATTTCGCCATGCCATAACGCAGGTTACCGAGCACTTTGTAGTGCGGGAACAAGCGCGCATCCTGAAAAACATAACCGACACGACGTTTTTCCGGCGGCAGGCAAATTTTGCGTGTGGTATCGAGAAGTACACGATTGTTCAGGGTAATACGCCCCTCTTGCGGGTGCGTCAGGCCCCCGATCGCATTAATCAGCGAGGTTTTCCCGGCGCCGGAAACACCAAAAATCGCCGTAATCCCGCTGGCAGGCAGCGATTCGGCGACACGCAGTTGATGTGTTCCCAGCGTTTGGGTGAAATTGAGCTCCAGCATAGGTTATCTCCCTGTCCGTTCACGGCTGATACGCGCCAGCCATTCCGATACCAGCAAGGAAATTAGCGCCAGCACAATCGAGATAATACATAGCCGCGCCGCCGCGCTTTCGCCGCCAGGCATCTGGATCAGGGTGTACATCGCCGACGGGATAGTGCGCGTTTCCCCCGGAATATTGGAGACGAAGGTGATAGTCGCGCCAAACTCACCGAGGGAGCGGGCGAAAGCCAGCACCGTACCGACAATAATTCCCGGCAACGTCAGCGGCAGCGTGATGGTGACAAAGACACGCCAGCGCCCGGCACCAAGCGTGCGTGCCGCCTGTTCAAGCTTTCTGTCCACACCTTCCAGCGCCAGACGGATTGCGCGCACCATCAATGGAAAAGACATCACCGCGGCGGCTAACACCGCGCCGCGCCAGCTAAACGCAAAGGTGATACCGAACCAGTCATATAGCCACTGACCGATAAAACCGCGTCTGCCCATCGCCACCAGCAACAGATAACCGACCACCACTGGCGGTAAAACCAGTGGCAGATGCAGTACGCTATCAAGGAGAGCCTTCCCCGGAAATGTACAACGCACCAGCAGCCAGGCGAAGAAGATCCCAAAGGGCAAACTGAATAATACCGCGAGGGATGAGACTTTTAGGCTCAGCAGTACCGCCTGCCATTCGGGATCCGTCAATATCATTAGTGCGTTGTAAATCCGTAACGTTTGAAAATTTCAGAAGCCTGCGGGCCTTTCAGGTAATCATAAAACGCCGTTACCGTTGCGTTTTTATGCCCGTCGATGATAGCCAGCGGGTATTCCACTTTTTGGTGCGAATCTTCCGGGAAGGTCCCCACCACTTTCACACCTTTACTGACAACCGCGTCAGAACCGTAAACGATGCCCAGTGGCGCTTCTCCTCGCTCTACCAGAGCCAGCGCACCACGTACATCTTCTGCCGGAGCCAGCTTCGGTGACAAGGTGTCCCATGCCCCCAGTTTTTGCAGCGCTTCTTTGGCATAAATCCCTGCCGGAACGTGGTCCGGGTCGCCAACGGCAAGGCGACCGCCTTTCAGCAAGCTGGTCCAGTTCGTTTTAGCATTAACGGTAATATCGCCCTGAGCGCTACTTTTTGGTGCTACAACCACCAGGCTGTTGCCCAGCAGGGTCTCACGCGTCGCCGTATCAATGGATTTTTTCTCGACCGCGTAATCCATCCATTTCTGATCGGCAGAGATAAACAGATCGGCTGGCGCGCCTGCTTCAATCTGACGCGCCAACGTTGATGAGGAGGCGAATGAAGAGACCACCTCAACGTTTTTCTCTTTTTTATACGCCGCCGCAATATCCTGCAGCGCATTGGTCAGAGACGCTGCTGCAAAAACGGTAATTTTGCCCTCTTCCGCCAGCGCATGCCCGGCAACAGAAAGCGATAAAGTCGCCCCAGCAAAAAGGCGTAACCATGTACCTGCCATTTGTAGCTCCTATGAGTATCGTTATATACATTGAAACATAACGATGTTATCAGAGTTTTAATGACCACAGGTAATACCCATAAAGAATGAGTAACTTCAGTGAATATATCGGCAGGATGTCACAAAATCTTGAACAGTAAAACGCCCACTAAAGTGGGCGTTTTCGAAAGGATCAGCGCTGCTGGCTGGAACGGTCGCGACGACCAACGGCGGAAAAGACGTTAAACACTTCACCCAGGCCATAAATCAACCCCAGGATGATAGCCATCACCACAGGAACCATGATCACGGCAAAAACCAGACTTTTCAACAACTCTAACATGATCGACTCCGGATATTGTGAAGGAAATATTCTAGCCTGATTCCACAGAAAAACACTCGCCTTTTGTGCGATTGCGTGAGCTACTTTGCTATCAATATCAGGGCTCAGGCTAGGCGTAATACCGCTTTTCCTTCACAATACTCTTTTTGTCAGGACATTGCGTAATGCAGGCTGAAATTCTCTTAACCCTCAAACTCCAGGAACGCCTTTTTGCCGATCCGCGCCGTATTTCTCTGCTGAAACAGATTGAACAAACGGGGTCGATTAGCCAGGGGGCGAAGAACGCAGGCATCAGTTATAAAAGCGCCTGGGATGCCATAAATGAAATGAACCAACTGAGCGAACATACGCTGGTTGATCGTGCTACAGGCGGTAAAGGCGGTGGCGGCGCGGTAGTGACCCGTTACGGACATCGTCTGATTCAGCTTTACGATCTGCTGGCGCAGATCCAGCAGAAGGCATTTGACGTGCTGAGCGACGACGACGCGCTGCCGCTGGACAGCCTGCTGGCAGCCATTTCCCGCTTCTCCCTGCAAACCAGCGCACGCAACCAATGGTTTGGCACCGTCACTGCCCGCGATCACCAGCAGGTGCAGCAGCATATTGAAGTGCTGCTGGCCGACGGTGAAACGCGCCTGAAAGTCGCTATCACCGCACAAAGTGGCGAACGACTTGGCCTTGATGCAGGAAAAGAGGTACTGGTATTGCTGAAAGCACCGTGGGTTAATATCACGCAGGATGCACAGTGCGCAGCGCTTGCCGACAACCAGCTTAAGGGGTTTATCAGCCACATTGAGCGTGGCGAACAGCAAAGCGAAGTGCTGATGACCTTGCCCGACGGACAGCAGCTCTGCGCCACGGTGCCAACGTATGAGGTGGATAATTTGCAGAAACAGCACGAAGTGACGGCATATTTTAATGCCGATCGCGTCATTCTCGCCACGTTATGCTAATCGCATTGACAAGTGAGTACATTGCTCGTATCCCTGAGCTTCATTGCTGCAAAAAACGGGATGTATCATGTCATCATTGCAAATTTCGCAAGGCACGTTTCGTCTTAGCGATACACGCACGCTGCACCTTGAACAGTTAATCCTGCGGGCGGGTGAAAGCTGGGCTTTTGTTGGTGCTAACGGCAGCGGGAAATCCGCGCTGGCACGCGCGCTTTCGGGAGAACTGACGCTATTGAACGGTGAACGTCAGTGTCAGTTTACTCGCCTGACGCGCCTCTCTTTTGAACAGTTACAAAAACTGATCAGTGATGAGTGGCAGCGCAACAACACCGATATGCTCAGCCCTGGAGAAGAAGATACCGGGCGTACCACCGCCGACATCATTCAGGATGAGGTCAAAAACCCACAGCGTTGTGAACAGCTGGCGGCGCAGTTCGGCATCACTCATCTACTGACACGCCGCTTTAAATACCTTTCGACCGGTGAAACGCGCAAAACACTACTGTGCCAGGCGCTGATGTCCGAGCCGGAACTGCTGGTTCTGGATGAACCGTTCGACGGGTTGGATGTGAGCTCCCGCCAGCAACTGGCGGAACTGCTGGCGCGACTGAATGCAGAAGGTTACACCGTAGTGCTGGTGCTTAACCGATTCGATGAAATTCCAGCGTTTGTACAGCATGCTGGCGTACTGGTGGATTGCACCCTGACGGAAACCGGTGAAAAGTCAGACCTGCTGCAACAGGCGCTGATTGCACAACTGGCGCACAGTGAAAAACTTGCTGGTATTGCCCTGCCGGAACCCGATGCCCCCCCGGCCCGAGAAACGTTACGCGCGGGCGAGCCGCTGATTGTGCTGAACGATGGCGTCGTTTCTTATAATGACCGGCCAATCATCAATCAGCTTTCCTGGACGGTAAACCCTGGCGAACACTGGCAGATCGTCGGCCCGAACGGCGCAGGAAAATCAACGCTATTGAGTCTGATCACCGGCGATCACCCGCAGGGTTACAGCAACGATCTGACGCTGTTTGGCCGCCGTCGGGGCAGCGGTGAAACTATCTGGGATATCAAAAAACATATTGGTTACGTCAGCAGCAGCCTGCATCTCGATTACCGCGTCAGCACCAATGTGCGCAACGTGATCCTCTCCGGCTATTTTGACTCAATTGGTATCTATCAGGCGGTGTCAGACAAACAGCACAAACTGGCCCAGCGCTGGCTGGATATTTTAGGGTTCGACGCCCGCACCGCCGATGCGCCATTCCAGAGCCTTTCGTGGGGACAACAGCGACTGGCGCTGATTGTCCGTGCGCTGGTGAAACATCCGACATTACTGATCCTTGATGAGCCGCTGCAAGGCCTGGATCCGCTGAACCGTCAGTTGATCCGCCGCTTTGTTGATGTGTTAATCAGTGAAGGGCAAACCCAATTGCTGTTTGTTTCGCATCATGCTGACGATGCACCAGCCTGTATTACTCACCGGCTGACCTTTGTGCCGGAAGGCGACAGCTACCACTACCACTTCGAAACGCACGCTTCCTGAGCAGCATCGCCATGGCGAACATCTGGAATAGAGTCTTTTATCCTGCACGCCGATTGCCTGACTGCCATCAATGACTTATAACCTCTCGGGACGTTGTCCGGCTTTGCCGGCAGCGTCTGCGTTGCTGTAACGCAATACAGCCATTTTAAGACTGTTCAGACTCGCCGGATAAGTGCTGCTAAAGCAGTGCTTTTCCGGCGGTTACACGACAAACCGGACGACAGAAAATTGAGTGTAAACGATTCCACTAATTTATCCCATATCACAGTTTTCACCTCTCTGTTATGCTAAGGTTTGTTCATATCAAATGCTTTATGGAGTGAAATATGCGAGTTCTCGTTACTGGTGGTAGCGGTTACATAGGAAGCCACACCTGTGTGCAACTGCTGCAAAACGGCCATGACGTCATCATTCTGGATAACCTCTGTAACAGTAAGCGCAGCGTGCTCAATGAAATCGAGCGCTTCGGCGGAAAATCCGCGCTGTTCGTTGAAGGCGATATTCGTGATGAAGCGCTGCTGGCCGAAATCCTGCACGATCATGCCATTGAAGCGGTCATTCACTTTGCCGGGCTGAAGGCCGTTGGCGAATCCGTGGCGAAGCCGCTGGAGTACTACGACAACAATGTCAACGGTACGCTGCGCCTGATCAATTCCATGCGTGCCGCCAACGTCAAAAACCTGATTTTCAGCTCATCCGCCACGGTTTACGGCGATCAACCGAAAATCCCTTATGTCGAAAGCTTCCCCACCGGGACGCCGCAAAGTCCGTACGGCAAAAGCAAGTTGATGGTGGAACAGATCCTCACCGACCTGCAAAAAGCACAGCCGGAGTGGAGCATCGCGCTATTGCGCTACTTCAACCCGGTCGGTGCACATCCGTCAGGAGATATGGGCGAAGATCCACAAGGTATCCCAAATAACCTGATGCCTTACATCGCGCAGGTTGCCGTTGGCCGCCGTGATTCGCTGGCAATCTTCGGCAACGATTATCCGACGCCGGATGGCACAGGTGTGCGTGATTATATTCATGTGATGGACCTTGCTGACGGTCACGTTGCGGCTATGCAACAACTGGCTGGCAAACCGGGCGTACATATTTACAACCTCGGCGCCGGTGTCGGTAGCAGCGTACTGGATGTGGTTAATGCATTTAGCAAAGCCTGCGGCAAACCAGTGGCATGGCATTACGCGCCGCGCCGCGAGGGCGATTTACCGGCTTACTGGGCCGATGCGACCAAAGCCGATAAAGAGCTGAACTGGCGCGTGACCCGCACGCTTGACGAAATGGCAGAAGATACCTGGCGCTGGCAGTCACGCCATCCGCAGGGTTATCCGGACTGAAGGAGCAGTAATGACGCAATTTAACCCGGTAGATCACCCACATCGCCGCTACAACCCACTGACCGATCAGTGGATCCTGGTTTCTCCGCATCGCGCAAAGCGTCCCTGGCAAGGGGCGCAGGAAACGCCTGCGAAGCAAGCATTGCCTGCGCACGATCCGGATTGCTTCCTGTGTCCGGGCAATACTCGCGTAACGGGCGATAAAAACCCCGATTACACGAGTACTTACGTGTTCACCAATGATTTTGCGGCGCTGATGACCGACACGCCGCAGGCACCCGAAAGCCGCGATCCGCTGATGCGCAGCCAGAGCGCGCGAGGAACCAGCCGGGTTATTTGCTTCTCGCCGGATCACAGCAAAACGCTGCCGGAACTGAGCCTGAGTGCGCTGGAAGAGGTAGTGAAAACCTGGCAACAGCAAACCGCCGAGCTGGGCCAGCAGTATCCTTGGGTGCAGGTTTTTGAGAACAAAGGCGCGGCAATGGGCTGCTCCAACCCACATCCGCATGGTCAGGTGTGGGCGAACAGCTTCCTGCCCAACGAAGTGGAACGCGAAGACCGCCTGCAAAAAGCGTACTTTGCTGAACATCACTCGCCAATGCTGGTTGATTATGTGCAGCGCGAGCTAAATGACGGCAGCCGTACGGTAGTGGAAACGGATCACTGGCTGGCCGTAGTGCCTTACTGGGCGGCCTGGCCCTTCGAAACGTTGCTGTTGCCGAAGGCACATATCCAGCGTATTACTGATTTAACCGCAGCGCAGCGCAGCGATCTGGCATTGGCACTGAAAAAACTGACCAGCCGTTACGACAACCTGTTCCAGTGCTCTTTCCCTTACTCAATGGGCTGGCACGGCGCGCCGTTTAACGGTGAAGATAATGAGCACTGGCAATTGCACGCGCATTTCTACCCACCACTTCTTCGTTCCGCTACCGTACGTAAATTTATGGTGGGTTACGAAATGCTGGCGGAAACTCAGCGCGATTTGACGGCGGAACAAGCCGCTGAACGCCTGCGTGCGCTAAGCGATGTCCATTTTCGCGAATCCGGAGAATAACAATGAGTCTGAAAGAGAAAACACAATCCCTGTTTGCTGAGAAATTTGGCTACCCTGCGACACATACCATTCAGGCTCCGGGCCGCGTGAATCTGATTGGCGAACATACTGACTATAACGACGGTTTTGTACTGCCCTGCGCTATTGATTACCAGACGGTGATTAGCTGCGCACCGCGCACCGATCACATTGTGCGGGTGATTGCCGCTGATTACGATAATCAGACGGATGAATTTTCCCTCGACGCCCCCATTGTTACTCACGACAGCCAGCAGTGGTCCAACTATGTGCGTGGCGTAGTGAAACACCTGCAAAAACGAAACGCGAGCTTTGGCGGTGCCGATCTGGTGATCAGCGGCAACGTACCTCAAGGTGCGGGGTTAAGCTCCTCAGCGTCGCTGGAGGTGGCGGTTGGCACCGTCTTCCAGCAACTTTACCATCTGCCGCTGGATGGCGCGCAGATTGCCCTTAACGGCCAGGAGGCGGAAAACCAGTTCGTCGGCTGTAACTGCGGCATTATGGATCAGTTGATCTCGGCGCTGGGCAAAAAAGGCAGCGCGTTGCTGATCGACTGCCGCTCTCTGGGTACCAAAGCAGTGTCGATGCCGGAAGGTGTGGCAATTGTCATCATTAACAGTAACTTCAAACGCACGTTGGTGGGCAGTGAATACAACACGCGTCGTGAGCAGTGCGAAACTGGCGCACGTTTCTTCCAGCAGAAAGCGCTGCGTGATGTCAGCATCGACCAGTTCAATGCGGTAGCGCATGAGCTGGATCCGTTGGTCAGCAAACGCGTACGCCATGTGCTAACAGAAAACGCGCGCACGGTGGAAGCTGCGTCCGCGCTGGAGAAAGGCGATCTGCAACGCATGGGCGTACTAATGGCCGAATCCCACGCGTCGATGCGCGATGATTTTGAAATCACGGTGCCGCAAATCGATACGCTGGTCGAGATTGTAAAAGCCACTATCGGTGACAAAGGCGGCGTACGCATGACCGGCGGCGGCTTCGGCGGCTGCGTTGTCGCGCTGGTGCCGGAAGCACTGGTTCCTGTGGTGAAACAGGCCGTGGAAAACCAGTACGAAGCCAAAACCGGCATCAAAGAAACCTTTTATGTGTGCAAACCTTCACAAGGAGCAGGACAGTGCTAAACGAATCTGCGACGGCGGCTCCGGATGGGCTGCCCTTTCGTCTCATCACGCTGCGCAACAGCGCCGGAATGGTGGTGACAGTGATGGATTGGGGCGCGACGCTGCTCTCAGCGCGCGTGCCCCTGAAAGATGGCACGGTACGTGAAGCGCTGCTCGGTTGCGCTTCACCGGAATACTATCTGCAACAATCCGCATTTCTCGGCGCTTCGGTGGGCCGCTACGCCAACCGTATCAGCAAAAGCCGTTTTCAGCTTGATGGCCAGACGTATGCGCTTACACCCAGCCAGGGCGAAAATCAATTGCACGGTGGCGCGGAAGGTTTCGACAAGCGTCGCTGGCGAATTGAGCGTCAGAATGAAAATGAAGTGCTGTTTTCGCTGTCTTCACCGGATGGCGATCAGGGTTTTCCGGGCAACGTAAATGCCACGGCGAATTTTCGCCTCGGCGAGGATAACCGTCTGGCAATTGAATATCGCGCCACGACCGACAAACCCTGCCCGGTCAATCTGACCAACCACGCGTATTTCAACCTGGATGGGCACCAGTCTGATGTGCGTAGCCACTCCCTGCAACTGCTGGCAGATGAATATCTGCCGGTGGATGAGATGGGGCTGCCGACCGGTGGGTTGAAAAAAGTCGCGCTGACCAGTTTTGATTTCCGTACGCCAAAAACCGTGGCAGAAGAGTTTCTCAGCGACGACGATCAGCGCGTGGTAAAAGGCTACGATCATGCGTTTTTGTTGCAGGCAAAGGGCGATGCCAGCCAGCCTGCGGCACAGCTGTGGTCGGCGGATAATCGACTGCAAATGACCGTTTATACCAGCGCCCCTGCGCTCCAGTTCTATTCCGGCAATTATCTCGACGGGACGCCAGCGCGCGGAGGGAAAACCTACGCTGCATGGCAAGGCCTGGCGCTGGAGAGCGAATTTTTGCCCGACAGCCCGAATCGCCCGGACTATCCGCAGCCGAACTGTATTTTACGCCCCGGCAGCGAATATATCAGCCTGACGGAATATCACTTTATTGCGCTTTAATCTCAGCCCTCCTTCCGGAGGGTTTTTTTTGCTCATTTTGCTGAAATAAGCGCCACTTATCGACAAAACCATAACCCCTGGTTCACAAGCACCTTACACTGCGCGGCTATTTTCGCTATGGTTATGGGTAATCGTTGCCGGGGATCGCTCCCCGGCAATATAATGAGAATTGTTATCATTCAATCAAGCTTACAGGAGTAAGAGTATGGCTGTTACTAAGCTGGTTCTGGTTCGTCATGGCGAAAGCCAGTGGAACAACGAAAACCGCTTCACCGGTTGGTACGATGTCGATCTGTCAGAGAAAGGCGTTGGTGAAGCGAAAGCAGCAGGTAAGCTGCTGAAAGAGGAAGGCTACTCCTTCGATTTTGCTTACACCTCCGTGCTGAAACGTGCCATCCACACACTGTGGAACGTGCTGGACGAACTGGATCAAGCATGGTTGCCGGTAGAAAAAAGCTGGAAACTGAACGAGCGTCACTACGGTGCATTGCAGGGTCTGAACAAAGCCGAAACCGCAGAGAAATATGGTGACGAGCAGGTTAAACAGTGGCGTCGTGGCTTTGCCGTTACCCCGCCAGCGCTGACCAAAGATGACGAGCGTTTCCCGGGTCACGATCCACGCTACGCCAAACTGACCGAAGCCGAGCTGCCGCAGACCGAAAGCCTGGCGCTGACCATCGATCGCGTTATTCCTTACTGGAATGAAACCATTCTGCCACGCCTGAAAAGCGGCGAGCGCGTGATCATCGCTGCGCACGGTAACTCCCTGCGCGCACTGGTGAAATATCTCGACAATATGAGCGAAGAAGAAATCCTCGAACTGAACATCCCGACCGGCGTACCGCTGGTTTATGAATTCGATGAAAACTTCAAACCGCTGAAACACTACTACCTGGGCAATGCGGAAGAGATCGCTGCGAAAGCCGCTGCGGTGGCAAACCAGGGTAAAGCGAAGTAAGTTTTCGCCCATTAAAAAAGCGTGGATTGCTCCACGCTTTTTTTTGCACGCCACACACTATCAGAGACACAAAATATTTCGCCGCGCAGAAAGGCGGCAGCACAACGAATCCCCGGCGGCTAACACAGATAAGCGACCGGGTTAGTGATAAAAGCTAACACCTCTGCGGCGCAAATCAGGCGCGACGTGCTTTTACTGCCGCCGCTAACTGATGCAGGATCGTGTCAGTATCTTCCCAGCCGATGCACGCATCGGTGATGCTCTTACCATAGAGCAGTGGTTCGCCGCTCTCCAGGCTCTGATTGCCTTCCACCAGGTGGCTTTCAATCATCACACCGATAATCGCTTTTTCACCGTTGGCAATCTGCTGGCAGACATCATTACCAACATCCATTTGCTTTTTGAATTGTTTACTGGAGTTCGCATGGCTGAAATCGATCATCACCTGCGGTTCCAGGCCCGCTTTGGTCAGACCAACTTTCACTTCTGCCACATGTTTTGCGCTGTAGTTTGGCTCTTTGCCGCCGCGCAGAATAATGTGGCAGTCACCATTACCGGCAGTATTCACAATCGCAGAGTGACCCCATTTGGTGACGGACAGGAAGCAGTGCGGCGCGCTGGCAGCGTTAATGGCATCGATCGCCACTTTGATGGTGCCGTCGGTACCATTTTTGAATCCAACCGGACAGGAGAGACCAGAAGCCAGCTCGCGGTGTACCTGTGATTCCGTAGTTCGGGCGCCGATCGCCCCCCAGCTCATCAGATCCGCCAGATATTGCGGGGTGATCATATCGAGGAATTCCCCCGCTGCTGGCAGACCGCTGTCATTAATTTCCAGCAGTAACTTACGGGCAATGCGCAGGCCGTCGTTGATCTGGAAGCTGTTATCCATATACGGATCATTGATCAGTCCTTTCCAGCCTACTGTGGTACGCGGTTTTTCAAAATAGACGCGCATCACTACTTCCAGCTCACGGCTAAGCTCTTCACGCAATACCAACAGGCGTGAAGCGTACTCTTTCGCCGCCGCAGGATCATTAATGGAACACGGACCAATTACCACCAGCAGACGATCGTCATCGCCACGCAGTATGTTGTGGATCGCTTTGCGGGCGCTGGATACCGTTTGGGCGGCAGTTTCAGTGGCGGGGAATTTTTCAAGGAGCGCTACAGGAGGTAATAACTCGTTGATCTCTTTAATACGTAAATCGTCGTTCTGATAATTCATGATCTTTCCAGTGTGGCCATACTTTTTGTAATGAATGCAATCTTTCCAATCTATCTCGTCAGGCCTGAAGTGTAAACGCCCTTTTACACTTCAGGCGGATAATTCCTGGAATGACGCAAAAAACCATGTAAAAGTCGCAGAGTGTAAGATTGGAGCTACACTTTTTAACTGTAAACACCGTTAAATTGAATTTTAGCAACATTACATTCTGCCGTTAATCATTAAATCGGCATCTTTCACCACTGAGCGTGATAACTCGTTCGCGCTGCTTTTATCGCCTTTGCCGGTGATGAAAACGACCAGAACAGGAGCTTTATGATGAAAATGAATAAATTAGCGACGCTTTTACTGACCTCGACCCTGACCCTTGCAAGTGGGGCAGCATTGGCTGCCGATTCTGCATCGGATGCTTCATCCAATAATGGTCAGGCCAACGCCTCGGCAGCTGCTGGGCAGACAGCCCCAGATGCAAAGCAAAACCTTGCGCCGAAAGGGGTTGATAACAGCAAAATTAACAACGGCAGCACAAATTCCGCTTCGGGTACACATCAGACTCACTCATCACAGCATATGAGCAAAGATGAAGTGCACAAAAACACGATGTGTAAGGACGGGCGTTGCCCGGACGTGAACAAAAAAGTCCAAACTGGTAATGGCACCAATAATGATGTCGATACCAAAACCGATGGTACAACCCAGTAAAAAGAGTGACGCCGTAAGAGGTTAATAGGTAAGGAGAGCTTTGGCTCTCCTTATTTTTTTCTTCTCACCGGTTAAAAATCTGTAATGATGTAAGACGTTCAGCCTGGTTAAAAGGAAGGAGCCATTTATGGCGCACTCACATTCACACTCTCCTGCCGATGCCAACGTCCGGCGTTTGTTGCTGGCATTTATCGTCACCACCATTTTCATGTTGATAGAGGTGGTCGGCGGGATTATATCCGGCTCGCTGGCGCTGCTGGCTGATGCTGGTCACATGCTTACCGATGCCGCTGCCCTGCTCTTCGCGCTATTAGCTGTCTGGTTTGCGCGTCAGCCGCCCAGCGCACATCGTACGTTTGGCTGGCTGCGGCTGACGACACTCGCCGCCTTTGTGAATGCGCTGGCGCTGGTGCTGATTACCGTGTGGATTGTCTGGGAAGCCCTTCAACGCTTTTACCATCCGCAGCCGGTCGCCGGATTAACCATGATGGTGATCGCCATTGCCGGTCTTCTGGCAAACATACTGGCGTTCTGGTTGCTGCATCACGGTAGCGAAGAGAAGAACCTCAATGTGCGTGCCGCGGCGTTGCATGTACTGGGTGACCTGCTCGGTTCCGTTGGGGCAATCGTCGCGGCGCTGGTGATTATGCTGACCGGATGGACACCAGTCGATCCAATACTCTCCGTGCTGGTTTCCGCGCTGGTGTTGCGTAGCGCCTGGCACCTATTGAAGGAAAGCGTCAATGAATTGCTGGAAGGCGCGCCGTCGACATTCGACATTGGCACACTGAAACGCCATTTGCGCCGTGCCATTCCGGAAGTGCGTGACGTACACCATGTTCATGTCTGGTTGGTCGGTGAAAAACCATTAATGACATTGCATGTACAAGTTATTCCGCCGCGGGATCACGATAAGTTACTCAGTGAGATCCAGCATTTCCTCACCCATCATTACCAGATTGAGCACGCCACCGTGCAGATGGAGTATCAGCGCTGTAACGGGCCAGACTGCACGCTGGGAGAATCACAGCCTGACCATCACCATTAATGTGAAAACGCGTGAGAACCCCGCTCACGCGCGCTGTTCATCCACATCCGACTGCCATTAAGCGCAATGAATGTCAGGATCAGATATTCAAGCGACATCGCCCACACGCCTTGTAACGCGAAAACCACCACGCTGATGATGTTGATGAGCACCCAAAGCAGCCAGTTTTCAACGTATTTGCGCGTCATCAGGATCATCGCCACAATCGACAACACCATCATGGAGGAATCCCAGAACGGGAAAGCATCCGGTTGTAGTTGCGGCATCGCCACATTCAGCCCCAGAGTGTGCATGACTGAAACGGCAATGGTGGTCAGAAATGCAAAGACAGGATCAATAAACGCGGTCATCAGGCCAATCGCAACCACGCACACGGCCAACCATGCCAGCGCCTTCGGCAACGGTAGCCAGCGAATTTGCAGCTCAGCCTCGTTTTGCGATGTCTGACGTGACCAGGCGTACCAACCGTAAATATTGGCAGCAAAGAAAAAAAGCTGGAGTAACAGGCTGGCGTAGAGCTGGATCTGGAAAAAGATAATGGCGAACAACGTGACGTTTATCAAACCAAACGCGTAATTACTGATTTTCTCCAGGCTCGCCAGCCAGATACAAATTAAGCCCGCCAGTGTGCCTGTGGCTTCTATCCATGAGAGATCGTACCCACCGGCACCCAGCGGTATGTGTACCAGGATGTTCTGTGTACTAAAAAAATCCATTCTTTCCTCAGAGCGTATTGTTACGCGTTAAAAAGTATTAAGCCTGTAGTGTAGCCGCAAAGTCCAGCATGCGGTTCAGCGATACCAAGGCACCTTCGCGTAGTGCCGCATCAACGTGGATCTCATGCTCAGCACCTGCATGTTCCAGCCCTTCTGCAATCGCTTTCAGGCCATTCATCGCCATCCATGGACAGTGAGCACAACTACGGCAAGTCGCCCCTTCGCCCGCCGTCGGTGCTTCAAACAGCTCTTTTTCCGGTACGGCTTGCTGCATCTTATAAAAGATACCCCGGTCAGTGGCCACAATAAGCTGTTGGTGCGGCAGCGTTTTCGCCGCGGTAATCAATTGGCTGGTGGACCCCACGGCATCCGCCATTTGCACGACCGATTGCGGTGATTCCGGATGCACCAGAATAGCGGCTTGCGGGTAGAGCGCTTTCATGCGCATCAGCGCCTGGGTTTTAAACTCATCGTGAACAATACAGGCACCCTGCCAGCAAAGCACATCTGCACCGGTCTGTTTCTGCACGTAGCTTCCCAAATGTTTGTCTGGTGCCCAGAGAATTTTCTCCCCCAGACTATCGAGATGCTCAATCAGCTCCACGGCAATACTGGATGTTACGACCCAGTCGGCGCGCGCTTTCACTGCGGCCGAGGTATTCGCGTAGACCACCACGGTGCGGTCCGGATGAGCATCGCAGAAAGCAGTAAACTCCTCAATCGGGCAACCCAGATCGAGCGAACATTCGGCGTGCAACGTTGGCATCAGAATGGTTTTTTCCGGGCTGAGAATTTTGGCAGTTTCGCCCATGAACCGAACGCCTGCAACCAGCAGCGTGGAGGCTGGATGTCTGGCGCCAAAGCGCGCCATCTCCAACGAATCAGCTATACAGCCACCCGTCTCTTCCGCCAGTTGTTGGATCTCCGGGTCGGTATAGTAGTGCGCAACCATCACCGCATCCCGCTCTTTCAGCAAGCGTTTGATTTTCTCGCGGTAAAATTGCTTGCCTTGCTGATCCAGCGGCAGAGGTTTTGGCGGAAAAGGATAGATTGCGGCTTCAGGGTCAAACATTACGCTCATTATGCTTACTCGTTTTTCTTGCTGAACTTAGCAACCGTATTAGCCGCCAGGTAAGCGGCTAATACGATAGAGATGTTTTATATACTAAACAAGATAGCCGATTGCGTAAAAAATGTCGTGAGGAATTTTTAAGGAATAACAGATGTGCCTCCGACAGTTGCGCTACGCCTGGCAGGCCTACAAATGGATACTACGAGATTTAAAAAGGGCAGATAGCAAAAAAGCGCCTTTAGGACGCTTTTTACATTGGTGGGTCGTGCAGGATGACTCGCTTCGCTCACCCTTCGGGCCGTCGCCGCAAGCGGCTCCGTTGTCTCACTGCACTACTCGTCTCATCCTGAGACTCGCCCTTCGGGCCAACGCTGTCGCGTTGTTCAAAATTGTTCCCGACAATTTTGTCGACTCGAACCTGCCGCAGGTTCGAATCTTGTATATTGCAGATAGCAAAAAAGCGCCTTTAGGGCGCTTTTTTACATTGGTGGGTCGTGCAGGATTCGAACCTGCGACCAATTGATTAAAAGTCAACTGCTCTACCAACTGAGCTAACGACCCCTTTCGGGACTGCTCTTCGAAGTAATCACCCACGTTGAAAGTGGTGGGTCGTGCAGGATTCGAACCTGCGACCAATTGATTAAAAGTCAACTGCTCTACCAACTGAGCTAACGACCCATAAGGGTAGTGACTTCGAAGATAATTTAAACCAGGAACCACATTACGTGGTGGATCGTGGAGGATGATTTGGCTTTTGCCTCGCCCTGTGGCGCCGCTGCTGCTGCAACGTTATCCTTCACCTTTAACACCATTAGATTGGTGTTAAATTGGTGGGTCGTGCAGGATTCGAACCTGCGACCAATTGATTAAAAGTCAACTGCTCTACCAACTGAGCTAACGACCCGAGTGGTGGGTGATGACGGGATCGAACCGCCGACCCCCTCCTTGTAAGGGAGGTGCTCTCCCAGCTGAGCTAATCACCCGATACTACATGCTGGATACTGCTTTAAGTGATGGGTCATGCAGGATGACTCGGCTTTACCTTGCCGGGCCGTTGCTACGCAACGTTATCCTTCACGCTTAACATCTCCACCCCGATGTTAAATTGGTGGGTCGTGCAGGATTCGAACCTGCGACCAATTGATTAAAAGTCAACTGCTCTACCAACTGAGCTAACGACCCACTTTTAGTTGCTTCTGGTTTAAGACATATCCCGTGGCAACGGCGGCATATATTACTGATTTAAGAATCCAGCGCAACAACAATTTCAACCAGAATGACTTAACTGCTTATGATTCAGGCGACAAGACCAGAAAAAACACGATTTCTGGTCATGCGCTATGCATTACATAGAACCAAGGCGTTTTTGCGCTTGTTTCGCGCCTTCGGTACCAGGGTATTTACTGACCACCTGCTGGTAAACCGCTTTCGCTTTAGCACTGTCACCTTTGTCCTGCATTATCTCGCCGACCTTAAACATGGCATCAGGCGCTTTAGGTGATTTCGGGTAATTCTTCACCACAGAGGCAAAGTAATAAGCAGCGTCGTCTTTTTTACCCTTGTTGTAATTCAACTGACCAAGCCAGTAGTTGGCATTCGGTATGTAGGTTGAATCTGGGTACTTTTTGACAAAACTCTGGAAAGCAGCGATCGCATCATCCTGGCGGGATTTATCCTGTACCAGCGCAACCGCTGCATTGTAATCCGTATTCGCATCGCCGCTTTGAACGGGAGCACCAGACGTTGCCGCACCATTATTTGCGCCCGTATCCGCTGCTGGCGATTGCGCCGCCGCACTACTCTGATCGCCGGAAGCTTGCTGCGTCTGTCCTGCGGTGCCACTGCTCAGATTGCCTATCTGCTGCAATATTTGCTGTTGGCGTTCAACCACCTGATTTAGCTGATACTGATTTTCCTGGATTTGTCCACGAAGAGTATCAATATCGGACTGATTATCGGAAAGTTGTTGCTGAAGTTGAGTCAAAAGCTGGCTATGAGCATTGGAAATACGCTCGAGTTGAGTGACTCGGTCTTCTACCGAGCCTGAGCCGACACTACTGATTGGCGCCTGAGCATTAGCGGCCCATGGGGCCGCTATGCCAACCAGTAACGACAGACTCAACAAATGATGTCTGAAGTTACTGCTCATGCAATTCTCTTAGTAAACCAGTACGGCACGACGGTTTTTAGCGTAAGCCGCTTCGTCATGACCCAGTACTGCAGGTTTTTCTTTACCGTAAGAAACGATGGAGATCTGGTCTGCGGCAACGCCTTTACCCTGCAGGTACATTTTAACGGCGTTAGCACGACGTTCACCCAAGGCGATGTTGTATTCCGGAGTACCACGTTCGTCCGCGTGACCTTCTACGGTGACTTTGTAGGACGGGTTGCTACGCAGGAAGTTAGCATGAGCATCCAGCATCGCTGCGAAGTCAGAACGGATGTCATATTTGTCCAGATCGAAGTAAACAATGTTGTTCTGCTGCAGCTGTTGCATTTGCAGACGCGCTTGTTCTTCGGAGGACATGTTGCCATTACCGTTCATGCCAGTGCCAGCACCCATCATGCCTTCGCCGCTCTGGTCGCTGGTGTTGTTCTTGTGAGAAGAACACGCAGCAATCGCCATAACAGGCAGAGCCAGCATCAGGCCTTTCAGCACTTTGTTCAGTTGCATTTCTTTGATTCCTTTATAAATATTTATTATTACAGATACGGAGACCAGGCAGGGAATTTAACCTGACCATCAGTCGCCGGAAGACGCGCTTTGAAACGCCCATCTGTCGAAACCAGATTCAGCACGGATCCCATCCCCTGAGAAGAGCTGTAGATCACCATTGTGCCGTTAGGTGCCAGACTTGGCGTTTCATCCAGGAACGTTGACGTCAGAACCTGTACGCCACCCGCTGCCAGATCTTGTTTAGCGATGTGCTGCTGACCACCGTCAGAGCTTACCATCACCATAAATTTGCCGTCGCTACTTATATCAGCATCCTGGTTTTGTGCCCCCTGCCAGGAGAGACGCTGTGCTGCGCCGCCATTGAGACCTATTTTATACACCTGCGGACGGCCTGCCTGGTCAGACGTAAACGCCAGCGACTGGCCGTCCGGGAACCAGGTCGGTTCGGTGTTGTTGCTGCGGCCATCGGTCACCTGACGAATCTGGCCGGAACCGAGATCCATGACATAAATGTTCAGGCTACCGGTTTTAGACAGCGCAAACGCCAGTTTAGAACCGTCTGGCGAGAAGGCTGGAGCACCATTGTGACGCGGGAACGAAGCAATCTGGCGGATGCTGGCATTCGCCAGCGTCTGGATAACCAGAGCAGAACGACCGCTTTCAAATGTCACGTAAGCCAGTTTGGACCCGTCCGGAGACCATGCCGGAGACATCAGCGGCTGCGGCGATTTGTGCACCAGGAACTGGTTGTAGCCGTCATAGTCTGAGACGCGCAGCTCATACGGGAACTGACTGTTTGCCGTCTGCACTACATAAGCAATACGGGTACGGAATGCACCTTTAATACCGGTCAGTTTTTCGAATACTTCATCACTGGCGGCGTGAGCGGCATAACGCAGCCACTGTTTGTTCACTTTAAAGGAGTTCTGTGCCAGCACGGTGCCCGGCGCGCCACCGGTGTCAACCAACTGGTAAGCGACGTTGTAGCTGCCGTCAGGATTCGGGGTTACCTTACCCACAACCACCGCATCGATGCCCAATGCAGACCATGCTGCCGGCTGAACTTCCTGTGCGCTGCCAGGTTGCTGCGGCAGGCGAGAACGATCGAGGGGATTGAATTTGCCGCTATTGCGCAGATCCGCAGCAACAATACCGCCAGCATCTTCAGGCGCAGCACCTGGGCCTGCCCATTGGAAAGGCACAACACCAATCGGGCGTGCCGAGTCCACCCCCTGGGTGATCTCGATACGTACTTCTGCGTGCAGCACTGCTGCCCACAGCATCAGAAAACCAAATACAACACGTAATGCCTGCTTCATCATATCTCCCTTATCCGGGCGGAAAACCCGCGATAATTTAGCAGAATTTTAACAAACTCATTGTGGTTTAAAGACCAGCGGCGCATTTTTGAACACCTCATACACAGCCTGACTTGGCGGCTTCGGAATTTTCGCCTGTCTTGCAGCTGCAAGAGCTGCCTGGCAAAGCGCCGGGTCGCCACCTTCAGACTGAATATCTAACAGCATACCATCTGGTGCCAGCTTGATGCGTAATGTACAGGTTTTCCCCACATAGGAGGAAGAGTCATAAAAGCGGCTTTCAATCGCCGATTTAATCTGCCCCGCATAGTTACTGATGTCAGCACCCGATGCACCGTTGTTCTTAGTGTTACCAGAACCGGCTGCGGCTGCATTATTACCTTTCGCCCCGCCACCTGTTTTCGGCGCATTCTTACCAGAGCTTAGATCGCCAAACAGATCGTCAACACCCGCAGCAGCAGCGGCTTTTTCAGCGGCGGCTTTCTTGGCAGCGGCCGCTTTTTCGGCTGCCGCTTTCTTATCGGCGGCGGCCTTCTCTGCGGCGGCGGCTTTCTTCTCTGCTGCTGCTTTTTCAGCCGCAGCAGCTTTCGCAGCAGCAGCCTTCTCAGCTGCAGCGGCTTTCTCTGCTGCGGCTTTCTCCGCGGCGGCTTGCTTAGCCGCTTCGGCCTGTGCTTTCTTCTCAGCGTCTGCCTGAGCTTTCTTCGCGGCTTCAGCTTCGGCTTTTTTCTTCGCATCGGCGGCAGCTTTTGCAGCTTCAGCTTCCGCTTTTTTCTGTGCGTCGGCAGCGGCTTTTGCGGCTTCAGCTTCCGCTTTTTTCTGCGCATCGGCGGCGGCTTTCTTCGCTGCGTCTGCCGCTTCTTTTGCCTGGGCGTCTGCTTTAGCTTTTGCATCAGCGGCGGCTTTCGCTGCGGCTTCTTCAGCTTGCTTCTGTTGCTGCTGTGCTTTTTTAGCTGCTTCTTCCGCTTGCTTCTGCTGTTCGGCCTGTTCGCGTGCAGCTTCCTGCGCCTGCAAACGATCCTGCTCCAGTTGTTTCAAACGCTCCTGCTCGGCAGCCTGCTTTTCACGCAGCTCTTCTGCCTGCTGTTGCGCCTGTTTTTCGCGCTGCTCTTTGGCGCGTTGCGCGCTGGCTTGCTGTTGCTGTTGGCGATTGTAATTGTCCACCACAGCACCGGGATCGACCATCACCGCATCGATCGCAGAGCCACCGCCGCCGCCTGCAGACGCATCAATATGCTCGTCGAACGAACTCCAAATCAGCAGTGCCACCAAAATTACGTGCAGCAGTGCCGAGATGATTATCGCTCGCTTAAGCTTGTCGTTTTGTACGGTTGCCTTTGACACTCTCGGTTCCCAAAAACTGTCCGCCTGTCAGGCGAGTGATCAGATAGGCTGCGTCATCAAGCCAACCGATTTCACACCCGCGCTATGTAACAGGTTCAGCGCTTTAATGATTTCATCGTACGGCACGTCTTTCGCTCCGCCGATCAAGAACACGGTTTTCGGATTGGATTGCAGGCGACGCTGCGCCTCGGCAATCACCTGCTCTGGCGGTAGCTGATCCATACGATCTTTGTCCACTACCACGCTGTACTGTCCGACACCGGAAACCTCAATAATGACCGGAGGATCGTCATTGGTACTGACGGTCTGCGATTGCGTCGCATCCGGCAGATCGACCTCTACGCTCTGCGTGATGATCGGCGCTGTTGCCATAAAGATCAGCAGCAACACCAGCAACACGTCCAGCAACGGTACAATGTTGATTTCAGATTTGAGGCCACGACTGCCCCGCCCACGCGATCTGGCCATGGATTACTCCTTGTTGCTATCGCTGCTGGCGAATGCCTGGCGATGCAGAATAGCCGTGAACTCTTCCGTAAAGTTGTCGTAATTCTGTTCCAGTTTGTTCACGCGCTGGTTCAGGCGGTTATACGCCATCACCGCCGGGATTGCGGCAAAGAGACCAATTGCAGTGGCGATCAGCGCTTCCGCGATCCCTGGTGCAACCATTTGCAATGTGGCCTGCTTCACCGCGCCCAGCGCGATAAAGGCGTGCATGATCCCCCACACCGTACCGAACAGACCGATATAGGGGCTGATAGAAGCCACGGTGCCAAGGAAAGGAATGTGGTTTTCCAGATTTTCCAGCTCGCGGTTCATCGAAATGCGCATCGCCCTTGATGCCCCTTCGACAATCGCTTCTGGGGCGTGACTGTTTGCGCGATGCAGACGGGCAAACTCTTTGAACCCGCTATAGAAGATTTGTTCCGAACCGCTCAGATTATCGCGGCGCCCCTGACTTTCCTGATACAAACGCGACAGTTCAATGCCAGACCAGAACTTGTCTTCGAATGCCTCCGCTTCGCGCCCTGCTGTGTTGAGGATACGCGTTCTCTGGATAATGATTGCCCAGGATGCGATTGAAAAACCAATCAAAATCAACATGATAAGTTTGACCAGAAGGCTTGCCTTCAGGAACAAATCAAGGATGTTCATGTCAGTCACTGCTTAAACTCCGCGACAATAGACTTGGGAAGCGCACGAGGCTTCATTAAGAGTGGATCAACACAGACAATCAGCACCTCAGCTTCATTCAGCACTTTGTTCTCTGCGTTGACAATCCGCTGCGTGAAAACCATGGCGGTACCACGCATTGATGTAATTTCCGTTTGGACTTCGAGCATGTCGTCGAGTCTGGCGGGAGCAAAATACTCCAGCGCCATTTTGCGTACCACGAACGCGACACGCTCCGCCAACAGAACTTGTTGGCTAAAGTGATGATGGCGCAGCATTTCTGTACGAGCTCGTTCATAAAAAGCTACGTAGCTGGCGTGGTAAACCACACCACCGGCGTCGGTATCTTCGTAGTAGACACGAACCGGCCATCGAAACAGCGTTGTATTCACTTTACATCCCGGTAATGCAATTAGGTTGTGTCCTGTCATTGTTCGCGGATGGTGCTGACGGACATTTCTACATAGAACAAGGCACGAGCGGCGAGATTCGGTGGTTCCAAATAAACCGCGAGTAACGCAGTGCTGTGTAAAAAAGTCTTCAGCCCTTCGGAACGCCTACCCTCAGGACGCAACCTCAAGTTAGAGCTTTCAAACTTCGCTACTATACGCGCGGGAAAGGTGCTTTGGAATGGGTTCAGGTAAACGGATAGTAAAAATTTATGGGCTTTTGCAAGCCCATGAGGATAACGGATATTTCTTATTCAAAAGAAGAAAAAAATAAGACCAGCCAGCAGAACGACATCCGCGATAAGCGGGCAGAAAAACCCCTGCCAGTGAAGAGCGTGCGGACGGAAACCGACACCGTGGATAACACCGGAGCAAACCGCCCACATCAGCAGCAATCCGTGCCAGATCTCCAGTTCGCTGGTTTTCGCAGCAAAACGGGATGGATCCCAGAAAATGCAGCCGGCCAGCAAGAGCGCCATTATTAAGGAAAGGGCCCTTAACGGGCCCTTATCCATTACCGCATACAATTTTGCGATAACTTTTTCCATTACTTTTCTTCTTGTCCGGCTTTCAACGCTTCAACATGTTCCAGCGCCAGGGCGGTAATCACTCCAAAAGCACAGGCAAGAAGCGTTCCTAAGATCCATGCGAAATACCACATATTCAGCTCCTTACTTAGTACATAGAGTGGGTATTACTTTCAATCTGTTCTTTGGTGATACGGCCGAACATTTTCCAGTAACACCAGATGGTGTAAAGCAGAACGATTGGCACAAATACCAGAGCAACATAGGTCATCAGATTCAACGTCATTTGGGTCGAGGTCGCATCCCACATGGTCAGACTGGCTTTCAGCATGGTGCTTGACGGCATGACGAACGGGAACATCGCGATACCGGCGGTCAGAATGATGCAAGCCAGGGTCAACGAAGAGAACACAAATGCCCAGGCAGCTTTATCCAGACGCGCGGTCAATACGGTCAGCAACGGCAGCACAACGCCCAGCGCAGGGATCACCCACAACACAGGCATGTTGTTAAAGTTCGTCAGCCAGGCGCCAGCCTGTACCGCAACTTCTTTAAGCAGCGGGTTAGACGGTGCGTGATGATCCATCACAGAGGTCACCACATAGCCATCAATACCGTAAACCACCCACACACCAGCCAGCGCGAAACAGACCAGCGTCACCAGTGCGGCGATCTGCACTGTAGCGCGAACACGCAGATGCAGTTCACCCACGGTACGCATTTGCAGATATGTCGCGCCTTGCGTCAGGATCATCGCCACGCTAACCACGCCCGCCAGCAGACCAAACGGATTGAGCAACTGGAAGAAGTTACCGGTGTAGAACAGACGCATATCGTTGTCGAGGTGGAATGGTACGCCCTGCAGCAGGTTGCCAAACGCCACACCAATCACCAACGGCGGTACGAAGCTACCGATGAAAATGCCCCAGTCCCACATCCCGCGCCAGCGGTTGTCTTCAATTTTCGAGCGGTAGTCGAAACCAACCGGACGAAAGAAAAGAGAAGCCAGCACAAGGATCATCGCGACATAGAAACCGGAGAATGCGGCAGCGTAAACCATCGGCCAGGCGGCGAACAACGCGCCGCCAGCGGTGATCAGCCAAACCTGGTTGCCGTCCCAGTGGGGCGCAATGGCGTTAATCATCACGCGGCGTTCAGTGTCGCTACGACCCAACACGCGGGTTAGCATGCCGACACCCATGTCGAAGCCATCTGTGACAGCAAAACCAATCAGCAGAATGCCAACAAGCAGCCACCAGATAAAACGTAATACTTCATAATCGATCATTTGACGACTCCTGTCTTAGCGTGCCGGCTGAGAAGCCACACTGGACTGCTCATAGTGATAGCGACCTGTTTTCAGGCTGCTCGGCCCAAGGCGAGCAAATTTGAACATCAGGAACACTTCCGCCACCATAAACAGCGTATAAAGGCCGCAAATCAGAATCATGGAGAACAGCAGATCGCCAACGGTTAACGACGAGTTAGCCACTGCGGTCGGCAACACTTCACCAATCGCCCACGGCTGGCGTCCGTACTCGGCAACAAACCAGCCGGATTCAATGGCGATCCACGGCAACGGAATACCATATAACGCCGCACGCAACAGCCATTTCTTCTCGCCAATACGGTTACGAATCACTGTCCAGAAGGACGCAGCGATAATCAGTAGCATCAAAACACCACACGCCACCATGATACGGAACGCGAAGTACAGCGGCGCAACGCGCGGAATAGAGTCTTTCGTCGCCTGCTGGATTTGTGCGTCAGTCGCATCGGTCACATTCGGCGTATAGCGTTTAAGTAACAGGCCATAACCGAGGTCTTTCTTGACGCTGTTGAACTGCTCGCGAACAGACTGATCGGTAGAACCTGAACGGAGTTGCTCCAGCAACTGGTACGCTTTCATACCGTTACGGATACGCTCTTCATGCTGCACCATCAACTCTTTCAGGCCGATAACCGGGGTATCCACCGAACGGGTCGCGATAATGCCCAGCGCGTAAGGGATCTGGATAGCAAATTTGTTCTCTTGCTTATCCTGGTCTGGCACGCCAAACAGGGTAAATGCCGCCGGAGCCGGTTGCGTTTCCCATTCGGCTTCAATGGCAGCCAGTTTGGTTTTCTGCACGTCACCCATTTCGTAACCGGATTCATCACCCAGCACAATAACAGACAGAACAGCGGCCATGCCAAAGCTGGCAGCGATAGCAAAGGAGCGTTTAGCAAAAGCGGTGTCGCGCCCACGCAGCAGGTAATAAGAGCTGATACCGAGAATAAAGATAGCACCGCAGGTATAACCGGAAGCCACGGTGTGAACGAATTTAACCTGAGCAACCGGGTTCAGCACCAGTTGGGCAAAGCTCACCATCTCCATGCGCATGGTTTCGAAGTTGAAATCAGACGCGACGGGGTTTTGCATCCAGCCGTTAGCTACAAGGATCCACAATGCTGACAAGTTAGAACCCAGCGCGACTAACCAGGTGACTGCCATATGCTGCACTTTGCCGAGACGATCCCAACCGAAGAAGAACAAACCAACAAATGTGGATTCGAGGAAGAAGGCCATCAACCCTTCGATTGCCAGCGGCGCACCGAAGATATCCCCAACGTAGTGGGAATAGTATGACCAGTTAGTCCCGAACTGAAACTCCATCGTCAGGCCTGTTGCCACGCCCAGAGCAAAGTTGATACCAAACAACTTGCCCCAGAACTTGGTCATATCTTTATAAATCTGTTTGCCGGAGAGGACATAGACCGTTTCCATAATTGCCAGCAGGAACGCCATACCAAGCGTCAGTGGCACAAACAGAAAGTGGTACATCGCAGTCAAGGCAAACTGTAAGCGCGACAGTTCGACTATATCTAACATTCTGACTCCTTGCTCATCGCATGAAGACTCCGAGAGTAAACCCCGTTAGCGCAGGTTCACACGCATGCCCCAATAGAAATTTGTTGCACTGTTTTTATTCACTGCCACATAACTTGTAGTAATGAATGAAAAAAGTTACAACCAGGTTAATAAAATTTCGAATTGATCGCGAGCATATTAACTCGGAAAACCCTTACAATAAATAGGTTTTTATTGAGTTAATTTTACATTTTTCGACACCGATCAATTTATGCCCATCTTACCGATTTTTAGCCGATTTGATCTGCGACAATTTAACGATTTTCATAGTTTTTTCCAAGCATTTAGGTATTGATTTAAATCATTTTTAATTCTTTATTGTTAATTTTGTAGCCAGAGTACAATTGCAGTAAAAACATTGTTAACGGCATGTTCATTTTAACGTAATCAATGGTTATCAATCGGTGGGTAAAGATAAATAATGGCGCATGTATTTAACGTTTATCATCCGCAGAAAAAATGGGTCCTCCATGGCAGATAAGACATTTGAGAAATTAGACTTATTGCACATCTTTTTTATTTTACAAATATTTCACTATTGCGATTATCATACTTAACACCGCTCCGTGATTATTCTTTTTATTCTCGCGCGCACGAAAACCATTTTATTTTAGTGGTTATTATTCAGCGGTATCCAACGCTGTGTTGTGCAACGTTGGTGCGCAAAATCAGGCTCTGGTTCGTGACATGCAGCGCCTGTCCACCAAGTCATTATTCCCGGTGGTGGTGGCGCTGCGACAGTGGGGTGAACAGCATCTTTTTGCTCCTGATGAACCCCATTCCATATTGATCGATAGACAGAGCGGTGAAGCTATCCCCCAATGCTGCCGCAAGCGACTGACGGGCACCGTCTTACCGCTGCAAATACTGGAATACGTAATTACAACCATAAAAAAGGCCGCTACAGGAGCGGCCAACCATGTCGAGACACGTCTTTGCTCCCCTCATGGAGGAGCAATGGTTTTATTTAATAATAGATTTCAGGGCTTCGCCGATATCAGCGAGGCTACGCACAGTTTTCACCCCGGCAGCTTCCAGCGCAGCGAATTTCTCATCCGCTGTACCTTTACCGCCCGCGATGATGGCGCCTGCATGGCCCATACGTTTGCCTTTGGGTGCAGTTACACCTGCGATATAGCCGACAACCGGTTTGGTGACATGTTCTTTGATGTAAGCAGCCGCTTCTTCTTCTGCACTACCGCCGATCTCACCGATCATGACGATCGCTTCGGTCTGCGGATCTTCCTCGAACAGTTTCAGAATGTCGATAAAGTTAGAGCCCGGGATCGGGTCGCCGCCGATACCGACGCAGGTAGACTGGCCAAAGCCGTAATCGGTGGTCTGTTTAACCGCTTCATAGGTCAGTGTACCGGAACGCGACACAATACCGATTTTGCCCGGCTTATGAATATGGCCAGGCATGATGCCGATTTTGCACTCGCCCGGGGTGATTACACCAGGACAGTTCGGGCCAATCATGCGCACGCCAGCTTCATCCAGCTTCACTTTAACCGTCAGCATATCCAGTGTCGGAATACCTTCAGTAATAGTGATAATCAGTTTGATGCCTGCATCGACTGCTTCCAGAATCGAGTCTTTGCAGAACGGCGCCGGAACGTAAATCACGCTGGCTGTCGCACCAGTGGCTTCCACCGCTTCACGTACGGTATTAAACACGGGCAGACCCAAGTGTGTGGTGCCGCCTTTGCCTGGCGTTACACCGCCAACCATCTGCGTACCGTAGGCAATCGCCTGCTCGGAGTGGAAAGTACCCTGGCTACCGGTGAAACCCTGACAGATGACTTTGGTGTTCTTATCAATCAAAACAGACATTATTTCCCCTCCACTGCGGCAACAACCTGCTGCGCTGCATCCGTCAGACTTTTCGCTGCGATAATGTTCAGACCGCTGTCCGCCAGACGTTTGGCACCCAGCTCGGCGTTGTTACCTTCCAGACGGACAACGACCGGAACGTTAACACCCACCTCTTCTACCGCACCGATGATGCCGTCGGCGATCAGATCGCAACGCACGATGCCGCCGAAAATATTCACCAGCACCGCTTTCACCTTCTCATCGGAGAGGATAATTTTAAACGCTTCAGTAACACGTTCTTTAGTCGCACCGCCGCCTACGTCGAGGAAGTTCGCCGGTTCACCGCCGTGCAGCTTAACGATGTCCATGGTGCCCATCGCCAGACCAGCACCGTTAACCATGCAGCCGATGTTACCATCCAGCGCAACGTAGTTCAGTTCCCACTGCGCAGCTTGCGCTTCACGGGGATCTTCCTGCGACTGGTCGCGCATTTCGCGCAGTTCCGGCTGACGGAACAGAGCGTTACCATCAGCGCCCAGTTTGCCGTCGAGGCAGATCAGGTCGCCCTGTTTGGTGATGACCAGCGGGTTAATTTCGATCAGCGCCAGATCGCGCTCAAGGAAAATGGTCGCCAGCCCCATGAAAATTTTGGTGAACTGCTGAACCTGTTTGCCTTCCAGACCGAGTTTGAACGCCAGTTCGCGCCCCTGGTACGGCATCGGGCCAGTCAGCGGATCAAGGGTGGTTTTGTGGATCAGGTGCGGCGTCTCTTCTGCCACTTTTTCGATTTCCACGCCGCCTTCCGTCGATGCCATGAACACCACACGGCGTGAGCTGCGGTCAACAACCGCGCCCAAATAGAGCTCTTTGCCAATGTCCGTTGCCGCTTCCACCAGGATCTGGTTAACCGGCTGACCGTTGGCATCTGTTTGGTAAGTTACCAGGCGTTTACCCAGCCAGTTTTCCGCGAAAGCGCGAATATCTTCTTTGCTGTTAACGACTTTTACGCCGCCCGCTTTACCACGGCCGCCCGCGTGGACCTGACATTTCACCACCCACGGACCCGTGCCGATTTTAGATGCGGCTTCTTCTGCTTCACGTGGGGTAGCACAGGCATAACCAACCGGAGTCGGCAGACCTGACCGGGCAAAAAGCTGTTTCGCCTGATACTCGTGTAAGTTCATGTGTTCTATCCATCCTTCATTTAATTTGTCATGCCGGAAGCGCTATGGCCTACCGACCTGCAAAGCAGGTGTTTGTTATAGACCCGGCAGCCTGCGCCGCCGGGCAAAGGACACTACACATCCAGCAGCAGACGCGTCGGATCTTCCAGCATTTCTTTAATTGCGACCAGGAAGCCCACAGACTCGCGTCCGTCGATCAGGCGATGGTCATAGGAAAGCGCCAGGTACATCATCGGCAGGATTTCAACTTTACCATCGACTGCCATTGGGCGATCTTTAATGGCGTGCATGCCAAGGATCGCACTCTGCGGCGGGTTGATGATCGGCGTGGACATCAGCGAACCGAATACACCGCCGTTAGTGATGGTAAAGTTACCGCCGGTCAGATCCTCAACGGTCAGCTTACCGTCACGGCCTTTTACCGCCAGTTCTTTAATTTTCTTCTCGATATCGGCCATGCCCAGCGTATCCACATCACGCAGTACCGGCGTAACCAGACCACGCGGCGTGGAAACGGCCATGCTGACATCGAAATAGTTATGGTAAACCACGTCTTCGCCATCAATAGAGGCGTTCACTTCCGGATAGCGTTTCAGCGCTTCGACAACCGCTTTCACGTAGAACGACATAAAGCCCAAACGGATACCGTGGCGTTTTTCAAACGCATCACCGTACTGCTTACGCAGATCCATGATTGGCTTCATGTTGACTTCATTGAAAGTCGTCAGCATGGCTGTTGAATTTTTCGCTTCCAGCAGACGCTCAGCCACGCGTTTGCGCAGACGGGTCATCGGCACGCGTTTTTCTGAACGGCCAGCCAACTGCGGCGCCGGGCTGCTTGTCGGCTGAGCCGCCGGTTTGCTCTCGTCTTTGGCCGGGGCTTTCGCCAGATACTTATCCACATCTTCACGGGTGATACGGCCGCCAACGCCGGTACCTTTAATCGCGCTGGCATCAAGGCTGTGTTCAGCCAGCAGACGACGGATCGCGGGGCTAAGTGCGTCGTTATTTTGCTCTTCCAGCGACGCCTGCTGGCGCTGAGCTGGCGTGGATTCTTTCGCTTCAGATTTGGCGCTGCTCTCTTTACCCGAGCTGTTGCCCTCTTTCAGGCGGCCAAGAATCTGACGGGAAGTGACCGTCGTACCCTCGTCTTCCAGCACCGCGTCCAGAACACCGTCCGCTGAAGCCGGTACTTCCAGTACCACTTTGTCCGTTTCGATTTCTACCAATACTTCATCGCGTCGGACGCTATCGCCTGGTTTTTTGTGCCAGGTCGCGACGGTCGCATCAGCAACAGACTCAGGCAGATCGGGAACAAGAATATCTACGCTACTCATTATTTATCCTTTATTGAATCGACGTTCAGCGCGTCATTCACCAGATCTTGCTGTTGCTTCTGGTGAACGGACAGATATCCCACCGCCGGGGAGGCGGAGGCCGGGCGTCCTGCATAGCGCAGAGCTGCCCCAAAAGGTATCACATCACGGAAATGATGCTGGCTGCAGTACCATGCGCCCTGGTTAAGCGGCTCTTCCTGGCACCAGACAAAATCATGTACGTGCGCATAAGGTTTCAACGCGTCCTGCATCGACTGATGCGGGAACGGGTATAACTGCTCAATACGGACGATGGCGACATCCTTCTGGTCATTTTTACGACGCTGTTCAAGCAGGTCGTAATAAACCTTACCAGAACAAAGGATAACGCGTTTCACGGCTTGTGGATCCAAATCATCCACTTCACCGATCGCCGGCATAAAGGTGCCATTCGCCAGTTCATCCAGCGTGGAGACCGCCTGCGGATGACGCAGCAGCGACTTCGGTGACATCACCACCAGCGGACGACGCATACCGCGCAGCGCCTGACGACGCAACATATGGTAAACCTGCGCCGGGGTGGACGGGACGCAAACCTGCATATTTTGCTCAGCACACAGTTGCAGATAACGCTCCAGACGCGCGGAGGAGTGCTCCGGACCCTGGCCTTCATAACCATGCGGCAATAGCATTACCAGCCCGCACATACGGCCCCACTTCTGTTCGCCGGAGCTGATGAACTGGTCAATAACCACCTGTGCGCCGTTAGCGAAGTCGCCGAACTGCGCTTCCCAGATGGTCAGCGTACGCGGCTCCGCGGTGGCGTAGCCATATTCAAAAGCCAGCACGGCTTCTTCTGAGAGTACGGAGTCCCACACACGGAACGGGCCCTGGCCATTATGTACATGGCTCAGCGGTGTATAGGTTGAGCCATTGGCCTGGTTATGGATCACGGCATGGCGATGGAAGAAAGTACCGCGCCCGGAGTCTTCACCTGAGAGGCGCACCGGAATGCCCTCATCAACCAGCGTGGCATAAGCCAGCGTTTCAGCGCCACCCCAGTCGAACAGTTTCTCGCCATTCGCCATTAACTGGCGATCGGCATAGATTTTCGCCACACGGGATTGCATTTCAATGGCTTCCGGCACTGTGCTGATGCGTCTCGCCAGCTCTTGCAGGCGTTTCATCTCCACTTTGTTCGGGTAGCTCTCATCCCACTCGTGGTTGAGGTACGGCGACCAGGTAAAGGAGTGCATATTCATCGGACGCCATTCAGCGACCACACACTCGCCCGCATCCAGCGCATCGCGGTACAGGTTAACCATCTCCGTGGCATCTTCCAGCGTGATGGTTTTCTCCTGCTCCAGACGATCGGCGTAGATTTTACGCGGCGTCGGGTGTTTTTTAATTTTCTGATACATCAACGGTTGGGTTGCGCTCGGCTCGTCGGCTTCGTTATGGCCGTGACGGCGGTAGCACACCAGATCGATAAATACATCGCGTTTGAAGGTGTTACGGAAATCCAGTGCCAGGCGGGTAACGAAAGCAACCGCTTCCGGATCGTCCGCATTGACGTGGAAAATCGGCGCCTGCACCATCTTACCGATATCGGTACAGTACGGCGTAGAGCGGGCATCCAGCGGGTTCGAGGTGGTGAAACCGACCTGGTTGTTGATCACCACGCGTACCGTACCGCCCACTTCATAACCGCGCGCTTTGGACATGTTCAGGGTTTCCTGTACCACGCCCTGACCCGCCACCGCCGCGTCACCGTGAATGGTGATCGGCAGCACTTTATTACTGCTCGGCTCAGAGAGACGATCAAGACGCGCGCGTACGGAACCAATAACCACCGGGCTGACGATTTCCAGGTGCGACGGGTTAAACGCCAGCGCCAGATGCACCAGACCCCCTTCGGTCTCAACGTCAGACGAGAAGCCCATATGGTATTTCACGTCGCCAGTACCGAGGTGTTCTTTATGTTTACCGGCAAACTCGTCGAAAAGATCCTGTGACTGTTTGCCCAGTACGTTGACCAGCACGTTCAGACGACCGCGATGCGCCATGCCCAGCACCACTTCGCGGGTGCCGCTTTTACCTGCATGGCGAACCATCTCTTTCAGCAGCGGTATCAGTGCATCGCCGCCTTCCAGCGAAAAGCGTTTCGCGCCCGGAAATTTCGCCCCGAGGTAACGCTCCAGACCTTCAGCCGCCGTCAGTTCGCTTAAGAAGCGTTTTTTCTCTTCGCTGCTAAAGCTCGATTTTCCGGCTGCTGACTCAATCCGCTGCTGGATCCAGCGCTTCTCTTCGGTGCTGGTAATGTGCATGTATTCCGCGCCGATCGAACCGCAATAGGTCTCTTTCAGCGCTTTGATCAATTCGCCCAGCGGCAGGGTATCTTTCCCAATCGCAAAGGAACCTACGTTATAGCTGTTCTGGTAATCTGCTTCGCTCAGATCGTGGAATGTCGGATCCAGATCGGCAACGCGTTCTTGCTGCCATAGTCCCAACGGATCGAGATTCGCATGCTGGTGACCACGGAAACGGTAGGCGTTGATCAACTGCAGGACTTTGACCTGCTTAACGTTGGTGTCAGGGTCGGAGATAGAGGAAGAGTAACGTGAGGCATCTTTCGCCAGTTGACGGAAATAATCACGCGTTTTGGAGTGGAACTGATCCGGTTTGACTCCGGTGCCCGGTAACTGCTGGAACATAGATCGCCAGTTAGCATCTACCGAGTCAGGATCGGTTAAGAAGTCTTCATAGAGCTGTTCTATCCAGCTCTGGTTCGACCCAGAGAGGTAAGAAGAGTCCAGCCAGGCTTTCATTGCGCCGTTCTGCATCGTGATCCCTTAAGCATTGTTATGCTTACTTCGCCGTGGATAACTACGACGTACACCGAGTAGCGCACGTCCCAGGGTTCACTGCGGGCTCTTGGCGGCCCGCGAAGGAACCTTTAAAAACCGTTGAATAATCTGCTTCGTTCAGGCTGCGACGGCGTTGCGGCCTCACTCACCCTGGTCACATAGTTCACTATGCTCCCGGGGATTCGTTCAGCCGCGCCTTGTCTCGCTCTGAACGTCTTGATTATTCTTAATAAGACAACAGTTTTTAGAGGTTTCCTGATTTTGTATCGACAAACATCACTCATACTGTAGGCCGGATAAGCGCAAGCGCCATCCGGCCGGGTTAATTACGCACTTCTTTGCAACAACATCGACTTAATATGGCCGATGGCGCGCGTCGGGTTCAGCCCTTTCGGACATACACTGACGCAGTTCATGATGCTGTGGCAGCGGAATACGCTGAAAGCATCGCTCAACCCTTCCAGACGGCTGTCGGTTTCGGTATCGCGGCTGTCGATCAAGAAGCGATACGCCGCCAGCAAGCCTGCCGGGCCGATAAATTTATCCGGGTTCCACCAGAATGACGGACAGGATGTAGAACAGCAGGCGCAAAGAATACATTCGTACAGGCCATCGAGCTTTTCACGCTGCTCTGGTGCCTGTAAATGTTCTCTGGCCGGTGGATTTTGCCCATTATTCAATAAGTAAGGTTTAATCTTCTCATATTGAGCATAGAATTGCCCCATGTCCACCACCAAATCGCGGATAACCGGCAGTCCTGGCAGCGGGCGGATAACGATTTTCTGTTTGCCGTTGCCAAGTGCGGAAATCGGGGTGATACAGGCAAGACCATTCTTACCGTTCATGTTCAGGCCATCGGAACCACATACACCTTCACGGCAGGAGCGACGGAACGACAGTGTAGAGTCCTTTTCTTTCAACTGGATTAACGCATCCAGCAACATCATGTCACGCCCTTCTTCCGCTTCCAGCGTGTAATCCTGCATACGCGGCGCGTCGTCCACATCCGGGTTATAGCGATAAATCGAGAATTCGAGTTTCATCATCCTGTCTCCGCATTAATAAGTACGAATCTTCGGCGGGAACGCCGGACGCAGTTTCGGTTCCATGTTGACACTACGGCGCGTCATGGATTCCGTTTCTGGCAGATACAGGCTGTGGCACAACCAGTTCTGATCGTCACGATCCGGATAGTCGAAGCGACTGTGCGCGCCACGGCTTTCGGTACGGAAGTTTGCGGAAACAGCCGTTGCGTAGGCGGTTTCCATCAGGTTATCCAGCTCCAGGCACTCAACGCGCTGGGTATTGAACTCGCTCGATGTATCATCCAGACGGGCTTCTTTCAGACGCTCGCGGATCACTTTCAGTTGTTCAAGACCTTTCGCCATCGCATCACCTTCGCGGAACACCGAGAAGTTATGCTGCATACACTCTTGTAGCGCTTTGCGGATGGTGACCGGATCTTCGCCGCTGCGGTTGTTGTTCCAGCGGTTGAGGCGGGTGAGCGCCCCTTCGATATCTGATTCGCTGGCATCACGCAGCGTGCCCTGTTCAGCGATAGATTCTTGTAAGTGCAGACCCGCCGCACGGCCAAAGACTACTAAGTCGAGCAGCGAGTTACCGCCCAGGCGGTTGGCTCCGTGAACCGATACGCAGGCGATTTCGCCCACCGCAAACAGCCCCGGGATCACGACATCTTCACCCTTCTCGTTGACCGTCAGCGCCTGGCCGGTCACTTTGGTCGGAATACCGCCCATCATATAGTGGCAGGTCGGGATCACCGGGATTGGCTCTTTCACCGGATCTACGTGCGCGAAGGTGCGCGACAGTTCAAGGATCCCCGGCAGGCGCGATTCGAGCACTTCTTTACCGAGATGATCCAGTTTCAGTTTGACATGCGGTCCCCATGGACCGTCGCAGCCACGACCTTCCCGGATTTCGATCATGATAGAACGTGCCACCACATCACGACCCGCCAGGTCTTTGGCGTTCGGCGCATAACGCTCCATAAAGCGCTCGCCGTGTTTGTTCAGCAGATAACCGCCTTCACCACGGCAGCCTTCCGTCACCAGCACACCTGCCCCGGCGATACCGGTCGGGTGGAACTGCCACATCTCCATATCCTGTACCGGAACACCCGCGCGCAGCGCCATACCTACGCCGTCGCCGGTGTTAATGTGCGCATTGGTGGTGGACTGGTAAATACGGCCTGCACCGCCGGTTGCCAGCACGGTTGCGCGGGCTTTGAAATAGACGACTTCACCGGTTTCAATGCACAGCGCAGTACAACCCACGACAGCGCCATCCTGGTTTTTCACCAGATCCAGCGCGTACCACTCGGAAAAAATAGTGGTGTGGTTTTTCAGGTTCTGCTGATAAAGAGTATGCAACAGCGCATGGCCGGTACGGTCCGCGGCCGCTGCGGTACGTGCCGCCTGCTCGCCGCCGAAGTTCTTCGACTGACCGCCAAACGGACGCTGATAGATACGACCATCATCAAGACGGGAGAATGGCAGACCCATATGTTCCAGCTCAAGAATCGCTTCCGGGCCGGTTTTGCACATATATTCAATCGCGTCCTGGTCACCGATATAGTCGGAACCTTTTACCGTGTCATACATGTGCCATTCCCAGTTATCTTCATGGGTATTGCCCAGTGCAACGGTGATGCCGCCCTGCGCAGACACAGTGTGGGAACGGGTCGGGAAAACTTTGGAGAGCAGCGCACAGGTTTGTCCGCTCTGGGAAATTTGCAGCGCCGCGCGCATACCTGCGCCGCCCGCGCCAATGACAACAGCATCAAATTCTCTGACTGGCAATTTCATTACACACCCCACACCACAACGAATCCATAAATCACGTAAGCCGCCAGTGCCACAACAATAATCAGCTGCAGAATCAGACGTACAGCCAGCGGTTTAACGTAGTCGGTCAACACTTGCCACATGCCAATCCAGGCATGGATCAGAATGGAAAACAGAGCCAGCAGAGTGAAGACTTTGGTAAAGGCGGAGGAGAAGAAACCGGTCCAGACCACCCAGGTCAGCTCGCCATGCAGGGCGAAAAAACCCACCATATAGATGATGTATAACGTCAGGACGATGGCGGTAGCACGGACAAGAATAAAATCATGTACGCCGTTGCGTCCTAATGCGGAGGCGTTGCTTACCATACGAGAACTCCTGCGAGAATTGAAAGCACGACAGTGATCACAAAAGAAAGATTAGCGGAACGTTTTCCTGATTCGAAGGTTTCTTCCAGCCAGCCAAAATCCATCAGCACGTGACGAATCCCGCCGACAGCATGATACGCCAGCGCGGTGAGGATGCCCCACAGAATGAATTTAACGAAGAAGTTGTTCATGATGGCAGAGGCAGCAAGGAAGCCGTCTTCAGATGACAGCGACAGGCCCAATAACCACAGCAGAATACCGACAGCTACAAACGTAATGACGCCGGAGACGCGGTGAAGAATGGAAGCTATAGCCGTAACAGGAAACCGAATTGTTGTCAGGTCCAGATTGACAGGTCTTTGTTTTTTAACATTTTTTATCATGAATAACGCCCACATGCTATTCTTCTAGTTTCCTTCCTCCGGTCTGCGTGCGGGTCAGACAGCGTCCTTTTATATAACTGCTCGTCATGCAAAAAATTAGCTTCCAGAAGCTAAACGACAGGTTACAACGCTGGGTGGCTCGGGATGGCAGGGTATTCCGGAGACCTGGCGGCAGTATAGGTCGTTCACAAAATCATTACAATTAACCTACATATAGTTTGTCAGGTTTTATGCAGAACAGTGACGCTCATCACGATAACAACATTATTTTAAAATTTAATCATCTGATTTGACAAAAGTTAAACATTATTGTTACAAACTACGCCGAATAGGGCTTATAATTCGCAAAAGTTATGGGGTCTTGCTTTCACCTGAGAATAAGTTATGTAACAGTGTGATGGTATTGACCGATGTAATCAGGACAGTTATTAGTGATATACAGGTTTGAT
The DNA here is from genome assembly GCF_900116535.1 of Kosakonia arachidis. Classification (GTDB taxonomy): domain Bacteria; phylum Pseudomonadota; class Gammaproteobacteria; order Enterobacterales; family Enterobacteriaceae; genus Kosakonia; species Kosakonia arachidis. The sequence goes on along the minus strand of NZ_FPAU01000001.1, from coordinate 548,072 downwards.
AAATTCGGACTGCTGAGACGCTGATTTGCTGTTTTTTCACTGTATTTTCAATGTGTACTGGCACGCGCCATTGCTCTGTACCCTGGTTCTCCCTCCCCACAGAGCTGCGAGCTAATAACAAACTGGTAACGTTGACGGGCAGTTGAAAGCAAATCCGGTAACTGGCAGTCTTAAGCAATAAGGCGCTAAGGAGACCGTAAATGGCTGATAAAAAAGCAAACATTACCTACAATGGTGACGCTGCTATTGAACTGGATGTGCTAAAAGGCACACTCGGTCAGGATGTTATTGATATCCGTAGTCTCGGTTCAAAAGGGGTTTTTACTTTTGACCCAGGTTTTACCTCTACCGCATCGTGCGAATCAAAAATCACGTTTATCGACGGTGACGAAGGTATTTTGCTACACCGCGGTTTCCCGATTGATCAACTGGCGACCGAATCCAACTACCTGGAAGTGAGCTACATCCTGCTATACGGCGAAAAACCGACGCAGGAGCAGTTTGAAGAGTTCAAACTGACGGTCACCCGCCATACCATGATTCATGAACAGATCACCCGGCTGTTCCACGGTTTCCGTCGCGACTCACATCCGATGGCGGTACTATGTGGCGTGACCGGCGCGCTGGCAGCGTTCTACCACGACTCGCTGGATGTGAACAATCCGCGCCACCGTGAAATCGCGGCGTTCCGCCTGCTGTCCAAAATGCCGACCGTGGCGGCGATGTGTTACAAATACTCCATCGGCCAGCCGTTTATTTATCCGCGCAACAATCTCTCCTACGCTGGTAACTTCCTGCATATGATGTTTGCCACTCCGTGTGAACCGTATGAAGTGAATCCGGTGCTGGAACGCGCCATGGATCGTATTCTGATCCTGCATGCCGATCACGAGCAAAACGCCTCCACTTCTACAGTGCGTACCGCTGGTTCTTCCGGTGCAAACCCGTTTGCCTGCATCGCGGCCGGTATCGCCTCGCTGTGGGGACCGGCGCACGGCGGCGCCAACGAAGCTGCGCTGAGAATGCTGGAAGAGATCAGCTCAGTGAAACATATTCCGGAATTCCTGCGTCGCGCCAAAGACAAGAACGATTCGTTCCGTCTGATGGGCTTCGGTCACCGTGTCTACAAGAACTACGACCCACGCGCTACTGTTATGCGTGAAACCTGCCACGAAGTGCTGCGTGAGCTGGGTTCTAAAGACGATCTACTGGAAGTGGCGATGGAGCTGGAACACATTGCGCTCAACGACCCGTATTTTATCGAACGCAAGCTCTACCCGAACGTCGACTTCTACTCCGGTATTATCCTGAAAGCGATGGGGATTCCGGCGTCCATGTTTACTGTTATCTTTGCGATGGCACGTACCGTGGGCTGGATTGCGCACTGGAACGAAATGCACGACGATGGCGTCAAGATAGCCCGTCCGCGTCAGCTTTACACTGGCTACGCCAAACGCGAATTCTCCTCCGATCTGAAAAAAGATTAAGTGTGAGCCCGCATATAGAAACGCGCCCGTGGGCGCGTTTTTTGTTTCAGCATTGGCAACCTGGACACCAGTAAAACGGGCGTGATGCGCGCATGGTCTTTTCGATGATCCCACCGCAGCGCTCGCACATATCACCTGCCCGGTGAAAGACCCGGAAGCGAAACAGCGCGCCGTGATGCTTGTTCTCATACACAGTGCCGCGCGTCTGCCAGGACAAACGAGGAATATCCAGCAACGCCTGCGCCAGCACGTCAAGCTGGGTATCATCCAGTTCGGCGGCATTATGCTGCGGTGCCAATGCGCAGTGCCAGAGGATCTCTACGCGTAAATAGTTACCCAGCCCGGCCAGAAACGCCTGATCAAGCAGCAACCCAGCAAAGCGACGGTGGCGAAAACGCGGCAATAACAGACGTTCTTTCACCTGTTCCGCCGTGAGTGTCATGTTTAGCACATCCGGCCCGAGCCGTTGTAAAAAGGGGTGCCGGGCCAGTTGTTCCGGCGTGAGTATGGCAATATCTGACGCACTGTAGAGCAAAATGGCTTTATCGGCCGTCTGTAATTTTACGCGCAGCACGCGGTTGGTTTGCGGCGTTTCACCCGCATTTACCACACGCCAGACACCGTAAAGCTGGTTATGGCTGTAGAGCGTCAACCCGCCAGAAAAGTGCGTCAACAGCGCCTTGCCACGTGTTTCAATCAGCTCAATGCACTGTCCCACCAACGCAGGGGCAAAATCGGTGAGCTGCGGCAGAGCAAACCAGACATCGGTCAGTGGTTTTCCCTGAACCGCCGCTTCAAGCATGTCTGCCGCCCGGCGGATTTCCGGTCCTTCCGGCATGTAAAATTCCTTGTGTTATTGTGCGGAAATGATCACTCCACGCTGGGTAAAAGCAGCATGCAGGCGGCGGGCAAACAGTAACGCATGTTCGCCGTCGCCGTGCAAACAAACCGTTTGCGCCTGCACGGGAACATACTCGCCTTCAATACTTTTGACACGCCCTACCAGCACCATCTCCAGCGTTTGCGCCAGTGCCACATTATCATCGTCAATCAACGCACCCGGCTCGTTGCGTGGCACCAGTCGACCATCACTGCGATAGCCGCGATCGGCAAACACTTCCTGGCGAGTGATCAGCCCCCTGTTTTTCCCGGCACGGATCAGTTCGCTGCCAGCCAGCCCGACCAGAATCAAATTCCTGTCAACATCGTGTACCGCACTGGCGATAGCGTTAGCCAGTTGCTCATCATTTGCCGCCTGGTTGTATAACATGCCGTGGGGCTTCACATGCTGTAATTTGCCACCTTCAGCATGCACCATCGCTGCCAGTGCGCCGATTTGGTACAGCATCTGGGCATACACTGTTTCTGGCGGCAGTTGCATCGCCGTACGACCGAAGTTTTCGCGATCAGGAAACGAGGGATGCGCGCCGATGGCAACTCCGTTACGCAGCGCTTCGCGTACGCACGTCAACATCATCCCGGCATCGCCCGCATGAAAACCGCAGGCGATATTGGCCGACGAAACCAGTTTCAACAATGCAGTATCATTGCCGCAGCCTTCGCCAAGATCGGCGTTTAAATCAATCTTCATGCGTTAACCGCCATGCCAGTTGTTCAAGATAACGATGTTGATCCTGCCGAGCATGCAGCGCTTCATCCAGTGAACACTGAACAAAATGCACCGGTTGCCCAAGGGGAATTTGCGCCAGATGGTACATATCAGCCTCAATAATGCAGGCAATACGCGGGTATCCACCGGTTGTCTGAGCATCATTCATCAGCACAATCGGCTGACCGTTTGACGGCACCTGTATCACGCCAGGTAATAAACCGTGGGAGAGCAGCTCGCGTGAAGTTGTCCGCAACAGTGGCTGCCCCTGTAAGCGGTACCCCATACGGTTGCTCTGCGGGCTTATCTGCCACGGCCGACGCCAGAATGCTTCCTGCGAAGCCGTGTCGAATTCATGATATTCCGGCCCCGGCAGCGCGCGAATGCGGTTGCCCCACAGCAGTTGTTTTACCCCCTGCTGGGCACGAAACTGCCGCTTGGGTTTTACCAGAGGCAGTGTATCGCCATCATGTAACAGTCGCCCTTCCAGTCCGCCGATAGCGGCTTTAAGATCGGTACTCCCGGAACCCAGCACCTCCGGCAGTGCGAAACCGCCTGCCACCGCCAGATAGCTACGCACGCCATGCAACGGGCGTTTCAGTACCAGCCGCTGTCCGGCTTTTGCTACAAAACGCCAGCCCGTCCACACGGGTTTACCGTCGAGCTTCGCTTCACAACCAGCGCCTGTCAGGGCAAACCAGCAACGGCTTTCGAACACCACCTCGAACTGGCCGAACGTGATCTCAAGCCCGGCCGTATCGGGTGCATTGCCCACCAGCGCATTGGCAATTTGCAGCGCAGGTGCGTCCAGCGCGCCGCAATAGCTAATTCCGGACTGGCGCAAACCGGTACGCTTACCACCCTGCAAGGTCGTGTAAATACCGGCGCGGATAATTTTCAACATACACCCTCCTTGCGCGGAATGAAGCGCAGCGTGTCGCCAGGACGCAGCAATGAAGGTTCTGCTAAACGCGGATTAAAGAGCGCCAAATCAGTGCGTCCAATCAGGTTCCAGCCGCCGGGTGTCTCCAGCGGATAGATGCCGGTCTGTGCGCCACCAATACCGACAGAACCCACCGTCACACGAACGCGTGGCTCAGCGCGCCGCGGCGTGGCCAGCGCATCCGGCAGGCCACCCAGATAGGGAAAGCCCGGCTGGAAGCCAATAAACCAGACCACGTAATCAACAGAGGCATGCAATTCCACCACCTGTTTTTCACTCATCCGACAATGTTCCGCCACCCGTCCGAGATCCGGACCAGCATCGCCACCGTACAGCACCGGGATCTCAATGGCGCGAGATTCCGGCTCCAGCGCCTCACTCTCTTCCCACCAACGCTGCAGGCGTTCAATGGCATCCAGCGCCAGCGTACCCGGATCGCGCAGCACAACTGTAATGTTATTCATCCCCGGAATGACTTCAGCCACCTCTGGCACCGTGGACAGCCGCTGCGTCAGCCGCCAGATCCGCTTTTGCGTCGCCAACTGTACAGGAGGCTCCAGCTCCAGTACCACGGCACTTTCCCCTAATAAATAACAACGCGCTCGCTGCACTTGTTTGCTCCTCAGGCCGGGTTCGGCATATCCACAAACGTAACGTCAAGGTCAGTATGCTCATTCAGCCAGTCGCTCAGGGCGCGAATGCCACCGCGTTCGGTAGCATGGTGCCCCGCCGCGTAGAAATGCAGCCCCTGCTCGCGCGCGGAGTGAATGGTCTGCTCCGACACCTCGCCAGTAATAAAGGCATCAACGCCAAAACGGGCCGCTTTATCGATAAAACCCTGTCCTCCGCCGGTACACCAGGCGACACGTTTCACAAGATCCGGCCCGGTATCGCCGCACCAGAGCGGCTTACGGCCCAACCGCGCTTCAATCCAGGAAGCCAGTTCCAGCCCCGGCACCGGCATCGCTAATTCGCCCCATGGCAACAGCGCTTCGATTTCTCCCTGCTGGGTAATACCGAGCAGTGACGCCAGTTGCGCGTTATTGCCCAGTTCCGGGTGCGCATCGAGCGGCAGATGCCAGCCATACAGGTTGATATCGTTCGCCAGGAGCGTTTTCAGGCGGTTACGCTTCATACCCAGAATAACCGGCGCTTCGTTTTTCCAGAAATAGCCGTGATGGACAATTACTGCGTCTGCCTGTTGACGTACCGCTTCATCCAGTAACGCCTGGCTGGCGGTCACGCCAGTGACAATTTTTTGCACCGTTTCCCGCCCTTCAACCTGGAGGCCGTTCGGACCGTAGTCACTGAATGCCGCACTGTTCAGTTTCTCGTTAATCAATTTTTCCAGTTCGGTATTTTTCATCAAAGCTCTCTTTACACTTTACGGGCGGCTTCATACGCCGCCAGGGTGACGACTCGCGCCTGTTTATGGTCCACAATCGGGCGAGGATAATCGAGATGTAGGCCTTGTTTATCCGCCCACACCCAGGGCTGATGGAGATGCTTTTCCGGCACCGCTTGCAGTTCAGGTAACCAGCGACGAATAAACTCGCCTCTGGCATCAAAGCGCTCCCCCTGCGTGGTAGGGTTGAAAATGCGGAAATAAGGCGCAGCGTCAGTCCCCGTTGAGGCAGCCCACTGCCAGCCGCCATTGTTTGCCGCCAGATCGCCATCGATCAACTGGGAAATAAAATAGCGCTCTCCGCAGCGCCAGTCGATAAGTAAGTCCTTGACCAGAAAGCTGGCTGCGATCATCCGCAGCCGATTATGCATCCAGCCAGTACAGTTCAACTGGCGCATTGCGGCATCAACAATTGGAAAGCCAGTGCAGCCCTCTTGCCAGGCCTCAAGCTGCTGTTGGTTTTCCTGCCACTGCACATTATCGGTCCAGGGGATAAAAGGTTTGTGCTTGCAAAGTGCCGGATGGAACATCATCAGATGACGGTAAAACTCTCGCCAGATCAGCTCATTGAGCCATACTGCGCCACTTCCGCCCTCGAGCGCCTGTGGCTGCTCGGCCAGCAAACGGCGCAGACACTGACGCGGCGACAACGCCCCCATCGCCAGCGCGGCGGAGAGGCGGCTGGTACCTTCAATCGCCGGAAAATCACGTTGCTGCTCATACTCTGCCGCCTGCTGCTGGCAAAAGTGGCGCAGCCGGGCAATCGCACTTTTCTCATCGGTGGGGAAAAGTTGTTCATCAAACGGCTGCTGCGGATAGTTAAGTATGATCGGCTTAGCGATGGGCAGCCCCGCTTCCCGCGCACGCGGCGCGGCCACGCATTCGGGCAGTTTTTCTTTTAGCCGCCGTAAAAAAGCGTTTTTGAACGGCGTAAAGACTTTATACATCTCATGATTGCCGGTCATCACACTGCCAGGTGCCAGCATCACGCTGTCATCAAACCCCTGACAGGCTACATTCGGCAGCGCTTTTTCTACCGCCGCATCACGCTGACGTTCATTGAATTCATACTGAGCGTTGTAAAACAGATGGCTTACCTGCTCGCTGGCACAGATTTGGGCAATGGCCTGCACGCAAGCAGCAAAGTCATCCACCTCGCGGTAGAGCAGCGGAATGCCCTTCTCCGCCAGTGACTGTTGCAGCGCATTAAGATAGGCGTTGAGTAATGCCGCCTGGCGTGGCGCCATGTGATGCTGCAGCCACTGTGCTGGTGTGGCAATAAAAAGCGCAATAACACGGACGTCGGGACACTGGCAAGCAGCCGCGAGCGCAAGATTATCATGTACGCGTAAGTCCGCGCGAAACCAGACCAGATGGGTGGCCATATCACTCCTTATGTCCGTAACGAAAGCGCAGCGGATCGTTAACCCGCTACGCCTGGCGGCACAGCGTAAATGTAGCAAAAAGGTTACCTCAAAAAAAAACCACCGCAAGGCGGTGGCTTAGAGGATTTGCTGTGTGTAATCGATTAATAAAAGTCGCAGGCCACTTTTTCGGCCTGGTCCATCCACACCGGTTTTTCACTGGTTTTCGCCCAGACGCGATGCAGGTAGCTGTAAAAACGTGCGCGATCTTTCCAGAACAACATCACCGGTAATGCCAGAACTCCTGCCAGAATGGCGAAAGCGCGGCGCATCAACACAACGTGTGTCGGAAACGCTTTATATGTGTTCATAATCCTCTCCCCTTTGTCAGGCCGGCAATCACTACCGGAAAATGTTCCCGCCTTACAGAAAACCAGTGCGGGTGCTGAAATCTGGTTAAAATAGTACCGCTTTATTTGTAATTTTACTACTCATCCGACCACTATTTTTCTGTCAATTCCGTGTTTGCTGGTACCTAAGCAGTAAATTAGTTACGAAAAGGTTAAATTAATACTAATCATTAGTTAAATTGTGGTTTATCCGTTTCATTACGCCGAAAGCCCCGAAGTTCTCCGCTTGCCCGTCCCGTCCAAGGTTGTTGGCTATTTTTATATTTTTTTTACACCTCGCCTGACGATTTTTGCGAAATCTTTGCGCCGAAAAAACTACTTTTACAACACATCCTTAAATCACCCCGGAGGTGAATTGTGAATGCAGGCGTAATAATCGGCATCGTGCTGGTTTTCCTGTTATTGGGCTACCTGGTTTATGCCCTGATTAACGCGGAGGATTTCTGATGGCCGCTCAGGCATTTCTTCTGGTCGCCAGCTTTTTGCTGGTGCTGTTTATTCTTGCGCGTCCTCTGGGATCGTTACTGGCAAAACTCATTGTCGGACAGGCGCTGCCCGGTACGGCGACAATCGAAAATATCCTCTGGCGTGGACTCGGTATTGATACCCGTGAAATGAACTGGCGGCACTATTTGTTCGCCATCCTGTGGCTGAACATACTCGGTATTGTGCTTTTATTTGCCCTGCTTATGTTGCAGGGCATTTTGCCAATGAACCCGCAAAACCTGCCCGGCCTCTCATGGCATCTGGCGCTGAATACGGCGGTCAGCTTTGTTACGAATACCAACTGGCAATCCTATTCAGGCGAAAGCACGCTGAGTTATTTCAGCCAGATGGTCGGGCTGACCGTGCAAAACTTCCTCTCCGCAGCGACGGGGATTGCCGTGATATTCGCGCTGATCCGCGCCTTCGCGCGCCGCAGCATGGATACGCTCGGTAACGCGTGGGTGGATCTCACCCGCATTATCCTGTGGGTGCTACTGCCGATTTCACTGATCCTTGCATTGTTCTTTATTCAGCAAGGCGTACTGCAGAACTTTTTGCCTTATCAGTCTTTCACCTCGCTGGAAGGTGTTAAGCACCTGATGCCGATGGGGCCAGTCGCGTCCCAGGAAGCGATCAAAATGCTCGGCACCAACGGTGGGGGATTCTTCAATGCTAACTCCGCTCATCCGTTTGAAAATCCGACCGCATTGACCAACATCGTTCAGATGCTGGTGATATTCCTTATCCCGGCTGCGCTTTGCTTTGCTTTCGGCGATGCAGTGGCGGACCGTCGCCAGGGACACATGCTGCTGTGGGCGATGTCGCTGATTTTCGTGGTGTGCGCTGGCGTGGTGATGTGGGCAGAGGTCCAGGGTAACCCGCACTTCCTGACGCTCGGTGGCGATAGCGCCATCAATATGGAAGGTAAAGAGAGTCGTTTTGGCATTCTGGCGAGCAGCCTGTATGCGGTGGTCACAACCGCCGCCTCATGCGGCGCGGTGAATGCTATGCATGACTCCTTTACCGCGCTGGGCGGCATGATCCCAATGTGGCTGATGCAGATTGGCGAAGTGGTGTTCGGCGGCGTGGGCTCGGGTCTCTACGGCATGTTGCTGTTCGTGCTGCTGGCGGTGTTTATTGCCGGGTTAATGATTGGCCGTACGCCGGAATTTATCGGCAAAAAAATCGATGTCCGCGAGATGAAAATGACCGCGCTGGCGATCCTCATCACCCCGGCGCTGGTGCTGATTGGCACCGCGCTGGCGATGATGACCGACGCCGGGCGTAGCGGCATGTCTAACCCCGGTATTCACGGCTTTAGTGAAGTGCTGTATGCCGTTTCGTCGGCGGCTAACAACAACGGCAGCGCCTTTGCCGGAGTAAGCACCAACACCCCGTTCTGGAACTGTCTGCTGGCGTTCTGCATGTTCTTCGGACGTTTCGGTGTGATTGTTCCGGTGATGGCGATTGCTGGTTCACTGGTCGGCAAGAAAATTCAGCCCGCCAGCACGGGTACACTGCCAACGCACGGCGCACTGTTTATCGGCCTGCTGATCGGCACGGTACTGCTGGTTGGCGCATTGACCTTTGTTCCTGCCCTGGCGCTTGGCCCGGTGGCGGAATACCTCTTATTTTGAGACTGGCGGAGACGCGTTTTATGAGTCGCAAACAACTGGCACTGTTCGAACCGAACCTTGTTCGTCAGGCGCTGATGGATTCGGTGACCAAGTTAAGCCCGCAGGTACAGTGGCGTAACCCGGTGATGTTTATTGTCTGGATCGGTAGCCTGTTGACCACTGTTCTGACCGTGGCAATGGCAACAGGCCACCTTGACGGCAGCGCGTGGTTCACTGGCACAGTCAGCCTGTGGTTGTGGATCACGGTATTGTTCGCCAACTTTGCAGAGGCGCTGGCTGAAGGTCGCAGTAAAGCACAGGCCAATAGCCTGAAAGGGGTGAAAAAAACCGCTTTCGCCCGCAAATTACGCGCCCCACAACATGATGCGCAAATCGACCATATTCCGGCAGAAGATCTGCGTAAAGGCGATGTGGTGCTGGTTGAGGCCGGTGACATTATTCCTTGTGATGGCGAAGTCATTGAAGGCGGCGCATCGGTGGATGAGAGCGCAATCACGGGTGAATCGGCACCGGTGATCCGTGAGTCAGGCGGCGATTTCGCATCGGTCACTGGCGGGACGCGTATTCTTTCTGACTGGCTGGTTATCCAGTGCAGTGTTAACCCTGGTGAAACGTTCCTCGACCGCATGATTGCGATGGTGGAAGGTGCGCAGCGGCGTAAAACACCGAATGAGATCGCCCTGACCATTCTGCTGGTTGCCCTGACCCTTGTCTTCCTGCTGGCAACCGCCACCCTGTGGCCATTCTCGGTATATGGCGGCCAGGCGGTCAGCGTTACTGTGCTGGTGGCCTTGCTGGTATGCCTGATCCCTACGACTATCGGCGGGCTGCTGTCTGCGATTGGCGTTGCCGGGATGAGCCGCATGCTGGGTGCGAATGTGATTGCCACCAGCGGTCGTGCAGTGGAAGCGGCTGGTGATATCGATGTACTGCTGCTGGATAAAACCGGCACCATCACCTTAGGTAACCGTCAGGCATCCGATTTCCTGCCCGCGCAGGGTGTGGATGAAAAAACGCTGGCCGATGCTGCGCAACTCTCCTCGCTGGCGGATGAAACGCCGGAAGGCCGCAGCATAGTGATACTGGCCAAACGCCGTTTTAATCTGCGCGAGCGCGATGTGCAGAGCTTGCAAGCCACCTTTGTGCCCTTCACTGCGCAAACCCGCATGAGCGGCATTAACGTGCAGGATCGGATGATCCGCAAAGGCTCGGTGGATGCTATCCGTCGTCATATTGCTGCCAATGGTGGTCAATTCCCTGCTGACGTGGAAACGCTGGTCGAACGCGTCGCCCGTCAGGGCGCCACGCCGCTGGTCGTTGCCGAAGGGGCGAAAGTGCTGGGCGTTATCGCGCTGAAAGATATCGTCAAAGGCGGAATTAAAGAGCGTTTTGCCCAGTTGCGTAAAATGGGCATTAAAACAGTAATGATCACCGGGGATAACCGTCTAACCGCTGCCGCGATTGCCGCTGAAGCCGGTGTCGATGACTTCCTTGCAGAAGCGACGCCGGAAGCGAAACTGGCGTTGATCCGCCAGTATCAGGCGGAAGGTCGTCTGGTGGCGATGACTGGCGATGGCACTAACGATGCGCCAGCGCTGGCACAGGCGGACGTTGCGGTAGCGATGAACTCCGGCACCCAGGCCGCCAAAGAAGCGGGCAATATGGTGGATCTCGACTCGAACCCCACCAAATTGATTGAAGTAGTGCATATCGGTAAACAGATGCTGATGACTCGTGGTTCACTGACCACCTTCAGTATCGCCAACGATGTGGCGAAATACTTCGCCATCATTCCGGCGGCATTTGCAGCAACCTATCCGCAACTGAATACGCTGAACGTGATGCATCTGCACTCCCCGGCGTCGGCAATTTTAAGCGCAGTAATCTTTAACGCGCTGGTGATTGTGTTTCTTATCCCGCTGGCGCTGAAAGGGGTAAGTTACAAACCGCTAACCGCTTCCGCCATGCTGCGACGCAACCTGTGGATCTACGGGCTGGGCGGGCTGGTGGTCCCGTTTATCGGTATCAAGGCGATCGACCTGATCTTGACCCTGTTTGGCCTGGTGTAAGAGGTATAAAAAAATGGCTTTATTACGTCCCGCATTTCTGCTTTTGATACTCTTCACCCTGATTACCGGTGGGATCTACCCGCTGGTAACCACTGCGCTCGGGCAGTGGTGGTTTAATACACAAGCGAACGGCTCGCTGATCCGTGAGGGCGATACCGTGCGCGGTTCACGCTTGCTGGGTCAGGATTTTACCGCGCCGATTTATTTTCACGGTCGCCCTTCCGCCACTGCCGATGCGCCTTATAATCCAATGGCGTCCGGCGGCAGCAATCTGGCAGGCAGCAACCCGGAGCTGGATAAAGAAGTCGCGGCGCGCGTGGCACAACTGCGCGCAGAGAACCCACAAGCTGATACGCATGTTCCTGTGGAGTTGATTACCACCTCGGCGAGCGGCCTTGATGGCCAACTCTCTCCGGCCGCTACTGACTGGCAGATCCCTCGCGTGGCGCAAGCGCGTCACTTACCTGTGACAGAAGTGGAAAAAATGGTGGCCGAACATACCACCACGCCGCTGGTCAACTTTATTGGCCAGCCGGTGGTCAATATTGTGGAACTCAATCTGGCGCTGGATGCGCTCAAGGATAAATAAAGCATGACTGACGAGCCTTTGCGCCCTAACCCTGACCGCTTGCTGGAGCACGCCGCAACGGCGCACCGGGGGAAGTTGAAAGTCTTTTTCGGCGCCTGCGCAGGTGTGGGCAAAACGTTCGCAATGTTGCAGGAAGCGCAGCGTCTGCGGGCGCAAGGGCTTGATATTCTCGTTGGCGTGGTGGAGACCCACGGGCGCAAAGAGACCGCCGCGCTGCTGGAAGGGTTGGCAACCCTGCCTCCGCACCGTATCGCCCATCGTGGGCGTCTTATTCAGGAGTTTTCGCTGGATGACGCCCTTGCGCGCCGTCCGGCGCTGATTTTAATGGACGAGCTGGCGCACAGTAACGCTCCTGGCTCTCGCCATCCCAAACGCTGGCAGGATGTAGAAGAACTGCTGGAAGCGGGCATCAATGTCTTTACAACCGTCAACGTGCAGCATCTGGAAAGCCTCAATGATGTGGTCAGCGGCGTGACCGGTATCCAGGTGCGTGAAACCGTGCCGGATCCTTTTTTCGACAACGCGGATGAGGTTGTACTGGTTGATTTGCCGCCGGACGATCTCCGCCAGCGCCTGCACGAAGGCAAAGTCTATATCGGCGGCCAGGCCGAGCGCGCTATCGAACACTTCTTCCGTAAAGGTAATCTTATTGCCCTGCGCGAACTGGCGCTACGCCGCACTGCCGACCGCGTGGACGATCAGATGCGCGCCTGGCGTGATCGCCAGGGCGAAGAGAAAGTCTGGCATACACGTGATGCTATTCTGCTCTGCGTCGGACATGGCGCAGGCAATGAGAAGCTGATCCGCACGGCGGCGCGACTGGCGGCCAAACTTGGCAGCGTCTGGCATGCGGTGTACGTCGAAACCCCATCGCTACATAAATTGCCGGAACCGCAACGGCGGGCGATTTTAAGCGCTCTGCATCTTGCGCAGGAACTGGGGGCCGAAACGGCAACACTTTCCGATCCGGCTGAAGAGAAGGCGATTCTGCGTTACGCTCGCGAGCATAACCTCGGTAAAATTATTATTGGCCGACGCAATAAGCACCGCTGGTGGCGTCCGGAAACATTTGCCGATAAGCTGGCGCGCCGTGCACCGGATCTCGACCTGCTTATCATCGCGCTGGACGACGCGCCGGCAGCATTGATCTCTCGCGCCGGAGATACACGCCCGTTTATTGAGCGCTGGCGGGTACAGCTGAAAGGTTGTGCCGTCGCCCTGGCCCTTTGCGCAGCAATCACGCTGATCGCCTCACTGTGGCTGAGCACTTTCGATGCTGCCAACCTGGTGATGATCTACCTGCTCGGCGTGGTGCTAATTGCGCTGTTTTATGGGCGTTGGCCATCTGCGTTCGCCACGGTGATTAACGTCATCAGTTTTGATCTCTTTTTTATTGCACCGCGCGGCACACTGGCCGTTTCCAATGTGCAATATCTGCTGACCTTTGGCGTGATGCTGACGGTCGGTTTGGTCATTGGCAATCTCACGGCCGGGGTGCGTTATCAGGCGCGCGTTGCGCGTTATCGCGAGCAGCGCACCCGCCATCTTTATGAGATGTCGAAAGCGCTGGCGGTCGGGCGCAATAACAAGGATATCGCCGTCACCAGTGAAACGTTTATCCAGTCTACTTTTGATGCCCGCAGCAAATTGTTGCTGCCGGACAGCCACAGCCAGCTGAAAGCGGTGACGCAAACCCACGGCATGACGCCCTGGGATGACGCGATTGCCCGCTGGAGCTTTGATAAAGGCCAGCCTGCCGGAGCGGGAACCGACACCCTGCCCGGTGTGCCGTACCAAATTTTGCCGCTAAAAAGCGATCATAAAACCCATGGGTTATTGATTGTGGAACCGGCCAATTTGCGCCAGTTGATGATCCCGGAGCAGCAACGCCTGCTGGAAACCTTCACACTGCTGGTTGCCAGTGCGCTTGAACGCCAGGCGTTAGCCACCAGCGAAGAACAGGCTCGCCTCGCCAGTGAGCGCGAGAGTATTCGTAACTCCTTGCTGGCTGCCCTCTCCCACGATCTACGCACGCCGCTGACTGTACTGTTTGGCCAGGCAGAGATCCTGACGCTCGATCTGGCAAGTGAAGGCTCCTCGCATGCGCCGCAGGCTAACGAAATCCGTCAGCATGTGCTGAATACCACGCGGTTGGTGAATAATCTACTGGATATGGCGCGTATTCAGTCCGGTGGTTTTAATCTTAAAAAAGAGTGGCTAACGCTGGAAGAGGTGGTCGGCAGCGCACTCAGAACGCTGGAACCCGGACTTGGCGGTCGACATATCAAACTTGCCCTGCCCGACCCGTTAATGCTGGTACATGTTGATGGCCCATTATTTGAACGGGTGCTGATCAATCTGCTGGAAAATGCGGTGAAATATGCAGGACCGCGGGCGGAAATCGGCATTACAGCCCATGACACACCGCAACAGTTGATGCTGGATGTGTGGGATAACGGGCCAGGTATCCCGGCAGGACAGGAGCAGGCCATTTTTGATAAGTTCGCGCGGGGAACGAAGGAGTCTGCGATTCCTGGCGTCGGTCTTGGGCTGGCAATTTGCGAGGCGATTGTTGAAGTTCATGGCGGCACCATTAGTGCCCGCAATCGCCCACAAGGGGGCGCGCTGTTTTGTGTTACACTTCCCCGCGAAACACCGCCGCAACTGGATGAATTATCTGAGGAACTGTGATCAACGTTCTGATTGTCGAAGATGAACAAGCTATTCGCCGATTTCTGCGTACCGCGCTGGAAGCTGAGGGATTGCGCGTCCATGAAGCGGAGACCTTACAGCGTGGCCTGATTGAAGCCGCTACCCGTAAACCCGATCTGGTGATCCTCGATTTGGGCTTGCCGGATGGCGACGGTCTGGACTTTATCCGCGATTTGCGCCAGTGGAGCCAGATGCCGGTGATTGTCCTTTCGGCACGTGCTGAAGAGAGCGACAAAATTGCGGCTCTTGATGCCGGTGCCGATGATTATCTCAGCAAACCTTTTGGCATTGGTGAGCTGCATGCCCGTCTGCGCGTTGCCCTGCGCCGTCATGCGTCCGCAACCCCCGGCGAACCGGTGGTGACCTTTGCCGATATTCGCGTCGATCTGGCTAACCGCCGCATCCAGCGCGGTGAGGAAGAGATCCATCTGACGCCAATTGAATTTCGCCTGCTGGCCGTGCTGCTGAATAATCACGGCAAAGTATTAACTCAGCGACAATTGCTAAGCCAGGTCTGGGGGCCGAATGCCATCGAGCACAGCCACTACCTGCGCATCTATATGGGCCATCTGCGCCAGAAACTCGAAATCGATCCTGCCCGCCCTCGCCATTTACTGACTGAAACAGGGATTGGCTACCGGTTTATGCTTTGAAGGCGTATCCTGCTGTTTTTTTGGGGGGTAATGATGAGCGCCTGGCTAATTTATGCATTGTTATCGGCGGTCACCGCTGCACTGGTAGCTATTTTCGGCAAGATCGGTTTGCAACATCTCGACGCCAATACCGCCACGGCGATCCGTGCGGTGGTAATGGCCGTATTTCTGGTCGGTGTGGTCGTGGTGCAGGGCAAATTGTCGCTGGTTTCCACCGTGCTTGCCGATAAAAAAGCGCTGCTGTTTGTGGTGCTGAGCGGCATCGCGGGCGCGCTGTCGTGGCTGTTCTATTTTATGGCGATCAAAAGCGGCAACGTGTCGCGGGTTGCTCCCATCGATAAGCTGAGCGTAGTGTTTGCTGTGATCCTGGCCGTGATCCTGTTTGGCGAGAAAGTCTCGCTGATTGCGGCAGTTGGCGTAGCGTTAATTACGGCTGGTGCACTGATGGTGGCGCTGGGGTAGGTTTGTAGCCGGTGCGGCAACACTCGATCCGCAAAAAATTAAGGCTCCCGAAGGAGCCTTTTCATTACGCGTTTTTCAGCACTTCGCTGACAATTTCCACCGCTTCTTTTTCAATCAGCTTCCGGTGTTCGTCACCGAGGAAACTTTCGCAGTAGATTTTGTAGGCGTCTTCAGTACCTGACGGACGCGCGGCGAACCAGCCGTTGTCGGTCATCACTTTCAGGCCGCCAATCGATGCGCCATTGCCCGGAGCTGCGGTCAAACGCGCCGTTATCGGGTCGCCTGCCAGCGTGCTGGCGCTCACCATTTCCGGAGAGAGTTTGGACAGCGCGGCTTTCTGCGCAGAGGAGGCAGAAGCTTGTAAACGGTTGTAGCTCGGTGCGCCGAAGCGTGCCGCCAGCTCATCGTAATGCTGCTGTGGGTTTTTCCCGGTCACGGCGGTGATCTCAGCCGCCAGCAAGCACATGATTATGCCATCTTTATCCGTTGACCACGGCGTACCATCGAAACGCAGGAAGGACGCGCCTGCACTCTCTTCACCACCAAAGCCAAAGCTGCCGTCATGCAGACCATCAACAAACCATTTGAACCCCACCGGCACTTCCACCAGCTTACGGCCAAGGTCATTAACCACGCGGTCTATCATCGCAGAAGAGACCAACGTTTTGCCGACTGCAACATCTTTGCCCCACTGCGGACGGTGCTGGAACAGGTAGTTGATAGCAACCGCCAGGTAATGGTTCGGGTTCATCAGCCCTGCCGGGGTAACGATACCGTGACGGTCATAGTCTGGATCGTTAGCAAACGCCAGATCGAACTTGTCGCGTAGCGCCAACAGACCCGCCATCGCACATTCGGAGGAGCAATCCATACGGATCGCGCCATCTTTATCCAGATGCA
Source organism: Kosakonia arachidis (assembly GCF_900116535.1). Classification (GTDB taxonomy): domain Bacteria; phylum Pseudomonadota; class Gammaproteobacteria; order Enterobacterales; family Enterobacteriaceae; genus Kosakonia; species Kosakonia arachidis. The sequence goes on along the minus strand of NZ_FPAU01000001.1, from coordinate 531,346 downwards.
TAAAGCGGAAGGTCTGATCGACATGATCGTTAACGATGCTCAGATCCAGCTTGTAGTACTCCGCGATGCGCTTCCAGTATTCAATACCGGAACCACCCAGCGGATCGACGCCCAGTTTCAGGCCCGCTTTCTGGATTGCCGCCATATCGACGATATCCGCCAGCCCTTCAATAAAAGGCTGCACCAGATCTTTTTCTGTCACATGGCCTGAGGCCAGTGCTGCATCCATCGTAAGGCGTTTTACGCCTTTCAGGCCATCCGCCAACAGCGCATTAGCGCGGTCTTCCACCACTTTGGTAACGTTGGTATCCGCCGGCCCACCGTTAGGCGGGTTGTACTTGATACCACCATCTTCCGGCGGGTTATGCGACGGGGTGATAACGATACCATCCGCCTGCGCGCCACCGTTTTTGTTGTGTACCAGAATGGCATTTGAGATAGCAGGCGTCGGTGTGAAGCCATTATTTTCCTGCACGATCACATCCACACCGTTTGCTGTCAGCACTTCCAGCACAGAGATAAACGCTGGCTCAGACAGCGCGTGAGTATCTTTACCCACATAGCACGGCCCGGTAATCCCGTTTTTTGCACGCTCTTCAGCAATCGCCTGAGCGATAGCCAGAATATGTGGCTCGTTGAAACTGTGACGATGGGCACTGCCGCGGTGGCCAGAAGTGCCAAATTTCACAGCATGTTCTGAATTACCGACTTCAGGTTTCAACACATAGTACTGCGCAGTAAGCTGGGCGACGTTAATCAAATCGCTCTGTTGTGCAGGTTGACCCGCACGCGGGTGGTTAGCCATTGCCTGGTCCTTTCAATGCAAGGATTAAATTGTGCCGCAAACTTTTTCAATCAATTCCGCCGGGAACTGCATTGACTGCATGATGTGCTCAATCATGCTGCATTTACGGCCCGTATTGGTGTTGGTGATGACCCAGTAAGGGGTGTTTGGCACCTGCTTCGGCTTGGTCTGGTTGCCGTTCTGCAGCAGGGTTTGCTCATTGACAGCAAAGTATACTCGTGTACGCCCGTGCAGAGATTCAGTGGATTCCGTAAAGCCTTTGTCGTCGAGTGAATAGAGGGTAGAGAGCACCATCAGGAAACGATTGACGGCCTTTTTCTGCTCGGCATATTCATCAGAGAGGAGCAGTTCACGCACGGCGCGGACTTTATCTTTTGCGGTATTAGCCGGTTTGATGCTTTCGACAGTGACGACGGCTCGCGGCTCTTTTACCGGAGCAAGAGAAGCAGCTGGCTGTGCCGGTGATACGGCGGAAAATTTCAACATGCGCCGTAAAATGTCGGATGCGCTCTCGCCGATATGTTTAGTGTGGCTGGCAATATAACTGTAGAGCTCATCATCAACTTCAATCGTTTTCATCTTAATCCAGTGCTATATCTAATCTGAATACAAGTGTTGGGATTATAAAGTGAAATCTCAACATCGGATAGCGTCAAACCAGGATGGCGGCAAAAGTAAGAGTAATTCTTAACCTTGCGGCCGGGCGGCAGAATGTTCACCATAATAACCTAACCCGCCAGAGTGAAAAAAAGAACTTTCCTATGAAATTGAATACGCGAGCGCAATCTGCACAACATCCGCACAATAATTCTCCAGTCGTCCTTGTTCACGGACTGTTTGGTAGCCTCGATAACCTCGGCGTACTGGCCCGCGAACTGGTGCCGGAGTACGACGTGGTGCAGGTAGATATGCGCAACCACGGTCTTTCCCCCCGTTCCGACGAGATGAACTATCCGGCAATGGCGCAGGATCTGCTGGACACGCTCGATGCCCACCAGATCGACAAAGCGACCTTTATCGGTCACTCAATGGGCGGTAAAGCCGTGATGGCCCTGTCTGCACTGGCGCCGGAGCGCGTGGAAAAGCTGGTGGCCATTGATATTGCACCGGTCGATTATCACGTTCGCCGCCATGACGAGATATTTGCCGCAATCAATGCAGTCACTGACGCGCAGGTCACTACGCGCCAGCAAGCGGCTTCGCTAATGCACCAGTATGTAAAAGAAGAAGGCGTGATCCAGTTTCTGCTGAAATCGTTTGTTGCGGGTGCGTGGCGTTTCAATGTGCCGGTGTTATGGGAGCAATATCCGCATATTGTCGGCTGGGAAACCATCCCCGCGTGGCCTCATCCGGCACTGTTTGTCTGCGGCGGCAACTCCCCTTACGTTACAGAGCAGTACCGGAGCGCTTTGCTTGAGCAGTTCCCGCAGGCACGCGCGCATGTGATTGCTGGTGCCGGCCACTGGGTGCATGCGGAAAAACCTGAAGCAGTAATGCGGGCAATTAACCGTTATCTCGCTGAAAAGTCAAACTGATTAAAAAGACGGCGACCGGTTGCCAGAACGCGTCCGCCCGTTGGCGCGCCCGTTATGCTGATGTATGATGGCGCGCTATTCAGCCCGGGCGGCAGCCCGATTGCTTGTCTTTCCCGTAGTATGCTTAAACATGGCTAAAGAACAAACGGACCGTACAACCCTGGATCTGTTCGCGAATGAGCGTCGCCCGGGACGGCCGAAGACGAATCCGCTCTCGCGTGATGAACAGTTACGCATCAACAAACGCAATCAGCTAAAACGCGATAAAGTTCGTGGGCTTAAACGCGTCGAGCTAAAACTGAACGTTGAAGCCGTCGATGCGTTAAACGAACTTGCCGATGCGCGCGACATGAGCCGCAGCGAACTTATCGAAGAGATGCTGCTGGCACAGCTGAGCGCGCTGCGCGGAAAGTAATTACGCCGAATCACCTCTCTTATTTTTACGTTTTCATGTGTCATACAGTGCACTCTGCGGCGATAGCTGTTTTCGCGCGCTTCTCTGTTCTGCTATGATTGCCCTTATCTGTGGGCGTAGCGCCACCATCATATTCATTATGTTTCAAGAGGTTATTTTACTCATGGCAATTACAGGTATTTTCTTCGGCAGCGATACCGGCAACACCGAAAATATTGCGAAAATGATTCAGAGTCAGCTTGGTAAAGACGTTGCCGACGTGCATGACATTGCCAAGAGCAGCAAAGAAGATATCGAAGGATATGATATTCTGTTGCTCGGCATTCCAACCTGGTATTATGGCGAAGCGCAGTGCGATTGGGATGATTTTTTCCCGACGCTGGAAGACATTGATTTTAATGGTAAGTTAGTGGCTCTGTTTGGCTGCGGCGATCAGGAAGACTATGCAGAATATTTCTGTGATGCGCTGGGTACGATCCGCGATATTATTGAGCCACGCGGCGCAACCATTGTGGGCCACTGGCCGACAGCGGGCTATCATTTTGAAGCCTCTAAAGGCCTGGTTGATGATGACCATTTTGTTGGTCTGGCAATTGACGAAGATCGCCAGCCAGAGCTGACCGCAGAACGTGTACAAAAATGGGTTAAGCAAGTGCGCGAAGAGCTGCACCTTGATGACATTATCAACGCCTGATTTTGCCGCATAATCTGTGGGTTACGTGGTATTAATAGGTAAAAGCAATGGAAATAATTGCTACAAATTTTTAACTTTTTTCTCCATCGCTGTACAATAAGCCCTGCTAAAGTGGTGTCTGGAAGCACAGGAGTTGCTGGTGACACCACGTTTTAAAAGCTTACTTTACTTGAGGACTTGCAGTTTTCATTTAGCCATGGCAGTTCTATAATGAGACGCATTATCCCAGGTGCATTCCTTCTAACTTCCATTGAGGAAGTGAATCGTATAGCAACAGGACAGATTCCGCATGACTGACAACAATATCGCATTAAAGAAGGCTGGCCTGAAAGTCACGCTTCCTCGGTTAAAAATACTGGAAGTGCTTCAGGAACCGGACAACCATCATGTCAGTGCGGAAGATTTATACAAACGGCTGATCGACATGGGTGAAGAGATCGGGCTGGCGACAGTATACCGTGTATTGAACCAGTTTGATGACGCCGGCATCGTGACCCGTCACAATTTCGAAGGCGGGAAATCCGTTTTTGAACTGACTCAACAGCACCACCATGATCATCTGATTTGCCTCGACTGCGGCAAAGTGATCGAATTCAGTGATGACTCCATCGAAGCGCGCCAGCGTGAAATCGCCGCCAAACATGGCATTCGCCTGACGAACCACAGCCTTTACCTGTACGGCCACTGCGCCGAGGGTGACTGCCGCGAAGATGAACACGCACACGACGCGAAATAATCCTTTTTCATACTCAAACCAGCCTTAGGGTTGGTTTTTTTGTACCCTACAGAAACAAAAATGCCCGGCAGGTTTGCGCCGCCGGGCTGGTTACCTCAGCAATAATTACGCTTTCACGCTATCAACACGGCTGAAGCGCTTGCCATCCGGGCTGGCGGTTCGGACTTGCACTTCCCCGCTCACCTGAGGACGAGCTTTATCATCGTAATGCTGCCAGTTTTTACCACCATCCGTAGAATATTCAACGACCATTCCAGGGAAGCTGGTATTGGTTTCCAGCTTGCCGCCGACCACGCGTGCACCCGGTACAGGCAGGCGGTAGCTGATGCCTGCTTTGTCCAGTTTTGCCAGTTCACGATGACCTAACAGATTTGCAAAGCGGGTCCAGTCTTTATCCAGCGCTTTTACATCGACCTGATGGGTTTCACCACCTTTGTACTCGCGGCCAGCTTGATAATCCTGTTCCCAACCGGCGCGGTGCCAGGCCCGCTCTGCGACCGCAATCATACGTGGATAAATCATATACTCCATCTGGTTGTCGGTACGTACCACTTCACTCCACAACTGAGCAGAAAGGCCATAGGCTCCCGGCCACGGTTTATCCGATTTCGCGTTGAATGGATTTCCGTCACGATCCAGTGAGGTTTCAGCATTTTGTGGCATGTTGTCCGGCGCAAAGCTGAAGATCTTCCGCTCATCGCTAAAGCGCGTACCCCAGTAGTAGCCACTTTCCGCCGGATTGACTTCGTACGGGAAGTCGAGGTAAACATAGTCCGGGTTCGAGGCAATGACGCGGAACCCTTTGTTTGCCCAGTCATTTATCGAATCGAATCCTCCCCAGTAGAGCGTATCCCAGAAGTTGACATTGACGTGATCGGTGGCAAACTCGGCGGCATTTTTGGCATCTTTCAATCCATCCTGCCACGCCTGCATGGTGCCGATACCGTGCGCTTTCACCAACTTGCTGACCTCAATACCAAAGAAGCTGGAAAGATGCTCGACATCGGCAACCTTACCCTCCTTGATCATGTTCTGGCAGACCTGAGATTTCGCCCACGGTTTGTCCTGCTTGCTCTGATCGATGATGCCTTTGCCAGCTTCCGGTTTTTCCTGGTCGGTATAACCCGCTCCCAGATAGATGTTTTTCGCTTCGTCACCGCCAAAATGCCATGTGTTCAGCGGTACGCCAGCTTCTTTGTGCATTTGCTGGATTTCGCCAATCACCTTATCGACGAAATTGCGCGATGAATCAAGGCACGGGTTCAGATAGCCAGTGCGGTTATAGAACTGTACCCCGGTGGTATTGGAGGTATCTGTTGGATCCAGCAAACGGTACTGATTCGCCTCTTGGTTTTTCCCCTCTTTGTTCAGTCGCTCATAGCGCGCTTCCATTGAGATCACCGCAGCACGGGCGTGTGCCGGCATATCAATTTCCGGGATCACTTCAATCTGTCGCGCTTTCGCGTACTTCAGTATGTCGATGTAATCAGTACGACTAAAATGGCCGCTACCATTGTTGTTGCTGTCAGGACCGGAACCCAGTTGCGGCAGCAAGCACGTTTTCTCGCTCAGATCGTGGCAACGTTTACTGCCGATGTCGGTCAACTCAGGAAGACCTGGGATCTCAATACGCCAACCTTCGTCATCGGTAAGGTGAAAGTGGAATTTGTTCAACTTATAAGCTGACATCTGATCCAGCAGGCGCAGTACGGCATCTTTGCTGTGGAAGTTACGTCCTACATCAAGCTGAATAGCGCGATAATCAAAACGCGGCGCGTCTTTCGCTTCAAGCTGTGCGATTTTCTGTTGGCCACTGGAAGGGATCAACGACAGTAAAGATTGCAGGCCATAGAACACACCAGCCTGATCAAAACCCGTTATCACCGCTTCATTTGCCTCAATGCGCAACTGGTAGGCACCAGATATGGCTTCATTACCCACAAAGTCCTTCACGGCGATCTCGGTACGAATGGGATAGCGGCCCTCTTTGACGCCCAGTAGCGCGAAGCGTGACTTCACCGCTTCCTGCGCATCCGCGCCTAGCGCAGAGAGATCGAGCTTCACGCCTTTGCTTAGATCCACATCCTGACCGGAGATTTTTACCTTCTGCGGCGTGGGGATAATCTGGCCGCGCAACGTGGCGAGGTTCAGCGCGTTGACGTCGCTATTTTTCTCAAAGCGCGCTTCCGCAGTCATCAGAATGTTTTTATCATCCGGCGTACGTTTCCACTGGCCGTCGAGTGGCGTAACAAACTGGAGCAAATCTTCGGTATCGGTATTGGCGATCACTTTTGCCGTCGCACCTTCAGACGTCACATACCATCGAGGTAGCACATCGGTGACAAACAACTGCCAGTATTCATTAACAACCGGAATTTCCACCACCTGCTTTGCCGGGAAGCCGGTAAATTTTTCCGTCGGCTCCAGCTTATGCAGATCGCCCATAATATGGGTGACTTTGAACTGGTCATTTGCCACCTCCAGTACCGGACGGATGCTATGGAAGTAAATTGCCCAATCCTTGTCAGTTACAGCTTCACCATTATTGGTCAGGGTGATCACCGCTTTATTGCAGGAAGCCCAGTCGGCACCAAGCTTCGCACAATCAGTGCCATTCCGTGCGGCAAAGTTATCTTTCACCGCGTAGTTAAGATGAAACTGGCTGATGGCGTCGACGGTACTCTGGTTTGCCAGCGCGGGGCTGCTTAATACCCCGAAAATTGTGCTGGCTAAGATGCTTAAACGTACTGTTTTCATTACATATTCCTTGTATTTCGAGCCGGGCATACTCCGGCAAACGCATCAGAAGATGGTGAACGGTGCGATAACCATAAATTTCACGTCGCGCTCATCCTGGAAGATGTTGCCGTAGCCGCCGCCGTAGCTTGGAATGTCGGAATGGTTGTCGTATTGGGTAAAGTGCAGCTTGAACATCGTGCCTTTGGCGCGACCATCCTGAACGGTATAAATCCCATCCAGGCTGTAAGCGGACTCTTTCAGGCGGTAGTTGGGATTGTAATACGCGTCCGGTGTGGCCATATCGGCCGGCTTCGCATCCCACGCATAGACGTAAGATGCACCGACTGTAAAACCGGGCAGGTTCCAGTTCTTCAGGTCATACATTGCGCCAAAGAAGAGGGCTTTTTCACCGTTGGCATTAAAGTCAGAGCGGTTATCCCACCAGATGTCGAGGCGTCCATTGGATGACGCATAGGTTGGCGTCATACGTTGCAGGAAGTATCCTTGCTGGCCGTCAGCTTTGACGAGGGTGCCTTCAAGACGCAAATCGACCTGACCTATTTTGTAGCCGAAGGTCAACGCTTGCAGCCATGCAGTGCCGTCATAAATATCGTTCACGCCGCCATTGCTAACTTTGTCGCGGGTACCGTAGAACTGGTAGCTGGTGCTGAGCGGGCTGCCTGCCACATCAAATTTGTAGCTGGCTTTAGCAAAGTATTGGTCAACGTAGCCCTCTGCCTGGCCAAATGCGGCCTCCAGCACCAGGTCGTTTTTGAAGTCATATTTCGCGCCGAGCGAGTGTAGATAGTCGACTTTGGTTTTTCTGTCGTTCTGATAAAACTTATCCATCTCGATGTGCCATGGCGCCTTGTATTCATTGGTCCACATATACGAGAAACTCAGAGCCCCTGCATCACCGTAATCAACACTCGCCCCAGCTTCCGCGCCCTGGTAGGTACCCGGCATAAAGCTCCAGTGCGGTGCTAACAGTGTTTGACCGGTTGGCTGAATGTAGCCCGCGCGCGCCCAAACCGGGCCATATTTAAATTTAGCGGCGGCTTTATACAGGCTGATCCCGCTTTTATCTCCTGACCAGTCTTCTTTGTAGGCCTTGTTACTGGAGGAGAAGGCAATTTCGTTCGGATGTGCACTGTCGCCGTTTTCTGTCATTTCAATCGCGGTAAAAGCCGCAATATCCAGGCCGAACGTGTCAGCAATATAGCCAGACTGGAAATCCAGATTGGCATTCCATGTCGAGTGCGAAAGATTGGTTTTGTATTTATTTTCCAGAACATCTTTGCGGTCACGTTCACGCTGCCAGTAATAAATACCGCCCGTGAGCGTGGAATCATCGATAAAACCGGCTGCATGAGCCTGTGGAGATACAACCCAACCGGACATAGCTGTGACACTGGCAATAGCCAGTGCCAGTGCACTACGTTTGCCACTAAACATACGCATGAGTGATTCCTTCTGGACGCATATACCCCGCCGAAACAGCGAGAAAAAAATCAAAAAGTTTAGGTAGTTATGAAATACCCCCGAAGTAACTACCGGCCCAAGACTATTTTTCGCGTCGCGAATTATCAACGTTTTTTAGTGAGTAAAATACAGGATTATGATGGAGCGCACATAATTTGTAGCGTTTTGAAACAAACTACATTGAATGGTTAAATGATTAACTTAATCGCATTAAGTCAGCAAATATAACTAACTTTTGGCGATTAAATATTATATTTATCTTGAAATTTTGGAGGAATTAACTTTTTCAGGAGAATTAAGTCAATATCAATAAGGGACAACATTAATTCTCGTCGCGAATTAAATAAGCGATAATGATCTCTTGACTAAGCAAAAAAAAACGCCGCTATTCGCGGCGTTTTAAGCTGATTGTCCGTGGCTGACTTAATCAGTCACCCATTTTTGCCCACGTATCGCGCAGCCCAACGGTACGGTTGAAGACCGCTTTGGTAGCGCTTGCATAGCGGCTGTCGAGGCAGAAATAACCTTCGCGCTCGAACTGATATGCTTTACCTGCCTGCGCTTCTTTCAGGGACGGTTCGGCATAACCCTGTTTGATCACCAGTGATTCCGGATTGATGGTGGCAAGAAAATCGTCCGCCGCGCCCGGGTTCGGTACACTGAACAGGCGATCATAGAGACGGATCTCTATCGGCAACGCATGCTGTGCGCTTACCCAGTGAATCACACCTTTAACTTTACGGCCATCAGCCGGATCTTTGCTCAGAGTATCCGCATCATAAGAGCAGAAAATGGTAGTGATATTACCTTCGTCATCTTTCTCTACACGTTCAGCCTTAATGACATACGCGTTGCGCAGGCGCACTTCTTTGCCCAGCACCAGGCGTTTGTACTGCTTATTCGCTTCTTCACGGAAATCTGCCCGATCAATCCAGATCTCACCACTAAACGGCACTTCGCGCGTGCCCATCTCCGGTTTATTTGGGTGGTTCGGCATAGTGACAATTTCGCTGCTGCCCAGCGGATAGTTTTCGATAACCAGTTTCACCGGATCGATAACAGCCATTGCACGCGGTGCATTCTCGTTAAGATCTTCACGGATACAGGACTCCAGCGAAGCCATTTCGATGGTGTTGTCCTGCTTGGTCACACCTATGCGTTTACAGAATTCACGGATAGAAGCAGCAGTATAACCACGGCGACGCAGACCGGAGATGGTCGGCATACGTGGATCATCCCAGCCTTCCACATGCGACTCAGTCACTAACTGATTCAGTTTGCGCTTCGACATCACAGTGTATTCGAGATTCAGACGTGAAAACTCATACTGCCGCGGATGAACCGGAATGGTGATGTTATCCAGCACCCAGTCGTAAAGACGGCGGTTGTCCTGGAATTCCAGCGTACAGAGAGAGTGCGTAATACCTTCCAGCGCATCGCTGATGCAATGGGTAAAGTCGTACATCGGGTAGATGCACCACTTGTTGCCTGTCTGGTGGTGTTCTGCAAATTTAATGCGATACAGCACCGGATCGCGCATCACGATAAACGGCGATGCCATATCGATCTTCGCTCGCAGGCATGCTTTACCTTCTTCAAAGCCGCCGGAACGCATTTTCTCAAACAGGGCGAGGTTCTCTTCTACGCTGCGATCGCGGAACGGGCTGTTTTTTCCCGGCTGAGTCAACGTACCGCGATATTCACGGATTTCATCAGCAGAAAGCTCATCAACATAGGCCAGACCTTTGTTGATCAGTTCGATGGCATACTGATACAACTTGTCGAAGTAATCCGAGGAGTAGCAGATGTCGCCAGACCAGTGAAAGCCCAACCATTGCACGTCGTTTTTGATCGACTCAACATATTCGATGTCTTCTTTAGCCGGGTTAGTATCATCAAAACGCAGATTGCACTGGCCCTGGTAATCTTGTGCGATGCCGAAGTTCAGACAGATAGATTTCGCATGACCGATGTGCAGGTAGCCATTCGGCTCTGGTGGAAAACGGGTGTGGATAGTAGTGTGCTTACCACTGGCCAAATCTTCATCAATAATCTGGCGAATAAAGTTAGTCGGGCGGGCTTCTGCCTCACTCATCACGGGTTCCTCAAGGCGTAAACAACGTATAACGGCATATGATCTTATAAGCCGGACGTAGTGACAACCCTTAAAACGTCTCTGAAGAAAATAATGGGGGCAATTGCTGCAAAAAAAAGCGGCGGAGGAAAACCCCCACCGCTTAAGGCATGACTCTACTCAGGAGCGATTACTTGCCTTTAATCTCATACAGTGGCGTCTGGCCCGCAACGACCTGACCTTTCGCCTGAATCACCAGGCCGCTGAAGTCGTCGATATTGCTGCAAACGACCGGGCTAATCATGGAGCGCGCGTTAGCGTTCAGGTAATCCAGATCCATTTCCAGAATCGGCTGACCTGCCACCACTTCGGCCCCCTCTTCCACCAGGCGAGTAAAGCCCTGACCGTTCAGCGCGACGGTATCGATACCCATATGGACAACGATCTCCGCGCCCTTTTCAGTTTCGAGGCAGAACGCATGGTTGGTGTTGAAGATTTTAACGATGGTCCCGGCAGCAGGTGACACCACGGTTTTGTCCGTTGGTTTCACCGCCACACCGTCACCGACAGCTTTGCTGGCAAACGCTTCGTCAGGCACTTGTTCCAGCGCAACCAGCTCACCCGTTACCGGCGATACCAGTTCAGCAATCACGGTTGCGTTCGGTACAGCCTGAGGCTTAGCACTCGCCACTGGCGCAGCGGCTGGCGCTGCATTACCTGCAGCTGGAACATGACCGGAAGTCTTCATCGCATTGGCGATTTTTTCCGCCACAAAACCAACGATGATCTGCACGCTGGTTTTGTTGAGACGAATAACACCGGTTGCCCCAAGTCGTTTAGCCAGCGTCTCGTTCACCAGTGCAGAATCTTTCACGTTCAGACGTAAACGGGTGATACAAGCATCAATGCCGGTCAGGTTATCAGTACCGCCAACTGCGGCAATATATTGACGCGCCAGCCCACTCACATCCTGTGCGGAATCCGCGCTTACGTTTACATCCTGACCATCAGTTTCATCACCGGCAACCGCCAGCTCACGACCCGGCGTCAGCAGGTTAAATTTGCTGATCGTAAAGCGGAAGATCACGTAGTAAATAACGAAGAATACCAGCCCCTGCGGGATCAGCATCCACCAATGGGTTGCCAGCGGGTTACGCGAAGAGAGCACCAAGTCCACCAGACCCGCACTGAAGCCGAAACCGGCAATCCAGTGCATACTCGCGGCAATGAAAACAGAGATACCGGTCAGGATTGCGTGGATGACATACAATACCGGCGCCACGAACATGAAGGAGAATTCCAGCGGCTCAGTAATACCGGTAAAGAACGAGGCAAATGCGCCGGCCATCATGATGCCCAGTACTTTAGCTTTGTTTTCTGGACGAGCGCAGTGGTAAATCGCCAGCGCAGCGCCGGGCAAACCGAACATCATGATCGGGAAGAAGCCCGCCTGATAACGACCGGTGACACCGACAACCGCTTTACCGGCTTCGATAGACTGTGCGCCGCCAAGGAAGTTAGGAATGTCATTGATACCAGCAACATCGAACCAAAACACGGAGTTCAGCGCATGATGCAGACCAACCGGGATCAGCAGACGGTTAAAGAAGGCGTAGACACCCGCACCGATTGACCCCAATTTCTGGATATGTTCACCAAAACCTACCAGACCGCTAAACACAACCGGCCAGATAAACATCATGATGAAAGCGACCACGATCATCACAAACGATGTGAGGATCGGCACCAGACGGCGGCCACTGAAGAAGGAAAGTGCTTTCGGCAACTCGACATTGCTGAAGCGGTTGTAAAGTTCAGCGGCAATGATCCCGACCAGAATGCCAACAAACTGGTTTTTGATTTTGCCGAATGCAGCAGGCACCTGATCCGCCGGAATCTTCTGGATCATGGCAACCGCAGCAGGCGAACACAGCGTAGTCAATACCAGGAAACCGACAAAGCCAGCAAGCGCAGCAGCGCCATCTTTATCTTTGGACATACCGTAAGCAACACCCACCGCGAACAGCACACCCATGTTATCGATAATGGCAGAGCCGGACTGAATGAAAAACGCCGCCAGTGCGTTTTGTCCACCCCAGCCAATCGGGTCAATCCAGTAGCCGACACCCATCAGTATTGCCGCCGCAGGCAGAGTGGCGACAGGCACCATCAGCGCACGGCCAATCTTTTGTAAATAACCTAGAATACTCACTTTTATTCCCCCTATGAACCCATCGTGAGCCCACTGAAACAGTCGTTTTTTATTGTGTAACTAACCTGAAATCACGGCTATTTTTTCACTACCTTGCAGAGTGTGTGAAAAATTAATTCGCCCCGCAAATTAAAAGCACTTTTTTTGTGATTACAATCACTAAATATCGTCAATAAACCTCCCAAATGCTAGCAAACAAACAAAACTTATTTTATGATCAAAAATATCAAGACGGAGTGCTCCCGCTCTGTAACGGATTAAGGTTACGATTAACTCCGAGCCAGCAAGCACTCCGCCAACTTTATTCATTTAACTTTGAGGTGAACAATGAGACTGATTCCCCTGGCGACTGCCGAACAAGTCGGAAAATGGGCAGCCCGCCATATCGTAAATCGTATCAACGCATTCAAACCGACGGCAGATCGTCCGTTTATCCTTGGTCTGCCAACCGGTGGTACGCCGCTCACCGCTTACAAAGCACTGGTTGAGATGCACAAAGCAGGCCAGGTTAGTTTTCAATACGTTGTCACCTTCAACATGGACGAATATGTTGGCCTGCCGAAAGAGCATCCGGAAAGCTATCACAGCTTTATGCACCGCAACTTCTTTGATCACGTTGATATTCCGGCAGAAAATATTAACCTGCTGGATGGCAATGCGCCTGATATTGACGCAGAATGCCGCCGCTATGAAGAAAAAATCCGTTCCTACGGCAAAATTCACCTGTTTATGGGCGGTGTAGGTAACGACGGGCACATTGCGTTTAACGAACCGGCCTCTTCTCTGGCTTCACGCACGCGCATTAAAACCCTGACTCATGACACCCGCGTGGCGAACTCTCGCTTTTTTGATGGCGACGTGGACCTGGTGCCGAAATACGCGCTGACTGTCGGTGTGGGCACGCTGCTTGATGCAGAAGAAGTGATGATCCTGGTACTTGGCGGCGTAAAAGCGCAGGCCCTACAGGCGGCAGTAGAAGGCAACGTAAATCATATGTGGACCATTAGCTGCCTGCAGTTGCATCCGAAAGCAGTTATCGTCTGCGATGAACCGTCTACGATGGAGCTGAAAGTTAAAACGCTGAAGTACTTCAACGAGTTAGAAGCGGAAAATATCAAAGGTCTGTAATTCAGTTTCCACTCCGTAAGGGATGACTGCGGAGTGGTATATATTTGTAACCGGGGGTCGTTATGTATGCTTTAACCCATTGCCGAATCTACACCGGCCATGAAATTCTCGATAATCAATCGGTTGTGATTGCCAATGGCCTGATTGAACGTCTTTGCCCACAGGACGAGTTGCCGACGGGAATCGAACAACGCTCGTTGAATGGCGCCATTCTTGCCCCCGGCTTTATCGACGTGCAGCTTAACGGCTGCGGCGGCGTGCAATTTAATGACACCGCAGAAGCGGTAAGCGTGAAAACGCTGGAGATCATGCAGCAGGCGAACGAAAGATCCGGCTGCACCAGCTATCTGCCGACACTGATCACCGCCAGTGACGAGTTAATGAAACAGGGCGTGCAGGTGATGCGCGATTATCTGGCGAAATATCCCAATCAGGCACTCGGTCTTCATCTGGAAGGACCGTGGCTAAATCTCGTTAAAAAAGGTACCCATAATCCGGCATTTGTGCGTAAACCGGAACCTACGCTGGTCGATTTTCTGTGCCAGAATGCCGATGTTATTACCAAGGTAACACTGGCACCGGAAATAGCAGGCGATGAAGTGATTCGTCAACTGGCGGATGCAGGCATTGTGGTCTCCGCCGGGCACTCTAACGCCACGCTGAAAGAAGCGAAAGCCGGGTTCCGCGCCGGGATTTCTTTTGCGACCCACCTTTATAATGCCATGCCATACATTACCGGTCGTGAGCCGGGCCTGACTGGTGCAGTGCTCGATGATGCGGATGTTTACTGTGGCGTTATTGCAGACGGGTTGCACGTCGATTACGTTAATATCCGTAACGCTAAGCGTCTGAAAGGTGACAAACTTTGTCTGGTGACTGACGCTACCGCGCCAGCGGGTGCAAACATTGATCAATTTATTTTTGCTGGCAAAACAATATACTACCGGAACGGGTTGTGTGTGGATGAAAACGGAACGCTGAGCGGCTCCTCCCTGACAATGATTGAAGGGGTACGCAATCTGGTAGAGCATGTCGGCATCGCACTGGACGAAGCGCTGCGTATGGCAACACTCTACCCCGCTCGCGCCATTGGCGTTGACAACCGCTTAGGCAGCCTCGCCATCGGCAAAGTGGCGAACCTGACAGCGTTCACACGCGATTATAAAATCATCAAGACCATCGTTAATGGCAACGAGGTCATCACTGTATAAAGAGAAAGTATGACATCAGGCGGACAGGCTCAAATTGGTAACGTTGACCTCGTAAAACAGCTTAACAGCGCGGCGGTATACCGCCTGATTGATCAACATGGCCCCATTTCGCGCATTCAGATTGCCGAACAAAGCCAACTTGCTCCTGCCAGCGTGACCAAAATCACGCGTCAACTGATTGAACGCGGATTGATCAAAGAAGTCGATCAACAGGCCTCCACCGGAGGCCGCCGCGCCATCTCCATCGTCACCGAAACCCGCAATTTCCAGGCTATCGGCGTGCGTCTTGGCCGCTATGACACCACGCTGACGTTGTACGATCTGAGCAGTAAAGTGCTGGCCGAAGAGCACTACCCTTTACCGGAACGCACCCAGGAAACACTCGAGCATGCGCTGCTTAATACCATCAGTCTGTTTATTGAAACCAGCCAGAGGAAGATCCGCGAACTGATCGCCATTTCGGTCATCCTGCCGGGACTGGTCGATCCGGAAAGCGGCGTCATCCGTTACATGCCGCATATCCAGGTCGAAAACTGGGGGCTGGTGGAAGCACTGGAAAAACGCTTTAAATTGACCTGCTTTGTTGGTCATGACATCCGTAGTCTGGCGCTTGCCGAGCACTATTTTGGGGCAAGTCAGGACTGCGAAGACTCTATTTTGGTGCGCGTGCATCGCGGCACGGGTGCCGGGATCATCTCCAACGGCCGTATTTTTATTGGTCGTAACGGTAACGTAGGCGAGATCGGTCACGTGCAGGTCGAACCGCTGGGCGAACGCTGCCACTGTGGTAACTTCGGCTGTCTGGAGACTATCGCCGCCAATGCTGCTATTGAACAGCGCGTGCACCATCTGCTGGAACAGGGTTATCAAAGCCGCCTCACGTCAGACGATTGTTCAATTAAAACGATCTGTAAAGCCGCAAATAAAGGTGACGCGCTGGCCTGTGAAGTGATCGAATATGTCGGCCGCCATCTTGGCAAGACCATTGCGATTGCCATCAACCTGTTTAATCCGCAAAAAGTAGTGATCGCAGGCGAGATTGTTGAAGCCAGCAAAGTCCTGCTCCCCGCCATTGAAGCCTGCATCAATACCCAGGCGCTGAAAGCGTTTCGCAAAAACCTGCCGGTGGTTCCCTCTACGCTGGATCATCGCTCGGCTATCGGCGCATTCGCACTGGTGAAACGCGCCATGTTGAACGGTCTGCTGCTGCAACGTTTGCTGGAAAACTGACAGGGTTTATAGTTATTACTTCATTTTTATCCGGACAGTCCATGACCATTCAGAATGTAATCTGTGATATCGACGGCGTGCTGATGCACGATAACGTAGCGGTGCCTGGCGCGGCAGAGTTCATCACGCGCATCCTTGAAAAAGGTATGCCGCTAGTGCTGTTGACGAATTACCCTTCTCAAACCGGCCAGGATCTGGCGAACCGCTTTATTTCCGCCGGTATTGATGTGCCCGCCAGCGTCTTTTATACCTCGGCCATGGCTACCGCGGATTTTCTCAAGCGTCAGGAAGGGAAAAAGGCCTACGTTGTTGGTGAAGGCGCACTGATCCATGAGCTTTATAAAGCAGGCTTTACCATTACCGACATCAACCCGGATTTTGTCATCGTCGGCGAGACCCGCTCCTATAACTGGGAAATGATGCACAAAGCGGCCTTCTTTGTCGCCAATGGTGCACGTTTTATCGCCACCAACCCGGACACCCACGGACGCGGTTTTTACCCTGCGTGCGGCGCACTGTGTGCTGGTATCGAAAAGATTTCTGGCCGTAAACCGTTTTACGTCGGCAAACCCAGCCCGTGGATCATCCGCGCCGCGCTGAATACAATGCAGGCGCACTCGGAACAGACGGTGATTGTCGGCGACAACCTGCGCACCGACATACTGGCTGGTTTTCAGGCCGGTCTGGAGACTATCCTGGTGCTTTCGGGTGTTTCGCAAATCGATGATATTGATGCCATGCCATTTCGCCCTTCGTGGATTTATCCCTCCGTCGCGGAAATTGATGTTATCTGACAGAAACCACGTCTTCGGGCGTGGCTTTTCATTTTGAGCATGATAAAAAAACAACGCTATTCAATAAAAAGCGTTTTATTTTGCTGATCCATCAATAACTGAGTTCAATCTGTACTCTTTTTTCAGCATTCGATAATCACTATTGCACTTTTTACGTTCATGGACGCAAAAGGCTTGCACACCCCTGCGCTTTTGCGGCATTTTGGATGCAAGCACACAACATTGCAGCAATACCCTCAAGGTTAATGGAGAAGTTTATGTGTTCAATTTTTGGCGTACTGGATATTAAAACCGACGCAGCAGAATTACGTAAAAAAGCGCTGGAATTATCCCGCCTGATGCGCCACCGTGGCCCGGATTGGTCAGGCGTATATGCAAGTGACAAAGCTATTCTGGCCCATGAGCGTCTGTCTATTGTTGACGTCAACGCTGGCGCGCAGCCGCTGTATAACGAGAAAAAAACGCATGCGCTGGCAGTTAACGGTGAAATCTACAACCATCAGGCACTGCGCGCAGAATATGGCGATCGCTATGCATTTCAGACCGGTTCCGACTGTGAAGTGATCCTTGCTTTGTATCAGGAGAAAGGCCCGGAATTCCTCGACGATTTGCAGGGGATGTTTGCTTTCGCCCTGTATGACAGTGAAAAAGATGCTTACCTGATTGGCCGCGACCATATCGGTATTATTCCGCTGTACATGGGCCACGATGAGCACGGCAACTTTTATGTTGCCTCCGAAATGAAAGCGCTGGTGCCGGTTTGCCGCACGATTAAAGAGTTTCCGGCAGGCAGCTATCTGTGGAGCAAAGACGGTGAAATCCGTTCTTACTATCAGCGCGACTGGTTTGACTATGACGCCGTAAAAGACAACGTGACGGATAAAGCCGAGCTGCGCCAGGCGCTGGAAGATTCTGTGAAGAGCCATCTGATGTCAGACGTGCCGTATGGCGTGCTGCTTTCAGGCGGTCTGGACTCTTCCGTCATTTCAGCGATCACCAAGAAATTCGCTGCGCGTCGCGTTGAGGATCAAGAGCGTTCTGAAGCCTGGTGGCCACAATTGCACTCCTTTGCCGTAGGCCTGAAAGGCGCGCCGGATCTAAAAGCCGCACAGGAAGTGGCTAACCATCTCGGCACCGTGCACCATGAAATTCACTTCACCGTGCAGGAAGGTCTCGATGCTATCCGCGACGTTATCTATCACATCGAAACTTATGATGTGACGACCATTCGCGCTTCAACGCCAATGTACCTGATGTCGCGTAAAATCAAAGCGATGGGTATCAAAATGGTGCTCTCTGGCGAAGGGTCCGATGAAGTATTCGGCGGCTATCTCTACTTCCATAAAGCGCCGGATGCCAAAGAATTGCATGAAGAAACTGTGCGTAAACTGCAAGCGCTGCATATGTTTGACTGTGCGCGTGCGAACAAAGCGATGTCGGCCTGGGGCGTTGAAGCACGCGTTCCGTTCCTCGATAAGAAGTTCCTCGACGTGGCAATGCGCATCAACCCGCAGGACAAAATGTGTGGCAGCAACGGCAAAATGGAAAAACACATTCTGCGCGAATGTTTTGAATCCTATCTGCCAGCAAGCGTGGCGTGGCGCCAGAAAGAGCAGTTCTCCGACGGCGTAGGTTACAGTTGGATCGATACACTGAAAGAAGTGGCTGCGCAGCAGGTGACCGATCAGCAACTGGCGACCGCCAGCTACCGCTTCCCGTACAACACGCCTGCCTCAAAAGAAGCGTATTTGTACCGCGAAATTTTTGAAGAACTGTTCCCGCTGCCAAGCGCAGCAGAATGCGTACCAGGCGGTCCGTCCGTCGCCTGCTCTTCGGCTAAAGCATTCGAGTGGGATGAAGCATTCAAAACCATGAACGATCCGTCGGGCCGCGCAGTGGGTATTCACCAGTCTGCTTATTAATAAACGACGGTTATTCTTACGGGCCCTGCGGGGCCTGTATTTTTTTGTATCACTGATTTCATGAATAAATTCGAATTTTGTTGAATAAAGCAGCCATGCTGTTCGCAACCTAACCAAACAGTCACATTACGGCAATTTTCGATGAAAAAAATATTGACGCTGTCAGGCCCAATACGCATAATGCGCCCCGCAACGCCGATAAGGTAACGCGAAAAAAAGATGGCTACGTAGCTCAGCTGGTTAGAGCACAGCACTCATAATGCTGGGGTCACAGGTTCGATTCCCGTCGTAGCCACCATCTTTTTTGCGGGAGTGGCGAAATTGGTAGACGCACCAGATTTAGGTTCTGGCGCCGCAAGGTGTGCGAGTTCAAGTCTCGCCTCCCGCACCATTCCCAATAAGCGTTGCTTTGATGGGGTATCGCCAAGCGGTAAGGCACCGGTTTTTGATACCGGCATTCCCTGGTTCGAATCCAGGTACCCCAGCCAGTCGATGACTGGGTAAGCAGTAAAATTTGGCTACGTAGCTCAGCTGGTTAGAGCACAGCACTCATAATGCTGGGGTCACAGGTTCGATTCCCGTCGTAGCCACCATATTTAAGGTGTAATACTTTAGCGTATTAAACCTGAAAGATTTGTTGGGGTATCGCCAAGCGGTAAGGCAGTGGATTCTGATTCCACCAT
>NZ_FPAU01000001.1:0-511676 GCF_900116535.1 Kosakonia arachidis | reverse complement strand
TTGGGGTATCGCCAAGCGGTAAGGCAGTGGATTCTGATTCCACCATTCCGAGGTTCGAATCCTCGTACCCCAGCCACTTAATGCAAAAAAGCTCGCTTCGGCGGGCTTTTTTGCATTGTTGCCCCCCGGAATTGGTAGCAATTATCCTGCTAAAATATGTGGTAATTTAAACTATTACTCAGCAGGGATGACATCATGAACTACCAGACAACAGCCTTCCCGGTCTACTCTCCGCGCTACATCCTGTTAGGCGTATTTTGCCTGGCGCTGGCTTTTTTCGGCCTCTCTGCCCCCTTTTTGTATGTGCTGCTAATGGGGATTGTGTTTCCGGTGCTGGTTTCGATGCGACTGCACACGCTCAGCCAGCATGACCAGGCCACGCTACTCAGGGAAATATCCGACTGGAAAGTGTACATGCAAGGCATTCCGCTGCAAGAGCAACGTGCTTCGCTTAAAAACCCCTGTTTTCATAAGCCAGAACGTCTTCAGCAGTTCTACTGGCGAGGCTTTATTGCCCGGTTCATTTTGCAGTTAATGACCCTCGCGCTGTTGATACAGCAGACGCGGGAAATGGAGTGGACAAGCTATGCAGGGATCGCAGCAGTGGCGGCATTTATACTTCTGCTACTGCCGATCTACCATACCCTGACAACAATGCGTGATATGCGCGCCGGTGCATGGGCATTACAGCGTGTTGAAGCGGCTGATGGTTACCAGGCGTTTTTCCAGCAGAAAATGCGCGTGCGCACCGCGCTGGACGTACTGTTTTCGTTACACTAATGCGAACGAAAGGCCGCAAGCACTGGATACTCGCGGCCCAACGTTAACGTCTATAACCCTAAAGCATATTTCAGCGCCTGACGTTTCAGCACTCCGGCATGTTCCGCCGCCATCAGACCAATATTACGCAACAACCTGACTGGGCCAAGGTTATTGCTGAACCCGGCATAGAACAGATCCATACCGCTTTGCATAATAAAGTTATCCGCCATTCGACGCGTCTGATAACGTTTTAAAATCGTGTAACTGGCCCAGGCTTCACCGTGTGTACGCGCCCCGGCAAGCACTTCCAGCAAGGCATCAACATCGCGATAGCCCAAATTGACGCCCTGCCCGGCCAACGGATGAATGGTATGTGCCGCATCGCCCACCAGCGCAAGGCCAGGGCGAACATATTGCAACGCATGACGGCGCGCCAGCGGGAATGCCGCCGCCACAACCGGCTTCACACGCCCCAGTCGTGGAGGAAAGTTGTGGGTGATCTCCCGCTCCAGTTGCACCATAGAGAGCGTCTGTAACTGGCGAATACGCGCAGGTGTGTCATACCACACCAACGATGCCCAATTGCCAAACAGCGGTAAAAAGGCATGCGGCCCGTCGGGAGTAAAATGTTGCCAGGTACTCTCGCCTGCTTCAGCTTCGCACTCCACGGTAATCAACATACAGGATTGCTGATACTGCCAGGCGTGAATGCCAATTCCGGCTGCCTGCCTAACACGGGAGTTCGCACCATCCGCGCCGACCACCAACTTCGCCATTAGCGGCTCGCCCTCTTCAAAGGTCAACTGATGATGATCGCCATCCGTATGCAGTCCGCTGAGTGCCGCAGGCACACGTAACGTTACCTGCGGATGCGCCTCCAGCGCGTCCCATAGCGCACGTTGCAGGACATTGTTTTCAACCATATAACCGAGCAACGGCAATTTCAGTTCGCGGGCATCAAATATCACATGCGCGTTTTCCCACTCCCATGTTTCCAACTGGCGATACGGGTGGCAGCGCATCGCCTGCACACGTTCCCAGACACCCAACCCGCGCAGTAACGCCACAGATGCGGCGCTAATCGCCGAAATACGCACATCCGGCTGCGCCGTCGCATCAAACGCAGGCGGAGCATGCTGTTCAATCACCGTAACGCTAAATCCATGTTGTGCCAGCCCCAGCGCCAGCGCTCCGCCGACCATGCCACCGCCAACGACGGCGACTTCAGTGTGATGTGTCATGGCTAATTTTCCTTAAACGAGAATCCCTTAAGTTTACCGGATTTTCTCTCTCTTGCGTCTGACATCGGTCATACTGGTCAGCACGCGACCAAAGCATTACAATACGCGGCCTGCAATCCTGGCTTATACCCGTCATACTCGGTGTATATGAACTTAAGCAAGAGCAAGTCAATGACTAAAAAACTCCACATAAAAACCTGGGGCTGTCAGATGAATGAATACGATTCATCAAAGATAGCCGATCTGCTGGATGCCACACACGGCTATCAACTGACCGAAGTGGCGGAAGAGGCGGATGTGCTGCTGCTCAATACCTGCTCGATCCGCGAAAAGGCTCAGGAAAAAGTTTTCCATCAGCTGGGTCGCTGGAAGCTGCTGAAAGAGAAAAATCCCGATCTGATTATCGGTGTCGGCGGCTGCGTAGCTTCACAGGAGGGCGATCACATTCGTCAGCGCGCCCACTACGTTGACATTATTTTTGGGCCACAAACGCTGCATCGCCTGCCGGAGATGATCAACTCCGTACGCGGCAACCGTAGCCCGGTCGTCGATATCAGCTTCCCGGAAATTGAAAAATTCGATCGACTGCCGGAGCCGCGCGCCGAAGGCCCGACCGCTTTTGTCTCTATCATGGAAGGCTGCAACAAATACTGTACGTACTGCGTAGTGCCTTACACCCGTGGTGAAGAAGTTAGCCGCCCGTCTGACGACATTTTGTATGAAATCGCGCAACTGGCGGCGCAGGGCGTGCGTGAAGTGAACCTGCTCGGTCAGAACGTTAATGCCTGGCGCGGTGAGAGCTTCGACGGCAGCACCGAGACCTTTGCAGAACTGCTGCGTCTGGTCGCCGCGATCGACGGCATTGACCGTATCCGTTTCACCACCAGCCACCCGATTGAATTCACCGACGATATCATTGATGTCTACCGTGATACGCCGGAGCTGGTGAGCTTCCTGCACCTGCCAGTGCAGAGCGGTTCCGACCGCGTGCTGAACATGATGGGCCGTACGCACACCGCACTGGAATATAAAGCAATTATTCGCAAGCTGCGCGAGGCGCGCCCGGATATCCAGATAAGTTCCGACTTTATCGTTGGCTTCCCTGGCGAAACCACCGACGATTTCGAAAAGACCATGAAGCTGATCGCCGATGTCAATTTTGACATGAGCTACAGCTTTATCTTCTCTGCACGTCCGGGGACACCGGCCGCCGATATGGTGGACGATGTGCCGGAAGAGGAGAAAAAACAGCGCCTCTATATTTTGCAAGAGCGCATTAACCAGCAGGCGATGGCCTGGAGCAGGCGTATGCTCGGTACTACCCAGCGCATTCTGGTAGAAGGCACCTCACGCAAGAACATCATGGAGCTGTCCGGTCGCACCGAAAATAATCGCGTGGTGAACTTTGAAGGCTCGCCGGAGATGATCGGCAAATTCGTCGATGTGGAAATCGTTGACGTCTATCCAAATTCCCTGCGCGGCGTACTGGTTCGCACCGAAGACGAAATGGGTATGCGCGTCGCGGAATCCCCGGCATCGGTGATTGCACGTACGCGTAAAGAGAACGACCTCGGCGTCGGCATGTACCAGCCGTAATGCCACTGGCCTGCCATTTCTGGCAGGCCTTGCTTTTCCCCTGCCTGCCCCAACATCATGCGCTATGCTTGCGACTTCTTACTATGCCGTGAATAATTCCCTGATGGGCAGAACCCGCGACACACTGAAAAGAGGAACAGTTTGAACATAGATACGCGTGAAATTACCCTTGAGCCAGCGGACAACGCACGTCTGCTAAGTCTGTGCGGCCCGTTTGACGACAACATCAAACAACTGGAGCGGCGGCTGGGCATCGAAATCAACCGTCGCGATAATCACTTCAAACTCACCGGACGCGAAATCTGCGTCAACGCAGCGACCGACATTCTGCGCACGCTGTATGTCGATACTGCGCCAATGCGCGGTCAGACGCAGGATATCGAACCGGAACAAATTCATCTGGCAATCAAAGAAGCCCGCGTGCTGGAACAGAGCGCCGAGAGCGTACCGGACTACGGCAAAGCTATCCATATCAAAACCAAGCGTGGCGTTATTAAACCGCGTACGCCAAACCAGGCGCAGTACGTCGCCAATATTCTCGATCACGATATCACCTTCGGCGTAGGCCCGGCGGGTACAGGGAAAACCTACCTTGCAGTTGCAGCGGCGGTAGATGCACTGGAACGCCAGGAAGTGCGCCGTATTCTGCTAACACGTCCGGCGGTTGAGGCGGGGGAAAAACTGGGTTTCCTGCCTGGCGATCTCAGCCAGAAAGTGGATCCATACCTGCGCCCGCTGTATGACGCGCTGTTTGAAATGATCGGTTTCGAACGCGTGGAAAAACTGATTGAGCGCAACGTTATTGAAGTTGCGCCGCTGGCCTACATGCGCGGGCGGACATTAAACGACGCCTTCATTATTCTTGATGAAAGCCAGAACACTACCATCGAACAGATGAAGATGTTCCTGACGCGTATCGGCTTTAACTCGAAAGCGGTAATCACTGGCGATATTACCCAAATCGACCTGCCACGCAATACCAAATCCGGTCTGCGCCATGCGATTGAAGTGCTGGCGAATGTCGATGAAATTAGCTTTAACTTTTTCCATAGCGAAGACGTGGTCCGCCATCCGGTCGTTGCCCGCATCGTTATCGCCTACGAGGCATGGGAAGAAGCCGAACAGAAACGTAAAGCAGAACTGGCTGCCGAACGTAAGCGCGAAGCACAGGAGCAGGAACAGAAATGAGTCAGGTGATCCTCGATTTACAGTTGGCGTGTGAAGATAACAGCGGCCTGCCAGAAGAAGCGCAGTTTCAGAAATGGCTGGACGCTGTTATCCCGCAGTTTCAGGAAGAAGCGGAAGTCACCATTCGCCTGGTCGACAACGCGGAAAGCCACGAACTGAATCTGACTTATCGCGGGAAAGATAAGCCGACCAATGTGCTGTCATTCCCTTTTGAAGCGCCGCCCGGCATCGAAATGCCGCTGCTCGGCGATCTGATTATTTGCCGCCAGGTGGTGGAACAGGAAGCGCAGGAGCAAGGTAAACCGCTGGATGCACACTGGGCGCACATGGTTGTGCATGGTAGTCTACACCTGCTTGGTTACGACCATATTGCGGACGATGAAGCGGAAGAAATGGAAGGGATCGAGACAGAGATAATGCTTGCTCTGGGCTATGAGGATCCGTACATTTCCGAGAAAGAGTAACCGGAAAGCCTACGCCTCCACTCTTAACTGCCGTCCGGCGCTGAGTTTACGCGTGACGAGCGACAAATTAACCAACATGAGAACCCACACGACGCCATGAGCGACGATAACTCACACAGTAGCGACACAACCAACAGCAAGAAGGGATTCTTCTCCCTTTTACTAAGCCAGCTTTTCCACGGCGAACCGAAAAACCGTGACGAATTACTGGCTCTGATCCGAGACTCAGGGCAGAACGAGCTTATCGACAACGATACGCGCGACATGCTTGAAGGGGTGATGGATATCGCGGACCAGCGCGTGCGCGACATCATGATCCCCCGTTCACAAATGATCACTCTGAAACGCAACCAGACGCTGGACGAATGCCTTGATGTCATTATCGAATCTGCACATTCGCGCTTTCCGGTGATCAGTGAAGACAAAGATCATATCGAAGGGATTCTGATGGCCAAAGATTTGCTGCCCTTTATGCGCAGCGATGCCGAAGCCTTCAGTATGGAAAAGGTGTTACGCCCGGCAGTGGTGGTACCGGAAAGTAAGCGTGTGGATCGCATGCTGAAAGAGTTCCGTTCCCAGCGCTACCATATGGCTATCGTGATTGATGAGTTTGGTGGTGTTTCCGGTCTGGTGACGATTGAAGACATTCTGGAGCTGATCGTCGGCGAAATTGAAGATGAGTACGACGAAGAAGAGGATATCGACTTCCGCCAGCTCAGCCGCCATACCTGGACGGTGCGCGCACTGGCACCGATTGAAGACTTCAATGAAACCTTCGGCACCCACTTCAGCGATGAAGAAGTGGACACCATCGGTGGGCTGGTGATGCAGGCGTTTGGTCATCTCCCGGCGCGCGGAGAAGCGATTGACATTGATGGTTACCAATTCAAAGTCGCTATGTCCGACAGCCGACGTATCATTCAGGTCCATGTCAGAATGCCGGATGATTCGCCGCAACCAAAACTGGATGAGTAATGTAAATGGTATTTGCCTCACTGTTTGAGCGCCAGCGCGTGCGTCTGCTGCTGGCACTGTTATTCGGAGCCAGCGGAACGCTGGCTTTTTCTCCTTATGACTTCTGGCCCGCTGCCCTTATATCTCTGATTGGCCTGCAAGGATTAACCCTCAATCGTCGCCCGCTGCAGTCAGCCTGGATTGGCTATTTCTGGGGGCTGGGGCTGTTTGGTAGCGGCGTACACTGGGTTTACGTCAGTATTGCGCAGTTCGGCGGTATGCCTGGTCCGGTCAATGTTTTCCTTGTGGTATTGCTGGCCGCCTATTTGTCGCTGTATACCGGTCTGTTCGCCGGAATTTTGTCACGCCTTTGGCCGCAAACCAGCTGGCTGCGCGTAGCTATCGCCGCACCTGTGGTGTGGCAACTTACTGAATTTTTGCGCGGCTGGGTACTTACCGGATTTCCATGGCTGCAGTTTGGCTACAGCCAGATTGACGGTCCGCTGAAAGGGCTGGCACCGGTAATGGGCGTCGAAGCCATCAACTTCCTGCTGATGGTAGTTAGCGGCCTGCTGGTTCTGGCACTGGTGAACAAAAGCTGGCACCAGTTAGTAATTGCGGTACTGCTGTTCGCCCTGCCGTTCCCGCTGCGCTATATCCAGTGGTATCAGTTGCTGCCACAGCGCACCACGCAAGTTTCGCTGGTACAGGGGAATATTCCCCAGGCGCTGAAGTGGGACGAAAAACAACTGTACAACACGTTGAAAATCTACAGCGATGCCACTGAGCAGGTGATGGGTAAATCGCAGCTGATCATCTGGCCGGAGTCCGCTATTCCGGACCTGGAAATTAATCAGCAGCGATTTTTAACCGCCATGGATGACCTGCTGCGGGCGCATGACAGTACGCTTATCACTGGCATTGTCGATGCGCGGCTGAATAAGCAAAACCGTTACGATACCTACAACACCATTATCACGCTGGGTAAAGACAGCGCCTACAGCTACAGTTCCTCCGATCGCTACAACAAGAACCATCTGGTACCGTTTGGCGAATTCGTACCGCTGGAGTCGATTTTGCGCCCGCTGGCACCGTTCTTCGATCTACCGATGTCTTCATTCAGCCGCGGAGCCTATGTGCAGCCGCCATTGACGGCGCACGGCCTGAAACTGACGGCGGCTATCTGTTATGAGATCATCCTTGGCGAACAGGTACGTGACAACTTCCGCCCGGATACCGATTTCCTGCTGACCATTTCTAACGATGCGTGGTTCGGCAAGTCTATCGGCCCGTGGCAGCACTTCCAGATGGCGCGTATGCGCGCGCTGGAGCTGGCGCGTCCTCTGCTGCGCAGCACCAACAATGGTATCACCGCAGTGATCGGCCCGCAGGGCGAGATTCAGGCGATGATCCCGCAGTTTACCCGCGAGGTGCTCACCACCCGCGTCACACCGACATCCGGTTTGACACCATACGCACGCGTAGGTAACTGGCCGGTGTGGATCCTCTCCGCCCTCTTCGGCTTTGCTGCCGTAGTGATGAGCCTGCGCCAGCGCCACCGTTAATCGCCTTCCCCTCCCTCTTTTCCAGGCCGGATAGCGCTGTGCTTATCCGGCCTGGAACGGCTATCCGACACAATCCCGTTTTGGCATGCCATTTGCTTATACATATCAGGCAGCTATGAAATCTGCTTATGTGCAACAGAGTCGCACCGGCAGGGAACATTAGCAGCACCAGTTTGGTGCAATGGAAGATTTTTGCCTTTAAACGGTGCGGCGCGCCTCGCAAAAATAAACAATACCGCAGCAAAATCTTTACATTAAGCCAGACTGAATGTAACAAACACACACGACACTGCACAAAGATGTCGCAGTCTATAAAAAACACAACATACACAATGGGTATCAATGCGTCTCTGGCGCTGACGATAAAGGAGTCTGGATATGCAATTACGTAAACTGGCCGCCGCGATGCTGGTAATGGGAATGTCCGCCGGTCTGGTTCATGCTGAAGATGCAAAACCTGCCGATGCGGCTGCGCAACAGCAAACGACGCTGGATAAAATTGCCAAAAACGGCGTTATCGTCGTGGGTCACCGTGAATCATCCGTACCGTTCTCCTATTACGACAACGAACAGAAAGTGGTCGGCTACTCACAGGATTACTCCAACGCTATCGTTGAAGCGGTGAAGAAAAAACTGAATAAGCCGGATCTGGCCGTTAAGCTGATCCCCATTACTTCGCAGAACCGTATTCCGCTATTGCAAAATGGCACGTTCGATTTTGAGTGCGGTTCTACCACCAACAACCTTGAGCGCCAGCAACAAGCGGCTTTCTCCGACACCATTTTCGTGATCGGTACGCGTCTGCTGACCAAAAAAGGTGGCCCGATCAAAGATTTCGCTGACCTGAAAGGCAAAACGGTCGTCGTAACCTCGGGAACCACGTCCGAAATTCTGCTCAACAAACTGAATGATGAGAAGAAAATGGACATGCGCATCATCAGCGCGAAAGACCATGGCGACTCTTTCCGTACACTGGAAAGCGGCCGTGCAGTAGCCTTTATGATGGATGATGCTCTGCTGGCAGGCGAACGGGCGAAAGCGAAGAAACCAGACAATTGGGAAATCGTCGGTACGCCGCAGTCCCACGAAGCGTACGGCTGCATGCTGCGTAAAAACGATCCTGAGTTTAAAAAGCTGATGGATGACACCATTGCTCAGTTGCAAACCTCCGGCGCAGCAGAGAAGTCCTACGACAAATGGTTTAAAAGCCCGATTCCGCCAAAAAACATGAACATGAACTTTGCGTTGTCTGACGACATGAAAGCGCTGTTCAAAGCACCGAATGACAAAGCTCTTAACTAATTAAAACCATTAGGGGCGGGTTTACCTGCCCTCTCGATTGTCGAAGTAGCACGGACAGACTATACGTTGAATGGTCGTTCCCCACTCAGCGCGAAAACTCGCTCTTCATACAATCTTTGAGGGTAGCGCTGCTACCCTTTTTTTTTCCGGAGTAGATTTATGTCCATAGACTGGAACTGGGGAATATTCCTGCAACAAGCCCCGTTCGGCAACACCACCTACCTTGGCTGGCTATGGAGTGGTTTTCAGGTCACCATCGCACTTTCCATCGCGGCCTGGATTATCGCTTTTCTTGTCGGTTCACTGTTTGGCATCCTGCGAACTGTCCCTAACCGTTTCCTGTCCGGCATTGCCACCTGCTATGTCGAACTGTTCCGTAACGTTCCGCTGATCGTGCAGTTCTTTGCATGGTATCTGGTGGTACCGGAACTGCTGCCGGAAAATATCGGCATGTGGTTCAAACAGGAGCTCGATCCGAACATCCAATTTTTCGTCTGTTCAATGCTTTGTCTGGGGCTGTTCACCGCCGCTCGCGTATGCGAACAGGTTCGAGCGGCGATCCAGTCGCTGCCGCGCGGTCAAAAGAACGCCGGTCTGGCCATGGGGCTGACGCTGTCGCAAACCTACCGTTATGTGCTGCTGCCAAATGCATATCGCGTGATTGTGCCGCCAATGACGTCCGAAATGATGAACCTGGTGAAAAACTCTGCTATCGCTTCCACCATCGGTCTGGTTGATATGGCGGCGCAGGCAGGGAAACTCCTGGATTACTCCGCGCACGCGTGGGAATCCTTTACTGCAATCACCGTAGCCTATGTCCTGATTAACGCAGTCATTATGCTGGTGATGATGCTGGTAGAACGTAAAATTCGCCTGCCGGGCAATATGGGAGGCAAATAAACATGTACGATTTTGACTGGAGTTCTATTGTTCCTTCACTGCCCTATCTGCTCAATGGTTTGGCCATCACGCTGAAAATTACCGTGACTGCCATCGTGGTAGGGATTGTCTGGGGCACCCTGCTGGCAGTAATGCGTTTGTCGACGTTTGCGCCGCTACGCTGGTTCGCCAAGAGCTACGTGAATGTCTTCCGCTCCATTCCACTGGTGATGGTGTTGCTGTGGTTCTATCTGATTGTGCCGGGTTTCCTGCAAAACGTTCTGGGGCTGTCGCCTAAAACCGATATCCGTTTGATTTCGGCAATGGTGGCGTTCTCAATGTTCGAAGCGGCTTACTATTCGGAAATTATTCGCGCCGGTATCCAGAGTATCGCGCGCGGGCAATCCAGCGCTGCGCTGGCGTTGGGTATGACGCACTGGCAGTCGATGCAGTTAATCATCCTGCCGCAAGCGTTTCGCGCAATGGTTCCGCTGCTGTTAACGCAAGGAATCGTACTGTTCCAGGACACCTCTTTGGTGTATGTCCTGAGCCTCGCGGACTTCTTCCGTACGGCATCTACCATTGGCGAGCGTGATGGTACCCAGGTCGAAATGATCCTGTTTGCCGGCGCCGTGTATTTTGTTATCAGTCTTAGTGCTTCGCTGTTGGTCAGCTGGCTGAAGAAAAGGACCGTCTAATGATTTCCCTGAAAAATGTTTCTAAATGGTATGGTCACTTTCAGGTGTTGACCGACTGCTCCACCGAAGTGAAAAAAGGCGAAGTGGTGGTGGTGTGCGGCCCGTCAGGTTCCGGTAAATCCACACTGATTAAAACCGTTAACGGCCTGGAGCCAGTACAGAAAGGTGAAATCATCGTCAACGGCACCCAAGTAAACGACAAGAAAACCGATCTGGCAAAACTACGCTCACATGTCGGCATGGTATTCCAGCATTTTGAGCTCTTCCCACATCTGTCGATTATCGACAACCTGACGCTGGCACAGGTTAAAGTGCTGAAGCGTGATAAATCCGCCGCGCGGGAAAAAGGCTTAAAATTGCTTGAACGTGTTGGTCTGTCGGCACACGCTAACAAATTCCCGGCGCAGCTCTCCGGCGGTCAGCAGCAGCGTGTGGCAATCGCTCGCGCTCTGTGTATGGATCCGGTGGCAATGCTGTTTGATGAACCGACGTCAGCGCTCGATCCGGAGATGATCAACGAAGTGCTGGACGTGATGGTCGAACTGGCAAACGAAGGGATGACGATGATGGTGGTAACCCACGAAATGGGCTTTGCCCGCAAAGTGGCAAACCGCGTGATCTTTATGGATGAAGGGAAAATCGTTGAGGATTCAGAGAAAGACGCTTTCTTCAATAATCCAAAGTCCGAACGGGCAAAAGATTTCCTCGCCAAAATCCTGCACTAACAAATTAACGCCTGCCAGTATTGGCAGGCGTTTCTGCCTTAAGGTTCAAAGGGGCGTCGCTGGAACTGATCGTGTCCGCATTTCGGGCACAGCGGCAACACATCCGGGGTATATACCGCCAGGTGGAAGTGGCACTTCTCACATACCAAATTCCCCAGCCCTACCACTTCACCACTGTGGTAGACGCCGTGATGATTGAGATCCTGGAAGACTTCGCGCCATTCAAGCTGCGTTTTATCAGTGATATCCGCCAGTTCCTGCCAGATACTCTCTTTAATTACCCGCATAAAAACGCTGTCCGTCACGTCTTCCTGACTTTCCTTATAGCTGCGGGCAAATTCTTCGAGATCGCGGCGGATAGCCCGCATCAGTTCGTCGATCTCGGTGCGAGTTAACTCACCGGTCTGTGAGACGCGCTGGCGCGCCTGATCAACCAATGCATCAATATCGCGCTCTCCATTGCGCAAACGTTCGGTTAACGTCGCTACCAGTTCACGGTAAAAATGAGCAACCTTGTTCATCGTTTCGCCTCCCGGCTCAGTAACTCTCTCTAATGATAGACGTTATTTACCGTGTGTAGTGCTAACTGCGCCGCACTGTTGGCAAAAAGCCAACGGCAAAAGCGCCGGGCTATTTCATTCCCGGCTCGCGGAAAGGCTGTTTTGAGGCTGACGTTTGGGCTATGCTATGCCGATCTGAAAAACCACGTAACAACGCTACATTTGTAGCTGTAGCAAAAACAGGACTACTGGCTGCCATGCAAGAGCAATACCGCCCGGAAGAGATAGAATCCAAAGTACAGCGTCACTGGGAAGAAAAACGCACATTCGAAGTCACTGAAGACGAGAGCAAAGAAAAATACTATTGCCTGTCGATGCTTCCCTATCCTTCTGGCCGACTACACATGGGCCACGTCCGTAACTACACCATCGGCGACGTGATTTCTCGCTACCAGCGTATGCTGGGTAAAAACGTATTGCAGCCAATTGGCTGGGATGCGTTCGGTCTGCCTGCAGAAGGTGCGGCAGTGAAAAACAACACTGCGCCAGCGCCGTGGACTTACGACAACATCGCCTATATGAAGAACCAGCTCAAAATGCTGGGCTTCGGCTACGACTGGAGCCGCGAGCTGGCGACCTGTACCCCGGAATACTACCGCTGGGAACAGAAGTTCTTCACCGAGCTGTACAAAAAAGGTCTCGTTTACAAGAAAACCTCTGCAGTGAACTGGTGCCCAAACGACCAGACTGTACTGGCGAACGAACAGGTTATCGACGGCTGTTGCTGGCGCTGCGATACCAAAGTTGAGCGTAAAGAGATCCCACAATGGTTTATTAAAATCACCGCCTACGCTGACGAACTGCTGAACGACTTGGATAATCTGGATCACTGGCCGGATACCGTGAAAACCATGCAGCGCAACTGGATTGGCCGTTCTGAAGGTGTGGAAATCACCTTTGACGTTCAGGGTAGCGACCAGAAGCTGACAGTCTATACAACCCGTCCGGATACCTTTATGGGCGCGACCTATCTGGCCGTTGCCGCAGGTCATCCACTGGTGCAAAAAGCCGTTGCCAGTAACACAGAGCTGGCCGCTTTCATCGATGAATGCCGCAATACTAAAGTGGCAGAAGCCGATATGGCGACGATGGAGAAAAAAGGCGTAGATACCGGCTTTAAAGCGATTCATCCACTGACCGGCGAAGCGATCCCCGTCTGGGCGGCAAACTTCGTACTGATGGAGTACGGCACCGGCGCGGTCATGGCCGTTCCGGGTCACGATCAGCGCGACTACGAATTTGCCACCAAATACAGCCTGCCGATCAAGGCTGTTATCCTGGCGGCGGATGGTTCAGAGCCGGATCTGTCCGAGCAGGCGTTGACTGAAAAAGGCACGCTGTTCAACTCTGGTGAGTTCAGCGGTCTCAGCTTTGAAGAAGGCTTCAATGCGATTGCCGACAAGCTGGCAGCAAAAGGCGTGGGCGAACGTAAAGTGAACTTCCGTCTGCGCGACTGGGGCGTTTCCCGTCAGCGTTACTGGGGTGCGCCGATTCCGATGGTTACCCTCGAAGACGGTACAGTGGTTCCGACGCCTGAAGATCAACTGCCAGTGATCCTGCCGGAAGATGTGGTCATGGACGGCATCACCAGCCCGATCAAAGCCGATCCGGAATGGGCGAAAACGACCGTTAACGGTCAGCCAGCGCTGCGTGAAACCGATACTTTCGACACCTTTATGGAGTCTTCCTGGTACTACGCGCGTTACACCTGTCCGCAGTACAGCGAAGGCATGCTCGACCCGAACGCGGCGAACTACTGGCTGCCGGTCGATATTTACATTGGCGGTATCGAACACGCCATCATGCACCTGCTCTACTTCCGCTTCTTCCATAAACTGATGCGCGATGCGGGCATGGTGAACTCTGACGAACCGGCTAAACAGTTGCTATGTCAGGGTATGGTGCTGGCGGATGCGTTCTATTACGTTGGCGTAAACGGCGAGCGTAACTGGGTCTCGCCAAAAGACGCGATCGTTGAGCGCGACGACAAAGGCCGTATCGTGAAAGCGAAAGATTCGGCAGGCCATGAGCTGGTTTACACCGGCATGAGCAAAATGTCCAAGTCGAAAAATAACGGTATCGACCCGCAGGAAATGGTTGAACGTTACGGCGCGGATACCGTTCGTCTGTTCATGATGTTCGCCTCTCCGGCTGACATGACGCTGGAGTGGCAAGAATCCGGCGTGGAAGGGGCGAACCGGTTCCTGAAACGCGTATGGAAACTGGTTTACGAGCACACCAGCAAAGGCGCGGTTGCGCCTCTGGATCTGGCCGCACTGAACGACGAGCAGCAGGCGCTACGCCGCGATGTTCATAAAACCATTGCTAAAGTTTCCGATGATATCGGCCGTCGTCAGACCTTCAACACCGCGATCGCTGCGATTATGGAGTTGATGAACAAACTGGCGAAAGCGCCGCAGGAAAACGAACAGGATCGCGCGCTGCTGCAGGAAGCCCTGCTGGCCGTGGTTCGTATGCTGAACCCGTTCACGCCGCACGCCAGCTTTACGCTGTGGCAGGCGCTGGGCGGCGAAGGCGATATCGATAATGCACCGTGGCCGGTAGCGGACGAGAAAGCGATGGTGGAAGACACCACGCTGGTTGTCGTCCAGGTAAACGGCAAAGTGCGTGGTAAAATTACCGTTGCCGTGGACGCCACCGAAGAACAGGTGCGTGAACGCGCTGGCCAGGAACACCTGGTGGCGAAGTATCTTGATGGCGTTACCGTTCGTAAAGTGATTTACGTACCGGGTAAACTGCTCAATCTGGTCGTTGGCTAAGCGCGGGAGGAAGCGTGCGATATCTGGCAACATTGTTATTGTCACTGGCGGTGCTGGTCACCGCCGGATGTGGCTGGCATCTGCGTAATACCACGCAAGTGCCGGGCGAAATGAAAACGATGATTTTCGATTCCGGCGATCCCAATGGTCCGCTGAGCCGTGCCATTCGTAACCAGTTGCGCCTGAACGGTGTCGAACTGCTGGAGAAAAGCACACTGCGTCAGGATGTACCTTCGCTGCGTCTGGGCGCGGTGACGTTTGCACGTGATACGGCGTCGATCTTCCAGGATGGCCGTACCGCAGAGTATCAGATGGTACTGACCGCGAACGCCAGCGTGCTGATCCCAGGGCATGATATCTACCCGATCAGCACAAAAGTGTTCCGTTCATTCTTTGATAACCCGCAGACAGCGCTGGCAAAAGCCGCCGAGCAGGACATGATTATTCAGGAAATGTACGACAAAGCGGCAGAACAGTTGATTCGTAAACTGCCGAGCGTCTACACGGCTGATGCGGCTGCGATGCATCACACCAAAACACCTGCCTCTCCCTCTGTTTCCGTAACACCGGGTAGCTAATGCTCAGGTTGTATCCGGAACAACTCCGCGCGCAGCTCAATGAAGGGCTGCGCGCGGCGTATCTGCTGCTCGGTAACGATCCACTGCTGTTGCAAGAGAGCCAGGACACCGTGCGCCAGGTTGCCGCTACGCAAGGCTTTAGCGAACATCACACGTTTACACTGGATGCCAGCACCGACTGGGACGCTGTTTTTTCCATCTGCCAGGCGCTCAGCCTGTTCGCCAGCCGTCAAACCCTACTGTTGCTGCTGCCGGAGAACGGCCCAAACGCCGCCATTAATGAACAACTGGCAAAGTTGGTTTCGTTGCTGCATGAGGATCTGATCCTGATGGTGCGCGGCAACAAATTGACGAAAGCACAAGAAAACGCAGCATGGCTGACGCAGTTGAATAACCACGCCGTGCAAATTAGCTGCCAGACGCCAGAGCAGGCGAATCTCCCCCGCTGGGTCGCCGCGCGGGCGAAGCAAAACAAACTGGAGCTGGATGACGCCGCAAATCAGCTGCTTTGCTATTGCTATGAAGGCAATCTTCTGGCACTGGCGCAGGCGCTTGAACGGCTGTCACTGCTGTGGCCGGATGGCAAATTAACACTGCCGCGTGTGGAACAGGCAGTGAACGACGCGGCGCATTTTACCCCGTTTCACTGGGTTGATGCGCTGCTCGCAGGCAAGAGCAAACGTGCGTTGCATATTCTGAATCAGTTGCGGCTTGAAGCGTGCGAGCCAGTGATCCTGCTGCGCACGGTGCAGCGCGAATTGCTGCTACTGGTCACGCTTAAGCGCCACGCTGCCCATACGCCGCTGCGTACGCTGTTTGATAAACATCGGGTCTGGCAAAATCGC
Organism: Kosakonia arachidis; assembly: GCF_900116535.1. Taxonomy (GTDB): domain Bacteria; phylum Pseudomonadota; class Gammaproteobacteria; order Enterobacterales; family Enterobacteriaceae; genus Kosakonia; species Kosakonia arachidis. Next base: position 495,539 of record NZ_FPAU01000001.1, on the reverse strand, counting down.
CGTGGCATAATGGGTGATGCGCTAAACCGCCTGAGCGCCGAGCACCTACGCCAGGCGGTGCATCAGCTCAGCCGTATTGAGCTGATTGTGAAGCAGGACTTTGGTCAGTCGGTGTGGGCCGAGCTGGAAGGGTTTTCTCTGCTACTCTGTCATAAGGCATTAGCAGACGTTTTTATTGATGGTTGATATGAATCAGTTGCAGGCACTGTTTGGTGGTACGTTCGATCCTGTCCATTATGGGCATCTGAAGCCAGTTGAAGCGCTGGCGAATCAGGTTGGGCTATCACGAGTGATTATTATGCCCAATAACGTGCCGCCGCACCGTCCGCAACCGGAAGCCTCCAGCCAGCAACGCAAAACCATGCTCGAACTGGCCATCGCCGACAAACCGCTATTTATCCTCGATGAGCGGGAACTGCGCCGCGACACACCTTCTTATAGTGCGCTAACGCTGAAGGAGTGGCGAGAGGAACAGGGGCCACAGCGCCCGCTGGCGTTTATCATCGGTCAGGATTCATTGCTCACCTTCCCGAGCTGGCACCACTACGAAACCATCCTGGATAACTGCCATTTAATTGTTTGCCGCCGCCCCGGCTACCCGCTGGAGATGGCGCAGGAAGAACACCAGCAATGGCTTGATGACCATCTCACCCAGCATGTCGATGAATTACACACACAGCCTGCGGGAAAAATCTATCTGGCTGAAACACCATGGTTTAATATCTCCGCAACGCTTATCCGCGAGCGGCTTGAGCACGGCGAAAACTGTGATGATCTGCTGCCTGCCGCCGTGCTCGAATATATCAACGCTCAGGGGTTGTACCGCTAAGCGCCTGGCGCATCGCCATCATCAGCCGATCATTTTCCTCTTTGCTGCGCACCGCAACACGGTAATAGCGATCATCCAGCCCCGGATAGTTCGCGCAATGACGAATTAAAATATGCTGCTCCAGCAGCGCACGCTGTAATTCCACCCCAGGAACATCACAACGCAGAAACAGGTAATTCGCCATACCAGGCCAGACAGTGAGTGCCGGAAAATCGTTCAGTGCGGCGAACAAACGCGGACGCTCACACGCCAGCCACTGCCAGCTCGCCTGCTGATAAGCATGGTCATGCAGGATCACCTCTCCTGCCAGCGCAGCAAACGCATTGATTGACCACGGCATCTGCGCAGCGCGCATCTGTGTTACTTTCTGCACATTGCTGCCCAACAGATAGCCAAGCCGCAAACCGGGAATGGCATAAAACTTGGTCAGCGAGCGTAACACCCACAGATGTGGATTGCCCGCCAGATGGCGGATAAAACCACAGCGTTGCGGGATAAAATCCATAAACGCTTCATCAAGAATAAGCGCAATGCCCAGCGATTTGCAGCGCGCCGAAACGGCCTGCAGCAGGGCGTCATCCGGCAGTAGTCCGGTCGGATTATTTGGCGTGCAGAGAAACAGGCAGTCCAGATCCGGCGTCAGCGCCCCCAGAAAGCGTTCGGTCAGTTGCCAGCCCTCATCTTCGCACAACGGAAAATCGACGATGTCACAACCTGCCAGTCGCAACGCACGGCGATACTCTGCAAACCCTGGCGTGATAAGCATCGCCCGACGCGGTGCCAGCACATTGACCAGTGCGAAAATCACTTCCGTCTCACCGTTACCGGCTAACAACCATGACGCTGGAACCTGATGATGTTCCGCCAGCACTTGATGCAGGCGCTGATACTCCACATCCGGATAGCGCTCAGCCAGCGACATGTTCTCCAGCAATGCATGCCGCAAAGAGTTGGGCATACCCGCCGGATTGATATTAGCGCTGAAATCGAGCAACTGCTCCGGGACAATGCCCAGCAGTGCGGCCGCCTCACGTGTATTGCCGCCATGCGCGCTATGAAACATCGCTCTCTCCGCTTGCTTAAAGCCGCTATTTTAAACGAAAAAGGGATGTGGATTGAGGGGCATGGTAAACTTTGCGCAGAAATCCTGACGGGAGATAGTGATGCGACTCTGGTTGATTCGTCACGGTGAAACTGAAGCAAACGTTGCAGGGCTTTACAGCGGACACGCCCCCACGCCGCTGACACCAAAGGGCCTGGTGCAGGCGCAAACTCTGGGGGAATTACTCAGCGAGGCCCCCTTTGATCACGTACTGTGCAGTGCGCTGGAGCGGGCGCAACAGACGGCAGAACGCGTGCTTGCACGACGGGAAATCACCATTGAAACCACGCCGTTACTGAATGAAATGTTCTTCGGCGACTGGGAAATGCGCCATCACCGCGATTTGGCGCGAGAAGATCCGCAGAACTATGCTGCCTGGTGCAATGACTGGCAGAATGCCATCCCGACCAATGGCGAAGGCTTTCAGGCATTCTCAACGCGTATTGAGCAAGTTATTGCACATCTGGCCGATATTAAGCACCGGCAGAATATCCTGCTGGTGAGCCATCAGGGCGTGTTGAGCCTGTTAATCACACGCCTGTTAAAGATGCCCGCCGCCTCGCTATGGCATTTCCGTGTCGATCAAGGGTGCTGGAGCATGATAGATATACATGACAATTTCGCTACGCTGCGCGTGCTTAATAGCCGCGCCATTTGGAGAGCCGACGACTAATGGCTGTTTTTCAACCATCCCCTTCAACGTGGTGATTCGATCATTGACACGCCACGCAAGGCTGCTATCCTCCGCGCGCAGAAATTGTTTTACAAAAATGGCGATGCAATCACACGTTCATGATGGGATGATACCCCGCTTTTGAAATTGTCGGGTCAGACATTTGTCCCGACAATTGATGCAGTTCAGGTATAATGTCAGGCCGTTCATTAACAGTATATTTTTCACTCACCCAGGGGGAACACTTGCAGGGTAAAGCACTCCAGGATTTTGTTATCGACAAAATTGATGACCTGAAAGGTCAGGACATCGTTGCGATTGACGTGCAAGGCAAATCAAGCATCACCGATTGCATGATTATCTGTACCGGCACTTCCACTCGTCATGTAATTTCTATTGCGGATCATGTGGTTCAGGAATCCCGCGCCGCTGGTCTGATGCCGCTGGGTATCGAAGGCGAAAGTGCCGCCGACTGGGTTGTAGTCGATCTGGGCGATGTCATTGTCCATGTAATGCAGGAAGAGAGCCGTCGCCTGTATGAGCTGGAAAAACTCTGGAGTTAATGCGTGAAACTGCAACTGGTCGCCGTCGGCACAAAAATGCCGGACTGGGTACAGACAGGTTTTACTGAATATCTACGCCGCTTTCCCAAAGATATGCCGTTTGAACTGATTGAGATCCCGGCAGGAAAGCGCGGTAAAAACGCAGATATCAAACGTATTCTCGACAAAGAGGGTGAGCAGATGCTGGCGACTGCAGGCAAGAATCGCATCGTCACCCTTGATATCCCCGGTAAACCCTGGGATACGCCGCAGCTTGCAAATGAACTGGAACGCTGGAAGCAGGACGGACGCGACGTCAGTCTGCTTATTGGCGGCCCGGAAGGGTTATCACCCGCCTGCAAAGCGGCAGCAGAACAAAGTTGGTCCCTCTCTGCGCTGACGCTCCCGCACCCACTGGTGCGCGTGCTGGTGGCTGAAAGCCTGTATCGCGCATGGAGTATTACCACCAACCATCCTTACCACCGTGAGTAATGACGAGTCTTAGGTAGATTAAGCAGCGGATGAAATTACAGAATTCTTTTCGCGACTATACGGCTGAGTCCGCGCTGTTTGTACGCCGGGCAGTGGTCGCCTTTACGGGGATTTTGCTGCTTACCGGCGTGCTGATCGCTAACCTTTATAACCTGCAAATCGTCCGTTTTGCGGACTACCAGACCCGTTCTAACGAAAACCGCATCAAGTTGGTTCCCATCGCGCCAAGCCGTGGCATTATTTACGATCGCAACGGCACGCCGCTGGCGCTTAATCGCACCATTTACCAGATCGAAATGATGCCGGAGAAGGTCGATAACGTGCAGCAAACGCTGGATGCCCTGCGTGACGTGGTGGATCTGACCGATGAGGATATTGCCAACTTCAAAAAAGAACGCTCACGTTCGCACCGCTTCACGTCAATTCCGGTGAAAACCAACCTGACCGAAGTTCAGGTGGCGCGTTTTGCCGTTAACCAGTACCGCTTTCCCGGCGTGGAAGTAAAAGGCTACAAACGCCGCTACTATCCTTACGGCTCCGCGCTGACTCATGTTATCGGCTACGTTTCGAAAATTAACGATAAAGACGTCGAGCGGCTGGATAAAGAGGGCAAACTGGCCAACTATGCCGCCACTCACGATATCGGTAAGCTAGGCATTGAGCGCTATTACGAAGATGTTCTGCACGGCCAGACCGGTTATGAAGAGGTTGAAGTTAACAACCGTGGCCGCGTGATCCGCCAGCTTAAAGAAGTGCCGCCGCAGGCCGGGCACGATATCTACCTGACGCTGGATTTAAAATTGCAGCAGTACATCGAGACGCTGCTTGCCGGCAGTCGTGCGGCGGTGGTAGTCACCGATCCGCGCAATGGTAGCATTCTCGCACTGGTATCGATGCCGAGTTACGATCCCAACCTGTTTGTCGATGGTATCTCCAGCAAAGATTATTCGTCGCTCCTTAATGACCCGAACACACCCTTGATCAACCGCGCCACTCAGGGGGTTTACCCTCCAGCATCAACGGTGAAACCATACGTGGCGGTTTCCGCGCTCAGCGCTGGCGTAATCACCCGCAATAGCAGCCTGTTTGACCCCGGCTGGTGGCAGTTGCCGGGTTCTGACAAACGCTACCGCGACTGGAAAAAATGGGGGCACGGCCATTTGAATGTCACCAAAGCGCTGGAAGAATCAGCCGATACCTTCTTCTATCAGGTCGCTTATGACATGGGCATCGATCGCCTGTCAGAGTGGATGGGTAAATTTGGTTACGGCCACTATACCGGCGTCGATCTGTCGGAAGAGCGCTCCGGTAACATGCCGACGCGCGAGTGGAAACTGAAACGCTTTAAGAAGCCGTGGTATCAGGGTGATACCATCCCAGTGGGAATTGGTCAGGGCTACTGGACGGCAACGCCATTGCAGATGAATAAGGCGATGATGATCCTGATTAACGACGGTATCGTCAAAGTGCCGCACCTGCTGATGAGCACAGTGGAAAATGGTCAACAGGTGCCGTGGAAACAGCCTGTTGAACCCCCGGTCGGCGATATTCACTCCGGCTTCTGGGAGATCGCCAAAGACGGCATGTACGGCATGGCGAACCGCTCGAATGGGACCGGCCACAAATACTTTGCCGATGCGCCGTATAAGATCGCAGCAAAATCCGGTACTGCTCAGGTCTTTGGCCTGAAAGCGAATGAAACCTATAACGCGCACCGGATCGCTGAGCGCTTGCGTGACCATAAACTGATGACTGCGTTTGCGCCGTATGACAATCCGCAGGTCGCCGTCGCGGTGATTCTGGAAAACGGTGGTGCAGGACCGGCTGTCGGGACCATTATGCGCCAGATCCTCGACCACATTATGCTTGGCGATAACAATACCGATTTACCGGCGGAAAACCCCTCAACGGCAGCGACGGAGGACCAATAATCATGACGGATAATCCGAACAAAAAATCGTTCTGGGACAAAATCCATATCGATCCCACGATGTTGCTTATCATCCTCGCACTGCTGTTTTATAGCGCGATCGTGATCTGGAGCGCCAGCGGCCAGGATATAGGCATGATGGAACGTAAAATCGGCCAGATCGCTATGGGGCTGATTATCATGATAGTGTTGGCGCAGGTACCGCCACGCGTCTATGAAGGCTGGGCGCCCTATCTCTACATTTTCTGCATTATCCTGCTGGTAGCGGTGGATGCCTTTGGCGCGATATCAAAAGGCGCGCAACGGTGGCTCGATCTCGGCGTTGTCCGTTTTCAGCCTTCCGAAATCGCTAAAATCGCCGTGCCGCTGATGGTGGCGCGCTTTATTAACCGCGACGTTTGCCCGCCTTCGCTGAAAAATACCGCTATTGCGCTGGCGCTAATCTTTCTGCCAACGCTGCTGGTGGCAGCGCAGCCGGATCTGGGTACCGCGATTCTGGTGGTACTCTCGGGGCTATTTGTCCTGTTCCTTGCTGGTCTGAGCTGGCGGTTGATTGCTATTGCTGCGGTACTGGTTGCGGCATTTATTCCGGTGATGTGGTTCTTCCTGATGCATGATTATCAGCGCCAGCGTGTGATGATGTTGCTCGATCCGGAAACCGATCCGCTCGGCGCAGGCTACCATATTATTCAGTCAAAAATTGCTATCGGTTCCGGCGGTCTGAGCGGCAAAGGTTGGCTGCACGGTACACAGTCGCAGCTGGAGTTCCTGCCCGAACGCCACACCGACTTTATCTTCGCCGTGCTGGCGGAAGAGCTTGGGCTGATCGGGATTCTGATTTTGCTGGCGCTGTATGTGCTGCTGATTATGCGCGGGTTATGGATTGCCGCGCGGGCACAAACCACCTTTGGTCGTGTCATGGCAGGTGGTTTGATGTTGATTTTATTCGTTTATGTGTTCGTAAATATTGGTATGGTGAGTGGCATACTGCCGGTGGTCGGCGTACCGTTGCCACTGATCAGTTATGGTGGTTCCGCCCTGATCGTACTCATGGCCGGGTTTGGTATCGTTATGTCGATCCATACTCACAGGAAAATGTTGTCTAAGAACGTTTAAGAGGTGCGCAATGCGTAAGCAATGGCTGGGGATCTGCATAGCAGCAGGGTTACTGGCAGCATGTTCAAGTGATGATGGGCAGCAGCAGACGACCGTAGCGCCTCAACCAACGGTGTGTACTGGTCCTGTTGTTGAGATCAGCGGAGCGGAGCCTCATTACGAGGCACCGAACGCCACGGCAAATCAGGATTATGAGCGCGACGGCAAGAGCTACAAAATCGTTAAGGATCCTTCCCGTTTCAGCCAGGCCGGTTTTGCCGCCATTTATGATGCTGAGCCGGGCAGCAATCTGACCGCTTCCGGCGAAACATTCGATCCAACGCAACTGACGGCAGCCCATCCGACGTTGCCGATCCCAAGCTACGCACGTATCACTAACCTGGCAAACGGCCGTATGATTGTTGTTCGCATCAACGATCGTGGACCGTATGGCAACGACCGTGTGATCTCTTTATCGCGCGCGGCAGCGGATCGCCTGAACACGTCGAATAACACCAAAGTGCGTATCGACCCTATTATCGTCGCTCAGGATGGTTCACTCTCCGGGCCGGGCATGGACTGTACTAAAGTCGCGCAGCAAACCTATGTGCTGCCCGCGCGTCCCGATCTCGGCGACAGTTCGGGCAGTGTCTCTTCCGCACCGCAGCCTGTACAGCCGCAGGGCAACGTTCAGGCCATCAGTAACGATACGCTAAAAAGCAGCGATGCCGCTGGTGCGCCGGTAAGTAGTGGCGGCTTCCTCGGCGCACCGACACCGCTCCCCAGCGGCGTGCTGGAAGGCAGTGAAACAGCGCAACCAACCGCAGCGGCGACCACGACGCCAGTCGCGCAGACCACCACGCCGGTAACGCAAACCGTGATGCCAGCAACCCGCACCTCGCCGGTTACTGCGCCGGACTCTGTCCAGGGGCATGTGCAAAATTCTGTCACCCCCAGCAGCGCAACAGCCGCCGCCAGCAGTGGCTATATGGTGCAGGTCGGTGCCGTCAGCGATCAGACTCGCGCGCAGCAGTATCAGCAGCGCCTGGCGCAGCAGTTCTCTGTACCGGGCCGCGTGACGCAAAACGGTGCGGTATGGCGTGTTCAGCTTGGGCCATTCAGCACCAAAGCAGACGCCAGTGCACTGCAGCAACGGCTGCAGAATGAAGCGCAGTTACAGTCTTTTATCACTGGCGCGCAGTAACTGGGTAAGGTGTCTGACTTTGTCAGCTTATGTAAGCAGTATTAACAAAGTCATGCTTAAAGTCAGATGCCTGCCGATATAGCTTTTGCTATAGTAAGGCACTTTTTTTAACTCCATCACGGATGTCGTTGTTCGACCATGAAGACCACTTTTTCCGTTCGTTTTGTGCAGCGCCTGGCGCTCACCACCGCGCTGACTGCAGCGTCTCTTACCGTTGCCCATGCTGATGATCTGAATATCAAAACCATGATCCCAGGCGTTCCGCAGATTGACGCGGAATCTTATATCCTGATCGATTACAACTCCGGTAAAGTGCTGGCGGAACAGAACGCCGACGCGCGCCGCGATCCGGCGAGCCTGACCAAAATGATGACCAGCTATGTCATCGGCCAGGCGATGAAAGCAGGCAAGTTTAAAGACAGCGATTTGGTGACTATCGGTAAGGATGCATGGGCGACCGGTAACCCCGTATTCCGTGGATCTTCGCTGATGTTCCTGAAACCAGGCATGCAGGTGCCGGTTTCTCAATTAATTCGCGGTATCAACCTGCAATCCGGCAACGACGCCTGTGTAGCGATGGCCGATTATGTTGCGGGTAGCCAGGATGCTTTCGTCGGTCTGATGAACAGCTACGTGAATGCGCTCGGTTTAAAGAACAGCCACTTCCAGACAGTTCACGGCCTGGACGCTGATGGCCAATATAGCTCCGCACGCGATATGGCGCTGATTGGCCAGGCATTAATCCGCGACGTACCGAACGAATACTCCATCTATAAAGAAAAAGACTTTACCTTTAACGGCATCCGCCAGGCCAACCGTAATGGTCTGCTGTGGGATAACAGCCTGAACGTGGACGGTATCAAAACCGGTCATACCGAAAAAGCGGGTTATAACCTGGTGGCTTCGGCAACGGAAGGTCAGATGCGCCTGATCTCTGCCGTCATGGGTGGTCGTACCTTTAAAGGCCGCGAAACCGAAAGCAAAAAACTACTGACCTGGGGCTTCCGCTTCTTTGAAACCGTCAATCCACTGAAAGCGGGCAAAGAGTTCGCTTCTGAGCCAGCCTGGTTTGGCAACAGCGATCGCGCATCGTTGGGCGTCGATAAAGACGTTTACCTGACCATTCCACGCGGCCGCATGAAAGATCTGAAAGCCAGCTATGTGCTGAACACCAGCGAACTGCATGCGCCACTGCAGAAAAATCAGGTTGTTGGTTCCATTAACTTCCAGTTAGATGGCAAAACCATTGAGCAACGCCCACTGGTGGTGTTGCAGGAGATTCCAGAAGGCAATTTCTTTGGCAAAGTCATTGATTACATTAAATTGATGTTCCATCACTGGTTTGGTTAAAAATTGAACACTTGAAAGTGTGATTTCCGTCCCCATATACTTAGCATCTCAGAAAAACTCCTGCCCATCCGGCAGGAGTTATTATTTTTTACGCCGGAGCTGACATGAAAACCAATCTCAAAGAACTGCTTGAATTCCCGACACCCTTTACTTACAAAGTGATGGGTCTGGCGAAGCCAGAGCTGGTTGATCTGGTGGTTGAAGTGGTGCAGCGCCACGCGCCTGGTGATTACTCTCCGCAGGTAAAACCGAGCAGTAAAGGCAATTACCACTCGGTATCCATCACCATCACCGCCACCCATATTGAACAAGTTGAAACGTTGTACGAAGAACTCGGCAACATTGAAATTGTGCGTATGGTTCTGTAATAGTCTGGCGTTACCCGGAAACATTCGGGTAACGTCTTCGCTGTGATATACTCCCTTCACTCTTTTCTCCGTCGGAGATGCCGTTTTGTCTCAGGACACTATTCTTATCCGCAATCTGGGCCTGCAACCTTACGAGCCAGTGTCCCAACAAATGCATGACTTCACTGATACCCGCGACGATACAGCGCCTGATGAACTCTGGCTGGTAGAGCACTACCCGGTGTTTACTCAAGGCCAGGCCGGTAAAGCTGAACACGTTCTGGCACCTGGCGATATTCCGGTTATCCAGAGCGATCGCGGCGGTCAGGTGACCTATCACGGCCCAGGCCAACAAGTGATGTACGTGCTGATCAACCTAAAACGCCGCAAAATTGGCGTGCGTGAGCTTGTTACGTTGCTGGAAAATACGGTGATCAACACGCTAGCGACGCAGGGTATCAATGCGCAAGCACGTGCTGACGCACCGGGCGTGTATGTGCAGGGGAAGAAGATCTGTTCGCTGGGTTTGCGTATCCGTAAAGGCTGCTCATTTCACGGGCTGGCATTAAATATCGACATGGATCTGGCGCCGTTTATGCGCATCAATCCCTGTGGCTATGCCGGGATGGAAATGACGCAGGTCAGCCAACTGACGGAAAATACTGGCATGGAGAACATAAGGCCAATTCTTGTTCAGCAATTTTTAGCGTTACTAAACAATCCACCACATCAATATATGGATGCTTAATATATCATGTATTTTGACCCGCATTTCGTGCGGGTCATTATTTAACTGGCATGTTAGCGCTTTACAACAGACGCCTTCTTCTCTATTTTCAACCTACCTGCCTTGTCTGGCAAATATGCATTACGGTGCTATTCCGGGCTTCATATGCGTGCTTCAGGCCTGCAATTTCGAGCGCAATGTTCGCATCATGATGAAAAAACTACGTAATGATGATGCATGACAGGATGTTAACTCAAATTAATAATCAACTAAAAAACCAATTCAACTATCATTCATGTTGCGAATGATTATGGAGCACAAGCATGGATAATAATAACCCACCGGAAAAGCGAATAACCGTTCGCCCTGAAGATGCTAAGCCGCAAATCTTCCGGACACTGCGCAATATTGATCTCAACTTACTGACAATTTTTGAAGCTGTATATGTTCATAAAGGGATCGTCAACGCGGCAAAAGTACTTAACCTCACGCCTTCTGCTATTAGCCAATCGATTCAAAAGCTGCGCTTAATATTTCCAGATCCGCTTTTTATTCGTAAAGGCCAGGGCGTTACGCCGACCGCCTATGCCTTGCATTTGCATGAATACATCAGCCAGGGACTGGAGTCGATTCTTGGTGCATTGGATCTTACCGGTAGCTACGACAAACAACGTACCATTACGATTGGCACGCCGCCGTCGATCGGCGCCTTAGTTATTCCGATTATCTTTCAGGCTATTAAGGAGCACGCTCCGCACCTGATGATGCGTAATATTCCGATAAACGACGCAGAAAACCAGCTTAGCCAGTTTCAGACTGATTTGATTATTGATACGAATATTGCCAGTTCGCGCACGCTCAATCATCACGTGTTGTATAGCGACCGGATGATGCTGGTGTGTCGCAAAGGACATCCTTGTCTGAATGAGCCGATCAACGAAGCGGTTTTGCAAAAGTATGAGCACACACTGCTGATGCTGGAAGGGCAAAAACTGAGCGGGCTGCGTCAGCGTGTACAGGATCTTTTTCCGGAACGTCAGGTGAGTTTTAGCAGTTACAATGTGTTTACTATTGCAGCCCTGATCGGCAACAGCGATCTGCTCGGCCTGATGCCGACACGTTTGTTCAAACTTTTCTGTGGTTGCTGGCCACTGGTCGAAATCGATTTTCCGCCGCTTAGCAGCGAACGGGTCGATATATCCTTGTATTACAATAAATTGAGTTTGCGCGATCCGGTACTGGAGAATGTCATTAATGTTATCCGACAGGCTTTTTAACGCCCGTTCTCCCCTGGTGAAAGTGCCTAACGATTGCTGGGCGTTTGGCACAAAACAACAACTATTTTACAAATTGCCCCCGCTGTCAGGCTGCTTTCTACTCGCTGATAATGGTATACTGCGCGCACGTTAATTCAAAAATAGTTGATAAATACAACATTCCCTTGAATTGAAATACTTACTTCGTTATCCGCAACTGGAACACGCACGCTATGAGTAAACCCATTGTGATGGAACGCGGTGTTAAGTACCGCGATGCCGATAAAATGGCTCTTATCCCGGTTAAAAATGTGGCAATCGAGCGCGAAGCTCTGCTGAGAAAACCGGAATGGATGAAAATCAAACTCCCGGCAGATTCTTCCCGTATCCAGGGGATCAAAGCAGCCATGCGTAAAAATGGGCTGCACTCGGTGTGTGAAGAAGCATCCTGCCCGAACCTTGCTGAGTGTTTCAACCACGGAACGGCCACCTTTATGATCCTTGGTGCCATCTGTACACGCCGTTGTCCGTTCTGTGATGTGGCGCACGGCCGTCCGGTGGCACCTGACGCTAACGAACCACAAAAACTGGCGCAGACAATTGCCGATATGGCACTGCGTTATGTGGTGATCACTTCCGTTGACCGTGACGATCTGCGTGACGGCGGTGCACAGCATTTCGCGGACTGCATCACCGCAATCCGTGAAAAAAGTCCATCCATCAAAATTGAGACACTGGTTCCGGACTTCCGTGGCCGTATGGATCGCGCGCTGGATATCCTCACCGCAACGCCGCCAGACGTGTTTAACCATAACCTGGAGAATGTGCCGCGTATCTATCGCCAGGTACGTCCAGGTGCCGATTACAACTGGTCACTGAAACTACTGGAGCGTTTTAAAGAAGCGCATCCGGAGATCCCAACTAAATCCGGTTTGATGGTAGGGCTTGGCGAAACGAATGCTGAAATTATCGATGTGATGCGCGATCTGCGTCGCCACGGTGTAACGATGCTGACGCTGGGGCAGTATTTACAGCCTAGCCGCCATCACCTGCCGGTTCAGCGCTATGTCAGCCCGGATGAGTTTGATGAGATGAAAGAAGAAGCGCTGGCAATGGGCTTTACCCATGCGGCGTGCGGCCCGTTCGTTCGCTCTTCCTATCACGCGGACTTGCAGGCTAAAGGTATTGAAGTGAAGTAACACCTGCTTACACTCCAGACAAAAAAACCGGCCTCAACGCCGGTTTTTTTTCGCCTGTCGGGGCGGTTCACTCTTTGTGAGTGAGTTTTTCTGCTGTCACTTCATCAGCGTCTTTCTTCGCAGCATCGTCATCATTCATGGCTTTTTTGAAGCCTTTGATGGCTGCGCCCAGATCGCCGCCCAGCGTACGCAACTTCTTGGTCCCAAACAGCAGAACAACCAGCGCGGCCACGACCAGCAGCTTGGTAATACTAATTTCACCCATAGATACCTTCTTTCGTAAAACAGGCTGTATAAAACGTCATTATAACCTGACTTCATTAACGATCATTTGACGCGCGCACACAATAGCAATCTGTAACGAGATGAATCAAGTTTTGTTTAAAAAAACATCACAGCAGTTGCGGCGGCGCAAAGCGTCGATTCTGTAAAACGGGAAGTTTCTCTCGCGTTTGTGTTACGCGGTCTGCCGTAACATCAGCATAAATCAGTTGTGGCGCTTCTGCTGCCGCAGCAAGGGTTACACCTTGCGGATCGACAACCCGACTCTGACCGATATTCTTGTTGCCACACTCTCCGGCGGCCACCACGTAACACGTGGTATCCAGCGCCCGGGCAGACAGCAATGTTGCCCAGTGCTGCTCCTTTAGCGGCCCTCGCACCCATGCGGCAGGCAGAACCAGCAGTTGCGCACCCGCAAGCGCCAGTGTCAAAGCCAGCTCCGGAAAACGCAAATCATAACAGGTCATCAACCCGACCTGCATTCCGCCAACCTCAATCAGCGGTGGCAGAATGCTTCCCGCATCCACCCGCGCTGACTCCTGCATATTAAACGCGTCATAGAGGTGGAGCTTTGCATACTCTGCGATGACCTCTCCCCGGCATAACGCCACCAGCGTATTGACAGCCCGCCCTTCCGCAGAGGGAACATGCACCGTCAGTACGGTGGTCATGCTATTCCGGCGGCTCTCTTCAAGAAGCAGGCGCAGAAAGCCACCATCGAGCCTCTGCGCCGATTTTACCGAAAGAAAAGGGTCAGTATCATCCCGGGCCAGTAACGCCTCTGGCAACACCAGTAGCGACGCCTGTTGTTGTGCCGCTTGCGCCATCAGCTCGACGCAAGTTAATGCATTGGTTTTCCAGTCTGGTGTAACAGCAAACTGCCCGGCTGCAACAATCATCGTTTTCCCCTCCGCTGTGCCGCCATAGCCAGAAAGTCGTTACGGCGCTAAACTCAATACTTTAACAAATCAAATAGCAGGATTTCTCAGTGTTACAACTTCTTTTTGCTGTATTTGTCGGTGGAGGTACAGGCAGCGTTGCGCGCTGGATGCTCAGTATGAAGCTAAACCCGACGCATCAGATAATCCCCCTTGGCACCTTAACCGCCAACCTGGTGGGTGCATTTATTATTGGCATGGGGCTGGCGTGGTTCAACCGAATGACGCATATCGATCCGGTGTGGAAAGTGCTGCTTACCACCGGCTTCTGTGGCGGGCTGACGACATTTTCCACCTTTTCGGCTGAAGTGGTGTTTTTGTTGCAGGAAGGTCGGGTCAGTTGGGCGTTGTTGAACGTAGCAGTTAACTTGCTGGGATCGTTTGCAATGACTGCGCTGGCTTTCTGGCTCTTTTCCGCCGTTAATGCTAACTGAAGGCATAAAAAAACCCGCTTTATCAGCGGGTTTTGGAACTCTTGCTTACGTAGCTGAATTAAACAGGCATTACGTTCGCAGCAGAAGGGCCTTTGGCACCGTTAGTGATTTCAAACTCAACGCGCTGACCTTCAGCCAGAGTTTTGAAACCATTGCTCTGGATTGCAGAGAAGTGTACAAACACATCTTTGCTGCCATCTTCCGGAGTAATGAAACCGAATCCTTTGGATTCATTAAACCACTTAACGTTACCTTTAATCTTAGACATCAAAATTACCTTTACATGAAAAACGACACAAATGCTGTGTCGGGTATCAGTACATCAATTGTGGCGACCTTTGTCCAGTCGTTATTCGCTAAAAAGTGATAAATGTCGCTAAGTTTTGTTCTTTGACGCTTTATTCCGCATTTTTTGTCCTGTTTAAGAACTGTGCAGCGTATCGTTCATTGGCACATTGGCACATTGGCAAAAATCAAAACTGAAAGCGCATCCACGCGAAGTAAACGTTTCCGTTATTGTAGGTTCCTGGGATGTAGGTCATCTGGAACGTAACCGGACCATAGCCCATTGAGGCCAGCGGTAACAGCACCGGAATCGGAATGTAATTCCAGTTATCACGCGCCGTTACGCCTACGGTGTAACCGAGTCCAAGATGGAAATTATCATCCGCCAGTGGTCGCCAGGTTTTCTCCCAACCGTAGCCGCCAATCGGTTCCCATTTATTAAACGAGTCTTTAAAGGCCATCAGGTACAAGCCGTGCCAGTTGCCTTTTTCATCCCAGCGATCCTGACCGAATCCGGCACCCCACGGGCGTTCGTTATAACGGTCAGTTTTTACTTTGTCATAGGCAAAACGCGCATGCCAGGTAATGGCCGGAACATAGAGATCGTAATGATCTGGCGCTTGCCAGGTTTGCTTTACGTCGTCGGTAAAATCGGAGAACCAGGACTGCTGAGCTGCGTGCGTCAGGGAAACCACCGAAAACTGGCAAAATATAGCGAAAAGCGTAAAAATTTTATTTTTAACAGACACCGTATGCATTCCATTTTACGTATTGATGTATAGTCTGTAACAGACTATCTGAATAAACGCTTAACGAAATCAGATTAATTCTGAAAATATAACGAAAACTCCTTATTCCGCTACTAACTTACATGTTAAATACAATATGTTACGCCGCAACAATATTGTGGCGTATTTTTTATTAGCGTCGACGGTGTAACAAGTAATAAACCATCGGAATGAGAAACATCGAAAGTAATGGCGCAGTGACCATGCCACCGATCATCGGTGCAGCGATGCGGCGCATCACCTCAGATCCACAGCAACTGCCACACATGATGGGCAACAATCCCGCCATAATGGTCGCGACAGTCATCACCTTTGACCGCATGCACAACACGGCCCCTCATAAATTGCCCGTAGCAGCATCTTATTTCCTTCCTGCGGATCGCATTGACGATTTTTATCCAGCGAGTGGTTAAGAAGAGCACCATAATAACGCCGAACTCCGCTGCGATACGGGCCAGCGCAATAAATCCAACGGCACCGGCAACGGACAAGTTATATCCCAGCAGCCATAATAACCAGACGCCGCCAATCAATGAGAAAGACAATATCCCCATTATTAACAGGGTATCGGTGACACATTTAAAGATAATAAACAGCAAGACCAAAGATAATCATTACTGTTACCGACAAACCGAACTTCAGCGTCGCCGTCGCACGCTCCAGGTATCCAAACTGTCCGAACCCCGACAGCGTCAGACCATGCGGCAACTTAACCCGCTGAGCCACCCGCTGCTGCATCTCTCGGGTTTCCGTCGTGGTGATTGTGGTCGCAGGAATGGCGAATATTCGCCGTTTGAAGTGGTAAAATGCGCGTCAGTTCAGCTAATCGTTGGCCTGATTGTGGTGATTATTGTTACTGAATTTCGGGTTCCGCAAGCTGCGATTTATTAACCAACAATAAACAATCAACACCTCTTATGAAAAAGCGCCTGACCGGCGCTTTTTTTATGCTTTAATAACTCATAGTAATTATCCGGACTCATGCATCAGGAAATGAAATGATTAAAAAGGGACTCTCCATCGGCCTGTGCGTTGCTGCTATCCAGCTCTCTACTGCACACTCTGCGCCGCTCCAGCCCAAACAATATGGTGATTTTGATCGCTATGTGCTGGCACTGTCATGGCAAACAGGGTTTTGCCAGAGTCTGCATGACAGCGGGCGAAGCGAGCCCGATGAATGCCGTCCGCGAAAAGAACCCGCTAATAAAGCGGATTACCTGACGGTACACGGTCTGTGGCCTGCTCTTCCGAAATCCATCGCCATGCGCGGTGTTGACGATCATCGCTGGATGCGTTACGGCTGCGCCACCCGTCCGGTTCCTAATCTTCCAGAAGCCAAAACCAGCCAGAAATGCGCCGCAGCGGAAACCGGTTTATCGTTGGAAGTGGCGAATAAATTGAATGCCGTCATGCCCGGCGCAGGTAGCAATACCTGCCTTGAACGCTATGAATATGCTAAACACGGCGTCTGTTTCGGATTCGATCCGGATGACTATTTCGGTACGATGGTGCGCCTGAATACCGAAATCAAAGCCAGCCCGCTCGGCATTTTTCTCGCAGAAAATTACGGAAAAACCGTCACCCGCGATGCATTCAATGCGGCCGTCGCCAAAGCATACGGCGAACAAAGCGTGAAAGCGGTGAAGCTGACCTGTAGCGGCAATCCAGCATGGCTGACGGGAATACAAATAGCCATCAAAGCCGATGCTATCAATGCCCCGTTGGTTAACGGTTCCCTTTTACCGCAACCGCACCCCGGTAACTGCGGGAACAGTTTTATAATTGATAAAGCAGGTTACTGAGCCAACAACCGGAACATTCATAATTCCGGCAAATGTGCGCCAAATCACTTCACAGTGAGCCGTGCGCTCAGTATCATCCGTTGTAGACAAACCCTCGCTGCCCGTCGGCGAGGGTTTTTCTTTGGATCAATCAAACGACATGGAGTAACTGATGTCCAGACCTGCCATTATGATTAATGAGCTAGACGCCGAGCGTCTTGACCGGTTGTTGGAGCAACCTGATTATGCCAGCCTGCCGGTCGCTGATGCGTTGAATGATGAGCTGGATCGCGCTCAGATGTGTGCGCCGGAAGCGATGCCGACCAACGTGGTAACAATGAACAGCACGGTGAGATTCCGCGAGCTGAAAAGTGGTGAAGAGAGAGTGCGCACGCTGGTGTATCCGGCGCAGATGACCGACAGCGCCACACAGCTTTCCGTGCTGGCTCCGGTTGGCGCTGCGCTGCTCGGTTTACGGGTGGGTGACAGCATTCACTGGCAGTTGCCAGGTGGCACCACCACCGATCTTGAAGTGCTTGAGCTGCTTTATCAGCCCGAAGCGTCAGGCGATTTCCGGCTTTAATTCCCGCTGCTTTTTCCGCAGAGGATGCGCCCGCATCCTCTTTCCGTTCTTGCCATCATATTCCTCATATTTGCCATATACGCAGCAAAAAATTCACGCCATTTATGCTTCAATCAGCACAACATAACCCACAGGGAGAAGCGTTTATGTATCAGACCATTATTATGCCCGTTGATGTTTTCGAAATGGAGCTAAGCGACAAAGCGGTACGCCACGCTGAGTTCCTCGCCCAGCGCGAGGGCGTTATTCATCTTCTGCATGTATTACCCTCTTCCGCCAGCATGAGCCTTCACCGTTTTGCTGCCGATTTGCGCCGTTTTGAAGAGCATTTGCAGCAGGAAGCGCAAAACCGCCTCGACACCATGAAGACCCACTTTTCCATTGAGTCGTCACGCGTCCGCACCCATGTGCGTTTTGGTAACGTGCGCGATGTGGTCAATGAGCTGGCCGAGGAGTTGCTCGCGGATATGGTGGTTATCGCCTCGCGCAATCCGTCCATTACCACTCACCTGCTCGGCTCCAATGCCGCCAACATCGTACGCCACGCGCATATTCCGGTGCTGGTGGTACGGTAAAGATTGCTTGATCGGCAGGAAGTGCTGGCCTTCTGCGGCCTGCCTATTTTGCAGGCCCGGTAAGCAAACAGCCAGGCAGGCTCAGGCACGAACCGTCTTCCGGCGAAAAAAAGAAGCTACCCGAAGGTAGCTTCTTTCATTTGCAGGTTTTGCTTACTTTCTTATTTTGCTTATGCAGACTTAGTGCGAATCAGGTAATCAAACGAACTCAGTGACGCTTTGGCACCTTCACCGGTCGCAATGATAATCTGTTTGTACGGCACCGTTGTGCAGTCGCCTGCCGCAAACACACCTTTCACGCTGGTTTCGCATTTGGCGTCGATAATGATTTCACCCATACGGTTGCGCTCAATCGCGCCTTCCAGCCAGGTCGTATTCGGCAGCAAACCAATCTGCACAAAAATCCCGGCCAGCGCGACCTGATGTACGTCGCCGCTGATGCGATCACGATACTCAAGACCGGTCACTTTACTGCCGTCGCCTTTCACTTCGGTGGTCTGCGCGTTCAGAATGATGTCGACGTTTTTCAGGCTGCGCACTTTATCTTGCAATACCTGGTCGGCTTTCATCTCCGGGGCAAATTCCAGCAGCGTCACGTGCTCAACAATCCCCGCCAGGTCGATAGCCGCTTCCACACCAGAGTTACCGCCGCCGATCACCGCCACACGTTTGCCTTTAAACAACGGGCCATCGCAGTGCGGGCAGTAGGTCACACCTTTAGTACGATACTGATCTTCACCCGGAACGTTCATGTTGCGCCATTTCGCGCCGGTGGCAATGATGATGCTGCGGGCTTTCAGCACCGCACCGGAAACGGTTTCAATCTTATGCAGGCCGCCTTCAACTGCCGCAGGGGTCAGTTTTTTGGCGCTCTGGCTGTCAATCACATCCACGTCATAATCCGCTACGTGCGCTTTCAGTGCGCCCGCCAGTTTCTGGCCTTCGGTTTTCGGTACCGAGATGTAGTTTTCGATATCCACGGTATCCAGCACCTGGCCACCGAAACGTTCCCCCATCAGACCGGTACGAATGCCTTTACGCGCAGAATAGACTGCCGCAGCCGCGCCCGCCGGGCCAGAACCGACGATCAATACATCGTAAGCGTCGCGTTTGTTCAGCTCTTCCGCTGCTCTTTTTTCCGCGCCGGTATCGATCTTGGCGACAATTTCCGTCAGCGTCATACGGCCCTGACCGAACTCTTTACCATTCACGAACACCGCCGGAACGCCCATCACGTTGCGATCGGTGATTTCGTTCTGGAACGTACCGCCGTCAATTGCCGTATGTTTGATGCGCGGGTTCAGCACGGCCATCAAGTTCAGCGCCTGCACCACATCCGGGCAGTTATGACAGGAGAGCGAATAATAGGTTTCAAATTCAAAATCACCGTCGAGATCGCGGATCTGCTCCAGCAGCGCCTGTGCCTCTTTCGACGGATGCCCACCGGTCCACAGCAGCGCCAGCACCAGTGAGGTAAATTCGTGGCCCAGCGGTGACCCGGCAAAACGCGGGCCGCTGGTTGAGCCTGGGTTGGTGATCAGAAATGACGGTTTACGCACCGCCAGGCTGTTGTCTTCTTTAAAAGAAACTTTGTCAGACAGTTCAGCGATTTCGCCCAGCAGGGCTTTGATTTCTGCCGATTTCGCGCTGTCATCCAGCGTAGCAATCAACTCAACAGGTTTAGTCAGTTTCTCAAGGTAGGCCTTGAGCTGGGTTTTCATTGTGGCGTCGAGCATTTTTGGTCCCTCGCTTAAAACATCATCATGCAAGCCGCGTTGTTCATGGCTGCATCAATGCAACTTGCATCATGGTGCTGAATAAAACGGGCACCCAAAAGCACCCGTTTGCGGAATAATCTTCCCAGTATTTCGCGTCAGAGCAAGGCGGCTAGCCTGAGAGTCCCCGGGAGCTTACACCAGTAAGTGACCGGGGTGAGCAGGTGACGCCAACACCGCTATGACGTGAAAGACGCCGAGAAATTTAGATCTTGCCGACCAGGTCTAAGGAAGGAGCCAGAGTCGCTTCGCCCTCTTTCCATTTCGCCGGGCAAACTTCACCTGGGTGAGAAGCAACATACTGAGCTGCTTTGATTTTACGCAGCAGATCAGACGCGTCACGGCCGATGCCTTCAGCGGTTACTTCGATGGCCTGGATGATGCCCTGCGGGTCAACAACGAAAGTGGCACGGTCAGCCAGGCCTTCGTTTTCACGCATGTTTTCGAAGTTACGGGTCAGGGCGCCAGTCGGGTCGCCGATCATCGCGTATTTGATTTTCGCGATAGTTTCAGAGCTGCTGTGCCACGCTTTGTGGGTAAAGTGGGTATCGGTAGAAACAGAGTAAACGTCTACGCCCAGTTTCTGCAGCTCTTCGTAGTGGTCAGCCACGTCACCCAGTTCAGTCGGGCATACGAAAGTGAAGTCAGCCGGGTAGAAGAAGAAGACGCTCCAGCGGCCTTCAGTATTTTTCTCGGTTACTTCAATGAACTCACCGTTTTTGAACGCCTGGTTTTTGAAAGGTTTGATCTTGGTGTTAATTAAGGACATCTATACTTCCTCCGTGTTTTCGTTGGGGTGTAAGTTAACGAACTTTGTTTGATAGGGCCAATGTGTTTGCTTTATCAAATCAATAAGCGTTAGCTAACAGACCTTAACGAGCAACCATGTGAACGACTGATCTGCCGAAAGTAAAAAGGCCACCGCGACGGGTGGCCTCGATACCTGAAATACCCGTGGGTGCTTCAGCGCCAGCAAGCTGGCTATGCGTTGCGCTCATAACCTAAAGGCCATCAAGCCATTCGATTAGAACACTGCTGGCGGCTGACGACAACGTTTCATTTCGCGATCCTGCCGATGATTGTGATAGGTTTCCCCTAAGTCGAATATTAACCATTTAATTAGTAAGGATTTTTATGCTTAAGCGCCTGTTAATGCTGGCTTTGCTACCCCTGACACTGCATGCCGAGGAGCTACCCGCTCCGGTAAAGGCCATACAAAAACAAGGAATCACCATCATCAAATCCTTTGATGCGCCAGGCGGTATGAAGGGCTATCTCGGTAAATACCAGGAGATGGGCGTCACCATTTACGTCACGCCGGATGGGAAGCACGCCATCTCTGGCTATATGTACGATGAGGCGGGTACCAACCTCAGTGAGAAGTTAATCACCAAGGAGATCTACGCCCCGGCGGGCCGCGCGCTGTGGCAGCAGATGGAAAAAGCCGACTGGATCCTCGATGGCAAAAAAGAAGCGCCGCGTGTGGTGTATATTTTCGCCGATCCCTACTGCCCGTACTGCAAACAGTTCTGGCAGCAGGCGCGACCGTGGGTGGAATCCGGCAAAGTGCAGTTGCGCACCTTACTGGTTGGCGTGATCAAACCGGAAAGCCCGGCGGCGGCTGCAGCCATCATGAGCGCGAAAGATCCGGCGAAAAGCTGGCACGATTATGAGCAGTCCAACGGCAAGATGGCGCTGACGCTACCGAAATCCGTGCCGCCGGAAATGATGAAAAAGCTCAATATCAACCAGAAGCTCATGGACGATCTCGGCGCGAACGCCACGCCAGCGATTTACTATATGAACGAAGATAACGTGTTGCAGCAGGAAGTCGGCTTGCCGGACGCGGAAAAACTGAAAACCATTATGGGCGATAAATAACGGCGACGCAGACCGCGCCGCCGGAGTGTATTACAGCTTACACAGGCGCTCTGCCGCTGCCAGCAGCGTCGATTCCTGTTTTGCGAAGCACAGGCGAATCAGCTTATGCGGGAAGGGATCGGCGCAGAACACCGACAGCGGGATCGCTGCCACGCCCACTTCTTTGGTCAGCCATTGGCAGAAACTTACGTCATCCAGATCAGAAACCGCGCTGTAATCCGCCAGCAGGAAGTAAGTGCCCTCACACGGTAAAATCTCCAGCTTGCTGTTGCTGAGCGCATTCACCAGCACATCACGACGCGCGCGGTAAAATTCCGGCAACTGGCGATAATGTTCCGGCTCGGCGCGCAGCATATCCGCCAGCGCCAATTGCGCCGGGGTGTTGACCGAGAAAGTCAGATATTGATGCACCTTACGCAGCTCGGCGCTGATGGCGGCAGGCGCGACACAGTAACCCACTTTCCAGCCAGTCATATGGTAGGTCTTACCGAACGACGATACCGCCACCGCGCGCTCACGCAGTTGCGGATGTGCCAGCACGCTGGCATGCCCCTGTTCGGCAAAACAGATGTGCTCGTACACTTCATCGCTCAGCACATAGATTTCACGATCGGCAATCGCCTGCCACAGGGCGGCAAAATCCGCTTTGCGCCACACCGTTGCCGACGGGTTGTGCGGCGTATTCAGAATCACCAGCCGCGTACGATCGCTAAGTTGCGCGACAAACTGCTGCCAGTCGACACGAAAGTGCGGCGGCTGCAAGGCAATGCGTTTCAGCACACCACCAGATAGCTCCACCGCAGGCGCGTAACTGTCATAGCTCGGATCAAAACAGATCACTTCATCGCCCTGACGCACCAGCGCAGTGATCGCCGCGTACAGCGCTTCTGTCGCCCCGGCGGTCACGGTAATATCCGTGTTCACATCCGGTTTATGGCCGTACAGTTCCGCCGTTTTATCGGCAATGGCTTCGCGCAGCGCCTGCACACCGGTCATTGGCGCATACTGATTCGCCCCCTGCGCCACATGAAACGCCAGACGCTCCTGCAAATAGCGCGGGCCATCGAAATCCGGGAAGCCCTGCGACAAATTAATGGCGTTGTGCTGCTGCGCCAGCGCGCTCATTTGCGTGAAGATAGTGGTGCCTAAGGCGGGGAGTTTACTTTGCGGAATCAATGCGTTATTGCTCATCGTTATGTGCCTGCTTGTAATACGCGTGTTGCTGCCACTATAACACGATGTTAGTATTTGGCAATCAAGACGCTTAGACGTCTATACGATAACAATATTCCTTATAAGGAAGGGTTATGACAGACAACCTGCAACTCGAACAACTCGTCGCCGCTTGCCACTGGATCGGTGCAAAAGGCTGGGCACCCGCCACCGGCGGTAATATGTCCGTTCGCCAGGATGCCGACTGGTGCTGGCTGAGTGAATCTGGCAAAGACAAAGGCAGCCTGACGACAGCGGATTTTTTGCAGGTCTCCATTGCTGACAACCACGCGCCCTCCGGTCGCAAACCCTCAGCGGAAACCGGCCTGCACACTTTGATTTATCGTCTCTACCCGCAAGCTAACGCCGTGTTGCATGTACACACAGTGAACGCCACGGTGCTCTCGCGGGTGGAGAAATCCCCTGCCCTGCTGCTGAACGGCTTTGAAATGCAAAAATCCCTCAGCGGCCAAACCACGCACCTCGACACTGTGCCGGTAGCGATTTTCGATAACGATCAGGACATCGACGCGCTGGCCGCACGCATTGCCGACTACGCGCAGACGAACTCACTGCGCTATGGTTTTCTGCTGCGCGGCCACGGGCTAACCTGCTGGGGGCGCGATGTCGCCGAAGCTCGTCGCCATCTGGAAGGACTGGAATTTTTATTTGAATGCGAAATGCAGCGTCGCCTGCTGGAGAAACCATGATCCGCGCCATCGTTACCGATATTGAAGGCACCACCAGTGACATCCGCTTTGTGCACAACGTCCTGTTCCCTTACGCCCGCGAACGCCTGGCGGCGTTTGTCACGGCAGAGCAGTACAAAGAGCCGGTCAGCACCATACTCAATAATCTGCGTGAAGAAGTGGCGCAGCCGGGGGCAAGCACTGCCGAACTGATTGAGGTGCTGTTTGCTTTTATGGATGAAGATCGCAAATCGACGGCGCTGAAGGCATTGCAGGGGATCATCTGGCGCGACGGCTATGTAAATGCTGATTTCAAAGGCCATCTCTACCCGGACGTACTGCCTGCTCTGGAAAAATGGAAAGCGCAGGGCATTGATCTGTATGTATATTCCTCTGGCTCAGTGGCAGCGCAAAAACTGTTATTTGGCTATAGCGACGAAGGTGATATTACTTCTCTGTTCAGCGGGTATTTCGACACGCTGGTCGGCGCGAAACGGGACGTGCAGTCGTACCGCAATATTGCGACGCAGATCGGGCTACCACCCGCTTCCATTCTGTTCCTCTCCGATATTCATCAGGAGCTGGACGCCGCCGAAGCAGCAGGTTTTCGCACCACACAACTGATTCGCGGCGATGATGACGCAGCCAGCCATCATCACCAGGTTCACTCTTTCAGCAACATTAAGCCGGAGCAGATCCCTTCATGAGCGCACTGACGATTTATACAGACAAAGATGCCAGCACGCCGGTGTGGCACAGCACAGAGGCCAGTGAAATTCAGCAGCAGCTAAACGCGAAAGGTGTGCGTTTTGAGCGCTGGCAGGCCGACCGCAATCTGGGCGCGAACCCGACGCCAGACACGGTGATCACCGCTTACCAGCACGCCATCGACCAACTGGTGGCCGAAAAAGGCTATCAGAGTTGGGATGTGATCAGCCTGCGCGCCGACAACCCGCAAAAAGAGGCGATGCGCGCCAAATTCCTCAACGAACACACCCACGGTGAAGATGAAGTCCGCTTCTTCGTTGAAGGCGCGGGCCTGTTCTGTCTGCACATCGGCAGCGAGATCTACCAGGTGCTGTGCGAGAAGAACGACCTGATTTCCGTACCCGCCGGCACCCCGCACTGGTTTGATATGGGATCGGAGCCGAACTTTACGGCGATCCGGATTTTCGATAATCCCGAAGGCTGGATCGCGCAGTTTACCGGGAGTGATATAGCGGCAGGATATCCGAAGTTGGATTAACTTGTATTAGCTCAGACTTGAGCTGGCATTGTCATAGCACAGAGCTTAACCGAATCTGACAGGCAGCTCTGTGCCAGAGGCGGACTTTTACTGGCTGTTGCCAATGTTTCACTTTTCACTACGAGGGAACACTATTATCTTCGTTAGGGCCACGGAATGAGGCCCATGATTTACTCCAAGCCGTAGTATTTCAGTGCAGCTTCAGTGAGAACTTTAGTTGCAACTGCCATTCCGACCTTCCAGGTTCCATCGGCAGCTTTTCTTATATTTGATGCAATCCAATTTTTTGCGCCTTTTCCAAAAGGTTCTTCAGAACTTGATGGTGCTTCAGACGCTACAATCCGTGCGAACTCACTGGCATCCTGTTCAGGAATGCCGGATTTTTTCAGGTAGTTTATGACCGATTCTTTATTATGTGATTGGATATTTACGTTAATAGTTGATTCACTGCCACCGGATATAGCATTACCAACATTCCCATAAATTATTTGTTGTGTTATTTGCTGTGCTTTTGACGCATTATTTTTATCCATGTTCTGAGTACCAAAAGTGATGTGCGCTGCCGCGGGAATTGACTTTTCAAGCTCAATTGTTAATTCAAGAACTCTATTACGAACGGCTTGTGAAATTTCTGATAATGACACGGATGAAATACTGCCAGTGATATCATTGCATGCATAGCCATTATAAATATTTCCTTGTAAAGCAAGAATTAGATTTGATGCGTTAATCTCAAGAGTCCCACCGTTTGCGCTACCTTTAACTAGTTCGCCAACGGCAGCAATGCTTTCCCTGACGGAAAAGCTATTCCAACTATCATCCGCATATTTTTTTATTAATATTGGAGGGATGGGTGCATTTTTTATCCCTGAACCAAAGGGGCCGAAAAATGTGCCCCTATACGTTACGCCTACAATTCTGTATTCGGGAAGCACGGCATCCGGCGGATAGCCTTCTGATTCATGCTTTACCCACTCTTCTAAATCGTTACTTCCTAATCTTGCTGCTAGGAGTCGGAGTTTAAGCAGTATAGGACCCAAGCTGGAGCCATCTTGCACCACAGATTCTTGGATCTGGTGTAACAGGGACATTGCTCATCTCCGTATTAAAGCCTGTGAAGACAGTTTATATGCACAAGCATAGACTTCAATGAATTAATTGCATTCAGCATTTTTATTGATGGGGGTGAGTATATCTGTTAGCGTTGATATGCCCTAATTGCCCTGCGGTCGGATGCGAGTTTACGGGTGGTTTACCGAAGCGCCGCAAACAACGAAAAAAACCGGGGCGTCTAGCTTTAAGTTCCAACTTTATGTCCGCTCTTCGCTCGTAGCAGACCTTTAGTCCCCTGATCTCCTCCCTGAAAACAGGGACAGTCAAAACTGAAGTATTCGGACTTTCTTCCATCTCACCGGGAGGCACATCGCCATGAAAAAGACCCATTATACCGAAGAGCAGATTGCATTCTGTTCGAGTCAACACTCAGTTCAAGTCTGAGCTAATACAATTTACAGGGTACTTAATTCAATACCACGCCGATCCAACTCCCTGCGCAACAGCCGCTTAATCCACCCGGCTTTATTATCATCGCCGTCTTCTTTCATTGCGATAGCCAATCTTTCGGACAGATCAGCATCCAGACGGAGTTGTACAACGAGCCTTTCTTTTTGGTTGTCTTTGGTTGACATTAATTCTCATTCCTACAGATATTTCGTGCCAAGACTGAGTGCGCACTCTTTCCTAAATTCAAAAAACGGCTCAATTAAATTGATAATCAAAGAGCCATATTTTTTATATCAATCCTTCAACTCAATCCCTTTCGCCTGCAACTCTTTCCTGATTATCCGCTTGATCCAGGCAGAAAGCGTTGCATCTCCATCGGCTTTCAATGCCTGCTGCATGGCTTCTTCCAGCGCAGGTTCGACCCGCAGTGCGATCTGTTTGTTGCCCTTTTTTTTGAATGATACGGTTGACATGTGTCAGACACCATTTTAGAGTAGCGATGTGAGCAAGTGTATGACACTTGTCTTACAAAAACAACGAAGCCCACAGATGCTACCAACACCTGCGGGCCTCTAACCACATCATTACTGGAGGTAATGTATGGCTATTGCCAATGGTACCACGTACGGATATTTAACGCCCAACCCCTTCTCTGTTAACGCTTTTGTTTGCCTTCACGCTGTTCGTCTCTCCGCTTCGCAGGAGGTGCGCAATGCTGCCTGACGCCGATATCCTCTCCTCTGAACTGCGCGATATTTTCCGGAAACTGGATCTTTCTCAACTCAGCGCGGAAGAAACTTTTCAACTGGCAAATGGCTGTGAAGAGCATATCGCCGGGCTTTGCCACGGTCTGCACTTTCTGGGCAAAACCTTTGTCTCATTTGCCGACAGCGACGTGCTGGAGTTTTCTCGCGAAAGTCTGTGCCAGTTAGGCCACGGGCTAAAATCCACCGCCACCCTGCTCCCGGCGTTGATGGAACTTCATCAAATCACTGAACGGAAAATTATCGCAGAGGATTATCTGCGCTAACCCGACAGGGCTCCCACGGCGTGTAGTCAACGTTTTTGGGAGCCTGCCCGGTTTTTCGTTTCATATCCCTTGCGACAGATACCCGGTTTAGGTTGCAATTCGCGCTGTCTGATCTTATCGTTATGTACGGATATTATCCGTACATAAGTTAATAAAGATTATTGGCTGGTCTGTATAAATTCAGGCCACCGGGGAGAAAACCGCTATGCCCGCACTGAAAAAACAGCGCATAGATCTGCGACTAACGGATGAGGATAAGAAAATGATCGAAGAAGCGGCGGCAATGACCAATCAGACGGTCACACAGTTTCTGGTTAACAGCGCTTCTGAACGCGCCGCGGAAGTGATTGAACAGCACCGTCGCCTGATTCTCAGCGAGGAATCATGGAACCGGGTTATGGATGCTATCGAAAACCCACCCGCACCGAATAACAAGCTTAAACGTGCCGCAAAACGTCTGCAAAACATGGAGTGAACCGTGGACAACCTGACCATCGAGATGTTCTCAGGAGAGACAGCGTATGAAACAGGAGGTTTTGATTGTGGTGAGGTATCGCTCAACGCTTTTTTAACCCACCATCTCAAACGCCAGCACGATGGCAAAATTTTACGTGCCTGGCTCCTCGTAACGAAAACGCCCAGGCCGCGCATTTTAGGCTATTACACCTTGTCTGGCGGCAGTTTCGAAAAAGAACGACTGCCCACGAAAACGCAGCAAAAAAAGGTGCCCTATTGCAACGTCCCCTGCGTCATATCAGGTCGGCTCGCTATTGATAAGTCACTCCAGGGAAACGGCTGGGGAGAAATCCTGGTGGCACACGCCATGAAGGTGGTTTTCAATACCTCACTTACCATCGGTATACATGGGTTATTTGTCGAAGCACTCACTGGCAAAGCCAAAAAATTCTATGAAAAGCTCGGCTTTATTCCGTTAACCGATGGCAACCCGCATTCGCTGTTCTATCCAACAAAATCTATTGAACGCCTGTTCGAAGAGTAAGCTATCTCCAGCGGCGGTGGGTAACGCCGTTCGTTAACGTATCCCCTGCAATATATCCCCCGGCTCCAGCCCCACCAGTCTCGCCAAATGCACAAACTCCACCACATCTAATCTTCTTTCACCACTCTCGATTTTGGCGATAAAAGATTGTGGGCGACCCAGCGCTTCGGCAAGTTGTACCTGAGTGATGCCACGTTCTTTACGAGCTTTTTTGAGCGCTGTGATCACGCGCTGATACTCTTCTGAATAGACGGATGCCATACGATCGATTCCATGATAAATATCCCGAAATCGAATATCTCCCCGTTGCCTTTTTATCCCAAAACAGGATAATTGAACGCATAATAACGACGTGTAAGGAGAACACAATGGAAAGTCATAACTGGCATCATGCAGACATCATTGCCGCGCTGAAAAAACGTGGAACCAGTCTGGCCGCACTGTCCCGAGAAGCAGGGCTGGCATCATCAACACTGGCAAATGCTTTACAGCGCCCCTGGCCGAAGGGCGAATCAATTATTGCGAAAGCACTTGAACTGGAACCTGAAACTATCTGGCCAGAACGCTACAGAGATAAGAAAGGGAACAAGATCGAACGACGTTTTCACAAGTCTTTCCGCTAATGATGAACAATAAAAAAACATCAGACGATTTTCTCATTCGCCCTCTCCCCAATGTGGAGAGGGATAAATGCACTCAGCTTATCCTGAATGAAGATTCATGGAATCGAGTAATAAACGCACTGGCAAACTCACCCGAACCCAATGCAAAACTCAAACTCGCGGCCAGGCGCCTGCAACGTCTGGAATTCTGAGTCAATGGTAAGCTGATCGTTTCAAAGTTCATTATTTTACCCTCCCTACTTGCAATCACCCCCTCTACCAGCTTAAGAGAGGCGAAGTGTCTGGTGATCAATGGGGCTAGTCTACACACCATGCTCTTCTGCCCACCGCACCAGCGTCAGCGAGATGAGTTCCGGGCCATTGTTCATTCGCAGTTTCAGTGGATAGCCCCGGTTTGCAGGGATGCTTACAAGTTGACTGGTCTGTAAAGGGAATCATTTCTTTAATTTTAGATTTTAATAAAGCACCTTTAAAAGTGCTTTTAAGAAACCTATAATTAAATCTCTTAACAGGAGGATACATTATGGCATTTCAGATTTTAACCACCACTGCGGCCAGCATTACAGAGCTTAAACGCGATCCTATGGGTACCTTCAATGCAGGAGAAGGTGCAGCGGTAGCCATCCTGAATCGCAACGAACCCGCTTTTTACTGTGTGCCACCTGCCCTGTATGCACAGCTGATGGAAATTCTGGAAGATCAGGAGTTGGGTCGTATTGCAGATGAGCGAATCGGTGAGGCTGTAATCGAGGTCAATATTGATGACCTATAAGCTGGCCTTTAATGAATCAGCGCTGAAAGAATGGAAAAAACTGGGCCATACTGTGCGGGAACAATTCAAAAAGAAACTCACTGAACGCCTGCAAAACCCACGGGTACCCGCATCACAACTCTATGGACGTAAAGACCAGTTTAAAATCAAGCTCCGTGGCGCGGGCTACCGACTGGTTTACAGTGTCAACGATGACATTGTGACAGTCACCGTTATTGGTGTGGGTAAACGAGAAAATGACGATATCTATAATGTAACCCGACACAGAAATTAATCGCTCCAGGTACCCAATTAGGGCGGCATGACAGTTATCCTTCCATCTTATCCGCAAGCGTCTTTCTCCTGTTTAGGCTGAAGATAGGGTCTAAATTCTCATCGGAATGATGGACACCACGATGGGCTTTATCAGTAAATTACCGTTTGGCGTTAACACAAAAGGAGCGAAACATGTCGGGTGATTTTTACTGGATCAATGAACCGCAACAGTGGCGCGACGCGCAAGGCAAAATCGAGGTGCTCACCGATGGTAACACCGATTTTTGGCGCAAAACCTGGTACGGGTTTGAGCGCTTCAGCGGCCATGGATTTGTGCGTAATGTGACGGGCGATTTCACCTTTCAGGTGCGGATCCAGGCGCATTTTTCAGCGCTTTACGATCAGGCAGGTGTGCTGCTGGTGGCGGATGAGCAGAACTGGCTAAAAGCCGGGATTGAGTTTAATGACGGTGCGCCCGCCATCGGCAGCGTGCTAACTCAGGGATTTTCGGACTGGGCGACCGGTATTTTCACCGGCAATGCGGGGGATTTCTGGCTACGACTGAGCCGAAAAGGCGATGCATTACGGCTGCAATATTCCACCGACGGACGCATCTGGCCACTGCTGCGGCTGTGCCATTTCCCCCATCCGCACTGTGCAGTCGGCGTGATGTGTTGCACGCCGGAGCGACGCGGGCTGGCCGTAAGTTTTACTGAAATGGCGTTAACACCGCTGCTGGAGAAAGATCTGCACGATCTCAGCTAATGATTTGCCCCGCTTTCTCTGCTCACAAAATCCCACAAGCCATGTTCACATTGCGCGGGTAGGATCACGCCAGGCGCTCCAGAGGATGTCATCACAGCGCCATTTTCAGCATATTTTCCACGGGTATCTGCCTTCGGCACATTCAGGTGCGCGTTCCTGAAAAGAGCGTCGCAGATTCTCTTATGTTGCCGGAATGCCTTTGCTGGCATCCAGATAGCCTGAGATGGCGCAGTACACACGCTGGCACAATCGATCAATGTTGGTTTCGCCGTGGCGTCCGGCGCTGTCTATCATGCCGTGAGCAATGGCCACCAGATCACGGCTTACTAACATCACATTTTCTGCCACATAAGCATCATTCCGTGCCAGCAAGGAGGCGATGACGTCCTGTGCCCGTTTTTGTACGTTCTCCTGCCCTTCGCTCAGTACCAGTATTTTTTCGGCCAGATCCAGTTGCTGTGCAAGACGCGGTCGTTTCAACTGATATGTCACCGCAGCCGCAATGGCCAGCCTGATCCCCGTTGCCCAGTCACGAGTTTCTCGTGCCAGGTCTAACTCGTGACATAAATGCTCGGTTTCTCGCGCGATCAATGCCGCCGTGATGGCTTCTTTTGACGCGAAGTATTGATAGCAGGTGCCGATGCTGATGCCTGCCCTCTCTGCGATGATATTGGTGGTATAGCCGTCTAAACCTCGCTCTTCAAGAATGCGAGCAGCCGCATCGAGGATGAAGCCTACCGTTGCCGCTGATCGGCGTTGCACAGGCATTTTTCGGGGCTTGACGGTGCGTTTCGGGTCTAGTTTTTCCATAGTGAGAATGCGAGTACGAAAACTGAGTAATTGCTCACACAATAGCACACCGTGATTATATCGTTAGGAGATAGCTGTGAGTTTTCATTCTTTCATACACGCGTTGCCGCACTGGCTTGACCGCCAGGTCACGTCCGGACGTCTTTACCTCGCCATCGCCGTAGCCCTTTTATTGCAGCTTGCCATGATGCCGCTTGATCAGCATCTGCATGCTGTCTCTGGCGGGCTTGGTAAGCCATCGCTGGTTTTCGGTTCCAGTACCGGCGAATTACGCCAGCACCTGCAGGCCTTTGGTGCTGATGGTCGTAGCACGCTGGCAAGACTGTATATTATTGATTTGTTTTTTCCCTCTGCGCTGGCAGTGGTCGCCATTCAGGCAGGCTGGCTGGCTTTTCGCCGCGTGCTGCCCGGACTTGCGTTGCTGTTGGTTGGGATTGCCGTTAGCTTCGATCTGCTCGACCTGCTGGAAAAAGTCTTATCCTTTTCAATTCTGGCCCGATATCCGCAGATCGAAACAGGGGTACTTGCCTGCACTGTGGCAATTACCACCGTTAAACTCATCTGCCTTGCCGCAATATATACAGGACTTCTGGCTTCCCTGGTGTCCTGGCTGATAACACGTAATAAAGAGTATGCCGGTATATCGAACCGCAGATAGGAATTCACATCAGCCATTAGACTGATTTTCTCCACGCCTCTCCGCTTCAAGGACAATTTAGTCTGCGATGCGCTCGGGCCGATGATCAGCCACGACCGGCTGATCATCGGCCCATTGGGGCGAAATTCTGTGGCAGAGCCGGTGACGGCTTCACCGGGCCACGGTGACCTTATGCCGCTGCGCGGCATGCGAAGTGAGCTTGCCCGCATAGCTCACCGGCTATCAACAGAGACCATGGGGTTGTCAATTTTCCTATCGGGCATGATGTAAGGAGACAAATATCCCGGGAGAAAAAAGGGAGACCCTCCTGTTTCCCGGCCAGAACCAACGTGCATGATCGGTCACAATGATTAATCTTGAGGCGGGACAGCTCGTTAATACGGCCAAACCGGACCCGACGTCACAGCCATCTGTGCAGTAGGTAATGCATTGATCTCCATAAGTACCGGAATTATACCTTCATCAACC
Organism: Kosakonia arachidis; assembly: GCF_900116535.1. Taxonomy (GTDB): domain Bacteria; phylum Pseudomonadota; class Gammaproteobacteria; order Enterobacterales; family Enterobacteriaceae; genus Kosakonia; species Kosakonia arachidis. The sequence goes on along the minus strand of NZ_FPAU01000001.1, from coordinate 462,440 downwards.
TAACCAGCCGGTGCCGGTGCCGGATCCTCTGATCCTTTTTGAAACGTCCCTGTCCGCCGATGCAGACAACCTCATCCGGCAGCAGAAACGCGATGGATCATGCCAGGGTTAGGTAGTAAAAACCGGAGGGACCACACCTGCAGTCATCTTTATCTTGAAACAGTCCCATTCCGGTTAAGTTGGCATCAATTTAAGCATTCGCAGAAAATCAGTAAGCGCCTCCGCACCGCCGGATAATTCTGGATTTATGCTGATCAATGAGTTTTGGCTTCTACTTTGCGACCAGGTTATCTGCAAGCAGCTCTGCTGTATTTTGCTCTTCACGCAGCTTTAACTGATCCCATACCCGGAAGAAAGGGTAATAAATGACCATTGAAACTGAAAGATTAACAATCTGTAACACGGTACCTGAAATGTGCCCGCCCGTTGCCAGATAGCCGCTGATAAATATTGGCGTCGTAAAGGGCAATGCAATTCCTGCAGGAGGGGCAACAAGACCCGTACTCATGGCCAGCCATGAGATAATGACTAACAGTACAGGTGTAATAATAAAGGGCACAAAAAAGTATGGATTAAGAACCAGTGGCAGACCGAAAACAAGGGGTTCACTGATGTTGAAGAGTGCGGCCGGCCCGGCAATTTTGCCTAACTGTTTAAGCTGACGACTGCGGGAACGGACAATCATAAAAATAGCTAAACCAAGTAATGCTCCCGTCCCACCAGGTGCAATCCACAAATCATAAAACTGCTGTGTGAAGATGTGAGGGATTGGCAGATTATGCTGAAATGCCTCAAGGTTTTCACTCATGTTAGATAACCAGACCGGCTGTATGAAAACCAGTACGATTGCGTCGCCATGCAAGCCAAGCGTCCAGAGAATGCCGATTAACAGAACTGATAAAATCATTCCCGGCAGGGTGCCTCCGATATGGTGCATCGGGATGCCAATAACAGTCGAAACAAGGCTGTTCACATCACCAAATGGAGATGCCTCAACTGCCAACCGGATGAGTAATACCATTGCGAGTACACAGAAACCAGGTATCAGTGCCAGAAAGGATTTAGCCACGGCGGGTGGAACGCCCTCAGGCATAGCAATAACCAGATTACGGTTATGTATGAACCGGTAGATCTCGGTAGAAAGAATTGCAATCAGAATGGCCACGAATAATCCCTGGCTTCCGACCATCGCAATCGGCAGTACACCTGTCACCAGGCTCGCCGGGGCTCCGGCTACAGGCGCAAATAGCGTATGCTGCGGTATGGTCATTACAAATGCTACCAGTGACATCGCTCCACTGGTCAATGGATCAAGATTACGGTATTTCTCAGCTAATCGGTAAGCAATACCGAAGCTGGAGATAAGCGCCATAATGTCATAGGTTGCTTTGACCGGATAAAGCAGCTTGTTTTGCCAGCCACTGCCAAACAGGTCAGCCATTAAATGCCCCCATGCCGGTACGGGCAAATAGGCGAAAATAAGAAAGAAACTTCCAATCAGCATAAATGGCATATTGAGAATAATGCCATCACGTACGGATAACAGGTGCTTTTGACCAGCGATTTTAAGTGCTACTGGCAACACATTACGTTCAATAAATGACTGGCGACTGGACATGAGGTCTCCTCAGGAATCAAGGTCTGATATTAATGGGATGAAAACTGGGGAAGATAGGCTTTATTGAGCGTGAGCACTTCATCAAGTAACGCTTCTGCACGGGTTATATCCCCTACCAACGGATTTCCCAGAAGTGCCAGAAGTGCCTGATGACGATCGCCGTGTACAGCCGCCTCGATGGTTAACTGCTCAAAAGCTTTAATCTGCTGTGTAAGGCCATTCATCAGGGGCGGTAATGAACCAAAGGCAATAGGATGTGCGCCCTGAGCATCAACGATACAGTTGGTTTCTACTACAGCAGAATCAGGAAGACCCTGTATAGCGCCATTATTGCGACAATTAACGACCAGATTTTTACCACTGTTATTGTAAATCGAACTGATCACTTCTACTGCGACTTCTGAGTAGTAGGCGCCGCCGCGGAAGCTCAACTGCTCAGGTTTATGCGCCAGTTGAGGGTTGGCATAAAGCTTAAACAGTTCAGCTTCCACCTTCATAACCTGCTCAGCCCGTGTGCCCTCATTACCGACTTTCGCTTTCTTCTGCTCTTCGGCAAGCATTTCCGGCGTTTGCCAGTAATAACGATGATAGGGACACGGAATTGCACCCAACGCGCGCAGAAACGCTGGCGACCATGGCAGCTCTTTGATGTTATTCATGGTCAGCGTTTCACCATCACATAAACTCGAAATAACCTGGTCTGTCACGTCCTGGCCACGCAGAGTAACCTGTGTTACCCACACAAGATGATTGAGACCTGCAAAGCGCAGATTAACTTCATCCCAGGGTGCTTTCAGCATATCGGCAATCATATGATGCATATTAACCGGTACGTTACAGACACCGATGACCTTGGCATTGCTGTAACGTGAAACCGCTTCTGTGACAATACCGGCAGGATTAGTAAAGTTGATGATGAAAGCATCCGGTGCTAGTTTTTCCACTTTGCGCGCCACATCCAGCAATACCGGGATCGTTCTCAGTGCTTTGGCAAAACCGCCAACACCTGTGGTTTCCTGTCCCAGTAAACCATATTTCAGACCCAGACGTTCATCAGCGGCACGAGCAGCCAGTTGGCCTACCCGGAGTTGAGTTAACACAAAACTCGCACCGGTTATAGCTTCATCAAGTGAGAAATGGACGCTAACCTTGACCTGTTTCAGGGCATTTTTATCGAGCATGCGTCGCGCCAACTCAGCAATAATATTGACCTTATTACGCCCCTGTTCCGTGTCTACAAGCGCAAGCTCAGTGACAGGTAACTGGTTATAGCGGTTAATTATTCCTTCCATTAGTTCCGGTGTGTAGCTGCTACCGCCGCCAATAATAGCGATTTTAAACATGACTGCCTCCCGGAGCTGTACGACGGTAAAGCTCAATAATTTCAGAAGCCAGATCCTGAATCAGCATCGCATTCATCAGGTGATCCTGAGCGTGGACAAGAACCAGCGTGACCGGCAGTTTGCCGCTACCAGCATCTTCACTTATCAGTGCAGTCTGTTGTTTATGCGCAATAACAATGCTCTCCTTCGCGTCACTAAGTTGTTGCTGAGCACCAATAAAATCATACTCACGCGCCTGACGAAGCGCGGTAAGTGCTGCGCTGCGAGCTGCTCCTGCCTGCACCAGCAGGAGCATGATTACGTCCTCAAAATCCAGCCTTTTATTCTCAGTCATGCGCACCCTCTCTCAAAATTAATGGTTATGTCAGTTCTGTCGGGTCAGTAAGCAAGGATGATCAGACCGGATAAAGCGCCAGCGCTTTATCCAGAACCTGCTCGGCCCGCATCATGCCGTAATCCATCATGTCAATAACGGCTACGGCTTTGCCCTGCGGAGCAGCAATTGCCGAAAGCCGTGCTGCTTCATACTGAACCTGCGGCCCCAGCAGAATTACATCAGCCTCTTCGAAGGAGCGTTCGAAATCCGCCACGGGAATGGCCCGGAGAATCACTTCCAGCCCCCGTTCTCTTGCAACATCCTGCATTTTGCTTACCAGCATGCTGGTAGACATTCCTGCTGCACAACAAAGTAAGATTTGCATTATTTATCCCCCGTTAGTTGATGGCGTTATTAGTGAGGGAATTTATGTCAGCTGTAAATCCCCACACGTCAGAGGAAATTCCAATAGAAATATTTATACTCTTTTAATTCATACACATAGATTCGTTTTATTTATGAAAAAAATTTTCACAAGTGTGATAACCGTCAACCAAACAGGCTAAATAACCATCACTTAACTTTAAAAAAAACGTCTAACTAACGAAAAAAAAAGACGCAATGAAAAAAATTTTCAAGCACAATGGATCTTTAACTAAAGTGGAGTGACAAGTGATGGATTTACTCTGGCATTTACAACAACCTTCGCAGAGCTTTGATACTCAGGAATCTAAACTTGCTCAGTTCATTCTGAATAATTTACCTGAGCAGGCCACCGCGACCCGGGAAAGTCTGATAATTAAGACCGGAGTGAGTCCGGACGTGTTATCACGGTTTGCACTTTCAGCTGGTTGCCGGGATTTGGATGACTTTTTTCTTCAGTTGCGGCAAGCCGGCCAGCTCCGCGGTAGTGAGCCTAAAGAGATTCTTGATATAATCCGCAATCGCCAGGCTGTTTTAAGCCAACAGGAGAGCCGGGTTGCCAGCACGATTCTGAAAGATTTGGAATTTGCCGCATCAGCCACAATTGAGCAGTTAGCTTCCCGTGCCAAAGTCAGTGCAGCAACCATTACCCGTTTCGCCCGGTCAGTCGGTTGTGATGACATTCGTGACTTGCGAATGCGTCTGGCCTTTGCAAGCGCACACTCTGAACGTGTTAATGAACATATATCGCCACAACTGGCACGCATTAATGTGGCTCTCCAGCAGCAGTGGCAGGATGGAGATACCCGCTGCTGGCAACAGGCAGCAATTGCCTTGCGTAAAGCACGAAGCGTTCTGATGATTGGCGCTGCGGGACCAGAAACGTTACTGGTGGGAGAGGTGATACGGCGATTGAAAAGCGCGAATCTTAATATTATCTGGATCCCGGATGATAGCTTACTCCGGATGACAATAAGCCGGCTTCAACCTGACGATTTACTACTAATACTGGCACCGGATGTGAGCAATAATGACGTCGATCGTGCCGTGCACCATGCGCAAATTCAGCATATACCGGTTATCGCATTTTGCCCCCCGGGACAGGCTATAATTAACCACATCAGTTACTGGTTACCATTACCTGAAGATGTTTCCATGAGTAACTACGGTATACTGTTTGCTCTAGATCAGCTGGAGTCTGCGTTACTAAACTGAGTGTTTAAATAGTCACGTTCCGCACCATTAATAATTGCAGACTTATTTTTATACCTGTTTTATTCGCGGCGATTAAAGCAGGAAGTTTAAGGTTTATGTTAATATAAGCTCTCTTTTTATGTCGATACAACCTTATTCCTATGCCATGATAATTTTTAAATTCGATTATCTGGCGACCCTTATCAATTATTTCAGTTATTCGTAAATAGTTTGTTATTCCCTTATATTTCAGTTGCTGAAAGCGTAAACCTCATACCTTTATTTAATTACTAACATAATTAATACAATGGTTTTATGATTCAGGGAGCTAAGGATAGTCTAAGCATGACTCACCCCGTTAACGTTTATGATAATGCAACTACAAGTGAGGGCAATTTCTGCCTCTGGCAGAGCGTGGAAAAATTGTCTTCCCTTACCTGTATAATACGGCCAGGCAGTGCCATAGCGCACGAGTCGGGTTAAGAAATCCCGCAGTCTCTGCGACGGATTATCGATTTTCAGCTCACTCATTCCTTTTATACCCTGCTATATATTTTTATTATTTTACCCAGTCTTCCAGCGTCAGACCCGGCACCCGCTCGAACTCCCTCACATTGTTCATCACCTGCCATTGCCGGCAGCGATGGCATGCCCGGCAAGGGCTGGCAGGGAATGTCATTCTGCACCGTCTGGACTGATGGTCCTGTCGGGTATCCCTGAGTGATACCCGACAGATAAATAACTGCAGAGGGATCCCTCACTAAAGTCTGCATCCATCGATATCAGTCTTGAGCCTTTTCAGTTAAACCGGATGAATACAGAAAATCGAAGAGTGACGACGGCTCACTGGTAAACTTACTTTTCGGCCAGACCGCATCCAGCAGTGACTGTGTCATGCTCTGCTCTGTCGGGATATGCGATTTGTCAGTGGATGAGGTCATGTTCTGAGTCGGCTGGCCGTTTACCAGGCTGAACCCGTGTTTTTTCCCTGTTTCTGTCACAGAAAAAACACCATCCACAGAACTGAAATCAGGCTCCGTCGTATCCAGCGTCACTTCATCAGCGGTTTTAATCACATAATTATTTTTCCCCTGACTCTGGTACGTGGAAAACCGCGACGCGGCATCTCCGTGCATCGCCGGGTTATTTACGACCAAAGCCAGAAAATCAAAACTCGCCGTATGATTGAAAGCGAACCCGGGATCAAGTTCATAGTCCAGAAAACCGGAAGGCAGCACGGAGCCGGAGAGCTTGTTACTGTCCTGTATACGGCTGGCGGTGGCCATGTCTGTGTCCGTGAACGAAAAGGTCAGCCTACGCCCTGCCATATCGTAAATGCCTGTATTTGAATTGCCTTCCACGGGGCTAAACATACGGTAGTCGCCCAGATCCCTGGCCAGGCCGTCGACATAACGAAGGTCAATCCCCTGCTCCTGCGCTGTGGCATACAAATTCGACAGCATGTCACGGTCACCAGACGTCAAGAAATTGTAGGAGCTCATTGATATATTGTTCTTCGTCAGCGTTGTTTGCACCGCCAGCTCGGTGTCAGCATCGCCAAACAGGCGGGACATCATGTTCGCCCTGCCACTTATCCTGGTCTGTACTGATGAGGAGGAAGCAGGCTCCTCATTAGCGGACTCAGACTGGAGGGATAAAGCGGTTTTAGTTACCCCCGAAGATGTCTGAAACCTGGTATAAGCGTTGGTGGATGGACTGATAATCATGCTGTGTTTCCCTCCGGTCTGCTTTCAGATGAAATAATTAATAGCTGTATTCCGCTGTCATGCTCTCCTTACAGGAGGGGAAATTTTTGTGTTAAAAAAACCATCCGGGAATATCCCTCCCCTTTTGCAGTATCCTGCCATACAAGAAAAAAACATGTTATTTTTGTGAGCATTGACATGACAGCAGACTACATGGCTGATTTCTTAATCTATAAAACCACTCGACAAATATGGACAAAACTTTAGGGCTTTAAAAATAAAGCCGGAAGGCTGAATTGCCTAAAGCCGCTTCTGGCGGTGCGCGGGAGTGCTGGCGTGGATTTTTTGCCACCCATTCCAGGGGGAAACTGAGGGAGAACCATTCTGCTCAGGGCGTAAAGTTCCGGATGACTTCACAGCAAACATGAATACAACGGTAACCAATACGTTGTCATCTGGTTGGCATGTTGTGAGTGGTATAACTGTTGGGCAAAGCATCAGATACGGTATTACAAAGGTGGTGAAACCTCCTTTGTAAATACCCCCGATGGGGTCTGAATGGTGAAGTCTCTGAATTTTTCTCACTAAGTACCGGGTCTGTGTAACCCTTCAGTTGGATCCATTAATAATAGCCAACAAGTGTAAGCAAGAGTCCAGGTATAATATGTGTCATATTTAAATGGCCTTGTCGCTAAAAATGATACCCCGCGTCACAACGCGGCACCATTTATAGGTTATCGGGTTGTATGTATACTGAGAGAGCTCAGTAACTCAAACTCTCGTACATATACCGAAACAATAACTATAGGGATGTACTCAAATGTTCGAGTTGAACTTATGGATAAAGAAACAAAGCGTTTATTATGGACAATCTGGCTCGATGATTAAGTTATTCCCGGAGGGATCATTGTTCCGCAACCTGAATTATGACAGGCATGCCAAACTCAACCGTTTCTCCAAAATAATAACGATAAACCAAAGAGCTATGACTATGCTCTGCTAATAAAAATGTTATCCAAAGTCACGTTCTTAAATAACGGCTAAACCAACTGAGAATAAATGTGCTTAATTACTGAAATTGTTAATAAAAAATTTACCGTATGTTGGTGTGCGATTGTGGTTCAGCCCCCTCTTGTAAGCACTCAACGCATCACCTGTCGATGGCCTATCAGATAGCGTTAATCATTATTTTTTATGCTGCTCCATAACTGTATTGCAATAACACTACATTATTCGTTAGTAATATGTAAAAATATAGAATATATTTATCGGGAGAAAACAAACAGAACCGATAATATATCATACAAGCACCATAACAAAACCCTACCACGCACACTTACCCATTGTATTACATGGTTTTTCTTGAACATTTATAAAAAATGATTATTTATTATTTTAACTATGAAGATTTCCCTTTAGTCGCCGATAAAAATAACGTTACCCCTGGAGATGGAATGTTACCTGAGGCCGTTATGACTATTTTAAAAAAACTGCTATTTGTTTTTGCCATTACCTTTGTCGCCATGCTTCTGCTCGGCGGTTTGAGTATTCGCGCATTAGACAAAGCACAAGAACGCTTTGATTATGTTATTGATAATAGTCTGCCAAGTATTAGTAAACTCAGCGAGGCACTACAACATCGCGAAGAGGGAAGGCGGCAAATCCTGATGTCGTTACTGATTAATGATGAAGCCGTTTTTACCAGGCATATGGCACAAACAAAAGATGAATTGAATAAAACCAAAGAGATACTGGAATATTACAAAGCGAATCTCATCAGTGATGATACTGATGCCCAACAATTGGCCAGCACGCAACAGTCCTTTAATGATTACGCACAGAAAGTAGAATCGATGACAGCGGTTTATCACCGTGACGGCATTGATGCCGCACGGCAAATGGTATCGGATGGCGGAGCTACAACCAATGCTTCCGTCGCATTGAGTGCGAATATCGCTGAAATGTTGAAACATAATTATACTATTGCCAAGGAATATGCTGTAAATAACCATACGCAGTATCAAAATACGTTCTGGTTATTACTTTCAACAATTATCTTTTTATTAGTGCTGATTGGCGTATTTACCTATATTATTCTTAGCTATCTGAATAAGGGGTTGAAAAATTTACAAAACAGCATGGGCACCATCAGCGAATCACTGGATTTAACCCTGAAAGTGGATCTCGATAAAAAAGATGAACTGGGCGCTACTGCGGCGAGTTTTAATGGCCTGATGGAGAAAATCCGCAACGTATTAAACAATGTGAAAGAGGCCAGCAGTGAGGTCGATACCGCCGCCAGTGAAATCGCCAAAAGCAACGACGACCTCTCTTCACGCACCGAATCACAGGCGTCCTCGCTGGAACAGACGGCCGCCAGCATGAACCAGCTTTCAGCGACGGTGAAACAGAATAAGGACAACGCGCACGAGGCAAATGCCTTTATTGGCCGTCTGCAATCGATGATGAATGAAAGTCATCTCGAATTGAATTCTCTGCAAAAATCGATCGACGATATTTCCGCGTCATCGGCAAAGATCTCTGAAATCACGGATATTATTGACAGCATCGCCTTCCAGACCAATATTCTGGCGCTGAATGCGGCGGTGGAAGCCGCCCGTGCGGGCGAACAGGGCAAAGGCTTTGCGGTTGTGGCGGGTGAGGTACGTTCGCTGTCGCATCGCTCATCCGTCGCCGCACGGGATATTCGCGGGTTGATCGATGAAGCGATTAAGAATGTCAGTGAAGGTGTCAATTATGCCGCCAGCGTCACCACGAGAATGAATAATGCGCTGGGTGCCGTGGACGAAACCACATTGCTGATTAATCAGGTGAACAACTCCTCCAGCGAGCAGAGCCACGGTATTGAGCAGGTGAATATCGCCGTCAGTCAGATGGAGGGTAACCTGCAACAGAACGCCGCAATGGTCGAAGAGATGGCTACCGCCGCCAATTCGCTCAGCCATCAGGCCGGAAAATTGCTGAATGGCGTAAATGCGTTCAGGCTGTAGCCGAAATGCCGGATGGCATACGCGCCATTCGGCTATCCTGCTTAAGATCTGAATCCGTCTCTGGCTGCGGAATGGCCGCGCCAGAGGGCTTTAGGTGGATTCGTATGATTACCAAGGGATACTGACGATTTTCACTGGTAGCACACAATCAAATCTGACTGGCTACTTTGAACAACGGAAGTTCGGAATGCATACTTACATCAAGGTGCCTTGAGTCATAGGGACAAGTCACTTCAGCTAGCTATAAGGCGAGTCAACGATTAAATTTTTGCGCACACCTTTGAAAATTAAAAATATAATTCAACTAGTTATAATGCATGTTAGGCTATTTTAGATTTCCCTGCCTTTTGTATTGTATCTCCTATCTTCGGTTTGTATATTCATGCAGACAAACTATGGAGAATCACCATGATTTACATTGAATCCCTTGAATTTATTCATAAAAGTGGGGACGTGCTGTATCCTGTAAAGATGACCAGAAAATCATCGGGAAAAACCGCCTTTCACCTTGTACCATTCGGTCTGGATAAGACTGACGACCTTGTAGAGGTGGAAGATCCTTCAGAAGCAATTAGGCTGGTTATTGATGAACGTCATTCCATTCGCTGTAGCACACTTACCGCCACTATTACTGATAAAAAAGGTAAGCGGATTAAGCGAACAGGTTTATACAGCATTAAGGGCGTTAACATCAGAGAATACAACGTCAGGTAATGTCACGGAGCGGACAGCCTAGGGGTATGATGTCCGCTGTGAGCGAAGAGCGGACCTGGTGCCTCTCAGCGCAGGCTGCAATATCGCGTTGCAGCCTTCTTGATGAGAGTTTCAACTTTCATAAATCTTTTGCCATGTTGTCACCAAAAGATTCAATCACTGTCATACTTTGCTCTTGTTTCCCGGAAATAGTTGGCGGATGTGATAATCCACGACCACAAAGGTAGCATCCGCAGAAGCATTTCTTTGCCCATATCTGTAATCGCATAAACCACCCGACGCAACTTTTCCTCATAATCATAGCGGGATATAAGCCCGTCCCGCTCCAGATGGCGCAGTGTTCGCGTCAGCATTCTTTGAGTGACACCCGTAAGGTAGCGGCGTAACTCTCCGTAGCGAAGAGGTCCGTTGGTACCAAGAATATGCAGCACGCCCAGCGACCAGCGATTACCTGCGTGGGCCAGGATCTCACGTTTCAGGCCCTCATCATCGTTGCTTAATTCCTCACAAAATTGACTGGAAAATTGCAATAGCGCTTCCCGCTCAGACTCCATATCACCTCCGGTATCATGCGTGTGCCTAATTGAACCCGTCCATGTCAGCTGTCAGGATGATGCTTTAATACAACAGGAAGCAACAATGAATACCGAAAAAAAACCTACAAATAGGGTTCTAATACTGGGTGCAGGCGAGCTTGGTATTCAGGTATTGAGAGCGATGAGCAATAAAGCGCAGAAACACGCCGATGTAAAACTTAGCGTGTTACTCAGAAGCGAAGCTGCTCATGCCATTTCTGGTTCGCGCAAGGCACGACTGGATGAGCTGATGAAGCTTGGAATCGCTGTAGTAGAGGGCGATCTGCAGGAGAACAGTGTTGATGAACTGAGCGAGCTATTTGCTGCTTTCGACGCCGTCATCAACTGCAGTGGTTTTGTCGGCGGGCCAGGAACGCAGATAAAAATTACGCAGGCGGTATTGAAAGCGGCTGTAGCCCGCTACTTCCCATGGCAGTTTGGCGTTGATTATGACGTAGTGGGTAAAGGTAGTGGGCAACAAGTCTGGGATGAACAGCTCGACGTTCGCCACCTTTTACGCCAGCAAAACGCAACAGAGTGGGTCATTGTATCGACAGGTATTTTTACCAGCTATCTGTTTGAGCCTGGTTTTGGCGTGATTGACGCGCAAAGTAAAACGGTCTGTGCTCTGGGAGAGTGGCAGCACGCGGTAACGCTAACCACACCTGAAGATATTGGCAAGCTGACTGCGGACATTTTCTTCCATCAGCCCACTTTCAAAAACGAGATTGTCTATATTGCAGGCGATACGCTGACTTACAGTGAGCTTGCTGATTTAATGCGTGCTCACTGGGGCACTGAAGTAAACAGAAAATTACTGGACCGGCAAAAGCTTCGGGATGATGTGCAGCACAATCCGCAAGATGTTGGTGCACATTACCGGCTGGCTTTCGCACGGCCAGACGGAGTAGCCTGGAGTAAGCGCAATACTTACAATTACCGTCAGGGAATTTCAACTACAACGGCCAGTCAATGGCTGGCAAAACAGCACGGCATTTAGCATTTAAGTACGGTTAACGTTGTCCGTTATCCTGATGGATACCCGGATTTTACACCGTATGAAAGACAGAGTGTTGATTCACTGACTTATCGGTTCACAGCCAGCAAAGACTTAACAGGGTTGCCAGACAGCTCAACGAAAGGCCGAGAAAAACGCTAGACTATGAATCGCCCGCAGAACGGTACAATAAGTGTGTTGCGTCCATCAGTTGAACTCACAGCACGAAGAAGGCATTAATTTTCTCAAAATATAAAAAACTAACCTTTTGAGTGAAAGCAAGCAATGCTGCGATTGCTTGCAAAATCCCTCAATACTCCATTTCAGACGGCCATACAGCATGGTTACAGCTTGGGCAAACATCCAGCCAATCCGCTTTTAAAATGACTCGCGGGATAACCAGGGGCTATCGACGAGTACCTTTCCATTGCTGTCATCGCCGTTAATAATATGCAATGTACTCAGTCGGCCAATTTCGTAATGCGGTAACTGAACCGTCGATAACGGGGGTAAAAACAGGTTGCCGATGCCTACAAGGTTATCGTACCCAATAACCCCGATATCCTGCGGGATACGTATTCCTTTAGCCATAAGGGTCTGATACACCATGAATGCAATGCGGTCATTACCGCAAATAACTGAATCAAACTGCGGTATCCCCTGATGAATATGAGCCAGGAGGATGTCGGGAATATCACGGTAGTGTTCATCGCCAAACTGCATATAGCAATGATCCAGCGTATCAGGATCGATGCTTACCTCACGACAGGCACGCTCCAGTCCCTTTCGGCGACGGGACGTCGCAAGGTGATTGACCGGTAAATGCAGACAGATGGGCCGACGATATCCTGCCGCCAGCAATGCCTGCACCGCAGTATACTGACCCTGTTCGTCGTCAGGGATGTAACAGGCAACCGGCTCATCTTTATTTTCACAGTTTGCCAGAACACAAGGATGCGTCAGCAACTTGGGTGGAACACGTACTTCGCGAAGCCCCATGGTAGTGAAAATAATTCCTCCGGGACGATGGGCAAGTAGCAGATCGACAATGTCGTCAGGATTATCATCAGAGAACATATTAACCACGAAGCTATTCCAGCCATGCGCGCGAGCAGTCTCCTCGATTGACAACGTGATTTCGACCGAAAAAGGTGTGGTTACCGTATCCAGCGCCAGTACGCCAATCGTTTTATTTTTAGTACCCACACTGCGGATTTGTTTTGCAGACAAATCGGGTACGTAGTTCAGATGCAGAATCGCCTCCTGCACCCGTGCAAGTGTCTCAGGCTTCACGCGTTCAGGGCTATTCAGTGCCCGCGAAACTGTCATTAACGATACATTGGCCATTCTGGCCACATCTTTTAAAGACGCCATAACCTTCCATTTAGCAAAAACACGGCTACATCCTCGTGGCGCAAGCGAACCGCCGCACTTAAAGTAACCGTAAAAATGAACCTATTATTCTAAGCATTGAGCTCGTCATTTTGGGAATTTGGAACAAAAATTTGACGCAGATCTCACATGAATAATGTTAACGTTAACTTTTGTGATTAACATCGAATATTGCGTAAAAACCGATATAAATAATATATGTTAACGTTACCATAAGTGCATATGATCCGCTATGAGATTGCTCAGATGAAAAAAAGGCCTTCCCGCAGCTATTTGCTGCTCAGTGCTTTGCTGTTCTTTTTCTTTGTCACCTGGTCTTCATCCAGCTCACTTCTTTCTATCTGGCTTCACCAGGAAGTGGGAATGAAAGCATCGGAAACAGGCATTATCTTTTCCGTTTTATCGGTATCAGCCCTTTTTGCTCAGGTGTTCTACGGTTTTATCCAGGATCGCCTGGGTCTGCGCAAAAACCTGCTGTGGTTTATTACAGCATTGCTGATCTTCTCCGGCCCTGCTTATCTCCTTTTTAGCTATCTGCTCAGCCTGAATATTCTGCTGGGGAGTGTTTTTGGTGGCTTGTTTATTGGTATGACGTTTAATGGCGGCATTGGCGTGCTGGAATCTTACACAGAGCGCGTTGCGCGTCAGAGTACCTTTGAATTTGGACGGGCCCGCATGTGGGGCTCTCTCGGGTGGGCCGTCGCTACGTTTTTTGCCGGGCTGTTGTTTAATATCAATCCCGATCTCAACTTTCTGGTGGCATCATGCGCCGGTCTGGTCTTCTTCTGTCTGCTGGCCCGGTTAAAAGTTGCCGCACCAGCGAGCATGGAAAAACTGGAGATTGGAGCGAAAAAAGTTTCTCTGGAAGATGCCCTCCGTCTGCTAAGGTTACCGCGTTTCTGGGCACTTATTTTCTTCGTGGTGGGAACCTGTATTTACGGCGTCTACGATCAGCAATTCCCGGTTTATTTTTCCTCACAGTTTCCTACCTTACGGGAAGGAAACGCCATGTTTGGTTATTTAAATTCCTTCCAGGTATTTCTGGAAGCAGCTGGCATGTTCTGCGCACCGTGGCTGGTTAACAAAATTGGTGCCAAAAATGGCCTGATATTCGCAGGCATGGTAATGGCGATGCGTATGATCGCCTCCGGCCTGGTTGAGGGGCCTCTGCTCATTTCGATTACAAAACTGCTGCACGCCTTAGAACTGCCGGTACTGTTGGTGGCCATTTTTAAATACAACAGCCTGAATTTCGACAAGCGTTTGTCTTCCACTATTTATCTGGTGGGATTTGCCTGCACGAGTTCGGTTATTGGCACCGTGTTATCACCACTGGCGGGTTTCAGCTACGAAAAATTTGGCTTCGCCCAGTCCTATCTGATTATGGGTATTATGGTGTTCTGCACCACGTTTATTTCCATTTTCCTTTTGCGCCCCAATAAGCCCTCAACTGAGCAACCCTTTTTACAGCAAGGTGCTGTGTAAATTATCGGGAGAAAACACAATGACATCCTTATTAAAACAGGCCGAAGAGACGCTTGAAAAAGCACATGCCGGGATTAACCCCCGCTGGTATCCGCGCTATCACCTTGCCGCAAGAGCAGGCTGGATGAACGATCCTAACGGACTGGTATGGTTTGACGGTTGGTATCATGCATTTTATCAACATCACCCCTATTCAACGAAATGGGGACCGATGCACTGGGGGCACGCCCGCAGTAAAGACCTGGTTCACTGGGAACATATGCCTGTAGCTCTGGCACCGGAAGGTCCGGCAGATAAAGATGGTTGTTTTTCCGGTTCCGCAGTGGTGGACGGCGACACGCTGGCACTGATTTATACCGGGCATAAATTCCACGGCCCGGCTGATACTGATGACAATCTCTATCAGGTGCAATGTCTGGCAACCAGCCGTGACGGCATTCATTTTGAGCGTCATGGTATGGTGATTGATACCCCTCCAGGACTGCATCATTTTCGCGATCCGAAAGTGTGGCGCGAAGGTGAGTTCTGGTACATGGTTGTGGGTTCACGCGTCGGAAATACCGGCCAGGTGCGCCTTTACCGTTCCACCAATCTTCAGGAATGGCATGATGAGGGCATTCTTGCCGAAGCTGAACAAGGTATGGGCTATATGTGGGAATGCCCTGATTTCTTTGCCCTGAACGGCAGTCGTGTGCTGATGTTTTCACCACAGGGACTGGTGGCAGAAGGTTATAAAAACCGTAACCTTTTCCAGAGCGGATATTTACTGGGAGAATGGCAGCCAGGCCAGCCGTTCAGCCATGACGGGCAATTTATTGAGATGGATAGCGGTCACGATTTTTATGCCCCGCAAAGTTTCCTTAGCCCGGATGGACGCAGAATTGTTATTGGGTGGCTGGATATGTGGGAATCGCCGATGCCTGAGCAACAGGATGGTTGGGCCGGAATGCTCTCACTGCCGCGCGAAGTGAGCTTAGGCGATAATAATCGCCTGATGATGAAACCCATCGCCGAAGTGACCGCCCTGCGAGGCAGCTATTTTCCTGTCCCTGCCCATTGCCTGAATAATCAGCGGGTATTTGTCGCTGCAGAGGCCGAAGCCGTGGAGTTATTACTGGAATGGGAGCGTGGCACGTCTCTGGCGGAACAATATGGCATGGTGCTGGGAGATGGGCTGCGTATTTACGTTGATAATCAGGCTCAGCGCTTAGTGTTAGAGCGTAACTACCCTGATTTCTCGCTTATGGGAACGCGCAGCATTCCCCTGCCCGAGGGCAGTATCCTTTCACTGCGAATTTTCATTGATCGCTCATCCGTGGAAGTATTTGTTAATGAAGGCGAAGCCTGTTTAAGCAGTCGAATTTATCCGCAGCCAGGGCAGCGCGACATAATGCTGTTTGCAAATAGTGGAGCCGCTGCATTAAAAGAAGCCGGATACTGGTCTCTGGATAAATAATTCCATCAGATATCATCTTACTTTTTATATTGCCTGTCTTTATTTCTGCCAGTCTCTGGCTGGCATTATATTGTCTGAATAACGAGATAGAAAAATGGATGAAAGAGTAGAACAACCTCAAGATATAATTAAAAGCAGGACAAAACCATCTCCCGGGGAAATAACACTGGCACTCCTTTTTTCTTTTGCCACTTTTCCCGCTATTGCTGAAAAAAAAGCTGAGATACCGGATAATTATACGGGGAACTATCAAAGCTATTTTTACGATGAGACTGAAAACCAGCAGCACAGTAATTCCGCCGCCAAAAGCGGATCTCAGGATGTAACTGTGCGCGAGCCTTCCTCTGCTATAGCTGGAAACACAGCAACCGTACAGAGTGCCCCTTCTGCCACTGCGGTACAACCTTCTGAGAGTAAAAACACGAATCAGAACAATGCGGTGGATGATTCTGAGGATGTAAGCCTGTTACGCTTAAGGCAGGAAGCACCGCCGGTTCACTGGAACAGTATCGGGCGAAATATGGAAGCTGGCGGTCTGCACGGAAACATCGGTAGCCAGATTGAAATTGATGATGTCCGCTGGAGCAATTCTAAGAAAAATAGTGGGAAATTTAAGCTTGCCACCATGCAGGCCTTTTTAAGACATGATGAATTGCCAAACTGGTACTTCGGTTTCTGGAATGCCAGGGAAGATGATTATAAAGGGCAGTTCAGCAATCAGGATTATAGCGGTGCCACCAATACTATTAATGAGTTTTTTGTCGGACATATTTTTGAAACATGGCGAGGGAATATCGGTACAGAAGTCATGGTCGGCTCCGAAACGGCAACCAAACGCTGGAAAAGTCGCTTTAAGCTCTGGCAGGACTTACGCTTGTCTAATAAATGGAGCATTGCCGGATACGCTTATGGCGAATATCAGCCTCAGGGCAATCAACCGGGCAATGGCGACCTTGAACAGTATATCTTTGAAACTGAACCTGCGATCCAGTATCGGGTGAATCCGGATCTCGGTTTGTATTTACGTCCTTACTATTACTATAACCGTCAGGTGCGTGAAAGCTGGGGTGATATTGTTGAGCAGGAATGGAAAGTGACAGCCGGCTTCTGGCGCAACTGGTATCCATTATTAACGTCACTGTATATCGGTTTTGGACAGGACAAAATTGATAACGCCAGTAACGCCAAAGAACTCTTTTACGACGGCCGCTACAAATTTATTGGTGGCACTATCAGCTATCCCGTCTTTGGTGAAGTTCGCCTTTATGGCGAATTCAAAGCTTCATTCACTAAAGAAGCAGGGCTCTGGACGTACACAGGCCACTCCTGGAATCCGTACACCGTAGTTGGTGTTACTTATAACTTCTGATACTCAGGGGATAGTATGAGAACCTTTATTTCGGCGACTTTATTCGTTCTGCTGGTGTTTTTTGGTGGAAATGTACCTGCGTATTCACAGATGTCTAAAGAAACATTGCAGAACAAGAGCATCACCCAGGTTAGTGACTTTTTCCCTCGCATCGAGGGGTCATTTATTGGCGATCCAATGCCTGTTTATAACGACGGCGTGTTTAATATTTTTTACCTGAATGACGTGCGCGGCGGCAGCGATTTAGGAGTACATGCGATTCACCTGCTCTCCAGCACCAACTTATATAATTACCAGAACCATTCTGAAGTCATTCCTTACGTTAATAACGTCAACGATCCAGAGTTGCTCCTGGGAACCGGCTCCATTATCAAAGTGGGTGATACCTGGCACGCATGGTACACAGCCCATAATGAAAACGTATTTCCGGTCGAGTCCGTCATGCATGCGACCAGTAAAGATCGTCTTCACTGGGTGAAACATCCGCAGGACACTATCCTGCCGGGCAATAACTATCGCGGCAATGACTTCCGCGATCCTCACGTTGTCTGGGTTGAAGAAAAGAAAGAGTACTGGATGCTGATCACAACCCGCAGCAACGGTCGCGGCATTATCGCGCGCTACAGCTCAACGGATTTAAAAAACTGGAAAGATCGTGGTGTATTTTTTGACAACGATACCATTACCAGTAACTCAAATCTTGAATGTCCGACACTTGTCTTCTTTAACGGGCGCTGGTATCTGAGCTTCAGCGATCAGTGGCCACTGCGCCTGACGCAGTACCGCGTTGCAGATAATCCGGAAGGACCGTGGCATAAGCTGGATAATTATGTTGTGGATGGCTCTGGTTTTTATGCCGGTAAACTGGCTATCAAGGATGGTCGTTTATTTATTTTCGGCTGGATCCCAACGAAAGCGGGAAACAATGACAGGGGTAATATCGACTGGGCAGGAAACCTGGCCGTACATGAACTCACCGCAGATGCAAAAGGTGAGCTCAATAGCATTATTCCGCAGGAACTTCAGAAGGCCATAAAAGATAACAATGGCCCGGTTCAAACCATAAAACCTGCTAAAACGGTCAAAACATCAACGCAGTTTGGCCCCTTACAGTCATCAGTTTATCCTCCTTTACCCAAGCGTGGAGAGTTGTCCGCAACGGTGGAGATTCCCTCTTCGGGAATGGTCATGAGCTTTGGGCTGACTGATAATAATGTGAGTGACTCAACACTCAACGTTGTTTTCAACAGGAGTAAGGGCAAAGCCTATTTCTTTAACTCTCCGTTAGCATCGATTAATCAGAGTAATGCAGAATCCTGGGTCGATATTCCGCTTGGTGAGAAAATTGATTTACGCGTGCTTATACAGAATTCAATAGCCGTTTTTTATATTAATGAAAAAGTGGCATTTAGCACTCGCATGTATTCTATGCAGGGGAAACCCTGGAGCATTAGCTTGCCTCAGCATGATAGTTTACATGCAATATTAAAATTTAAAGAAATGATCTAAAGGGATATTGTTATGAAAAACCATCTTACCCTGGCTGTTATTTTCGCGCTTATGCTCCCGACGCTGGCCAATGCAAGTATGAGCATCATGAAGGATTTATCGGGAACGGTCATTGCCGTTGATCCATGGTCATATCTTGATGAAGATGTCATGTGGACCTCAACACGTTCCTCTAATCCTGCTGGAGGCCGCATTCATGGTCAGCTTAAAATAAAATATGCAATTGAGGATAATAACTGGAGTAATAGCCATTTTCATAACGGTAATGATTCCCTGACTTTTGTGCAAGGAGTCATGCGTAACGATGATTTACCCGGTTGGTATCTGGCTTTTTCTGAAGGTAGAACGACGAACTATAACGGTACGTGGGAGAGTCAGACTTACCTCAGTCAGAATCAATGGACACAACTTATTGTCGGTCATGAATATTTCTATAAACGCCTGCGCTATGGATGGGACGTTATGGGAGGAAGTGCGTCAGTTGATGATCGCTGGCAGGCACGCGTCAAATTCTTTACCGATCTGCGTGTAACAGACAAATTTTCGGTCTTCAATTATCTTTACCAACAAATTGATCATCGCCGCAGTGGAGGTTCACAAAATGACCGTGACATGCGCTCATTTCAAATCGAACCAGGTGCTCAATATATTATAAATAACACAACAGGTATCTGGTTCCGGCAACAATTCGCCTCTGCAATTTTAGACAGAGCGCAATGGGGTGATATAGATGATAAAAGTTGGACCACGTCAATGGGTATCTGGCACAACTGGGGAAAACTTTCCACAACCTTTAGCGGGGGGTATGGGCATTACAAGAAAAATAATGCCCGGAGAGAAGATGGAGAAGTATTCCAGAATACCCGCAATCGCTTCCTGAAAGTATCTGCAAATTACCCTCTGACCTCCCGCTTCACCGTTTCTGGAGAGATAACAGGCTCATTAATTAATCAGAACGGGAGTTGGGTAACTCACGGCGATGCCATCACTACCGACTATAAACTCATGCTGGATTACAACTTTTAAAACTCTCTTTTATACGACCAGCGGAGCAAGAGACACGGATATTGCCTTGCGGGAATAACCTGATCCCTCACCGCGGGTCATTCCAGGGTAAGAATAACTAATTACTTTTGAGGAAATGTCATGAACATTTGGACTCTCGGCGATGCGGTAGTCGATCTCTTACCGCTTTCAGATATGCAATATCAGGCTTGTGCTGGAGGCGCCCCCTTTAATGTAGCGGTAGGAACAGCACGTCTGGGCTGTCAGAGTGGGTTTATCGGCCGGGTAGGCGACGACGACTTCGGCTATTTTTTAAAGGAGACGCTCTGCGCATCGGGCGTCTCCGTCCAGAGTATGCAGATGGACCCTCTTCACAGAACCAGTACGGTATTAGTTTCTCTGAATAATAGTGGAGAGCGTGGATTTACCTTTCTGACGAATCCGTCTGCAGATCAGTTTTTAACGCCTGATGCGCTTCCCAATCTTAGTGCAGGAATATTGCATTTCTGTTCTCTTGCGCTGGTCGCCGAAGCCTGTTGCCAGACGTTAGTTACAGCGATCAGGAAAATAAAACAGAGTGGAGGCTTGCTGAGTTTTGATGTGAATTTACGTGAGCAAATGTGGAGTGATAAGCAGAGAATGCACGATGCTGTACACCATTTCTCGCGACAGGCTGATATCCTGAAATTATCTGAAGAAGAGTGGTACTGGTTGGCAGCCACGCATGATTTTACCCTTGCACTGGATTTTCTTAAGACGCTACCAGCACGTCTGAAAGTTGTGACCTATGGTGCTCAGGGGGCCATGATACTCCATGACGATATGGTCATTCATTTCAATGGCTACATCGTCGATAGCGTTGATACAACGGGAGCGGGAGATGCGTTTCTGACGGGTTTGCTTGCATATATAGCTCGCGCTGGAATGCCATATAACCTTGACCAAATCAGCGATGCTATGACTCAGGCCAGTGCCTGTGGTGCGCTGGCGACAACCCGGAAAGGTGCCCTGACAGCGCTCCCGGATAGCCAAACGCTTAACGAATTTATTAGTCAATATCCTCTACCGGACTACGAGATAAAAGAGTTGTCGAATTGATAGCCAGATACATTGTAGTCTGAAACGTGTTGATAAAATAAAGTGAAACCTCACTCTATTCAGTTGAGTGCATATGCAGTCGTAGCGTAGATTCTTAAGTCGCGTTTCTGGTGTACATTTTCGGGTGGTTTGTCACTGCTTTTACCGGGCATACGCCAGAAACGCACTCAGGGATTTTTGCGGTGCGTATAATTAAGGAGGGTATGGTAAATCTTCTGACGTTATGTCAGCTTTGCGCGAACGTCCACAGTTATTATCAACACAGGTAAATAATTACTTAAAATGTGTGTATTAATCAGGGAGAGCTGGGCAATCAGCTAAAAAAAGACCAAACAACCTTAATAAAATAAGGTAACGAAACGTAATATTGTCAGAACAAAGATATCCTGTAATAAATACCTTACCTCCGGCGTGCTACATTGTTCTGATTTCTTGTTTTTAAGGATAGTAGTACTTAATAACGGCAAGAAATAGTAGGCTGCTTTCTATTTTATAAATTCCGTACTACATGATTTCTCTGCTTAAAGGACATCAACCTGGAGAGTGAGTTAAAAATGCATAGAATATATGACTGGGGTCTTATAGCCAAATTTACTATTTTAAGTGTTTTTTGTATAAGTTTTCACAGTAATGCAGATGTAAAAAATTCCTTAGTGAACCAACAGTTTGAAGGGCTTATTCGTGAGCCAATGACAATTCAGGTCGTCCTTGATAATGGTAAACCCGCCATACTTGATGCTTTCGTAACACGGCCAGCGGGGCCTGGAAAATATCCAATAGTAATTATTAATCATGGCACTTCCGAAAGTCCTGAGTTCGATAGAACGGAAATGACACCAAACCGAACATCAGCCACGGCTCTGGCATTTGCAACACATGGTTATGCGGCTGTTTCACTATTACGTGAGGGATATGGCTTTTCTAGTGGCGGTGCTGAATATACCGGAGGTTCCTGTAAGGAACCATTGCATAAGCTAGCCGGGAAAAGGGATGTAAGGGATATACTTGCGGCACTAGAAGTTATCAGGAAACAACCCTGGGCTTTACCTGAAAATACTGTCCTTGCAGGTATGTCTGCAGGTGGTTTTGCAGTCATAGCTACGGGTGCTGTTAATCCTCCCGGCGTAACGGCTGTTATCAGCTTTGATGGTGGCAGAGGTTCAATTGATGGAAGATCTCTTTGCGACCGAAAAGGTTTGCTGGCGGCATATTCATCCTACGGGAAGACTGCGCGTATACCATCCTTATGGCTTTATTCGATAAATGACAAATCTTTTCCGCCCCAGATGGGAAAAGATTTCTTCAATGCGTACCATCAGTGGGGAGCTGATGCTACCTTCATGTTAATGCCAGCTTTCGAAAATAATGGGCATGCTTTTATGGATTCAGCTCCCGGTCGTTTTTGGTGGTCACATATAGAACCTTTTCTCAAGGAGCATAATTTGCCTTATAAGCAAATCGTTTCAATTCCTGAAAATCATCTGCCTATGCCCGAGAATCTCAATAATGAGCAGGGCAAGGCCGCATTTGAGAAATATACGGCATCTGAACTCTATGAAAAAGCATTTGCAACCGGAAAAGATGGTGCATGGGGTGTGGCTTACTGGGAACGAGATGGTCATACAGCAGCAGCAGATGCAATCGAATCCTGCGAAGCGCATCAACCAAAAAATGCGCAGCATTGTAACATATACGCAATCAATAACATTATTGTGAATGGGGGGCAAAAGATAAATAAACCTCTATTATTTAAGTAAGAAATAGTTTAAAAGTCTTATAAAGCGCAGGTGGCTATACTTCATCTGCGTTTCTTTTATAAAGTTTAAGCTTATTTGTAATATATGGCAACTCACTTTAAAACTGCCCCTTTAAAAGCAATAAGAAGAGCCACTGGTTTTTCGTTTAAGTTAACAGAAATATATTTCTTGTTAGCAGGTACGTAAAAAAAGCACCCCTCGTCGAGTTTTTCTTCAACCTCCTGAATTTCCCCATGTATTATTATATAGCATCCTTTTAATGCATATAAAATCGTTTCAGGTGATGTTTTTGAATTATTTCCTTGCCGAGGATCAGAAGCTAAATAAACCAACTTTATAATAATTTGACTATTTTTACATTCGTCATCGATCATGCCAGGATAGTCATTAAATCGGTAATCCCTCCATTTTTAAACGGGCAGATGAGTAAAATCGGATAAGCGCTGAATATGCTGCATTGGTGTGAAGCCATTCAGTGCCATATTCGGTCGTTCATGATTATAGAATCATTGCCATTGTGTATCAGATGTTGGACTAACACTGGCATGTGATAATCAACCTTGAGCAGGTCAATTCAGGGGGCTCCGACAAAATCGCCAAACTCATATTTATCGTGTAGATACCTTTGATATATCAGCAAATCCAGTTCAGGGGCTTCCCCGGATACGCGGGTCAACATTGCATGGACCTGCCCTCTGTGATGGGTCTGATGATTAAACCAGTGAGCCAGAGCAGACCAGATTGCCTGCTGCTTAAGTTCTGGTGTTGAAGCCCGCCGGTAGGAGACGATGCCGTCTAAATCGGTTTCTGATAATCCCATGATAAAATCAACGATCTTTTTATCTTCTTCTCTTCGCGCCATTTCCAGACCGGGAAAATCACTGTCGAACAACATCTGGTCCAGCCGATACCCTGTTTCAGGTAATGCGTTTAAACGATGCCGCCATATCCTGTCCGTCACGAGCAGGTGATTCAGAGTCGCCTCGATAGACCCAAAAAAAGCGCCGCAGTTTTTACGGTAAGCATCTTCCCCAATCTTTCCAACGCTGGAATACAATCGTTCATTCGTCCAGGCGTTGTAACCGGCAAGAATGTTGAAATGCATTTTGAGTGAACTCATGATTTCATCCATTTAAAAGAACAACCGTCATAATTATAGTTGCGCATTTAGCAGAGCAAAAAGATGCTTTGACCCGTTCCCTTTTAGTCAATGCTGTGCGGACTCAGTAATATCTGCTGGCACAGAGCTGCCTGTCAAATTAAGTTTAGATCTGTGCCATAGCTGTGTCAGGTCAAATCTGAGCTAATACATATGATTGGCGGTGATCAGGTCACCGCCTCTACTCTTTAAAAAAATGACGCCACCCCAACAAGACCAACAAAAAGAAGGCTATCAGAATAATCTTTTAATTCTTTCAGATATTCATCGTCATTGTTTTTCATCTTCGCTATAGCGTCCTGAGCACTTTCAGCTTCGACCTCGAAAAAATGTTTTTTGTAACCCTTCTCTTTGAGAAGCTTCCTTGCTTCTTTATTTACGCTACTTTTGGTAAAGACTCTTGCACCAGACTCGTTGTAATAGAAAACATATACACTCACAGTAAACCTCCATGAATAGTACGGCTATTTCCTTTACTAACTTAGCACCGCACCCTATATGAGTGGAGTAATATTATTAAATATAATAATTACCCTGTGCTGGCCCCTCGGATTTCTTGACTCCAGCTCTGCGACGCGTGCTATCAATGCGTCAATCCACGCCATTAACGCTTTATGGTGTAACGCTTACCTGCTCCCCCGTTGATTAGCAGAGATTGATTTTGCAACTTCCGCTCCTGGCACAGAGCCGCCTGTCAGATAGGTTTAGGTCTGTGCCATAGCTGTGTCAGGTCAAATCTGAGCTAATACACGTTAGGATTGTTGTGCCAGGTTTCCTGTTACGATCTGTGCTTTCATAAACTTCAGACAACTGCCGCCCCATTTCATTTCCATATCGCGGTACAGCTCTTCCGCCAGCCGGTACTCTTCTTCGCTGAGAGGAGCATCCATTTCAATGAGGTAATCGCAGATCGTTTCAAAGGCCAGCCCGCTTTCGTTGTAATCCACATAATCGATGGCAAATTGCAGCCTTTCAGCATCCACGCGCCCGAAAAAGCGCGCACCAAAGGCTTTTACTCTTGCGCCCATCATCGCGCTTCTCCACTTTTGGTCGTCACCCGCGCTGTTATCGTCGGAACCAACACCGCAATCAAAAACAATACGACACTGCTCGCCGGGCTACTCGCCTCGCGCCAGTTGCCGAACAACACCGAGAGCAGAAAAAACACCGCGCCGCAAAGCAGCATCGCCACGCCAAATACGCGGTTCGCCCGGTACCAGACCACCTCATCGTGCAGCGTTCGCGCCGTGCGCACACCGTAAAAACGGTTCGGTTTAATGCGCTGCCGCGCCAGCGGGATCGCCAGCGCCATCAGAACCAGACAACCAATGCTGAGGGAGATAAACGTGTCATTCATGGCGCTTCCTTACAGCAGGACAGTAAGCAATGAAAGCTCGCTGATTTTCATACTTTCGCCTACCCCTAACAAGTGGTGTCATAAATAAGCATCGGCACTCTTCACCGACCACGAAGGAGCTAATGGCATCTTAAACTAATCATGTGCGTCAAACGTTTACCGAAGCTGATGCAGGAAGCGTTTGACGATCGCTGTCATAACCGCCAGCTTCCCGCCAGGTCTTCGGTGACATGCCCGTGACTCGGCGAAAGGCATTGCTGAATGCGCTGGCGGAGGCATAACCGAGGGTTTGCGCAATCTCCGCCACTGATGTGGTCTTCTTGCGCAGTGCCTGCTTGCCCAGGTGCATACGCCACTCCTGCAAGTACGTGAGTGGCGCACAACCCACCGACGTTCGAAAACGCAGGGCAAAAGTGGTACGTGACATCGCGCAGGCACTGGCAAGCTCTTCCAGCCGCCAGTTATGCGCCGGATCGCCGTGCAGCATTGACATCGCCGGGGCAATACGCCGATCGCACATCGCCCGTAACCAGCCAGCCGGTAAGGCATCGGCTTTTTGCATATGCACGCGCAGCACCTGAATAAACAGCAACTGTGCCAGTTGTGCCGAGGCAAGCTGCGCACCGGGCTGGCCGTCGGCCTGCTCCGCCACCAGTTGTTGCAGCAGCCAGCGGATCGTCGTAGCCTGTGGCGATGCCGCGTGAATCTGGATCCACGAAGGCAACATTTCGCGCAGCACCGGGCCAAAAACCGGATCGAGCAGTACATGGCCGCCAATCTGCCGGAAATCACTGCCATCCCCCAACTGCGTGCTTTTCTTCCCGCCGCCGGAAAACAGGCTCATCGCGTCCAGCGGCTCAACGTCGGTGTGACTTGCCAGCACAAAACCACGCTGCGCCGACAATAGCCCAACGTCGCCAGTGGCAAAGTGCAACGCTTCGGGCTCGTCATCAATCATTACGTAGCATTGGCCTTGCACTATGGCGAAAAACTTAATCGTGGTGGGCGCAGGAAAGCGGATCGCCCAGCGACCGCCTGCAGTAAATCCGCCGGTGACCAGCGAACGGGCCTCGGCAACTTTGAGGATGTCAGAAAAGATATCAGTGTTCATTTCCGTACTATCACGCATCTATTCCGTACGTTCAACTATTCTGCGTACGGTTCAAGCGACCTAAGATAACCCCGTACTCTACGCTATCTGAGGAAATAACATGAGCATTCAAACCACACGCGTACTGGTCACCGGCGGCACCGGTTTTATTGCCCAGCACTGCATGCTGGCGCTACTGGCACAAGGTTACCGGGTGCGCACTACCGTGCGAGTGTCAGGCCGGGAAGCGGAAATCCGCGCTAACCTGCAAAACGGCGGTATCGACGCAGGCGATCGGCTGGAGATTGTGCTGGCCGATTTAACCCACGATGAGGGTTGGGCGCAAGCCGCTGACGGCTGTCGCTATGTGCTGCATGGCGCGTCCCCTACTCCCTCCGGTCCGCAGGTCAGCGAAGCGGATTGGGTAAACCCTGCCGTTGACGGCAATTTGCGGGTGTTACGCGCCGCCCGTAGCTCAGGAGTGAAACGTGTGGTGCTGACCTCGGCGTTCGGTGCCGTTGGCGTCGGACACGCCGCCGATTATCGACGCCCGTTTGATGAAACGGACTGGAGCGAACTAAACAGTGATGTCGCGCTGTATCAAAAATCAAAAACCTTGTCAGAACATGCAGCGTGGGAGTTTATCGCCCGTGAGGGGAATGGGCTGGAGCTGGCCGCCATTAATCCGGTGGCGGTGCTTGGCCCGGCGCTTGGCGCGGATTACTCGCATTCCGTACGCCTGATCAAAAACCTGCTGGAAGGCCAGCCAGGTTGCCTGCGCATTAACTCCGGTTTTGTCGATGTACGCGATGTGGCGGACCTACATTTGCGAGCAATGACTGACCCGGCAGCCAGCGGCGAGCGCTTTCTGGCAATCGCCGGTGAAAGCATGTGGATGGAGGAGGTCGCGAAAGTGCTGCGCGACAGCTTAGGTGAGCAAGCCCGCCGGGTTTCCACCCAACAAATCCCCGATGAGGTGGTGCTAAAAAACCCGGCGCTGGTTAATGGGCTGGTATCGCTGCTGGGTGTGAACATGAACGCCACTAGCGCCAAAGCCATCCGACTGCTCGGCTGGTCGCCGCGCCCACGCGAAGAGGCTATTATCGCCTGCGCCGAAAGCCTGTTCCGCTTAGGACTGGTGACTTAAGCAACGGTGTACTGAATGTTGCTTACCCAGCGTCGTCTTATCCAGTTGCGCATACTGCGGGAAAAACCCAGCAAACCCCACCGCGCCGAACGACGGTTTGGCCAGCGGTTTACGCTTGTTGTTCCCGCTGGCGATGAATCCCCATTGCCAGCACCTGCGCCGGATCAAACAGCGACAGACTCTCAACCTGCGATAACAGTAACACTTTGCGGAAATCCAGCGCCGGACGCGGCCCGGAAGCCAGCTCAATATTGTGTTCGGCGTACCATGCGCTGTAATTGTGCTCGACATGCAGATCCAGCGTCTTTGCATCGCGATAACCGCTCAGCATTGGGATCAACACAATGTTGTTCGCATCGCCGCTGTCAAAGGTGGCTGTGTGGATCATGCCGATGTAAATGCGCTGCGACTTAAGGGTTATCCACGCCAGATCGCCCGTTTCCATGCACTGATAAATCAGCCCTTCCACACCGTTGGCGCGCGACAGGTGTTTATACAGTTCACGGCGGCCTGCACTGTCCAGCCGCGCGCTGCCGGACCAGTTTGACCGCCAGAAGCAAAACAGAACGGCAAACGCCAGCATCATCACCACGGGTGCCTGAATACCTAAAAAGCTCCAGTTCATAAAGCTCATCTGCAGATGGTGCGTTTGCGGGCCAAATTCCGCAGGCAGTTGGTTCATCACAGTGGATGCGATTAACAGACACAGCCATAACAGCGCCATGGCCAGAATGCCCTGCAGGACAAAAACGCAGCCGTAAAGCGCCACCAGAAAATAAACATCCCAGCCGAAGCTGCGTTTGAATTTAAAGCGCGTGGAGAGATCGTGCGAGGTATACCAGTAGCCGCAAACCATTAATACCATGAAGATGGCGGTTCCCATATTTACACCCTCTTCAAGGCAGCAACATGACGTTTAAAATCATCCTGCACCTGCTGACAGTGAACATTCACCGAGGTATTACCATCGACAACGATACGATCGCCATCTTCAATCGAATCCTGGATCTCGCTATGGCTCATCACCTGCAATAACCGATCGGGACTGGCAAACAACGAATACAACATTTTTTTCATTCATAACCTCCGCTGTCAGTATAGAAACCGACAGCGGATTATGTGATTTTTTATACTCACAGAAGCCGATAGCGAGTGATGAATCACGGCGATGTGCAGAGACGCCGCCATAATGGCAGGTTAATTAAAATCGGTGATGCGCGAAGCGCAAGCAGGAAGAGGCCGCGGAGAATTGTGCGTAAAAAGCCGGAGAAGTCTCCCCTCCGGCCTGGCGTTTACTGGCCGTAATAGGCGTGCGAACCGTGCTTACGCAGATAGTGTTTGTCCATCAGTGCTTGCTGCATATCCGCAAGGTGCGGAGCCAGTTGGCGCGAGAACAGCCCCATGTAAGCGCACTCTTCCAGTACCACCGCGTTATGCACCGCATCTGCCGCGTTTTTACCCCACGCAAACGGGCCGTGAGAATGCACCAGCACCGCCGGGATCTGCATCGGATCAATATCGCGCTGTTCAAAGGTTTTGATGATCACTTCCCCGGTTTCATACTCATATTCGCCGTTGATCTCTTCTTCGGTCATCAGCCGCGTACAGGGGATGGCACCATAGAAATAATCGGCGTGCGTGGTGCCCCACGCGGGCAAATCCAGCCCGGCCTGTGACCAGATAGTGGCGTGGCGCGAGTGCGTATGCACAATGCCACCAATCTGCGAAAAACGGCGGTACAACGCCAGGTGCGTCGGCGTATCGGATGATGGTTTCTTGCTGCCCTCTACCACGCGCCCGCTGGCAATCTCTACCACCACCATATCGTCGGCAGTCATCACGTCATATTCCACACCGGACGGTTTGATCACCATCCGCGTACGCGTGTCATCCACGGCGCTGACATTGCCCCAGGTAAAGGTCACCAGATGATGAGCGGGCAACGCCAGGTTGGCGGCCAGCACCTCGGCTTTCAGTTGTTCTAACATACGAATCCCCCCTCCTGCATACGGGCTTCAATCCAGCGCCGCGCCTGAATAATCTCCAGCACTGGCTCTTTGGCTTTTTCGGTCCACATCTCAATCAAAAATGCGCCGCGGTAGTTCAGTTGTTGCAGCGTGCGGAACACGCCGACAAAATCGACGCAGCCTTCACCAAACGGCACATCGCGAAACTGGCCGGGGCTGTCATCGGTCACCGGCTGCGTATCTTTCAGATGAATGGCAGCAATACGGTCGATACCCAACGACAGTTCGGCACTGACATCGTTACCCCACGCGCTGAGGTTGCCGACATCCGGATAGACGCTGAACCACGGCGAGGCGAGCATCTCATCCCACTTTTTCCACTTGCTGATCGAGTTCATAAAGGCGGTATCCATGATCTCCACCGCCAGCATCACCTGTGCGGCGGCGGCCTGTTCCACCGCCCACGCCAGCCCTTCGGCAAAACGCTGCTGCGTGCCTTCGTCATGCTCTTCGTAATAGACGTCGTAACCGGCAAGCTGAATCGTGCGAATACCGAGATCCCGCGCCAGACGAATCGCTTTGCGCATGATGTCGCGCGCCCGCTCGCGCACCGCTTCATCGCGGCTACCAAACGGAAAACGGCGGTGCGCAGAGAGACACATCGAGGGAATCGCGACACCGGTCTCCAGCATTGCTTCCACCAGCGATGCCCGCTGCGTGGTGCTCCACTCCAGCCGTGATAAGCGCTCATCGGTCTCATCTACCGACATTTCGACAAAATCGAAACCACAGCTTTTCGCCAGCACCAGCCGCTCCGGCCAGCTCAGATCTTTCGCCAGCGCCTTTTCATAGATGCCTAACGGATGCGTACGCATTAGTTGTCTCCCCAGATTGCGCGGATTTGCGCGTGGAAATCGCCCGCGGTCTGCGCCGGATCCGCCGCGCCGGAAAGCGCGCGCCCGGCAATAAAGGCTTTCACGTTGATATCTTTAAACAGCGGCAGGTCGGCAGGCTGCAGACCGCCGGTCACCGACAGTTCAAGGCCGATATCCGACAGCGCTTTCATCCGCGCCAGATCAGCCTCGCCCCACTGCTGGCCGCTGGCCTGCGCATCGCGTCCACGGTGGTAAATCGCCTGACGCACGCCAATGCGGTACCAGTCGCGGGCATCATCAAACGTCCAGTTGCCGAACAGTTCGATTTGAATTTCGCCGTTGTGTGCCTGCGCCACGGCGTGGCCTTTCTCAATAGTCGCCAGTGGCGCAGCACAGATAATGGTCATCCAGTTCGCGCCCGCGCGCAGTGCTTGTTGCGCCAGCGTTTCTCCGGCATCGGCCACTTTCCAGTCGGCAACGATAATCTTCTCCGGAGACTGCGCGCGCAGGGCGCACACGGCGTTTAACCCTTCGCTAAGGCACAAAATGGTGCCAGCTTCAACGATGTCTACGTGATCCTGTAACAGCGCCACATCGCGCTGGGCGTCCACAAGGCTGGTATGGTCGAGCGCCAGTTGCAGTAATGGTCGGCTCATAACGTCTGCTCCTTAATGCGGGCGTGAAAGCCCTGCAGTGCTTCAATCAAAAACTGGTAATGCGCGTATTTGCGTTGGTAGGCGGCGTGCGCAGCCATATCGGGAGTGAGCGTGTGAATGTCGTGCTTCAGCGTTTGCTGCGCATGGCGGAAATCACGGAATACACCGGTGCCGACCAGCGCCGCCAGTGCCGCACCGAAGCAGCCGGTCTCTTCCACCTGCGGTAATTCCACCGGTAAGCCGCTGACATCCGCCAGCATCTGCATCCACACGTCGGAGTGTGCCGGGCCGCCAGTGACCCGCAACGCGCGCACCGCAGTAAAGCGTTCCCGCATGCGATTGAGGTGAGTCATATGGCAGAACACCACGCCTTCATACACTGCCTGTAAAAGATGCGCGCGGGTGTGCAGCGCCTGCATGCCGTAAAAACCGCTGGTCATCTCCAGCCCGGCATTGCTGCCGTAGAGAAACGGCAGGAAGAACAGCTCACTGCCCGCTTTCGGCAGGCTGGCTACCGCCTGGTTGATTTCGTCGAAAGAGATGTCGCCCCATTGAGCGGTGAGCCACTCCAGATTGCCGGAGGAGGTCGGGCTGGCTTCATGTACGATGTACTGGCCGTCATTAACGTAGCGACCGTAAACATAAGGATGCGCTTCATGGTCGCGAAGCCCATTGGCAATACCGCTGGTCACTGCCCATGTTCCCATTACGGCGTTGAGCCGTTGCTCATCCTGCAATCCGGCGCAGAGTGCGGTGGAAACCACATCAAACAGACCGCCAACGACGGGGGTCCCCGCCGCCAGACCGGTTATGGCGGCTGCATGAGCGGTGATTTCCCCGCAGATTTCGGCGCACTGGACAATCGGCGACAGCGCGGCGTCAATTTCCTGAATACCCAGCCACTGCGACAACCGTGTGTCATAGCGCTGGCTTTCCATGTTGTAGAGATTGGATTCGGAGATATTGCTCTCTTCACAGCCTTTGCGACCGGTCAGGCACCAGCGCAGATAATCGTGCCCCATCATCACGCAGCCAATTTGTGCGTAACGTTGCGGTTCGTTCTCCTTCACCCAACGCAGCAACGAAACCGGGTGTCCGGTCCATAACGTCTGGCGGGTGAGCGGATAAAGTTTTTGCGGGATGTCATCCTGCTGCCAGCGCCGGACAATATCCAGCGCACGGCGATCGGAAGATAATATTGCCGTCCCCAATGGCTGGTCGTTTTTGTCGAGCAGAAATAACCCTTTCCCCTGAGCCGAAATCCCCACGCCGCGAATGAGTTTCCCTGGTGTGTGGGTCTGTTTTAGCAGGCGAGAAATCGTTTCGGCACAGGTTGTCCACAGCGCATGCATATCGCGCTCGGCATAGCCTGGTTGCGGGCTGAGCGTTTTCAATGGCTGGCGCTCAATGCCGTGCTCCCGGCCCTGGCTGTCATATAAACCGGCTTTCAGATAAGTACCGCCACAATCGATACCCAGCCAGAAGGTCTCTTTTTCACTCATCTTTATGCTCTCGTTGTTATTGCCGCTTATCTGTATGCCCGGTAAGCACAGCGCCACCGGGCATCGCGGTCAGGCTTCGCGTTTGTGCGTGCCGAGCGGGTTAACAGCAGCGTTTCCCGCATCGCACTTCACTGGCAGCAACAGCGCCATCAGTGCGGCAAGCGCCAGGGAAATCGCCAGGCAGTAGACCCCGGCATCTTTGCTGTAGAGGTTGATCAGCACGCCTACCGCATACGGGCCGCAGAAACCACCGAGGTTACCCAGTGCGTTAATCACGCCACGCGCACCACCGGCCATTTCCGCGCTGAACAGCCGCGCAGGAATAGTCCAGAACACGCCCGCCGCCGATTGCAGGAAGAAGCCGCATCCGACCAGCGCCGCATAGGACAGCCAGATGCTCTCTTTCAACGCCACCGACAAGAACATGCACAGCGCAAAACCCACCAGCGGCAACGAGACAAACAGCTTGCGTTTACCCGTACGGTCAGAGAGGGAGGAGAAGATAAACATCCCGGCAATCGCGCCGATGTACGGCAGAATGGCCAGCATGCCCACCTGTCCCATGGTGCTATGAGTGAGTTCTTTCAGAATGGTGGGCAGCCACAGGGTGTAGCCGTAGATGCCGGTCTGGTAGAAGAAGTTGAGCGCAATCAGTTGCCACAGGGTTCTGTCAGAGAGCACAACGCTCAGCGAGGCATTTTTCACCTCTTTCCCGGCGATGGCGCGCTGCTCTGCCGCCAGCGTCTCAACCAGATATTTTTTCTCAGTCTCAGAGATCCAGCGCGCTTCCTGAGGACGGTCATAGATGGTCATCGACCACAATATCAGCACCACAATGGAGAGCAGGCCTTCAATGATAAACAGCCAGCGCCAGTCCAGCGCGGTGATGATCCAACCGGAGAGCGGCGCGGTGACGATACCGGCAATCGGTACAAACATGATCACAATCGCGTTGGCGCGGCCACGTTCCGCATCCGGGAACCAGTTGCTGATCATCGTCAGCACCACCGGCAGCATGCCGCCTTCCGCCACGCCGAGTAAAAAGCGCAACGCCAGCAACTGATACTGGTTGCTGACCAACCCGGTCAGTACAGAGATCACCGCCCAGGCCACCAACGACCAGCCGATAAATTTCTTGCCGCTACCGTGCACGGCAATTTTGCCGCCAGGCACCTGCAAAAAGAGATAACCGATAAAGAAAATTCCCCCGGCGAGACCGGCCATCGACGCGGTAATACCGAGTTCCTGATCCATTCCGCCGGGCATGGCAAACGCGATATTCACGCGGTCCATATAGGAAATAATGCAAGCGATAAGAATCGGAGGAATTATTCTTAACCAGCGCTGATGCGGAATATCCGCAGATGTAGAGTAAGAGGATGTATTCATAATTAGCATCTCGTTAAAAGTAACAGGTATGCGATGACAGAGGTTGTTGTATTTATTATCTGGCTTTATTTAATGCATTAATGCCGTCACGTAATATCGCGACACGATGGTCAATAGTGGCTTCAGCATCAATTTCCAGTAATTTAATGCCGCTGAATAATAAATTATCGTTTGCTGTGGCTTGAAATAACCCACTGGCACGTTCGACAGTTAATAAACTCTCAGTGCAAAACGGAGCAAATGGTGCGTGCAAATCCTGCCATTCACCGTACGCACCTTGCTGCGTAGTGCCGGAGAACATCAAACCGCGTAGTTTTCCTGCCTGCTGCGCCCGTTGCACATGGGTGAGCGGTAGTGTCGTATTGCGCCCTTCAATGGCGGAGCGCGCCCAGTTAATGCACACGCCAATCTCCACGCCTGCCAGCGTTTCCAGTACATTTCCCAGCGGTAAAAAGCCTTTACGCGGTGCGGGCTGGTTCATGGCATCGCAATGTTCAAGCACCAACTCGCAATCCCAGTCCCAGTGGGCAATTTCCGCGATTGAACGGGCAAATGCCTCGGTGGCTTGTTCCACACTGGCATTCCCCGCCAGCGGCGCGGCCTGCATCTCCAGCGCGATGATTTTGCCGGGAAAACGGGCATTGACTGCGCGGATTTTGTTGTGCAGATGGCGGTAATAATCAACGCAGGCGCGACGCTGTTCTTCATCGCTGGAGGCGAGGCCAAAAGCGCCGTTCAACGCGCGACGACGCATGGTTTCCATCACCGCCGTCACCACCATTTGCCACTCGCCCGGCGTGTGTTTCAGCAGCCACTCATCGCCAAGCGGGTGCAAATTCTCCAGACAAGGCTGTTCCAGCCCGGCAATATGCGGCGTATCCGCCAGTTGCCGCCAGAAATCCCGTTCCTGCTGTTCACCCTGTTGGTGAAACGACGGCGCGCAGGGATACGCACCGATAATATAACCGGCATTATTATTCATATTTCACTCCTGTTCAGTGACGAATTAATTCAATGCAGAAATTGCCACCTTCACAACAATTTTACGAATAGACGTCGCGCAATGCTTATTACAGGCAGGTCGATGAACATCCTGCGGGAAAAATATCGCGTAACTGCCTGGGACCATTTCAAAAAAGGATTCGTTTTCACTGCCCTGGTAATAAATAATATCGCGCTGGGCCAGCAATTCTTCCTGCACAACGTTATTTCCTCGGTCAATAGCAATACCGATCTCTTCCTCACCCCACGCCAGAAACTGAATATCCAGATAGCGGCGGTGAACTTCCGGTCTCTGCTGTTCTCTTGGCTGGGTGGTCAGGTCAAGGATCTGCGCGAAGACCGTGCGCCCGTCAATTTCCACCACGCCAGGTTGCAGGGTACGGAAATCGGTGGTGCGCAGAAATTCCAGCGCGGTTTCAATCGCTGCCGGTAAGCGGCAAGGATTGGGCTGTGAAATATGGCCGAAGATCATCATTCCTCCTTACAGCGCCTGGATTTTGGCCCACACGCTGTCATCCACGGTGATGCCATTGCGGCGGTTCTCTTCCAGCAGACGAGTAAACTCGTGGCCCGGCAGGCGAACCGGCGTATTTTCATCGGCACGTTCCGCGGTGGTGATGTAATCCATAATGCGTTGCAGCTTGGCATCCCGCGAGGCGCCGTCTATCAACTTATCGACTTCAATGGCGATAAAGACCTGCGAAATACCGTATTCATCGCTGTTATCCTCCGTCACTTCTGCGACAGATGCGCCATCAGAAAGCAGCGTGGCAATCATATCCAGCACAATCGACAGGCCAGAACCTTTCCAGTAACCCATTGGCAGAATGCGGCGGTTTTTCTCAATCACACCCGGCTCTTTCGTCAGATTGCCATCATCATCAAAGCCGCCATCCACCGGCAGTTCGCGTCCGGCCAGTCGGTTAACCTCCAGCATGCCGTAGGAGAACATCGACATCGACATATCCACCATGGTGATCGGCGTGGAGGGAATGGCGACAATCAGCGGGTTGGTGCCGATACGGCACTCTTTAGCCCCCCACGGCGGCATCACGGCAATGGAGTTGGTCCAGCAGATACCAATGTAACCTCTCTCTGCCGCTTGCCAGCCATAGCTGCCGCCGCGCATCCAGTGGTTGGCGTTACGCACCGCCACCATGCCAATGCCGTGATCCGACGCCAGTTCAATGGCGCGATCCATCATCTTTTTCGCCGTCAGATTGCCAATCGAGCGCTGTGCATCCCACTGTTCAATCGCACCAAGATTGGCGATGCGCTTAGCCTGTGCCTCCGGAATGATGTCACCGGCATCCAACTGCTGAATAAAACGCGGAAAGCGGTTAACGCCGTGGGAATAAACGCCGGATTCGGTGGTGCGAGCGAACATCTCTGCGCAAGCATCGGCAGTCTCTTCACGCACCTTGCGGGAAAGCAGCACGCGTTTGAAAGCATGTTTCAGCTCTTCGAAGGTTACCTTCATCTTTTTCTCCTGATTGCATCAAACATCTGTACCGTTTTTATACTCCTGAATTTCAAAATACGAAATATCATTCCACATACCAAAACGAGGATATGTGATCCACGCGCCACTTTAAATTTCGAAGTTGATTACTATCAATTAGTTACAAACATATTGCGATGTTGTGTGGCCCGTTCCATTTTGCGTTAGTATTGAAGCTGGCAAATTTAACGGGTCCGTAAGTGGCAGGAAGCGAGAGTGCATCAATGCAAGAAGAAAAAGAGAAACCGTCGGGTAGCCAAAGCCTGTTTCGGGGATTACAACTGCTGGATATTCTGAGTAACTACCCAAATGGATGCCCGTTAGCGCATCTTTCTGAACTGGCACAGTTGAACAAAAGTACCGTGCACCGCCTGTTGCAGGGGTTGCAAGCATGCGGCTATGTCAAACCCGCCCCGGCGGCGGGCAGTTACCGTTTAACCACCAAATGCATCGCCATCGGGCAAAAGGCGTTGTCGTCATTAAACATCATTCACGTTGCCGCGCCGCATCTTGAAGCGCTGAACCTGGAGATCGGTGAAACCATCAACTTCTCCACCCGCGAAGATGATCACGCGATCCTGATTTATAAACTTGAGCCAACCACCGGCATGCTGAGAACGCGGGCATATATCGGCCAGCACCAGGAGTTGTACTGCTCGGCGATGGGCAAAATCTACATGGCTTATGGCCGCCCGGAGTATGTTGTCGAATACTGGACAGACCACCGGGAGATGATCAAGCCCCTCACCCGCTACACCATCGATAAGCTCGATATGATGCAGCAGGAGTTGCAGGAAATTCGTGCGCAGCAGTGGGCAAAAGACAGGGAAGAGAATGAGTTAGGCGTCTCCTGCCTCGCGGTGCCGGTGTTCGACATTCAGGGCCGCGTGCCGTACGCCGTCTCCATTTCGCTCTCCACATCGCGGCTGGAGTTATTAGGTGAAGCGCGTCTGCTTGCCGCGCTGAAAAATACTGCCAGAGCGATTTCCCAGGAGCTGGGCTACGAAGAAAAAACAGCCTGATTGCGCGACACGCCGGAAAGTCATGGCTTTCCGGCCGATGTCATAAGATCCTTCGCACCATGCCAGGTAGCGCGCCAAACATCAGCAGGTGCATTTTCAGCACGGTACCTTTTTTGTAGCCGTAGTTCAGCAGTGTTAGCGAGATAAACTCCAGCACCACCACCGAGACGGCGGCACCGACAATCCCGTCATAGGTGATAAAAAAGAACGACAGCGGCACGCACAAGATGAGCGCAATGAGCGACTTACAGGAGAGATAACGGTAGCCCGACGTCTTTAAAATATAGCGTGACGAAATAGCCCCCATCGTGGAAAGCATCGTGGCAACACATAAAATCAGCGCCGGTAACCAGGCATCGGCAAATGCCGGGCCATACAACATACTAATAAACATTTTACCCACGGCAGCAAAACCGACAATCACGCACAAAGAAATACCCGCAATCGCAATATTCAGCTCCGTGGCTTTCAGTGCCGCCGCACTCTCATCTTTTTCATT
Source organism: Kosakonia arachidis (assembly GCF_900116535.1). Lineage (GTDB taxonomy): Bacteria > Pseudomonadota > Gammaproteobacteria > Enterobacterales > Enterobacteriaceae > Kosakonia > Kosakonia arachidis. The sequence goes on along the minus strand of NZ_FPAU01000001.1, from coordinate 424,306 downwards.
GTAGACAGCCGGAAAATAGGAAGTCACCAGCGCCAGCACGACAAAGCTCCACGAGGTGGCTAAAGTGACTGCCACTGAGTAGATGCCTAATTGATGTGCATCACTTAACCCCGAGAGAAAAAACAAATTAATACGTGGATATATCGCTACAGAAATATTAGCAATCAACATCGAACTACCAGTAATAACCAGATACTTCAGGTAAGTTGCTGGTTTCTTTGTTTTCTCCGCCAGCGCTTTTTTATTGCCATGTCTGGCAAAATGGATCAATCGAAGCAAAAAAGGCAATACCGTTGTCACGATAATCGGAATGGTGAGTAATAAGGGGTTTAATTTCAGTTCGGCAATAAAAAAGCGTAGTATCAACGCCGCAATCAACCCGACCACGTTGAAAACTGCATTGATTTTTGAATTCAACGTCGTGTCATTGTAGGTAGCAATAACATCAATGGTGGTAAAAAAGCTGGCCAATGCCACCGCGCAAAAGAAGACAAATTCAATCATATCTTTACTGTGGCAGTACCACAGCACAGGAAGTGCAACAAGAATATAAATACCCGAACGTAGTAGCAGCGATATTCTGGCCAGCACTATGCCCGAATAGATATTTCTCGACAACCGTCTGATAATAATATTTTCACTACCAAATTGTGCAACCACCATCACGATTTGAAAGCTGGCTACAGCCAATGCTATTTTTCCCACCAGCGCTGGGCCAATATATTTAGCAACAAAAGCGCTGACCAAAAAAAGACCGACCATGGAAATAATTTTTTCCATAACCAGCCAGAAGGAATTTATCAGCGATTTACTCTTCATTTTATCACCGCCGCGTGTCATCATTATCTTTATAAAGTAACTCAATGAATTTCATGACATCCATTGAATCCCTTTGCTTTATAACAAAAATGACTAGCGCGGCTATGATTGCAATGAAAATCAATGCAATCCAGCCCATGATGATTACCTTTGCTGTGTGAGCCAAAAAAAAGCAAATAAAAAAATCTAATTTATAGACGCTAATTAAACTCAGCGTAATTTCATTATGACTACAAATTAATAGCAATATTAAAACATCCATTGTGGCTTCACCAGCGCTTTTAAAAATATAGGATTTTCCTTGATGCTTTATTATGATGAATTTACTGCGCCATGTTGGTTTAAGAGCCTATCCAGATGGAACAGGCTCTAAGGTAAGGAAGAAATGGATAACAGAATAGAGACAGCGATCGCGCTGCGAAAACTGGGCGAATACGAACAAAGCCGCCATGTGTTGAAAACGCTTGTCGGGGAACCGGGGCTTCGCGCGCTGGCGTTGCTGAATATCGCCTGGTCGTATGATAACGAAGGTCATGAGCAGGAAGCAGAAAAGTGGTACCGTGCCGCCCTGGAGGCGGGGCTGACCGGGGAGGATGAATTTGAAGCCTGCTTTGGCCTGGCCTCAACGTTGCGCTGCCTGGGGAAGTATGCGCAGGCAAAAACCCTGTTTGAAGAGATCCTTGCCCGCTGGCCGCGGCTACGGAAGTGCGGCCGTTTTATGCGTTGTGCCTGCACAATCTCGGCGAACACCAACAGGCGGTCAGCGTGCTGCTCAACTGTATTGCGCAGCACCCGGACGCGCGTACAGAGCCTTACACCAGGGCGCTATGCGAATATGCACAACACCCTGAAGGGTGAGCTACCGATGCTGTTTCTGCGCTTGCCACAGTGCAATTACGCTGAGAAATACCGTCACCATCAGATACAGCCCCGGTGCGAAATGGCTACCGGTGGCACTGATCAGCAGCGTACAGATAAACGGCGCGAAACCACCAAACACCGTCACCGCCACGTTATAGCTGATCGACATGCCGCTGGCGCGGGTCGAGACCGGGAAGATATCGGCCATCAGCGACGGAATGGTCGAAAAGTAGATCGATTTCAGCAGCGCCATCCAGCCGACCAACAAGGCCAGCGACAAAGGCGTGACGTTCAGGCTGGTCAGCCAGAACGCGGGCAGTAGCGTGAATGCCATCAGTACCAGCGCCACCCACAGCAACTTCACGCGGCCCACACGTTCAGCCAGCAGGCCGCCAATCGGCGTCACTACCGTCAGGATCACCCCGGCCAGTAACGTGGCGCTGTACGCGGAGGACGGCGGCAAACCGAGGCTTTTCGTCGCCCACGTCGGCACATAGTTGAGCATATAGTTGATCGCCGTCGATACCACCATCAGACCAATCGCCAGCAACACCAGCCGCTTCTGTGCCCCGAGCAGCAGTTTCACCGGATGTGCAGGTTTTTCTGCCTGAGCGTAAGCTGCCGATTCATGAATATGGCGGCGGATCCATAGCCCTACCGGGCCAATCAACAGACCAAAGGCAAACGGAATGCGCCAGCCCCACGCCTGCAACTGCTCCGCCGTCAGCCACTGCGCCAGCCCCAGACCAAATGCGGAGGCCAGCAATGTGCTCGCGCCCTGCGTGGCAAACTGCCAACTGGCGATAAAGGCTTTGCGTTCGGGAAAGTGTTCCACCAGAAACGCCGTCGAACTGCCAAACTCGCCGCCCGCCGAAAAGCCCTGAATCAACCGTGCGACCAGAATCAACAGCGGTGCGGCAACGCCCAGCGTGGCATAGCCGGGCATAAACGTGATCATCGCTCCACCAAGCATCATCAAATTGATCGACAGCAGCAGCGACGCCTTGCGCCCATGTTTGTCGGCATAGGCTCCCAGTACAATCGCGCCCAGCGGGCGGATCAGAAAGGCAACGCCAAAACTGCCAAAGGCCAATAGCAGCGACACCGTCGGGTTTGCGGCCGGGAAGAACACATGGGCGATATAGCTGGCAAAAAAGCCGTAAACCGCAATATCAAACCACTCCAGCGCGTTGCCAATACAGGTGGCGAAAAGGGTTTTATAGAGGCCCGGGCGAGTACCACCCTGCTCCATTTCACGCGCCAGCGTACTCATTGCGCACCTCCAGCCTGATGCAGGCGATGGCGCGCCAACAGTTCTGCGCCCTGCTCGCCTAAATCCCAGAATAAACGTGTCATGATCGCCAGCCCTTCGCGGGCGATGGCAACCGGCAGATGCTCATCAGGTGCATGCTGGCCACAGGCCGGATAAGAGTGCGGCACCCACAACGTCGGCAGACCTAAAATTCCGGCGAACACATCGTTGGGCAGGGAGCCACCAAGGTTTGGTAGCAGCGCCGGTTTGTTGGTGCAGGTTTCTGCCATCGCCTCCAGCACCCAGTGCACCAGCGGATCGGTCGGGTCAAAGCGGGTTGCTGGCGTGCCACGCAGGTCACTGATGGTGACCATTGAAAAGCCGTGCGCATCAAGATGCACACGTAGCGCGTGTTCCAGTTGTTGCCAGTCAGTGCCGACAACAAAACGTAGCTGGCAGACCGCCGTCGCCTGGCCGGGAATGGCGTTCATCGGCTGCGCCGGGTTGCCAGTGAGGAACGACAACACTTCCAGCGTGTTCCAGCCAAACAGTTTTTCAGCAGCGCTCAAGCCCGGTTCGCCCCAGTTGGCATCTGTAGCCGGATCGTTTTTACCGCGCGCAGGCGTGATCTCCGCGAGGATCGCTTTCAGTTCCGGCGTCAACGCAGGCGGTTTCAGCGCGGCAATCTGGATTTCGCCTTTGCCGTCCACCAGGCTGGCAATGGCGTTCGCCAGTTGCGTACCAGGGTTACTCAGCAAGCCGCCCCAGTTACCAGAGTGGTAATCTTTGGCGCGGGCATGAATGGTCAGACGGAAGTTGGCACAACCGCGCGAGCCAAGAAACAGCGTCGGGCGATCGGCGCTCAGGCGCGGGCCATCAGAGGCGATAAACAGGTCGGCGTTAAGGCGCGTTTTTAACTGCTTGCACACCTCTGCCAGCCCTGGCGAGCTTATCTCTTCACCCATCTCGCACAGCCAGACGCAGTTAAAACCCAAACGTCCGTTCCGTGCGTGATACACCTGCGCCAGCGCCGCCAGATTCACCGAGTGCTGGCCTTTGTTATCCGCCGCACCACGCCCGTACCAGTTGCCATCGCGTTCGGTCAACGTCCACGGCGAAAGCCCTTCAGCCCAGCGCACATCATCGCCAAATACCACATCACCGTGGCCGTAGCACATCACCGTCGGCAAAGCAGGATCTTCCTGATAGCTGGCGAGCAAAAAAGGCCGTGCAGCGTTCACTGGATTCGCAATGATCTCGGTTTGAAAGCCCATTTCGTGAAACGCCGGAATAAACGCCTCGTCGTAGTAACGACGTAATGCCTCATCACGATCGGTACGCTGGCTCTCGCTGGGGATCGCCACCCGTGTGGCAAGTGTCTCTTTGAAGTGGCCGCTATCAAACCACGCCAGCGCTTGCGCAATAATTTGTTGTGTTGTCATGTTGTTTGCCCTGTCTGATTTGCTGCCAGTGGCGCAAATGTCTGTTGTTGTCTTTTTGTTCTAAACCAGAACAGAGCGTTGCCACAATAATAATAATTGCAATTTGGCGTTGCTTTTTTGATAAGGGTAAACTGCACAATCCGAGGGCAAAGGAAGAAATCACGATGTTGACCAATGAACTGCGCTACTTTTTCGCGGTAGCGACCTCCGGCTCGCTGAGCACCGCCAGTGAGCAACTGTTTGTCGCGGGTTCCGCCATTAGCCGGCAGATCCAGAAGCTGGAAGCGCGGCTTGGTGTCACGCTGTTTGAGCGCCATGCGCGCGGGATGGTGCTGACCGATGCCGGGCAAATTCTGGCTAATCACGTGCGTAAAAGCATGCGCGACATGGAGTTTGCGCTGGCGGAAATTCAGGGGCTAAAAGCAGTACGCAAAGCACTGGTGCGCATTGCCTGCACCGACGGCATGGCGTTTGATCTGCTGCCCGGCTTGCTGGCACGTTTTCGGCAGCAACATCCCGGCGTCAATTTTGATTTGCAGGTTGGTACGGCGTTGCAGGTGGCGCAGTGGATACGCCATAACGAGTGCGATGTCGCGTTTCAGTTCAGTCTTGCACCGGAGCGCGACGTGGAGATCATTGCCGCATGGCCCGCGCCGGTATTGCTGTTGCTTGATGCAGGACATCCGCTAACGCAACAGCCGAGTGTTACCCTCGACCTGCTGCATCACTATCCACTGGTGCTGCCGGAAGCCGGAACGACGATTCGCCAGTTGTTCGATCTCTCCTGCCGGATGGCAGGCACCTTTCTGGAACCGACATTCAGCAGCAATAACTTCTCGGCGTTGTATGAGTTTACCCGCCATACCGCGCAGGCAATTACCGTATGCAGCCATTTTAGCGTGCTGTGGCGCGCCCGGCTGGATGCAATGACGCTGAAGGCCATCAATAACACCTCGCTCAGCCAGCGCACGCTACAGATCCAGGCACCGGGCAGCCGACATCGCCCGGCAGCGGTAGAAACTTTTCTGCAAATGGCCACACAGATGCTCGCCGGGGAGCACAGCAAATGGATGGCGCAACTGGCGTAATGGTCAGTGCGCCGCGTCAGTCAGTCCGTCGATAATCACTTGTTTCATGCCCTGCGAACAGGGTTCCACGCGCCCACGCACGCCATAGACCTGCGCCAGACTTTGTGGGGTGATCACCTCATCAGGTTTACCGTTGGCTAACAGCTTGCCCTGCTTCAGAATCAATACATGGTCGCCGTGGCGTAGGGCGATATTGATATCGTGCACCACCACCACCGTGACAATGTTACGTTGCTGCGTTTCACGCTTCACCAGATCCATCACATGGAACTGATAGTTGAGATCCAGCGCGCTCAGCGGCTCATCCAGCAGCAGCAGCGACGGCTGGCGGATCAGCGACTGCGCCAGCCCCACCAGTTGTTTCTGCCCGCCGGAAAGCTGATCGAGAAAATGCAGCGCCAGATGTTCGATTCCAAGTTGGCGCAGCAGCGTCATCACTTCCGCCTGCTTTGCTGCGCTGTGCAGGCCACCCGAGGCTCGCTGGGCGACGATAATCGACTCCAGCACATGCAGATGCACACCCGCGGGTAACGACTGCGGCAGATAGACCACCTGCTCCGCCCGTTTGGCAAACGACTGACTCAGCAGATCGACATCATCCAGCCGCAACTCGCCCTCGGCTTTGTTCAACCCGGCCATAGCCCGCAGCAGCGTCGATTTCCCGCTGCCGTTTGGCCCGAGTAAAATGGTGACTTTGCCGCGAGGTAACTCAGCGATATTCAGATCCTGAATAATCTGCCGTTTGTGATAGCCCGCGCCAAACCCGCGCAGGCTCAGACCGCTGTGGCTCATACACTCCCCCGATGACGCACGATGATGGTAATAAAGAACGGTACGCCCACCAGCGAGGTAACAATGCCAACCGGGATAATGACGCCGGAGATCAGATTTTTCGAAACGATGGACGCCAGCGACAGCACCAGCGCCCCGAGTAGTGCACTGCCCGGCAGGTAAAAGCGGTGATCCTCGCCAAACAGCAGACGCGCAATATGCGGCGCCACGAGGCCGATAAAGCCAATCGGCCCGACAAACGCCACCGACAACGCCGACAGGATACTGATGCGCAGCAGCGTTGCCAGCCGCAGACGGCGCACGTTAATCCCGAAGCTGATTGCCCGGTCTTCACCAAGGCGCAGCGATGTGAGCTTCCACGCGCTGAGCATCGACAGCGGCATAATCACCGCCAGCGCCAGCAGCAGAATGCCGAGTTTCTCCCACGAAGCTCGGGCAATGCTGCCCATCGTCCAGAACACCAGACCCTGCAAGGTGTCTTCGTTGGCAATAAATTGCAGCATCGACACCAGCGCGTTAAAGGTGAACACCAGCGCAATACCGAACAGCACCACACCGGAGGTCGCTACCTGCGTCCAGCGGGTGATGCCATCCAGCAGTAGGGCCGCCAGCAGCGCGAATATAAAGGCATTTGCTGAGATAAACCATTGCGCCGGAATGCCCGGAATACCAATGCCGAGCACGATCGCCAGCGCCGCGCCGAACGCCGCTGCCGACGAAACGCCAAGCGTAAACGGGCTGGCAAGCGGATTATTGAGAATGGTCTGCATCTCCGCACCGGCAAGGCCGAGCGTCAGGCCGACGATAATCGCCATCAGCGCGTACGGCATGCGAATATCCCAGACAATCACCCGCGTCCCGGCATCGACACTGCCCGGATCAATCAGCGTATGCCACAGCGTAGCCAGCGGCAGACCCGACGGGCCAAGGGTAAAATCAAGCAACATCGACGCCACAATCAATACCGCCAGCACGACCAGCAGACTGACGCGGCGGCGCAAAATCGCGCGGTAGTTGAGCATCAGGCCGTCGGTCTGCGATGCCCCCGCTTCAAGGGTTGTACTCACAGTTATTTACTCTGCTGCCAGCTAAAGACGAAATTGTCGTCCGGTAGTTTGGTGAAGTTTTTGATGATGTAGTGATACGTCGTATCCGGGTTGAGATCCGCGAAAGCCTGCGGATAGATATCTTTCGCCAGATACTCCATTCCCACAATGTTATACGGATGGTTGTAGAAGTGGTGATAAACGCCATAAACGTGTTTCGCTGCCACTGCCGGAATCTGACCAATGCCGGTACGCTGCAACAACACCTGTGCCTGGGCATTAACCTCCTGCGGCGAAGTTTTCAGCCCCAGCGGCAACACCTGGCTGTTACCGCGTTTCGAGCCAGTCATGATGTAAACATCCGGGTTTTCGCTAATCACCTTCTCCAGTGCGATAAAACCGCTGGCACCCGGCAGCAATTCAGACCCGATATTTTTCGCACCGACGGCTTCCACCAGCCCGCCCCAGCCGCTGTTGCCGTGAGTAAAGCAGCAAGCATCCGTGTTACCGGCCAGCGCTTCGACAAACACTTTCGCCTGCGGTTTGATAGTCGCGGTTTTCTGTTCGATGGCGGTTAATTGCTGGCGATAGTAGGTAGTATACGCTGCCGCATTGCTTTCGCGGTTCAGCACTTTTCCCAGCAGATCGACGCTGGAAGCGGTATCTTTCACCGGATTGACTTCATAATCGATAAACAGTACCGGAATATGCAGCGCTGCCAGCTTGCTAAGCACGCCGCTATCGGCGAGCGCCGGTTTAGCCCGTAGCTGAGCGACCATCAGATCCGGTTGTTTGGCCAGCACACTTTCAAGATCGACGTTGCCTTTATCGCTAAAGCCCATATCCATAATGCCGGTCGCTTCCGGCCACTGGGTTTTCAGCATCTCCCAGGTGGCAATATCCTGTTTTTTCGCGAGGTTGTTCCAGGCCACCAGGCGTTTAAACGGATCGTCACGATCGAGCAACGCCATCGACATAATGTCGCGGCCGTCCTGCAAGATCACGCGCTGCGGCTCATGCGCAATGGTCACTTTTTGTCCGGAAAAATCGGTCACAGTCAGGGGATATTGTGTCGCATGTGCCAGCAGCGGAACGGCGAGAAAAGCGGCGAGAACGAACTTACTGATGGATTTTCCTTGCATAAAAAACAACCTTGCTGAGAGTTGGATTGTAATGATTCTGATAATTATTATCATGTTAAACCAAATGAATCATATAAAACATCAATAATTCGTTGTCGCGCAATCCCGCTTTAACATCCTGATGCGTTTTCTCTCTGGCTGACATAATTTATTACGAATGCTCAGGAAAATGCCCGGCCGCGCGAACATTTTCCGGCATGGCGGCGATGCCTTATCCAGCAAGGGCTGATTTGCGAAACCACACACCGTCTAGTGTGCCAGATGGCGTTTGTGCCATCCGGCTTGTGAGCACGTCGGGTAAGCGTTATTTCGGCTGAAACGCGCCGTTTGCCACCTGCGCTGGCGTCACTACGCCACTGTCGAGCACCCAGCCGCTGATAAGTGCCGCGGGTGTTACATCAAATGCCGGGTTGTAGACCTGCGCACTCTCCGGCGCCCACTGCACCGCGCCGAAACTGCCCGCTACACCAGTGACTTCGGCAGCCGCTCGTTGCTCAATCGGAATCGCACCGCCATTCGGACACAGTGGATCAAGCGTGGTCTGCGGCGCGGCAACATAGAACGGCACATTGTGGAACGTCGCCAGCACAGCCAGCGAATAGGTGCCGATTTTGTTCGCCACGTCGCCGTTAGCAGCAATACGGTCAGCGCCGACCCACACCGCATCCACCTGCCCTTTTGCCATCAGGCTGGCGGCCATCGAATCGGTAATCAGTTGATAAGGTACGCCCAGTTCACCAAGTTCCCAGGCCGTCAAACGGCCGCCCTGCAGCAGCGGACGGGTTTCATCCACCCAGACATTCGCCACTTTGCCCTGCTGATGCGCCAGCGCAATAACGCCGAGTGCCGTCCCGACACCCGCTGTCGCCAGCCCGCCGGTATTGCAATGCGTCAACAGGCGGCTGCCACCTGTGACCAGCGCACTGCCCGCCTGCGCAATGCTGTCGCACAGTTGTTTGTCTTCATCGACCAGCCGCAGCGCTTCCGCCGTCAGCGCCGGAACAAACGCCTGCTGCGCCAGCGCCTGCTTCATACGATCAAGGTTATTCATCAGGTTGACCGCCGTCGGGCGCGCCGCGCGAAGCGTTTCCAGCGCCTGTGCCAGCTGGTCGCGGTTTGCGCCTTGCTCAGCAAGCAGCGCCAGTAACAAGCTGGCAGAGAGGCCAATCAAGGGCGCGCCGCGCACGCGCAAAGCGTGAATATGGCCGACAAGTTCCGCTACCGTATTCGCCGACAGCCAACGTTTCTCCTGCGGAAGCGCCTGTTGGTCGAGAATAAATAAGTGATTGTCGGCGACTCGCAGGCTGGTGGTCTGTAATGCATGCATATCGTTAAATCCCTGTTGCGTTGTTGTGTCGTATTGTGTCAGGATGACGTTCAGATGTATAGACGTCTAAATGGCTTAATCAGCAAAAGAGGATCGAGGCAATGTCGCAATACCGTACCTTCTCCGCCCGTGATGCCGTGGCATATGCACAACAATTTGCCGGTCTGGACAACCCGTCCGAACTGGTGGACGCGCAGGAGGTGGGCGACGGTAACCTCAATCTGGTGTTTAAAATTTTCGATGCGCAGGGCGTCAGCCGTATCATCGTGAAACAGGCGCTGCCTTACGTGCGCTGTGTTGGCGAATCCTGGCCATTGACGCTGGACCGAGCCCGGCTGGAAGCGCAAACGCTGGTGGAACACTACCAGCACAGTCCACAACATACGGTGAAAATCCACCACTTCGACCCGGAGCTGGCGGTGATGGTGATGGAAGATCTCTCCGACCATAAGATCTGGCGCGGCGAACTGATCGCCAATGTCTATTACCCGCAGGCGGCGGCACAACTCGGCAACTACCTGGCGCAAACGCTGTACCACACCAGCGATTTCTACCTGCATCCGCATCAGAAAAAAGCGCAGGTGGCGCAGTTTATTAATCCGGAAATGTGCGAAATCACCGAAGATTTGTTCTTCAACGATCCGTATCAAGTGCACGAGCGCAACAATTATCCGGCGGCACTGGAAGCGGATGTTGTCGCCCTGCGCGACGACGCGACGCTCAAACTGGCCGTCGCGGCGCTGAAGCACCGTTTCTTTTCTCACGCCGAAGCCCTGCTGCACGGCGATATTCACAGCGGCTCGATTTTTGTGGCTGATGGCAGCCTGAAAGCTATCGATGCTGAGTTTGGCTATTTCGGGCCGATCGGTTTCGACGTCGGTACCGCTATTGGCAACCTGCTGCTCAACTATTGCGGTTTGCCGGGGCATCTGGGTATTCGCGATGCCGCCGCCGCGCGCGAACAGCGCCTCGCCGATATTCAGACGCTGTGGGCGACGTTTGCTGAGCGCTTCCAGGCGTTGGCAACGGAAAAAACCCGCGACGTTGCGCTGGCGCAGCCCGGTTATGCTTCTGCTTTCCTGAAAAAAGTGTGGGCCGATGCCATTGGTTTTTGCGGTACTGAACTGATTCGCCGCAGCGTCGGGCTGTCGCACGTGGCAGATATCGACACCATTAAAGATGAAGAGATGCGCCACACATGTCTGCGCCACGCCATTTCGCTCGGCAAGGCACTGATCGTGATTGCTGAACGCATTGATAGCGTGGAAGAGCTGATCGCGCGGGTGCGCCAGTATTCGTAACACCATCCGGCAAATATTGTGACCCTATATTAAATGCCGGGTGGCGGCTACGCCTTACCCGGCCTACTCAGTCCCGGCTCTACAGCAACACATTCGCTATTTCCAGGCACAGCCCTTACAGCAATGGGGTTGTGTCTCCCGCTCGAAATCGGCGAACCGAAGCACAGATGACAAGGTCTGGACGCCATGGATGGCGGCCAGAGGCGAATCGAGACACGACGTCGAGTCGAGCCGACCGCAGGCAGATGCGCGGGAGGTGAGCGCAGTGCGCAGCACCGATTTCCCGCGGGCCGCGAGGGATTGAAAAGGGGGAGCGCGGCGGCGCCCCTTTTCCCGTTCACGTGCCACAGAGATTATGTGTCTGCCAAACGTCTGGTGAACGGAAACCATCCTCATACGCCAAACGCGCGGTTTTACCGGGTGCTGGCTTTGCCTTAACCTGCCTGCGTTTACCCCAGATACTCAATCACCGACAGCCCACCGTTATAATCAGTGCTGTAGATAATCCCCTGCGCATCAACAAACACATCGCACGACTGGATCACACGCGGACGTCCTGGCCGGGAATCCATCATCTTCGCGGGCGCAGCAGGTACCAGCGCGCCCGTTTCCACCGGACGATACGGGTTGGAAATATCGTAAGCACGGACACCTGCGTTCTGGTAGGTGGCGAAAATCAGCGTCGAACTAATAAAACTGCCGGGACGGTTTTCGTGCAGGTTATGCGGGCCGAAGTGCGCGCCTTTTGCCACATAATCTGTCTCGTCAGGCTGTGGGAAGGTTGAAATGCTGACGGGGTTCGACGGCTCACGAATATCAAACAGCCAAATCAGCTTCTCGCCATCTTCCTGATTGTCGAGCACCGCTTCATCCAGCACCACCAACAGATCGCGATCCGGTAGCGGCAACGCAGTATGCGTACCGCCGCCAAACGGCGGGCTCCAGTTCCGATGGCTGATCAGCTTCGGCTGGGTACGATCCTTCACATCCAGCAGCGTTAAGCCGCCGTCGCGCCAGCTTCCGTAGGCAGTATCGCCACTGATAATCGCATGGTGCAGCGCATAGCGTTTTCCTTCCGGCCATGTAGGTGTTTCTCCGTCCTGCTGGTTCATGCCCGGTAGCCACCAGCGCCCGGCGACCTGTGGCTTACGCGGATCGGCCAGATCGATGGTCAGAAAAATATAGTCGGTAAAACCGTCGATCAGCGCCGATACATAAGCCCAGCGCCCACCGACGTACCAGATGCGGTGGATACCAATGCCATTGAGCGACAGAAAGCCGATCTCACGCGGTTTATCCGGCGTGGAGATATCAAAAATGCGTAGCCCGGCACTCCAGCCTTTATCCTGCACGTCACTGACCGTGTCGCCTACCGAGCGGGTGTAGTAAACCTTTTCATCGGCAAAGCGCGCATCGGCGAACAGATCGCGGGCATTAATCACCAGCAGCAGATCGTCATGCGCCTGTAAGTGCACATTCCAGGTGCCCGGCGGCGCAGGTATGTAGCCTGCGGGTTTCGGTTTTTTCGGGTCACGGACATCAACAAGAGAAAAACCCTGCGACACCATATGGCCGATATACGCGAAACCGCGATGCACCATCAACTGGACGCCATCCGGGCGTCCCCCCTGATCGCTGTGCCCAATCAACCGCATATTACGGCTGTATTCGGGACGCGGAAGTTCAGTTGCCATGATTAATCCTTTCCGCTGCCGGATTTAAAATGCCGGATGGCGGCTACGCCTGATCCGGCTTGTGTATTATTTGTTTTTCGCTTCCAGCGTCGCGAACCACGGCGCAATAAAGTCTTCCGTCTGGCCCCAGCCCGGGATGATTTTGCCAAGCGATGCGACGTTCACTGCACCTGGCTGGCTGGCCAGCAGCGCCTGCGGGATCGCCGCCGCTTTAAAGTCGTAGGTTGCAGGCGTCTTCTCACCGGCAATCTTTTCGGCAATCAGGCGTACGTTTGTCGCGCCAATCAGCTTCGGATCCACCGCCACGCTCACTTTCCACGGGCTGTTAGCTTCGCGCATCAGTTGCAGATCCTGGTTGGAAATGTCGATGCTGTAGAGTTTGATCTCCGTGCGACCATTCTCTTTCAGCGCTTTATACGCGCCCTGGCTGAAAGCATCCCAGGTGCCCCAGATAGCATCAATCTTACCTTTCGGGTATTTCGCCAGCACCGCGCCGACCTTGTTAGCCGTATCACCCTGCACATCGGAAGAGACCGCACCGATGGATTCCAGCTCTTTAATGCCCGGATTGGCTTTCAACAGCTCGGCGTAAGCTGCCTGACGACGTTCCATCGGCGGGAAACCGGCGACCCACAGTTTGATAATATTGGCTTTGCCGTTGAAATCTTTTACCAGCGCGTCGAACGAAAGTTTGGTCAGCGAGGCGTCATCCTGCTGGGTGACGGTCACGCCCGGAATCTCTCCGTTCACCGCGGTATCGAACACCGACACTTTGATCCCGGCAGCCACCGCTTTTTTAATCAGATCGGTGGAATAGGGATCCCGGCCCTGTGACAGGATGATGCCGTCATACTTCTCGCTGATCGCCTGGTTTACAAAGTCCTGGAATTTGGCATCGTCGCCATTGCTCAAAAAGGTACTGATTTTGAAGCCGAGTTTTTTACCTTCCTGTAAGGCACCGGAGACGAACTGCGTCGTGTTATCGTCAGAGCCAAGGTTACGGATAAGCGCAATGCGCACCGGGCCGTTGTGATTGGCGATGGCATCCGGCACCGGCGCTGGCGTAGTCGCATGGCCCGGAAGCGCGCTCAGTAACCCCAGCGCTAACAGTGAGAGTGCAATTTTTTTCATGTCTGTTTTCCCCTGAAAATTAACGACGCTGGAAGTAAGTCAACGCAAGAGCACTGGCCAGCACCAGGCCCTTAATAATGTCCATCGCATAGTAGGGCACCGACAGCATCACCAGCCCGTTTTGCAGCACGCCAAGGATCACCGCGCCCACCAGCGTGCCGAGCGCATTTGGTTTGCCGGAACCGGCGAGCGAAAAGCCGATCCACGCCGCTGCCACGGCATCCATCAAATAACCGCTGCCCGCATTCACCTGCGAAGAGCCAATGCGCGAGGCAAGCAGAATGCCGCCAAGCCCCGCCAGCAGAGAGGCAATAACGTACGCCACCACTTTATAGCGCGTGGTGCGAATACCCGAGAGGCGCGCCGCTTCCGGGTTACCGCCAATGGCGTACATCCGGCGGCCGTGCGTCGTCAGCGACAAGCCAAGCTGCGCCACTACCGTCACCACCAGCATGATGATCACGATCGTCGGCACCTGGCCAAGCAGGCTAAAAGCAGCCGGAATCGTCCCTTCCGCCATATCACCACTCGGCAGCACCATATTTTCCGTGATCGAACCACCGTAGCTGTAAGTCATCGCCACACCCTGAATGACAAACAGGCTGCCTAGCGTTGCCAGCATGTCGGGAATACGCAGCACCACAATCAAAAAAGCATTGAACAGGCCAACCAGCGTACAGAGAGCCAGGGTAATAACGATGGACTCCGTCGTGCTGAAGCCGTGCCAGACAAACAGCGAAATCACCAGCGCATTCGCCAACGAAGCCGTCGAACCGACAGAGAGATCAAAGCCGCCGATAGTCAGCGAAATCGAGACACCTACGCCAATCACCGTCACAATCGCGATTGAGCGTAAAATGTTGATAATGTTAAACGGGTCGAGGAAGTTGTTCGACGCGACGCCAAAAATCGCGATCAACAAGACCACGGTGAGCAACATGCCCCATTTATACAGAAAATCAAAAAACTGCTGGCGAGGCGTTACCGCCGCACTGACTGACAGGGCCTTACTCACAGCGCCGTTCCTCCGGTGGAATAATAAAGTAATGTCTCTTCATGGGCCTCTTTACCCGCAACTTCTGCTACGATGCGCCCGTCCCACAGCACACAAATCCGATCGCACAGTCCAACCAGCTCGGCGAATTCGCCCGACGCATAAATTACGCCCTTCCCTTCCCGCGCCAGCCCGTCAATCAGTTGGAACAGATCGGTCTTCGCTTTCACATCCACGCCTTTGGTCGGTTCATCGAAAATCACGACGTTAGCGTTACCGCGCAACCACTTCCCAATGGCCACTTTTTGCTGGTTACCGCCAGAGAGGCGGCGCAGCGTCTGCGCCGGGCCGGTAGTGCGAATGCCGACACGGGCAATCACCTCTTCCGCCCAGCGCCAGGCCAGGCGATGACCAAACACTCCCCAGCGTGAAAAGCTGTTATCCGCACTGATGGCAAGGTTCATGCTGATCGGCTCGTCAACAAAGATGCCCTCTTTGCGCCGCTCTTCCGGCACCAGCGCCAGACCGCGTATCACTGAATCAGCCGGATCGCGCGGTCGCCACGGCTGGTTATTCAGCTCGCCACGATTGATACGGCTTTTACTTGCGCCAAACAGCGCTTTGCACAATTCCGTTTTCCCCGCGCCCGCCAGTCCGGCGATGCCCAGGATTTCGCCTTTGCGCAGGCGCAGTGAAATATCTTTCAGCAGCCCTTCGTCGTGCAGACCGTCAATACTCAGCAGCACTTCGTCGCTATGTGGTGGACGTGCAGGCGGATAGATATCGCTTAATTCGTGGCCGAGCATCTTCTCGACAATCTCTTCGCCGCTCAGCTCTGCCATCAGCCCGGATTCAATCAACTTGCCGTCGCGCAACACCGTTAAGGTGTCGCAAATCGCTTTCAGCTCGTGAATGCGGTGCGAGATAAACACGACGCCAATGCCCTGCTGTTGCAGGCGTTTCACCACGGTGAACAAGCGCTCACTTTCATGCTGATCGAGCGGTGCGGTGGGTTCATCAAGAATCAAAAAACGGCAGTGGTGTGACAGCGCACGCGCCAGCAAAATTTGCTGTTTCTCCGCCAGCGTACAGCTATCAATTGAGCGCTTTACATCAAGCTGAACGTCAAGCAGCACCAGCGCATCACGCGCCTGCTGGCGGATCACACGCCAGCGGAAGTGGTGTCCGGTTTCCGCCAGCGTATCGAGCATGATGTTTTCGGCGATGCTTAAACCGGGGATCAGCGCAACATCCACTTCCTGCTGCACCAGATGAATACCGAGTTGTTTGGCGTCGCGCGGGGTACGGATGGACACCACCTGATTGTTGATGCTGATTTCACCTTCATAGTGATCGTGCGTGCCACACAGCACTGCCATCAGCGTCGATTTCCCCGCGCCGTTTGCCCCGGTTAAGGCATGTACCGAGCCACCGTGCAGGCTAAAGTCCACTTGCGACAGCGCTTTGAAGCCGCCAAAGGCAAGGCTAATCGTGCGCATTTCGAGGTGGTTACGGCTCATGGTGCATAAATCCTGCAATTAATAGGTTGATTTAACGAATTTTTCACAGCCTCGCTTGACTGGCAACGACGGAAAATGCATAAGATAAAGCAAAATATTATTAGCCATCCGGATGTCCAGACATAACATCGGGTTAGCAAACACGCACAAGGACACTACACATGAGCAACACTGATATTCGCGTCGTACCCGGCCCTGCCAATTATTATTCCCATGCCGGAAGCCTTGCGCATTTGCACGACTTCTACAGCGCAGAGCAACTCTCACGCGCGGTGTGGATCTACGGCGAACGTGCTTTTGCCGGGGCCAAAGCCTTTCTGCCGCAAGCGTTTAACGCACCGGGCGCAAAGCACATTCTGTTTCAGGGTCATTGCAGCGAGCACGACGTGGCCGAATTGGTTCAGCAATCCGGCGATGACCGCGCGGTAGTGATTGGCATTGGCGGTGGAGCGCTACTGGATACCACCAAAACGGTGGCGCGGCGCCTCGGTTTACCAATAGTGGCGATCCCGACCATTGCTGCGACCTGCGCGGCCTGGACGCCGCTGTCCGTGTGTTACAACGATGCCGGGCAGGCGCTACATTTTGAGATTTTCGACGACGCCAACTTCCTCGTGCTGGTCGAGCCGCAAATCATCCTCAATGCCCCGGCAGAGTACCTGCTGGCGGGTATCGGCGATACGCTGGCGAAGTGGTATGAAGCCGTGGTACTGGCGCCGCAGCCGGAGAATCTGCCGCTGACCGTTCGGCTGGGGATTAACGGCGCACTGGCTATCCGCGATGTGCTGCTGGAAAGCAGCGGGCAGGCGCTGGCCGATCAACAGCGTGGCGAAGTGACACAGGCGTTTCGTGACGTGGTGGACGCCATTATTGCTGGCGGTGGTATGGTTGGCGGGCTGGGTGAGCGCTATACCCGCGTGGCGGCCGCACATGCCGTGCATAATGGCCTGACGGTACTGCCGCAAACGGAGAAATTCCTGCACGGCACCAAAGTCGCTTACGGCATTTTGGTGCAGAGCGCCCTGCTCGGCCAGGATGATGTGCTGGCACAACTGATCGACGCATATCAGCGTTTCAACCTGCCCACTACGCTGGCGGCGCTGGAGGTGGATATCAACAATCATGCCGAACTGGATAAAGTCATTGCTCATACTCTGCGTCCGGTGGAGTCCATCCACTACCTACCGATAAACCTCTCCGCCGATACGTTGCGAGCGGCGTTTGAAAAAGTCGAAGCGCTGTCGCGCTAATGATAACGCCGGATGGCGCTGACGCTTATCCGGCCTACGGTTTATCTGTCGTACTAACGTATCCGCCCCACTTAGGCAGGCCATAGCCCCATCGCCATTCGCGCGATGCCGAGCAGCGTTTCGCGGCTGGCGCCGTCCCGCGCCTGAATCGACATCCCCTGCTGAATACTGACATACAAACGCGTTAGCGCGTCGATATCGGTTGATAGCGGTAATTCGCCGCGCTGCAGTGCTTCACTCAGGCGGGCTTTCAGCAGTTCATAACCGCTGTTACGCAACTGCTGAACCCGCGCACCGAGCCGTTCGTTACCTTCGCTGGCGACGGCCGACAGCGTCACCATACAGCCGTGCGGCAAATCACTGCGGGTTAAGGTTTCCGCTGAACGCTCCAGCCACTGCGCAATCGCCTTTTTCGGTGACGGCTCGCTCTCCATGCCGCCCCAAATATGCGGCGCTACGCATGTTTCGTAGTGTTGCAACACCTCGTCGTAGAGATCCTCTTTGCTGCCGAACGCAGCGTACAGGCTGGGGGATTTAATCCCCATTGTCCCATAGAGATCATTCATCGACGTCGCGGTATAGCCCTTCTGCCAGAAGAGTTTCATCGCTTTGTTCAGCGCATCCGTGCGATCAAATTCACGGGGTCTTCCACGGCTCACTTCGGCATCCTCACATTTTGTGCTGATCGATATATTAATAATATTGACGAATATATGGAAGCGTGATTATTTTAATTATGTATCAATCGACACATAATTAAGGAACCACTCATGTCATACTCACTTGCAGGAAAACACGCGCTGGTCACCGGCGCGAGTCGTGGTCTGGGGAAAGCGATTGCCTTAACGCTGGCGCGCGCCGGGGCGGATGTCGCCATCACCTGGGAGAAATCAGCGGAGAAAGCCGAAGCAGTTGTCGCAGAAATCCGCGCCCTCGGGCGTAACGGCGTTGCTATTCAGGCTGACAGCGCCAGGCCGGAGGCGGCACGTGCGGCGGTTGCGCAGACGGTAGAACAACTGGGCGGGCTGGATATTCTGGTCAATAACGCCGGGATTGCGCGCGGCGGTTTGCTGGAAACGATGTCGCAGGAAGATATCGATGCGTTGATCAATGTGAATATTCGCGGGGTGGTCTATACGACACAGGCGGCCATCGCCCATCTGCCAAAAGGCGGACGCATTATCAATATCGGCAGCAACCTTTCCGACCGCGTACCGCTGGGCGAGATTGCGATTTACTCAATGACCAAATCGGCGCTGAACTCGTTAACACGCGGGCTGGCGCGGGATTTGGGGCCACGCGGCATTACTGTCAATATGGTGAAACCCGGTTCGACGGAAAGTGATATGAACCCGGTGGACGGTGAGACCTCCGATGCGCAGCGCCGCTTGATCGCGCTGGGCCATTATGGTGAAGCGCAGGATATCGCCGAAGCAGTCGCCTTCCTGGCCAGCCCGGCGGCGAAGCAGATCACCGGGGCTGATATCGTGGTGGATGGCGGTGCCAACGCGTAACGCCCGCAGAGACGGCGCGTCAGCAGCAGCGCGCGCCGCCTTTACCGCCGTAGCGCGCATCCTGACGTTCGCGGAAAAACGCCTCGTAGGTCATCGGCGTCTGATCCGGGTGCGTGACGCGCATATGCTCAACGTAGTTGTCATAGTCCGGCACGCCAATCATCATCTTCGCCGCCTGGCCCAAATATTTTCCGGCTTTTGAGAGTGTATCAAACATCTTTTCCCTCCGAGAAAAGCCTCTCCCGCAAGGGAGAGGGGGAAACCATTAATGGGCGTTTTTTGCATGGCCGACAATCTGCCCAAGGTTCTCCGGCATCGGCTCGTACGGTGTCTCTTTCGCCGTCGGTTCATTCATCTTCAGCGCCGCCAGCGCGGTTTTCAGCGAGTAAAACGCCAGCACCACCACAACCACCATAAAGAAGATGGTCAACCCCGCATCAAGACGGTTGTTAAATACTAGTTGTGCCAGTTGCGACTGGGTATACTGCGCCGGAATATTGCCGCTGTCGATCATCGTCTGGAACTTATTGGCGATCGCCAGGAAGCCAACTTTGCCATCCGGACTGAAGGCTTTTTGCCATCCCGCGGTCAATGTACACACCAGCAACCAGGCGGTTGGCACTAATGCCACCCACGCATAACGCTGGCGTTTCATTTTAAACAGCACCACCGCACAAAGCATCAGCGCCATACCTGCCAGCATCTGGTTGGCGATACCAAACAGCGGCCATAAGGTGTTGATGCCGCCGAGCGGATCAACCACGCCCTGATGCAGGAAATACCCCCACGCCAGCACACACAACGCCGTCGCCAGCAGGTTGGCAGGCAGCGATTCGGTCCGTTTCAGGTTCGGCGAGATAACGCCCAGCAGATCCTGCAACATAAAGCGCGCCGCGCGCGTACCGGCATCAACTGCCGTCAAAATAAACAGTGCTTCAAACAGAATGGCGAAGTGATACCAGAACGCAACGCCCATCATCCCACCAAGTGCGCCGTGCAGGATGTACGCCATCCCCACTGCCAGCGTCGGCGCACCGCCCGCCCTTGAGATGATCGACTGCTCGCCCACTTCATTAGCAATCTGCACCAGCGCATCCGGCGTAATGGTAAAGCCCCAGCTACTGACCACCTGGGCCGCCGAGGCGACAACATCCGCCGTGCCTGCGGGTGCCAGCACTGCCATCGGGCTGTTCATTGCGAAGTAAACGCCCGGATCGATAATGCACGCCGAGACCAGCGCCATGATCGCCACAAACGACTCCATCAACATACCGCCGTAACCGATAAAACAGGCCTGCCCTTCGCTGGCAAGCATCTTAGGCGTGGTGCCGGAAGAGATCAGCGCATGGAATCCGGACACAGAGCCACAAGCGATGGTGATAAACAGGAACGGGAACAGGTTGCCGGTCCACACCGGACCGGTGCCGTCGACAAACTTGGTCAGCGCCGGCATGGTCAGCGTCGGGCGCATAATCAAAATGCCAATCGCCAGGCCAATAATGGTGCCGATTTTCAGGAAGGTGGAGAGATAATCACGCGGGGCCAGCAGCAGCCACACAGGCAGTACCGAGGCGACAAAACCATAACCCACCAGTATCCACGTCAGTTGCACGCCAGTAAAATCAAAAAACGGTGCCCAGGTCGGGCTGGCGGCAACCCAGCCGCCGGAAATAATAGCAAACACCAGCAGCACAAGGCCGATCACCGAGACTTCGCCGATGCGTCCGGGGCGCAGATACCGAATATAAATACCCATAAAAATGGCGAGCGGAATGGTGAATGCTACGGTGTAGGTGCCCCACGGGCTATGGGTCAGCGCTTTGACGACAATCATCGCCAGTACCGCGAGGATAATCACCATGATCATAAAAGTCGCCACCAGCGCAATCACGCCGACGGTCGATCCCATCTCTTCTTTTACCATCTCACCGAGCGAACGGCCATCGCGACGGGTCGAGATAAACAGCACCATAAAGTCCTGCACCGCCCCGGCCAGCACCACGCCTGCGAGGATCCAAATCATACCAGGCAGATAACCCATCTGCGCCGCCAGCACCGGCCCTACCAGCGGCCCTGCCCCGGCAATTGCCGCAAAATGGTGACCGAACAGCACTTTCTTATCCGTCGGCACATAGTCGAGGCCATCGTTGTGCCGTACCGCCGGGGTCATGCGCGTCGGATCGACCTGCAGCACATTTTTGGCGATAAAAAGACCATAAAACCGATAAGCAATAAGGTAAATGCAGACGGCAGCAACCACGATCCACAGCGCATTGATCTGTTCGCCGCGATTGAGCGCGATATAGCCGAGGGCAAAGGCTCCAACGAGGGAGAGGATTGCCCAGATAAGGTATTTCCCTGGGTTGTTCATAGCGGTTATCCGTGTGAGAAACAGAGAGATGTTACATTTTGTATCTATATCAACCCACGGTTTTTAACAACTTTGGAACATGGAAAATTTGCCCTGCAGCCAGGTATTTACATGATTGTGTTAACGGGATCGCAAGAATGCCCTCTCCGCGAAAGGAGAGGGAGAAATTAGCCGAGCATGGCGGTGCTCAGGCGGCAGGTACAGCAACGACGCCCCTGTTCGTCAAACACCACAATTTCCCAGCTCTGGTTTTGCCGCCCAAGATGCAACGGCTGGCAGACGCCACGCACTTTCCCCTCGGCAACCGGGCGGTGATGGGTGGCGTTTAATTCGGTGCCAACCACGCACTGGCCATCACGTGTCATCATATAGCCCGCCATTGAACCGAGCGTTTCCGCTAGCACCGCTGACGCACCGCCGTGCAGCAGGCCAAACGGCTGATGGGTGCGGTCATCGACCGGCATTTCAGCCTCGATAAAATCGTCGCCGATGCGGGTATAGAGAATAGCCAGATGCGCCACCAGTGTGTTTTCACTACTGGCATTCAGTTCCGCAAGCGTTAAGTGACGTTTCCAGATCATCTACGCCCCCAGCGTTGAACCGCCATCCACCACAATATCCTGCAGGGTGATATGGCTGGCCAGGTCGGACGCCAGAAACAGCACGGTGTTCGCCACTTCCTGTGGACGGGCGATTTTGCCCAGCGGAATGCCGAGCTTGAATTGCTCGCCAAAGCCGCGAATGCGCTGCCGTTCAGCATCATCGCTCGACCACAGCATGCGTTGCATATCGGTGTCTGTCGAACCCGGCGAAACGACATTACAGCGCACGCGGCTTGCCGCCAGTTCAAGGCCGACGGTCAACGCCAGGCTTTTCAGCGCAGCCTTCGATGCGCCATAAGCGCTCATACCGATGCGAGGCGTATGGGCTGCATCGGACGCAACTGTGACGATCGCCCCGCCCTGTTGACGGCGAAACTGCGCCATCGTCTGCTGGAACAGGTTGAACGCGCCACCGACATTCACAGCGAAGGTGCGCTGCCAGGCTTCTGCGCTCAGCGTATCCGTCGCTCCCATATGTAAAATCCCGGCGGCATTGACCAGCACATCCAGCCGTTCGTTCTGCGCCAGCAGGCGTTTGCAGACAGCCTGCGCCTGTGCGGCATCCGCAATATCCACCGTTTCACAGGAGAAGGGATAATCACGGCCAGGAAATGCCAGATCGAAGCCGATAACCTGCGCGCCCGCCGCAACAAAGGCCAGTGCGGTAGCATAACCGATACCTCTCCCGGCACCGGTCACCCACACGGTTTTGCCGGTAAAATCCAGGCAGGTCATTATTTCACCTCGCGCGAGAGTAGCGCCCACCACGCATCGATAGTCGGTTTTTTTGCCAGCATGACAAAATCGATATCGCCGTGAACCTTGCGCCAGCGGGCGGCCAGCGCCATCATGCGCACGGAATCCAGGCCGTAGTCGATCAGGTTCTCGTCATCCAGCGGCTCGTCGGATTCATCCAGCAACGGCAATACGACTGCGCGCAACGCGGCTTTGCTGCCCGGCACCGACAGCAGCTGCTGGGTGAGCACCACGCGGCCGGAACGCCCGGCGACATATTGCAACGACATCAAATGTTCTTCGCGGCTAAAATCTGCCAGCGCATCGGCCACCATAAACGGCTTGATATCTCGCATGAACGCATCCGTGGCGGTGGTCATGCAGCCAATGTGCGAATAGACCCCGGTGATCAGCAACTGGTTGCGTCCGGTCTCTTTCAGCATCTGTTCCAGCGGTGAGCGATGAAACGCGCTGTAGCGCCACTTCACCAGCACAGTATCGGCTTCATCGGGGGCCAGCCCGGCAACAATTTTCTGCTGCTCCGGCGAACGGGTCATCCCCGGCCCCCACATATCATTCAGTAACGCACGGTCCTCGTCGCTCTGCTCTTTCGGCTGCGCCGTATAGTAAACCGGGATACGGTGCTGTTTGCAGAACGTGCGCAGCGCAGCAATGTTCGCCACCACCTGCTGCATCATTGGGCAGTTATCACCCCAAAAACTGACAAAATAGTCCTGCATATCGTGAATCAGCAGCACGGCACGCGCCGGCTCAAACGGCCAACTGACCTTGTTTTCCGGGATATCAGCCGCAGCAGGCAGTGCGTAATCCTGTAATTTTGGAATAGCCATCTTCTCTCCTTTACGCGGTGGTGCGCTCAGCCAGCCACTGGCGTAACTGTTTCTTATCAACCTTGCCGACCGGCGTCAGCGGCAGTGTCTCCAGGCACTCCACGCGATCCGGTAGTTTAAATTCCGCGATGCCCTGCTCACGCAGAAAACGACGCACCGCAACGGCACGCAGCGGCGCTTTCACCACCAGGCACGCGCAGCTTTTTTCCCCCAGCAGGCTATCTTCCAGGCTCACCAGCGCGGCATGGATAACCGATTCGTGTCGCAGCAGCAGGTTTTCTATCTCCTCGGCAGCGATCTTCTCGCCGCCGCGGTTGATCTGATCTTTTTCCCGTCCCTGCACGGTGATATAGCCCTGCCCATCAATCGAAATCAGATCGCCGGAGCAGTAAAAGCCATCCACATCGAAGGCGCTGGCGTTGTGCTCGGGGCTATTGAAATAACCGCGGAAGGTGTACGGACCGCGCGTCATCAGGCGACCGACATGGTCTGGCGGCAGCCGGTTGCCATGTTCATCCGCCACCCATACTTCATCATCCGGACACATCGGGCGACCCTGCGTATGGATAATGCGATCAAAGGAATCGTCCAGCCGGGTGTAGTTCACCAGTCCTTCAGCCATGCCAAATACTTGCTGCAACTGGCAACCGATCTCTGCCGGAATACGCGCCGCCAGCGTTGCTGACAGACGCGCGCCGCCAACCTGCAACAGTTTGAGCGATGCCAGTTGCGCATTGCTGGCCCCTTCGGCAATTGCCTGCAACCACAGGCTCACCGCAGGTGGCACCAGCGCAGTCACGGTGATCTGATGTTTTTCAATCAGTGGAAAGCAGAGCGTGGCGCTCGGATCGGCGGCCAGCACCACGCAACCTTGCGCAAGGAAGACGCCCAACGCGCCGGGAGAACTCATCGGGTAGTTGTGCGCTGCGGGCAGCGCGCATAGATAGCGGGTTTGCGCGGTGAAACCGCAGATCTCGTTGCTGCGCGCAATGCTGTAGTAATAATCGTTGTGGGTGCGTGGAATAAGCTTCGGCATACCGGTACTGCCGCCGGAAAGTTGGAAAAAGGCGACTTCCCCGGCCGGGGTCGGCGTGGCGACGAAGTTATCCGCCGGGCGGGCAATCGCCGCCTCCAGAGCGTGCTCGCCCTGTTCGCCACGCAGAAGTACGACGCGAACCGAATCCAGCGTGCGAATAAACGCGTCGTCGGCAAACAGCGCATGATCGCGATCGGCAATCAACAGTGCCGGTTTGAGCTGTGCGGCATAAGCCGTCAGTTCGCTGCGCTGATGGCTGAACAGCGCGTTCACCGGTGCAACGCCGAGTTTCAGCAGGGCAAACAGCGTGATATAGAACTCCGCCACATTACCCAGGTGCACCAGCGCGGTCTGGCCGCGTGCGATCCCCTGCGCCTGTAAGCTGCACGCCAGGTTATTGGAAGCCTGATGCAGTTGGCGGTAGCTCAACGGGCGCTCGCCGTCAATAACCGCTGTCGCATCGCTGTGCGCATGGCGGGTCAAAATGTCAGTCAGTGGCAGATCCTGCCAGTACCCTTTTTCACGGTAACGGCAGGCGAACGCTTCTGGCCAGCGGGTAAAAGGAATAGTCATCTTCGCTCCTCAGTGCAGACCAAATGCGTTCAGCATGGTGGTCAGTTTCACCCCGGTTTCGCGCCACTCCGCCAGCGGTGAGGAAGCGGGCACAATACCGGCACCGGCAAATAACCGGACGTGATTTTCATGAATGCGGGCGCAGCGGATGGTCACTACCCACTCGCCATTTCCTTCGTCATCGCACCAGCCGACAATGCCGCCGAACAGTTCACGGTTGAACGGTTCCAGCTCGGCAATCAGCTTTTTCGCCACCTGATGCGGAAAACCGCTCAGCGCAGGCGTCGGGTGCAGTAAGCAGGCGAGCGTCAGGGCGTTTTCCCCCGCCAGCGCTGTGCCTTCAATTGGCGTCGCCAGATGCCACAACGTCGGCGTGGCCACCAGTTGCGGTGAATCCGGTAAGGTCAGAGAGCGGCTGCGCGGTTGCAGCACTGTTTTCATCGCCTGCGTCACCAGATCGTGCTCATGACGGTCTTTTTCCGAGGCCAGCAACGTGTTGCCCGCTTCGCGATCCAGCATGTCAGCTGGCTGGCGACGGGCTGAACCGGCCAACGGCAATGAACTGAAATGGTCGCCCTCTTTGCGCAGCAGCAGCTCCGGGCTGGCGCCAAGTAGCGCGCCGCCATCCGGCAACGGAACGTGGAAGTTGAAACTGGCCGGGTTCTGGGCAATCAGTCGCTCCAGCAATACGCCACTGTCAATGCAGCTGTCGGCCGCAATATCTATCAGGCGCGAGAGCACCACTTTGTCCACTTCCGGTGTGGCAGTCTTTTGCGCCGCGCGCGCCACCATCTGCATGAAGGTTTCTTGCTGCGGAATTTCGCGTTGCTCGATAATATTCGGCATGTTGCTGGCGCTGAAACAACGGGAAGAACGCAGGCGCGCCGGGCGAGAGAAGGTTTGCCATGACGCCGGAATGAACAGCGCAGAAGGTTGCGTGGTATCGAACGGGATCGCGCCAACCATCACCGGCCGGACAACACCCTGCGCTTTCGCATCGGCAAAGGCTTGCACCAGTTTGGTCTGGAAAGCGCTATCTGGAGAATCACCATCAACGGCGGGTTCAGAGAAACGGGTAACGTACCCGGAGGTTATAAAACTACGGTACGGCGACATAAACAAAAACTGATCTGCGGCCAGAGTCTTCGCAGACTGCTGGATATCCTCAGCCAGGGACATATCCATATCATCCTCCCAACAATCGTAATTGATATTAATAATGATTATCATTTGTGTTTTGTTGCAATAAGATAAAAAGTTATTCCCTGCGCTGTCAACAGCAGATTCTTCTTCTGCACCGCTAGTGCTTGCATCCCCTTCATATAATAATGAAAATGAGAATCATTAACCTCAACGAAAACAGGACGCAATCCGTGAGATTTTCTTTTTTGTTCCGTAAATCCTTAGTGCTTCTGGGTATTTTTGTTTCAGGATTAACCTCAGCGACCGCCGCTGACTGGCCTCGCCAGGTCACCGACAGCCACGGTACGCATCAGATCGACAGTAAGCCGCTGCGCATTGTGTCAACCAGCGTCACCCTTACCGGATCGTTGCTGGCGATTGACGCACCAGTGATTGCCAGTGGTGCGACCACGCCGAATAATCGTTTTGCCGACGCGCAGGGCTTTTTGCACCAGTGGGGAGACGTGGCGAAACGACGCAACGTCGCGCGTCTTTACATTGGTGAACCGAATGCGGAGGCCGTTGCCGCGCAGATGCCGGATTTGATCCTCATCAGCGCCACCGGCGGCGATTCTGCCCTTGCCCTGTACGATCAGCTTTCCACCATCGCGCCGACGCTGGTCATCAATTACGACGATAAAAGCTGGCAGTCGCTGCTCACCCAACTGGGTGAAATCACCGGTCAGGAAAAACAGGCCGCTGTGCGCATCAGCGAATTCAACCAGCAACTGGCCGACGTCAAAGCGCGGATGAAACTACCACCGCAGCCGGTTACTGCGCTGGTCTATACCCCCGCTGCGCACAGCGCCAACCTGTGGACCCGCGACTCCGCGCAGGGCCAATTGATGCAGCAACTGGGCTTCGTCCTTGCGCCGTTACCAGCTATGCTGCAAACCAGCCAGAGCCAGGGTAAACGCCACGATATTGTGCAACTGGGCGGAGAAAACCTTGCCTCCGGGCTGAACGGTGAAGCGCTGTTCTTATTCGCCAGCGATCAAAAAGATGCCGATGCGCTGAGCGCGAATCCACTGCTGGCACATCTGCCTGCGGTACAGAACAAACGCGTTTACGCCCTCGGTGCAGAAACCTTCCGTCTGGACTACTACAGCGCCACCCGCGTGTTGCAGCGTTTCGCGGCGCTGTTTGGTTAACCTGTTTGTCGGATGGCGGCTACGCCGTGTACACACCTTGTCGGCCAGTACGCGGTAGCGCCATCCAGCTGTAGGCTTTCTATGCGGCAGACTGCGTTTGACGAAAACGGCGCAGCTCGCCGAGCATCACCACCAACACTAAACCGATCGCCGCCAGTACCAGCCCACCTATACTCGCCGATGAGGCGGGCGTCATTATCGATCCCATCGCCCCCAGCAACGCCGCGCCAATCGCATCGCCCGTCACGTTCTGCGCGGTCCACAGGCCGTTGATGCGCCCGAGCATCGCTTCTGGCGTCTGGGTTTGCAGCAGAGTGTATTGCAACAGTGAACTCACGGCAGTTAGCCAGCCGCCTAACGCCAGTAGCAGCACACCGAGCGCCCACACTGGCATCAGGCTGAACAGCCCTACCGCGACAAAAGCGCCGACGTTGGTCATCAGCATAATCACGCCAGGCCACTCGCTGTGCGCCAGCTTGCCGCTGGTCAACGCCCCGATCGCCGCACCAAAAGGTAATGCGGCATACAGCAGACCGATTTCCGCCGCCGACATGTTCCAGCTCATCGCCAGCGCCGGATAAAGCACGCGCACCGCACTGGCCATGGTTAACAGCCCGCCGAGCAGCGCAATCCCGCCAATCAACGGGTTACGAAATAAAAATTGCAGTGCTGTCAGCAGCGATTTCAGCGGATGCTCGCGCGGCTGTGGTGGTGGTGGCAGCGCAGGCAGGCTGAGTAATGGCAACAGGGTGATAAACGTCCCCGCCGCCGCCAGGCCGTAGTTCCACACCACACCGCCCGAGGCCAGCAGCAGACCGCCGCACATCGGTGAAATCACCGAGCCCAGACGTACCGTCAGCATGGTGATCGCACCCGCGTGCATCAGATTTTCCCGCCCAACCAGCGCAGGCGTTGCCGCCAGCAGCGCTGTCACGCCAAGTGCGCCGAAAAAACCGTCCCACAAACCAAGCAAGTAGATCGCCGCCAGCGAAGGCTCCGCCAGTTGTGCGTTCAGACACAGTCCGATAAACCCAACGCCGCAGGTGGAGCGCGCCAGTAAAATCAGTTTCTTACGTTCATAGCGATCCGCCAGTACGCCGCCAAACATCAGGCCAACAAACATTGCCGAACCCGTCAGCGTGACCGATAACCCCACCTGCCAGCTGGAGTGGGTCATGGTCTGAATCTGCACCGGCACCGCTACGCCAAGCAGGCCCAGCGATAAAATCGAGATAAAACGCGCCAGAAACACCGCACGAAAAGCCGGATGCGTGCGCAGCAGGCTAAGGTTCAACAGCCAGGATTGTTGTTTCATCACAGCACCTTAAATACGTACTTTTTATGTCCATATGCTGGTTTCGCATGTTAACATACCAAAACGAGATCGATAACGATAATTACTATCATTATCATGTTTTGGACGTTCTTATGTCGTGTTCTGCTTTTCCGGCGCGCCCCTTTGCACTCGCCGGACTATTGATACTGCTTATTGTCGCCGCCACACTCAGCCTGTTTATTGGTGCCAGGCCGATGCCTGCCACCGTGGTGTTCGACGCGCTCTTTGGTGCCTGCCAGAGCGCAGACTGCACCGTAATTCGTGATGCGCGCCTGCCACGCACGCTGGCAGGTCTGCTGGCCGGTGGCGCGCTGGGGCTTGCCGGTGCGTTGATGCAAACCCTCACCCGTAATCCACTGGCCGATCCCGGTTTACTTGGCGTTAACTCCGGTGCCAGTTTCGCCATTGTGCTCGGCGCGGCACTGCTCGGGATTTCATCTCCGGTGGAACAATTACTGCTGGCGTTTTGCGGCGCACTGTCCGCGTCGCTGTTGGTGGCCTTTACCGGCAGCCAGGGCGGCGGGCAACTCAGTCCGGTGCGTTTGACGCTGGCGGGGGTGGCGCTTGGCGCTGTGCTGGAAGGGCTCTCCAGCGGGATTGCGCTGCTGAATGCCGACGTCTATGACCAGTTACGATTCTGGCAGGCCGGATCGCTGGATATCCGCACCCTGCAAACGTTGAAAATAGTGATAATTCCGGTGCTACTGGCGGCGGCGATCGCGCTGGTGCTGAGCCGCTCGCTCAACAGTTTGAGCCTCGGCAGCGATACCGCCACGGCACTTGGCAGCAGGGTGATGCGCACGCAATTACTCGGGTTAGTCACCATTACGGTGTTGTGTGGCAGCGCGACGGCGGTGGTCGGCCCGATTGCCTTTATCGGCCTGATGATGCCGCACATGGCGCGCTGGCTGGTGGGCGCAGATCACCGCTGGTCGCTGCCGATCACATTGCTTGCGACACCAGCATTGTTGTTGTTCGCCGATATTATTGGCCGTCTGATTGTGCCCGGAGAGCTGCGCGTATCGGTGGTCAGCGCCTTTCTCGGTGCGCCGGTACTGATTGTTCTGGTGCGCCGCGCACGCGGGGGTGGCCTGTGATTTCCCCCTCCCGTCGTTTAGTCATCAGTTGCTTGCTGATGGTGTTTTGTACCGTACTGATGGCGGTCTGGAGCCTGCGCAGCGGCGCAGTGACGCTGGCATTGACCGAGGTGATACAGGCATTAACTGGCGATGCGCCACACGCGCTTCAACGTATGGTGACGGAGTGGCGTTTACCACGCGTCCTGTTGGCGCTGCTGGTTGGCGCCGCGCTCGGCGTCAGCGGCGCGATTTTTCAATCGCTGATGCGCAACCCGTTAGGTAGCCCGGATGTGATGGGTTTTAACACCGGTGCGTGGAGCGGCGTGCTGGTGGCGATGGTGCTGTTTGGTCAGCATTTAACCGCCATTGCGCTGGCGGCGATGGCGGGCGGTATGCTCACCTCGCTGGTGGTCTGGCTGCTGGCCTGGCGCAATGGCATTGACACCTTCCGCCTGATTATTGTCGGCATTGGTGTGCGTGCGATGCTAGTGGCGTTCAATACCTGGCTGCTATTGCGGGCGTCGCTGGAAACCGCCGTCACCGCCGGGCTGTGGAATGCGGGCTCGTTGAACGGTATGACCTGGGCGAAGACGCTGCCTTCTGCGCCAATCATTATGCTGATGTTTGTGTGCGCCGCCCTGCTCACCCGCCGGATGCGATTGCTGGAGATGGGTGACGACAGCGCCTGCGCGCTCGGCGTCAGCACCGAGCGTTCGCGCTTGATGTTAATGCTGGTCGCGGTGGCGTTGACGGCGGCAGCTACCGCGCTGGCGGGGCCGATTTCATTTATCGCGCTGGTAGCACCGCATATCGCCCGGCGCATCAGCGCCACCACCCGTTGGGGTTTAACACAGTCGGCTCTGTGCGGCGCGCTGCTGCTATTGCTGGCGGATTTTATCGCCCGGCAAGGGTTTACGCCTTATCAGTTGCCGGTGGGCGTGGTCACCGTCAGTCTTGGCGGTATCTACCTTATCGCCTTGTTAATTCAGGAGTCCCGCAAGAAATGACCGATTTATCTTCCCGTTTGCACGGCGCAGATTTAATGCTGGGTTATGGCAAAAAAATCATTGCTGAGCAGCTAAACGTTGCCATTCCCGACGGCCATTTCACCGCCATTATCGGCCCCAACGGCTGCGGTAAATCAACGCTGCTGCGAACGCTGAGCCGGCTGATGACACCCGTGCAGGGGCATGTTTATCTTGATGGCGAGCAGATCCAGCGCTTCGCCAGCAAAGAAGTGGCGCGTCGCGTCGGGCTGCTGGCACAAAACGCCACCACGCCGGATGATATCACCGTGCAGGAACTGGTTGCACGCGGGCGCTATCCGCATCAGCCCCTATTCACCCGCTGGCGTAAAGAGGATGAAGACGCTGTGGCGCGGGCGATGAAAGCCACCGGCGTCGATTCGCTGGCCAGCCAGAGTGTCGATACGCTCTCCGGCGGCCAGCGGCAGCGGGCATGGATTGCGATGGTGCTGGCGCAGGAGACGGCCATCATGCTGCTCGACGAACCTACAACCTGGCTTGATATCAGCTACCAGATCGATCTGCTGGAGCTATTAAGCGAGCTGAACCGCAAGCAGGGTTATACGCTGGCGGCGGTGCTGCATGATTTGAATCAAGCCTGCCGCTACGCCACGCATCTGATTGCGCTGCGCGATGGCAAAATTGTCGCGCAGGGCGCGCCAAAAGAGATCGTTACCGCCGAGCTGATAGAAACGGTCTACGGCCTGCGCTGCATGATCATTGACGATCCGGTGGCATATACACCGCTGGTGGTACCACTGGGACGCAGCGGAATTTTCCCCTAAGGATATGTCACTCCAGAAGTATTGTTCCGTTCATCTGGTATTCAAGAGTTTCAGAAAACTCACAGTGAACGGAACCGTTCCACAAACACCGGATGGCGGCTACGCCACCGGGCAACAGACAAAATTATTCCCCCAATATCTCTCTTAACACCGGCCCGATACGCTCAAACGCCTGCGGCGAAATAATATCAACATGGGCGCAATCCTGGCGATACACCGCCAGTTCCCGTACCCACGGCGCCCAGGCGTTGTGCGGATCGGTTCCTGCGGGCAACGTGCGCTCGGCAACAAACAGCGTCGCCTTACCGTCAAACGGCAGGCTGCGCGCGGTGGTCAACAAACGCACCGCATCAGCGTAGTTGTCCTCGATAGTCGAAAACAGCTCACCGGGACCTTGCCCCTGCCGGGCGGCAAGGAAGGCCTGCCGCTCACGCTCAATCTCTGCCAGCACTTGCGGATCCAGCCCGTTGGCCTCTTTCTCCGCCCAGTTTTGCGTCTCCGGCGGCCAGGTATCGAGCAGGCCAAGAAAGGCCACCTCTTCACCCCGCACCCGCAAACGCGCGGCAATGCCCTGCGCCAGCGTGCCGCCAAGCGAGTAACCGAAAAGGTGATAAGGCCCGTGCGGCTGCTGTGCCAGTAGCGTGGCAAGATGCTGCTCACAGGCCTCATCCAGCGTCGCCGCCTGCTGTAGCGGCCCGAAAGGTCGCGGCGATTGGATCCCGGTTATCGACCAGCGCGGTGCAAGGTAACGCGCCAGCACGCTGAACTGCCAGGCAAAACCGGAAGCTGGATGGAAGCAGAACAGCGTCGGGCCATCGCTTTCACGCAGCGGTAGCAGCGTTTCCATACCGTAGCGCTGCGTCTGCTCCGCCGTCAGGCTCTGCTCCAGCAGCGCGGCCAGTTTTTCCACCGTAGAAGCGACCATAATCTGCCCCGCCGTTACCGGCCTTTGCTGCTCGCGACTGAGTTGCGCCGCCAAACGCATCGCCAACAGTGAATGGCCGCCAAGCGCAAAGAAATCAGCCTGTGCATCCTGCACCTCGCAGCCCAACAGCGCGGCAAACGCCTGCGCCACATGCGTTTCCATACCGGCGTTCACCGGACGACCACGGGATACCGCTGCCCGTTCCGGCAACGGCAGCGCTTTGCGATCGCGTTTTCCGTTCGCGCTCAGCGGCAAGGCGCTCAGTTGCAGCAGACGCACTGGCACCATATGCGGCGGCAGTTGCCCACGCAGTTGATCCAACAACGCAGCGGTATCGAGCGGCAAACCCGATGAGGAAACCACATAGCCCACCAGTTGACGCGCATCGCCGCCACTGGACACCGCTTGATTAAAGACGCAGGCATGGGCTACCGCCAGCGCTACATCCGCCAGGGACTGCATCGCCCGTTCAATTTCCCCCAATTCAATACGCTGGCCGCGAATTTTCAGCTGATCGTCGCTGCGCCCCAGATATTCCACCGCGCCATTTTCCAGCCAGCGTGCCACATCGCCGGTACGGTACATGCGCTCGCCAGGGGCAAACGGATCGGCAATAAAGCGGCTGGCGGTCAGATCCGGACGTCCCAGATAGCCCTGCGCCAGTTGAACACCCGTCAGATAGAGATCGCCCGCCACGCCCGGCGGCACCGGGCGCATCATGGCGTCGAGAATGCGCAGCCCGGTATTCCACACCGGGAAACCAATCGGCACGCTGTTGCCGCGCACCTGTGCCAGCGCTTCGCCATGCGCCGGATACCAGCTCACGTCCACCGCCGCTTCCGTCGGGCCATACAGGTTATGCAGCGGTACACCAGTCAAGTGTTGCCACTCGCGGCATAATTCCGCTGACAGCGCTTCGCCACTACAGAACACCTGTTTCAGCGAACGACAGCCCTGCTGCGTACTCTGCGACGTCAGCGAAGCGACAAAGGCCGCCAACATCGACGGCACGAAATGGGTCGTGGTTACGCCATATTCGGCAAAGAAAGCCTGTAACGCCTGCGGATCACGGTGCGCTTCCGGTTCCGCCATCACCAGGCTCGCCCCGGCGATAAACGGCCACCAGAACTCCCATACCGAGACGTCAAAACTGCACGGCGTTTTCTGCGCCACCACATCCTGTGCATTCAACGGATACTGCTCCTGCATCCACAGCAGGCGGTTGACGATGGCGGTCTGGCCGACCATTACCCCTTTCGGTCGCCCGGTCGAGCCGGAAGTGAAAATGATATACGCCGTCTGTTCCGGGTGCGCCAAATTGAGTGCATCACTGCCCTGTGTGGCCAGCGGCTGCTGGTAGCAGAAGTGTGCCAGCCCCGGAATATCGCTAAAGCGGGAACGTTGATCTTCTGCGGTGATCAATAATTTCGGCTGCGCATCTTCCAGCATCATCCGCAGACGCTCGTCCGGGTAACCGGTATCCAGCGGCAGCCAGGCGGCGCCCGCTTCGACAATGCCGTGCAGCGCCAGCGTCAGAAAGACCGAGCGCGGCAACGCCACCGCTACGCTGTCACCAGGCTTCACGCCAAGCTGGCGCAGACGTTGCGCCAGCGCGACAACCTGTTCGCGCATTTCGCGGTAGCTGAAGTGCCAGCAGGCATCGCGCAATGCGGGCGCGTGCGGGGTTTTCGCCGCCTGCATCGCCACTAAATTGCTTAAGGTGGTGGTCGGCAGCCTCATGCCGGTATCGTTAATGTTTGCCAACTGTTGCGCTTCGTGCGGGGCAAGCAGATCGGCATCGCCGCAGCGCCGCGCCGGGTTTTCGGCAAACTGCGCCAGTAAGTGGCCCAGCCGCGCCACATGGCCGCGCAGCGTGGCTTCATCATAACGGCCGCGGTTCGCCAGCACTTCAACAGCAAGGCCGTCCTCGTCATCCGGGAGCAGCGCAATTTCCAGATCGTTAACCGGCCCGGTCGCCAGCGTGTGCGTAATACCACAAATGCCATCGACATCCAGCAGATAATCAAACATTTTTACGTTGAATACCGGGCCAAACAGCGGCTCATCGCCTGCGACATGGCCCGCATCGCGGACAATCTGTTCGGCATCGTAACGCTGGTGGCGACGCATTACTTTCAGGCTGGTCGCCAGTTGCGCAGCCAGTTCTGCAAGAGTTTGCGCAGCATCGATATGAATGCCTAACGGCAGCACGTTCAGTACCGGCCCGGTCGCCGTCAGTGCGGCGGAGCCCATGCGGCGCATAAAGATAAACCCGGCGGCGTAATCCATCCGCCCGCAGAGGCGGCCGAGCCACAATGCCACCAGCGCCAAACCCAGTTCGGCGGGCTGGCTATGCGGCAGCGCGCGGGTTAAACGGCGGACATTATCGGCATTGAGCGCAACGTTCAGGCGCAGGATATCGGTGGTCGCTGCACGTCCCGGCAGAGGCATCGGCGAGAGTGAAGCCGGTGGCGGCAGTTCGCTGCGCTGTTTCGCCCAGAAAGCAGCATCACGCTGCCAGCCGTCGCTGTCGCGATAACGCTGGTACTCTTCCACCACTTCCGAAAACGGCGTAAAGGGGGATGACGGCGTTTCGTCGCCGCGTCGCCAGGCGCTGTAAATTGTGGCGATCTGGCGGGTAATAGCCAGAAAACTGAAACCATCGACCAGTAAATGGTGATATCGCTGATACCAGTACCAGCGCTGTTCACCCACACGCAGGAGTTGATGACAGACCCGCGGTTTGCCACTCTCGATACGCAGATTTTGCGTCAGGTCGGCGCGCATAATGTTCAGCGCAGCGGCATGCGCATCGCGGTGGGTACGTAAATCGGTGATGGCGGGCAGTGTAAACGGTTGTGATTCATCCACCCACTGCCAGACGTCGCCATTATCTTCCACAAAACACATGTGCAGCGTATCGGCCTGCGCCATACCGGTGACAATCGCCTGCGCCAGCAATGCGGCATCGATATCCCCCTTCAGTTCAACATAGTGCGCCACACTCCAGACATTGGGCAGCGACGAGAGTTTTTCCGCCATCCAGATCCCGGGCTGTGCGGCGACCAGCGGTAAACGTTGCGTCATTGGCCGCTCCTTGCTGGCACATAGTGCATCGGGGTTAAGCTCTGCCAGTGAGTGTGAAGCCACATATTGCAGGCTTCCTGCGGTTGCGGTTCGCACACCACGTGCCAGCCGCCAGGCAATGCGCACTGTGCAGGCCATAAACTGTATTGCTGTTGGTCGTTTTGCAGAATATAAAACTGCCCTTGCGGATTATCGAAAGGGTTCGTGAACTCCATAGCAAACTCCTGTCATAGAACGGCGCATCAGCGGGTGCAGGTCAATGGCTGCCAGAGGGTAATCAGCCCGGAAGTCAGCCCGCCGCGCCAACAAAGCGCATCATGTCCACCGTCAACCTGACGCCAGAAAACCGGCTGCTGTATGCGTTGTAACAGAGAAAAAAGTGCCTGATTGGCGCGAAAAATAAGCGGTTCGCGCACACCCGCTTCCAGCACAATGCGCAGACCGGAGGGGTGCAGTTCACCACGTTGAAGTTGTTGGATAATGATGCCGTCCTGCTCTGCGCCGCGATGCGGCCACCAGTAAGAACCGGACTGACTCAGTACACAGCCAAAACGCTGCGGCCAGTGCAGCGCGGCGTAAAGTGAAGAGAGACCGCCAAAACTCTGCCCGGCCACCAGCGTATGCTCGCTGCGATCGCTGAACGGCGACAGCGCCTGCACCTGAGGTAGCAGCTCTTCCTGCACCGCCAGCCAGAAATCGGCATTGCAGGGCAGTTCGCGCGTGCGGTGTGCGTTATCAATCACATCGATCAGCACATAGACGGCCGCCGGTAATCGTCCCTCGTTGGTGAGCGCGGCCAGAGCGGGCCAGACCGGCATACTCTGCGCCCAGAATTGCCCGTCGAGCAGCACCGCCAGTGGGCGTTCAGCGGCGTTTTCCTCACCAGTGGTGTAGATCCACACCCGGCGCGTGTTGTTCAGCCGTTGGCTACGCCAGTGCAGTAATTGCGGCTCATTAAAAGGGGTATCAGATGCCTGCCAGCCCGGCTGTGGCGGCGCATCGGGCATTTCCAGCGCAGAAACCGGATGTCCACGCCCACCACGCCAACTTTGCGGGTTAAGCGGATCGGCAATCGCCTGAGCCAGCAATTTGCGCCAGCCTTCGCGCAGGGCGACGCGATCCGGCGGAATGGCAGCAAACACAGCGGGTGGAAAGTCGTCGTGATTTTGTGAAGGCATCAGGCAATAGCTGCCCCGCCAACCCGCTTCAAGGCGGATCTCCCGCTGCCAGACATCGGTACCGGCAATGCGCTCAAGCGATTGCGGCCGGGCATTTTGATGATGATCGGTCACGCCGGTGATATAGAGCCAGACCCGTTGAATGGGAGACGTGGTTTCCGTGCCTGCCGGATCCCGCCACCAAAACGTGACGCGGTATTCATCCGCTTCCTGCACCCATTCTGGTCCCTGTTTTGACTCCCACCAGGCATCACTTCCCGTTGTTGACGTCACGTCTATTACCCCAAATATGCTGTGGAAACTTTTGCTTGCACCTCGGAATTTATTGATAATAATATTGATAACAATTTTCATTTGCAATAGCGTATTTATGCGCTGTGGGAAGCGCATCTTCACTACATTAGCCACCTTTGTCGATGCTGCTCAGGGCTGAAATAGCTCGCTTTGTGCTGGCTCCACTATGCCGCCTCCTCTCCCCCTGGGAATGGATAACCGGGGAAGCGGCGATGAAAAGCAGGTAAAAAATGAATAACAAAATCAATACGTTGACTTTATTGGTCAATCTGGGAATCTACGGTGCTGCTTTGCCCGCCATGGCAGCAGACAGCAATACCAGCAACGCCACCGCGAAGGATGACACCATCGTCGTTACCGCCGCGCAGCAAAATTTACAGGCGCCGGGCGTTTCCACTATCACCGCTGACGAAATTCGCAAAAACCCGCCAGCGCGCGACGTTTCTGAAATTATCCGTACCATGCCAGGCGTTAACTTAACCGGTAACGCCACCAGCGGTCAGCGCGGCAACAACCGCCAAATCGATATTCGCGGTATGGGCCCGGAAAACACCCTGATCCTGATTGACGGCAAACCGGTTACCAGCCGCAACTCCGTGCGCCTTGGCTGGCGCGGCGAACGTGACAGCCGTGGTGACACCAACTGGGTGCCGCCAGAAATGATCGAACGCATCGAGGTTATCCGCGGCCCGGCAGCGGCGCGTTACGGTAACGGCGCAGCCGGAGGCGTGGTGAATATCATCACCAAAAAAGATAAAACAGACGAATGGCACGGCGCGTGGAACACCTATTTCAACACGCCGGAACATAAAGACGAAGGTGCCACCAAACGTACCGACTTCAGCCTGAGCGGCCCGCTGGGCGGCGATGTCAGCTTCCGCCTGTACGGCAACCTGGCAAAAACCCAGGCCGACGCGTGGGATATCAACCAGGATCACCAGTCTGAACGTACCGGGATCTATGCCAACACCATGGCCGCCGGTCGCGAAGGTTCGATTAATAAAGATATCAACGGCGTGGTGCGCTGGGATTTCGCGCCGTTGCAGTCGCTGGAGTTCGAAGCCGGTTACAGCCGCCAGGGGAACCTCTATGCGGGCGATACGCAGAATACCAACAACGACAGCAGCACCAATAACTACGTGAAAGAGAACTACGGCAAAGAGACTAACCGTCTTTATCGCCAGAACTACTCTGTAACCTGGAATGGCGGCTGGGATAACGGCGTGACCACCAATAACTGGCTCCAGTACGAGTACACGCGCAACTCGCGTCTCGGCGAAGGTCTGGCGGGGGGGCTGGAAGGGTTATTCAACACCAATACGTTCACCGATATCAATCTCTCGGATGTGATGCTGCATAACGAAGTGAACCTGCCGCTGGAGCTGCTGGTCAATCAGACGCTGACGCTGGGAACCGAGTGGAACCAGCAGCGAATGAAGGATATGGCATCGAATAAGCAGGCTTTCCAGGGCGGCCCGATTTCCGGTCTGAACAGCACCAACCGCAGCCCCTACTCCAGCGCCGACATCTATTCAGTGTTCGCGGAAGACAACATGGAGCTGACCGACAGCACCATGCTGACGCCAGCCCTGCGCTTTGATCATCACACCATTGTCGGCAATAACTGGAGCCCATCGCTGAATCTCTCGCAGGGGCTGGGCGATGACTTCACGCTGAAAATGGGTATTGCCCGCGCTTACAAAGCGCCGAGCCTCTATCAGACCAACCCGAACTACATCCTCTACAGTAAAGGTCAGGGGTGCTACGCCAGCGGCACCGGCGTGGGTTGCTATATGATGGGTAACGACGATCTGAAAGCGGAAACCAGCATCAACAAAGAGATTGGTCTGGAGTTCAAACATGAAGGCTGGCTGGCCGGGGTAACCTGGTTCCGCAACGATTACCGCAACAAGATTGAAGCCGGCTATTCACCGCTGAGCCAGACCTCTGTCGGCAGTACCAAAACCGATCTCTATCAATGGGAAAATGTGCCAAAAGCAGTGGTGGAAGGTTTAGAAGGCACGCTGAACGTACCGGTCAGCGACGCAGTAACGTGGAGCAATAACTTTACTTATATGCTGCAAAGCAAAAACAAAACAACCGGTGAGCGCCTGTCGATCATTCCGGAGTACACGGTAAACTCCACCCTGAGCTGGCAGATTGTGCAAAATGTTTCTGTTCAATCGACCTTTACCTGGTACGGCAAACAGGAGCCGAAAAAGTATGACTATCAGGGCAACCGCGTGACCGGTTCCGCCACCAATGAAGTCAGCCCTTACAGCATTGTTGGCCTGAGCGGCACCTGGGATGTGACCAAATACGTCAGCCTGACGGCCGGTATCGATAACTTGTTTGATAAACGCCACTGGCGCGCGGGTAACGCCCAGAGCACCGGCGGCAGCACTGGCTGGATGTATGGCGCTGGCGCAGAAACCTATAACGAGTCTGGCCGCACCTGGTATATGAGTGTGAACACCCACTTCTAAGAGCCCATCCCATTAGGTTATTTTATTTGCCATTTTGGTCCTGGGCTGTGCTCACATAAAATGTATTGGCATTTTGAACGCCGCTTGCGGCGGCCATATAGGCCGAGCGAAGTGAGTC
Organism: Kosakonia arachidis; assembly: GCF_900116535.1. Lineage (GTDB taxonomy): Bacteria > Pseudomonadota > Gammaproteobacteria > Enterobacterales > Enterobacteriaceae > Kosakonia > Kosakonia arachidis. The sequence continues at coordinate 384,319 of NZ_FPAU01000001.1, read as the reverse complement.
ATCCTCACGTACGGCGTGTATGCTGCGGTTGTTGCGCGCTGTCCGTGTCCAGACTGGCTGCAACCCTATACGCCTGGCGGGAGAGGCTCTAAGTTGCCCCCACCCTCTCCTCCAACGGAAGATCCCCCGCTTCCCGGCGGGGAGAGGAGCGGGCGAGGAAACGCTATGCACACCACTCATCACACTGTTTCCCTCGCTGGTCATACGCTTCATCTGATTGACTTTCTTCCCGCGACGTTTACCCACGCCGATCTGTTCTGGCTACCCCATCACAATGCGCTTGCGCACTGCGCGTTAAAACGCCAGACCGAGCATCTGGCCGGGCGTATTGCCGCGCTGCACGCATTACAAGAACATGGTTTCAGTACGATTCCGGCCATTGGACTTGCAGGTGAACCCTGCTGGCCGCAGGGCGTATCAGGTAGCATCAGTCACAGCGGGCAGCGGGCCGTTGCCGTGGTGGCGCCGCATCCTGTCGGCGTTGATATTGAGGCGCAATTCAGCCCGGCACTTTGCAATGAACTGGCCGTAAGCATTGTTACCGCGCAGGAACAGGCGCTGCTTGCCGACTGCGCCCTGCCGTTTACGTTGGCGCTCACGCTCGCCTTCAGCGCGAAAGAGAGCCTTTATAAAGCGTTTTCCTCGCTGGCTCAGCCCTTCCCCGGCTTTGCCTGCACCCACATTACCGCCATTGATGAACAGCATCTTGAGTTGTGTTTTCTGGCGGAATTTTCTCCGCAACTGATTGATAAAAAAGTAAACATCTACTGGCAAGCCGACCATGGGCAGGTGATGACGCTGGCAGTGGATTTGCCGTTCGGAGCATGATCCTTTTCTCCTTTTTAGAATGCATTCTTCGACACCCGCTCCGCACGGTATCGACAGGGGGTATCTGGAGCTGAATCTGTTTGAAAACTTCAACGTCGCGGGGAATATTTTTCTCCCCTGCAGACTGCAAAAAGGTATGACGTCAGTTAACGAAGTGCAGCAGGAAAAACGGAAGCGGAGATCCTGTTCCGCGTGAGCCGCAAACTCACGCGCCAGGGGGCGAGTATCGTGGCGATGATGGAAAGTAAATAAGGTAAATATACCCGATTGCCCGGCGCTGATGCGCCGGGTTTTTATCGCCCGGTTCGCACGATGCGACCGGGCAGTTTTTTATTAGAACGCTTCCCATTCGGTATCCGGCACTTTGCTGGCGCGGGTTAACGTCGGTTTTCCGGTTTTCGGCGCCCGGGATGCGGGTTTGCTGGCGGTGCCTGGCGCAGAAACATCGCCCGGCAGTTTAAACACCGACACGATTTCAGTCAGTTGGTAAGCCTGCTGCTCCAGAGAGCCTGAGGTGGCGGAGGACTCTTCCACCAGCGCAGCGTTCTGCTGGGTAACGCTATCCATTTGCGAAATCGCCGTGCCAACCTGGACTATCCCTTTACTCTGCTCGCCGGATGCCGACGCGATCTCGCCCATGATGTCCGTCACGCTGGTAACTGAACGCAGGATGTTATCCATCGATTCGCTGGTCAGCGTCACCTGGTCGTAACCGTTATTAACGTTAACCACTGACTCGTCGATCAACGCTTTGATCTCTTTCGCCGCACCGGCGCTGCGCTGCGCCAGGTTACGCACTTCACTGGCGACGACGGCAAAACCACGCCCCTGCTCACCGGCACGCGCGGCCTCCACGGCGGCGTTTAGCGCAAGGATATTGGTCTGAAAAGCAATACTGTCGATCACGTTGATAATGTCGGTGATTTTCTGCGAACTTTCAGTAATGTTCTTCATGCTGGCGATGACCGCGTGCACCCGTTGTTCACCGGTGTTCACCGCTTCCGACGCGGTTTTCGCCAGTTGGCTGGCCTGACTGGCGTTGTCGGCGTTCTGTTTCACCACGGCGCTTAACTCTTCCATGCTGGCGGCGGTTTGCGTCAGTGCCGCAGCCTGCTCTTCTGTGCGCGAAGAGAGATCGGTATTCCCGGAAGCGATTTCGCTGGCACCCTGATAGATTTCTCCGGCGCTGTTACGGATCTGAGTGACGGTTTTCACCCAGTTCTCCTGCATCGTTGCCAGATACGGGATCAACTGCCCGACTTCGTTGCGCCCAAGGTCCCTGGTCGGTTTATCCAGACTCCCGACCGACAGCACCTGCAAATGCTGTTTCACCCACTCCAGCGAACGCCCCAGGCACAGCGCCAGGTAACGTTCCGACAGTACCAACATCCCCAAGCCAATAACCATCGCGATAATAATGATGGTGCGTGTCACCGACACCCAACTGGCTATACGCCCGTTCGCCGCCGATTTCAGATCGTGGATCTCCTGGTTGTAAGCGACGATAGCCCGCGAAAAACCGCTGCGCAGCGGGCTGAACTGATCTTTCGACAGTTGCGCGTAACTCGCGGCGTTGTTCCCCTTGACAGCGGCAAACATAGGAGTAATGGCCTGGTTAAACAAGGTCAGCGAACTGTTATAGATATTATCTATGGCAGTGGTGCTGATATTGGCGTGGTCGGTGACTTTAAACTGATTCAACCCGCCCTGTAGAAAGTTGATATCGTTGCCGATTTGCTCGATGGTTTGTTGGTAGTTTTGGGTATCGTTATTTGCCTGGTAAACCATCGCGCGATCCATCAGTAGTTTCACCTGATAGTAGCGGTCACTGGCATTATTGATAATGTCGCCGTTCACCTGCTGAACGTTGGTGAGTTCAACTTCACCCGTTAAGCCGTTTAATGAATGCAGTGAGAAAAACGACACACAACCCCAGAGCAGAGTGAAAATGATCAGGATCGTAAGCATCACGACTTTGATTTTTAGATTTCGAATAAAGTGCATAAAAACCCCGGTAAATTGCTGTGAAGAAAAGGAATAGCAGTCATACAGCGCTGCTTAAATCTCCATCGGCGTTACGGCGGAGTTAATTAAGATTAAAAAGAAGTAAAGCAATCGCTTTTAATGAAAACAATGATAACAACCACTGCGGATGTTGTGGTAGGAAATGCCCGCTGACGCTGCGCGAACCGGGCTGACGCGATTACAGCGATGAATAAGCGTTTTTCAGGCATAACTTTCGCAGCGAGGGGTTGTGTCCCCGCTGAAATCGGCGAGCCGGAGAGTGAATGGCAAGGTCTGGACGCCATGGATGGCGGCCAGAGGCGAACCGAGACAGGACGTCGAGTTGAGCCGACTGCAGCCAGACGCTCGGGAGGTGAGCGTAGTGCGAAGCGCCGATTTCCCGCGGGGCCGCGGGGATTGACAAGGGGAGCGCGGTAGCTCCCCTTGTCCCGTTCACGTGATGCCCTATTCCTGAAACTCCAGAACATCTGGTGAACGGAACCCTTTCGCATATGTTGAGTTAGCAATTTTGCTGGAAAGCGAGCAGGCCTTATCCGGCCTGTGGCTTATGCATTGTTGTGTATAGCTGTAAGTGCATAGGCCGAGCGAGCGCAGCGATACCCGGCGCGGTGCAACTGGCGCGCTCGACGAAGTGATCCTCTCTTCGCGAGCGCTCGCCCTGCGCATTTTTCCCCTAATGACAAAAAAATCTGGCTTATGCGCATGCAGCATATAGAAAGATGAATTTAAACTTTAAAAAACGACGGAAGCTGACCTACCTTAGCGGTATAAAATAATTACATCATATTAACTTTTCAGGGATTTCTTATGACTAAAAAACTGCTGTCTGTTGCCATCCTGGCGCTCCTTTCTGCTGCCAGCTATGCGGCAACACCGCCGGATACGTTGGTCGTCGCCCAGGGTTTAGACGATATTGTGAGCCTTGATCCGGCGGAAGCGAATGAGCTTTCCAGTATTCAAACCGTGCCGAGCCTGTACCAGCGGCTGGTGCAGCCTGATCGTGAAAATCCGGAAAAAATCACCCCGATTCTGGCCGAAAGCTGGCAGGCGGACCCCGCGGCAAAAACCCTTACCATCAAACTGAAGAGCGACGCGAAATTTGCCTCCGGCAACCCACTGCGCCCGGAAGATGTGATTTTCTCTTATACCCGTGCGGTGACACTCAACAAATCCCCGGCGTTTATCCTTAACGTCCTCGGCTGGCAGCCGGATAATATTGCCAGCCAGTTGAAGAAAGTGGATGACCACACACTGCAACTGCACTGGACAGCGGATGTCAGCCCGGCGGTAGCACTGAATATTCTCTCCACACCGATTGCCTCGATCGTGGATGAGAAGCTGGTCAGCGCAAATGTGCAAGGCAATGACTTCGGTAACGCCTGGTTGAAGATGCATTCGGCGGGCAGCGGCGCGTTTAAAATGCGCGTCTACCAGCCACACCAGGCCATCGTGCTGGATGCCAACGCCAGCTCGCCTGGCGGCGCGCCGAAGCTTAAAAATATCATCATTAAAAACGTGCCGGAACCGGCTTCCCGCCGTCTGCTGATCCAGCAGGGCGATGCCGATGTCGCGCGCGATCTGGGCGCCGATCAAATTAGCGCGCTGGCGGATAAGAAAGGCGTGAAAGTATTGAGCATTCCGTCCGCCGAGCAGAATTACCTGGTGTTTAACACCGGCAACAGCGCCAACCCGCTGTTGAACAACCCGGCGTTCTGGGAAGCCGCGCGCTGGCTGGTTGATTACAACGGCATCACCAAAGATCTGCTGAAAGGCCAGTATTTTGTTCACCAGAGCTTCCTGCCGGTTGGTCTGCCGGGTGCGCTGGAGGATAACCCGTTCACCTTTGATCCGGCGAAAGCAAAAGCGATCCTCGCCAAAGCGGGCATTAAAGATGCGCACTTCACGCTGGATGTCGAAAACAAACCGCCGTTTATTACCATTGCCCAGTCGATGCAGGCCAGCTTCGCCCAGGGCGGCGTGAAAGTGGATCTGCTGCCCGCAGCGGGTAGCCAGGTATACGCTCGTGTGCGGGCAAAACAGCATCAGGCGGCGATTCGTTTGTGGATCCCGGATTACTTCGACGCCCACTCGAACGCCAGCGCTTTTGCATGGAACGATGGTAAATCCAGCACCGTGGCCGGGCTGAATGGCTGGCAGATCCCACAACTGAATAAAGAAACGCTGGCTGCAGTGGCCGAACCGGATGCGGCAAAACGCCTCGAACTGTACAAGAAAATGCAGCAGGAATTGCAGCACAACTCGCCCTATGTCTTTGTCGATCAAGGTAAAACACAGATCGTGGTGCGCGATAACGTGAAAGGCTACCAGCAAGGGCTAAACGCCGATATGGTATGGTACGACCACGTCACCAAGTAACGTTTCCTCCTCCCGCCCGCGCGGGAGGGTTCTTTCGCTGAAGATGAGTTTGTCCATGTCAGTGGTCTTACCCAACAGAGCAGAGCGGCGCGTAAAACGTCCTCTGCTCGCACTATTTCAGGGGCTGCTCACGTTAGCCCTGACACTTTTTGGCCTACTGCTGGTGACCTTTTCTTTGTCGGCCTTCTCGCCCGTTGACCGGGTTTTGCAGATTGTCGGCGATCATGCCAGCCAGTCCACCTACGATCAGGTACGTCAACAACTGGGGCTGGACCAGCCTTTGCCGGTGCAGTTCTGGCACTACCTGGTGAACCTGGCACATGGCGATTTAGGCACGGCCAGCGCGACTGGGCAGCCGGTGTTGCAGGATCTGCTCGCCGCATTTCCGGCGACGCTGGAGCTGGCAACGTTGGCGCTGGTTGTCGGCAGTGTGCTCGGCGTGCTCGCAGGCGTTTTATGCGCGCGCTTTAAAGGTTCACAGTGGGATATCGCGGTGCGCACCTTTACGCTGCTCGGCAACTCGGTGCCGATTTTCTGGCTGGGTTTGTTGATGCTGGCACTGTTTTACGCTCGCCTGCAATGGAGCGCCGGGCCAGGCAGACTCGATGATATCTACCAGTACACCGTCACGCCGCGCACGGGCTTTGCGCTGATCGACACCTGGCTTTCCGGCGACAGCGGCGCGTTTAAAAATGCGCTCAGCCACCTGCTGCTGCCGGTGCTGCTGCTGGCCTATTATTCGCTGGCAAGCATTACCCGCCTGACACGCTCTGCCTGCCTGAGCGAGATGAACAAAGAGTACATTTTGCTGGCGCGCGCCAAAGGCGCAGGCGAGATGACCATTCTGCTGCGTCATGTGTTGCCGAATATTCGCGGTACGCTGCTGACCGTGATCGCGCTGGCCTACACCAGCATGCTGGAAGGCGCGGTCCTCACCGAAACGGTCTTCTCCTGGCCCGGCATTGGCCGTTATCTCACGACGGCACTGTTCGCTGGCGATACTACCGCCATCATGGGCGGTACGCTGGTAATTGGCGTCTGTTTTGTGCTGATCAATAACCTGACCGACCTGCTGGTACGGTTAACCGATCCGAGGGTGCGCTGATGCCGACGACTCTTTTTCTGCGCCGTCTGCGCCGCTCGCCCGCCGCGTTTAGCGGGCTGCTGATTGTCGCCATACTGCTGCTGATTGCGCTGTTAGCGCCGTGGCTCACGCCGCGCGATCCCAACTGGCAGGACGCCGCCGCACGCTTACAAGCACCCAGTGCGCAATACTGGCTCGGCACCGACAGCTACGGGCGTGATTTACTCTCGCGGCTAATTTACGGCACACGCCCGGCACTCGGTCTGGTAGCGCTGGTGACCGCCATTACACTGCCAGTCGGGCTGCTGATCGGTATTGTTTCCGGCTATTATGGCGGCTGGCTGGAGCGCGTGCTGATGCGCTTTACCGATGTAGTGATGTCGATGCCCCGCCTGATCCTCGCCTTTGCCTTTGTCGCTATGCTTGGCCCCGGCCTGGTAAACGGCGCGCTGGCGCTGGCGCTCACTACCTGGCCCGCTTACGCCCGCCAGGCACGCAGCGAGATCCAACGTTTACGCCACAGTGATTATCTGGCCGCCGCCGAGATGATGGGCATTCGCGGCTGGCGGCTGCTGTTTGGCCATATTCTGCCGCTCTGTTTGCCTTCGGCGATTGTGCGGCTGGCGCTCGATCTTGCGGGCATTATTCTGGCTGCCGCCGGGCTGGGTTTCTTAGGGTTAGGCGCCCGGCCGCCGATGGCGGAATGGGGTGCGATGATCGCCGACGGTATGCAGGTGATTTTCGATCAATGGTGGATTGCCGCAGCGCCAGGGGCGGTGATCTTACTGGCAAGCCTCGCCTTCAACCTACTGGGCGATGGCCTGCGTGATGTGCTGGAGCCGCAACATGACTGAGACTCGCGTCGCGGTAAGCGACCTGAATATTAACTACCCCGGCGCGCGGGTGGTGAAAAACCTGAGCTTTACGCTTGGCAACGAGCGGCTGGCGCTGGTCGGCGAATCCGGTTCGGGAAAATCGATGACCGCACGTGCCCTGATGGGGCTGGTGCGCAAGCCGGGTCACGTCAGCGCCACCACGCTGAATGTATTGGGACGGGATGTCACCACGCTCAACGATCGCGGCTGGCGCGCACTGCGTGGTAACGATATCGCGATGGTATTGCAGGATCCGCGCTACGCCCTGAATCCGGTGAAAACCGTGCTGGCACAGCTGGATGAAGCGTTAACGCTCCACCAGCGGCTGAACCGTAAGCAGCGGCTGGAGAAGATCAACGAAGCGTTGCGGTCTGTAGAGCTGGAATCGGCAGTGCTGCAACGCTACCCCGGCGAACTCTCCGGCGGTATGGGGCAGCGGGTAATGATCGCCATTGCGCTGGTTAACGATCCGCATGTGCTGATTGCCGATGAACCCACTTCCGCACTGGATGCGCGTCTGCGTAACCAGATCCTTGAACTGCTGGTTGCCCAGTGCGAACAACGGCAAATGGCGATGCTGCTCATTAGCCACGATCTGCCGTTGGTGGCGCAGCATTGCCACCGGGTAATGGTGATGTACCAGGGGGAATGTGTGGACACAATGGCAGCGAGCGGTCTGCCTGATGCGCAGCATCCCTACACCCGCACGTTGTGGACCTGCCGACCGGGCGCAGAAACCTGGGGCCAGATGCTGCCGACGCTGGATCGCAGCCATGGCTTTTTGCCTCGACGATAGCGGCTTCAGCCTAATCATCCCAGTCATAGTCGGGACTGACGATCAGCTCATTACGTCCATCGCATAGCCGCAAGGTCAGCACGCAATGGCATGCAGACAGCACGAGGGGCTGATTGTCTTCCTGACGTTCGCTCAATATGCACCACGGCTGATAGTTATTGGCCGCAGCATAGAATACTTCAGTGACCGTATTACCCTCAGTATCGAGGTTGTGGGTCATTTTCACGGCCAGTTGAGGCTGAGTGATCTCCACCCTTTCAATTTTGCGACACAGTAGGTTATCAGGCACGGAAAGCTGTATCACATCCCCGGCCACCTCTCTGCACCAGACCAAAAAAGCCTGTGCTGCGTACTCATTTTCCAAACCAGCTCCTGATACTCGTTATCACTGCATCTGTATGCCCATAGACACCGTGGGATGGGGAACCGTCGCATTCGCCAGCATCGTCCTGCAACCGTTCAGCATCGCACCTCTGAACACGCTATTCATGGCTGTAGCCCTTTATCCATATTGCAGCGCATACGATCCCAGCCCTTATAATTGATGACTTCCGGTACGCGGGTCGGCAAATCCTGCCAGTTAGTCAGGAACTGGGCAGTCAGTTGGTCGATTGTTTTAGGCGGAATGTACGACATTCCCCAGGCGGCTCCTGCAAATCCTGGACGCATGTGGTGCTTAACGCCATACACATCGATATAGTCAACGCCTTTTCCGCCGGGCAATATACGCGGGTCCTCGAACGGCTTTGAACTCATGTAGAGATTGCCCTGACGGGTCAGTAGAAAGCCCTGGTCATTAATAACAGTAAACGAGAGGATATTTTCTCTGGAAGGACTGGACGAACCATCCGGCTCGACCTTATGATAACCAGTGCCAAATCTTGCAACTCTCCATGTAGCCCCATAGTTTTTAGATACCAGAAATGCACTGGTATTCCACGAAGGTATTGCGATATAACGCTCTGATGGATGTACGAATTTTTCTCCAAACGCCCGGTAAAATTGACTTACCACTTCCGAACGAATACCCCGCACCGGGTCAACGTAGAACAACGCCCCTTCACAGTACCAGCCCTGTAGTTCAAGATAACGATGATCGTCGAACCGGTAAATCACCTGGCTCGGCGGCTCCTGCGGCTGCGCGCATCCGGTCATCAATACCAGCCCCGTCAGTATTGCCAGACTCATACATATATTTGTCATGCGAATTTCCTTTTCTGCTAAGTGGACGCGGTTTTAAAGCCGCCTAACTGGCGGCATAGGCCATTGCAGGTTTGCCACTTCCTGATGATGCACTTCCGGATAACGAGCCGGGATCACGCGGGTAGCATTCATAAACTGGTTCACCACCCCAAATTCACCTTTTGGTAAGACCTGATCAGGCTTGTTCATGAAAAGCTTGGTATCAGACTCCGGTAATTGCCCTGACCTGTAATAGTTCGAAGCCTCTATGTCTTCATATCCGCTACGCCAGTCGGCCAACCGAAGTAACTTGCTCCAGAAAGCCCCATGGTCGTAATCAAACGACTTACAGGGGCCAATTGCCAGGTCATAGGCCATTGCCAGCTCAGGTACTTTAGGTGACATAACAATGGCGGAATGCTGGCTGAACATCACATCATCAGAACGGGTAAACAGGTTATGCAGCTCGGCCTCGGTCAGATTGCGCCTCACGACTATCTTTTTGTTAGCATCGTTAACGCCCGTGACCTCGCCGCTGACAATATCCATGTTTCGCCAATACTTGAGCACGTCGATTTCCCTTCTGGTGAGGACGTGGCCAGGCCGAAGATGCTTGAAGGGAGCGCACTGAGGGCAATTAAAAACTTCCTCTTTCGTGCGCTGGGTGTTACTGGCGGCTCCGGCTTTTGCGTTGTACGACACCATTTCATCATTACCACTGACCGGCGCTTTATAGGCCTTATCCTTATCCGCATTATCATCAAGCGGATCACGTTGCCCCATCAGCGTAAAGATAAACGGCTCAGGCAGAGCTTCGCCAGTGGGAACCACATCATGAAAATTCCAGTTGGCATTTGTCAGCGAAGAGTAGGTGAAATCGCCCTTGCCTGCTGCCGGTTTGCGGAACGGTTGGCCGTCCGGCGCATGGCCGACGCTGCTGTTCTGGAAAAAGACTCGCTGGCGCAGATTAGGGATTGTCTGGGCCAGTTTTTGCGGTATGCCTCGCCAGCCAAATCCCTGGATGGGCAGTAATGATACCGTGCCATCATTCGGACAAAAGTAGTTATAGACCTTGCCGAAATTGTTCCGCTGATGTAACGGATTGTCATACCAACTGCTGCTGAACGCCTTACGCGGAAGAGCCATCGTATCGAGTAGCGCTTTCTGATCGTCAGCACTCATCAGACCGTCGCCGCTGGCCGCAAACCTATCATTCGTCGCCATCAGACGGCAAAAATTCTCAAAGGTCTGCTGTCGGGCGGCATCCGTTTGATGATGACCTGGTTGGCTGCTTTCAAGCCAACGATTCTCCAGAGAGTACGGCGAGTGATTGAGGATCACGCAGTCAACCGGAGACTCCCTCTCCTGCTTAACCAGCATATTTGCCAACATGGTAATGATGGTTCCCTGGCTATGCGCAACAATGTTAATAGTATCGGTGCGAGTGGCTGGGTTACTTCTAATTGTTAATATCAGGTTTGCCAGCCTCTGAGCGGCATAAAACTGGTAAATTCGGTGTGGGTTGCTGTAAACAGGGTGGGTAAAATCACCGCCATTAGCCAGCTCAATCCGGCTCATAAACCCAACGATGCCCAGCGCTGCGCCACCGGCGCCCGGCCCCAGCATGTCAGGTATGTTGGTCGTCGCATTCGCAAAGGTTCCACCTCCCCAAACGTTATTTACATCCAGGGTATTGTGAAAGCAGTCCATCGGATATTTGCCACCGAAGCGCTTGAGAATTTCGGGGTCATTTTCGCAATAGGCGTCATACGGTAAGGGCGTTTGTGGACTGTTATAGCTGCTTCGCATTGCTTCGCTATATCGGCGCTGATCGTCATCCCAGACAGGCTTATCAACCGGGCGATAGCCCCAATAAAAGGGGATAACGGGCGAACGCGCAGCAGTACGGGTGCATACCATCTGTTTTTTTTGCGGGTCGGCACACTCCTCCATTTTCCCTTCTGCATTGCGGATTGTGTACGTTTTTTCCTCCCACTCATGGGGCCACAGATCATCACGGCCAAGCCTTTTCTTAAGCCCCTCGATAATACCGCGCTCCTGGTTCTGATAGGCCTCACCCACATCGTTAACACCATGTACCAGAATAACGATGCCGGGCATCGGTCGGTGAACGGGGCAGTTGGTGGTGTACATCTTTTTGCCAGCATTCACCGGCACACCAATACACTGAGTCGCGAGAAAACGCTTGTTGTGCGCCCCGTTGCTATGTGGATCGTGAGGTTCGGGTATCTCATCAAACGGATTCGCATGCGATACTTCAGATGACTCACTCATACGGTTCCCTCCGGGTTTTCAATGTCATGCACTAATTCCAGTGACCATGTGTCCAGCTCAGACGTATTCAGCAGCGGAGACTCACCATTTTCATCAGTAATGCCATCAATGACTTCGCCTTTCTTATGCAGTCTGAAGCGCTGCTGCTTGAGAATATGATCGGGGTCGCCTGGTGCATGCAGCCGGAACTGTTGCGCAAGCTCCCCCTCGGCAAAGGTGGGTTTCACATGATCGAGGCTCGCCTTTGCCATGTAATCGACAGCAGGTGCTCTAAACTGAATGTATTGTGGCGCGATAAATTCTATTTCCCCATGTTTGAGGCGAATGCCTGCGCCGCCACACATGAGCAACAACTCATCTTTCGCATTCAGCACAATCTTGCCCTGCGAACTGGTCAGATTGATATTCTGATTGGCAACGGCGGTGATTTCACCTTTCTGCGCGGTGAGCCGGATAGCCCCTTTGGCGGCAGTAAACACCATCCCTGCCTTGCGCACGAAGACGGAGAACACTTCGCCTGTGGCCAGCGTCATACGCCTGAATGCGTTAACGTTCATATCCTGCTTAGCTGTCGTGGTCAGGTTCTTCCCGGCATGTATCAGCGCAGATTCAGGTGATGTAACGGCCACGCCAGCCTCGCCATGCATTGATAACGTGGCCTGTTCCTGTTTAGCCACTTTCTGTCGCAGTTCTGTCACCGGCGCGAGATCAGCGGAAGGCGTGTCTGCCATTTCGGTACTGGCCTGCAGCGAACGAGCCAGTTGCAACGCTGATTCCAGCTGTGCAATCGTGGCCGCCATATCATTTTGTTTACCGGTCGCTTTCGGCTGCGCTTCCGTCGTTATGTGAAAACCTTCGGCCGACCGCAGCGCGGCCTGCTTGTCAGTACGCAGCTCAACGCCTTCACCACGCGGCTTGCCAGCGGAATCGACCAGGTGCCCCAGATTCAGTTGCGATTTGCCGTATTCCGTCGCGACCTTGATATGCTCCTGGCCGCGCTTGTCCTCCATCCGAAACTTGTTGTTTCGCGGAGTCCTGATGACATTCCGGGTGCTGTTGAGATCTGTCACCAGATCGGGATTAATTTCGTCATGGAAGGCATGGGCTATAAACGGGCGTTCAGGGTCGCCATTTTCAAACGCAATGCCGACCTCGGTGTTATCGAGCAGTGGAAAATGGATGCCATAAGTATCACCGGCATATTGCCTTCCCAGCCGGACGGGCATACTTTCCATGCCCTTTTTCCATTCGGCCTGATCAAAGTTAAACCGGACGCGATATCGCCCCTGATTATCTATTCGTGACAGCTGGTCATTGAGACTGATTCCCGATATTCGCGCCGGGATTGTGCCGGTTATGACCGGGCGGGGTAAGCGTTCCGGTCGGAAAGTCCAGATCTTACTGTAAGGAACCCCGCTAAGCTCACTTTGGAAACTCCTTTTGCGCGATCCCGCAGACAGCATCCGTGTCACGACCATTCCTTCCACGAACGCCGCTGGTGCTCCACCGCTGATATCGATATCGTGACCAGGCACAATCATGGGATCGTCAGTAGTTGCTTCCAGTGCAATCATCTTTGTCAGCAGATATTCATGACGTATACGGGCATAGTGCCAGCTGGTTTCAGCCTCTTGCCCTCGTCTGTTGCTCCATCTGTCTCCCGCACTAAGATGAATATCCCCGTAGTGATATTCTCCACCGCTGACCAGTTCTGGCTGACGGGATAAATCGGCCCATTCCTCCAGCGTTCGGAGCATTTTACTCTCGCGGTAGTTATAGTTTCGTACACTGACGGATGCAGGAACGACAGCATGCCGCGTCATCAGATTGCGCACGGTAAACAGATCACCGGTCATTCCCGCAGGATTGATAGCCGCAATTTTGTAGCGGCGAATATAATGTGCCCCCGAATCACCAAAAAACATGACCATAATATGGTCATGCTCAGGATGCAGCTCAAAGCGAAACCAGATGCCCACTTCTGACAGCAAACGGCGAATAAAGGCCAGATCCGTTTCTTTCCACTGAACTATCATCTCTCGCTGCGGATATGCCCAGAAAAGCCGATCAAAATTGATTTCGTACCCTTCGAAGCCATTCTCTTTTAATATGCTTTTGACCAACTCCGGTACAGAAACATTCTGGTAGATGGCGCTTCGATAGCGCATATCCAGCAACGCCAACGGGTGTTCCAGCACGGCTTCATACAATGTTTCATCTGCGCTACTGCTTATCCTGTTAATTGATGTAATCACACCGGGTATTTTGCGCAGCACGGTCCATTTATCACGGTCGGGAAGGTATTTCGACCACTCTGGGTTTGCCGCACGGAGGGTAAAGGTGGCTTTTTTCTGCACGATATGAAAGGCATCATCGCCATTGCTCGCAGAGGTAAAGCGGATTGAGTAACGGTAAGGCGAACTCAGCGCTTCCTCACCGGTGAATGATTCCACATCGGCAATCAAATCTGAGCGGCTGATGTTGAGCAGGTATTTGTTCAGACTTTCTTCTGGGTTGAATAACACTGAGTTATTCGAAAAACGAATTTCGCTTCCATTCATAAGCATCCCTTGCAGTCACATGACTGACCTTTCAGCAATAAGAAATTTGCGTTAAGTTCACATCAGGTGACAAACTATACAGCTTAATCCCTTTATTTTTTAAAGGTTAACTGTATATATATGCGCCAATGCATCTTTTTGATGCATTTTAAGAAATTTCTCGCAAGGATGATTTCGGATGAACCAGCCATTTATCGTCGTCGGAGACACCACCACCCATGGCGGTACGATCTGTCAGGGGATATACAGCCACACAATTGACCGCGCTCCTATGGTCGTTACGGGTCATAAGTTCAATTGCCCGGCGTGCGGCGTAGAAGCCACGCTCATTGGTTCCAGCCATGTCACTGTTAACGGACAACGACGCGTGCTACAAGGCGACAAGACGACATGTGGAGCGAAAGTCCTGAGTCGTTATAAAACGAGCGTCTCAGAAACCGGGGCTTCGACATAAAACGGGGCAGTATGCAGGGGGAATTTCAACGTGCTCCCAATTTGCTGGTAAAATATCGGCTGTCCGCACATTATTACGATCACTGTTTGTATCCCAGGAATCAATAATGCAGTCCCCACAAATTCATCTGATTACCTCCTGTGCGAAAGGAAAAAACCTGCTCATTCCCGATTCCCCGGCGCGGGATATACACGAAGGAACGTCACCTGAATCAGCCTTCAGGCGATGGCTGGAACAAACACCCCCGATCCGCAACTACATAGCACTCCCTGCTATCAGTCTGTATCGAGGAGCACACGGGTCTATAGCCACAGAAATCCCGCGCTCAACGCAACACCTGGATTTGTCGGTCATTTCTGTCGGAATGGGCTTTTTGCATAGCAGCCAGTCCGTCACGGAGGTGAATGATGAGCATCGTTAATCTCGCGCAGTTGCAGGTCACTTTTGGTGAAAAAACGGTGGTGAAAGGTGCCAGCTTGCGCGTTGAAGAAGGTGAAACCTTCAGCCTGATTGGGGCGTCCGGCTGCGGAAAATCAACACTGCTGCGCGTGCTGGCAGGTTTGCAGCGCGAATGGCAGGGCCAGTTGTCGCTGTTCGGTCAGCCGGTGAAGGCCGGAACGCGTTATCAGGGCGCACTGCGGCGCAATGTGCAGATGGTATTCCAGGATCCTTACGCCTCGCTTCACCCGAACCATACGCTTTGGCGCACGCTGGCGGAGCCGTTGAAAATCCACGGCGAACCGGAGATTGACCAACAAGTGGCTACCGCGCTGGAGCAGGTCGGGCTTCCGGTTGATGCCGCACGGCGTTACCCGCACCAGCTCTCCGGCGGCCAGCGCCAGCGCGTGGCAATCGCCCGCGCATTGTTACTGCGACCCAAAATTCTGCTGCTGGATGAACCAACGTCGGCACTGGACATGTCGGTACAGGCCGAAATTCTTAACCTGCTTAACCGCCTGAAGCAGCAGCACGGCATGAGTTATTTGCTGGTCAGCCATGATGCCGATGTGATTGCCCATATGTCTGACCGGGCAGCATCTATGGCTAATGGCGTGATTGAGCGCTTCTTTGACCGTAGCGCACTGGTGCGCGGCGAACACCGGATGGGGTAATACTGCGCACCGCAAGACTTCGGTGCACTGTAACTTACTGCTGTTCGTGGAAGCTATCGAGTTTCTGTTTTTGCTGCCCCTGCGCGTCAAAGTTATCCGCGTTTAACCACGCGGAAATCGCGGCGTCGCGCAGCGGCCACTCGCTGTCCAGCATCGATAAATAGTCGGTATCACGATTGCGTCCTTTGCGCACCATATGCTGACGGAAACGCCCCTCCCAGGTGAAGCCGATGCGCTCTGCCGCGCGGCGCGAGGCGGCGTTCAGCGAATCACATTTCCACTCCACGCGGCGATAACCGCAGGCAAAAGCGTGGCGCAACATCAGCCATATCGCCTCCGTGCCGAGAACGCTGTTTTGCATCTGCGGCGACCAGGTGACATGGCCAATCTCTACCGAACCGTTATCGGCGTTAATCGTCAGCCAGGCAATCACACCGAGCGCATCGCCGCTGGCATTTTCCACCACGGCAAAAGGTGCTACGCGGGGGTCGATGATTTTACCGACGATCCAGCGCGCCATGCTTTCCAGCCCGCCAGGCCGTTCGCCTGCCAGCCAGGTCCAGCCGCTGTCATCTTCTGCCTGTGAGTAAGCCTGCAAGAGATCGTGCGTATGCGTTCTGGCGTCGAGCGGTTCCAGCCGACAATATTGGCCTGCTAACACACTGCGCGGCAACGGCTGAACGCCGTTCCAGTGCGGCAACCTGTCGCCGACTGTTTGACCGAACTGATTGGTTTCCGGCACGTTTCTCTCCCCGGCAAAAAGGACAAATGTAAAGAGATGTTTTATCAAGTCTGCGCGGTGGAATACAGTGCTAAAAATGAGGGGTGTTATTTAAAAATTCTTTTAAATCAGAGAAATGATCAGATTTGGCGTCAGAGAATTCTGACGCCAGAAGAATTATTTCGCGAAGTGACTAAATTGCGCCAAAACACGGTCAAAAATGGCCAGGCCTTTATTCACCTCTTCCGCGCTCATGGTGCAAGGCGGCACAACGTGGATGCGGTTTTCGACGATAAAACTCAAAATACCGGCCTGCGTGAGCGCCGCTTTGATAGCCCCCATCTCTGCCGCTGCCAGCGGGGTTTTGCGTGTCCGATCGCTGACCAGCTCCATGGCCTGAAACATACCGCGCCCACGCACGTCGCCAATCAGCTTATGTTTCTCCGCCAACGCATCAAGCCCCGGACGCAGCACGCCGTTACCCACCAGCGCCGCATTCTCCACTACGTTCTCCTCTTTCATCGCATCCAGTGTGGCGACAATCGCCGCCATCGCCAGCGGATGGCCGGAGTAAGTCAGACCACCCGCGAAGAAATGGTCATCAAAGTAACGCGAAATCGGTTCTGAAATCAGTACGCCGCCAGCGGGTGCATAACCGGCGTTAACGCCTTTTGCGAAGGTGATCAGGTCCGGCACGATGCCATCCTGCTCAAAAGCGAACCAACTACCGGTGCGGCCAAAACCGGCCATCACTTCATCAAGGATCAGCACAATGCCAAACTCATCGGCCAATGCACGCACGCCCTTCATATAGCCTTCCGGTGGTACCAGAATACCCGCCGTTCCCGGCACGGATTCGAGCAGGATCGCGGCAATAGACGTCGGCCCTTCGACTTCGATCATGCGGCGCAGATGCGCCAACGCGCGTTCACACTCTTCTGCTTCCGTCGTGGCGTTGAATTCACTGCGATAGAGGTACGGGTTAAAGAAGTGCACATGCCCGCGTGAATATTCGTTCGGTACACGCCGCCAGTCGCCGGTGGCGGCAATCGCGCTGCCGGTATTACCGTGATAAGAACGGTAGGCGGAGAAAATCTTGTCTCGCCCCGTGTAGAGACGCGCCATACGGATGGCATTTTCGTTGGCATCTGCACCGGCGTTGGTAAAGAAGACTTTGCTGAAGCCTTCCGGCGCCAGCGAGACAATGCGTTTGGCCGCTTCGCCGCGCGCCAGGTTGGCCGTTGCGGGTGCGATCGTCACCAGTTCGTCGAGTTGCGCTTTCATCGCCGCCAGCACGCGCGGATGCTGATAACCAATATTGACGTTCACCAGTTGGCTGCTGAAATCGAGATAGGTATTGCCTTCGTAGTCCCACAACTCGCAGCCTTTCGCTCCGGCAATCACCATCGGGTTAAGGTTGCCCTGCATCGACCATGAATGAAACACATACGACCGGTCCAGTTGACGTACGTCGTCGTTGGTTATCGCCATCTCGCTCTGAAGTGCCAGTTTCATATCCTGCTCCTCTCATGCCGTTATTGTTGTCTGTATCATGCGGCGCGCGGGCAAACCCCGGATAGAGCCAGTCGTGCTGGCAACATGTGACACAGGTGTCACACCGCGACATAACAACTGGCACTGTCTGGCACGGACGGGCGTTTTTATAGTGACATCACAACCCCGCACAGGAGAAGACGATGAGTGAAGCAAAGAAAGTGGTGTTTATTACCGGCGCAACCTCCGGTTTTGGCGAAGCGGCAGCACAGGTGTTTGCCGATGCGGGCTGGTCGCTGGTGCTTAGCGGGCGTCGTCTGGCGCGCCTCGAAAGCCTTAAAGACCGCCTTCAGGGAAAAGTACCGGTGCATATTATTGAACTGGACGTTCGCGATAAAGATTCAGTGAAAAGCGCTGTAGCAACGCTGCCAGCTGAGTTCGCCGATATTACCGCGCTTATCAACAACGCTGGGCTGGCGCTGTCGCCACAACCTGCACAGCGCGTGGATCTTGAAGACTGGCAGACCATGATCGATACCAACGTGACCGGGCTGGTCAATGTGACCCACGCTCTGCTGCCCACGCTGATTCAACACGGCGCAGGCGCTTCTATCATCAATATCGGTTCGATTGCCGGGCAGTGGCCCTATCCGGGTAGCCATGTCTATGGCGCGACCAAAGCCTTTGTGAAGCAGTTCAGCTATAACCTGCGCTGCGATTTACTTGGTACCGGGGTGCGCGTGACCGATCTGGCTCCGGGGATTGCGGAAACGGAATTTACGCTGGTGCGCACCAAAGGCGACCAGAATGCATCGGATAACCTCTACCGCGGCACCACGCCACTGACCGCGCAAGATATTGCCGAACAAATGTTCTACATCGCTACGCTGCCGGATCATATGAATATCAACCGCGTGGAAGTGATGCCGGTACGCCAGGCCTGGCAGCCATTTGCCATCGACCGCGACTAACTGAGTTACCGCCCTCTTCCTGCGGGAAGAGGGTTTGGCTGATATACAAAATAAAACGCCCCGGCTGATGCCAGGGCTTGGTGTTTTAAGTCTATCTAAATACTTGCAAGGTTTTACCCCGCCCGGCGCTTATCTCCGGCACTCACATTGATGTGGTGTTAGCTCTGTAAGGGGTATGGACATAGTAGTAAATCGGATTAATCCTGGCAATATGTTGAGCGTACAGCGCGAAAGATGTATGACGTCGATCATTCTTTTCGCGCTACTGGCACGCAGAAATACGACAACTGTCACTAACCACGCGCACTGCGCCTGTTTATGCTGCCCTTTCTCGCCCAACTCCCCTTCCTGCCCCATCACAAAGCAAACGCGCCGACATCTGCACTAAATTGATGAGAAAAATTCATTATCTTGCAGCCAAATGCAGTAAAAATGCGGAAATTAACCCCTGGCACAAAAATGGCATGGTGAAAAAGAAACCTAACCAGTTAGTCAAAAAACAGGGGGAGCAGGATGAGCCAGGTGATGTTTGCTGAGGAGAGCGCCGTGGTGTCCTTAAAAACGACCAGCGCTACAACGCGGCCCGCCATAACCGTTAGTCAGGCCAGCGTTATCTATCCGGCGGCGGATAAACCCGTACACGCGTTACAGGACATTAATCTGACAATTCGCCAGGGCGAGTTTGTCTCGTTTATCGGGCCATCCGGCTGCGGCAAAACAACCCTGTTGCGGGTCATTGCCGATCTTGAACCGATTACCTCCGGCGATGTCCTGGTGAACGATATGTCGCCGTCAGAAGCGCGCCAGGCCGGGGCTTACGGCTATGTCTTTCAGGCACCGGTTCTGCTGCCGTGGCGCACCGTGGTAGCCAATGTCAAATTGCCGTTGCAGATTCAGGGCGTACCGCCAGAGCGCTGCGATGAGATCGCCCGTGAGCAACTTTCACGCGTTGGCCTGAAGGGCTTTGAGAAAAAGTACCCATGGCAGCTCTCGGGTGGCATGCAACAGCGTGTGTCTATCGCGCGGGCGCTCGGCTTTGAACCAAAGATTTTAATGATGGATGAACCCTTTGGCGCGCTCGATGAACTGACCCGCGACAACCTCAACCAGCAGCTTCAGCAACTGTGGTACAACGAGCAGCGCACAATGGTATTTGTCACCCACTCCATTGCCGAAGCGGTCTATCTATCGACCAAAATCGTGGTGATGTCGCCGCGTCCGGGGCGCATTGTAAAGGTGATCGACTCCCCACTTCCGGCACAGCGCGATTTGGCGATCCGTAATACGCCCGCGTTCCTGGCGCTGGCGCGCGAAGTGCGCGAAGCGCTGGTGGAGGGGCATCATGATCATTGACCGGCGTTTTATTGCGAACGTGCTGCCGGTGGGCACGGTGCTGCTGGTCGCGCTGGTGCTGTGGTATTTGCTGGCTCTGGCGCTGAATGCGCCCGGCGTGATTGACCGCGTACTGGCACCGCGTGGCGCGTGGAACTATCACGATGTGATGCAGGCGGCGCTGAATGCCAGCCGTCCGCTGCTGCCCGCGCCGCACCAGATTGCCATGGATATCTGGAGCAGCATCACCCAGTGGCCGCTCACCTCGCCGCGCAACCTGCTATTGCATACCTGGGTCACGGCCAGCGCAGCACTGACGGGTTTTGCCATGGGCGTCGTACTCGGCGTGGTGCTGGCGGTATGCATTGTTCACTCTCGCACACTGGATAAAGCCCTGCTGCCGTGGATCGTCGCCTCGCAAACCATTCCGGTGCTGGCGATAGCACCCATTGTACTGATCATCCTGGGCAGCATCGGCATCACCGGTATGCTGCCCAAAGCCACTATCGCCATGTATCTCTGTTTCTTCCCGGTCACCATCGCCACCGTGCAGGGGCTGCGTTCGCCGCAAAAAATGGAGATGGAACTGATGCACACCTGGGCGGCACGGCGTGTCGCTATCTTCTGGACGGTGCGCCTGCCCTCTTCGCTACCGTATCTGTTTCCGGCGTTTCGCGTGGCAATTGCCAGCGGGCTGGTCGGCACGATGGTGGCAGAGCTGCCCACTGGGGCGCAGGCCGGGCTGGGCGCACGCCTGCTGACCGGCTCCTACTATGGCAACACCATTCAGATCTGGTCCGCGCTGGTAATGGCCTCGCTGCTTGGGCTGGCGTTAACCGGGCTGGTCACGCTCACGGAACGGCTGGTGATGCGCCAGCGTAAGGGGGGATGATGAAACGCACTGCGATACCCGGCACTTTTTTACTGGTCAGCGCGCTGCTGTTGTTGATGCTGTCACTGATCCAGTTGAGCGGGCAAACGCCGTTATCGGCTCCACTGCTACTGGTCAATGTCCTGCTGGTACTGTGTGCGCTGGCAGGTTGCACCGCCACCTTCAGCCGTCTGCGCGGCGGTCTGTTCGCCGTGACTTTGCTGGCGAGCGTACTGTGGCTGGCATGGCAACCGATTCACGGTCTGACGCTGTGCGCTATGGCACTGTTGGCAATGGTCAGCGTGCAGCGTCTGGCGCGTTCAACACTTCCGGCAGCCAGCGTCGCGGCACTGCTCGGCCTGTGGCTGCTGTGGTTCTGGCAGATTCTGGTCACCGGTTTTGCCGTTCCGCAGGTCATTCTGCCTGCGCCACTGGACATTCTTGCCGCACTGGTCAATAGCGTGCCGCTGCTGGCAGGTGATGTACTGCAAACGGTGATCAAATCAGTGCTGGCAGGTTATCTGCTCGGCAGCGGTCTGGGGATTAGCGTGGCTATTCTTATTGACCGCCTGCCGTTTTTACAACGCGGATTACTGCCAGTCGCCAGCCTCACCAGCACCGTACCGCTGGTCGGCGTCGCACCAATTGCGGTGATGTGGTTTGGCTTTGACTGGCCTTCCAAAGCCGCCGTGGTCACGCTGGTGACCTTCTTCCCGGCGCTGGTCAATACGCTGGCCGGGTTAAAAGCCAGCGGTAAGCTGGAGCAGGAACTGATGTATTGCTACGCCGCCACGCCGGGACAAAGCCTACGGGTGCTGCGGCTGCCTGCCGCGATGCCGTTTATTTTCAGCGCCCTGAAAGTGAATGCCACACTGTCGCTTATCACCGCGATTGTGGCGGAGTTTTTTGGGTCGCCGACTGCCGGGCTGGGCTTTCGCATCTCCACCGAGTCGGCGCGCATGCATATGCCGGTGGTGTGGTCCGCGATTGTTGTCGCCTCGGTCGCCGGTTCCCTGTTCTACAGCCTGCTGGTTCAGCTCGACCGGCGCGTGAATTTCTGGCACCCCACGCTACGTGGGAGCGCCGCTCAGAAGTAAACGATGATTAGCACCAATGTAGGCTCACTAACCCGAGGAGTTATCTAATGATAAAAAGTTTCGCTTTGCGCCGGGGTTTATTGCTGGCGGCAATGTCTGTACTGGCCTTTCAGGCGGCCGCCGCCGAGAAAGTCACACTGCAACTGAAGTGGCTGCCGCAATCGCAGTTCGCCGGTTACTACGTGGCGCAGCAAAAAGGGTTTTATAAGGATGAAGGGCTGGATGTCACCATTAAACCCGGCGGCACAGATATCTCCCCGGTGCAGGTGATTGCCGGTAAATCCGCAGATGTGATTGTCGACTGGCTGCCAGATGCGCTGGCCTCGCGCGAAGCGGGCGTACCGCTGGTGAATATTGCCCAGGTGTACGATCGTTCCGGGATGATGCTGACTTGTAAAAAATCGAGCGGTATCAAAACCCCGGCCGATTTCAAAGGTAAAACCCTTGGCGTCTGGTACGGCGGCAACGAATACCCGTTCTTTAACTGGATGAACAAGCTGGGCCTCAAGCCAGGTAAAGACATCACCATTTTAAAACAGGGCTTTAACGTTGATCCGCTGTTGCAGGATCAGGCCGCCTGTATTTCGACCATGAACTACAACGAATACTGGCAGTTGATCGATGCCGGGCTGAAGCAGGACGACTTAATCACTTTCCCGTATGAAGATCAGGGTGTTTCCACGCTGGAAGATGGGCTGTATGTCCTCGGCCCCGATCTGAAAGATCCGGCGTTCGTCAGCAAAATGGCGAAATTCCTCAAAGCGTCGTTTAAAGGTTGGGATTACGCAGTGAAACACCCGGCTGAAGCGGCGAAAATCGTGGTGGCTGAAGATGCCTCCGGCGCTGCCACAGAAGAGGTGCAGACTCGCCAGATGGAGAACGTGGCGAAGCTCATCACCAATGCCAATACGCCGAAAATCGGCTATCTCGATCCGGCCGCGTACCGCCGCACCATTGACGTGTTGCTGCACAGCGGCGGCGATACCCCGGTTATCAAAAAAGATCCGGGCGACAGTGGTATGACGCACGAAGTCTGGGACGCCGCCGCCAAACTGAAATAACCCCCGCCGCCAGGGAGGGCGGTTTTCTCACGGAGCACACTATGAATGAGGTTCTTCTCCCCGGCGTGGTGGAGTCACCCGATAAGGGACGCATTCGTCAGGATAACGAGGCCATTATCCTGCCAGCGGCGGAGCGCGTGTTTGCCCGCTACGGTTTTCGCGGCGCGACGATGCAACAGATTGCCGACGCCGCGGGTCTGCCAAAAGCCAATCTGCACTACTACTTCGGCAACAAGCACAATCTTTATCTGCGGGTGCTGGAAAACATTCTCCACGACTGGTTGTCGCCACTGGAGAGGATCCGCGCCAGCGCCGAGCCGAAAAACGCACTGGCGGAGTATGTCGGGCGCAAAATCCACTTCAGTTTCAGCCGCCCGGAAGCCTCCAAACTCTTTGCCAACGAGATCCTGCAAGGCGCGCAGATCGTACATCCATTACTGAAAAGCGAACTACGCCAACTCGTGGAAGAGAAAGCGCACATTCTTGATGGCTGGATTGCCGCCGGCAAAATGCGCGCGCTGGATACCACCCACTTCTTCTTTACCGTCTGGTCGATGACGCAAACCTATGCCGATTTCGATATCCAGGTGGAAGCCGTCTGCGGCGAAGATGCTCATAGCGACGCGATGCAAGCGCGCGCCACGCAGCATGTGCTGAGCGCCGTCTGGCGCATCTGCGGCCTGGAATAACATCTTGCTACTAAATGCAGCAATAATCGGAAAAATTGGTGCGAAATGCACCAAAATGCGACGATCATTTTAGTGCAATCGTTCCTGAAGATCCCCCGAACCGCTGATTTCGCCTGCCCAACTGCCGTTGCCGTCAAGATGGCATATAAATCGCATGGCTATTTCTGAAAACTTAACCATCTGGTCAGGATTATTCAGGAGGCATAATGAACACACTCGATACGCCGGGGATCTGCTCCGGTCGGCTGACGCCCGCGGAGTATGCCCGTGCATTCAGCGATTGCGACCCCGCGCTCTCTTCCACTCATGCAGTGCTGGAAGCGGAACGCTGCTACTACTGCTTTGATGCCCCCTGCACCCGCGCATGCCCGGCAGAGATCGATGTGCCGAGTTTTATTCAGCGCATTGCGCAGAGTAACGATCGCGGCGCGGCGGAAGTGATCCTGCGGGCCAATATTCTGGGCGGCACCTGCTCACGCGTCTGCCCGACAGAAACCCTGTGCGAACAGGCCTGCGTGCGTAATGCGCAGGATGGCCGTCCGCTGGATATCGCCCGTTTGCAGCGCTACGCCACCGATCGCTTTTTCGCCGCGCCCGGCCAACCGCTGTTTACCCGCGCCGCCAGCAGTGGAAAACGCGTGGCGATTGTCGGTGCCGGGCCTGCCGGGTTGACAGTGGCACACGCACTAGCACTCGCCGGGCATGAGATTGACCTGTTTGATGCCCGCGCGAAAGCCGGTGGTCTGAACGAATACGGCCTGGCCCGTTACAAAGTGACCGGGGATTTTCCGGCGCAGGAAGTGGCGTGGTTGCTGTCGGTAGGCGGTATCACCCTGCATTGCGGCAAAACCCTGGGCCAGCACTTCACGCTGGCGCAACTGCGCGCAGAGTATAACGCGGTATTCCTTGGCCCCGGTTTAGCGGGCGTGAATGCGCTCGACAGCGACATGCCAGAGCCACACGGCGTGCGCGAAGCCGTCGAGTTTATTGCCGAACTGCGCCAGTGCGCCGATCTCAGCCAGATGCCGGTGGGCCGCAATGTAGTGGTGATTGGCGGCGGGATGACGGCGGTGGATGCCGCGGTGCAAGCGAAAAAGCTTGGCGCGCGCGAAGTCACTCTGGTTTACCGCCGTGGCGAAAGCCAGATGAAAGCCTCATTGAAAGAGCAGCAATGGGCAAAAGCATGCGGTGTCACATTACGCTTTTTGGCCGCGCCGCTGCGCTTCGAACAACAAGATAACCGTTTGACCGGCGTGACCTTTTCCTTGATGCAACAGACTGATTCAGGGCTGACGCCTGGCGGTGAAACCTTCACGCTGGCGGCGGATATGGTACTGAAAGCGATTGGTCAAACCTACGATCCGCGTCCGGCGCAGGGTGTGGCGTTAAGAGGCGGACGCATCGCCGTTGACGAGGAAGGACGCACTTCGCTACCCGGCGTGTGGGCCGGTGGCGATTGCTGCGCAGGCGGGCTGGATCTCACCGTCGATGCGGTTAAGCAGGGCAAGGCCGCCGCCCGCTCCATCATACTGGCACTGACCATTTCGCAGGCCGACGCCGCCAATGCCACCTTTTACCAGGAGCCTTCTCATGGCTGATCTACACAGTAATTTTCTCGGTATTCACAGCCCCAACCCGTTCTGGCTGGCTTCGGCACCGCCGACCGATAAAGAGTACAACGTCGAACGCGCGTTCCAGGCTGGCTGGGGCGGCGTGGTATGGAAAACGTTGGGCCTTGATCCCCACGTCGTCAATGTCTGCGGGCCACGCTACAGCACCCTGCGCGGCGCGGATCGCCGTATTCTTGGGCTGAACAATATTGAGCTGATCACCGACCGCTCACTGGAGACCAACCTTGAAGAGATAGCGCGCATTAAGCAGCGCTGGCCGGATCGGGCGGTGGTCGTGTCGATCATGGTGCCCTGTGAGGAAGCGGCGTGGAAATGGATCCTGCCGCAGGTGGAAGCGACGGGTGCGGACGGCATTGAGCTGAACTTCGGTTGCCCGCACGGAATGAGCGAACGTGGCATGGGCGCAGCGGTCGGCCAGGTGCCGGAGTATATCGAAATGGTCACCCACTGGTGCAAGCAGTATTGCAGCCTGCCGGTGATCGTCAAACTAACGCCGAACATTACCGATATTCGCTACCCGGCGCGGGCGGCAAAAGCGGGCGGCGCGGATGCCGTTTCGCTGATTAACACCATCAGTTCGGTGATGGGCGTTGATCTCGACCAGATGCTGATGACGCCGCACACAGGCAATCAGGGTTCACACGGTGGCTACTGCGGCCCGGCGGTGAAACCCATTGCGCTGAATATGGTGGCGGAAATCGGCCGCGATACGCCAACGCGCGGCTTGCCGATCTCCGGCATTGGCGGTATCTCCACCTGGCGCGATGCCGCCGAATTTATCGCGCTGGGCTGCGGCACCGTCCAGGTCTGTACGGCAGTGATGGTGCACGGCTTCCAGATTGTGCGCGACATGATTAGCGGCCTGGAAAACTACATGGATGAGAAAGGGTTTCGCACGCTGGAAGATTTTCGCGGCATGGCGCTGGGCAGCGTTACCGACTGGCGCTACCTCAACCTCAATCACGTCGAAAAAGCCGTCATTGACCAGACAAGCTGCATCAAGTGCGGGCGCTGCCACCTGGTATGCGAAGACACCTCACACCAGGCGATCTCCACCAGCCTGATGGGCGAGCGCCATTTCGCCGTACGCGAGGAAGATTGCGTTGGCTGCAACCTCTGCGCCTCGGTTTGCCCGGTAGAAAACTGTATTTCGCTGCGCCAACTGCAACCCGGCGAAGTGGATAAACGTACCGGAAACGTGGTTTCCGACCAGTATGCCAACTGGACAACCCACCCCAATAACCCGATGGCGACCACGGCGTAAACCGGGTCAGGCACAGGAGAAGAGCATGCGTAATGTGTTGATTAAAGGCGGTACGGTGGTTAATGCGGACTGTCAGCGCCGTGCCGATGTGTTGTGCGTTGATGGCCTGATCGCCGCCGTTGGCGACGCCTCGCAGTGGGATCTTCCGGCACATACAGAAGTTGTCGATGCCGGAGGCCTGTACGTGATGCCCGGAGGTATCGATCCACATACTCATATGAATTTCCCGTTTATGGGTACGACAACGGTCGATGATTTCTATAGCGGTACCGCCGCCGCGCTAGCGGGCGGAACCACGACGATTATCGATTTTGTTATCCCCAATCCGCAGCAACCGCTGATGGAGGCGTATCAGCAATGGCGCGGTTGGGCAGAAAAAGCCGCCGCCGACTACAGCTTCCACGTCGCCATTACCTGGTGGGATGAGAGCGTCCGCAAGGATATGGGACAGCTTGTACAGCAGGAAGGGGTGAACAGTTTTAAACACTTTATGGCCTACAAAAACGCCATCATGTGCGACGACGAAACGCTGATGAACAGCTTTCGCCGCTGCCTGGAGTTAGGCGCCATGCCAACGGTGCATGCAGAAAATGGCGAGATGGTATATCTGCTGCAACAGGAGATGCTGAAACAAGGGATCACCGGCCCGGAAGCGCATCCTCTTTCGCGTCCGCCTGAAGTGGAAGGCGAAGCAGCCAACCGCGCGATTACCGTCGCCAGCATTATGGGTGTGCCGATTTACGTCGTGCATGTCTCCTGCCGCGAATCAGCAGAAGCGATTGCCCGCGCGCGCGGCCGTGGTCAGCGCGTTTACGGCGAAGTGCTGGCGGGCCATTTGGTGGTGGATGACAGCGTTTACCGTCACCCCGATTTTGCCTTCGCCGCCGCCCATGTGATGAGCCCACCGTTTCGCGATAAATCACATCAGGCTGCGCTGTGGCACGGTTTGCAGTCCGGTCAGCTTCATACCACCGCCACCGATCACTGTACCTTCTGCGCCAGCCAGAAAGCCGCCGGACTGGATAATTTCACGAAAATCCCGAACGGCTGCGGTGGCGTGGAGGAACGTATGGCGGTGCTGTGGGATGCAGGTGTTAACAGTGGCCGTCTGACGCCGAGTGAGTTTGTCGCCATCACTTCAGCCAATACCGCACGGCTCTTTAACATCTACCCGCGTAAAGGTGTGGTCACACCCGGTGCAGATGCCGATCTGGTGCTGTGGGACCCGCAGGGCAGCAAGGTGCTGTCTGCGGCGACCCATCATTCTCGCAACGACTTCAATATTTTCGAGGGCCGCGTCGTCACTGGCGTCCCGGCCTATACCCTCAGCCAGGGCGTGGTGGTCTGGGCTGACGGTGAACTGCGCGCACGTGAAGGCGCAGGACGCTATATCAAACGCCCGGCCTTCGGACCGGATTTCAGCGCCGCTGCGGTCTGGGAGCGCCATCGCGCGCCGCAGGCTGTACAACGTTAATTTAGGAGAAAAAAGATGAGTGAAACGATCTCCGCGCCGGACGCCGTGGTTGCGACGGGCGACCTGCGCATAAATGGCCAGCGTCTGTGGCAATCGCTGATGGATCTGGCGCAAATCGGCGCGACACCGAAAGGCGGTTGCTGTCGCCTGACACTCACCGACCTTGATCGCCAGGGGCGCGATTTGGTGGTCGGCTGGGGCAAAGCGGCCGGGTTGTCGGTGGAAATAGACCAAATTGGCAATGTCTTTATGCGCCGTGGCGGGCGGAATAACAGCCTGCCGCCTATCGTCGCGGGGAGCCATATCGATACCCAGCCGACCGGTGGCAAATTCGATGGTAACTTTGGCGTGTTGTCCGCACTGGAAGTGATTCGCACACTCAACGACAACGGCATTGAAACCGATGCCCCTGTCGAGATGGTGTTCTGGACTAACGAAGAGGGTTCGCGCTTTGTTCCGGTGATGATGGGGTCAGGTGTTTTTGCCGGGATCTTTCCGCTGGAGCAAGCCTATGCAGCGACCGATACCGCAGGCAAAACAGTACGTGATGAGTTGTACAAAATAGGCTATGCGGGCGAGCATACGCCAGGCCAACATCCGATTGGCGCCTATTTTGAAGCGCATATCGAGCAGGGGCCGATTCTGGAAGAACAGGATGTCACCATCGGCGTGGTACAGGCGGTGCTGGGGATCCGCTGGTATGACTGCACGGTCACAGGTATGGAGTCGCACGCTGGCCCAACGCCAATGGCAATGCGCAAAGATGCGCTGCAAGTGGCCACCGGCCTGATGCAGGAGGTGATCGCCATCGCCAACCAGTTTGCCCCGCACGGGCGCGGAACGGTGGGCATGGTTCAGGTGCATCCTAACAGCCGTAACGTGGTGCCAGGCAGCGTCACGTTCTCCATTGATTTTCGCAATATGACCGATGCAGAGGTCGATAAGATGGATGCCGCGCTGAAAGCCGTTATCCAGCAAACAACGCAGAAAACCGGGCTGGATATCGCCCTGCGCCAGGTGTCGCAGTACCCGGCAGCGCCCTTCCATGCCGACTGTAAGGAGGCGGTACGCCGGGCGGCGCAGAAATTAGGTTATTCTCATATGGATATTGTTTCAGGAGCAGGACATGACGCCGTATATATGAGCATGCTGGCACCGACCGGAATGATCTTTATTCCCTGCAAAGACGGCATTAGCCATAACGAAATTGAGTATTCATCACCAGAACAAGTGAGCGCCGGAGCCAATGTGTTATTGCACGCGATGCTGGAAAAAGCCGGTGTTGTGGCGCGCAATACCTGATACCAGCATGGAAAATAGCCCGATTATCTACCGTCGGGTTATTTTCTTGTCTCAGTTGCCGATAAATATCGCAATACTGTATGATTCAGCCATTCTGAATTTGACTTAAATCCCTCAGAAGTTTACAAAAGATACTGCCTTCCCCAGCTCCGACTTGCGTCTTTTCCGTTTTCGTCCAGGCTTCCATTTTACCCTACGGAAAAATGGTGGGGGATTGACCAGGTCAAATACTCGCATTACCGACTTTTAAAAGATTTGCAGGCATCTGTAAGTGGAGTTTCACATGTTCTCTTTTGTCGCCCGCCAGGCGATTTTTGATGCAAATATGAACACAGTCGGTTACGAGTTGTTGTTCAGAGATAGTATGACAAACCGATTCCCCGACGTAACGCCGGAGTATGCGACTGCTCAAATTATTGTGGAACAATTCCTCGGCTCGCCACTGGGACGTCTGAAAGAATACAGCGCTATTTTCGTCAACTTCCCCTATGAATTACTGGTGCAGGGTATGGCGGAAACATTGCCGAAAGACAGGGTGATCGTGGAAATCCTCGAAACGGCCAAACCGACACCGCTGCTGCTGCACACGGTAAAACAGCTCTCTGCGCATGGTTTTCGCCTTGCGCTGGACGACTTCGAACCTGGCGATGCCTGGAATGACTTTCTCCCCTACATCAACATCATCAAATTCGATGTGCGGGTAAACACCCCGGAAGAAATAAGCAGCTATATCAAAGACAAAGGTACCTTACTAAAAGATACGGTGTTTCTGGCAGAAAAAGTCGAAACGCAGAACGAGTATGAGTGCTTTAAAAATATAGGCTGCACGCTGTTTCAGGGCCATTTTTTCAGCCGGCCAGTGATCCACTCCGCCAACAAGCTGATTCAGAACCAGGCCATCACCCTGAGACTGATGAAAGAGGTGAATGCCGATTCGCCGGATTTCAGTAAGATCGAAGCGTTGCTGAAGCAGGATCTGGCGCTGTCGTTCAAAATCATGCGTTATGCACAAAATATTGTCTTTAACGCCCGCGGCATTAAACATATCCGTAGCCAGTCGTTAAAAGACATTATTTTTTATCTTGGCACCAATGAGTTACGCCGCTTCGTGCTGGTCTCCTGCCTGACATCGGTGAATAAAGATGAGACCGATGATATTTATCGCCAGAGCCTGATCCGCGCCAAGTTTTGCGAACTGGCCTCAGCGCACTCGATCAGCCGCCACTCCGCAGATGATGCATTTATCGTTGGCCTCTTTTCACAGCTCGACAGCATTTTTGAAATGCCGATGGCGGATCTGATCAGTCAGATCGATATCTCAGCCAATGTCATGCTGGCGCTGCGGGAAAAAAAAGGCGCATTGTACCCTTACCTGCGCCTGATCGAACTCTACGAACAGCACCAGTGGGAAGAGGTCAGCGCCCTTGGTCACCGTCTTTGTTTCAATCGCAGCATGATTGCGGAGCTGGTTAACACGGCAACCAAATGGACCGACGATATTCCTTCTGACAGCCTCTGAGGCCTCTGCTCCAGCCAGCGTTTGTGGCAGATAATGAATAATCTGAAGCGCAAGCTGGAGCCATTTGATTTAGCAGAAGATTTTATACTGCGGGCGGCGGAAAAGGTTACACGCTCCCTGAAAAAAGGGGGCTTACGCTTTATTATCGGGAAGGTTTTTTCAAAGCGGATGGCGACGCACGGCTTCAATAAATAAATGGAAGGCATTACTGTGCTGTTGCCGGTTCGGATAATAGAGAAAATAACCGGGGAAAACCGGGCACCACTCATCTAATACTTGTACCAATTCGCCGGATGCCAGCGCATCGTTAACAAGATCCTCAGGGACATAAGCCAGCCCAAGCCCGGCTTTCGCCGCTTCAACACATTGCCTCACAGTATTGACAATAAATCGCCCTTTCACTTTCACTTTTTTTTCCTGCCCGGCCCCGGCGAATTCCCAGCAATAAATACCTCCGCTCGTCGAGAGACGAAAATTAATACACTCATGCTGATGTAAATCATCCGGTATCACAGGCGCGGAATGCCGTAAAAAATAATCGGCAGAGCCGACGACTTTCATACGAAAATCAGGGCTAATGCGTACCGCAACCATATCTTTTTCAATGGATTCTCCCAGCCTGACGCCAGCATCAAAACGTTCAGCGACAATATTATTAAAACCATTGTCGATAAACAGTTCGATATTAATTTTTGGCCAGGCTCCCAGGAATTCTCTTACCTTTGGCCATAAATAAGCGTCCGCCGCATGTTCACTGGTGGCAATGCGAATATTCCCCACTGGCAGACTGTTATTGCTCGACAGATCGTTGAGCTTTTCATCAATTTCGCCCAGACGTGGAACAAGGATATTAAGCAACTGTTCGCCAGCCTCCGTCGGCGCGACATTACGTGTGGTGCGGATCAGCAACTTCACCCCCAGACGCTCCTCCAGCGTTTTCACCGAATGACTCAATGTCGATTGGGTAACGCCGAGTCTTGCCGCCGCTTTCGTAAAACTGCACTCACGAGCCACTTCAATAAACGATAATAGATTGACAATATTCTCTCGTAGCATTGATTTTATGCACTATTCTCAACATTCATTTTTATGTGCAGAAATCCTTTTCAGGCAACACCCGGCGTCAGCATACGCTGATATTTCAACAATAGTTTTAACACTTCAAGCTATTATTCTTACCAATTGAAATATTGCATGCATACCTAATCGGGTATCATCAGGCTGTCAGTTTGTTGTTAGATTGCGTTTTTCTGCCCCTTTGTCAGATTACATCATTACGGGTTATGCTACACTCTGCCTGCCATTAAATATATGTTCATAATTCACGAATTGTGCGGCGAAATGGCTCTAATTGCGAAGCAAGTTACTTATTCTCGTGTTATGACCGCCTTCCGGGACCACCTTTAATGAATTAACTTCATAACCTCAAGTAATAATCACATCTTAATCAACGCTCATCCGGACGGTAATATCACGATCGTTATGGCAGTAATATTCCCCACAAAACTGGCGAGGTTTTTATGCAACGTTTTACTTTTATCATGACCACTCTGTTTATTTTAGGTTCAGCACAACAGGCCTTTTCGGCTGAGCAAATTAGCGACAGAACTGGCAAACAAAGAATTGGCGTAGTCACTGTCAGCAATGCGCTGACGCTGGATGAATTGGTGAATAAGCTTGCCGAAAAAGCCGATCAGCAGGGCGCGAGCGCCTTCCGGGTATTAGCAACGACCGGCAATAATAAACTGCATGGTGATGCCGAAATCTATAAGTGACGTCACGGCGATCCCCTACGCTCATTCACCGAAGACGTCTGGCATTTTAATCAACCAGGATTGTAATTGGCAAAAAATCAAGGTTACTAAAAAGGATGCTTCAGTGGTTAAACTCGAACATATCATTGATGAGTTAATAATCTGGATTGACAACAATATTCATAAGTCACTGAAAATAGAAGATGTGGCACAGCGTTCCGGCTATTCAAAGTGGCATCTGCAACGCGTTTTTTATCAAGTAAAAAATACCAACCTGGCGAACTATATTCGCGACAAAAAGCTGGAAATGGCGGCATACGATTTAATCCAGAGTGACGAAAGCATACTCTCAATTTCGTTGAAATATGGCTTCGACTCGCAGCAGTCGTTCACCCGTAGTTTCGCAAAAAAATACCATTTACCCCCCTCCCGCTTTCGGCGTTTAAACGGCAAAACAGACACCGCCCACGCGCCAATTTGATTCTGCCTGTCCTTTGCTTTTGAGGCTTCATTGATGTTGAACTTTTCATCAGCCGCCCCATTTTTGCCTGGGTGTTGAAGACGGTACAGATCCGGTTCAGGTACCCTGCAACTGGCATTGCCGTTTCCCCGGCACGCAAAATCATGATGAGGATGATGAGTAATTTCAGGCAAGAGGCCGGAAATTCCGGCCTTTCTTATTTGCTGCCATTTAATTTTTTACTTATCTTAATTATATTTAGCCATGCAGCAGCAGTAGATATTTAAAAGTAAAATATCCACTATTGGCGAAAAAACGCATAATCGCCCCTGAGAATTTAATAGCACACATTGCCAATAAAATTCCCGGGGAATTCCCCCGGGGATATAAAAAAATAAGCAATAGACAGCTAAAAAATGCAATGAGGTTAATAAAACGCTGTTAACTTACCCCACTTATGGCTGAAAAATATTATCGATATGTGCGATAAAAAATAGTTCAACTGAATCAATGTAAATATTTATCAATCTGTGCTAAAAATAATTTACATATTTACAGCAGTGGATTGCCGGTGATAAACAGTGTGCTACAACCTGAATTAACCATGAGCCATTTTCATAAATGGTGGTGGATTCTTGTTGCTATTAAAAAACAGTGGCAATTTCTAAGGGTTTATTTATATGAAAATTTCTCAACTGAGTCTTTTAGTCTCTGCTGCGGTGCTGTGCTCTTCTGTACAGGCTGCAGAAATTTATAATAAAGACGGTAATAAGTTAGACTTATATGGTTTAATTTCAGCAGAACATTATTTTTCTGATAATAGCGGCTGGAATGGTGACCAGACTTATATGCGTCTTGGCTTCCGTGGCGAAACCCAAATCAACGACCAGCTCACGGGTTACGGCCAATGGCAGATGCATATCGATGCCAATAAATCCGAAGGCGATACCAATACACCGCGTACTCGTTATGGTTTTGCTGGTTTAAAATTCGCCACTTATGGTTCACTGGATTACGGCCGTAATAAAGGCGTTTTGTATGACTCACTGGGTTATACCGATATGCAGCCTGAGTTCGATGGCATGACCTACGGTTCCGATCAGTTTATGTTCAGCCGTGGTAACGGCATGCTGACCTACCGCAATACTGATTTCTTCGGCCTGGTTGATGGTCTGAATTTCGCCCTGCAATATCAGGGTAAAAATGATGGAGCGGGAGAATCTGGTGCCGGTCGTAATGTGCTGCGCCAGAATGGCGACGGATACGGTATGTCGCTGGAATATAACATTGGCGCAGGCGTGAGCGTTGTCGGTGCGATGAGTTCTGCCGATCGTACTAATGCGCAGAATGATACGGCCAATATTTATGGCAGCGGTAAACGCGCTGAAGCCTATTCCGGCGCAATCAAATATGACGCTAATAATATTTATCTGGCGACCATGTTTACTCAGGCTTATAACGCATCTCGCTTTGGTAGCTCATCCAGCGATACACAAACCTTCGGTTATGCTAACGAATCGCAGATTTTTGAAGCCTACGCCAGCTATCAGTTCGACTTTGGCTTACAGCCGTTCGTTGCGTATAACGCACTGAAAGGCAAAAAAATCGGCAGCAATACCAACGGTGTTAGCTACGGTGATGAAGATATCGAAAAATATGTTGACCTGGGTGCAACTTACTATTTCAACAAAAATTTCAATATGTTCGTCGATTATAAAATTAACCTGATCGATGACGATAAATTCACCCAGGCGGCTGGCATCAATACCGATGACGTTGTTGCTGTAGGTATGGTTTATCAGTTCTGATGCTGTATAGAGGCGGCGCTCGCCGCCTCTTTCCCCCGCTGTTTTTGTATTTTTCTCTGTGCGTAACCTCTTTTTATTAAAAGAATTGTTGAGTTTTGTTATCTGACAAGTTCGTAATTTTCAGGTCAGAATCTTGTCAGCCTCGCCGCGTAAAATAGCAGCTGTAAGAACGATTTTTTACTTCTGTATAATATGAGGTGGTTAAGATGAAAAAGGTTACAGCAGCGCTTTTCGCAACGACTCTGGTTATCTTCTCTACGGCAACATGGGCTGCAACGGAAGTGACGTCCACAGCCGGTTTGAACCAGATTGGTAGTGTCTCCGTGTCCGGTGCCGATACGTTAAGGGACCTGCAACATCAGCTGCGGCAGAAAGCAACACAAGAGGGTGCCAGCAGCTTTAAAATCGTTTCTGCCGGAGGCGATGATAAATATTATGGCGTTGCAACACTGTATAAATAAGCAGCAGGCCGGATATCCGGCAGACAGTGAATGAAAAGGGAGGCCAGCCGTGCCTCCCTTCTCTTTTCGCACGCAGAAAAGTCGTTACGCGATCCGCTTACCTGCGGCATCCACAACCTGCTCGCCATCTTCTTTCGTGAATACCCCTTTTTGCTGACCGGGCAGAATATCCAGCACCACTTCCGAAGGGCGACACAGCCGTGTACCCAGCGGCGTCACCACGATCGGGCGGTTAATCAGGATGGGATACTGCAGCATAAAATCGATTAACTGCGGGTCAGTGAAGGTCTCCTCCGCCAGCCCCAGTTGTTCGTAAGGTGCGACGTTTTTACGCAGCAGTGCCCGCACCGAAATCCCCATATCGGCAATCAATTTTTTTAGTTCATCGCGCGATGGCGGTGTTTCAAGATAGAGAATAACGGTCGGCTCTTCGCCACTGTTATGGATCATCGCCAGCGTATTGCGTGAGGTGCCGCACTCCGGGTTGTGATAAATGGTAATGTTGCTCATAGCGGTGTCCCGTTATAGATGAATTGAGAGGCGCAAGGCCAGCGCTACCAGCGTGACAAACAGTACCGGCAGCGTCATGACTATGCCGGTACGGAAGTAGTATCCCCAGCTTACGCGTATATTTTTTTGTGCAAGCACATGCAGCCACAGCAGCGTCGCCAGGCTACCAATCGGCGTGATTTTTGGCCCCAGATCGCAGCCAATCACGTTGGCATAAACCATCGCTTCCTTCATCACGCCGGTTGCCGAACTGCCATCAATAGCCAGCGCCCCCACCAGCACCGTCGGCATATTATTCATTACCGAAGAGAGGAATGCCGTGATGAACCCTGTTCCCAGCGTGGTCACCCATATTCCTTTATCAGCCAGCATATTCAGAATGTCGGTGAGATACGCGGTTAATCCGGCATTACGCAAGCCATAGACGACGAGGTACATCCCCAACGAAAAAATCACGATTTGCCACGGTGCTCCGCGCAGCACTTTCCCGGTATTGATGGCATGACCTTTTTTCGCCACCACCAACAGAATCAGCGCGCCAGCTGCCGCAATAGCGCTGACCGGAATGCCCAGCGGCTCCAGCACAAAAAAACCGACCAACAGCAGCAGCAGCACAACCCAACCGGTGCGGAATGTTGCACGATCTTTAATCGCCAGTACAGGCTCCCGCAGTTTTTGCAGATCATATACGGGCGGAATATCCCGACGAAAGAAGAGATGCAGCATGACTAGCGTCGCGATAATCGCCGCAAAATCCACCGGGGCCATCACTGAGGCATATTCCCTGAACCCGAGTCGGAAGAAATCGGCCGAGACGATATTGACCAAATTCGAGACAATCAGCGGCAGACTGGCGGTATCCGCAATAAACCCGGCTGCCATCACAAAGGCCAGCGTGGCGCGCTTGCTGAACCCCAGCGCCAGCAACATGGCGATGACGATCGGCGTCAGGATCAGCGCAGCGCCATCATTAGCAAACAATGCTGCCACCGTAGCGCCAAGCAATACGATATAGGTGAACAGGAGCCGACCGCGCCCGTTTCCCCAACGGGCAACATGTAGCGCCGCCCATTCAAAAAAACCGGATTCATCCAGCAACAGGCTGATAATAATGACCGCAATAAAGGTGGCCGTCGCATTCCATACAATATTCCATACCAGCGGAATATCGCTGAGGTGAATCACCCCACTCGCCATTGCCAGCCCGGCACCAATCACCGCACTCCAGCCAATACTCAACCC
The DNA here is from genome assembly GCF_900116535.1 of Kosakonia arachidis. Classification (GTDB taxonomy): domain Bacteria; phylum Pseudomonadota; class Gammaproteobacteria; order Enterobacterales; family Enterobacteriaceae; genus Kosakonia; species Kosakonia arachidis. Next base: position 347,070 of record NZ_FPAU01000001.1, on the reverse strand, counting down.
CTTCGGCTGCCAGATAACCAGCGCCAGAGTGAGCAAAAAAATTGCCCCTGCCAGTAACATCGCTTACTCCATCATATCTGAATTTATAAATATATTTGAAACTTCAACACATGCCAGACGCTGCGGCTTTTAGCCTTTTACGCGTTTCTTCGCGCAGACAGTTCCAGCTGGTATCGATAACGCCAGCAGCCCAGGCTGGAATATATGGGGAGAGTCGATAATGAACCCATTTCCCCTCTCGCCGATCGATAACCAGGTTGCATTCGCGCAGGATCGCTATATGACGGGAAATTTTTGGCTGAGACTCTTCCGTCGCAGCACAGAGATCACAGACGCAGAGTTCTCCGGCGTCGCGGAGCAGCATCACAATTGACAGGCGAGTTTCATCAGAGAGCGTTTTGAAAAGCTGAACAGGATGCAGCATACTGAGCCTCGATGGCATTCATTTACACATATGATAAACCACATACGTAATGATTTAAAGCAATGCCTTGAGGTAATGAATCTGACGTAGAAGAACGACATGTTGCGCTTCTGAGTAACATGCATCGCACGGAATGCGGCGGGATATTCCCCGCCGCTTCAGCATAAGGAAAATACCCTTACCGCTTTTCCTCCTCGCGGTTAGACGCCTCGCGCTGCAGCGCCAGGGTAAAGCCGAAAGTATTGATCCCATTTACACTGGTGGCAAACACATCGCCCCGATGCATATTCGCCACCGCGCGGACAATTGACAGCCCCAGCCCGTGGTGTGTATCGCTACGGGTGCGGGAGGCATCGACGCGATAGAAACGTTCAAACAGCCGCGCAAGGTGGCTTTGTGCGATCTCCTCGCCGTTATTCGACACTGCGACATGCGCCAGTTCACCGACATTTTGCAACCGCACAATGATTGTGCTGCCCTGCGGCGCATGGCGGGCACTGTTTTCCAGTAAATTCGCCAGCGAACGGTGGAACAGACGGCGGTCAATGGATGCCGTTACATCCCCTTCGACCTGCACCTGAAGATTCTTCTCGGCAAACGAAGGCTCGACATACTCAAAGGTTTTGTAAGCTTCTTCGCGCAGAGAAACCGTAGTGAGTTGCGTGGCGTGTTCGCCCGCCTGGGCATGGGATAAAAACAGCATATCATTGACGATGGAGGTCATGCGCTCCAGCTCTTCGAGATTGGACTCCAGCAGATCCTGCAACTCTTCGACGGAACGCTGACGCGACAAGCCAAGCTGCGTCTGACCAATCAGGTTGGTCAGTGGGGTGCGCAATTCATGCGCCACATCGGCATTAAAGCTCTCCAGTTGGCGCCAGGCGATCTCCTGGCGCTCCAGCGCGCCATTAAACGAGACCGCCAGCGTTTGCAGCTCGTCCGGCAAGGTGTGCGCTTGCAGACGCTGGCCATGATTACCCGGCGCAAGCTGGTGCGCCTGCTCGCTCAATGTATTCACCGGGCGCATACCGAAACGGGCGATCAGGTAACCCAGCAGCGCAATCAGGAAGACACCAATACAGCTGACGAGCACCAGTGCGCGGGTAAATTCGTACAGCGTACCCATATAAGGCGTGGAATCGATCGCCACCACATAGCGCATCGCCGGGCGTTCGCCGCTCGCCGGGATTTCGCGAGAGTAGAGGAACAGCAAACAGGATGCTTCCGTTTCGCCAGGCGCAGTGCTGAACCCCTCTTTCAGCGAAGCCCAATCAACGCCTTTCGGCGGCGGGCCGCCCATATCAAAGTGAGCGTCATTGGCCACCAGCCAGTACTTCACGCGCCCGCCCTCATAGGAGGAGAGCGTGTTAAATTTGGTGGACAGGGATTTCCAGCCATCAATCGACTGGCGGTTTTCTACCCACGGCGCCATCAGCGATTCGCGGAATAATAATTCGTTATGCATCTGGCTTTGCAGTGACTCATACAATGAGCTTCTGAGTACAACGCCAAAGGTGACGACGACAAACACATACGCCACGGCGAACATCAGCGCCATGCGTCCGGCAATCGAGCGTTTACACAGAGAGATCACGTTCAACTGGCTTTGCTCTCCATGCGGGTTTCCAGCACATATCCCATACCACGCACCGTATGCAGCAATTTAACGGGATAGGGATTATCAACTTTCGCGCGCAAGCGTTTAATCGCCACTTCGACCACATTGGCATCGCTGTCAAAGTTCATATCCCAGACCTGTTCGGCGATCATCATTTTCGACAAGATTTCGCCCTGATGACGTGCCAGCAGGCTCAGCAGCGCGTACTCTTTCGCCGTCAGCTCCAGACGGTCACCGCCGCGCGTTACGCGCCGCGCCAGCAGATCGAGGTGCAGATCGTGAATATGCAACTGAGTGATGTCCGCGCCGTCGCCAGGTCTGCGACGCAGCAGCGCCTGAATGCGTGCCACCAACTCGATCAGCGAAAAGGGTTTTGGCAGATAATCATCCGCGCCGTGGCGCAGCCCTTTTACCCGCTCCTCGACCGAGCCGCGCGCAGAGAGCATCAGCACCGGCGTCTGTTTACAGGCACGCAACCGCTCCAGAATCTGATATCCGTCCATGCCGGGCAACATGATATCCAGCACAATCGCGTCGTACTCGTACTCCAGCGCCAGGTGCATCCCTTCGACGCCATTATCAACGACATCGAGAGTGAAACCCTGTTCGCTCAACGCACGATTAATATATGACGAGGTTTTTTCCTCGTCTTCGATGAGTAACAGCTTCAAAGGGGCGACTCCTTCAACGTTCCGGCACCTGCCGCAAACCTATTCATAGCCGCAATGTTACCGCTGTTGGCCTGAAATTTAGCTGACATTTTTTCACCGTCCTTGCGACAAAATGCAACCTGATGATTAACCACATATCGTGACGTCAATTCTGCGCTAGCCTTGATGATACCGACGCCATACGCCCGGCGGCATATGGTATTTACGGGCAAAGGTACGGGTGAAGGTTTGCTGTGAGTCATAACCATAACGCGTAGAAATGGTGATGATAGAATCTTCCGTTGTCAGCAACGCTTCAGCGGCGCTTTCCAGCTTCTTATTGCGGATATATATCCCCAACGGCACCTGCATCACTTCCTGAAAAAGACGCTGCAAATGCCATTTTGAATAACCGGCCCGCGTGGCAACATCGCGAATTCTGAGCGGACGGTCGAGGTTTTCATCGATCCACTGCTGGATCTCATGTACCACCATCTGTTGCATACCCATCAAGAAAGCCTCCTTATTAAGGAGCTTTCAGCTTAACGCAGGGATACTGACTCAAAAGTGACGCGAAAATGATAATCCTGTCAGTTTTGTTACGCCTGAAGGCAGAGGTAAGGTTTTCAGGCGTCAGCAAACCGTGCCGTGTTGAGCAACTGTGCAGAATTTTCCCGCCGGGCGTGTTCGGTGCGGAAAACGCTCATCAACGCCACCAGATTCTGTGACTGATCGCGCAAATGATCGACCGCCGAACTGGAGGCGCCCACCAGCGCGGCATTCTGCTGCGTCACCTGATCGAGTTGGGCAATCGCATCGTTTACTTGCGCAACACCCAGCTCCTGCTCCTGAGTAGTCATGCCGATTTCGTTTATCATTTCCGCGACATGGTGCGATTGCTTCACCAACTCGCCGATGGTGAACCCGGCATTGTTGACCAGTGTTGCGCCGTTATCCACACAATCAATACTGGCCTGAATCAACCCTTTGATCTCTTTCGCCGCTGTGGCGGAGCGCTGCGCCAGTGAACGCACCTCCCCTGCGACCACGGCAAAGCCGCGCCCATGCTCACCGGCTCGCGCCGCCTCCACCGCCGCATTGAGCGCCAGGATATTGGTCTGGAAAGTGATACCGTCGATAACGGTAATGATCTCGCCGATTTTGCGCGCGCTCTGGCTGATCTCGTCCATAGTGCGCACAATGTTGTCGATCGCTTCTCCGCCTTTGGCGGCAATGTCGCTGGCGGCGGTGGCCTGCTGGTTAGTGACGCGAACCGTGTCAGCATTCTGGCGAATGGTCTGGCCGATTTGCTCCATTGACGCTGCGGTCTGTTGCAGGCTCGCCGCCTGCTGCTCCGTGCGCTGGCTGAGATCCATACTACCCGCAGCCACGCCGCTGGCACCTGCAGAGATCGATTCGCTACTCTCACGCACCTGCGCCACAATGCGGTTGAGACTTTGACGCATCGCCTCCATCCCGGCCAACAAGCTGTGACGATCGCCTGCCGCCAGCGTCACCGGTATTGCCAGATTGCCCTCGGCGATATCGTGTACCACACGCAGTGCATAGGCCGGTTCCCCCCCCAGTTGCCGCTTAATAAACCGCGTGGCAAACCAGGCGATCAACACACCAAGCAGCATTGCCGCTGCAGCCAGCATCAGCAGCAGATCGCCGGATGTGCGCGCACTGCCGGTGGTCTCCGCCGCTGCCGTGGTCGTGCTTGCCTGCTGGCGCTGGATCATCAAGGTGATTTCATTAAAGAGTTGTGCCTGAACCGGTTGCAGTTTATCCACCGCCATCGACTGGGAGTCGAGCATCTGACCATTTTTCGCCATGCTCACCGTCTGGCGCACAACCGCGACGTATTGCGCCTGCGTCTGTTTAAAGCGCTCCAGCATCTGCTGGATATCGCTGCCCTGAATATTCTGCTGTAACTGTTTAACCAGCGTGTCGATACGCTGGATTGCTGCTTCGGTGGCCCTCTCTTCGGCCTCCTGTTTATCGGCGTCATCCTGAAACACCATAATAAAGGTCGCTTTAGTGGCGTTATTTAACGTGTCCTTTAGCTCCTGCATCACCAGCAGGTTAGTCAGATGATATTTCTCGTAATATTCAATGTGTTTGCTGGTGCTGAGTAATTCTGTCCGCCCAAAAATCGCTACCAGGAAGCTGATCACAATAATGGTGGCAAATCCGGTGCCTAAAAGCGCACCAAGAGAGAAGGGTTTGATGACTCGCATAGTATCCCTCGTAGTGTTTCAACGAATTCCGCAATCTGTGCAATGCGTACAATTGCACTATACGAAGGCAATAACCTTACGGAAAATATGAAATTACGATGGGATCGCCGGATGGCGGTAGCCCCTCATCATGCCTGCAGGCGAGGTTTATTGCCGGTTTAATCGCAGGGCTTATAAGCGCCAGCATGACGTGCTGGCAATAAAAGGCAGAAATCGCTATACACCCAGTAATAAAGAAGAAGCCGGATGCATCGCCGCTGCCCACACGCGATTCGAGCATTTGTTGCTGAAATGCCGGATTACTTATTATGGGTTCACATCCCCCGAGGGATTCGCTGCGTTGCCAGGCTGTAAGCCCGGAGCAATCAAAGATAATTTTGCAAGTAAAAGCCTTCTACTGACGGCCTTATCATGCGGAATAACGCAGTGCAATCGGCCGCCATGGAACATTATCAGCATAAAGGTCTGCTTTTCATGGGTACCAGACAGACAGGCCAAACTAAAGCACTGGGCGATGTTATCCGTTATGCCCGGAAGCAGGGAGTCATCCTGGCTCCCTTTTTTTCAGGCAACAACATAGGGTCTTAATTCACCTCACTTCGACGGCGTGGTGGTGGTAGTGGTGGTGGTCGACGTGTTACTACCGTTATCTCCGCCCCCCATGGCCAGCAATGCCAGCCCGGTGACGGCAGCAACGCCAGCAACACCAACCCAGGTCGAATTTCCAATAGCGCTGTCTGAAGCATTACTGCCAGCGGCAGCACCTTCGGCAACAGGGGCTGCGTGTGCCAATCCAGAAATAATAAAACTAACGACCAAAATAATGCGATGTAAATGCGTCATGATCCAACCCTCATATTTTATTGGGAGCTTTCGCACTTTAAATCGCCATCACAAAATAAGATCGCAAATTAAGACATTCCTCGACAATATGGAAACAATTGGGAGATTCCTCAGCTCAAATTAATTATCTAAGCGAAGCGGCAATGTCTTGCATAAAACAAAAATAAGAATATCCTCAGTTAACAACTTTTTGACAGTATGATACAGATCAAACTAGAAACAAAAGATAAGAAGGATCAAAAGCAGCAACCATTTTTTACTCGTCAATTTTTACACACAGTTTCATACGATCCGGGAGGATTTTAATATGGGAAGAAATATCGACATCGTATTATTCAAAATTAATTGCTCTTATACCAAAAAAGGTATAATTCAATTGGTAAAAGAAATTAGAAATTGCAGTGAAATACAGATTGCCATTAACTTTAGCGCGCCTTTTTCCAACCGTGGGATGTTGGTTGTAACTAAAGGCCATTTTTCTCCCTTTACCCTGGTACATACACCTATAATTGTGATACCCGATAAAATACAAGTACATATCTTATTGGATATTTTAACTGAATTTATAAACGGGCGTGTCAGTAGCCATGTAAAAACCATTCGACTAGGCCGTCGAGAAATCGCAATACTGAAGGGTATGATCTTCGAAAAGAGCGACGATGAGATATCTAACCTATTGAGCATTAACAAAAAAACAGTTTCATCCCACAAAGACAACATCAAGAAAAAAATCTCAGCAAACTCCAGGATTGATATTTTTTACGCTTTCAGTATTTTTCCATTCAAAGATTTTGGACTGGCAGAAAATGAAGAGGAAATAATACCTTTCCCCCAGCCAAAAACACCAAATCGTAGAGTGGTGGCCTACAGCTGATTACAATCTATGAGATGAAATTAAAATTTAATACTCACAACGCAACCCATAATAATTCCGTATAAAAAAAATACTCTACACCTGTTTGCGTTCGAGATACACAGCAGAAGGAAATAATAAAATTGAGGCTATCGTCGGTGGTATTTTTTGATATTACCGACGTTCCTGGACTGGACCGCTTTAAAATGCTTATAGAATGAAAATGCGATTATAACCAGCAGCACAGCAATCATAGTTAGTTCAAGAATGATCATTTTGTGCACTCTCCAGAGGGAGGAGGCTTTATTAACTACTGAACAGCGTAGCGCGTCAACAGCTGATACAGAAAATAAGAATGACCTCACTGCAACATTATTTTTAAAACACTTGTTCATTTAAAAAATGAGAAAATAACCATGCCTACTAACATTTGTAGTATGACAGTTCGGCGCAACCATTATCTGCGTATTTTACGCCGCTATTCCTCGCTCAATGCAGTTGAAGAAATTTATGAGGTTAGACGCCAAAAGCTAACCGGAATAGAACTGGAAGCGCTGATCAGCGCCAGCGATCATCGCCGCGCAGAACTCATTCACCACTGCCGCTGGCTGAAAGTTCCGGCCAGCGCATGGCGCAATGTGTAGGTTACTGAGCGTCATTTATTCACCTTAGTTATGCAAAAAAATCTTATATCAGTGGTAAATCTTTTTAGTCGCCTGCCGATAGCTTAAGAGTCTTTTGTGACATTGACGTTGACAGGACAAAAAAATGAAAAGACATCCCCTCTCTTGCAGGGCGCTAAAGGCGGCAGGTTATGACCCAAACTCCTGCGTGTTGGAGCTTGAGCACAGTAATGGACGCCTTGAACAGTATCTCGGCGTACCACCGAAGATCTGGCAGGGTTTTTTGATGAGCCAGCAGCAAGAGACATACTTCCGCGAAAATATTGCCAGCAGCTACTTAAAAATCACCGTTGAACCAGCGAATCGCAGCCGCTTTTAGACTGTAACACGGTCATTTTTATTGTTTTTGTGTTAACGTTGTCTTCCCACGCAGAGGACGCGGTTTCCTGTAAACTAAGAGCCTATCCCTGTAGGCGTATAGTGTTACAGCCAGTTTGGACACGGACAGCGCGCAACAACCGGAGCGTACATGCAGTACGTGAGGATGACTCGCTTCGCTCGCCCTAAAGGGCCGCCGCAAGCGGCGTTCAAAATGCCGACACATTTTGTGTGAGTACTGCCCAGGACCAAAGTGGCAAAAAAATAGCCTAATGGGATAGGCTCTAAGGTTTTTGACAACATAAGAGGGTATATGAGAATTGGTATTGCCTTTCCGGTGCTGGTTTTTATTGTCGCGGTCGCTTTCCTTGCCTGGTTTATCCTCGGCGGCTACGCCAACCCAGGTTCCTGATGTCTTTCCCCGTACTCCGTTTTATGCAGATAACGCATTCGTTAATGCCGTATCCGCTTACAGAAAATAAGTAAAACCAATGGAATGAATGAGCCTGCCGTTCCGTGAGCGGGTGTAAACTACCGGACAAGTACGTTTACCGGAGTGGTTCATGAATATCATTGAAATCATCATGTCGGCGGGCAAGGTTTCCGTGGATGTTGCGCTGTATACCTTGCTTCCGATCATGGTGGTCATGCTCATCATAATGAAGTATCTGGAGGAAAAGGGGGTTCTGGATGGCATCGTTCGTCTTACCTCACCAGTATTAAAGCCTTTTGGTATCAGCGGAATGGGGATTTTCGCCCTGATTCAGCTTAACTTCGTCAGCTTTGCCGCCCCGCTCGCCGCGCTGGCTATTATGGAGCGCCGCGGAACCTCCGACCGCCATCTTGCAGCCACGCTCGCCATGTTGTTCGCCATGGGTCAAGCGAATGTGTTTTACCCTCTTACGCCATTCGGCCTGCACTGGGGCATGGCGATTATGATTTCGCTGATTGGCGGCCTTGCCGCTTCAACGCTGACCTGGTACGTCACGGGACGCAAACTCTCTGCCGCCAGCCTGCGCGACGAAGAGGGAGAACTGAATAAAGATAAGCCGCGTGCCGGATTGATTTCGGTGATTAACGGCGCTGGTGCAGATGCGATTCGCCTGTCGCTTGGCTCACTGCCGATGCTACTGTTATCGCTAACGGTGGTGGGCTTACTGAAAGCGGCAGGCGTGGTGGAAGCGCTGACGTCGCTGCTAACACCGATGCTGGAATTCTTTCATATTTCAACAGTCTATGTGCTGCTGGCGCTGACCAAATGCCTGGCGGGCGGTACGGCCTATTTTGGCGTGGCCTCAGAGATGGTGCAGCACGGTCAACTGACGGCGCAGCAGATCAACGCCTCGGCGGGCTTCCTGGTACAAACCCTCGATTTACCGGGGATCGGGATTTTTCTCGGTATCGCCAGTCGCTTTGTTCGTCTGTTCCGCTTTGTACTGCCTGGCGCGATTGTCGGCATTCTGATCCGTACACTGTTACATGTGATGGTGTTTTAACGCAGAAAAAGCATAAGGGCACGATTTGTGCCCTGTTTAATCTGTGCTATTTCCCCAGTGCGGCGGCCATTGCGGCGCTGCATTTCATTGGCTCGAATTCAATAACCTCGTAATCGGCCACACCTTCACGGTAAAAGGGATCTTCTTGCAACAGCGCATCCAGCGCCGGGCGGGCGAGTGCGTGGGCTAAAATCACGCCGCCGCTGCGCGGGTTTGTTGGCCCGGCCGCCAGAAAATGGCCCTCTTTAAAGCACGCATCGAGATACGTGCGATGCACCTCAACAAAGCGATCGACCTCGCTTAACGGTTTTTTATATTTCAGCGTTACGATAAACATACACAAACTCCTCTCTATGAACAGTGAGTTATCAACACGTTACGGTGCAGTATTCATGAGGGTTATATTGCGGTTAAATACCCGTCCAGGCTATTGCCATTTTTAACCCAGTTGAGACCGGATTTGTTGTGGACATCAAACTGCTGCGATCGTTTACCGTTGTTGCCCGGCTTGAACATATCGGCCAGGCAGCTGAAAAGCTGAATATCTCATCATCCCCGCTGAGCCGACAAATTCAGATACTGGAAGATGAATTGGGCGTCACGCTGTTTCATCGCGAGAAAAAACGCCTCCATCTGACCACCGAAGGGGAAAAATTTCTCGACGACGTGGTGCCTTTTCTCCAGCACTATGATCGGCTGAAAGATCACGCCAGACATCTGGGTCAGGCCAACGCCGGACGCATCGATATCGGCTATGTCGAAGCGGCCATTCACTCACGCCTCCTGCCCGATGCGCTGGCAAAATTAGCACTACCGCCAGAAATCGATATCAAACTGCATTCGATGCGTTCAAAACAGCAGCTTGAGCAGCTACAGACGCGGTTAATTGATGTGGCGTTCTTATACACGTTGCCGCCATCAAGCGACGCACAGTTTTGCCAGAAAATCGTCCTTACCGAGCCGGTTCTGCTGGCGATGCCGAAAGCGATGGCTCTCCCCGCGCCCACGTCCGCTCAGCTTGCGCATTATCCCTGGATCGCCGAGCAGGAAAACCTGAACCCGGCAGCACGCGTGCAGTTAGTTCGGGCCTGTCAGGAAAAAGGCTTCACCCCGCGCATCAGCCTGGAAGTTTCCGGCCCGTTGGCCGCGCTCTCGTGTGTCGAAGCGGGGCTGGGATTCACCTTTATTCAGCAAAGCCTGGCGCGCATTGCGTCGGAGAATGTGGCATTAGTGGCTCTGCCATGGCTACCGCTGGAGATCGCGCTACACCTGGTGTGGAGAAAAAATGAAACAAAGCCGCTCGTGCGACGTCTCCTTGCGGCTTTCGATTAGCGCACCTCACCGGGCCTGGTACGGATTCATTCCTCCAGGCCCGGTGAGCGCAGCGCCCCACCAAGCAATAGGTTATTTCTTCACCGTATCTTCGAGGAAGAAGCGACCGAGTGGGTTCTGGTAGAAACCATCAATATTTTTCCGACTCACATTGCGGTACGGGCTGTAGTAGAGGTCGATCCAGTTCACATCGGCTTTGGCCATTTTTTGCAGATCGATATACATCTGTTCGCGTTTTTTCGGATCCATTTCCACGCGAGCCGCGGCGACCAGCGCTTTCACCTTGTCATTCTTATAACGCGTCATGTAGTTCATGTTGGTGTCATGGCCCAGCACAAAGGTGGTTTTCTGATCCGGGTCGAGAATATCGTTGGTCCAGTACATCACTGAAATATCGTATTCGCCCGCCACCAGCATGTCCCAGCTCTGGCTGGGATCGACTTTTTGCAGGTTCACCTTCACACCTGCTTTCGCCAGTTGCTGTTGCAGCAGGATAGCAATCTGCTCATCCACTTCATCTCCGGCATTAACCACATAATTCAGCGTTAAATCGGAGGCGCCGGCGTCTTTCAGCATCTGTTTGGCTTTTTCCGGATCGTAGGCACGGCGCAGGTTATCGCTGTAGTGATACAGTGCACCAGCCGGGATATAGGAGTTCGCCACCTGGCCATAGCCAAAGGTCACGGTTTTCACGATCGCATCTTTATCGATGGCGAAGTCCAGCGCCTGGCGCACTTCCACTTTACCGAGTGCACCGTGCGAGTGGTTGATCAGCAGATGATCTTCACGGGTTGATGGATCCAGCTCTACCTTCAAATTGTTGTCTTTTTGCAGTGATGCAATACGCGAGAACGGCACGGTCAGCGCAGCATCCAGCTCGCCGGCCTGTACTTTCAGCATGCGGGTGTTGTCATCGGGGATGGTCAGCCAGTCCACTTCATCGAGACTGACATTCTTCGCCTGCCAGAAGTTCGGGTTCTTCACCAACACGATTTTCTCGCCGCGCACCCACTCTTTCACGCTAAACGCGCCGGAACCGACCGGTTTTTCGGCAAACGTCTCTGCCCCTTCTGCCTCCAGCGCTTTTTGCGAGATCACCGACGCATTCGGCAATGCCAGTTGTGACAGGAACGGCGCAGACGGCGATTTCAGCGTGACGACCAGCGTGCGCGCATCCGGCGCTTCGGCTTTGTCGATAATGCGGTACGAATCGCGCCACAATGAACCCGCATCGTCACGAATACGTAGCAGGCTGAACGCAGCATCGCTGGCACTCACCGGCGTACCATCGGAGAATTTAGTGTCGCGAATTTTAAAGGTATAGACCTTGCCGTCCGGCGAAATACTCCAGCTTTCTGCCACGCCCGGCTCCAGTTTGGTGCCCGTTTTATCCACCCGCACCAGCGGATCAAAGACGTTGGAAAACACCCAGTTGTCGGCATTTTGCGCCGATTTAATCGGATCGAACGTGGTGCTGTCTTCGCGACGTCCAATGGTTAATACACCTGCCGCCTGCGCCATTTCACTGACCACACTGAGCGCCAGAAAAACGCTGGCCGCCAACAACCTAACATGCCTGTGCTTCATCAAAAGATCTCCTGCTCAAAGGAAAAACCGTCTCATCGCCTGTGTGGGTCAACACACAGGAATATGCGTGATCGGCAATTTGCCGGGTTGGAGGTAACGCGCCGGTGCGACATTGCACCTGCGCATAGGGACAGCGCGGATGGAAAGCGCAACCCTGTGGAATCGATAACGGACTGGGCGGTTCGCCGCCGAGCGGCTCCGCAGGCAACGGTTTATCGGGATCGATTTCCGGGATCGCCGCCACCAGCGCTGCGGTATAGGGGTGGCGTGGCTGGGGGAATACCGCTTCGGACGGACCTTCTTCGACAATGCGCCCGAGGTACATGACCGCCACGCGATCGCACAGGCGGCGCACAATCGCCAGATCGTGAGCGATAAACAAAATCGCCAGCCCCATCTTTTCGCGCAGCTCCATCAGCAGGTTAACGATCTGCCCCTGAATGGAGACATCCAGCGCCGCCACACACTCATCTGCCACAATCAACCGTGGTTCGATCGCCAGCGCGCGCGCAATCCCGGCACGCTGGCACTGCCCGCCGCTAAGCTGGCCGGGTCGGGACTTCGCTTGCTCCGGGCGCAACCCAACTAACGTCAGCAGTTCGGCCACCCGCGCATTCACGCCGCTACGCGACACTTTCTTATGCACGCGCAGTACTTCCGCAATGCTGTCGCCTATGGTCTGGCGAGGATTAAGCGAGGCGAAAGGATCCTGGAAAATCATCGCCGTTTGCAGGCGCAACCGCGTCACGTCACTCTTCAGACCATGAGTAATGCGGTGTCCATCGAAGCGAACCTCGCCCGCCGTCACCCGCTCAAGCTGCAATAGTGCCCGCCCCAGCGTGCTTTTGCCGCTACCGGATTCGCCCACCAGACCGAGGGTTTCCCCGGCGTGAATTTTCAGTGTGACGCCGTTAACTGCGTGCACCACCCGCCCGGTGCCAGGCAGGCCAGCGGAAACCGGAAAGGTCACGCTGACGTTGTCCGCCTCTAACAGGGGCCAGTTTGCTGATGTCGTCATGCGCCCTCCCGCAGGATAAGGGGTTGTAATGCGTGATGGCAGGCCGCCGCATGGGCCAGCGTGTCACGCCCCTGGCGTAGCACGGGCTGTTGCTGACACGCCGCACTGGCATACTGGCAGCGGGGATGAAAGCGGCAACCGACCGGGAAGTTATCCGCCACCGGCGGCTGGCCGCTAATCGTCACCAGACGCCCCTGCCCGCCTTCGCTGGCTGGCTGGCAATCAATTAATCCACGGGTGTAGGGATGCAGGGGGTGCGCCAGGACCTCGCGCTTACCCCCCACTTCGCACAGCCGCCCGCCGTACATGACGGCAATGCGATCGCAGGTTTGCGCCACCACGCCGAGATCATGAGTGATCATGATCACTGCCAGCCCCAGTTGCTGCCGCAAATCGCTGAGTAGACGCAGGATCTGCATCTGCACGGTGACATCCAGCGCGGTGGTTGGCTCGTCAGCAATCAGCAACGACGGCTCAGGTGCCAGCGCTACGGCGATCATCGCGCGCTGGCGCATGCCGCCGGAGAATTCATGCGGATAGTTATGGATGCGGTTTTGTGGATCGGGAATACCGACCTGGCGCAGCAGTTCTTTGGCATCTTCCCGTGCCTGTGCACGGCTGGCACCGAAATGACGGCGGCGGCTTTCGGCAATTTGCTCGCCGATAGTCATCACCGGGTTGAGGTGGCTGGCCGGGTTCTGGAAAATCATCCCCATTTCGCGCCCGCGCACCGCCGACATTTGCGCTTCGCTTAACGACAGTAAGTCGCGGCCGCCCAGCCGCACTTCGCCGCCGGTAATGTTCAGCCCCTGGCCGGGCAACAGACGCATCAATGCCCGACAGGTCACGGTTTTCCCGGAGCCACTCTCACCGACCAGGCCGAGTATCTCTCCGGCATTCAACGTAAATGAGACCTTATCTACCAGCGCAATATCTGGCTCACGGGTAATGGTCAACTCTGAGACAGTCAGCAGTGTCATACACGCGCTCCCAGTTTATCGCCCAGGCCATCGGCCAGCAGGCTGAAGCCCATCGCCAGCAGTACAATCGCCAGCCCAGGGAAGGTGGTTATCCACCACGCAGTGGTGATAAAGCTCTGCCCCTCTGCCACCATCACGCCCCACTCCGCCGTGGGGGGCTGCACGCCCAGCCCAAGGTAGCTGACAGCCGCGCCGTTCAGCAGTACCAGCACGCAGTCAGACATAGAGAACACCAACGCACCGGTGATGGCGTTTGGCAACAGATGGCGGAAAAGAATGCGCGCATGACCATAGCCAAGGCTGCGCGCCGCAATAATGAAATCCCGCTGTTTTAACGTCAGCACCTGCGCTCGCACCAGCCGGGCGTAAGAGACCCAGCCGACCATCGCCATCGCAATATAGAAACTGCCCAGCCCCGGCCCAAGAATGGCGATGATCGCCAGCATCAGTACCAGAAAAGGAAACGCCAGCACGATGTCGATCAACCGCATAATGACCGCATCCACCACGCCGCCGAGATAACCGGACAGCGCACCGAGCGTAGTACCAAGCAGAAATGGGAAGATAACCCCCAGCAGGCAGATTTGCAGATCCACCCGTGCGCCCCATAGCACGCGCGAGAAGATATCGCGGCCAAAGTTATCGGTACCGAACAGGTGTGCGCCACCGGGGGTAAGCAGGCTTGATGTTGCATCCTGCGTGATGGGATCAAACGGCGCCAGCCACGGAGCAAACAGGGCGATAAACAACCACAGCCCGACAATCGCTATCCCGGCGCGCAGCGCGTGCTGGCGTGGGATAGCCCGGCGGCGTAACCCGGAAATCACGCTGAGAGCATTCATAATTTCACCCTCGGATCCAGCGCTACGGTCAGCACATCGGCCAACAGATTGACGGCCACGGTCGCCAGCGCAAATACCATCACCACGCCCTGCACCACCATGTAGTCGCGGCTAAAAATCGCTTTCACCAGCAACTGGCCCAGCCCCGGAATAGCGAACACGCTCTCAATCACTACCGTGCTGCCAATCAGCCAGCCAATATTCACCGCCAGCAGGTTGAGTGTCGGTACCAGTGAATTGGGTAACACATGACGCCAGAAGATACGGTTTTCGCGCTGGCCCCGTGCCCTGGCCGCCACCACATAATCACTGCTCATTTCCATCAGCAGGCTGGCGCGCAGGTTGCGGATCAATACTGCCGCCAGTGCCAGCGCTACCGTCAGGCACGGCAGCACCATATGGTGCAGTTGGTCGGCAAAATCGCTGCCGTAACCGGAGACCGGGAACCAGCCAAGCACCACGCTAAAAATGATGATCATCATGATGCCGAGCCAGAACGCCGGAAACCCTAACCCGGCGGTGGTGAACAGACGGATCAGTTGATCCGCCGCCCGTCCACGCTGTCGCGCCGCCAGCGAAGCCAGCGGAACCGTCAGGATCACCGCCAGCAGTACGCTGCCCAATACCAGCCACAATGTCGGTTCAAGCCGTGAGTTAATCAGCTTCAGGGTATCGACGCGGTAGACAATCGATTTGCCCAGTTCCCCCTGCAACAAATTGCGCAGAAAGTAGCCATACTGCACCCATAACGGTTCATCGAGACCAAACTGTGCACGGATACGCGCCAGCGCTTCCGGCGTACTACGTACGCCGAGCAGAATGCGCGCCGGATCACCGGGGATCGCCCGTACCATCGCGAATGTGATGATGCTTATTCCTAGCAGTACGGGCAGCAGTTGCAAGGGTCGAAATAACAGGAAACGGTAACGATGCATCAGTGAACTCCCATGGTGCATATGGTGGTGGAGGGTTAAAAAATCGCTCCGCCGTAGTGCAACCCTGTGTCATAAATTTGCGCCCGGTCAGCTTTTGCGGGCGTTTTCTTTACGCTAACGACATCGTTCAGGGCTGGGTAGTTAGCAAAAATACTAGTTTTACTTTTCCCTCAGGACGGCACCGGAATTGCATGTTTTGGCGAAGCCACGGGGAAAGTGCACAAACTGTGCCCGTGGCATGGCACCGTTTACCCTGAGGGAGTTCATTATGCGCATTGATATCGAAAGCCCTGGTGCAACCAACGCCACCAGGCTTGAAGAGGCTTTTGCCGGGCTGTTTGCCAGAACGCAGGCGTTGGGGTTTGATGCGGTGATTTACGACTACACGCCGGTGCCGCGTTCGCTGGAAGGCACGCTGATTACGCCATCGCTGCTGGAGATGCGCAATGTGCCGGATGATATGCGCAGGCTATGGTGCGAGCGTGGCTACTATCAGGTCGATCCGGTTCAGCACTTTGCGCTGGAGAGTTGCGCGCCGTTCGTCTGGTCTTATCAACGCCCGGATCGCAGTGCATTGCAGGGACGGCTGGATGAGAACGCGCAAGAAGTGACACACTACATGCGCGATAACAACATGCCCTGCGGCGCTACCGTGCCGCTGCATCTGCCGAATGGCGGTTTTGTCACGCTGACCGGAATTGTGACCGACCAGCGGGAAGAGCGTGATATCAGCGAAACACTGGCGCAACTGACCTTTCTGGCGCACCGCTTTCAGGAGTCGGCGTTTCCGTTATTTGACGCTTCAATGCTCACCTGCCGCCATGTCAAACTGAGCAACCGGGAGCGCGAATGTCTGGCGTGGTCCGCCGAAGGGCTGACAGCGAAAGAGATTGCCCGCAAGCTGCACCGCTCGGTCGCCACTGTCACGCTGCATCTCAACACGGCAGCGAAAAAGCTCGGCGCGACCAACCGCGTGCAGGCTGTTGTCCGGGCGTTGCATTACCGTTTGCTGGACAGTTAAGAACTAGCATTTTTGCTAGTGTTCAGCGCAAGCAGTGACGTTCTAACCTGAAAACTACTTCACTTAACAGGGTAAACGTCACTCATGTACACCATTCGAGAAGGCTATATTCCCTTCCGGGGATATCAGACCTGGTTTCGCATCTGCGGCGATCTGCACAACGGTCAGACGCCGTTGGTGGTCGCGCACGGTGGCCCCGGCTGCACTCACGATTATGTTGATGCGTTCAAAGATATCGCCGAAACCGGGCGCGCCGTGATCCACTATGATCAACTGGGTAACGGACGTTCCACCCATCTGCCGGAGAAAAGCCCCGATTTCTGGCAGCCCTCACTGTTTCTCGACGAACTGAATCATCTGCTGCAGGCGCTGGAGATTGCCGACAACTACGCGTTGCTGGGGCAATCCTGGGGCGGAATGCTGGCGGCAGAACATGCGGTCACCCAGCCGCAAGGGTTAAAAGCGATGATTATCGCCAACTCACCGGCATCCATGGCACTGTGGCTGGAAGGCGCGGCGAAACTGCGCGCACAGCTTCCGCCTGACGTGCAACAGACGCTGCTGGCGCACGAAGCAGCGGGCACACTGGACAGTGCTGAATACAAAGCGGCCAGTCAGGTGTTTTACCAGCGCCATGTCTGCCGTCTCTCCCCCTGGCCGCCAGAAGTGCAGCGCACATTTGATGCTATGGACGCCGATCCGACGGTATATCACGCGATGAATGGCCCGACGGAATTCCACGTTATCGGCAGCATGAAAGAATGGACAATTATCGACCGTTTGCCACAAGTACGCGTGCCGACATTACTGATTTCCGGGCGCTATGACGAAGCCACGCCAGAAGTGGTGCAGCCGTTTATGGACCATATTACCGGGGCGCAATGGGTGATTTTCGAATCCTCCAGCCATATGCCCCATGTTGAAGAGCGGTCACTGTGCATGCAGACCGTCAGTGATTTTTTGGCGAAAACCTGTTGATTCTCCGCCCACACCAGGTGGATTGTGTTTGTTGTTGTTAAGCGCCGGCAAGGCGCTTTTTTTGTGCCAGCATGCCGGTCAGCAACCCCGGGCATTAACGGCACATCGCGGGTTCGCCCCCAGTGCGCATTGCTGAATAGAGCGAACAGAGCGCCTGCAGGCTTTTGGTGCCGGTACGTTTCATCAGGCTGTTGCGCTGCACACTGACAGTGGTCGGGCTGACGCCGCGGATCCGCGCGATATCCTCCACCGAATGCCCGCGCAGCAACAAGCGCATAATTTGCTGCTCGGCGCTGGTGAACTTAAAGGTGCCGTGAATATAGCCGGGCTGCTGGTTCTGCTGACAAAGCAGGATCATCACTTCCAGCGCCTGGCGCAGCTCGTGCACATGAACATTTTCTGCGAGGCAGAGTTTCACCAGCCCAGGGAAAAGTAGCGTCAGTGAATCGAAATGGCGTTCAGAGGAGATGAAAATAGAGTAATGCGGCGGCGGCCTGGAGAAAAAAAGGGAATACATTTCCACAATATCCATTCCCGCGGTGACATATATTGCGGCACCATCGCCGCGAAAACGGTTGCCTTTTTCCCTGCCCAGTTGCCTGAGTATTTTCTCAATACCATAGATGAAAAGGCGATCCTTTCCATAGATTGTCATAGCGGCTCCAGAGGATAATTTTTATATTTCTCGCTCCGTTAACGGAGACATTTTTTCCTGAGTGTTAGGGATGGGCAGATCAAGTCTGGCTCACTGTCTTTTTTAGCTTTCATTGAATTTGTTGATGACATCCCGTCTGGCTCAGCATTTCGTTCTCTTCCTGTTGCACTCAGTGTATTGCATTTTTCGCCTAATGCTCGCAATTTATTCCAGGAATAAATTTATGCAGCTATTTAGTTACGACAGTGAATCAAGCCTATCACTCTTTCTTCCTTACCTCACTAATAAAACATATCTTGTTGTTTTAAAAGGATTTAATGTGACCAGGATTATCTTTAATTCTGCCATTTCAATAATTTTTCATCTCTATTTAAATGTTCGATCTTTGTCTCAAAACACTATTTCAAATTGTGTAAAAGTTCGTTCCAATTTGTTTTGATGGATGTAAAAGCAGCATGGTTAAGGTATCCAATTAACCCTGAAAATTGGGTTGATAACGTATTCTGTGTGGTGAATCCCCCTCAGCGGCGGGGTCATGCTGATATGAGGTTATCCTCAATTATGTTTCATTTTTATGGGCAAACTGGTGAGATCGGCCGTCAGTTCACCGGGAGGCACCCGGCGCCACACACCACATTACCGACATAGTGATTATATTCGTCATAATTATTATGCCTGCTAATTATACCAATTTTTATCAGAAGGGAGTGTCACATTCCCACTGAATTAAAACCATCTGCAATTTTTTGCGGAGAACCTTCTGTACCTTTGGAATAAAATAATAGGGGATATTATGTTGCGCACATTGTTATTAACTACCATACCGTTGTTCAGTATTGCGGCCCATGCGGTGACGTTTGATTATCGTCATGAAACAAATGACAGTGGAGGTAATAACCACAAAGATCGTTTATTAATGTCGCACCGCTTTGCAAATGGTTTTGGTTTATCGCTGGAAGGGAAATGGAAAGGCTCACAGAATAAAGACAAGGCATACCACGAAACCATCAGTAATGGTACGGAAGTGGTCGCCAGTTATGTTTATAAAATTAATCCGACCTTCCAGATTGAACCAGGTTTTTCACTGGACAGCAGTTCGACCTCGAACAACTATCGCCCGTATTTGCGTGGCAAGGTCAACTTCTCCAGCGATGTCGGAGCAACGCTGCGTTACCGCCCTTACTTCAAACGCAACTCTAACAACATCGGCACCAAAAAAGACACCAGTGAGAATGGCTACAACCTGACGGCTGTCATTTCGTGGAAACTGTTTAATGATTATCAGCTCGACTACGAACTGGATTATAAACACGCAACGTCTGCTGGCGTATTGATTGCCGATAATGAAAATTACGACTGGACGCATGATGTGAAATTAACCTACAAATTTGATAAAAACTGGTCACCGTATATTGCAATTGGTAATGTATCCGGCAGCAAATATACGGACGAACGTCAAACTCGTTATCGCGTCGGTGTGAAATATAATTTCTGATAATCCGAATATAAATAAGGATTTCGGCAGAAATCCTTATTGTTAAAGAGGCAAATAATGAAACTGTCGAAAATGACTCTGGCATTAACGATGTTGAGTACCTTCTCCTGCGCGGCCATTGCGCAGGAGAGCGCGCGCCTGAGCAGCGTCAAAACCTTTGCCGATACAGTGATGGCGAAAGCAAGCGCACAAAATCAACCCAACGTGTCCTTACTGGCCGATGGTGTTGATCCACGCACCGGCAAGCAGATGGAATGGATCTTCCCGGATGGGAAAACCGCAGTGTTGTCGAATTTTTCTGCGCAACAGAATCTGATGCGTGTGCTGGTTGGGTTAAGTAACCTGAGCGGCGAGGCAAAATACAAAAAGCTGGCCGAAGATAACATTCGCTACTATTTTCGCCATTACCAGGACAAGAGCGGGCTGCTACTGTGGGGCGGACACCGTTTTATCGATCTCAACACATTGCAACCGGAAGGACCAAGCGAGAAAGAGAAAGTCCACGAACTGAAGAATGCCTACCCCTACTATGATTTGATGTTTGCTGTCGATAAACCGGCGACCGAACGCTTTATCCGCGCTTTCTGGAATGCGCATGTTTACGACTGGAAGATCCTGGAAACTAGCCGTCACGGCGAATACGGCAAGGCAATGGGCAAACTGTGGAACAGCGAGTTTGAACAACAACCGCCGTTCTTTGCCACCAAAGGCCTGAGCTTCCTCAATGCCGGGAACGATCTGATCTACTCCGCCTCGCTGCTCTATCAACACGATGGTGACAAAGGCGCACTCATCTGGGCAAAACGGTTGGCGGAACAGTATGTCCTGCCGCGCGATAAAAAGACCGGGTTGGGCGTTTATCAGTTTACCCAGGCGTTAAAACGCGCAGAAACCAACGACGACAGTGATACCAACTCAAAATATGGCGATCGCGCGCAGCGCCAATTTGGCCCGGAGTTTGGCGCGGATGCGCTGGAAGGCAATATGATGCTGAAAGGCCGCACCAGCACGCTCTATTCAGAAAACGCGCTGATGCAACTGGCGCTGGCAAAATCCCTCGGACGCGACGGGGATGACATCAAAAAATGGACGCTGGATGGCCTGAAAGCTTTCGCTAAATATGCCTATGATGTGAACAACAACACCTTCCGTCCAATGCTGGCAAACGGCAGCGATTTGTCGGGTTATACACTGAAACGTGACGGCTACTACGGCAAAAAAGGCACCGTGCTGGAGCCCTATCCGGCAGGCAATGAATTCCTGCTCTCTTACGCCCGCGCCTGGACACTGGAACCGGATACAGAGATATGGAAAGTGGCGCGCGGGATTGCCCGTAGCCAGGGGCTGGGTGATATCGGCGAACCCGGCGGCAAAAACCACAAACTGGATCTCAACACACAAAACAGCGAGCCGTACGCCATCTTTGCGCTAATCGATCTGGCGCAAGCAACTGGCGATAAAAGCTACCTCACGCTGGCGGATAAAGTCGCGGACAATGTTATTGCCTACAAACGTCTCAATGGCTTTTTCGTCGATGATCAGCGGTATATCTACGCCAATATCGACAATATTGCTCCTTATGCCCTGCTGGCGCTGGAAGCAGCGATGCGCGGTCAACCGGACGCGCTGGCACCCTTCCTCAATGGCGCAGGCTTTACCGAAGGTGCATACCGGCTGGATGATGGTACGGTGCGCTACTCCACCCGCGACGACGAGTTGTTCAGGCTCAAGCCGGGCGAACAGTTAAAACCTAACGGTAAGAAGTGATTGTTCGGCCTCTCTCTGCCAGCCAGTGAGAGGCCATCTCGTTGATTTCCCCCTGAACAGCGCGGTAATCACCTGCACAATCCTGCCACAATTATTTGTAAAACTTAACAAATAGCTGTCCTATCCCGCTGATCGCATGGCACTTTGGGAAAATGACGAAAATACCCCCCTGTGCTAGATTTTTCCTGTACCAACAATCAGGAGGAGTGGAGCATGAAATTCAATGATGAGCACACGGGACTCATTGGATTAGCCATTGGCGCAGCAGTAATTGGGCTGGTTTCAGAAAGGAAAGCAATTAACCGCGACAGCATTGTGCAGGAGATCGAACGGCAAGGCAGAAGCCGGGGTGATGGGGTTGAAGATGAGGTTTTTTTGAAAGCAGCGGAGCTGGTACGCAAAGGTATTTAGCTCCGCTTAGTGCTTTCAGGCAGGCGAGCCAGCTGGGGTCAGGCTCGCCTGAATTGACTATTTTACCGTGCCCTTTACACCGTGCGGCTCCGCACGACGATACTGCGGCGCAATATGCACCGCGCCATGCAAGGCTGCGGCAGCATGCCACGGCCAGCGTGGATCATAGAGCGCACCGCGCGCCAGCGCAATCAGGTCCGCCTCCCCCTGTTGCAGAATATCTTCCGCATGCTGAGGTTCCGTAATCAGCCCAACGGCGATCACCGGCATACTGGTCTGTTGACGCAGCGCTTTGGCGAACGGCACCTGATACCCGGCGCTTACTTTAATGCTCTGCAACGGCGACAGCCCGCCGCTGGAGACGTGAACATAATCGCCGCCCGCCGCTTCGATTCTCTTCGTCAGTTCGACAGACTGCTCCAGATCCCAGCCCCCTTCTACCCAGTCGGTGGCGGAAATACGAATGCCAACTGCCACGGATGACGGTACGGCTTCACGCACCGCGCTGAAGACTTCCAGTGTGAAACGCAGACGGTTTTCGAGGCTACCGCCGTACTCGTCGGTACGCTGGTTGGAAAGCGGCGACAGGAACTGATGCAGCAGATAACCGTGAGCGGCATGAATTTCGATCACATCAATACCCAGCGCCACGGCGCGACGCGCGCTGTCGACAAAGCTCTGTTTGACGCGTTGCAGATCCTGCTGGCTCATTTCGCGCGGCGGGTGTTCACCCGGATCGTACGGCACGGGGGAAGCGGAGATCGTTTGCCAGCCACCCTCTTCCGGGCTGAGCTGTTTGCCGCCCAGCCACGGTGCGCTGACGGAGGCTTTACGTCCCGCATGGCCCAACTGGATGCCCACTTTTATCGGTGAATACTGGCGAATATCATCCAGTACCGCGCGCAGCGCCTGTTGTGTCTCATCATTCCACAAGCCCAGATCCTGCGGCGAGATACGCCCTTGTGCCTCTACGGCTGTGGCTTCAATAATCAGTAACCCGGCACCGGAAAGCGCCAGGTTACCTAAGTGTATGCGGTGCCAGGCGGTCGCTTTCCCCGCCTCGGCGGAATACTGACACATCGGAGCGATAACAATGCGGTTATCCAGCGCAACACTGCCCACATATGCTTGCGTAAATAATTGGCTCATTTCTTCTCCTTAAGTCCGGCTAAGACTCATGACTTTCTGCCTGCCGTGCGCGATTGTCTTTGGCGGAACGTGCCGTTTGTGGCTTTTGGTTTTCACAACATGATGAAATATTTCAATATTTATAAATCAACCACGCCGGACGCTGCCGCCTCATCCCGCCACTCCAGCAGTAAAGCGTAATCCTCGCGTGTGACAGCAGCAAAACCGCCAATTAATGCCGCCGCACAAACCTGCTGGTACTGCGCATCGCTGACCAGTTGCTGTAATGATTCCCGCAGCAGCGCAAGATGGGTGGCGGAAGTTGAGGCGGAGGTGATGAGCGGTAGCCCGGGCGTCAACGGGCTTTGCCCGATAATCGTCAGCCCTTCAAGTAAATCCGGCTGGTGGCGCTGCAGCAGCGCCCAGGTGACACAGTCGATGGCGGCGATATCTGCCCGATCTTGCCGCAGCGCCACCAGAGATTGTCGGTGGCTACCGCTAAACTCCACCGCGGCAAAAAAACGTCCCCCACCGGAGAGCGCAGCGACCATTTTCCGCAGGGCGTTATAGCCAGATTGTGATTCGATAGCATTGCAGACCGCGCGCTGACCGCGAAAATCCCCCAGCGTTTTCCCGCTCTCTTCTTCACGCGTCACCAGGAAGCTGCGGTAGCCTATGCCTTCGCAACCCGGTGCCTGATAGTGAAAACAGCCCACGGTTTGTACTTTATCAAGCTGCGTGACCAGCGGATAACCGCAGGTCTGGCTTAACAGCAGCGCATCTTCCTGCCAATGCATCAACAGATCCGGCGGCGGCCAGACATGCGTTGCGATTATGCCACGGGCGGAGAACAGCGCTTTAAGCACACTGCCCAGCGCCACGGTATCTGCGCGGTGCAGATCGTACATGGGCAAAGAGAACAGGTTAGTCGTTGTGTTGCTTGCAGCCAGGGTGTGCATTCACGTCCACCGATGTAAACAAAAAGCGTCGTAACCATTCACTATAGCCCCGAACAAGAAATCCGCGATTACGTTGGCGGTAAGCCTGCCGGTCACGCAGGTAGAGCGTGCGCAATCCATACCAGGGCACGCCGGGCAGATCGTGGTGGATAGCATGATAGTTGAGGTTCAGAAACAGAATGCGCCACGGCAGCGCCGCTTCATTGATCACCGATCGCGCTTGCGGATCGTCCGCCGCCTGGTGTTCGAGAAAAGAGCGTATTTTGGTCACCGCCAGCGCCGGATAACTGACCACCAGCACAAACCACAGCGGTGAAAAATCGCAATGCGCCATCCACGCAAACAGCAACGCGAGTAATACACCGTGCACCAGCCATACGGCGATAGTTTTCGTCTTCCACTGATAAAATGCGGCGATCATGCCTGCCAGCAGTTGCCCGATATCGAGCAGCGGCGCCAGCAGCAACCGTCCGGGAAATGTGTTGCGCAGACGAATGATCTTACGCTGCAGGTGCGAGAAACGCTGCCAGTGCTGAGGTGCAAAATAATAAGATTCAGGATCGGCATGCGGCAGCGTCAGCTCCGGCGTGCTGTGGTGAGCGAGATGAGAATCACGGTAAAGGCCGTATGGATACCAGACCGCCAGCGGCAGCAGGCCCAGCAGTTGATTAAACCACGGCCAGCGTGTTGGATGACCGTGGATTAATTCATGCTGCACAGAGAGATACCAACAGGTAAAGACAATCAGCAGTAACGTTGCTGGCCACAAGCCTAA
The DNA here is from genome assembly GCF_900116535.1 of Kosakonia arachidis. Taxonomy (GTDB): domain Bacteria; phylum Pseudomonadota; class Gammaproteobacteria; order Enterobacterales; family Enterobacteriaceae; genus Kosakonia; species Kosakonia arachidis. The sequence continues at coordinate 322,062 of NZ_FPAU01000001.1, read as the reverse complement.
GGTTTGCCAGTTCTCCAGCGTGGCGAACCAGCCGCCATACACGGCAATAATCACCGTCCAGGTAGGAAGCTCATAACGCCACACCCAGCTTCGGGCACGCCGTTGTATAAAATCACGTTGCTCTTCATGTAAATAAACCGCACGACGTTTTGCCATTCACTTATACACTCTCTGCGCTTATTCGCGTCACGATGTGAGGGAATGGCAGAAATCACAACCAACTTAAATGGTGTAACTATTGCTGAAAATGGCAAAGCGCCGGGCGGCGCGGCTCAGGCCACTTTACCACGCGGATCGTCGAAATGTTGCTGCGCCACGTCGTAACGCACGCCTTCGCGATGAAGGATGCGTACCTTTTTCACTACCGTCGCCAGCGCCCGGAGGAAAGTGGCAGCGTTTTCGTGGTTCTCATACGCGGCTTCATCGGCCCAACCCTCCACCAGATGAAAGGCGTTGGCATCAGCCAAATCCTGAGCAAAGGCGTAGTAAATACAGCCGGGCAGTTTACGCGCGGCGGCCATTTCCGGCACCACCGCATCAATAAAGGTCTGCCGATCGTCGAGATGCACGCGATAGTAAGCGCTAACCACAATGTCAGTAGCAGGAGATTTTTCGTGATCGGCACTCGAAATCGTACAGTTCATATTTCTCGCTCCAGTAGAGGATTAACGGCTCGGCTTCCACAGTTTGACAGAGGCATGTTTTTCATATGCCTTGCCATTCGGGTAACTGACCAGTTCCATGTCCGCGCCCCATGGCGAGCGGAAATGCACCCAGGTTTCGCCTGCCGTGTCGCCGCTGGTCATCGTCATCGGCTCACCACTAATGGCAATGCCTTTCGACTTGAGCCAGGCCACGCCGCCCTGAATATCATCGGTGTAAAACGCAATGTGTGAAGCGCCGATATCCTGCATCGCTGGCATCTGCGAGCTACCATTGGCATCCTGATAAGCGAACAATTCAATGTTCGCGCCGTTGCCGCAGCGGATCATGGCAATTGTCACGCTGCCGCTCAGCGGTTTGCCATCTGGTGAGGGCAGTTTTTCTAGCGCGAACGGGCCGATTTGCGTAGCGGGCACGCAGCCGAAAGTGTCATGGAAAAAAGTTTCCGCCTGCTTCAGGTCCGGCACGTTAATGCCGACGTGATCGATTCCGGCTGTTTTGATCCCGGCGGCCTGCGTCAGACCGCTCAATCCCAGCAGCATGCTGAGCAGTAATAAAGGGCGTTTCATGATGCTTTTCCGCTTAGGGTTGGTTGATAAACACATGGGCGCTGGCGATACGGCCATTGCGGACGGTAAAAATGTCTTCCCCCTGTACCAGGCCTGGGTTGTCCTGTGGGCCATAGCTCCAGGTCACGCGGCCCAACCCATGATTCCAGGTCAACGGGGCCGGATGGAAGACAAAGCCCGGATGCTCACGCTGGACGCGAGCAATCAACGCCACAACCTGCTGATAGCCGGTGGCGATGTCGGCGTAATCGGCGACATAAATGTCCTCGGTATAAACCTCGCCAAAGCTGCTGATACGCGGTTGCGGATCGTTCCAGATGGCAAAGTGTTTATCGATCAGTTGCTGGGCGATTTGCAGTTCAGGTGATTTCATCTCTTTATGCTCCGTTGTCTGTGCGTGGGCCAGCGGCAGCGCCATCAACGCTGCCAGCGCCAGCCCTCGAAAAGTGAGGGCGTTGACCATCAGATTTGCGCCATGCCGCCATCGACAAACAGCTCTGCGCCATTGATAAAGCTGGAGGCATCTGACGCCAGGAAAGCCACCACTTTGCCGACTTCTTCCGGTTCGCCAAGACGGCCCAGCGGTACTTGTGCAGCCAGTGCGTCAAATAGCCCCTGGCGGTGTTCATCGGGGACTAAATCGCCAAGGCCCGGTGTGCGGATGGGGCCTGGACTTACCACGTTGACGCGGATACCGCGGCCTTGCAGATCCAGCGACCACGAGCGGGCAAAATTACGCACTGCGGCTTTACTGGCGCTGTAGACGCTGAAGTTAGCCGTCCCTTTGATCGACACGGTGGAGCCGGTCAACACAATCGATGCGCCATTCACCAGTAGCGGCAGCGCTTTCTGTACGGTAAACAGTACGCCGCGTACGTTGGTGGCAAAAATACGGTCGAAATGCTCTTCGGTAATCGACCCCAGCGGCAACATATCGCCGCCCCCGGCGTTGGCGTGGAGGATGTCCAGCCGCCCGGCGTTTTTGGCGATTTTCGCATACACCGCGTCGAGATCCGCCGGAACTGATGCATCCGCACGGATGCCGGTTGCATTAGCGCCAACTTCAGCGATTGCAGCATCCAGCTCTTTCTGCCGACGACCGGTAATAAAGACACGTGCACCCTGGACCACCAGTTCTTTCGCTGTAGCCAGACCAATACCGGTGGTACCGCCAGTGATAAGGGCAATTTTTCCGCTCAGTTGTTTCGTCATTTTTCTGTTCCTCAATTTGGGTTTTAAGGTTTACCGGTGGTCAGTCAGGCTGACGTCTTCGGTATGGCTGTACTGTAGCGCTGTCGTTTTTATTGAAAAATACCGAAAAATGAAAATGACTATTCACTGTGGTGTATAATTGATTCTCATCCGTAAAGGGGGGACGTATGGATCAGTTGCAGGCAATACAGGCTTTTGCCCGCGTGGTGGAGGCCGGGAATTTTACCCGGGCAGCAGATTCACTGGAGATGCCGAACGCCACGCTGAGCAAACTGGTGCAGGAGCTGGAAGCACACCTCGGTGTGCGGTTGTTGCAGCGTACCACCCGCCGGGTGACGGTGACGCAGGAAGGACGCGACTATTACGACAAGACCGCACGCATTCTGCGCGATCTGGAAGATATTGATACCTCTTTTAACAGCGTGCGCAGCCACCCGCGGGGTCAGTTACGGATTGACGTGGGAGGTTCCACCGCGAGCGATGTGCTGATCCCTGCGCTGCCGGAGTTTCTGGCGCGCTACCCGGATATCCGTATCGATCTCGGCGTTTCTGACCGTACGGTGGATCTGATCAGCGACAATGTGGACTGCGTGATCCGCGGTGGCCCGCTGGATAACTCCTCGCTGATCGCCCGCCAGATTGGTGCCGCAACGCTGCTGACCTGCGCCACACCTGCGTATCTGAAAGCGTTTGGCACACCCGCCTACCCGGATGAACTGAAAAATGGCCACCGGCTGGTGAGCTATCTCTCACCACAAACCGGCAGATCCTTCCCCTTACGTTTTGAGCGTGACGGTGAAAAGTGTGAAATCAAGGTGGATCACCGCATCGGCGTAAACGAGAGTAACGCTCATCTGGCCGCCGCTCTGGCCGGGCTGGGGATTATTCAGACCTTCAGTTATGCGCTGGAAAGCGCGCTGAAGAGCGGCGAGCTGGTGGAAATTTTGCGCCCCTGGCGTCCCGCGCCCTACCCTTTCCATGTGGTCTATCCGCAAAACCGCCATGTCACGCATCGCCTGCGGGTTTTTATTGACTGGCTACTGGAGAGTTTCCCGAAAAATGTGGGTCGCTAGTGCAACATATTATTTTCGTGCCTCAAGGAATAACAACGTTAATAACGAAAAAATGTGAAAGCATCATAAATTAAGTACGGCAAGGATGGTTATGCCTGGCCACAGGTCAATACTGAGCCAAGAGTGACGACAAAAACCGTAGCGCCCATTACGGATTAATGTCAATACCGGACGTCATTACTCGGTACGCCAGATCCATTTTTCCGGCCAGGATACCTCGCCCGATTCAGTACTGCAGCGGGAAATACACCCGCGGGAAGGCACATGGCTGAACGCTGGAAAAGTGCGACAGGGAAAAACGCACTGACTATTTCGAAATCGCGGAGCGCCATATCACACACATCGGTTTCCGGCCAACCGGATCCGGTAGATAGCGAATATAAAGTGAAAGTGCGTATACCGGCTCTTGTGCTGAACAGCAAATTTATCGCCCCGAGGCCATTTGTCGGCGATAAATATGCCGCCCGTTTACGCACCGCATTATTCGTCAATGCAGGAACGGTGTAGAATATCTCCGGGCATAACACCGCACAAACGCTGGCTGCGGGCCGACCTGATTACAGTGATCCTTGTGCGCAGGTATCGCCTTACACTGGACGCCACTACCGGGCCGCGGCTCTGCTCTTATGCCCAGCCCTTCAAAGAATATGCAAACGGTAAAGATGAACAGTTCCAGTTCAATATTGGCAGGACAGGGTAACGCCGCTTACGCTATTACCCGGCAGAATAAAAAAGGATGAGATGAAGAAAAAACCCCATATGATCGTCAACAAAGTGGATTTCTTTGATTTCCGTTATGAGCAGGGGTGCCCCATACTGGAGACGGTTCGAGATTATTCTCAACAATGTCTGACGCGAGCGATATTCTTTAGCGACTTATTGTGTCTGAATCTGAAGCATCAATATGTGGTAATGTTTAACGAAACGTTCAGCAGTGCTGAAATCGCAGTTGGCAAAACGAGCAACAAGAAAGAGAAAACGTGTCTCCTCAGAGACAATCTTTATCGAATGAAACAGGCGCTAAACATGGAGTGAGGGGATTTTGGGAGCAATCTTACCTTTGTATGGATGAAAAAAAGGGTGAGTTGCGCATTATTTCCTCAACAAGCCTGGCGGCATTTACTACGGCTCAACATTAAAATAACCCTTAAAGGATATGGCCTTTTCTCGTATATCGCTGGCTACATTTCGCTTTATGCGCATGTAGCAGGTAGAGAATGTTTACAAAAGTGAATTTATATTTGCTAAAAAATATAATTCAGTATTGATTTTTATCTCATGATCACTAAAAATTAATTCCGATAGAATTTACATTTCTCTGCACACGGAGTGACGCTATGTCAGAAGCATTAAAATCATTAAATAACATTCGCACCCTGAGAGTTCAGGCTCGCGAAGTTACGCTCGAAGCACTGGAAGAGATGCTTGAGAAACTGTCTGTTGTCGTTGAAGAACGCCGCGAGGAAGAATCTTCAATTCGCAAAGAACAAGAAGAGAAAGAAGCCAAGTTGGCGGCATTCCGTCAAAAACTGTTGGATGAAGGGATCGATCCAACTGAGCTTTTATCCTCCCTGAAAGGGCAAACCACGAAGTCTAAATCTATTCGCGCGCCTCGCCCTGCTAAATATAAGTATATTGACGAAGACGGCAGCGAAAAGACCTGGACCGGCCAGGGCCGTACACCGAAAGCGATTGCAAAAGCCATTGAAGGCGGCAAAAAGCTGGAAGACTTCGAGCTCTAAAATGTATCAGGGGCAGCACAGCTGCCCTTTTTTATTTCTGCCTTTTCTCTCAGCTTTCTTTATCTGACCTTTCCCTATTACCACTTCCGTTTATCTTTTGAGTAACCTCTTCTGGTGTTTCTCTGAGCATGTCTCATCTCTGCTGACGACAAAGTTCATTATCCGGCACACACTTAAATACCCATCATCCGGCGATGAAAAGGTTAACAAACCAGGCTACATAATGTAGCACCATGAAAATTAAAGAAATAATGCAACTTATTTATCCGATGTGTCGCTCTGCATATGAGGAATACTTAACTGACAGCAACGATGTTTGCAGTCGTTTTTTTCCCGTATTTGTGTGGCTAATTCTGTTGGTGCCGGCAAATATTGCTGAAAAACAGAGTCTGTGCAATGCAATGTCCCGCATTCATCAAAACCACGCAACGTCATACATCCTTCACGATGCGACAGGCAGGTTTCGATCAAATCCCAGCACTGGACAAGATTAAGCAGCGGCATCGACTGGCCATCAATCAGGCAGTCGTTACAGTAATCGCGCCAGGCCTCGATAACCTGCTGATATTCACTCGTGCGGGTATGTGTTTTCAACAACTGCATTTTGTTGAAAAAATGTCGCACATGCAGCCGGGTATGCGGATCCTCTACATCGATCTCCTGGGCGGGTTTATTAACTGCTGAACTATTAACAGGTTGGTTATCATCATCGATAAATAATCTCGCTGCTGAACCCTTCGTCGCTAAAAATAGTGCTAAAGATAATTTTTGCAGCTCGAAATAAATGTTTTTATCTACCATGATGCAACTATAAGACTCATTTTAATGATGATCCGATCATTTATTTTAAATGAAAAATCATCACAGGAAATTTAGTTACCAATGAACCGATTATGTTACCCATCTCACCATAAAAATCATCAATAAAATAAAAATTAATTCTTTCTTAATGTTTCAAAGAAATTAAATACAGAGATGAATCTCATTCTCATTTTAATGAGAAACGATACTAACAATGTACATTAAAGAATAAAACCGCCGCAGCTTCTTTTAATACTGTAACAGTGGCCGAAGAGGTAATCAGGCAAACGCAACAGATGCAGTACGGCGTTTCTCCCGGCTCTGACGGATTCCAGCCGTTTCCACAGATCACAATCTGTAGCCCCCGTAAGTCGTGATATCAAAGGCCATCGTCCCCTTTACCCGGCAATAAGATCACAGCGATAAAAGGCGTTCGGTTCTCTTGCCGTTGAAAAACCAATCGTCCAGAATTGAGCGGTATACCTGTTGCGCGGTCGCGCGTAAAAAGCGGCAGTGATCGGGCAATATCCCGTTCGTCGAGATCCTCGTGGGTATATAAAGGTTCAACGGCGATCCCTCCTGGCGTCGGTTTTATCAGCGAATCAATCGTCTTCCCTTTCCGACTGAGCTCTTTATTCACTATTTTTTGCCATTCCAGTTTATTTGACATAGACCGTTCCATAATTCCATGTCAATAAATTAACTGGCGGAAATAATAGTGTTTCTCATTGTGGTAGTTACCAGCTCCTGATTAGGTGATGAGGTAACCATTAAGAGAGCATTTTTCTTTATTTACTACACCAGAGATCGGGTGCATAGAAAAACCACAATATAACTAAGCTTTTATTATCTCCTGCCGCCAGTTTGCTTTTATCTCCAGGCAACTGTCTTAACAAAAGTGCTACGACAACCTGCTGACCGGCTATAACGCCGGCGGTAGGGTACCACAGCTCCGGTGCCGATCTGCACTTTGGCACCGGCAAGCTCACCGTGGATGATGAATTCCAGATGGGCACGCACAGCGATCAGGGCGCCGCGCTGAAAGTTGATTCCAGCCATACACCGTCGGTGCGCAGTTCACTGGGCGCGAAACTGGAGCATAGCTGGAACACATGAATCGGCGATGCGCTGGGTGAAACGCGTTTCACCCGCTTGGGTGCCACTCCGGTGTCCGATACCGCAGATATCGGTGCCGAAGTGGCGCTGGTACAGAATGACGACCTGAGTCTCAGCGCGCGTTATGACCCTTCTACTGCGCCACACTTCGACGCCCAGACAGTCAGCCTGCGTCTGCGTAAATCGTTCTAAGGTGAGGTAAACCCGGCGGGAGAACAATGATCTCCCAACGAAAAAGGTCTGTCGGGGATCGGCATGACACGGAATAAAGCATTCCTCTTCAGACTTCTTTTCTGTCATCCCACTTGCAAACGCTTACCCAAAATACCCCTCAGGGGGTATTTACACTATCCAGCGCAAGAAAATGCTTACTATTAATAAAAAACATATTGATTTTACATGTAATAAATACATCAGCACAAAAATAAGAATATAAAATATATTTAAAACCAGCGTTTCATATTATTGCCACCGGCACCAAAAAAGTGTCAATCTTCATAAAAAACACATTTTTAACATTTTAGACCACTAACTTAAGGAAAAATTAATACTTATGTGCACACAAAAATCAAAAACAGAATGAAGTTTGATAAATATCACAAAAAACTATAAACAGCGATATTTGCATTAAATAAAACGCAACACAGGCCGTTAATGTAAAAAAGAGCCGCGTATTTTATTCATCACAAGAAAAAGGTGAAGCATGCATGTTCTCGATGATAAAAACCTGCCTTCACTGGCAGGCAATACGCATGGGATACTCAAGCAGACAGCGACATTGATGCTGGCGCTGATGATATTCATCTTTTTTACCATCCTTTTCACTCTCATCCAGACAAAAAGCGACCTTCAGAAAACTGAACATCAGCAAAAAATGCATTTACTGACTAAAGCGCTTGAAAACAGTCAGGAAAACTTACGCTTACACCTTGCTGATTACGCCAACTGGGATGAAGCTTTTCAAAATCTGACACGCACTGTCAATGTGCACTGGGCATGGGACAAGCAGAACCTGGGAAAATCGCTTTTTAATAATTATCAATATGAAGGCGTTTTTGTCCTGTCGCAGGATGGCGTAACCCGCTATAGCGTACTGGAGGGACAGCCCGGGCAGGTTTCCTTTGAAACCTGGTTAGGCGTAAATCTGACTAACACGTTAATGACAACATTAGCCACTCACCAGGGAGCCGCGTTCACCCGGCTGATCACTATCCATAACCAGCCCATACTCATCGCCGCATCATGGATCACACCGGAGGATTACACGGCCATCGGAATAACACCTTCAGAGCATGCGGTGATGATCTTTGTCGATAAGTTGACGCCACAAAAGTTTCAGCAACTTGGCAACGAGTACGAAATCCAAGGGTTACGCACTTTGCCGCCTGAAGTGGCATCAAGGCGCAAAGATGCGATGTTTCTCACAGCCGGAAATGATCGCATTTATGTCGACTGGCAGAGCAAAAATCCCGTCGAAACACTGTTAAGCAAAGTGCTGCCTTTACTGGTGCTGTTGATGGTGGTTTCCGTTCTGTTCGCCATAAGTTTGATGCGCAAAGCATTAGCGAAAGCGCGCATGAATGATGAAAAAACCTTTCTACTGGAACAAAGTCGCGCAGCGTTATCCGCCAGCGAACAGCGTTTCAGGGATATTGTTGAAACCACGACGGACTGGATCTGGGAAGCTAATGAAGCCTTTGAGCTTACCTGGATTTCTGCCCGTTTTCCGGCGATCACAGGTCATCGAATTGAACAGTGGCTGGGGCGCCGCTTTACCGATTTTTTAGTCGACAACCAGCAAACCATCAGCCACTGGTTAACGTTGCCGCATCCGGGCGATTATTTAACGTTGTCGCATTGTCGTTATGTTTCCGCACTCGGCAGCCAGCGTTACTGCAATATCACATTAAAAAGAATCACCCTGCCGGATAACGCGATCGGCTTTCGTGGTTCGGCTTCGGACGTGACGCTGGAGGTGGAGTCCAATGAACGTATTCGCTTCCTCTCCTATCACGATGAGTTAACGGGCCTGCCGAACCGCCTCATGATGCAAGAGTTCCTCGACGGAAAACTGCACTCACGCAGCGAAGCAAATAGCGCGCTGGTGATGCTCAGTCTCGATCTGACCGATTTTAAACTGGTCAATGATATCTACGGCCATGGCGCTGGCGATAAGGTGCTGTGCGAGGTGGCACAGAGATTGCACAACTGCTTACGCGCAACCGATCTGGTCGCACGCCAGGGCGGTGATGAATTTATTATTATCTCTCCCGCGATTCATAAAAAAGAGGACATACGCACACTCTGTCAGCTTATTATTGCTGTCATCAGCGAGCCGTTTATCGTGTCCGGCAATGAAGTCTCTCTCGGCGTCAATATCGGTGCGGCGCAATCACCACAAGATGCCCTGACGGCCAGCGATTTATTACGCTACTCAGATATTGCTCTGTATGAAGCCAGAAATCTCGGCAATAACAGTTTTGTTTTATATCAGGCTGACATGGCGAAACAGATCGTACAACGACGCGAACTGGAAAATGAGTTACGTGAAGCGATTAAAGAAGATCAATTATTTCTCGTATACCAGCCTCGCTTCGACATTCATGCAGGCCGCATTAACTCAGTTGAAGCACTGGTGCGCTGGCTACACCCGCGTCACGGTTTACTGATGCCGGATCAGTTTATTCCGCTGGCTGAGGAGTCAGGAATTATTACCGACCTGACGGATTGGGTGCTGGTCAATGCTTGTCGGGATATCGGCAGGGAATTTACCCATATGTCTGTATCAATCAATATTTCCCCGATGGAATTCAAAGACAGCGATGTTATCACCCGTATTAAAAACGTACTGGCGACAACCCATTTTCCAGCAACACGTCTTGAACTTGAAGTTACTGAAAATGTGACATTATGTAGCCCCGAAAACGCCAAGGCCATAATGCAGGAATTAAAAACCTTAGGTATCCGGCTGCTGATTGATGATTTCGGTACTGGCTATGCATCGCTTTATTACCTGCACAGCTTTCCTTTTCATGGCATTAAAATTGACAAGTCATTTATCTTCGCGATGAACGATTCACAATCGGCAAAGAGTATTGTGGAAAAGATCATTGGGCTCGGCAAAGATTACAACCTTGAGGTAACCGCTGAAGGCGTTGAAACACACGAGCAATTGCAGCAATTAATAAAATACAAATGTGACATTGCACAAGGATATTACATAGGTCGCCCAGTCTCATTAGAGGCTGTCAAGGATAACCTGCACATTATTGAATGTAATATCGAAGCGAGGTGTGATGCGGCCCTATAACAACCAACAATAATTGCAGTTTGAGACGTGAACTCTTTTTCTTGCAGCATACCACAGTGGTGCAGAAAAGCTTACCCAATACGCAGTAGGGAAAATACGATGAAAATACTTCGTGATATAACAATCAGAAAAATGGTTTTACTCATCCTGGTGCTGTTCAGTTGCATCTGGGGCATCGCCACGGCGATGACATTATTTAACTTCGCCAATATCGAAAATTTATTAACGCAGAACGCCACGCAAAAAAACGCATACTCTTATTTGGTTAAAGGCAACGACCAATATTTCCGTACTATGACACGCATGCTGCGCGCCATGGATTATCGCCTGACCGGTGATGATGCCAATGCAGATAAGACGTTGATTTCCGCAGGCAAAGCACTGGAGATCAGCCAGGATATGCTGGCGAAGTTCCGCCAGAGCAGCCATCCTGGCGTCAGCGATGAGGTTGTTCAGAGCATGACTCAGGACTGGGAAAAACTGCTGAACAACGGCATTATTCCTATGTATAAAGCCGCACAGGATAAGCAGGCCGATCAGTTCCGCGAACTGTTTCGCAAAACCTATCCGCCGCTGAGTGTGCAATTTGGCGTGACCGCCGAAAAATATACCCAAGCGATTCAAAATGATGACTTTTTAAACCAGACCACAGCGAAAGTGAATTTTAACGAACTAGTACTGATCAGCGCGTTAATCGCCGGCATTGTGACACTGTTCTTAACCGATCGTTATCTGGTCAATTATCTGGTTAAACCACTTGATACCATTGCGCGGCACCTTGAAACCATTGCCAGCGGTAAGCTTCACACCAGGCTTGAAGAGTTTGGGCGTAACTGCGCCGGTCGTTTGATCCCTTTTATTCAGGGGATGCAGGAAAATCTTTATAGAACGGTGCAGGCGATTCAGGGTAGCTCAACCACCATCTTTACCAGCACCAACCAAATCCGCTCAGGGAACGAAGAGCTTTCTGGTCGTACCGATCAACAGGCCGCGGCACTTCAGCAAACTGCAGCCAGTATGGAAGAGTTGACATCGACTGTCAGAAACAACGCGCAAAACGTACGCGAAGCACAAAAACTTGCCGGAAACGCCCGGCAAGTGGCGAAACAAGGCGGTGATATTACGTCAACGGTTGTCGCCACGATGCACGGTATTTCGGAAAGCTCGCAGAAAATTGCAGATATCACCAGCGTAATAAACAGCATCTCTTTTCAGACCAACCTGCTGGCGCTAAATGCGGCAGTGGAAGCGGCACGCGCGGGTGAACAGGGACGAGGCTTTGCCGTCGTTGCCAGCGAAGTACGCTTACTTGCACAGCGTAGCGCCCAGGCGGCTAAAGAGATCGAAGCGCTGATTAGTGAATCCGTTAACAGAGTGCAAACGGGCGCAGAGCAGGTACAAGAGGCCGGCGAGGCAATGTCGACAATTATCAATACCGTGGGTCAGGTCAATGCATTGATGGGTGAAATCACCATTGCTTCCGACGAGCAGAGCAAGGGCATCGATCAGATTGGCCAGGCGATGACAGAAATGGATCGTGCGACGCAGCAGAACGCAGCGCTGGTTCAGGAGGCCAAAGCAAATGCCATCGCACTTGAAGAAGAAGCCGGGCGATTAAACGACGCCATTGCGCTCTTTGATTTAGGAGATAACCCCGTGACCGGCCGTCCAGGACAGGCAGCCAAAACCGCCACGAAGGCAAATCCTCCTTCGCGCAAAGTAACCCGTAACGCGACGGCCAACGAAAACTGGCAATCATTTTAACCTGACGTGCTGCGGCGTTGATTGTATGACGCCGCTAGCCTGTCTGACGCTTTAGCTTGGGGGAACAACATGAATTTCCAGATCCGATATGCAAGTAGTGAATTGACTGACCCCGTGCTGGCGGTTGCTGAATTTGCCAGGCAGATGCTTCCCGCTGAGCCAGAAACGATCCTTTTCTTCTGTTCCCCAGACTATGACCTGAATATTCTGGGCCGCGAGATGCAAAAAACATTTCGCTGCCCCTGTATTGGATGTACCTCATCCGGGCAGATCGGCACCCATGGCTTTCAGCACTCCGGGCTGTTAGGGCTTGGTCTGAGTGCCAATTTTCGCACCCGCTCTTTTGTGATTCACCCCCTGACCGATTACTCCGCAACCATTGCAGAAATTGCCGAGGAGATCCGTCGCGGCAGCGCGGCTAGTCCTAATTTGCAACGATTTGGTTTGTTACTGATTGATGGCTTGTCGATGGCGGAGGAACGGCTTATCGCTAACCTCTATCAGCAGACGGGAAACATTCCTGTGATCGGCGGTTCTGCGGGTGACGATCTGCGATTCGAAAAGAGCTACGTCTATAATGGTGAAGGTGAGTTTCTTTCCGATGCGGCGGTGTTCGCGGTCATAGAAACCTCCTCGCCGGTGGAGATTTTTAAAGTTCAGCACTTCGAACCCGGCGAAGTGGAATTAATCATTACCGAGGCCGATCCCGAAAAACGGCTGATCCGGGAAATCAACGGCGAACCTGCCGGGCAAGTGTATGCCGAATCGCTGGGCATCACTGTGGCAGAATTAACGCCAACCGTTTTTTCCCGCAATCCGCTGGTGCTTTCTTTGGGCGACGAACCTTATGTTCGCTCGATACAGAAATTGAACGACGATCTCTCGCTGACCTGCTACTGCGCGATTGAGGAAGGGTTAATTGTCTCGATTGGCATTGCGGAAGATCCGCTCGAAACCTTTAACCAGGCGCTGGCAAAAGTTCATGAAACCATACCGGAGCCGGCTGTGATTATTGGCTGTGATTGTATCCTGCGGCGTTTGCAGTTTGAGCAGGAGGAACTTGACCAGCAGATCGGCAATTTTATGGTGCAAAACCGAATCGTGGGTTTCTCAACCTACGGCGAGCAGTACAACGGGCTGCACGTCAACCAGACATTCACGGGCGTGGCAATAGGAGGTAAATGATGTCTCCGTCATCTGAAGCAACAGTTGCAACACTCTCCCTTACCGATTATCAGCGCAAACTTGTCGCGCGGGATAAAACCATCGAGGTGTTAAAGCGACGCATCGCGCAAGAGAGCCGACACAGCCACATGACCCCGTTCGCTATTCTTGAGCAGAATGTGGGTCTGGAGAAAGTAGTCGCCCGTAAAACCATAGAACTGGAAAACGAGCGCCATGAGTTAGAAAAGGCGCTTGCTGAGCTGCGTCTCACGCAGGCACAGCTTCTTCAGGCGCAAAAGCTGGAGTCTATCGGCCAGCTTGCCGCCGGGATCGCCCATGAAATTAATACGCCCACGCAGTATGTTTCTGACAATGTCGGGTTCGTGAAGACGGCCAACCGTTCGCTGCTCAGCCTGCTCGATGCGGCGATCGCTATGGCCGCCGTGATGCGGGAAAAAATGGCCGATGAGCCAACACTTGCTGCATTCGATACCCTGCTCAAGAGCAGCAAAATTGAGTTTCTGCGCCGTCAGATCCCCCAGTCTTTAGATGAATCACTCGACGGGCTTGGACATATCTCCCGGATTGTCGCCGCCATGAAAGAATTCTCCCATCCCTCGCAAAATAAAAAGGAGTATGTGGATATACGCGACATCATCAATACCACCGTGACCGTCGCCCGCAACGAATGGAAATACGTGGCAGAACTGGAAACCCGTTTCGCCAATGATTTGCCGCTTCTACCCTGTCTGCGCGATATGGTTGGCCAGGCGATGCTTAACCTGATCGTCAATGCGGCACACGCTATTGCTGACAGCCTTCAGGCCCGCGGGCTGGAAAAAGGGCACATCCTCGTCTCTGCGGAGCAGGTCGGCGATATGATGGAGATCCGCGTCGTCGACGATGGTACTGGCATCCCTGAGGCGGTTCGCGATCGTATTTTCGATCCCTTCTTCACTACCAAAGCGGTGGGTAAAGGCACCGGCCAGGGGCTGGCAATTGCCTACTCGACCGTCGTGGACAAGCATGGTGGACAGATTCGCTGCGAGTCGAAACCCGGTTCGGGTGCAACGTTCATCATGAGGTTCCCCCTCCACGTTCAACAGGAGGCGTAGGTATGCAGGCGATATTCGTCGATGACGAAGCACGCATCCTCTCGGGGATTGAACGCGCCCTAATGATGCAGGATAGCGGGTGGGAATGCCGCTTCGCGACCAGCGGTCACGAAGCTCTGAGCCTGCTGGAAGACACCCCGGCCGACGTTGTAGTGTCAGATATGCGCATGCCGCTGATGGATGGCGCGGAGTTCCTGGCGCAGGTTCGTAACCGCTGGCCCGGAACGATTCGGATCATTTTGTCCGGTTACTCCGAACCCGAGGCTACGGTTCGTATGCTGGGCGTTGCGCACCGGTTCGTCTCCAAACCCTGCGACAGTACGCAATTACTGGAGATGGTGGCAAACGCGCTGGCGCTGCGGAGGCTTTTCAAAGACCCTGTCGTCGTCACACTGGTCGGGAAAATTAACCAACTTCCTCCCGCCCCGAAAGTATTTGCGGAAATTAACCGCCTTCTTGCCAACTCTGGGGCGAATCCCCTGGAGATTGCCGGGCTGCTGGCGAGCGACCCGGCACTGAGTGCCCGGATTATGCAACTGGCGAATTCCGACTGGTTCAACCGGGGAGAACCTATTCATGACATTGCTAATGCAATCATTCATTTGGGGCAGGAACAAGTGAAACTACTGGTACTGGCGTCCCAGGTTTATGCCGATGCCAGTACCGATCCCTATGTGGATAAGCTACAGCAGACCGCCCTTCGCGCCTCAACGCTTGCGGCGCGTATCTCCAGGCGCCGGGAACGGGAAGCCACTGCGGCACTGCTGGCCAATATTGCGCTGCTCATTCCTGAATTAAGAACGACGTGTGACGAAGCGACGATCGAGCAGGATGATATCCCACTGCGCGCCGCCATCAGCGCCTATTTACTGGCGCTGTGGGGGTTGCCGATGGACATCGTTGAAGCCGTCGCAGGCCATGAACAACCTTCACGCTCCGCGGAAAAAACCTTTGGCATGCTCGGTGTCGTACATGTTGCGGTCACCCTTGCCAATCATGGCGTTCCCGATAAACGTTATCTCGAACAAACCGGCATGCTGGACCAACTGCCTGCATGGCAGGAGATGCTCAATGACTGAAACTTCCTTACCTCGCGTGTTATGTGTCGACGATGAACCCAATGTGCTCGCGGCCATCGCGCGAAATCTGTTTGAAGTATTTGATGTGGTGACAGCACCCAGCGGTGATGCCGGTCTGGATGCGATTCGCAGCGGAGAACCTTTTGCAGTGATCCTCTCCGACATGCGCATGCCGGGAATGGATGGCGCGACTTTTTTATCCAGAGCACGGGAAGCTTCGCCAGACAGCGTGCGGATCCTGCTTACCGGACAGGCCGATGTGGAGTCCTCGATCGCAGCAATCAATAAAGGCGCTATTTTCCGCTATCTCTGTAAACCATGCCCAAAAGAAGATCTAATATCGACGTTGAATGACGCGGTTCGTCAGTACCGGCTCGTTTGCGCAGAAAAAGAGCTGCTGGCGACCACCCTTTCGGCTTCGGTAAAAACGCTCACAGAAATACTGGCAATGGTCGCCCCCTGGGCTTTTCAGCGAGCGGCTTTCGCGCAGTCCTGCGTTCGCCACGCATTGCCGAAACTGGGATGGCACGATGAGTGGCTCTACACCCTCGCCGCGTCATTGAGTCAGATCGGCTGTGTTGGCATTCCTGCTGACATCGTTCAGGCTGATGCCGCGCAGCGTAAATTGACGGCGGCGGAGGAAAAACTGCTGCATGAACATCCGGAGGTTGCTGGCCGACTGGTGGCGCAAATCCCGCGTCTTGAACTGGTTGCGGCGATCATTCGTCACCAGGCAAAAGAGGCGCCTGCTGACGCGCCGTTAGAAGTGGTACGCGGCGCTCAGCTACTGCGCGCTGCACTGGAGCTGGAACGGCACGCCGCGCGAGGCTGGAGCCTGGAGCGCCCGTGGGACATCCTGCGTGCGGCACGTCCGGCGTTGCCTGAATATCTCATCAAAGCGCTGTCAGATTTTCGCTCGAATGTGGAGGGGGTTCGCTCCGCACGTATCCGTGAATTGATGCCGGGTTGGGTCGTCGATGAAGATATTCGCACCACAAATGGATTAATGGTGCTGACCAAGGGACATGAACTGACCGATACCGCGATCTCCGCCCTTCAGCGGTTGCTTGCCGCGAACGCCGTCGAAGAGCCCATCCGGGTGCGTGGCCTGCCGGGTAAAAGCACGTCCTGAAGATGTTTCCCGCCGGGGAGAGCACTTTCTAACCGGCGGCTATTCGCCCAAATCCCATGTTCAACGGCCGTTAGACGTGACTCGACGGCCCGGCCGCTGTCGGATTACCGCTGGGCAAGGCCTGACAGCATAAAAATCCCGCACGGGACGATAAGCGGGCTTGAAGTCGCGGTACGCATTAGTACCCCGATCATTAAATTTCTGAATCAGAACACGGAAATTTGCGATTAGTAAATTATATGAAGGTGAGTTATAACATGCATAAGGGATATGACTTCTGACAAGCACTAACTTCTTTCACTGGCAGAAACGATGTCGCGTCTGCCAGTTTTTATTTTCCACTTCGTTTGTTACAGCCAAATGAAACGGAAAATAAAAAAGGCCCGCCTGAGCGGGCCCTGAAAAATTATGCACAACGTCAATTATCAAGCCTGATGTTCAATGGCTTTTTGTGTATTTTCAATTGCAATTTTACGTGGTTTCTCGTTCTCAGGGATTTCCTGATAAATGGAAACCTGCAAAATCCCGCTTTCCAGTTTTGCATTACTGACTTTGGTGTGCTCCGGCAAAGTAAAACTCAAACGAAAATCAGCACGGCGGATGCCTTTATATATCCAGCCCTGCTCATCCTGAGATTCATTTTCAGAGCGTTTACCAGAAACATTCAGCGTTCCGCCGACCGTCTCGATTTCGAGTTCGTCTTCCTTCCAGCCGGGGACGCTTACATTTAACAGATAATTGCTTGCATCGATTTTTTTCAGGTCATAAGCGGGTAATGAAGTGACCGGAGCGTCGCCCGTTAACTGACTGAACAGCCTGTCGATACGATTAAAACGGTCAGCAAAAATAGAATCAGAAAAGCCCGGAAGAGCTGACAAGGTTCTGAGTGCCATAATTAACCTCCTGAATCATCAATTCAAAAGTTCAAGGTAAAGGCAAGCTTTGCTTGTCCGATCCAATAAATAATTCCTTCCGTCCGATTTTCAAGGCCACAAAATAAATTTTTTTTTGTGTATACGTTCCGGGCAACCGCGCTGGCAGATACAAACCCGCAGGGATGTAAATCGGACGAAAACAACGTGCCGATCAGATCTTAGCAATCCACCAGCGCAATATTTACCTGGTTAGTGCTTGCCTGCAAACCAGGGTAAGAGACCGGCACCATTTTGCTGACTGTGCACGCTACGCCTCCGAACTTCTTGGATCTCTTCCTGATTACCCCTTCAGTTTCGATAGCCCCCACCCAGTTTGGTGATGGCTTCCGCTGGTTTTATTTGTCTAACTGAACGATATTAAATATGTACATAGTAGAGGTACTCACGACAGAACGTTTCTTGTCTGCCGATGAGCGCCATAGAATTTCTTAAGGAGAGATTATGAAGCCAGTAGAAGAAGTGATTAATGATTTGCAGAGTCGTGCTTTAGCGTATGAAATCATTTTTCAGTCCATTTGTTCAGAACTGCCTCAAATGTTCATCGATAAAGCCAAAGCGAACATTGAGCTTAACTTCAAAGCATTTGAATCTGGCACACATTCTGAAGCCGGGAAAGCAAAGCTTGAAGCGGCGAAAGCCGTTGCCTCCAGAATTATAGGCTCGAAGATTTAACTCTCCTCCTACACTGATCCTGGGGTGGAGAGGAATCAACAATAATGTCTTCTCCGCTTTGTTCCTTCGCTGATGCGAAGTGTAACTGCCCATGCGCTCCGGGCGGCAGTAACTTGACCTGCTTGCTCCCCGTTGCTTAAGAAGTCGAGTTGAGGACGGACCATGGCTCGTGTCCACGGAATACGAGACGGAATGCCGGCTGGGTGAACACCGCCCACAGCCACATGCGGTTCGCCCTGACCTGCAGACGCTCCGGCCGGAGCGTCACATTGCATGCCCATATCAGCACGAACAGCGGAAATTTTTTCGGAATGTAGTTTAAGAACTTTAATCCGCAGTGATAATTTCAAACCACATTACTTGCCATTAAAATATATGTATCTGATTACATATAAAAACGGATTTAAAAAGCTGCCGGGTTTAAAAGACAAAAAACTGAATATAAGACCTGCGGTTGAGCACTTTTTTATCAGACAATTGTCCTGATTTGGAACTGCTTTTTTTGTCTTAAAAACACAGTTGTGAAAATGAATTTTTACGACAAGGGGAATACGAAGCGGACATTAACGGAAAGGGTAAATGGCGGACACCAGATATAAAGAAAGCCGACTCCACAGAGTCGGCTATTTTGTGTGTCAGAGCTTGAAACTACCCACGACGTTTTCAAGTTGTACGGTTTGTTCTTCCATGGACTGCGCGGCGGCCGCGACCTCTTCGACCAGCGCCGCATTCTGCTGCGTTGCGCTATCGAGCTGGTTGATGGCGATGTTGATCTGGGCAATCCCGCGACTTTGTTCATCGCTGGAAGAGCTGATTTCTGAAATCAGCACACCTACGCCTTCGACTTTTTCCATCAGACCGTCCATGGTCGTACCCGCCTGACGAACCAGCCCGCTACCCTGCTCAATGTTGCTCACCGACTCTTCAATCAGTTTCTTGATCTCCTGAGCCGAGCGGGCACTGCGCTGCGCCAGTGAACGGACTTCACCGGCCACCACGGCGAAACCACGCCCGTGTTCACCCGCCCTCGCCGCCTCCACTGCTGCGTTAAGCGCCAGTATGTTGGTCTGGAAGGCAATGCCGTCAATCACACTGATGATTTCTACCACCTTAGAGGAGGACTCATTGATGTTATTCATCGTGGAGACGACTTTTTTAACCACATTGGCCCCTTGTTTCGCCGCTGCCGAAACCTCTTCCGCCAGCTTGTTCGCCTGCAAGGCGTTCTCCGCGTTAAGGCGGACGGTGCTGGTCAGTTCTTCCATGGAAGCAGCCGTTTCCACGATCGAGGCCGATTGATCTTCGGTGCGTGAGGAGAGGTTCAGGTTACCGCTGGCAATCTGGCGCGAAGCCGAAGATATCGCCATCGAGCTATTTCCTACCTGTTGCATCAGCTCATTAAGGAACGAAATAAACTTATTGAAGTTATTGATAATGGCATTAAATTCCGGGCTCTTACTTTGCGCAAGACGCTGCGTTAAATCCGCACCGCCGCTGGACAGCGCTTCAATATTACGATTGAGCAGCGTCACATTATGGAAAATATTGCGCACAATAATCATCATGATAAAGACGATAAGTATTCCGATAATCGCCTGTACGATGGTGAGCTTGGTCATAATTGCGTCAGACATACTCACCAGGTGGCTGCTCGGAATATCAACCGCCATGAACCACGGGCTGCCGCTAATGGGCAGAACGAACAGGGAATGCGCGCCATCGTCACCTTCATAGCTTCCACGCACTTCCGTTGTTTTACCCTGGCCTAACAGGCTAACTAACGGTGCCGCCGCTGGAATACCCAGATCGCGGACGTTTGAGAGTGCTGGTTTATCCTGTACGGAAGATCCGTTACCGACGATTTTTCCATCTGCCTCGACAATCAGTACGCTGCCGTTTACCGCTTTGCCCATATCGACAGCCAACTGGTTAAAGAAACCCAGCGTCACATCGATGGTCGCCACGCCCCAGGCTTTGCCGTCTTTCCAGATCGCCATTGCACAGTTAGTTCGCGGCTGCGGGCTGGCCGCATCCTGATAGGCTTTCGCCCACGCACACTCGCCTTTCGGGGCGTTCATGCCGTCTTTATACCAGGGTTGTTCCCAGTATTTTGCCGATTCCGGCTGGTTCCATACGGTGTTGACCTGCAGATTACCGCCTCCGTCACGGGCAAAGAAGGTACTGAATTTGTCCCGAGCCGGATCACGCTGACCAGGCAGAGGCCAAATCCCACCGCCGAATACGTTTAAATCGCCATATTGGTTAACCAGACGCGGTAATAATTCATCGATTTGCTCACTTTGCAACCCGGCAACCAGTTCTGTGATTGATCGTTGCTGAGCCTTAACACGGTTCATCTGCTCTTTAATCGCGTTACTTTGTAATTGAACCGTTGCCTGAATATTTTTCGTCTCAGTTTCAATAATCTGTGGAGAAACGAATTGCTTGATAACAATATAGGTGACTATCAATAAGATAACGAAAAAGCTTATAAGCAATAGGCCTATTCGGCCCTGGGTATTTTTCCATGTCATAATGGCAGCACTCGTTCTGGTTGACGTAGATGTAATAACGACATTTATTTGAAATTCTTTAATTTAAATCATGCTGCAGTTTCATATAAAAGCGCATTCCATAAGACAAAATGACGTTTTAAAAAAATGCCCTATCGCTCCGATCGAAAAAAGTGAATGTTCATACCGATCGCGGCGGGCAGTCCTGCTCAGCGGATTATCAGGCATTGTTGAAGCGGGCATAACCTGCATGGCAGCATGAGCGCAAAAGGTTGTTGCTACGATAATGTATGTGTGGAAAGCGTTTCCACTCACTGAAAGTGAAATGTATCCACGGGAGTGTTTTACCGGCAGTGAAATAATGAGGGGGACGGTATTGAATTATATCGGGTGTGATAACAATCGGTAGCGGCGTCACAGTGCCTGGGGCGCTCTCAGTCCGGACAATTTGAAAACGAAAACCTCGCTTAGGCTGTGTTTACATTACGCGGGTAGGATCAGTGCTCTTCTGCGACCACGACGGGTATTTTATAATCCCTATCTCGCAGATAATTAATATGTATTTTTAATAAATAAACCCGAAATAAATCGGGTTTTGATTATTTCACGATTAACAGGTTACTGTGTCCAGGAAAATATTTATATCACCCTGAACTTTTATCATTCTCAATATTTATTTATGATTATCGACCCATTTATTCATCTGGTCGATTTCGCCTTTCTGCGCTTTTATGATGTTCTGCGCAAGTTTTCTCATTTCGGGGTCTTTTCCATATTTAAGCTCGGTTTCTGCCATTTTTATCGCACCTTCATGATGCGCAATCATACCTTTAGCAAACGCCTTATCAGGATCTGGTTCTTTAACAGCAGCCATCATTTTTTCATGCATATCTGTCATGCCAGCCATATATTCCTGAGACGATGCCGATGATGTCATATCATCCATTTTCATCCCTGAGTGTTCGGCGGATAGCGCTGGCAGGGATAGTATTAATATAACGAAAAGAGAGTTTTTGATTTTCATAAAATAAATCCTTTGTTAGTTGCGTACCCGGTAATTGTAGCTGAGAGAGATAAAAAGCCCCCAGGCGGGGGCAAAATATAGCCACATATTCGATCAAGGAAACATCTATCAAGGAAAGGGTAACAACATGCACATTACAGTTGAATTCAGCTGGCTTTGATCATACGACGGTGAGCCTCGGCCATAGCCTGATGCGCTCCGGACTGACCGTTATTCATGGTTTCATGGGCAACAGCAGCCCTTTCATGTTCATCCATAGCAGAGAAAGGGACTGACGGGCGGGTAACGTTAATGGAGTGAACTCCCATCATCTTCTGGTGATTTTCCATCATTTTCTGGTGTGTATCAGCCGAGCCATTATTCATGGTCTCATGAGCAATAATGGCCTGTTCATGCGGATTCATACCGTCTATCTGTGGCGTTGAGCCCTGGATCGCGGAAGGAACCGAAGCCGACTGCATCTGGTGAGCCGGAGCCTGCGCATTATTGACACTCTCATGAATATTAACGGTGTCAGTGGCCCACGCCGTTGAAATTACGCCAAGACCTAAAACAGATACTAATACGATATTTTTCATGATAACTCTCCATTACTGAATTAATAATGCCCGGTAATTGTGTTCAAGGCTTTCACTTTCAAACTCTAATGATACTGCCCAGACCTTATTTTTCCGGACGACAGACTGTATATTCATCTCATAGAGCACTGTTAATGACCTGTATTGATGAAGTAATGCAGCCTTGCTGATAAGTTGTATGAATTATATCGGATGGTCTCTGTTTACCGCGTGACAACCTAATGACATGTTTGTCATTTTTATTGCTGGAAATCAGTGCTGACTTGCTTTATTTACAATATCCTGTCTTGGTACTGATAATATGAAACGTGTCGAATGAGCATCGGATTCTACATGGACTTTTCCATGATGTGCGGCCACGATTGATTTCACAATAGCAAGGCCTATACCACTGCCCTCTCCTTTTCTTTGCCTGGAGGGATCCACCCGATAAAAGCGGTCAAACAGTCTTGGCAAATGTTCTTCAGGGATCGGTTTTCCCGGATTTTCGACTATGAGATCAAAATAGTTTTCCTGTTCTCTCATCGAAACGGTCACCGTTTGTCCTTCCGGTGTATAGCGTAATGCATTAGATAACAGGTTATTGATTGCTCTTCTGAACATCTGTGGATCCCCTTCGATCAGGCAGGGTATACCGTTGAACTTCAATATGATGTTGCGTTCTTCCGCCCAGGCTTCGAAGAAATCAAAGACTTTAATAACCTCTGTACTCAAATCAAACATTACCCGATCAGAGATCAACTGATTATTGTCAGCCTGTGCAAGGAAAAGCATATCGCTGACCATCTTTGTCATCCGGTTGTACTCTTCAAGGCTGGAGTACAGAACATCCTCGAGCTCCTTCTGTGTCCGGTCCTGACTCAGCGCAATTTCAGTTTGCGTCACCAGATTAGTGATCGGGGTTCTGATTTCGTGCGCGATATCTGCAGAGAAATTGGCCTGGCGGGTAAATACATCCTCAATTTTTTCAATCATATGATTGAAAGAGATGACCAGCTGTTCCAGCTCAATGGGAACGCGTGACGGTTCAAGCCTGGCATCAAGATTCTCTGAGGTGATATTTTTAATGGCATTGCTGACGTTGCGCAGGGGGAGATGCCCCTGACGAACGGCAATCCGAATAATAAGAATAATGAGCAGGCTGATGACAGTGGCAATTGCAACCAAGTTCTTTTTCAGCGCATCAAGATAGTGAAGATGAAAATTAATGGAGAGCCCGATTAGCATGACGTAGTTCTGGTTTTTCCCTTGAAATGCCGTTACCCCTGATGAGGCAATTATCCTGTACGTTTCCATTTTCATATCATGGGAGGAGAGCATCGCCCGGGCAGGAGCCGCCACAGTCCAGAGAAAAACATCGCGCGCGCGGCTGTGCTCGCGAAAGTCTGCCGTATTCACGGCCGGGTGTAATGCTGCCCCTTGTGCCGAACTGAACAATACCTCTCCCTGGGCATCAAGAAGCAGAACGGCAACGTTGCGGTAACTGGCTATCGATTCCTTGATTTTACTTATTTTTTTCTCATCGGGATCTGCCGGAGATTGCAATAAACGCTGCATCGTGGTGCTAATTTGTTGCAGATCGCTGACATCCTGCTCGGCAAAATGATTTTCAACGGAATGCAGCATAAACCAGGTAAACGCGATAAAAGCCATTATTGTGGACAGGCTGATAAAGAATGTAAGCCTCAGCGCAAGGGAGAACGGACGTCTGGTGAGCTGGTTAGGCATCCGGAATCTCCAGCATGTAACCCACACCGCGGACCGTCTGGATCAGTTTCGGTTCATAATCATTGTCTATTTTAGCCCGAAGCCGCTTTACCGCGACGTCAATCGCGTTAGTGTCGCTATCAAAATTCATGTCCCAGACCTGAGATGCTATCAGAGAGCGGGGCAACACTTCTCCCTGATGGCGAATAAAAAATTCCAGCAAACTGAACTCTTTACTGGTCAACAGAATACGGTTTCCGGCCCTGTTAACCTTTCTCGATACAAGATCAAGCGTCAGATCGGCAACCTTAAACTGGCTTTCAGATATCACTGTATTGCCACGACGCAGGAGGGTTCTGACACGAGCCAGAAGTTCGGCGAATGCAAAGGGTTTAACCAGATAATCATCTGCACCAAGCTCAAGCCCCTTGACTCGATGCTCGATAGTTCCCAGGGCAGACAGTAATAACACCGGCATCCCCTTACCCGCAGTACGAAGCATACGTATAATATCCCAGCCATTCACATCCGGGAGCATGATATCCAGAATCAGCAAATCATATTCTGCCGTCATGGCGAGATGATATCCGGTCAGACCATTATCGGCGTGATCAACCACGAACCCGGCCTCGGTAAGCCCCTTGCTGAGATACTCACCTGTTTTGATTTCATCTTCAACGATCAGTATTTTCATCTTATCCCCTGTAAGCCCTCCCCTGCCATTCTAGTGGGCGCAAGTCCGTTATCAACGGCTTAAATTAAAAATGACAACATTGTCATTATCTTGTCACCGACCAAACAGAGTGCCGTCGTTAAAGTAGCCTTATCATTTTCACGGATATCATTTGAACCCTTTATCAGGGCTGCCTGGACGAGAAACGACATGTTCAAAGTAAAACTACTCAGCATCAGCATGATATTCATTCTGGCAGGTTGCGTCTCACTGGCGCCAGAGTATCAGCGTCCGGCAGCACCGGTACCACAGCAGTTTTCCCTTTCCCACAACAGCATGACACCCGCGGTAAATGGCTATCAGGACTCCGGATGGCGTAACTTTTTTGTCGACCCCCAGGTTACCCGCTTGATCGCTGAAGCACTGAATAATAACCGTGATTTGAGAATGGCTGCCCTGAAAGTGGAAGAGGCCCGGGCTCAGTTCAACGTGACGAATGCGGATCGTTATCCGCAACTGAATGCACCGTCAGATATCACTTACAGCGGCGGTCTGAAAAGTGACAAGCCGACAACTCGACAGTACGAAGCTGGATTAGCGCTCAGCTATGACCTTGATTTTTTCGGCAAACTCAGAAATATGAGCGAGTCTGACAGACAGAACTATTTTGCCAGCGAAGAAGCCCGTCGTGCCGTACACATCCTGCTTGTATCTAACGTTTCACAGAGCTATTTCAGTCAGCAGCTTGCTTATGAGCAACTTCGTATCGCGCGGGAAACGCTGAAAAATTATGAACAGTCCCTGGCTTTCGTCGAGCAACAACTGGTAACCGGGAGTACGAATGTTCTGGCGCTTGAACAGGCTCGGGGGCAAATTGAAAGCACCCGCGCCGAGATTGCCAAAAGAGAAGGTGATCTGGCACAGGCAAATAATGCACTGCAGCTTGTTCTGGGAACGTATCGTGCGCTTCCGTCAGAAAAAGGGATGAATGACAATGATATTAAGCCAGTAACACTGCCACCCAATCTTTCGTCACAAATTCTGCTTCAGCGCCCCGATATTATGGAGGCGGAATATCAACTGAGAGCGGCCGATGCCAATATTGGCGCTGCGCGTGCAGCCTTTTTCCCGTCCATTACTCTGACAAGTGCTCTTTCAGCAAGCAGTACGGAGTTGTCCAGCCTCTTCAGCTCTGCTGGCGGGATGTGGAATTTTATTCCTAATATTGAAATTCCTATATTTAATGCCGGCAGGAACAAAGCCAATCTGAAACTGGCTGAAATTCGCCAGCAACAATCGGTTGTCAATTACGAGCAAAAAATTCAGTCAGCATTTAAAGCAGTTGCCGACACGCTCGCGCTGCGAGATAGCATCAGTCAACAACTTGCCGCTCAACAGCGTTATCTCGGCTCGCTACAGATAACCCTCCAGCGTGCCAGAGGATTATATTCCAGTGGTGCCGTTAGTTATATTGAAGTGCTTGATGCGGAACGCTCACTGTTCGCAACACAGCAAGCCATTCTCGACCTTATCTATTCCAGACAGGTCAATGAAATTAATCTATTCACTGCATTGGGTGGTGGTTGGGTAGAGTAAATTTATTTAATTAATGAGGAAATTTTAAAATGCGTAATTCACTTAAAGCGATTTTATTCGGTGCTCTCTCCATGATCTTTTCTTCTGGTCTTTATGCAGAAGAACATCAGCACGGTGAAATGAATATGGCCGGTGACGCCTCGTCGCAGCAAGTTATCAACGGAACGGGCATTGTAAAAGATATTGATTTTAATAGTAAAAAAATCACCATTTCGCATGAAGCCATCCCGGCAATCGGCTGGCCTGCAATGACCATGCGTTTCACCTTTATTAATGCTGACGAAACTATTACTTCCCTGAAAACGGGCAGCCATGTTGATTTTTCTTTTATTCAGCAAGGAAATATCTCTTTGCTCAAAAGCATTAAAGATACGCAATCCTGATTACAGTCTGGAGCAAGTACATCCTGTGTGTCTGAATATTCATAAAGTCATCTCTGTGAGTTAATAATCGGGTACATATGCCAGAGGTTTTGATTTTTTAGCGGGAAATTGTATGGCTTCTTTAAAGATAAAATATGCTGCAATGATTATCAGCAGCCTCATAGCAGGAGGGTTGATATCAGTTACTGCTTATCATTATGTAAACTCTTCTGAAAAAGCAGTGAACACCGAAAAAACAGAAAAGACGGCATCGGAGCGCAAGGTTCTTTTCTGGTATGACCCAATGAAACCAGATACCAAATTTGATAAACCCGGTAAATCTCCCTTTATGGATATGGATCTGATTCCAAAATATGCTGATGAAAACGGCGAGAAAAGCAGTGACGGTATTCGTATTGATCCGACACAGGTCCAGAACCTTGGATTAAAGACGCAAAAAGTGACTCGCGGGACGCTGAATTATTCCCAGACGATCCCAGCTAACGTGAGTTATAACGAATATCAGTTTGTCATTGTGCAGGCGCGTTCTGACGGCTTCGTTGAAAAAGTCTATCCCCTGACGATTGGGGATCATGTGAAAAAAGGTACTCCGCTTATCGATATCACCATTCCGGATTGGGTGGAGGCACAAAGTGAGTTTCTCCTGTTATCGGGTACCGGAGGGACGTCCACGCAAATTAAAGGGGTACTGGAACGACTTCGTCTTGCAGGCATGCCGGAAGAGGATATCCAGAGGCTGCGTTCAACCCGGAGTATCCAGACCCGCTTTACCATCAAAGCTCCTATAGATGGCGTCATTACTGGGTTTGACCTGCGTACCGGAATGAATATTTCGAAGGATAAAGTGGTGGCGCAGATACAGGGGATGGATCCGGTCTGGATAAGCGCAGCAGTCCCTGAATCCATCGCGTATCTGCTAAAAGACACGTCGCAGTTTGAAATTTCGGTACCGGCTTATCCGGATAAAACGTTCCATGTCGAAAAATGGAACATTCTGCCCAGCATGGACCAGACAACCCGTACGCTGCAGGTACGTCTGCAGGTCACTAACAAGGACGAACTTCTTAAGCCGGGTATGAATGCCTGGTTGAAACTGAATACCCAGAGTCAGGAAATGCTGCTGATACCGAGCCAGGCCGTGATAGATACCGGTAAAGAACAGCGCGTGATTACTGTCGATGATGCAGGTCGGTTTGTGCCCAAAAGGATCCAGGTTCTGCACGAATCAGAGCAACAGTCGGGTATCGGTACTGGGCTGAATGAAGGGGATACCGTGGTGGTCAGTGGTCTGTTCCTGATTGACTCCGAAGCCAATATTACCGGTGCGCTGGAGCGTATGCGCCATCCTGAAACGATGCCGAATATGTCTACCCAGCCTGCAAACGCACATTCCGGTCATTGAGGAGACGACAATGATTGAATGGATTATCCGGCGGTCAGTCGCCAACCGTTTCCTGGTCATGATGGGAGCCCTGTTTCTGAGTATCTGGGGAACCTGGACTATCATCAATACCCCCGTGGATGCGTTACCCGATCTGTCTGATGTGCAGGTGATTATTAAAACAAGCTATCCGGGTCAGGCCCCGCAAATTGTTGAAAACCAGGTCACGTATCCGCTTACCACCACCATGCTCTCGGTACCGGGCGCAAAGACCGTGCGCGGTTTTTCCCAGTTTGGTGATTCCTATGTGTATGTCATTTTTGAAGACGGGACTGATCTTTACTGGGCACGCTCCCGCGTACTGGAATACCTTAATCAGGTACAGGGGAAATTGCCTGCTGGCGTGAGCTCTGAAATTGGCCCGGATGCCACGGGGGTGGGTTGGATATTTGAATATGCCCTGGTCGATCACAGCGGAAAACACGACCTTGCGGAACTGCGCTCCCTGCAGGACTGGTTCTTGAAATTTGAGCTGAAAACCATTCCGAACGTCGCAGAAGTTGCGTCGGTTGGCGGCGTGGTGAAGCAGTATCAGATCCAGGTGAATCCGCTGAAACTGGCCCAGTATGGTATCAGTCTGCCTGAAGTCAAACAGGCACTTGAATCTTCCAACCAGGAAGCCGGTGGCTCATCCGTTGAAATCGCGGAAGCCGAGTACATGGTTCGTGCCAGCGGTTATCTCCAGACCATTGATGATTTCAATAATATCGTTCTGAAAACCGGAGAAAACGGAGTACCCATTTATCTGCGCGATGTTGCCCGCGTACAGATAGGGCCGGAAATGCGACGCGGTATCGCAGAGCTTAACGGGCAAGGTGAAGTTGCCGGTGGAGTTGTGATCCTGAGATCGGGCAAAAATGCGCGGGAAGTTATCACGGCCGTAAAAGATAAACTGGAGACGCTGAAGGCCAGCTTGCCTGAAGGTGTAGAGATTGTGACCACCTATGATCGCAGCCAGTTGATCGATCGCGCCATTGATAATCTGAGCCATAAGCTCCTTGAAGAATTTATTGTGGTTGCCATCGTCTGTGCACTGTTCCTCTGGCATGTGCGTTCAGCGTTGGTGGCGATTATTTCTCTGCCACTAGGCCTTTGTATCGCCTTTATCGTCATGCACTTCCAGGGCCTGAACGCCAATATTATGTCGCTGGGAGGGATAGCCATTGCTGTGGGGGCGATGGTGGATGCGGCCATTGTCATGATTGAAAATGCGCATAAACGGCTGGAAGAGTGGGATCATCAGCATCCGGGTGAGCAGATTGACAACGCCAGCCGCTGGAAGGTCATTACCGACGCCTCTGTAGAAGTTGGCCCCGCGCTGTTCATCAGTCTGCTGATCATCACCCTGTCGTTCATTCCTATCTTTACCCTGGAAGGGCAGGAAGGGCGTCTGTTTGGTCCACTGGCGTTCACGAAAACGTATTCCATGGCAGGTGCAGCCGCGCTGGCAATCATCGTCATTCCGATCCTGATGGGATTCTGGATCCGGGGAAAAATTCCTGCGGAGACCAGCAACCCCCTGAATCGGCTACTGATTAAAGCCTATCATCCGTTGCTGCTGCGGGTACTCCACTGGCCAAAAACAACCCTGCTGGTTGCGGCTTTATCCATCCTCACGGTTATCTGGCCACTGAGTAAGGTGGGTGGTGAGTTTCTGCCGAAAATCAATGAAGGTGATCTGCTTTACATGCCGTCAACGTTGCCAGGCGTCTCTCCAGCAGAGGCCGCAACGCTCCTGCAGACCACGGATAAATTAATCAAAACTGTTCCTGAAGTGGCCTCTGTTTTTGGCAAGACCGGTAAAGCGGAGACAGCAACAGATTCCGCACCGCTCGAAATGGTGGAAACCACGATTCAGCTTAAACCTGAAGATCAGTGGCGACCAGGTATGACGATTGACAAAATTATTGACGAACTCGACAGGACAGTCCGTTTACCCGGTCTGGCAAATCTCTGGGTACCGCCAATTCGTAACCGTATCGATATGCTCTCTACGGGGATCAAAAGCCCGATAGGTATCAAGGTGTCAGGGACCGTTCTGTCGGATATTGATGTGACAGCTCAGAGTATCGAAGCGGTAGCCAAAACCGTGCCCGGTGTGGTTTCTGTTTTGGCTGAACGTCTGGAGGGAGGGCGCTACATTGATGTGGATATCAACCGTGAAAAAGCGTCCCGGTATGGTATGACAGTGGGCGATGTCCAGCTATTCGTCTCCTCAGCCATCGGTGGTGCGACGATAGGTGAAACGGTTGAAGGTGTGGCCCGGTACCCGATCAATATCCGCTATCCACAGGATTACCGAAACAGCCCAAATGCGTTGAAACAGATGCCCATCCTGACGCCGCTGAAGCAACAAATCACGCTGGGTGATGTTGCTGACGTTAACGTTGTTTC
The DNA here is from genome assembly GCF_900116535.1 of Kosakonia arachidis. Classification (GTDB taxonomy): domain Bacteria; phylum Pseudomonadota; class Gammaproteobacteria; order Enterobacterales; family Enterobacteriaceae; genus Kosakonia; species Kosakonia arachidis. The sequence goes on along the minus strand of NZ_FPAU01000001.1, from coordinate 291,406 downwards.
CGGGCCAACCATGCTGAAAACTGAAAATGCCCGGCCAGCCAGCTGGATTTACATTGATGCCCGCGGCAGGGACATGGTGTCGGTGGTAAACGACATTAAGATGGCTATCAGCCAGAAAGTAAAACTGAGACCGGGAACGAGTGTGTCATTCTCCGGACAGTTTGAATTACTGGAGCACGCCAACAAGAAACTGAAACTGATGGTACCGATGACAGTGATGATCATTTTCATTCTGTTGTACCTTGCGTTCCGTCGTGTTGATGAGGCCTTACTTATTCTGATGAGTTTGCCGTTCGCACTGGTTGGTGGGATATGGTTTCTGTACTGGCAGGGCTTCCATATGTCTGTGGCGACCGGAACCGGATTTATCGCCCTGGCTGGGGTGGCGGCAGAGTTTGGCGTGGTTATGCTGATGTATCTGCGTCATGCCGTTGAAGCGCATCCGGAGTTGTCCCGCAAGGAGGCGTTCACCCCGGAAGGCCTTGATGAAGCCCTGTATCATGGTGCCGTGTTGCGTGTCCGGCCAAAAGCCATGACCGTGGCGGTAATTATTGCCGGTCTGCTGCCCATACTCTGGGGAACCGGTGCAGGCTCAGAAGTCATGAGTCGTATTGCGGCACCGATGATTGGTGGAATGATCACGGCTCCACTCCTCTCGCTGTTCATTATCCCCGCTGCCTACAAATTAATCTGGCTGCGCAGACATAAAAAAAGCGCGTCATAACACGGTAAGGACACCCCCGGGGGTGTCCTTACGCATACATTCGCCCGAACATCAGGGGTTGTATCGAAATATACAGAAGTAACGATAAAAAAAGCGATTTTAATGGTCCTCGCTTTCGGCCTTTCACTGCCAGCAATGGCGAGTGAAAAGGTGATTGAAATGTACAACTTTGAAAAAGGAAGCCATGGGCGTTGAGCATTATCTACAGGCTCGTCCCATGGCTTATATCGAAATATCACTGATAATCTGTGTCATTTTTGACGACAGAATGTGCTATCCGTGCAAGTTTTGTGGCAACAGAGACAATAGCCTTACACCGCTGATTAAGTGTATCGCCATATACTCCTTACAAAAGTACATCAAGCTGTAACATGTTCCCCGTCTGCTCCTCCCCAGGTCGTCATTTTATAACACCCCAAGTTGTTTCATCAGGGTCAGGTTATCTTCAAGGTGCCAGTTGGCGATGATTTTATTGTTCCTGACCTGATAGATATCCGTCGCGATAAAATCAACCTGCTGGCCCTTTCCTTTCAGCTTGCCGAAAGTTCCCGTGAAATGTCCGTAGAAATGAAGGTGCGATACCACTCGATCGCCTGCAACGATCATCTGCTCAACCTCGCAACTCAGATCCGGGACGGCGGTACGGAAGGCACGGGAAGCCAAAAGCGCGCCTTCCGGTCCCTGTTTGCGGCCTTCCGGCGGTGTCTTATCAACAAAATTATCGGCCAGCGCTTCACGGGCCAGAGCTTCATCGCCCGTATTCCAGAATGTTGCGTAACGTCTCGCGACAGTTTCAAGCGCGGCCACGCGGGCTGAAGATAAGTGGCTTTCCGTAATCAATTCATGGGGTTTCACCAGCTCAGTCGGTGCAGAAAATACAGTACTGGCCACGGGAAGCAGCATTAGCGCCGCCAGCCGGGGAGGATAAAGCGTTAACTTTTTCATCGAAGGGTCCTTTGTGTTGCCTCAGAGAAACAGGTGACCCGGGCGCATTTCAGACGCCCGCGGATAAAACGTGAGGATTAGTTAATCAGTGCGCCGCCTTCGATATCCAGCAAGGTTCCGGTGACAAAGGGATTGTCCATCACGAACAGATAGCCTTTTGCTATGTCCTCTGCCCGCCCGAAGGCTTTTGCTGGCAGATTTTCAGCGGCAGAGGTAAGCATTTTTTCGCGAGCAGCCGGGTCCATGCCTGCGTAAGCCTCGGTATCTGTCAGCCCCGGACTCACCGCGTTGACCCGCAGCGGAGAAAGCTCCTTCGCCAGTACCTTAACGGCTGACTCCAGGGCCGCGTTCATGGTGGTCTTGACGATAGCACCCGCGACAGTGCGGCGAGAAACAAAGCCGCTGGTCAGCGTCAGAGTGCCCCGGGCATGAATATTTTTACTCAGATGCCTGGCGACATGGATGCTGCCCCAGAATTTGGTATCGAAAGCTAGCCGGGCCTCGTTCAGATTCAGGGAAGCGAGCGCCCCGCCTGGTGCATGCGATCCCGCCGTCACGATAATGTTATCTACCTCTCCGAGTGTCTGGCTAAGCTGGATCACCTCCTCCTCTTTGCTGATATCAAGGACGACAGTGTCTACAGATGCGCTTTTCTGGCTCAGAAACTGTCTGGCCCGCGCCAGCTTTTCACTGTCCCGTCCGGCAAGGATCAGGCTCTCTCCCTGTTCAGCCAGCGCACGGGCCACGGCAAAACCAATGCCGGAAGCCCCGCCGATGATTAATGTTTTTTTCGCCATAACTTTACGCCTCGTCGGTTTTGTAGAACGGATAATCGGTATAGCCTGCGCTGCTTCCGCCAAAGAGCGTGGTGGGATTGCTTACGGTCGCTAATGGAAGGTTATTCCTGAGCCGATACGGCAGGTCGGGGTTGGCAATGAACGAGCGGCCAAAGGCAAACAGGTCGGCCAGCCCCGCCTTAAGGAGTTTGTCCACTTTGTCCTGGGTATAATTTCCGGCGACAATAAGGGTGCCACTGAAGGTGGCGCGTAATGTTTCACGAAAATCAGCAGGTACCTGCGGGGCATCGTCCCAGTCAGCCTCTGCCAGGTGGATATAGGCGATACCTTTCTTTTCACACCATGCAGCCAGTGCAAGGATTGCTTCAGTCACCTGCGGGTCGTTCATTCCGCGCTGGGTGATGAACGGGGAAAGGCGTATACCTGTGCGCGTATTACCGATGGCGTCGCTGATGGCTTCCAGTACCTCCTGCGCAAAACGGATCCGGTTAGCCACGCTGCCGCCATACTCATCGGTACGTTTATTTGATGTCCGACGAAGGAACTGATCGATCAGATAACCATTACCGCCATGCACCTCAATACCATCAAAACCGGCATGAATGGCGTTTAATGCGGCCTGCCGGTAATCCGCAATAATCTGCTGAATATCGGCATGCTCAAGTGCCCGCGGCTCCGGACAGTCGACCATATGTCCTTCCCCCCGCTCATCAACAACCCATACCTGGGCATCAGGCGCGAGCGCAGACGGCGCGACAGGTTTGCCATCTTTATGGAAACCCGCATATGACATGCGGCCAACGTGCCAGAGTTGGGAAAAGATAATCCCTCCTGCACGGTGAACGGCTTCTGTGGTCAGCCGCCATCCTTCAACCTGTTCAGCGGAGTGCAGTCCGGGTGTCCAGGAGTACCCCTGCCCCTGAGGCGAAATCTGCGTAGCTTCTGTAATGATCAAACCCGCGCTGGCGCGCTGTTGGTAGTATGCCGCCATGAGTGCGGAAGGAACGTTTCCCGGCTGTAATGCCCGCGCCCGGGTCATTGGTGCCATCACGATCCGGTTTTTCAGGCTGAGAGCCTTCAGGTGGTAACTATCAAAAAGTGTACGATTTCCCATTTTCTGTCCCCGTAATGAATCGTTGAAAGTACTTTACGTGGCGTAAGATATTTTGATAATGGCAGTGAAATATGATTCTCTTTTCAGGATTACTGAATAATGGGAAAGCTTGAAGATATGGCACTGCTGGTTGCCGTGGTGGAGGCCGGGGGGCTTTCAGCTGCTGGTCGCCGTATGGGGCTCTCGCCGGCCACCATGACTGCCAGGCTGAAGGCGATTGAAGAGCGTTATCAGACCCGGCTATTCCACCGTTCCACCCGCGCCATTACCCTGACGCGTGCCGGTGAAGAGTTCTATCATGCTGCGCTACGCGTACTGGATGAAATGAACCACGCTGAGTCGCTGCTTGCGCAAAAAGAAGGGGTGCTCAGCGGTAATATCCGCATTTCGGCCCCCTCCGATTTTGGCCGACAGTATCTCAGCCCGGCTTTGCTCGATTTTTCCCGGCAGTATCCGGCAGTGAAAAGCTCGGTTTACCTGGGCGAAAATGTCGAAGATCTGGTAGCCAATCGTCTGGACATGAGCATTCGCTTCGGCAACTTGCCAGACAGCAGCCTGGTCGTCAGAAATATCCGCCCGAATCATCGGGTTCTGGTCGCTTCAGCCAATTATCTCCGCGCGGCAGGCACACCAGATACCATTGAGGATTTGCACAACCACCGATGCCTGGCGCTGGAATTGCGCGGAATGGTCATGAATGAATGGCGTTTTGAGCACAACGGTAAACAGAGCGCACTACGCTTTACCCCAGCCATGGTGTGCGACGATGGCGCACTACTCCGCCAATGGGTACTGGCTGATGCGGGTATTGCCAGTAAGTCATGGTGGGATGTAAAGCGTGATGTTGAACAAGGGAGGTTGCACATGTTATTTGCTGAAAGTTTTATTGGGTTTAGCCGCTTTGATAAAAAAAATGTCGGGCTACAATTTGTCTATCCGCAGCGACGGCTGCAGCCGCTGGCGGTTACCGCCTTCACCCAGTTCTTCATTGACTGGCTGGAAAATGAATAGAAGTCTATGACCTGCTCCCCGCCTAATAACACAGAGTAACGTTAGCAATGTCCCTTCCCGGCACAAGGCCGACAGATCTGTCTCGCTGAAAGTCTGCTCTGCGCTGTGAGTTCAACGGGTTGATGCAACGCTATCCTTAATCAAAGGAGACATTGCCATGAAACGAAGAACGGACGTTCACATATCTGCCCGAAGAAAAATGGCGTCGCCCAACAGCGTCAGGACATAAACATAAATACAGTTTAACTTTACAGTTTAGCTGTATACATTTAAGATAATTTCATGACCATCAAAAAATACACCGACAGCAATGCTGTCAATTCAGCCATTGCCGCTGAGCTGCGGCAGTTTTTCAGCATGCTAAAGCGACGCTTGCGTGAAGAAGGGCATACCAGTGATCTGACCCCAGGTCAGTCATCAGCCCTGCTGAGGCTGGAAAAAGAAGGTCCAATGACGATCTCCTCTCTGGCACGGTCGGAGGGTGTCCGTCATCAATCGATGAGAACGCTTGTTGCAGCCCTGCAGTCAAAGGGGCTTGTTAGGGGAACGGCGGATCCAGAGGATGGCCGCCAGATCATTATATCGTTAACGGATAAATGCCTCTCCATGCTTCTGGAAGGACGATCTGCACGCCAGGACTGGCTAAGCCGTGCAGTTGCTCAGCATCTGACGGAAGAAGAGCAGCGGCAGGTTCTGGCTGCTATCAGCTTGCTGCAAAAGCTGGTGGAGAAATAACGGTTTAATACTACGAATTTTCCGGAGCAGATATGGCCCTGACTGAACTCGATCCTATCCCGGCATTAATTGTTATTGATTTACAGAAAGGCATTATTGGCACGCCTTATAACGCCTCAGTCTCCGCCGTTGTTGAACACTGCGCAGCTCTGATAAAGGCATTTCGTCAGCGCCATTTACCTGTTGTGCTGGTCAGTGTCGCGGGGATGCCTCCGGGAAGACGGGATGATCGCCGCACTCTTCCCGATACGTTGCCGGAGGCGTTCACCGACTTCATTAAAGAAATTGATCCACAACCTTCAGATATTGTCGTGACCAAATACAGTTGGGGAGCCTTCTCCACAACCGCGCTGGAGTCCCGTCTGAAATCGCTCGGAGTGACCCAGGTTATCATCACTGGTGTGGCAACCGGTACAGGGGTGGAAGCCACTGCGCGGCAGGCCTGGGATTGCGGTTTCAATGTGGTATTGCCCGTTGATGCGATGGCCGACAACCGACCGGAAGCGCATAACTGGAGTGTACAGAATATCTTTCCCCGGCTTGGCGAAACTGCCCTGTCAGCCGATATCCTCAGCGAACTGGAAAGCAGGAAGAATAAATGAACCTGTTACATTATCTGTCCCTGCTGGCTGGGGGGATGTTTCTTATGAACGCCGTGCCCCATGTTATCAGTGGCGTTCAGGGCAGAGCGTTTCAGTCACCCTTTGCCACACCAGCAGGAAAAGGGCTTTCATCATCGATGGTCAATGTCCTGTGGGGATTGACCAACCTGTTACTGGCCTGGTTGCTGCTTATCCATTTAGGTCGAGTTGATATCGCCCGCTGGCCGGACGCGATAGCTCTTTTTGTTGGTATAGCGGCTATTGCCCTTTTTTCTGCCCATCATTTCGGTCAGTTTCATGGTGGAAATCATCCCCGCAAAAAATGAAACCTCTCAACCCTGTTGTTTTCCGATCGTTGCGTAATTTTAACTACCGGCTTTGGGCTGCCGGGGCGTTTGTGTCTAATATCGGAACCTGGATGCAGCGTACCGCACAGGACTGGCTGGTTTTTGTCGTTCTGACGCCGCATAACGGCTCAGTGCTGGGAACGGTGATGGCGCTGCAGTTCGCTCCGCATTTTCTTTTCCTTCCATGGACTGGCATTGCTGCTGACCGGTTTAACCAGCGGAAATTACTGATGTTCACGCAGGGATCAATGGGCGTGCTGGGGATCATGCTTGGCCTGATGACAGTGGGAGGGATTATTCAACTGTGGCATCTGTATGTGTTCGCCTTTCTTTTCGGCAGTATTACGGCGGTTGATGCTCCGGTTCGCCAGACATTTGTGTCAGAACTTGTCGGCGAAAGCGATCTCTCCAATGCCGTTGCGCTGAACTCGATGTCCTTTAATGCGGGGCGTTTTATCGGTCCTGCGGTTTCAGGCCTTCTTATCGCGTCTGCGGGAACCGGATGGTGCTTTCTGATCAATGGTTTCTCATTTCTGGGTATCCTGGCTTCACTTTTGTTCCTGAGAAAAAACGAGCTGAATCTTTCCGGCAGGGCGTCGCGGCGCAGAGGCGCATTTACCGAAGGCCTCCGTTATGTCCGTGGGCGTCCGGATCTGGTGGCGATCCTGTTGATGCTTTTTTTTATCGGAACATTTGGTCTGAATTTTCCAATATTCCTGTCTTCTATGGGGATAAGGGTCTTCCATGCTGATGCTACCAGATATGGTTTTCTGTCATCCGTTATTGCCACAGGAACCATCGTGGGAGCATTAGTGAATGCGGGCTATGACCGCATTCAATTCCGTCATCTGGTTGTCAGCGCCGGAGTGTTCGCATGTGGTTGTGCCGCCGCTGCATTATCTCCTGATTACGTTTTTTTTGCGGCGTCACTTGTCGTCACCGGGGCTGCAGCCATGTTTTTCACCAATGCCACGAACAGCCTGATGCAGCTTTCAACCACGCCGGTAATGCGAGGGAGGGTGATGGCGTTGAGGGTTGCTGTTGCCATGGGAACCACGCCGATCGGCGCCCCCATCACGGGCTGGGTGGCGGATAATATCGGTCCTCGATGGGCCATGGGTATTGCCGCGTTATCCGGACTGGCAGCGGCCGTGGCAGGATTAATGGCGTCGTCCTTTAACAGAAAACAGGGTAAGTATCAGGACGATACCTGAACTCAGGAAAACCGCCTTAACAAACTCTTGCCATGCTTCCTATGGAAAAACGTAGCATGAGATGAATGTCCCCTTCTTTAAGGACTACGTGCCGGTGAGCCAGAGGGCTTCCGGCAAATGTTTACCGTAGCGCGATGTCAGCTTGTGGAGCGTTAAGCGCAGCGCTAAAAAGTGGTTTACCCGGGCCTGTAAGCCATTGTTTCAGTTTCATCATCTCACCAAACGCCTTCTCCAGTGCCGGTATGTCAGCCACGCCAGCGACAATGCCATTATCAACCAGTTCCGTAAGCCGACGGAGGAAGCTGTTTTGTTCTAGCAGTGCGTCAGGAAAGCGTTGATAGTGTATGGGAAAACCTGCGGCGTTCGAGAAAGCCTGCTCCAGATCCTCCCCGGTCAGCGCCTGGCCGGAGATTTCCAGCACTTTTCCTGCGAAATGTTGAGGGTTACACAGAATGTGGGCATTAATACGCCCGAGATCTTCCAGCGCGATCATTTGCATCTGCTGATCACGTTGCATAAAGAAGAAAAAATTCCCGGTGTTCAGGCCCATTCCGGGTAACATCATCATCTCCATGAAGCTTGCCGGGCGCGTGATCGTCGAGGAAATAGGTAAAGCGCGGACATAATTTTCTATCTCCGACTTGCTGTCGAAATGCCCCATACCGGTAGGCCCTTTTCCGGCCGCTCCGGACGAAGAGTAAACAAGATGGCTGACACCGGCGGCAAGGGCACTGTCAGCGATATCTTTTCCCTGCTTTATCTCCTGCTCATCGCTTATCTCTCCTTGCGGAGAGCTGGCCTGAACGCTGAAAACACCCCGGATACCCTCCATTGCCCGATCAATGGAAGCCCGGTCAAAAAGGTTACCGACGGCAAGCGTGATACCTACCGCCATCAGAGCCTGAGCCTTTTTGCTATAGGGATCCCGCACAAAGGCCCTGACTTCACGACCATCTGCCCGTAGAGCGCGAGCCACCGCTCCTCCCTGTTGTCCGGTAGCACCGAAAACAAGAAATTCTGCTGTTTTGTTCATTGAGGTTCTCCATAGTAACTATTGAAGGTCACAGTATGGAACTATTATTATTTCCTCCACAAGACGGCACATTTTTGGTTGCTGGTTACATACAGATAACTAACAGCAGCCTTCAGCGGAGAAAAAGTATGGCGCGTGAAATTAATGGCAGACCGATTATTGAAACACCGGACGGACCGAAACTGACACCTTGTGCTCCAGGGAGTGTGCTGGAAAGGCTGGGTGATAAATGGACCATACTGGTTATCTCACTGCTGTCGCTTTCGCCTGATATCCCCATGCGCTTTAGCGCCATTCGCCGCGGAATTCCCGATATCTCACAGCGTATGTTGACGTTGACGCTACGCAACCTGGAACGAGATGGTCTCGTTAATCGTTATTATTATCCGGAGCTTCCTCCACGAGTGGAGTATCAGCTAACTGAGCGTGGCCATTCGATGCTGAAACCCCTCGCCGGATTCACCGACTGGATCAGGGATACATGGCAGGATATTGAGACTTCTCGCAAAGCCTTTGATGAGGCAGCAGAAAAAAAGACGACATTGTCCCGTTAAACCGACAGCGAAAAACGAACCGTGTTTTTATGAATCACGGAAACCGGCGGGCGTGAGTGTAGTGGCACACTAAATTTGGCCACCTGAACAGAGGTGACCTACTCCTCGTTGATTAACACACAACAATGTTATTAATGCCCCTTAGGCAAGTAATAAATCTCCTCACTCATGGCAGACTTCGCGACGCTCCAGGCGGTCCGCTTCGTGCCAGGAGCGGACATTGCCAACATCAATCGGCCTCAATCTATGGGGAGCAGATCACCCCTCAAAGGCCCCCAGATACCACTTGATTTGGGTATAACTGAGTTGACTTCGATAGAACTCGTAACAGAAAAATCCAGTAATTTCAGGGAGTATAAAGGAGGAAAAAAGAATTCAGTAGAGGTGTGTTGACTTGAACCCTACAGGATTCGAACCTGTGACCTACGGCTTAGAAGAACGTAGAGCGTTATTTATGGCATTGTAATATCACTGTTTTCACCCTGCTCGCGCCCGGAATGTGTCATTACGTGTCATATCGATACTTCTACATCCTTCAGGTTACGACAGAGCATGACACAATTACGACACAGAGAATGCAAAGCCTTGCAAACCGATGCAAAGCTTTGTGCCACTTTTCGCATTGCGTCTCCTGTTAACCTCACACGCTACATACTGAAACGATAAGCACTCCAGCGGTCCTATCCCGCTTTCTCGATCAATGTCGTATTTAATGCTATTATCTGAGACCCATTATCGAATGAAAAATAGACGCAATATGGATTCAAAAATCAATTCTTCCTTTAAGATAAATACGTTTGCAGGGAGAGATAAAAGTTTAGATGTCGCCAAAGGTATAATGATGGCTTCTGTTGTGGCTGGTCATATATCATCATTTCCTTTTGGAGAGATTTTTTATTATTACCATGTAGCTGGCTTCTTTTTACTTTCTGGTTTTTTCTTTAATTACGTTAAGTATTCTAATAGTTTTATTTCATTTTTATTAAGCAGGAAAAAAATAATACTTCAATATTGCGGATATTCTTTATTTTTCATTCTCATGCATAATGTTTTCATTTCTTATGGAATCCAGCCAGAATACGCAATCAATTATTCATATCAAAATTACATCATCAGCATAATTAATTCCATAACAGTACCATCAGAGACTATGCTTGGTGCCATGTGGTTTATACCAGTATTAATAATTATGCAGATTATTTTTTATTCCATAAATAAAATTACAAATATAATTACAAAAAATAGAACTATTCTTCCATCAATAATTGTAACGCTATTCTTTTTTGGTTGGTGGATTTTAAAAAATAAATATATAGTTAATGACAAATTATTACAGAATAACGTGCCAAACGTACAGTATTTCACTTACTTACCATTCTTTTATGTAGGGTATTTGCTAAAAGATTATGGGCTATCTTTTCTAAAGAATACAAGAATAATGATTACAAGTCTTGTTGTAATAGTGTTAACATATATAACCATGAGGCCACCAATTTACATTTATGGCGATGTGGATCCATTTCTTTTCATTACGCTCACTTTTATAAGTATTGCTTTTGTGATTGGGTTTTCTCACCATGTAAAAGTTAAGCTTTTAGTAAACTTATTTAAGTATATAGGTGAGAATACTATTCATATACTTGCCTTGCATTTTCTTTTTTTCAAATTAGCAACATTTATTCTTTTGAAGATTAACGTTGTGCCAGAAGGATCGATGCATGTGATAGGAACGATGCCAGATAATGGATTTCTTGCCACCTTGCTATATCTGACATGCGGTATATTTGGGCCGTTACTTCTAGTTGAATTGTATACAATTATTAAGTACAGGATCAGCGCATTTAGATTGCATAAGGTGTGAATATAAATGCCGCTACATTTCAATAAGCGGCATTATCTTTTAATGAATTAATTCATAAAATAATCGATATTAAATTCAATACATTATACGACCTCATGTCTCGGTGCGCACTGTCAAATGGGCTCGTCAAAATCACACTCTGGACAAATCCAGCAAAGAAATCCGTATCGCATCCCTTGATACATCTGCGCTCCGCAGATCGGACAAAATTTTACTTTTTGCTGCGACTGCGAATTGCTTTCTTCAGTTGTAGTGGATGTTGTAGATGTGGTTGTGTTATCTGCCATAATTAGATCCTTATTTATATAGGGTATTGAGCGATAATTTCGTCGCGATCTGACGCATACTGAGCTTTCCTTGCAGAAATCTGTGCAATAACAGCATTTTTCTTTGTTCCTTCACTTGTTCCATCATTTACTGCGGCGGCAAGCCATGCGCGGTTAAGCGACTCCATATCCCCCTGATATTCTGCACTCAAAGAAATTAGTGCTGCTTTAAGCAACTCTGAGTTGGGAGTGGCAGGAATATCGATCCATGCGGGCATTCCGGAACTGTCAGTCCCTCGTTGTTTCCCTTCTGGCTGATTAGAGATAAATTCATGAAATACATCTTCATTAACTTCAACGTAAGAAGTTGGCCATGTTCCTGCTGACTCATAATCCGCTTGCATGGAAAGTGGATAAAAAACACCGTTAGAATATGCGTACATATTAATATCCTATTGCATACCAACTAATATAAGAATCAACTCGAGTGGCAGATGTGTTCCATGCCTGAACGGTAAAACCGACATTATTACACCAGAAAAATTTATTACTACAGGAGATACGGCATTATTTCTTTCATTGCCACATATTGCTGTACAAGACGTCGTAAGCGCGATTGGGAACGTGACATTAGAGCCGCTAGTTGTTGTGTTTCCTGACCCCCATTACAAAATGACACCACCAGGCAGAACCTGGTAACCGGTAAGCGATTTTGATGAAGTAAAATATCCCATATCAGGTATCTGCCCTGATGATGATCCCACATCTCTTTGTGATGCGCTCCCCAGCGCTAACACAGTGCGCATATCCGCAGTAGTGGATTTTGATAAGAGGGTAAGAGACAAAGCAGATAACGTACCGCCCTGCAAAACTCCACTACCATTGCGAAACGGAAACGTGAAGTTAGGTAAAGATAAAGCTGAGAACTCAGTTAGTTGTGTGCTCTTTGGCTGGTATCCATTAAAAACAAATGCTGTCGTAGCGATCGAGGTGTCATTGTCGCCCGCTGCCGGTGTCGGTGCTTTTGGATCACCTGTGAATGTCGGATTATCGATAGGCGCAGCCGTTAATAAGGCCAGCATATCCGCGACTGTAGACTTTGACAGAAAATTTAGAGACAGAGTTGACAAGGCGCCGGCCTGTAATGCCGCACTTCCATTTCTAAAAGGAAATGTAAGATTTGGCAGACTTACATTGGCAAACTCTGTTAATTGTGTGCTCTTTTGCTGATATCCATTAAAAACAAACGCTGTCGTAGCTAATTGGTTAGTATTGGTTCCTGCGGGAGCTGTTGGCGCGGTTGGTGTACCTGTTAATGCAGGGTTATTAACCGGCGCGGCTGTAAGCGAATTTAGCATATCCACCGCAGTGGATTTTGACAGCAACTCCAGCGACAGGTTTGTCACCGTGCCGAGGGTTATGCTTTTTTGGCCCGTTGAATACCGGAAACTGCAGGTTAACCGTGTTGAGGCTGGCAAGTGCCGTCAGCATCGCATCCAGTGGCTGAAAATCCGCTCCAAAAGCAGAATGCATCTTGGCTACAAATCCAGAGATATCACCATCATCAAGCACATTCTGCCCGCTTTTATCTGCGGTATATTGAGCCAGAGCCGCCGCAATAAAAGTTGCCTGGCGCAGTGCTTTATTTACCTGTGCTGAACTGGCTTTTCCTGACTGGAATCCCGTAAGCAAAGCTGCCAGCGCTTCCCAGTCTGCCTGCGACGTGACATTTGCACCTGTTCCGGTTGCAAACGGTTTAAAATTATTGGTAGCCATTACAGTAATTTCTCCCACGATCCGGCATCAAATCCGGTGATATATTCGTTATCCATGTCAAACCCGAAAAACCTATTTCCTTCTGAGGGTGTTTCCACCGCCGGTATTTCAATACTTCCTCCCCAGACGCCAGCCGCTTTCACAGTTAAATAACCCTGCTTAATCGCGGCAATTAACTCCAGCGAAACCAGTGAAATATCAACTTCCGGGAATACCCAAATACCAATAGTCATGTCCTGGTTGTCGACGATCTGCATGCGTAGGCCAGAACCGGCAAGAGCGGAGTCAAGGATAGGTGGCAGTGTGTCGTTGGTACCGTCCCAGTTGTTGATTGCGATTTTGGCTTTCAGGATCACCCGGTAAGTTTCATCACTCAGCCTCGTATAACCGGAATCCGGGTCGTATGGCCCTTGCCATACCCCCGGGTCATATCCCAGTCCGTCCGTATCCCACGAAAAATAAATGCCGCTGATGGGCACACTGACGATGCGTGATCGGCCTATCCACTCGCCAAGTATGTCGAGTTGCACACCGACAGCGGTATCGATATCAAATGCGGTGATCAGACTATTAAGCGACGTGGAAATGTCAGTGAGTGGCCTGGTGGATAAATCCACATGCTGGATCCCGGCGTGGTAGTTGGTGATCAGGTCGGTGTATTTACTCATGGTGCCACCGTGATCGAGATATTTTCCGTCGAGCAGCTTGCAGCCTCGTCGTAAGCAATGTTGATATTTGCCGCTGCTACGCTTCCCACAGATTTACCGATCAGCAGATCTGTGATGTCGTAAAAACGCGCGTTGCCACCGCTCACGACGCCAAGATTTGCCGGGGAGTAAATGCGGCTCAACAGCACGCTATCACCGATCAATAAGCTGTTGATGTAATCGGCCACTGCTTGCTTGATATCCTCCCCGATCTGTGAGGTGTATCCAATAAACACCTGTACTGTTATGGCGACATACACAGGGACATCGACAGGGCGAGAAAAGCTGATGTTATGCGGGTTACCGTAGATATCCGGAACCTGAATCGTTGTCTTGCTATAAGTCGCTACGCCCTGGCCTTTTTTACCCCGGATAGTCTGGGCGATCGTCGTGGCGTCTTCGCCGTCGACAATGGCGGAAATAGAGTGTGCCGGCAGGCCATTCACATCTACCGAACCCGTATTGTTCTCATACAGCTTGTGCCGCGTCACGCCAGAGATGTTCGCCAGCGCGCCGTCTACGGCATCGAACGGCGTAAGCGATGGCAGCGCAACGCTTTGGCTTTGCCGTATGCGCAACTCAGCGTCCGTTTCTGCGGCGGTGCCAACAGTGGCAGCCTGTGGGTTATTCACTGATGTCCACCCGCGCGTCGGCGTATTTATGCCGGTCACCGTTCCAGCCAGCGCAGCAACAGCGCCTGTCGTGTTACACGTTGCCGTAACCGGGTTTCCGTCGATTATCGTTGTGGATGGCAGATTCCAGATGATGCCATTTGCATCTTTCACCGAGCCATTTGTGATAGTCGTGCCGGTTGTGCCGGAAAGGATAAGATCCACGGTCGAGCGAGTTTCACCCTTACGCGCAATTCCGTTAATTTTGACATTGCGTGACAACGCATCACTAAGTGCGGTTGAGGGCGAATAGCTGTTATAGACGGCGATCGCCGTGTTGTTCGCATCGTGGATCGCCAGCGACATCAGCGATACCATCTGGCCGTCTTTACTGTCAGGTCAAGATAAGAATCCGTGCCATAAATCTGCTGAAAAAAACCGGTGACAGTATCGAGTATTGTCTGGTAATCAGGCGCGGTGATCCCCTGGGCGGTTACCGGCCTGCGCCGATCCAACATACTTGATATGGAGTGGCAGCAGGTCGATATGCAGAGAAAGGTTGCATGGGTAAATCCGGAGAACGCGAAGGCGGGCAAGGCTATCGGCGTCGCTCTGAATGATACCGCATGCAGGGTGCGAGGGATCAGATTGGTAAAAGCTCACGCTGGGTGTTCGTGCACACGAAGGCAAAACATCGCCCCGACGGCACATTAACTCCGGCTGTCAGGAAAATGCGGGTGGATGACAATAACGCCTGGAATGCCGGGTTAAAGAAAGCAGGCATTGAAGATTTTCGCTTCCATGATTTGCGGCACACCTGGGCAAGCTGGCTTGTGCAGTCCGGCGTCCCGCTTTCTGTTTTGCAGGAAATGGGCGGATGGGAGAGCATTGAGATGGTGCAGCGGTATGCTCACCTGGCCCCGAATCATCTTACCGAGCATGCACGGAAAATTGACGCCATTTTTGGCAACCATGACACAAATACGACACAAGGAGCAAATCAGGCTGGATTAAAATTAGCGTAACCTGCTAATTTTAAATGGTACGCCCTACAGGGTTCGAACCTGTGACCTACGGCTTAGAAGGCCGTTGCTCTATCCAGCTGAGCTAAGGGCGCATTGCGCGGATGCTCCACCTTTGCGGTGGAAACGGCTGGAATTATACGGTCAGTGCCTGATGAGTCAATGTATTTTCCGCTGGCTGCTTGCTTAGTGAACGGCTGCGAGCAATTTCGCGCCATCCTTCCTGTTTTCAGGCCGATGTCTCACGGCTAATTACCACTTTCAGTGCCTTTCGATGAGAATGCTCTTTACGGCGGCGAACTCCGCCAACGCCCGTCATGGCCCCACATTTGCTGAGAGGATGAATTGTTGAAATTTCGTTAAAAACGGGACTTCACGGGACATTTTCCGCTCTCCGCCCTCCCCTTTGCAGGTGAAATACACAAACGATAACTGACAGCACGCCGCGCTTCTGACAAAATAGTCACATCCCCCTTAGTTGAAACGACAGATGGAATCCTCTCTCTGATGGCAGCAAAGATTATTGATGGTAAAACGATTGCGCAGCAGGTGCGCTCTGAGGTTGCGGAAAAAGTACGGGCGCGCGTTGCGGCCGGGAAACGCGCCCCAGGCCTGGCAGTCGTACTGGTTGGCAGCAACCCGGCATCGCAAATTTATGTCGGCAGCAAGCGCAAAGCCTGTGAGGAAGTGGGTTTCATCTCCCGCTCTTACGATCTTCCTGAAACCACCAGCGAAGCCGAGCTGCTGGAACTTATCGACAAGCTGAACGCCGATGTCACCATCGACGGTATTCTGGTGCAGTTGCCGCTGCCCGCCGGTATCGACAACGTGAAGGTGCTGGAACGTATCGCGCCGGATAAAGACGTTGATGGTTTCCATCCGTATAACGTGGGTCGCCTGTGCCAGCGCGCACCGCGTCTGCGTCCCTGCACACCGCGCGGGATCGTGACGCTGCTGGAGCGCTACAACATTGATACCTTTGGCCTCAACGCCGTTGTGATCGGCGCGTCCAATATCGTCGGTCGCCCGATGAGCATGGAGCTGCTGCTGGCGGGATGTACCACCACAGTGACGCACCGTTTCACCAAAAACCTGCGTCATCACGTTGAGAACGCCGATCTGCTGATCGTCGCAGTCGGTAAACCGGGCTTTATTCCGGGCGAGTGGATCAAAGAGGGCGCCATTGTTATCGATGTCGGCATTAACCGCCTGGAAAACGGCAAAGTGGTCGGCGATGTAATTTATGAAGAAGCTGCGGCCCGCGCGGCGTATATTACCCCGGTTCCCGGCGGTGTCGGCCCGATGACCGTCGCCACCCTGATCCAGAACACGCTGCAAGCGTGTGAAGAATATAATGATGTAGAAGGCGCATAAGATGGCAACATTTTCCCTGGGAAAACACCCGCACGTAGAGTTGTGCGATCTGCTGAAACTGGAAGGCTGGAGCGAGAGCGGTGCGCAAGCGAAAATCGTCATTGCTGAAGGTCGTGTGAATGTGGATGGCGCAGTGGAAACGCGCAAACGATGCAAAATCGTTGCCGGTCAGACTGTGAGCTTTGACGGCCAGAGCGTAACCGTTACCGCCTGAGCACCTGCCAAAATACCGGTTGGCGCTGCACTTATGCGCGCCTGCAAATTGTGCGTTTCCAGGCCGGATAAGGCGATAACCGCCATCCGGCCGTTCTTATTTAATCACCTTTAATCCCCCTCAATCATCACGGTTTATTACCGATCAACCTCAAATAATCATTAATTGATCTAGCTGAATGTGAAAATTTAGTTGCAGCATTTCAACCCTTATCTCACGATAAGTAGAACGTTCTACTAAAACGTTCTACTGACAATAATAACGCGCAAAATGCGCAATTTCGGGGAAAATCAGCATGAGTCTGATATCAGGGTTTGTTAAATCGCTGTCTAAGTTATCGATGATTGGTCGTGCACTGATGCTGCCGATCTCTCTGTTACCGGCTGCGGGCTTATTACTGGCCTTCGGCGACAAATTCCATCTGCCGTTGATGATGAACGCAGGCGGCGTCATTTTTGATAACCTGCCTATGCTTTTCGCCATCGGTTCAGCTGTCGGGCTGGCCTCCGAATCCGGGATCGCGGCACTGTCGGCAGCGGTATCGGTGTTTATCACCAACATCACCATCGGCACCATGTTAGGCATTACGCCGGAGATGGCCTCTCAGGGCGGGAAATACGCCATGGTTGTCGGGATCCCGACGCTGCAAATGGGCGTTTTCGGTGGCCTAATCTGCGGTATTCTCGCCGCCTGGTGCTATAACCGTTTCCACACGATGCAGTTGCCGGAGTTTCTCGGCTTCTTCTCCGGCAAGCGTTTTGTCGCCATTGCTACGGCGTTCCTGTCATTTGTGCTAGGCCTGCTGCTGCCGTATGTCTGGCAACACATCCAGGCGGGTATTGATGCGTTGTCGGTGATAGTCAACGGCGATAACCAGGCGGCCTCGACCTTTATTTTCGGGCTGGTAGAACGCGCGTTGATCCCGCTCGGCCTGCACCACATCTGGTATCCCTCATTCTGGTATTCGTTTGGCGATTACACCACGCAGGCAGGCCAGGTGATCCACGGTGACCAGACTATCTGGTTCAAAATGCTGGAAGAAGGGGTGAAATCATTCAGCAGTGACACCTATCAGAACGCCGGGAAATTTATGCAGGGTGAGTTCCCGCTGATGCTGTTCGCACTCCCTGCTGCTTGCCTTGCGATGTACCACGAAGCGCAGACCCGCAACAAAAAAATTGCTTCCGGTATCCTCTTCTCGGCAGCGCTGACCTGCTTCCTGACCGGGATCACCGAGCCGGTTGAATTTACCTTTATTTTTGTCGCGCCAATCCTCTATGTCTTTAACGCCATCATGGCGGGTCTGGCCTATATGACGATGTACCTGCTGCATGCACACATCGCCAAATCGTTCTCTGCCGGGTTTATTGATTACCTGTCGTTCGGCATTCTGCCTTCGTTTAACGGCTATCAGACCAACTTCCTGAATGCCATTATCGTCGGTATTCCGATGGCGCTGATTTATTACTTCACCTTCCGTTTTGTGATCCGCCGTTTTGATGTCAAAACGCCAGGTCGTACCGACGTGACCGCCGTGGCGGACGATAAAACCGATGCCGAACTGGCCACTGAAATTATCGGCCTGCTGGGCGGCACGAAAAATATTGACTCCGTGGGTTCCTGCATCACCCGTTTGCGCCTCGAAGTGGCGAAGAGCGAAATGGTGGATAAAGATGGCCTTAACGGGCTGGGCGCACGCGGTGTGGTGTTCGTGGGTGACACCGGTATTCAGGTGATTTTTGGCGCGAGGGCACAATTTATCGCGCAAACCATGTCCACGATGATCGGCAAATAATAATATGCCGGACTGGCGCCTCTGCGGTAGGCTACCCGAGGCGCTAACCCGGCGGATAAGCAGGAAATTCAGGGAGCAGAGTTGAAGAAAGTCAGCATTATTGATGTCGCAAAGCAGGCGGGCGTTTCCGTCTCCACCGTCTCGCTGGTGCTGCGTCAGAAAGGGAAAATCTCAGAAGCGACGATCGAGAAAGTTCATGCGGCGATCGCGGCACTCGGTTATGTGCAAAACGTCGCGGCGGCTAACCTGCGCGCCAATACCTCAAACCTGATTGGGCTTATTCTGCGCGATTTCAGCGACAGCTTTTCCATCAAAGTAATGGCCAGTATCGTTCAGGAGTTGGAAAAGCAGGGATATATGGTGTTCCTCGGCCAACCGCTTAATGATGGCGAACATCTGGAACGCTGCTTGCTCTCCTTCCAGCAGCAGGGCGTGGCAGGCGTGATTTATCTGGCCTCGGATACGCGCAGCGCATCGCTGCCTGAACAGATCCGCAAATGTCAGTTACCGCTGGTCGTCGTTTCACAGTCACTGCTCAACGAAAACTGCGATTTGGTGATGCGTGATAACCGGCAGGCGGCAAGCCTGGCGACGCGCTATCTGATTGAACGCGGACACCGCAGCATTGCTTATATTGGCGGTGTTGAAGGCGATTTACTTCGCCAGCAGCGGTTGCTGGGTTTTCGCAGTGCGATGAGCCAGTATGGGTTAGTGCTGCGTGAAGGCTCTACGCCGGATTGCAGCGACGACACCCAGGCAGCAGGCTACGCCACCCGGCAATTGCTGGAAAATAACAACACCATCACCGCCTTGCTCTGTCACTCTCCAGCTGCAATGATTGGCTCGATATCCGGCATTCACCAGACCGGGCGTACCATCGGCAAGGATGTCTTTCTTTCTCAACAAGTTGCACTGATAGGGTTTGAGGATATGCTGCATGTCAACCTCACCTCACCCTCGTTCACCTATGTCTCTTCTGCCAGTGAAGAGACCGGACGCCAGGGCGCCGGGCTGATGCTGCGTAAACTGAAAGAACCAGAGTTGCAAACCCAGCGTATTACGCTCTCCGGGCAGCTTATCGCCCGCGAGTCAGCGTAATTAACTGCATCCAATAAACGGCATCTCATTGGCCATAATGATTATTTCCAGCATATTGGTGGGCACCAGGTGATCATTTCGGAGTTGCTATGGGTATGGCTACCGGGCGCAATAGTGATGGGGTTTTTGTGGTGGCGCAGGCGTTACAATCCTCACGTACTGCGTGTACGCTCCGGTTGTTGCGCGCTGTCCGTGTCCAAACTGTCTGCAACAATATACGCCTACTGGGATACGCTCTAAGCGGTGAATTACGGTTTTCGCGTTAGCCTGCGTATGCCGGTGCGTTACTCAATGGCAGATAAAATACGCCAGAGATAAAAAAGCGGCCGAAGCCGCTTTTTTGTTACTTACGGCGCCAGGTGGTGCCTTGCGGGCCATCTTCCAACACGATCCCCATCTCATTGAGACGATCACGCGCCGCATCGGCTGCCGCCCAGTTCTTCGCTTTACGCGCATCCAGACGCTGCTGGATCAACTGTTCGATTTCTGTCACTTCGCCCTCGTCCGCCTGCGCTCCGCTTTGCAGGAAAACATCCGGCTCCTGCTCCAGCAGACCGAGCACGCCTGCCAGCTTGCGCATATGTGACGCCAGCGCATTAGCCGCATGCGCATCTTCCGTTTTCAGACGGTTCACTTCACGCGCCATGTCGAACAGCACCGAGTAGGCTTCCGGCGTGTTGAAATCATCATCCATTGCTTCAACGAAACGTGCTTCAAACGCCTCGCCGCCTTCCGCCGGCACAGCGCTATCCGTACCGCGCAGTGCGGTGTACAGACGTTCCAGCGCAGAGCGCGCCTGTTTCAGGTTCTCTTCGCTGTAGTTCAACTGGCTGCGGTAGTGGCCCGACATCAGAAAGTAGCGGATGGTTTCCGCGTCGTAATACTTCAGCACGTCGCGCACGGTAAAGAAGTTGCCCAGCGATTTTGACATCTTCTCGCGATCAACCATCACCATGCCGGAGTGCATCCAGTAATTCACGTATTCACCATCGTGCGCACAGGTCGACTGGGCGATTTCGTTTTCATGGTGCGGGAACATCAGATCAGAACCACCGCCGTGAATGTCGAAATGCGAACCCAGTTGTTTGCAGTTCATCGCAGAGCACTCAATATGCCAGCCTGGACGCCCTTCGCCCCACGGCGACTGCCAGCTCGGCTCGCCCGGCTTGGACATTTTCCACAATACGAAATCCATCGGATTACGTTTTACTTCTGCGACCTCAACGCGTGCCCCAGCCTGCAACTGATCCAGATCCTGGCGCGAAAGCTGGCCGTAAGTCGGATCCGTCAGCACTGAGAACATCACATCGCCGTTGTCAGCCACATAAGCGTGACCACGTTCCAGCAGGCGTTCGGTGATTTCAATAATTTCATGGATATGGTGCGTCGCGCGCGGCTCGCTGTCCGGGCGCAGAATATTGAGGGCATCAAAATCTTTGTGCATCTCGACGATCATACGATCGACCAGTACAACAAAGCTTTCGCCATTTTCATTCGCGCGCTTAATGATTTTGTCGTCAATATCGGTGATGTTACGCACATACTTTAGCTTATAGCCGAGAAAACGCAGGTAGCGCGCAACCACGTCGAAGGCAACAAAAGTGCGGCCGTGGCCGATATGACACAGATCGTAAACAGTGATACCACACACGTACATGCCGACTTCCCCGGCATGAATAGGTTTGAATTCCTCTTTTTGGCGCGTCAGTGTATTAAAGATTTTTAACATCGAAGATTCCATTTGGACGTGTGTGGAACGAAAAGCGCATATATTACCTGTAATTCAACCCCGAAGCAGCACACTTTGCAAGGTGATCCCACCTCGCGGTTATGCTATAACAGGCGACTATCTCTGACCCACTGCCGGGTCTGCGCACTACACTATCAGAACAGGATGCAATAATGGTTACTTTCCACACTAATCACGGCGACATCGTAATCAAAACGTTTGACGATAAAGCGCCTGAAACAGTTAAAAACTTCCTGGACTACTGCCGTGAAGGTTTCTATAACAACACGATTTTCCACCGTGTTATCAACGGCTTCATGATTCAGGGCGGCGGCTTCGAACCAGGCATGAATCAGAAAGTCACTAAAGATCCGATCAAAAATGAAGCCAACAACGGTCTGAAAAACAACCGTGGTACGCTGGCAATGGCGCGTACTCAGGCACCGCACTCCGCAACTGCGCAGTTCTTCATTAACGTCGCAGATAACGACTTCCTGAACTTCAGCGGCGAAAACCTGCAAGGCTGGGGCTACTGTGTCTTCGCCGAAGTGGTTGAAGGCATGGACGTAGTTGATAAGATTAAAGGCGTTTCCACCGGTCGTAGCGGTATGCATCAGGACGTTCCAAAAGAAGACGTTGTGATTGAAAACGTGACCGTCAGCGAGTAAGCGTGGCGACACTCTTTATTGCAGATTTGCACCTGCAAACAGAAGAACCGGCGATCACCGCCGGTTTTCTGCGTTTTTTAGCCGGTGAGGCTCGCCAGGCGGACGCGCTCTATATTCTCGGCGATCTGTTTGAAGCCTGGATCGGCGATGACGATCCCAACCCGTTGCACCAGCAAATCGCCAGCGCCATCAAATCGCTGGTTGAAAGCGGTGTACCGTGCTACTTCATTCACGGCAACCGTGATTTTCTGCTCGGTAAACGCTTTGCCCGCCAAAGCGGCATGCAACTGCTGCCGGAAGCGCAAGTACTCGATCTGTATGGCCGCAAAGTACTGATCATGCACGGCGATACACTGTGTACCGACGATGCCGGTTACCAGGCGTTTCGCAAAAAAGTCCACACGCCGTGGATACAAACCCTGTTTCTCGCTCTGCCGCTGTTTATCCGCCGCCGTGTCGCTGCGAAAATGCGCGCCGGAAGTAAAGCCGCTAACAGCAGTAAATCACTTGAGATCATGGACGTGAACCCACAAGCCGTCATCGACGTGATGGAAATGCATCGCGTTCAGTGGCTGATCCACGGCCATACCCACCGCCCGGCAGTGCATGAATTGACGACCAATAACGCTCCGGCTTACCGCGCCGTTCTCGGTGCCTGGCACAGCGAAGGTTCAATGGTGCGCGTCAGCGAAACCGGTGTTGAACTGCTCTTTTTTCCCTTCTGATTAGCAACGCCAGCATCGCGACAAACGCGCAAAACATCGCCACGCAACCGTTTTCCTTCATTCTTTTACGTGCTATTCTCTTTGCCCTCTTTTGTCGTCTGAAGTACACCCACAGGAGTTTTGAGACGCATGTCTTCAAGCAACCAACCGGCGCGCATCGCCATTGTTATGGGATCGAAAAGCGACTGGGCAACCATGCAGTTCGCCGCAGAAATCCTGGATACCCTGAACGTCCCGCACCATGTTGAAATCGTCTCCGCACACCGCACTCCGGATAAACTGTTTAGCTTCGCCGAAAGCGCAGAGCAGAACGGTTTTCAGGTGATCATCGCCGGTGCTGGCGGCGCAGCGCATTTGCCTGGGATGATTGCGGCCAAAACGCTGGTGCCGGTGCTGGGTGTACCAGTACAAAGTGCAGCCCTGAGCGGCGTCGATAGCCTCTACTCTATCGTCCAGATGCCGCGCGGCATTCCTGTTGGAACGCTGGCGATCGGCAAAGCTGGTGCAGCAAACGCAGCGCTGCTGGCCGCGCAAATTCTCGCCCAGCATGATGCTGCGTTGCATCAGCGTCTGGTGCAGTGGCGCAAAACCCAGACCGACGAAGTGCTGGATAATCCCGATCCCCGGGGTGCAGCATGAAACAGGTTTGCGTATTAGGTAACGGCCAGCTTGGCCGGATGCTGCGCCAGGCCGGTGAGCCGCTGAGTATTGCAGTGTGGCCGGTCGGGCTGGACGCTGCACCTGAAGCGGTACCGTTTCAGCAGAGCGTGATCACTGCAGAAATTGAACGCTGGCCGGAAACGTCGCTCACCCGCGAACTGGCGCGTCACCCTGCGTTTGTAAACCGCGACGTATTCCCGGTGATTGCGGATCGTCTGACGCAAAAACAACTCTTTGACAAGTTGCAGCTCGCCACCGCGCCATGGCAACTGCTGGCGGAGAAAAGCGAATGGCCGGGCGTGTTTTCGCGGCTGGGCGAGCTGGCTATCGTCAAACGTCGGGTTGGCGGTTATGACGGTCGCGGCCAATGGCGTCTGCGGGCTGCCGATATCGATCAACTGCCGGAAGAGTGCTACGGCGAGTGCATCGTCGAGCAGGGTATTAACTTTTCAGGTGAAGTGTCACTGGTTGGCGCGCGCGGCCATGATGGCAGCACCGTGTTTTATCCGCTGACGCATAACCTGCATCAGGACGGCATTTTGCGTACCAGCGTGGTTTTCCCGCAGGCCAATGCCGAACAGCAGCAGCAAGCCGAAGAGATGCTTTCGGCGGTTATGCATGAACTGAACTACGTCGGCGTGATGGCGATGGAGTGCTTTGTCACCCCGTCCGGGCTGCTGATTAACGAACTGGCGCCGCGAGTTCATAACAGCGGCCACTGGACACAAAACGGCGCCTCAATCAGCCAGTTTGAACTGCATCTGCGCGCGGTAGTGGATTTACCGTTGCCGCCGCCAGTGGTCAACAGCCCGTCGGTGATGATCAACCTGATTGGTAGCGATCTCAATTACGACTGGCTGAAGTTGCCGCTGGTGCATCTGCACTGGTACGACAAAGAGGTGCGTCCGGGACGTAAAGTGGGTCACCTGAACCTCAACGACAGCGATACCGCGCGACTGAGCGCCACGCTGGAAGCGCTGGTTCCACTGTTGCCGCCGGAATATGCCAGCGGCATCGCCTGGGCACAGTCAAAACTGTAATAATCCGTCTTCTGTACGCTGGCGACCATCGCCAGCGTTTTACAAAAGATAAATATGGCGCTGTGCCGGAATAGCGTGCAGGCATCCTGACACACATTCAAAAAGCAATTAGTTCCCGCCATTGATCTCTGTGGCTTCGGGCGTAAAATCTGCACACGGCGATGACCGCCCGCGTTTTGCAGAAGGACGCCACATGAACGACACAACGGATTACCTGGCTATCCTGCGTAATACGACTCCCCTTATTGATGTCCGCGCACCGGTTGAGTTTCAACAGGGTACCCTGCCAGGCGCCATTAACCTGCCTCTGATGAATGACAGCGAGCGTGCCGCCGTCGGTACCTGCTACAAAAAATCGGGGCCGGAGGCAGCGTTGCGTCTGGGCCATCAGTTGGTTCAGGGCGAATTACGGGAACAACGAATGCAGGCATGGCTACAGGCCTGCGCGAAAAATCCACGCGGCTATCTCTGTTGCGCGCGTGGCGGCCAGCGTTCACACATCGTACAGCAGTGGTTACGCGAGCGAGGGGTTGACTATCCGCTGGTCACCGGCGGCTACAAAGCACTACGCCAGACAGCGATAGAAGTGACACAACAGCGTTTGCAGCGCCCGCTGTTGCTGATTGGCGGCTGTACCGGCAGCGGCAAAACGTTACTGGTGGCATCATGGCGAAATGGGATCGATCTTGAAGGGCTTGCCCGCCATCGCGGTTCATCGTTTGGCCGCACACTGCAAGCGCAGCATTCGCAGGCCAGTTTTGAAAACCAACTGGCTGCAGCACTGCTGAAAACGTCCCCCGCCTTCTGGCTGCTGGAGGATGAGGGGCATGCCATTGGCGCGAACCATCTACCAGCGATACTGCGGGAACGAATGGCGCAATCACCGCTGGCGGTGGTGGAAGAGCCGTTTGAGCAACGGCTTGAGCGCCTGCGTAACGACTATTTTTTGCAGATGTCGCAAGCCTTTATCCAGCGCGATGGTGAAGAAGCAGGCTGGTTGGCTTATGCCGAGTATCTGCGCCACGGTCTGTTTGCGATTCGTCGCCGTCTTGGGTTACAGCGTTTTGCGCAGCTTAGCGCCCGCCAGGAGGAAGCGCTAGTTCTACAACAGCGCACCGGTAACACAAGTGCGCACTTTGCCTGGCTCGTGCCGCTGCTTGAAGAATATTACGACCCGATGTACCGCTATCAGTTAGAAAAGCGCACTAAAGATATTATCTTCCGGGGCAATTTCAACGAAACGACCACCTGGCTGGCGACACAAAATAACCTGCAGTAATGTCGGTGAGCGAGCCGTCCACATGAGCCCGCTCGTAGGATATCAATGGCGATCGCGCTTATCGGCACGTCTTGCCAGCCAGTCGCCCAGCATCTGCACCACCTGCACCAGCACAATCAGTGCCACCACGGTGACAACCATTACCTGCGTTTCATAACGATAGTAGCCGTAACGAATCGCCAGATCGCCTACACCGCCGCCGCCGACAATCCCCGCCATGGCCGAGTAGCCAATCAGGCTCACCAGGGTGATAGTCAGACCACGCAGTAATCCGGCGCTGGCCTCCGGCAGTAGCACCGTACAAATAATGCGTAGCGGGCTGGCGCCGAAGGCCTCGGCAGCTTCGAGGATCCCTTTATCTACTTCACGCAGGGCGCTATCTACCAGTCGGGCATAAAAAGCGATAGCCGCAACGGACAACGGCACAGAAGCGGCAATTGGCCCAATGGTATTGCCGAGCAGCCATTGGGTTAACGGCAGCAGCAACACCAGCAGGATAACAAACGGCACCGAACGGATAATATTAACCAGTACAGAGCTGATTAAATAAACTGCGCGATTCTGCCAGAAAAGGTGGCGATCGGTTACGAAAATCAAAAAGCCTAACGGTAAACCACCAACAATCGCCAGCACCGTCGAGATACTTAACATCTGGAAGGTTTCGCCAAAGGCCAGGCTTAAATCAGCCAGTAAATCATCCACGGATCACCTCCACCTGTGCGGTTCGGTTACGAATGTAATCAACGGCTTCCGCCACACGATGCGAGTTTTCGGCAGATGACAATTGCACCACCAATATCCCCAACGCACGCTCGCCGATATACTCAATTTTGCCGTGCAAAATATTCACCGCCACGCCAAATTTCACCGCCGCATCGGAAAGCACTGGCTGTTCGGCGGAGTCGCCAATAAACAGGATCTTCAGCAATTGTCCCGGTAAATGTTGTTGTAAGCGCTCAGGTAGCGTCAGGTTCAACGTGTGCGATACCAGTTGTTGGGTGAATGCATGCTGCGGATGGGCAAAAATATCAAATACTTCCCCCTCTTCCACCACTTTGCCGCCGGACATTACCGCCACACGGTCGCAGATCGATTTGATCACATTCATTTCATGGGTAATCAGCACAATCGTGATCCCCAGTTGTTCGTTGATCTGTTTTAACAGCGCCAGAATGGTGGCGGAAGTTTCCAGATCCAACGCGGAAGTGGGCTCGTCGCACAGCAACACATCAGGATGGTTGGCAATCGCGCGCGCGATACCCACGCGCTGTTTTTGCCCGCCGCTCAGTTGTACCGGATAACGATGCGCTTTATCGCTCAACCCAACCAGTTGCAGGATTTCCGCCACGCGCGGGCCAATTTTACTGCGTTCCCAACCCGCAGCTTTCAGGCTAAAGGCCACGTTTTGCGCCACCGTGCGGGTATGCATAAGGTTAAAGTGCTGAAAAATCATCCCAATGCGCTGACGCGCCTGGCGCAGCGCTGCGCCCCCCAGCGCGGAGATTTCCACGCCATTAATATTTACACGGCCCTGGCTGGGGCGCGTGAGTGCATTTAATGTGCGCAGTAATGTGCTCTTGCCCGCACCACTGGTACCAACAATGCCAAAAATTTCACCTGCGGCGATGCGCAGCGAAACCATATCAACAGCACGCGTAGCGCTTGCGCTCCCATGGCCTGCGGGAAAATCGACGCAAACTTTATCTATCTCAATCATGCAAACCTCAAACGACAAAAGGCAGGCCGCAGCCTGCCAGTCAAATCAACCGGAAACTTATTTCTTGCCCGCTTGCGTCATCCAGTCGGGTTTCTGGAAAGCACCATAAACGTTATTGGGATCGTCAATGACCGCGCGATAAGCCGGTGATTTCACCACCTCAACAATATCCTTCGCGAAGGGTTTATCGGCATCTTCCGTACGTACCGCAATGATATTTTTAAGATTTTCATCCAGATGTTCCTGCTTAAGCGCAGAAGAGAGCTTCAGACCTGCGGCGATAGCAAAATTACCGTTGACCAGGGAAGCGGTCACGCCATCCAGCGTACGCGGCAGTTGTGCCGCTTCAAGCGGTTTGAACACCAGCCCTTTCGGGTTGCTGGCGATATCACGCTCAGAGGCTTTGGTTGGATCAATCGACTCTTTAATGGTGATCAGATCCAGCGATTGCAGGAAACGCAGACCGCGCGCCAGGTTGGTCGGATCGTTGGAAAGTGTGACAATATCGCCCTTTTTCAACTCATCCAGCCTTTTGATTTTACGGGAATAGAACCCCATTCCCGCCGTCGGCACGCTGATCAGTTTGCTTAACTTAAGCCCTTTATCCGCAGTGAATTTGTCAAAATAGAGGCTGTGCTGAAACAGGTTCGCATCGATACTGCCGTTCGCCAGCGCCATATTGGGTTGCACGTAGTCACTGAATTCACGTACCACCACTTTATAGCCCTTCTCTTTCAGCGACGGCGCAATCGCCTGTTTCACCATATCGCCGTAAGGGCCCGGCGCAACGCCAAAGACGATAGTGTGCGGATCGCTGCTGGCGTGAGCAAAAGGTAAACCGCATACCAGAAGCAGTGCGCCGAAGGTAGCGCGTAAGCTGAGACGACGTCCCATAAATTCTCCCTAACGAATTGAGATGCTGTGTGGCGCGACGTGCAATGCGCCGCGTTCTATTTTCACCCTGTGAATAAGGCTGAAGGATAAGATGGCACAAACGCAGCCCAGCAGTAATTGAAAAAAATTCACTATGCTGTGAAGTATGTCACTGAATGATGGAGAGATATTTTCAGGATAAGATGATGAAGCATAACGAAAAGTCCTACTTTTCGCAGGTGGTACGCCATTTCGTTATGCTTATTATTGATAAGCATTGCCGGATTTAAACTAAATGCTAAACCCGGCAGCGTCTGACTTATCAGAAGTCGTAACGCAGACGAACGATGTTCATATCAGCCAGAGACTTGTCGGTACTGCTGGTGAACACGTGTTCGTAATCGACGCGGAAGCCGTAATCCAGCTGGAAGGTTACACCGACGCCGTTGTCGATACGCTGATAGTAACGGCCAGTCGTGTATTTCAGACGGTCGCCCATCACATACGGCTGTACATATTTAAGCGCGTACTGGCCTACCGGGATTTTGTAACCGGCAAAATATTCAATACCCCAGGCGTCGCCAGCGAAGTAGTCGTGAACATTTTTCTGACCAGTGGTCAGGAAGTTTTCGTACCAGCCGCCGCCGAAGGAGAAGGTCCAGTTATCCGGTGTCCAGCTCAGCGCCGTACCATAGATATTCTGGCTGTAGGAATCAGTGTCACCCGTGCTGCTGTTATGCACATTGGCTTTGGTGTAGTTCCACGCCGTACCCCAGGTCAGGTCTTTGGCCAGATGGTAATCAACACCCAGTGAACCGCCGCCATTACGTTTGTAACGGATGCTGCTGTTTTTCAGCAACAGGTCACTATCGGAGAACAGGTAGGCGGCATAGAGATCAACATCACCAAAGGTGTTTTTGTATTTCAGCATTTTACGTGAACGGTAAGAACCGTCGTAGTCACCTTTGATACCGTTACCCGGTGCCTGGGCTTTCATGTCGTAATCCCAGACATCGGTTTTCGCACCCACTACATCGTAGTAAACGCTGTTCTGCTGACCAAAGGTCATCGTACCCCAGGTTTTACTTTTCAGACCGGTGTACAGCATACGGCGGGAGGTATTGTTGGAACCTGCCGCGTAGTGACTATCCCAGTCGAACAACGCAGGAATATTCACACCCAGTTCGTAGTAGCTTATCCAGCTAATATCATCAAACAGGTAGTAGTCCGACGCGAAACGGAAGCGGGTGCCGCCATCATAACCGTTACGTTTGTAAGACGATTTATCAACGTCTCCCATCGCGTTATCGAACTGCGGACGGATAGAACCGCCAACGGTGAAGTTCAGACGGCTCAGCGGATCGCCGGCCTTCGGATCTTGTTTAAGAAGGGTGATTTCCGCCTGAGTAGCGAAAGATGTTAAGGCCACTGCTGCGCCAATGGCTGTCGCCAGGGCGGTTGTTTTTATTTTCATTATTTTTCCTTGATGTATAGACGCCACTAGTAAGTACTAGCGGGCAAATACTAACGTCTAAAAGTTCGAGCCTGGTGAGGATTTTTTGATTTTTTGTGCTATTAAATACTTTGAAACTAAGTATTTACACTTTGAAATAAAAACGCACCATTAGAATTAATGGTGTGTTTTTCGTTAAGAAGTTATTGGAAAATGATTAACTGCTGAACTGACGGAATAGGGCTTTGCCCTTTAGCAGACGCACACCAAGCCAACCGCCACAGACGGAGAGCAGCAGCGCGCCGCATAGTGGCAGGGTGATCCACAGCCTCCAGTCCGGCTGCCAGGCGAAATCAAAGACCCGGGTTTGCAGTACCGCCAGCGCCGTTTCTGCGCCAATGGCCGCCACCAGCCCGGCGACTGCACCCAGTAAGGCAAATTCGCACCATAATGTGGCACGCAACAACCGTTTTCCCGCGCCCAGCGTGCGATAAACCACCAGTTCCTGGTGACGCTGACGCATGCCTACCTGAAGCTGCGCCAACAGCAGCAACAGACCGCAGGCAGTCACCAGCACCACCATCACTTCCAGCGCCCGACTTACCTGCGCCAGCACCTGGCCGATCTGTTTTAAAATTGCGCCAATATCCAGCAGGCTGACGGTGGGGAATTCCCGGTTAAGTTGAGCCAACATACCGTTGCCATTTTCCCAGCGGAAGCTGGTCAACCAGCTTTGCGGCTGGCCATCCAGTGCGCCTTGCGGGAAAATAAAGAAGAAGTTAGGACGCATGCTTTCCCAGTCAACTTTACGCAAACTGCTAATTATGGCGCTGAACACCTGCGTATCGCCCATAAAAGTTACGCTGTCGCCCAGCTTAAGGCCAAGTCGTTCTGCCAGCCCCTCTTCGACAGAAACCTCACCCGATTTTGGCGGCCAGCTTCCTGCGGTGATCGGATTATGCTCCGGTCGTTGCTGCTGCCAGGTAAGATTCAGTTCACGGTTCAGCGCTTCATCCTGATTTCCCTCGGTGGATTGACCGTTAATCTGCGTCATCCTGACCCGCACAATCGGATAAAACGATTCCGGGCGCACATGATGTTCAGCCAGGAACGCTTTCATCGGCGCCACTTGTTCCGGCGCGATATTGATCAGGAAATAGTTTGGGCTTTCCGGCGGCAACTGCTGCTGCCAGCGATCCAACAGATCGCCGCGCAGTACCAGCAACATTGCCAGTAACATAAAAGAGAGGGAAAATGCCGACAGTTGGCTCAAGGTTGACCACGGTTGGCGCAGCAGGCGATTCACCGCCAGACGCAGCGGAAGCGCTTTCAGGGTCAGCCGTTTTAAAATATTGAGCAGCAGCCAGCCGACCACGCCGCATAATAATGCCAGCACCACGGCCCCTGCCAGCACCGACCACAGCAGCATACTGCCACCCATCAACCACGCCAGTAGCAGAATTGCCACAACGCAGATGACAGGAATATAGAATTTCAGTGGCCAGACGTTCGCTACCGCATCCTGGCGCAATACGCGCAACGGCTGTGTGGCTAACAGCAAGCGATAAGGACGCACCCCCACCAGCAGCGAAATCACGCCCACCGCGCCAACGGCCCACAGCCACGGCCACAGGCTGGCAGGCGGCAGCGCAGCAGGGAGTACCGGTCTGAGCAACACCATCAACAGGCTTTCAAAGGCCAGTCCCAGCACGCCCCCCGTCATCACTGCCAGCGCCAGCACCAACAACCACTGGCCAACAATCAGCTTGCGCAGTTGTGCGCGCCCGGCGCCAAGGGTTTTCAGCACCGCCACCAGATCGTAACGGCTGCGACAGTAGTGCCCCATTGCTACGGCCACCGCAGCAATCGCCAGCAGCAGGGTGAGCAGTGCCGAAAGCAACAGGAACTGCTGCGAACGCTGGAGTGATTTACCGAGCGCCCCTTCATCCTGCTCCATTCCGTACCAGCGATGCTCTGGTTTTAGCTGCGGCAGCAACCACTTTTCGTAGGCATCGAGCTGCGCGGGCGTACCGGCAAATTTTGCGCGCCAGCTTACCCGGCTGCCCGGCTGTACGGCACCGGTCTTCGCCACATCCATCGTATTCATCAACAGGCGAGGCGCCATCTGGAAAGGATTGAAACCGGAATCCGGTTCCTGAACCACTTCACCGGCGATATGTAACGTCGCATCACCAACATCGATCGTATCGCCGACTTTCAAATTGAGCAGCGCCATCAGCCGTGGCGCCAGCAATACGCTGCCTATCTGAGGCTTCAGCCCGGCTGGCCGGGTTTGCAACTGCCCATAAAGGGGGTAAAGATCGTCGACCGCTTTCACATCCGCCAGTTGCGGCGTATCCCCGGCGAAGGTCATGGTGTTAAAGCTGATTTGCTCGCTCACCCTCAGACCGCGTTTACGTGCCTCATCCAACCATGCTGAAGGGATTTCGTGGGAACTGCGCAGCGCCCGATCGCCAGCCATAAAGTCGCGGCTCTGCTGACCCAGCCCTTTTTCCATCCGATCGCTGATATTGCCAAGTGCCAGCACACAAGCGACAGCCAGGCTAAGCGCCATCCAGACAATCAGCAGCGAGGGTGAACGCCATTCACGCCAGAACCAGCGGGCAATCATGCATCCTCCCGCAATTCGCCATTGATCAGACGCAATCGCCGACCGCAGCGCGCCGCCAGTTGCGGGTCGTGCGTCACCAGGACTAACGTTGTGCCGTGCTGCTGATTCATGGAAAACAGCAGATCGGCAATTTTGTCACCGGTCTGGCGATCGAGATTGCCGGTGGGTTCATCGGCAAACAGCACGGTCGGGCGTCCGTTAAAGGCGCGCGCCAGCGCCACTCGCTGCTGCTCACCGCCAGAAAGTTGCGCAGGCAGGTGATCGAGGCGCCTGCCCAGCCCCAACTCTTCCAGCAGGGCTTTGGCACCGCCGCGACTTTGTCTGCCGTTTTCTCCGCGCAATAAGGCAGGCAGCTCCACGTTTTCCAGCGCGTTAAGCGTGGGGATCAGCATAAAAGACTGAAAAACAAAACCCACATTCTGCGCCCGCAGTGTCGCTCGCGCCTCTTCATCCATCGCATGCAGTGGCTTACCCAGCAGATGAACCTCGCCGCTGCTACCATCATCCAGCCCGGCGAGGATCGCCAGCAGCGTCGATTTACCGGATCCCGATTCACCGATCAGGGCAATGGTTTCAGCTGGTTTGACAACAAGCTCAACTCCGGTAAGGATGGAAAGCTCATGCTCCCCCTGACCGACGGACTTCTTAAGACGATGAACTTCAATAATGTTTTCCGCTGGCATTTGTCCTTCCTGTTGTTGCTTTTGTTAACCTTTCGCGCCGCAGCGGCGGACACGTTACTGATTCTGGGCGACAGCCTGAGCGCCGGTTATCGCATGGCGACGAACGTGGCATGGCCCGCGCTGCTCAATGACAAATGGCAGCAAAAGCCGATGGTGGTGAACGCCAGCATCAGCGGGGATACCTCGCAGCAAGGGCTATCGCGTCTTCCCGCGCTGCTTAAAGAACATCAGCCGCATTGGGTTCTGGTCGAGCTGGGCGGTAACGATGGCCTTCGCGGTTTTGCGCCACAGCAGACAGAACAGACGCTGCGTCAGGTGTTGCAGGCGATCAAAGCCGCCAATGCAAAACCGCTATTAATGCAAATTCGGCTGCCCGCCAACTATGGTCGCCGCTATAATGAGGCCTTCAGCGCCATTTATCCTAAGCTCGCCAAAGAGTTGGACGTCCCTCTGCTGCCATTTTTTATGGAAGAGGTCTATCTGAAACCACAATGGATGCAGGATGATGGTATTCATCCCAACCGCGATGCCCAGCCGTTTATTGCCGACTGGATGGCGACGCGACTGGCTCCTTTAGTTAAACACGACTCCTGAGCATTCAGGCACGCCCCCAGGTAAAGTTATGCAAAAAACGGTCTTAATAACAGGATGTTCCAGCGGTATCGGTCTGGAAAGCGCGCGCGAACTCAAACGCCAGGGGTTCCGCGTACTGGCTGCCTGCCGCAAAGCGGACGATGTTGCCCGCATGAACCAGGAAGGCTTTACCGGTATTTTGCTGGATCTTGACGATCCGGCGAGCGTCGATCGCGCTGCCGATGAAGTGATCGATCTGACCAACAACCGCCTGTACGGCCTCTTTAATAACGCGGGTTACGGCGTGTACGGCCCGCTGGAAGCTATCAGCCGCCAGCAGCTGGAACAGCAGTTCTCCAGTAACTTTTTCGGTACCCATCAACTGACGATGCGCCTGCTGCCCGCCATGACGCCACACGGCGAAGGCCGCATCGTGATGACCTCATCGGTGATGGGGCTTATCTCTACGCCCGGCCGCGGTGCCTACGCCGCCAGCAAGTATGCGCTTGAAGCCTGGTCCGACGCTTTGCGAATGGAGCTACGCCACAGTGGCGTCAACGTAAGTCTGATCGAGCCGGGCCCCATCCGTACCCGTTTTACCGACAACGTTAATCAGACTCAGCGCGACAAACCCGTGGAAAACCCCGGCATCGCAGCACGTTTTACCCTTGGTCCAGAGGCTGTAGTGGCAAAAGTGCGCCATGCTTTTGAAAGCACACATCCCAAAATGCGCTATCCGGTTACGCTGGTAACCTGGGCGGTTAGCCTGCTGAAACGCCTGCTGCCAGGGCGCATGATGGATAAAATTTTGCAGGGGTGAGTTGAAGGCGCAATATCCTCCCCCATGTAAGAACAATGAGTTAAAAAACAGAGAATTTCCTATGTCCGTACAGAATATTGTCAATATTACAGAAGTGAATCTGCAACAGGTGCTTGAGCAGTCGATGGCCACGCCGGTGCTGTTCTATTTCTGGTCCGAACGTAGCCAGCACTGCCAACAACTGACACCGGTGCTGGAAAGCCTGGCCGCGCAGTACAACGGACAGTTTATTCTGGCGAAAGTCGATTGCGACGCCGAGCAAATGGTGGCATCGCAGTTTGGTCTGCGCGCCATCCCTACCGTCTACTTGTTCCAGAACGGCCA
Organism: Kosakonia arachidis; assembly: GCF_900116535.1. Lineage (GTDB taxonomy): Bacteria > Pseudomonadota > Gammaproteobacteria > Enterobacterales > Enterobacteriaceae > Kosakonia > Kosakonia arachidis. The sequence goes on along the minus strand of NZ_FPAU01000001.1, from coordinate 256,430 downwards.
GCCGGTTGATGGTTTCCAGGGACCCCAGCCGGAAGAAGCCATCCGCGCATTGCTGGATAAAGTCCTGCCGCGTGAAGAGGAACTAAAAGCGCAACAGGCGATGCAACTGATGCATGAAGGCAAGTACGCCGAAGCGTTGCCGCTGCTGAAAGAAGCCCGGCAGCTTTCACAACAAAACAGCGAAATCGGCCTGCTACTGGCGGAAACACTGATTGTATTGAACCGCGCGGATGAAGCCGAAAACGTGCTGAAAACCATCCCATTACAGGATCAGGATACCCGCTATCAGGGGCTGGTCGCGCAAATTGAACTGCTGAAAAAAGCCGCCGATACGCCGGAGATCCAGCAGTTACAAAAACAGGTAGCCGACAACCCGCAGGACGCGCTGCTGGCAACGCAACTCGCGCTGCAATTGCATCAGGTCGGGCGCAACGAAGAAGCGCTGGAGTTGCTGTTCAGCCACCTACGCAAAGATCTCAGTGCCGCCAACGGTGAAGCGCGTAAAATGCTGCAAGAAATTCTTGCCGCGTTGGGAACCGGCGATGCGCTGGCCTCGAAATACCGCCGCCAGCTTTACTCGCTGCTCTACTAATTCCCCCGCTAAATTTGGCGATCGTGCTGTTTTGATCGCCAAATAGGGCTAAGATGGCATCAAATTAAACAGGAGGTTTTTTTGATGCCAATCGTCATTCTGGTTCTTATCTTTGTCGCGCTGGTCGTGGTTATTTCCGGCGTCAAAATCGTACCGCAAGGTTTCCAGTGGACGGTAGAACGCTTTGGCCGCTTTACCCGAACCCTGCAGCCAGGCCTGAGTCTGGTAGTGCCGTTTATGGATCGTATTGGTCGTAAGATCAATATGATGGAACAGGTTCTCGATATCCCCTCGCAGGAAGTTATCTCGAAAGATAACGCCAACGTTACCATCGACGCGGTCTGTTTTATTCAGGTTATCGATGCGCCACGCGCCGCTTATGAAGTCAGCAATCTGGAACTGGCTATCATCAATCTGACGATGACCAACATTCGTACGGTGCTCGGCTCGATGGAGCTGGATGAGATGCTCTCGCAACGCGACAGCATCAACACGCGCCTGCTGCACATTGTCGATGAGGCCACCAATCCGTGGGGGGTGAAGGTAACGCGTATTGAGATCCGTGACGTTCGCCCACCGGCAGAACTGATTGCCTCGATGAACGCGCAGATGAAAGCCGAACGTACCAAACGCGCTTATATTCTTGAAGCGGAAGGGGTTCGCCAGGCGGAAATTCTCAAAGCCGAAGGAGAAAAACAGTCGCAGATTTTGAAAGCAGAAGGCGAGCGTCAATCTGCATTCCTGCAAGCAGAAGCGCGCGAACGTTCTGCAGAAGCGGAGGCTCGCGCAACGCAGATGGTTTCGGAAGCCATTGCCGCCGGGGATATTCAGGCGGTGAACTACTTTGTGGCGCAAAAATACACCGAAGCTTTGCAACAGATCGGCTCGGCGAATAACAGCAAAGTGGTGATGATGCCGCTGGATGCCAGCAGCCTGATGGGCTCGATCGCCGGGATCGCTGAGCTTATCAAAGACAGTTCCAGCGAGCGGACTAAACGATGATCGTGCTGCTGCTCGAACACACCCACTTCGCCTGGCTGGTGCTGGGTGGATTGCTGCTCGCAGCCGAAATGCTCGGCGGTAACGGCTACTTGTTGTGGAGCGGCGTGGCGGCAGTGATCACCGGTTTACTGGCGTGGATCATCCCGTTCAGTTGGGAATGGCAAGGCGTGCTATTTGCCCTGCTCACTCTGCTGGCGGCCTGGCTATGGTGGAAATGGCTAAGCAGCCGGCTGAAACAGCAGAAACCCGCCGATGCCTCGCTTAATCTGCGCGGGCAACAACTGATGGGACGCCGTTTTCAACTGGATAACGCACTGGTTAATGGGCGTGGTCATATGCGCGTCGGCGACAGCTCGTGGCCGGTCAGCGCCGACGACGATCTCGCAGCTGGCACACGCGTCGAAGTGATTGCAGTGGAAGGCATTACGCTACGGGTTAAAGCGGTGAGCGAATAGCGCTCAACCCTTCGCACGATGGCAACAGCCGGAAAGGTTATCAATAATCGGGCACTCTGCGCTGTCATCGCCAGGGCAGGAATCCGCCAGCGCCAGCAGTTGCGTGCGCATGACCTGTAATTCCTTAATATGACGCTCAATCTCCGCCACTTTTTGTAATGTCCGGGCTTTGACATCGGCGCTGTGGCGAGCCGGATCGTTGAACAACGTCACCAGCTCGCCACACTCTTCAAGGTTAAACCCAACCTGCCGCGCCTGGCGCAGCAGTGTCAGTTCATTCAGATGTTGCTGGCTGTAGCTGCGATAGCCGTTTTCGCTGCGTAGCGGCGGCGTCACCAGCCCTTTCTCTTCATAAAAACGAATCGCTTTACTGGTTAAACCGGTTTTTTTTGCCACATCGCTGATATTCATTTTTTCACCTTGTCAGAAGCTGCGCGTCAGAAAATACGTTAGCACAATGAATCTCTAAAAACCGCCTTGACCTTCCCCTTGATGGAAGGTTTAAGCTTTATTTTACTCCCTATTGAAGCATCACAACCAAGGAGATTGACTATGTCTCATACCATAGAACTAAACCTGGATGGCCTTTCCTGTGGCCATTGCGTTAAACGTGTCAAAGAGAGCCTGGAAAAACGCACTGATGTTGAACAGGCGGACGTGACCATTGAACGTGCAGAAGTCACCGGCAGCGCCAGCGCTGACGCGCTGATCGCGACCATTAAAGAAGCCGGATACGGCGCGAGCTTAAGCCACCCAAAGGCTAAACCGCTGGCAGAGTCATCACTCCCGTCGGAAGCACTGACAGCGGCCACACCTGAGCTTCCGGCAGCCAGCGACCTTGATGACAGCCAACAGCTGCTGATCAACGGCATGAGCTGCGCTAGTTGTGTTTCCCGTGTACAAAAAGCCTTGCAGGCTGTACCGGGCGTGACGCAGGCACGGGTCAACCTGGCGGAGCGCACCGCGTTAGTTATGGGTAGCGCGCCCGCCGCTGAATTAGTCAGTGCCGTAGAGCAAGCGGGCTACGGCGCTGAAGCTATAGAAGACGATATTAAGCGCCGCGAGCGCCAGCAGGAAACTGCGCTCGCCACCATGAAGCGCTTCCGTTGGCAGGCGATTGTCGCGCTGGTGGTTGGCGTGCCCATCATGGTCTGGGGCATGATGGGTGACAATATGATAGTCACCGACAGTAACCGTGCCCTGTGGCTGTTTATCGGGCTGATTACCCTGGCGGTGATGAGTATCGCCGGTGGGCATTTTTACTCCAGCGCGTGGAAAAGCCTGCGTAATGGCTCCGCCACCATGGATACGCTGGTGGCGCTGGGAACCGGTGCTGCCTGGCTCTATTCGATGAGCGTTAATATCTGGCCGCAGTGGTTCCCGATGGAGGCCCGCCATCTTTATTATGAAGCGAGCGCGATGATTATCGGCCTGATTAATCTTGGCCATATGCTGGAAGCCCGCGCCCGTCAGCGTTCATCGAAAGCGCTGGAACGCTTACTGGATTTAACACCGCCGACCGCACGGGTGGTCACCAATGACGGCGAGAAAAATCTGCCGCTGGCAGAAGTGCAGCAAGGAATGACACTGCGTCTTACCACCGGCGATCGCGTGCCGGTCGACGGCGAAATCAGCGAGGGCGAAGCCTGGTTTGATGAAGCGATGCTGACCGGCGAACCCGTGCCACAAGAAAAAAGTATCGGCGAAAGCATTCACGCCGGAACGGTAGTGCAGGATGGTAGCGTGCTGTTTACCGCCAGCGCGATCGGCAGTCACACCACACTTTCTCGCATCATCCGTATGGTACGTCAGGCACAAAGCAGCAAGCCGGAAATTGGTCAACTGGCCGACCGTATTTCGGCAGTATTTGTGCCGGTGGTGGTCGCTATAGCACTGCTCAGCGGCGCAATCTGGTACTTCGCTGGCCCTGCGCCACAAATCGTTTATACGCTGGTGATAGCCACTACCGTGCTGATTATTGCCTGTCCGTGCGCGCTGGGGCTGGCAACACCGATGTCGATTATCTCCGGCGTCGGTCGTGCCGCAGAATTTGGCGTGTTGGTGCGTGATGCGGATGCCCTGCAACGCGCCAGCACGCTGGATACGATAGTGTTTGATAAAACCGGCACCCTGACGCGCGGCAAACCGGAAGTAGTCAGCGTGAAAACGCTGGATGGCGACGATTCGGCGGCGCTGCGTCTGGCGGCGGCGCTGGAGCAAGGTTCCAGCCATCCGCTGGCGCGGGCGATCGTGGAGAAAGCGGGTAGCGATGCGTTGCCGACGGTGAATCAATTCCGCACGCTACGCGGGCTGGGCGTCAGCGGTATTGTCGATGGCCGTACTATATTGCTCGGCAACCAGACTCTGCTGGCAGAGCAGAATGTGGATACTCGCCTGCTTGACGATGAGATCGCCACTCAGGCCAGTCTCGGCGCTACGCCAGTGCTGCTGGCGGTTGATGGCGTCGCCACGTCGCTGTTCGCTATTCGCGATCCTCTGCGCGATGACAGTGTGGAAGCCCTGCAACACTTACACCGCTCTGGTTATCGTCTGGTGATGCTGACCGGTGATAATCCCATTACGGCCAACGCGATTGCCAAAGAGGCCGGTATTGATGAGGTAATTGCTGGTGTTCTGCCTGACGGCAAAGCCGAGGCGATCAAAAACCTGCAACAGCAGGGCCGCCAGGTGGCAATGGTGGGTGATGGCATTAACGACGCGCCAGCGCTGGCGCAGGCCGATGTCGGCATCGCTATGGGCGGCGGCAGCGATGTTGCCATTGAAACTGCCGCTATTACGCTGATGCGCCATAGCTTGCTGGGTGTGGCTGATGCGCTGGCGATTGCCAAAGCGACACTGCGCAATATGAAGCAAAATCTACTGGGGGCATTTGTCTACAACTCACTGGGTATTCCCATTGCCGCCGGAATTCTCTGGCCCCTGACCGGCACCTTGCTCAACCCGGTTGTGGCGGGTGCAGCAATGGCACTCTCCTCTATTACGGTGGTCAGCAATGCCAACCGTCTGCTGCGTTTTAAACCTCGCCAGTAGCCAGCCATGTTACCCCGCTGTGCAGGCAGCGGGGTTTGCACCTTGCAGCCTGTCGCGTTAGCATGGGATTTTTCTTCCGGAAAGCGCGCATGGCACTGTTTCAACGATTGAAAAACTTCTTTCTCGCGCTTCGTGTGCGCCACTATCGCTGGCCAGCAATGGATATCACGCTGCCCGGAGGCCAGCATCTGCACCTGGTCGGCAGTATTCATATGGGCACCTATGGCATGTCGCCGCTGCCGGAATTACTGCTGCACAAACTACGCCATGCCGACGCGCTGATCGTCGAAGCAGATATTGCCGGTTCTGATTCCCCTTTTGATAACCTTCCTACCGCTGCACCGCTCGAAGAGCGTCTGAATCCACAGCTTCTGAGCCAGCTTGATCAGACCCTGCAAACCCTTTCGCTGTCGCGCGAGGAGTTTGAACAGCGCCCGGCCTGGCATATCGCACTGGTGCTTCAGGCTACTCAGGCTCAACGGCTGGGGTTACGCCCGGAGTATGGCGTCGATTATCAGCTATTGCAGGAGGCCCAGCAGCAGCAGGTCAGCGTGCTGGAGCTGGAAGGCACAACCAACCAGTTGGATATCCTGCGCCAGTTACCCGATGACGGCATCGAACTGCTACAGGACACCCTGACATACTGGCATGAAAATGCGCGCCTGTTACAGGTGATGATGAGCTGGTGGCTGGAAACACCGCCTGCCACAGAACTCCTCAGTTTGCCGTCAACCTTCAGCCAGCCGCTGCATGATGTTCTGATGCATCAGCGTAATCAGGCGTGGTGCGATCGCCTGTTCACGCTACCGCCGGGGCGTTATGTGGTGGCAGCTGGCGCGCTTCATCTCTATGGCGATGGCAACCTTCCGGCGATGCTACAACAACGGATGACGCAATAGCGCAAGATGGTACTATTTTTGTTGACGCACACAGGCGTATGCTTATGGCGTGAAATGACTGTGGTAAGAAGGATTTGCTATGACTCCCGCCGTGAAATTACTCGAAAAAAACAACATCTCTTTTCAGGTGCACACTTACGATCACGATCCCAACGAAACCAATTTTGGCGATGAAGTGGTGCGCAAGCTGGGGCTGAATGCCGATCAGGTCTATAAAACGCTGCTGGTGGCCATCAACGGCGATATGAAACATCTGGCCGTAGCGGTTACGCCGGTCGCCGGTCAACTGGATTTAAAAAAGGTCGCCAAAGCGCTGGGGGCAAAAAAAGTGGATATGGCCGATCCGATGGCTGCACAGCGCAGCACCGGTTATCTGGTGGGCGGCATCAGCCCGTTGGGGCAAAAAAAACGCCTGCCGACGCTGATTGACGCCCCCGCACAGGAATTCGCCTCTATTTACGTTTCCGGCGGCAAACGTGGGCTGGATATTGAATTGGCGGCAAGCGATCTGGCAAAAATGCTGGACGCGAAATTTGCCGATATCGCCCGCCGCGATTAACGTTTACGAGCTGGTTACTGCCAGCTCACCTCCCCTTTCGGTTCGAAAGCAGCCGCATCCAGCGGCGAGTTTTTCTGAATAAACTCTTTCAGCACTTCTGCATCGATAAACCCCGTATTCACATAGCCAGATTTATCATCAAGACGCGGATAACCATCACCGCCGGTGGCGTTGAAACTCAGCGTCGCCAGGCGATACGTTTTCGCTGCATCAACCGGTTCACCTTTGATCTTAAGCTCATTGAGCTTGCCGCCTTTCGCGACAAAACTGACGTTGGCGAACTGCGGATAAGCGCCGGAATCTGGCTTCATCTGTGCCACAGCGGTGAGATAATCTGTCAGCTCTTTGCCGGTCAGCGTAGCGTAAACCAAGGTGTTACCGAACGGCTGCACTTTCAGCACATCTTTATAGGTGATGTCACCCGCCTCAATGGAGTCACGCACCCCACCGCCGCTCATCACCGCCAGATCAGCACCTGTGCGTGCCATTTGCGCAGCCAGAATCACTCGCGCCAGGTTGGTTTGCACAAAACGAACTTTGCTGCGATCCCCTTCCAGGTGACCAGTGGTGTTGCCGATTTTCACCTCCAGTTGCGATTTGCCTTTGTTCTGGAATGGCGTCAGCAGCGACAACATTTGCGGATTTTCAGCAATTTCTGGCGTGTAGAGTACGCGCTCACTTTTACCGTTATCGTAGGTGACTTTCTTTTTCAGATTGACCGGGATCAGCTGATAACGCACCAGTTTCATCTCGCCGTTGCGGAACTGGAAATCGGCACGGCCAACATATTTACCCCATTCATGGGCCTGCACAATCCAGATACCGTTCTGCTGATCGGGCGCACAAGGCGTTCCAGGCACGTAATCGACCTGCTTTTTGTTCTCGGAAGCCATACACACAGGATCTTGTGAGTGACCACCCACAATCATCGCCAGCGCCCCTTTCGGCAGGCTGCGCGCCATCTCCACATCGCCCGGCGCATTTGAGCCGTGCTCGCCGTTGTCATAATGGCCCATATGCGTGGTGGCGATGATTACGTCCGGTTTTTCGTTCTGCTGGAGCTCCTGAATCACCAGTTTTGCTTCCTCGGCAGGCTTACGGAATTCAATATCGGTGAAAAACTCCGGATTGCCGATTTTGGCGGTGTCATCAGTGGTTAAACCGATCACGGCAATCTTCAGTCCCTGGCGGTTAAAGATCATCCACGGTTTAAACAGGCGCTCACCGGTACTTTTTTGATAAATATTGGCGGAGAGGAACGGGAACTTCGCCCACTTCTCCTGCTGACGCAACACGCTGAGCGGATTATCGAATTCATGGTTGCCGACCGCCATGGCGTCATAACCAATCAGGTTCATGCCGCGAAAATCCGGTTCAGCATCCTGTAAATCGGATTCGGGTACACCAGTATTGATGTCGCCGCCGGAGAGCAGCAGTACACTGCCACCTTCGGCAGCCACCTCTTTACGAATACCGTCCACCAGTGTCTTTTGCGCCGATAACCCGTATTCGCCGTAATCACTGCGCCAGAAGTGGCCGTGGTGATCATTGGTATGCAGAATGGTGACATTATACGTTTTATCCTGTTCGTATGCCTGCACCTGCCAGCTTGCCATGCCCAACATTGCCAGCAGCGCCAACGTGGTGATCTTTGGTAGCCAATTCATGCTTCTCTCCCTGACCCATTAATAAAAAAACCGAAATTACAATGCTAAACAATAATAGACAAATAAGTTTTCAGCATTGCGACTTCCTTCAAAGCATCCACGCAGGTAATGTTAGTCGGATAACAATTACCGTTCTTCCTTTCTCTTCTGACAAAATATACGTGGTATTTATGGCAATCAGTGAAACGTCGCAGACTCCTCCAGTCGCGCGCACCTCGTTCGGTATTCTTGGCGCAATCAGCCTTTCGCACCTACTTAACGATATGATCCAGTCGCTGCTGCTGGCGATTTACCCGCTATTGCAGGCCGATTTTTCCCTGTCATTTGTGCAGATTGGGTTTATCACCCTCACCTTCCAGGTTGCCTCCTCGCTGCTGCAACCGGTGGTCGGTTACTGGACAGATAAACACCCGATGCCGTGGTCGCTGCCCATTGGGATGTGTTTTACCCTCAGCGGGCTGGTGCTGCTGGCGCTGGCGGGTAATTTTACAACGGTGCTGATTGCCGCGGCGCTGGTCGGTACCGGCTCTTCGGTTTTCCATCCAGAATCGTCGCGCGTGGCGCGGATGGCTTCCGGCGGTCGTCACGGGCTGGCGCAGTCCATTTTTCAGGTAGGTGGTAATTTTGGCGCTTCGCTCGGCCCGTTGCTGGCGGCGGTGATTGTTGCGCCCTACGGTAAAGGCAATGTCGCCTGGTTTGTGTTGGCTGCCCTGCTGGCGATCATCGTGCTGATGCAGGTGAGCCGCTGGTATGCAGCCCAGCACCGCGTGAACAAAGGGAAAAAGAGTGTTGCGCTGCATAATCCGCTGCCACGCAATAAAGTGATACTGGCGGTCTGCATCCTGCTGATTCTGATCTTCTCCAAATATTTTTATATGGCCAGTATCAGCAGTTATTTCACCTTTTACCTGATGTCCAGGTTCGATTTATCCGTGCAAAACGCGCAGATGCATCTGTTTATTTTTCTGTTTGCTGTTGCTGCTGGCACCGTTATTGGTGGCCCTGTGGGCGATAAGATCGGCAGAAAGTATGTCATTTGGGGCTCTATCCTCGGCGTTGCCCCTTTCACACTGCTTTTACCGTATGCATCTCTGTTCTGGACCGGAATTTTGACGGTGATAATTGGTTTCATTCTTGCATCAGCTTTCTCCGCCATTCTGGTCTATGCCCAGGAGTTGCTGCCAGGGCGTATTGGCATGGTTTCGGGGCTGTTTTTTGGTTTCGCCTTCGGTATGGGCGGGCTTGGCGCTGCGGTACTGGGACTGGTTGCCGATCACACCAGCATCGATTTGGTCTACAAAATATGTGCTTTCCTGCCATTACTCGGAATTCTGACGGTATTCCTGCCCGATAACCGCCCACAACATTGATTTCCTTGCGGCCAAAATCTCCCTTTGGCCGCTGTTTTCTATTGCTTTTCCTTACCTGTCGCATGATTTCTGTTAGAGATACACCTGTTGCCCCTTTTTTTTCTGCCAAATCGCCATTTTCTTAATAATTCAATAATTATTCATAAACACACCAGCAAAAATTGTCATAAACTGTAACTTAGCTAACGGTCATCAACCGTAGGTTTCACGCATCAACGAAAGGAGACGGAATGCATCACACCACACCGCTTATCACCACCATTGTCGGCGGACTTGTACTGGCCTTTATTCTCGGCATGCTTGCCAATAAACTGCGAATTTCTCCTCTGGTGGGTTACTTGTTAGCGGGTGTGCTGTCCGGGCCGTTTACGCCGGGCTTTGTCGCCGATACTCAACTGGCCCCCGAACTGGCGGAATTAGGCGTGATTCTGCTGATGTTCGGCGTTGGGTTGCACTTCTCTTTAAAGGATTTGATGGCGGTAAAGTCGATCGCCATTCCCGGAGCGATTGCGCAAATTGCCGTCGCGACGCTACTGGGTATGGCGCTTTCCGCACTGTCGGGCTGGTCTCTTATGACCGGTATTGTCTTTGGGTTATGCCTTTCTACCGCCAGTACGGTGGTGTTGTTGCGCGCGCTTGAGGAGCGACAGCTTATCGACAGCCAACGCGGGCAAATCGCCATAGGCTGGCTGATTGTTGAAGATCTGGTAATGGTGCTGACACTGGTCCTGCTGCCTGCCGTCGCCGGAATGATGGGAAAAGACAACGTTGGGCTGGCATCGCTGGCCCTGGATATGAGTATCACCATTGGTAAAGTGGTGGCTTTTATCGCCATAATGATGCTGGTTGGCCGCCGTCTGGTGCCGTGGATCATGGCGCGTAGCGCCGCAACCGGTTCACGCGAACTGTTTACTCTCTCCGTGCTGGCGCTGGCGCTCGGCATCGCCTTTGGCGCCGTCAAGCTGTTTGATGTCTCTTTCGCCCTTGGCGCATTCTTCGCCGGTATGGTACTGAACGAATCTGAGCTCAGCCATCGGGCAGCGCACGACACTCTACCGCTGCGCGACGCGTTTGCAGTGCTGTTCTTTGTCTCCGTGGGCATGTTGTTCGACCCGATGATCCTGCTCGAACAGCCGCTGGCGGTGCTTGGCACGCTGGCAATCATCATCTTCGGTAAATCGGTGGTCGCCTTCTTCCTGGTGCGCCTGTTTGGCCACTCGCCGCGCACCGCGCTGACCATTGCCGCCAGCCTGGCGCAGATTGGTGAGTTCGCTTTTATCCTGGCAGGCCTGGGGATGTCGCTGGGACTGTTGCCGCAGGCCGGGCAAAACCTGGTGCTGGCGGGCGCTATCCTGTCGATTATGCTTAACCCGGTGCTGTTTACACTGCTGGAAAAGTACCTCAACAAAACCGAGACGCTGGAAGAGCAAACGCTGGAAGAAGCCATCGAGGAAGAGAAGCAGATCCCGGTGGATATCTGCAACCATGCGCTGCTGGTTGGGTTTGGCCGCGTCGGTAGCCTGCTGGGCGAAAAACTGATGGCGCAGGGTACTCCGCTGGTGGTGATTGAAACCTCGCGCACCCGGGTGGATGAATTGCGGGCACGTGGGATCCGCGCCGTACTGGGCAATGCCACCAATGAAGAGATCATGAATCTGGCGCATCTCGATTGCGCCCGCTGGCTGCTGCTGACCATTCCGAATGGTTACGAAGCCGGGGAGATTGTCGCAACCGCGCGTGAGAGATGCCCGAACATTGAAATTATTGCCCGTGCGCATTACGACGATGAAGTGGATTACATTACCGAGCGCGGCGCCAACCAGGTGGTAATGGGTGAACGCGAAATCGCCAATACCATGATAACGCTGCTGGAGAAGCCGCCCGTTGAAGAAGCAGTGACGGGGTAAACAAACAACGTTGATGCCGGATAGCACTGCGCTTCTCCGGCGAAACAAGCAAAATCAACGTTCCCAGTACGCCTCTTCGAGGCTGTCTTCCCGCTCCGGCAGACCACGAGTTAAGCGCGGCGAATGCTGATTCAGCACCTGGTAGCTCACGCGGTTGGCGTATTTGCACACCTGCGCCAGCGACGAATAGGTCAGCCAGTTGAATTTATGTTTGCTGGAATTCGGCACATTAGTGCGGTGATAATTGTTCGCGGTAATGTCGTGCAGCAACGCCGCCAGAGCGCCATCACCCGCGCCGTTGGTGTTCATGATCTTCTCAGGCCCCCCCATGTAAGGGGCAATGTGCGAGTAGATACGCAGCGGGTTCTGGCAATCTTTATGGCGCATCGCCCGGCTGAACTCATACTGGTTGAACTCGGCAATCGCTCCCGGCAGCAGCGGATGCTGGGTTTTTCGCTTTGTATCGTCTTCGGTAAAACCGGCCATATACAGGCCAATCGGCCCGGCAGTACAGAGCACCAGATCCACCCAGTCCAGCGCTTTATCGGCGGCCAGCAGAGGATCGCTTTCACCGGTCAGCGCGTGACCTTCCTCTTCGTTCATCGCCAGAATCGAGACGTTTTCTTTGAGAAAATCACGCCACCACTGCGGATTATCGGCAATCACATATTTGGTGCCCAGCGTCAGCACCACCGGCACGTTATGCTTTTTGGCATACGCTACAGCTTGCAGAGTTGCATCCGGCATCGGTTCGCCGGGATTGCAACGCACCAGATATGAAGAGAGCACCAGCGCAGACGCGCCTGCAATGACCGATTCCGGAATGCTCTCCGGGCGAAGCTGGTTCATCTGTCCAGGGCTGATGGCAAATGTCCGCTCACCGCTATCGCTGATCAGCGTAAAGCAGCGACCAATCGCGCCATCCACGCCTTGCAGATAGTTCAGATCGGTACGACTGGAGGTATTGCACAGGTAACGGTAGGCGTAGCTGCCGATTTTCACGTTGTCGCACATCACGCCGAGTAACACCGAACGGTCATCGGCCAGCACCGAGTAGTTATGCATGGTGTTACCGATCGTACCGCCAGCAAACTGGTGAGCGATCAGATCATTACTCACCAGTTCCTGGTACAACGCTTCGGCCACCTCATCGGCGATCACCAGAGAATGCCCGGCGCTCAGGCCATAACGCGAGATAAACGCATCGTCCACTTTCGCCTCGATATCCACCAGCGTCTGATCGATACCGACCACCCAGCAGGAGCCAACTTCATTTTCTGGCTGGATTTGTTGCAATAACGGATCGCGGGCGTTGACGGGAAAATAGTGTTTGGATTTACGTTTACCGGGAAATTTCATGGTTGTAATAAGCGCTGAACATATGGGCTGTGAATGTTAACACATTCTCAGCCCGGCGCACGATCAGCGATATTTGGCCGTCAGGTTGACCATCATCTCGATATGCTCTGGCGAATCATTCAGCGCTGGTATGTATTCATATTTCTCGCCGCCCGCCTCAAGGAAAAACTCACGGTTTTGCACCGCGATCTCCTCCAGCGTCTCCAGACAGTCTGCGGCAAAGCCTGGCGACATCACCTGAATATGTTTCACACCTTTCTCGCCCAGCATTTTCAGCGTTTCATCGGTGTACGGCATCAGCCACGGTTCGCGACCAAAGCGTGACTGGAAAGTCATCATCACTTTTTCCGGCGGCAGATCAAGCGCCGAGACCAGTTCACGCGTTGTATCACGGCAGCGCTGTGGGTAGTCATCCCCTTCCGCCGCGTAACGCTGTGGAATACCGTGATAAGAGAGCAGCAGCAAATCCGGCTCACCGTGCTTCGCAAAAGAGGCGCGCACACTGTTCGCCAGCGCAGAGATGTAATCTGTATCGTCGGCATAATCGCGGATAAAGGAGATGCCGGGAATATGGCGTTTCTTCGCCAGAATTCGCGCCAGTTCGTCCCATACCGCCGCCACCGTTGAGCAGGAGTATTGCGGATAGAGTGCGAGCACCACAATATGGTCAACATCCTGTTCCAGCAGGGCCTCCACTGCGCTTTCCAGCGACGGTGAACCGTAGCTCATGCCGAGCACCACGGGAACATCCGGCAATCGCGCCGCCAACGCCTGCTGCTGCCTGCGGCTGTAAACCATCAGTGGCGAACCGTCTTCCATCCAGACAGACTGGTAGAGTTTTGCCACGCGGGGTGAACGAATCGGCAGGATCACACCGCGTAATAGCGGCCACCACAGCAAGCGCGATGTATCAACAACACGTCTGTCGCTTAAAAACTGCCGCAGATAACGTTTTACTGCTGCCGGAGTGGGTGCATCGGGGGTGCCTAGATTGGCAAGCAGGATGCCGGTTTTCGCCTGACTCATTCACGCCTCTTAACCTTTTGAATGGTTGGTAATTGTAGCGTAAAAGCGTTTAAACGGAACCAATTGCAGCGAAAGGTAAGATGAGAAATATTCTCACCCGGAGGGAGCCGGGTGAGAATACACGCTTAGCCGAGGATTTTCTCCAGCTCTGCGCGTACATCCGTAACAGCTTTAGTGCCGTCCACTTTAGCGTATTTGGTGTTACCGGCCTGCGCTTCTTTCTGGTAGTAGCCGATCAGTGGCGCGGTCAACTGATGGTATTCCACCAGACGTTTACGCACGGTCTCTTCCTGATCGTCTTTACGCGTGGTCAGATCTTCGCCGGTCACATCATCTTTGCCTTCTACTTTAGGCGGATTGAATTTGATGTGATAAACGCGACCGGAAGCAGCGTGTACGCGACGACCTACGATACGATCAACAATCAACTCGTCCGGAACATCGAATTCCAGTACGTAATCCACGGTGATGCCAGCTTCTTTCATGGCATCCGCTTGCGGAATGGTACGCGGGAAGCCGTCCAGCAGGAAACCGTTACGGCAATCTTCCTGGGTGATACGCTCTTTTACCAGCGCGATAACCAGCTCATCGGTCACCAGTTTGCCCGCGTCCATGATATCTTTCGCCTGTTTGCCCAGTTCGCTGCCAGATTTAACAGCCGCACGCAGCATGTCACCGGTAGAGATTTGCGGAATACCGTATTTCTCCATGATGAACTGAGCCTGAGTTCCTTTACCCGCGCCCGGAGCGCCAAGCAGAATAATACGCATTGCGAAAATCCCCTCAAAAGTTGGTTCAATTTTTCAAAAGCGTTAAAAGATACCACCAGAACGAGTATCGCTCAAGGAAGCCGGGCTGGCTGAAACGGTTAATGAGAGAGATTACTTCGGGGAGTACCCCTCTCGCGTGAAACGAGAGGGGTAAGGTCAGACTGAAAACAGAAACTTAGGCAATCAGCAACTGATTCATACGACGGATGAACTGGTTTGGATCTTCCAGCGTGCCGCGTTCGGCAAACAGCGCCTGATCCAGCAACAGTTCGACCCATTGGCTGAACTGGCTATCATCCTGGGTATCCGCAGCACGTTTCACCAGCGCGTGATCCGGATTAAGTTCAAAGATGTATTTTACTTCCGGCGCATTCTGACCAGCCGCCGCGAACAGTTTCGCCATCTGCGTGCTCATCTCGTCAGCATCGGTTACTACCACCGCTGGCGTTTCGGTCAGACGATGAGTAAGGCGCACTTCTTTCACGCGATCGCCAAGTAGAGTTTTCACGCGTTCAACAAATGGTTCGAGCGCTTTTTCCGCCTCTTTCGCGCTTTCGTCCACTTCGTCGGCCAGTTTTTCCAGCGACGCATCGGCTTTCGCTACTGACTGGAATGGTTTGCCGTCGAATTCGGTCAGATAGCTCATCATCCATTCGTCGATGCGGTCAGAAAGCAACAGCACTTCGATACCTTTCTTACGCAGCAATTCCAGATGTGGGCTGCTCTTTGCCGCAGCGTAGCTGTCAGCGGTAATGAAGTAGATCTTCTCCTGGCCTTCTTTCATACGCGATACGTACTCTTCCAGCGACACGGTTTGCGCAGAAGAGTCATTGTGCGTGGAGGCAAAGCGCAACAATTTGGCAATCGCCTCAAGGTTAGCGCTGTCTTCGCCAGCCCCTTCTTTCAGCACCAGGCCGAACTGCTGCCAGAACGTCTGGTACTTTTCTGCGTCATCTTTCGCCAGTTTATCCAGCATTTGCAGCACACGTTTGGTCAGCGCAGTACGCAGATTACGCGTGACGCTACTGTCCTGCAGAATTTCGCGCGAAACGTTGAGTGGCAGATCGTTGGAATCCACCAGGCCACGAACAAAGCGCAGGTAGTTCGGCATGAACTGTTCCGCTTCGTCCATGATAAACACGCGCTGCACGTAGAGTTTCAGGCCGTGTTTATGATCGCGGTTCCACATATCCCACGGTGCCTGCGACGGAATATAAAGCAGACTGGTGTACTCCTGCTTCCCTTCCACGCGGTTGTGGCTCCAGATCAGCGGATCGGTAAAGTCGTGGGAGATATGTTTGTAGAACTCGTTATATTCTTCGTCTTTGATTTCAGACTTGTTGCGCGTCCATAGCGCCTGCGCTTTGTTGATCTTCTCCCAGGAAACCACGGTTTCGCCGTCTTTCTCTTCCTGTTTTTCGATCTCGACCGGCAGAGCGATATGGTCGGAATATTTACTGATAATCGAACGCACACGCCAGTCATTGAGGAAATCATCTTCCCCTTCGCGCAGGTGCAGCGTGATTTCCGTCCCGCGATCGGCTTTGGTGATATCGGCGACTGTGTATTCGCCCGCGCCTTCAGATTCCCAGAACACACCGTTTTCTGCGCTCTCGCCCGCCGCGCGGGTACGTACTGTCACTTTATCCGCAACGATAAACGCCGAGTAGAAGCCTACGCCGAACTGCCCAATCAACTGGCTGTCCTTGGCCTGATCGGAGCCCATTGATTCGAGAAACGCTTTGGTACCAGACTTGGCGATGGTACCCAGATGATCAATAACTTCATCGCGGGTCATACCGATACCGTTATCGGCGATGATCAGCGTACGCTTTTCTTTATCGAAAGAGACGCGGACATGCAGTTCGCCGTCGCCTTCGTAGAGATCCGGGTTGGACAGCGCGCGGAAACGCAGTTTGTCCGCCGCATCCGAGGCGTTGGAGATCAGCTCACGCAGGAAGATTTCTTTGTTCGAATAGAGAGAATGAATCATCAAGTGCAGAAGCTGTTTAACTTCAGACTGAAAACCGCGAGTTTCTTGTCCTTTCATTGGGAAAACCTCAACAATGCCATTTACAAGGTAAAAAGTACGTTGAGGGTGAAGTGGGGACAGCGGCGAGAGTTTTCAAGCGGAGGCAAAAATTTCTGCCTCCGTTTGGTTAAAAACGAATCTTGTGACGACCGGCCAGCGAGTGTGACAGCGTGGTACCGTCAACCATCTCCAGCTCCCCCCCCACCGGCACACCGTGCGCGATGCGGCTGGCTTCCACACCATATTGCGCGCAAAGCTCCGCAATATAGTTTGCCGTTGCCTCACCTTCCACCGTCGGGTTGGTGGCGAGGATCACTTCCTGGATCTTTTCTGCGGCCAGGCGCTGATCAAGCCGATCAAGACCGATATCATCCGGCCCAATACCGTCCAGCGGCGACAAATGCCCCATCAGCACAAAATAGCGCCCCGAGAACTGCCCGGTTTGCTCGATGGCATAAATATCCGCCGGACTTTCCACCACACAGATTTGACCGTTTTCCTGGCGCCGCGGGTTGCTGCATATATTGCACACTTCCTGCTCGGTAAAAGTGCGGCAATCGGCACAGTGACCGATTTCCGACATTGCCCGGGTGAGCGCCTGCGCCAGCCGCATACCGCCGCTGCGATCGCGCTGCAACAGCGTAAACGCCATGCGCTGCGCCGACTTAGGGCCAACACCCGGCAGGCAGCGCAGCGCTTCCATAAGCTGCGTTAACAGCGGACTGGTCTGCATCAGAACGGCATCTTAAAGCCTGGCGGCAAAGACATGCCGGAGGAAACAGAAGCCATTTTCTCTTTCTGGGTTTCATCGATACGGCGTGCAGCATCGTTAAATGCAGCGGCGACCAGATCTTCCAGCATCTCTTTGTCGTCTTCGAGCAGGCTCGGATCGATCTCCACACGACGGCAGTTATGCGCGCCATTGATGGTCACTTTCACCAGACCCGCACCTGATTCGCCGGTCACTTCCAGCTGCGCGATCTCTTCCTGCATTTTCTGCATTTTTTCTTGCATCTGCTGGGCCTGTTTCATCAGGTTGCCCAGACCGCCTTTTCCAAACATAGGCTTCTCTCTTTAGCTGTGGTGACTGACCAGAGCGATAAGTCACATTCAGGGTTAAAAACGGAAAGCCGCAGCTTGCCGTCAAAGGGGACGAATACTCTCTTCATCCAGATCTGCATCGAAAAACCGTTGCAGCGTCTGAATGTTGTTATCCGCAATAATTGCTTCGCGCGCCTGCGCGAGCTTTTCCTCATAGATGGCCTGACGCCACTCCAGCGGCGTACGCACTGCCGGATTATCATCTTCAATGATAGTCAGTTCAACCGTCGAACCGTGCAATTCGCTAAGCGCGTCGCTAAGCGCCTTCTGTGCACCATGCGAATTAAGATGGCGCTGCGAGCTGCGCAGATGCAGACACCAACGATCGCCCTCTTGCTCTTTCCAGGCATTCAGTGCCACTTGCTCAACCAGTTTCGGCAATGTCAGTTGGCTGACTTCTTTCGCCCAGGCATCACACTCAATCGCCTCTTCCGCCAGCTTTTTCGCCAGCTCTGGCGTTTTCTCGTGTTCCAGTGCCTTTTTAAGTGCTTTGGGTGTGGCAACAACCTCTTTTGTCTCGGTAACAACAGTGGTTGCTTTCCAGCGGTAGGCCTCTTTTTTAGCCGGAGCCTGTTCAAGCGCCGACAGTGCCGGGCGCGACTGCACGCGCTCGGTGACCGAAGCCAGACGCTCCAGCGCGGCATTATTCACCGGCCGCGCGCGGGTTGCGGCTGCCGGTTCACTCTTTTTTGCTTTGTCTGCTCCCTGAGCGCGTTGCAACTGCCTGCGCGCCGCCAGCACCGAGCTGGTTGATTCAGGCAGCGGTACGTCATTCTGCACCGGTGCCGCCGGTTGAGCCTGCGGTGCGGTCGGAACCTGCTGCGGCGACATCACGGCGGTAGGCGCCACTGGCGCAAAGGATTGTTGCGGCACTTCTGGCACCGCTAGCGGCGCACGCGGGTGGAACGCCAGTGCTCGCAGCAGCGTCATTTCAACACCCATGCGGCGGTCCGGCGCGAAAGGCAGCTCTTTCCGGCCAATCAACAGGGTCTGGTAGTAGAGCTGCACATCGGTGGGCGGTACGGTGCGGGCCAGTTCACGCAGACGCTGCTCAATCGGAGCCATGTCGCTGCTGAGCGCTGCAGGTGTTAGTTGTACCATAGCGATACGGTGCAGCAGCGTTTGCATCTCCAGCAGCAAGGCTTCCCATTCAACGCCGCGCGATGCCGCCTCGTTCACCAGCCCCATGGCACGTTCGCCGTCAGCGGCAACCACCGCCTCAACTAATGAAAGCGCCTGATCATCATTCAGTGTGCCAAGCATGGAGCTGACCACCGCAGCGGAGAGCAGCCCGTTGCCGCTAGCAATCGCCTGATCGGTCAGGCTTAGCGCATCGCGCAGGCTACCGTCAGCCGCCCGAGCCAGCAATTGCAGCGCACGGGGTTCATATTCAATCTTTTCGTCAGTAAGAATGTGTTCAAGCTGGCTGCGGATCTGTTCGATATCCAGTGCTTTCAGGTGGAACTGAAGGCAGCGGGAAAGAATGGTCACCGGCAGCTTTTGCGGATCGGTGGTCGCTAGCAGGAATTTGACATGTTCAGGCGGCTCTTCAAGCGTTTTCAACAGCGCGTTAAAGCTGTGACGCGAGAGCATATGCACTTCGTCAATCAGATAGACTTTGAAACGCCCGCGCGCCGGGGCGTACTGCACGTTATCCAGCAGATCGCGGGTATCTTCAACTTTGGTACGCGACGCGGCGTCGATCTCAATTAAATCGACAAAGCGCCCCTGCTCAATTTCACGGCAGTTATCACACACGCCGCATGGCGTTGCGGTGATGCCAGTTTCACAGTTCAGCCCCTTCGCCAGCAAACGGGCGATAGAGGTTTTGCCGACGCCACGGGTGCCGGAAAACAGATACGCATGATGAATGCGTCCTGATGATAAGCCATTCGCCAGTGCTGTCAGCACATGCTCCTGGCCGACGACGTCAGCAAAAGTTTGCGGTCGCCATTTTCGGGCTAAGACCTGATAACTCATTGGCAGGCTCTGAAACGCTGGAAGGTGAATTTACGAAGGAATAATGCTAACACAGCACATGCTGTTAATACACTTCATCCCTCAGGCGCAGGCCAGAGGGATGAAGAAGCGGAGATGGCATTAATGTCCCGGGAACGGCACCAGGCTATAGCAGTTAATACCCAGTTTTTCGAGGCGTTTTTCACCGCCAAGATCGAACAGATTAATGATGAATGCCGCGTCGTTCACCTCACCGCCCAGACGGCGAATCAGTTTCACCGTGGCTTCGATGGTGCCGCCGGTTGCCAGCAGATCGTCGATCATCAGCACTTTGTCGCCCGGTTTGATCGCATCAACATGGATCTCTAACTGGTCAGTGCCGTACTCCAGTTCATAGCTCTCGGCAATGGTTTCTCGCGGCAATTTACGCGGCTTACGCACCGGCACAAAGCCAACACCCAGCCCCAGCGCAACCGGTGCGCCGAAAAGGAAGCCACGCGCTTCGGTTCCCACTACTTTGGTTATGCCCGCGTTTTTATAACGCTCAACCAGCAATTCAATGCTAAGAGCATAGGCTTGCGGATCTTCCAGCAAACTGGTGACATCACGGAACAGAATGCCCGGCTTCGGATAATCCTGAATGCTTTTGATGCTGTTTTTAAGAAATTCAAGCTGCTGCGCAGTCGCTGTCATGGATTTTTGCCTGATAGAAACGGTATTACTCACGGTACACGCGTTTACACTTTATGTAACTACTGATTAACATTTAATCAGCCGTACCCGTGCTCGAAAACGCCCGAATTTACTGACTGTGCGCCACAATTGCAACTGTCATTACTGCGGTTTATGGTTTTTGTTGTTTTGCATCAATCACCGGAATACGCCACATATACCCTAAATAATTCGAGTTGCAGGAAGGCGGCAACGCAGCGACAAATTCGTCGGGAACGAATTTGCCCAACCGAAGGTTGGCCTCCGGTGAGAGACAGGATGTCTCTCAGTAATCCCCAGGAGCTTACTTCAGTAAGTGACTGGGGTGAGCGACAAATCTGCCGGGAGCAGATTTGAACGCTGTAAGCAGCGGCCCCGAAGGGGTAAGGCTCAGGGATGAGCCGAATAAAAAAGCCAACGCACATGCAACTTGAAGTATGACGGGTATAAATAGCAGCAGACCAGACAGCATCACTAGCAGCAACACACGCACCCACCAAATCGTCACCAGATACAGAGAAACGGCGAAGGTCAACAAAGTGTCGGCAGAAGCGGCAGAACCACGCCAAGCGTACCAAGCACTACCGCCAACCAACCAATGATGAGTAAAATAGTCCGTTGCATAGCGCACTTCATCAGCATAATGAACGGTTAATATAACAGAGTGATATTTACCGGAGGAAGAGACGTGAAAAAGGCCGCGCTTTTGGACGCGCTGGAGCAGCAAATGGATAAATTACGCCAGTTGGCCGCGCCTCTGGCGCAGCATGCGACGATCAGCGCTCGTTTTGACCGTCAGCTTTTCCAGACCCGCAGCACGTTGATGCAGTCCTGTCTGGATGAGGCTGCGGCTAATCTGGCGGCGCTGCACCGCGCCGTAGAGGGCAACCATCTGGATCAGGTTACCTGGCTGGCGGAGCGCCTGACCGCGCAAATCGCCGCTCTCACGCGTGAAAGCGCTGTCTGGCCGCTGCGCGAGTGGGATCATGCATCGCCAGGCATTGCACGCTGGCAGCGCAGGCGTTTGCAACATCAGGAGTATGAGCGTCGTCTGCTGGCAATGAAACAGGTGCGCGAGCAACGCCTAAACGCCGTCAGCACACTGGTTGAGCAGCAGCAACTGCATAAAGAAGTGGAGGTACTGGCTGGCAGACTCGCCCGTTGCCGCCAGGCGCTGGACAATATTGAGCGCGTGCTGGCGCGCTTAACCCGCTAAACCGAGGAGAGAGAATGTCGCTGGAAAGTGCCCCGGAGGAGATCAAGCTGGCCGTGGATCTGATCATGTTACTGGAACAACATGAGATTGCACCAGACGTTGTGCTGAAAGCGCTGGAGATAGTCAAGCGTGATTTTGAGAAGAAACTTGAGGCGTGATCCCCTTCCCACTGGTTGTCTCTTGATCGGGTCATCTGATCAAAAGACAGCGCCTGTGGGGGAGAGGATCGACAGGATTTATCCCGCCTGAGAAGGCGTTGGATCGTCGCCTTTCAGTTCACGATTAACTTCAGTCAACTCATCGCCCTTGTCATTGTGCAGGTGAACTTCGAGCTGGTTAAAGGCGATATCAATATTGTTCTCGCGGCACAGCTTGTCAATGGCGCGGTTCAGTTCATCAACCGTGTAGCTTCGATCGCGCAATTCACGTACATACAGACGCAGTTCATGATCCAGCGTACTGGCACCGAAGGTAGTGAAGAACACCGACGGCTCTGGATCGTGCATCACTTTTGGGTGCTCCATCGCCGCTTTCAGCAGTACTTTTTTCACTTTATCCAGATCGGAACCGTACGCCACGCCGAGGCGGATCACCACACGGGTAATAGTATCAGAGAGCGACCAGTTGATCAGACGCTCGGTAACAAACGCCTTGTTCGGAATGATCACCTCTTTGCGGTCAAAGTCGGTAATGGTGGTCGCACGGATGCGGATCTTACTCACTGTTCCCGAGAAAGTGCCGATAGTCACGGTATCGCCGATACGCACCGGACGTTCGAACAGGATAATCAGACCGGAGACAAAGTTACCGAAAATTTCCTGTAAGCCGAAACCTAAACCAACCGATAGTGCCGCAGCCAGCCATTGCAGTTTATCCCACGAGACACCAAGCGAGCCGAACACCACCAACGCCCCGACGGCGATGATGACGTAGTTCAGGATCGTCGTCACAGCATACGAAGAGCCCTGCCGCATATTGAGCCTGGAGAGGATCAGCACCTCCAGCAAACCCGGCAAGTTGCGGATTAGTGCCCATGACACAACAAAAACAATCATCGCAAACAGCAGACTGCCAAGCGTTACGCTCTTCATTACCGCAGTGCCCGCTTCGTTACCGTTGTAGTGCCACAGTGTTATGCTGTCGAGGTAGGCAAATACCGTGATCAGATCTGACCAAATCGCCCAGAACATCACGCCAAACAGCGCTACCATCACCAGCATCGTAATACGCAGAGTTTGCTGGTTAACCTGTTCCAGCGCGATGGTCGGCTCTTCCTGGGGTTCAGCGCCTTCGACCCCCTCTTTTACCATATTCTGCCGACGCGCTAACGCACGGCGATAGGCAATACGTCGGGCGGCCACACTGAGACCACGCAGAACCGTCTGGTAAAGCAGGTTCCAGATAATCACCAGATAGACGGTTTCGATCCAGCGCCCGGAAAGACGAAGCGTAGTATAGAAATACCCCGTCGCGGTCAGCACCATAAGCGCTATCGGCACTATTGCCAGCACGGTAATGGTTGCCAGGCGAATGGCGTGAGACTCTTTGTCGCGCCAGCTTTCACGGGACATCGGCCAGACCAGGCAGGTGATTACCAGCAGATTAAACAGGATGATAAACTGCCCCAGCACGTCATCCATCAGATGCAGCGGAGAGAGTTCGGAAATGACCGACCAGAAGTGCAACGGCAATAACGCCAGGCTGATGCGCACAATTTGCCGCCGCCAGTGGCTGGTAAGCTGGGGGGACATATTAAAGTGGCTGACGGCGACACCATTTTTCTCCAGGACTTTCCAGCACAGGCCGAATACCAGCCAGAACAATGTTAGTTTTTTACTGAACGCCCACAGCAATTCACTAACGTTAAGCTGCATAGTCAGCAGGATCAGGCCGATGGCCAGAATAATCAGGCACACCGGCAGCGCACGGAGAAGATCGATTAGAATCGCTTTCGGCGTATGCAACTGGCTGTCGTTACGCAGTTGTCCAACCTGCGCCGCCAGCTTCGCTTGATAATCTTTCAGCCAGCGCAAACGCCAGCGGATAAGCCCGGCAATCAGCAGCAACGGTAGCCCTGCAAGGAACGCGATGGCGACTGCAGGCCAGGCTTTCTCCCAATTGCCGGTGATCTTCATGGCTTTGATTTGGTCATGCAGCGCCTGAGGGAAGGATTTGATCCAATCCCAGTCCATTGGCTTATTGCTGTTAACCCAGAAGATCTGCTGTGTCAGAATTTCCTGCAGACTTTTCGACACGCTCATTAACTGCTGCTGGTTAACTTGCAGGTTGATGGCCATCATCAACTGATTGCCCAACTGTTTATTCAGTTGATCGAGCAGTTCACGACGCATATCCACAACCTGCAACAGTGCGTCATGCACTTCATCGTTGACTTCACTGGAATGACCTTCCTCCAGCTTGGCAACAAAGGTATCGCTCTGGAATAACGCATCACGCTGCTGGTTGATTTCAAACTGTTCAAGACGCAGATCTGCAATGCGGTTGGTCATATCTTCCAACTCATCCGCCGAGGGCAATGTCTGCTGTTGCTGATACAAAATACGCGATAACAACAGGCTGCCTTTCAGCACCGAAATCTGTTCTTTAACGTTGCGCTCGGATTGCAGAGCGCGATCGAGCCAGTTTTTCACCTTAATATTCTGCTGCACCAACGAGTTGCCATTTTCCGTGGCGGCAATCAGCTTCTGGCTTAGCTGATGATTAATATCCAGTTCCTGTTTCACCAGCGGGTTGGCCTGAATGCGTGACGTTTCATCCGACGTTACCGCTTCCTGAGCCGTTTTTTCCGTCAGTGTCAGACGCTTGCTGTTCACCGCTTCCTGCAACAACTGCAACTGATGCTCAAGGCGGTTGCTGTTCGCCGTCACATAATCGCGTTGTTTTTGCAGCGTATCCTGTAATGTGGTGTTGCCTTCAAGGCTTTTGCGCAGTTGCTCAATCTGCGCATTCAACAAAGCCTGTTGCACCTGCAAAAGAGTTTGTTGGGTAGGACGCAGCGCACCTTCGCCAGCCGCTGTGCCGTTCAGACGGTTGCGGATCTGCTGCAACTGCTGGGAAGCGGAGTACATGGAGCTTTGTACGCGCTCGGGCTGCGTTTGCAGAGAAACCAATTGGCTGTTGTAGTTCGATAAATCATTCTGGGCAGACTGTAAATCTTCCAGCAATTGCGAGATTCGGGACTCCAGTTGACGCAGAGAGAGAGATGCCAGCGTTTTACGCGTTTCGTCGTCGTTATCTTTATCACTTAGCGCATTCAGAGCATCGGTTGCCTGGCGCAGTTTATCCGGTGCCTGGGTAATTTTTTGCTTCAGCAGCGCGGTTTCTTGCTTCACGCGGTCGATTTTATCGAGCGTGTCCAGCGTCTCGGTCAAATCCTGAATAACCAGTTTGTCCTGCGCGGTATGCGTTTTTTGTTTGTTTAGCGTATCAAGCTGGCTTTGAACGTCGCTGCGGGAAGGTAAATCGTTCGAGGTCTGCGCAAGGGCGACGTTACTCACCAGACTTGCGAAGAGAAGGAACAGAGCGGCGGCAAAAGCGGCGAGCGTGTTTCGCATGTGGTAGTTATGCAACATAATTTGAGCGATCGTTTTCTGTACGGGAAAGGCGGCCGGAGTGGCCGCGAACGCAAGAATATCACGCCGTTATGCAACAACCTAGAAAAGTGAATCGCCTCCAGGATAAATCCTGGCGGCTCTGGTCGTCAGGCGCTGACGGCCCCCTGGTCAGCCTGAAGCGTCGGGCAGAGTTGGCACATCTCCAACAGGATGGCCACGTAAGCACGCGCTTCACTTTTCAAATCGAAAGATTGCGGCGCAAACAGCCAGTTTTCCATAATGCCGGAAATATAGGCGCGCATTAATACCGCCACGCGGCGGGTGAGTAAATTGGCGGGCAGCAATTTTGCCTGAATACACTGGGCAAGCGTATGTTCGATTCGATCATAACTTTCGAGAGACAGGTTGCGCTGCGCTTCTTGTACAATGGTCATTTCCCCGACAAACTCACATTTGTGAAAAATGATCTCCATCATTAATCGCCGCCGCTCTTCAACAACTGTTGCTTCAAGGATATAAACCAATATTTCTCTTAATACTGAGAGTGGATCGCCAGGGAATTTTGCCTGATACTCAAGCTCAAGATCGCCAATACTGGACTCTGATAGTTTCCAAATTTCACTAAACAAATCTGACTTATTTTTGAAGTGCCAGTAAATCGCGCCGCGAGTCACGCCTGCCGCCTGCGCAATGTCAGCCAACGAAGTAGAGGAAACGCCCTGTTGGGAAAACAAGCGTATGGCGACATCGAGAATATGCTGTCGCGTCTCCAGCGCCTGTTGTTTGGTTTTTCGTGCCATATGTTGGTGAATTTACAGGAATCAGACTTACATACATTTGTGAATGTTTGTACCATAGCACGACCATAATATAAACGCAGCAATGGGTTTTTGGGCCATTGATCCATTGATCAATTTGAAATCGGACACTCGAGGTTTACTTATGAACAAAAACAGAGGGTTTACGCCTCTGGCGGTCGTTCTGATGCTTTCGGGCAGCTTAGCGCTTACAGGCTGTGATGATAAACCGGCTCAGCATGGTGCGGGGCAGATGCCAGAAGTAGGCGTCGTCACGGTCAAGACTGAACCTCTGCACATCACCACTGAGTTACCAGGCAGAACGACGGCTTTTCGCATTGCGGAAGTGCGTCCTCAGGTCAACGGCATTATTTTGAAACGCAACTTCACGGAAGGTAGTGACGTTGAAGCAGGTGCCTCGCTCTATCAGATTGATCCCGCGACTTATCAGGCAGCTTATGACAGCGCAAAAGGCGATCTGGCGAAAGCGCAAGCGGCTGCTAACATCGCTCAGATGACCGTCAACCGTTATCAGAAACTGTTGGGCACCAAGTACATCAGCCAACAGGATTACGATACTGCGCTGTCGGATGCTCAGCAGGCTAACGCTTCCGTTGTCGCGGCGAAAGCAGAAGTAGAAACCGCGCGCATCAACCTGGCATATACTAAAGTTATCTCCCCCATCAGCGGCCGTATCGGAACGTCCACCTTTACTGAAGGCGCGCTGGTACAGAACGGACAAGCCACTGCGCTGACGACCGTGCAGCAGCTTGATCCGATTTACGTTGACGTTACCCAGTCCAGCAATGATTTTCTGCGTCTGCAGCAGGAAATGGCGAACGGTACCCTGAAGCAAGAGAACGGCAAAGCGAAAGTTCAGCTTATTACCAACGACGGCGTCCAATACGCTCAGGAAGGTACGCTTGAGTTCTCTGGTGTGACGGTAGACCAGACCACCGGTTCCATCACTCTGCGCGCGGTGTTCCCGAACCCGAATCACTCCTTGCTGCCAGGCATGTTCGTACGTGCCAAACTGGAAGAAGGCGTCAACCCGAATGCCATGCTGGTTCCACAGCAGGGCGTTGCCCGTACGCCGCGTGGCGACGCAACGGCGATGGTGGTGGGTGAAGGCGATAAAGTTGAAGTCCGTAATATCGTCGCAAGCCAGGCCATTGGCGACAAATGGCTGGTGACTGACGGTCTGAAAAGCGGCGATCGTGTGATTATTGCTGGCTTACAAAAAGTCAAACCAGGCATGCAGGTTAAAGTTCAGGAAGTGACCTCTGACAACAAAGAGCAAGCTCAGGCTGGCGGTCAGTCAGAAAAACCGAAGTCTTAACTAAAACAGGAGCCGTTAAGACATGGCTAAGTTTTTTATCGATCGCCCCATCTTTGCGTGGGTTATCGCGATTATCATCATGCTGGCAGGGATTCTCTCGATCCTCAAATTGCCAATAGCGCAATATCCAACGATTGCGCCACCGGCAGTTCAGATCACGGCGACCTACCCGGGTGCTGATGCGAAAACGGTACAGGATACCGTGACGCAGGTTATCGAACAGAACATGAACGGTATCGATAACCTGCTTTATATGTCCTCCGCCAGTGATTCCTCTGGTACGGTACAAATTACAATTACCTTTGATTCCGGAACGGATGCGGATATCGCGCAGGTTCAGGTGCAGAACAAACTGCAACTTGCCATGCCGCTGTTACCGCAGGAAGTTCAGCAACAAGGCGTTAGCGTTAAGAAATCATCCAGCAGCTTCCTGATGGTTCTCGGGATGATCAGTACCGATGGTTCCATGACGCAGCAAGATATTGCGGATTACGTCGGCGCAACCATCAAAGATCCGGTCAGCCGAACTCCCGGCGTCGGTGACGTTCAGCTATTCGGTGCGCAGTATGCGATGCGTATCTGGATGGACCCGAACAAACTCAATAACTTCCAGCTTACGCCAGTTGACGTGATTGCGGCTATCCAGGCGCAGAACGCCCAGGTCGCTGCAGGTCAGTTAGGCGGTACTCCGCCGGTCAAAGGGCAGCAGTTGAACGCCTCAATCATCGCGCAAACCCGTCTGACCTCCACGGAAGAGTTCGGTAAGATCCTGCTAAAAGTGAACGCTGACGGTTCACAAGTTCGTTTGCGAGACGTGTCGAAGATTGAACTGGGCGGCGAAAGCTATGACGTAGTCGCGCGCTATAATGGCCAACCGGCTGCGGGTCTCGGTATCAAGCTGGCAACCAGCGCGAATGCGCTCGATACCGCCAAAGCGGTACGCGATACCATTGCCAAACTGGAGCCGTACTTCCCGCATGGCCTGAAGGTGGTTTATCCGTATGACACCACTCCATTCGTTAAGATCTCGATTAACGAAGTGGTGAAAACATTGGTTGAAGCGATCATACTGGTATTCCTGGTTATGTACCTGTTCCTGCAAAACTTCCGCGCAACGCTGATCCCAACGATCGCAGTGCCGGTGGTACTGCTCGGGACGTTCGCGATACTCGCCGCCTTTGGCTACTCCATCAACACCCTCACCATGTTCGGTATGGTGTTGGCGATAGGTCTATTGGTGGACGACGCCATCGTGGTGGTGGAAAACGTCGAACGTGTGATGATGGAAGAAGGCCTGCCGCCAAAAGAGGCGACGCGCCGTTCCATGGGGCAGATTCAGGGAGCGCTGGTTGGTATCGCGTTAGTTCTGTCGGCAGTATTCATACCGATGGCCTTCTTCGGCGGTTCAACCGGGGTAATCTATCGCCAGTTCTCCATTACTATCGTTTCTGCGATGGTGCTGTCTGTGCTGGTCGCATTGATCCTGACGCCAGCGCTGTGCGCCACGATTCTGAAGCCAGTTGCCAAAGGCGATCACGGTGAAGGCAAAAAAGGCTTCTTCGGCTGGTTCAACCGCATGTTTGAGAAGAGCACGCATCACTACACTGACAGCGTGGGTAACATTCTGCGCAGTACCGGTCGTTACTTGCTGCTCTATATCGTTATCGTTGCGGGTATGGCGGTGCTGTTCGTGCGTCTGCCAAGTTCGTTCCTGCCGGACGAAGACCAGGGCGTACTTCTCACTATGGCCCAGTTGCCTGCGGGCGCGACGCAAGAGCGTACGCAGAAAGTGCTGGATCAAGTGACAAAATACTATCTGGAAAATGAGAAAAACAACGTTAACTCCGTCTTTACCGTTAACGGCTTTGGCTTCTCTGGTCGCGGTCAGAACACAGGTCTGGCATTCGTATCGCTGAAAAACTGGGACGAACGTCCTGGTGAAACGAATAAAGTAGCGGCAATCGCAGGCCGTGCGAGCGGGTACTTTGCATCGATCAAAGATGCGATGGTCTTCGCTTTCAACCTGCCAGCGATTGTTGAACTCGGTACGGCAACCGGCTTCGACTTCCAGTTAATTGACCAGGCGAACCTGGGGCATGAGAAATTAACCCAGGCGCGTAACCAACTGTTTGGTGAAATCGCTCAGCATCCGGATCTGCTGGTGGGCGTGCGTCCTAACGGCATGGAAGATACGCCACAGTTCAAGATCGATATCGATCAGGAAAAAGCACAGGCGCTGGGCGTGTCGATTAGCGACATCAACACCACACTGGGTGCAGCCTGGGGCGGCAGCTACGTTAACGACTTTATCGACCGTGGTCGCGTGAAGAAAGTGTACGTTATGTCACAGGCTAAATACCGTATGTTGCCAAGCGATATTGGTGACTGGTATGTGCGGGCGAGTGATGGAAAGATGGTGCCATTCTCCGCCTTCTCCAGCACACACTGGGAATACGGTTCACCGCGTCTGGAGCGTTACAATGGGCTGCCGTCAATGGAAATCCTCGGCCAGGCAGCACCGGGTAAAAGTACCGGTGAAGCGATGACGATGATGGAACAACTGGCCAGTAAGCTGCCGACCGGTATCGGTTATGACTGGACGGGGATGTCCTATCAGGAACGTCTCTCCGGCAACCAGGCGCCGGCGTTGTATGCTATCTCGCTGATCGTGGTATTCCTCTGTCTCGCAGCGCTGTATGAAAGCTGGTCGATTCCGTTCTCGGTCATGCTGGTTGTACCGCTGGGTGTTGTGGGCGCATTGCTGGCTGCCACCTCTCGCGGTCTGAGCAATGACGTTTACTTCCAGGTGGGCCTGCTGACAACCATCGGCTTGTCGGCGAAGAACGCGATACTTATCGTCGAATTCGCCAAAGATCTGATGGATAAAGAAGGTAAAGGTCTGGTAGAGGCGACGTTGGATGCGGTTCGTATGCGTCTGCGTCCCATTCTGATGACCTCACTGGCATTTATCCTTGGGGTACTGCCATTGGTTATCAGCACTGGCGCGGGTTCTGGCGCGCAGAACGCAGTAGGTACTGGCGTAATGGGCGGGATGATCACCGCAACCATTCTGGCTATCTTCTTTGTTCCGGTGTTCTTCGTGGTGGTGCGCCGCCGCTTTAGCAGCCGTACTGAGGATATTGAGCACAGCCATAAGATTGAGGAACATTGATCGTTTCTCTACAGAAAAGGCCGCACTTAGCGGCCTTTTTCATATCAACACATCCACAATTAAAAGCATTTATTGCCTGTTCGCTAATTTTGAACCGCCGATATAAGGCTTATAATAACTATGTATTTTGAAATCAGCGATCCTCTGCCGTTTATAAACTTTAATTATCTGGTACAATCAGTTTCACTAAGACGATTCCTGGTATAAAAATACCTTTCAGGCTGGAATAATCTCTTCCATGCTAACTTAATGAATCTCAAGGGTGAACAAGCAATAATGCACACAGGCGTAACAGGCCCCATCCCGACGTTATGTTCCTATTTTGTGCATTTTTCTCAAAAAAAACATTATTTGTAATTTTTCGTGATAGCACAATGAAATCCCATTCAGACTAGCTTATAGTTATATTGGCAAACATAAAGCAGCGTCAGTCTCTGGTCAGAGCAGAAGTTCCCATCCTGAAACAGCAGTCGGTCAGTAAAAAAATTACCACTCAGAAGGGGATGCGTTATGGACGAATACTCGCCAAAAAGGCATGATATCGCGCAACTCAAGTTTCTCTGCGAAACGCTGTACCATGACTGCCTTGTTAATCTCGAAGAGAGCCATCATGGGTGGGTTAATGATCCTACATCAGCGGTCAATTTGCAGTTAAATGAGCTGATTGAACACATAGCGACCTTCGCACTTAATTATAAAATTAAGTATAATGAAGACAATAAACTGATTGAACAGATCGACGAATATCTTGACGATACGTTTATGTTGTTCAGTAGCTATGGCATAAATACACATGACTTACAGAAATGGCAAAAAACAGGCAACAAGCTGTTCCGCTGCTTCGTCAATGTAAGCAAGGCTAATCCAGTCAGCCAATCTTGTTAATTTTTCAACACTAAGGTGAAGGTATGTCCGAAAAACCATTAACAAAAGTTGATTATTTGATGCGTCTCAGACGTTGTCAGACAATTGATACCCTTGAACGCGTAATTGAAAAAAATAAATACGAACTTCCGGATGAGGAACTCGCGGTCTTTTATTCAGCAGCCGACCATCGTCTGGCAGAGCTGACCATGAATAAGCTGTATGACAAAATCCCCTCCTCCGTATGGAAATTTGTACGATAATTTTGCTAACTATTTTCCTACGCAAACAGAACCTTCAGATTCCGTGACGAGTGTCTTCGAATCAGATGAATGATGAAAAGCAAAACATGATTGCCGGATTGCCCTATCTTTCGGCAGATGAAACCTTGCGCGCCGATCGTCTACGAGCCAGGCAGTTGCTGCATCGTTACAATCATTCGGCGCCGGAAGAAAAAGCCGAGCGTAAAGATATTCTCGCCAACCTTCTCGGCCGGGGTGAAGGGGCCTATATCGAACCCAATTTTCGCTGTGATTATGGCTACAATATTTTTCTTGGCTGCAATTTCTACGCGAATTTCGACTGCGTCCTGCTCGATGTTTGTCCAATTCATATCGGCGATAACTGCATGCTGGCACCCGGCGTCCATATCTACACCGCAACGCATCAGCGGCGTAGAATATGGCAAACCTGTCACCATTGGTCACAACGTCTGGATAGGTGGCCGCGCCATTATCAACCCGGGCGTAACGATTGGCGATAACGCCGTCATCGCCTCCGGCGCGGTCGTCGTGAAAGATGTTCCGGCGAATGTTGTGGTCGGCGGCAACCCAGCGCGTATCATCAAATCCCTGACTGACATCTAACTGTTATTATTTTTTGCGGCAAAACTGTTACTTTTCTCATACAAAATGGCAACTTAAAATAGCCTGTCTACCTGCAAAACAGTATCAGTAAAGGCGTAAGATGACAGAGATACAGAGGCTGCTCAGCGAAACGATTGAAGAGATCAACCAGCGCGAGAAACGGGATAACCGCCCACGATTCAGCATCAGTTTCATTCGCAAACACCCCGGCCTGTTTGTCGGCATGTATCTGGCCTTGCTTGCTACGCTGGCGGTGATGCTTCAGTCCGAAACCCTCTCCGGCTCCGTCTGGCTATTGATTGTGCTCTTCGTGGTTCTGAACGGTTTCTTCTTTTTTGATGTTTATCCTCGCTACCACTATGAAGATATCGATGTGCTCGATTTCCGGGTCTGCTATAACGGTGAGTGGTACAACACACGATTTGTTCCATCAGGTTTGATTAACGCGATCCTGCAATCCCCGCTGGTTGAGGAAGAGAGTAAGTCCCGGTTGGAAAAAATGGTAGCGCGCAAGGGCGAACTCTCGTTTTACGACGTCTTCACCCTCACCCGCCCCGAGACTGCTCAATCAGTCGGTTAATCGTACGTACCGCAGCCGTAAACCGGCTGGCGGACGTGTTGCCGTAACCCAGAACCAACCCGCTGGATGCAGTACTCTTATGCAGCCAGAAACGGCTTAATGCATGGGGTGCCAATTGCCATTGCCTCGCAGCGTGGGCTACCGCTTCATCATCAATCCCCGGGATCGCCAGCGTTAAGTGCAGCCCACCGCCGCCGCCATAGACCTGATGCGCAACATGCAGCTCGTTGTGAACGGCTTCCAGCAAATGCGCTTGCCGCTTACGATACAGCCGACCCATCGCGGCGAGATGACGTGCATAGTGCCCATCTTCAATAAAACGCGCCAACGTCAGTTGCTCAGCACGATGACCGCCACGTAACAAACTACCGATTGCCGGTCCTGCAGCCAGGGCCAATGCGGGCGGCATTACCATAAAACCGATACGCAACGATGGAAACAAGGTTTTACTAAAAGTACCAAGATAAACCACGGGTGGATTCGCCACCATACCTGACATCGCCGGAATAGGCTCGCCCGGATAGCGAAACTCGCTATCGTAATCATCTTCCACAATCCAGCTTCCCATTTGCCGGGCATAGTCCAGCAGCGCCAGCCGCCGGGCAGCGCTCATCACCTTGCCCAGCGGATATTGATGTGACGGTGAGGTGTAAATCATACGCGGCGGCCGGGCCGCAGAGTTCAGCACCATCCCTTCGTCGTCGATCGGCATTCCCACCACTTCCAGACCTGCCGCCAGAAAAGCGCTTTTAGCACCACCGTAACCCGGCTCTTCCACCCATGCATGGTCGCCCACGTCACTGAGCAAGTGCACACAAAGCATCAACGCTTCCTGCGCACCTTCGGTGATCACTATCTGTTCAGCGTCGCAATCCATGCCGCGAGATATAGCCAGATGGCGGGCTATCGCTACGCGTAACCGCCATTCACCAGCGGATTCACCATAATTCAATAACAGACTGCCTTCATCGCGCCACACTCGTTCAGCCAGCCGTCGCCAGACAGCCAGCGGGAAGTAATTTGCCGCCGGAATTCCCGGCGTCAGCGCCAGTGCTGGCGAATGACGTAAAACCCCACCAGGCAGTTGCTGTACGCGCTGAGCGAGCGTTACCGACGGTGCAGGATCCGTTCGCTCAACTGTAGCCAATTTTGCTACCCGTGTTCCCTGCCGATCGCGCAACACATACCCTTCAACGGCCAGTTGTTCCAGCGCGGCATTCACGGTATTACGCGAAATATGCAACATTTCCGCCAGTACGCGCGATCCCGGTAACAGGCTACC
Organism: Kosakonia arachidis; assembly: GCF_900116535.1. Lineage (GTDB taxonomy): Bacteria > Pseudomonadota > Gammaproteobacteria > Enterobacterales > Enterobacteriaceae > Kosakonia > Kosakonia arachidis. The sequence continues at coordinate 222,279 of NZ_FPAU01000001.1, read as the reverse complement.
GTGCTTTAACCTCCCCTGCCGTACCGCATCGCGCAGCGCCACATAGAGCGTGCGCTGGCGCGTCAGGCTGGCGCGGTCCTCCAGCGCCCGTCGCAGCAGAGCGTATAGTCCATCCTCAGGAATATTCATTATTTTCTCCACGTGGATCCATAAGACTATACCTCTATGGTTCTTTTTATGGAACCAGTGCTGCGTTACGCTGCCCCGCATACACAAGGAGGCACAATGAGCCAATTCAATCAATATCAACAACCCATCGGCGATGCGCTGCCCGACTGGCAGCCGCGTCCTTACCCGCAGCGCGTTACGCTAGAAGGCCGTTATTGCCGTCTTGAGCCGCTGGACACTCAGCACGCGAGTGCGCTGTTCCAGGCACATCAACACGCAGGCGATAACAGGAGCTGGACATGGTTGCTGCGGGAGCCGGAAAAAAATGAAGCAGCGTTTCGCGACTGGATAGCGAGCATCTGCACACGACGCGATCCGCTGTATTTTGCCGTCATAGACAACAAAACTTTACAGCCGGTCGGTAGCCTCGCATTAATGCGCATTGATGAGAAAAACGGTGTCATGGAAGTGGGGAGCGTACATTTCTCGCCGTTACTGGCGCGTACGCCCGCCTCGACAGAGGCACAATGGTTATTGATGAAGTATGCCTTTACAGTACTGGGATACCGACGCTACGAGTGGAAGTGTAACAGTCTGAATGAACCGTCACGCCAAGCGGCACTCCGTCTCGGTTTTCAGTATGAAGGGCGTTTTCGCCAGGCGCTGGTACTCAAAGGCCATAATCGCGATACCGACTGGTTTTCAATTATTGACAGTGAATGGCAGCACATTGATCGCGCACTGCAACGCTGGCTTGCCGCCGACAACTTTACGGCCGATGGCAAGCAGCGCCGATCCCTGGCATCACTTCGCGCTTAACGTTTTTTCTTTTTACCTTGCACCGCCTTGAATCGCGGATTGGATTTACAGATCACATATAAACGCCCCTTGCGCCGGACAACCTGGCAGTCAGGGTGGCGTTGTTTCGCACTACGCAATGAATTCAGCACCTGCATCACTTACTCCTTTTTATCGCTAAAAAAGCGACCATAACGTTGCTGGAAACGTGCTGCGCTGCCTTCGTTAGCAATCACTTTTTGTTTACCGGTGTAATAAGGATGCGATGCCGACGAAACGTCGATGATGATATACGGATAGGTCACGCCTTCCAGTTCGATTTCGCGTTCCGTTTTAATGGTTGAACCCACTTTAAAGTATTCGTTGGCACTGGTGTCGTGGAATACCACTGTACGATAGTGAGGATGGATATCAGGTTTCATGTTTCACTCATATGTTTTGTTATAACATAACAAAAGTCTATCGAAGTTATTTCTTCATTTCAAGCGATCTGCGTTATGCGTTTTTCGCAAATGCACGTGATCCTGTGCGGACATAAATTAGAAAGGAACGTTATTGGTTGAATTATTGCTGTTAAGGCAAGCTGTCATCACACCTGACGAAGAGGAAAAAGAAAATGCGCTGTTGTTGTCCCCGAACACTGAACCTGACCAGAACACGATTATTGACTGCCTTCGGAGAACACAATGAACGCAACGACGTTACCGATCCTCGATCTTTCCCGTTACACGCACGGCGCTGAACGCGAACACTTTCTTGCCGATCTGCGCCACGCTGCGCGCGATATCGGCTTCTTTTACCTGATTAACCACGGCATCGACGATGCACTGCAACACGCTGTCCAGCAAGAGTCCCGACGTTTTTTCGCCCTCACTGATGAGCAAAAACAGCAAGTCGCGATGATCCACTCTCCCCATTTTCGTGGCTATAACCGTGCCGCTTCAGAGATAACCCGCGGACAGCCGGACTGGCGTGAGCAGTTCGATATTGGTGCGGAACGCCCGGCGCTGCTGCTCAGCGACAGCGATCCCGGCTGGCGGCGTTTACAAGGCCCGAATCTTTGGCCGCGAGCCTTGCCAACGCTGAAAGCCGCCCTCCTCGCCTGGCAAAAGGCGATGACAGGTATGGCCATTACCCTGCTGCGGGCGTTTGCCGAAGCACTGCAACTGCCTGCAGACGCCTTTGACGCGCTCTATGGCAATAAACCAAATGAGCACATCAAGCTGATCCGCTACCCAGGCCAGCACTCTACCCAAAGCGCACAAGGCGTAGGCGCCCATAAAGATTCCGGCTTTCTCAGTTTTCTCCTGCAGGATGAGCAAAAAGGACTGCAGGTGGAAGTCGAACCTGACCACTGGATCGATGCCGCGCCGCTGGCGGGCAGTTTTGTTGTCAACATTGGCGAACTGCTGGAACTGGCCACCAACGGCTATCTGCGCGCCACCATTCACCGCGTGGTATCACCCCCTGCGGAACAGCAGCGTTTGTCGATTGCTTTCTTCCTCGGCGCCCAGCTTGATGCTGTGGTTCCGTTGTACACCCTGCCACCGAAGCTGGCGCAAGAGGCGCGCGGGCCGGAGAGCGATCCGCACAATCCACTGCTGCGCGACGTCGGCTGGAACTACCTGAAAGGCCGCCTGCGCTCCCATCCGGACGTGGCGGAACGTTATTACCGCGATGTGCTGCGCGAACGTACTGAACAATTGATCGTCTGACCATAACAACACAGGAACACACATCATGAAACATGCCGCTTTTACTCTGGCAGGGGTAGCACTGTCTCTTTCTCTGGTATGGACTTCCGCTCAGGCAGAAGCACTGCGTGTCGCTGCCGACCCGGTGCCGCACGCGGAGATCCTCAACTACATCAAAAAAATCGATCCGAAACTGGATCTGAAAGTCATTGAATTAACCAACGGCGCCAATGCTAACGAGCTACTGGCGAACGGCGATGTCGATGCCAACTACTTCCAGCATGTGCCTTACTTGAAGGATCAGGAAAAGGCGCTAGGCAAGACTTTTGCCATCGCCGCGACAGTGCACATTGAACCGCTCGGCATCTATTCACATAAATACAAGGATCTCAAATCGCTGCCGAATAACACCAAAGTGGCCGTACCGAACAATGCCACGAACCTGAGCCGGGCCCTGTTCCTGCTGCAAGCCCAGGGATTGATCAAACTCGACAGTAAGTTCACCGATCCGGCCACCACGCTGGCGACACCGAAAGACATCGTGCAAAACCCGAAACATTTGCAGATCCTTGAGATAGAATCGCCGCAAATCCCGCGCTCGCTGGATGATGTCGATCTGGCGGTGATCAATGGCAATTACGCGCTGGAAGCAGGGCTGAGCCCGGCAAAAGATGCGCTAGGTCTGGAGAGCGCCAGGCACAACCCCTATGCCAATATTCTGGTCACTAACACGCAACTGGCCAACGATCCGCGCATCAAAGAACTGGTCAAAGACCTGACATCACCGCAGGTCGCGGAGTTTATCCGCAAACAATATAACGGTTCCGTGATCCCGGTGGTACCGCAGTCATGATTGAGATTGAAGGGCTGAGTAAAATCTACGCGGGAGCAGGCCGACCGGCGTTAAAAGAGGTATCGCTAAGCGTACCAAAAGGCGCGATTTACGGCATCCTTGGACGCAGTGGCGCAGGGAAAAGTACGCTGATCCGTTGCCTTAATCTACTGGAGCGGCCCACTGCGGGCCGCATTATCGTTAACGGTAATGACATTACCCAACTGGATAAGGCCGGTCTTCGCGAGCACCGCCTGCGCACCGGCATGATTTTCCAGCACTTCAATTTACTGCATGCGCGTACGGTCGCCGATAATGTCACCGTGCCATTGGAAATCGCCGGTGTAGCGAAAGCTCAGCGTCAGGCGCGCGTGGAAGAACTGCTGTGGCTGGTGGGATTAAGCGAAAAAGCGCACGCCTTCCCGTCACAGCTTTCAGGCGGGCAAAAGCAGCGTGTCGGCATTGCCAGAGCGCTGGCGGCCCATCCGGATGTGCTACTGTGCGACGAAGCCACCAGCGCACTGGATCCAGAAACTACCGCGTCCGTGCTGGAGTTACTGGCGGACATCAACCAAAAACTGCAACTCACCATTGTGTTGATCACCCATGAACTGGAAGTGGTCAAAACGCTATGTGATCACGCGGCGCTGCTGGAAAATGGTGAAGTCATCGAGAGCGGTAAAATCGCTGATTTGCTGGTCGCTCCGTGGTCGCGGCTACGCCAGGCGCTGTTGCACGATCCCAAGGCAGAGCAGGCATTTCTTGCTCGTCATGGTTTTACCGGGGGGCCGTTATGTGGGGTCGCATGAACTGGGAAGATCTCTGGCCGCTGCTGTTAAACGGCTCGCTGGAGACCATTTATATGGTCGGTCTTTCAGCACTCTTTACCGTGCTGATTGGTCTGCCGCTGGGCGTACTGCTATTTATTTCCCGCAACAATGGCTTAGCGCCGATGCCAAAGCTGAATGTTCTGCTCGGTACGATTATCAACGTTGGCCGCTCACTGCCATTTATTGTGCTGTTGATTGCACTGATCCCATTTACCCGTTTACTGATAGGAACCACGCTGGGTAGTACTGCCGCCGTCGTGCCGGTAACAATTGGCGCATTTCCCTTCTTCGCGCGCCTGACGGAAACCGCGTTGGACGAGGTAGATTACGGGCGCATTGAAGCCATTTTATCCATGGGTGGTAACCTCTGGCATGTGATTGCGAAAGCACTGTTGCCAGAAGCGCTTCCCACGCTGCTGGCGGGGATCACCCTAACGGTGGTGATGCTGATTGGCTTCTCATCAATGGCGGGCGTAATTGGCGGTGGCGGGCTGGGCGATTTAGCCATTCGTTACGGCTACCAACGCTTTAACAACCAGGTCATGTTCGGCACAGTGATTATCCTGGTGGTGATGGTACAAGGCGTGCAGATGATAGGAGATCGCCTGGTTCGCAGACTGGCACACCGCCGATAATCTATTCCGCCGTTTCTTTGCCCATAAACCGGGAGCCCCTTCCTGGTAAGGGTTATTGCAGCCTGAGCTACCTGCATACCCTCGGTCGATACTATTAAAATCGATAAATCGTTTGTCGAGGTGCTGGAGCACAAAACCGTGACGCCGCACATTATCAAGATGGCAAAAGCCTTAAAACTGGCAAGCGTTACCGACGGTATCAAAACCGACGCTCAGCGCAAGTAGCCAGAACAGTGTGACGAGGAATAGAGACAAGGCTGGCTTTACAGTAAAACGCTACCGGCGGAGGCGTTTATTCGCCGGGAGGAAAAGAACCTCCATGAGAAATCACTCTGCTACTGTTAAAAGGGTTTTAACAACGCGGAGGAAGCACAATGAAAAAGCAATCCTGGCCGCTGCACGATGTCCGGCACTGGCTGGAACCTGGTCCGGTGGTACTGCTAAGCAGCCACTGGCAAGGGCGGAATAATATTATGACCTTAGGCTGGCACACGATTCTGGAGTTTTCTCCTTCGCTGGTCGGCTGCATGATTTCCGGTGGCAATGCCAGCTTCGAACGCATCCGACAAAGCGGAGAGTGTGTCATTAATCTGCCTGAAGCCAGCATGATCGACACCGTTTCCCGTATTGGTAACTGTACAGGCGATGAAGTCGATAAGTTTGCTCAATTTGGCCTGACGGCAGAAAAAAGTGAATATGTGGCCGCGCCATCCATTAAAGAGTGCTACGGCCAGTTCGAATGCCGCCTTTATGACGACGCGATGGTAGATACCTATAACTTCTTTATTTTTGAAGTCGTTGCTGCGCGGGTAAACCGCGAACCAACGTGGCCACAGACGCTGCATTACACCGGTGACGGCGTGTTCCGTACTGATGGTGATGTACTTGAGCGCAAAGCGCTTTTCACCAAAGTCTCCTGAGTTTCGCTACTCATCGAGCACCGGCACAAAGCCGCCGTATATCATGCGCTTACCGTCAAAAGGCATCGCATTGCCCAGTTCTCTCATACGGGGATCGGCCATCATCTTTTGATTCGCGGCATCGCGTACCTCTTTGGAGGGGTATTCAATCCAGCTGAAGACGACTGCTTCGTGGTCTTCAGCTTTTACTGCCATGCGAAAATCGGTGAGTTTGCCATCCGGTACGTCCTCAGCCCAACATTCGACAATGCGCGTTGCGCCGAACTCTTTAAAGATGAGTGCCGCTTTCGCCGCGAGCTGGCAATACACCTCTTTTTCATCCTCTGGCACTGCGACCACAAAACCATCGACATATTTCATGCATCGGCCCCCGCATGACTGCGCAGCGGGACAGCCCCGCTGCATCAGGCCCGATAAGTTTAGTTCTGCCGCCAACAAAAAGCGTAACGCACCGTCTCATCTTGCAGGATAAACTCCGGCGACACACTCGGGCTCCAGGAATCATCGCCGCCAACGCCCATGTGGAAAGCATCGAGATGCAGCCAACAACCGGCTTCTTCACGCAATAAGTGGTGGTGCGTAGTTTCCCGTAGTTGGTCATCGCTGTAGCAGCCGAGGGAAAAATGGAAATCCCCATGCCACTGGTGCGCGCCGTACCATACTGCGCGCGTGTTGCAGCGCAAGCCATTTTCACCGGGAAAAATATAAGGCGTATGCAGCGCCGACAGCGGCTGCGTCCACCGCCCCTGACGAGCTGCCAACCGGCGATCCGGGTAATTTTCATGTGGCCCCAGTCCCAACCAGCTTACCTGCGGATACCGCTCCGTCAGTTGACAGACCAGGCCCACCCGCGCGGGAGGTGGAATATCGCGTGCAACCTGAACCGTGACATCGCCATGCAGTGCGCCGTCACCATCAATTTGCCAGCATTTATGGCTGATAAACGCGGTTTTCCCTGCGCCCTGCCAGCACTGACCTGTGCTTACAACAATTCCCGTGCTGCGTTCCTCAACATCACAATAAAGCAGCTCAGCCGACAGCTCGTACATGCCAGCCGCCTTCCAGCGTTCCACCCACGCGTTAGGATCGATGCGCGTCACCTCGCTGATACCAATGTCATTATCCAGCGGCGCACGGGCAAAACAGTCGCTCAGCGGGGTAAGCAGCGTTGGCTGTTCATCACGCCACCACTGTTGCAGGTTTCCGCTGCGGCGACAGAAGTGCCAACGTTGTGACTGATGCGTGATGACGAATTCCTGCTCGCTGACCTGCAATGTCGGGCGCGAGTTTTGCGTCACGTGCGGAGTGATATACAACGGCGCGGGTAGACGCCATTGATCCCAGGCGCAGTGATGATCCGCCCCCGACCAGCGCGTCGCCGTGCGCTGGAAAACATCCACATTCAGCCAGACTTCACCTGCCGCGGCTTCCAGATTTGGTATGTTCAGTTCAATACACTGTTTGCCTTGTGGGGCAATATCCAGAGGAATTTCTCCCTGCGCCAACACATCACCATCACGGGCAACAGACCAGCGCAGGTATTCATTATCCGTCGCGCGGAACAGATATTCGCTCTCAACCTCCAGCACCAGCGGCGTGGTACTAAGCAGGCTGAACTGGAAAAATTGCTGCGCGCGCTGCGCTTCATACAGCGCCGGATGCGGTGTGCGATCAGGAAACACCAGACCATTCATACAGAACTGGCGGTCATTCGGCGTATCGCCAAAATCGCCGCCGTAGGCCCAGAATGGCTGCCCGTCGTCACCGGTTTTGGTTAATGCCTGGTCAACCCAATCCCAGACAAAACCGCCCTGCAAACGCGGGAAAGCGCGGAACGCTTCCCAGTATTTAGCAAAACCGCCAAAACTGTTGCCCATCGCATGCGCGTATTCGCAAAGAATGAGCGGTCGATTTTCGCCAGGCAAACCGATCCACTTTTTAATCGACCACTTTGGCACAGCCGGGAAGGACTGATCCTGGTCGACGCGGGCATACATCGGACAGACAATATCGGTGGCTGCGGTGTTCGCGCCGCCGCCTTCATACTGTACTGGACGCGTCGGATCGGTCGTTTTCAGCCAGCGATATAGCGCATCGTGGTTCGCACCGTGACCGGATTCGTTGCCCAGCGACCAGATAATGATCGATGGATGGTTGCGATCGCGCTGCACCATTCGCGTCACACGTTCGCTCATGGCTGGCAGCCAGCACGGATCGTCCGCCAGGCGGCTCATAGGCATCATGCCGTGGGTTTCAATGTTGGCCTCATCCACGACATATAAGCCATACTGATCGCACAGGCGATACCACAGCGGATGATTCGGATAGTGAGAACAGCGCACAGCATTGAAGTTGTGCTGTTTCATTAGCTCAATGTCGCGACGCATAGTGGCTTCATCAATGGCTTGTCCGTTTTGCGGATGATGCTCGTGACGGTTCACGCCACGAATCAGCAGGGGTTTGCCATTAAGCAGTAGCAAACCATCACGAATTTCCACCATACGGAACCCCACGTCGCAGGCTTCCGCTTCCAGTACATAGCCTTGTGCATCGATCAAGGTTAATGTCAGGCGATAGAGGTTCGGTGTTTCCGCGCTCCACAGCGCAGGCGCGGCAACCGGCAGCGTCACGCACAGGCGTTCTGCCCACGCACCGCGCTCATCCACTACGACGCTGCCCGGCGACTGCTGCGCGGCGGCAACGCTTTCTCCATCGCGCCACAGAGCAACGGCAACACGACACCCTGCAAACGCCCCGGCCAACTGCACATTAACCTGCAATTGCGCGTGGGTCAGATCCGCATTCAGTTCGCTGATATAGTGGAAATCGGCGATATGCGTCTGCGGTTTATGTTGCAGGGAGACATCGCGAAAAATCCCGCTCATCCGCCACATATCCTGGTCTTCCAGGTAGCTGCCATCACACCAGCGCAGCACCATCACCGCCAGCCGGTTTTCGCCTGCTTTTAGCGCCTTACTGAGGTCAAACTCAGCGGGAAGACGGCTGTCCTGTGAATAGCCGATCCATTGGCCGTTACACCAAAGAAAAAATGCCGCATTGACACCATCAAAAACAATCCGCGTCTGCCCCTGCGCCAGCTCCCCTTCTTTCATGGTAAATGTGAGCGAATAACAACCAGTCGGGTTTTGTTGCGGAACAAACGGAGGCGTTACCGGAATCGGATAGGTAACATTGGTATAAATGGGCGTGTCAAATCCCTGCATCTGCCAGTTCGATGGCACCGGCATCGCCACTGCATCAGCGCAATCCTCTGTTATCCAGCGTTCCGGCACGGCTTCCGGCGAATCAAACAGACTGAAACGCCATTCGCCATTCAGCAGGCGCCGCGCAGATGAATCGGCATCATCGCGCGCCGCTGTTTCATCGCGCCAGCTACGCATGGGCGCATGAGCCGGTAAACGGTGCCAGTGGGTGATCGCCGGGTTTTCCCAGTCGCGACGGGAAATCAGTGAACTTAATGCGGTAGCAGACATAAAACCTCTTTTTTTGCGAAGCGCTCACAATTTAAGGAACAATGACGCATTTTTAATTGCGGGTAAAGCCCGGGATCAGCTGAAGGCGAAAAGGATCACAAAAGCATTAGCGACGATCCAGCATAGCAACCTGCTGCGCCAGTTCATTGAGTTGCCGGGCAAGGGCTTCACCGCAGCGGATCTTCCGTTCGTGCGCCGGAGCAGTTGAGAGGCGTTCTATCAGCGTGACGGGCAGCCGAATCTGGCTGAGGGCCAATTCCCTGTCGGGCGGATTAAGCAACCAATCCACGCTACGTTCACCAGCATCTTTGAACGCCTGGCGTACCGTGGTCAGAGGTGGAGAAAACCAGGCACTGTCCGCAGTGTCGTCATACCCCACCACTGAAATCTGGCCTGGCACATCAATGCCCTTCTCAGCACAGGCGCGCATCACGCCGAGCGCCATCTGATCGTTGGCCACCAGAATAGCCTGCGGCGGCCGGGGATGCGCCAGCAGCAAATGGGCTTTTTCATACCCCGATGCAGCACTCCAGTCCCCATACTCACTGGCACAGGGGTTCAGTTTCGCCTGCGCTAACGCCGCCAGCCAACCGCTAAAACGGGCGCGGGCTGAAACCGAACTCTGCGGCCCGCCCAGCAGTGCAATGCGCTGGTGGCCTTGCGACAGCACATGTTCCACACTCAGGCGCGCGCCCTGCTCCGCGTCAAATACCAGGCTGTTAACGGCCGCCTTATCACTGACATCCAGAAATAACAGCGGCGTCGGCTGCGCCTGCGCCGCCAACTGCTCGGCCTGCGCATCCTCCAGCGGAACATTGATAAGCACGCCTTCCACACGCTGTGCCAACAACTCCTGCAATGCCGCGCTACAGCTGGCGGCGTCATGCTGCTCAAGCATCGAAATAATGACGCTCGCGGAGGCAAGACCGGCGCGGGATTTCACCGCCGAGGCAATTTGTGACGGTGCATGGAGCGCCAGATCGGTAGTCAGTAACCCCAGCGTTCTACTGCGTTTGCCCGCAAGTTGCTGGGCGCCACGATTGGGAACATAGTGCAGCGCAGCCATAGCGGCGAGCACCTTTTCACGGGTACGAACGGAAACGTGAGCCGCATCATTGATCACCCGGGATACAGTCTGGTAAGAGACGCCAGCCTGGCTGGCAACGTCGTAAAGTGTGATAGTTTTCATGGCGTTCCTGACAGCAAAGGGATCATTAGTATACCCGTTTTGCCCGGACCTGCTTGTGAGCGCTTCGTGAAAAATACCAGGGATGAAGACAACCGGCATGAAATATATTTTGCGGGATAAAAAGAAATATCGGCGAACCACGCAGGCTCGCCGGAAACATCATCCGTAATGTGTTTTGAGATGGATCTGTAGAGTTATTATGAAACAATCATCACAGTTTTTAATGCAATTTAAATGACGTTTTCATGACAACAAGATTACTGCTGGCGAGGAATAGGAAATCCTTTTATTGAAATAATAAAACTGTTTCCCTCTTTTTTGATTTTCGCGCCAGCGTCACACCAGTCCGATGCGATCTGAAAAAACTCATCACTTCCGATATTCCAGTCCAGTCTTACTTGTTTCACAAAGCCTGAACGCAACATCGCACAGGCTTCGCCGTAGTTACTGGCGGTTGATAGCAGTTGTTGGTTCATTTTTTCTTCTTCAGGAGTTTACGTAATGCTTTGATCTCTTTAGGAGTAAACGGAGCAGCACTCTCTTCTTCCGTGTGCTGGTTATCAATGTCATCTTCCGAGACTCCCGCCTCTTCTGCTGTTTCGAACGCCAGCAACAGCAGTTTTTCTGTCGCCGTGCTTAAATTTTCACTATTTACTTCTGCGTAATGACGCAGCTTCTCTTTTAGCGCTTCATCAATTTTGACGTTTAATACTGCACTGGCCATGATTATCCCTTCTTGTGTGAATAAACATGCTAATTAATACACGAACTTACGAAATCGATCCACATTTATATTTCAATATTATAACAGGGCGACAAATCCCCAGAAATAATTTGCCCTATATTTATGACATAAAGATGAAGGTAATATTTCAATTAAATGACATTATAATTAAAACGAATAAATATAATGCTCATCGCGGGAATAAAATCCGCCAGCGCGCCCGCTGGCAGGTTTAGTGGTGCAGTTGGTTCCATTTTTCGCGGGTTATCTCCCACAACTCCGTCTCCAGCGTCCCGGAAACGTATTCACCTTTTTGCAGGCGAACCAAACGCATACCGCTGCGTTGAGAAAGTCTCTTCGAACGATCGTTGGCGACAGCTTTGGGCGCACGCAGTACATCACGTTCGAGTGCATTAAACCAAAAATCCGTTACAACATGGCAGGCTTCCGTCATATACCCCATCCCTTGCCACTCCGGAACCAGCCAGAATCCCCGGTTATTATCCGGGGTATCCATCAGGCAGATCACGCCCATGAGTTCATCGGCATTCTCTTTACGCCGCAACGTCCAGAACCAGCCTTTCCCTGTGCGCATTGCCGCCAGCGCAACATTATCGACATAGTTCTGTGCCGCATTATCCGGATAGGGCCAGGGAACGCTGGCAACCAGATAACGGACAATCTCCCAGCGAGGGAAAATGCGCTGAATTTGCGTGGCATCTTCCGATACCAACGGTTTGAGAATCAGACGTGCCGTTTGAAGCTCAGGTGTTAACACAAGCGATCGCTCCTTATCTTTCTGATAGAAGCAAGTATTGCAGATGTTCCACCAGATCAGGGGGTTTTCGCTGTATTAAAAAAATCAGGCTGCTGGTTCGGTTTGCGGCGTTACGCTTAGCGCCGGTTTCTGACGAAACCACGGCAGAGAAAGCTGAATCAGCGGGCCAATACTTAGCGCGTAAAATACCGTGCCAACGCCAAATGTGCCGCCCAGCAGGCAGCCTGCCAGCAGGACGAAAATCTCAATCGCCGTGCGGATACTGCGCACTGACCAGCCTGTGCGGGCATGGATACCAGTCATCAGGCCATCACGCGGGCCTGCGCCAAACCCGGCGCCAATATACATTCCGGTCGCCAGCGCATTGACAATCACCGCAACCGCCAGCATTACGCTGCGCGCCAGGAGCGTCTCCAGCGGTGACATCCATGCCAACGCAGCATCAGCGGCAAGCCCAAGCACGATCACATTGCTGATGGTTCCCAGCCCCGGACGCTGGCGCAGCGGGATCCAGAACAACAGCACCAGCGCACCGGTTGCGATCATCACCGTACCGATATCCATCGACAGCAGTTTCGCCACACCAAGATGGAAAACGTTCCACGGATCAGCGCCCAAATCGGCACGGACAAACATCGCGGTGGAAACACCGTACAGGACCAAACCAATATAGAGTTGCAGTAATCGACGTAGCATTTTTGTTCTCCGGTTGTTCATGCTTCCATCTTCTCCGCAAATGGCATTATTATTAATGTCCAGTTTTTATATAGTGGACTGCATATGTCATCCCGTCGCTTTGGTAGCCAATCTTTGCAGCGTCTGTTAGGGCACTGGCAACAACCCGAATCCCGTATGCCGCTATGGCGTCAGCTTGCCGATGCCCTGCGTTTGCTGATTCTTGATGGGAGGCTGGTGCTGGACACGCGTCTGCCTGGCGAGCGCGAACTGGCCTCGACACTGGACATCAGCCGCACTACCGTTGCCAGCGCGCTAGCGCACTTGCGCGATGAGGGTTACCTGGAGAGCCGCCACGGCAGCGGATCGCGGGTGATTCTGCCTGATAGCCGTAGCGTTCCAACGCTCGCAACAGCCGCGACGGCACTGGATCTCTCTACGGCGGCGCTGAGCGCCGGGCCGGAGATACACCAAGCCTATACCCACGCGCTGAGCATGATCCCGCACTACCTCACGCGAACCGGCTATGGCCAGCTCGGCTTGCTGCCGCTGCGTGAAGCCATAGCTACACGTTATACCGAGCGCGGGCTGCCAACTCACGCCGATGAAGTGATGGTGGTGAATGGTGCAGTCAGCGCACTGGCGTTGGTACTGCGCATGCTGACCGGTCCGGGCGATCGTGTGGTGGTCGATCATCCAACCTACCCGCTGGCGATTGCTGCGATCCAGGGCGCGTTATGCCGACCCGTTGGTGTATCGCTGCCACAAACTGGCTGGGACAGCGACGGATTTGCTGCCACGCTGGCGCAGACCGCCCCGCGTCTGGCCTATCTGATGCCCGACTTTCACAATCCAACCGGTCGCTGTATGGATATCGCCACCCGCGAAGCCATCGCCGCTATCGCAGCGCGCACGCGCACGACACTGGTGGTCGATGAAACAATGGTGGATTTATGGTACGACGCACCGCCGCCTCCACCGCTGGCAACCTTCGATCCTGCTGGAAACGTGATCACGCTCGGTTCGGCGGGAAAAAGTTTCTGGGGTGGCCTACGCCTAGGATGGATCCGCGCCTCAACGCGCACAATTGCCGCCCTCGCCCAGACCCGTGACACGCTGGATCTGGGTTCCCCGTTACTGGAGCAACTGGCAACGCTGTGGTTAATGCAAAACGCAGAGGCATTTTTGCCCGGCCGTCGCCAAATGCTCACCAACCGCCGTGATGATTGTGCTGCGTTAATGCGCGAGCATTTTCCGGAATGGCGCTTTCAGACACCTCAGGGTGGCCTATCCTATTGGGTAGAACTGCCCGATATGCTGGCAACCCAGTTAGCCGCCCGTGCGGAAACTATCGGCATTCACCTCGGTGCGGGAACACGTTTTGGCCTGTCCGGTGCCTTTGACCGCTATTTACGTATGCCGTTTTCACTGGAATTAACAGAGCTGGAAAACGCATTACTGCGTATCAAACCGCTATGGTTAGCGCTCAACCATTCGCAGCACCCGTTAAAACGCAACATGGTGTAATGCCGGAAATTATTCGCCCACACCCGCACAAGCTTCACGTTAGCCGAGTCGCATAAGAATAATAAAGTAAGGGTATATAACAAGCGCGTTAAGCATTTTCAAATAAACTGCGGGTGTGCTGAAGATGTAAAGGGATAAACGGGAAACAGAGGATTCAAAAGCAGAAATGGGTGGAGGCCCTGCCAGCTACATCCCGGCACACACGTCGTCTGCCCTGGCTGCTTCCTTCCGGACCTGACCTGGTGAACAGAGTAGCGTTGCGGGAGAACCAACAGGGCCCCCATTGAGAGCGTTGCTAATCAACGCGCTGGCGCATTATCCCTGTCCGGGATGGCAATTGCAAGCCGCGCCGGGGCGGATGCTGGTTTATTGCGCAACTGGCCCTTCACAGCATGCTTTATGCTGTTTATTCTGCAAAGTCTTCCCTCAGGATATCAGCATGGATATACAGGATTCTTTCCCGCAGCGAGTCTGGCAAATCGTTGCCGCAATACCGGAAGGTTACGTCACAACTTATGGCGACGTGGCGAAACTGGCGGGATCTCCGCGCGCCGCGCGACAGGTGGGTGGTGTACTGAAACGCTTACCAGAAGGGAGTGCGTTACCGTGGCATCGGGTAGTGAATCGTCATGGCTGCATCTCATTGACCGGGCCGGATTTACAGCGCCAGCGTCAGGCATTACTGGCTGAAGGCGTGGTTGTTTCAGGCAGCGGGCAAATCGATTTACAACGTTACCGTTGGATCTACTAAAACGCTCCTCCCCCGGGGGAGAGGAGCCGTTATTAGTACTGTGTCGGCGCCGGAGTGGCTTCAGACGGGTTCACTTGTGTGGGGGACGTGGAAGGAACGGTCGTAGCTGCGCCACTGCTTTGCTGCAACGGCACGGCTGTTTGCTGCACTGGCACCAACGTCAGATCCGCCTTAGTTCCACCCTGGTTAATAACCGGTTTAACCGTATCGGTGATAAAGACAATTTTATCGTCGATGGTAATGGCCGCACTCAGCAGAATACGGGCATTCGGCTGGATATCAGCCGGGTTAAATGGCAGCACGAAGCTGAACGGAGCCTGTTTACCTTCAGTACGCACGGCTTTCTGCGCCAGCACTTTCGACGGCGCATCCGCCTGGGAAGCATCAGAAACAGTCACGGTTAATACCGCATTTGGCGGCAGTGCCACTTTCTGACGGATCCAGATCGTACCGGAAACATTGGGTTGCGCAATCGCAGCTTTATTGGTTGCCGCAGGTGCGCCGGGATTAGGTGCTGGTGTCGGAATGTCAGCGCCTTTTTGAGCACAGGCAGAGAGCGCAACTGCAACTGCCAAACCACTTAACATGTGCACGAGTTTCATAGATTTCTCCTTATCTTCAATGCACCGGCAGAACGCTTGCCTGCCAGGATGGGTGGTTAAACCATCGTAACGAGAACAAGTCTGGCACATAAGCGCGATATATTCCTGCAAAGCCCCATTTATTCAGATTATTGAACCCATCGGACCACTCACTTTCCCAGGTTATACTTAGCGGATTATTCGCTCAGTCAGCCGTTATTTATTTGAGGAAATTTATGAGTCAGGCACTCTCTAACCTGCTGTCATTGTTGAATCTGGAAAAAATCGAAGAAGGCTTATTTCGCGGCCAGAGCGAAGATTTAGGACTACGCCAGGTCTTTGGCGGCCAGGTTGTCGGCCAGGCGCTGTACGCCGCTAAAGAAACTGTTCCCGCTGAACGTCTGGTGCATTCCTTCCACAGCTACTTTCTGCGTCCTGGCGATAGCCTGAAACCGATTGTGTATGACGTGGAAGTTCTGCGCGATGGCAACAGCTTCA
Organism: Kosakonia arachidis; assembly: GCF_900116535.1. Taxonomy (GTDB): domain Bacteria; phylum Pseudomonadota; class Gammaproteobacteria; order Enterobacterales; family Enterobacteriaceae; genus Kosakonia; species Kosakonia arachidis. Next base: position 206,245 of record NZ_FPAU01000001.1, on the reverse strand, counting down.
GCGCTCGCCGCGTGGCGGCGATCCAGAACGGGAAGCCCATTTTTTACATGACCGCCTCGTTCCAGGCACCGGAGACGGGTTACGAACATCAAAAACCGATGCCGGATGCACCCGCACCGGATTCACTGAAATCCGAAACCGATATCGCTCATGCCCTCTCCCATTTGTTGCCGCCGCTGGTCAAAGAGAAATTCCTCAGCGATAAACCGCTGGAGATCCGACCGGTAGAATTTCACAACCCGCTGAAAGGACATATTGCCGAACCTGCACGCCAGGTATGGATCCGCGCGAACGGCGTGGTGCCGGAAGACTTTCGCGTCCATCAATACCTACTGGGTTATGCCTCAGACTTCAACTTCCTGCCGGTGGCACTCCAGCCACACGGCGTGGGTTTCCTTGAGCACGGTATGCAGGTTGCCACCATCGACCACTCAATGTGGTTCCATCGCCCATTCAATATGAATGAATGGCTGCTTTATAGCGTGGAAAGTACTTCTGCCTCAGGGGCGCGCGGCTTCGTACGCGGGGAGTTCTACACACAACACGGTGTGCTGGTGGCGTCAACTGTGCAGGAAGGGGTGATACGCAACCGCAACTAAGCCTCTGCAAAAGGTCTCTGCAAAAAGAAAAGCCTCCGAATGGAGGCTTTTTTATGCTAAGGAGATAACTCAACTCAATCAGGCGTTGTAGGCGTTTTCACCATGGCTGTTAACATCCAGACCTTCACGCTCTTGATCTTCCGGTACACGCAGGCCCACAGTCATGTCAGCCAGTTTGTAGCCGATAAAGGCCACGACACCAGACCATACGATGGTGACAGCGATACTTTCCAACTGAACCAGTACCTGCTGGCCCATAGTCACGCCTTGTGCATAACCGACGCCGCCGAGGGAAGTTGCGGCAAAGATGCCGGTCAGGATACAACCAACGATGCCGCAAACGCCATGCACACCAAACACGTCACACGGATCGTCAACACGCAGCATACGTTTCAGTGCAGTAACACCCCACAGACCTGCCAGACCTGACACCAGGCCCACAATCAGCGCGCCGCCAACACCCACATAACCACACGCTGGAGTAATACCAACCAGGCCTGCAATCGCGCCAGAACATGCACCCAGCAGAGACGGTTTGCCACGCAACGCCCACTCACCGAACACCCACGCAAGGATTGCACCAGCTGTAGCCACTACGGTATTCAAGAAGGCCAGCCCGGCGATTTCGTTAGCAGCACTTGCAGAACCGGCGTTGAAACCGAACCAACCCACATAGAGGATAGCGGTGCCGGTAAAGACCATTGGCAGGTTATGCGGTTTGAATGCTTCTTTGCCAAAGCCCACACGTTTGCCAATCAGGTAAGCACCCACCAGGCCTGCAACAGCGGCGTTGATATGCACCACCGTACCACCAGCGAAGTCCAGCGCGCCATGCGTTGCCAGCAGACCGCCGCCCCATACCATGTGTGCAATTGGCACGTAGGAGAGAGTCAGCCATACCACCACGAAAATGAGCACCGCAGAGAAGCGAATACGTTCCGCCAACGCCCCAACAATCAGGCCCACGGTGATACAGGCGAAAGAGCCCTGGAAAGCAACGTGGATATATTGGTAGATACTTCCCATGACCGCAGTCAGTTCGATATTCTTCAGCATTACCCAGTTGAAGCTGCCGAAGAAGCTGTTACCCTCGCTAAAAGCCAGAGAGTAGCCATAAACCACCCACAGAACGCATACCAGCGCGAAGGTGACCGCGACCTGCGTCAGCATGGAGAGCACGTTTTTACCGCGGATCAGGCCGCCGTAAAACAGCGCGATGCCCGGGATGCTCATAAACAGCACCAGCGCAGTAGAAATCATCATAAAGCCGTTGTCTGCTTTATCTGCCACAGCGGGAGCCGCCATCGCCAGACCTGGCAGCAATGCCAGTGAAGCAAGACCTGTTTTTAATGTTGTGTTTTTCATTGTTCCAATCCCTATCACTGTGTGGCCAGCTATTACAGTGCTGCTTCGTCGGCTTCGCCGGTACGAATACGAATTACGCGTTGCAACTCAGCAACGAAAATTTTACCGTCGCCAATTTTTCCGGTGTAGGCCGCTTTGCTGATCACATCGATCACTTCATCGAGTTGATCATCCGCAATTGCCACATCAATTTTCACTTTAGGCAGGAAATTGACGCTATATTCCGCACCGCGGTACAGCTCGGCATGACCTTTCTGACGCCCGAAACCTTTAACTTCAGTCACGGTCAGCCCTTGAATACCAATAGAAGACAGTGCTTCACGAACGTCTTCGAGTTTGAATGGTTTAATCACCACGGTAACCAGCTTCATAGATCCCCCTCCAGTCGAAATTCGATAATGGCCGCAGCTAACACGTAATAGATATTGCAAGCGGTGTGCCAACAATGAAAACGAGGACAATTTCAGATTGTTAGTGCAGACAGGCCGGGAAAAGCGGAAAGGGAAAAATGCTGGCTCGCGATTCGGACTGGTGCCAGAAAAGAAAAACGCACCATAACAGTGCATGGTGCGTTACTTTTTTGCACCAACAGAGAATACTGTCAGTAGCATGCCTAATTTTGGTGCATCACGCGATAAGCGACTCTTCTCGCGCACTGGCCGCCAATTCTTCCCCGGCCAGTTGCAGTTGATACATCTGCCAGTAGCGCCCTTTCGCGGCCAACAATTGCTGGTGCGTTCCGTGTTCCACGGCCTGTCCACGATGTAACACAAGGATGGTTTCGGCCTCAACAATAGTCGATAAACGGTGGGCGATCACCACCAGGGTGGTTTTCTTACGCACCGCCGCCAGCGCATGCTGGATTGCCTGCTCGGTACCGGAGTCGATATTTGCCGTTGCCTCATCAAGGATCAGGATCGGCGGTGTATTGACCAGCACACGCGCCAGCGCCAGCAGCTGTTTTTGCCCAACAGAGAGATTATTTCCCTGCTCGCCGAGCGGGGTATGAATACCCGCACTCATACCGCGCGCCAGTTCCGCAAGTTGTACTGTCTCCAGTGCCTGCCACACCTGCGCTTCACTGATATCGCGCCCCAGTGTCACATTGGTAAAAAAGCTGTCCGCCAGTACCACTGGATCCTGTTGCACCATCGCCACGCCTTTGCGCAGCGCCGTATGGCTGAGCGCAGAGATTGGCCTTCCGTCGAGGCGGATCTCGCCCTGCGTAAGCGGGTAATAACCCATCAAGAGGCTGGCGAGCGTACTTTTTCCGCTGCCAGTATGCCCCACTAAGGCCACAAAACTGCGCGGCGCAACCGACAGCGAAATATCCTGCAGCACCAGTTGATCGTCGCGATAGGCGAACGAAACATTCTCAATATCAATGGCGCCACTGCGTAGCGGCGTATCATCGTAACCATAAGACTGGCGCGGCCGATCCATCAGTTCGAACACACGCTCGCCAGCGACAACCGCCTGCTGCAGCATCGATTGCTGCGTTGTCAACTCAATCAGCGGTTCATTCAAACGGCCAAGATAGCTGATAAACGCATACAGCACACCGACCTCTACCGTGCCGACGGAGGAGAAACCAAACAACATCAGCAGCCCACAGAGTACCAGCGCCGAGAAAAGACTTAGCAGCGGGCGCAGCAGAAAACCATCCAGCCGCAGAGTTTGCATGCGCGCAAGATAGTGGGAACGGCTGGCATCGCCCATACGTTCACCAAAGCGTGTCTGCTGGCGGAACTGCTGAATCACACTCATGCCGTTAATAATTTCGTTAAAGCCGTCGTTAATGTCAGCAAGGTAGGCACGCATCCTGCGCACAATCGGTGTGCTGAAGCGCTGATAGATCAGCATAACGATCAGCACTGCCGGGAAAATCGTCATCGCCACCAGCGCCATCCGCCAGTCGAGGCTAAACATGGCGACCAGCATCGCGCCAATCAACGCGGCGCTGCGCAGCACCGTCGCCACCACCGTGACATAAAGATCGCGGATCACTTCGGTGTCATTAGTCACGCGAGAGATAATCTGTCCGACCGGCTGGGTATCAAATTCGCTCAACGGCTGGCGCAGCGCGGCATCCATCACATCGGTACGCAGTTGTTGTACCACGCCGACCGCCGTCTGGTTAAACAGCAGCGACTGACGATAGTGCAGTAGCGCCGCCAGCAGTTGCAGGCCGACATAAACCACTGCCAGACCGGCGACCAGCGCAAGTGGCAGATAGCTTTTGGCCACCATATTATCGATAAAGTAGCTTATCAGCGCCGGACCAGAGACTTCCGCAATCGCCGCAACCCACAGCATCAGCACCGCTTTGATCAACTGCTTGCGCCACGGTTTGCCATACACCAGCAGCCGTTTCAGTGTCGGCCACTGTCGTGAGAAATTACGCATCGGCTGCCTCCTGCGGTACGTCATTCAGGGCGGCTTCCAGTTGCTGGTAGCGATACATATCGCGATACCAGCCCGGTTGGCGAGCAAGCTGCTCATGCTGGCCACGCTGGGCAATATGTCCATGCTGCATGACTAAAATCTCACTGGCTTCTGTCAGCGCCGACAGGCGATGTGCGCTGATAATGACCGTACGTCCTTCGCCCCACTGGCGCAGGTTATGCAAAATTTGATGTTCGGTTCGACCGTCAACGGCCGACAACGCATCATCCAGAATCAGGATCTCAGCATTGAGCAGCAGTGCGCGTGCAATCGAAATGCGCTGTTTTTGGCCACCAGAAAGCATCACGCCGCGCTCGCCCACTTCCGTATCATAGCCCTGCGGCAGACGCAGAATGTCGTCATGCACACTGGCAAGCTTCGCTACGTGTTCAATCTCTTCCTGTGTAGCGCCGGGTTTGCCTAAGGCAATATTATTACCCACCGTATCGGAAAAGAGGAAAGGAGTCTGATTCACTACCGCCAGACGGCTGCGCCAGACATCCAGCTTCAATTGCTGAAGGGGAATATTGTGGAAACGAATATCTCCCTGCCCGACGTCAAAATGGCGCTGAATTAACGCCAGCAAGGTGGTTTTCCCGGCGCCGGTCGGCCCGCAGATACCCAGCATCTGGCCCGGTGTCAGTAGCGCGTTAACATTATTCAGCACGGCGATTTCCATCTGCGGATAGCGAAATTCACGGATAGCAATAGTCAGATTGCCGCGCCCTTCCGGCACCGGCTCACTGCCGTCATTCACTACCGGCGCTTCTGCCAGCATGTCGCGGATTCGGCTGTAAGCCGCACTTCCGCGTTCCACGATGTTAAACATCCATGCCAGCGCCAGCATTGGCCAAATCATTAAACCCAGATACATGGCAAAACTGGTGAGCTGACCGAGCGTCAGCGTACCATGGACAATCATCCAGCTACCGCCACCAATCGCCAGCATGTTCGCCAGTCCAATAGCAATGTAAATGGTTGGATCAAAACGCGCATCAACGCGGGCGACGCGCATATTTTTCGCCCCCGTGTCGGCGGCTTCCGTTGCAAACAGCGCCGACTGGCGATCCTCCAGACCGAAAGCTTTGATCATGCGAATGCTGGTCATGCTCTCCTGCGTACGATCGTTAAGCGCAGAGAATGCCGCCTGCGCTAGCTTAAAACGCTGGTGCAACTGATCGCCGTAACGCTTGATAACCAGCGCCATAATCGGCATCGGCAGCAGCGAGAGCAGTGTGAGTTGCCAACTGATTTGCGTCGACATCACCACCAATACCACGCAGCCCATCACCAACGAATCCACTAACGTCAACACACCTTCACCGGCAGCAAACACAACGCGATCAACGTCATTCGTTGCGCGTGCCATTAAATCACCGGTACGGTGACGCAGGTAAAACTCCGGATGCTGGCGGCTCAGTTGACGATAGAAATCTTCACGCAACTCCACGGCCAGTTGATAAGAAGCGCCAAATAACCAGACGCGCCAGACATAACGCAGCAGATAGGTGACAATGGCGACTGCAACCAGTACGCCAATCCACATCCACACCTGTGACGTACTGTAATGCTGTTCGGTTACGCCATCGACAATCACCCCCACCACTTTGGGCGGAATGAGTTGCAAAATAGCAATGATGATAAGTAAGGCCACTGCACCAAGGTAGCGTTGCCACTCCCGGCGAAAGTACCAGCCTAACTGGGCAAATAATCGCACGCGGTTATATCCTGAAGGTGATTTTCCGGCTATTGGTTTAGCCTAAGCATTATTCAATGGGCAAAGCCGTGGTGTATTTTATCTGCTCCATTGCAAAGCTAGAAGTGACATCTGACAGCCCCGGCACGCTGTTTACTAGCTTCTTATAAAAGTTGTCATAGCGTTTCATGTCTGCCACCTGCACGCGCAGCAGATAATCATACTCCCCCGCCATGCGCCAGAAACCGAGCACTTCCGGCATTTGCGTCACTTCACTGACAAAGCGGCAATACCAGTCGCTACTGTGGTGCTGAGTTTTAATCAGCACGAAGGCCGTCAAATTCAGTCCCAGTTTTTCAGCGTCCAGCACAGCGACACGACCGAGCAAAATTCCATCGTCTTCCAGCCGCTTCAGACGTTTCCAGCAGGGAGTAGTGGTCAGATTAACGGCATCTGCCAGCGCCTGCAAAGAAAGCGAACAATCCTGTTGCAGCAGAGAGAGCAGTTTGCGGTCAACTTGATCTAACATTGTGGAATCCTGGAGAATATTTTTCTCTTTATAGTCTAACACAAAGGCTAAATGGCAACCCTTTTTTCTTTTGCTTTCGCTAGACTGGGCACAAAGAGACAAACGGATAACCGCCATGAATTGCAGTTGGGTCAAATACGCTATCAATGAAATTAATGCCGATGCACAGCGTTCTGCTGATACGCACCTTATTCGCCTGATGCTGCCGGCTTTTCCGGGGATCAATCTCTACCTGAAAGATGAAAGCACGCATCCTACCGGTAGCCTGAAACACCGACTGGCGCGCTCATTGTTCCTGTATGGTTTGTGCAACGGCTGGATCAAAGAAGGCACGACCATTATTGAGGCCTCCTCCGGTTCAACCGCCGTTTCCGAAGCCTGGTTCGCGCGGTTGCTGGGGCTACCCTTTATCGCGGTCATGCCTTACTGCACGGCTAAACGCAAAATCGAGCAGATCGCGTTTTATGGCGGCCGCTGCCACTTTGTTGACAGCGCCTGTGAGATCTATGCGGAATCGGAACGGCTGGCAAAAGAGCTGAACGGACATTACATGGATCAGTTCACGTTTGCTGAACGCGCAACCGACTGGCGCGGCAACAACAATATTGCCGACAGCATCTTCCGTCAGATGAAAAATGAACCGCATCCGGTGCCGGATTACATTGTAATGAGCGCAGGCACAGGCGGCACCTCAGCGACCATTGGTCGCTATATTCGCTGTCAGGGTTATGGTACCCGGTTGATGGTGGTGGATCCGGAAAACTCGGTGTTCCTTGATTACTGGCAGCAACGCGACGCCAGCCTGCGCAACGCGACAGGCAGTAAAATCGAAGGGATTGGCCGTCCACGTGTGGAGCCTTCTTTTATTGCCGATGTGGTGGACGAGATGCTGCGGGTTCCCGATGCCGCCAGTGTGGCAACGGCGCAGTGGCTGGAAACACAAATCGGCCGCAAAGTGGGCGCCTCCACCGGTACCAATATGTGGGGCGCACTACAGCTCGCCGCGCGGATGCGCGGCGAAGGACGCAGCGGTTCTATCGTGACGCTGCTGTGCGACAGCGGCGAGCGGTATCTGGAAACCTACTACAACCCGCAATGGGTGGCGGCAAACATCGGCGATATCGATCTCTGGCGCGCGGAAATCTCCAGTCTGACGGCATAATAACCGACTCAAAGCTGAAAGCTTTACTGCTCCCCCAGCCTGGATGGGGGGTTTTCTGTGCACAAAAAAGCCGGGTAAAAACCCGGCTTGCTGGAAAAATCTTTTTCATTCGGGGGAATAAGGAAGATTGGGTGTGTCCAGCCAGTGCATCAAAAAATGTGATACTGCCTGATTCTGGCAGTGTCCTATAACCGGTAAATGCGGCAGCGCTTCCCGTAACTGCGGCATGGCATTGCCCATGATCATGCCGTGTCCCACGCTTTCAAGCATCTCTCTGTCATTCATCGCGTCGCCAAACGCCATGCAATCCTGCAACGTCAGCCCCAGCGACAGGCTCAGCGTCGCGAGCGCGGAACCTTTGTTACAGCCTGTCGGCAGGATTTCCAGACAATCGGTGGCAGAAAAGCACAAGTGCGCGTGCGCTCCCAACGTCTCATTCAGTTGTATGCGCAGGCGGCAGAGATCATCATGATCGCCGACAAAACAAATCTTGGTCACATCGTGAGCCGACAAGCGCTTAAGATCGGCTAGTTGGTAGGTAAACCCGCTGAGCTGATGAGCTTCCAGCAACTCTGGCAGCGCATTATCCGTCAACCAACCGGCATCATTGAATACGTGAAGGGTCGCGCGGGTATCCCATGTGCTGTGCAGCACAAGTTCCGCCACTTCCGGGTTCAGATCCTGACGGAACAGTAGTTCGCCTTCCTGCGAATGGATGCGTGTCCCGTTACCGGTGATCAAAAAAGCATCCAGCGCCAGGCTACTGATAAGGCTACGCATCTCCAGCGCGTGCCGCCCGGTTGCAAAAGTCAGGGTGATATCCCGTTCGCGCAGACGCTGGAGCACAGTGACCGTTTGTTCACCTAAACGGTGGTCGGGCATTAACAGGGTGCCATCCATGTCAAAGGCAGCCAAACGCGCCATCATCTTTTCTCCGGTTATGTCTCATTCACAGTTGCGTTCCAGTATTACGTGAGATATACGGAAGTAATAGTGAATAGATGACAAATATTGTTCCGGGTTTATGCGACTCCTCAATCGACTTAATCAGTACCAACGCCTGTGGCAGATCTCTGCCGGGAAAACACAATCCACCAGCGTAACGGAGCTGGCGGAGCAATGTTTTTGCAGCGCTCGGCATATGCGCACGCTGTTACACCAGATGCAGGACGCTGGCTGGCTGCGCTGGCAATCGCAATCCGGACGGGGTAAACGCGGCGAGTTGCAGTTGCTGATCGCGCCGGAATCAATACGCAGTCAGATGCTCGAACAGGCTCTCAATAGTGGTCAGCAACAGAACGCGCTGGCGCTGGCACAAATTGCGCCAGATGATCTGCGCACGTTGTTGAATCCGTTTCTCGGCGGTTTGTGGCAAAACGAAACGCCAACCCTGCGCATCCCCTACTATCGGCCGCTTGATCCCCTCGTTCCGGGTTTTCTTCCCGGGCGCGCGGAACAGCATCTTGCCGGGCAGATCTTCAGCGGCCTGACCCGTTTTGTCAGTCACAACATTCAACCGCAGGGCGATTTGGCGCATCACTGGGATGTGAGCGCAGACGGTCTGTGCTGGCGATTCCATTTGCATGTCACGCTGCACTGGCACAACGGTGATACCGTCACAGCAGCGCAGTTGCAGGAGAGCTTGCAACAGTTACTGCAACTGCCTGCGTTGCAAACGTTATTTTCCAGCGTCGCAAGCATTGAAATCACGCATCCCTGGTGTCTAACATTCAAACTGCACCGCCACGATTTCTGGTTGCCGTACCGCCTTGCCAGCTACGGCAGCCGTCTGGCACATCCGCAGCAGCCCATGGTCGGTACCGGGCCGTTTCGCCTGGTAACGTACAGCCGCGAACTGGTCCGGCTGGAAAGTCACGACCATTATCATCTTGGGCACCCATTCCTGAAGGCGGTGGAATTCTGGATCACGCCACAATTGTTTGAGCAGGATTTAGGCACCAGTTGTCGACATCCGGTACAAATTGCCATTGGCGAGCCGGATGAGCTTCATCACCTGCAACCCGTCAGCAACGGTATCAGCCTTGGGTTTTGTTATCTTGCCCAGAGACCTGGCGCACGCCTCAACCCGGCGCAGTCACGCCGCCTGGTACAGATTATCCATCACACCTCACTGGTGCAGACGCTGCCGCTTGACGAGAATTTGATCACGCCCAGCCGTGAGCTGTTACCCGGCTGGCAAATGCCTGAATGGCCAGCCGAGCAGGTTCCTCTGCCAGAAAAACTCACCCTGCTCTACCATTTACCAGTGGAATTGCACATCATGGCGGAGCAACTCAGACTTTATCTCGCCACGATCGGTTGTGAACTGACAGTCATTTTCCACGACAGCAAAAACTGGGATGGCTGCACTCAACTTGCTACTGCCGACCTGATGATGGGAGACAGGCTGATTGGCGAAACGCCGGAATATACCCTTGAGCAGTGGTTACGTTGCGACCCTCTATGGCCCAACCTGCTTAGTGCGCAACAGTTCGCACATTTGCAGGCGACGCTGAATGCAGTGCAGCGCCAGGCAAATGAGCAGGAACGTTACCAGGCGCTGCATGATGTGTTCGATACCCTGATGGATAATGCCACGCTTACACCGCTGTTTAATTACCAGTACCGTATCAGCGCACCGCCAGGCGTGGAAGGGATACATCTGAATACGCGCGGCTGGTTTGACTTTGCCGAAGCGTGGCTTCCTGCCCCGGCGCGGTGAAGACGCTGGTCGCTAACAGCATCACGCGCTACCATAGCGCTTTATTCGCGATTGTCAGGAAGAATTATGAAACGTGCCGTTGTTGTGTTTAGTGGCGGACAAGACTCCACAACTTGCCTGGTGCAGGCATTACAGCAGTATGACGAAGTACATTGCGTCACCTTTGATTACGGCCAGCGCCATCGTGCAGAGATCGATGTTGCCCGCGAACTGGCATTAACGCTGGGCGCCCGTGCGCACAAAGTGCTGGATGTCACCTTGCTTAATGAACTGGCGGTCAGTAGCCTGACGCGCGATAGCATTCCGGTGCCGGACTACGAGCCTGATGCTACCGGTATTCCAAATACTTTCGTGCCGGGACGTAATATTCTGTTTCTGACGCTGGCGGCGGTATATGCATATCAGGTACAGGCAGAAGCCGTGATCACCGGTGTTTGTGAAACCGATTTTTCCGGTTATCCGGATTGCCGCGATGAGTTTGTTACAGCACTTAACCATGCGGTCAATCTTGGCCTGGCGAAAGATATCCGCTTTGAAACCCCGCTGATGTGGATTAATAAAGCCGAAACCTGGGCGCTGGCAGATTACTGGGAAAAACTGGATCTGGTACGCGGCGAAACACTGACCTGCTATAACGGCATTAAAGGCGATGGCTGCGGTCATTGCGCCGCCTGCAATCTGCGCGCCAACGGCCTGCAACATTACCTGGCGGATAAAAGTGGCGTGATGGCAACCATGAAACAGAAAACCGGATTAAAATAAAAGACGCAAACCGGGATCTGGGCCGGACGGGCATTAGCACTCATCCGGTCGCAATATTGTAGGGCAGCGATTTTATCTTTTCCGGTTTTCTCCAGCCCGTTTTTACTATTAATCGCCTGCGCTGATCATCTTCTCCAGTTTTTCCCGCAGTTCCCCTTCTAATGCCAGCGCCTTCTGGTTTTTCAGATCGATGCAGACAAATGTCACCAGCGCATCCGCAACTATCTGACTTTCCGGTTCCAGCGTGACAACCTGGCTTAAGACGCCGCTTTTACCGTTGATCTGCTGTACATGGCTGGTGACGGTAAGCAAATCACCGAGCACCGCCGGACGGCGATAGTTGATATTGATATTCACCACCACGAAAGCAATGTTATTGGCCGTCATCCATTTGAAGCTGTCATTATTCTCAAGCCCGTCCCAGCGAGCCTCTTCGAGAAACTCCAGATAGCGAGCATTGTTCACGTGCTGATAAACATCGAGATGAAAACCACGAACTTTGATTTGTGTCTGCATAGTGCTTTAACCTTTACCGTTTATTGTTATAGTGACAGAGAGATCATAACTGGTATGACCTCTCTATTCTGGCAAAGATTAGCGACTACGCAAGCGCCTTACAGTTTCAGGTGCGGCAGATTACGTTCCACCAGCGTACCGCCCATACCTGGTACCTGCTTGAGATCGTCGAGCGTTTTAAACGGGCCGTACTCATCGCGATAACTGACTATCGCCTGGGCTTTCTTGATGCCGATTCCGCTCATCACCTGCGCGAGTTCTTCGGCACTGGCGCTGTTAATACTTACCCTCGTACCGCCCCCTTCATCAGCGTTGGTTGCCATATCCTGTACTTTTACTTTTCCTGAGGAAGCGTTTTCACTTTTGCTCAGCGAGAGTGGTGCTTTCTCTGCAGTTACCGGGGCGGCCAGCGCGCTGTAGCTCAGCGACGAGCAGGCAACGCCTAAGGTAATAATCAGTGCTTTAATTCCATGTTTCATGCTGTTTTCTCCTTGTTTTTCAATGCAGGGCAACAATAAACAGAAGCAGGAATGTGGGCAAAGGACAAAATGCAGAAATGGAAAAGGCCGCGAAAGCGGCCTTTGTGATTTGCAAAATTTTGCTTTTTTTTGGGAGAGGCTTCGCGCCTTTACCCATTACTGCTGTTCAGCGATCGTGCCGAGTTTGATTTTGGCTTCTTTGCGCAGGTTACTCATCAGCGCCTCAAAAGCGATCTGTGCGTTGTTCTGCGTAATTCCTTTAACCATCGCTTCTTTCTGCGCATCCGGCATGGTACCTGCTTTTACTTCGTCCAGCGCCAGAACCACGACGTTACCCTGCTGATCGGTCGTCGAGCCGAAAGAGGGTTTGTCTTTTTCCGGCAGCGGCAGGTTAAACGCAGACTGGCTTACCGGATCCTGACCTGTACGCATCAGCGTTTTCGCCTCGCCAAAACTTAGCCCTGCGGCTTTCAGCGCATCGTCGCCTTTGCCCGCTTTCAGCTCAGCCACCACTTTTTCCGCATCCAGCTTCGCCTGCTGCTCAGCTTTATTGTGCTTCACAATATCGATAACTTGCGCTTTCACTTCAGCCAGCGGTTTGATGGCTTCCGCTTTGTGATCGGTGATACGCAGTACAAACGCACGATCGCCATCAACGGTGATGATATCGGAGTTGCTGCCTGGCGCGCCGTTCTGCCCCACCAGACCGCCATTGAAAATCGCGTCGATCACAGGTTTGAAGTTCAGATCTTCCGGCAGTGTGTCGCGACTGAACCAGCCCGTTTGCACTGCTTTCGCCCCTGCGGCCTGTTCTGCACCAGCCAGAGATTCATTATCGTTGCTCGCCGCCTCGCTCACTTTCTGTTGCAGAGCATACCAGGCATCCAGCGCTTTTTCCTGTTTCACTTTTGCAGCCAGTTCATCGCGCACTTCGCTGAGCGGTTTCACCTGCGCAGGCTGAATATCGTCAAGACGCGCTACCAGGAAACCCACAGAAGATTTGATAACGCCGGAAAGCTGGCCTTTCTCTTTCAGGCCAGCATTTTTAAGTTCATCCGGCGTGGTGCCCTCTTCCAGCCAGCCCATATCGCCGCCGTTGCGGGCAGAGATAATGTCGGTAGATTTCGCTTTCGCGACGGTGGCAAAATCAGCGCCTTTATTCAGCTCCTCAAGCACAGCTTTAGCGTCGTCTTCCGTTTTCGTCTGGATGACGCTGTAGCGGTTACGCTGCGGCTGGGTGAACTGGTCCTGATGCTGATCGTAGTAAGACTGAATCTCTGCATCGCTGGCATTTTCCTGCATCGCAGTCGCATCAAGTTTGATGTAGCTTACGCGGAACTGCTCCGGTGCGATGAAACGGCTCTTGTTTTGATCGTAGTAGCTGGTAATTTCGTCATCACTGGCTGTCTGTTTCGCTGCCAGTGCGTTCACATTAATCACGGCCTGGCGGACAACGCGCTGCTGGGCAACCAGCGCCGCCAGCTCGTCAGTCTCGCCTTTAAGCATAAAATCAGTACCTGCAACAGCGTTGATGAGTTGCTGAGAGGTTAACTGGTTACGCAGCGCCTGCGCATACTGATCGGCGCTCATGCCCATCTGATTGATGATGGCATTAAAGCGGTTGTTGTCGAATTTACCGTTAGCCTGGAAAGCCTGAGTGGAAAAAATGGCTTTCTTCACCTGCTCGTCGCTAATGCCAAGGTGCAGCTTTTTGGCGTATTGGTCCAGCAACGCTTCATCAATCATGCGATTGAGCACTTGCTGGCGCATGGATTTCATATAGTTTTCGTTGGCAGCCAGTTCAGAGAACTGATCGCCCAGCTGCTGTGCCATACGATTGCGCTCGCTGGTCACTGCATTTTCAAACTGCGAACGGCTAATTTCCTGACCGTTAACTTCTGCGGCATAATTATTGTTACCGCCAATCAGGTAGTTACCCACGCCAGTCAAAATGAATGACACGATAATCAAACCCAGAATGATCTTGAGCACGACGTGATTCGCCGCCGCGCGTAAATTGTCCATCATGGTGTAACAACACTCCGCTGTAGGTGACTTTAGATCTCAGGCAGCAAGAGTTGCCCGCTGCGTGTAAGTGCGTATTTTGACAAGAAACCGGCGCAATTGTTAGCCCACAACGTGCAGAAACTCGTACAAAGTAATAATTCGCAAATAAAAAAGGCACATCTCACGATGCGCCTTGTATTTTCTTACTATCCCCCACATGGGGAAAGTAATCAGTTAACTGCGTCTTTCAGCGCTTTACCTGCACGGAACCCAGGCACTTTAGCTGCGGCGATAGTGATTTCTTTGCCGGTCTGCGGGTTACGGCCAGTACGTGCAGCACGTTCTTTAACCGCGAAGGTACCGAAACCTACCAGTGCTACGTCGTCCCCGGATTTCAAAGATTCAGTAACAGAAGCAATTAAAGCATCTAATGCACGTCCTGCAGCAGCTTTGGAAATATCAGCACCTGCGGCAATCTTGTCAATCAGCTGAGATTTGTTCACTCTTCTCTTCCTCTCTTTATAATTTATATCGCACCTGAATCCTTCACAGCGCGACCGCGCAGCAGTTATATCAGGCCTGTCATGCCCTTACAACACCAGTTGATGATGACATACCTAACCAGCAATCTAAATTAGCTATACAAAAAAAGGCTGGCAAGTAAGAAATCACTCGCCAGCCTTGTTTTTATCAACGCACTTTGCGCAAGGTCACTATTTTGCCGTCACGACTTGCATACCAAAGGGTTCGTTCTGCAATGCAAGGCTGAGAACTTCTTCGATACGCTTAACCGGATGGATATCTAAATCGGCCACAACGTTGTCCGGGATCTCTTCCAGGTCACGCTTGTTTTCGTAAGGAATCAGAACAGTCTTAATACCCCCTCGGTGTGCCGCCAACAGTTTTTCCTTCAAACCACCAATAGGCAACACCTGGCCACGCAGGGTAATTTCGCCCGTCATTGCCACATCTGCGCGAACCGGGTTACCGGTCAGGCAGGAAACCAGCGCGGTACACATCGCGATCCCTGCGCTCGGACCATCTTTCGGCGTCGCACCTTCCGGTACGTGAACGTGGATATCGCGTTTTTCGTAGAAATCGCCATTGATGCCGAGTTTCTCCGCACGGGCGCGAACAACGGTCAGCGCCGCCTGGATAGACTCCTGCATCACTTCGCCGAGCGAACCGGTATACGTCAGCTTACCTTTGCCCGGAACGCAGGCGGTTTCAATGGTCAGCAAATCGCCGCCCACTTCCGTCCACGCCAGGCCTGTCACCTGACCGACACGGTTTTCATCATCCGCACGACCATAATCAAAGCGCTGAACGCCCAGGTAGTCATGCAGGTTATCGCCATTGATCTCAATGTGCTTCAGCGACGGGTCCAGCAGCAGCTGTTTCACCGCTTTGCGGCACAATTTGGAGATTTCGCGCTCCAGACCACGCACGCCCGCTTCACGGGTGTAGTAACGGATGATGCCGACGATTGCGCTGTCATCAACGGTCAATTCGCTCTCTTTCAGCGCGTTACGCTCAATCTGTTTAGTCAACAGGTGACGTTTTGCAATGTTCAGTTTTTCGTCTTCGGTGTAACCGGAAAGACGGATCACTTCCATACGATCCAGCAACGGTGCAGGAATATTCATGGAGTTCGATGTCGCGACAAACATTACATCGCTGAGATCGTAATCCACTTCAAGGTAGTGATCGCTAAAAGCTACGTTCTGTTCTGGATCCAGCACTTCCAGCAGCGCCGAAGCCGGATCGCCGCGCATATCGGACGACATTTTGTCAATCTCATCGAGCAGGAACAGCGGGTTTTTGACTCCCACTTTCGCCATCTTCTGGATCAGTTTACCCGGCATCGAACCGATGTAGGTACGGCGGTGACCGCGAATTTCCGCTTCGTCACGCACACCACCCAGCGCCATGCGGACATATTTACGCCCGGTAGCTTTAGCTATGGATTGACCCAGAGAGGTTTTCCCCACCCCAGGAGGCCCAACCAGGCACAGAATCGGCCCTTTAAGCTTGTTCATACGGCTCTGCACCGCAAGATACTCAAGGATACGATCCTTCACGCGTTCAAGGCCGTAGTGGTCGGTATCAAGGATCTCCTGCGCCTGGCGAAGGTCTTTTTTGACCTTGCTGCGCGCGGTCCACGGCACCTGCACCATCCATTCGATATAGCCGCGCACAACGGTCGCTTCCGCAGACATTGGCGACATCATTTTCAGCTTCTGCAGCTCGGATTCGGCTTTCTCTTTCGCCTCTTTCGGCATTTTTGCCGCATCGATTTTGCGTTTCAGCGCTTCGTTTTCATCCGGCGCATCATCCATTTCACCCAGCTCTTTCTGAATGGCTTTCATTTGCTCATTCAAGTAGTACTCGCGCTGGGATTTTTCCATCTGCTTTTTAACGCGGTTGCGAATGCGTTTCTCAACCTGGAGCAGATCGATTTCGGATTCCATCATCGCCATCAGATATTCCAGACGTTCATTAACGTCGGACATTTCCAGAACAGACTGTTTATCAGCCAGTTTCAGCGGCATATGGGCAGCAATGGTATCGGCCAGACGTGCGGGATCGTCAATGCTGTTCAGCGAAGTCAGCACTTCCGGCGGAATTTTTTTATTCAGTTTGATATAGCCTTCAAACTGGCTGATTGCAGTACGTACCAACACTTCCTGCTCGCGCTCGTCAATAGCCGGCGAGTCGAGATATTCCGCTTTGGCAGAGAAGTGCTCGCCATCATCGGCAAGTGTGGTAATGCGTGCGCGCTGTAGCCCCTCGACCAGCACTTTTACAGTGCCATCTGGCAGCTTCAGCATCTGCAGAATAGACGCCACGGTCCCGACGGTGAAAAGATCGTTTACACCCGGCTCATCCGTTGATGCTTCTTTCTGCGCAACCAGCATGATTTTTTTATCATGGTCCATGGCCGCTTCCAGACAACGGATCGATTTTTCCCGTCCAACAAATAAGGGAATGACCATGTGCGGATAAACCACCACATCGCGCAACGGCAATACGGGGATTTCAATGCGTTCAGAACGCTCAGGATTCATAGAGCTCTCTCTTAGTTTAAAGTCCGCCAGGTAATCAGGTGACGTGACTGTGCAACACGCACCATTAACATGTAAAGCAGTATATGGGGATGTTTCCCACACATTCAACGGCGGGAATAGGGAAAAATAAAAGGGGAGATAAAATCCCCCCTTTTAGGTTAACTGATTGTAAGAATTGGTTAATTATTCGCCAGATGCCTGCTGAGCTTCCGGTTTGCCGTAAATCAGCAGCGGTTTGCTTTGGCCAGCGATAACCGACTCGTCAATGACCACTTTCTCAACATCTTCCATCGACGGCAGATCGTACATGGTATCGAGCAGAGCACCTTCTACAATTGAACGCAGGCCACGCGCACCGGTTTTGCGCACCATGGCTTTCCTGGCGATCGCATCCAGCGCTTCATCGCGGAACTCAAGGTCCACGCCTTCAAGATTGAACAGCGCCTGGTACTGCTTGGTCAGCGCATTTTTCGGCTCTTTCAGGATTTGAATAAGTGCTTCTTCACTCAGTTCGCTCAGCGTCGCCACCACCGGCAGACGACCGATGAATTCAGGAATCAGACCAAATTTGATCAAATCTTCCGGTTCAACCTGCGCCAGCAGTTCACCTTCATTTGCTTTTTCAGATTTGCCTTTCACCGTTGCGCCGAAGCCAATACCCGAGCCGGTTTCAACACGGTGAGAAATCACTTTGTCGAGACCGGCAAATGCACCGCCACAAATGAACAGGATTTTCGAGGTATCAACCTGCAAAAATTCCTGCTGCGGATGCTTACGGCCACCCTGCGGCGGAACCGCAGCCACGGTGCCTTCTATCAGTTTCAGCAACGCCTGCTGCACACCTTCACCGGAAACATCACGCGTAATTGACGGATTATCGGATTTACGGGAGATCTTGTCGATCTCATCGATGTAAACAATCCCGCGCTGCGCCTTCTGCACATCGTAATCGCACTTTTGTAGCAGTTTCTGAATGATGTTTTCGACGTCCTCCCCCACGTAACCGGCTTCGGTCAGCGTAGTGGCATCCGCCATGGTGAATGGAACATCCAGCAAACGCGCCAGCGTTTCAGCCAGCAACGTCTTACCGGAACCGGTCGGCCCAATCAGCAAAATGTTACTTTTGCCCAATTCAACGCCGTTGCTGGTATCGCCATTGCGCAGGCGTTTGTAGTGGTTATAGACCGCTACCGCCAGCACTTTTTTTGCCTGTTCCTGGCCAATAACATAATCATCCAGATGGTGGCGGATTTCATGCGGGGTCGGGAGTGCGCTGCGCTCACGATGTGGCGCAACCTCTTTAATCTCTTCGCGAATAATGTCGTTACACAGATCTACACATTCGTCGCAGATATACACGGACGGCCCGGCGATCAGCTTACGCACTTCATGCTGGCTTTTGCCGCAAAACGAGCAATACAACAGTTTGCCCGAACCATCTT
Source organism: Kosakonia arachidis (assembly GCF_900116535.1). Classification (GTDB taxonomy): domain Bacteria; phylum Pseudomonadota; class Gammaproteobacteria; order Enterobacterales; family Enterobacteriaceae; genus Kosakonia; species Kosakonia arachidis. Next base: position 187,453 of record NZ_FPAU01000001.1, on the reverse strand, counting down.
TGCGTTTATCTGTCATGAGTCAAAACCTCTTAATCTGTTCTTTGTGCCGCACATGACGACGCAAATGCCATTCCAGGCGCAAAACGTTACTCAAGCATGATGCCGCTTGTGTATCACATAGTATAGCGGCACATGCAATCTGAGCATTAGTTACGATGGGTTAAAATTGAGTCGACCAGACCGTAATCCACGGCTTCTTGCGCAGCAAGGAAGCGGTCACGCTCGGTATCACGTTCAATTTGCTCTAAAGATTGACCCGTGTGATACGCCATAAGTTCATTCATACGGCCTTTCACTTTCAGGATTTCACGGGCGTGAATTTCGATATCCGTTGCCTGCCCCTGATAGCCACCCAGCGGCTGGTGAATCATCACACGTGAATTTGGCAGGCAGAAACGCTTGCCTTTTGCGCCCGCCGTCAGCAGGAATGCGCCCATCGAGGCGGCCTGTCCCATACAAATGGTGCTGACGTCCGGCTTGATAAACTGCATGGTGTCGTAAATCGACATCCCGGCAGTAATCACGCCGCCCGGAGAGTTAATATACAGGTAAATGTCTTTTTCCGGATTTTCCGCTTCCAGAAAGAGCATTTGAGCCACAATCAGGTTTGCCATATGGTCTTCGACCTGGCCGGTGAGAAAAATCACGCGTTCCTTGAGAAGACGGGAGTAGATATCGAAAGAGCGCTCACCGCGTGAGGTCTGTTCAATAACCATTGGCACCAGAGCCATATGGGGTGCAAAGTTATCTCGTTCGCCGCTGTATGACATTTCCGTCTCCTGGATAAAAAAATAAACTAACCTGCTGCACTGATTGTACTTGAGTGAGTGGGATCTGACTATGACCCCTCACGGACGGATTATCAGCCAGAGCCTTTACTGCCAATACCCTCTTTGTGGGGATGGCCAAGCCTGTTTTCAAGCATAACAATCTTTTGCTGTTACGCTAACACTGAAACGCTCTTTTAGCACACATCTGTAAATGTCAATACGATAAAAAAAGCCCGCCACCAGCAGGTGACGGGCCTATTACATTTTGCTAACGCAGAAGTCGATTAAGCCTGTTGGTTCATCAGTTCGTTAAAGGAAGTGGCTTTCTCTGTCACTTTCGCTTTTTCCAGAACCGCTTCAACCGCTTGTTCTTCCAGTGCTACGTTACGCATGTTGTCCATCAGCTCTTTGTTTTTGCTGTAGAACTCGATCACTTCTTTTGGATCTTCGTAAGCAGACGCCATCTCTTCGATCAAGCCTTTTACGCGTTCTTCGTCAGCTTTCAGCTCGTGGGTGCGAATCACTTCGCCCAGCAGCAGACCAACTACAACACGGCGTTTTGCCTGCTCTTCGAACAGTTCACGCGGCAGTTCCAGAGCCTGTTTCTCGTTACCGCCAAAACGCTGTGCAGCCTGACGACGCAGAACGTCGATTTCGCTGTCGATCAGTGCAGCAGGAACATCAATCTCGTTCGCTTTAACCAGGCCTTCGATCGCCTGAGATTTAACACGGTTACGCACTGCGCCTTTCAGCTCGCGTTCCATATTTTTACGCACTTCAGCGCGCAGACCAGCAACAGAACCATCTTCAACGCCGAAACGTTTGATGAATTCTTCAGTCAGTTCCGGCAGTTCACGCTCTTCAACTTTCTTCAGGTTAATGACGAACTTCGCCGCTTTACCTTTCAGGTTTTCTGCGTGGTATTCTTCCGGGAAGGTCACGTCGATGGTGAACTCTTCACCCGCTTTGTGGCCTTTGATACCGTCTTCAAAACCCGGGATCATACGACCCTGGCCCATCGCCAGTACAAAATCAGTCGCTTTGCCACCTTCGAACTCTTCGCCGTCAACAGAACCGGTGAAATCAACAGTCACGCGATCTTCCGCATCAGCAGCACCGTCTTTGTCTTTCCAGGTTGCCTGCTGCTTACGCAGGGTGTCCAGCATGGTATCAACATCAGCGTCGGTCACTTCAACAACCGGTTTTTCAACTTCGATGGTGTCCAGCGCTTTCAGCTCAACTTCCGGGTACACTTCGAACTCTACCGCGTAGATGAAGTCTTCGCCCAATTTGTATTCGCCCGGAACATAGTTCGGCGCGCCAGCCGGATTGATTTTTTCCTGAATGATCGCGTCGATAAAGTTGCGGCTCATCAGGTCGCCCAGCACGTCCTGGCGAACAGAAGCGCCATAACGCTGAGCAACGACGTTCATCGGTACTTTACCCTTACGGAAGCCGTCAATACGCACTTTCTTCGCTACGTTGACCAGCTCGCTCTTCACAGCGGTCTCGATGCTGTCAGCAGCGATTGTAATCGTTACACGGCGCCCAAGGCCCTGAGTGGTTTCAACTGAAACTTGCATCTTGTTACCTCAAAAAATCACAGTGCTCGGTCAACTCTACTCTGCGAAGCAAACCTTTTCGCTTTGCAGAACCGGGATGTTCTCTTCAATCAGAAAACACATTCCCTGTCGTCAGAAGCATCCCGAAGACATTCCGAAAAATAAGACGCAGCATTATAGCGGCATCACAGATATGAGTCGAGAAGGGGAATGGCGCAATGATGCGTCATTTTTCACACTTCTGAAGCAATTTCGCTCAAAAAATTGCGTTTCCCGCTCAAAATTCAGGCAAAACAAAACGGCCCGCAGGCCGTTTTTACATAATCTGCATGCAACATACTGGAAAAGTTCAGACAGTTGCAACCTGGTTTTCTAAGCGATGCTTCCGGCACCCCGACATGGAGGCGAGTTCAGGAGGGTGTCCTGCAAACCTTCCCACTCTTTGAGCGTGTAAGTATGCAGCGCAAGTGCATGAATTGTTGTTGCCAGTTCGTCAGCCAACGTACCATAAATCATGCGATGGCGATTAAGAAAACGTTCTCCGGTAAAGCAGTCGCTTACCAGCACCACTTTGAAATGGCTTTCGGAGCCCGCAGGAACGTTGTGACGGTAACTTTCATCTACGACTTCAAGTAATACAGGCTCGAATGCCGCTTTCAATTTTGCTTCTATCTGTTCACGCATCATCATGATGTTACGCCTCCGACAACGCTGAGATGCCAGCCATCTCTTTAAATGTTAGCCGCTTTTACCGTTTTCATAACAATAAAACAACAAAAAATTAGCGTTCGTCTGATTTGCTCGTTCAACGCGATGAAGTTCTCTAAAAGACGACGGATTTTTGCCATCCCGCTTCAACAACATGTTTTTTGATGCCGAAAAAAGGCAAAGTGATGAATTTACATACGTTGAGGACTTCCCCTTAACGGCGGCGATGTTATGATGGCGAGAATTTTTCCCCAAACGCTTACGATCCCTTGAGAGCCTGAACATGTTTAAAAAACTACTCTTCCCGTTGGTCGCTTTATTTATGCTGGCCGGGTGCGCTACCTCGCCGACAACTCTCGAAATTTCACCGAAAATCACCCTGCCGCAGCAGGATCCGAGCCTGATGGGCGTGACCGTAAGCATTACCGGTGCCGATCAACGTCAGGATCAGGCCCTGGCGAAAGTAACGCGTGACAATCAGCTGGTCACCTTAACTGCCTCCCGCGATCTGCGTTTCCTGCTGCAGGAAGTGCTGGAGAAACAGATGACGGCGCGCGGCTATATGATCGGGCCGAACGGCGCGGTAAACCTGCAAATCATTGTTAACCAACTGTATGCCGACGTTTCTCAGGGCAACGTGCGTTACAACATCGCCACCAAAGCGGATATCGCCATCATTGCTACCGCAGCTAATGGCAACAAGATGACGAAAAACTACCGTGCCAGCTATAACGTCGAAGGCGCTTTCCAGGCCACTAACGACAAAATCACTACCGCAGTTAACAGCGTGCTGTCCGACACTATCGCGGATATGTCTCAGGACACCAGTATCCACGATTTTATCAAGCAAAACGCTCGCTAATTGCAGCACTGGCCCGGCTTTACGGGCCAGTTTTTAACTTATGTCGAACCACTACTTACGCATCTTCACGCAGCCCAAATCCGCGATTCTGCTTGTTCTGGGTTTTGCCTCCGGTTTACCCCTTGCTCTGACCAGCGGTACGCTTCAGGCGTGGATGACCGTCGAAAACGTCGATCTGAAAACCATCGGTTTCTTCTCTCTGGTAGGGCAGGCCTACGTCTTTAAATTCCTCTGGTCGCCACTGATGGATCGCTACACGCCACCGCTATTGGGAAGGCGTCGCGGTTGGCTACTGCTGACGCAGCTGTTGCTGCTGGCCTCCATCGCCGGAATGGGCTTCCTTGATCCGGCTAACCACTTGAGATGGATGGCGGCACTGGCTGTGCTGATTGCCTTCTGTTCCGCCTCGCAGGATATTGTGTTCGATGCCTGGAAAACGGATGTCCTGCCTTTTGAAGAGCGCGGCGCTGGCGCAGCCATTAGCGTACTCGGCTACCGACTTGGCATGCTGGTTTCCGGCGGGCTGGCGTTGTGGCTCGCCGACCGCTGGCTCGGTTGGCAAGGGATGTACTGGCTGATGGCAGCCCTGCTGCTCCCTTGTATTATTGCCACCCTACTGGCGCCGGAGCCAACAGACACCATTCCGGTGCCGAAAACGCTGGAACAGGCCGTTGTCGAACCGCTGCGTGATTTCTTCGGTCGCAATAATGCGTGGCTGATTTTGCTGCTGATCGTGCTGTATAAACTCGGCGATGCTTTTGCCATGAGCCTTACGACGACTTTTTTGATTCGCGGCGTCGGCTTTGACGCGGGCGAAGTCGGCGTGGTCAACAAAACGCTGGGGCTGGTGGCAACGATTATCGGCGCGTTGTATGGCGGGGTATTAATGCAACGCCTCTCCCTGTTTCGCGCATTAATGATTTTCGGATTTTTACAGGCGGTTTCCAATGCTGGTTACTGGCTGCTGTCCATCACGCAGAAAGATATCGTCAACATGGGTGCCGCCGTGTTCTTCGAGAATCTGTGCGGCGGTATGGGAACGGCGGCGTTTGTCGCGTTATTAATGACGCTTTGCAATAAATCCTTCTCCGCAACCCAGTTCGCTCTACTTTCGGCGCTGTCCGCTGTCGGACGCGTGTACGTCGGCCCGTTGGCGGGTTGGTTTGTAGAAACCTACAGTTGGTCAACGTTTTATCTCTTCTCTATCATTGCCGCGGCACCAGGTTTGCTACTGCTGGCAATGTGTAAGCGAACGCTGGAATTTACCCAGCAGACCGGGCATTTTATGCCGCGCAGCGAATATCCGTCGGCCTACCGTCTGGCTTTGCGCATACTGAGTGTCGGCTGTCTGCTGCTCAGTGGCTGGCTGGTGGTGCTTATTGTTACGGCCAGCGGAATGGCGAACTGGACCATTGGCGCCCATCTTCTCGAAGGCGGCGTGCTGCTGGCGATGGTCGGTATTCTGTTCGGCGGGCTGCTGGATCTGCTGGCACTGCGCAAAACACGGCTGATGTGAACACAGCGCTTACCTGATAAAAAGTAAGCGCTGGCACTATTAATAGAAGAAAAATTGCCCATGAAGAACGTGCATGAAGAGCGCCGGTAAAATAATCACGCCATGGCCATGATTATTGGCGAAAATTGCTGCAGAAACGCGACAGGTAACAGAAACATAAACGCAACCCTTTGGCGTACCACTGATGCCGGTTACGGCTTATCCCCCACCTGGCGGGATAAGCCAGCACGGCTGGTCAGCATCATGACGCGAGAAACACAGTTGTACGCTGGTGAGTAGCTGAAAACCGCTTCCTATAAATGAAACAGCGGATCTCCAGCATAATCCATCCCGCAACCACTAGAGCGGCAGCACTATCCTGGCGATACGCTTTCCTCGCACATAATACGCCAGTAAAAGCGGCACGACCCACAGTTAGATGATGAAGCTCCCCACTATCGCTGCGGCCTGCCATGCGGGTGCGGCACGCACTTGTAACAAGGCCGCTATCTCGCAGAACCGGAGCGTCGCAACCTCTTTCCAGCTCAACGAAAAGTGCGGTAAAGAGAAACACTCCAGCAGTTAGTTACTGATAAAAGTGATGATTTTTATCATGACGATGCCGTTTAAGCTGACGAGCGTAAGCCCGGCGGATGGCGGATTCATCCGGAATCGGCGCGGTATTTCCAGCCATCAGAATGTCATCCCTTCATAATTAACAATTCCCCTGATTTTTTGTTTTTAAAATCAATCGCAAGGATAAAAACCCCACTAAATAATTCATGATGGTTATTATTTCGCACAATTAATAACCGTTATTTTAATCCAGTCCTAATCGGTTATTTGCCATTAAATGTATACATTTTCTTTAATTATTTTGTGCGCTATAAATTAAGGGCTATTCTTTAACGATTCAGCGCTGTTATTAATTATTGGGTTTCACATTAGTTCCAATAATGTACAGAAATTGCTGAACACATGTTAATTATTTGTTTAATTAATTGATTGGTTATACCAATTTACCCTCAGCGCTGATTGTAATGTAACATTTCCGTTATAATCTCAACTTCAGGTGTGCGAATACCCGATTTTACAGTTTGTTGCATTCCGTGTGACATAAACGGCAGAACCCAGTAACACCTTGCTGACACAGAGCCAAGTATGTTTACAGTAACGCAACCTTTCCGTAAAATGCCCGCACACTTTAAGCGCCACCAGATCCCGTGGAATTGAGGTCGTTAAATGAGACTCAGGAAATACAATAAAAGTTTGGGATGGTTGTCATTAATCGCCGGCACTGTGTTACTCAGTGGTTGCGATTCTGCACTTCTTGACCCCAAAGGACAGATTGGACTGGAGCAACGCTCGCTGATACTGACGGCTTTTGGCCTGATGTTGATTGTCGTTATTCCCGCCATCTTGATGGCCGTAGGTTTCGCCTGGAAGTATCGTGCAAGTAATAAAGATGCGAAGTATAGCCCTAACTGGTCGCACTCCAATAAAGTGGAAGCTGTGGTCTGGACGGTGCCGATTCTGATCATCCTGTTCCTTGCTGTACTGACGTGGAAAACCACCCACGCGCTCGAACCGAGCAAACCACTGGCACATGACGGACAGCCAATCACCATTGAAGTGGTTGCCATGGACTGGAAATGGTTCTTCATCTACCCGGAACAGGGCATTGCTACCGTAAATGAAATCGCCTTCCCGGCGAATACACCGGTAGAGTTCAAAGTGACCTCCAACTCCGTGATGAACTCGTTCTTTATCCCGCGTCTGGGCAGCCAGATCTACGCAATGGCTGGCATGCAGACCAAATTGCATCTCATCGCCAACGAAGCAGGTACGTACGATGGCATTTCAGCCAGCTACAGCGGCCCGGGCTTCTCTGGCATGAAGTTTAAAGCTATTGCTACGCCGGACCGCGCCGCATTCGACCAGTGGGTTGCAAAAGCGAAACAATCTTCAAACACCCTGCCAGATATGGCGGCGTATGAGAAAGTTGCTGCGCCAAGCGAATACAACAAGGTTGAATACTTCTCCAGCGTGAAACCCGATTTGTTTAAAGACGTTATCAACAAATTTATGGGCCACGGCAAGAGCATGGACATGACCCAACCGGAAGGCGAGCATAGCGCGCACGAAGGAATGGAAGGCATGGACATGAGCCACGCGGAAACCTCTCACTAAGGGGTCGAGGAAGAAAACGATGTTCGGAAAACTTACACTGGATGCAGTTCCGTATCATGAACCCATTATCATGGTCACGGTTGCTGCGATTATCATCGGCGGTCTGGCGGTAGTTGGCCTGATCTCTTACTTCGGTAAGTGGTCATGGCTGTGGAACGAATGGCTGACCTCTGTCGACCACAAACGCCTTGGTATCATGTACGTCCTCGTGGCCGTTGTGATGCTGGTGCGCGGCTTTGCAGATGCTGTCATGATGCGTAGCCAGCAGGCGCTGGCCTCTGCGGGTGAAGCGGGCTTCCTGCCGCCTCACCACTACGATCAGATCTTCACCGCTCACGGCGTGATCATGATCTTCTTCGTGGCAATGCCATTCGTTATCGGTCTGATGAACCTGGTGGTTCCGTTGCAGATCGGTGCGCGCGACGTTGCATTCCCGTTTCTGAACAACCTGAGCTTCTGGTTCACGGTTGTGGGCGTGATTCTGGTTAACCTCTCTCTGGGCGTCGGTGAGTTCGCACAGACTGGTTGGCTGGCTTATCCGCCGCTTTCGGGAATTGAATACAGCCCTGGTGTCGGGGTCGATTACTGGATCTGGAGCCTCCAGCTCTCGGGTATCGGTACGACGCTGACCGGTATCAACTTCCTGGTGACTATTCTGAAGATGCGTGCGCCAGGCATGACGATGTTCAAAATGCCAGTATTTACTTGGGCATCTTTGTGCGCCAACGTGCTGATTATCGCGTCGTTCCCAATTCTGACTGTTACCATTGCGCTGCTAACCCTGGATCGTTACCTGGGCACCCATTTCTTTACCAACGATATGGGTGGCAACATGATGATGTACATCAACCTGATTTGGGCCTGGGGTCACCCGGAGGTGTACATCCTGGTGTTGCCGGTCTTCGGGGTGTTCTCCGAAATCACCGCCACCTTCTCGCGTAAACGCCTGTTTGGTTACACCTCGCTGGTGTGGGCGACTGTATGTATTACCGTACTGTCGTTCATCGTTTGGCTGCACCACTTCTTCACCATGGGTGCTGGCGCGAACGTAAACGCCTTCTTTGGTATCACCACGATGATTATCGCCATCCCGACCGGGGTGAAGATCTTCAACTGGCTGTTCACCATGTATCAGGGCCGCATTGTGTTCCACTCCTCTATGCTGTGGACCATTGGCTTTATCGTGACGTTCTCCGTAGGTGGGATGACCGGCGTGCTGCTGGCGGTTCCGGGCGCAGACTTCGTACTGCATAACAGCCTGTTCCTGATTGCACACTTCCATAACGTTATCATCGGCGGCGTGGTTTTCGGTTGCTTCGCAGGTCTGACTTACTGGTGGCCGAAAGCCTTCGGTTTCACCCTGAACGAAACCTGGGGTAAACGCGCGTTCTGGTTCTGGATCATCGGCTTCTTCGTTGCATTTATGCCGCTGTACGTACTGGGCTTTATGGGTATGACCCGTCGCCTGAGCCAGCAGATTGATCCACAGTTCCACACCATGCTGGTTATCGCAGCCTGCGGTGCGGCGCTGATTGCTATCGGTATCCTGTGTCTGCTGATTCAGATCTACGTTTCTATTCGCGACCGCGATCAGAACCGTGATCTGACCGGTGACCCGTGGGGTGGCCGTACGCTGGAGTGGGCAACCTCCTCTCCTCCGCCGTTCTACAACTTTGCTCATGTCCCGCACATTCACGAACGTGACGCGTTCTGGGAAATGAAAGAGAAAGGCGAAGCGTACAAAAAACCTGCGCAGTATGAAGAAATTCATATGCCGAAAAACAGCGGTGCCGGCATTGTTATCGCCGCGTTTGCAACCGTGTTTGGTTTCGCCATGATCTGGCATATCTGGTGGATGGCTATTGTTGGTTTCGCTGGCATTATCATCAGCTGGATTGTGAAGAGCTTCGACGAGGACGTGGATTACTACGTACCGGTTGCAGAAATCGAGAAACTGGAAAACCAGCATTTCGATGAGATCACTAAAGCAGGGCTGAAAAATGGCAACTGATACTCTGACCAACGCGCACGCCCACGCGCACGAACACGGGCACCACGATGCAGGACCGACTAAAGTCTTCGGTTTCTGGATCTACCTGATGAGCGACTGCATTCTGTTCTGCTGTTTGTTCGCAACCTATGCCGTTCTGGTGAACGGCACGGCGGGCGGGCCAGCCGGTAAGGACATTTTCGAGCTGCCGTTCGTACTGGTTGAAACCGCGCTGTTGTTGTTCAGCTCCATCACCTACGGCATGGCGGCTATCGCTATGTACAAGAACAACAAAAGCCAGGTTGTTTCCTGGCTGGCGTTGACCTGGTTGTTTGGTGCGGGCTTTATCGGGATGGAGCTCTATGAGTTCCACCACCTGATTACTGAAGGTATGGGTCCGGATCGCAGCGGCTTCCTGTCAGCGTTCTTCGCGCTGGTAGGCACCCACGGTCTGCACGTGACCTCGGGTCTGATCTGGATGGCGGTTCTGATGTTCCAGATTTCCCGTCGCGGCCTGACCAACACTAACCGTACCCGTATCCTGTGTCTGAGTCTGTTCTGGCACTTCCTGGACGTGGTATGGATCTGCGTGTTCTCTGTTGTTTATCTGATGGGGGCGATGTAATGAGTCATTCTAACGATCATGGCGCTTCCCATGGCAGCGTAAAAACCTACATGACAGGTTTCATCCTGTCGATCATCCTGACGGTGATCCCGTTCTGGATGGTGATGAACGGTTCTGCTTCTAAGCCGGTACTTCTGGGCGTTGTCCTGGTCACCGCCGTAGTTCAGATTCTGGTGCATCTGGTTTGCTTCCTGCACATGAACACCAAGTCTGATGAAGGCTGGAACTTTACCGCCTTTGTCTTTACCGTGATTATCATCGCTATCCTGGTAGTCGGTTCCATCTGGATTATGTGGAACCTCAACTACAACATGATGGTTCACTAAGAGCGGCGAGTATGTTTAAGCAATACCTGCAAGTTACGAAACCGGGCATTATTTTTGGCAATCTGATCTCCGTGATTGGGGGGTTCCTGCTGGCTTCCAAAGGCCACATTGACTATCCCCTGTTCATCTACACGCTGATTGGCGTGTCGTTGGTGGTCGCCTCTGGTTGTGTATTTAACAACTACATCGATCGTGACATCGATAAAAAGATGGAACGAACGAAAAACCGGGTGCTGGTCAGAGGGCTGATCTCGCCAAAAGTCTCGCTGGTGTACGCCGCCTTGTTGGGTATTGCTGGCTTTATGCTGCTGTGGTTTGGCGCCAATCCGCTGGCCTGCTGGCTGGGGGTGATGGGGTTCGTGGTTTATGTTGGCGTTTATAGCCTCTACATGAAGCGCAACTCCGTTTACGGCACGCTGATCGGTTCTCTCTCCGGCGCTGCGCCGCCGGTGATTGGCTACTGCGCGGTCACCAACGAGTTCGATAGCGGCGCGGCAATTCTGCTGGCGATTTTCAGCCTGTGGCAAATGCCTCACTCCTATGCCATCGCGATTTTCCGCTTTAAGGATTATCAGGCAGCGAATATTCCGGTACTGCCGGTGGTGAAAGGCATTTCTGTGGCCAAAAACCATATCACGCTGTATATCCTGGCGTTTGCCATTGCCACGCTGATGTTGTCGCTGGGCGGCTATGCCGGGTACAAATACCTGGTCGTTGCCGCTGCGGTAAGCCTCTGGTGGCTGGGCATGGCGTTGCGTGGATACAAAGTGGAAGATGACAAAGTGTGGGCGCGCAAACTGTTTGTGTTCTCCATTGTTGCCATCACGTCTCTTTCGGTGATGATGTCTGTGGACTTTATGGTGCCGGATTCACACAGCTTGCTAACATACGTCTGGTAAGCTTGCTGCACCTGACTGGAAAAACCGGGGAAACCCGGTTTTTTTTCGTCTGGAGTAAACCCTTTTATTGGCCTTGTGACGGAAAAACCAATAACCACATTAAATATATTGTTATGTAATATTTGTTAAATAACCGCATGTTTACCCTACCCTGCCGCCGCACTACACTATGTCCGGTTTTTAAAATGAGGTGGTAATGAACGATTATAAAATGACGCCAGGCGAGTTGCGCGCCACCTGGGGTTTGGGGACTGTATTTTCACTGCGCATGCTCGGCATGTTTATGGTCCTGCCCGTTCTGACCACATACGGTATGGCCTTGCAGGGCGCATCGGAAGCCCTGATTGGGTTAGCGATCGGCATCTACGGCCTGGCCCAGGCGGTATTTCAGATCCCCTTTGGGCTGCTTTCGGATCGCATCGGCCGCAAGCCGCTGATTGTCGGTGGGCTGGTGATCTTTGTGCTGGGCAGCGTGATTGCCGCGCTCACCGACTCCATCTGGGGCATTATTCTGGGCCGTGCTCTGCAAGGCTCCGGGGCGATTGCCGCCGCCGTGATGGCGCTACTGTCGGATCTCACGCGCGAGCAAAATCGCACCAAGGCAATGGCGTTTATCGGCGTCAGCTTCGGCATCACGTTCGCCATAGCCATGGTTTTAGGGCCGGTCATCACACATCTATTAGGCCTGCATGCGCTGTTCTGGATGATTGCCGTGCTGGCGACGATCGGCATTATCCTGACGCTGTGGGTAGTGCCGGACAGCAAACACCATGTACGCAACCGCGAATCGGGAATGGTCAAAGATTGCTTTAGCATGGTGATCGTCAATCCAAAGCTGCTGAAGCTGAATTTTGGCATTATGTGCCTGCATATCCTGCTGATGTCGACGTTTGTGGCGCTGCCTGGTCAGCTTGAATCTGCCGGTTTCCCGGCCTCAGAGCACTGGAAAATCTATCTCGTCACCATGCTTATCTCTTTTGCTTCGGTGGTGCCATTTATTATCTACGCCGAGGTGAAACGCCGGATGAAACGCGTTTTTGTACTCTGCGTTGCGCTGCTGCTGATTGCAGAAATCGTGCTGTGGGGCGCTGGCGCTTACTTCTGGGAAATTGTGATTGGTGTACAGATCTTCTTCCTCGCCTTTAACCTGATGGAGGCGCTGCTGCCGTCGTTAATCAGTAAAGAAGCGCCAGCCGGTTATAAAGGGACGGCAATGGGCATTTACTCCACCAGCCAGTTTCTCGGTGTCGCTATTGGCGGTGCGGTCGGTGGCTGGGTGGATGGTTTATTTGATCCGCAAATGGTGTTCATGTTCGGCGCATTACTGGCCGCGGTCTGGCTGCTGGTTGCCAGTAGTATGCAGGAGCCGCCGTATGTCAGCAGTCTGCGCATCGCCATTCCTGACGATGTGGCTATTGATGACGCGCTACAGCAGCGTCTGCGCGCAACGGCGGGTGTCAGTGAAGTATTGGTCGTGGCGGAAGAGCGTAGCGCCTATGTGAAGATCGACAGCAAAGTGACAAACCGCTTTGAAGTCGAACAAGCCGTCGCGGGTTAAGCGGGCCATTTTCCCCTCCCCGGCAGGAGGGGAAAAGAAATTAATCACGGAAGTTTTTGAACTGAAACGGCTGGCCCAGATTGCCGCCGCGCACCAGCGCCATCACCGCTTGCAGGTCATCACGAGATTTCCCGGTCACGCGGATCTCTTCCCCCTGAATCTGCGCCTGCACTTTCACTTTGCTGTCTTTAATCAGCTTGATGATTTTCTTCGCCGTCGGTGCATCGATCCCTTGCTTCAGCTTTGCTTCCACGAACCAGTTTTTCCCGCTGTGGACGAACTCTTCCGGTACATCCAGCGATGCCCCTTCAATGCCGCGTTTCAGCAACTTGGCACGCAAAATATCCAGCAACTGGTTAACCTGGAAATCAGATTCGCTCAGCACTTTAATGGTCTGTTTTTCTTCATTCAGCTCGAATGTGGCTTCAACGTTGCGAAAATCGAAGCGTGTCGCGACTTCACGGGTCGCATTCTCAACGCCGTTTTGCACTTCGCGCATTTCAACTTCGGAAACGATATCGAAAGATGGCATCTTTTCTTCTCCCTCTCTATTTGTTGCGATGCATAATACCCGCAACGAGGTATAACTCAACTTGTAATACTGGAAGCATAGCCGACAGCACTATAATGGTTGTAGTAACACCTGGCGCAGTTGCAGGTGAGGAGGAACAATGAGAATTACCGTACTCGGTTGCGGTGCTTTAGGGCAATTGTGGTTAACAGCGCTGTGTAAACAGGGACATGAAGTACAGGGCTGGTTACGTGTGCCCCAGCCTTTTTGCAGTGTAAATGTCGTGGAAGAAGACGGCACGGTTTTTAATGAATCCCTGACGGCTAACGATCCTGAATTTTTGGCCCAGAGCGATCTGTTGCTGGTGACGCTGAAAGCCTGGCAAGTTTCTGATGCGGTAAAAAGCCTTGCAACGGTGCTTTCCACCGCGACGCCGGTACTGCTGATTCACAATGGAATGGGTACTGTAGAAGAGCTGAAAACGCTGCCGAATCCCCTGCTGATTGGCACCACGACTCACGCAGCTCGCCGCGATGGTAACGTGATTATACATGTGGCAAGCGGCACTACGCATATTGGCCCGGCGCGTCAGCAGGACGGTGAATTCAGTGCGCTGGCGGATACCCTGCAAGAAGCGCTACCAGATGTGGCCTGGCATAACACCATTCGTCCGGCGCTATGGCGCAAGCTGGCGGTGAACTGCGTGGTCAATCCGCTAACCGCCCTGCACAACTGTAAAAATGGCGATCTACGCGAATGTCCCGACGAGGTGGCCAAAATCACCCGCGAAGTGGCTGCCGTTATCGAACGTGAAGGCCACCATATTTCTGCGGATGATTTGCTGAGTTACGTGAACCAGATTATCGAAAATACTGCGGAAAATATTTCATCGATGCTCCAGGATGTACGCGCCTTACGGCGCACCGAGAGCGATTATATTACTGGCTACCTACTCAGACGCGCCCGCGCGCACGGTATTGCAGTGCCGGAAAACGCCCGTCTGTATGAAATGATTAAACGTAAGGAGAGTGAGTATGAGCGCATCAGCTCTGATATGCCTCGCCCCTGGTAGTGAAGAGACCGAAGCGGTCACCACTATTGATCTGCTGGTCCGCGGCGGCATTGCTGTCACTACCGCCAGCGTAGCCAGCGACGGCAACCTGGTTATCACCTGCTCACGCGGGGTTAAACTGCTGGCCGATGCGCCGCTGGTTGAAGTTGCGGATGGGGACTTCGATGCGATCGTGTTACCGGGCGGGCTGAAAGGCGCAGAGTGCTTTCGCGACAGCCCACTACTTGTCGAAACCGTTCGCCAGTTCCACCTTTCCGGGCGCATTGTTGCTGCTATTTGTGCTGCTGCCGGTACGGTGCTGGTGCCACATCAGCTCTTCCCGTTGGGCAACATGACCGGTTTCCCGGGGCTAAAAGAGACGATTCCGCCCGAGCAATGGCAGGATAAGCGCGTAGTGTGGGACCCGCGCGTAAACTTGTTGACCAGCCAGGGGCCAGGCACGGCCATTGATTTTGGCCTGAAAATTATTGACCTACTGGTCGGGCGCGAAAAAGCCCACGAAGTGGCGTCGCAGTTGGTGATGGCCGCAGGGATTTATAATTACTACGAAGCGTAGGCATTAGCATGCCCGGTGGCGCTGGCTGCCGGATAGTGCTGACGTTTATCAAGCCCACAACCGGGTTCAGGTTCGAACCCTTGCTGCAGGCCGGAGAAGGCGAAGTTGCTATCCGGCATTGTCTTTACGGGCGATAAACTTTCACATTCTGAAAGCCCTGCTCACGCAGATAGAGCGCCTGCAAGCGACTCATTACGCCACGCTCGCACCACAGCAGCCAGGTTTTGCTCTGATCCAGATCGCCAAATTTCGTGCTCAGCTTGTAGAACGGCAGCGACACCACATCAACACCTTCCAGCGTCAGCGGCTTATCGTCCTGTTCGTCAATCGAACGGATATCCAGTACCACATCGTTCGGGCTAAAACCGTTAACCGTTTCAACTTCCACCACCTCTTGCTGGGTTTGCTGAGCGATTTCACGGATATCAATATTGCTGGCTTCCGCCACAACCTGGTCGAGAATAGCAAAATCAAAGTGCGCTTCTTCCGCTTCGATCTTTGCCTTCACCGCCTTGACCGTTGGGCTTTTGGAGATCACGCCGCAATATTCCGGCATCGTGCGGGCAAAATCCTCGGTACCGATCTCACGCGCCAGATCGATAATGTGCTCTTTATCGTGAGAGATAAGCGGGCGCAGGATCAGCGTATCGGAGACGTTATCAATCAGACGCAGGTTAGTCAGCGTCTGGCTGGAAACCTGCCCCAGCGCCTCACCGGTTACCAGTGCCTGCACGCCGTAACGTTCAGCGACTTTCGACGCGGCGCGCACCATCATGCGTTTCAGCACCACCCCCATCTGACCATCATCGACTTTCTCGAGGATCTCGCCGACCACCGGTTCAAAATTGATTGCCACAAAACGCACGCGGTGCGAGCTACCAAAGCGGTTCCACAGATAATGCGCCACCTGGCGAACGCCAATTTCATGGGCTGCGCCGCCAAGGTTAAAAAAACAGTAGTGCACGCGGCAACCTCGGCGCATCAGCATATAGCTGGAAACGCCGGAGTCGAAACCGCCTGAAATCAGCGACAGAACATCTTCCTGGGTGCCAATCGGGAAGCCGCCAATCCCTTCATAACGGCCTTTTACCAGCAGCAGGCGGTCATCTTCGATTTCCAGATTCACCGTCACATCCGGGTGTGTCAGCTTAACGCGTGCAGATTCGACATGCTGGTTCAGCCCGCCGCCCACGTAACGTTCCACTTCAATAGAGCTGAATTCATGTTTACCACGGCGTTTCACGCGCACGCAGAAGGTTTTACCTTCAATCTGCTCGCGATACTGTACCAGCGCTTTCTCAAAAATATCGTGCAGGGAAGTGAAAGGCACATCTTCCACTTCCAGAATATGGTGGATCCCCGGAATGCGGGTCAGCGCGTCGCGAATAGCCAGGCGCTGGTTTTCATCTTTGGCGCGAACTTCGATATGGTCCCAATGGCGTACAACGGCAAGGGTTTCATCGTAGTGCTTCAGAACGTTACGAATGTTCCCGGTCAAAATTTTAATAAAGCGCAAGCGCACAGATTGGCTTTTGATGGTGATTTCCGGGAACAATTTAATGATAAACTTCATGGCGGCAATGGTTCGTTGGCAAGCCCGACAGGGCCTGTGAGGGAAAATAATACAGCAGCCCATACCTGCGGCTGCATCCAGGCGCGGAAGTATACCACCATCGAATAGACCTTGCGCAATGCATTACCCTTGAGCGTAATTGGCTAAGTGCCACGACTCCGCTACCATAGCTAAGTTGAGTCAGAATGAATAATAGAAGAGTCAGACATTCACTATGCCAAAGAAAAACGAAGCACCAGCCAGTTTCGAAACAGCGCTGAGCGAGCTGGAACAGATTGTCACTCGTCTTGAAAGCGGCGATCTTCCGCTTGAAGAGGCACTCAATGAATTCGAACGTGGCGTGCAACTGGCACGCCAGGGGCAGGTAAAATTACAGCAGGCGGAGCAGCGCGTGCAGATCCTGCTCTCCGATTCCGAAGAGGCGCCGTTAAAGCCTTTCGCACCGGACGCTGAATAACGATGGATTTTAATCAACAACTGCAGGCCTGCGTCGATCGGGCAAATGACGCGCTGCGCCGTTTCATCGCTCCGCTGCCCTTTCAGAACACTCCTCTGGTTAACGCTATCGAGTATGGCTCACTATTGGGTGGTAAACGTCTACGTCCGTTTCTGGTTTACGCAACTGGTTCGATGTTCGGCGTCAGCCAGCAAACGCTGGATGCGCCCGCAGCCGCAGTGGAGTGTATTCATGCTTACTCGCTGATCCATGACGATCTGCCTGCGATGGACGACGACGATTTACGCCGTGGCCTGCCGACCTGCCATATTAAATTTGGCGAAGCCAATGCCATTCTTGCGGGAGATGCATTGCAGACGCTGGCCTTCTCGATTCTCGCCGATGCGCCGATGCCGGAAGTGGCGGCACACGATCGGCTGGCGATGGTATCAACGCTTGCGATCTCCAGCGGCGTGGCTGGCATGTGCGGAGGCCAGGCGTTGGATCTGGCGGCTGAAGGCAAGCAAATTTCACTGGAAGCGCTGGAGCAGATCCATCGTCATAAAACCGGTGCGTTGATCCGTGCAGCAGTAAAAATGGGCGCACTGAGCGCGGGCGACAGAGGGCGGGAAGCCTTGCCTCAGCTCGATCGCTACGCCCAGAGCATCGGTCTGGCATTCCAGGTTCAGGATGACATTCTGGATGTGGTCGGTGATACTGCCACCCTTGGTAAACGCCAGGGCGCCGATCAGCACCTGGGTAAAAGTACCTATCCCGCACTCCTGGGTCTTGAGCAAGCCCGGACAAAAGCCCGCGACCTGATTGACGATGCGCGACAGGCGCTTAGCCTGCTGGCAGCACAGTCGCTTGACACAGCGGCACTGGAAGCACTGGCGAATTATATAATCCAGCGTAATAAATAAAACGACACACTAGATGAGTTGCTGATGAGTTTTGATATAGCCAAATACCCGACGCTGGCGCTGGTAGATACCACACAAGAGTTGCGTCTGCTGCCGAAAGAGAGTCTGCCGAAGCTGTGCGATGAACTGCGTCGCTATCTGCTCGACAGCGTAAGCCGCTCCAGCGGGCACTTCGCCTCCGGGCTTGGCACGGTCGAACTGACCGTCGCGTTACATTACGTCTACAATACGCCGTTTGATCAGTTAATCTGGGACGTCGGCCACCAGGCCTATCCGCATAAAATTCTTACCGGGCGTCGAGACAAAATCGACACCATCCGGCAGAAAAATGGTCTGCATCCGTTCCCATGGCGCGGCGAAAGCGAATACGATGTTCTCAGCGTTGGTCACTCCTCCACCTCTATCAGCGCGGGAATTGGCGTTGCCGTCGCCGCCGCCAAAGAGGGCAAACAGCGCCGTACCGTCTGCGTAATTGGCGATGGCGCGATCACCGCGGGCATGGCCTTCGAAGCGATGAACCACGCCGGTGATATCCGTCCGGATATGCTGGTGGTGCTGAACGACAACGAGATGTCGATTTCCGAGAACGTTGGCGCACTGAACAATCACCTCGCGCAGTTGCTCTCCGGCAAGCTCTACTCAACCTTGCGCGAAGGCGGCAAAAAAGTGCTTTCCGGCGTACCGCCGATCAAAGAGTTGATCAAGCGTACCGAAGAACATATCAAAGGCATGGTCGTGCCAGGCACGCTGTTTGAAGAGCTGGGCTTTAACTACATTGGCCCGGTAGACGGTCACGATGTGCTGGGGCTGGTGCAGACCCTGCGCAATATGCGCGACCTGAAAGGTCCGCAATTCCTGCATATTATGACCAAAAAAGGGCGCGGCTATGAGCCGGCCGAAAAAGACCCGATCACCTTCCACGCGGTGCCGAAATTCGATCCGACCAGCGGTACGCTGCCAAAAAGCAGTGGCGGCATGCCGAGTTATTCGAAGATTTTCGGCGACTGGCTGAGCGAAACCGCCGCCAAAGACGACAAACTGATGGCGATTACACCAGCGATGCGTGAGGGTTCCGGCATGGTCGAGTTTTCACGCAAATACCCGGATCAGTATTTTGATGTTGCCATTGCCGAGCAGCATGCCGTGACTTTCGCGGCCGGGCTGGCAATTGGTGGCTACAAACCGGTGGTAGCGATCTACTCCACCTTCCTGCAGCGCGCTTATGATCAGGTGATCCACGATGTGGCGATCCAGAAACTGCCGGTGCTATTTGCCATCGATCGCGCCGGGATTGTCGGTGCCGACGGTCAGACGCACCAGGGCGCTTTTGATATCTCCTATCTGCGCTGTATACCGGGCATGGTCATCATGACGCCAAGCGATGAAAACGAGTGTCGCCAGATGCTGTTTACCGGCTATCACTATGCCGATGGCCCAAGCGCCGTACGTTACCCGCGCGGCAATGCCGTTGGCGTACCGCTGGAGCCACTGGCGAAACTGCCGATTGGTAAAGGCGTGGTGAAACGTCAGGGTGAGAAGCTGGCGATTCTGAACTTCGGTACATTATTGCCGGAAGCACAAAAAGCCGCCGAAGCTCTGAACGCAACGCTTATCGACATGCGTTTTGCCAAGCCGCTCGACGAAGCGCTGATTCTGGAAACCGCTGCGCATCATGACTCGCTGGTGACGCTGGAAGAGAATGCTATTGCAGGCGGCGCGGGCAGCGGCGTCAACGAAGTACTGATGGCGCACCGCAAACCGGTGCCGGTGCTCAACCTCGGCCTGCCGGATTTCTTCATCCCACAAGGTACGCAGGATGAAGCCCGCGCCGATCTGGGGCTGAACGCCGCAGGCATCGAAACCCGCATCCGCAACTGGCTCGCCTGATCCCCCCTGCCGCTCCTGCTATGCTTAAACGTAAGTTTTTAATAGCAGGAGTGGAACCATGCAATACAGCACATTAGGAAAAACAGACCTCAAGGTTTCCCGCCTTTGCCTTGGCTGCATGACATTTGGCGAACCTGACCGGGGCAAACACGCCTGGACGCTGCCGGAAGAGAGTAGCCGCCCTATCATTCAGCGCGCGCTGGAAGGCGGCATCAACTTCTTTGATACCGCCAACAGCTATTCCGATGGCAGCAGCGAAGAGATTGTCGGGCGCGCGCTACGCGATTTCGCCCGCCGCGACGAGGTCGTCGTCGCCACCAAAGTCTATCACCAGGTGGGCGATCTGGCGGAAGGTCTCTCCCGCGCGCAGATCCTGCGTTCTATTGACGATAGTCTGCAACGACTGGGCATGGAGTATGTCGATCTCCTGCAAATACATCGTTGGGATTACCATACGCCAATTGAAGAGACGCTTGAAACCCTGGATGAAGTCGTGAAAGCGGGCAAAGCGCGCTATATCGGCGCGTCGTCGATGCACGCTCGCCAATTCGCTCACGCGCTGACCTTGCAGCAAAAAAATGGCTGGGCGCGTTTTGTCACCATGCAGGATCACTACAATCTGATCTATCGCGAGGAAGAGCGCGAGATGCTGCCACTGTGTTACAAGGAAGGCGTGGCGATTATTCCATGGAGCCCGCTGGCACGTGGACGTTTAACCCGCCCATGGGGAGAAACTACCGCACGTCTGGTGTCGGATGAATTCGGCAAAACGCTGTACAGCGAAACCGATGAAAATGACAGTCAAATAGCCGAACGCCTGACCGCAGTGGCAGAAGAAATTGGTGCCTCCCGTGCCCAGGTGGCGCTTGCCTGGCTGCTGAGTAAGCCGGGCGTCGCTGCGCCGATTATCGGCACATCCCGCGAAGAGCAGTTGGAAGAGCTGTTAGCCGCAGTGGATTTAACGCTGAAACCGGAGCAGATTGCCGAGCTGGAAACCCCGTACAAACAGCACCCGGTGGTAGGATTTAAGTAACCCGAGAAGGTAAAATGCCCGGTGGCGCTGCTGTATGACCGGATAAGGCGCCAGCCGCCATCCGGCGCATCACCCTCAGATCAAGCCAATCGGCCAGTGGTGGCCAATCAGATACAACAGTCCGGCAGCGATGATCCCGGCAATGATATCATCAACCATGATCCCCATACCGCCATGAACATTGCGATCAAACCAGCGAATCGGCCACGGTTTCCACATATCCAGAATACGGAATAGCACAAAGCCGACGGCGACCCACTGCCAGTCACTGGTCGGGAGCGCCATCAGCGTAATCCACATTCCGATGAACTCGTCCCAGACAATGCTACCGTGATCGTGTACGCCCATATCTTTTGCCGTCTGGTGGCACAGATACACACCGAGGCAAATCCCCAGCATGACCACCAGCGAATAGAGCTGCCAGGGCAGAAATGTCATCGCCCACCAAAAGGGAATTGCCGCCAGCGATCCCATAGTGCCCGGAACAATCGGGCTTAAACCGCTACCAAACCCGGTAGCCAGCAAATGCCAGGGGTTTCGCAAGTTCAGACGGCTTTTGGCGATATCTTTAGCTCTCGGCAAAATGGTCGTATCCTTTCCAGTCAAGGGTGACAGCCTTGCCGCTACGGGTAAAATGCAGCCCTTCCACATCGGCGCTGATCTGCCCGATGCAGGTAAAAGGCACACCGAGCTGGCCGATGGCGACATCCAGCGCGCCGCGATTCAGTTCCGGCACGGTAAAACACAATTCATAATCTTCACCACCGGAAAGCGCCCAGCGCAGCGCCTGCTCAGGCTCTACGTGACGACTGAACGCGGCGGAGAAAGGTAATGCATCCAGATCGATACGCGCACCGCACTGGCTGGCTTTCAGTATGTGCGCCAAATCGGAGATCAGGCCGTCAGAGAGATCGATCGCCGAACTTGCCAGGCTGCGCAGCGCCTGACCATGCAATACACGCGGGGTTGGCCGTAAATGACGCTTGAGCAGAGACTCCGCATCGGCTTTATCACTGACGGATAAACGTTGCTGCAAAATCGCCAGGCCAGCAGCGCTGTCGCCCAGCGTTCCGGTAACATAAATCCAGTCGCCCGGTTTGGCGCCTGAGCGCTTCATTGCCCGTCCTGGCGGCACATAACCATGAATGCCGATAGTCATCGACAGCGGGCCACGCGTGGTATCGCCGCCAATTAACTGCATATCGTAGTAGCTAAGCTGTTCAAACAGGCTGTCGCTAAATTTCTCCAGCCAGCTTTCATCTACCTCCGGCAACGTAAGTGCCAGCGTCATCCACGCTGGATCCGCGCCTACGGCCGCCAGATCGCTTAAATTGACCGCCAGTGCTTTGCAGGCCAAATCCGCAGGATCGATCTCCGGCAGAAAATGGTTGCCCGCCACCAGCGTATCGACGCTAATCGCCAGTGTCTGTTTTTCAATAACGTTGAGCAGAGCACAATCGTCGCCAATGCCGGTTTCTACATCGCGACGGGAATTTCGTACACGGTCAAAGTAACGGGCAATCAGGGAAAATTCGCCACATGCCATACGTTAATGCCTCGGTAGAAAAAAGAAAAAGCCGGGACAGGCGCACACAGCATCGCTTATCACCGGCTTACGGATCATTTTTTGCGGGGACGGATCGCAGGAGCGGCTTTATCCAGCACGCCATTAACAAACTTGTGGCTGTCTTCAGCGCCAAAGGTTTTTGCCAGCTCG
Source organism: Kosakonia arachidis (assembly GCF_900116535.1). Lineage (GTDB taxonomy): Bacteria > Pseudomonadota > Gammaproteobacteria > Enterobacterales > Enterobacteriaceae > Kosakonia > Kosakonia arachidis. The sequence continues at coordinate 164,760 of NZ_FPAU01000001.1, read as the reverse complement.
ATAGCTTCGTTGATCGCCACTTTGTAGGGCACATCATCACGTTTGGCAAGTTCGAACAGCGCGATACGCAACACCGCTTTCTCAACCTGACCCAACTCTTCCAACTGACGGGACAGATACGGCTGCATTAAGCCATCGAGATATGCGCTATTAGTCGCCACCCCGGTCAACAGCTCACGGAAGTACAGAACGTCGACATCTTTTACGTCCTGTTCCGCCAGGAACTGGTATTCAACATCAGCGATGTCGTTCTGGGACAATTGCCAGGAGTAGAGCGCCTGGACGGCACACTCACGGGCGCGGCGACGAGCAGCAGGTTTCACGGAATTCCCCTTACTAAAATCAAGCCCTAATGGCTTTCAATACATTAATCATTTCAAGCGCGGTCAGTGCGGCTTCTGCACCTTTATTACCGGCTTTAGTGCCTGCGCGTTCGATAGCTTGCTCAATACTTTCAGTAGTCAGCACACCGAAAGCAACCGGAATTTCGCTGTCCTGGGCAACATGCGCCAGGCCATTGCTTGCGCCACCAGCAACATATTCGAAGTGTGCAGTGCCGCCGCGAATCACCGTGCCGAGCGCGATGACCGCATCGTATTTAGCGGTTTTCGCCAGTGCACCAGCCGCCAGCGGCAGTTCGTAAGCGCCCGGTACCCACACGACAGTGATGTTTTCATCTTTCACCTGGCCGATGCGTTTCAGCGCATCAATCGCACCTTCGAGCAGGCTGTCATTGATAAAGTTGTTGAAACGCGCAATGGTGATGGCGACGCGAGCGTCCGGAGCAGCAACGTTGGCTTCAATAATGTTCATACATTTCCTTTACAGGTTCAGTTCGGACCCCGCAGGGGGGCGGATTTTAGCATAATATTTTATGTGCTGCTTCCCTTTTACAGCAGGCATCACGCTTGGGTAAGATGCAGGCAGACATCCGGGCCAACCTGCCTTATCTCATTGAATGTAAAGTGCGGCGCATCGGCAAGCACCGACAGTCCCGGCAACACGCACAGGCCGCGCGCGTCCGTACCTAACAGCGTCGGGGCAAGATAAACCACTAGCTCATCCACCAGACCAGCCTGCAATAACGCGCCGGCAAGCGTAGCGCCCGCTTCCACCCAAATGCTGTTAATTTGCTGTTTTCCCAGCAACATCATCAACATCACCAGATCGGCGTGGCCGTTATGTTCCGGCACGATAATGTCACGCACGCTCGCAGGCCAACTGCGCTCATCCGCTTTCGTACGGGCAAACCAGGTTTCACCCGGCATTCCGATCAGTTTGTGCGCAGGCGTGACCCGATTCTGGCTGTCGATCACAATGCGCACCGGCTGTCGCACATTTTCTTGCGGGTAGAGCGCCTGGCTATCGGCATCCAGCTCTTCCCAGCGCACCGTCAGCGAGGGGTTGTCCGCCAGCACGGTAGCGCTGCTGGTGAGAATTGCATGGCTTTGCGCCCGCAGACGCTGTACGTCCCGGCGCGCCTGCGCGGAAGTGATCCACTGGCTTTCACCGCTGGCCATCGCCGTTCGGCCGTCCAGCGATGCGCCGAGCTTAAGCTGCACATACGGAAACCCGGTACGCATCCGTTTGAGGAAACCTTTGTTCAACGCTTCAGCTTCACTCATCATCAGCCCGTGGCTAACATCAATACCTTCCTGCTGCAGGCGATAAAGGCCGCGTCCAGCCACCTGAGGATTGGGATCCTGCATCGCCGCGACAACGCGCGCGACGCCAGCAGCAATCAGCGCTTCGCAGCAGGGCGGTGTACGACCGTGATGGCTGCATGGTTCCAGCGTCACATATGCCGTCGCGCCGCGGGCGCGCTCACCTGCCATACGCAGCGCATGCACTTCAGCATGCGGCTCGCCAGCGCGATAGTGAAAACCTTCGCCAACGATCTCGCCATTATTGACGATCACACAGCCGACGCGTGGGTTCGGATGGGTGGTAAAACGCCCGCGTTGCGCCAGTTTCAGCGCCCGCGCCATGTACATTTCGTCCTGCATGATCAGTCCTGTAGGCGTGCGATCTCTTCGCCAAATTCGCGAATATCTTCAAAACTGCGGTAAACGGAGGCAAAGCGGACATAGGCCACTTTATCGAGCTTTTTCAACTGCTCCATTACCAGATTGCCGATCATTTTACTGGGAACTTCGCGTTCGCCTGTTGCGCGAAGTTGCGATTTAATGTGATTGAGCGCCATTTCCACGTCGTCGGCGCTTACCGGTCGTTTCTCCAGCGCTTTCAGCATACCGCTACGTAACTTATCTTCATTGAAGGGTTCACGTACTTCATTGCTCTTCACCACGCGCGGCATCACCAACTCAGCCACTTCAAAAGTGGTAAAACGCTCATTACAAACCAGACACTGCCGACGACGGCGGACAGAGGAACCTTCCCCTACCAGACGAGAATCGATTACTTTGGTATCCACGGCGAAACAGAATGGGCAATGCATACGGCGTCCTGACGTGTGAGTTAACTGAAATCTATTTTACCCTGGACTGACTTGACAACAAAGGCAGACCGTTTTTGAGATAATGGATCGATGGCAACGCAACCGTTGCGATCTACCATTACAACACTCTTTCTTTTCACGGAAACAGACATAATGACAAGACGTTACCTAAGAACACTCTTACTGGGAAGCCTTTTTGCCCTCAGTGCCTGCGCCCAGCAAAGCGAAGTCAGCCAGTTGCATCAAAGCGTCAGCACGCTGAATAGCGAGATGAGCAAATTGAACAAAGAGACGGTGAAAATCACCCAGCAAAACGCACTGAATGCAAAATCCGGCAGCGGTGTCTATCTATTGCCCGGCGCCAACACGCCAGCCCGCCTGAACAGCCAGATTGGCATGTTGCGTATGTCTCTGCAAAACGTCGCGCCAAATGCCGCAGGAACCCGCGTTCTGTTGCGCATTCAGGGCGAATCGCACGATCCATTACCGGCGTTTAGCGGTACAGTTGAGTGGGGACAAATTCAGGGCACCACGCAAAATTACCAGGAAGTTAACGTACAAAATCAGTTAATTAACGCACCGGCCAGCACGCTTGCACCCAGCGACGTCGATATTCCGTTGCAGTTGAACGGCATCACGCCGGAGCAGTTAGGTTTCGTCCGTATCCACGATATTCAGCCCGCCAGCGCACAGTAATTCCATGGGGCGACAATGTCGCCCTTTATTGCGTTTTGTAACGCTTTTTCTTCTTTTTGCACCTTTGACCATCACATTCACGAATTTGCAATATTGGTAAATGCCAGTACAATCGCCTCGTTTATTGCACGCAAACGTGAGCGCAATCGATTACGCATATGTCAATAATGTGAAACAACACATATTTTTGTGAGCGTGGATACTTATAATAGCGCCAAGAAATATGAAACATTTAATTTCAATGCATGCTTTCTTTCACTCCCTTCTGGGATATCAATCAGTGGCGAAAAGATGAAAAAAACAATCCTCGCAGCCGGTGCTGCTCTGGCGCTTTCTGCGTCTTTTACTGCAAACGCAGCGGATAACGCTAAGCCTGAATACGTTTCCGACTGGTGGCACCAGAGCGTCAACGTGGTGGGCAGTTATCACACCCGTTTCGGACCGCTGATCCGCAACGATACCTACCTTGAGTACGAAGCGTTCGCCAAAAAAGACTGGTTTGACTTTTACGGTTATATGGATGCGCCGGTATTCTTCGGTGGTAATACGGATGCGAAAGGTATCTGGAACCACGGTTCCCCACTGTTTATGGAAATCGAACCGCGTTTCTCCATCGATAAACTGACGGGGACCGATCTGAGCTTCGGACCGTTCAAAGAGTGGTACTTCGCGAACAACTACATCTACGATATGGGCCGCAATGCCTCTGGTCGTCAGAGCACCTGGTATATGGGTCTTGGTACCGACATCGACACCGGCCTGCCGATGAGCCTCTCCCTGAACGTATATGCGAAATACCAGTGGCAAAACTACGGCGCCGCTAACCAGAACGAATGGGACGGTTACCGCTTCAAAGTGAAATACTTTGTACCGATCACCACCCTGTGGGGCGGCCAGTTAAGCTATATCGGATTTACCAACTTTGACTGGGGCTCCGATCTGGGTGATAAGAGCGGTTACGCCAATAACGGCATCAGAACCCGTACCAATGATTCTATCGCGTCCAGCCATATCCTCTCTCTGGGTTACGATCACTGGCACTACTCTGTTGTTGCCCGTTACTGGCACCACGGTGGCCAGTGGAACGACGACGCCAGTCTGAACTTCGGCAACGGCGACTTCAGCGTACATTCTACCGGCTGGGGTGGTTACCTGGTTGTGGGTTACAACTTCTAACCAGTGCGGGGTTGTGTGGGCTGATACCCTCACGCCAACCATCTCCCGCTCACTGTGGGAGATGGGGAAAACACATAGCCAGCTCAAATGCTGGCTTTTTACTGCTTAACCTGCCGCAAAAAATCCGCCAGTGACCTGTCAGCACTCTCGCTAAAATGCCGCTCCGTCTGCACAATATTGAGGCATCTGTCGAGCCGGAAACACCGATAGTCATCGCGCCGTTCACACCAGGCCACCAGTAGCCAGCGCTCCCCCCAGAAGAACAGCCCCAACGGTTGAACCTCACGTTTAGAGAGCTGTCCGGCTTCATCACGATAATGCAACGCCAGCACGCGCTGGGCGGAAATCGCTTGATGAATCATGTCAAAATCGCTGCGGGAGTGGCTTTGCATGCAAAAATCCGGAGCGTAGATACGCGTCTGCTCCGCCTTTCGACGACTCTCCTCGGGCAGGATAGCCAGCACCTTTTCTTGTGCCGACTCCAGCTCGCGCGACAGCGATTCACCGCCCCAGGTTTTGAGCAGGCGAATCGCGACGATCAGCGCCTCTGACTCCTTATTTGTCAGCATCAGCGGCGGTAAGTCAAAACCCGACATTAGCCTATATCCACTTCCTGCCTCACCTTCCACCGGCACGCCAGAAAGTGAAAGGTCGCGGATATCGCGGTAGACCGTGCGCTCGGACACACCAAGCCGCTCAGCCAGATACGCTGCCGTTGTCAGACGCCTGCCCCGCAGGATCTGCACAATCTGAAACAAACGGTCAGCACGTCGGGTCATATCGTATTCAGCTCTCAGGCAGGTTGATGGAGGCCGACGCGATTACCTTCGCAGTCGGTAAACAAAGCGATAGTGCCAATGCCACGTGGCAATTCCAGCGGCCCGAATACGCACTCGCCGCCTGCGGTAACGATACGATCGAGCGTGGCCGCCAGGTTGTCAGTATGCAGGTAGATAATAGCGCCTTCGTGAGACGGTACAATGCCCTCAAATTTTGCCAGTGCCCCGCCGGTACCCGGATCCTCATATGGGAAAACGGCCAGCTCTACGCAATCCATTTTCTCGCGTTTTAACGCAACCTGCATCACAGGCTCATAAAAAGTAATCGCGCGATCCATATCTGTGACAGGGATTTCAAACCAGTTAATTACGCTTTTCATACATCCTCCTGACTGTTGTTTGGGTTCGAAAAGAGTCTACGACAGGGCTCCTGACAGCATACTGTCAGGAGTGTTTGGCAGGAGCAGATAAAAAAAATCCCGACCAACAGGCCGGGATTTTTTGATAACGCGTTAAACGTCGCCTTACGGCAGAATTGACGGCTGATCCGCCCCTTCTTTTTCCACTTTCTGCTGCAACAGATGTTCGCGCTTCATCCCCAGCTTCAGCGCCAGCGCCGATGCAACGTAGATAGAAGACGCCGTACCGATGGAAACCCCGATCAACATGGTCAGCGAGAAGCCTTTCAACATCGCGCCGCCAAAGAGATACAGCATCAGGATCACAACCAGCGTGGTGCCGGAGGTGATTAAGGTACGATGCAGGGTCTGCGTCAGCGAGATGTTGAAGATCTCATACGGCGTACCGCGACGGATCTTACGGAAGTTTTCACGAATACGGTCCGATACCACGATACTGTCATTGAGAGAGTAGCCGATCACCGACATCAGCGATGCCACGATGGTCAGGTCAATCTCAATATGGAACAGCGACAGCACGCCCATGGTAATGATAACGTCATGCGCCAGCGCGATAACCACACCCACCGCCAGACGCCATTCGAAGCGGAACCCGACATAAATCAGGATACAGATCAGCGCAACCAGCAACGCCATACCGCCAGTCTGCGCCAAATCCGCCCCGACACTCGGGCCGACGAATTCGATGCGTTTCACCACAGCGTTCTGGCTGGTCGCTTCGTTAATCACGCTGACAACTTTGCTGCCCAGTACCTGCCCGCCGGTTTCACCCTTCGCAGGTGGCATACGCACCATGATGTCACGGCTGCTGCCAAAGTTCTGCAACAGCGGATCCGCAAAGCCCGCTTTCTCCAGCGCGTCACGCATTAAATCCATGTCCGCTGGTTTTTCCAGCGAAATTTCAATAACCGTACCGCCGGTAAAGTCCAGGCCCCAGTTAAAGCCGCGAACCCCCATCACAATGATAGAGAGGATCAGCAGCCCACCGGAAATCATAAAAGCCCAGTAGTCCCAGCGCATAAAGTCCCAGACTTTACGGCCGTGGTTCAATTGTTCAACAGTATAATCCTGTGCCACAACGCACTCCTCAGATAGACAGCTTGTTAATGCGTTTGCCGCCGTACAACAGGTTGACGATGGCACGGGTACCGACAATAGCGGTAAACATGGAGGTCGCTACACCGATACCTGTGGTGATTGCGAACCCTTTAATCGAGCCAGTACCGACTGCGTACAGAATAAGCACTTTAATCAACGTCGTGACGTTTGCATCGAAAATCGATGAAAATGCGCCCTGATAACCCTCATGAATCGCCTGCTGGACGGAACGCCCGTTGCTCAGCTCTTCCTTAATACGTTCGTTTATCAGTACGTTGGCATCTACCGCAACCGCAAGGGTTAACACGACGCCCGCAATCCCCGGCATCGTCAGCGTTGCGCCAGGCAACAGCGACATAATACCAACGATAAGCACAAGGTTCGCCACCAGCGCAGACGTGGCGATCAGACCAAACTTCTTATAGAAGAAGATCATGAAGATGATCGACACCACCAGACCCGCCAGACAGGCTTCCAGACCCTGAGTGATGTTCTGTGCGCCCAACGTTGGACCAATGGTACGTTCTTCAACAATCTGAATCGGCGCAATTAGCGCACCAGCACGCAACAGCAGCGAGAGCTGACGCGCTTCGGTCGGATTGCTGATACCGGTGATGCGGAAGCTGTTACCAAGACGAGACTGGATGTTGGCAACGTTAATCACCTCTTCCTGTTTCACCAGTACCGCATGACCATTGGCATCTTTCTTACCGCTGTCTTTGTACTCCACAAATAGGGTCGCCATCGGCTTGCCGATATTGTCCTTGGTGAAGTTCGACATGATGTTGCCACCCGCGCTATCCAGTGAAATATTCACCTGCGGCTGGTTGTACTCATCCTGGCTGGATGTGGAGTCAGTGATATGGTCACCGGTCAGAATCACGCGTTTGTACAGCACAACCGGCTGACCTTCGCGAGTCTGTTTCACTTCGGAATCACCCGGAACACGACCGGCAGCCGCGGCAGAAGCGTCCACGCTGGTGTTGACCAGACGGAACTCCAGGGTTGCGGTCGCCCCCAGGATCTCTTTAGCACGCGCAGTATCCTGAATCCCCGGCAGTTCAACCACGATACGATCAGCGCCCTGGCGCTGTACCAGCGGTTCGGCAACGCCGAGTTGGTTCACGCGATTACGCAGGATATTGATGTTCTGCTGAACAGCGTATTCACGCGCTTCATTCAGACGCGCATCGCTCATCACCGCACGAAGTACGTTGTCGCCCTGATTGGTGATCACCAGATCACGGTGGCGGCTGGTCAGGTAAGTATTCGCCTGATCGCGCGCCGCGCTGTCGGGGAACTGGATGCTCAGACCATAATTATCTTCCTTACGCACGGTAGTGTAAGGAATCCCTTTCTCGCGCAGATCACTGCGCAGGCTGTCCATATTTTGTTCCTGCAGCTTGGTCAGCGCTGTTTGCATGTCCACTTCCATCAGGAAGTGCACGCCGCCGCGCAAATCGAGACCGAGCTTCATCGGCTCGGCGTTGATGGCGCTCAGCCAGCGAGGCGTTGCAGGAGCAAGGTTAAGAGCTACGACGTATTGATCGCCTAACGCGCTGACCAGCACCTCACGGGCACGCAGTTGTGTGTCAGTCGAATCAAAGCGAGCAAGAATAGCGCCATTTTCCAGTGCCACGGACTTCGCGTTGATTTTTTCTTCTTGTAGATTTTTCTGGACCTGGATCAGCGTTTGTTCACTGGCGGCGACACCGCGCGCACCAGTGATCTGAACAGCCGGATCCTCACCATACAGGTTGGGAAGTGCGTAAAGCAGGCCGACGATAATCACGACGACCAGCATGATGTACTTCCACAAAGGATAACGGTTTAACACGGCAGTTCCCTTTGGGAAAACGAAATGATTACAGCGCCTTCATAGTGCCTTTCGGCAGAACGGCAGCTACGAAGTCACGTTTGATTACCACTTCAGTGGTGTCGTTCAGCGCAATCGCAATGTAGCCAGTTTCAGCAACTTTTGTTACGCGACCGACCAAACCACCGTTGGTCAGTACTTCATCACCTTTGGCGATGGAGTCCATCAGCTTTTTATGCTCTTTAGTGCGTTTTTGCTGCGGGCGCAGGATCATGAAGTAGAAAATCAGACCAAACACCACCAACATCAGGATCAGAGATATCGGGCTGCCCTGTGCCGGCGCGCCAGCTGCCGCTACCGCATCAGAAATAAAAAAGCTCATTCAAATTCCCTCATTTATTTAATTAATCAACATTCAAAGGTGGAACCAGTCGACCCTGACGTTGGTAAAAATCCGCTACGAAGCTCTCTAATTTACCCTCTTCGATAGCCTTGCGTAAACCAGCCATTAAACGCTGATAATACCGCAGGTTATGAATCGTATTGAGACGCGCGCCCAATATTTCGTTGCAACGATCGAGATGATGCAAATACGCGAGTGAATAATTGCGACAGGTGTAGCAATCACACTCAGCATCGAGCGGGCCGGTATCGCTTTTATATTTCGCGTTACGGATTTTCACCACGCCGTTGGTCACAAACAGGTGACCGTTACGGGCATTACGCGTCGGCATAACACAGTCGAACATATCAATACCACGACGCACACCTTCAACTAAATCTTCCGGTTTACCCACGCCCATCAGGTATCGAGGTTTGTCTGCAGGGATTTGCGGGCAGACATGCTCCAGGATGCGGTGCATATCTTCTTTTGGCTCCCCTACAGCAAGACCGCCGACAGCGTAGCCATCAAAGCCAATCTCTACCAGACCTTTGACCGATATATCTCGTAAATCTTCGTAAACACTGCCCTGAATGATGCCAAAGAGCGCATTTTTATTGCCTAATCCGTCGAATCGGTCACGACTGCGTTTCGCCCAGCGTAGAGACATTTCCATAGAGCGTTTCGCATAGTCCCAGTCGGCCGGGTAAGGCGTACATTCATCGAAGATCATCACGATGTCGGAACCGAGGTCGTATTGGATCTCCATCGACTTTTCCGGGTCGAGGAAAATCGGATCGCCATTGATCGGGTTGCGGAAGTGCACGCCAGATTCGGTGATCTTGCGGATGTCCCCAAGGCTGAAGACCTGGAAGCCACCGGAATCGGTCAGAATCGGGCCTTTCCACTGCATAAAATCGTGCAGATCGCCATGCAGCTTCATGATTTCCTGGCCCGGGCGCAGCCACAGATGAAAAGTGTTGCCCAGAATAATTTGTGCGCCAGTGGCTTCCACTTCTTCCGGCGTCATCCCTTTTACGGTGCCATAAGTACCCACAGGCATAAACGCCGGCGTTTCAACCACGCCGCGTTCAAACACCAGACGACCGCGGCGGGCGCGTCCGTCGGTGGTATCCAGTTCAAATTTCATTTTTTCTCCAGCCAGAAAAACAGTCTGACGTTTAAAGCTAGCGCCGCGGACCTATTCCCCGACGCGTTCAGTAATGGCCTGCGGATTGTACGTGATAAACATCGCATCGCCATAACTAAAGAAGCGATATTCCTGCGCAACGGCGGCGCGGTACGCATTCATGGTGTGCTGATATCCGGCAAACGCGGAAACCAGCATGATCAGTGTCGATTCTGGGAGGTGGAAGTTGGTCACCAGCGCATCGATCACCTGATATTGATAACCCGGATAAATAAAGATCTGCGTATCGCCGAAGAACGGCGCAATCAGCGCATCGTTAGTAGCTTGCGCGGCGCTCTCCAGCGAGCGTACGGAAGTGGTTCCCACGGCGACAACACGGTTGCCGCGCGCTTTCGCCGCCAGCACCGCGTCCACAACCTCCTGCGGTACTTCGGCATATTCGGAGTGCATGATGTGATCTTCAATGCTGTCGACGCGTACCGGCTGGAAAGTCCCGGCACCGACATGCAGGGTAACGAAAGCCATTTCAATGCCTTTATTACGCAGACGTTCCAGCAGCGGCTCATCAAAATGCAGGCCCGCCGTCGGTGCGGCCACCGCGCCAGGCTTCTGGCTGTAAACCGTCTGATAAAGCTCGCGATCGGCATCTTCATCCGGACGGTCGATATATGGCGGCAGCGGCATATGGCCAATGGCGTTAAGAATATCCAGCACCGGGCGCTGATCATGAAACTCAACCTCAAACAGCGCATCGTGGCGCGCCACCATGGTTGCCTGAACATCGTCCGCATCGCCCAGCAGCAACTCAGCGCCGGGTTTTGGCGCTTTAGACGCGCGAATATGTGCCAGAATACGTTTATCATCCAGCATGCGCTCAACCAGCACTTCAATCTTACCGCCGCTTGCTTTACGGCCAAACAAGCGAGCAGGGATCACGCGTGTATTATTGAACACCAGCAGATCGCCAGGGTTGAGCTTATCCAGTAAATCGGTGAAAGTACCATGCGTCAGCGCGCCTGTTGGGCCATCCAGCGAAAGTAAGCGGCAACTGCTGCGCTCGGTCTGTGGGTAGTGGGCAATCAGGGATTCGGGTAATTCAAAGGAAAAATCGGCAACGCGCATGACACGAACTCAAGACAAAATTAAGAGGCGGGTAGTCTAGTGCCCGCGCCCTTTCGCTGCAACCGTTAGCCGCTTTTGGTTCAAAAAATAACCTAAAAAAACAAAGTAACATAACAGCACCTGCGCGGGTTCCACCGGGCGCTCGCGAAAGCAAGAACACCTGCAATAGACAATAATGGACAGAACATGAATTTTTTAGCGCACCTGCATCTTGCACATCTGGCGGACAGCTCACTGCCTGGTAACCTGCTGGCGGACTTCGTTCGCGGCAACCCGGAAAATCTCTACGCGCCAGCAGTAGTGGATGGCATTTATATGCATCGCCGTATTGACGTGATGACCGACAACCTGCCGGAAGTCAAAATCGCCCGTGAAGGATTCCGTGCGCAAACGCGCCGGGTCGCGCCCATCACGCTGGATGTGATGTGGGATCACTTCCTCTCCCGCCACTGGGCGCAGCTCTCCCCCGATTTTTCGCTGGAGGATTTTGTTCGTTATGCCCATTCGCAGGTAGCCACCATTCTGCCGGAGTCCCCGCCGCGTTTTGTGAATTTAAATGACTACCTGTGGTCTGAACGCTGGCTGGAGCGCTACCGGGAGATGTCCTTTATTCAGAATGTACTCAACGGCATGGCGAACCGCCGCCCGCGGCTTGATGCACTACGCGACTCCTGGCAGGATCTCGACGCGAACTACGCCGAGCTGGAAAACCTGTTCTGGCAGTTCTACCCGCGCATGATGGAGCAGGCAATTTCACGCACGCTTTAATCGATAGGTAAAACCTGTCTCAACGATTGTCAAGGGCGCGTTGAGCCACTTCCGCCCTCTTCCTATACTGGCATGCGTTGCGTTCTAATTAACCTTGTAAATCACAGGAGTACACATGGTACTGGTCACTCGTCAGGCACCGGATTTTACAGCAGCAGCCGTACTGGGCAGCGGTGAAATCGTTGAAAACTTTAATTTCAAACAGCACACCAACGGCAAAGCCACTGTGCTGTTTTTCTGGCCGATGGATTTCACCTTCGTCTGCCCGTCTGAACTGATCGCTTTTGACAAACGCTACGAAGAGTTCCAGAAGCGCGGCGTCGAAGTGGTTGGCGTCTCCTTCGACTCCGAGTTTGTTCACAACGCATGGCGTAACACGCCGGTTGAGAAAGGCGGCATCGGCGCGGTGAAATACGCAATGGTTGCGGATATCAAACGTGAGATCCAGCAGGCTTACGGTATCGAACACCCTGACGCAGGCGTTGCGCTGCGCGGTTCTTTCCTGATCGACAAAGACGGTATCGTGCGTCATCAGGTAGTTAACGACCTGCCGCTGGGCCGTAACATCGACGAAATGCTGCGTATGGTTGACGCGCTGCAATTCCACGAAGAGCACGGCGAAGTTTGCCCGGCGCAGTGGGAAAAAGGTAAAGAAGGGATGAGCGCCTCTCCGGAAGGCGTGGCGAAATACCTGAGCGAAAACGTCTCCAGCCTGTAATCGGCAGCGTTTGATAAAAGGCCCGCACTGGACTGCGGGCCTTTTTGTTAGCGTGTCTTCACTTCACGCCAGATACGCAGCGCCAGAAACAGCACTACCACACCGAATATCCAAAGACCATCTACGTATTATCACCTTCGCTAAAAGGGAGACATAACACCCCCCCTCATCGCGTGACGATTCAGGCAGCAGACCAGACAGATGCACTGGTAGCTGAAAGCGTCAGCACATCATCCTGTAACGTACCTGTACCTTCCTGAAGTCGCCAATTTTTCCCCTCTAACAGCGGTGACCCCTCCAGCACCACTTCGCAAGCATCACCGCGGTTGATAGCCACCAGTACGCGCTGTTGCTGCCAGACACGAACAAAAACCAGCACGTTATCATGGGCGTATATCATCTGGCAGCCGCCGCGCCGCATTGCCTGGCTCCGCGAGCGCAGTTTCGCCATTCGCTGGTAAAGTGCCAGCAGTTGCGCATCCTGACGTTTTTTATCCCACGGGAAGGTCTTACGGCAAAAAGGATCGTTCGCCCCGTCCAGACCCACTTCATCGCCATAATAGATGCACGGCGTTCCCGGCCAGCTAAACAGCCAGATCACCGCCACCGGCAACCGGGCAACATCTTTGCCGAGCACGGTTTTAAAGCGCGGCGTATCGTGGCTGTCGAGCTGGTTAAACATGCGCAACTGCTGCTGGTGCGACAGTCCGGCACGGTAGTTATCCATCCATGCCGCGCAAGTTTGCGCATCGATCTGCTGGGGATCGTAGGCGATATCCGTATTTGCCAGAAACGCCCACACCGGCAACGTAAAACCGCGATAGTTCATGGCCGCATCTTCCGCATCCGCCTGTAGCCACTGGCGTGCATCGCCAAAATGTTCGCCAAAAACATAGGCCTGTGGCAGTGTTTCTTTCGCCGCGCGGGTGATCCCCGAAATATGGTGCAGGTTGTTACGCGCCCCACCGTCTTCGCCCAGCATATGCACCACATCCAGCCGCCAGCCGTCCATGTTCCATGGCGCTTTCAGCCAGTGGCGCACAATACTCTCCTCTCCCTGATAAATCTCCTCAACCAGCGTCGGCGACTGATAGTCGAGTTTCGGCAGACTGGCATAACCCAGCCAGTCGCGAGCGTGGCCATGTTCGTCAAAACTGTACCAGCTACGCCAGCGGGAATCGGGGTTATGACAGGCGCCGCCGGTGCCACGGTTGTGGCGATCGAACCACGCATGGGAATCACCGCTGTGGTTGAAAACACCATCGAGGATCAGCCGCATGTTCAGTTGCTGCGTATTGTGCCGCAGGCGCAGCAATGCTTCGTCACCACCAAACTGCGGATCGACATGGCGGTAATCTTCGGTGTCATATTTATGCACGCTGGGGGCGACAAAAACCGGGTTGAGATAGAGTGCGGTAACACCCAACTTTTTCAGGTAGGGCAGCTTTTCACTGATCCCGTCGAGATCGCCGCCATAAAAGGTTGATCCCCCGGCGTGATCTGTTAACGGATCGTCCCAGTCACGCAGTACAATCGGCTGACCTGCGGCATGGTGATGGTAAACCTTATCCTGTTGTTCACTGCGCGGCTGGCTGCGCGCAAAACGATCCGGGAAAATCTGGTAGAACACCTGGTCAGCCACCCACAGCGGCCCGTCATCCGGCACATCAACGGCGAACTGTTCGAGCCGGGAGGGTGGAAAATGGCTAAATCCCTGCGGCGTAAACCACAGTTGCCGATTCTCCCACAGTAGCTTAAAGCTGTAGCGGCGACGCGGTTGCCCGCCGCTGATGTCCAGTGCAACTTGCCAGGTGCTGACGCCGTTCGCCGCAGTTTTCCGCCGCCGGTGCATTGCCAGCGGCATCTCTTCATTGTCGATTTCGGTACGTAGCATTACCCGCTCCGGCACACCGCTCCCACTCAGCCAGAGCGTGATAATTAGCTGATCTTTATTCTGTTTCACAAACGGCGCGACAGGCAGGTGCCATGCATTCAACATCAAAAATCCCCTTTGCTCAAAATGACGCAACTCTTCCACACCCGCACATCTGCCGCCTCCTTCTTTCACTTTTTTTATAGGGCTGAGAGACAGGGCGCAGAGGTAATCCGGCGTGGCGAAAACGCATCATGTCATTAATCGTGAACTGCTGGAAGGCCGGGCCTGAAGGGATTCTGGTAAATATTGCGCGTAGCAGCGCGGTGGATAGCGACGCGTTGCTCACTGTGCTACAGGAAGGGAAGTGACGCGGTGGAAACCCGTCAGGCGCAATGGCGAAAAGTTGCTGATCCCGGAGGGGTGATTTTCTCTCGGGTAACGCTGCACTTCTCAGGCCGATAAAACCTCCAGGCCTGAGAAGGTATCACCGCCATCAGGCGGATTTTTTAAACGCCCAGCCAATCAGCAACAACACAATCCATGCCAGACCTACGTACAACGAAATACGGGTTTCCGGGTGCCAGCCAATCAGCGCGATGATAAACACAAGGAACAGCAGTCCCACAACGGTGGTGATGACACCGCCAGGAACTTTGAATTTCAGCGCCTTCACTTCATCGGCAGAAAGACGGCGGCGGAAACCGATTTGCGACAGCAAAATCATGATCCACACCCATACCGTGGCAAAGGTCGCCAGCGACGCAATGACCAGGAAAATGTTCTCTGGCATGATGTAGTTCAGCCAGACCGCCAGCAGCAGTGCAACAGTCATCACCACTACCGTTACCCACGGGATACCGCGACGGGAGGTTTTGGCAAACATCTTCGGCGCGCTGCCCTGCTCCGCCATGCCGTGCAGCATACGCCCCACGCCAAAAACATCGCTGTTGATCGCCGAAAGCGAGGCAGTCAACACCACAAAGTTAAGAATGCTGGCGGCAAAGGTGATGCCCATATGCTGGAAGGTCAGGACAAACGGGCTACCGTCGGTACCGACCTGGTTCCACGGGTAAATGGACATGATGACGAATAACGTCCCGACATAAAACACCAGAATACGAATCGGTACGGAGTTAATGGCACGCGGGATCGATGTTTCCGGATCTTTTGCTTCACCAGCGGTGATGCCAATGATTTCGATGCCACCGTAGGCGAACATCACCATTTGCAGCGCCATCACCGTGCCCAACCAGCCATTGCTGAAGAAACCGCCGTGGCTCCACAAATTGCTGATCCCGGTCGGCTGACCGCCATTTCCGAAGCCCCAGATGATGATGCCGAAACCGGCGAGGATCATAATAATAATGGTGGCGACTTTAAAGAACGAGAACCAGAACTCCAGTTCGCCGAAAACTTTTACGCTCATCAGGTTAATAGCGCAGATGATCATCACCACGCTTAACACCCAGATCCAGTGCGGCACCGTCGGGAACCAGACGCCCATATAGATGCCGAAAGCTGTTACATCGGCAATCGCCACAATCAGGATTTCAAAACAGTATGTCCAGCCAGTGATATAGCCAGCAAGCGGGCCGAGGTTTTCCTGGGCATAACGAGAGAACGAGCTGGCGGAAGGGTTATGTACCGACATTTCACCCAGTGCACGCATAATAATATACGCGGCTACGCCACCAATAATGTAGGCCAGCAACACGCTCGGCCCGGCCATTTTGATGGCATCGGCGGAGCCGTAAAACAGCCCGGTACCGATCGCCGATCCCAGCGCCATAAAGCGGATGTGGCGGGTGCTTAACCCACGCTTCAGCTTATTCGTACTTTCCATCGTTTCCACTGCCATTATTCAACACAAAAATAAAAAACCACGGGGCGCAAAACCCCGTGGTTAAACAAACCGTATCTGCGACTGTTAATGCGCGCTGGAAGTCACCTGACGCCCTGCAGTGCGATCCCAGACTGCCGCCAGAATCAACATCACCAGGCTCGGCATCAGCCAGGCCAGCCCTTGTTCCGCCAGCGGCAAACGCTGCGTCCAGGCCGGTAAATGCTCAGCAAAAGCGGAGGCTTTCACGCCGTCAAGGATACCAAAAAGCAGGCTAATAAACATGGCCGGGGCAATCACACGGGTTGAGTTGTTCCACCACGAACGGCTGAAGCTCAGCACCACCAGCACGATGCACGGTGGGTAGATCATCGTCAGCACCGGGATGGAGATCTGAATCAGGTGGCTCAGCCCCAGATTGGAAACTGCCATCGAGAAGATGCCCAGAATAAACACCAGCGAACGGTAAGAGAGCGGCAGATACTGCGCGAAAAACTCGGCGCAGGCACAGGTCAGGCCAACCGCCGTCACCAGGCAAGCAATGAAGATCAACGCAGCCAGCAGTAAGCTACCCGCGCCACCAAAGGTGTGCTGAACGTAAGCATGGAGAATCGCTGCGCCGTTAGCGGA
Source organism: Kosakonia arachidis (assembly GCF_900116535.1). Taxonomy (GTDB): domain Bacteria; phylum Pseudomonadota; class Gammaproteobacteria; order Enterobacterales; family Enterobacteriaceae; genus Kosakonia; species Kosakonia arachidis. Next base: position 147,832 of record NZ_FPAU01000001.1, on the reverse strand, counting down.
TTGATCCACCAACGTCGCGCTGTCTGAGCCCAGACGGAACAGTGCCAGATAGAGCAGCGTCAGTCCCGCGCCCGCCATCAGCCCGGCCCAGACGGTGTAACGGGTCAGCAGACGCGCTTCGGTCACGCCGCGTGAACGGGCAGCATTTACGATCACGATACCGAACACCATCGCGCCCAGCGTATCCATCGTCAGGTAACCATTAACGAAACCGTTAGAGAATGGCGCAGTCTGATAAGCTTCCAGCGCATGGCTGATAGGACCGGCCGGCCAGACGATCGCGGCAATCGAGAGAATGGTCAGCGCGATAATTTTCAGCGGAGCCAGGAAGTTGCCCACCGTATCCAGCAGCTTGCCCGGATAGAGCGACACCAGGATCACCAGCGCAAAATAGACGATGCTGTAGATCATCAGCGGCATCGCGCCATCACCGGTCAGCGGCGCAATCCCCACCTCAAACGAAACGGTCGCCGTACGCGGCGTGGCGAACAGCGGCCCTACCGCCAGATAACAGACGGTTGCCAGCAGCACACCAGCGACTTTACCAATCGGTGTACTCAGGCTATCCACACCGCCACCCACTTTGGCCAGCGCAACGACAGTCAGCACCGGCAGGCCTACGGCGGTAATCAGAAAACCAAACGCCGCCGTCCAGACATGTTCACCCGCCTGCAAGCCGACCATCGGCGGAAAAATGATGTTCCCTGCGCCAACGAACAAGGCGAAGGTCATAAAGCCCAGAGCAACAATGTCTCGTGGTTTTAAGTGATTGGTCATAAGTTTACTGCCCGTGGATGTGGTGTCGTCAATAATGGTGAATTTTTCGCCTTCCCAGCCGAACAATAACGCGTATAAACCGTGATACATCAGCGGGAAATGCTTAATATGAAACGTGGTGCAGTATAGTTTTTCGATTTACCACGTAAACATAGTCGGTCTGACACTGTCAGGGGCGCAATTTAAACGCTTATAACGTTTAAAGACAAGATGGGATCGTAAAACCAGATGGATATGCCAGATTAAGATAAATACATAGCCCAATGCTCTATTTATAAGAAAAACACATGGCTGATCATGCGAACAAAAAAGCATCACGCGTACAAAAATAGGTTTAATCGTGGCAAAACAGCAGGAAATTGCGGCCTGTTTTTACAGGCCGCTGGAAAGATAAGCTGACAGGGGTTTCAGGCTGTAGGCGTTTTGGCAACCAGACATTCCGGCAGAACAAAGCTAAAGCGTGTCCCTTTGCCGGGTGTACTCTCTATATCAAGGCGGCTTTCATGATGGCTGACGGCATGTTTTACGATCGCCAGCCCAAGGCCGCTCCCGCCGGTTTGCCGGGAACGGGCTTTATCGACGCGATAAAAACGCTCGGTCAGACGCGGAATATGTTCGGCGGCAATGCCCGGGCCATTATCCTCAACGCTGAATTCTGCCCCCTGCGGCACATGCTGCCAGCGCACAATAATGTGCGTTCCGGCGGGCGTATGATTCACCGCGTTATACACCAGGTTGGAGATGGCGCTGCGCAATTGCTCTTCATTACCGAGCACTTTTAAGGTGTTATCGACCTCAAACTCCAGGTTATGCTTTTTTTGACTGAGCGTCTGTGCTTCCCGCTCAACCAGACGCAGCATCATCGGTACATCGATTGTCTCATTAGGTGGCAGTATCGGCGCCGCTTCAATCTTCGACAGCGTCAGCAACTGGCGCACCAGACCTTCCATTCGCGATGTTTGTTCACGCATGGTATGCAGCGCTTTTTCGCGCGGCACGCCTTCCAGCGTCTGCTCCTGCATCATCTCCAGGTAACCTTGCAGCACCGTCAACGGCGTGCGCAGCTCATGGCTGACGTTAGCGAAAAAGTTACGCCGCGCCCCTTCCAGTTGGTGCATCTGCGTCACATCGCGCGCCACCAACAGCAATTGCTGTTCGCTGTAAGGCATCACGCGGATCTCCAGATGGCGACCGCTGTTCAGTACCAGATTGAGTGGCCGGGTAAACTCTTGATTTTTAAGATACTGAGTGAATTCGGGGTAGCGCAGCAGGTTCAGGATATTCTGCCCGTTATCATCCGGCCAGCGCAGCCCCAGCAGTTGTTGCGCCAGGCCGTTACACCAGAAAATTGCCCCTTCTTCGGTGGCAAGAATCACCGCATCCGGCAACGACTCCGCACCGCTACGAAAGCGTTTGATGAGATTGCCCAGCTCGCGCCGCCGCTTTTTATTACGCATCTGCATCTGGTGCAGCCCGTATAACAGCGGCTCCCAGCTTCCCGTCCCGGGCGGTGGCGTCATACTTTTATCGACCCACAACCACCAGGAGAGGCGCAGTAAATTCCAGAAATGCCAGATCAGCAGCCCGGTTACCGCGGCAAATAAAAACCAGGGCAGGTAACCAAAAATCGCACCGAGTATAAAAGCAGGTAGACAACAAAGGAGGAGCTCCAGCACCAGCCTTTTCCATGACAGCCGTTCCAGCACGCGTCACACTCCTGTCAAATTTCAGAAACGGGTCGAAAAACGATATCCCGTACCGCGCACTGTTTGCACCATACGATCATGGCCGCTGTGTTCCAGCGCTTTGCGCAGGCGGCGAATATGGACATCAACCGTTCTGTCTTCGACGTAAACATTGGTTCCCCAAACATGGTTCAGCAGTTGTTCACGACTGTACACGCGTTCCGGGTGGGTCATAAAGAAGTGTAAGAGTTTAAACTCCGTCGGCCCCATATCCAGCGGATTTTCGCCGGTCATCACGCGATGTGAAGAGGGATCGAGGCTTAACCCCTGCATTTCAATCACTTCTTCCACCGCCATCGGCGAAATACGGCGCATCACCGCTTTAATGCGGGCAACCAACTCTTTCGGCGAGAAGGGTTTAGTAATGTAATCGTCCGCCCCGGTTTCCAGACCGCGCACCCGATCTTCCTCTTCGCCACGCGCTGTCAACATCATCACCGGAATATCGCGGGTCATGGCCTCGCGTTTCAGATGCTTAATAAACTGAATACCGGAGCCGCCAGGCAACATCCAGTCCAGTAAAACCAGGTCTGGCCAGGGTTCGTTCAGTTGATTCACCGCACTGTCATAATCTTCAGCTTCTATCGGTTGAAATCCATTTTGCTCGAGCACAAAGCACACCATTTCACGGATGGGTGCTTCATCTTCAACGACCAGAATTCGTCTCGCCATAATTCGCCTGTTTTCTCATATAAGTCGTCAGTTTGTATAGCGGCGCCATTATGCGTCAGTTTTATGACAGATTTATGAATAACATGACCGCCAGATGAACCTTCCCGCGACATGATGACAGCGCGAATATTCACGCAGTTAATGTCTCTAACACACTGAATGTTATAATCGCGTTTATCCATTTTCGCCACGGAATCGTTATGCGCATAATTCACACTTCAGACTGGCATTTGGGTCAGAACTTTTACAGTAAAAGTCGCGCTGCAGAACATGAAGCCTTTCTCGACTGGCTGCTGAATGCGGCAGAACAGCACCAGGTTGACGCCATTATTGTCGCAGGCGACATCTTTGATACCGGTTCACCACCCAGTTATGCGCGCGAGTTATATAACCGCTTTGTGGTGAAACTCCAGCAAACCGGCTGCCATTTAGTGGTGCTGGCAGGCAACCATGATTCCGTGGCGACGCTGAACGAATCGAAAGAGATCCTCGCTTACCTGAAAACTACCGTTGTCGCCAGCGCAGGCACCGCGCCTTTCTGGCTCAATCGCCGCGATGGTACACCGGGCGCTGTTTTCTGTCCGGTACCGTTTTTGCGCCCGCGTGACATGGTCATCAGCCAGGCCGGATTATCAGGGCAGGAAAAACAGCAGCATCTGCTGGCCGCTATTACTGATTACTACCAGAAGCAGTATGACGCCGCCTGTATTCTGCGCGGCGAGCAGGCGCTGCCGATTATCGCCAGCGGCCATTTGACCACCGTCGGTGCCAGCAAAAGTGACGCCGTACGGGACATCTATATCGGCACGCTGGATGCTTTTCCGGCGGAGAACTTCCCGCCAGTTGACTATATCGCACTTGGACATATTCACCGCGCGCAGAAAATTGGCGGACAGGAGCACATTCGCTACTGCGGTTCACCGATCCCGTTGAGCTTTGATGAGACCGGGAAGCGTAAAAGCGTCAATCTGGTCACGTTCAGCGACGGCAAGTTGGCGGACGTTATCGCACTCGACGTTCCTGCCACGCAGCCGCTGGCAGTGATCAAAGGCAACTTTGCTGATATTTGCCGCCAGCTTGAACAGTGGCGCGATGCCCCCGCCGATATGCCAGTCTGGCTGGATATTGAAATTGAAAGCCACGAATATCTGGCTGATATGCAGCGCAAAATTCAGCAAGTTACCGAAGATTTGCCCGTCGAAGTGCTGCTGGTACGCCGCAGCCGCGAACAACGGGAGCGGATCCTCGCCGGTGAACTGCGTGAAACACTCAGTGAATTGAAAGTTGAAGAGGTCTTCGCCCGCCGCCTCGCACAGGAAGAGATCGATGAGATGCAAACGGCGCGCCTGCAAACGTTGTTCAGTGAAGCGCGCCAGGCGTTGGATAGGGAGAAAGGAGTATGAAGATCCTCAGTTTGCGGTTAAAAAACCTCAACTCGCTGAAAGGCGAATGGAAAATTGACTTTACCGAAGAGCCGTTCGCCAGCAACGGTTTATTCGCCATTACCGGCGCGACGGGCGCAGGGAAAACCACCCTGCTCGACGCCATATGCCTGGCGCTGTACCACGAAACACCGCGTCTCAGCACCTTGTCACAATCGCAAAACGATCTTATGACCCGCGATACCGCCGAGTGCCTGGCGGAAGTGGAATTTGAAGTAAAAGGCATCGCTTACCGCGCCTTCTGGAGTCAGAGCCGTGCACGCGGTCAGGCAAATGGCAACCTGCAAGCGCCGCGCGTCGAGCTGGCAACCTGCGCCGACGGAAAAATCCTCGCCGATAAAGTCAAAGATAAACTTGATCTCACCGCCTCATTAACCGGGCTGGACTACGGCCGCTTTACCCGCTCAATGCTGCTATCGCAGGGGCAGTTTGCCGCCTTCCTCAATGCCAAACCGCGCGAACGCGCAGAGCTGCTGGAAGAGCTGACCGGCACGGAAATCTATGGCCAGATATCGGCCATGGTGTTTGAGAAACATAAAGCGGCCAAAATCCGGCTTGAACAGCTACAGGCGCAGGCGGAAGGGGTGGTGTTGCTCAACGACGAACAGCGCCAGCAATTGAATGCAGGTTTGCAGGCGCTCACTGACGAAGAAAAAACGCTGCTGACCGGGCAACAAACCTCGCAGGCACAGGCGCAATGGCTAAACCGCGAAGACGAACTTCGCGCCGCGCTCGGACGAGCACAGGCCGCGCAGGTGCAGGCTCAGCAGGCGCTGGCTGCTGCCCAGCCGCAACTGGAGCGGCTTGCTCTGGCGCAACCGGCACAGCAATTACGTCCGCTATGGGAACGTCTTGAAGAGCAACATAAAGCACTGACCCGCACCCGCAGCCAGAGTGAAGAAGTAAATACTCGCTTACATACCAGCCTGTTACAGCGCGCGCGTATCCGCGCAACCGCCGTCGGGCAACATGCAACCCTGCTGAGTCGTCAAAAAACGGTTGCCAGTTGGCTGAGCGAACATGCCCACTTCCAGCGCTGGCACAGTGAGATGACCGGCTGGCGCGTGCTGTTTAACCAACTGGAAGAAGAGAAAAAGCAGTGGAAAAGCTTGCAACAGCGCGAGCTGACACAACAGCAGAAATTACGTACGTTGCCGGAGTCCACGCTGGAACTGACGGCGGAAGAGACAGCAGCGGCAATGGCACAGTGCGCACAGCAGCGCCCACTACGCCAGCAACTCGCAGCCCTGCACGCCCGCTTCGCCCCGCTGCGTAAACAGTTGAGCCTGCGCCAGCAAAGCCTGCTGGATCTGCAAGCCGAGCAGGAAAAGCTCACTACAGAGCGGGAACGTAAGCGCACGTTGTATAAAGAAAAGAACCAGTTGCTTACGGAAGTCGCCACCATCTGCGAGCTGGAAAAAACCATCAAAAATCTGGAGAGTGAGCGCGCACGCCTGCAAGCGGGCCAACCCTGTCCGCTGTGTGGTGCCACCGAACATCCGGCGGTAGTGCATTACCAGACGATCGAACCGGGAGTGAATCAGGCTCGCCGTCAGGTGCTGTTTGACGAAGTGCAAAAGGTAAAAGAAGAGGGCGTGGCGCTGGGTGAACGGCTGAAAGGCTTAGCCGAGCGCTATGAAAAAGACGAGCGCGAAGTTCACTCGCTCCAGCAGGAGGAACAAAAGGGATTGCAGGAGTGGGTCGCGCTGTGCGAGAAGTTGAACGCCACGCTGGATCCGCACCGCGAATTGACCAGTTGGCAAAGCGCGCAGGATGCGTATGAACACCAGCTCTATCTGCTTAACCAGCGCCAGACACTGCTTTTTCAAATCCATGAACTGCAACAGCAGATCAACCAATACCAGCAGGCAGTCACCACCCGCCGCGACACGTTAGCTGCAGCGCTGCAACAACTGGATCTGACTCTGCCGCCGGAAGGTGAAGAAGCTGCATGGCTGGCGGCACGCGCGCAGGAAGCAGAACAATGGCAACAGCAGCAGCAACAGCAGACCGCGCTTCAAGAACAAATCGCACTGCTTACGCCTATCCTCGATACGCTGCCCATAGACGAAACGCCCGCCGAAGCGCAAAACGTGGCGCTGGAGGGCTGGCGTCAGGTGCATGACGACTGCGTGTCGTTGCGAAGCCAATGGCAAACCCTGCACCAGCAACTGGCGCAGGAGAGCGAAACGGCCGGGGCGCTGGAGAAACAGTTCCTTGCAGCGCTGGAAAGCAGCGTATTTGCCGATAAACACGCCTTCCTCAGCGCACTGCTTTCCGATGACGAACGCCAACGGCTGGAGCAGTTACGTCAGAGGCTCGACGCCGATTGCCAGCAGAAACAGGCGCTGTCCGCCAGCGCCGAACAAGCCGTTACCGCCCATCGGGCGCAGCCGCCTGCCGGGCTGCAGGAAAATATTACAGCTGACAATATCGCGCAGACGCTGGAACACGTTTCGCGTCAACTCCGTGAAAACACGACCCGCCAGGGGGAACTTCGCCAGCAGTTAAAACAGGATGCCGATAACCGTACGCGCCAGCAGGCAGTGTTGCAGGAGATCGGTCAGGCCAGCACACTGTACGACGACTGGGGCCATCTCAATGCGCTTATCGGCTCGAAAGAGGGAGATAAATTCCGCAAGTTCGCGCAGGGGCTGACGCTGGATAATCTCGTCTGGCTGGCAAACAACCAGCTTACCCGTCTGCATGGCCGTTACCTGCTGAAACGCAAAGCCAGCGAGGCGCTGGAGCTGGAAGTGGTGGATACCTGGCAGGCGGATGCGGTGCGCGATACACGTACGCTTTCCGGCGGCGAAAGCTTCCTTGTCAGCCTTGCGCTTGCGCTGGCGTTATCAGATTTGGTCAGTCATAAAACCCGCATCGATTCGCTGTTCCTTGATGAAGGTTTTGGCACGCTTGACAATGAAACGCTGGATACCGCCCTTGACGCCCTCGACGCGCTGAATGCCAGCGGCAAAACCATCGGCGTGATCAGCCACGTCGAAGCGATGAAAGAACGGATTCCGGTGCAAATTAAGGTTAAGAAAATCAACGGGCTGGGTTACAGCAAGCTCGACGGGAAATATGCAGTGTCATAAGTCATGCGCCGTTCCGTAGGCCGGATAAGACGAAACCGCCATCCGGCCTACAGAGCGTCTTTCCGTCTGTGGTTTTACTCGCCCTGCGGCCACAACCAGGCCGCGCCGCGCACGCCGCTGGAATCGCCGTGCAGCGCTTTGCGGATCGGCGTTTCGCATTCGCCGCCAAATACCCAGTTGCGCACCAGAACAGGAACGGTCTGGTACAGCCTGTCGACATTGCTCATGCCACCGCCGAGCACAATCACATCCGGATCGAGAATATTGACGACGTGCGCCAGCGACTTCGCCAGCCGCAGCTCGTAGCGGTTGAGCGCCAGTTCAGCCACCGCATCCTGCTCGCCGACCAGACGCATAATCTCATTACCTTTTAGTGCATTGCCGCTTAAACGCTGGTAATCGGTGGCAAAGCCGGTGCCGGAGATAAAGGTTTCGATACAGCCTTGCTTGCCGCAGTAACAGGGCACTTCGGCGCGATACCGCAGCTCGTCATCGTCCATCCACGGCAGCGGATTATGCCCCCACTCGCCTGCCGTGCCATTACCCCCAGTATGTACATGCCCGTTGATTGCCACGCCGGAACCGCAACCGGTGCCAATGATCACTGCGAACACCGTTTGCGCCCCGGCCGCTGCGCCATCCACCGCTTCGGACACCGCCAGACAGTTGGCATCATTGGCCAGCCGCACTTCCCGTTGCAGTCGCTGGCTTAAATCTTTGTCGAACGGTTTTCCGTTCAGCCAGGTGGAGTTGGCGTTTTTCACCACGCCAGTATAGGGCGAAATGGAACCGGGGATCCCCATACCGACGGTTCCTCGCAGGCCGGTCTCTTTTTCCGCCAGATCCACCAGCGTCGCAATCAACGCTATGGTTTGCAGATAGTCGCGCGGCGTGGCCTGCCGATGACGAAAAAGTTCTTCGCCGCGATCGCCCAACGCAATAATCTCTGTTTTCGTACCACCTAAATCGATACCGATACGCACATCAAACTCCTCATGGTGGACCACGCATTAGCAATGCAAGGCGGACAACAATTCGCTATCATGCCCGCTGCATTTAACGACAAGGCCGTGGAAAAAATCATGCTGTGGTTCAAAAATTTAATGGTATACCGTCTCAGCCGCGATGTGGTGCTGCGAGCGGAAGAGATGGAAAAACAGCTTGCCCCACTATCGTTTACTCCATGCGGTAGTCAGGATATGGCGAAAACCGGATGGGTTCCACCGATGGGTTCACACAGCGACGCGCTGACCCATACCGCCAATGGTCAGATTATTATTTGCGCCCGCAAAGAAGAAAAAATTCTGCCGACGCCGGTGATTAAACAGGCGCTGGAAGCGAAAATTTCCCGTCTTGAAGCCGAACAGGGCCGCAAGCTGAAGAAAACGGAAAAAGATTCGCTGAAAGATGAAGTGCTGCATTCGCTGCTGCCGCGCGCGTTTAGTCGTTTCAGCCAGACCATGATGTGGATCGACACCGTTAACGGCTTAATTATGGTGGACTGCGCCAGCGCCAAAAAAGCTGAAGATACGCTGGCGCTGCTGCGTAAAAGCCTCGGTTCGCTGCCGGTCGTGCCACTTGCGCTGGAAAACCCGATTGAGCTGACGCTGACCGAGTGGGTACGTTCCGGTAACGTCGCGCAGGGTTTCCAACTGCTGGACGAAGCAGAACTGAAAGCGATTCTCGAAGATGGTGGTGTGATCCGCGCGAAAAAGCAGGATCTGGTGAGCGACGAAATCGCGGTACACATTGAAGCTGGAAAAGTGGTGACCAAGCTGGCGCTCGACTGGCAGCAGCGCATCCAGTTTATGATTTGCGACGACGGTTCAGTGAAACGCCTGAAGTTTTGCGACGAAATTCGCGACCAGAACGAAGATATCGACCGGGAAGATTACGCCCAGCGCTTTGATGCCGATTTTATTCTGATGACCGGCGAGCTGGCGGCGTTGATTCAAAATCTGGTGGAAGGTTTGGGCGGAGAAGCTCAGCGCTGAGTCTGCAGCACAAGAGAAACGCCCGGTTTTTTCCGGGCGTTTTGCATTACAGGTAGCGGCAAAGATAGGCGCTGGGCTCGGCGACCTGCAAATAGAATTCACTCTGGCCAGGCACATTGAATACTTCACCCACGGTGTAAATTTTCCACTCAGTTTCCCCTGGCAGCAAAACATTTAGCGCCCCACTGACCACCGTCATCTCTTCCGGCTGCGCGGTACCAAATGTGTATTCCCCTTCCGCCATTACGCCCACGCTGGCACGGCCGGTGCTGCTGCTGGTAAAACCAATGGATTTCACTTTACCGGAAAAGTATTCGTTACTTTGAAGCATGACTGGCCCTTATAAAGACAATGTATGAAAAACCACTATAGGGGCCGGGATTCACTTCTGTCACGCGAAATTGCACAGCACGGCGACTAGACCAACAGTTCAGATGCGAGACGCGCCACCAGTACGTTAGACAATAATACCGGGACATCCAGCGCTTTCTGGAGCATATCGCGGTGCTGTTGGTGGAAACCCAGACAATCCAGCATCAACACATCCGCACCGCGCTCCAGCAATGCGCGTCCGGCATCAATAAATTCTCTTTCTGTCGCAAGAAAAGGATGCGCCAGTTCGTAATACGGTTCTTTTTCCAGAACCGTCCACTTTTTCTTCTGCTGCGCCATCAATTCAGGTACCGGAACAATGACCCCAACCTGATGCCCGTCGACAATCGACGCCACCAACGGTGGAATAATGCGCTGCGGTTCGACTAAAATCGCATTGCGCGTTACAAATCCCCGGATATCGGCGGTACTCATTAGCAGAATGACATCGTAGCCCTGGTTATCCAGCACTTCGATAACACTCTGCAAATCACGCTCCACCTTTGTACGAGAGACCATACTGAGGCTGTCATCACGTAATCGCGTCGGAATCGCGAACTCGCCAGCTTCGGCACCGTACTCCTCACGTACTTCTTCCGGGTCCATCTTCCCCAGTAGGCTGATATGCGTGATCTGCTGCTCCGAAATATGCTCCGTCAGGAGCGGTAAGACAGCTTGCACTGGCACGACACCAATGGTCAGGATCGCCAACGTTGCACTCATTTTTACTTCCCGCCTTTCAATACTATTACTATTCCACTGTTATTCGTTCTTATCTGTTCTCTTTACACTGCAGTACAGCTTATGTCGGGTGAAAAGAACATCGCACTCCTATGTTCGAATAAATTCCAGCAACTATAAAATAGTAACCGTTGAGCGACGTTAAGCCAGCAAAAAAATGTGATACAAGTCTCTTTCTGGAATGTTCAGGCGTCCAGCCAGAATAATCGTCGCCCGGCTTAACTTTTGTCAGGATCTTCATAACGCCTTTTGGCGTCCAACGCTTCCTGTTCGGTAGGGTGTTCGCTGATCAAAGAGTCCGGTTTCGGATGATCGGCGCGTAATTGATACCAGGTAACAGTCAGGTTTCCTGTGCCTTTTTCAATCGCAACAATGCGGGCTTCACGCGGGTAAGGCGGTTTTGTCGGCATATAGATCTTCCTCATTATTTTCCGGTCGAGCTATAAGTATAGACAAACGTTTCGCTAACTGGCGCGCGCCAGCTGTAATGCCGCCTCAATATCAGACACCACCTGGTCAGGCAATTGCGCCGCATTCACCACGTGGTGAGCCGCTTCTCGATACAGGGCATCGCGCAGCGCCAGCACTTCGCTGACCTCTTCGCTAATCGGCTTACCGGTCAGCGTCGGTCGTTGTCCCTCCTCCGGAAAGGCTTCCAGCCTGTCCGCCAGCACAGCGACAGGCGCGCAAAGGTAAACGACGATGCCTTTTTCGCGCATAAAGTGCCGATTGTATTCACTTAAAATAATACCGCCGCCGGTGGCAATCACCCGTGCGGGCGCGGTGACGGCTTTCAGCGCATCGGTTTCCCGGGCGCGGAACGCCTCCCAACCATCATGGGCAACGATATCCGCGATGGTCTGTTGAGCCGTTTCCTGTAACCAGAAATCGGTATCGATAAATTGACATCCCTGCGCCAGCGCCAGCGCCCGGCCCACAGTGGTTTTACCGCAACCGCGTGCGCCGACTAAAAAAATGGGTAGCGTCATGAGCAGGTGTTCCCTCCGCGTCCCACGCGAGGAGGGACGGAAAATAAGACGGCGATGATATCATCAAACAAGTACAACACTAATCGTAAAAATAACGTTACACATTTATGTCGCTCAGTGCGCTAATCACAAATGAAACCTGATTAGACACCGATTCAACCTGTAAAGATTCCGTGGCGACAGTGTAGCGGCAACCTTACTGAATCTGCTTAAGGCTGGCAAGCCCGCAAAACGGCAAACAGTAGTATATCCTGCTTGCCGGTACCGCATTTACTCCGGCTGACGGCGTTGAACCTCCAACAGCCATTTATCAAGCTGGGCGGCAAACTGCTGCCGATCCCGTTGCGAAAGGCTATCCGGGCCACCGGTCTGAATCCCGCTCGCACGCAGCGTATCCATAAAGTCGCGCATCGTCAGCCTTTCACGGATTGTCGCTTCAGTATAGCGTTCGCCACGCGGGTTCAGTGCCGCTGCACCTTTAGCCAGCACTTCGGCCGCCAGCGGAATATCAGCGGTAATCACCAGATCGCCGGCCTCGCACAGCCGCACAATTTCGTTATCGGCCACGTCAAACCCCGCCGGAACACGCAGCGAGCGGATAATGCGCGACGGCGGCACACGGATATTCTGGTTCGCCACCAGCGTCAGCGGCGTCTGTGTGCGCTCGGCGGCGCGGAATAAAATTTCTTTAATCACATTCGGACAAGCGTCCGCATCAACCCAAATCGCCATTTTCGCTCCTTATTTGGGGGCGCATTGTCGCTTTAATTTCCCCCAGGGGAAAGCAGATATCTTTTAGCTTTAGCCCTGATTGCCATTCCACGTTAAGCTATACCTCACACACAATGACAAGCAAAAGAGACAAACGTGATGGAGAAAAAAATCGGTTTTATCGGCTGCGGCAATATGGGCAAGGCGATTCTCGGCGGGTTGATTGCCAGTGGGCAATTGCTGCCAGGACAGATTTGGGTCTATACCCCGTCGCCGGATAAAGTAGCCGCTCTGCACGATCAGTTTGGTATTAACGCCGCGCAGAGCGCACAGGAAGTGGCGCAGATTGCCGATATCGTCTTCGGCGCGGTGAAACCGAACATCATGGTGAAAGTGCTGAGCGAAATCACATCCAGCCTGAATAAAGAGACGCTGGTGGTGTCGATTGCCGCAGGCGTGACGCTCGATCAACTGGCGCGCGCGCTGGGTCATGATCGTAAAATTGTACGTGCGATGCCCAACACCCCGTCGCTGGTTAATGCGGGCATGACCTCTATTACCCCTAACGCGCTGGTCACGCCGGAAGACACAGCGGACGTGCTGAATATTTTCCGCTGCTTTGGCGAAGCGGAAGTCATTGCCGAAGCGATGATCCATCCGGTTGTCGGCGTGAGCGGCTCTGCGCCTGCTTACGTCTTTATGTTTATCGAAGCGATGGCCGATGCCGCCGTGCTGGGCGGTATGCCACGTGCACAGGCTTATAAATTCGCCGCACAGGCGGTGATGGGTTCCGCGAAGATGGTGCTGGATACCGGAAAACACCCCGGCGAGTTAAAAGATATGGTCTGCTCACCCGGTGGCACTACCATTGAAGCGGTCAAAGTGCTGGAAGAGCGTGGTTTCCGCGCAGCGGTGATTGAGGCAATAGAAGCCTGTATGAATAAATCAGAAAAACTGAGCAAGTAACCGCCGCCCCCTCCCTGTCTGGAGAGGGCGTAGCCCTGTCAGGCCAGCAGTTCGCTGGCCGTTTTCATACTGAGGGGCTTTTGCATCTTTAACAGCAGCCCCGCCGTGGCGCTGTTCTCACCGCAGCTCAGCACTGCTTTCAGCATCCCCTCTTCGCCGTACAATATGGCAAAACGTTTATCGTCAAACGAACCAAGCATTTTCATGGTATCCCACTCGCGAGCATAACCCAGGTATTCGAAGCGGTTGCCGTATTGCATGGTCCAGAAAAACGGTACCCGATCAAACAGGCGACGTTCGCCAAGCATATTCAGAGCGGCCACTTTTCCTTGCTGTTGCGCCACGCGCCAGTGCTCAATACGTCGACGCCCTTCCGGCGCCGGGTAGCTGGCGATATCGCCAACGGCCCAGACATCCGGCGCCGCGCTGAGGGTTTCATCTACGGTCAGGCTGCCGTCCTGTTCATGATGAAGATCGTGAGCCAGCCCGGTAGCAGGCTGTACACCCGTGGCGAAAACCACCACATGCGCGGGCAATGTGCGCCCATTTTTCAGCGTTACGCCTTGTACGTGGTCGTTGCCTTGCAGTGCCGCCGGCTCGCCGGTAACAAATTTCACGCCGTTTTGTTGATGAAGATTTAAGAAACGCTGGCCGACCTCTTCGCCAAATTGTGGCACAAACGGCAGAGCATGGCGCGATACCACCGTGACCTCGATATCCTGATTGCGCAGCGCGGCGGCCAACTCCATCGCAATAAAGCTGTTGCCAATCACCACCAGTTGCTGCTCCTGTTCAACGTCATTGAGCAGCGCCTGCGCCTGGTGGATATCGCGCAGCACATGGACGCCCGCCAGATGGTTGCCGGGGATCTCCGGCCATACCGGCTGCCCGCCGGTAGCCAAGAGCAATTTGTCGAACGTAACATGACGCCCATTCGCCAGCGTCAGTTGATGCCCTTCGCAATCAAGGTGGGTCACCTCTTCGCGTAGGCTCTCCACGCCGGGCTGGTTGTAAAAGGCATCGTCGAGGATATGTGGAACTTCGCTGATCTTCATCTTCCCGGCGGGAACAAATTTACTGAGTGCGGTACGGTCATACGGTGCGCTGTCCTCTTTATCAATCAGGATCAGATGCCCGTTAAACCCGGCATCACGTAGGGTGATGGCTGCCGCGCTGCCTGCCGCGCCGGTACCGAGGATCACCGCAGTTTGCGGGCGATCACCACGGATCAGTGAATAACTGGCAGGCGAACGCGCACGCGGGCTGACCAATACGCGGTTCTCTTCGAGGGTGACTGGATACTGTTTGAGGCTCTTCAGCGCCAGCGGCTCGCGCCACTCGCCAGTGGTAATATCAAAATTGGCTTTATGCCAGGGACAAACCAGCTTGCCATCACACACAGCGCCTTGTTCCAGGGGCGCGCCAGCATGCGGGCATTTACTTTGAAAGGCGCGCACCTGCGCAAGAGTACGGATAAGGATCATCGATGTCCCCGCGACATCAACTTTCACCGGCTGGTTTTCCGGCAGGGAATTCAGATCAGCAACATAGTGGTAATTCATATTTTTTCTCCCGGGTCAGTGTTGCAAAAGCGGGCGTAACGCCGGACAGCGCACAACCACCAAGAGAGACAAAAGTGAAACATTGCTCACCGTTTAAGCCTGGCAGAGATTGAGGAACGGGCAATAAGAACGTGGGAGGAAGCGTAAAGGGTGAGCGAAACGGAACGCCCACCCGGCTGAATTACTGTGTTTTTTTCAGGCAGCCGCTCATGAATTTACTGCGATCTTCGCCTTTCAGCGATTGCTGTGTTGCCTGAGCATTACATTCGCGCATCCGCTGCTGTTGCGGCGTCAGACTTTTTTGCCCAGGCTCGATTTTGGTGGTTTTCAGGCAGTTGCTCATAAACGTCTTACGGGCATCGCCTGTCAGGGTTTGTGTCTTGGCTTGTTGATTACAAAGCGTCATACGTTGTTGTTGCGGGGTCAGTGTTTTTTCCGCCGCACTGAGCGTACCGACAAACAACAGACCAAAGATGAGGGTAACCAGAACTGTTATTTTCATTGCTCCATCCTTCTGTCAATGTGACCCTTTAAGGATGGTCTTAATTACTGAAAAAACCACCCGGCGGAAGAGATTTACCGCCGGGCAGCCGTTACTTCAGGTTCAGGGCCGCTTTCATGGTGTAGAACAGATCGGTCTGATCGGTTAACCCCACCACATTGCCGGCACGCGGGCCGTAAGCCGCAATGCGGACTTGCGTACCGGTGTGTTCCATCGACTCCTCTTCCGAGTTGCCGTAGGTTATCGCCATTACCGCGCCATCTTTGGTATTCAGCGCCTGGCTCAGCCCCGGCGCTTTGGTATCCACCGGGATAATCTGGCTGGCGTGCGCGTGGTCGGCAGTCACTATCACCAGCGTATTGCCCTCTTTTTTCGCAAATTCCAGCGCCTTCTGCACCGCTTCATCCAGATCGACAGTTTCACCAATCTGACCGCACGGATTCGCTGCGTGATCCTGTTTATCAATAGACGCGCCTTCCACCTGCAGGAAGAAGCCCTTCTCGTTTTTGCTCAGCAGATCAATGGCCTTTTCGGTCATTGCTGCCAACGTCGGTACGCTGTCGGTACGTTTGGCATTCGGCGTACAGGTCACGGCAGGTTTGTCGAGATTACCGTGCAGCGACGCTTTCGGCCCTTCCCAACGTACCGGCATATTGCCCTCGGCGAAGAGGCCGAGCAGCGGTTTATCCTGGTTAGCTTCGGTAATGGCCGTCAGCGCAGAGGCATCGCTCACTATCTGGTAACCGCGGGCCTGGGCCTGCTCGCGCAGTGTTTTCCCCTGCCACTCGCCCGCCGTCGCGGTTTCGCCGAAGGTTTTCGCACCGCCGCCCAGCGTCACATCCGCGCGAGCATTCAGCAGTTGCTCCGTGATCGAGCCCTTACCGCCTTTTTCCAGCGCGTTGACGGCGCATTTTTCGCTGGTCACCGTCGGGCCGTAGCAGCGACGGGAGATCACATGCGAAACCAGCGCCGCCGGCGTGGCATCCTGCAACTCAGCGGTAGAGACGTTGCCGGTCGCCAGCCCCGCCGCTTTCGCCATCTCGAGGAGGGTTATATGATCTTTTTCATGAATATCGACGCCGAGCGCGCCGTTGTAAGTTTTGACGCCGGTGCTCCAGGCGGTGGCTGAGGCAGCCGAATCCGTCACGTAATCCGGTTTACCGGTTTTTTTGTCCAGCGCATAGTGCGTGTACTGACCGGTTAACGGTAATGCGTCAATTCCTTTGAAATATCCACCCGCGCCTTCGGCATAATTTCGCGCAGCGGTAATTTCTGAATCGCCCATACCATCGCCAATTAATAAAATAATATTTTTAGCGGGCTTATCGGTGAGTGAATCACGCAATGCAGCGGTTTGATCGGCAGTCAGACGACGCGCACCACCAGGTGTGGAAATATCACCCTGAGCAGCCCGATGATCAAGAACAGAGGTTGCTGTTGTTTCTGCATAAATAACAGAGGTAAAAAAGACAGGTAGTAACGCGAGGTATAATGTGCTCTGTTTCACTTTAATATTCTCCATGTACAAATACTTAAAGAAAATAAAACAGAGCGAATATAGGCAGCGCGTATGACAGCCAAATGACAGCGGCAGGGGAAAAGATTTAGTTACGCGGATGCCTTAAAAGCTTTTTTAGGTACTGTTGCAACAACTCCGTGTCCTGATCGGTAACGTGCGTTCCCTGTCTGACTTCGTCCAGCGCACCTTCAATACTTACAATCAGCGCCTGTTGTTCAGATGCGGCCATTTGACGCAGCAGCGCAGTCACTACAATTTCCAGTGCCTCCACCTGGGCGACCAACTCTTTCGACTCCTCTTCTTTTTCCGCAAGCTTAACCAACAACTCAGCAATGAGATTTTTCATAGCGCAATTTCCTTATGTGATGTGGGAAGACGTTAGCACTCAGTTCTGATGTTGCAAAGAAGATACCTTTTTATTTTGTGCATTTTTTCACAGTCCTTAAATACACACAAATAAAAAGGTTAGCGAAACGTTTCACTGGTAACTTAAGCCAATTCAATTAATCTGTTAGTGGCGCTAAAAAAGGAATACGAAGCGGCTGAAGCGTTATTTTATATATACACAAAATCATTCACACTGCGTCGAGGCGGCAAGACTGCGCAGCCCCAGGAGCTGACATAAGTAAATGACTGGGGTGCAAAGGCGAAGCTTACAAAGAGGCAGTGTGAAGGATAACGTGTATAAGTAATAATTATAGTAAGGCCGAAAAATTTCGGCCTGTTTGCAGCGTTAGCGCTTCACCCGGCGAAATACCACTACTAACTGCCAGAAATTAATGAGTACCACAACGGCAGTGGCGATAAATACCCAACGGAAACCCGCCATTGCCGATACCGATGCCCCCATTAACGGCCCAACGACATTTCCCAGATACATAAACGACTGGTTATAGCCAAAGATACGTCCGGTCACCTGATCGCTGGAGTATTTCAGCAACAGTGTCTGCACCGCTGGCAACATTGCGCCATCGGCAAAACCGAGCATAAAGCGAAGAATGCCAAGTTGCAGTGGTGACGTGACAAATGACATGGCGAAGAACAACACCACCGCGCAACCCAACGTGCCCATCAAAATGCGAGAGGTGCCTATCCGGTCACCCAGTTTGCCAAGGCGCGGTGCGGAAAGCAGCGCTGAAACACCGGGTACAGCGGCGATCAATCCGCTGAGAAAAGCAATATTAGTGGTATGCGGCGACAGCGACTGAATAAACAGAGCAAGGATCGGGCCGATAGAACCGTTGCACAATTGAATCACCATAGTGGTGATAAACAGACTGATGACCAGCGCCGGATAAGGCAAGGTGGAGAACACCGCTTTACCACTCAGCCGCTCGCCCTTTTTCACTGTCGGACGCACGCCCTCTTTAATCAGAAACAGCGTGACCAGAAAGCTCACGACTAACAACAGTGCGGTGATGATAAACACGATGCGCAGCCCTAAATGGTCAGCCAGAAACCCGCCCATCAATGGCCCGCCGATCACACCGCTGATCTGTGCAGTTGCAAGCGTACTCAACGCCCAGCCGCTGCGCTCTCGTGGGACTTGCGATGCCACCAGCGCCATCGCATTCGGAATATAACCCGAAGTCAGCCCCATGATGCCGCGCAGGATCAGCAACTGCCAGACGTTGGTAGCAAATGCCTGCAACAGAATAGTGATCGCCATGCCCAACGAGGCGCGCAATAACATCAGTTTGCGTCCTTTGCGATCCGCAAGGCTACCCCACATCGGCGACACAATGGCAGAGACGAGGAAGGTCACGCTGAACGTTAATCCCGACCACATCGACAGTGCTTCGTGCGAGGTCACACCTAACTGCGCAACGTATAACGGCAAAAACGGCAAAATTTGACTGATGGCGAGACCGGTGAAAAAACAACCGAACCACACCGAGATAAGATTGACCTTCCAGGATTCCATAAATACGCGTATTTGTTGAGGTTTTGACAAACAGCGCACAGGTTAACAAGAATGCGCCATGGATGAGTCACCAGAGATGCGGTTAATGCTAATTCGGTGTTTTATCTGTCAGCCATTGCACACCGCCATAGCGCACGCATAAAAACCATTTTTTTACAGTGGATTATACTTAGCGGCACAGCCCGAACCCGCGCATGCCCAGATGAAAATGGTTGGCATGAGCGGCATTGTATTCGGGTCCAAGGCCATTGCCATAATAACCGCAACTGGCGCTTAGCATCGCCCGCAACCACGGCTGTGTTTCAGGCTGCCGCCACCCATTGAGCACTGTCACCCGCTGACCATCCGCCAGGCGAAAGGCGCTCATATCCAGTGCTTCGGCACTAGCGTGTTCACTACGCCGGGCATCAACACGATTATAAATATTGCGGCACGCATAGCTGCCCAGATGGTCTACCTGGCGCAGCGGCTGGCCGGTAAAATGTTCAGTCAGCGGTCGCGCCTGCTGTTCGATAAACAACGCAGAGCTAAGCGCCAGCGGGCAACTCGCCAGAAAACTGCTGCTCAGTTTCACCGTGCCGAAATCACGCACCCGTACCACATCGGTTAACGGGCAGTCACCGCCGCTGTTCGCTACCGCAACGGAGGTAATAAGCTGCTGCTGATTGGCCTGCGCCAGCAGTGCGGCACAGGCAGACGGCGACAGGCGTCGTAACTTAAACTGAGTGATGCGTCCTGGCGGATCGCTCAACTGTAGCGGCGCGAAGGGATTGTAATAAGGCGGTAAGTAGCGGTAACCCGCCAGCATCAGCGCCAGTAGAGTGCATACAACGACCAGGCTTTTTACGCGCACGTCTCCTCCTCAGCTTTCCCCAAAACATTATGGCAGAAGGCCGCGAATCGTGCGTTTCGTCGTGCTATGGTATGTGTTTTGTAAATAAGTGTGGGTGAACGTAGAAATGGCAAAACTGCGGGTAGGAGTCGTCTTCGGCGGCAAATCAGCGGAACACGAGGTGTCGTTACAGTCAGCAAAAAATATTGTCGATGCCATGGATAAGTCGCGCTTTGAGGTTGTGCTACTGGGGATTGATAAACAGGGTCAATGGCATATCAGCGATGTGAATAATTACCTGCTTAACGCCAGCGATCCGGCGCGTATTGCGCTGAATCCGTCGCAAAACAGCGTGGCGCTGGTGCCTGGCAATACCGCGCAGCAGCTTATTCAGGCACAAAACAGTGCGCCGTTGCCGAATGTCGATGTGATTTTCCCTATCGTCCACGGTACGTTGGGCGAAGATGGCACCTTGCAGGGCATGCTGCGCCTGGCGAACCTGCCGTTTGTCGGCTCCGACGTGCTCGCTTCAGCGGCCTGCATGGATAAAGATGTCACCAAACGTTTACTGCGCGATGCTGGATTATCTGTCGCGCCATTTATCACCCTGACGCGCACCAATCGTCAGCAGATCGCCTTTAGCGACGTTGAAGCGCAACTCGGCCTGCCGCTGTTCGTCAAACCGGCCAACCAGGGCTCGTCCGTTGGCGTCAGCAAAGTGACCAGCGAAGCGCAGTATCATGAAGCGGCGCGCCTGGCGTTTGAGTTCGACAAAAAAGTCATCGTTGAGAAAGGCATCAAAGGTCGTGAGATCGAATGCGCAGTACTCGGCAATGACGATCCGCAGGCCAGTACCTGTGGCGAAATCGTGCTGCACAGCGAGTTCTACGCTTACGACACCAAATACATTGATGAAAACGGCGCGCAGGTGGTGGTGCCTGCGGATATCGCACCGGAGATCAATGACAAGATCCGTCAGATTGCGGTGCAGGCGTACCAGACGCTGGGCTGTGAAGGAATGGCGCGCGTCGATGTGTTTCTGACGCCGGACAACGAGGTCGTTATCAATGAGATCAACACACTGCCGGGATTTACCAATATCAGCATGTATCCAAAACTGTGGCAGGCGAGCGGCATCAGCTACCCTGATCTGATCACCCGCCTGATTGAACTGGCTATTGCGCGCCATCAGGTGAACAGCACGCTGAAAATTTCCGTCAACGGTTAAGCATTACTTTGCTTTATCCGCTGCCTCCTCCTCTTCCTGGCGGCGGCGGATAATCAACCCTGCCAGCCAAAAGCCAATCACCCAGGTCACCAGCCCGACGGCATAAGTTTGCCAGCCTTTGGCCTCAAACCCCAGCAGACCCACAACCCCATTCAGAATAAAAATTAACCCAATCGCAAACGCGTAATAGTGCCAGTCACGGCGTATTTTCGTAGGCAGCTTCATGACAACTCCGGCAGTCAAAAAGGCATCATCACATAGCCTGTCTTTCAGGTCTGTGTTATGTGTGGAAAATCCGAAATGTTACTTGAGTAATGAAAATGTTACAAAAATGTGAGCGCCAACAAAAATCACTCAACCGGTAACCTTCCCGGAGGGAAATTATCACCATTCTGATGTTGACAACAGGGCGCAACTGTCAAAATTAGCCTGAATACTGACCAGCACATCCTGCTGCGTTACTGAAAGGTAAGCAACAAATTGAGTAAAGAGTAACGGAGGTCTTATGGCTGATTTTTCCCTGTCAAAACCCTTCACGGGCGCGAAAAAACGTGATGCCTCAAGGCCAGGCAATATTGCCTATGCCGTGTTTGTCCTGCTCTGCTTCTGGGCAGGTGCGCAGTTGTTGAACCTGTTGGTACACGCGCCAGGCGTGTTCGAAAGATTGATGCAGGTTCAGGACGCCTCCCGCCCACACGTTGAACTGGGGTTTGGCGTCGGCACGCTGTTTGGCCTCGTGCCGTTCCTTGCGGGAAGTGCATTGTTGGGTGTCATCGGTCTTTTCCTGCGCTGGCGACGACACCACCTGCATTAATTCTGCACCATGCAGGCAGCCCGACGATCGTCGACACGCTTCGCAAACCATGCTGTAGTCAGGTTGCGTGTGATTTTCGGGCTTTCTAATTGGATCCCCGGCAACATCTCTCTCGGCAGCGTTTTGCCGCTTTTCTGTTCCGCCAGACGATAAACTTCACGGTACAGCTTTGTCTCTTCAAACTTCTGACTGTCGCCGCGCTCCAGTTGACGGCGAATATCGCGATCGCTCATTCCCAGCTTCGGCCCTAGCTTTCTTACTGCCTGTTCCGTCGTGCCCGTATCGCTGCTGCCGTAAAGGATCACATCGCCATCCAGCGCCAGTTTCACGCCCGTCGCTTTGCTGACCGCATTCTGAAACGCCGCATTGCGGCTGGCGTAGAGCCCGGCGTTAAAGTCGGCGAAACGGTAAATCGGCGCGCTATAGTTAGCGGGATAATTCAGTAGATGGTAAGTGCCGAACCATAAACCGCCGCGACGGCTGAACACTTCCTGACGTACCGTGCCGTCCATCTTCCACGGATAACCCTCGGTGTGTTGTTCGGCAAACGCCACGCTGATTTGCATCGGACCGCCGGTACGCACTGGGTTGAAGGAACCAAACAGCGTCTGCCCCATTGGCACCATATTGATAAAGTCGTCAAAAATGGCGCTTAGCTCTTTTTCCGTCCTGACGTTGTCCAGCCGCTCGCTGTAGCTTTTGCCGTTCGGTGAAGGGATTTTCAGGGCGGTATGCACCAACAGCGGCGGAATGTGCATCCGCAGCGCGCGCTTATCAATCTCTTTCCAGGCGATTTTATTCAGACCCGGCACGGCAGGATCGGCCTGATAGTTCGACTCCTGCTGGGCCACCGCCAGCACCGAGCAGATATTCTCCAGCGTCGGCGCCAGCTTCTGGCTGCTAAATGTGGTGGCGATATCCTGCGCCCATGCATCGCGATCTTTCACGCTGGCGGGCATTTTCTGCCGTACCACGCTTGCCACATCCAATGTTTTTTTGCTCTCTTTTTCTTTCTCCGCCTCCCGCTGGGAGACCGGGCCTTGCGTGCTACAACCGGCAAGGATCAAGGCCGCCAGCAGCAAGCTAAAACGGGGGACGTAAACCATAACGTTCCTTGTGTTAACCAAAACGGTGAGGCACAGGCACAATTTCCTGGCCGTTCAGTTCATACTCAAAACTGCGCAAGCGTTTGTAGATGGACATCAGCTCCACCAGCGTCGTCCAGGAGGCGATCAAATACTGGAACGAGCTACGCACCTGATCAAACACATTGGTGATTTGGCGCATCAGGCCAAAGGTGATCGCCCCCGCAGCAATGGTCGGGAACAGAACAATCAGGCCAAACACTACGTCAACTTGCAGGTAGAGGATACGGGCAATGTTGAAATAGGTGTAGTGGAAATAGATACGAAAATAGTTGCGGCGCACGGCACCGAACAGCGCGGCGATGGTCGGCGGCTGAGCGCGCGAGGCATCATCCTCGCCATAAATCAGCTCTTTACGGTAGGCAGCCTCAACGCGCTGATTTTTAAACTGCAGGCCAGGCAGCTTGATACCGATAAATGCCAACAGTACCGTGCCAAACAGTGCCCAGCTAATTCCGGCGATCACCAGACCATAAGGAATATGCCCCACCAGCGGCAGGTTCTGCACATGCGGCGACAGCGCCACCAGCACCGGCAAAAACGCAATCAGCGTCATGACCGCATTGATAAAGCTGACGCCCATATCTTCCAGCGTCTGGGCAAAACGCATGGTATCCTCCTGCACACGCTGCGCGGCCCCTTCGATATGGCGCAGATGCCCCCAATGCGCCATATAGTATTCGTTCATCGCCGTACGCCAGCGGAACACATAGTGGCTGATAAAAAAGCTATTCAGCACTGACACCGTCACGGCAATCAGCGCGATCCACAAAAAGACGCCAATCTCGCTATAAAGCTGGCTCAGTTTGACCTTGTTGGGCGCACTCAGCGCAAGCTGAATCAAATCATAAAACGGCTGATACCAGGCATTAATGGCAACGTTTACCTCCACTAAAAACCAGGTCACAAAGATGATCAACGCCGTACCGAGTATCGACCAGTACTGCCAGCGGTGCGGTGAGGCGACAAACCAGCACAGCGCAAACAGGCCGACGCAAACGGCATAATAAGCATAAAAAAGTAAAAAGCTGGGGCACCAGAAACGCGTTGCGCTGATTGGGACTTCCGCCGATGCGCCGGTTAAACGCATTAACCAGCCTTCACCGCCAGCCTGCCAGAATACGACAGCGATCAGCGCCCAGATAAAAGCCGACAAAAAGAACAGCGACGGCTTAGGAAAGAAAGATTTAAACATTGATACTCCTGCTTACTTCTTATTATTTACAAAGATGCTGTGTAGCGGATTTCTGCCCTGGGCATAGCGCAGTGATAAAAAAGCGCCGCGCAGTGCGACGCCATGTTGTTATATCAGACTTGAGGGTAACCCCTTAGTTCGCTTGCCATTCGTGAAGAATTGTTTCGACCGGTTTCACATACACCGGATTGCCAGGGACAGTTAACGTGCGCCACACTTCGTTGTAGTGATCGATCAGGGTTGTAGCCTGTGCAGCCGGGCGGTTAGCGGTGGTATGGGCGTCCTGTGCCATGGTGATGGAATAGCCGCGGCTGGCGCCATTTTTCAGCGTGGTATCCACGCAGTAATCTGTGGCGCAACCGCACATCACCCAGGCATTGATATCGTGTTCGTGCAGCACCGCTTCGAGCTGCGTTTTATAGAACGCGTCGCAGGCGGTTTTGGTAACGTACAGGGCATTCGCAGGCTGATGCAGTTCCGGCAGCAACGCAAAACCGTTGCTCCCCTCTTCCAGCCCACCCGCTTCAGCATGCTGAATAAAAATCACCGTATCGGCGGCCTGCGTCAACTGGTTAATACGGGCGACACACTGCTCGCGCTGAACACGCTCGGTGGCGAACACGCCGTTTTGCATATCCACAACCATCACTACCCGTTTACCTGCCATCTGCTCTCTCCTGTTAGTCGGAAAGGAGGAGATTACCACATCAGGCGGAAGTCGTAGTCTGGCGGCAAAATAACCATTTTTACCCATCGTTACGTATTAGGGCGAAAGAATCCCTTAATTGGGCCTTTGCAACACCGTACTAAGTAGTATAAATACGCTCTATCTTTCCCATTTTTTTATGGATCCCTGCGTTGAAACGTTGTCTGCTTTTCTCTGCGCTGCTCTGCGCGCTGGGCCTGGCTTCGGCTCAGGCTGCGGCTCAGTCTCCTGATCCGGTATTTGCATCTGATATTGTTGATCGTTACGCCAACCATATTTATTACGGTAGCGGCGCAACGGGCATGGCGATGGTGGTAATTGACGGCAACCAGCGCGTGTTTAAAAGCTATGGTGAAACCCGTCCGGGCAACAACATTCGCCCGCAACTCGATTCGGTCATTCGTATTGCTTCCCTCTCCAAGCTGATGACCAGTGAAATGCTGGTGAAAATGCTCGATCAGGGCAAAGTCCGCCTTGACGATCCGTTAAGTAAATATGCGCCTCCTGGTACGCGAGTGCCAACCTACCAGGGCACGCCAATCAGGCTGGTGAATCTGGCGACGCATACCAGCGCCCTGCCGCGCGAGCAGCCCGGTGGCGCAGCACAACGTCCCGTCTTCGTCTGGCCAACATACGAGCAGCGCTGGAACTGGCTCTCAACCGCCACGCTGAAAACCGCGCCGGGTAGGCAGGCGTCTTACTCTAATCTGGCCTTTGATCTTTTGGCAGATGCATTGTCGAAGGCGGCAGGCAAGCCTTACCCGCAGCTTTTCGAAGAGCAGATTACCCGCCCGCTGGGGATGAAAGACACCACCTTTACCCCGTCGCCGGATCAGTGCAAGCGCCTGATGATCGCCGAGAAAGGTGCCAGCCCGTGCGATAACACGCTGGCCGCCATCGGCAGCGGCGGCGTCTACTCGACGCCGGGAGACATGATGCGCTGGATGCAGCAGTTTCTGTCGTCGGATTTCTACACCCGTAGCAGCCAGGCGGATCGCATGCAAACGTTGATCTACCAGCGTAACCAGTTAACACGGGTGATCGGCATGGATGTGCCCGGCAAAGCCGATGCGCTCGGCCTCGGCTGGGTCTATATGGCGCCAAAAGAGGGGCATCCTGGGATCATTCAGAAAACCGGCGGCGGCGGCGGCTTTATCACCTACGTGGCAATGGTGCCGCAGCAGAATGTCGGTGTTTTTGTCGTCATCACCCGTTCGCCGCTGACGCGCTTTGCCAATATGAGTGACGGCGTTAACGATCTGGTCAGTGCGTTAAGTAGCAACGCACCGCAGGTGATCCCCGCCTCCTGATTCCACCAGAGGCAGACGGTTTTGCCGTTTGCCTCTACCCTTAACGGCGATTTTGGTAAAACAGAACCTCAGCTTTTCAGCTACAATGCCGTCATCTGTTCCACAAACATCAGGCATACCATGACCGATTTAATTACTCGCCCGCGCCGCCTGCGCAAATCACCTGCCCTGCGAGCCATGTTTGAAGAGACAACACTGAGCAAGAACGACCTGGTGTTGCCGATCTTTGTTGAAGAAGAGTTAGACGATTACAAAGCGATTGAGGCGATGCCCGGCGTGATGCGCATTCCGGAAAAGTATCTCGCCCGCGAAATTGAACGCATCGCCAAAGCTGGCATTCGCTCGGTGATGACCTTCGGCATCTCTCACCACACTGATGACACCGGCAGCGACACCTGGCGCGAGGATGGCCTGGTGGCGCGCATGTCACGCATCTGCAAAGAGACGGTGCCGGAGATGATCGTGATGTCCGACACCTGTTTCTGCGAATACACCTCTCATGGCCATTGCGGCGTGCTGTGCGATCACGGTGTCGATAACGATGCGACTCTGATTAACCTCGGTAAACAAGCCGTCGTTGCCGCCGCCGCAGGCGCGGACTTTATCGCCCCTTCCGCAGCAATGGACGGCCAGGTGCAGGCGATTCGCCAGGCGCTGGATGCAGCAGGCTTTACCGATACTGCCATCATGTCCTACTCAACCAAGTTCGCCTCTTCATTCTACGGCCCGTTCCGTGAAGCGGCAGGAACGGCGCTGAAAGGCGATCGCAAAACCTACCAGATGAATCCCATGAACCGCCGGGAAGCGATCCGTGAATCGCTGATCGACCAGGCCGAAGGTGCAGACTGCCTGATGGTGAAACCGGCAGGCGCATACCTCGACATCCTGCGCGATATCCGTGAGCGCACCGAGTTGCCGCTGGGCGCCTATCAGGTGAGCGGTGAATACGCGATGATCAAATTCGCGGCACTGGCGGGCGCAATTGATGAAGATAAAGTGGTGCTGGAAAGCCTGGGCGCGATCAAACGCGCGGGCGCAGACCTGATCTTCAGTTACTTCGCTCTCGACCTTGCCGAGCGCGGTATTCTCTGAGTCGCCTGCTCTCTCCCCTGCGGGGGAGAGAAATATCCCTTCCGCACCGCTTTTACTGTCATTCAGTCGTCTTGCCGTTGTCATATCTTCATTGTAATGAAATGTAAACGTCATCTTCTCCCTTTACTGTCATCGGCAAGACGGGAGGAGAAACCACCATGTTTAGTCTCGACAACGTACTTGAGGATCTCTGGCCGCAGGCCAGACCTGCGCCCTGGCAAAAAAACCTGCTTCGGCGCCTGCTTTATGAACAGGAGTTCCAGCAGTTTGCCGCAAGCCATCCCCACCTGAAAGGGCTGGATATGGTGGAGCAAGTGTTTGAACATCTACAAATCCGCTGCACCGTTCCCACTCACGACCTCGAACAAATCCCCGAACACGGCCCATTGGTCATCATCGCTAACCATCCGACAGGTACGATTGACGGGATGGCGCTAATGTATGCCGTTTCGCGTGTACGCCGCGATGTGAAGGTGGTCACCAACCGCATGTTGACCCACCTGGAACCGCTCAGCTCGCTGTTTATCCCGGTGGATAATATGGGTGGCCGAACGCGGAAATCCTCCCTGCAACAGATGGAAAACCAGTTGCAGGGCGGCGGCGTGCTGATCTTTTTCCCGGCGGGAGAAGTCTCACGTATGACGCGTAAGGGCATCCGCGATAAAAGTTGGCATGCCGGGTTTATCAAACTGGCGGGTAAGTTCCGCGCGCCGCTACTGCCCGCCTGGATCGACGCGCGTAACAGTGCACTGTTCTATGCCAGCGCGATGGTGTCGGAAACGCTCCCATTCCTGCTGCTGATGCAACAGATGTTTCGCCGCCGGAACAGCAACCTGCCGATCAAAATCGGCCAGCGTATTCCCTGGGATAGCTGGTATACGCCGCAACTTACCCCGCGTGAACTGGCCGATAAGTGTCGCCAACATGTATTGCGTCTGGGTAAAGGACTCCCCGGCCCCTTCAAAACCGAGTGCGCCATCGCACGCCCGGAAGATCGCGTCACGCTACGCCGCGAACTTAATAATGCCGAATGCCTCGGCCACACTGCGGACGGAAAAGTTATTTACCTCTGGCAACGCAACGGGCAGGAAGACTCGCCGTTACTGCGTGAACTGGGACGGTTGCGCGAAGTCGCCTTCCGTGCTGTGGGCGAAGGCAGCGGTAAACGTCGTGATACGGATAAATATGACGACGATTACCTGCACCTGATCCTGTGGGACGATGCCGATCTGGAAATCGTCGGCGCATACCGCTTTATGCCAACATCGCAGCAGCTTGAGGCGCGTGGCGTTGAAGGCTTATACAGTTACAGCCTGTTCCATTACGATGAACGAATGACCGATGTGCTGCGTCATGGCATTGAACTGGGACGCAGTTTTATTCAGCCACGCTACTGGGGACGTCGTGGCCTGGATTATCTGTGGTCGGGCATTGGTGCTTACCTGGCGCGTTATCCGCAGTACCGCTATCTGTTTGGCCCGGTCTCTATCTCCGGCGGCCTGCCGCCCGCGGCGCGGGATCTGCTGGTGGCGTTCTACCGCTTGTGGTTTCCGGCGACCTGGCCTCTGGCCTCATCGCGTCGGCCGTGGCCCGCCACGATGCCGGACGTGCTCGCTCAGTTTAGCGGTGAAGATTACACCGAAGATTTGACCCGGCTAAAATCGCTGCTTGGCAACCTTGGTTGTGGCATTCCACCGCTCTACAAGCAGTATTCTGAACTGTGTGAACCGGGCGGCGTGCAGTTTATCGACTTCGGTTGCGATCCCGATTTCAATAACTGTGTCGATGGTCTGGTACTGGTGGATTTAACGTATCTGAAAGCAAACCGCTACGAGCGTTATATTGCCGCGCATCTACCAGAGCAAAAAGCGGGCTAAATATTGCGCAAAAGGGCGTAATGCGCCGCAGGCCTGAGCGTTGTCTTTGGCGCCGGAGAAGGCGAAATCCTTTTCCGGCATACCTTCATTAACCCTGGATCAAACGCAGCTGCGCCCGTCTGTTGTTCAGACGAGGGTTATGCGTCAGGATGACATATAAAATAGGTCGCCAGGCCATATACATCCTCTTTTATTAAATATTTCTGGATTTGCCTGAAACTATTTTTCCAAATTAATGGCCAGGAAAAATCAGGTCAATCTTTTATCCAGAACAGTATTTAACATCAGGAACTTACCTGATTACTATTTGTTGTAACCGCTCACACAATACAAAATAAACAAATTAAATCAAAATATTAGCTCGGTAGCGCAATAAACAAATATACGTAAGATTATTGTATTAATTAAAGCATCCTGTGTACAAATTGAGCTAAGAATTATCGGATTTAAATTTCCAGTTATTCCCAATTATATTTCCAAAAAATCGCGTCTGTGCCTGTTTCTGTCCGCACGTGCACTTCACCTTAGAAGGTTTCTTCCCCAATTTCACCATGGCAGGGCAGCCTGCACCCATTTTGGGTCGTCGGCGGTGCACTCTTATCGTGCATTTACCAATATGTTGTCTGTAACCCCATGAGACAGAAGGTTTCTCTTTCCTGGCACTGACTTTGCACCTCTGCCTGCAACTGTATTAATGGCGAGGCAGTAAAAAGAATGAACACACAAACAACACTAAAAAGAACACTCGGCAGCTTCCGTCTTTGGGGCATTGCCGTCGGGCTGGTTATTTCAGGGGAATACTTCGGCTGGAGTTACGGCTGGTCACAAGCCGGAACGCTCGGCTTTCTGATTGTCACGCTGGCGATTGCCGCCATGTATTGCGCTTTTATCTTCAGCTTTACCGAACTGACCACAGCGATCCCGCATGCAGGCGGGCCTTTTGCTTACGCTTATCGCGCCTTCGGGCCCACCGGCGGGTTTATCGCAGGGTTTGCTACGCTGATTGAGTTCGTATTTGCGCCACCGGCGATCGCCATGGCGATTGGCGCCTACCTTAATGTGCAGTTCCCGTCACTCGATCCGAAATGGGTGGCCTGCGGCGCGTACGTCATCTTTATGGTGCTTAACATTCTGGGCGTTGGTATTGCTGCTACCTTCGAGCTGATTGTCACCCTGCTGGCGATTTTCGAGCTGCTGGTGTTTATGGGCGTTGTTGCACCGGGTTTCTCGTGGAGCAACTTCACCACCAACGGCTGGGCTGGCGCAGAAAGCTTCAGCGGCCTCGCGCTGCCTGGCATGTTCGCGGCTATCCCGTTTGCTATCTGGTTCTTCCTGGCGATTGAAGGCGCATCAATGGCGGCAGAAGAAGCTAAAGATCCGAAACGCACCATTCCGCGTGCGTTCGGCGGCGGCATTCTGACGCTGACGGTACTGGCAGTTGGCGTGATGGTTCTCGCGGGGGGGGTTGGCGACTGGCGCAACCTGTCGAACATCAACGATCCGCTGCCGCAGGCAATGAAATTGGTGGTCGGCGGCAGCAGCGGCTGGCTGCATATGCTGGTCTGGCTTGGCCTGTTTGGTCTGGTTGCGTCGTTCCACGGCATTATTATGGGCTACTCCCGCCAGATCTACTCGCTGGCGCGCGCGGGTTATCTGCCTGCCAGCCTGGCTAACCTGAACCGTAAAACCCGAACGCCAATTCTGGCGATCCTCGCCGGTGGCGTGGTGGGGATTGCGGCGATCTTCTCCGATTCGCTGATCACTATCAGTGGCATGCCGCTCACCGCCTGTATTGTGACGATGTCGGTCTTTGGCGCTATTGTTATGTATATCATCTCCATGGCCGCGCTGTTCAAGCTGCGCCGCAGCGAACCGAAACTTGAGCGTCCGTTTAAAGCGCCGTTGTTCCCGTACGCCCCGGCTTTTGCACTCGGCATGGCGGTTCTCTGCCTGGTGGCGATGGTCTGGTACAACACCTTGCTGGCACTGATTTTCGCCGTGATGATGCTGGGCGGTTATATGTGGTTTCGTAAAACCGCATCGGCGCGCGAACGTGCCGCGCTGGATCCGCAACTGCGCGCTATCTCCTGAGGAGACGCAATGTATAAAACCACTCTGGCGCACCGCACATGGCAGTTCGCCAGCCTGAAAGAAGTCATGGCCAAAGCCTCCCCGGCGCGTTCCGGGGATGTGTTGGCCGGGGTTGCGGCACAATCAGCCGAAGAGCGTATGGCGGCAAAAATCGCTCTTGCCGATATCCCGCTGCGCGAGATCCTCGACAATCCGCTGGTTCCTTATGAAAAAGATGAGGTGACTCGCCTCATTATCGACTCTCATGACAGCGCCGCTTTTACGTTAATCGCCCATCTGACGGTGGGTGAATTTCGTGACTGGCTGCTGGCCGATACCACCGATACCGCGCTGCTGAGCCAGGTTGCTCCGGCGATCACACCGGAAATGGCCGCCGCCGTCAGCAAACTGATGCGCAACCAGGATTTGATCCTCGCTGCCAGCAAATGCAGCATCATCACTCGCTTTCGCAATACCATCGGTTTGCCCGGTCACCTCAGCGTGCGCCTGCAACCCAACCACCCGACGGATGATCTGAAAGGCATTGCCGCCAGCATGCTGGATGGTCTGCTTTACGGTGCTGGCGACGCAGTGGTCGGCATCAACCCGGCCAGCGACAGTCTGCCTGTGCTGCAAAAGCTGAACCATATGATGGCGGACATCATCGACCGTTTTGCCATTCCCACACAGTCTTGCGTGCTGACGCACGTCACCAACACGTTGCAACTTATTGAGCGTGGCGCGCCGGTAGATCTGGTGTTTCAGTCAGTGGCCGGTACCGAAGCGGCAAACAGCGGCTTTGGTATCAACCTTGCGCTATTGCAGGAAGCCCACGAGGCCGCGCTTTCGCTAAAACGCGGAACGCTGGGCGATAACGTGATGTATTTCGAAACCGGCCAGGGCAGTTGCCTGTCGGCGAATGCCCATCATGGCGTCGATCAACAAACCTGTGAAGCGCGCGCCTATGCGGTAGCGCGGCACTTTAGACCGCTGCTCGTCAACACGGTGGTCGGGTTTATCGGCCCGGAATACCTTTATGACGGCAAGCAGATTATCCGCGCCGGGCTGGAGGATCACTTCTGCGGCAAGCTGATGGGGCTGCCGATTGGCTGCGACGTCTGCTACACCAATCATGCCGAAGCGGACCAGGATGATATGGATACGCTGCTGACGCTGCTGTGTACCGCCGGGCTGACCTTCCTGATTGGCGTTCCGGGCGCAGATGACATTATGCTCAACTATCAGAGCACCTCATTCCATGATGCACTCTACGCGCGCCGCCTGTTAGGGCTGAAGCACGCGCCGGAATTCGCCGACTGGCTGACACGGATGCAGATTATCGACACCCACGGCCAGCTGCGCCTCACCGGCGCAAACCATCCGTTACTGACGGTGATACCACAAGGAGCGCCTGCATGAACTCACCTGATGCCTGGTCCTTGCTGCGCGAATTCACCGACGCCCGCATTGCGCTGGGACGCAGCGGTGCCAGCCTGCCAACCGATGAAGTGCTGAAATTTGGCCTTGCCCACGCCCAGGCGCGTGATGCCATCCATCAACCCTTCGACAGCGACAGCCTGGCAAGCCAGCTCCACGAACTGGGGTTGACCACGCTGGAAGCACACAGCGCAGCGTCGGACCGACATATCTATCTAAACCGCCCGGATCTGGGGCGCATGCTGAGCGAAGAGAGCCGTGCCGATCTCGCCGCTAGCCGCACGCCCGCGCACGATCTCCTGGTGGTGATTGGCGATGGCTTGTCATCGCACGCGGTACATCGCCAGTCTGTTGGGCTGATCCGTGCCCTGTTGCCCTACCTTGAAACGTTGGGGATTTCGCTCGGACCGATTGTTCTGGCGCACCAGTCGCGCGTGGCGCTGGGCGACGATATCGGCGAAACGCTGAACAGTAAAGCGGTGGCCATTCTGATTGGCGAGCGGCCCGGTTTGTCCTCGCCGGACAGCCTGGGCGTCTATCTCACCTGGAAACCGCAGCGTGTGCGCATTGAGTCGGAACGCAACTGCATCTCTAACATTCGCCCGGAAGGGCTGAATTACGAAGCGGCAGCCTTCAAACTGGCGTGGCTGCTCGAACAGGCATTTTTGCGCCGTTTGACCGGCGTACACCTGAAAGATGAGAGTGATAACCCGGCGCTGCATGGCCGCGTCACACCGCGGATTACCGCGATGAGCTAACCCCGTTGGCAATGCAGCTTCGCATTGCCACTTTTCTCCCACCGCTCACTGCCCTTACCCCGTCGCATTTCCCCCCGAAAGGCATGAAGAAAGTGCTTATACCCCGGCAGCGCATCGTCTAAGTTGATGGTGTGATGAAAAAAACAAACGGGTAACCTATGAAAATTGTTATTTTAGATGGCGGTATTCTTAATCCGGGCGATCTTAGCTGGCAGGGGCTGGAGCAACTGGGCGAAGTGGCGGTATATGACAACTCTGCGCCGGAGCAAGTGGCAGAAAGGCTGGTAAACGCCGATATTGCCATAACCAACAAAGTTGCGCTGGGCGAAACGGTATTCAGCCAGTGTCCGGGGCTGAAATTTATCGCCGTAACCGCCACTGGCTATAACATTCTCGATCTGAACGCCGCGCGTTTGCGCGGTATTGCCGTCTCCAATGTGCCCTCCTACGGCACCGCCACGGTAGCGCAATTCACCACCGCCATGCTGCTGGCACTGTGTAACCGTGTCAGCGAACACAGTGTGGATGTTCACGCGGGTGGCTGGCAGCAGCGCAACAGCTGGTGTTACTGGCTGAACCCAATGGTTGAACTGGCAGGCAAAAAGATCGGCATTATCGGTTATGGCCGCATCGGCCAGGCGTTTGGCGCTATCGCCCGGGCGATGGGGATGACGGTGCTGGCCTGCACAACGGGCTCAGCGAAAAGGGCGGAAAACAGTAATGTGCGGTATGTCGATCCCGACACCTTGTACGCCGAAGCGGACGTTATCAGCCTGCACTGCCCACTGACGCCCGCCACCAAAGGGATGATCAACCACAGCACGCTGCAAAAAATGAAACCCGGCGTACTGCTGCTAAACGCCTCGCGCGGCGATCTGGTGAATGAAGCGGATCTGGCCGCCGCGCTGAATGAAGGCCGTATCGGCGGCGCGGCTGTGGATGTGCTCTCCAGTGAACCGCCAGCTGCCGATAACCCGCTGCTCTTTGCCAAAAACTGCCTTATCACCCCGCATATTGCCTGGGCATCAGTGGAAGCGCGTGGGCGTATTCTTGCGACAACCGTGGAAAACGTCGCCGCGTTTATTACCGGACAACCGAAAAACCGGGTGGATTAAGCGCCTGAAGCCCTTTTGTGCGCTTGAGCGCACAAATAAGCGCGATAGGCTACGCTTGGTTAATCACCTCTGTTTCAGCAAGGAGCCGCCGATGATTGCCACGCAGACCCTATTTCCGCGCCGCCAGCCGCACCCGGATCAAAGCGATCCGGCGATCCTCAACTGGGCGAAAAACGCCACGCTGGCGGCAGAAAATGCCCTGCAAACGCCGGAGAACGAAGCGCAATTGCAGGAAATGATCGCCGCAGCTGCGGGAAAAATTCGCTTTATCGGCAACCGGATGTCGCCGGGCAGAATGCTGGCACTTAGCGGCCAGAAAGACCGGCTTGTCGATCTCTCGCGCCTGCGCGGCGTGCTGGACGTGGGCAACGACAGCGTAACCTTTGGCGCAGGAACGCCGTTGCATGAGATGTTTGAAACGCTGACGGCGATGAACCGCATGCTGGCAGCCTCGCCGGGCGTGATTGATGCGCAGACGCTGGCGGGCGCGATCTCCACCGGCACCCACGGCCAGGGTATGCAGCAAAGCTCGCTGGCGGATGAAGCGCTGCGTATCCGGTTGGTTGATGCCACAGGTAAAGTGCATGAGATAGATCGCCAGCACCGCTGGTTTGGCGCGGCGCAACTTGGTCTGGGCACGCTCGGCGCCATCAGTGCCGTCACACTGCGTACCCGCCCTTTTACGCTTTTTACCTGCTTCAAAAGCGCCAGCAACGCCGATACGCTGGCGGAAGATCTGAACGACTGGAACGCACAATGGGCATTTAGCAAAGCCTGGTGGTTCCCGGATGAAAATAAAGTTCATGCGTGGAATGCCCGCGAAGCCACCGCCGAAGAGCAGGCGCGCTGGCACGACAATCACGGCGATCTTGTCGAGATGGAAGCGACGGACGCACAGATGAACGGCACCGTCGATAAAACGCTGGCGCAGATGCGCGACGACACGCGGATTGTCGATGACAACGGCAAACCGTTTCGCACAGTCACGCGCTTTAAAGATTTCACCGATGTGATTGGCGACATTTATCAGATCTTTTGCCGGGGGATTGCCACGCCGCAAATCAATATTGAAATCGGTATTCCCATGGCACGCGTTCCGGCGGTGATGGCGCGAATTAAGGCGTGGCATACCCGTTCGCATCCACATATGCACTACCCGATTATTTTGCGCTGCACCGGGCCTTCGCAGGCATGGCTCAGCCCCGCGTGGCAGGAACCGACCTGTTTTTTCGGTTTTGTCGTCTATTACGCCGCCGATGGCTCGCTCTCTGAAGAGGGACTGGAATTTCTGCGTGCCGCTGAGCGGCTGCTGGCAGAAGAAGGCGGTAAGCCGCACTGGGGAAAATATTTTGATCCGACGCTGTACGACTGGCCTGCGCTCTATCCGCAATGGTCAGCGTTTCAGGACGTTCGCCGACAGTTCGATCCACAGGGGAAATTCCTTAATCCTTTTATAACGGAGCTACTGGCATGAGCGATGCATTTGCCTGGGTGACGCTACTGACACAGCCGGGTTATCTGCGCGGCGTGGAGACGTTGCAGCACTCGCTGCGCGCCAGCGGTTCGCCGTGGCCACTGGTGGTAATGGTGACACCTGCAATTGATGACAACCTGCGTCAGCATCTGCAAATGCTGGGCTGCCGGGTAAAGGACGTCCCGGTCGTAGGCCCGGATCCGGCACTGGCGCACCGCTATGCCAATGAACGTTTTGCCGAAGTGTGGAGCAAGCTGGCAGTGTGGCGGTTGACGGAGTACCAGCGGGTGGCCTTTCTCGATGCCGATATGCTGGTGATTAACAATATGGATGAGGTGTTTTCACTCCCCCTCGCCGCAGATGCCATTGCCGCCTGCCATGCCTGTCGCTGTAATCCCCAGCACATTGCCAGTTACCCCGAAAGCTGGAGACCGGAAAACTGCTACTACAGCTGGTGTGATGATCCAGAAATGCACGGCCATCCGCCCGCGTCGCTGGATAACTACCTCAATGGCGGTTTTCTGGTGCTGACGCCGGACGAGGCGATGTATCAGCAGATGATGCAGAGGCTGTCGGAGAAAGCCGATATCTCAGCGTACGTTTTTGCCGAGCAGGATTTTCTCAACGATATATTTCGCGATCGCTGGCAGCCGTTGCATTACGGCTATAACGCATTAAAAACCCTGGCGCTCCAGCATCCACAGATGTGGGATCTCACGCGGGTGAAGAATATCCATTACATCATTGATAAACCGTGGGAGAAGATGCCGCAGCCGGGAGATAAGTGGTACGAATTACATAAGTTGTGGTGGGAATACGCGTAAATCATCGGGCAGGGTTCGGTTGATTTGCCCGGTGGCGGCTGCGCCTTATCGCTTACAACGCCTGTGCAGATGCAA
This sequence comes from Kosakonia arachidis, assembly GCF_900116535.1. Taxonomy (GTDB): domain Bacteria; phylum Pseudomonadota; class Gammaproteobacteria; order Enterobacterales; family Enterobacteriaceae; genus Kosakonia; species Kosakonia arachidis. Next base: position 110,866 of record NZ_FPAU01000001.1, on the reverse strand, counting down.
AATTAGCATTCTTTCGCAGGTCGAATAAACGCAGCGCCATCCGGCATTTAACGCGCGTCGCAGGGTTCACCGGGCGACGCTAAGACCTCAAAGCATCTGCAAATAGATGCGGCGCAAAAGCTGAGTGATTGGCCCGGGTTTACCCTCGCCGATGGTCTGCCCGTCAACGGCTATCACCGGCCAGACAAACGTGGTGGCCGAGCTGATAAACACTTCACGCGCATTGCGCGCCTCTTCCGGGGTGAACAGCCGCTCCTCGATCGTCACGCCATGCTCCTCGGCCAGCTTCACCAGTGCTTTGCGGGTAATACCGTGCAGAATACTGTTGCTCAGTGGGCGGGTCACTACGGTGTTATCGTCCTGCACGATATAGCAGTTACAGGAACTCCCCTCGGTGATATAGCCGTTTTCCACCAGAAAAGCATCGTCCGCGCCCTGCGCTTCGGCAAAGGCTTTTGCCAGACAGGGTGCCAGCAACTGCACGGTTTTGATATCCCGCCGCTGCCAGCGAATATCCGGGCAGGTCACCACGCGAATGCCTTTGCTGGCCGCCGGATGATCCACCACCGCGCGCGCCTGGGTGAATAGCACCAGCGTCGGCGGCGTACTGGCGGGTGGAAAATGGAAATCCCGATCGCCCGCGTTACCGCGCGTCAGTTGCAGGTAAATGCCCCCTTCCTGTAATGCATTTTCCACAATCAGCCGTTGGTGGATCTCACGTAGGCCATTTTCATCCACTGCCAGCGTTAATCCCAGTTCGCCGCAGGAGCGCACCAGCCGCGCATAGTGCCCGGAAAAATCCACCAGTTTGCTATTCACCACGGCGGTCACTTCATACACGGCGTCGGCAAATAAAAAACCCCGATCAAAGATCGATACTTTCGCCGCCGCTTCCGGCAGGTATTCGCCATTCACATAAACGGTGCGTGACATTATTCTCTCCTTACGCTTCGCCATCAGCCCCACAGAGCCGGTGTCGGTGGAAAAAGTTCGCTGCCATCATAATGCAGCCCGTGCGGGCGATCGTTCGCCAGCAATAGCGGCCCGTCGAGATCGACAACGCTGGCTTGCTGCGCGACAACCACGGCGGGCGCCATCGACAGTGACGTCGCTACCATACAACCCACCATAATTTGCAGCCCAAGCTGCTGCGCATGCGCCCGTACGCGCAATGCTTCGGTCAGGCCACCGGTCTTGTCGAGCTTGATATTGATAAACTCATAGCGCCCGACCAGTTGTGCCAGCGTGGCGGAATCATGGCAGGATTCATCGGCACAAAGTGGCACCGGATGCGGCAACTGCGCCAGCACGGCGTCTTGCCCGACCGCAAGCGGCTGCTCGATAAGCGAGACGCCAAGCGCCGCCAGTGCCGTCGCCTGCTGTAAATAGATGCTTTCATTCCAGCCTTCATTGGCATCGACGATCAACCGTGTCTGCGGCGCGCCTTCTCGTACGGCCGTCACGCGGGCGATATCCTGCTCATCGGCCAGCTTCAGTTTGAGCAAAGGACGCCAGGCGTTTTCCCGCGCCGCCTGCTGCATTTTCTCCGGCGTATCCAGCGACAGCGTGTAAGCCGTTTGCAGGTGGTGCGGCGTTCCGCTGCCAGTCAGTTGCCAGATACTGTGCCCGCTGTGTTTGCACTGCCAGTCCCAGAAGGCACAGTCCAGCGCATTCCGCGCCGCGCCAGCCGGTAGCCGCTGCTGTAACTGCTCGCGGCTCATCCCGGCGACGAGATCGCCGCGCAGCGCCTCAATCTGTGCCATCACGCTCTCAACGGTTTCACCGTAGCGGGCGTAAGGCAGGCATTCACCGCGCCCGCTAATGCCCTGTGCCTGCAATGTTACCGATACCACATCGGCCGCCGTGCGACTGCCGCGCGAAATAGTAAATGCCTGCCGCAGCGGCCAGCGCTCATGCGCTACCGACAGTTCCATTACAGTGTCGCCAGCGCGTCAACCAGCGCGCCAACGCCCTGACGGAACGGATCGACTACCGGCAGCCCGGTACGCTGCTGCAGAGAGGACATCAGCGCAATCGCCTCTGTCTTATCCAGCGCCGACGTGTTGACGGAAATGCCGATAAATTTTGCTTTCGGGTTCGTTAGTTGCGCCATTTTCAGGTTCAGCGCCATGCAATCGAGAATGTCCGGTACAGGGTAATCAACGCCGCGCATATGGGTGCGGGTGGGCTCGTGGCACAGCACCAGCGCATCTGGCTGCGCACCGTGGATAAGCCCGGTGGTAACCCCGGCAAATGAAGGGTGAAACAGCGAACCCTGCCCTTCGATGACATCCCAGTGATCGGCGTCGTTATCCGGGGCGAGGGTTTCCACCGCGCCGGAGACAAAGTCCGAGACGACCGCATCCACGCTGATCCCGCTACCGCTGATCAGAATGCCGGTCTGACCGGTCGCGCGGAAGGTGGCTTTACCACCTCGGGCGAGGATCTCTTTTTCAATCGCCAGCGCCGTGTACATTTTGCCACAGGAGCAGTCCGTACCGACCGGCAGCAGACGTTTGCCGCTGCGTTTACGCCCGCTGGCAACCGGATATTGCTGAGTTGGGTGACGAACGTCAAACAGCGAGCGGCCAAGACGGTCGGCCAGTGCTTTCAGTTCCGCTACATCAGCCAGTTTATTATGCAGCCCCGCCGCCAGATCCAGCCCGCTTTCCAGCGCATGGCTGAGGATGGAAATCCACTCTTTTGAAATAATACCGCCGCGATTAGCAACGCCGACCACCAGCGTTTTTGCGCCCGCTTTTACCGCTGTCTCAATATCCATATCTGGCAACTGACAATTGGCATGACAGTTCGCCATACGGTATTGCCCGACACAATATTCCGGATGCCATTGTTTAATTCCTTCTGCGACTTTCGCCGCCAGTTGATCGTGCGCATCACCTAAAAAAAGCAGATAGGGTTTTTGAATATTCATTATTTATCCCCCTCAGGATAAGACTGAATAAAATAATTAACGCAGAAATAACATTTCTGAAAAATGGAATAATAAACTGACTGCCAATGCAGCATAACAAGGGTTTTATTATTGTCAACACATCACAATACAGGCCTTAATTACCATATTTATTGCCATTATCCAGTTTTTTATTCTGCTAAAGAGTTTGTAAAAAACAACTGAAAATATTTTTATCTTTAAACAAGGCGATCGCAGAATGCGAAGACATAAAAATATTTTGCGCGTCACCTCACTTATTTATTCACGCACCATAACGGCGCACCTGCACTATTTTAGATAGCCAAAATAGTGCTATCACGGCGGGTAAATCTATAAGAAGAATGGATGAGAAAAACCTAATTAATGGATGTATGGTGAAATCATTATTGACAGAGAAATTCTTTATTAAATAAACGCGATAAATCAAAAGCATCAGGCCGTTAATTCCTGTGTTCCGGCCGCTTCGTTATTCCAGTGTTGCGCATTAATTGATGGTTAAACATAAACAATCAACTGACGGACGTGAGGTAACAATGAAGAGTTTTGGTGGGAAAGTCTCTTTAATGGCCGTACTGATTTCCGGCCTGGCGGGCGCACACAGTGCACTGGCGGAAGAAATTAAAATCGGTGTGGTGTTGCCGCTGAGCGGCGCACTGAGCGGCTATGGTCAGCCTTCACAAAAAGGTCTGGATCTGATTCAAAGCATCACTCCGACGCTGAAAAACGGCGATACCATTAAGCTTATCGTAGTCGACGATAAGAGCGACAAAGTCGAAGCAGCGAACGCCATGCAGCGCCTGGTGTCCAGCGATAAAGTGGATGCTGTTATCGGTGAAGTGACCTCTTCAAATACGCTGGCGATGGTGAAAATCGCCGACGACACCAAAACGCCGCTGGTCTCTTCGACGGCGACGAACGACCGTGTTACCCGCAACCATCCCTATGTCAGCCGCGTCTGCTTCTCGGACAGCTTCCAGGGTGTGGTCGGCGCGAACCTCGCGTCCCGCGATCTGAAAGCCAAAACCGCAGCCATCGTATTTGACAGCAGCAACGACTACTCGGTTGGCCTGGCGAAAGCCTTCCGCACCCAGTTCCTGAAAAACGGCGGCACCATTCCTATCGAAGTGCAGGCGCCGTCGGGCAGCAAAGATTTCAAAGCACAACTCTCCAGCGTGAAAGCGAAAAACGTCGACATGATCTACATGCCGATTTACTACACCGAAGGCGCACTGATTGCCGTACAGGCGAAACAGCTCGGCCTCAACAAACCGGTTGTGGGCGGCGATGGCCTGGCGGCGGATCCGGTATTTTTCGAAGTGGGTAAAGATGCGGTCAACGGCTATATGACCACCGATTACTACTCACCGAACGCCAAAGAGCAGACACCTGCTGGTGAAGCTTTTATCAAAGCCTGGGAAGAGAAGTACAAAACCCCGACCCACACCTGGGGTGCGATGGCAGCCGATGCATACAACGTGATCGTCAACGCCATGAACCAATGTAATAACCCACGCGATCGCGTCTGTGTTAACGAGAAAATCCGCGCCACCAAAGACTTCCAGGGTGTGACCGGTACACTGACGCTGAAAGATGGCGATGCAGTGCGTAGTGCGGTGATCAACGAAGTGAAAGATGGCCAGCTAGCCTTTAAAACCGTCGTCAATCCGTAAGCAGTAACCGGCTGTTAATAAGAGGTTTTTTAATGGATGGCGCCATTTTTTTCCAGCAGGTAGTCAACGGCATGAGTCTGGGCGGCATGTACGCACTGATCGCTATCGGCTACACCATGGTTTACGGGGTTCTGCGCCTGATCAACTTCGCGCATGCGGATGTGATGATGGTCGGCGCATTTGCCACCCTGTTTCTGTTTTCCTCGATTGGGCTGCCCTTTGGGGTAGCCATTTTTCTGACCCTTGCTTTGTGCGGCCTGCTGGGCATGTTCATTGACCGGGTCGCCTATCGCCCGTTGCGCCAGGCATCGAAAATTTCGATGCTAATCACCGCTATCGGTGTCAGTTTTTTTCTTGAAAACCTGTTCAACGTGCTGTTTGGCGGCAGTTCCCGCTTCTTCTCCGCGCCGGACTATTTCAACAAAACGCTGACGTTCGGCAACATCATCATTACCAACGTGGCGTGGATCGTGCCGGTGATCACCGTGCTGTTGCTGCTGGCGATCCTCTGGCTGCTCTATCGCACTCGCTATGGTATGGCGATCCGCGCAGTGGCGTTTGACGTTAATACTGTGCGGCTAATGGGCATCGACGCGAACCGCATTATCTCGCTGGTGTTTGCCCTCGGCAGCAGCCTCGCGGCACTGGGTGGGGTGTTTTACTCCATCAGCTACCCAACCATTGATCCGTTAATGGGCGTGCTGATTGGCCTGAAAGCCTTTGCTGCGGCGGTACTTGGCGGTATTGGCAGCGTCACCGGCGCGGTGCTCGGCGGCTTTATTCTCGGTTTTACCGAAGTGGTTGCGGTTGCCATTTTCCCGGAGCTTGGCGGCTATAAGGACGCGTTCGCTTTCATGTTTTTGATTCTGGTCTTGTTGTTCCGCCCGGTAGGCATTATGGGTGACGAACGCCTGGAAAGGAGCCGTTTCTGATGTTGAACCCGACCACGACGCTTGCCGCACAGGGGCGTAATCTGCTGATTATTCTGATCACCATTGCACTACTGGTGGGGATTAACCTGCTGTTTAACGACTACATTGTGCGGGTGATCAGCACCGTTTTCGTCTTTATGATCCTCGCCGTCAGCTACAACCTGATAAACGGCGTCACCGGCCAGCTTTCGCTGGAGCCTAACGGGTTTGTCGCCGTTGGCGCGTATGTTACCTCGCTGTTTATTCTCTCCAGTGACAGCAAGATGGATATGTTCGAAATGGCGGCGCCCAGCCCATTTATTATGGTATTGCACGCCAGCTTCCTGCCCGCGCTGTTAATCAGCGGCGTGTGTGCTGCCGTGCTGGCAGTGTGCCTGGCGTTTCCGGTATTCCGTGTGCGCGGTGACTATCTGGCGATTGTCACGCTGGGCTTCGGTTTTATTATCAAGATCCTCGCCATTAACAACCCGCAAATCACCAACGGCGCGATTGGGCTGAACGATATTCCTCAGCAACCGCATCTGCTGTTCTGGTGCGGCCTGTTCGCGCTGGCGGCAACCGGGATAATCCTGCAACTGGTGTGGTCGAAGTATGGCCGCATGATGAAGGCGATTCGCGACGATGAAGATGCGGCAATTGCGATGGGCATCAATACCTTCCGCATTAAAACCTGCGCCTTCGCCACCAGCGCTTTTTTTGAAGGGATTGGCGGTGGCCTGCTGGCCTCGCTGCTGACGACGATCTCGCCGGGATTGTTTGATTTTATGCTCACCTTCCAGTTGCTGATCATTATTGTGCTCGGTGGTCTGGGCAGCACCACGGGTGCGCTGCTGGGCACCATTGTGGTGGTGGGTAGCGGCGAATGGCTACGTTTCCTTGACCAGCCGCTGTCGCTGTTCGGTCACGATCTGGGTGCCTATCCGGGGCTGCGTATGGTGGTCTTCTCGCTGCTGCTGTTGCTGATTATGTTGTTCGCCCGCGAAGGGTTGCTGGGAAAAAAAGAGCTGTGGCAGTTGCGCAGAAGGAGCCGTCATGACAGCAAATAACGTCATCCTGCAAGTCGAGGATATAGTGATGCAGTTCGGCGGGTTACGGGCCATCGACAACGTCAGTTTTCATGTCGATGAAGCTGAGATCTTCGGCCTTATCGGCCCCAATGGCGCAGGGAAAACCACGCTGTTTAACGTCATCACCGCTAACTACAAACCGACCAGCGGCAGCGTGACGCTGGCGGGGAAATCAATCAAAGGGTTGAAACCCAATCAGGTGGTGAATGCCGGTATTGCACGTACCTTCCAGAATATCCGCCTGTTTAACTCCATGACGGTGCTGGAAAATGTGATGGTCGGGCTGGATCACGCCAGCCGCTATTCGCTACTGGAAGCGGCGCTGCATATTGGCCGCTATTTCCCGGCTGAACGCGCCGCGCGGGCAAAGGCGATGGAACTGCTGGAGTATATCGGCATTGCTGAACACGCCAATTTGCAGGCCACCAATCTGAGTTATGGCAACCAGCGTAAAGTGGAAATTGCCCGTGCACTGGCAACGGGGCCGCAGCTGTTGTTGCTGGATGAGCCCGCCGCCGGGATGAACCCGAAAGAAACGGAAGATCTGGCCGGGCTGATTTTCCGCATGCGCAAGGATTATCAACTGAGCGTGCTGCTCATTGAACATGACATGCCTTTCGTCAACGCATTGTGCGAACGGGTGATGGTGCTGGAGTATGGCAAACCGCTGTTTAGCGGCCTGATGTCCGAGGCGATCCAACATCCGGAGGTGATCTCCGCCTACCTGGGAGAGGTACGTTATGCTTAGCGCCCGCGAGTTAAAGGTATTTTACGGCGTTATTCAGGGGCTGAAAGGCGTTGATATTGACATCAATGACCGTGAAATTGTTACGCTGATTGGCAGTAACGGTGCGGGAAAAACCTCGACGCTGAACGGCATCATCAACCTGGTTCGCTCAACCGGAACGGTGAATTTCCTCAATGAGGATATCTCGCGCAGCCAGACGCACCATATTGTGCGTAAAGGGCTGGCGCTAGTGCCGGAAGGCCGCAAAATCTTCACCAACCTGACCATCGAAGAAAACCTGCGCATGGGGGCGTATAACAACCTCGCAAACTTCACCCGCCTGCGGGATCGCATGTTTACCCTGTTTCCGCGCCTGAAGGAGCGGCGTAAGCAGATGGCGGGCACCATGAGCGGCGGTGAGCAGCAGATGCTGGCAATCGCCCGCGCATTGATGAGTGAACCGGTGCTGTTGATGCTGGATGAGCCAAGCCTCGGCCTTGCCCCGAAGATAGTGGGCGAGCTGTTTACCACCATTCGCCAGTTGCGCGAAGAGAACATCACCATTCTGCTGGTGGAGCAAAATGCTACCGCAGCGCTGACCATCGCCGATCGCGCCTATGTGCTGGAGAATGGCAAGATTGTGCTTTCCGGCGCGGCGCAGGAGGTACTCGCCAACCCGGAAGTGAAAAAAATGTATCTCGGCGGGTAAGCGGTATTCGTTGCAGGATGCCGGGAGTGGCTTCGCCTTTCCCGGCGCGATAAATGCCATACCCGATAAGCGCTTACGCCATCGGGCATGGCAGTGAAATCACGGCTGCGGCCAGCAATGCCCCGCTGAGGCCGCCGTTGCCAGCAGCCAGTCGCAGAAATCCCGGCTCATCCGCTGTAATACCGCGGATTCGTCGTAGACCAGATAATAGGCAATCGGTGAGACCACGGGAATGGCCAGCGGGCAGATCAGACGCCCACAGCTTAATGCCTCCGCCACCAGCACGCGACGCACCAGCGCAACGCCCCTCCCCGCCAGCGCGGCATCAATCACGCCGTTCGAATCGATAAATACCGGCCCTCTGTCGGTATCCACATCATGTATACCCTGCGTGTCGAACCACAAACGCCAGTCCAGCCGGTGTTCATCGTGCAGCAGTGGGTAATTCAGTAATTCGCGCGGTGATCCGGGTCGGTTTTCCGCCAGTAGCACCGGGCTGCATACCGGCAACAGATGGTCGTTCACCAGGCAGTGCGACTGCAGCCCCGGATACACGCCCGCGCCGTGACGCACGGCAAAATCAATCCCTTCATTGCTCAGATTGACCACCCGGTTAGTGGTATTAATCTGCACCTCCACACCGGGATGCAGTTTTTCGAAAGCGCCCAATCGCGGCAACAACCACTGAATGGCGAAGCCGGCCGTGCAACTGACGGTGACTTTGCTCTGGCAGGCGTTATCCATCAGACGCTGCGTGGCCTGCGATATCTGGTTAAACGCAGGCTGGATAGCGCGCAGGTAAATGTGCCCTTCTGTCGTCAGCGCCAGAAAACGTGGCCCGCGCATAAACAGCCGGATATTCAGCCACGCCTCAAGCCTGGCGATTTGCTGGCTCACAGCACTGGCGGTAATGCATAACTCCTCGGCCGCCGCTTTCATACTCATATGTCGGGCGACGGTAGCAAAACAGATTAAAGCCTGCAGGGGCGGTAGGGTCATTGCGGCTCTCCGCGTAATTAAGTACAACTAAACTGTAGCAAAAATGCTGGTTTGTCAGCCTGATGCCGCCGGGGTAAAACATTTTTAGTTAAAAACGCAACACGAGGCATTGCACAATGCGGGCCATTGATTGCCTGAGATTAATGATACTGGCGGCCATCTGGGGCGCGAGCTTTCTGTTTATGCGCATTGCCGCACCGGAATTCGGCGCCATCAACACCGCTTTCCTCCGCGTGCTGTTTGGTTTTGTTGGCCTGGCGATACTGCTGGCGTTATTTCGCCGCACCGTTGAGTTTTCCGGTAAGTTGCGCGCGACCTTGCTGCTTGGGGTGATTAACTCCGGACTGCCGTTTTTGATGTACTGCCTGGCCGCACGCTGGTTGCCTGCCGGGTATTCCGCCGTTCTCAATGCCACTACGCCGTTGATGGGCGCGTTAGCGGGCATCACGTTTTTTGGCGAACGCTTGAGCACGAAAAAGTGGGCGGGTGTTGTGCTCGGGCTGGTGGGGATTTTGACGATCACCACGCTCGGCGAAATGCGCAATGTGCAGGAGGTCGCCGCTGGCGTGGCCGCTTGCCTGGTGGCGACGGGCTGCTATGGTATTGCCGGTTTTCTCACCCGCAACTGGATAACGGCGCGCGGCGGGCTGGATCCGACGCTGGTCGCCTTCGGCAGCCAGGCAGGCGCCACGCTGTTTTTACTGCCGTTCTGCATCTGGTCGATTAGCAGCGGCGCAACCATCCATTGGGCGCAGCCGTCAGTGTGGGCCTGCGTACTGGCGGTGGGCCTGCTCTGTACCGCCGTGGCGTATATTCTCTATTTTCGCCTGATTGCCGATATCGGGCCGCTGCGCAGCCTGACTGTCACCTTTCTTATCCCGCCGTTTGCCGTGCTGTGGAGTTACCTCGCGCTGGGCGAAACGCTGGACGCCGGGTTTCTCATCGGCGCGATAATTGTCTGCCTGGCCGTGTGGCTGGTGGTCAGCCCGGCAGCCGCAAAACGCCGTTAGCACAAGGTTCAGCTACGCTTACATTTCACACCACTTTAGCGCGCTGCCGCTGCGCTTTGCATCAAAATGGTGCATTAGCGCCTGTACTCGCCACGAAAACGCATTGCCAGCCATGCTGGCATGCTTTCTGCATTTTTACAGAATCTTCACACGCGGAATGCAGGGGATGACAATGATAAAAATAACGCTTCCGACAGCACCTTACTACGATGAGATGCTCAGCGCAGAGGGCAGTCAACGCCAGCATTACGATGCCTGGTGGCAGTGGCTTCAACAGACCGACCAGCACGCCATCCATCAAAAGAAAGAACAAGCAGAACTGTTATTTCACCGGGTGGGTATTACATTCAACGTTTATGGTGAAGAGGGCGGCACTGAACGTCTGATCCCCTTTGACAGCGTACCGCGAATTATCCCGGCCCATGAATGGCGCACCCTCGATCAGGGCATCCGCCAGCGGGTCAAAGCGCTGAACGCTTTCCTGTACGATATCTATCATCAGCAAAATATCCTCAACGCCGGTATTGTCCCGCGCGAGCAGGTTCTGGCCAATGAGCAGTACCAGCCCTGTATGCAGGGTGTGGATCTGCATAACAATATTTATGCTCACATCACCGGGATCGACATGGTACGTAACAGCGATGGTCGCTATTACGTGCTGGAAGATAACCTGCGCACCCCGTCCGGCGTCTCCTATATGCTGGAGAACCGCAAGATGATGATGCGCCTCTACCCGGATCTCTTTGCCAGCCAGCATATTGCGCCGGTGGAGCGCTACCCCGGCTATCTGCTGCAAACCCTGCGTGAGAGTACTCCGGTGGACGATCCTACGGTGGTGGTGATGACGCCGGGGCGTTTTAACAGCGCCTATTTCGAGCACAGTTTTCTGGCGCAGCAGATGGGCGTTGAGCTGGTAGAAAGCGCCGATCTGTTCGTAAAAGGCGGCGCGGTTTATATGCGCACCACCGAAGGCCCGTGCAGGGTGGATGTGATCTACCGTCGCATTGACGATGCGTATCTCGATCCACTGGCGTTTCACGCCGATTCGATGCTCGGTGTTCCGGGCCTGCTGTCGGTCTACCGGGCGGGCGGCGTCGTACTGGCGAACGCGATCGGTACCGGCGTTGCCGATGATAAATCCATTTACCCCTATGTGCCGGACATGATCCGCTTCTATCTCAGCGAGGAGCCCATTCTCGGCAATATCGCCACCTGGCAGTGCCGTAAACCTGACGATCTTAACTATGTGCTGGCCCATCTCGACAGCATGGTAGTGAAAGAGGTTCACGGTGCGGGTGGGTACGGCATGCTGGTCGGGCCAAAATCGACCCGCCAGCAGATTGAGGATTTCCGCAAGCGGCTGCTGGCAAACCCCGGCAACTATATTGGCCAGGAGACGCTGGCACTTTCCACCTGCCCGACCTTTGTCGAGGAGGGGCTTGCACCGCGCCACATCGATCTGCGCCCGTTTGTGCTCTCCGGCGAAGAGATTCGCCTGGTGCCGGGCGGCCTGACGCGCGTGGCGCTGAACGAAGGTTCGCTGGTGGTGAACTCGTCGCAGGGCGGCGGCACCAAAGATACCTGGGTGATGGAGGAGGATGAATAATGCTAAGCCGCACAGCCAGCGAACTGTACTGGATGGCCCGCTACCTGGAACGGGCAGAGAGTTTTGCCCGGGTGCTGGATGTCACCTGGAAGCTGTCGATGATGCCACGCCATCGCCAGCAGCAACACGATTTGGCACTACCGCTGAATCTCACCTTTTCCCATGAACTGTTTCAGCAGCGTTATGCCCGCTTTTCCATGAACAACCTGCTGAACTTCTTCGCCCTCGACAGCCACAACCCCAGCAGCATTTATAGCTGTATTGAAATGGCGTGGAATAACGCCCATGCGGTACGCGGTAGCCTGTCGTCAGAAGTGTGGGAGTGTATCAACACCACGCGTATCGACATCCGCAATCTGCGTCAGTCCGGGGTGGATAAAATCGGTATTGATACCTTTTTTGACTGGGTGAAAGAGCGCTCTCATCTGTTTCGCGGCGCGATGTTCGGCACGCTACTGCGCAACGACGCACAGTGTTTTATCCGTGTCGGTACGCTGATTGAGCGCGCTTACGCCACCGCCCAACTGCTGGCGCTTAAAGATCAGCAACTGAACAACGATCCGGATCCGGTGCGTGAATATTATCGCCTCGACACCCTGCTGCGCGCGGTGAGTGCCCGCGAGGCCTATCACAGCATCTACCGCCAGCCGATCAGCCGCGAAACCGTCAGCGAACTGCTGGTGTTTCGTAATGATGTGCCACGTTCGCTGCATGCCAGTGTGGCGGATCTGGTACAGCAACTGGAGATGATCGGTAATACGCGGGCACATGTTCCGCTGCGCCGGGCGCACCTGCTGCATGTGGAGTTGCGCTTCGGTTCCCTCGACGAGGTGATGGCGCAGGGGCTGCAAAGCTGGCTGAACCACTTCCTCACCCAAATTAACGAGCTGGCCGACAGCATTCGCCAGACTTATCTGGAGGCGCTATGAAACTCACCATCAACCATTTAACACATTACCAGTACGATGAAGAGGTGAAATTCAGCACCCAGTATCTGCGGCTGACGCCACAAACCTCCGCGCGCCAACGGGTTAGCGAATGGAAACTGACGCTACCCGCCTCGGCCGTCGCCACCCGTGATGCTTATGGCAACCTGATGCATGTGCTGACGCTGGACAGCCCACACCAGGAGATTTTTATTCACGCTCAAGGGGTGGTAGAAATCGCCGATAATGTGGAAGAGAGCGAGGAGAGTAGCAATGAAATGTTGTCGCCGCTGGTTTTTTTACGCCACACGCCGCTGACGGAAGCGAACGATCTGATCCGCGGTTTTGCCAGCCGCTATTACCAGGAGGCGGCGCCCGAAGAGAGCCTCACATCGCTGATGGCGGAATTACGGCTAAAAATGCCGTATACTCCCGGCGCGACACATGTGCAGGACAGCGCAGCGGATGCATTCGCCAAAGGAAAAGGCGTCTGCCAGGATCATACTCATGTGTTTCTGGCCTGCTGCCGTAGCCTGAAGATCCCGGCGCGCTATGTCAGCGGTTATGTCTATAGCCAGGATACCGAGCACGTGGCGATGCATGCCTGGGCGGAAGCCTGGATCAACGACCGCTGGCACAGTTTTGATATCACCAACGATACCCGCCGGCTCAACCAGCATCTGCGGCTGGCGGTGGGAATGGATTATCTGGATGCCTGTCCGGTGCGCGGCAGCCGTTTGGGCGGCGGCTGTGAAGAGCTGTTTTCCACTGCTGAAGTGAATCTGTTTACGCAACAGCAGCAACAGGTTCAGCAGCAATAGCGTCAACTGTTATGTAGAAAGGTGTGGTAATGACCTACTGTGTGGCCATGCGTCTGTGCGACGGGCTGGTCTTCGCTTCCGACTCCCGGACTAATGCGGGCGTCGATCACATTGCGACGTTCAAAAAACTTCATGTTTTTCAGCGTGAAGGCGAACGTGTGCTGGTGATCCAGTCTGCCGGTAATCTGGCGACCACGCAGAGCATTATCAGTCTGCTGACCTCGCGTATCGAGAGCCAGCAGACGCCCAACCTGATGCAGGCCGAAACCATGTACGACGCCGCAACGCTGATCGGTGAAACGGTACGGGAAGTTATCCACCGCGACAGCAAGGCGCAGCAAAACGGCAGTAACACTAACTTTGGCTGCAACATGCTGCTGGGCGGGCAGATTAGCAACGAAGAGCACCGGCTGTTTCATATCTATCAGGAAGGGAATTTTATCGAGTCGACCAACGACACGCCCTACTTCCAGATTGGTGAAAGCAAGTATGGTAAACCGATTATCGATCGGGTATTAACGCCGGATACGCCGCTGGAGCAGGCAATGTGCTGCGCGCTGATCTCGATCGACTCCACGCTGCGCAGCAATCTCTCCGTCGGCATGCCGCTGGATGTGATGGTCTACCGCCGCGACAGCTTTCACGCCCGCGAACAGCAGCGGATTATTGAAAGCGATCCCTATTTTATTGCCATCCGCAAAGCGTGGTCCGAAGGGCTGCTTAACACCTTCCGTCAGTTAACGCCCTTCCCCACGCAACCCTGAGCCCGGCACGTCGCCGGGCGGTTTAAGCGTAGGCGATTTCGGTGACATCACCGCCGAGCGTCACCACTGTTTCTCACCTTTATGTTCGCATTTTGCGTACACTTTGCAGTCTGATTCGCTTTTTGGAGGGACGAGAAAATGAATAAACCGACGATTACTTTACATTATTGCTCGCAGTGTAACTGGATGCTGCGCGCCAGTTGGATGGCGCAAGAACTGCTGCATACGTTCAGTAGCGATCTTGGAGCGGTGCGCCTGATCCCCGGTACCGGTGGAATTTTTGTGATTGATATTGATGGTGCAGTCATCTGGGATCGCAAGCAGGAAGGCGGTTTTCCCGATGCCGCAGAGTTAAAACGCCGCGTGCGCGACTACTGCTTCCCGGAAAAATCGCTTGGACACATAGAGAAAAAAAGCGATTAAGCGTCGGGCCCCCTCCAGCGTAAGCGTATGGAAGGTGCCGGCCTACGCAGGTAACTGCCGGTGATGCTCATCGCGACAGGCAAAAAAGTACATAAACAGTTCGCTGCGCTGCCAATAAATTTATTTTTACATTCAGGAATGGACGTTATTGATTGCTATTGTCGGCAGGCGATTTGCTGTTCGCCATCATCGAAATAAAATACTTCTGATACGGAGAAAACTCAAAATTAATCGCGTCCGTCGCATTAAATTTAATAATTTTCACATACGTATAGCGCTCAATCATTTCATGGCCTGATGTGTCACCTCTGAAAAAATCGTGCATTCCGTAACTCTTTTTTTCTTTGCCCATCAACAACTCCAGATTCACATGTAAATGGCGAAAAACCAGGCCTGAGAACCGTTCTGGCTTACCGTTTTCCGGTAAGCCAAATAAAACAAAAAACAAAAAAAACAATATTTCCCGCTATCAGATTTTTCCAACAACTGATATTGCTAACGCGCTTATTCTTAATAATTATTGCGGGCTATATGGTCTATATGGTGTAGTCAGTTGCGTCAACGTTCCTAATTCTGCTTATTTGTCGTCATTAGTCAATACTCCCTCATCGTGCCATTTAAAAATTCAGAAAAAACATCCTCACAAGATTAAAATAAATGCGTTGCCAATAGTCCTGGTATTTTTACGGTTAAAGAGAAGGGAAGATATTTATCTCCTCCTGTGCACAGGCTCAATACAGTGCATTAATCAGCGTAAAACCCGGCGCCATCATCAGCAGCGATCCCACCATATGTACCAGCACGGAAGGCATTTATTAAGTCACCAGCTTAACTCCCCACGGTGTACCGCAAAATCGATGGCAGCCGGAAATAGCGGAACGCGTGCAGGTATATTTGCCGATGTCCTAAATTAGCACTATCAACGTCATTTAAGACATCTCTGGCGCAATTATGATGTTTCCATCGCATCCATTGTTGAACCAGGGAGTCTGCTATGAACATCGTGACACAACACCACAAAGGCACTGCCGTTATTACCGGTGCATCAACCGGTATCGGCGCGATTTACGCCAACCGCCTGGCCCGTATGGGCTACGACCTGATTATTATTGCCCGCAACCATAACCGCCTGAACCAGATGGCCAGCCACATTACTGCTGATACGTCGCGTAACGTGGAAGCGATCGCCGCTGACCTCAACGATCCGCAACAGCTCCGGGCACTGGAAGCCAGACTGCGCGAAGACGCCAGCATCACATTGCTGGTCAACAACGCTGGCGTTGGCACGCATACGCCGCTGCTGGGCAGCGAAATCGATCGAATGGAAGCGATGATTAACCTGAACGTCACCGCCCTCACCCGCCTTACTTACGCGGTAGTGCCGGGCTTCGTCGCCCGTGGCGTAGGCGCAGTTATCAATATTTCGTCCATCGTCGCGATCGCCCCCGAAGTGCTGAACGGCGTATACGGCGGGACAAAAGCCTTTGTGCTGGCGTTTAGCCAGTCTCTGCATCACGAACTGGCCGATAAAGGCATTCAGGTACAGGCCGTACTGCCTGGCGCAACAGCAACACCATTCTGGGACAACGGCGGACTGCCGCTGGAACAGCTCGACAAAACCATTGTGATGAGCGCCACGGACATGGTGGATGCGGCACTGGTCGGCTTTCTGCAGGGGGAGCTGGTGACCATTCCTTCTCTGCATGACGACGCCGACTGGCAGGCACTGGAACAGCATCGCCGGGCGCTTATGCCGCAACTCTCCACAAACGTACCAGCAGAGCGCTATCGCGCAACCGTCACCCACTAACCGTTAACAGAACACAGGATAAGATCATGAAACTGACAGGCAATACGATTTTTATTACCGGCGGCACCTCAGGTATTGGCCGCGCGATGGCTGAAAAATTTCACCAGCTTGGCAATCAGGTGATCATTTCCGGACGGCGCCAGGCGCTACTGGATAGCGTCACCGCCGCCAATCCCGGAATGGGCGCAGTCGTGCTGGATGTGACCCGCGCGGAGAGCATCAACACCGCAGCAAAAGAGGTGCTGTCACGCTACCCGGCGCTGAACGTCGTGATCAACAACGCAGGTATTATGCCGTTTGATAACGCTGCCGGTGAACTGGATGACGAAATGGCAACCACGCTACTGAACACGAACCTGCTGGGGCCCGTGCGCGTCAGCGCCGCGTTTATCGAACACCTGAAACAACAGTCGGACGCGGTGCTGATCAATAACAGTTCGATTCTGGCATTCCTGCCACTCGCAGCGAATGCGCTCTACTCCGCAACGAAGGCAGCCATTCACTCCTACACCCTGTCGCAGCGCTTCCTGCTGCGCGACAGCAGCGTCAAAGTGATTGAAATCTCGCCGCCATGGGTCGACACCGACCTGATTTATAAAAGCGGCGATCCGCGCGCAATGCCGTTGCAGGACTTTATCCAGCAGACCTTCGACAAACTTGGCACCGATACCCTTGAAGCGATTGTGGACAGCGTTTTGCCCGCGCGCGACAACCCCGGCGCGAATGAACATGCGATGGTTAACGCATTTAACCAGTCTCTCGTCGATAACCCCATTCCTGTTGCATAACCGATGATGGGGCAGCTTGCTGCCCCCTTGCAGGAGTTCAAGATGCAGAACCCAATCTCCCCTTCGCAAAGACGCGCCCTGTGGGCGCTGAGCCTGGCCTACTTTGTTCAGGCGACCGGCGCACTGTCGGTTGCGGGCAGCCTGGCCGCAGTCTCCCATGAATGGGGATTAAGTGACGGGCAAAGCGCCCGTCTGCTCTCCATTTTCGGTTTGACCTTCGCGCTGGCCGCTCCGCTGGCGCAGATCTTTTTCGGTCACCTGATGCGTAAATATCAGGTACTGGCCGGGATGCTGGTATTTGGCCTCGGCGCCCTGCTCTTCGCGATAGCCGCTAATTACCCGATGCTTATCGCTTCGCGCATTGTGATGGGGCTTGGCGCTTCGCTGATTGGCCCGGTACTGGTGGCGCTCGGCGCGGAGTTAGTGGCGCAGCACGATCGTGGCAGTGCTATCGCCATGATATTGCTTGGCGTCTCGATGGCGAGCATGGTGGGGATCCCGCTGGCCGCCTGGATTGCAACAACATGGGGCGCGCGTGAACTGTTTGCGCTGGTCGCCTTGTTCAGCTTGCTTACGGCGCTGGCAGTCTGGTTAAGCGTGCCGAATATCGTCAAAGGCGCGGATATCCACTTTCGCCAGCTGGTCGCTGTGCTGGCGGAGGGTAAATCGTTGGCGGCGTTCCTGGTGGTATTTTTTATCACCTCCGGCGTCTACGACATGTACGCCTTTATCTCTCCGCTGATCCGCGATAACTGGCACGGCACAGCCAGCAGCGTTTCTGTTGCCTTAGCGGTGATTGGTGTCGCCGGGATTTTGGGCAACCTGTTTGTTGGCCGCGCGGCGCGTCGCTACAGCGCCGAGCGTTTACTGGTGGTGGGCATCACACTGCTGATTGTGGATATGCTGGCGATAATGATCCTGCCCGCAAAACTGATGCTGCTTTATCTGCTGTTGGTCCTGTGGGCGTTCTCTACCGATCTGCTGTGGCCGTCCCAGCAACGGCGAGTGGTGGAAATCGCCACTGCCGAAACGCGCGGGATTTCGCTGGCGTTAACCAGCGCCTTTATGTTCTGCGGTATTGGTTTTGGCTCGGCCGTCGCGTCGTGGATCTATCCGCTGTGGGGTTTTTATGGTGTGATGATCAGCGCTGTTCTGTTTTTATTACTGGCATTAATCAGCTTGCTGATTTCGGAGCGCTTACGCGTTCGCTGCCTGACGCTCCAGCCCACCAGCCTGCCATCTTAGGGAGTCGCGATGCACAAAATTGGCTTAATCATTGCCGACCATTTCCAGATGCTGGCGATCTCCACACTGACCGTGTTTGAGTTTGCCAACATGGCCGCCGGCAAAGCCTTTTACCAGCCCGTGGTCTACTCCGAATTTGGTGGCACGGTGCGCTCATCATCGGGCATTGGTGTGGATTCGCTGCCGCTTTCGGATGACACGCAGGTGGATAGCTGGCTGGTGGCGGGTGTACTGACACCGGTTGAAGAACCGGCATCGGCTGGCATCGTCGATTTTCTGCAAACCACTGCGCGCCGGGCACGCCGCATTGCAGGAGTCTGTACCGGCGCCTTTGTGCTGGCCCAGGCCGGATTACTGGAGAAAAAACGCGCGACTACGCACTGGGCGCACGCCCGCAGTTTGTTGCAGATGCATCCCGACATACAGCTTGAAGATGACCGCATCTTTATCATCGATGATAGAATCTGGACCTCTGCAGGCATGACCGCCGGGCTGGATATGGCGCTCGGCATGGTGGAAAAAGATCTGGGCGCAGAGATCGCCCGCGCGGTTGCGCACAATCTGGTGATGAACCAGCGGCGCTCTGGCGGGCAAACACAGCATTCGGAGATGCTGGCGCTGGCACCGCGTTCCGATCGTCTGCAAAGCGCGCTCGAATATGCCCGCAGCAATCTGAGTAAAGCGCTGACGGTGGAACTGCTGGCCGACGCTGTCCATCTGAGCGCCCGCCAGCTTAGCCGCCTGTTTCGCCAGGAGACGGGGAAATCACCGGCCAAGGCGATTGAGGGATTACGTCTGGAAGCTGCGCGGCTGATGATTGAGCAAAGCCGTTTGTCGCTGGACGCCATCGCCCGCGAATCGGGTTTTCGCGATCGCCGCCATATGCGGGAAGTCTTTATTCGCGGCTATGGCATTCCACCGCAGTCGTTGCGTAGCGGGCGCTAAGCCCTATTTGCTCTTTGCGGATGAAAGTGTTGTCGCCAGAAAGTGAATTATTTGTTCACCCAGACGGCGTAGACTGAGTGCAGTTTTATACGCTTAAAGGAGCAGAAAAATGCAGGAAAAAATTACGATTGTCGCCACCATTACCGCCCATGCCGGTGCCCGCGACAAAGTAGCCCAGGCGCTGAAAACCGTGGAACGGGACGTTCAGGGCGAGCCAGGATGCGAGCTGTACCAACTACATGTCAACAGCAAAAACGATCATCAATTCGTGATGATTGAGCGCTGGAAATCGGCGCAAATGCTGGCACAGCATGAACAGGCCGCGCCGTTCAAAGCGATGGTTAGCGCTATCGACGGCTTAGCCGATTTGCAGGTAACGACGCTGACGGCTGTTGCCTGACGACTAAGAGCCTATCCCATCAGGCTCTAAACCCAGGCGTTCTGGCCTGGGTTTCTTATCTTCATGCATTCACCAGCTCCGGCCATAAACGCAGCGTGGTGTCGATAATCTGCATCAGCTTTTCCCGCGTCGCACCTTCCCGCGCGCTGACCGCCATCCCCTGCACAATACACATTAAGAAATGCGCAATAACTGGCAGATCGCCGTGCGACGGGATCTCGCCGCGCAACTGGCGCTGCTGCAAAAACGTCAGCAGGGTCTGTTCCTGGGAGGCATGCTTTGCCCGGATCGCCCCGACGATAGGCTCAGCCGACGCGGATACGGTGGCAGACGTGTTAATCAAAAAGCAGCCCGCTGGCGTGTCGCTACGGGTAAAACAGCTGGCGACCGCTGTGAAATAATCCCGCAGCGCCTGGGTTACGCTCTTCTCATCACAAAACAGCGTCGCCCGGTGTTTCGCAATAAAGCGTGCCATGTAGCGGTCGAGAACCGCCATGAATAACCCTTCTTTATTCGTAAACTCCGCGTATAACGTTGGCGCTTTCGCGCCGGTAGCTTCTGCCAGCTCAGCCAGCGATGTAGCTTCATAGCCATGCTGCCAGAACAGCATCATCGCCTTGTCCATCATTTCCGCTCTGTCGAAGACTTTCGGTCGTCCACGACTTTTTTTCGTACCGCATGTGACATCGGTTGTCATGGTTCCTCCCTTGTCCACATGAATTTAATTAATAATCATTATAAAAACATTGCAACGGCGATGACCAGCGGAAATTTTAAAAAAAATTCACCTCATAACAAATTGAATAATAAAACCTTTATATTTATTTTAATGATCACTATAAAAATAATATTGACGAGTGATGCAGATCACATTTATGATTTACCTATCGATCGTTAAGTTAATACTTACGACGCCCAAACAAACAATTTTAGAAAGGTAAATCACATGAAACGCATTCAATCCCTGATCGCCGTTGCAGTCCTTAGCTCCCTCTCTTTCGCCAGCATGGCTGCGGTAGAAGTTCAGTCTTCTCCGGCTAACCAGCAGAAAGTGGGCGTGATTTCCGCCAATGCCGGTACCAACCTCTCTTCGCTGGAAAGTGAACTGGCGCAGAAAGCCGATGAAATGGGCGCGAAATCGTTCCGCATCACCTCAGTAACCGGCCCGAACACCCTGCACGGCACTGCGGTTATTTACAAATAAGACGCTGACTGGTCACCGTGACCCGCCGCAACAGAAGATTTTAGATTCGGGCAATAACGCCCAACACGAATGAGAAATTTAAGGAATAACACCATGAAAACTTTCAATACTATCGCTATCGCTGCTGCACTTTCTGCTCTCTCTTTTGGTGCTTTCGCCCAGACCGTTACGGCAACCGGCCGCACGATGGATGATGCAGAATCCGTGATTGCCGCCCAGGCGCAGAAAGAAGGTGCGTCTTACAAAATTATTGAAGCCAATACCAATAACAACGTACACATGACCGCTGAACTGACTAAATAAGTTTGTTGCGATGTTCTGTGTGAGAGGCGCCTTCGGGCGCTTTTTTTATGTCTGCGGAGGCGACGCGAATGTCATTAACCAGCCCGGACGCCGACATCATGTTTCCGCGACAGGAGAGTTAGTTACAGGAGAGTTAGTTTTATAAAACAACTAGTTACTACGCATCCTAACAATGCCAATGCAACAGATTGACACTCACGTGAAAGCACCGTCGCCAGGCATAAAAAAAGGCTGCCGGGCAGCCTTTACGCATTTATCGGGGCTGACACTTCAGCCAGGCGATAAGTTTTATTCAAAATACACCGTCGGATTTTCGGCCAGCGAAACGTATTTCTTGCTGTTTTTATCCAACGTACGGATTTCGCCACTTTCAATATCGTAAACCCACCCGTGCAGACGCAGCGCGTTGTCACGAAGCCCGACGGCCACAGAAGGATGCGTTTTGATATTGTTCAGCTGCGCAATCACGTTCTCTTCAACCATCGCATTGACTTTGTCGGTCTCGTTTTCGAAAGTTCTTTTCTCAACAACGGCTTTTGCCGCATCTGAATAGTGCAGCCAGTGGGCAACCGCTGGCATTGGCTCCAGGCTCTGTGCAGTAGCGATCGCTTTCATCGCGCCGCAGTTGGAGTGACCACAAATCACGATATCCGTCACGCCCAGCGCCACAACCGCATATTCGATTGTCGCTGATACACCACCCGGCTCCGGCCCGAACGACGGCACGATATTACCGGCATTGCGGATAACGAAAAGCTGACCCGGTTCTTGTTGCGTTACCAGCTCCGGCACCAGACGGCTGTCTGAGCAGGAGATAAACAACGCTTTCGGGTTCTGGCTGGATGCCAGGCTACGGAACAGCTCTTTACGTTGCGGGAAAATTTCTTTCTGGAAGCTGAGGAAGCCTTCAATGATATGTTGCATAGCACGTTCTCTTTTTTCGGTATTTATATCGGGTTGAGAAAAACCTCCCGCCAAAAGTCCCGCATCTTGACGCAAATTGCAATAGCTCTCTTTCAGCATCTCTTTTTGCGTCTCGTCAGCTCACGGCGAGGCGCAGGCCAAGATTGGCGGGATAAGGCGCGAAATAGTTCTGTGTTTGCAGGTAACTGTCAGGATGTTCCGCCAGATAGTGTTGCAGCAATGTTAACGGCGCAAGCAGTGGCAATAACCCAAGCCGATAATTGGTGATCACCGACAGCAGTTCGGCGCGCTGTCGGCTGTTGAGCTGCCGGGTAAAATACCCCTGAATATGCATCAGCACGTTGGTGTGATTCTTGCGCGAAGCGACATGCTTGAGGATCGCCATAAACTGCTCGCGGTAAGCGACAAAGAAAGCGTCCAGATCTTGCCACTCGGCGAGCCGGGCCACAAAAGGCCCGATTTTGCGGTAGCCCCCCTGATGATGAGCCAGCAACTGAAGTTTGTAGCGGCTGTGAAACGCCAGCAGATTGCTGCGGGTTAACCCCTCTTCACGCAGCGCATTCAGCTCACGCAACGCGAAGATCCGCTCGACAAAGTTCTCGCACAGCAATGGATCGTGCAAACGCCCGTCCTCTTCTACCGGTAGCCACGGGTATTTTTTCAGTAGTGCAGCGGTAAACAACCCGGTGCCCTCTTTGCGCCCGCGATGGCCCTGCTCATCATACAGCCGTACGCGTTCCATCCCGCAACTGGGGGATTTAGCGCAGACAATAAAGCCGGATAAGTTACTGACGGAAGGCAGAAAACGCTCGGCAAAGTCAGCCATTTTGGCCGTAACATCTTCTTGCGGATCGTGGCTAAAACGCATGCGGGTGTCGCCATCGGTCGTCTGGATCAGACGCAGCGCCGGACGAGGAACCGGCAGACCGATGGCCATCTCCGGGCAGACAGGCTTAAACGTAACCCACTGCGCCAGTTCATCCATGACAAACCCCATGCGCTTATGTCCTCCGTCGAAGCGCACGGCGGATCCCGTCAGACATCCGCTAATCCCAATCATGGGTTGATGGTTCATAAATGCCCCCAGCGCTTAACAGGTATAAAAAGCGTTTCTTTAAAAATTACACAACAAAGCATATTTGTCTAAGTTTTATAGATGAAATTTATAAATAAACAAATATTACAAAGCGTTATGAAAAATAAAAAAATTAAGCTAACGGGCGTATTTTTAAAGGGTAATCACGTCGAGGGAGACAACCTGCTGCCACTGCGTAATCTGTTTTTTACGCGCGGCGGTCAGCTTTCCGCTGGTTACCAGCAGCCATTTGCGCTGCGGGAAGATTTCGGGTGCCAGCATTGCCGGAGGAGACGGGAGAATATCAATACGCTGCCCCTGTCCGGTCCGCAGTAACGCTTCAAGCCAGATTTCACAGGGATCGTTAAGGTGCCAGCCAGTGAGCAGATAGGGTTCGCCGGGCGCTTTTCTATCCCCTTCCAGACAAAACGCCGTGTAGGAGATAATGATGCCATCGAGAATTTCCCTCAATGTCATCATCGCTGCAACATTCGCCGACACCAGGCCGCGCAGCGGACGCAACACTTCGTGTACCAGCTCGCTCCTTGGATATTCACGGCCTGAGTTATAAATGAGCTGACGCAGGGATTCGATTTTGCCCTCTTTCAGATGCTGAAGCATCGTCTGCTGAAGCGTCAGCCAGTTATTCGCCTGACGGCTACCCGGACGCGCCAGTAGAGGTTTCACCTGGCTGACCGGCACACCTTTTTTTACCCAGTCGAGGATTTTTAGCGCCTGCTGCACATCGTCATCGCTGTACACCCTGTGCCCACCTTCAGTACGCATCGGCTTGAGCAGACCATAACGGCTCTGCCATGCACGCAGCGTCGTGGCGGGGATCCCGCAAAGCCTGGCAAATTCGCCGATCGAGTAGGACATGGGTTGCGCCTGATGAAAAAGAATAACGCTCAATATATCACGGATATTTTCTTGTTGAATGAAGCACCTGCCCGTCAGCTGGAGTGCCGTTCCCCTTTTCTCGTTGCTGTCGCGCTAATCCAAAGGATAGCACTGCGTCCAGTTGTAATTGATGCGGGCCAGTTTCAGATTGCCAGCAACATCACCATAATCACGCCCCTGTCGGGCGAGGAAGAATTCTCGCAGCGTCTGCGGCAAGTATGTTGCGCCGTAACGTAACAGTGTGCTGTGCCAAAATAACGGCGGCAAGGGTGACGCCGGGTGCCTGGCAAGCAACGTGTCCCGCCATGTTGAATGCAAAACTTGCCGGCAAAAAGCGTGGCGCATCGCCATCGCCCGTTCATCAGCGATACCCGCCAGCAATAGCTGACCGGGTAACGCCACCAGCCGTAATGCATCTATGTTAATTGTCTGAGCAGCATAGCTCTCCCAACACGTTGTTAAGTGATGGATTTTCTCCGGTAAAGGCTCCCCCTGTTCATAGAGCGGTAATGTCAGGGGTAAAAAGGTGAAATGAAATCCTTCAGCGGGCAGGATATCCGCTAACGGATCGCGCCCGGCAAGTTGCTGCAAATCATCAAGCAGCGCCCTGACCTGCACAGGCATGTCGGGTTGTATCCCTGCGGCCAGCGCAAGCCTGCACGGATCGTAATACGCGCCGCGTGGCTCGCCGATATCGCGGTTGATCCGCCACTGTGCAAGGGTTTGTTGGTTTGTCGAATGGTAGAGAGCATCCAGTTCGCGGTTAATCATCTGGCATCCCGTCGGCATAAAAAATAATGTTAGTACAAAGGTATGCCTGGCGGGTATCGCAACGCTTACCCGCCAGCAGAGGGTTATTCAGGTGATTTTATGGCTCGCGCCACAGGGCGGGCTACCGAAGAACGAACGTTTATCCGGTACCCGATAGCGTACACCGGCAGAGAATTTATAGCGGAACGGAGAACTGAAAACACGCGCCCTGCTGTTGTGGCTCAACCAGTCGGATATCCCCGCCGTGAAGCTGCAAAATACGGTGCACAATCATGAGCCCCAGCCCGCCCGCGCGGTGTTTGTTGGTGCTGAGAATTGACGGCCGCACAAACAGGCTGTCTTTTAGCTCCGGCGCAATGCCCGGCCCGGTGTCTTTCAACTGTACAATGACCTGTTCGCCGTTTTTCCACAGTTTAATCTCAATGACGCCGCCTTCCGGCGTGTGGCGGATAGCATTATCCATCAGGTTCGTCAGCACGCGCTCAATCATGCCCAAATCGGCATTCACCAACGGAATACCCGGCGTGATATCTGCCAGCAATTTCTGCCCGCGTGTTTCGGTCGCCAGCTCAAATTTCTGAAATACGTCCTGCACCAGTTCGCTCAGGGAAAACGGCTCTTTCTGCGGCTTCACCACGCCATATTCCAGGCGCGCCAGTTCAAATAATTCCAGCGCCAGACGCCCGACTTTTTTACTTTGCATCAGGGCAATATTCAGATACCGCAGCCGGTCTTCGTTACTCAGATGATCTGATTTCACCGACAGCGTTTCGAGATAGCCGTGCAGTGAGGTCAGCGGTGTCCGCAAATCGTGGGAAATATTGGCGATAAATTCACGGCGCTGCTGATCCTGCACCTTCAGACTTTGCCATTGCTGGTCGATGCGTTTTGCCAGCGCGACAAACGCCAGTTGCAACTGCGACACTTCATCGCGCGGCGCACCGGCAGGCGTCGGACTTTTTGCCAACGCCTGAATGGCGTCCATTCCGCCGCTGTCGAGTTGCGCAATCTGCTGCGTCAGTTTACGCACCGGATGCGTCACCCAGCGAAACGCCAGCGCCCCCGCCAGTAAACCGAACAGCGCCACCAGCCCCATGGAACGTAGCGCCAGCGCAATGGAAGACTGGTATTGCGCGTTGCTGGTCAGCGCAGTGTATTCATCACCTAGCAGCACAATATACACATAACCTTTGGTCACACCGTTCTCTTTGAGCGGTGCCACCGAGAACACCTGACGGGTTTGTGGATCACGCGGATTGTCGCCGAAAACCGGCATATCCGCGCCCTCAAGCAGCGCGTTAACCGGCATCAGATCGACTTTATCGGTTTTCAGACGCCCTGCCGGTGCCGCGTTGCTCACAATATTGCCGTCTTTATCCAGCAGATACACTTCCACACTCGGGTTCACCGCCATCAACTGATCAAACAGCGAATGCACGGCTTTCGGATCCCAGTTGCCCTGGCTGAGTAGCGGATTATTGGCCGCAATCTGCGTCGCCAGATTCGCGGAAAGCCGCTGGATAACCGACTGGCTGTACTGATTGCTGGAACGCACCTGCATGTAGCCGGAAAGCGCACAGCAGGCGATAAGCAGTACCGTAAACACCAGGGTCAGTCTTTGCGCCAGCGTGAAATTTTTCATGATTTACCCTTGCGCGTCTTCAGCAGAGGACACGAATTTATAGCCTTTTCCCCAAACGGTCAGAATGCGTTTCGGCTCGGCCGGATTGGCTTCTATCTTGATGCGCAGCCGGTTGATATGCGTGTTCACCGTATGTTCATACCCTTCGTGCTCATAGCCCCAGACCTGATTTAACAGGCTCAGGCGCGAGAACACTTTGCCGGGGTTTTTGGCAACGAAGTACAGCAAATCAAACTCACGCGGCGTCAGTTCTACCGGCTGATGGTCGAGCATCACTTCGCGCGCAATCGGGTCAATAACCAGCCCGGCAAAACTCAGCGTTCCGGCATCCATTTTCAGGTTGCGGCTCATCGCTTCCTGACGGCGGAACAGCGCTTTCACCCGCGCCACCAGTTCCAGCATGGAGAACGGTTTCGCAAGATAATCATCGGCTCCCAGTTCCAGCCCGAGCACGCGATGCACTTCGCTCGAACGGGCGCTGATAATGATGATGGGTGTGTAGCGCGTCATGTTGCGTGCACGGCGGCAGATTTCCAGCCCGTCCACGCCGGGCAACATCAGATCCAGGATCAACGCATCCCAGCCGCCTTTTTCCAGATGGGCGATGCCCAGATTGCCGTCCGGCGCATGCGTAGTTTCATAACCTTCGTCACGCAAATGCAGGCTCAGCAGTTCCGCAATATCCCCATCATCTTCAACGATAAGGATTTTTTTTGTTTTATCCATTTTGTTATCCCACCGTGTGGCGTCCTCATATCGTTTGAGTCTACACAAGCAATGCCCCCTGAGTTATCACATTTTATTTAACTTTGCGTGAGGTTTCGGGGAACAAATCTGCTCAATACTCGCTACATCACAGGGCAGTTGGCGGAAACGCATCATGACAATTCCCAGAGAAATCCCTCCGGCCGCGGCGCAAAAACCGGCAACGATCCATCCTTTATGGCTGCGTCTTGCACATTGGCTGAATGCGCTGGCGGTGCTGATTATGGTGACCAGCGGCTGGCAGATTTATAACGCGTCGCCACTGTTTGATTTTGATTTTCCTTCCACCGTCACCCTGGGCGGCTGGCTGGGTGGCGCGATCCAGTGGCATTTCGCTGGGATGTGGCTGTTCGGTTTTAACGGCCTGTTCTATCTGCTGATGAACATTCTGACCGGCCGGATGAAACGAAAATTCTGGCCGCTGACGCCGCACGGCATCTTCAACGATTTGCGTGCTGCCCTGCGCGGCAAGCTGCAACACAACGATTTACGCCACTACAACATGGTGCAACGCGCGGCGTATGTATTCGTGATGTTCGACGGCATCGTATTGGTGCTTTCCGGGCTGGTGGTATGGAAATCGGTACAGTTTCCATTACTGCGCGAACTGATGGGCGGCTACGACACCGCGCGTTACGTCCACTTTTTAGCGATGGCGTCGTTAGTCGGGTTTGCCGTGCTGCATTTAATCATGGTGGCGGTGGTGCCGAAAACGCTGATCGCCATGATCCGCGGACGTTAAGGGCCGAAGATGAAGAACACAATCAAAAAGATTTTCAGCACGTCAGACAGTGAAGCGATTGTGCAGGAAGCTAAAAAACAGATTATCCGCGAACTGGACGTCCCCTCGCGCCGCCTGTTTTTACAACGCGGTCTGACGCTCGGCGGCATCGCCATGCTGACCGGCTGCGACATCAGCGATAATGCCAGCGTGGAAACCGCACTGGGGAAAATTTCCGGCTTCAACGACCGCGTTCAGGGCTGGCTGTTTGGCTCAACGCGCCTCGCACCGGTATATGCCGAATCAATGATCACCCGCCCGTTTCCGTTTAATGCGTTTTACGCCGAAGACGATGCTCCGGACGTTGACGGGCTGGCCTATCGCCTAAAAATCGCTGGTCTGGCGTTGGATAAACGCGAATGGTCGTTGCTGGCGCTCTACAAAATGGCGCAGGTCAGCCAGGTGACGCGGCATATCTGCGTGGAAGGCTGGAGCGCAATTGGCAAATGGGGTGGCGTACCGTTTGGTGATTTTTTACGGCTGATTGGGGCTGACCTCACTGCGGAATACGTCAGTTTCAAATGCGCTGACGAGTATTACACCAGCATTGATATGGCGACAGCGCTGCATCCGCAGACATTGCTGGCGCTGACCTACGACGGACAGATTTTACCGCGCAAATACGGTTTCCCGATGAAACTCAGGATACCGACCAAGCTCGGTTACAAAAACCCCAAACACATCGAAGTAATTGAAATTACCAATAAATTCAGTGGTGGCTACTGGGAAGATCAGGGCTACAACTGGTTTGGTGGAAGTTAGAACACACGACGATGATCCCGATAAAACACCACAGAGAAAGGAATACCCCATGAAAAAGTTAACGGTAATAATGATGTCTGCCTGTCTGATGATGGGCGCAGTGAGCACCACCTACGCCGCAGACGCGATGACGAAAAAAGACACTATGGGCCATATGTCCAAAGACTGCATGAAAAAGGACAGCATGAGCAAAGACTGTATGTCGAAAGACAAAATGTCTAAAGACCACATGTCCAAAGACGCAATGAAGAAAGACACCATGTCGAAAGAAGACATGTCGAAAGATGGCATGAAAAAAGATGCCATGAGCCAGTAACTCGACGCGTCATTCGATTTAGAGTGAACGTAAAAATCGGGATAGAGGCTGATCTCACGATCAGCCTCCTCCCACACCACCGTACATACGGGTCCGTATACGGCGGTTCGGTTATGTTGATCGTCGCCTTCCTATAACTCTGGCAGGCCCCGTCTGATGAACAGGATATTGGGGAGGGCTATACTCAGCGACGGGCTACAGCTTATTCGCCATTACTTATGGCAACTCCCTACCGTTTGCGCTGCAAGGTCTTTGCTTATACCTCGACTTCGCAGTTCTATGCTCCCATCACGTCCATGAACGTCACACGATCCGATAATCTGCGATCCGCCATCGTCTTTTAAAATCAGGTGTACAGGTACAGCCATTTTTTACGCTCCTTGTAATTAGTCATATAGCCATTTCCCGGCTTTAGCTGACGCGATCAGCATACCAATAGTGAAATCTGGAACGGGTACGGGTTCCGTTTTCTTGAACGGATTCCATGAAAACGGGAGATTGGGAAGCAACAAGGCATTACGAACGATCTGAAATTCCGATGCGTTATAGAGCGTTACAGACCCCCACGGAACTGATCTTACCCACTATTAGCGCTGTCTACTGGGAAGTTAAGCCCATGGCTAAAACCAATCACCTCAACACTTCCTTCTCTATCCTGAACGTCAACGGAACCTTTGATTAGCGCCCTCCATCATCCATTAACCATATATAAGCGGGGATCGGCATTTCATTTATTCCTTGTTTTACTCATTAACATTTTTGTTGATAAATAAATTATTAAAGCGATAACTAAAATAATGATCCAATCAATATACGAAAATGTGTCATACATAGAATCAGCGTTTACACTGCCGTATAAAAAATCACATATCTGACTGGCAAAATCATAGTTGATATAAGTCTCCGGACCAGGTAACAGATGCCCCACTCCAATAATGATAAGTATGAAATAGCAAAATCTGGCAGTTTTACGGACAAGTTTTGTTATAGCCACCAGCGATTACCTCAATCCATCCACGCGCCATGAGAGAGCGCATACAGGGAACCTGAATTAAAGAAGTATTAATTAATGCACGGTGAATTTTTGCATAATCTGCGTTATTGGCAATGGTGATGCAACCTTCTGATACGTGCCCTGGATGTAATCTGAAGTTGCCCCGTTTCACACCTTCGAACCAAGTGTAATCGTCAATTCCTTTGTCATCGCGCCACAATGCAAACCAGTCAGACTTGCCAAAGGCGCGGCGCCCAGCAACGCTATTAAAGAAGTCACTCACCTCACGCTGCTTCTGAGAGAACCAGTTACCCTCAAGCCGATCAACAATCCAGTATTTGCCCGGTGGGATTGGGCCGCCAGAAGCTATTGATCCGCAGCCCCCTTTGTTTCTGTATACCCCTTTTCCAGAATGAGCCATAAATACGCCCACGCCATACAACTCAAAAGGCACATAATCTGCACCGTTTAATACCAACTTCCCTTGTAGCGCCATTTGGTCCCTCGCGTAACCGCCATTTATCAATGGCTATTTGGGGATATTAAAGTTAAACGGCCAGTAAACAACCAACGAAATTAAACTCTTTTCAGAATATAGAATCACCACAGGTTAGCAGGTAATTACCCCAAAAAACCAGCGCATGCGTTGCACTTCGGGTTTCAGGATGATAATCAACAGATAGGCATCGGGATCCATCGCACCCCGGCAATATACCAAATGCGCCTGATCGTTGGTTCGTTTGAACTGACGTAAAAACTCAGGGAATGGTGCATTACCATTAGCGAGGTGGATGTGGGCCACCCGGTCTTCTTTTACCAAGGGACAGGTGCGGTCATCATCATAAGGCGCATCACGACCAAAGGCATCTGGCAACATATCATCCCTTTTTTTGTCTCCATACAATGCACAACAAAAATTGAAGTCTGTTATGAGTACAAGCCATACAACAAGCACACGTTAAATAGCTGATATCGGGTCGCTGATCCGCTTATAAGCTGGCGCACGACGGCCAGCTTATGGCGATGTTATCCTCCAGGTGCGGATCGCGCTTCTCCGGGGCAATTTTCTCCGGGGAATGCTGGTTAATCCGGCGGCGGGCGGTAAAGCACAGTGTGCAGTACGGGCGGTAACGGCTGCTTCATTCCTGTTCCTCCCCGTCGAGCCAGCGCTGGTTGCAGCGATCGATCACGGCATCGAGTTGATCCGTCATCAGGTAAATCAGGGAAAGAAGTTGCAGACGCTCAGCCGGATCGCGGCGGGCGGTCGCCTTGTCCTGTTCCGCTGCCAGCTCGCTGACCAGATGGCCGATATTGCGCAGGTGTTCGAGATGTCTGAGATCGTCAAGGGTTAGGATGGGCTGGCTCATGCGTACACCTCCGCAACCGGCAGGCGAGCGATGTGTTCACCAGCGGCAAGAGTGCACAGCATACAGACACGCGGTTTACGTACGGAGCGACAAACGGCAGCGAAAACAAAGATAAATTTCGGGTGAGACAGGGTGAGGATCGTAGCCATAAGGGCACCTCCTTGAAGTAGTGTGAAAAACTACCACCGGAAACGCCAATTTCACTGGTGGCAGCCCGAACGGGGTTGGCGTAACCGGCCTTCAAGGGTACCGGCCAGCC
This sequence comes from Kosakonia arachidis, assembly GCF_900116535.1. Taxonomy (GTDB): domain Bacteria; phylum Pseudomonadota; class Gammaproteobacteria; order Enterobacterales; family Enterobacteriaceae; genus Kosakonia; species Kosakonia arachidis. The sequence goes on along the minus strand of NZ_FPAU01000001.1, from coordinate 79,005 downwards.
CGAAGGCTGCCCCGCCCGGACTGCCATTATCTGAACGAAGCCATGGTGCAAAATTAGACACCACAGCCCGGAAAATGGGTGAGTCTGAGCCACGACACAAAAAAACACGCCTGGCGCGTGTTGTGTCGCCTTGAAGTCATTCGGAACGCCAATTCCGGCTGCCGATTTTGCGACAGCGGCAAAACTATACCTGGAAACGCCGAAAAGAAGCAAGCCAGAAAAAGGGCATTTTGCAGACAGGGCAACATTATGGGCAACATTATGCGTCACAACCCCGATTACGCGCAGCAATGCGACCACTTAACCCGGGAATAATTTCACTATGCTGCCAGGAGACATTTTTGCCGCCGAGGGAAACTGTTATGGAAAGGCAGTGCTGGTCGTGAGCTGGCGGAGAACTTCACCGGTCTGATTGCTGACCTGGAGACGGACAACTTCCGCGCCATGCTGGAGGTTCAACGGAGCACACACGCGCCTAACCGAGGATCAGCCGATAATAGGAGCAAATCAAAAACCTAACCACTTGATTTATAAATGTTTAATATTAAGAATCCATAAAAATGCCCCCAAATATGCCCCCAATAGTTTTTTATTTTAGAAATACTACAAGACGGGGTACGCCTTGTAGTTAATGATTCTAAGGTTCTTCAGTTACATAAAACTTATGGTCACGATCCAAGAAAACGACATAAAAAGTATTACTATCGAATGGCTGAGGAAGGTCTATAGTTTCAGCACAGTTGAACCCCTTAGGAACAATAAATCCAACTAGCCTTACTAAATTTTCTAATCGGAATCTTGCCCATGAAACATCATGAGGAACATGTTTTGGATGAATAAAGTTACTTTTCTTAGGGAAATCACCATAAATTTCGAAAACTTTCAACCCCCCTCTCCCGACTCTTTGATGGCGCCAGTATTCTAAAGAAGAACCTGAATAATTTTTCAATTTATCCATCAATTTAATCAGTTCATTATGAGACCAATCCTGAAAATCTTGTCCGTGTGGTTGGGTACAATCAAAAAATGAAAAGTTAAACTTGCAACGCTCGACAATCTCTCCTGACTCAAGACTAATAGAAGGTAGGCTTTCAAGAAAAGCCAATTTCCTTTTATTTGTAAACTCCTTGGCGCTCATAATTTAGGCACCCCACCAATTTTACCTTCATTATAAATAGGTGCAATCGCTCGTCCGTGCCTTAATATATCCCCACCTATCTCATCCAAACGATAGCAAAAACATTCATTATTCTCTTTATTAACCAAATAAGTCCTATATTTACTCAGTTTTTCAAGAACTTCAGTAATATGTGAAGTAAATATAAACTGTGCATCTAGTGGATTAGTCTCTCTGGATTCAAATAACTCTAGCAACTTAGGTAAAATAAAAGGATGACAATTTAGATCAAACTCATCTAAAACCAAAACACTGCCCAATGACAGAGCTCGCCAATAATGATTTAATTTGACATATAGAGATTTCGTTCCACTTGATTGATCATATATCGTTAATCGGAACTTCTTGTTCCCAACCCTGTGCTCGAACATTGGGAAATAATATTTTTTGCTATTTTCATCTACTCCCTCGACAATATCAACATCGCTTATCCCCAAGTCACTTTTAACAATGATATCCTTTACAAAATTAAAAGCCTTTTTATTTTTAAAATAATATTCTGATACAGATCTAATGCTATCTGAATCCAGAGAAAAATCTTTAAGCCCTGTATAACGGACATTTGTAATAAATGAAGAAAAAAAGATAAATACTTCATTTAATATTTTCAATGGTTCATCAAATTTATAATGAAATGCACTACTAATCAGTGAAGCATTATCTTTTAAAGAAATGATTTTCACTTGGTTGATCTCTGATAGGCAATCAGAGATCTCATTCCCCTCTCTAATAAAGACAGGAATCTTTCTTGTTTTTTTTGAATCCCCTTCGCTTTTATTGCTTTTCCTGAATAATCTCTCATAGATAACTTTATTGACAGTTACAGCTAGTTCATAGGTATAAACATATTCGCCATAAAGAAATTCAATATAAAACTCAGAAGGAGATTTATTATTAAAGTATGGATCTGCATCAATCGTTTCATCTTCTTTTGAATAAAAAGAATATGAGCAAAATGAAGAAAGAAAGTAAAGAGCTTTTAATAAATTAGTCTTACCTGCACCGTTAGCACCTTTTACTCCTAGTATCGTGGCAACGTTACGACCATATGACACATCTTTAGGCACCCTACCATTAAGGAGGAAAGAAACGTTAGCCCCTTCCTTGAATCCAAAATAATTTTTGAAACCATATGAGTAAATCATGACAACCCCAATAAATGCTCAACACATCGCATTTTCGCACTAAATAAAGTTAAAGAATAACTAAATCATAGCATAACATAAGATTTAGCGACAAAAAAGTCGCGAAGCTAAGATAAGACTCATAAGTGAAAGGCATCAAAACTGATATCCTATTAGATCGCTTTCACTCGGAAGTACATATGCCATAGCCACGCTATTGGATGCCATCGTTCTGCTGGCGGATCTATCAAGACAGTGTGCTAATCGCGCGCACTTGAATGCGCTATACACCACTCATAAAGTACACACAGACATACCACCGCATTTCTATTAGCGTAACCTTGCCAAACATGCACAAAACGCACCCCAGAAAAATAAAAACATCACAGACAAAAACGGCACTACACCGCACCCGCCTGCCACTTTCATGGCAGTAAAATTTTTCAGTTTTGTTTTTCTACAAACCGGTAAGCCAGCCCGCGCCAGTGCTGGCTCTCTGGCATCAAAACCGGACTGAAAAAATTGAAACTGATTTCAGTTTTTTTCAGTTTCTGCACTTTCAGGACTGGCGATAATTTTTTCAGGCGATTGTTTCAGAAGGGATTTTTAATTTTACGTCACTGTCCGGCAAGAAATAACGCCAAATACGAAATAATAATTTTATTAAATTCAGTCAGTTATTAAAGGAGCATACTGAAAAAGTTGCATCATAAATAAGCAGTACCGGGCACTTGTATCGCCTCCCGGTCTGCCGCCGTTAAGCCCGTTTTTTTGCCTGAAGAGCGCTTTTTCGCGATCCTGTTCCGGCAGGGCATCAATCAGTTCTTTTACCCTTCAGAGCGCTGGGGCTGATGGTAGATGTGCTGGTGCCGAATCACCTGACGCAGCATGCCATGCAAATCGACTCATTCCTGGCGGGGAATGGCACAAATATGGCACAAGGCGCTTTTGCAGAACTGGTGAATATCGCGTGAACCCGCGTGGTTAGTAGTGCGATAACAGGAAGTTGAAGTGGTGCCGATAATAGGAGTCGAACCTACGACCTTCGCATTACGAATGCGCTGCTCTACCAACTGAGCTATATCGGCCCTGCGATGTGTTCACGAACGTGAATCACGGGGTAGAAGGTTAAAACTAAGCGAGTGATGCGTCAATGCCCTTGGGAATCAAACGGCTACTTTTGCACCATACTGCTTCATTTCTGCTCGGTGGAGCATACTGTCGCGGGTAGATTGCCGATATTTTCAGCTGTCGCGCCGTTTTTGTATACCGTCACCGCAGGCATATCGTCGCCGGATCAAACGGGCGGTACATCATAACTGGATGTACCGCCCGTTTTATTTATGCGCGAACGGTATTGTCGCCAAAACCAATCCACTTATAAGTCGTCAGCGCTTCTAAACCCATCGGGCCACGCGCATGCAGCTTCTGCGTGCTGACAGCCACTTCCGCACCAAGGCCAAACTGGCCGCCATCGGTAAAGCGCGTGGAGGCGTTCACATACACCGCGGAAGAGTCCACTTCATTGATAAAGCGGTCTGCATTACGCAGCGTACGGGTCAGGATTGCGTCGGAGTGCTGCGTACCGTGCTGGCGAATATGATCGATAGCCGCATCCAGATCGGCCACGACTTTCACATTCAGATCCAGCGACAAAAACTCGTCGTCGTACTGCTCCGCTCTCACGGCTTCCACTTTTGCCGGGCCGCTTTTCAGCAGCGCCAGCGCCTGTTCATCGGCGTGGAGCGTAACGCCGCTTTCCGCCATCTGTTTGCTTAGCGCAGGCAGAAAAGTCGCTGCAATGCCCTGATGCACCAGCAGGGTCTCGACGGTGTTGCAGGTGCTTGGACGCTGCGTTTTCGCGTTGACGATCACCTTCAGCGCCGGTTCGATCTCGGCAGACTCATCCACCACAATATGACAAACACCAATGCCGCCGGTGATCACCGGGATGGTTGACTGCTCGCGGCACAGCTTGTGCAGACCCGCACCACCGCGTGGGATCAGCATATCGATGTACTTATCCATGCGCAGCATTTGATTGACCAGCTCGCGGTCCGGGCTTTCAATCGCCTGCACCGCACCGGCAGGCAGGCCACACTCTTCCAGCGCCTGCTGAATCACTTTTACCGTGGCCGCATTGGTACGCCAGGTTTCCTTGCCGCCGCGCAGGATTGCCGCGTTACCGGTTTTCAGACACAGCGAGGCCACGTCCACGGTCACGTTCGGGCGCGCTTCATAAATCACGCCAATAACACCCAGCGGTACGCGACGGCGCTCAATGCGCAGACCGCTGTCCAGCAAACCACCATCAATTACCTGGCCGACCGGATCGGCCAGTTTGCAAACCTGACGGACATCATCGGCGATCCCTGTTAAGCGTGCCGGGTTCAGCGCCAGGCGATCGAGCATGGCTTCGCTCAGGCCGTTGCGACGCGCTTCCAGCAGATCCTGTTCGTTCGCCTCCAGGATCTCGTGCGACTGCGCTTCCAGGTAATCGGCGATTTTTTCCAGTACGCGATTTTTTTCGCGGCTGGAGAGCAATGCCAGCTTATATGATGCTGCTTTCGCAGCAATGCCCATTTGTTCCAGCATACTTCTGCTCCTTAACGGGTAATCATGTCGTCGCGGTGAACGGCGACAGGGCCATACTCATAGCCCAGAATGGCGTCGATTTGCTGCGAGTGATGCCCGGCAATACGGCGCAGTGCATCGCTGTTATAGCGGGTTACGCCGTGGGCGATATCGCGCCCCTGCAAATTACAGATGCGGATCACTTCACCACGCGAAAAGTTGCCTGTCACGCTTTTAATGCCTTTCGGCAGCAGGGAACTCCCCCGTTCGAGGATCGCACCGGTAGCCCCTTCATCGACGGTAATCTCACCCGCAGGCGGTGCGCCGAAGATCCAGCGTTTGCGATTTTCCAGCGGCGACGCTTGCGCGTGGAAACGCGTTCCCACGGAGATCCCCTCCATCACATCGCCAATCACGCCCGGTTTGCTGCCTGCGGCAATAATCGTGTCGATCCCGGCGCGACAGGCGACATCGGCAGCCTGCAATTTGGTGCCCATTCCGCCAGTACCCAGGCCAGAGACGCTGTCGCCCGCAATGGCACGCAGGGCATCATCGATGCCGTAAACGTCTTTAATCAGTTCCGCATCCGGGTTGTTACGCGGATCGGCAGTAAACAGCCCCTGCTGATCAGTCAGCAGCAGCAGTTTATCCGCACCGGCCAGAATCGCTGCCAGCGCAGAGAGGTTATCGTTGTCACCGACTTTGATTTCCGCCGTCGCGACTGCGTCATTCTCGTTAATCACCGGCACGATATTGTTATCGAGCAGCGCACGCAGTGTGTCGCGAGCATTAAGGAAGCGCTCTCTGTCTTCCATATCCGCGCGGGTCAGCAACATCTGCCCGACGTGAATACCGTAAATAGAAAACAGTTGTTCCCATAACTGAATCAAACGGCTCTGCCCGACTGCCGCCAGCAGTTGTTTGGAAGCGATGGTGGCGGGTAATTCCGGATAGCCCAGGTGTTCGCGCCCGGCGGCAATCGCTCCGGAAGTCACAATTACAATACGATGCCCGGCGGCATGCTGCTGCGCACACTGGCGCACCAGTTCCACAATATGGGCGCGGTTCAGGCGACGGGAACCGCCCGTTAAAACACTGGTGCCGAGTTTTACCACCAGCGTCTGGCTGTCACTCATGATTCTCTGCCGTTTTTAAGAAAAAATAAGAAATATCGATAGTCGTCAGACGTTGTAACAGGAGTCGCGGCGATTGCCAACCGTCAGTGCAATCAGGCCACTTTTTTGTTGTGCGGGATCAGCCACCGTAACGGTAAATTTTGACGTTTTTATTGCAAACACACTCAAACACAACTTTTTAAATTTATTCTTAATTTGTCATAAATATTTAATTTCTGAGCGATAAAACCCTTCATGTTTTTTCACGGGGTATATGCCCAGCGAATATTAGCGCGTTAGTTAAATCAGGAATCAAAATGAAAAAGAGCACTCTGGCATTAATGGTAATGAGCGTTGTCGCTTCTACTTCTTCCGTTCACGCAGCAGAAGTTTATAACAAGAACGGCAACAAGCTGGATGTGTACGGCAAAGTGAGAGCCATGCACTACTTCAGCGACGATACCAGCAACGACGGTGATAAAACTTATGTTCGTTTCGGTTTCAAAGGTGAAACGCAGATTAACGATCAACTGACCGGTTTTGGTCGTTGGGAAGCTGAGTTTGCCGGTAACAACGACGAAACCAACAACAACAATGCTACAAGCAGCCAGAAAACCCGCCTGGCGTTTGCTGGCCTGAAAATGAAAGACATCGGTTCTATCGACTACGGTCGTAATCTGGGCATATTGTACGACGTGGCTGCCATAACCGATATGTTCCCGGAATTCGGCGGTGACGGTCTGGCCCGTAGCGATGACTTCATGACCAAACGTACCTCTGGTATTGCGACTTACCGCAACACTGACTTCTTTGGCCTGATCGACGGTCTGAATATGTCCCTGCAGTACCAGGGTAAAAACGAAAGCAGTCGTGCTGTTAACAAACAAAACGGCGACGGCTGGGGTACTTCTCTCTCTTATAACTTCGGCGGTAGCGCATTCAGCCTGATTGGTGCCTACGCTAACTCTGACCGTACCACCGCGCAGAATACTGCAGCGTTTGGTCGTGGCGAGAAAGCTGAAGCCTGGGCGACTGGCGCGAAATACGATGCAAATAACGTGTACGTCGCCACTATGTACGGCATCGCTTACAACATGACGCCAGTCTCTGCCGCATCTTCCACCGGTCTGGGTTCAGGTTTTGCTAACAAAACTGAGAACTTCGAAGCAGTAATCCAGTACCAGTTCGACTTCGGTCTGCGTCCGTCCCTCGGCTATGTACTGACCAAAGGCAAAGATATGGAAAAAGGGATTGGCGACGAAGATCTGGTTAACTACATCGATGTTGGCGCCATTTACTACTTCAACAAAAACATGTCTGCAATGGTGGATTACAAAATCAACCAGCTGAAAAACGACAACAAACTGGGCCTGGCGAATGACGACGTTGTTGCCGTTGCCATGACCTACCAGTTCTAAGTTTTTGAACCCGTAACACCCTCGTTATATTAATGCCCTCGACTGAGGGCATTTTTTTAACTTGCTTCTCTTTAACCTGCTTCAGGTTACAAACCGGCCAGTGCCAGAAACCCGATACGTGAAAGGCGGTCGGGCCTTTTTTATTCAGAGAGATTTACGCGGGGAGTTTCAACGACGCTTTGAAATTATCGGCAGGTTCCAGCTTCAGCTCTAAGGACGCCAGCATCTTATACGCCCGTTCGTGGAAATCACGTAGCGTCTGTTCGAGGCGATCGACCACTTCCTGGTCTTTAATGGTCGTCGGCTTCCAGTGCCCTTCTTTATCAAACAGGCCAAACTGATAACGATAGGTAAAACGTGTTTCCTGCGCTTCCATTTCCATCCACCATCCCCAAAACTCGCGTTTCTCCGGCGCTGGTTTTACGTTGACGCAAACAGCCAGGCAATCAAAGAAAAAGCGGTTATCTTCGCACTGCTCTTCGCGGATATAAGGCCCAAGCGCAGTAAATTTTTTAACCAGTCTGCTTTTCGGATGTCCACTCGGTAACGTCATTGCGATCTCCTTTTGTGAAGCAACTGTTTTACCAAATCAATAGAATTTATCAATCTATTAACGGAAATGATGATTGATCCATCCTGTTATTTGCTCCAGCGCCTTATCAAAATTGCGATAGACCGGATTGAAGGGGATCTCAAACAGTTTGCCTTCACTCGATGACGTACTGATTAAATGCGACTCCTCTTCCGGGCTGAACGGATCGTTTTGCCAGAAACCGGAAAGCATCGGCGTTGGGCAACGCCGTCCGAGCAGCCCCTGCGTTTTCAGGGAGTAGCGGTTCAACTCAACGCGCAGCGCTTCATCGGAAGCGTCATGCATACCCAGACGGCTGGCCAGGACATCAAGATACATTTCCGGCACCTGCCCCTGGCGTAACGGCTGGTTAAGCAACGCATGCACTATCGGCCCCAGACACGCCACCGCTTTCAGGCGCGGCGCTTCCAGATACGCCAGGCGTACCGCCACGTTTGCGCCAAAACGGAAGCCAAACGCCGCGACCCGCGTATGATCGACCCACGGAATATTCGGCAGCGCTTTCAAAACATGCTGATGCAACAGGCTAGAATCCTGGGTTAATTTCCATTTCGACGAAAAGCCGACAGAAGGCATATCCAGCGTCAGCATCGCCATCCCCTGCGGAGCAAAGTAACGCTCATACAGGGTGTAGTAATCGATTTGCAGGCCATCCAGCCCGCCGCACATTAAGACTGTCGGGAAAGGGCCGTCGCCAGGCGGCATATGCAAAAAGCCGGTTACCGGTGCGCCCCCCGGAATACTGAACGCGATCTCCTTGAGCGCCCCAGGCAGGCGCTGTGCCGCCTCTTCATAGGCGCGATTCGCCAGCGCCTGTGCCTGTTCGGCCAGTACATCGCCTTTGATGTGCGGATAAGCTGCCACGCTGTACAAGCAGGAGGCCCGCAGCCAGTGACGACCGCTCTGCGCCGCTTCCTGCTCCTGCATCGCCTTTTGCTGCCAGAGCATCGCCTGCGTGGACCATTCGTAGATCCAGTTACCGCTGCGGTAACCCACTACCGTGTCGTACAGTTCTGGATCGGTATGCTCGGCCTGGCTTATTACAATGCGCGACTGTACTTCAAGGATCTCGCGGGCATCAATGCCGCGCCAAATCCATATTAAGCGGTTGAGCATGCGATACCAGTGTGGGACGTTTTTACCATCCAGCGTTGATAAGATTTGCTGCTGCGTGCCAGCGTTAAACCGACGAACCAGCGTTGACGTTTCAGGATGCTTGAAACGGGGTTTGAACAGGGTTTCGCTAAGATTGGTTTGTGACATCGCGCGCAAGCCTCCATGTATCTATCACTGGAGGTTATTGTAACCTGAGGCGCTATAAAATGAACAACGCCCGGTAGAACCGGGCGTTAGCAGAATGTGCGGGGGAATTAGCGACCGCTGATAGGCGGAATGAAAACGACGCCCATATCCCACGGCTGTTCAATCCAGGTATCCTGCGGAATATCAACAACATAATCGTCAACCAGCGGTCGACCTGCCGGTTTAGCGAAGATGGTGACGAAGTGCGCTTTTGGATACATTTCACGGATCGCTACCGCAGTACCGCCGGTATCGACCAGATCGTCAATCACGATAAAACCTTCCCCATCGCCTTCTGCACGTTTCAGCACTTTCAATTCGCGCTGGTTATCGTGGTCGTAGCTGGAGATGCAAACGGTATCAACATGACGAATGCCCAACTCACGCGCCAGTAATGCGCCCGGTACCAGACCGCCGCGGCTTACGGCGATAATGCCTTTCCATTGTTCTGAAGGCATCAGTCGGGCGGCCAGTTTGCGTGCGTGAATCTGCAACATGTCCCAGGTGACGACGTATTTTTCGCTCATGTGAAGTGTCCCAGCCCGTGTTTTACGGCTTAAAAAGTGTTCCAGGGGAAAATCGGTTGCGCGAGATTATAGAGATCTGCGGCACTAAAAACCAGTAGAACCCGGCATTAGCGGCGCTATTTCCATGTTTACAGGCTCGCAGTCTGGCAAGAAAGTGTTATTCTCAAGGCCATCTCGCAAGCCGCTCTTGCGATGCCCTTTTATTTAACCCTGTGACCTGCAAGGTAAGTTTCGCAGGCTCTTTGTAAGGAGACTCATTGTGTCTGAACTGTCTCAACTATCGCCACAACCGCTGTGGGATATTTTTGCCAAAATCTGTTCTATTCCTCACCCGTCCTACCATGAAGAACAACTCGCCGAACATATTATGGGCTGGGCGAAGGAAAAAGGTCTCCACGCAGAGCGCGACCAGGTGGGCAACATTCTGATCCGCAAACCGGCCACCGCTGGCATGGAAAATCGCAAACCGGTGGTATTGCAGGCGCATCTGGACATGGTGCCGCAGAAAAATAACGATACCGTTCACGACTTCACCACCGATCCGATTCGTCCGTATATTGATGGCGAATGGGTTAAAGCGCGCGGCACCACACTCGGCGCGGATAACGGCATTGGTATGGCCTCTGCGCTGGCCGTACTGGCCGATTCCACCGTGCAACACGGCCCGCTGGAAGTGCTACTGACCATGACCGAAGAAGCGGGTATGGACGGCGCGTTTGGTTTGCAGGCCAACTGGTTGCAGGCCGATATTCTGATTAACACCGACTCTGAAGAAGAGGGTGAAATTTACATGGGCTGCGCGGGCGGGATAGATTTTATCACCACCCTGCCGCTGACCCGCGAAGCCGTACCGGCCGGTTATGAAACCTTCAAATTGACGCTGAAAGGCCTGAAAGGTGGCCACTCTGGAGCAGAAATTCATGTCGGTCTGGGCAATGCCAACAAACTGCTGGCGCGCTTCCTTGCCGGACACGCGGCGGAACTGGATCTGCGTCTGCTTGATTTCACCGGTGGCACCCTGCGCAACGCCATCCCGCGCGAAGCAATTGCCATCGTTGCTGTTCCGGCTGCTAACGTCGCACAGCTCAAAACACTGGCCAGCACGTACCAGGCAATCCTGAAAAACGAGCTGGAGATGAAAGAGAAGAACCTGGTGGTGCTGCTGGAAAGCGCAAGCAGCGACAAAGCCGCGTTGACCACGACTTCCCGCGACACATTTGTTCGCCTGCTGAATGCCACGCCAAACGGCGTCATTCGTAACTCAGACGTGGCAAAAGGCGTGGTTGAAACCTCGCTGAACGTCGGCGTAGTTACCCTGCAGGATGACAGCGCGGAAATCATCTGCCTTATCCGTTCGCTGGTTGATAGCGGTAAAGATTACGTGGTGAGCATGCTGGAATCGCTGGGCGCGTTGGCTGGCGCGAAAACTGCGCCGAAAGGCGGCTACCCGGGCTGGCAGCCTGATGCGCATTCGCCGGTAATGGCGCTGGTGCGTGAGACTTATCAGCGTTTGTTCAACAAAACGCCGAACATTCAGGTGATCCACGCGGGTCTGGAGTGCGGTCTGTTCAAAAAACCGTACCCGAACATGGACATGGTCTCCATTGGGCCGACCATTACTGGCCCGCACTCTCCGGATGAGCAAGTGCATATCGAAAGCGTGGGCCATTACTGGACGCTGCTGACCGAGCTGCTGAAAGCTATTCCGGCGAAATAAGCCCGCTGTCCGCGCCACCCGGCGCGGACATTCATTTATAACCCCAGTACCAGTTGCCTTTCCAGTTGCGGATCCAGCAACGTCACATGCAGCCCTACCAGCCGCACACCGCGCCCGCCGCGACGCTCATTCCACGTTTTCCGCGCCGTTGCCAGCAGATCCTCTTTATTTAAGCGCGGCCAGACATGTTCCTGAGTCGTGAGCTGAAAATCATTAAACTTCAGCTTTACGCCCTGGCGGGCAATCAGCAAATCCGGCTTCACTTTTGCCAGCCGTCGCTCCAGCTCCGGGTATAAATGCTCAATGATCGCTTCGCACTCTTCCCAGTGGTGAATATCGTCTGCCAGCGTGCGCTCCACACCGACGGATTTACGTAACCGCTCGCTACTGATCTCCCGTTCATCAATGCCCTGGCTGCGCTCCCACAAAATACGGCCAAATTTACCAAAGCGTTTAAGCAACATTGCCAGATCGCTGCGCTGCACGTCGTCGCAGGTGCGCAGCCCCAGCGTCTCCAGTTTTGCCGCCGACACTTTTCCGACGCCCGGGATCTTGCTTAACGGCAGCGTGCGGAGAAACTGCGGAACGTCCGCTGGCGTGATCACATACTGGCCGTTGGGTTTGTTGAGATCGGAGGCAATTTTGGCGAGAAACTTCACCGGCGCGACACCCGCCGAAGCCGTCAATTGCGTTTCATTAAAAATAGTCTGGCGGATCTCCTGCGCCATTAGCGTCGCTGAACCGTGGCAGTGCGGGCTGTCGGTGACATCCAGATAGGCTTCATCCAGCGAAAGCGGTTCAATCAACGTCGTGTAGCGGGAAAAGATCTCGCGGATCTGATTTGACGCCTCTTTATAAGCATCAAAACGGCCGGGCAGCAGAGTGAGGTGAGGACAAAGTTTCAGCGCCATTGCCGTGGGCATTGCGCTGCGCACACCAAATTTACGCGCCGGATAATTGGCAGTGCTGATAACGCCACGCTTAACGCGGCTGCCGCCAATAGCCAGGGGGATGTCGCGCAGGGCGGGATTATCGCGCATCTCAACCGCCGCGAAAAAGCAATCCATATCGACATGTATGATTTTGCGCATGTGTACGCCCTCACAGAACACTGGATAAGTATACAGCACACTGTAGTGAATTGAGAAGCCAGTGCGTAAAACTGCCGAAAAGAGGGTAATTTGATAGTTACTTCTGCCGTTTTAGTTTCATAATAAGCACCAGCTAAACGGCCAGGTGTTTGAAACGCAAAACAGAACATCATTTGCGCCATGGTGAAAATATCGCCAAAAAAGAGGAAGCGTGAAAGATGAACGCTATTCTGGCTTGCGAAAAAATGCCGTAATGCTAATGTGGGCGCTCCGAAACAGATTAGTCTGAATTTTGGGCATCTTTTGCCGTCCTGGCAATGTGGTATTCGCTTTATCAAGGAAACAAGTTGTATGCGCAAAATCGCATTATTTATTGCGATGCTTCTGATCCCGTGCGTCTCGTTTGCTGGCTTAATGGGCAGCAACAGTTCGATTACGCCGGTAAGCAAAGAATATAAGCAGCAATTAATGGGGTCGCCGGTTTATATCCAAATCTTCAAAGAAGAGCGCACCCTTGATCTCTACGTCAAAATGGGTGAGCAATACCAACTGCTCAACAGCTATAAAATCTGCAATTACTCCGGCGGTCTGGGCCCGAAACAGCGCCAGGGCGATTTTAAAAGCCCGGAAGGGTTTTACTCCATTCAGCGTAATCAGTTGAAGCCGGACAGCCGCTTCTACAAAGCGATCAACATTGGTTTTCCGAATTCCTATGACCGCGCCCACGGCTATGAAGGCAAATACCTGATGATCCACGGTGCCTGCGTCTCGATTGGCTGCTATGCCATGACGGATTCGAACATTGATGAGATCTTCCAGTTTGTGACTGCCGCGCTGGTCTTTGGGCAGCCGAATGTGCAGCTGAGCATCTATCCGTTCCGCATGACTGACGCCAATATGCAGCGTCACAAATACTCGACCTATGCGGATTTCTGGAAACAACTGAAGCCAGGTTACGACTATTTTGCCACCACCCACCAGCCGCCGGTTGTCTCGGTTGTGGATGGTCGCTATGTCGTCAGCAAGCCACTGAACACCGCTGTTCAGCCACAGCTGGCGTCAAACTACGCGCTCCCCCAGACAAAATAATGCCCACTCACCTGGCATAATCTTTTGCCAGGTTTCGTTGCCGGTTAACGGCTGGGTGGCAATCACGGTAACCACATCGTTCGGTGTGGTTTCCCGCTGAAAATCAATTTCAACGTCCTGATCCAGTAGTTTCGCTACGCCAAACGGTGCCCGCCGGGTGATCGAGAACAAATTCGTCGAGCAGAACGCCATCACGTAGCGCCCGTCCGATAACAACATATTGAAAACGCCCTTCTCGCGCAGTTGCGTTGCCAGCGAGGCAATGTACTTAAACACCGCCGTCATATTGGCCGGGGTACGCGGATAACGTTCCGTAAGCTTATGCAGCAACCAGCAGAACGCTTTTTCACTGTCGGTTTCGCCAACCGGGCGAAAATTGCCGGTCTCAAGCGACTTATAGCCACTCAACTGACCGTTGTGTGCGTAAGTCCAGTTGCGCCCCCACAGCTCACGGGTGAACGGATGGGTATTTTCCAGCGCCACTTCGCCACGGTTAGCCTGGCGGATATGCGCCACTACCGAGCGGGACTTGATCGGGTAGTCCTGCACCAGCTTCGCGATCGGGGAGTTAAAACTCGGTTGCGGATCTTTGAACGTGCGACAGCCCTTGCCCTCATAAAAAGTGATGCCCCAGCCGTCTTTATGCGGCCCGGTTCCACCACCGCGCTGAACAAGCCCGGTAAAACTAAAACAGATATCGGTCGGCACATTAGCGCTCATACCGAGCAGTTCGCACATATTAACCCCCAACAACGCCTTAATTCTGGGAAGGCGTAATTGTTGCAGCCAGTGTGAACAAGGACAGCGCAGAAAAACCGGAACGTACACAGAGTACGTGAGGATTTTGAGCACCGCCCAGGTTCAAAATGGCAGATAAAATAGCCTTCCCTACGCCTTAACCATCTCTTTTTCGATCAACTGAATCAGGATATGAATCACTTTGATATGGATCTCCTGAATACGATCAGCATAACCGAAATGCGGCACACGAATTTCAACATCCGCTGTCCCTGCCATCTTGCCGCCATCTTTACCGGTCAGGGTGATGACTTTCATCCCCTTCTCACGTGCTGCCGCCACCGCTTTGATCACGTTGCCAGAGTTACCAGAAGTGGAAATACCCAGCAGCACGTCGCCTTCACGACCCACGGCTTCCACATAACGGGAGAAGACGTAGTCGTAACCGAAGTCGTTGCTTACGCAGGATAGATGGCTGACGTCGGAGATAGCAATCGCCGGATAGCCAGGACGGTTTTCACGGTAGCGACCGGTTAACTCTTCCGCAAAATGCATGGCATCGCAGTGAGAACCGCCGTTACCGCATGACAACACTTTACCACCCGCTTTGAAACTGTCCGCCAACAGCACCGCCGCGCGCTGAATCGCGTGAATATTGGCTTCATCTTTCAAGAAATTCGCCAGCGTTTCCGCCGCTTCGTTCAGTTCGTTACGAATCAGATCCTGGTACATGAGGATATCCTTCAGCATAGATGTAAATAACATTGCGCAGTGTACCGGATAGGATCCGGAGCGAGAAGCTAAAGCCACAGCACCTTCGCGTTTTCGTTTTCCGTGCGCAAAATCCCCCCAACAATGTGAACCAGGTTGTAATTATTTTGTAAACACATTGCTAAAAGAAATCTCATCCACTACAACCATAACATCACAAGTGGTCAGACCTCCTACAAGACAGGGAGCTTTTTTCTATGATGATTTTGAGCCTTATCGCAACGGTCGTTCTCCTCGGTGTGCTGTTTTATCACCGGGTCAATCTGCTCCTGGGCAGCGTGATTTTACTGGCCTGGACTGCCGCGCTGGGTGTTATGGGGCTGTGGTCCATCTGGGTGCTGCTGCCGCTGGCGATCATTCTGGTGCCGTTCAACCTGCCGCCGATGCGTAAAGCGCTAATTTCCGCTCCAGTATTTCGCGGGTTTCGCAAAGTAATGCCGCCGATGTCGCGTACCGAAAAAGAAGCGATCGACGCAGGCACGACCTGGTGGGAAGGCGATCTGTTTCGCGGTAACCCGGACTGGAAAAAGCTGCACAACTATCCGCAGCCGCGTATGACTGCTGAAGAACAAGCCTTTATCGACGGTCCGGTGGAAGAAGCCTGTCGCATGGCGAACGATTTCCAGATCACCCATGAAATGGCCGATCTGCCGCCGGCGTTGTGGGCGTTCTTAAAAGAGCACCGCTTCTTCGCGATGATCATCAAAAAAGAGTACGGCGGGCTGGAATTTTCTGCTTATGCGCAGTCCCGCGTGTTGCAAAAACTCTCCGGCGTCTCAGGTATTCTCGCCATCACTGTCGGCGTGCCGAACTCTTTAGGTCCTGGCGAACTGCTGCAACACTACGGTACGGAAGAGCAAAAAAATCATTATCTGCCGCGCCTGGCACGGGGTCTGGAGATTCCCTGCTTTGCGCTGACCAGCCCGGAAGCCGGTTCCGATGCCGGCGCTATCCCCGATACCGGTGTGGTCTGCATGGGCGAATGGCAGGGCGAGCAAGTGCTCGGCATGCGTCTGAGCTGGAATAAACGCTATATCACACTGGCACCGATTGCCACCGTACTCGGCCTGGCCTTTAAACTGTCGGATCCGGAAAAACTGCTCGGCGGCGAAGAAGAGCTGGGCATCACCTGTGCGCTGATCCCGACATCAACGCCGGGCGTGGAAATTGGCCGTCGTCACTTCCCGCTGAACGTTCCATTTCAGAACGGGCCAACCCGCGGCGACGATGTGTTTGTGCCGATTGATTACATTATTGGCGGGCCAAAAATGGCCGGTCAGGGCTGGCGTATGCTGGTGGAATGTTTGTCAGTCGGTCGCGGTATTACTCTACCGTCTAACTCCACCGGCGGCCTGAAATCTGTCGCAATGGGGATTGGCGCTTACGCCCATATTCGCCGCCAGTTCAAAGTGCCAATCGGCAAAATGGAAGGTATTGAAGAGCCGCTGGCACGCATCGGCGGTAACGCTTACGTGATGGATGCTGCAGCCTCGCTCATCACCTACGGCATTATGCTCGGCGAAAAACCGGCGGTGCTCTCCGCTATCGTCAAATACCACTGCACCCACCGGGGCCAACAATCCATCATTGATGCGATGGATATTGCTGGCGGTAAAGGCATTATGCTCGGCGAAGGCAATTTCCTGGCTCGTGCCTACCAGGGCGCGCCGATTGCCATTACCGTGGAAGGTGCGAACATCCTGACCCGCAGCATGATGATTTTCGGCCAGGGTGCGATCCGCTGCCATCCGTATGTGCTGGAAGAGATGGCCGCCGCGCAGAACAATGATGTGGACGCTTTCGATAAACTGCTGTTTAAACATATCGGCCATGTCGGCAGCAATAAAATGCGTAGCCTGTGGCTTGGCCTGACGCGCGGTTTAACCAGCGCCACGCCGACCCGCGATGCGACGAAACGTTACTACCAGCATCTGAACCGCCTGAGCGCCAACCTTGCGCTGCTGTCTGATGTCTCAATGGCCGTGCTGGGTGGCAGCCTGAAACGCCGCGAGCGTATCTCCGCCCGTCTGGGCGATATTCTCAGCCAGTTGTTCCTCGCCTCTGCCACGCTTAAACGTTATGAGGATGAAGGCCGCCAGGAAGCGGATCTGTCCCTGGTACACTGGGGCCTGCAGGATGCGTTGTATCAGGCGGAGCAAGCGATGAGCGATCTGCTGGAGAACTTCCCGAACCGCTTCGTTGCGGGCACATTAAGCCTGGTGATTTTCCCGACCGGCCGCCATTACCGCGCGCCGTCTGACAAACTGGACCACGCAGTGGCGAAGATCCTGCAAACGCCGAGCGCCACCCGCTCCCGCATTGGGCGCGGCCAGTATCTGGCGCCGAGCGAGCACAACCCGGTGGGCCTGCTGGAAGAGGCGCTGGTCGATGTGATGGCAGCCGATCCTGTTCACCAACGCATCTGTAAAGCGCTGGGTAAAAATCTGCCGTTTACCCGCCTGAATGATCTTGCCCAGCAAGCGCTGGCAAGCGGGTTAATCACAGCAGAAGAAGCGGCACTATTGAGCAAAGCGGAAGTCAGCCGTCTGCGCAGCATTAACGTTGATGACTTTGCACCAGAGGCACTGGCAACTCAGCCGGTGGTCAACGCACCGGAAAAGCTGCGCAAACCGGAAGCGGCCTGATGCGGTAATAGTCTGGGTAATAGCCTGAAAGCATTCTTCCCTTACCAAAACCCGCAACTGCGGGTTTTTTTATGGCTTAGCATGCTACAGTGTGCAAATGCTGTCTTACGGGGAGCCAACACTGTGCCTGGTTTGAAAATTACACTGTTACAACAACCGTTAGTCTGGATGGATGGGCCCGCGAATCTGCGCCATTTCGACATCCAACTGGAAGGCGTTACCGGCCGGGATATCATCGTCCTGCCCGAAATGTTCACCACCGGCTTTGCGATGGAAGCCGCGAAACAGTCCATGTCGCAAGAAGATGTGGTGGCATGGATGCAAAGTAAAGCCCGCCAGGCCAATGCGCTGATTGCGGGCAGCGCCGCGCTACAAACGGATCGCGGGCCGGTAAACCGTTTTCTGCTGGTTGAGCCGGAAGGCAAAGTGCATTTTTACGATAAGCGCCATCTGTTCCGCATGGCCGAGGAGCACCATCACTACGAAGCAGGAAATGAACGCGTGGTATTTGAGTGGCGCGGCTGGCGCATTCTGCCGCTGGTTTGCTACGACCTGCGTTTCCCGGTGTGGTCGCGCAACCGCAACGATTACGATCTGTTGCTCTATGTTGCTAACTGGCCTGCGCCGCGCTCGCTGCACTGGCAGTCGTTGCTGGTAGCACGCGCGATTGAAAACCAGGTGTGGGTGGCGGGTTGCAACCGCGTCGGCACAGACGGTAATGGTCATCACTACCGTGGCGACAGCCGGGTGATCAGCCCGCAGGGCGAGATTATCGCCACCGCCGAGCCGCACCTGGCAACGCGCATCGACGCCGAAATGTCGCTCAGCGTGTTGCAGGAATACCGTGCGCAGTTCCCGGCGTGGCAGGATGCCGATCCGTTTACGCTGGATTAACGCAGAGTCTGAAGGCCGGATACTCTCCGGCCTTTTTATTTGCCGTGCAGATCCCGCCTGTGGCGCTACGCTTAGCGCGCCTACGATTTTGAGGGAAGCAAAAACAACGTGTGTCTGAAAGCGATACAGGCCGGATAAAGCGTCGCCGCCATCCGGCATGATCCCTTTTAACTCACTAACGCTTGCCCATCTTTGCGGCTTTCAGTCGCCGCAACGTAGTGCCCTTCCGGCATGCGATAGATCACCTGCGCACCACCAAAATGATACCCCTCCAGCGGATCTTCCACCGTAATCCGGTGCCCTAGCGCGCGCAGCCCGGCAATCAGATTGCGTTCAAACGTTGCTTCCACCACCACATCCCTGCCTTTTACCACGCGCCAGCGAGGTGCATCGATCGCCGCCTGCGGGTTCTGTCCGTGCAACATAATGCGCAACGCCATCTGCATATGGCCTTGTGCCTGCATCGGCCCGCCCATCACGCCGAAAGACATCAGCGGTTTGCCGTCTGCCCCCATCGCAAAGCCTGGGATAATGGTGTGTAACGGACGTTTTCCGCCCGCCAGCGCATTCGGGTGTTGCGGATCGAGCACAAAACCACAGCCGCGGTTTTGCAGACTGATACCCGTTTCGGGCACCACGACGCCGGACCCAAACCCCATATAGTTGGACTGAATAAACGATACCATCATGCCGCTGGCATCCGCTGTGGAGAGGTAAACCGTACCGCTTTGCGTCGGCGAACCGTAAACAAAATCGGCGGCCTTATCCGGGTCGATCAGCGCCGCACGGGCTTTTAAATAGTCGTCGCTGAGCAACAGGTCGGCAGCGAATTCCAGGTGATCTTCATCAGCGACATAACGATCGAGATCGGCCAGCGCCAGTTTCATCGCTTCAATCGACAGATGCAGCGACTGTACCGAATCCGGGTCATAGCGACCAATATCGCAGTGCTCAAGAATGCCGAGCGCAATCAGCGTCGCAATCCCCTGCCCGTTCGGCGGCAACTCCTGCACTGAACCACCGGCAAACGTCCTGGAGAGCAGTGTCACCCAGTCGGCTTTATGGTTTGCCAGATCCGCTTCGTTCAGGTGCGCCCCATGCTCTTTCGCGAAAGCGGCAATTTTCTGCGCCAGTTCACCGCGATAAAACGCTTCACCGTTGGTTTGCGCAATCAACTCCAGCGTCTTCGCTTGCGCCGGGTTACGGAAGATTTCGCCGATCTTCGGCGCGCGCCCTTCTGGCGCAAAACAGGCGCTAAAGCCCGGTTGATCTTTTAACCTGGTATAGCCGCGCTGCCAGAGTTCACCAATTAGCGGGGAAACCGGAAAACCGTTACGGGCATACTCAATCGCCGGTTGCGCCAGCGTAGTCAACGGCAGTGAACCAAAACGTTCGGCCAGCGCCACCCAGCCGGAAACCGCGCCGGGTACGGTAACGGCATTCCAGCCAAGCTCCGGTACCGCATCCAGACCAGCAAACATATCCGCATGCCAGCTCGCCGGGGAGCGGCCAGAAGCATTCAGACCGTGCAATTCTTTACCGTCCCAGACAATGGCAAAAGCGTCGCTACCAATGCCACAGCCGGTCGGCTCCACCACCGTCAGCGCCATCGCGGTGGCAATCGCCGCATCCACCGCATTCCCCCCGAGCGCCAGCATGCGCATGCCGGCCTGTGCCGCCAGCGGCTGGGATGTGGCTACCGCGTTGTGTCCCATCATCGGTGCGCGATATGAGGCATAACCCACTTTAAAATCAATCGCTTTCGTCATCGAAACTCCTTAGTCGTGGCGAGGATCGAGTGCATCGCGCAGCCCGTCGCCGAGTAAATTAAATCCCTGTACGGTCAGAAAAATCGCCACACCGGGGAAAATAGACATCCAGGGCGCTTGCTCCAGAAAACCTTTGGCAGTATTCAGCATCGCGCCCCAGGAGGGATACGGCGGCTGTTGGCCGAGGCCGAGAAAAGAGAGGCTGGCTTCGGTGATGATCGCCGAGGCAATCGCCAGTGTCGCCTGGACGAGGATCGGCGACATCACATTCGGCAGCACATAGCGCAGGATTATCCAGCGATCCGGCAGGCCAATTGCCCGCGCCCCGTCGATATACTCTTCGTTACGAATGGCGATCACCTGGCCACGCGTCAGCCGGGCGAAGATCGGCATCGCAGACAGGCCAATGGCGATCATGGCATTACTCAGGCTTGGGCCGAGGAACGCGCCGAGGGCGATCGCCATGATCAAAAATGGGCAGGCCAGCAGCGCTTCGATAAAGCGTGAAATCACCCCATCCCAGATCCCCTGGAAAAAACCGGCCAGCAGGCCAAGCGGCACGCCAATAACCACGGCAATCAGCACGGATATACAACCGGCCATCAGTGAGGTGCGCGCCCCCCAAACCATACGCGACAGAATATCGCGCCCCAGTTCATCGGTACCGAACCAGTACAGCTCCGAGGGTGGTTTACGTACCGCCAGAAAGTTTGCTTTTACTGGATCGAACGGTGCGATCCACGGCGCCAGCAAAGCGATCAATACGAAGATGCCGACAATCACCGCACCCATCACCGCACTTTTATTGCCGAGGAATTTCTTCAGTACCCGGTTTTCCGTACGCGGCAGCGACGCCGTCACGCCCGTAGTGGTCAGTTCCGCCATTATTCGCTCCGCATTTTTGGGTTAATCAGCACGTACAGCACATCGGCCAACAGATTGAGCAACAGGAAGCCAATTGCCACCACCAGCACCACACCCTGTACCACCGCGTAATCACGGTTGAATACCGAGTCGACAATCATTTTGCCGAAGCCGGGAATGGTAAATACCTGCTCGGTCAGCACCGCACCACCCAGTAGTTCGCCAAACAGCAGCGTGGTCAGGGTGATCACCGGCACCAGCGCATTACGAAATGCGTGCTTCATGATCACCGTTTTTGGCAACAGCCCCTTCGCCCTGGCGGTGCGGATGTAATCCGCTTTCAAGACAGCAATCATGGATGCGCGGGTGTGGCGCATTAAGGTTGCCGCCAGCCCGGTGCCAAGCACCAGCGAAGGCAGCAGCAAGGTGCGCAGGTTCTGCAGCGGATCTTCGCTGAAGGGGACAAAACCCGACGCGGGCAGCCATTGCAGATTGACGGAGAAAATCAGGATCAGCAGAATCCCCAGCCAAAAGTGCGGCACCGAAATGCCGGAAATGGCGACAAAGTTCGTGCCGTGATCGATCCAGCTATTCTTGTTGACTGCCGCCATGATCCCCATGCTGATGCCGAACAGCAGCGCGAAAATCATCGCCAGCAACGACATCTCCAGCGTAACGGGCAATTTGGTGGCAATCAGATGTGTCACCGTCTCCTGAGTGCGTAAGGAGACACCAAGATCTCCTTGCAAGGCGCGGGTAAGCCAGTGGAAATATTGCACCGGGATAGGTGCATCCAGATTCAGCTCCGCGCGCAGCTGGGCGATCACCGCCGGATCGCGCTCTTCTCCCAACATGGCCGTCAGCGGATCGCCGGGCAGCAACTTTTGCAGCCCGAAGACCATCATACTGACCATCAGCAGCGTCGGGATGGCGAGCAGCAGGCGTTTGCATATCAATTCCAGCATGGTATCTCCTTACAACTCCCGTTACTTCGCGAAGGTCATACCTGCCAGACGCACAATGCCGTCCGGGTAAGGTTTAAAGCCCTCTACTTTTTTATTCAGCCCAAAAATGCGCGGCTCGAAGTAGAGGTAAGCAATCGGCATATCGGTTTGCAGTTGTTTAACGACGTTTTCATACAGCCCTTTTCGGGTGGCCGGATCGTTATGCAAACGCGCCTGCGTCAGCCAGTCATCCACCTGTGCATTGCTGTAGCGGCCATCGTTGAGAGTGCCTTTACTGTGAATAAAGCCGAAGATACTGCCGTCTGGATCCGGGCGGCCAGACCAGCCAGAGTAGCTAAGCTGGAAGTCACCGCTTTGCTGGCGATCCAGCAGCGTGGCGAATTCGGTCATTTGTAGATTGACGTTAAAACCGGCCTCGGCGGTCATCGCCTGTAACACCTGCGCCACCTGCTGTGAGGTTGGGTTATTCGGCACCAGTAGCGAAACGGTGATCGGCGTCTTCACGCCTGCCGCTTTTAGCAACGCTTTGGCTTTTTCGATATCGCGCGGCGGCACTGGCAGATTAACGTGATACGGGCTGACCGGAGAGAATGGCTGGTTCGCCGGGGCATAGAGACCTTCGAATACCACCTGGTTTAATGCCTCACGGTCAATCGCCTGCGAGAACGCTTCACGCACGCGTGCATCTTTAAACGGATCGTTAGCCGGGACTTTGCCATTGTTGATGTTAAATGTGATGCCCTGATAGCCCAGCCCGGTGACCTTCGCCAGTTTTAATTTGCCGTCGTTCTCTACCGTTTTCACATCGCTTGGTACGATGCCTTCGCTCAGATCCAGATCGCCTGCGCGCAGGTTAGCCAGACGCACCGAGGCATCCGGGATCGGCAGATAAATCACTTTGTCGAAGTGGTAAGCACCTTTGTTCCAGTAGTTGTCAAACCGCGAAAGCACGATGCGATCCTGCGAAACGCGGCTGTCGAACTTGTATGGCCCGGAGCAGACCGGATGCGCGGCGAAGTCTGGCTTTTTCGCCGCTTCAGGTGCCAGCATCGCGCCTGCGCGGTCGGTAAGCTGCATCAGCAACGCCGAATCTGGCGTTTTCAGGTGCAGAGTGATTTGCATCGGCCCGGTCACTTCCACAGATTCTACCGAGGAGATCTCGCTTTTGCGCAGCGAGCCCGGCAGCGTCAGGGCGCGATCGAGGCTGAATTTCGCCGCGGCGGCATCAAATTTCTCGCCATCATGGAAAGTCACGCCGTCGCGCAGGTTCATGGTCAGGGTTTTGCCGTCTTCACTCCACGACCAGTCTGTCGCCAGCCCCGGCACCACTTTCAGGTTTTCATCAACATCCACCAGCCGATCGCACAGCGAAGCGAAGACAAAGCGGCCATAGTAGGTACGCGCGAGGTGCGGATCGAGCATGTCTGGATCTGCGCCTAATCCAATACGCAGCACACTTTCAGCATGGGTTGGCAGCGCAGCGCCCAGCAACATAACACTTCCCAGAACGGTCAAAAGAGAATTACGCACAATCATTATTTTTTCCTTTAAAGGGATGAGTGAGAGGCCGCGTGTTCGAACAGCGCACGGCGACGCAGGAACGCGGCGGAGGGTGGAGCAATCTGGATGACCGTGCGGTCACGGTTGAGCTCCTGCCAGCGATGGCAGGAGACCTGGCGGCCGCCTTCAAGTACCTGAGCAATCGGTTCGCGTTGCCGACATTCATCGGTGACGTGCGGGCAACGGGTATGAAAACGACAGCCCTGCGGCGGACTGGCCGGATTGGGTAAATCGCCCTGTAACAGCGGCATCTCACGCTTGAGGCCGGGCTGGGTCTGCGGCGCAGAGGCGATCAGCGCCTGTGTGTACGGGTGTAGTGGCGCGTCGAAGATCTCATCAACGGTCGCCATTTCGACGATCTGCCCGAGGTACATCACCGCCACGCGATCGCTCATATGGCGGATCACCGCCAGCCCATGCGCAACGATGATCATCGTCAGCCCAAGTTGCTGTTTCAGATTTTCCAGCAGGTTTACCACTTGCGCCTGCACCGATACATCCAGCGCGGACACGGGTTCATCGCCCAGCAGCAGCTTCGGCCCGGAAGCCAGCGCGCGGGCAATGCCAATACGCTGGCGCTGTCCACCGGAGAACTCATGCGGGAAACGCCGCGCCCAGGCCGCAGGCAGACCCACGGTCGCGAGCAGTTCGGCGACGCGCGCCTGGCGATCCGCTTTGCCCATTTTCTGGTGCAGCCACAACGGTTCGCCGACGATCTGCTCCACGGTCATGCGCGGGTTCAGCGAGGCGAAGGGATCCTGAAAGATGATTTGCAGCTCGCGGCGCAGCTGGTTTAACCGTGCGCCGCTGGCGTGAGTGATCTCTTCGCCCTGGTAGTAAACGCGCCCTTCGGACGCAGACAACAGGCGTAACAGCAGACGGCCCAGCGTCGATTTACCGGAACCCGACTCCCCCACAATCGCCAGCGTTTCACCGGGATAAACGGCGAGCGAAATGCGATCGACTGCCGTGACAAAGCGTTTTGGCTCGAACAGACGCGTCGCGCCGACAAAACGTTTGCTGAGATCGTGGGCCTCAAGAATCGGTGTCTTCATGCGGTTTCTCCCAGCGCAATATGTTGTTCAAGGGGCACGCGAAAACAGGCTGCCTGATGGCCCCGGCCCAGTGGCTGTAGCGACGGTTTTTCCGCGTGGCAGCGGCTCTGCGCAAACGGGCAGCGGGTGGCGAAACGGCAGCCTTTTGGCATCGCTTCCGGTAACGGTACGGCACCGGGAATGGTGGAGAGCTGGCCTTTGCGCGCGCCCAGCGAGGGAATCGAGCCCATCAGACCGATGGTGTACGGATGCTGCGGATCGGCAAAAATCGCCTCCACGCTGCCCTGCTCAACCACTTGCCCGGCGTACATGACAGCGACTTGCTGGGCGACTTCCGCCACCACGCCGAGATCGTGGGTGATCATCAATACTGCCGTGCCGGTTTCGGCTTTCAGGGTGTTGAGCAACGCCAGGATCTGCGCCTGAATAGTGACATCCAGCGCAGTTGTCGGCTCGTCGGCAATCAGCAGCCGCGGGTTGTTAATCAGCGCCATGGCAATCATCACGCGCTGTCGCATACCGCCGGAAAGCTGGTGTGGATACGCTTTCAGACGCATCTCCGCCGCCGGAATTTGCACCTTTTCGAGGATCTGTAGCGCGATATCCCACGCGCTCTGCCGGGAGACATGCTGGTGACGCATCACCGCTTCACTCAGTTGATCGCCAAGGGTGAATGAGGGGTTCAGCGACGTCATCGGCTCCTGAAAAATCATCGCCAGCTCATTACCGCGCAGGTCAGCATATTCCCTCGGCGAAAGCTGGCGCAGATTGTGGCCGCGAAACACCATTTCGCCGCTGAGGATCTGAGCGCTGTTGGGCAACAGCCCCATCAACGCCAGCGAGGTAATACTTTTACCGCAGCCGGATTCCCCCACCAGCGCCAGCGTTTCCCCACTTTTTATAGTCAGTGAAATACCGTCCAGTATGCTGACCGGACTACCGGCAAACTGGACTTTCAGGTTGTGCAGACGCAGGACGGGCGCGGGATCGTGAAAAGGAATGGTGGTCATGGCGTATCGTCCTCGAGATGAATGGCCTGGATCAGGGCATGTTGCAGATCGAGCAGATGTTCACGCATCGCCAGGAAAGCCTCCTGCGGCTGACGCTGTCGGATGGCGTGCATAATGCGGTGGTGATGATCGTTATAGCGTTCGACCTTCGCCGGGGTACGCGCCAGCTCCCGCAGATGGTGCCAGGCGGGTTCGCGCCGCACGGCGTCAATGGCGTCAAAAAGACCGAGCATCAAACGGTTTCCCGCCGCTTCAGCGATGGCCCGGTGAAAAGCGCTGTCCCATAGCTCATTAAGATCCGGATCGTCCGGATTGACGTTATCGATGCGTTCCAGCATGCGCTGCATTAGCGCCAGGTTTTCCGGGTTGGCGCGAAGTGCCGCCAACCGCGCAAGTCCCGGCTCAACCTGCAAGCGCGCTTCCATCACTTCCAGCATATTGGTTTGTTGCACCAGTCCCTGGAGTGCCAGTGGCGCGACCGGCGCAGCGGGGCCAATAAACGTGCCTTTGCCCTGCTTACGCCAGATCCGTCCCTCTTCTTCCAGTACGTCCAGCGCGCGGCGTACTTCTCTCCGCCCGATACCTAAGCGTTCCGCCAGTTCACGTTCTGTGGGCAATGGAGTCCCTGGTGTTGACTCATGTTGATGAATAAGCCCACGAAGTTGTTCAAGCGCCGTACTGGAATTTGCCAGATAGCGTGACGGTTTTTCCATATTGGTTCATCCGTATTTGGCGTTATTTTTTTATTTAATTACATAAAGTTAATTATTTCATCTTCGATGCCTTGCCTTTATAACTAAGCAATAAACGAACCAATTTCGTATTGGTTCAGTCATATTTTTGAAATTTTTGTTAATGATTTGATTTACTAATGTTTATTTTTGCGTGCGAGACGAAGGGGTATCCGTGGCATGATTTACTGAGCAGATAATGCACAATTTTAGTGCAAGGAATGCACTAAAACGGGAAGAATGCCCTGTGGTACTGACGCTTATCGGGTTTATATTGTTGGCTGTGGTGTAAGCCGGATAAGACGGCGCCGCCATTCGCTATTTTGGGAGTATCGTGGAAAGGTTCCGCTCACCAGGAGGACGGCATTTTTGGCAGATCGTGGAATTATTCCGTTCACCAGAAGACTGGCAGACACTTACGCTTTATCTCCGTGAACGGGATAAGGGGCGCTTGCCGCGCTCCCCTTATCAATCCCCGCGGCCCTGCGGGGACTCAACCCCGTCGCTTCAGCCTTTGTGTTCATCGGAGAAAATGGTGTGTGGCACTGAACCGGGGCTGCATCATTGGCTGTGATGTTGGCCGGATAAGGCAGAGCCGCCATCCGGCAGGTTTACGGCTAAAGCTGTCCGGCGCGGCGGGCTGCGGTACGCGCCAGCGCGGCCCAGTCGAGATGTCCTTCATCATGGGCCAGGCTTTCCACATGCGCGGCACGCAGCGTACCGGCAATCGCCATTGGCACATTCACCCGCTCGGCAGCATCCTGCGCCAGACGCACATCTTTCAACCCCAACGCCAGCTTAAATCCGGCTGGCTCGAAGATATCGCTGGCAATCGCCTGGCCATAACCTTTATAGACCGGTGCGGCAAACAACGTGGAAGTGATTAAATCAATGAAATCGGCTTTACTGACCTCATATCCCTGCACCAGCGCAACCGCCTCACCCATAGAGCCAATGGCGCTGGCAATCATAAAGTTGGCCGCCAGCTTAGCGGCATTCGCCTGCTCCGGCCGTGCTCCAAGATACCAGGTCTTCTGACCCAGCACATCCAGCAGCGGCTGCACTTTTGCCAGCAGTGCGCTATCGCCAGCTGCCAGAATATTTAACTGCCCTGCTTCGGCGACATTCACCCGCCCCAGTACCGGCGCGGCAAGATAACCGATATTACGCGCTCGGTGCAGTTGCGCCAGTTCCACTGCCAGATCGACGGAGATAGTCGCCATATTCAGGTGGATAGCCCCGGGTTTCAGCATCGCCAGCACATTGCCCTCAAGCACGACGCTGCGCGTGGCGTTATCGTCCGCCAGAATGGAAATAACCACATCAGCACCCATCACCGCGTCTGCGGCCGTTTTCGCCGGAGTTGCACCCAGCGATGCCAGTTTCTCACGCGGCCCGGCGGAGCGGTTCCAGCCCTGGACCTGATAACCGGCTTTGATTAGATTCGCGGCCATTGGCAGCCCCATGGTGCCAAGCCCCAGAAACGCAATCTTCATCACAATGCTCCTGTTGTTAGGTGACTGTGTTTAACGATAAAAAAGGCAGAGATTTCTCCCTGCCTCATTGTTGACTCATTGTGTTTTAAAGTTTGATGCTGCCCTGTCAGCCTTCGTGCAGCCCGCACTCGCGTTTCAGGCCGAAGAAGCGCGTCTCTTCTTCCGCCATGCCTGGCTCCCATTTGCGGGTGGTGTGCGTGTCGCCTACGGACAGATAACCCTGATCCCACAGTGGATGATACTTCAGGCCGTGTTTTTGCAGGTACTGGTATACCGTGCGATTGTCCCAGTCGATAATCGGCAGCACTTTAAATACGCCACGCTGGATAGCCAGCACAGGCAGATTGGCACGGCTACCGGATTGTTCACGCCGCAGCCCGGCAAACCAGGTTTGCGCGTTCAGTTCAGCAAGGGCGCGATTCATCGGTTCAACTTTGTTGATTTCATTGTATTTTTCAATGCCTTCAACACCCTGTTCCCACAACTTACCGTAACGCGCTTCCTGCCACGCCGGGCTTTGTTCTGCGCGGAATACTTTCAGGTTCAGCTTGAGCGTGTCCGTCAACTCGTCGATAAACTGGTAGGTTTCCGGAAACAGGTAGCCGGTGTCAGTCAGGATCACCGGAATGTTCGGCTGAATCTGGTTTACCAGATGCAGGCTTACCGCCGCCTGGATACCGAAGCTGGAGGAGAGCACATACTCGCCCGGCAGGTTTTCCAGCGCCCAGGCGACGCGTGCTTCAGCGTTCAGCTTTTCGAGTTGCGCATTGGTTTCAGCAAGCTGAAGCACACGTTCAACTTTCGGCAGCTCATTCAGCGCATTCAGATCAAGTCTGGACATAAGTTCCTCACCGTGTTCATTGCCCGATGGCACTTCGCTTATCAGGCCTACACATTACGCAAATCGTAGGCCGGATAAGGCGTTTACGCCACCATCCGGCATAACTGCATTATTCCCAGAAATCGCGCGCCGGATCGAGTATCGGACGGACGATCCCGGCACGAATGGTGAAATCGCCGAAGCCTTCACCCTCTTCGCGCTCGCTTGCCCAGCGTGCGATCAGCTCATCGAGCGTCGCCAGAATTTCCGTTTCGGTGATATTTTCCCGGAACATACGCGGAATACGCGTACCGATGCGGTTGCCGCCGATATGCAGGTTATAGCGGCCCGGCGCTTTACCAACCAGACCCACTTCCGCCAACATGGCGCGGCCGCAGCCGTTCGGGCAACCCGTGACGCGCAACACGATATGATCGTTGCCAACGCCATGTTTCTCCATCACCGCTTCCACTTTATCAACAAATGAAGGCAGGAAGCGTTCTGCTTCGGCCATGGCCAGCGGGCAAGTCGGGAATGACACACAGGCCATGGAATTTTCACGCTGCGGTTTTACCGCATCCATTAAGCCGTGGCTGCGCGCCAGTTTTTCGATTTTCGCTTTCTGGCTTTCCGGCACACCCGCCACAATCAGATTCTGGTTCGCCGTTAAACGAAAGTCGCCTTTATGGATCTTAGCAATTTCCAGCAGACCGGTTTTCAGCGGACGGCCCGGATAATCCAGAATACGACCATTTTCAATAAACAGCGTCAGATGCCATTTATTATCGATACCTTTAACCCAGCCAATGCGATCGCCGCGACCGGTAAATTCATACGGGCGAATCGGTTCAAATTTGATCCCCGCGCGGCGTTCCACTTCCGCCTTGAACGTGTCAATGCCAACACGTTCCAGCGTATATTTGGTTTTGGCGTTTTTACGGTCGGTACGGTTACCCCAGTCGCGCTGGGTCGTAACCACCGCTTCTGCTACCGCCAGCGTATGCTCCAGCGGCAGATAACCAAACTCGCTCGCGGTGCGGGCGTAGGTTTTCTTATTGCCATGTTCAATGGAAAGCCCGCCGCCCACCAGCAGGTTAAAGCCGACCAGCTTGCCGTTTTCCGCTACCGCAACAAAGTTCATGTCGTTGGCATGCAGATCCACGTCGTTCTGCGGCGGAATAACCACTGTGGTTTTGAACTTACGCGGCAGGTAAGTTTTACCTAAGATAGGCTCTTCATCCGTGGTCGCCACTTTCTCGGCATCGTGCCAGATCTCCGCATAAGCGCGGGTACGCGGCAACAGATGCTCGGAGAGCTTTTTCGCCCACTCGTAGGCTTCTGCATGCAGTTCCGACTCAACCGGGTTCGACGTACACAGCACATTACGGTTAACGTCGTTGGCGGTCGCCAGCGCGTCCAGCCCGACTTCATGCAGCATCTGATGTGCCGGTTTGACGTTCTTCTTCAGAATACCGTGGAACTGGAATGTCTGGCGGTTGGTCAGACGAATGCTGCCGTAAAGGGTCTTATCAGCAGCAAACTTATCGATCGATAGCCACTGCTTCGGCGTAATGATGCCGCCTGGCAGTCGGCAGCGCAGCATCATCGCGTGGCGCGGCTCCAGTTTCTGCTCTGCGCGTTCGGCGCGAATATCGCGGTCATCCTGCTGATACATACCGTGAAAACGGATCAGCAGGAAATTGTCGCCGTTGAAACCGCCTGTCAGGCCGTCGTGCAGATCTTCTGCAATCGTACCGCGCAGATAGTTGCTTTCGAGCTTCAGACGCTCGGCGTCGGCCAGTTTACCTTCGACCACCAGTGGGCCGGGATGTTTTTCACTCATTAGTAGACATCTCGCTGATAACGGCGCTCAACGCGCAGCTCACTTAAGAATTCATCCGCCGCTTCGGTATCCATGCCACCGAATTCGGCAATCACGTCCAGTAAAGCCTGCTCGACATCTTTCGCCATGCGATTGGCATCGCCGCAGACATAAATGTGCGCACCGTCATTGATCCAGCGCCACAGTTCTGCGCCCTGTTCGCGCAGTTTGTCTTGTACGTAGACTTTTTCTTTTTGATCACGGGACCAGGCCAAATCAATACGATTCAGCACGCCCTCTTTAACGTAACGCTGCCACTCCACCTGATAGAGGAAATCTTCGGTAAAGTGCGGATTGCCAAAGAATAGCCAGTTTTTACCCGGCGCTTCATCAGCCGCGCGTTGTTGAATAAAGGCGCGGAACGGCGCAATACCCGTGCCCGGGCCAATCATAATGACCGGTGTTTCCGGGTTGGCTGGCAAGCGGAAGTTATCGTTGTGTTCGATGAACACACGCACTTCACCCTCTTCTTCCACACGATCCGCGAGGAAGCTGGAAGCACCGCCCATACGCGCACGCCCTTCCACGTCGTAACGCACCACACCGACGGTAACATGCACTTCGTTTTCCACTTCCGCCTGCGAAGAAGCAATAGAGTAGAGACGCGGCGTTAGCGGACGCAGCAGCCCCATCAGCGCTTGCGCATCAAGTTGCGCCGGAGAGAAACGCACCATATCGACAATCGGCGTTGTCGCGGCATAATGCTGTAACTGGGCTTTATCTCCCACCAGCGGCAACAACGTTTCGCTGCGCGTCAAAGTAGCGTAATTCTCCACAATGTTGGCGGTGTTGACCGTTAGCTCAAAGTGCCACTGCAACGCTTCAGCGAGCGGCTGTGTTTTACCGTCAACCGTCACTGGCTCATCGCCCTTCAACCACAGCAGTTCCAGTAGTTCTTTCACCAGGGCCGGATCGTTCTGATACCAGACGCCCAGTGCGTCGCCCGGCTGGTAGCGCAACCCCGAATCCCCGAGATCGATTTCGATATGACGCACGTCTTTTTCGGAATGACGACCGGTGATTTTCTGGTTCACGGATAAACTCGCCGTCAACGGCGCTTCTTTAGTATAGGGGCTGGAGAAAACCTCGTTCACCGCGCCCATCGCGCTCGCCACGGCCTGCGCCGAAGCGTCTTTCGGTACGCGGGATTTCAGCACCTCGACGATACGTGCGCGCCATTCGGCAGCCGCAGCCTGATACTCGACATCGGCGTCAACGCGGTCCAGCAGTCGCTCCGCGCCCAGTTCAGCAAGTTTGCTGTCGAAGTCTTTCCCCGCCTGACAGAAGAATTCATATGATGTATCGCCAAGGCCGAACACCGCAAAAGCAGTGCCATCCAGTTTTGGCGCTTTTTTCGAGAACAGGAATTTATGCAGTGCAACAGCTTCTTCCGGCGCTTCACCTTCGCCCTGGGTTGAGGCCACCATCACCAGCAATTTTTCGTTAGCGATTTGTTTGAACTTATAGTCGCCGGCGTTAACCAGGTTGACGTTAAGTTTCGCCGCCAGCAGATCGTCACGCAGCACTTCCGCCACGCGGCGAGCGTTACCGGTTTGCGACGCGGAAATCAGCGTAATTGCCGGAACTTCTGGCGCAGAGGTTGGCACTGTAGTAGCTGCTGAAGGCTGTTGGTTAAGCACGCCCCAGAAATAACCAGAAACCCAGGCTAACTGGGTGGGCGTCAAATCAGTGGTTGCGGCCTGAAGGCGCGCCAGTTGCTCCGGGTTTAGCGGCAGCAACGCGGAAGGTGGTGCCTGAGTTGTCATGCGTTGTTATGTTCCAGTAGCGAAAATTTCCCTTCGTTTTGCAGACAGCCTTTTTCACGGTCAACAGCGCAAAAACGATAAGGAGATATAATTTTAAAAAACGAAGTGAAGCTAAGGTTAACGGCGGGATAATAACAATTAAAGAAAGGTTGGAAATAATAAATAACCAAAAGAACTAACCTGTTTTAGCTATAGTTACTAACACTAAAACTGGTTAATTAACTTACTGAATTATAATAATAAAATAAATAGAGGTGAGCAGTATTTTGCGGGTAAACACTTTTAGCGATTTTAGTTAATGCTAAAAAAGGTCATTTCCGCTACTATGCGGCGGTTTTTTGTCAGTCTGAGAGTACATTATGCCGACCACGTTGTTTAAAGATTTCACCTTTGAAGCCGCTCACCATTTACCGCATGTCCCGCAAGGGCATAAGTGCGGTCGTCTGCATGGCCACTCCTTTCTGGTGCGCCTGGAGATCACCGGCGAGGTGGATCCTTATACCGGCTGGATCATGGACTTCGCCGAACTGAAAGCGGCGTTTAAGCCGTTGTATGACAGGCTGGATCACTATTATCTGAATGAGATCCCGGGTCTGGAAAACCCCACCAGCGAAGTGCTGGCAAAGTGGATTTGGGATCAGATGAAGCCAGTTGTGCCTCTGCTGAGCGCAGTCATGGTGAAAGAAACCTGCACCGCAGGTTGTGTCTATCGCGGCGAATAAGCGAGCCGGTCATTTCTTTCCGGGGATGTCTGACCGGTAGCCGTTAGCGAACCTGAAAGCCGCCATCAACGGTCAGCACATGGCCGTTGACAGAATCCGCTGCGCGGCTTGTAAAAATCCCCATCAGCCCCTGCTTAATCTTCTCGGCGGTTCGCCGGGACAGGATAGTAATACGTTTTGGCTTTACTGCGGGCAAACCGCGGCATATTCGTTGAATACTGGCCCGGTGCCATGAACATGAATCCTTTTTCGTCAACGATACAGAGAGTGATTAATAACGGCGCGGGCCTGGAAACGTGCCAGGCCTTGCAGTGAACATTTCATCAGGTATCATGCGGAAAAAACGGCCCACAGGTCGGGCCGTTTTATCAGGCAATGTTCAGGTATTTATGTGTCTGCATCGAGAGCCGCCAGTTGCGGGCGATGCAGGTTTCAATACACAGGCGAGTGGCATCCTCTTTCTGGCTGATAGGCTGCAAGGCGATCACCCGAGGCTTGTCATCGGTTAACTGCGCCAGCAGTTCGTCCAGCGCTTCGATATCGCGCATGCGCCCGACAGGATGCTTAATTTCATCCGCACGCTCCAGCGCCTGTAACAGCACATCGTAGCCGCCGCGCATATTCACCTTCGGCGATACCGTCACCCAGGTGGAATGGGAAGCACGCACTTCATGCGTGCCGCTGGTTTCGATCTGACAGCTAAAACCATTCAGCTCAAGCAGGCTGGTAAGCGACGTCAAATCATGAATACAGGGTTCGCCACCGGTGATCACCACATGACGCGCCGTCCAGCCCTGGCGAGCAATAATCGCCAGCAGATCTTCACTACTGGCCGCCCCCCACTTATCGCTCTCTTTGGTTTTCGCAAGGATGCTGAACAGCGACACTTCCCGATCCGCAAGCTTATCCCAGGTGTGTTTGGTGTCGCACCAGGCGCAACCAACCGGGCATCCCTGTAGACGAATAAAAATGGCAGGAACGCCGGTAAAATAACCCTCGCCTTGCAGGGTCTGGAACATCTCGTTAATCGGGTACTGCATAGTCAACTCTGATCGGAAATAAACGTTAATTATTGCAGATCCTGGCTTAACCTTCATAGCCTTTCGCGGTATCGCACTTTTCCGCCACCGGCAACCGCTTAAAAAAATGTAACTATATGTGTTTTTTATTACATATCGACGCAAATTGTCGTCGCTATGTAATGTTGTCAATAGAAATATAAAACAATTAAAATCAATGAGTTATTTTTTTGACTTTTTGTGCTGGAATTAATTACTCACTGCCGTTGTCAAAAGCAAATCCCCTATTTCCCTTTCCTTAAAACAAGCTTAAGAAAGCCCCCTTTCTCGCTCTACTTTATTGATATGGCGTTTAGCTTTCCGTGCTTACAATCCACCCTGGCAACGCTGGAGAGAAAGCATTCATGAAAACATTATTAATAACGGGCGTGACAGGATTTCTGGGTGGAGCGGTATTGGAAAAAATTCTCCACGGCAGTGAAGCCATAAATTTACTGCTGTTGGTAAGGGCAGAAGACAAAGAGGCCGGGCTTGAGCGCGTTAGAAGTAACATGCGCAAATTTGGTCTGACAGATGCAGTGCTCAGTACACTTGATACTTCGCAAATCCTGCTGGGGGATTTGGGCGAGCCGGAAGGCTTCATCAACGATCCTGCGCTGGACAGCGTCACTCACGTGCTGAACTGTGCTGCGGTTGCCTCTTTTGGCAATAACCCGCTGGTCTGGAAAGTGAATGTCGAAGGGACTCTGGCCTTTGCCCGCAGAATGTCGCAGGTTGCGGGTTTACAGCGTTTTCTTCACGTCGGTACAGCGATGTCCTGCACGCCGGAACCCGATTCTCTGGTGCCGGAAAGCGCAGAGTTTCGCGAGAATGCGGAGCATCTGGTGACCTATACCCGCTCCAAATCGACCATTGAGCAACTGATGCGCCAGGAGTGCCCGCAGATGCCGCTGGTAATTGCCCGCCCTTCTATCGTCGTTGGGCATACTCACCATGGGTGTCTGCCATCAACCAGTATTTTCTGGGTCTTCAGTATGGGGCTGATGTTGCAGAAATTTATGTGCTCGATGGAGGATCGCGTCGATGTTATCCCGGTCGATTATTGTGCCGATGCATTACTGATGCTGCTTAAAGGCCAAATCGCTCAGGGCGAAGTGGTGCACATTTCTGCCGGCGAAGAGAACAGCGTACGTTTTGCTGATATTGATAAAGCGATGGCACGAGCGCTGGAAAAAGCACCTGTGGGCGATAAATACGCGCAGGTCAGTTACGAGACGCTGGTGAAGATGCGCCGCGAGCTGAAGGGTATTTTCGGTCCCTGTAATGAGCGACTGATGTTGAAAGCGATGCGTTTGTACGGCGCGTTCGCCATGCTCAACGTGCGTTTCAGCAACGATAAGCTGCTGAGTATGGGTATGCCGAAGCCACCTCGCTTTACGGACTATATTGCCCGTTGCGTACAAACGACGCGTGGGCTGACAATCCCACAGCAGATGGAAGTGGATTTCAAATAGCAAAAAAATAGCAAAAAAAATGCCAGTCAGATGACTGGCATTTTTCATTTCACAAGGGCTTAGCGATTACGCCTGACCTTTGATCTCTTTACGACCGTTAAACGGAGCCTGTTCACCCAGCGCTTCTTCGATACGAATCAGCTGGTTGTATTTAGCAACGCGGTCAGAACGGCTCATAGAACCCGTTTTGATCTGGCCTGCAGCGGTACCAACAGCCAGGTCAGCAATCGTAGCGTCTTCAGTTTCGCCAGAACGGTGAGAAATAACAGCGGTGTAGCCAGCGTCTTTCGCCATTTTGATCGCAGCCAGAGTTTCGGTCAGAGAACCGATCTGGTTGAATTTGATCAGGATGGAGTTAACGATGCCTTTTTCGATGCCTTCTTTCAGGATCTTGGTGTTGGTTACGAACAGATCGTCACCAACCAGCTGGATTTTGTCGCCCAGAACTTTGGTCTGGTATGCGAAGCCCGCCCAGTCAGATTCGTCCAGACCATCTTCGATGGAAACGATCGGATACTGTTTGGTCAGATCTTCCAGGAAGTGGGTGAACTCTTCGGAGGTGAACGCTTTGTTACCTTCGCCAGCCAGAACGTATTTACCGTCTTTGTAGAATTCAGACGCTGCGCAGTCCATCGCCAGGGTGATGTCTTTGCCCAGTTCGTAGCCCGCAGCTTTTACCGCTTCAGCGATAACAGCCAGTGCTTCGGCGTTAGAACCCAGGTTCGGCGCATAGCCACCTTCGTCACCAACAGCAGTGTTCATGCCTTTGGATTTCAGAACTTTTGCCAGGTTATGGAACACTTCTGAACCCATACGTACAGCTTCTTTCAGGGTTTTCGCGCCAACCGGCTGAATCATGAATTCCTGAATGTCGACGTTGTTGTCAGCGTGCTCACCACCGTTGATGATGTTCATCATCGGAAGCGGCATAGAGTATTTGCCCGGGGTGCCGTTCAGTTCAGCAATGTGAGCGTACAGCGGCAGGCCTTTAGAGGCAGCAGCAGCTTTAGCAACGGCCAGAGACACGGCCAGGATTGCGTTTGCACCGAAGTTAGATTTGTTTTCGGTACCGTCCAGATCGATCATGATCTTATCGATGCCAGCCTGGTCTTTTGCATCTTTACCCAGGACTGCCTGAGCGATCGGGCCGTTAACCGCGCCAACCGCTTTCAGTACGCCTTTACCCATGAAACGGGATTTGTCGCCATCGCGCAGTTCCAGCGCTTCGCGGGAACCCGTAGAAGCACCTGACGGCGCAGCCGCCAGACCTACGAAACCACCTTCCAGGTGTACTTCGGCTTCAACAGTCGGGTTACCACGGGAGTCGATGATTTCACGACCGATGACTTTAACGATTTTGGACATTAGGTTTTCCTCAGTACAAGTTAAACTAAAACTCCAGACAAACAACGCGTACCAAAGGTACGCGTTGTCGTTGTAACTTTTTTACTTCGCCTGACGCTTTTGATGCTCGCTGGCGGCTTTTACAAAGCCAGCAAACAGCGGATGCCCATCACGCGGCGTAGAAGTAAACTCCGGATGGAACTGACAGGCGACGAACCATGGATGATTCGGTACCTCGATGATCTCGACCAACTGATCATCCCCGGAACGGCCTGCAATACGCAGACCCGCAGCTTCAATTTGTTTCAACAGCATATTGTTGACTTCGTAACGGTGGCGATGGCGTTCAACGATAGTCGGTGTGCCGTAAAGCTGACGAACCAGGCTATCATCGCCAAGCTGGCACTGCTGCGCACCGAGGCGCATCGTACCGCCGAGATCGCTCTTCTCAGAACGCTGCTCAACGTTGCCATCTTCATCACGCCACTCGGTAATCAACGCCACAACCGGGTATTTACAGTCTGGCACAAATTCCGTGGAGTTGGCGTTCTCCATCCCGACCACGTTACGTGCGAATTCAATCAACGCAACCTGCATACCCAGGCAAATGCCCAGGTAAGGAATATTGTTTTCACGCGCATAGCGTGCGGTGGCTATTTTGCCTTCCACACCGCGGTAACCGAAGCCGCCAGGGATGAGGATAGCATCCAGATCTTTCAGAATCTCCACACCGCGCGTTTCAACATCCTGTGAATCAATCAGCTTGATG
This sequence comes from Kosakonia arachidis, assembly GCF_900116535.1. Classification (GTDB taxonomy): domain Bacteria; phylum Pseudomonadota; class Gammaproteobacteria; order Enterobacterales; family Enterobacteriaceae; genus Kosakonia; species Kosakonia arachidis. Next base: position 40,945 of record NZ_FPAU01000001.1, on the reverse strand, counting down.
TTGACAGTAACGCGGTTTTTCAGACCACCGTGTTTCAGCGCTTCGATCACCGATTTGTAGGCATCCGGCAGTTCAATGTACTTGCCGACCATACCGATGGTGACTTCGCCTGACGGATTCGCTTCCTGGTAAATAACCTGTTCCCATTCGGCCAGGTTCGCTTCCGGACAGTTCAAGCTGAATCGTTTACAAATATAATCGTCCAGCCCCTGGGATTTCAACAGGCCCGGGATTTTATAAATAGAATCGACGTCTTTCAGAGAAATCACTGCTTTTTCTGGAACGTTACAGAACAAAGCAATTTTCGCGCGTTCGTTAGCAGGAACAGCCCGATCGGAACGACAAATCAGGATATCAGGCTGAATACCGATGGAAAGGAGCTCTTTCACTGAGTGCTGTGTCGGCTTGGTTTTCACTTCGCCGGAAGCGGCCATGTACGGCACCAGCGTCAGGTGCATATAGAGCGTGCGCTCACGGCCCACTTCTACCGCCATCTGACGAATCGCTTCAAGGAATGGCAGGGATTCGATATCACCTACAGTACCGCCGATTTCAACCAGCGCGACATCGTGGCCTTCGCCGCCTTCAATGATGCGCTCTTTGATAGCGTTAGTGATATGCGGAATAACCTGTACGGTCGCGCCCAGATAGTCGCCACGACGCTCTTTACGCAGAACCTCGGAATAAATGCGACCGGTGGTAAAGTTGTTGCGACGCGTCATTTTAGTGCGGATGAAGCGCTCGTAGTGACCCAAATCAAGATCGGTTTCAGCGCCATCTTCGGTAACGAACACTTCGCCATGCTGGATTGGGCTCATCGTCCCTGGATCGACGTTAATATACGGATCCAGTTTCATCATAGTGACGTTAAGGCCACGAGCTTCGAGAATGGCTGCCAGGGAGGCTGCGGCAATGCCTTTACCCAGAGAGGATACGACCCCGCCGGTCACAAAAATATAGTTCGTTGTCATGCTGAACCTGAGAAGTTAGGTTTAAAAGACGATGGAGTAACCAAGACGGGAAAGCAGTATACCCGATCATGGCTGAGGCCACAAACTTTCATTCTCCCTCTCCTTCGTTCTTCAGGCCGCATCTGCCCTGACTTCATTCACCCATCGCGGACGCACAGCATGACGATACGCGCAGGGATTTTCACCGTTGACGCCTTGCTGCGCCCCGAATAAGTTGAAGAGGCGCTTCACAAAGCGTTCTGGCAGATATAAGGAGTGTGAAAATAGCGGCTTTCAGGTAAATGTTTTTGACGTAAATCAAGCGCTTGTTATTTAAAAAATCACACAAATGGCGCTTACTGAAACAATTCCGTTAAAGATCATGTTCCTGGCGTTTTACCTGTTGCCAGATATTTTCCATTGCTTCCAGATCCACACCGGTCATTTCCAGCCCGCGCTCGTGGACAATTCGCTCTACCTCGCGGAAACGGCGCTCAAATTTCAGGTTCGCTTTTTGCAGCGCGACTTCCGCTTTGATCCCCAGATGGCGCGACAGATTTACCGTAGCGAACAGTAAATCACCGACCTCTTCTTCCAGTCTTGCCTCATCCACCACGGCCTGTTTCGCTTCGTCCATCACTTCATCGATTTCTTCATACACCTTATCGAGTACCGGCCCAAGCGACGTCCAGTCAAAACCCACGCCGGAGCAGCGTTTCTGGATTTTATGTGCCCGCATCAGCGCAGGCAGGCTGTGGGGAATGTCGTCCAGCGCTGAGTGTTGCGCTTTCTCAGCACGTTCTTCGGTTTTGATTTGCTCCCAGCGCGCCAGCACTTCCGCGCTACTTCCGGCATGGGCGTCACCAAAAATATGCGGGTGACGGCGTTCCAGTTTGTCGCTAATCGCCGCGCAGACATCGTTAAAATCAAAGCGCCCCTCTTCCTGCGCCATCCGGGCGTAAAACACCACCTGGAACAGCAGATCGCCCAGCTCACCGCGTAGATCGTCAAAATCTTCCCGGTTGATAGCGTCCAGCACTTCGTACGTCTCTTCCAACGTATAGGGCGCAATGGTGGCGTAGGTCTGTTCGTTGTCCCACGGACAGCCGGTTTCCGGGTCGCGCAGACGTTGCATGATCCCGAGCAGACGATTAATTTGAGTCATGAGTCTTCCTGGTAAAAATGGGATCCTCTCCGCTGACGGGAGAGGATCGGATGAAGTGAAAATCAGCCACCGTGAAGACGACGGGCGTCGATAACATCCGGCACCTGGTTGAGTTTGCCAAGCACGCGGCCCAACACTTGCAGGTTGTAGATTTCGATATTCATATCGATGGTTGCGAGCTGTTCTTTGGTGTCGCTGCGGCTGGCAACGCCCAGCACGTTCACCTTCTCATTGGCGAGAATAGTGGTGATATCGCGCAGCAGCCCGCTACGGTCGTTTGCCGTCACGCGCACGACCAGCGAGTAACCCGCCGAGTAGCTCTCGCCCCAGACAGCATCCACGATACGCTCTGGCGCAACGGTACGAAGCTCTTCCAGTTGATCGCAGTCGGCGCGGTGGATCGAGATCCCGCGCCCCTGGGTGATAAATCCGACAATTTCATCGCCCGGAATCGGCTGGCAGCAACGTGCGATGTGATGCATCAGATTACCAACGCCTTCCACTACCACACGACCATTGTCTTTGCTGCGGTTTTGCGGCGTGTAAGTTTTCTGCTGCAACTGTTTCAGCGCGGCAGCGTCCTGCTCTTCTGCGCTTGGTTTATTGAACTGCGATTGCAGGAAATTCACCATCTGATTCAGACGGATATCGCCGCCGCCAATCGCCGCCAGCAACTCTTCCAGCTCGTTAAAGTTGTAACGCGGCAGCAGATGTTTTTCCGCCTCTTTCAGGCTGATCCCCAGGTGCGCCAGCTCATCGTCCAGAATCTGCCGCCCGGCAAGAATGTTTTTGTCGCGATCCTGCTTACGGAACCAGGCGTGGATCTTCGAACGCCCACGGCTGGTCGTCACATAGCCGAGGTTTGGGTTCAGCCAGTCGCGGCTAGGGTTCGGCTGCTTCTGGGTGATAACTTCGATCTGGTCGCCCATCTGCAACTGGTAGGTAAAGGGCACGATGCGCCCGCCGATCTTCGCGCCGATGCAACGATGCCCGACGTCGCTGTGAATGTGATAGGCAAAGTCCAGCGGTGTGGAACCCGCAGGCAGGTCGACAACATCGCCCTTTGGCGTAAACACATACACCCGATCGTCAAAGACCTGGCTGCGGACTTCATCCAGCAGTTCGCCGGAATCGGCCATCTCTTCCTGCCAGGCGATCAGCTTACGCAGCCATGCAATCCTGTCTTCATGCGCTGAACGCGGGCTACCAGCAACTGCCGTCCCCTCTTTGTACTTCCAGTGCGCAGCGACGCCCAGCTCGGCATCTTCATGCATCTGGCGCGTACGAATCTGGATTTCAACGGTTTTCCCGCCAGGCCCAAGCACTACCGTATGAATAGACTGATAACCGTTAGGTTTCGGGTTGGCGACGTAGTCGTCGAACTCATCTGGCAGATGGCGGTAATGGGTATGCACAATCCCCAGCGCCGCGTAACAGTCCTGCAAGCGTTCGGCGACGATACGCACGGCACGCACGTCAAACAGCTCGTCAAAGGCAAGGTGTTTTTTCTGCATCTTGCGCCAGATACTGTAGATATGCTTTGGTCGGCCGTAGACCTCAGCTTTGACGCCTTCGGTTTTCATTTCAGCGCGCAGATGACCGACAAACTCGTCGATATAGTGTTCGCGATCGATACGGCGTTCATGCAGCAGCTTGGCTATCCGTTTGTATTCCGCCGGATGCAGGTAGCGGAAGCAGTAATCCTCCAGCTCCCATTTCAGTTGCCCGATGCCCAGCCGGTTAGCCAGCGGCGCATAGATGTTAGTACACTCTTTTGCCGCCAGTACGCGTTCATCTTCCGGCGCATCTTTCACTTCACGCAGATGCGCGATACGTTCGGCCAGCTTAATAACCACGCAGCGGAAATCATCGACCATCGCCAGCAACATGCGGCGAACGTTATCGACCTGTTCAGAAGAGACGGAATCCGTATGGGTGGCTTTCAACTGGCGGATGGCGGCCATGTCGCGCACACCGTGGATCAGGTTGACCACCGAGGCGCCGACGTTTTCACGCAGCACCTCTTCGCTCACCACTTCAGCATCACCCAGCGGAAACAGCAGCGCAGCGCGCAACGTGTCGATATCCATACTCAGCATGGAGAGAATTTCCACCATCTCAATGCCGCGCCACAACAGTACACCGGCATCCGGATGCCCCTGCGTTTGTCGCAGACAATATTCCCAGGTTTCGGTTAAGCGTTCACACGACAGCTGATTGGTGATCCCCAGACTGGCAATCCACTTGGCTGGATCGAATTCACCCGCTTTGTTCAAATGCGCACTGCGTACCGCAACCATTGTCCTCTCCTTTCAGGGACCGGGCCTGCCGAATTCGACAAGCCGAAATTAATCATGTGTTTTTCACAAACAGCACCATTGATTCCAGATGACCAGTGTGCGGAAACATGTCCAGCATCGCCAGCCGCTGAATCTGGTAACCTGCATTTAATAGTGCTTCACTGTCACGAGCAAGCGTGGCAGGGTTACAGGAAACGTACACCACTCTGCCGGGAGACAATTTTATAATATGCCGCATCACCCCGGCAGCACCTGCCCGTGCGGGATCGAGCAACACCTTATCAAATCCCTGGCTCGCCCAATGTTGCTGAGTGACATCATCCTCCAGATTTTCATGAAAGAATGTCACATTCTGCAAGCCATTCTGTTGCGCATTCTCCTGCGCTTTCGCCACCAGATCGGCGACGCCTTCCACCCCAACGACACTTAACGCGCGCTGCGCCAGAGGCAGAGTGAAATTTCCCATACCGCAGAACAGATCCAGCACACGGTCGCCGGGCTGGATATCAAGCCACGCCAGCGCATGGGCCACCATTTGCTGATTGACACCATCATTGACCTGAATAAAGTCCCGCGGACTGAACATTAAGCGTAGACCGTCGGAGCTGTACCAGGGGGATTCTCCGCTAACATGTTCAAGTATCTCGCTTTGTGGCGCGAGGTACAGTGCAATACCCTGAGAATGCGAAAAACGTTCCAGTTTTTCTTTATCCGCGTGACTTAATGGCGCTGTGTGCCGCAGAACCATCAGTGGGCCATTGTCGGCCTCAACCAGTTCGACATGTCCCAGATGGCGCACTGCGCCAAGCCCCGCCAGACATTCACGCAGCGGCGCCAACATTGCCTCAAGACGGGGCACCAGTACCGGGCAACGCGTCACATTGATAATGTCGCTGTCGCCCGCTTTGCGAAACCCCATATCCAGACGCTGCGTTTTTGGTTGCCAACTCAGGCTCAAACGCGCACGACGGCGATATCCCCAGGGCTGCGCGGCAATCACCTCGTCCACGTCCTGCTTCATCAACCGTGCCAGCGCCGCGCTTTTACTGCGCTGTTGCAGGGCAACACTGGCATGTTGCTGCTGGCACCCACCGCAAACGCCAAAATGCGGACATTCCGGTTTAACGCGCTCCGGGCTGTCATTCAGACGACGTTTTACCTCTCCACGGGCAAACTGGCGTTTTTCCTCTTTGAGGGTAATTTCCGCCGTTTCTGCTGGCAATAAACTAGGGATAAACAATGCCTTACCATTGTGGCGAGCCACACCCTGACCAAAGGGGTCGAGGTCGGTTACCGTAACGGTAATGCGCTCGCGAGTCGTCACGCGTCTTTTTGCAGAGTAGAATTGCGCCATTGCAGTGAAAATTCTCAATAACTGTGTAATGGCCTAATTCTCCCATAACGGAACTCCATGACCAACTACAGCTTGCGCGCACGCATGATGATTCTGATCCTGGCCCCCACCGTGCTTATCGGTGTGCTGCTCAGTATCTTTTTCGTCGTTCACCGCTATAACGATTTACAGCGTCAACTGGAAGACGCAGGTGCCAGTATTATTGAACCGCTGGCGGTTTCCAGCGAATACAGCATGACACTGCAGGATCGCGAAGCCATTGGTCAGTTGATTAGCGTGCTTCACCGACGCCATTCGGACATCGTACGCGCTATCACCATTTACGATGGGCACAACGAGGTGTTCGTTTCTTCCAATTTCCAGCTTGATGGCGACGATCTCAAGCTGCCTGGAGGGCAGCCTTTCCCGCGCAGACTGAGCGTTACCCGCCGCGGCGATACGATGGTGCTGCGCACACCGATCCTGTCGGAAGAGCTTGAACCGGCAAAGATCGCTCTACCTGCGGATAAAATCACCGGCAATATGCTCGGCTATGTGGCACTAGAGTTGGACCTGAAATCGGTACGCTTGCAGCAATATAAGGAGATGTTTATCTCCAGTATGATGATTTTGTTCTGTATTGGTATTGCGCTGATTTTTGGCTGGCGTCTGATGCGTGACGTGACCGGCCCAATTCGTAATATGGTAAATACCGTCGACCGTATCCGTCGCGGGCAGCTCGACAGCCGTGTTGAAGGCTTTATGCTCGGCGAGCTGGATATGCTGAAAAACGGCATCAATTCGATGGCCATGTCGCTGGCGGCCTACCACGAAGAGATGCAGCATAATATCGATCAATCCACATCGGATCTGCGTGAAACGCTGGAGCAGATGGAGATCCAGAACGTTGAGCTGGACCTGGCGAAAAAGCGTGCGCAGGAAGCCGCGCGTATTAAATCTGAGTTTCTCGCCAATATGTCTCATGAGTTACGCACACCGCTGAACGGCGTGATTGGCTTTACGCGTTTGACATTGAAATCTCAGTTGAATCCTACCCAACGCGATCACCTGCTGACCATAGAACGCTCAGCGAATAACCTGCTGGCGATCATTAACGACGTGCTGGACTTCTCCAAGCAGGAAGCGGGCAAACTGATCCTCGAAAGCATTCCGTTCCCTTTACGCAACACGCTGGATGAGGTGGTGATTTTGCTGGCGCACTCGGCGCACGATAAGGGACTTGAGTTAACGCTGAACATCAAAAATGATGTCCCGGATAATGTGATTGGCGATCCGCTTCGTCTGCAACAGGTAATCACCAATCTGGTCGGCAATGCCATCAAGTTTACCGAACATGGCAATATTGATGTGGTGGTTGAGAAACGCGCTATCAGCAATAACAAAGTGCAAATTGAGGTGCAGATCCGCGATACCGGCATCGGCATTCCGGAACGTGATCAGTCGCGCCTGTTCCAGGCATTTCGCCAGGCGGATGCCAGTATCTCTCGCCGTCACGGGGGTACTGGTCTGGGGCTCGTGATCACGCAACGGCTGGTGAATGAGATGGGCGGCGATATCTCTTTCCATAGCCAGCCTAACCGGGGTTCGACCTTCTGGTTCTATATTGATCTCGACCTCAATCCTGACGCCATCACCGAAGCGCCGGCCACGGAAAGACTGGCAGGTAAACGTTTGGCGTATGTCGAACCCAATGCTGCGGCAGCACAAAGCACGCTGGAAGTGCTGAACAACACGCCGCTGGAGATAATTTACAGCCCGTCATTCTCGGCGCTCCCGCAAGGGCATTACGATATTTTGCTGTTGGCAGTGCCGGTAACCGTGCGCGAGCCGCTTAGTATGCAGCACGATCGTCTGGCACGTGCGGCAGCCATGACCGACTATCTGCTGCTGGCGCTGCCGTGCCATGCACAGGTGAATGCCGAAGAGCTGAAACAGGATGGCGCAGCAGCTTGTCTGCTTAAACCGCTGACTATCACTCGTCTGCTGCCCGCCCTGACCGAATATTGTCGCACGACACAACGGGTTCTGGCCTCACATGCAGATGAAAGCAAATTGCCGATGAGCGTTATGGCTGTGGATGACAACCCGGCGAACCTGAAGCTGATTGGCGTTTTGCTTGACGATCAGGTGCAGCACGTTGAGCTATGCGAGAATGGTTTGCAGGCCATCGAACGGGCTAAACAGATACAGTTCGATCTGATTCTGATGGATATCCAGATGCCGGATATGGACGGGATTCGCGCCTGCGAGTTGATCCGCCAGCTACCGCATCAGCAGCAAACACCGGTCATCGCTGTAACCGCACATGCGATGGCCGGGCAAAAAGAGAAGCTGCTCAGCGCCGGGATGAACGATTATCTGGCAAAGCCAATCGAAGAAGATAAGCTGCATAACCTGCTATTGCGCTACAAACCGGGCCTGAAATCCAGCACCCAGAATTCACCGGAAACTGAAGAGATCCCGGTGGAGCTGCCAATCAATAACGATGTCACACTCGACTGGCAACTGGCGCTGCGCCAGGCCGCGGGAAAAACCGACCTTGCTCGCGAGATGCTGCATATGCTGGTCGAGTTCCTGCCGGAGATCCGCAATATGGTGGAGGAACAACTGGTCGGCGAAGCGCCGAAGGGGCTGCCGGAAGCGATCCACAAACTGCATGGCAGTTGCGGTTACAGCGGGGTTCCACGGCTGAAAAACCTCTGCCAGCTCATTGAGCATCAACTGCGTAGCGGCATCAGTGCCGACGAACTGGAACCGGAGTTGCTGGAGCTGCTTGATGAGATGGATAACGTCACGCGTGAAGCGCACCGGTTAATTGGATAACCATAGAGAGAGTAATGGATGGCCTGAACGCCGGATGAGTGGCATGCCGGATGGCGGCTAACCCTTGTCCGACCCTGTATTATCTTTCCCATGCAGGGGGAACCGGCCAGTTCACCCTGCCATGCAGCTCACATGTCGTATCCGGCCTCAGGCTTTCTATTGTGCGTCATTTTGTCGCTTTGCAGGCAGGACAAGCGCCATCACCATCCGGCCAAAATCACTGCAGTTGCTGTCCCGCTTTTAGCACCGCCGCCACATTGCGCGCTGTCATGCGGACGTTTTCGCCTGCATTTTCCAGCGCTTTTTCTAGCGTACAGATCGTATAGAGCACGCTGAAAACGGCATCAATGCCATGATCGTGCACCACGCCAACATCAGCGGTGAGGCTTCCAGCAATGCCAATCACCGGAATATTGTAGCGTTTGGCCACTTTCGCTACGCCGACCGGCACCTTGCCATTTACCGTCTGGCTGTCGATTCGCCCTTCGCCAGTGATCACCAGATCCGCACCCCTGACATAGTTATCCAGCGCCAGCGCGTCGGTGACAATCTCGATCCCCTGACGTAATTCCGCGCCGCAAAAAGCATATAACGCCGCCCCCATGCCGCCCGCTGCGCCGCCGCCCGCCAGGTTCAGTACGTCGATATCCAGATCGCGGGCAATGATCCCGGCATAATGCGCCAGCGCCTTATCCAGCCGGATAATCATCTCCGGCGTCGCGCCTTTTTGCGGGCCAAAAACTGCCGATGCCCCCGCTTCGCCGGTTAATGGGTTGGTCACGTCGCAGGCCACCTCAATGCGACAACAGGAAAGGCGTTTATCCAGCTCACGGAGATCAATGCGCACCAGCGACTCCAGCGCTGCGCCACCTGGCGCAATCTGACGATTTTGCCCGTCGAGGAGCTTTGCCCCCAGCGCCTGCACCATACCGGCTCCACCGTCATTGGTGGCGCTGCCGCCGATACCAATAATGATATGTTTAACGCCCGCATCCAGCGCATGGCGGATCAGTTCGCCGGTTCCCCACGAAGTAGTAATCAGCGGATCGCGCTTCGCAGGCGGTACCCTTTCCAGTCCGCTGGCCGCTGCCATTTCAATGAACGCCGACTGCTCATCGCCGGAAATGCCATAAAATCCTTCAGTCTGTTCGCCAAGCGGGCCTTTCACCGCTACCTTAACAATACGACCGTTGGTCGCAGCAACCATGGCTTCTACCGTCCCTTCGCCACCGTCTGCAAGCGGGATTTTTATATACTCCGCCAAGGGGAATATCTCGCGAAAACCGCGCTCAATGGCCGTAGCAACGTCCAGGGCGCTTAAGCTTTCTTTGTAAGAGTCAGGAGCGATAACAATCTTCATAAGCCATCCTTATGCATTTTCCGGACAGATGAACTAAAGATGTCAATTCCAGAAAGTAGTGCCGTGCCCCCTGGAGCCTGGGAGCTATCCCAGCGTAAACCACCAAGCTGGCTTGAATCAGGGCGACCTCTTTCCAAACATGTCTGCTTGCTGATAAATAGTAAACCGTTAAAACGGTTACGAACAAAACAGCTTTCTGTCTAATTCTGGCAAAAAAGACCTCTTTTTTCATGATGCAGAAACATGAAAAATTCATAAATGCCTTTCGTTAATTTGTGCAAATGTCCCAGCACATGGGAACCTGCGCACACAATACAACTATTCCTTAGCACGCTTACGTTTTTAGAAAGGTACTGTTTAAAAATTAAAAAACCTCGTTTTATTTCATTCAAAATATTTTATCGTAAACACATGCTCAAATGATTCAATTAGACTTCATATAGAAATTCATGAGGAAAATATAACTAAACATTTAAGAATTTTAGAAAAACAAATTAAGAAAACTAGTAAGATTTTTAGTGCATAAAATTCTTTCGAGTAACTCAATCCATTGGATATGAATCGCCACAAATTTAACAGATACTTCAGCGTCATTTATGGACTGCCCCGTCCCGGCAAACGATCCTGCCCTATAATCGGACAGTATGCTGAGGTCAGATATAGTACTGGGATGAATATGCTGGTTGAATGAACGCCAGCTACTGTTCAGGCTTTTTGAAACAAACATTACGTCATCCGTGATTATAATTTCTATACATATCCCCTTAATAACATTGATGCAGACGCCATTTATTGATATGCCACGCTGAAAAAACCATTTTCATGAGCCTCCAGAACAGTATCCCTGGACATTTACAGTCATTAATTCCAGAAACCAATATAAATTTGGGATATATATCTAGATGATAAGATATTTAAGATACATCTTCCAAAGAGAAGTGGGGTTGTATAAATTCAATTGCATGCCTGATATGGCAAAGAAAATTCTTAATGCACCTGTTTTGCCTGTTCTGCATTAGAGAACAGGCAATAATTCCCAGCGAGGTCGGATAACAACGTTTGACTTAATTGTTGTAAAACCAGATGGCAATACGTTAACTCATTTACTTATTCAGTTTAGGCGCTAATACTTCTGAAAACATCACAAGTGTATTGAGTTTTTTACCATTCTGGTGAGGAATACCTGTGCCATAAAGTCTAATATTATTTAAGAGATTGCTTCATGCCTAAAAGAATTACAGTTAATCACCTTAACATAATCAGAAAGCTAAATGCCTATGCAGAGTCCGCGAAAGTAGACAGATTATCCAGAGGTAAGCGTATTTATAACTTTAACAGCAATGGTGTAAAACGCGTGTTTTTTATCATTGAGGGGGATTTTTTTCTCCGTTCATCTGAAACAGGAAAGATAATTAAAGTCATTTCAGCCCCTTTTGTAATAGGAGCAATGCCATCGCTGGAACCCCTGTCTGTATATATTGAAGTGATAGACTATGGGAAAATAAAATCTATTGACTATAATTACTTTTGGAGTTTGGTTAACTACCAGGAGTTACTTCCGGATGCAATGACAGTGATGTCTGAATATCATACTGATCTAATAAAATTCATTAATGGCTATAATGAAAGTAATGAAGAACACGTACGAACTTTAGTGGACCGATGGAAGTATCATCCATGTCATATCAAGAAAAAAATATCGCTTTTGTTCTTCATCACAAATAGCACTTTTATGTCAAAAAGCACAGCAGCCAGAATTATTAAACGAATGAAAGAAACCCGGTGTATCAATTTAAAGGATGGCAGGCTCGTGGTTGATGAAAACTAACCTTACGTCAAACTGGAGCTCGTACGGACAAATAAAAATTGTCGCGTATCACTGGCGGCCAGTGCCAGACCTGAAAAATTAATGTTATTGATGTAAATCAGAATGATAGCAATTTTATTTTTCTTCCCATCAATTAAAATCCAAAATTATTTTAGCAGTCCAGGAATAATTTCCTGAATGCTGGGGACATATCCACCTGACCGTGTCAGATATTGTACTTTGTTTACTGCTGATTTTTATTTTGTCAGGTACAGCACCCTGCAGCAAGAATATTGGCGAGTTACTGTCACCAGGATTTTTTGAATTGCTTTGTATTTCATACTTAACTGTTGCTTGAAAAGGAACGCTGCTATCAAATTGCCCGACAACTCTGGCATCAATTGCTACCGGTTTATTCACAACATCACCTGAATTACATATTCCCAGGTCAATAGTAGAAGGCACAATAAGCTCTGGCAAAGCCATCGCTGAGTGACGGACATTTACGATTAACCCTTGCGCATTGCTCCATGCATCCAACATGTTATTTGCGCGGGGCAGTCTTATGCAGTAAATCGTATCATATAATACTCCAGAATGTGCAACTCCAGCCTCTACACGCAATGGCGTGGGAACACCGGCTGGTGTAGCATCGGGTGTAGTAACAGTACGATATCTAAGGCCATTCTTGGTTTCTATAATGCCACCACTTACGTCATTATTCAACGCATCAGCCTTTGTAGGACCGCATATAGTGTATAACTGGGAATTGGCATAGGTCAACATGGTAGAAGTGGATGTAAAGTATTCTAAGATAAACATACCGCCGCTTACTGTTAAATAGCCAGGAAGCCAGGTTACGGTTTTACTTCCGAATGAAATTCCAGGGAACAAAACTATAATCAAAATAATAACTTTTGGAATGGAGATTATTAATGATTGATTTACACGATTTTGTATAGCAGCCATGTTATTTAGAACTCACATTTATAATGCAATTATATTTTATCAGGGCGATGATATCCGCACCATCAAGTGCAATGTCAATCACTGCATTTAAATTACATGAATTATCAGTAAGCCAGTCAAAGCTGAATTATAATATATATTGCGCATTGTCTCTTTCATACTTATATCACTGATACTCAAAGCTCATATTCACGACAGTGCTAAATTCCCCGGCGACCACCGCATCCTTTGTCCCTACGTAGGCTGCTTTATAAATCAGGGTATTATTTGCCGACGGTGTCAGTGTACTTCTCTCTTTTATCAACCCGTCAGGCTTAAATTTTGTCCTACCATCTGTCTGATAAAAGTAGAGCCCGACGCCCGTTGCGCCTTCACCCTCCGCCTTCGCATTTCTGAATGCCGAGGTATCATCGTTATCCGCCTCGCCCCAGGCTGTGACCATCACAGCAGTAGCTGCCGCTCCGCAGTCTCTGAGCACCATATTGACCTCCGTTTCACCGCCGGTGGTCCCTTTACCTTTAATGTCCCGGTCGGCAATATCACTGAGGGTAATAACCTGCTCTTTTGAACCGCTGCTGAGAGTACAGGTATTGGCCAGCACCTTACCGTTAAAGGTGATGGAGGAACTATCGCTGGCGGCCAGTGCCAGACCTGAGCAGACCATCAGTACTGCAGAAAAAGATTTATTGATTAATGATGCCATCCTGAACGTCCCGTCTTTTGTCTCTTAGGTTTGTATATTTACTGATAATCAAAGGTCATGTTTACCACCGTACTGAAGTCACCGGCTGTCACGGCATCTTTCGTACCGACAAACGATGCCTTATAGGTCAGGGTGTTATCCACTGACGGTATCAGCGAACTGGTCTGTGTTATCGTGCCTGCCGGCACGAATTTTGTGGTGCCGTCCGTCTGGAAAAAATACACCCCCACGCCTGTTGCGCCTCCGCTCTCCTGTACCCTGGCATTGGCAAAGGCCAATGCGTCGTCGGCATCCGGCGTACCGGATGCCCTGACCACCACACCAGAAGTCCCTGCGCCACAATTCGTCAGTTTAATGACCACATCTTTTTTTCCACCGGTAGTCCCTTTACCCTTGATATCACGGTCTGATATAGCACCCAGCGTGATGTTCTGTACTGCCGAGCTGCTGTCGATGGTGCAGGTATTGCTCAGCACCGTTCCGGTGATGGTAATGGTTGCCGTATCACTGGCTGCCTGCGTGGCGCCTGCTGCCATCAGAGCCATAAGCGCGGTGGCCCGGGTAAGTCTGTTCATCATTTCATTCCTCACTATATAACCGCTTACGTGCGGCATTCTGCGTTAATTCTCACAACCGGCTGGCTGACCGCATCTGCCGGCAGCCGGTATGTAACGTTACATTGCTGATCGGCTCCGGTTCCCCATTCTGCCTGGGCGGAGCCGGTCGCCTCCATGCCTGACAGGTAAACCTGTCCGTCATCCCCGACAATACCGCTTCGCTCGCCAGCGGTGACCAGTGTGCCGAACGGCAGCGGCCTGCCGTTGCGGGTTAACGTCATCAGAACCCGGCTCCCCGTGTACCCCTTAAAACCGGCCTTCACGACAGCCCCACGGGTCGGCACCACCTTCGTGACAGCGGAGTCCACATCGGTATTGTCCCCCATAGAAGCAGTATCAAGCGCAACGCGGTTTTCGCGATATGCTGAGGCATAAGGTTTAATGGTGTATCCGCGCCAGTCTGTGCGCACCCCGGTTTCATTCTCCAGGCGAATGTCAGCGGCACCGGGCGCAGCAACCAGCACGCTGGTGTCCCCGAGAGGCTGCCCCAGGGTCAGTCCTTCGGCGTGCAGGAGTGCTCCTCCGCTGATGCCATAGCTGACCTGACGGTAGCTGTCACTGTAGCTGTACCCTACATTGCTGTTGCCATAACCCCCGCGATAGCTGGCGTTCAGGTTGCCGCTATTTCCTTCGCTACGGGTTATTCCCTGAGATATGCCCCAACTGAGATTCCCCCCTTCCAACACAGTGCCGCTCAGGCCGGCCTGATGTGATATTTCACCGTCCCGGTTCCGACCAGCACTGTAGGTGGCATACACGGAACGGTTGTTTTCCCGGCCGGCGCTGAAAAGTACATCCAGCGGCATGGACAGTGACAGGAAAACGGATTTATCGGTTCCAGGTTGTCCGATCTGTCTGCTGTAGCTGTAGGTCAGACTGTAGTTAACCTGACCTGCTGCACCGTTAAACCCCACCTGCAGGGAGTCGCTGTAGCCCGCTGTGTTCCAGTAGCTCTGCCTGACACCTGACAAATACAGTGCCCCCAGGTCACCTACCCGCTGGGACACACTGGCCTGAATTTTGGCCCGCTTGTTGTTATAGAGGTTGTAGTAGTCGGTGTACGGGCGCTTAACCGGTTTTCCGTCAGCATCAACCGTATCGGTTTCATAACGCCAGCCTTTCATGCCTTTAAGTGCGGTTTCATCAAGCGTGTGGAATCCCTCCGTCGAATAGCGATAACCGGTCAACTGGAAGGTGGTACCCAGTGCGTTCAGGGAGCGCGCGTACAGAAAACGCAGGGACTGTCCCTGATGCTGGCTGCCGTCAGCAAGCGTACTGCTTGCCTGCGTGACGTCGGCGGAAATAGCCCCCAGAGAGCCCAGATTCAGGCCTATCCCCAGCAGACCGGCCAGATAGTTGTCTGAATACTGGACGCCACCGTAGCCGGTAATATTGTGCGGGAACCCCCGGATAAGCGTTCCCTGGATAAATTCAGGACTGCTGTAGCTGTCCCCTGACGCGCGATAGCGGCCTGCGGTCAGACTGTACTTCGTCCGGCCCTCACGCTGCAGCACGGGTACGGAGGAATACGGTACCGTGAACGTCTGGATACTGCCGTCCGCTTCGGTCACGGTGACATTCAGGTCACCGCTGGAATAGACCGGGTACAGGTCGTCAATCGCAAACGCGCCCGGAGAAACAAATGTTTCATAAACCGTGTAGCCATTCTGGCGGATACTGACCCGGGCATTGGTGCTGGCCACCCCCCGGATAACCGGGGCAAAACCGCGCTGACTGTCCGGATACATGCTGTCATCTGTTGCCACCTGCACGCCCCGGAAGCTGAGTGAGTCGAAGATGTCTCCGTCAGACGTCCCGTCACCCACAGTCAGGTTGCTGCGCAGGGGAATGATGGCCCGTTGGATGTACGTGTTCACGTGCTGCCAGCGGCGCCAGGTGTAATAATCACTGCTGTATTCGTTCCAGGTCCGGCGATCCCGTAAACGCCAGGGGCCAACATTGACCCCGCCATTAAGATTAAGATAACTGCTCCGGCTGTCACCGTACCGCCCGCGGCTTTGGCTGCCACTGTAGTTGTAATTAAGCAGCGCGGCGTTAATGCCCTCATCCCAGCGTTCAGGGGAGATGTACCCCCTTGCACTGTTACGCATGGCGGCCTGGGGCACGCTCACGTCAAGGCGCATACGCTGAAAATCAAAAGCGGTAAAGGCTTCCGGTATGTATTTGCCCGGAGAAACGCAGGCATCGTCAGGCTCATCCACGCCGATGGGGAGCTGACGGATATCAACGCCCAGTTCATCGAGATCATCACGTGTCAGACAGGCCATCAGGCCGGTGCTGTCATGCACTTCATTTTTATCCGTGCCGGCAGGCGCATCCTTAAAAAGCACGCTGCGGCTGACGGTTTGGGTACCGTTGATAAAGATATCGACCTGATAGTTCCCCGGAAGCTGGGTGCCTGCCTTCTGCAGGCGGGCCATGTCTGCCACCATGGACGGATCGTCTGAAATCAGCTCCGGAGCAAAGTAGAGCTCGGCCTGTGCGTCAGGCGAAAACAGTGCCATCGACACCAGGAAAGCCACAACGGAAACAAGTGGTCCGGGCTGCTTCTTTTCATGATGGCTGCTTCTCACCGGGCATCGTTGCTGCATGTCTGGCTCCTGACTCCTGTTGCGGGTGTTCATTCGGGAAGTGATTACTTGATATCTGCACGGATTTCCGGCGTGGCTGCCCCGAAATCATTGATGGTGCGGTAAGTCACGTAGCTTCCTGCACCAGACGGGAGCGGCAGTGACAGACTGCTTCGCGGGCTGACCATCGTGTCAGGCAGCGCCTGTCCACCGGATTTCATGCTGGCCAGGGTCACGTGGTATGGCGTCGGATTGTCGATGCGCAGCTGTGAGCCAGCGCGGTGGAAGGTCAGCATCCCGGGGACTTTTTCCACGGCAGGCTGAAGGCCAGCGGGACGAACAAACAGTTTTATACGGGTGGTTGCCGCGAGCATGAGGATGTTTTTTCCTTCAATATCCTTTTTGTCCATGGCCGGGATGGCTTTGGTGTTAAAGAAGTAGAGCGTTTCCTGGTCCGTACGGGCGGGCTGGCCGACGTACATAATGCGCAGGGTGTTCTCATTACCCGGACCGCTGACATACACCGGCGGGGTCACGACAAAATCCTGACTTTTTTTACCGTCCGCCTGTTCGACCCACGACTGGACCATGAAGCTTGCCTTCTCTGCCGTATTGCGCACGGACATGCTGACCTGCTTTTGCCCGGCCGGATATATAACACGGGTACCGCCGATAGTAATGCCGCCAGCATTCGCCAGGGACGGAGCAAGGCTGGTGAGAGAAAGCAGCGCAGCACACAGAAGTTTTCGGGATGGAAACATGAATAATTCCTTACACAATGAGGATAAAGCTGACAGTGCGGTGAAAATCACCGCACTGTCAGGGTGAAACCGTTACTTACTCGTAGCTGATCTGGAAGTTAACGACGGAGTTAGCGGAACCGGCGACAACACCATCATCGGTTGCCACGTAGGCGGCGCTGAACGGGATTTGATTATTGCCGCTCAGAATTTTCTGGGCGGCTGTGGCGGTGCTCCCGTCCACTTTTACCGCCCTATTATTCTGATAAATCTGAATACCCACGTTCTGGGCTGCGGAGGTGGTATCGCCAGCGCCATTGGAAGCAGGTTGAATGGCAAGCGTGGAGTCATCCCCGGCTGTTGCGCCGTTAAAGATGATGGAGGCACTGGTGTAACTGACGGTTGCATCAGCTTCAGCGGGATCGGCGACAGTCAAATCGCATCCGGTCAGACCAATGGTGAACGGAACAGCGGAACTGGTATCGCCTTTGGCAGCAAGGCGGCTGGTCGGAACCTGACCCAGGATAACGGTCTGTCCCTCGGTGGTATTATCAACCGCACATGGCGCTGCGACCACAGAGCCCTCAAAATTGATTTTCCCGCCATCAACAGTAACTGCAGGCGCTGCAGCGTGTCCGGAAAAAGCGGTAACAAACAAGGCTGGCATTAATGCCACTGTAGCCAGTTTTTTCATGGTATTTATTCCTTAAGTTAAGATAACAATCAGTGTCCCGTCCTTCCCGGACACTGAATCAAACATAGCGTCAGTAATAACAGAGGCATCGAATTCAGAGCGGGTCCGTAAATTCGTTTTCAGGGGCCAACCTGAGCCATTTCAGGAAAAGGAGAATAGTCGCCGCCGTTATTACCACTACCAGTGACACTTGGTTTGTTTTTTGGTAATAACATAAAACACCGATATCTCCACTGAATTTTCACAGACAGGTAAGGAAGTATTATATTTTCCATCAGTCAATGAATCCGTATATCCGGATTAACTGAATAAAACATTCACGACTGATTTCCTGGATTCATCTATGTATTAACTGACGAGGGTCATTCTGGGCTTTGACTGCTCAATCGGCAAGCTCGTTCAATAGCGCCTTTTGATCGCCAAAAACTATCAATGATGATAAAACTGATCGTTACAAACATCAGATTAAAAACAGGATGTGTACATAACAGTTTGTTTTATAAAAAATAAATATCATCACGGGAATTCTTACCTTTCGTTGCAATCTGATGATGAATATCATTGCTGCCAAATTTTTTCGTCATGCTTTATAAAAAAGACGGTGTCATTTGAGCGCGTGTGTTTAATATTATGATTAGGTGTTAATAATCATTTAGCGGAGTTTAGAATCGATAAAAATATTTTACGGTGTGATAACTTCACACAAACCGGAAATACTTTCCCTGCAATTGAAAGGGTAGTCCTCCCAAAAAACCAGCGCATACAAAAGTGGTATATTCTTCTTACCTGAATGCAGGAGGATTCCTATGAAGCGATCACGTTTTACTGACAGTCAAATCATCACCATTCTCAAACAGGCTGAGACAGGTATTCCGGTGCCAGAATTGTGCCGGGAGCATGGCGTCAGCTCCAGCTTCTATAAATGGCAGGCAAAATTTTGAGGGATGGATGCTGCGTTGATTAATCCTGTATACCAGAGCCTGCAGCGGCCGACGCCCCTGATTTCAGTAGTCGCATTCACAGTCACCCGGAGCGACCGAACGACATCAAGGCGTGAGCCCGTTGCGCGCAGTCATCCCTGGCAGGCATCCTGATACAGTCCACTGCTGTACGATATTTTGTATCCGGCCTTATTTGTCGGAATACAGGTTAATATTCAGGCAGCCCAAGAACATGAAACAGGAATACCCGGCACACTTAAATAACATGCCGGGTATTCTCAAAGGTTACTCCAGAAAACGGTTGCTTATTTTACCCAGTCTTCCAGCATTAGATCGGTACGCGCTCCAATTCCCGCGTAGATGATGGCCTACGCCACAATACGATGATTTGATTAACGCACCATGCAGGGCCGTTTGTTATCAAACCTCCAGTCAGGGATCAGATACTGCATCCCCATCGCATCATCACGCGCGCCAAGGCCATGTTTCTGATACAGCGCGTTGGCTTTCATCACCTGATCCATATCCAGTTCAACGCCCAGACCCGGCGTGGTCGGAACCTGTACCATCCCACCTTTGATTTCGAACGGCTGTTTGGTCAGCCGCTGATTGCCTTCCTGCCAGATCCAGTGAGTGTCGATAGCAGTAATGTTGCCAGGCGCAGCAGCAGCGACGTGAGTGAACATCGCCAGCGAAATATCGAAGTGGTTGTTGGAGTGTGAACCCCAGGTCAGGCCAAATTCGTGGCACATTTGCGCCACGCGCACCGAGCCTTGCATCGTCCAGAAATGCGGATCCGCCAGCGGAATATCCACCGATTGCAGCGACAGCGTATGCCCCATCTGACGCCAGTCGGTGGCGATCATATTGGTTGCCGTCGGCAGGCCGGTCGCGCGGCGGAATTCCGCCATCACTTCACGGCCGGAGAAGCCCTGTTCAGCACCGCAGGGATCTTCTGCGTAAGCCAGCACGCCTTTCAGGTGCTTACCGATTTTGATGGCTTCATCCAGCGGCCATGCGCCATTCGGATCCAGCGTGACGCGCGCCTGCGGGAAACGTTTTGCCAGCGCGGAAATGGCTTCCGCCTCTTCCATTCCAGCCAGAACGCCGCCTTTTAGTTTGAAATCGTTAAAACCATATTTTTCATAAGCGGCTTCCGCCAGACGCACCACGCTTTCCGGCGTCATTGCCTCTTCATGACGAACGCGATACCAGTCGCATTTGTCATCTGCCTGATTCTGGTACGGCAGCGGCGTTTTTTTGCTGTCGCCGATGAAGAACAGATAGCCCAACATCTCCACTTCATTACGCTGCTGGCCTTCGCCCAACAGGGAAGCGACGTTGACGCCAAGGTGCTGGCCTAACAGATCCAGCATCGCCGCTTCGATGCCTGTCACCACATGGATCGTGGTGCGCAGGTCGAAGGTTTGCAGGCCGCGGCCGCCAGCATCGCGATCGGCGAAAGTCTGGCGCACGCTATTCAGCACATTTTTGTATTCACCCAGCGTTTTACCGACCACCAGCGGAATCGCATCTTCCAGCGTTTTACGAATTTTTTCGCCGCCCGGAATTTCACCCACGCCGGAGTGCCCTGCGTTGTCTTTGATCACCACAATATTGCGAGTGAAGAAAGGGGCATGCGCGCCGCTCAGGTTCATCAGCATGCTGTCGTGCCCGGCAACCGGGATCACCTGCATGGATGCGACAACGGGGGTAGACGTATATGTACTCATTTTTTATCCTTTTCTCTCTCAATGACGTCCAAAGACCGGGCGTTTTTTGTCAAATGTCCAGCCGGGGATGAGGTACTGCATCGGGCCTGCGTCATTGCGCGCGCCACCAGGCAATCTTTTATAGGCGGCATGCGCTTTCTCGATTTGATGCCAGTCGATCTCCACGCCGAGGCCTGGCGCATCCGGCACGGCGATTTTGCCCTGCCTGATTTCCAGCGGTTGTTTGGTCAGACGGGCCTCGCCCTCCTGCCAGATCCAGTGAGTGTCGATAGCGGTTGGCGTTCCCGGCGCAGCAGCGCCGACATGGGTAAACATCGCCAGTGAAATATCAAAATGATTGTTAGAGTGACAACCCCAGGTCAGCCCCCAGTCGTCACATAATTGTGCAACTCGCACGGCACCGGAGAGCGTCCAGAAGTGCGGATCCGCCAGCGGAATATCGACGGCGTTCAGCATCACCGCGTGACCCATTTCTCGCCAGTTGGTGGCGATCATATTGGTTGCGACCGGCAGACCTGTGGCGCGGCGGAACTCCGCCATCACTTCGCGGCCGGAGAAACCCTGCTCCGCACCGCACGGATCTTCGGCGTAGGTCAGCACATCATTCAGCCCCTTACACAAGCTTATGGCTTCGTCCAGCAGCCAGGCACCGTTCGGATCCACCGTAATGCGCGCATTCGGGAAGCGTTTTTTCAACGCCTTCACGGTTTCAATCTCTTTCTCGCCGGGCAGTACGCCGCCTTTAAGTTTGAAATCTTTGAAGCCGTAGCGATCCTGCGAGGCCTCCGCCAGACGAACCACCGCATCGCTGGTCATCGCTTCCTGATGACGCAGGTGATACCAGTCGTGGCTGCCGGGCGTAGCATCCAGATAGGGGAGATCGGTTTTCGTGCGATCGCCGATATAGAACAAATAACCCAGAACGGTTACGGCATCGCGCTGTTTCCCGGGACCAAGCAGCTCGCACACCGGTACGTTCAGCGCTTTACCGAGCAGATCGAGCAGCGCGGCCTCTAGTGCTGCAACCGCATTGACGCGCAGTTCAAAGGTCCATGCGCCTTTTCCGAACGTGTCGAAATCGGCCGCCTGGTTGCCTTTATGCACGCGCTGCACCACTTTATTCAGCCGGGCAACTTCCTGCCCGACGACCATCGGAGTAGCATCAACCAGCGTTTTGTAGATCACTTCTCCGCCGGGCGCTTCACCGACACCAGTGTTCCCGGCGTTATCCGTAAGTACGACAATGTTGCGCGTGAAGTAAGCGTTATGCGCGCCACCAATGTTCATCAGCATACTGTCATGCCCGGCTACGGGAATGACCTTCATCCCGGTGATAATCGGGCTAGCTTGTGTATTCATTACTCACGTCCTGCAGGTTTCAGTACAATACGTTTGATATCGCCGACCAGCACCAGATAGCTCAATATCGCGACCAGCGCATGGATACCGACATAAATCAGCGCACCATTAAACGAACCGGTAGAACCCACAATGTAGCCGATAGCAATGGGCGTCACGATACCGGAGATGTTGCCGAACATATTGAACAGGCCGCCGCTCAGACCGCTGATCTCTTTCGGCGCGGTATCTGCCATCACTGCCCAGCCTAGCGCGCCAATCCCTTTACCGAAGAAGGCCAGCGACATAAAGCCGATGATCATCATTTCCGAGTTGGTGTAGTTACAGAACACCATGCTCATCGAGAGCAGCATGCCCAGCACGATCGGTGTTTTGCGGGCCATATTCAGCGAGCCGTAGCGACGCATTAACCAGTCTGAAATGATGCCGCCAAGTACACCGCCGACAAACCCGCAAATAGCCGGAATCGATGCGATAAACCCGGCCTTCAGGATCGACATACCACGCGCCTGCACCAGATATACCGGGAACCAGGTGATAAAGAAGTAGGTCAGGGCGTTAATGCAGTACTGCCCCAGGTAAACGCCGATCATCATGCGCGAAGCCAGCAGTTGCTTAATCTGCGCCCATTTTTCCGGGAATGGGACACGGTGAATGTTATTCTTCTGATCCATGTTGATCAGCGCACCGCCCTCGGCAATATACTCCAGCTCTTTCTTGTTGACGCCTGGGTGCTGATTCGGCTCGTGGATCATTTTCTGCCACAGCAGGCTGATGAAGATCCCTAAACCGCCCATGAAGAAGAAGACGTGCGACCAGCCCACTTCGTGCGTCAACCAGCCCATGATCGGCGCAAAAATAACGGTCGCGAAATATTGTGCGGAGTTAAAAATCGCCACCGCTGTGCCCCTCTCCTGTGCCGGGAACCAGGCCGCAACGATACGACTGTTACCGGGGAAGGAGGGCGATTCGGCCAGACCGACCATAAAACGCAGAGTAAAGAGAGCTACGATGATGCCGAAGCCATTGAAGATATCAACAAAGCCCTGCAATAAGGTAAACATCGACCATGTAAAAATGGACCAGAAATAGACCCGTTTGGAGCCGAAGCGGTCAAGTAACCAGCCTCCCGGGATCTGGCCAATCACATAGGCCCAGGAAAAGGCAGAAAAAACATAGCCCATTGCGATCGAATCAAGGCCGATGGATTTGGACATCTCCGAACCGGCAATCGACAAGGTTGCGCGATCGCCGTAGTTGAAGGATGTGACGATAAACAGCATCACCACTATCCAGTAGCGGGCGTTAGTGCGCTTTTCAACGCCGCTCGCCGCCTGGCTGAATGTACTCATGGTTGTACTCCCGAAGCATCAATGTTCTTTTGTACATTCATCCTGTACGGCACAACCTGTAGGGGAAGACAGGATGATGTAGTTGTGTTTTTTGCTGCTCCTGCCGGGGTTTTTCCCCTTAGCTGAGCGCATTTTTTAACTGGCAAGAAAAGTATAAGAAGCGGCCTTTTAACTCTCACCGTGCAACAACACAACATTCACCCGCCCCGGCAAGTTGCTTTATTGCATTAGCCCAGGCTGATGGGGAGTACTTCACGGAAATGGAAACCGGAGATCGGTAAAGAAGGGCTGACGAGGGTAAGGTCTAAGAATGTGAAATGCGTCGCTTGACGCCGTAAAAAGAGAGCATTTTTCCTCCCCGGCTGAGGAGGAAAAAACGTTATTTCAGCAGCGTAGCCCAGTGTTCAACCCACGGATTTGACACGTTTTCCGGCTCCGGGTCTTCACTTGCATCAATCAGCAACATATCACCAATGCGCTGTGCGCCCTGCTCCTGCAACAAAGCATCAAACTGTTTGCCGCCGCCGCAGAAATTGTCATATGTGCTGTCGCCCAGGGCAACCACACCATAATGTAAATCCGGCTGATAACCCACAGTATCGCGCAGGTAATGGAACAACGGTGCAATGCTGTCCGGCAAATCGCCCTGCCCGGTCGTAGACGTTACCACCAACGCGTAATGGCCTTTGTGGTTATCCCAGTCCGCCGCTGTAGGATCTTCAAACACCGCCGTGCTATGGCCATGGGCGTTTAAGATTTCCTGCGCTTCTTCCGCCACCAGCAACGAATTACCGTACATGGTGCCAACAAAAATTCCGACCTTCGCCATGCTCATCGCTCCTTGTGTGATTCGATATGGCCCTCATCCTGACCGTTCAGCGGCGCAAACTCAACCCTTTCATTCTCAGGGAGAAGACCGAGCCAGCCGAAGCGCGAAAGCGCCTGCATCCAGACATCATCCAGCCCGGCGCGGAGCGTTAAGGCTTCACCAGTAAAAGGGTGTGTGAGCGTTAACTGGCTGGCATGCAGCATCAGCCGCTGACAACCAAAATGCTCTGCGGCACTGCGGTTTTGCCGCAAATCACCGTGCTTGCTGTCGCCAATGATCGGATGGCGTAAGTGCGCCAGGTGGCGGCGTAATTGATGTTTGCGTCCGGTTTTCGGCTCCAGTTCGATCAGCCCATAACGGGTGGTCGGGAATTTACTGGTCGCCACTGGCATTTCGGTGGTTGCCAGCCCACGATAATGGGTTACCGCGGGCTGCGGATCTTTATTCGCGCGGGCGAATTTATCGGCAACTTTGTCCAGTTCCTCCACCAGCGGGTAATCAAGCAGTGCCTCTTCCATCAACCAACCGCGCACAATCGCATGATAGCGTTTCTGGATTTGATGCTGCTCAAACTGCTGCGCCAGGCGGCGGCCCGCTTCACTGGAAAGCCCCATCAATAAAACGCCGGATGTTGGCCTGTCGAGACGATGCGCGGTAAAAACGTGCTGGCCGATTTGGTCGCGCACGGTTTGCATTACCACCACTTTTTCATCGCGATCCAGCCAGCTACGGTGTACCAGCCAGCCGGAGGGTTTGTTCACCGCCACCAGCCATTCGTCCTGGTAAATAATCTCCAGCATTAGTCATCTTCGCCAGAGAACAGCGCATCAAGCTGCTGAAGGTGAATCAGCATCACCTCACGGGAGGGGTGCGTGGCGTCCACAGCGATTTCATAATAGGGTGCGATGGCAAATGCCTGCGGTAGCGGCTGCTGACTATCCAGCAACGCGTGCATACGCGGAATTAAGACCCATTGCAGCCACTCGAATGGCTCAAGGGTGTCCATACAAAAGGGTTGCGTGCTTTCAAAGGCATCCGGCGCTGGCGCCGCGCTTTGCCACAGATTTTGCTCACGCAGTTGCGTTTCGAGTTGATGAAGTTGCTCGCGCACTCGTTGATGCAGAGTCATAAAAACCCCCGGTAGAAAACAGACTGGCGCGCAGCATAGCAAAGACCAGAGCAAATAAAAAAAGGGAGCACTGTAAAAACAGTGCTCCCGGTTCGTTTCGCAGCAGTCCAGCTACTCATTGTGCTCCCTGCTCATCCGTGAAAACTTTTCCTGTGGTCTCCTGACCGGTTCATCCGTGAACTGTGCGTCATGCTCACACCACCCCGATGTGACTTAGCATCATCCTTAATGCGTGTCCCTGATCATCCTGATCTGCCGACCATCCTGGCCGACTCTCAATCTCCTTCCTGGAGGCGTCCTTTAGCGCAATCCTGCGTTGTCCCGTTGCTTCATCCTGAAGCCTTTCCCTGTAGCACCTTCCCGGCGTGTCCTTGAAGCAACATCATCCTAATGTACGCTTCGTTGTCAGACTCCCTGTCGACAGAAACAGAATTACCCATTCTGCGCCGCCTTACAAGGACACCTAACGCAGGGGTTTCTTTTGAATGAATCCTTTTACGTAAAAGGATTAAATCATAACGTTATGAAATTAAATAGTTATAGTGCAAATAGCACAGTAACTGTATGGTAAATATCCAGGCGATCTCTCACAGATTGTGTGAGAGATCTCGCACACGCAGAGTAGCATCGAGGACTACACGACAGGTTCGAGCTGGTTGAGGAAATCCGCAAGACTGGGGGCTAAAACAGTACGCTGACGGGTACCCAGCGTCTCCTGCACCACTTCACCACTCAGATTACACAGCGAAATAACATCCAGTTCGCTATCAAGCGTGGCGATAAACAACGTCGGCGAAAGCTTTAACCTTTTCTGCGTGACAAGATGACCAATCAGGTTTTCCTGTACGCGCAGAAAATCCTCTTCGCTCCAGGTTTGCAGCAGTGTCAGCGGCAGTGTACCAAGGCGAGCGTACATATCCCCGGCGAATTGCGTGGTATAAAACGTATGAACCGGGGTTTGTACCACAATGTCCATTGCCTGCTCAATCGGGTTTACGTTCGGTTGCGCGGGGAATGGCTGAGGTTGCCAGATCACATACTCATCGGTTGAAGAGATAATGCAGGGCGATGGAATGCCGTGCAGCTCCTCGCTTTGTGGCCAGGTGCCGCGCGCTGCGTGCCATGCGTCGCAATAACGTTCCGTAAAAGCTTTCAGCGCAATGGCCGTCTCGTTTTCCACCGATTTCTCTCTTCATATAAGCCAGGATAAACTCTGCATAATAGTTTACCTGCAAAATGGCGATGAAACATGTCTTCTTATGATAACCACCAGGCGCTGGCTAGCCTGACGCTTGGCAAAACCACTGATTACCGCGACACCTATGACGCCAGCCTGTTGCAGGGCGTTCCCCGTTCATTAAACCGCGATCCGCTGGGCCTGACGGCCGGGAATCTTCCTTTTCAGGGCGCGGATATCTGGACGCTTTATGAACTCTCCTGGCTGAATGCTAAAGGTTTGCCGCAGGTTGCGGTAGGCCACGTCGAGCTGGATTATGCCAGCATGAATCTGGTGGAATCGAAAAGCTTTAAACTCTATCTCAACAGTTTTAACCAGACGCGCTTCGCCAGTTGGGATGCGGTACGCGAGACCCTGCAACGAGATTTGAGTGCCTGTGCACAAGGCAACGTCAGCGTGACATTGTACCGTATTGATGAACTGGAAGGTCAGCCGATCGCCCATTTCCATGGTGCCTGCATTGATGATCAGGATATTCAAATCGAGAACTACGCCTTTGACGCTGCGTGGCTGACGGGTGCCGCCAGCGGAAAAGTTGTTGAAGAGACGCTGGTCAGCCACCTGCTAAAATCAAACTGTCTGATCACCCACCAGCCGGACTGGGGCTCAGTGCAGATCCAGTACCGGGGGCCAAAGATCGATCGCGAGAAACTGCTGCGTTACCTTGTTTCTTTCCGCCACCACAACGAGTTTCACGAACAGTGTGTTGAGCGCATTTTTACCGACATTCAGCGCTTCTGCCAGCCGGAAAAACTGAGCGTTTACGCACGCTACACGCGCCGTGGTGGGCTGGATATCAATCCGTGGCGTACCAATACCGATTTCATTCCCGCTACCGGGCGTCTGGTACGGCAGTAAAACATTCCGTGCCGGGTTGTTAAACATCATAAGCCAGGGCTATTGTAATCATCAGGAAGATAAATTCCGTCCCGTAAGGAGTTCACTTGATTACACATATTAGCCCGCTTGGCTCAATGGATATGCTGTCGCAGCTGGAAGTCGATATGCTTAAACGCACGGCCAGCAGCGACCTTTATCAACTGTTTCGCAACTGCTCGCTTGCTGTACTGAACTCAGGAAGCCAGACGGACAGCAGCAAAGAACTGCTTTCCCGCAATGTAGATTTTGATATTAATGTGTTGCGCCGTGAGCGCGGCGTGAAGCTGGAACTGATCAACCCGCCGGAAGAGGCCTTTGTTGACGGGCGGATCATCCGCTCGCTGCAGGCCAACCTGTTCGCGGTCCTGCGCGATATCCTCTTCGTCAGTGGGCAAATTCATAATGCCGGGCGCTTCCAGCATTTAAATCTGGAAAGCTCTACCCATATTACTAACCTGGTGTTCTCCATTTTGCGCAACGCACGCGCCCTGCATGTAGGCGAAGCGCCAAATATGGTGGTTTGCTGGGGCGGCCACTCTATCAACGAAACCGAATACCTTTACGCCCGTCGTGTGGGTACGCAGTTGGGTTTGCGCGAGCTGAATATCTGCACCGGCTGCGGACCGGGCGCAATGGAAGCACCGATGAAAGGTGCCGCTGTTGGCCATGCGCAGCAACGCTATAAAGATGGACGTTTTATTGGCATGACCGAGCCATCCATTATTGCCGCTGAGCCGCCGAACCCGCTGGTCAATGAGTTGATCATCATGCCGGATATTGAAAAACGGCTTGAAGCTTTTGTCCGCATCGCGCACGGGATCATTATCTTTCCTGGTGGCGTGGGCACAGCAGAAGAGCTGCTCTATCTGCTGGGGATCCTGATGAATCCGGCAAACAAAAATCAGGTGCTGCCGCTGATCCTCACAGGGCCGAAAGAGAGTGCGGACTACTTCCGCGTTCTGGACGAATTTATTGTCAATACGCTGGGCGAAGCCGCGCGTCGCTACTACACCATCATCATTAATGATGCGGCGGAAGTGGCGCGTCAGATGAAAAAAGCCATGCCGCGGGTGAAAGAGAACCGTCGCGATACCGGGGACGCCTACAGTTTCAACTGGTCAATGCGCATTGCGCCGGATCTACAAGTACCGTTCGAACCGAGCCATGAAAATATGGCGAACCTGAAACTTTACCCTGACCAACCGGTAGAAGTGCTGGCGGCGGATCTGCGCCGTGCCTTCTCAGGTATTGTGGCAGGCAACGTGAAAGAGCCCGGAATCCGGGCGATTGAAGCGTTTGGTCCCTATAAAATTCACGGCGATAGCGACATGATGCGCCGGATGGACGATCTGTTGCAGGGTTTTGTTGCCCAGCACCGTATGAAACTCCCCGGTTCCGCTTACATTCCTTGCTACGAAATTTGTGCCTGATTGACCTTCCAGGGCGGATTCATACGCCGCCCTTATACCTTGCATTTAACCGCACGTTTGCTGACCAGCAATTCATGTATTACAGCCGCTTTTAATATTGATAAATAACTGCAAAATCGTTTTTTTGCAGTACTTTTATCATATTTCATTACCAAAAATTCGTTCGTATATCTGGTTAACACTCTTCTGTTCACACATAAATTTCACATGCTAATAATTAGCCAGATAAATGAGCTAAATATATTCGCATAAGATAGTGGATTATTGCATTTGAGATCCGCGTCACTGATGTTGTCATAACTTATCTGTATCTTTCCGCCGCAAATAGTTACAGGAAGAAATTATAAAAAAACTGTAATTGGCCGACTTAAATATCGACACTGGCGTTTGCGACATTTGATTTGTCTACAACGGCAGTATTTTGCTTCCCCAGGAGATGTATAAATGGAAACTATTCAGACTGGCGCGAGAACCTCTGTAGTAGAAACACGCAGTTCATGGCGTAAAACCGACACCATGTGGATGCTGGGCCTTTACGGCACTGCCATCGGCGCAGGCGTTCTGTTTCTGCCGATTAACGCCGGTGTCGGCGGCCTGATCCCGCTCATCATCATGGCAATTCTTGCTTTTCCGATGACCTACTTCGCCCACCGGGGCCTGACCCGCTTTGTGTTGTCCGGTAAAAATCCGGGAGAAGATATTACTGAAGTGGTCGAAGAGCACTTCGGTATCGGGGCAGGTAAGTTGATTACCTTGCTTTACTTCTTCGCGATTTATCCGATCCTGCTGGTTTATAGCGTGGCGATCACCAACACCGTGGACAACTTTATGACCCACCAGTTGGGAATGACCCCGCCGCCGCGCGCGATCCTGTCTCTGATCCTTATCGTAGGTATGATGACCATCGTGCGCTTCGGTGAGCAGATGATTGTGAAAGCGATGAGTATTCTGGTATTTCCGTTCGTTATTGCACTGATGGTGCTGGCGGTGTACCTGATTCCACAGTGGAACGGCGCCGTGCTGGAAACCTTGTCGCTGAGCAGCGTTTCCGCTACGGGCAATGGCCTGTGGATGACGCTGTGGCTGGCAATCCCGGTCATGGTATTCTCGTTTAACCACTCGCCGATCATCTCCTCTTTTGCCGTTGCCAAGCGTGAAGAGTACGGTACAGAAGCCGAGAGTAAATGCTCCCGCATTCTGGCCTTCGCTCACATCATGATGGTGCTGACGGTTATGTTCTTTGTGTTTAGCTGTGTGCTGAGCCTGGCCCCCACCGATCTGGCTTCGGCGAAAGAACAGAACATCTCCATTCTCTCTTATCTGGCGAACCACTTTAATGCGCCGGTTATTGCCTGGATGGCGCCGATCATTGCGATGATCGCCATCACAAAATCGTTCCTCGGTCATTACCTGGGCGCGCGTGAAGGTTTTAACGGTATGGTGATTAAGTCTCTGCGCAGCAAAGGTAAATCCATCGAAATCAGCAAACTGAACAAAATTACCGCGCTGTTTATGCTGTTGACCACCTGGGCCGTTGCCACCTGGAACCCAAGCATTCTGGGCATGATCGAAACCCTGGGTGGACCAATCATTGCGATGATCCTGTTCCTGATGCCGATGTATGCCATTGCAAAAGTACCGGCAATGCGCAAATACAGTGGGGCTATCAGCAACATCTTCATCGTGATTATGGGGCTCATCGCCATCTCTGCGATCTTCTTCTCCCTGTTCCGCTAATCTTTTCGCGCCGTCCTGTCGGGCGGCGCATCCCCTATAGCAATGGATAATGCGTCATGATCAGCGTATTCGATATTTTTAAAATCGGTATCGGGCCGTCCAGCTCGCATACCGTTGGTCCGATGAAAGCCGGTAAACAGTTCACAGACGATCTGATTGCCCGTGGCATTTTGCACGATGTAACGCGTGTTGTGGTGGATGTTTACGGCTCTCTCTCCCTGACCGGTAAAGGGCACCATACTGACATCGCGATTATTATGGGCCTGGCGGGGAATCTGCCGGATAGCGTTGATATTGATGCCATTCCGGGTTTTATTCAGGATGTTAATACCCATGGTCGCTTGCTGCTGGCCAACGAAGCGCATGAAGTGGCGTTTCCGGTCGATCAATGCATGAATTTCCATACGGATAACCTCTCGCTGCACGAAAATGGCATGCGTATTACCGCGCTGGCGGGCGAACAGGTGCTCTATAGCCAGACCTATTACTCCATCGGCGGCGGGTTTATCGTTGACGAAGAACACTTTCGCCAGCCTGCCAGTGCGCCGGTAGAGGTGCCCTACCCTTACCGAACCGCCGCCGATTTGCAGCGCCATTGCCAGGAGACCGGTTTATCGCTCTCCGGGTTGATGATGAAAAACGAGCTGGCGCTGCACAGCAAAGCCGAGCTGGAACAGCATCTCGCCCGCGTATGGGAAGTGATGCAGGGCGGAATAGAGCGCGGCATCGCTACGGAAGGGGTATTACCCGGCAAACTGCGCGTTCCGCGCCGTGCTGCTGCGTTGCGCCGTATGCTGGTCAGCAGTGACAAAACCAACACCGACCCGATGGCCGTGGTTGACTGGATCAATATGTTCGCGCTGGCGGTGAATGAAGAGAATGCCGCCGGTGGGCGCGTGGTGACAGCGCCGACAAACGGCGCATGCGGGATCGTGCCTGCGGTACTGGCGTATTACGATCGCTTTATCCGCCAGGTTAACGCCAATTCACTGGCGCGTTATCTGCTGGTCGCCAGCGCTATCGGCTCGCTGTATAAGATGAACGCCTCCATTTCAGGCGCGGAAGTGGGCTGCCAGGGGGAAGTCGGCGTCGCCTGCTCCATGGCGGCGGCCGGGCTGGCAGAGTTGCTGGGCGGCAGCCCGGCGCAAGTCTGTATCGCGGCGGAAATCGGTATGGAGCACAACCTCGGTCTGACCTGTGACCCGGTAGCCGGCCAGGTGCAGGTGCCCTGTATCGAGCGTAACGCGATTGCTTCGGTGAAAGCGGTCAATGCGGCGCGAATGGCGCTGCGGCGCACCAGTGAACCGCGTGTTTGCCTCGATAAGGTTATCGAAACAATGTATGAAACAGGGAAAGATATGAACGCCAAATACCGTGAAACTTCTCGCGGCGGGCTGGCGATGAAGATCGTTTCCTGTAACTAATTCCGCATCAGATGCCTTGTTTTGCGAGGCATCTTCCTGATTACTCCCTGCTTTATAGCCTCGCCTGGCGTGCGATGATACCCTTAGCGGATGATCTCAAGGAGGGTATCTGTGGCTCATCTGCTTATTGTTGACGCACTTAATCTGATTCGCCGTATCCATGCGGTGCAAGGTTCACCCTGCGTGGATACCTGTCTGCATGCGCTGGAGCAGTTGATTATCCATAGTCAGCCAACCCATGCCGTCGCGGTTTTTGATGATGAGGCCCGTAACCAGGGCTGGCGCCATCAGTTGCTGCCGGATTACAAAGCGGGCCGCCCTCCCATGCCGGAGACCTTACAGACGGAAATGCCATTACTGCGCGCCGCTTTCGAACAACGCGGGCTCCGCTGTTGGGCAACACCTGGCAACGAAGCCGACGATCTTGCTGCGACGCTGGCGGTAAAAATGGCGCAGGCAGGGCAACACGCGACGATCGTCTCAACCGACAAAGGCTACTGCCAGTTGCTCTCTCCGACCATCCGCATTCGCGATTACTTTCAGAAACGCTGGCTGGATGCGCCCTTTATTGCTCAGGAATATGGGGTTACGCCAGAGCAATTACCGGATTACTGGGGGCTGGCGGGGATCAGCAGTTCGAAAGTGCCGGGCGTGGCGGGTATTGGTCCAAAAAGCGCAACGCAGTTGCTGGGCATGTTTCCAACGCTGGAGGCGCTATACGGAAACCTCGAAGCGGTACCGGAGAAGTGGCGGCAGAAACTAGAAACACACCGGTCGATGGCATTTACCTGTCGGGATGTGGCGCGTCTGCAAACCGATCTGCAACTTGATGGCAATTTACAACAGCTTCGCCTGACGCGCTGAACGCCAGTGGCACTCACTGGCGTTTGACCATTGATCTTTTTCGATCCTGTGACCGGAGCAAATGGAGATACCGGCCTTCATAACAAGAGATGCCGGGTTACGCCTTTTTTACGCTGAATCATGTAATAACTGACCTGATAAGTATTGAGCGTAACGCTATTTCCTGTGGGCTCATGAACATGATACTCAGATTACATAATCGCCCAAAATAATCAGCGCCAACCGGCGCTGATTTATTGTCGTCTTATAGATAGGGTATATCAGAGAATTTATTTTTTAGACGCCCTCTAAATAACATTTCACTAAATGAGCCAATCATTTTTTGTTAAGCCTCCATTAAAATACCTTACTCATTTGTTACATGCATTCTCTTTTGCCCTCCATCCCGTTTATGCTTCGTTTAAAAAAATCAATATCATATTAAACAATCCCTAAACAAGATGGATAATATTATTTTTAACACTTCCTGAGATGTTTAATTTACTGACCTGAATGCCAATGCATAGCAATAACAGGGCAAATACGTAACACATTAATTTTCAATGACTAAAATTTATCTTTATCAAAAAATAAATAAGCATCAATGATCATTATTTGAACATTAATATCCAATAGTTATATTTTAACTCCTACCAACCATCATTAGAACCGTCTTCAACCTCCCGATATTATGCGTATAATTACCAGGTAAGAAGCATTGCAGGATCGAGGTTGATCTCATATTTTAAATGGCAGGCAATAGGACGTTTTCATCATTCAAAAAACAACTCAAGGAAAGGAAAACGCACCGCCAAATTGAGATTTAATGATAATTATCTCAGGTGGTAAATCTGCGTTGCCGGATTTTTAATGGCGGCGACAAGCTACAAGAACCGTGTTTAGTTCATTCACTGAACTACATTTTGAATTGAGCGTAAATTAGCAAACATAGTTTACCCCTGAATAATATGTGCGGGCCTACGTATATTGGGCAAATACCCGCCAATGGTTGCTGTTCCTTTCATGAATGGACGATAAAACAGTTTCATAACAACTAAGGTGTAAAAACAACTAAGGTGTAAAAAATGTTCTTCAAAAAAACCGTACTATCCGCCCTCGCCGTTGGCCTGGGCATGACGACACTTCCAGCCCTGTCCAACGGCGGCATTTCCGTGCAGGGCACCAGGATCGTTTACCCGCAGGATGCGAAGCAGGCGAGCCTGTCGGTAAGCAATTCTTCCACCACCGACTCCTTTCTGGTTCAGTCGTGGGTGGAGGACGCCTCCGGTCATAAAACCTCAGACTTTATCGTCACGCCGCCGCTCTATCTTAGCGGCCCGAAAAATGAAAACACCCTGCGCCTTATTCACACGGGTGGCGCGCTGCCGACCGACCGGGAGACGCTCTACTACTTCACCGCCAAGGCCATTCCGTCGATTGACGACAGCAAGTCCGGCGGCAACAGCGCTGTGCTGCGCATCGCCACGGCCAACCGGATAAAGCTGTTTGTCCGCCCGGCCGGATTGAAGCCCTCGCCGGGCATGGCCCCCGCCATGCTGGAGTTTCATCAGCAGGCAGGTGAGCTGGTCATCCGTAATCCCACCCCGTACTACCTCACACTGGCGGAGATAACCTCCGGCGGAAAAGCGCTCAGAGACATCATGGTTCCGCCGTTGGGCACGGCCTCAGACCCGCTTCCGGCGGAGCATGGGAGTACCGTCTCATTCCGCACCATTAACGATTACGGTGCTACCACGCCAGCTATTATCGCGACCATCAGGTAGTGCCTTCGTATTCGTGTCTGATTCTTTTGTTATGGGAAAACGGGAAATGGATTTCAAATTACGTCCATTATTGGTTCTGGTGGGGAGCTCATTGTCCGCTCATGCCCTGGCCGGGCTGCACTTTGATCCGGCTATGCTATCAGATGACCCGAACGCCGTGGCGGATCTCTCGCGCTTTGAAAGCGGTCACGCTCAGGCACCCGGCAGCTATCCGCTGGACATCTACCTGAACGGTACCTTTCTCCGGTCCGATACCCTACGTTTTGACGCCCTGGCTGGCGATGGCCGTCGGGAGGACATCCACGACAGCACAGGTCTGATGGCCTGCCTGACCCTCCGGGACCTGGTGGACATGGGCGTGAACGTACCGGCTTTCCCCGGACTGGCGTCCGTGCCGGAAGGGCAGTGCGTGGCGCCCGGGCAAACTATTCCCCAGGCCTATACAGCGTTTGACTTCCAGAAAATGCGCCTGGACGTCAGCATTCCACAGGCAGCCCTCCTGGTCCGACCTCAAGGCTGGGTAGCGCCGGAGCGGTGGGACAATGGCATCAACGCGGCCCTGCTGAACTACCAGTTCAGCGGAAGCGATAACCGCGGGCGCTACGGCAGCAGCCGCAGCAGCTACCTCAACCTGACCAGCGGCCTGAACGTCGGGGCGTGGCGCTTGCGCGACAACAGAACCTGGAGCGATAACCAGAACAGCTACGGCGACCAGCGCCACTGGCAGCACATCAGCACGTATTTCCAGCGGGCCATCATTCCCTGGCGGAGCGAGCTGACGGCCGGGGACGGCTACACTGGCGGGGAGGTGTTTGACTCTCTCTCGCTCCGGGGCGTCCGGCTCGCCACTGACGACGAAATGTATCCGAGCACCCAGCGCGGTTACGCGCCCGTTATCCGTGGCATCGCAAACAGCAATGCTCAGGTCAGCATCCGCCAGAGCGGCAACGAGATTTACCGGACGTTTGTGGCCCCCGGCGCGTTCGCCATCCGGGACCTCTATCCGGTCTCGTCGGGCGGGGACATGAACGTGATCATTACGGAGGCGGACGGCACAAAACGTACCTTTATCGTGCCCTATTCGTCTCTTCCGGTCCTGCAGCGTCAGGGACACGTCCGCTACGACCTGGCCGCGGGCCGCTTTCGCAGCAGCAGTGACCGCTACAGCGAGCCGTCCTTTGCCCAAGGCTCGTTGCTCTGGGGATTGCCCCACAACATCACACTCTTCGGCGGCACCCAACTGGCGGATACCTACCGCGCACTTGCCGTAGGCGCGGGGCTCAGCATGGGCGAGTGGGGCGCGGTATCAGCCGACGTGACGCAGGCCGACAGCACCCTCGTGGACGGCTCGCGGCACAAGGGGCAGTCCCTGCGATTCATGTATGGCCGCTCGCTGATGAGCACCGGTACTACCGTAACGCTGGCCGGTTACCGCTACTCCACCCAGGGCTTCCATACCCTGGAAGAGACCGCGCTGAAGAGCATGTCAGGCTGGTTGTACGACGAGGATGAGGTTGACGCCGCCGGCCGACCGGTGAAGCGCAACTGGGTCGACCACTACAACCTCTATAACAACCGGCGGCAGCGTATTCAGCTCACTCTGTCTCAGCGGCTGGGCCGCCTCGGCTCGTTCTACGTAACGGGCACGCGTCAGACCTACTGGCAAGAGAGCGCCAAGACCGACACGATTCAGGCGGGCCTGAGCAGCACGTTGGGTCAGGTCAGCTACAACCTTTCCTGGAACTACAGTCACATCAGCGGCCAGCCGGGTGCCAGCCGTACGCTCTGGCTCAGTATGTCCGTGCCACTGGATGCGCTGTTGTCCGCCAGAGGCATTACTGAACAGGACCATCAACTCATGGCCACCTACAGTGCCGGGCAGAGCGCAGACGGGCAGGTTACTCATCAGGCCGGGCTCAGTGGAACGGCGCTGGAGGGCAACAACCTGGACTGGAGCGTCTCCCAGGGCTACGGGCGTGACAACGGCAGCAGCGGGGACGCCAGCCTCAGCTATCGGGGCGGGCCGGGCAACGCCTCGCTGGGCTACGGCTACAGCCGCGACTATCGGCAGGTGCGCTACGGGGTGTCGGGCGGCGCGCTGGTGCACCGCGACGGCCTGACACTGAGCCAGTCGTTGGGCGAGACCAGCGTTTTGATCGCCGTGCCGGGGGCGGCTGAAGTGCCGGTGGAGAACGGCACCGGCATCCACACCGACTGGCGTGGTTACACGGTGGTGCCGTACGCCGGGCCATACCGGGAGAACCGGGTGGCGCTGGATGTCAGCCAGTTGGACGACCACACGGATATTGATAACGCCGTCACCCGTGTCGTGCCAACACGCGGGGCGGTGGTCAGGGCGAGCTTCACCGCCCACGAGGGTATTCGCGCCCTGCTGACCCTGCGGCACAACGACATGCCCTTGCCCTTTGGCACGCCGGTAAGCGCGGAGGGAGGGGGCAGCGGCCTGGTCGGGGATGACGGCCAGGTGTGGCTGACGGGCCTGCCGCTGCGGGGCACCCTGACGGCGAAGTGGGGCAAGGGAGCTGGCCAGCGCTGCACGGTGCGCTACAGCCTGCCGGAGAAGGTGCTCCGGGAGTCAGTGATTCAGGCGCAGGAGGTTTGCCTCTGACGCGCTGCCATTCCGGCCCGGGCTACTCCCGGCCCCGGATGCTGAAATTACCCGTGGTGAAATTCGCATGTGTTCATCATCCATAAGCAAAGTAGTAAATAAGAAGGAAATATAAGTATGTTTTTAAACGTTAAAAAAAATAGTGTCGCCTGCTCTGTAGCGATTGCATTGATTACAACATCGTGGGGCGTGCACGCCGATGACCCGACCACGGATCCGGCCCAGGTGTCCGTGAAGTTCAAGGCTACTGTCACGGCCCAGACCTGCACACCGAACTGGGATACCGCTGACGGCGTCACGGTTGACTTTAAAAAGGTGTCTTCCAAGGCTCTGGCCATCGCGGGCAGCGTGGGCTCGGCCCGGCCGTTTACCCTGAGTCTGAAAGAGTGTGCCGGCGTAACAGGCGTTACCGTCATAGCGGGTGGGACCGCGGACGACAATGATGCAAATTCCTTTGCTAACACGAATACGGATACTACTGCAGCCAAAAACGTCGGGTTTCGTCTGCTGGGCGGGGACCAGCAGAAGGCGATGGTGCCAAACGACGCATCCACCGCTGTCGAGTATATCATTCCGAGCACCGACGATGGTGCGGGCGGCCAGACTTACGCGGACCATTTAACCATGCCGTTTCTTGCTCAGTTAGTGGCAACGGCCGACAACGCGACGCCGGGGGACGCAACCGGTGAGGCCACACTGTACTTAGCCTACGAGTAAGGTGACGGTCTGATATTGTCAGATCATCCTTGACGGTAGCCTGGTGCCTAACCGGCTGCCGTCGGAGCGAACCCCCGGGGTTTTTCATGGAGGACAGAAGTGATGCCCATATTTAAATCCGCGCTGTGTGTGTGTTTCTGCAGTGCGCTGCTTACGGTCGCGCACACAGTGCCAGCGCAGGCCGGCGATACAGCTACTATTACCGTTTCGGGCACCGTCGTTAACCGGACCTGCACAGAGGGCTGGACGTCAGCTGACACGCACATCGAGCTAGGTACGGTTGATGCTTCAACCATGAAATCCAAACACGATATCGGGGCTAGCAAAGATTTCACCCTGACGCTGACGAACTGCTCCAGCGACGTAAAAACGGTGAAGGTGACTGCAACCGGAACGGCCGATCCTGCTTTAAGTGAAGCCTTCAAAAACACTGGAACCGCAACCGGTGTTGACGTGAGTATTTGGAGCGGGCCGGGGTTGTCGGAATTCGGTACCGAATTAATACCCAACAACCAATCTACGGCGATTGCGTTTAAGCCAGCCAACGGCGTGGTCGACATGAGTTTCCGAGTCAAGTTGGGACAGGACAGTGATGCAACAGTAACGGCCGGTACCGTTTCCGCCCTGATTACGCTCAATATGAACTACGAGTAGCCCCGACATGATTCTCTGCCAAAGAAAAACAGACCTTGTCCACAGCTGTCTCTGGCTGCTGTTCACCATGGTACTGCTGTCCCAGTCGGGTTGCGCCCGGGCTGACGCCTCAGCAGGGGTGACCGTGACGGGAGAAATAATAAACCCCTGCGCCCCAGTGGTTACGACGACGGAGTATACGGTTACGGTGAAGCCCAGCGACGGGCAGGCAGAACTCGCTGCGGAAAGCGGGCGGAGCTATTTCCCTGCGCAGGTGGCAACCATCGACAACTCGATGTGTGCCAATGACGTCGACGTTAAAGGGGAGACCCCAACCGAGCTGATATCCAGCCCCAATGTGGTTCTGGACGATATCGGTGCACGCATTTCGCTGGACTATGTTGCGGGAGGCGTCGGGGGCAACTGGAAGTCAGGCACGACGACAGTAAAGGCCGGTACGACGATGGTGCTGTACGCGGGCATTAATCCGCTGAAGAACCACAGCGCCTATATCCCTGGCAGCCATGAAGGGCGATGGCCCTGGTCCTGACACCGCACTGAGCGGGAAGGAAGAAGCATTTTCTCACCGGAGATAAACGCCGGACAGTTGATCAGCCTGTTTTATCGCCGTATCAGTGACTCGCTGTGCCCTGTCATCCGTCTTAACGGCAACGTTAACATGTAACTGGTGTCCGTACGCTATGGGGGTGCAATGTACAGAACTCTAATCAGCAGCTGCAATTTACCTGGGGGACAGCTGCGATGCCCGAGGACGGGCAGATGTCAGCAATCGCCAATATGCTGCACACCGGGGTCGATTCTTCCGGGCATATAGCACGCAGTGGCAGACTTTTAAGTCCTGGCCTGATGAGCTATCCCTAAGTGCTGAATGAATTGAGATTTAGTGTTCAGAAACCTGATTGCAGTAAAGCTACTGTTAACTTCATTTAATTTTTGACTGGATATGATTAAAAAAACCTTTTTTATAACGTTAATCCTGACAGGGCTGACGGGATGTGTTGAGTATCAATGGGTTAAGGCCGGCACGAACAAGCAGCAAGAAGAGATGGCAGAAACTCAATGCCAGGCACAGGCACTAAGGGATTTGCCACCTGACAATAAAATTACTGGCAAATACACATCTAAAGATGAAAAACATAAAACGACGGATACAAGCTACTCAACACGTGATGAAAACGAGAGTGGCCGAAATATTTTAGTAAAGGACTGCATGTATCGTAAAGGCTGGTCACAGATTGAAATCCAGCATTAAATAATGGTTAACACTTGATGTCGAAAATAAAGGGTACTGAAGTATTGTGCGCACACCGCGAAGTTCAGGCCGAATCATTTTATTTCGTTCATCCCCTGGACGAGAAATGAACGGAAAACCGACCGGAAACAAGAAGCGTACGTCACGTTATTTTCCGGCGATGAGTACCACCGGTAATGGTGAATCTGATAATTTCTGAAGGTGACAATATGGCAGGTAGTAAATGGCGGGTGCGATACGGCGGGAGACCTTTTTTGTAGTGACTGCCAACGTTCATCCCCCACAGTTTATCCATTTGCGCCTGCTGGTGGTCTATTTCAGGTTCACTGTCCGCCAGCCATTCACGCGAGTACGGTTCAGCACTCCTGTTCGATCAGCGCTGTTTCAAGGGAAGAATGTTATAAGAGGAGGTGTCCTCCATAATTTCTTATTTTAATATGTCTACTCTGCATCTGCAGTATCCAGGATTAAAGAGGCTTACAGCATGCTCAGGGATGCCAGTCACTGCCTGCCTGTCGTGCAGCATCACCAGTTGATCTGCAGGGCGCATAACGCCTCGTTTTCTGATGCTGGCTGAG
This sequence comes from Kosakonia arachidis, assembly GCF_900116535.1. Lineage (GTDB taxonomy): Bacteria > Pseudomonadota > Gammaproteobacteria > Enterobacterales > Enterobacteriaceae > Kosakonia > Kosakonia arachidis. Next base: position 365 of record NZ_FPAU01000001.1, on the reverse strand, counting down.
AATATGGAGGATCGTGATTGCATGATGGGAGGTCATAAAAGAGATCATGTACTGTTCAACCCCTCTGTTTTCGGAATAACGATGCCTCTTCAGTCCCTTGCACTCAGCTCATTTGCCAAACGCGAAATACACATACCGACGGCGTGCTTCCCGGCATTGCAGAAACTGGTGATGTGCAGGCCATAGTACATCCAGGATGTCGCTGGCGCTCCGTGCGAAGTTTGATTTTTACCGGCGATCGCCAAAGATGGGCCACTCTTTAAAGAGGTGGTGTACGTTCGACCCGGCTGACATGACGGCCTCAATTTCTGGGGCCATTTTGCGGCAGAAAACAAACTGATAATCTAAAAACGCCATTACTGCCA
>NZ_FPAU01000002.1:587098-703583 GCF_900116535.1 Kosakonia arachidis | reverse complement strand
GAACGTCGTGAGACAGTTCGGTCCCTATCTGCCGTGGGCGCTGGAGAATTGAGGGGGGCTGCTCCTAGTACGAGAGGACCGGAGTGGACGCATCACTGGTGTTCGGGTTGTCATGCCAATGGCACTGCCCGGTAGCTAAATGCGGAAGAGATAAGTGCTGAAAGCATCTAAGCACGAAACTTGCCCCGAGATGAGTTCTCCCTGAGACTTTAGGTCTCCTGAAGGAACGTTGAAGACGACGACGTTGATAGGCCGGGTGTGTAAGCGCAGCGATGCGTTGAGCTAACCGGTACTAATGAACCGTGAGGCTTAACCTTACAACGCCGAAGATGTTTTGGCGGAATTGAGAAGACGAACAATATTCAGCTTTGATACAGATTAGCGGAAACGAAAGATTTTACGCTGAGGCAAGGCGGCAAACGCGGCGAAGGAAGGAGCATACGGTGGTATGTGACTGAGTTCGCAAGAGCAGCCAACACAGTCTCAGTGGAAAAGATTCGTTTCGCGCACCAGAATTTGCCTGGCGGCACTAGCGCGGTGGTCCCACCTGACCCCATGCCGAACTCAGAAGTGAAACGCCGTAGCGCCGATGGTAGTGTGGGGTCTCCCCATGCGAGAGTAGGGAACTGCCAGGCATCAAATTTAGCGTGCTGATATGGCTCAGTTGGTAGAGCGCACCCTTGGTAAGGGTGAGGTCCCCAGTTCGACTCTGGGTATCAGCACCAGTTATAGCGGTTAAGGTTCGGCACTTAGACAGAATTTGCCTGGCGGCAACAGCGCGGTGGTCCCACCTGACCCCATGCCGAACTCAGAAGTGAAACGCCGTAGCGCCGATGGTAGTGTGGGGTCTCCCCATGCGAGAGTAGGGAACTGCCAGGCATCAAAAAAAGCAAAAGGCCCTGTCGAAAGACAGGGCCTTTTGCTTTATCTGTTATTTATTCATCAATATCATCATCCTGATTAGGCCCAATTGTTGGGGTATGCTGAACGTTGTGCTGCAACGACATCTTGTAAACCCTTAACATTAGAACGAGAGTAATAAAAAAGGCCACCCTACGGGTGGCCCTGGAACACAGCGATAACAATCAGTGGATAACTTGCGACAGGAAAGCGCGGGTACGTTCTGATTTCGGGTTCGCAAAGAACTCTTCAGGCGGTGCCTGCTCAACAATCTCACCGCGATCCATAAAGATCACGCGATCAGCGACGGTGCGGGCAAAGCCCATTTCATGGGTTACGCACAGCATCGTCATGCCAGATTGTGCCAGGCCAATCATCGTATCCAGTACTTCTTTCACCATTTCCGGATCCAGCGCTGACGTGGGTTCATCAAATAGCATGATCTTTGGTTTCATGCATAGCGAGCGGGCAATCGCCACACGCTGCTGTTGACCACCCGAAATCTGTCCGGGAAATTTGTGCGCATGTTCAGCAATACGCACACGCTCAAGATAATGCATTGCCAGCGCTTCAGCTTCCTTCTTCGGCATTTTACGCACCCAAATCGGTGCCAGCGTACAGTTCTGTAATACGGTGAGATGCGGAAATAGATTGAAGTGTTGGAAAACCATGCCCACTTCCTGGCGAATTTTTTCAATATTGCGGATATCTTCGTTCAGCTCGATACCATCAACAACGATACGGCCCTGCTGATGTTCTTCCAGATGGTTGATACAACGGATAGTCGTTGATTTCCCTGAACCGGAAGGGCCGCAGAGTACAATACGTTCACCCTGCTTAACGTTCAGATTGATGTCCTTAAGGACATGGAACTGCCCATACCACTTGTTCACATTATCGAGCGTAATCATCGCGTCGGCAGGTTGCATAATCATATTATTCATGGTGATCCTCAGTGCGGTGTACGCCCGGTGTTAAAGCGCTTTTCCAGATGCTGGCTGTAGCGCGACATGCTAAAACAGAAAACCCAATAAACTAACGCGGCGAATACATAGCCTTCAGTCGACATGCCGAGCCATGCCGGATCGACCGTCGCCTGCTGTACGCTGCTGAAAAGATCGAACAGACCGATGATGATCACCAGGCTGGTATCTTTAAACAGCGCAATAATGGTGTTCACCAGGCCTGGGATCACCAGCTTCAGCGCCTGCGGCAGAATCACCAGTCCCTGCGTTTTCCAGTAGCCCAGCGCCAGAGATTCTGCGGCTTCGTACTGACCTTTTGGCAGCGCCTGCAAACCGCCGCGTACCACTTCCGCCACATAAGCAGACTGGAACAGGATCACACCGACCAATGCGCGGATCAGCTTATCAATGTTGGTTCCTTCCGACATAAACAGTGGCAGCATGACCGAAGACATGAACAACACAGTGATTAGTGGTACACCGCGCCAGAACTCGATAAACACAACCGACAGCACGCGCACGACTGGCATTTTTGAACGACGACCTAGCGCCAGCAAAATGCCCAGCGGCAGCGCACCGGCAATGCCGACAGAAGCGATAATCAACGTCAGTGTCAGGCCGCCCCACTGGCGGGTTTCAACGCGATCCAGCCCCAGAAAGCCGCCGAACATTAACCACCAGACAACGATTGGATAGATAACGGCCCAGCAGGCAATATAGCGGCCACGATACGGTAAAGATTTCCAGAACATGGGCACAATCGAGAGCAGGCCGATAATCAGCGTCAGATTAATACGCCACCGCTGTTCATGCGGGTAGAGACCATACATAAACTGGCCAAAACGCTCATGAATAAACACCCAACATGCGCCTGCTTTTGTACAGTCCGCCCGGGTTGAACCCACCCAGTTCGCCTGAAAGAACATCCACTGCAGCAGCGGTGGAATCAGCTCCCACATCAGCCACAGGCACACGAGCGTTAGCAACGCGTTCGACCAACTGGAGAACAGATTTTTTCGCACCCACATCACCGCGCCATTGTTTTTTGCAGGTATCTGGCGCGCAGAGGGAGACAGAATAGCTTTTGTCATCGTAATTCCTTAGCGCTCAATTAGTGCAATGCGACGGTTATAAATGTTCATCAGAAGCGAGATCGACAGACTGATAAGCAGATAAACAGACATGGTGATAGCGATGGTTTCAATGGCCTGACCGGTCTGGTTCAGCACCGTTCCTGCGAAGAGTGACACCATATCCGGGTAGCCGATAGCGGCCGCCAGAGAGGAGTTTTTCGCAATGTTCAGATACTGGCTGGTCAGCGGCGGAATAATGACGCGCAATGCCTGAGGGATAATGACCTGGCGCAGTGTCACCGGATGCGGCAGTCCCAGAGAACGCGCGGCCTCATGCTGACCATGAGGAACGGATTGAATGCCAGAACGGATAATCTCGGCGATAAACGCGGAGGTATAAACGGATAACGCAATCGTCAGCGCAGCAAGTTCCGGGATCAGCACCATTCCGCCCTGGAAGTTAAAACCGCGCAGTTGCGGAATATCCCAGTGCAATGCTGCGCCAAAAAACCAGTGCGTCATAAGGGGCAGCACAATAATCAACCCCAGCGCAGCCGGCCAGGTACGACGCAACTGACCGGTCTTGATCTGATGTGCTTTATTAAAACGAAACAGACCGACAGAAATGATCGCTGCTACGATAACAGCGGCAGCAAAAGCCAATAGACCTTCGCCCATTTGTGGTGAAGGGATATAAAGGCCACGGTTGCTCAAAAACAGCAAATCCATTGCGTTTACCGCCTGGCGCGGGCCGGGTAGATTCCGCAGCACGGCAAAGTACCAAAAAAAGATTTGCAGCAGCGGCGGGATATTGCGGAAGGTTTCGATATAAATAGTCGATAGTTTTCGCAGTAACCAGTTTTCCGACAGTCGTGCCAGGCCAAGGAAGAAGCCGAGGAAAGAGGCGAAGACAATACACAATGCCGAGACCAGCAAGGTGTTAAGTAAACCGACAAGGAACACCCGGCCATAGGTGTCACCCTGCTCATAATCAATCAAGTGTTGAACAATACCGAAACCAGCGGCGCGATCGAGAAACGCAAAGCCAGATGTGATCCCGCGATTGTTCAGGTTAGTAACAGTGTTGTGTACCAAATAGATTGCGATAACGACCACGGCGACAATCGCAAGGATTTGAAACAGCCAGGCACGAACCGCAGGGTTAGAAAGGGTGAAGGAGCCTTTCACGGTTGGGCGGCGATGGGACATAGCAAAAACCTCAGTAACCATGACTCTGGGCTGGGCACCACGCGAAGTGGTGCCCGTTACAGCACTTGCGAATTAACGCACTGGCGGAGCGTACTGGATACCGCCGTTATTCCAGAGGTTGTTCTGGCCACGTTTGATTTTCAGCGGGCTTTCAGAACCTACGTTACGTTCAAACACTTCGGAGTAGTTACCGACTTCCTTGATAATGTTGTAAGCCCATTTATTATCAAGCTTCAGATCCTTACCAAAGTCACCTTCTTTGCCCAACAGGTGAGCCATATCCGGTGTCGTCGGGTTTGCGGCTTTCTCATCAACGTTCTTCGAGTTAACGCCCATCTCTTCCGCATTCAGCATCGCGAACAGCGTCCAGCGCACGATGGCAAACCAGTCGTCGTCGCCACGGCGAACAACCGGGCCCAGCGGCTCTTTAGAAATCACTTCCGGCAGGACGATCCACTCTGCCGGGTTGCTCAGTTTAATGCGCAGCGCATACAGCTGAGACTGGTCGGAAGCCAACGTATCGCAACGGCCTGACTCCAGGGCTTTTGCCGATTCGTCAGAACGATCGAAGGTGACCGGGGTATATTTCATGTTGTTGGATTTGAAGTAATCCGCCACGTTCAGCTCGGTATCTGTACCGGCCTGAATACAAACGGTTGCACCATCCAGCTCTTTCGCACTTTTCAGGCCTGCTTTGTTATGGGTCAGGAAACCGATACCGTCGTAATAAGTTACGCCAGTAAATGACAGCCCCATGCCGCCATCGCGGGAAGAAGTCCAGGTGGTATTACGAGAAAGAATATCCACTTCGCCGGACTGCAACGCGGTAAAACGCTCTTTCGCGGTCAGCGGGGTGTATTTCACTTTGCTGTCGTCACCGAAAACGGCGGCGGCAACGCCACGGCAAACGTCTACGTCGATACCGGTGAATTTACCGCTCGCGTCCGCGTAGGAGAAGCCAGGCAGGCCGTCGCTGATACCACATTGTACAAAACCTTTCTTTTTAACGGCATCCAGCGTTGTACCTGCATGCGCCTGATTTGCAAGAGCAAACAGCGCACCTGCAGCGACCAGGCTGGCGATCATCATCTTTTTCATAATGTATCCTGTGTGGCGAAAAATTTATCGTTATAAAAGGCGTCCGTGAAACGCCTGAAACCTGTCTGTGGCTATGGCCATACTCTCTTAAGCAAAGGGAATGCCAATGTTGCGAATGACGTGTTTGAAAGGGGCGTATACGCAATATTGAGAGTGTAGACAGGAAAAAATAAAACCACCGCTCCGCAATGGTGCAAAATTACAACCTATGCCACAAAGTGGAGCAAAAAAATCACATGAATTACTTTTTTTTAACAAACTGGTTTCGTTGGTGAATATAAGCAATATAGTGAAGGGATAGAGTTTGTGAATCAGCTCACGGATAAAGGGCGGGTATATAAAAAACAGGATACTAATACACGGCGGTTAATGGTTTATTTTTGAATAACGGCAGGAACGACATGCTGTTCATTTACTGGTGCGAAAAAGAGTGCACCACAATAAAGCAAAAAAAGAAAAAGCGCGGTGAGCCGCGCTTTTATCAATTTATCGGGTCAAGGCCACGATGCCGAGCGTCAGACCAGCCAGTGCCGCTGCGCCACCCGCAATTGCTCCGGCAGTTTCCCAGTTATCCTGAGTTGTTCCTTTCACGCAGGTATTGGTATGTACCAGGCGACCTTGATCGTCATACACTGGCACGCAAGGAGAATCATGAGCACAACCGGCAAGCAGCGTTGTTAGCAATGCTACAGCGATGAAATTTTTCATAATGTTACCTCGAAATTAACACAACTCCCGATATCAATACCCGTGATATCTCGACTGAGTCGATGTTGATTATTTTACCATCCAGCATCGGCGATTCCCTGGTGTAATAATCTCAAAGTATGTGCACTGTAAAAATCATGGAGAGAAAAGTGCTGCCGGGAAGAGAAAATGCAGAAAAGATGAAACGGACAATAAAAATAGCTCTGCTTCAACTACAACGTATTGATTAATGGCCAGCCTGGAACAGCATTGTGAAATTGACTGCACGCGAATAATAATCCAGTTTATCGCTCAGGGAAAATAAAAGTGTCGTTAAGTTGCTTTATTTAACTGCTTAATTATTCTCAGGAAAAAATAATCCTGCTGGTTAAGCTTATTACCATAAGCGGTAATGGATTCCGCATTTACTCGTTTCCCTAATAAATAACTTTGTAGCGTGTAGCGTGTAGCGTGTAGCAGGTCAGTTCAGTGAGAAAAGTCAGTTTCACTTCCATTTGCGCTCGATCTGCCACAACGTTCAGATTCATCGTTTTGATCAGCGTGACGATCGCATCGTAAGGAGCAATGTTTAAGGGCTTATCTTATGAACTGTAAAGGCATTGCAGAGGCACTGGCCGCAGTCATGAAAAAAGACGATTACGAGAGAGACGGATGAGACTGGCACAACGTAGCGACCCTGCCCAGCCAGCGTTACAGTGAAGACAGGGCGTGCTCTTCATCCGCGCTGCATCCTGTAGATGAAAGCCGCACAAAAGAATGATTTAAATTCCTCGTATAAGCATCTGTATCAATAATAAAAAAGGCGCTATCCCATGCCGAGTAGCGCCTTTTAAAACAAACAGTTAACTGATTATTATCAGTTCATGCCGTATTTTTTCAGTTTTTTACGCAGCGTGCCGCGGTTGATGCCCATCATCAGCGCCGCGCGGGTCTGATTACCACGGGTGTATTGCATCACCATGTCCAACAGTGGCTGTTCAACTTCAGCCAGTACCAGCTCATACAGGTCATTGACATCCTGACCATTCAGTTGAGCAAAATAGTTCTTCAGTGCCTGTTTTACCGAGTCACGGAGTGGTTTTTGGGTTACCTGATCCTGAGAGTTAACGGTAGAAACGGTCAGTACGTCAGAATTTACGCGTTGTTCGAACATAGTTCTGTCAGCTCTTTATTTCATTACGCAAGATTTTCGAAGTATGCCTCCAACGCCTCCAGCTGTTCGCTGGCATCCTCTATGGCGTTGAATGTGCGCCGAAACTGGTCATCTGGAGCGTGCTCCTGGAGATACCAGGAGACGTGTTTACGCGCAATTCGGTACCCTTTTGCCTGACCATAAAAGTCATGCAATTCCCGAACATGCGAACAAAGCAAGCGCTTAACCTCTGCCATCGGCAGAGGGGCAAGCAGCTCCCCAGTGTCCAGATAATGCTGGATTTCCCGGAAGATCCAGGGTCTTCCCTGAGCTGCACGTCCTATCATCAGAGCATCAGCTCCCGTATAGTCGAGTACAGCTCTGGCTTTTAGCGGGTCAGTAATGTCGCCATTCGCGATAACCGGAATGGAAACTTTCTGCTTAACTGCCCGAATACTGTTGTACTCAGCTTCTCCGTTGAACAAACAGGCGCGGGTGCGTCCATGAATGGTCAGAGCCTGAATACCACACTCTTCGGCCAGTTGGGCAATTTCTACGCAGTTACGGTGTTCCGGAGCCCAGCCTGTGCGAATCTTCAGCGTAACAGGCACATCCACTGCATTCACTACCGAGGTCAGGATAGACTTCACCAGATCCGGGTACTGCAACAGAGCCGAGCCTGCCAGCTTGCGATTCACTTTCTTTGCCGGGCAACCCATATTTATATCAATAATCTGGGCGCCGCTTTCCACATTAATACGTGCGGCTTCCGCCATTTCATCAGGATCGCTCCCTGCAATTTGCACAGTGCGAATACCGGGTTCATCAATGTGCACCATCCGAAGGCGGGACTTATCGCTTTCCCATACCTGCGGGTTAGACGACATCATCTCGGATACGGTTAAACCTGCTCCCATCTCGTAGCACAGCGTCCTGAACGGCCGGTCGGTAATACCTGCCATAGGGGCTGCGATCAGGCGATTTCTAAGCTGGTGGTGTCCGATGCGCATGAGTTAAGAAATGACCATACTGTGACTGCAAGGCGGCGTATATTACGCATTTTTTGCACGAGATGAAAGGCCAAACTTTGAGCAATCCTCTGTTGTAGATCAAGGAATCACCAGTCTGCCAAAGTAATTCTGTAATTAAATTATATATTTCATGTGGTTATCATAAATATAAAAATTTCACGTAACTAATAAATTCGCGCGAGTTATCGTTTTTTCTCTGGCCATCAGCAGCAGAACTGCCGTTTTTTACAGCAGAAAAAAGCCGATTTTGCGAACTCGCTCCCATTTTTATGGTGATGTTTTTTCGCGGTCAGGCCGCTAAACATCGGCTTTAGCGGGCTATGATAAACAAGAAAAAGCATCCGCATTGCGACGGGAAAATTGTCAAAGGATGTTTCGCCCACACACTGACGACAGATAAATAACGTGGCCCGCAGGCCACGCTTAAGCACTACTTCTTCTGGCCAGTGATACGGCACCACTCCTCTTTCTCAATCACCGGATCGAGCGTGAAGAGTTCGGCGTAAGCATCGTAGACACTCTCAGCCTGGCTGGCGAGGATACCGGAAAGCCCCAGCAAGCCACCCTCAACGGGCAGTACGCTGATTAATGGTGCCAGTTCACGCAGAGGCCCAGCCAGTATATTAGCGACCACCACATCGGCTTTCATAGCTTCAGGCTGCGCCTGTGGCAGATACAGATCCAGACGATCGGATACCCCGTTACGTTCTGCATTGTCGCGGCTTGCCTGGATCGCCTGCGGATCGATATCAATGCCGATCGCCTTTGCCGCTCCCAGTTTCAGCGCCGCGATCGCCAGGATCCCTGAGCCGCAGCCAAAGTCGATCACTGTCTTGCCGCTCAGATCGAGGCTGTCCAGCCATTGCAGGCACAGCGCAGTCGTAGGATGAGTACCGGTACCGAACGCCAGGCCTGGATCGAGCATCACGTTGACCGCATTTTCGTCTGGTACATCGCGCCAGCTTGGGCAGATCCATAACCGCTCGCCAAAGCGCATTGGGTGGAAGTTATCCATCCATTCGCGCTCCCAGTCTTTATCTTCCAGTTGCTCGATTTTATGGGTGAAGCCTTCGCCCAGCAGTGGGTGCAGTGCAAGCTGGGCCACCACATCGGCCATCTCTGTTTCGGCGTCAAACAGGCCGATAACGTCGGTATCGCCCCACAAGCGGGTTTCGCCTGGCAAGGGTTCAAACACCGGTGTGTCGTGTGTATCCTGGAACGTGATGGATACCGCACCTGCTTCCATCAAAGCATCGCTCAGATCTTCAGCATTTGCGCCGGTAGTGTTCAGTTTCAGTTGGATCCATGGCATGTCGTAACTCTTTATTCATTAATAGAAGCAGTCGGGGTCTGCGGCGTAGGTTGACCAAAACGGTTCCCGACGACGAAGGCCAGCAAACTTAACAGCAACGAGGGCACAATTGGATGAAAGCCCTGGTACTGAATATTAAACGTGGCGAGAACGGCATACAGTATGCCGCCTGTGACCATGGCGCTCAATGCGCCAGCAGCATTCGCCCGCTCCCAATACAACCCCAAAACCAGCGGCCACAGGAATACCGCTTCCAGACCGCCAAACGCTAGCAGGTTTAACCAGATAATCATTTCTGGCGGGCGCCATGCTGCCAGCATCATCAGTACGCCGAGTACCAGGGTTGTCACGGTGGAGATCCGTTTTAAACGCGGTTCATGACGAATTTTAGTCGGCTGGGCGCTTAACCACAGATCTTTGATGATCGTGGCCGAAGCCTGCAATAAATGCGCATTGACGTTAGACATAATCGCCGCCATCGGCGCAGCAAGAAACAGCCCGGCAGCCCAGGGCGGTAGAACTTCGACCATTAACGTTGGGATCACCTGATCGGGTACCGAAAGGTGCGGCAACACGGCGCGACCAAGGGCGCCTGCAAGATGCATTCCCAGCATTAACAGCGCGATGACAATAGTGCCGATAATAATACCGCGATGAACAGATTTGCTGTCTTTATAGGAAATACAGCGAACGGCGGTATGCGGCAAGCCAATTACGCCAAAGCATACCAGCACCCAGAATGAGGTCATAAATGCAGGTGAAAGGATATCGTGGGCGCCTTGCGGGCTTACCAGTTGCGGATCGATCTGTTGTAGTGTCTCCACCGCACGGTGGAGCCCTCCAGCGGCATGGATCACGCCGATCAGCAGCACCAACGTGCCAATCAACATCACCATCCCCTGCATCGTATCGTTGAGTACGCTGGCACGAAAACCGCCGAATGCAGTGTACAACGCAATGGTGATGCCAAAGATCAGCAGGCCAGATTCGTACTTGATCCCGGCGGCAGTTTCCAGCAGACGTGCACCACCGATGAATTGCACGGCAATGGCGCCGACAAAGGCAACCAGCAGGGTAAGGCTGGCGATCCACACAACTGCACGGTTCTGGTAGCGTGCCATCAGCATGTCGTTCAGAGTAATCGCATTGTAACGACGCGCCAGTATGGCGAACTTTTTGCCGAGGATACCCAAAGAGAGCCAGATAGTCGGCACCTGGATCATCGCCAGCAACACCCAGCCGAGGCCAAATTTATAGGCTGCACCCGGCCCGCCGATGAATGAACTGGCGCTGACATAGGTTGCCGTCAGCGTCATTGCCAGCACAAAACCGCCCATCGAACGGCTGCCGAGGAAGTATTCACTCAGGAATGCGCCTTTGGTGCGCTGGCGCATAGCATAAAAGGAGAGACCGAATACTACGATCAGGTAGATAACCAGTACGGCGATAATTTCACCCTGCATCATTATCCTCCAGCGGAATATCCCGGAAGATAAAGCGCACCATTGCCCAGCACAGCAGCACAAAGACCAGCGGCGTCAACAGACAGGCCAGCTCAAACCAGCGTGGCAGCCCGGTGAATCCCTGTTCCGTACCTGGTAGGTAAGCGCATACTAACCATGCAGCAAGATAAAGAAGGGTCAGCCACAGCGCCCAGCGGGCTTCTTTGTGGGCCTGAACAAAACGATTGTCCATTTTTTTCCCTTGTGGATGAAGAAAGCGGGGATTGTACCCTATGGAAAAGATGAGGGGAGAGAAAAAGAAAAAAGGCCGGAAAATCCGGCCTTTTGCGGTGATTGCAGATTACTTTTCCTGCAAGCCGAGTTTTTTCTCCAGGTAGTGGATGTTGGTGCCACCGTGCTGGAAATTCTCGTCGTTCATGATGCGTGTCTGCAACTCCACGTTGGTTTTGATACCGTCGATTATCAGCTCCTGCAACGCATTCTTCATGCGCGCAATTGCCACATCGCGGCTCTCACCGTAGCAGATCAATTTGCCGATCATGGAATCGTAATACGGCGGCACGGTATAGCCGGCATAAATGTGCGATTCCCAGCGAACGCCAAAACCACCCGGCGCGTGGAAGCGCGTGATTTTACCCGGGCTTGGCAGGAAGGTATTCGGATCTTCGGCGTTGATACGGCATTCCACCGCATGGCCTCTGACCACAACTTCATCCTGCTTGATGGAGAGCGGCTGACCGGCTGCAATGCGCAACTGCTCTTTGATCAGGTCAACACCGGTGATCATCTCGGTAACCGGGTGCTCAACCTGAATACGGGTGTTCATTTCGATGAAGTAGAACTCGCCGTTTTCAAACAGAAACTCGAACGTACCCGCCCCGCGATAACCGATATCGACACAGGCTTTGGCGCAGCGTTCGCCGATATAGCGACGCAGTTCCGGGGTAATGCCCGGCGCTGGCGCTTCTTCGACCACTTTCTGGTGACGGCGCTGCATGGAGCAGTCGCGCTCGGCCAGATAGATGGCGTTGCCCTGGCCGTCTGCCAGCACCTGGATCTCGATGTGCCGAGGATTTTCCAGGTATTTTTCCATGTACACCATGTCGTTGTTGAAAGCGGCTTTCGCTTCCGCACGGGTCATGGCGATGGACTGCGCCAGATCGGCATCTTTACGCACAACGCGCATGCCGCGACCGCCGCCGCCGCCGGAGGCTTTGATAATTACCGGATAACCGATACGTTTAGCATGTGTGCGGTTAACGTCATTATCATCGCCGAGCGGGCCATCAGAACCCGGAACGGTCGGCACGCCGGCTTTCTTCATAGCGGTAATCGCGGACACTTTGTCGCCCATCAGGCGAATGGTGTCGGCTTTCGGGCCGATAAAGATAAAGCCGGAGCGTTCAACCTGCTCAGCAAAGTTGGCATTCTCTGAAAGGAAACCGTAACCCGGGTGAATCGCCACAGCGCCGGTGATTTCGGCAGCAGAGATGATCGCCGGGATATTCAGATAGCTTTTCACGGACGGTGCCGGACCGATACAAACCGTTTCGTCCGCCAGCAGTACGTGTTTTAAATCGCGATCCGCAGTGGAGTGCACAGCGACAGTCTTGATGCCCAGTTCTTTACAGGCACGAAGAATACGCAGTGCGATCTCGCCACGGTTAGCGATAACAATTTTATCCAGCATGTGCGCCTCGTTACTCGATGACGACCAGCGGCTCGTCAAATTCAACCGGTTGGCCACTTTCCACCAGAATGGCTTTCACCACGCCTGCTTTATCCGCTTCGATCTGGTTCATCATTTTCATGGCTTCAACGATGCACAGGGTGTCGCCCACGTTGACTTTCTGGCCGATTTCGATAAACGCTTTCGCGTCCGGGCTCGGAGTGCGATAGAAGGTTCCAACCATCGGGGAACGTACGATGTGGCCACTGATTTCTGCGGCAGCAGCAGGTGCTTCCGTAGCAGTTGCAGCTGGTACGACAGCGGCTGCCAGTGCAGGCTGAGCTACCGGCGCAGCATAAGCCTGCATCATCGGGTAGCCAGTATTCGGCGCGCTGCGGCTGATGCGAACAGACTCTTCGCCTTCAGAGATTTCCAGTTCGGAGATGCCTGATTCTTCAACCAGCTCGATCAGTTTTTTAATCTTACGAATATCCATGAGTGGGTTCCGTACTCTTGTTTAGTGTGTTTGTGACAGGCGTTTTACCGCTGTCTGTAAAGCGTATGTATAACCATCGGCTCCTAATCCACAGATAACGCCGACAGCAATATCGGAGAGATAAGAGTGATGTCTGAATGGCTCGCGCGCATGGACATTACTCAGATGGATCTCGATAAACGGGATATCCACCGCCAGCAACGCATCACGAAGCGCGACGCTGGTATGCGTAAAAGCGGCCGGATTGATCAGGATGAAGTCCGCAGTGTCTTTTGCCTGATGAATATGGTCGATCAACGCAAACTCGGCGTTCGACTGAAAATGCGTGAGCGTGACGTTTAGCGCTTCCGCTTCATTTGTTAAACGGTTAACAATCTGCTGCAGAGTGAGCGAACCGTAAGTTTTGGGTTCACGGGTTCCCAGCATATTCAGATTGGGGCCGTTCAAAAGCAAAATACGCAATTTGTCCGCCATTGTGCTGCTATCTCCTGCAATTTTCCGGTAAAAAACAAAATATACCTTGGTTGCGTGGTTGTCACGTTGTTAAAGTCCGAAAACCCTGCCGTGAAAACCAAAGTGGCACATTATAACGATTTCGTAGCATTTGGCAGCAAAATACTGGTCTTATCAGGGAAGATTATTAACCACCTGGCTGATATATGGACGCCAAGGATAATAGATTTGCGGTAAACTGCACAAATTGCTGCATTAACGCCACCATTGGCGGAACTTCTTGTAACGCCATGCTAAAAGCACGATCGCGGTAGCGGCGTACAGGAGCGGTTGCGGGGATAGAATCTTTACGGACCAAAGATAGTGAATTGGGGCGAGGATCGCCACCAGATAGATGAAGTTATGTAATTGTTGCCAGCGCCTGCCCATTTTGCGCTGTGCCCATTGCGTTGATGTGGCCGCCAGCGCCAGCAAAATCAGCCAGCTTATGGCTCCTAGCGTTAAATAAGGACGCGTGATCAGCTCCTGGCCGAGCAACGTCAGATTATTGATGCCGAGCTCCAGCAACGTATAGCTGGTCAGATGAAGGGTCGCCCAGGTAAAACACCACAGCCCGAGCAGTCGCCGTGTGCGGATCAATAAAGGTTGTTTCGCATAGCGCGCCAGGGGTGTAACCAACAGCGTTGCCAGCAGGAATTTCAGTGCCATTCTGCCGGTAAAATGCTGAATATCTTTGGCCGGATCGGCGCTAAAGTAGCCCTGATTTGCCGCCCAGAACAGCCAGAGAAAAGGCAATAGACCCGCCAGATGTAAGGCGACTTTAAGCCAGGTAACCTGTTTTGCCGTTAAACGCACTCAAAAATTCTCCCGTAGATCCAATCCGTGATAAAGCGAAGCCACTTCTTCAGCGTAGCCGTTAAACAATAATGTTGGCTGGCGTTTTACATCCAGCGCGCCGCCGGAACCAATAAAGCGCTCCGTTGCTTGCGACCAGCGCGGATGATCCACATGGGGATTCACGTTAGCGTAAAAACCATATTCGTCCGGCGCGGCGAGATTCCAGGTGGTGGGGGGCCGTTTACTGGTGAGCTTAATGCTGACGATTGATTTTATGCCTTTAAAACCGTACTTCCACGGAACGGTCAGCCGAATCGGCGCGCCATTTTGCGGTGGTAGCGCTTTGCCATAGACACCCACTGTCAGCAGCGTTAAGGGATGCATTGCTTCATCTATACGTAGGGCTTCGACGTAGGGGTATTTCAACCCACCACCGATAAACCGATCTTTTTGACCCGGCATCTCCTCCGGCGCGTAACGCGTTTCGAAAGCGACATATTTTGCGTTGCTGGTGGGTTCGACCAGCGCCAACAGCTTATGCAGTGGGAAACCGATCCACGGTACGACCATCGACCACGCCTCGACACAACGCATGCGATAAATGCGCTCTTCCAGCGGGAAGCGCGACGTCAGCTCTGCGTGATCGAGGGTTAACGGTTTCGCTACTTCGCCATCAATGGTCAATGTCCAGGGATCGGTTTTCATCCCCCCGGCATTCGCTGCGGGATCGGCTTTATCCAGACCAAATTCATAAAAGTTATTGTAGCCAGTGACCTTATCTTCCGGTGTTAATGCGAGTTTGGCTTGCCACTGTGCCGGCTGGCTGAAGTCGAGGGGTTTTCCTGCAGGAGCTTTCGGACGGTCATGACCTTTAAACCAATCCAGCAGATCCGCCTGCGCCATCGGCGATAAACTTAGCGTTGTCGCGCCAATACCCAGCATTTTTAGCACCTGACGGCGCTGTAACATAAATGCAGATTCAGCAGTTACGTCGGCTTCAGTCAGTTTTTTCTTCATAGCATCCTCGGCGAATTTTTTAATGAGCATGGTGTAAGCGATGCGATAGCGCGAGTGGGAGTGTGTTACCAAACATTGGACATCATTTGCCGAAAACATTCATCCCTGTGATTGCTGATTGGAAAAATATTTATGAGGGCTATACTCGCAGGGGTAAAAACGGCCTCGGATTTTTCTAATTTTACTCCTGACTCTTCTATATCGCGGTTAGATTTGAAAGTTAGTGCTTACTTTTTAAGAAACTCTGGGTCGGTATCGTCCTTTTCTTTAAAATAACGGAGTTAACACAGGGATGCGATTAACGACGAAATTTTCCGCTTTTGTAACGCTGCTGACCGCGTTGGCGATTTTCGTCATGCTGATCGGCTGCTCACTGAGCTTTTATAATGCCATACAAAACAAGGTCGCTAACCGTGTGGCAGCGGTCGCGGCGATTGTGGATACCCGCCTGATTTCTACGCCTGTTAACCGGCTTTCGCCTCAGCTTGATGAGCTTATGGTGCCGCTGGATATTATTAAAATTGAGGTAAAGCAGGGGAAGAAAACCCTGCTCAGCTATGCGCACAACGGGAGCTACCGTCCGGCAGGCAGTAGTTTGCAGACCCATGAACTGCGCATTTCGGCGCTGAAAAACCCCGGCCTCACGATTTCACTTATCTACCTGGATCCGATGGCCAACTACTTTCGTTCACTGGCCAATGCGGCACCGCTGACTGTCGCGATCGGTTTTATGATCATCATTATCTTTCTTGCTGTGCGTTGGCTGCATCGTCAGCTTTCCGGACAGGAACTGCTGGAAAGGCGAGCAACGCGGATCCTCAATGGCGAGCGAGGCCCGCAGGTTCGCGGCAGTATCTACGAATGGCCATCACGCACCAGCAGCGCGCTGGATGTGCTGCTGACCGATATTCAGTTCGCCAGCGATCAGCGCAGTCGGATGGATACGCTGATCCGCTCTTATGCAGCACAAGATACACGTACCGGTCTGAACAACCGTCTGTTTTTTGATAACCAACTGGCGACCTTGCTGGAAGATCAGGAAAAAGTAGGTTCGCATGGGGTCGTAATGATGATCCGCCTGCCAGATTTTGATCTCATGCGTGAGAGCTGGGGGCTGCACACGGCGGCGGAAGAGTATTTTTTCACCCTCATCAACTTACTTTCTACTTTTATTATGCGTTACCCTGGTGCGCTGCTAGCACGCTATCAACGCAGCGATTTTGCCGTGCTGTTGCCACACCGAACATTAAAGGAAGCGGAAAGTATCGCCGGACAGATTCTGAAATCTGTCGATGGGCTACCATATAATAAGGCACAAAACCGCGAAGATATTATGCACATTGGCGTTTGTGCATGGCGTAGCGGCCAGTCAACGGAACAAGTGATGGAGCATGCGGAAGCTGCGGCGCGTAATGCGGTATTGCAGGGTGGTAACAGTTGGTCAGTTTATGATGACTCATTACCCGAGCAAGGGCGTGGCAATGTGCGCTGGCGGACGCTGATAGAACAAATGCTGAGCCGGGGTGGGCCGCGCGTTTATCAAAAACCCGCTGTTAATCGCGACGGGCTGGTGCATCACCGTGAACTGATGTGTCGTATTTTCGATGGTGAACAGGAGGTGATCGCCGAAGAATATATGCCGATGGTGTTTCAGTTTGGGCTCTCCGAAGAGTATGACCGTCAGCAGATCACCCGTCTTATTCCCTTCCTGAAATTTTGGCCGGAAGAAAATCTGGCGATGCAGGTGACAGTTCAGTCTCTCGTACGCCCGCGTTTTCAGCGCTGGCTGCGTGACACATTAATGGAATGCGAAAAATCTCAACGTAAACGAATTATTTTTGAACTTGCTGAGGCTGATGTTTGTCAACACATCAGCCAGTTACAGTCGGTTGTGCGATTAATTAACGCTCTGGGCGCGCGCGTAGCGGTAGTGCAAGCGGGTCTGACGTTGGTGAGCACCAGTTGGATTAAAGTGTTGGATGTGGAGTTATTAAAGCTGCATACGGGACTGGTCAGGAATATTGAAAAGCGTACCGAAAATCAGTTGCTGGTTCAGAGTCTTGTGGAGGCGTGCAAAGGCACGCGGACACGCGTTTTCGCGACAGGCGTTCGAGCACGGGCTGAATGGCTTACGTTGGTAGAGCGGGGAGTTGTCGGGGGACAGGGCGATTTTTTCGCGACTTCTCAACCGCTCGATACCAATGTGAAAAAATATTCGCAAAGATACTCGGTTTGAACTGCTGTTTGAGTTGTTTTCACGTAGAATAACGCGCGCTGTCATTTTTGGGGGTGTGCTTGTCTGCCCGCCGGATTGCAACAGTAATAAAAAGCCGGTTTGACCTTTGAAATAACGCAAAAGCAATACGCCGGAACAGAAGTTTTTTTCTGGTTCCAGTCGAAGACGTGTCGTTTTGCAACAAAGGAAACAAACTGCACTAATTTTCACCGTAGCAGATGATTCTTACGCCTTGTCGCTGCTGCGTGTGGTTGGTAAAGTAAGCGGATTTTGTATCTGCCCCAGCTTTCAGGATTATCCCTTAGTATGTTGAAAAAATTTCGTGGCATGTTTTCCAATGACCTGTCCATTGACCTGGGTACCGCGAATACCCTGATTTATGTAAAAGGACAAGGCATCGTATTGAATGAGCCGTCCGTGGTGGCCATTCGTCAGGATCGTGCCGGCTCACCGAAAAGTGTGGCCGCAGTGGGTCATGAAGCGAAACAGATGCTTGGGCGTACACCGGGCAACATCGCAGCGATTCGCCCGATGAAAGATGGTGTTATTGCTGACTTCTTCGTGACCGAAAAAATGTTGCAGCACTTTATTAAACAAGTGCACAGTAACAGCTTCATGCGTCCAAGCCCGCGAGTGCTGGTTTGTGTGCCGGTTGGCGCGACCCAGGTTGAACGCCGGGCGATTCGTGAATCCGCACAGGGCGCAGGCGCGCGTGAAGTCTTCCTGATTGAAGAGCCGATGGCGGCCGCGATCGGCGCAGGCTTGCCGGTATCTGAAGCGACCGGTTCTATGGTTGTGGATATTGGTGGTGGTACCACGGAAGTCGCGGTTATCTCTCTTAACGGCGTGGTTTACTCCTCTTCCGTGCGTATTGGCGGCGACCGCTTCGACGAAGCGATCATTAATTATGTCCGTCGTAACTACGGCTCCCTGATTGGTGAAGCAACCGCTGAACGTATCAAACACGAAATCGGCTCTGCTTACCCGGGAGACGAAGTCCGTGAAATCGAAGTGCGTGGCCGTAACCTGGCTGAAGGCGTACCGCGCGGTTTTACCCTGAATTCCAACGAAATCCTGGAAGCACTGCAGGAACCGCTGACCGGTATTGTTAGCGCGGTGATGGTTGCCCTGGAACAGTGCCCGCCAGAACTGGCTTCCGATATCTCCGAACGCGGTATGGTATTGACCGGTGG
Source organism: Kosakonia arachidis (assembly GCF_900116535.1). Lineage (GTDB taxonomy): Bacteria > Pseudomonadota > Gammaproteobacteria > Enterobacterales > Enterobacteriaceae > Kosakonia > Kosakonia arachidis. The sequence goes on along the minus strand of NZ_FPAU01000002.1, from coordinate 684,791 downwards.
TGGTGCACTGTTGCGTAACCTTGATCGCTTGCTGATGGAAGAGACCGGTATTCCTGTTGTGGTTGCAGAAGATCCACTGACCTGTGTAGCGCGTGGTGGCGGCAAGGCGCTGGAAATGATCGACATGCACGGCGGCGACTTGTTCAGCGAAGAATAGTCCGCGTCAGAACCGGAGTGACCTCTCGCTCCGGTTCTGTCTGGCCTGAGAATACGCAAAGCCTATGAAGCCAATTTTTAGCCGTGGCCCGTCGCTACAGATTCGCCTTTTTCTGGCGGTTTTGGTAGCGCTTGGAGTCATCATTGCCGACAGCCGCCTCGGTATGTTCAGCCAGATCAGAACGTACATGGATACTGCCGTCAGTCCCTTCTATTTTATTTCCAATGGTCCCCGTGAATTACTCGATAGCGTGTCGCAAACGCTGGCATCGCGTGACCAGCTCGAGCTTGAAAACCGGGCGTTGCGTCAGGAACTGCTGCTGAAAAACAGCGAACTGCTGATGTTAGGGCAGTACAAACAAGAGAACGCGCGTCTGCGTGAACTGCTGGGATCGCCACTGCGTCAGGATGAGCAGAAGATGGTGACCCAGGTGATCTCGACGGTGAACGATCCGTACAGCGATCAGGTTGTGATCGATAAGGGCAGCGCGAACGGCGTTTACGAAGGCCAACCCGTGATCAGCGACAAAGGCGTCGTCGGTCAGGTAATCGCTGTAGCGAAACTGACCAGCCGCGTGCTGCTGATTTGCGATGCGACGCATGCGCTGCCGATTCAGGTTCTGCGTAACGATATCCGCGTGATTGCCGCCGGCAACGGCTGCACCGATGATCTGCAACTGGAACACCTGCCCGCGAACACCGATATTCGCGTGGGTGATGTGCTGGTTACCTCCGGCCTTGGTGGTCGTTTCCCTGAAGGATACCCGGTTGCCGTTGTTTCATCGGTGAAACTGGATACGCAGCGTGCGTACACGGTGATTCAGGCGCGTCCGACGGCGGGGCTGCAACGTTTACGTTATCTATTGCTGCTGTGGGGGGCGGATCGTAACGGCACCAATCCACGGACGCCGGAAGATGTGCATCGCGTGGCGAATGAACGTCTGCTGCAAATGATGCCGCAGGTTCTGCCTTCGCCTGACGTGATGGGGCCACCTGCGCCGATGCCTGCTCCGGCAACCGGTATTACACAGCCGCCTCCGCAACTCTCTCCGGGAGGGCAATAGTGGCAAGTTACCGTAGCCAGGGGCGCTGGGTTATCTGGCTCTCGTTTTTCATTGCTCTGTTGCTTCAAATCATGCCCTGGCCGGACGACATTATTGTTTACCGGCCAAACTGGGTGCTACTTATTCTGCTTTACTGGATCCTGGCGCTCCCGCACCGCGTAAATGTCGGTACGGGTTTCGCTATGGGTGCCATACTGGATCTGATTAGCGGATCCACCTTGGGTGTTCGTGCGTTGTCATTAAGCATTGTCGCCTATCTGGTTGCACTGAAATTTCAGTTATTCCGTAATCTGGCGCTCTGGCAACAGGCGCTGGTGGTCATGTTGTTGTCCTTGGCGACTGAAGTCATTGTTTTCTGGGCTGAGTTCCTGGTAATTAACGTTTCGTTCAAGCCCGACATTTTTTGGAGTAGCCTCGTAAATGGCGTGCTCTGGCCGTGGCTCTTCCTGTTAATGCGTAAGATCCGCCAGCAGTTTGCGGTGCAATAAAGGTTGTTATGACACATATCTGGCTTGCTTCCGGCTCCCCCCGTCGTCAGGAACTGCTCACTCAATTGGGTGTGGCTTTCGAACGTATCGTTCCGGGAATTGAAGAACAACGTCAGTCGCAGGAGAGTCCGCGGCAGTACGTTCTGCGCCTCGCACGTGAGAAGGCGCAGGCGGGCGTAGCGATGGTGCCGCGTGATTTGCCAGTGTTAGGCGCGGACACGATTGTGATATTTAATGGTGAAGTGCTTGAAAAACCGAAAGACTCCTCGCATGCTTCCAGTATGTTACGTTTGCTTTCCGGGCAAACACACCAGGTCATGACCGCTGTGGCACTGGCCGATCGCCAGCACTTGCTCGATTGTCTGGTGGAAACAGAAGTGACCTTCAGAGCGTTATCAGAAAAGGATATTGCCGCCTACGTCGAAAGCAAAGAACCGCTGGATAAAGCCGGCGCGTACGGCATTCAGGGGCTGGGTGGGTGTTTCGTCAGGAAAATTAACGGTAGTTATCATGCCGTTGTGGGTTTACCGCTGGTGGAAACTTGGGAATTGCTGAGCAATTTTAACGCACTGCGTGAAGGGGGAGATAATCATGACGGCTGAATTGTTGGTCAACGTTACACCATCGGAAACACGCGTCGCCTATATTGACGGCGGTATTCTTCAGGAAATTCATATCGAGCGCGAAGCACGGCGCGGGATAGTAGGCAATATCTACAAAGGTCGTGTCAGCAGGGTACTTCCGGGTATGCAGGCGGCTTTTGTAGATATTGGTCTGGAAAAGGCGGCGTTTCTACACGCCTCCGACATTATGCCGCACACCGAATGCGTCGCCGGGGAAGAGCAGAAAAACTTCACCGTTCGCGATATCTCCGAACTGGTTCGCCAGGGGCAGGATCTGATGGTGCAGGTGGTCAAAGATCCCCTCGGCACCAAAGGCGCGCGCCTCACCACAGATATTACGCTGCCGTCCCGCTATCTGGTGTTTATGCCGGGTGCGGCGCACGTTGGCGTTTCCCAGCGTATTGAAAGTGAGGCCGAACGCGACCGTCTGAAGCAGGTGGTGGCCCGCTACTGCGATGAGCAGGGCGGTTTTATTATTCGTACTGCCGCTGAAGGCGTGTGCGAAGAGGATCTCTCTTCTGATGCTGCTTATCTTAAGCGTGTCTGGACGAAAGTGATGGAGCGCAAAAAGCGCCAGCAGACGCGCTGTAAACTCTACGGCGAACTGGCACTGGCTCAGCGCGTACTGCGCGACTTTGCCGATGCGCATCTGGATCGTATCCGCGTTGATTCGAGGCTGACCTTTGAGGCGTTGCTTGAGTTTACGGCCGAATACATTCCGGAAATGACCAGCAAACTGGAACATTACAGCGGTCGCCAGCCGATCTTCGATCTCTACGATGTGGAAAACGAAATTCAGCGTGCGCTGGAGCGTAAGGTCGAATTGAAATCTGGCGGCTATCTCATCATTGATCAAACCGAAGCGATGACCACTGTCGATATTAATACCGGCGCATTTGTCGGCCATCGCAACCTTGATGACACCATCTTCAACACTAACATCGAAGCCACTCAGGCGATCGCCCGGCAGCTACGCTTGCGTAATCTTGGCGGCATTATCATCATTGATTTTATTGATATGAGTAATGAGGATCACCGCCGTCGCGTGCTGCATTCGCTGGAGCAGGCGCTGAGTAAAGATCGGGTAAAAACCAGTATCAACGGTTTTTCCCAGCTTGGGCTGGTAGAGATGACCCGCAAACGCACACGCGAGAGTGTGGAGCACGTCCTGTGTAAAGAATGTCCCACCTGTCATGGCCGGGGAACGGTGAAAACCGTGGAAACTGTGTGCTATGAGATCATGCGCGAGATCGTTCGCGTCCATCATGCCTACGATTCCGATCGCTTCCTGGTCTATGCTTCACCTGCGGTAGCGGAAACCCTGAAAGGTGAAGAGTCGCACGCGCTGGCCGAAGTGGAAATCTTCGTCGGCAAGCAGGTAAAAGTGCAAATCGAGCCGCTCTATAATCAGGAGCAGTTTGACGTAGTCATGATGTAATGCGCAACGTGCTGCGGCACGAGAGGGTTTGATAGGGTTGACAAGGAGAGAGGCGTGAGGCGACTGCCGGGGATATTGCTGCTCACAGGGGCGACGCTGATTGTTATCGCGGCGCTGTTGGTGAGTGGTTTGCGCCTGGTGTTGCCGCACCTGGATAACTGGCGCGAGGCAATCCTGACGCGAATTACGGCGCAAACCGGCATTCCGGTTTCGGCCAGTCAGTTGCAGGCGCGCTGGGAGAATTTCGGCCCTGAGCTGGAAGTGCGCGATATTAAAGCCCGCTTGAATGACGGCGGCGATCTTTCCGTTAAGCGCGTAACGCTGGCGCTGGATGTCTGGCAGAGCCTGCTCCACCTGCGCTGGCAGTTCCGTAATCTCACCTTTTATCAACTGGTCGCGCGCACCAATACGCCGTTGCAACGGAATGACAACGGTGAGCCGATTGCCAGCGATCGTATCGGCGACCTCTTCTTACGCCAGTTCGATCATTTCGATCTTCGCGATAGCCGCGTCAGTTTTCTGACGCTTTCCGGCCAACGCGCCGAACTGGCGATCCCGCAGCTTACATGGCTTAACGGCAACGATCGTCACCGCGCCGAGGGGCAAGTCAGTCTCTCTAGCCTGACCGGGCAGCATGGTGTGATGCAGGTTCGGATGGATCTCCGCGACGACAACGGGCTACTGAATAATGGCCGTGTCTGGCTGCAAGCTGATGATATCGATGTTAAACCATGGCTCGGCAGGTGGATGCAGGACAACGTGGCACTCGATTCTGCCCGTTTTAGCCTTGAGGGCTGGATGACGCTGAATAAAGGCGTGGTGGAAAGCGGCGATGTATGGCTGAAAAAAGGCGGTGCAAGCTGGCAGGGAGAGCAGTCAACAACCCACCGTTTGACGGTCGATAACCTGACCGCCCATGTTTCCCGTCAACAGCAAGGCTGGCAGTTTGATGTGCCGGTAACACGTATCGCTATTGATGACCACGCATGGCCGCAGGGTGCGCTGAGTTTCGCCTGGGTTCCGGCGCAGGAAGTGGGCGGGGTGAGCAGCGATGAATTCCGCGTTCGCGCCAACAACCTTGAGTTGAGTGGGCTGGAAGGGCTGCTGCCGATTGCGCAGAAGATCTCGCCGTCCCTGTACGATATCTGGCGCACTATGCAACCGGAAGGTTCGCTGGAGCAACTGGCACTGGATATCCCGTTACAAGCAACCGACAAAACGCGTTTCCTGGCACAGTGGAAAGATATCCGTTGGAAACAGTGGCAGTTGTTGCCGGGCGTTGAACATTTCAGCGGCAAGCTGGAAGGCAGCCTCGCTGATGGGCGCTTAACGGGTGCAGTGACGCAGGCGAAAATGCCGTACGTCGGCGTGTTCCCGGAGCCGCTGGAGATTGAGAAAGCGGACGCCACGCTGAACTGGCAGAAGAACGAACATGGCTTCCAGATTGATGGGCATAACATTGATGTGCAGGCGAACGCGCTACATGTGCACGGAGGTTTCCGTTATCTCCAGCCGCAGGATGATGAACCCTGGCTTGGTATTCTGGCGGGGATCAATGTTTCCGATGCTGGGCAGTCCTGGCGCTACTTCCCGCAAAACCTGATGGGCAAAGCGCTGGTGTCGTATCTTAGCGCTGCCATTCAAGGCGGGCAGGCACAGGATGCCACTCTGGTGTACGGCGGCAACCCGCACTTATTCCCCTATAAGCACAACGAAGGTCAGTTTGAAGTGCTGGTACCGCTGCACAATGCGACCTTTGCTTTTCAGCCTGATTGGCCAGCGCTGCAAAATCTGAATATTGAGCTGGATTTTCTCAATGACGGTCTATGGATGAAAAGCGATAAGGCGGCCCTGGGCGGTGTGATCGCCAGTAATCTTACCGCGGTTATTCCTGATTATGAAAAAGAGAATCTGCTGATCGATGCCGATATTAACGGCCCAGGCAAAGCCGTTGGCCCCTACTTCAAAGAGACGCCACTGCACGATACGCTGGCCAGCGCACTGGATGAACTGCAACTTGATGGCGACGTAAGCGCTCGCTTACACCTTGATATTCCGCTGGACGGCGAGATGACCGTCGCTAAAGGCGATGTGGCGTTGCGTAACAATAGCCTGTTTATCAAGCCGCTTAACAGCACGCTGAAAAACCTCAGCGGCAAATTTAGTTTCGATAATGGCACCCTGAAAAGCGAACCATTACAGGCGACCTGGTTTAATCAACCTCTGAACCTTGATTTTTCCACCACAGAAGGTGACAAAGCGTATCAGGTAGCGGTCAATCTCAATGGCAAATGGCAGCCCGCGCGCACGGGCGTATTACCTGCACAGCTTGAATCTGCGCTCGGCGGCAGCGTGGCATGGAAAGGGGATGTTGGAATTGAGCTGCCGCATAGCGGTGGTGCGACCTACAAGGTCAATATTGATGGCGATCTGAGTAACATCGCCAGCACTTTGCCGCCGCCGCTGGATAAAGCTGCTGGTAAAGTGCTGCCGGTTAAACTAAAAGTGGATGGCGATCTGCGTGGCTTTGCGCTGACCGGCAATGCTGGTAGTAATAATCACTTCAACAGCCGCTGGTTGCTTAACAACAAACTCACGCTCGATCGTGGGATTTGGACCTCGGATAGCCGTACCCTTCCGCCATTGCCGGCACAGTCGGGGCTGGAACTGAATCTCCCCGCCATGAATGGCGCACAGTGGCTGGCGCTGTTCCGCCAGGGTGTGGCGAATAATGTCAGTAATTCAACGAGTTTCCCGTCCAGCATCACGTTACGCACACCCGCACTGACGCTGGGCGGACAGCAGTGGAATAACCTGAGTATCGTCTCGCAGCCGCAGCTTTCCGGTTCTACCATTGAGGCGCAGGCGCGGGAAATTAGCGGTACGCTGACGTTACGCGATAATGCGCCATGGCAAGCGGCCATCCGTTACCTCTATTACAATCCGTCTAATATGCAGCCGAATGATGATGACATTTCGTCGCCGTCGACGTTGCTGCGCGGCAAAACCCGTATTGATTTTACCGGCTGGCCAGATTTGCAGTTGCGCTGTGCTGAATGCTGGCTGTGGGGACAAAAATATGGTCGCATCGATGGTGATTTCTCGATTAATGGCGATACGCTTACGCTGACCAACGGTCTGGTGGACAGTGGTGCCGCGCGTCTGACAGCAGACGGCGAATGGATTAATCGGGAAGGGGCAGAACGCACGTCGCTGAAAGGTGTGCTGCGCGGCGAGAAATTCGACTCGGCAGCGAGTTTCTTTGGCGTCTCGACGCCGGTACGCGGCTCCTCTTTCGATATCAACTATGACCTGCACTGGCGTAGCCCGCCGTGGCAGCCGCAGGAAGAGTCGCTGAACGGCATTTTGCGTACGCGGCTGGGGAAAGGGCAGATCACCGATATCAGCACTGGTCATGCGGGCCAGTTACTGCGCTTGTTCAGTGTCGATGCGCTGCTGCGCAAACTGCGCTTCGATTTTAGCGATACTTTCAGCAGCGAAGGGTTCTGGTTTGACTCGATCCGCAGCACCGCATGGATCAAAGATGGCGTGCTGCACAGCGATGATACGCTGGTGGACGGGCTGGAGGCGGATATCGCGATGAAAGGTTCGGTCGATCTGGTGCGCCGCGAACTGAATGTTGAAGCGGTAGTGGCACCAGAAATTTCGGCCACCGTAGGCGTGGCAGCTGCTTTCGCCGTCAACCCGATCGTAGGCGCGGCAGTGTTTGCCGCCAGTAAAGTGCTGGGTCCGCTATGGAATAAAGTCTCTATTCTGCGCTACAGCATTACTGGCCCGGTTGATCAGCCGCAGATTAACGAAGTCCTGCGCCAACCGCGCACGGACAAAACGCAATGATTTGACGGCATAGGCGAATTGCCTCAAGCTCCTTGTATCGCTTTTTTTATTGCCCGATGTGGCGGCAACGATGAGTAAAAAATGATGAGTCTTAATCTGGTGAGTGAACAACTACTGGCAGCGAATGGCCTGAGTCATCAGGATCTGTTTGCTATTCTCGGTCAATTGACCGCACGTCGTCTTGATTATGGCGATCTCTATTTCCAGTCGAGCTATCACGAATCCTGGGTTTTAGAAGACAGCATCATTAAAGATGGCTCTTACAATATCGATCAGGGCGTCGGTGTTCGCGCTGTGAGCGGTGAGAAAACCGGTTTCGCCTATGCCGACCAGATAAGCCTGCTGGCGCTGGAGCAGAGCGCACAGGCCGCGCGTACTATTGTGCGTGAAGACGGCGACGGCAAAGTGAAGACGCTGGGCGCGGTGGAACATACGGCGATTTACACCAGTGTTGATCCGCTGCAAAGTATGAGTCGCGAAGAGAAGCTGGATATTCTGCGCCGCGTGGATAAAGTGGCACGCGCGGCTGACAAACGCGTGCAGGAAGTCACTGCCAGCCTGACCGGCGTTTATGAATTGATTCTTGTCGCGGCGACCGACGGGACGCTGGCCGCCGATGTGCGTCCGCTGGTGCGCCTCTCGGTGAGCGTGCAGGTAGAAGATGATGGTAAACGCGAGCGCGGTTCAAGCGGTGGCGGTGGTCGTTTCGGCTATGACTGGTTCTTGCAAGACGTTGATGGCGATGTGCGTGCCGATGCATGGGCGAAAGAAGCCGTGCGCATGGCGTTGGTGAACTTGTCTGCTGTTGCGGCGCCTGCGGGAACGCTGCCAGTGGTGCTGGGCGCGGGCTGGCCGGGCGTGCTGTTGCACGAAGCGGTCGGTCACGGTCTGGAAGGCGATTTCAACCGTCGCGGTACGTCGGTATTCAGCGGGCAAATGGGCCAACTGGTGGCTTCAGAGCTTTGTACGGTGGTCGATGATGGCACAATTGTCGATCGCCGCGGATCGGTGGCGATTGACGATGAAGGCACGGCAGGGCAGTACAATGTGCTGATCGAAAATGGCGTGCTGAAAGGCTATATGCAGGACAAGATGAACGCACGATTGATGGGCATGAAACCGACCGGCAACGGTCGCCGTGAATCTTATGCTCATCTGCCGATGCCGCGGATGACCAACACTTATATGCTCGCCGGTAAATCGACGCCGCAGGAGATTATCGAGTCCGTTGATTACGGGATCTACGCGCCAAACTTCGGCGGCGGCCAGGTGGATATTACCTCCGGCAAGTTTGTCTTCTCCACTTCGGAAGCATACCTGATTGAGAAAGGTAAAGTGACCAAAGCGGTGAAAGGCGCAACCCTGATTGGCTCCGGGATCGAAGCCATGCAGCAGATCTCGATGGTCGGCAATGATCTGAAGCTGGATAACGGCGTTGGCGTATGCGGCAAAGAGGGACAAAGCCTGCCGGTTGGCGTGGGTCAACCGACGCTGAAAGTGGATAACCTGACGGTAGGTGGTACGGCTTAATTGTTAAAATCCTCTCCCTGTGGGGAGAGGATTATCCGCTCAGGCGCTGCGTCCCTGCATTCCCTGATACACCTTCGCCACTTCAATGAAATATTCCGTCATGTAGTTAATACAGACCTGCACTTTCAGCGGGAGCTTATCTTTTTGCGTGTATAGCGCATAAACCGGGCGCGGATCGGACTGATAGCGCGGCAGCAGGATCTCTAGCTGGCCGCTGTTGATCTCATCGATCACCCACATCAGCGGGACATAGGCCAGCCCGGCACCGACGGTCAGCCAGCGCGTCAGCGTCATAGGATCGTTGGTGACAAACCGTCCCTGTGGGATCAGCCGCGTTGAGATCCCTTCCGGCGCGATCAGTTCAAATTCGTTATCCGGACGGACGCTATATTCTAGCCACGAATGATTTGCCAGGTCGGTGGGTTTTTCCGGCACGCCATAGTGGGCAAGGTAGTTTTTCGCCGCGCAGAGCACCATTGGCATCACGCCAAGTCGGCGGGAGAAGAGGCTGGAATCTTGCAGTGCACCAACGCGGATCACCAGGTCCAGTCCGTCGGCGATGAGATCCGGCGCCGGGATGCCGGTTACCAGGTTGACAGTCAACCCTGGATGCTCTTTCAGCATCTCTGCTGTCATTTTTGCCAGCACATTTTGCGCCATGGTTGAAGAACTACCAATGCGCAGCGTGCCAATCGGCGTGTTGTTGAAAGCGTAAAGTTGCTCATGGACATCCTGCACTTCATGCAGCATGCGACGACATCCCTGATAGTAAATTTTTCCGGCTTCGGTTAGCCCCAGACTGCGTGTGCTGCGGTTTAGCAGTTTGACCTGTAATTCATCTTCCAGCTTCGCCACCGTCTGGCTGATGGACGAAACGCTCATTTCCAACTGTCGGGCTGTGGCGGTAAAGGAACCCAATTCCACCACTTTGGCAAACACCGACATGCGTTTTAGTCGTTCCATTATTCATTCTTACTTAAAAGTGATTTAGATCACACAATATAGATAACAGCATAACAGTTACGTTAATATACTATCTCTCAAGAATATTCACGTCACTCTCGCCCTGGCACTCCTGTCCTATTCCTGCGGTGACGTAAAAACAATTTCACCTGCTTGTTCTCGAATCAAGGTCAACATGAGTCTCTTTCCCGTAATCGTGGTGTTCGGTTTGTCGTTCCCTCCGATTTTTTTTGAATTGATTTTGTCACTGGCGATTTTCTGGCTGGTACGACGGATGCTGATCCCCACCGGAATCTATGACTTCGTCTGGCATCCCGCTTTATTTAATACAGCGTTGTACTGCTGCCTGTTTTACCTGCTGTCGCGTCTGTTTGTTTGAGGTCCAAGTGAAAACACTAACAAGAAATATCTCCCGTACCGCTATTACTATCATTCTGGTTATCCTGGCGTTTATCGCAATTTTCCGCGCCTGGGTCTATTACACCGAATCTCCCTGGACGCGCGATGCACGCTTCAGCGCGGATGTGGTTGCTATTGCGCCAGATGTTACCGGGCTGGTGACCTCGGTCAATGTACATGACAACCAACTGGTAAAAGAGGGACAAGTGCTGTTCACCATCGATCAGCCCCGCTACCAGAAAGCGTTGGCAGAGGATGAGGCGGATGTTGCTTATTACGATGCGTTGGTCAACGAGAAGCGCCGTGAGGCCGGACGTCGTAACCAGCTAGGTGTACAGGCGATGTCGCGCGAAGAGATCGACCAGGCGAACAACACACTGCAAACGGTGATGCATCAGCTTGCGAAAGCGCAAGCGGCCCGTGACCTGGCGAAACTAGATCTGGAACGCACCATCATCCGTGCTCCAGCTGACGGTTGGGTTACCAACTTGAATGTTTACGCCGGTGAGTTTATTACCCGCGGTTCAACCGCTGTAGCGTTGGTGAAACAGAACTCCTTCTATATTCTGGCTTATATGGAAGAAACGAAACTCGAGGGTGTTCGTCCTGGCTACCGGGCAGAGATCACGCCGCTCGGCAGTAACCTGGTGCTGAAAGGCACGGTGGACAGTATCGCCGCCGGTGTCACCAACTCCAGCAGCAGCAACGACAGTAAAGGGATGGCGACTATCGATTCCAATCTGGAATGGGTGCGTCTGGCCCAGCGCGTACCGGTACGTATTCGCCTTGATAAACAGCAGGGAAATCTCTGGCCTGCGGGCACTACCGCGACCGTTGTCGTGACCGGGAAAACCGATCGTGATGAGAGCAAGGATTCCTTCTTCCGTAAAATGGCCCACCGCCTGCGTGAGCTGGGGTAATCACTATGGGGCTGTTGTCGATAGCCAGCCAGCATTTGCGCTTTGCCGTCAAGCTGGCCTTTGCCGTGGTGCTGGCGCTATTCGTCGGTTTTCACTTTCAGCTTGAAACACCGCGCTGGGCGGTGCTGACCGCTGCGATCGTTGCGGCTGGTCCGGCGTTTGCGGCCGGAGGCGAGCCTTATTCCGGTGCTATCCGTTACCGCGGGATGCTGCGTATTGTCGGGACGTTTATCGGCTGTATTGCCGGTCTGACGATCATTATTGTATTGATCCGAACGCCGCTGTTGATGCTGATGGTATGCTGTATCTGGGCCGGTTTTTGTACCTGGCTCTCCTCGCTGGTACGCATTGAAAACTCCTATGCCTGGGGGCTGGCAGGATATACTGCTTTAATCATCGTCGTTACCATTCAGACCGAGCCGCTGTTGGCACCACAGTATGCTGTGGAGCGTTGTAGCGAAATCGTCATCGGGATCCTCTGCGCCATTGTTGCCGATCTTCTGTTTTCCCCACGTTCGATCAAACATGAGATTGACCGTGAGCTGGACGCTCTGCTGGTGTCGCACTATCAACTGATGCAATTGTGCATCAAGCACGGCGATAGCGAAGAGGTAGATCAAGCATGGGCTGCGCTGGTGCGCCGTACCACCGCGCTGGAAGGCATGCGTAGCAACCTGAAGATTGAGTCCTCCCGCTGGGGGCGTGCTAACCGGCGGTTAAAAGTAATCAATTCGTTGTCACTGACGCTGATTACTCAGGCTTGCGAAACCTACCTTATTCAAAATACGCGTCCGGAACTGGTTACTGATACCTTCCGGGAGCTGTTTGCGGATCCTGTCGACAATGTGCAGGATGTGCACCGGCAAGTGAAACGCATGCGCCGGGTGATGGCCTGGACCGGTGAGCATGATACGCCGGTAACCATCTACAGTTGGGTGGGAGCGGCGACGCGCTACCTGCTGCTGAAACGTGGTGTCATCGGTAATGCCAAAATCAGTGCGGTTGAAGAAGAGGTCCTACAGGGCGAAGTGGTGGTAAAACCGGAATCCGCCGAACGTCACCATGCAATGGTTAACTTCTGGCGCACCACCTTATCGTGCATGCTGGGTACGCTTTTCTGGCTGTGGACCGGCTGGACATCCGGCAGTGGATCAATGGTAATGATTGCCGTCGTTACCTCGCTGGCGATGCGTCTGCCGAATCCGAAAATGGTGGCAAAAGACTTTATCTACGGCATGCTGTGGGCCCTGCCTATCGGGGCGTTGTTCTTTCTGGTGATTATTCCCTCGACGCAACAAAGCATGCTGCTGCTCTGCATCAGCCTTGCGGTGCTGGCCTTTTTCATCGGCATTGAGGTGCAGAAGCGCCGTCTGGGATCGATGGCGACCCTGGCGGGCACCATCAACATTCTGGTACTTGATAACCCAATGACCTTTAAATTCAGCCAGTTTCTCGACAATGCGCTCGGTCAGTTAGTGGGCGTAGTGCTGGCTATGGTAGTTCTGCTGCTGGTGCGGGATAACTCGCAGGCGCGCACCGGGCGTACGTTGTTGAATCAGTTTGTTTCGGCGGCGGTATCGGCAATGACTACCAATACAGCTCGACGTAAAGAAAACCATCTGCCTGCGCTGTATCAGCAACTGTTTTTACTGCTGAACAAATTCCCCGGCGACGTGGCGAAATTTCGTCTGGCATTAACGTTGATTATTGCCCACCAGCGTCTGCGCGATGCGCCGGTGCCGATCAACGATGATCTTTCCGCTTTTCATCGTCAGCTACGTCGTACCGCATCGCACGTGATTTCGGCCGGATCGGATAACAAACGACGGCGTTACTTTCTGCAACTACTGGAAGAACTTGATATCTACCAGGAGAAACTGCGCATCTGGGATGCGCCGCTGCAGGTGACCGAGCCGGTGCAGCGATTAACCGGGGTGCTTCACAAATATCAGCATGTGCTGACCAACAACTAAACAGAAAGCCGACGCTAAAAAGCGTCGGTTTTTTTATGGCTATACTTTGTGGGAGCTGATAACACACCGAACGGGAGAAAAAAATGGCAACGCAGGTATTGCAGGATAACCCACTTTTTCAGACCGGCTATCTGGTAGATGGTGTCTGGAAATCGCTGGACACCACATTTGACGTTCTGAATCCGGCCACCGGTGAGATCATCGCCAGCGTCGCTAAAGCAGGAAAAAAAGAGACCGAAGATGCCATTGCTGCGGCGAGTCGGGCTTTCCCAGGCTGGCGGGCGAAAACCGCGAAAGAGCGTTCCACCATCCTCTATCGCTGGTATGAATTGATCATTGAAAATAAAAGCTGGTTAGGGCGCTTAATGACTACCGAGCAAGGGAAACCATTGAAAGAAGCTGAGGGAGAAGTTGAGTATGCCGCCAGCTTCATTCAGTGGTTTGCCGAACAGGCAAAACGCGCTAACGGTGAAATTATCCCGCCGATCAAGCCTGGTTCGCGCATTCTGGCTACCCGGGAACCGGTAGGCGTGGTTGCTGCCATCACTCCGTGGAACTTCCCGATGGCGATGCTGACTCGAAAGCTGGGGCCAGCGCTGGCAGCAGGGTGTACCGGCGTTATCAAACCGGCAAACAATACCCCGCTCAGCGCGTTTGCCTTGTTGGCGTTGGCGAAGAAAGCGGGTGTACCGGATGGTGTACTCAATGCGGTTGCCGGTAACACGGCAGAAATCAGCGATGCGATTATGGCCAGCCATGAGGTGCGTAAGATCTCTTTCACCGGCTCGACTGCGGTAGGAAAAACGCTGGTCCGCAATGTCGCCGAAACCATGAAAAAAGTGTCGATGGAACTGGGGGGCAACGCACCGTATATCGTTTTTGACGATGCTGACATCGATGCGGCAGTTCAGGGGGCGATTGCTAACAAATTTCGTAATGCCGGTCAGGTCTGTGTCAGCGTAAACCGCTTCTATATTCATGAGTCCGTCTATGACACGTTCACGCAAAAGCTGAGTACGGCGGTAAGCGCATTGAAAGTGGGAAATGGTCTGGAAGAGGGCGTTGTGGTGGGGCCGTTGATCGAACTTGCTGCCATCGAAAAAGTGCGTGAGCATGTGGAAGATGCGGTGGCTAAAGGTGCTAAAGTGCTGACTGGCGGTAAAGCGCACCATCTTGGCGGTAACTTCTGGCAACCAACCGTACTGGGTGATTGTAGCGATGGTATGAAACTGGCGCAGGAAGAGACCTTTGGTCCGGTGGCAGCCTGTTTCCGCTTTACCAGCGAGGAAGAGGTCGTCCAGCGCGCAAATGCGACACCGTTTGGCCTGGCGGCTTACTTCTATACGCAAAACTTGCCTCGGGTGTTCCGCGTTTCGCAAGCCATTGAGAGTGGAATGATAGGTATTAACGAGTGCGCGGTATCCACAGAACTGGGGCCGTTCGGCGGAGTGAAAGAGTCGGGGCTGGGTCGTGAAGGGTCGGTGCTGGGGCTGGAGGAGTATCTTGAGGTGAAAACCCTGCATCTCGGCGGATTATAACACGGCGGGCGGCTGTGCCGCCCTGTTGGGCTGGTGGCGGAAATAATGAATACCTACACTTTCGATTTTAAAAACATCGACGATCAGGGCGCGTTCTACCGGGATTTCTCGCGTCAGTTCGAGCTGGGAAGCGACAAAATTCACGATCTTGATTCACTGTGGGATGCGGTGATGGCGGGGGCATTACCCCTACCGCTGGAGATTGAGTTTGTTCATCTGCCGGAGCGACAGCGCCGCCGTTTTGGCGCATTGATCCTGTTGTTTGATGAAGCAGAAGAGGAGCTGGAGGGCGAGCTGCGTTTTAATGTGCGCTGAAGGCAAAAAAAAGCCCCTGACAGGCAGGGGCAAGTCGTCGGACTAGACGACGAGGGTTTATTTATACAGTTCCGCCGTGACGTGAGTGTAATCGCCCGTACGTGCTTCAACGATGCGATAGCTGCTGGCTCCCGCCTGGTCAGCTTTCGCAGAGAGTTCCTGGCGAATATCCATCGGTACACCAGCAACCTGTGAAACCGAAACACTGCCCATAGGTTGCAGGTTACTTGCCTGTTCGCTGTTAACCAGCGTTGCAGCGCTTGCGCTGAAAGAGATCAGGGATGCAAGTCCAAGGGTTGGGATAATTAGATTGCGTTTCATTGTTTGTCTCCTTAAGAGCGTCTCAACGGCAGGGAGGATTGAACTGCTATTTTTGTACCTGGCGCCATTGAGTGATGACATAGGGTTATCGGTAAAACTTATTTGTACAGCTCGGCTGTTGCATGCCAGTTGTCACCGGTATGTGCTTCGATAATGCGGTAAGAAGAAGCGCCTTGTTCTTCCGCTTTTTTGTTCAGTTCAGCACGCATATCCATCGGCGAAGCGGCGACAGCACCTATGGATACGGTCCCCAGAGACTGGCGTGATTGCGCCTGGTCTGCACTGATGGAATCGGCAGCAAAAGCGCCGAATGACAGGGCTGAGAGAATGCTAAGTGTGGCAACAGTTGATTTGATATTCATGATTCTTAACCTCGGCGTATTCTTTTACTTCAATTCATTGGGGTCTTATTTCGTGACCCTCATCACAGAATCAAGTATACACCAGTCACTGAAAAAATTAATACCATGCTAATTATTTCTATGGTAACTAAGGCATGTTGAAATTATTTTTTATAACCAGAATGCATAAAAAACCTGATAATGATTAAAAAATGATTGGTGTTATCTAAGAAAATCATATAGATATTTGAATTTGATTTTTTGTGCGATGGCATTCACTGCACCAGTGGTTTGAAACGGGAAATCGCATTAACTGTTAAATTAATGTGAGGGAAAAGTTGTGGGCGAAGGGGAATAGTCAGAAGGTTCCCCCGCAATCGAAGCGGGGGGAAGTGATATTAGAGTTCTTGTTCGAACAACACGAGGATCGCTTCGTAGAGCTCTTTAACGGTGAAGCCTCTTGCCGGGATGGTAAAAATCGTATCGTCACCGGCAATGGTGCCGAGGATGCCTTCTGCTTTACCCAGAGAATCCAGCAGACGTGCGATAAGCTGCGCTGCGCCCGGACTGGTATGAATCATCACAACGGAATCGTTGTAGTCGATATCCAGCACCAGGTTCTTCAGCGGGCTGGAGGTTGTCGGGACGCCCAGTTCAATCGGCAGACAGTAGACCATCTCCATTTTTGCGTTGCGCGTACGCACCGCACCGAATTTGGTCAGCATGCGGGAGACTTTAGACTGATTGATGTTGTCGAAGCCTTCATCTTGTAAAGCCTGGACAATTTCTCCCTGAGAACTGAATTTCTCTTCTTTAAGAAGCGCCTTAAACGCTTTAACTAATTCTTCTTGTTTTGCCGAGCTTCGCATAAGTCACCCGTAATATGGCCGTGAAAACAACATTATTATGCATATTTATGAATTTTTATGCAAATAATCTCGTATGGGAAATACTCAAATGTATGCTGAAAGGCGCGGAGTTTACCAAATCCGGTGCTGAAGGACAGTCACATGTGTCTTACGTCGCAAATAAGATTAAAAAGTAAATTTAATGTTATAAAGTTGATGTTATTTTGGTGAATATAGCAGCTATATTATAAACTCTCGGTGTTAGTTGCTTAGCTTGCCGATCTGACGACGTATTTACCTTCTTATAAGATCTGAAAGTAGAGTGTGCCGCAGAATTTCTGCGCATGCATTGCCATAATTATCAGGGTGAATTAAGGTCGTCGCAACGGAGTAACAAAATATTTAGCTAACCATAATAAGGAGTTTATGATGAAAGTTGCAGTCCTCGGCGCGGCCGGCGGTATCGGTCAGGCGCTAGCCCTACTACTGAAAACACAACTGCCTTCTGGTTCAGAACTCTCTCTCTATGATATTGCTCCTGTAACCCCCGGGGTTGCTGTTGATCTCAGCCATATTCCAACTGATGTGAGCATTAAAGGTTTCTCCGGCGATGATGCGACTCCTGCGCTGGAAAGTGCTGATGTCGTACTGATTTCCGCTGGCGTGGCGCGTAAACCGGGTATGGATCGTTCCGACCTGTTTAACGTCAATGCGGGCATTGTGAAAAACCTGGTAACCCAGGTGGCGAAAACAGCGCCGAAAGCGTGTATTGGCATCATTACTAACCCGGTTAATACTACCGTTGCCATTGCGGCGGAAGTGCTGAAGAAAGCGGGTGTCTATGACAAGAACAAACTGTTTGGTGTTACCACGCTGGACATTATTCGCTCCAATACCTTTGTTGCCGAACTGAAACATAAATCACCGGTCGATATCGAAGTACCGGTGATTGGTGGGCATTCCGGCGTTACCATTCTGCCACTGCTGTCGCAGGTACCGGGCGTCAGCTTTAGCGAGCAGGAAGCCGCAGAACTGACAAAACGCATTCAGAATGCCGGTACTGAAGTGGTGGAAGCTAAGGCGGGGGGCGGTTCGGCTACGCTCTCGATGGGGCAGGCTGCTGCACGTTTTGGTTTGTCGCTGGTTCGCGCAATGCAAGGCGAGAAAGGCGTAGTTGAATGCGCCTATGTCGAAGGCGATGGCGAATATGCGCGCTTCTTCTCACAGCCGCTGCTGTTGGGGAAAAACGGCATTGAAGAGCGTCATGCTATCGGCAAGCTTAGCGCTTATGAGCAACAGTCGCTGGAAGGTATGCTGGACACGCTGAAAAAAGATATTCAACTGGGCGTGGATTTCGTTAACCGTTAACGTGTTATCACTGCAATAAAAAACCGGAGACAGTGCTCCGGTTTTTTATTGTAAATCAGTTGGTTGCCGGATATTCTTCGATGGTGACTTGCAGAGTCAGTTTCTTATCGTCGCGCATTACTTCAACCGGAATGACAGAACCTGGGCGGATTTCGGCGACCTGATCCATCGTTTCAAGCGCGGAAACGGCAGCTTTACCATTGACTGAGGTGATGACGTCATTCACCTGAATCCCGGCGCGGGCGGCAGGCCCGCCAGGCGAAACTTCGTTAACGACGATCCCCTGAATCGGGTCGATACCTCCGCCTTGTGAATGCAGAGGCGCAATTTCTCGCCCGCCGATACCAATGTAACCCCGGATCACCCGACCATCGCGGATCAGCTTATCCATAATCTTGGTGGCCAACTGGAAAGGGATGGCAAAACCGATGCCTTCCGGTGTTCCGCCGTCGTTGCTCTTATCAAACGACAACGTGTTAATGCCCATCAGTTCGCCCAGCGAGTTAACCAGCGCGCCGCCGGAGTTTCCATGGTTGATTGAAGCATCGGTCTGCAAAAAGTTCTGCCGCCCGCTCGGGTTCAGGCCGATACGCCCGGTAGCGCTGATAATCCCCTGCGTTGTCGTTTGACCAAGGTTGTATGGGTTACCGATTGCCAGAACCACATCGCCGATATGCGGCGTGCGTTTCGTATTGATGGGGATCACCGGCAGACCGCCAGTCGCGTTGATCTTCAGCACCGCTAAGTCGGTCAGGGAATCCGAGCCAACCAGCAATGCTTCAAACACCCGGCCATCCTGCAGGGCAACGATAATCTGGTCCGCATCATTGATGACGTGCTTGTTGGTAATGATGTAGCCACGCTGATCCATAATCACGCCGGAACCAAGCGTACGGATCTCCAGTCGATCGTGCGTGGAGCTATTCAGGCTGCGGTTATAGACGTTGACCACAGCGGGCGCTGCGCGGCGTACTGCCGAGTTATAGCTCGCTGGCGTTTCGTCTGCGCTTTCAAGCTGGGAAGCGTGAAGGGGGATGTTTTTTCGCAGCGAAGGCATGACGGCGATGATCAGGCCACCCACAACCAAACCGATTGCAACTGAACGTAAAAGCTTCACATACATGATGGGATTATCGCTAAATGGAAGAACGGCAGCAGCATAACATGAGTTCTCCGGACATCACATGATGACGTCCGGAGAGTGGAGGCTTTATCGCAGCAGCAGATAGATACTGTCGTTACCGCGCACGATATGCAGTGCCATTATTGAAGGTTTCGTTTCCAGTACTTTACGCATTTCGGCGATCGACTGAACGCGCTCACGGTTGATGCCAATGATCACATCATCTTTATGCAGACCTGCCTGCGCGGCTGCGCTGCCTTTTTCGACATTATTTATCGAGATGCCTTTAGTGCCGTCTTTGAGCTGACCGTCGCTCAGTTCTGCACCCTGTAATGATGGTGAAATCAGATCAGCGCTGGCGGATGAAGAGGTGCTTTTATCCAGCGTGACCTCCACATCCAGCGGCTTGCCATCGCGCAGCAGGCCGAGCTTCACTGTCGCGCCAGGCTCTGTCGTGGCAATACGTGAACGCAGTTCGGCAAAGCTGTTCAGCGGCTTACCGTTCAGACTGACGATCACATCACCTGATTTGATCCCGGCTTTTGCCGAACCAGAGTTAGGCAGCACTTCGCTGACAAAAGCGCCGCGCTGAACGTTAAGATTAAAGGCTTTGGCGATATCCGCACTCATTTCCGTGCCTTTAATGCCCAACAGACCACGTTTGATCTCACCAAACTGAATTAATTGCCTGGCGAGGGTTTGCGCCATATTACTCGGAATGGCGAAGCCAATCCCTACGCTACCGCCGCCCGGCGCGAGGATAGCGGTGTTAATGCCGATAAGTTCGCCGTTGAGGTTAAGCAGCGCGCCGCCAGAGTTACCGCGGTTGATGGAGGCATCCGTCTGGATAAAGTTCTCCAGCCCTTCCAGATTCAGGCCACTGCGGCCCAGTGCGGAAACAATCCCGGAAGTCGCCGTCTGCCCAAGGCCGAACGGGTTGCCGACGGCAACGACAAAGTCGCCGACGCGCAGTTTATCGGAGTCAGCAATCGCAATTTGCGTCAGGTTGCTGGCATTCTGTAATTGCAGCAGAGCAATATCACTCTGATCATCACCGCCGATCAGTTTGGCGTCGAACTCGCGGCCATCGTTCAACTGCACGCTGATTTTTTGCGCCTGATTAATCACGTGATTGTTTGTCAACACGTAGCCTTTCGCGGCGTCAATAATCACGCCAGAACCCAGCCCTTCAAAAGGTTGCGGCTGCTGCGGTTGATCCGGCACATCGTCGCCGAAAAACTTCTTAAGCTCATCCGGAACTTTCTGACCTTGTGACGTCGTCCCCTCTACCCGCACGCTAACGACCGCAGGCAATACCTTTTCCAGTACTGGCGCAAGGCTTGGCAACGCGCCCTGGCCGGGCAATTGTGATGGCATAGCGGCCATCGTCTGAAACGGTGCCGAGAGAGTTAACCCGACACTTAACGCAAATGCACTCAACAGCAGGGTTGGTTTCTTCATTGATGCTTGCTCTCGTAACCTAAAGTGAAAGGAATGACGCCCCAAAACAGTTTGATGTTATTGAAATTTTAACCGGGTAACAATGATATGAATGACTAAATAATAGCTGTGATGCGCAAGAAGGGGGAGGGCGCGGGAAACGCGCCCGAAAAAACAGATAACAGGGTGGATTATTTACGGCTTGCGCCGCCGCGCAACAGACCAGAAGCGCCATCAGAATAATCACGCGGGATCTGCACCGGTGCCTGATCGTTACTGGCTTCAGATTCTGCCAGACGGTTGCGGAACGGATTTTCTTCTGCGGACATTTCCGGCAGCAGGCTGGACGAGCTTTTCGCCATGTGCTGATAGAGTTGGCGATAATCATGCGCCATGTTATCCAGCAGTTCCGCGCTGCGGGCAAAATGGCTCACCAGCTCTTCGCGATACTCTTCCAGTTCCGCTTTATTTTTTTCCAGTTCATACTGCAAGGCCTGTTGCTGGCGCAATTTACGGTTTCCGAAACGCATACCCACGGCACCAATGATAATGCCGACAACCAACCCGATTAGCGCGTATTCCCAGGTCATGTACTTCTCCCGTTATTTTGTGATTCCGTAGGGTGTGGGTCGCAAGCTTCTTGCCTGCGCCTGATAGTGCCACTATAACCGCTTCTGGTGTAGAAGTGGAATCCTGACAAATCATCGCGTAGTGTAGAACGGTTTTTTTTCGTCAACCCTCTGAGGGCGGATCGATTTTCAAGGAACAACCATAACACCATGCAAAGCCTTACCCCGACATCGCGATACAACGGCGCTCTCAAAGAGGGAAGCCATCAGCCGGATGATGTGCAAAAAGAAGCCGTTCAGCGGCTGGAGCATATCTATCAAGAACTGATTACCCGCAGCGACAATGGAACACCGACAAGCGGTGGTTTGCTGGCTGCGGTCGGCAAAAAACTGTTGGGAAAACGTGAACCGCGGCAGAGTGCTCCCGTGCGTGGCCTCTATATGTGGGGTGGTGTTGGTCGTGGCAAAACCTGGCTGATGGATATGTTCTATCAGAGTTTACCAGGTGAGCGTAAACAACGTCTGCACTTTCACCGTTTTATGCTGCGCGTTCACGAAGAGCTAACTTCACTTCAGGGACATAGCGATCCGCTGGAAATTATTGCCGATCGTTTCAAAGCTGAAACCGATGTGCTGTGCTTCGATGAATTTTTCGTTTCGGATATTACCGATGCCATGTTGCTGGGCGGGCTAATGAAAGCGCTGTTTGCCCGTGGTATTACGCTGGTGACAACGTCGAATATTCCTCCGGATGAGCTCTATCGCAACGGTCTGCAGCGTTCGCGCTTTTTACCTGCTATCGATGCTATCAAGCAGTTTTGCGATGTGATGAATGTCGATGCTGGCGTCGATTATCGTCTGCGCGCATTAACCCAGATGCACTTATGGCTGACTCCGCTGAACAGTGAGACCGCGCGGCAAATGGATGCCTTGTGGTTAGCACTGGCTGGCGCAAACCGTGAACATGCGCCGGTGCTGGAGATTAATCACCGTGCGTTGTCGACGCTGGGTGTGGAAAACCAGACGCTGGCGGTGTCGTTTGCCACGCTCTGCGTCGATGCGCGCAGCCAGCATGATTACATCGCGCTCTCTCGCTTGTTCCATACCGTAATGTTGTTCGAGGTGCCGATAATGACGCCGTTGATGGAGAACGAAGCTCGACGCTTTATTGCTTTGGTCGATGAGTTTTACGAGCGCCATGTGAAGATGGTAGTGAGTGCAGCCGCGCCGCTGCATGAGATTTATCAGGGCGAGCGGCTGAAATTTGAATTTCAGCGCTGTTTGTCCCGCCTGCAAGAGATGCAGAGCGAAGAATATCTCAAGCGTGCGCATATGCCGTAATCGCTAAATCCCTTTCCCGGGTAGGAGAGGGATTCGCCTTGTACAAAAGACACGCCAAATCACAAAAAGGGGTCGATCTTTGCCCACGACTTCTCTATAATCCTGCGACCCCACGTTACTACAAGGTTTTTTTCCCGAAACTCTTGTGTGCCGGCTAAACATATCCGAAGGGGTAGGTTTACTGGACAATGTCGTGTGAACCTCACTTGTATTTAGGCGTTTGGGTGTTCACCAACGTGTAACTTATTATTTGGGTAAGCTTTATAATGAAAACTTTTACAGCTAAACCAGAAACCGTAAAACGCGACTGGTATGTTGTTGACGCGACCGGTAAAACTCTGGGCCGTCTGGCTACCGAACTGGCTCGTCGCCTGCGCGGTAAGCATAAAGCGGAATATACTCCGCACGTTGATACGGGTGATTACATCATCGTTCTGAACGCAGAAAAAGTTGCTGTAACCGGCAACAAACGTTCCGACAAAATGTACTACCACCACACCGGTCACATCGGTGGTATCAAAGAAGCGACCTTTGAAGAGATGATTGCCCGCCGTCCTGAGCGTGTGATTGAAATCGCGGTTAAAGGCATGCTGCCAAAAGGCCCGCTGGGTCGTGCTATGTACCGTAAACTGAAAGTTTACGCGGGTAACGAGCACAACCACGCGGCACAGCAACCGCAAGTTCTTGACATCTAATCGGGATTATAGGCAATGGCTGAAAATCAATACTACGGCACTGGTCGCCGCAAAAGCTCCGCCGCTCGCGTGTTTATCAAACCGGGCAACGGTAAAATCGTAATCAACCAGCGTTCTCTGGAACAGTACTTTGGTCGTGAAACTGCCCGCATGGTAGTTCGTCAGCCGCTGGAACTGGTCGACATGGTTGAAAAACTGGATCTGTACATCACCGTTAAAGGTGGTGGTATCTCCGGTCAGGCAGGTGCGATCCGTCATGGTATCACCCGCGCTCTGATGGAGTACGATGAATCTCTGCGCTCCGAACTGCGTAAAGCTGGCTTCGTCACTCGTGACGCTCGTCAGGTTGAACGTAAAAAAGTTGGTCTGCGCAAAGCACGTCGTCGTCCGCAGTTCTCCAAACGTTAATTGTTTTCTGCTTCGGCAGAACGATTGGCGAAAAACCCGGTGCAAGCCGGGTTTTTTTATGGATAAAAATTACGTTATCCACAGTAATCAATCGTTTATCGCGTCTTTTTCTGCATTTGCAGAATCCCCTCACCACAAACCCCGCAGAATCTGGTAAACTATCATCCAATTTTCTGCCCAAATGGCTGGGATTGTTCATTTTTTGTTTGCTTCCTGAACGAAAGTGACAGTACGGGCGGGTAGGTAACTCACATCTGGCCGGTCGAGTAAGTCCGGTAGCAGTAAATTCTAGAATATACCTGGAGGTTTTCATGGCTGTCGCTGCCAACAAACGTTCGGTAATGACGCTGTTTTCTGGTCCTGTGGACATCTATAGCCATCAGGTCCGTATCGTGCTGGCCGAAAAAGGTGTCAGCTTCGAAATTGAGCACGTGGAAAAGGATAATCCTCCTCAGGATCTGATTGACCTCAACCCGAATCAAAGCGTACCGACACTTGTAGATCGTGAACTCACCTTGTGGGAGTCACGCATTATTATGGAATATCTGGACGAGCGTTTCCCGCATCCGCCGCTAATGCCGGTTTACCCGGTCGCACGTGGTGAAAGTCGCCTGTACATGCATCGCATTGAAAAGGATTGGTATTCCCTGATGAATATCATCCAGAACAACAGCGGCGCACAGGCCGATGCCGCCCGTAAACAACTGCGTGAAGAGTTGCTGGCAATTGGCCCGTTGTTCACCCAGAAACCTTACTTCCTGAACGACGAGTTTAGCCTTGTTGACTGCTACCTCGCACCGCTGCTATGGCGCTTACCGGTACTGGGCATCGAGTTGAGTGGCGCGGGCGCCAAAGAGCTGAAAGGATATATGACGCGCGTATTTGAGCGTGATTCCTTCCTGGCTTCTCTAACTGAAGCCGAGCGCGAAATGCGCCTTGGCCGGGGTTAACTGAATGGATTTGTCACAACTGTCTCCACGCCGTCCGTATCTGCTGCGGGCCTTCTATGAATGGCTGCTGGATAATCAGCTAACGCCGCATCTGGTTGTTGATGTGACGTTGCCTGATGTTCGCGTGCCGATGGAGTATGCGCGTGACGGTCAAATCGTGTTGAACATCGCACCGCGCGCGGTAGGCAACCTGGAACTGGCTAACGACGAGGTGCGTTTCAATGCGCGCTTCGGTGGCGTGCCGCGTCAGGTTGCGGTGCCGATGGCAGCCGTACTGGCTATTTACGCCCGTGAAAACGGCGCGGGAACCATGTTCGAACCGGAAGCAGCCTACGATGAAGATGTCGCTATTATGAATGACGACCTCGATACTTCAGCGCAGGAAAGCGAGACGGTGATGTCGGTTATCGACGGTGATAAACCCGATCTTGCTGACGATCAGGACAATGGCCCTGATGACGATCCACCGCCGCGCGGTGGACGCCCATCGCTGAGGGTAGTGAAGTAATCAAACAGGGCCGAATGGCCCTGTTTTACTATCCGCGATCCGCCAATATAAAAAGGAGGCCGAAGCCTCCTTGTGGGTTGCTACATGGGTATTACACTTCGAGATAGTTCAAGATGCCGTCTGCCGCTTTACGGCCTTCGGCAATCGCGGTCACCACCAAATCGGAGCCACGTACGATGTCGCCACCAGCAAAGATTTTTGGATTGCTGGTCTGAAACGGATTTTCGCTGCCTTCTGGTGCGATAACACGGCCCTGAGCATCAAGTTCAACGCTGTGCTTCGCCAGCCATTCCATGCTGTGCGGACGGAAACCAAACGCCATCACCACGGCATCTGCGGGAACTATATGTTCAGAACCCGGAACGATTTCCGCACGGCGACGGCCTTTTGCATCTGGCTCGCCCATTTCGGTTCGCGCCATCTTCACGCCGCACACTTTGCCATTGGCATTGATTTCGATACCCAACGGCTGCACGTTAAACTGGAATTCCACGCCCTCTTCACGCGCATTTTTCACTTCGCGGCGGGAACCTGGCATGTTCTCTTCATCCCGGCGATAAGCACAAATCACGTGTGTTGCGCCCTGGCGAACTGAAGTACGCACGCAGTCCATTGCGGTATCACCACCGCCAAGCACCACGACACGTTTGCCTTCCATACTGATATACGGCTCATTGGGTGTTTCGCCAAAGCCCATAATCTGACGTGTATTAGCGATGAGGAATGGCAGCGCGTCGAATACGCCCGTTGCATCTTCATTCTCCAGTCCGCCACGCATTGACTGATAGGTACCGACGCCGAGGAACACCGCGTCATAATCTTTCAGCAGTTCCTCGATCTGCACATCGCGACCCACTTCGGTATTGAGTTTGAACTCAATACCCATGCCGGTGAAAATCTCACGGCGGCGAGTCATCACTTCTTTCTCCAGCTTGAAAGCCGGAATACCAAAAGTCAGCAGGCCGCCGATTTCCGGATGACGGTCGAAGACGACGGCTTTTACACCGTTGCGGGTTAGCACATCGGCACATGCCAGACCTGCCGGGCCTGCACCGATAATCGCCACGCGTTTACCGGTTTGCTTCACGCCAGTCAGATCGGGACGCCAGCCCATTTCGAACGCTTTATCGTTGATATAGCGCTCGATGTTGCCGATGGTGACGGCGCCAAACTCATCGTTCAGTGTGCAGGAACCTTCGCACAGACGGTCCTGCGGGCAGACGCGTCCGCATACTTCCGGCAAGGTGTTTGTCTGGTGCGACAGCTCTGCTGCTTCAAAAATACGTCCTTCGTTGGCCAGCTTCAGCCAGTTAGGAATGTAGTTATGAACCGGACATTTCCACTCGCAATACGGGTTACCGCAGGAGAGACAGCGATCGGCCTGCGCTTTAGCTTGCCCTTCAGAGAAGGGCTCGTAGATTTCAACAAATTCAATTTTACGCAGCTTGACCGGTTTCTTGGGCGGATCAACGCGCTGTAAGTCGATAAATTGGTAAACGTTCTGACTCATCTCAATTCCTTACTGCGCCTGCACGCGCAACTCTGCCGCGCTACGACTACGGTGACCTAACAGGGCTTTTACATCGCTGGATTTCGGTTTCACCAGGGCGAATTTCGATGAGAATGCTGGCCAGTTTGCCAGGATCTCTTCGCCGCGTTGAGAACCGGTATGTTGCACATGCTCGGTGATTAGGCCGCGCAGATGCTCTTCATGGATGGCGAGGTCATCGACGCTCAGCACTTCCACCAGCTCCTGGTTAACGCGTTTACGGAATTCACCGTCTTCATCCAGTACATAGGCAAAGCCACCGGTCATCCCTGCGCCAAAGTTGACGCCGGTTTTACCCAGCACACAAACAATGCCGCCGGTCATATATTCACAGCCGTTGTCGCCTATGCCTTCTACAACCGTGATGGCACCAGAGTTACGAACTGCAAAACGCTCGCCTGCACGGCCCGCAGCGTACAAACGGCCGCCGGTTGCGCCATACAGGCAGGTGTTACCGATAATGCTCGCTTCATGGCTGCGGAAGGCTGAACCCACCGGCGGACGCACTGCCAGCAAACCGCCCGCCATACCTTTACCAACATAGTCGTTGGCATCTCCAGTCAGATAGAGTTCAACGCCCCCAGCATTCCATACGCCGAAGCTCTGGCCTGCGGTGCCGCTGAAATGTGCTTTAATTGGATCGGCTGCCAGCCCCTGATCGCCGTGAGACTGTGCAATATAGCCAGACAGTGAAGCACCCACGGAACGATCGGTATTGCGGATATCGAACCAGAAAGTTTTGCTCTGCTTCTCATCGACATACGGTTTCGCCTGTTGTAATAACTGCGCGTTCAGTACGCCATTATCAAACGGCGGGTTGTTTTCCGTGCAGTACAGTGCTTTGCCTGGGTGCGGTTCGGCAGTTTCCAGCAGTTTCGCCAGATCCAGTTTCTGCTGCTTGGCGGTAAAACCGTCCAGTTCTTTCAGCAGATCGGTACGGCCAATCAGATCGACCAGGCGTTTCACGCCCAGTTGTGCCATTAACTCGCGGGTTTCACGGGCGATAAATTCAAAGTAGTTGGTCACTTTGAATGGCAGACCGTGATAGTGATTCTTACGCAGTTTGTCATCCTGAGTCGCTACGCCGGTTGCGCAGTTATTCAGGTGACAAATTCGCAGGTATTTACAACCCAGCGCGACCATCGGTCCGGTACCGAAACCAAAGCTTTCGGCGCCCAGAATTGCGGCTTTTATGATGTCCTGTCCGGTTTTCAGACCGCCATCCACCTGCAAACGAATCTTGTGACGCAAACCGTTAGCGACCAGCGCTTGCTGGGTTTCCACCAGCCCCAGTTCCCACGGACAACCTGCATATTTCACGGAAGAGAGCGGGCTTGCGCCAGTACCGCCGTCGTAACCGGCTATAGTAATCAGATCGGCATAGGCTTTCGCCACACCGGTAGCGATGGTACCGACACCCGGTTCAGAAACCAGCTTCACAGAGATCATCGCTTTCGGGTTGACCTGTTTCAGGTCGAAAATCAGCTGTGCCAGATCCTCAATAGAGTAGATATCGTGATGCGGCGGCGGAGAGATCAGCGTTACGCCGGGTACGGAGTAGCGCAACCTGGCGATATACGGCGTGACTTTGTCACCCGGTAGCTGGCCGCCTTCACCCGGTTTGGCCCCCTGGGCGACTTTGATCTGAATGACATCAGCATTCACCAGGTAAGCCGGAGTTACGCCGAAGCGACCAGAAGCAACCTGCTTGATACGCGACACTTTATTGGTGCCATAGCGCGCCGGATCTTCACCGCCTTCACCGGAGTTGGAGAAACCGCCGAGGCTGTTCATTGCTTCTGCCAGCGCTTCGTGAGCCTCCGGGCTGAGCGCGCCGATAGACATCGCTGCAGTATCAAAGCGTTTAAACAGCTCAGTTGCAGGTTCTACATCTTTCAGATTAACCGCTTCACCATTTGGCGTGATAGCCAGCAAATCGCGCAGTGTAGCCGCCGGGCGTTCGTTAACCAGCTTCGCATACTCCTGATAATCGCTGTACTCGCCGTTCTGTACCGCCTGTTGCAGCGTGCGCACGACATCCGGGTTATAGGCGTGGTATTCGCCGCCGTGGACATATTTCAGCAGTCCGCCCTGCGACAGCGGTTTACGCGCTAACCAGGCCAGTTTTGACAAGTTCAGCAGATCCTGCTGAAAGTCGCTAAAGCCAGCGCCGCCGATACGGCTAATAACGCCCTGGAAGCAGAGGGCAGCAACGTCATCGTGCAGACCCACGGCTTCAAACAGTTTTGAGCAGCGGTATGAGGCAATCGTCGAAATGCCCATTTTGGACATGATTTTGTACAGCCCTTTATTGATGCCGTTACGGTAGTTCAGCATCACTGTACGGTAATTTTTCTCGATGGCGTTGTTGTCGACCAGCTTCGCCAGCGTTTCATACGCCAGGTACGGGTAGATGGCTGTCGCGCCGAAGCCCAGCAGCACCGCAAAGTGGTGCGGGTCGCGGGCACTTGCGGTTTCAACAATAATGTTGGCATCACAGCGCAGGCTCTTATCCACCAGACGGGTCTGGATCGCGCCCACCGCCATCGGCGCCGGAACCGGCAGGCGA
Source organism: Kosakonia arachidis (assembly GCF_900116535.1). Lineage (GTDB taxonomy): Bacteria > Pseudomonadota > Gammaproteobacteria > Enterobacterales > Enterobacteriaceae > Kosakonia > Kosakonia arachidis. The sequence continues at coordinate 655,496 of NZ_FPAU01000002.1, read as the reverse complement.
TTTTTGGCGATGTTACGGTCAGAGAGCACCAGCAATACAGTACCGTTACGCACCATCTGCTCTGCTTTATCGCACAGCGCTTTGATGGTCTCCTCCAGCGACGTTTCGGTCACGTCGAAGGTGATGTCCAGCGTGTCGGCGCGGTAGTGCTCCTCTTCCATCGTCGTCAGTTGCTTGAAATCAGAGTACAGCAAGATCGGTGATTTGAAGCTCAGACGATGTGCCTGGCCTTCCGCTTCACAGAAGACGTTCATTTCGCGACCGATGCTGGTAGCCAGCGACATAACATGGGCTTCACGCAGCGGATCGATCGGCGGGTTGGTTACCTGCGCAAATTGCTGGCGGAAGTAGTCATAAATAATGCGTGGCTGGCTTGAGAGCACTGCAAACGGTGTGTCATCACCCATGGAGCCGACTGCTTCCTGGCCATTTTCACCCAGCACGCGGATAACCGAATCCAGCTCTTCAAAACTGTAGTTAAACTGCTTCTGGTAGCTTGCCAGCAGATCGTCGTCCATCTCGCGGGTACCGACGTCTTCGTCAGGCAAATCTTCAAACGGTACCAAACGGCGCACGTTTTTCGCCATCCACTCTTTATAGGGGTGGCGGCTTTTCAGATCGTCATCGGTTTCGGCCGAGTGCAGAATGCGCCCGTCACGGGTATCGATAACCATCAGTTCACCCGGGCCGACACGGCCCTTTTCCACCACTTCGTCTGGCTGATAATCCCAGATCCCCACTTCTGAAGCGCAGGTGATCAGCTTGTCTTTGGTGACGACATAGCGCGCCGGACGCAGACCATTACGGTCAAGGTTGCAGGCAGCGAAACGACCGTCAGACATCACGATGCCCGCCGGACCATCCCACGGCTCCATGTGCATGGAGTTAAAGTCGAAGAAACTGCGCAGGTCCGGATCCATATCCGGGTTATTCTGCCAGGCTGGCGGCACCAGCAAACGCATGGCGCGCACGATATCCATCCCGCCTGCCAGCAGTAGCTCAAGCATGTTATCCATTGAACTGGAGTCTGAACCGGTTTCGTTGACAAACGGCGCGGCATCATGAAGATCCGGGATCAACGGTGTTTTGAATTTGTAGGTGCGCGCACGCGCCCACTGGCGGTTACCGGTAATGGTGTTGATTTCACCGTTGTGCGCCAGGTAGCGGAACGGCTGCGCCAGTGGCCAGCGTGGTACGGTGTTGGTGGAGAAACGTTGGTGGAACAGACAAATGGCCGATTCGAGACGCAGATCCGCCAGATCCAGGTAAAAGCGCGGCAGATCCGCCGGCATACAAAGACCTTTATAGATGTTCACCAGGTTGGAGAGGCTACAAACGTAGAACTCTTTATCTTCCTGCAGGCGTTTTTCAATGCGGCGACGAGCGATAAACAGACGACGCTCCATATCGCGCGGGCGCCAGCCTGCGGGGGCGTTAACGAAAATTTGTTCAATACGAGGCAGCGAGGAGAGGGCTATTTCACCGAGTACCCCTTCGTTGGTTGGCACATCGCGCCAGCCAACGATCGACAGGGTTTCTTGTTGCAACTCTTCTTCAACAATGCGACGCGACGCGCTGGCTTTTTCTGGATCCTGATTCAGGAACAGCATGCCTACGGCGTAATTTTTGGCTAAGCGCCAGCCGCGCTCTTCCGCCACAATACGGAAGAAACGGTCGGGTTTTTGCAGCAGCAGACCGCAACCGTCGCCGGTTTTACCATCGGCAAGGATGGCACCGCGGTGCTGCATTCGGGCCAGTGCGTGAATAGCGGTACGCACTACCTTGTGGCTAGGTTCGCCTTCTATGTGGGCGATCAGGCCGAAACCACAGTTATCTCTCTCTAGAGATTTATCGTACAACATATCAGTGAACCTCCCCAGGCTCTACGAGACACCCTCCGTTGACCGATACGCACAGGCGTAAAAAGAGCATGGCGACGGGGCATATGCCTCGCATGTCGCCCTCTTTAATTTCCTTTTCGCATCGATACACAAGTGTTGAGGACTTGCTTAAGAGGGAATCTCAATTACTGCATAAATATGATGAGCAGACTGCTCATCCAGAAAGCTTCCAGCGGATTCCCAAGTTATCGGGAATCCGTACACAGGTCAAATGCCGAGCTTATTTATACAGAAATGTGCTAAATGTTGTTCATCTATTTGATATATATCGATATTTAATGTTTTTTACATTCATGAAACGCAACGACAAGCGGTAGTGGAGTGTGATCTGACTCACTATACCAAAGCCTACTTTCTGATGTTCTGTCCTGAAGGTATCTTTAACGGCAGATTTTTATTCTGCTTTGTGGTCAGGGTCTGCATGAAGACACTGTTTTTCACTTCCACACGTATTTCTGCAAAATAAGGCAGGAATATAAGGAAAAGTAATTGCTTTTGCGATGAATGAAATTGCGATTATATTGACTTTTTATGCAATAAATAAAGGCCTTCCGGAGCGATTGATCCAGGTCATCGCCGATGAAAGCTAAAAGTGGCAGGCTACACCCTTTCGTCAGGGCGGCCTTTCAGATTATGCAGTTACAGAAATTAGTCAATATGTTTGGTGGGGATCTTGCTCGCCGGTATGGAGAAAAAGTACATAAACTTACTTTGCATGGCGGTTTTAGCTGCCCAAACCGCGATGGCACCCTTGGTCGCGGTGGGTGTACATTCTGTAATGTTGCTTCTTTTGCTGATGAGGCACAGCAACACCAATCCATTGCTGACCAGCTTGCTCATCAGGCGAACCTCGTTAATCGCGCTCGCCGTTATCTCGCCTATTTCCAGGCTTACACCAGTACCTGGGCTGAAGTGCAGGTACTGCGGTCGATGTACCAGCAGGCGATAAGTCAGGCGAACATTGTCGGTTTGTGCGTTGGCACGCGCCCCGATTGCGTACCGGAAGTGGTGCTGGATTTGCTTTGTGAATACCACCAACAGGGCTATGAAGTATGGCTGGAACTGGGTTTGCAAACCGCTCATGATAAAACACTGCATCGCATCAATCGTGGACATGATTTCGCCTGTTACCAGAAAACGGCACAGCAGGCCCGTAAACGCGGTCTGAAGGTCTGCACACATTTGATTGTCGGGTTACCAGGGGAACGACGTGTGGATTGTCTGGAGACCCTACAGCGCGTTACAGAAGCTGGCGTTGATGGTATTAAGCTGCATCCGCTGCATATCGTGAAAGGCAGTATTATGGCGAAGGCATGGGAGGCCGGTCGACTGAACGGTATTGGCCTGGAAGAGTATACCGTTATTGCCGGCGAGATGATTCGCTATACGCCGCCCGAGGTGATCTACCATCGCGTTTCCGCTAGCGCGCGTCGCCCGACGCTACTGGCGCCGCTGTGGTGCGAAAACCGCTGGACCGGCATGGTGGAGCTGGATCGCTACCTGAATGAGCAGGGCGGACAAGGTTCGGCTCTTGGGTGCTGTTGGCAATTGCCCACCTGAACCGACGACGAAACCCAGGCTCTCCCCGCATTTTTCACACAAGCTTCAATACCTTGCCCAGAATTGAGTATTATTGAGCGGAATTGTCCGAGGGAAACTCTATGAAGCAAATCCGTTTACTGGCGCAATACTACGTCGATCTGATGATGAAGCTCGGTCTGGTGCGCTTTTCCTTGCTACTGGCTTTAGCGCTGGTGGTGCTGGCAATCGTCGTGCAGATGGCGGTCACCATGGTATTGCAGGGGCAGGTAGAGAGCATCGATGTTATCCGCTCGATCTTTTTTGGTCTGCTGATCACCCCGTGGGCGGTCTACTTCTTATCGGTGGTGGTTGAACAACTGGAAGAATCTCGCCAGCGGTTATCGCGGTTGGTAGAAAAGCTTGAAGAGATGCGCGATCGCGATCTGAAGCTCAATGTGCAGTTAAAAGATAATATTGCCCAGCTTAATCAGGAGATCAGCGATCGCGAAAAAGCTGAAGCGGAGCGCCAGGCGACCTTTGAACAGCTAAAAATAGAGATGCAGGAGCGTGAGCAAACGCAGATCCAGCTCGAACAACAATCCTCCTTTCTGCGCTCTTTCCTTGATGCCTCACCGGATTTGGTTTTCTACCGTAACGAAGATAAAGAGTTTTCCGGCTGTAACCGGGCGATGGAACTGCTGACCGGCAAAAGCGAGAAGCAGCTCATTCACCTGAAACCGCAGGATGTCTATTCGGAGGAGGCAGCAGCAAAAGTCATTGAAACTGATGAAAAAGTGTTTCGCCATAACGTATCACTGACCTACGAACAGTGGTTGGATTATCCGGACGGGCGCAAGGCCTGCTTCGAAATCCGTAAAGTGCCTTATTACGACCGTGTAGGTAAACGTCACGGACTGATGGGCTTTGGCCGCGACATTACTGAGCGTAAACGCTACCAGGATGCGCTGGAGCGGGCCAGCCGCGATAAAACCACCTTTATTTCCACTATTAGCCATGAACTGCGCACGCCGCTGAATGGCATCGTCGGTTTGAGCCGGATCCTGCTCGACACGGATTTGACGCAAGAGCAAGAGAAATACCTGAAGACAATCCATGTCTCGGCCGTGACGTTGGGGAATATCTTCAACGATATTATCGATATGGATAAAATGGAGCGCCGCAAAGTTCAGCTTGATAACCAGCCGCTTGATTTCACCAGTTTCCTTGCCGATTTGGAAAACCTTTCCGGTTTGCAGGCGCATCAAAAAGGGCTGCATTTTGTACTGGAACCTGTGTCGCCGCTGCCGCACAAAGTGGTGACCGACGGTACACGTTTGCGGCAGATTCTGTGGAACTTAATCAGCAATGCGGTGAAATTTACCCCGCAAGGGCAGGTTAAAGTGCGCGTTCGCTATGACGAAAGCGAAATGCTGCACTTCGAAGTGCAGGATTCCGGGATCGGTATTCCTCGCGATGAGCAGGATAAGATCTTTGCCATGTATTACCAGGTGAAAGATAGCCACGGCGGCAAGCCGGCAACAGGGACGGGTATCGGTTTGGCCGTTTCGCGTCGCCTCGCCAAAAAAATGGGGGGAGATATCTCTGTCAGCAGCCAGACAGGCGCCGGGTCCATCTTTACGCTGACCGTTCATGCGCCAGCAGTAGCGGAAGAGGTTGATGACGCTTTCGAAGATGATGAGATGCCGTTACCCGCACTGCATGTCCTGCTGGTTGAGGACATTGAACTGAATGTGATTGTCGCGCGCTCAGTGTTGGAAAAGCTGGGTTGTAGCGTCGACGTAGCAATGACCGGAAGCGCCGCGCTGGAGATGTTTGCCCCTGGCGAATACGATCTGCTGCTGCTGGATATCCAGTTGCCAGACATGACCGGGCTGGATATTTCCCGCACACTAACCCGTCGTTACCCGCGAGAAGATCTTCCGCCGCTGGTCGCTCTGACAGCCAACGTGCTGAAAAATAAACAGGAGTATCTCGATGCGGGCATGAATGACGTCTTGAGCAAACCGCTGGCGGTCCCGGCATTAACTGCCATGATTAAAAAGTTCTGGGATACACACGCCAACGAGGAGGAGCAAGTGACAACTGTCGATAACAGCAAAGTACAAACGGTGCTGGATACGGCCATGCTTGAGCAATATATCGAACTGGTTGGGCCTAAATTGATCACTGATGGGCTGGCTGTCTTTGAGAAAATGATGCCGGGCTATCTCAATGTGCTTGAGTCAAATCTTACGGCACGCGATCAGAAAGGCATAACCGAAGAGGGGCATAAAATTAAGGGCGCGGCAGGATCTGTCGGTTTACGCCATCTGCAGCAACTGGGGCAACAGATCCAGTCTCCTGATCTTCCTGCCTGGTGGGACAATGTCGGCGAATGGGTGGAAGAGATGAAACAGGAGTGGCAAAACGATGTGGCGGTACTGAAAGCCTGGGTTGCATCAGTGGATGCTGGAAAAAAATGACCCCGGATTAACCGGGGTGCGCGAATACTGCGCCAACACCAGGGAAACCGTAGCTGCGCCGTAATTTTTACTTTTTTTGCAAGGGCGTAGCCTGAAAAAATTCGACCACACGCACACAAGATAGCAAATCTTAAATGGTTTGTTACATCAATCAGTGAAATGTGTGAAGCAAGGCTCCCTTATCAAAATTTTTAATTATCAACATTACGTTGCATAAAGGATGAGCAAAATGAAAAAAGTCGGCGTGATTCTCAGCGGAGCGGGTGTCTATGACGGTGCAGAAATCCATGAAGCGGTGATCACGTTACTGGCGATCGCCCGTTCAGGCGCTGAAGCAGTTTGTTTCGCGCCGGATAAATGGCAGAGCGAAGTAGTGAATCACCTTACGGGTGATGTTATGACTGATAGCCGCAATATGCTGATCGAGGCCGCGCGAATTGCGCGTGGAAATATCTGGCCGTTGGCACAACTATCAGTAAATGATCTGGATGCGCTGATTGTTCCTGGTGGTTTTGGCGCGGCCAAAAATTTGAGTAATTTTGCCAGCCATGGCAGCGCGTGCGTTGTCGATAATACGCTTAAACAATGCGTGCTGGAGATGCATCAGGCGGGAAAACCGCTGGGATTTATGTGCATCGCTCCGGCGTTGCTGCCGAAAATTTTTGATTTCCCGTTGCGTCTGACTATCGGTACAGATGTCGATATCGCTGAAGTACTGGAAGAGATGGGCGCGGAACATGTGCCGTGTCCGGTGGACGATATTGTGGTGGATGAAGAGAATAAAGTGGTAACCACGCCAGCGTATATGCTTGCTGCAGATATTGCCCAGGCAGCGGCGGGGATCGAAAAGCTGGTTGCACGCGTACTGGTACTGGCAGGATGAGGAACGGTTTTCGCGGCCAGTTGAAAACTATGCTGAAACGTATTGCGCTGCGGATTTTACTGATACTGGTCATTTTCTGGGGTGGCGGCATTGTTCTGTTCAGCTTTCTGCCGGTGCCATTTTCTGCGGTGATGGTCGAGCGGCAAATTGGGGCCTGGCTGACGGGTAACTTTGGTTATGTTGCCCATTCCGACTGGGTTAGTATGGATGAGATTTCACCGTGGATGGCGCTGGCTGTTGTAGCCGCAGAAGATCAGCGTTTCCCCGAACACTGGGGGCTGGACTTTAGCGCGATCCAGAAGGCACTTTCACATAATGAACGCGATGGGAACCGTATTCGTGGCGCGTCGACTATCTCTCAACAAACGGTGAAAAACCTGCTGTTATGGGACGGCAAAAGTTGGGTGCGAAAAGGGCTTGAAGCCGGGTTGACGCTGGGGGTGGAAGTGGTATGGACAAAACGGCGTATCCTCACGGTGTATCTTAATATTGCGGAGTTTGGTGACGGCGTCTTTGGCGTGGAAGAGGCGGCTCAGCATTATTTCCACAAACCGGCCAGCCGGTTAACCATGCCGGAAGCGGCATTGCTAGCGGCAGTATTGCCGAACCCAATACGTTTTCAGGCTGCAGCGCCATCCGGCTATGTGCGCAGCCGTCAGGCGTGGATCCTGCACCAGATGCGCCAGCTCGGAGGGGAAGACTTTTTGCAGAGTAATAAGCTGTACTAACTCAGTCTTCGTCAAAGCCCGCGTTAAACAGGGCGATCACAGCTGCCAGAGCTTCTTCTTCTTGTGGGCCGCTGGCTTCGACTTCAATTTGCCGCCCTTTGGCAGAATCCAGCATCAGTAATGCAATCACGCTGCTGGCTTCCGCTTCGGTACCTTCGTCGTTGCGCAGTAACACTTCTGCGTCAAATCCCTGTACCAGCTCAAACAGTTTCATCGCCGGGCGCGCATGCATGCCCAGTTTATTGGTGATCTCAACGATTTGTTTTACGGTCATGTTTTGCGTTTTTCCAGCGTACGGTGACGGGACTGAACGTTTTTACCGCGTGAGCGGAAATAATCCGCCAACTGCTCGGCGACATAAACAGAACGATGCTTGCCGCCGGTACAACCGATAGCGACGGTCAGATAGCTACGGTTGTTGGTTTCCAGCATCGGTAACCACAGTTCAAGGTAACTGCGGGTCTGGTAAATAAAATTGTGCACTTCGGTATGCCGGTCAAGAAATGCCGCGACAGGTTTGTCGAGACCGGTCATCGGGCGCAGTTTCGGATCCCAGTGCGGGTTAGGTAGAAAGCGAACGTCAAAGACGTAGTCGGCATCGATAGGAATGCCGTGCTTAAAGCCGAACGACTCAAAGACCATGGTCAGTTCGCGCTCGCGCTTGCCGAGCAGGCGAGTACGCAGCATTTCGGCAAGTTCATGTACCGACATTTCGGAGGTATCGACAATCAGGTCCGCGCGAGAACGCAGTGGCTCCAGCAGGTTACTCTCTTCATCAATAGCACTTTCCAGCGATAAATTTTTGCTGGAGAGCGGATGTAGGCGGCGCGTATCACTGTAGCGCCGAATCAGTGTGTTGCGGTCAGCATCAAGGAACAACAACTGCGGCGAGAATGCCTCAGGCAGGCTGCTCATCGCCTGTTCAAAAATTTCCGGTGATTCTGGCATGTTACGCACATCAATACTGACGGCGGCAGAGGTCTGACGCTCGGCAAGCGTCTGTGCTAGTTGCGGGAGCAGCACTACTGGCAGATTATCGACACAATAGAAGCCCATGTCTTCCAGGGCGCGCAGGGCCACGGATTTGCCAGAACCCGAACGACCACTTACGATCATCAGGACCATGAACCGTTTCTCCCTACAACGACAATAAAGGTGCTCTTCCCGTTACGCATCGTCGCTTTCGCCTTCTGTCTGCGTGATTATCTGATACAGCTCTTCATCGTTTTGCGCACTGCGCAGGCGACGGCAAATGGTTTTATCCGCCAGCCGTTTGGCTACCAGCGAGAGCGTATGCAGATGCGTTTTGGTTTGATCCGCTGGTACCAGCAGTGCAAAGAGAAGATCGACGGGTTGATTATCGATAGCGTCGAAAGCAATGGGCGTTTCGAGCTGTACAAAAACGCCGACGGCGCGCAGCGTGTCCTCTTCGAGCTTACCGTGGGGGATGGCAATACCGTTACCAATACCGGTACTGCCCATCTTCTCACGCGTAAGGATGGCTTCGAAAACGACCTGTGGCGGCAGGCCGAGCTGTTTTGCCGCCAGTTCACTGATAATTTCCAGAGCACGTTTCTTGCTCTGGCAGTGAACGCCGCTACGTGTACATTCCTGGTTAAGGACATTGCTCAGTTGAAGAGCGGAATCGTTATTCATCATAATTTCACCTAAGCGCCGTCAGAGCTAAACACCCTACCGGGTTGCGGTAGAGTGCAACGCACCACTCGAACGCCCGGACAATTAGTGTTGTTTTAGTTTATCTTTATGTTTCGTGAGCTGCCGCGACAGTTTATCAATTAAACTGTCGATGGCAGCGTACATATCCTGTCCTTCCGCGCTGGCATGCAACTCGCCTCCATTTACATGCAGGGTTGCATCCGAGGTATGGATCACTTTCTCCACTTTCAACACAATATAGACCTGATTAATCCTTTCGAAATACTGCTCAAGCTTGGCAAATTTGCTGTTAACAAATTCACGTAAGGCATCAGTGATCTCGACGTTTTGTCCTGTGATGTTAAGCTGCATAGTGTCTTCCTTATCGGTTGGGTCACACCAACTGTTTACGCTGGTTAGACGGCGGAATGGATAAAGACTCTCGATACTTCGCAACGGTACGCCGTGCCACCATAATTCCTTGCTCGGAAAGTAGCGTCGTCAGCTTACTGTCGCTCAGTGGTTTTGCAGGGTTTTCTGCGGCGATTAATTTCTTAACCAGCGCTCGAATGGCCGTTGACGAGGCTTCGCCGCCGCCTTCCGTATTCACATGGCTGGAGAAGAAATACTTCAGTTCAAAAATGCCGCGAGGACTGTGCAGGTACTTCTGAGTTGTCACACGGGAAATCGTGGATTCGTGCATTTCGACGGCCTGGGCGATATCCGCCAGCACCATCGGTTTCATAAACTCTTCACCTTGTTCAAAGAATGCCTGCTGCTGCTCGACGATGCAGCGGCTGACACGCAATAGCGTGTCGTTACGACTTTCAAGGCTTTTGATCAGCCACTTCGCTTCCTGCAAATTACTGCGGATAAATTGGGTGTCGGCGTCATTGCGAGCACCAGCGCCCATTGAAGCGTAGTGCTGGTTGATTTGCAGACGCGGAATGCTGTCGGAGTTCAGTTCAACCATCCAGCGCCCGTTATGCTTACGCACTAGCACGTCCGGGATGACATATTCTGGTTCGCCGGTTTGGATCGACTGACCCGGGCGCGGATCCAGCGACTGGATCAGATTGACTGCTTCTTTCAGCACATCTTCTTTAAGACGCGTGACGCGCATAAGCGTACGGAAGTCGTGGTTGGCGAGCAGATCGAGGTGATCGCTGATGATCAGGCGAGCCTCTTCGCACCAGGGCGTATCTCTTGCGAACTGGGAAAGTTGGATCAACAGGCAGTCACGTAGATCGCGCGCAGCGACGCCAACCGGATCGAAACGTTGAACGCGCTTTAATACCGCTTCAACTTCATCAAGACCGACTTCTTCATCGCCCATGCTTTCCAGTACATCTTCAAGCGTTACGGTAAGGTACCCGGTCTCATCGACAGCATCGACAATAGAGGTTGCGATGGCGCGATCGGTATCGGAAAAAGGCGTTAACTCCACTTGCCACATCAGGTAATCCTGAAGGGACTGTGTTGTTTCACCCTGATAAATCGGCAGTTCATCATCGATATAATCATGGCTGCTACCGGAAGGTGTTCCGGCGGTATAAATCTCATCCCAACTGGTGTCAAGCGGCAACTCTTCAGGCATCTCTTTCTGTTCGAGCGCGTCTACAGTATCCAGGCCTTCATTTTCCTGAGTTTGTTGGCTATCCACTTCTTCATGAAGATCGGCTTGTTCCAGCAATGGATTACTCTCCAGCGCTTGCTGAAGTTCCTGCTGAAGTTCTAACGTGGACAGCTGCAACAGACGGATAGCCTGTTGCAGTTGCGGCGTCATAGCTAGCTGTTGGCTAAGCCTTAATTGCAAACCTTGCTTCATATTCAGAGCAGCACTCTCCGACAAAATACATCAATAAACTCTACCCTATCAGAGTCTGAAGTCTTCCCCAAGATATACGCGCTTAACGTGTTCGTCTTCAAGGATTTGCTGCGGTGTACCATGAGCAATTAAATGCCCCTGACTGACGATATATGCACGTTCACACACCGCCAGCGTTTCGCGAACATTGTGGTCAGTAATTAACACGCCTAACCCGCTGTCCCGTAAGTGTTCAATGATGCGTTTGATGTCGATAACTGAGATAGGGTCGACACCCGCGAAGGGTTCATCCAGCAAGATAAATTTAGGATTGGCTGCGAGTGCGCGTGCAATTTCAACGCGGCGACGTTCACCGCCCGAAAGGGACTGTCCCATATTGTCGCGCAGATGTTCAATATGGAACTCTTCCATCAATTCGTTAGCGCGATCGTCGCGCTGTTCGGAAGTCAAATCGTCACGGATCTGAAGCACCGCCATCAGATTGTCATACACGCTCAGACGACGAAAAATAGACGCTTCCTGCGGTAAATAACCAATGCCGCGACGTGCGCGCGCATGCAGTGGCAGCAAGCTGATATTGTCGTCATCAATAATGATATCGCCCGCGTCACGCGGAACAATCCCGACTACCATATAAAATGTAGTCGTTTTCCCTGCACCGTTAGGGCCAAGCAGCCCGACAATTTCGCCAGAGTTAACGGTCAGGCTGACGTCTTCAACCACGCGGCGGCCCTTATAGGCTTTCGCGAGATTCTTTGCAGTTAATGTTGCCATAACGAATTAGTTACTCTTCTTAGGAGCCGGGGTTTGGGTGTTGCCCTTGTCCTGCAACTGCGACGGCACCAGTACTGTGGTGACGCGTTTACCTTTGTCGCTGAACGCCTGCATTTTCTGCTCTTTCACCAAGTAGGTGATTTTGTCGCCAGTAATGTTGCTGTCCAATTGCTCGAGATAGGCTTTACCGGTCAGCACGACAAAATCTTTTTCCAGTTCATAGTGTATCTGTGAAGCGTGGCCTTTCACCGGTTTGCCGCTGTCCTGCATCTGATAAAACGTGGCAGGGTTGCCATAACCATCAATGATCTCTTTGCCTTGCTGGCCGCCCGGGCGCGTTACTACCACTTTATCGGCGTTGATTTTAATGGTTCCCTGCGTTACCACGACATTACCGGTGAAGGTGACAATATTGCCCAGCATATCCAGCGACTGCTGATCGGAGTCGATATGGATCGGCTGTTCGGTATCACCGGTCACGGCAAAAACCGGAAGCGCAGCGGCAAAAAGCGCACTGGCGAGAACCAGGTTAAGGCTGAGTTTGTTTGTTTTGAATTTCATAGGAGCTTCTAACCTTTTCAATCAGCTCGGCGTTTTTGCTGCGTAAGTTGCCGCGCATTTTCAGGCCGGTGGAATTAAATGTTGTTCCGTACAATGTTACCTGATCATCGGAAGTAACATCCTGTGTTATCAGATTGATCTGGGCGTTATCTGTGGTGATTTTTCGTAGCTGCGTATCTGCTGTCAATGCGTTGACCTCAACATGTCCATAAAGGTAAAGCATTCTGTCGCTTGTTAATTTCGCTTTATCTGACTTAATCGACCAGGTCGGTATTTTGTTCTGATCAAACGTTGTCAGCACTGGTTGCGTATACCAACTCACGCCATCGACGGAGTAGTATTCGACATTTTGCGCGATCAAGTGGTAGTTGAGCGCACCTTCAGGGGTATAAACCACCGTGTCGGTATGTTTGCTGGTGTAAGTGGGCGCTTTGTCGTCAGTTGTGGTTTGTCCAGGTTCATCCTGAGAGGCCAGATTAATACCGATCAGTACCAAAGCGACCAGCGCCAGTAGAATGATGACCCAACGTCTGGTTTTACTCATATTGATTGCCCTTTGGCCTCATCCTGCTTGCCTTGCGCCAGCAGCAACAAATCACACACTTCACGGACTGCGCCGCGACCTCCATTGATATGCGTGACATAATCGGCACGCGGAAGCAGCAAAGGATGGGCATCGGCGACAGCAATGCTTAGACCAATTTCGGCCATCACTGGCCAATCAATTAAATCGTCACCCACATATGCAACCTGCTCCGGCGTTAGCGCCAGCCGGGTCAGTAATTCGCGGTAGGCCAGTAGTTTATCCGACTGTCCCTGATACAGGTGCTTAATCTTCAGAGTTTCACAACGATCTTCTACCAGCTTAGCTTTTCGACCGGTAATAATGGCGATCTCAATGCCGGAAGTTAGCGCACAGCGGATCCCATAGCCATCGCGAACGTTAAACGCTTTTAGCTCTTCTCCATTATTGCCCATATAGATGAGGCCATCGGATAGCACGCCGTCCACATCAAGGATCAGCAGGCGAATTTTTTCCGCTTTGCTCATGACTTGCGCGCTAACCGGCCCATAACAGGTTGGAAGCGACGCGCCAGCATTACTCATTCTGATGTCCTTCTTTACACTACGCCAGCGCGTAGCAAATCATGCATATGTAACACACCCAGTAACTGGTCGCCATCGGCAACCATAACCGAGGTAATGTGGCGGGACTGCATCAGGTTCAGCGCATCGACTGCCAGCGTATTAGGCCGGACGCGAATGCCGCCCGGCGTCATCACATCGGCAATACCCATGTTGCGTACATCTCCGCCCATATCAAAAACGCGACGTAAATCGCCGTCGGTAAATATACCTTCGATCTTCATCAGATCGTCGCAAATCACCGTCATACCTAAATTTTTGCGTGTGATCTCCAGTAGCGCGTCGCGCAAACTGGCAGCCTTGCTGACATGGGGGATCTCATCGCCGATATGCATAATATCGTTTACACGCAACAACAGCTTGCGCCCCAGCGCGCCGCCAGGGTGAGAAAGGGCAAAATCCTCTGCGGTAAACCCGCGAGCTTTCAACAGCGCAACTGCCAGCGCATCGCCCATTACCAGCGCGGCAGTGGTGCTCGAAGTCGGCGCCAGACCCAGTGGGCAGGCTTCTTTAGGCACCTTCACGCAGAGATGAATATCCGCTGCGCGCGCCATACTGCTTTCCGGGCGGCTGGTCATACAGATCAGCGAAACTTTTAGCCGTTTCAGTACCGGAATTAGCGCCAGTATTTCGTTTGATTCGCCAGAGTTTGACAGGGCGATCACCACATCCTGCGGGCTGACCATACCCAGATCGCCGTGGGCCGCTTCACCGGGATGGACAAAAAAGGAAGGGGTGCCTGTACTGGCGAATGTCGCCGCCATTTTTCTGCCGATATGGCCGGATTTACCCATCCCCATCACTACCACTTTGCCGACGCAATAGAACATTTTCTCGCACGCCTGAGCGAAGTCATGGTTGATGTATTGATCAAGCTGTGCGAGGCCTTCACGTTCAATCTCAAGAACGTCTTTGCCTGCTTGTTGAAAGTCAAAACCCGGCTGCAAATCTATTTGCGACATAATGCGTATCCGATTATCCAGTCAAAAGCGGCGACAGCCAGTACAGCATCGCCAGCCATACGATAAACCCGCTAAACAGCAGCGCGCCCACGTCCTTACTAATCTGCTTACGTTTCCAGCAGGTAAGGGCAAAAATGGCGCTAACCAGTAGCATCACACCATAATCACGCGTAAAAGCCATCGGGTTAAACGCGCCCGGAGCAATCAGTGCGGGCAAGCCAAGCACGATAGCAATATTAAAAATATTGGATCCAATGATATTGCCTATCGCAATGTCGTCTTCCCCCTTGCGTGCTCCCGCAATGGCTGTTGCCAGTTCTGGAAGCCCGGTGCCGATGGCAATAACCGTCAGGCCAATGGTGAGTTCGCTGATCGCGAAATAGTTCGCTACTACGGTGGCGTTATCCACCACCATGCGCGTTGCCATCGGCATAATAATCAGCGCAATGCCCAGCCACAGGCAGGCTACAGAGAGTGTGCCATCGCGTGGCAATTCAGCCAGTTGCTCGCGTGTCAGACTATCATTGCCCTGATGCTCGGCGTGGCGGGCAATTTTAACAATGAAAACCAGCCATAGCACGGCTAATAACAATAAAATAATGCCATCTACGCGCGTTAGCTGCCCATCATAAAGCACAGCGCCAGCCAGCAGGCTGGATAACAAGGTTAGCGGTAATTCACGACGCAGAATATCGGAATGCACGGTAAAAGGGTGCAGTAGCGCCGCAACGCCGAGAATCAATAAGATATTGGTAATGTTAGAGCCGATGGCGGTACCGATAGCCAAATCAAGCTGGCCATGAAAGGAGGCTGCAACCGAAGTGATAATTTCTGGTAAAGACGTTCCAATACTGACAACGGTCATCCCGATGATTAAAGGTGGTACGCCTAATGCCCGGCAAAGAATCGAAGCTGCGAACACCAGACGATCGGCGCTGTAGACCACCAGGAGTAAACCAATTATCAATAGCGCCGTGGCTAAAAGCATCTAACGTCCTTTCTTAAGGTATAATTCTGCCGGTTTGCAGGCCGCCATGTCGTGCGAAACCGAACGTTACGCATAGCGTAATGATTCCTAATTTTGACTTTATGCGGCTCAAAAGTAAAACAAATGCCAGCTTTCGCTAACCGCTGCAGGTAATATTCTGTAAAAATATTGGGTTTTAGATGTTAGCAGGCGTCATGCTTATATCCGATAAGGTCGAAAGGAAAAGAAAATGAGCCAGACTGTGGCGAATTTGGTCGATGTTCGTGGCGTCAGTTTTTCCCGCGGTAATCGATCAATCTTCGACAATATTTCACTGGAGGTACCGCGCGGTAAGATCACCGCGATCATGGGGCCATCGGGGATCGGCAAAACAACGCTGCTGCGCCTGATTGGCGGCCAGATCCCGCCAGACAAAGGTGAGATATTGTTTGATGGCGAGAACGTGCCAGCAATGAGCCGTTCACGTCTTTTTACCGTACGTAAACGAATGAGCATGCTGTTCCAGTCGGGCGCGCTGTTCACCGATATGAACGTTTTTGACAATGTGGCTTATCCTTTGCGTGAGCATACGCATCTCCCCGCGCCGCTGTTGCATAGCACGGTGATGATGAAGCTGGAAGCCGTCGGTTTGCGCGGCGCAGCATGGCTGATGCCATCGGAGCTCTCCGGCGGCATGGCGCGACGTGCTGCGCTGGCGCGCGCTATCGCGCTGGAGCCGGATCTGATCATGTTTGATGAGCCATTTGTTGGCCAGGATCCGATCACAATGGGTGTGCTGGTAAAATTAATTTCTGAACTCAATAGCGCGCTGGGCGTCACATGCATCGTGGTTTCCCATGATGTGCCAGAAGTGTTGAGCATTGCTGATTACGCCTACATTGTGGCTGACCGTCAGGTCGTTGCTCATGGCAGCGCGCAGGGGTTACAGGAAAATAGCGATCCTCGCGTGCGTCAGTTCCTTGATGGCATTGCCGATGGCCCGGTGCCGTTCCGCTATCCTGCTGGTGATTACCAGCTCGATTTATTAGATTCAGGGAGTTAAGACGCTCATGCTGTTAAATGCACTGGCGACGCTTGGACATCGCGGTATCAAAACGATCGCCACATTTGGGCGTGCCGGTTTGATGCTGTTCAACGCGGTGATCGGCAAGCCAGAATTCCGTAAGCATGCGCCGTTGCTGGTTCGCCAGCTCTATAACGTCGGCGTGTTATCCATGGTCATCATTATTGTCTCCGGCGTGTTTATTGGTATGGTCCTTGGCTTGCAGGGTTATCTGGTGCTGACGACTTACAGTGCAGAAACGAGCCTTGGCATGCTGGTGGCGCTGTCGCTGCTGCGTGAACTGGGGCCGGTGGTTGCGGCGCTGCTGTTTGCTGGCCGCGCGGGTTCTGCGTTGACAGCCGAGATAGGTCTGATGCGCGCTACCGAGCAGATCTCCAGCCTGGAGATGATGGCGGTTGATCCGTTACGTCGCGTGATTTCTCCCCGTTTTTGGGCTGGTGTTATCTCGCTGCCGCTGCTGACGATTATTTTTGTTGCGGTCGGGATTTGGGGTGGTTCGCTGGTCGGGGTTAACTGGAAAGGTATTGATAGCGGTTTTTTCTGGACGGCGATGCAAAACGCCATTGAACTGCGACGGGACCTGGTGAACTGTCTGATAAAAAGCGTGGTCTTTGCTATTACCGTAACCTGGATTGCCTTGTTTAACGGTTACGATGCGATCCCGACTTCTGCCGGGATCAGCCGTGCGACAACGCGCACCGTTGTACACTCCTCGCTGGCCGTACTTGGTCTTGATTTTGTGCTCACCGCATTGATGTTTGGGAATTGAGTTCATGCAAACGAAAAAAAGTGAAATCTGGGTAGGTGTTTTTCTGGTGCTGGCGCTTCTGGCTGCACTCTTCATCTGCCTGAAGGCGGCGGATGTCACGTCAATGCGTACTCAACCGACTTACCGCGTTTACGCAACGTTCGACAATATTGGCGGCCTAAAAGTGCGCTCGCCGGTCCGCATTGGCGGGGTAGTGATTGGTCGCGTTGCTGATATCTCGCTTGATCCTAAAACTTATCTGCCGCGCGTCGCGCTGGATATCGACGATCGTTATAACCAGATCCCAGATACCAGTTCGCTGTCTGTCCGCACGTCGGGTTTGCTGGGGGAACAGTACCTGGCGTTGAATGTCGGGTTTGACGATCCAGAAATGGGAACCTCGATGCTCAAAGATGGCAGCACAATTCAGGACACCAAGTCAGCGATAGTGCTTGAGGATCTCATCGGACAATTCCTTTACAACAGTAAAGGCGGTGACAATAAGAATTCAGGCGATGCGGCCGTGCATGGAGAAGGGAATACTCAAACCGCACCGTCTGTTGGCCAGACGCATTAAGAGGAGAGTCGAGTTATGTTTAAACGCTTATTAATGGTTGCCCTATTGGTAGTGGCACCGCTGGGTGCGGCAGTCGCTGCCGATCAGAGCAACCCGTATACAGCAATGAAAGATGCGGCGCAGAAAACGTTCGATCGCCTCAAAAATGAGCAGCCGCAGATTCGCGCTAACCCAGATTACCTGCGTGATGTCGTCGATCAGGAACTGCTGCCGTATGTACAGGTGAAGTATGCTGGTGCGCTGGTGCTGGGTCGTTACTATAAAGAAGCTACGCCGGCGCAGCGAGAAGCGTATTTTGCCGCTTTCCGTGAGTATCTGAAACAGGCTTACGGCCAGGCGCTCGCGATGTATCACGGCCAGACTTATCAAATTGCGCCGGAACAGCCGCTGGGTGATGCCACTATTGTGCCGATCCGCGTAACCATTATTGATCCAAACGGCCGTCCGCCTGTGCGACTAGATTTCCAGTGGCGTAAAAACACTCAGAGCGGAAACTGGCAGGTCTACGACATGATTGCCGAAGGGGTCAGCATGATCACCACAAAACAGAATGAGTGGAGCGATCTGTTGCGTACGAAAGGTATCGATGGTCTGACTGCGGAATTGCAGTCTATTTCCCGCCAGAAAATAACCCTGGACGAGAAGAAATAATGACGCCGCAGCTCAGTTGGTCACGCGAGGGTAAAAGCCTGACGTTGCAGGGGGAACTGAACCAGGATGTTCTCAACCCACTCTATAATGCACGCGTAGAGGCAATGAAAGGCGTAACGTGCATCGATTTACAGGGCGTGACTCGCGTTGATACGGCTGGTGTCGCTTTATTGATTCATCTTATTGCTGAGGGAAAAAAGCAGGGTGCTGCTATTTCACTGGCTGGAATGAGTGATAATGTTGTGACGCTTGCGGCACTGTATAACCTACCAGGGGATGTACTCCCTCGCTAATTTTTTCAAAGCGTTACTATCTAAAGCCCCGTCCTTTATATTGATGGGGCTTTTTGCTTGTTTAAGACCGCGTCACTTTCCTCTAAGATGTGTGACTGTTTTCACTATCAGATGATATTTACGCCCATGGAAAATCATGAAATTCAGACAGTGCTTATGAACGCACTCTCTCTCCAGGAAGCCCACGTCACTGGCGATGGCAGCCATTTTCAGGTTGTCGCTGTGGGTGAGATTTTTGACGGCATGAGCCGGGTAAAGAAACAGCAAACCATCTATGGCCCGCTGATGGAATACATAGCGGATAACCGTATTCATGCCCTGTCGATCAAAGCATATACGCCGCAAGAGTGGGCTCGCGATCGCAAATTAAACGGTTTTTGAGCGTAGGTGGGGCTTGTCCCGCCGCGCGTGTGAATTCTTAACAGAGATCAGATGAATGGATAAGTTTCGTGTACAGGGGCCAACGCGTCTCCAGGGCGAGGTAAAAATTTCAGGTGCGAAAAATGCCGCATTGCCGATCCTCTTTGCCGCCCTGCTGGCAGAAGAACCGGTCGAAATCCGCAACGTTCCGAAACTGAAAGATATTGATACAACCATGAAGCTGCTGAGCCAACTGGGTACGAAGGTGGAGCGTAACGGATCCGTATGGATCGATGCCAGCAAAGTGAATGTATTCTGCGCGCCGTACGATCTGGTAAAAACCATGCGTGCCTCTATTTGGGCGCTGGGACCGTTGGTTGCCCGTTTCGGCCAGGGGCAGGTTTCACTGCCGGGTGGTTGTGCAATCGGTGCGCGTCCAGTGGATTTGCACATAACCGGCCTGGAGCAGTTGGGTGCCGAGATCAAACTGGAAGAGGGGTACGTAAAAGCCTCTGTCAACGGACGCCTGAAAGGCGCTCACATTGTGATGGATAAAGTGAGCGTCGGCGCGACGGTTACGATTATGTCCGCAGCCACTCTGGCAGAAGGTACTACCATCATCGAGAATGCTGCCCGTGAGCCGGAAATTGTCGATACAGCAAACTTCCTCAACACGCTTGGTGCGAAAATCTCCGGTATGGGTACTGACCGCATCACTATCGAAGGCGTACAGCGCCTTGGCGGTGGTGTTTATCGCGTGTTGCCCGATCGTATTGAAACGGGGACTTTCCTCGTTGCAGCGGCGATCTCCGGCGGCAAAATTGTCTGTCGCAATGCCCAGCCGGATACTCTGGATGCGGTGCTGGCGAAACTGCGTGATGCAGGGGCTGAAATTGAGGTCGGTGAAGACTGGATTAGCCTCGACATGCATGGCAAACGCCCGAAAGCAGTAAATGTGCGAACTGCGCCGCATCCGGGTTTCCCGACCGACATGCAGGCGCAATTTACACTGCTGAATCTGGTCGCTGAAGGAACCGGTGTCATTACTGAAACCATTTTCGAAAACCGTTTCATGCACATTCCGGAGTTGATCCGCATGGGTGCACATGCGGAAATTGAAAGCAATACGGCGATTTGCCACGGTGTAGAAGTACTTTCTGGCGCTCAGGTAATGGCGACCGACCTACGTGCTTCTGCAAGCCTGGTGCTCGCGGGTTGTATTGCTGAAGGGACAACCATTGTTGATCGTATCTATCATATCGATCGCGGCTACGAACGCATTGAAGATAAGCTCAGCGCTCTTGGTGCAAACATCGAGCGCGTAAAAGGCGAGTAAGCGACAGTTAGCGGCAAAGAAGGGAGCTTCGGCTCCCTTTTTATTTGGACTGTTTTACTTACTTATTGCCGCGCTTTTTGCGCATGAGCTTTGTTTTATCAATAAATGCATGCGTGACGGGGTCGTAATAGCGCGATGGCCATATTACCCACGGCTCTGTTCCCAGCGCCCTGGCGATAATCAACTCTCCTTTCGGCCAGGAACGGGACAGTGCATTCGCAAGGGTGGATGAGCTTAACCCGTTTTTTCGTGATTCTGCTGCCAATGATGTCCCTTTTTTACGCAGCCCCGCAATAATATCGGCTTGATGCCAGTCGATGAATTTCGTTTCCATAACATCTCCCTGATAGAGGTTGATACCAATCCTTTTGTGATACTTACTATACTCATACAAGAGTTTTTGTTCTAAAAAGTTCATATATATTTTGTGTTTTAGGATTTTGACAAGGCAATGCTGTCAGATGATTTGAAGGGGATGTTGTTTTTTATGGAAACTTACAGGAACTTTCCCGCGCCAACGCGCGGGAATCTGGAAGGGTTAATGATCGCGTTGCACGGCGATATGCGCCAGACCGATCAGCGCCTCTCTCCACGGGGTATCAGGCAGAACCTGTAGAGCAGAAATCGCCTTATCGGCTTCTTCTTCGGCACGACGACGGGTCCACTCCAGGGAGCCGCAAGCTGCCATTGCTTCCAGTACAGGTTCCAGAAGATGCCGACCATTACCTTGCTCAATGGCTTCGCGAATCATCTGTGCCTGTTCTGAAGTTCCGTGGTGCATAGCATGCAACAGTGGCAACGTGGGTTTACCCTCGTTCAGGTCATCACCTGTGTTTTTACCCAATGTCTCGCCATCAGCGCTGTAATCCAGCAAGTCGTCGATCAACTGGAACGCGGTTCCCAGATAACGGCCGTAATCCTGTAAGCCTTTTTCCTGTGCTTCGCTGCAGCTGGCCAGCAGACCGGAACATTGCGCCGCCGCTTCAAACAGACGTGCTGTTTTGCTATAGATAACGCGCATGTAGTTTTCTTCGGTGATGTTAGGGTCGTTGACGTTCATCAATTGCAGCACTTCACCTTCTGCAATGACGTTCACAGCTTCTGACATCACTGCCAGCACTTTCAGCGAACCGAGACTGGTCATCATCTGGAAAGCGCGAGTATAGATAAAATCCCCGACCAGCACGCTGGCTGCATTACCAAATGCGGCATTGGCTGTCGCTTTGCCGCGACGCATGTCTGATTCATCCACAACATCGTCATGCAGAAGTGTTGCAGTGTGAATAAACTCGATCAGCGCTGCGATCGTGATGTGTGAATTGCCTTCATATCCAACGGCGCGGGCCGCCAGTACTGCTATCATTGGACGGATGCGTTTGCCACCGCCGCTAACGATGTAATAACCCAACTGGTTAATTAGCTGAACATCCGAGTTGAGTTGTTGCAGGATCGTCGCATTCACACCCGCCATATCTTGCGCGGTTAACTCATTGATTTTTTCTAAATTCATCGCAAAAGCCGGGCTTTCAGTCCTGTTTACCACATATCAAAATGGGATAACAAAGGGTTACGGGTTAGAATAGTATTGTTGATTGTACTGTAAAAACGCGCCAGATAAACGTTACCTTACAAGTTGTGTTTTTTTTCTTCGATGAGTGACAATCTCTCTTGTCAAAGCTTCCCGACTTGCGTAATATTCGCGCCCTATTGTGAATATTTGTAGCGCACTCTGATTGATCAGAATATGTGCGCGGAAGCGGAGTTTTATATGTACGCGGTTTTCCAAAGTGGTGGTAAACAACACCGAGTAAGCGAAGGTCAGACCATTCGCCTGGAAAAGCTGGACATCGCAACTGGCGAATCTATTGAGTTCGCTGAAGTGCTGATGATCGCAAATGGTGAAGAAGTCAAAATCGGCGTTCCTTTCGTTGATGGCGGCCTAATCAAAGCTGAAGTTGTTGCTCATGGTCGTGGCGAGAAAGTTAAAATCGTTAAGTTTCGTCGTCGTAAACACTACCGTAAGCAGCAGGGCCATCGTCAGTGGTTCACTGATGTGAAAATTACTGGCATCAGCGCCTAAGACCCGAGGAGTAGATTTAAATGGCACATAAAAAGGCTGGCGGCTCAACTCGTAACGGTCGCGATTCAGAAGCTAAACGTCTGGGCGTAAAACGTTTTGGCGGTGAAGCAGTTCTGGCAGGTAGCATTATCGTTCGTCAGCGTGGCACCAAGTTCCATGCTGGTCCTAACGTAGGTTGCGGCCGTGACCACACTCTGTTCGCTTTGACTGACGGTAAAGTTAAGTTCGAAGTTAAAGGCCCGAAAAACCGTAAATTCATCAGCATCGTAGCTGAATAAGTTTTTCGCGTCCCGGTAACGGAATAAAGCCCCGCAACACGTTGCGGGGCTTTTTACATTAGAAGTCCGGCAAAATTTCTGGCAAGGAATACGGGCATGAAACAGCAGGCAGGCATAGGTATCGCCCTGGCGCTCATCACCGCGATGTGCTGGGGTGCGCTACCTATTGCGATGAAGCAGGTGCTGGAAGTGATGGAGCCGCCTACGGTGGTATTTTATCGCTTTTTAATGGCAGGAATCGGCCTTGGGCTGATTCTGGGCTACAAGAGGAAACTTCCTCCACTGCAAATGTTTCGTAAGCCGCGTTGGTTAATTTTATTGGCTATTGCTACTGGTGGGTTGTTCGGGAACTTTATCCTGTTTAGCTCTTCCTTGCAGTATGTCAGCCCGACGGCCTCGCAGGTGATAGGCCAGCTTTCTCCCGTAGGTATGATGATTGCCAGCGTCTTTATTCTAAAAGAGAAGATGCGTGGTACCCAGGTGATTGGTGCATTGATGCTAATCAGTGGCCTTGTGATGTTTTTTAATACCAGCCTGATGGAGATTTTTACCCGACTGACCGATTACACCTGGGGTGTCATTTTTGGGGTCGGTGCGGCAATTGTCTGGGTGAGCTACGGCGTCGCGCAAAAAATATTATTGCGTCGCCTGGCATCTCAGCAAATCCTCTTTTTGCTGTACACTTTATGTACGATAGCATTGTTGCCGCTGGCAAAGCCCGGCGTGCTGTTCCAACTGAGCCACTGGCAACTCGCTTGCCTGATTTTCTGCGGGCTGAATACACTGGTTGGATACGGTGCGCTGGCGGAAGCAATGGCGCGCTGGCAGGCGGCGCAGGTAAGCGCATTGATTACGCTGACGCCGCTGTTTACGTTGTTATTTTCAGATTTTTTATCAATGGCCTGGCCCGATGTTTTCGCCAGACCGATGTTAAACCTGGTCGGTTATCTCGGTGCGTTTGTCGTGGTTGCGGGCGCCATGTTTTCCGCTATTGGCCATCGTCTACTGGGACGTTGGCGCAGGCGTGAAGTGGTTGTCACTGTGCCCCGCTCAGGCGAATGAGTTACGGAGAGTAAAATGAAGTTTGTTGATGAAGCTACGATCCTTGTCGTGGCGGGTGATGGTGGTAACGGCTGTGTAAGTTTCCGTCGTGAGAAGTATATTCCGAAAGGTGGCCCTGACGGCGGCGATGGCGGTGATGGTGGTGATGTCTGGCTGGAAGCGGACGAAAACCTGAACACGCTGATTGACTACCGTTTTGAAAAATCTTTCCGCGCTGAGCGCGGTCAGAACGGTCAGAGCCGGGATTGTACCGGTAAACGCGGTAAAGACATCACGGTCAAGGTGCCGGTTGGTACGCGTGTTATCGATCAGGGCACTGGCGAAACCATGGGTGACATGACCAAGCATGGTCAGCGTCTGATGGTTGCCAAAGGTGGCTGGCATGGTCTGGGTAATAGCCGTTTTAAATCATCTGTTAACCGTACTCCGCGTCAGAAAACGATGGGTACACCGGGTGATAAACGCGATCTACAACTGGAACTGATGCTGCTGGCGGACGTGGGAATGCTGGGGATGCCGAATGCGGGTAAATCAACCTTTATTCGTGCAGTGTCTGCTGCTAAACCGAAAGTGGCGGATTATCCGTTTACTACGCTGGTACCAAGTCTGGGCGTTGTCCGTATGGATAACGAAAAAAGCTTTGTCATTGCTGACATCCCGGGGCTGATTGAAGGGGCTGCCGATGGCGCAGGCCTTGGTATTCGTTTCCTGAAGCATCTGGAACGCTGCCGTGTGTTGCTGCATCTGATCGACATCGCTCCGATCGATGGTTCCGATCCGGCTGAAAACGCGCGCGTTATCGTCGGCGAACTGGAAAAATACAGCGAAAAGCTGGCTTCTAAACCGCGCTGGTTGGTGTTCAACAAGATTGACATGATGGACAAAGCTGAAGCGGAAGAGAAAGCGAAAACGATCGCAGAAGCACTGGGCTGGGAAGATAAATTCTACCTGATTTCTGCTGCCAGCCAGCAGGGCGTCAAAGAACTGTGCTGGGATGTGATGACGTTCATCATTGAAAACCCGATCTCGCAGGCTCAGGAAGAGCAGCAGCCTGAGAAAGTTGAGTTTATGTGGGATGATTATCATCGCCAACAGCTCGAAGATGCTGGAGTGACGGCTGAAGATGACGAAGAGTGGGATGATGACTGGGATGAAGGCGACGAAGAAGGCGTTGAGTTCATCTACAAACGTTAATACGTGAAACGCCCTGATTTCGTGGGGCGCTCTTGTAATCACGGAAATGCCGGGGCAGTGCAGAACTCCCCGGCATTTTTATTGTTAACCGAAAACCACGTTCTGTGGTCGTAGTCATCAACAAGTTTTGGTTCTGTCTTATTGTTTCAGATTTAAATCTTCCAGGAGCGGCAAAAACTTCTTTTTAAGGTGCTTGATTCGCCCTTTTTGGGCGTAACGATGCCGCCTTCATTGAAGGCGGATTTTTACTAGTTGTTCTGGTAGATATCTTTGTACAGACGGCTCTCAAAGCGAACCAACGGAATACGACGGTTTCGTTGATCCTCAGGTTCCACCGCATAGCCTGAGAGGTACTGTACAAAGGCCATCCGTTGACCGCTGGCGGTAGTAATAAATCCGGCCAGGTTATACACACCCTGCAATGACCCAGTCTTCGCAGAAACCTTACCATCTACGCCCGCTTCATGCAGGCCTGCACGGTATTGCAGCGAACCATCGTATCCAGCCAGCGGCAGCATAGAGATAAAATTGAGCTCAGTATCATGTTGCGCAATATATTGCAGGACCTGCATCATGGTTGATGGCGCCAGCAAATTATGGCGCGACAGACCTGAACCATCTGCAATAATCGTATTTCCCAAATCAATACCGGCCTGCTGGCGCAGAATCTGACGAACTGCATCTGAGCCTGCTCGCCAGGTGCCGGGCACGCCAAAATGAGCATGTCCGATCATGCGAAAGACGGTATCGGCAATCATATTGTCCGATTTCTTCAACATGATCTTGAGCAGGTCGTGTAATGGTGCTGATTGCTTGCTGGCGATCACCGTACCTGGCTGGTTTTCCTGCGTCTGTCGCAGCAGCGTGCCAGTGTAAGTGATGCCTGCAGTTTTGAGTTCGTCTTTAATAATGGCACCAGCATAGCTTGCACCATCCTGGATGGCGAACGCCAGTGGTAGCGGGTCTGCTCGCTGAGGCAGACAGCCGGTGAGTGTGAAGCGGTTTAAATCGCCGGGCACGACATCGAGTTCACAATATTGTATTTCTGATGAACCACGCGCCAGGGTGCGAACCTGGCTGAACATATTGACGGGGTAATAAGAGGCGATGCGTATATAAGCCAGATCACCTGGTTTTTGCGCACTGTACAGCGACACCGAGAAGCAATTGCGATCGATAATCGCCGCTGCCGGGGGAGCGCTAAAGCACTGCGTCAGATCATTCCAGGGCCAGCCCGGAGCTTTATCGTGGCTGGCGAAAATAGAGGTATCGATCAGCACGTTACCATCGATTTTCTGCACGCCTGATTTTTTCAGCGCGTTAATCATATTGCGAATATCCTGGCGTTTTAACGTCGGATCGCCACCAAATCGCGCAATTAAGTCGCCTTTTAATACCCCATCTTCGACAGAACCTTTGCTTTCCAGCGTGGTTGTAAAGCGAAAGTCCGGCCCGAGTTGCAAAAGTGCCGCCAATGCGGTAATCACCTTTTGCGTACTCGCAGGAAGCGCCATTTGCTTACCGTGGTAATCAATCTCGGGCGTCTGAGCGCCTACTTTTTGAACCATCAGGGCTAAATTCGCGCCGTCCGGGAGTTGATTAATATATTCGTCAACATTCGCGGCCTGTGCAGTCAGGGCTATACTAGTAGTCAATACAATGATAAAGCTAGAAAATCGCATAATCTCGCGCTAACAACCAGGAAACAAGCCGTCATACTACGGCGCAACACCCCGGAAAGTAAACGATGACCCATAGTGAACTTCCGGGTAAAATACGTATCAAATTGAAAAATTGTAGCTGACCTGGGGCTTTGTCCCCGGGCCAGTTTTCTTTTGCTCTTGCCCGGCGAGAAACGCTGTAAGCGGAGAGACAGAGCAGACGGGGCGGGCTAACGCTCCTTACAGGAATGTTTAAGAGGTATAAC
Source organism: Kosakonia arachidis (assembly GCF_900116535.1). GTDB lineage: Bacteria > Pseudomonadota > Gammaproteobacteria > Enterobacterales > Enterobacteriaceae > Kosakonia > Kosakonia arachidis. Next base: position 628,496 of record NZ_FPAU01000002.1, on the reverse strand, counting down.
AAATGCAAGCTATTCCGATGACCTTACGTGGTGCAGAAAAACTGCGCGAAGAGCTGGAGTTTCTGAAATCCGTTCGCCGCCCTGAAATCATCGCCGCTATTGCGGAAGCCCGCGAGCATGGCGATCTAAAAGAGAACGCTGAATACCATGCTGCGCGAGAACAGCAGGGTTTTTGCGAAGGCCGAATCAAAGACATTGAAGCGAAGCTCTCCAATGCGCAGGTTATCGATATCACGAAAATGCCGAAAAACGGGCGCGTCATTTTTGGCGCAACGGTTACCGTTTTGAATCTTGATAACGACGAAGAACAGACTTACCGCATTGTTGGTGACGACGAAGCTGACTTTAAACAGAACCTTATTTCTGTAAATTCACCGATCGCGCGTGGTTTGGTAGGTAAAGAGCAGGATGATGTTGTGGTGATCCGCACACCGGGCGGCGAAGTTGAATACGAAATCATCAAAGTAGAATATTTGTGATGACAATACAGGTCACGTCTGTCGATCTATTGTAAAGAAAGGAAAAAGGCCGCATTGCGGCCTTTTATCAATACCAGGAGCGTGGCATTTTGCTCGTCTGCTGGCGAAAAACCCTCGTTTTACACAGCTTTTGTGTTCAATTCAGGATATCCTTAGCGTGGCAGCGAAATTTTACGCTCCGCGGTTGGGCGATAAAGCACCAGCGTTTTACCGATGACCTGTACGTTGCAGGCACCGGTTTCGCGAACGATAGCTTCCACAATCAAGGACTTAGTTTCTCTGTCTTCAGAGGCGATCTTCACCTTGATAAGTTCATGGTGCTCTAACGCTTGTTCAATCTCGGCCAGCACCCCTTCGGTCAAACCATTATTGCCAAGCATAACTACCGGCTTGAGCGGATGTGCCAGACCTTTAAGGTGCTGTTTTTGTTTAGTACTCAGATTCATCGTATATTTTGCTTACGTTGGGATTGAAAACGGGTCATTCTACCGCCATCTCCTGTGTATCGCCAAATTGTGCGTCGAAATTTATCGATGTCGACGATGAACCCGGATGGAAAGTTAAATGACAGGTAAAAAGCGTTCTGCCAGCTCGAGCCGCTGGCTTCAGGAACACTTTAGCGATAAATATGTTCAACAGGCGCAGAAAAAAGGGTTGCGTTCCCGTGCCTGGTTTAAACTTGATGAAATACAGCAAAGTGACAACCTTTTTAAGCCGGGGATGACAGTTGTTGATCTCGGTGCGGCGCCGGGTGGATGGTCGCAATATGCGGTCACTCAGATTGGCGGCAATGGCCGCATTATCGCTTGCGATCTTTTACCGATGGATCCAATCGTTGGTGTGGACTTCCTTCAGGGCGATTTTCGTGATGAATTAGTCCTGAAAGCATTACTGGAACGTGTCGGTGATAGTAAAGTCCAGGTTGTGATGTCTGATATGGCGCCAAACATGAGCGGAACGCCAGCGGTTGATATCCCTCGCTCAATGTATCTGGTTGAGTTGGCGCTGGATATGTGCCGCGATGTGCTGGCACCAGGCGGAAGTTTTTTAGTAAAGGTGTTTCAGGGCGAAGGTTTCGATGAATATCTCACGGAAATTCGTTCCATGTTTACGAAGGTAAAAGTGCGTAAACCGGACTCTTCTCGTGCGCGTTCACGCGAAGTGTATATTGTAGCGACCGGGCGAAAATGATACCCCGTTGATTTCGGCCTTTGGTTTGAAAGAAACTGGATATGTTGTATCCTGACGCTGTTTTTAACACAGTTGTAATATGAGGTTAATCCCTTGAGTGACATGGCGAAAAACCTAATACTCTGGCTGGTCATTGCCGTTGTGCTGATGTCAGTATTCCAGAGCTTTGGGCCCAGCGAGTCTAATAGCCGTAAGGTGGATTATTCTACCTTCCTGCAAGAGGTCAACCAGGACCAGGTTCGCGAAGCGCGTATCAACGGACGTGAGATCAACGTTACCAAGAAAGATAGTAACCGTTACACGACTTACATCCCGGTCAACGATCCGAAACTACTTGATAACCTGCTGACGAAAAACGTCAAGGTCGTTGGTGAGCCGCCTGAAGAGCCGAGCCTGCTGGCAAATATCTTCATTTCCTGGTTCCCGATGCTGTTGCTGATTGGTGTCTGGATTTTCTTTATGCGACAGATGCAGGGCGGCGGTGGCAAAGGTGCCATGTCGTTCGGTAAGAGTAAAGCGCGCATGCTGACTGAAGATCAGATCAAAACTACTTTCGCTGACGTTGCTGGTTGCGACGAAGCGAAAGAAGAGGTTGCCGAACTGGTCGAATATCTGCGTGAACCGAGCCGCTTCCAGAAGCTGGGCGGTAAGATCCCCAAAGGCGTGTTGATGGTCGGTCCCCCGGGTACCGGTAAAACGCTGCTGGCGAAAGCGATTGCGGGGGAAGCGAAGGTTCCATTCTTCACGATTTCCGGTTCTGACTTCGTTGAAATGTTTGTGGGCGTTGGTGCTTCTCGTGTGCGCGACATGTTCGAGCAGGCCAAGAAAGCGGCACCGTGTATTATCTTCATTGATGAAATTGACGCCGTTGGGCGCCAGCGTGGCGCTGGCCTTGGTGGCGGTCACGATGAACGCGAACAAACGTTGAACCAGATGCTGGTTGAGATGGACGGCTTCGAAGGTAACGAAGGTATTATCGTTATCGCTGCAACGAACCGTCCTGACGTACTCGACCCTGCGTTGCTGCGTCCTGGTCGTTTTGACCGCCAGGTTGTGGTTGGTTTGCCGGATGTTCGCGGTCGTGAGCAGATCCTGAAAGTGCATATGCGTCGCGTACCACTTTCGCCGGATGTCGATGCCGCGATTATCGCGCGCGGTACGCCGGGCTTCTCCGGTGCCGATCTGGCGAACTTAGTCAATGAAGCTGCACTGTTTGCCGCTCGCGGTAACAAACGCGTGGTTTCGATGGTCGAGTTCGAAAAAGCGAAAGACAAAATCATGATGGGTGCGGAACGCCGTTCCATGGTGATGACGGAAGCGCAGAAAGAGTCCACGGCCTTCCACGAAGCAGGTCATGCAATTATTGGCCGTCTGGTGCCGGAACATGATCCGGTGCATAAAGTGACGATTATTCCGCGCGGTCGTGCATTGGGTGTGACGTTCTTCCTGCCGGAAGGTGATGCTATTAGCGCCAGCCGTCAGAAACTGGAAAGCCAGATCTCCACGCTGTACGGTGGTCGACTTGCGGAAGAGATTATCTACGGTGTCGAACATGTTTCTACCGGTGCGTCCAACGATATTAAAGTTGCGACCAATCTGGCGCGTAACATGGTTACCCAGTGGGGCTTCTCTGACAAACTCGGTCCGTTGCTCTACGCCGAAGAAGAGGGCGAGGTTTTCCTTGGCCGTTCTGTGGCGAAAGCGAAACATATGTCTGATGAGACCGCGCGTATTATTGACCAGGAAGTGAAAGCTTTGATCGAGCGTAATTACGATCGTGCACGTCAGATCCTGAACGATAACATGGATATTCTGCATGCAATGAAGGATGCTCTGATGAAATATGAGACCATCGATGCTCCGCAGATTGATGACCTGATGGCGCGCCGCGAAGTACGTCCGCCGGCAGGTTGGGAAGATCCTGGCGCGAACAACTCTGACAACAACGGTACTCCGCGTGCGCCGCGTCCGGTTGATGAACCGGGTACGCCGAACCCAGGAAACACCATGTCTGAGCAACTGGGCGACAAATAAGTTATCTGTTGCTGAACCTGTTCTAACTAAAAAACCCTGGGGCATGCTCCGGGGTTTTCTTTATTGTATTAACCGCAACAATGCAGGAACTTTAAGTCATGAAACTCGACGCCCAGGGCACCATACTCGATCTTTCCCATCCGCACGTGATGGGAATCCTCAACGTTACGCCGGATTCATTTTCCGATGGTGGCACGCACAATACGTTAGTTGAGGCAGTCAAACATGCCAATTTGATGATCAACGCCGGGGCGACAATTGTGGATGTTGGCGGTGAGTCCACAAGGCCGGGCGCAGCGGAAGTCAGTGTGGAAGAGGAACTGGAGCGAGTGGTCCCGGTGGTTGAGGCGATAGCCCGGCGTTTTGAGGTCTGGATCTCAGTCGATACGTCGAAGCCCGAAGTCATTCTAGAATCCGCTCGTGCAGGAGCACATATTATTAATGATATCCGCTCGTTGACGGAACCGGGTGCGATGGATGCTGCCGCTACGACCGGTTTACCGGTGTGCCTGATGCATATGCAGGGACAACCCAAAACAATGCAAGAAGCGCCGAAGTATGAGGATGTGTTTGTTGATGTAAATCGCTTCTTTGCCGAACATATTACCCGTTGTGAAAAGGCCGGTATCGCAAGAGAGAAATTGATACTCGACCCGGGGTTCGGTTTCGGTAAGAATCTCTCGCACAATTATGCACTGCTTGCCCACCTGGCGGAATTTCATCACTTTGGGTTGCCGCTGCTGGTTGGAATGTCACGTAAATCTATGGTCGGACAACTGCTCAATGTCGGCCCTTCTGAGCGTTTGAGTGGGAGCCTTGCGTGTGCGGTGATTGCGGCAATGCAGGGGGCGCAGATTATTCGTGTTCACGATGTAAAAGAAACGGTAGAAGCTATGCGGGTGGTTGAAGCCACGCTGTCAGCGAAGGAAAACAAACGCTATGAGTAATCGTAAATATTTTGGCACTGATGGCATTCGTGGCCGAGTCGGTGACGCACCTATCACCCCGGATTTTGTTCTCAAGCTGGGTTGGGCCGCGGGAAAAGTACTGGCACGCCACGGTTCACGGAAAATTATTATTGGTAAGGACACCCGTATTTCCGGTTATATGCTGGAATCCGCTCTTGAAGCCGGGCTTGCGGCTGCTGGATTGTCCGCCTCTTTTACTGGTCCGATGCCGACACCGGCTGTTGCCTATCTGACCCGCACTTTCCGTGCTGAAGCGGGGATTGTTATTTCCGCATCGCATAACCCATTTTATGACAATGGCATCAAGTTCTTCTCAATTGATGGCACTAAACTGCCTGATGCGGTTGAAGAGGCGATTGAAGCGGAAATGGAGAAAGAACTGACCTGCGTCGATTCCGCTGAGCTGGGTAAAGCAAGCCGCATTGTTGATGCTGCCGGACGTTATATTGAATTCTGCAAAGCCACATTCCCCAATGAACTGAGCCTGAACGAGCTAAAAATCGTAGTTGATTGCGCTAACGGGGCAACTTACCACATCGCACCGAATGTGTTCCGCGAGTTGGGTGCGAAGGTCATCACCATGGGTTGTGAGCCTGACGGTGTAAATATCAATGAAAAATGCGGTGCAACGGATGTCAGTGCATTGCAGCAACGTGTCCTGGCAGAAAAGGCGGATCTTGGTATCGCTTTTGACGGCGATGGCGATCGCGTGATCATGGTGGATCATGAAGGTACCAAAGTGGATGGCGACCAGATTATGTACATCATTGCGCGTGAAGGTTTGCGTCAAGGGCAATTACGTGGCGGCGCTGTTGGCACGCTGATGAGCAATATGGGTCTGGAACTGGCGCTTAAGCAATTGGGCATTCCTTTTGCTCGCGCGAAAGTAGGCGATCGCTATGTCCTCGAAAAAATGCAAGAAAAAGGTTGGCGCATTGGTGCAGAGAACTCTGGCCATGTGATCCTGCTGGATAAAACGACGACCGGAGATGGTATCGTTGCGGGTTTGCAGGTTGTGGCGGCAATGGTGCGTAATCATATGTCGCTGCACGATTTATGTAGTGGTATGAAGATGTTCCCGCAGGTGCTTGTCAATGTGCATTTTACGGCTGGCAAGGGCGATCCCCTGGAAGACGAGCATGTAAAAACGACGATGGCTGAGGTAGAAGCTACTCTGGGTAGCCGTGGGCGTGTGCTATTGCGTAAGTCGGGGACCGAGCCGTTAATTCGGGTCATGGTGGAAGGCGAAGACGAAGCTCAGGTGACAGCGCTGGCAAATCGCATTGCCGACGCGGTGAAGGCCGTATAATAGTGTGATAAGTGCTTAAAAAGGCGGCTATTGCTGCGTTTTAACGGAACAGAAGTCGTAGTTTTGCTGTTTTTTTCCGCACTTGATAAAATGCACTGAAATTGCCCTTGCGAAGGTCATTCGCTTTGGTTAGTATTCACACCCGCTTCAGTGGGAAAGCAAAAAACGACCCACTTTTATTGGTTGAAGCATTTGCTGCGGCAATACCGCAAGGAACAGGTTGATTATGTACGAAGCTCTTTTAGTTGTTTTCCTTATTGTGGCTCTGGCGCTTGTTGCCATGATTATGCTGCAACAAGGTAAAGGCGCTGATATGGGAGCCTCCTTTGGCGCTGGCGCGTCTGGCACGTTGTTCGGTTCAAGTGGTTCTGGCAACTTCATGACTCGCACGACTGGTATACTGGCAACCCTGTTTTTTATCATCAGCCTTGTGCTGGGTAATGTTAACAGCAATAAAACCAATAAAGGAAGCGAGTGGGAAAATCTGAGCGCACCGGCGAAGAGTGAACAAACTCAGCCTGCAGCGCCGGCGCAGCCGACCAGCGATATCCCGCACTAAGTAACTGAGTAAGTCGTGCCGAGGTGGTGGAATTGGTAGACACGCTACCTTGAGGTGGTAGTGCCCGATTGGGCTTACGGGTTCAAGTCCCGTCCTCGGTACCAATATTCCAGAAAAAAGACATCATAAGATGTCTTTTTTTTCGTCCGTATCCGAAAAAGTAGACATTAAAAAAGACGCCATCAGGCGTCTTTTTTTAATCCGTTTTTTTAATCCGTCAGCGATTATTTCTTCTCGCTGTTTTCCAGATTTTCTACCTGCGGCAGGCCATTGCCGGAAGTCGTGGAGAGCAAGCCGGTTTGCACGTAATTGAAGAGTTTTTCGCGGGTATCCGTGATATCCAGGTTGCGCATAGTCAACTGCCCAATACGGTCATCCGGAGAGAACACCGAGTCGCCTTTTTCCATTGTCAGGCGTTCTGCTTTGTAAGTCAGATTGTCGGATACGGTATTGAGGATTGAGTAATCATTACCGCGACGCAGTTCCAGCGTTACTTCACCCGTGATTGCGCTTGCCACCCAACGTTGTAAAGAGTCACGCAGCATCAGCGCCTGTGGATCGAACCAGCGGCCCTGATACAGCAGACGACCTAACTGGCGGCCATGAGCGTGATACTGTTCAATGGTATCTTCATTGTGAATACCGGTTAACAGACGCTCATATGCAATATGCAGTAGAGCCATCCCCGGCGCTTCGTAAATACCACGGCTTTTCGCTTCGATGATACGGTTTTCAATCTGGTCGCTCATGCCCAGCCCATGACGTCCACCAATGCGGTTCGCTTCTAGCATCAGTTCAACGTCATCGGCAAAGGTTTTGCCATTCAACGCTACCGGGTGACCACGTTCAAAACGAACGGTCACTTCTTCGGCCTGAATTTTTACGTTCTCATCCCAGAATTTAACCCCCATGATTGGGTTGACGATTTTAACGCTGGAATTGAGGAATTCGAGATCCTTCGCTTCGTGCGTCGCGCCCAGCATGTTGGAATCGGTTGAGTACGCTTTTTCTGCTGACATTTTGTAATCAAAACCGGAGGCAGTCATGAATTCGGACATTTCCTGACGACCGCCCAGTTCGTCGATAAAATCAGTATCAAGCCATGGCTTGTAGATTTTCAGTTCTGCGTTGGTCAGCAGCCCGTAGCGATAGAAGCGCTCAATATCGTTCCCTTTGTAGGTGCTGCCATCACCCCAAATATTCACACCATCTTCTTTCATTGCTGCAACCAGCATGGTGCCGGTAACCGCGCGGCCGAGCGGGGTGGTGTTAAAATAGGTCAAACCGCCCGTGGTGTTGTGGAACGCACCACACTGAATGGCTGCGATGCCTTCAGCGACCAGTTGCTTGCGACAGTCGATCAGGCGGGCATTTTCCGCACCATATTCCTTAGCGCGACGGGGAATCGCGTCATAGTCATCCTCATCCGGTTGCCCCAGGTTTGCTGTGTATGCATATGGAACCGCACCTTTTTGGCGCATCCACAGCAGCGCTGCACTGGTGTCCAGACCGCCGGAGAAAGCAATACCAATACGTTGACCTGTAGGAAGATGCTTGAGAATCGTCGTCATAAAAAAATCCCTGCTTGATAGACTGATGGTGAGAGACTTAACAGCCACGCCATACTATTTGCCACTCATTTTTGAAAATTTCAGTGAATGGTTATGCAAAATAAATGAGTTTTCATTTAATCATCTTTTGGCGATGACCGGAAGAGAAGAGAGCAATTTTCATCATAATTATTGGCCTGAGATATCTTTTATGTAGGCCTAATTTGCCGCAATAAAATGCATAGTCGGCAGTTTGTCAGATGTACATAACATGCAGTTGACAGATAGTCATGTTTATCAATATAATGCAGACCGATTTTACGTCCCGTCTTCGGTACCAAATCCCAGCATTATTTGCAGATTCGCGCTCAATCGGGTAGAATTTGCCACGTTTCAGGCGCGGGGTGGAGCAGCCTGGTAGCTCGTCGGGCTCATAACCCGAAGGTCGTCGGTTCAAATCCGGCCCCCGCAACCACTTTCCCTAAGTGTTTTTTTTCAAATATACTATGAAGACTTGACGCCTTCGTAGCTGGATTTGAAAAAAATACTCACGGAAGGTTCTCCAGGCCGCAGTTGCGGCTATAGGGTTCAGTTATTTAAAGCCCCGATTTATCGGGGTTTTTTGTTATCTGAGTACGAAATAACTGGGCTATACGCCCTTTTTTTATGTCTTGGGGGTGGACTTGTCCACATTAGAGCAAAAATTAACAGAGATGATTACGGCACCGGTTGAAGCACTGGGCTATGAACTGGTCGGTATCGAGTTTGTGCGTGGTCGCACATCTACGCTGCGCATCTATATTGATAGTGAAGATGGCATCAATGTTGAAGATTGCGCTGATGTCAGCCACCAGGTCAGTGCGGTACTGGATGTTGAAGATCCAATTACCGTTGCTTACAACCTGGAAGTTTCCTCACCAGGTCTTGAGCGTCCGTTGTTTACGGCTGAGCATTATGCGCGCTTTAAGGGCGACGAAGTCTCGTTGGTGCTGCGTATGGCGGTGCAGAACCGCCGTAAATGGCAGGGCATCATTAAAGATGTCGATGGCGAGATGATCACCGTTACGGTCGAAGGTAAAGATGAAGTGTTCGCGTTGAGTAATATTCAGAAAGCGAACCTGGTCCCCCACTTTTAACAGTCTGGATTGAGGTGAAAGGCCCCCAATGAACAAAGAAATTTTGGCTGTTGTTGAAGCTGTTTCTAACGAAAAGTCGCTTCCGCGTGAAAAAATCTTTGAAGCGCTGGAAAGTGCTTTAGCTACAGCAACCAAGAAAAAATATGAGCAAGAGATTGATGTGCGCGTAAGCATCGATCGTAAAAGTGGTGATTTCGATACTTTTCGTCGCTGGGTGATTGTCGAAGAGGTAACGCAACCGACGCGTGAAATCACGCTTGAAGCGGCGCGTTACGAAGACGAAAGTCTGAATGTCGGCGACTACGTCGAAGATCAGATTGAATCCGTGACCTTTGACCGCATCACCACGCAAACTGCGAAGCAGGTTATCGTACAGAAAGTGCGTGAAGCGGAGCGCGCGATGGTGGTTGATCAGTTCCGTGAACACGAAGGCGAAATCATCACTGGGGTGGTGAAAAAAGTTAACCGCGATAACATCACTCTTGACCTCGGTAGCAATGCTGAAGCAGTGATCCTGCGTGAAGACATGTTGCCGCGTGAAAACTTCCGTCCAGGCGACCGCATCCGTGGCGTACTGTATGCTGTGCGTCCTGAAGCGCGCGGTGCTCAACTGTTCGTTACGCGTTCCAAGCCGGAAATGCTGATCGAATTGTTCCGCATCGAAGTGCCGGAAATTGGCGAAGAAGTGATCGAGATTAAAGCTGCAGCCCGCGACCCGGGTTCTCGCGCCAAAATCGCAGTGAAGACCAACGATAAGCGTATCGATCCGGTCGGCGCTTGCGTTGGTATGCGTGGTGCGCGTGTTCAGGCGGTTTCTACCGAGTTGGGTGGCGAGCGTATTGATATCGTGCTGTGGGACGACAACCCAGCTCAGTTCGTGATCAACGCAATGGCGCCGGCAGATGTCGCTTCTATCGTTGTGGATGAAGACAAGCACACCATGGACATCGCCGTTGAGGCAGGTAACCTCGCGCAAGCTATCGGCCGTAATGGTCAGAACGTGCGTCTTGCGTCTCAGCTAAGTGGCTGGGAACTCAACGTTATGACCGTTGAGGACCTGCAGTCCAAGCATCAGGCTGAAGCGCATGCGGCAATTGATACCTTCACCCGTTACCTGGGCATTGACGAAGATTTCGCTACCGTCCTGGTCGAAGAAGGTTTCTCTACGCTGGAAGAACTGGCCTATGTGCCAATTAAAGAGCTGCTGGAAATCGACGGTCTGGATGAAGGCACCGTTGAAGCCCTGCGCGATCGTGCGAAAAATGCCCTGACCACTCTGGCATTGGCGCAGGAAGAGAGTCGCGGCAATAAAGAGCCGGCTGATGACCTGCTTAATCTGGAAGGTCTGGATCGTGCATTGGCTTTCAAACTGGCTGCTCGTGGTGTTTGTACGCTTGAAGACCTCGCCGAGCAAGGCGTGGATGACCTGAGTGATATCGAAGGGTTAACCGACGAGAAAGCAGGTGAGCTCATCATGGCCGCACGTAATATTTGCTGGTTTGGTGACGAAGCGTAATAAACTGTAGCAGGAAGGAACAGCATGACAGATGTAACCGTAAAAACGCTGGCCGCTGAGATTCAGACCTCCGTGGACCGCCTGGTGCAGCAATTTGCTGATGCAGGGATCCGCAAGTCCGCTGAAGACTCAGTGACGGCACAAGAAAAGCAGACGCTTCTGGCGCACCTGAACCGTGAACACGGTTCGTCGCCTGATAAGCTGACGCTGCAGCGCAAAACGCGCAGCACATTAAGTATCCAGGGCACCGGTGGTAAAAGTAAGTCGGTGCAGATCGAAGTCCGTAAAAAACGCACCTTTGTAAAACGCGATCCACAAGAGGCTGAACGTCTCGCTGCGGAAGAAGAGGCGAAGCGTGAAGCGGAAGAGAAGGCCCGTCGTGAAGCAGAGGAAGCCGCTGAGCGCGAAGCCGAGGAAAAAGCAAAGCGTGAGGCCGAAAGTCGCCTGAAACGTGAAGCTGAAGAAAAAGCTAAACGCGAACATGCTGAAAATGCAAAACGCGAGGCTGCGGAAAATAGCAAAGTGAGCAACCAACAATCTGACGAAATGACCAGGGCAGCCCAGACGGAGAAATCCCGTCGCGAAGCTGAAGCGCAAGAACTCAAGCGCAAAGCGGAAGAAGAGGCACGCCGTAAACTGGAAGAAAATGCGCGTCGCGTAGCGGAAGAAGCTCGTCGTATGGCGGAACAAAATGAAAATGGCTGGGTAGCCAGCAGCGATGAAGAAGAGACTACCGGCGATTATCATGTAACCACTTCGCAGCATGCGCGACAGGCGGAAGATGACAACGACCGTGAAGTTGAAGGTGGTCGGGGTCGTACCCGCACGGCTAAAGCGCCGCGTCCGAAGAAAGGTAACAAACACGCTGAGAGCAAAGCCGATCGTGAAGAAGCGCGTGCAGCGGTTCGCGGTGGCAAAGGTGGTCGCCAGCGTAAAGGTTCTGCTTTGCAGCAGGGCTTCCAGAAACCGGCGCAGGCGGTTAACCGCGACGTGGTAATCGGTGAAACCCTCACCGTTGGCGAACTGGCGAACAAGATGGCCGTTAAAGGCTCTCAGGTCATCAAAGCCATGATGAAACTGGGTGCTATGGCAACCATCAACCAGGTTATCGACCAGGAAACCGCGCAGCTCGTTGCTGAAGAAATGGGCCACAAAGTTATCCTGCGTCGTGAAAATGAGCTGGAAGAAGCGGTAATGAGCGACCGTGATACTGGGGCTGCGGCTGAACCGCGCGCGCCAGTCGTGACCATCATGGGTCACGTTGACCACGGTAAAACCTCTCTGCTGGACTATATTCGTTCGACGAAAGTGGCCTCCGGCGAAGCGGGCGGCATTACTCAGCACATTGGTGCATACCACGTTGAAACCGACAACGGCATGATCACCTTCCTGGATACCCCAGGCCATGCCGCGTTTACTGCAATGCGTGCCCGTGGTGCTCAGGCAACGGATATCGTTGTTCTGGTTGTTGCTGCCGACGACGGCGTCATGCCGCAAACCATCGAAGCTATCCAGCATGCGAAAGCAGCGCAGGTGCCGGTGGTGGTTGCAGTGAACAAGATTGATAAACCTGAAGCCGATCCGGATCGCGTTAAAAACGAACTGGCTCAGTACGGTATCATCCCGGAAGAGTGGGGCGGAGAAAGCCAGTTCGTACACGTTTCTGCGAAAGCGGGTACCGGTATCGACGATCTGCTGGATGCAATCCTGCTGCAGGCCGAAGTGCTGGAACTGAACGCTGTCCGTAAAGGTATGGCGAGCGGTGTCGTTATCGAATCCTTCCTGGATAAAGGTCGTGGTCCGATTGCTTCCGTTCTGGTTCGTGAAGGTACTCTGCATAAAGGCGATATCGTTCTGTGCGGCTTCGAATACGGCCGTGTGCGTGCGATGCGTGACGAGCTTGGCCGTGAAGTTACTGAAGCTGGTCCGTCTATTCCGGTTGAAATCCTCGGTCTTTCCGGCGTTCCTGCCGCAGGCGATGAAGCAACCGTTGTGCGTGACGAGAAGAAAGCGCGTGAAGTTGCGCTGTATCGTCAGGGTAAATTCCGCGAAGTTAAACTGGCACGTCAGCAGAAATCCAAACTGGAAAACATGTTTGCCAACATGACTGAAGGCGAAGTTCACGAAGTGAATATCGTACTGAAGGCTGATGTTCAGGGCTCTGTCGAAGCAATCTCCGATTCTCTGCTGAAGCTCTCTACTGAAGAAGTGAAAGTGAAGATCGTGGGTTCAGGTGTCGGTGGCATCACCGAAACCGACGCGACTCTGGCTGCTGCGTCCAACGCTATTCTGGTTGGCTTTAACGTTCGTGCTGATGCCTCTGCACGTCGAGTGATCGAAGCTGAAGGTCTGGATCTGCGTTACTACTCGGTCATCTATAACCTGATCGACGAAGTGAAAGCCGCGATGAGCGGTATGCTCTCTCCAGAACTGAAACAGCAGATCATTGGTCTGGCGGAAGTTCGCGATGTGTTCAAATCACCGAAATTCGGCGCGATCGCAGGCTGTATGGTTACTGAAGGCGTGGTTAAACGTCACAACCCGATCCGCGTCCTGCGCGACAACGTGGTTATCTATGAAGGCGAGCTGGAATCTCTGCGTCGCTTCAAAGATGACGTGAACGAAGTCCGTAACGGCATGGAATGTGGTATTGGCGTGAAGAACTACAACGATGTGCGCACTGGCGATGTGATCGAAGTGTTCGAAATTATCGAAATTCAGCGCACAATCGAGTAATCCGCATCGCTTTTCGGGCTGCGGCATTGGTGGCATATGCACACCCCAGTTACAGCGTTATCTGTGTTTCTGGGGGCACGCATTTGCCCTCCAGCTGTAACCCGCATTCATAGTGGATACAAATATTGCAGGCCGGGTAAGCGAAGCGCCACCCGGCAGAATATCAAAAGGGGCTACGGCCCCTTTTTAGTCTGGAGAATTATTATGGCGAAAGAATTTGGTCGCCCGCAGCGCGTATCCCAGGAGCTGCAAAAAGAAATTGCGATTATCCTGCAGCGTGAAATCAAAGATCCGCGACTGGGGATGATGACTACCGTATCCGGCGTTGAAGTTTCCCGTGATCTGGCTTATGCCAAAGTGTTTGTCACCTTCCTTAACGACAAAGATGAAGCTTCTGTTAAAGCGGGCATCAAAGCGTTACAGGACGCTTCTGGTTTTATTCGTAGCCTGCTGGGTAAAGCGATGCGTCTGCGTATTGTGCCGGAACTGACATTCTTCTACGACAATTCGCTGGTGGAAGGGATGCGTATGTCCAACCTGGTGACCAGCGTGGTGAAGCATGATGATGAACGTCGTGTGAATCCGGACGACAGCAAGGAGGACTGATGAGTCGTCCTCGTCGTCGTGGTCGCGACGTGCATGGCGTTCTGCTGCTTGATAAACAGCAAGGCGCGTCAAGCAATGATGTGCTGCAAAAGGTCAAACGCCTTTACAACGCTAACCGTGCCGGGCATACCGGGGCGCTGGACCCGCTGGCGACAGGTATGTTGCCGGTTTGTCTGGGCGAAGCGACAAAGTTTTCCCAGTATCTGCTGGATTCTGATAAACGTTATCGGGTCATTGCACGGTTGGGCCAGCGAACTGATACTTCGGATGCAGATGGGCAAATTGTCGCAGAGCGCCCGGTAACCTTTACCGACGATCAATTGGCTACGGCGCTGGAAAGCTTCCGTGGCGATACGCAGCAAGTGCCATCGATGTATTCCGCGCTGAAGTATCAGGGAAAGAAGCTCTACGAGTATGCGCGTCAGGGAATTGAAGTGCCGCGTGAAGCACGGCCTATTACCGTTTATGAGTTGCTATTTATTCGGCATGAAGGTAATGAGCTGGAGCTGGAAATCCACTGTTCTAAAGGGACTTACATCCGCACCATTATTGACGATCTGGGCGAGAAGCTGGGTTGTGGCGCACATGTTATCTACCTGCGTCGACTGGCCGTGAGCAAATACCCGGTTGAGCGGATGGTCACCCTGGAACACCTGCACGAGCTGGTATCCCTGGCTGAGCAGCAGAATATTCCAGCGGCGCAGCTACTGGATCCTCTGTTGATGCCGATGGACAGCCCGGCATCCGATTTTCCTGTCGTCAATATTCCTTCTGTCGTGGCCGCGTATTTCAAAAATGGTCAGCCGGTACGCGCATCAGCCGCGCCAAAAGAGGGGCTGGTACGCGTGACAGAGGGTGATGAAAGTAAATTCATCGGTATGGGCGAGATGGATGATGATGGTCGCGTGGCGCCGCGTCGTCTGGTTGTAGAGTATCCCGCTGTATAACGGGCTTGCCTTGCGAGAACCTGTCACTACGAGTAGAATATTGCCGCTTAACGTTGGGCTATGTATTTAACATTGCCCGGCGCTAAACCCTGGAGCGCTGAATTAGAGATCGGCGCCCTTTCATTTATAAATACTTTGGAGTTTTAAAATGTCTCTAAGTACTGAAGCTACAGCTAAAATCGTTTCTGAGTTTGGTCGTGATGCAAACGACACCGGTTCTACCGATGTTCAGGTTGCTCTGTTGACTGCACAGATCAACCACCTGCAGGGTCACTTTGCAGAGCACAAAAAAGATCACCACAGCCGTCGTGGTCTGCTGCGTATGGTTTCTCAGCGTCGTAAACTGCTCGACTACCTGAAACGCAAAGATGTTGCGCGCTACACCTCGCTGATCGAGCGTCTGGGTCTGCGTCGCTAAGTCTGGCGAGTTTCAAGAAGGGGCCTTTATGGCCCCTTTTTTCAACCAGGCGGCAGCAATTGGCAGTAAACTAATGTATTGTTGCCATGTATGTCTTCACTGCAGAGGTTCGCGCGGCTAATGAGAGGCTTTATCCGCAATGGGGCGGGTTAGGGTTGTCATTAGTCGCGAGGATGCATGAAGATTCGGTTTAATTGTCAGCACGCCTTTGGTGTGCTGACATTCATAAGAAAGGACAGAATTTTGCTGAATCCGATCGTTCGTAAATTCCAGTACGGTCAACATACCGTTACGCTGGAAACCGGCATGATGGCGCGTCAGGCCACCGCTGCCGTAATGGTAAGCATGGATGACACTGCGGTATTTGTAACCGTTGTTGGCCAGAAAAAAGCGAAACCAGGTCAGGACTTTTTCCCGTTGACCGTTAACTATCAGGAGCGTACCTACGCTGCTGGTAAAATCCCGGGTGGTTTCTTCCGTCGTGAAGGTCGTCCGAGCGAAGGTGAAACCCTGATTGCGCGTCTGATTGACCGTCCGGTTCGCCCGCTGTTCCCCGAAGGTTTCGTTAATGAAGTTCAGGTGATTGCCACTGTTGTTTCCGTTAACCCGCAGGTTAACCCGGATATTGTCGCGATGATCGGTGCTTCCGCAGCACTGTCTCTGTCCGGTATCCCGTTCAATGGTCCGATCGGCGCTGCTCGCGTGGGCTACATCAATGACCAGTACGTGCTGAACCCGACCCAGGAAGAACTGAAGGCGAGCAAACTGGATCTGGTTGTTGCCGGTACTGAAGCGGCTGTTCTGATGGTGGAATCTGAAGCAGAACTGCTGAGCGAAGATCAAATGCTGGGCGCTGTGGTCTTTGGCCACGAACAGCAGCAAGTTGTTATCCAGAACATCAACGAGCTGGTGAAAGAAGCCGGCAAACCGCGTTGGGACTGGCAGCCGGAAGCTGTGAACGAAGCGCTGAATGCGCGCGTAGCTGCCCTGGCCGAATCTCGTCTGAGCGATGCGTACCGCATCACCGACAAGCAGGAGCGTTACGCTCAGGTTGATGCAATTAAATCTGAAACTATTGCGACTTTGACTGCCGAAGACGAAACGCTGGACGCTAACGAGCTGGGCGAAATCCTGCACGCTATCGAGAAAAATGTTGTGCGTAGCCGCGTACTGGCTGGTGAACCGCGCATCGATGGCCGTGAAAAAGATATGATCCGCGGTCTGGACGTTCGTACCGGTGTTCTGCCGCGTACTCACGGTTCTGCACTGTTCACCCGTGGTGAGACTCAGGCGCTGGTAACGGCAACGCTGGGCACTGCGCGTGATGCTCAGATCATCGACGAGCTGATGGGCGAGCGCACTGACTCTTTCCTGTTCCACTATAACTTCCCTCCTTACTCCGTAGGGGAAACCGGGATGGTCGGTTCGCCGAAGCGCCGTGAAATCGGTCATGGTCGTTTGGCAAAACGCGGCGTGCTGGCTGTAATGCCGGATGCAGACAAATTCCCGTACACCGTTCGTGTGGTTTCTGAAATCACCGAATCCAACGGCTCTTCTTCTATGGCTTCCGTGTGCGGTGCTTCTCTGGCACTTATGGATGCGGGCGTGCCAGTGAAAGCAGCTGTTGCAGGTATCGCAATGGGTCTGGTGAAAGAAGGCGACAACTTTGTTGTTCTGTCTGACATCCTTGGCGATGAAGATCACCTGGGCGATATGGACTTTAAAGTAGCGGGCTCCCGCGACGGTATCTCTGCGCTGCAGATGGATATCAAAATTGAAGGTATCACCAAAGAGATCATGCAGGTCGCGCTGAACCAGGCAAAAGGTGCACGTCTGCATATCCTGAGCGTGATGGAGCAGGCGATTAACGCGCCGCGTGGCGACATTTCTGAGTTCGCACCGCGTATCCACACCATCAAGATTAACCCGGACAAAATCAAAGACGTTATCGGTAAAGGCGGTTCTGTTATCCGTGCGTTGACCGAAGAAACGGGTACCACTATTGAAATCGAAGACGACGGTACCGTGAAAATCGCGGCGACCGACGGTGAAAAAGCGAAATTCGCTATTCGTCGTATCGAAGAAATCACCGCTGAGATCGAAGTGGGCCGTATCTACAATGGTAAAGTGACCCGTATCGTTGACTTTGGCGCGTTTGTTGCCATCGGCGGCGGTAAAGAAGGTCTGGTACACATCTCCCAGATCGCTGATAAGCGCGTTGAGAAAGTGACCGATTATCTGCAGATGGGCCAGGAAGTCCCGGTGAAAGTTCTGGAAGTTGATCGCCAGGGCCGTATTCGTCTGAGTATCAAAGAAGCGACTGAACAAACTCAGCCTGCTGAAGCGTTAGAAGCGCCGCAAGCAGAGCAGGGCGAGTAAGGTTGCCTTTGCCCTCCGCCCACCAGGTGGAGGGCTTATTTAGCGGGCAGGACGCCATGTTTGCAGCCGGGGGACAGGACGTTCATCCAATTGTTGTCTTCGGGAGTGGGAAATGAAGCCTTTTTTGCGCTGGTGTTTCGTTGCGACAGCTTTAACGCTGGCAGGATGCAGCAACTCTGCCTGGCGTAAGAGCGAAGTCCTCGCGGTGCCATTGCAACCGACTTTGCAGCAAGAAGTGATTCTGGCACGCATGGAACAAATTCTTGCCAGTCGGGCTTTAACCGATGACGAGCGCGCACAGCTTTTATATGAGCGCGGAGTGTTGTATGATAGTCTCGGTCTGAGGGCATTAGCGCGGAATGATTTTTCACAAGCGCTGGCAATCCGACCGGATATGCCCGAAGTATTCAACTACTTGGGCATTTATTTAACGCAGGCAGGCAATTTTGATGCTGCCTATGAAGCGTTTGATTCTGTACTTGAGCTTGATCCAACTTACAACTACGCGCACTTGAATCGCGGGATCGCATTGTATTACGGCGGTCGCGATAAGTTAGCGCAAGATGATCTGCTAGCGTTTTATCAAGACGATCCTAATGATCCTTTCCGTAGCCTGTGGCTTTACATTGTTGAGCGAAAGCTCGATGAGAAAAAGGCAAAAGAAGCACTGAAACAGCGCTTCGAGAAATCGGACAAGGGACAATGGGGATGGAATATTGTCGAGTTCTACCTCGGTGACATTAGCGAAGCAACGCTGATGGATCGCCTGAAGGCAGACGCAACGGATAACACCTCGCTCGCTGAGCATCTCAGTGAAACCAACTTCTATTTAGGTAAGTATTACCTAAGTCTGGGGGATAAGGACAGCGCCACGGCACTGTTCAAACTAGCGGTTGCTAACAACGTTCATAATTTTGTTGAGCACCGTTACGCATTGTTGGAATTAGCGCTCTTGGGCCAGGAGCATGACGACCTGGCAGAATCGGACCAGCAATAGCTGACGAACATATCAGCCCTTAATCTCTTTTGATTGTCATCATCTTCGCGGGTGAGGGCTTTATTGTTCGTTAATCAATCTACTTTGAGCCGGTTCACACTTTTCAATGAAAATTGCTAATCATTTTCACGATGAGTTATGTAGACTGGCCGCCAATGACATAGAGGCACTTGTACTACATGGCTGAATTCGAAACCACTTTTGCAGATCTGGGGCTGAAGGCTCCTATCCTTGAAGCCCTGAACGATCTCGGTTACGAAAAACCATCTCCGATCCAGGCTGAGTGCATTCCGCACCTGCTGTCTGGTCGTGACGTACTGGGCATGGCCCAGACTGGTAGCGGTAAAACCGCAGCGTTTTCTCTTCCGTTGCTTCACAACATCGATTCGGACCTGCGTGCGCCGCAGATCCTCGTGCTTGCTCCGACCCGCGAACTGGCGGTTCAGGTAGCTGAAGCAATGACCGATTTTTCTAAACATATGCATGGCGTAAATGTGGTTGCTCTGTACGGCGGCCAGCGTTATGACGTGCAATTACGCGCCCTGCGCCAGGGACCACAGATCGTCGTCGGTACTCCGGGGCGTCTGCTGGATCACCTGAAACGCGGCACGCTGGATCTCTCTAAACTGAGTGGTCTGGTTCTGGATGAAGCCGACGAAATGCTGCGCATGGGCTTTATCGAAGACGTTGAAACGATTATGGCGCAGATCCCGGCAGGTCATCAGACTGCTCTGTTCTCTGCAACCATGCCGGAAGCTATCCGTCGCATTACTCGCCGCTTTATGAAAGAGCCGCAGGAAGTGCGCATTCAGTCCAGCGTAACCACTCGCCCGGACATCAGCCAGAGCTACTGGACGGTGTTCGGCATGCGCAAAAATGAAGCGCTGGTTCGTTTTCTCGAAGCGGAAGATTTTGATGCGGCGATTATCTTCGTCCGCACCAAAAACGCGACCCTGGAAGTGGCCGAAGCGCTGGAGCGTAGCGGCTATAGCAGCGCTGCGCTGAACGGAGACATGAACCAGTCCTTGCGTGAGCAAACTCTGGAGCGTCTGAAGGACGGTCGTCTGGATATCCTGATTGCGACCGACGTTGCGGCCCGTGGCCTGGACGTTGAGCGTATCAGCCTGGTTGTTAACTACGATATCCCGATGGATTCTGAGTCTTACGTTCACCGTATCGGCCGTACCGGTCGCGCGGGTCGTGCTGGCCGCGCACTGCTGTTCGTTGAGAACCGCGAGCGTCGTCTGCTGCGCAATATTGAGCGTACGATGAAGCTGACCATTCCGGAAGTTGAACTGCCGAACGCAGAACTGCTGGGCAAACGCCGTCTGGAAAAATTTGCTGCGAAAGTTCAGCAACAACTGGAAAGCAGCGATCTGGATCAGTACCGCGCGCTGCTGGCGAAAATCCAGCCGTCTGCCGAAGGCGAAGAGCTGGACGTAGAAACGCTGGCCGCAGCGCTGCTGAAAATGGCTCAGGGCGAACGTCCTCTGATCCTGCCGCCGGATGCGCCTATGCGTCCTAAGCGCGAGTTCCGCGACCGTGATGATCGTTTCGAACGTCGTGGCGACCGTAACGACCGTGGCCCGCGTAGCGACCGTCCAGAACGCAGCGGCGAAGATCGTCCTAAACGTGAACGTCGTGACGTTGGTGAAATGGAACTGTACCGCATTGAAGTGGGCCGTGATGACGGTGTTGAGGTTCGTCATATCGTCGGCGCCATTGCTAACGAAGGCGATATCAGCAGCCGTTACATCGGTAACATTAAGCTGTTTGGTTCGCACTCCACCATTGAGCTGCCGAAAGGTATGCCAGGTGAAGTTCTGCAACATTTCACGCGTACGCGTATTCTCAACAAACCGATGAATATGCAGTTGCTGGGCGATGCACAACCACGCGAGCGTACCGAACGTCGCAGTGGCGGCGAGCGTCGTCCTGGTGTTGGTGGCGAACGTCGTGAAGGCGGTCGTGGCGAAGGTCGTCGCTTCAGTGGTGAGCGTCAGGAAGGCCGTAGTTTAGGTGGCGAACGTCGTGCACCGCGCCGCGATCGTGACGAAAGCACCAACCGTCGTCGCAACGACGCCTAATTTTCCTTACGATCTGTAAAGAAAAAGATACAGCCCCGGTCAAAACGATCGGGGCTTTTTTTCTCTGGAATGTACTCCTGTACTGGTACAATGCGCGGCCTGAATTCAGGCTTTGAATCCACAGGAGAATATTTCAGATGTCGACACTGACAACCACACAGGCTTCCCCTTCGTTGTTCGGCGGGGTGGTCATTATCGGCGGCACCATCATTGGCGCAGGCATGTTCTCGTTGCCCGTAGTGATGTCCGGCGCGTGGTTCTTCTGGTCACTGCTGGCATTGCTGTTTACATGGTTTTGTATGCTGCACTCGGGTCTGATGATACTTGAGGCCAACCTTAACTATCACAGCGGGGCAAGTTTCGACACCATCACCAAGGATCTGCTGGGAAAAGGCTGGAATTTGTTGAATGGCGTCTCGATTGCCTTCGTGCTCTATATTCTGACTTACGCTTATATTTCGGCGAGCAGCTCCATTCTGCATCATACCTTTGCCGAAATGTCGCTGGATGTGTCGCCGCGTCTGGCGGGATTATGCTTTGCATTGGGTATTGCTTTTATCGTTTGGCTCTCCACGCACGCAGTCAGCCGCATGACGGCGATTGTGCTGGGGGCGAAGGTGATCACTTTTTTCCTCACATTTGGCAGCCTGATCGGGCACGTACAGCCTGCGACATTATTTAATGTGGCGCAAAGCGACGCATCCTATACACCCTATTTGTTGATGACTCTGCCGTTTTGTCTTGCCTCATTTGGCTATCACGGCAACGTTCCAAGCCTGATGAAATACTACGGCAAAGATCCGCGCACCATAACCCGTTGCCTGATCTACGGTACGCTACTGGCGCTGGGGTTGTATGTTGTCTGGCTCCTGGTGACGATGGGCAATATCCCGCGTCCGGCATTTATTGCTATTGCAGCGAAGGGCGGCAACATTGATTTACTGGTGCAGGCGCTCAGCGGTGTGTTGAACAGCCGTAGCCTGGATCTGCTGTTAGTGATTTTCTCTAACTTTGCGGTTGCCAGTTCATTCTTGGGGGTGACTTTGGGGCTGTTTGATTATCTGGCGGATTTATTTGGCTTTGATGATTCACCGACTGGACGTTTCAAAACGGCTTTGCTGACGTTTGTGCCGCCGATTGTCGGTGGTTTACTGTGGCCGAATGGTTTTCTGTATGCCATTGGCTATGCGGGGTTGGCTGCGACGATTTGGGCGGCGATTGTTCCTGCGCTGTTGGCGAATGCGTCACGTAAACGCTTTGGCAGCCCGGCATTTCGCGTCTGGGGCGGCAAGCCAATGATTATCCTGATTCTGCTGTTTGGCATCGGTAACGCCGTAGTACACCTGCTTTCCAGCTTTAATCTGCTGCCAGTTTATCAGTAATTTTATGCCGGAGGCGCTGCGTTTACCCGGCCAGCAAATCTACCGGGCTGAACAAGGCGCAAGGCGCCATCCGGCACTGACAAAAACTACCCGAGCAGTTCTTCTTTCACTTGCATTGCCAGCTCAAACGAGTAGAGCCGTGCCTGGTGATCGAAAATTTGCCCATTAACCATAATCTCGTCCGCGTCCGTTTCCCTCAGGATCGACTCCAGCCCATGGCGCACCTTCGCTTTATCCCCTACCAGTGACATGCTCAGTGCCTGCTGTACGCCATACTGCTCGGACGGTGACCAGAACTGATCCATATCGGCGATTGGCGGTGGCAACTGCGCCGTTTCACCCCGCCGCAGTTTCACAAACGCCTGCTGCATAGAGGTAAAGAGGAATTCCGCATCGCGGTTGCTGTCGGCGACAACAATGTTGATGCACACCATCGCATAAGGTTTCTCCAGCCGAGCGGAAGGTTTGAAATTCGCACGATAGAGATGCAGAGCCTGGAACAACATATCTGGGGCAAAGTGCGAGGCAAAAGCAAACGGCAGGCCGAGCTGTGCGGCCAATTGCGCGCTGTACAGGCTGGAACCCAGCAACCAGACCGGTATCTGTTCGCCGTAGCCCGGCACCGGGCGGACATGCGGATTTGGATCGCGGGCGTCAAACCAGTCCACCAGTTCAGCAACATCGCGCGGGAAGTTATCGACATCGCCGCTCATATGGCGACGTAATGCCATCATGGTACGCTGATCGCTGCCCGGTGCGCGGCCGAGGCCCAAATCGATGCGTCCCGGATAGAGTGTGTTCAGCGTACCGAACTGCTCAGCAATCACTAGCGGCGAGTGGTTCGGTAGCATCACGCCGCCGGAACCCAGGCGTAGGGTCTGCGTATTGGCGGCAAGGTAGCCAATCAGCACCGACGTCGCTGCGCTGGCGATACCAGTCATATTATGGTGTTCGGCCAGCCAGTAACGGTGATAGCCACGCTTCTCAGCCAATTTTGCCAGATCCAGCGAATGGGTAAACGCCCCGCGGGCAGAAGAACCTTGTGGGATCGGCGCGAGATCCAGCACCGAAAAGGGAATTGTTTTCTCAGACATAGAAACTCACTTTGCTACAGCATCGTTATCAGATTGAAGGTCTTCTTCCAGCCTGGCCCAGAGTGGCGGGACAGGCCAGAAAAGCTGCAACTTTTATAGTGCATTAACCTTTACTGAAAGCTGTTAACAAAGTGAGCCTTATTAAAGTTCTAACTGCAAACCGGGCAATCTGCGCCAGTAGCCATTACAGTCGCTGTGAGCGGCGAGTTGCAGCGGCGCGTTGCCCGTTTCATTAGCTTTAAACGCATCCAGCATGGCGAACGTTTCCGGTCCCATCGGCGACAGACGCACAATATCGACCACATCTTTCATCGAAACCAGTTCATTGCCGAGATTATAGACATAGCCACTCATCGTCTGGATGCCATTGAGAACAAACACTTGCTGGTTCTCCTGCGATACCATGCTGCGCCCGTTCGGGTATTTTATGCAGCAGGTTTCACACTCATCCTTCGGTCTGTCTTCTGAGCGAGCGGTAAAGCAGCGGGCAGAATACGCCAGCGGTAGGTGGCCGTAGCTCAACACTTCTACCTCAAACTGCCGACGAATACCCAGCGTTTCGCACTGTTCAAGTAGATTGACCAGCCAGTCACGCGAAAGCTCAACCGGCATACACCAGCGTACCATGCCTTGCTTGAGCAGCAGACGCAGCGTCACGGCGTTATAGCAGTTAAGGGCATGCCCGGCGACGAATGGCAGCTTACGGTCAGCGCACATGTTCACTACGCCCAGATCGCTGGCTTCCAGCAGAAATTGGCCGTTATCAACATAGCGCTTCAGTTCATTTAATTCTGAAGAGGCTTGCACCAGCGCCAGCGTGGAGAGTACTACCTGTTTGCCGCTAGCGGCGAGCGCTTTTGCCATATCCAGCCAGTCGCCTACTTTGGTCGCGCGACGCTTGCTGCACACCGCCTCGCCAAGATAAATCACATCAGCGTTGCTGGTGGCAGCCTGGCGGTAAAAATCTTCCAGCGTCTCTTTTGGCCAGTAATAAAGAACCGGCCCTAATGAATATTTCATTGTCTACCTACTGCCATTTACGGTGATATGCACCGAGCGTGGTTTGCGTACCTTCCGACATGGCCCCTAACGTCTCCATCCATGCGGATTGCGGGATAAAGTCCTGCGGCGCAGCCATGCAGCGATCGATAGCCTGACGCCATACCTTCGCCACCTGACTCACATACGCCGGGCTGCGCTGGCGACCTTCTATTTTTACCGAGGCGATATTTGCTGCTAACAATTCCGGTAGCAGCTCCAGGGTATTCAGGCTGGTAGGTTCTTCCAGCGCATGATAACGCTCGCCATCTACCAGATAACGCCCTTTGCACAGTGTGGGATAACCTGCGTTTTCCCCCTCCTGATAGCGGTCGATCAGCACGTCATTCAGACGAGATTCCAGCCCTTGCGGCGTTTGCTGCCAGCGGACAAAACGTGCGGGCGAACAGGCGCCGACGGTATTGGGCGATTCGCCGGTGAGATAGGAGGAGAGGTAGCAACGGCCTTCTGCCATAATGCACAGGCTACCGAAAGCGAAGACTTCCAGCGGAACGGGCGTCGCGCACGCCAGTTGTTTCACCTGATGAATGGATAAAACACGCGGTAGAACCACACGTGCGACATCAAAGTGGCGGTGGTAAAAGCGGATTGCTTCTTCGTTGGTGGCGGAGGCCTGCACGGAAACATGACGCTCAATATGCGGATAACGCTCGGCAGCGTATTCCAGCATCGCCAGATCAGCGAGGATCAGTGCATCTGCACCAATCTGCGCGGCCATATCCACGGCCCGCTCCCAACGATGATAACCATCCGGGTGGGCAAACGTATTAATCGCGATATGCAGTTTGCGGCGGTGTTGATGAACAAAACTCACCGCCTCCTGGAGTTTTTTCTCCGTAAAGTTGAGTCCGGCAAAATGGCGGGCGTTTGTATCATCTTTCAGGCCGATATAAACCGCGTCGGCACCGTTTTCGATAGCCGCCTTCAATGCCGGAAGGTTTCCGGCAGGGCAGAGCAACTCCATAGTATATCCTGCAATCAAGAGCCAGAGGCCCGGACGTACCCCGCAGGGCCGCCAAATTGTTAACGAACTGGGATTTTAGTTAACCTGCTGGCGACAATTTTTGATTTGAGGCAGTTAAATGCGTATTGATGGAGCCATAACTGCCGTCTATTTATTGCCTGATTGTTGATTTGCGCCGCTATGCCATGACGGGAATGTGGCAAAATAGTCGCAATTATCATTTCTGGGAGTTAAGCCTGTGTTGGATTCATTGCGCTCACGTCTTGTTCACTTCGGCCCGGCATTATTAAGTGTTCCGGTTAAGTTCACACCTTTCGCCATCAAGCGTCAGGTGCTGGAGCAGGTGCTGCGATGGCAATTCCAGCAGGCGCTGGCGGACGGAGAGCTTGAGTTTCTCGAAGGTCGCTGGTTAAGTATTCAGGTACGGGATATCGGCCTTACATGGTATACCTCTGTTGAGAATGGTCAGTTGATTGTGCGTGAGTCAGCTGATGCCGATGTCAGCTTCAGCGCGGACGCCAGCGATTTGCTGATGATTGCCGCGCGCAAACAGGATCCGGACACGCTTTTTTTCCAGCGTCGGCTGGCGATTGAAGGCGATACGGAACTTGGGCTGTACGTAAAAAATCTGATGGACGCCATTGAACTGGAGCAAATGCCAAAACCCTTGCGGGTGATGCTGCTACAACTGGCGGAATTTGTTGAGGCTGGCCTGCAAGCGCCGCCTGCAACGACACAACCTTCTGTAGGTGAGCCATGCTGATTAGAGTTGAAATTCCCATTGATGCACCTGGTATTGACGCGTTATTGCGTCGTAGTTTTGGTGGTGAAGGCGAAGCCATGCTGGTGCACAATCTGCGTGAGGACGGTTTGATCACGCTGGGATTTGTTGCAACTGATGATGAAGGGCAGGTTGTGGGCTATGTGGCCTTTAGCCCGGTTACGGTTGACGGTGAAGAGCTGCAATGGGTCGGGCTTGCGCCGCTGGCGGTCGATGAGCAGTATCGCGGCCAGGGCATTGCGCGGCAGCTTGTCTATGAAGGGCTGGATTCTCTGAATGAGTTTGGTTATGCCGCCGTGGTTACGCTGGGTGATCCGGCGTTCTATAGCCGTTTGGGGTTTGAAAAAGCCGCACAGTACGACCTGCATTGCCGCTGGCCACAAACGAATGAGGCGTTTTTAGTTCACCCTCTTGCTGATGATGCGCTGAATGACGTCGGTGGGAAGGTCGAATACAGTGATCACTTCAATCGCCTTTAACAACGTTTACTTGCAGGCTTTCCCGTAGCGTTTCGAACATGCCATCGTCGGCGACGAGGCGCTCTTTCTGGCGTTTGGTTAACTGCTTGATGTGGTACTCCAGCCGTAACGCCAGCGATCTTTCTCCTACCTGAGCTGAAAAAACCAGCGTCAGAGCGCCTTTTCCCCGCAGCGCTTTTGCCCCTTTGCCGTTTTGATGTTGCGTAAAGCGACGCGCCACATCGGTAGTAATGCCGGTATACAGCATGTTGTCGGCGGTGCGAATAAGATAAAGAAACCAGGGCGTCATGGCATTATTCATTGTGTTAATGTGAACGAAAAAATAACACGAGGAAGGGAAAAAATGGAGACGCTTGCTGCCATTAACCGTTGGCTGGCGAAACAGCATGTTGTTAGTTGGTGTGTGGCGAACCGGGGTGAATTGTGGTGTGCTACTGCGTTTTACGTTTATGATGCGCAAAAAGTGGCGTTTTACATCCTCAGTGAAGATCACACGCGCCACTCACAGATGACCGGGCTTCAGGCTAATGTGGCGGGAACAGTCAACGGCCAGCCAAAAACCGTGGCGCTGATTCGCGGCATACAATTTACCGGGGAGATCCGTCGTCTGGAAGGGGAGGAAAGCGAGGCGCTGCGGGCGCAGTACAACCGTCGCTTTCCTGTTGCGCGCATGTTGACAGCCCCCCTGTGGGAGATCCGCCTTCACGAATTGAAATTCACTGACAACACGCTGGGTTTTGGTAAAAAATTACACTGGATTCGCGATTCATGCACCCAATAAGCGCAACGCCTCGCGGTTAAATGCAGGCAAATCTTCGGGGGTGCGGCTGGTCACCAGTTGATCTTTATCGATCACCACTTCCTGGTCATAAAATTCACCCCCGGCGTTTTTCACATCGACGACGATAGGCTTCACCGCTGTAAGCTTGCGTCCGCGTATGGCATCCGCGCTGATTAGCAACTGCGGGCCGTGACAAATGGCGAATACGGGCTTACCACTGCTGACAAAATCGCGGGTGAAGGTGACAAACCGATCATCGCCACGCAAATAATCGGGTGAGTGGCCGCCCGGTAGCAGCAGGGCGTCAAAATCCGCTGGCCGCACTTCATCAATGGTTTTATCAATCACCACTTCAGCTTCGCCCTGTTTGCCGTGGATAGTTTTCCCCGCCTGTTTCTCTATGGTGATCACCTCATGGCCGGCCTGACGAAATTCCTGCGCCGGAGAAGTGAATTCTGAATCTTCAAACTCGTCGGTGATCAAGACTGCGATTTTCTTGCTCATAATTCCTCCGTTGTTTTGGCTTCAGTGTTCATTGTTATCCATACTGATAATCCATCAGACTATTAAGCCTGGTTTAGCTGGCAGGTATTGCAAGGCAGATTCATCTGCAAAAGGAGAGTAAATGCCACGCGTAATGATCACTGGTGCAACGGGCCTGGTTGGCGGGCATTTGCTGCGATTACTGAGCAATGACGCGCGGATCGGCACGATTGTAGCGCCAACGCGCCACCCATTGTCGGGCTTTCCCGATGTTGAAAATCCCTATGATCCGCAGTTAAGCGATGCGCTGGCGCAGGTGAATGGTGCGGTAGATACGGTTTTTTGCTGCCTTGGTACCACGCGTCGCGAAGCGGGGAGCGAAGAGGCTTTCGTGCACGCGGATTATACGCTGGTAGTCGATACGGCATTAACCGCGCTGCGGCTTGGTGCCAGGCAGATGCTGGTGGTCAGTTCGATGGGGGCAAACGCGCATTCACCGTTTTTCTATAACCGGGTAAAAGGCGAGATGGAAAAAGCGCTCATCGCGCAGGAGTGGCCCCGGCTGGTTATTGCCCGTCCCTCAATGCTGCTGGGGGAGCGCGAAAAGCAGCGCATCAATGAATCACTGCTCGCACCTCTGTTTCGTCTGCTACCGGGCAACTGGAAGTCGATCCGCGCTCAGGATGTCGCCCGTGCGCTGCTGACATTGTCCTTCACGCCAGCGGAAGATCGCGTCGAGGTCGTCGCCTCCGCGCAGTTACGCGCGATTGCGGCAGGCTCACAATTGGCAAAATAGTTCTCCCGGAGTACTATTCCCCGGCTTATTACCTATTTCCCCGGGGAATGTTATGACTGGTCAGTCTTCACCTCAGGCGGCAACACCCATTCAGTGGTGGAAACCCGCGCTGTTCTTTCTGGTAGTTATTGTCGGTCTTTGGTACGTGAAATGGCAGCCTTATTACGGTAAAGCCTTCACTGCTGCCGAGACGCACAACATTGGTAAATCTATTCTTGCACAGGCCGATTCCAGCCCGATTCAGGCTGCGTGGGATTATGCGTTGGTCTATTTTCTTGCCGTCTGGAAAGCGGCCGTGCTGGGTGTATTGCTGGGCTCGCTGATTCAGGTATTGATCCCGCGCGACTGGCTACTGCGTACGCTGGGACAAAAACGTTTAAACGGAACGCTGTTTGGTACGCTATTCTCTCTACCGGGCATGATGTGCACCTGCTGTGCCGCACCGGTGGCGGCAGGTATGCGCCGTCAGCGCGTCTCAATGGGCGGAGCACTGGCATTCTGGATGGGTAACCCGCTGCTTAATCCGGCCACGCTGGTGTTTATGGGGTTTGTTCTTGGCTGGCATTTTGTCGCAATCCGTCTGGTTGCGGGACTAGTGACGGTGTTGGGTGTTGCGATGCTTGTCCAGGCTCTGGTCAAAGAAAGCCCACAACAGGCTGAAGCGGTGGATATTACGCTTACGGAGCCGCAGGGCAGCTTTATGGCGCGCTGGGGCAAAGCATTATGGCAACTCTTCTGGAGCACCATTCCGGTCTATATTCTTGCTGTTCTGGTGCTGGGCGCGGCGCGTGTCTGGTTATTCCCGCATGCGGATGGTGCGATCGATAACACACTGCTGTGGGTGATTGCTATGGCGATTGTCGGCTGCCTGTTTGTGATCCCGACGGCAGCCGAGATCCCGATTGTGCAGACCATGATGCTGGCGGGTATGGGAATGGCACCTGCTATGGCGCTGTTGATTACACTGCCGGCGGTAAGCCTGCCGTCACTGATCATGCTGCGTAAATCGTTTCCGTTAAAAGCGTTGTGGCTGACCGGCGGGCTGGTGGCGCTGTGCGGGACAATCACCGGCGCTATTATGTTGTTCTGAGGTTTGGCTGAGCAAAAATAGCCCGGCAAAGTCGCCGGGCTATTTTGTTATTTCAGCAGGGTAAATGCTGTCGTTACGTGTTTCACACCGCTAACGCGGCTGGCGATATCTGCCGCTGCCTGGCCTTCACGCTGGGTAACCAGACCCATCAGGAACACTTCGCCATTTTCGGTAGTCACTTTCACGTTTGAGGATTTCACCTGATCGCTGCTCAACAGTTGCGAGCGGACTTTAGTGGTGATCCATGTGTCTGAAGACGCCGTACCGAGGCCGATCGGCTGGCCCTGGCGAATTTCGTTAAATACTTCGGTTGCCCCCTCAACTCCAATGGCAATCTGTTTCGCTCTGGAAGAGAGCGCGGTATTCGGAGCCTGCCCGGTCAGCAGAACTTTCCCCTGATACGCAGTGACGTTGATACGCGCTTCTTTTTTAATCTGCTCATCTTTGGACAACGCGCTGTTGACACGTAGTTCCAGCGTGCTGTCATCCACCTGGGTGCCAACGGTTCTCGGATCCGTCGCTGCTTTAGTGCCAACGGCGGCAGAACCGACCACGACTGCGCCAATACAACCTTGTAACAGCATCGCGGAAATAAGGACTGCGAGGGGCGTAAATGCCTTCATGTGTACTCCTTAATCATCCTGGTGAGGAAAAAGCGTGTTATCAATCAGATCGCATAAGCAATTCACCGTCAGCATGTGCATTTCCTGGATGCGCGCGCTTCGATGGGAAGGAATACGGATTTCGACATCCTGCGGTCCCAGCAGGCCCGCCAGCTCACCACCGTCGTAGCCGGTCAGCGCTATGATGGACATATCACGCGTTACCGCTGCTTCCACGGCTTTAACGATATCGCGGCTGTTGCCACGTGTGGAGATGGCCAGCAAAATATCCCCGCTGTGACCGAGCGCGCGAACCTGCTTGGCGTAAATCTCATCATGCAGACGATCATTTGCTATTGCGGTTAAGACCACATTATCGGTATTAAGTGCAATGGCAGGTAAACTGGGACGTTCTGTTTCAAAACGGTTGATCATGCTGGCAGCAAAATGCTGTGCATTGGCGGCAGAAGTGCCGTTGCCACAACAGAGGATTTTGTTGCCGTTAAGCAGGGAGTGAACCATCGTCATGGCTGCGCGGGAAATGGCATCAGGCAACGCTTCCGCTGCTGCAATTTGGGTTTGAATGCTTTCCGTAAAGCAGGCTTTAATTCGTTCGAGCACGGTAATCCCTATCATTTTGCAATTATGAGTGGTCATTAAAGGCGTTTTGTATCCACTCAACGTCATTTTCGGTGCAGGCTACCACATCAAACCGGCAATCCACAGTATCAAAGCTTCCATTGTGCCGGGCGAGCCACAAACGGGCAGTTTGCAGGAGCCTGACCTGTTTCGCGCGTGTAATACTGCTTGCAGCGCCGCCAAAACGAGACGATCTGCGATAGCGCACTTCAATAAAGACGGTGGTTGTTTTGTGCCGCATTATCAGGTCAATTTCGCCGCCGCGCTCGCGCACATTGGCGGCTAAAAAATGCAGCCCTTTGCTTTCCAGCCAGCGACGCGCTTTGGCTTCCCACGCGTCGCCGGTCTGTTTACGGGTTAACTGGCCGGGACGATTTGTCCCTGCTGGTATTTGAGCCATGACAACTTCCTGTTGATCACGCAATCCTGGGTGGCGGTTAAATCACCGGTATTTCCGTTCAGTTCAAAACCTGGAACCTGACGCATCTGCGAGAAGTTATTCGCCAGCGACCAGGCATCCGCGCCCATGGCATAGAGGCGAGCCAGTGAGTAATCATTGTTAACGCTTTTCAGCGCCTGCTGCATTAACGATGGGTTCGCACCTGCCAGCATCGGGATTTCGTTAAATTGCAGACCTTCCATCTCCAGGCGGAAATCCGGGCCTGTGCCACCTTGTGCGCTGCGCGAACTGGCGTACAGCATCACGTTGCTCTGGCTTCCGGTACGCAAGGTAATCATCGGTTTAATCAGCGCGATCTCATCCTGCGTCGCTACAATATAGACCGAATCCACGTTACCACTGCCACTGATTTGTGCGTCGGTCGGCGGAGCCGGAATGTTCAGACCGCCAATAGTCACGCCCTGCTGCTGCGGCAGACTGGCAACTACCGGGCTGCCGGTCATGGCAATACCGGAACCGCCATTCAGGCCCATTCGCAGTTCAGCGGTAGATCCGAATTTCTGTTCCAGAACCACGCCGCCGCCGAGTTTCAGCCACTCTTCGGCAAAGGCTTTACTGATTCGTTCGCCCAGATTACTACGTGGCACCAGCAGCAGAGGCGCATGACGGCCCTGTTCATGGATGTGGCGAGCGGCATCGTGTGCTTCATCTTCCGGCGAGAGCGCGAAGTAGCAGATATTTGGACGGTTTTCGACGCTTTCTGGCTGATTGAGCGCCAGTACGTTCAGCGTGGTGTGGCTGCGCATCAGCTCCTCAACATTGTTTTTCAGCAGCGGGCCGACCACGATACTTGCGCCATCTTGCTGCACCTGATTGAGGATCTGATCCATCGGTTGCGCGCTGGTATCGTAAATTTTCAGTTCAGCGCCAGGATTTGCTGGCGTACCAGCAACGGCCGGCGCGGCAACCGGCTGCTTTGCATTAGCATCGGCAGGTTGGGGAGGCGTTACCGCTGCGGGATCTTGCTCTGCTGTGGTTTTGGATTGCATGTCTGTTTTGCTCTGCGCGGCGCTATCCGGCGCAGCAGCGCTGGTTAAATCATTAACGCTGGTCTGCGATGGGCTAACCACTGCGGCGTTAGCCGCTTGCGCTACCTGCTGCGGAACGGCCGGGCCGGAAACGGTGGAAATGCCATTCTTAGCGGCTTCAAAGCCTTGCTGAATCGCCCGGCCAAAAACAGCGGCCTGACCATTTAGCGGCAGCAGCAGCGCGATTTTGTTGGTCGATGCAGGCTTGAAGTTTTGCAGATTCGACAGTTGAGTTGGCAGCATTTTTGCCGCTGGGTTTTGCGGGTAGCGGGTCTGCCAGTCGGTAATGCCTGCTTTCAGCATGTTGGGATCATTGCGGTTATCAAACCAGACGCGTTGCAGATCAAGCCAGCCCTGTAAGGTGACTTCATCTGCGTTGATCACCAGCGTTCTGGCTTGATCCTGCGTCATTGAAGCAAGCGCCTGCCAGGTGGCATCGATGTTTTTCTGCTTATCTTCTGGTTTCGTTAGCAGGGGCTCCTGGGCAATCAGCGCGCGCAGCAATGTCAGGGATGGTTTGCCTTGCGCGGCTTCAATCCCTAGCTGCCAGTAACGCGCCTGCTGATTTTTCTCCAGATCAGCAGGATCGATCTTACTCAGCAGCGCCTGTGCCCCGGCGAAATCTTTCTGCACCAGTTTCATTTCGG
The DNA here is from genome assembly GCF_900116535.1 of Kosakonia arachidis. Lineage (GTDB taxonomy): Bacteria > Pseudomonadota > Gammaproteobacteria > Enterobacterales > Enterobacteriaceae > Kosakonia > Kosakonia arachidis. The sequence goes on along the minus strand of NZ_FPAU01000002.1, from coordinate 595,299 downwards.
CGGCGAGCAGAGAATATTCTTTACGCTGATTGTCATTCAGATTCTGCGGTAGCTGGCTGAAGAGTTCGCTTGCCTGCTGGGTTTTGCCCTCTTTAAGCAGTGCACGAATGGCGAGTAATTGCCAGTTGGTCTTGCTATCATCTGTGCTTTGCTGCATCTGTTGCAGGTAATAGCCAGAATCAGCCTGCGCCGAGCCTTGCATATGCGTGGCACTCTGGTCTGTCGACTGGGTGCCACAGCCTGCGAACAGTAGGGCGGCCAGCACCACAGGCAGGCAGCGCGTGGCTTTCGAACGTAGAAATCTTGACGGTAGCATACTGTATCCAGTGATAATTTTTACGCAATGCTCAATATTAAATCGGCAATACGGATGAAACAATGAAACAACACGAATCGGCGGATAATTCTCAGGGTCAGCTCTTTATTGTACCTACTCCTATCGGGAATTTGGCTGATATTACGCAACGCGCGCTGAACGTGTTGCAGGCCGTTGATTTAATTGCTGCGGAGGATACCCGCCACACCGGTTTATTGCTTCAACACTTTGCCATTAATGCCCGCCTATTCGCCCTGCATGATCATAACGAGCAGCAGAAGGCGGAAACGCTGGTAGCAAAGCTGAAAGAGGGGCAGAACATTGCTCTGGTCTCGGATGCCGGTACCCCGCTGATTAACGATCCTGGCTACCATTTGGTGCGTACCTGCCGCGAGTCAGGGATCCGCGTGGTGCCACTACCCGGTCCTTGCGCCGCCATTGCCGCGCTGAGTGCTGCTGGGTTGCCGTCGGATCGTTTTTGTTACGAAGGGTTTCTGCCTGCCAAATCCAAAGGGCGTCGCGATGCGTTAAAAGCGCTGGAAACGGAAAGTCGCACGCTGATCTTCTATGAATCCACCCATCGTTTACTGGAAAGTCTGGAAGATATGGTCGCAGTGTGGGGTGAGAGCCGCTATGTCGTGCTGGCCCGCGAGCTGACCAAAACCTGGGAAAACATTCAGGGCGCGCCAGTTGGCGAACTACTGATGTGGGTGAAAGAGGATGAAAACCGCCGTAAAGGCGAGATGGTACTGATTGTCGAAGGCCATAAAGCACAGGAAGATGAGTTGCCCGCCGATGCGCTGCGTACGCTGGCACTGTTGCAGGCTGAACTACCGCTGAAGAAAGCCGCAGCCCTCGCGGCGGAGATCCACGGCGTGAAGAAAAACGCGCTGTACAAGTACGCGCTGGATCAGCAGTAACCCGATCAATACAGGCGCTGGAAAGTCGCGTCAGCGATCGCAGCGCCATAGACCCGATTTTTTACACCACCGCCAGTTCCTTCCCCATAAAAGTTTCGAAAGGGAAGTAAAGGTTGTGAAAGAAAATGCAGGCAAAAAAAAGCATGGCCGAAGCCATGCTTAAAAGTGAATTTTACGCTTTTGTTATTAAAATCAAGTCACCGGAGCCGGGTTAAATACTGCCAGCTGGTTATGCAACCCCCATTGATCGGAGAAGGTTTTCTTCCTGCCGCTCGCTACGTCAAGAATAAAGTGGAACAGTTTCCAGCCCACATCTTCAATGGTCTCTTCCCCGGTGGCGATGGTACCCGCGTTAATGTCCATTAAGTCATACCAGCGGTTTGCCAGCTCAGTGCGGGTCGCCATCTTGATAACCGGAACCGCCATCAGACCATACGGTGTGCCACGCCCGGTGGTAAACACTTGTACTGTGATCCCGGAGGCGACCTGCTGCGTACCGCAGACGAAGTCGCTCGCTGGTGTTGCGGCATAAATTAGCCCGCGTTTGCTCGGACGTTGTCCCGGAGAGAGCACTTCAGAGATGGCGCTCTTACCGGATTTCGCGATCGAACCTAGTGCTTTTTCCACGACATTCGCCAGGCCGCCTTTTTTGTTCCCCGGAGAAGGGTTGGCACTGCGGTCGGTTTTACCCATGTCGAGATAATTATCGTACCAGGCCATCTCTTCCAGCAGACGTTTGCCCACTTCTTCGTTGATGGCGCGTGGCGTAAGCAGGTGAATCGCATCGCGTACTTCGGTCACTTCGGAAAACATCACCGTCCCGCCACAGCGAATAATCAGGTCCGAGGCATAGCCCACCGCCGGGTTCGCGGTAACGCCGGAGAAAGCGTCGCTGCCACCACACTGCATACCGACTACCAGTTCGGAAGCCGGGCAGGTTTCACGTTTACGCTGGTTCAGCTTGGCCAGATGGCGCTCTGCAACCTGTAAAATATCGTCGACCATGGAGCGGAAGCCCACATGTTGCTCATCCTGCAAACGAACAATACTGGCACTGTCTACCGGGATAGCTTTCACATCCTCGGTCCCTTCCAGGAGACGTTCCGGTTGCAATTTTTCACAACCCAGGCCAATCACCATCACTTCACCACCGAAGTTCGGGTTCAGCGAAATGTTATGGATGGTACGAATAGGGATCACCGCCGCCGGTGCGTTAATAGCCACGCCGCAGCCATACAGGTGATTCAGGCCGACCACGCCGTCAACGTTCGGGTATTTTGGCAACAGATCGCGTTCAATGATCTTCACGACATAATCCACCACGCCTGCAACGCAGTGTACGCTGGTGGTCAGGCCTAGCAGGTTCTTGGTGCCGACGCTTCCATCCGCGTTGCGGTAACCTTCAAAGGTATATCCTTCCAGCGGCGGTAGCGGCTCCGGGACTTTCGTTGCCAGTGGTAGTGTATTCAGCGGTGGTGCTTTCGGCAGTTCAACCATGGATTCATCGATCCAACTACCGCGGGAGATATCGCACATTGCGTAGCCTATGATCTCGCCATAGCGCACGATTTCGCCATGATGGGGGATATCTACCAAGGCCATTTTATGGCCTTGCGGAATATGCTCAATTAGCTCGAGACCGTCCGGAAAACGAGTTCCTGCTTTTAAGCCATTGTCATTGACGATGATAGCGACATTATCTGTGTCGTGTACCTTAATATAAAACGCCCCTGGCTGTTGCTGTCTAATTTCAATGTTGGACATTGTCAAGTAATCTCCAGCTAACTTATACGATGCATTGCTCTATAAAAGCGGAATTATTAATTTATTCTGCAATTAATACCGTGAATAAAAATCTTGTTTACTGAAATAAGAATGTCAGCAGTTTAAATATCAAAATGTGATCTAAATCACTTATTATCTCGATTCCACATCTGGCGGGGTCGGATATTGCAAGAACTGTGCATCAGCGCCCAGGCTTATGTGCAAATGCTCAAAATAATCTTTTAAGGCGATATTAAAATTGAGCAACCCAACAATGTGCGGCGTTCTGCCGGTGATTATACTGGGGGCTAATAACATCGAAGTGACTATTATCTGATAATAAATTCGAGTGCTTAAATAAAATCAGATAAGAAGCATCACAATAATTATATTTGAAAGTTAGCAGTGCCCGAGGAAATTAAAAATGACTGTCGAACATTCCGTTGTGGAAACAAAACGGGGTATTCCCACCCGTTATTTAATTCTGCTGATTATATTTATCGTAACAGCAGTGAATTATGCCGACCGCGCCACATTATCCATTGCCGGGACAGAAGTGGCGAAAGAGCTGCAACTTGACACTGTATCGATGGGCTACATTTTTTCGGCTTTCGGCTGGGCTTACCTGCTGATGCAAATCCCGGGCGGCTGGTTGCTTGACCGCTTCGGCTCTAAAAAAGTGTATACATGGAGCCTCTTTTTCTGGTCGTTTTTTACTTTCCTGCAAGGTTTTGTCGACGTTTTCCCGATTGCATGGGCCGGTATTTCCATGTTTTTCATGCGCTTTATGCTGGGTTTCTCTGAAGCACCTTCATTCCCGGCGAATGCCCGAATCGTTGCGGCCTGGTTCCCGGCAAAAGAACGCGGTACGGCATCAGCGATTTTTAACTCTGCGCAGTACTTCTCGCTGGCGCTGTTCTCGCCGCTGCTGGGCTGGCTGACCTTTGCCTGGGGCTGGGAACATGTCTTCACAGTGATGGGCGCGATCGGTTTTGTGCTGACCTTTGCCTGGGTGAAGTTTGTCCACAACCCAACTGATCACCCGCGTATGAGCCGCGAAGAGCTGAAGTATATTGAGGAAAACGGCGCGGTTGTCGATATGGACCATAAAAAAGCCGACGATGGCAAAAATGCGGGTCCAAAAATGGATTATATCAAGCAGTTGCTGTGCAACCGCATGATGCTCGGTGTGTTCTTCGGGCAATACTTCCTCAACACCATTACCTGGTTTTTCCTGACATGGTTCCCGATTTACCTGGTACAGGAAAAAGGCATGTCGATACTGAAAGTTGGGTTTGTCGCTTCCATTCCGGCGCTGTGTGGTTTTGTTGGTGGTGTGTTGGGTGGGCTGTTCTCTGATTATCTGATCAAGCGCGGTTCCACCCTGACTATGGCACGTAAGTTCCCTATTGTGGTCGGGATGTTACTGGCTTCTGGCATCATTCTGTGTAACTACACCGATAACACGGTGATGGTGGTCGCGCTGATGGCGCTCGCTTTCTTCGGTAAGGGTTTTGGCGCGCTGGGTTGGCCGGTTATCTCCGACGTAGCGCCGAAAGAGATCGTGGGTTTGTGCGGTGGTGTATTCAACGTATTTGGTAACGTGGCCTCTATCGTGACGCCGCTGGTCATCGGATACATGGTTAAAGAGTTGCATTCTTTCAACGGTGCGTTGGTGTTTGTCGGCTGTTCAGCGCTGATGATGATGGTCTGCTATCTGTTCGTGGTTGGCGACATCAAACGTATGGAATTGAAGAAATAAGCAACGACACATTTAAGGTACAAAAGATGAATAACGATATCTTCCCAAACAAATTCAAGACCGCGCTGGCGGCTCAACAGATTCAAATCGGTTGTTGGTCTGCACTGGGTAGTCATATCAGCACTGAAGTTCTGGGCCTGGCAGGCTTTGACTGGTTGCTTCTGGACGGCGAACACGCCCCAAACGACGTACTCACTTTTGTACCGCAATTAATGGCCTTGAAAGGCAGTGTCAGCGCGTCGGTTGTACGCGTGCCGACTAACGATCCAGTGGTCATTAAACGCCTGCTGGATATCGGCTTCTACAACTTCCTGATCCCCTTCGTGGAAACAGAAGAAGAAGCGATAAATGCGGTAGCGGCAACCCGTTACCCGCCGGAAGGTATTCGCGGTGTGTCTGTTTCGCATCGCGCCAATATGTTCGGCACCGTGCCGGATTACTTCCGTCAGTCCAACGCTAACATCACTATCCTGGTACAAATCGAAAGCCAGGCAGGTGTAGATAACCTTGACGCCATCCTTGCCACCGATGGCGTGGATGGCGTGTTTGTCGGCCCAAGCGATCTGGCGGCGACACTGGGTTACATCGGTAATGCGGCGCATCCGGAAGTCCAACGCACCATTCAGCATATTTTTGCCCGCGCTAAAGCGCACAACAAACCGAGCGGCATTCTGGCGCCTGTGGAAGCGGATGCTCGCCGCTACCTGGAATGGGGCGCGACTGTAGTTGCGGTTGGCAGCGATTTAGGCGTGTTCCGTTCGGCTACGCAGAAACTGGCAGACACCTTTAAAAAATAACCAAACCACCCTTTAAAAGAGAGACGCAATTATGACGATGAAAGTTGGTTTCATTGGCCTTGGTATCATGGGTAAACCAATGAGTAAAAACCTCATTAAAGCAGGTTATTCACTGGTGGTGGTGGACCGTAACCAGGAAGCGGTGGCCGAACTTATCGCTGCGGGCGCGGAAACGGCAGCGAACGGGAAAGCGATTGCTGAGAAGTGTGATGTCATCATCACCATGCTGCCGAACTCCCCGCACGTGAAAGAAGTGGCGCTGGGCGAAGGTGGCATTATTGAAGGTGCTAAAGCCGGTACCGTGCTGATCGACATGAGCTCTATCGCACCGTTGGCGAGCCGTGAAATCAGCGATGCTCTGAAAGAGAAAGGCGTACAAATGCTTGATGCGCCGGTAAGCGGCGGTGAACCGAAGGCGATCGACGGTACACTGTCTGTCATGGTCGGCGGCGACAAAGCCATTTTCGACAAATACTACGACCTGATGAAATCCATGGCAGGTTCTGTGGTGCACACCGGTGATATCGGTGCGGGCAACGTCACCAAACTGGCAAATCAGGTGATTGTGGCGTTGAACATAGCTGCGATGTCTGAAGCGTTGACACTGGCAACCAAAGCCGGCGTTAACCCGGATCTGGTGTATCAAGCTATCCGCGGTGGTCTGGCAGGTAGCACCGTGCTGGACGCGAAAGCGCCAATGGTGATGGATCGCAACTTCAAGCCGGGTTTCCGTATCGATCTGCACATCAAAGATCTCGCCAACGCGCTGGATACGTCACATGGCGTGGGCGCTCAACTGCCGCTGACTGCCGCTGTGATGGAAATGATGCAGGCGCTGCGTGCTGATGGTCTGGGCAACGCCGACCACAGCGCTATTGCTTGCTACTACGAGAAACTGGCGAAAATTGAAGTGACTCGTTAGCTCGTTAATAAGAAGGGCGCGGCTTTGCGCCCTGGATTTTTTGTACATCCACATCTTCAGGCCGCAGTGGGCCTGAAGGGTGAAGTGCGCGGCACTATCAGGCTCACAATTATGAAAATCGTAATCGCCCCAGACTCTTATAAAGAAAGCCTCTCTGCTACTGAAGTCGCTCAGGCGATAGAAAAAGGATTTCGGGAAATTTTCCCTGACGCTCACTACGTGTCTGTTCCGGTTGCCGACGGCGGTGAGGGAACAGTTGAGGCCATGATTGCCGCCACTAAAGGTACCGTGCATAGCGCACAGGTTACAGGCCCGCTGGGGAATGATGTTGATGCTCTGTGGGGGATGTCCTGCGACGGGAAAACCGCTTTTATTGAAATGGCGGCGGCCAGCGGTCTGGCGCTGGTACCACCGGAATTACGTAACCCTTTGATTACCACTTCGCGCGGCACCGGGGAACTTATTTTGCATGCGCTGGAACATGGGGCGACCAACATTATTATCGGCATTGGCGGCAGCGCGACCAACGATGGCGGGGCGGGCATGGTGCAGGCACTGGGTGCCAAACTGACGGATGCGAACGGTACCGAGATTGGTTACGGCGGCGGCAGCCTGATGAGCCTGAATGCGATTGATATTTCCGGGCTGGATCCGCGTCTGAGCAATTGTACGATTCACGTGGCCTGTGATGTGACTAACCCGCTGACTGGCGAGCAGGGCGCATCACGTATTTTTGGGCCGCAAAAAGGGGCCACTGAAGCGCTGATCGTTGAGCTGGATCGAAACCTTGGTCACTTCGCCGACGTCATCAAAAAATCGCTGCGAGTGGATGTGAAAGAGGTTCCTGGTTCGGGTGCTGCAGGCGGTATGGGCGCAGCTTTGATGGCTTTTCTCGGTGCTGAACTGCGTAGCGGTATTGAGATTGTAACCCAGGCGTTGAATCTCGAAGAGCATATTCATGACTGTACGTGGGTGGTGACCGGCGAAGGGCGTATCGACAGTCAGAGCATTCACGGCAAAGTGCCAGTCGGCGTGGCGCACGTTGCTAAAAAATACCATAAACCCGTAATCGGTATTGCCGGCAGTCTGACCAGCGATGTCGGCGTGGTTCATCAGTACGGTATCGATGCGGTATTCAGCGTGTTGACCGGCATTACCACGCTGGAAGAGGCGTTCCGCTGCGCATTTGATAATATTTACCGCGCGTCACGCAATATTGCGGCCACATTGCGGGTCGGAATGTTGACGGAAGGGTGACAGGCGCGTGCAAACCCACTATACTGCGCGCCGAAGCTGACCAGACAGTCGCCGCTGCGTCGTCGTCCTTTCGGGGAGACAGGCGCAGGGGAGGAAAGTCCGGGCTCCATAGGGCAGGGTGCCAGGTAACGCCTGGGGGGCGCAAGCCCACGACCAGTGCAACAGAGAGCAAACCGCCGATGGCCCGCGCAAGCGGGATCAGGTAAGGGTGAAAGGGTGCGGTAAGAGCGCACCGCGCGTCTGGCAACAGTTCGCGGCACGGTAAACTCCACCCGGAGCAAGGCCAAATAGGGGTTCACAAGGTACGGCCCGTACTGAACTCGGGTAGGCTGCTTGAGCCAGTGAGCGATTGCTGGCCTAGATGAATGACTGTCCACGACAGAACCCGGCTTATCGGTCAGTTTCAATTTTTCAGGTAAAAACCCGCTTCGGCGGGTTTTTGCTTTTCTGCGGCCCTGTGACG
>NZ_FPAU01000002.1:97300-586723 GCF_900116535.1 Kosakonia arachidis | reverse complement strand
CCGGTCAGCTTCAGTTTTTCAGGTAAAAACCCGCTTCGGCGGGTTTTTGCTTTTCTGCTGCTTCCGGCACCGGATGCCGCGGAGATCCTGCGCGCGCTTCGCGCAGGACGTTACCGGCTAAAGCAGGGCGCGGCTCTCAATTTACGCAGCCCGGTAAATGGTCTTCCGCTGAAAAGAACGTGCGAATTAACCCTCTTACGCTTCTGCCTTACCTGTTTCCGGGAAAGCAGCTTTATTGCCGTAGAGACTTATCGCTGGGGAAAAAGCATAAAAATGCCCCGGCATAAACCGGGGCTGGAGATTAGGCGGCATTTTCTTCGGCCAGCCGGATTTCTGCTTCGGCGACGATAGCTTCCAGCTCGGTCAGCATTTCTTCAAACCCAAAGACCGGAAGCGGTTCATGGAGCGTAGGCTGTGTGTGGACGCTCTCAAAAGATATTTTAGCTACGCTGTTATTCATATACTCACCTGCTAAAACATAACTATCACACTGGTAAATCTATCAGCAAAGCGCGTAACGGCGTGTCGGCAACTAACGTTATGTTAGCCTCATCACGAATAAAAGCGCCATCACCGCAGGTCAGGGCCTCCTTCGCTTCGCAATGTGCGACCGCATGTACCGTACCGTGGATCGATTGCAGATAGGCGCGCGGGCCATGTAACTGAATTGTCAACTCTTCGCCCTTTTTCAACTCGATATGGTGCAGCCACACTTGCTGACGCAGTTGCAAACTTCCCTGGCTGCCATCCGGCGAAGCCAGCAGTTGCTGCGATGCATCGGCAATCGTCATTTTCTGCACTGGTGGGTTTTCACGCTCCGGGCAAGCATCAAGCCACAACTGCATACGCGTTAACGACTTGTCTTTGCTCAGGTTATATTCGCTATAACTGATGCCCGGCTGAGTAGCAATAAGTAGCGCTTCACCCGCTTTCGCCTGGACATGGTTACCTTCGCTGTCGCGGTATTCCGCTTCACCTTCAAGGATCAGGTTCAGAATATCTACTTTCGGGTAGGCCCGTGGCTGGAAGGAGGCGCCTGGCGCAAGGACCTCCTGGTTCAGTACGCGCAGGGAGGCATAACCTAACAGCTTCGGGTCAAAGTAATGTCCAAAAGAAAAAGTGTAGCGGGCCTGAAGCCAGCCGAAGTCAGCTTGTCCGCATTGTTTGGCAGTACGGGTAGTAATCATAGTTATTGACCTCTCTTTACTTAAAACAATGTTAAAGGTATGGACGACGCATTGTTAGCCAGATATTCTGCCGGGTATGTTCAAATTTACTGAATGAGAACAATAAATGGCGAAAGAAAGGGCACTTACGCTGGAAGCACTGCGCGTAATGGATGCGATTGATCGGCGCGGAAGCTTTGCCGCTGCGGCGGATGAGTTGGGGCGCGTTCCTTCCGCGCTCAGCTACACCATGCAAAAACTGGAAGAAGAACTGGATGTGGTGCTGTTTGACCGCTCCGGCCACCGGACCAAATTCACTAACGTCGGGCGTATGTTGCTGGAGCGTGGGCGCATACTGCTGGAAGCGGCAGATAAACTAACGACTGATGCCGAAGCGTTGGCGCGTGGTTGGGAAACGCACCTGACGCTGGTTACAGAAGCGTTGGTGCCAACTGTTGACCTCTTCCCGCTGGTGGAGAGGCTGGCGGCGAAAGCCAATACGCAATTATCTATTATTACCGAGGTGCTGGCCGGGGCGTGGGAGCGTCTGGAGCAGGGGCGCGCGGATATCGTTGTCGCGCCGGATATGCACTTTCGCTCCTCTTCGGAAATTAACTCCCGCAAGCTCTACTCGGTAATGAATGTGTATGTTGCCGCGCCGGATCACCCAATTCATCATGAACCGGAACCTCTGTCGGAAGTCACTCGCGTGAAATACCGCGGCGTGGCAGTGGCGGATACCGCCCGTGAACGGCCGGTGTTAACAGTACAACTGCTGGACAAACAGCCGCGTCTGACGGTCAGTACCATTGAAGATAAACGCCAGGCGTTGCTGGCAGGCCTCGGCGTGGCGACAATGCCTTACTCGCTGGTAGAACAGGATATCGCCGAAGGCCGACTGCGGGTCGTGAGCCCGGAATATACTAGCCAGGTGGATATCATTATGGCTTGGCGTCGTGACAGCATGGGGGAAGGTAAAGCCTGGTGCCTGCGTGAAATCCCCAAGCTATTTGCCGGTAAATAATTGCGCTCAGGGAAATGCTTTTGGATGCGGCCCAAAACGATTCTCCCCCGGCGTACTGCGCTGGCTGTAAAAGGCCAGCAACATTAACCAGCCCAGCACCGGGAGCAGGAGCAATAACAACCAGCGACTGCGGCGATCGGTATCGTGCAGGCGACGAACCTGCACCGCCAGCGAAGGCACCAGTACCAGTAACGTGTAAATCAGGCTCAGTGGGCCAAACCCGCCGTCAAAGTGCCATCCAAGAATGTGGTCCACCACCATCAGCACGCCGGAAAGGATGATGTTGACCAGCATGAACATCCAAAACTCGCGCCTGTGCGCTCGTCCGTGGAAGGTGGCATAGTTACCCAGTACTTTAAAATACCAGTCCATTTTTAACCTCGATCAACGGTCAATTCGTTGTTTTATAAACGATCAAAGTAAGAATAGACGGCAAAAATACAAAGCGATAAATCCGGCGGGAAATAATTTGGGCGCGCGGTAACGCGCCCGAAAGATCAGGCGAAACGGATGTCTCGCCCGTGAGGTTCATCCAGATTCTGCCATGGCCCGATAGAGATGAGCCCAGTTGGGTTGATGGTTTTGTGGCTGCGGAAATAGTGATTGCGGATATGCGCAAAATCGACGGTTTCCGCAATACCCGGCATCTGGTAAATATCACGCATAAAACTATGCAGATTCAGATAGTCGCTGATGCGGTGTTTATCACATTTAAAATGGGTGACATAGACCGGATCGAAGCGGATAAGCGTCGTCCACAGGCGAATATCTGCTTCTGTCAGCCGATCGCCGGTCAAATAACGGCGCTGGCCCAGTATCTGCTCCAGCCGTTCCAGCGAGGTAAAGATATTCACCACGGCTTCGTCGTATGCCTGCTGGCTGGTGGCAAATCCTGCTTTATAGACGCCATTATTAACGTTGTCGTAGATCCAGCTATTGAGTTCATCGATTTGCGCGCGCAGTTCTGGCGGGTAGTAATCCCCGGCTCTGGCGCCCAGCCCGTCAAAAGCAGTATTGAACATGCGGATAATTTCCGCTGATTCATTACTGACAATGGTGTGATTCTTTTTATCCCACAGCACCGGCACGGTGACACGGCCGCTGTAGTGCGGATCGGCATGCAAATAAAGCTGATAGAGAAATTCGTGCTGATAGAGGCTATCACCGGTCGCCGCAGGGAAATCGTCATCAAACGTCCAGCCATTTTCCAGCATCAACGGATGAACTACGGAAACAGAGATAAACGGCTCCAGGCCTTTCAGTTTCCTCAGGATCAGGGTGCGGTGTGCCCACGGGCAAGCCAGCGAAACATAGAGATGATAACGATCTTTCTCTGCGGCGAAGCCCCCTTCGCCGGATGGGCCAGGCGCGCCGTCGGCAGTGAGCCAGTTTCGAAATGCGGAAACAGAGCGCTTAAACTGCCCACCGGTGGATTTTGTGTCATACCAGGTGTCGTGCCAGACGCCATCAATCAGTTGTCCCATTTTGCTTCCCCCCTTCTGATAGCAAAAAAGCGAGGAGTGAACTCCTCGCTTTGATCTCTTTACTCAGTATAGAGCGCTTACCATTTTTTATTCAGTATGCGGTCGATGCTGATAGCACCAGGACCAGTGATACCCAGCAGCAGATAGCCGCCAGCGATGGTCAGGTTTTTCATAAACATCAGTGAGTTCACACCTTCCGCAAAGTTGTTGTGGAAGATGAATGCGGTCAGCAGTGTGAAACCCGCAGTGAACAGCGCGGTAGTACGAGTCAGGAAACCGAACAGAATCGCCAGACCGCCGCCGAACTCAAGCAGGATGGTCAACGGTAGCAGGAATCCTGGTACACCCATTGCTTCCATATACTGCTGTGTACCTGCATAACCGGTAATTTTTCCCCAGCCAGCCACGATAAACAAAATCGGCATCAGGATACGTGCAACCAGAAAACCAACATCTTCTAATTTTTTCATCTTTTTCCCCAGGAAACCACTACCGCGGCTATCAGTAAATAGTGTGCAATTACGGGCAGATGCCACGTACTTGCTGTCGATGGAGAGGATAGTAATCGTGTCGGGAAAAGATTGTTAGCAAGGAAAACTGTCGAATTTTTTCAAAAAAACTGAGTAAGAAGAAAAGGGCGGTTATTGCGACCGCCCTTAACGCCTTAACGTGGTAGGTTGAGCGTGGTTTTAACCAGGCGCCAAAGACTCCAGATACCGAGGCCGCGTTTCCCCCAGCGGACCAGTATATTAGGATGGCGAACCGACCAGACAGCGATCGCGCTGCTGCCAATTACTGCCCATGAACGCAGGCTGAGCAGGGTATTCCAGCCGCGGTCGTAAGGGCTGGTTGCTTCAAGCCAGTCGCGACGCGCGGCGGTGAGATCCAGCCGTTGCTGCTGGATCTCACTGAGCAAGCGCGCTTTACGTTTCAGACGCTCTGCTTTGCTGTTCACGACTTATCGTCCTTCAGCAGGGCGCGATCATTTTCAAGCTCCTGCCGGGTATGGCGCAGCAGCGTGGATGCGCGCGCTTTGCGTAGCGTCCAGATGCCGCCAATTAGCGCCAGCACCAGTAACACTACCGTGGTGGCAATCATCGCGTTCAGGCGATATTGCGGATCAATGGCCCAGATAATCAGCACCATCAGACTCATCAGGCCAAATGCGGCAAAAAGCATGGTCAGACCCAGCATCATCAGCAACTGGAACAGATGGGATTTCTCTTCTTCCAGCTCTACAACCGCCAGCCGCAGGCGGGTCTCAACCATCTCTACAAGGATCGTCAGAATTCGCTGACCGATCCCCAGTGCACTTTTGCCTGGCCCCTGCGCGTGTCGTGGCTCCGTCATATCAACGACGCGTCAGCAGCACGCCCAGCACTACCCCAATAGCGGCGCCAATGCCTACACTGGCCCATGGGTTTTCGCGGACATATTCATCAGTTCGCGCGGCGGCTTCGCGCGTTTGTTTGGCGATTAAATCGCTCGTTTCTCCGAGGCGATGGCGGCTATCACGCAAAGCCTGCTCAGCTTTTCCCCGCAATTTACTCAGCTCTTCTTTCGATTTTTCACCAGAATTACTCAGCACTTCTTCCAGCGTATCCGCAAGGGATTTCAGTTCAGCGCGCAAATCATCGGCATTATCTTTTGACATAATTTTCTCCGGGTGAGTGAGTGGTAACGTCCTTAAAAATCAGTAATCGCGAGCCTCCAGCTCTTTTAACTCAAGCTGTGCTTCTTTCAGCTTGTGTTCGCGTTTGCTTATTTTCTCCGCATCGCCTTTCTGCTTTGCTTCCGCCAGATCGCGACGGCACTCGGCAACCTCTTCTTTCTGTTCAGCTATTTTTTTCTGGTGGGCGTCGCGGAGTTGGGTGTCTGAACAGTGAGTGTGCATGTCATGCAGTGCCTTTTTAAGTCCATCAATTCGGCCCTGGTTGTTATGCTTTTCGGCATAACTGATTTCGCGCTGGATATCATGTTCCTTCTCCTGACAGGGTGTTGCAGCCTGTGCAACAGCACTCAGAAAAAGAAGAGCCAGCGCCAGTGCGATGTGGTTTTTCATCATCGAAACTTTCCATGGTTGACCAGCGAAACGGTCGTTGCGCCAGCATCCAGTTGTACAAAGTGAACCCTGGTTCCGTTTACTAAAGCATAGTAAGTAAACCGCTAAACACCAAAGTGAGTGAAAAGATTCAGAATCCTGGAAGGATTAACCGAATCGGTGAGTGGTATTACGCAGAAGCGTCAGCCACGCAGAGGGTTGGCCGTTGTCATCATCCAGGGCAGCGATGATATAGCCACGGGGTAAGGTACGATCGAGAACAGCTTTTGCTGCTGCGCTTTGGTCACTGGATTCGAAAGTAATCAATAACGTATCGTTTTTTGGTGTAATACTTTTGAATTGTATGCCGTTAGCGTCCAGATGGTGCCAGACTGAGAAACCATCTGGTACGCTGACGTTCTGCATCGCCGGGCGAATTGCCAGCGTGGATTCGCGGCTGTGTAGCGTCGCCCAGGCTATAAACATGGCGCTAAAAATCGCCATTATCATTAAGCCCATTAATAACCGGCGCAGGAAGGGATGTTGCAATTCCATGTTCTTAGCCTCGATCGCGATATTTTTTCTTCCACAGCACCACCAGCGAGCCGATCAGGCCAATCACCAGCAATACGACCGGAAGCAACATCAGGCAGGACATCAGCGCCTCTTCATACTTGCGAAACACTGGCGTCTTACCCAGCAGGTAACCGAGCGATGTCAGAATCAACACCCACAGCAGGCCGCTCATCCAGTTGAAAAACTGAAAGCGTGCATTACTCAGACCAGAAATACCGGCAATCGTTGGCAACAATGTGCGAACAAAGGCAATAAAACGCCCGATTAACAGTGCGGAAAGCCCATGCTTATGGAACAGGTGGTGCGCGCGCTGGTGATAATGCGAAGGCAGATGCGACAGCCAGTTTTGCACGATGCGCGTATTACCAAGCCATCGCCCCTGGATGTAGCTCAGCCAGCAGCCAAGGCTGGCCGCAACGGTCAGAAGAATGATGGTCTGTGGGTAGCCCAGCGCACCTTTGGCAATCAACACGCCGATCAGCACCAGAAGACTATCACCAGGCAGAAACGCCGCCGGAAGCAGACCGTTTTCCAGAAATAAGATGACAAATAAAACAAAATAGAGCATGCCGATCATGCCTGGATGGGAAAGCGTTTCGAAATCCTGGCTCCAGAGAGCATGAAGTAATTGGCTTAAAAGTTCCATTCGGTGTTCCTGGTACATCGGTTTACGTCAGGTCTGTTACTGGCACAGAACAACACGGCGGCGAGCTCTATATATTATGACCGCGCATGGCTCATTCGGGGGCAATTGCTATCCAGCTAAAAGACACTGTGAGTTAGCGCTAGCTCACTCCATGGCGAAATGCATCTAATTGTAACAAAAACTGACCGTGTGCGTCAGTCAGAATAACGTTTGCAAAGGATTTTGCTTGCCTGGAGGGCGGGTGGCGAGGGTATTTACAAAGGCTGACACTCTATACCATTCACTGACCCCAAAGGGGGCGGCGCAGCGTAAGTGTGCGCCGGGATAGCGGTTTTTATTTCGTGCCGGTAGCGGCAGCGTCAAGATGAACCACCGGGTTTTCGGCAAACAGATAGCGGTCAGCGTTGAACTCAAAATCATCGCTGGTTTCGTTAAAAAGCATCTGCTTGGTGTTTTCCAGATGTTGCCACATCGCCACTTTCGCCGCGTGTGGATCTTTACGGATCAGCGCCTTCAGAATTTGGTCATGATCATCACACCAGTTATCGACGGTGCGTAAATCAATATGGTCGTGCAGTTTTTTCCAGTACGGGTTATGTACGCGCTGCGTCCACATCTTCTCGACAATCGCTGCCAGAGCGCTATTTTGCGTCGCCAGTGCGACCTGAACATGGAATTGCAAATCCCATTCTGAATCGCGGAAGCACTTCTCTTTACGGGCGTTATCCTGGATTTCCATCAGCTTCATAATGTCCTGTTTCGTCACCTGAGTGGCGGCGAATTCAGCGATATTACTCTCGATGAGCTGACGTGCCTGTAGCAGTTCAAATGGGCCGTAATTAGCAAACTCCAGGCTTTCATCCGGCGCTTGCGTATGGCGTGCCTGGTTGGAAATGACATGGATGCCGGAGCCTTTGCGAACTTCAA
Organism: Kosakonia arachidis; assembly: GCF_900116535.1. Lineage (GTDB taxonomy): Bacteria > Pseudomonadota > Gammaproteobacteria > Enterobacterales > Enterobacteriaceae > Kosakonia > Kosakonia arachidis. The sequence continues at coordinate 578,859 of NZ_FPAU01000002.1, read as the reverse complement.
CGTACCCTTCGACTTCCAGCATAATAATGGCTTCGCGAACCACGGTCCGACTGACGCTTTTCTCATCGGCAATAAAGCGCTCAGCGGGCAGTTTGTCTCCCACAAGATACACGCCTTGCTCGATACGGCTCTTAAGCTCGGCGGCAAGTTGTTGGTACAAACGACGTGACTCGGAAATTTCCATATAGGCTCCAGGGAAAAGAAAGGCGAGAGTAAATTTGTTATACCACTTTTACCACATTCTCACCATCATCTCTGACGAAAAAGCCGCCCTGAGGCGGCTTTTACATCGCGCTGTCATATTTCTATGAATCGCTAATTTTGCGCAGCGGTTCCGCCAACCGTATGATTCACCACCTCCTCGGCGGTCTGGTTTTTCAGCACGGTCCAAATCACTATGGCCCCCATCAGGTCAAACAACGCCAGCACAGCGAACAGCGGGCTGAAACCAATGGTATCCGCGAGCGCGCCGACTACCAGAGCGAACAGGGTACTTGCGGTCCAGGCTGCCATACCGGTCAGACCGTTTGCCGTCGCCACTTCATTACGACCAAAGACGTCGGAAGAGAGCGTAATCAGCGCGCCGGACAGAGACTGATGAGCAAAACCACCGATACACAGTAGACCGATTGCAACATACGGGCTGGTGAACAGGCCGATCATGCCTGGGCCGATCATCAGCAGAGCGCCCATGGTCACCACCATTTTACGGGAAACGATCAGGTTGACACCAAACACGCGCTGAAACAGTGGTGGCAGGTAACCACCCACGATACAACCCAGGTCAGCGAACAGCATCGGCATCCAGGCGAACATGGCGATTTCTTTCAGGTTGAAACCGTACACCTTAAACATGAACAACGGGATCCAGGCGTTGAAGGTACCCCAGGCCGGTTCCGCCAGGAAGCGCGGCAGTGCGATACCCCAGAACTGACGGGTACCCAGAATCTGCCAGACGGACATTTTCTTGCCGTTGTTGGTCTGGTGCTGTGCTTCCTGACCGCTAATGATGTATTGGCGTTCTTCTTCGCTCAGTTTCTTCTGGTCGCGTGGGTGTTTATAGAAGAACAACCAGGCCATGGCCCATGCGAAGCTCAGCACACCAGAAATAATGAACGCCATTTCCCAGCTGTGCATCACAATCGCCCATACCACCAGCGGCGGAGCGATCATGGCGCCGATAGAAGAACCCACGTTGAAGTAGCCGACGGCGATAGAACGTTCTTTCGCCGGGAACCATTCAGATGCGGCTTTCAGGCCTGCCGGAATCATGGCTGCTTCAGCCGCGCCGACCGCGCCACGCGCCAGCGCAAGACCGCCCCAGCTGCCAGCCAGCGCTGTTGCGCCGCAGAATACAGCCCAGGTGATGGCGAAGAAGGCGTAACCAATTTTGGTGCCCAGAACATCCAGCACATAGCCGGCAACAGGCTGCATAACGGTATAAGCCGCGGAATACGCTGCAATGATATAAGAATATTGCTGGGTAGAAATGTGCAGCTCTTCCATTAACGTCGGAGCCGCGGCTGCCACTGTGTTACGTGTCAGATAGCCCAATACGGTGCCGACCGTCACCAGCGCTATCATGTACCAACGTAATCCTTTGATTTTACGCATGTAAACCTCATCGTTATGTTATTACCGCTTGCGCGGTCACCCTACGATCGTGTTCGGAGGATGAAAACGGGAGGACGTAACCGGGAGAGTCCCCAGGTACGGCCCAAACCTTGCCACAAGTAAGCGTTTTTTTAATCCGGCATCCGTACCGTCAAGACCGATTTAATGAGTTATCGGGAATGCATTCCGTCGGCTATGTGTTCGACGGCTGAAAGATAACTTGTCATACAACTTGAAAAGGTGAGTGATATCACAAAAGCGTTTTTCTTTGTGTGGTTTTTAACTTTGCCCGGCGAAGCCAGATTTGGCGCGGTTTGACGGGGTTTTTATCGCGCAAAAGAGGTCATTTTTGTTTGCTTTTATTGATCCAACTCACGAAAATATCTTCGGTCTCTGGAAATTGGTGTGATAACTTTGTCAGCATTAAAGGTAAGCATCAGACGCACTCGTTGAGAGGAAGACGATAATGACCCCGTTTATGACTGAAGATTTTCTATTAGATACCGAATTTGCGCGCCGCCTGTACCACGACTACGCCAAAGACCAACCGATTTTCGACTACCACTGCCACTTACCGCCGCAGCAGATCGCTGAAAACTACCGTTTTAAAAACCTGTATGACATCTGGCTGAAAGGTGACCACTACAAGTGGCGCGCGATGCGGACCAATGGTGTGCCTGAGCGTCTGTGTACTGGCGATGCGTCCGATCGTGAGAAGTTTGATGCCTGGGCAGCAACGGTACCGCACACTATCGGTAACCCGTTATACCACTGGACACATCTTGAGCTACGTCGCCCATTTGGTATTACAGGTAAGCTGCTTTCTCCGGCAACTGCGGATGAAATCTGGGAGCAGGGCAATGCACTGCTGGCGCAGGATAAATTCTCCGCACGCGGCATCATGCAGCAGATGAATGTGAAAATGGTCGGTACCACTGACGATCCGATCGACTCTCTGGAGCATCACGCTTCTGTCGCCAAAGACAAAACTTTCAGTGTCAAAGTGCTGCCGAGCTGGCGCCCGGATAAAGCGTTCAACATTGAACAAGCGACCTTTAACGATTACATGGCGAAACTGGGTGAAGTGTCCGATACCGACATTCGCCGTTTTGCCGATCTGCAAACTGCACTGGCCAAACGGCTGGATCATTTTGCTGCACACGGTTGTAAAGTTTCCGACCATGCGCTTGATGTTGTGCTGTTCGCCGAAGCCAGCGAAGCAGAGCTGGATAACATCCTGGCCCGCCGCCTGGCCGGTGAAATCTTGAGCGAAAAAGAGGTCGCGCAATTCAAAACGGCAGTACTGGTTTGGCTGGGTGCGGAATACGCACGTCGCGGTTGGGTGCAGCAGTACCACATTGGTGCATTACGTAACAACAACCTGCGTCAATTCAAACTGTTGGGCCCGGATGTCGGCTTTGACTCCATCAATGACCGTCCGCTGGCGGAAGAGCTCTCCAGGCTGCTGAGCAAGCAGAATGAAGAAAATCTGCTGCCGAAAACTATCCTGTACTGCCTGAACCCGCGTGACAACGAAGTGCTGGGCACCATGGTCGGCAACTTCCAGGGAGAAGGTATGCCGGGCAAAATGCAGTTCGGCTCCGGCTGGTGGTTTAACGACCAGAAAGATGGCATGGAACGTCAGATGACCCAGCTTGCGCAGCTCGGCCTGCTGAGCCGTTTCGTCGGCATGCTGACCGACAGCCGCAGCTTCCTGTCTTACACCCGTCACGAATACTTCCGCCGCATTCTGTGCCAGATGATTGGTCACTGGGTGGAAGCAGGCGAAGCACCGGCAGATATCCAGTTGCTGGGCGAGATGGTGAAAAACATCTGCTTTAACAATGCGCGTGATTACTTCGCGATTGAACTGAACTAAGGCCGTTTGAGGTTGATATGCAATACATCAAGATCCATTCGCTGGATAACGTTGCGGTAGCACTGGCGGATCTCGCCGAAGGGACGGAAGTCGTTGTCGACAACCAGACCGTTCGGCTGCGCCAGGCGGTGGCGCGCGGGCACAAGTTTGCTCTGCAAGCCATTGCCGAAGGTGAAAATGTTGTCAAGTATGGTCTGCCAATAGGTCATGCGACATCAGATATCGCGCCGGGCGAGTACATCCATTCCCATAACGCGCGTACCAATCTGAGCGATGTGGACGAGTATAGCTATCAACCTGATTTTCAGGATGAAGGCGCACAAGCGGTGGATCGGGACATTCAGATCTACCGTCGTGCAAATGGTGAAGTCGGGATCCGCAACGAACTGTGGATCCTGCCGACCGTGGGCTGCGTTAACGGTATAGCCCGCCAGATCCAGAACCGCTTCCTGAAAGAGACCCAGGACGCCGAAGGTATCGACGGCGTTTACCTGTTCAGCCATACCTATGGTTGTTCTCAGTTGGGCGATGACCACATCAACACCCGCACCATGCTGCAAAACATGGTGCGTCACCCGAATGCCGGGGCGGTGCTGGTGATTGGTCTGGGTTGTGAAAACAATCAGGTCGATGCTTTCCGTCAGACACTGGGTGAGTTCGACCCGGAACGCGTTCACTTTATGGTTTGCCAACACCAGGACGACGAAGTGGAAGCCGGGCTTGAACATTTGCATGCGCTCTATCAGGCAATGCGTAACGACAAACGCGAGCCAGGTAAACTGAGCGAGCTGAAATTCGGTCTGGAATGCGGCGGCTCAGACGGCCTGTCCGGTATTACTGCGAACCCGATGCTCGGCCGTTTCTCCGATTATGTGATCGGTAACGGCGGTACTACCGTGCTGACCGAAGTGCCAGAAATGTTTGGTGCTGAGCGTATTCTGATGAGCCATTGCCGCGATGAAAGTACCTTTGAGAAGACCGTCACCATGGTGAACGACTTCAAACAGTACTTCATCGCTCACAATCAGCCGATTTATGAGAACCCATCGCCGGGTAACAAAGCAGGCGGCATCACTACACTGGAAGAGAAGTCTCTCGGCTGTACGCAGAAAGCAGGGGCCAGCCAGGTAGTGGACGTGCTGCTCTACGGCGAGCGTCTGAAAACCCACGGCCTGAATCTGCTGAGTGCGCCGGGTAACGATGCCGTTGCCACCAGCGCACTGGCAGGTGCTGGTTGCCATATGGTGCTGTTCAGTACCGGTCGTGGTACGCCGTACGGCGGTTTTGTACCGACAGTGAAAATCGCCACCAACAGTGAACTGGCCGGGAAGAAAAAACACTGGATCGACTTCGACGCAGGTCAGCTGATTCACGGTAAAGCGATGCCGCAACTGCTGAACGAGTTTGTTGATGTGATTGTCGATATCGCTAACGGTAAGCAAACCTGTAACGAGAAGAACGATTTCCGCGAGTTAGCTATTTTCAAAAGCGGCGTTACGCTCTGATTGACCTTTATCTCTCGCACCAGGGCCGCTAACGCAGCTCTGGTGCGCATTGTTTTTGGTAAATATGTTAGCGCCGGCATGTTGTAACATCTTCTATTTTGGACTCGACAAGGATTTTTCATGACCGCGTATTGGCTTGCCCAGGGCGTTGGTGTCATTGCCTTTCTGATTGGTATTACAACCTTCATCAACCGTGATGAGCGGCGCTTCAAAAAGCAACTCTCGCTCTACAGCGCCATTATTGGCGTGCACTTTTTTCTCATGGGCGCATTTCCTGCCGGATCGAGCGCCGTGCTCAACGCGATACGAACCCTGATCACGCTGCGTACCCGTAATTTGTGGGTGATGGTGCTGTTCATTGTGCTGACAGGCGGACTGGGGCTGGCTAAATTCCACAATCCGATCGAGCTGTTGCCGGTGGCGGGAACGATTGTCAGTACCTGGGCACTGTTCCGCTTTAAAGGTTTACCGATGCGCTGTGTTATCTGGTGTTCGACCGGATGTTGGGTGATCCACAACTTCTGGCTCGGATCGATTGGCGGTACGCTGATCGAAGGCAGCTTTCTGGTGATGAACGGGCTGAACATTATTCGTTTCTGGCGTATGCAGCGACGCGGCATCGATCCGTTTAAAGTCGAAACCGCGGTGCATGAAGAGCATCCTGCCGCCCGCTGACGGCAGGTTTGGGTTTATTCCTGCGCTTTTTTCTTGTCGTTATGGTGGTTAACCCAGGCGTTGATCAGCAGCGTCACTGCCAGGATCCCGCCGACCACACCCAGCGAAATGGCGATTGGAATATGGAAGAAATCCACGATCAGCATCTTGATCCCAATAAACATCAGGATCACCGAAAGCCCGTACTTCAGCATTGAGAAGCGCTCCGCGACGCCCGCCAGCAGGAAGTACATGGCGCGCAGGCCCAGAATCGCGAACAGATTTGAGGTCAGTACGATAAAGGGATCGGTGGTCACCGCAAAGATTGCTGGGATACTGTCGACGGCAAAAATCACATCGCTCAACTCCACCAGAATCAGCACCAGTAAAAGCGGTGTGGCGAACAGCAAACCCTTTTTACGCACGAAAAAATGCTCGTTTTCGATGCGATCGGTCATACGCAAATGCCCGCGAAGCCAGCGCACCAGCGGTTTATCGCCGATCCCGGTTTCATCTTCTTTCGCCAGCGCCATCTTCATGCCGGTAAACAACAAGAAAGCGCCAAACACGTACAGCAACCAGGAGAATTGCGCGATCAGCCAACTACCGGCGAAGATCATCACGGTACGCAGCACAATCGCGCCGAGTATGCCGTAAACCAGCACCCGGCGCTGGAGCGCAGCCGGAACCGCAAAGTAGCTGAACAACATCAGCCAGACAAAGACGTTATCCACCGCCAGCGCTTTTTCAATCAGATAACCGGTGAGAAACGCCAGCGCCTGCGTATCTGCCACCGTACGCCCTTCTGTTTGTGTCAGATACCACCAGAACGCGGCATTGAAGAGTAACGAGAGGCTAACCCAGACGATCGACCATACGGCCGCTTGCCTCATGGACATGGTATGCGCGCCGCGTCGTCCCTGAAGCAAGAGATCGATGACCAGCATAGTCGCGACCACGACGGCGAACCCGCCCCATAACATCGGTGTGCCGACTGTATTCATAGTGAATTCCTTACCTAAAACAAAAAACGGCTAACGTCGAAAGACGTCAGCCGCTTGCTTTAGGTGCAGGGAGTCTCGCCTTCCGGCAAGGTCTCACTTACGTCTGTGAAGACGCCCGGCGACCGGATGCGGTAACGCATCGTAATGACGACCCACCGGCAATGAAGTTACTCCCCTTTGCGAGTAACAAAATATGTCAGTCCATTGGTGCCGTCAATGATTCGGCTTCCCTGGTTTACGAACCTTTACGCAGTGAGTTCGACACCGACATCATCTGCCGGGAATTTCACGCCGGTCTGACGGCGGATTTCCGTTTGCAGTTTGGCTGTGGTGCGGCTGATGGCCAGCCCCGGATGGTTGATCTCATTCTCTTCCACCAGCCGTGCAAAGGTCTCCGCTTCATAGAGCATGGTGTTGATATGCTGAGGCTGTGTCAGCTCCTGCGCTTTACTGCCGCGAGGCACGAACGACACTTTCTGGCATTCGGAGATCTTTTCCACCACCAGCGAACCGGCTTCACCCTGGATTTCGCTTGGCAAAACGGAGTCGCTCACTTTCGAGTGTTGCAGCGTGACGCTGAAATCGCCGTAATCCATCACCACCACGCCGTGCGCATCAACGCCGCTGTCGAGCAGGCTGGCGGTGGCCTGCATGTTGTGCGGCTCGCCCCACAGTGCTACCGCAGATGCCAGACAGTAGAAGCCGATATCCATAATCGAACCGTTAGAAAACGCCGGATTAAAAGTATTCGGTTTTTCGCCATCCAGATAACGCTGGTAACGCGAAGAGTACTGGCAGTAGTTGATAAAGGCTTTTCGCACTTTGCCTACTTTCGCCAGCGACTGTTTCAGCAGGATGAAGTTCGGCAGGCTGGCGGTTTTGAAGGCTTCAAACAGTACCACCTGATTTTCCCGCGCGCAGGCAATCGCCGCTTCGACTTCTTGCAAGTTCGAAGCCAACGGTTTTTCACAGATCACATGCTTTTTGTGGCGCAGAAACAGGCGGGTCTGCGGGAAATGCAGAGAATTCGGGCTGGCAATATACACCGCGTCAATGGCATCGCTTTTCGCCATCTCTTCCAGCGAGGTAAAGAGATGTTCTACCGGGTAGTCGTTGGCGAACGTTTGCGCATGTTCAAGGCTGCGGGAAAAAACGGCGGTGAGTTTATATTTGCCCGTCTCATGGGCGGCGTCGACAAACTGGCGGGTGATCCAGTTTGTACCTATGACAGCGAAACGTATCATAAGGGCGCAATTTCTCCGTAAAGGGGTCTTCGTGCACTCTACCACGTCAACATGACAAAACCAGTGCACTGCCACGCAGAAGCACAAATGGCATCAATCGGGAAAGAGACGCAGCGCGCCGGTGGGCACGCGGCTGAAGTCTGGTAAAAAGTCATCGGCCTCCTCCTGTGGGATGCCATAAAAGCTCCCGGACTACACCGCGTAGCGTCCTGGACGATGATTCATGGCGATAATCAAATTGAGGATGGTCGCGCCGACAACTGACACCACCAGCATCGGCAAATTCACCACGAACAGCGAAGCGGTGACGATGCAGGCATCAACCACCATCTGGAATTTCCCGGCGCGGATCCCACTCTTTTCCTGAAGCCAGAGTGCCAGAATATTCATGCCGCCGAGGCTGGCTTTATGGCGGAACAGCACCACAAAACCAATCCCCATCATGATGTTGCCAAACAGCGTGGCGTAGAACGGGTTGAGTTGATCGATATGAATAAAGCGGGCATGCAGATCGGAAAAGATCGAGACCATTGCCACGGCGCAGAAGGTCTTCAACGTAAACTGTGCGCCCATGCGGCGTACGGAGAGCCAGTAAAACGGCAGGTTAATCAGGAAGAATGCCACGCCAAACGAAACATGGGTGGTGTAGTGGATCAGGAACGCCAGCCCTGCTGTCCCGCCGGTCAGCGCGCCGGACTGACGAAACAGCACGACGCCAAAAGAGATCATCAGCGTACCAAACAGCAGTGCCAGCGCATCTTCCAGCCAGCTATGGGCGAGTTTATTTGGAGTAAGGACGTTATCCATAAGTGTGCGCAATTATTTAAAAGATAAAGATAAGTATCACCTGCAATAAATGCACCAGATGGCGGGGATTGCAAAGCGCAAAAGGCGGATATACCGCCAACACAATCACTAACATATTGAAATATCGGAAAAGAGAACTTTGCACGTTACGTGCGTTAATGGTTTAATTTTAGAGTGATGTGTGCATATTAGACATGTTCTACGCATGAAAGCATCAATTTAATGCACCAAAAAGAGGTGTGATGCCCCATCTTAGGGCGATATGCTGCTACCAGGCATCAACAAACCGTTCTCTTTCAGGCGATGCAGTACCACGGAGGTTTTCAGATGCGCAACGCTCTTATTTTGCGCAAGGATGCCGCTAATTAAGTGGTTTAGCCCCGGCAGATCGGCAACCGCCACTTTGAGTAAATAGTCCGCATCACCGGTCGTTTTATAGGCGTCAATGATCGCATCCACGCCGCTGACCATCTGATGAAAGCTCGCCACGCACTCCGGCGTATGGTTCAGCAGACGCACCTCAATCAGGCTCAGCATCTGCTGTCCTGCGGCATCCGGTGCGAGTCTTGCGTGATAGCCGAGAATCAACTGCGCCTGTTCCAGTGCAATACGGCGGCGGGAACATTGTGAGGCCGAGAGGCCAATCAACTCGCTCAGTTCCTGGTTGGTTAAACGGCCGTTGGACTGTAGCAGCGTCAGGATCTTCAGATCGAAGTCATCAATGTTGTACATAGGTCTGCCTGGCGGACAAAAAAGAGTGTCTAACAGACTATCAGTTTTTTGCCCGGCGGAAAGACGGGATTATTTCAGCGCCAGATGCGTCAGCCACAGACGAGTATCAAATTCAAGCTGATGGTATTGCGGCTCCATATGGCAGCAGAGTTGATAGAAAGCTTTGTTGTGATCCTTCTCTTTCAGATGCGCCAGCTCATGCACCACAATCATTCGCAAAAATGCTTCCGGCGCTTCGCGAAACACCGTTGCCACGCGGATTTCCGCTTTCGCCTTTAGCTTGCCGCCCTGCACGCGGGAGACCGCCGTATGCAGGCCGAGCGCATTATTCAGTACATGAATTTTGCTGTCGTACATCACTTTATTGACCGGCGCGGCGTTACGCAGATACTGATTTTTCATCTCCTGCGTGTACTGATACAGCGCCTTATCGGTGCTGATGCCATGGCTGAGCGGGTAGCGTTTTTGCAGCACCTCGCCCAGTCGGTTCTGTTCGATAAGCGTGGTGACCTGCGCCAGCAGGGATTCAGGATAGCCCTGAAGGTAGGTAAGCGTATTCATGGCGAAATGTGTTTACATCTCCGGATAATTAAGCGATAAAACGCGCGAATTTTAGCATTTCGGAGGGGCGATGAGCCAGGTTGAGTTAAACGGACAATCATTTACTTTAGACCGCTTTCCTGTCGGCGTGGAAGAGGCGTCATTACAGGCGTGGGACGCGGCGGACGAATATCTGCTGCAACAGGTGAATGAGGTCGAAGGCCCGGTTCTGATCTTTAACGACAGTTTCGGGGCGCTGGCCTGTGCACTGGCAGAACATCGCCCGGTTTGCATTAATGATTCGCACATTGCCGAATTAGCGACGCAGCATAACCTGCGCATCAATGGGATGGATGAAAATGCCGTCACGCTGCAAGACAGCCTCAGCCCGCTGCCTGCCAACCCGGTACTGGTACTGATCAAAGTTCCCAGGCAACTGGCGTTGCTGGAGCAACAACTGCACGCGCTGCGTGACGTGGTGACGCCACAAACGCGGATTATAGCCGGGGCGAAAGCGCGCGATATTCATAGTTCGACGCTGGCGTTGTTCGAGAAAATTCTTGGCCCAACGACGACCACGCTGGCATGGAAAAAGGCGCGTTTGATCAACTGCACCTTTACTGCGCCTGTACTCGCTAATGGTTTGCAGCTCGCCAGTTGGAAGCTGGATGGCACCGACTGGACGATCCATAATCATGCCAATGTCTTTTCGCGTAGCGGGCTGGATATTGGCGCGCGTTTCTTCCTGCAACATCTGCCGGAAGGGATAGAAGGTGAGATGGTGGATCTCGGCTGCGGCAACGGGGTGATTGGTCTGCAACTGCTGGCGCAAAACCCTGGCCGCGTGCTGTTTGCCGATGAGTCGGCAATGGCGGTGGCATCCGCGCGACTGAATGTTGAAAGCAATCTCCCGGAAGCGAGCGCACGCAGCGACTTTATGATCAACAACTCGCTCGCCGGGATTGAACCGGATCGCTTTGATGCAGTGCTGTGCAACCCGCCGTTTCATCAACAAAGCGCCATTACCGATCACATCGCCTGGCAGATGTTTAACGATGCGCGTTTTTGCCTGAAATATGGCGGCGAGCTGCGGATTGTTGGTAACCGCCACCTGGATTACTTCCGCAAGCTGAAGCGTGTATTTGGCAACTGCGAAACGATCGCAACGAACAACAAATTCGTGATCCTAAAAGCGGTGAAAGTGCGTAAGAAGCGCTAACAGTTGAATTAACGTCGTGCCTGATGGCATTTCGCTTATCAGGCACGCTATGTTTGCCGCTGTTCCTGGCCGGAGAAGGTGAAGCCGCTCTCCGGCACTCCGCGTTAAACCTCCAGCGCCAGCGTGGTGCCCTGGGCAATCGCCCGGCGAGCGTCCAGCTCCAGTGCCACATCGCAGCCGCCAATCAGATGCACCGTTTTGCCCGCTTCACGCAGCGGTTCCGCCAGTTCCCGCTTTGGCTCCTGACCGGCGCAGATCACGATATTATCCACTGCCAGCAGTTGCGGTTCGCCGCTAACCAACAGGTGCAGACCGGCATCATCGATCTTCTGGTAAGCGACCGATGAGATCATTTTCACCCCGCGTGACAGCAGCGTCGCACGGTGGATCCAGCCAGTCGTTTTACCCAGATTTTCTCCCGCCTTACCGACCTTGCGTTGTAGCATCACAATGCGCCGCGGGCTTTTCGCCAGTTGCGGCCCTTCCGGGCGCAACCCGCCGATCTCCTTCAGGCTGGTGTCGATCCCCCATTCCAGGCAAAACCCGGTAATATTCTGGCTGGTCGGTTCGCCTGACTGACTTAAATACATCGCGGTATCAAAACCGATCCCGCCACAGCCAATGATCGCCACATTTTCGCCGACCGGGGCTTTGTCGCGCAGCACGTCGAGGTAGCTCAGCACCTTAGGATGATCGATGCCTTCGATTGGCGGAATACGCGGCTCGATACCGCAGGCGAGGATCACCTCATCGAACAACATCAGCATCGAAGGATCGACGCGCTGGTTCAGGCACAGCGCCACACCTGTCAGTTCGAGCATGCGGCGGTAGTAGCGCAGCGTTTCGTAAAACTCCTCTTTACCGGGGATCTGTTTGGCGATGTTAAACTGTCCGCCGATCTCCGCCTGTGCGTCAAACAGTGTCACGCTGTGCCCGCGTGCAGCGGCATTCACGGCAAACGCCAGCCCGGCGGGGCCAGCGCCGACAACGGCAAGGTTTTTTTTGCGTAACGCCGGAAGTACTGGCATTTGCGTTTCATGGCAGGCGCGTGGGTTGACCAGACAGGAGGTCACCTTGCCGACGAAGATCTGATCGAGGCACGCCTGGTTGCACCCGATGCAGGTATTGATCTCATCTGCCCGACCACTTTGCGCTTTAGAAAGCAGCTCGGCATCGGCAAGGAAGGGACGCGCCATCGACACCATATCAGCATCGCCGTTACTCAGTATAATCTCGGCAACTTGTGGATCGTTGATACGGTTAGTGGTGATCAGCGGAATGCCCACTTTCCCTTTCAGCTTGCGCGTCACCCAGCTAAAAGCGCCGCGCGGAACCGGCGTGGCGATCGTCGGGATCCGCGCTTCATGCCAGCCGATGCCGGTATTAATGAGGTTCGCGCCTGCCGCTTCGACGGCCTGCGCCAGCGTGATGGTTTGTTCCAGCGTGCCGCCGCCTTCGACCAGATCCAGCATCGACAGACGGTAGATAATAATAAACTCGAGGCCGACTCGTTCACGCACCGCACGCACCACATCCAGCGCAAAACGGCGGCGGCGGGCTTCATCGCCTCCCCACTCGTCTTCCCGCTGGTTAGTACGGAGAGCGAGAAATTCATTAATCAAATAGCCTTCGGAGCCCATTATTTCCACGCCGTCATAACCGGCCTGCTGCGCCAGTTGCGCACAACGGGCGAAGTCATCGATCAGCGCGAGGATCTCGTCATGGCTCAGGGCATGCGGCGTAAAGCGGTTAATCGGCGCCTGTAGCGCGGAGGGTGCCACCAGATGCGGTTGATAGCTGTAACGGCCGGTATGCAGAATTTGCAGCGTGATTTTGCCGCCTTCCTGATGCACGGCATCGGTGATCAGCCGATGATGCGGAAGCTGGCTGGGATCCTGCAATATGGCACCGCCTTCCATCGTAACACCAGAGAGTGCAGGTGCGACTCCGCCAGTCACAATCAGCGCTACGCCGTGGCGGGCGCGTTCCGCATAGAAAGCCGCCAGCCGTTCAGCGCCATCCGGGCGTTCCTCCAGACCGGTGTGCATCGATCCCATCAGCACACGGTTTTTCAATGTAGTAAAGCCCAGATCGAGTGGGGTGAATAACGATGGGTAATGGCTCATGCGCGCTTCCAGTGTAAAATTATTGTTATGTGGTCGGATGAGTTCTACTTTAGCCCTCGCCGCCAAAAAGGGAAAAGCGGGAGATAATGAATGTGATGGAATTCAAAATAGTGACCCCGATTCCCGCAGGGGAAAAGGGGCCATATGAGGGGGAGTCAGGCTTTTTCCGCAAGGCCGGGCGCGCGCCACATTGACGTCGTCAGCCCGCTATCGACCAAGCCTAGCTGATCGGCATAGATTTTTTGCCACTTCAGCATCATGTCGTCGTACAACTCGCGATGCGCCTGGTTTGGCATGTAGGTCTGGCTCCAGCGCACCAGCCGCTCGCCGGTTGCCGCCATATCATCATACAACCCGGCACCGAAACCGGCCGCAATCGCGCAGCCCAGAGCGGTCGCTTCTTTCACTTCCGGTACGCGTACTGGCAAACCAGTAACGTCGCTTAAAATCTGGCTCCACAGTGCCCCTTTTGCGCCGCCGCCGGCAAACACCAGGCTGTCGAATTGCACGCCCGAGAAGCGTGAGATCTGCGCCAGATTACAGGCCGAGACAATGGCGGCGTTCTCTTCCAGTGCACGAAACAGCGTCGCTTTATTGCATTTTTCCGCATCAATGGAGAGGTTAATAAACGACGGTGCGGCGTGATACCACTGCTTAAAGTGCATCGCGTCGGAGAAGATTGGCATCACGCCCCACGAACCGGCAGGCACCCGGCTGGCCATCTCTTCCAGCAGGGTATACGCGTCGGTGCCGAGACGTTCGGCGATCAGCTTCTCTTCCGCGCAGAACGCGTCGCGGAACCAGCGCATGGTCAGCCCGGTAAAAAAGCTAATGGATTCCGCCTGCACCATGCCGGGAATCACATGCGGATTCACACGGATGTTCATCTCTGGATCGGTGCGCACCTGCGGCAGATTAACCACCTGTTGCCAGAATGTGCCGCCGAGCACCGCAGTTTGACCGGCGCGAACCACGCCAAGCCCGAGGCAGCCAAGCTGCACATCGCCGCCGCCCATAACCACGGGCGTTCCTTCGCGTAACCCGCACTCTTGCGCTGCCTGTTGCGTAACTTCACCGAGCAGACTGCCGGTCTCTTTCACTGGCGACAGAAGATCCGCGCGTAGCCCAGCCATATCCAGCAACTCTGCTCGCCAGTCGCGGCTGAAGAGATCCAGCATGCCGGTGGTTCCGGCATTGGAAGGATCGACCGCCAGCCAGCCGGAAAGGCGCGATGCCAGCCAGTCGCTGATCATGGTCATGGTCGCGGTGTCACGGTAGATATCGGGACGATGGTGCGCCAGCCATAGTAGACGGGGCATAGCGCTGAGCGCCAGCGTCTGCCCGGAAACGCTGTAGACTTCGGATTCAAAATGCCAGCCGTGGATCTCTTTGAGTTCAGCCACTTCGTGGCTGGCGCGGGAGTCGACATTAGCGCAGGCCCAGATGGCATCGCCATTGTGATCGTAGAGCACAATGCCTTCACGCATTGAGCAGCAGGCGACGGACTGAATATCCGCACCGCTCAGGCCGGCGCTATCCAGCGCCTTGTGGATGCACTGGCAGGCGAGTTGCCAGTTACTGTCGAGATCGAACTCCATTGATCCTGGTACGTTTTCGACGCTCAGGTGTTTCCATTCGGCCTGGCCTGCGGCGATTTGCCGCCCGGATAAGTCGAAGATCACCGCGCGAATGCTACCGGTTCCTGCATCTAGTGCCATCAGGTAACTCATGGGCTTGGCCCCCTCGACTAGCGTCATAGATAAAACTGTGATCCTTGTATGGTCGAAAATATAGTTCAGCGCCTACGCTTTTGAACAATCGTTAATCACAAAATCAACAGTTCAATCACAGCTTTGCACGGGAGGGAGAAATGGCTGACCTGGACGATCATAAAGAAGGGAAAGATTTTGGCCTTGGCACACCGCAACGGAATGTGCCCTTCACTCTGAAAGGGTGCGGTGCGCTGGACTGGGGCATGCAGTCGCGACTGGCAAGGATCTTTAACCCGAAGAGCAATCGCACGGTAATGCTGGCCTTCGATCACGGATACTTTCAGGGGCCAACCACCGGGCTTGAACGTATCGATCTCTCCCTTGTGCCTCTGTTTGGTGAAACCGATGTGCTGATGTGTACGCGGGGGATCTTACGCAGTGTGGTGCCGCCGGCCAGCAACAAACCGGTAGTGCTGCGCGCCTCCGGCGGGAATTCAATGCTGACGGAGCTTTCTCATGAATGCGTTGCGGTCGCAATAGAAGATGCGCTGCGCCTGAATGTATCGGCTGTTGCTGCACAGGTGTATATCGGCAGTGAATATGAACATCAGTCAATCGGTAATATTATCAAGCTCGTCGATGCGGGGAGCCGGTATGGTATTCCAGTGCTTGCAGTAACTGGTGTTGGCAAAGAGATGACGCGTGATGCCCGTTATTTCTCGCTCGCCAGCCGTATCGCCGCTGAAATGGGTGCGCAGTTTGTGAAAACCTATTTTGTGGAGCAGGGGTTTGAAAAAGTCACCGCCAGTTGCCCTGTGCCGATTGTGATTGCTGGCGGCAAGAAATTGCCGGAGCAGGAGGCGCTGGAGATGTGTTTCCGTGCCATTGAACAGGGCGCATCTGGCGTGGATATGGGGCGTAACATCTTCCAGTCCAGCGCGCCACTGGCCATGCTGAAAGCGGTGAAAAAAGTGGTTCACGACAATATGAGCGCCCGTGAGGCATATCAGTTCTGGCTGGAAGAAAAACAAGGAGAGCAACCATGAATGTGACGCTGGTGGAAATCAATATTAAACCCGATTGCGTGGAGGATTTTTTGCAAGTGTTCCGCGCTAATCATGAAGGCGCAATCCGCGAGCCGGGCAACCTGCGTTTTGATGTGTTGAAGGATCCGAAAGTGAAAACCCGTTTTTTTATTTACGAAGCCTATCAGGATGATGCGGCCGTTGCGGCGCATAAGAAGACACCGCATTACCTGGCGTGCGTGGAGAAGCTGGAGGCGCTGATGTCAGAGCCACGCAAAAAACGCAGTTTCATTGGTTTGCTGCCGGAGTAGCGTCAAAAAAAGCCGGATGTCGCAGTGCCTCTCCGGAACAGGTGATCAGGCCCGGTAAGCGCGGACGCTACCGGGCACAAGGTTACTCTGCATTTACCGCAACCCGCAGTGCTACCAGCGCATTGCGGGCCGCTTTCAGCACCTGCTCACACTGCTCAATGGTCAGCGTCAGCGGTGGTTCGATACGAATGGTTTTCGCGTTGTTGAGCGTTCCGGCAACCAGTACGCGTTGGCGGAACATTTCGCTGGCGAAGTTGTAGCCCGTTTCGTTATCGACAAATTCGATAGCCATCAGCATGCCACGGCCCCGCGCGGTGTGTACCAAGTCCGGGTACTCGCGCGCCAGCGCCAGGAAGCCATCCAGCAACATATCTCCTTTCTGTTCCGCCTGCGCCGGGAGGTTCTCCTCCAGCAATACATTGATGGTCGCCAGCGCCGCCGCACAGGCCAGTGGGTTACCGCCAAAAGTTGTGGTATGCAGGAACGGGTTATCAAACAACACAGAAAAAACCTCTTCCGTGGCGATCGTCGCGCCAATCGGCATCACACCGCCGCCCAGCGCTTTGGCGAGGCACAGAATGTCCGGCTGCACGTTTTCATGTTCACACGCGAACATTTTGCCGGTGCGGCCCATGCCGGTTTGAACTTCATCAAGGATCAGCAATGCGCCAAACTCATCGCACAGCTTGCGAACCGCAGGCAGATAACCGACCGGCGGCAGGATCACACCGCCTTCACCCTGAATAGGTTCCAGGATCACCGCCGCTACATCGTCGCCGGTTTTACGGCATTCGCTAAGCAGGGTGCGCATGGCCTCGATATCACCGAATGGTACGTGGCGAAAGCCTGGCAGCAGCGGCATAAAGGGTTTACGGAAGGTGGATTTTGCGGTCGCTGACAGCGCGCCTAATGATTTGCCATGGAACGCGCCGCTGGTCGCGACAAAAGTGAATTTGCCGCGCGGCGACTGGTACGCTTTGGCGAGTTTCAGTGCGGCTTCGACGGATTCCGTCCCGCTATTACTAAAGAAGCTGTATTTCAGTTTGCCTGGCGCAAGGGCCGCCAGTGTTTTTGCCAGCATCGCCCGTAATGGATCAAGCAGTTCCTGGCTATGAAGAGGTTGTTTGGCGAGTTGATTCTGTACGGCGGAAACCACAACTGGATTACGGTGCCCCACATTAAATATTCCAAAACCACCCAGGCAATCTAAAAACTCCTGTCCCTGGGTGTCGACAAGCGTATTGAGACTGCTCGCTTGCCACTCTACGGCTCCGTAATCCCCGCCGGCGGTAACAGATTTGCGGTACTCCAAAAAACCTGGATTGACATGCTCTTTAAAGTAATCCACGACCTCTCGGTTTAATGCTTTCATCTCCTCATGATCAAGCGTTCGCTTCTCAATGAGATTCAGAGCGTGAGCGCTGCACGCTAATGCCGATGCGCTGGAAGGTAACCTGTTCAAAATGGACTCCGGGTGCTGGCGTATCACATGATACCGATTTAAGTATTGCAGGGAT
The DNA here is from genome assembly GCF_900116535.1 of Kosakonia arachidis. Classification (GTDB taxonomy): domain Bacteria; phylum Pseudomonadota; class Gammaproteobacteria; order Enterobacterales; family Enterobacteriaceae; genus Kosakonia; species Kosakonia arachidis. The sequence goes on along the minus strand of NZ_FPAU01000002.1, from coordinate 560,970 downwards.
TGCGCCACATCGGCGTAGGCGGGTGAAATCGGGATAAACACCAAGGGAAAATGCAGGCGTACAAAATTTAATCATGCTGTCACGTTAATATTTTGTATCTTTTGTGATTAAAATTTGTACGCATTTGGCAGGGTTATTGCAGCGTTGAACCAAAGTGGTGCGGTTAATGCGCTATGATGGAGCAATTATACTAATACCGTTTAGTGGTAACCCGGTGAAACTATTAAAAACAGAGAGTTAACGAGCCCATAAAAACCAGGGGTTTATTGCGAATTGCGATCAAAATCAAATTTAACAACTAAAGATAAATTCATTATCGCCGAAATAACATTCGCATTAATTTTTAACAGCAATATAACCTGCACAGGACGCAACCATGTCTTCTCCTCCTTATGTCAGCCAGCAGCGTTTTATGCTGGATACTGATACAACTCTGATGTCAACGACTGACCAGCAAAGCTACATTACTCACGCGAATGACGCTTTTATCCATGCCAGCGGTTACACCCTGAGCGAACTGCTCGACCAGCCCCATAATGTGGTGCGGCATCCTGATATGCCCAAAGCAGCATTTGCCGATATGTGGTACACCCTCAAACAGGGCGAGCCGTGGAGCGGTGTAGTGAAAAACCGCCGCAAGAATGGCGATCACTACTGGGTTCGCGCTAACGCCGTACCAATGGTGCGCAACGGTAAGACCATCGGCTATATGTCGATTCGTACCCAGGCGAGCGATGAAGAGATTGCCGCGGTTGAACCATTGTACAAGGCCCTAAATGAAGGGCGCTGTGATAAGCGAGTGCATAAAGGGTTGGTGATCAGCAAAGGCTGGTGGGGGAAACTCGCTTCCTTATCGTTACGCTGGCGTACGCGCAGCGTAATGTTCCTGCTGTGGCTTGCGCAGATGGTCGGGCTGTGGATGAGTGGCGCAGGCGGAATGGCGCAGGCGATCGGTACGCTGGCGATGCTGTTGGGCTGTATGGCCGTTGAGTGGCAGATTATCCGCCCGGCGGAAAATGTCGCCCGACAGGCGCTCAGCGTGGCGACCGGCGAGAGCAACAGCATACAGCCGCTGAACCGTAGCGATGAACTTGGGCTGACATTACGCGCCATCGGCCAACTTGGGCTGATGTGCCGCTGGTTGATCAATGATGTTTCTGGTCAGGTTAACAGCGTGCTTAGCGGTAGTGAGACGTTGGCGAAAGGCAATGACGATTTGAATGAACGCACTCGCCAAACCGTGGTTAATGTACAGCAAACGGTGGCGACCATGGGCCAGATGGCGGCGTCACTGCAAACTAACTCGGAAACCGCCTCCGCGGCCGATCAGCTTTCCAGTTCCGCCAGCAGTGCGGCAACTGACGGCGGTAAAGCGATGGAGACGGTGGTGAAAACCATGGATGAGATTGCCAACAGCACGCAACGTATCGGCTCCATTACAACGCTGATTAACGACATTGCTTTCCAGACCAATATCCTCGCACTGAACGCAGCGGTGGAAGCGGCGCGGGCCGGGGAGCAGGGCAAAGGCTTTGCTGTCGTGGCAGGTGAAGTTCGCCATCTCGCCAGCCGCAGCGCCAACGCGGCAAATGACATCCGTAAGCTTATCGATGCCAGCGCCAGCAAAGTGCAGTCTGGCTACGATCAGGTGCATGCCGCAGGCCGTACGATGGAAAATATTGTCAGCCAGGTGCAGAATGTAACGTCGCTGATTGGGCAGATTAGTCGTTCCACTTCCGAACAGGTTGACGGGCTTTCCGATCTGACGCGTGCAGTCGCTGAGCTGGATGCTATCACCCAGAAAAATGCCGGTTTAGTAGAGCAAAGTGCTACCGTCTCGGCGATGGTGAAACATCGTGCTGGTCGCCTGCAGGACGCCGTATCCGTCTTGCATTAACATTTTATTGCCCTATTAAAAACCGCCAGAGCAAAGCTATGGCGGTTTTTTATCTGTTAAGGATAAATATAATACACATATGTAATGATGTTTTTTATTTTTTGTTAAAATATTATTAATTATAGTTATCAATGCAAAGTATTAATATATTTCACGTCCTTTTACTTAATTAATAATTAAATATATTTAAGCGATGTTAATATGCGTTGTGCAAATCATTCCTCTCCAGAATATAACGATCAATTAATAGTAATTAATAGTTATTAACTATCGGATTTTTCAATAAATAATTAAAAAAACGATCAAACTCATAAAGTTAGCGATGTGGTTACCGATAACGTGTTTGGGCTGCATATGTTTAATTTGCGCCAGGGGCTTAAGCGGGCCTTTAGGGTTAAGTGCCCGACGCTTTCGTCGGTAAAATAATCAAACCCATGGAGAAAAGATGTTTTTACATAATGTAAAAATAGGCACGAAATTATTTCTGGCGTTCGGCTTTTTTATTGTGTTGATGGTGGTGAGTTCCTCTATGTCACTCTCCAGCCTTGATCGCGCAAATAATGGAATGCAAGAAATCGTGCGTGACGACTATCCAACCACTGTTAAAGCCAATCAGCTGATCGATAACTTCAGCTCTTTCGTCAGCATCCAGCAACTGATGCTACTTGATAGCGAAGGGAAGTGGAGCGGTGAGTCGGAGAAGCAGCTTTCTGAGATCAGCAGCCGCATTTCCACGTTGCTCGAAGATCTGGCGAAAAACTTGGGTGATGACCAATCACAGAAAATCCTTGCCGAAATCCGCGCTGTTCGCCAGCAGTATCTTGACTCTCGCTTTCGTATCCTTAACGCCGTGAAAAATAACGATCGTGCAGCTGCGATACAGGAGATGATGAGCAACACGGTGAATATCCAGAAAGCCTACAAAGCAAAGGTGATGGAGTTGATTGCCATCCAGGATTCGCAGATGAAAAGTGCGGGTGAGGTCGTACAGCACGATTTTGCCGAGAGCCGTTTGATCCTTATTTTGCTTGCGGTCTTTAGCATCGGCTTCGGCAGTCTGAGCGGCTGGATCATTGTACGTATGATCACGCGCCCATTGAGTGAGGCCGTCACCTTCGCAGAAGCCATTGCTAATGGTGATTTGACCCGTAAGATCGACTCCCTCCACCGCGACGAAACGGGTTTACTGCTGCGGGCATTAATGGAGATGAAAGAGCGCCTCGTAGAGATTGTTCATGAGGTGCAGAATGGTTCAGAGAATATCTCCAGCGCGGCGGCGCAGATTGTTGCCGGTAACCAGGATTTGGCAGCAAGAACGGAAGAACAGGCAAGCTCGGTGGAACAGACCGCAGCATCAATGGAACAAATCACCGCCACGGTAAAAAATACCGCCGATCACACGTCAGAAGCCACCCAACTTTCCGCAGGCGCAGCGACAGTGGTGAAAAATAACGGCGAGATGATGCTACAGGTGACCGAAAAGATGCGCGTCATTAACGACACCTCAAACCGGATGTCCGACATTATCAACTTGATTGACTCCATTGCGTTCCAGACCAATATCCTCGCACTGAACGCAGCCGTTGAAGCTGCGCGTGCCGGGGAACACGGGCGTGGTTTTGCGGTGGTTGCGGGCGAAGTTCGTCAACTGGCGCAGAAAAGCGCCTCGTCGGCGAATGAGATCCGCCATCTGATCGAAAATTCCACCAGCCAGACCCGTGAAGGGATGGCGCTGGTGGAAAAAGCCAGCGGGTTGATTAACGGCATGGTAAGCAATGTCGAGGAGATGGATGTGATCCTGCGGGAGATAGGCCAGGCGAGTCGCGAACAGACCGATGGCATTTCGCAGATTAATAGCGCCATTGGCCTGATTGACTCAACCACCCAGCAGAACTCCAGCCTGGTGGAGGAGTCGGTTGCGGCGGCGGCGGCACTGAACGATCAGGCCCTGCACCTGCGTGAACTGGTTCAGGTTTTCCGTCTGCGCGATACGACAGAAATGGCTTAATCAAGTTGTGAAATATCCAGCGCCGCGCGGTCGATAATGCCAATTATCTGCTTAAGCTGTGCGGCGCTGAGTTCCCCCTGATTCACCCGTAAATCCAGCACAGCTTTAAAGTTATCCAGCGCCCGCTTCATTTGCGGGTTTCTGCGCAACTGATAGCCAACGTTACGTACCCGGATGCGTTCCTGAATCTCTGCAATTTGCGCCTGGCTCTCTTCCAGCCAGCGCAAACCCTGCGGTGTTATCGCAATAGTTCTGCGCCCATTCTCTTCATCGCCAACGGTAATGAAACCTTGCTCTTGCAGGTAATCAAGTGTGGGATAAATAACGCCAGGGCTTGGCGTATAGTTGCCTTGAGTCAGGGATTCAATGGCTTTGATCAACTCATAGCCGTGGCTGGCGTTGCTGCTTAGCAAGTAGAGAATGACCAGACGTAACTCACCATGACCAAAAAATCGCTGGCGTCGTCCGCCGCCCTGGTGCGGGTGTTCGCGGTCGGCCCGCTCGTGATGATGGCGCATACTGTACTCCTGATAAATTGATATATCTAATTTATATCTAAATTAATCATTTAGACAGTTTTGTAATGAAGTTTGTTATTATTTTATTGATAATAAAGTTAATTATTTTATGATTTTACAATCTGTGCTTTCAGGAAGTTTATATCATAAAAATGCCTTGTGTTCTGCGCAATCAACAATCATTATCATTTACACGCTATTTAGATATATCTTTTTTACTTTCATGAAGGCCGATTATGATCATCCATTCTCAACGTTACCCCCAACGCGTACGCAATGAACTGCGCTTTCGCGAGTTAACTGTTCTGCGTGTGGAACGCGCTGGTTCTGGTTTTCAGCGCATTGTGCTGGGAGGTGAACAATTGGAAGGCTTTACGTCGCGCGGTTTTGACGATCACACAAAAGTCTTCTTTCCGCAGCCGGGATCGCATTTTGTACCGCCGACAGTGACTGACGAAGGCATCGTCTGGGGCGACGGACCGCGTCCGGCATCCCGCGATTACACGCCGATCTATGACGCCAGCCGTCACGAACTGGTGGTGGATTTCTATATTCACGACGGCGGCGTGGCGAGCCATTGGGCCGTGAATGCGCAGGTAGGGGATACATTGACGATTGGCGGCCCGCGCGGTTCGTTGGTGGTGCCGGAAGATTACGCCTGGCAACTCTATGTATGCGATGAATCCGGTATGCCTGCGCTGCGTCGACGTCTCGAAGCATTAAGCCTGTTCGCGGTTCGCCCAAAGGTGACGGCAGTGGTAATGGTTGCCGATGCGGCGTATGAGGATTATCTGGCGCATCTGAGCGGCTTTGATATTCAATGGGTGATTGGTCATAACCCGCAAGCGCTGCACGATAAACTGGCTTTACTGACCGTCGCCGATGAAGACTATTTTATCTGGCTGACCGGGGAAGGTGAGGTTGTGAAATCGCTAATGGAGCGTTATGCGACCGGCAATATCGATCAGCAACGAGTACGTGCGCAGGCGTACTGGCACAAGAAATAACGACGAAGCCCGGTTCACCGGGGTTGCTGCTTTCAGGCCACTTCGTCATATTCGGCTTCGCTGACTTGCTGCTCCAGCGTCTGGCGAATTTCGCCCAGCGCTTTTTCCTGCTGGCGGAAGTAGGTTTCTCGATCGCCCAGTGACGACACGAGCTGCCAGGATTCCTCTTTCTCGAGCGTTGCCAGCTCTTCAATCAGGCTGGTGATATGCTGTTTCACTTCAGTAATACGCTGACGCAGGCGCTGCAGATCGTTTAAACGATCGCTTGCCATCAGCGGCTCCAGCCCTTTTTGCAGGCGGGTCAGAATGGCGCGGATAGCGCTAAGATCGCCGCGCTGGCGCGCCTGGTTGAGCTGCACCATCATGCTGTGCGCTTCATTTTTTAAATCGTTGTCCACCAGATCCGGGTGGCAGAGTTTGCTGGCCTGGCGCCATAGACGCTTCAGTTCGTGACGCTCATCTTCTGACATCTTCTGCTCGCAGCTAAAGCGTTTTTCGGCATCATACTGCTGTTCCTGATAGCTCTCGTATTCCTGACGCGCTTCGTCACGCGCCTGGCGTGCCGGCTCTTCTTCGCGCGTAAGACCACGTTCCAGCTCCTGCGCTTCGGCCAGCAACGAGGCGATCAGCTCGCTTTGCTGCTGCAGATGTTTGCGCGCTTCGGCAGCCTGCAATGAATGCGGCGGCATGCTTTGCCAGCGCTGAGTCAAGGTAACCAGCACTTCCACCGCCTGCGACAGATACTTCTGGCAACGCAAATAATCGGCTTCGCGACGGCGCGCTTCCGCTTCCTGCCGGCGAACGGCTGCTTCCGCCAGGGTTTTGCGCAGGCGCAGGATCTGTGACATCAGCGGGCCGAGGCGGGTTAGGTAGAGGTCGTTGAACTCGTCTAGCAACTGGATGCGCGCGTTGCGTTTATCAATCAGTTCGCGCAACCGTTCTTCCAGCGCTTTCAGTTCCAGCTTACTGGCGGCCACCAGTGGATCCTGCCAGCTCACGACGGAACGCTGGTTTTGCAGCCAGGCCGTTATAGCGCGCATCGCTTCGCTGTAATTCTTCTCTTCAAGCGCATGGACGATAAACGCTAACTCCGGATCCGTAACTTCATTTTTCAACAAAGGAAGCTGACTGAGGATGATGCCGTCATCCTCCAGTTCGATGGCGTATTTGATGATTTCAAGCCGTTTTATAGGTTTGTTCATGGCGTTTCGTCAAAGCGCTTAAGAGTTTATTAAGGGGTGTGGTTATTCATCAAATCTGGACTATAGATGTCAATATCGCAATAGTCTGCACCCATATTACATGGGACATATTTCAATGCGTTAGTGTTTCTGTGAAAATTGCGCTTATGGGGGCTTAAATCGGCGAAATACGCGAAAAAGTGCGCGCATTGCGGCTTTCAGGCCACTCCGCTGGCATGCTTTGCGGCCTGAAAGGATCCCTCACACTTGCGTTAACCCGCCATCGACACAAATCTCGGCACCGGCAATATAACTGCTTTCGTCACTTGCCAGAAACAGCGCGGCATTGGCCACTTCTTCCGGTTGGCCCATGCGGCCCAGCGGAATTGCCTGCGTTAACCCCTGACGAATATTTTCCGATGCCGCAGCCATCATTTCCGTATCAATAGGGCCGGGTGCGACGACGTTAACGCGAATGCTTCTGGCCGCCAGTTCGCGCGTCCAGGTTCGGGCAAGAGAGCGCAGCGCGGCTTTGCTGGCACCATAAACACCATAACCTTCCGTCCCGATAATATCGGCAACCGAACCTATCAGCACGACGCTGGCGCCAGGTTTGAGCAGTGGCAACGCAGCTTGCAGGGCAAATAGCGGCGAGCGGACATTCAACCCGAAGGTGTTTTCAAAGTGCGTTTCTGAAACCTGCTCAAGGGTGGCGTACTCTGACATGCCAGCGTTAATCACCAGCACATCCAGTTGCCCTGATTGCTGCTCAATGTTTTCCATTATGCGTGCCAGTTCGCTGTGCTGGCTGACATCAGCACGCAGCGGCAGTGCATCTCCTTCGATTTTAGCGGCAGCGTTCTGTAACTCTTCCTCGCGACGGGAGGTAAACCATGCTGTCGCGCCTTCATGGGCAAAACGCTGGGTTATCGCCAGGCCAATTCCTTTTGCGCCGCCCAGTATGAGGGCCGTTTTGTTGTGCAGTCTGTTCATGATAGTTCTCCTGTTGAGTGGAAAACTGATGATATAAGGTTTATATTTAGTATCAATTACGCACTTTGTTTATATCAGATATCAATAGGTATACCGCGATGACAAAAATTGATGACTGCGAGCTAGGAAATGTGGGCAAAACGCGCCCGATACTTGAGCACATCACCAATAAATGGTCGATTTTGATCCTTACCGTATTGTGTACAAAACCTTCTCGTTTCAATGAGATCCGACGCAGACTGGATGGTATCACCCATAAAGCGCTGGCCGACGCGCTGAAACGGCTGGAGCGTAACGGGCTGGTACATCGGGAAGTGTTGCCGACAATGCCTGTGGGTGTTGAATACCGTATTACGCCGCTTGGTGAATCACTTCGCCAGCCATTTGAGGCGTTATATCACTGGGCGCTGGAATATGGCCCGCAGCTTACGGCGGCACAGGAAGAGTATGATCAAAAATCTACAGGTACTGAAAAAGCATTAGCATCCTGAACGATGAATTTTCCTGTTATTTCTTTTCGTACCTGACGATGTTTCTCCCTCAACAGCAGAAAAAGACGTTGGTTTAAAAAATCAGCGCGATAATAGCGAGCCTCGATAAGGCTATGTTAGAGGATGCTCTCGCAAAAAAATGCTGGCACTGGCACGACTGACAGTGTGCCGGTTTTACTGGCTTTTCCCACCATACCCTTAATAAATTTTTGGCCGTTGGCATTGGATGTACCGCCACGACTAATCACCTTTTCGTGCAGTTCCTCACTCCCAGATGTAAGAAAAAAATAAACTCAATCCACCACTACGCAGGCCGATATTTACCATACACACCCTGTGTTATGCGTTGTTGGAGAAGAATATGGGCATAATGAACTCTGCCAGGAAAAAGCTCACAGCCAGAACACTAATGCTGGCGTCTATTTTTGTCACCATCACCATCGGGTTTCTGGTCACCATTGGCCTGCTGCTCTGGCAATCCATTGGCCAGCAAGAAGCGGTTGCCAAAAAACATCTGCAGCAAATTGCACTCACTGAATCATTACGCGTTCAACAACAGCTTGACTCGGCGCTGAACGCTGCGCGCGATTTGGGTAACAGCGCCTGGGCGTTGCATCAGGCGGGACTGGCAGAACGGCGTGTCCTCGACCAGTTGCTGATTGATTATTTGCATCATCATCCTGATTTCCTGTCGATGTCACTGGCCTTTGAAGCCAACACATTCGATGGCAAAGACGCGGAGTTCGCAGGCAAAGCGGATCAGGATCCGGCTGGCCGTTATGTGCGTTACGTTGATCGCGATAACGGTGGCAATCCAGCACTGCACAACCTGGTAGATTATGAAACACCGGGTAGCGGCGACTACTATCTGCTGCCGCGTCAGCGCCAAAAAGAAGTCATTATCGAGCCTTATATCTACCCCTATAACGGCGTGGATGTGATGTTGACCTCCATCGCGGCACCGATTATCCGTGACGGTAAGTTTCAGGGCTCGGTGACATCGGATTTCTCGCTGGAAACGCTACAAAAAATGATTGGCGCGATCAAGCCATGGGAAGGTTCGGGTTACGCGGTATTGCTCTCGGCGGACAATAAAGTGGTCTCCAGTCCGGATAAGGCAGCAGTGGGTAAACCCTGGAAGGGAACCATTGGCGGGGAAGCTGTGATTCGCGTAGACGATGCGATATTAAAAGAACCGGCGTTTGTCACCTGGCGCACCATCGAGATTGGTAACAGCCAGACGCCGTGGAAGCTGGCGATTGTGACTCCGGTGAGTGTGGTGATGGCCGAAGCGTGGGACTACCTGCGTAACGCCATCATTCTGATGATCCTGAGCATTATCATTGTGAGTGTGGTGGTGGCGATGGTGTTCACCCGTAAGGTCGCTCGGCCGGTGGGCGGTGAACCAACTGAGGCATCGGAGATTGCGCTGTCCGTGGCACAGGGTGATTTGAGTAAGGAGATACCGGTGCGCGCGGGCGATAACAGTAGCATCTTCTATGCCCTGCATACCATGCAGGAGCAGCTCCGGCGCATCGTTGGCAGCATCAGTGATGCCAGTAGTTCAGTGCGCTCTGGCAGCAGCGAAATAGCCGCCGGAAACCTCGATCTGGCATCGCGTACTGAGGAGCAGGCGGCGGCAATTGTGCAGACTGCAGCAAGCATGGAGCAGATCTCCGTGACCGTACAGAACAACGCCGGGAACGCACATAAGGCGACGTCGCTGACGCAGAACGCAGCACAGATTGCCGGGCAGGGCGAAGCGTTGGTGAGTGAGGTGGTGGATATCATCGGTAAGATTGATGAGAGTGCCGGCAAGATTGGCGATATCAACAGTATCATCGACAGCATTGCTTTCCAGACTAATATCCTGGCACTGAACGCAGCCGTTGAAGCGGCCCGCGCAGGTGAGCAGGGCAGAGGTTTCGCGGTGGTGGCGGGTGAAGTGCGTAACCTGGCACAGCGTAGCGCCAGCGCGGCCAAGGAGATTTCGGCGCTAATTGCGGAGTCATCAGGACGTGTCTCGAAAGGTGTGGCACTTGTGCATGAGACGGGGACGATGATGAAGCAAATTATCGAATCGGTTTCCAGCGTGCATATGGTGATTGCCGAGATTGTGCAGGCGCTTGATGAGCAAACGAAAGGCGTAAGTCAGGTGAGCGAGGCGGTGAATCAGATGGATAGCGCCACTCAGCAGAATGCCTCACTGGTGCAACAGATTTCCGCCGCGGCCATGTCACTTGAGGAACAGGCAAAGAATCTGGAGGAGACACTTGCGTTCTTTGCCGCGCGCTAAGCTGTATTATCGTGAATCGGAGGGCGTGTCTTTTACCGGACTAACCGTCCTCCGAATGAACTTAATTGCAGTGTGAGAAAGAGATATAACTGAGTTTTTTCGGTCAGCTTGTGCAGCAGCAACTGTTCCTGGCATCGAAGCTACCCATGCCATCCCGGTTTTGGTCTGTTTCAGCGCAAACGCTATCTGTTCTTCGGCAGAGCGTTTTTTTATGGCGGATATGCTTTCCGTATTGTGGAAAAAAGAGCGGACATCCAATGTAGCCTGGCACGGTTTTCAGGGGAGCTCCGAAAACTCATGCGACACTTTTGCGACACTCAGTGATCTGAAAACAAAAAAGCCACTTCGCGTGAAGTGGCTTAATCATATGATTTTAAAGCTAAAATTTGGTGGCCCCTGTTGGGTTTGAACCAACGACCAAGCGATTATGAGTTAGGATGCAACTTCTTACCTAAAAATACTTATCTATAATTTTCAGTTAGTTAATCGATATCTGTTATACTGTATAAATAACCAGAAATACTCTAAAATACTCCCTTGCGGTATCCTATAGGTATCCTGGAGCCTGCAAGCGATTCGCAGGATACCCTAATCGCTTGGTGCGGAGTGTTTGTGGAAACATTCAAATTTACAAAAGCCAAACTCGAAAGCCTACCATCCGCTGATCGTGGGCAGGTCGAGTATGCTGATACCGTTGTTAATGGTCTGCGGCTTCGGGTAGGGATCAGTGGCGCTAAGAGCTTCTGTATTTCGCGTAAGCGTAATGGCAAGTTCATACGTGCTACGCTCGGCCGTTTTCCAGATCTTACTATTGATAATGCTAGGGCAAAGGCACTTGAGCTCCTTGGAGACGTTGCGACAACCGGGAGGAATCCCAATGTGGTTAAGCGTGTCAACGAAAAAGCGACCGTTACGCTTGCCGATGCACTGGCTACCTACATTGAGAACCGCGACGAGAGGCTAAGTGCCGATACAGCAAAGCAATATCGTTCCATTCTGCAAAACTTCTCTGGTGACTGGATGAAGCAGCCACTTTCCTCAATAAGCCGCGATCGTGTTGAAAGCAGACATAAAGCAATCACCGATGGTTTAGTGTGGTTTGGTGCTGACAAATCAACGCTACGTGCTGGAGTTGGAACAGGCAGTAAAGCGCAAGCTGATCTATGGGCGCGAGTGCTGCGGGCTATATACCGTTTCTCTCATGATCATTACCGCGACGAACAGGGTAAAACCCTTCTCCCTGACCCTCCCACGATGGTGCTCAGCACGAAGCGAAAATGGCATGGAACCGTCAGGAAAACTGAGCGTATCCGCACCAATGAACTTAGCCGGTGGTTTAATGCCTTATCCTCCGTGCGTGCTACTGCTGAGTTGGCGCGAAATGATATAGCCGCAGCAGTGTGCGACGCTGTGGAAATGGCTATTTTTACCGGGCTGCGTAAGTCAGAAATTTTAGAACTTAGCTGGGAGCGGGTTAATCTCGGTGGGCGCTATTTTTGGATTGATACTACCAAGAATGGTGATCCGCTTGAATTGCCTGTCACTGAAACTCTTTTAAAACTCTTCCGTCGTCGCGCCAAGCTGAAAGCCAGTGATGGCGTATTAGTTTTTCCCGGCGATAAGGGCGTCATTAAAGAATACAGACATATCATTGATCGCATAAGCGCAGCTACTGTCCCAGACCCAAATCCTGATTTGCTCCAACCTATTCCTTTCAAATGGCATGACGGCCGCCGAACGTTCGGGACCATTGCTGAGCTGGTGGGCGTGGGCAACTACATTCTGAAACGCCTGCTGAATCACCGAACGATGAGAAGCGCCGATGTTACGCAGGGCTATCTACATTTCAGCGCTGATGAACTTATGGAACCAGCTTCAAGAATCGAGCGGGCAATACTCGAACACGCCGGGATTATTGATAGCAAAAAATCGCTTGATGCTAAGTTATTACTTGCGCTTGAAAGTTTGAGTGAGGAAGAAAAAAGAGAATTAATCTTCGCAATTTCAAATGATAAAAAAGGTTATCAGTTATGAATAATAGTGAAATGAGTATCCCAGCTATAATTGTGGCTACGTTTATCAATGAGCTTTTCGTTGATGGGCCTGATTCGGAGGTTATTTCACTTTTACGGAAAGGCCTTGCATCAGATGATTCAGAGAAATCCGTGCGAGGTATTGTTAATAAAATAATTAACTATTTTGAATTTTCTAAAAAGCCAATTGAGGATTTGCTTTATTTTATTGGGGTAGAAACAAACGAAGCTGTAAATGATGGTGAGTCAATTAACACCTTGCTTTATATGGATAAAAATAAAACTCCGTTTTTAAGCGATATTCCATTATCAGGAGACGGAGTGACAATTTTGAATGCTGCGCTAGGGTTATATTTTGTTGGTATGAAAAATAATGCAAATGACCTTGCAAGAATTGGTATTAAAGTGGTGATGGAGGAGGTTTTTAGAGATGAAATATCTCTCAGGGAATTTAATAATATAGCGCAAAAGGCGATTTCAGAAGCCCAAAGAGAAAAAGCTAAAAAACCTCGCAGCCCATATTACTCAGAGGTTATTGAAGTCATTAGACTTACCTGGGCAAAATATCCTTGCGGTGCTAAAACGGCACTTCTTGATGCCTTAGCTGCTCATTATCACGGCAAGGTAAGCCGTAATGCATTGGATAACTGGATAACTCTCTCTGGTCTGAGGCCCCCAAAACCAGAAAAATATACAAGGCTTGAATTAGTATTCCCCCATTAGCCAGCTATTGGGGGAGCATTGCTGGTTAGAGTGACCTTGCATCCGGCAGTTGAGAAGCTTTAGCCAGTTACAGGGCTAATAAGGCATTACACAATCATAGATATTTATCACTGTTGTTAACCATTAATACACGGTGATAAATATGAAATTAGTCAATTCTCCTTTCTCATTAGAACGCCTGACCCGCGCAGAAGCAGCTGCTTATCTTGGTGTTAACTCCCAAACGTTGGCTAATTGGGCTCATACCGGAAAAGTGGGTATTCCACATCATAAGGTAGGGCGCAAGGTCATCTATATGAAGGCCGATCTTGATGGCTACTTGGCTTCAACACGCCGTGTCCAGACCTCATAAAAACATCTGGTTCATTTGTTGCGTGCCGTTGAGGTAGTAATGATGCAGGATTGCTCATGCTGTCGCGGCGGCTCTCAATATAGCCAATTTGGAGCACTGAAATGGTATCGAAAAAAATTACTGCTTTAACTGGCAGCGGACAGACTCACCCCGAAATCAGCCAGAACGATATTTCCGGCAATAACTTTGCTGTGCAAATCCCTGTAGCCATGAGCAATATCGGCGGGAAAGAAATTCAGTCTGTAAGCGGGCGTAAGCTGCATACGTTTCTGGCTATTGGTCGTGACTTCACCAATTGGATTAAAGGGCGTATTCAGCAATATGGTTTTGTCGAGGGGCTCGATTATGTGATTGTTGAAAATTTGACCTCGCCAAAACGGGCAAGCGCAAAATCTCGGCAGCAGATGGAACATGATTATCTGATCACCATTGATATGGCTAAAGAGCTGGCAATGGTTGAGCGCAATGAAAAAGGGCGGGAGGTGCGCCGCTACTTTATCAACTGTGAACGGCAGTCAAAAACCGCCGCGAATATTCCCGATACGTTACCGGAAGCCCTGCGCCTTGCTGCTGATCTGGCAGAAAAGGCAAGAGAACTTGAAAGCCGACTGGTGGCCGTCGCACCGAAAGTTGATTTCGCTGATCGCGTGGCTGATATCAGCAAGGGTATTTCCATTCCTAACTATGCCAAAGCTGTAGGGCTTGGCCCGATCAAACTCTTTGAGTGGATGCGACAGAAGGGGATTCTCATCAACGGCGGCCAGCGCCACAACCTGCCTATGCAACGCTATATCGACAGCGGTTATTTTGCCGTTCGCCAGGGGACGTATGAAACGAATGGCGAGATAAGAGCCTCATTCACGACGATGCTGACGGGGAAGGGGGAGCAGTGGTTAACGCAAAAGCTGATCGCAGGTGGTGTGTTGCCGGAGGTGCTAAATGCTGACACTAAATAAAACAAAGGCAGCTTTGCCGAGCTGCCAATGTCACTACAAAGAACGTAATCAAACCCAGCATACCAGGCCTTACGCTGGTGGTCAAAGCCTGACCGTTCCTGCAAATACAGGAGCGCTTAACTCCCCCCAATGGGGGGAGTTGTTGGGCATTGAAATTTCAGCCGATCCTAACGTCCTCCATTGGAGGGCGTTAGCCGCCGCCGAAATCTCAGAGATTATTGACTTACACCGCTGGTGGAAGTTAGTGAGTAACCGTGTTGCAAATCTGCAACTCGCTATTTGCACCCGGCAGGGGTATACGCCATCGGCGCAGACCTACAAGAATTTTGTAACCCCTGTAATCTCCCCAGATTTGGGGCGACTGATTTTTAACCGAGGGCGGAATTCCGCCTACCGTGACCCGGATATTGGGTATCACTTTTTATCTGCTTCTCTGGCATTTTTGCGCTGCCGGCGTTTGATCTCGCATTTAGCAGCGGTGACTAAAAAACCAGCAGTGCTCTCGCCCTCTTCCCTGAGCCGTTCAATGTCTTCCATGACTTCGTGGGGGATTCTTACGGTGGTCATTTGTGATTTTGCGTTCTTCGCACCAGTTGCCATTGCTGAAACTCCATGTGTTAGGTGTATGTCAGTATACGCAAAAGAAATGAGAAGAAAAGGCTTGAGGTGTATTTCACTTTGGGCTAATTTTAAAAGCGAAGGTGAAATACACCTTGAAAGCGCGAAGCCCGGCAGTGCGTCAACACTAACCGGGCCTCTTACCACCAACGTTATCGCAAGTAACGAGGCAGCTATGAAAGATCTTATCACACACCCGCAAGGGCGGCATATTTACATCTGGCGTTTTCTGGCGCTGAACCGTCACGATAAAAAAGCTAAACCATGCCGCTTATCAGTTGAGGCATCAACCGAGCGCGAAGCCCGCTGCATTCTGGCTCCACACTTCATCCTTTCTCTGGCTGTTCGTCTGCCAGCACCGGAGGAGCTTTCATGATCAGGAAAATTGCAGATCTCGATTTTGAAGATGAGTTCCGCCGGCTGAGCGCCCTTTTGACCGCCAGCGCAGAGCTGCATGGGACAGATCCTGATGAAAATGAGCTCTCCTTCGAGCTTCTGGATAAGGCACTGTTTCGTGTTCGTGAAATTGACCAGGCCTTCCGTGATGAAGGAGGGCGTAAAAATGCGTGATATTTACCATCAGCTTGTAAAGAGTACGCCCGATTTTAAGCACTTCTCTGATAAGGATTTAGCTGAATCCAGTGATCTCTATGCCGCTGGCGCATTTGCCATCAACAGTGCGCTCACCCTGATTGGCAATCTGGCGTTCGATGCAACTAATGCAGAAGACTACTCTGATGAAGATGCGCGCCGGGATTTGGTACTTGTCAGCCATGCACTACGTCACCTTCCGAGGATGGCTCAGGCTCTGAATCAAAACAGTGATGCTGCGGACTATGTGCGCACCCAGCGTGACAAGGGGAAAAAGTCATGATCAGCAACGTTAAATTCAATGAACTGGAAAAGCGCGTTGATCTGCTGGTGAACCGCGTGCTTGAGCTTGAGCAGCATGTCCGCTCATTGACTGACAGCCAGGGCGGGGAGATCCCGCCAGGGATGACACCTGTTGCCACACTGGCGGCCGAGTTCGGCATATCGACTAAAAAGGCCGAAGAACTGGCGAAAAACACCGGCGTTATGCTGGTCAAAATGAGATCCGGTGGATTCATTGCACCTGATGAAAAATTCAGGGAGGCGGCACGGCTGGTGCTACGCAGTGCCAAACGTAAATACGGTTCGGCCTACTGGTTTCATCCACTGCTTGGCAAGTTCCAGATGAGCGGAGGTATCCCGCAATGACGGTTCAACTCGCAGCAGTAGAGACAGTATCTGATGCCCTGTTTACCTGTTCGTACCTGTGGGCGCATGGTCGTAACTACAGCCGCACGGATGCGGATAAGGCCATCCACCAGCATAAAGACCCGACAACCCGCTACGGTAAGCTGGCGGTTCGGTTAAAACAGATCGTCGAAATGTCGTATGAGGATCTGTGTGATGCCGGTTATCTCGATACCGACCGTAAGCAGATGATTATTGCCCGCCGTTCTGTACTGGTGGAGGAGATAGGCGAGGTTGAAATGAATACCTTGCTGGCGGACACACAGCGCATTCAGCGCGCTTTTCCTGATGCCACTACTGGTGAGCGGCGTTCTAAGCTACCTCTTACCCGTGGCTCTGAGGGCTACAACGTCCGGCAGGACTACGTGATCAAGCATATGCTCCCTGCTCAGTCTCTGTGCAGCATATACGGCCCCAGCGGCTCGTATAAGAGCTTCCTCGCAGTGTCATGGGCTTGCCACATTGCCGCCGGTGCTGCTTGGTCTGGCAGGAAAGTTGAGCAAGGTGCGGTGCTGTACGTTGTTGGTGAGGGTGGTGTGGGTGTTCCACGCCGGATCAGGGCATGGGAGCAGGTGCACGGCCAGCAGGTGGACAATCTCTGGCTGGTGAATCGCCCTGTGTTCCCGGTGCGCGAGTCTGAGGTGTCAGAGGTGATTCTTGCCGCAAGTCAGATTACTGCGGAATGCGGTATGCCGGTTCGCCTGGTGGTGATCGACACGCTGGCCCGCTGTTTCGGTGGAAATGATGAGAACGATGCCCGAGATATGGGGGCTTTTATTGAGGGCTGTGACGTTATCAAACAGAAAACTGGCGCCACGGTGCTGGTGGTGCATCACTCCGGCAAAGATGAGGCTAAAGGCGCGCGTGGTTCCAGCTCTTTCCGCGCCGCTCTGGATGCTGAATTTAACGTCAAACGTGAGGGGGAAGGGCCGGCGTTAATCCTCTCATGTACCAAGATGAAGGATGCCGAAGAGCCGGAACGCCGGGCGTATGACCTGCGCGCTGCTGAACTATATACCGATGAAGATGGGGAAATGGTCTGCTCGCTGGTGGTTCGTGATGTGCCTCGCGAGGCTAAAGAGGTAGATCCTGATCTGGCTGGCGTTTCCCGGCTCACCGATAACCATCAGGCTCTGTGGCAGGCTGTCCGGAGTCGTACCGCAAGGGGAGAGCCATGCACTATTGCGGTGGTTAAAGACGATCTGAGGGCGACGCTTGGTGCGGAGAAGGTGAGAAAGTCTTTTCCCCGCTGGCTAGATAAGCTGGAAAGCGAAGGGATTATCCGCATCGATGGCGATGATCTTTGCCCGGTAAAACTGGAATAAGTGTGGCGTTAAATGCGGCAGGTGCGGCGCATAGGGGGGTATTTAGCCGAATGCCGCACTTAGTCCATGTATATGCGCGCTAAGTGCGGCATTTAACTCTAACCCTTGCGATTACTGGATTTGAAGCATTTTTTTATAAAACAAGTGCGGCATAAAGTGCGGCGTTGATAAACGCGGCGCTTGGCGCGGCATGTGAGACAACTGAGGAGGTATTTATGCCTATGAGCATTCAGGGAATAAGAGAGCATGATGACCAGTTTGGGCTTCATGACATGACCATGGTGCCTACTGCGGAATATAGGCAGACGCTTACAGATGGGCCCTATTTTGTATTGATTATCATGAGCTTGTTCGTAGTACTGTATCCGGAGAAATATTTGCAACTAACAGAAAACAATTAGTTGCAATGATTCAACATCTGAATGAATATTTAGAGAAAATGCCTTGTTCACTAGAGTGAATTTTTAAATGTCGACCTTTTTATTATGAATTGCTATTCTCTTGCCTATTAATATTTGCTAAGAACTTCTCTCAGGATTGGATTTAATGTATATTCAAATCCTTTTTGAGGTTGTTCGAATATAATGGAATTACTATAATTCTTAAAAGAATCATGGCTTGGTAAGTAATGTGTTTTTCTATCATGGCCAAGCCAAGTTGTTTTTATTGTTTCTTTTTCCAAGAGTGATTTAAAATAACCTATTTCCTTTTTTGTCATTGAATTAAAGGCCATATTGGCAGCATTAATTTCAAGGTCAGATGTATCATTATTGTAATTTTGCTCAAGGACTTCCTTGGCGGCTTTTGTTAGTGAAACACTTTGCGAACGCTCACCAGTAGCTACCACATATGTTATTTTTAAATTACATAAAGAGAATAATGCTGCACCTTTGGTATGGGAGCTATTATTTTTACCAATTAAGTTTTTAATAATATAAACTTGATAAACATCCAGCTTGTTTAGTTCTAAATTAATTGCTTCCTTTAATGATTTGTATTCTTGATCTTTTTTTTCCTTTTCAATGGCTTCTTGACTCTCAAGCTTACTTTTTTCTATTCTTTTAGCTAAGGTAGCATGGATTAGGTTTATTATGGAGAAAACTAAACGGATCGATGTTATTAAAATTAAGCTTTGAGGTATGAGTTTAGGGACAGGGTCCAAAATGAAATGATCCGCAGGAGAGGAGATAATCAGTATTAGGCAGGTTAAAAGAATTGCGATATTTAACCGTACATCAGTCATTTTTTGTAATGACTCCAAAAACTCTTTATAACCCTGCATTCAGTTACCTTCGCTAACCTTATTAAAATAAATGTAAATTATGCTTACATGATTCTACTCTTTCTTACTCCTTACTCAAGAGGGGGTTTTATTTTATTTTTTCATATATAACTTGATTAGTGGCACTCAGACGTGAGCCGCCACTTGGGCCATAAATCCGCCGCGCTTGGCACAGTGATTTTTGGCCTTCCCCCTTTCTGCGCTGGTTTCACGTCTCAACGTTAATTGTTACGGAAACCACTCCATGAAGAAATTACTCGAATTACGCCAGCGGAAAACCGCACTCAAAATGCAGATGCGATCCATGCTGGAAAAAGCCGACAGTGAAAAACGCAGCCTGACTGATGAAGAGGGCAAACAGTTTGATGAACTCCGTGCCCAGGCTGACGCGCTTGAAGTTGAAATTACCCGCCTTGAAGCCGTCGCCGACGATCAGCGCAATCTGCCAGGTACCTCCGTTGACGGTAAAGGTGTGACCAATGATGAGCTGCGCCACTACATCATGACCGGCGACACCCGCTCGCTCTCCACGCTGGTGCAGGGTGATGGCGGCTATACCGTTATCCCTGAGCTGGACAAAGAGATCATGCGCCAGTTGCAGGATGACAGCGTTATGCGCTCTATCGCCACGGTGAAGACCACCAAAACCAATGAATACCAGAAACTGGTGTCAGTGGGTGGGACTAACGTTAAGCGCGGCACCGAAGGTGAAGAACGTACCGAAACCAGCACATCGAAGATGGAGCGTGTTGATATCAAACTCAACCCGATCTACGCCTACCCGAAAACCACTCAGGAGATCCTCGACTTCTCTGAGGTGGATATTCTGGGCTGGCTGTCTTCTGAAATTACCGACACCTTCACTGCTACTGAAGAAAGTGACTTTGTGAACGGCGATGGTGATAAGAAATCCAAAGGGTTCCTGTCCTATCCTCGTGCGGCCACCAGCGATAAAACCCGTCCGTTCGGCACGCTGGAGAAGATGGCCACCGCTGCTGTTAACTCCGATGGCCTGATCGACCTGCTGTACAAGCTGAAAGCCAAATACCGCAAAAATGCCGTATGGGTGATGAACTCCAACACGGCCGCTACGCTGCAAAAGCTGAAAAACGGCAACGGGGATTACATCTGGCGCGATCGTCTTGTCGCTGACTCCCCTGATACCCTGCTGGGCCGTCCGGTTCAGTATCTGGAAACCATGCCTGATGCGGCTGCGGGTGAAGCGTTCCTGGCTGTGGGTGACTTCAAACGCGGCTATTTCATTGTGGATCACACCACTGGAGTGCGTACCCGTCCCGACAACATCACTGAGCCCGGCTTCTACAAGGTGCATACCGATAAATACCTGGGCGGCGGCGTGGTGGACTCCCGCGCCATCAAGGTACTTGAGCTTTCCGGCTCCGGTTCCTGATTTGATGTTTAAGGGGCTTCGGCCCCTTTTTGCCCTCTGTGGAGTCCAGACAATGAAAACAATCGATTTTGAAATCCGCACTTCCGATCTGAGCGCCAGCAACAAAAAGCTGGTGGGTTATGCCGTGCGCTGGAACAGCCTGTCTGAAGTGATCTGGGATGAGTTCCGCGAGCAGTTCTCGCCCGGGGCGTTTAAAGACAGCCTGGCATCCGGCAGTGATGTACGGGCGCTGTACGAGCATAACTATACCCAACTTCTGGGGCGTACCAAATCCGGCACGCTGGTGCTGGCAGAAGATGATACCGGGCTGCGCTTCGAACTCACGCCGCCAGACACTCAACTTGGTAATGATGTGCTGGCGCTGGTGGAGCGAGGGGATATCTTCGGCATGAGTTTCGGTTTCCGGGCACTTAAAGAGGCGTGGGATGTCGGACAGTCTCCTTATCTGCGCACCGTGATCGCTGCCGAATTACGGGAAATCACCGTTACCTCTATGCCTGCTTATCCCGAATCCGGTGTGGAAATCGCGCACCGTTCTCTTTTCTCGCAGCATCCTGAACTGCGCCGCGCTGGCGATAACCGCCGCCGCTGGGCTGAATTAGCGGGGCTGTGATATGTGGAATATCTGGCCTTTTGGCCGTAAGACTGATCAGCGCAGCATGACCATTGATGAGTTTCTGGCGATGGCAGGGATCCCAAATACCGGATCAGGCGAATATGTGTCTGCGGGCACTGCGGAATCCCTGCCGGCGGTAATGAATGCCGTGGCAGTTATCAGCGAGGCAGTGGCAACAATGCCCTGCTATCTGTATCTGGTGCGCAACGATAACGGGCGCGAGGCGCGGGAATGGCTGAGCAATCACCCGGTCGATTTTCTGCTGAATGAGCAGCCTAACAACTGCCAGACACCATACCAGTTCAAACGCACGATGATGCGCCACTGCCTGCTGAACGGTAACGCCTATGCGGTGATCCAGTGGGGACGCGACGGCCAGCCGCAGTCCTTGCATCCGTATGCGCCGGGTGCAGTGGTGCCTGAGCGTATCGGCGAACATAAGTACAAATACACCATCACTGAACCGTTTACCGGGGTAGTACGTACCTACCTGCAGGAAGAGATTCTGCACCTGCGTTACTCCACCGATGATGGTTTTCTGGGGCGCTCGCCGATCACCATCTGCCGTGAGGCGCTGGGGTTAGGTCTGGCCCAGCAGCGCCACGGCGCCAGCATTATGAAAGACGGCATGATGGCGGCGGGTATCGTGAAGGCTAAAGAATGGCTCGACAGCACTAACGGCAAGAAAGCGCTGGATGCGCTGGAGCGTTACAAAGGTGCGAGAAATGCCGGTAAAACGCCGATCCTTGAAGGTGGCATGGAATACGAGCAGCTTGGCATGAGCAATCAGGATGCCGAGTGGCTGGCCTCCCGCCGGTTCTCTATTGAAGACATTGCCCGCATGTTCAACGTGTCGCCCATCTTTCTGCAGGAATACAGCAACAGCACCTACAGCAACTTCAGTGAGGCGAGCCGCGCCTTTCTCACCATGACAATGCGCCCCTGGCTGGCCAACTTCGAGCAACAGATTAAATCCGCGCTGCTGGTGGCATCACCTGTACCGGGCATCCGCTATCAGGTGGAATTCGACTCTGCCGATCTTCTTCGTGCCACCCCTACCGACCGTTACGCCACTTATGAGCGCGGGATCAAGAACGGGATTATTAATCCGAACGAAGCGCGAGAAAAAGAGGGGATGCCGCCGCGTGAAGGTGGCGACGAATACAGCCAGGCATGGAAACAGGAAGTGAAGATCAGCAATGACAACAAGGAAGGTGACGAATGAGAGCCGGAGGACTGAGAAATCGCGTCACTATCCGCACTTTCACTTCATCGAGAACACCTTCTGGGCAGGTTATTCAGGTATGGGAAGACGGGGAAACTATCTGGGCTGAGGTAAAGGGGATCAGCGGTCGGGAATTAATGGCGTCAGGTGCTGAGCTTGCCGAAGCGACAATCCGCGTGTGGGTGCGTTTTCGCCGTGATATCACGGCCGCCAGTCGTCTGAAAGTACTCACTGGCCCATTTGCTGGCAGCACTCTCAATATTATCGGGCCTCCTGTACCTGATGCGGAAGGTACGCGGCTGGAAATTCTCTGTAAGACAGGAACGGAAAAATGACAGCAGAAATCACACTTGAAGAAGCAAAGCTGCATTGCCGTATTGATGATGATTACGAAGACACTCTGATACAGGCGTATATAGAAGCGGCGCTGGAAGTTTGCCAGAAGCATATCGGCAAGCGATTTGATAACGGTCTGGAGTTTACCCCCGCTATCAGGATTGGCTGCCTGATGTACGTCTCTCAGTTGTATGAGTACCGCACAATGATTGGTGATACCGACACCAGAGAGATACCGATGGCGGTCTCTGCTTTGTGGTCTGTCTACCGTGATGTGGGGGTGTACTGATGCCGTGGCAACCACTACGCCGGTGCACCGAGCCGGGATGCAATAAGCGGGTGAAGTCCGGCAAATGCGATGAGCACAAGCGGGAAGCGTGGCGGGCAGAGGATGCCCGACGCGGCCACCGTCGCGCCCGCGGTTATTCAGCTTCATGGGAGAAGTACCGCGCTCAGTATCTGAAACTTTATCCCCTGTGCGTTGAGTGCCAGAAGCTGGGCCTCTACGTACCTGCAAAGATTGTCGATCACATCATCCCTGTCGACGGCGGTAATGATGTTCTGTTCTGGCCTGAGTGGAATCACCAGCCGTTATGCCAGACGCATCATAACCAGAAGACCACACAGCAAGACCCCATCACCAAAGTGCAGCGCAAAGCAGGTCTTTACCGCGAGCAGGAAGAGCTTGCAGCACAACGTAATGACTGGATGTATGAGGCACGCGATGAATGAGAAAGACGTGGTGAATCTGTACCGATCATTGATGCGCTGCCGTGATGGCTTCATGAAGGGCCGTGTCAGACGTGATGAGGGCCACCCCGTGAAGCGTATGAGTGAACGTGATCGGGAGGTGATGGAATGTTTCCGCAACCGCTGACGGGCCGCATGGGCATGGTGGGGGAGGCTTTCAGGACAAAACCCCGGGTGCAAGGCAC
Source organism: Kosakonia arachidis (assembly GCF_900116535.1). Lineage (GTDB taxonomy): Bacteria > Pseudomonadota > Gammaproteobacteria > Enterobacterales > Enterobacteriaceae > Kosakonia > Kosakonia arachidis. The sequence goes on along the minus strand of NZ_FPAU01000002.1, from coordinate 537,489 downwards.
CGCCCGCCCCCTCAAATTTTTACGCACGGTGATTTTTTTGAAAATAAAACGCGATGGAAACGAGAATTTTTTATGGCAAGACCACCAAAACCGCCAGCTTACCTTGATGAGTTAGCCGCGCAGCAGTGGAAAGCGAAGGCGAAGCAACTGGCCGAGCGTGGCGATCTGACACCCGCCGACTGGAACAACCTTGAGCTTTTTTGCGTCAACTATTCGATGTACCGCAAAGCAGTGGAAGACCTTGCCAGCCGTGGGTTCAGCATTGTTAACAGCCAGGGTGGCGAGAGCCGAAATCCGGCACTGAGCGCAAAGGCCGATGCTGAAAAAATCATGATTAAAATGTCGTCGCTGCTGGGCTTTGATCCGGTAAGCCGCCGTCGTAACCCGGTAGAAACGGAAGAGGAGGACGAGCTTGACCGTCTGGAATGAGTATGCAAATACGATAAAAACGGGCGAAATTCCGGCCTGTAAGCGGGTGAAACAGGCCGTCGAAAGGTACTTTTCAGACCTCAATGACCCCCGTTACGAGTTCGACGCGGCGACCGTAGAGCGGTTTATCGCGTTCTCCCGGCTCTGTCCACACGTCAAAGGCCCGCTTCGGGGCCAGCCAATCGATCTGGAACCGTGGCAGCAGTTCGCCTTTGCTAACCTGCTGGGCTTTAAAGTCAGAGAGACAGGCCGCCGTAAGTACAGCAGCGCCTTTATTGAGGTGCCGCGTAAGAATGCCAAATCCACCGTGGCCGCCATGCTGGCTAACTGGTTTCTGGTAATGGAGAAGGGCCAGCAGGATATCTACACGGCGGCGGTGAGCCGGGATCAGGCCCGAATCGTGTTCGACGATGCCCGCCAGATGTGCCTGCTGTCAAAACCGCTGAAAAAGCGCGTAAATATTCAGGCACACAAGGTCATTTTCCCGAAGAGCAACAGCCTGTTAAAGCCGCTGGCGGCGAAAGCGGCCACCATTGAAGGGACTAACCCCAGCCTGGCGATTGTCGATGAGTACCACCTTCACCCTGATAACGGCGTTTATTCCGCCCTTGAGCTGGGTATGGGGGCACGTCCGGAGGCGATTTTGTTTGCCATAACTACCGCCGGGAGTAACGTTGTCTCTGCCTGTAAGCAGCATTATGATTACTGCTGTCAAATTCTGGCGGGGGAAGAGAACAACGATTCTCTGTTTGTCCTGATCTACGAGCTGGACGACGAAAGCGAGGTTGAGCAGCCGGAAATGTGGATCAAGGCTAACCCCAACCTGCATGTGTCCGTTGATGCGGCGAAACTGGAGTCCACCATCCAGAAAGCGCGGGGCATACCGTCTCAATGGGTGGAAATGCTGACCAAGCGTTTCAATATCTGGTGCCAAGGCTCCACGCCGTGGATGGGTGCCGGTGCATGGGATGCCTGCGCGCTCGACTATACCGAAGACGATCTGGCCGGAATGGAGTGCTACGCCGGGTTTGACCTGTCCTCAACCAGCGACATTACCAGCGTGAGTTACGCTTTCCCGTTCGACAGGGAGATCCGACTCCTGACCCGGCATTATCTGCCGGAGGCGCAGTTGCTTAACGTCGCCAACAAAAACCGCGCCATCTACCGCCAGTGGGTGAAAGCGGGCTGGATACGCACCACGCCAGGCGACTGCATCGACTATGATCGCATCCGTGATGATATTTTGTATGATGCTGAAACCTTCAATATCCGGCTGGTGGGATTCGATACGTGGAACGCCACGCATCTGCGCACCCAGCTACAGGGGGCGGGCCTTGATGTGGAGCCGTTCCCGCAAACCTATCTCAAGTTCAGCCCAGTAGCGAAATCCTTTGAGGTATTCGTTAACCGCAAGGTGGTGCGCCACCGCGGTGATCCGGTTTTGGCCTGGGCGATTGGTAACGTTGTGATGGAGTCTGATGCTAATGCCAACATCAAGCCCAACAAAAAAAATCTTCCAACAAAATTGACCCAGCAGTCGCTGCGCTGATGGCATTCGGTACCTTTCTTGCGGAGCATGAAGATTTTATTTTTGAAATGAGTTCTACCTATAAGGCAAGATTGAAGGAATTTAATGGTATTTAAAAAATGACTTTGCTATTAATTATATGTCATTAACATTTATATCGTGGAGTAATTAAATGAAAGGGGCTGGTCAGAAGAGAACTAGGATAACTAAGGATGAACGGGCTCGGAGGGATGTATTTAAGGTGCGGGAGCAAAGTGTAAGGAGCTATTTTTCAAATTTAAATAAGCACGTTGGTGATTTAAGAAATAAAGAAACTGACTTTTATGGTATCGATAGGGAATTGAAGTTTTTTCAAGATAATATAATTTTTGAATACGAGAAAACTAAAGGGCTAAGGCATCCGAGAGATCTCGGTAATGCCAGGGAAAATATCCTCAAAGATTTCATTAAGGCGAGCGGATTATTTCCTCCGAAATACTCTATTTCTGAGAGGAGTTCAAGGGTTGCAGCCACATCGGGGCATATTAGTAATGAGATGGATATTGTTTTTTATGATTATCTCGACAGATATGTTCTAATGCAGCGAAATAGTGCTTACGATGTTTACTCAGCTGAGTGTGTTTATGGAGTGGTTCAGGTAAAATCAAAGTTAACATCAAAGGAGTTGGTAAGCGCAATTAATAACATAAAATCTTATAAAAAATTAAAGAGAGTAAGTAATTCTGCTTTTTTTATTGGTAATGGAGACTCATCAATAAATGGGTTTGGGGTGATTTTTGCGTACGAATCAGGGATGGACTGGCATGAGATAGTTGATTTATTACAAGCAGAGGTTTTAAAAAATAAGCCAAGTGAATTACCCAATGCTATTTTTATACTTAACCAAGGGTATTTTATATTTGGCACAGAAACAGAGTATTTGAGTTTGAATTCAGACAGAATGGTTAATGCTAAAGATGTAATAGTTCATGGTTTTCCAGATCGCGATGAGAACTCATTGAGCCATTTTTATGAGATAATAATCAGATTGTTAAATAATACTCTTAAGATAAGCACTGACATCCTTAAATATAGAAGTTTGCCTTTAACGGCAGGTGATTATTCATATAGATTCTCATCTGGTGTTTTAAATGAATTGGCTCGTTGTGAATTGCATGGGGAATATCACCGGCTTTTTAAAGAGTCAGCATTGGAATGTATTTTGTTATATTGTGTCTCTAAAGAAAAAATAAATTTAATAAAGTTGCTCGATCTCGGCTTGGGAAGGGCAGGAGATAATGAAGATGCCTATAATAGGCAGCCGATTGATGTTGTGGTTTACAATCCAGAAAATCTTTTACCGACAGAAATTATGTTTATGGACCCGCAACCATTTGAGTTTGAGGGTAAAACCTTTACCGCACCGCCATGTGCGTACTATAGAATAATTTGTTCCAATATGGATATAGTAATACCTTTTTATTATATAGTAAAAGAGAATATGTTGCACTCATGCCCTAAATGTAAAAAATGAGTTCGAAATGGATATTCCTTTTGCCAACTTAATTTTATGGTCAATGTACACAATGCGGGTTGGAATCTAAGGCAACTCTACCTAAGGGGTTAAGGTTATCCAACTGTAAGATATTATCTTTGAGGTGGCGCTTGTACTTGAAGTTACTTGTGCCCGGTATCCTATAGGTATCCTACAAAATGTTTAGGGCTTGCGTTTTCACGCAAGCCCTTGATTTTTTGGTGGCCCCTGTTGGGTTTGAACCAACGACCAAGCGATTATGAGTCGCCTGCTCTAACCACTGAGCTAAGGGGCCATAGCGGGGGGATTATAAAGTAACTTACCCCTGCAATCCAGCATGAATATCCTGTCTGATGTTTTTATAAACAGCGCATTTTCAATCCCTTATACTGGTACTTATGACAATTGACCAGGAATAACTATGATCAATGATATTCTCGCTCCCGGGCTGCGCGTGGTGTTTTGCGGTATCAATCCGGGTAAATCTTCTGCTCATACCGGCTTCCACTTTGCGCACCCAGGCAATCGATTCTGGAAGGTGATCCATCAGGCGGGCTTTACCGACAGGCTGCTGCGACCAGAAGAGGAGAGGCATCTGCTGGATACGCGCTGTGGCATTACTATGCTGGTGGAACGCCCGACGGTGCAGGCCAGCGAAGTGGCGCTGCATGAGTTGCGCACCGGCGGCAGAGAGCTGGTTATGAAGATGGAAGAGTATCAACCTGCTGCGCTGGCGATCCTCGGCAAACAAGCCTTTGAGCAGGCCTTCAGTATCAGAGGTGCTAACTGGGGCAAGCAGACAATGAGTATTGGCGTAACGCAAGTTTGGGTGCTGCCGAACCCCAGCGGGCTAAATCGCGCGACACTGGATAAGCTGGTAGCCGCTTACCGCGAACTGGACGATGCGCTGGTGACAAGAGGCCTGTAGCGCGGCGGAAGTAAAAATCCGCCTTCATAAAAGGCGGCATTGATTGCAGCCTAAAAGGGCGTACCAAAACCCTTAAAAAGAAGTTTCTACCACTCCTGTAAGATTTAAATCTAAAGGCAATAAGGCAGAGACAAAACTTGTTGATGACCACGCCTACATGACGTGGTTTTCCGTTGGCAATAAAAAAGGCTCCCGCTGGGAGCCTTTCACTACAACGATATGAGAAAATTAATCGTCGAGGAAGCTACGCAGCACTTCAGAACGGCTCGGATGGCGCAGTTTACGCAGTGCTTTCGCTTCGATCTGGCGGATACGTTCGCGGGTAACGTCAAACTGTTTACCCACTTCTTCCAGCGTGTGGTCGGTGTTCATATCGATACCGAAACGCATACGCAGTACTTTCGCTTCACGGGCGGTCAGACCCGCCAGAACGTCGTGCGTCGCCGCGCGCAGGCTCTCGGTGGTGGCTGAGTCCAGCGGCAGCTCGAGGGTGGTATCCTCGATAAAATCACCCAGGTGCGAATCTTCATCATCACCAATCGGTGTTTCCATGGAGATTGGCTCTTTGGCGATTTTCAGCACCTTGCGGATTTTATCTTCCGGCATCAACATGCGTTCGGCCAGTTCTTCCGGCGTCGGTTCGCGACCCATTTCCTGCAGCATCTGGCGTGAAATACGGTTGAGTTTGTTAATGGTCTCAATCATATGTACCGGAATACGGATAGTGCGCGCCTGATCCGCGATGGAGCGGGTAATCGCCTGACGGATCCACCAGGTTGCGTAGGTGGAGAACTTGTAACCACGGCGGTATTCGAACTTATCAACCGCTTTCATCAGACCGATGTTGCCTTCCTGAATCAGATCGAGGAATTGCAGACCACGGTTGGTGTATTTCTTGGCGATAGAAATAACCAGACGTAGGTTCGCTTCCACCATCTCTTTCTTCGCACGGCGTGCTTTCGCTTCGCCGATGGACATACGACGGTTAATATCTTTTACCTGCTCAATGGTCAGGCCTGTTTCTTCTTCAATCTGTTGCAGTTTTTGCAGGCTGCGCTGAACGTCTTCCGTCACTTCATGCAGCTTTTCGGACCACGGCTTGTTCATCGCCAGCGCGGCATTGAACCAGGTTTCACTGGTTTCATTGCCGGTGAACAGCGTAATGAAGTTTTTCTTCGGCATTTTGCACTGTTCAACGCACAACTTCATGATGATGCGTTCCTGGGTACGCACGCGATCCATCATGATACGCATACTGTTTACCAGGTAGTCGAACTGTTTCGGCACCAGACGGAACTGCTTGAAGACTTCAGACAGCTTGAGGATCTCTTCCTGTGCCGCAGCGTGGCTGCGACCTTTGGCTTTGATCGTGTCACGAGTTAGTTCGTACTGTGTACGCAGTTCGCCGAATTTTTCACGTGCCAGCTCAGGATCGATGCTGTTGTCATCATCGCTGTTGTCATCGTCTTCTTCATCTTCTTCATCATCGTCGTCATCCATCTCTTCGCTGGAGAGCTCAGAGCCGACATGGGTTGCCGTTGGCGCAAGATCTTCTTCCGCGTTCGGATCGACAAAGCCGGTGATCAAATCGGACAGACGCGCCTGTTCTGCTTCGACGCGGTCGTATTGTTCTAACAGATAGGTAATGGCTTCCGGGTACTCGGCAACGGAGCACTGAACCTGGTTAATCCCGTCTTCGATACGTTTGGCGATGTCAATTTCGCCTTCACGGGTCAGCAGTTCAACGGTCCCCATTTCACGCATATACATGCGAACCGGGTCGGTCGTGCGCCCGATTTCAGATTCCACGCTGGAAAGCACTTGCGCAGCCGCTTCGGCAGCGTCATCGTCCGTGTCGGCAGTGGTTTCAGCCAGCAGCAAATCATCAGCATCCGGTGCTTCTTCCATCACCTGAATGCCCATGTCGTTGATCATTTGGATGATGTCTTCGATCTGATCGGAGTCGACGATATCTTCCGGCAGATGGTCATTGACCTCGGCATAGGTCAGATAGCCTTGCTCCTTACCACGGGTGACAAGAAGCTTCAGCTGTGACTGCGGGTTTTGCTCCATAAGACGGTATCCACACTTAAATTCATGAGGGTTGGTGTCGGTCGGCGAAATAAGCAGCCAACATTTAACGCGAGGGTGTATTTATATTTTTGCCGCTGGCCCTCATCGCGGCTGTCGGGATCAACCCGATCGGTTATCGGCACTTAAGCCGTTGAATTCATTTTTTCGCCAGTTCCTGGTTTAACTGCCAGAGTTCCCGGCGCTCTTCGCTGCTTAAACCGTGCGTACGATCGCGAGCTATCAGCTCTTCCTGTCGCCGTTCAAGCATCGAATCAAACATATGATTGAGCGAGTCGGTAAACGCTTTCTCTGCGATTTCCTTATCTGCTATATCGTCCCACATCGACAGCTTTTCAAGGGTTGCAGCTTCTTTAGTGCCGCGATAGTGCTCCAGCAACTGTCCGGTAGTCAGGCCTGGCTGTGACAAACAAGTGTTGACCAGTTCTGCAAATAAGCCAAGCCCGGGCAACCTGGATTGATCCAGGCCTTCTAACGGCGGAACCGCCGATGCTAACTCTGGGTTCTGGATCAATAACCCTATAAGTATACGCATGGTTGTGCGTTTTAGCTGCGGAGCGGGGCGCTGAGCGCTGTTTTCCACTTGTTTTGGCATTAAACGATCAAGTTGCGTATCGTCGAAGATACCAATTTTGTTCCCCAGCAACTGCCTAAGCTGAATGCGCAACGTCTCGCCTGGCACCTGATTGATTAACGGCAAGGCCAGCGCTGCAAGTTGCGTGGTACCATCCGGCGTCGTCAAATCTGCCTGCGGCAACAGGCTGTTAAACAAAAACGTGGAGAGCGGCTGAGCCTGCTCCATCCGCGCTTCAAATGCCGCTTTACCCTCTTTACGCACCAGCGTATCCGGATCTTCACCATCCGGTAGGAACATAAAACGCAACTGACGGCCATCGTTCATATAAGGTAGCGCGGTTTCCAGCGCACGCCAGGCGGCATCACGACCTGCCCGGTCACCGTCATAACAGCAGATGACGTTTTTCGTCACTCTGAACAGCAACTGGATATGATCCGCCGTGGTAGAAGTGCCCAGCGAAGCAACCGCATAATTGATGCCGTACTGCGCCAGCGCCACCACGTCCATATACCCTTCGACGACCAACAGGCGCTGCGGTTCATCGTTATCCAGTTGCGCTTCATAAAGGCCATACAGCTGGCGGCCTTTATGGAAAATATCGGTCTCCGGGGAGTTGAGGTATTTGGGCGTCTCGTTACCCAACACACGCCCGCCAAAACCAATCACCCGACCACGCTTGTCGCGTATGGGGAACATCACCCGTTCACGGAAGCGATCGTAACTGCGTCCCTGATCGTTTGTTACCAGCATGCCGGCATCGATCAGAGATTTGCGGTTTTCGCTATTGCCGCCAAAACGCTTTAACACGTTGTCCCAACCGGGAGGGGCGTAACCAATGGCGAAACGCGCAATAATTTCGCTACTCAAACCGCGCCTTGCCAGATACTGGCGCGCCGGTTCAGCGGCAGGTTGCGTCAGAGATTGCTGATAAAATGCATTAAGCCCGTCCATCAGTTGGTAGAGCGTTTGTCGTTGATGGCGCTCTATCAGGCTGGGCCCGCTGCCTGCTTCAAAAGGCACTTCAAGGTTGTGCATGGCGGCAAGTTCTTCGACGCTTTCCACGAACTCGAGCTTGTCGTAGTTCATTAAAAAGTCGAGGGCGTTACCGTGCGCGCCGCAACCAAAGCAGTGATAAAACTGTTTTTCACCGTTTACGGTGAAAGAAGGGGTTTTTTCATTATGGAATGGACAGCACGCGTGGTAGTTCTTGCCCTGCTTTTTCAGCTTTACACGCGCGTCGATCAGATCGACGATGTCGGTGCGTGCCAGCAGGTCATTGATAAAAACACGTGGGATTCGTCCAGCCATAGGCCCCGTTTTGATCTTTTATAACCCCCCGTTCTTCAGGCCGCTGAATGTGGCGAAAATCACGCTGGTTATATCAGGTTATAAACGAAAATAAGCCGCGCATTCCTTTCGGAAGCACGGCCTTACAACTACAACTCGGTCTAAATCTGAGAGCGTGCCGCTCTCAAAAGATTAGTACAGACGAGTACGGCGTGCGTTTTCGCGAGCCAGTTTCTTCGCGTGACGTTTCACAGCAGATGCTTTAGCGCGTTTACGTTCGGTAGTCGGTTTTTCATAGAACTCACGACGACGAACTTCCGCCAGAACACCTGCTTTTTCGCAGGAACGCTTGAAGCGACGCAGAGCTACGTCGAACGGCTCGTTTTCACGTACTTTAATTACCGGCATGTGCCTCTCACCTTTGATTAATTCGGTTTGCCGCTGGCGTTCACACCAGCATATTTCAAAATGGTGCGGAATTTTACTGCAACTGCTGCTGCTTTGTAAAGCACCGACGCGCTTTTTGAAAGGGACTTTTGTAAGGGTGAGGAGTATACACGAACTCCTTGCCTGGGGTGAGCAAAGTTTTACATCGACCAGTATTCGCCCTACACTGCGCGGTATTGCAAAGAGGTAAAGATCCATGCGTGTATTGGGCATTGAAACATCCTGCGATGAAACTGGCATCGCAATTTATGACGACCAGCAGGGGCTTTTAGCCAACCAACTGTATAGTCAAGTAAAACTGCATGCTGATTACGGCGGCGTGGTGCCGGAACTGGCTTCCCGTGACCATGTGCGTAAAACTGTGCCACTGATTCAGGCCGCGCTGAAAGAAGCCGGGCTTGTGGCAAAAGATATCGATGCGGTGGCCTACACGGCCGGACCTGGCCTGGTCGGCGCACTGCTGGTTGGCGCGACGGTCGGACGTTCGCTGGCTTTCGCCTGGGATGTCCCGGCGATTCCAGTTCACCATATGGAAGGGCATCTGCTGGCGCCGATGCTGGAAGAAAATCCCCCGGCGTTCCCGTTTGTGGCACTGCTGGTTTCCGGCGGGCACACGCAGCTCATCAGCGTGACCGGCATGGGGCATTACGAACTGCTGGGCGAGTCAATTGATGATGCCGCAGGGGAAGCGTTTGATAAAACCGCCAAACTGTTGGGGCTTGATTATCCCGGTGGGCCGATGCTGTCAAAACTGGCGTCACAGGGCGCTGAAGGCCGTTTTGTCTTCCCGCGTCCGATGACCGATCGTCCGGGGCTGGATTTCAGCTTTTCCGGGTTGAAAACCTTTGCTGCGAACACCATTCGTACCAATGGCGATGACGAGCAAACCCGTGCCGACATTGCACGAGCGTTTGAGGATGCCGTGGTTGATACGCTGATGATTAAATGCAAACGCGCGCTGGATCAGACCGGATTTACGCGTCTGGTGATGGCGGGCGGCGTGAGCGCCAACCGCACTCTGCGGGCGAGACTGGCAGAAATGATGAAAAAGCGTCGTGGCGAAGTCTTTTATGCGCGTCCTGAGTTTTGTACCGATAATGGCGCAATGATCGCTTATGCTGGTATGGTACGTCTGAAAGCAGGAAATGATGCCGGACTTGGCGTAACAGTTCGTCCGCGCTGGCCACTGGCGGATCTGCCAGCGGCGTAAACTGTGACAGCCCGGTTGCTGAGATAACGCCGGGCTTACTCTTGTTTTTTCTTCTTCAGCTTCGACCAGATTTTGGTTTCCTGGCGGCGCCACAGGCGCTGAATATTGTCATGGTGACGTAACAGAATCAGACAGGAAAGCATCGCCACCGGGAAGGTGAACTGCGGTTTGAACCACCAGACATAGAAAGGTGCGATCAGCGCGCTGACAATCGCGCCCAGCGATGAGTAACCGCTCAACAGCACGGTTAAAAGCCAGGTTCCCGCCATGACGCCCGTTAAATCCCAGCCAATCGGCGCAATCGCGCCAAATGCTGTCGCTACGCCTTTACCACCCTGGAATTTAAAAAATACCGGCCAGATATGACCAAGACAGGCAGCGATAGCAATAAGCCCCAGCCAGAACGGTGTTACGCCAAGCGCGTAAGCCCCCCAGACGGGCAGCATTCCTTTCAGAATATCGAAAATCAGTACCGTTACGGCTGCTCCCTTGCCGCCAATGCGTAAGACGTTGGTCGCTCCGGGATTACCAGAACCACTTGCTCGCGGATCGGGAAGACCGGCGAGGCGGCAGACCAGGATGGCGCTGGAGATTGAGCCACAAAGGTACGCAAGGAGGATCATTCCAGGCGCGATTGCACTCATGACGCTGTTCCGTTGTGAAAAAGTCGTTTTATTCTCTGCATCGATGGATAATACGCATAAATTCTGGAAAGTGGTATCCAGTGAATGCGCAAAATCTGCCAGAGCGCAGGAAAGATCAGGCCTGGCGGCACAGTGTTGAAACAAACTGTAGGTGGAATGTGATGGATATTGTATTTATTGAGCAGCTTTCGGTAATCACCACCATTGGTGTTTACGACTGGGAACAAACCATTGAGCAGAAACTGGTGTTCGATATCGAAATGGCCTGGGATAACCGTCAGGCGGCGAAAAGTGATGATGTGAATGATTGCCTCAGCTATGCCGATATTGCCGATGTGGTTGTCAGCCATGTGGAAGGCGGGCGTTTTGCGCTGGTCGAGCGTGTTGCAGAAGAGGTGGCAGAACTGCTGCAGGCGCGTTTTCATTCACCATGGATACGCATCAAACTGAGCAAACCAGGCGCCGTGGCGCGGGCGCAGAGTGTCGGTGTAATCATTGAGCGTGGGTTAAATCTGAAAGAAAGTATTTAAATTCATAATAGTTAAACCAAGCGCTAGTATTCAGGTCATAGATGATGGCCATTCACGGCTACTCCTCAGGGGCCTTTTTCAATTTCTTTTTTAGGGGTTTATTGATGAGCGATGTACATTCGCTGCTAGTGGCAGCCATTTTGGGTGTCGTTGAAGGATTGACGGAGTTTCTGCCAGTTTCCAGTACTGGCCATATGATTATCGTCGGCCATTTGCTGGGATTTGAAGGTGATACAGCAAAAACGTTCGAGGTTGTGATTCAACTGGGCTCGATTCTGGCGGTTGTCGTGATGTTCTGGCGACGCCTGTTTGGTTTAATTGGTATTCACTTCGGCGTACAACCGCATGAAGGCACCGGTACGGGACGCCTTTCTCTGATTCATATCATTTTAGGTATGATTCCGGCGGTGGTGATTGGGCTGGTATTTCATGACACCATTAAGTCGCTGTTTAACACGCTCAATGTGACTTATGCTCTGGTGGTCGGCGGTTTCCTGCTGATTGCCGCAGAAGTGCTGAAGCCGAAAGTGCCGCGGGCGCAGGGCGTAGATGATATGACTTATCGCCAGGCATTCATTATTGGTTGTTTCCAGTGTCTGGCGTTGTGGCCGGGTTTTTCCCGTTCCGGTGCGACTATTTCCGGCGGTATGCTGATGGGCGTTAGCCGTTATGCCGCATCAGAGTTCTCTTTCCTGCTGGCTGTACCCATGATGCTGGGCGCAACCGCGCTGGATCTCTACAAGAGCATGGGGTTTCTCACTACGGGCGATATTCCGATGTTTTCCGTGGGTTTCATCACCGCTTTTATTGTCGCGCTGATCGCCATCAAAACCTTCCTGGAACTGATTAAACGCATCTCGTTTATCCCGTTCGCGATTTATCGTTTTGTTGTTGCAGCGGTAGTGTACCTGGTCTTCTTCTAAGGCTCGCGCCCTCAGTCTGCGGGCTGGGGGCAACGATGCGCTTTCCACTTTGCCAACGCGGCTATCCGGCGGCGCGTCAACTCTTCGCGGACTTCCGCCCCCTTAAAACCGGCTTCAATCACCGCTTTGGTTGGAACCGCACGAGCCACTTCCCACGCTTCGCGCAGTAAACGTCCTTGCGGATAGTCGCAAGCTTCAAAACCGGTACGTCCGCGCACATCGGCTTCGCTGGTCAGGGCAATTTGTTCTACGCGCTGTGGTTTACGCCATGCATCAATTGAGTCGAACAACTTCACAATGGTTTTGGGCTGCAAAATGGGGAAGGTGTGGATCAGATCGTGAAACTCCGCCACCAGTTTTGCCAGATCGCGGATCTCGTTCGGTACGCGCAGACGCTGGCACAGCCCTGCGATCAGTTTGACGCCCGCCGGGCCGTGTCCGTGATGGCGTGGCCAGAGTTCTTTTGGCGTCAACGCTTTTCCCAGATCGTGACATAACGTGGCGAAACGCACGTCCAATTCCGGGCTGAGCATCGCGGCCATTGTCAGCGTCATCAGTGTGTGAACGCCAGTGTCGATTTCCGGATGCCATTTCGCCGGAGCAGGCACGCCAAACAGCGCGTCGACCTCCGGGAATAGCACCTTCAGTGCGCCGCAGTCGCGCAGCACCTGGAAATAGACCTGAGGATTACGGGTATGCAGCGCATTCTCGGTCTCTTTCCAGACGCGTTCCGGGGTCAGATAAGCCAGTTCCCCAGCATCGGTCATAGCGCGCATCAGTGACATCGTTTCGTCGGCAATACGAAAACTGAGGTGAGCATAGCGTGCTGCGAAGCGGGCAACACGCAGCACGCGCAGCGGATCTTCGCTAAATGCCGGGGAGACGTGACGTAAAATGCGGTTACACAGATCTTGCTGACCATTGAACGGATCGATGATGTGCCCCTTTTCGTCCTGTGCCAGTGCATTGACCGTTAAGTCGCGGCGCAGTAAATCTTGTTCAAGGGAGACATCGGGAGCGGCATGAACGATAAAACCGGTATAACCCGAGCCGGATTTACGCTCAGTGCGGGCCAACGCATATTCTTCGCGGCTTTGCGGATGGAGAAACACAGGAAAATCGCGACCTACCTGCTGGTAGCCCGCGTTGAGCATCTCTTCCGGCGTGGCGCCGACCACAACCCAGTCTCTGTCTTTGACTGGCAGGCCTAACAACGAATCACGTACAGCACCACCGACCAGATAACTCTTCACACCACTCTCCTCTACACATAAGTCGACAGATAATACGTAAGTGTAGAGAAGATGGCGAATGTGCTTAACTCATCCAGCGATCTTTGCGCTTGCGGCTTGGGATCATATGCGGCAACAGCAGGCCGAGGAGCAGACCCGCGCCCAGCACACCGCCGCCATACATAAACCATTGCATAATGATGGTGCGCTGCTTATCGTCCAGCTGCAGATTCGCCGCGCTCACTTTCTTCTGCGCGACAATTAACTCGTTTTTCAGCTTCTGGTTTTCGTCCTTCAGGCCGGTTATCACCCCGTCGCTCTGTGCCACTTTTTGCTGCATTTCAGCCGTGCGCTGGTTCCAGGTGTTATCGATATTGTTCAGTTTATCGGTCAACGTTTTAACCTGGTTCTCCAGCTCCGGCACGCGAGTTCGTAGGCTCGGCTCTGCGCTCAACTCTTTCAGTGGGATCCAGACAGTCCGTCCGGTGCTGTCGCGAACCTGGCCGTAATCGTTGTTTTGTTGCAGCAGAGCCACTTCCTCGCCAGCATTTACCGTACCGACAAGGCGATAATTATCGCCAGGGCCACTACGTACCCAAGTATTCAGTTCGTCGGACACATACCGTTTTTCTTCAGCGTGGATCCCAACGGACGCACTCAGTGCAATCAGGGTCAATCCAATCAGGCGTAATTTTGGCATCAGGCAGTCATTATTTTCGTTAAATGTGAATGGGAAACAGTGACATCAGTCTGACGACACCCGGCAGGTGGCATCAATCGGAATCTTCCAGGTCAAACTGCGCGCTTATACGAACTTTTGCACCCAGCAAATTGCGCATTGCATGGCAATTTGGCACACAATACTATCTACTGACAAACATCAGGGGCGTTAGTTCGCCGAAATTTTCACTGATGTGACATAACCATAAGTGCAAGGCCATGGCTCAGGAAATCGAATTAAAGTTTATCGTTAATGCCGACAGCGTGGAAACGCTTCGTCACCATCTGCATACGCTGACCGAAGAACATATCGCCGCCAGCCAGTTACTGAATATTTACTATGAGACGCCGGACAATTGGCTGCGTAGACATGATATGGGGCTGCGCATCCGGGGTTTTGATGGCCAGTATGAGATGACGATGAAAATTGCCGGACGGGTGATTGGCGGTTTACATCAGCGTCCTGAATACAATATACCGCTTGCCAGCCCGGAACTGGATCTGTCGCACTTTCCTGCCGAAGTGTGGCCGGATGGCGAGCTGCCTGCTGATTTACAGGCACGTACGCGTCCGCTATTCAGTACCGATTTTTACCGTGAAAAATGGCTGGTCAATGTCGGTGAGAGCCGAATTGAGATTGGCCTTGATCTCGGCGAAGTGAAAGCCGGCGATTACGCCGAGCCGATTTGCGAACTGGAGCTGGAGCTGCTGAGTGGTGATCCTGCAGATATTCTTAAACTGGCACGCCAATTAGTCACGCTCTCCGTTTTGCGTCAGGGAAGCCTGAGCAAAGCTGCTCGCGGTTATCACCTGGCACAGGGCAATACCCTACGCGAGCGCCGTCCAATGGCCATTCTGCAAACTGCCCCGAAGGCCAGCGTTGAGCAAGCTTTTGCTGCTGCGCTGGAACAGGCGCTTTCCCAGTGGCAATACCATGAAGAACTGTGGGTGCGCGGCAATAACGCGGCGAAGCAGGATGTACTGCGTGCGATTGCCTTAATCCGCCATACGCTGACGCTTTTTGGCGGTATCGTGCCGCGTAAAGCGAGCGCTCACTTACGTGATTTACTGACACAGGTGGAAGCCACGCTGACTTCGGCGGTTTCTGCCGCCACTGCGGTGTGGAATGCGTCTTCGGCAATGGCAAAACTGCTGTTGACCGAGTGGCTGGTGACGCAGGGCTGGCGCGCTTTCCTTGATGAAAAAGCGCAGGCAAAATTTGCCGATTCATTTAAACGCTTCGCCGACGGACATCTTTCGCGCATCGCGGCAGAGCTGAAAAAAGCTTTCGCGCAACCGCTGGGTGACAGTTATCGCGATCAGTTGCCGCGCCTGGCGCGTGACATCGACAGTGCATTGTTGCT
Organism: Kosakonia arachidis; assembly: GCF_900116535.1. GTDB lineage: Bacteria > Pseudomonadota > Gammaproteobacteria > Enterobacterales > Enterobacteriaceae > Kosakonia > Kosakonia arachidis. The sequence goes on along the minus strand of NZ_FPAU01000002.1, from coordinate 522,066 downwards.
GGCGGGCCATTACGATCCCGCTCTGGCAAACGAATGGCTTGAGAACTGGCAGGGGCTGTACCACGCGATTGAAACGCGTCAGAGAATCGAGATTGAGCACTTTCGTAATACCGCAATTATGCAGGAGCCGTTCTGGCTGCACAGCGGAAAACGCTAACTTAAAGGACACTTCGGATGCCGCATGCCTCGCCGTTATCGCAGCACTGGCACACTGTGCTTTCCCGTCTGCCGGAGGCGCTAACCGCGCAGCCACTCAGTGAACAGGCGCAGTCAGTACTCACTTTTAGTGATTTTGTTCAGGACAGTATCATCATATATCCTGAATGGCTGGCCGAGCTGGAAAGCGCGCCGCCGCAGGCAACGGAGTGGCAGCATTACGCGCATTGGCTCAATGCGGCGCTGCGGGATGTCACGGATGAAGCGGCGCTGATGCGCGTTCTGCGTCAGTTCCGCCGTCGGGTGATGGTGCGTATTGCCTGGGTGCAGGCATTGCGGCTGGTGGCAGAAGAAGATGTCCTGCAGCAACTAAGCGTGCTGGCGGAAACGCTGATCGTCGCCGCGCGGGATTGGCTGTACGACGCCTGTTGCCGAGAATGGGGAACGCCCTGTAACCCGCAGGGCGTGGCGCAGCCGATGCTGATTTTAGGCATGGGCAAACTGGGTGGCGGCGAACTCAATTTCTCTTCCGATATCGATCTGATCTTTGCCTGGCCGGAAAACGGTGCAACCCGTGGTGGCCGACGCGAGCTGGATAATGCGCAGTTCTTCACCCGTCTGGGGCAACGGCTGATCAAGGTGCTTGACCAGCCAACGCAGGATGGTTTTGTCTACCGCGTCGATATGCGTTTACGGCCCTTCGGCGATAGCGGTCCGCTGGTGCTCAGCTTTGCCGCGCTGGAGGATTATTACCAGGAGCAAGGGCGCGACTGGGAGCGCTATGCGATGGTGAAAGCGCGCATTATGGGCGATAACGACGGTGAACACGCGCGTGAGCTGCGTGCCATGCTGCGTCCCTTTGTTTTCCGCCGCTATATCGATTTCAGCGTGATCCAGTCACTGCGTAATATGAAAGGCATGATTGCCCGCGAAGTACGCCGCCGTGGCCTGAAAGACAACATTAAGCTGGGCGCGGGCGGCATTCGTGAAATCGAATTTATCGTGCAGGTTTTTCAGTTGATTCGCGGCGGCCGTGAACCGATGCTGCAATCACGTTCGCTGTTACCCACGCTGGAAGCCATTGATCAGTTACATCTGTTACCTGAAGGCGAAGCTGACAGGTTGCGGGCGGCTTACCTTTGGTTGCGGCGTCTGGAAAACCTGCTGCAAAGCATTAATGACGAACAGACGCAGACCTTGCCGGGCGACGATCTTAACCGCGCCCGTCTGGCCTGGGGAATGGCCGTGGCAAGCTGGGATGATCTTAGCTGCACGCTGGAAATACATATGGCCGCTGTACGCCGCGTCTTCAATGAGTTGATTGGCGACGACGAGAGCGACTCGCCGGAAGATGTGCTTTCCGAAAACTGGCGCGAACTGTGGCAGGATGCGCTACAGGAAGATGACACCACGCCAGTGCTGGCTCATCTTTCCGATGACGATCGCCGTCGCGTAGTGGCGCTGATTGCTGATTTCCGTAAAGAGATGGATAAGCGCACCATCGGCCCGCGCGGGCGCCAGGTGCTGGATCATCTGATGCCGCATTTGCTGAGCGATGTCTGCTCGCGCGACGACGCGCCCGTGCCGTTGTCGCGCTTGACGCCGCTGCTGACAGGCATTATTACGCGTACCACTTATCTTGAGCTGCTGAGCGAATTCCCTGGTGCGCTGAAGCATCTTATTTCCCTTTGTGCGGCATCGCCGATGGTGGCCAGCCAGCTGGCGCGTTACCCCATCCTGCTCGATGAGTTGCTCGATCCCACTACGCTTTACCAGCCGACGGCAATGAATGCCTACCGCGATGAACTGCGGCAATATCTGCTCCGCGTGCCGGAGGATGATGAAGAGCAACAACTGGAAGCGCTGCGGCAGTTTAAACAGGCGCAATTGCTGCGCGTCGCTGCGGCGGATATCGCCGGTACGCTACCGGTAATGAAAGTAAGCGATCACCTGACGTGGCTTGCGGAGGCGATTATCGATGCGGTAGTGCAGCAGGCATGGGGCCAAATGGTGGCGCGTTATGGCCAGCCAATGCATCTGCGCGATCGCGAAGGGCGCGGGTTTGCCGTGGTCGGTTACGGTAAGTTGGGCGGCTGGGAACTGGGGTACAGCTCCGATCTCGACCTGGTCTTTTTACATGATTGCCCGATGGATGTGATGACCGACGGCGAGCGGGAGATCGATGGCCGTCAGTTTTATCTGCGCCTGGCCCAGCGCATTATGCACCTGTTCAGCACGCGTACTTCGTCCGGCATTCTCTATGAAGTGGATGCGCGCCTGCGCCCGTCCGGCGCAGCAGGAATGTTAGTGACCACCACTGAATCCTTCGCGGATTACCAGAAAAATGAAGCCTGGACGTGGGAACACCAGGCGCTGGCGCGTGCGCGCGTGGTGTATGGCGATCCGCAACTGGCCGTGGAGTTTGATGCTATTCGTCGCGATATTCTGATGAGCCGGCGTGATGGCGCAACATTGCAAACCGAGGTACGCGAGATGCGCGAGAAGATGCGCGCCCATCTTGGTAACAAGCATAAAGATCGCTTCGATCTGAAAGCCGATGAAGGCGGCATCACCGACATTGAATTTATCGCTCAGTATCTGGTGCTGCGCTATGCGCATGACAAACCGAAGCTGACGCGCTGGTCTGATAACGTGCGCATTCTGGAAGGACTGGCACAGAACAATATCATGAATGAACAGGAAGCGCTGGCGTTGGCGCAGGCTTACACCACGCTGCGCGATGAGTTGCACCACCTGGCATTACAGGAGTTGCCGGGGCATGTGGCGTCGTCGTGTTTTGTCGCCGAACGGCAGCTTATCAAAACCAGTTGGGACAAGTGGCTGGTGGAACCGTGCGCCCCGGCGTAAGTGTGATATTATCGCGCGCAAATTTTGTATCTCTCAGGAGACAGGAATGAAAGTGACGCTACCAGAGTTTAACCAGGCGGGTGTAATGGTGGTTGGCGATGTGATGCTGGACCGTTACTGGTACGGGCCAACCAGCCGCATCTCTCCGGAAGCCCCGGTACCGGTGGTGAAAGTCGATACGATTGAAGAGCGCCCGGGCGGCGCGGCGAACGTGGCGATGAACATTGCTTCGCTGGGCGCAACCGCGCGTCTGGTGGGCCTGACAGGTATTGATGACGCGGCGCGCGCACTGAGCAAGGCGCTGGCGGATGTCAATGTAAAATGCGACTTCGTTTCTGTCCCCACACATCCTACCATTACCAAACTGCGCGTCTTGTCGCGCAATCAGCAATTGATCCGCCTGGACTTTGAGGAAGGGTTTGAAGGCATCGATCCACTGCCGATGCATGAGCGTATCAGCCAGGCGCTCAGTAGCATTGGCGCGCTTGTGCTCTCTGATTACGCCAAAGGCGCACTGGCCAGCGTTCAGCAGATGATTGCGCTGGCGCGTAAAGCGGGCATACCGGTGCTGATCGATCCGAAAGGCACTGATTTTGAGCGCTATCGCGGCGCTACGCTGCTGACCCCAAATTTGTCGGAATTTGAAGCGGTGGCCGGAAAATGCAAAAACGAAGACGAGATCGTTGAACGTGGCATGAAAGTGATTGCCGATTACGACCTTTCTGCGTTGCTGGTGACCCGCTCCGAGCAAGGTATGACGCTGCTGCAACCGGGCAAAGCGCCGTTGCACATGCCGACCCAGGCGCAGGAAGTGTATGACGTGACTGGTGCCGGCGATACGGTGATTGGTGTGCTGGCGGCAACACTGGCGGCGGGTAATTCGCTGGAAGAAGCCTGCTATTTTGCGAACGCAGCCGCAGGCGTAGTGGTTGGTAAACTCGGTACCTCAACGGTATCACCTATCGAGCTGGAAAATGCCGTACGCGGCCGGGCAGAAACCGGCTTCGGCGTGATGAGTGAAGACGATCTGAAAGTGGCAGTCGCTGCGGCGCGTAAGCGCGGTGAAAAGGTGGTGATGACTAACGGTGTCTTCGACATTCTCCACGCCGGGCATGTCTCTTATCTGGCGAATGCGCGCAAGCTCGGCGATCGCCTGATTGTTGCGGTTAATAGTGACGCTTCCACCAAACGATTGAAAGGCGAAACCCGTCCGGTCAACCCGCTGGAGCAGCGCATGATCGTGCTGAGCGCGTTGGAAGCGGTAGATTGGGTCGTGTCGTTTGAAGAAGATACGCCGCAGCGTTTGATTGCCGGGATCCTGCCGGATCTGCTGGTAAAAGGCGGTGACTACAAAGCGGAAGATATTGCGGGTAGCAAAGAAGTCTGGGCTAACGGCGGAGAAGTGCTGGTGCTCAACTTTGAAGATGGTTGTTCAACCACCAATATCATCAAAAAGATCCAGAAGCAGGGCGATTAAATCTGTTATCGGGCCTGCGTAATGAGCAGGCCCGCAAAGCGCTCGCGCTAGCCAGCGTAAAAGCAATTATACTTGATCGTCTACCGGTGGAATGGCCGGAGCGGGTTTTACTTCTGCACTTTTACCCTGGTTTTCGAGTTCACTCAGGCGTTGCTCCAGCAGCGCCAGTTTCTCGCGGGTGCGCAGCAATACCTGCGTTTGCACGTCAAACTCTTCGCGGCTTACCAGATCCAGGCGGGTTAATTGTGCCTGTAACGTCTGACGAATTTTTTTTTCCACATCTTCCCCGAACTCACGGATCCCCTTGGGCATGGATTCGTGAACCTGACGCGCAATTTGTTCAATTTTCTTTGGGTCAATCATTTTATGTTCCCTGCTCGGATAGGCTCAATAATTCATTGTAGTGTGATAACTCCGGGTGATAAACCAGAATTGTTTGAAGGTCATGCATTGCCGAAGATTATCAATAGCGTTATAGTTATCTCGCTTATTCTCAGGGCGGGGCGAAATTCCCCACCGGCGGTAAATCAGCTGATGCTGAAAGCCCGCGAGCGCTTCAGGCTAACGTTTGAAGGTCAGCAGATCCGGTGTAATTCCGGGGCCGACGGTTAAAGTCCGGATGGGAGAGAGTAACGAATCTGCCGGGCGATGCTGCCCGCTCGCGTTATTTTTTTGCCGCATTGCGACACTCCTAAGACTGCCCTGATTCTGGTAACCATAACTTTATTGAGGTCTTTTACCATGAATCAGACGCTGCTTTCTTCTTTTGGCACGCCTTTCGAACGTATTGAACATGCTCTCGCCGCGCTACGCGAAGGCCGTGGTGTGATGGTGCTCGACGACGAGGATCGTGAAAATGAAGGCGATATGATTTTCGCCGCAGAAACCATGACCGTTGAGCAGATGGCGCTGACTATTCGTCACGGCAGCGGCATTGTTTGCCTGTGCCTGACCGACGAACGCCGTAAACAGCTTGATCTGCCTATGATGGTCGAGAACAACACCAGTGCCTACGGCACCGGTTTTACCGTTACTATCGAAGCAGCGCATGGCGTAACAACCGGTGTTTCGGCGGCTGACCGTCTTACCACCGTTCGCGCGGCGATTGCCGATGGCGCGAAACCTTCCGATCTGAACCGTCCAGGCCACGTTTTCCCGCTGCGTGCACAGTCAGGCGGCGTATTGACCCGCGGCGGCCATACTGAAGCAACGATCGATTTAGTGACGCTGGCTGGTTTTAAACCGGCGGGCGTACTGTGTGAATTAACCAATGATGATGGTTCAATGGCGCGCGCGCCGGAGTGCATCAAATTTGCTAAGCAACACAATATGGCGGTTGTGACCATTGAAGATCTGGTGCTCTACCGCCTGGAGCATGAGCGCAAAGCCAGCTAACTTGCGTTAGTGATAAAAATCCGCGGCCGAAAGCTGCGGATTTTTTTTGCCTGTCCTGCGTCAATGTTTGTCGCATTTATAATATTCACGCATTGAAATTTCACGTTGCTACTTATAAAGTGGTACCTGTTCCAGGACATGAAGAACGGTTTTAAAACCTTATAATTCATTAAGATAATGCTATTTTGTCATTGGTTTGTTAACCAACGTTTGCGGGAAATAAGGGAGGCAATATGTTTATCTCATGGTACTGGCTTCTGGCGATCGTCATCGTCGTTTTCGGCTATGTCCACGTACTTAAACGTAATTGCAAAGCCTGCCGCCACGATCGCGAAGCGATCTATAAAGCTTATCAACGAGTGCTCGAAGAGCTGAAGAAAATTCGCCGCGTCGGGCAGGGCGAATAAGACGCGGCAGTCCTCAGCAAGAGCGTCCTGATCCTCAGCCGCTAAATCCCATCGCCTGCAGTGCCACCAGGCTTAAGCCCATCACCGACATACCGCACAGTACGCCGTAGCTGGGGTTGTTGTTGGGATCGATCTCTCTCGCCAGCGGCATGAGTTCATCCACCGACAATGCCACCATAATTCCTGCGACGGTTGCCATAACGGCGGCCATCACCACTGGAGAGATCAGACTGCCGAGGATCAACCACGCCAGGACGCCGCCGAGGATCTCCGCAAGCCCTGAAATCCCCGCCCAGAATACCGCGCTGCGTTTTGAACCTGTTGCTGCGTAAACCGGCCCGGCAACCGCAAGTCCTTCAGGAATATTGTGCAACGCGACCGCAAGGGCGATACCGAGGCCTAATTCCAGGTCGTTACTGGCGGTAATATAGGTAGCGATTCCTTCCGGGAAGTTGTGGAGGCTGATACCCAGTGTCAGCAAAATAGCGGTACGGCGCAGACCGCGCGGAAATGTTTGCTGCGTACCCTGCATTAAATCCCGTGGATGCGCATGGGGTAACATGTGATCCAGTGCGAAATACCCCAGCAGGCCCACGACAAACATGCCATAACCAAGCATCGGTGACATATTTTCTGTCGCCAGCGCAGCGGGCAACATCTCCATTAACGAGATCAATAACATGATTCCGGCAGCAAAGCCGAGTGAGAACGCCAGTACGCGGTTTGATGGTTTCTGGCCTAATACGCCAAGAATCGCACCGATAAAGGTTGCAGCGCCTGCCAGGATGGTCAGAATCAACGGTACTGACATGGATTGCTCCTTTATGATAATGATTCTCATTAATGTAAGCGTTTATTAACTGAAAAGCGAGGCAGGAGTCTTATCTTTACTTGATGCCTACATTCAAAATTACTGATGATCTTCATCATGGTTATCTGAGTTCTTCACACCATGAAAAGGCGTAATGTGGCATTATCAAATTGACACACTCTGTAAGGATATCACCATGTCTGCACCTCGTATGCCAGCGCTGTTTCTGGGCCACGGTAGCCCAATGAATGTTCTGGAAGATAACGTTTATACCCGCGCCTGGGGAAGGTTAGGCGAGACGCTGCCACGCCCGAAAGCGATTGTGGTGGTGTCCGCTCACTGGTTTACCCGTGGCACTGGCGTTACCGCGATGGAAGCGCCGAAAACTATCCATGATTTCGGCGGTTTTCCACAAGCGTTGTACGATACTCATTATCCGGCACCGGGATCGCCGGAACTGGCCCAGCACCTGGTTGATTTACTGGCACCTGTGCCGGTTGTGCTTGATAAAGAAGCCTGGGGTTTTGACCACGGTTCCTGGGGCGTGCTGATTAAAATGTACCCGAATGCCGACATACCGATGGTACAGCTCAGTGTCGACAGCACGAAGCCAGCGGCATGGCATTTTGAGATGGGACGCAAGTTGGCTGCGCTGCGTGATGAGGGTATTATGCTGGTTGCCAGCGGAAACGTGGTGCATAACCTGCGTACCGTGCGCTGGCATGGTGAAAATGCGCCGTATCCGTGGGCCACATCGTTCAACGATTATGTGAAAGCGAACCTTACCTGGCAGGGGCCGGTTGAGCAGCATCCGCTGGTAAATTACCTCGATCATGAAGGCGGATCGTTGTCTTGCCCAACGCCGGATCACTACCTGCCGCTGCTGTATGTGCTGGGTGCATGGAACGGTTCCGAGGACATTACTATCCCGGTGGACGGTATTGAGATGGGTTCGCTGAGTATGCTCTCAGTTCAGGTTGGTTAAGACAAAGGGTGGCTCTGGCAGCCACCCTTCCATTTTGTCATCCCTGGTCACCCCTAAACCCCCCGCTGGTGAGGTGGTCATTACTCCTGTAAGGCTATAGCCTGAGGAATGCCCATGCCGGAATATCTCTGCTAACTCAGCACAAGTAAAAGGAGACAAACCGGCATGGGCTTTATTGTCAGCAGGCGATGGTCTTTTACCTTATTCGGTAAAAATATGCGGATAAAAACGTGACAGATCCTGGGTGATCAGCGCGCGATCTTCACGAATGCCGATTCCTGCAGGCTGATCGTTGATCAGCCAACTGCCGATCAGCGTATAACTGTCGCCGAATTTTGGCAACGGGTGGTACTGCTGCACAATCATGCCCTCTTCGCCGTATGGCCCTTCAACGGCCTCGACTGTTTTTCCGTTCTCAACGATGGATATATTTGCGCCTTCACGGGAGAAAATCGGTTTCACGACGTATTTTTCCATTTGCGGATAATCGTCTTCGGCAAAGTACGCAGGCAGCAGATTGGGGTGATTAGGGAACATCTCCCACAGCAGCGGCAACAGCGCTTTATTGGAAATAATGCTCTTCCATGCGGGTTCGAGCCAGCGAACACCGGCATCTTCCAGCTTGGTAGAGAACATTTCGCGCAGCATGTATTCCCACGGATAAAGCTTGAACAGGTTGCCAATCACCTGATCCTGAAGGTCGGTAAACTGGCCTTTCTCGCCCAGGCCGATATCCTCGATATAGAGGAACTCCGAGGCCAGCTCCGCTTCTGCTGCGCAATCTTGCAGATACTGCACGGTACCGCGATCTTCAACGGTATCCCGGCAGCAGCTGAAGTGCAGCAACTGGAAACCGTGCCGCTCGCGAAGCTCGGCGAAACGCGCGATGAGCTGCTCTTGCAGGCTGTTGAATTGATCGCTGCCCGCTGGCAGGTTGCCGGCGTTTAGCTGGTCTTCTAACCAGATCCACTGGAAAAAAGCGGCTTCATACAGAGACGTTGGTGTGTCTGCATTGTTCTCCAGCAATTTGGGTTCGCCCACACCATCCCAGGCGAGATCGAGACGTGAATAGAGCGAGGGTTGCTGCGTTGCCCAGGACTGGCGTACAAAGCCCCTGGTGTGTTTTGGAATGCGGAATTTGGCCATCAGCTCGTCGCTGGCAACCACTTTTTCCACAACTTTCAGGCACATCTGATGCAGTTCGGCGGTAACCTCTTCCAACTTCTCGACCTGAGCAAGCGTCAGCTTGTAGTACGCCTCTTCACACCAGTATGGCTCTCCGTACATGGTGTGAAAATTAAAACCATATTCGGTGGCTTTTTCGCGCCAGTCCGGGCGCTCGGTAATTGCGATTCTTTCCATAACCATCAACCGCCCATTGAGCGGGTGGGTGTACCACTGACGCGACGCTGCATCGTGTTCTGCTTCGCGACAGACTCACCGAAGCCGCCACGGGTCACCGTCGTTGTGGTCGCCGGTTTGGGCGCCATGGCCGTTTTCGGTACGGTCATGGTGCGGCCTGGCTGTGCTGCGCCATAGCCTTTACCGGATGCATCGGTGTACTGACCATAAGCCGGGCTTGCCGGATTACGCGAGCTGAACAGCGGTTGCTGGGCAAAACCTGCGCTACCGCCCATCAGGCGACCCATCATATAGCCCGCCATCAGCGGCATCCAAAAGCTGCCGCCGGACTGTGCTTGTGCCTGATTTTCCGGTGCCATGCCTGCCTGAACAGGCGTCTGCTGACACTGGCCTTCGCCAAATTCAGCAACACAGTCTTCGCGCGTTGCGTACTTCGGCGCCGTGCGCTCAGCTTCTTTCAGGGCGTTGTTGTAAGCGGTTTTACACTCAGCGCTTTTCCCCGGATTTGCCGACGAACAATCGTCCGCATTCTGGTACAGGGAAACCGTTTCGTCGCTTTTTTCACAGCCCGCTAGCATGAAAACCGCTGTCACCGCCAGTGCAACAGGCGTTAAATGACGTGCGCCCCAGCTTTTGCGGAACGTCGCGTGTTGAATGTTTTTTGTCCGTTTCATTATTATCTTCCTGCATCCCAAAGGCACATATAAAACGTTCAGGATAGAGGATGAGTGGTTGAAATTAAAGCGAGGGGGGAGGCCTTTACGTTGCCTTACGTAGAAACGGGGGCAGGATTGCCCCCGTTGCGGATCGGTGCTGATTAGCGTTTAACTTTGGTGCGTGCCGCGGCAGGCTGTACGTTGCCATTGAAGTTATCAACACTGGCATCCTGCTGCGGGTTATCCGGTGCCACACTTTCCGGCGTGGTAGAGACGTTTTTACCCAGCGCATTGTTGAGCGCCAGTAGATCCTGCTCGTTCAGCGTACCCAATGCTGATTTGATATTCAGCTCGTTAATCAGGTAGTTGTAACGTGCGCTTGAGAGTTGTTGCTTGGCGTTATACAACGTAGTGGTCGCATCCAGCACATCAACAATGGTACGCGTACCCACGGAGTAGCCTGCTTCCATCGCATCCAGAGAGCTTTGGGCAGAAACAACCGCTTGTTTGTAGGCGTTGATGCTGCTGATAGACGCGTTCACGTTGTTGAAAGAGGAGCGCACGTTCTGTACGACGCTACGATGCGCGCTTTCAAGTTGTTCACTTGCGCCAACAAAGTTGTACTGCGCCTGTTTCACCTGTGAATTCACCTGACCACCCTGATACAAGGGGAGTGAGAAGCTCAGGCCGACTTTGTTCTGACCCGCATTCACATCATCATATTGCGACGTATTGGTTTTTGAACCACTGTAGGACGTGTTAGATACGCCTGTAGAGGCAGTCAGGTTCAGCGTCGGGAGATGTCCATCCTGCGCCTGACGGATTTGCTCGCGGGCCAGATCCTGGCTCAGACGCGCCTGCAGCAGCGTCAGGTTACGGTTTTCCGCTTCCTTCAGCAGCGCATTAACTGTCTGCGGTTTGTCTGTTTTGAAACTGTCGACATTCAGCGATGCCAGTTCCGGGTAGTAGTTGCCGGTAACCTGACGCAGTGATTCCACCGCGTTGTCGAGGTTATTACGCGCGGTAACTTCATTCGCCAGTACGGTATCATACTGTGACCGAGCGTTCTGTACGTCGGTAATGGCGACCAGGCCAACATTGAAACGCTGAGTGGTTTGATCCAACTGGCGATAGATCGCCTGTTTATTCGCTTCAGTGTAGGAAAGGGCGTCGATCGCACTCAGTACGTTGAAGTAGGCCGTCGCGGTGTTAAGAATCAATGTTTGCTGCGCGGTCTGCCAGCTCACATCCTGAATACCTGCGGTTTTTTCTTGTAATGTCAGCGCACGCCATTTTGACATATCAAAAATAGTCTGCGTCAATTGCAGAGAAGCACTCGTAGCGTTGGAATTCACGCCTTTGCTGTCACGGTAGCCATTGGCATAATCGTAATCTGCACCCAAACCGAGCTGAGGCAGTAACGGGCTGCGCGCTTCGTTAATTTTCTCGAAAGCGGCGTCGCGGTCCGCTGCGGATTTACGCAGGTCCGGGTTACTTAAGCGTGCCTGCTGATAAACCTGCAGCAGGTTTTCTGCCTGGCTCATGGTGCTGAAACCTGTCAGGCTCAGACCGATAAGGAGGGGGAGCAATTTCTTCATTTGCATTCCTTGTTGTGAAGCAGTATTAGCGCTGGTCTAAATTGGGAAAAAATAATCGCCGATTCTAGCAGAAACGGACACCGCTTAAGCTTGGCGTTACGTGCCATCGGCATAAATTTGCACCAATCTATCACATAGCGCTTGAAACGATAATTAAACAGGCTTGAAATCTACAGTTTTGTCATTATTTCGAATGAGATGCCGCCAATGAATAAGCCAGTAATATCCCCAGTGACTTTCACAAAAAACGATGTAGAAATTATTGCACGAGAAACGCTGTACAGCGGTTTTTTTTCGCTCGATCTTTACCGTTTCCGCCACCGTTTATTTAATGGTGAAATGAGCGGTGAAGTACGCCGTGAAATTTTTGAACGCGGCCACGCTGCAGTCTTGCTACCCTTTGACCCAGTGCGCGACGAAGTTGTGCTGATCGAACAGATCCGTATTGCGGCATTCGATACCAGTGAAAGCCCGTGGCTGCTGGAGATGGTCGCCGGTATGATTGAAGAGGGCGAAAGCGAAGAAGACGTTGTGCGCCGTGAAGCGGTCGAAGAGGCGGGGTTAACTGTTGGACGCGCAAAAAAAGTATTGAGCTATCTGGCAAGCCCTGGCGGCACCAGCGAGCGTTCTGCCGTCTTTGTCGGTGAAGTGGATGCCACTCAGGCCGAAGGTGTTCATGGTCTGGTGGATGAAAACGAAGATATTCGGGTTCATGTGGTGAGTCGGGAACAGGCTTACCAGTGGGTAGAAGAGGGGAAAATCGATAACGCAGCATCTGTCATCGCCCTGCAATGGCTGCAACTGCATCATGAGAACTTACGAAACGAGTGGAAAAAATGAAGCGCTATACACCTGACTTCCCTGAAATGATGCGCCTGTGCGAAACCAATTTCGCTAAGTTGCGTCGTCTGTTGCCGCGTAATGATGAAGCGGGCCAAATGGTGAGCTATCAGGTGACTAACGCGCAATACCGGTTAACGATAGTAGAAGCTACGCGTTATACGACGCTGGTGGAAATTGAACAGACGGCGCCTGCCGTGAGTTACTGGAGCCTGCCGTCCATGACGGTACGCTTGTACCACGATGCGATGGTCGCTGAAGTGTGTTCAAGTCAGCAGATCTTCCGTTTCAAAGCGCGTTATGATTATCCTAATAAAAAGTTGCATCAACGCGACGAAAAGCATCAAATTAACCAGTTTCTGGCCGATTGGCTACGTTACTGTTTAGCACATGGAGCAATGGCGATTCCGGTTTGTTAGCGTCATGAAACCTAAGGACACCATTTGGAAAGCCTGTTAAACCTCTCTCTGGCCGGTGAGTCCAGAGTCAGGGTCTTACAAATTACTGATTCTCACCTGTTTGCCGAAAAGCACGAGACGCTGTTAGGGGTCAATACCTGGGAAAGTTATCAGGCGGTACTGGAGGCTATCCAGGCCCAGCAACGCCCTTGCGATCTGATTGTCGCCACCGGCGACCTGGCACAGGATCACTCCGCTGCGGCTTATCAGCATTTTGCTGAAGGCATCGCAAGATTTGTTGCGCCTTGCGTCTGGTTACCGGGTAATCACGATTTCCAGCCCGCCATGTACAGCGCGTTGCAGGATGCGGGGATTTCACCGGCAAAACGCGTGTTTATCGGTGAACATTGGCAAATTCTGCTGCTGGACAGTCAGGTGTTTGGCGTTCCGCACGGCGAATTGAGCGAATTTCAGCTCGAGTGGCTGGAGAATAAACTTTCCGACAGCCCGGAGCGTCACACCTTGTTGTTGCTTCACCACCATCCGCTGCCATCCGGTTGTAGCTGGCTCGATCAGCACAGCTTGCGTAACGCGGGTGAACTGAATAATGTGCTCCAGCGCTTCCCGAAAGTGCGCCACCTTCTGTGCGGGCATATTCACCAGGAGCTGGATCTCGACTGGAATGGTCGCCGCCTGCTGGCAACGCCGTCAACCTGCGTGCAGTTCAAACCGCACTGCGCCAACTTTACGCTCGATACCATTGCACCGGGCTGGCGCTGGCTGGATCTCTACGATGACGGAACGCTATATACTGAAGTTTGCCGGCTGGAGAGCACGCTGTTCCGCCCCGATACGGCTTCAGAAGGCTACTAATGTCCACTCTTCTTTATCTGCATGGTTTTAACAGTTCACCGCGTTCGGCGAAGGCCACACAGTTGTCGCAATGGCTGTCGCAGTATTATCCCGACATCGAAGTGCTGGTGCCGCAGTTGCCGCCTTATCCCGCTGCTGCTGCCGAATTGCTGGAGTCGCTGGTGCTTGAACAGGGCGGGCGTCAGCTTGGTGTCGTCGGATCGTCGCTGGGCGGTTACTATGCAACCTGGCTCTCGCAATGTTTTATGTTGCCAGCGGTGGTGATCAACCCGGCTGTGCGCCCGTTTGAGTTACTGGCCGATTACCTCGGCAATAACGAGAATCCCTACACTGGGGAGCAATATGTGCTAGAGTCTCGCCATATTTACGAGCTCAAAGTGATGCAAGTTGACCCGCTTGAAGCGCCAGACCTTATCTGGTTGCTGCAACAAACCGGGGACGAAGTGCTTGATTACCGCCAGGCGGTGGCCTATTACGATGCCTGTCGCCAGACTGTAGAAGAGGGCGGGAATCATGCCTTTGTTGGCTTTGAGAATCATTTCACACAGATTATCGATTTCCTTGGGCTGCATTGAGCCGGCAAGGAAACGATGCGGTCACTATCTACGAACAAACCATGACGCAATCCTATAACGCTGATGCCATAGAGGTACTCACCGGGCTTGAGCCGGTTCGCCGCCGTCCGGGGATGTACACCGATACCACTCGCCCAAACCACCTTGGGCAGGAAGTTATTGATAACAGCGTCGATGAGGCGCTGGCCGGGCACGCCAAACGCGTGGAGGTGATTCTGCGCCCCGACCAATCGCTGGAAGTTATCGACGACGGGCGTGGTATGCCGGTGGATATTCACCCGGAAGAGGGTGTTCCGGCCGTTGAGCTGATCCTCTGCCGTCTGCATGCGGGCGGTAAATTCTCAAATAAGAACTATCAGTTCTCCGGTGGCTTGCACGGCGTGGGCATTTCCGTGGTGAACGCCCTGTCGCGTCGCGTGGAAGTGCAGGTAAAACGTGACGGACAAATTTACAGCATTGCATTTGAAAATGGTGAAAAGGTCGAGGATCTGCACGTTATCGGTACCTGCGGCAAACGCAATACCGGAACCAGCGTCCATTTCTGGCCGGATGAGTCCTTCTTTGATAGTCCGCGCTTCTCGGTTTCCCGTTTGACGCATCTGCTGAAAGCAAAAGCCGTACTCTGCCCCGGCGTGGAAATTATCTTCAAAGATGAAGTGAACAACGCCGAGCAGCGATGGTGTTATCAGGATGGCCTGAACGACTATCTGTGCGAAGCGGTCAACGGCCTGCCGACACTGCCGGAAAAACCGTTTATTGGCAATTTCTCTGCCGAAACCGAAGCGGCGGACTGGGCGCTGCTGTGGCTGCCAGAAGGCGGCGAGCTGCTGACGGAAAGTTACGTTAACCTGATCCCGACCCCGCAGGGCGGAACGCACGTCAACGGCCTGCGTCAGGGGCTGCTGGATGCCATGCGTGAGTTTTGCGAATACCGCAATATTCTGCCGCGCGGTGTGAAGCTTTCGGCGGAAGATATTTGGGAACGCTGCGCGTATGTGCTATCGGTAAAAATGCAGGATCCGCAGTTTGCCGGGCAGACTAAAGAGCGTCTTTCCTCCCGCCAGTGCGCCGCGTTTGTCTCCGGCGTGGTGAAAGATGCCTTCAGCCTGTGGCTTAATCAAAATATTCAGACTGCTGAACTGCTGGCCGAAATGGCGATTTCCAGCGCCCAGCGTCGCATGCGCGCCGCCAAAAAAGTGGTGCGTAAAAAGCTGACCAGCGGTCCTGCGCTGCCGGGGAAACTGGCGGACTGCACCGCGCAGGATCTGAATCGTACCGAGCTGTTCCTCGTGGAAGGGGACTCGGCGGGCGGCTCCGCCAAGCAGGCGCGCGATCGCGAATATCAGGCGATCATGCCGCTGAAAGGCAAGATCCTGAACACCTGGGAAGTCTCTTCGGACGAAGTGCTGGCCTCGCAGGAAGTGCACGATATTTCCGTGGCGATCGGCATCGATCCGGACAGCGACGATCTCAGCCAACTGCGCTATGGCAAGATCTGTATCCTCGCCGATGCAGATTCCGATGGTCTGCACATTGCCACACTGCTGTGTGCGCTGTTCGTGCGTCACTTCCGCGCGCTGGTGAAGCATGGTCATGTTTACGTGGCACTGCCGCCGCTGTACCGTATTGACCTCGGCAAAGAGGTGTATTACGCACTGACGGAAGAAGAGAAAACCGGCGTGCTGGAGCAGTTGAAGCGCAAGAAAGGCAAACCGAACGTGCAGCGCTTTAAAGGGCTGGGTGAAATGAACCCGATGCAGCTCCGTGAAACCACACTCGATCCGAACACCCGCCGTCTGGTGCAACTGATCATCAGCGATGAAGATGAACAGCAAACCACCGCCATGATGGATATGCTGCTTGCCAAAAAGCGTTCGGAAGATCGTCGCAACTGGCTGCAAGAAAAAGGCGATATGGCCGATATCGAAGCCTGATAAACCCCATCACGAAACAGGGATGCTTAGCGCATCCCTTTTTATTTAGCGGCTCAGGTTTTGGTCACACCACGCAAGCGCCGTGTTTATCAGGGCGCTCAGCAGTGCGCGAAAGTGTTCACTCTTCTCTTCGCTGAACGCAAAGCTCATCTCATCCATGTAGCAGCACTGCGCCACTTCCAGTTGTACCGCATGGATATTCTGTTGCGGTGCGCCGTAATGGCGGGTGATATACCCGCCTTTAAAGCGGCCGTTGAGCACTTTGCTGTAGTGCGAAAACGCGTCGCAGCAGTCCAGCAATGCGCGGCTCAGCTCCGGCGCGCAGCTTGCCCCATCGGCAGTGCCGAAATTCAGGTCCGGCAGTTTGCCTTCAAACAAACGCGGAACCACCGATTTGATGGAGTGCGCATCCCACAGCAACACGTAGCCGAAAGTGTCGCGCAAACGCGCCAGCTCCTGCGCCAGCGCCTGGTGATAAGGCTGCCATATGTTGTGCAAAATGGTGGCTTTCGTGGTGTCATCCGGCGCTTTGCCCGCTTCGAACAGTGGCTCGCCGTCAAAAAAAGTCCCCGGGAACAGGCCGGTAGTCGCCGTGCTGTATAGCGGTTTGTCATCCGCCGGGCGGTTTAAATCCACGACATAGCGAGAATATCTGGCGCTCAGCACGCTGGCGCCAAGCTCGCGGATCGGCTGATACAGTAGCGGAATATGCCAGTCCGTATCCTCCAGGCGCTGCGCCCGAGCAGTGAGGGCGCGGGCGATCTCCGGCGTCAGTTGCGTGCCGGGATGGGGCATGCTGACCAGCAGCGGCAGCCGCCCCTGATGTAATTCAAATCCGTTAGTCATGCCACACTTCCTCCCCCTGATAAATAACCTGTTTTGACAGCGTTCCACCCAGCCAGTAGCTGAGTTCCGCCGGATGAGTAATATCCCACGCGACAAAACTGGCCTCTTTACCCGCCTGTAGCGTCCCGCAGCGATCGCTGATACCTAACGCCCGGGCGGCATGACAGGTTACTCCCGCCAGCGCTTCTTCAGGCGTCAGGCGGAACAACGTGCAGGCCATATTCATCATCAGGCGCAGAGACAATACCGGTGATGTACCCGGGTTCAGATCGCTGGAAATGGCCATCGGCACCTGGTGCTGACGTAGCAGCGCTACGGGGGGCTGCTGGCTCTCGCGTAAAAAGTAAAAGGCACCCGGCAGCAGAACAGCAGTGGTGCTGTGCTGTGCCATCAGCGCGATATCCTCTTCACACAAATACTCCAGGTGATCGGCGGAAAGCGCATTGTAGCGGGCGGCCAGACCTGCTCCGTGCAGCAGTGAAAGCTGTTCGGCATGCAGTTTTACCGGTAAGCCAAGCTGCTGCGCTTTGTGGAAAACCCGCTCCACTTGTTGCGGTGAAAAGGCCAGATGTTCACAAAAGGCATCGACCGCATCGACCAGCCCTTGTGCGTGCCAGGCAGGCAGCCAGCGTTGGCAAATTTCGTCAATGTACTCGTCGGCACGCCCCTGATACTCGCCCGGCAACGCGTGCGCCGCAAGGCAAGTGCTGAAGATAGTGAGCGGCATTTCTGCGCCAAGCGCACGGATCACCTGCAACATTTTGCCTTCATCGGCAAAGCTGAGGCCGTAGCCGGATTTGATCTCAAGTGTGGTTACGCCGTCTTTGCGCAGCGCGTGAATGCGCTTGCGGGCGCTTTCCAGCAATTGTTGCTGGCTGGCGTTACGGGTAGCATTCACGGTACTGATAATGCCTCCGCCTGCTGCTGCGATCTCCGCGTAACTCTCGCCGCTGAGCCGCATTTCAAACTCCTGGCTGCGATCGCCGCCAAATACGCTATGGGTATGGCAATCAATCAGCCCAGGCGTAACCAGCCGTCCGTGCAAATCCACTTCGCGATCAATCGCGTCGTCCGATTGCGTTCCCGCTTCGCCCAGCCATACAATGCGCGGGCCATCGGTGATCATCGCCGCGTGTGGGATCAGGTTGTATTTGCCCGCTTCCATGGTGGCAATTTGGCAGTGACGCCATAAAATGCGCATCCGCGTTCTCCCGTCATGGTTCGGCGCGGCAATGACCGCGCCGCCGGTTTTACTTTGCAATCATCGGCAGGTTAAGGTCGTGCTCTTTGGCACAGGCGACGGCGGAATCATAACCTGCATCGGCATGGCGCATCACGCCCGTTGCCGGATCGTTATGCAGTACGCGGGCGATACGTTCTGCCGCTTCATCCGTGCCATCGCAGACGATAACCATCCCCGAATGCTGTGAGAATCCCATGCCGACGCCGCCGCCGTGGTGCAGGGAAACCCAGGTTGCGCCGCTGGCGGTATTAAGTAAGGCGTTCAGCAGTGGCCAGTCGGAAACCGCATCGGAGCCATCTTTCATCGCTTCGGTTTCGCGGTTCGGGCTGGCAACAGAGCCGGAGTCCAGGTGATCGCGGCCAATGACAATCGGCGCCGAGACTTCGCCGCTACGCACCATTTCGTTAAACGCCAGCCCCAGACGCGCGCGCTGCCCCAGACCAACCCAGCAAATACGTGCTGGCAGGCCCTGGAAACTGATGCGCTCTTTCGCCATATCCAGCCAGCGGTGCAGATGTGCATCATCCGCGATCAACTCTTTCACCTTTTCATCGGTGCGATAGATATCCTCCGGATCGCCGGAGAGCGCGGCCCAACGGAACGGCCCAATACCGCGGCAGAACAGAGGGCGAATATAGGCGGGCACAAAACCTGGGAAATCGAAGGCGTTGCTGACGCCCATCTCTTTCGCCATCTGGCGAATATTGTTGCCGTAATCGAAGGTTGGAATGCCTTGCTGCTGGAAGGCGAGCATCGCTTTAACGTGCTCAGCCATTGAGGCTTTTGCCGCCTGAATCACCACCGCTGGCTCCGTTTTTGCGCGTTCGCGATAGTCTTCCCACTGCCAGCCCATCGGCAGATAGCCGTTCAGCGGATCGTGTGCGCTGGTTTGATCGGTCACAATATCCGGATGGACACCGCGTTTAACCATTTCCGGTAAGACTTCCGCCGCATTACCGTGCAGCGCAACAGAGATAGCTTTACCTTCGCGGGTATAGCGTTCAATACGCGCCAGGGCATCGTCCAGATCCGTTGCCTGCTCATCCACATAACCGGTACGCAGGCGGAAGTCGATGCGGGATTGCTGACATTCAATGTTCAGCGAGCAGGCACCTGCCAGCGTTGCAGCCAGTGGTTGTGCACCGCCCATACCACCCAGACCAGCGGTCAGCACCCAGCGGCCGACCAGCGAACCGTCATAGTGCTGGCGACCTGCTTCGACGAAAGTTTCATACGTGCCCTGAACGATCCCCTGGCTGCCAATATAGATCCAGGAGCCTGCGGTCATCTGGCCGTACATCGCCAGCCCTTTGGCGTCCAGTTCGTTAAAGTGCTCCCAGTTTGCCCAATGGGGAACCAGGTTGGAGTTGGCGATCAGTACGCGCGGCGCATTGCTGTGGGTTTTAAACACGCCGACCGGTTTACCGGATTGCACCAGCAGCGTTTCGTCATCGTTAAGCTGCTTCAGCGCTTCCACCATTTTGTCAAAGCACTCCCAGTTACGTGCTGCCCGACCAATCCCGCCGTAAACCACCAGCTCTTTCGGGTTTTCCGCGACTTCGGGATCAAGATTATTCATCAGCATGCGCAGCGGCGCTTCGGTCAGCCAGCTTTTCGCAGTCAATGTCGTGCCGCGCGGCGCCCTGATCTCAACATCACGATAACGGGAAAATTCACTACTCATGCGGTTTACCTTCTTTGTTTGATAGCAGAATAAATGCTTACTGATATTGTCTTGTATATACATGATAAGCACATATGGTGCCACTTTGATCAATTTATTTATTATCTATATAAAACAGTTGGTTGTAATTTATTGTTTTTTGCATAGCGCTGAGTGAAGGAATTGTAGCGCGCTATACTGCACTATTGTTGTGCATTGCAGCAGAAATATGATCATTTTAAGTGCATTTATGCGCCGTTTTATGGCGAGTGGGCAGGGATATTCAGCAGGGTTAATCCGCATGGTTATGCGATTTTATTAACTTTATTTTATTATATTATTGTTTTTAAATGATTTAATTTCATGAATATATGTTGCAATTACGTTATGGCACATGGCTTGCAAGTTGTACATACAAGGATATACATAAAGCATTTTTGCATCGCCGTCACAATGGGACGGCAAATGATGACCATAAGGCGTAACGATGATTACTTTCAACAATGTGACCAAGCATTACGATGACGGCACCGTCGTGGTCGATGGCCTGAACCTTGTCGCGCCAGGAGGCAAAATTACTGTGCTGGTAGGGCCGTCGGGCTGCGGCAAAACCACCTCATTACGCATGATCAACCGGCTGGTCGAACCCTCTTCCGGCACGGTTTTGCTCAATGGCGAATCCACCGCGCAGATGGATGTGGTGCAGTTGCGTCGGCGCATTGGTTACGTGATCCAGAATGCCGGGTTATTCCCGCATAAAACCATCATCGACAACATCGCCACTACCGCCATCCTTAATGGTGCGGCGAAAAGCAAAGCCAGAACCAGAGCGGCGGAATTACTGGAAGTGGTCGGTCTGGCACCGCAACTGGCGAAACGCTACCCGTGGCAGCTCTCCGGCGGGCAACAGCAGCGCGTCGGCGTGGCGCGAGCGCTGGCCGCCGACCCGGAATTTATGCTGATGGACGAACCCTTCAGCGCCGTCGATCCCGTCGTGCGTGAACAGTTGCAGGAAGAGTTTCTGCGCATTCAGAAAGAGGTCAGCAAGACCATCATTATGGTCACCCACGATATTGATGAAGCGATGAAACTGGGTGATTGCGTTGCGGTGCTGAAACCTGGCGGCAAGCTGGCGCAACTGGCAACACCGGGCGAATTACTGAATGCGCCGCAGAGCGAATTTGTTGCCGATTTCATTGGCCGCGACCGCGGTTATCGCAAACTCAGTTTCCACACCTCTGCACCGCTGACGGCGTTGCAGGCGGAACCGGCCATCGAAATGGGCGCAACCCTTGCTCAGGCGCGTGGTATCAGCGCGCAACGCTGGCTGCTGGTGACGCAGCAGGGCAAAGCCTGCGGCTGGTTTGACACGCATCAGCAGGTCACGGTGATTACGCCGGAAAACGTGAATCTCGGCGCGACGTTTTCTCCGCAGGGCGGCACACTGCGCCAGTTGCTGGATTCGGCGCTCAGCTCCCCCTGCCATCGTGCCGTGGTGGTTGATGAACAGCATGCCCCGCTGGGATCACTGGCGCTGGAAAATGTGCTGGATGCCTGCAAGTCGCTGACCCAGGAGGCGCTATGAGATTTGACTGGCTGTGGGGGCAAGGCGACAGGATCCTCAACCTGCTGCTCTGGCACTGCTATTTGTCGATTACGCCGATTCTGATTGGTCTGTTGCTGGCGATCCCGGTGGGCTGGGCGGTGAACAACCTGCCGAAAGTGAAAGGTATCATCCTCAACCTGTTCGGCCTGCTGTATACCATTCCTTCGCTGGCGCTGTTCGTGCTGCTGCCGCCGCTGTTGAATACGCAAATTCTCGACCCGATCAACGTGGTCGTGGCGCTGACCATTTACAGCTTCGCGCTGCTGGTAAGAACCGTGTGCGACGGGCTGGATTCCGTTGCTGAAGACACCCGCCAGTCTGCTTTCGCGCTGGGGTACAAACCGCTACAGCAATTTCTGCAGATCGACCTGCCGCTTGCCGTGCCGGTGATCGGTTCCGGGCTGCGCGTGGCGGTGGTTTCTAACGTCAGCATTGTGTCGGTTGCCGCGCTGATTGGCGCACCGCAGTTAGGTTCGCTGTTTACCCAGGGCTTTCAACTTCAGTTCCTCACCCCGATTATCGCCGGGATTGTGCTGTGTATTGCGCTGGCCTTCATTCTGGATTGCCTGGTGGTCGCGATAACTCGCTCTTTAAGCCGCTGGCAACCGCAAAGGGGATAACTGATGAGTGAATGGTTTTTCGATCTCAGCCACTGGTACGGCGATGACGGCATTGTGCCGCTGCTGTTGCAGCATATCGGTTACAGCGCGGCGGCGCTGGCGATTGCCGTTGCCATTGCTTTTCCGGTCGGCTGCTACACCGGCCATACCGGGAAAGGGGAGGCACTGCTGATTGGCACCACCAACGCCCTGCGTTCGTTGCCCTCTTTTGGTCTGATTATTTTGCTGGTGATCCTGCTGGCGGGCTATTTCGAATCGGATATGGCCTTTGTTTTGCCCTGCATCATCGTGCTGGTTGTGCTGGCGCTACCGCCAGTGGCGCTGGGCGTACACGCGGGTATCCGTTCTGTCGATCCCAGCGTGCATGACGCGGCAAAAGGGATTGGCCTGACGCCGCTTCAGGTGCTGTTGCAGGTCGAGCTGCCCTGCGCAATGCCGCTGATCCTTTCTGGGATCCGCAGCGCTGCACTGCAAATTGTCTCCACCGCAACTATCGCGGCATACGTTTCACTCGGCGGTCTGGGACGATTGATTATCGACGGGCGCGCCGCCAACGACTTTGCGCAGATGACCGCCGGGGCCATCCTCGTCGCGCTGCTGGCATTGATCATTGATCTCTTTTTTTCGCTTTCAGGGAAAGTCGTGGTTTCACCGGGGATCACCCGGAAAACCAAAAACCAGTGATGTTGAGTCCTTTAATTACAGAAGGTTAATAAGATGATTAAGAAACGCTATTTAACATTGTTCAGTGCCGCGCTGCTGTCTGTCGCTTCTTCTGTCTGGGCTGCTGATGCCGGTCAGAAAGTGATTATTGGTTCAGCGGATTTTCCGGAAAACCAGTTACTGGCGACCATCTACGCCGGAGCGCTGGAAGCGCAAAACATTCCAGTTGAGAAAAAACTCAATATTGGTAGCCGCGAAGTCTATATCCCGGCGCTGCTGGATGGTTCCATCACCGTGATCCCGGAGTACAGCGGCGCGCTGCTGAGCTACCTGGATGCGAAAAATGAAGCGCACAGCTCGGAAGACGTGGCGAAGGCGCTGGCCGCTAAGCTGCCGGAAAAACTGAAAATGCTGAACACTTCTACGGCGCAGAACAGTGATGTGCTGGCGGTAACGAAGAAAACGGCCGACAAATACAAACTGAAAACCATCGACGACCTGAAGCCTGTTGCCGGGCAGTTAGTGCTTGGTGGCCCGGCGGAGTGGAAAACCCGTCATGAAGGCGTTCCCGGTCTGCGTGAGGTTTATGGTCTGAATTTCAAAACCTTCAAAGTGCTGGATGTCGCTGGCCCGCTGACGCTGACGGCGCTGAAAAACAACCAGATTCAGGTGGCTGACCTGACCTCGACGACGCCGGAGATCAAAAAAGATCACCTGGTTGCGCTGGGAGATCCAAAACACCTGTTTGCCGCGCAGAACATCGTGCCGATTGTCGCCAGCAGCACGCTGAACCCGACCATTGAAAGCACGCTGAACAAAATCTCCGCACAGCTCACCACCGAAGATCTGATTTCCATGAACGAACAGCTTGCTGAGTTCGCCAGCATTGATGATGTGGCGCACCAGTGGCTGGTTAAACACCAACTGAGTAAGTAAGGAATGGCCGCGAGATGACGAATACAACCTGTTCTTCCACACCGCACTCGGATGCGGTCACCTTAGGCACTGCCGCTACCACCATTGATGAACTGGTGCGCATTGCCGATGGCGCGCTGGTTGTTCTGGCTGATGATGCGCTGGCACAAATGGATAAGGTCAGTAGTTACATTCATAACGCCATTGCTGACGGAAAGGTGATTTATGGCCTGACAACCGGCGTGGGAGACCTGGTGACTGAGCGTCTTTCTGCGGATCAAATTGCCAGCGTACAGCTCAATATGCTGCGTAGTCACGCCTGCGGGATGGGACCGGATCTGTCGGTGCGGGAAGTGCGGGCGATGATGGCGGTGATGTTGAAATCGCTTCTGCAGGGCTACAGCGGCGTCAGCGCTGAACTGGCGCAGCGGATGTGCCTGATGCTGAACCGGCAGGTGACGCCGTGGTCGCCTGCCAGCGGTTCAGTGGGGTATCTGATTGCTACCGCACATATCGGCTTATCGTTGTTTGGCGAAGGGCAGTGCTGGTATCAGGGCGAGTTGTTGCCCTCCGCCGAAGCGCTGGCGAAAGCGGGCATTGCGCCGCGCATTCCCGGCCCGCGCGAAGGACACGCGCTGATCAGCGGCACCTACGAAATTACTGCACTGGCCTGTCTGGCGGTGCGGGATTTCGAGCAGTTACTGCTGGTTGCGGATATGGCAGGCGGCATGTGTCTCGAAGCGCTGAAAGGCAACACCCGCGGCTATGACGCGCGTCTTCATGCCTTGCGCCCCCATGACGGGCAACAAGAAACGGCGCAGATTTTGCGCCGCTTACTGCACGGCAGCGAGATCCTTCAGCATTACCGCGACCACCGCGTGCAGGATGCGCTCAGTTTGCGCTGCATCCCGCAAATCCATGGCGCAGTGCGCGATCAACTGGCGCATTGCCGCCATATCGTCACCACCGAACTCAATTCGGTGACCGACAACCCGGTATTTCTAATAGAAGACAATGCGCTGGTGATTTTGCCTGGTGGCAACGGTCACGGTGCGCCGCTGGCGCTGGCGCTCGATGCGCTGGCGGTGGCTATCGCGCAACTGAGCACGGCATCGCAGGCACGTTCTGATCGTATCACTAACGTGCATCTCAGTGGTTTACCGGCGTTTCTGGTCAGTAAAAGTGGCGCCAATTCCGGGATGATGATCCCGCCGTATGTCGCTGCCGCGCTTGCCGGGGATAACCGCAGTCTGGCGGTGCCCGCCAGCATACATACGGTTTCCACCTGTGCCGGGCAGGAAGACCATATCAGCATGGGCGTCTCCTCGGCGCGAAAAGCGATGCAGGCAGTGGCAAACGCCGTGGATATTGTGGCTATTGAGCTGCTGTGTGCTTGTCAGGCGATTGAATTTCATCGCCCGCTACGCGCTTCGGTGGGGGCGGAACTAACGCTGTCGCAGGTGCGCCAGCAAGTGGCGTTTCGTGAAACCGACACGCCGCTGTACACGGATATGCACGCCGTTCGGGATCTGATTGCTGGTGGCGAATTAAACCGCCAGCTCGCGTTATTGATTAAGGCGGAGTGAAACGCGGGAAGGCTTTTATTCAAACAACTGGCGGCGTTTCAGAACAGGCAAACGCCGCAGTTTACCGGGCGTTAACGGGATGTCAGTGTTACGCAGGCGAAAAGCGTGTCGCTGCCTGCGTGAACGGTAACCGTTGCCGGATTATCGATTAGCAAGCTGTCGTAATGTTGCAGGGTATGGCGTTCATCGTCGACGGTAACATCAAGCAAATCTCCGGCGTTGAACAGCAGCATCGTTCCCTGTTGATGTTGCCATGCGCCCTCGTGCAGCCAGCATACTGTTGCCTGGGTGGTTTCACGGCGATAAATCACGTTGAAATCGAGTAACGGCCCGCCAACAACCTCGCAAAACACCGCGCTGTCGCCGTTAAAATCCATCGTCTGAAACTGTGGAATTAACGCGCTGCGCTGGTCATCAACCGTCAGAAACATGCCTTCGCCTTCCAGCACACTGATATTTCGCAGGTAACCGGCGAAACGTGAAAACGCGCCGTCTTCGCGGATCGTTGCAATGGATATGCGCCAGTCATACTGTTCATCGGTGGGAAAACGGCACACTTCGCGGGTGACGCCCTGGCCATTTTTCCAGCGCATCTCAGCGTAGCCGCTATAAGGCAGCCGCCTCATTTGCGCATGCTTCCTTCCAGGCGGTAGCGCGAACCCGGATAGACCAGACGCACACTGGTGACGATTTTCTTGTCCTGACGACCGGTCCAGGTGCGGCGGTTCACTTGCAGGCACGGGGTGTGCTCATCTATTTCCAGATAAACGCACTCGCTGCGGGGCACGTTCACAGCTTCGATAATATGCTCGCCTTCGACAATCGGCGCGATGGAAGAGAGATAAGCATTCGGGGTGATGCGGGTGAAATCCTGTTGCAGGTAGTCTGGCACAATCAGTGCATTTACCAGCCTGTCTTCCAGCATCACCGGAACGCCGTTTTCATAATGACAAATTAGCGAATGGAACAGGCGGCTGCCTTTCGGAAGATTAAAGGCCAGTGATTGCTGAGCATCCGCATGCAGTTGAGTCAGCTCCAGCACTCTGGCGTGATGACGATGACCGCGGCTAGCAATCTCATCGGCAATGTTATTGATTTCCAGCAGCGCCGACTGCCCGCGCACTTCGGCGACAAAGGTGCCAACGCCCTGCATGCGCACCAGCAGCCCTTCGGCGGTCAGTTCACGCAGCGCACGGTTAATGGTCATCCGGCTGTAGCCAAACTGACTGACCAGTTCACTTTCGGACGGCACGCGGTAATTCACGGGCCAGGCACCGCTGTGGATATTGGTTTTGATCATGCTCTTCACCCTTTCATAGAAAGGGGCTGGCTGATCGAGATGCGTCTCGCCTGCGGCTGCATTAAAAATTTCGCTTTGATCCATTAACCCTTTCCTCGGCCGGATGACCGTTGAAGTTTACTCTACGTACAATTGGATGTATATATATAATCATGTATATACATCTTAAATGACGGCAGATGGTGAGGGGCGATATGACGGTATATTTCGCGGCAAAAGCATTGTTGCCGCAGGGCTGGGCGGAGAATGTCCGTATTACGGTTTCTGCACAGGGCATCATCACCGCGCTGGAAAGCGGCAGTCAGCCAGACGACAACACGATTCGCCTGGAGGGTTTCCTGGTGCCGGGTATGCCAAACTTGCATTCACATGCATTTCAGCGCGCAATGGCCGGGCTGACCGAAGTGGTTGCCGATCCGGCAGACAGCTTCTGGACATGGCGCGATTTAATGTACCGGTTGGTGGATAAAATTACCCCCGAACAGTTGGAAATAATCGCCAGCTATCTGTACATCGAAATGCTGAAGGCCGGTTATACCTCTGTGGCCGAGTTTCACTATTTGCACCACGATCGCGGCGGAAAACCTTATGCTCAGCCAGCCGAGCTGGCGTTGCGTATTTCGCAAGCGGCGAAAACAGCGGGCATTGGCCTGACATTGTTGCCGGTGCTTTACAGCTTCTCTGGTTTTGGCGGGCAGCCAGCGACCAATGGGCAGAGCCGCTTTATTCACGATACGGAAGGTTATCTGGCGCTGCATGACACGCTGACTGCGCAGCTTGCCGCTGAGTCGATGCAGCGTACCGGGCTGTGCTTCCATTCGCTACGGGCCGTTACGCCGGAGCAGATGCAGATCGTACTCAAAGCCTGTTCGCAACCGCAGCCGGTACATATTCATGTTGCCGAGCAGCAAAAAGAGGTCGATGACTGCGTAGCCTGGTCCGGTCTGCGTCCGGTGGAGTGGCTTTACCAGCATATGCCAGTGGATGAGCAGTGGTGTCTTATTCACGCCACGCACCTTACGCCGCAGGAAACCCAACAGATTGCTGCCTCCGGCGCAGTGGCGGGCTTGTGCCTGACCACCGAAGCCAATCTTGGTGATGGTATTTTCCCGGGACCGGACTATCTTGCGCAGCAGGGACGCTGGGGGATTGGCTCCGACAGCCATATCAGTGTCAGCGTCAGCGAGGATTTGCGCTGGTTTGAGTATGGGCAACGGCTAAACAAAAGACGGCGCAACGTGCTACATCTGCCGGATGAACCTTATATTGGCAATGTGCTATATCAGGGTGCATTGCAGGGAGGGCGCCGCGCGCTGGGGCAAGCGGTCGGTCAACTGGCACCAGGCGAGCGTGCGGATATGCTATTGCTTGACAGCCGTGATCCCTTTCTTGCCGCCTCAGGCGATCGTGAACGTCTGAATCGCTGGATTTTCGCCTGTGCGACGAACCCAATAAAAAGGGTAATGACCGGAGGACGCTGGGTGATTGAAGAGGGGCGTCACGCGCAGGAAGAGCAGGTGACATCTGCGTTTATCAAGGTCATGCAGCAACTGGTGGCGTAAAACAAGGGATGCCAGGCGGCATCCCTTTTGGTCCATTAGTCTACGCGGTTAAGCAGCGGCAGAAGGAAGTTGGCCGCTTTCATTGCACCGTTCGCTGTAATAGTGTGCGGCACGCCGGGCTCAAAATAGGTATCAACATCAATACCCGCTGCGCTAAGTTGTTCGGCAGCGAGCTGGCTCTGCTGATAGTGAATCACCGGATCGCTTGCACCGTGCACCAACAGCACTGGCGTGTGCGGCGCAGGATACCACGGCTGTGCCGAGGCCAGACGACCAGAAAACGCCACCACTGCTGCCAGCGGCCACTGAGCATTGACCAGCGCATCCAGCGACATGATCGCCCCTTGTGAAAAACCGCTCAGCACCAGCTTGTCTCGTCCAGGCTGCACATTGTATTTCTCCAGCAGGCCATTGATAGTGGCGTTAAAGGCGATGCGGGCTTCGGCAATCCGCGCAGCGCGCGTTTCATCGGTGATGCCATTAACGCTGAACCACTGGAAGCCCGCCCCCATATCAAAAGGCGACGGCCCGTCGGGCGTGGCGATAATCACATCGTCGAGCGTTTGCGACCAGTATCTCCCCAGCCCTTGCAAGTCCGCGCCACTGCTACCAACGCCGTGCAACAGTACAATCAATTTTTTCATTAGCGCCTCCTGTTACAGCCCGTAAGCGCGTAAATCCGGCCCTTGCGGAACAATACCATTGGGGTTGAGGACTTTAATCGAGTAATAACCCTGCTTGATATGGTCAATATTCACCGTCTCGCGAATACCGGGAACCGCCAGCATCTCGCGCAGATAGCGATCCAGATGCGGGTACTCCGCCAGCTTACGGATATTGCACTTAAACACGCCGTGGTAAGCCACATCGAAGCGAATCAGCGTGACGAACAGGCGAATATCTGCCTCCGTAAGCTGCTCGCCGCACAGGAACGTGCGCTGGGAGAGGTGGTTTTCCAGCTTATCAAGTTGGCTGAACACATCGTTCACCGCTTCTGCGTAACTCAACTGGGTGGTGGCAAAACCGGCGCGATAGACCCCGTTATTGAGATTTGGGTAGATCTCCGCATTCAACTGGTCGATCTCATCACGCAGGTGCGCCGGATAGAGATCGAGAGCGTTGTTTGCCAGAGAACCAAAACCGCTGTTCAGCATGCGGACAATATCTGCCGACTCGTTATTAACGATAGTGTGGGTTTTCTTATCCCACAGTACCGGTACCGTTGCACGCCCGGTAAAGTTAGGGTCGGCACGGGTATAGAGCTGGTGCAGCCATTCGGCCTGATTCAGGGTGTCACGGTCGGTACCTGGATAGTCACCAAAGTGCCAGCCCTCATCCAGCAGCCACGGTTCAACCACTGACACGCTAATCACTGATTCCAGCCCTTTCAGTTTGCGGGCAATCAGCGTGCGCGAGGCCCATGGGCAAATGAGCGCAACATACAGATGGTAACGGTCAGGTTCGGCGATGAATCCGCCTTCGCCGGTGATACCGGGCTGGCCGTCCGGGGTCACCCAGTGGCGAAAGCTGGAGGTCTGGCGAACAAAGCCGCCTTTCTCGTCGGTGGCCTGAACCGGGTGCCAGTCGGCCGTCCATTTACCCTCAATCAGCATGT
Source organism: Kosakonia arachidis (assembly GCF_900116535.1). Lineage (GTDB taxonomy): Bacteria > Pseudomonadota > Gammaproteobacteria > Enterobacterales > Enterobacteriaceae > Kosakonia > Kosakonia arachidis. Next base: position 492,112 of record NZ_FPAU01000002.1, on the reverse strand, counting down.
CGCCTCCGTTAGACTTTTACCGGGGTGGGTTTCAGCGCAAATTTGCCGTCGCCCGTCAGCGCCAGTGTTAACAGACCAACAATCCAGAAGGCCGGGAACTCCCAACCGCCATTCGGGTTAGTAAAGAAGAAACCTGCCGGGCCATGAACGGTGAAGATAGCGCCGAGCAGAATCGGGATCAGCACAATCGCCGCAATACGTGCGTAAACACCCAGGATCAGGGCAATCGCCCCTACCAGTTCAACCGTCATGGTGATATACGCCAGCCAGCCAGGCAGACCAAGCGAGGCGAAGAATTTCGCGGTGCCAGCTGGAGTGAAGGCGAAAAATTTCAGACTAAAGTGCGCCAGAAACAGAATACCGAGCGCCAGTCGCATAAGCAGTGCGGCATACGGGGTAGTGCGTTGGTCAAACATGGTGGTGTTCCTCTCAGTATATTGATGAGAGGAGTGTATAGTCTTTCCAGCTGGAAAATTATCCGTGTAAAACAGGGATGTTTATTTCCATTTTGGAAATAATCACCACCCCTGTTCCCATTCCGGCTGCGCTGAGAAAGCGTCCACCAGAAAATCGATCAGCACGCGAGATTTCTGCGCCAGGTAGCGGGCGGGGGGATAAACGGCGAACAGTGCCACCGGTGGGGCTTCATAGGTCGTAAGCACGGGTTTTATGCGCTTCTCTTTCAATGCCTTACCGGCGACAAACACCGGGATGCGCGCTACGCCCAATCCGGCGCAGGCGGCTTCAAGGCACACTTCAGCGTTGGAAAATTTAATATGTCCACGCACTGGCTGAAGATGCAGTTGTTTGTGCTCATCAAGGAAAGGCCAGTGCCAGGGATCGCGGAAGTTGGTATCAACAATCAGGCTGTGCTGCTCAAGATGCTGCCAGTGCGTGGGTTCGCCTTGTCGGGCAAGGTAATCCGGCGAGGCGACGACCACATTGCGGATCGCGCACAGGCGGCGAGCCACCAGGCTGCTGTCGGAAAGTGCGCCGATGCGTAGGGCAATATCAAACCCTTCATCCACCACATTGACCAGGCGGTCGGCAAAGTTCACATCCAGTTCGATTTCCGGATAGCGGCGGGCAAACGCCACCAGATGGGGCGTGAGCTGGGACGTACCAAACGTGACGGGCGCAGAGATGCGCAGCAAGCCAGAGGGTGCATTGGCGATATTACGCACCGCATCATTAAGCGCATCATAATCAATCAGCAACTGGCGGATACGATCATAATAGGCCAGACCCACTTCGGTTGGCGTCAGCGAGCGGGTGCTGCGCCGCAGCAGATTAACGCCCAATTCTTGTTCCAGGCGGGAGATGAGTTTTGACGCCTGGCCGTGGCTGGTTCCGCAGCGTAGCGCCGCGCCGGTAAAGCTGCCCGTTTCCATCACCGCCACAAACATGCGATCGCAATCCAGCCGTTCCATACGTCTTTTTCCGCATAATTATCAGTGTCTCACCATAACAAAAGTGCGTCATGGGCAACAGTCAGCGCCGTTGCGACGCATGATTTTTACGCTATTGCTGCGGCGTTCACCGATACATTTCCAATAAACAGGTTACCCGCGCGGCTATCTACCCTCTGTCGGGCAATAAAAAGGGGATGAGTGCTGTAGCTGGGGATTACTTCTCTGTGGAAGCGCTGGCACGTTTTTCGCGGAGCTGGAAACCGTGCTGGTAGAAATAAAAACGCCGGATAGCGGCTGCGCTTATCCGGCTTTCGTCACGTCCCTCGCCGCGCGGTGAGGGGGGCTCAAAGACTCGCTTGCAGAATGCGGATATGTGTTTCCAGCACGTCGCCTTTGACCGCTTCACTCCATGCTTTCATATGCGCCGTTTGCAGATGTGCTTCAAGATGCGCCACGCTTTCCCACCGCTCCACCATCGTAATGGAATCCGGTGCAGTAGCCTGGTAGCTAACGCCCGCAGCGTGATCGACCAGTGGCTCATAGCCGTGACAACCCTCTTCCTGCAATACAACAGGCACGATTTTCGCGAACTGATCGAGTACCGCCTGACGATGATGCTGCCCGGGACGGGTACGGATTTCGGCAATAACTGTCAACATAATTGGCTAACTCCTTCTAAGTCCAGCTACACAGTTAAGCAAAAATCTCCGCCAGATGCTTGCGATATTCTGCGATATAGCGCGGTACATCCGGCATTTTAATCACGTCATTGGTGATAAAGGTCGGCAGCGCTTCCATACCAAGGAACTGATTAGCTTTATGGAACGGCAGGTAAACACCATCAACGCCGACACCGTGGAAAAACTGATCTTTCTCGGTGAACGCTTCCAGTGGTGCATTCCAGGTCAGCGACAGCATATAGGTTTTGCCCTGAATCAGGCCGCCGGAACCGTATTTTTTGGAAGCATCGGAACGGGTACGGCCATCGCTAGCGTACAGTGAGCCGTGACCTTCGGTGAATACGTCGTCCATATATTTTTTCACGGTCCACGGCGCGCCCATCCACCAGCCCGGCATCTGCCAGATAACGGTGTCGGCCCACAGGAAGTTCTGCACTTCCGCTTTGGTGTCGTAATCGCCGTCGGTACGCACGGTTTTAACATCATGTCCGAGGTCGCGTAGATAGCTTTCTGCCGCTTCGGTCAGCGTGTCGTTCAGTTGACCATTAGAGTGCGCGAATTTTTTCGCACCGTTGATAATCAAAATATTGCTCATGGGACGTCCTTAATCAAAATCGAATGGCGGCAATGTTACCCTGAACATCGGGACGGAAAAATTGGTAAAAAGTGCAAAGACTTTTACGGTGGGGGCAATAATCGCGTGACCAGGTCATCTGTGTGACAAAGCCTCACGCAGGATGACTGCTGAAGGATACCGACATGTGATGGGGCTGGGAGAGCGCTTATTGCAGCGCTTCGGAGTTGTCATCGGAACGCTGTGTCTCCCCGGTTTGTACTTTCAGCGCCGCAAGCGGACTACATAGCTCATGTGCGGCATTATGGTATGTGCGCGAAAAATTGCTCACCGTTATGACTCTTCGCCGCAGATAAGGTAGTATCTGCGGCAATATTGCCGTCGCACAGGCGGTCGCATACGTTAAGGAATCTCGATTAATGAGCGATATGGCAGAGCGCCTTGCGCTGCATGAATTTACGGAAAACGCATACCTGAACTACTCCATGTACGTCATCATGGATCGTGCGTTGCCGTTTATCGGTGATGGTCTGAAACCGGTTCAGCGCCGCATCGTTTTCGCAATGTCAGAGCTGGGTTTAAACGCCAGCGCGAAGTTTAAAAAATCCGCCCGTACGGTCGGCGATGTATTGGGTAAATACCACCCGCACGGCGACAGCGCCTGTTACGAAGCGATGGTGCTGATGGCGCAGCCGTTCTCCTACCGTTATCCGCTGGTGGATGGCCAGGGCAACTGGGGCGCGCCGGACGATCCGAAGTCCTTCGCCGCTATGCGTTATACCGAATCCCGCCTGTCGAAATACGCCGAACTGCTGCTCAGTGAGCTGGGTCAGGGCACCGTTGACTGGGTGCCGAACTTCGACGGTACGTTGCAGGAGCCGAAAATGCTGCCTGCGCGGTTGCCAAACATCCTGCTGAACGGCACCACCGGTATTGCCGTCGGGATGGCGACGGACATTCCGCCGCACAACCTGCGAGAGGTGGCGAATGCGGCTATCGCTCTGATTGAACAGCCGAAAACCACGCTCGATCAACTGCTGGATATTGTGCAGGGGCCAGATTATCCGACCGAAGCAGAGATCATCACCTCCCGCGCTGAAATTCGCAAAATCTACCAGAACGGTCGCGGCTCGGTGCGTATGCGCGCGGTGTGGAAAAAAGAGGATGGCGCAGTGGTGATCACGGCGCTGCCGCATCAGGTTTCCGGCGCACGCGTGCTGGAGCAGATTGCCGCCCAGATGCGTAATAAAAAGCTGCCAATGGTCGACGATCTGCGTGATGAATCGGATCATGAAAACCCGACGCGTCTGGTGATTGTGCCGCGCTCTAATCGCGTGGATATGGAGCAGGTGATGAATCACTTGTTCGCCACCACCGATCTGGAAAAGAGCTATCGCATTAACCTGAACATGATCGGTCTGGATGGCCGCCCGGCGGTGAAAAACCTGCTGGAGATCCTTACCGAATGGCTGGCGTTCCGTCGCGATACGGTACGCCGCCGTCTGAACCATCGTCTGGAGAAAGTGCTTAAGCGCCTGCATATTCTTGAAGGTTTGCTGGTGGCGTTTCTTAATATCGACGAAGTGATCGAAATTATCCGTACTGAAGACGATCCGAAACCGGCGTTAATGTCGCGTTTTGGTATCAGTGAAACGCAGGCGGAAGCGATCCTTGAGCTAAAACTGCGTCATCTCGCCAAACTGGAAGAGATGAAAATTCGCGGTGAACAGAACGATCTGGAAAAAGAGCGCGATCAGTTGCAGGCGATCCTGGCTTCCGAGCGCAAGATGGACAATCTGCTGAAGAAAGAGTTGCAGGCTGATGCCGCGGCATTTGGCGACGATCGCCGTTCGCCGCTGCATGAGCGTGAAGAAGCGAAAGCGATGAACGAGCATGACATGCAGCCGTCTGAGCCGGTCACCATCGTGCTGTCGCAAATGGGTTGGGTGCGTAGCGCCAAAGGCCATGACATTGATGCGCAGGGTCTAAGCTACAAAGCCGGAGACAGCTGGAAAGCGTCGGTGAAAGGTAAAAGCAACCAGCCTGTGGTGTTTGTTGATACCACCGGGCGCAGCTACGCTATCGATCCGATTACGTTGCCATCTGCGCGCGGCCAGGGTGAGCCGTTAACCGGCAAGCTGACGCTACCGCCGGGCGCGACGGTTGAGCATATGCTCATGTGTAATGACGATCAGAAGCTGCTGATGGCTTCCGATGCCGGTTACGGTTTTGTCTGTACCTTCAACGATTTAGTGGCGCGTAACCGGGCCGGGAAAACGCTGATCAGCCTGCCGGACGGGGCGAAAGTGATGCCTCCGCTTGCAATCGACAACGGTGACGATATGCTGCTGGCCATCACCACCGCAGGACGCATGCTGATGTTCCCGGTGAGTGAGCTGCCGCAGTTGTCGAAGGGCAAAGGCAACAAGATCATCGGTATTCCGTCGGCGGATGCGGCGAAAGGTGTTGATGGCCTGGCGCATCTCTATTTGCTGCCGCCGCTCAGCACGCTGACCATTCACGTCGGCAAACGTAAAATCAAACTGCGTCCGGAAGAGTTGCAGAAAGTGCAGGGCGAGCGTGGACGCCGCGGTACGCTGATGCGCGGCCTGCAGAAAATCGACCGCGTGGAGATTGATGCACCTTCCCGTCCGACGGCAGGCGATAGCGAAGAATAATCTTCCTAAAGTGTGCGCCTCTCCTTTCTTGAGGGGCGCATGTACACGTAAAATTTCCCGTAAAAGCGTTGTTTATTCGTGCATTGCGATTAACAATACGTTGTTTTAAAGGCCGCATAACACAAAAGCCCAGACCAGGTAATGGTCATCGGTGGTACAGCCTGTTTTAGCGTCATTGCAGGCATGGATATTATGCTCAAAGGTATGGGCTTCAGAGGTCGCTATGCTATTCATTTTTCGTATAATCATCGTTGTTATTTACTCCATTCTGGTGTCCGTATTCGGGTCAATCTACTGTCTGTTCAGCCCACGTAACCCTAAGCATGTCGCCACGTTCGGCCATATGTTTGGTCGCCTTGCGCCGGTGCTTGGGCTGAAAGTGGAAACTCGTCTGCCGCCGGGCGCTGAGAAATTTGGTAACGCTATTTACATCGCCAACCACCAGAACAACTACGATATGGTTACGGCATCCAGTATTGTGTTGCCGCCAACGGTAACAGTGGGCAAAAAGAGCCTGCTGTGGATCCCGTTTTTCGGCCAGCTTTACTGGTTGACAGGCAACTTGCTGATCGACCGTGATAACCGCGCGAAAGCGCACAGCACCATTGCTCAGGTGGTGAAACAGATCCAGAAACGCAATATCTCCGTCTGGATGTTCCCGGAAGGCACACGCAGCCGTGGCCGCGGTCTGCTGCCGTTTAAAACTGGCGCATTTCACGCGGCGATTGCGGCGGGCGTGCCGATTATCCCGGTTTGTGTTTCCACTACTTCTAACAAAATCAACCTTAACCGTCTGCGTAATGGGCTGGCGATTGTCGAGATGCTGCCGCCTATTGATGTGGCGCAGTTTGGTAAAGATCAGGTTCGCCAACTGGCGACGCACTGCCATGATCTGATGGCAAAAAAGATTGAAGAGCTTGATAAAGAAGTTGCCGAACGCGAAGCAACGGGTCGGGTTTAATCTTTCGTCACAAAGCAAGTCCGTCGGCGGTATCGCTTTCGGCGAATTGAGTTAGTTTTACACGGAGCAAATATGTCACTCAGTCGGCGTCAGTTTCTTCAGGCATCAGGAGTTGCGCTTTGTGCAGGCGCGGTGCCGCTGAGAGCAAATGCTGCCGGGCAGCAACCGCCACTGCCGGTTCCTCCTCTGCTGGAATCACGACGCGGCCAGCCGCTGTTTATGACGCTGCAACACGCGCACTGGTCATTTGCTACCGGTACCCGCGCGCAGGTCTCCGGCATTAACGGGCGTTACCTGGGGCCGACTATTCGCGTCTGGAACGGTGACGACGTTAAGCTGATCTACAGTAACCGACTGGCGGAAAATGTCGCCATGACCGTCAGCGGTTTGCAGGTGCCAGGCCCACTGATGGGTGGTGCCGCGCGGATGATGACGGCGAACAACGACTGGGCACCGGTGCTGCCTATCCGCCAGAGTGCGGCAACGCTGTGGTATCACGCCAACACGCCAAACCGCAGCGCTCAACAGGTCTACAGCGGCCTCGCCGGTATGTGGCTGGTGGAAGACGAAATCAGCAAATCGCTGCCAGTGCCGAACCACTACGGCGTGGATGATTTTCCGATCATTATTCAGGATAAAAGGCTGGATAACTTCGGTACGCCGGAGTACAGCGAGCCGGGGAGCGGGGGATTTGTCGGCGATACCCTGATGGTGAACGGCGCGCAAAGCCCGTATGTTGAGGTCTCGCGCGGGTGGGTGCGCCTGCGTTTACTGAATGCCTCCAACTCCCGCCGCTATCTGTTGCAAATGAGCGATGGTCGCGCGCTGCATGTGATTGCGGGCGATCAGGGTTTTTTACCTGCGCCTGTTACCGTGAAACAACTGTCGCTGGCACCTGGCGAGCGTCGCGAAGTGCTGGTGGATATGACAAACGGAGATGAAGTGTCGATCACCTGCGGTGAGGCGGCGAGTTTGATGGAGAGGCTGCGCGGCATTTTTGAGCCGTCCAGCATTTTAATCTCCACGCTGGTGCTGACGCTGCGCCCTACCGGGCTGCTGCCACTGGTGACTGATACGCTGCCGATGCGCCTGCTGCCGTCCGATGTCATGGCCGGTACGCCGACGCGCAGCCGCGATATTACGTTGGGTAGCGATCCGGGCATTAACGGCCAATTATGGGACGCGCAGCGTATTGATATCACTGCTCAGCAAGGAACATGGGAACGCTGGACAGTGCGCGCAGATATGCCACAGTCGTTTCACATTGAAGGCGTAATGTTCCTCGTGCGCAACGTGAACGGCGCGCTGCCGTTCCCGGAAGATCGTGGCTGGAAAGACACGGTGTGGATCGACGGGCAGGTTGAGCTGCTGGTGTGGTTTGGTCAGCCTTCATGGCCGCACTTTCCTTTTCAGTTCCAGAGCCAGACGCTGGAAATGGCCGATCGCGGCTCGGTAGGGCAACTGCTGGTCAACCCATCGGCGTAACTTCCACAGTCTGATAACGTATTTACCAGGCTTATGTTTCTTGGGCTTTTTGGGCAAGGGAAACAAGCGCGTAATACTCCTTCATTTCACGCTACAATCCGGCGTATAATCGCCGGCCTTTGATTATTTTTTTACCAATTTTGGAAGCAAAATGAGCGCAATATCCCTGATCCAGCCGGATCGAGACCTTTTCTCCTGGCCCCAGTACTGGGCGGCCTGCTTCGGCCCTGCGCCTTTTTTGCCGATGACGCGCGAAGAGATGGATCAACTTGGCTGGGATAGCTGCGACATTATTCTGGTTACCGGCGATGCGTATGTCGATCACCCGAGCTTTGGCATGGCGATTTGCGGCCGTATGCTGGAAGCGCAGGGGTTCCGTGTCGGCATCATTTCCCAGCCGGACTGGAACAGCAAAGACGATTTTATGCGTCTGGGTAAACCGAACCTGTTCTTCGGCGTAACCGCCGGGAACATGGACTCGATGATCAACCGCTATACCGCCGATCGTAAGCTACGCCACGACGATGCCTACACGGCGGATAACGTTGCTGGTAAACGTCCGGATCGCGCCACGCTGGTCTATACCCAGCGCTGCAAAGAGGCATGGAAAGATGTGCCGGTGATCCTCGGCGGTATCGAAGCCAGCCTTCGTCGTACCGCCCATTACGATTACTGGTCTGATACCGTGCGCCGCTCGGTATTGATTGATGCCAAAGCGGATATGCTGATGTTCGGCAACGGTGAACGCCCGCTGGTTGAAGTGGCGCACCGCCTTGCTGCCGGTGAGCCGATCGCGGAGATCCGTGATGTTCGCAACACGGCGATCATTGTTAAGGAAGCATTGCCAGGCTGGAGCGGAGTAGATTCCACCCGTCTGGATACGCCGGGTAAAATCGATCCGATCCCGCATCCTTATGGTGAAGATCTGCCGTGTGCGGATAATAAACCGGTCGCACCGCAGGCGCAGGAAGTGAAGCACGTCACCGTTCAACCGCCGCGTCCGAAACCGTGGGAGAAAACCTATGTGCTGTTGCCTTCCTATGAGAAGGTAAAAAGCGACAAGGTGCTCTACGCGCATGCGTCGCGTATTTTGCACCATGAAACTAACCCCGGTTGCGCCCGTGCGCTGTTACAAAAGCATGGCGATCGTTATATCTGGATCAACCCGCCTGCGATCCCGCTCTCCACCGAAGAGATGGATAGTGTTTTTGCACTGCCGTACCAGCGCGTGCCGCATCCGTCATACGGTAAAAGCCGTATTCCGGCGTACGAGATGATCCGCTTCTCGATCAACATCATGCGCGGTTGTTTTGGCGGATGCTCTTTCTGCTCCATTACCGAACACGAAGGGCGCATTATTCAGAGTCGCTCTGAAGATTCGATCATCAATGAAATCGAAGCGATCCGTGATTCGGTGCCGGGCTTTACCGGCGTGATTTCAGATCTGGGTGGCCCAACGGCCAACATGTATATGCTGCGCTGCAAATCGCCGCGTGCGGAGCAAACCTGCCGTCGTCTCTCCTGTGTCTATCCAGATATCTGCCCGCACATGGACACCAATCATCAGCCGACCATCGATCTCTATCGCCGTGCGCGCAGCCTGAAAGGCATCAAGAAGATCCTGATTGCTTCTGGTGTGCGTTACGATCTGGCGGTGGAGGATCCTCGCTATGTGAAGGAACTGGCGACGCATCACGTTGGTGGTTACCTGAAGATCGCTCCTGAGCATACCGAAGAGGGGCCGCTGTCGAAAATGATGAAGCCGGGCATGGGCAGCTATGATCGCTTTAAACAGCTGTTCGATACCTACTCGAAAGAGGCGGGTAAAGAACAGTATCTGATCCCATACTTTATTTCAGCGCACCCAGGTACGCGTGATGAGGATATGGTGAATCTGGCGCTGTGGTTGAAACGCCACCGTTTCCGTCTCGACCAGGTACAGAACTTCTATCCTTCGCCGCTGGCTAACTCAACCACTATGTATTACACCGGCAAAAACCCGCTGTCGAAAATCGACTACAAGAGCGAGGAAGTGGTTGTACCGAGAGGAGATAAACAGCGTCGTCTGCATAAAGCGCTGCTGCGTTACCATGATCCGGCGAACTGGCCGCTGCTGCGCGAAGCACTGGAAGCCATGGGCAAAAAGCATCTGATTGGTTCACGCCGTGATTGCCTGGTGCCTGCGCCGACCATGGACGAGATGCGGGAGGCGCGCCGCCAGAATCGCCAGTCGCGCCCGGCCCTGACCAAGCACACACCGATTGTGCACCAGCGTAGCAACGGCAAGAGCGCCGCTGCAGCGCCGGCGAAAAAGCGCGCGCCGCGCGTTCGTTAACTGCAATAGCAAAACCCGGCAAAAAAACGCCGGGTTTTGTTTATCAGTAACCGAAAAAGACGTTAACCGCCGAACTGATCCGGATCCGGCCCCAGCCGTTTACCCTGTTCCAGTTTGGCGATTTCCGTCAGCTCATCTTTGTCCAGACGGAAATCCCAGACATTGAAGTTCTCGGCAATACGCGCCGGGGTGACCGATTTCGGGATCACGATCAGCCCGTTGTCGAGATGCCAGCGGATCACTACCTGCGCTGGTGTTTTGCCGTATTTATCCGCCAGATCGCGGATAATTTTCTGATCAAACACACCTTCGCCGCCCTGTGCCAGCGGGCTCCAGGATTCAGTCTGGATCCTATGTGTGGCATTCCAGGCATGTAGCTGGCGCTGCTGCATCAGCGGATGCAGCTCGATCTGGTTGATCACCGGCGCCACGCCGGTTTCATCGATGATCTTTTGCAGATGATGAACCTGGAAATTGCACACGCCGATGCTCTTCACCAGCCCCTGTTTTTGCAGCTCGATCATACCCTTCCAGGCGTCCACGTAATGATCGATTGCCGGAACTGGCCAGTGCATCAGCCAGAGATCGATATAGTCGAGCTGGAGTTTTTTAAGGCTTTCCTGCAAGGCTTCAACTGGCCGTTTCTGATCGTCGTTCCACAGTTTGGTGGTGATAAAGAGTTCATCGCGCGCCACGCCTGCACTGGCTAATGCTTTGCCAACGCCGTCTTCATTTTTGTAGGCCGTCGCGGTATCGATAGACCGATAGCCCACTTCCAGCGCTTTATGAATGGCAGTTACCACTTCCTCGTTGCTTGCTTTCCACACGCCAAGGCCGAGCTGCGGCATCAGGTTGCCATCGGAAAGCTTAATCACGGTAGGATGTGTCATGCATTTCTCCTTTCAATAGGCTTACCGGGACAGGCCCGGTAAGGTGGTGTGCATTAAGTGTGGTCGAAAAAAACAAAAACGGAAGCCAGACTTTTCAGCGCTTAGCGCGCCGCTTCGTAGATACGACGGCTGACGTCCAGCGTAATATCGTGATGTTCGCCAAGCTGTGTCATGCCGTGTTCTTCCAGTTTTGCCAGGAGCGCCGGGATGGAGCTACCGTCAAGGCCGTAGCCAGAAAGACGCGTTGGTACGCCCATGCGTTCGAAGAAGTTGCGGGTGGCTTCGATTGCGGCATCAATGCGCTCATTCTCGGAACCTTCAGTGATATTCCATACGCGTTCTGCATATTGCAGCAGTTTTTCGCGTTTAGTTTCACGTTTTTCATTCCACAGCGCGGGCAGTACAACCGCCAGTGTTTGCGCGTGATCCAGTCCGTGCATTGCGGTCAGTTCATGGCCCAGCATATGGGTTGCCCAGTCCTGTGGTACGCCCGCACCAATCAGACCGTTCAGCGCCTGTGTTGCTGCCCACATCACATTGGCACGAACATCGTAGTTTTCAGGTTCCTGCAATGCTTTCGGGCCTTCTTCGATAAGTGTCAGCAGAATGCCTTCGGCGAAACGATCCTGAATTTTGCCATTCACCGGATAAGTGACGTACTGCTCAACAGTGTGCACGAACGCATCGACCACACCATTCGCAACCTGACGCGGTGGCAGAGTATAAGTGTAAACCGGATCCAGCACGGCAAATACTGGCTGGACGAACGGCGAGTGGAATGCCTGCTTGTCGCCTGTGGCTTTACGTGAAACCACGGCACCGGCATTGGATTCAGAGCCGGTCGCGGGCAGTGTCAGTACGGAACCCATCGGAATAGCGCTTTTGATTTCGCTACCACGGGTTTGCAGGATGTGCCACGGATCGATGCCGTCAGCATAGTTTGCTGCAGCCGCGATAAATTTGCTGCCGTCCAGCACAGAACCCCCACCTACGGCCAGCAGGAAGGTGACGTTTTCTTCGCGGACGATTTTTACTGCTTTCATCAGGGTTTCATACGTCGGGTTTGGCTCAATACCGCTGAATTCAAGAATGTCCAGCCCTTCAAGCGCGCTGTAAACCTGATCCAGTACGCCGTTTTTCTTCACGCTGCCACCACCGTAAGTGATCAGCACGCGTGCGCCAGCCGGGATTTGCTCTCGCAGGTCGGCAATCGCGCCTTTACCAAACAGAATGCGGGTCGGGGTATGCAGATTGAAATTGTTCATTGCTCGTTCCCTTCTAACTAGAGGTGAAAGAAAAAGGAGGCAGCGGACTGCCTGATGACGGTTATTGTGGGCGAGTGCATCCACTCTCTCAATGCACATTCCTGTCGATGTCTTGCCTGTTTCTCTATCCGACTGGAGAAAAGGCACAAAACCCTGCACACTGTGCTCGTCAAAATGTCTTGCGGAGTAGCGTAAAATGAAGCGTGAAGAGATTTGCCTGCAACTGACAGAAAAAATTAAGAAGCTGAAAATTAAAGAAAAATATCTAACTGAGTTGTTGCCGGATATTCGCCTGTTGTACGGTACTCAGCCAGGAACACGCACGCCGGTGATGTACCAGCCTGGGATCGTTTTTCTCTTTTCCGGCCATAAAATTGGTTATATCAATGAAAGGGTGTTCCGTTATGACACCAATGAATATTTGCTGCTGACGGTTCCACTGCCGTTTGAGTGCGAAACTTTTGCTACCCCAGAGGTTCCGTTGGCGGGGTTGCGCTTAAATGTCGATATCCTGCAATTGCAGGAGCTACTGATGGATATTGGTGAAGACGAATATTTCCATCCTGGCGCTGCGGCCAGCGGTATCAACTCGGCGGTGCTGTCGGAGGAGATCCTCTGCGCGGCAGAACGTTTGCTGGATGTGATGGAACATCCGCTGGATGCCCGTATTCTCGGTAAGCAGATTATCCGTGAAATGCTGTACCACGTACTGACCGGGCCGCGCGGCGAAGCGCTGCTGGCGTTGGTCAGCCGTCAGACGCATTTCAGCCTGATCAGCCGTGTGCTGAAACGTATTGAAAGTCAGTACACGGAAAATCTCAGCGTGGATCAGTTGGCGGCGGAAGCTAACATGAGCGTCTCTGCGTTTCACCACAACTTTAAGTCAGTGACCAGCACGTCGCCGTTGCAGTATTTGAAAACGTTCCGCCTGCACAAAGCTCGGATGTTGATGGTGCATGACGGGATGAAAGCCAGCGCGGCGGCAATACGCGTAGGGTATGAAAGCCCGTCGCAATTCAGCCGCGAATTTAAGCGTTATTTCGGCATGACACCAGGTGAGGATGTAGCAAGGATCCGCCTGATACAGGGCGCGTAATTTTCCCTCTCCTGGAATGGAGAGGGGGAAAATCAGGCGCTACAATACTTTTTCTTCAGCACCACGGTGACTGCGCCGACAAGGCCAATTACCAGCAGGAACAGCGGCAACACCATCAGGAAGGTCATCACCTGATCTTCATGACGTTTGACGAAAGGGATCATGCTGATGGCATAGCCCAGCGACATCACCACGCCAACCCATAGCATCGCGCTCAGCCAGTTAAACAACTGGAAGCGGCGGTTCGACAGACCGGAAATACCCGCCATGGTCGGTAGCAGCGTGCGCACAAACGCAAGAAAGCGACCGGCCAGCAGCGCCAGCAGACCATGACGGTCAAACATATAAGTCGCCCGTTCGTGATACTTCACCGGCAGATGTGACAGCCAGCTCTTTACTACCCGTGTATTGCCGAGCCATTTTCCTTGCAAATAACTCAGCCAGCAGCCGAAGCTGGCTGCAGTGGTGAGGATCGCGAGGGTGGAGATGAAGTCCATGCAGCCGCGTGCAACCAGAGCACCAGCGAGCAGTAAAAGGCTGTCGCCCGGCAAAAATGAGGCAGGAAGCAAGCCGTTTTCTAAAAACAACGTGGCAAACATCACCAAATAAACGACACCGACAACATGTGGATTTGCCAGCGCAGCAAAGTCGTGATGCCAGAGCGCAGCAATAATATCTTGAATAACAGCCATGGACTTTCCTGTGGTACTGCGTAGAGGAGGCTATTGTACTCCAACTCGCCTGAAACACCTTGATCCGGGGCGCAAGAAATTAGAAATTTCCTGGCTTGCTGCCCCGGAGGCCTGGTTTACACGATGCGCTGGAAGCCTGCTACTAAATCTTCAATCAGATCATCAACATTCTCTAAACCGATATGCAGACGGATTAATGTCCCGCTGAAATCGATGCCGCCATTCGGGCGAATCGCAGCGAGTTGTTCTGGCTGGTTCGCCAGAATCAGGGATTCATAACCGCCCCATGAATAGGCCATGCTGAACAGTTTGAAGTGGTCGAGATACTGCGATAGCTCTTCGTTGCTCAATCGCTTATTCAGCACAAACGAGAACAGACCACTGCTGCCCGTAAAATCGCGTTTCCAGTATTCATGCCCTTTACTGCCAGGCAGCGCGGGGTGATTAACACGCGCGACTTGCGGATGCGTTGCCAGCCATTCGGCAATCTTCAGACTACTTTCATGATGCTGACGCAAACGGACGCCCAGCGTGCGCAGACCCCGACTGGTCATATAGGCGGTGTCGGCATCGACCATTTGTCCCATCAGGTAAGCATTTTCACGCAGTTGTTCCCAACAACGTGCATTGGAAACCGCCGTACCGATCATGCCGTCGGAGTGGCCAATAAGATATTTTGTGGCGGCCTGAATGGAGATATCAATATCAAATTCCAGCGCCTTAAACAGGATCCCCGCCGCCCAGGTGTTATCAATCATGATAATTGCCTCTGGCGCGACGCTTCTTACCGCCTGAACGATGGCCGGAACGTCATGGACTTCCATGGTGATGGAGCCGGGAGATTCGAGAAACACCACTTTGGTGTTGGGCTGGATCAGCTTGACGATACTGGCACCGATCAGCGGGTCAAACCAACTGGTGGTAACACCCAGTTTGGCAAGAATTTTGGTGCAGAAATCCTGGCTTGGCTCGTAAGCCGTGTTGGTCATCAACACATGATCGCCCTGCTCGACAAACGCCAGAATGGTATTGGCCACTGCCGCTGCTCCGCAGGGGAAGAGTGCACAGCCCGCACCGCCTTCCAGTTCGCACATCGCTTCCTGTAAAGAGAAGTGCGTCAGCGTACCGCGGCGGCCGTAAAACAATTCGCCATTGGCGCGATTGCGCGTAGCATGTTTTTTGGCTTCAACCGTGTCGAATACCAGTGAAGACGCGCGCTGGATAACGCTATTCACTGAACCCTGCGTGTATTTTTTGCTGCGCCCTGCATTTACCAGAGCGGTATCTATATGCTTCGCCGTCATTGTTGCTCAACCTGTTTTTATACGTCTGGATGTCCAGACTACCATGATTGCGTGTTGATGCATCGCCATGTTGGCGGCAGAGCGTTATTTTTTTCGCATTCCGTATCTTGCGCGGAGGTTTACTGTGTTAGCGCAAAGAAACAGGCCTTTCTTTACGGCACTATGTAAATAGTAATGAGAACCACTATCAATTCGGTGGCATTTTGCTATTATTACGCGCAGATTTTGTGATTTGCATCTCGGAGATATACAGTGGGTAATAATTTGATGCAGACGGATCTATCCGTGTTGGGTATGTATCACCATGCTGACATCGTCGTAAAGGTTGTGATGATCGGCCTGATTCTCGCGTCAGTCGTTACATGGGCGTTGTTCTTCAGTAAAAGCGCGGAGATGATCTCGCAGAAGCGCCGTCTTAAGCGTGAGCAGCAAAAACTGGCTGAAGCACGTTCTTTGTATCAGGCCAGCGAAATTGCCTCTTCTTTCCACGCCAGAAGTCTGAGTCTGTCATTAATTAATGAAGCCCAGAATGAACTGGAGCTATCCGCAGGCAGTGAAGACAACGAAGGCATTAAAGAGCGTACCGGCTTCCGTCTGGAACGCAGTGTTGCGGCGACAGGTCGCCATATGGGGCGCGGTAACGGCTATCTTGCGACGATTGGCGCGATTTCACCGTTTATCGGCCTGTTTGGTACGGTCTGGGGCATCATGAACAGCTTTATTGGTATTGCGCAGACGCAGACCACTAACCTTGCTGTTGTCGCACCGGGTATTGCAGAAGCACTGCTGGCAACGGCTATCGGCCTGGTCGCGGCAATTCCTGCGGTGGTGATTTATAACGTCTTTGCGCGCATGATTGGCAGTTACAAAGCCACACTTGGCGACGTTGCCGCGCAGGTTCTGCTGCTGCAAAGCCGCGATCTTGACCTGGCCGCCAGCAATGCGCAGCCGGTTCGCACCGCTTCGAAATTACGTTTAGGTTGATGCTCCATGGCAATGCGTCTTAATGAAAACCTGGATGATAACGGCGAAATGCATGAAATCAACGTGACGCCGTTTATCGACGTTATGTTGGTGCTGCTGATTATCTTTATGGTGGCCGCGCCGCTTGCTACCGTTGATGTAAAAGTGAATCTTCCCGCCTCAACCAGCCAGCCACAGCCGCGCCCGGAAAAACCGGTCTACCTGTCGGTAAAAGCTGATAACACCATGTTCATCGGTAACGATCCGGTAACCGACGAGACGATGGTTAACCAGCTCAATGCCGTGACGGAAGGTAAAAAGGACACCACGATCTTTTTCCGTGCGGATAAAACTGTGGATTACGAGACGCTGATGAAAGTGATGGATACCCTGCATCAGGCGGGCTATCTCAAAATCGGTCTGGTGGGTGAAGAGACGGTTAAAGCACACTAAATTCGGTGCTGATAAGTGATAAAAGCTGGCAAATGCCAGCTTTTTTACGTCTGCGCCATTAGCAGTATAAAAAGCGGCGCGCTTACTTTAATTTTGTGCCTGCGGTTTTTTCTTGCTTCTCCGGCGCAGCTTTTTGGTTTTCCGGTTCTGGCGCGACGGTAGAGACTGTCGTGGTATGGTATTCGCCGTCGCTGAGTTTGCGACTCAGGCGTAGCGTTGCGGTTTCCCGTGCCAGTAGATGCTGGTAGTTAGCCTCCAGCCGCCCCATGATTTTGTCGCGCAGTTCAGGCTTTAGCTCGATAATGGCATTGATCGTCGCGCCGTAAATTTCCTCTTTCACCTGTAGCGGGTAGATTTCACGGCGGTTCTGCCATTTCAGGCGCACAAGCGCCGCAGGAATGGAAACCAGCTCATGGGCAATACGGGCTATGGTTTCATTTTTACTGAGTATCAGAGCCTCTTTATTGTGCTCTAAGATAAATTCATCGCTATTTTTGTCGGTTAAAGTTAAATAAACATTATTATCGACATCACTCACGTTATTCATCCCCAAGCTTATAAAATAGTGGCCCGTCTTTTTCGCGAGTAATCAGGTTAAGCCAAATCACATTTCCGTTTTCATTAATTTGCTGCGTTTTTTCGGTAATTATTTGACTTAATGTTTGAGGTTCAATCTCGCCCTCTTCCTGTAACTCATTAAGCAGACGAGCGAATGTCTCGATTTTTACCACCCGGAACAGACGATCTCTTATTTGGCGATCGTGCTCTTCAAGTAACATATTTCTTGACTGACCGCCACGGCTGGCATTAGCCAATATATCTTTGGCATGATCGGCGAGGGTTGTTTTACCCTGAGCTAAATTAGCTTCTGTTCCTTCTTCTCCAGGGCTGGTTTCAGCAGTAGAAATATGAAATCGTGCCGGGACAAGATTCTCGGGAAGCATTTCTAATGTCCTTTAATATCAACAAGGGAGAGGGAACGCAGGCGTGAGGTTCGTTGACAATATCACGGCGCACTTTTAAAATCAAAAAAAAGGAGCCTGCTCATGAACAGTATTTTTTATTCTGTTATTACTATATTGCTGCTGACGGGCGGCATACTTTTATTGATGCGTGAGCACAATAAAAAAACTCCCCTTCGTGAAATTGACAATCGCCCTCCGCAGTATCAACCATTGTCGAAAGAGGAAGGCGAAGATCATTTTTCGGTATTAATGAACGCGATTACTCCGGTATGGTACTGGCGCGTCAATCATGAATATATTGATTTTCTTCATGCGACAATTAAACGTATGAACATGGCGGAATTAAATAGTACGCCGGGGTTATTTGAAGCACAACGTCGCTGTAGCGATCTCAACTCAGCGGTATATAAGTATTACGACAACATAAAAAAACGCTGTGTCAACGGTGAAAAAGTTGCACAGTCCGATCTGGATGTCCTCAACCTGCGACAGTGTTTTCGCGAGTTCAGTATGGAAGCCTATCCGGCGCTGGTGGTGTTGGTCTGGCCTGAGAATCAGCGCCCGTGGGTGAACCCGGAGGATGTGTAACTCCGTCTGCTCGGCTGCTGCTAATTGTTTGCCATCCTGAGATATACTGGGCGTCGGTTTCGCTATTTGACAGGACACTAACGCCACATGGAACGCTTTCTGGAAAATGCAATGTACGCTTCGCGCTGGTTGCTCGCCCCGGTCTACTTTGGTCTTTCCCTCGCTTTACTTGCGCTGACGCTGAAATTCTTTCAGGAGATTGTTCACGTTCTGCCCAATGTTTTCAACCTGGCGGAATCCGATCTGATCCTGATGTTGCTGTCGCTGGTCGATATGACGCTGGTGGGTGGGTTGCTGGTGATGGTGATGTTTTCCGGCTATGAAAATTTCGTGTCACAACTGGATATCGCCGAACACAAAGAGAAACTGAACTGGCTCGGCAAAATGGATTCCACTTCGCTTAAGAATAAAGTGGCGGCGTCAATTGTGGCGATCTCTTCGATTCATCTGCTGCGCGTGTTTATGGACGCAAAAAACGTTCCGGACAATAAACTCATGTGGTATGTGATAATCCATCTGACGTTTGTTTTGTCTGCTTTCGTCATGGGGTATCTGGATCGTCTGACGCGCCATAATCACTGATTCATAGAGGGAAAGCCTCAAGAGGGTTGAAAGCCGGGCAAGCAGCACTACCCGGCTTTTTTGTTACTTATCTGACGATGCCTGCCAAAGGTTCAACTCACCGTCGGCAACATGCTTATCAATTTGCGCCAGCTCTTTTTCACTGAACGTTAGGTTATTCAGCGCCAGTACGTTCTCTTCGATCTGCTCTGGACGACTTGCGCCAATCAGCACTGAGGTGACGCGCTGATCTTTCAATAGCCAGCTCAACGCCATTTGCGCCATTGACTGCCCGCGATGCTGCGCCATCTCATTGAGCAACCGAAGGCTTTTGAGATTGCTGTCCGTCAGCATTTTCTCCGTTAAACCGCGTACTTTCTTGCCTTCACGCTGCATACGGGAACCTTCCGGAATACCGCTCAGGTATTTGCCGGTCAGCAGCCCCTGCGCCAGCGGAGTAAAGGCGATACATCCCACGCCGTTAACTTCCAGTGTATTGAGCAGGCCAGTTTTTTCGACCCAGCGGTTCAGCAGGTTGTACGAAGGCTGATGGATAAGCAGCGGGATCTTCCACTCGCGCAGCAACGCTGCCATCTGTTGCGTACGTTCAGTTGAGTAAGAAGAGATGCCGACATACAGCGCTTTACCGCTTTGCACCGCCTGAGCGAGCGCTGCCGCGGTCTCTTCCATCGGCGTTTTTTCATCTACACGGTGTGAATAAAAGATATCCACGTACTCAACGCCCATGCGCTTCAGGCTCTGATCGAGGCTAGCCAGCAGATACTTACGCGATCCGCCTGAACCATACGGGCCTGGCCACATATCGTAACCAGCCTTGGTGGAGATAATGATTTCGTCGCGATAAGCCGCGAAGTCATTGCGCAACAAGCGACCAAAATTCTCTTCCGCACTGCCCGCCGGTGGCCCGTAGTTGTTGGCTAAATCAAAGTGGGTAATGCCAAGGTCAAACGCTTTACGCAGCAGAGCACGTTGCGAATCCCGCGCCTGCCCATGACCAAAACTGTGCCACAAACCGAGAGAAAGTGCGGGCAGTTGCAGGCCGCTTTTACCGCAGTATCGATACTGCATCTGTTCGTAGCGATTCGGATTGGCGAAACCGGGCATGATGTCTCCTTTCTTATCTGGATTTTATATGAAAATCGAAACAGCGTTTTTATCTTACGTCCGTTTGCTGCGTATCAAAAGGGCATGAGCGGCAACAAAAAGTCGCGTCTACAAAACGGATAGATGACTTCTTTGCCGCCATTGAGCATCTGCAAAAGCATCAGGATGCCACTGGCAAAGTAGGGAGCATTAGCGTTTGTTACGGCGACGAAGCTGTCCTGGCAACGAACTCCTGGATAGTTTGAAAAATATCTGCATTGAGTCGATTGCTCACGAAAAGAACAAAAAATAGCCATGTGGCGGAATGTATTATTAAAAATACATTGTTCATTTTTATTCGCAGAAAAATTAATTATTGCAGATTTTTATGCTATCAGGCGGCGAAAAATAGATTCTGTATAGATAATGACAGATTTTTATTATCCGTTCGCAAGTAAAACTGCACTATTAATTTACGTTAGGTGTTCCCATTCTTCTGCGAAAACGCTGGATAATTGTCTGCGAAAAATCTTTCAAGCGAAACGCCAGTGAAAGACAGGAAATAGAACGGATGCCGCGCTGAATATAAGTTTTCCTTCTTACCGCGTTTGTAACCGGCGTCCAGGAGAGTTCGCAACTTCGCTGCTGTATCGCTGCAGGTCAGTGGTTATGCAGCTTACGGCGATCTTTCCGCGCCAGTAAGTGCGAAAAAACATCACAATGTTCAGAGTGATAAATAATCAGTTAACCATGCTTAAAATGAATTTTAATATATTTTAAAAATAATTTTTTATAAAAAAACATTAAATTTTTACAAAGGTGTTTTTTCTCTGTGTGTTTTTATTCCTTTTTAACTTTTTAAAAATTATTTTTTTAAGTTTTTGTAACATTTAACTTTATCCTTTGTATTTATTATTAGGCTGGTTATATTTTTTTATTATTATTTACCATGAATTTTTAGAATATTAATTTTTGAAATAATTAGTGGATCCATATTTATTATTTTTATGTTAAAAAACAACAACTTATTCTTTATGCTGTAAGTTAAAACTATGATGGTAATGATAATTACTAACTCAATGATGAGTCAGGGTAGCATTCTATACGGCCACGGCGCAGATTGATGAAAAAAACATAAGGATGAAATTTTTTTATCATTTTTTTCAGATTTACTATGCAGAATTTTCTTGCCCATGCCGATAACGAAGATAAGTCTTGCCCGCAGGCGAGAATGTACCTTCACCGCAAGGATAATATTATGAGTATGCTTCGTAACTTTACTATACGAGCCGTTATGCTGGCGATCCTCGGGATTTTCGGCGTGCTGTGGTCAGGCGTTGGTTTGTATAGTGTTTTTTCTCTGTCAAAAGTGGCCGATGGCAATGAGGTGGATCGCCAGTTGGTGTCACAGATGACCCTGCTTAGCCAGGGCAATGATCAATACTTTCGGTTTGTGACTCGTCTCAGTCGCGTAATGGAAGCCAAAGCTGCGGGTGGCTCGCCGGATATGGCACCAGTGCAACAGTCGCTGGACAATATGGCCCGTTATCTGGTGGCGTTTAAAGCGATTTCGCCTGGGCCGATGGATGCGAAAATCTCTGAGCAAGTGATCAGTAACTGGCAGGCGCTGCTGGAGCAGGGGATCACGCCGCAATTTCAACTGGCTCAGCAGGGAACGCTTGAGGCTTATCGCCAGCAAGCAAATAATGTCACACCGGGTTTAAGTCGCAACTTTGGTGCGTCGGCCGAAAGCTTTAATAAAGCGGCGGGCGATATGCTCGATCAGACGCGCGTTGTCGTCGATAGCCGAACGCAAAGCACCCGCGTGGCAATTATTGCAGCGATGGTGATTGGCTTGTTGATCCTGCTCTTTACCGATCGCTATCTGGTCGCCATGTTGGTGCGCCCGCTCGATCGTATCCGCGCACATTTCATGCTGATGGCGCAGGGCGATCTCAGCCAGCCGCTGGAAGATTTTGGTCGTAACTGCGTCGGCAAAGTTGTGCCGCTGCTGCTGGCAATGCAGGATAGCCTGCGTGAAGCGGTCAGCAGTATCCGTCACGGCAGTGAAAATATCTGGCGAGGAGCGAGTGAGATATCTTCCGGCAATAATGATCTCTCTTCCCGTACCGAAGAGCAGGCCTCCGCGCTGGAGCAGACAGCAGCCAGCATGGAAGAACTGACATCCACGGTCAAACTGAATGCTGATAACGCCAGCCAGGCCAGCCAACTGGCGGAAGTGGCTTCAGCCACTGCCAGCAAAGGCGGTGCGCTGGTTAAAGATGTCATCAGCACGATGGATGGTATTTCCGGTAGCTCGAAGAAAATTGCTGAGATCACCACCGTGATTAACAGCATTGCTTTCCAGACGAATATTCTGGCGTTGAATGCTGCGGTTGAAGCAGCGCGCGCAGGCGAGCAAGGGCGTGGCTTCGCCGTCGTCGCCGGGGAAGTCCGTAATCTTGCCAGCCGAAGTGCCGGCGCTGCGAAAGAAATCGAAACGCTGATCGCCGATTCAGTCAGCCGCGTTGAGAAAGGGGCGCGACTGGTTAATGACACCGGCACCACCATGGAAAGTATCCTGCGCGCCGTTACCGAAGTAACCACCATTATGAAAGAAATTGCCTCGGCCTCTGCAGAGCAGAGTAAAGGTATCTCGCAGGTAGGCCTCGCGATTAGCCAGATGGATAGCGTCACGCAGCAGAACGCCTCGCTGGTAGAGCAGATCTCGGCGGCAGCGGAGGCGCTGGAGCGCCAGACAGAAGAGCTGCAACGCTCTGTTCAGCAGTTCCGTCTTTCCAGTAATGAGCAGAATACCCCACCAACGGCCGCACTGGTGAAACCGGGTTTGTCGCGTAAAACCACCTCTAAATCGGGTGCATCGCCGGACGAATGGGTGGCGTTTTAATCAGCGCTATCATCCCCACATTAGATCGTTATATAATTTTTTATATAGCGTTTGGGGGGATAACGATGGAAAACCATTTTGGTAAAGGTTTAATGGCCGGGCTGAATGCGGCGCAGGCGGATAGCGCCAGCAATGTGGCGCATTTCTGCCCGGACTATAAGCGGGGCTTTGTCCTTGGGTTTTCGCACCGCATGTTTGAAAAGACAGGTGATCGACAGCTCAGCGCGTGGGAAGCAGGCATTCTCACTCGCCGTTACGGGCTGGATAAAGAGATGGTGATGGATTTCTTTCGCGAGAGCCACTCCAGTATGGTGATCCGATTTTTTATGGCGGGATACCGCCTCGAAACATAACAATACGCTTCGCTCAATATGTGGTTCTCTTTTGTGAAGGTCACTTTTGTCGAGAGTGGCTTTCATTTTTTTTGTTCATTTGTGCCCTAATATCCCTACACCCAGTCCGTGTAATGTAATCCTCGTCTCATTTTTGCATAATGCCCATGATTTTTATGTGCTTAATTGTCGGAGCGATCGCAGCACTCTTCTTCCTGTTGGATGGAGAATATTCTTAGTTCGGGCTGAGGAATAAAAAATAAATGGCAGGAGATAATTTACATTTAGCATCCCAGGGTGTGAGTCGTCGTGATTTTATGAAGCTGTGTGCCGCGCTGGCGGCCACAATGGGGTTGAGCGGCAAGGCAGCCGCAGAGATGGCAGAAGCCATCAGCCATCCGCAACGTCCTCCGGTTGTCTGGATTGGTGCGCAGGAGTGCACCGGATGTACCGAATCGCTACTTCGCGCCACCCATCCCACCGTTGAAAACCTTGTGCTGGAAACCATTTCGCTGGAGTACCACGAAGTGCTTTCCGCCGCGTTCGGGCATCAGGCTGAAGAGAACAAACACCATGCGCTGGAGCAGTATAAAGGCCAGTACGTGCTGGTGGTTGACGGCTCCATTCCGCTGAAAGATGGCGGTATTTACTGCATGGTGGCTGGAGAGCCTATTGTTGACCATATTCGTAAGGCGGCTGAAAACGCCGCCGCCATCATCGCGATCGGTTCCTGCTCCTCCTGGGGCGGTGTGGCGGCGGCAGGGGTGAATCCCACTGGAGCGGTTAGTTTGCAGGCGGTGTTGCCGGGGAAAACGGTGATTAATATTCCTGGCTGTCCGCCGAACCCACAAAATTTCCTCGCTACCGTGGCGCATCTCATCACCTTTGGTAAACCCCCGGCGCTGGATAGCAAAAACCGACCTTCTTTTGCCTATGGGCGCTTGATTCACGAAAACTGCGAGCGCCGTCCGCATTTCGATGCCGGGCGTTTTGCGAAAGAGTTCGGCGATGCCGGGCATCGGCAGGGCTGGTGTCTTTATCACCTCGGTTGTAAAGGCCCGGAGACCTGGGGCAACTGCTCTACGTTACAGTTCTGCGATGTCGGCGGTGCATGGCCAGTTGCTATTGGACATCCTTGTTATGGCTGTAATGAGGAAGGCGTTGGCTTTCATAAAGGTATTGCTCAGCTTGCCCATGTCGAAAACCCGACGCCGCGCGTTGAAAAACCCGACGTGCAACTGAAAGAGGGTGGCACTGTGTCGGCAACGGCCGTCGGCCTGTTGGGTGGCGTAGTCGGTCTGGTGGCGGGCGTTGGCGTGATGACGGTGCGCGAGCTGGGACGGCAACAGAAGAAAAACGACGCTGATTCGCAGGGAGAATAGCCGTGAACAGACGTGATTTTCTCAAAGTGGCGTCCGGCGGGGCGCTGCTGATGGGGGGATCGTCCACCAGTTTTGCCGCTGCGCAAAACCGGCCGCCGATCCCCGGAGCGCTGGGCATGTTATATGACTCTACGCTCTGTGTCGGTTGCCAGGCCTGCGTCTCACGCTGCCAGGCGATCAACTCGCCGGTGCCTAATCCGCAGGGTGAACAAACCTGGTCGAACAACGACAAACTCTCTCCGTATACCAACAACATTATTCAGGTCTGGCACAGCGGTAATGGGCAAAACAAAGACCAGGCTGACAATGGCTATGCCTACATCAAAAAGCAGTGCATGCACTGTGTGGATGCCAACTGCGTGTCGGTCTGCCCGGTACAGGCGCTGAAGAAAGATGCTGTCACCGGCATTGTTCACTACAACCCGGATGTCTGCACCGGCTGCCGCTACTGTATGGTCGCTTGTCCTTTCGATGTGCCGAAATATGATTACGACAACCCGTTCGGCCAGATCCACAAATGCCAGCTCTGTAATCAGAAAGGCGTCGAGCGTCTTGATAAAGGCGAGCTTCCCGGCTGCGTGGAAGTTTGTCCGGCAGGCGCGGTGATCTACGGTACCCGCGAGGAGTTACTGGCCGAAGCCAAAAAACGCCTCATGCTGAAGCCGGGTTCCGAATATCGCTATCCCCGCCAGACGCTGCACGCCGATGATGTTTATCTTCACGATGTTCCGCACTACTACCCGCATTTGTACGGCGAGAAAGAGGGTGGTGGCACGCAGGTGCTGGTACTGACAGGCGTGCCTTACACGGATCTTGGTTTGCCAACGCTGGACTCTCTAGCTACCGGCGCACGATCCGAACACGTTCAGCATACGGTGTATAAAGGCATGATGTTGCCACTGGCGGTGCTGGCAGGTCTGACGGCGCTGGTACGGCGTAATACAAGGGAGCATCACGAGGAGGATGACCATGAGTCATGATCCACAAGCCATGGGCGGTAAGCTGCTGAGCAAACCCGTGCTTATGTTCGCCCCGTTGGTCGTGCTGTGCGCGATCTTTATTCTCAAGCGTCTGATCTTCGGTCTGGGATCGGTCTCTGATATGAATGGCGGGTATCCGTGGGGGATCTGGATCGCTTTTGACCTGCTGATCGGCACTGGTTTCGCCTGCGGCGGCTGGGCGCTGGCGTGGGCGGTCTACGTCTTCAATCGCGGCGATTATCATCCGCTGGTGCGTCCGGCGCTGCTGTGTAGCCTGTTTGGTTACTCGCTGGGCGGGTTATCCATCACCATTGACGTTGGCCGCTACTGGAATCTGCCGTATTTCTACATTCCCGGATACTTCAACGTCAATTCGGTGCTGTTTGAAACAGCCGTGTGTATGACTATCTATATCGGCGTAATGGCGCTGGAATTTGCGCCAGCTCTGCTCGAAAGACTGGGCTGGAAGGTTTCGCTACGTCGTCTGAACAAGGTGATGTTTTTTATCATCGCCCTTGGCGCTCTGTTGCCGACGATGCACCAGTCATCGATGGGATCGCTGATGATTGCCGCCGGATACAAAGTGTATCCGCTGTGGCAAAGCTACGAAATGCTGCCGCTCTTCTCACTACTGACTGCTTTTATAATGGGCTTTTCGATCGTTATCTTTGAAGGTTCCTTAATGCAGGCCAGCCTGCGGGGTGACGGCCCGGATGAGAAGCGCCTGTTCAATAAACTGATGGGCGTACTAAGCGTCCTGCTGGCGCTGTTCCTGCTGCTGCGCGTCGGGGAAATCAGCTGGCGCGGCAAATGGCATTACGCGTTCGCCGGGGATTTTTACAGCCTTATATTCTGGCTGGAACTGGCACTACTGGCTTTCCCGTTACTGGCGCTGCGCGTTTCCCGCTGGCGCAACGATTCCCGTATTCTGTTCCTGGCCGCTCTCAGCATGCTGTTAGGCTGCGCGCTGTGGCGGCTCTCCTATTCGCTGCTGGCCTTCAATCCCGGCAACGGATATGGCTACTTCCCGACGTGGGAGGAGCTGATGATCTCTATTGGTTTTGTGGCAATTGAAGTCTGTGCATACATCTTACTCATACGTCTGTTGCCTATTATTCCTCCGTTAAAAACACCTGCGCGACATGAGGCGAGTGAAGCATGAGTCAACGTATCACCATCGATCCGGTGACCCGCATTGAGGGTCATTTACGCATTGATTGCGAAATTGAAAACGGCGTCGTATCAAAGGCCTGGTCATCGGGAACCATGTGGCGCGGAATGGAAGAGATTGTGAAGGATCGTGATCCACGCGATGCCTGGATCATCATGCAGCGTATTTGTGGGGTTTGTACTACCATTCACGCTATCGCCTCGGTGCGGGCAGTAGAAAGCGCGTTGAAGGTCAATGTGCCGCTGAATGCGCAGTACATCCGCAACATCATTCTTGCAGCACACTCGATCCACGATCACATCGTCCATTTTTATCAACTCTCGGCGCTCGATTGGGTTGATATCACCTCGGCGTTGCAGGCCGATCCGGCAAAAGCCGCCGCGCTGCTGAGAGGGATCTCCGACTGGCCGCAGAACAGTGAAGGCGAGTTCAAAGCAGTACAGGATAAGATCAAAGCACTGGTCGCCAGCGGGCAGTTGGGCATTTTTGCCAACGGTTACTGGGGACATCCGGCAATGAAGTTACCGCCGGAAGTGAACCTGATAGCCGTCGCACACTACCTGCAAGCGCTGGAGTGTCAGCGCGATGCTAACCGCATAGTAGCGCTGCTCGGTGGCAAGTCGCCGCATATCCAGAACCTGGCGGTCGGCGGTGTTGCTAACCCGATCAACCTCGATGGCATTGAAGTGCTGAATCTTGAACGTCTGATGTACCTGAAGTCGTTTATCGATCGCCTTGAGGGTTTTATTGAGCAAGTTTATAAAGTCGATACCGCTGTTATTGCTGCGTTTTATCCCGAGTGGCTGTCGCTTGGCAAAGGCGCGGTGAATTACCTCAGTACGCCGGAATTTCCCACCGATGCCAAAAATGGCAGCTTCCTGTTCCCCGGCGGGTATATCGAGAATGCCGATCTCAGTACCTTCCGGGCGATCACGACGGGTGACGATCCCTTTATGGTGAAAGGGATCCAGGAGAGCTCAAAACACGCATGGTACAAAGATGAGGCACCGCAGGCGCCGTGGCAGGGCACCACATTGCCTCAGTACACCGGCTGGCAGGAAGAGGGCAAATATTCCTGGGTGAAATCGCCCACTTTTTACGGCAAAACGGTGGAAGTCGGTCCGCTGGCGAATATGCTCTGTAAATTGGCGGCGAAGCACGAAACCACGGCGACTAAGCTGAACGATATTGTCGCTATCTACCAGAAACTGGCCGGCAAAACCATCGGCGTGGCGCAGCTACATTCAACGCTGGGACGTATTATTGGTCGCACCGTTCACGCCTGTGAACTCCACGGCGTGTTGCAAAATCAGTATCAGGCGCTGCTCGCCAACATCGGCAAAGGCGACATGCAGACCTATGTGAAAACCGACATTCCGCAGAGCGGCGAATTTAAAGGCGTCGGCTTTCTGGAAGCGCCGCGCGGCATGCTCTCCCACTGGGTGGTGATCAAAGACGGTAAAATCGCAAACTATCAGGCGGTTGTGCCATCGACCTGGAATGCCGGGCCGCGCAACTTTAATGATGACGCCGGGCCATACGAATTGTCGCTGGTGGGTACGCCGGTTGCGGACGTGCAAAAACCGCTGGAAGTGGTGCGCACCGTGCATTCGTTCGACCCCTGCATGTCCTGTGCAGTGCATGTGCTGGATGCGGACGGCAACGATGTTGTGTCGGTGAAGGTGCTGTGATGTCGATTTTAGTACTGGGCGTCGGCAACATTTTATTGACCGACGAAGCGATTGGCGTACGGGTTGTGGAGGCGCTGGCGCAGCGCTTCCACCTGCCGGAAGACGTTGACGTGCTGGATGGCGGTACCGCCGGAATGGAACTACTCGACGCGATGGCTAACCGCGATCACCTGATTATTGCCGATGCGATCGTCAGCAGGAAAAGCGATCCTGGAAGGGTTATTATCCTGCGCGACGACGAAGTGCCGACGCTGTTCAGTAATAAAATTTCTCCGCACCAACTGGGGCTGGCGGATGTCCTGTCGGCGCTGCGTTTTACCGGTGAGTTTCCAGCAAAACTCACACTGATCGGCGTTACGCCAGCCTCGCTGGAGCCGCATATCGGCATGACGCCGGTAGTGGAATCCAGCCTTGATAGCGCGTTGGCGGCGGTGATGGATGCGTTGGCTGAATCCGGTGTTGTGCTGACGCCACGGGAGGCTGCTCATGCACAATGATGTATTAGCAGGATTTGACGTTTCGCCGCATCTCGAAGTTCAGCAGTCTTTTAAGACGATTGCCGACCATGAAATGCAGGGGCTGCCGTTCGTGCATCCGCAAATGGACGTCTACGCCACGCCATTTACTCTGTTTGAAAATCAGTGGATTGGTTGCGTGTTGACGCCGTGGATGCTGAGTTTGCAAATCTATCCTGGTCCGCAGCAAAGCTGGCCGGTGCGGCGCGTCAGCGAGCGACTGGGGTTACAATTACCCTACGGCGAGATGACTTTTACCGTGGGAGAATTACCGGCGCTGGGGCAGTACCTGAGTTGCTCCTT
Source organism: Kosakonia arachidis (assembly GCF_900116535.1). Classification (GTDB taxonomy): domain Bacteria; phylum Pseudomonadota; class Gammaproteobacteria; order Enterobacterales; family Enterobacteriaceae; genus Kosakonia; species Kosakonia arachidis. Next base: position 462,824 of record NZ_FPAU01000002.1, on the reverse strand, counting down.
AATGTCGCCACTAACGCCCGATCTCAGCCCACAGCAGGGCGTACAACTGGCGGATAACTGCCTGAAGATGGCGCTCTCGCTACCCGTAACGGATGCCAGTGTAAGCCGCCGCGCGTTGCTGTTCGGCAAGCGAGATGCACAGCATGCATGAGTTATCGCTGTGCCAGAATGCGGTGGAAATTATCGAACAGCAGGCGAAGCAGCACGGCGCGCAGCGCGTGACTGGCGTTTGGCTGGAAATTGGCGCTCTGGCCTGTGTCGAAGAGAGCGCCCTGCGTTTTGGTTTCGATATTGCCTGTCGCGATACGCTTGCACAGGGTTGCGCGTTGCATATCATCCATAAACCCGCGCAAGCGTGGTGCTGGAACTGTAGTGCGTCGGTAGAGATCACCCGGCACGACGAATGTCCGCGCTGTCACTGCCCGACGTTGCATATTGAGCACAGCGATGGCGTGCAGATTAAAAGTATTGAAGTGGAGTAATGCAACGATGTGTATAGGCGTACCGGGCCAGGTGGTGGCCGTTGGCGAAGATTTTCATCAACTGGCGCAGGTCGATGTATGTGGTGTGCGCCGCGATGTCAATATCGCGCTGGTGTGCGAGGAATCGCCGCGCCAATTGCTCGGCCAGTGGGTGCTGGTGCATGTCGGCTTTGCCATGAGCATTATTGATGAGCAAGAGGCGCTGGCAACGCTCGCGGCGCTTCGACAAATGGAGAGCGACGAGCTGGCGCGTTAGGCATGTATTCCGGGCGGTTCGATCTCTGTGTCTGACCAATCACGGCTCTCTAAGACTCTGGTGGTGTTTATCGTGAAAAACAGCAGAAGATCGCGGGAGCAGTATAAGAAACCGGGCGGAATACCGCCCGGTAGCGAAGATTATGCGTTGCGTTTATCTTCGCTCTGCGTATCGAAATCGCTGGCGTCATGGCGCTCGTGCAATTGCTCATTCGGCGCGCCGAATGTTCGGTTAACGATGCGACCACGTTTCACTGCCGGGCGGGCGAAAATCTCCTGTGCCCAGCGCTGCACATTTTTGTAGCTGCCCACATCGAGGAATTCGGCAGCGTCATATACATTGCCAAGCACGACATTACCGTACCATGGCCAAATTGCCATATCGGCAATGGTGTACTCATCACCCGCGATGAATTTATGGTCGGCCAGTTGTTTATCCAGCACGTCCAGCTGGCGTTTGGCTTCCATGGTAAAGCGGTTGATTGCGTACTCTATTTTAACCGGCGCATAGTTGTAGAAATGGCCAAAGCCACCGCCAAGGAACGGCGCAGAACCCTGTAACCAGAACAGCCAGTTCAGCGTTTCCGTGCGTCCTGCCGGATCTTTTGGCAGGAAGTGGCCGAATTTCTCAGCCAGATACAGCAGGATCGCGCCAGATTCAAACACCCGCGTCGGCGGCGTAGTACTGTGATCGCGCAGTGCCGGGATTTTGGAGTTCGGGTTGACTTCGACAAAACCGCTGGAGAATTGATCCCCTTCGCCGATACGAATCAACCAGGCGTCGTACTCCGCCTCGCTAACCCCTTTTGCCAGCAGTTCTTCCAGCATGATCGTAACTTTCTGACCATTCGGCGTGCCGAGCGAATAGAGCTGGAGCGGGTGTTTGCCCACCGGCAGTGTTTTATCGTGAGTCGGGCCGGAAACCGGGCGGTTGATATTAGCGAAAGCGCCGCCGCCGGATTTATCCCACGTCCAGACCTTCGGTGGCTGATAGTTGTCTGACATTTTGGTCCGCCTTTTTGTTGATGTGTTGACGTTCAGGTTAAGTGAGTATAAGTGGTTGTGGGTTCAGGCAAGTATGTGCTGTGCCCAGACGCTGATCTCATCACCGCTGCCAAGATCGGCCTGCACCAGCCCATTGACCATAAAGGTTGGGGATACATGAATGCCGTTCTGACGCGCGTATTTACAGTGCCATTTGATTTCGGTTTGCAGCTCCGGGCGGGCAAAAGCGTCTACCAGTTGCACACCGCTGTAATTTTCAATGCGTTCAATAATTTGCTGCGGTGTGGCATCCATATTTGGACCGCTGCAATGATCCGTAAATTCAAACTCTTCTCGATGTTCGGCAACCGCACGCAGCACTTTATGCGCTGCGTTTTTGCCATCGGGTAGCGTCGAAGCTGCGAGGACGCAGCGTACAATCACACCAGAGAAGAGATGCCAGGGCTGTGATTGCAGACGAATTTTGACCGTCACGTTCTCTTCGCCAACGGCTTCTAACAGCGCTTCCAGTTTGTTAAACGCCCGGACGGAGAAGGGGCAGGTGGGTTCGATAAAGATCTCGAAAGTACGAGGGCCGTGGCCCCAACTGAGTGGTGCGGCATGTAAAGGTTGTTGGCTCATGGTCACTCCTGCTGTTTTTTCATTTTGTGAGAGTTTGAGAGTAGCAGCATGCCGCAGGTGTGGGGAACTCGCTTGGCGTCAGATGCGGTTATCGTGCGGTGTTCGATGGCTGTAACATTTCCAAACGTGAATGTTATGAGTAATAAGAAATAAATACTGCTGTAATGTATATAATTAACTTTAAGGTGGTGACTTAAATAATATTCAATTTAATAAATCCACCTTAATGCAAATTATCAATGTCATTGAACAATATTTGCTTATTTAAATTTTGTCTTTATCGACTATTATTTCATCATTATTTGTTATTAATCCGTTCCTCTCTGCTGTCGATAATCGTTATGAGGGTTTTTTTTCGACTCAGATCGGATGAGTCAGCAGAGAATTATCTGGGTAACCATCAGCGGAGATAATGATGCAGGAGATTCAGGCGATTCAGGCAACCTCGCAGCTTGCCAATGCAACACATGAAAATACGGCGGTTAAAGCTGATCTACACACCACCACTGAAAGCGGAGCGGGTAATAAATCTCATCAGGAAGAAAGTACCAAAGTGACGCTCTCCAGCCGTGCCGAAAGCCATAAAGAGGCGAAGGCTATAAAGGAGGAGCAACAGCTCGCACAAAAGAAAGAAGTCGAAAATCATCAAATTGATTATGCGCTGGCGATGACCGGCATTCCGCAATTTGGTGGACGTCTGGTAACGATTGTTAAATATCCTGACGGCAGCACGGAAATGATTGACGCCTTTTCCGGCAAAAAAGTAACGCAGCAGGAATTGGAGATGGCCCGGGCCGAGAAAGAAAACAGCGAACATGTGCAACGCAAGCAGGAAGCGAAAAAGGTTGCGCAGGAAGTGCAGGCATTCACTCCCGGAGAATCACAGCCGACGGATCTGAAATAATCCTCTGGCGGTAAATCCGTAATCAAAGCAAAGGCAATTCAGAATTTATCCATAAAATATATCTTATATGTTATGGGTGGCCTGAGCGGAATAGCGTAGTTGTGTTGATGTATATTTAGTTTAAGTCAGTATCGGTGCCATTTTGCTTCAGCTATTTATTGCTGAGGATTGCGGCTGTCTGGCGTCTGCCACGAGAGAAGGTACATCACTGCTGTTTTTACTGACGGCAGAATGCACTACTTACTTAGCAGGCTTAATATTTGCTGTGTGAGGAATTTGTCGGGGTAAACGATGGGTTATTACGATGAAGACACGTCGTACAGCCGCATTAACGTTGTGGTTAATTTTTACGGCATCTGGCGTTTGGTTTTGTTGTGTTTTTCTTTGTAGTCGGCAATTGCCTGATTGATGTTTTCTGTTTCGATAACATCAACCTTTTCATCGTTAAAGAACACTTCATAGTGTCCGGATACATATTTAAATGTGAAAATTTTCCCCTGATAGCGAACACGTCTCTCCTTCACTGACAAGCCTCTGCTGCGCATCGCCACTTTTGCCATCGTATCTATCTTTTTATTTTTCATGGTTATTTTTTACCTTTTCAGGCTGTTATGCGATGCCTGTATTCTATTCCGTGTGTTCAGGTGCTAATTTATTATCCTCTCAAAGAAAATCGACGGTTGCTATAACCCCGAGCTTAATATTAGCTGAAATATTGTCGCATAACTTAAGGTTATCTTAAGCTTAGTAGTATCCCGCAATTAATGTCTAGAATATTAATTTGGTTATCCGCATTTTTATAGTATTTAATTTTGAACGCTCTTTTTGATAATTATTTCGATTCTCATTCATCCTTTACTGGTATTAAACTTCTGCCGGGTCGCATGCGCTGACTATTACACTTATTTTAAAAGGAATGAGGATGAAGAATCGCTTTTTGCCGTTCTGTTCAATCGCACTGGTCATCTCTTCAGTTTTCGCCGCGTCTGCGGCCTCTGCCGCCAATAACGACGACGGGATCGTGGTGTATAACGCGCAGCATGAAAACCTGACAAAATCCTGGGTTGATGAATTCACCAAAGAAACGGGTATTAAAGTGACGCTGCGTAACGGCGGCGACACGGAGCTGGGCAACCAGCTTGTTCAGGAAGGAAAGGTTTCTCCGGCTGATGTCTTCCTGACCGAAAACTCACCGGCAATGACGCTGGTCGATAATGCCAACCTGTTCGCGCCGCTGGATGCCGATACCCTGAAACAGGTTCCGGCGCAGTTCCGCCCGGCGCATGGCCGCTGGATCGGTATTGCCGCGCGCAGCACGGTGTTTGTTTATAACCCGACAAAAATCAGCGCGGCGCAGCTTCCGGCATCGATGATGGATTTAGCCAAACCGGAATGGAAAGGCCGCTGGGCGGCGTCTCCGTCAGGTGCGGACTTCCAGGCAATTGTCAGCGCGATGCTCACGCTGAAAGGCGAAAAGGCTACGCTCGACTGGCTGAAAGCCATGAAAACCAATTTCGTGCCTTATAAAGGCAACAGCACCGTCTTAAAAGCGGTTAATGCCGGGCAGATTGATGGCGGCATTATCTACCACTACTACTACTTTGTTGATCAGGCCAAAACTGGCGAAAACAGCAAAAACACCCAGCTTCACTACTTTAAGCATCAGGATCCGGGCGCTTTCGTCAGCATTTCCGGCGGCGGTGTCTTAGCCTCCAGTAAGCACCAGAAACAGGCTCAGGCCTTCATCAAGTGGATCACCGGTAAAACCGGGCAGGATATGCTGCGTACCAATACCGCTTTTGAATATGCCGTTGGTGTGGGCGCGACGTCCAACGCGAAACTAGTACCGCTGAACCAACTGGATGCGCCGAAGGTTGAGCCTTCTGCGCTGAACAGCAAAAAAGTGAATGAGTTAATGACCGAGGCCGGTCTCCTGTAATTGCCGTATGAATGAGCGTTTTATGTCCAGTTTGAGTCTTCCGGCGACACGCCGCGCGGCCAGCCAAACCGTCCGGCGCCGCCCTTCTGTGGTGCTGGTGGTATTAGCCACTTTTGCGGCACTGCTTGCCTTACTACCCCTGGGATTTGTTATTGGGGTGGGTATTGATACCGGTTGGCCGACGGTGAGGGCGCTCATTTTTCGCCCGCGTGTTGGTGAATTGCTCAACAACACCTTTTTGCTGATTGCATGCGCCGTTCCGGCCTGTGTGGCCGCAGGTGTTGCCATGGCCTGGCTGACGGAGCGAACCACGCTGCCTGGGCGGCGCATCTGGTCGCTGCTGGCCGTTGCGCCGTTGGCAATCCCGGCGTTTGTGCAAAGTTATGCCTGGGTCAGCGTCGCGCCGGGTTTCAATGGGTTGGCCGCCGCCGTTTTTCTCGCGGTGCTGGCCTATTTCCCCTTTATTTATATGCCAGTGGCTGCCGTATTGCGTCGGCTGGATCCAGGTCTTGAAGATGTTGCCGCCTCGTTGGGCACGCCACCGTGGCGCATCTTTTTCCGTGTAGTTTTACCGCAACTCAAGTTGGCAATTTGCGGCGGCGCGCTGCTGGTTGCACTGCATTTACTGGCGGAATATGGCCTGTTCGTGATGATCCGTTTTGATACTTTCACCACCGCCATTTATGACCAATTTCAGTCCACCTTTAGCGGCCCGGCTGCCAACATGCTGGCGGGCGTGCTCGCTCTTTGCTGTCTGGCGTTGTTATTACTGGAGACCGCCGCGCGCGGTAAAGCGCGTTATGCTCGCGTCGGCGCAGGTGCGGCACGCAAGCAGCACCGCTTTGTGCTTGGCGGCGGGAGTTCGGCGTGCGGATTCACGCTGATGCTGGTGATGGCGATACTCGCGCTCGGTACGCCTATGGTGGTGCTTGCCCGCTGGCTATGGCTTGGCGGTCTGGCGAACTGGTCAAGCGCCGATTTGTGGCTCTCTTTGCGCCAGACGCTGTTTCTGGCATTTTGCGGTGCATTGCTGACAACGGCATTTGCGCTGCCGACGGCCTGGCTTGCAGTGCGCCATCCGCGCCCGCTGATCCGCGTGCTGGAGGGATGCAACTACGTCACCAGTTCGCTGCCGGGCATCGTTGTTGCACTGGCGCTGGTCACTGTCACCATCCATTATGCCCGACCGATTTACCAAACCGAGGTAACGCTGTTTCTGGCATATATGCTGATGCTGATGCCCAGAGCGCTCATCAATCTGCGTGCCGGGATTGCGCAAGCGCCAGTGGAGCTGGAACAGGTGGCTCAAAGCCTTGGCACTTCACCCGGCAGAGCACTGTTGAGCGTCACGCTGCGGCTGGCGGCGCCCGGCGCGGCGGCGGCGGCGGCGCTGGTTTTTCTCGGCGTCAGCAATGAACTGACCGCCACGCTGCTGCTTTCACCGCTAGGTACTCGCACGCTGGCAACCGGTTTCTGGGCGCTCACCAGCGAGATCGATTATGTTGCGGCCTCGCCCTATGCGCTGCTGATGATTTTGATTTCCCTGCCGTTGACCGGCCTTCTCTATAAGCAATCACAAAAACTGTCGGGTCTTTAAGATGTTAGAACTGAGCAATATTTCCAAAAGCTTTGGCTCCGCACGCGTGCTGGACGGTGTGAACCTGCTTATTCCACCCGGCAGCCGTACGGCGATAGTTGGCCCGTCTGGCTCGGGGAAAACCACGTTACTGCGGTTGATTGCCGGGTTTGAGCGACCGGACAGCGGGCAGATGATGATGAACGGAAGGCCGCTGTTTGCTGACGATCAGTTTGTTCCCGCTCATCAACGTAAAATTGGTTTTGTTCCGCAAGAAGGCGCGTTGTTCCCACATCTGCGTGTGGGGGAAAACATTGCCTGGGGGCTGAGCGGCTCTCGTCATGAGAAGCGTGCGCGCGTGGACGCGTTAATGGCGATGGTATCGCTGGATAGCAAACTGGCCCAGCGCTGGCCGCATGAGATCTCCGGTGGTCAGCAGCAGCGTGTCGCTCTGGCGCGTGCACTGGCGCAGCAACCGTCCCTGATGCTGCTCGACGAACCTTTCTCCGCTCTTGATACCGGTTTGCGTGCCGCCACACGTAAAGCGACGGCAGATTTACTAACTCAGGCTGGTGTGGCATCGATTCTGGTCACTCACGATCAGAAAGAGGCGTTGTCATTCGCCAGTCAGATTGCGGTGATTCGCCACGGGCGCTTTGCCCAGATTGGTTCGCCCTTTGAGGTCTATTCGCAGCCTGCGGATGAAGAGACGGCGTTGTTTTTAGGCGACGCGCTGATTCTGTCAGCCGACGTTGCGCAAGGAAAAGCACGCTGCCAGCTTGGCGACATTCCCGTTGATGATGCGTCAGTATCCGGTGCGCGACGCATTATGCTGCGCCCGGAGCAAATCAGCGTCGAGCCGTGCGATAGCGCAGTGGAGCTGCCGCAGGCACGCATCGTGGATATCGATTTCGCTGGTTACCTTTCCGCACTGACGCTCGCTTTTACGCATACAAACGAACACATTACCGTGCAGACTGTTACCCGGCCAGGGTGGTTGCCGGGTATGAAGGTTAATATCCAGATTAACGGCTGCGCGCGCGTGTTTGCCTTGTGATCGTCTGCCCGCTTTACAGCGGGCGAGTTTGCCATCTGTCATATTTTTGAATTCGATCTCAAAACGATGTTTTTTAATGTGTAAAACTTCGTTTCGTTTTTATCTCTATAATAATTAATACCTTCTCTTGGCCGGATATGCATTGCGTGCTCCGGCATTTTGTTAAGTTCGCATTTTCCAGGAAACAGAAATTCTCGATTACGCTGGTGCTGTGAGGACGGGGAGATCTGTTTCAGGATAATGCCTATGCAATACCTCCGGGATTGACTGTGCTGTTGGGCTGTCTGCCCGTCATGACGAATGCCGCCACACAGGTGGCCCGGCAAATTCGCCAGACACCTTCGTTGCGCGCGCTGGCTGACTTACTGAAAAACGAAGGAGAGTTTTGATGAAGACACTGCACTATTCCGCGCTGTTGCTGGCCTGTATGGGCGCCAGCCCGTTTGCTGTGCGGGCAGAAGAGTGGAATGCGGTCGTTTCCACCGTGCCAAAGACGGGCGAGTTTGCCACCATCAGCCAGGCGTTGGCCGCTGCGCCGAAAAGTGGTACACCGTGGCGTATTCTGATCAAAGAGGGACGCTGGAACGAGCGGCTGGTGATTGAAAAACCGGTCACGCTGGTGGGGCAGTCAAAAGATCGGACACAGATTGAATCGAATACCCCTGCGGGCGCGCTGGATGGCAGCGGGAAAAAGTGGGGAACCGGGCGGACCAGCACAGTGGAGATCCGCGCCACCGGCGTGACCATCGAGAACCTGACCATCCGCAACCGCTTTGATTTTCCTGCCAATGCCGCGCTGTCGGATACGGATCCGAAAAAGCTGAAAGATACGCAGGCGGTAGCGCTGATGATTTCTGAAGGTGTGGATAAGGCGCGTTTCCGCCATATCCGGCTGGAGGGGTATCAGGATACGTTCTACAGCAAAAGCGGTAGCCGCAGTTATTTCACCGATTGTGAAGTGAGCGGTCATGTCGATTTTATCTTTGGTCCTGGCATTGCGGTGTTTGACCGCTGTAACATTATTGCCCGCAATCGTCATGATATTGACCCGCCGTACGGCTATATCACTGCGCCTGCCACCCCACAGGATCAGAAATTTGGCCTGTTTATCATCAACAGTAAATTAAGCAAAGAGCCGGGCGTACCGGCAAATAGCTTTGCGCTTGGGCGTCCGTGGCATCCAACCACTGAATTCAGTGACGGGCGCTATGCCGATCCGCATGCCATTGGCCTGGCGGCGTTTATTCACTGCGAGATGGATGACCATATTTACGGTTGGGACAAAATGTCCGGCAAAGATAAAGCCGGGAATAAAATTTGGTTCTACCCGGAAGATAGCCGTTTTTATGAATCCGACAACCGCGGACCTGGTGCCGGGCAGGGTGGTGCACGCTATCAACTCACTAAAGCGAACGCAGCGCAATACAGCCTGGCAGCGATTTTTGATGGCTGGGATAAAAGCCTACTGGAGTGAATTTTCAGGCATTGCCCCCGGTAACGGGGGCGATTATCGTTATCAGTTGCCATATTTAACGTTAAAGCCCAGTGCATCCCCAACGGTGTCATATTCGCGGAAATTAAAAATAAGCGGCTTCCATTTGGTGGAATCGACAATGCCGTTTTCACCTAATAAGGGGTTTTCTACCCACAGATTGACAATATCTAGCTCGGCGAGAATAAAACGGCCTTTATCGCTGATGGACACTAAACGGCATTCTGCCTGAATCGGGCATTCAGCAATGCGCGGCGGCGCAACATCAATCGAGGCTTCAGCTGTCAGCCCGGCTTTGGCGAATTTATCATGGCAGATCTCCACGCCCCATTTAGTTTGGTTTTCCGACAGCTTATCGCCGCCAGTCAGCCTGCCCACCTGCTCGACTTTCTCCCACAGGGTATGATCGGGAATATTGATGACCGCATCGGAACCGGCAACTAAATTATTGTGTGTTTTGCTACCCTTACTTATTCCGATAATGATTTTCTCACCAAGGGAAATAGATGAAGATGCGGCGCAAATATTATTTATCCCATCACAGTCTTGTGTTGTGACCATAAAAACAGGAAAGCCATAATAGAATGAGTTGAGTTTTGATTTGTTTTTCATTGTCCTTTTATCTTATATTTAAAGGCGTAATGAGACTATTTTTCACTCTATTTATGGTTTTTTACAATAACCATTTTTGAGTAGCTAAAATTAGCAATAAATAACCATTAAAAAAGTATCCCACAAATTTTAAAAGGGGTATATGATATGCAACATATGGTTTTCCCCTCCCGGTGAGCACAACTTGCTGAGAACTTTGAGGATGAAACATGCAACGTATTGCCATACCCGCAAACTATGTTCATACCCGCACTACGCCGTTCTGGACGAAAGAGACCGCGCCGGCGTCTATCTGGAAGCGCCATCTTGACGCGGGTACCCGGCAGGGTGTGTACCCGCGACTGAGCGTGTCACAAGGGGCGATCCGCTATAACGGCTACGCGGATGAAACCAGTGCGCAACCGGTGGAAACAGTAACAATCAACGCTGGGGAATTTGCCGTCTTTCCGCCGGAAAAATGGCACAACATTGAGGCCTTAACTGACGACACGATATTCAGCGTCGATTTCTATGTTGATCCGAAAATTTTGCTAGAAGAGTGAGGTAGTTATCATGACGACTGAAAATAAAGGTTATTCTTTAGCGGTTTCGCATTCCAGCAAGCATGAAACAAAAGAAAAAATATGGCTGAAGCCGATGTCGTTATATGTTCCGGATGTCGCCGTAGAAGCCGTTGCGGAGCTGACTTCCGGCTTTAGCGAAAATAACAGTGAATATGTTCTGACGGTTACGAACAACAATAATGGCGTTTCTGTCGATAAAGAATTTTCCAGCCTTGAAGCGTTGAAAGATCCGCTTAATGCCGCCGATTCGATAAAAGAGTTGATTAACATTGTTCGTGGCTACGAATCGGATGAAGAAACCAATGTGTGTGGCTGGTAATACGACACTTCAGGAGGTTCACGATGGCATATCAAATTCCGATTCACTTCCGCCATACCCGCTCCACGCCTTTCTGGACGAAAGAGACGGTACCGCAGGCGCTGCTTACACATCACAATACCAAAAAGGGCGTTTATGGTCGTTTGTCGGTGATGCAGGGCGCGGTGAAGTATTTCGGTTTTGCCGGTGAGCACGACACCACACCGGAAGTGGAAGTGGTGATTGAAGCCGGGCACTTTGGCATCAGCCCGCCGCAATGTTGGCATCACATTGAATTACTTACCGATGACACGTACTTCAATATCGATTTCTTTGCCGATCCGAACGAAGTGCTGGAAGGAAAAGGGATCGGTCAGGTGGTCAATACGCACCGCAGCTAAACGCCACGCGCCCGGCGCAGACCGGGCGTTTCGTTCAGAAGTTATCAATAAACCGCCTCACCGTCGGTGAACGCTCGAATTTTCTCCACGCCAGCGCCACGTCTGTTTTCAACCCTTCACCCTTGATGCGGTGGAACGTCACTAGCGGATGACTAAAGCAGGACATGGACTGCGGGACAATGGCGAAACCAAATCCTGCACTGACCATGCTCAGTGATGAAGAAAATTGCGATGCCTGCTGTGGGTGGCTCATATCGATGCCAGCCCGCAGACAGGCGTTGTAAATCAGTTCGTACAGCCCCGGTGCCACGGCCTGCGGAAAGATCACCAAAGGCGTGTCGCACAACTCCGACAGCAACAGATCGGCTTCATCAGCCAGCGGATGTGAACGGTGCAACGCAATGAGCATCGGTTCTTCATCAATTAATTTCAGATTAAATATTTTGCTGTTTTCACAGGGCAATCGCACGAAAGCGACGTCGATCAGCCCTTCATCCAGCTCCTGCATGAGGGTTGCCATATTGTCCTCTTTCTGATGGAGCGCGACCTGCGGATAGTCATGCTGGAATTGGCGCAGTACGGCAAAAATGCGGATGTGAAAAGCGTTGGAACTGGTCACGCCAAGATAGAGTTTGCCATTGATTCCCCGCGCGATGCCTTTGGCTTTTTCCAGTGCGGCATCACTTAAGGCGAGGATCTGGCAGGCATCCTCATAGAAGGCTTCGCCCGCCTCGGTAAGCTCCACGCCGCGCGTTAAACGGTGAAATAATGGCGTTCCTACTTCCTGCTCAAGACGGCGAATTTGCTGGCTCAGTGGCGGCTGCGACATACCCAGCATTTCCGCCGCGCGGGTGAAATGTTGCGTCTGCGCAACGGCGACAAAATAGCGTAGATAACGAAGTTCCATATCGAAAACATCTCAAACCGTGATGGTTTGTATATTGGAATCTCTCGCTGGAACACGTCAATATTTAATCAGCTTTCCTAAAGGTCTACTCAATGAGGTATTAGAGGATGACTAATCTAAATGATTGTTCCTGCAAAGAAAATTTAAGTAAAACAATTCGTGCTTTTTCTAAAAGCAAACCTGAATGTGTGATATATCAAACATCGCTAATGAGTGCGCTATTAAGTGGGGTTTACGAAGGAAATACCACGATTAAGGATTTACTCAATCACGGCGACTTTGGGCTCGGCACGTTTAATGAACTGGATGGCGAACTGATTGCCTTTAATAGCGAGATCTACCAGTTACGTGCCGATGGCAGTGCCAGGGAGGCGCGCCCGGATCAAAAAACCCCGTTCGCCGTGATGACCTGGTTCCGACCGAGTTACAGCCAGCAGTTCGATGCTACCGTCAGTCGGCAACAACTGCACGATATCATTGATAAACAGATTCCTTCCGACAACCTCTTTTGCGCCCTGCGCATTGAGGGTCATTTTCGCCATGCACATACCCGCACCGTGCCGCGCCAGACGCCGCCTTACCGGGCGATGACCGACGTACTCGACGACCAGCCGGTCTTTCGCTTTAACAGCCGTTCGGGCGTGTTAGTCGGCTTCCGCACGCCGCAGCATATGCAGGGAATCAATGTTGCCGGTTATCACGAGCATTTTATTACCGACGATCGACGCGGCGGTGGCCATTTGCTGGATTATCAGTTGGATCACGGCACGTTGACCTTCGGTGAGATTCACAAACTGATGATTGATTTGCCTGCGGATGAGGCATTTCTTCAGGCCGATCTACACCCGGAAAATCTCGATGCCGCCATTCGTTCGGTAGAAAGCTGAGACACAGACAAAGGAGTGACTAATGAGCAATGAAAACCATACGCAGCAGTGGGCTCATGGTGCCGACATGGTGGTGAAGCAGTTGGAAGCCCAGGGCGTTAAACAGATTTTCGGCATTCCCGGCGCGAAAATCGATAAAGTTTTTGACTCCCTTCTGGATTCATCCATCCAAATCATTCCGGTTCGTCACGAAGCCAATGCCGCTTTTATGGCGGGTGCGGTTGGGCGTATTACCGGCAAGGCAGGCGTGGCGCTGGTAACCTCCGGGCCAGGCTGCTCCAACCTTATCACTGGCATGGCGACGGCGAACAGCGAAGGTGACCCGGTGGTGGCGCTGGGTGGTGCGGTTAAACGCGCTGACAAAGCCAAACTGGTGCACCAAAGTATGGATACCGTAGCGATGTTTAGCCCGGTAACCAAATACGCTGTGGAAGTCCCTTCTTCTGATGCTATTGCCGAAGTGGTGTCAAATGCGTTTCGCGCCGCAGAACAGGGGCGACCGGGCAGTGCTTTTGTTAGCTTGCCGCAGGATATTGCCGATCAGCCTGCCAGTGGCGCGATCCTGCCTGCCGGTTCGCCTCCTGTGTTAGGCGCTGCGCCGGATGCGATGATTAACGACGTGGTAAAAATGATCGCAGCGGCGGAAAACCCGGTGTTTCTGCTGGGGCTTATGGCCAGCCGACAGGAAAATATTGAGGCGCTGCATCTATTGTTGGAAAAAAGCCACATTCCGGTCACCAGTACTTACCAGGCAGCAGGCGCAGTTAACCAGCAACATTTCAGCCGTTTCGCCGGACGCGTTGGGTTATTCAATAACCAGGCCGGGGATCGATTGTTGCATCTGGCGGATCTGATTATCTGTATTGGCTACAGCCCGGTGGAATATGAACCTGCGATGTGGAACACCGGCAACGGCAGATTGGTGCACATTGATGTGCTGCCCGCCTATGAAGAGCGCAACTATATTCCAGATGTTGAGCTGATTGGCGATATCGCCAGCACGCTGAACAAAATGGCAGCGAAAATTGAAAAAACGCTAATCCTCACCCCGCGTGCATCGGAGATTTTGATTGACCGCTGCAACCAGCGTGACTTGCTCAACCGCAAAGGTACGCAGCTTAACCAGTTCGCCATTCATCCGCTGCGCATTGTGCGGGCGATGCAGGACATTGTGAATAACGACGTGACGCTGACGGTCGATATGGGCAGTTTTCACATCTGGATCGCCCGTTATCTTTACAGCTTTCGCGCCCGCCAGATGATGATTTCTAATGGCCAACAGACGATGGGTGTCTCTCTGCCGTGGGCGATTGGCGCCTGGCTGGTTAACCCCGGACGCAAAGTGGTGTCGGTTTCCGGCGATGGCGGTTTTCTGCAATCCAGTATGGAGCTGGAAACCGCTGTGCGTCTCGGCGCGAATGTGCTGCACATCATCTGGGTGGATAATGCCTACAACATGGTGGCAATTCAGGAAGAGAAAAAATACCAGCGTCTTTCCGGGGTGAATTTCGGCCCGGTAGATTTTAAAGCCTATGCTGAAGCGTTTGGCGCTAAAGGTTTTGCCGTCGAGAGCACGGCGGAACTTGAATCGACCCTGCGTACAGCGATGGACACAGATGGCCCGGCAGTTGTTGCCATTCCGGTGGATTATAGCGATAACCCGCTGCTGATGGGCCAGCTTAACCTTAATCAGATTCTTTGAATAACCAAGGAGAAATGATGAAAAAAGTCGCATTCGTGACCGGGGCCGGTCAGGGAATTGGCAAAGCCATTGCGCTGCGTCTGGCGAAAGATGGTTTTGCCGTCGCTGTTGCCGACTATAACGCCGCCACCGCCAAAGCCGTTGCCGACGAGATCAATAGCCATCAGGGGCGCGCGATGGCTGTGACAGTAGATGTATCCGATCGCGAACAGGTTTTTGCTGCGGTGGAAGAGGCCAGAAGTAAGTTAAAAGGCTTTGATGTTATCGTCAATAATGCAGGTGTTGCGCCCTCAACGCCAATTGAAACGATCACCCCGGAAGTGGTGGATAAGGTTTATAACATCAACGTTAAAGGCGTGATTTGGGGGATTCAGGCGGCGGTCAGCGCTTTTAAGGCGGAAAAACACGGCGGCAAAATTATCAATGCCTGCTCGCAGGCCGGGCATGTTGGCAACCCGGAACTGGCGGTTTATAGCTCAAGCAAATTCGCCGTGCGCGGTTTAACCCAGACCGCCGCACGTGATCTGGCGCCGCTGGGCATTACGGTTAACGGCTACTGCCCGGGGATTGTGAAAACCCCGATGTGGGCCGAAATTGATCGCCAGATTTCTGAAGCCGCGGGCAAACCGCTCGGTTACGGTACCGAACAATTCGCCAAACGCATCACGCTTGGGCGCTTGTCAGAGCCTGAAGATGTTGCTGCTTGCGTCTCATATCTTGCTGGGCCGGATTCGGACTATATGACAGGTCAGTCTCTGCTGATTGATGGTGGTATGGTATTTAACTAATCCGTTTTATGGCTCGGACACAGCCTTGCCTCTGCGATCGCGCAGGGGCTTTTTTATAACAGGAATGACGGTCATCACCAATATACAGAGATTTTAAGTTGCATCTAAATACACGCTATTGGTGAGTTGTGTCAGATGGAGAGCAGAGAACCATGTTTAACGGTTTGCGTAACCGTGAAGATCATGCTCATTTCCTCAGTATGCTCCGCTTTTTCCTCGCTGATCGACGCCAGTTTAATTATATCGCCAGCTGTTCGCGAAAATGATCTGCCGTGGTATATGCGATTTTCGGCAATCCAGCGCAAAATTTCTCGTTTGGGTTATGGAAGCGTTTGCGCTTAACTGAAAAGGCCAACCTTAGCTGGAGAAATCGCAGATGAAGAGAATATTGCAACAGTGGTTTGAACGTCTTGCTCCCGTTCTGCCTGTGCAGGTGGAGGAGGGGGAATATGATTCTGGTCGCCATGTGGCGCTGATGATCCCATTCGGTCTGCTCTACGGTCTTGATTATCATCCTTCTGTATGGATTTACGATGAAAAATGATCGCTTCCATCTGGTGATGCGCTACAGCTACTGGAATGAACTGTGCGTACTGGATTAGAACCCGCCTGAAAAAGGAGGCGGTTTTTTTATTTTCTCACCCCACCAAAATCCATTTTGAAATTGCGTTTCACCTCTCATTTCCGTCTTTTTAGGGGATATATTTCTGCACCCTTCGCCTCTGGTCACAATTCATACATTTTATCTTGTATGGTAGTAGACATGAAAACCATAAGGGAGATACCGTGAAAGCCGTGATGTATTGGCTTTAACGATCCCGGCTTTACGCTGGACGGGTTGAATGAAGATTCGCTTATGGAGTTTTGATGTCCATGAAAAATAAACAACAAAATCAATGTCTTAAAGGCTTTCCGTTGGCGGTCAAGCTGTATAAACGCGGAGAGACGCTATGATGCGCAAAAACCGGGAAGTCACCATTCCTGTCAGTATCGGCTATGGCATGACGGATATTATGGGTGGTGGCGCATTTACCGTTATTGGTGCATGGTTACTTTTTTTCTATACCACCTTCGTGGGCTTGTCGCCTATTGAAGCGGCTTCGATTGTGGCTATTGCCCGCATAGTTGATGCTATCGTCAGTTTATTTATGGGGCGCTTTACCGATCACTTTTACAAAAACTATTTCGGTAAGAAATTTGGCCGTCGTCGGTTTTTCTTGTTAATCGGTGCGCCATTAATGCTGGTTTATATTTTGTTGTGGCTCGACGGGATGAGTTTTCTCTTTTATCTCGCCGTGTATCTGGCATTTGAAGTTATCGCGGCAATGGTGCTTATTCCCTGGGAAACGCTGCCTTCAGAAATGACCAAAGACTTTAATGAGCGTACTAAACTTTCCACCTGTCGTATGTTTCTTTCCGCTGCTGGCACGTTCCTCGCCACGTTTATTCCCGGCGTGTTGATTGGCTGGTTGGGGGAGAAAAATGCTGATGCCTATATGATTAACGGTATCGTTTTTGCCGTGCTATTTATGCTCTGCGTGTTTATTTCCTGGCGAGTCACCTGGGAACGTGAATTAACGCCTGAAATGCTGGCGGAGATGGAAAAAGGCAACCAGTCGACCAGCGTGAGCCAGAAATTGCAGGCGTTTTTCACCCTTTTTAAAGATTACGCTTCAACGCTCAAAGTACGTGCTTTTCGTAAACATCTGGCTATCTATCTGTTTTCATTCACGGCAAAAGATATCTATAACACGGTGTTTGTTTTCTTCTGCGTCTATTGCTTGCACGTCTCCTCTTCACTGGCGGGAACCCTGCTGTCGATGAGTATCGTCGGGCTACCAGTCACGTTGGCAGCGGGGGTGGCGATGATTAAATATGGCCCATCGCGGCTTTATGTTTTCGCCTACAGCGTGATGATTCTGTGTCTGGGCGGTTTCTTCCTGGTGTACCAGTTCCCGACTGAGAACAAAGTGGTGTTGCTGGTGATTCTTGCTGGGGTGTATCAGGTTGGCCGATGTGTACTGGAATTCACACCATGGAATGTTTTCCCATTTATTCCGGATATTGACGAAATGATTTCCGGCCAGCGCCGTGAGGGGTTATTTGCCGCTGTAATGACCTTCTCACGCAAAACCACCGTTGCAATTGCCACCTTTATTGTCGGTTTGTTGTTGCAAAGCGGTGGCTTTGTTAAAGGCAGCCAGGTACAACCGCAGGAAGCGGTGACCACCATTGTGATATTGCTGTTTGTCGGCACCGTTGGATTATTGCTGGTGGCATTGTGGCAGGCGCTGACATTCCATTTGAACAAGCGTACGCACAAGATTTTTGTCGATGAACTCGATCGTCTGAAAGCGAACGGTCTGAAACAGAATGTTGCGCCGCAAGCGCGTGCGGTGGTGGAAGATTTGAGCGGCTATGGCTATGAAAAACTGTGGTGTAAAGATTCTGCGGGTCAGTATGAACCGGTTACGCTCAATAAAATGATGCCACTGCGGAAATAACTGGCGTAAGTAACGCCCCGCCAGGGAAATAGCAGAATGAAAGGTCCTTCGGGCGGCGATTAATATCACTAATGTTGCCTTGCGAAAATTGTAACAGCATGATCATGTGTAGAAAAATACTCTTACACTATTTTGGCGCTTTTGTCATATAGCTGCGATTTTTTCACTATCTAATAATCCTCGGCTACTGCAACTTCGCCCAATCTATGATTGCCGGGTTGCACATTTTAACCCTTGGGTTAATTTCATATTTATTTTGCTTTTCATTCACTCCTCCGGGTTATTGCCCGGAGTTTTTTTCTGCTGATTGATACCGTTCTATTTTTTTGTCTTGACACAAAATTGTCATGTAAGCGCTCTATGCTTCCCTCCGTCCGCAAAATTATTCAAAAATCTATCAACTTATTTGTTTTTGGAGAGATTATGGCAACGTTTCATGCATCTGTTCGCCTGATGGCCGCAGCACTTGCGCTTTCTACGACTACCGTATTTGCAGCAACCAATGTGACGGGCGCAGGTGGCACCTTCCCGGCTCCAGTATACGCAAAGTGGGCCGCTGAATATCAGAAACAAGTGGGTTCTCAGGTCAACTACCAGGGAATTGGTTCTTCTGGCGGTATCAAACAGATCATTGCAAAAACCGTTGATTTCGGCGCATCCGACGCTCCGATGAGCGATGACGATTTGGCAAAAAACGGCCTGTTCCAGTTCCCGACCGTGATCGGCGGCGTGGTGCTGGCGGTGAACATCCCGGGCGTGAAATCCGGCGAGTTGACTCTGGATGGTAAAACGCTGGGTGATATCTACCTGGGTACCATCAAAAAATGGAACGATCCGGAAATCACTAAGCTGAACCCAAAAGTAAAACTGCCGGACACCAATATCAACGTTGTACGCCGTGCAGATGGCTCCGGCACGTCATTCGTCTTCACCAGCTACCTGTCTAAAGTGAACGCAGATTGGGCCAGCAAAATCGGTAAAGGTACAACCGTTAACTGGCCGGTCGGTCTCGGCGGTAAAGGCAACGACGGCGTGGCCGCTTTTGTTCAGCGCCTGCCTGGTTCTATTGGTTATGTGGAATATGCGTATGCCAAACAGAACAACCTGACCTGGACTAAACTGTTTGATGCCGATGGCAAAGTCGTTGAACCGTCGCAGCAGAACTTCAGCAACAGCGCTAAAGGGGCTGACTGGGGCAAATCTTTTGCCCAGGATCTGACTTTCCAGAAAGGCAAAGACGCGTGGCCAATCTCTTCTACGACCTTTATCCTGGTCTACAAAAAACAGGATGACGCCGCGAAAGGCGCAGAAGTGCTGAAATTCTTCGACTGGTCTTACAAAAACGGTAGTGCGATTGCGAGCAGCCTTGACTATGCACCGCTGCCGGATTCTGTAACCAGCCAGATTCGTGCTGCCTGGAAAGCGAATATCAAGGACGCTTCCGGTAAAGCGCTGTACTAATTTTTTATCACCCTGTAAAAAGCCCGATACTTGTGTACCGGGCTTTTTTATTGTCACCCCTAAACCACCTTCTGGGGAGGTGGTGATTGATTTCCAGCGGGTGCTTTCAATCTTCCAGAGTGCCGGAACGCTGGCCAGATCTCAGTCGACAATTCCACCATCAGCGCTTGCAGAACTTTGGCTGAATCATGAGACCAGAGAAATCAGTAATTTCTTCAAAGTGATAAGAAATATAATTATCGGCAGGGAGGTCTTCTTTTATCTTCAGGTAACGGGTGTAACGATTGTCTGGTCGCCGTGTCACGGTTCGTTATCTTAATGAAACAGCGCAATCTTCTGGTTTTGATGTGCCGTCCTCAGGGTATATTTCATCTTCGATAAGGGCTGAAATTTGGCAGCAGGTACACATTTTTTAATTGTAAGGAGACTATTCTGAAGTGATCAAAATAATACAGGAGATCGAAAGTGTACAATTCTATTCTGGTTCCCATCGATATTTCTGAAACAGAGCTGACCCATCAGGTCATACCCTTTGTGCAGGCGCACGCCGTGATGAATACCGCCAAAGTACATTTTCTCACGGTTATACCCTCGGTACCATATTACTCATCGTTGGGTCTGGCCTATTCGCTTGAAATGCCGAAAATGAAAGAAATTCAGCATGCAGCGTTATCAAAACTGGATGAGCTTGCTAAGCAATTCAAATTGCCATCTGAAAAGATCCAGACCCATGTTGTAACCGGATCACCAAAGGATCAAATCCTCAAGCTCGCCGATTCGATTAATGCGGATTTGATCATCATTTCCTCGCATCGGCCGGATATCTCTACCTATCTGTTAGGTTCAAATGCTGCGGCAGTGGTGAGACACGCCAGATGCCCTGTTCTGGTCGTTCGGTAACATGTCCTGCACTTGCCAGAAAAGGAACCCCGGAGAAGGCAGGAGTGTCCTGCTCTCTCCTGAAGCTCCTGCATACAGTCGTTGGCGGAGTGCTGAGTCAGGGTTGGTTTCACTGAGTGCGATGAACTCGCTCCGGGGAGAGGATTACTGTGTCAGTAGTTTCTGTCCCGGAAACCGCGTTGCATTGTGCATTGCCGGCATGTCGCGAATATTCTGTAAAACAGCGTGTTAAAACATGTCATACGAGGTATGTTAAAACTCGGGGCATCCGGAAGCTTATTCGTTAGATAAATTAGCCTGTTTGAGATATTTATTATATGTTTAATTTCTGTTGAAGTGTGAGCGATAGACTTAGACGCTTCGTCTTCGTTAGTATTATTATGATTCTATGGAAATTGAACTAAACAAAAGTGTTCAGGAAAGGATTCTTCATGCAGTCCTGTTTGAAGTGATTGCGAACGTCAGTATTGCTTTCTTGCTTGCATGGATAATGAATGTTTCCGTTCTGCAATCTGGCCTTCTGTCAGTCATTTCTGCCTTTACAGCTACGGTGTGGAATTTCGTTTTTAATAAATGCTTCGACAATATTCAGAAAGAGTATAAATTTTGTCGTAATTTTATTGCACGATCTCTTCATGCGATTACGTTCGAAGCCGGACTTATCATCATTTTAATTCCTGTGGCCATGTTTACTTTGAATTTGTCTGTGCAAGAAGCTTTTTGGATAGAAGTTGGATTAGTTCTTTTCTTTCTTCCTTACACCCTGGTATTTAATTGGATCTACGACTATCTTCGCTGGTTTTTTGTTGGGAGCAGAGTTATCAGGAATGGTTAACGATAAGTAATGACAGCCGTAGGATGTTACTTAATAGAAGGTTGAGAACGATTTTATTTTTGTAGATGTTTATGTTATTCGGACATAAGAGCTATATCTCTGGAAAATTTAGCTGCCAGTGATTTTCTGATAGTTTTGAGTTAAATTGATTCAAAATCATTATAAAATATATCTCATCATGATTTCCTCTTAATGACATGAAAAATAGTACGTAATCAAACCACAGTGATATCCAGAGCCGACAGCCATCTCGACATGGTGAAAAACATAACATGACTTATACAATCTGCGTTGGTTTTATCCTTCAGGCTCATTGCGAGAGCTGTTTTTTTACCATTACTTTATCGGTGGTAAAACTATTATCGGAGAAAGTAATCAGCGTTTTAGTAGTCGGGAAGGGAAGAAGTCGCAGAGCTGCAATTAGCCGTGCTTTATTAATCCCTGACAGACAGTGAAAATGTGGTGCTGCATTTGATGGTACATAATGATTTCTGTTTACATTGCGATAACAATTTCAGCAGGGATTTAAGTAACGCAGTTTAAGATTTATTTAAAAAATATACGTTACAAATCCACCAATTAAAAAGAAAATGCCAGCGTCTGTATGTCAGTGTAAATAATAAAATGAAAAGGTAAATGAGAGTTGATTTTGAAATGCATTACTGTTATTAATATTACCTCTTCATTTTTATTTTTTAATTTTTTTTCGTCATAAGGATACGTATGTATAATAAACATGGAATAAAATCGCTAGGAATTTTCGCTACATTAATGCTGGTAACAAATGTTTCATTAGCCACAACGACAACTTCGTGTGTAAAGGTTGATCATACACAAATTGAAGCATTGTTTGAAAAATGGAATGCTTCACTTCAAACCGGTGATGCAAAAAAGGTCAGTGAAAATTATCTTAGCGATGCAGTTTTATTACCTACAGTATCAAATAAAGTAAGGCTTACAGACGAAGAGCGAATTGATTATTTTGAGCATTTTCTTGAGAAAAAACCAGTTGGTAAGATTGACAGTAGAACAATACGTCTGGGATGCAATAAAGCAATAGACGTAGGAACATACACGTTCACATTTGCAGATAAAACCAAAGTATCTGCTCGTTATACATTTACCTATGTCTGGGATGGAAAGGATTGGAAAATTTCTTCCCATCATTCATCTGCAATGCCTGAAGGTTAAATGCATAGATTTTAGGATAATTTAAATATTAATTAACAAATCCCCTTACGTCCTCGCCCGGAGTATCAGGATGTAAGGGGGTAATCAGCACCCTGTATAAGGCATCCTGGGATTACAGATGCCATAGCGTTTTCGCCCTTCCTGATATCTATACCTGGCTTAATCAGCGATTCCGTCCTTTTTCATACTTCGTATAAATTCCTTCGGTGTCTGGCCAGTGATGTTGGTTTTAGCTTGCCAGGACTTCGTAAGAATATTTACATCCAACAGGATATTGAGTTCGGTGGCTACACATATATCATCTTAGGTCATGCGGGCGAGTGCAGATTAACAGTGTCACTGAGCAACACGGCATGAAAGGGCGAGCGATGTCCTGAAGGTTTAAGTTGCTGCCATCGAATTTATTACCGTCAGGCTAAAAACATATCAAATATTCTCTATTTAACACTTTTCCTTAAAAAAGAACTGTTATTTATTTTGTTTATCAATGCATTATGGAATTATGGTGGGCCATGCAATGACATAATACTTACACACTAGTAACGCGTACAAGTATTAATAAACGCATAGGGTCCCCTTATTAACCAGGTGCGCTTGTCAATTTTGAACACATCAATCTGAAACTCACGACTTCCCGTTCTGTATTCATTGAGAAGTAGCTGGAATATTTTGTCATCACTACCATCACCGTCCAGAGATTCAATATCTTTGATTTCATAAGTGAATGTTTTACCCTGTACTAAGGTACCATTTCCCAGGCGAATTGCACGGCTTAATCTGCTTGTTTTATCGCCGTCAACAACATTCCCGTTCAGCAGAAGATATCCTCTGTCAGAAGTATAAAGTCTCAAATCCTGGGCAATGTTCATATGGACTTTCCTGCCCTCGTCATCAAGAACATACCTCGTGAAGGAGAGGCATTTAAATGGAAAATTATTGAATCTATTTATTTTATCTTGTGCCAACTTGACAACAAAAGGTGCGGAAACCACCATGACGGCAATAAGAGCAAATACAGTTTTCTTAATCATTAATTTCTTTCCGGTCTAAATAATAAATGTTATCACACGCTCTGTTGACCCCATTAGCTGCCGGGCGACAAAATGACAGCATTGTCCGGCCATATGTTTGGGGTTTGGTTGAAGTGTAGTAGTCAAAGTAAACATTAAATCCTTTCCGGCAAGGAAGATTGTTTTCTTTAAGAATCTTTAAAACCTGCTTTTCGATTTTTCCACTATAGTACTCACGTTCAGATTTAATAGTGTGAATAATACAACCTGCTTGTAAGGTATGTGCGGAAAATACTGGGTCCCGTGCTGTATTCCTGACATTAAAGATCCACACGCTTGCCAGTGTAATAAAGATAAGGACAGTTAGCCCGATCAAGATAAATTTTAAAAAAAATGCGTTTGATTTTTTTTCATCCTGTGGCTCAACCGGTGCTGGAGCAGAAGGATGGTCAGATATTTCCTCTTCTGTATCCTTCACAATGCTAACATGCTCATCAAGTCTTATTCCGACTTTTGGCAAAGTTATGACAAAATTTTCACACCCAAATACCGTCATGTTTCGCCGTAAAAGGCTCAAATACTGGTTCAGATTGCTATTCGAACCAGTAAGTCCGAATTTGTCCCAAACCTCACGAAATAAAAAATCTCTGCTTAGAATTTCACCTCCTGACTCGAGAATTATCAGTAGCAAGCGCTGCGCAGGAAGAGGGAGCTGGACGACGTCATTCGTCTCCGGGTGTTTGAGCGAACCATCTCCTCTGTCAAAAACTATCGAATTATTTATTATATACCGCACAAAACCTCCACTTGTTGCGTTTAAAACTGACACATGATAAATACTAAAAGTATTATAGATATACAACCCATTTTCTAATGCACCACTTCTATCTCTCCTCCATGTGGAAATATAATCATTGGCTGAATATATATGTAATTGAAAAAGCCAGGGTCAAGGAAGTTGCCGTATTCTTTGTGAGAACTAATTTATCTGTGAATTTACGCTATCACTTTGCGCACATGGTCATCTAAGCATCGCTGATACAATATTTGCGTATGTGCTGGACGTAAATCCAACAGGGTAGCCGATCGTTGAGAGCATTCTCAGGTTTTAGAAACCATGAGAAGATATTCAGAGTTTGTTCAGACCAATCGGTATCTCCAGGTTAATATTGAAGTGCATAAACATTGTATCAGTGGTTTGCCTGCTTTACAGAGATAGGCCTTTATGCGAAGCAGAGTAACCAACGCCAGGGCATATAAACCTATGCCCAAAGGGGAGGTGCGTGTTGCCAGAAGAAAGGCTAACTGAATAATGAGATTAAACCAGACCAGCAGCTTTCAACGGTGGCTCAAAGTATGGATCTTACTTGCAGTCGTATTCAAATATACTAAGTCCAGTTTGCCTTACTGCAAAAAATTTGTCAGACATACTTTTGAGGAAAAAAGTAAGATAAGACGGACGCCGTAGCCCTAGTTTGTTGCTGATCTTAATTCTGTGTGCGTAAAGTGTTTTGGTTGAGCTTCTAATAGCTCTTGACTGCAACGCGATAATTGTTCCTCCGGCGAACAGTGGTATCAGTCTGTCTTCGACTTTTGTAAGTTTTGTCGCGCTGTCGTCATTCCTGTCATCAAAATGCATGGCGCAGGGAATGGTCGAGGCCATGCGAAAAATAGTGTTATTAATATATTTATTGTCAGCTTCAAGCTCCGCGTTTCCGGATATAAACCCACTTACTGAACGATGCGACAAACGTAAAAAAAGAGATCCAGGATATCGCTCCCTGAGTTTAGAAAATCCAACCCATTTCCCGGTGATTAACATTCTGAGATCAACGATAATAATGGGATGCAAAAAATCTATATGATTTATTTGTTTTCCTGAGAAGTCACACATCATACAGTCGTAATCGCTGGCAAGATGTTTAAAACCGAGATACAAGTAGTAATCTTCGGTCAGTACAATGCACGTTTTGTTATTCACAGTGATTGCTCCTTATATGGACATGGCATAATCAATATCCTGTACCAGTCTGTGTATTTCGAGAAAATAATCACTGCCGTTATTATGTATATCCAGGCACTCTTGTAGCTTTTCCTTTATATAAAGATAACTTGCACGATCTGGAACGATGCCACAGAAAAAATAAAGGAAATGATTCAGTGTCGCGATTTCAATAAAGCCATATTTACGTAGTCTGTCAACGATAGCGTCGCGACTGACCATCTGATCATCGAATTCAAAAGGGGTCATCATTACTGAGTCATCTGTCTTAGAAACTTTTTTCATACGTTATCTGATACCACTTAATCTTACTTGTCAGTATCCTGAGTAATGTGACTACTGTTAGCAATATTGATTGATAATTTCGACATATTTAGATTTTTAATCTAATTTTTTGATGAATATATGCATATTGCACTAGTAATATTGTTTTCAAGAACTTGCAAGATGCGTGATTGTACAAAATCATTGCGCCTGATTATCGCTCGGTGTGAGGTATGAAAGAGAATGCTATTACTTAGACAGCATGATTCTACCGGGTGTGGAGCCCTCAGTGTATTACTCACCACTTCTTAAGACTTACTATAAGTAAGTCCTGAACCATGACACTGCTGATCCCCCTGTGGTGGCACTCCAGCCGATATGACAATGTCTTACTGGTGAAGTGTCCGGTTTAAATGAGGGGATTACCACTGCTCTTTTAGACTGTTCCTGCTTACGTGAGCTAAATCTGCTCTTCCCGGGCTTGTATTAAAGTGGTAATTGAATGCGCGGTGACCAAAAAACAGAATAAAAAAAACTGAAATATTAATTTTTATGAATATAAAAATATATATTCAAATATTTAATGTGTAACTACCCAAATTCGGCTTGGGTGTGGAGAATATATCCTCAAATCAAGCGGCCAAATTCATTAAACCACGACAAACACAATAGGCGTTCGCCCACGTCAGAGTTGCGCATATTTAAAGATTTTAAAGAAAGGGAACTCAATGAACCTTCGTAAAACACTCGTCTCCGTAATACTTGTGTGCGCTTGCGCTGACAGCATCGCCATTGAACTGGGCGCATCTGTTCCAGGTAGCGCTACCTTAGACCTGGCATTAAGAAAATTCGTTTTCCCAATGGAAGACACTGGTCTCTGGTATCATTGCAAGGGAAGCGGTGGCGGTGGCCTGTCCGGGACGGTCTATAACACGTATGACGGTAAGGTCTGTGACCTGCAATTCGGAAAAGATACTCAATGCGGCGCAACGAATCTCTACAGTGACGGAAAGAGGGTGTATGTCGTGATCAAAAACGACGCTTCTTCTCCACGTACGCTCACCTGTGACTCTTGGGGTTATGGTGTTAGCTATTCCCGAGTCACAAACCAGATCGCTGCTGTGGAAGCCGCAAAAACCTGCTCCGCAAATGTCAGCAGTCTTGACTCAGGCCGTATATTCCCAGGTTTATCAAGGAGCATCATGCTACCGGTAACGACATCTGGTAACGGCCGCGTCACCTTCACCGGTAATGACATAGGGGAGAACGGTGTCCTCTCAATTGATAACCCACAACTCACCATAACCCCCGTAAATGCTAAGAACATGGGGCGTTATTCGTGGCTCTCTTCGCCCGGCGATACAGGGATAAGCCTTAATCTTAAAACCAACGCCATGACTGGCGCTGGACAATTCACGTCATACCTTACTGCTACGCTCACCTGTGACTGACAAGAATCTTTGGTACCTTTAACGTTTCCTCCTTCGCAGGTTAACGTGGCATTGATCGTCTGAAAAGCGATGGAGGTTCCAGTGCATGGGTGCTAAGCGGAAAACGAGCATCACGTTGTAAATACGTGGTTTGTGTGCAGAACCGAGACCTGACTGATAATCATAATGACGACTGTGGAACAGTAACTGCACCACACAAAAACGCCTTCTTTGTTGGAATGATATCGGACGTTGTTCTTTCTCCTGAATGGGATGGAAAGTGCCCTAAAAAATGGTTAATCAAAGTCAGACAGTATGCTGAAGTCTCTTACCCTGACATGTGGGATGGTGCCAGAAATCCAGTAGCCTGCCCATCACTATCCGAGTTGGGTATTGATGAAAGAAAATTAAAATTCAATAAGATACCTGAAGTTAACATCGAATCACCAAAAGCTGCACCTGAAGAAGATCCTTTCCCCGAAGGAATAACAATTCAAAACGTGAAGATACTTTTATCTAAAAAGTATGAAGTTTCTGTCGATAGTATTGAAATTATTATTCGCGTCTGAGCAGCAGACTACAATTCTGGCGTAAATATTTGGGCTTTTGGAGGCTTTATGGACAAGTTATGGGACGGTAATTTCAAAGACATCCCTTTGGATCACTTCGAGAGGATGAAGTCGGCAGCTCGTGATTTGGCTGAACGCCGTAGGGCGTCTGACGATCCGAAAGTGAACGACAAAAATATATTTATACGCATCGGTTTGTCAGGAACAGGTGTCAGGCCCAACTATCAGGTTGAACTTCCGAATGGTCGTGTGATTGCCATCAATGGAATTAATCATGAAGAGTTTGGTGTTGAAGAGTTCGACAGTTACTGGATATCCCGGCCTTACAGTATTGAGCAGCTTAATACCATGCGCATTTTTGGCGGGACTATTGAGTCATAGCACCCGAAAGTGTTCAGATTTGTCAAACTAAGGTCCGCTCTGTGCCAACAGCGGACGTTGCTAATGGGTCGGTACAATGGGTCGCGGGATGTAGCACAGTCACAATCGCTGTTAATAAAAACATGTTTTAAAAAACAGTATTGACCTCACATCTCAAATAAGTAAATTAGTGCTCAGCAGCACAATGAAAGTTGTTAGTAATTTATTGAATAGCAAAGAAGTTCTTGATTAATCCATTTTGCTTTACAGGCCACGAAGTTTGTTGTTTGGGATGTAGTTCGATTTCAGGCCTTGTAGTGGTTGTGCTGGTTCGCAGAATGGTAGTGTTAGCGCGACGATGTAAGGCCTTGTTTTTTTAGTTAATGCTGACGGTTTCTTTTTTTGATGATAACCGTATCAGCAACGGGCAACGCATCAAAGAGTATATGTTGCGATGGGTGATGTGCTTGTTTAAGTTGCCACACTTAAGTTTTGAAAGTGCAGGCGGTGTATAACGAGATAAATAGAGGGAGGCTTTTTAGTATTAATGCCCAATATTATCTGTAATGAACGGGTACATTTGAAAGCAGTATAAATAGCTGTATCACTTTATTAAGTCCATTAATGTTAAATCTGAAGTCTGTAGTACCTTAAAAGCCCTGTCTGCAATGGTCAGGGCTTTTAAGATTGCTCACCCTTTGAATCGTAAGTTTCCTCAACAGATTACTGACAAAATTAATCTTGCTTATCAACTCATATGAGTCCACTATGCGTCATCGGTTTGGCATACAGACCTTATGAAAGCAGTTTTAGTAAAGCAGTCCTCATTTCAAGCGTTATCTTCAGATACTCTTCTGCATGAGCCTCCTCCTAAGTGCCCAGTAAGTCCTCATCTGCAAGCAGGCCATGTTCGCCACAACGTGTGGCTCAAGAAAATTAAAGGAAGTATCTATGTCGAATAAAATGACTGGTTTAGTAAAATGGTTTAACTCTGACAAAGGTTTCGGCTTCATTACGCCAGCTGACGGCAGCAAAGATGTTTTTGTTCATTTCTCTGCCATTCAGAGCAACGATTATAAAACACTCGACGAAGGCCAGAAGGTTGAGTTCTCGATTGAGAATGGTGCCAAAGGTCCGGCTGCCGGAAATGTTGTCGCGCTTTAATTGCCGATAACAACACAGACGCTTACGACAGCGATGACGGCACTGGCCTGAGTAGATAAGTGAACGTGATCAAAAACCCGCCCTGAGCGGGTTTTTGTGTTTCATGGATGGCATGTAATAAGGGTGACAGTCATTTTACTGCAGTTGCTGGAGTGAAAAAATGAAACCAAATAGCGCAAACCCAATGATGGTGACAAAAAGAAAGCCGATTAGTTATTTCCAGCCCAACACCAGTTCTCCCTAAGTCTGTTTAATAATAAGCCTGAGAGATAATAATATTCATGATTCACAGGTCAACCAACCGGTGCGGGTGTTTTTCAGAATAAGCAGTATCAGTAACTTTCACAGGAAGTCTGTTTGCGTCTCTCACTTCATTACCAAATATAAACCACATTCAACAGTCGTTAATTAAGTGCTATCAGATTTTGCTGTACGGGTGACCTGACCCTTGTGATCCAGTTAAGTCAATGTCCGCTCCTCGTTGTGAGTTCAACCGATGGATGCAACACATTGATTGAACCGCTCTGCGTGTGATTCATAGTCCAGAGTTTTTCTTGGCCTCTTGTTGAGCTGTCTGGCAACACTTTTAAGTCTTTGCTGGCTGATTTCGATACTGAATTACAAATGGAAAGGCTACGACGCACTTGCCATCGATGATGTTCGTTCCGTCTGAACAATCAGAGGGGAAACATCATTCTGTTACCCCGGTGATATACACATCATTTTATCCTCTGGTCAGAGGATTTTAATCACCATAATCAAGCCAGTTTCTTTCGGGTCAGCGTTGGTTGTATTTTTTGTGGTAACGTCTTTTTCATCGCTCACAGCGGACCATCAGCGCAGTTAGTTTGTCCGCTTCGTGCTGTGAGTTCAATGGGGCAATGCAACGCTATCCTTAATCGAAGGGGGGACGTTGCTCATGCTTAAAATGTATTTAAGCGCCTTAATCTCCATGACCTGACACCATGCGGGGTGTACAAACAATAAACCGCATTCCCGGAGACTGGGTGACGTCAAGATTCAGATACTCAAATTCAAGCAGGCCCTCAGAAGGATGCTGTATACGCTTCACGGTAGATGGCTGTTGCACCACATCCTGCCGCGGCCACCACGCAAAAAATTCCGCGCTATTTTCCATCAGCAAACCGATAAGCCGTTCAAAATCAGTATCACCGACATACAGTGCGCTGTCTGCCCTGAACATGGCAAGCGACAGTTGGGCAACCTCATTCCAGTCCTTCAGGAGGTTTCGGTGTCGCTCACTGGTGAAAATAAGGTGCATCATATTCCGGGCATCGCCCTCAAGCTGGCCAAAGTCGCCGAAAACATGCACGGCTGCCGCATTCCAGGCCAGAATATCCCATCGGCGCCCCAGCACGTAAGCTGGCTGCGCTTTCATACCGTCAATCATCCGGATAAGCGCGTCCGGGACGGTTTCACTGCTGTTAAAAGTATCTGCATTCAGAAAGGAGCGGTCTGCAAGGGTGAACAGGTGTCTGCGTTCGTCAGGACTCAGCATAAGGGCCACAGCCAGGGCGGACAGCACGTCGGCAGACGGCCGTACGTCGCGGCCCTGTTCCAACCATGTGTACCAGGCGGTACCCACTCCCGCGAGCAGGGCAACCTCTTCACGCCTGAGGCCGGGTGTACGTCTTCTGAAACCCGCAGGAAGACCGACAGCCGCAGGTGTCAGCCGTTCCCGCCGGGAACGTAAAAAATCACCAAACGCTTTCCTGCGGGCTTCTCGTTTCTCAGCCTGACTCTTGTACATACGCTCACCCTGTTAGTATGGGTACCATGATAATACCGAAACTGGTTAGCATTTTCAGTTCTGTAAAAATCCCTTCCGGCAAACACATATCCGGGAGGCAATATCATGGCAACAGGTGAAAAAATAGCTCTTGTTACAGGCTCAACGGATGGACTTGGTCGGCGCGTAGCCGAACGGCTTGCAGGCTCCGGGATGACCGTGCTGGTTCACGGTCGTGACAGGAAACGTGGCGCAGAAACAACCAAAGCCATTCTGGATGCTGGCGGTAAGGCGGTATTTTACATGGCCGATCTGTCCGTTCTTTCTGAGGTATGCAGGCTTGCTGCAGAGATCAGGCATGAGCATCCGGGGCTCGATTTACTTGTCAACAATGCCGGTATTGGCGCTGCTGGCGTTTACATCGGACGTTGTGAAAGCCCGGACGGCTTTGAGCTCCGCTTCGCAGTCAATTACCTGGCCAGTTTTCTCCTGACCCGGTTGTTGTTACCGGCCATGGAAAGCAGTGGAGATGCCCGCATCATCAATGTCGCTTCAGCAGGTCAGCAGTCCATCAACTTTTCCGACGTAATGCTGAAAAAACACTATAGCGGGGTGCGCGCCTATTGCCAGAGCAAGCTTGCACAGATTCTTTTCACCTTCGACCTCGCCCGGGAACTGAGCGGGACAGGAATAACAGTGAACGCCCTGCATCCGGCAACATATATGGACACAGGGATGGTGTACGGAGACGGCATTATTCCGGTCACCAGCGTTGAAGAGGGGGCGGACGCTGTCCTGAATCTTGCCCTCTCGTCTGCCCTCAACGGCCAGTCAGGCCAGTACTTTGACGGACTCCGTACTTCACGCGCGCTAGCTCAGGCTTACGATGCTGACGCACGTCAGAAACTCCGCGCCCTCAGTTTTACACTCACGGGTCTCACCGATCCGGTCTCGTAAGCAATTTCCCCCTTGTTTTCACATTTATCAGAGGAAATTTTATGACTTCAGAACAACACGTTGTTATTGTTGGCGGCTCATCCGGTATTGGTCTCAGTACGGCGAGGCTGCTCCTGGTCCAGGGATATAAAGTGACGATTACCGGCCGGAGCGCCAGCAGACTGGCATCTGCACGCGATACGCTGAGCGGGGATATCCATACACTTGTCATGAACGCTGCGGAACCGTCGGGACTACCTGAGGGTTTTGCGCATATTGGGAGTTTTTCCCATCTGGTACTGGCGCTTGGCAGCAGCAGAGGGGCGGGGCCTTTTGCCTCCGTGTCGCTTGATGAAGTCAGAGCTGGCTTCGAAGAAAAGGTTTATGCACACTTCGCGACCGCTCAGGCCGCGCTTCCTTACCTTGCCCTGAACGGGAGCCTGACCTTTATTTCGGCAGTGACAGCCCATGCGGCCATGCCAGGTACGGCGGGTATTGGTGCAGCCAATGCTGCGATCGCTGCACTGGTTCCGGTACTGGCGGCAGAACTCCAGCCAATGCGTGTTAACGCTGTTTCGCCGGGCGTTACGGACACCCCCTGGTGGGATTTTCTGTCGGAAGAAGACAAGGCATCCGTGTTCGCTGATTATGCTTCGAAGACACCGGTCGGTCGCATCGGTAAACCGGATGATATTGCGCAGGCCGTGATCTTTCTTATTGCCAACACGTTCATCACGGGCCAGACCATTGTCTGCGACGGGGGATTACATCTGAAAGGCTGAACGCCAGTTTCTTTAAGCTGCGGAGGCTGATAGCTGAAAGGCGGTGGGTATTTGCCGCCTTTCACCTGGATCTGCGATATACATCTATTTTGAATACGGGTAACGTCCGCTGTTGGCACGGAGCGGACAGAAATCAAGGTCACAAGGCCCGCTGCGAGTTGCGAGTTCAATCAATGTGTTGCATCCATCGGTTGAACTCACAGCCAGGTATAGTCATTCGAAACCTGAGAGTTACACTTTTCATTGATTCAGGGTATGCGCTTACTGGTTACGAATATTGTGCCAGAATCATGTGATTTGTTCAGACTGACAGGTAGGTCTTTATTTCCCTGAGGCTGAAGTGCTGCGTCCGGCCACTGATGAATATTTATCTGCCTGGAATCGGCGATCGAACGCTGGTGTCTTGGTTACTTGCCAGTCTGAAAGCTCCTGTCTTAGCAGCCGATATTAATCAGCCACTTCCCTAAACTGCAACAGACGACCGGTATTCAGCAATACGATCAGTGTACTAAGATTGTGCAGTATGGCCGCCACCAGCGCCCCGGCGGCACCGAGAAATCCCATCGATGCAGCGATGACGATCACAACCGTCCAGCCGAGCCCGATAATCACATTTACCCTGAGCGTGGCGCGGCATTGCCTGCTCAACCGTACCGCTGTGGACAGGCGGCGTAAATCGCTGCTGGTTAATACCACATCCGCGGACGCCAGCGCGATATCGGCCCCGTTGCTACCCATGGCGATACCGACGGCACCAGCTTTCAGCGCCAGCGCGTCGTTGATGCCGTCCCCGACAACCATGGGGCGCCATCCCTCTTTTACCGCCTGATCAACCTGCTGGAGTTTTTCAGCCGGTAGTGCTTCGGCGGCCAATTCACTTATCCCGGTTTGTTGTGCGACACGTTGCGCGGCCAGGTGTCGATCGCCTGTCAGGAGTAGCTGACGGTCAATACCCAGGGTCTTAAGCATCGCCATCGCTTCTGGCGCCTCCGGACGTATGGTGTCATCGAGTAGAAACCAGCCGAGAAACACGCCATTTTCCGCCACGCCGACGATCGGACCATCATGGTCGGGTTGGGGGGAAATATTTATGCCATAGCGTTCAAACAGTTCACTCCGCCCCAGTAGCGCCTGGCCCGAGCCAGTGGTAGCGATTACCCCCAGTCCCTGAATCTCCTCAACGTCACACAGTGGAATGACATTGAGTGTCGGACTGGCCTCCGCCAGAGCACGGCTTACAGGGTGATTGCTTGCCGTACCGAGAGCCGCAGCCAGCTGTAAGACGGATTCTCGGGGGCGTTCGGTAGTCAGTATGGCATTGACCAGCTGCAGCCTGCCCTGGGTCAGTGTGCCGGTTTTATCAATAATCACAGCATCGACATCTGCCAACTCCTCCAGAAACGCCGCATTCCGGATTAATATGCCATGGCGTGCGGCCACAGCGATCCCGGCCATTGACGTTGCAGGTGCCGACAACACCAGGGCGCAGGGACAGGCAGCGACCAGCACCGCTAGCATAGCCTGACTGTCATAGGTTAAAAACCAGGTGGTCGCTGCGATCAACAGGACAAGAATGAGATAGTGACCGGCGTAACGCTCCAGCATTCTGGTAATTGGAGGCTTTGCCTGCTCGGCCTCTTGCATCAGAGCGATCACTTTTCCCAGCGTTGAATCTTCCCCCGTGTGGATGACTTCTATCCGCAATAACCCGTTCAGATTCTGGGTTCCACCGAAAACAGACATTCCTACTGTGACCTCAACCGGGACGGGTTCGCCGGTGATGGAGGCCATATCAACGCTGGCGTGACCGGAAATAATGCGACCATCCGCGGGAATTTGATCGCCCGGACGGACATCGACAATATCTCCTGGCTGAAGATGCTGACTGCTGATATTTTCCAGCGAACCATCCTGCAGCACACGCCTTGCCCTGCTGTGTGCGAGCCGGCTCAGACCAGCAATGGCCTGACGGGTTCCCATTACGCTTCGTTCTTCCAGAATGTGACCGAAAATCATAATCACCGGCAGTAACGCCGCAGTCATAAGATCGCCCAGTGCCCATGCGCCGAGCATGGCCAGGACGATCAGTTGGTCCGTTACACCGTGCAGATCCGGATGCAGCAGGCTATGCCAGCCGGCGCGGAAAACGGGTACCGCAACCAGGAACCACGCAATGCCGGCCAGAATATCGCTGACAGCCAGTTGGCCTGGCGCTATTGCGCGCCAGAGCAGACTTAACAGCAACAGTCCGAGGGTAATCATCGCGAGGGTGATCTGTCTCGACATACGGCGCTGTTCGGCCGGGGTCTGCAGATCGCTGGTAAAGTGGATATGTCCGTGGCTACACTGGTGACTCATGGTGTCTTCTCGCTGGCGGAAGGCATGGCAGGCTGTGCCGCGAGGCCCTGTAGGATCAAATGGCTGTCGTCTCCGGGCACAACGGTAACAACCTGTCCGGCCTGGGAAAGAATGCGGGTGACGTTCTCGCGCCACAACCGTTGTAACAGCCCGCCATCCGTACCGTCTTTCTGGACCTGTGCAAGCTGCAGTATTGTCTGGGTATCGGTACTGGCTTTTGCCATCGTTTCCTGCTGGCTTGCCTGGGCCTGCTGGATCAGTCGATCGGCCTGCTGTTGCGCCTGCTGGGTGCGTAACGCTGCTGCGGTACGCGCGGCAGCAATGGCCTGATCGGCCTGCTGGCTGGCGGTCAGTACCGCGTTAAATGCCGCAACGGCGTTATTCGGTAACGATGAGACAATATCGACACGCTCAATGGTTATTCCCGGGTCGTTGCCGCTGGCGGCCATACGTGCGAGGCTATGTTGCATACTCTGTTTAAAATCGCTGCGCAGACGGATACGTTCTTCCGCCGAATGCGGATCGTTCTGCGGCGTTTCAGGTCTTGTCACCAAAATGGCATCCAGGTTGCGCTCCATACAAACGACGACTGCAGCACGTTCGGCCAGGCGGTCGATCAGCGGATCAATATGCGGGCGTTGTAGTGCGAAATGGATTGGATTGCTGACGCGCCAGAAGACACGCACGTCAAGTTGCACGACGCCTTCATCGCCGGTCAGAAGGTAGCCGGCACCAGCCCCGGCGTCCCCCTCGCGATCCCAGCTATTGACCAGCTCAAGTTGCTGATCGCGACGGAGCATTCTGACCTCGCGCTCCATAATCCGTTCTGCGGCTGGCACCCTCTCTACCCGCCCGACGGGGTGCGGCCATGCGAACAGCAGACCCGCATTCTCCACGCGAGTGGGTTTGCCAAACTGGAATACCACCGCTCTGCTGTCGGGCGCTATCTCATAGACAGAGGATAAAAGCCACGCGCCAGCAGCAATGAGCGCCGTACCATATAGCGTGAAGAAGGCGATGCGGTAAGATTGCCCCCACGGCGTACGACCTGGCAATGTGGGCGTCATTATTTTTTCCCTTTCAACGGGTCTGGCTCCTGCACCAGTGTGCTGAATGGGGCCGCGTCAGTACGCAACACAATGCGGGTAGTGGAATTAACAATGGAACGCAATGTATCCAGCGAGCGCAGCAGCTCATAGAGCTGCGGATCGCTGCGCCAGGCTTTACCGTAAATACTGGCGGCATCGCGCTGGGCCGCAGCCGTAATGGCTGCCGCTTTTACAGACGCATCCGCTTCAAGAATACGGGCATCGCGATCGGCTGTTGAATGGATTTCCGCCGCCAGACGTTTACCTTCCGCCGTGCGTTCAGCCGCGATGGTTTCGCGTTCTGCGCGCATCCTGTCAACGGTAGCATTCAGGGTGACGGCGGGGAGTGTCAGGCGCTCAATGCCTGTCTGAATAACGTCGATACCGTAGCTATTAAGCAATTGTGTTTTAAGCTGCGTCTGCAGCTGTTCCTCAAACTGTGCGATTTTGATTTTTTTTCTGTCGACATTAACAATATCTGACAGCGCATAGTTGCTGGCGGTGGTTTCCAGCGCAGAACCAATGAACGTCCGGATTTGTCGGGCGGCTTCATCCGGCTGGTTTTGTACGGCGCGAATAAAACGCAGTACATCTGTGTCGTCTGATTTGACTTTCCAGATAACCCAGGCCTGTACCAGTACCCGCAGCCCGTCACGCGTGCCGACGTCCTGCAGACCACTGGAGGTGGAACGGATCCGCAGATCGACATTCAGAGGAGACTCAAAAGGCGTGGGGAGCCTCCACGCCAGGCCTGGCGTGAGATGAACGCGTACCGGATCGCCAAAGCGGGTAATCACGGTCGCACTGCCGGCGCGAACTTCCAGCAAACTGGCCGTCAGGACGGCGAGTAGAACCAGCAGTGCCGCCACGGCGATACGAAGGGCGCGCTTGCGCGGCAACCGGGCTGGTGGAACGCTCTGCCGCTGAACGGCATTGGGCGTATCGCTGGCGGGGGTTATCGCAGTGATCTTCATTTTGTTCTGGCCTTCTGTGGTGCGGTACTGTCTGCCAGGGCTGGATACTGGCGCAAATCCAGTACCGGTTCATTCTCACCCTGCAGATGATTGTCAAGGATCAGAAGCGGCGTATGGGCCAGCGCCTGACTCAGGATCTGGTAGCGTCGCTCGGTGATAAATGCCTCTCCCGCCAGTTGCCATGCCTGCTCTTCAGCGGAGAAATTGGTGGCGGCGGCTTTCGCGCGTGAAAGGTTTTCTGCCGCCGCAGCTTCTGCCGTATCGAAGCCGGTCCGGGCCTTGCGTTGCGCCTCATTGCTGACGGTGGCCGCATACCCTTTTTCACGCGCAATCAGAGCATTTCCCGCAATTTGCGCCGCCTGGACGCTGTGATAGGCATCAGCCGCCCCGGCCGGGGGATGTATGGCTTCAATACGGATGAACAGTAATTCCACACCAGTATCAAGCCGGGTAAGACGCTGCTGAATTTCCTGGCTAAGCGTGGCCGCCAGAGTTACCCGCTGTTCATCAAGTAACTGATCGAGCTGTTTACTGGCAAATTGAGTCATTAACACCTGACGCGCAACGCTGCGTACGAGTAGCGGCAAATCCTCCGTTTGATATTTACTGTTAAACGCATCTTGATCGTTCAGACCCACGCGCCAGATGACACGGATATCCGTATTGACCATCTGGAAGTTCTGACTGTTCATGGCGGTACTGGCGATGACCTGCGACTGGTCTGTGGCGTGGCTATTATCCCACAGACGCCAACTGCTCTGCGGGGCAGGGCCTTCGGCGATGTCCGGCTGTGCGAGAGGCTGTTTCATTTCCGAATTATCGCTAAGCTGCAATTCGTGTACCGCACCGTTTTCTACCGGTATGACGCGTCCAAACGGCCAGGGGAAGCCTATATGCAGGCCTGGGGGGAGAACGGCGACTGGACGTCCAAAGCGTTCATAGATACCCCGCTGATAGAGATCCACTTCGGTTAACCCGCTGAGTAACCAGCCCAGAACAGCGATGCCACAGGTAACGGGTAGCAGCTTTTTACCTATTAACCGGAACGCCTGAATCTGACGAAGATCGACGCCAAATCGCTGATGAAATGCACCCAGGAGCAGCAGCACCGGCTGCAGCGGCCACTGATACAGTGCCGTAAACAGGCTACGGGTGAGGAAACGAGGTTCTGATTCTGCGGGGAGGGGAAGCATTATTGCCATCGCAGCACGCAGCAGATATTCCATCGCAATCAGTAAAACGATGAGGCTCCCCAACTTTATGAACCACAGAGCCGTAGTGGGAGAAAGCGTTGTGATCAGAAATGCCGTGGTAAGCAGCAAAAAAATGCTCAGAATGGCACGAACAAGTTCTGTGTGTTGCTCTTGATATTGCCATCCCCGAATCACTTTGAAGCTGAGCATGCGCTCAATAAGCAGCAGGGTAAAACAGAGCAGAATAAAAATGCCGGTTAATGCCAGCGGGGGAGCACTCGTCTGGTCCAGGCTTTGCGCATCCGCGATATTTGCGATGGCAAATACGGTTGCCAGAAGGGTTGTGATAAGCGTTGTTGCCAGATGCTGGTGAAAATATTGCAGCCAGGCCTGCAGGCCCGGCGGCAAAAACCGGCTTGTTCGGGGGGCTTCAGTTGTTGTTTCAGCAGCGGGCGCTGGCTCCTGGGGCTCAACGCCTTCACAGCGCAGTGAATTCTCCACAAAGGCCAGCGCCACAAACGTTGTCGCGAGGAGTAGACGCGTAGCGGGTAGCCAGAAACCGGGAACGGAAAACAGTTGCGCGAATAAATAGACCGCGCCGGTTGTAACCAGAAGACAATACAGGCAGGTTTGCACTATTAATAGGCGCCGGCTTCTTGGCGTTACTTGAGGGGTTCCCACAGGTAAGGGGGATTGCGACATATCTTCTCCAGTTGCCCCTTCCATGTCCGCATCATATCAGCATATTTCACCGTCAATTTTGTACACACAACGTATCAATGATGCTGTGAGATTACATAGTCAAAATAGGCAAATCGACTTTTGTTAGATAGTGTTAAATATTTCGGCTATAAGCGTAACTAATAACGCTATGTTATATTGTAACAATATGTGTTTTTAGTCAGCTTTATTCCTGGATTTTACTGACGACAGTATCACTAAAACTTTCTGGTTCGCGTACAGGATGCAGGCCTGGTTACCAGCCCTGTATAGCATAAGGCGCGGTTTTTCCATGTATCCTTCTTGCTGAAATGACCACTACCAAGAAAGGTATCCTCATTCATTCTCTCTTTGGAATAGTGGCTACTGGGTCTTGTCTCTATACCACCATAAGGCGAAGCACAGCGTTGTTACTGATATCATTTTCATGTATATGCTGTGTTATTCCATAACAATCTGACTAAGCTTCGTTCAGCAAATAGAGAGAGTTATTATCTGCTTAATGCAGCGTTTAGTTTCGAACGAAAATTTAACAAGGGGTATAGATGAAAATCAGCAAACTTATTGCCCTGTCTTTGACGGTTGCGTCGACGCAAGCGCTGGCTTTTCAAGCAAAAGATGCACCAGACACCGGGCTTTCAGGACACCAACTAAATCTGGTTGAGAATACCATTCTCAGCAATTTATACAGTCAGCATGGTGCTACCTACCAGACGCGCCTCACAGGAACATGCGCGGCCGTGCCAATTCCCAACTGTAATTGTCCATTCTGTTCGATGCTGCGTAGTCAAAAGGCCTGAACCTACATATATGAACCTACATAGAGGTGCTGCCATGTGGAAAGCGGAGAAATCAGACTGAATTCGGTACAGCGACAGAGAGTCATCCACAGAGAATTCACCACTGCTTTGGTGTCTATTTTTTAATTGGCTACCTGAAGTGAATAACTAAATTTAGCCAACTAAACAGATCTGTGAATGTCCGTTGGTCTGCTCCCCGTTTCTCCTCTGTTTTTAACACTATGAGCGCTCTAAGAGAAGGGAACTGTAGTGGACAGTAGAAAGACTGTAGCTTTGTAGTGAGAGAAAGGTTGGTAGAGAGTATTGAGGTTTCTAAAAGTAACGAAGATTAGCGAAAATGGCGAGGAATCCAGCAAACGAATAACGTTTTGCAACGTCCAGAAATCTACCGGAATCCTGAAAAGCAAAAACCCGCTTTGTGGGCGGGTTCTTTAAATAGTGGTGCCCGGACTCGGAATCGAACCAAGGACACGGGGATTTTCAATCCCCTGCTCTACCGACTGAGCTATCCGGGCAACGGGCCGCATTAAACCTGATTCCCCACGCTCCGTCAACGAAATTTCTTTAATTCGTAGCGGACTGCACAATCTATCACCACTTGGTTGATACTGCACGCTGACTCAGGCAAAAAATGCCGTCCACAGCGCGGATATGGGCATCGCAATCACCAGCGCAGGCAGCATATTCGCCACTGCAAACATCTTGATGCCGCAAATACGTAGCCCGGTTGCCAGCAGTAAAACACCACCCACGGCGGTGAAATCTCCCATTATTGCAGGTGTGGTCAGTGGCAAGATCAGCGTCGCGCAGGTGGCGAGCGTCAGTTGAATAATCAGCATCGGCACAGAAATCACCGCAACGGCAAAACCCAGTGAGGTGGCGAAGATCACCGCCGTAAAGAAATCGAGAAATGCTTTGGCGATCAAAATACTCGGATCGCCAGTCATCCCTTCACGCATGGCGCCAAAGATCCCGGTGCCGCTGGCGCAGAACAGAATAATAATGGCTACCAGGCTTTGAATAAAAGACTCATGCGCACTGTTGGCTTCACCCTCTTTGCGTTTTTGCACCAGATTCCGTAGCGCATTTACGCTGCTGCTAATACCACGCTCCACATAACAAAGTTCCCCGATGAGCGTCCCCACCAGCGTCGCCAGCACCATCACTGGCAGGTTCACGCATTTGATGACCAGCAAGATGCCTATACCTAACGAGGCCAGACCAAAAATCGACGGCATTGAATCACGCACCCGCTCCGGCAACCGGTGGCTGAGCAAAGCGCCAATTGTTCCGCCGAGCAATACGGCGGCGGCATTGATGAAAGGACCTGTTAGCACACCTTCACTCCTGTGTTTCATATAACTGAATAATATGCCGCACAGAATAGCATTTCTATGCGCGGTTGAGGCTGCGTTAGTTGCGCCAGTGGGGGAAAGGTGCCATGATTGCGCGAATTTTCTTCTACCTCTACGGGGCCGCCTGATGACGCACTATTCAGCCGTTAGCCAGAGAGATTGCGCACCTGCGCAAACGGGTGCCCGTCTCATTTTATCTCCTACTTCACTCACCATGCGGTGAGGGTAACGCACGCTCACTGTAGGACAACAGTAAGATCAGAGACGCTCTGCTTTTACTGATGTCTGACGGTTGGAGCTGGTTCCAGTCAGACACGTTCGTTGGGCGAAGCAGCAGCTTTGTCCGGGGTTTTTTACTCCCCTGAAACGGGTATTCGTGCTTATGAAATCGATGAAAATTGCCGTCAGCTGCGAGCTGGTATCCCTGCTTTCCACCCACCGCGAAGTGGTGACACTGGAGAGCACCGACTTTACGGATGTAGCGGCAGTCGTCATAACAGTAGCGGAGAGTCGTAGCGGCATTCTGGCGCTGCTCAAACGGACAGGTTTTAACGTGCCGGTATTCTTATTCTCCAGTGAGCCGGTCGATATGCCTGAAGGCATTACGGCGGTTATCGCTGGCAAAGATCAGGAGTGGCTGGAGCTGGAAGCAGCCGCTGTCGATTATGAAGACAATTTACTGCCGCCGTTTTTCGATACACTGCGCCAGTATGTCGAGATGGGCAACAGCACCTTTGCCTGTCCGGGTCACCAGCACGGTGAATTTTTCAAAAAGCATCCGGCAGGACGCCAGTTCTATGAATTTTTCGGTGAGAACGTTTTTCGCGCTGACATGTGTAACGCCGACGTCAGACTGGGCGATCTATTGATCCACGAAGGATCCGCGAAGCATGCGCAGAAATTCGCAGCAAAAGTGTTTAATGCTGACAAAACCTATTTCGTCCTCAACGGCACA
Organism: Kosakonia arachidis; assembly: GCF_900116535.1. GTDB lineage: Bacteria > Pseudomonadota > Gammaproteobacteria > Enterobacterales > Enterobacteriaceae > Kosakonia > Kosakonia arachidis. The sequence continues at coordinate 420,734 of NZ_FPAU01000002.1, read as the reverse complement.
TCCGCCGCCAATAAGGTGGTGACCAATGCGCTGCTAACCCGCGGCGATCTGGTGCTGTTCGATCGCAATAACCATAAATCCAATCACCATGGCGCGCTGATCCAGGCGGGAGCCACGCCAGTTTATCTGGAAGCGGCCCGCAACCCGTTTGGTTTTATCGGTGGCATCGACAATCACTGTTTCGATGAGAAATACCTGCGCAATTTGATCCGCGATGTTGCGCCACATAAGGCCGATAAGCCACGGCCGTTTCGTCTGGCGGTGATCCAGCTTGGGACTTACGATGGCACTATCTACAACGCCCGTCAGGTGATCGACAAGATTGGCAGCCTGTGTGATTACATTCTGTTTGACTCTGCGTGGGTCGGTTACGAGCAATTTATCCCGATGATGGCGGACTGCTCACCGTTGCTGCTGGATCTGAACGAAAACGATCCTGGTATTTTTGTCACCCAGTCGGTGCACAAACAGCAGGCCGGTTTCTCGCAAACGTCGCAGATCCACAAGAAGGATAACCATCTGCGCGGCCAGGCGCGATTCTGCCCGCATAAGCGGCTGAACAACGCTTTTATGCTGCATGCCTCGACCAGTCCGTTCTATCCCTTGTTTGCCGCGCTGGATGTTAACGCTAAAATCCATCAGGGTGAGAGCGGGCGCCGCCTGTGGGCCGAGTGTGTGGCGCTGGGGATAGACGCGCGTAAGGCGATCATTGCCAACTGCAAAATGATCAAACCCTTCGTGCCGCCAGAGATCGCTGGTCGTCCGTGGCAGGATCATCCCACCGAGATGATTGCCCGCGAACGCCGCTTCTTCAGCTTTGAGCCGGGTGACAAATGGCACGGCTTTGAGGGCTATGCGCGCGAACAGTATTTTGTCGATCCCTGCAAGCTGCTGCTGACCACGCCAGGTATCGATGCGGAAACCGGGGAATACGCCGATTTTGGTATTCCGGCGACCATTCTGGCGCACTTCCTGCGCGAGAACGGCATCGTACCGGAGAAGTGCGATCTCAACTCGATCCTGTTCCTGCTGACGCCAGCTGAGAGCGCAGAGAAAATGGCGCAGCTGGTGGCGATGCTCGCCCAGTTTGAACAGCATATTGAGGATGACACGCCGCTTGCCGATGTACTGCCGACCATCTTTAACAAATACCCGGTGCGCTACCGCGATTACACTCTGCGTGAGCTGTGCCAGGAGATGCACGATCTGTATGTCAGCTTTGATGTGAAGGATCTGCAAAAAGCGATGTTCCGCAAAGAGAGTCTGCCAGCGGTAGTGATGAATCCTCAGGACGCAAATAACGAGTTTATTCGCGGCAATGTTGAACTGGTACGTATCAGCGAGGCGGAAGGGCGTATCGCCGCTGAAGGCGCGCTGCCTTACCCGCCGGGCGTGCTGTGCGTGGTACCCGGTGAAGTGTGGGGGGGAGCCGTCCAGCGCTACTTCCTGGCGCTGGAAGAAGGCGTCAACCTGCTACCGGGCTTTTCACCGGAGTTGCAGGGCGTCTATTCGGAAACCGATGCCGACGGGATCAAACGCCTGTACGGCTATGTGCTGAAGTAACATCGGTTCGGCGGTAAGGAACAGCGTTACGCGGCCACCCGGCGATACATACGGCGCGGGTGGCCGATTTTTCCGTACTGCATCTCAACCACCAGAAAACCCGCCTCCACGCAGTGTTCGAGGTAGCGGCGGGTAGTGGTTTTACTTAATCCCGTTTCACTGACCACTTCATCAACGGAAAAGCAGCGTTCGGCATCGTCGGCAAACAGCTTTTGTACCAGCGCCAGCGTATTCTCCTCAATGCCTTTACTGCCATTGTCCTGACGGTAGTTTTTGGCCTGCAATTGATAGAGTGAATCGACGTTTTGCTGATCGACGATTTTCCACACCCGTTGTTGATCGGCAAACTGTACAAAACGCTCCAGCGACTGGCTCAACCGCTTCCACGACACGGGTTTGAGGATATAGTCGAACGCGCCATTGCGGATCGCCTGGCTACAGGTATCCATATCGCTGGCAGCGGTAATAAAAATGACTGAGCAGTTGGCGCGGATAATTTGCGTATCGTTGATCAGCGTAATACCTTTGCCATCCGGGAGATAGTTATCCAGCAGAACCAGCTGCGGTTGCATGCTGTCCAGCATGACTTTTGCTTCTGCCAGCGACGAGGCAATCCCCATCAGCCGCAAGCGTGGATGCTTGCCGATAAGCTCCGCATGAAGTTGCGCAAGGGCGTGTTCATCTTCCACTATCAGCACGTCTATCAGTTCATGTTGCATAATTCTGATCTTCCAGGGTCGGTACGGGACGCAGTACGTTGCCCGTTTCAGGAATAAACAAAGAGAAAATGGTACCGCGCGGTTCATTGGCTGAAACCTCAATCGAACCACCGACATGCGCAACATAGCTGGCGATCAGGTATAGCCCGATGCCATGATCGCCGTGGCGTTTAGTGGTTATCCCGCGTTCAAATATGTGCTCATGGATTTCCGGCTCGATCCCCACGCCGCGATCTGCCACCTCAATAATCAACTCGTGTTCATGCTGCAGGATCAGCACCTCGACCGGCTCGTGTGGTAACTCTGCGCGCTGTGTCGCTTCAATGGCATTATCCAGCAGATTACCGATGATCGAAATCAGCTCCGCCTCGCCCAGCGTACTACTGGGGCGATCCATCCGGCACGACGGATCAAACGCCAGTTCAACGCCTTTTTCGCGGGCGCGCGCCGCTTTACCTAACAACAGGCCGCATAATGTCGGCGAACTAAAATGTGATGAGATAAAGTCCAGCAGCTCCTGCGCATGTTCCGACTGCGCCTGAATATAGCGAATGGCGTCATCGTAACGCTCCATATGCAGTAGCCCCGACAGCGTGGCCATACGATTGAGTTGCTCATGACGCATAATGCGCAGATTGTCGACATAGCGTTTTACCTGGCTCAGTTGCGCACTGAGGCTGTCAATCTCATTGCGGTCACGGAAGGTGATCACCCAGCCCTGTAACTTATTCTCCAGCATAATGCGCACCCGGCTGGCAATAACTGTCAACTGGTTGAACCGACACATCTCATCGTGTGTGTCATTCTCCAGCATCACCTCGCGGGCGAAAAAGGGCACTGGTGCAATGACTTCGGCGATGGTTTGCCCGCGCAGTGCACGCGTCGGCTGGCTTAACGCCAGCAGTTTACGTGCTGCCTGGTTAATCACCTCGATACGCAATTCGCTGTCAATGGCGATCACCCCTTCATAGATCGACTCCATCATCGCTTTCTGCTGACGCACCAGAAGACCAATTTCGCGTGGCTCCAGTGAGAAGATCTGCTTTTTGATACTGCGGGTAAAAAACCAGGAAAAAACAAACAGAGCCATCAGTAAAAGTACTGCGGCGAGAAAAATGTTGATCACTTTCCCCAGGGTGATCCTGTCGAGATAGCTGGTCAGGTAGCCGACAGAAACAATCCCCACGACATGCCCGACATCATCAAATATTGGCGCTTTGCTGCGCAGTGAAATACCCAGCCCTCCTTTGCGAATGGTGGTTGTACTTTTCCCCTTGAGTACGTCGGCATTGTCGCCGCCAATCAACGTTTTTCCTACGACATCAGAATGCACTGAGTGAAATAGGTGCAGCCCTTTATCATCGCCGATAACAATAAAGCTTGCATCGCTGTGTGCCACTACTTTATGCATAAATTGCGCGATGGCTCGAATGTCTTTATCGGCAACCGACTGGCGTAAACTCGGAATAATCGCTATTTCTTCCGCCTGTATTTTGGCTCTGGCGCTCATCTCCTGGTATAGTTGGCGACCAACGTCTTTGTAATAATAAACACCTAATAAAACGAAGAGGCCGGAGAAAAAAAGTACCAGTGAAATAAAAAGTTTGATTTGGAAAGAGACTTTCATGACATTACGCACAGCAGCCAACAATGCGACAATGTAGCATCTTTTTTAACATGCGTGCGGAGTTTACTGGAAACTTGTGATCCTTTGCACAGCATGGTTTGGTGCTTAAAAACACTCTGTTAAATATTGTTTTTTGGAAATGTTATTAAGTTGTATTTCTATATAAAAAAACCATAAAAACCACAGCAATAAATAAGCGATGAATCACACAAAATAAAAGAAACCATAAAAACCATAGGTACCATTAAAACAACGATTTTATTATGCATTTCCTCACACAAAGTGCGTTTTTAGCCCTTTACTCTGTATGTACAAAATAACCAAGGGGCTTAATTATGAGCACAACTGACGATTCATTTTCTGTTACCTCTGAATCGCTTGAGATTCAAAAGAAACCACTGAAAGAAAAATGGTGGCACATTATGGATACCTGGAAAATCGGGATTATTCCTCTGCCATTATTCCTGTTAGCCGGTGCATTAATTGCCATTGACTGCCTGGGCGGTAAGTTGCCGAGCGATATCGTGGTAATGGTAGCCACGTTGGCATTCTTCGGCTTTGCCTGCGGTGAATTCGGCAAACGTCTGCCGATCGTCGGCAAACTGGGCGCAGCGGCTATTTGCGCGACCTTTATTCCCTCGGCGATGGTTTACTACGGCCTGTTGCCGGATGTGGTCGTGGAATCCACCACCAAGTTCTACAAATCCACCAACATTCTTTATCTCTATATCTGCTGCATCATTGTCGGCAGTATCATGAGCATGAATCGCACCACGCTGATCCAGGGCTTCCTGCGTATCTTCTTCCCGATGCTGTGTGGCGAAATCGTCGGCATGCTGGTGGGAATGGGTGTGGGCCTGGCGCTCGGTATGGAGCCGTTCCAGATCTTCTTCTTTATCATTCTGCCGATCATGGCGGGTGGTGTGGGTGAGGGCGCGATCCCGCTCTCGATAGGTTACGCGACACTGCTGCATATGGATCAGGGCGTTGCGCTCGGTCGTGTATTGCCGATGGTCATGCTTGGTGGCCTGACTGCCATCATCATCTCTGGTTGTCTGAATCAGTTGGGTAAACGCTTCCCGCACCTGACCGGCGAAGGGCAGTTAATGCCTAATCGCAGCAACGGTGATGAACAGGCTCCGGCTACACCGGCTGTATCCGGTAAAACTGATGTCACCACTATTGCGGCTGGCGCGCTGCTTGCTGTGCTGCTGTACATGATCGGCATGCTCGGTCACAAGCTGATTGGATTGCCTGCGCCGGTTGGTATGCTGTTCGTTGCCGTTCTGATCAAGCTGGCGAACGGTGTCTCTCCGCGTCTGCTGGAAGGCTCTCAGGTGGTATACAAATTCTTCCAGACCTCCGTTACCTATCCCATCCTCTTCGCCGTCGGTGTGGCTATCACGCCATGGGAAGAGCTGGTTCATGCGTTCACCATCAACAACCTGCTGGTGATCGTGAGCACCGTTTCCGCACTGGTTGCCACTGGCTTTTTTGTGGGCAAAAAGATCGGCATGCATCCTATTGATGTGGCCATTGTTTCCTGCTGCCAGAGCGGCCAGGGCGGTACAGGGGATGTTGCCATCCTGACCGCGGGTAACCGCATGAGCCTGATGCCGTTTGCGCAGATCGCAACCCGTATCGGCGGTGCGATCAACGTCTCGGTATCGCTGTTGGTGCTCGGCAATTTCCTCGTTTGATTCAAGTGTTACAGGAACTGATATGAAACTCGCAAGCTTTGTCCATCAGGGGATCCGGAGTTACGGCATCGTCAAGGCTGATGGCGTAATCAATCTGGGGCAGCGTCTGGGCGACCGTTACGGTGATTTGAAATCACTGCTCGCTGCCAACGCGCTGAATGAAGCGCAACAACTGGACGGTGAAACGGCAGATATCCGCTTCGACGATCTGCAATTTCTGCCGGTCATTGATAATCCGGCCAAAATTCTCTGCGTCGGCATGAACTACGCCGAAAAGCGCAAAGAATTCGATCAGCATAACCCGGCACCAACGCTCTTTGTTCGCTTTGCGGATTCGCAAACCGGTCATAACGCGCCGGTACTGAAGCCGCGTCACTCCAGTGAATTCGACTATGAAGGCGAGCTGGCAGTGATCATCGGAACAGGGGGCGAAAATATCTCCCGTGAGGCGGCTTTAAACCACGTTGCCGGCTACAGCTGCTACATGGATGGTTCGGCGCGCGACTGGCAACACACCTGGTTTACCGCCGGGAAAAACTGGCGGCAAACTGGCGCTTTCGGCCCATGGATGACGACGGCGGATGAGATCCCTGATCCGCATCAACTGGCGATCCGCACCTGGTTGAATGGCCGCATGGTGCAGGACGATAACACCGCCAGCATGATTCATAAGGTGGCTGAGCTTATCGAGTACATCAGTACCTTCACTAGCCTGACGCCGGGCGATGTCATCATCACCGGCTCGCCGGGCGGCGTCGGCAAAAAACGCAACCCGCCATTGTTTATGAAGGCGGGCGATCGCATCGAAGTGGAGATCGAGAATATCGGTCACCTCAGTAATGTGATTATTGATGCGCCAGCGCCAGCTTATTCGCTGACGGCGGCACACTAAGGACGAAAGGCAATACCATGCAGGCACGACCCCCCATCGACTTCCGCGTGGCGGAAGTCAACGGCAATACTCAACGGCTGGCCTCGATCCGCACGTTGCTCGCAGACAGTGGATTAGGTATGGACAGTGATATCACCACTTTCGTTGAAGCCTGGTCGGGAAACCGGCTGGTGGGTTGTGCGGGCCTGGCCGCCAATGTCATCAAATGTGTTGCAGTGGATGAAGAGCTACGCGGCGAAAATCTCAGTGCGCGTCTGCTGGCGGAGGTTTCCCATCTGGCGCTGGCGCGGGGGCATTTTCATCTATTTCTCTGCACGCGCCCCTGCAACCTGGAACGTTTCCGCCACAGTGGCTTCTGGCCGGTGGCGCAAAGCGGCAACAACGCAGTGCTGATGGAGAATACCCCGTCGGGGATTCAGCGTTACTGCCGCACGTTGCAGATCGATCGCATGCCAGGCAAACGCATCGGCGCGATTGTGATGAATGCTAATCCCTTTACGCTGGGGCACCGCCATCTGGTGGAGCAGGCCGCACGTGTCTGCGACTGGCTGCACCTGTTCGTGGTGCGCGAAGACGCGTCGTTCTTCCCCTTTGCCGCGCGGCTGAAAATGGTGAAGGCGGGTGTGGCACATCTGCCGAATGTCATCGTTCACGAAGGCTCTCAGTACATTATTTCCCGCGCCACTTTCCCGGCTTATTTCCTGAAAGAGACCGGCAAAGTACAGCAGGCATGGAGCGAAATCGACCTGCTGATTTTCCGCAACTACATTGCACCCGCGCTGGGTATCACCCACCGCTTTATCGGTAGCGAACCCTTTTGCGACATTACCCGCCAGTACAATCAGACGATGCATCAACTGCTGGCGGGGACGGTGGAGGTGGTGGAAATTCCGCGCCTTAAAGCGACCGGCAATGCCATCTCCGCGTCTGAAGTGCGCCGTTTACTGCAAACACACCAGTTTTCCCGTATTCGGGAAATTGTACCGGATACCACTTTCGCGCATCTCGAATCCCACTACAGCGCGGAAGCTGTTTAAAAATCAGGAATCTAAATATGAAAATTGTGAGGGAGGCGCTGGCCGGAACCATGGAGTCCAGCGACCTGATGGTAAAAATAGCCCCCGCCGAAGGCGAGTTAGAAGTCGTTATTCACAGCGAGGTTATCAAGCAATTTGGCGATCAGATCCGTAAGGTGGTGAACGACACGCTGCGTGCAATGGCGGTTCACCAGGGCTTGATCATCATTGAAGACAAAGGCGCGCTGGACTGTGTTATCCGCGCACGTTTACAGAGCGCGGTACTGCGCGCATCGGAAGGAACAGAGATCGACTGGGGGAAACTGCTGTGAAAAAACTCCGTCGTAGCATGTTGTTTCTGCCAGGCGCTAACGCCGCCATGCTCTCCACCGCGTTTATCTATCGTCCGGATTCGATCATGTTTGATCTGGAAGATGCCGTCTCTCTGCGTGAAAAAGACACCGCACGACTGCTGGTATTTCATGCCCTGCAACACCCGATGTACCAGGATATCGAAACCGTGGTGCGTATCAACCCGCTGAACACGCCGTTTGGCCTGCCGGATCTGGAAGCGGTCGTTCGTGCTGGCGTGGATGTGGTGCGCTTACCGAAAACGGATACCCCAGAAGATATCTACGAACTGGAACGTCATCTCGAACGTATCGAGTTGGCCTGCGGACGTGAAGTGGGATCGACCCGCGTAATGGCGGCCATCGAATCCGCGATCGGCGTTATTAATGCCGTAGCGATCGCCCGTAGCTCTCAGCGTCTGATCGGTATTGCGCTGGCCGCTTTCGACTATGTGATGGATATGCAGACCGAACGCGGCGACGGTACAGAGCTGTTTTATGCTCGCTGCGCAGTGCTGCACGCCGCACGCGCCGCCGGTATCGACGCTTTTGATGTGGTGTGGTCAGACGTTAACGACGAAGCCGGATTCCTGCGCGAAGTCGGGTTGATCCGCAAAATGGGCTTCAACGGTAAGTCGCTGATCAACCCGCGGCAAATCGATCTGCTGCATAATGCTTATGCGCCGACACAGGAGGAAGTTGACCACGCGCAACGGGTTATTGAAGCGGCAGAAGAGGGTGAACGCAACGGGCTTGGCGTCGTTTCGCTGAACGGCAAAATGATCGACGCCCCGATTATTAATCACGCGCAGATGGTGCTGGAACGTGCGGCCGCGTCCGGCGTGCGTCGGTAAGGACAGTATAATGAATCAGACAGAGCTTCTTCACGTTAATTTTCCCCATCTGCGTGAGTTAAAACCCTTCGACAGCGCTCATGCGGCCACGCCGTGGCTGGCGGACGTTAACAGCAAACACACGCGCAAACTCTGCGCCACGCTGGAAGACGCCATCGCCCGCAGTGGCCTGAAAGACGGGATGACCATCTCGTTCCACCACGCTTTCCGCGAAGGTGACCGGGTGATTAACCATGTTGTCGCCACGCTGGCGCGTCTGGGATTCAAAAATCTGACGCTGGCCTCCAGTTCACTGATGACCTGCAACGATGCGCTGATCGAACATATTGAGAGCGGTGTGATTACCCGCATTTATACTTCCGGCATGCGCGGCAAGCTGGCGGATGCAATCTCTCATGGACTGATGGCAGAACCGGTACAGATTCACTCCCACGGCGGGCGCGTCAAACTGTTGCAGGATGGCGAACTGAAGATTGACGTCGCCTTTCTTGGCGTACCCTGCAGCGATGAGTTTGGCAACGCCAACGGCACACAGGGCAAATCCTGCTGCGGTTCGCTGGGCTATGCAATGGTGGATGCGAAGTTCGCCCACAAAGTGGTGCTGCTGACGGAAGCGTTGGTGCCGTTCCCGAATATGCCCGCCAGCCTTGGTCAGGAGCAGGTGGATTTGATTGTGCAGGTGGAGAGTGTGGGCGATCCGGCAAAAATCAGCGTTGGCGCAGCGCGTGTCACCAGCAATCCGCGTGAATTGATGATCGCGCGCTATGCGGCGGATGTGATCGAGCACTCCGGCTATTTCAAGGATGGTTTTTCCATGCAGACCGGCTCCGGCGCAGCGTCGACGGCGGCGACCCGCTTTATGGAAGAGAAAATGGAGCGCCTCGGGGTGAAGGCCAGTTTCGCGCTCGGTGGTATCACTGGTGCGCTGGTGAGTCTGCATGAAAAAGGGCTAATCGGTAAGCTGCTGGACACGCAGTGTTTTGACGGCGAGGCCGCGGCATCACTGCACCGTAACCCGAACCACGTTGAGATCTCGACTGATGTCTATGCCAACCCCGGCGGCAAAGCTGCTTGCTGCGACCAGTTGGATGTGGTGATCCTCAGCGCGCTTGAGATCGACACGGAGTTTAACGTCAATGTTATTACCGGTTCAGACGGTGTAATGCGCGGCGCATCTGGTGGCCACTGTGATGTGGCGGCTGCGGCAAACCTGACCATTGTTGTGGCGCCCTTACTACGTAGCCGTATTCCGACGGTGGTGAAACGCGTGACCACGTTGCTGACACCCGGGGAAAGCATCGATGTGCTGGTGACTGACCATGGGATTGCGGTGAACCCGGCGCGTCCTGAGATCCGCGAACGCCTGCTGGCGGCGGGGCTGAAAATTGTTGATATCGAAACACTGTATCAACGCGCCATCTCGCTGACAGGTGAACCTAAACCGATCGCCTTTACTGACCGTATTGTCGGGGTGATCCGCTACCGTGATGGCACCGTCATTGACGTTGTCCGTCAGGTTAAAGAGGAAAATGCATGACGACACTGACGCCCATAAGATCGGGCGTCAGCCTTGAAGCGCTGCTGGCGGCGAAAGATAGCCGTGCAGCGCGTCAGGCTGACTGGCTCGCTCACTATCAACAACCGGTCATTTCACTGACGCTGGTGACGCCCGGCGCGGTTAAAGACAGCATTCGCTATCGCAATACCATGGGTGTGGCGTTGCAGACCTGCGATCAATTGCTATGGCAGAACCGCTGGCAGGTGCTGGACCGGCAAGTGCTGTGGCTGCCGACCGGCGCAGAAGCCCTGTGGTGTGTTGCGCATCCGGCGGTGGAAATCAAGGCGCAGTGCGTTGAGATGGAACAGACGCATCCTCTGGGTCGTCTGTGGGATTTTGATGTGTTGTGCCCGCAGGCGGGACAGGTCGGGCGTCATTCACTGGATCTGAATACTCGCCGTTGCCTGGTGTGCGATGAGCCAGCGCACGGCTGTGCGCGTTCGCGCCGCCATCCGATTGATGAAGTGGTTGCCCGCGTGGAGAAACTGATTGATGGCTGGTTTACTCGCGACTGAACCCGCTGTTATCAGCGTACCGGCACTGGCTGCCTGGGCACTGCGGCTGGAACTGGATCTCACGCCGAAACCGGGGCTGGTGGACCGGGCGAACAACGGCTCGCACCAGGATATGGATCATGCGCTGTTTTTACGCAGCATTGCGGCCATCACGCCATGGTTTTCTGTCTTTGAACAGGCCGGGCGCGAACATGCCCACAAGGCGGCAGATGTCCAGTTGCGCCTGCTGCGACCGGCGGGCATCGCCTGCGAGCAGGCGATGTTTGCTGCCACCGGCGGAGTGAATACCCATAAAGGCGGGATTTTTTCGCTAGGTCTGCTCTGTTTTGCCGCCGGACGATTGCAGGGACAACGCCGTGCGCTGCAGGCTGAAACGTTGTGTCGGCAGGTCAGTGAAATCTGTCGCGGGCTGGTGGCGCGTGAACTTGCAGCCCGGCCGCAGGCTGTGACGGCAGGTGAGAAACAGTTCCTGGAGTATGGTCTTACCGGTGCCCGCGGCGAGGCTGAACAGGGTTTTGTCACCGTGCGCCGCGCGGTACTGCCGTTCTGGCATCAGGAGCAGGGCGAACGGCGCTTGCAGCATGCGTTATTGCGTCTGATGGCGACAAACCCGGACAGCAATCTTGTGTCGCGCGGCGGTATTGCAGGATTGCGCTACGTACAGGATTATGCGGCAACGTTACTGGCGGACGGCTGGGATAATGATGCGTTGTCTGAAATGGACCAGGCGCTGATGGCACGGCACTTAAGCCCTGGCGGCAGCGCCGATTTGCTGGCAGTCGCGTACGTTTTGGCACAACTTCCATAATGCCATATCCGTTAAATGGATTTACCCGGACGGAACAGACTTAGAGCCTGTCCCAGTAGGCGTATATTGTTGCAGCCAGGTTGGACACGGACAGTGCGCAACAACCGGGGCGTACACGCAGTATGTGAGGATGACTCGCTTCGCTCGCCCTAAAGGGCCACCGCAAACGGCGTTCAAAATGCCGACACATTTTGTGTGAGTACTGCCCAGGACCAAAATGGCAAATAAAATAGCCTAATGGGATGGGCTCTTAGTGTGTGGATAAAGGAATAAATAACCCGGCGCTCAGGCCGGGTTATTGTCTTACGCTTTCTGGGCGACTGCTGCAGGTTCGCGCACATGTTTGTATTTAAACAGTGCCACGAAGGCAAAAGCCAGCACCAGCGAATAACTGGCAAAAATCAGCCATACGGTTTTCCAGTCGGTAACACCTGCGGTGGTGTAGATCTCTACCACTTTGCCGCTGGCCATACCGCCGAGGATGCAGCCGAAGCCGTTGGTCATCATCAGCAACATACCCTGCGCACTGGCGCGGATCGCTGGGTTAACCTCTTTCTCAACGAACACAGAACCGGAGATGTTGAAGAAGTCAAACGCACAGCCGTAGACAATCATCGACAGTACCAGCAGCACAGTGCCGAACGGTGTCGGGTCGCCATAGGCGAACAAACCAAAACGCAGTACCCAGGCGAAAATACTGATCATCATTACGTTCTTGATGCCGTAGCGGCTCATAAAGAACGGAATCGCGAGGATGAAGGCTGTTTCGGAAATCTGCGAAATAGACATCATCACTGACGCATGGGTCACGATAAAGCTATTAGCAAACAGTGGGTTGGCATCGAAGCTGTGCAGGAAGGTGTTGCCGAACATGTTAGTGATCTGCAACTCTGCGCCCAGCATCATCGAGAAGATGAAGAAGATTGCCATGCGCTTGTTTTTAAACAGCGCGAAAGCATTCAGGCCCAGCATTTCCACCCAGGTCTGTTTCTCGGTGCTTTTCGCAACCGGCATGTACGGCAGCGTCAGGGAGTACAGGCTTAGTACCAGCGACAGTGCGGCACCGATATAGAGTTGCATATGGCTCAGTTCGAAGCCGGAGAAGCTCACCACCCACATCGCCAGGATAAAGCCAATGGTGCCCCAGATGCGAATTGGCGGGAAATCGGTAACGATATCGTGCCCGGCGGATTTCAGGCGGAAGTAAGAGATGGTATTTACCAGACTCAGCGTTGGCATATAGGCCAGTGAGTTAAGCAAAATAATGGCAAACATTGCGCCCGGCGTGGTAACGCCTGCGGCAATAAACAGGGTGATCGCACCGACCAGATGACACAGGGCATAAACCCATTTCGCGCTCAGCCATTTGTCGGCAATGATACCGAGCAGCGGCGGCATCAGTAGCGAGGCAATGCCCAGCGAACTATACACCGCACCAATAGATGCACCATCAAATTTCAGCGTGACGAACATATATGAGCCAAGTGTCGTCAGCCAGCTTCCCCACAGGCAGAACTGCAGAAAGATAATGACTTTCAGCTGCAGCTTAAGATTCATGCTAATTTCCTCACAAAGGAGACGGACAGATGTTGGAATGGGCACAATTAATAGTGTTATGTGTCAGGATTCTATCATCACCAGGGCGGCGAATTTGTTATGCCCGACATAAAAATGCAAACTTCCTCTGATTGCATTTACATATGGTGACGTATATCACACTTTAGCGCAACCGTTTGCATCATGCAGAAGAAGAGCTTATGCCTCTTGCGCACAAATGTACGAAAGAGGCACGGGATCAGTTGCGACGCCAGGTCTTCTGCGCCGAATTGACTTTATAGAGGTAACGACGGGATTCCGCCGACGGATGGCGGGTGGTCAGGGTCTGGTAAACATCACCTGGAGTCATCGTATTGATAATATTGGCCGCCTGAATTTTATCGCTGGAAAAGACGCGAAGTACGCTGCCCGCGCCGCCGTTGTAGGCGGTGATGACCGCATAACGCCGGGATGTTGGGTTACTGATACCGGAGAGATAAACATTATTCAGCATTGCCAGATACGCGGTGCCGGTATCAATATTGCTCTGCGGATCGAACAGATAGCTGCGATCCGGCGTACCGGATCTGCCCTGCGCGCGGAAGACATCTTTCCCGGCGCTGTGCTGTACCACCTGCATCAGACCCAGTGCGTCGGAGCGGCTAACCGCGTACGGGTTAAACGACGACTCAGTCTGCATAATCGCCAGAATTAGCGATTCATCAACGCCATATTTCTGCGAGGCCTGGCGCACCATGCCGATATATTTATGCGCACGTTTGTCCAGATGGTTCGGCACCAGATTGAGCGTCACGCTATAGATAACGCGCAAACCGTTGCTGCGGCTTTTCAGCCGGGTTTGCAGCAGGTAATCTGCAAAGCGTGCTGCGCGCCACTCCCAGCGGATCGCTTCACCATTGTTATCCAGAACCTGGCCATAAAGGAACGGTTCTTTGGAGATAGGGATATCATCGGCATCGGAATAGAGGTCGATAGATCCCGGATCGTCACCCATCAGCAGGGTTTTGATAATCGCCTGACGCAGATGAGCAGCCGGATCGGTGCCGGAGATCGTTTCGATGGTGATGGTACCCTTATCAAAGTTGATGTGGCTGCGAGTCTGGTACTGGTCGGTATATTTGACGTAGTCCTTCGGCCCGGCGATCAGGACTTCGTTAAATCCCCAAAGATTCTCAATATTGTGGGCGAACTGCCCCATCAAAATATCAAAACCGTTAGTGTCTTTAATCCAGGCTTCGTTATAGGCTTCGCCCGATTTGTTAGAGCTGGAACAAGAAATCAGTAACGGCGCGATCATCACTAGCGCTAAAAATTTTTTCATCATTCCGGATGTAGTTGTGTTGGGGGAAACGCGCCTGTGACGCCCGGGCGCTGGCAATATCTCCCTGTTCCGCGACATTGCCAGTCGTGCATGTGTTTAGCCGCTTATTTTTTATCTTGCGGCGTATAGCCTTCGATATGCACGTCTTTACCTTCAAACAGGAAATTCACCATCTCCTGTTCCAGCAGCTTGCGGTGCTCGGTATTCATCATGTTGAGCTTTTTCTCGTTAATCAACATGGTTTGCTTCTGCTGCCACTGCTTCCAGGCCTCTTTCGAGATCTCGTTATAAATGCGTTTACCCAGATCGCCCGGATAGAGCTGGAAGTCTTGCCCCTCTGCTTCGCGTTGCAGGAAGGTACAAAAAATGGTTCTGCTCATAAAAAATCCTCTCTACTTGCGCGCCACGCTACTTCGCTTCGGCGCGTAATTGCTGTATCAGGCGTTCCACTGGAGCCGCCAGACCGACGGATGGCGGTTGCGCCAAGTTATACCAGAGACCCGCGCCGTCATCCATGCAGGATGAGAACGAGGACACGCCAAGCCACATAGGCACAATATCCAGATGGAAATGGCTGAAGGTATGGCGGAACGCCACAAGCTGGCTGAGATTATCGGCGCTAATGCTCCTCTGCGCCAGCCAGTCGCGCAGCCCCTCTTCATCGCTGAATTGTGGGAAACAGAATAAACCACCCCACAGCCCACTCGGGGGGCGCTGCTCGAGATAAACCTCGCCTTTATGCTGCATCAGCAGGAAATAGCCGGTACGTTCAGGCAGCGTCTGTTTGGGTTTTTTACCGGGATATTGTGCCCACGACTGCGCTGCTTTTGCTTCGCAGCCGGTTTGCAACGGGCACAATTCGCACTTCGGTCTGGACCGGGTACAGACGATAGCACCAAGATCCATCATCGCCTGGTTAAAGCGATCCACCCCTTTCGCCGGTGTAACTTCACTGCTGATATCCCACAGCCGCTTTTCCACTTCTTTTTTACCCGGCCAGCCCGCAACGGCGTAGCAGCGTGCCAGCACGCGTTTAACGTTACCGTCAAGGATGGGAAAATGTTTACCCAGCGACAGAGATAGGATCGCGCCTGCGGTGGAGCGGCCAACGCCAGGAAGCGCAGCCACTTCATCAAAAGTTTCCGGGAAATGACCGCCGTGCAGGTTCGTCACCTGCTGCGCAGCTTTATGCAGATTGCGGGCGCGGGCGTAGTAGCCCAGCCCGGTCCACAGATGTAACACTTCATCCAGCGGAGCGCTCGCCAGATCGACCACCGTCGGGAAACGGGTCATAAAACGCTGGAAATAAGGAATCACGGTTGCAACCTGCGTCTGTTGCAACATCACTTCCGACAGCCATACTTTGTAAGGCGTTTTTTCAATTTGCCAGGGCAGGGTTTTTCGCCCGTATTTATCGTACCAGTCCAGAACCTGGGCTGAAAATTGAGACGCTTGCATGGTCACCAGAATCGCGTTGTCAGGGGCAAAGATTGCAGCACAGAGGCGTTGGCCTGTAAACCGGAACTTTCCGGTGCTTGCATCATGCGATTAACTTTGGATAATGCCCGTTTCCTGAACACTCTCACGAGCAGATCACTTTATGAATAACGACGTCATTTCACCGGAATTTGATGAAAACGGCCGCCCATTGCGCCGGATTCGTAGCTTTGTCCGTCGCCAGGGCCGCCTGACCAAGGGGCAGCAACACGCGCTGGAAAATTACTGGCCGGTGATGGGCGTTGAGTTTAGCGAACAGCCGCTGGATCTCGTTGCGCTGTTTGGCCACACGGCGCCGGTTACGCTGGAAATTGGCTTCGGTATGGGCGCTTCGCTGGTGGAGATGGCGAAAATGCGTCCTGAGCAGAACTTCCTCGGTATCGAAGTTCACTCGCCGGGCGTCGGTGCTTGCCTCTCTTCTGCGCATGAAGAGGGCGTTGAGAACCTGCGCGTGATGTGCCACGACGCGGTCGAAGTGCTACATAAAATGATTCCTGACAATTCTTTAAATATGGTGCAGCTGTTTTTCCCTGACCCGTGGCATAAAGCACGTCATAATAAACGCCGCATCGTTCAGGTACCGTTTGCTGAACTGGTGAAAAGCAAGCTCAAACTGGGTGGCGTGTTCCATATGGCGACTGACTGGGAAGCCTATGCACAACATATGCTTGAAGTGATGTCCTCTATTGACGGTTATAAAAACCTGTCGGCGACGAATGACTTTGTGCCGCGTCCGGATTCGCGTCCAGTGACTAAATTTGAACAGCGTGGCCACCGTCTTGGTCACGGTGTATGGGACTTAATGTTCGAGAGGGTGAAATAATGGCAACAAACCGCAGTCGTCGCTTGCGTAAAAAAATGCATATCGACGAATTCCAGGAAGTAGGTTTTTCCGTTGCATGGCGTTTTCCGGAAGGTACCAGCGAAGAACAGATCGATAAAACCGTTGATGACTTTATTCAGGAAGTGATCGAGCCGAATAAGCTGGCGTTTGACGGCAGTGGCTATCTGGCCTGGGACGGTCTGATTTGTTTGCAGGAAGTCGGTAAATGTACCGAAGAACATCAGGCCATTGTGCGTAAGTGGCTGGAAGACCGCAAACTGAGCGAGGTACGCATCAGCGAACTTTTCGACGTTTGGTGGGACTAATAAAGCATAAGGGGCCAGCATTAGCTGGCCCGTTTTGTCTCTACAGGAGTTTTTTATGATGCGCAAAACGCTGTTGGCGACGGCTCTTACGGTTACCGCATTTGCGGCTCAGGCTGATTATCAATGTGGCGTGACGCCGCGTGACGACGTGATCATCAGCCCGCAAACCGTGCAGGTGAAAGGTGAGAACGGTAACCTGGTGATCACCCCGGACGGCAATGTTATGTTTAACGGCAAGCAACCTTCGCTAACTGCTGCGCAGCGCGAGCAGGCGAAGGATTACCAGGCCGAATTGCGCAGCGCTCTGCCATGGATTGACGATGGCGCGCGCCGTCGCGTGGAGAAAAGCCGCGTGGCACTGGACACGATCATTGTTAAACAGGTGGGAGAAAACAGCAGCATGCGTAACCGTCTGACCAAGCTGGATATGCAGCTGAAAGAGCAGATGAACCGCATCATTGAACATCGTAACGATGGCCTGACATTCCACTACAAAGCGATTGATGAAGTGCGTGCCAATGGTCAGCAACTGGTGAACCAGGCAATGGGCGGCATTTTGCAGGACAGCATCAACGAAATGGGTGCGAAAGCCGTGCTGAAGAGCGGTGGTAATCCGCTACAGAGCGTGCTGGGGAGCCTCGGTGGTTTGCAGACGGCTATTCAGGATGAATGGAAAAACCAGGAAGCGGATTTCCAGCAGTTTGGCAAAGACGTTTGTAAGCGTGTCGTTTCGCTGGAAGAAAATCGCAAAGTGTTAACCGCCGGATTGAAGTGATCCCCTGTTACAGACTTTTTTATTTTCGAATGCTCAAATAAGCCCGACTATAATAGTCGGGCTTATTATCTTACTCGCTATTTATTACATGTCTGAAATATTTTCAAGCCAGTTTTTGATATTAATTAAGGTGGGTTGACATAGGTTTGTGTTAGTGTTATTGAAATGCAGCGAGTTAATATCACTTCAAGAATTCTCCTATTGATGATAATATCGAATTTCAAATCATGGAACCGATGCTTGCCTGTATGACACTACATATTCAATCTAAAAATGACGCCTCCATCTATGAGGGTTTTCCTGAGCGCTACAAAAATACCGAGATTGATCTGCTCGGTTTAATGAGTACCTTGTGGAAAAGTAAACGCATCATTATATCGACTGTTCTGATATTTTCTCTGATTGGATTCTTTATTAGTGCGTTATTAACGCCAAAATGGACCAGCCGGGCAGAGATCACGCCAGCAGAAAACGCACAATGGAGCCAGTTGCAAAAGACGCTGTCTACTTTGCATGTTCTTGACGTTAAGCCTTCCCTTGATAAAGGCGAAGTATTTAACCTGTTCCTGAAAAAGTTTAATTCTGAGTCACTGCGCGAAGAGTTCCTGACATCCTCACCGCTGGTGGCCGGTAAGCTGATGGCTTCTAATCCTGATGCCGAAGAGCTGCGTCGTGGCATTGTACTACTGTCAGACAAGATTAAGGCGGTCAATAATACGTCGGTGAAAAGTGCTGATGCTGTGCCTTACCAGTCCTGGACGCTAAGCTTCACTGCCCCTGTAGCTGGCGAGGCCAGGGACATTCTTAACAGCTACATCAATTATATTTCTGCGTTGGTTGTTAAAGAAACGTTAGATTATTTGCGTGAAGAAGTAGATTTAAAAAAGGATACGGAGAGGGAGTCGCTGGCGCTGGAGCGTGAGCGGATGAATACGCTCCATGATACCAAATTGAAGCGACTCAATTACTCGCTGGAAGTGGCCAATGCTGCCGGTATTAAGCGCCCTGTGTACAGTAATGGGCAATCCGTGCAGGATGACCCGGATTATTCTATTGCTTTGGGTGCTGATGGCATTGCTGAAAAGCTTAAAATAGAACAATCAATTACCGATGTTACCCGGCTTAATGCAGATTTCCGCTATCGTGAGCATCGCCTGGCGGAGCTGGACAAATTGGATATTAAAGATATCACTTTCATGCCGTTTAAATATCAGCTTTCTCCGTCTTTACCTACCAAAAAAGAGGGGCCGGGGCGGGTTTTACTTATTATTTTAGCGGCGTTGTGTGGTGGGATTCTTGCCAGTGCTGTGGTATTAGTGCGACACACTTTGCAGCAACGGCATCATTAATATTTCTGTCATACTTTCGGCTCTCTGCGTTCTGTGCAGAGGGCCAAAGTCTTTATTCAACCAGAAACAACTCAAGCAGAGAATTGAGAAACAGCTTACCGTGTTCGGTTATTTGCCAGTATGTGTCGCATTCACGCAAATAATTTAATGCCAGCGCCTGCTCGATCTGCGGGCGTATCGTGCTCTCATCCAGCCCGGTATAGCGGGCGAATTCAGCGCGCGGCGCAGGCTCCAGCAGACGAAAGCGATTCATAAAGAATTCGAACGGTTTATCCTGTGCTTCAACATCGTGCAACTTATCAAGGTATTTTCCCTGCATATACCCACGCGGATGGCGAGTTTTCGCCGTTCGCAGAATGCGCCCATCCGCAAAAGTGACTTTACCGTGCGCGCCACAACCAATACCCAGGTAATCGCCAAAGCGCCAGTAATTGAGGTTGTGTTGACACTGATAACCCGGTTTCGCATAGGCTGAGGTTTCATACTGCTGATAGCCAGCCACAGTAAGAAGTTGGTGCCCCTGTTCGAAAATATCCCACAGCGCATCGTCATCCGGTAGCACCGGCGGGCGCGAGCCGAAAAGCGTATTGGGTTCGATAGTCAGTTGATACCACGACAGATGTGGCGGGTTGAGTTCGATGGCCTGGCGCAGATCGTCCAGTGCTTCCTCCAGTGACTGATCCGGCAGGCCGTGCATCAAATCAAGGTTAAAGCTGCGCAGCCCCAGCCCGCGTGCCAGCTTCGCCGCACGTTTCGCTTCCTCCGGGCCGTGAATTCGCCCGAGCCGCTGAAGCTTGGTTTCACTGAAGCTTTGCACGCCGATGGAGATACGGTTCACGCCCACACGCTGGTAATCGACGAAACGGTCTGCTTCCACGGTGCCTGGGTTGGCCTCCATGGTGATTTCCGCATCGTTCGCCAGCGGTAGCCGGGCGCGTACACCATCCAGCAGCGTTTGCATCGCCGGGCCTGACAGCAGACTCGGTGTGCCGCCACCAATAAAGATAGTCTTTATTTCACGTCCCTGCGCCCACGGCGAGTCAGCATCGAGATCGTTCAGCAGATGTTGAACGTAATCGTCATGCGGAACTTCGCCCTTCAGTGCGTGTGAGTTGAAGTCGCAGTATGGGCATTTCTGTACGCACCAGGGTATATGGATATAAAGGCTCAGAGGTGGCAAATCAGCCATTACGCAGTGCTTCCATTAACAGTTTTAACGCCTGACCGCGATGGGAAATGGCGTTTTTCTCTTCGCGGGTAAGTTCCGCCGCAGTTTTATCCTCCGAAGGAACAAAGAAAATCGGATCATAGCCAAAACCGCCGCTGCCAGCCGGCTGTCGTGCGATCACCCCGGGCCAGCTACCGTGACACACCAGCGGTGTCGGATCGTCCGCATGACGCAGATAGACCAGCACACAGTGGAACTGTGCGGTACGTTGTTCATCCGGGACTGATTTCAGCGCATCAAGCAGCTTTTCCAGGTTCTGCTGATCGGTTGCATCCACACCCGAATAGCGCGCCGAATAGATCCCCGGAGCACCCAGCAACGCATCAACCGCCAGGCCGGAATCGTCAGCGATGGCGGGCAAACCGGTAACCTGCGCCGCGTGGCGGGCTTTGAGGATGGCGTTCTCAATAAACGTCAGTCCGGTCTCTTCTGCGGACTCTACGCCCAGTTCAGTTTGTGCGACCACGTCGAGGCCGAAATCATTCAATAGCGAGGCAAGCTCGCGCACTTTACCGGCATTACCGGTCGCGAGGACAACTTTTTGCATAGTAGATCCTAATCGATTAGCGCCGCGACTTCCGTCGGGATCTGTTGCGGGTGGGCAATTTTAATCTGCTTATGGCGGCCCAGTTCACCTTTTTCAATCACCACCTGGTTTTTTGCCACGCGAAACTGCTTTGCGAGGTATTTGATCAGGTGCGCATTGGCCTGGCCGTCTACAGGCGGAGCGGTGATGGCGACTTTCAGTTCATCGCCATGTAACCCGATAATGCTGTCGCGGCTGGCTTTCGGCTGAATGTACAGCCGCAAAACCAGCCCCTCTTCACAGGTAGAAACGGCACTCATAGTGCCATCCACAACCCCGGCAGAAGAATATCGCCGGTGGATTGCAGCAGTTCCGCAACGCCCATATTGATGACGTAGAGCAGCAGCACCAGAATCATCGGCGAGAAGTCGATGCCGCCCATCGCTGGCAACAGATTACGAATTGGACGCAGCAACGGTTCCGTCAACTGTATTAAAGCGTATTCGACCGGGCTACGGCCCTGGCTAACCCAACTCATGATTGCCATGACCATCAGCACCCAGAAAATCATCAGACCGATGGTTTTCAGTAAAATCAGCAGCGCCGAAATCCAGATGATCGGCTGGAATGTGATCACCATAAACAGCACGATCGCTTTGATAAGACTGAGTATAAAAGCGAGCAGCAGCGAGGCGCTATCCAGCGGCCCCAGCGGCGGAATGACACGGCGCAGCGGCCCGACAATCGGCTGTGTAGCTTTCACTACAAACTGCGAAAACGGGTTGTAAAAATCGCAGCGTGCCCACTGCATCCAGACGCGCAACAGCAGAACCATCGTATAGAGTTCAAGCACTGTCGAGAGCAGGAAAGTCAACGTCTTCATGGCGTTCCTCTGTATTCCTTAATTTTTCGTGTAATCGCGCGCACCAAAAATGGCTGTCCCGATGCGCACCATCGTGCTGCCAGCCGCAATGGCGGCGGTCATGTCATCCGTCATGCCCAGCGACAGGGTATCCACCGTTGGATAATGTGTTTTGAGCGCTTCAAATGCTACAGCCATTTGCCGTGCTACGGCAAACTGCCGCGCGTAATCCGTTTCTGGCGCTGGGATCGCCATCAAACCTCGCAGGCAAATGCCCGGTAATTCAATGACCTGTGCCGCCAGCGTATCCAGCTCGCTGAGGGCAATGCCCGATTTGCTCTGCTCATCGCTGATGTTGACCTGAATCAGCACATTCAGCGGCGGTAGGTCAGTGGGGCGCTGTTCGCTTAAGCGGCTGGCGATGCGCAAACGATCGATAGTGTGGCACCAGTCGAAATATTCGGCGACCAGACGGCTTTTGTTGGACTGCAACGGCCCGATAAAGTGCCATTGCAGGTCCTTCACACCCGCTTCGCGGAAGTGAAGGATCTTATCGACCCCTTCCTGAACATAATTTTCCCCAAACGCGCGCTGTCCGGCGTCGATGGCTTCTGCGACAGCGCTCGCAGGCTTAGTTTTGCTCACTGCAAGTAAAGTAACTTCTGCTGGGGCACGGCCGCATTGCGTTGCGGCAGCGGAGATTTTGTCCCGGACCTGTGCCAGGTTATGCGCGATATCGTTCATGTTTCCAGGATAGCGTTATGGATATAGATGAAATAGTGGAGCTTAGTGTAAAGCATAATGTCTCGGATCTACACCTGTGCAGTCATTGTCCACCGCGCTGGCGACAACAGGGACGTCTGGTGCCAGCGCCTTTTCCCACGTCAGACGTCAGTGGGTTTATCAATAAGCATCTGAGCAGTGCGCTGCAGCAGCAATGGCAAGAACAGGGGCAGGTTGATTTCGCCCTTACCACTGCGCGCGGACATCGCTTGCGTGCTGGCGCGTTCAGCCATCATCAGGGTGTCTCACTGGCGTTGCGGCTGCTGGCGCAAAGCAGCCCATTGCTCGCAGAGCTGGACGCGCCCGCTGCGCTGAACACTCTGCTGGAGCGGGATAACGGGCTTATTCTGGTGACCGGCGCCACCGGCAGCGGCAAATCCACGACACTTGCGGCGATGGTTGATCATCTCAATCAACATCATGATGGGCATATTTTGACGCTGGAAGATCCGATCGAATTTGTCCATACCAGCAAACGCTGCTTAATCCAGCAGCGTGAGATCGGCCAGCACTGTAACTCATTCGCTGCTGGTTTGCGTGCAGCGCTGCGTGAAGATCCTGATGTGATCCTGCTGGGCGAGCTACGGGACAGCGAAACCATCCGTCTGGCTTTGACCGCCGCAGAGACCGGCCATCTGGTTCTGGCCACGCTGCATACGCGTGGGGCAGCGCAGGCGGTTGAACGTCTGGTGGATACGTTTCCGGCACAGGAGAAAGATCCGGTACGCAGCCAACTGGCCGGAAGCCTACAAGCGGTGCTGGCACAGAGGCTGGAAGCAGACACGCGGGGAGGGCGGATCGCGCTGTTTGAACTACTGATTAATTCTCCGGCGGTCGCTAATCTGATTCGCGAGGGCAAAACGCACCAGTTGCCCGGCGTGATGCAGACCGGGCAGCAGTTGGGCATGCAGACCTTTGCGCAGAGTCATCAGCAGCGCGTTCAGCAGGGCTGGCTTTAACGTACGTTTAGCGAGTAAACCGCTGGCAGGGCGCCTGCAGTTGCGAGAATTTCCAGCCGTACGCTTAATGCTGCCAGTGGTTCGGGGAACCGGTGCTGGCAGACGGAGTGGTGATTATCCCGCACTTCGGCCAGGAGTTTATCGCCCGCCCACAGGCGGTAGTGCGTAATACAGTGGGGCGTCACAGCGTAATGATGGCCCATTTGTACCGACTCCATGGCGTTATCAAAGTCGTTGTCCTGCACCAGCGTCAACTGATGGATCTGGCGCGGCGCGGCCCAACGCCAGACAATCTCCGGGGTCGGATCATTAGCATCCGGCGTCCAACCATTAGTCTGTTGTTCCGGGCGCAGTCGTCCGTTGAGCACATTCTGTACGCTCCAGGCTGTTAACGGCAGGCTTAAACGCAGGGCTGGCATAATTTTTTGCGGATGACGGCGCGGCAGCCAGAAGTCGAACTCGTCGACGCCATAATCGCCATCGACAACCTGACGAGTGTGTTTCGCCACGCGTACATTCAGGCTGTTAAATACCGTCATCATGCCGGGCAAATGCATATCCGTCAGAGCGATCTCGATCGCATCCTGCGCCTCGAAGGCGATAAACAGATACTGGTCGCGCTCGCTCTGCCAGCGGAATGACAGGGTGTGCCAGGCCTCGCCGGAAACCTGTAATACACACTCTTCATATTGATAATCAGGGGTGAAATTTCCGGCTCGCGCGCTGCCGAGCAGAGATACTGTCAGCGTTTGCGGCGTTTTGGCGCGCAGAAACAATGAGATATCCGGCAACGGTTCGCCAGCCTGTACTGGCAGTAGAAGTGCCATCCGCCCGGTTAATGCGTGCCAGCGACCGCTGGCAGGAAGTTCAGTCAGTTGATACTCACTGCTGGCGCTGACCTCCGCACCGCACGCCGGATCGTGCAGCCAGCGCCGTGGAATATAGCAGCCGTTAACCTGTAGCTGCTGTTGCAGTAAGCCGATATGTGCAGGCTCCGCTAATTCACGTGGGGTAAGGTGCTCTGTTTTACAAAGTGCGGCGGCGCGTCCCACCACTTCACCCAGCAGGCCGCAGGTGCACATCACGCGGGCGCTGCCAAATGCGACATGGGAGGCGGAAATCAACCTGCCGGTGAGGAACAGATTGTCCAGCGAGCGGCTATAAAGGCTACGAAATGGAATGGTGTAGGTGCCTTTGCTGTGAAACTGGCGGCAGCCGTCGTGAGTACTGTAAACGCCATCAGCCGGGTGCAGGTCGATTGACCAGCCGCCGTATGCCACGGCATCGTAGTGATCGCGTTGATCGATAATATCCTGCTGGCACAGTAAATGATCGCCAAGGAATCGGCGGCTCTCGCGCTTGCCCGGAATTGCGCCTACCCATTCGATGGTCATATTGGCGGCTTCCGGAAAGTTGCCGGAGTTTTTAATATGATCCCAGACGCCCCAGACGATTTTCCACAACTCCCATTTGATCTCTTCACTTTCATGCACGGTATCAAGGCGGCCTCCCCACTCCAGCCACCACAAATCACAACCGTTCAGCGTTGATGTCAGCCGCTTGTAGCGCGGGATCGCGGTTATATCTTGCAGCGCAAAAGAGGGTGGCACAAAGTTGACCGGTCCATCGGTTTGTTTGGTATAGAAGTAGATCGAATGGCCTAGCTTATGACCGAAATGCTCCCCTGGTGCCATCTTTTCGCCCAGCTCTTGTGCGTCTTCTGCGCCCTCTCGATATTCAGCGCCCGCCAGAAAACCCAGCACACCATCGCCAGTAGCGTCACAAAACTGCGCCGCATTTACGCTGTAAAAGGTTTCATTGATCGGATTGAAGGCTTTGATGCGGGTAATATGCTGCTGCTCTTTTTCCACCTCATAAACGGCAGTATTCAGCAAGAGCGTTAACCCCGACTGGCTTTTTGCCAAATCCAGGAGGACCAGATCGAACATCACCGGGTTACCCTCTTTGTTGCGCCAGAGGTTCTCTTCCATGATTTGGCCCATGATGCCGCCTTCACGCGCCCAGCGGTTATTGTTCCCCATATGCGACGTGGCACCATTCGCCCACAGTCTTACTTCGCTGGAGGCATTCCCGCCAGGCACCGGCCTATCCTGAATCATCACCACTTGTAAACCGTCGCGGGCAGCCGCAAGAGCGGCACAAAGACCGGCAAGGCCGCCGCCGGCGACCAACAGATCGCAGTGCAGATGCTGCGTCGGAAAGGTTCTCACCTCGCTATGGGGAAAGATCTTCATAACCTTGTATCCTTCTTTACTGAGGGTAAAATCGAATTTCGAGCAATCTGAGAAGCGAATCCTTAATGTCCTCACAACCTAACCAAAGCCTGATTGACGGTATCCGCTGCCTGCAATACCTGGTTTCTAGTGGTCGCGCCATTGGTTGCCGTGAGCTGGCTCGCCTGATGGGCATTAACACCACGCGCGTCAACCGGTTACTGATGACCATGGCGTCGATCGGCCTGACCATGCAGGATGCTCAGCGACGCTATTTGCCAGGGCCTGGTATCCATGCGCTGGCGGCGCAGGCGATTCGTGGGTCGACGCTTTTCTCCCAGGCACTCCCTCTGCTTGAACGCTACGCGCCGAAAGACATCGTGGTGGCGATGGGCGTGCTGTGGGAGGATCAGGTCATTTATATCTATCACTCCAAACCTGGTAGCCAGGTCAGCCAGGCGCTGGCCGGTTTTCACATGCTGCCCGCCTGGCAATCCGTCATCGGCATGTCGCTGTTGGCGGCGGAAAACGATGATGAACTGCAAAAACGCTTTACTGACGAGCAGTGGCAGCGGCTTGGCCCGCATGTGGCTCTGCAACGTCAGCATGGTCATGTGGTCTGGCATCATGACGATGGTGAAGTATCGATGGCCAAACCCCTCGGCGTACACTCTGCGGCACTGGCCTTTGCCGGGATGTGGAACATCGAAGACGCTGAGGTTGAAATCCGCTTGCAGGCGCTTCATACACTGGTCAGCCATTTGACGGAAAAAGCCTGACAGATTTTTGCTCTACTATGTTTCTTTTATAGAAACAATAATGGAAATGCAAAAAGGGCAGTCAGAAACTGTGAAAAGGATCGGCAAAAAGCCGCGGTCGACGCGCGGCAGTAGTCAGGTAAGCTTGTTACAAAACCGAATTGAAGAGGGGATCAGGCGTGCTGCTCGAAATAGCTTTCGAGGATGATCACGGCGGAGGCGGAATCAACGCTGCCTTTGTCGAGCGCGCGAAAACCTCCGCGTTCGAACAAACCGGCACGCGCTTCTACGGTACTTAACCGCTCATCATGCAGCGTAACTTTCATGCCAAAACGACCGTGCACTTTATTGGCAAAATTGCGCGCGCGTGCCGTCAGCGGCTGTTCGGTACCATCCATATTAAGCGGCAAACCGACGATGACCATTTCCGGCTGCCACTCTTTCAGTAATTTTTCGATAAGCTTCCAGTCTGGCGTACCGTCCTGCGCTTTCAGTGCAGTGAGCGGACGCGCCGTGCCAGTAATACGTTGTCCAATGGCGACGCCAATGCTTTTGGTACCAAAATCAAAGGCCAGCAAGGTTCCGCTCATCAGGCGTGCCCCGCTACGCCAGGCATGGTGGAGATATCGATACCGATAAGTTTTGCCGCTTCGCGCCAGCGGTCGGCGATCGGCGTTTTGAACAGAATGTTGAGATCGGCCGGGGCGGTGAGCCAGGCGTTATCCATGATCTCTTGCTCCAGTTGTCCTCTTTCCCACGAGGCGTATCCCAGTGCGACCAGTACCTCGCTCGGCTGTTCTGCCGTTCCAAGGGTTTCCAGCACATCGCGTGAGGTGGTGACCACGGTGTTATCCGAAACGCGAATACTGGAAGCGAATGCGGCGGGCGGCGTATGCAGGATAAAACCACGGTCTTCCGCCAGCGGGCCGCCCAGCAGCACCGGTTTGTCCAGGCGGATGGCCGGATCACGCGCTTCTGGCTGGATTTTGAGTTTTTCCAGGACACCGTCAACTTTCAGGTTTTCCAGCGGCTTATTAATAATCAGCCCCATTGCGCCTTCGTCGTTGTACTCGCAGATATAGACTACCGAGCGCCGAAAGAGAGGATCCTGAAGAGCAGGCATGGCAATAAGAAAGTGATGCTGTAAATTCATTGTCAGAGGTTCTGTTTCCTGGTTCAAAAAAGCGACAGCCTAGTATGGGGGGAAAGCGCGGAGCTGTCACCTGGCAATGCTGTCATGGCGGGATCCTTCCCGCCCTGTCGCGCTGAGATTATTTACCCAGACGTTTTTCGATGGCATCCATCAACATGCCGGTGATGGTGATGGGGAATTCAGCCTCAATTTCACGCACGCAGGTCGGGCTGGTGACGTTAATTTCGGTCAGACGGTCGCCGATAATATCCAGGCCAACAAAAATCAGCCCTTTGGCTTTCAACACTGGCGCAACTTTGCGCGCAATCGCCCAGTCGCTTTCGCTTAACGGACGCGGTTCGCCGCGGCCGCCCGCTGCCAGGTTGCCGCGGGTTTCACCGCCCTGAGGAATGCGCGCCAGGCAGTAAGGCACCGGTTCACCGTCAATCACCAGCACGCGCTTGTCGCCATCTTTGATCGCCGGCAGATAGTTTTGCGCCATGCAGTAACGGCTACCCAGTTCGGTCAGCGTTTCAGTAATCACCGGCAGATTCGGATCGCCTTCTTTGACGCGGAAAATTGACGTGCCGCCCATGCCGTCCAGCGGTTTAAGGATGATATCGGTATGCTTTTGCCAGAACGCTTTCAACTGCGCTTTGTTGCGCGTAACCAGCGTTTCCGGCGTCAGATCCGGGAACCAGGCAGTGAACAGTTTTTCATTACAGTCGCGCAGGCTCTGCGGTTTATTAACGATCAGCGAGCCTTTCTCTTCCGCACGTTCAAGAATATAGGTCGCATAGATATACTCGGTGTCGAACGGCGGATCTTTACGCATCAGGATGGTGTCCAGATCGGCCAGCGATATATCCTGTTCACTACCGAATTCGTACCATTTGTCGTAGTTCTGTTCGACGGAAAGCATGCGGGTGCGGGCGCGGGCTTCACCATTGATCAAGTAAAGATCCGCCATCTCCATATAGTGCAGCTCATAGCCGCGGCGTTGTGCTTCCAACAGCATGGCGAAGCTGGTGTCTTTTTTGATGTTAATGTCCGCGATGGGATCCATCACGATGCCAAGCTTGATCATTCTGCTTCTCCTTTCAACCCAGGTCGCCAAAGCGGACCTGAAGCGCGGTGATGGCGGTAAGCGCCGTAGTTTCTGTACGCAGTACGCGTGGCCCCAACAAAATATCCGTAAACTGATAGCGAGCGGTCATGGCGATCTCATCGGCAGAGAGGCCTCCTTCCGGGCCTATCAGCAATCTGATGCGCTCAACCGGCAGTGGAAGTGTGTTAATGCTCTGGCTGGCGCGCGGATGCAGGTTCAGTTTCAGACCGTCATATTCTTCGGCACACCACGCTTCCAGATCCATCGCCGGGCGAATTTCCGGCACACGGTTACGACCACACTGTTCGCAAGCGGCAATGGCGATTTTCTGCCACTGCTGGAGCTTTTTGTTCAGGCGCTCGGTGTCCAGTTTAACCCCGCAGCGCTCAGAAAAAAGTGGCGTAATGAGGCTTACGCCCAACTCGATGGACTTCTGAATAGTGAATTCCATCTTTTCGCCGCGCGACATTACCTGACCGAGATGGATATGCAGCGGGGATTCACGGTCGTCCACTTCGCTACGCACAATGTTGACCATCACGCTTTTCTTATCCACTCGGACAATCTCAGCGTCAAACACCTGATTGGATCCGTCGAACAGTTGAATGGCCTGGCCCGGCCCCATACGCAGCACGCGGCCAACGTGGTTTGCGGCATCTTCGCTCAGCGCGATTTCATGGCCCGGCTGAAGAGGTTCTGGGTGATGGATGCGGGGAATACGCATGTGTTGAAATTCCGTCTGTCAGGCGATGCAGCGGCTTATGAGTGAAAAGTGCACCGCTGCACCTGTCAATAATCAGTTGTCGCTAGTGTAGGTTAGCTCTTTCGTGCCATGCAAGCGCGCTGCACGTAAGGGTTGTGGTTGCCCTGCACCTCGGCAATGCGCGCATCGCGTGTGCATTCCCATTCCGTCACCGGATACTGCTTATCCCACGCCATAAACAGTTGCGTTTGCTGGCGTGAAAGGCTGAGCTGATATTGATCACGCATATAGAAATAGGTGCGGGCAATTGCACCGCGGGCGCGGTCTGGCGGCTCAGCGAGCTTTGCTTTGAAATCAATCTTCATGCCGCACTGGCCATACTGGCCATCGCCGCCATTCCACTGGCTATACATAAAGTTGCCGCGATCGCCATTC
Organism: Kosakonia arachidis; assembly: GCF_900116535.1. Classification (GTDB taxonomy): domain Bacteria; phylum Pseudomonadota; class Gammaproteobacteria; order Enterobacterales; family Enterobacteriaceae; genus Kosakonia; species Kosakonia arachidis. Next base: position 390,756 of record NZ_FPAU01000002.1, on the reverse strand, counting down.
ACTTCACCGACGGCAGGTTGCAGGTTGTGCATATCGCTTTCAATTTTGCGATAGACCGGATCTTTGGCACAGTTTTTCCGTCCGCCATCCTGCCAGCACTGGCGCAGATGGCCAAACTGCCACGCGGGCATCACATGTTCCCATTCAATGCGGCTGGCGCGGTTTTCATTTTTTCGCACTTTGTAACCGCAGGAAACGAGGTCAACCACGCCTTTTTTACCCTGCCAGTTAATCTTGCAGCCACAGTAGAAGTCGCCTGGTGCGTCGGCGTTAACTTTGGCTCCTGCCGCTTTTGCCTGGGCAAAGCTGTTTATGCCATTCGATGCGAAAGCGGGAACGGCGACCAATGTGATGAAAAGTAAGAAAAGACGAAACATAGCGAACTCCCTGTGAAACGAGTTCGCAACGTAACGGAAGGTGTTGTCTGATGCAATCAGTAAGCGCGGAAAATTTCTTAATGGATTCAGTTAGTCGTGTCGGCAATAAGCGGTTCGCCACAGCGTATACAGCGGTAAACGGCCTCGCCGCGCAGCACGCGGTTGTGTCGGCGCACTGTAAGCTGGTGCTGCTGGCATTGACAATGGTATGGGAAAGTATTGCGTCGTACCGATTCCAATTCGAACTGGTGCGTGCGGCGGGCAGGGACACCAAGCACGCTCTCCATCATCCATTTCCACTCCTTACCATGCGGCGCAACGCGACCGAAATGTTTCCACACCAACAGATGTGCCAGCTCATGCGGAACCACGTCTCCAATAAATGCCTGCTGGTTTTCCAGCAGCAGCACGGGGTTAAGACGGATTTCGTAATCTGCCAGCCAGGCGGTGCCCGCAGCTGTGCCACGCTGTTGATACACCACTTTAGGTTCAGGATAGCTGCGCCCCAGTTTCTGGTTCGCAAGGGCAAGTTTATCCCGCAGGCTCTGCATAACGGCTTGCTGGACGGCGATGGGGAGGCGGGGCGTTTTCATAGTTGCAGAGAATAGGATCGGCGAAGCGCGAGTGCAACAGGCAAAACAGAGGCTTCCTCCGCAGAGGAAGCCTGAAGGGTTAATTATGGGAACCGATCTCGCGCAGCGGACGGCCGCGCATCAGGTTACGCTCGATGTGCTCCAGCGAAACGTGTTTGGTTTCCGGTACCAGCCACAGGGTCAGCAGGATGAACAGTAGGTTTAGCGCGCCATACACCCAGAAGGTATTGGCATTGCCTAGCGAGTTCAGCATCGTCAGGAAGGTTGCGCCGACGATCATATTGGCAATCCAGTTAGTGGCGGTTGAGCAGGTAATACCGAAGTCGCGGCCTTTCAGCGGCTGAATTTCGGAGCACAGCACCCAGATCAGTGGACCGGCGCTCATGGCAAAACCCACAATGAACATCAGTAACATAGCGACTGCAAAGTACTGCGTTGAAGGTGAGTGGATGCCGAGGTGCAGCATCGTACCGAGAATCCCCATCCCGGCGGCCATGACCAGGAAGCCCAGCACCAGCGTCGGTTTACGTCCCCAGCGATCTACCAGACCGATAGCGATAAAGGTTGCCAGCACGTTGGTCAGACCAACGATAACGGTGCCCCACATCTGCTCGTTGGTGTCACTGTACCCCGCCAGTTCAAAGATTTTCGGCGCGTAGTACATGATGACGTTCATACCGGTGAACTGCTGCATGATTTGCAACAGCACGCCGAGGAATACTGCACGGCGGAAATTGGTGTTCTCTTTAAACAGTGCCCAGCCGGTTTGTTTCACTTTCAGACTTTCACGGATCTCTTCCAGCTCGTTTTTCGCTTCCGCGCTGGTGTCACGCAGGCGCAACAGCACGCGCTCGGCATCGTGGAAGCGGCGTTTAGCGGCAAACCAGCGCGGGCTGTCCGGCAGGAAGAAGACGCCAATCAGTAGCAAAATTGCCGGAATGATGATCACCCCCAGCATCCAGCGCCATTCGCCGCTGTAGCTGAAGGCCGTATCCGAGAGATATGCGCCGAGAATACCGATGGTGATCATCAACTGATACATGGAGATCATGCTGCCGCGAATTTTTTCCGGTGCGATCTCGGAAAGATAGAGCGGCGCAGTATAAGAAGCGATCCCAACGGCCAGGCCAAGCAGCACACGGGAAATAATCAACACTTCCACATTTGGCGCGGCGGCAGAGCACAGTGACCCTGCTACAAACAGTACGGCACCAATCATCAAACTTTTTTTACGCCCCAGGCGCCAGGAGAGCCAGCCGCTGCCGACAGCACCGACAGCGGCGCCGAACATCATTGAACTGACCACCCACTCCTGTGTATGTGAGCTAATTTGAAAGTCTTTAGTGATAAAGGGCAGCGCACCAGCAATAACCCCAATATCCAGACCGAAAAGTAACCCTGCCAGTGCAGCGAGGAAACAAACAAAAAAGGTCATCGCCTTATTTGAATACCTCAGTTTTTTATTGTCAGGCATGATGCCCTCCATTGTTGTATTGGTTTTTCCGGTGACAAAAATAGGCCAGTTACCGGCAAAATTAAGTGACGTACATCACATCAGTGTAATCGTTTACATTCCAATAAGACCGGCAATGTAAATAAAAGTGTTAAATATTATAGGATTGTTCACGTTAAAAGGTGAGGGTAAGGGAGAAGTTTCAGACTAAACCGAAATGTAATGTAACGGACCTGCTTCTCTCCTTTTTCAAAAGGAAAAATCTGAAAAAAACATCGAAACGGTAAGGTGTAATCGCTTTCAGAAAATACCTGTGCATGTTAACAGTATAGACAGCGAAAAATAACTGCGCTGAAAGAACGATAAATGCAAAAGGCCAGCACGAGGCTGGCCTTTAGAGGAAAGCTGTCAGCGGATTATTTCAGGCCGGCAGCTTCACGCAACAGTGCAGCTTTGTCGGTTTTTTCCCATGGGAAAGTTTCGCGACCAAAGTGGCCGTATGCAGCGGTTTGTTTGTAGAACGGATGCAGCAGATCCAGCATCTGGATCAGACCGTACGGACGCAGGTCAAAGAATTCACGGACCAGCAGCGTCAGCTTTTCGGACGACACTTTCTCTGTACCGAACGTTTCCACCATGATGGACGTCGGTTCTGCGATACCGATAGCGTAGGAAACCTGAATTTCACAACGATCGGCCAGACCCGCAGCAACGATATTTTTCGCTACATAACGAGCCGCATAAGCTGCGGAACGGTCAACTTTCGACGGATCTTTACCGGAGAATGCACCACCACCGTGACGAGCCATGCCGCCGTAGGTGTCAACGATGATTTTACGACCGGTCAGGCCGCAATCACCCATTGGGCCGCCAATAACGAAACGGCCAGTCGGGTTGATAAAGAATTTTGTGGAAGCGTTCAGCCATTCGGTCGGCAGGATTGGCTTGATGATCTCTTCCATGACCGCTTCTTGCAGCGATTTCTGGTCGATGTCTTCAGCGTGCTGGGTAGAAAGAACGACAGCATCGATGCCGACAATTTTGCCGTCATTATACTGGAAAGTGACCTGGCTTTTTGCATCCGGGCGCAGCCACGGCAGGACGCCGTTTTTACGCACTTCAGCCTGACGCTGCACCAGACGGTGTGCGTAGGTGATCGGAGCTGGCATCAACACGTCAGTTTCATTGGTTGCGTAACCAAACATCAGCCCCTGGTCGCCAGCACCCTGTTCCAGCGGATCGGCACGGTCAACACCCTGGTTGATGTCCGGAGATTGCTTACCAATGGCGCTAAGTACGGCACAGGAGTTGGCATCAAAGCCCATGTCGGAGTGCACATAGCCGATTTCGCGTACGGTATTACGGGTGATCTCTTCGATATCGACCCATGCGCTGGTAGTGATTTCACCGCCAACCAGCACCATACCGGTTTTGACATAAGTTTCGCATGCTACGCGCGCTTTCGGATCCTGTTCGAGGATAGCATCCAGCACGGCGTCTGAAATTTGGTCAGCAATTTTGTCAGGATGCCCTTCAGAAACGGACTCGGACGTAAAAAGGTGTTTTGCCATAGTAAGTTTTCACCCTGGAGTAATACGGTTAGCTCGAATTCTGTGCCCGGATGTTTTCACGCCTGGCGGCGCAGATTGCAGATGATGGCACAAGAAGTCTGAGAGTTAATCAATCTGGATGGATTAACATCTGGATGGCTATTTTAGGTCAGTTGTTGAACCCATTTCCAGCCTTTTTTTGATTCCTGCCTCAACCTGACACAAATAGTGACGGAAATTTTTCCTGACAATGCGGCAAACACAGCTTTTTTATTTTGCATTTTCACATCGTTGTCGGTATAAAACGCCGCGCGCGGCTCTTAAAAAAAGCGCACGGCCAAAACGCTGTGTCGCCACTTCCAGCCGGGTTAAGCAGTTGATTCAGGGCCTTGGCTTGTCGCGGGTCGCTATGGCTTGCGTTGGAGGTGATAAGAGATAATGAACCGTTGTTTTCCGCAGAATCTGTCGCGCCGTTCTGGCGTGCATTTATTCCCCGCAACCTGCATTTCTAATCTGCAAACCTGCCGATGTTATACCCATTTCGGCGCTTCCCAGGATTCCAGGGCCGGTAAGGCGTTGTGATACCTGAACAAGGGCTCTCCTGCTAATACAGGGGTTTTCTCGTGGTTTCGCCGGGCTGTCATATAGACGTTCGGATGCGTGTTTTACAATGATATGAAAAAGAAACCGGTCGCACAGGCGTGGCGTTGGGCTGAAATCAAGCTAAGCCAGGCTGTTTATGGGTTGTTATCGCTATGTGTCACTGCGATAGTAGTCGACTATTTTATACCTGTGTCTCTTCGCGCTTTGGCAACCGGCCAGCGTGATGCGCGCAGGGTATACACTTTTATAGATTGAGGTTCGCTATGTCTGACGACATGTCTTCATTTTCGCCTTCGTCAGCAGGCGAACAGGGTGTCCTACGTTCCATGCAGGAGGTTGCGATGAGCTCCCAGGAAGCCAGCAAGATGCTTCGTACTTATAACATTGCCTGGTGGGGCAATAACTACTACGACGTCAACGAGCTGGGCCATATCAGCGTTTGCCCGGATCCGGACGTTCCGGAAGCCCGTGTCGACCTGGCACAGCTGGTAAAAGCACGTGAAGTACAGGGGCAACGTCTGCCTGCATTGTTCTGCTTCCCACAGATCCTGCAACACCGTCTGCGCTCGATTAATGCCGCGTTTAAACGCGCACGTGAGTCCTACGGCTATAATGGCGATTACTTCCTGGTTTACCCGATCAAGGTGAACCAGCATCGCCGTGTTATTGAATCCCTGATCCATTCCGGTGAACCGTTGGGGCTGGAAGCCGGTTCCAAAGCGGAATTGATGGCCGTGCTGGCTCATGCCGGCATGACCCGTTCGGTGATTGTCTGTAATGGTTATAAAGATCGTGAATACATTCGTCTTGCGCTGATTGGCGAAAAGATGGGCCACAAGGTCTATCTGGTGATTGAGAAAATGACCGAAATCGCCATCGTGCTGGAAGAAGCTGAACGCCTGAACGTGGTGCCGCGCCTCGGCGTACGCGCGCGTCTGGCATCACAAGGTTCCGGAAAATGGCAATCCTCCGGTGGCGAGAAATCGAAATTTGGTCTTGCGGCAACGCAGGTGCTGCAATTGGTGGAGCTCCTGCGCGAGCGCGGGCGTCTGGACAGTATTCAGTTGCTGCACTTCCACCTTGGCTCGCAGATGGCCAACATCCGTGATATCGCGACGGGCGTGCGTGAATCCGCGCGTTTCTACGTTGAGCTGCATAAGCTGGGCGTCAATATCCAGTGCTTCGATGTCGGTGGCGGCCTGGGTGTGGATTATGAAGGTACACGCTCTCAGTCTGACTGCTCGGTCAACTATGGTCTGAACGAGTATGCCAACAACATTATTTGGGCGATTGGCGATGCTTGTGAAGAACATGGTCTGCCACATCCGACGGTGATCACCGAATCCGGCCGCGCGGTGACGGCCCATCACACTGTGCTGGTTTCTAATATCATTGGCGTTGAACGTAACGAGTACACCCTATCGACTCCACCAGCGGAAAACGCGCCACGTGCGCTGCAAAGCATGTGGGAAACCTGGGAGGAGATGCATGAGCCTGGCACCCGCCGTTCTCTGCGTGAATGGCTGCATGACAGTCAGATGGATCTGCATGATATTCATGTCGGCTATTCCTCAGGCGCTTTCAGCCTGCAAGAACGTGCCTGGGCCGAGCAACTCTATCTGAATATGTGCCATGAAGTGCAGAAGCAGCTCGATCCAAGCAACCGTGCGCATCGCCCGATTATCGACGAATTGCAGGAACGTATGGCGGACAAAATGTATGTCAACTTCTCGCTGTTCCAGTCTATGCCAGATGCCTGGGGTATTGATCAACTGTTCCCGGTGCTGCCGCTGGAAGGGCTGAACCATGCGCCGGAACGCCGCGCGGTGCTGCTCGATATTACCTGTGATTCCGACGGTGCGATTGATCATTACGTGGATGGCGACGGCATCGCGACCACTATGCCGATTCCGGAGTACGATCCGGAGAACCCGCCGATTTTGGGCTTCTTTATGGTGGGTGCATACCAGGAGATCCTCGGCAACATGCATAACCTGTTTGGGGATACCGAAGCCGTCGACGTGTTTGTCTTCCCGGATGGCAGCGTTGAAGTTGAACTGTCAGATGAAGGGGATACGGTGGCGGATATGTTGCAGTACGTGCAGCTCGATCCGAATACGCTACTGATGCAGTTTCGCGATCAAGTGAAACAGACCGATCTGGACGAGACGCTACAACAGCAGTTCCTCGAAGAGTTCGAGTCGGGCCTCTACGGTTACACCTATCTGGAAGATGAATAATGCAGTAATGACGCTGCGATGAAATAAATCCCTTCCCGCCAGCAGGTACGGAAGGGATTTTTTTATCAGAATACGTTGAACGGGTATTCCGCGTAGAGAGGAGCTTCGTGGCGGCCAGTATTGTAATCGCTGGTCTTGCCGGAAATGCGCAGTACTGTGTAGCGCACTTTCAGTTTCAGATCTTTCGCAGTGCCACTCTGCTCCTACTGATACACCCGTTTGAAGGTATGAATAAGTGGGATTATTTAATTCCGTCTGCTGCCATGCGATCGCGAATATGCTGCGCGCGCGCCGCCGATGCCGGGTGATCATCAAACATCGAACTCTGCCGACCCTCTTCCATTTTTGCCAGTTTCTCAAAGCTGGTCGCCAGTCCTTCCGGACTGATTCCACGTTTGCGCAACAGATCGTAAGAGTAGTCATCCGCTTCGGATTCCTGGCGCTGAGAAAACTGTGAATTTACCAGTTGTTCGCCCAGTGCACCGAGCTGCGACTGCGACAAGCTACCGACAATACCACCTGCCGATGCTGCGGCTGAGCGTATCGCATTGGTGCCCAGCGCCACCTGCATTCCTTTTTTCACATGGCCCAGCGCAACGTGGCCCATTTCGTGGCCGATCACCGCTTCAACTTCATTGTCGGTCATCATATCCATCAACGCGCTGTAGACGCGGATGCAGCCGTTTGCCATGGCAAAAGCATTCACATCTTTTGCCACATAAACCTTGTAGTTGACTGGCTGGCCGTTGATGTTATCACCGAGCGCGGCAGCAATTTTAGTCAGACGCTGGCTGTAGGTGCTGCTGGCGGGTGCGATGGTTGCTTTGCTGTCCATCTGTTTACAGGCGTTATCACTTAATGCTTTTACTTGCGCATCACTCAGAGTGTAGGCCTGAAAAGCCTCCGCGCCGGAGCTGAGAAAAGCATTTGAGTCCATATTCTGGCAACCGGCAAGGACGGTTGTTATTCCCAGAGCAAAGAGAAGCGGGCGAATTTTCATTTGTTATTTTCCGTAATGGTTGAGTCAATATGCTGCTAACTGCAACGGCTCAAGACGAACCTGCAGATTGTCAGTATAAGGAACAGTCAGAGCGCCAGGCGAGGGTATTGCGCAACATACGAGCGGCTTCCAGAGATTTCTGAATCGGCAAAAGGATGCTCCATGTACATGGAATGCCGCTTGGGTTACATTGTTGGCACTTTTTTCCGGCGTAGCCCAAAACGCGCTGTCGTCAAGTCGTTACGGGAACAGCCCTTAACAGTCCGATCTGGAGTCAAAATGTCCTCACGTAAAGAGCTTGCCAATGCTATTCGTGCGCTGAGCATGGACGCGGTACAGAAAGCCAAATCCGGTCACCCGGGAGCCCCTATGGGTATGGCGGACATCGCGGAAGTCCTGTGGCGTGATTTTCTGAACCATAACCCGACGAATCCGGCCTGGGCCGATCGCGACCGCTTTGTGCTGTCCAATGGCCACGGTTCAATGCTGATTTACAGCCTGCTGCACCTCACCGGCTATGACCTGCCGATGTCCGAGCTGCAGAACTTCCGTCAGTTGCACTCGAAAACGCCGGGTCACCCGGAAGTGGGTTACACCGCTGGCGTGGAAACCACCACCGGTCCGCTGGGGCAGGGCATTGCCAACGCCGTGGGCATGGCGATTGCGGAGAAAACCCTTGCGGCGCAGTTCAACCGTCCGGGGCACGACATTGTTGACCACTTCACCTACGCCTTTATGGGTGATGGCTGCATGATGGAAGGCATTTCCCATGAAGTCTGTTCCCTTGCCGGTACGTTGAAACTGGGCAAACTGGTTGCGTTCTACGATGACAACGGCATCTCCATCGATGGCCATGTTGAAGGTTGGTTTACCGATGACACCGCGAAACGCTTTGAAGCTTACGGCTGGCACGTAGTGCGTGGCATTGACGGCCACAACGCGGATGCCATCAAGCGTGCGGTGGAAGAAGCGCGTGCTGTCACCGATAAACCATCGCTGCTGATGTGCAAAACCATCATCGGTTTCGGTTCGCCGAACAAAGCTGGCACCCACGATTCCCACGGCGCGCCGCTGGGTGATGCTGAAATCGCGCTGACCCGCGAAGCACTCGGCTGGAAATATGCGCCGTTCGAAATCCCGTCTGAAATCTATGCACAGTGGGATGCGAAAGAAGCTGGTCAGGCCAAAGAAGCGGCGTGGAACGACAAATTTGCCGCTTACGCCAAAGCTTTCCCGCAGGAGGCTGCAGAGTTCACACGCCGTATGAAAGGCGAACTGCCGTCTGATTTCGATGCCAAAGCGCAGGCGTTTGTCGAGAAACTTCAGGCTAATCCGGCGAAAATTGCCAGCCGTAAAGCGTCACAAAATGCTATCGAAGCCTTCGGCCCGCTGTTGCCGGAATTCCTCGGCGGCTCCGCTGACCTGGCACCATCCAACCTGACTATCTGGTCCGGTTCGAAAGCGATTAACGAAGATACGGCCGGTAACTACATTCACTACGGCGTGCGTGAGTTCGGTATGACGGCGATTGCCAACGGTATCTCGCTGCATGGCGGTTTCCTGCCGTACACCTCGACCTTCCTGATGTTCGTTGAGTATGCCCGTAATGCGGTGCGTATGGCGGCACTGATGAAAAAGCGTCAGGTACTGGTTTACACCCACGACTCCATCGGTCTGGGCGAAGATGGCCCGACTCACCAGCCAGTCGAGCAGGTGGCTTCACTGCGTCTGACCCCGAACGTCAGCACCTGGCGTCCGTGTGACCAGGTAGAATCCGCTGTGGCGTGGAAATATGGCGTTGAACGCGCCGACGGTCCGACGGCGCTGATCCTCTCCCGTCAGAACCTGGCGCAGCAGGAGCGTACGGCGCAGCAACTGGCCGATGTCGCTCGTGGCGCCTATGTGCTGAAAGAGAATGCCGCGCAGCCGGAACTGATCCTGATTGCCACCGGCTCCGAAGTTGAACTGGCGGTTGCTGCGTATGAAAAACTGACCGCCGAAGGCGTGAAGGCGCGTGTGGTGTCCATGCCGTCGACCGATACCTTCGACAAACAGGATGCGGCATACCGTGAATCCGTGCTGCCGAAAGCGGTTTCTGCCCGTGTGGCCATCGAAGCCGGTATTGCGGATTTCTGGTACAAATACGTCGGTCTGAACGGCGCGGTGGTAGGTATGACCACATTCGGCGAATCTGCCCCGGCAGAGTTGCTGTTTGAAGAGTTTGGTTTCACCGTTGACAATGTGGTGGCAAAAGCGAAAGCGTTGCTGTAATCACATTTGCCCGGCGGCGCCTCGTCTGCCGGGCCTGCATGAAAAGTCATTTAGGATGGCGCTTAAGCGTTATCAAGTCTACTGGATTGCAATATGTGTAGACTGGATAAGCAAGGCGCCATCCGTCATTGAATTATCCCCATAATCTTCCGATTCCTGAACCCGTTTTCCCTTCTTAGTAACTCGATCAAAACGGTATTCATTTGTGCATAAAAAATATACTGGATATACATCCAGTTATCTGTATAATAAACCTGCAAATTATCCAAGGTGAGAGTGAGTAAGGAGTGAACCTATGATAATCCCTGGTGAAAATCTCAGTTTGCAGCCTGTGGTGGCGACAATCAGTAGCCGTGAAATCGCAACATTGACAGGCGTGACTCATGGTGAAGTGAAGCGAATGGTGAAAAGCCTGGAAACCGCGCATCGGCTTTCCCAGCCGGTGCATGAGCATCCGTACGAGCGAGAAGGTGAGATGCGACAAGAATTTTTGCTGAATAAACGGGACTCACTGCTTACAGTTTCGCGCCTCTCGCCGGCCTTTACGGCAGAAATGCTCGATCGCTGGCAGGAGAAAGAGAAGCTTATCAGTCTGCCCGATTTTACGAACCCGGCTGCTGCTGCGCGTGCCTGGGCTGAGCAGTACGAAAAACGTCAGCGGGCGGAAGCGTTGCTTGCTCTCTCAGCCCCTAAGGCGGCGTTTTTTGACCATTATGTGAGTGTTGAAGAGTCACTTGGTTTTCGTCAACTTTGTAAGATGCTGCGAGTGAAAGAGTCTCTTTTTCGACGCTTTTTGCTTGAACGCAATATTATGCAGCGTGTAAACGGTACGTTAATGCCGCAGCAGTACCATATTGATGCAGGCTACTTGACCGTCCATGGCGGCGTCGGCGAAAACAAACGTAACTGGTCTCAGGCGCGCTTCACTGCGAAGGGCGTGAAGTGGGTGGCCGATCTGTGGGCTAAGCAACTCTCTTCGCTGCCGGTTGAAATGCCGCGCGCAGAACGCACCGAGCCGAAGGCGCCGGAGCATAGCTGGTTTTAATCAGCGCCAGCAAAGTATTTTGCCTTTCTTAATCAACCTCTCATGCAGGGACGCTTTGTCGCGCTTATCCTCTTGCTGTCAGTTATTTTCCTCGCGAACGTAGTTCCTGGTACGCCGATTATTCCTGCGAAAATGTGATGCAAGTCAGATTACTGGCGAAACCGTCTGGACAATCATTCCTTTTATTCCCTGTTTCGCTTATTCTAGCTGAAGCGTTTCAGTCGATTAAATGTTCGACAATTAACCAAACAGACGCAGTTTAAGGCAGGCGAGGATTCCCCTTCTGTGGTGGCTGGATTACTCTGTCATCCACTTCAGGCCAGCGAGCCTTGCAGGAGAATTATGACCGTACGCATAGCGATTAATGGTTTCGGTCGCATTGGGCGCAACGTGGTTCGTGCTTTATATGAATCCGGGCGTCGGGCGGAAATCACTGTGGTGGCAATCAATGAACTGGCCGATGCTGTGGGCATGGCGCATTTATTGAAATATGACACCAGCCATGGGCGTTTTGCCTGGGATGTGCGCCAGGAACTCGAGCAATTGTTTGTAGGAGACGACGTAATTCGCATCCTGCATGAGCGTTCCATTGCAGCACTGCCGTGGCGCGAACTGGGTGTCGATGTGGTGCTCGACTGTACCGGCGTATACGGTAACCGTGAGGATGGCGAGGCGCATCTGGCGGCGGGCGCGAAAAAAGTGCTCTTTTCCCATCCAGGTAGCCACGATCTCGACGCAACAATTGTTTTCGGCGTCAACGAGGAAACCCTTCGCTCTGAAGACCTTCTGGTCTCTAATGCTTCCTGCACGACAAACTGTATTATTCCGGTCATAAAACTGCTCGACGATGCTTATGGCATTGAGTCAGGAACAGTGACAACCATTCACTCCGCGATGCATGACCAGCAAGTGATTGACGCTTACCACCCCGATCTGCGGCGCACACGTGCGGCCAGTCAGTCGATCATTCCGGTGGATACCAAACTGGCGGCGGGCATCTCGCGAATTTTCCCGCAGTTTAATGACAGATTTGAAGCGATAGCGGTGCGCGTACCGACAATTAACGTGACCGCGATCGATCTGAGCGTAACGGTGAAAAAGCCTGTAAAAGCTATGGAAGTCAACATGTTGCTGCAAAAAGCAGCGAGTGGGACATTTCATGGTATAGTTGATTATACGGAATTACCGTTGGTTTCAACCGATTTTAATCACGATCCGCACAGCGCCATTGTTGATGGTACACAGACGCGGGTAAGTGGTGCGCACCTTATTAAAACCCTTGTGTGGTGCGACAACGAATGGGGCTTTGCTAACCGGATGCTCGACACGACGTTAGCAATGGCGGCTATTGGTTTCAGGTAGAGCGCGACAGCGCTCGCAAAACTTTAAGAATCATTGAGAGGATTCACCATGTCTGTAATTAAGATGACCGATCTGGATCTGGCTGGTAAACGCGTTTTCATCCGTGCTGATTTGAACGTGCCGGTTAAAGATGGCAAAGTCACCAGCGACGCACGTATCCGCGCTTCCCTGCCAACTATCGAACTGGCGCTGAAGCAGGGTGCGAAAGTGATGGTAACTTCCCACCTGGGTCGTCCGACCGAAGGCGAGTACAACGAAGAATTCTCTCTGCTGCCGGTTGTTAACTATCTGAAAGACAAACTCTCCAACCCGGTACGTCTGGTTAAAGATTACCTGGATGGCGTTGAAGTTGCTGCCGGTGAGTTGGTTGTTCTGGAAAACGTTCGCTTCAACAAAGGCGAGAAGAAAGACGACGAAGTGCTGGCGAAAAAATACGCTGCGCTGTGCGACATATTCGTGATGGATGCATTTGGTACTGCTCACCGTGCACAGGCTTCTACTCACGGTATCGGCAAATTCGCTGACGTAGCTTGCGCAGGCCCGTTGCTGGCTGACGAACTGGACGCACTGGGTAAAGCCCTGAAAGAACCGGCTCGTCCGATGGTTGCTATTGTTGGCGGTTCTAAAGTTTCCACTAAATTGACCGTTCTGGACTCGCTGTCCAAAATTGCTGACCAGTTGATCGTCGGTGGCGGTATCGCTAACACCTTCGTTGCTGCTCAGGGGCACAACGTAGGTAAATCCCTGTACGAAGCTGACCTGGTTGACGAAGCAAAACGCCTGCTGGGCACTTGCGATATTCCGGTTCCGACTGATGTTCGCGTTGCCACCGAGTTTTCTGAAACCGCAACGGCAACCCTGAAATCCGTAAACGACATCAAAGATGATGAGCAAATTCTGGATCTGGGCGATGCCTCTGCTGAAAAACTGGCTGAAATCCTGAAAAATGCCAAAACTATTCTGTGGAATGGTCCGGTTGGTGTGTTTGAATTCCCGAACTTCCGTAAAGGTACTGAAATCATTGCTAACGCTATCGCAGACAGCGACGCGTTCTCTATCGCTGGCGGCGGCGACACGCTGGCCGCTATCGACCTGTTCGGTATCGCTGACAAGATTTCCTACATCTCTACTGGCGGCGGCGCATTCCTCGAATTCGTGGAAGGCAAAGTTCTGCCTGCAGTCGCCATGCTCGAAGAGCGTGCTAAGAAGTAAAATTGTTCAGGCGGGATAACCCCGCCTGTTTTTCAAAATGATTCAATTGTTGCTCTAAATAATTCGCGCTGCAGGAAGGTGGTGGCGCAGCGAAACTCCAGAAACTTGCCATAGTGAGTAACGGGAGGGTCGAGAGAAGCCAACGCTCTGGCAGCTCGAATTATGACGAGCAGAAACGGCCGAAGATACAGGACTACGTACATGTCTAAAATTTTTGATTTCGTAAAACCTGGCGTGATCACTGGTGATGACGTTCAGAAAGTGTTCCAGGTAGCTAAAGAAAACAACTTTGCTCTGCCAGCGGTTAACTGCGTGGGTACTGATTCCATCAACGCCGTTCTGGAAGCTGCAGCCAAAGTTAAAGCGCCGGTTATCGTTCAGTTCTCTAACGGCGGTGCTGCGTTTATTGCCGGTAAAGGCGTGAAAACTGACGTGCCTCAGGGCGCGGCAATCCTGGGCGCAATCTCTGGCGCGCATCATGTCCATCAGATGGCAGAACATTACGGCGTGCCGGTCATTCTGCACACTGACCACTGTGCGAAAAAACTGCTGCCGTGGATCGACGGTCTGCTGGACGCGGGTGAAAAACACTTCGCAGCAACCGGTAAACCGCTGTTCTCTTCTCACATGATTGACCTCTCTGAAGAGTCTCTGGAAGAGAACATTGCCATCAGCTCCAAATATCTGGCGCGTATGTCTAAAATGGGCATGACTCTGGAAATCGAACTGGGCTGTACCGGTGGCGAAGAAGATGGTGTGGACAACAGCCACATGGACGCTTCTGCACTGTACACCCAGCCGGAAGATGTTGATTACGCCTACACTGAACTGAACAAAATCAGCCCGCGTTTCACCATCGCAGCTTCCTTCGGTAACGTACACGGTGTGTACAAACCGGGTAACGTGAAACTGACCCCGACTATCCTGCGTGACTCTCAGGAATATGTTTCCAAAAAACATAACCTGCCGCACAACAGCCTGAACTTCGTATTCCACGGCGGTTCTGGTTCTACTGCTCAGGAAATCAAAGACTCCGTAAGCTACGGCGTTATCAAAATGAACATCGATACCGACACCCAATGGGCGACCTGGGAAGGTATCCTGAAGTATTACAAAGAAAACGAAGGCTACTTACAAGGCCAACTGGGCAACCCGAAAGGCGCTGACCAGCCGAACAAAAAATACTACGATCCGCGTGTATGGCTGCGTGCAGCGCAGACCAGCATGGTGACTCGTCTGGAGCAGGCCTTCAAAGAACTGAACGCAGTAGACGTTCTGTAATTTTCGCTGCTTTATCTGAAAAGGTCCGCAAGATGCGGGCCTTTTTTATTTCTTATTCAATAGGCTGCGTCGAGCATAACGTGTGATCAACTTGTCATAAATGAGGCTTTTTGTTTACTCTTTAGGAATCTCTCCTGCTCAAAGGGGGGCCCATTTTGGAACAACAGATATAAGGAAGATCGAATGGAAGATCTTAACGTTGTTGACAGCATTAACGACGCAGGCTCGTGGCTGGTAAACAATCAGGCGCTGCTGTTGAGCTATGCCGTTAACATTGTGGCGGCTATTGCTATCGTTATTGTCGGTATGATTGTGGCGCGTATTGTCTCAAATACGGTTCATCGCGTGATGGTGGCACAACAGATCGACGTCACCGTAGCTGATTTTCTCTCTGCGCTGGTGCGCTATAGCATTATTGCCTTTACCGTGATTGCCGCACTGGGCCGCGTCGGTGTGCAAACAGCCTCGGTGATTGCCGTAATGGGTGCCGTCGGTTTAGCCATCGGTCTGGCGTTGCAGGGGGCGCTTGGGAACCTCGCGGCTGGTGTGCTGCTGGTGACTTTCCGCCCGTTCCGTTCGGGGGAATATGTCGATTTGGGCGGCGTTGCCGGAACAGTGTTGCAGGTGCAGATTTTCTCCACCACCATGCGTACGGTAGACGGGCGTATAGTAGTGATTCCGAACGGTAAAATCATTGCCGGAAATATCGTGAACTTCTCTCGTGAGCCGGTGCGTCGCAACGAGTTTATTATTGGTGTGGCTTACAATTCTGATATCGACCAGGTGAAACGCGTCCTGACTGAAATTATCCAGGCAGATGAACGCATCATCAAAGATCGTGAAATGACGGTACGTCTGAATGAACTGGGGCCGTCCTCCATTAACTTTGTGGTACGTGTCTGGAGTAAAAGCAGCGATCTGCAAGCCGTTTACTGGGATGTGCTGGAGTTGATCAAACGTCGCTTTGACGAGAATGGTATTAGTTTCCCGTTCCCGCAGATGGACGTAAACCTCAAACGTTCCCACGGGCAGGCAGAGCAGTAAAATGTGGGGCCGACGCTGTCGGCCTTCTTTTTGCTCATCAATATTAGTATTATTACTTAACGATTAGAATTATCAATTTCCGCTAATAATATTCTCGCGCTATAGTCTGCTTCCGAAACAATTTGACGGAATTACGACGTGTTATCTTATTACCTTCAAGGAGTTATGCTTGGGGCTGCGTTGATCCTGCCACTTGGGCCGCAAAACGCTTTTGTGATGAACCAGGGGATCCGCAGGCAGTATCACATCATGACCGCTTTTTTATGCACGATGAGCGATATGGTGCTGATCTGCGCAGGCGTGTTCGGCGGAAGCGCGCTGCTGATGCAATCCCCGTGGCTGCTTGCGCTGGTGACCTGGGGCGGTGTGGCGTTTCTGCTATGGTACGGCTATGGCGCACTAAAAACGGCACTAAACAGTAACCTCGAACTTGCAAGCGCCGAAGCTTTGCGTCAGGGGCGCTGGCGTATCATTGCGACTATGCTGGCGGTAACCTGGCTCAACCCGCATGTTTATCTCGACACCTTTGTGGTGCTTGGTAGCCTTGGTGGCCAACTGGATGTAGAACCAAAGCGCTGGTTCGCACTGGGAACAGTGAGCGCTTCTTTCCTGTGGTTCTTCAGCCTTGCGTTGCTCGCCGCCTGGCTCGCTCCTCGTTTGCGCACGGCGAAAGCGCAGCGGATAATTAACACCATGGTTGGGTTGGTGATGTGGTTTATTGCCTTCCGGCTGGCGCGTGAAGGTATCCATCATGTACAGGGATTATTCAGTTAGGGTAAGTCCGATGGACAATTGACACTGAGCCGCTAAGCTTGCTGCCAAGGCGTCTGCGTATTTGGACGTATTAACGCAACATGGAGGAGCAACTGTGAAATTTAAAGTGATGGCCCTGGCGGCGGTAGTCGGTTTGAGCGCAATGGTGGTACAGGCAAACGAATTGCCTGACGGCCCGCATATTGTCACCTCAGGCACGGCAAGCGTGGATGCAACTCCGGACATCGCCACGCTGGCGATTGAAGTAAACGTTGCCGCAAAAGACGCTGCATCAGCGAAAAAGCAGGCCGATGACCGCGTTGCGCAATACCTGAGTTTTCTTGAGCACAATGGTATTGCCAGAAAAGACATTAATTCCGCAAATTTACGCACCCAGCCAGATTATGACTACCAGAACGGCAAAAGCATCCTGAAAGGCTACCGTGCTGTGCGTACAGTTGAAGTAACATTGCGCGAGCTGGATAAGCTTAACTCACTACTGGATGGCGCGCTGAAAGCGGGTCTGAACGAGATTCGCTCCGTGTCGCTGGGCGTTGCGCAAGCAGAGTCTTACAAAGATAAAGCACGCAAAGCGGCAATTGATGATGCGACTCGTCAGGCGCAGCAACTGGCCGCCGGTTTCAATGCCAAACTCGGCCCGGTTTACAGCATTCGCTACCATGTTTCTAATTATCAGCCCAGCCCAATGGTGCGGATGATGAAAGCGGATGCTGCGCCGGTTTCTGCACAGGAAACTTACGAACAGCCGACGATTCAGTTTGACGATCAGGTTGATGTAGTGTTTCAGCTTGAGCCTGCTCAGGCTGAGCAGCCAGCAGCAACTGCGACGAAGTAAGCAGCCAAGTCAAGTTGTTCATCCTCTCCCGCTCGGGGAGAGGGTTGCTGCTCAATCCTGCCGTAATACCCTGTGCCCATACGCCAGCAATGCATCCGTAACGTTGCGCATCATCCGGCTTTCCGGCGCAAAGCGATGCCAGTAGAGCATGCGGCGCTGTAACAGGCCAGGTGTCAGATCGATCAAATCGCCGCTCTTCAATTCTTTCTCAATTTGCAGGTGCGGGATCATACAGCAGGTCGTGCCCTGGCGTGCCAGTTGCACAAATGCTTCCGATGAATTCACGATATGGCAGGGCACGCTGCCTGGCGGTAAATCAAAATACTGTTGTAAAAATGCCTGATGCATATCATCCAGATGATCGAACGCCACTGCCGGTGCTTTTAACAGCGCCGAACGCGTCACGCCATTGGGAAAGTAGCGTTCGGCAAACTCTCTGGAACCGACAAACAGATAATCCAGTGCGCCAAGTTGATCGACCAGGCAACTTGGCAACGCCTGCGGCTGAATACTGACCGCGCCAACCACCTCACCGCGGCGCAGTCGCTCCTGGGTGCGGGTTTCATCCTCAACCTGCAAGTTCAGCCGGATGGGAGAATCAACCAGTACCGGCGCCAGCGCTGGCAACAGCCAGGTGGCCAGGCTGTCGGCATTGACCGCCAGCGACAATAGCAGCGGCGTTGAGCCCGTTTGCTCATCGCCCAGCCACTCTTCTTCCAGCAGTTCGACCTGACGCAACAACGCCAGCAGTTTTTGCCCTTGTTCGGTGGGACGCGGCGGAACAGTACGTACCAGCAATGGCTGGCCGAACATGTTTTCGAGCTGTTTTATGCGCTGTGACACAGCGGACTGAGTAATGCACAGTTTTTGCGCGGCACGCTCAAAGCCACGCTCACGAATGACCGCATCAAGCGCCTGTAAAGTTCTGTAGTCCGGACGTTTCATTACTCGGTCAATCTCCTGAAAAATGATTACTCAGCACTATGACATAAATTTTTATTAGAATCAGACGAAATTGGACGTCGCGTAATGTGACACTGGTCACAGGGACATTTAGGGGACGCGTGGTCTATAATGCGCCTGAAATTTCACACCACAGGCGAACGACCATGACGCAGGATGAACTCAAAAAAGCAGTGGGCTGGGCGGCACTCAAGTATGTTGAGCCCGGAACCATTGTCGGCGTAGGCACTGGCTCCACTGCGGCGCACTTTATTGATGCGCTCGGCACGATGAAAGGCCAGATCGAAGGCGCGGTTTCCAGTTCGGATGCTTCCACCGCAAAACTGAAAAGTCTTGGCATTACCGTGTTCGATCTCAATGAAGTGGATAAATTGGGTATCTACGTTGATGGCGCGGATGAAATCAACGGTCAGATGCAGATGATCAAAGGCGGTGGCGCAGCGCTGACGCGTGAGAAAATTATCGCCTCGGTGGCGGATAAATTTATCTGTATTGCTGATGCATCCAAGCAGGTTGATATCCTGGGGAAATTCCCTTTGCCAGTCGAAGTGATCCCGATGGCTCGGAGCGCCGTTGCGCGTCAACTGGTGAAGCTGGGCGGCCGCCCGGAATATCGTCAGAATGTTGTCACCGATAACGGCAATGTGATCCTCGACGTTTATGGTCTGGAGATCATCGATCCGATTGCGCTGGAAAACAGCATCAATAGCATCCCGGGCGTAGTAACTGTAGGGTTATTCGCCAACCGTGGCGCGGATGTGGCGCTGATCGGCACCGCCGACGGCGTGAAAACCATCATAAAATGATCTGACGGGGAGGCGCTCGTCTCCCTGCAAAAAAAAGCTAACGGCAAATTTGGTGATATCTGTCACATTTATCTTCTGTCTTTGCACTACCTGCCATCATTGGATGCTTTAACAGCATTTTTATCTGCCGTTTACTGCTGGATGACATTTCTTCAGAGTGCGTACGCAAACGTTCATATTGCTGCAATAGTTTTTTTTGATATGTTGACTGAAGCAAACTGCATTTCGCACAACATCACAGTCAAGACAAAATACAGGGTCGGGTAAATGGCAAAGGTATCACTGGAGAAAGACAAGATTAAATTTCTGCTCGTCGAAGGGGTGCACCAGAAAGCACTGGATAATCTTCGTGCAGCGGGTTACACCAATATCGAATTCCACAAAGGCGCGCTGGACACCGAACAACTTAAAGAGTCCATCCGTGATGCCCACTTTATCGGCCTACGATCCCGTACTCAACTGACTGAAGATGTTATCGCAGCGGCGGAAAAGTTAGTCGCTGTGGGCTGTTTCTGTATTGGTACTAACCAGGTGAATCTGGACGCCGCCGCAAAGCGTGGTATTCCGGTATTCAATGCACCGTTCTCCAACACCCGTTCCGTGGCGGAAATGGTTATTGGCGAATTGTTGCTACTGATGCGCGGTATTCCTGAAGCGAACGCGAAAGCGCACCGTGGGATCTGGAACAAACTGGCGGTCGGTTCCTACGAGGCGCGCGGTAAAAAGCTCGGCATTATCGGTTATGGTCATATCGGTACGCAGTTGGGCATTCTGGCGGAATCGCTGGGGATGCATGTCTTCTTTTACGATATCGAAAGCAAACTACCGCTGGGCAACGCCACGCAGGTACAGCATCTTTCTGATCTGCTGAACATGAGCGATGTAGTGAGCCTGCATGTGCCGGAAACTCAGTCAACCAAAGATATGATTGGCGTCGAAGAATTGAAATTGATGAAGCCGGGCGCGCTGCTGATCAACGCTTCTCGCGGTACTGTGGTTGATATTCCTGCGCTGTGCGATGCGCTGAAAAGCAAACATCTGGCCGGTGCAGCAATTGACGTCTTCCCGACGGAACCTGCTACCAACAGCGACCCGTTTGATTCCCCGCTGTGCGAATTTGACAATGTGCTGCTGACGCCGCACATCGGCGGTTCGACGCAAGAAGCGCAGGAAAATATCGGTCTTGAAGTGGCAGGCAAACTGATTAAATATTCTGACAATGGTTCTACGCTGTCGGCAGTTAACTTCCCGGAGGTTTCTTTGCCGATGCACGGTGGCCGTCGTCTGCTGCACATCCACGAAAACCGTCCAGGCGTGCTGACTGCACTCAACCAAATCTTCGCCAGCCAGAATATCAACATTGCGGCACAGTATTTGCAAACAACGCCGTATATGGGTTATGTCGTGGTTGATATCGAAGCGGATGAAGACGTCGCGCAAAAAGCATTGCAGAGCATGAAAGCTATTCCCGGTACGATTCGCTCACGTTTGCTGTTCTGATAAGTATTGTGTTTTCCTCTCCCGGAAGGGAGAGGGAAACCTATTACCACTCCCACACTCTTGATGGTGTGACGACCGCAGGTAGCGGAATATCCCACTCTTCCACCGGCAGAGCCTGAACGCCCTGGCAGTCATGCGCGTAGCCCACGGGCTGTAAGCCATAAGCGCGCCAGTTTTGGAGAGTGCGATCATAAAAACCGCCGCCCATACCTAAACGCTGGCCCTGTTCGTCGAACGCCACCAGCGGCGTAACCAACACATCCAACTGATTAAGCGGCAGGACATCACGCACATCCAGTTTCGGCTCCTGAATCTTCAGGTAATTTATCACCAGTTCGCTGTGCGGATGATAATGCAGAAAGAGCAGATTGCCCGTGCTAAACGGGTGTAGCACCGGCAAGTAAACACGTTTTCCGCTGCGCCAGAGTTGTTCAATCAACGGCTGAGTATCCAGTTCACCGTCGAAAGAGAGAAACAAAGCCACGGTATGCGCCATCACGACGGGAGGATACGCCATCATGCGTGCAGCGGCCTGCTGGGCAAAATGTGCCTGCTGCCCGCTGCTTAGCTCACGCCGACGTTGGCGGATAACTTTGCGGATTTCTTGTCGCGACGAGGGAAAATCAGGAAATTGCGTCATGGTTTTTGGCAGAAAAAGAAGGGAATCTCCGAGATGCCGCAGCAGGCTGTAACCCTTGAACCCTTGGTTCAAGGTGAATGCGTCGTCATGATTTTAAGGCTTCTCGGACGAACCGAGCATGCTCACCAACCATGGATCGCCACATTCTTGTGGTATGAAATATCGGCTCAGGGGACTGGCCCGCTTGCAAACATCTCAGAGAAATTTTGTCTTCACGATCACTCTACCACAGTTGATCCTGAAGTGTTATTCAAACTTAGGTCCCGGCCTGTCTGTTATGCGACCCTGATCAAGCAATGCTTGTTCGATGGTCTGCTGTAACATTCGGATACGCTGTTCCATGTTGGCTGCGTACTCGCGGGTTTTTGTTTTTTCCTGAGCCAGCTCGTAGCTGATATTCAGCGCGGCGATAAACACCAACTGCTCAGTATTTGTGACTCTAGTGCGAACTTTCAGATCTTGCAACCGCTGATTCAGATCCTCCGCAGCCTGGTTAAGCGCGTCCCTCTGTTCAGGCGGGCAGTTCACTCGCAGTGAACGACCAAAAATTTGGATATCGACGGGTTGTGCAGACATGCCACCTTCCTGCTGTTTGACTGCGCTCTGCCTCCGCATCCGAGTCCTGGGCTGCGAAGGGGCGACACTATAAGCTAGCCTGGTGAGTACTTTCAAGTTTTTTGCGTCTATACCTTAATTACTCACGCCACATGCAATGGCATGTAACGTGAAGCATCACAGGTATATCACCAGGGGCCAAAGTGATAGCATATCATGAATATTTCCCCCAACGACGACGAATGCGTATGTCTATACAGAACGAAATACCTGGTTACAACGATGTAGGCCAGTTGCTCAACCAACAGGGCGTGGGGCTGCTTCCTGCCGAAATGCATGGGCTTATCGCGGGGATGCTCTGCGGTGGCAACAATGACAGCTCCTGGCAGCCGCTGCTGCATGATTTAACTAACGAGGGGCTGGCTTTTGGTCATGAGCTGGCACAGGCATTGCGGGCAATGCATGCTGCAACCAGCGATTCACTGGAAGACGACGGCTTTCTGTTCCAGCTCTATTTGCCGGAGGGTGATGACGTTAGCGTTTTCGACAGAGCTGATGCGCTGGCCGGCTGGGTAAACCATTTCCTGCTTGGGTTAGGTGTCACGCAGTCGAAGCTCGACAAAGTAGCTGGCGAAACCGGAGAAGCGATTGACGATTTGCGTAACATCGCACAGTTAGGTTATGACGAAGACGAAGATCAAGAAGAGCTGGAAATGTCGCTTGAAGAGATCATCGAATACGTCCGCGTCGCTGCGCTGCTGTGTCACGATACGTTCACGCACCCGCAGCCGACCGCGCCGGAAGTGCGTAAGCCGACGTTACATTAATTTGTCTTGCATTATTCGTCTTGTAGGAAGGAGGTGTCATGACACAGCTTGAGTTTCTCCGTCGTCGTCAGACATTGCTGGCGCAGATGGTTCCCGGTAGCGCAGCATTGATATTTGCCGCGCCGGAAGCAACCCGCAGCGCAGACAGTGAATACCCGTATCGACAGAACAGCGATTTCTGGTACTTCACCGGTTTTAACGAACCAGAAGCGGTGCTGGTGCTGATAAAGAGCGATGACACCCACAACCATAGCGTGCTGTTCAACCGCGTGCGTGATAAAACCGCCGAGGTTTGGTTTGGCCGCCGTCTTGGTCAGGAGGCTGCGCCAGCAAAGCTGGGTGTCGACCGTGCGCTAGCATTCCCGGAGATCAATACGCACCTTTACCAACTGCTCAATGGCCTTGACGCGGTTTATCACGCGCAGGGCGAGTATAAGTATGCGGATACCATCCTGTTCACTGCGCTGGAGAAGCTGCGCAAAGGCGCGCGGCAGAACCTGTGTGCGCCCGCCACGCTGACTGACTGGCGCCCGATCGTCCACGAGATGCGTTTATTTAAATCGGCCGAAGAGATCGAGGTGATGCGTCGTGCGGGTGAAATCTCCGCGCTGGCCCATACCCGCGCGATGCAGGCCTGCCGTCCGGGCCTGTTTGAATATCAGCTTGAAGGTGAAATTCAGCATGAATTTAACCGCCACGGCGCGCGCTTCCCGTCCTATAACACCATTGTAGGTTCGGGGGAGAACGGCTGTATCCTGCATTACACCGAAAATGAAAGCCAGATGCGGGACGGCGATTTAGTGCTGATTGATGCTGGCTGTGAATACATGGGATACGCCGGGGATATCACCCGCACTTTCCCGGTAAACGGGAAGTTCAGCCCGGCGCAACGTGAAATTTACGACATTGTGCTGGCATCGCTGGAACGTGCGCTGGAGCTGTTCCGTCCGGGAACCTCCATTCAGGCTGTCACCAGTGAAGTAGTGCGCATTATGATTACCGGCCTGGTGAAGCTTGGCATTTTACAGGGTGAAGTCGATGAATTGATTGCTAAAAATGCCCACCGTCCATTCTTTATGCACGGGTTAAGTCACTGGCTGGGGCTGGATGTTCATGACGTCGGTGTTTACGGCCAGGAGCGTTCCCGTGTGCTGGCACCAGGCATGGTGCTGACCGTTGAGCCGGGCCTTTATATTTCTCCGGATGCGGATGTTCCTGAGCCGTATCGCGGCATTGGCATTCGCGTGGAAGATGACATCGTTATTACCGAAGAGGGTAACGAGAATCTCACCGCCAGCGTAGTTAAAAAGGCGGATGATATCGAAGCGCTGATGGCGGTGAGCCGTTCATGAGTGTGATTATTGTTGGCGGCGGCATGGTCGGTGCGACGCTCGCGCTGACCATTTCACATCTGACGCGGGGAAAATTACCGGTTCACCTGGTGGAGGCCACCGCGCCCGGTTCCCACCATCACCCTGGTTTTGATGCTCGTGCCATTGCGCTGGCGGCAGGCACGTGCCAGCAGCTTGCGCGCGTCGGGATCTGGCAGGCGATAGCGCGTTGTGCGACGCCCATTTCGACCGTTCACGTCAGCGATCGTGGTCACGCCGGTTTTGTCACGCTGGATGCGCAGGATTATCACCTTGATGCGTTGGGGCAGGTGGTTGAACTGCATGATATCGGCCAGCGGCTATTTACTCTGCTGCAAAATGCGCCGGGCGTGACGCTGCATTGCCCCAATCGGGTCAGCAGTTTTACCCGTGATGAGCAGCAGGTATCTGTAACTCTGGAAAACGGCGAGCTGATTATTGGTCAATTGCTGGTTGCGGCGGACGGTTCCCGTTCGGGCATGGGCGAGCAACTGGGCATCCTTTGGCAGAAAACCTCCTATCACCAGACCGCCGTCATCGCTAACGTTACCACCTCTGTTCCGCATCAGGGACGTGCATTCGAGCGTTTCACCGAGCATGGGCCGCTGGCGATGTTGCCCATGTCGCAGGATCGTTGTTCACTGGTGTGGTGTCATCCTCTGGAAAAACAGCAGCAGGTGATTGGCTGGTCTGACGAACGTTTTTGCCATGAGCTACAAAAAGCGTTCGGCTGGCGCCTGGGACGTATTGAACACGCCGGAAAACGCAGCGTTTATCCTTTGACGCTGACTAACGCGTCGTCGCCGATATCTCATCGCGCGGTGCTGGTCGGCAATGCGGCTCAGACGCTGCATCCTATCGCCGGACAAGGGTTTAACCTCGGCATGCGCGATGTGATGACGTTGGCGGAAACGCTGGCGGAGGCATGGGCTATGCAGAAAGATGTCGGCTGTTATCCGGTGCTGACGCGCTACCGTCATCAGCGTCAGGCGGATAAAAACACCACCATAGGGGTTACCGACGGGCTGGTGCATCTGTTTGCCAACCGCTGGGCACCGCTTGTCGTCGGGCGAAATATCGGGCTGATGGCGATGGAACTATTTACCCCGGCGCGCGATGTGCTGGCGCAGCGTACCCTCGGTTGGGTGGCCCGTTAATCAAAGGAGCAAAGAGTGCAGAATGTTGATGTTGCGATTGTCGGCGGCGGCATGGTGGGTCTGGCGCTGGCTTGCGGGTTGCAAGGGAGCGGTTTACGGGTTGCGGTGCTGGAGCAGAATGTTCCGCAGCCGCTGGCGGAAGATGCGCCACCGGCGTTGCGCGTATCGGCGATTAACGCCGCCAGCGAAAAACTTCTGACGCATCTTGGCGTGTGGTCAAACATCATTGCCCATCGCGCGGGGCGCTATCACGGCATGGAAGTGTGGGATAAAGACAGCTTTGGCCGTATTACCTTTGACGACCAAAGCATGGGCTATCCTCATCTTGGCTATATTATTGAAAATGCTGTGATTCATCAGGCCCTGTGGGATAAAGCTAAGCAGTGTCAGGATGTCACTATAATTGCCCCCGCCGAATTACAGCAGGTGGCCTGGGGCGAGAACGACGCGTTTCTCACCTTAAAAGATGGCACGATGCTCACTGCCCGGCTGGTGGTTGGGGCTGACGGCGCAAACTCCTGGTTGCGTAACAAAGCGGATATTCCGCTAACTTTCTGGGATTATCACCACCATGCGCTGGTGGCAACCATTCGCACCGAGGAGCCGCATCAGGCCGTAGCGCGGCAGGTGTTCGATAACGACGGTATCCTTGCATTCCTGCCGCTGAACGATCCGCATCTATGCTCAATAGTCTGGTCGCTGCCGCCGGATCAAGCGAAAACGCTTCAACAGGCTAGCGATGATACGTTCAATCAGGCGCTGTGCGTGGCCTTTGATAATCGTCTTGGTCTGTGCCGTGTGGAAAGCGAGCGCCAGGTTTATCCGCTAACCGGCCGCTATGCGCGCCACTTCGCTGGCCATCGTCTGGCGCTGGTGGGCGATGCTGCGCATACTATCCATCCGTTGGCCGGACAGGGTGTGAATCTGGGTTTTATGGATGTTGCGGAATTGATTACCGAGCTGCGCCGTCTTCGCCGCGAAGGAAAAGATATCGGCCAGCATCTCTATCTGCGTCGCTACGAGCGCAGCCGTAAGCACAGTGCGGCGCTAATGCTGGCCGGAATGCAGGGCTTCCGCGAGCTGTTTGCCGGGTCGAACCCGGCGAAGAAGCTGTTGCGTGATATTGGTCTGAAACTGGCGGATACCCTTCCTGGGGTAAAAACACAACTGCTGCGCCAGGCGCTCGGCCTGAATGACCTTCCAGAGTGGCTACGTTAACCCCGTCACATTTCCCTTCCCGCAAACGGGAAGGGGGCTCTCTGCCTCATTTGAAATATTCTAATTTCACCTCATTTTTCGGATTAGATTTACTCATGTGTAATTTTTCTCACTGCGGGAAAAATGATGCTTTCGTGGAGTGAAATATTGAAACAGGGTGCAATATTGTCGATTTAATGATGATTTATAGGGTGTTTTTCGGTTAATTTCAGCATAAAACTCTTTTGCTATTTTTAGCTAAATAGGTCATAAGCTAATGTGATGGCCCATTTTCTCTTATGGTTAAGTGTCGCTTTCGGTGTTAAGTTCAGGCAAAAGATAACGTTTGCGTCGGCGTCCGAAATGGCCGTTGATGCTGGTCGTTTTGGCGAAATGAACGCCGCCGAAAAACGTGATAGCACAGCTTATTCAACGAGGACAAGATGGTTCAGCAGACCCCTTTGTATGAACAACACACGCTATGCGGTGCCCGCATGGTGGATTTCCATGGCTGGATGATGCCGTTGCATTACGGCTCGCAGATTGATGAGCACCATGCGGTGCGCAACGATGCCGGGATGTTCGATGTTTCACACATGACCATCGTCGATCTGAAAGGCAGTCGCACCCGGGAGTTTCTGCAATATTTGCTGGCGAACGATGTGGCCAAACTCACTAAGCCCGGCAAAGCCTTATACACCGGTATGCTGAATGCCTCGGGCGGCGTGATTGACGATTTGATCGTCTACTACTTCACCGAAGACTTCTTCCGCCTCGTTGTAAACTCCGCTACCCGCGAAAAAGACCTCTCCTGGATCACCCAACACGCCGAACCTTTTGCCATTGAGATCACCGTCCGTGACGATCTGTCGCTGATCGCGATTCAAGGGCCAAACGCGCAGGCGAAAGCCACCACCCTGTTTACTGATGCGCAGCGCAGAGCGGTTGAGGGAATGAAACCGTTCTTTGGCGTAGAAGCAGGCGACCTGTTTATCGCGACCACGGGCTATACCGGTGAAGCGGGTTACGAGATTGCTTTGCCGAACGAAAAAGCCGTCAATTTTTGGCAGGATCTGCTGAACGCGGGCGTAAAACCTTGTGGACTCGGCGCGCGCGATACGCTGCGCCTGGAAGCGGGCATGAATCTGTATGGCCAGGAGATGGATGAAAGCATCTCTCCGCTGGCTGCCAATATGGGCTGGACCATTGCCTGGGAACCGCAGGAGCGCCAGTTCATTGGCCGCGAAGCGCTGGAGCAACAGCGCGAAAAAGGCACTGAACAGCTGGTTGGCCTGGTAATGACGGAAAAAGGTGTGCTGCGTAATGAGTTACCGGTGCACTTTACTGACGCGCACGGCAACGTGCAAAAAGGTGTGATCACCAGCGGGACCTTCTCGCCGACGCTTGGTTACAGTATTGCACTGGCACGCGTTCCGGCGGGGATTGGCGAAACGGCAATTGTGCAGATCCGTAACCGCGAAATGCCGGTCAAAGTGACCAAACCTGTTTTTGTGCGCAACGGCAAAGCTGTCGCGTAACGTAATTTTTATCTGGAGAGAATGAGATGAGCAACGTACCGGGCGAACTGAAATACAGCAAAGAACACGAATGGCTGCGCAAAGAAGTAGATGGTAGCTATACCGTTGGCATCACTGAACATGCTCAGGAATTGCTGGGTGATATGGTGTTTGTCGACCTGCCGGAAGTGGGCACAACCGTTAGCGCTGGCGATGACTGCGCCGTTGCCGAATCGGTAAAAGCCGCTTCTGATATCTACGCGCCGATCGGCGGTGAAATCATAGCTGTTAACGATGCGCTGAATGACTCTCCGGAGCTGGTTAATAGCGAGCCGTACGGTGAAGGCTGGATATTCAAAATCAAAGCCAATGACGAATCGGAAGTTGCTGCGCTGCTGGATGCAACGGCATACGCCGCACTGTTAGAAGACGAGTAAATACGCGTCATCCTTCACGTTGCAGGCGAGTTGGCTTCCTGCAACGCGAATGCTTTGGCGTATTCAGATAATTTCCGAATATGATTCACCGCACGTTTCAGGAACCATCGCTCATGACTCAGACGTTAAGTCAGCTTGAAAATCGCGCCGCATTTATCGGCAGGCATATTGGCCCGGACGCATCGCAACAGCAGGAGATGCTGAACACCGTAGGGGCAGATTCGCTTAATGCCCTGATTGCGCAGATCGTACCGAAAGATATTCAGCTCGCCATGCCGCCTCAGGTAGGTGAAGCTACCACCGAATTTGCCGCGCTTGCCGAACTGAAAGCCATCGCGGGCCGCAACAAGCGCTTTAAGTCTTACATTGGCATGGGCTACACCGCAGTGCAGTTACCGCCGGTGATTCTGCGTAACATGCTGGAAAATCCAGGCTGGTACACCGCGTATACGCCATATCAGCCGGAAGTGTCGCAAGGACGCCTGGAAGCGCTGCTTAACTTTCAGCAGGTGACGCTGGATTTGACTGGCCTGGATATCGCCTCCGCTTCCCTTCTGGATGAAGCGACCGCCGCCGCTGAATCGATGGCGATGGCGAAGCGTGTGAGCAAACTGAAAGGTGCTAACCGCTTCTTCGTTGCGGATGATGTACACCCGCAAACGCTGGACGTCGTGCGTACGCGTGCTAAAACCTTCGGTTTTGACGTGATTGTTGATGCGGCTGACAAAGCGCTGGATCACCAGGATGTCTTCGGTGCTCTGCTGCAACAGATTGGAACCACCGGTGAAGTACACAATTACAGCACGCTGATTGCTAAGCTGAAAGCCCGCAAAATCGTGGTCAGCGTCGCTGCCGATTTTATGGCGCTGGTGCAGTTGACGTCGCCGGGCAAGCAGGGTGCCGACATCGTGTTTGGATCCGCTCAGCGTTTCGGCGTGCCCATGGGATACGGCGGTCCACACGCTGCGTTCTTTGCTGCAAAAGATGAATTCAAACGCTCAATGCCTGGGCGCATTATCGGGGTTTCCAAAGACGCGGCCGGTAACACTGCGCTGCGCATGGCGATGCAGACTCGTGAACAGCATATCCGTCGTGAGAAAGCCAACTCCAACATCTGTACTTCACAGGTTCTGCTGGCGAATATTGCCAGCCTGTATGCAGTGTTCCACGGCCCGCAAGGGCTGAAACGCATTGCGGGCCGTATTCACCGGCTGGCCGACATTCTCGCTACCGGTTTGCAGCATAAAGGACTGAAACTCCGTCACGCACACTACTTCGATACGCTATGCGTTGAGGTCGTGGATAAAGCCGCCGTGCTGGCGCGCGCGCAGGCACAGGAGATCAACCTGCGCAGCGACATTCTGAACGCGGTTGGTATTACGCTGGACGAAACGACTACTCGCGAAGATGTTCTGGCGCTGTTTGGTGTTCTGCTGGGCGATAATCATGGTCTGGATATTGATGCACTGGACAAAGATGTTGCGCTCGATAGCCGCTCCATTCCGCAGGGGATGCTGCGCGATGATGCGTTCCTGACACATCCGGTATTCAACCGTTATCACAGCGAAACTGAGATGATGCGTTATATGCACTCTCTGGAACGCAAAGATCTGGCGCTGAATCAGGCGATGATCCCGCTGGGCTCCTGCACCATGAAACTGAACGCGGCAGCCGAAATGATCCCAATCACCTGGCCGGAGTTCGCGGAACTGCATCCTTTCTGCCCGCCGGAACAGGCTGAAGGTTATCATCAGCTGATTACTCAGCTTTCTGAGTGGCTGGTCAAGCTCACCGGTTACGATGCGCTCTGCATGCAGCCGAACTCCGGCGCGCAGGGGGAATACGCAGGTCTGCTGGCCATTCGCCGCTACCACGAAAGCCGCAACGAAGGGCACCGTGATATCTGTCTGATCCCAAGTTCCGCGCACGGCACTAATCCGGCGTCGGCGCAGATGGCGGGGATGCAGGTGGTGGTCGTTGCCTGCGATAAAAACGGCAACATCGACCTTGCCGATCTGCGCGCTAAAGCCAGACTGGCGGGTGATAACCTCTCCTGCATTATGGTGACCTATCCGTCCACTCACGGTGTATATGAAGAGACGATCCGTGAAGTGTGCGAAGTGGTGCATCAGTTTGGTGGTCAGGTTTACCTCGATGGCGCAAATATGAACGCCCAGGTAGGCATAACTTCGCCGGGTTTTATCGGCGCGGATGTTTCCCACCTTAATCTGCATAAAACGTTCTGTATTCCGCACGGCGGTGGCGGTCCGGGGATGGGGCCGATCGGCGTGAAAGCACATCTGGCACCGTTTGTTCCGGGGCATAGCGTGGTGCAAATCGAAGGCATGTTGACGCGCCAGGGAGCGGTTTCTGCCGCACCGTTTGGTAGTGCGTCGATTCTGCCGATCAGCTGGATGTACATCCGCATGATGGGCGCGGAGGGGCTGAAACAGGCCAGCCAGGTGGCGATCCTCAATGCTAACTACATCGCCAGCCGTCTGAAAGACGCGTTCCCGGTGTTGTATACTGGTCGTGATGGCCGTGTTGCACATGAATGTATTCTCGATATTCGTCCGTTGAAAGAAGAAACCGGGATTAGTGAGCTGGATATCGCTAAACGCTTGATAGACTATGGTTTCCATGCACCGACTATGTCCTTCCCGGTTGCCGGAACGTTGATGGTGGAACCGACAGAATCGGAAAGCAAAGTCGAACTGGATCGTTTTATCGATGCGATGTTGGCGATCCGTGGCGAAATCGACCGCGTGAAGCAGGGCGAATGGACGCTGGAAGATAATCCGCTGGTGAACGCGCCGCACACGCAGGATGAACTGGTGGCGGAGTGGAACCACGCTTATACCCGTGAACTGGCCGTGTTCCCTGCAGGCTTCGCAAACAAATACTGGCCAACCGTCAAACGTCTGGATGATGTCTACGGCGACCGTAACCTATTCTGCTCCTGTGTACCGATGAGCGAATATCAGTAATTCACTGATTCAACTATTTTTTAGGGGCGCTTCAGCGCCCTTTTCTTTTGGGGAACCGTGACGATTGCAATAGTTATGGATATGGCACCGCGGTAGATCGGGTAAGGGGCCGCTGAATGTTTTCCATGATTCACAGACTGCGGTGCTCGTTACGCCTTCCTCTGCAACAGCAGTGCAATTTCAACAGCTCAGGGAAAACCCTTCGGCACTGGCGGTAACCCAACAGGTTGTCGGATAAGCCTGATACTTAGCCCTGCTCCCGCGGCGAGGCAGCACGCCATTGTCAGGACTGCGACGACAAACGCATGGGTGATATCCGTCGCGCTATGGCTGTCGCCTACAATGCTGTAAAAAATGCCGCCCATCACTGCGACACTGAGTGCGGTGCTGACTTGCAAAGCCGAGCTGGTGATGCCGGCAATCATGCCTGCAAATTCCGGTGCGACGCGGCCTGTTAGCATGCGCATCAGCATTGGCATCGCCAGGCCCTGGCCAAAACCGGTGATAAACAGCAGCGCGGCGAGTAGCGTCATTGCCGGATTCGTGCCCGTCGCTGTTGTGGCCACCAGCCATGCCAGTCCTGCTAACCCGACGGTTTCGCATCCCATCCCGATCGTGCTCAGGTAATTTCCGGCAAAACGCCGCAGGTACGGTGTGAGCAACGGCCCAATCAGAAAACCGGCACCAAAAGGCAGAAAAATCAGGCCAGCTGTTAGCGCATCGACATGCAGTGCGCTTTGCAGATAAACCGAAAACAATAAAAAGAATGCGGCGAGGGAATAGAACAACAGCGCGATCGCCAGTCCGCAACCCAGCCCCGGTGCACATAACGCGACAGGATCCAGCAGCGGTGAGCCACCATGACGGTTGAGGTATATTTCATAACGCCATAAAAGCGAGGCCAGCAGCGGAGCTGCAAGGAATAACAGCCACGTCCACCAGGGCCAGCCTGTCTCACGGCCTTCAATCAACGGAATAATCAGTGCGCTCAGCGTTGCTGTTGCCAGCAGCATGCCGCCGGGATCAAGTTTACGGGCATGTGGCGCCCGTGTCTCTTTCAGCAATGGAATACCAAAAACAATGACCAGAAGCGCCACTGGCAGATTAACAAGAAAAATGGCCCGCCATCCGAGGTTGAACGGATTCAATGTAATCAGGATACCGCCCAGCGCCTGTCCGATAACGGAAGCAAGGCCAAACACGGCGCCATATAACCCCAGCGCTAACGGCTTCTCTGTTTCAGGGAAGATGGCCTGCACGGATGCGAGGGCCTGCGGTGCCATGACGGCGGCCGAAGCGCCCTGGAGTGCGCGCCCGACAATCAACACCCACGGCGATCCGGCGATCCCGCACAATAGTGATGCAGCCGCAAAACCAATCAGCCCAAGGAAAAACATCCTGCCACGACCATACAGATCACCCAGCCGCCCACCGGTGATTAACGTGGTTGCATACACGGCGGCATACGATGAGATAACCAGTTGCTCCGCGGAAGACGAAGAGGCTAAATCGCTCTGGATTGACGGGAGCGCCACATTAACGATAAAAAAATCGAGCGGTGGCAGAAAGGCTCCCACCAGTAAAATTATGAACATTGCCCAGCGGCGAGGTTCAGCTTGCGTCATGTTATGTGCCGACATAGACCCTCCCGGAAACCCTGTGGTTCCCAATCAAGCAAAATAGGTATCAAATGAAACATGTGGGTTCAGGTGTGCGGGGTATCCCCGGATCTCTCCTACATGCAAACTGCCAGACCAAACGCCCGCGCAGCCTTTATTGAATTGCGGCGCGTTAGCGCATGCCGCCAGACGCTATAATGGCCTCGCCGGTCACCCAACCTGCGTCGTCTGATGCAAGGTAAGAGACTATCGGCGCGATATCCTGTACCTGACCAATACGACCAAGCGGCGTCTGCGCTTCGTTCCAGGTCTGGAAGCCTGAGCCTATCGCCCCGGTAGCATGCGTGCCTTCAGTTTCGATTAGGCCAGGGTTAACGGCGTTAACACTGATGCCGCACGGACCAGGCTCCCGCGCGAGTACGCCGGTAATGGCGTCAATCGCACCTTTGGAGCCGCTATAAATGGCGCTCTCTGGCATAAATACGCGTTTGACGAACGAACTGATGTTGATGATGCTCCCGCCTTTCTCCAAATGCGGCACGGCGGCGGCAGAGACCAGCGATGGGCCAGGCACATTGATGTCGAACTGCTTGCGGTACAGTGCTTCTGTGGTTTCTTCGATCCGAGCGAACTGATAAATCCCTGAGTTATTCACCACAATGTCCAGCTGCCCAAAATGTTCAATCGCCGAACTGACCAACGCCTCAACCTCGCGCTTGTCGGTAACGTCTGCCTCGATCGCCACGGCTTGTCCGCCAGCGGCTTCGATGTCCGCAACTACGCTGTCCGCACAGGTTTTATTGGTTGCGTAGTTGGCAATAACCTTCGCCCCCTCCGCCGCCAGTTGGTAGGCAATCCCGGCACCAATGCCTTTGGATGCACCTGTGATGATGGCAACTTTATTTTTTAATTTATTCATACTTTCCGATCCCGGATGAGGCCATAGCAGCCTGTTTAGTGAAGAGACGTTATGGTGATGCCTACATAATTGTTAGAGAACTGCCATTTATGTATATTTGATGTTCATTTTTGAACGGAGGCGGGTATGGAGTGGAGCGACGTACGGATATTTCTGGCGGTGATCCGCAAGGGGTCGTTCGGCGAGGCCGCCAGAAGCCTGGGCGTGAGCCATCCGACGGTGGGGCGACGGATCAAAGTGCTCGAGGATGAGGCACAGCAGCCGCTGTTTCGCCGCACGCGTGAGGGACTGGTGCTGACCGATGCCGGAGATGCTGTGCTGAACCTTGCGGAATCAATGGAAAATTCGGCACTGGCACTGGAAAGACGCCTGGCGGGTAACCACCAACGGCTCGAAGGTATTTTGCGGATCTCGTGTGCCGAGTGGTTTGCGGGCTATGTGCTGGCACCGGTGCTGGCTGAATTGACGCGCCGTCATCCGGCCGTGGTGCCGGAGATCATCGCCAGCTACCGCTTACTTAATTTATCCCGTCGTGATGCGGATGTGGCCTTTCGTCTTGTGCCTTTTACCGAACCGGACATTGTCCAGCGTCGCCTGATGAGCATTTCCTATGGTCTTTACGGTACGCCTGAAACCGCACAGACAATGCACAACGATCAGGCGTCTGTGGGGCTTATCCTGATGAACAGCGCCCAGTCACATTTTCCTGACGTCACGTGGTTGCTTGAAAGATTTCCCCACTCCAGGCGTGTGTTCACCAGCACAAGCCGGGCTGTTCAGGCGCAAATGTGCTTGCAGGGGATGGGAGTGGCCGTGCTACCACTCCCGCTGGGAGACGCCGTTTCTGGTCTGCAACGCATTCAGACTGAGGATAAACTGCCATCCCGAGAGATATGGGTCGGCTACCACGAGGATCTCCGGCATATGGACCGCTTGCGTGCAATGCTGGATATCGCCGATACGCTGCTTGCCGACCCGGCGACGAGAGCACCGTGCACCCGTGGATCATTTTACTGAACACGACACAGAGAAAACATGTTTCCTCTGGTTAGCCCGCGATGCTTTGTGGCACCGACAACGTCTCAAGGCATCACAGCTTTTCGCCATTGCTGGCGATCACCTCTTTGTACCAGTTAAAGCTCTTCTTGCGGGAGCGGGACATGTCACCCGTACCGTCGTCGTGCTTGTTTACATAGATAAAGCCGTAACGCTTGCTGTACTGGCCAGTGGTGAACGACACGCAGTCGATACAACCCCATGGTGTATAGCCCATCAGATCCACGCCATCGTAAGTGACCGCTTTTATCATCTCTTCAACGTGTGCGCGCAGATAATCGATGCGGTAGTCATCGTTGATGCTGCCATCGGCTTCGACTTTGTCGTGAGCGCCAAAGCCGTTTTCAACGATGAACAATGGTTTCTGGTAGCGTTCATACAGTTCGCACAGAGAGTAGCGCAGCCCGACGGGATCGATCTGCCAGCCCCAGTCGGAGGCTTTGACGTGCGGGTTTGGCACGCTGCCTTCGAAGCCGGAGATCGCATCGCCGCTGCCGCCTTCCGCTTTCACTGCGTTAGTCATGTAATAGCTGAAACCCAGGTAGTCGCAGGTGCCTTCACGCAGGATCTGTTCGTCACCCTGTTCCATTTTGATGGAGAAGCCGCGGCGCTCCCATTCGTTCAGCACATAGGACGGGTAGTAACCACGCAACTGGACGTCAGTAAAGACATAGCGCTCGCGCATTGATTCCTGCGCAAACATAACGTCTTCCGGCTTACAAGAAAAGGGATAGAGCGCAACCATCGCCAGCATGCAGCCGACTTTCATTTCGGGGTTGATGCGGCGGGCAGCTTTAACTGCCAGAGCGCTGGCGACGAACTGATGGTGTAGCACCTGGTACATGGTCTCTTCCGGTTTTTCATGATCGGTATAGACCACGCCGGAGCAGCAGTAACCGAACAGCGGTGCTCTCCAGTTACGCTGGTTGTTGATTTCATTGAAGGTCATCCAGTACTTGACCTTGCTCTTGTAGCGTTCGAAAACCACTTCCGCGAAACGTACGAAGAAATCGACCACTTTACGATTGGTCCAACCGCCATATTCCTGCACCA
Organism: Kosakonia arachidis; assembly: GCF_900116535.1. Classification (GTDB taxonomy): domain Bacteria; phylum Pseudomonadota; class Gammaproteobacteria; order Enterobacterales; family Enterobacteriaceae; genus Kosakonia; species Kosakonia arachidis. The sequence goes on along the minus strand of NZ_FPAU01000002.1, from coordinate 354,513 downwards.
GGTGCAGCGGCATCTCAAAGTGGGAGAGGGTGATCACCGGTTCGATGTTATATTTCAGCAGTTCATCGAACATATTGTCGTAGAATTTAAGTCCCTCTTCGTTAGGCTGCTGCTCATCCCCTTTGGGAAAGATGCGGGTCCAGGCAATCGAGGTGCGAAAGCATTTAAAGCCCATCTCGGCGAACAGCTTGATGTCTTCTTTGTAGTGACCGTGAAAATCGATCGCTTCATGGTTCGGGTAATATTTCCCGGCCACCACTTCGGTGGTGATCTCGCGCGGTACACCGTGCGCGCCGCCGGTCAGCACGTCGCAAATGCTTGGGCCTTTGCCGCCTTTATTCCAGCCACCTTCAACCTGATGCGCGGCAACGGCACCGCCCCATAAAAAATCTTTTGGTAAAGTCAGTTTTTTCATCTTTGCTCTTCTCATCATATTGGCTATTAACGAGTCTAACAAAGGTGAATTAAATGTCACGATATAACAAATTGTTGGCTGGGTAATTTGTTACACCAGAAAAACGCCCTGTTTTTTTATGCCATTTTCTTCGCCAGTTTGCGCCCTAATGATTCCAGAATATAAATGACCGGGATTTGCGTTGTAATATCGTAGCCACCGGGAATACGCGTGGGAGGAATATGCCATGAGAGATTAAAATCCGCCAGTTTCGCCAGTCGCGACTGTTCATGGCTGGTAATGGAGAGCACTTTACAGTGATGCAGGCTGAACTGCCCGGCAAAGCGCAGGATTTCCTCAGTCTCACCAGAGACCGAAAGGACAATCGCCAGTGCATTTTTTGCCATATCATTGGTGACAGGGAAATAAGGGTCGTCGATATGGTTGCTAAATTTTCCGATATTGGAGAAAAAACGGGCGCCATATTTTGCCAGTGCGCCAGATGTGCCAGCGCCGACAAAGATAACTCGCTCTGAGGATAATATTATATCGACAGCTTTATTTAACAGTGAATCAAAATCATCGTTGTTTACGCTTTTAAAAAAACTAATAACTTCACTGGCACCAAAATTCGGCTGCGGTAATGCATTTTGCTCTAAATATAATTTGAAGCGGATGCGAAACTCAGAATAACCTTCGCAGTTGAGTTTGCGGCAAAAACGTAGCACCGTGGTAGTGGAGACGTCCGCCGCATTGGCCAGCTCGCGGATCGTCATATACATCACTTTGTCGCGGTTTTTGACCACATAGTGATAGACCATCATCTCCAGATTATTGAGGCTGGTGATGGCGGAGTGAGTAAACATCGTCACGGTGGTGTCCTTTGCTCTCTGTTAAGGTTCTCAGCTGGCGTGAAATTGCGTGACCACATGCTGCCATAACTCCGGCTGACTTGCCCTGAGTTTTGTCCCCGGCATAAGAATCTGATTTAGCGGCCCGCATATTGTCATTTCCGCTTCATACTTTCATCCTACATTCACGTTTCATGGGTGTATGTTCCTTGCGAGAAGTATGAACAGTTGTAACGCCAGCCCTCGGCTTAAATGCCGCGAATATTATTGATATGATTTTTTTTAGCGTACATGTGTGCACTGGAATCATTCTCAGTTACTCTATTGATGCAATGTTTTTGAGTTCTACTGGAGTTAGCTATGGTCAAGAAACCCTTAATCACACCGGGATACACACTGGCAGAAGAAATCGCCAACAGCATCAGCCACGGAATTGGGCTGGTGTTTGGTATCGTCGGGCTGGTGCTGCTGCTGGTACAGGCAGTCGATGCAAAGGCCAGTACAATGGCTATCACCAGTTACTCACTTTATGGCGGTAGCATGATTTTGCTGTTCCTTGCCTCTACGCTTTACCATGCCATTCCGTACCAGCGAGCCAAGGTGTGGCTGAAGAAATTTGACCACTGCGCTATTTATCTGCTGATTGCCGGAACGTATACACCGTTTCTGCTGGTTGGGCTGGACTCGCCGCTGGCGCATGGGCTGATGATTGTTATCTGGAGCCTCGCCCTGCTGGGGATCTTATTTAAACTCACCATTGCCCATCGTTTTAAAGTACTGTCGCTGGTGACCTATCTGACCATGGGCTGGCTGTCGCTCATTGTGATTTATCAGCTTGCTACGCGCCTGTCTGTTGGTGGCGTAACGCTACTGGCTGTGGGCGGCCTGGTCTATTCGCTCGGCGTGATTTTTTACGTCTGCAAACGTATTCCTTATAACCATGCAATCTGGCACGGCTTCGTGCTGGGCGGCAGTGTCTGCCACTTTCTGGCGATTTATTTGTACGTCGGACAGGTTTGAGTTAGAGCCGGTGGCGATTTCCGCCCCGGCTTAGCGCATTTACTCTTCCAGTGAATAAGGCAGTGGCTCGATGCTCAACGTATTCGCATCGTCGCGTACGCGGAAAACGCTGCCGGGTTCCATATCGTTGTTCATAACCACTTGAACCAAAAGGCGTCCGTCATCAAGCTGTACAGATGCCAGCACGGTACCAGTACGCCGCCAGTTGTCTCCCATCTTCAACTCAAGATCTTCTCCCGCTTCCGGCACCCGGCTGGCAGTCCCCGCCAGATACCACAATGCGCGCTTGTTGGCGCCGCGGAATTTTGCTCTTGCCACCATTTCCTGCCCGGTGTAACAGCCCTTTTTAAAGCTGATACCGCCCAGCGCCTGTAGGTTAGTAGCCTGTGGGATAAACTGCCCGCTGTTTGGCGCATCAATAACCGGCAAGCCCGCTTCGATATTCAGCGCCAGCCACTGCTGACTGTTATTAAGCTGCGCTTCGCCACGCAGTTTTTCGGTCACCTGTTGTGCTGTCGCGGCGCTGGTTACCAGCAGGAAACGCTCGGCAGGATACGCAAACCACAGCAGAGTGGTATCGCCCGCATGCACAACCTGTTTTTCACTGTCCGGAAGAGTGGTAAAGAGATTTGCCAGCGCCGCGCGCGCCTGAAAACCGGCTATGCCTAGTAGCACGTGTTCATCGTCTTGTTCAATGGTGACTTTAGAGAATACGGCGTACTTCTTAAGTTCACGAAGCTGCGCTTCACGCACGCTGCGGCGTAGGATCCAGGCAAAATCTTCCTGGAAGTGGAATAACCGCATATTGCTCCACATTTTCCCTTTAGAATCACAGTGTGCCGCCAGCAGGTGTTGTTCAGGCGCCATGGTTGTGACATCTGCGGTCACCTGACCTTGCAGATATTTTTCGCTATCTGCGCCGGTAATCGTTGCCAGCGCCCAGTCATCGAGCGTCATAAGCGTCAGCGGCAGACGTGATGATGCGGTCGGCTGGCGCGGAGGAAACGGAGTAAAAGGCATAATAATGTCCTGATTAGCTTAACGCTGTGTTGGTTCTTAATGGTAAAAGAGCCGTTGTTCAATGCAAGTAATAAAGCATGCGTTTTGTGCCATTGTGCATGTGTTGCGAAGCATTACGCAGCGTAATGATATTTTTGCAGTGGGTGCGATTAATTACGGAAGCGGCCTCGCGAAGCTAAATATTCCGCAAAAGGAGTATTAAAAACACGTTACAATGGGGCCATTATTATGATGCAGGGAGAAAATCATGGATATTAACAACAAAGCCCGTATCCACTGGGCATGCCGCCGTGGAATGCGTGAACTCGATATCTCAATCATGCCTTTTTTCGAACATGAGTACGACACGCTGAGCGATGCTGATAAACAGCTGTTTGTTCGTCTGTTGGAAAGTGACGATCCTGACTTATTCAACTGGTTAATGAATCATGGTAAGCCTCAGGACGCGGAGTTACAAAGAATGGTGCAATTAATCCAGACACGGAATCGGGATCGTGGTCCTGTGGCAATCTGAGTTACGCGTCTCCTGGCGCGCACAATGGATCTCGCTTTTGCTCCACGGTCTGGGCGCAGCACTCATTTTGCTGATGCCCTGGCCTTTGAGTTACACACCGCTGTGGCTGCTGTTGCTGTCGCTGGTGGTTTTTGATTGCGTGCGCAGCCAGCGGCGGATCAATGCCTGCCATGGGGAACTCAAACTGTTGATGGATTCTCGCCTGCGCTGGCAGGGTGTGGAATGGGATATCATTGGAGCGCCATGGATGTTACGCAGTGGAATGATGCTGCGCTTGCGCCGTGAAGAGGATGGGCGCCATCAACATTTATGGCTTGCGGCAGATAGTATGGATGCGCAGGAGTGGCGCGATCTGCGCCGGGTAATATCACAAAAACCGGCGCAGGGGCTACATTAACAGGGGATGTGGCTACGCTTTAAACCAGCCGTTCCGCCATCTCTGTCAGGATTTGCTCACACCAGGACTGAATGCGCGAATCGCTCAGGTCGTACTGATTGGTTTCGTCCAGCGCCAGGCCGACAAACAGTTGACCATCGGCAATCACCGGTTTGCTGCTGGTAAATTCGTAGCCTTCCGTCGGCCAGTAGCCGATAAACGTCACGCCTTTGGGTGCCAGTTTGTCATGCAGCATGCCAAGCGCATCAAGGAACCATTCGCCATAGCCGAGCTGGTCGCCCATGCCGTATAGCGCGATGATTTTGCCGTCAAGATTGAGGTTATCAAGCCGATCCCAGATGGTTTCCCAGTCTTCCTGCAATTCGCCAAAATCCCAGGTCGGAATGCCGAGGATAAGTGCATCGTATTGCTCCATCAGTGCGGGATTGTCATCTTTCAGATTGTGTAGCGTCACCAGTTCCGGTCCGATAATTTCGCGGATTTTCTCCGCTGCCATTTCGGTATAGCAAGTGCTGGAACCGTAAAACAGGCCAATATTCATAACGTAAACTTCTCAATTCCGGATATGTCCTTATGAGCAGTGTACCAGAATCGTACGGCTATCAGGCATAATGCAGCGATTGAGAAACGGAGGCGTTTCAATGGAACAGGATTTCGCACGTATCGAACAATTTCTTGATGCGCTCTGGCTGGAAAACAATCTGGCGGATAATACGCTCAGCGCCTACCGCCGCGATTTGCAAGGTGTGGCTGAGTGGTTGCATCATCGTGGAAGTAGTCTGGCGCAGGCGAGAATCGATGATTTACAGGCGCTGCTGGCCGAACGCGTGGATGGCGGCTACAAAGCTACCAGTTCAGCGCGTATGCTCAGCGCCGTGCGAAGACTCTTCCAGTACCTGTATCGGGAGAAAATCCGTAACGACGATCCCAGCGCGCAACTGGCCTCGCCGAAGCTGCCGCAGCGTCTGCCAAAAGATTTAACGGAAGCGCAGGTTGAGAGACTTTTACAGGCGCCAGTAGTTGACCAACCGCTGGAGTTACGCGATAAAGCCATGCTTGAGGTTTTATATGCCACTGGGCTTCGCGTCTCTGAACTGGTCGGGTTGACCATGAGTGATATCAGTCTGCGCCAGGGCGTGTTGCGGGTGATTGGTAAAGGCAATAAAGAACGGCTGGTGCCATTAGGTGAAAATGCGGTGTATTGGGTGGAAAACTACCTTGAACACGGGCGTCCGTGGTTGCTGAACGGCGTATCGATAGATGTTTTGTTCCCCAGTCAGCGCGCTCAGCAGATGACACGGCAGACTTTCTGGCACCGTATCAAACACTATGCCTTGCTGGCGGGGATTGACAGTGAAAAGCTTTCCCCTCACGTTTTGCGTCATGCTTTTGCCACGCATTTGCTTAATCACGGTGCGGATCTGCGCGTGGTGCAAATGCTGCTGGGGCATCAGGATCTTTCAACAACGCAAATTTATACGCATGTGGCCACCGAGCGGCTGCGTAAGCTTCATAAACAGCATCACCCGCGGGCGTGATTGCTGATAATTAAAGGATGTTTTATGAAAAATAATTTGATTATGTTCACCCTGCTGACAGCGGCTTTTTCTGGCGTTGCACATGCCGACGACGCCGCGATCAAGCAGTCGTTGACAAAATTGGGTGTACAGAGCTCTGAGATATTGCCCGCGCCCGTCGCCGGAATGAAAGCGGTATTGACCAACAGCGGTGTGCTATATGTGACCGAAGATGGCAAACATATTATCCAGGGGCCGATGTACGATGTCAGTGGCGCACAGCCGGTGAACGTCACCACGCAAATGTTGTTGCCGCACCTGAATGCGCTGGAAAAAGAGATGATTGTCTACAAAGCGCCGAAAGAAAAATACGTGATCACCGTGTTCACTGACATTACCTGCGGCTACTGCCAGAAACTGCATAGTGAGATGGCGGATTATAACGCGTTGGGCATTACCGTCCGCTACCTGGCGTTCCCACGTCAGGGCGTGCCGAGTGAAGTCGAAAACCAGATGAAAGCGGTCTGGTGTGCTAAAGATCGTAATAAAGCCTTTGATGATGCGATGGATGGCAAAGGCATCAAACCGGCCAGCTGCGATATTGATATTGCTAACCACTACGCCCTGGGCGTGCAGTTTGGCGTCAACGGAACACCGGCTATTGTGCTGAGCGATGGCTACCTTGTTCCGGGCTACCAGGCACCGGCTGAGATGAAAGCCTTTCTCGACAAACATCAGCAAGCCACCGGCGGTAAATAAAACGCGTGAAAGCTCAGATACAACTTCGCCGCCGTAAGGTGGATGATTCTGCAGAACTGGCGGAAGACTTACCGCCGTTACTGCGTCGGCTCTACGCCAGCCGCGGCGTGCGTAAGGCCAGCGAACTGGAGCGGAGCGTAAATGGCATGCTGCCCTGGCAGCAACTTACCGGCATTGATGAGGCGGTTTCGCACCTTTATCAGGCGCTGCGCGAAGGTTTGCGCATTATCGTGGTCGGTGATTTTGATGCCGATGGTGCAACCAGCACGGCGCTCAGCGTCCTGGCGCTGCGTGCGCTGGGTTGTGAAAATGTGAGTTACCTGGTGCCGAACCGTTTTGATGACGGTTACGGTCTCAGCCCGGAAGTGGTTGATCAGGCGCATGCGCGCGGCGCGCAGTTGATCCTGACAGTGGACAACGGTATTTCTTCGCATGCCGGGGTGGCGCGGGCGCACGAACTGGGAATTCCTGTGGTCGTGACCGATCACCACCTGCCAGGTGATACCCTGCCGGATGCGGAAGCTATTGTGAACCCCAACCTGCGTGACTGTGATTTCCCGTCGAAATCGCTGGCGGGCGTTGGTGTCGCTTTTTATCTGATGCTGGCACTACGCGCTTTTCTGCGCGACAACGGCTGGTTTGAATCGCGCGGTCTGGCAATGCCGAATCTTGCGGAACTGCTCGATCTCGTCGCGCTGGGAACAGTAGCAGACGTAGTGCCGCTTGATGCCAACAACCGTATTCTCACCTGGCAAGGACTGAGCAGGATCCGCGCCGGGCGCTGTCGTCCTGGTATTAAAGCGCTGCTTGAAATTGCCAACCGCGACGTACAGAAACTGGCGGCGAGCGACCTGGGTTTTGCACTGGGTCCACGCCTGAATGCAGCGGGCAGGCTGGATGATATGTCGGTGGGCGTCGCGCTGTTGTTATGCGATAACCTCGGCGAAGCGCGTCAGTTGGCTAACGATCTGGATGCGCTGAATCAGACGCGCAAAGAGATCGAACAAGGGATGCAGGCTGAAGCGCTAACCTTGTGCGAACAGTTTGAGCGAAGCCGCGATACATTGCCCGGCGGGCTGGCGATGTATCATCCCGAATGGCATCAGGGCGTGGTGGGGATTCTTGCCTCGCGTATCAAAGAGCGTTTTCATCGGCCAGTGATTGCCTTCGCGCCCGCTGGCGATGGCGTTCTGAAAGGTTCCGGGCGTTCGATTCAGGGGCTGCACATGCGTGATGCGCTGGAGCGACTGGATACGCTCTACCCTGGCATGATGCTTAAGTTTGGCGGTCATGCTATGGCGGCCGGTTTGACGCTCGAAGAGCAACGTTTCGAAGAGTTCCAACAGCGCTTCGGTGAGCTGGTGACTGAATGGCTGGATCCTGCATTGTTGCAGGGCGAAGTTGTTTCCGACGGCCCACTTACGCCGCAAGAAATGACGCTGGACGTTGCTGAAATGCTGCGTGAAGCCGGGCCGTGGGGGCAAATGTTCCCGGAGCCGCTGTTCGATGGCGAGTTTCGACTGTTGCAGCAGCGGCTGGTTGGCGAGCGTCACCTGAAGGTAATGCTTGAGCCGGTCGGTGGCGGTCCGCTGCTTGATGGCATTGCCTTTAATGTCGATACCACTTGTTGGCCGGACAACGGCGTGCGGCAGGTGAATATTGCTTATAAACTTGATGTCAACGAGTTCCGCGGGAATCGTAGCGTACAGCTTATCATCGAGAATCTCTGGCCACTTTAGCGCCAGTATTCGCTACAAAAAAGGGCGTGGATCCGGTAAACTCCCGCCCTTATCACCGCATTTTGACAAGTCCATTAAAAGAAATCAGACCATGTTTGAAATTAACCCGGTAAAAAATCGTATTCAGGACCTCACGGAGCGCTCCGACGTTCTTAGGGGGTATCTTTGACTATGACGCCAAGAAAGAGCGTCTGGAAGAAGTAAACGCCGAGCTGGAGCAGCCGGACGTCTGGAATGAGCCAGAGCGTGCACAGGCGCTGGGCAAAGAGCGTTCCTCACTTGAAGCTATCGTCGATACCCTCGATCAAATGTCTCAGGGGCTGGAAGATGTCTCTGGCCTGCTTGAACTGGCGGTAGAAGCTGACGACGAAGAAACCTTTAACGAAGCGGTCGTCGAGCTTGATGGGCTGGAAGAGAAGCTGGCGCAGCTTGAGTTCCGTCGCATGTTTTCCGGCGAGTATGACAGCGCCGATTGCTATCTGGATATCCAGGCGGGCTCCGGTGGTACCGAAGCGCAGGACTGGGCGAGCATGCTGATGCGCATGTATCTACGCTGGGCAGAAGCGCGCGGCTTCAAAACTGAAATTATCGAAGAGTCTGAAGGTGAAGTCGCGGGTATTAAATCTGTGACCATCAAGATCATCGGCGATTACGCCTACGGCTGGCTGCGTACCGAAACGGGTGTTCACCGCCTGGTGCGGAAGAGCCCGTTCGACTCAGGCGGTCGTCGTCATACCTCCTTTAGCTCCGCGTTTGTCTACCCGGAAGTGGAAGACGATATTGATATTGAGATTAACCCGGCGGATCTGCGTATTGACGTCTATCGTGCATCCGGCGCGGGCGGCCAGCACGTTAACCGTACGGAATCCGCGGTGCGTATTACCCATATTCCGACCGGGCTGGTAACGCAGTGCCAGAACGACCGATCTCAGCATAAAAACAAAGACCAGGCCATGAAGCAGATGAAAGCGAAGCTTTATGAACTGGAAATGCAAAAGAAAAATGCGGAGAAACAGGCGATGGAAGACACCAAGTCAGATATCGGCTGGGGAAGCCAGATCCGTTCTTATGTCCTGGATGATTCCCGCATCAAAGATCTGCGTACCGGGGTAGAAACCCGTAACACACAGGCAGTGCTGGACGGCAGCCTGGATCAATTCATCGAAGCAAGTTTGAAAGCAGGGTTATGAGGAACCAACATGTCTGAACAACAAGCACAGGGCGTTGACGCGGCAGTCGATCTTAACAATGAAATGAAAACCCGCCGTGAGAAGCTGGCGCAACTGCGCGAGCAGGGTGTGCCGTTCCCGAACGATTTCCGCCGTGACCAGACCGCTGACAAGCTGCACGCTGAATTTGATGACAAAGAGAACGAAGAACTGGAAGCGCTGAACATCGAAGTGGCCGTTGCAGGTCGCATGATGACCCGCCGTATTATGGGTAAGGCCTCATTCGTAACCTTGCAGGATATGGGTGGTCGTATTCAGTTGTACGTTGCTCGTGATGATCTTGCCGAGGGCGTGTATAACGAGCAGTTCAAAAAATGGGACCTCGGCGATATCCTTGGCGCGCGCGGCAAGCTGTTCAAAACCAAGACCGGCGAACTTTCCATTCACTGCACGGAACTGCGTTTACTGACCAAAGCCCTGCGCCCGCTGCCAGACAAATTCCACGGCTTGCAGGATCAGGAAGCACGCTATCGCCAGCGTTACCTGGATCTCATCTCTAATGATGAATCCCGCAATACCTTTAAAGTGCGTTCGCAGATCCTGGCTGGTATTCGCCAGTTCATGGTGGGCCGCGACTTTATGGAAGTTGAAACGCCGATGATGCATGTGATCCCGGGCGGCGCGTCCGCGCGTCCGTTTATCACCCATCATAACGCGCTGGATCTGGACATGTATTTGCGTATCGCGCCGGAGCTGTACCTTAAACGTCTGGTGGTTGGTGGCTTCGAGCGTGTGTTCGAAATTAACCGTAACTTCCGTAACGAAGGTATCTCCGTCCGCCATAACCCGGAGTTCACCATGATGGAACTCTATATGGCGTATGCGGATTATAAAGATCTGATCGAACTGATCGAGTCGTTGTTCCGTACGTTGGCACAGAACATCCTCGGTAAAACCGAAGTGCCTTATGGCGATGAAGTTTTCGACTTCGGCAAACCGTTCGAAAAACTGACAATGCGCGAAGCAATCAGGAAATATCGTCCGGAAACCAACATGGCGGATCTGGATAACTTCGACAGCGCGAAAGCGATTGCTGAAAGTATCGGTATCAAAGTTGAGAAGAGCTGGGGTCTGGGCCGTATCGTGACCGAAATCTTCGAAGAGGTGGCCGAAGCGCATCTGATTCAACCGACCTTCATTACTGAATACCCGGCGGAAGTTTCCCCGCTGGCGCGCCGTAACGACGTCAATCCGGAAATCACCGATCGCTTCGAGTTCTTCATTGGCGGTCGCGAAATTGGTAACGGCTTTAGCGAGCTGAATGACGCGGAAGATCAGGCGCAGCGTTTTGCTGACCAGGTTGCAGCGAAGGATGCGGGGGACGACGAAGCGATGTTCTTCGACGAAGACTACGTGACCGCGCTGGAACACGGTTTGCCGCCGACGGCGGGCTTGGGCATCGGTATTGACCGTATGGTAATGCTGTTTACCAACAGCCACACCATTCGCGATGTGATCCTGTTCCCGGCAATGCGTCCAGTAAAGTAATCACTCAGCGATAAACAAAGCCCCGGCGTAAACAATGTCGGGGCTTTTTTATACTTGCAATGTGGCGGCAAAATTTCTGAGTGCGACCTGCGCACTGGCTGCTTCTGCCACCATCCACGGGCTAAAAGCCCAGGGCGTAACAGTGAGCGCCTGCAATAACGCATCCAGATCCACCCATTGATATTCCATCACTTCATCATAGTTAATCGTCAACGGCGTCGTGATTTGCGCGGCGAAGACCGGGCAGATTTCGTTTTCTACGATGCCGAAAGGATCGGTTTCACGGTAACGGAACTCTGGTGCGATGGCGGTAATCCGCTCGAGTCCGGCGCCGACCTCATAACGGCAGCGGCGAATAAGGGCCTGTTCGGTGGTTTCCCCTTTTTGTGGATGCCCGCAAACGGAGTTGGTCCAGACGCCTGGCCAGGCTTTTTTACTTAATGCACGGCGTGTCACCAGAGACTGCCCCGTGTCATTAAATATCCAGCATGAAAAAGCCAGATGTAACGGAGTTTGTGACGTGTGCGCGGCGTACTTTTCCTGCGTACCGGTTATCACTCCCTGCTCATTTACTAAAATGACGTGCTCTTGTGTACCCATAACGGCTCCCGAACGTAAAACGCCAGATGGCGCTGGGCTTAGCCAGTCTACATGGAACACAATCCCTGCAAACCAGCCAGCCACAGCGCCACAGGGCAAACGGGATTATAGACAGCTATCAGGCGAAAAGTTTTGCCCAGAGAGCGGAAAAGGGCCTTACCAGTACCCGTCCGGGCTGCATATTTGATCCCGGGAACGGCGTGATATTACAAATACGCGGTCCCGTTGCAACCATGATGCCCCCCTTGCAGCAAAAGTCCCCCTCTCCGAAGGAGATCATGCGTATCACTGAGCATGGCGTGATTCTGCAATTGCTGGAGCCTGGTGCCGCCGTTATCAGAAGTGGATGCAACCAAATTAACCACTGCAACATTGTGGATGTTTTTCCGTCGCCACAGCTATTCTACCTGTCGCAGATGAAGATGCCGTATCTGCCGAAAATGACGAAAATGACGAAAATCATTGCTCAGCGCGACCTGGTGTCGCGCCATTCTTCGGGAAGGTATTGGCATCCGGATTGTGGCTGTTATTATAGGTCGCCATTTATTTTAATCGAGGATCTGTTTTGCACGCAGGACGCCTGACGAGTAACCCGTTCCACATTGCCTTTTGCCTGGCAATCGCTTTGCTGCTGGCAGGTTGCGCCGGGAAATCCACTCCCGGAGGCAGCTATTCCGGCTCCACCTATACGGTGAAGCGGGGCGACACGCTGTCCCGTATTTCGCGTATTACCGGAACCAGCGTGAAAGATCTCGCCAGCATGAACGGGATCTCCCCGCCATATACTATCGAAGTGGGGCAGCGGCTGAAGGTTAATGGCTCTGAAGCCAGCGCATCCTCGGGTAAAACCAGCACGAAAACCGCGAAAGTCACGCCGTCCTCCGCTGTGCCGCAATCCTCATGGCCTCCTGTAGGGCAACGCTGCTGGCGATGGCCGACCAGCGGGAAAGTGATTATGGGTTACTCCACGTCCGACGGCGGCAATAAAGGGATTGATATCGCCGGTTCGCGCGGGCAACCCATCTATGCCGCTGGTGCAGGGAAGGTGGTATACGTTGGAAACCAGCTTCGTGGCTACGGTAATCTGATCATGATTAAGCACAGTGAGGATTACATTACGGCTTACGCGCATAACGATACGATGCTGGTGAATAACGGACAGAATGTGAAAGCGGGGCAGAAGATCGCCACCATGGGCAGCAGCGATGCGGATTCTGTTCGCTTGCACTTCCAGTTGCGCTACCGGGCAACGGCGATTGATCCGCTGCGTTATTTACCGCCCCAAGGTAGCGCACCCAAATGTTAAAAAGGCGCCGAACAGACGATAAATTAACCGGTTAGCGCAGGCGTATCTTGCCAGACTGTGCGTAAAGACTATAATGCGTTACGCACATCGACGCGGGCGTAGTTCAATGGTAGAACGAGAGCTTCCCAAGCTCTATACGAGGGTTCGATTCCCTTCGCCCGCTCCAGTCTCCTGATAAATCAAGAAGTTACGATTTATCAGTTAGTTACGTTGCCCCGCTAAAGCAGGTACAACTTAAACTACCCATTGTTCTACGCCCGCACCTGTCGCGTGATTGGTCTGTGGTACAAGGGAGCATATCATCACGCTGGCGGTGGTTCCACGTTCTTACCGCGACAGCACAACAACGAACAAAAAGCCGCATACCTGGCACAACTCCCAAACAGATTGATCACACGCATTTAAGCCCGATGTGTGGCCCTGTGAGCCACGTAAACAGGTGAATAGTGGTAATGCCCCGGTAGCTACAGATCCGGCTCTGCCAGCGCTTCGCTCACGCTCCTAACGGTACACGAGCATCCTGATAAGGTGTGATCTCTCTGACAATCTGATGAAGTCGCTACGCTCCGCTTGTTGCTTGTACCACTAACGGGGCTTATTGGTATCTATTGCCTTAAATTAAGTATGGTATCATGCAGGAAAAATCTTAAAAGAAGGGTGGTTTATGGGCTGGTCTTCGTTAGTTAGGATAACCATTGGTACATTTCTTTTAGCTGGGTTGTCGTTCTCTGCATACGCGAAGAACTGCAAGAAAGGTATACCATGCGGTAATTCGTGCATTGCGGTTGGAAAAACGTGCCGGATTGGATCAGGTGCCTCATCTACGTATAAAAATTATTCATACTCTTATCCGTCATCTTCTCTTCATAGTTCAATCCCTAAATCCTCTTCCCCTACCTCAGCAGCTAAGGTTAACGGAAAAAATACGGCTTCAACTGCGAAAACTTATCTCTGTCAGTATGCTATTGCAGCGATACAGAATGGCAAAATTGGTGCTTTACGTGTGCTGGGTAGCGCCGAGGTAACGTTGTATGTCGATAGCTTCAAAGCTAACCGTTTAAACAGTACATACCTGCTCTCGCCAAAGCTGAAAACTAACGGTAAGTTGATGATGGCAGATGATAAAAGCAAAGTGTACGCCTATGATCCGTCGCTGATGAATTTTGCAATTAGTGACCGCATCGCAAGAAGCACTGAGCAATGGGATCATTGTAAACTGATTCACAATTAATAAACTCAATTCGGGGGATGAAATGAAAAAATTACTAATGGCTTTCGTGGTCCTAACTTTACCTCTGCTCTCATTCGCTAAGGGTATTGGTTATGGAAATACTAAATGGGATATGAATCCGTCGGAAGTTGTTGCGGCCCAAGGTAATGGCGCACATCTGATCTCACCAGAAAAGTATAAAGATAATTTTGGGAAAGTGCGGATTGATAATGTATCGATCGGCAGCGGTCTTTATACTGTTACATTCCTTTTTAATAGCGCTGATCGTCTTGTACAAACGAACGTAGCCAGTAATGAGAAAAAAAATGAAGGTATCGCTGCGAGTCAATTCAGCATATTGAGTCAATTGTTAACTCAGAAGTATGGGAAACCTGAATTTTCAGATTCAGATAAAGCAACGTGGAAACTTCCTGACACTACGGTTGAGTTAAGTAAGATGGTCATTTCTGGGATCATGGCGCAAACATTTGTTCGTTACATTCCAAACAGTAGGGTAGCAAGCGATACATCTAATCTTTAATTCATATCAACAAATATATTCATATGGGATTGAGAATATGTCTGGAGTGTTAGCGAGCACAGCCGCCGCTGTTGGAATCATTGATAAAGCTGTAGGGATTGCAAAGAAACTAGCTGATGATGGCGGGGAGCTTGATAGGGCAACTCTCAAACTTGAGCTTGCAAACCTCATGACGGAGCTTGCCAGTGTAAAGATGGAAGTTGTCACAACTCAAGTTTTACTTTTCGAAGCCGAACAGAAGAATAAAAAGCTCGAAGAACAGTTAAAGGATAAACATTCATTCTCTTTTGCTAAAGGAGTTTATTGGAAAGAAGGGGATGATGTCGCATTCTGTCCTAAATGCTTTGAAACTGACCAGAAACGGGTACATACTATATTTCGCGATTATAAAATTGTTGGCTTTTCACGAATAGAACAGCAAAATTGGTATTGCCGAGTTTGTGATACTACATATGAGATAACCAATTAATTCGAAGATATTTAGTATGGCTATATGGTGAAATTTGCACACTATGTCAGTTAAGTTTAGGGCAATAAAAAAGGCCACCCTCTTAAGGTGGCCTTTATTTATACATAATACTTTTTCATACACTGCCGGATTTTTTCTTTTCCAACATAATTTTTAACGCTCGCTCAAACCCATACTGTTTTTCGTATCGGCTAAAAGCTACCTGATCGATCCCAAGTTTACGCGCTAGGGCTGAACGGTTGATCACGTCGGCATCGGTGGAGGTGAAAACCCCGCCCAGGCCCGGAATGCTAATCGACAACTTCATTGCTCACCTCAAAATTAAAGAAAAGCCCCAGCAATGCCAGGGCTTAAAGTCTGTTACTTAAAGTCTGTTACTTCAGCGTGATGGTGGTCAGCCAGTGAGGACGTAGCAGGAGAGGCAACAGAGAAAATTCACTTTGCATCTTAATCATCCCGTCATCGTCAACACTGGTCCAACCGTAGCGATCCTTAACGCCACCCTTCACAGCCAGACTTTGATTTCTGCTACATGGGCCAGCGATACGGCGGAGGAATGAGACATCCGGGTTAGTCATGCGTGGGACGACCAGACCGCTGTTTTCTTCAACCGGGTAGGTAGGGTCACCAGCCAGATCGATAAAGGTCACAGGACCCAGCGACATGGTATTAAAACCACTTAATGCGTTAGGAATAACAGCGCCGGAGATCTGCGCCTGCTGTACGCTGTGCAGAATGAACGCCTGAATCTCTTTGTTGGTGGCGATAGCGTCATAAAGACCACTGTCACACATAACATACAGACGGTCGCTATAGTTGCGGGCACCGCCCAGCGCTTGGGCCACCTGGCGACGCAGTTTAGCTAACTGTTGGTACAGAGAGTCGGCGGAAGCATCCAGGGTAAAGGAACCAGGAGACACACCAAACACCGCATCAAAGGAGATATCACCGTCATCGGTATGGGGTGCAGTAACCTTACGTTCAAACAGTGCCTCAGCCAGGGAGGTTTCCACCGTGCGACGATAATCACGCTCGAATTGGGTGGCACGTTGAGAGATAACCTCAGTGATCGCCATTTCCTGATCGGTTTGAGGACTAATCAGACCTTGCCAGTCAGCCGGGCGGACCATTCCGGTCTCATGGAATACGTTGATCTCTGCATCACGGAAAACAGCGCTCGACGCCTTCATGTGATTTGTGTCCGTGCCGTAGCGTGATACGCTTTCCAGCTTGCTCTCTTCAGCGGCGGTGATATCAGCCACACGAGCATTAGGGACACTTGATGTACCACGGGAGAACAGACCCAGATCCTGGATCAGATAGTTGCCCTCTTTGGTCTCCTCCAGTTTTCCAACCAGATCCAGACCTTCAAACTCTCTACGAATATCTTTGACGTTCATTGATTAAGCCTCCTTGTTGTTGTTGCCAATACGGATAGAACCATCTGCGGTTAAGCGTTTAATTGCTTCCTTCAGGGAGGCGGCATCTTTGGCGCGGAGGTTGAACGTGTTTACATAGGCGTGGCGGTCCACCACAACTACAGTCTTGTCATCGCCTGCGGAGACGTTCACCAGACAGATCAGCGGTTGACCCTCTACAGCCTGATCGAATAACTCGTAGGTTTCTGCATTGAATACATCACCGCAGAACAGATCCGCCGGGAGGCTTACGCCTTTAATTTCCGTGCGGGAGAAGAGATCAGACGCGCTGTTAACCAGGACGTCTGACATGCGTTTAGGAAACGCTTCAGTAGTACGCATAAATTTTCCTTGAGGAGTGGAGAAGCGGACAGGGCCGCAGTGACACCCGGCGTTGCACCGGAGAATCCGGGAGTTGGGGAGAACTCCAGATCGGATATTGGAGATACAGGAGAGAGGCAGCGAATAGGATCAGAGGTCCATCATGGACCCCATCACCAGCCCCGATCCCACACCTCTGTGGAGGGAAGGAAACTATCCTTTTGTGTGGTCACTCATCGCCCCTGGCGGCGTCACGCCAATAGCGCCAACCTTTGACAAGTGGACCACAAAAAAGAACCCGGGAAGGTTAGCCGCCTACCTGAAAAACCATCCTCTTTTAGTCGCTTCCGCAGAAGGAAAACAGAATGCCAGCAACAGCAAGTAAGCCATTTACCGCCGTTTGTCACGAACTGGCAGACATTGAGAGAATCAACGGCAAAGTGTTTAGCATGAACATGGTTTACACCTATGCACTGATCGAGGGTTACCAGACCAATGGGCAAACCGCCTATTTCTCACAAGACATGCTAAAGCGTCGCCTGGGGGTTACCCGCCAAACGGTTGTAAAACTCCTAGCGGATATGGTGGCTATGGGGCTGATCAACAAGACGGCGCAGATCGGCGGCAAGACGTGCCATTACACTGTAAACCCGATCACCCCTGAGATGTTGGGCACAGTGGAAGCAGGAGCGCCACAGGAACAGCCACAACAGTCCGCTAAGGCCCCGGAAGAGGTGCAGGAACCCAACCACGCGGCGGAAGCTGTAGAAGCGCCTGAAGTGGCGGACATTGTGCCTATAACGGCAGCGGCAGGAGAACAGCCAACGGACTTAATCAGGCTGTATACATCCAAGGTGGAAACGGCGGACCAGACAGACCCGCAACCCGGGGAGACGGCTCCTGTGGTGGTGCCATTCCCAAGGGGAGAGATCAAGGAGCCATCCAGGGATTGGGATTTAGACCCAGCCTTTTGATTCTGTAAAATTTAATTGCAATCCCCTACTTTCCGCATTGTGTCAAGTGCCTGCCTAACCCCGCCCGGTAACCCCATAACTCCCTGAAATTTTTATTTCACTTTCTTTTTGTGATTTAAGTCAAATCTGTCTACAGCCCGCGCCGTTGTTGGCTTTCCCCTCTGCATAAAATTATGAATGCTTACTTTTTAATCAGTTGGAGAGTGACCGTCTGGTCACTTTTCGTACTGGCTCACCTCTTTCACTATCTCCCCGGCATGGGGTAAGGATGCCCTATGGCACAGAACAACACTGATTTGCTTCTCCAGCAGGTGGCAATTGAGAAGGTCAAACAGGCGCAGCAAAAAGCCGCCAAGGCAGCGGCCCAGATCCGCGCCAACGGGGAGGTGAAGAATGGAAAATAAGATCATCACCAGGACAACCAACGTTGTCGATTTTGAAGTTTCGAAAGAGTCCTACAACCGCGCCAAGAAAAAGATCGAGGATGTGGGCAAGTCATGGGAGAAGGTTGATCAGAAAGTCAAATCAGCCTCCCGCCAGCAACTTGAGAGTAACAAGGCAATCATCCAGGCCAACAATCTGGAGGCTAAACGGTTACAGTCACAAAACCGCCTGAACGCCGCCAAGGAAAAGGAGCGGGCAATCTCCGCTAAGACAGCCACCCAGCGGAAGAAAGAGACGGCGGACCAGCTACGTGCTGAAAGCAAGCTACAACGTGAACTAGGTAAACGCTTCACCGGGCAGCGTGGGCCACGTACTCACCCGCCGTTACCAACAGCGGCGGAAATGGTGCCCGCCGTACAGGCTCTGATCAATGCCCACTCTCCAGAGTCTAAGGCCAACGCAGCGAAAGCAGCAGCGCAGGCTATGCGCCAGGCTAAAAAGGAGGAGGCAAGGCTCGCCCGTGAAGCTGGCAAGGCTGAGAAGCGCCGCCTCGATTATGCTCGTAAACGCTATCTGACTATCCGATCTGAAGCATTCAAGATCCAGAATATTGAGGGCCTGACCAACGCAGAACGGGCGGAAGCAATCCTGAAGATGCGCCGTGTTGCGGACCAACAGCAGCGTGAAGCCCTGAACGCTCAAGAAACACGATTCGAGCTACGCAAGATCACCCAGGAACTCCAGAAGCAAGCGCGGTTGCGTCGCCGTATGGCTAACCAGCGGACCCACGGCGGCAACTTTGGGGGCAGGTCCAAAGGAGTGACGGCGGGTGTGGGTGTTGGCCTCGCAGGTGCAGCGGGAGCAGCGGCGGCGGGCCTCCTGGCGGTAGCGGGCGCGTCAATGGCGGTAGCCTCCACACTCCGGGAATCATTTGAACGCCAGAAGCAATACAGCGGCCTGAAAGAGCAGGGAGTAAGCGCCACAGACGCAGACGCGATCCTGTTAGCAGCAAACCAGAAAGGGGCGGGAATCTCTCTTGATAAGCTACAAGATCAGTTTGTTGATTACCGGGACAAGGTAGGTGATTTGTCACTGGGGCAATGGAAAACTGACAAGAAGGGTAACCGTACATACTCCGGCGGTGGTGAGCTGGCAGATGTCGCCAACCTGGTAGAATCCAAGCAAGCTGGAGCGGGAACAGGCGTTATCAAGCGTCTACAGTCTACAGACTTCAAAGGCTACTTGTCATACCTCCGCGAACTCCAGAAGCAGTACAAGCTAACTGATTCAGAGATGACGCTCTTCGGCGAATTTATTGATGATGGTTCCAAGACTCTCCGGGCCTTTGATCAGAATGGGCAGATCGCAGCGGACGCCCTGAAAACCGTAAAGAACTCTTCTCTGTATCTCACAGACGCGCAGCGTGAGCAGGTGGGCAACCTCCAGAGCAGTATGATGTTATTGGGCCAGGCGTCCAGCGGGCTGGCTGATAACTTCACGTTGGGATTTGCTGAGGCGTTTAATTCTTCGGATGAATTGACCAAAGCAATGGAAAGCCTAGCCCCAGTTATGGAGGGCCTGGGCCGCGCGTCCGCAGACGTACTAAATTCTTTTGTGCGCCTTTTTGGTTGGCTCTCCCATATCCTCCCGAGTGTAGGCGGTGACGGTACAGCGGCAGGCATTAAGGAGAGTTACACGGGGTCACGTGATATGACTCCCAAGTCAGAACAGCCGGAAAAAGGATTCTGGGAAAATCTGTTTGATTTTGACTCTAGGGCTTTCCTCCCGCAGGAGTACGGCGGCAAGGCCCCAAATCTGCCAAAACCTCTACAGGTCCCGGATAACCTCCCGGCGCTAGCCCCATTCAAGGATCTGAAAGTAACCCCGGCCCCCGTGCCAACCTTCAGCCCTTCCAGCCTGACACAATCAGCCGTGAACGCTAAGGCATCGCAACAGACCGTTGTTGTGAAGCAGGAGCCTCTACAGGTGAACATCCAGGTTAATGACGGCACGGTCAAAGATCTGGTGAATGCAACTGTGGATGACAGGGAGCGTGACCACCTGAACATGATGACGCAGGGCGGGCAGTAACAGAGGAGACCTTCGGGTCTCCTTTTCTGTACCTGTCAAATAATTATCAAGGTTATTATTGCTATTCTATTGATTCCAGGATAAACTGGTTGTTCGATAGTTAAGGCACGAGTGATGACCCGCGTAGAGGTCATACCATAGGCTTACCTATGACGAAAACTATCCGTTTAATTCAATATTTTACGGAGGGTTTCTCATGTTCGCATTTCCATCAAAGTTTACTTTCGCTTCACGTCATACCGCCAAACCAAATAAGCGCCCTGTAAGCCCGACCACGGGCCACAAGCCGATCCTCTCTACCCGCTTCTTTCAGGAGGCGGCGTAATGACCCTCACCATTGAGAACGTAGACCTTACAGACTTCACCTATGATGAGTCCGCCCGATATCAGATCCGCTTCTGTGCGAAAGATACGGGAGTAATGCAGCCGGGCCGGGTGGCTCGTTGCTGGGTCCCGTCACTGGGCAAACTGTACCCGATCAATAACATCGTGTGGTTACTACACGGGAAGCGAATCCCGGAAGGTGTGACGATTCGACATATTGACGGTGACCGCGCCAATAACCGGATCGATAACCTGTACCCCCACATTACAGAATCGACTGTAAAGCGCCTCATGAAAGCGGGGGTGTATAATGACTAAGGCCCGCATCCCAGCAGGGGAAGAGTTGGCGCTGATCCGGGGATGTCTCGCCATTGAAGAGAGATCCCCTTCGGGTCTGGTGTGGCTTGTCAGCATTCCCAGTATAGGAATTGAACCCGGCGATGCCGCCTTTACCACGAAGGATAGGGGCGGCTATTACTGCGGCGTACTGGCAAGGATTCGCCTCCTTGCGCATCGTGTGGTGTTCTTTCTTCACAATAGTTATTGGCCCGGCGGGCCTATCGATCATATTGATGGTTGTCGCAATAACAATGCCCCGGATAACCTCCGCGAAGTGACCCATGCGGTCAACAATGCCAACGTGAGAGCCAAGGGCTATTCAGCCACAGGGCGAGGTACGTTCAAAGCAGAGGTGTGGAAGGGCGGCAAGAGGTACAGGAAAAACTTCCCTGATGAACTCAGCGCCCGTAAATGGTATCTCAAAATGAAGGATAAGCTCTACCCTGAGTTGGCGGGACAGTGGCAGTGGATAGCCAACGAAGAGGACGCCGCAGCATGATTTCACTAGTTGGGGCCTATATCCATGAGCAGAAACGCCAAGCCCGAAAGGGCAGACGCAAGCGAAAGTAAGAGAGGGGAGACCGGAGGCGGTCTCCCTTTTTGTTGTCTGAAAGGCTATAATTAAATTGGCGTTTAATCGCGTTTAATCGGCTAAAAGATCTGGCATACAGACCACTATTGGTTAAATTGTGAGCAACTGTGCCTCCCCCGGTATCTTATAAATACTTGATTTTGTGGGAACAATTATTTATTCAAAGTGCCCGTGTGTAACAAAATTCACTCTAACCCCAAAATAATTTTTTCTCAGAAAGTCAAAACCCCGAAAACCTGCAATTGAGACAAATTCCCATACATATGTGATAGCGATAACTATTCTCAACAACCCCGGGCGGTAGCCACCGCCCTAAACCCAAAATGTGTTTTTGCCACAAGAAAGGGCCTGAAGAGGTGGACGCCTCGAAAGGGGAGAAAATAGGGTTAGTACGTGTCAGTTATCCACAGGTGAACGGCGTTACTCACAGGCGGATAGGGAATACAGGAATGTAAGCCTGAAGAGGCGGATCAGCTGGGAAAAGAGTTCCCCCGGAGGGCGTTACGGGAGGTTAAGAGGTTGAAACGTTCAAAAGCGTACAGGTCTAAGCTGTTGCGGGATTGTTAAAAAAGTACGTGTAACGGTCATTATGTTAAATGGCTGTTCAAATATCAATCAATCTGTAAGTTGAGGCCAATTCAGAATAACAATAATCCTCTGTAAGCGAATATGCGGGCCTGTGGGCTACGCAAGGCTAAAGGCAGTGTGATTGTATAGGTAAAGGCGAGGTGACGCCACAGAGAGCCGTACATAGAGCCACCCGGGAAGGGTGCCCTGATATTTCCAGAAAATGACATAGGCCCCCGGGGGCGGGGTGTTTGGATGCCTGGCAGAACTGCCCAAACTCCAAGATATTTTCCACCTCAACAAGGTAGGGCACACCTGGCTTTAGCCATCGTAAAAATATAGCGGTGATACTTAATAACCTGCATACAGGCGATCAGCACCATTTGATGCACATGTATAGGATTAGCTGGGGGAGGCTCATCATACACCTTAGTGATAGGCTCAACCGAAAGCATGACCGCCAGAGTTACATCCGGCTTTTTATTTGAACATAATGAAATCTTCAAATTTAATATTTTGTATTTCAGTACATTTATCAAGATATAGGCTGGATAATTCCTCATATTCCTTATAGTGGCTCATTAACTCCGAAAGGTCTTCTTTGGATATTAATTTACCTTTGGATGAGTTTATTGCACACGCGAAAAAGTTAGTAATGTTAAGCGATATTTTATTGGTGATGCTTACAATTTCTTGTACTTTTAAAAAAGAATCGCCTTTAAATAACACATTGAAATTATTTGTTTTTATGAATAGGTTGCCAATGGTTAATGAGTTCTGAAAAGCATTAGTACCTATTTCCTGAATTTGGAAATATAAGTTTGGGCTAATGCTGGTATTGCTTTTACATAGCTCATCCAACATGTTCATAACATAATTCAATGAAATACGTATCTGGCTATATTTGGTCCTTGTATTTGTGATCTCATCGTATACCGTTAACGCGGTATGAAAAGCAACATCGTTCTTTTTTACATCAAGATAATCTTTCAGTTTAGAACCACCAAAAATTACCCCGCCAACCACACCTAACGCTGTTACTGCATTCGATGCGATGGAGACAATATTATCCCATGCTTGTAGATCCATATTTGGCGCTCTCAAAAGGTATAAAGGGGGCAGGCTTGCCCCACAGGTTTACCCTATATTACCGTAACTTACCAACTCCACATATCCCGATAGCTCTTCCATTCCCGCGCCTTTGCTGTACGTCCTGAATGCTTCGGTTTTCGCTTTCTGCTCTGTGTGCCCCGTAATGGCTCCTATCCGTTGTTCTGGTACTCCTGCACGGTCTAAACAGGTGATGAACATTCCCCGTAAACTGTGGAAACACTGCCGATCTGTAGCTGTGGGCAATGTGCTGTCACGTAGCCGGGTGAACTTCTGGCTGTACCACGGTCCCCGTTTACCATCCTTCCGAATGATATTGTTTGACTGTGCCAGCAGATATTCTCCACTGTTATTTGCCAGATGTTTATCAATAATGCCGATCAGAAGAGAGTGGATCGGAACGTACCGCACCCCTGCTACAGTCTTGGACTTGCTGACAAAGAAACATCTGACACCCTCCAACATTACAATTTCATCCCGTTTGATGCTGGCGATCTCATCAAGTCGCATTCCTGAATACAGCCCAATCAATATGACATCGCGTAGAACGTCATCCGCTTCTCTGATAAGGGTTACCAGTTGATCGGCTTCAAACGGTTGATAACTTTCAATTGTGCGCCGTGCTTCGAGGTTGTGACCGTGAAACGGGTTACTGTCTGGGATTGCGTCATATCGACGTTTGGCGAACTCGTACAGGCTTCCTAAAGAGGTTAGCCAGTTCTGGATAGTCTGAGGCGCTACCTTCGATTGTTGGCCCTCGATGAAGTCTGTGACGGCCCTACGTCCGATCTTGTTCAAACCAATATCAACTTTCCCAATACTCTGGAGAAACACTTCTACGGCCCTCGCTGATTTGCTTAGGGTAGAGAATGCCCGGCGTTCACTATAAACAGTCATGTATTCATCACGGACAGTTGCCAGCGTTGGAACGGGGCCAATTGCCGTTGGTACACTCTTTGCCTGTTTTATAGTGGAGTGGAGGACGGAGAGCGCATTCTGAATGCGGATATCTTCCCGATCAGGGTTCAACATCGCTTTCAGGTTGTTGAACTCAATCAGCATGTGATTTCTGAAGTGTCGCGCCTTGTCGATATCCTTCGTCCCGGTGGACTTTCTCCAGGCTCGTTTGTTGTCGAATATGTGGCGCATGTACTTTGGTACGAAGATTTGGAAAACCCAGATCCCGCAATGACTTTGAAAAAGATACTGATTGTTCTTGATAGCCATGATTACGATCCTATAGGATCACGCTATCAGGTACGAAAATATGTACAATGTTGAGATGGACTAACGAGAGCTTCCCAAGCTCTATACGAGGGTTCGATTCCCTTCGCCCGCTCCAGAATTCCCCTAACGTATTCATTTCACCATCTTTTTCTAAACCATACGTGACGGCGCTCGTGATCCTCCTGCATTGGCGAAGCTCAAAGCGCGTCTGGTGAAACCAGATCACCTACGATTGCACCCGTAGTCCATCCACGCTTTCCGGCGGCAGGTTCATCACTGTTTTTATGCTGACTTCGATGCTGTCAATGATGTCTTTACGTGGGCCGCTGAGCCAGTCATTGCTTGAATAAAAGGCCTCGAGAACCGTAGCCATATTCTCAGGA
This sequence comes from Kosakonia arachidis, assembly GCF_900116535.1. Taxonomy (GTDB): domain Bacteria; phylum Pseudomonadota; class Gammaproteobacteria; order Enterobacterales; family Enterobacteriaceae; genus Kosakonia; species Kosakonia arachidis. Next base: position 329,729 of record NZ_FPAU01000002.1, on the reverse strand, counting down.
CTATCAAAGGCACGAATCAGATAGTAGCAATCGGAATCATGCAGCGAGTTTCCGAAGGAAACAATGTCGATTCCGTGGCGTTGATGAAGAGGAGCACTGATTTGCTGCATGAGGGCGTGAAAAGCAGTCCCGGTACCTTTGCGTAAGGTGTATTGCAGTATCTCGACGGTTCTCAAAAAGTTATCTCCGTTGGTGGCGTTATGGGGCTCCCTGATGGTGTTGATAAAGTAAACTGAACTGGCCCGTGAGGCACAACTCATCAAACAGCCATATACCATATATAGGAAAAGCTGCAATATGGACTGCGGCTCAAATGCGCTCTGGCACATTTTTATTTGTCAATGTTTCCTGCGGACGTTCTTTGGGCAAGATCGGTCAGGCAAACTGAACAGCCTTCGAGCATATTAAGCAGCACGGAGGAAGCCATGTGTGATAACAAAACCGATAGTTACGCCAGACGTTTTAAAAAGGTCTTTGATTATATTGACTGTCATCTCGATGACATATTATTACTGGAAAAACTCAGTGAAGTAGCTCATTTCTCGCCATTTCACTTCCATCGTCAGTTTTGTAGTTATTGTGGGATGCCACCTGGTCGTTACATCCAGATGATGCGCTTAAAACGTGCATCTTATCGGCTGGCTTTTAATCCGTTAGAGAAAATCACTGATATCGCGCTCGACGCCGGTTTCCAGCATTCTGAATCATTTAGCCGTGCTTTCAGACAAATGTTTGGTCTCTCGCCGACGCAATTTCGCCAACAACCCCCTTGGGTAGATTGGCATAAGCGCATATCCGAACCTTATAAAGCCAGGAGACAAACGATGCAAGGCCAGATCAAGATCATCAATTTTCCCGCGACATTAGTCGCAATGCTGACTCATTATGGACAACCGGAGCTAATAAACGAAACTGCGGCCCGCTTTATTGAATGGCGAAAAACCACGGGTTATTCGCCTGTTGCCAGCAGCCAGACATACGGTATTGCACCGCACGATCCTACCTTAACACCACCGGATGAATTTGAGTTCGAGATTTGCGGGACAGTAACATCACCAATTGCGGAAGATAATCTCTTCGGGGTGATAAATAGTGACATCCCTGCTGGCCGATGTGCGGTGCTGCGCCATCAGGGATCGCATGATGCGTTAACCGGGTTGGCTAAAACCCTGTATCGTGACTGGTTGCCTGAAAGTGGAGAGGAACTCCGCGACTTCCCGCTTTTCTTTCATTACCACAACTTTGTGCATGAGGTAGCGGAACATGAATTACTCACGGATATCTATTTGCCGTTGAAATAAACTGATTCAGGGTCATGTTCGTAATTGCGTCAGATATGAGACGTGCAGGGAAGCGTCCTGGCGCGTTGATACTTATACCGTTTTGTCTGTGGGCATAGCCTGTCCTCACGATGTGGCCTGCTCGAAGGCCTTTAACGCGTTATCGAAACAAGGGGCGGCTGAGCGTCCTTGCGTACACTTGTAAAAAAGTTGTATTAGATTAAAGCGAATTCATAACCACCAGACGATGCCGATTTGAGCGTGATAAGTAGAGCATCTGTCACCGTGTTTATTGCCGGTGGTATTGTTTTTTATCCTTTTATACAGACGCAAGGGTAGTGAAAGATTGCCTGGAGGAAGTTCATGATTTCTGAGAATCCTAAAGTGGCGCTCATTGGGCCCGGGGCCATCGGAACGACTGTAGTTGCGGCCCTGCATGAAGTAGGTCGAACTCCTGTAATTTGTGGGCGTACAGCACATCCACAGCTCGAATTACGTTTTGACGAGGGGCGTATTATTGTGCCTGGCCCGGTGCTGACGGAGCCTGCCGAAATCAAACAGCCGTTTGATCTGGTGTTTGTAGCCGTAAAGACAACACAACTTGACGCCACCGCGGCCTGGCTGAATGTTTTGTGCGATGAGAATACAGTGGTTTGTGTGTTACAAAATGGCGTTGAGCAGAAAAAACAATTTGCCGCTTATGTTGCAGGTGCGACGGTTCTGCCATCGGTGGTGTGGTTTCCTGCACAGCGTGAACCCGATGCCTCTGTCTGGCTGCGAGCTAAGCCGCGCCTGACATTGCCTGATACGCTGGCAGCCCAACGTGTTGTCGAGGTGTTGCAGGGGACGCGCTGTGAAGTCGATCTTGCTGCTGATTTCGCCTCTATTGCATGGCGCAAATTGTTGCAGAATGCAGTTGCAGGCTTGATGGTGCTTTCAGGACGTCGCGCCGGAATGTTTTCACGCCCCGATATCACAGACGTGGCATTAGCTTACTTGCGCGAATGCCTTGCAGTGGCGCGTGCAGAAGGTGCGGTATTAAGTGATGATGTGCCGCAGGAGATCGTGGATGTTTTTCATCGTGCACCGGCGGATCTGGGTACCTCTATTCTCGCTGATCGCCAAGCCGGGCGAGTGCTTGAGTGGGATATCCGTAACGGCGTTATACAGCGGTACGGGCACAAGCATGGTATTCCAACGCCGTTAAGCGATCTAATTGTGCCGCTGCTTGCTGCGGGCAGCGACGGGCCCGGCTGATAAAAGTCGCATATAGCGCGTATATAAAGGACAAACGATGGCACATTCTGTTCCTACCCTGCATATCTTGTGCGGCAAAATTGCGTCCGGTAAATCGACGCTTGCCGCTGAGCTGGCAAAAACACCGGGCACTGTGCTCTTAAGTGAAGATCGCTGGCTGGCATTGTTATTTAAGGATGTGATGAGCAGCGTGGCGGATTATGTGCACTACTCAGAAAAACTCAGGAGCGCTATCGGTCCGCATACTGTTGCGTTACTTAAAGCGGGTGTCAGCGTCGTGCTGGATTTTCCCGCTAACACGCCTGCCAGTCGCCAGTGGATGATGTCTTTGATTCACGCTTCGGGCGCGGATCATTGCCTGCACTATTTGCCGGTGGCTGACGAAGAGTGCAAAGCGCGATTGCGGCAGCGGAATGCGGCGGGTAACCACGATTTTGCTGCTTCTGATGCACAGTTTGAAGCGATCACCCGCTATTTTGTTGAGCCGGGCGCTGAAGAAGGATTTCATATCTTGCGCCATGATGTTCACAATCGTGTAACAAGGTTATGATGTCTTCAACACCCGATAAAAACAGCGGAGGCAATGTCGTGGATAAAGATCTACTTGACGCGGGTTATCGCGTGTATACCGGTGAAAAAATTGATGTTTACTTCAACACGGCCATTTGCAAGCACTCAGGAAACTGTGTACGCGGTAATGCGAAGCTTTTTAACCTGAAACGTAAACCGTGGATCATTCCGGACGAAGCAGATGTTGAGACAGTGATCAATGTGATTGATACTTGCCCAAGCGGTGCGCTCAAATACCGCCATAACTGAGTGAGAAAAAATGGAAATACTGGAAGGTCACAACAAATTTTACCTCAATGACGCGAATGGTGTTCAGGTCGCCGAGATTGTATTTGTGCCGACGGGTGAACATCTCAGTATTATTGAACACACTGATGTTGATCCCAGCCTGAAAGGGCAAGGCGTGGGTAAACAGCTTGTAGCGCGTGTGGTGGAAAAAATGCGGGCCGAGAACCGTAAAATTATTCCGCTGTGCCCGTTCGCCAAACACGAGTTTGATAAAACTCGTGAATATGACGACATACGCGCATAAACATAAAAATGTGCACCGGTATGAACCGGTGCATACCCTTCATCGTCACCGTCGGTAGCGAATCAGCACGGCCATCACCAGCGCCAGCGCTATAAACGATACACTGTATAACGCTTGCGCTGCTCCCCATGTTTCGGACAAAAACGCCGCTGTCAGTGTTGCCAGAGCTGCACTCATCGCCTGCCAGCGCCACGCTTTTGCGCTGGCGGCAGAGACCGACTCTTGCGGGAATGTATGCAACAAGCTGAAGGTTCCAAGAGCGAATACGGCATTTGATGCCAGATGCGCCAGGAAGATCATCATCAGCGCTGCCGCCGTCCATGTCGATAACCCGGGTAACAGGCAATAGGCGGCAATAAAAGCCAGCAGACAACAGAGCAGATAACGATTACTCGCGGCGTACTGTTCCAGCCGGTTGGCCTTCAGCAGTAGTGGACCACACAGCTGTCCCAGGCTGCGGGCAAAAATCAGCGGGAGCGCCAGCCCGGCGGCGGTATCTGGCTGAATTTGCTGTATCAGTGCAGGCAAGAGTGCCATCGCAGGTGCGCCGACGGCGGCAAGAGCCGGCAACATAAGCAGGCTTCGTTGCTGCAAGGTGGATAACCTGCTCCAGCGCACTTTGCGATGCATCTCTTCTGCATCCTCCGGGGGCAACCGTAAATAGCGAGAAGTTATGCCTAACAGCGCGATCGCTAATACAAAACTTGTGGCATCGATGCCGAGCAGAATGAGCGACGATACTTTGCCGAACAGTACAACGCCAATACCCGTTCCGAGCAGAACCTGCGCAGCGAAGATCACGGTCTCCATGCTGGTCGCTGCGGGTAGCTCCGCAGCACTTAAACCACGTTTGAACACCAGACTCATGGCGGGCCAGGACAACCCGGCGACAAATGCTTCAATGGATTGCAAAGCCAGCAGCGCGGGGATGCTGTGTGCCAGCAGGCCGTATAGTGGCAGCAGTAAACCGACCAAACCCGCCAACTCACTTAGTAGCAATAAACGCAGCGCTGGAACATGGCAGCATAAACGCTCACCGAGGAGGCTGCCAAAAAAACCAGGCAACGTCGCCAGCATATAGGTGAGAGTAAGCGTTGCCGGAGAGGCATGCCAGCGCAGAAGCTGGCCCAGAATAATGGTCTGCGTAAGCCCATTACCGACAGAAGAGAAAATATATGCGCAGCCGAAGAGGCACAGCCAGCGGTGCTGGCGTAGAGCCTGCACTAATACCATCAATAACGTATTCATTGTTAACATTCTCAGGCAAACAGAACTCCGCGTGCAGCAATGCCCTGCACGATGAAAAAAGTGTGTTTACAATGAGATGTCGTTACATTGGCTGGCCGGTTTGGATATTATTGCTGATAAACGTAGCATCCCGAATGGTGAATGGGAAGGGCGGATTATCTTGCGGGAGACCTCCCCGTTCCTCCAGGTGCAAATGCCAGGCGATAAACAGGCTGAGCAGCAGTACCATGCCTAACCCGACAACGGAGTTAGTCAGTTCCACCTTGCTTAATAACGCTATCGGCAATCCTCTGGTTTGCGCCGGATTCGGTCATAAATTTGCCGATAATTGCAGCGAATAAAATAATGAGTGCAAGATGATCAGGAATACTACCGAGACCGTCCTTAACGACAGATGAAATTTTATCAAGTGGAATACCTTCCGTGATTGCAAAAAATATACCTGCAATCAGCAGCATGAAGATATTATGAAATTTGTATTTCAGGTTCATCAAAACAAAAAATACAATATCTACCAGCACCCAGAATAAGGCTAACAGTGGGATATAGAGAATACCTTACGGACTGGCTATCAAGAAAAGCCGGTGGAATCACCGGCCCGAACAAAATTAATTTTGTTTTTCGAGTGCTTCCCAAAGCCCATGTAAATAGGTTACGCCGAGCGCCCGATCGTAAAGACCATAGCCTGGACGGCCGGTTTCGCCCCAGATGAAACGCCCATGATCCGGACGGATATAACCGTCGAATCCGTTGTCATGCAAGGCTTTCATGACTTCGTACATATCCAGCGAACCGTAGCGGGATAAGTGCGCGGATTCATAGAAATCTTTATCTTTAATCAGTTTGATATTGCGCACGTGCGCAAAGTGAATACGGTTACGGCGTGTAAATTCAGCCAGGATTTGGTACACGTTATTATCTGGATCCTCGGTGATCGAGCCGGTACATAAGGTAATACCGTTAGCTTCAGAATCGACTGCATTACAAATCCAGTCGAGATCGTCACGATTTTTAACGATACGCGGCAGACCAAAAATAGAATACGGTGGATCGTCCGGGTGAATCGCCATTTTAATACCGACTTCTTCACAGACAGGAATAACGCGCTCCAGGAAGTAAACCAGATTTTCGCGTAATTTCTTATCGTCGACATCTTTATATTTGGCAAACAACTCCTGCACTTTTGCCAGTCGTTCGGGTTCCCAGCCTGGAAGCGCAAAGCCGTTGGCATTCTCCAGCACTTCTTTCACCACGTCATCCAGCGTTTTATCGATACCTTTCTTTTCGAACGCCATCGTCAGCGAACCATCTGGTAGCACGTAATTCATCTCGGTCTTCATCCAGTCAAAAACCGGCATAAAGTTGTAGCAGATGACTTTTACCCCTACCTCTGCAAGGTTGCGGATGGTTTGATGGTAATTGGCAATCAGCCGATCGCGGCTGGGAAGACCGATCTTTATATCGTCATGAATATTAACGCTTTCAATCACTTCCATCTTAAGCCCGGCATCACGGACTTGCCCGGCAAGCGCATTGATTTTCTCTTTTGGCCATACTTCACCTACCGGTACATCGTACAACGCGCCTACCACTCCTTCGACGCCCGGTACCTGACGGATGTATTCCAGTGGGATTTTATCTTCAACTGCCCCAAACCAGCGCATTGTCATTTGCATGCTCATTGCCACCTCGAAAAGAAAATATTTTACTACCATACTAGTATTTATAATAGCGTTTGCCTGCGCCAGGTTTTGCGACCGACTTCACACATAAGCCGTTTGGTTTGCGATTGTGGCCAAAAAGTGTCCGATATGTTTGGTTAAGCTGGTGAAAAAGAACCCTGACAAATTTTTTAAAATTAACGCTTGCGAAAAAAGGGCAACCATGAGTTAATGCGTCGTCGGTTTGATAAATCATTATCTCCAGTAGTTCACTAAAGTCTTTCTCATCTCTAAGTACCTGCTCGTTACTTCTTTTTGGGTCTTCGCTTTACACTCTGATAAAAAATAATGTCTCAGACCATTACTGCCGTATTCGGCGAAAAAAATAGAAGGTAACAAGCATGTCTACTAAAATGAACGGTATCGTTAAATGGTTCAACGCTGAGAAAGGCTTCGGTTTCATTACCCCGAAAGATGGCAGCAAAGATGTATTCGTACATTTCTCTGCTATCCAGAGCAATGAGTACCGTACTCTTGAAGAAAATCAAGAGGTTGAGTTTACTATCGAGAACGGCCCGAAAGGTCCGGCTGCGGCTAACGTGATTCCGCGCTAAGGATTTACCATTACGAATCGTATCCATTTTCGCTGCCCGTGCTGCCACGGGTCGCAATATCGAATTTCCAGTTTTGATATCACTGAGAAAAACCCGGTCGGTGCTAAATGTATTTTTTGCAAATCTGCAATGAACACATTTGATAATATCGCTGCGTTTACCCAGTCCGCTTCGAATACTGTCGAATTTCGTAAATAAAAAAAAGCAGGTCAGATTTCTGATCTGCTTTTTTATTGTGCGTTATTCCGCCATTAACATAATCATTTTGATCGCGCGATTACTGGTTAATTGCCAGGTCATCTGCCGGAAATGCAACTCCCCCTGCTGCGGATGATGAAAAACGCGTTCGCCGCCTTCGCGCACCACCACCTGTTGGCGCGACCAGAAGATGCGAAACAGTTCGCTGTCATTACTCAGACCCTGCACAAAATGATTCAATTCCTGATCGTGCGGATAGTGCATCGCATCTGCACGCAATTCCGCGACAATCCGGCTGGCGCGCGTCTCCCAATCAACTACCAGTGTTTGCGCAAGGGGATGACGAAACATAAAACTCATCATATTCGGTTGGGCATCCTTATCCAACCAGCCGCTAAATAGCGCTTCAGCGGGCGAATTCCACGCCACCATTTTCCAGGTTACATCCAGCAAATAACAGGGACATTGCACCTGATTCACCGTCGCCAGCACCGACTCTTCTACGGTAATGACATGCTCTTCCTGCGGATCGTTTTGCAGCGCCAGGTGGAAGAGATATTTCCGCTCCGCCTGCGTCATTTTTAATACGCCTGCAATATTTGACAAGGTTTGCGGCGACACGACAATGTCGCGCCCCTGTTCAATCCACGTATACCAGGTGGTGCTGATACCGCTGAGCTGCGCCACTTCTTCCCGGCGTAATCCACAGGTGCGCCGCCGACCTTGTGCAGGCAGGCCAATATCGGCCGGTGCTGTTTTTTCCCGCTGTGCACGTAAAAAAGCGCCAAGAGTTTTTGGCCCGGCAAAGAGCGTATTTTCCATGGGTGGTACTCATTAATACCAGTATAAGTAGCCATATTGTACCCCTATAAAGAGGGTCGTATAGTCGGCAGAGAGCAAATTTTTGTCGTGCTAGAAAAGGAAAAAGAGAATGGCGGTCAATCATCATGAATTAACGAAGCAACAATTTGGCGACCAGGCTCAGGCCTACCTCACCAGCCAGGTTCACGCGCAAGGTGCAGATTTGGTGCGGCTGGCGGAGTGGCTTAGTGAAAATCCTGCTGCTGCGGTGCTGGATCTGGGTTGCGGCGCTGGGCACGCCAGTTTTGTCGCAGCTGCCGTCGTCCGTGAAGTGACAGCTTACGATCTGTCGGAAAAAATGCTCGACGTGGTCTGCCAGGCGGCCCGCGATCGTCAACTGAGCAATATCAGCACGGTGCATGGCGCCGCCGAAAAATTGCCCTTTGCCGATGGCGCGTTTGATACGGTGATCAGCCGTTACTCTGCTCATCACTGGCATGATGTTGCGCTGGCGCTGCGTGAGGTAAAGCGAGTGCTGAAACCAGGTGGTAAATTTATCTTAATGGATATCACCTCGCCGGGCCGTCCGGTGCTGGATATCTGGCTGCAAACCATCGAAGTGCTGCGCGATCCGTCTCACGTGCGTAACTACTCGGCGGCGGAGTGGCTGCAAATGACGGAGCAGAGCGGGATGACGGTCGATAAGCTGTTAACCGATCGACTGGCGCTGGAATACAGTTCGTGGGTTGAACGCATGAAAACGCCAGAAGTATTGCGTGCGGCAATCCGCTTTCTGCAACAGCAAACGTCGGAAGAGGTGAAACAGCACTTCCTGATTGGCGAAGATGGCTCGTTTACTTCGGACACCATCATGTTTCAGACTCAGGCCTGACAATCTGCGCCCACGATAAGTGGGCGCACACTTATCCTGGGCTCAGCGCCTCTCCGATGACTTCGCGTATGCGTTGCGCGATATAACCGGCATGGGTTTCCGCCTCAGGTTATTGGCGCAACCCAGAAATATATCTAACTTGATATTGCGCCGTCATAAGTTCTGCATGTGCTTGACCAATGACAAGGCAGACAACCCGTCGCGCTCTTTATAATCTGCCGGTGTCCATTCTTACTGGTGTGAATCCATGGCTTACCAACTCAACCTGAACTGGCCGGAATTTCTTGAAAAATACTGGCAAAAGAAACCTGTCGTTCTGAAACGCGCCTTCCCGGGCTTCGTTGACCCGATCACGCCTGATGAACTGGCTGGTCTGGCGATGGAACCGGAAATCGACAGCCGCATCGTCAGTCACAAAAATGGGCAATGGCAAGCGTGGCATGGCCCCTTTGAGGCGTTTGATCATCTGGGCGAAACCGACTGGTCGCTGCTGGCGCAGGCGGTAAACCACTGGCACGTGCCTTCCGCCGAACTGGTAAAGCCGTTTCGCGTATTGCCGGAGTGGCGCTTCGACGATCTGATGATCTCTTATTCCGTACCGGGCGGCGGCGTTGGGCCACATATTGACCAGTACGATGTATTTATTATTCAGGGGATGGGCCGCCGCCGTTGGCGCGTGGGTGATAATGTACCAATGCGTCAGTTCTGCCCACATCCGGCATTGCTGCACGTCGATCCTTTCGAACCGATCATTGATGAAGATCTGGAACCGGGTGATATCCTCTACATTCCGCCTGGATTCCCGCACGATGGTTTCACTTACGAAACGGCATTCAACTATTCGATCGGTTTTCGTGGCCCTAACGGACGCGATCTGATCAGCAGCTTTGCCGACTACGCGCTGGAAAACGATCTGGGTAACGAGCACTACAGCGATCCGGATTTAACCTGCCGCGAAAATCCGGGTCGGGTGGAAGAGTATGAACTCGATCGCCTGCGCGGCATGATGAGCGACATGATCAACGATCCGGTACATTTCAAACAGTGGTTTGGCAGCTTTATTACCACGCCGCGCCACGAACTGGATGTGTCACCGGAGCCGGACGACTACAGCGCCGAAGAGATTGTTGCGGCATTGCATGAAGGGCAGGTGCTGACTCGTCTGAGCGGGCTGCGCGTACTGCACATTGGCGACAGCGTCTTTGTGAACAGCGAATGCCTGGAAACAACCGAGCCGCAGGCCGCCGACGCGCTGTGCCGTTATACGGTGATCGGGCAAAAAGAGTTGGGTAACGTGTTGGACAACCCGGACTTTGCCGAAGAGCTGACCTGGCTGGTAAACCAGGGTTACTGGTTCTTCGACGAGTAAGCATCACCCTCCGCGCCGTGCAACGGCCGCGGAGGGGGTTCTGTCAGGCGCTTTCGCCGGAGCAGACCAGATGATCACTCTTGATGTGGTACATCTCCAGATCTTCACGCAGGAAAAAGGCCATCTCCCACGGATTTTTCTCGATAAAGGCTTCACGAACTTGCAAAAATAACGGACTGCCGTTGGGAATTAAAAATGCGCGGCCTTCAAAGGTGGTGTAATTCCAGTGAATGGCATTTTCGAAAATATAATTCGCGCGTTCATCCATGGCGAAAAGACAGTGGTTATCTTTTTTCAACACCTTCGATTTAAATGTCTCAGGGAATGTAATTAAAAATATGTCGTTATCCGAGGAGGAGAGAAAAGCCAGCACCGTGGTATGCGGCTGCTCCTGTGCATGGGTAATTAACACGCCGACTTTATTATGATGATCTTTTATTTCCAGCGCTGGTAATGACGTTAATGTTGTGAACGGGACTGGCGTATCGGCGCGCGGATCGTCCGGGTAGTGATAGCCCGTTTCTTTAATATCAATAACCTTCTTAAAGCCGTGCAGCAACTGGCATTCACGCGGAACCAGCACCACCCAGTCGCCATCGATCGCTACCACCCGCCCTTTATAAGAACTACGGTATACGGAGATGTTGGCGTCAAATTCGTCAACGCCGGTACGGTTATCAAGATGGACTGTGGCAAAATTATCAACGGCGAGCTGGTGGCCGTTATGGAAAAAAACGCGTAATGAATTATCGCTATTCGGGTAAATAGCGCAAATATTAACGGTAATCTTTTCGCCGCAATAATAGGCCAGCACCCCCAGAACCTGTTTACCCAAAATGCTTTGCAGATTCATTTTTCTTCCTTTTGCAATCAATAATAAAATTAGAACCATCTTATCCAACGGAATTAACTCAGCAACCACAAAAAGAGGATTTCACTTTACATGACAGGCTGTGCTGAATATTTACCCTAAAAACAAAAAAACTGCCCGCAGGCAGCTATTCACAGCGAATTATCTGGCGACGATAAAACGCCGGTTGTCATCAATCCAGGTCTTTTCATCGGCGGGCGTAATTATGCTACCGAAGTTCATCTCTGCGCGCAGTTTCCAGCTCGTTGGAATATTCCATGTCTCGCGTACATCCTGATCGATCAGCGGGTTGTAGTGTTGCAGGTTCGCGCCAATGCTTTTCTCTGCCAGCGCCAGCCAGACGGCATACTGGGCAATACCACTGCTCTGCTCTGACCAGACAGGGAAGTTATCCGCATAGGCAATGTACTGGCGTTGCAGCGTACTCACCACTTCCTGATCTTCAAAAAACAGTACCGAACCGGCAGCGGCAGTAAAGCCGTCGAGTTTGTCGGAAGTGGCGTGGAAACTTTCTGCCGGAATCACTTTACGCAACTGCTCACGCACCAGCCCCCAGAAGCGATCGTGCTCCTTGCCCAATAGGATCAACGCACGCGAACTTTGCGAATTGAACGCCGATGGCGCCTGGCGAATCGCCTCTTTAATGGTATCGATCACCGTCTCTTCAGTAACCGGCAGATCTTTGCCCAGCTTATAAATGGTGCGCCGTGCTTTAGCCAGCGCCAGGAAATCTTCCGCCGTGACACTGGCAGTCCAGGAAACACGCTCCGCTTCCGGCAGCGTCGGCGGCGTGGTGGTCTGCGGCACGCTCTCTGTGCGGGCGAGCGTAGACTTCAAAATTTGCTGAAACGGATCCATGAGTTACTGTTCCTGTTGTGAGCGGCAAGGGAAAAAATGTCAGATTATCAGAGCACAGGAATGCACCTGTCGATGCAGCAAATAGATGGAATAAAGCGCGGTATTTGTCGGTAAAAAACGCCTCGTGCGGAATCCGTTCGCCGATAACGTCATTAGACCTGCAGATGGCAGGGGAAAGATTTTCACGTAAATAATGAAATAAGCGCAATAATCCTGAGGATAAATCGATTAATGGCGTGGTTTAATTTATAGAATAAATCAAAAAGGCTATTTTAGATCGATGCTATCAATAATTGGTTGTAAAATAACCCATTGCTTTATATGATTTTTTTAAGATTTAAGACAATCCGCATGGATCATTTTCATTTTATTCTCTATTTTAAATAATAAGCCTAAAGTATTTTCCGCACGGGTCGATAAATATAGTTTGCTACCCGCCAGGCATTGAGGAAAAAAATGAACGCTGAATCGCACGGTCACGATCTTACGTCGAGCCTGACTCCGCTTGCGGAGGAAAACACCTCGATCCCGCCGTTCGTGAAAACCATCGCAGTGCGCCTGAGCTGGGCCTGTTCGCTGGAGGAGGCCGACGTTTATCGCCAACTCTCTGCGCCCTGGTATCAGGGCGTGGTAACGGAGGAGGATAAACAGCAACTGCTGGTTCATTTTCCGTTTATGGCCCCTCTGCATGCGCCCGCCTCGGTGGCGGATTACACCATTATGCTGGTAAGCCTGTGGCTGAATATCGAAGAGATGTACCACCGGGGGACGTTATTACCGGAAGAATTAATGCAGGGGCTGATAAAAAAATCGGCAACCTCGCAGGCGCAAGATTGCCGTCATAATCGCGATTCCGTCGCCGCTTCAGCGCCGCGCCGTTAGCATTACGCCATCGCGTTATAGTCGATCAGGTAGCGCTCCATATAACGTGCGATCGCATTACGCAGAATTTCATATTTCTTACGCATTGGATCGCTGCGATGAAATATCAACACCACTTTACGTTTCGGTTCCGGGCTGACACAGCGGATATAACGAATATTTTCGTTGCTCCCTTGCTGGGTCGAGAGCAACGGGAAGAAGGACACGCCGCGATTAAACGCCACGCCGCGCCGCAGGGTTTCAAGGTGCATCGCCACAAAACGTGAATCCGGTTCCAGCTCGAACTGGTAACAGTAGCGCAGCACCTGGCTGTGCAGACAGTTGCCATCGTCAATCATCAGAATCTTATTATTTTTCAAATGCCCCATATCGATTTCGTTCATGCGCGAGTAGGGGTGTTGATGGCTGACGCCCAGCACTAGCGGCTCGTCGAACAGCGGCAGTTCAACGTATTTACTGGTGTCTTTATTGGAAGTCATGATCGCGCATTTGATGGTGTCGGACTCCAGCATATACAGCAACTGGTTGGTCTGCGCTTCGTGGATCTCCAGCTCAATTTCCGGGAAATTCTCGCGGCAAACGGCATTCAAATGGGAAAAGATATAGGGTGCCAGCGTCGGAATAATGCCGACATCCAGCGTCTGCATCAGGCTCTGATAGTGGCTGCTGCTGGCCATATTTTTCAGCGCTTCAATCTCCCGCAGCACCACCTGGGTTTGCTCAACCAGCCGCAGCCCGGTTTGCGTAAAGCGGATCTTGCGCGTCGTACGTTCCAGCAGTTGTAAACCGAGTTCGTTTTCCAGTTTACGCAACTGAGCGCTTAACGTCGGTTGACTGACGTTGCAGGCTTCAGCGGCACGCTGAAAATGTCGGTGCTTCGCCAGCGCGACAAGATACTCAAGATTACGGATGTTCATTATGGTCCCCGGGGCGCAAATTTCCGCGTAGTTGAGAGCCCACCTGTAGCAACGTGTTGTGTAAATGACGTCTTATTATTTTCAACTCTGTCATCAGGTTTCCCCCTCATGCCTGTACATGAGATTTGATGGTTTTTATTATTGCTTTCACTTTCAGCGGCATCCTGCCCGACTCCGGTGCACTCCCGCGCCGGACATTGCGTGTAATACCACTAATGCGTCTTCAACGAAGCCGCAAATAACGACAACATATGTAATGCGGACAAATAATAACCTTCACCCGAACGCAAAGACGTTTCCATCTGTGGATAGTCGCCCATGGTTAAATCACGCACCGCCAGAATGCCGCCAGACATCGGATAACTTGCCCGTTCGTTGTCTGCGACATCCACCCACGCGGGCGTGTCATTGCGAGTGTAGCCCGCCCAAAAATGACGGAAATTTTCCATCGAATGTTGCTGCGCATCGCTGAGGCTTAAATAAAGCGGAATGCGAATCGCATCGTAGCTGAATCTTGCCGGCCAGTTCGCGGCAGGCATGACTTCACCACTATTCTTAACAAAAATCCAGTCGCTGGGCAGTTGGCTCTTACCAAAACGCGCTTTATTGAGTAATTCGAGGCTCGATTTTTTCAGTTTTAACCAAATATTGTTATGCCGCTGCTGCCAGAAACTCTCCCAGGCCGGAAAGACAAAATAGGATGGGTTGAGAATATACCCATCGTCTTTGGTAAACCCAGTGAGGCCCGGCAGGAGTAATGTCCGGGAATCTTGTTCAATCACCAGGCAGTTGATAATTGCATCCTGAATATTTTCCGAGGCGGTGAGATAACTCTCATCGTGCCATTTATTGCCCGCCAGCAATAACGCCCAGGCGATCAATGTGTCGCCGTCGCTGGCGTTATTATCGTCCGTCACTTTGCGTTCGCGTGGATCGTAGCGCCAGGCAAACAGCCACAGCGATGGGCGTAATAAGGTGTTGCGCGTCCAGCGCCACACTTTTTCAAATGTGGCGGGATCGTCGTTAACGACGGCCAGTAACATGCCATATCCCTGACCTTCCGAATGGCTAATATCGCCATTTTCATGGTCGATAATGCGGCCATCCTGACTCAGGTAGTTCTGTTTAAACAGCCCCCAGTTGCTGTCCTGACAGCGGGCTGAAAAAGCGGTCATGGCCAGTGACAATAGCAGGCACGGCATGAGCCAGGTGGTTCTTAACATGAGACATCCTGTGGTGAAAATAGGGCAGTTACCGGCTCAGTCGTTATACCGCTTCGGCGATGCGTTCAACGGCGTCAGCCACGGGTTTTAACGTCAATTCGTGCTGCAACCACTGGCGGAAAGCCGGGCCGGTCGCGCCGTGACGTAAGCCGTACTCCACAAAAGCTTTCATATAGCCAATCTTGTCGCCGCAGTCGTGAGATTTACCGGTCAGGGCGTAAGCTTCCACCGGCGCGTTCTCCAGCAGCATCGCGATAGCATCGGTCAACTGGATTTCACCGCCTGCGCCGATCGGCGTTTTACGCAGCAGCGGCCAAATCGCCTTGGACAGCACATAGCGACCAACCACCGCCATGTCGGACGGCGCTTCGTCAACGGCCGGTTTTTCCACCATGCCTTTTACCAGACCAAAACCACCTGCCGGGAGGTTCATGCCGCCGCAATCCACCACGCCATAGCGGGAAACATCTTCGTGATTAACGGTTTCAATCATTAACTGGCAGGCGCCCGTCGTGGTGAAGCGATCGATCATTGCCGCCAGGTTATCCTGCGACAGATCGCAACGGCTGTCGTCGATCAACACATCCGGCAGCAACACCACGAAGTCGTTATCGCCAATTAGCGGTTCCGCGCACAGCACCGCGTGGCCCAGACCTTTGGAGTGTCCTTGGCGCACATGCATAATGTTCATGCCTGCCGGACAGATAGTCCGCACCTCTTCCAGCAGCTGATTTTTCACGCGCGATTCCAGCAGCGACTCCAGTTCAAAAGAGGTATCGAAATGGTTTTCGATGGCGTTTTTGGAAGAGTGCGTAACCAGTACGATTTCGCGGATCCCGCAGGCGTAACACTCCTGCACGATATACTGAATAAGCGGCTTATCCACGATCGGTAACATCTCTTTCGGGATAGCCTTGGTTGCCGGAAGCATACGCGTACCGAGCCCTGCCACTGGGATTACAGCCTTTAACATAATTGTTTCCTGTTATTTATTTTGCTGTTTAAAAATCAACACACAACGCTGTTGATGATGCCACCCGATTCATTTACGCCTGGAACCTGGTAGTTAATAAAATCATCACCGCCTCGCGCCTTCACTTTATAAAGGGCGGTATCAGCGGCTTTTAAAATAGAGGAAAAGTTCGGCCCGTGTTCCGGATAACTGGCAACACCAATACTCACCGATAATTCCACGGTTTGTTGCAGGTAATGCAAATACATCGGCTGGCGCGTGGCTTCGACAATTAATTGCAGCACGCCGCGACCGGCAGGTTCGTCAACGCCATCAATATAGGTGAGGGCGAATTCGTCACCGCCAAGCCGGCCAAGCAGTGTGGTGCGGGAAATACACTGTTTTACCCGGCTGATAAAGCAGCGCAACACTTCATCGCCTGCCGCATGCCCCAGATCGTCGTTAATATTTTTAAAGTTATCGAGATCCAGTATCGCCACCACAATCTGTGCGCCGTGCGCGTTAGCGGCACGGATTTTTTTGCGGCTACGAATATAGTAACCCTGGCGATTCAGGGTTTTGGTTAATGCATCATTGTGCGCACGAAAATGTAATTTCTCGCGGATCGCCATATGCCGGGTAATATCAAATCCCAGCAGGATAAAGGCAAATATTTCACCATTTTCATCGCGACGCGGCATTAAGCGGGTATCAAGCCAAAGCATCTCGCCGTTTTTTTTCTGCTGCGATATTTCGCCCTGCCAGTTATCACCGGTTTTTTTCGCAATACTAATCGCCATCGCCAGTGAAATAGCAACCGTTTCATCCGTCGACTGAAACAATACTTTGCCCAGCACCTCATCACGACTGAAACCCGTTAATTGATAGAAAAACGGACTGGCGTGAATAAGCTGGCCGGAGGTATCGAGAACCAGCGAAACAAAGGCATTATCCTCCATATAATTAACTGCCTCGATTTCAAGTTTCCTGCCTGAAACCATGATTTCATTAAACATGATGGTCACCTGATCGTTGATATAGGGTGGATATGCCTTTGCGACGTCATTCGTTAATGGCGTAACGGAAAATCAGCACGTCTTCGGTGGCGTTATCCTTCCAGCGCACCGGCACCTGATTGCCCGCGCCCTGTGACACCAGCCACTGCGAATACGCGCCTTCCAGCACATAGGCGCTGGCGCGACGCCAGCCCGCTTCGTCACGGTATTCCGGCGCATGCGGCCACGCGCAGTGCAGCAGGATCAGTTCGCGCTGGGCAGGCGCCATTTTGACAAAGCCCCAGTTGAACAGCTCCAGCACCCGGTTAATGCTCGCTTCCAGTTCGTTCACCGTGGAGGCGCCATCAATGGGATACCACTGGGCCATCATCTGGCCGATACGTCTCAGGGCTTCGGGATCTTTATCACCCCGGCCTTCGGTGTATTCGTTAAAAAACAGATACACCAGGTCATGCCAGCCAGCCTGATAATTGCGTTGTAAATAAGTGTCCTGATTGCTAAACATCATCTATCCCACGGGTTATTTGTCTTGATCGACGTAATATTTGAAATACACCAACGCTTTGCCTTCGTTATAACTGCCGAAGGTGTCGTACCCTAAGTTCGCACCGAGAGCCAGGTTGTCGCTGAGGTGGTAACGCGCATCCACGCCCAGCGTATAGCCAATGCCGTTTTTCGAAGTGGCTTTGTAGACGGCGTCCACATCGTCATCGTCGCTGGCGTAACTGTTTAATTCTGATTGCAGGCTACTGTGGCCCGGGAAGTAATCGCTTTTATCCTGCTTATAAGACTGATAACCCACCGCGCCATTGAGCGTCAGATCCCAGTCGTTAATGTGGCGCGTCAGCGTCACCGGCAGCGATACCGCCATAAAATCTTGCGGGCTGAAGTAACCGCCCTGGCCGAGGGTGTAGTAGCTCAGGTTGTGGTCAAAGTTCATATAGTTGACGTTCACCCCCACTTTCAGCTCGCTGTCGCTGGTTTTCCAGGGCCGCAGATAGCTGCCCGCCTGCGCGGTGACGGCGTGGTTGGTCGGCACATTTGTTCCGACGTAGGTATCGAAGCCCAGACGGGTATAAAGCCCGATCAGGTCGTTATCCCAGGCGTACTGCGCTGAAACGCCGTTACGGGTGATGCCGCCCCAGCTTTCACCGGTGCTCTTATCCTTTACCCCAACATACGACAGCAGGCTGTCGGTGACGGCACGGCGTTCTGCTTTCAGGTTCAGCGAACTGTTCTGCGTCAGTTTCGGGTTCCACTCCACGCCGCCCACCAGACGGGTGAACTCGCCGCCGGTCGGTGTGCTGCCGACATCCAGTTTGTAGCTGTCACCGCTCAGGCTGAGGCTTGCCGCCACGCCGTTTGCCTGCTGCGAACCCTGGCTGGAGGCGTTGGTTGAAGTGGTCGTTGTGCTGGTACTGGCCGCCGCTTCTGCCAGTTTTTCAGCATGTTCCAGCGCCCCGGAACCGAAGCGGTTTGCCGCCTCACCGGACATCTCGCCAGCGTTTAGCGATGTTGGCGTGATGTTCAGGCTCAGGCGCGTGCTGTCGCCCACCGCGCCCGAAAGGATCAGCGGCGCCTGCACTTCATCCAGCGCGCCAAGACCCGATTCACCATTACGGCTACGCAATGAAACGCCGCCGCTGGTCCAGGTGGCACTCTTCTCTTGCAGATCGCGCATCATGGTGTTGATGCCGCTCATAGCCGTAAGCTGCGCCTGGCGCGTTGGCGACGGCAGCGACATCACCGAACTCAGTTCATCGCTATCGTCATCGCCGCCCTGTCGCAGACGCCACTGGGCAGTGCGCAGCAGCGACATCGCCCGCTGATTTTCACCGTTGGCCGCCGCCACGCGCGCGGCCAGCAGCATATAATCGGCATCCTGGCTCGGCTCCAGCCCCGCAAAGGTTCGCCGCGCTTCGTCGTTATCGCCGCGGGCCAGCGCCATATTCACCATTCCTGTCAGCGCTTGCTTATCCCGTGGCGATTTTCGCAGCACGTACTGATAGATTTCCGTGGCTTTGTCATCCATATGATCGGCCTGGTAGACGCGCGCTACGGCCAGCAACAGATCGGTATTGGTCGGATTGTTTTGCAGTTCCGGCATTAACAGTGACCAGGCTTTGCCGACTTGCCCCTTTTCCCGCAGGCGATCGGCGCGAACGATCAAACCGCCTAAGCGGATCGCGCTCATCTCCAGCTCGCTGGCGCCGTTCTGCAATACCGGCGCATTCAGCAGGCTTTCGGCTTCAGCAAACTGCCCGGCCTGGTTCAGCACGCGGATCTGCCCGGCATAATCCAGTACCGAACCGTGTAACCCCTGCGCCTGGCTGTCGCGTACCAGTTGCAGCGCGCCAGCGCTGTCGCCGCTCTGCATCAATAACTCAGCAAGACGGCCCGCATCGACCGGCGATTGCGGCGGATTACGTTGCAGAGCCAGTAACGAGTTGCGCGCCGCGGTCGCATTGCCAAGACGCAGATAGTTGCGGGCAATATCCAGTTGTTGGTTGATCTGCACGCGCGTGTATAGTGCTGTCATATCGGCGCTATAACTGCTGCGCGGCACGCGGGCGAGCAGGCTTTGCGCGCGCGACCAGTCGCTCTCTTCGGCGGCATAGACCGCAGCGGCATACAGCGCTTCTTTATTGCTGCTGTCGCGTTGCGCCACGCCAGACATTAACGCCGAGGCCTGCTGTTTCTGCCCCGCTTTGCGCAGTACGCGGGCGTAATCGAGTTGCAGCCAGACATTGCGCGGGTATTTGCCGGAGGCGTTTTGCAGGATCTGCATCGCCCGTGAGCTGTTTCCGGCCTGCAATGCGGCCTGCGCGGCTTTGCGTTCGTTGTCGCCGTTATCGCCAACGGCGGCGTAACGGGTACGCAGACTGGCAGGCAGGGTTTGCAGCATGGCGTCTGCTTCTGCCTGTTTATTCTGCTGCTTCAGCACCCACCACAAACCCGTTCTGATATCGGTATTCTGTGGACGCTGCGCCAGCAACTGGCGATACTCCTCTTCGGATTGCGACAGCTTGCCCTGACGCCGCAGGATATCGGCCCGCAGCATACCCGCCGCCTGCTGCTGGTTTTCATCGTGGCTGTCGGCGCTCTGCAAACTTGCCAGCGCCTGGTCGTAGCTGCCTTTCTGGCTCAGGCTACGGGCCTGGCCCAGCGCGGCGTAGAAACGGGCGTTATCGGCATCTTTTATCCACTGCGCGCTGTTCTGGTTACTGGCATCTTCTTGCGCCGCACGACGCAGGAATTTCTCGGCATCGGCAAAGTTGTTCTGCCGCAGTGCGACATAGCCCATCCCGGCCAGCGCGTTGCCATTATTGGCGCGAGTTTGCAGCGCTTCGGAGAAGCGATCTTTGGCGCTGCCGAGATCGCCGCCGTTCAATGCATCAAAGCCCGCTTTAGTGGCATCGCCTTCCACGCTTTTACGGTAGTGATCCATCGGTGCACTGTCTTCCGGATGGCGCTGCGCCCAGGCGGTATACGCTGGCAGATCGCTGGCTTTGGCATCCAGCCACAGCAGCGCTTGCTGCAAGGCTTTGTCGGCGCTTTTATCATCGGCAGCCAGCGTGCTGAGCAGGGCGATCCCTTCCCGGCGCGTGGATTCCTGATAAGTGAGCGCCATCGCCAGCGCCTTTTTCGTTGGCTCATCGTCCGGCATCACGCTGGCACGCTGACGCATGGCGGCGACCGCCTCGCCCCAACTGGCGCTGTCACCGGCCATGGTCTGGTAATACTCCAGCGCCACGTCATCCGGCGGCGGATTGCCATTAAATAGCGCGCGCCAGGCGGCAATGGACTCTTTAATCTGCCCACGGCTTGCCAGCTGGCGCGCCGCGTTGAGTTTATCCTGCGGGATATTGCGCAGAGTGTTGGCGCTGGTCAGCGCGCTCAGGCGCGGGTCCTGCGGCGAAATATCGGCGATTTTTTTGCGCCACACTTCCGATTGCTGCACGTTGCCTTGTTGCAGTTGATAAAGCGCCATTAGATACATGGCATCGATATTCTTATCATCCGCAGCCAGTACTTTTTGCAGCGCATCGATGGCCATATCGTCGTGCGCTTTGCTGTGCCAGTAGCTGGCCTGCGCCAGCAATTTTTTCACTGCGGCCGCATTCGCGCTGGCGTCAGCAGTATCGGCAGCAGCAGGATGGCTGGCGCCCACCAGGCACAGCAGGTAAAAAGCCTGTGTCAGTTGTTTACGCGTATTCATTTTTTTGTTTTATCCTGCAGGCGTTGTTGGGCGTGGCGCTGAAGTAGGGTGAACAGCATCGGGCCGGAAGCCGCAGCAATCAGGCAGGCAAGGGCGACCAGCCAGAAAATATGCTCGCTGGCAAACCACAAAATTTTCATATAACCGGGCAGGTTGCCGCTGGTGAACTGCTCGCCCACCCGCCAGCTTTTGATCTCCCCGGCGTTGTTAACGGCGGTGAAATCGCCCCCGGCGATGGAGAGAAAGGCCGGTTTGTTCATGTCTTCCGCCAGTTGCGAAAGCTGGTGGTTGTCGGTCGCTGTCGCGACTACCACCACGCGCTGTGCGTTCCACGGCGAGCGCATGCTCAGCAAGCCGCGCCACTGATTGTTGTCGCTGAGATACTCAGCCGCATCCATATCCGTGCGCGCCGGGTCGCCGCGCAGCAGCGATAACACGCGGCTTACGGCACTGGCGGTTTTCACTTCCAGCGTATTTTCATTCAACGCAAAGGCGCTGTTTTGCAGCAGCGGATTCAGCATCTCGCCATTGCTCAGGCTGCCAATCGCCAGCACATCGCTGTCGGCCAGCTGCTGTTGCGCCTCTTCCTGTCCGGGCAGGCCGGTATAGAGGTGTAGATAATTGGCGGTAACGCCCGTATCGCGCCCTGATTGCGCCATCAGGTTGAGCAGCACGGTGGCGTCATCAACCGTAGGGTGCGCAGGCATCAGTACCGTGGTTTGCGCGAGGTCAGCATGGCGCGTGAACGGGAACATTGCACTGCTGAACCACGCCAGGTTCGGCAGCTTGCCGAAGTGCCATGCGCGGCTGAAATCGAGCGTTGAATCACCGTCAATCCGGCTCTGGATGTTCTCATCTGCCATGGCGTTGCAGGGAGCATTTTTCTGCGGTTTCAGGCCGAACCAGAAACCGAGTTGATTGTTGCCGAGAATGGCGCGCGGATCGATGTTGACCACTGCGCTCTGCTGGCGCTGCGATAAACCGAGCATCGACAGCACCGGCGCCAGCATTCCCTCTTTGCTGACCGGCAGACGTTTAAGGAACTCGCCGTTCAGGCTGACGTTGAGGAAGGAGTCCTGATCGTCAATCCAGTTTTTCTGCGCAAAGCTGTAGTTGAGGTGCAGCGGTACGGAGGAGCCATCCCACAGGAACAGATCCGGCGCGGTACGAAACGGCAGACGGTTCTCGCCGTGCCAGACGCCGTGGGCAATCAGCGCGCCCTCATCCGTCAGCAGCGAGCGCACGGCAACCGGGTGTTCAGTGTTGATCCAGCGCGGCGCATCGTAGGCGGCTCGCTGGGCGATTTTCAGCGTCGGCACATCCAGCGTGTCGCTGTCCGGCAGCGCCGGTAATGTCAGACGCCACGCCGCCTGGCGTAGCTGCATCTCGTTGTGGCCGCTAATGATCAGCAATTTCCAGGCCGGGTTTTGCGGGTTATCAATCACCTGCAACGCTGCGCCGTTGGTTTCCGGCAGGGTGATGCCGCCAATGGTCTGGCCCGGTTTGCCAATCAGAATGCCGTTGCCGACGGGCAGGGCATCGTACTGCACGTCAAAGCGGCTGGGTTTGCCGTTGCTTAATGCGCCAAACTGCGAGGCGACAATTGCTGATGCGGTCAGCACGTCCGCATCCGGCATCGCCGGGTAAGCTATGCTGATCGCCTGATCTTTGGTCTGTTTGATATCGACGAAGGGGCGCGGGAATGTGCCCAGCGTTTTGCGAACGTTCAGCCACAATCCCTGATAGTTCAGCGACGATTCCGGCTGTAACGTCACTTTATAATCTGCGGGCAGCGGGCGCTGGCAGCTCCAGACATTATTAATAATGTCGTCGCCGGTTTTCAGCTGGAAGCTTAGGTTGTTGCTGGACGCGACCATCGAGGCCGGGACATCCAGTTGCCAGTAACCTTTATCCTGCTGCAACTGATCGAGCGGGATGGCGCCCAGCGGCTGACCATTCAGCATCAGTTGCAGGTTTTCGCCGCTGACATCGCTGCGGTTGACCTGCACATTCAGACTGATATGTGCGTCGGTGATCACCAGATCGCCAGGCAGGTTGAACGACATGCCGTTTTGCAACTGCTGGCCGGAGAGCGTCAGCCCGCCGGTTGCGCCCATATCGCCAAAGCTCAGGGTGCTGGCGATATTCTGGTTGCTGGTATTCGCCGGAACCATCTGCTGCGGCTGCGCAGGCGTTGTTCCTTGCAGCGAAAGTGGTGTCGGCAGCGTCGGCGGCGCGTCGTTATCGCTTGAGAGCGCAAATGCCGGGGTATTCACCGAACAGGCAAGCAGGGTGGCAAGTGCGATAGGCTTACAGCGCATTGTTAACCTCTTCCTGCTTTTTCGCGACGACCTTCATCTGGCTGTTAAAACCGCCCGCCATTTTTTTGCGGCCGAAAAACAGCTCAAACACGCACTGCAAAATCCCCAGAAAGGAAGCGAGTGGGCGATCCGGCGCATGCGGCGGACGATACCAGGCATCGGCGCGGGAAAGCACCACCCGGACCAGCTTGCGGCGTTCGCTCAGCGGCAGCGTGTCAAACTCCAGACGAATATCGCCGACGCCGGTACCCGCAGAGAGAATAGGCACATGGGCAATCTCACCGCCCAGACCCAGTTCGATACGGACCGGAGTTTTGCTGCTCAGATCTTCTCCTTTCACCAGCGCCACGCGCGCGCCACCCATCGAGATATCAAAGGTACGGGTCTGCATTTTGGATCCGTCGGAAAAGAGCACGGTCACCGGCAGGCGAGCGTAAATACGAATGGTTTTGCGGATCTGTTTGGTCTCTTTCGCCACGGCAATCGAGGCCAGCAAAATGATGGTACTGAAAGTGCCCCACGCGATATTGAACAGAATGACGCGCGGATCGATCCCGGCGTAGTCGTGCATGAAGTAGCGCACGCCCACCCAGATCATGCTGCCGACCATCAATAGCGTGGTGATGATCAGCGGGCGTACGGTGTGAGCGTCGAAGTAGTCGCGGTCCGTCAGATCGCCTTTGTCGGTCACGTTGAATTTCCCCAGCCGCGGTGAAATCAGGCTCAGCAGCGTCGGCAGGATCAGGTGGAATGCCATCACCGTTTCGTAGATTTCGCCCCAGAACGCGTAACGATAACGCCCGGTGATGCGCGAGTTCACCATCGTGGAGAGCACCAGGTGCGGCAGCACGTAGGCGAAAATCAGCGTCGCTGAGGAGGAAATAATGTTGAGGTTGAACAACATAAACACCAGCGGCGAGGTGAGGAACACCGCGCGCGGCAGGCCATACTGGAAGTGCAGCATCGCATTAAGGTAACAAATGCGCTGGGTCAGCTTCAGGCCGCGCCCGAGCAGCGGGTTATCAATACGGAAAATTTGCGTCATGCCGCGCGCCCAGCGAATACGCTGGTCCACATGCAGCGCCAGCCGTTCGGTTGCCAGCCCGGCCGCCAGTGGGATA
This sequence comes from Kosakonia arachidis, assembly GCF_900116535.1. GTDB lineage: Bacteria > Pseudomonadota > Gammaproteobacteria > Enterobacterales > Enterobacteriaceae > Kosakonia > Kosakonia arachidis. The sequence goes on along the minus strand of NZ_FPAU01000002.1, from coordinate 304,927 downwards.
TCAAGGAATGCTGTGTTCCAGCCGCGACGCTGTAATTTCAACGCGGTGTGGGCATCTTCGGTTACCGTTTCTACCGCAAAACCGCCCACTTCATTTAACGCGCTGCGACGGATCACCGCACAGGAGCCGCAGAAGAAGGTGGCATTCCAGTTATCGTTCCCTTTCTGTACCGGGCCGTAGAACAGCGCACCTTCGTGCGGAACGCGTTTTGCTGCCGTCAGGTTGCGTTCAAACGGATCGAGGGAGTAGAAGTGGTGCGGTGTCTGGATAAGTGCCAGTTTTTCATCGCGGAAAAACTCGCCGACGGTGGCCTGCAAAAAGACGCGGGTGGCAACGTGGTCGCAGTCGAACACGCAAATCAGCTCACCCTGGGTGAGGGTCATGGCGTGGTTCAGGTTGCCCGCCTTCGCGTGGCTGTTATCCGGGCGGATGATGTAATGGACGCCCGCTTCGGCGGCGAAATCGCGGAATTCATCGCGTTTTCCATCGTCAAGAATATAGACTTTGACTTTGTCCTGCGGATATTCAATACACTGCGCCGCCAGCACGGTATCGCGCACGACATCAAGGCTTTCATTATATGACGGCACATAAATATCGACCGTCGGCCAGGTGGATTTATCCGGTGGTAATGGCGCAATAGGGCGTTCTAATGGCCAGGCCATTTGAATATAACCGAGCAACAGAATCGTCCACGAATATATTTCTGCCGCAAACAGCAAGCTGCCGAGCAGCATTTCCAGCGTTGAATCGAAATGCAACGTTGTGGTGGCGCGCCACCAGATATAGCGCGTGGACATCAGTACCGAGAGTGTCAGCATTGCTAACACCGCTTTTTTTCCTTTCACCCGCCCAAGAATTAATACAGCAGCCATCACGCTCAGGCCAAAGATGTATTGTTTATCGCTGTTCATCGGTGTGATGACCACCAGCAGCGATAGTAAAAGTAGTACCAGCGTGAAAATAAATCTGATGATTTTTTTCATGTTTATAATCTTGCACAGAATAGAATAAAGGCAGACCGGCACAAAACTGTTCCGGTGACCTGTTAAAATTCACAACCTGGCCGACTCATCTTTGTCGCACGAAATGCAGCGACATTATTGGCTGGCAGGACATGATAAATCGTGCTTTATTATTGCCACACGGCGATTTCACCTGTTGGCATTTATTTGCCAATGACCGTAAATAACATATCCAGACGAACAGGATTGCGTTCGCGAATTTCAACCTCGGCCGGGCGGCTGATGGCCGCAACGCTGTCCAGAATACCTCCGGCTGGTGTCGAGAAGGCCTCCGGCGCGGCAATGGGTACCGGTTTGCTTTTCGGCCAGGAGAGGGTGTTGGCCGGGATGTCCGCCGGAGCGCTGGCATTCCTGGTTTCCTTACGGCTTGCTGCCGGGCTGACGGCAACCGTCGATTCCTGCACTTCATTGCTGATGCCGGGTGCTACTGCTGTTGTGGTTACTGCTTGCATTGTTTCACCATCTTCAGTCATTTCCTGGAAAGAAACACCGGACATTTTCAGTTTTTCAGCCAAAGAACCTAAATCATCGTACATAGTGTTTGCCTGACCCCGATGTGTTGAATACGAACTATAATAAGCAATACGCCTTCTCTATTACCGTGCGACTGTGCAGGCGCTAAAGCTAAATAGACGGCATCAATAAAAATTCCCGTCATGCGTTTTAAATGAGAATTTCCTTATATACTGTCGGCGGCGGTCAGTTAAGGTCAAGTGACGTTATCGATAAATGGTAATGAACTTATTTAATGTGTCTATGAATGATCTCTTTATTTCTAACGGCATCGTGAAGCAAACCCAGCCTGCATGGGCATTATAGCCAGCGTAGAGGGAAAAGTTATCGCTGTGCGGAGAGTCAGTCTTTTAATTGATAATTACGAAAGGTTGCAATCTTCATTATTTATCCATAATTCACTTTTTTAAATCAGTTTTTATTTGTCGGCCACCTGTGTTGTTTCTTTAACGATAAATTGCATTTTATATATAGAGTTTGTCTATAAATGTCGTTGTCTATTAATATTGCGGCTGGTTGATATTGAACCTGGTTATTTTTTCAATTAGGATGTCGACGAACTCTTCTTTAAGAAAAAAAGATTATGCATTCTGAAAATGATATTTTCGGCTCTGATAATATGCTTGCCGCACTCGAAAATGTTCACGATGCTGTCGTACTACTGGATAGTATGGAAACCGTGTTTTTCTTTAATCGTGCGGCGGAGAAATTATGGGGCTACCCGCGAATTTCTGTGCTGGGATGTAAAGCCTCCGCTATTCCGTTGTTTGGCTCACTCGATGTGATGCCGACGGGCACCGAAAGTGAGCGTGCGTTAACGGTGATCTCCGCTACCGGTGAAGAGACATCGCTGGCTGCGACCATTAGTTATGAAGGTAGCGGCAGCATCGGTTCTCCCTGTCGTATTGTCGTACACATCGATCAGGAGCGTGTCACGAAGCTCTCGACCTTTGATCGGCTTACCGGCCTGCCGAATCGTGGCGCGCTGCACCAGTATATTGATCAGACGCTGGCCAGCAGCGTGTGCGATCGCGCGGCGTTTTTCTTCCTCGATCTCGATCATTTTAAAGACGTCAATGATGCGCTGGGCTACGCCGCAGGGGATAACGTGCTGGTGGCGATTGCGCAACGTCTGATGACGGAGTTCTCCCGCCAGGGGTTTGTCAGCCACGCCGACAGCGATGCATTTGTGCTGGTGATCCCGGATTGTGATGACACCCGCGCCACCAGCATTGCGCAGAAGATCCAGGCGCTGTTCCGTATGCCGTTCAATGTTGCCGATCTGGCGCTGAATGTGACGGTCAGCACCGGTATCAGCCTGTACCCGGATCACGGTGTTTCGCGCGATGGTTTGCTCAAACATGCCAACCACGCTTCGCATCTGGCGAAGGCGGCAGCGTCCGGCGGTTATCTGTTCTTCAGCACCGAGATGAATCAGGTCGATCAGGAACGTTTAAAACTGGCGGCGGCGCTGAAGCTCGCCATCGCCAGCAATTTGCTGCATTTGCACTATCAACCGCAAATATGGCTGAAGAATGGTGAGCTTTATGGTGTAGAAGCGCTGGCGCGCTGGACCGATCCGGTACTGGGCGATATTCCCCCTGGAAAATTTATCACCCTGGCCGAAGAGACCGGCGAGATTGAAGCCATTGGTCGCTGGACACTCCATGAAGCTTGCCGCCAGATGGCGGAATGGCGCAGTAACGGCATTCATGTGCCGGTGGTATCGGTAAATCTTTCGCCGATCAACTTTTATAACAGCAGCCTGCCGCATTACATCTCCTATCTGCTGCGGCAATACCGCATTCCGTCGAGCTGCCTGACCATTGAGATCACCGAAGGGGTGATGATGGACAAGCGCCCGGAAACGATGGAAGTGATCTGCGCGGTGCGCGAACTGGGCGTCGGGCTGTCGATGGACGATTTTGGCACCGGTTTCTCCTGCCTGTCGCGTCTGGCGCATTTACCGATGACAGAGCTGAAAATCGACCAGAGCTTTATGCGCGATCTCAGCGAAGGCAGCAAAATGAAAGCCATCGCCACTACGGTGGTGAAAATCGGCCAAAGTCTGCATCAGACCGTGGTTGCCGAAGGGGTGGAAACCGAGCAGCAGCGTAATCAACTGCGTGATTTGCAGTGCGACATTGCTCAGGGCTATCTCTACTCCCGCGCCCTGAATGCTTCTGCGCTGGCGGGATGGTTGCAAAGCCGGTTACAACCCGAAATGCGTTATGAGTGAAATCGCAAGGTAGCAGTGGCCCAGGTCTGAAAGGAATATCAGGCCGGAATAACCCCCGGTGCGTGTCCAGTGCCGGGGGATTATTTTATTCCTTTTTTAATAATATTATCCTGCCGCCTAACTGAAGAATTTCAGTGCCACCAGAAATAAGCAGAAAAATAGCATTCCCCATGACATTTGACGATGCGCTTGCCGTGCAGGATTGGTACTGGTGGTTTTATTTTTGCTCGTGTCGATGTTCATAATGAAATATTACCCTGACCGATAATAAACCGATGCCATCCCTTGCCAGGCGGGCATGTATGAAAAACGATGAACGATGGCGCGCCAGCAGGCTGGGCGTCATTTTTTTGTTTTATAGATGATGTTTATTAATTTACTTATATATATAGAAATACCGTTCGAAAATATTTATTTTGCAGCTATGCTGAATAAATAAAGATAAATTATCTTACCTGTAAAAAATGAAAAATACACGAGTAAATTTAGCTTTGGGAGAATTAATTTATAGCGATAGCTACTTTCTATTATTCAGCGTTAATAACTGTGATTGCATAAATAAATACTGCCAGCGGCGAATACGGAGCGGCGATAACGAAAAAGCCTGACGCAATGTTGCGCAACGAGGCTATGATGACTTCTCTTGCTGGACGACAGCGCAGGTAGGGCCGCAATAGACCTGCAGGATCGGGGATCGCCGCCCGCCATTACGCAAATACGTGCGAATATGATTCACTTTCCTGTGCATAGTCGGCAGTTTATGTATTACAGGTAGTTATATTATGGTGGTTCTCTTGCGACCTGGGCGCATTCTGGCAGGGTGAATATCAGGACGCAGGGATCGGCGAGAAACGCTATCTCGCTCTCTCCAACCTTGGCGAGCGGGTTCTGCAACTGGAAACCATCTATGAAACCACGCCGGTGGCGCTGTGCATGATCGATCGCCAGGGGCGAATGGTGATGTCCAACAAAGCGATGGCGAAGTTGTTGGGGAACACTGTACCGCAGGGCTTTGAAAGCCATATTCAGCAGTTGATGCCTGACTACTGGCCCTTTTTCCTTACCGATTTTGCCCTTGCTGACAATGGCGAAGAGTTGCCTTCGCGCGAACTCGGCTGGCGCGATCGCTGCTACGATATTCAGTCGGTGCCGGTGCGCGATGCTATGGATGCGGTCGTCGGTTTACCGGTGACCTGGGTGGATATCACCGAGCGTCGTCATGCGGAACATAAGCTCGCCAGCGCGAATAAAGTGCTGCAACAGTACGCCCAGCTCGACCATCTGACCGGTTTGTTTAACCGTCGCTATATGGATGAGTGTCTGCTGGCGGAGATCGCCCGCGCGCTGCAGGAGGATTTTCCGCTGTCGGTTTGCCTCGCGGATATCGATTACTTCAAAAATTACAACGACAGCCAGGGGCATCAGGCTTGAGATGACTGCCTGCGCATCGTTGCCAAAACCCTGACCGCATCGCAACTGCGCAGCGACAATAATGTCAGCCGCTATGGCGGCGAAGAGTTTCTGATTATCTTACCTGGCACCGATTTGGCGCAGGCTATGGGGATGGCTGAAGGCGTGCGCAGTCGTGTCAGCGCGCTACAGATGCCGCATGACGCCAGCCCCATCGGCTTTATTACCATCAGCATTGGTCTGGCGACATTGCAGTCCGGGAAGCCGGGGGGATAAACCGCTGCATATGGTTGCCAGCTGCCTGAACCATCGGGCTGATACCGTGCTTTATGCGGCGAAAAAACAGGGATGCAACCAGGTCTTTTCCACGCGGGATATCTCTTCCAGCCAAAAGGGAGCTATCAAGCTCCCTTTTAACGTCTCAGGCCAGCGCCTGTTTCCAGTCGGCAATCAGATCGTTTTCATCTTCAATACCCACCGACAGGCGAATCAACTGTGGCGTAATGCCGTTCGCCAGCCGCTGTTCCAGCGGGATTGAGGCGTGCGTCATGCTGAATGGCTGGCTGACCAGGCTTTCGACGCCGCCCAGGCTCTCGGCCAGCGTAAAGAGTGTTAATTTATTGATGATTTCTGTTGCCCGCACATCGTCGCCTTTCACCACCACGGAAATCATGCCGCCAGGCAGTGCCATCTGTGTGCGGGCCAGTTGATACTGCGGGTGAGATTCCAGCCACGGAAACCACACCTTTTCCACCTGTGGCTGCTGTTCCAACCAGCGGGCAAGGGCCAGAGCGTTGCTGCTATGGCGTTCCACGCGCAAGGAAAGGGTGCGGATACCACGTAGTGTCAGGAAACTGCTGAAGGGATCGAGCACGCCGCCGACGGCGTTTTGCAAGTAACCGAGTTTTTCCGCCAGTTGCGGGTTATCACCGACCACTGCCAGACCGGCAACCACATCCGAATGGCCGTTCAGGTATTTGGTAGCGGAGTGCACCACAATATCGAAACCCTGCTCCAGTGGGCGATGGATCACCGGCGATGCAAAGGTGTTGTCCGCCACGCTCAGCACATTGTGACGTTTGGCGATGGCGGCGATAGCGGCGAGATCCGCCAGCTTCAATAGCGGATTGGTGGGTGTTTCCACCCAGATCATTTTGGTCTCCGGACGAATGGCGGCTTCCAGACCGGCCAGATCGTCCGGTTTCACCCAACTTACCTGCAATCCGGCACTGCGGCGGCGGACATTTTCAATCAGGCGATATGTGCCACCATAGACATCATCAATCGCCACCAGGTGGCTGTCTTTATCCAGCAGTTCCAGCACCGTGGAGATACTGGCGAGACCGGAGGCAAAGGCATAACCGCGTGTGCCGCCTTCCAGTTCGGCGATAGCCGTTTCCAGCGCGTGGCGCGTTGGGTTGCCGCTGCGCGAGTATTCATAGCCGGTGTGCTGGCCCGGCGCGGGCTGCGCAAAGGTGGAGGTGGCATAAATCGGTGGCATTACTGCACCGTGTTGGTCGTTGAAAATACCGCTGTGGACGCTTTGCGTTGCCAGATTTTTCATTTGTTTTTCCTTATTGTTCAAGACGGTTGCGCCATGTAGTCAGCACATCGCTGCGGGTTATAAGTCCGACAAAGCGGCCGTTATCGGCGATCACCGCCACCAGACCGCGATCGAAAATGTTGCGCAGAACGCTTTCCGGCGCATGCTTATCGAGAATTTCTACGTTACGCGTCATCGCTTGACGGACTGGCAGGGAAAAGCGCTGGCTGTCGCCCTGAACGTGGCTTATCAAATCCCACTCGTCGACGATACCGACCAGCTGGCCGTTTTCCAGCACCGGCAGTTGCGAAATGTCATACAGCCGCATGCGTGCCAGCACGGCGGCGAGGCTATCTTCCGGCGCGGCGATAACGGTGGCACCTTCGTCGTGACGCAGGGCGATAAAATCTGTGAGATCGCCATTCGACGGGCGCGTCAGTAAACCTTGCTGGTGCATCCAGTCGTCATTAAACATCTTCGACAGGTATTTGTTGCCGCTATCGCAGGCGAAAGTGACCACCCGTTTTGGCGAGGTTTGCGCCTGGCAGTAACGCAGTGCGGCGCTGAGCAGAGTGCCGGTGGACGAGCCCGCCAGAATACCCTCCTGCTGCAGCAAGTTGCGCGCGGTGGCAAAGGCTTCACGGTCGGTGATGCGGAAAGCTTTATGCACGCCATCGATGTGTGCCAGCGGTGGAATAAAATCCTCACCGATACCTTCAACCAGCCAGGAACCCGGCTCGCCATAACGGCCGGTTTCAACCTGATCGGCAAGAATTGATCCTGCCGGATCCGCCAGTACGAACTCGGTGTGCGGCGAGTGCTGCGCGAACCAGGTCTGTAAGCCGCCAAGCGTGCCGCCGGAACCGACGCCGACAACGATGGCATCAATTCGGCCGTCGAGCTGGGCAAAAATTTCTGGTGCGGTAGTGGTCGCATGTGCCAGGGGATTGGCTTCGTTATTGAACTGATCGATGTAAAACGCCCCCTGCGTTTCCTGTGCCAGACGGCGTGCATAATCCTGGTAGTAGGCCGGATGGCCTTTGTTGACGTCGGAACGCGTCAGGACCACTTTTGCACCCAGCGCGCGCAGATGGAAAATCTTCTCGCGGCTCATTTTGTCCGGCACCACCAGGATTAGCGAATAGCCTTTTTGTGCAGCGATCAGCGCCAGCCCCAACCCGGTATTTCCGGCGGTGGCTTCAATAATCGTGCCGCCAGGCACGAGCAGACCCAGGCGTTCCGCTTCATTGATCATCGACAGTGCGACGCGGTCTTTAATGGAACCGCCAGGGTTCTGGTTTTCCAGTTTGAGAAATAATTCACAGGGGCCGCTTGCCAGTTTATGCAACTGCAACAGCGGCGTTTGGCCGATCAATTCGGTTACTGAATGGAAGACAGACATTATTTATTCACCCGTGGAAAAAACTGATGCACGGATGATAGGTCTGTCATTTTTCGCTTTTAAAGAATCTTTATTCGGCGTTTAGAACAAACGGAAATATAAAGCTCTATTTAGCCATCGGGAAGGAGAGCCGTATAGTCGTCTGGACGTGTTAATAGCTAAAAAACGCCTTTTTGCGCTGATTTCATGCACTTTTTGCCGCTTCTTTGCCGGAGTTATGCGTTTTCCGGCAATAGATTGCGAAAAAAATCCTTATGGCCAAATTCCGCATTCCGCCGCCTTTAGCACTATTTGTTATAAGTGAATTGCATTTAGTTATTTGAAATATAACTACAGCTGATTATCATCTGGACATCCATACTGCTAAACCGCCAAACGGAAACACCAACGAATGATCGTGCTAAGGAATATTTCCAAAATTTTCGACCAGGGAAAGGCATCGATTACCGCCGTCGACAGCGTCAATCTGACGGTTGAGCAGGGGCAAATTTACGGAATTATCGGCTACAGCGGTGCCGGAAAAAGTACGCTGATCCGTTTGCTGAATGGCCTGGAAAAGCCGACTCGCGGCAGCGTGGTGATTAATGGTCAGGACATTTCGCAGGCAAAGGGCGAAGCCCTGCGCCAGGCGCGTCTGAAGATCAGCATGGTCTTCCAGCACTTCAATTTATTGTGGTCGCGCACGGTTAGCGAAAACATCGCCTTTTCCATGCAGATTGCCGGTGCGCCAAAAGCGAAAATTAAGGCTCGTGTGGCGGATCTGATTGAACTGGTTGGGTTGAAAGGCCGGGAGAATGCGTATCCGTCGCAGCTTAGCGGCGGGCAGAAACAGCGCGTCGGCATTGCGCGGGCACTGGCTAATAACCCTGACGTGCTGCTGTGCGATGAAGCGACCTCGGCGCTGGATCCGCAGACCACCGATCAGATCCTCGATCTGCTGCTGGATATTAATCGCCGTTTCAAGCTAACCATCGTGCTGATCACTCATGAAATGCATGTGGTGCGCAAGATCTGCGATCGGGTCGCGGTAATGGAGAACGGCAAAGTGGTGGAAGAGGGCGACGTGCTGAACGTCTTTACCCATCCGCAACAGCCGATTACCCGTCAGTTTGTGCGCCAGGTAAGCCAGTATAAAGAAGAAGAGACGTTCGACCCGGCGTTGAACAGCGATCTCGACGGTACGGTGATTAAGCTGACGTTTACCGGCCACAGTACGCACCAGCCGATCGTCGGTGAACTGACGCTGCGTTACGGTGTGCCGTTCAATATTCTGCACGGCAAGATGTCGCAGACGGCGCACGGTGTTTTTGGACAATTATGGGTGCATGTGAAGGCAACTCCGGAACAACTGGACAATATCCTTGCGGATTTGCGCAACACCGATATTGCAAGCGAGGTCGTAACACATGGCTGACTCTTTTTTCTCTCACCTGAAATGGGAGCAACTCTGGGCGGCGACACAAGAAACGTTATATATGACGACGCTCTCCGGCGCGGCAACGTTCGTATTAGGTATTTTTCTGGGGCTAGCGCTGTTTCTGACGGCGCGCGGCGGGCTGTTTCAGAACCGCACGCTGTATAGCGTGATTTCGATTCTGGTGAACGTCTTTCGCTCCATCCCGTTCATCATTTTGATCGTACTGTTGATTCCTTTTACCAAAACCATCGTCGGGACTATTCTCGGCGCGAATGCCGCGCTGCCTGCGCTGATTGTCGGTGCGGCGCCGTTTTACGCGCGCTTAGTCGAGATTGCGCTGCGCGAGGTAGATAAAGGGGTGATCGAGGCGACGCGTTCAATGGGCGCTCGTCTGAGCACACTGGTATTTCGAGTATTACTGCCTGAATCATCGCCTGCGCTGGTGTCCGGTATTACCGTGACGCTGATTGCGCTGGTGAGCTACAGCGCCATGGCCGGGGTTATTGGCGCGGGCGGATTGGGTAATCTTGCTTATCTGGAAGGATTCCAGCGCAACCACAACGACGTCACGCTGGTGGCGACGGTGACTATCCTTATCATCGTCTTCATTATTCAGTTCTGCGGCGACGTGATCACTTCTCTGTTAGATAAACGATAATTATTGGAAACCACCATCATGAAAAAAACACTGACACTGATTGCCGCAGCAACCCTTAGTGTTCTGAGCTTCTCTTCCTGGGCGGATACACTGACTGTCGGCGCATCCAACGTGCCGCACGCGGAAATTCTGGAACAGGCGAAACCGATTCTGGCCAAGCAGGGCATCGATCTCGAGATCAAACCGTTCCAGGATTATATTCTGCCAAACACCGCGCTGGCCAGCCGCGAACTGGATGCGAACTACTTCCAGCATATTCCGTACCTGAACAGCGTTATCAAAGATCATGCGGGCGACAAATCTTATGATTTCGTCAGCGCCGGTGCGATCCATATCGAGCCGATTGGTATCTACTCTAAAAAATACAAATCGCTGAAAGACCTGCCGGAAGGCGGCAAAGTGATCATGCGTGATGCCGTTTCTGAAGAGGGGCGTATTCTCTCCATCTTCGAAAAAGCGGGTGTGATCAAGTTAAAACCGGGCGTGGATAAAGTGACCGCGCGTATCGACGATATCGTTGAGAACCCGAAAAAGCTGAAGTTCCTGCCGAATGTAGAAGCAGCGCTGCTGCCGCAGATGTATAACAACAACGAAGGCGATGCGGTGGTAATCAACGCCAACTATGCCATCGATGCGGGCCTGGATCCGGTACACGATCCCATCGCCGTTGAGAGCGGTGAAAACAACCCGTATGCCAACATCATTACCGTACACCGCGGCGACGAGAAGAAAAAAGATATCGTGGCGCTGGTGAACGTGCTGCACTCCAAAGAGATTCAGGACTGGATCCGCACTAAATATAAAGGTGCGGTGATCCCGGTTAACAACTGATCCCCTTCGCGCGTGGTCTCATCTGGCCGCGCGCCATTTTCTTCTGCCTCTTCTCTTTTTCCTTGTGATTTATCTCACTAATTTTAAACATCTGCGTTAATACTTATTAACAATGCACTACTATTGCCAGGTTCAGTCACTGCGGGAGCCAGCAATGAAAGATGTCGTGATTGTGGCGGCGGTGCGTACGCCGATCGGCTGTTTTCAGGGAGCACTGTCGCGCCATTCTGCCGTGGAGCTGGGTAGCCTGGTGGTGCAGGCGCTGGTGGAACGCAGCGGTGTACAGCCACAAGCTATTGATGAAGTGATTTTAGGCCAGGTGCTGACCGCCGGGGCCGGGCAAAATCCTGCCCGCCAGTCGGCCATCAAAGGCGGCCTGCCGAACACCGTTTCCGCCATTACCATAAACGACGTGTGCGGTTCCGGGCTGAAGGCGTTGCATCTGGCATCACAAGCGATTCAGTGTGGCGAGGCGGATGTGGTCATCGCTGGTGGTCAGGAAAACATGAGCCGTGCGCCGCATGTTCTGACTGACAGCCGCACCGGGGCGAGGTTGGGTAACAGCCAGTTGATTGACAGCCTGGTGCATGACGGCTTGTGGGATGCGTTCAATGATTATCATATGGGTGTTACCGCCGAGAACCTGGCGCGTGAGTATGGCATCAGCCGCGAGCGGCAGGATGAGTGGGCGTTAAGCTCGCAGCATAAAGCACGTGTGGCGATTGATGCCGGTCGTTTTCGTGACGAAATTGTTCCTGTGAAGACGCAGAGCGCGGACGGTCAGCCGCTGCTGGTGGAGACCGATGAGCAGCCGCGCATTGATCCCAGTGCGGAAGCGCTGGCGAAACTGACACCCGCCTTTGAACTGACAGGTTCAGTCACCGCCGGAAATGCCTCACCGCTGAATGATGGCGCTGCTGCCGTGCTGATGATGAGCGAAGGCAAAGCGGCCGAATTGAATTTACCAGTGCTGGCGCATATTCGCGCCTTTGCCAGCGTTGGCGTCGATCCTGCGCTGATGGGGATCGCGCCGGTTTATGCCATGCGTCGTTGTCTGGAGCGCGCAGGCTGGCAGCTTGATGATGTCGATCTGATAGAAGCCAATGAAGCTTATGCCGCACAGGCGCTGTCGGTGGGGAAAATCCTCGAATGGGATGAGAAGCGTGTTAACGTCAATGGTGGCGCGATTGCGCTGGGCCATCCGATAGGCGCTTCCGGTTGCCGAATCCTGGTTTCGTTGGTGCATGAGATGCAAAAGCGCAATGTCCGTAAAGGGCTGGCGACACTCTGTATCGGCGGCGGTCAGGGCGTAGCGTTAGCCGTTGAGCGCGATTGATCTCTTCTTTGTTGTGAATAGAGCCTTCCTCCCGGAGGGCTTTATTATTTGTGACATCTGGTGCCGGTGTTGTTTCAATTAAAACAAAACCTCTCTTTCTCATGCTAATAACATGCGCTATTTAACTAACGCGCTTTTTTAAATTTCCTCATCTATATTATCCCCATGGTTACAATTTGAAATGCTTAAAATAAGCATGCTTATTATTAGTTTATTTTGTTTGTAACTTCCTGTTTTGAATTACTTTCTAAATTTGTATTGAACTGTGTTTGATAATTGTTAATAGAATAATGGTGTGATCTAAACCCTGTTTATTGCTGTTTTTAAGGGGGATTTATTGATATTCATCACGTCGCTATACATAGTTCCATCGCAGAGAGATATTTACGATCATGATCACTAAAATAATGTTCTCATAAAAATAAAATATAATTCCATAAAAATGGAATGTAATTTTAATTTCTTGAGGTAACTCATGTTTAAAAAATCTCTGGCTCTTGCTTCACTCATTGGCGCATCCTTCGCTTCACAAGCAGTCACTGTAGACTTACGTCATGAATACATCGATAGCGGTTCAAATGCCGATCGCGTTGCTGTTTCTCACCGCTTTGAAAATGGCGTAGGTTTTGGTGTTGAAGCAAAATGGAAATCGGGCGGCAACGATGCGGATAAACCGTTAACGGAAATCGTTGGTAACGGTCACGAAGAATCCATTAACTGGCGCTGGGCAGCAACCAAAAACATTGCGTTAACACCAGGTTTTAATATCGAAAGTAAAGATACCAACTCTATCTATAAACCCTATATTCATGCGCAGTACAGCTTCGATAATGGCGTTTATATTGCTGGTCGTTACCGCTATGAATACACACGCAACCCCAATTCCAGTACCGTCGATAACAAGGTCAATAAATTCGATACATGGGTCGGGTGGGCAATGGGCGATTATCGCGTTGAGCTGAACTATGTTTACGCCAAGAGCACCGAAGATGTTATTCGCGAGAACAACAAAACCTATTCCAACGAATACAACGCCAAAGTGGCCTATAAACTGGATAAAAACTGGTCTCCGTATGTGGAAGTCGGCAACGTCGGCGTGAAAAACACTGACGAACGGCAGACCCGTTTCCGTGTCGGTGTCGCGTATTCTTTCTGATTGTCTGCATTACCCTCAATAATATCCCCGGAGCGGTTGGCCGGGGATTTTTATGCCCATCATACTTCGCGCTGCTGCTTTGCTTGCCAGATGTGTTGGCTTTCCTCGCAAACCCCAGTCGCTTACTTCAGTAAGCTCTTGGGGATTTGCTGCGTCGCCGCCTTCCTGCAACACGAATTATTTAGGGCATACATTCACAAGAGCATAAAAATAACGTCTTGTTGTAAGCCAGATAAGCGTCCGTGCCATCTGCAGCGCGAAGTATGACAGGCATTGGGAGGAATAAAAAAAGCCCTCCGGAGAGGGCAATGCCAGTTACAGAAACACTTACTCAAAATCTATGCTTGCAGCAAAGTGCGTTGTTCCGGAAGTTTCGCAATATAGAGCGCCGGTTTGCCGTCTTTGTCTGAACTAAACAGAATTGCACTGTCATCCGGTGTGAACGACGGATGTGGGTGGGTCACCTGGCGGCTGTTGGCAAACGTCGCCCATGAAGTGTCGTGGCGCGCCACGCGGAAATAGTTTTTTTGCTCCACGTCGAAAACATATAAATAAGGATCATTATCGATGGTGTAACCGCCGGTATCTTTCACATCTACTGGCGTACCGGAACCATCACCAACCAGTAGCGTACCGTCGAAATTACTCATCAGATGCGAGCAGGCGGGCATTGGCATTACAGGTTCATTCACGCCGATATCCGGATTGAAACGGTAAATCATGCGGCCCTGTTTTCCCTTCAGATACGAGACATACACCAGCGCGGAACCATTAGGCACCCAGAATTCGTGCGTACAGCTTTCACCTTCAGCATGATCTTTCACTTTGCGCACGTTGCTGCCGTCTTCGTTCACCAGCCACATCCGCGAGTCCACCAGATCATGCGGGCCTTCATGGCAGAACGCGACGGTATCGTCGTCGAAAGGACGGTAAATGGGATGACCGAGCCAGATTTTCTCTTCATGGATCACGCCGCTTGCGCCGCTTTCCAGATCGACACGTAGCAGGCGGCAGTGTGGCCCTTTGTGGAAGAAATCATGGAACAGTTTCCAGTCATTCAGCGGCGTCCAGTCGCTGGCGGCAATCTCGATCCCCACCAGTTTGCTGCAATCACTATTGGCAACCCAAGTGCCGTAACCGACCCACTCATTCGGCACGCGATAAACTTCACGCTCTGCCAGCGTCTGCAAATTCACTTCGCGCAGGGTACGATCGTTTTTCACATAATAGAGCGCGCTGTCATCCGGAGAGAGAAAGCCGCCGAAGGTATTGTCGCCCGCGCCTTCCGTTAACTGAATGGCTTCGGCTTTGGCAATATCCAACAGGTAGTAGTTCCAGTGTCCGTCAAATTCACCGGCGAATAACAGATGGCTGCCATCATTAAAGAAACACTTTTGATAAAAGTAATTCCGGTGACAGGTCACTTCCGGTGGGGTTAAGCGGGTGACTTCCGCGCCGGTATCCGGATCGCGGCTGACTGCATAATTGAGTTTTACCCGCATGCCTTTCGCCATTATTTTGCTCCTTTTTCGGGTCTGCTGGGAAAGTGTGCGTCCCAATGATGACCGCTGATTCTCTGAAGTTTAAAAATAGAGTGTTAAATTATCAAAACATCGTTTCAATATGTGTGATTGCTGACGCACTTTATAAGAAAATCCAGATCTTGCGCAGAGCAGGGAGAGAAGTAAAAGCCAGGAGAAGGCGAACTTTGATTTTAAACAGGAAAAGTGTCGATCGGTTGCTGCAATTTAAAGTTAATATTAACTTATTGTTTTTTATTATTAATTTAAAGGTGAGGACATAAAGAAGCCCTCTATTGACGCTGTCAACGCCAAACAATCGTGATCGCACTTACAGATTTCATAATAATCTATAGGAAAATTGAAACGTTGTTTTAATCTTAATTGAAAACGTATTTTAACCGGGATAAGATGCATTAAAAGAAGAAACGGAACAATGTTCCATGTTCCGTTAGATGCCGTTTCGGTCAAAATTTACGTCGGAGGTTATTGTGGAAGTCAGACAAAGCATCCACAGTGCGCACGCCAAAACGCTGGACACCCAGGGCCTGCGCGATGAATTTCTAGTTGAAAAAGTGTTCGTTGATGACGAATACACCATGGTCTACAGCCATATAGACCGCATCATTGTTGGCGGTATTAAGCCGGTACAGAAACGCGTCTCCGTCGGCGGCGAAGTGGGCAAGCAACTCGGCGTGACCTATTTCCTTGAGCGCCGCGAGCTGGGAGTCATCAACATTGGCGGCTCTGGCACCATTACCGTTGACGGCCAGTGCTATGAAATTGGTCACCGCGAAGCACTCTACGTTGGTAAAGGTGCGAGAGAAGTGGTTTTCGCCAGCGTCGATCGCGCAAAACCGGCAAAGTTTTACTACAACTGTGCGCCGGCGCATATGACCTTACCCACGAAAAAGGTGACCCCCGAAGATGTCGCTCCGGTCACTCTTGGCGATCCGCTCACCAGTAACCGCCGCACCATCAATAAATATTTCGTGCCGGATGTGCTGGAAACCTGCCAGTTAAGCATGGGGCTGACCGAGCTTGCGCCAGGCAACCTGTGGAACACCATGCCGTGCCATACCCATGAACGCCGCATGGAAGTCTATTTCTACTTCAACATGGAAGAAGATGCCTGCGTCTTCCATATGATGGGGCAGCCGCAGGAAACGCGTCACATTGTGATGCATAACGAGCAGGCGGTCATATCTCCAGACTGGTCCATTCACTCGGGTGTCGGTACGCGTGCATACACCTTCATCTGGGGAATGGTGGGTGAGAACCAGGTCTTTGATGACATGGATCACGTCGCTGTAAAAGATCTGCGCTAATTGCGGGCAGCATAAAACCATGCCTGTCCGGTACAGGCGCTGATAGATTAAGGAACTAACATGATTCTGGATGCATTTTCTCTTCAAGGTAAAGTTGCGGTGGTGAGCGGTTGCGATACCGGTCTGGGTCAGGGAATGGCGCTGGGCCTGGCGGAAGCGGGTTGCGACATTGTCGGTATCAACATTGTTGAACCAACAGAAACCATCGAGCACGTGACCGCGCTGGGCCGTCGTTTTCTCAGCCTGACTGCAGATCTGCGTAAGATCGACGGCATTCCGGCTTTGCTGGAGCGTGCGGTTGCCGAGTTTGGCAAAATCGACATTCTGGTTAATAACGCCGGTTTGATTCGCCGCGAAGACGCAATCAACTTCAGCGAGAAAGACTGGGATGACGTCATGGACCTGAACATCAAGAGCGTGTTCTTTATGTCTCAGGCTGCGGCAAAACACTTTATTGCACAAGGCAACGGCGGCAAGATCATCAACATTGCTTCCATGCTCTCCTTCCAGGGCGGCATCCGCGTTCCTTCTTACACCGCCTCAAAAAGCGGCGTGATGGGCGTAACCCGTCTGCTGGCAAACGAATGGGCGAAGCACAATATCAACGTCAACGCGATTGCGCCGGGCTACATGGCGACCAATAACACTCAGCAACTGCGCGCCGACGAACAGCGCAGCGCCGAGATCCTCGATCGTATCCCTGCTGCGCGTTGGGGTTTACCGAGCGATCTGAAAGGGCCAGTGGTGTTCCTGGCGTCGAAAGCATCTGACTACATCAACGGTTACACCGTGGCTGTTGATGGTGGCTGGCTGGCACGTTAATTTGCCTCCCGAAGCCTGATAAAACCTGCCTGCGGGCAGGTTTTTTTATATCTGCATAATGTTTGTCCATATGTGTTTAATTGAAAAATCCATATCTATTTCTACTAAAGTCACACTCTTATTTATAAACTTCAAATAAATCAAATTATTAAAATTAGTTTAGTGCTTAAACTATATTTTCAAAATTGTAAACTCCATCACAAAACACAATGCCATAGCTAATTTATCCATATCTTCGCGAATTCCTCACTGACGCTTCCTGTGATACTGGCTTACTTTCATAGAACACCTTACTTTGTGCAGGCAGGGAAAAAATGACTTCTATTAGTAATGACTCTGTAACACTTCCGCGCGCGTTGCGTGACACCAGGCGGATGAACCTGTTTGTTTCTGTTTCGGCAGCGGTCGCCGGGCTGTTGTTTGGCCTTGATATCGGCGTGATCGCCGGTGCGCTGCCGTTTATTACCGATCATTTTGTGTTGAGCAGCCGCCTGCAAGAGTGGGTGGTGAGCAGCATGATGCTCGGCGCGGCGCTGGGCGCGTTGTTTAACGGCTGGCTCTCGTTCCGCCTGGGGCGTAAATACAGTCTGATGGCCGGTGCAGTGCTGTTTGTTGCCGGTTCACTCGGTTCAGCGTTTGCCGGTAGTGTGGAAATGCTGCTTCTTTCTCGTGTGCTGCTGGGCGTTGCGGTAGGGATTGCCTCTTACACTGCACCGCTCTATCTTTCTGAAATGGCAAGCGAAAACGTGCGCGGCAAGATGATCAGTATGTACCAGTTGATGGTAACACTGGGGATTGTGCTGGCGTTCCTCTCCGATACAGCGTTCAGCTACAGCGGCAACTGGCGGGCGATGCTCGGCGTGCTGGCATTGCCAGCGGTGCTGTTGATTATTTTGGTGATTTTCCTCCCCAATAGCCCGCGTTGGTTGGCGCAAAAAGGGCGTCATATCGAAGCGGAAGAGGTGCTGCGGATGCTGCGCGATACCTCGGAAAAAGCCCGCGAGGAACTGAACGAGATCCGTGAAAGCCTGAAACTGAAACAAGGCGGTTTCCAGCTTTTTAAAGCCAACCGCAATGTGCGACGCGCGGTGTTCCTTGGCATGTTGTTGCAGGCGATGCAGCAGTTTACCGGTATGAACATCATCATGTATTACGCGCCGCGCATCTTTAAAATGGCCGGTTTCACTACCACTGAGGAGCAGATGATCGCTACGCTGGTGGTCGGGCTGACCTTTATGTTTGCCACCTTTATCGCTGTGTTTACCGTGGATAAAGCGGGACGCAAACCAGCGCTGAAAATTGGTTTTAGCGTAATGGCGATTGGCACGTTGATCCTCGGATACTGCCTGATGCAGTTTGATAACGGCACGGCATCGAGTGGTTTATCCTGGCTTTCAGTCGGTATGACGATGATCTGTATTGCCGGTTATGCAATGAGCGCCGCGCCGGTCGTGTGGATCTTGTGTTCGGAGATCCAGCCCCTGAAATGCCGCGATTTCGGGATAACCTGTTCAACCACCACTAACTGGGTGTCGAACATGATTATTGGCGCGAGTTTCCTGACGTTGCTGGATGCGATTGGCGCAGCAGGGACGTTCTGGCTCTATACCGCACTGAACCTGGCGTTTGTCGGCGTCACGTTCTGGCTGGTGCCGGAAACCAAAAACGTCACGCTGGAGCATATTGAGCGTCGTCTGATGTCTGGCGAGAAACTGCGGGATATTGGGGTTTAACGGTTTGACATTGCCCGGTAAGCGCAGTGCCACCGGGCAATAACAATTACACCCGTGCCAGATAGAGTGCGGGCATCCCTTCGGCATCCGAGCTGTATAGCACCCACTGATTGTCCGGCGTAAACGACGGATGCGGATGTGTCACCTGACGGTCGCCGTCCAGCACTTTCCAGCTACTGTTATGCTGGCAAATGGCTGTCTGCTCGCCGCTTTTGATATTGAAAACCCAGATAAACGGATCATTAAGATGAATATCGCCGGTATGGTGCGGCGCGCCATCGCCGACCACCAGGTTGCCGTTTTCATTACTCATCAGGTGTGAACAGGGTGGGATCGCCATTAGCTGGTGGTTTTCCAGCGTGCGCGGATCGGCGCTGTAGAGATAACGACGCGGATCGTTTTCCTGATGCGCCACGTAATAGAGTGCGGAACCGTCCGGCACCCAGAATTCATGGGTAAAGCTTTCTCCCGGCTGGTGCTGGCGCACTTTGCGCAGGTTGCTGCCATCTTCATGAATCAACCACATGCGTGCATCAATCACATCGCGAGGCCCTTCATGACAAAATGCCACCGTTGAGTCATCAAACGGACGGTAAATCGGGTGCCCCAACCAGCGCTTTTCCTGCAACAATGTGTCGCGTTTGCCGCTGTGTAAATCAATGCGGATCAACCGGCATTCCGGGTGTGTAAAGTAGAAGTCGCGGAATTTTTGCCAGTCGGTCAGCGGTTGCCAGTCGCTTTTCTTGATTTCGATGCCGACCAGTTTTGTGCAAGCAGAATTTGCCACCCAGGTGCCATAAGCTACCCAGTCATCATCCACTTGATAAACGATGTGCTCTTCAAGCGTGTGCAGATCAACGCACCGCAATTCGCGGGTGTTTTTCACATACCACAGCGAACGATCGTCCGCCGATAAAAAGCCGCCGAAAGTATTATCCCCGGCACCTTCGGTTAACTGTATTGCGTCTTGACGGACGAGATCCAGCAAATAGTAGTTCCAGTGACCTTCAAACGCGCCGCCGAAGAGGAGTTTCCCGCCGTCGCGGGTAAAGCATTTTTGGTAGAAGTAATTGCGGTGACAAATAATGTGCGGCGGCGTCAGGCGGATAACCTCATGCCCCGTTTTTTCATCGTGTTGGCGACGGAAGGTGAGTTGAACAATTTTTCCCTTTGCCATCTGCGGCTCCTCAGATAAAAAAATACCCTGCCGCAGGCGAGCAGGGTATGTCGTGACGGAAAAATGTTAGCGCATAGCGCGTTTCAGGATACGTTCAGCCTGGCGCTGGAAGTCAGCGGCTGTTTCTACCACGGATTTCTGACCATAATCGATGTACTGAATCGCTGTGCCGAACTGGGCAACAATTTGCGGATCATCAAAGTACGGCGAAACAGAGAGTTTGGTCGGCAGAGACTGCGCCAGGCGCAGACCCGCCACCGAGGGATCGCTCTCTTTGATCGCGCCGTTGGCGGTCAGCGTTTGTACTGCGGCTTTGCTCAGTGGCACCCCACGCTCCAGACCCAGCGTTTCCACACCCTCTTTGCTGTTGAGCAGGAAGTTGATCACCTCTGCTGCTTCTTTCGGATGTTTGGTGGATTTACCAATCGACAACATCTGCGCTGGTTTGAAGAACAGACCTGCGTCTGTTGCGCCTGGCAGCATCGGGTAATCACCCAGCACCAGTTTGGCTGGCGGCTTCAGGTTGTCGGAGTATTTGGTGATGGTGGAGTTCCACATATAAGTACCGCCCCATTCACCTTCGATCCACGGCTTCATCTCATACATGTTGCTCTTACCGAACGACGCATAATATTTGGTGTCCGGCATCACATGGCTATCGACCAGTTTTTTATACATCTGGAAGAATTCCACCCACTGCTCACTGCTGTAGCTGAATTTCTTCGCTTTTTCGTCAACGGCCGGAATGTTGTACTTCTGCACCATGTAAGAGTTCAGCAGCGCCAGCGTATCCTGGTGCTCCAGTACCACCGGGTAATATTGTTTGCCGAGTTTGCTTTCGAAAGTTTTGCCTGCAGCTAACAGCTCATCCCAGGTTTTTGGGAAGGCGACGCCCGCTTTTTTCCACTGCTCATCGTTAAAGTAGAAGACACGCGCGGTAACGGAGATCGGAATGCCGTTCAGCTTGCCGTCAATGGTGGTGGATTGCAGCTCTTTGGCGTCGAACTGGCTCAAATCGATAATGTCTTTTACCTTATTCAGGTCGTAAAAACCTTCGCCGCTTTTCGAGAAAATCGGCAACCAGTTCCAGTTGGTTTGCATTACATCCGGTTCGGTGCCGCCCGCAATTTGTGTGGTCAGACGGGAGAGATGGCCATCCCAGCCGGTGTATTCGGATTTAACGTCAATGTTCGGATGCTGTTTGTGAAACTCTTCCAGCGCTTTTAATGTTACCTGATGACGACCGTTGCCCCCCCACCAGGACATACGCAGGTCGACATTATCAGCAGCAGTTGCGGGTACAGCGCACATGCCCAGCGTTGCGGAGATAACGGCGCCTATAAGCACTTTTTTCATTTTTATACTCCAGAGTTTGTTTAAACTTCGTTCTTCAGGTTGCCGCTTTGTTGGCTGCGCCAGTGCACCCCGGTCACTTACTGATAAGCTACCGGGGATGCACCGACTTGCCGCCTCGGCATATCCCGAAGGATTTCGTTTTTATAGGGAAATGTTCTGTTCTGTTTTTGCGTCAAAAATATGACACTTATTCATATCAAACTTAAAATACACCTTACGATGAAGTCCCTTTGCAATCATTGGCTTAGCTTCATCGGAAGGGATTCGTGCCGTTAATTCGTAGTCAGCGACTTTCAGGTAAATAAAGAATTCGTGACCCATGTTTTCGACACGCACCAGATCGCCGCTACCGCAGTCTTCATCAAACGGCTCATCGGCAACGGAGACAAATTCCGGGCGCACGCCGAAGAACACTTCTTTGTCGGCATAGCCCGCGACTTTCTCCTGCTGACGCGCATCCAGTGCCAGCGTTTCGTGACCGAGGGTGATATGCAGTTGCTCGCCTTTTTTCACAATTTTTGCCGGTTTGATGTTCATTTCCGGCGCGCCGATAAAGCCCGCCACGAACATGTTTTTCGGGTAGTGATAGAGGTTGTCCGGGGTATCGACCTGCATGATATGGCCGAGCTTCATCACGCAAATACGATCGCCCATGGTCATCGCTTCGGTCTGATCGTGGGTGACATACACGGTGGTTGCCGGTTTACCGGATTTTTTCAACTGTTTGTGCAGGTCGGAAATGCGGATGCGCATAGAAGCGCGCAGTTTGGCGTCGAGATTCGACAGCGGTTCATCGAACAAGAATACATCCGGTTTTTTCACAATCGCGCGGCCGACCGCCACACGCTGTGCCTGGCCACCGGAAAGCTGACGTGGCAGTCGGTCCATCAGTTCTTCCAGTTCGAGGATTTTCGCCGCTTCATCCACCTGTTTGGTGATCTCATCTTTCGGCAGCTTGCTCAGCTTCAGGCCGAAGGCGAGGTTTTCCCGCACGGTCATATGCGGGTAGAGCGCGTAGTTCTGAAACACCATAGCAATACCGCGCGCCTTCGGTGCAAGGTTATTGACGATCTTCTCGCCGATACGCACTTCACCGCCGCTGATGGTTTCAAGGCCTGCCAGCATACGCAGGGTGGTGGATTTGGCGCAGCCGCTTGGGCCGACAATCACCATAAATTCACCGTCGGCAATTTTCAGGTCGATACCATG
Organism: Kosakonia arachidis; assembly: GCF_900116535.1. GTDB lineage: Bacteria > Pseudomonadota > Gammaproteobacteria > Enterobacterales > Enterobacteriaceae > Kosakonia > Kosakonia arachidis. Next base: position 282,252 of record NZ_FPAU01000002.1, on the reverse strand, counting down.
TACCGCTTTAAACCCGTTGGAGTAGACCTTTTCCAGTTTGTTGAAAATCACTTCAGCCATGATACTTCCCTCTTAACCTTTAATTCCGCTGCTGGTTACGCCCTGTACGAAGTAGCGTTGTGCCAGGAAGAAGACAATGATGGACGGCAGAATGGAGATACTCGCCATTGCCAGAATTTCGTTCCACGGCGCACCTTCGGTCACGTCGATGGACATTTTCAGCGCCAGTGCGATCGGGTATTTATCCACGCTATAGACGTAAATCAGCGGCCCGATAAAGTCGTTCATTGACCACATGAACTGGAACAGCGCGACGGAGATAATGGCCGGTTTCAGGATCGGCACCACCACATACCACAGCACCTGCCAGGAGTTACACCCGTCAATCTGCGCCGCTTCTTCCATGTCGCGCGGCACGCCGCGTAAGAACTGAATCAACATAAAGACGAAGAAACCTTGCGTGGCGAAAGCCAGCGGCAGATAGAGCGGCATATAGCTGTTAAGCATGCCCATTTCACGGAACATCAGGTACTGCGGGATCAGCAACACGGTGCTCGGCAGTAGCATGGTGGCGATCAGTGTGCCGAACCAGAAATTCTTCCACGGGATCTCAAAGCGGGCAAAGCCGTAAGCCACCACTGTTGAGGAGATGATCGTCAGGATCACTTTCGGGATCACATACTTGAAGGTGTTCAGCATGTAATGGCCGAAGGTGTACTCCGTCCCGGTTTTCCAGCCGTTGATAAAACCATCCCATGTTGCGTGCGTAGGCCACAGCCCCAGCGTGGTGAAGATTTCGTGGTTCGGTTTAAACGACGCCGAGAACATCCACACCAGCGGGTAAAGCATTAACAGCCCGACAAAGAGCAGGATCGTATAGCGGATCCAGGCGCTGATTTTCTCACGACGCAGGGTGCGCGCCACTTCATGTTCGGCTTCCTTCATGCCCGGCGTGAGATGTTGGATATCAGCCATTTTTGCCTCCCTTATCGGCAGAGTAGAACACCCAATATTTCGAGGATTTAAAGGCGATGGCGGCAAAGACCGCGACGACCAGGAACAGAACCCAGGCCAGCGCTGCACCGTAGCCCATATCGAAATATTTGAAGGCGGTATCGTAGATGTAGAGCGAGAACAGATAGGTGTAATAGGTCGGGCCACCGCCAGTAATGACATACGGGCCGGTAAACTCCTGGAACGCCTGTGTGGTCTGCATAATAAAGTTGAAGAAAATCACCGGCGTAATCAGCGGTACGGTCACTTTCATGAACATCTGCCACTTGCTGGCACCATCGATCATTGCCGCTTCGTACTGGGATTGCGGGACGTTTTGCAGAGCAGCAAGGAAGATCACCATGGCAGAGCCAAACTGCCACACACGCAGCAGTGTCACCGACATCAGTGCCAGCGACGGTTCGCCCAGCCAGTTCACCGGATCCAGGCCGAACACGCCAATAAAGCTGTTCAACAGGCCATCAATGGCGAACAGTGCGCGCCACAGCACGGCAATGGCGACAGAGCTGCCGAGAATGGACGGAATGTAGTAAGCCGTACGGAAAAAGCCGATACCGCGAAGTTTAAAATTCAACACAAAAGCAATACCCAGCGCAAAGGCAAGCTTCAGTGGGATGGTCAAAAAGACATAAGCAAAAGTCACGCCCATTGATTTCCAGAAGAGGGTATCTTCCGTAAACATGTAGCGATAGTTTTCGATGCCGTTAAATACCGGCGGACTCATCAAATCGTACTCAGTAAAACTGAGAAAGAATGATGAAATGAATGGGAAAGCCGTAAAGACTATCAGCCCAATAATGTAGGGTGATATCCAGGCCAATCCCAGCAGTCTGTTTTCATTCATACATACCTACCTGGCGAACAATGTGTAATACGGATTCGGAGAGTGACTTTCCCCCGCCGCCGTAGCCGCGGGGATAAAAACAGCATCTGTATGTGCGCTCGCTCACAATATTTATTTTGGCTGGCTCTATGGCGGTCTAACTATCAGAAATTATTGGTAAAATATCTTTTTTTTAATAACGTATGAACATGCATTCTTGATTTGTAAAACATCGTTTTAAAATATTTTATTGGGTTTTAAATTCTCGTCATTCGATTAATTCTCGAAATGTGATCAAAGTCGAAACGATGTTTCAATAAAGTGAAGTGGCAGCGTTTTTCGCCCAAAAAACACGGGGTTTACAGAATCATTCAGGGGAAACAAACACGCAATATTGCCGCGAATTAAGTATCGCAGAATGAAACCATTCAAAATAAAAACGATTATCTGGCGAATTATTTTACTGTCTGTGGGAAATAAAAAACGCCCCTACTAATGGGGGCGTCAATTAGGGGGCTTACTATAATGATTTTAAGAAATCTTCACGCACCGGGGTGAAGGTATCAAGCAGGGTTCCCGCTTTCAGGCAGACGCAGCCGTGCATAATGTGCGGTTGCTTATAAAGAGTATCGCCTGCGGTGACGATATGTTTGTTATCACCGATGGTAAATTCGAACTCACCGGATAAGACATAGGTGAGTTGTTCGTGAGGATGGTTGTGCATTGGGCCGATGGCACCTTGTTCGAACATGACTTCGACCGCCATCATTTTGCCGCCATGGGCGAGTATACGACGCGTTACGCCGTTGCCCAGATCGTCAAGCTGAGTGTCTTTATGGAAGATAAACATCGGGCTATCCTGTCGTGAAGGAAATAGTTATTGAAACGTTGTTTCAAAATATTTTATCTCAGCGTTCCTCAAAAATAAACGCGAGACCAGAGAAGTTGAAAGTCGATCACAACTTTGATTTTTTGATTGCAAAACCTGACGGAGAAACACAATGAAAACGATAGGGCTTCTGGGTGGGATGAGCTGGGAATCGACAGTCCCTTACTATCGCCTGATTAATGAGGGTGTGAGGGCCCGGATGGGAGGTCTGCACTCCGCCAGTTTGTTGCTGCACAGTCTGGATTTTCACGAAATCGAAGCCTGCCAGGCAACGGCGCAGTGGCACAAAGCGGGCGAGATCCTCGCACAGGCTGCTGCGGGTCTGGAGCAGGCTGGTGCACAGGCCATTGTACTTTGTACCAACACCATGCACAAAGTGGCCGGGCAAATCGAAGAGCGTTGCCATATTCCGTTCCTTCATATTGCCGACGCCACCGGGCGCGCCATTGAAAGCGCGGGCATGCGCAATGTCGCGCTGCTGGGTACGCGCTATACCATGGAGCAGGATTTTTACCGTGGCCGCCTGGAAAAACAGTTTGGCATCGAAACCTCCGTGCCGGGCCCGGAAGATCGCGAGCGCATTAACGACATCATCTTTAGTGAGCTCTGTCTGGGGACGTTTACCGATGAGTCTCGCTACTATTTTGTTAATTTAATCAAAAAATTAGCTGGCGAAGGCGCGGAAGGGGTTATTTTCGGTTGCACCGAGATTGGCCTGCTGCTGCCAGAAACACATTGTCCAATTAAGGTGTTTGACACGGCGGTGCTGCATGCCGCCGATGCGGTGGACTTTATGCTCTCTTAAGGTTCGCCCAGCATGGCAGCCAGCGGCCCGCTAACCAGCGTCATGGCTGCCTGTAAATGGGCGGTAAACGCGTCGACCAGCGCGGAAGCGGGGCGGTGTAGTGGGCGGATCAGGCTAACGGTAAAGGGTACGTCGATACTGAAACGGCGCACGGCGATACCGCTGGCGGCGTAATCCAGTGCCGTCAGTGGGTTAACCACCGAAAGCCCAACGCCCGCGCGTACCATTGCACAAACCGAGGCGGCGCTGTGGGTTTCCAGCACCATTCGCCGTTTAACCTGATGTTCTGTAAACAACGCATCCAGCAGTTGCCGGTAGCTGTCGGTACGCGACAGGCTGATGTAATTCTCCCCCAGGAAATCGGCTGGCGTCAGCACCGTTTTGTTGGCCAGCGGGTGATTCTGCGGCATCACACACACTTCATTACAGGTCAGCAGCGGCGTTCGTTCGGTACCTGCCGGGGTACTCAGTGTTTCGGTCAGGCCTAAATCATGGCGCTGTGCCGACAGCCACTCCTCCAGCAGCGGCGACTCCTGCGGCACAATGTTGAGGCTGACATCCGGATAGCGGACGAGAAAAGGCTGTAACAGCAGCGGTAAAAAGGACTGCGAGAAGACGGGCAGGCAGGCGACGGAAAGTTCCCCCTGACGAAACTCGCGCAGGCTTTCGGCGACGCTGACAATTCGGTCCAGCCCGTACCACGAGCGCTGCACCTCTTCAAACAGCCGGAGCCCTTGCACCGTGGGATGCAAACGCCCACGCGAACGTTCAAACAGCTTCAGGCCCAGCACTTTTTCACAGCGCGCCAGTTCGCGGCTAACCGTCGGCTGGGAGGTATGCAGCAATGTTGCGGCTTCAGTCAGATTGCCGGTGGTCATCACGGCGTGAAAAATTTCGATATGGCGCAAGTTAACGGCTGGCATCGCGGAATCCCGTTGCTGTGGGTTATCCATATCATTTTTGCATAGGGTGGCGATAAAACGATATTTTTTATTCTCTTCGTGCTGTGGCGTAATCAATAAAAATTGCTGACGGAGTTCACCATGCCACGCTCACTACACCAGACCGATACCGACCTCAATGCGGAAAACCTGCTGCGGCTGCCTGCTGAATTTGGCTGCCCGGTATGGGTTTATGACGCGCAAATTATTCGCGCACAAATCGCCAAACTCAGCGCGTTTGATGTGGTGCGTTTTGCGCAAAAGGCGTGCTCAAACATTCATATTCTGCGGCTGATGCGCGAGCAGGGTGTGAAAGTCGATTCGGTGTCGCTGGGTGAGATCGAGCGTGCATTAGCGGCAGGTTACGATCCGCAAACGCACCCGGACGATATTGTGTTTACCGCCGATGTGATTGATGATACCACGCTGGCGCGGGTTAGCGAGCTGGGCATTGCGGTGAACGCCGGTTCCGTCGATATGCTGGAACAGCTCGGTGCCGTTTCACCGGGCCATCGCGTCTGGCTACGCGTTAACCCGGGCTTTGGCCACGGCCACAGTCAGAAAACCAATACCGGCGGTGAAAACAGCAAACACGGCATCTGGTATAGCGATCTCAATGCGGCTCTGGCGGTGATGCAGCGCTATCAGCTGCAACTGGCGGGCATTCACATGCACATCGGTTCCGGCGTTGATTACGGCCATCTTGAGCAGGTGTGCGGCGCGATGGTACGTCAGGTGGTGGATTTCGGCCAGGATTTGTCGGCGATCTCTGCTGGCGGCGGGCTCTCTATTCCCTATCATGAAGGGGAAGATCAAGTTGATACGGCCCACTATTTTGGCTTGTGGAATGCTGCGCGCGAGCAAATCGCGAAACACCTCGGCCATGCAGTGAAACTGGAGATCGAACCTGGACGCTTCCTGGTGGCGGAATCGGGCGTGCTGGTATCGCAGGTGCGCAGTGTGAAGAATATGGGCAGCCGCCATTTTGTGCTGATCGATGCGGGTTTTAATGATCTGATGCGCCCGGTGATGTATGGCAGCTATCACCACATTACCGCGCTGGCTGGCGATGGACGCGATCTGCATCAAGCTGAACTTATCGACACTGTGGTCGCGGGGCCGCTGTGTGAATCCGGCGATGTTTTTACCCAGCAAGAGGGTGGGAAAGTGGAAACTCGCGCGCTGCCTGCGGTAAAAGCGGGGGATTATCTGGTGCTGCATGATACCGGCGCGTACGGCGCATCAATGTCGTCAAACTACAACAGCCGCCCGCTACTGCCAGAAGTTCTTTTTGATCATGGCGTTGCGCGCCTGATCCGCCGTCGTCAGACCATCGACGAACTGCTGGCGCTGGAGCAGTTCTAATCCTGATACGGTCCCGCCGCCACCGAGTCGCGCAATACCAGCGTGCCGGTAAACGGTGGGATCGGTTCAATCTCATCGGCATTCGCCAATTTGATTGCCTGATCGATAGCGGTGGTGATCATAGTATCGATCGGCAGATAGACCGTTGACAGCCCTGGCTCTAGCCAGCGGGCGCTGGGTGCATCATCAAAACCAAACAGCGATATATCTTGCGGAATGCGCAAACCGGCCTGGTACAGCGCCTTCGACGCGCCGAGCGCCATATCATCGTTACAGGCAAACAATGCACTGAAATGCGCACCTTCCTGCAACATCTCACGGCACAATTCATAGCCGCGCGTCATCGTGGCGTCGCCGTATTTTACTCTTCCCTCATCCCAGCTAATTCCGTGTTTTTCCAGTGCCTTACGATATCCCATGAGTCGCGCTTTGCCGGTGGGAGTATGGATCGGCACGGTGATGCAAGCGATCTCTCTGTGGCCAAGGCCCGCCAAATAATCCACCGCCTGAAAGGCGGCATTCTGCTGCTCGAAGAAGACACATTTGTCATGCGCCTGGGATAATTCGCGGTTGATCACCATCAGCGGCATCGGCGTTTCATCGATCAAACGTAGGATGCTCTTTTCACTCATAAAACGCGTGTAGAGAATAATGGCGTCGCAACGCCGGTCAGCCAGCATTTGCACCGCCAGCATTTCCCGCTCTGGTGTGTCGTGACCGTCGGTGACAATCAACTGCTTACCGTGAAATTCCGTCCGGCGCGAAGCCTGCTGTAGCAGGCAGCCAAAATAGAAACCATCAAAACTGGAAACCACCAGGCCAATGCTATTACTGGTGCGATTCGCCAGCGATTGCGCCAGAAAATTGGGGCGATACCCCAGCTCTTCCATCGCCTTAAAAACCTGAGCGCGGGTGCTCTCTTTGACTTGTCCCGTCTTGTTGAGAACCCGGGAAACCGTCGCTTTCGACACGCCTGCGCGCAGTGAAACATCCAGCATTGTGACCATGACACGCTCTCCGCATTAATGAGGGGCAGTTTAACACACTCATTTCGTGGGTTAAGGCACTGTGGGCTGGTTTGGCTTAAGTACAGAAATATCCCTGAAAAAACTAATGTGGTATGCCAATGTTGGCAATCGCTTCGTTTTGGAATACCAGAAGAGGGCTTGCGAGCCGGGTCACAGAACTTTTTCGACGCTGTGGCTATTTTTGGTATGCCAAATGGAATCCGGCTATATACCTGTACCGATAAAAAAGCCCCCTTAACAGAGGTGTGACCCTATGGCCCTACAAGAAAAACTCATCGATTCTCTGGGTAGTTTCGCCACTAAGTTCAACAGCTATCGCTATATCATGGCGATCAAGTCTTCGTTTATTACGCTGATGCCGGTCATTATTGTCGGCGCGTTTTCGGTGTTGATTTCCAATATGGTACTGGATCCGAAAAATGGTCTTGCCAGCTTCCAGGCGCTGTCGTTTCTTGCCGCGCTAAAACCGATTACCAGTGCCCTTAACTATGCCACGCTGAACTTTCTCAATATTGGCGCGGTGTTCTTAATTGGCATTGAACTGGGGCGCATTAACGGCATCAAGTCGCTGTTTCCCGGCCTGCTGGCGGTGATCTGCTTTATCTGCGTGACGCCCACCACTGTCGAGATGCTGGTGGATGGCCAGATGCACGTAGTGAAAGATGTGCTGCTGCGCCAGTTCTCCGATACCCGCAGTCTGTTCCTCGGCATGTTTATCGCCATTTTGTCGGTGGAGGTTTACTGTTGGCTTGAAAATCGCGAGGGCCTGAAGATCAAAATGCCGGATACCGTGCCGCCGAACGTTTCCGCTTCGTTCTCGGCGCTGATCCCGGCGATCATTACCACCACGCTGATCGCCACTTTCGGTTTCGTCTTCCATCAGGTGACCGGCATGTATCTGTATGACGCCGTTTACCAGGTGGTGCAGCAACCACTGGAGCGCGTAGTACAAAGCCTGCCCGGCATTCTGCTGCTGATGTTTGTGGCGCAGTTGTTCTGGGTGATCGGTATTCACGGCAATCAGATGATCAAACCGATCCGTGAGCCGCTGCTGCTGGGGGCGATCACCGTCAATATGAGTGCCTTTGAGCAGGGTAAAGAGGTGCCGAACATCATCACCATGCCGTTCTGGGATGTGTACATGAGTATTGGTGGTTCTGGCCTGACTATCGGCCTGCTGATTGCGGTAATGATCGCCACAAAACGCAAAGAGATGAAAGAGATCGCCAAGCTATCGATAGGGCCGGGGATCTTCAATATTAACGAGCCAGTGATCTTCGGTATGCCGATCATGCTGAACCCGATCCTTGCCATCCCGTTCATTATTACTCCGCTGGTGACCGGCTCGATCGGCTACTTCGCGACAGTAACCGGTTTTGCCGGAAAAGCGGTGGTGATGGTGCCCTGGACGACGCCACCGTTGATCAATGCCTGGCTCTCCACTGCGGGTTCGATGGGCGCGGTGGTTACCCAGTTAATCTGCATTGTTACTGCCGTCGTTATCTATTTGCCGTTTGTGAGGATCGCCTCCCGCCGTGCGGAACAGGCACAATTACAGGCGCAAGCCGCCAACAATGCCTGAGGATGCTATGAGTACAAAAACCATCGCGATTCCGCCGTCGTTTATTTTGGGTGCAGCGGCCTCGGCCTGGCAAACAGAAGGCTGGGAAGGGAAAAAAGCGGGCCAGGATTCGTGGCCCGATCTCTGGTACAAAAACGATCGCCATGTCTGGCATGAAGGTTATGGCCCGGCGGTGGCCACTAATTTCTACCAGCGTTTTCGTGAAGATGTGCAATTGATGAAGCAGGCGGGGCTGACCCACTACCGCACCTCGATCAACTGGTCACGCTTTCTCACTGATTACGAGCAGGGCGTAGTGGATGAGACTTACGCCAGCTATTACGACCAGCTTTTTGATGAGATGCAGCGCCACGGCATTACACCGATGATCTGTCTGGAGCACTACGAACTGCCGGGTTATCTGCTGGAAACGTATGGGGGCTGGGCATCGAAGAGAGTGGTCGAACTCTATCTGCTGTACGTTGAGAAAGTGCTTGAGCGCTTCCACCATAAAGTCACGCGCTGGTTTACCTTTAATGAACCGATTGTGGTGCAAACCCGCGTCTACCTTGATGCGCTGCGCTGGCCGTATGAGCAGAACACCAACACCTGGATGCAGTGGAATCACCACAAAAACCTGGCGACGGCAAAAGTGGTGAAGCTGTTTCGCGAGAAGGGCTACGTCGGAAGCGTCGGTTGCATTCTCAATCCGGAAGTGACTTACCCGCGTTCCAGCGCCCCGCACGATGTGCTGGCGGCACAGCGTTACGATCTCTTCTATAACCGCGTGTTCCTTGATCCGCTGGTGAAAGGTCACTATCCGCAGGAGCTGATAGATCTGCTGGAAAAGCACAACGTTAAGTGGGATTACAGCGCAGAGGAACTGGCAATCATCCGCGACAACACCGTCGATGAACTGGGTATCAATCTTTACTATCCGCACCGTGTGAAAGCGCCGTCGCGTGCCTGGCACCCGGAGACACCATTCCATCCGGCGTATTACTATGAGCCGTTTGAGCTGCCGGGCCGAAAGATGAACAAATCGCGCGGTTGGGAGATCCTGCCTGAGATCATTTATGACATGGCAATGCGCATCAAAAACGAGTACGGCAACATTCCGTGGTTTGTTGCAGAAAGCGGCATGGGCGTGGAGAACGAAGGGCAGTTTCGCAATGCCGAAGGAACCATCGAGGATGATTACCGCATCGAGTTCATCGCCGCGCATCTGTATCAGACGCTGCGAGCGCGGGAAGCGGGCGCGAACTGCCACGGTTATATGCTGTGGGCGTTTACCGACAATGTTTCGCCAATGAACGCCTTTAAAAACCGCTATGGGCTGGTGGAGATCGATCTGCAACGTAACCGCGATCGGCGGGCGAAAAAATCGCTGCACTGGTTCCGCTCGCTGAGTGATGAGCGCCGGTTGACCCTTACCCTTGATGATGAAGTAAGATAGCGCGCAATAACTGATAAGTGCAGGTGATATTGTGGAGAAGGCCGTCGTTCCGCCGGAAAAAAAACAGTACCAGGAGATTGGCGAGGATTTACGCGAGCAAATCATCCAGGGGCATTATCCCGTTGGCTCCCGCCTGCCGCCGGAGCGCAATATCGCCGAAAAATATGGCGTCAGCCGCACCATTGTGCGCGAAGCGCTGTTAATGCTCGAATTGCAGGGCACGGTTGATATTCGCCAGGGTTCGGGCGTCTATGTGATGCGTATTCCGCAGGCCCATGAAAACGAGGAGGAGCGCTTTCTCAGTAGCGATGTTGGCCCGTTCGAGATCCTGCAAGCGCGCCAACTGCTGGAGAGCAATATTGCTGCCTTTGCTGCGACCATGGCGACGCGAGCGGATGTTGACAATCTGCGGCGCATTCTCGAACAGGAGCAGCATGCTATCGCCCTGAATGACACTACCCAGGACAACAGCAAGATGTTTCATTTGGTACTGGCCGGGGCTTCGCAAAATCAAATGCTGCTGGCAACGGTGGAGAGTATCTGGCACCAGATGGACAGCAGCCCGCTGTGGCAACAGTTTAATGTGCATATTGCCAGCCGTCCGTATCGCCTGAAATGGCTGGGTGACCGGCAAACGCTGCTGGCAGCGGTGCGTCGCCGCGACGTGATGGGCGCATGGCAGTCGATGTGGCAGCATCTGGAAAATGTCAAAAAAAGTCTGCTGGAACTCTCTGATGAAGATGCGCCGGACTTCGACGGCTATCTGTTTGAATCCGTTCCCATATTCCAGGGGAAATTGATGTGAAAATTCTTCCTCTCTATGAAGTGCCACACTTTGCGACGCAGGTTATCGAGTGGCTGTGGCATGAGTTTGGCTATTCCCTGCCGCGCAATTTTTTCGCCAGCATTATTGATCACAGCCAGATGCCGGGCGCGTTACCGCTGACGTTTGTTCTGGTTGACGGCGATGAACTGCTGGCGACCGTGGGGCTATGGCGTTGCGATTTGATCAGCCGTCAGGATCTCTTTCCGTGGCTGGCCGCGCTGTATGTAAAAGAAAGTGCGCGTGGGCAGGGGCTGGCCGGGCAACTACAGCAGCATGTGATGGTGCAAGCAAAAGCAATGGGATTTAACCAGTTACATCTCTATTCTGCCTGCCGCGATTTTTATGAGCGCTACGGCTGGGAGTATATTGGCGACGGGCTGGATTATCCGAATACCCTTGTGCATTTGTATCGCATTGCGCTGTGACTTGTTCGGCTAAACGCAGAAGAGTGTACAGGCCGGATAAGCGTAAGCGCCTTCCGGCAAACACTGAGACTCAAGACAACCGCGTTAACTCTCCTGCGGGGCAATCACTGAATGGCGGCGTACCAACGTCGGGTTAAACAGATGTGTTATCTCCGGCAGCGGCCGGTTTTCCGCCAGTGCCAACGCCAGCTCGGCGGCCTGTGTCGCCATGGTGACAATCGGGTAACGAACGGTGGTCAGCCGGGGGCGCACATAGCGCGATACCAGTATATCGTCGAAGCCAATCAGCGAAATCTCGCCCGGCACATTGATGCCATTATCATTCAGTACGCCCATTGCGCCCGCTGCCATGGAATCGTTGTAACAGGCGACGGCGGTAAAGTTTCTGCCGCGACCTAACAGTTCGGTCATCGCCTGTTCGCCGCCGCTTTCATCTGGCTCGGCAAACGTCACCAGCCGGTCATTGCACGGCAGGCCATTCTCTTTAAGCGCATCGTAATAACCCTGCAAACGATCTTCCGCATCGGAAATGGCGTGGTTTGAGCAGAGGTAGCCTATGCGCGTATGGCCTTGCTGGATCAGGTGGCGGGTTGCCAGCCACGCGCCGTAGCGGTCGTCCAGTGCCACGCAGCGCTGTTCAAAACCCGGCAGAATACGGTTGATCAGTACCATGCCTGGGATTTGCTTCATCAGCGAAGCCAGTTCTTCATCGGGGATGATTTTGGCGTGGACCACCAGTGCGCCGCAGCGGTGGCGGATCAACTGTTCAATGGCTTTGCGTTCTTTTTCTTCGTTGTGGTAGCCGTTGCCAATCAGTAGAAAATTACCGGTAGCGGAAGCGACTTGTTCAACGGCTTTGACCATCGCGCCGAAAAAGGGGTCTGAAACATCGCCTACCACCAGACCGACGGTTTCCGTCGATTGCTGCGCCAGTGCGCGGGCGTTGGCGTTCGGGTGATAATTCAGCGCATCCATTGCACTCTGCACCGCCAGCCGTGAGGCTTCGCTCGCTTTTGGCGAGTCGTTAATCACACGGGAAACCGTAGCAACGGAGACGCCTGCCAGCCGTGCTACATCTTTTATGGTCGCCATGGCGTACCTTCCTTAAGGGTAAGCGTTTACACACTGCATAGTGTTACGGAAAAGAGAAGGCTAATCAAGGCAGTTACTCGATGTCGGTGTGCAAACGTGAACTGACGCGGTGGAAAACCGTGGAACCGTTACACAAAAAAGTTTTGCCGATTAATACAGGTAAAACCTTTAGTTACACTTTGCGCAAAGCTGTTTCGATTGTCTGCTGGTGGCGCGTTCTCCCCCATGACAGAGTGGTTATCCCAGAGGTATTGATAGGTGAGCGCAACCCCCGGGTTGCATACTCGAATTACACCAACCTGCGCAGATGCGCAGGTTTTTTTTTGCCCGCGTTGTAACAAGCAGAGTGAATCGACATACCTCGTTTCACTTCGGCTCATTCCCTTGCTTTTTCCCGCTGGCGGTATGCCCGCGTTAACGCCAGAATCAAGATCCCAGAGGTATTGATTGGTGATTTATTCGGTACGCTCTTCGTACTCATTTCTTGCACCAACCTGCGCGGACGCGCAGGTTTTTTTTTGCTCTGAATTTCTCCTCCGGCCGTTCTCGTGTAATCTGCCACAATTTGCAAACTTACTAATTTTCACTGGCAAAAGGAGTTGAGATGCTACTGGGCTTTTTTCGCGGGCTGTTTCGCGTTTTGTTCCGGGTGCAGTTGACCGGCAGCACTGAAGCGTTACACGGAGAACGTGTGTTAATTACCCCTAACCATGTTTCCTTTATTGATGGCATCCTGCTGGCGCTGTTTCTGCCTGTACGCCCGGTTTTTGCGGTTTATTCCTCGATCAGCAGCCAGTGGTATATGCGCTGGATCCGCTCTATCGTTGACTTTGTTCCCCTCGATCCTACTAAACCAATGTCGATTAAATATCTGGTGCGCCTGATCGAGCAGGGTCGCCCGGTGGTTATTTTCCCCGAGGGGAGAATTTCGCTCTCAGGTTCACTGATGAAAATCTATGACGGCGCGGGGTTTGTCGCCGCCAAATCAGGCGCAACGGTAATACCTCTGCGTATTGATGGCGCAGAGCTGACTTATTTCAGCCGCCTGAAAGGGCTGGTTAAACAGCGCCTGTTCCCGCGCATTACGCTGCATATTCTGCCGCCGACATCCTTGCCGATGCCGGAGGCACCGCGTGCCCGCGATCGCCGCAAAATCGCTGGCGAGATGCTGCACCAAATCATGATGGAAGCGCGCATGGCCGTACGCCCGCGCGAAACGCTGTTTGAGGCTTTCCTTGCCGCGCAGTACCGTTTTGGCGCCAACAAGTCCTGCGTCGAAGACATCAACTTTACTCCCGACAGCTACCGCAAGCTGCTCACTAAGACGCTGTTCGTTGCGCGTATCCTGGAAAAATACAGCGAGCAAGGGGAGAAAATTGGTCTGATGCTGCCCAACGCAGGCATCAGTGTGGCGGTTATTTTTGGTGCGATGGCTCGTGGCCGAATTCCGGCAATGATGAACTATACCGCTGGGGTGAAAGGGCTTAGCAGCGCCATCACGGCGGCGCAAATCAAAACCATCTTCACCTCGCGAACCTTTATAGATAAAGGCAAGCTCTGGCATCTGCCTGAGCAGCTTACCCAAGTGCGCTGGATCTATCTGGAAGATCTGAAAGGCGATATCAAGCTGGAAGATAAAGTATGGATTTTCCGCCATTTGCTGACACCATTAAAAGCGCAGGTGGCGCAGAAACCGGAGGATCCGGCGCTGGTGCTCTTTACCTCCGGTTCTGAAGGTAACCCGAAAGGTGTGGTGCATAGCCACAAGAGTATTCTGGCTAACGTTGAGCAGATCAAAACTATCGCTGACTTTACCGCTGACGACCGCTTTATGTCGGCACTGCCGCTGTTCCACTCGTTTGGCCTGACGGTAGGGTTGTTTACGCCCCTGATGACGGGGGCGGAAGTGTTTCTCTATCCCAGCCCGCTGCACTATCGCGTGGTACCTGAGCTGGTCTATGACCGCAACTGTACCGTGCTGTTTGGCACCTCGACCTTTCTCGGCAACTATGCGCGTTTCGCCAATCCTTACGACTTTTTCCGTTTGCGGTATGTCGTGGCGGGTGCCGAGAAGTTACAGGAGAGCACGCGCCAGTTGTGGCAGGACAAATTCGGTCTGCGCATTCTGGAAGGCTATGGCGTGACCGAATGCGCGCCGGTGGTTTCGATTAATGTGCCGATGGCGGCGAAACCGGGCACCGTTGGCCGTATTCTGCCGGGAATGGATGCGCGTGTGATGGCGGTGCCGGGCATTGAAGAGGGCGGACGCCTGCAACTGAAAGGACCAAACGTGATGACCGGTTATCTGCGGGTGGAAAACCCCGGCGTGCTGGAAGCGCCGTCAGCGGAGAATATTCATGGCGAGCAGGAAGCTGGCTGGTACGACACCGGTGATATTGTACGTTTTGATGAGCAGGGTTTTGTGCAAATTCAGGGGCGCGCAAAGCGTTTTGCCAAAATTGCTGGTGAGATGATCTCACTGGAGACGGTGGAACAACTTGCGCTGGCGGTGTCGCCGGAGAAAATGCATGCCACGGTGATTAAAAGTGACGCCAACAAAGGTGAAGCGCTGGTGATGTTTACGAGCGATGAATCGTTGACGCGCGACAAACTTCTGCAGCATGCGCGTGCACAGGGTATTCCTGAGCTGGCGGTACCGCGCGACATTCGTTATCGCAAGCAACTACCGGTACTGGGCAGCGGTAAGCCTGATTTTGTCAGGCTCAAAACGATGGTTGACGAGGCGGAAATCCAAGATGCTTAAACCTGAGATGAACGCCTCGCTATGGTCGCGCGGAATGATGGCGGTGATCGCCGCCCAGTTCCTTTCGGCATTTGGCGACAATGCCCTGCTGTTTGCCACCCTGGCGTTGCTGAAGGTTGAGTTTTACCCGGACTGGAGCCAGCCGATCCTGCAAATGGTATTTGTGGGTGCGTACATCCTGTTTGCCCCTTTCGTCGGCCAGGTGGCGGACAGTTTCGCCAAAGGCCGGGTCATGATGATAGCGAACGGCTTAAAACTGCTGGGCGCCGCGAGCATTTGCTTTGGCGTGAATCCGTTTGTCGGCTATCTACTGGTGGGTATCGGCGCGGCGGCTTACTCTCCGGCGAAATACGGTATCCTCGGCGAGATCACCTCAGGGGATAAGCTGGTTAAAGCCAATGGGTTGATGGAGTCATCAACTATTGCCGCCATTCTGCTCGGTTCGGTGGCGGGCGGCGTACTGGCCGACTGGCATGTACTTGCTGCACTGGGTGTTTGTGCGCTGGTTTATGCGGGCGCGGTCGTCGCCAATTTGCTGATCCCGAAGCTGCCCGCTGCGCGGCCGGGGCAGTCCTGGCGTTTTACGCCGATGACGCACAGCTTCTTTAGCGCCTGCAAAAGTTTGTGGTGCAACGGTGAAACCCGCTTTTCGCTGGTCGGCACCAGCCTGTTCTGGGGCGCGGGTGTGACGCTGCGCTTCCTGTTGGTACTGTGGGTGCCGGTAGCGCTGGGTATTACTGACAACGCCACACCGACCTATCTGAACGCGATGGTGGCGGTCGGGATTGTAGTTGGTGCGGGGCTGGCGGCGAAGCTGGTCACGCTGGAAACTGTTGCACGCTGTATGCCTGCGGGGGTTTTGATTGGCGTCGCGGTGGTGCTCTTTTCGTTACAACATGCTTTGTTGCCTGCTTATGGCGTTCTGATGCTGATCGGCATACTGGGCGGTTTTTTTGTCGTACCGCTGAATGCGCTGCTACAGGCGATCGGTAAAGCGTCGGTCGGGGCGGGCAATGCGATTGCCGTGCAGAATCTCGGGGAAAACATGGCAATGCTGCTGATGCTGGGTCTGTACTCGCTGGCGGTAAAAGTCGGTGCGCCGGTGGTGGGAACGGGCGTCGGCTTTGGCGTTATTTTTGCTCTGGCGATAGCGGCGCTATGGTTCTGGCAGCGCCGCCAGTAAGTTTACGGCGCGGGGTAGGTATATACCTGGTGCACAGCTTCAATCTCCGCCAGCACATCCTGGCTCAGATCCAGATGCAGACTTTCCACATTGGTTTTCAGCTGTTCTATCGTCGTCGCACCCAGCAGGGTGCTGGCGACGAAGGGCTGACGACGGACAAACGCCAGCGCCATCTGCACCGGATCGAGATTGTGCCGCTTCGCAATATCCACATAGGCCGCCACCGCTTTTTGCGCCTGCTCGCCGCTGTAACGTGTAAATCGGCTGAACAGCGTATTGCGTGCACCTTCGGGTTTCGCCCCATTGAGGTATTTCCCGGTCAGCGTGCCGAAGGCGAGGCAGGAATATGCCAGCAGTTCAACACCTTCATACTGGCTCACTTCCGCAAGTCCCACTTCAAAGCTGCGGTTTAGCAGGCTGTACGGGTTCTGGATGGTGACAATGCGCGGCAGCTCATGCTTTTCCGCCAGATGCAAATAGCGCATCACGCCAAAGGCGGTTTCGTTAGAGACGCCGATATAACGAATTTTGCCCGCACGCTGAAACTCAGTCAGCGCTTCCAGCGTTTCCAGCAGCGTCACGACCGGCGCGCTTTCTACCCAGCTATAACCCAGCTTGCCGAAGCAGTTTGTGGCGCGCTGTGGCCAGTGAACCTGGTAGAGATCGAGATAATCGGTTTGCAGACGTTTTAAACTTTCATCCAGTGCGTTGCGGATATTTTTACGATCGAGCGCCTGATCCGGACGGATCCCGCTGTCATTGTTACGACTCGGACCGCTGACTTTGGAGGCGATAACCAGCTTTTCGCGGTTGCCGCGTTTTGCCAGCCAGTTGCCGACATAGGTTTCGGTTAAACCCTGTGTTTCCGGGCGTGGCGGAACTGGGTACATCTCTGCGACATCAATCAGGTTGATTCCCTGGCTGACGGCGTAATCGAGCTGTGCATGGGCGTCGGCTTCGCTGTTTTGTTCACCAAACGTCATTGTGCCCAGCCCCAGGGTGCTGATTTCCAGCGAACTGTGGGGGATACGGTGATACTGCATAGCCGGCTTCCTCAAAAATGCAACGTCAGTAGTCCTGACAAAGGACTATAAACATGGCAGAGGGGAAGCAAAAGGGAAAGGGAAAATTCACAAAAAGGTCAGCAGATCACTGACCTTTAAAGGGATTTCTTAGCGTTCGATAATCTGGGAGACATCATCACGGTTAATCTGCATTTTGTTGCCTTGCTGATCGCGATAGCTGACCAGGCCGGTACTATCATCAATCTCCGGCTTACCATCCGTCAGGATCATTCTGCCGTCTTTTGTTGCCATCACGTAATCGCTGCTGCATCCGGAAACCGCAAAAGCTAAACCCACTGCGGAAATAATCACCGCCCATTTTTTCATCGCTCAGACCTCTCATTACATGCGTCACACACTGGTTTAGTAATAACGTGATGTTTCATTATGGAAAAGGGCGATTTTCTGAAAATGGCGGTGTAGCGCAGATAAAGAAGAATGAAAAAGGCTTCCCCGGCCAGGGAAGCCTTTTACTTACAGTGGATTTTTCTTGTTACGCAACAGGTTCAGCCACTCGACGGCGATAGAGAAGAACATCGCGAAGTAGATGTAACCTTTCGGCACATGAATTGAAACGCTTTCGAGGATCAGCGTAAAGCCGACCAGAATCAAAAACGACAGTGCCAGCATTTTGACTGACGGATGACGATCGACAAATTCGCCAATCGGACGTGCGGCAAACATCATCACGCCAACAGCGATCACGACGGCGGACATCATAATGAACAGATGATCGGAGAGACCCACTGCAGTAATCACCGAATCGAGACTGAAAATGATATCCAGCAGCATGATCTGCACAATAGCGCCAAGAAAAGAGTGAACGTTCGTTTTCAGCCCTTCCTCTTCACCTTCGATCGACTCGTGGATCTCTTTGCTCGCTTTCCAGATCAGGAACAATCCGCCGAGAAAAAGGATCATGTCTCGCGCCGAAACACTGTGATCAAAAAGAGTGAATAACGGATGCGTCAGTCTTGTTACCCAAGCAATAGAGGCCAGCAGCAACAGACGCATCACCATTGCCGCTGCCAGACCAAGCCGACGTGCGTGATTACGTTGCGCGGTAGGTAACTTTGCAACAACCAGAGAGAGAAAAATAATATTATCGATCCCTAACACGATCTCCAGCAGCGTTAGCGTACCGAGCGCAAGCCAGGCGTTAGGATCGGTGATCCATGCAAATAACATCAATAAAAGTCCTACAAAAAAAGAAGCGCTAATTATAAGCGTCAGCGAATCTGTGGCAAAAAATTAATAGCCGGATAGCAAAAAGTGGCGAGCCAGCAGGGCGCTGGTGAAGTTCTTTTTCAGGTAGAAACCGCGAGGCAACGTGAGAATAGGTTCCCCATGTTCGCCAATCGCCTCCGTTAACGCTTTGCTGTTGGCGGCCTTGGGACGTAATTGCAGTACTTCGCCGTGACGGGCGGTAATGCGCGTGACCTGACCCAACACAATCAGATCCATCAACTCTTCCCAGTCCTGGCGTAACTGCTGCTCTTCTTCCTCATTAGGGCTCCAGAGCAGCGGCGATCCGACACGGCGATCGGCTACCGGGATCCCGCGAGACCCCTCAATCGGGATCCATAACACGCGTTTCAGTTTGTGCCGGACATGGCTGGTTTCCCACACCACGCCGCTATTCCCGGTGAGTGGCGCAACGCAGACAAAGGTGGTTTCCAGCGGGCGGCCCTGGTTATCCACGGGAATAGTTTTTAACTCGACGCCCAGCGCGGCGAAGTCCTGCTCGGGTTTGCTCCCGGCGCTGGCACCCAGCCATAGCTCAAGTAATACCCCGATCCAGCCTTTATCCCGCTTCAGATCGCGCGGCACCGGCAGCCTCACTAATGCTGCCAGTTCGCCAAGCGAATAGCCTGCCAGACGCTGTGCCTGAGCGAGTAACTGGGCCTCGGATTCTGGTGGAGAAGTGAAGGGAGATAACGTGAGCATGCCACTAACCTTTTGATTAAAAAACAGACAATAGTTTTCCACCGTAGTCTGCGAGTTTACCGTTTCCAGTGTAATTTATTCAACACAATGATTTAAAAGATAATTTAATGATTTTAGCAATGTGTTGCGCAACAACCTGTCAGGTTTTCCAAATCTGGTCACTGACAATGAACAGGATCTTACACCCTGTTATCCACAGAAAAATGGGATAACTGGTGAAAACACTCACTACTGTTTCCATTTACAGCCTTGACGTACGATGAAAATCGAATTTCTGCACAAAATGTGCCTAACTTATTGGCATAATCTGTGGATAAAAACGACTCTGCTCGATCTTTCATCAGCAGGAGGATCCTATGAGTGATCATCCTCACATTATGCTGCAATATTGCGATGATAAGTCACTTAACTAAATGAATCACCGAATATTATTTTTTCACCTTATAATGAGGTTATTCAGACTGTTCCGGGTTTTCCCTGGGTAATTCCATACTTTTTCACAACTCTATCCACAGAAAAGGTGAATAAAACCCGTCGAAGGTGGGGGATGGTGTTTATAACTCTTATGCAAACTGTGAGTTATTCAAGCGCTATCCGTTCGTATCCTTGTCATAGAGTGGTTTACCGTTTTCCGGGAGTGTGAAACAATCTCGTCATTCAGGTTTATTTTGAGGTAGTCCGGTGATTGATGACGATGGCTACCGCCCAAATGTGGGAATCGTAATCTGTAATCGACAGGGCCAGGTGATGTGGGCCAGACGCTTCGGGCAGCACTCATGGCAATTTCCCCAAGGGGGAATCAACCCAGGCGAGACCCCGGAGCAGGCGATGTACCGGGAACTGTTCGAGGAAGTGGGCTTAAGTCGTAAAGATGTTCGTATCCTTGCTTCTACCCGTAACTGGTTGCGTTATAAGTTACCGAAACGTTTGGTGCGTTGGGACACAAGGCCGGTTTGTATCGGCCAGAAACAAAAATGGTTTCTTTTGCAGTTGATTGGTAATGATGCAGAAATCAATATGCAAACCAGTAGCACCCCTGAGTTTGATGGCTGGCGTTGGGTAAGCTACTGGTATCCTGTTCGTCAGGTAGTCTCGTTTAAACGCGATGTCTACCGACGGGTGATGAAAGAGTTTGCAAGTGCGGTGTTATCGCTTCAGGAAACGCCTCCTAAGCCACAGAACGCACCTGCCTGGCGACGTAAACGAGGTTAAGCCACCCACATTATGCTCACCCGACTGCGAGAAATAGTTGAGAAAGTTGCCAGCGCGCCGCGTCTTAACGAAGCGCTGGAGATACTGGTTACCGACGTGTGTCTGGCGATGGAAACCGAAGTATGCTCGGTCTATCTTGCAGATCACGACAGGCGCTGTTTTTATCTTATGGCGACGCGCGGCTTAAAAAAGCCGCGTGGCCGTACTGTGACGCTCGCATTCGATCAAGGGATCGTTGGGCTGGTCGGTCGGCTGGCAGAACCCATCAATCTTGCCGATGCGCAGAAACATCCCAGCTTTAAATATATTCCTGCGGTAAAAGAGGAGCGTTTTCGCGCTTTTCTCGGCGTACCGATTATTCAGCGTCGTCAGTTGCTTGGTGTGTTGGTTGTGCAGCAACGTGAGTTGCGCCAGTACAATGAAAGTGAAGAATCCTTTCTGGTCACACTGGCAACCCAGGTCGCCGCGATCCTTTCCCAGTCACAATTAAATGCCTTGTTTGGCCAGTATCGGCAGACACGTATTCGAGCGCTGCCTGCTTCGCCGGGGGTTGCCATTGCGGAAGGCTGGATGGATCAAACCCTGCCGCTGATGGAGCAAGTTTATCCGGCATCGACGCTGGATACCGCCCTTGAGCGCGAAAGGCTGACCAGCGCACTGGAAGAGGCTGCCAACGAATTCCGTCGTTACAGCAAGCGTTTTTCTGCTGGTGTGCAAAAAGAGACGGCAGCAATTTTCGATCTCTATTCCCACCTGCTCTCCGATGCGCGTTTGCGCCGTGAGCTGTTCGAAGAAGTGGACAGAGGCGTGGTGGCCGAATGGGCGGTGAAAACGGTGATTGAAAGTTTCGCCGAACAGTTTGCCGCGCTCAGCGATGGTTATCTGAAAGAACGCGCTGGCGATCTGCGGACTCTCGGTCAGCGTCTGTTGTTCCATCTTGATGACAATATTCAGGGGCCGAATACCTGGCCGGCGCGTTTTGTGCTGGTCGCCGATGAGCTTTCGGCGACAACGCTCGCAGAATTACCTCACGATCGGCTGGTTGGTGTGGTGGTGCGCGACGGTGCATCCAATTCCCATGCCGCGATTATGGTACGTGCGCTCGGCATTCCTACGGTGATGGGCGCGGATATTCAGCCCTCTGCGCTGCATCGCCGCACGCTGATTGTCGATGGTTATCGTGGCGAATTGCTGGTGGATCCGGAGCCGGTTCTACTACAGGAATACCAGCGTCTTATTACTGAGGAGAATGAGCTCAGCCGTCTCGCCGAAGATGATGTTAATCTGGCGGCGCAGCTTAAAAGCGGCGAGCGGGTGAAAGTGATGCTCAATGCTGGCTTAAGCCCGGAGCATGAAGAGAAACTCGGTAGCCGTATTGACGGTATCGGGCTGTACCGTACTGAAATTCCCTTTATGCTGCAAAGCGGCTTTCCGTCGGAAGAGGAACAGGTGGCGCAGTATCAGGGTATGCTGCAAATGTTCAACGACAAGCCGGTGACGCTGCGTACGCTGGATATTGGCGCCGATAAACAATTGCCCTATCTGCCCATCAGTGAGGAAAACCCCTGTCTTGGCTGGCGAGGCATTCGTATTACGCTCGATCAGCCAGAAATTTTCCTCGTGCAGGTGCGCGCTATGATGCGCGCTAATGCGGCGACCGGTAACCTTAGTATTCTGTTGCCGATGATCACCAGCATTGACGAGGTGGATGAGGCCAAACGGCTCATTGAACGTGCCGGACGCGAAGTCGAAGAGATGATCGGCTACGCCATTCCACGCCCGCGTATTGGCGTGATGCTGGAAGTGCCCTCACTGGTGTTTATGTTGTCACATCTGGCAAGCCGCGTTGATTTTATCTCCATCGGCACCAACGATCTGACGCAGTATATTCTGGCGGTGGATCGCAATAATACCCGTGTAGCGACAATGTATGACAGCCTGCATCCGGCAGTGCTGCGTGCGCTGTCGATGGTGTCAACTGAGGCCGAACGCTTAGGCATCGATCTTTGCCTGTGCGGTGAAATGGCCGGGGATCCGATGTGTGTCGCCGTGCTGATAGGCCTTGGTTATCGCCATCTGTCGATGAACGGGCGTTCGGTCGCGCGCATCAAATATTTGCTGCGGCGCATTGATGCTGAAGAGGCGCGGGTGTTGGCAAATCGCGCGCTTGAGGCGCAGCTAACCGCTGAAGTTCGCCATCAGATTGCCGCTTTTATGGAGCGGCGCGGCCTGGGCGGCCTGATCCGCGGTGGGATTTAAGCATCTGGTTATTCAGATGTAAAATAAGTGCGTGGCTGTTTGACGATACATATCTTTTACAACTTCGGCGCAACTCATGCTTCCCCCTTATGCTATGATTCGCCCCTTTGGAGCGGCCGCCAACTGCGGCCGCGTATGTAAACCGCTGTCCACTTTCGGCGGAAGAACAACAAGTTGTGGTGACAGATGAACAGTGGCTATCTGCGTTTTCCCGATTTTGATCCGGTGATTTTTTCGATTGGTCCCGTCTCCCTGCACTGGTACGGGTTGATGTACCTCGTAGGATTCGTTTTTGCAATGTGGCTGGCTACGCGTCGGGCGAACCGTCCGGGCAGCGGATGGACGAAGAACGAAGTGGAAAATCTGCTGTATGCAGGTTTCCTGGGGGTCTTTTTGGGTGGCCGCCTCGGCTACGTGTTGTTCTATAATTTTCCGCTATTCCTTGCTGATCCGCTCTATCTGTTCCGCGTATGGGATGGCGGCATGTCCTTCCACGGCGGTCTGATTGGCGTCATTGTTGTGATGGTGATATTCGCGCGTCGTACTAAACGCAGCTTCTTCCAGGTCTCTGATTTTATTGCACCACTGATCCCGTTTGGTCTGGGTGCCGGCCGTCTGGGCAACTTTATCAATGGTGAATTATGGGGCCGCGTTGATCCCTCATTCCCGTTTACTATGTTGTTCCCTGGCTCGCGTGCAGAAGATATCGCGTTGCTGCCAGCGCATCCGGAATGGAAGCCGATCTTTGATACCTACGGCGTGCTGCCGCGCCATATGTCACAGCTCTATGAACTGGCGCTGGAAGGGGTTGTTCTGTTTATCATCCTTAACCTGTTTATTCGCAAACCACGCCCGACTGGCGCGGTCTCCGGCTTGTTCCTGATTGGTTACGGCGCGTTCCGTATCATTGTCGAATTTTTCCGCCAGCCCGACGCGCAGTTTACCGGCGAATGGGTACAGTACATCAGCATGGGGCAGATCCTCTCCATTCCAATGATTGTCGCAGGCGCTATTATGATGTTTTGGGCGTACCGTCATCGTTCGCCGCAACACGTTTCCTGAGGAACCATGAAACAGTATTTAGAATTGATGCAAAAGGTGCTGACCGAAGGCACCCCGAAAAACGACCGCACCGGGACAGGCACGCTGTCTATTTTTGGCCATCAGATGCGTTTTAATCTGCAGGACGGCTTCCCGCTGGTGACCACCAAGCGCTGCCATTTGCGTTCAATTATCCATGAGCTGCTGTGGTTCCTGCAGGGCGATACCAATATCGCTTATCTGCGTGAAAACAACGTCACCATCTGGGATGAATGGGCCAACGAGCAGGGCGATCTCGGCCCGGTTTACGGTAAACAGTGGCGCGCGTGGCCAACACCGGATGGCCGCCATATCGATCAGATTTCAACAGTTATCAACCAGTTGAAAAACGATCCGGACTCCCGCCGCATTATCGTTTCGGCCTGGAACGTCGGCGAACTGGATAAAATGGCGCTGGCACCTTGCCATGCGTTCTTCCAGTTCTATGTGGCGGACGGCAAGCTCTCCTGCCAACTCTACCAGCGTTCCTGCGATGTGTTTCTTGGGCTGCCGTTCAATATCGCCAGCTATGCGCTGCTGGTGCATATGATGGCGCAGCAGTGCGATCTGGAGCCGGGCGACTTTGTCTGGACGGGAGGCGATACGCACCTCTACAGTAACCATCTTGAGCAGACGCATCTGCAGCTAAGCCGCGAACCCCGCGCTCTGCCGAAACTGGTGATCAAACGTAAGCCAGAGTCGCTATTTGATTACCGCTTCGAAGATTTCGACATTGAAGGTTACGATCCGCACCCGGCAATTAAAGCGCCGGTCGCTGTCTGACCTGGCTGAACATGACACAACCGGTGCAGTCATGCGCCGGTTTTTTTTCATCAAAAAACGGTTTTTCGGCGTTGTTCGAAACCGCTGTGCAAGCCACTGCAAACGCACTTTTTTCTCGCGTCACGCCGCGTAATTTCCCCTTTCCCGCCTCGACCTGAGCATCCACCGCTTGCACACTGCCGTCATGAAAAACGAAGCGGGTTTTACCCTGATTGAAATGCTTATTGCCGTTGCGTTGATCGCGATCCTGAGCGGCATGGGGCTTTCGGGCTGGCAGCACTGGCAGGCGCAACAACGGTTATGGCAGACCGCTCTACAAGTTCGCCACTTTCTGGAGCGGTTACGCGAGGAGGCTAACTGGCATAACCAGGTGCAACGGGTTTATTCGGTTCGAGAAGGTGAAGTCTGGTGCTTGCTCAATACGCCCTCAGCGGGCTGCGCCACGCCTGGTCCACTCGCCGTTATGCCTGGCTGGCCTGAGGTGACGCTCCTGGAGGTGACGCCATCGCTCGGTTTCTTTGGTTTGCGCAACACCGCATGGCCCGGTCATATTCGCGTGCGTAGCAGTGCCGGAGAATGGCGGATCGTGGTTTCAGCCTGGGGGCGCATCAGAATGTGTCAGGATGTAAAGGACACGCAATGTTGAACCGTCAACAGGGTTTTTCACTGCTGGAAACTGTACTGGCAATGGCTATCGGTAGCATATTGCTGCTGGCTTCAGCCCGCTTTTTACCGGCGCTGCAAGCTGCCGTTTTGCAGCAGACTCGTCTCCAGACGCTGGAAGACGATCTCTGGCAACGGCTCTGGGCGGTAGCTAAACAGTTACAGCGGGCGGGCTACTGTAATGGCAACTGCACTGGCCAGCCACTGGTTATCAGCAGTAGCGGTGAGTGCGTGATAATGCAGTGGGATGCCAACAGCAACGGACGCTGGGAATCTTCTGCGAGCAGTGAACCGGAGCAAACGGGGTTTCGCCTGCAAAATGGTGCACTGGAGACATTGCGTGGCGCAACGTCCTGTACCGGACGGGGCTGGGAAAAAACGACCGATCCCGCACAGATGTTCGTCTCGCGGTTTAACGTGACTATGCGCCAGACGCCAGGATATGCCCCGCAACTTACTGTTGCGCTCGCCGCCTCTCTTCCCAGCGATGCCGGAACGACAGTGAACGCGGTGCTGGACATCACCGGATATAACTTATGAATCGTCAAAGGGGAATGTCATCGCTGGCGCTGGTATTACTGCTACTGCTGCTCGGAAGCCTGATGCTGAATGGCCTGAGTCAGCAGCTTTCCAGCCATTTATGGCGTGTGAATCGGGAGATCCACGGATTACGCAATATTGCTGAAATCCACTCGGCAATGGCGTGGGCGCAACATCAGGTATGGCCATCACAACCCATGTTGCAGTGCCGGCAACCTGCTGGAGCGGACTGGCGCAGTTGCCTACGCATTTTCAGCGATAAGTCCGCGCTGCTGATCGTTGCGAACGAAGAGGATGCTCTGTGGCATCTGGCGGCAGTAAGCGGTAGTAATATCCGCTTACTGCCGCATGGCTGGAGTGATTTTTGTCCGCTAAAGGAGGTGGCGCTATGTCAGCTTCCCTGAATAAGCAACGGGGGTTCAGCCTGACTGAGGTACTGCTGGCGATGCTGCTGATGGTGATGGTGGTTACCGCTCTGGGCGGTTATCATCGGGCGCTGGCGTCAGGGTTCTGGTCCGCCAGCCAGTGGCGTCAGTTATGGCGATATGCATGGCAACAGGCGCAACCCGACGCGCCACCTTTGCCTCCCGGCTGGCAGGTAAAGCGGGGGCAGACAACGGCAGAGGGATGTGTCAGCATCAACGTCACCATCACCTCGCCAGTGGGCAGGCAGGGGCAGATGACGCGATTATTTTGCCCGAACAGTCAGTAGTCAGGAGCGCTTATGTTAAGGGTTTACCACTCCAATCGCCTGGATGTGCTGGAAGCATTGATGGAGTTTATTGTTGAGCGAGACAGGCTTGACGATCCCTTTGAACCGGAAGTGGTTCTGGTGCAAAGCACCGGCATGGCGCAATGGCTTCAGATGACGCTGGCACAAAAGTTTGGCATTGCTGCCAACATCACTTTTCCGCTCCCGGCGAGTTTTATCTGGGACATGTTTGTCAGCGTGCTCGATGACATTCCGAAAGAGAGCGCTTTTAGCAAGCAGAGCATGAGCTGGAAGCTAATGTCGCTGCTGCCGGAGATGCTGGAGCGCGAAGAGTTCGCCATGCTGCGTCACTACCTGAATGACGATGATGACAAACGCAAACTGTTTCAGCTTTCGTCGCGCGTGGCGGATCTTTACGACCAGTACCTTGTCTATCGTCCAGAATGGCTGACCCGCTGGGAAGCGGGCGAAACCGTTGATGGGCTGGGTGAGGCGCAACAGTGGCAGGCTCCGCTCTGGCGTGCTTTGGTGGAACATACCGCTGCACTTGACCAGCCTCACTGGCACCGCGCCAATCTCTATCAACGTTTTATCAATACACTCGAATCGGCACAGACGCCGCCTGCAGGTCTGCCGTCCCGTGTCTTCATCTGTGGTATTTCTGCACTGCCGCCAGTCTATTTGCAGGCACTACAGGCGCTGGGTAAGCACATTGATGTTCATCTGCTGTTTACCAATCCCTGCCGTTACTACTGGGGCGATATCAAAGATCCCGCATTCCTGGCAAAGCTGGTTACCCGCCAGCGCCGCCATCACCGCGAGGATCGTCAGTTTCCGTTGTTTCGCGATACGCAAAACGCAAGTGGGCTGTTTAACGATGACGGTGAACAGGATGTAGGAAACCCGCTGCTGGCCTCGTGGGGAAAACTGGGGCGCGATAACATTTTTCTGCTGGCAGGCATGGATCGTTATGAGGAACTGGATGCTTTTGTCGATATCACGCCCGGTTCCCTGCTGCAAAACCTGAAGTACGACATTCTGGAGTTGCAAAACAGCGCCGTGGCGGGTGTGACTGCAAAAGAGTTTGCCCACAGCGACAAAAAGCGAACGCTCGCACCTGACGATCGCAGCGTGACGGTGCATATCTGCCATAGCCCGCAGCGTGAAGTGGAGATCCTGCACGATCGTTTACTGGCGATGCTGGAAGCCGATCCGGAACTAACGCCGCGCGATATTGTGGTGATGGTGGCGGATATTGACAGTTATAGCCCCTACATTCAGGCCGTTTTCGGCAGTGCCAGCGGCGAGCGCTATCTTCCCTATGCCATTTCCGACCGCCGTGCCCGGCAGGCGCATCCGGCTCTGCAGGCTTTTATTAGCCTGCTATCGCTGCCGGACAGCCGCTTTGTTTCTGAAGATGTGCTGGCGCTGCTGGATGTTCCGGTGCTGGCGGCACGTTTTAACATTAATGAGGAGGGGTTGCGTTACCTGCGACAGTGGGTTAATGAGTCCGGTATTCGCTGGGGCATGGATGATGACAACGTGCGCGAGCTGGAGTTGCCGCCGACCGGGCAGCACACCTGGCAGTTTGGTCTCACGCGTATGCTCATTGGCTATGCGATGGAGAGCCGCCAGGGCGAGTGGCAATCCGTGTTGCCGTACGATGAGTCGAGTGGTCTGATTGCTGAACTGGTAGGGCATCTGGCAACGCTACTGATGCAACTGAATATCTGGCGTCGCGGGCTTTCCGAAGCGCGTCCGCTGGAGGAGTGGTTGCCGGTTTGCCGCGATATGCTCAATGACTTTTTCCTGCCCGATCAGGATACCGAAGCGGCGCTGGCGCTGATCGAGCAGGAGTGGCAGGCGATCATTGCTCAGGGCGTCGGTGCGAAGTATGGCGAAGCGATCCCGCTCTCTTTACTCCGTGATGAGCTGTCACAGCGCCTCGATCAGGCGCGTATCAGCCAGCGCTTTCTCGCCGGCCCGGTTAATATCTGTACCCTGATGCCGATGCGTTCCATTCCCTTTAAGGTGGTTTGCCTGTTAGGCATGAATGACGGTGTTTACCCGCGCACGCTCCCGCCGCTGGGGTTTGATCTGATGAGCCAGAAGCCGCAGCGCGGCGATCGTAGCCGACGCGACGACGACCGCTATCTCTTCCTGGAGGCGCTGATTTCGGCGCAGCAGCAACTCTATATCAGCTATATCGGCCGTTCTATCCAGGATAACAAAGAACGTTTCCCTTCCGTACTGGTACAGGAACTGGTCGATTACATTGGGCAAAGCCACTGTCTGGCGGGGGACGAAGCGCTGAACTGCGATGACAGCGAGCGCCGGGTGAAAGCGCATATCACGCATTTACATACCCGTATGCCGTTCGATCCGGCGAATTTTACTACCGACGAGTGGCAGAGCTATGCCCGTGAATGGCTGCCTGCGGCGAGTTCGCAGGGTGAAGCGCATTCACCGTTTATCCAGACGCTGGAAAGTCAGCCCCTGGAGACGCTCTCCTTCGATCAGCTTCAACGCTTCTGGGCGCATCCGGTTAGGGCTTTTTTCCAGATACGTTTACGGGTTAATTTCCGTCCGGAAGAGAGTGAAATCCCTGATGCCGAGCCGTTTATCCTTGACGGTTTAGACCGGTACCAGTTGAATCTTGAACTGCTCAACACATTAGTCGAGCAGCAGGACGACGATAAATTATTCCGCCGTTATCGCGCTGCGGGCCTGCTACCGTATGGCGCCTTTGGCGAAATCATCTGGGAAACACAGTGCCAGGAAATGCAGGAACTTGCCGGTCGCGTCATTGAGCAACGTCAGCCTGCCGTAAGCCAGGAGATCGATCTTCACTGTGCGGGTGTTCATTTAACGGGCTGGTTGTCACGTGTGCAACCGGATGGCCTGTTACGCTGGCGCCCCTCTTTATTGAGCGTTTCTCAGGGGCTACAACTTTGGCTTGAGCATCTTGTCTACTGTGCCAGCGGTGGCACTGGTGAAAGCCGGTTGTTTGTGCGCAAAGAAGGCGAGTGGCGATTCCCGCCTCTGAAGCCTGAGCAGGCAATGGATTCTCTGGCGCTGATGATCGACGGTTACCGGGAAGGGATGACGAAACCGCTATTATTAGTGCCGGAAAGCGGCGGCGCGTGGATAAAAGCCTGTTATGACGCCGCAAATGATGCCATGTTAATGGACGAGGAAACGCTACAGAAAGCGCAAAGCAAATTTTTGCAAGCCTGGGAGGGCAATATGATGGTTCGTGGTGAAGGTGAAGATATATGGTATCAGCGGTTGTGGCGTACCCTTGAGCCAGAGTGTTACGCTGAAATCACCGAACAGGCTCGCCGTTTCCTGTTACCGCTTTATCGACATAATCAGTCCGACTGACAGTATAAAAATTGCGCAATCCGTAAGCATTCATTATTATGCGCGACCGTCATGGACTGATATAACAAGAGTGCTGGCAAAGCCAGCGCGAGAATATCTGGCAGTTCCACAGTTACTGGAACCGCCAGAAACGTTAATGATGAGGTTCGTGAATGCCCCGCAGCACCTGGTTAAAAGTTTTCGTCCTGTTTTTTGCCCTCTGGGTGCCATTCAGTCAGGCCGACAATGGTTGGCAACCGGTTCAGGAAACTATCCGCAAGAGCGATAAAGATACCCGTCAGTATCAGGCGATTCGTCTGGATAATGACATGGTTGTGCTGTTGGTATCCGATCCGCAGGCGGTGAAATCTCTTTCCGCGCTGGTTGTACCGATCGGTTCGCTTGAGGATCCTGATTCCCACCCTGGCCTTGCGCATTACCTGGAACACATGACCCTGATGGGTTCCAAAAAATACCCGCAGCCGGACAGCCTCGCCGAATACCTCAAGCTGCATGGAGGCAGTCACAATGCCAGTACTGCACCTTATCGCACAGCTTACTATCTGGAAGTGGAAAATAACGCGCTTGACGGCGCCGTTGATCGTCTGGCGGATGCAATTGCCGCCCCGATGCTGGATAAGAAATATGGCGAACGCGAACGCAACGCCGTCAACGCCGAGCTAACCATGGCGCGTACCCGTGACGGGATGCGGATGGCACAGGTCAGCGCGGAGACCATAAACCCGGCGCACCCGGCTGCGCGTTTCTCCGGCGGTAACCTAGAAACCTTGAGCGACAAACCGGGCAGCCCTGTACACCAGGCGCTGCTGGCATTTCGCGATAAATTCTACTCTGCGAACCTGATGAAAGCGGTCATCTACAGCAACCGTCCGCTTAGCGAACTGGCGACGCTTGCGGTACAGACCTATGGCCGCGTACCGAATAAAAACATCACAAAGCCGGAAATCACCGTCCCCGTCGTTACCGATGCGCAGAAAGGTATCATCATTCACTATGTTCCGGCAGTGCCGAACAAAGTGTTGCGCGTTGAGTTCCGTATCGCTAACAACACCGCTGCGTTTCGCAGTAAAACAGATGAGTTGATCACGTATCTGATTGGCAATCGTAGTCCAGGCACGCTCTCTGACTGGTTACAAAGCCAGGGGCTGGTTGAAGGGATCCGCGGCGACTCCGATCCAGTGGTCAATGGCAACAGCGGCGTGCTGGCGATTTCCGCTACTTTGACAGACAAAGGTCAGGCGAATCGCGATCAGGTAGTGGCGGCGATTTTCAGCTATCTGCAACTGTTGCGTGAAAAAGGCATCGATAAGCGCTATTTCGACGAGCTTTCCCATATTCTTGACCTTGATTTCCGCTACCCTTCCATTACCCGCGATATGGATTATGTTGAGTGGTTGGCAGATACCATGATCCGCGTACCGGTTGCACATACGCTGGATTCGGTAAATATCGCTGACCAGTTTGATGCCAAAGCGGTGCAGGCGCGTCTTAACGAAATGACGCCGCAAAACGCCCGCATCTGGTATATCAGCCCGGATGAGCCGCACAATAAAACAGCCTATTTTGTCGATGCGCCTTATCAGGTCGATAAAATTTCCCCGGAAGCCTTTGCCGACTGGCAGAAGCGGGCGAGCGACATTACGCTGAAATTCCCGGAACTGAACCCCTATATTCCGGATGATTTTACGCTGATCAAACCGCAGAAGCAGTACGAGCATCCTGAACTGATTGTCGATGAGCCGACGCTGCGCGTGGTGTATATGCCGAGCCGTTATTTTGCCAGCGAACCGAAGGCGGATGTCAGCATGGTACTGCGTAATCCACAGGCGATGGATACCGCGAAGAGCCAGGTGATGTTCGCCCTGAATGACTATCTGGCGGGGCTGGCGCTCGATCAACTGAGCAACCAGGCGGCTGTCGGCGGGATCACTTTCTCCACCAATGCCAACAATGGCTTGATGTTGAATGCCAATGGTTATACCCAGCGCCTGCCACAGCTCTTCCAGGCGCTGCTGAGCGGATATTTCAGCTATACACCGACGGAAGAACAGCTTGCTCAGGCCAAATCCTGGTACGCGCAAATGATGGATTCGGCAGAGAAGGGTAAAGCCTTCGATCAGGCGATTATGCCGGTGCAGATGCTGTCGCAGGTGCCGTACTTCCAGCGTGAAGATCGTCGTGCGCTGTTGCCATCGATCTCCTTGCAGGACATTTTGCACTATCGCGATGCACTGAAAAGCAATGGGCGTCCGGAATTCCTTGTGGTTGGTAACCTTAGCGAGCAGCAGGCGAAAGACCTTGCACATGCGGTACAAAAACAGTTGGGTGCCAATGGGACAGTGTGGTGCCGTAACAAGGACGTCATTGTTGATAAACAGCAGAATGTGAGTTTTGAAAAAGCGGGCACCAGCACGGATTCCGCGCTGGCCGCGGTGTTCGTACCACCGGGTTTTGATGAGTTCAGCAGCTCGGCCTACAGCGCGATGCTGGGGCAAATTGTGCAGCCGTGGTTCTATAACCAGTTACGCACTGAGGAACAGCTTGGTTACGCCGTATTTGCTTTCCCGATGAGCATTGGTCGTCAGTGGGGCATGGGTTTCCTGTTACAGAGCAATGATAAGCAACCGGCGTATCTTTGGGATCGCTACAAGGCTTTCTTCCCGACAGCGGAAGCGAAGCTGC
This sequence comes from Kosakonia arachidis, assembly GCF_900116535.1. Lineage (GTDB taxonomy): Bacteria > Pseudomonadota > Gammaproteobacteria > Enterobacterales > Enterobacteriaceae > Kosakonia > Kosakonia arachidis. The sequence goes on along the minus strand of NZ_FPAU01000002.1, from coordinate 249,754 downwards.
GGGCGATGAAACCGGAAGAGTTTGCTCAAATCCAGCAGGGGGTGATTGCACAAGTTGTGCAAGCACCGCAAACGTTAGGTGAAGAGGCTTCCAAACTCAGTAAAGATTTCGATCGCGGCAATATGCGCTTCGATTCCCGTGATAAAGTAGTCGCTCAGATAAAACTGCTGACGCCGCAGAAACTTGCCGACTTCTTCCATCAGGCGGTGGTAGAGCCGCAAGGCATGGCGATATTGTCGCAGATCTCCGGTAGCCAGAGCGGGAAAGCGGAATATGCTCAACCGCAAGGCTGGAAGGTCTGGGACAGCGTCAGCGCCCTGCAGCAATCCTTACCGAAGATGACCGAGAAAGATGAGTGAAACCACTGCTGAGACCCTTGATCCCCTGCGCTTGCCGCTTACCGGCGAGCGCCTGATTGAAGCCTCAGCGGGTACAGGCAAAACATTCACCATCGCCGCACTCTATTTGCGGCTGCTATTAGGGCTGGGCGGTAATGCCGCCTTCCCGCGACCACTCAGCGTTGAAGAGTTGCTGGTGGTAACGTTCACTGAGGCCGCGACCGAAGAGCTGCGTGGCCGTATCCGTAGTAATATCCATGAGTTACGCATTGCCTGCCTGCGAGAAAGCAGCAGCAACCCCTTATATGCCCGTTTGCTGGAGGAGATTGCCGATAAGCAGCAGGCGGCATACTGGCTGATGCTGGCCGAGCGGCAAATGGATGAGGCGGCAGTCTTTACCATTCATGGCTTCTGCCAACGCATGCTCAGCCTGAACGCATTCGAATCTGGCATGCTGTTTGAACAGCAACTGGTGGAAGATGAATCCCTGCTGCGCTATCAGGCCTGCGCGGATTTCTGGCGGCGTCACTGCTACCCGCTGCCTCGTGAGATTGCCCAGGCGGTTCATGCATCGTGGAAAGGGCCACAGGAACTACTGAAGGCGATCGATCGCTACCTGCAGGGCGAAGCTCCGCAGATCAAATCCCCACCGTCGGCGGATGAAACGCTGGTTTCCCGGCACCAGCGCATTATCGCTCTGATTGATGCTATCAAGCAGCAGTGGAACGCCGCAGTTGCCGAAGTGGAGCCGGTGATTGAAGCGTCCGGCATTGACCGACGCAAATTCAACCGCGGCAATCAGGCAAAGTATATTGAGCGTGTATCTGCCTGGGCGCAGGAGGAGACGCGCAGTTACCTGCTGCCGGAGGCTCTGGAGAAGTTTGCTCAGTCTTTCCTTGCCGAACGCACCAAAGCGGATGGTGTTGTGCCGGAGCATCCACTCTTTGTTGCTATTGAGGAACTGCTGGCTCAGCCGCTAACGCTTGATGATCTGGTGCTGACCAGCGCAATGCGTGAAATCCGCGAGGCGGTGGCGAAAGAGAAGCGTCGTCGTGGCGAGCTGGGTTTTGACGATATGCTGAGCCGTCTGGATAGTGCCTTGCGTAGTCCGAACGGCGAGGCGCTGGCCGCGGCGATCCGTGGACGTTTCCCGGTGGCGATGATCGATGAATTTCAGGATACCGATCCGCAGCAGTACCGTATTTTCAGCCGTATCTGGCACGGGCAGACAGAGTGCGGCCTGTTGTTAATTGGCGACCCGAAGCAGGCCATCTACGCGTTTCGCGGTGCCGATATTTTTACTTATATGAAAGCGCGCGACGAAGTGAGCGCTCGCTATACCCTTGATACCAACTGGCGCTCGTCGCCGGGAATGATCGCCAGCGTTAACCGCCTGTTTATGCAGATGGAAGACGCCTTTATGTTTCGTCAGATCCCCTTCCTGCCGGTTAGATCCGCCGCTAAAAATGCCGGTCTGCGCTTCACCTTTCGTGGAGAAATGCAGCCAGCCATGAAAATGTGGCTGATGGAGGGTGAAGGTGTTGGTGTCGGCGATTACCAGGGTTTTATGGCGCAGCTCTGCGCCTCGCAGATCCGCGACTGGCTGAGTGCTGGTCAGCAGGGTGAGGCGCTGCTGTACGAAGGTGAGGGCGAGCATGAGAAAGTGCGACCGGTTAGAGCCTCGGATATCACCGTGCTGGTGCGCAGCCGCCATGAAGCGTCGCTTATTCGCGATGCCCTGATGCTGCTGGATATTCCCTCTGTCTATCTCTCTAACCGTGACAGCGTGTTCGATACGCCGGAAGCGCAGGAACTGTTGTGGCTATTGCATGCCGTGTTGGCACCGGAACGGGAGAGCACGTTGCGTAGCGCGTTAGCTACCTCCATGCTGGGGCTGACCGCGCAGGATATTGAAGCGCTGAATCTCGATGAACAGGCGTGGGATGAGAAAGTTGAGGAGTTCTCTCACTACCGCGAGTTGTGGCAAAAACGCGGTGTGATGCCGATGTTGCGCACATTGATGAGTGCACGCAATGTGGCGGAGAATTTACTGGCGACGCCAGGTGGTGAGCGGCGTTTAACCGATATTCTGCATATCAGCGAACTGTTGCAGGAAGCCGGGACGCAGCTTGAAAGTGAGCATGCACTTACACGCTGGCTGGCGCAGCGCATCGCTGAACCGAATGCCAATGCCTCCAGTGAGCAGTTGCGTCTGGAGAGTGACAAACATCTGGTGCAAATTGTCACCATCCATAAATCGAAAGGTCTCGAGTACCCACTGGTCTGGCTGCCATTTATTGCGAATTTCCGCGTCCAGGATCAGGGGTTCTATCATGATCGCGAATCGTTCGCGGCGATGCTTGATTTAAGCCATGGCGACGAGAGCGTCGAACTGGCGGAAACCGAGCGCCTGGCGGAAGATTTGCGTCTGCTGTATGTGGCATTAACGCGTTCGGTCTGGCATTGCAGCCTGGGGATCGCGCCACTGATCCGCCGCCGCGGCGGCAAAACGGGCGAAACTGATTTCCATCAGAGCGCGCTTGGGCGGCTGATCCAGAAAGGTGAAGCGCTCGATGCAGCGGGTTTGCAGCGCGCATTGCAGGCGCTGTGCGATGACGATATTGCCCTTTGCACACCGCCCGTTGCCGATAGCGCCCGATGGCAGTTGCCGCAAACGCCACTGCCTGTGCTGAACGCGCGGAAAGTGACGCGGAAAATTGCCGATGACTGGCGCGTGACCAGCTATTCCGGCTTGCAGCAGCGTGCTCATGGCCTCGCCCAGGAACTGCTGCCGCGTCTGGATATCGATGCGGCTGGTGAGCATGAGGTTATGGCTGAACTGAAGCTGACGCCGCACCAGTTTCCGCGTGGCGCCGCGCCGGGAACCTTTTTGCATAGCCTGTTTGAAGATCTGGATTTTACCCAGCCAATCTCGCCGCAATGGATGGCGGAAAGAGTGCTGGTGGGGGGGTACGAAGAACACTGGGAGCCGGTACTGAGCCGCTGGTTGGAGAGCGTGTTGCATGCGCCGCTGACCGGGACGGGCATTTCGCTAAGCCAGCTTACGGAGAAGGAGAAACAGGTTGAGATGGAATTCTACTTGCCTGTGACGCAGACACTGAGTGCCCAGGCGCTGGATGTGCTAATCCGGCGCTACGATCCGCTGTCGGCAGGGTGCCCTCCGCTCGATTTCCGCGATGTACGCGGTATGCTGAAAGGTTTTATCGATCTCGTCTTCCGCCACGATGGGCGCTACTACCTGCTGGATTACAAATCCAACTGGCTGGGCGAAAGTGCGGAGGCCTATACGCAGGCGGCGATGGCGACGGCAATGCAGTCGCACCGCTATGACTTGCAGTATCAGTTATATAGCCTGGCGCTGCATCGTTACCTGCGCCACCGCATTGCGGATTACCGTTACGAACAGCATTTCGGCGGCGTGATCTACCTTTTTTTACGCGGCGTTGAAGCGCAAAACCCGCAGCAGGGGATCTTCACTACGCGTCCTGACGCGGCACTGATCGAACAGATGGATACGTTATTTGCCGGAGAGACGCAGGAGGCGGCGCTATGAGTATGACAACGCGATTACGTGAGGCGGCAGAACTGAAATTGTTGCGCCCGCTCGATGTGCAGTTCGCTCTGACGGTGGCAACAGAAGATGAACCTGCGGTGATGCTGGCAGCGGCGCTGCTCAGCCATGACGCAGGTGAGGGACATGTCTGTTTACCACTTTCGCGCCTGACGCCAGAAGTGTATGCCAGCGCAGGAGCGATCTTTAACCCGCTTTTTGAACTGGCCGGGAACCCTGGTGACTGGCGGCAAGTGCTGCTGGCATCGCGCGCTGTCAGCGACGGCGAAACGCCAGCGCCGTTGGTGCTGATAGGGGACCGCCTCTATCTGAATCGTATGTGGCAAAATGAAAGACAAGTGGCGGCATTTTTTGCCGAACGGCAGAGCCAACCCGACGTTGATGAAACACGGCTGACGCAGGTACTGGAGACATTTTTCCCGGCAACGGGCGACGTAAACTGGCAGAAAGTGGCGGCAGCCGTGGCGCTTACCCGGCGTATTTCGGTGATTTCCGGCGGGCCGGGAACCGGGAAAACCACGACAGTGGCAAAATTACTGGCGGCACTGGTACAGATGGTGGACGGTAGCAAATGCCGCATTTGTCTGGCTGCGCCGACCGGCAAAGCTGCCGCACGGTTAACCGAGTCGCTGGGCAATGCGCTGCGTCAGTTGGATCTGACAGAACAACAGAAAACGATGCTGCCAGCCGAAGCCAGCACGCTTCATCGTCTGCTTGGCGCGCAGCCGGGTAGCCAGCGGCTGCGACATCATGCGGATAACCCGCTGCATCTTGATGTGCTGGTGGTCGACGAGGCTTCAATGATCGATTTGCCGATGATGTCGCGATTGATCGATGCACTGCCGCCGCAGGCCCGGGTGATATTTCTTGGCGATCGCGATCAACTGGCCTCGGTAGAAGCCGGGGCGGTGCTGGGTGATATCTGTGCGTGGGTGAACGCTGGCTATACTCCGGAGCGCGCGGCGCAGCTATCGCGCTTAACCGGCTCAACGGTTCCCGCCGGAGAAGGGCACTGCGCCAGCACGTTGCGCGATAGCCTGTGTTTGCTGCAAAAAAGCTATCGTTTTGGCAGTGATTCCGGCATTGGTCAGCTGGCGGCGGCGGTCAATCGGGGTGATAAAAATGCCACCAGAGCGGTGTTTAGTCATAGCTTTGGCGATATTGAACGTAAACCATTGCAGAGCACAGAAGAGTATCGGGCGATGATCGACGACGCGCTCGCCGGTTATGGCCATTATCTGTCGCGGGTGCATAGTAACGCCGCGCCGCAAGAAATTATTGCGGCGTTTAGCGAATACCAGTTGCTGTGCGCATTGCGCGAGGGGCCGTTTGGGGTTAGCGGGCTGAATGAGCGTCTGGAACAGGCGCTGCTGCGTAAAGGGCAGATTTCACGCCCGGCGCATTCGCGCTGGTATCACGGTCGTCCGGTTATGATCTCGCGTAATGATTCAGCACTGGGCTTATTTAACGGCGATATTGGTATTGCGCTGGAGCAGGGGCAGGGGATCCGCGTCTGGTTTCCGCTGCCGGATGGTAGCATCAAGTCCGTGCAGCCCAGTCGCCTGCCGGAGCATGAAACGGCGTGGGCAATGACCGTGCATAAATCACAGGGGTCGGAGTTCGATCATACGGCGCTGATCCTGCCTGGGCAGTTTGTACCGGTTGTCACGCGTGAGCTGGTTTACACTGCCATTACCCGTGCACGCAGGCGACTGTCGCTCTATGCGGACGAGCGTATTCTGGCGCAGGCCATAGCTACCCGCACCGAGCGGCGCAGTGGGCTAGATGCGTTATTTAGCGACGTAGCGTAATGCCCCCGCAGCGTGCGGGGGCAAGCGTCAGGTAAGGTCGGCCATCAGCACTTTGGAACGGCGCTGATAGTTGTACATCTGCTTTTTGGTTTCCGGCAGTGAATCAATATCCACCGGGGTAAAGCCGCGTTCCTGGAACCAGTGAATGCTGCGTGTGGTCAGCACAAACAATTTGCTCAGGCCAATTTGTCTCGCTTGTGCGGCAATACGCTCCAGAAGGACTTCACCGCGCGACGAGCTTCGATAATCCGGGTGTACCGCTACGCAGGCCATCTCGCCGATTTTCTCTTCCGGGAAGGGATAAAGCGCCGCACAGGCAATGGTCAGATTATCGCGTTCGATAATGGTGAATTTGTCGATCTCCATCTCCAGTTGCTCGCGGGAGCGGCGCACCAGAATGCCCTGTTGTTCAAGCGGGCGGATAAGTTCGAGAATGCCGCCAATATCGTTGATGGTTGCGCGGCGGATTTGCTCGGCGCTCTCCATCACAATCTGCGTACCGATACCATCGCGGGAGAATAACTCCTGCAGCAGTGCGCCGTCTTCCTGATAGCTGATCAAGTGGCTGCGTCGCACGCCGCTGCGACAGGCTTTGACCGCACCGCGCAGGAAACGTACCGTGCCGGAGTGGTAATCTCCTTGTGCTTCCAGCGACTCGACGCGCGCCTGCGCTTCATTCGGGAACAACTCAGAAACAATCGAGCCCTCGTCGTTCATTACCCCTTGCGACGAGCAGAAACCGATCATTTTTTCGGCTTTCAACTTGATGGCAAGCTGGGTGGCGATCTCTTCGGAGGTAAGATTAAAACTTTCGCCAGTAACTGACACCGCGACCGGTCCCATCAGCACAATCGCACCGCTGTCGAGCTGGCGATGGATCGCTTCCTCATCAATACGGCGAATACGTCCGCTGTGGCAATAATCCACGCCATCATCGACGCCCAGCGGTTGTGAAATAATAAAGTTGCCGCTGACCACGTTAATATGCGCGCCCTGCAATGGCGTATTGTTGAGGCTCATCGACAGCCGTGCCGTGATGTCGAGTTGCAACAGACCTGCCGCCTGCTTAACCAGTTCAAGGGTTTTAGCATCTGTCACGCGGGTGTGTTTGTGGTAAATCGGTTCATGGTGATGTTCGGCAAGATTCGCGTCGATTTGCGGACGCGCGCCGTACACGACCACCAGCCGGATGCCGAGGCTGTGCAACAGGCCTATATCATTGATAATACTTGAAAAATTATCGTGCTCAATGGCTTCGCCACCGAGCATAATGACAAAAGTCTTTCCCCGATGGGCATTAATATAGGGAACAGAATGGCGGAATCCTTGTACCAGTTCGGTTCTGCGCTCTCTTACCACGGCCTGTCCTCAATGCATTATTATTCGTAAATTGTGTATTTTTATTCTTTTCTGACGTCCGGCGCAAGTGCAAATTTTGTCGTCATTCAATAAAATTGCCCCGGCGAAGACATTGGGCAGACAGATGTTTACCCTTTAATAGATGACAGTTTATGCATCATTCGTTAAAGTTTTCGGTCAATTCTGACGAATAGCATTATTTAGCGAAAAATTGCTCGGGAGAGGCATGTCGGGAAGTCAGTCATCGGTGAGCCGCCGCAGGTTATTAAAAGGGGCGGGGGCCATGTGGTTATTAAGCGTAAGCCAGATTGGCCTGGCAGCGGTAAGCCAGGTAGTGGCGGTGCGCGTCTGGCCGGCCTCTACCTATACGCGCGTGACGGTGGAGTCTAACCAGGTCATTAAATACAAGCAGTTCACGTTGAGTAACCCTGACCGGCTGGTGGTGGATCTGGAAGGCGTACATCTTAACTCCGTGCTTAAAGGTATGGGGGCGCAGATTCGTGGTGATGATCCCTTTATCAAATCTGCGCGCGTTGGTCAGTTTGATCCGCAAACTGTGCGCATGGTGTTTGAGCTGAAACAGGATATTGCGCCGCAACTGTTCGCGCTGGCACCGGTCGCCGGCTTCAAAGAGCGGCTGGTGATGGATCTCTATCCGGTGAATGCGAAAGATGTGCAGGATCCGTTGCTGGCGCTCCTGGAAGAGTACAACAAAGGCGATCTTGAACAGCAGATGCCGGAGCAGGATAGCGGCCCGCAGCCGGGTAAGGCGGGGCGCGATCGACCAATCGTCATTATGCTGGATCCCGGTCACGGTGGTGAAGATCCGGGGGCGACGGGGAAATACCGTACCCGCGAGAAAGACGTAGTGCTACAAATCGCCCGCCGTCTGTACGCGCTGATCGAGAAAGAAGGCAATATGAAAGCCTACATGACGCGTAACGAGGATGTCTTTATCCCGTTGAAAGTGCGCGTCGCCAAAGCGCAAAAACAGCGTGCGGATCTGTTTGTGTCGATTCACGCCGATGCCTTCACCAGCCGCCAGCCGAGCGGTTCTTCAGTATTCGCGCTTTCCACCAAAGGAGCGACCAGTACGGCGGCGAAGTATCTGGCGCAGACGCAGAACGCTTCTGACCTTATTGGTGGCGTGAGTAAAAGCGGCGACCGTTATCTCGATCACACTATGTTCGATATGGTGCAGTCGCTGACCATCAATGACAGCCTGAAGTTCGGCAAAGCCGTGCTCAATAAGCTCGGCAACATTAATAATCTGCATAAAAATAAGGTGGAACAGGCCGGTTTTGCGGTACTGAAAGCGCCGGATATTCCGTCGATTCTGGTCGAGACTGCATTTATCAGTAATGTGGAAGAGGAACGTAAGCTGAAGACGGCCAAATTCCAGCAGGAAGTGGCGGAGTCGATTCTGGCAGGGATTAAAGCCTACTTCGCGGATAGCGCGACGCTGGCAAGAAGGGGATAACAAAGTGGCGCTGAAAGGTGCCATTTTTTACTGACGGCGAAAACAAAAAAACACCCGTTAAGGTGTTTATTGTGTTGGTTGCGGGGGCCGGATTCGAACCGACGACCTTCGGGTTATGAGCCCGACGAGCTACCAGGCTGCTCCACCCCGCGTCCGTCTGTTTACACTTCCATCATTTTTTCTCTTTTTCACATTTTAATTGGTTGCGGGGGCCGGATTTGAACCGACGACCTTCGGGTTATGAGCCCGACGAGCTACCAGGCTGCTCCACCCCGCGTCCGTGGATGCGCACTATACTCTGCAAACTTATTGATGCAACCTTTTTTTGACTAATTCGACGAATTACCGGGATTATGTTTAAAAACAAAACAATTAGCTCATTTTTTATGCGAATCTGGCGGTGGATTGTGCTGACGCATTTCTTTAGTGAATAGGGTTTGTTATCTTCACCCCGCTGCAGGTCAATCAGAAGACGAGATATAATGAAAGGACGTTGGGCTAAGTTCGTACTTACAGGCGCCATGGTCGCAATCCTTGCCGCTTGTTCCTCCAAACCGACCGATCGCGGTCAACAGTATAAAGACGGAAAGTTTTCCCAGCCTTTTTCCCTGGTCAATCAACCTGACGCCGTCGGGGCGCCAATCAACGCCGGAGACTTCTCCGAGCAAGTTAATCAAATTCGTTCCGCCTCTCCGCGCCTCTATAGCAGCCAGAGCGGCCTTTACAATGAGATTCAGTCCTGGCTGATGTCGGGCGGCGATACGCGTACTCTGCGCCAGTACGGCCTTGACGCATGGCAGATGGAAGGAACGGATAACTACGGAAACGTGCAATTTACCGGCTATTACACGCCGGTAGTGCAGGCGCGTCACACGCGCCAGGGCGAGTTCCAGTACCCGATTTATCGCATGCCGCCTAAACGCGGCCGTTTACCATCGCGAGCGGAAATCTATGCCGGCGCGCTCAGCGACAACTATGTGCTGGCCTACAGCAACTCGCTGATGGACAACTTTATTATGGATGTGCAAGGCAGCGGCTATATTGATTTTGGCGATGGTAGCCCGCTTAACTTCTTCAGTTACGCCGGGAAAAATGGCCATGCTTACCGCAGTATCGGCAAAGTGTTGATCGATCGCGGCGAAGTGAAGAAAGAAGATATGTCGATGCAGGCCATCCGCGAATGGGGTGAAAAACACAGTGAAGCGGAAGTGCGTGCGCTGCTGGAAGAGAATGCGTCGTTTGTCTTCTTTAAACCACAATCCTGGGCACCGGTGAAAGGCGCCAGCGCGGTGCCGCTAATTGGACGCGCTTCTGTCGCTGCCGATCGCAGCATTATTCCGCCGGGCACCACGCTGCTGGCGGAAGTGCCGCAACTGGACAATAAAGGCAAATTCAACGGTCAGTATGAGCTGCGTCTGATGGTGGCGCTGGATGTCGGCGGTGCCATCAAAGGTCAGCACTTCGATATCTATCAGGGTATAGGCCCGGATGCCGGGCACCGCGCAGGCTGGTATAACCATTATGGCCGGGTCTGGGTGCTGAAAAACGCCCCGGGGGCGGGCACCCGCGGCGGCGTGTTCAGCGGCTGAATGTGATAAACTTTGCGACCCTCTTCCGCTTGCGAAAGAGGGTTTTCTGTTTTCTTTGAGGTCTGTTTTATGTCAGCAGTAATCAGCGATGCCTGGCGTCAGCGTTTTGGCGGCACGGCGCGTTTATATGGCGAGAAAGCGTTGCAGTGGTTTGCCGATGCGCATATCTGCGTAGTCGGCATTGGCGGCGTGGGTTCCTGGGCGGCTGAAGCGCTGGCGCGAACGGGCATCGGCGCAATCACGTTGATTGATATGGACGACGTTTGTGTGACCAACACCAACCGACAGATACACGCCCTGCGCGATAACGTCGGCCTGGCAAAAGCTGAGGTAATGGCAGATCGCATTCGCCAGATCAACCCGGAGTGCCGGGTGACGGTGGTGGATGATTTTGTGACTGCCGACAATGTTGCGCAACTGATGAGCCAGGGCTATAGCTATGTGATCGATGCGATCGACAGTGTACGTCCGAAAGCCGCGCTAATTGCGTACTGCCGTCGCAATAAGATCCCACTGGTGACCACGGGCGGTGCAGGAGGGCAGATCGATCCGACGCAGATCCAGGTCAGCGATCTGGCGAAAACTATTCAGGATCCGCTGGCGGCAAAATTGCGCGAGCGGTTGAAAAGCGATTTTGGCGTGGTGAAGAACAGTAAAGGGAAGCTCGGCGTGGACTGTGTATTCTCCACCGAAGCGCTGGTTTACCCGCAGTCAGACGGTTCAGTCTGTGCAATGAAAAGCACGGCGGAGGGGCCGAAACGTATGGATTGTGCAGCCGGGTTTGGTGCTGCAACGATGGTGACCGCGACCTTTGGTTTTATCGCGGTCTCCCATACACTGAAAAAACTGATGGCGAAAGCGGAGCGTCAGGCCAGCGCTTGACGAGCCGCATCCTGCACGGCGGCGGCCAGCGCCTCCAGCCCCTGGCTACGCGACGCGCTCAACTGGGCGCGTAAGCCCAGTTCATCGAACAGTGCCAGCGGATCGCGGTGAATAAGATCGTCCGGGCGCTTGCCTTCTACCGCTGTCAACAGCACGGCCAGTAATCCACGTACAATCCGGCCTTCGCTCTCGCCGAAGAAATGCATCGTTCCTTCCGCGTTCAGCGTTGAACCGAGCCAGACACGATTTTCGCAGCCGGGAATTTCCCGTGCCTGCGCTTTCAGCGCTTCCGATGCAGCAGGCAGTTGCTTACCGAGCATGATCAACTGACGGTATTTATCTTCCCACTGGTTCAATGCGCCAAACATCTGGCGCAGCGTCTCTTCGGTAACGGTTGTGCCGAACGGGTGTCCGGCAAAAGTCGGGCTTGTCATTAATCCACCAATATTTTCAGGGCGCGGTCCACAGCCTGTACCAACGTGTCTACATCCTGTTGCGTATTATAGGGTGCAAATGAAGCGCGCAGGGTGCCGGTGACGCCAAGTGCGGCCAGCAGCGGCTGAGCGCAGTGTTGACCGGCGCGCAGTGCGATACCGTAGCCCGCAAGCAGTGTCACCATATCGCTGTGGTGTACACCGTCAAAATCGAAAGCCAGCAGACTTGAGTCCTGGCAGCGAAAGGAGCGGAAACCCGGACGTTTAGCCAGTTTATCTTCCGCTAGCGTCGCCAGCCCGCGGCTGTAACTCTCCGCCTGGGCGATATCCAGCGTTTTCAGCCACTCCAGAGCCGCGCTTAGACCAATAACGCCCGCAACATTTGGCGTGCCGGCTTCCAGCTTGTAAGGTACTGGCTGAGTGGTGAAGCCATCAAATGTTACTTCGCTGATCATCTTGCCGCCACCCTGCCACGGCGTCATTTTATCCAGCAATTCCGCTTTACCATACAGTGCGCCGATACCATTGGGGCCATAGAGTTTATGGCCGGAAAATGCATAGAAATCGATATCCAACTGTTGCACATTGGCCGGGAAATGCACGACGCCCTGTGCACCATCAACCATCACTACCATGTCTGCCGCATGTGCCAGTGCAATCGCCTTTGCCAGATCCGGACAACCTCCGGTGACATTCGACATTTGCCCCAGAGCCAGGATACGGCTGCGTGAGGTGATAAGCGACGGCAGTCGGTTGATATCCGGTAAGTGATCGACGCCGAGCGGCAGTTTCACCACCCGCGCGCCGGTTTGCTGTGCCACCATCAGCCACGGCACCAGGTTGGCGTGATGTTCTGCCTCGCTGACAATGATCTCATCACCTACTTGCAGACGCGGGCGCGCGTAGCATTGGGCGACCATATTGATGGCTTCAGTGGTGCCGCGCGTCCAGACGATGTTTTTGCCGGAGGGCGCATTGAGCAGTGCGGCGACCTGATCACGCGCGGCTTCGTAGCGGGCGGTTAATTGTTGCGCCTGGGCGAACTGGCTGCGGTGCACGTTACCGGCGCTGAGGCTGTAAAACTGTTGTGTGGCATCGATTACCGCCTGCGGTTTCAGGGCGGTAGCGGCGCTATCCAGATAGACGCCAGCGTCGGCCAGCGCCGGGAACTGCGCGCGAAATTGCGATGGGTTAAATGCGTTCATGCGATTCCTCATATCAATAGCGCGATCGTCGCGCAATTTTTCTGTCGGAGCAAGAACGTTGCGCTCCATCGGAATTGTCTGTTTGTCCTGGCAGGGGTACGTAAGCAGGTTATGCTAAATAGTGTTAGGTAAGTGTTTAAGACTCTTCCACTAAGAGTATTTCACAGCATTAATTGCCAATTAATTGCCAGAAGGAGAAGAAGATGAAGAAGGCTGCCGCAATTATTTCTGCATGTCTGTTTACTTTTGCCCTGAGCGCCTGTTCCGGTCCTAATTACGCGTTACATACCAATGATGGGCGCACGATCGTCTCGGAAGGGAAACCGAAAACTGACGATCAGACCGGTCTGATTTCGTATAAAGACGCTAACGGCAACGAACAGCAGATCAACCGTTCCGACGTGAAAGAGATGGTCGCGCTGGATAAGTAAGATAAGTCAGCGCTGAACGTGGGGTAAAAAAAAGCACCGCAATCTTGCGGTGCTATATTAATCACTATGGACAGACAGGGTAAATGTACAGGAAGTGAAAAAGGGGTAGCATCGCTACCGTGGTCTGAATAGCAGACCAATTGCAAACACAACAACACAACATCACAACCTTAAGCCAAAAGCCCTTCAGAACACGCATTCCAAAAAAAGCTCTTCGTTCCGGCTCAGGAAGTGCCGCCACTATAGGTATTTGCTGGTAGAAGCTCAACGGACAATTTATAATAGCTCAGATAAAAAAAACTAATAGGTTAATCACTGTTTCCTGTTTGTTAAATTGCCTTTACATCTAAGCCTGAAAACCATGTCCAAGCGATTACCACCACTGAATGCGTTACGCGTTTTTGATGCTGCCGCCCGCCATTTAAGTTTCACGCGCGCAGCCGATGAACTTTTTGTGACGCAGGCCGCAGTAAGCCACCAAATCAAGTCTCTCGAGGATTTTCTCGGGCTCAAACTCTTTCGCCGCCGCAACCGATCGCTGCTGCTTACTGAAGAAGGCCAGAGCTATTTTCAGGATATCAAAGAGATATTTTCCCAACTGACGGAAGCCACCCGTAAGTTACAGGCGCGCAGCGCAAAAGGCGCGCTGACCGTCAGTTTGCTCCCCAGTTTTGCCATCCAGTGGATGGTGCCAAGGCTCTCCGACTTTAACTCAACTTATCCGGGAATCGATGTTCGTATCCAGGCCGTTGACCGTCAGGAAGATAAACTGGCGGACGATGTCGACGTGGCGATTTTTTACGGGCGCGGTAACTGGCCCGGGATGCGTGTCGAAAAATTGTACGCCGAATATTTGCTGCCAGTCTGTTCTCCGCTTTTGCTGACGGGCGATAAGGCGCTGAAAACGCCGGAAGATTTAGCTCACCACACTTTATTGCACGATGCATCACGTCGCGACTGGCAAACTTATACGCGACAATTAGGTCTTAACCTTAACGTTCAACAGGGACCCATCTTTAGCCACAGTTCTATGGTGCTTCAGGCGGCCATCCATGGACAGGGGATAGCACTGGCCAATAACGTAATGGCACAGTCCGAAATCGAAGCAGGCCGGCTGGTCTGCCCGTTTAATGATGTTCTGGTCAGTAAGAATGCGTTTTATCTGGTTTGTCATGACAGTCAGGCAGAACTGGGTAAAATAGCCGCCTTTCGTCAGTGGATCCTGGCCAAAGCGGCAAGCGAACAGGAAAAATTCCGTTTCCGTTATGAACATTAATGCGCGCGCATGGCGCGTATGACTTTTTAGGGTACTCACATGACCAGCCGTTTTATGTTGATTTTCGCCGCGGTGAGCGGTTTTGTGTTTGTCGCGCTCGGTGCATTCGGCGCGCATGTTTTACGTAAATCTTTGGGTGTGCCGGAGATGAGCTGGATCCAGACCGGTCTCGAATATCAGGCATTCCACACGCTGGCCGTGCTGGGCCTTGCGGTGGCAATGCAGCGTCGAATTAGTATCTGGTTTTACTGGAGCAGTGTTTTTCTTGCGCTGGGCACCGTGCTGTTTAGCGGCAGCCTCTATTGTCTGGCGCTTTCGCATTTACGCCTGTGGGCGTTTGTTACGCCAGTCGGTGGAGTTTGTTTTTTAATCGGCTGGGCATTGATGTTGATTGGCGCAATTCGTCTAAAACGTAGGGGCGTTGTTCATGAATAAAGTGGTATTGCTGTGCCGCCCGGGTTTTGAGAAAGAGTGCGCAGCCGAAATTACCGATAAAGCCGGCCGCCTTGAGGTGTTTGGTTTTGCACGGGTAAAAGAGAATTCGGGCTATGTCGTGTTCGAGTGCTATCAGGAAAACGATGCGGACAAAGTGGTGCGCGAGCTGCCGTTCAGCTCGCTGATTTTCGCCCGCCAGATGTTTGTCGTGGGTGAACTGCTGCGCGATCTGCCGCCGGAAGATCGCATTACGCCGATCGTCGGTATGTTGCAGGGCGTGGTGGAGAAATCCGGGGATTTGCGCGTCGAGGTGGCCGATACCAACGAAAGCAAAGAGCTAATGAAGTTCTGTCGCAAGTTCACCGTGCCACTGCGCGGCGCGCTGCGCGAAGCGGGCGTGCTGGCGCGCAATGATTCGCCGAAACGCCCGGTGGTACATATCTTCTTTATTGCACCAGGTTGCTGCTATACCGGTTATTCATATTCCTATAACAATTCGCCGTTCTATATGGGCATCCCGCGACTGAGGTTTCCCTCGGATGCGCCGAGCCGTTCAACCCTCAAACTCGAAGAGGCGTTCCACGTCTTTATTCCGGCGGACGAGTGGGATGAGCGCCTGGCCAACGGCATGTACGCGGTGGATCTCGGCGCCTGTCCGGGTGGCTGGACCTATCAACTGGTGAAACGCAATATGTGGGTGGCTTCTGTGGATAATGGCCCTATGGCGCAAAGCCTGATGGATACAGGGCAGGTCACCTGGCTACGGGAAGATGGTTTCCGCTACCGGCCAAACCGCAGTAATATCTCGTGGATGGTGTGCGATATGGTGGAGAAACCGGCGAAAGTTGCCGCGCTGATGGCGCAGTGGCTGGTTCAGGGCTGGTGCCGCGAAACCATTTTCAACCTGAAGCTGCCGATGAAAAAACGCTACGAAGAGGTGTCAAATAACCTCGCCTATATCCAGCAGCAGCTGGATGAACATAATATCGCGGCGCAAATTCAGGCGCGCCAGCTATACCACGATCGCGAAGAAGTCACGGTACATGTGCGCCGTATGTGGGCGGCCGTTGGCGGTCGTCGCGACGAGCGTTAAAAACAGCAGAGCCGGGCAATGTCCGGCTCAGGCGAGTTTGCTGTCAGAGACACTATGTGTCACCTCATACAGGTGCGCAATCTGCGCTTCTCCCGAATGATTGATTTACTCTTGTCGTCAGCATAACGGCTGCGCTGGCGTTTCAGCAGAATGGATTTAAATTCGGCATTGTAGATGTTTCAATCCCAGAGCGCGCCGCTTTCATCTGTTCTTCTTCGTCATCCGATGAAGGCCCGCACGATGTGGGCGCTCCGGGCAAAAAGATTACGGCGTTACCTTTTTTTAAAAGAACATTCCCCTGTGCTTCACACACTCTCCTGTGATAACGATCGCAAAAACTTTTTGTGAGAGAAACAGGCGCGATTATGCCAGGAGAAAAGGCACCCTGTTTTCAGGACGCCTGGGCACTTACGGATTAGCGGCTTTGGCCAGCTCTTTGGTTAACGGCAACATAATCCGCATCACGTCGCGGCTACGGTGTGCAATACGGCCGGGCAGGGCTTGATCGAGGAATTGCTGGTTATCGATACGCGCGTTGTGGTAGCTGATGCCATCAGGGAAACTTTTTGATTTCGCCCGTTGTTGCATACCGTCTTTCTTACCGAGCGACCAGTTGGTGGCTTCCACCGACAGAACCGGAATCCCCGCTTTATCAAACACCTCGGCATCGTTACAGCAACTGGTACCTTTCGGGTAATCCGTGTTAAGACCGGGATTTATCAGCGCACTGATACCGTGAGCGCGGGCGATAGCCAGCGCACGATCCCGCGTCAGTTTACGCACCGATGCCGGCGTATTTTTGCCGCTATTAAAGTAGAGCTTGTCGCCGACAATCAGATTATTAAGGTTGATCACCAGCAGGGTATTTTTCTTCTCGTGCTCGCTCATCCGCGCGAGCATGTTTGCCGCGCCAAGATGGCCCTCTTCATCACCGCTGGTGGCGACAAAGCGGATGCTGTACTGCGTCGGCACGGATTTCATCGCCTGCGCCAGTTCCAGCATCACGCCCAGCGCGGCGGCGTTGTCATCCATCCCCTGAAGCGTCAGTCCCCCCAGATTGTTATCGACATCGGCATCGCTGTGCGGCGCATATGTATCAAGATGCGCCATAATCATGATCTGCTGCGGCAGCTTGCCTTCATGGGCGGCGATCACCGTGCTGCCGGTGACATTTTGCCAGTTCTGTCGGTTATTCTTGGTAGTATAGCGGTAGCGGGTTTTGAACTTGCGGATATCGCTCTGGTATCCCATCTGCTCAAACTGCTGCTGCAAATAGTCTGCGGAGAGCATTTCAGCCGGTGTGCCGGTCATGCGTCCAGGGAAGAGAGTGGCAATGTGGCGAGCCTGCTCATCTGCAAATTCACCAGGGTGGGACGTACTGGCATGAGCCGGAAAGATAAAGCATACGCCGAGCGCCAGGGCAGCGGTACGGAGGCGCAATGCGGAAAACATAGAGAGTCCTTTATGCAGCAATTTTTTTGACGTGCTTAGTATGAAACTGTGACTGGGTTTACACAATTTCATTTGTTGTTAACCTGCCGAAAATACTCGGCTTAAGCACTTTTTGATATTTGTATTGCCACTGCGTTATTCCTTTGCGGAACTACTCATTCCAATTCGTAATTTCATTCGCCCGGAACCGCCCCCTATAGTCGCACTATTACTGGCTGTAAGTGAGTTGCTTTGTGGATTACCTGCCGTTATTTGCTGAAGTAAAAGACCGCCCGGTACTGGTGATTGGCGGCGGCGAAATTGCCGCGCGCAAAATCACTTTTTTGCGTCGCGCGGGTGCACGCGTGCAGGTTGTCGCGCAGCGGCTGGAACCGCAACTGCAACAGCTTGCCGACAGTCAGGCGATTCACTGGCTGGCGACCGAATTTGACGAGGTGCAGTTGGATGCCGTTTTCCTTGTCATTGCGGCAACCGATGACACGGCGCTGAATGAGCGCGTCTTTGCGGCGGCAAATGCGCGCCACAAGCTGGTCAACGTGGTGGATAACCAGCCGCTGTGCTCCTTTATTTTCCCGTCAATTGTCGATCGCTCGCCGCTGCTGGTGGCGATATCCTCTGGCGGAACGGCACCGGTGCTGGCGCGTCTGTTGCGGGAAAAGATTGAAGCACTGCTGCCGGGCAATCTGGGCCGTATGGCGGAAGTGGCCGGGCGCTGGCGTGCGCGGATTAAAGCTTTTCGCCGTACCACGGATGAACGTCGCCGCTTCTGGGAAAGCGCTTTTCGCGGGCGTTTTGCCAGCCTGATGGCCGCCGGAGATGAACCCGCTGCCGAAAAAGCGCTCGAAGCCGAATTGGCTCAGCCGGGTTCGGGTAGTGGAGTGATTATCCTCGTGGGCGCCGGGCCGGGCGATGCGGGATTGCTGACGCTGCGAGGTTTACAGGTGATCCAGCAGGCCGACGTGGTGTTTTACGATCATCTGGTCAGCGACGAAGTGCTGGAGCTGACCCGCCGTGATGCAGAGAAAATCTGCGTCGGTAAACGCGCCGGTTCCCATGCAGTGGCGCAGCATGAGACCAACCGCATGTTGGTGGATGCGGCGCGCGAAGGCAAAACGGTGGTGCGGCTGAAAGGCGGCGACCCGTTTATTTTTGGCCGCGGCGGCGAAGAGTTGCAGGCTGCGGCGGAAGCTGGCATTCCTTTTCAGGTCGTGCCGGGCGTCACTGCGGCATCCGGCGCGACGGCTTATGCAGGCATTCCCCTAACGCACCGGGATTTTGCCCAGTCGGTAACATTTGTCACCGGCCACTATAAAGCTGACAGCGTACCGTTCGACTGGTCGCAATTGGCGCAAAGCCACCAGACGCTGGCGATTTATATGGGCACCATGAAAGCGGCAGAGATCAGCGAACAACTGATTGCTCACGGGCGCGATAAAACCACGCCAGTGGCAGTGATATCTCGCGGTACACGCGCGGAGCAACAGGTTGCTACCGGCACACTAGAACAACTCGAGGAACTGGCGCATGTTGCGCCGATGCCCGCCCTGCTGGTGGTGGGCGAAGTGGTGCAGCTTCATCACGAGCTTGCCTGGTTCCGGCATACGACAGCAACGGACGCCTTTGACGCCTCCGTGATTAAACTGGCTTAAGGAATGGTTATGGATCAAAAACGACTCACTCATTTGCGACAACTGGAGGCGGAAAGCATCCATATCATCCGCGAAGTGGCGGCCGAATTTTCCAACCCGGTGATGATGTACTCCATCGGTAAAGATTCCAGCGTGATGCTGCATCTGGCGCGTAAAGCCTTCTATCCGGGCACGCTACCGTTTCCGCTACTGCACGTCGATACTGGCTGGAAATTCCGTGAGATGTATGAATTCCGCGACCATACCGCCAAAGCCTATGGCTGTGAACTGCTGGTACACAAAAACCCGGAAGGGGTGGCGATGGGCATTAACCCGTTCGTGCACGGCAGTGCTAAACACACCGATATTATGAAAACCGAAGGGCTGAAGCAGGCGCTGAACAAATACGGTTTTGACGCTGCTTTCGGAGGCGCGCGCCGCGACGAAGAGAAATCACGCGCCAAAGAGCGTATTTACTCTTTCCGCGACCGTTTCCACCGCTGGGATCCGAAGAACCAGCGTCCGGAGCTGTGGCACAACTACAACGGCCAGATCAACAAGGGCGAAAGCATTCGCGTGTTCCCGCTTTCAAACTGGACCGAGCTGGATATCTGGCAGTATATCTTCCTGGAAAATATCGACATCGTTCCGCTGTACCTGGCGGCAGAGCGCCCGGTGCTTGAGCGTGACGGTATGCTGATGATGATCGATGATGACCGTATCGATCTGCAACCGGGCGAAGTGATCGAGCAGCGGATGGTGCGTTTCCGTACTCTCGGATGCTGGCCGCTGACCGGCGCGGTGGAATCTTCCGCGCAGACGCTGCCTGAGATCATCGAAGAGATGCTGGTTTCCACCACCAGTGAACGTCAGGGCCGTGTGATTGACCGCGACCAGGCTGGCTCGATGGAGCTGAAAAAACGTCAGGGATACTTCTAAGGAGCCGCCATGAATACCACTATTGCTCAACAAATCGCCAACGAGGGCGGCGTCGAAGCGTATCTGCACGCCCAGCAGCATAAAAGTCTGCTGCGCTTTCTGACCTGCGGCAGCGTCGATGACGGGAAAAGTACCTTGATCGGTCGTTTGCTGCACGATACTCGCCAGATCTATGAAGATCAGCTCTCCACGCTGCATAACGACAGCAAACGCCACGGCACGCAGGGCGAAAAACTCGACCTGGCGCTACTGGTGGACGGCCTGCAAGCGGAGCGTGAACAGGGCATTACCATTGATGTGGCCTACCGCTATTTCTCTACGGAGAAGCGCAAATTTATCATCGCCGATACGCCTGGGCACGAGCAGTACACCCGCAATATGGCCACCGGCGCGTCTACCTGCGATCTGGCGATTTTGTTGATCGATGCGCGTAAAGGCGTGCTGGATCAAACCCGTCGCCACAGCTTTATCTCCACGTTGCTGGGGATCAAGCATCTGATAGTCGCGGTGAATAAAATGGATCTGGTGGAATTTAGCGAAGAGACCTTCGACAACATTCGCCAGGACTACCTGACTTTTGCCGAACAACTGCCGGGTAACCTGGATATCCGCTTCGTACCGCTGTCGGCGCTGGAAGGCGATAACGTTGCCAGCCAGAGTGAAAAAATGCCGTGGTACAGCGGCCCGACGCTGCTGGAAGTGCTGGAAACTGTGGAGATCCAGCGCGTAGTGGACACCCAACCGATGCGTTTCCCGGTGCAGTATGTTAACCGTCCGAACCTCGATTTCCGTGGTTTCTCCGGTACGCTGGCGTCCGGCGTGGTGAGCGTTGGTCAGCGTATCAAAGTGTTGCCGTCAGGCGTGGAATCGACCATTACCCGCATTGTCACGTTTGATGGCGATTTACAGGAAGCGGCCGCAGGCGAGGCGATTACGCTGGTGCTGAAAGATGAGATCGACATCAGCCGCGGCGACCTGATTCTTGATGCGCAGGAAACGCTGCCAGCCGTGCAGCGCGCGTCGCTTGATGTGGTATGGATGGCGGAACAGCCATTGCAGGCGGGGCAGAGCTACGACATCAAAGTGGCGGGCAAAAAGACGCGCGCACGTGTCGATACCATTCAGTATCAGGTGGACATCAACAATTTAACGCAGCGTCAGGTGGAGAGCCTGCCGCTTAACGGCATTGGTCTGGTTGATTTGACCTTTGATGAACCGCTGACGCTGGACGCGTATCAACAAAACCCGGTCACCGGCGGTATTATCTTTATCGATCGGCTGAGCAACGTGACCGTCGGCGCGGGTATGGTGCGTGATGTTCACATTGAACAGCCGGGCAGCGCTTCGGAATTCAGCGCGTTTGAACTGGAACTGAACCAGCTTATCCGTAAGCACTTCCCGCACTGGGGCGTGCGCGATCTGCTGGGAGGCAAATAATGGCTCTGCATGATGAAAATGTCGTCTGGCATGCCCATCCGGTAACCCCTGAGCAACGCGAGCAACTCCACGGCCACCGTGGGGTTGTGCTGTGGTTTACCGGACTTTCCGGTTCCGGTAAATCAACGGTCGCTGGCGCGCTGGAAGAGGCGCTGCATAAGGTGGGTGTCAGCACTTATCTGCTGGATGGCGACAATGTGCGCCACGGTTTATGCAGCGATCTTGGCTTTAGCGATGACGATCGCAAAGAGAATATCCGTCGCGTCGGCGAAGTGGCCAAACTGATGGTGGAATCCGGGCTGGTGGTGCTGACGGCATTTATTTCTCCGCACCGTGCTGAGCGCCAGATGGTGCGTGAACGCCTGGGAGAAGGGCGTTTCATCGAAGTGTTTGTTGATACGCCGCTGGCGATTTGCGAAGCGCGAGATCCGAAAGGGTTGTACAAGAAAGCGCGCGCCGGTGAACTGCGTAATTTCACCGGTATTGATTCGGTTTACGAAGCGCCCGAATCGCCGGAAGTACACCTGCAGGGTGAACAATTGGTAACAAATTTGGTTAGCCAATTATTAGACCTCCTCCGGGAGAGCGATATTATCAGATCCTGAGACGGTACTGGCGATACGCGCCCTCTTCAGGCATCGCGGCGTTGAAATTACGCTTCCTGAATTTGCGCGCGTATCTGCTGTTTACTGGTCGTACAGGCAACAGGATCCGATATGCGTAACAGTCAGAACATCACCCTCACACGGTCGCAATCACTCCCTGCGACCTCCGACGAAACCACATGGTCTTTTCCCGGGGCCGTAGTGGGGTTCGTTGCATGGCTGCTGGCGCTGGCGATCCCGTTTATGATTTATGGTTCCAACACCCTGTTTTTCTTTCTCTACACTTGGCCGTTTTTCCTCGCGTTGATGCCCGTCTCCGTGGTGGTCGGTATTGCGTTGCATTCGCTGCTCGGCGGCCGGTTGCTCTACAGCAGCTTAGCGACGCTGTTGACGGTCGCCGCTATGTTTGGCGTACTGTTTATGTGGTTACTGGGCTAACGGCCTTACGTCAAAGCGTAACCCTCATTAAGGCAATGTGTCCGGCTACGGTTCGGAAGACATTTATGATAAAGTCTGGCACTTGCGCGGCATCGCCCGGCCCCGGAGTGGAGTCTGACGAAAAGTTATGGGATGATGGTGCCGTTTTTCAGGGGGCAGGATGGGTAAACTAACGCTGCTATTGCTGGCTTTACTAGTCTGGCTACAGTATTCGCTGTGGTTCGGCAAGAATGGTCTGCATGACTACAGCCGCGTCAGCGAAGATGTGGCGACACAGCGGGCGACGAACGCCAAATTAAAATCGCGCAACGATCAGCTTTTCGCCGAAATTGACGACCTCAATGGCGGTCAGGAAGCGATTGAGGAACGCGCACGCAACGAATTATCCATGACTAAGCCGGGCGAAACGTTTTATCGTCTGGTGCCGGATTCGTCAAAGCGTACGCCGGGGTCAGCGCAAAACCAAAACCAGAACCAGAACCAGAACCAGAATCAAAACACACAAAATAATCGATAAACAGTCCCGGGTTTACGACATGTCAGCACTAATTCCGGACGTCTGTGCCGTAGTGCCGGCCGCCGGATTCGGCCGCCGCATGCAAACGGAATGTCCTAAGCAGTATCTCTCCATTGGCCAAAAAACCATTCTTGAGCACGCCGTAGATGCGCTGCTTGCCCACCCGCGCGTTAGGCGGGTGATTATTGCCGTCAGTCCAGGCGACGAGCGCTTTGCCCGTCTGCCACTGGCGCAACATCCGCAAATTACCGTGGTGAACGGCGGCGCAGAACGCGCCGATTCGGTGCTGGCGGGCTTAAAGGCTGCAGGTGACGCGCAGTGGGTGCTGGTGCATGATGCCGCGCGTCCTTGTCTACATCAGGATGATTTAAACCGGCTGTTACAGCTCAGTGAAACCAGCCGCGTCGGCGGTATTCTTGCCGCACCAGTGCGCGACACCATGAAACGCGCAGAGCCGGGAAAAACGGCGATTGCTCATACCGTTGAGCGCAATGATTTATGGCATGCGTTGACGCCGCAATTTTTCCCGCGACAACTGCTGCACGATTGCCTGGCCCGCGCCCTGGATGAAGGCGCGACGATCACCGACGAAGCGTCGGCGCTGGAGTATTGCGGATTCCACCCGGAGTTGGTGGCCGGACGCGCGGATAATATTAAAGTGACCCGCCCGGAAGATTTACGGCTGGCAGAATTCTATCTGACCTTTTCAGACCTTCAGGAGAAAGCATAATGCGCATTGGACACGGTTTTGACGTACACGCCTTTGGCGGTGAAGGCCCAATTATTATCGGCGGTGTACGCATTCCTTACGAGAAAGGGTTGTTGGCGCATTCTGATGGCGATGTGGCGCTGCACGCGCTGACCGATGCGCTGCTGGGTGCGGCGGCGTTGGGCGACATCGGCAAACTGTTCCCGGATACCGATCCGGCATTTAAAGGCGCCGATAGCCGCGCGCTGCTACGCGAGGCCTGGCGACGCATCCAGGCAAAGGGTTATACGCTGGGTAATGTTGATGTGACCATCATTGCCCAGGCGCCGAAAATGCTGCCACACATTCCGCAGATGCGCGTCTTCATTGCTGAAGATCTCGGCTGTCATATGGATGATGTTAACGTCAAAGCCACCACTACCGAAAAACTCGGTTTTACCGGGCGTGGCGAAGGTATTGCCTGTGAGGCGGTCGCGCTGCTGTTGAAGGCGGCAAAATGACAGAATTCGAAAACCTGACCTGGCTGCATGGTAAACCGGCTGGCCGCGGGATCCTCAAAGCCAACCCGGAAGATTTCGTCGTTGTGGAGGATCTCGGCTTTGAACCGGACGGCGAAGGTGAACATATTCTGGTGCGTATTTTGAAAAATGGCTGCAACACCCGTTTTGTGGCAGATGCGCTGGCAAAATTCCTAAAAATTCAGGCGCGTGAGGTGAGCTTTGCCGGGCAAAAAGATAAATATGCGGTGACAGAGCAGTGGCTGTGTGCCCGTGTGCCGGGCAATAAGATGCCGGATTTCAGCGGGTTTGAACTCGAAGGTTGCAAAGTGCTGGAGTATGCCCGCCACAAGCGCAAGCTGCGGCTGGGCGCATTGCAGGGCAACGCCTTTATATTAGTGCTGCGTGAAGTGAACGATCGGGTGGATGTTGAAGCCCGTTTGCAGGCCATCAGTGAAAAAGGTGTGCCGAATTATTTCGGTGCTCAGCGTTTTGGTATTGGCGGCAGTAATTTGCAGGGCGCATTACGTTGGGCGCAGAGCGATACGCCGGTCCGCGATCGTAACAAACGCAGTTTCTGGCTGTCGGCGGCGCGTAGCGCGTTGTTTAATCAAATCGTCAACGAACGATTGAAAAAAACAGACTTTAATCAAGTTGTTGACGGCGATGCGCTACAATTAGCGGGACGCGGTAGCTGGTTTGTCGCCAGCGAGGAAGAACGCGCGGAATTGCAGGCGCGCGTCGATGCGAAAGCTTTAATGATTACCGCCGCGCTGCCGGGCAGCGGCGATTGGGGCGCTCAGCGAGCAGCGTTGGCGTTTGAGCAACAGGCGGTTGCCGATGCGCCGGAACTGCAGGCATTGTTGGTGCGGGAAAAAGTAGAAGCCGCGCGCCGCGCGATGCTGCTCTATCCGCAGAAGCTTTGCTGGAACTGGTGGGATGATGTCACCGTCGAGTTACGTTTCTGGCTGCCGGCGGGAAGTTTTGCCACCAGCGTGGTCAGAGAACTTATTAACACATCGGGTGATTATGCGAATATTGCTGAGTAACGATGACGGGATCCACGCGCCGGGAATTCAGACGCTGGCAAAAGCGCTGCGCGAGTTTGCTGATGTTCAGGTGGTCGCGCCCGATCGTAACCGCAGCGGTGCTTCCAATTCACTGACACTCGAATCCTCACTCCGTACTTTTACCTTTGAAAATGGTGATATCGCGGTACAGATGGGTACGCCGACCGACTGCGTTTACCTTGGGGTGAACGCGCTGATGCGTCCGCGCCCGGATGTAGTGGTTTCCGGCATTAATGCCGGTCCGAATCTCGGCGACGATGTGATCTACTCTGGCACCGTTGCGGCCGCGATGGAAGGGCGTCATCTCGGTTTTCCGGCGCTGGCCGTCTCGCTCAACGGGCATACTCATTATGAAACGGCAGCCGCCGTCACCTGCTCTCTTCTGCGTGCGCTCAACCGTGAGCCGCTACGTACCGGGCGGATACTCAATATCAACGTGCCGGATCTGCCACTCGATCAGATCAAAGGTATTCGCGTTACCCGTTGCGGTAGCCGTCACCCGGCCGATCAAGTTATTCCTCAGCAGGATCCGCGCGGCAACACACTGTACTGGATTGGTCCGCCCGGGGAAAAATGCGATGCCGGGCCGGATACGGATTTTGCAGCCGTGGATGAAGGCTACGTCTCCGTCACGCCGTTGCATGTAGATTTAACAGCATACAGCGCGCATGATGTTGTTTCAGGCTGGCTGGATCGTGTCGGGGTGGATTCGCAATGGTGAGTAAACGCGTACAGGATCTTCTCAATCAATTACGCGCGCAGGGCATTAAAAATGAGCGGGTGCTTGAGGCATTATCGCAAGTGCCGCGTGAGAAATTTATCGATGAGGCGTTTGAACACAAAGCATGGGATAACGTTGCGTTGCCTATTGGTCAGGGACAAACCATTTCGCAGCCTTATATGGTGGCGCGAATGACCGAACTGCTGGAGCTAACACCCGCGTCACGGGTGCTGGAAATTGGCACTGGCTCTGGCTATCAAACGGCGATTCTGGCGCGTCTTGTACACCATGTCTGCTCCGTTGAACGTATCAAAAGCCTGCAATGGCAGGCGCGCCGTCGCCTGAAGCAGCTCGATCTACACAATGTTTCAACTCGCCACGGTGATGGCTGGCAGGGGTGGCAGGTTCGCGCTCCGTTTGACGCCATTATTGTGACCGCCGCACCGCCGGAGATCCCCGCCGCATTGATGTCGCAACTGGATGAGGGCGGCCTTCTTGTCTTGCCCGTAGGTGACGAAATGCAACAGTTGAAGCGCGTTCGTCGGCGCGGAAGCGAATTTATTATTGATACTGTGGAAGCGGTGCGCTTTGTTCCGCTAATAAGAGGCGAACTGGCCTGAGTTACAGAGTTTTCTCTGAGATTTTCAGACCGTAACAGCGTATGGTAGACATATTTGCCGCAAGACGTCGCGGTTATCGTTAAGTCATTGGTTATCTATATATTGTTGGGGGATAAATGAGCGCGGGAAGCCCGAAATTCACCGTAAGCCGTATTGCGGCATTGTCACTGGTTTCGCTGTGGCTGGCAGGGTGTTCAAATTCCACTAATGCTCCGGCCCCGGTCAGTTCTGTTGGCGGTAACGCCAGTTCAAATTCTAGTTCTGGAATGTTGATTACGCCTCCACCAAAACTTGGTACATCATCGCAGCAGAAAATTCAGCCTGTATATCGCCCGAATGCACAGCCAACGCAGATTCAGCCGATGGCACAGACGCCTGTTGAGACCGTTAATGGGCACATCGTCTATAACCGCCAGTACGGCAATATTCCCAAAGGCAGCTATACCGGCGGTAGTACCTATACGGTTAAACGTGGCGATACATTATTTTATATCGCGTGGATTACCGGGAACGATTTTCGTGATCTGGCGCAGCGTAATAATGTCGCTGCGCCTTATAACCTTGAAGTCGGGCAAACGTTGCAGGTCGGTAACGCATCTGGAACGCCAATTACGGGTGGAAATGCCATTACGCAGGCTGATGCTTCGGCACAAGGAATAGTCTCAAAACCTGCACAAAATTCCAGCGTAGTGGTTGCTTCGAAACCGACAATTACGTATTCTGAGGATTCAGGTGAACAAAGTGCTAACAAAATGTTGCCCAACAACAAGCCTGCGACAACCATCACAGCGCCTGTTACGGCACCTTCTGTAAGCACAACCGAACCGACTGCCAGCAGTACATCAACCAGCTCGCCGATTGCTTCATGGCTCTGGCCGACTGAGGGCAAAGTTATCGACAACTTCTCTGCTACCGAAGGTGGCAATAAAGGTGTTGATATCTCTGGCAGCAAAGGACAGGCTATTGTCGCGACCGCAGATGGGCGCGTTGTATATGCCGGTAACGCGCTGCGCGGTTACGGTAATCTGATCATCATTAAACATAACGATGATTACCTGAGTGCCTACGCCCATAACGACACAATGCTGGTCCGGGAACAACAAGAAGTTAAGGCGGGGCAAAAAATAGCTACCATGGGTAGTACCGGAACCAGTTCTACACGCTTGCATTTTGAAATTCGTTACAAGGGGAAATCCGTTAACCCGCTGCGCTATTTGCCGCAGCGATGAATCGGTGCAAGGTTATTGAAGACTCCCCATCGAGCCGTTGCAGTGCGCGCAGATGCCGCTGCAACGAGCACAATGAGGCGTTTTCAGGAGCTTTGCCCAGGGATCACGGGTAGGAGCCACCTTATGAGTCAGAATACGCTGAAAGTTCATGATTTAAATGAAGATGCGGAATTTGATGAAAACGGAGTAGAGGTTTTTGACGAAAAAGCCTTAGTAGAAGAGGAACCCAGTGATAATGACCTGGCGGAAGAGGAGCTGTTGTCGCAGGGTGCCACCCAGCGTGTATTAGATGCTACTCAGCTGTACCTTGGGGAAATTGGGTACTCTCCACTATTAACGGCCGAAGAAGAGGTCTATTTTGCACGCCGCGCACTTCGCGGTGACGTTGCCTCCCGCCGTCGCATGATCGAAAGTAACCTGCGTCTGGTGGTTAAGATTGCCCGTCGTTACAGTAATCGTGGTCTGGCACTGCTGGATCTGATTGAAGAGGGAAATCTGGGGCTGATCCGTGCCGTTGAGAAATTTGACCCTGAACGTGGTTTCCGTTTTTCAACGTATGCGACCTGGTGGATTCGTCAGACTATTGAGCGGGCGATTATGAACCAAACCCGCACCATTCGTCTGCCAATCCACATTGTTAAAGAGCTGAACGTCTATCTGCGTACCGCGCGTGAGTTGTCCCATAAGCTGGACCACGAACCGAGTGCGGAAGAGATAGCTGAACGGCTGGACAAACCGGTTGACGACGTAAGCCGTATGCTGCGTCTCAACGAGCGCATTACCTCAGTCGATACGCCATTAGGCGGAGATTCTGAAAAAGCGCTGCTGGATATCCTGGCTGATGAGAAAGACAACGGTCCGGAAGACACCACGCAAGACGATGATATGAAACAAAGCATTGTCAAATGGCTGTTCGAACTGAACGCCAAACAGCGTGAAGTGCTGGCGCGTCGTTTCGGTCTGCTGGGTTATGAAGCTGCGACACTGGAAGATGTGGGCCGTGAAATTGGTCTCACCCGCGAACGTGTTCGTCAGATTCAGGTTGAAGGTCTGCGTCGTTTGCGCGAAATCCTGCAAACGCAAGGGCTGAATATCGAAGCGCTGTTCCGCGAATAAGCATGCTTTCAAACCAAAAAGGCCGCTCGTTTACGACGCGGCCTTTTTCTTTTCGGCTATTACGCTTTTCTCATCATCTTTCTGATCAGCGCTGGAAAAGCTGACCGCCATACTGGCGAATCGCCAATAATAAGGCGTGAAAAATGATCTGTCCCCATTGTGCCAACGATCCCGTTGCTGCCGGGCGGAAATAAGTTATCGCATGTAAGTCCGGACTGAACAGAATGGCAGATCGGATTCGATCCCTGAGCGTAAAAACGCCCAAGCTGCTTCAGTGCCATCTGGCAATCAGCGCCTTACACCAGGCTCTTCAGGCGGTAAATCCATTCCAGCGCCTGACGCGGCGTTAAACTGTCCGGATCGAGGTTTACCAAGGCGTCTACTGCCGGGCTGGTCTCTTCTGCCGGGGACAGCAGCGACATTTGAGTGCCGTCTATTTGCGTGGCCGCCGCATTCGGCGACAGGCTTTCCAGCTCGCGTAATTTGCCGCGCGCGCGTTTAATCACCTCTTTTGGCACGCCCGCCAGCGCCGCGACCGCCAGGCCGTAACTCTTACTGGCCGCGCCGTCTTGCACGCTGTGCATAAAGGCGATGGTATCTCCATGCTCCAGCGCGTCGAGATGTACGTTTGCCACACCTTCCATTTTTTCCGGCAGTTGCGTCAACTCAAAGTAGTGAGTCGCGAACAGCGTCAAT
Organism: Kosakonia arachidis; assembly: GCF_900116535.1. Lineage (GTDB taxonomy): Bacteria > Pseudomonadota > Gammaproteobacteria > Enterobacterales > Enterobacteriaceae > Kosakonia > Kosakonia arachidis. The sequence continues at coordinate 220,155 of NZ_FPAU01000002.1, read as the reverse complement.
GCTTTGATTTTATTCGCCAGGTTTTCCGCACATGCCCATGCCAGTGACAGACCATCATAGGTCGATGTTCCGCGACCAATTTCATCCATCAGCACCAGGCTGTTTTCCGTGGCGTTATGCAGGATGTTGGCGGTTTCGGTCATTTCCACCATAAAGGTAGAACGTCCGCTGGCCAGATCGTCTGCCGCCCCGACGCGGGTAAAGATGCGATCGATTGGGCCGATCTCGACTTTTTGCGCGGGCACATAGCTGCCAATATAGGCCAGCAGCGCAATCAGCGCAGTCTGACGCATGTAGGTGCTTTTACCACCCATATTTGGCCCGGTGATGATTAACATCCGGCGCTGTGGCGATAAATTCAGCGGGTTAGCAATAAACGGCTCTTTCAGTACCTGCTCGACCACCGGATGACGGCCTTCGGTAATGCGGATGCCTGGCTTATCAATAAAGGTCGGACAGCTGTAATTCAGGGTATAAGCGCGCTCCGCCAGGTTCACCAGCACATCCAGTTCCGCCAGCGCAGAGGCGCTCTGTTGCAGGTCGGCCAGATACGGCATCAGCAGATCGAACAGCTCGTCATAAAGCTGTTTTTCCAGCGCCAGTGCTTTGCCTTTTGAGGTCAGAACTTTGTCTTCGTACTCTTTCAGTTCTGGAATAATGTAGCGTTCGGCATTTTTCAGCGTCTGGCGGCGCACGTAATGAATCGGTGCCAGATGACTTTGCCCGCGGCTAATCTGGATGTAGTAACCGTGTACCGCGTTATAACCCACTTTCAGCGTATCCAGCCCGAGGCGTTCGCGTTCGCGGATCTCCAGCCGGTCAAGATAGTCGGTTGCGCCATCTGCCAGACCGCGCCATTCGTCCAGTTCGGCGTTATAACCCGGCGCAATCACGCCGCCATCGCGCACCAGCACCGGCGGTGCATCGATAATTGCTCGCTCCAGCAACTCGCGCAGTTCGCTGAACTCGCCCATCTTTTCGCACAGCGCCTGCACTGGCGCGCTTTTCACTTCCGCCAGCTGCGCGCGCAGTTCCGGCAGTTGCTGGAAAGCGTGACGCATACGCGCCAGATCGCGCGGACGCGCTGTGCGCAGCGCCAGACGTGCCAGAATACGCTCCAGATCGCCCACCTGGCGCAGTACCGGTTGCAGCTCGCCGCAGTGATCCTGCAATGCGCCGATGGTTTGCTGGCGTTCCGTCAGCACTGTTGTATCGCGGACCGGCATATGCAGCCAGCGTTTCAGCATGCGGCTGCCCATTGGTGTTACGGTGCAATCAAGTACCGAAGCCAGTGTATTTTCCACGCCGCCTGCCAGGTTCTGCGTGATCTCCAGATTACGGCGCGTCGCGGCGTCCATAATGATGGTGTCTTGCTGGCGTTCCATGGTGATGGAGCGAATATGCGGCAGGGTAGTGCGCTGCGTGTCTTTGACATACTGTAACAGGCAACCGGCTGCACACAGGCCGCGCGGTGCATTTTCCACGCCAAAGCCAACCAGGTCACGGGTGCCAAATTGCAGGTTCAGTTGTTGGCGGGCGGTATCAATTTCGAACTCCCACAGCGGACGGCGGCGAAGGCCACGGCGGCCTTCAATCAGCGCCGTTTCGGCAAAGTCTTCGGCATAGAGCAACTCGGCAGGATTGGTGCGCTGCAACTCGGCGGCCATTGTATCGCGATCGGCCGGTTCGCTGACGCGAAAACGCCCGGAGCTGATATCCAGCGTGGCATACCCAAAGCCTTTGCTGTCTTGCCAGATTGCGGCCAGCAGATTGTCCTGACGCTCCTGCAACAGCGCTTCATCGCTGATGGTGCCAGGCGTAACAATGCGTACCACTTTGCGCTCAACCGGACCTTTGCTGGTTGCCGGATCGCCGATTTGTTCGCAAATCGCCACGGATTCGCCAAGACTGACTAGCTTCGCCAGATAGTTTTCCACCGCATGATGCGGAACACCGGCCATCGGGATCGGCTCACCTGCCGATGCGCCGCGTTTGGTCAGCGAGATATCCATAAGCTGCGAAGCGCGTTTCGCATCGTCATAAAACAGTTCGTAAAAGTCGCCCATCCGGTAGAACAGCAGAATATCCGGATGCTGGGCTTTCAGCTTCAGGTACTGCTGCATCATTGGGGTGTGGGCGTCGAAATTCTCTAGTGTACTCATCAGTTTATGATGTCCATGTGCTTGAATATTAACGGGCTGGCGATTTTTATCGTTCTTATTGCGTATCGCCTTGCCTCATTCACAAGCATTCCGAAGGTTTTCCCAGGAATGCAGAGTAAGCATGATAACGGAGTCTTTCTGGTAGGAAAACAAGAGGCAAAGTCACTGTCGTTTAAAACGATAGAAATGATGAAGCCAGGCGATAAAGATAAAGCAGATATTGGCGAAAAGCGTGGTTTACATGTCTCCTGCGGTGCAACAGGGGTTAAGTCTTTTTTCTACCGTTATACGAGCCCTCTGACTGGCAAGCTCGCTCAAGTTAAAATCGGCAATTTTCCGCAGACTTCTCTCGCCGCTGCCCGTCTCAAACTCAACGAATTAAAGCTCGTGCGTCAGGACGGAAGATGCCCAGCTACTGAACTCAAGCAAGAAAACAATTGCGCGCAATCGAGGTTGAACAGGCCAAAGTGGCTGAATTAACCTGGCATCAATATTAGGAAGGGCTCATAGTGATGCAGCTATTCCACTTCTGAGTGGCTCCATTGATAATCTTGATTGCCGGCAGGCACGAAACCAGAGTGTAACCCAGCCTGGTTGAGACTATATTCTTTTAGTTTCAATCAGACTTCAGGCAGCATGACATGAGCTTCCGCGATGATTTTCACTTACAGCATGCTGCTCTATTGTTCTAACTACTTGAGTCTGCCGCGTATTTGTTGTGCCAGTTCATGCACTGCACGCGAGCGCTGCCCCCTGGCGTGATAAAGGTTGACAGAAAATAGCGGAAGTTCAGGTAAATTTTCATCAAAGGGGAGAATGACCAGATCGCTCGGAATGGTTGATGCCAGCCAGACACTGACGGCCAGATCGGCGCGAACCATAGCTTGCGTCGCATCAATACTGCCGCTTTCAAACAACGTTTGCCAGGTGGTTTCTCTCTCTCGCAACGCCTGCAATACCACCGCACGAAATGCGCAGGTTTCCGCAACCATAGACACCGGTAATGGACGTTTCAGAAACGCGGCACCGCCTTTGGCTCCAACCCACACCAGGCGATCAACTAACAGACATTCCCCTCCGGATTTTCCAGGCGGCTCTTCAACCAGTGCCAGATCGAGCGTACCGGCTGCGATCGCGGCAAGGAGCTCTGGCGATGACATGCAAACCAGTCGTAAATCCACCTGCGAATGCGCTGCCGCAAAATTTTTCAGGACAGGCGGCAACCACGTTCCGACAAGATCATACGGGACACCAAGCCGGATGACGCCATCAAGCGGCCCTTCCGTCATTTCCGCCCACAGTTCGTCGTTCAGGGTAATCAGGCGTCGTGCTTTTCCAAGCAAGCGTTCTCCACCAGGCGTCAGGCGTAGGGTTCGTTTTCCACGGAAAAACAGTACGCCAGAAAACGCCTCTAACCGGGCAACCTGCTGGCTGACAGCGCTCTGTGTAAGGTGTAAGGCGTTTCCGCCCGCTGTCATGCTGCCATGATCGGCAACGGCAACAAACGTACGTAGTAGCGTAATATCAAGATTTCGGCTCATACAATGCATTATAACTCGTAATATAAAGCATGCATATCATTAGCTTTCATCATGAATAGTGACACGGTAGAGTCCTGTCATAACCCTGGAGGCCTGTATGCTAATCGCTGAATATTTCCCACTGCTTTTGTTTGTGATTGTTTCCACCGTGACGCCTGGCGGTGCCACCACCTTAGCCACTGCATCTGGTGCCCATTTTGGTTATTATCGATCCATGCCCTTCATGTGCGGGATCGCGTTGGGACTTGCCTCGATGGCGGCTTGTGCCGCCGCGGGATTAGGCGGCGTGATTCTGGCTTTCCCTTCCTTGCAATTTGCCATGAAACTTGCGGGTAGCCTGTATTTGCTGTGGCTTGCGTGGAAGATGACCCGCAGCGGCCCACCGCATTTACATGCAAGTGTTGCCAGACCAACAACGTTCGTGGCGGCACTATGGCTGGTTTGGCACAATCCCAAAGGGTGGGCGATGACCCTGGGGGCAGCCGCTTCATTCGCTTCAATTGCCTCGCAACCCGTGTACCTTGTTTTTACTCTTGGTTGTTCATTTGGTATCGCCGCGATCCTCTCTCTCTCCCTGTGGTGTATTGCCGGTCTGTTGCTGGCGCGTCTGTTACGAACAGACGCGCAATGGCATGTTCTTAACACCATACTGGGGGGATTACTCGCTATTTCCGTCATTCCGATGTGGCTCTGACATCATTAATCCCTTTAACCTGACCCACCGGGAGTGCAGTTGCACAATGCAGCATTGGGGTTTGAGTAGGGTAGACTCGCGTCCGCTCAGTGCCGTGGAATCAACGGGTGAAGGGAATTTCCGGCCACCAGCGCTTTTTTCCATACTGGCGGTAATATCTTCCGGGTCATGATGTCCGGCGAAATTGACTACCATGTGCTATGGCTGATCTTGCGGAAACGAGCGCATCATCTCCAGCCCGGTACGCCCGACTCAATTATCCTCATAGTCTTTATCAGAAATGCGGTTGGATACGTTTTATTGTAGGCTTCAGGCCCTTTCGCATGACCTCCTCCCCTTGAAGCGATATCCTTGACCATATAAGGTTCAAAGGGGTGTTGAATTTATCCCACGGGGAAACCGCATCGCCCTTTCCGCCGCAGTTCACTATATTGGGAAACCCCATTTCTACATATAGTCGCGCCCGTCCAGCTCGTTATCAAACGCCGATATATTCAGATCAAGCTTGCCGCAAGCGCCAACATGAATTAAAGCTCTTTTGTCCTGATCGCAATTTGGCTGTCCTCAGGGCTAAACCGGGCAGGTAGTGATCAACCTGAAGGTTATGCTTTGGGTATAATGTGCGCCGGGGCGGAAGTTGGAACTCTAAAACCTTATATATCCTTACCCTTTTATTTTTTTGAATTATATGCAACAATTTTGGAATCGATCAATTCCAAAATAATGCGGATGATGTCAGAGCAACCACAAAAAGTTCGTGAACGCGGGCGTCCCCGGCAGTTTGACGTGGATGCGGCGCTTGACCTTGCCATCCTGGTTTTTCGTGAAAAGGGTTATTACAACGCTTCCATCAGCGATCTGAGCAAAGGCATGCAACTTGCCTCCGGGAGTATCTACAAAGCCTTTCACGACAAGCGTAACCTTTTTTTGCAAGCATTTGAGCGTTATACATCGCTGCGTATGAAGTCGCTACGCCAGCGACTGGCGCAACAGCCTGATGGTCGGTCAGGAATTGCTGAGCTGCTACGGTTCTATCTTGAATCTGCCAGTGATGCTGAAGGACGGCGTGGCTGCCTGGTCGTCGGCAGCGCCATCGAATTACAGCAGTTTGATGCCGGGCTTGCAGAACAGGTGCATGTTGCGCTTCAGCGTAATCAGCTAACTATCCAGCACCTGATTGAAAAGGGTCAGCAGGACGGCTCGGTTAACCCGCAACATGATGCTGAAGCGCTGACTAACATGCTGTTGTGTCTGGTGTTGGGTATGCGTGTAGCAGGGAAAATAAAGGATATAGCAGAGGGCGAGCTTCTGATTGCCACGGTTCACAGAATGCTTGATTAAAATTTTTACCAAATAAGGAAATGGTCATTTCCTAAATAAGTGGAGATTTCAATGTTCGACAAGACAATTGTTCCATCCTGGTCACAGCCTGTCACAGACATGCCAGGCTTTTCCCATTACTACGAAACAATAGATGGTGTTCGTTTGCACTATGTAAGAGGGGGCAATCCACAGGGTGAAGTCGTGTTGATGTTAGCTGGCTTTCCGCAAAGCTGGTACGCCTGGCGTCAGGTAATGGCACTGTTGGCTGACCGCTATTTGATTATCGCACTGGATCTGCCTGGGCAAGGTGATTCCGACAAACCGCAATCCGGCTATGATACGCAGGCCCTTGCAGGCAAGGTACAGGGCCTGATGCAAAAACTTGCGATTGATCGTTATTACCTTTCTGCTCACGATGTTGGAGCCTGGGTGGCCTGGCCTTACGCCATGCTCTACAGCCAGCAGGTGATCAAGCTGGCTCTTCTGGATGCGGGTATTCCCGGCATAACCCTGCCCGATGCCCTGCCTGTGACACCGGATAAGGCTTGGAAAACATGGCACTTTGCTTTCCATTTATTACCCGATCTTCCTGAAGCATTAATTACCGGACGTGAAGAGGTCTACCTTGAATGGTTCCTGCGACGCAAGGCAGCCAGTCCAATGGCCTTTAGCAATGCCGATATGGCGGAGTATATACGTTTGCTAACACAGAACGGCGCATTGCGTGCCGGCCTGGCGCCATACCGTGAGGTAATGACGTCAGCTGCACAGAACTGGGCCCTGAGTGAGCAATGTAAAATGACACTTCCACTGCTGGCTATTAGCGCGGAACAAGGTTCTATCCCCGATATGGCTGCGCCGTTAAGGCAGTTTGCTGATAATGTTACAGGTATCACTATCAAACATAGCGGTCATTTCATCCCGGATGAGCAACCGCAGGCACTGGCTGAGGAGCTGGCAACCTTTTTTTGTTAAATTGAGCCTGATAATTGAGTACTTATGGGGGCCTCCGATTAATAATATCGTTGTGTTGAAGGGGGCCACACCTGGCACGGAGCGGACAGAAAGCAAAGTAAACCATGTGTCGAACAAGACTATCCAGCGAACGTGGAAGCACCTTCCAACCCGCGTGGCGCTTATCGGTTTTCCCCTCTCTGTGACCTGCTCCCGCTGAACACACCACTACGTCAGCAATGACCTGTGAGTTCAACGGGGCGATGCAACGCTATCTTAATCAAGGGGGACGTTGCCATGAAACGAAGATTGCTTTCTTAGGCCTCGATCCGCATACCCCGCTTATTGAGGCTGTGCGTACCACGTTAATCGGCCAGGGCTGCATTAATCAGGCGCTATCCACGCAGTTGTGAGAGGGGGCGACGTTGAGTATCGTTTCTGATATGAAACTGCAAATCCAGAGATAGCCAGGTTTGTTGTGAGCGAAGATCGGATCTGCAGGCTTATAGCTAAGTCAGTCATCTCACGCAAGACTAAATGAAATTGAATCCGCCCAGGCTGCTGGAAATTGCCCAGAATCCTGTGGTAGCCCAGCGGACAAGAGACAGGTGGCATGACAACGATCTGTTTCGCTGTTGTCGGGCTTGGCGGTAATTTACTGCAGTTGCCGGTGCTTATACCCTTGCTTCTAACACTGCGGTAACAGCTTTTCCAGGGCATGGGGATATTCTTAAAAACATCGGTAAAGGCATAGCGTCTTTTGATTCTTTGTGCTGGTTTCAATGAGGTATGGTACAACAGGAGCTACCATTTCCCGGGAAAGAAATCAGCCTCTTTTATTGGTATAATAAATGTGGTGTATAGTAGATTACAGCATTGATTTTTTTAAAAGGGATCTTGGTGTAATACACAGAGAAAATCTTTCATTGGCTTTTTCTATGCTCCGTTATCAGTACAAATACTGAAGAATTACCTTTTAATTATAAAAATAGAACAGTGGGTAATATGAATATATTATTAAACTCATCGATGTATTTTTTTGAGCCATACATTCAGAATCTCCCACGTTGTAACCATACAAGGCGGCAGTTTTTCTTGCTTTTTCTTATTGGAGTGATTTGTCTGGCAGGCGGTACGGGATGGAGCGTAGCCTATATATTGGCGGGTAAACCCTATATAGCCGCCTTATGTATGTCTGTTGTTCTGGTGGGCTGTTATGCTATGAGAATGGCCTTCTCTGGGATCACCAAGAAAAAAGTACTGATATTCTCCCACCTAATACTTATTGTATGTATTTTAATTCCTTTGACTGACTATCCTGTTGACGGTATACCCCGTTCATCACACTCTTATCTTCTCGCCTATGCTGTTGGCGGTGCTTTATTTCTGCGGTATGAGCAGTTTTATGTCAAAACAGTAATGCCCTTTATCGCTTTTGCTTTTTATTTGGTCTATTCCGTATCGGGAATCTGTTTTACCACAGAAATACTCCGTCCTCCCGTATATATTATGGCTAAAGGAATTTTTATAAATTACTTTACCTCTATTTCCCTGATCTTTGGCATGCTACTTATTTCCAGAAGTAATTACACCGATGAAAAATGTTTAACATCGGCGCTTGCAAAATCTCTCAAAGCAAACCAGCTCTCTGTGTATTATCAACCACAAATCAATCGTGAAGGGAAAGTCATTTCCGCAGAGGCTCTCCTGCGCTGGGAACACCACACCAAAGGTTTTATATCACCCGAGCATTTTATTCCGATTGCTGAGGCGTCCGGATTAATATTACCGATTGGGTACTGGATGCTAGAGCGTGTGGGTGATGATTTACTGGAAATACGAAAGAAAGTCACAGACATGACGCTTTCAGTCAATATTAGTCCTGTCCAGCTTATGGATGCTGAGTTCATAGATACCATCGCTAAACTATTCAAAAAAAATACGTTAAGCTACAAGCTTATAAAATTTGAAATAACGGAAAGCGCTTTTATTTATGATAAAACGTACATTTATAAGATCATGAATGACCTGACGAAGAAAGGCATATTATGGTCGCTAGACGACCTGGGCTCAGGTTATGCCTCACTGAACATTTTAAATGAAATGCCGTTTGACGAGGTCAAAATTGATAAAAATTTATTAAGAGGCATCGACCAGAGTCACAAGAACAGAGTGATATTAGAGAAGATCATTGAAATCGCAAATGATGTGGGATTGAACATCGTTGTCGAAGGCATTGAAACTCAAAGCCTGGCCGAAACCGTCTTTGCCATGGGTTGCGATGTTCAACAAGGCTATTATTATGCACACCCCATGCCTTTAGCGGAGTTTATTTCATTTTGCGAACGTCATAACGCTCGCATGGGATGACCTGTGTATATATCTTAATACCTGGCGTTTAAGGCATGTCCCTACAACGGAAGAGAATTTATCAGGATTTTATAAAAACCTGACGTTGCTGCTTCATGACCGAGCTCGGTGTGACGCCAAATGCTTTACGGAATGCATGGCTGAAATGCGTGAAATCAGAGAATCCGTAGTCAAGTGCAGCCTCAGATACGCTACGCACTCGCCCCTGTTCAAGCGCATCACGGCTGGCTTGAAGCCGCTCTTGCCAGATAACGGCGGCTGGTGTTTTTTGATGTCGTGCAAAGGTCCGTGTAACCGTACGCACTGATACGTGATGAGCGAGAGCAATATTCTCTATGCTGAGCTCAGGGTTAGTAAGATTTCTGCTGATATAGTTTCTCATTTTTGCGTATAAATCGCGTTCTGAAGCTGCTGTATTGTGATCCTGCAATTCCAGGCTCAGAACCAGTAGATCCAGCATTGTTTGTGAAAAGCGACTGGCCATGGCCGGATTACTTATCAACACCGGTGTTTGAGCTGCCTGGTAAATCATCTCACGCAGAGGAATAATTCCCGGACGAGAATCATCAAGAATAGTGGCAGTCAGGGTCTCGCTGGCAGAGACTTTTCCTGCTAGCAGATGCCGGGGAATTCGTATCAGGTGGTTATTTTCGCCCCCAAGGCTGAACCGAAACGTCTGTGCCGCATCATAAAGAACTAAATCATTAGACGACAGACACGCTTTTCGCCCTCCCTGTTCCAGTTGGCCGTGTCCTCCCCGAAAGTAACCGAGCCATAAATCATCGTCCGGTCCTGTTCTCAGATGTCGTGATTTTCTCTCCCAGTGGTGGAGTGTTGAAGTGAGAGTGCACACATCCACAAGCCCCACTTCTCTTACGGCAAGTTCTCCATCAAACCCGCCATCAGCGGGTGGTTTGCCATCCGAAGGAATGCAGTGACGAAGAATAACATCATTCCAGTATTCGAAGCGGTGCTGCGCTGAAACATGTTCGGTTGAATAGCGTATATCCCGGGAAGTGGAATGACTGTTCACGGCAACACCTCATAGCAGAATGAATTATTTCAAACTGAAAGCAATATTTGCGCCATGACAATTTTGAGAGATATTTCATGGATAATAGATATATTCAGACGTGTTAAACGTGGAGCAGTGCACTATTAATGGGCAAAGCTGCACTGTTTCATTTCATCACGACTCCCCGGCAATAATAAATAGCAATGTGTCCTTCCTGACCAGACGATTGTCCGCTTAAGCCAGGTATCCGGCAGTTTTCTCCTTAGTATCAGTAGTGAATTTACCCATCGCTGAAACTCTATATCCGGGAGACTTTATGGAATCTGCCATTGATAAACACCTGCAATGCCCCCGCACACTTTCACGCCGGGTTCACGACGACTATCAGCCACCTTTTCCTATGTTTGTTGGACGTGCCAATGATGACCTGACACAGGTTGTTATGGCTTATCTGGGGGTGCAATTTCATGAAGAAAATCGTGAGAGCGCGGTCCGGGCAATGCAGCACATTGTGTCGACTTTTAGCCTGAGTAACGGGCCCGGCAATCATGACATCTCTTTTCATACCGATAACCAGGGCTACGGTAATTTTATCGTGGTGGGGTACTGGCGGGAGCCGGCTGCGTACTGCCGCTGGGTTCGTCAGCCGGAGATCGAAAACTGGTGGTCTTCAGATGAACGGCTGGTGGATGGCGTCGGTTATTTCCGTGAAATTATCGCCCCACGGGCGGAACAGTTTGAGACTCTGTATGCCTTTAAGGATGATCTGCCGGGCGTCGGCGCGGTGATGGATAATATCAGTAGTGAGATCCAGGAACATGGTTACTGGGGGTCTGTACGTGACCGCATCCCTGCATCCCAGAATGACTGGATGCAACCTGACAATGAACTGCGGATTATTTCTGGCGATCCTGAGGCTGGCGGCAGGGTCGTAGTGCAAGGGCATGACAACATTACGCTCATTCGTTCAGGGCAGGACTGGATGGAGGCGGAAGAACCAGAGCGTCAGCTTTACTTCACAGAAATGCTCCCTCCTTTGCAGGCGGGTATGGATTTTCTTCGCGATGAAGGTCAGTCGCTGGGTTGTTACAGCAACCGCTTTGTTCGTAACGTGGATATCAACGGAAATCTGCTGGATATTGCCTACGATATCGGCTTCTGGCGCTCACTTGATCGGCTTGAACGCTGGGCAGAATCACATCCCACACATCTTCGCATCTTCACCACGTTTTTCCGGGTGGTAACCGGATTGCAGAAACTGAGGCTTTACCACGAGGTTTCTGTTTCAGATGCCCGGTTTCAGACCTTCGAATATATCAACTGCCATCCGATGACCGGGATGCTGCGTGATGCTCAACGCTAAACAACACGGCAATCACTTCATTCTTCGGGGATACATTATGCACGCACTACGCTTTTGCCTGCCTGCCATACTGCTTGGTTCTGCGCCTGCGCTCGCTGTTGAGGTGGCGCCCGGCGACTATAGTCAATTTCCCGACGGTACCACAGTGGGACTACTTTATTATCAGCACGCTTCAACCGGCTCCGCACACTCCCGCGGTGACACAGTCAGCTCTGACTATAACTTGACCTCTGATATTGGCATGCTGCGCCTGCTGCACACGTTGCAGATCAGTGAATCCGCTACGCTCGACCCGCAATTCCTGTTGCCCTTTGGCCGAATATCAGGCGGTGGCGATGCGTCTTCTCTCGGCTCAGCCAGTGGTACCGGCGATCTAATCCTTACCGTGCCTTTAAAGGTAAAACTGAATGCCGGGGGTGATATTTTCGGCTTTGCTCCTTACCTCTATGTGCCGAGCGGCAATTATGACCACAACGATGCGCTAAATCTGGGAGAGAACCGCTGGAAGGTCGACCTGCAGGCGGCCTGGGTGAAATATTTCACTGAAAAATGGGCTCTGGATGTCGTTGGAGACGCCATTTGGTACGGCGACAATAACGATTATGGGCCCACCTCATCCCGCCTTCAGCAGGATAATGCATGGGCAACCCAGATTATGGGGCGCTATATGCCCGATCCCACACTGGCGTTCGGCCTGGGTTTTGGTCAGACCTGGGGCGGTGAAACCCTTATTGATGGTGACAAGCAAGATAATCCGACACAGACCACTAACGTCCGTATCACAGCAACGAAATTTGTTACCCCCCGCGATCAGTTCCAGATACAGCTGGGCAGGGACCTGCGCGTAGAAAACGGCGCAGAAGAGAATTTCAGGCTAAATCTCCGCTATGCACGTGTTTTCTGACGCTGTCTTTCCTGACCATGTCACTGTCCGTCTCAGCCAGGTCGAGGTAGTGCCAGTGCGATATGTTCAGATCAGGATCCCGTCAGTCATTCTTGATAGAAGGAATAAATATGTCTATTGAACGTCCTGATGCCAGCCAGTTACTGCAGCTTGCACGAGAGCTTCATCTGCAGCTTTCTGAAAGTGAGGCGGCAGAATATCTTGCCCTTATGCAGCCCAATCTCGACGCTTACGACCTGATTGATGGGCTAAGTGATGAGATCCCCTCAATTGAATATCCGCGTGAAAAAGGATATCGCCCTGAGGGCAAAGAAAATCCGCTCAACGCCTGGTATTACAAAAGCGAGGTGCAGGGGGCGCCGGAAGGCAAGCTTACCGGTAAAACCGTGGTCCTTAAGGACAATATTTCCCTGGCAGGCGTCCCGATGATGAACGGCGCAACCTCGCTTGAGGGCCATATACCTGCTTTTGATGCCACCGTGGTAACGCGTCTCCTTGATGCCGGTGCCACCATTCTTGGTAAAGCCACTTGTGAACATTTCTGCCTCTCAGGCGGTAGCCATACGTCAGATCCTGCTCCGGTACATAATCCCTGGCGCAGAGGGTACAGCGCGGGAGGCTCCTCATCGGGGAGTGCAGCGCTGGTGGCTGCCGGGGAAGTGGATATGGCGATAGGCTGCGACCAGGGGGGCTCCATCCGTATTCCGGCAGCTTTTTGTGGCGTTTACGGCATGAAGCCGACACACGGGTTGGTTCCCTATACCGGAATTATGCCGATCGAAGCCACCCTCGATCATGCCGGGCCGATTACCGCGACTGTGAAGGACAATGCCCTGATGCTGGAGGTAATGGCTGGACCGGACGGGCTTGATCCGCGGCAGTACACCTCCCGGGGAGGGATCTATACCGCGGCACTTGATAAGGGCGTCAGAGGACTGAAAATCGGGGTGGTAACGCAAGGATTCAAGTTGCCTAATCTCCAACCCCAGCTTGCTGAAAAGGTCCGTAATGCGGTGGTGCGGCTGGAAAGTCTTGGTGCCGTTGTCGGTGAAGTCTCTGTGCCCGGCCATCAGCTTGCCGCCTCGCTGTGGTCACCTATTGGATGCGAAGGACTCACCATGCAGATGATGCATGGCAATGGAATGGGTTTTAACTGGGAAGGACTCTACGACATATCCCTTCTGGATAAACATTCGGCCTGGCGTGACAGCGCGGACACACTTTCTCCCTCTCTCAAAATCTGCATGCTCATCGGCCAGTATGGACTGAAGCGCTATAAGGGACGTTATTACGCAAAGGCACAGAATCTGGCTCGCCGGGCCCGGGCGGACTATGACCGCGCACTTGGTGATTTCGATCTTTTGGTTATGCCAACAGTCCCGGTGACGGCCCAACCGCTGCCACAACCGGGTTGTTCAATTACCGAATCTATCTCCAGAGCATTCGAGATGATTGGCAACACGTCAGCACAGGACGTGACAGGTCATCCGGCCATGTCTGTACCCTGCGGGCTGGTTGACGGGCTACCGGTGGGCATGATGCTGATTGGGCGACACTACGCTGAAAGCACTATCTATCAGGCCGCAGCCGCGCTGGAAGCGAGTGGTAACTGGCGGGAGATGTAAGCGTTTGTAGCCCCTCTATTCAGGGCGATACAGCCGGGCCTGGGGCCCGGCAATGACATTAAACTTTCCGGAGATTTATCATGGCTCACGACCACGAACACCCCCATGACCATACTGAACCACCAGAGGAAATTGCGCTTCGCGTGAAGGCGCTGGAGTCCCTGCTGACCGAAAAAGGCCTCGTAGATCCCGCTGCGCTGGATGAGCTTATCGACACGTATGAGCACCGAATTGGCCCGAGGAACGGCGCGCTTGTCGTGGCAAAAGCCTGGACCGACCCTGATTATAAGGCTCGTCTTCTTGCCGATGGTACCGGGGCCATTGCGGAACTGGGTTTCTCAGGTGTGCAGGGCGAAGACATGATGGTGGTTGAAAATACTCCCGAGGTTCATAACGTAACGGTCTGTACGCTCTGCTCATGTTATCCCTGGCCAACACTCGGCCTTCCTCCCGCCTGGTACAAATCGGCTCCCTACCGATCGCGTATTGTCATTGAGCCCCGCAGTGTTCTGGCCGAGTTTGGTCTCAACATCAGCGAGGACAGGGAAATTCGGGTGTGGGACAGCAGCGCTGAGTTGCGCTATCTGGTTCTGCCGGAAAGACCTGCCGGGACTGAGGGCTGGAATGAAGAGCAACTGGTCGAACTGGTAACCCGTGATTCCATGATTGGTACGGGCTTGGCACTCCAGCCGGGTGATAAGTAACACACGGTATTTCTTTCAACTTTTTTGGAGGGTTAGATGAACGGGATACACGATCTTGGCGGCATGCATGGTATGGGCGCCATCATAACTGAAGAAAACGAGCCTCCTTTCCATCATGAATGGGAGAGGCGTACCTTTTCGCTTTTTGCCGCTCTGTTCGTTGGGGGGCATTTCAATGTTGATATGTTCCGGCATGCCATTGAGCGCATGAAACCGGCGCATTATCTCGAAGAAAGCTACTACGAACATTGGATGCATGCTTTCGAAACACTTCTGCTTGAGAGGGGAGCCATTACCGCAGATGAGCTTTCCGGTGCGGTTAAGCCGCTGGCAGCCTCGCCGGAAACACCGGTGCTGCGTCTGGATATGGTGCAGGCGGTTGTCAGTACTGGGGGATCTGCACGGGTAGCGATGGATGTGCCGGCCAGCTTTAAACCTGGTGACCTGGTTAGAACCAAAAATATCAATCCTTCCGGGCATACCCGCTTGCCGCGCTATGCCCGTGGCAAAATCGGTACGATTGTGATTGACCATGGCGTATTTATCACTCCGGATACGGCGGCTCATAACTTGGGTGAACATCCTCAGCATGTTTACAGCGTGAGCTTTGCCGCAACTGAGCTATGGGGCGAGAAAGCACCGCCTAAAGATACCGTGCGAATTGATCTGTGGGACGACTATCTGGAGGCGCTATGAGTTCAGAAATCCGGACAATCTCTGCTCCCTCTGTTGAGGACTGCGCCCCATTTGAACACCCGTGGCAGGCGCAGGTTTTTTCGTTGATCGTTTATCTTCACCAGGCCGGGCAGTTCAGTTGGAAGGCATGGGTGGATGTTTTCAGCAAGGAAATAAAAGCCAGCCCGATTCAGCAAGGCGAAAGCATCAACGATGCCTATTACCGGCAGTGGGTCTCTGCCGCAGAAAAAATGCTTCTGTCGCTGGAACTAACAGGGAAAGAAGATATTGCCCGGCGAGTCAATGAATGGCGTCAGGCTTATCTGAATACTCCACATGGGATGCCGGTTGTACTTACCAGTGCGACCTGCGCGCCAGCACATAATCATTACCATCCGGCACTTCGTATTCCCGTGTCGGTCAGCCCGGCATCCGCCAGAATGAAACCATGAATATTATCCACAGCCAGTAATGAGGAGGAAAAATGGAACATACCGCTAATACAATTGAAGTTGTGCAGGCACCTATTCCGCTTAATGCCATATTGCCGTGGATTGCATTTATCACGCTTATGGTGATGCTGTCTGTCTATTTTATCGGGGCAGAGCAGGGGGCCACTGCCGTTTTTTCCGGCAATCAGGTACACGAATACTTCCATGATGCCCGGCATCTGCTGGGATTCCCCTGCCACTGAGGATAAAACCATGACGGGAAAACTGCTGTTACAGGGGATGATTGCCGGGCTCCTTGCCGGCATTATCGCCTTTAGCTTCGCCCGTTTCTTCGGTGAGCCACAGATTGATCGTGCGATTTCATTTGAAGAAGCCCTTTCCCACAAGCAGTTAAATGGGGAAGGTGGGCATCACCACGAGGGTGACGCTGGTGGCGAAGTTTTTAGCCGGAAAACACAGTCTGGTGCAGGTCTGCTGAGCGGAATGATCCTCTTCAGTGCGGCGATGGGTGGTGCTCTGGCCCTTGTCTGGTCGTTTTGCTGGCAACGCACAGGACCGCGAGGAGCAAGAGCGTTGGCGTTGTCATTGTCGCTGGGCGGGTTTCTGATAATGAGCATGATACCGGGGCTGAAATACCCTCCTAACCCTCCTGCGGTAGGAGATCCTTCAACGATTGGCTATCGGACTGGGCTCTACTTCAGCATGCTGCTGGTTTCCGCTGTGATTGTCGTGACCGTTACGTGGAGCGCCCATCAACTTAGTCAGAGGCTGGGCGGGTGGAATGCTGCGTTGTGGGGAGGGTTGGCAGGGATGGTGATGCTGATTGCCGCCTGCATGCTGATGCCCGCAGTGAATGAGATTCCGGAGGGCTTCTCTGCCGATCTGCTGTGGCGTTTTCGCCTGAGTGCTTTCGGCACTCAGTTAACGATGTGGTGCGCAACGGGGTTGTTGTTTGGTTTATTTGCCGAAAGGACGCTGCGTAAGCCTGGGCATCGTTATCTGGCCGAAGGATGCTGACGGCATGGCCTTAGTGATGCAACTGATTTGCCAGGGGGAAACCCTGGCAAACAGGAACTCGCAGTTTCCGTTTGACGCTCCTCTTACTGAAACTTCCGTGAGCCGGGTCCATGAGCTAAAGAAATGCGTTGGGCCATTCAGTAAAATCTGGACCGCTCCGGATCTGCCTGCACGGCAGACAACATGTGAGCTGGGGCTAGAGGGCGAGTCCGTTCCGGAACTTATGGAACCCAGTTATGGCAGTTGGACGAGCATCCCGATTAAACAAATTATTGAGCAGGAGCATGAGGCATTTCAGTGCTGGCTTTCCGGGGACGCACCGCCAGGAGGAGAAAACATTGCGCAAGTGATGGCGCGCACGAGAACATGGCTGTCTCAGAGAATAGCGGATCAAGGATGTCAGTGCGCGATTGTTTCCTCTGCGGTTATCAGGGCGATAGTGATTCAACTGCTCGACGCACCTGCCAGTTCCTTTCAACTGATTGATATTCATCCGTTAAGCATGACGCTGTTGCGCAGTAATGGAAAGCGATGGCACCTTAACCTGACGCCATTCAGTTGAGAGTAAAGTCAGTCATTGCGTAGATTCTTGAGTCGCGTTTCTGGCGGACCTTTTCGGCTGGTTTGTTGTTGTCTTCGCCAGAGATACGTCAGAAATGCGTTCTGCTGATTTTTAGCGGTACGTGCAGTCATCGGTTTTAAATTCCCTGGATGACAGACGCAAAAAAGCCCCCGCAGGGGCAAGAGGGTTTTCTGTTGAAGGACGAAACGGGTCGCCTCACGGCGACCTTTTCGGCAGTTCCCTCCGCGACCATCTTACCTGGTCAGTTCTGCCGTCATATGGACGTTGTTTTTGAACTGCGCACTGGTGATTTTGTATGACGCGCCCTGCTCAGCAGCCTGTGCTGCGATTTTAGCTTCCGCGCGTTCCAGAGTGGAACCGGTCACACTGATGCTCTGAGCGAAGGCACCGAAAGACATCATGGAGAGAGTAGTAACTGCAACAAAAGTTTTGATGGATTTCATGGTCGTATTCCTTAAGTTATTTTGTTCGTGGTAGGGCGTTGTTGCCCTGATGTGATAAAGGATAGGACGACAAGCTGGTGATTAAAATCAAAACTATTTGCGGATATTGTTCAAAAAAATAGAACAAAAATGAAGGTGCCAAAGTGAGGCGTGAAGCCCTGGTTTCAGGGGGCCGCGCATCAACGGCCATACAACGTGGGTTATGGCCAATATCCGGAGGTCAGGTCTGCTATGAGCTGTGAATTCAACGGGTCGATGCACGCTATCTTAATCAAGGGGCCTTAAACATCGCCGCGACCCCGCACTTTTATTCAGCCGTTCTGATGGTTTCAAGATAGGCGTTGCACATGATGAGGAGCTGCCGGAGCACGTTGCCGGAACGTGCCGGAGTCAGATCCTGCTCAAACAGATTGCGCACTGTGCCAAATATGACGGTGATAAGCGTCTGGTTGACGCTGCTGACATCGTGAAACTTCATGTCGCTGGCGCTCTCAAGCATGGCCTTCGTCGCGCTGTTTACCCGATTGGCAAACGTGTCAATCAGCGGCTGGTTATCAAGCTCTGCCACCGAGCGATAGAGCGCTTTTGTCACTTCAATGCGCTCTGTTTTGGCCTCCCAGTAGGTCCTGATTAATGACTCAGTCATGGCGCTAACCGTCGCGCCATTCTGGTTCCGGCAGGTGACTTCTATCCTGTCGGCAAGCGCGGCTAAATAACGTTCATTGAGGGCATAAACCAGAGATTCTTTGTGGGGAAAGTACTGATACATCGTTCCCACGGACACGCCTGCCCGCTCGGCGACGCGAGTGGTTGTGAGACGATGTATGCCGTCTGCTACCAGAAGCTGAATGGTGGCTTCAAAAATAGCGTCCATTGTCACTGTTGCACGAGCCTGACGCGGCGTTCTGCGGGGCTTCAGCGAGATATGGCTGGATGTGGCCAAAAGCGAATTCCAAAGCTGAATGATGCTTCATATATTAACGCCTTACCGCATACGGAGGAAATAATCGATGAATGAGCAACGCATCGCTCTGGTTACCGGAGCTAATAAAGGCATTGGTTTTGAGATTGCACGTCAGCTGGCGCAGGCGGGAGTGATTGTTATCATGGGGGCGCGGGACTTTGGGCGTGGTAACGCTGCTGCAGATGCGCTGAAGACTCAGGGTTTGTCCGTTCGACACTGTGAACTTGATATCACCCGGCATGACAGCATTGCCGCTGCGGCTTCATCGATTAAAGCTGAATTTGGCAAGCTGGATATCCTGGTAAACAATGCCGGTGTATTTGATCATGCAGATGGTCCCCCGAGCAAAGCTGCCATCGACGCAGTCCGTCACGTGATGGAAACGAATTTTATCGGGACCCTGGCAGTCACCCAGGCAATGCTGCCGTTGCTGCAGGCCGTACCCGCTGCCCGGATAGTCAACGTGTCGAGCTCTTTAGGCTCGCTTACGCTGAACGGTGACCCAACCTCCACTTATTACGCCGCACAGTTCATTGGCTACAATGCCTCCAAGACCGCTTTGAATATGCTTACCGTTCAACTGAGTGAGGAACTGAAGGGCACTGGCATAACGGTTAACTCCGTCAGTCCAGGGTTTGTGAAAACGGACCTTACGGGCTATGGAACAATGACGCCAGCCGAGGGTGCAAAGCTGCCGGTTAAATTTGCGCTGGAAGGAAATGAATCAGGAGAGTTTATGGGACCTGACGGCAGAACACCCTGGTAAGTTGTGAGCCGGAAATATCTCAGTCCTGTGTTTTTCCGGCTCACCTGTCCACTTTTCCTGGCGAGAATGCCGCGAGGATGGTTTTGGCTCTAAGCGAGCTGCGGGTGCCTACTTTTGATGTCATATCTGCCTCATCTTCCCTACGTTAATCATGTTTAATGCCTCGAACGTTGGGCAAGAGATCATCCTTAAAAAGTCACATATTGCTTCTTTCGCAATCAATGTATAGATTGTATACATTGATTGCGAAAGAATGCTGAGGGAAGCATGAGCACAAAAAAAAATGTTGTAACCGTAAGATTAACTGATGAGCAACTGAAGGTTTTTACAGACTGGAAGGCAAAATTAGAGGGCGAATTAGGGATCGATGTTCCTTTGGGGGCCGTTATTCGTAGGGCGTTAGATGGCGCTATTCATATGTATAACCAGCGTATGGATCACGAAGTCCAGGCGGAAAAAAATCCGGACGAACACGCTGCACGAACACAAGGCGCTAACGCATATATCAGTGACTACAAGGAAGGGAAATAATCATGACCATCATCGACAGTAAAGCACATCACGCAGGGTTCAGAGAGCATTATGTGGATAATGCTAAGCCAGTATGGGATATCGGTCGCCCGCAAAAACCTTTCATCGAACACGCCTCTGATATACGCGGGCCAATCTTAGATATTGGTTGTGGTACGGGGACGCTTGCCGTTTACTTTGCAAAGCGTGGCGAACAGGTTACCGGGATTGATTTTGTTGAAGAGGCAATTGAGCGTGCTACCGCTAAGGCGAAGTCGGCTGGTCTTAACATCGACTTTATGGTTAAAGACTTTTTCACTATTAGCAGTTGGGAGCGAAAGTTTCAGACCATTATTGACAGTGGACTATTTCATATCTTTTCAGGCGATGAGGTGAGAAAGGCTGCTTACCTGGAAATCGTGAGTAAATTACTCAGCGATAATGGCCGACTTTATATTCTGGCCTGTAAAAAAGAAACCGGGATCGATGCAGGTATTAACGCTGATGAGATCTTTGAGACTTTCCATGAGCGCTTTATCGTTGAGTCATTGCATGAGTTTGAGGCCGAAACCGTAATTGGTGCAGCGGAAAACGCCCCCGGCAAACAGTGGCTAAGTTATTTTGCGGTGATTAAAAAACGGTAATGTTAAATAGGCTGCTTTCCCCCTTTTCAGGATCTGAGATTCCAGGTTAAAAGCGAGAATAAAGGTCTGCTGTTCTTATTTAAATGTTTCCTACGGGCTCGAAGCAGTCTGCTGTGAGCGAGGAGCGGATGTGAAATCTATTTTCCCCGGGTTACAACTCACATGGCTATTAACGTTGGTGAAGTTGTAGGTTTGCGGTTCCGTACAAGGCTTTTTTCCCTTTGGTCGGCTATCTCCGGGGCTATGTGTGATAATTTCTATGGGTATTAATTATTATATATTCGAATTTTCGTATGTAAGTTTGATTTTATCCCTCCCGGGAGTATCCTGTGTATAAATGAGAAGGAGGAATAATGCCGTTAACAGCCCTGCAGCTTTTCAAAAACCTGTCCGATGAAACTCGCCTGGATATTGTCCTGCTGCTCCGGGAGATGGGAGAGCTGTGCGTGTGTGATCTTTGCACTGCGCTGGAGCAGTCGCAGCCCAAGATATCCCGTCATCTGGCAATGCTGCGGGAGAGTGGTTTATTGCTGGATCGCAAGCAGGGTAAGTGGGTTCATTACCGCTTATCTCCGCATATTCCTTCATGGGCGGCACAGGTGGTTGAGCAAGCCTGGTTGAGCCAACTGGGCGACGTACAAACCATCGCCCGTAAGCTGGCATCGGCAAACTGCTCTGGTAACGGTAAGGCTATTTGTATCTAAAAAATTTGCCTGAACGTATGTGATTTTTCGAATATAAGGTGTTCGGAATGAAAACGTTAACGGTGTTTGACCCGGCAATGTGCTGCAGTACCGGCGTATGTGGTTCAGAGGTCGATCAGGTTCTGGTTGATTTTTCTGCGGATGTGCAATGGCTGAAAGAGCGTGGTGTAGAAGTCGAGCGTTACAACCTGGCGCAACAGCCTATGAGCTTCGTCCAGAACGAGAAGGTGAAAATATTCCTTGAAGCTTCTGGGGCTGAAGGACTTCCGCTGTTGCTGCTGGACGGTGAAACGGTAATGGCAGGACGATACCCAAAACGCGCTGAACTGGCTCGCTGGTTTGGTATTCCGCTGGAGAAAGTGGGGTTAGCTCCCGCCCGTTGCTGTGGTGGCAATACATCCTGTTGCTGAGTATGCCAGGAGGACATATGAAATTCTTACAGAATATCCCGCCCTACCTTTTTTTTACCGGTAAGGGAGGTGTGGGTAAAACCTCCATTTCCTGCGCCACGGCTATCCGTCTGGCAGAACTGGGTAAGCAGGTTTTGCTGGTCAGTACCGATCCGGCCTCCAATGTTGGCCAGGTATTCGATCAGACTATCGGTAACACAATCCATCCTGTGAATTCTGTCCCCGGGCTTTCCGCACTGGAGATTGACCCACAGGAGGCCGCCCAGCAATATCGGGCCAGAATCGTTGATCCTATCAAAGGCCTTCTTCCTGAGGACGTTGTTAAAAGTATCAGTGAGCAGCTTTCGGGAGCCTGTACAACTGAGATTGCGGCATTCGATGAGTTCACCGGCTTATTGACCGATGTTTCCTTGCTGACCCGTTTTGATCACATTATTTTTGATACTGCCCCGACAGGCCATACTATTCGCTTGCTCCAGCTTCCAGGGGCCTGGAGTAGCTTCATTGAAAGTAACCCGGGCGGAGCTTCCTGCCTCGGCCCAATGGCCGGTCTGGAAAAGCAACGTGAGCAGTATGCGCATGCGGTTGAAGCGTTATCCGATCCTGAACGTACCCGCCTGGTTCTGGTTTCACGATTACAAAAATCAACGCTGCAGGAAGTCGCGCGCACCCATGAAGAACTGGCTATGATCGGCCTGAAAAGCCAGTATCTGGTTATTAATGGTGTTCTACCGGCAACTGAAGCAGAACACGACATACTGGCCGCCGCGATATGGCAACGGGAGCAGGAGGCACTGGCAAATCTTTCTGCCGGTTTATCTGAGCTACCGACAGATACCTTATTACTGCAGCCACTCAACATGGTTGGTGTGCCTGCATTGAAAGGGCTACTGAACACACATTCTGAGGCATTACCGTGCCCTGTAACGAATGCCATGCACCCACCTGAAAACCTGTCACTCTCTGGCATGGTCGATGATATCGCCCGCAGTGAACACGGGCTGATTATGCTGATGGGCAAAGGTGGCGTGGGTAAAACCACAATGGCTGCTGCCATCGCTGTCAGACTGGCAGACAGGGGTTTTGATGTCCATCTCACCACCTCAGATCCTGCGGCGCACCTCAGCACAACGCTCAACGGTAGCCTGAATAATCTGCAGGTCAGCAGGATCAATCCACACGATGAAACCGAACGCTATCGCCAGCATATCCTTGAGACGAAGGGCAGAGATCTGGATGAGGCCGGGAAGCGACTGCTGGAAGAGGATTTGCGCTCTCCCTGCACTGAAGAGATAGCCGTCTTCCAGGCATTTTCCCGAGTGATACGCGAAGCAGGTAAGCGGTTTGTGGTGATGGATACGGCACCTACGGGACACACGCTGTTGTTGCTGGACGCAACCGGGGCCTATCACCGAGAAATTGCCAAAAAAATGGGGAACAAAGGTCATTTTACTACTCCAATGATGCAGCTACAGGACCCGGCACGAACAAAAGTGCTACTGGTCACGCTCCCGGAAACCACACCTGTGTTGGAAGCAGTAAACCTGCAAGCCGATCTCGAAAGAGCAGGGATTCATCCGTGGGGCTGGATTATCAATAACAGCCTTTCCATTGCTGATACTCACTCACCCCTGCTTTGCCAGCGAGCGCGGCAGGAATTACCTCAGATTGAGGCAGTAAAACACCAGCATGCAAGTCGTGTCGCACTTGTTCCGGTATTGGCGTCAGAACCGACCGGCATTGAAAAACTCAGGGCGTTGACGAGTTAATTTTTTTGCATAGACAGGGCAGCAGAATTGCCCTGTCTGGAGGATGTATTTATATTAGCAACGGTGTCGTTGCAGAAATGTGTTGATTCAAGGTTTTGTTTGATCTCCAGGGAATATTTTGAGTTATATATTTCTCCTGATATATTATGAGCGGTTTGTCTTGAAAAGATATTTTTGTCTGTTTGCTTTTTTATATACAATGACGATTTAACTAATACGTTGAAAATCAAGAACAGAATTCCATTCAGTCAGCGAATAATAATATTGTCGTTCAGCTTGAACAAGCGTATATGCTCATGGAACGCAGTCACAATACCGGTAAAAGTGCGCCTAAAGATAAATGCAAAACTCAGGTCGATGTTAAAGTCATGGAATTGACTTTTTCGTCAGCTTTATGGACTCGTGATGCGGCAGTGAAATTAGTAGAAAAATTTGTCAAAAGCTGGGATGACTGGCTGGATGAAAATACTACGCCAGATACATCTAAAAATATCAAATTCTGCTTCGGTAAAGAGGGTGCTGAGCTCGAGTAATTTATCCGTAACTTGAAAATTATCTTCGAGGACTGAATCAGGTATAAATGAAGGAGGGCATGTTATGCGCTCCTTCTATTGTTATGTCTGATAAGTATTTGCCACCTAAAATATGCAATGATATTTACCAGGTCATCCATATAAAGGTAAATTGGTTGACTGATCCTAATCGCGTAGTGTGGACACAGTCCTAAGCGAGGTTTTTGTTTTCACATCGTTCCGGGCTGAGGCCACCACAGTCACTGTGACGCCGCCAGCGATATTAATTACACTCAATATAATTAATATCGTCGTCCTCATGATTTCCCGGCTGATAAAGCGTTCTCCGTGGATACACTCCACCTTCAGAGAATGAAAGAAGCTTTCCACACAGGCATTATCGTAGCAGCAGCCCTTTGCGATCATGCTGTCATGCATATTATGTCGTTTCAGCAGGGTCTGGTAATCCGCTGAACAGTACTGGCCACCACGGTTGGTGTGAAAATAACCTTTTCGGTCGCTTACGACGCCAGAGCGCTAGCTGGCGCGCATCGCAGGCCAGTTGCGCCATCATTCTCGTGCTCTGAGGAGGCCATCTGTTGCTGCTGTTTACTCCACCAGTTGTAGCGCTGCGATTCATACAGGCTGAGTTCACGGGCGCGGTTCAGCCAGTTTCAGGGCTTCATCGCGGAATCCGAGTGTGTACTGTTTACGGGCGTTTTGCAGGGATACTTACAGAGTGGACAGTTACACAGAATTACTTACAGGCTCGGGGGTTAGAGATGAGATAAACCTTCCACAGACAAATCACGTCATACTGTTTTATTACGTTGAAGGAGACAGATTACCTTCATGTGTGCAAATATTCCTCGTAAATTTTTATGATGGTACTGTGGTTATGTTTTCTGTTCCCTTTCCTGTTATTACTGTGTTTGCGCTATTGATTCTAATAGTAATGGCGCTATTTCCTAAAAAAAATCGCCACAGCGGGACACTTCGTTTTCTTATTGCCTGCACAGTCCTTCTTTCTGTAAGCACTCTGCGGTGGGAATACGAGTCAGCCATGCTCAGGAACATTCAATCCGTCCTGGCAATACTTCTGCCCCCTCTTGCATGGCACAGTTTCATCTCAATGACTGAAACCGGTAAGCAGCGTCGCTGGGTATTGCTGCTTTTACCCCCAACCCTTGCATTATTGATCAGGATGGTTTGGCCCGCAGCGATTGATTTCATCCTGTTTATCATTTTTACAGGATACGGATATGGCCTCTTTCATATTGCATGGCAGGGGGAGTGTAACTTCACGCTGAACCGGCTGGCAGAGTCAACACATACGGTAAAAATGGCTTTTTTCGCAGGCTGCTTTCTGTGTATATCGGCCCTGACAGATCTTGCGGTTACATTTGACTTCAGCATTACCGGTGGAAAACAGGCTCCGGGTATGATTGTTATTTTCCAGATGACACTACTTCCTCTTATCGCCGCAGCTATTGCCAGTGCGGGAAGGACAACTGTATCAGGAAATGATAATCAGGAAGAAACTCCCCTCGAGAGTATTGTGGTACCCGCGGGAGAGTTTGAGGGGATTTATAGTAGACTCGAGAAACAAGTTCGTGAAACAAAAATTTATCTTAATCCCGATCTAACACTGAGTATTCTGGCCAGAAAAACAGGCATACCAGCACGGCATCTTTCAGGCGCAGTCAATACCGCGAGCCAGTGCAATGTATCGCAGTGGATCAATGGCTTCAGGATTGAATGGGCAAAGGAACTGTTGTTAAACACCCCCTTGCCTGTGACAGATATAATGTTGGAATCTGGATTCACCACTAAATCAAATTTTAATCGTGAATTTCTACGAGTTTCTGGCGTGTCACCTACCGTGTTCCGACAGAAGATGCAGCATAATCAAGCGCAGAATTCAGGAATGCACTGATCTTACGAATCAGATTTTGATGAATATTCGATCTCTTAGCATGGGGGCCGTCCTGGCAAACAATATCGTCGCCAGGAGATTCTTCATTTAGAATATTTTCAGCGCCGGGTTTACAAAGCTGCATGAAACTAAAATGTGTCGCGCCTTCAACGATCTCATATTGCCTCCTGTTTGGATTCATTTCGGCAGCAAGGTATCCAGACTCTTGTTCTGCGGGTAATTCTGCCAATTTGTCCGCCTGTGCAGCTAAAATCAGGACGGGAATGTTAATAGCATTCAGACTCTGAGGTGTAAAACCCGGTGCTAATCCTGGGTCAAGAGAGACGACAGCCCGGATCCTTGCATCCCTGTTATTTGCGGATATTTTTTCCAGGGATAGTGTTTCATTGATGCCAAGTTTATCTGTTAACCGGCAGTCACCCCTTTTGGGATGGTTTTGACAATCGCGGATAAACAGGGAGGGTTTAAATCGCGCACCCGCTAGCGACATTACTGTCCATCCGCCAAGAGAATGCCCTAAAGCAGCAATTCGGCCCTTGTCCGTTGCCCCGAAAAGTGTGGGGGAATCTATGACGAAATCAATAACCCGAGAAATATCGTGCGGACGTCGCCACAACTTTTTAGCATCTATTGGATTCTGATCAAAAGTAGTCGTACCTGGATGATCCGGGGCGGCAACAATATAACCTTCTGCAGCCATCGCTGCAGCAATCCAGGACAGATTCCGCCAGTTTCCGTTGTATCCGTGTGAAATAACCAGGAGAGGATGTACGCCTGGTAATGGTGGCGCATCGGGGCTTACCGTAACGCCAATGAAGGCGGGATTACTTCCTATATCAACTCGTCTTCCCTCAGAAGTGGCTGGGTACCACACCGTCACCTTTAGCGTTTCGGACTTTGGGTCTGATAACGTTACCTGACGAAAGCCTGGAGATGCTTGCACTTGTATGCAGTAAAGGAACACAGACAATAAACAAAAAACGCGTATGCACATCATAAATAATCCTGTAGAGATGAATTGTGCAACTTGTATATATCAGGTTCAGTATCCGGGCGTCCTGGAACACGATTGAGGTCGTAAATTTAGTGTTTTAAGGCATTTTTCATGTACATTTCTGGCACCAGGTGCCTGAGTATAACTCCTATTGCGAATGACATGCTCACCTATGGAAAGCCTGTTTAACTATAGAAAACCTGGATTTTCTATTCCCACTGCGTTTTTTCTTCGTTCTACTATATGTAGGGTAAGAATCAATCCAGTGGACAATAAAGTGACGGCTGTTATTTATTAGCATTTCGTTAGCTACATTAACTTCTGGCACTCAGCTGACCTAACAGTACAGAGGACAGCGATGAATGAGAAACCGGTATTTGCTTTAAAAGTAATGTCATCTGTATGGCAGAAAACCGCTAAAAGCGGATTGAACGATTATGGGGGGGGGGACAGATTTTCGTGAGTAAATATCCGTGTAGCGCAGTTCTGATTCGGCGAAGGTAGCACAATGTCTTATCTTCGCCGGGGGTTTTACAACAGCGTTAGTTCTCTAATCATATCATTTTCCAAACACATCATGATTAATGATCAAAAAACTCATTAAAAGCATAAAATAAATCAATGCGTGTGTTTGCTGAAATTTTATTTTTAATATTAGTTTTATGTGATGAAACTGTTTTTATGTTAATGGAAAGGGTGGCGGAGATTTCATCATCTTTTTTTCCAAGAATGAAAAGAACTAAAATTTTCCTCTCACAGTTGCTCAGTGATACTTCTTTCAAATCGATCGGGCTCCCTTCACGTAAGTTCCTGAACAAAAGTTCTACTGTTTGAATGTCAACGGTTACCGGCATTATAATTACATTTTTGTTTCTAATGCGGAAAGGATTAAAATGTCCCTGTGTGAAAATAACATTAAAGCCATGAACTTTGTCAATATACTCACTTTGCAGTTTAAATTTATTGTAGATTCTATCAATGAGGGTATAGATACCCGTTTCAAAGTATTTACAATTGTAGTTTTTAATAACAATATTTATGTCTCTTAGCATCACAGTTGCTCAGTAGTGGTAGTAATAATTCGATAAGTTAATTAATGGCAGCAATAATAAAACTATAAATAGAGAGATATGTTTTTTTAAAATGTTATATACAATTATGTATAAATTATGTTTTTTACAGTAACTCATTGAATTTTGAGATTTTCCTCAATGTGTTGCTGTATGTGAAATGAGGTAAGTCCTAAATTAATAAGGTCTATTGACAAATTATACATGCCTGCTTTAACTTCACCTGGATTTTATTTATGGATTTTTTTAGAGTAGGTGTAATATGCTTTTAATCTATGTATTGATAATTATTTTTTTAATAGTTATCATATCTTTTTCTTTCTACCGGCACATTAAGTTAATGAGTTCAAGGACGATTGGGGTAGATAAAAAAGAAAGTAAAAAAAAGAAAGTAAAAAAATAACACGAGATTCATTGCTGGCCCTGTCTTTTAAACTTAAGTTCATTTTAAATGCATGTTTAAATGTATTGCAAAGAGTGTACTTTATTGTACATAACCTTATATATAAAGGTTATGTACATAAATGTATATGGCAAGCTATACGAATTTTATACTAAAATGGCGTTGCGCATGACCCATATATGGTGAGTGGCTGTAAGCATACCCATTTTAGGTTTATGAACTTTTTGAGATCTGTCTAAATGGTGTTTTATATGATATTATTCCGGTGTCCGATTATTGAGTGATTCATGTGGACGTTTGCAGTTATATTCCAACAATCATATTTTCGTTATTGCCCGCACTTCATTCAGAGTCCTGAATAAATAAAAATTGAATATTTCAGTACCGTATATTCGATTAAAGCGTTCGAAGAAAGCATTCTGAGTCGGTTTGCCTGGCCTGATAAACTCAGGCTCCACCCCATGTTTTTCTGATCATTCGGCCAGCGTCAGAGAGATACATTCCGTACCATTGTTCATGCAAATCATGGCCGGATATCCCCGGTTTGCTGCGATCCTGTCAAGTGTCCGGGCCACTCGCTGGGCCGGCAGGTTCAGGTCTGGCTCGATCGACAACGCCTCACGATTAAAGTTATCAATAACGCTAAATGTTCGAAAACGGCGACGACAAATCTGAGCATCATGCATGAAATCAACCGATCGGATTGGGTTCTGCGCTCCAGCTGTAGCCAGAGGCAATGAGGAGCTGGGCATAAATCCATGCCTGACAATTCTTTCGTTAAAAATAATAAAATGAAGGCCCCATAATATAGCAATGGCTAAGTTGAACATGAAAAAATAATCATAGTCAAAACTTGCTCATCTTTAATAAAAGGTATTTAATCCTCCTGCTTATGATAAATGACATGTACACGATGTGAATATTTTTAGCTACGATCAGCAGGAGCAGTAAATGGCAGATAATAATTTCATTAACGTTAATGATGAGCATGATAATGACTCGCATGAACGTTTTCAGGCTGCGAGAAAAAGCACCTGGGTTAGTGTAGTCGTTAACTGCCTGTTGACATTGATTCAGGTTGTTACAGGTATTTTTTCCGGCTCGCAGGGGTTGATTGCTGATGGTATACATTCACTCTCAGATTTGATTGCAGATTTTGTCGTGCTGATCGCAAATCAAAAAAGCAAGAAAGAGCCAGACGAAGATCATCATTATGGACACCACAGATATGAAAATGGAGCATCATTGATACTTGGTGCTCTTTTGATGGTGGTTGGTATTGGAATGCTATGGTCATCAGCCAATAAAATCCATGCCCCGGATACCATTCCACAGGTCCATATCTCTGCCCTCTGGATTGCTTTAATTGCCATTGCTTTTAAAGAGTTACTTTTCCGCTACATGTTATCCGTAGCCACGCGCGTAAAATCAAGCATGCTGATAGCGAATGCGTGGCATGCTCGCTCTGATGCAGCATCCTCGCTCGTTGTGGCCTTAGGTATCATTGGAAATATTTCAGGATTCAAACTTCTTGATCCGATCGCAGCATTAATCGTTGGTCTTATTATTACTAAGATGGGATATTCATTCTTAGCCGATGCTCTGCATGACCTGATGGACAGAGCCGCTGATGCTGAAACAGAAGATAAAATAAGGCTAACCCTACTGGAAACTAATGGGGTGCTTGGCATACATAATTTAAAAACAAGAAAAATGGCCGATTCAGTTATTGTTGACGTGCATTTGGAAGTTAATGGTGATCTCTCTGTTAGAGAAGGCCATAACATAGCTGTTAACGCCAGAAAGGCAGTGTTAGAAAAATTTAATGTGTTAAATGTAATGACACACATAGATCCATACAGTGACAATGGTCAGAATAAATAAAAATATTACTCGAAAGCGTATTTTTTGAATAAGAATGAGTCACATGCTTCGCCCTCTCAGCATACGTGTGGCTATATTTATTGATGTATAAATGGAAAGAACAGGCAACAATCCATCATATTTATGATGGCGAGAGAGTCACTCAATAAGCATACATTGAGCAGAGGTTCAGAGATATGGATAAAGCGCTGCCTAAAGGGCTGACGATGTCAGAGGTCGAACATCGCCAGCAGGAAGATGGGCTGAATGAGCTGAACGTAAGCCAACGCCGGACATTTTGGGTGATTGCCTGTGATGTCTGTCGTGAACCAATGTTTATGCTGCTTATTGGCGCAGGCGCAATCTATCTGGCAATGGGTGATCCTCATGAGGCGCTAATCCTCCTGGGTTTTGTTGTGATCATTATGTCAGTAACTATTCTTCAGGAGCGTAGAACTGAAAAGGCGCTGGAGGTATTAAAAGATCTGTCCAATCCACGAGCGCTGGTTATTCGCGACAGCAAGATCTCTTCTGTTCCAGGCAAAGATGTCGTTCGTGATGATATTGTCATTATATCTGAAGGGGAGCGGATACCGGCTGATGGTTTACTCCTGCAGGCGCATGAGCTGGCAACCGATGAGTCAATGCTAACCGGTGAGTCAGAGGCTGTTTCCAAATATTTACCGGCCCGACTTTTTGCAGGAACCATGGTAGCCAGAGGTCAAGGATTAATACAAGTTACCGCTGTTGGTAGCAATACTGAACTGGGACGTATTGGCAAATCGCTACAAAATATTATTACCAAAAAATCGCCTCTTCAGGATGAAATTGGGCGACTGACTCGCCGTCTGGCTTATATCGGGATAGCTCTTTGTGCACTTCTTTCAGGGGGATACTGGATTTTAAACAGTGGATGGCAAAATGCTCTTCTTGCCGGTATAACTCTGGCGATGGGAATACTGCCGCAGGAATTCCCGGTTATCATGATTATATTTCTGGCTATGGGGGCCAGGAGAATTGCCGCTCATGGGGTATTAACCCGACACCTCAATGCGATAGAGACACTGGGGGAAACAACCATTCTTTGTGTTGACAAGACTGGCACGTTGACACAGAACAACATGATTGTTTCAGCTCTGGTCACAGAGCAGGATCTTATGTTCCTGGAGGAAGATGATAGCCAATCCCTGCCAGATAATTTTTATCAGATCCTTGAATATTCGGTTCTCGCCTGCGAAATATCGCCTCATGATCCTATGGAGAAAGCGGTTCATAAAATTGCAGCCACTTTCCTCAACAGTTGCGAATACTTACACCCAACATGGTCTCTGGTTAAAGAGTATGAATTATCATCAGAGCTGTTTGCCATGACCCATGTGTGGCGATCTGGCGACGCTACACAGGATTGTGTTGCTTCTAAAGGAGCACCTGAGGCAATTGCATCATTGTGCCGCATTCCTGACGAGAAACGCATCGCTATACTTAGCAAAGCAGAACAACTGACTAAAAAAGGTTTACGTGTACTGGGCGTGGCCCGGACAACACATGATGCCTCACAACCCTGGCCTGAGCGGCAGCAGGATTTTAATTTTGAATTTGTTGGTTTGATCGGATTCATAGACCCGCTGCGCCCAGAAATTTTCGCCGCAATTGCCCGATGTCACCAGGCCGGGATTAGGGTCATCATGATGACAGGAGACCATCCCGGCACCGCTGGCTCAATCGCTGCACAGGCTGGAATTGATTCTGAAGCCATAATCACGGGCGCAGATCTCTTATTGCCCGGGACATGGGAAAATCAGCTTTCAGCGAACGTCTTTGCTCGGGTGACTCCTCAACAGAAATTGTCAATTGTTGAAGCGCTAAAAGCTCAGGGTGAAGTTGTGGCAATGACAGGAGATGGTGTGAACGATGCTCCGGCATTAAAAGCGGCCCATATAGGCATCGCTATGGGTAAACGAGGTACCGATGTGGCAAGAGAAGCTGCATCGCTTGTGTTACTGGAGGACAGTTTTACTTCTATCATCGATGCTATACATCTGGGAAGACGGATCTACTCAAACCTCAGACAAGCAATGGTTTACACTCTGGCAGTCCATATACCCATTATTGGTTTATCCGTTGCCCCTGTTTTATTCGGGCACCCCTTATTACTTGCTCCTGTCCATATTGCATTCCTGGAACTGGTTATTGACCCAGCTTGCTCTGTTGTATTTGAAGCAGAGCGAGGAGGAACGACACTGATGACGGACAAACCACGCCCGGCGAAAGAAAAACTGATCTCGGGTTACAATATTGTACAGAGTCTGCTTCTTGGTGGCGTTGTCACAATCGCAGTGTTCCTGCTGTATTACTTAAGTCTTTCAGCCGGTGATACTATCGAGCAGGCAAGAACGCTGGCATTTATTGCTCTTGTTATTACCAACCTTCTTTTGATTTTCGCCTGCCGTGATGAAAATGCAACATGGAGAACTCTTTTTCTTCAGGTCCCCGCCATCACCCTGTGGATTGGCGCAGGAACATTAGCCATGCTATCAGCAATCATAGAAATCCCATGGGTTTCAACTCTGTTCGGGTTTTCCCCTCCCACTTTTCCCCAGATACTCATCGCCATCATTGCAGCCATAGCCGTTTTACCCGTCGCATTTTTCTTAAATAACAATATATTGAAAAAATTCTGCATGAAAACATAACTATCTGAAACCTAATCTCGGGCAGAAGTTTCTGGCAGGATTACTTCGCAATGCATTAATTTTTCTAAGGAGTAAAAAAACACGTCTCCTAAGGATAAACTAAGCTTTACAGGTTAATCATAGTAAAAAGGAAAAACAAACAGGAGTTACGATGAATATGTACAACAAGCAAATCAAAGTTTGGGATCTCTTTATAAGAGTTTTTCACTGGACGGTTGTTATTCTATTTTTCTGCAACTATTTGTTATCAGACAGAGGACAGCTATTCCAGAGAGGCAGTACACTTCATATTTATGCAGGCTATATTATTATCTGTTTTGTGCTGGCACGGCTGATATGGGGCATTATTGGTAGTAAAAATGCACGATTTTCTTCCTTTATCCCATCTTATACTGAATTCAAAGAGTACACCAAAAAACTACTGAGTGGAGAACATCCCTACTACGAAGGGCACAACCCCGCAGGTGCGGTAATGATTGTATGCCTGCTCGCCGGATTGCTTATCACCGGAGCGACTGGCTGGCTGGCAAGTATATCAGACAGTGTTGATGGCTGGCAGGGAGCTATTGCCAGTGCCACTGATATTGTTCCCTGGGGAGACATCCACAGCTTTTTTGCTAATTTAACGATGCTGGGGGCTGGTATTCATATAACTGCGGTATTGGCTATCAGCTATCTGACGAAAGAAAATCTGGTACGCACTATGATATCAGGATATAAGAAAAGTAAATAATATGAAGTGAGAGGCTGAACCGCCTCTCACCATAAATCAAACACCCAGTTTAGTATGAAACTGTCCCATAATATCACGTAGTTTCTTTGCTTCCTGCTGTGCTGGTACAAGCCCCTTCTGCTCTGCTGTCGCCTCAACCACATTGACTTCATCTAACAACTGTTTCATTCCGGAATCAAACGTGGCTTTATCATTCCCCACAACAGAAGTGTGTTGAGCCTCCTGAGCCGACTGTTTAAAGGAAGATAAATCCTTTTTAAAAGAATCAATATTTGTGTCTTTCATCACTGCCCGATAGCTTTTACTCATTAACTTCATTGAATCTTTTACCGTGGGTGAGTTTGCCATAGCATTCCCGTTCACAAAAAGCACTGAGCTCAGAGCAATTAACACTGGTACCGTTATTTTCACAATTTTCACCTTTAATTATAAAATAAAGAATAAAGTATTACACTAACAAAAAAACAGTCAATAAAAAGCGTTCAAGTCACTCTTAATATAAAAGAGTTTAGCGTTAAATGGATATGATAATGATTGATATTTAAAATAAATGACATATCATCTTATATAATAATCATGCAGTGGCATCATAAAGTGAAGCCCGCATTCAGTCTGCGGGGTTTATTAAAAATCAAACTTTAACATTCACCACACTGCCGACAACACTTCCGCTTGAATTGACTGAGGGAGTACTCATCTTACTTACTGATTTTACTGCGTCGTCAGAATCACGATCGTTATCCGGAAGGGACTTTGATTCGCTTTTTTCACGCGCACTATCTACCTGGTAGTGTGTGTTTGCTAAATTGCTTCCAATACTGTTTACAGACATTCTTAGCTCCTCAGTGAGTCTATGTGCTTTGGCGCACACAGGCTTTATCGACATAATAAAGGATAGTGCCAGGCGATTAATTGTTTCAATGCATTTCTCCAAAAAAGCCAAAAAAACATAGTTCCGTTTAATAAATATTAATTTTTTATTTCTTAAAGTTAATATTTCTTAATGTCGTCTTAATTAAATATTAATTTTCCTTAATTTTTAACATTAGTTTTTCTTAATGAAAGCACTCGCATAGAATAGAAATAAAAATAAAACTACTATTTCTCGGAGTGATCCTCTAATCAATGATCCTTGTCATTTGTGTGAAAATCAGAGCTACTGGCCCCTATGAGACATAAAGCTGTCGGAGGGAATAAGGATCAGGTCAGTGTATCTCAGCGTGGAGTGTTCATCTTCAGCATGACATGGTAACTATTTCACCGCTTTATGCTCCCGGCAGCCGCTCAGTTAACCGGAAGAGGAGAGGCTAACATCACCTGCCGATCCCGGCTGCAATGTTCAGATTAAGGATAACCCGATGACAGATATCACTCTCAAACCGGCACAAAGCGAGCACCTGGCGGCATTCAGGGCAATTGAACTTGCCTCATTTGAAACATTGCGCAGCACCGGTGCGGTAACGGGCGATCCGGTTGCGACCAGCCTGGAGGATCTCAGCAGGCTGAGCGAAGAAGGGATCCTCTTCGCGGCATTCGCAGCAGAGGACATCCCTGTTGGTTTCGCTGGGGCTTATATTACGGAGAGCTGGCTGCATATCGTGGAAGCAAATGTTCATCCGAACTGGCAGCGGCAGGGAATTGGTCGGCGGCTGATCAATGCGCTTCTGGCTGAAGGAAGCACTCTCGGTTTAATCGGCGCCTCGTTAACAACCGATCGTTATGCCCCCTTTAACGCGCCTTTTTATGCCTCTTTGGGGTTCGAAATTCTGCAAGAGGACGCCCTCTCGCCACGGCTAAAAGCATTACTGGCCGCAGAAACGATCTCCGGGCTGGCACCGATGCGCCGGGTTGCTATGCAACGAGTGTATTGAGTCATGTTCTCAACGTCTGATGCGGAGCTCGTTATCGGGCAAAGCGTCGCGGATCTCATTAACCAGCAACGGTTACGGGAACGCTTAGCCCATCACGCAGATGGGATCACCGGCTTTTGCCGTCACGAGGCGAGGGAATTTCACACATTAATAGCACAAGGGGAAACCCAGTAGCTCTCTGTTAGCTGCCCTGATCAGGGCGGTGTTTCATTCAGCACGCGCGCCGCCTTCACGGAATTGCGTATGGATTAATTTCCGCAGCCATTGCTGCGCCTTACCGCCATCTGAGCGGTGGTGCCACAGTATGTCAAACGCAATCTCCGGCAGCGCCAGCGGTGGCTTAAGCAGCACAATATCGTCATTGGCTTCCTCCGCCAGCACGCTGTGACGAAGCACCGTCGCGACATAATTGGTCTGCGCAATAATCCGCGAGACCGCCGACATTGTCGGCAGCGTCAGGCGTACTGTTCTGCTGAGCCCCAGCTTGCGGAGTTGTTCATCCACCAGGCCGTAGTGATTGCCTTCGGGCGAGACAAGAATATGCTTCATGGCGAGATAATGTTCTAGCGTCATGCCATCACGGGCGGCGTCACTGTCCCGACGTACGAGGGTGACAAACTCATCGCGGATCAATGGCTGCGATAAGATGCGTTTTTCTGCCTGGGTTGGCGCAATACCGATAACCAGATCGACCTCGCCGCTATCAAGCATTGCCACGGACTGATCGCGATCGATAAATGTACGCACATGGATCGTTACCTCCGGCGCCTGCTGACTGACTGTGCGCATAATCGTTGGCATGAGCACCATCAACGGGTATTCCGACATGCCAAGCGTGAAGGCCATGCTTCGATTCTGCGGGCTGAACGCTTCTTCCGGCGCCAGCAAATGGGTTATTTCCTCCAGCGCGCGGCCGACATGCAGATAGATCTCTTTCGCTCTCGCCGTAGGCAGTAATCCGCTGGCGCTGCGAATAAACAGCGGATCGGCAAAATGGGTGCGCAAGCGCCCAAGCGCGGCGCTCATTGCCGGCTGGCTGACCGAGGCTTTACCGGCAGCGCGGGTGACATTCTGCTCCTCCATCAGCGCGTTAAAGGCGACGAGAAGATTCAGATCCAGCCCTCTAAAATCCATAAAACGAATACTCCTTTATATTTTATATTTGTTTTATTTATTGATATCGCGAATGTGATACTAGCGGCGTACGGCAAATAAACCAATGCAAAATCGTCAGCGTGTGAGGTAGGTAGTGATGTCAGACCATAATGAAACGGCAAATCGTCTTGCGCGCGAGCGCGAGGCGGTGGAAAAAATCTATCAGGCGTTTAGCTTGCAAAACCCCGATCTGCTCGATGAGGCAGTGACGCCAGACTGGCAGGATATTCCGCTGGCTCCCGGCCAGGCTGACGGGCCGCAAGGGCTAAAACCTATCATCAGAAGCTTTATCGCGGCTTTTCCCGATGTGCAGATTGTCATTCAGGATCTGATGCAGCTTCCCGGTAAGATTGCCGTGCGCGCGGAGATTACCGGGACACATCAGGGAACGTTTATGGGGATGGAAGCGACGGGGAAATTTGTACGCATCCGTTTGCATGAGATGCATGAACTTAACGGTGAGCGCGTGACAAAAACCTGGCATATGGAAGATTGGCTCGGACTGTTTATGCAGTTGGGCAAATCTCCTTCTCTGTTTTAAGCGCAAAAATCCACGCCGTAGCGTGGATTTTTGCTTTATGGGGATCAGAAATTGATGTTTGCCGTCACGCCGCCAACAAAGGCGTCATCAACCTGGCTGACTGCGCCCGGTGCGGAAATATATTGCAGGTTCGGGCGAATTTGCAGCCATTTCGTCGCCTGAATGTTGTAATAGATTTCATAGTTATACTCGGAACCGTCCTGAACCGGCAGATAGGCCAGGCTGTTGTAGTCTGTTTCACCGTTGAAGCTGTTCTCATCGCCCAGCATGCGGGTGTAGGAGGAGTTGATATGGATACGGCCTGCGCCGATACCAATTTCATCCTGTGGACGCGCGTCAAACGGCCCTTTCCACGTCAACGCAATCGACTGATAATTATCAGTTTTTGATGTTTTGTGGTCATTCATCACCGCCTGAACAGTTAGTGTAATACCGCGATCGCTGGAACCGCCCTGCGCGGTCAGTTGTTGCTGGGCAAGGATATAGCCGCCGTAAGAGTGGGCGGTATCCTGATAACTTCCATCGCGCCATGATCCGTAAACATTATCATTGGTCGACGAGTAGTAGTAACCAATACGGTAGTTCCCCGGCAGTTTGTCCGCACCGAGCTGCGGTTTCCAGCCCAGTTCTACCGGAACCAGGTTGCCTTCTGTCGGGCTGAATTCAAAACGGAAACCGTCGCCGCGATCGTAGTTATACGGGTTCTGATTGTAGAAACCGACCTGCATAAAGACTTCCGGCGTGAAATTAATGCGCACACGGCCGCCCCACTGGGATACCGGCCAGTTGTACCAGTGATCGCCGCGCCAGTTACCCGCCTGGCCGCTGCCGAACGCCAGGTTCTGGAACTTACTGTCGAAATTATCGAAATCTTCGCCAACGGTCACGCGGCCGGCTTTCACATCCAGCACATCGTCAAAGAAGCCTTTACGTAGCCAGAACTGTGTCAGACGCCAGGTCTGCCCACGGCCGTACACTTCCTGTGGGGAAGAGAGCATGCCGGTACGCGGATCGGCGACCTGATTGGCAACATTCTGCCCGTCACGGTTGGTGATGGTTAACTGGAACTCGGTATCCTGCCAGTTGAGTAGTTTTTGCAGATCGAGATTAACGCCAAATGCCTGCTGATCGCTGTAGCGCGCTGTCGTTGAGGTGTTATAGCCGCCAGCCAGGTTTGATGCGGCTTCCATGGTGTAATTCACCTGGAAATCGATCCCCTCTTTCTGTAGCTCGGTGCGGGTGCCACCCCAGTCGCCAAACATCCACGGGGAGTCGGCGCTGAAGGCGTCTGCAGCATGAGCAAGACTGGGTTGCATACAAAGGAATAAGGCTCCGGATAAAGCGGATATTACGGGGTGTTTCACCACTGTTTTTATATATTTCATGATATTTATTCTTAGGCAAGGGTGTTGTTAGGAATTTTGAGTGTAATAATTGAAAATTCTTAGTTTTATAAATTTGTGCGAGTAAAATTATCTTGCTAAAAAAGTATGATGATCAGCACAAAATTAACTTCACAGTATTTTCATTTGCGGTTTTTAGTGAATGACTTTGTGGATATCCTGCCGCAATAACCCTCAACCTGGCGCAAAAAGCGGTGGAAAGCGATGCTGATGTGGCACTGATCACCTGGGCGCAAACTCTTCTATTGGCCGTCTGGCAACCTGCGTACTGGCCCTGCCGGGCACGGTAAAGAGGAAGAATGCGTGCGCTGAAGGCGCGTTTTCCCAGCCGATGGGTTCCGCTTTCGGGCAGATCTTTTCATCACCTGTGGCGCGATCATTCTTGAACTGATGGCGCAGCCTGGCAAATCCAGCAACAGTATGTTTAAACGGCACGCTGATTTTGCACAATGACACGGAGCGCCTTACGATTCGTTAATTCATTTTGCCGCTGCCGATTATTTGCGTGATGACTGTCGTAATTCTATTGTCTTGTTTTGCGGTGGCTTGGCGTTATTAGCATTCCATTCTATGAGGGTATTTATTTTCCGAGCCAGACAATGAATCGTCACGAAATTATACTCCGTACTGCCAGAACCTAAGCCGGTGCATGCGAAATAAATCCGTTTCTTTCAGGAGATCGGCTGGCTGCCAAAAATCAGCGTATTAAGACGCTGCAGTTCATTTTCATTGAGTGGCTGATCGTAAACCACCCGACAAATAAAGCCATCGATAAGCGTCAGCAGCAGGCGAATTTGCACCCGGCTAAACGGTTGCTGCGTTTCGCTATTCAGGATCTCGCTGTTTCCGGCCAGAAAACTTATGGTCTGTTCTTCTTCATCTGCTAATATTTTTCGCACCTGTTCATTTCTCGATGCTTCCGAATAACTCTCCAGCAACAGTGAGTATTCGCGCTGACTCCAGCCGGACCAGAAAACGGAGTCAATATTAATGAGATCGCTCAGCGTCGTATCAGAACGTAGCTGGCGAAATAAAAACGCTCGCCATTCCGTAGCGACATTTTTTACCACCTCATTAATCAGCGCCTCTTTACTGTGAAAATCACGATAAAGCTGGCCAGCACCATAGCCTGAGCGGCTGAATAACTCGGCCATACTGCATCCATGAAAGCCGTGCTCACTGAAACACACCTTTGCCGCTTCAATGATTTGCTGTTTGCGCGCGCAGTTGCGTTGTTGATTCGTCCCCATATCCATCTTCCTGCTCCGGTCAAGAAAATGCCCCCGACAGTTTAGAGCCTATCTTATTAGGCTCTTAGCCTGGCGGGGGGGATTTTTACTGTTGCAGTTCCGCCGTTTTTTCCTTCAGCGCAGTACCGCCGCCCATCACTTTATACAGCGTAATCAGATTGGTGTAATACTCCTGCTG
Source organism: Kosakonia arachidis (assembly GCF_900116535.1). Lineage (GTDB taxonomy): Bacteria > Pseudomonadota > Gammaproteobacteria > Enterobacterales > Enterobacteriaceae > Kosakonia > Kosakonia arachidis. The sequence goes on along the minus strand of NZ_FPAU01000002.1, from coordinate 179,961 downwards.
TACGCTGACCAGCGAGGTTCTGGCCGTATATAACGTGCGCTGTGCATCAAGGGCGTTCAACCAGGTGTCCACACCCGTGCGGTAGCGCAGATCCGCCAGCCGGTAATACTCTTTGGCCGCTTTAGTATTATTTTTCTGCGCGGTAAGTTGATCGTTAATTGTACCGCGACGCGCCAGCGCATCGGCGACTTCCTGGAAGGCCGTCTGCACTGATTTCTCATAGGCTGCGACATAGTACTCTTTCTGCGCTTTGGTGTAGTTCAACTGAGAAAGGTTATAGCCGCCGGTAAAGATGGGCAGTGAAATACCTGGCGAGAAGGACCATACCCCGGCACCGTGTTTAAACAGCGACGACAGATCGCTGCTTGCCGCGCCGCCGCTGGCGGTCAGTGTGATGCTCGGGAAGAAATTCGCCCGCGCCGCGCCAATACTGGCATTGGCCGATTTCAGATTATGCTCGGCTTCCAGCACATCCGGACGATTAAGCAGCACATCGGAAGAGATACCCGCCGGGATCTCTTTGAACGCATTCGCCACCGCATCAATGTTTTCCGGGATCAAGTTATCCGGCACGGTCTGCCCAACCACCAGATCGAGGGCGTTTTTATCCTGCGCCACGCTGGTCTGGTATTTCGCCACATCGGCGAGCGCCGAATGGTACGTCGTGGCGGCGGAAGAGACATCCACCATTGACGCAGTGCCGTGACGAAGCTGCGTCTGGGTGACTTCCATCGATTGCCGCGCGCTTTCGGCTGTCTCTTTTGCAATCACCAGGTTGCTTTTATCCGCCGCCAGCGTCAGCCAATAATCCACCGTGTTGTAGAGCACCGTCAGGCGAGTGCTGCGCGCCCCTTCGACAGTACCCAGCCAGGTTTCAAACTGCTCGCGCGTCAGGCTCTGGTTTTTGCCAAACAGATCCAACTCAAAGGAACTGGTGCTGGCATCACCTTCATAGCTGGAGGTCAGAGCGGTCTGGTTCCCGGTGCCGCTGTTACTGAGCGAACGGGCACGGGTACCATTCAGCCCAGCATTGATGGTCGGGAAGAGAGACGAACGCTCTTCGCCATACTGCGCCCGCGCGGATTTCACACTGGCGACCGCTTCCCGCAGGTCGCGGCTACTGTCGAGTGCCATCGCCACTACTTTGCGCAGGCGGGCATCAAGAATGTACTGCTGCCAGTCGATATCGCGATAGTTATTCCCCTGGATACCTTTCAGGGAGGCATAAGCCTCCCCGGCAGGAAGCTTGCCGCTGACCGGCGCAGTTGGCCTGTCATAATGGGGATCCAGCGAAATACAACCCGCCAACAAAAACGGTACGCATACTGCCAAAATTCTTGCTGACATCTTATTCTCCTGATTTTTCTGTCGTTTCGCGCGCTGCCTTGTACTCCTCCGGCACGGAGGGGAATACGCGTCTGACCAGCACGAAGAACAGAGGAACAAGGAAAATGGCCAACAAGGTAGCGGCGATTGTCCCCCCGATAATCCCCGTCCCGATGGCGATTCGGCTGTTAGCGCCAGCCCCGGTTGAGATAGCCAGCGGCAGAACACCTGCGGTAAACGCCAGCGATGTCATGATGATCGGGCGTAAACGTGTGGTGGCAGCGTGAATCGCTGCCGCCATCAGATTTTCGCCTCGCCGGTAGTTTTCCTCCGCGAATTCCACGATCAGAATCGCGTTCTTCGCCGACAGGCCGATGATAGTCAGCAGCCCCACCTGGAAGTAGACATCGTTCTCCAGCCCACGCAGCGTGATGGCTAACAGAGAACCAAACACCCCGAGTGGAACCACCATCATGACGGAAAAGGGCACTGACCAGCTTTCATACAGCGCTGCCAGGCAGAGGAAGACGACAATCAGCGAAATACCATACAGCGACATGGCCTGATTCCCGGCCAGGCGTTCCTGATAGGAGAGGTCGCTCCACGCATAGGTGGTGGCTCCGCCAGGCAGGGCGTTGGCCAGTTTTTCCATGGTGTTCATCGCTTCCCCGGAACTACTGCCGGGCGAGGCCTGCCCCTGGATCTCATAGGAAGAGAGGCCGTTATAGCGAGAGAGTGCATCCGCACCATAAATCCAGTGTGCAGAAGCAAACGACGAGAACGGCACCATGGTGCTGTTGCCATCGCTGTCAGTGCCGCGTACGAACCAACTATCGATATCCTCCGGTTTACTGCGGAAGGCCGCATCGCCCTGGATGTAGACTTTTTTCACCCGTCCACGATCCGAGAAGTCATTCACATACGTTCCGCCAATAGCCGAACTGAGAGTACTGTTGATATCGCTGATAGAGACACCCAGCGACTGCGCTTTCACGTCATCCACGTCAACCTGCACTTGCGGCAAGTCCGGCAGTGAGTTCGGGCGCACGCTGGAGAGCGTCGGATCCTTCGCCGCTTCGGCCAGCAACTGATTACGCAGTTTCAGCAACGTATCGCGGTCGGTGCCGCCGCGCGCCTGCAACTCGAAGGTGAAACCGTTCGACTGGCCCAGGCCGCTTATTGACGGCGGCGTCAGCACGAAGATCTGCGCATCACGGATCGAAGCGAGGTTCATCATTGCCCGCCTCGCGATCGCATCGGCACTGTTCTCTGCGCCTTTACGCAGATCCCAGCTTTTGAGCGAGATAAAGCCCACCCCGGTGTTCTGCCCGCTACCCGCAAAGCTGAAGCCATCGATCAGCATGCTGACGTTGACGTTATTTTTCTCTTTGGTCTGGAAGTAGTTCTGGATCTGTTTACGCACTTCGAGGGTGCGACTCTCCGTCGCACCGGGCGCCAGCATGTACTGCACCATGATGTAGCCCTGATCTTCGGTCGGCAGGAAACCTGTCGGCAGACGTACGTACATCACCGCGCAGCCAATTAACAGCACACTGTACAGCGCCAGATAACGGCCCGGGCCATGCAGGACTTTCGCTATGCGCTGGTGGTAACGCCCCTGTAATTTCTCGTAGCTGCGGTTGAACCCGCCGAAGAAACCTTTACCGGCATTTTCATGATTGTGCGGTTTCAGCAGCGTGGCACACAGGGCAGGGGTGAGCGTTAACGCGATGATCACTGACAGCGCCATTGACGAGACGATGGTGATAGAGAACTGGCGGTAAATCACCCCCGTGGAACCGCTGAAGAAGGTCATTGGCAGGAACACGGCGGAGAGCACCATGGCAATACCAATCAGCGCCGCCGTGATCTCCTTCATCGATTTTTCTGTCGCTTGCCGTGGCGGCAGCCCTTCAACCCGCATTACGCGCTCGACGTTTTCCACCACCACGATAGCGTCATCGACCAACAAGCCGATGGCGAGCACTACCCCGAACATCGTCAGGGTATTGATGGAGTAGCCGAAGGCCGCCAGCACGCCGAAGGTTCCTAGCAGTACCACCGGTACGGCAATTGCCGGGATCAAGGTGGTGCGCAGGTTTTGCAGGAACAGGAACATCACCACTATCACAAGGGCGATCGCTTCGGCGAGGGTTTTCACCACTTCCGCAATGGAGATCTTGACGAAGTCGGTACTGTCGAGCGGGTAGTCAATGGCATAACCGGCAGGCATAGAAGTGCGGAACTCATTGATGGTGTTTTTAACCCGTTCAGCGGTGGATAAGGCGTTCGCACCGGAGGCCAGTTGAATGGCAATACCCGCGGCCGGGTGGCCGTTGGCCAGTACGTTGGTACTGTAATCTTCGCTGCCCATTTCAACCCGGGCGACATCACTTAAGCGGACAACAGAACCATCGGTTTGGGTTTTCAACACAATATTGCGGAACTGTTCCGGCGTTTGCAGACGCGAACGCGAACGCACGGTAGCGACCAGTTGCTGCTCGCCGCTTGCTGGTTGCGCGCCTAACTGCCCGGATGAGACCTGGGTGTTCTGGCTCTCCAGCGCACTTTCCACATCGGAAGGCATCAGCGAGTAGGCGGCCAGCTTGTTCGGATCCATCCAGATACGCATGGCATATTCCGAACCAAACACCTGCACGTTACCCACGCCATTAACACGCGCCAACACATCCTGCATGTTGCTGACCAGGTAGTCAGAGACATCCGAGGAGGTGCTTTTGTTGGTCTTGTCATACAGCGCCATGACCAGTAGGAAGTCGCTTTGCGCTTTTTGCACGGTAACGCCTTGCGCGGTGACTTCATTTGGTAAGCGGCTTTCCGCCTGCTGGACTTTGTTCTGCACCTGCACCTGCGCAATATCCGGGTCGGTACCCTGCTGGAAGGTGACGGTGATTTTGACCTGGCCCGTAGACGCGGTACTGGTGGAGGAGAAATAGAGCATACCGTCCAGACCGGTCAATTGTTGCTCAATCACCTGCGTAACACTGTTTTCCAGCGTTTCCGCTGACGCACCGGTATAGGTGGCCGAGATACTGATCTGCGGCGGCGCAACATCGGGATACTGGGCAATCGGCAGGTTATTAATGCTGATAATGCCAAGCAGCATAATGACAATCGAGATAACCCAGGCAAAGATCGGGCGACGGATGAAAAACTGAGACAGCATGATTACTTCCCTCCGTTTCCATCACTGGATTCGGGAGCGCCGACTTCCACCGCTTTCACTATCATACCCGCATGCACTTTGCTGGTGCCTTCGGTGATTAACCGGTCGCCGCTCTGTAGCCCTTGGGTTATCAGCCATTTATTGCCAATCACCCGGTCGGTAGTCACCTCGCGGCTTTCCACTTTATTCTCTTTATTCACCACCAGCGCAGTGCCATTGCCTTTAGCATCACGCGTGATCCCTTGCTGCGGCGCAAGAATTGCTTCGCTGCGCACACCGTTAGTGACAGTGGCGCGCACAAACATGCCTGGCAGCAAATCGTGTTCCGGGTTCGGGAAGACGGCGCGCAGCGTCACGCTGCCGGTGGACTCATCAACAGAGACTTCGGTCAGTTCCAGTATACCTGGATGCTGATACTGGCTGCCGTCATCCAGCGTCAGGGTAACGGGAACCCTGTGATCGCTGTTCTGCAACTGCTGTTTTTTCAGTTTCAGCAGTTGTGTGCTCGATTGCGTCAAATCGACGTAGATCGGATCAAGGGTACGGATGGTTGCCAGCGCCGTGGTCTGGCTGGCGGTGACCAGTGCGCCAGGCGTAACCGAAGAAATACTGATGCGGCCGGAAATCGGCGCTTTGACTTTGGTGTAACCGAGGTTGATTTTGGCGCTCTCCACAGCGGCACGATACTGGGCGACGGAAGCCACGTTTTGTTTGTAGGTAGCCATGGCGTCGTCTGCATCCTGCCGCGATACGCCATTCTCTTTCACCAGCGCGGCGTAACGCTCTGCTTTCAGTCTGCTGCTGTTAACAACCGCCACTGAATTTTGCAACTGCGCGACGGCTTCATCGTAGCTTGCCTGGTACGTTGCCGGGTCAATCTCGTATAGGACCTGGCCCGCGACAACATCATCTCCTTCTTTAAATAACCGTTTCTTGATGATGCCATCGACTTGCGGGCGAACATCAGAAACCATGGTGCCAGTGACGCGCCCTGTCAGATCACTGAATAGCGTTACTGGCTCGGCCTTCAGTGTGACCACGCCAACCTGCGCAACCATCGCACCTGCATTTGTTTCCGGTTTTTGGTCGCAGGCGACAATCAGACATGCCAGCACGGCCACCATTATTCTTTTCAATGCCATTTGCAAACCTCGGTAATGAACGTTCATTCTCATTTTTGAGGATAGCAAAGCGAAGGCGAAAAAATATACGGGCAAAAGTGAAGATATGAAGGATATTTGCTTACAGGCGGATACGTTTACATGCCACAGGTACGGCAAATAGAGTGTCATCAAGACACAGGAAAATGCGGCGCAGCGCGCCGCAAAGGGCGTTATGTCCAATCGCGGAAGTTGCCGGGCCGGTAGCCGCGTTCGGTAATGGCGTATTCGTGATGTGGAATGTTCACATAGTGCCGGTCTGCTTACGATATAGGGGGCGTTGATCACTTCACAGGCGGCATCTGTGACGGTGGCAATGAAAAGTGCCCGTCACCGTTACTGATTGATTTCCGTTAATTGCTTGCAATAGTTATTGGGCGTAAATGAAGTTATTTCTTAAAGGTTTTAATAATTAAGCTTGGGCTGCTGTAGCTAGCCTCCCGGGCAATAACTGTCACCGAATAGTGGGGCATTTCCAGCGCATATTCGCCAAACTGCGTTTTATCATGCATTGTTTCGACGGTCATTTTCAGCCATTGCGGAACGTCATCAATAACCGATTCTTCACGGTAGTGGCGCAGCCGGTTAATCACGTAGAATGCGACGGCTTCGATAAATGCATCCAGACCGTTTTCGCGGAAATTCAGTGAGGCGATAACCGTTTCGGCATACACCATAAAGGCGTTGCTGGTGCGATAGGACTGCGAAGCGACAAAGCAGAAGAGCAGCAGCGCCAGATTGTGCTGTTCAAAGAACTGTTTACTGATGCCGACATTCAGAATGCGCGAGGCGAGTACACCTGTACGCGGAAAAATGTAGATGGGGAAAACCCCCGCACGTACGCGCGGGGGAGGATCCGCGAGGATCAGAAGTCGTAGCGCAGACGCACGATATTCATATCGCTCAGGTTGTCGGTGCTGGAGGTAAACACGTGTTCGTAATCGACACGGAAACCATAATCCAGTTGGAAAGTCACACCGACGCCGTTATCAATACGTTGATAGTTGCGGCCAGTGGTATATTGCAGACGGTCGCCCATTACGTACGGCTGAACATATTTAAGCGCGTACTGGCCAACCGGGATTTTATAACCGGCAAAGTATTCAACCCCCCAGGCATCGCCCGCGAAGTAGTTTTGCACGTCGGATTTTTTGGTCAGCAGGAAGTTCTGATACCAGCCGCCGCCGAACGATAAGGTCCAGTTATCCGGCGTCCAGCTCAGCGCGGTACCGAGGATATTCTGATCGTACGTTTTGCTGTCGTCCGTTGACGGCAGACTCATTTCCGCACGGGTGTAGTTCCACGCCGTACCCCATGTCAGGGTGTCAGTCAGGTGATAATCGACACCCAGTGAACCGCCGCCTTTACGTTTGTAACGTGTGCCGTTGCCTGGCAGATAGTCTGAATCATCGAACAGGTAAGAGGCATAAATATCCGCGTCACCAACGGTCTTCTTATATTTGAGCATATTACGTGAGCGATAAGAGCCGTCGTAGTCACCGTTAATACCATTGCCAGGAGCCTGGGCCTTCATGTCGTAATCCCAGACATCGGTTTTCACACCCACGACATCGTAATAAATGCTGTTCTGCTGACCGTAGGTGAGCGTCCCCCAGGTTTTGCTTTTCAGCCCGGTGTAGAGCATGCGGCGGGTCGTATTCCGCGCACCTGTAGCATAGTGATTATCCCAGTCAAAAAGCGCCGGAATGTTCACGCCGAGTTCGTAATAGTTAATCCAGCTAATATCATCAAACAGATAGTAATCGGAGGAGAAACGAAAACGGGTACCGCCGTCATAACCGTTACGTTTGTACGAGCCTTTGTCACTGTTGCCCATGGCGTCATCGAACTCAGGGCGGATCGAGCCACCGACGGTAAAGTTCAGACGGCTCAGCGGGTCGCCGGCCTGGGGATCCTGTTTCAGCAGAGTAATTTCTGCCTGCGCTGCGAAAGACATCATTGCCACTGCTGCACCGATCGAGGCTGTCAGCATTTTTAATTTAATATTCATTTATTTTTCCTCGGGAATGCTACTCACTATTAGCGCGGGCATAATAATTTGCGAATATGACAGTTCGGTTTCAAAAATTAGAGATTTGTGCGCTTAATTTATTTAAATGTATATAAAAGTAACGCCTGGTTTCTATCTCTTTATATTTTGTTGAATACATGTCTGGCGGTAATTTTTCTCGTTTTAAAGCAAAAAAGCTCGTTTTGCTAAAAATGATATGCGCCGATAAAAAAAGCACAGATTGTTAAGTGTTTTGTTGCTGACTGAGAGTAAAACGTGCGGACAATAATGAGATCCGGTAGTACTAACGCGCTTGAAATATCTTACCGAACAGTCATGTTCGGTTTTTTTTGCCTTAAGTGTTTCGCGGTATAGCGGGTGAAATACTTATTCTGTCGCGCTTATTCCGCAGCGATCTGTTAACTCTCCTAAATAAATATTTAGCCGCCGGAGAGCGGCGGCTAAAAACGTTGCGGCCAATATCCTTTGCCTGTTGCAACGCCGCTTCCGCGCTGCCAAGATCCGGCAGCATCAGCGCGGCATTGGTCAGCACCGGCGCGCCGCAGTAATCAAAAATACCGTGCGCGATTTGCGTGTTCCAGGATTGCGCATAACCATGCTTTTCGAAGGTTCTACGATCGGCACCACCCAGCGCCACGAGGTGGATCGGCAAATGGCCGAGCTTTTTAATCACTTTACCTTCGCCGCCATCCGCATAGGCCCAGCCGTTGCTAAAAACGCGATCGATCCAGCCCTTTAGCAGCCCCGGCATCGTCCACCAGTAAATAGGAAACACCAGCACCAGTGCATCGGCTCTGTCGATACGTGTCTGTTCGGCGAGCACATCAGCGGGCAGCGGCGCGGTTTGATTGAAAGCGGCGACATCCGCTGCCGAAAAACGCGGGTCAAATCCTTCTCGCGCCAGGTCGGCGATTTCCGCGCTGTGTTGCCCCTGCTGACGAATACCTTCAGCGACGGCCTGCGCCAGAGCGTGCGTTAATGAACTTTCATGCGGGTGTGATACCACGATCAAAGCGTGCATGCGAAACCTCCTCGGTTGCCATCCGCGATGAACGGACGTAATCTTACATACCAAAGGTAACCTACCATTGGTAAGTTACCTTTGGTATATAACTTTGTCAACGGAGAAAGAGGATGACCGTAACAGGTACACGACAGCGCCTCACGCGGGAAGCGCGTTTTACGCAACTGGTGGCAGTAGCCTGGCAAATCATTCGCGATGAAGGCACGGAAGCGCTGACACTGAGCCATCTTGCTGAACTCGCCGGTGTCACCAAGCCTGTGGTTTACGACCATTTCACCAGCCGCTCCGGTCTGCTGGCCGCGCTGTATCGTGAATACGATCAGCGGCAGAACCAAAAAATGGATGATGCGCTGCGCACTGCCAAAGCCGAACTGGCACCTCGGGCGACGGTGATTGCCACTGCCTATATCGAATGCGTACTGCTGCAAGGGCGAGAAATGCCCAGCGTACTGGCCGCGCTGGCAGGCACGCCGGAGCTGGAAAAAATACGCCGGGAGTATGCCGCCGATTTCATTGAGAAGTGCCGTGCGCTATTCGCGCCATTTTGCGCGCAGCCGTTACGTGATGCTGCATTGTGGGCCATGCTCGGCGCAGCGGAAGGGGTGTCATGGGCGGCGGTACAGGGCGCAATAACCGAAGCGCAAGCCAAAGATGAGCTGGAAGCGGTGATTATCGCGATGGTTCAGGCAAGCGTATAACCTGTACTTTTCGTCCTGGCGCGTTGCTTGCATTAACTCCGGCATGACTTCCGGGGAGTACACGCATGATTGCCAACTCATCAACCACCATTCGTTTTTTGCTGGCATCACGCCAGTGTGAACTGAACAGCCTGCGTTATCTGCTGCAACGCGGTGAGCTGGTAGGCAAAATCAGCCAGCTGGTGCATATGTTGCAACGCGAGCGCGGCACCTCGAATATGTTTCTTTGCGCGGGCGAAGGGCAGTTTGCCGATGAGCTTTCCCTTCGTGAGCGCGATGTTGCCCAGGCGCAGGCACCTCTGCTGGCACAACTCGACACGCTGGAGAGTCAAATCGCAACCAGCCCGCAGGCCAGCCGCCTGTTCAGCCATGTTGCCAGCGTGATCTATGCGCTCAGCCTGCTGCCCGCGCTACGCCAACAAATCCGCCAACGCAAACTGCCGCTGCCTCAAGCAATGAGCTTCTTTAACGACATTATTCGCCATTTGCTGTCGCTGGTGTTTGAACTCACCGATACCGCCGCTGAACCGGATATCTCCCGTGCGCTGATCGCCATGTTCAGTTTTATGCAGGGGAAAGAGTTTGCCGGGCAGGAGAGAGCGATTGCCGCCGCTGCGTTTGCTGCCGGTCAATTCAGCGAAGAAACCCGGCTAAAGTTGCTCGATCTGATTGAGCACCAGGAGCGCTGCTTCGCCACTTTTGCTGATTTTGCCGATGAGCAACACCGACTGCGCTGGCAGCAGGTGCAGACCGACAGCCAGTTTGAGCGCCTGCGACGCATTGCCTGTACCGGGCGTGAGGGATTTGCGGCGGACAGCGGTTTACGCTGGTTTGCGCTCGCCACTCAACGCATTGATGCGATGAAGCAGGAAGAAGATACGCTGGCGGAGACGCTGATGGCGCACTGCCGCGCGCGCATTGCGGCGGCTGAACAAGCCAGCCATCAGCAACAAGCCGATATTGAAAGCCTGATGCCGCAGCCGGAAGAAGAAGAGAGCCGCTATTCCGTGTTTATCGACAATCATGGCTGGCTGGAGAGCGGTGGCGTGCGTCCACAGCTCGGGCGTTCGCTTCTGACGCTGGTGCAACAGCAGTCGCGCCGCTTACAGGCGCTGGATACCGAGCTGGCGGCCCTGCGGGAAACACTCAACGAACGCAAACAGATTGAGCGCGCCAAAAGCCTGCTGATGCAGCATCGCCAGCTCAGTGAAGAAGAGGCCTATAAAACCCTGCGCAGCATGGCGATGAATCAGAACAAAAAGCTGGTGGAGATAGCCGGTGCGATGCTGGCGGTCGCGGATGTTTTTCCACTACTCCCTAGGGAGTAGCTGCACATCCGGGGTGCGAAATGTGCTCTCCGGCAGTGCGAAAACGTAAGGCATCCGCGCCTTGCAAACGGGTTAATTTTGCGCAAAGCGCTAAATTACGCCTGTTGAAGTGATATCACTCATTCTGGCACAACCCTTGCTTTATCCATTAAGAAATTAACATAGACGCACTATCGGCCAATGGCGGTCGGTGCCGCGTCAACCGGACAACGGCGTCCATAAGCGTGCAGCTTTGCACTGGCTTATGGACGCCGTTTTTTTTTGCATCCGCAACGGTGAGCAAGAGGGTGGCAATGAGCGATGGCAACAAAGGTATGACGGTTTCCCGTCGGCAGTTTTTACTGGGCAGCGCGGCGCTGGGCAGCAGCCTGCTACTGCCTGGGGTGATCAATCGCGCATGGGCCGCAGGCTCAGATGCGCCGGAACTGAGTGAAATCCGCGTCGGTTTTATCCCGCTGACGGATTGCGCCTCGGTGGTAATGGCCGCCGTTAAAGGCTTCGACAAAAAATATGGCATCACCATTGTGCCGAGCAAAGAAGCCAGTTGGGCCGCAGTCCGCGACAAGCTGGTTTCCGGTGAACTGAATGCATCGCACATTCTCTACGGCCAACTTTACGGCCTACAAATGGGGCTTTCCGGGCCACAAACCGAGATGGCGGCGCTGATGACCATCAACCAGAACGGACAGGGGATCACGCTGGCAAACCAGCTGCACGAAGCGGGCGTTAATGACTTAGCCACGCTGCAAAAATATATCGCCGCCAGCCCGGCGGGTACGTACACCTTCGCCCAGACTTTTCCCACCGGCACGCACGCCATGTGGCTCAACTACTGGCTGGCCAGCGCGGGCATCAATCCGCTCAACGACATTCGCAGCGTAGTAGTGCCACCACCGCAAATGGTGATGAACATGAAGATCGGCAACATGGTCGGTTACTGCGTGGGCGAACCATGGAACCAGCGCGCCATCAGTGATGGCATCGGTTTTACCGCTACTACCACTCAGGATATCTGGCCGGATCACCCGGAAAAAGTGCTCGGTACCCGCGCAGACTGGGTAGCCAAAAACCCCAACAGCGCCCGCGCGCTAACCGCTGCCATTCTTGAGGCTTCGCGCTGGATTGACGCGTCCGACGATAACCGCCGTGAAACGGCGCAGGTGATTGCCGGGCGCGCTTACCTCAACACCAAAGAGGAAACCATTCTCGGGCGCATGCTCGGCCAGTACGAAAACGGCCTGGGAAAAAGCTGGAAGGATGAACACGCGATGCGCTTCTTCCACGACGGTTCCGTCAACTATCCGTGGCTCTCTGACGGCATGTGGTTCCTCACTCAGCATAAACGCTGGGGGCTGCTCACCAGCGATCCCGATTACCTCGGCGTCGCCCGTAAGGTTAACCGTATCGACATCTACAAGCAGGCCGCTGCTGCAGTCGGTAACGTCCCGCTACCGGGCAGCGACATGCGCAGTAGCGTCTTGATCGATGGCATTCGCTGGGATGGCAGCAACCCTGTCGCCTATGCCAGCGGCTTTAGCGTAAAGAAATAGGAGGTCGCTGATGAAAAACCAGGCACAAATTATCCCCATTCCCCGCGAAGAAATGGTGCAGCCGCGTGTAGAAGCCGAGATCGTAACGCTGCCCAGCAAACCAGCAGTGCGCCGTTCACCGCTGTTACGCCCGCTGATGCAACGCGTACTGCCGGGGCTGCTCGGGATTGGCCTGTTGATCTGCCTGTGGCAGGTGGCGGCGCTCAACAGTAAAAACTTTCCTACACCGTGGCAAACCTGGCAGGCGGCGCTGGAGATCTTTGCCGATCCATTTTATATCTCCGGGCCGAACGATCAGGGCATTGGCTGGAACGTGCTGGCCTCGTTGCAGCGCGTGGCGGTAGGTTTTGGTCTTGCGGCGCTGGTTGGCATTCCTGCGGGCTTTTTGATTGGCCGCTTCCGTTTTGTCGCCAATATGCTCAACCCGCTGATCTCACTGCTGCGCCCGGTCAGCCCGCTGGCCTGGCTGCCGATTGGTTTGTTGCTGTTTCAGCGTGCGGAACCTGCCTCAAGCTGGACGATTTTTATCTGCTCGATCTGGCCGATGATCCTCAACACCGCTGAAGGCGTGCGGCAGATCCCACAGGATTACCTGAACGTTGCGCGGGTACTGAAGCTTTCGGAGTTTGCCATCATGCGCAAAATCCTGCTGCCCGCCGCGCTGCCCGGCATTCTTACCGGCATGCGCTTATCCATTGGCATTGCCTGGCTGGTGATTGTGGCGGCAGAAATGCTGACCGGCGGCATCGGTATCGGCTTCTGGATCTGGAACGAATGGAACAACCTCAATGTGCAAAACATCATTATCGCCATTGTGGTGATTGGTGTGATCGGCCTGCTGCTGGAGCAGGGGCTGATGTGGATTGCCAGCCGTTTTAACTATACCAGCCGCTAAGGAGGCCCCGATGCGTACCAATCCGATTATTCAGGTTCAGCAGGTCAGCCAGCGATTCAACACCCGCAGCGGCGAGTTTCTCGCGCTGGATAACGTCAGCTTTGATATCCACGCCGGTGAAACCTTGAGCCTGATTGGCCACTCCGGCTGTGGGAAATCAACGCTGCTAAATCTGATTGCCGGTCTGACACGGCCCACCAGCGGCGGCCTGCTGTGCAATAACCGCGAAATCGACGGTCCAGGGCCGGAGCGTGGCGTGGTGTTTCAGAACCACTCTCTGCTGCCGTGGCTCACCTCCTATGACAACGTAGCGCTGGCGGTTCGTCAGGTTTTTCACCGTGAAATGAGCAAAGTCGAGATGCACGAGTGGATTATGCACAACCTCGATCTGGTACAGATGAGCCACGCCTGGAACAAGCGACCGCACGAAATCTCCGGCGGCATGAAACAGCGTGTCGGCATTGCCCGCGCGCTGGCAATGAAACCCGCCGTATTGCTGATGGACGAACCCTTTGGCGCGCTGGACGCTTTAACCCGCGCCCATTTGCAGGATGCGGTGATGGAGATCCAGCAGCGTCTGCGTACCACCATTGTGCTGATTACTCATGACGTTGACGAAGCAGTGCTGCTCTCCGATCGGGTGATGATGATGACCAACGGCCCGGCGGCAACGGTCGGCGAAATTATGGAAGTGGCGCTGGAACATCCGCGTTCGCGCGTGGCGTTGGCCGATGACGCGCAGTATCAGCGCTATCGCCAGCAGGTTCTGCAATTTCTGTACGAGAAACAGCCGAAAGCGGCCTGATGTCTCTGTCACTCGTTCGATAAGGATTCAGATGATGAAAAAGCCGATTTTAGCCGTCATTGGGCACGGCATGGTCAGCCACTATTTTCTGCAACAGCTGGTGGAACGCGAACTGCATCAGCACTACGACATTGTAGTGTTCGGCGAAGAGCGTCTGCCTGCGTATGACCGCGTCCACCTCTCGGAATACTTCGCCGGGCGCAGCGCCGAGTCGCTCTCGCTGGTTAGCGACGGTTTCTTTGCCGACAGCGGCATCACCCTGCGTAGTGGCTGCAAAATTGTCGCTATCGATCGCGAACGTCGCTGTTTGTGCGACGAACAGGGCGCAGAAACTTACTACGACACGCTGGTGCTCGCCACCGGTTCTTACGCCTTTGTGCCACCGATCAGTGGCAATAACCGTGCTGGCTGCCTGGTTTATCGCACCCTCGACGATCTGGACGCTATCGCCGTGCAGGCGAAAAAGGCCAAACGCGGTGTGGTGATCGGCGGCGGATTGCTGGGACTGGAAGCGGCCAACGCGCTGCGTCAGTTAGGGCTGGAAACCCACGTTGTGGAGTTTGCCCCGCGTCTGATGGTGGTTCAGCTTGATGAAGGCGGCGCGATGATGCTGCAACGCAAGATTGAAGCACTTGGCGTGCAGGTGCATACCCGCAAAGAGACGCGGGAAATCGTTGATGGTGAGCAGGCGCTGCATCGCCTCTGCTTTGCTGACGGTAGCTGGTTGGAAACCGATTTGCTGCTCTTCTCGGCCGGTATTCGCCCGCGCGATGAGCTGGCGGAAAGCGCACAACTGCAAAAAGGGCCGCGTGGCGGCATCGTGATTAATGACCAATGCCGCACTTCCGACGAGTCGATTTTTGCCATTGGCGAATGCGCATTGTGGAATGGGCAGATTTTCGGCCTTGTGGCCCCCGGTTACCAGATGGCGCGCAGCGTGGCGGACACGCTGGCTGCGCGCGACACGCCGTTTACCGGCGCAGACATGAGCACCAAACTGAAGCTGCTCGGCGTTGAAGTTGCGTCGCTTGGCGATGCGCACGGTAAAACGGAAGGTTGCCAGAGTTATCAGTGGACCGACGGCCCGCATGAGATCTACAAGAAAATTGTCGTCTCCGCCGACGGCAAGCGGCTGCTCGGTGCGGTATTGATTGGCGACAGCGCCGATTACAGCATGCTGTTGCAAATGATGCTCAACGGCATGGCGCTGCCTGCACAGCCGGAAACGCTGATTTTACCCGCCCGTTCCGGCGATGCGCCGAAAGGCCTCGGCGTGGCAGCGCTGGCTGCCAGTGCGCAAATCTGCTCCTGCCACAACGTCAGCAAAGGTGACATTGCAGCGGCGGTCGCCAGCGGCTGCACCGAACTGGGGGCAATAAAAAGCTGCACCAAAGCCGGGACCGGCTGCGGCGGTTGCGTGCCGTTGCTGAAACAGGTGATGGAGCACGAGCTGCAACAGCTTGGCGTCGAGGTGAAAAAAGATCTCTGTGAGCATTTTGCCTGGTCGCGCCAGGAGCTATATCACCTGATCCGCCTGCACGAGATCCGTAGCTTCGATGAGCTAATTAGCCGCTTTGGTAAAGGCCACGGTTGTGAAGTGTGCAAACCGCTGGTCGGTTCCCTGCTGGCCTCCTGCTGGAATGATTACCTGCTCAAACCGCAGCATCTGCCCTTGCAGGATACCAATGACCGCTTCTTCGCCAATATCCAGAAAGATGGCACTTACTCGGTGGTGCCGCGTATTCCGGCAGGCGAAATCACGCCGCAGGGCTTGATCGCTATTGGTGAAGTCGCGCAGGACTATAACCTGTACACCAAAATCACCGGCGGCCAGCGGGTAGATCTGTTTGGCGCGCGGCTGGAGCAACTGCCCGCGATCTGGGAGAGGCTGATCGCCGCCGGGTTTGAAACTGGCCATGCATACGGCAAATCCCTGCGCACGGTGAAATCCTGCGTCGGTTCCACCTGGTGCCGCTACGGCGTGCAGGACTCCACCGGCATGGCGATTACGCTGGAGAACCGCTACAAGGGGCTGCGCTCGCCGCACAAAATCAAAATGGCCGTTTCTGGCTGTACCCGCGAATGCGCTGAAGCGCAGGGCAAGGACATTGGCGTGATCGCTACCGATAAAGGCTGGAACCTGTATGTTTGCGGCAATGGCGGCATGAAGCCGCGCCATGCGGACTTGTTCGCCAGCGATCTCGACAGCGAAGCGCTGATCCGGACCATCGATCGCGTGTTGATGTTCTATATCCGCACCGCCGATCGTCTGCAACGCACCAGCACCTGGCTCGACAATATGGAAGGCGGACTTGCGTACTTACAACAAGTGATCCTGCATGACAGCCTGGAGATTGGCGCGGAGCTGGAGCGTGAAATGCAACAGGTGGTGGATGCTTACCAGTGCGAATGGAAAACCACGCTGGATAGCGCGGAAAACCGTCTGTTGTTCCGGGGTTTCCTCAACAGTGAGCGCCCGGATGAAGCGGTGGTGATGGTGCCAGAGCGTGGGCAGATCCGTCCGGCCAGAAGCGAGGAGAAATCCGCGAAAGCGACAACGCTACCGCTGGCCGAAGCCGAATGGGTTCACGTTGGCGCGCTGGCGGATATTCCGGCCAACACCGGGGTTGCCGCGCGTCTTGGGCAGCAGCAGATTGCGCTGTTCCATCTGCCCGCCAGCGAGACGCAGATTTTTGCACTGGATAATCGCGAGCCTGGCAGTGAAGCCAATGTGCTGGCGCGCGGTCTGGTAGGCGATAAAGAGGGCGAGCCAATCGTGATTTCGCCGCTCTACAAACAGCGTTTCCGGCTGTGCGATGGCGTCAGCCTCGACGACGCCTCGCTGCGGGTACGCGTCTGGCCAGTCAACATCATTGACGGGCATATCTGGGTTCATCGTCAGCCGCTGACCGCGAGCACTTTCCCGGCGATTGCCGAAGCGTTATAAGCCGCAACGGGGGCGAAAATGGATGTAAAAAGTGTGTGCCCTTATTGCGGGGTAGGCTGCGGGCTGGTTATGAAAGTGGAAAACCAGCGCATTATCGATGTAGTGGGGGATAAAACGCACCCCACCAATCAGGGGCGTTTATGCACCAAAGGCAAAAGCTGCGCGCAGGCGATTACTGCGGAGGGCCGGCTGGATCGTGCATGGCTGCGCACGTCGCGCCAGCAGGAGCCTGTGCCGGTCGGCATCGACAGCGCCATCACGCAAACCGCACAACGGCTGCGCACCATTATCGATAACCACGGCCCTGATGCGCTGGCGCTGTATGTGTCCGGGCAAATGTCACTGGAAGCGCAGTATCTGGCGAACAAGCTGGCAAAGGGGTTTATCGGCACGCAACATATCGAGTCCAATTCGCGCCTGTGCATGGCCAGTGCCGCCAGTGGCTATAAGCTGTCGTTGGGGGCTGACGGGCCGCCAGGATCCTATGATGATTTCGATCGCGCCGATCTCTTTCTGGTGATCGGTGCAAATATGGCCGACTGCCACCCGATCCTGTTCCTGCGGATGATGGATAGGGTTAAAGCAGGCGCTAAGCTCATTGTCGTCGATCCCCGCCGTACCGCCACGGCGGAGAAAGCCTCACTGTTTTTACAGATCAAACCCGGCACCGACCTCGCGTTGCTGAATGGTCTGCTCGGCTTGCTGGTGCAGAACGGCCAGATTGATGAGGCGTTTATTGAACATTGCACTGAAGGCTGGCAGGCAATGCCGGATTTCCTGCAGGACTATTTACCGCAGCAGGTGGCTGAACGTACCGGGCTTGCAGAGGCGGACATTCGCCAGGCGGCGCAGTGGATTGGCGAAGCCACTGAGTGGATGAGTTGCTGGACGATGGGGCTGAACCAGAGCACCCACGGCACCTGGAGCACCAATGCGCTGTGCAACCTGCATCTGGCGACGGGGGCGATTTGTCGCCCCGGCAGCGGCCCTTTCTCGCTGACCGGGCAGCCAAACGCGATGGGCGGGCGCGAAGTGGGCTATATGGGGGCCGGATTGCCCGGCCAGCGCTCGCTACTGGTAGAAAAAGAGAGGGCCTTTGTCGAGCAACTCTGGCGGCGTCCGCCGGGTTCACTGCGTAGCGACAGCGGCCACGGCACGGTGTCGATGTTCGACGAGATGCGCGCCGGAAAAATTAAAGCCTGCTGGATAATCTGTACCAACCCGGTCGCCACGGTGCCCAATCGCCAGAAAGTGATTGCTGCCCTACAACAGGCGGAACTGGTTATCACCCAGGATGCATTTCTCGATACCGAAACCAACCGCTATGCCGATATTCTTCTGCCGGGCGCGTTGTGGGCGGAAGCCGAAGGGGTGATGATCAACTCCGAACGCACCATGACGCTGATGCAACAGGCGGTTTTGCCGCCGGGCGAGGCGCTGGCCGACTGGCAAATTATCGCCCGCGTGGCCTGTGAAATGGGCTATGCCGATGGCTTTACTTACGCCAGTGCCGCCGAAATCTTCGACGAGATCCGCCAGTCGTATAACCCGGATACCGGCTATGACATTCGCGGTGCCAGCCATGCGCGGCTGCGCGAGATGCCACTGCAATGGCCATGCCCGCCGGGCGACACCGCGCAACGCCACCCGATTCGTTATCTTCAGCACGCCACCACGGCACGGGTGCGTTTCGCTACCGCCAGCGGCAAGGCGCAATTCTTCGCCCGCCCGGATCTGGCACCAGTGGAGATGCCGGACGACGAATTTCCGCTGGTGCTGAATACCGGGCGCGTCCAGCACCAGTGGCACACCCTGACGAAAACCGGGAAGATCCCGATGCTCAACCAGCTCAACCCCGGTCCGTTTGTTGAAATCGCACCGCAGGATGCCGAACGGCTTAACATTCGCGCGGGGGATCATGTGGATATTCGTTCCCGGCGCGGACGGGCAACGCTGCCTGCAGTGATCACTGATAGGGTCAGCCCCGGCAACTGTTTTGCGCCGTTTCACTGGAACGATCTGTTTGGCGACACGCTGGCGATCAACGTGGTGACCAGTGACGCCGTCGATCCTATTTCACTGCAACCGGAACTGAAACATGCCGCCGTCGCGCTGATGCGCAGCGCACAGCAGCCAGTAGTGAGCGAAAAACCTGCCGTAACAGCGCAAGCCACGCCGGGCGTGCTGCTGGTCTTATGGGCGTCGATGACTGGCAATGCGCAGGCCTTTGCCCGCCGCTGCGCCGGGCAATTTCTCGATGCCGGACAGGCGATAAAACTGCGGGAGATGGATAGCGTCGGCGTGGCCGATATTGCCGCTGCCTCGCATGTGTTGCTGGTCGTCAGTACCTTTGGTGATGGCGATCCGCCGGACAACGGCGCGGCGCTGTGGACGGCGCTGCAAAGCGACAGCGCGCCTGAACTCACCGGCACTGCCTTTTCCGTACTGGCTTTTGGCGACGCCAGCTACGATCGGTTTTGCGGCTTTGGCCGCAAGCTTGATGCCCGGCTGGAAGCGCTGGGCGCGCAACGGCTGGTGGCCCGTTATGAATGCGATGCGGGCGATAATGCGCCAGCGCAGCAGTGGCTGCATGCGGTGCAGCGCGCGCTGCTCGGTGAGGTAATAGCGGAAGTCAGCGAAACGCAACCAAAGCCCGGCTTTAGCCGTCATCAACCATTAACTGTTCCACTGGTGGTGAACCAGCGGTTGAATGCGTCGTTGGCGCAAAAAGAGATCCGCCAGTTTGTTTTTGATCTGCAAGGCAGCGGGATGCACTACGAAGTGGGCGATGCCCTCGGCGTCTGGCCAATCAACTGCCCACAGGAGGTTGATAAGATACTGCACCTGCTGGAGCTGGACGCGCAAACGCCGGTGCAACTGAGCGATAAAGGCGAAATGACATTGCGTGAAGCGCTGACCAACGAGATGGATATCACGCGCATCACCCCGGAAATCATGCGATTTGTTTGCGAGCAAACCGGCAACGCGGAGCTAAAAACACGCCTCGACAACACCGGGGAATTATCGCAGTGGCTGTGGGGACGCCAGCTTAGTGATCTGCTGCAGATGTCCCCGGTTCGCGCCCCGGCGCAGACGTGGTTGTCGGTGCTGCGCCGTTTACAGCCGCGTTTTTATTCTATCTCTTCCAGCCCGCAGGTTTCGCCGCAGCAGGTGGCGCTAACGGTCGCGACGGTGCGTTATGGCGAAGGAAATAAGCGTGGCGGCGTCTGCTCGACGTTTCTTGCCGATCGCGCGACCCGTGCGGCGGTGTTTATTCACTCGTCGCCACACTTCCGCCTGCCTGCCAATCCGCAAACACCGGTGATCATGGTTGGCGCTGGCACGGGTATCGCGCCGTTTCGCGGCTTCTTACAGGAACGACAGGCCACTGCTGCTGCGGGGCGTAACTGGTTATTTTTTGGCGAGCAACATGCGGCGACGGATTTCTGGTATCAGGAGGAAATGGAAGCCTGGCAGCGCGACGGCGTCCTGCACCGTCTGAGCACGGCGTTTTCCCGCGATCAGGTGGAGAAAATCTATGTCCAGCATCGCATGGTGGAAGAGGGGGCGGAGCTGTGGCGCTGGCTGTGCGACGGTGCCTGTTTTTATGTCTGCGGCGATGCCAGCCATATGGCGAAAGATGTCGACGCGGCACTAAAACAGGTGGTGCAAACCTTTGGCGGCATGAATGCCGATGAGGCCAGCGACTGGGTGGCGGCACTGGTGCGGGAAAATCGCTATCAGCGCGATGTCTATTAAGCGTAGATGCAGCCGACACGGCGGGTTTTCAATCGCCGACATTCGTGACGTTAGCCAACAGTGGGCGATGCTCGGTGGCATCTGCCCACTGTAGCCCGGTAGCATTCTGTGCCGACGACTATTTTCCGTTCTGTAACACAGTTAACAGATCCGGTGTTTGCGTATCGCGTTCGGGCTCTGCGGGCAGGCGATCCGCCGGGAGCTTACACAACAAGCCTGCCGTCAGTCCGATCAAGGATGTTGGCGGATAATCCTGCCACTGTCCTGGCGTGTTCATGCGGGCGATTTTGTCGCCAGTGGCAAAATGCTCTGAAAAGAAAAGCTTATGTACATGGGCGAACTGGTGTGTATCACAGTTTACAACCAGGCTTTGGCGTTCGCTGCGAATCATCATCAGCGGATTCTTTTTCACCGGCATGCCTTTGTTGTAGTTATGAATCACGTCAATACGGCGCAAATAGGGATTGCCGTCGTAAAGGGAAATGGTGCGAAAATCGAGATAGCTGACGCCGCTGCTGAGTGTCACGAACTTAACGACCCGCTTGGGTGGTGTTTCCTCTTGCGTAACGGTGGCGCCAGGATGGCTGGTGCAGCCGGACATCAGCAGCAGTGCTGAGCCAATAAACAGAGATTTTTTCATTTTTGCTCTCCTTGCAGATCCGGGCGCACCGCCAGTAACTCGTCCTTGCTGACCTTGCCTTGAATCGAGCAGCGCAAAAAGGTTTTACCTTCGCTCACCTCCAGCATAGCGAGTTTTTCCACGCTATCTGCTGCCGGAGCAATACCGCTGACGGCGGTTTTGTTGACCCGCCATGTTGTCTCACCGGCGCGCTTGATCAGCGGATTGCCGTAATAGCCGTCAGTGACTTTTTGCCAGTGAACATCAGGCAACGCAGCTATCACCACAGAGATGGGCTCTTCGATCACCCATCCCCAGAAGTAATAATCGCCCAATTTGCCCAGTGACTCCTGCGACCTGTCAAAGCCAGAAATAGTAAGCTGATTTATGCGCAGCGGCTTGCTAAACCAAACGGTATCGGAGCCATCTTTCGGCGCGGCAAACCAGGCGTGATGCTGCTTATCCGTCACCAGTGGCGCAGTGTGCGCCAGCGTTGCCCGCTGCTTATAGAGTTCATTGAAAAAAGTGCTGTCGCAACGCAGCAAACTTTCGGTCAGCGTTTGCGCCTTTGCGGCTCCCGTCATCGTCAGCGTGAGCAGTGTCAGGTGTAGAAAAAAAGATTTCATGGTTGTCCTTAAGGGTATGCGCCGTTTGTTATTGCGGCTCCATTTTTTCATCATCAGCAGAAGTGCGTAACAGGTATCGGCATGAGAGGCCTGGCCTTTACATGAAAACGCGGCGGGTGTGGTTTTTTGCGCATTTATTAAGGTGTATTATTTATGCATCTTAACTATTGGTGACGTGTATGGCTGGCACCCGGATCCTGCGAGAAAAACTGACTATCCGCAAAATGATTGCCCTTTATCAGCGCGCCTGCCCGGATGCGGTCAGCAGCGAATCGCACTATGCGGATTTGTATGCCTATGCGGAAAAACGGCTGGATAAATGCGTGTTCGGTGAAGAGAAACCGGCCTGCAAGCAGTGCCCGGTGCACTGTTACCAGCCGGCAAAGCGTGAAGAGATGAAGCTGATTATGCGCTGGGCGGGGCCTCGCATGTTGTGGCGACATCCGGTGTTGACGGTGCGTTATTTGATTGATGATAAGCGCCCGGTGCCGGAGTTGCCGGAGCGGTATCGGCGGAAATAGGTTTGGTTGCCGCCCGGCAATTGGCTCTATCGGGCATGTGTAATATTGTGGAATTATTCTGTTCGCCAGAAGAGCGGCATTTTTGGAAGGATCGTGGAATTATTCCGTTCACCAGAAGACTGGCAGATACTTACGCTTTATCTCCCGTGAAGGGGATAAGGGGAGCTACCGCGCTCCCCTTATCAATCCCCGCGGCCCCGCGGGAAATCGGTGCTGCGCACTGCGCTCACCTCCCGGTCATCTGTCTGCGGTCGGCTCAACTCGACGTCGTGTCTCGGTTCGCCTCTGGCCGCCATCCCTGGCGTCCAGCCCTTGTCATCTGTCCTTCGGCTCGCCGATTTCAGCGGGGACAAAAACCATCGCTTCAGCCTTTTTGTTCGTTGGAAGAAACGGTGTCGCTGGCGGGTATTGGGGATATTGAGGACTTATTCCGTTCACCAGAAGACTGGCAGATACTTACACGTTATCTCCCGTGAACGGGATAAGGGGAGCTACCGCGCTCCCCTTATCAATCCCCGCGGCCCCGCGGGAAATCGGTGCGTTGCACTGCGCTCGCCTCCCGGTCATCTGTCTGCGGTCGGCTCAACTCGCCGTCTATGGCTCGGTTCGCCTCTGGCCGCCATCCGTGGCGTCCAGCCCTTGCCATCTGTCCTTCGGCTTGCCGATTTCAGCGGGGACAAAAACCATCGCTTTAGCATTCTTGTTTATTGCATGAACGGTGTCGCTGCCGGGAAATGCCTGGTGGCGTGAATGCTTACCGGGCTTGCCTGGCTCGCAGGCACCCTGAATTTGAATGCTTTTATGCACTAATTTTGCGAAGCTGCTTCCGGGAATGGTAATCCCTTCATCAAGTTAGCTATAATCCCTTGCCGCCTGTACGTGTTAGTTCTATGTTCTCTCCGCGCCTGCAAAATCAGGCGTCGGGTTTAGCATCCTGATTAACCTTATCGGCGACATTTTACTGTCGAGCGTTCTGTCTCATCTCAATGGTGGGCTGAGCGGGGGCACCGCAAGGTGCGCCGGTTTCCGATAAGGCCGGTAATGCTAACTCCGTTCAGCCCGCCACCAGTGAAATTAGCATTTCCGGTGGTGGTGTTTTTATCACTTATCGGAGGCTGCCTTATGGCTACAATCCCAACCCTGACTCACGCCTTATTTACCACGCCGTTCAGCCACTGCACGGATTTCACCGAGCTTGCAGATAACTGCGAGCGTTTTGCCGAAGCGCTGGCGGAATGCGACGATCCACAACAGAAAATGGCGCTCTGCGGCAGGCTTTCTGCCTGTCTTACCCTGCTGCAACCTACGCTTCTTGATCCTGTTCCGGAACATTTAAAAGCCAGTCTGACCGTTGAAAATGTTCCTGGCTGTTTCCCGCTATTTGAGCCGGAAGCCGACCAATTGTGTGGCTATTGTCAAACCCTGACACAACTGCTGATGAGCGGTACGTTAGCACCTAAATCTGAAAGCGTTGTGCGGGATTTGCTGTACAGACTGGTCGATTTTTTTGCTGATACGATGAAAGCTCCGCGCTGGTTAAAACAGGGTGACACGATTATCGAACTCTGAAATGGGGCCTTTTGCACTGTTCTTACAGCGATGCCTGTTTATGTATGAATAAAGGTGCTGAAGCGAGGGGGGTGAGTCCCCGCTGAAATCGGCGAATCGAAGAGTGAACGACAAGGTCTGGACGCCACGGATGGCGGCCAGAGGCGAACCGAGACACGACGTCGAGTTGAGCCGACCGCCGTCGGGCACTCGGGAGATGAGCGTAGTGCAACGCATCGATTTCCCGCGGGGCCGCGGGGATTGATAAGGGGAGCGCGGTAGCTCCCCTTATCCCGTTCACGAGATGCCATGTTTCTGAAACTACAGCATTTATAGTGAACGGAATAATTCCACGATATCCCCCAAATACCCGGCAGCTCCCCTTATCCCGTTCACGGGAGATAAAGCGTAAGTGTCTGCCAGCCTTCTGGTGAACGGAATAATTCCACAATCTTCCAAAAATGCCGGATGGTGCCGCTACCCTACGCGCGTGTAGCGATCAAAATCGCCGACGCCTTAATCAACGCAATCACGCGTTTACCACTGCCCAGTTGCAAATCTTGCACGCTTTCATTGGTCACCACCGCCACCAGCTCAAACCCGGCATCGGTCTGCACATGCACCGTGGCGTTGACCGCGCCTTCGGTCACCGAAGTGACTTTCCCGGCGAATTGATTGCGGGCGGAGAACTTCAGCCCACAGTCTTCCGTCGCCAGCGTCACCCACGGCGCTTTAATCAGTGCAATAGCCTCTTTGCCTGGTGTCAGCCCCAACGCCGCCTGGCTGCTGCTGGTGACAATCGCCACCAGTTTTGCGCCACCGTCCAGGGTGAGTTCCACTTCATCATTTACTGCACCGTGAGAGGTTGCACTGACCTTGCCTACTAACTGATTTCGCGCTGAAACTGCCATAAGGCCTCCATTGTGTATGGATATATTGAGTGTTTTTTCAGCTTAACACAGTGCGTCTTTATTGATACCTAAACGTTTCATGCGCGAAAGAAGAGTGGTGCGTTTAAGTCCCAGCCGCTGCGCTGCGCCTTTTGGCCCGGCGACCACACCGTTGGTTTCGCGCAGCACGCGAACAATCAACTGGTACTCATCTTCGCCTTCGCGTGCCACTTCTGCAGGCTCCGCAACCGGCAGTGGCGGAACGGTGATTTCCGGCAGTGAAAGTTGCAACACATTGCCGTGCGTCAGCAGTACCGCCCGTTCGATGACGTTCTCCAGTTCGCGCACATTGCCCGGCCACTCCATGGAACTCAGCACACGTAACGTTTCTGCCGGAATGCTGTCGATGCAACGGCCCATTTTGCGGGCAATCTTAAAGGTTAAGGCTTTCACCAGCAGCGGAATGTCTTCCGGCCGCTCGCGCAGCGGCGGTAGATGAATCGGGAAGACATTGAGCCGGTAGTAAAGATCGCTGCGGAACTCTCGGTCGGCGACCATCTGTTTCAGATCGCGGTTGGTGGCAGCGATCAGTCGCACATCGGTCTGGATAAGCTTATTACTGCCGAGCCGCTCGAACTCCTGCTCCTGTAACACGCGCAGCAGCTTTGGTTGTAGCTCCAGCGGCATATCGCCCACTTCGTCGAGAAACAGCGAGCTTTTATCCGCCAGCTCGAAGCGGCCAATCCGCTGGGTACTGGCCCCGGTAAACGCGCCGCGCTCATGGCCAAAGAGATCGCTTTCCAGCAGCCCGGCGGGCATGGCGGCGCAGTTCATCTTCACCATTCGTCGGCTGTTGCGATCGCTGAGGTTATGGATCGCACGAGCAATCAGCTCTTTGCCGGTGCCGGTTTCGCCGAGGATCAGCACCGTGCTGTTGCTTTGCGCCACCATCTCAACCTGTTTCAGCACGCTGAACATCGCCTGGCTGCGGCCGATGATCTCGCCAAACTCGCTATCGACATTATTTAGCTGTTCGGTCAGCGCCAGGTTTTCATCCACCAGCCGCTCTTTCAGGCGGTGAATTTCCTGGTAAGCCAGTGCGTTATCTACGGCGATGGCGATACGTTCGGCAATCTGACGCAGCAGCTTGAGATTCGCCTGAGTAAACACCTCTTTCTGGCACTGCGCCAGTTTCAGCACACCCAGCAGATTTTTGCCGGACATCAGCGGTAACAGGCACAGCGTCTGGATCTGATTGCCCCAGGTTTCAAACAGCATCCGCTCGTAGGGCGCGAGTTTGTCACGCTCATGCAGATTCAGCAGCAGCATTTCTTTGCTTTGGAACACCCGTTCGGTCAGCGTTCCCTCTTCGTCAGCTTCCTGAATCTCATGCTTCGGATTCAGTTCATCTTTGTAGTGCGTCGAATAGATAGTCAGCTTACCTTTGCGGCTACCGCGTAGCACCAGACTGATGGCGTCGATGCTGAAATAGTAGTGGATCTCTTTCGCCACCTCACTGACCAGTTCGTCCATGTGCAGCCGCGAGAGCACCGCATTGGTGATGGCTACCAGAACGCGAAAGTCGTCCCGCTCCTGGCATAATAACTGGTAATCTGGCGTCTGGTTGTCGCGGCTCTGGAGTTGCTCGGTGACTACGGCGACGATTTGCGCCAGGGTGTGCAAGCGTTCGCTCTCTTTATCGCTCCACGGTTGCCCGTCGCGGCGAAAAAATTCGCAGCCGCCGAAAATTTGCCCCTCCGCCGCCAGCGGCAGCAGGCAGTAGTGCGCAAACGGCGGATAAAGCCGGTTCTGCGTCAGCGCAGGCCAGGTTTCCGCAAAAGTCGTCTCGCTGCAATAGAGCGCCTGCGGGTGGGAAAGAATGTGCCTGACAGGCCCACCCGCCAGCAGTAAATGATCTTCATAAGTTGCATTGCTTGCAGGGGCGGTGACGGCGTAGCGGCTTGCGCTGTGGCTGTCTGCATGCCACAGTACAATCGCCGCGCTATCCGCGAGTGCCGCCTGGCGGGTCAGCCGGGCCAGCGTTTCGCTGAGTGACGCCATATCCGGCTGTTGTAACAAAACACGGGTGATATCGAACAACCCCTGTTGTCCGAGATCGCTCATCGGTGTATACGACATATTGCTCATCCAGGAACACAC
This sequence comes from Kosakonia arachidis, assembly GCF_900116535.1. Taxonomy (GTDB): domain Bacteria; phylum Pseudomonadota; class Gammaproteobacteria; order Enterobacterales; family Enterobacteriaceae; genus Kosakonia; species Kosakonia arachidis. The sequence goes on along the minus strand of NZ_FPAU01000002.1, from coordinate 152,886 downwards.
TCGCAGGTGTGAAAAAATAAAAACAAAAAATTAGCAAATACGCGGCAACGGTTCCGCGTGGGGTAAATCTAACAGGCGTTTAACGCCGTACAGTCCCGCCAGACGTACACCCTGACGTTCAACCACTTCACCAATGATTGTAGCCTCTGCGCCAAGCGGGTGAGTGCGTAAACGTGACAGTGCCTGCTCTGCGGCCTCGCGCTGTACGGCAATCACCAATTTGCCTTCGTTGGCAAAATTCAGCGCTTCCAGCCCCAGTAACTCGCAGACGCCGCGCACCGCCGGTTTCACCGGTAATGAGGCTTCGTTAAGTTCGATACCGAAGCCACAGGCAGCGGCAAACTCATGCACCACCGCATTCACGCCGCCGCGCGTGGCATCGCGCAGCGCTTTCACGCCGGGAAGATCGTGCAGGGTGGCGATTAACGGCGTCAGTACTGCGCAATCACTGGACAACTCTCCGTCCAGCCCCAGCCCTTCACGCAAATTAAGAATCGTTGCGCCATGATCGCCCAGCGTGCCGCTTGCCAGCAGTACGTCGCCCGGTTGCAGAGACTGTGCCGCCCAGTGAATCGACCGCGGAATCGCGCCAATCCCGGCGGTATTGATAAAAAGCTTATCTGCCGCGCCGCGCTGCACCACTTTGGTATCACCGGTCACAATCGCGATATCGGCCGCACGGGCGGTGGCGGCCATGCTGTCAACGACGGTTTTCAGCGTTGCCATCGGCAGGCCTTCTTCAAGGATAAACCCGCAGGAGAGGTAGCGCGGAGTCGCGCCACTAACGGCGATGTCGTTGGCGGTGCCGCACACCGCAAGTTTGCCAATATTGCCGCCGGGAAAGAACAGCGGATCGATCACATAGCTGTCAGTGGAGAACGCCAGCCTGTCGCCGCTGGCGGCCAGCGCGGTCAGATCCAGCCGCGCCTGATCTTCCTGTTCCGCCAGCCATGGGTTAGCAAACGCCTCCATAAAGAGCTGGCTGATAAGCTGCTGCATCGCCTGGCCGCCGCTGCCGTGGGCGAGTTGGACTTCATTCATACTTCACACTCCTGAGCGCGATACTGATACCAGGCCGCACAGGCACCTTCAGAGGAGACCATCAGCGCGCCAAAGGCGCTTTGCGGATTACAGGTGTTGCCAAACAGCGGACACTGGTGCGGTTTGCAGCGACCAGTCAGCACATCGCCGCAGCGGGCGCGCGGATCGTCATATACCTGCTGTACGGCCGGGCGAAAGTGCGCTTCAGCATCGAACGGCTGATAAGCCTGCGTCAGATGTACGCCGGATTCGCCAATCACCCCCAGCCCGCGCCACTCGCTGTCGCCGCTGACGGCAAACACATCGGCAATCGCGGCCTGCGCCCGTCTGTTGCCTTCATCCGGCACGACGCGGCGGTACTGATTTTCCACCCGGCTTTGCGCGGCGATTTTCTGTTCTACCAGCATTACCACGCCCTGTAACAGATCCAGCGGTTCAAACCCGGCAACCACCAGCGGGCGACGAAATTCTTCGGCAATAAAAGTATACGCGTCGGTACCGATCACCATGCTGACATGGCCGGGCGCAAGAAAGGCATCAATACCGTTGTCCGGTTGTTCCAGCAGGCTACGCAGCGTTGGGATCAGCGTAATGTGCTGGCAGAAAAACCAGAAGTTACTGATATTACGGATTTTGGCCTGCTGAAGTGTAATGGCCGTGGCGGGCATGGTGGTTTCGAAACCGAGGCCAAAGAACACCACTTTGCGCTGCGGATTTTTTTCCGCCAGCGCCAGCGCATCCATCGGTGAATAGACGATACGCACATCGGCACCACGCGCTTTCGCCTGTAACAGCGAGCCTTTTTTCCCCGGCACGCGAATGGCGTCGCCGAAAGTGCAGAAGATCACGTCCGGATGGCTGGCAATCTCCACGCAGGTATCGATGCGCCCCATCGGTAATACACACACCGGGCAGCCCGGCCCGTGGATAAACTCAATGTTTTCCGGCAGCAGTTGATCAAGGCCGAATTTAAAGATGGCGTGCGTATGGCCGCCACACACTTCCATAATGCGCAGCGGACGCGCGGCGGTATAGCTAAGATGAGACGCCCGTTCGCGCAGATGGGCAATAAGCTGCATCACCTGTTCCGGGGCACGATATTCGTCGACAAAACGCATTATTTCTCCTCGCCGTAGAGCAGCGCGCCGACATCTGGCTCGACATCGAACATATTTTGCAGCGCCGCCAGAGTATCGAGTGCTTCGGCTTCGTTAATCACGCTCATGGCAAAACCGACATGCACCAGCACCCACTGGCCGAGACGCGGCTGACCGTGTTTATCGTGGCTGCCGACCAGGGTTAAATCGACCTCGCGCTGAATGCCACAAACGTCCACTTTGGCTTGCAGGCCATCAATGGCGCAAATTTGCCCCGGTACGCCTATGCACATCGTTGCGTCTCCAGCCAGTCGAGCCAGGCGTCCATCCCGTCTCCTTTGGTGGCGGAAACCAGCAGGATCTCAATCTGCGGGTTCACTTCACGAGCATAAGCGATGCAGCGTTCGACATCAAAATTGAGATACGGCAACAGATCCACTTTATTCAGTAGCATCAGCGAGGCGGCGGCGAACATGTGTGGATATTTCAGCGGTTTGTCTTCCCCTTCGGTTACCGACAATACCGCCACTTTATGGCGTTCGCCCAGATCAAAGCCCGCCGGGCACACCAGGTTACCGACGTTTTCAATAAACAGAATTCCGCGATCGTCGAGGGGCAGACGCGGCGCGGCGTCGGCAATCATTTGCGCATCCAGGTGGCAACCCTTGCCGGTGTTCACCTGAATTGCCGGCGTACCGGTGGCGCGAATACGCGCGGCGTCATTAACGGTTTGCTGATCGCCTTCGATAACCGCGCAGGATATGCGCGCATTCAGGCGCTGCAAGGTTTCAGTGAGCAGGGTGGTTTTGCCGGATCCAGGACTGGAGACCAGGTTCAGCACCAGTTGCTGGCGGGCGGCAAAACGGGCGCGGTTACGGGCAGCGATCTGGTTATTTTTATCCAGTACGTCGATCTCCACTTCCAGCATCCGGCGCTGGCTCATGCCCGGCGCATGGGTACCGGCTTCGCCGTGACCGTAATGCAAATCGCCGTTACCCGATTGGGTTGGGGTGAACTCGCGGGTATTGACGCGAGTTATCATTAGTGCAGGGCGCGCAGCAGGGGCGAACGGTGCGCTGCGAAACGCAGAGTGCGGGTTATGTTCGTCACCCTCTATATAAAGATTACCGTCCTGACAACCACATGTTGTACACATTGTTTACTCCTCAATTTCCAGGCGCTGAATTTGCATTCCATCGTCGGCAACGATCTGCAACTGGTCGCTGTGGCATTGTGGGCAGCGGCGAACTCGCTGGGTGAGCAGCGTGACGTACTGCCGACAAGACTCGCACCAGCACTCCGCTTGCTGTTGTTCGATGTGCAGTGTACAACCTTCCGCCAGGCTGCCACGGCACACCAGATCAAAACAAAACGTTAAAGCTTCGGTTTCGACACAGGAAAATGCGCCCACTTTTAACCAGACGCCGGTGACCCGACGAGCGCCGTTCGCTGTGGCCTGTTGTTCAATAATTTCCAGCGCCCGCTGGCACAAAGTGATCTCATGCATAATCCCTCCTTATGAGTTGTCGCGTTAATGCAATAAGAGTGCCATGAGTGATTTTGACACCGTGACGATGTCGAACCTGTCGATATGACACGTCGAAATTAACAAATATTTTGATTTATTCATTTAATAATCAATATATTAAATGTTGGCATGGATGATGCTTTACCGCCGTTGTTTCAATTATTCAGGTAAGCAGACATGACGATTTGGGAAATTAGCGAAAAGGCAGATTACATTGCCGGGCGACACCATCTCCTGCAGGAGGAGTGGCGCAGTTACTGTAACGCGCTGGTTCAGGGGATTACGCTGTCAAAAGCGCGCCTGCACCATGCCATAGGTTGTGCACCGGAGCAGCAGCTCTGTTTTGAGTTATTCGGCCACTTTACGGTGACCGTCTCTCTGACTGGCGGCTTTAACGGCCATACCATCGAATACGCGATTGCCAATAAAGATGGCAGCGACAAGCGCTTGATTGCTCAGGCGCAACTTACCAGCGACGGGAAAGTGGACCGTGTTATCAGCACCCACGATCGCGAAAAAGTGCTGGAGCACTATCTGGAAAAAATCGCCACGGTTTACGACAGCCTGTACGCGGCGCTGGAAAACGATACCCCCATCAATCTCTCTCTTCTTGCCAGCAACGCACACGCGTCTGCGCTGGCCTGAGTTTGGGTGTCGAGATGTGTCGAAGTGACACGTCGTACGACTGATTTCGTCAAAAATGACCGCCCGGACTGGGTGAATCACCTGAGGATTAGCTGGTGAACCGTTTTGTAATTGCCGACCCGGCGCTCTGTATTGGCTGCCATACCTGCGAGGCGGCCTGCGCGGAGACGCATCGCGAGCATGGCTTGCAGTCGATGCCGCGGCTGCGCGTGATGCGTAATGAACATGAATCCGCGCCGCAGCAGTGCCACCACTGTGAAGATGCGCCCTGTGCGGGCGTATGCCCGGTAAACGCCATTAATCGTGTCGATGGCGCGGTGCAGCTAAATGAAAGCCTGTGCGTAAGCTGCAAATTGTGCGCGATTGCCTGCCCGTTTGGCGCTATTGAATTTGCCGGTAGCCGTCCACTGGACATTCCGGCCAACGTTAACTCGCCGCTCGCACCTGCCGCGCCGCCTGCGCCTGCGCGCGTCAGTACGCTGCTGGACTGGGTGCCTGGCGTGCGGGCTATCGCTGTGAAGTGCGATCTCTGCCATTTCGATGAACAAGGCCCGGCCTGTGTGCGGATGTGCCCGACCAAGGCGCTGCATCTGGTCAATAACCTCGACATCGCCCGCGCCAGCCGTCGCAAACGCGAGCAGACCCTGAATACGGATTACGGCGATTTGTCGCTGTTTACCCAGCTTAACCGGAGTGCAAAATGACGATCCTCTCGTTGCTCAACGGCGCAGTGGCGGTGTTTACCTGCGCGGCTGCGCTGGCGTACCTTTTTACGCGGGCGAAAATTCTCAGCGGCTGGCTGGCCGGTCTTGGTGGCGCAATCGGCAGTGTCATGGCGACCGCTGCCGGGTTGTTATCGCTGCTGGGTGCAGATGCCGTTTCCGGCAATCTGACGCTGTTGCAGTACCCGTTGCTGATTACGCCGCTGCGTGCCGTATGGGTGATTACTTTCGGTCTCTGCGGCCTGTTTATCAGCCTCTATAACATCCACTGGCACCGCCATGACGCGGTGAAAGCCAACGGCTTATTGATCAATTTACTGCTGGCTGCCGCGCTCTGCGCCGTCTGCGCCGCGAGCCTGGGCGAGCTGGTAGTCATGAGCGAAATCATGGCGCTGAGCGCGGTGTTTCTCACCGGTTGCAGCGCCTCCGGCAAACTGTGGTTCGCCATGGGACGTCTTGGCACGGTGCTGCTGGCGCTGGCCTGCTGGTTTATCCGGCAGCGTTATCACACGCTCGATTTTGTTCAGCTTAGCGGACAACCGCTGAGCAGTGGCATCTGGCTGCTGGGGGTGGTTGGTTTTGGTTTGCTGGCGGGGATTATTCCGTTGCACGCCTGGGCACCGCAGGCGCACGCCACTGCACAAGCGCCAGCCGCTGCGCTCTTCTCTACCGTAGTGATGAAAGTCGGGCTGTTCGGCATTCTCAGTTTCTCTCTGCTGGGCGGCCAGCCGCCGCTGTGGTGGGGCGTTGTGCTGCTAGTCTTCGGCATGATCACCGCCTTTGTTGGCGGTTTGTATGCGCTGATGGAGCACAATATTCAGCGCCTGCTGGCTTATCACACACTGGAAAACATCGGCATTATTTTGCTCGGCCTTGGCGCGGGCGTAACCGGGCTGGCGTTGCAGCAACCGGCACTGATGGCACTGGGGCTGGTTGGTGGTCTGTATCACCTTTTCAACCACAGTCTGTTTAAGAGCACGCTGTTCCTTGGCGCGGGTGCGCTGTGGTTTGGTACCGGCTATCGCGATATCGAAAAACTGGGCGGCATCGGCAAAAAAATGCCGCTTATCTCGCTGGCGATGCTGGTAGGGCTGATGGCCATGGCGGCGCTGCCGCCGCTCAATGGTTTTGCCGGTGAGTGGGTAATTTATCAATCCTTCTTTAGCCTGAGTGCTAGCGGTCACTTTGTCCTGCAACTGATAGGGCCGTTGCTGGCGGTAGGCCTGGCGATAACCGGTGCGCTGGCGGTGATGTGTATGGCGAAAGTCTATGGCGTCACCTTCCTTGGCGCGCCGCGAACCTCGCAGGCGGAAAACCCCCACCCCCTTCCCTGGCTGATGACCGCGAGCGTGGCCGCACTGGCGCTCTGCTGCGTGGTCGGTGGTGTTGCTGCACCGTGGTTGTTACCGCGTCTGTATGCCGCCGTACCGCTGCCGCTGCACACGGCGGACACGGTGGTATCGCAACCGATGATCACGTTGCTGCTGATTGCCATGCCGGTACTGCCGTTGCTGTTGATGGTGCTGTTTAAAGGCGATCGTCTGCCGTCCCGCCGCCGTGGAAGTGCCTGGGTTTGCGGCTATGACCATGAAGACGCAATGGTGATAACCGCCCACGGCTTTGCCATGCCGGTAAAAGCCGCATTTGCCCCGGTGTTGAAGCTGCGTAAATGGCTGGAACCCACGCTGATTCTGCCCGGCTGGCGTACCGACGCGGCACCACTGCTGTTTCGTCGGCTGGCGCTGATTGAGCTGGCGGTGTTGGTGGTGGTGGTGATTTCCCGAGGAGCCTGATGATGAGTTTTCTGTATGCGTTATTGCAGGCGCTGGTGCTGTTTGCCTTTGCGCCACTGTTGTCCGGTATCAGTCGCGTAGCGCGCGCCCGGCTGCACAATCGCCGTGGGCCTGGTGTGCTGCAAGAGTACCGTGATCTGTTCAAATTACTGGGTCGCCAGAGTATTGCGCCTGCGGCGTCCGGCTGGGTGTTTCGCCTGATGCCGTTTGTGATGTCAGGCGTGATGCTGACCATTGCAACGGCCTTGCCGGTGGTCACGGTGAATTCGCCGCTGCCACTGCTGGGGGATGTGATTACTCTGATCTATCTGTTCGCCATTGCCCGCTTCTTCTTTGCCATTGCCGGGCTGGATACCGGTAGCCCGTTTACCGGTATCGGTGCCAGCCGCGAAGCAATGCTGGGTGTGCTGGTCGAGCCGATTTTGCTGCTCGGTTTATGGGTCGCGGCGCTGGTTGCGGGTTCTACCCATATCAGTCATATCACCGACACCGTTTACAACTGGCCGCGTGCGGCCTCAATCCCCCTGTTTCTGGCGCTCTGCGCCTGCGCGTTCGCCACATTTATCGAGATGGGCAAACTGCCGTTTGATCTTGCCGAAGCGGAGCAGGAGTTGCAGGAAGGGCCGCTGTCGGAGTACAGCGGCAGCGGCTTTGCGCTGCTGAAGTGGGGGATCAGTTTAAAACAACTGGTGGTGCTGCAAATGTTTGTCGGCGTCTTTCTGCCGTGGGGAGAGATGAGCAGCTTTAGCGATGCTGGTCTGCTGCTGGCGTTGGTGGTAGCAGTGGTGAAATTAATCGTCGGCGTACTGGTGATTGCCCTGTTTGAAAACAGCATGGCGCGCCTGCGTTTTGCCGCCACATCACGCGTCACCTGGGCCGGGTTCGGCGTTGCCTTTTTAGCGTTCGTCTCCTTACTGGCGACGTATTAAGAGAGTTTATGCATGTCTGAAGAAAAAATCGGTCAACACTATCTGGCTGCCCTGCACGAGAAATTTCCCGGCGTGGTGCTGGATGAAGCATGGCAGACCAAAGACCAAATCACGATTACCGTGAAAGTGAACTACCTGCCGGAAGTGGTGGAATTTCTCTACTATCAGCACGGTGGTTGGCTGTCGGTGCTGTTTGGTAACGACGAACGCAAGCTGAACGGCCACTTTGCCGTTTACTACGTGCTGTCGATGGAGCAGGGCGTTAAATGCTGGATCACGGTGCGTGTTGAAGTCGATGCGCTGAAACCGGAGTATCCGTCTGTGACGCCGCGCGTACCTGCGGCCGTATGGGGCGAGCGCGAAGTGCGCGATATGTATGGCCTGGTGCCGGTCGGTTTGCCGGATGAGCGCCGCCTGGTGCTGCCAGATGACTGGCCGGATGAACTCTATCCGCTGCGTAAAGACAGTATGGATTATCGCCAGCGCCCCGCGCCGACCACCGATGCGGAAACCTACGAGTTCATCAACGAACTCGGTGATAAGAAAAACAACGTGGTGCCGATTGGCCCGCTGCACGTTACGTCGGATGAACCGGGCCATTTTCGCCTGTTTGTCGATGGCGAGAACATTGTCGATGCCGACTACCGCATGTTCTATGTGCATCGTGGGATGGAGAAACTGGCGGAAACCCGCATGGGTTACAACGAAGTTACCTTCCTCTCGGATCGCGTGTGCGGCATTTGTGGGTTTGCCCACAGTACTGCCTACACCAGCTCGGTAGAGAACGCGATGGGCATTGTGGTGCCGGAACGCGCGCAGATGATCCGCGCCATTCTGCTGGAGGTGGAGCGCCTGCACTCTCACCTGTTAAACCTCGGTCTGGCTTGCCACTTTGTCGGTTTTGATTCCGGGTTTATGCAGTTTTTCCGCGTGCGTGAAGCGTCGATGAAAATGGCGGAAATCCTCACGGGTGCGCGTAAAACATACGGTATGAACCTGATTGGCGGCATTCGTCGCGACATGCTGAAAGACGATATGGTGCAGACGCGGGCGCTGGCGCAGCAGATGCGCCGCGACGTGATGGAACTGGTCGATGTGCTGATGAGCACGCCGAATATCGAGCAGCGTACCGTCGGTATTGGTCGTCTTGATCCGCAAATCGCCCGCGATTTCAGCAACGTCGGCCCGATGGTGCGCGCCAGCGGCCACGCCCGTGATACCCGCACCGATCATCCGTTTGCCGGTTACGGCCTGTTACCGATGACTGTGCACAGCGAGCAGGGCTGTGATGTGATTTCCCGCCTGAAAGTGCGTATCAACGAAGTGCTGACCGCACTGAACATGATCGATTTTGGTCTGGACAACCTGCCCGGTGGCCCATTGATGGTTGAAGGCTTTACCTACATTCCGCACCGCTTTGCCCTTGGCTTTGCCGAAGCGCCGCGCGGAGATGATATTCACTGGAGTATGACCGGCGACAACCAGAAGCTCTATCGCTGGCGTTGCCGTGCGGCCACCTACGCCAACTGGCCAACGCTGCGCTATATGCTGCGCGGCAATACCGTTTCCGATGCACCGCTGATTATTGGCAGCCTTGATCCTTGCTACTCCTGCACTGACCGCATGACGGTAGTGGATGTGCGCAAGAAAAAGAGCAAGGTCGTGCCGTACAAAGAGCTGGAGCGCTACGGGATCGAGCGTAAAAACTCGCCGTTGAAATAGTGGGAGAACGCGAGCGATGTTTACCTTTATTAAAAAAGTGATCAAAACCGGGACGCCAACCAGCGCGTATCCGCTTGCGCCGATGCCGGTGGATAAAAACTTCCGCGGCAAACCGCAGCACAATCCGCAGCAGTGCATTGGCTGCGCGGCGTGCGTCAATGCTTGCCCGTCGAACGCGCTAACGGTGGAAACCGATCTCGCGACTGGCGAACTGGCCTGGCAGTTTAATCTCGGGCGCTGCATTTTCTGCGCCCGTTGCGAAGAAGTATGCCCGACGGCGGCGATTACGCTCTCTCAGGAGTATGAACTGGCGGTGTGGAGCAAAGCCGATTTCCTGCAACAGTCACGCTACGCGCTGTGCCAGTGTCGCGAGTGCGCACGGCCTTTCGCGGTGCAGAAAGAGATCGATTACGCCATTGCGCTGCTGGCACATAACGGTGATACCCGCGCCGAGCAGCACCGTGCCAGCTTTGAGACCTGCCCGGATTGCAAGCGCCAGAAATGTCTGGTGTCGTCCGAACGCGTCGAATTGACCCGTCATATGAGAGAGGCCAGCTAATGAGCCAGTTAGTAGGTCCGCGTGATGCGGACGGTATTCCAGTGCCGATGACGGTGGAGGAATCCATCGCCAGCATGAAAGCCTCGCTGCTGAATAAAATCAAACGCTCCGCTTACGTTTATCGTGTGGATTGTGGCGGCTGCAACGGCTGTGAAATCGAGATTTTCGCTACGCTTTCACCACTGTTCGATGCTGAACGCTTCGGCATTAAAGTCGTGCCTTCACCGCGCCACGCCGATATTCTGCTGTTTACCGGCGCCGTCACCCGCGCGATGCGTTCACCAGCGCTGCGCGCCTGGCAATCTGCGCCGGATCCCAAAATCTGTATCTCCTACGGTGCGTGCGGTAACAGCGGTGGTATCTTCCACGACCTGTACTGTGTCTGGGGCGGCACGGATAAAATCGTTCCGGTGGATGTGTATATTCCTGGCTGCCCGCCGACGCCTGCCGCCACACTGTACGGTTTTGCCATGGCGCTGGGGCTGCTGGAGCAGAAAATTCACGCCCGCCTGCCCGGCGAACAGGACGATCAACCGGCAGAGATATTGCATCCGGCCATGGTGCAACCGCTGCGGGTAAAAGTGGATCGTACCGCGCGTCGCCTCGCGGGGTACCGCTATGGCCGTCAGATCGCCGATGATTACCTGCGTTTGCGCAGCATCGGCGAACATGAAGTGGTGCGTTGGTTAGCGCAGGAGAATGATCCGCGTCTGACTGAAATTGTCAGCCACCTTAGTCAGGTGGTGCAGGAGGCGAAAATCTGATGAGTGAGACGGTGGCCTTTAGCCAGTTGCGGCGGAAATTTGTCGATGAGAACGATGCCACGCCGCCGCAGGCGCAGCAGGTGGTCTATTACTCTCTGGCGATTGGTCACCATCTTGGTGTGATCGACTGCCTGGAAACGGCGCTTTCCTGTCCGTGGGAGGCTTATCTTGCGTGGATTGCCACGCTGGAGAGCAGCAGTGAAGCGCGGCGAAAAATGGAAGGTGTGCCGCGTTACGGCGAGATTGTTATCGACAGCACGCACGTAATGATGCTGGCTAACGCGTTTGACCGGGCGCTGGCCGGGCAGAATGAACAGCAGCAGGCCTGGAGCAGGACGCTGCTGTCGATGTTGCACGACATCCACCAGGAAAGCGCTATCTATTTGATGGTAAGGAGATTACGTGACTGACGTACTGCTGTGTGTGGGTAACAGCATGATGGGCGATGATGGTGCAGGCCCGTTGCTGGCGCAGATGTGTGCGGAAAATCCGCAGGGAAACTGGCGTGTGATCGACGGTGGCAGCGCACCGGAAAATGACGTTGTGGCGATCCGCGAGTTGCACCCGACGCGGTTGCTGATTGTGGATGCTACCGATATGGGGTTGAACCCCGGCGAGATCCGTATTGTCGATCCGGATGATATTGCGGAAATGTTCCTGATGACTACCCACAATATGCCGCTCAACTATCTGATTGATCAGTTGAAAGAAGATGTTGGCGAGGTGATCTTTCTCGGCATTCAGCCAGATATCGTCGGTTTTTACTACCCGATGACGCCGCCGGTCAAGGCTGCGGTAGAAACCATTTACCAGCGGCTGGCAGGCTGGGAAGGCAACGGCGGATTCGATCCACTGTAAGCAGCACCGGCGTTCCGGCGCTGCATTAACGACGGCGTTTTTCCGAGTACATCACCTTATCGCAATCTTCCAGCATACCGCGCAGCGTGGTGTACTTATCGCCGCCGTTTTCAATAATGCCGTGCGAGTAGTTGATGTGATAATTCTTGCCGGAAAGACGGTCGACGGCATCGATCCGTGATTGCAGATCGAAGAGAAATGCATCAGCGCTGTGATCCGGCGTGTTCGCCAACAACACCGCAAACTCACCGCCGCCAAGCCGGGCGGCGATATCCTGATCTTTCAGGCATTTTGTCAGATTGCTGGCGAAGGTTTTTACCACTTCTTCGCCCTCTTTATTCCCCAGCAATTCATTGATCGATTTCAGGTTATCGATGCTGAAATAGAGCAGGGTGAGATCTTTTTTATGCTCTTTGAGCCAGGCAAAACGTTTCTCACCGGAGCGGTAAAAGCCACGGCTGTTGGGCATGCCAGTCAGCAAATCGCTCATTGCCATACTGAGGATCAGAAACTCATCTTCCACAATGGCGCCGAAATCGAGCAGGGTGTTGATCTCCGCACTGGAAAACGGGCGCGGATAAGTGTCAATGATACAGAGGGTTCCGGCAATGGCGCCGTCCGGTAGCCGCACCGGGCAACCCGCGTAAAAGCGCACCCACGGCTCGCCAGTGACAAACGGGTTGTCGGCAAAGCGCGGATCGGCGAGGGTATCTTTGACAATAAACATGCCCTCCTCGAGGATTGCGTGCGCACAGAACGATAGATTGCGCGGCGTTTCCTGAGCATCGATGCCGCTACGCGACAGAAACCACTGACGATCGCGATCGAGCAGGCTTATCACCACGATGGGGACATCAAAGGTGGCCTTCGCCACCCGAGTGAGCCGGTCAAAACGTTCATCATCCTTTTTGTCCAAAAGGTCCATCATGTACAGGGACTTAAGCCGCTCGTTTTCGTTAACTGGCATAGCCGGGAAGATCATAGGGCACCTCGATTTTTTCTGTTTTCTAAAGTGTAGACAGATCTTCCCATCATTGCGTTATATATCCGTGGCTTGCCCCTGCGCACGGATAAAATCGATAAACGCCTGTAACGGCGCGGGGATTAAACGTCGGGAATTGTAATAGAGCCATGGGCCGCTAAATGATTGCCACCAGGGTTCCAGCAACGGCGTCAGCGCGCCACTTTCTAACGACGGGCGCAGCCACTCTTCAAACAGATAGATGATGCCGCTACCGGCAATCGCCGCCTGCACGACCAGATCCATCGCGCTGCCGACGCTCACCACCAGTGAACCATTCACCTGAATGCGCAGAGTTTCGCCCTCGCGGGTAAATTCCCACTCCGGCATTACGCCACTGGCATAGCGCCCGCGAATGCAGTTGTGGCTAATCAGATCGCGCGGATGCTGCGGCAGTCCGTAACGCTGCAAATAAGCCGGTGCCGCCGCTGCGGCAAAACGCTGACGGCGCGGGCCGATGGGCAATGCGATCATATCCTGTTCCAGACTTTCGTCGTAACGGATCCCCGCATCGCAATTGTCGCGAAACACATCCTGTACGTTGCTCTCGGCGATGATCTCCAGCCGAATGTCCGGGTATTGCGCCAGAAAAGGGGGGACAATGGCAGGCAGAACCAGCCGCGCTGCACTGACCGGGACATTCAAACGCAGCGTGCCGCTCGGCGTGGTGCGATAGCGGTTGATAGCGTCCAGCGCGGCATCCACTTCACTCATTGCCGGTTGCAGGCGCTCCATCAGCGCTCTGCCTGCCTCGGTCAGCGCCACGGTGCGGGTAGTGCGGTTAAACAACCGCACACCGAGTTGCTGCTCGGCGCGGCGCACCGCGTCGCTCAAGCGGGAGGGGTTTGAGCCGGTCACGCGGGCGGCCTCACGGAAACCTCCGGCATTGGCGACTGCGACAATGGCATGTAACAGGGAGAAATCCAGCTTCATTGTTCGGTTAACCGTACACGGTGTATTAATTTTGCTGGATTGTTGCACAGCCGTACAGCTCCTACAATCAGCTTACTTAATGCACAGGAGGTTTTTCATGTCTCAATCCACGCTTACTTATCGTCTTGGCGATCGTCAGGTTGGTCGTCTGGGTTACGGTGCGATGCAACTGGCTGGCCCTGGCGTGTTTGGTCCGCCTGCGGACGAAGCAAAAGCGCTGGCGGTATTGCGCGATGCTATTGCTGCCGGGGTGAATCATATCGATACCAGTGATTTTTATGGTCCGCATGTCACCAATAAATTGATTAAACAGGCGCTGCATCCTTATCCGCACGACTTATGCATCGTCACCAAAGTGGGTGCGCGTCGTGATGATAAAGCCAACTGGCTACCCGCATTCAGCGCCGAAGAGCTGACCCGTGCGGTGGAAGATAACCTGCGTCATCTCGGTCTGGAGACGATAGAGGTGGTCAACCTGCGCGCTATGTTTGGCGTACATGGGCCGGAAGAGGGGCCGCTGGAAGCGCCGTTGGAGGCGTTGATCAAACTGAAAGAGCGCGGGCTGATCCGCCATATCGGGCTGAGCAACGTCACGGCGAAACAGGTGGCCGACGCGCAGAAAATGACGCCCATTGTCTGCGTACAGAATCTGTATAACGTCGCTAACCGTCACGATGATGCGCTGGTGGATAGCCTGAACGCACAGGGCATTGCGTTCGTGCCGTTCTTCCCGCTGGGCGGTTTCACGCCGTTGCAATCTGGCGAGTTGAACGAGGTGGCGCAGTCGCTTAATGCCACGCCGATGCAGGTGGCGCTGGCGTGGCTATTGCAGCGTTCGCCGAATATCCTGCTGATCCCCGGCACGTCGTCACCGCAGCATTTACAGGAAAACATGGCGAGCGCGAACCTTGAGCTGCCGCCGGAAGCGCTGGCAAAACTCAACGGCATTGGCGTGTAACTTCTGCGCCGGGTGGGCTGCCTGATGGCGCTGCGCTGATCGAGCCTGTGGGAACGCGCCGGTTTGTCGGCCGGATAAGGCAATCATGCCATCCGGCAATCAGCTAGCACAGTGCCATTATTTGGGCGGCGCCACCGACTCGCGGCGCACCAGTTCACCTTCGTGTGAACAGACCGCGTGCTCGCCTGGCATCAACAGCGTGTCGATGGCGTGGCAGATCATCGCCTCCATCGGCACATGAATGGTGGTGAGCGACGGGTGGTAATACTTGCCGAGCACGGAATCGTCAAACCCGGCTAGCGACACATCCTGCGGCAGGCGCAGCCCCGCCTCCAGACAGGCTTTTGCTACGCCAATTGCCATATCATCATTGCCAGCGAGGATGCAGGTAAACGGCACCTGGCGCGCTAACAGCTCACGCCCTGCGGCATAACCGCTGTCGGTAGACCAGGCGCCATGTACCAGCAGTTGCGGGTCTGGCTCAATACCAGCGCGGCGCAGCGCCTGCTGGTAGCCCGCCAGGCGTTTTTCGCCGGTTGGCGAACCTTCAGCGCCGGTCACAAAAGCAATACGCGTGTGCCCTTGCGCTAACAGGTGGGCCATCATGGTTTCACTGCTTTGTTGATGATCGACGAACACGCACTGGTTGCGGTGGCGGGGGAGTTCACGGTTGATGACGACAATGGGCGTCTGGCTGTTATCGATAATCGTGTCCAGTTCATCGACCGTCAGGTATTTGGGATAAATCATGATCGCTTCACAGCGCAACGACATCAGCAGATCGATGGCGTCGCGCTCTTCCTGCGCACTGTGTTTACCGTCTGCCAGCACCAGTTGTCGGCCATGCATTTCACTGTTGGTTGCCGCGTGGTAAGTCAGGCTGGCGAAAAACGGGCCGTTATACAACCCGTTGGTGACCACCAGCCCCACCGAGTTGGTCTTATTATTGGCAAGATTGCGCGCCAGCTGGTTGGGGCGATAGCCCGTCTCAGCAATGGCCTGCAAAATGCGCGCCTTTACTTCCTCACGGACAACAACTTTGCCATTTAGCGCGCGCGATACCGTCGCTTTCGACACGCCAGCAAGCCTGGCGACATCCAGTATCGTTACCATTTGTCGACCTCACTCTTGTTATTATGTTGGCTGCGTGCCTGTCTCCAGCGACATCCGCGGCGTAACGTATTAACCCTGAAGATTAACGGTATTCAAACTTACATGGATCAGTAATTCTGCGCCATTACCCCATATCAGGCCGATAGCGTGATGCGTGTCAATTAATGTGGTGACCTTCGCGACGCTCGTCAGCGTTTCGTGCAGATCCGTTCCTCACCCGCCATGCATATTTCGTTACGGACCGAAGCATGGTGTGTCGGGCTGCGTAAACTGGCGAGACATTCACTGATGGAGAGTGCTTATGATCGCTGTACTATTTGAAGCCGATATCGCCGCTGGCAAGCAGGATCGTTACCTGCAATTAGCCGCGGAACTCAAGCCGCAACTGGCAGACATTGAGGGTTTTATCACCATTGAACGCTTTCAGAGCCTGAGCACGGAAGGGAAGATTTTGTCATTATCCTGGTGGCGGGATGAAGAGGCAGTGCTGGCATGGAAGGGCAATGTCCTGCATCAGGCGGCGCAGACGGAAGGGCGGCGCGCGATTTTCTCGTATTACCGTATTCGTGTTGCACAGGTTTTTCGCGATTATTCATCCGCAGCAGGGAAGACCGACCATGTATGATATTCACGTTATGCTTAACAATGCGCCCGGCGGGTTGGCAGCATTGGGTGAAACGCTGGGTAAAAACGGTGTGGGTCTGGAAGGCGGTGGTGTTTTCAGCACTGGCAGTGAATGCCATGCCCATTTTCTGGTGGCCGACGGCGAACGCGCCCGCCAGGTTCTGGAGGCTGCCGGGTTTACCGTGCGCAATGTAGCAAAGCCGGTAATCCGCAAACTGAAGCAGGAAAAACCCGGTGAGTTAGGCGCTATTGCCCGTACGATCGCGCAATACGGTATCAATATTCTCGTGCAGTACAGCGATCATGATAATCGCCTGATTCTGTTGACCGACAACGATCCGCTGACCTTCGAGGTCACGCAACCCTGGAAGGTAGCGACATGAGTTTACCTGGTTTACCAGTAGCACAGGTTAATACGCTGGCGCTGGAAGAGTCGCTTGCCGGTATTGCCAGTGCGATGGCGGACCCTTCGCGCTCGCGGATGCTTTGCGCGCTGATGGACGGACGAGCGTGGACGGCGACGGAACTGAGCACCGTGGCGGATATTGCCCCTTCGACCGCCAGCGCTCACCTGAACCGGCTGTTAAATCATGGTCTTCTGGTCTGCGTTTCACAGGGGCGACACCGCTACTACCGGCTGGCGGGCCGCGATGTCGCGGCGCTGCTGGAAAATATGATGGGTGTGTCGATGCGAGCAGGGCGCACGCTGACCAGCCGCACGCCGCCGGAGCTGCGGCAGGCACGCACCTGTTACGATCATCTTGCCGGTGAAATTGCGGTGGGCATCTACGCGTTTATGCAGCGTGAAGGCTGGATCACTGACGATGGCAGCGCGGTAACGAATGTCGGTAAACGGCAACTGGAAAAGATCGGCGTGACGCTCGATCCGCATACTCGCCGCAAGCCTTGTTGCGCATGCCTCGACTGGAGCGAAAGGTGTTTCCATCTTGGCGGCGATGCGGGCGCCGCGCTGCTTATCGCCTTCGAACAGCAAGGCTGGCTGCGCAGAACGTCCGGCTACCGTGAAGTGACCATTACCGGGGAAGGCAAGGCGGCGTTTTTACGATTATTTGCGGTCGGGCTGTAGTGCAGACTTTGCCTGTAAACCTGTAAAAAATAGTCGTCCGATTTTCGGTTGTGAGGGAGAGGCGGCAAACGCCACACTCATCGTACAACACAACCGGAGACGACCATGGATTTCACCACACTTCATCATCAATCCACCCCGCTATTACTGGGCAATGTCTGGGATGCTGCCAGTTCGCGGGCAGCGCAGCAAGCCGGATATCAAGCACTTGGCACCTCCAGCGCCGCGATTGCGGCTATGCTCGGCTATGACGATGGCGAGCAGATGACCTTTGCCGAACTGCTGTTCGTGGTTAAGCGCATTCGCGCCGCTTGCGATCTGCCGCTCAGCGTCGATATGGAAGCGGGATACGGTGAAACAGCGCAGCAGATTACCGAGAACCTTCAGCAACTGGCGCAGCTTGGTGTCGTTGGTGTCAATCTGGAAGACAGTCGCGTGGTGAAAGGGGAACGGCAATTACTGGATGCCCGGCTATTTGCTGAACGGCTGAGGGCTATCCGTGCCAATGTTCCCGACGCGTTGTTTCTGAATATCCGCACCGATACGTTCTTACTGAAAGTGGAAAACGCGCTGGCGGAAACGCTGTATCGCGGGCAGTTATACGCCGAACAGGGGGCGAAGGGGCTGTTTGTGCCCTGCGTGGTGAGTAGCGCGGATATTGCGGCTATCGCCAGGCACGTTCCGTTACCTCTTAATGTCATGTGTATGCCGGAACTTGCGGCGTTTGCCGATCTGGCGCAACTGGGCGTGCGACGCATTTCGATGGGCAATGTTATCCATGCTGCATTACAAACCCGGCTAAACCATTTACTGTTGGCTGTGCAGACGCAACAATCTTTTGGAGGTGTTTTCCGTGTCGAACGTGACTGACAATGCCCAATGCGACATCTGGTATCAGGCGCTGCTCGATCGTGATTCCGGTTACACCGGCCTGTTTTATGTCGGCGTAAAAACCACGGGCGTGTTTTGTATTTCTGTCTGCCGGGCGCGCAAACCGAAACGGGAAAATGTGGCGTTTTACCGCGACTTCAAATCGGCGCTGGATGCCGGTTTTCGCCCCTGTAAAGTTTGTCGTCCCACGGAAAATGCCTGTTCTGCTCCTGATTTTATCGAACAAGCGGTCTCATTGGTTCGCGGCAATCTGAAAACGCGCATCAGCGACATGCAACTGCGTGAGCGTAATATCAGTCCGGAGCGCGTGCGGCGCTGGTTTTTGCAACATCACGGCATCACCTTTCAGGCTTTTCAGCGCATGCTGCGGGTGAATGTGGCATTACAGGGGTTAAAAGGCGGACGCAGCGCCACCGATGTCGCGTTCGACAGCGGTTATGAGTCATTAAGCGGCTTTGGCTATACCTGTAAAAAACTGACTGGCGCCTCGCCGAGCGCCGGACAGCAAGTGATTATGATCCACCGTTTCACCACGCCGATAGGCCCAATGTTTGTCTGTGCCACCGGGCGTGGCGTCTGCCTGCTGGAGTTTGTCGATCGGCGCATGCTCGAGACCGAATTCCGCGATTTACAGCGTTTGCTGAAAGCGCGGATTATCACCGGCGAAAATGCGCATACGCGGCAGGCGGAAAAAGAGATCAGCGAATACTTTGCCGGGCAGCGTCGGCAGTTTTCGTTGGCGCTGGATCTGCCGGGCACTGATTTTCAACGGCATGTCTGGCAAGGTTTGCAGGCTGTACCCTATGGTGAGACCACGTATTACCAGGCGCTGGCGGAACAAATCGATAGACCGGGTGCGTTACGTGCCGTCGCGGCGGCCAATGGTGCGAACCGGGTAGCGATCGTGATCCCTTGTCACCGGGTCATTGGTAAGGATGGTTCAATGACGGGCTACGGCGGCGGCATTGCGCGAAAAGCGTGGCTGATCGCCCATGAGACGTCATCGCAGGGATATGAGGAAGTTCAGCCATGAGAGAGCTTTTGGTAACGCCAGGCTTGCAGCGCGGGGATTGAGAAGGGGGGCGCGGCAGCCCCCCGTTCATGTGCGTGTCCGCCAAATGTCTGGTGAACGGAACCCTTCAACATACGCCAGACCGGCGGTTTTGCCGGATGGCGGCTACGCCGCCTTATACTGGCCTATAAAACGTTACCCCACGTGGGCCTGGTCAGTGCCATACCTTTAATCAAGATCTTCGCCGTTGCTGGCGATCACTTTTTTATACCACCAGAACGATTTTTTCCGGCTGCGCGCCAGCGTGCCGTTGCCTGTATCGTCACGATCGACATAGACAAAACCGTAGCGCTTGCTCATCTCACCGGTGGACGCCGCCACCAGATCGATACAACCCCAGGTGGTGTAACCGATAACCGGAATGCCGTCTTCAATGGCGTCGCCCATGGCGCGGATATGCTCGCGAAGATAGCTGATGCGGTAATCGTCGGCGATTTCGCCATCGGCATTGAACTCATCTTTCGCGCCGAGGCCGTTTTCTACCAGGAACAGGGGCTTCTGGTAACGGTCGTACATCATGTTCATGGTGATACGCAGACCCAGCGGGTCGATGCCCCAGCCCCATTCGCTCACTTCAATATGCGGGTTACGCAGGGATTTCACGATATTGGCGGCGCTGGTGTTGTTAGCGTTCATATCCGCCGAAGCGCAGCGTGAGGCGTAGTAGCTGAAGGAGACAAAATCGACAGTATTCTTCAGGATTTCGTCATCGCCTGCTTCTTTGACAATGCTGACGCCTTTTTCGCGGAACACGCGCGCAGAGTAGGCTGGGTAGCTGCCGCGCGCCTGTACATCAATAAAAAACAGGTTTTCGCGATCTTTTTCCAGCGCGGTCCATACATCGGCCGGTTTGCAGGAGTAGGGGTAGAAATTACCGCCTGCCAGCATGCAGCCTACCTGGTTTTGCGGATTCACTTCATGAGCAATTTTGGTCGCCAGCGCACTGGCAATCAGCTCATGATGCGCGGCCTGGTACTTCACTTGATCCTGATTTTCACCCTCTTCGAACACCAGACCCGCGCCGGAGAACGGGCTATGCAGCATAATGTTGATTTCGTTGAAGGTCAGCCAGTATTTCACCAGTCCATCGAACGCCTCAAAGCAGGTGCGCGCGTAGCGGGTGAAAAACTCCACCATTTTACGGTTGCGCCAGGAGCCGTACTCAATCACCAGATGCATCGGTACATCAAAGTGGCAAAGCGTCACCAGCGGCTCGATATTGTACTTCTTGCACTCTTCAAATACCGCGCGATAGAAGGCGATACCTTCCGGGTTCGGCGTCAGCTCATCGCCTTTTGGGTATAAACGACTCCATGCGATAGAGGTGCGGAATACCGTAAAGCCCATTTCTGCCATCAGCGCGATATCTTCTTTATAACGATGGTAAAAATCGATCGCCTGATGGCTCGGGTAATACTCATCGTCACGCAGTTGAAAGCGCTTTTCCTGGCCCAGTTTCACTGGCAGGCGGTTGACGCCGTGCGGGATCATATCGACGGTGGTTAGCCCCTTACCGCCCTCCAGATAACCCCCTTCCGACTGGTTAGCGGCAAGTGCGCCGCCCCATAAAAATCCTTGCGGAAATACTGACATGCGTAACCTCTTTTTCGTTAATCAGGCGCGTGCTTCTTCAACATTGACCGGCTGTGCTGCCTGCGGTTTGCTTGCGGTTTCCACTGGAATATCTTCAAATCCCAACAGTAAAGTCAGTACAAACGACAGCACTACGGCCAGCGCCATCACACCAAATACCCAGACGATGGACATCGGATTGGCCGGGTCGAAGAACTGCACGCTGGTAAATAAGCCCGGCGCGGCCATCGAGTGGCTGGCCAGCCCGGCAATGCCAGCGACCGCGCCGCAGACAAAACCACTAATCAGGCTGGCGATCAGCGGACGTTTAAGGCGAAGGGCCACACCGTACAGCGCCGGTTCGGAAATCCCCGCCAGAATGGCGGAAGCTGCTGCCGCCATTGCCGTCTGGCGCAGTTCCGGGTTTTTCGTTTTCCACGCCACGGCGAGTGAAGAGCCGCCAAGCGACAGGTTCGCGCCAATTTCAGACGGCATCACCATGCCCTCTTTGCCGGTTTCGGCAATGGTCTGAATGATGGTCGGCGTAAAGACGCGGTGCATCCCGGTCATGACCAGCAGCGGCCACAGTGCGCCCATGATGGCGACGGAGAGCCAGCCCAGGTAACCGTGAATGGTATACACCAGCGAAGAGATAGCACTACCGATCCAGATGCCCAGCGGACCAATCAGCACAATCGCCAGCGGCGCGGCAATCAGTACAATCAGCATCGGTTTAAGGAAGTTTTTCGTTACCGCCGGGGTGATGCGATCAACCCAGCGCTCGATATACGACAGGCACCAGGTCATCACCAGCGCCGGGATCACCGTGTAGGTGTATTTCACTGCCGTTACCGGTACCAGTGCGAATTCAACGTGATCGCCCTGTGCGGCTTTCGCCATCAGCTCAATAAAGCTCGGATGCACCAGCACGCCCGCAATGGCAATTGCCAGCGACATATTCGTTTTGAATTTCACTGCTGCCGAGGCCGCAACCATCAGCGGCAGGAAGAAAAAGGCGCCGTCGCCGATCACCGTCAAAATGGTCAGCGTGGAGGAGCCTTTCGGCAACGCACCGGTCATCTCCAGCACCATGGCCAGCAGTTTCACCATTGAGCCGCCGATGATCGCCGGGATCAGTGGCGACATGGTACCGATCAGCGCATCGAGAATGCCCGCGCCAATCCGCTTCAGCGTCAGTTTTTGCTTGTTGGGCTCTTCAACTGGCTGCATGTTTTGCGGCAGCAGGTTGACCACTTCGCGGAAGGCCTGGGAGACAGTATTACCGATAATCACCTGGCACTGTTTGTCGTTACGCACCACGCCCATGACACCACTGATGTTTTTCAGCGTTGGGCTGTCGATGTGCGTCTCATCTTTCACCACAAAGCGCAGGCGCGTCATGCAGTGCGTGACGGCCGCGATATTTTCCGCGCCGCCCAGCGCCTCGACCACCGAGTGGGCCAGCGCCGCATAATTCTTAGCCATGGAGTTATTATCCTGTTTTATTAATAAGGTACTGGCTCACAGCCACCACTGCGGCGGTGAAACCTGAAATAGGTAACCGGTTCCACAAAATCATGAATAGTTTATTTGTGGTAAACAAGTGCTAAAAAATGCCAAATTTTGAAATCGTGACAACGATCACTTAGAAAGGGCAGGCTGTGAAAGCGTTGTGTGGTGTAAAGAGTTCCATTAAACGCAACGCCTGAAGTACACTTCGGCTCATCATATTTTCAGGGGGAAAAGATGGCGACAATGCTGGAAGTGGCGAAGCGGGCAGGCGTGTCGAAAGCGACGGTTTCCCGTGTCCTGACGGGCAAAGGATATGTTAGCGAAGAGACGAAAGACCGCGTATTTCAGGCCATTGCCGAGAGCGGCTATCGCCCGAATTTACTGGCCCGTAGCCTGGCGAGCAGTAAAACCCAGACGCTGGGGTTGGTGGTAACCAATACCCTTTACCACGGCGTCTATTTTAGCGAATTGCTGTTCCACGCCGCCCGGATGACCGAAGACAAAGGCCGCCAGTTATTGCTGGCCGACGGAAAGCACAGCGCGGAAGAGGAGCGCCAGGCGATTCAATATCTGCTCGATTTACGCTGTGATGCGATCATTATTTATCCGCGTTTTTTGAGCGTCGATGAAATGGATAACATTATCGACAGTCATTCGCAGCCAATAATGGTGCTTAACCGCCGTTTACGTAAAAACAGCAGCCACTGCGTTTATTCCGATCAAAAAGCCTCAAGTTTTAACGCGGTGTCGCAATTAATTTCTCGTGGTCATCGTGATATTGCTTTTATTACCGGTTCGCTCGATTCTCCTACTGGTATTGAACGTTTATCCGGTTATAAAGATGCGCTGACACAGCAGGGTATTGCGCTGCGTAATGAATTGATTGTTGAAGGGAAATGGACGCCCGTTAGCGGCGCGCAGGGGGTACAGACACTCTTATCCCGGAACGTTGAATTCAGTGCGCTGGTGGCCAGTAATGACGACATGGCGATTGGCGCAATTAAACAGTTACATGACAGTAAAATAAGTGTGCCGCAGCAGGTTTCGGTGATTGGCTTTGATGATATTGCGATGGCGCCATTTACCGTTCCGGCGCTTACCAGTGTAAAAATACCGGTCACCGAAATGATCAAAGAGACGATTAACCGCTTAATTTTTATGCTTGATGGTGGCGACTTTACTTCTCAGCAAACCTTTCCCGGTGAATTAATGTTACGTGACTCACTGATTTCCGGCCCGCACCCCTGACCTCGACATCTGTCATCGACAGAAGTGTCGATGACAGCCATTCTGAACGAACGCTTCTTTATATTTCCTTAAATAACAGAAAGTTAAGAATTGGCACGTTTTATGAATATTCCGGCGGGATAAAGCACATTGCCGGAGAAGATAATGAACCGATTTATCATGGCGGACGCTGCAAAATGCATTGGCTGCCGCACCTGTGAGGTCGCCTGTGTGGTGTCTCATCAGGAAAACCAGGACTGCGCAGCGCTGACTCCTGAGAGCTTTTTACCGCGTATCCATGTCGTCAAAGGTGTGAATGTCTCGACCGCGACACTCTGTCGTCAGTGCGAAGACGCGCCGTGCGCCAATGTCTGTCCGAACGGTGCCATTAGCCGTGACGAAGGGTTCGTGCATGTGATGCAGGAACGCTGCATTGGCTGCAAAACCTGTGTCGTGGCCTGCCCGTACGGCGCGATGGAAGTGGTTGTGCGTCCGGTGATTCGCCATAGCGGCGCAGGGCTGAATGTTCGCGCAGAAAAAGCTGAAGCCAACAAATGCGATTTGTGCCACCACAGCGAAAGCGGCCCGGCCTGTATACAGGCGTGTCCGACGAAAGCGCTGGTCTGTGTCGATCGCAATTTACTGGAACAAATGAGCGCGGAGAAACGTCGTCGCGCCGCGCTGGACAGCGCTGTTTCTCTGGTGTTCTAACCAATCTGACTTTCACTTTTAACAGGTCTGTTACTGATGAAAAAAATCACAAGTGTATGCCCATACTGCGGCGCGGGCTGCAAACTGAAACTGGTTGTCGACGACGGAAAAATCGTTCGCGCAGAAGCCGCCAACGGTCACACCAACCAGAATGAACTCTGCCTGAAAGGCTACTACGGCTGGGATTTTCTTAACGACACCAAACTGCTGACGCCGCGTCTTACTCAGCCGATGATCCGTTACGAAAAAGGCGGCAAATTGACCCCCGTCAGCTGGGATGAAGCGATCCGTTATACCGCGAAGCGCCTCAGCGAAATCAAAGCTAAATATGGTCCGCGTGCCATTATGACCACCGGTTCATCTCGCGGTACGGGTAATGAAACCAACTACGTAATGCAGAAATTTGCTCGTGGCGTGATCAACACCAATAACGTCGACTGTTGCGCCCGCGTTTGCCACGGCCCGTCGGTGGCGGGTTTGCAGGAAACCCTTGGCAACGGTGCGATGAGTAACTCTATCGGCGATATCGAAAACTCCAGTTGCCTGCTGGTATTTGGCTATAACTGTGCCGACTCGCACCCGATCGTTGCGCGACGGGTGATCAAAGCTAAACAGAAAGGGGCCAAAATTATTGTGTGCGATCCGCGCCGCATTGAGACCGCGCGTATCGCCGATCAGCATCTGCAGCTCAAAAACGGTTGCAATATGGCGCTGGTCAACGCTTTCGGCTATGTGCTGCTGGAAGAAGATCTGTACGACAAAGATTATGTCGCCAGCTTTACCACCGGGCTGGATGCTTATCGTGAAATGGTTAAAGACTATGCGCCGGAAGCGGTGGAACATCTGACCGGCGTGCCGGCGAAACAGGTTCGCCAGGCGATGCGCACCTACGCGGCAGCGCCATCCGCCACCATTATGTGGGGTATGGGTGTGACACAGTTCGGCCAGGCAGTGGATGTGGTGAAAGGGCTCTCCAGCCTGGCGCTGTTGACCGGGAATCTTGGGCGTGAAAATGTCGGCGTCGGCCCGGTGCGCGGCCAGAATAACGTGCAGGGCGCGTGCGATATGGGCGTGATCCCCAACCAGTTCCCTGGCTATCAGGATGTGGTGAATCCGGAGGTGCGGGCAAAATTTGCCAAAGCCTGGGGCATCGATCCGGCCGTGATGGATGACAAAGTGGGCGTCCGCATTACCGAGGTGCCGCACCTGGCGCTGGAAGGCAAGGTGAAAGCCTATTACATCATGGGCGAAGATCCGTTGCAGACCGAAGCCGATTTGGGGCTGGTACGTAAAGGTTTCGAAGCGCTCGATTTTGTGGTGGTACAGGACATCTTTATGACCAAAACCGCCGAACAGGCCGATGTGCTGCTGCCCGCCACCTCCTGGGGCGAACACGGTGGCGTCTTTACCTGCGCCGATCGCGGTTTCCAGCGTTTCGAAAAAGCGATTGAACCGAAGTACAACGTCAAACGTGACTGGGAGATCATCAGCCTGATCGCCACCGAGATGGGCTACCCGATGCACTATGACAACAACCAGCAAATCTGGGACGAACTGCGCGAGTTGTGCCCGCTGTTCTACGGCGTTACCTACGAGAAAATGGGCGACATGGGACACGTCCAGTGGCCGTGCCCGACCCTCGATCATCCTGGTACACCGTACCTGTATCAGAACAATAAGTTCGATACTCCGGACGGCAAAGGCCATCTTTTCGCCGCGCCGTGGCGTGCGCCCGCAGAGCGCCCGGATGATGAATTCCCGCTTGTGCTCTGCACCGTGCGTGAAGTGGGTCACTACTCTTGCCGTTCGATGACCGGCAACTGTGCGGCGTTGCAAACCCTTGCCGATGAACCGGGCTTTGTGCAGATCAACCCGGCGGACGCCGAAGCGCTGGGTGTGAAAGACCGGCAACTGGTGTGGGTAGAATCACGCCGTGGCAAAGTCATCACCCGCGCGGATGTCAACGAACGCATCAACAACGGTAGCGTTTATATGACTTATCAGTGGTGGATTGGTGCCTGTAACGAACTGACGCAGGATAATCTGGACCCCATTTCCAAAACGCCGGAAACCAAATACTGCGCTGTTCGAGTGAGTGCGATCAACGATCAGCGCTGGGCCGAGGAGTACACTCAGAGCACTTATCAACAGATGAAGAATCGTTTGCTCAACGCGGCGATGCAGTGATGCGATGACAACCAGCAACGGTGTTTGCTTACGCGTATACGGTAAAGTTCAGGGGGTAGGTTTTCGCCCCTTTGTCTGGCAACTGGCGCAGCAGCACCGTTGCAAAGGCGATGTCTGTAATGATGCACAGGGTGTCGAAGTTCGCCTGCTCGGCGATGCCGGTGATTTCGTCACCCTGTTGCAGCAACACTGCCCGCCGCTGGCGCGCATCGATCGCGTCGTCAGTTCACCGTTCCACTGGTCATCACCGCCACAAGATTTCACCATCCGCCAGAGTGCGGGTGGTGCCATGAATACGCAAATTGTTCCCGATGCGGCGACGTGCCCCGACTGCCTTGCGGAGATGAACGATCCTCGCGAGCGCCGCTACCGTTATCCGTTTATCAACTGCACCCATTGTGGGCCACGCTTTACCATTATCAACGCCATGCCTTACGACCGGCCTTACACGGTGATGGCGGCGTTCCCGCTCTGTGCGGCCTGCGAAGCGGAGTATCGCAGCCCCTTCGATCGCCGTTTCCACGCTCAGCCTGTTGCCTGCCCGCAGTGCGGCCCGCAGCTTGAGTGGCGCAGCGATGTCTGGCAAACCACGGGCGAAGCGGCATTACAGGCCGCGATTTCACTGCTGAAAAGCGGCGGCGTGGTGGCGGTCAAAGGCGTAGGGGGTTTTCACCTTGCCTGTGATGCGCATAACAAGGCTGCGGTGCAGCACCTGCGCGCCTGTAAAAATCGCCCGTCGAAACCGCTGGCGGTGATGCTGCCGGATGCCGCAGGATTACCTGTCAATGCGCAGCGTTTACTTGCCACGCCAGCCGCGCCGATTGTGCTGGTCGCGAAATCCACCGTTGACGGTTTATGCGATGCCGTGGCACCGGGCCTCGATGAAGTGGGCGTCATGTTACCGTCCAATCCGTTGCAGCATCTGCTGGTTCAGGGTTTGCAGCGCCCGCTGGTGATGACCTCCGGTAATCTTAGTGGCAAACCGCCCGCCCTCACAAATGAACAGGCGCTGGTCGATCTGGCGGGAATTGCCGCCGGGTTTTTACTGCACAATCGCGATATTGTGCAACGTATGGATGACTCCGTGCTGCGGGCAAACGGTGAGATGCTGCGCCGCTCGCGCGGCTACGTGCCGGATGCGCTGAGCCTGCCGGAAGGGTTCAACGCCATACCGCCGCTGCTATGCCTTGGTGCGGATATGAAAAACACCTTTTGCCTGCTGCGCGGTGACGCTGCGGTGCCGGGTCAGCACTTTGGCGATCTCGCCGATGAAGGTGTGGAAACACAGTGGCGCAACGCGCTGCACCTGATGCAGACGATTTACGACTTCGCTCCGCAGCAACTGGTCATCGATGCGCATCCTGGCTATCGCACCAGCCAGTGGGCGAATTGCAGCGGATTACCACTGCAAACGGTACTGCATCACCATGCGCATGCCGCGGCGTGTCTCGGCGAGCACCGCTGGCCGATCGACGGTGGCGATGTGATTGCGCTGACGCTGGACGGTATTGGCATGGGAGAGGGCGGTGCGCTGTGGGGCGGCGAATGTTTGCGTGTCAATTACCGCGAATGCGAGCACCTTGGCGGCTTGCCGGCGGTGGCGTTACCCGGCGGCGATCTGGCCGCGCGGCAGCCGTGGCGCAACCTGCTGGCGCAGATGCTGTCGTTTGTGCCCGGCTGGCAGGATTATGCGGAAACGGCTGTTCTCCGGCAACAAAACTGGCCGCTGTTGGCGCGCGCCATTGAGCGTGGCATCAACGCGCCGAGGGCGTCTTCCTGTGGACGTTTATTTGATGCAGTGGCCTGCGCGCTGGGCTGCGCGCCGCTGCAACTGAGTTATGAAGGCGAGGCTGCCTGCCAGCTTGAAGCGTTGGCGGCGTCCGTCTCTGCGGTGGATCACCCCGTCACGCTGCCGCTACACGGAAACCAGCTTGATCTTGCCACCTTCTGGCGGCAGTGGCTGGGCTGGCAGGCATCATCCGCACAGCGAGCGTGGGCGTTTCACGATGCACTGGCGCAAGGGCTGGCAAGACTTGCCCGCGAACAGGCAGAGCGACGCGGTATTCAGACGCTGGTATTCAGCGGCGGCGTACTGCATAACCGTCTGCTGAAGGCGCGCCTGCAAACCTGGCTTGCTGATTTCACCTTGCTCTTCCCGCACCAGCTCCCGGCCGGCGATGGCGGAATTGCCTTCGGCCAGGGGCTGGTTGCTGCTGCGCGGACTATAGCGCCAGCCCTTTAAGCAGCGAGAAAGCCTCTTTCATGCGCTCTTCGCTGACCACGAAGGCGCGCAGTTTCTCATCGGCATCGAGTCCTTTTGCCACCATGCCCTGTGGATGGGTCGTAATCTGCCAGTTCAGGTCGCGGCGAGCAGTTTCTCCGGCCAGATGCAGTGGCATCAATGGCGTTTTTACCTTCACCAGCATGGCAGGCAACGCCAGTTGCACATTGTTGCCGAGCAGGTTTTTCGCAAGCGTAATGGCGCTGAGCTGGGCGGGTTGCAAGAAAGGCAGTACCCTGCCGTTGATCTCGGCACAGTCGCCGAGCGCATAGATCTGCGGGTTGCTGGTTTGCAGCGCCGTGTTCACTACGATCCCCCGGCGGGTTGCCACTCCGGCGGCTTGTGCCAGCGACACTTCCGGCGACAGGCCCGTGGCGGCAATCACCACATCCGCCTCTATGCAACGTTCGTCATCAAGCTGCACACAAACACCGTTAGCGCTGGCGGTCAGTTGTTGCAAACGGGATGAGAGCAGCAGGCGCACGCCCAGCGACGTTAGGCTGTGTTGCAGGCGACTGCTGACTTCCGGCGGCATCAATGAAGGCAGGATACTGGCGGCGTTATCCAGCAGGGTGACAGTTTTCCCGGTGCGGCGAAAATCCATTGCCAGCTCGCAGCCAATCAGCCCGGCACCAACAATCAGTACGCTGGCGGCATCGCGCAGCCTGCTTTCGCAAGCGCGATACTCTTGCAGGCTGTTGAGTGTCAGCATGTGCTCACACCCCGGAAGCGGCGGAACGAAGGCTTTTGCTCCTGTCGCCAGTACCAGTTTGTCGTACTGCCACCGTTTATCGACGCTTTGCACTACCTGCGCCTCAGCATCAATGGCGGTGATAACCGTGTGCGGGAACAAATGCAGATTAAACTGCTCGGCAAATTCGCCCGCCGGTTGGCGCAGCAAATCATCGGCGCTTTGCGATTCGCTGATGACATGGCTGAGATCCGGTTTGTTGTACTCGTCGATGCTATCGGCGGCAATCAGCGTCAGCGGCACGGCGCTGTCCAGTTTGCGGATATTTTTCACCAGCGTCCGGGCGGCGAAGCCCGAACCGATAATCACAATGCCTGTGCTCATTTTGCCTCCGTCGCCAGTTCGTCAAATACCTCTTTGCCTAAGGAACACTCCGGGCAGAGGAAGTTATCCGGTACCTCGCTCCACGGCGTACCAGGCGCAACATCCTGCATGGGCTCACCTTTTTCTGGATCGTAGATCCACTGGCAGACGCTGCACTGCATGCGCGGGCCGAGTTCCGCAGCGGCTGCGGCGGCACAGGCGCAGGCTTCCTGAGCTATTGTTGCGGCCGGTTTTATTGCTTCTGGTAAGGGTGACAGTGCCCACTGACGGGCGATATCGCGCCCGTGCTGGCGGCACACTTCAAGTGCGTCGATATCGGGCCGCCATTTGGCTTTAAGACTCATCGACATCTCAAACCCGGCATCCTGCAAGCGGGTAGAAAGGCGGTCTACCGCACCGCCGCTCCAGCCGTGGGAGCCAAATGCGCTGGCGCGTTTGTTGCGAAAACGCAGACCGGTTATCTCTTCGACCAGTCCGGCGATTTTCGGCATCATGACGTTATTCATGGTTGAGGTACCAACCAGCACACCTTTTGAGCGAAACACATTGGTCAGAATGTCGTTTTTATCGCTGCGGGCGACGTTAAAGATTTTCACCGCCACGCGCGGGTCAACTTCGTTAATGCCCTGCGCAATGGCGTCAGCCATCATGCGGGTGTTGTTGGACATGGTGTCGTAGAAAAGGGTGATACGATCTTCCTGATAATCTGCTGCCCATTTCAGGTACAGTTCGACAATTTGCGTTGGGTTATCGCGCCACACCACGCCGTGCGAGGTAGCAATCATCTCCACCGGCAGATTAAAACCGAGGATTTCGGTGATTTTCGGCGTCACCAGGCGGCTGAACGGCGTCAGGATATTCGCATAGTAGCGCTGGCACTGTTCGAACAGCTCTGCCTGATCCACTTCATCATTAAACAGGCGTTCGTCGCAGTAGTGCTGGCCGAACGCGTCATTGCTGAACAGTACGGCGTCGCTGGTCAGGTAGGTCATCATGCTGTCCGGCCAGTGCAGCATTGGCGTTTCAACAAAGATAAGTTGTTTGCCATTGCCGATATCCAGCGTGTCGCCGGTTTTAACGACGTTAAAGTTCCACTCCGGATGATGGTGATGGCCGGTGATCGAGTCGATCGCATTCGCCGTGCAGTAAATCGGGGTATTCGGGATATGCGACATCAGCTCGGTCAGTGCACCGGCATGATCTTCTTCGGCATGGTTAATCACGATGTAGTCGATACGTTGTAGATCGATTTCCGCACTCAGGTTCTGCACGAACTCGCGGCTGAATTTGTGATCAACGGTATCGATCAGCACATTTTTGCCTTCGCGGATCAGATAGCTGTTGTAGCTGCTGCCTTTCAGCGTTTTGTATTCAGTACCGTGGAAGTCGCGCACTTCCCAGTCACGTTGCCCAACCCAGTGGATGTTATTTTTTACATGAATAGCCATATCAAGAGTCCTGTACTTTATCAGTTCGATGTATGGCTATTATCAAAAGCTGTGCCAGTTTTTTAAATTATTGATTTTAAATATTTTTATTGTTTTTAGTGAAAAAAGGTATGTCATTATGACTATGATGTTTACAGTCAATATGACACTATGCATTGTCAAAAAGACAGTGAGGTAAGTATGAGTTTTTCGCTGAATGTGCTGGCGGGAATCGCCATTGAATTGCAGAGCGGTATCGGCCATGCGGATCGCTTCCAGCGGCTGATCGCCACGCTGCGCCAGGTGCTGGCGTGCGATGCCTCTGCGCTGCTGCGCTATGAGGCGCGGCAGTTTATCCCGCTGGCTATCGACGGGCTGGCACAGGATGTTCTCGGCAGGCGTTTTATGCTGGAAGGCCACCCAAGGCTGGAAGCGATCGCCCGCGCCGGTGATGTAGTGCGCTTTCCGGCCGATAGTGGTTTGCCCGATCCTTATGATGGTTTGATTCCCGGTCAGGAGAGCCTGAAAGTCCATGCCTGCGTCGGGCTGCCGCTGTTCGCCGGGCAGAACCTGATTGGTGCGCTGACGTTGGACGGCATGTCACCGGATCAATTCGACACCTTCAGCGACGAAGAACTACGGCTGATCGCGGCGCTGGCGGCGGGGGCACTCAATAACGCACTGCTGATTGAGCAACTGGAAAGCCAGAATATGCTGCTTGGCGCGCCCGCGGCGTTTGAGCCGGTGGCGCACAGCGAAATGATCGGCTTATCGCCGGGCATGGCGGCGCTAAAAAAAGAGATCGATATTGTTGCTGCGTCGGATCTTAACGTCCTGATCAGCGGCGAAACCGGCACAGGGAAAGAGCTGGTGGCAAAGGCGATTCATGAAGGTTCCGCACGGGCAGCCAGTCCGCTGGTTTATCTTAACTGCGCAGCACTGCCGGAAAGCGTGGCCGAGAGTGAACTGTTCGGCCACGTGAAAGGTGCCTTTACCGGGGCCATCAGCAATCGCAGCGGCAAGTTTGAGATGGCGGATAACGGCACGCTGTTTCTCGATGAGATTGGTGAATTGACCCTCTCATTGCAGGCCAAGCTGCTGCGGGTATTGCAGTATGGCGATCTGCAACGTGTCGGCGACGATCGCAGTCTGCGCGTGGATGTGCGCGTGCTGGCGGCGACGAACCGCGATTTGCGTGAAGAGGTACTGGCCGGGCGTTTTCGCGCCGATCTCTATCATCGTCTTAGCGTGTTTCCGTTATCGGTGCCGCCGTTGCGTGAACGTGGCGACGATGTGGTACTGCTGGCGGGTTACTTCTGCGAACAGTGCCGTCTGCGTCTGGGGCTCGGCAGAGTGGCACTCAGCCCCGGCGCGCGAGCGCATTTACTCAGCTACAGCTGGCCGGGTAATGTGCGCGAGCTGGAACATGCCATTCACCGCGCGGTGATTCTGGCGCGCGGGACGCGCAACAGCGACGATGTGGTGCTGGAGGCGCGACATTTTGCCCTCAGTGATGAACAGACGCTGATGGTACAAACTGCTTCGGCGTTGTCTGCAGGGCAGAATCTGCGCAATGCCACTGAGGATTTTCAGCGGGCGTTGATTGCCAGAACGCTGGAAGAAAGCGGGGGGAGCTGGGCGGCATGCGCCCGGGCGCTGGAACTCGACGTTGCCAACCTGCACCGGCTGGCGAAACGTCTGGGGCTTAAGCGTTAAAGAATGCCAGCCTGATAGAAATCTTGCAGGTTGATGGCACCCACCAGAATTCCTGCGTCATCGACCACCGGGGCGGCAGCGATTTTGCGTTGCATCAGGCGCTCTTTGGCATCCACTGCGCGGCTGTTGGCGTCTAAGGTGATGCCGCCGCGCGTCATCGCTTCGCTGACGGCGGTGGTTAACGCGCCGCCTGCCACCAGCCAGCGGCGCAGATCGCCGTCGGTAAAGACGCCTTTAACCTGGCGCTGCACATCGCAAACGGCAACCAGGCCTAAACCGGTGCGGCTTAGCTCCAGCATCGCCTCCATCACGCTGGTCGTTAGCTGGACCTGCGGGATCTGCTCCTCTTTGCGCATCAGATGATGCACTTTATTCAGCAGCCGCGCCCCGAGTGCGCCTGCCGGATGGGAGCGGGCAAAATCCTCTTCGTCAAAACCGCGCGCCTGCATCACCGACATCGCCAGCGCATCGCCCATCATCAGCGTCGTAACGGTACTGGAGGTCGGGGCCAGGTGCATCGGGCAGGCTTCACGTTCAACAGAGATATCCAGCACTGCATGGGCGGCCAGCGCCAGCGGTGAGCGCGATTTGCCGGTCATCGCCAGTAGGGCGACGGATTTCTCCGCCAGGCGCGGCAGGATCAGATCCAATTCTTTTGCCGAGCCGGAGTAGGAGATAAACAGCATCACGTCGCGGCTTTCAATCATACCCAAATCGCCGTGCAGCGCTTCCGCCGGATGAACGAAAAAGGCCGGGGTACCGGTGCTGGCAAAGGTGGCGGCGATTTTTTTGCCGATATGCCCCGATTTACCGATGCCGGAAACAATCACTTTCCCCTCGCACTTCAGTACTGTTTCTGCGGCACGAACGAAATCCTCACCGAGCCTCTCCGGCAGGCGGCTTGCTTCCTGAAGTTCCAGTAACAGGGTTTGACGAGCGGCATGAATTAACGACTCACTCATGACCTTCTCCTGCAATGATCACCTCGACGCCTTTGGCTTCCAGCGCTGCGCGAACGTCTGCCGGGATCCCGGCGTCGGTGATCAATTTATTCACGCTTTCCAGGCTGCACACCACGTTCGGGCTTTTGCGACCAAACTTTGATGAGTCGGCCATCAGAATCACTTCCCGCGCGGCGTTGCACATCGCTTTGCTGACGGTAAACACTTCGTTAAAGGTCGTAACGCCCGCGTTCAGATCGATGCCGTCTGTGCCCATAAACAACTTGTCGAAGCTGAAATGGTCAAAAGCGTTTTCCGCCAGTTGTCCGTGAAACGAGGCGGATTTTTTACGGAAGGTGCCGCCGGGCATCAGGATGGTCTGCTCGTTATCCAGTTCCGATAACGCATTGACGATGTGCAGGCTGTTGGTCATCACCGTGATGTTATTGAAGTGGCTGAGCAGCGGCACCATCTGCAAAACGGTGCTGCCTGCATCAAGAATGATCGAGTCGCCGTCATGAATATAGGTGACCGCTTTTTCGGCAATCAGCCCCTTTTGTACTGTATTGATCAGTGTCTTGTGATCGATAGGGGGATCGGCTTCGTCTTTATTTAGCACCACGCCGCCATAGGTGCGGATCACCGCGCCGGAATGCTCCAGCGCGACTAAATCCTTACGTATGGTCGTCCCTGTGGTGTCAAAATATGCTGCCAGCTCTTCAACAGAACACTTCCCCTGCCTTTGCAGATGTTCAAGAATAGCCGCCTGACGCTGACGTGGTTTCATTGGCGCTGATATCCTGCGTTACGTTGCGAAATGATAATTTCGCAAGCTAATAGCGTTCACAACGAAATTATCAATGTTTCATTTTAAGCGCTAATGATAGAGCATTCTGACAGGCCGGATCATGGGGAAAGATCACATCAGGCTCTAATTCCTCTCTTTTCACACCGATTAAATGGTCTATTTTTGTCGGGCGGGCGAAAACCGTAATGCCGCGCATTAGCAGGGTATCGCAAACACAGTCCTGCTTATCAAAAGCGACGGCCAGAACGACGCGGGGTTTAAAGCGCCCGCCGGAACGGCCGACGCCGACGCGTCCGCGCTGGCATAGCGCGTCGAATGCCCGATTGAACTGCCGGATTTGCCAGCCGCCAAGCGCCAGTTGACTGAGCCAGGCGATGGCGGCGACGGTGATCAGAGCTGAAACCATCTTTTTCTCCTTTGTTGCGGTCCCAGGTCAGTGCGGTTGCCAGATGGCAACGCCTTGTCCGGCCTGCGGTGCCCGCCCTCAGACAGTATGCGCAGGCCTGATAAGCAAAGCGCCATCAGGTGATGGCGCAGTACTGTCAGAACATCACCTGGCCGCCGGTCACGTTGATCGACTGTCCGGTACAGTAAGACGCTTTCGGACTGGCGTAAAACATCAGCACATTCAGCACGTCCTGGTAGTCGCAGCCGCGTTTCAGCGGCACTTTGTCAATGTAGAACTGCTCGACCTCGTCAGCCGCAATGCCCAGTTTGCTGGCGTATTGCGGGATAAGCGACTGGAACATTGGTGATTTCAACAGGTTGCCCAGCATCAGCGAATGCACCGTGATGCCATATTCCGCCAGATCCAGCGCCAGCGACTGGGTTAAGCCGACGCCGCCAAATTTTGCCGCGCTGTAGCCGGAATTGTGTTTGCTGCCCACTTTACCGGACTTTGAGTTGATCTGAATAATGCGCCCCTGAATACCGTCGCGAATCATCAATTTGGCGAATTCGCGCGCGCAGAGGAAATAGCCGACCAGGTTGACCTGTAGTGAGCGGTCAAAATCCCCGAGCGCAAAATCGCTGATGAACGCGGCCTTGGCGATGCCAGCGCTGTAAACCAGCAGATCCGCACGGCCAAAAATTTCGTCCACGCCGCGCGCCAGCGCCAGCACGCTATGCTCGCTGGTGGCATCCGCGCCAAAGCCATAGGCCATCCCTTCGCCAAACTCGCTGTTGATCTCCTGGGCGACATTCGCCGCTTTATCACTCTGAATATCCACTACCGCCACGCGGTATCCTTCTGCGGCAAGCCCACGGCACAGGAACGCCCCGAGGGTTTGTCCTCCACCAATGACGACGGCAACCTGTTTCATACTCTTCTCCTTACGACTTAAGCGACAAATTTCAAAATGCAGCCGGGGACGATAGTGTCCGGCACCGGGCCTGCGACATGTACCGTTCCGGGGTATTCCGCCTGCGTTTGCCCATCGAAACGCAGGGTGATATGGCCCAACTCGCGCAAATTCTGTTCGGCGACGCCGCCAACGGCGGTGACCGGATAATGTTGTTCGCCAAGCTCGAATTGCGCGCCGGGTAGCAGTGCGCCGTTCAGCGCACCGTGGTTATGGATAAAACAGAACTCGGCGATATCGGCGGGCGCACCTTCCCTGAAGGTAATCAGCATGTTGTCGCTGAGCGCATCCGCTGCGCTGTCACCAATGCGGGTAATGGTGGTTTGATAAATAACGCTCATGACGCCTCCTTACTGATAAATGAAACCGGAAACAAACCAGGCAATCAGCACCGTTGGCGCGCCGGTCAAAAAGCGACTGACCAGCACCGAGGGGACACCGACGCGAACCGTGTCCTGGCGGGCTTCCGCCAGCGACAAACCGACCGGGATGAAGTCGCAAGCTGCCTGTGCGTTAATGGCAAACAGCGCGGGCAGGGCGAGATGTGGTGGGATATTCCCCTGGCCAATTTGTACGCCGATCAGCACGCCAATCACCTGTGCAATCACGGCGCCAGGCCCGAGAAACGGCGACAGCAGCGGGAAAGAGCAGATCAGTGCCAGCGTCACCAGCCCCAGCGGATGGCTGGCCAGTGGTGCCAGACCGTGGGCGATTCCGTCGCCGAGACCGGAGGCGATAATGATGCCAATCAACGCCGAGACGAAAGCCATAAACGGCAGGATGGTTTTTAGCACCGTATCGATGGTGTCGCGCCCGGCCTGAAACAGCACTGCCACTGCCGACCCCATGCCCATACCGACTTTTGCCAGCAGTCCATCGCTTTGCTCGGTGATTTTTTTGCTGCTGTCATACTCCCTCCGGGTGGCAGGTTTGGCCGTGGCCGCTTCGCCTTGCAGATGAATGTTTTCCTCTTTCACACCAGAGACATAGATATCTTCGAGGATGTACTGCGCCAGCGGCCCGGATTTCCCCGTTGCGTGGATGTTCACCGTCGGGATGCGCCGTTTCGGGTAGATGCCGCAGCGCAGCGTGCCGCCGCAGTCAATCACCGCTACGCCGATTTCCGTTTCCGGCGGTTCGCCCTCTTTAAAACCATCCACAGCCTGCCAGCCGGTAAGTTGTGCCAGCTTGTCGACGATGGCCGGACGCGTTCCGGCGGTGATATAGACAATTTTCTTCTCAACGCTGGCGTCGATTTCCAGCGGGCCGCCCCAGCCGCCGGCGCCTTTTTCAATAATAATGCGGTTCATGATGTTGCTCCGGCGAGTTGGACATCCTGTTCAAGTTGAATACCCATTTTTTTCTCGAAAATGGTTGTCGTGAGATCGGTAATCCAGCCACGGAAGAAGTTGGTGACCAGGCCAACCAATAGATAGCTCACAGCCAGCGGGCCTAACGGTAATCCGAGTGTGGTCAGGCCGTTGGCGATGCCGAGATAGACAAACAGTTCGCCGGGGTTAATGTGCGGAAACAGGCCATTCATTGAGTGGCAACTGTAAGACGCCGCAGCGTAATAACTGGGTTTGTAGCGCTCCGGCATAAAGCGCCCAAGGCTTAATGTCATCGGGTTGCAGAAGACAAAAGTGCCGACGCACGGCAGCAGCAGGTAACGGGTCAGCGGATTGCCCGCGCAGCGCTGCGCGAGCTTTTCAATTCGCTGCTGACCAATAAAGTTAATCAGCGCATTCATGATCACCAGCAGGCTTATCAGCAGCGGCAGAATACCGGTCACCATGCCGGTAAAAACTTCTCCGCCTTTCTGAAACAGCCCGATGAACCATTCGGCACCATGCGTGATGGTTTCCATTGTTCTCTCCTGTAGGGTTGTCGTTTTGTTGTTTAACTGTGCGCTATCATAATCATGATGAAAGATTGAAATGTGTTATTTAGATCTCGTTATGAAAGAAAAAATGATCATTGTGAAAGATTTTGCGAAGAGGGAATGCTTTTAAATGAACACGCAATGAGAAGAGAAAAAGTGGGGTGCGATCGTGCGTACAGGCCTGATGTTGCTTCCTTGTCGGTAGCCAGATGCTTTACCATACTTGCTCCTGGCTGAATTCGTTTAAAATGGACGTCCCATGTTGAAGCGTTATTACGCAGCGTTGCTGCCTGCGTTTGTTGTGCTCTGTGCCTGTAGCAGTAAACCCCAGCTTGCCGAAACCCCTCAAACCGTATCACCTAAGCCTTCCGGCGGTTTTCTGCTGGAGCCGCAGCATTCAGTTTTAATGACTGGCGGCGACTTCGCTAATAATCCGGCTGCTGAACAATTCATCGATATGATGGTGAGCAAGCACGGTTTTGACCGCCAGCAACTGCACGAAATTCTGTCGCAGGCGAAACGTCTGGACTACGTGCTGCGCCTGATGGATAAACAGGCGCCGATATACACCGGGCCGACGGGGCCGAATGGCGCCTGGCTGCGTTACCGCAAACAATTCATTACCCCTGATAACGTGCAAAACGGCGTGGCGTTCTGGAACCAGTACGAAGATGCACTCAACCGTGCGTGGATGGTCTATGGCGTACCACCGGAAATTATCGTCGGCATTATTGGCGTGGAAACGCGCTGGGGTCGTGTGATGGGCAAAACCCGTATTCTGGATGGTCTGGCGACGCTGGCCTTTGCTTATCCGCGCCGCGCGCAGTACTTTGCCAGCGAACTGGAAACCTTCCTGCTGATGGCGCGCGATGAGAGCGATGATCCGCTTGATCTGAAAGGTTCGTTCGCCGGTGCAATGGGTTATGGCCAGTTTATGCCTTCCTCCTACAAGGAGTTTGCCGTTGATTTCAATGGTGATGGCCACATCAACCTGTGGGATCCGGTCGATGCCATCGGCAGCGTGGCGAACTACTTCAAACAGCACGGCTGGGTGAAAGGCGATCTGGTGGCTGTACCGGCCAACGGACAGGCACCGGGGCTGGAGAATGGCTTTAAAACCAACTACAGCGTTGGACAGCTGGCGGCAGCCGGTTTAACACCGCAGCAGCCGCTGGGCGATCATCAACAGGCCAGCCTGCTGCGCCTGGATATTGGTACGGGTTATGAATACTGGTACGGGTTGCCGAACTTCTACACCATCACCCGCTATAACCACAGCACTCACTACGCGATGGCGGTCTGGCAGCTCGGCCAGGCTGTAGCATTAGCGCGCGTTCGCTGAGCCTTTCCCCTTCTGCGGGCTGTCTCTTATACCCAAATCCCTGATGTGGTCGTCGGGGATTTTTTTTGAAGCTTTTCCCTATCCGTTAATCTATTTGTATATCCCTTCACTCCATATTTGCGAGCGCTATCACGTTAATTAGCGTGAAAAGTGTGATCTGCGCTGAAAATATCTCTGAGATTCCCCTTCTTGTCTTATTCTCTGTCCGGAAGGCAGGACACGATTTAGTATTGTTGTTATTTCAATGCCCTTTTATATTTATCATCACGGATTGCAAGCGGAGCTTATCTGTTTTAGAGCTTCATCATTATTTTTAATCTGTGTAAGGGTTAATAATGCAAATGATTACCTCGCGACAAAACAGATTATTGAAATTCCTTCTTCCGCGAAGGGAATTTATTACATTGTTAAAAATTGCTGAATACTTAAATGTATCTGAAAAAACCATTCAGCGGGATTTACGCATCCTCGAACCCTGGTTGGCAGAATGGAATATTGGCATCAATAAACGTGCCGGTGCCGGGGTCATGCTCTGTGCGGACAACATCACAGACCTCCTGCACTTCGATCAGTTGCTTGGCACCGAAGGCGATGAGACTGATGGCATGATGAACAATTCCCGGCGCGTGAAAATAGCGTCGCAATTATTAAGCGAAACGCCACATGAAACGTCTATCAGCAAATTATCGGAACGCTATTTTATCAGTAGTGCTTCTATTGTGAATGATCTGAAAGTCATTGAGTCCTGGATTGCCCCGTTGGGATTGGCGTTAATACGCAGCCAGAGTGGGACGCATATTGAAGGCAGCGAAAGTAGCGTGCGGCAGGCAATGGCTTCTCTGATCAATGGCGTTATTAACCATAACGAACCGGGAAGTGTGATCTATTCCCGCCTCGATCCGGGCAGTTATAACGCGCTGGTTCATTATTTTGGCGAAGAAGACGTTTTATTCGTTCAGTCATTATTACAGGAGATGGAAAACGATCTCTGCTGGTCGCTGGGCGAGCCGTATTACGTCAATATTTTTACTCATATCCTGATCATGATGTACCGCATTACGCGCGGCAATGCGCTGCCGAAAAAGGATGATAATGCCAGCGTCTTCGATGAAAACATCTTTTCCGTTGCCAGCCGCATGATTCAGCATATCGAAACCCGCATTGCCCATCCGCTGCCGGAAGACGAAGTCTGGTTTATTTATCAATACATTATCTCTTCTGGCGTGGTGATTGAAGAGCATAACGACGTCAGCGTGATTGGCCATATGCACTCCAGCGATGAAGCCCGGCTGATTACCTGGCGGCTTATCGCAACCTTCGCCGATATGGTCGACAGCGATTTTAGCCAGGACATCGCGCTGTACGACGGACTGCTGATTCACATTAAGCCGTTGATTAACCGTCTTAATTATCAGATTCGCATTCGTAACCCACTGCTGGACGATATCAAAGGCGAGTTACAGGACGTCTGGCGACTGACCCAGTGTGCGGTGAACCGGGTGTTCAGCGGCTGGGGCGAGCAGGCGGTATCGGAAGATGAAGTCGGCTATTTGACCGTGCATTTCCAGGCGGCGATGGAGCGGCAGATTGCCCGTAAGCGCGTACTGCTGGTCTGTTCGACGGGCATCGGCACGTCGCACCTGCTGAAAAGCCGCATTCTGCGTGCCTTCCCGGACTGGACTATCGTAGGCGTGGTCTCCGCAGGGAGCCTGCCGTCAATGCTGACGGAGGATATTGAACTGGTAGTCTCGACAATCAATCTTCCCGCCATTGCGCTACCGGTGGTGTATGTCACCGCCTTTTTTAATGATGCCGATATTAAGCGCGTGACGGAAACAGTTATTACGGAAAAATTGCATCGTGCGACGTCTCTGGTCGTCGAACATTAATATCTGAATCCATGAGGTATGTTTAATGGACATAACAAAAATCCTGAATACAAATCGCGTTATTTTAGATATGAAAGCTACGAATAAAACGGAGGCGATTGAGGAATTAACCGACCTTTTACAAAAAGATGGCGCTATTAGTTGCCGGGAAACGTTTATTCAGGATGTCTGGCAACGAGAATCAGAAGGGTCGACCGGATTCGAAAATCATATCGCGATACCCCATGGTAAGTCTTCTGCGGTGATTAATACCACTCTGGCGATAGGACGTACACGCCACGATATTCCCTGGGAAACTCTGGATGGCAGTAACGTGCGCTGCATTATTTTATTTGCTGTACGGCTTGAGGATCAAAACACGACGCATATCCGCCTGCTTTCTCAGGTGGCGGGGGCACTGGCGGATGAAGATATCATCGAGCAATTACTTGAAGAGAGTAGTCCACAAAAGATTATTGACTTGTTTAGTCAATATGCTGAATCCGATGTTTGCTAAATAAAAGTGGAGCATGTTATGAATATTGTTTGTGTCGCTGCCTGTACGGCGGGTATTGCACATACGTATATTGCCCGCGAGAAGTTAATTAAAGGTGCGAAAGCGCTTGGGCATAATATTAAAGTTGAAACTCAGGGCACTATCGGTACTGAAAATGAGTTACTGGCGGAAGATATTTCCGCAGCCGACGTCGTTATTCTTGCGGTCGATGTCAAAATAAAAGGAGAAGAGCGCTTCATTAATAAACGCATCGTGCGAGTTAAAACCGAAATTGTCATTAAATCACCCGTTCAGTTTCTTGAAAAGGTCGAGAAATCATTAGCTAATGCGTGATCCTTATCTGGAGGTCACATGAGTGAAAATAAAGTTCCTGTTTCGCAGGAAATAAAAAGACATCTTTTGACGGGCATCTCGTGGATGATTCCGTTAATTGTGGCAGCGGGTATTTGTATTGCCCTCGGCCAGGTACTCGGCGGCACAAACGTTGGAGAAAAAACGGGCACCATCCCCTGGATGCTCAATCAGATTGGCGGTTGGGGAATGGGGTTGATTGTCCCCTTGATCAGCGCCGCTATTGCCTACTCCATTGCTGACCGTCCCGGATTCGCACCAGGCCTGATTGTTGGCTTTGTCTGCGGGCAGATTCATACCGGGTTTATCGGCGGGATGCTGGGCGGCTTCCTGGTGGGCTACACCGTTCTGTTGCTTAAACACTATATCCGCCTGCCGAAATCGATGCAGGGTCTGATGCCCATCATGGTTCTGCCGGTGCTGAGCACCATTATCGGCGGCCTGCTGATGATGACCGTGATTGGCAAGCCCATTGCCTGGCTGCAGGAAGCGCTGATCCACATGCTGGAGTCGATGCAGGGCGGTTCCCGCTTCCTGATGGGGGCCATCCTCGGTGCAATGGCGACGTTCGACTTCGGCGGGCCGGTGAACAAAACCATGTCGCTATTTGCCGATGGCATGCTGGTCAGCGGTGTGTACGGGCCGGAAGCGGTGAAGTTTGTCGGCTCTATTATTCCGCCGTTCGGCATCACCCTCTCTTTCCTGCTGACACGCCACAAATATACCCGCGCCGAACGCGAAGCCCTTAAAGCCGCCTTCCCGATGGGGATCTGCATGATTACCGAAGGGGTTATCCCGATTGCGGCGCGTGACCTGCTGCGCGTGGTCGGCTCCTGTGTGGTGGCCTCGTCGATTGCGGGTGGCCTGATCATGGTGTGGGGCGTGGAAAGCCCGGTGCCGCACGGTGGCATGTTCGTGGTCCCGCTATTTACCC
This sequence comes from Kosakonia arachidis, assembly GCF_900116535.1. Lineage (GTDB taxonomy): Bacteria > Pseudomonadota > Gammaproteobacteria > Enterobacterales > Enterobacteriaceae > Kosakonia > Kosakonia arachidis. The sequence goes on along the minus strand of NZ_FPAU01000002.1, from coordinate 109,817 downwards.
ATCCGCTGCTGTTTTGCCTGGCGCTGGGGATCGGCACGGTTATCTGTGGCGTGATGCTGTCGCTGTGGAAGAAACCGGTGACCGAACGTGACGAGGAGTTTGACGAGCTCAGCGATAAGAAATTGAAAGACGAAGAGATCACTTTCACCCTGGAATAAACGGAGACCGTATGTTTGCCGACATGAAAAGTATGGTGACCAAAGCCTGGCGTGAACACTATGCGCTGCTGGCCATCAACTGCATGAACCTCGAAAGCGCCCGCGCGGCGGTGCGGGTTGCCGAGAAACACCGCGCGCCGATTATCCTGAACCTGTATCAGGGACATCTGGCGCATTTCCCGCCACCGGTTGCCGTGGCGGTGGTGAAAGCGCTGGCCGAGGAGGCCACGGTGCCGGTCACGCTGGCGCTGGACCACGGGAAAGATCCGGTGCGCATTCGCCAGGCGTTTCGCGCCGGGTTCAGCGGGCTGATGATTGATGCGTCCGCCTTCCCGCTGGAGGAGAACGTCCGTCAGACCCGCGCGGTGGTTGAGCTGGCTGCCAGCGCCGGGCTGTGTGTGGAAGGGGAGTTAGGCCATCTTGCCGATGCGCCGTGCTACGACCACGCCACCAATGCGGATCTGATGACCCAGGCCGCCGACGTCGAGCCGTTTATCCAGCAGACCGGGATTGATCTTCTGGCTGTGTCAGTCGGAACCGCGCACGGCATGTACGCTCCCGGCATTACGCCCGCCATTGATTTTCAGCGCCTGGAAGAGGTGGCCCGCAAATCGACGGTGCCCCTGGCATTGCACGGCGGCAGCGGAACCCCGTTTGACCAGATGCAGCGTTGTCCGTCCTTTGGCGTCGCCAAGATCAACGTCGGTGCGGCGGTGTTCGAAGCCGGCAAAGCCGCGCTGCTGCATACCCTGTGTCATGACAGCTCCCTGGAACTGGTAGACGTGCTGATCGCCATGGAGCAGGCCAGCGAGGACGCCATTATCCCATATCTGCAGGCCAGCGGCGCTATCGGCAAAGCCTGATTCATTTTTCTGTAACGCCTTCTATGCCTCTGCAACGACGCACCGGCAGGGCTTGCTATACCCTGAAACTGGAGAATCAACATGTTAATTTCAATGAAAGAGTTACTGAAACCCACCCGCCAACACGGTTTCGCCATTGGTGCGTTCAACGTGGCGGACAGTTGCTTCATTCGCGCGGTGGTGGAAGAAGCGGAAGCCACCAACACGCCTGCGATTATTTCCATCCACCCCAGCGAACATGATTTTGTCGGGGATAGCTTTTTCGGCTATGTCCGCGATATCACCATGCGCAGTCCGGTGCCGTTCACCCTGCACTTGGATCACGGGGCATCGGTCGAGCATGTGCTGCGGGCAATCCAGTGCGGGTTCACCTCGGTGATGATCGATGGCTCGCTGTTGCCCTATGAGGAGAACGTGGCACTGACCAAAGAAGTGGTGCGTCTGGCGCATGCGGTGGGCGTTTCGGTGGAGGGGGAACTGGGCACCATCGGCCAGACGGGCACGTCTGTAGAAGGCGGCGTGTCGGAAGTGACCTATACCGACCCGGCACAGGCAGAGGATTTTATTGCCCGCACCGGGGCAGATACTCTGGCGGTGGCGATCGGTACGGCGCACGGTATCTACCCGAAAGGGATGCAGCCGAAGCTGCAAATGAACATTCTGCGCGATATTGCCGGACGTCTGGACATTCCGCTGGTGCTGCATGGCGGTTCGGCGAACCCGGATGCAGAAATCGCCGAATCGGTGACCCTGGGAGTGGGCAAAATCAATATCTCCAGCGACATGAAATACGCCTACTTCCAGAAAGTGCGTGAGATCCTCGCCCGCGAAACCTGGTGGGATCCGAACGTGATCTATCCGGATGCGATCAACGCCGCGCGAGAGGTGATCCGCTACAAAATGAAGCTGTTTGGATCAACCGGGAAAGCGTCACTCTACTAAGGCCATTGAGGCGGGTTCGCCCGCCTCTTTCGCAATAAGGAAAGAGATATGTACTACCTGGGGCTGGATATCGGCGGCACGAAAATTGCGGCGGTGGTGATGGACGCACAGGGGCAGGAAATAGCCCGTTACCGTTGCCCGACGCAGAAAGCAAGTTATCCGCAGTTTGTGGAATCGGTGGTCACCTTTATCGACCAGATTAGCCATGACATACAACAACCGATGATGACGGGGATTGCCCTGCCGGGCAGCGTCTCGCCGCTGAGCGGGCTGATTAAGAACTCGAATATCCAGGTGATTAATGGTCGCGCGTTGCAGACGGATCTCCAGCAGTTACTGGGGCAGACGGTGGTGATGGCAAACGACGGCAACTGTTTTGCCTTGTCGGAAGCCTGCGACGGTGCAGGGGAGCAACATGAGGTGGTGTTTGGCATCACGCTCGGTACCGGCTGCGGCGGTGGAATAGCCATTCACCGTCAGTCGTTTGTTGGCGCGTGGGGGAATGCCGCCGAGTGCGGGCACATCACTCTGCCGGGCTACAGCGAACGGCACGACGGCCCGCCAGCTCGCTGTTACTGCGGTAAAGACAACTGCGTGGAGTCGTTTGTCTCCGGGACGGGGATGAGCGAACGCTACCAGTGGCTGAGCGGGCAACACCTGTCTGTCGACGCGATTGTGGCGTTGGCACAGCAGGGTGAACCCAATGCGGTGCTGCAGGTAGCACGGTTTCGCCAGCAGCTCGCCCGCACGCTGGCGACGGTGGTGAACCTACTCGACCCTGGTGTGATTGTGATGGGGGGCGGGCTGTCGAATGCGGGGTTGCTTACCGCGAACCTGGGGACTGAAGTGGCTCACTTCGTTTTTACCGATGATTTCTCTACCCCCATCGTAAAAGCCCATCACGGCGATAGCAGCGGCATGCGGGGCGCTGCCTGGCTTGCCATTCGAACCGGGAGAACAGAATGAAACGTTCACAGATTAACTATGCCGTTGATAAAGCTCATGCCATCGCCGAGACGTTCCGGGTGTGCTTGCCGGAGTTTGCGTTTTTTACCGCCGATGCCTGGCGAAAGCAGCCGCTGGGGGAGTGGAGAGAAGTGCTGGATCTGCAGTTGGGCTGGGATATCACCGATTTTGGCCGGGGTGATTTCGGCAAGATTGGCCTGACGCTGCTGACGTTGCGTAACGGCGCACTGAATTCGAGCGCATACCCGAAGCCGTACGCCGAAAAGATGCTGCAAATTCAGCAGGAGCAGCAGACGCCGTGGCATTTTCATACCCATAAGATGAAAGACATTCTGAACCGGGGCCGTGGCGATTTGTGTATGCAGCTCGGCTGGGTGAAGGATGAGGCGCTGTTCGACGAGCGGCGCACGGTTGAAGTGAGCGTAGACGGGCGGAAACGTACGTTTAAGCCCGGCGAGACGCTGGTGTTAAAACCGGGGCAGGGGGTGTGTCTGCCGCCGCGCTTGTATCACCGTTTCTGGGCCGAGAAAGCGCTTGTGCTCGGTTGGGAGATTTCGATGGTGAATGACGATAAGCGCGATAACCATTTCCTCGAACCCGGCAGGCGTTTTCCGGCCGTTGAGGAGGATGTCACATTTAAGTGGTTGTTATGCAACGAATATTATCGATTGAATGTGACGTGACATGAACGGTAGCTTATGTGAACAGCGCGTTTTTTCCCTCTCCTTTTTCTGTTTCTTATACTCAAATCCCTGATGTGGTCGTCGGGGATTTTTTTGAAACTTTTCCCCATCCGTCCTGTGTTACGCCTCTGACAGCGCCCGCAGGAGGAGAATCTGAAACATTTCGATGCACTCCCGTTTCGCCTCTGCATTTACATTAACGCCATGAATGTTTATTGTTATGTTATAACATTTTTGAGGCGTGTCGATGATCCCCGTAACTCTGTTTTCTCTTTCTGGTGCGACCCGGTTGCTGCTGGCCGTCGCGTTATTGCTGGTGCTCTGGCTCCTGACTGATTGGGCGGTCACGTTGCCATGATCGAACTTGACCATTTAGTGGCGGGATATGAGCGGCTGGCCATTACCCCTGCGCTCTGCGGTACGCTGGAGCGCGGAAGTATGACCGCTATTGTCGGCGCTAACGGCTGCGGCAAATCGACATTACTCAAAACGCTGGCCGGATTTTTACCTCCGGTGAGCGGCGTACTACGCTGGCAACCGTCACGCCCGACAATTGGCTGGCTGGCGCAACGTCACGCGTTGGAATCGCAGTTCCCGCTCACCGTTCAGGATGTGGTTTGCATGGGCTGTTGGCCGCGTATTTCTCTGTTTCGCGGCATAAATCGTGATGCGCGTAAGCGGGTTGCGCAAGGGCTGGAACGCGTGGGCTTAACGGCCATGGCGTGTGAAACCATTGATACGCTCTCCGGCGGGCAATTCCAGCGCATGTTATTTGCCCGCATCTGGGTACAAAACGCGCCTCTGGTCATGCTGGATGAACCCTTCACCGGCATTGATGAAATTACCTCGCAGATATTGATGGAACAAATCGTTGATATGCACCACGAAGGGCAGACCATTCTGGCGGTGCTGCATGATAGTGAACGTGTAGCGCGTTACTTCCCGCAAACCCTGCGCCTTGGTGAAAAAGCCGCGCAGTGGGGCGCATCCGACCAGTCTCAGAGGACGGCTGAGGTGTGCAGCGCATGATTTGGCATCTCTTTTTCCAGCCGTTTATTGAATTTGGTTTTATGCGTCGTGCGTTGGTGGTTTGCCTGGCGCTTTCGGTCAGTACCACGGCACTGGGCGTCTTTTTGCTGCTGCGTCGAATGAGCCTGATGGGCGATGCGCTTTCGCACGCCATTCTGCCGGGTGTGGCAGTCGGTTACTTACTGAACGGCATGTCGCTGCTGGCGATGAGTATTGGTGGCTTCGTTGCGGGCATCACCGTGGCGCTGGTCGCTGGCTGGGTCAGCCGCCGGACGCCGCTGAAAGAGGACGCCAGCTTTGCCGGTTTTTATCTCGGCTCACTGGCGCTGGGTGTCACGCTGGTGTCGTTACGTGGCTCGAACGTCGATCTGTTGCATCTGCTGTTTGGTTCGATTCTGGCGGTGGATAGTCATGCGGCGCTGTTTGTCGCGGGTGTCGCCAGCCTGACGCTGATCGTGCTAGCGATGGGTTATCGCGGGCTGGTCAGCGAAGCGTTCGACAGTGCATTTTTGCAGGTGAATGCATCCCGCTTGCCGGGATTGCTGCATGGGCTGTTTCTGGCGTTGCTGGTATTAAATCTGGTGGCCGGGTTTCAGGTTCTCGGCACGTTGATGGCGGTGGGTGTCATGATGTTGCCGGCAGTGGCGGCGCGCTGTTGGGTGCGTACGCTACCTGCGTTGCTGCTACTGGCGGCGGTGACCGGTGCGCTCTGCGCCTGGTTAGGCTTAAGTTTATCGTGGACGGCGGGCCTGCCTGCTGGCCCAGCTATCGTTCTGACCGCCAGCGCAATGTTCTTTTTTTCCATTTTATTTGGCACGCGCAGCGGGCTGGCTCAAAGCCTGCGTGCGCTTTTAACGTAGCAAGGGGAAATTGATGAAACGTACAGGGGTGATGCTGGCGATTGCGCTGGGTTTGATGGCGCAGGGCGCGATGGCAAAAACGTTAAATGTGGTTACCAGTTTTTCGATTCTGGGCGACATTACACAAGAAGTAGGTGGTGAGCATGTAAAAGTGACGTCGCTGGTTGGGCCGGATGGCGATCCGCACACCTTTGAACCCTCGGCGAAAGACAGCGCGTTGCTGAATAAAGCCGATGTGGTGGTGGTTAATGGTTTAGGGCTGGAAGGCTGGCTCGACAGGTTGGTGAAGGCCTCAGGTTTTAAAGGTAAACTGGTCGTGGCTTCAACCGGCATATCTACACATACGCTGGAAGAGGATGGTAAAACCGTGACCGATCCCCACGCCTGGAACAGCGCCGCCAACGGCGTGCTGTATGCACAAAATATTCTGGCCGCGCTGGTGAAAGCCGATCCGGCAGATGAAGCCGCGCTCAATGCTTCCGGCCAACATTATATCGCCGAGTTAAAACAAATGGATAGCTGGGCGAAAGCGCGCTTCAGCGCTATTCCACAGGCAAAACGCAAAGTGCTGACCAGCCACGATGCCTTCGGCTATTTCGGCCGTGCCTACAACGTCGAGTTTATGGCGCCGCAAGGGATCTCCTCGGAGAGCGAAGCCAGTGCTGCACAGGTGGCCTCGCTGATTAAGCAGATCAAGGCCGATGGCGTTCACGTCTGGTTTATGGAGAACCAGCTCGATCCGCGTCTGGTAAAACAGATCGCCAGTGCGACCGGCGCGCAGCCGGGTGGTGAACTCTATCCGGAAGCGCTAAGCGCGAAAGGCGGCGTGGCGGATACCTATCAGAAAGCGTTTCGCCATAACGTTGACACCATCGCTAACAGCATGAAATAACCTCTGTAACCGGATAGGTGGCAGCCACCATCCGGCGAACTGACCGGCGGCCGGGCCTGTGCTCCGTGCCGCCATTTTCTCTACCGCGCTTTTTTCGGAAGCCTCCTCGTAAATTCATTAACCCATCCCCACATTTGCCCGGAAAGTGGTATCTTTTCCGCCACGATTTTTTGCGTACGGGAGCCATCATGACGGACACTGAATTAATGCAACTGAGCGCACGTATCGGGCAGGTGTTAAAAGCGCGTGGTGCAACGCTAACGACTGCGGAATCCTGCACTGGCGGTTGGGTTGCAAAGGTCATCACCGACATTGCCGGCAGTTCCGCCTGGTTTGAACGTGGGTTTGTTACCTACAGTAATGAAGCAAAAGCGCAAATGATTGGCGTGCACCCCGACACGCTGGAGGCGCACGGCGCGGTGAGCGAGCCGGTGGTGGTGGAAATGGCGATTGGTGCGCTGAAAGCCGCGCGTGCCGATTATGCTATTTCGATCAGCGGTATCGCCGGGCCGGACGGCGGCAGTGAGGAGAAACCCGTCGGCACCGTCTGGTTTGGCATTGCCAGCGTCAGCGGGGAAGGGATTACGCGGCGCGAATGTTTTGCTGGTGATCGCGAATCGGTGCGCAGGCAGGCGACGGCGTATGCGCTGCAAACCCTCTGGCAACATTTTCTACAAAAGACTTGATACTGTATGACCATACAGTATAATTGCGACAACAGAACAGTAATTCACCGCGGGGCGTAACGCGCTTCACTCTGCATGACAGGAGTAATAATGGCTATCGACGAAAACAAACAAAAGGCGCTTGCAGCGGCACTGGGTCAGATCGAAAAGCAATTCGGTAAAGGCTCCATCATGCGTCTGGGTGAAGACCGCTCCATGGATGTGGAAACTATCTCCACCGGTTCGCTCTCGCTGGACATCGCGCTGGGCGCGGGCGGTCTGCCGATGGGGCGTATCGTCGAAATTTACGGGCCGGAATCATCCGGTAAAACCACGCTGACATTACAGGTGATTGCCGCAGCGCAGCGCGAAGGTAAAACCTGTGCGTTTATCGATGCGGAGCACGCACTGGATCCTATCTATGCCCGTAAGTTGGGCGTGGATATCGATAACCTGCTGTGCTCCCAGCCAGACACCGGTGAGCAGGCGCTTGAGATCTGTGATGCGCTGGCGCGCTCCGGCGCAGTTGACGTGCTGGTTGTTGACTCCGTTGCAGCATTGACGCCGAAAGCGGAAATTGAAGGTGAAATCGGCGACTCTCACATGGGCCTCGCGGCACGTATGATGAGCCAGGCGATGCGTAAGCTGGCCGGTAACCTGAAACAGTCCAACACGCTACTGATCTTTATCAACCAGATCCGTATGAAAATCGGTGTGATGTTTGGCAACCCGGAAACCACCACCGGCGGTAACGCGCTGAAGTTCTACGCTTCTGTGCGTCTGGATATCCGTCGCATCGGTGCAGTAAAAGAGGGTGACAACGTTATCGGTAGCGAAACCCGCGTAAAAGTGGTGAAAAACAAAATCGCTGCCCCGTTCAAACAGGCTGAATTCCAGATCCTTTACGGTGAAGGTATCAACTTCTACGGCGAACTGGTTGACCTCGGTGTGAAAGAGAAGCTGATCGAAAAAGCGGGTGCCTGGTACAGCTACAACGGTGAAAAAATAGGACAGGGTAAAGCGAATGCAACAACCTGGCTGAAAGAGAACCCGGCGACGGCGAAAGAGATCGAGAAAAAAGTACGCGAAATTCTGCTCAGTAATCAGAATTCCGCTGCGCAATTCTCGGTGGATGGCAACGGCGAAGACGTTGAAGAAACCAACGAAGATTTCTGATAATCTGAACCGCAATCGAGGGCTGCTGATGCAGCCCTTTTGCTTTTCTGCGACCACAGGAATAAGCCATGACTGATGAAACTCCCCGCCGCGCTGCTCTTCCCCGTTTGCGCGATCGGGCGATGCGAATTCTGGCGATGCGCGATCACAGCGAAAAAGAGTTTCGCCGTAAACTGACGGCACCGGTAATGGGAAAAAAGGGTCCAGAGGAATTCGACTGTACGGAAGAAGAGGTGGAGCAGATTGTTGAGTGGTGTCTTGAGCACCATTTTCTCGATGATGCCCGTTTCGTGCGTCAGTTTATCGCTAGCCGGGCTCGCAAAGGCTATGGACCTGTTCGTATTCGCCAGGAGGTGAATCAAAAAGGGATCGCGCGGGAAGCGATGGAGCAGGCGATGCGTGAATGCGATATCGACTGGGTCGCCAGCGCCCGCGATCAGGCGCTGCGTAAGTATGGAGAACCACTGCCGACTGAGTTTGTCGCAAAAGTAAAAGTGCAACGTTTTTTACTCTATCGTGGCTTTTTGCAGGAAGATATTCAGGAGATATGGCGAAATTTTGCCGACTGAGCGCATACGGGATTTTACTTCGCACTAAAGAAAACTTATCTTATTCCCACTTTTTCCAGTAACTGGCGTGTCTGCTATGTCATGGTGGCGGCTGGTTACCATATTTCGTTAGCTTGATTTCAGGATAATTATGAGCAAGAGCACCGCTGAGATCCGTCAGGCGTTTCTCGATTTTTTCCATAGCAAAGGACATCAGGTAGTTGCCAGCAGCTCCCTTGTGCCAAATAACGACCCGACTTTGCTGTTTACCAACGCAGGGATGAACCAGTTCAAGGATGTGTTCCTTGGGCTCGACAAACGTAATTATTCCCGCGCCACCACGGCACAGCGTTGTGTCCGTGCCGGTGGTAAACACAATGATCTGGAAAACGTCGGTTACACTGCACGTCATCACACCTTTTTTGAAATGCTGGGCAACTTCAGCTTCGGCGATTACTTCAAGCATGATGCTATCCAGTACGCATGGGAACTGCTGACCGGTGAAAACTGGTTCAACCTGCCGAAAGAGCGTCTGTGGGTGACGGTGTACGAAACGGATGATGAAGCCTACGAAATTTGGGAAAAAGAAGTCGGTATCCCGCGTGAGCGTATTATTCGCATCGGTGATAACAAAGGCGCAGCTTACGCGTCTGACAACTTCTGGCAGATGGGCGATACCGGTCCGTGCGGTCCGTGTACCGAGATTTTCTATGATCACGGCGATCACATCTGGGGTGGCCCTCCGGGCAGTCCGGAAGAAGACGGCGACCGTTACATCGAAATCTGGAACATCGTCTTTATGCAGTTTAACCGCCAGGCCGATGGCACCATTGAACCGCTGCCGAAACCATCAGTGGATACCGGTATGGGCCTGGAACGAGTGGCCGCCGTACTGCAACATGTGAACTCCAACTATGAAATCGATCTGTTCGTTAAGCTGATCGAAGCCGTAGCGAAAGTGACCGGCGCGACGGATTTGAGCAACAAATCCCTGCGCGTTATTGCGGACCACATTCGCTCCTGTGCGTTCCTGGTTGCTGACGGCGTGATTCCATCGAACGAAAACCGCGGCTACGTGCTGCGTCGTATCATCCGTCGTGCTATCCGCCACGGTAATATGCTGGGCGCGAAGGACACTTTCTTCTATAAACTGGTTGCGCCGCTGATTGCCGTGATGGGCTCTGCTGGGGAAGATCTGCAGCGCCAGCAGGCGCAGGTTGAACAGGTTCTGAAAACCGAAGAAGAGCAGTTTGCCCGTACTCTGGAGCGTGGTCTGGCGCTGCTGGACGAAGAGCTGGCAAAACTGCAAGGCGATACGCTTGACGGCGAAACGGTCTTCCGTCTGTACGATACCTACGGTTTTCCGATGGATTTGACAGCGGACGTTTGCCGCGAACGTAACCTGAAAATTGATGAAGCTGGTTTTGAAGCCGCCATGGAAGAGCAGCGCCGCCGCGCCCGTGAGTCCAGCGGATTTGGTGCGGACTACAACGCGATGATCCGCGTTGATAGCGCCTCGGAATTTAAAGGCTACGATCACCTTGAACTGAACGGCAAAGTGACTGCGCTGTTTGTCGACGGCAAGCCGGTAAACGCAATTGCTGCAGGCCAGGAAGCGGTTGTCGTGCTTGATGAAACGCCATTCTATGCAGAGTCCGGCGGTCAGGTTGGCGATAAAGGCGAACTGAAAGGCAACGATTTTGCGTTTACCGTGCAGGATACGCAGAAATATGGTCAGGCGATTGGCCACATCGGCAAGCTGGCGACTGGGACCCTGAAAGTGGGTGACGGCGTGAAAGCGGAAGTCGACGAAGCGTGTCGGAAGCGCATACGCCTGAACCACTCCGCCACACACCTGATGCATGCTGCGTTGCGTAGCGTCCTTGGCACTCATGTCGCGCAGAAAGGCTCGCTGGTGAATGACAAAGCACTGCGCTTTGACTTCTCTCATTTCGAAGCGATGAAACCGTCTGAGATCCGCGCGGTGGAAGATCTGGTGAATGCGCAGATTCGTCGTAACCTGCCGATCGAAACCAACATCATGGATCTGGAAGCCGCAAAAGCGAATGGCGCGATGGCGCTGTTTGGCGAGAAATACGATGAGCGCGTGCGTGTCCTGAGCATGGGCGATTTCTCTACTGAACTGTGCGGCGGTACGCACGCTTCCCGCACCGGTGATATTGGTCTGTTCCGCATTGTGTCTGAATCCGGCACGGCCGCTGGCGTGCGTCGTATCGAAGCGGTGACCGGCGAAGGTGCGATTGCCAGCCTGCATGCGCAGAGCGACCAACTGCACGATATTGCGCAGTTGCTGAAAGGCGATAGCCAGAACCTCGGTGACAAAGTACGTACCGTTGTCGATCGTACGCGTCAGTTGGAAAAAGAGTTGCAGCAGCTTAAAGAGCAGGCGGCAGCGCAGGAGAGCGCGAACCTGTTCGGCAAAGCGATTGACCTTAACGGTGTGAAACTGCTGGTCAGCGAACTGGCAGGCGTCGAGCCGAAGATGCTGCGTACCATGGTGGATGATCTGAAGAACCAGTTAGGTGCTTCTGTTATTGTTCTTGCTACTGTGGCTGAAGGGAAAGTTTCTCTGATTGCGGGAGTCTCGAAGGATGTGACTGACCGTGTGAAAGCAGGGGATCTGGTTGGTATGGTTGCCCAGCAGGTTGGGGGCAAAGGGGGCGGACGTCCGGACATGGCGCAAGCCGGTGGTACCGACGCGGCTGCGCTTCCTGCTGCTCTTGCCAGTGTTAAAGACTGGGTAAGCGCAAAACTGTCATAACTACAAAGCGAATGCACAGGCTATAATCTTACCGATTATGGCCTTGTTGTCACTACGCTATTGATAACAAGAAAGTCAGGTTGAAGTTGTGTATATCGGCTAAACTTACGTTTAACAGAATGTGATGCCGTGACTGCTTACACTTTACGTGTTTGTCATCGCTTACTTTTTGGCGTTATATGATGGATAATGCCGGGATACAGAGAGACCCGACTCTTTTAATCTTTCAAGGAGCAAAGAATGCTGATTCTGACTCGTCGAGTTGGTGAAACCCTCATGATTGGGGATGAGGTCACTGTGACTGTCTTAGGGGTTAAGGGTAACCAGGTGCGCATTGGCGTTAATGCCCCGAAAGAAGTATCTGTTCACCGTGAAGAGATCTACCAGCGTATCCAGGCTGAAAAATCACAGCAGTCCAACTACTGATTCTATTATGCGTCTCGCGGTTGCACGGCGAGACGCAACACCTCCTCCAGATATTCTCCTCTCCAGGTTTCCTTTTTATTTCAGCCCCGCATATTTTTGCATCAGACGCATATTTTCCTGACAGGTTTGTTTCTGTCTTTCTCCAGCGAAGCGGCGGAAATTCTGCTGAGAAAACATCCTTTTTGGCCTTTTTACAGGCTAATTGACTGCGAAGTGTGCAAATGATTCAGGGGCGGGAAAAATTGTTTGACTTATAAGTCCCAGAAAGTAATATGTGCGCCACGCAGCGACGATGAGCTCTCAACAAGTTCTTCAAAGCACTCGAAAGAGGCGTGTGGTGAGGTGGCCGAGAGGCTGAAGGCGCTCCCCTGCTAAGGGAGTATGCGGTCAAAAGCTGCATCCGGGGTTCGAATCCCCGCCTCACCGCCATTTTGCATCCGTAGCTCAGCTGGATAGAGTACTCGGCTACGAACCGAGCGGTCGGAGGTTCGAATCCTCCCGGATGCACCATATTTTGAGGAAGTGAC
>NZ_FPAU01000002.1:0-96555 GCF_900116535.1 Kosakonia arachidis | reverse complement strand
GGATAACGTTGCATCAGCAACGGCCCGCAGGGCGAGTCGAAAGACGAGTCATCCTCCCGGATGCACCATCTTAGTTAAACCTCTTCCTCGTTTTATCGCGTGTTTACGCTTTATCTATCAATCCACCCGAAAAAACCAACATTTGTCCTTATCATTTGCTGACAGCGACAAAAATCACTGTTTACGTTAAAGTAACTGTTTGTTATCCGCTTTGTGAGAACATGATGTACGAACGTTACGCTGGTCTGATTTTTGATATGGATGGCACCATCCTGGACACCGAGCCGACCCACCGTAAAGCCTGGAATGAAGTGCTGGGGCGTTACGGGATGCGTTTTGACGAGCAGTCAATGGTTGGGCTAAATGGTGCACCGACCTGGCGTATCGCGCAGTTCATTATTGAAGCTAACCAAGGCGATCTCGATCCGCATGCACTGGCGCAGGAGAAAACTGCATTGGTTAAAGCGATGCTGCTGGATTCAGTGCGCCCTCTGCCATTAATCGACGTTGTAAAAGAGTGGCACGGCCGTCGCCCTATGTCGGTAGGAACCGGCAGTGAAAGCGCGATTGCGGAAGCGTTATTGGCGCACCTTGGCCTGCGTCACTATTTCAATGCGGTTGTTGCTGCCGATCATGTTAAAAATCACAAACCTGCACCGGATACCTTCCTGCTTTGCGCCCAACAAATGGGCGTGGAGCCAGCGCGATGCGTGGTATTTGAAGATGCAGATTTTGGTATCCAGGCGGCGCAGGCCGCCGGTATGGATGCAATTGATGTACGCTTATTGTGAGTGACAGCCTGTCGCTCTTGTCATTGTTTGCCAGTAGCTTCCTCAGCGCCACGCTGTTGCCTGGTAATTCTGAGGTCGTGCTGATTGCAATGCTGCTATCGGGTGTCAGTCAGCCCTGGTTGCTCGTCGTAATAGCAACAATGGGTAATAGCCTTGGAGGGTTGACTAACGTTATTCTTGGGCGTTTCTTTCCGCAGCGTAAAACATCGCGCTGGCAGGAAAAAGCGACTCACTGGCTCAAGCGTTACGGCGCGGCAGCGCTGCTTCTGAGCTGGATGCCTGTTATAGGCGATGTGCTGTGTCTACTGGCGGGCTGGATGCGCCTTTCATGGGGACCAGTGCTGTTTTTTTTATGCCTTGGCAAGGCGTTACGCTATGTGGCGATAGCCCTGGTAACGCTACAGGGTATGACGTGGTGGCACTAATTGGATTGAGTGAGTGACCTTTAATCGTCAACCATTACAATTATGCTTAATAAAATGATTATTACACGCGGGAGGTCAACTTGATCCCGGACGTATCACAGGCATTGTCCTGGCTGGAAAAACATCCTCAGGTCGTTAAGGGGATCCAACGCGGTCTTGAACGTGAGACGCTGCGCGTAAACGCAGATGGCTCGCTGGCGACGACTGGTCATGCAGCGACGCTCGGCTCTGCCTTAACTCATCGGTGGATCACCACTGATTTTGCGGAATCACTTCTGGAGTTTATTACGCCGGTCGATAGCGATATCGACCATATGTTGACGATCATGCGTGATATTCATCGCTACACCGCCCGCCAGATTGGCGATGAGCGGATGTGGCCTCTGAGTATGCCGTGCTATATCAAAGACGGCCAGCAGATTGAGTTGGCGCAATACGGCACCTCTAACATCGGTCGCCTGAAAACACTCTATCGCGAAGGGTTGAAAAACCGCTATGGCGCGCTGATGCAAACCATTTCCGGCGTGCATTACAACTTCTCGTTGCCGATGGAGTTTTGGGAAGCGAAAAGTGGCGGTACCGATAAAGATACGGTCTCCGACGGCTATTTCCGCCTGATTCGTAACTATTACCGTTTCGGCTGGGTAATCCCGTATCTGTTTGGTGCGTCTCCGGCGATCTGTTCGTCGTTCCTGCAAGGGAAACCGACCACTCTGCCGTTTGAGAAAACGCCGAATGGTATGTATTACCTGCCGTATGCCACGTCGCTGCGCTTAAGCGATCTGGGCTATACCAATAAATCGCAGAGCAATCTGGGCATCACCTTTAATAATCTGCACGATTATGTGGTGGCGCTGAAGCGGGCGATAAAAACGCCTTCGGAAGAGTACGCTAAAATAGGTCTGAAGAAAGACGATAAGTATCTGCAAATCAATACCAATATTTTGCAGATCGAGAACGAGTTGTATGCGCCGATCCGCCCGAAACGCGTAACCCGCAGCGGTGAAACGCCGTCGGACGCGCTGCTGCGCGGCGGCATTGAATATATTGAAGTGCGCTCGCTGGACATCAACCCCTTCACGGCGATTGGCGTTGACAAGCAGCAGGTTCGCTTCCTCGATCTGTTTATGGTCTGGTGCGTGCTTGCTGATGCGCCGGAGATGAGCAGCGACGAACTGCTGTGTACGCGTACAAACTGGAATCGCGTGATTCTGGAAGGGCGTAAACCGGGCCTGACGCTGGGTATTGGCTGTGAAACTGCGCAATTCCCGCTGGCGAAGGTCGGCAAAGATCTGTTCCAGGATTTGAAACGAGTGGCGCAGACACTCGATGGCGTGTACGGTGGCAACGAATACGAGCAGGTGTGTGAACAACTGGTCGGCAGCTTCGACGATCCGGAGCTCACTTTCTCGGCGCGTATTCTGCGTTCGATGATCGATAATGGTATGGGTGGCACCGGCAAAGCGCTGGGCGATCAGTATCGTTCACAGCTTCGCGAAGAGCCGCTGGAAATCCTGCATGAGGAAGATTTTATCGCCGAGTGCAAAGCATCGCTGGCGCGTCAGGCAGAGGTTGAAGCCGGGGATAGCGAGTCATTTGAAGCGTTACTCGCGCGTCACGCCTGACAGAAAAGAAAAAGGCCACATTACTGTGGCCAAAATTTCATCTCTGAAAATCAGGGATGATGATAACAAATGCGCGTCTTTCACATACTCAGACTCGCACGAAAAAGAAGAGTTCATTTTTTATTTAAAAAAATCACTGTCGGAGGTGACTAAATGCCATTGTTGGATAGCTTCACTGTCGATCATACCCGTATGGAAGCCCCTGCTGTCCGTGTAGCCAAAACCATGGACACGCCGCATGGCGATACCATCACCGTATTCGACCTGCGTTTCTGCGTGCCTAACAAAGAGGTCATGCCGGAAAAAGGGATCCACACGCTGGAGCATCTGTTTGCTGGTTTCATGCGTAACCACCTCAACGGCAACGGCGTTGAGATCATCGATATTTCGCCGATGGGTTGTCGCACGGGCTTCTATATGAGCCTGATTGGCACGCCGGATGAGCAGCGCGTTGCGGATGCGTGGAAAGCGGCGATGGCCGATGTATTGAAGGTGAAGGAACAGAGCCAGATCCCGGAACTGAACGTCTACCAGTGCGGCACCTATACCATGCACTCGCTGGAAGAAGCACAGGAAATCGCCCATCACATTCTTGACCGCGATGTCCGCGTTAACAGCAACGAAGAGCTGGCCCTGCCGAAAGAAAAATTGCAGGAACTGCACATCTAGTGCTGTCATTGTAGCGCCCGGTAGCTCGCTTACCGGGCCTGCTTTCTCGCCACCCAGCGGCAACCCGATGACGACCACTTTAACCTTCTCCTTTACGCACCGTCCTCTACATCCCTTTGCCCATGATTATCAGCACGGCGACAGCGAACCGTGGCATCAGCACGACTGTGCACAGCTATTGCATAGCCTGAGCGGCGTGGTGCGTGTGGATACCGCTGCTGGGTGCTGGGTCGTTCCTCCTGGTCGCGGCGTGTGGTTACCCGCCGGAACACAGCATGCCATCCGCATTACCGGCAGCGTCGCAGCCCGCACGCTGTTTATCGATCCGCTGGCCCGCGCCGATCTGCCTGCGTCCTGCCAGATCGTGCAGATCACGCCGCTGCTGCGCGAACTCATCGTCGCTGCGTTCGATCTGGCCCTGCAGTACATGCCCGGTAGCCGCGATGAACGCATCTATGAACTGATTCTGGATGAGATCCGCGCCATGCCGGTGCTGCCGTTTCACCTGCCGGAGCCGCAAAGCGCAGCGTTGCGCCAGCTGTGCGAACAGATCCGCGCCGAACCGGGACTAAGCTGGAGCAGCGCGCAGTCAGCCAGCCTGACGAACATGAGCGAGCGCACGCTGAACCGGCATTTTCAGCAGCAAACGGGGGTAAGTTACGGCGAATGGGTGCGACGCGCCCGTTTATTGGCGGCGCTGTTGCGCCTGGCTCAAGGGCAATCGGTACTGCGCGTGGCGCTGGATCTGGGATATGGCAGCCACAGCGCCTTTACAGCGATGTTTCGCCGGGTGATGGGTGTATCACCCAGCGACTACTTCCGCGAACCTTCCCTTTAGCCCACCGCGTTTAGTAACGCCTGCAATGAAGCACGCGCGACATCATTATCAATCCCAACGCCCCAGCGGCTGCTGCCATCCTGATACAGGCAGCGAATATACGCCACCGAGCGGCTGTCGCTGCGCACGCCAAGCGTGTGCTCATGGTAATCCTTAATGACAAAGGGTTTGCCAAGCCACGGAGTAATGGCGTTGGCGGCCGCCGAAAGCAAGCCATTGCCGCTGCCGGTCAGTTCGCGCGTTTTACCTTCCCGCATGACTGTCGCCGTCAGTCGTAACTGACCATCCTGCTGGCTGTCGCTGCGATAATGTTGCAGCGACAGCGGCGGCGAAGGTATAAGACCGTAGCGGTTGCGGAACAATTGCCACAGCGCATTTTGCGTCATCTCTTTGCCGTGTTTATCCGTCTCCTGCTGCACATGTTGGCTAAAATCCTGTTGCAGGGCACGCGGCAGTTTCAGGCCATGGTTCTGTTCAATCAGCCAGGCGCTACCGCTTTTCCCGGACTGGCTGTTCACACGGATCACCGCTTCATAACTACAGCCTATATCCTGCGGATCGACCGGCAGATAGGGCATCTCCCAGTGGCTACCTGCTTTACGGGCATCGAACCCTTTTTTGATCGCGTCCTGATGCGAACCGGAAAATGCGGTATAGGCCAGGCTGCCAGCCCACGGATGACGCGGGTGTACCGGCAGTTGATTACAGATTTCCACCACTTCCACCACGCGCGGCATATCGCTGAAATCGAGTTGCGGGCTGATCCCCTGGCTATAGAGATTCATCGCCAGTGTTACCAGACAGACATTACCGGTGCGTTCACCGTTACCAAACAGGCAGCCTTCAACGCGATCGGCTCCGGCCATCACCGCCAGCTCTGCGCAGGCAACGCCGGTACCGCGATCGTTATGCGGATGCACGCTAATGCACACGTCGTTGCGGCGGCTGAAGTGGCGGCAGAAATATTCAATCTGATCGGCATAAACATTCGGCGTACTGACTTCAACGGTCGCCGGCAGGTTAATGATCATCGGACGTTCGGCGCACGGTTGCCAGACACCGGCCACCGCTTCGCAAATCTCCAGCGCGAAATCGGCTTCGGTAAAGCAAAACGTCTCCGGTGAATACTCATACTGCCAGCGCGTTTGCGGATTCTCTTCACACAGTTGACGAATCAGTTGTGTGGAGCGCGTCGCCAGTTCGACAACCTGCGCTTTCTCCATGCCAAATACCAGGCGGCGAAACAGTGGTGCAGTGGCGTTGTACAAATGAATTGTCGCCTGCCTGACTCCTTGTAGCGAAGCAAAGGTGCGGTAAATTAAATCCTCCCGCGCCTGGGTTAATACCTGAATCGTCACATCGTTGGGAATGCGCTGCTCTTCAATCAACTGGCGAACAAAGTTGAAATCCGTTTGCGAGGCCGAAGGGAAAGCCACCTCAATCTCTTTAAAGCCGCACGCCAATAGCAGTTCCCAGAATTGCAGCTTGCGTGCGCTATCCATCGGTTCTGCCAGCGCCTGGTTGCCGTCGCGCAGATCGGTGGAAAGCCAGCGCGGCGCATGGGTAATGCGTTGTTCAGGCCAGCGGCGATCGGGCAGGGCGAAAGGGGTGAACGGGGAATATTTTTCTGCGGGATTTTTTAGCATGCTGCGCTCCTGTTGTCTTTTCACCATCGTGAAGCGATTTCAGGAGCGCTGCTTTATCGGAACTGACAACCACTGTCGCGTTCTGGACAAGGCGCGGCAAACCGCGCCAAAGATCAGTGCGCGCCGCCGCCGCCACCGGCACCGAAAGGTGGTCTGGCAAACCACACCAGGCTGAGCAGGATCAGAAATACACCCGCCGAGAACCAGAAGATCTCATTGGCGGAAATAATCAGCCCCTGATTGGTGATCTGCTGCGCTATCCAACCGGACGCTTGCTGTTGCGACATCCCCATGCCTTGCAGTTGGTTATACATCTCCTGCGCGTTAGGGTTGTACGGGTTGACCGACTCGGTGAGTTGCGCATGGTGCATCGACTCCCGGTTAGTCCACAGCGTGGTAGTGATAGAGGTCCCAATTGAACCGGCCAGTGTACGGGTGAAGTTCGACAGGCTGGATGCCGCCGCCAGTCGCTCAGGCGGCAAGCCGGAGAGCGTGATAGTGGTGAGCGGCATAAAGAAGCAGGCCACGGCGAAACCCTGAATAAATTGCGGCCAGGCGGAAGCGCCAAAGTCCATTCCCGGTTCGAAGGTATACGCACGCCAGTAGAAGCATACCGCATACATAATAAAGCTGAAGGTCACCAGACGACGCATATCCAGCTTATGGGCGAAGCGGCCAATAATCGGCGACAGCAGCACCGGGATCACCCCGACAGGCGCGGAGGCCAGCCCCGCCCACGTTGCCGTGTAGCCATACACCTCCTGCAATAGCTGCGGCAGCAGAACAATCGCGCCGAAGTAGAGCATATAGGCGAGGCTAATGCACAGGCAGCCGATGGTAAAATTTCGCGATTTAAACAGTGACAGATCGACTATCGGATTCTCATCGGTCAACTCCCAGACCACCAGGAAACTGATTGACACCACGGCGACAATCGTCAGCACGATGATCTCTGTCGAATTAAACCAGTCCAGCTCTTTGCCTTGATCGAGCATCACCTGCAAACTGCCGATACCGAGAATCAGCAGCGCCAGGCCAATACCGTCAATGCGTCGCTGTTCGGTTCGCGTCTCGCGGCCGCGCAGGGTTTGCAGCGTCAGCAACACCACCAGCGCGCCGATCGGCACGTTGATAAAGAAGATCCAGCCCCAGTGGTAGTTATCACTGATATAACCGCCAAGGATCGGACCACAAATCGGCGCGACAATGACTGTCATTGACCACAGCGCCAGCGCGATGGAGCGTTTGGCGGGCGGGTAGTTGCTCAGCAACAAACTCTGGGAGAGCGGGATCAACGGCCCGGCGACAATCCCCTGGATCACACGGAAGAAGATCAGCATCGTCAGGCTGCTGGAGACGCCGCACGCCCAGGAGGCGATAGCGAAGGCCACCGTTGACCAGAGGAACAGCTTTACTTCACCGATGCGCTTTGCCAGCCAGCCGGTGATCGGGATCGAGATGGCGTTCGCCACCCCGAAAGAGGTGATCACCCATGTCCCCTGGCTCAGCGATGAGCCAAGGTTGCCGGCTATTGTGGGAATAGCCACGTTAGCGATGGTGGAGTCCAGCACCTGCATGAAGGTCGCAAGCGACAGCGCAATGGTCATAATGACCAGTTGCGCGCCTTCCAGCGGTTTCTGTTGCATTGCACTCACCTCAGATTAACCGGCGTTGGCTTTCACGATGTTTTCGATCAGCGTGTTGACCGGGTCAAGGCTAATCTCCCGTGCGTTGCTTTCATACGCCGGGCTACTGCGCACCTGGCTTGCCAGCACCTGACCTTCACGATCTGCCGTATCGATCTTTACCAGCGTTGAGAGACCAATACGCAGTGGATGGTCGGCAAGTTGTTTGGCGTCCAGCTCAATACGTACCGGTAGGCGCTGAACCACTTTGATCCAGTTACCGGTCGCGTTTTGCGCAGGCAACAATGAGAACGCGCTGCCGGTGCCCATATCGAGGCCGACCACTTTCCCGTTGTAGGTCACTTCATCGCCATAGATATCGCTGACCACGGTTGCCGTCTGGCCAATACGCATATGCGCAAGCTGTGTCTCTTTGAAGTTAGCATCCACCCACAGATTGGTGGCCGGAACGACGGCCATTAATGCGGTGGTTGGGCTGATTTGTGCACCAGGCTGTACCGCGCGACGCGAAACGTAGCCGGTGATAGGGCTGACGATTTTCGTACGTTGCAGTGCCAGCCAGCTATTGCGGACTTCGGTTGCGGCCTGTTTAACTGCCGGTTGATCTTCCAGCGGCGTATCAAGCACGATCGCCTGGTTGGCGTTGTATTGCTGAATGGCCACGTCCAGATCGGCCTGCGCGCTGGTCACGGCATCACGGGCGTGTTGCAGCTCTTCGCGGCCGATCAAATTGGCAGTACCGAGTGGAATACGGCGGTTTAAATCGCTCTGTGCCTGGGCGAGGGCGGTTTTTTTCACCTCGATGTTCGCGAGCAACTGCTTGCTATTGATCATCGACTGGCGGGTTTGACGAACGCTGCTTGCCAGTGCAGTCTGCGCTTTTTCAAACGCCTGCTGCGCATCGGTGGTATCCAGCGTAACCAGCACATCTCCCTGTTTTACAAAATCGGTATTGTCAGCCCAGACTTTCGTCACGCTGCCGGAGACCTGCGCCATGATTTGCACCTGGTTCCCTGCTACATAAGCGTCATCGGTTTCTTCATAATGACGCAGTACCAAAAACCAATAAACTCCGTATGCCACGGCAATAACAATAAAGAGCAAGGTCAGCATTAGAAGGGCACCTTTACGTTTGCCTCTCTTTTTTACCGGTTGCTGCGGGGGATGACTCTCCGCATTTGCGCTCATGCTTTTCTCCACGATCTTCTTATTTGATGTCGACACAGCCGACCTTCCGTTAGAAAGGCCAGCATCAGGCTGGCCCTTATATTCTTTTATCCTGGATATTCGAACGGTCTGTCGCGTTAGCGCAGCGCCTCAAGAATAAGGCCGTCTTCTTCCATCTTGTCGAGACGCGTAAGTAACTTACGTGTGATCTGCTCAAGCTGGGCTTTCTCAGCGTCGCTCAGGGAAGACCACAGTTGATGCAGACAGTTGTGCTGCGGGGGCAGAACCTGACGCAGGAATTCGTGACCTTTATCAGTCAGTTGCAGATGCAAGCAGCGGCGATCGTTATCACTTTCGCGACGTTCGATCCAGCCGCGTTTTTCCAGCTCATCGGCGATACGTGTGGCATTGGTACGTGAAGAACCCAGCGCGCTGCTCAATTCAGACGGCTGAATGCTATGGTTTTCTTGCGACTCCAGCGTGATCAACGCCATAAACAACGTCTCGTTAATACCCTGCGCTTTCAGCATTTTGTTGCGGTTTTCCAACAGCTTACCCTGCATATGCATGCACAGACGGGTGAGCAAAATCTCCTGAAACGGAAAATCCTCATAGCGGCTGGCGCGAAACTTAAGCATTTGCTCTATGGGCGTAAACGAACTATCCATTTGTGTATGACCTCATTAATTGCAGTCGATATAGTAACGACAGTGACAAATAAAGTAAATGTATTATTTGTTGCTAATAATTTGCCTTATCTATAAATCCGTCAGCAGTTTCCATGCGATTCCGTACGCAAGTGCACTGAGTAGCGTGGGGAGAATAATGCTGCGTGTTTTCCAGAAGCTGAGACCCAGCACCGCGAAGCCAACCAGCGTTGGCAACAGGCGGCGCCCATCATGAATGATCTCTGGTACGCATGACACCACCAGCAATGAACAAATAGAGGCGATGCCGATGGTGTCCAGCAGGATGCCGACAACCCCACGTTTTGTCGGGTTTGGCCGCCCGACACGAACGCGCAAAGGAAGATAGCGAAATAAAAAATTAACGCAGCCTACCAGCAGACCGAGCAGTAAAATTTCATGCCTCATCGGGAACACCCTGATAAAACGCCTGCACCAGCGCGGCAATGCAGCCAGAAACGATCCCGGCGAGGATCGCCGCAGGGATAGAGAACAGGGTTAAACCGGCCAGCGCGCCAAGCAGCGCGGCGGTAACGCTCGGCGTCTGGCGACGCTGGAACGACGCCAGCAGGAAGCTCATAAACAGAGCGGGCAACATAAAACCCAACGCTGATTCAACAGCTGGATATCCCTCCAGCAGGCCGCTGCCGGAAAATGCGCCCAGCACTGTTCCGGCGACCCAGGAGAGCCATGAAAATAATGCGATGCCTATCATCCAGTTTTCGCTCCAGCAACGATTATCGCGTACCAATTTGGTAGTTGCGGCAGCAAACACTTCGTCCGTCAGGCCAAAAGCCCAGATCGCAGTTTTCGGATTTTTAAGCGGTTGCAAAATACGGCTGCGTAACGATGGGCCATACAGCACGTGGCGAACATCCATCGCCATAACGGTCAACGCGGCAACCCACAAGGTGCTGCCCGCAGCAAGCAGGGTGGTAATGACAAATTGGCTGGCGCCTGCGTAGATAATGCAGGAGAAAAAGAGGCTTTCAAGAGGAGAAAAACCGAGTTTGCTGGCATTCATGCCAAAGGTAAATGCAACGGGGATGTAGCTTAAAACGATGGGAAGGCTGTCTATGATACCTTCCCGTAGTGTGGCTACTCTCACTGGCTCGGCGTCTGGAGGTATTGCTGAACTATCCATAGTCTTTGTTATATATCACCCACGTTAATATAACCGGGATAAACAAGTCCTATAACCTTAACAGACTGAGGGGCGTGTTAACACCCGGTTTTTAGTGGAATGGTATAAATGTGAGCGCTTGCTTACTTCACTACTTGTTGGCGATGAAATCCTCGCCACCAGACCAGCAGATTCAACAGCGCCAGCGTACTGCCTGCCACGCAGACGCCTGTCCAGCCCGTATGTTGCCATGCGGAGGCCGAGATCAACGAACCTGCCGCGCCGCCAATAAAGTAGCTGGTCATATAACCGGCGGTCAGGCGGTTACGCGCATCCGGTTTGATGCGGTAAATCACCGTCTGGTTGGTGATATGCACACCTTGCACGGTGAGATCCAGCACAATGATGCCAATAATCAGGGCGATAACCGAGCTGTGACCAAGCCAAATGGCGAACCATGAAAACAGCAACAATATCAGACTGCCCGTGGTGGTGAGATGCGATTTACCGCGATCCGCCAGGCCACCGACGGGACGCGCACCTAATGCGCCCGCCGCGCCGACCAGCCCGAATAAACCGATCACCGCTTCGGAGAAGTTGAACGGTGGCGAGGCCAGCAGAAACGCCATTGAAGTCCATAAAATACTGAAGTTGGCGAAACTCAGACAGCCGAGCAGGGCGCGGGTACGCAGCACTCTATCACCCGCGAACAGCGTAAAAACAGAGCCGAGTAGTTGCGGGTAATTGAGGTGCGTTTCCTGTTTAACTTTCGGCAGGCCACGCCACAGCGCCAGCGCCATCAGCAACATTAGCACGCTGGCGACCCAATAAACTGTGCGCCAGCCGCCGAGACTGGCGAGCAATCCGGCAACGGTGCGCGCCAGTAAAATCCCCAGCAGCAGCCCGCTCATAATGGTGCCGACCACTTTACCGCGTTTATCCGGTGTGGCTAATGTCGCGGCCAGCGGCACGAGGATCTGCGCGACAACGGAGAATAGCCCGGTCAGCGCTGTGCCGAGGACCATGAAGCTCAGCGACGAACTGCTGGCGGTAATCAACATGCCACCCGCTGACAGCAGCGTCATGACCACAATAAGCGTTCGCCGCTCAAAGATGTCGCCGAGCGGCACCAGAAACAGCAAGCCAGCGGCATAGCCAAGCTGTGCGGCGGTGACAATAAAACCCGCCTGGTCGGGCGACAGCGAAAAGGCATGAGCGATGGTGTCGAGCAGCGGTTGCGCATAGTAATTGCTGGCGACCGCAAGGCCCGTTGCAACGGACATCAGCGCGATCAGCGCCGGGCTAAGAATGTGGTTTGCTTGTGTCATAGGAATGCGTAGTCAGATAATGGTTTTTTCAGAAACCTATCTTAGTCAATCGCTTGAGAGGGCATGTTGTTATTTGTGCAGTCATCTCAGGGTGAGCCGATGGCGCTTTGATTGCCGAATGGCGGCACAGCCTTAACCGGCTTGAGTGCTGTGCTATGCCTGAATGTTCAACGCTGGCGGTATATCGCGCGCAGGCCGGATAAGCGAAAGCGCCATCCAGCATAAACCGAACGGCGCTTTGTCAGGAGGGATTACTTCTGCGCGGCCAGCGCTTCTTTTACCCAGCCGTCAAACTGCTGCTGGTGTGCTTTGATCCAGCCGTCAACATGACTCTGGATATCCGCTTCAGAGGCTTTGCCGTTATGCATCATCGCGTTCTGCGCATTGATGTCGGCGATAGGCAACTTCATCACCGAGAACAATTTCGCCGCTGCCGGGTTTTTCTCCGCCCACGCTTTGTTGGCAACAATGTGCATGGTGTTCACCGGGAAGCCATAGTTCATACCGTTCGGCAGTTTGGTGTCGATATCTTTCTGTTTGCCCGGCAGGGAAGAGAACGGTACCTGCAACCAGACCACATCTTTACCCGGTTTCAGCACATCGCTCACCCAGTAGGGCGTCCAGGTGTAATAGAGCACCGGTTTACCCTCTTTGAAGCGGGTAATGGTGTCCGCCATCATTGCTGCATAGTTGCCCTGATTATGCGCCACGGTGTTGCTCAGGCCGTAGGCGTCGATCTGGTGATTAATCACTGCTTCACAGCCCCAGCCAGGCGTGCAACCGGTCAAATCGGCTTTGCCGTCGCCATTGGTGTCGAACAGTTTGGCTATTTTCGGATCTTTAAGCTGATCGATGCTTTTAATATGATACTGCTCGGCGGTTTTCTTATCGATCAAGTAACCCTGCGCCGCGCCGGTGACAAACACCCCGGAACGGTAGAATTTGCTGTCACCACCCGCAGCGGCATACATGTCGTCATGCAGCGGCTGCCAGTTAACGGCGGTAAAGGTGACGTCACCTGCGGCAAGGGAGGTGTAACCGACGTTGTAATCCACTTCACTCGGTTTATTCACCGTATAGCCGAGTTTTTCCAACCCACGGCTGACCAGCAGTGTCTGGAAGGTTTCTTCAGAAATGGTGCTCTGGAAGGGCTGTACGGTGATGCCTTTGCCGGGAAGGTCTGCAGCAAATGTGCTGGTAGAGACAAGGGTAGCAAACGCTGTGGCAAAAAGTATGCTATGTCGCATCGTTGTTCCTTATTGTTCAGATAGGACGTGTCGACCCGGCGCCGGGCACCGGGAAACAGGTTTATTTTGCGAATGGACGGGTCAGCAGACCCAGCGGGCCGGTTTGATACCAGCGACGATTTCCGCGGCTGCGGGAATCGCGGCCGACAGCCTGCGTCAGGCGGTCGAGAATGATGGCGAGGATCACAATCCCAACGCCGCCGACGGTCGCCAGCCCCATATCGAGACGGCCGATACCGCGCAGTACCATCTGGCCAAGCCCGCCAACGGCGATCATTGAGGCGATCACTACCATGGAGAGGGCAAGCATCAGCGTCTGGTTAATTCCCGCCATAATGGTAGGCATGGCCAGTGGTAACTGTACTTTGAATAACATCTGACGCGGGCTGGCGCCAAATGAACGGGAAGCTTCAATCAAATCTGCCGGAACCTGGTTAATACCGAGTATTGTCAAACGCACCACCGGCGGCAGGGCGAAGATAATCGTCACCACCACGCCCGGCACGTTGCCGATACCAAACAGCATCACAATCGGCACCAGGTAAACAAACGCTGGCGTGGTCTGCATGGCATCCAGCAGCGGGCGAATGATTTTCGAAGCCCGTGGGCTACGTGCCAGCCAGATCCCCAACGGCAAACCGATCATCACGCAGAACAGCAGCGCGGTCAGCACCAGCGCCAGCGTGACCATCGCCTGCGACCAGGCGCCAATTGCGCCAATGGCAATCAGCGATACCAGCGTGGCAATCCCCATTCCGGCACTGCTCATCTGCCATGCGATCAGTGAGAACACGATAATTGCTACCGGCGCAGGCATCCCCAGTAGTAGTTGCTGGAAAGTGCTCAGGATATAGTCGATAGGAATGCGGATCCCCTGGAATACCGGGCGGAAGTGCATTACTACCCAGTCGATCCCCTGTGTTACCCAACTATCTAGCGGGATCAGCGTCTTATGGAATGGATCCATAATATTGAAATGTTCTGGCGCGGGTGCTGACGCACTGTGGAGCCAGTCGGCACCGCTGCCGTCAGAGGGCGTAGCAGATCCGCCGCCCCAGGCATCTGCGGATTGCGCCGCACTATCGGTTACTGGCGCGCTATCCCACGGGTTATTTTGATCAGCCATTGTTTGCCCCCTCGCGATCTAAAGCCTGTAGCAGCATCCGTTTCGAGATGATGCCCACATATTGTTGTTCTTCACCGATGACCGGCACGGCGCAGGGCGCTTGTCCAACATGGGAGAGCAACTCGCTGAGCGGCGTTTCCGCCTCTACTGCAAGCGGGGAGTCAATTAACGCCGCCTCGATACCCTGGTTCTGGCTGAGCGCCGCTTTCAGGGAGTCGATGGAGACAATGCCGACAAATTTATTGCCGCGTTCAATTACATAACCGTATTCACGGTCTTCATCCTGCAACAATTTCAGTGCCGAGCGCGGGCCAAAACCCGGAGTTTTACGGATCAAACCTACCGGTGTTCGACGCGCAATATCTTTCGCGCTAAACACCTGGCTAATATCCACTCCACGGAAGAAAGTGCGCACATAATCATTGGCCGGATTATTCAATATTTCATCCGGCGTACCGACCTGTACCACTTCGCCGTTTTGCATAATGGCAATACGGTCGCCAATACGCATGGCTTCATCGAGATCGTGGGAAATAAACACGATAGTACGCTGATGTTTCGCTTGCAGCTTTACAAGTTCATCCTGCATTTCCGTACGAATTAAAGGATCGAGTGCCGAAAAGGCTTCATCCATTAATAGAATGTCCGGATTAATAGCTAATGCGCGCGCCAGGCCAACACGCTGGCGCATACCGCCGGAGAGTTCATCCGGATATGCGTGCGCATAATTTTCCAGCCCGACCTGACGCAGGGCGTCGAGCGCTTTTTCCTGTCGCGCCTGCGGTGCAATTCCCGCTAATTCCATACCAAATGCGGTATTATCCAGTACCGTCATATGGGGCATTAACGCAAACGACTGGAAGACCATCGCAATCTTTTTCCTGCGCACCTCGCGTAATTCGGTATCTGATATTTTGGCGATATCTACGCCATCAATCAGCACCTGTCCGCGGGTGGGTTCAATCAGGCGATTGAGAAGGCGTACCATAGTGGATTTACCCGATCCGGATAACCCCATGATGACAAATATCTCGCCTTCTTCAATGGCCAGACTGGCGTCTTTAACGCCGAGCGATAGCCCCGTTTTTTCCAGAACCGCTTCTTTTGAAAGTCCTTTCTCAATATATTTGAAAGCCCGCTGCGGATGCTCGCCAAATAT
This sequence comes from Kosakonia arachidis, assembly GCF_900116535.1. Classification (GTDB taxonomy): domain Bacteria; phylum Pseudomonadota; class Gammaproteobacteria; order Enterobacterales; family Enterobacteriaceae; genus Kosakonia; species Kosakonia arachidis. The sequence continues at coordinate 81,079 of NZ_FPAU01000002.1, read as the reverse complement.
TTTATAGAGATTCTTTACTTCTAATTTAATTGCCATGCAATAAAAGAGTTCCTGTTATTTATTGTGTCGATATAATACCTGGGGATAATAATTGACTGACTATACCCTAACATACTCAGAATCTGAGACAACCCTGAATTTCCGGGTCTGCGGAATTTGACGTTTGTAGAATCGTCTCTATTTCCCATGAGATAAGGGCTGACGACGGATGATGATTTTTTTCGGAATCGTCGGAAATCGCACCTGAAATGGTGTGCTTCAGGTGAAAATGACAAAGAAATTACAGTGTAGTGCCTGTTTCAATATTGTGCCGGAGAGATGCACAGATATTCTCATAATAGTCATAACCTTTTTCGCAGCGGGAATTTTTAAAAAGAATATTGGCGGGAATATTCCTCTCCCGCAAAGGGAGAGGAGCAGGGGGTTAAAAATTCCAGTCCTCGTCTTCGGTTTCGACGGCTTTCCCCATCACATATGAGGAGCCAGAGCCGGAGAAAAAGTCGTGGTTTTCGTCGGCATTCGGCGAAAGCGCGGCAAGGATTGCCGGGTTCACTTCCGCCATTTCCGCCGGGAAGAGCGCTTCATAACCGAGGTTCATCAGCGCTTTGTTGGCGTTATAACAGAGGAAGGCTTTCACCTCCTCGGCCCAGCCGCTCTCCGCGTACACATCTTCTGTATATTGCAGCTCGTTATCGTAGAGGTCCATCAGCAGATCCAGCGCGAAATTTCTCAACGCCTCGCGTTTTTCTGCGCTGACTTTCTCCAGTCCTTTCTGATACTTATAACCAATATAGTAACCGTGTACCGCTTCATCGCGGATGATCAGCCGAATCAGGTCTGCCGTGTTGGTCAGTTTGCCGCGGCTTGACCAGTACATCGGGAGCCAGAAGCCGGAGTAGAAGAGAAAAGACTCCAAAAAAACGCTGGCGATCTTCTTCTTCAGTGGTTCATCGGCACGGTAGTGTTGCAGGACGATCTGCGCCTTGCGCTGTAATGCCGGGTTCTCTTCGCTCCAGCGATACGCAGCATCGACATCTTTGGTCTGGCATAACGTGGAGAAAATGGAACTGTAGGAGCGGGCATGCACTGCTTCCATAAAGCTGACGTTCGACAATACTGCTTCTTCATGTGGCGTCAGCGCGTCGCTCATTAACGCGGGTGCGCCAACGGTATTCTGAATGGTGTCGAGCAGCGTCAGGCCGGTAAAAACGCGGATAGTTAGCTGTTGCTCTGCCGGGCTTAACGTCTGCCAGGCGGGAATATCGTTCGACAACGGCACCTTCTCCGGTAGCCAGAAGTTGCTGGTCAGCCGGTTCCACACCTCCAGATCTTTATCATCCTGGATTTTGTTCCAGTTCACCGCACTGATACGTGTTAGTTGGCTCATCCCTTTCTCCTTATAACGCGCAGGACACGCAGCCCTGGATTTCAGTGCCTTCCAGCGCAAGCTGGCGCAGGCGAATGTAGTACAGCGTCTTGATGCCTTTCTTCCAGGCGTAGATCTGCGCTTTATTTATATCGCGTGTGGTGGCCGTGTCTTTGAAGAACAGCGTCAGCGACAGTCCCTGATCCACATGGCGCGTGGCTTCGGCGTAGGTATCAATGATCTTCTCCGGGCCAATCTCATACGCATCTTCGTACAGCGCCAGGTTTTCATTGGTCATAAACGGTGCCGGGTAGTAAACGCGTCCGGTTTTACCTTCCTTGCGGATCTCAATTTTCGACACAATCGGGTGAATACTCGATGTCGCATGATTGATGTACGAGATGGAACCGGTAGGCGGAACCGCCTGTAAGTTCTGGTTGTAAATACCGTAACGCATCACATCTTTGCGCAGTTGCTGCCACATCTCACGGGTTGGGATTGTGATGCCAGCACGTTCAAACAGCGCCCGCACTTTTTCCGTTTTCGGTTGCCAGTCGATCTCAAGGTACTGGTTGAAATACTCGCCGCTGGCGTAGCGTGACGCCGGGAAACCGGCAAAATGCTGGCCGCGCTCACGGGCGATCATCATCGAGGTATGCAGCGCATGCCAGGTGATGGTGTAGAAATAGAAGTTGGTAAAATCGAGCCCTTCCGTGCTGCCATAGGCGATGCCTTCGCGCGCCAGATAACCGTGCAGATTCATCTGGCCCAGCCCAATGGCGTGTGAGGCGGCATTGCCGGTCTCAACAGACGGTACGGAGCGGATATGGCTCATATCGGATACTGCCGTCAGCCCGCGAATAGCGGTTTCCACCGTACGGCCAAAGTCCGACGAATCCATGGTGTGCGCGATATTCAGCGAGCCCAGGTTACAGGAGATATCGTGGCCGAACGTCGCATAATCGAGGTTTTCATCAAACGTCGAAGCGCTGTTGACCTGCAAAATCTCCGAGCACAGATTGCTCATATTGATGCGCCCGGCAATCGGGTTCGTACGATTTACCGTGTCTTCAAACATAATGTACGGATAGCCGGACTCAAACTGGATCTCCGCCAGCGTCTGGAAGAAGTCGCGGGCGTTAATGTAGCTTTTGCGCACGCGTGCGTCGGCCAGTAATTCATCATACAGCTCGCTAATTGCCACATCACCAAACGGTTTGCCGTACAGGCGCTCGACATCATAAGGTGAGAATAGCGCCATCTGCGCGTTTTCTTTGGCCAGTCGGAAGGTGACATCCGGGATCACCACACCCAGCGACAGGGTTTTGATGCGGATCTTCTCGTCGGCGTTTTCACGTTTGGTATCAAGGAAACGCAGAATGTCCGGGTGATGCGCATGCAGATACACCGCGCCCGCACCCTGACGCGCACCAAGCTGGTTGGCGTAGGAAAAGGCATCTTCCAGCATCTTCATTACAGGGATCACACCGGAAGACTGGTTTTCAATACGCTTGATCGGTGCGCCCGCTTCGCGCAAGTTGGAGAGCAGAAATGCCACACCGCCGCCGCGTTTGGAAAGCTGTAACGCCGAGTTCACCGCGCGGCCAATCGATTCCATATTATCTTCAATGCGTAGCAGGAAGCAGGAAACCAGTTCGCCGCGCTGCTGTTTGCCGCAGTTAAGGAAGGTTGGCGTCGCAGGCTGGAAGCGGCCAGAGAGGATCTCTTCCGCCAACTGCCGCGCCAGCGCTTCATCGCCCTGTGCCAGCGTCAGCGCGACCATGCAGACACGGTCTTCAAAGTGTTCAAGATAGCGTTTGCCGTCGAAGGTTTTTAGCGTGTAGCTGGTGTAAAACTTCCATGCGCCAAGGAATGTCTGAAAACGAAAACCGCTGGCGTGCGTCTGAGTTATCAGATCAACAATGAAAGCACGATCATAGCGTGCCAGCACGGTATCATCGTAATAACCTTCGCTCACCAGCCAGTTCAGTCGTTCATCCTGGCTGCTAAAGGTGACGGTATTGGGGCGTACGTGATTCGCGATAAAAGCGTCAACCGCCTCGTGGTCTTTATCAAACTGAATACGGCCATCTTTATCATAAAGATTCAGCATCGCATTCAGCGCATGGTAATCCGGCGCATCGTGTTTCACGCGCTCTGCGGTTGCCGTTGCCAAAATTCGCTCACTCCTTTACGCACATTGTTGATGTCTTGCTGCGTACCCATCAGCTCAAAGCGGTAGAGATACGGCACGCCGCATTTCTGCGATACCACATCACCTGCGCGACCATATGCTTCGCCAAAATTCCGGTTACCTGCGGCGATCACGCCGCGAATCAACGATCGGTTGTGCGGATCGTTTAAAAAACGGATCACCTGGCGGGGAACTGCACCTGCCGTTCCGCCGCCGCCATAACTGGGCACGACAAGGATATAAGGTTCATCTACCTGGATGCGTTCCCGCTCATTGAGCGGAATGCGCACTGCCGGCAACCCAAGACGCATAATAAAGCGCTGCGTATTTTCGGAGCTGCTGGAGAAGTAGACGAGGGGGCTCATGCGCTGGCCACGCTGGGGGCGCTATGCAGCCGGTTGATCATATCCGGGCGAAAGCCGGACCAGCGCGTTTCCCCGGCGATAACCACCGGTAACTGACGAAAGCCCATTGCGCGAAGCTCATCGGCCGCTTCAGGTACATGGTCAACATTCACCATTTCGAACGCCAGACCACGGTTTTCCATGGCACGTTTTGTGGCGTGGCACTGAACACAATCATTTCTAGTATAAATAGTAATGAGCATAATTCGTATTTCCGTTTAAACTCAAAGGACGGCACGAAGGTTCGCGTCAGTTAGTGTGTGTAACGGAAGTAATACTAGATGTAGTTATTTAAATATTCAACCACACAATATATAGGAAATTGTCATAGGCTTTGTCCAAAGAATGGACGCAATGGGTAAAGGTGATTTGTACGTATTTTACTCAGTAATACCGCGATGCGATGGCTAATAAAAACCCCTGCGCGGGTTAACCGGGCAGGGGTTTTTGCAAAAGCATGGGTTTAACGACGCAGACTGAGTAATGCGCCCACGAAAATACCAATAGCGGCAGCAGCGCCCACGCTGCACCAGGGTTTGTCTTTCACAAAGGTATCTGCACAACCCACGGCATCACGTGCCGCTTGTTGCACACGGTTGTGGCCATGCAGACGTGCGCGGGTCTCTTTTAACAGAGCTTGCGCTTTACGACGCGCGCTTTCCGCTTCGTCTTTGGCGTCACTGCCCCATGATTTAAGCACCTCTTCGAGGCTATCGGCTAATTGGTTTACATCGTTGTTGATATCCTCGACACCTTCATCAACATCACGGCGATTCGGTCTGTTAAACATAGGATCCTCCCTCGTTTTTGATATGAATTTTAGTTTAGACCATAATTTTTCATGCCTGCCGGCAATCAACTCTTTCACGTCCGTTTGTGGAATTTTCTGAATCACGGTCAATGCTTAGTCATGTAAGGTGGCGAGGCTGCAGAGAGATGACGAGGAAAATCTATGTATTTAAGACCCGATGAAGTGGCACGCGTGCTGGAAAACGTGGGATTTACAATGGATGTGGCGACGACAAAAACGTATGGTTATTGTCGCGGTGAAAATTATGTTTATGTGAATCGCGAAGCGCGAATGGGCCGTACGGCGCTGGTGATCCACCCCACGCTGAAAGAACGCAGTTCGTCGCTCGCGGAGCCCGCCTCGGACATTAAGTTATGCGCTCACTACCAGAATTTTCCGCTCTATTTAGGCGGCGACTCCCAGGAGCATTACGGTATTCCGCACGGATTCAGTTCGCGCGTCGCGCTGGAACGTTTTCTGAAAGGATTATTCGGCGAACAACAGCACTAAGAGCCTATCCCATTAAGCTATTTTATTTGCCAATTTGGTCCTGGGCAGTGCTTACCCTACTCACGTACTGCGTGTACGCTCCGGTTGTTGCGCGCGGTCCGTGTCCAAACTGGCTGCAACAATATATGCCTACTGGGATAAGCTCTAAACGATGGCAGGCATAGCCTGCCATCCTGTATCAGGCTTTGGCCTGGTGGTAACGACTCACCCGGAACAGGCGACGGCAGTAATCGAGGAAATAGCCGTAAACGGCGCCCATCATCATCGACAGCACAATATTGGAACTGACCGCAGCGACAATCTGATGCCAGTCCGCACCCACTGACCAGAGGATCGCCACATAAACCGGCGACTGGAAGGTGACATAGGCCAGCACATCCGCCAAATTTTTCATCCAGCCTGAAGGACTAATACGACGTGCATAACGCATAAAAGCATCGCGGTATAAACCATAAGGCCAGGCAATAATAATGTTCACCGGGATGGCGACCAGACGCGATGAAAGTGACTGTTCGAAGCTCATTCCGGAGAGAAATATTTCAATCAGCATGTTCACTACCGAACAATAGACAACCATCGCAAAGGTGTCTGCTACGGCGTGACGCAGGCGAGACTGCGAAGAGAACATGGTGCTGCTCCTTGAGAATCAACGAAAAGGCGGATAAACGGGTCTTTTAGCGTTTTGAAGTGGTTGGGTTGATGTGGATAGAGTATCCATCTGGTTTGAAACAAACAACTAGCGATAAATTTTTATTTTATTTTCTTTGTTGGATAAAGTGCTCTGTGTTTGCGCATTTTTTGCTTATTTCATTATTTTAACTGGAGTGGTTATTAAATCTATTCAATATCAAAAACTTATGGGTGGCGTGAGAAAAAATGCAGCACCCGGAGGCGAGAATAGACGGCGCGTTTTAGCGTACTCTGCTTCCGGCATGGGGATAAAATAACTAACAGCATTTTTTATGCTAATAAAGGTGTTTTTGCAGAATTTAGTTCTGATAATGGATGTGATTGTTTATGCTTATTTTTTGCATAAAATAATAGTCAGAGCGGTGGGGAACGCCCACCGCTAAGGGATTAGCAGACGCCGAAATCGCCGTCTTCGTTATACGGCGAGACATCTTCCGCTTTCAGCGTAATTTTGTCTGCCGTTTCATCGTGAACGGGCACCGCAACGATTTGATCCTGATGAACTTCAAGCACTTTAAGTTTTGGCCCGCCAACGCGCGGTTGCACAATATCACCGACAGAAAACATACCTTCCTCCTTTCTCATTTGTTGTGCCTCTAACCTTAGCCTGGAGACCATAGAGGGTACAGTGTAAAAAGAGGGTAAAAGCGCAAGGTGGAAGTGGCGGCACCTTGCAGAGTGTCTATTCTTAAAGAGAAAGTCTGTTATTTCAACTACCTGGAATTTTCTGCACAGGAGGCAACATGGGTTTCTGGCGCATTGTCTTGACGATTATTCTTCCGCCGCTCGGCGTGCTGCTTGGCAAGGGCTTTGGTTGGGCATTTATTATCAATATCCTGCTCACTCTGCTGGGCTACGTTCCCGGCCTTATTCACGCCTTCTGGATTCAGACCCGCAATTAATGCAGCGGCGCGATAACGGGTATCGCGCCTTTCCGGAGTCATCAGAACGTTTCCCAGTTGCTGTCCCTGGTGGTCGCCGTCGGTGTGGCCGGGCGCAGCACTGTCGGTTTTGGCGTACCCGCTTTTTTGCTCAGCAACGTGTTGTGTCCATTCACGCGGAACACTGCCACTGCCTGACGCAACTGCTCAGCCTGCTCTTCCAGTGCTGCAGAGGCCGCAGCGGATTCCTGGACCAACGAGGCGTTCTGCTGAGTGACGCTGTCCATCTGTGAGACCGCAAGGCTTACCTGCTCAATCCCTTTGCTCTGCTCATCGGAAGCGGAGGCGATTTCCCCCATAATGTCGGTCACGCGCGTCACAGCGTTGACGATCTCCTTCATGGTATCGCCTGCTTCGGCAACCAGCGTAGTACCAGAGTTTACACGGTTCACCGAGTTTTCAATCAGCGTCTTAATCTCTTTTGCTGCCTGTGCGCTGCGGCTTGCCAGCGTACGCACCTCACCGGCCACCACGGCAAAGCCGCGTCCCTGTTCGCCTGCGCGGGCGGCTTCCACCGCAGCGTTCAGTGCCAGAATATTGGTCTGGAAGGCAATACCGTCAATCACGCTGGTGATATGCGCGATCTGCTGGGAGCTGTCGGATATCTCGCTCATGGTACGCACCACATTGCTGACCACTGTACCTCCGCGGGCCGCCGTATCGGAGGCATTTTTCGCCAGTAGCGATGCCTGACGGGCGTTATCGGTGTTCTGCTTCACGGTGGCGGTGAGTTGTTCCATGCTGGCTGCGGTCTCTTCCAGCGAAGCCGCTTGCTGCTCGGTACGGGAAGAAAGATCGTTGTTGCCAGTGGTGATCTCGCTGGCACCGGTGTAGATCGAATCAGAACTGTTACGCACCGCGCTGACGGTCTGCACCAGCGCCGATTGCATCTCATGCAGGCCGGTTGCCAGTTGGCTCATTTCGTTGCGGCCTTCGGCGGCGATCGATTGCGTGAGATCGCCCACGGCAATGGCGCGAATATGCCCCATAATGCGGTGCAGTGGTTGTAGCAGAAGGTGTTGCAGGCCCAGCCAGATTACGACCATTACCGCAATAACCACCAGCAAAATGACGCCCAGCGTCCACTGCATACTGGTAAAGCTATTCTGGTTTTGCTGTGCCGCCGCTTGCAGGAAGGTGTTATTTTCCGCCCGCCACTTTGTATAGCTGGCGTCCATATCATCCTGTGCTTGTTGCGCGTCCAGGTTGCCGTAAGCCTCGTAATTATTGGCCCGCAGGAAAGTGATCGACTGCTGCAAAACGTCATGCATTTTGCTGATGTTCTGCGAAACCTCGTCGGCTAATGCACTGTTCTGGCCCGCCACGCGCGGCGTGTTTTTATAGTTATTAAAATAACCTTCGGCTTTGCCGAGCGAGTCGGTTGCCGTGGTGAGGAGTTTATCGATGCTGGCAAGGGAGGCTGGATCACGTTGGTTTTTCAAGAAGCGAATTGCCACGCGAGTGACGGTGACACGCGTTTTGACCAGAGTGTTAACGCTGTCGCCTAAGTTTTCTTGCTGTGTATTAAGAACCCCAGTGTTCTGGAAGTTCAGCCTGTCATTATTGACCGCAGAGTAGAAAAGTCCCCCGGTGACCAACTGGAGAAGGCAAAATATAGAAAGCGCGATAATGATGCCGGTAATAACCCGTATATTTTTGAGCATGACCATAGTCCGTAGAGAGTCGGGATTGCTCTGTTAATATCGGCCTGACCAAAGGTAACTTTATAATCGCTTTTTAAACACTTAATTAAGATTTAAATAAGTGCCCGGCATCTCACATACCGGGAAGTGCGTTACAGGTTGTTGCGGCGTTTTTTTACTGCCAGCGCAATACGCGGCTCCAGCAATTTCGCCACGGCGGCGAATACCGGCACCACCACCGAGTTACCAAACTGGCGGTAAGCCTGTGTGTCGGAAACCGGGATGCGAAACGGCTGTTCGCCGACTTTTTCAAAACCCATCAGACGTGCGCATTCGCGTGGCGTCAGGCGACGCGGACGGCGCGCCTGGTTCTCTGCATTGCCGAAATCCGCTTCACCCAGTGCTTTATTCCAGCCACGATCGACAAGGATCTCTGAGCCGTCTTTGTGATAACGCGCCGAGAGCGTGCGGGCCACGCTTGCGGCATTAGTGGGATCCACCAGCCCGAAACCGAAGCCATTCCCTTTTGCCGCATGTTTTTGCGCATAGCGATAGAGGTATTCCCAGAGCTTTGTCGACAACACATATTTGCTGTCGACAGTCGGGTCGAGCAGTTGGCCGAAAGTAGGGCGCTGCGTGGGGTAGAAGCGGTCGATATCGCGCAGGGTAAAGCCTTCACTGAGCTGTAAATCGCGGCGAAAACCGACCAGCACAATGCGTTCACGGTGTTGCGGTAAAAAGTGGCGGCCATCAATGATTTTCGGATCGTCTTTGCCGGAAACATCGGCATCTGCTACGTCATAGCCCAGTTCATCCAGCGTACTCATGATTACGCTGAAGGTTTTGCCTTTATCGTGGCTTTTGAGGTTCTTGACGTTCTCCAGCACGAAGATCGCCGGACGACGGGCTTTGATAATGCGCGCAACATCGAAAAACAGCGTTCCCTGTGCCTCGCACTCAAAACCGTGGGCACGACCGAGGGCATTCTTTTTACTTACCCCGGCGAGGCTAAAAGGCTGGCAGGGAAAGCCCGCCAGCAGTACGTCATGCTCGGGGATCTGCTGTTTGATATTGGCGTAAGCCTGGGCTTCAGAAACGGCTGGATTACCGCTCAACGTCACTTCGCGGATGTCCTGGTTAAAGGTGTGCATGGACTTATCGTTGTACCAGTTTGCTTTATAGGTGCGCACCGCGTTTTTATTCCATTCGCTGGTGAAGACACATTGCCCGCCGATAGCTTCAAACCCGCTGCGAATACCGCCAATACCGGCAAAGAGATCGATAAAACGGAAGCGATAATTGGGATGATGAGCGGGGGGCGAGGGAAGTAGAGCGCGTAGTTGCGCCTCTTCGGCGGCGGTCAGCATTTTTGCGCTGCCTTTACCATTTATCCAGCGATTGAGTGATTCACGGCTCCATTCCGCTTTTCCCGCCTTTTTCAGTTGCTCAGCCACGTACTTTTGTCCGTAGATTTCAAGTACCTGGTCGAGTAATGCCCGGTCGCGTTCCTGCTGTCGCTGTTGTTCAGTTTCTGCCTGCACCAGCAGTTCCTGCGCGAGTGAATCAAATTCCGCCATGGCGTCTCCTTGGATTGACGCTGTGAAATATATCACTCATTTGACCCAGAGGAGAAACGACAGACAATCTGTTATTGGCGGATAAACGCAACCGGTACGCTTTATGTCAACCACACGCCGTTATTAGACTGACAGATTTTCATCCCACACCCTTTCCCTCACACTTTGTTCCATGGCATTTTCGCCAACAGTAGCGCCATGCCGCACCAGCCGCTGACCCCGGCGAACAGCAGACCTGCGCCGACGAAACCAGATAGCAGGAAAAAGCCCGGATGTGCCGCGTAACCGAGTATCACGCCGAGCAGGATCAGGCTGCCCGCCACCATTTGTACCTGCTGCATCAGCGGACGCGGTTGGCGTTTATCTTCCACCGTCGGCAAGTGCGCCTGTTTCCAGCCATTCATCCCGCCTTCGAGGATGGCCACCTGCGCTTGCCCTGCGGCACGTACCAGCGCATCGGCATTTTGCTGCGTACGTCTACCGGACTGGCAATGAAAAATCACCGTTTGCGTGGGGGAATCGGTGACAATCGGCGCACCGTTCAGCAGTGCTTCCAGCGGCAGTGAAACGGCGCCTGGCAGGTGCTCGCGGCGAAATTCATCAGGCTGGCGAATATCGATAAGCAGTGCGCCTGCCGTTTGTTGCGCGCGTGCGTCAGCCGCAGAGATCAGGGTATAAGACATATTTACTCCTGCGGGCAGTAGAGCCCCTTGAGTGTGTTGATAATTTTGCTAACCGCTTCATCTTTAATAAAGTAGTTAACCCGCTGCGCCTGGCGCAGGCTTTCAACCAGACCTTCCTCTTTCATTCGCGCCAGATGTTGCGACGTCGCTGAAGGGCTAAGGCCCGTGACGGCGCTCAGTTCACCCGCAGAGGTGCCCGGCGCGTCGCACAGCATGCAGAGGATCAGCAGCCGGTGCGGATTGCTCATTGCTTTCAGCAAGCCAGATGCCTGCTCAGCCTGCTTCTGAAGTAACGGGATATCGGGTTTGGTCATAGCTTTTTAGTTTTCTCTAAATTTAGATAAATCTAAAATAAAGGGCACAGGAATTCAAGCACTGAATAAATCCCTAACACTTTTTGGTTGAATTCTCTTCAACACCTACGTTTACTGAGGGCAATGGGTGTCTATGTTTCCGGAGAAGATTGTGAAGGTTTTGAAATATGTGCTCTGCGCTGTCAGTATCTGGGGTAATGGCGCAAGTGCCTGGAGTAATGCCTTGCCCGTCGGGCCTGCGGCAGGCGATCAATCCCTTTCACCTTTTTATATCTGGGACGGTTCTTTGCCGGCGAGCCCCGGCATGATGTTGCGTGAAGAGCCGCTGCCCGCACAGCCGGAAATCACCTCAGCCAGCAAGGCGCAACGCATTCTGTATACCTCGCGCGATAAACGCTGGAACGCCGGAATTGTGCCGGTCAGCGGCGCGCTTTGGTTCCCGAAAGGTAACCCACCCGCCGGAGGCTGGCCGGTTCTTGCCTGGGCGCACGGTACGCTGGGTGTTGCTGATAGCTGTGCACCGTCGTGGACGAACCCGACAGCGCGGGATGCGCATTATATAAACCAGTGGCTCCAGCAGGGCTTTGCGGTTGTCGCCACCGATTATCAGGGGCTCGGTGGGCCAGGGCCACACCCGTATATGAACTGGGAGGCAGAAGGACGCTCGGTGCTCGACAGTGTACGCGCTGCGTTACAGACGTATCCCCAGCAGCTCGCGAATAACCTGGTGATCAGCGGCCAGTCACAGGGATCGGGCGCGTCGCTTGGTGCCAGCCTGATTGCGCCGGATTACGCGCCGGAATTGAAACTGCGCGCCACCCTTGCCACGGGTGTGGTCGCAACGTTTCCGGATGGGCCGGTAAAACCCGGTAACGCACGTCCGGGCCATCGCGATCCGTCACGTTTTACAATGTTACGATTGATTGGCGGCTCACTGCCGGATGGCGCACCACCTGCTGAAAAATGGGTAACAGAAAAAGGGGCGAAGCTGCTGGCATTGGCGAAAACCGCCTGTATGAGCGAGCTGGGCCGCTATGAGCGACGCGAAAAACTCGACGGCAGTGCGGCATTTATCGGCGGTTCCGCGCAAGTCAATAAGGCGTTGCTGCCGGTAACCGATATGCCGGTCAAAGCCTTCCCGGCACCGCTATTTGCCGCCACAGGCCTCGCCGATCACACCTTATCGCCGCACCATCAATACGCCGCAGTGGCTGCACTGTGCGCTGGCGGCAATGCGGTGGAGTGGAAAACCTATCCCGGCATTACCCATAATGGCACCGTCAATGTTGCTTTCGCCGATGAACTGAAGTTTGTCCGCGGCGTGATGGAAAACGCCCCACAGCCCAATAGCTGTGGTTCGTTGCAGCCGCCAGGGAAATTGCAGCAGCCCACGAAGGGCGTGGCGTTTAATTAGTCGCTCAAACAAAAGCCCTGATGGGGCTTTTGTTTAATTATCGCGGTTACCTGGCTAACTATCAGAATTCCGGGCAGCCATTATTGGGTATGACGCCAGCGCAATGTCGCGGGTAGTACGCGCTGCGGCATAGCCGGTTCGTTGCCTTCAATCATCTGGGTGATTATCTCGAAGCAATCCTGCGCCAGACGCGGCACGTTCTGCTCGACGGTATCAATGTGCAGCGACAGCGAATCATACAGGTAGTGATCGTCAAAGCTGGCGATATGGATTTCGCTTTCCAGCAAATGATGCTGGCTCATATAGCGCAGCACCCCTTCAAGCAGCCCGCAGGCGGCGGTAAACAGCGCTTTCGGCGGGCGCCCCAGTCTTGCGCACAGCGCCGCAAACATCTCGTAACCACTGCTCGGGTGGTAGTTACCGTGAATAATCCATTCCGGGCGCGGCGTTACGCCCGCACGCTCCAGCCCCTTCATAAACCCGGCGAGCCGATCTTTGGTGGGAGAAAGACGTGGCTGGCCACCAAGAAAATAGATTTCGTCGGGGGTTGCCCGCGCCAGACGTTCGACTAAATCCGCCGTCGGCGTCAGCGAATCGGTGATCACCAGCGGCAACAGTGTGTCATTAATATGGCGGTCAAACAGCACCACCGGCAACTGCTCGCTGAGCTTCACGTAGTCGCTGTCGCTTTGCATGCTGGAGGCGACAATCAGGCCATCCACCTGGCGTGCGACCAAATTATTGACTACCACCGTTTCCTGGCTGGCATTTTCGTCGGTACAGGCGATCAGCAGTTGCAGACCGGCTTCGCGGCAGAGGTTTTCCAGCTCATGAGAAAAAACGGCAAAACCGTAGTTGGTGATCTCTGGCACCACCAGCCCCAGTGTGTGGCTGCGGTTTTCGCGCAGCATGCGGGCATAAATGCTCGGCTGGTAGTGATGTTGCTGAGCGAGCGCCAGGACGCGTTCGCGTGTCTCCGGCGCCACGCGCAGCTCTTTGCCGCGGCCGTTAAGCACCAGGCTGGCAGTGGCTTTCGACACCCCCGCCAGCGCAGCGATATCACTAATGGTAACGCGTTTTGTTTTTCGCACGGTTTTGCATCGTTTAAGGAAACAAGTAATTATTCTACCATGCAAGAACGTAACGACCAGTAGTGGGCCTGTACTTCAGCGCTTCCGCGTAAGGTTAATTGCGTTGGATGCATGGGGAAATAGCGGTTGCTCATCACCCCTTCGCCATCGTTGATAAAGATCTCCACACTTGAGCGATCGCAGAAGATCTGCAACTTCTGTGCGCTACCGCGCCAGTAACGGTACTGCCACTCGCCGGTTTTCAAGCTGCGGCGGGCCAGACGCAGCTCATCGCAGCACCATTCGAGAGTGAGTGTATCGGCGAAATTCAGCGTTAACTCGCCCTTGCTTTCCAGCACCAGCTCAAGTTGCTCTGCTTTCAGTACCGGCATCGCTTCTGCCATACCGCGATAGCGCTGTTCTTCACCGCGCAGTGTCTGTAGCTCAGCCACCGGTTGCTGGTAGAGCTTACCGTTATGTTCAGTCAATTCGCGCAGGCAGGTCATCTGGTGGATCCAGCTATTCGCCACGGTTGGCTGCAACATCTCTTCGCCGTCCGGTACCCCCATCCAGCCGACCAGCAGGCGGCGGCCATCATCGGTGAGTGTGGTTTGCGGGGCGTAAAACTCAAATCCGGCATCCAGTTCGGCAAACTCTCCATGGTGATACTGCGCACGGGCATAATCCAGCGTGCCGCTGAGATACGCGCTCGGGTAAGTATTGAGATAGCGTTTCTCCTCGCGCACCACACCCTGCGGGCAGCAGATCAGGAAGGTGTGGTCGCCAAGGGTGAACATGTCGGGGCACTCCCACATGTAGCCCGCATCGCCCAGCCCGTTCAGGCCGCTACCGGCGATTTCACCGAGGTTTTGCCAGTTCCACAAATTCTCTGAGCGCAGCAGCAACACCTTGCCCTGTAACTGTAAATCCTGTGCGCCGAGCACCATGTACCACTGCCCGTCGTGCCGCCATACTTTCGGGTCGCGGACATGGCCGGTATAACCATGCGGCAAAGGAATGGCCGGGCCGAGCTTGTCGAAACCGCCGTCGCTGTTTTGTACCGCCAGGCACTGCCAGGCGGTGCGGGAGCTGTCGTCGAACTTCACGTTGCCGGTGTAGCACAGTGTCAACACGCCACTGTTATCAATGGCGCTGCCGGAGTAGCACCCATTGCGGTCATACTCTTCGTCAGGCATCAGCGCGATGGGTTCATGCTGCCAGTGGACTAAATCCGCCGAACTCCAGTGCGCCCAGCATTTGTGCAGGTGCTGACAACCCAGCGCATTCCACTGGTAGAACAGGTGATAACGTCCGGCGAACTGGATAAAACCGTTCGGATCGTTAAGCAGCCCGGTCACCGGGGCAAGGTGCCAGGCGGGGTAGTGTGGATCGGCCAGCGCTTTCGGCTGGCCTTTCATGACTGCCTGCAGCATGGCAGGCAGCAGGGGGGTTGAAGCCATTATTCGGAGTCCGTTTTGTATTTCAGCAGGTAAGAGATAACAAACGCGGCGCTAAATGCAATCACCATTCCAATAACATAGTTGAGCAGCGAGCTGGCCTGCACAATCGCCATACCAGGGATGCCCGTCAGACCGACCGCCGTCATATACACATGCACCGAAACCACCCACGCGCCGCCTGCAGCCCCGCCGATAAGTGCGGCAATAAAGGGTTTTACAAAGCGCAGGTTGATACCGAAAATCGCTGCCTCGGTAATGCCGAGCAGTGCCGAGAAAGCGGAAGGCAGGGTGATGGCTTTGATCTTCGCATCTTTTGTTTTAAACCACACCGCCAGACAAGCACCGCCCTGCGCGACATTAGCCATCGCCCAGATCGGCAGCAGAAAGTTGACGCCGATAGAGGGATTGCCCAGCAGTCCGGCTTCAATGGCGTGAAAACTATGATGCACGCCAGTAATTACAATCACCGAATAGATCCCGCCAAACAGCATACCGGCCAGCCAGCCTGCGTGGCTTATCAATGTGCTGAGAACAAAGGATATGCCGTCGCCCAGTGCACGACCCGCCGGGCCGATAACCAGCATGGCGATAAAACCAGAGATAATCACCGTCAGGAACGGCGTCAGGATCAGATCCAGCGCATCCGGGATCACCCGACGCAGTTGCTTTTCCAGCAGGCTCATAAACCACACTGCCAGCAGCACCGGGAAAACGGTTCCCTGGTAGCCGATCATCGCGACTTCGATACCGAAAAAGTTCATGGTATGGAAGCCAGCTGCTACGCCCCAGGCATTGGTCAGCGCCGGGTGTGTCAGAATACCGCCCAGCGTCGCGCCAAGATAAGGATTACCGCCAAACTCGCGGGCAGCGGTAAAGCCAATCAGGATCGGCAGAATGATAAACGCCGCCGAACTGAACATGTCGAGCATGATGTACAGCGCGTTGTCCGGGTTAACCCAGCCGTAGGTTTTCACCATTCCCAGCAGCCCCATCAGCAAGCCGGAGGCAACAATCGCCGGGATAATGGGCACGAAAATGTTCGACAGCAGGCGGGCAATGCGCTGGAACGGGTTGAGCTTGCGCGCGGCGATATCGGCGGCTTCTGACTTGCTCGATTCGTTGATCCCGGCCTCGGCGATAAACGCGGCGTAAACTTTATTCACTACGCCGGTACCGAAAATAATCTGCAACTGCCCGGCGTTACGAAAACAGCCTTTCACGCCGTCAACTTTGCCGATTGCTGCGGTATCGGCTTTAGCGTCTTCTACCAGCACTAAGCGCAGACGCGTGGCGCAGTGTGCGGCGCTGGCGATATTATCCTTACCACCCAGCAGCGGCAGTAGCGCGCGGGCAATTTGTGCAAAATCCATAATAACCTCTGTATTCTCGTTATTGTGGTGTTAACCCGGTTGAGACGACCCCCGCACCCCGCAGGGGCCGAACTCATTAGAACCAGGTCTCCATTTGGACGCCGAAGTTCCACTCGCCGCCGGATTTAAAGCCGTTGCTGCCAAAGGCATCATCGCTAGCGTATTTATCCAGGCGGTGATCCCAGTCCATCCAGGTGGCGAACAGGCGGATTTCCGGGCGTTTGAGGAATTCGCCGACGTCGCTGGCTTTCAGCGTCGGGGCAACAGTCAGTTTATAGAAGCTACCACTCACCGCGTTACGGCTGTTGTAGCCTTTCGGGCGCAGATCCATGTACTGGTAACTGCCTTCATACTGCATTTCGAAGTTCTCGGTGATCCCCTGAATCAGACGCAGGTTGGCGGTAGCCCACTGGTAACTGTCGCCTTTGACGTAGCGATCTTTACTGCTTTGTGCTAGTACCGCTGGCGCAATATGCCAGCCGCCGCCCAACGGCGTGATGCCGTAGCTGGCAAGGCGCCAGGTGTTCGCTTCCGGCAACAGCGCACCGTCGGAACCGATCGATTTCACCTCTGCACCCAGGCCGTGGCCGTAGAGCAGGGCGGTTTTCGCCGAACCTTCCCTCAGCCCATAGAAGCTGCTGTTATGCAGGCCGAGAAGCGCATGCACGCCAGTATCCGCGGCATCGCCCTTCACTTTATTGCCGTCGAGATCGAGCCGGGCGTCATTATCTTTGGCGCGCATGCCGCTGACCATCAGTTGTAGCGGGCCGTAGAAATTGTTCAACGACAGGATATAGTTCTGCGCCGTGTTTTCACTGTTCTCAATGTCGCCGAAGGTGCGGCCGTAAATTGACAGGTTGCTGTGTGTGTCATCGTTCCACTTCATGTCGTAGATTCCGGCACCGGTCCCGGCGAGAAATACGACATCAGAGTCGATCCAGTGGATATCGAAGTTATCGCGGTCGAAACGTTTACCGGCCCAGAGGGTGGAGTCTTTAAACGCACCGGTGAAGCTCGGCAGATGGCCGATTTCGGTAAACGCCTGGCGCAGGTTGAGATCGCTGCTGGAGGCCGTCCAGTCGTTATAGGTTTTTTGCCCGTCGGCCAGCATCACTTTAAAGCGCGTGGTTGCACCGTTTGCCAGCGTCTGTTTATGTTCGAGGTTCATCTCGACATAGGTATCCGGTTCATTACCCAGGCGACCGACATGACCGCCGGTTTCACCTGCTGGCGTCACTGTTGGCCCGCCTTGCGTTTTGGCCGCAGAGTTGTTCATCAGCAGCCCGGAGCGGGCGTAGCCGTGGAATTCAAACCCGCCTTCATCGGTGGATTTTTGTTCCAGTTTGGCGGTGCGCTGCTCAACCTGGCGGGTGGTGGTTTGCGTCTTCTGCTGCGCGGCGGCCAGTTCCTGCGCCTGTTTTTCCGCCGCGTTGGCGCGGGTTTCTGCGGCATTTGCGCGTTGTTCTGCCGCCTGTAAACGCTGTTCCAGTGCGGCAAGGCGGGCTTCTATGCTACTCATGCTGGGATCGGCAGCCAGTACAGAGCCAGAGCTAAATATCAAACCAAAGGTTACGGCAAGCGTGCTTTTTTTCATCGTTTTGCATCCCTAAGGAAGAGCTATCATCACAGGGTTATTTTTTGCTAAACCGGTTTAGGTGACGAATCATACCCATGGCTAATTTCTTCACGCAATTAAATTTGCTAAACCGGTTTAGTGATTGTGAGACGGCTCGCAAAACGAAGCGGCACTCAGGCGGTTATTCTTCCAGTTGATGATGATAGGGTAAGGCGGTCATTGCGCCTTTCGCCGTGGTGGCGAGCGCCCCGCAGCGCTGCGCGGTGACAAGACGAGCGCCAAGTTGCGCCGGGTTATCCGGTAGCCCGTGCTGTGCCAGTTCCCACAGCAATCCGGCAACAAATGCATCGCCTGCGCCGGTAGTATCGACGCTGATAACCGGCCGCGTTGGCCAGGTACTGAGTGCGCCTCGCAGGCAGGCTTTAACGCCCGCTTTACCCTGTGTCACCAGCAACAGCGGGATAGAAAAACGTTCAGCCAATTGCTGCATGCTGGCGTCGATATCCGCCAGGCCGCTGAAAAAGGCCAGCTCTTCTTCCGAGAGTTTTACGACGTCTGCCAGTGTGAAGGCCTGACTCAGCGCGTCATGTAACTGCGGCGGATCGGCCCACAGATCGTGACGGATATTCGGGTCGAAGCTGACAAACCCGCCAGCGCTGCGGATGCGCCTCATCGCCGTAAACGTGGTGCTGCGTGACGGCTCTGCAGAGAGTGCAATCGAGCAGCAGTGCAGCCATTCGCTGCGCTGAAAAGGCGGTAGATCATCCACAGAGAGAAACAGATCGGCGCCCGGTCGTACCATAAAGGTAAATGAGCGCTCACCCACTTCATCGAGCGCGACGACCACCGTGGAGGTGCGTTGCGCCGGGTCGGTAAACATGAACGCGGTGTGCACCTGCTCGGCGTCGAGGGTTTGGCGCATAAAGCGACCAAAAGGATCGTCACCGACGCGGCCGATAAAACCGCTCTTTCCCTGCAAACGCGCGATGCCGACTGCCACATTCGCCGGCGCGCCGCCAGGACACTGCAACAAGCGCCCTGCGCCTTCCGGCAGTAAATCGACCACCACATCGCCCAGACACCAGACTCGTGCTGACATACTTCTCTCCCGCTTTAAAATAATCGATAAAACTTAACTAAACCGGTTTAGCAAATCAACTGCATCGTTAAGTTGTCATCTTTTTTTGCTAAAGTGCAGGGCAGGATTCCTTACTCTGGACGCGACAATGCCGCAACCGCTGTACGTTTTCGATCTCGATAACACCTTGATTTCTGGTGACAGTAGCACGCTGTGGAGCCGTTATCTGGTGCGTGAAGGTTTTGCCGATGGCGCGGATTATTTGCGTGATGAAGCGCGGATGATGCAGGCTTACGCGCACGGCGAAATGAACTTGCACGAGTATGTGGCGCTGACCATGTCGCCGCTGCGCGATTTCCCGGTGGCGCAGGTGGAAAGCATGGTGGCACTGTGTGTCGAAACGGAGATTGTGCCGCACATCTACCCGCAGGCGCTGGCGTTAATCAGGGAATTGCAGGCCAGCAATCAAGCGATGCTGATTATCTCCGCGTCGGTCAGTTTGCTGGTGAAGGCGATTGCACCGGTGCTGGGCATTGAGCATGCGATTGGTGTGGAAGTGAAAATTGATAACGGGCGCTACACGGGGATTATTGACGGTACGCCAAGTTATCAGCAAGGCAAAATTACCTGCCTTGAAAACTTCCTTGTCCATCACCCGCAGCATCGTGGTGCTGTGACGTTTTATACCGACTCGATTAACGATTTGCCGCTCTGCGAATACGCCAACCACGTATTTATGGTGAATCCTTGCCCGCAACTGGCGGCGCAGGGAGAACTGCGCCGCTGGCCGCAACTTAACTGGCAGCTTACTCCGGCTTAAACAGCGGCACCGATTTACCGATAATATAGCGTTGGCGCAGCCAGGCCGAGGCCATATCCATCAGCATCACCACGACGACCAGAATCACGGTGATAAACATCACCACATCCCAGTTCCACAGCCGCATATTTTCGGCATATATCAAACCGATACCGCCCGCGCCGACAAAACCCAGCACCGCCGCCGAACGTGTGTTCGACTCGATCTGATAAAGGCTCAGCGCGAGGAAGGTCGGGAATGACTGGGTAAAGGTACTGAAACGGTGCTTTTGCAGGCCACTCGCGCCGACGGCCGTCATACCGCGTCCTGGCGAACGATCCACCGCTTCATGGCTTTCCGCGTACAGACGACCAAGCAGACCGGTATCCTGCATGATAATCGCCAGTACCCCGGCCAGGGGGCCAAGGCCGACGGCGCGCACAAAAATCAGCCCCCAGATCGCCATATCGACGCCACGCAGAATGTCGAACAGGCGACGCATACAAAACGCCACTGTGCCGAGGAACCCGCCGCGCATGATGTTACGTGCGGCAAGGAATGAGAGCAGCAACGCCAGCATTGTGGCGCTGAGCGTACCGGCGAAAACAATCGCCAGCGTGATGCCAATTTGCGAGAAATAGTAGCCAAACGGCCAGTTGAGGAAATCGTGCCAGACAAACATGCGCAGCAGATAGTGGCCTATCTGCTGTATGCCGTTAAGCGCCTGATTGAGCGGAATACCGAACTGCATAAAAAACCACAGATAGTAGAGCGCAGCGGCCAGGGCTATCAGGCCCAGACGGCGCAGATAACGCCCCTGCGCTTTGAACAAATCACTGTGCAGTTTACGACTTAAGGTCACATTCGGTACGGCTTGCCAGTTTGTCATTTTTTCCCCTCCAGCACCCACTGGCGCAAACGGCCAGAGAGGGTATCGAGTACTGAAACCACAATGATGATCAGCAGCAGCGTAATGCTAACCTGATCGTAGCGGTCGAGTTTGATATTGGTCATCAGCTCCTGGCCGATACCACCTGCGCCAACCAGACCGAGAATAGTGGAGGAGCGGAAGTTAATCTCCAGGCGCATAAAGCCGTAGGAGAGAAATATCGGTTTGACCTGCGGCCACAGCGCGAAACGGATGCGTTGCAGATGCGTGGCCCCGCAGGCGGCCAGCCCGCGTACCGGACGATCATGTGTACTTTCCACCGCTTCATAGAACAGTTTGGTCAGGCTGCCGACAGTGTGCAGCGCCAGCGCAAGGAAACCGGGGATCGCGCCAATGCCAAATGCCATCACGAAGATGACTGCCCACGCCAGCTCCGGCATGGTGCGCAAAAACGCTACCAGCGTGCGAATAGCAAAACGTACCGGCGGCGGCGACCAGGTGTTGCTCGCTGCAAGAAAAGCCAGCACGCCAGCGATGACAAAAGAGAGCAGCGTTGAGGCCAGCGCCAGTTGCAGGGTTTCCCAAATCAGCGGTAACTGAATCGGCAAGCGATAACCCCAATATGCCAGCGAGCCTTTGGTGTGGCTGTCGGCAAACAGCTGCGACCAGTGCAGCGTTGGCACGGTTTCCAGCATGTAATCGAGGAAGTTGGGCAGCGAGTGCCAAATGGTAAAAATATTAAATTCGGCGGCGTTCCCGGCGGCAAACCAGAGCGCCAGTAGCAGTAACGAAGAGGCCACTGTGTCGCGCTTCTGGCGCGTTCTGACCTGTTGGTAATAGTGCTCAAACTGCGTATTCGACGTGTTCATGCGTTGCAATAGCGTCCTGTATGACAATCGAATAAAAGCCCCTGGTTCGACGCAGGGGCTTATTTCACGAGGTGTCGATTAGCGTGCAGTGACCAGCTCGCGTTTCATCTCGATAATCTGTTTGAAATCATCCACGCTGCCCGGGCCGATATGCTGCGTACCGCCCATCGCTTTCACGAAGCAGGCGTGATCATCGGTATCCAGTTTCTTCACGGCGGTAATGACTTTGGCTTTGAAATCCGCCGGCAGGCTGTTGCTCACCAGGATCGGGCCGTTCGGGATCAGCGGCGATTCCCAGATGATGCGGATCTCTTTCATCAGATTCGGGTGATCCATACGGATCAGGCGATTAAAAGCACCTGAGGTGTAGCCGGAATTGTAGTCGCCAACCAAAGAGGTCCAGGTGACTGCGCCAGCGAACTGGCCGTTCAGCACGCCGAGGATGTCCTGCTCATGACCGCCAGAGAAGGTGACGCTGGAGAAGTAGTTGTTATATTTGTTGTCGGTATTGCCGCCGAATTTCTGTTTGAACGCGTAGTTCGGGATCAGGTAGCCGGAGGTGGAATCCGGGTCCGCAAAACCAAACGCTTTGCCTTTCAGATCTTCCAGCTTTTTGTACGGGCTGTCGGCTTTCACGATCACCACAGAGTGGTAACCGCGCGATTGATCTTTATCGTCAACAGCGATACCGACGATATCGACCGCTTTCGGGTTGTTGATATACACCGAGGCGTAAGAAGAAGGCGACATGCTCAGCACCACGTCAACTTTCCCGCCCAGCAGACCCTGGATCACGCCGGAATAGTCAGAGGAGTTGCGCAGTTTGGTATCGACGTTCAGCTCTTTATCGAGAAATTCTTTCACACACTGGTTATCACCGATTTGTTGGGTCGCGTTCTGCCCGCCCAGAATCCCCAGATTCAATTCCTTCGGCTGCTCAGCGGCAGAAGCCTGCCATGCCAACAGAAGGCCTGCCATCAATGCAGATAAACGTAATGCGCCAGAAATAGGGTTTTTCATTGTCATTGCCTGTGTTGTCTCATTGGGAGGAATAATTAATGCAATTGGCTGATTTCATCGCCGTACAGTACGTGCAGAACATCCTGTGTCAGCCGGGAAGGGTGGTCGTCAAAAATAATGCGTCCCTGCGCCACACCGATAACCCGTGTGCAGTACTCTTTCACCAGCTCAACAGAGTGCAGGTTGACCATCACGCTGATGCCCTGCTGGCTGACTTCGCGCAGTACATCCATGATGCGCTGGGTATTTTTGGGGTCCAGCGAGGCGACAGGTTCGTCCGCCAGTAATAACGAGGGGTTCTGGATCAGCGCCCGGCAAATCGCCACGCGCTGCATTTGCCCACCGGAGAGCGTTTCTGCACGCTGTAATGCATGTGGCAGCATGTTCAGCCATTCGAGCAGGGCGATGGCTTTGGCGCGGTCTTCGTCGGTGAAGACTTTAAACAGCGATTTTAGTGTTGATGTCTGGCTCAGACGGCCGAGCAGCACGTTGGTCAGCACATCCAGGCGTGGAACGAGGCAGAAGTCCTGGAAAATCATGCCGCACTGGCTGCGCCACTGATTGAGTGCACGGCCTTTCAGGCGTGATACATCACGCGGCTCGCTTTCATCATCGGCGAAACTTAAGATTTCGCCCGCGCTGGCGCTGTGCGTGCCATTCAGTACATGTAATAACGTTGATTTACCCGCGCCGGAACGGCCAATTACGCCGACCATCTCCCCGCTGTGCAGATCGAAACTGATATCCTCCAGCACGGTCTGGTGCTCATTATACGATTTGCGCAAATTCCTGACGCTCAGCACCTTTTGTTTCGGCACGGTGTTTAATGGATGCTGATACGAATTGGGGTATTCAGAAAGTTCTGCCAATGCGCTGTTCATAAGTGTTCCGGTTTTTGTCATTCAACTGGCGTCCATTAACGGCACAACAGATGATCGTTTTATGACGAACAGGCGAACAAATAATGAACGCGAAGGTTTCGTTTAAGTTCGTTTAAGATTGGGCTGGCCACCGCAGGCTGCGGTGGCAGGGAACCGAGGAGATGTTTACATCATGCGGATAATCAGACACGCTGCGCCCCAGGCGCCTTCTGTCCCTTCGTCATGAATTTCTGAAGTGACCTGATAAACGTGATAACGGTCAGCGATCTGTTTTTGTACGTAGTCCTCCACGCGCGCAAATTTCTGCGACACCTTTTCCGCACCGCTGAGTAATTCACCGTCAGCGGCGGAATAATAATAGGCGAAAACGCCAAATTTAATGGAAGAGGTTTCGCGGCTGATTTTCAGCACCGAGGTAATACGCTCGATATCGTGATACCAGGTGGAGGGACCGCCGGGCTGGTTTTTCACTTCAATAACCGCACGCGGCTGGTATTTTCCCCACCACAGCAGAATATCAAAACGCCCATTTAGCCGCGCTTTAAGGGGCTTGGGGCCTGGCGCGATAGCCTGCGCATGTTCCATCGAACTGCTGCCATTACTCTCGATAGTAACGAATTTCGCCCCCTCCATTTCGCTCAACTCTTTGGCGATATAGGTAGTCAGCATGTATTCCGCGGCTGTCCACACCCAGTATCCCCCTGACATTTTCCGGTAATCCTCATGCGCTTTCTCAATCCCGGAAATGATTGCGCCGCTGATAACGTCTGTTGCCACTGCTGCCATTGCGTTATGATCTCCTGAAAATTTGCGGCCAGCATACGCTTGTATCGGCTTATTGATGGGGCGATATAAGCCGCAAAATGCATTATTTTTATGTTATTTCCCACGACACTGCTTTCTACTTTCTGGCTATTTTTCTGCACGAGATGGCAGCCAGAGCATGATATTAAGCGGATGTTTACGGTTTCTCTGCCTGCTATTTTTTGCGCAGAAACAACCTATTTTTAAACCACGCCACCGTCACAAAAGTCAGAAAAAACAAGCAACTTTATTGCATCAGTGGGCGCACGGTCTATATGTTAACTTTGTGTTTCAAAAATGATGCCGGGGGGTTGTATGAACGGGAAGATCGCAACGTTGGCTGCTGTTCTGGCCACCGTATTTGCTGGCTCTGCGCTGGCGGCAGTGCCTGCGGGCTATCCAGCGGAATACCAGAAGATTGTGGATGCCGGGACGAAAGAGGGCAAAGTCGTTATCTATTCGACAACGGACACCAAAGCCGCAGGCCCGCTGATTAAAGGCTTTGAGGAACAATATCCTGGAATCAAAGTTGAATATAACGATATGAACAGCACCGAGCTGTATAACCGCTATCTCAGCGAGCAAGCCTCTGGTGGTGGCAGTGGCGATGTGGTCTGGAGTTCATCGATGGATACCGCGCTGAAGTTGGCGACGGATTATGCAGCCGAATATGTTTCACCGGAAAAAGAGAAATTACCAACGTGGGCGGTATGGCAACAAAAAGCCTATGGCACCACCTATGAACCGGTGGTGTTTATTTATAATAAACGGCTGATTCCCGCAAATGAGGTTCCCGACTCCCACAGTGCGTTGGCGAAATTAATCGCCGCGCAGAGCGATAAATTCAAAAATAAAGTCACCACCTACGATATTGAAAAGTCCGGCCTCGGTTTTATGCTCGCTGTTCAGGACAGCAAAAGCGACAAAGATTATTTCGCACATCTGGCTGATATCGCCAAAGGCGGTCTGACGGTGCAGTCCTCCACCGGTACCATGATGGAGCGCGTCTCGTCGGGTGAAAACCTGATTGGTTACAACATCCTTGGCTCGTACGCGGAAGCGCGCATTAAAGGGGATAAATCGCTGGGGATCGCTTATCCGAAAGATTATGTGCTGGTGCTATCGCGCGTGTCGTTTATCAGTGCGGAAGCGGAACATAGCAACGCGGCGAAACTGTGGTTTGACTATGTGCTGTCAGAAAAAGGGCAGAGCATTCTCGCCAACCAGGCGGATATTCCTTCCTTGCGCCAGGATATTGAAGGCAAAAACGACATTGATGGCATGACCAAATTGCTGGGGCAGGCGCTGAAGCCGATCCCGGTAGATGAATCACTGCTGGAATATCTGGAGCCGAAAAAACGTCTGGAATTTATTAAACAGTGGCGCGAAGCCGCTGCCAAATAACCTCCATTACTGTTGTGTGTCGCTGCGATGCACAACGTTTTGCCTGGCATGACAGAGCGTAAAGGGATGATTTATGAATATCGTGCGCAGAAAATGGCAGGGGTTGCCGCGTGGTGTAACCGTATTAATTACCGCACTGGTTATTTATATCCCGCTGTTATTTATTGTGGTGCAGAGTTTCCTCTCCGCACCCTTTTTCGCCCGTAGTAAAGCGTTCAGCCTTGAAGCCTTTGCCTTTATTTTTACCGATCCTGATTTTTATCTGGCGCTGAAATCCGGCTTCATTCTGGCTTTCGGGCTGGTGATTATTGCGATTCCACTCGGTGGCATCCTTGCCTTTCTGATGGTTCGCACTGATTTGCCGGGCCGCCGGTTTATTGAGCCGTTGATTCTGGTACCGATTTTCGTCTCGCCGATGGTGCTCGGTTTTGGCTATGTGGTCGCCGCCGGGCCGGTGGGCTTTTTCTCGCGTTGGGCGGAGGCGCTCATCGGTTTTGTGCCGTGGAACATCTACTCAATGTTCAGCATTGTGGTGATTGCCGGTTTAACCCATGTTCCTCATGCCTATCTTTATATCTCATCGGCATTGCGTAGCGTCGGTTCGGACGTTGAAGAGGCGGCGCGTACCGTCGGCGCATCACCGCTTCAGGTGATGACTGCCGTCAGCCTGCCGATGGTTCGTCCCTCGATTCTGTATGCCTGCGTACTGCTCTTTTTCCTCGGTCTGGAAGTGTTCGGCCTGATGCTGGTGCTTGGCGATCCTGAAGGCAACATGGTGCTGGCAACGTATCTGTATAAGTTGACCAACAAACTGGGTACGCCGTCGTATCACCTGATGGCGGCGGTGGCGGTGGTGCTGATTTGCATCACCATTCCGCTGGTGATGTTGCAGCGCAGGCTGATGCGCACCGCCAGCCGTTTCGTCACCATGAAGGGCAAAGCCTCGCAGGCACGTGCGCTGCCGCTTGGCAAATGGCGGTGGGTGGCGGGAATGGTGGTGGTGGCGTGGCTTACCGTTACCATCGGCGTGCCCTTGATCGGCGTGGTGCTGCGGGCGTTTATCGCCAACTGGGGTGTCGGCGTTTCGCTGTGGGACGAGTTTTCGCTCTCCACGTTCCGCAATATCTGGCAGCAGCCGAACCTGCTACGCGCTATCGTCAACTCGATGGCCATTGGCGTGATTGGCGGTGCGCTGGCGGTGGTCTGCTATCTGTTCGTCGGTATTGCGATGCACCGCAAGCAGGATAATGTTACACGCTTTCTCGACTATAGCGTGCTGGTGCCACGTGCCGTGCCTGGGTTGCTGGCGGGGCTGGCGTTCTTATGGGTGTTCCTTTTTCTGCCGATGTGGCTGGATCAGTCGCTAAAAAACGGCTGGCTCTCCGGGCTGCCGGTGGCGCAGTGGCTGCGCGACAACCTGATCGTCTGGCTGCGTTCGTTGCGTACTACCATCTTCAGCGTCTGGCTGGCCTACACCGTGGTATGGATGGCGTACGGGCTGCGTTTGATCTCCTCCACGCTGTTGCAGGTTGGGCCAGAGCTGGAAGAGGCTGCACGCAGTACCGGCGCGTCGCGCGGACAGGTAACCCGTCATGTCACGGTGCCGCTGTCGCGCTACGGTTTGATCGGCTCCTGGTTGTTGATGTTCCTGATTTTTGAGCGTGAATACTCAACCGGTGTTTACCTGCTTTCTCCGGGGACGGAAACCATCGGCTCGATGCTGGTGTCGCTGTGGGCGGCGGGCGCGATCGATATCGTCGCTGCGCTGTCGTTTATCAATATTCTGCTGGTGGTCATCGGTCTTGGCGTGGCCCTGCGCTTTGGAGTGAAATTACATGATTGAGCTGGCTGTCGATAATCTGCATCTGACCTATGGCGACAATCCGGTATTGAAAGGCGTCTCCATGCAACTGAAACGGGGCGAAGTTGTTTCGCTGCTTGGCCCCTCCGGTAGCGGTAAAACCACGCTGCTGCGTGCCGTCGCCGGGCTGGAAAAACCGAGCCAGGGGCGCATCACCATTGGCAGCAATGTGGTGTACGACGGAAATCCGCGCAGTGAAGTGCCCGCCGAAGAGCGCAATCTGGGGCTGGTGTTCCAGTCTTACGCCTTGTGGCCGCATAAAACGGTATTCGAGAATGTGGCTTATCCGCTGAAACTGCGCAAAGTCGCGTCGGCGGAGATCGCCCAGAGGGTGCAAGCGGTACTGGATCAACTTGGGCTGGGAAGGCTGGGTAAACGCCATCCACATCAACTCTCCGGTGGCCAGCAGCAGCGTGTGGCGATTGGCCGGGCGCTGGTCTATAACCCACCGGTCATTTTGCTGGATGAGCCGCTGTCAAACCTCGACGCCAAGCTGCGCGAGGAGGCGCGGGTCTTCCTGCGCGAGCTGATTGTCAAACTCGGTTTATCGGCGCTAATGGTAACGCACGATCAAAATGAAGCGATGGCGATTTCTGACCGCATCCTGCTGCTGAACAACGGTGTTATCGAACAGCAGGGCACACCGCAGGAGATGTACAGCACGCCATCGACGCTGTTTACTGCTGAATTTATGGGCAGCAATAACCGCCTGCATGGCAATGTCACTGAGGTGGTGAATGGGAAAGCGCGTATTGAGGGTGCGAGCTGGGCGCTGTGGGGCGTCGCCGGGCCGGGCGTCGCCGTGGGCCAACCGGCGACGGCAGTGATCCGCGTGGAAAGCCTGCGGTTAAGCGATCAACCGCAGGACAACGCGATGGAGTTGCCGATGCTGACCAGTATGTATCTTGGTGATCGTTGGGAATATCTGTTCCGCACACAAGGGGATGATTTTGTGCTGCGTGTTTACGGTACTCAGCCGCGCAGCGAGCAAAATTATCGCCTAGTGCTGCCTGCCGAACAGCTATGGATCTTCCCTAAAAGCGGTTCACCAGGATAACGCCACCCAGCGGTAACCCAGCGCAATGGTGCCAGTGATTATGGTGAAGATAGCGGCGATATGCATTAACAGATCCGGTGCGCTGAGGTGCACCGGATGGCAAAGCGCCAACAGCGTCAGCGCCATACAGGCCACGCCCGTGCCCGCCGCCGCCAGGCTACGCGCCGGGAACAGCGAGCGGGTGCGGTGCAGGTAACCAATCACAATCGCCATCATTGGGGCGCTGACCACCACCATAAACAGATAGCAATTCGGCCCTTCAACGCTACCGGCAGGTTCCAGCGAGTGGTGCAGATGCAGGTTAACCAGCGTGCTGGCGAACCAGATGCTGAACAGTGGCGCAAACCACTTCCAGCTAAGCGGCTGCTGCCCGGCAATACTCAGCAAAAAAGCATTACGAATCGCCAGCGTTCCGGCGACAAAGGTCAGCGGCAACTGCACGATAACCCACGCCGCGCCGCTCTGCGACCAGTCGGTCAGGGTTCTGTTCAGCAATAAACTGGCGGCAATACCGCACGGTAACGCCGTCGCCAGCCAGGCCATCACGCGCCAGCCGGGTTGCCAGGGGCGTTTTACCGGCGCGATGGAGCGGCTTAATTTCTCAATTAACAGGTCATGATCGGCCATGATGTGCTCCCAACCGACGAAGATTATTCAGGGCGCGGTGCAGCAATGACTTCACGGCGGAAACCGTCAGGTTATTGTGCGTCGCGGTTTCCGCAAGGCTCATCTCCCGCAGATGAACATGCTCAATCACTTGCCGCTGGCGGTCCGGTAGCTGATTCAGCAGTGCCGACAGCTCTTCCGGTGCCTGAGACGGCTCGCTGTTGGCAATCAGCAGTGATGCCTCCTCACTTTCCACCTCCCGTTGCCAGTGGCGACCGCGCTTGCGCAGCGCATCGACGGTGCGGGCATGGGCAATTGCCATCAACCATGGCAGGAAAGGGGCGCTGGGATCGTAGGTATGACGCACCCGGTGCACGGTGAGCAGCACATCCTGAATCACATCATCCACCAGCACCTCGTCGGCGATCTGCTTGTGAGCAAGCGTGCGGATCACTGGCACCAGCGCTTTCAGCAGCCGCGTGTAAGCCTGCTGGTCGCCAGCCTGCGCAAGCGCCATCAGGCGTGGCCATTCGTCACGCGCTGCCTCACTTTTTTGCATAATCTGCCTTTAGGTTTTTTTCCCACTCGCCTGATTCAGCGCATTTACTACGATTGAGGGTGTCAGTACTTGTGGCAGGATCTTCGGCGCACTGCCGTCTGCCGGGTAGACCACATAGAGCGGCAGGCTGCCCTGGCCCAGTTCATTGAGCGCGTCATCAATATCCGCATTAAATTTCGTGGAGTCGGCCACCATATAGAGTGTCCCGGTCTGCGCCAGCGCGGTTTTCACGGCCTGAGTGGAGAGCGACGTGCGCTCATTAACCTGACAGGTGATGCACCACGAGGCGGTGAAATCGACAAAGATGGCTTTGCCATGTCCGCGATTCTCCGCCACCGCCTGCGGTGACCATTTCACCTCGGTAATGTGCGCAGCAGGCAAGGTGCTACCGCTTTTCACGACCGAGGGCAGTGGCACAATCGCGGCAAGCAGCAGTACCGCCGTGGTGGCAAACAACACCTTATGCCCGCGTCCGGCAAAGCGGCGCTGTTGCGCCATACCGTACAGCCAGGCGGCAAAGCTCACCACCACCGATGCGGCAAGGATCGCCGCCAGCGCGGTCATCCCTGACTGCTGTGCCAACACCCACACCAGCCAGCCGAAAGCGCCGAACATCGGAAACGCCAGCCCGCGCTTGAGGGTATTCATCCATGCGCCGGGGCGCGGCAGCCATTTGCCGAGCGACGGAAACAGTGAGATCACGCTGAACGGCGCAGCGAACCCGAGCGCCAGCGCGAAAAATACCGCCAGCGCAACGGCGGGTGGCTGCACTAATGCGTAACCAATCGCGCCCGCCATAAACGGTGCAGCACAAGGGGTGGCGACAATGATCGCCAGCGCGCCGGTTAGCGCTGCGCGGATAAATGCGCCGCGTTTCACCTCGATCTCTCCGGCGCGTTGCAGGCTGAGACCCACCTCAAATACGCCGAGCAAATTAAGCGCCGCGCCGAGGATCACCAGCGCCAGAAAGGCGATCACCAGCGGCGACTGAAGTTGAAACCCCCAGCCAACCGCCGTTCCGCCCGCGCGTAATGCAAGCAGAATCCCGGCCAGTATCATCATCGTTACCACGGTGCCGAGCAGAAAGCCGAAACCCTCCTTTCGGATTCGCGCCGGGCCCTCGGCGTGACGGACTAAGCCCAGCGCTTTCAGCGAGATTATCGGAAACACGCAGGGCATAAAGTTGAGAATAATGCCGCCTGCGAAGGCGGCGAGCATAGCGGTCAACATAGCGATGATTCTCTGCAAGTCGGAGGGTTACAGCGCATCAGGAATGCGCGTTGGCGTACTGTTTCACCGCTTCCATTGTTTTCTGAATGTGTGTTTCCGGATTTCTATCAGTGTAGCTCAGCAGGATCTTGCCATCCGGTGCGATGACAAACGAGGTACGGTCGGAAAGGGTTTTGCCTTTCATCTGCATCAGCGTGTCGTACTGGGCGGCCACTTTGGCACCCGGATCGGCGGTGACGGTAAATTTATCGCGGCACTCCAGCTTTGAGAACGCATCCACTTGATCGGTATTCCCGGCGGTGACGCCAATTACCGTGGCACCGAGCTTTTTGAAATCGTCAGTGGCTTCGGCAAAGTCATGAGCTTCAATGGTGCAGCCTTTACTGAACGCCGCCGGGAAGAAGTAAAGCACCACCGGTCCTTTTTTCAGCGCCTGCTGCAAGGAGAAGGTCAGCGGTTTCCCGGCCAGCGCACCTTGCAGTTGAAAATCCGGGGCTTGTGCGCCGACGGGCAGGGCGGCGTGGGCATTGGCGATGTTAAGCAGTGCAGCTGCAGTAAGGCTAAGCACGAGTTTTTTTATCGGGGTCATGTTGCGCTCCATTAGTGTGAAGATCGTTAACGCTCGTAGACAGTTCGCTGGTTCCGGGGGAAAAGTTTCGCCGGGCAGAAAATTTTCTCCGCACATGTTGCGCTGCACCCGGGGTTTACTTATTCATCTCATGCTTCCTGCGGTTTTATTTCACAAGCTGTTCCGGTTAACAGCGCGGCGTTTTTACGCTGGATAACTGAATTCCATGCGGAAATGTTTTTTTGTGATACCGGCATTCATGCACCCGGCAGCGAACAGGGTAATCTCAGCGGCGCTGATGAGAAAAAAACATTTACCGCCGGTATGCAGGCTAAGGTCTGGCGGTCATACCCGGTCGATAAATCGCATAACTGTGAAAAACGAGGGAGTGATATGAAGAGAAACATCGCTTGTCTGACGCTGTCCATCGCCGCCCTGCTGGGCTGTGCGGCTGCTCCGGCTTTTGCTGCACCCTTTCCGGTGACGCCTGATTTATCGGTGCCGGTCAGCCAATATGTGACGCAGGTTAACGCCGATAAAAGCATCACCTTTCGCCTTTTCGCGCCGGGCGCTAAACGGGTCTCGGTGATCACGGGCTCTACCCCGGATAGCTATGTTTCGCATGATATGAGCAAAGACGCCAGTGGCGTCTGGTCCTGGAAGAGCGGGGCGCTGGCACCGAACCTCTATGAGTACTATTTCGATGTCGATGGGTTCCGCTCGGTGGATACGGGAAGCCGTTTTCAGAAACCTCAACGCCAGGTGAATACCAGTCTGATTCTGGTTCCGGGCAGTATTCTTGACGATCGCGCCGTTCCGCATGGCGATCTGTTGACGGTGACTTATCACTCGAAAGAACTGGGCTCCGAGCGGCGGGTCTATATCTGGACACCGCCAGGTTATAACGGAAAAGGTGAGCCGCTGCCGGTGCTCTATTTCTACCATGGTTTTGGCGATACCGGCCTTTCTGCAATCGATCAGGGACGTCTGCCGCAGATCATGGATAACCTGCTGGCCGAAGGAAAAATCAAACCGATACTGGTCGTGGTTCCGGATACTGAAACCGACATCGCGCAGGTGATCCCGGAAAATTTTCCACCGAAAGACCGTCGCAAATCATTTTATTCCCTCAATGCGAAAGCGGCAGACCGCGAACTGATGCACGATATTATTCCGCTGGTCGATACGCGGTTTAACGTACGCAAAGACGCAAGCGGACGCGCGCTGGCAGGATTGTCGCAAGGGGGATATCAGGCGCTGGTTTCCGGGATGAACCATCTGGATAGCTTCGGCTGGCTGGCGACCTTCAGCGGTGTTACCACCACAACGGTACCTGATGCGGGCGTTAGCGCGCAGTTCAGCAAACCTGCGTTAATTAACAAGCAACTGCATAATTTCACCGTCGTTGTTGGCGGAAAAGACTCCGTCACCGGGAAAGACATCGCCGGGCTGAAGAGCGAGCTGGAAAAACAGGGTATAAAGTTTGACTACAAAGTGTACCCCGGCCTGAACCATGAAATGGATGTCTGGCGTCCGGCGTATGCGGAGTTTGTACAGAAACTGTTTAAATAAGGTGCTGCGCCCTTGTGAACCAGGGGCGCGCCCACAACAGGTAATCAATCCCTTTTTTCTGGAGGCACATTTGCCCATTGAAACGCACCGTCTGTATCTTCGTCCGGTTATCGCCTCCGATGTTGCCGCGCTGTTCAACATCTACGGCGATCCGGCGACAAATAGATTTAATCCGGCAGGGCCTTATCCGGACGTTCACTATGCAGAAACGGTTCTCGAACGCTGGATTGCGCACCGGGAGATGCACGGATTTGGCCAGTGGGCAATATCGCTTCTTAGCCAACCTGAACAGATCATCGGTTTTGGCGGGCTGAGTATTCGCAGCTATGCCGATATCACGATGAATAATTTAGGGTATCGTTTTTCCACTGTCGCATGGGGGAACGGTCTGGCGACTGAATTTGCTCAACGCGCCGTCAAATATGGATTTGAGGAGATTAAACTGGCGGAGATTTCGGCCGTTGTGAGAAAAAATCATTTGGCCTCGCAAAAGGTACTCCAGAAAACGGGACTGAAATATATCAAAGAAATTCATGATGTTGAAAATGTGCCACCGAGCCTGCTTTACTCTCTTACCCAGGAGGCGTGGAGGCGTGAAGCCAGGTGAGTGCGTTTGGACGAAAGGCTGGCTTTACTGACTGTCTTGATTGACCCTGTAGTCACGGGCGATGATTGGCTGGTCGATGGTACCATGAATGACAGCACAACTGGCCTGTGGCGTACTGTAGCGAAAAACGTGATTGTTCATACCGATCTCGTATGTCATACAAAACGAGCCACTGTCAGCGGAGGAAACCCGCAGATACACGTACCATTCAGAAAGAACGTTAATCAGAGAGCACATGCATGAAACTGAACAGAATATGGTCTTTGGTAGTCACAACCTACCTTTTAACCGCGTTAAGCCCTCTCCATGCCGCCCCTGCGCCGGTATTCACGCCAGAGCAGGAAGCGCAAATCGGCAAAATAGCCGCCGATTACCTGGTTCAGCACCCAGAAATTCTGGTGGAGGTCAGCCAGAAACTGCAACAGCAACAACAGGAGCGCCAGCAGGCGGCTCTGACGGCAAGCGTCGTGGAAAATCAGGCCGCTCTGCTGCAGGATGCGGACACACCGTCGGTCGGACCGGCGAAGGCAAAGGTTGCGGTCATCGAGTTCTTTGACTACCAGTGTATTTACTGCAGCCGGCTGGCACCGGGACTGGAGCAGGTGATGAAATCCCGCCCGGATGTCCGTTACATCTTTAAAGAGTGGCCGATTTTTGCTTCAAAATGGGAAGCGTCTTCAACGGCCGCCCAGCGCGGAATCGATGTCTGGAAACAGAAAGGCGCTGAGGGGTACCTGAAATACCACAATGCTGTCTACCACACCGGCCATACCGAAGGGGAGCTGACCACGGCGGATATTGAATCGGCGGCCAGAGCAGCCGGTGTCACGGAGCTGAAACCCGTCAATTACACGGCAGTGCTGGAAAAAAATGATGCACTGGCACAGGCGCTGGGGCTGAGCGGGACACCCGGCCTGATTGTGATGCCAGCACAGAACGCGACACCGAAAAACATCACGGTATTCGCCGGGCTGGCCTCACCGCAGCAGATCCTTTCCGCGATACAAAAAGCACAGAACTGAACGCGCCCGGTCCCGCCGGGTTCCTGTGTTTATTTTTAACACGAGGTGATATAACGCCCGGCTCTGACAGCCGGGAAAATATGGCAACTTGCCTGATGTATTGTATTATTTGCCGCGCTATAGACATAGGCTGTCAGATGCATATTCGTACCAGCCCCAGGAGGAGTTGCTCCCCCATTGTGCCACAAATCAACTTTCAGATAGAGATCCGATGCCGTACCGTTACCAGTATTATTCCGGATGATTGCGGCCTCTGATCCTGCCAGCGCCTGCGCAACAGTGACATGGTAAACACCGCCCGGAGACTGCAATTGTTGTTGAGCCACAGTAATGGGGGCCCAATGATCATTGTCACAGTCCATTTGGGTACAGACAAAAACTCTTGCCATTGACTGGCCTGAGAATGTAAACAGAAAGAATGTCGATATAATTAAAAAGAAAAGGGACTTGTATGTATTCATACTATGTAACCTCGCCAGATAGTAATGACCGATACTTTACGTTTTGCCATTATTTTTTTTCGGAAAATCACCGAAAGAATTCTGACTCAGAAAGGCTGTGCCAGAATTGATGACAAACACGTTGTGTTGAATACACCATAAATAACCTTAAAATGACTGACTCCTGGAAAACAGATCAGCTGGGAACAACAATCCACGTACCGTCGGCATTATAGGTAACGTCAAAAGTATTCTCACCTTCTGTTGCATCACAAAGAGCTGCAGTGATTGATGAACTGGTGAAATTCATAACCGTCCCGGCTTCATATGACCCCGTCTGGATGTAAAATTTGAGGATCGGCTGGCAATCCAGGTTCTGGTTGGGAAGTAACGTTGTAAAGTTAGACAGGATGACAGAGCCATCAGCCAGTTGTAATGCGGAGCCGGCATTAATGTTGTTCAGTGTCGGGTCAAATACGGGAGATACGAAACGGAACGAACCAGGCTGAGCATGCGGGTCTGCTACCGGCACAGCCAGCCCGAATGGATTCACCGACAACGTCGTGGAGTTATTCTGTGCGGCACTGGTATCAGCTGGAGTCAGATCAACGGCACGAATAGCTGACAAATAGCCCGATTGCTGACCTACTACAGGAGGTGTGAAGCTCTGTTGTGCTCCTGCAAAAAATTGCATATTAATCAGTAAAGTAAAGGTGCTCGCGCTGTAGGAATAAGGGGCAAGTGGAATAGACTGGATACTGTTCGAATAAACTTTACTACCACCAGTATATACAGCAGGTTGCTGGAAAAAGTAAAAATCCTGCAGGTGTTCACTATGGTTTGTCAGGTTGAATTTAAGTTGTGTGCTCATGAATATAGACCTCGTTTATTGGATTAAATTGGTGTCGTTTTTTCAGATTAAGAATGTATAATATATTTTACTTTATTCATTTACTTTTCATTGCTGAAAATGGTTTTGAGTGTGTGGTGAGATAAAATAATTTACATGCAATTTCGGCGTACACTTTAAATTAATAGACCAGGCTGATGGCAACACAAATTAATTTGTAGATCGTTACGATCTATACCATAAATGAAGTTGGAAAGTTTAAGTGAGTAAACTCTCAACTAGAGGTAGCTCACATGACAAAACCAGTATCAAACAGCAAAACAGCCCGTAAACAGTACACACCTGAATTCCGCGATGAGGCCCTGAAACTGGCAGAACGTATTGGCGTCGCTGCCGCTGCTTGTGAACTCAGTCTGTATGAATCGCAGCTCTATGCCTGGCGCAGCAAGCTAAAGAATGCCCATTCCTCTTCCGAACGTGGGCAGGAAATGTCTGTTGAAATCGCCCACCTTAAGCGGCAACTGGCTGAACGGGATGAACAACGGCCATTCTCCAGAGGGCCGCGACATACTTCGCGAAGCGCCTGAAATGAAGTATGTCTTCATTGAAAAGCATCAGGCTGAGTTCAGTATCAAAACCATGTGCCGGGTGCTGCATGTGGCCCGTAGCGGCTGGTATGCCTGGCGCAACCGGTCGCAGCGTCATCAGTGCCCGTCAGCACTGCGACAAGCTTGTCAGTCACGTCTCTGCCTGATGTCCTTGCGAAATTATTCTGATTCTTGCTATTAATCGCAATCACAAGAACTTATTAATCTTTCATATAACACTTTATTATTAGCCAAAGCACGGCTATGCTTCATGTGTTAATGCCTAAAGTTTAATGAAAAATATATTTGCTTGTTGATTACAATGATTTCTACCAGGCGTGATATTTTTAATGGTAAAGGTTCACGGTAATGAAGGTATTTAAGACGTGATTTGGGCCAATGGTAAACCATGATGAAGAAACAGATTTTTATTGGGTTGACAATTCTTACTGTTGTCTTCTTCATGATATCGATCATTTTGTCCATCAATATCTGGATTACCCGTGTACAGACCATCAACGATCTTAATACCAATGTTTCGAACTTGAGCCATACTCTCAATCTTTATTCCGAGGGTGTCATCCGCCAGGGTGAGATGTTTATAGATAATCTTTCTGACATAACCGAAATTTATGGTGAAGACAAAAATAAACTTGCCAATATAAAGAAAATTCTTGCTGGGCAGAATGAATTTCTCGAGCAGATCAATAATGTTGTTATTTATGATGTTAATGGAAATAAGCTCATCGCATTACATGAAAAGTTTAATGGTCGCGTCAATAGTGCAGACCGTTTTTTCTTCATCTACCATCAGAACAATACATCTAAAAAAATTTTTATTGGTCCTCCCGTAGTAAGCCGGACGAACGGGAAATGGGTGATAACCATCAGTCGCCGGCTGGATGATCATCTGGGCAGGTTTGCCGGTGTCGCCCTTCTCACCCTCAACATTGAAAATTTCCTTGAAACGTTTGGCAATATTAACATTGGGCATTCTGGTGCTATTGGATTAACAAGCGAGTCCGGAATATTGCTGGTACGTTATCCTTTTGATGAAAAATATATAGGTCGGGTTATTTCGGATTCACCGCTTTTTACAACATACCTGAAACATAGTGATTCCGGTACCGCAAGAAGCCTCTCTCGCTTTGACAATATACAACGGATATATGCATTTCAAAAAAATAAACGATATGGCTTCGTGACGACTGTCGCCATAAGTGTCGATGAAGGATTGTCGTCCTGGAAAAAACAATCAGAAATGTTGAGCGTGATTGTCATTTTCCTGATGGGGGGAGTGATAACTTCTGCTTATTTTATTTTGCGGGACATTCACCGGAGGGTATACAGCAATCGTGAGTTGTCAAAAACTACGGCATCACTTATGACAGCGAACAAGAAATTAACGGCGATGGCGGCTGAAGATAGTTTAACCGGGCTGGCTAATCGTCGAAAATTCGATGAGGTATTGCCCCGCGAAGTATTACAATGCGTCGTAAATAACCACTCAATATCCTTGATGCTTATTGATATAGATTACTTTAAAACATATAACGATAATTACGGGCACTTAGCTGGCGATGACTGTTTACGACAAGTCGCAACATCCATTAAAAAAACAGTAAAAGGTGGCTCTGCACTGGTGGCCCGATATGGTGGCGAAGAGTTTGTTGTGATTCTTCCTGCAACAGATTTGATCGCAGCAGAGAAGAACGCTAAAAAAATAATTCAAAATATTTGTCAGGAAAATATTCCTCATGAATATAGCCCGTTTGGAATAGTGACCGTCAGCATTGGTATTGCTTCTGGCCCTGGTCTGGCAGTGAAAGGCAAAGAGAAAATGCTAATCGAATACGCTGATGATGCGCTTTATCATGCAAAATATGCCGGGCGTAATGGCTTTATCTCCTCAACGCATCTGTTTTAGTTAATCTCGGACAGGCCTTGCTTAAAGCACGGCAGAATATTACTGACTCTGCCGTGCTGATGCTCAGAACGATGCGCGTTTGTACGCTTTATAGCGCGCATCCCAGTAGATATTGTCGAGACGTGTTTTTAATTCCTCTTCACTCATCACCGGGCCGACACCCTCCTGCTGACCCGCGTGGGCTACCTGCAGGGCGATGGCTTTCGATACGCTTTCAATGATATCGACAGGTGGCAGCAACCCTCCTTTCTCTGTATTCGCCAGCGGGGAGAATGCTGCAAGGGTTTTGCTGGCCACGCTCAGCATGGCGTCCGTGACGCGAGTTAACTTGCCCGCCAGTATGCCCAGGCCCAGCCCCGGGAAAATATACGCATTGTTGCATTGGGCTATTTCGTACGATTCGTTCTGATAAAAAACCGGCTCAAAAGGGCTTCCCGTTGCAATGAGCGCGGCTCCCTGCGTCCATTCAATCACGTCACGGGGCTGGGCTTCAGCGCGCGAAGTCGGGTTCGACAACGGCATGATAATGGGACGGGAACAGTGACGATGCATCTCTTTCACGATTTCTTCACTGAAAAGACCGGGTTGTCCGGAAACGCCAATCAGTACGTTGGGATGGACATTACGCACCACGTCCAGCAGAGAAATATTCTCTGAATAGGTATCCCAGTCGGCGATAAGGTGACGTGGCGTGACAAGTTTTTGCTGGAAATCCAGCAAATTAGGCATGTCATCTGTCAACAGGCCAAAACGATCGATCATGAAAATGTTGTTGTGTGCTTCATCCGGGGTCAGACCGTCTTCGACCATCAGGGCAATGATTTTCTCCGCGATGCCACATCCTGCGGAGCCGCTGCCAAGGAAGACTACGCGGAGATCGCGTAAGCGTATTCCCGCAGCCTGTGAGGCGGCAATCAGTGTACCGGTCGTGACCGCTGCTGTTCCCTGAATATCATCGTTAAAACAGCACAGTTGGTGGCGGTAACGGTTCAGAAGTTTGGTCGCATTTTTCTGGGCAAAATCTTCAAATTGCAGGAGAACATTGGGCCAACGCGCTTTGATGGCATCAATGAACATATCCATAAATTCGATATAGTCGTCGTCACTGATTCGCGGATGACGCCACCCCATATACAGCGGGTTTTCAAGGTGTTTGCTGTTATTGGTGCCCACATCCAGCATGATAGGCAGCGTCGATGCCGGGTCAATTCCGCCGCAAGCGGTATATAACGACAGTTTTCCAATCGGGATCCCCATCCCACCGATGCCCTGGTCGCCGAGACCGAGAATGCGTTCTCCATCGGTAACGACAATGACGCGAATATCATTCCGTGAAAAACTTTGCAGCATTTCATCAATGCGGTGCCGGTCCGGCCATGAGATAAATAACCCTCTGGCGCGGCGATAAATCTCGGAAAAATGCTCACAGGCTTCGCCAACTGTTGGCGTGTAGATAATCGGCAAGGTTTCCTGCATATGACAACGCAGAAGATTATAAAAAAGTGTCTCGTTGGTGTCCTGAATATTGCGTAAATAAACATGGCGGGAGATATCTTTTTTAAAATGACAAAATTGTTGCCATGCGCGTTCTGTTTGCTCTTCAATGGTTTCGACGTTATGCGGCAATAGCCCATGCAGATTAAAGGCCAGACGTTCATCGTCAGTGAATGCCAGCCCTTTATTCAGTAACGGGTTCTCCAGTAATACGGCACCATTATAAGGCGTATAAAGCGTTTCTTTGCGTAACATTATTGCTGCTCCTGACTAAATAATAACGGCACGGCTGCCGATGTATCGGGGATAACAGAAAAGAGGCTCATGAAATCAAATAGATCATCACGCCTTCAGTTAATACGCCGATTGCAGTGCCAATAAGAATGGAAGAGGATGCGGATTCGATATACGTGTCGCTGCGCAGGGCGAACATGCCCGCAGCGATAGCAGACGGTGTCGCACCGATAATCACGACCTGCTGCATTAACGTGTGGCTCAGGCCAAATGTCAGCCCGGCGACGGCCATCATGGCGGGTTGGATCAGATTTTTGATGCTGATATTGGTAAACGTCTGGATATTCAGCGATGGGCGCTCACCGTAAAACAGCAGACCGAGGGCAAACAGCGACAGACCACCGGCAATTTTACCCACCATCTCAATCGGCGAACTCAGCAGATGCGGTAACTGCACACCGGCCAGACTCAGCACTACGCCGGATACGGGGATCCAGACAATCGGGTTACGCACCGCCCGCAGTAAATTCTGCATAATCAGTTTGCCCGGATGTAGCGTTTCAAGGTCGGTACCTTTATCGCCCATGCGGATTAAGATAATGGTCAACGGAATCATTAATACGCTGGTGACTAAGTTGCCAATGAGCACACCTAAAAAGCCTTCCGGCCCAATCAGCACGGACAGTACCGGCGCGCCAAAATAGGCCATATCAGGAAAAGCGCAAACCAAAGACTGTATTGCACTGGTCTTGATATCATGACGAAAAACGTAACGCGACAGGATCAGCGTCAGTAAGTATGAGCCCATAAGGCCAATCACCAGCACAGCCATAAACGAGAAGTTTTTGATTTTGTCCGGGTTGGTGTTCAGTGCTCCGATAAAAAGATGAAAGGGCAAGGCAAAGCGAATCACCACCGTTGCTAATACAGTGGCATCCTTACGGTGCGTATAGCCTAATTTTCCACTTAGCCACCCTAGTAACATAATAAATACTAAAGGAAATAAAGATTGTAAGAGTAGTGAAGGCATAAAATGTCCTGTCTTTGTTTTAATTGAAATAGTTTTCAGGCAGAACTTTATCTATCGTATTTACTTTCAAAGGTGATAAAAATCACACTTCTTACGTTTTAATTAGTTTCAAAAAGAATACTTTAATTAAATGGCAAGGTTGGCGTGCTAAGTTTATATTTTTTATGGAAGTATCCAATGCATGTATTTGTGTGGTTATTTTATTTACGAATGGCCTGTTTAAGTTATTTAAATGTGAATTACTACGGCACTCACAAATTTAATAAGCAGTAACCATGGGGCACTTTACAGGTCGAAGATTATGATATTTATTCAATCATAACTTGCTGGTGGCAATATTTATTTTATTGGCTTTATTTTTTTAAGCATTTTATCCTATTACGAATAACCCACGGTTATTCCTGACCCACTGTTAATTATTAATAGCGAATCAGGTGAAATAATGAAAGATAATTCTCTCTCTTCCTCTGTTAACGCATCCCCTGCGGGTGCACAACTTTCGCGCCTGCACGGACTTGAAGTCGGCGCCGTACCCTTGCTGCTATTTATCGGCATTGCTTCGATTGTCGCCATTTCAGCCATCGCCGGTTTATTGCCGAAAAACATGATTGGCGGCCTGGCGGTGATCATGACGCTGGGTTTTGCTTTTGCCAAAATTGGCCGTGTATTACCGGTGCTAAAGGACATCGGTGGGCCAGCAATATTGTGCCTGATGGTGCCCTCAGCACTGGTTTATTTTGGCCTGTTTGAAGCGCATACGTTAGCCACCGTCCATTTGCTGATGAAGGAAGCCAACCTGCTTTATTTCGTCATTGCCTGTCTGGTTGTTGGCAGCATTCTCGGCATGAACCGGGTGATCCTGATCCAGGGCATGATCCGCATGTTCGTCCCCTTGGTGGCCGGCACAGTAGCCGCGGTACTCACCGGACTGTTGGTCGGCGCATTATTTGGCTACTCACCGTATCACACCTTTTTCTTTATCATTGTGCCGATCATTGGCGGCGGTATTGGCGAAGGCATTTTACCTTTATCGCTGGCCTATTCCGCTATTCTTGGGCAAACCCCGGATATTTACGTCGCGCAGTTGGTGCCTGCTGCCGTGGTGGGAAATATTTTTGCCATTATCTGCGCGGGTGTACTGGCGCGTATTGGCCTCTATCGTCCCTCATTAACCGGGAACGGGATGCTGATTCGTAGCGATCAGGATAATCATATTTTTGCCCAGTCCCATGGTTCGCAGCAGACCGATTTCCAGCTGATGGGAGCCGGGTTACTCCTGATCTGCGCTTTCTTCATTGTGGGTGGGTTACTGGAAAAAGTGGTTCATATTCCGGGCCCCGTTCTGATGATCCTCTTTGCCGTACTCTGTAAGTACGCCAGGGTGATCCCCTCCAGCATGGAGCTCGGCGCGCACAGCTGTTATAAATTTGTCTCTGCGGCATTAGTCTGGCCACTGATGATTGGGCTCGGCATGCTTTATGTTCCGCTGGAAAGTGTGGTTGCGGTGTTCTCTGTCGGCTACGTTATAGTGTGCGGCGCTGTCGTCATTGCCATGGCGCTCAGCGGTTATTTCGTTGCCACAAGGTTAAATATGTATCCGGTCGAGGCGGCTATCGTGACCAGTTGTCATAGTGGCCTGGGGGGAACGGGGGATGTGGCTATCCTCTCAGCATCCAACAGAATGGGATTGATGCCCTTCGCACAAATCGCCACCCGCATTGGTGGTGCCTCGACGGTCATTTTTGCAACCGTGTTGTTAAGCTGGCTCGTCTGAACCACCGGCCCGCAGTTCCGCTGCGGGCGTTAACGCCGCGTTTTCCAGGATTTCGATGCGCTGCGCAGTAAATCGCGTAGCGTGCGGATCAGGATCTCTTTGCTGCGCCCGCGACGGAAGATCAGTGAAAACGGCGCCTGGTAGCCGTAATCGGTCGGCAGCAGGGCGCGCAGGCGTTGCTGCTGCACCCACGGCAGCGCGTAGTGCTCCGGTAAATAACCAATGTATTTTCCGGACAGGATCAGCATCAACTGTGCTTCCATACTCTCCACACTGGCCACGCTCTGTTTAAAGCCTTTTTTACCTAAATCTGCCGCGCTCCAGTAACTGCGGGTCACCATGCGCATCTGCGAAATATGCGCGACGGTCGGATGGCGCACGCCGAATAATTCGTGCTGATCGCTGCAATATAACCAGTGCTGCTCGCGGTACAGCGGGTGCGAAACCACACTGTTTCCCTGTAATGAAAAGGTGCCGACGGCGATATCCAGTTCGTTATTTAAAATGCCATGCAGCAGGGCGTTCGGGTTTTTGATTTGCAAATTCAGGTGCACAAGAGGAAAGAGATCGCTGAATTGTCCAATCGCATCGGTGATCGGCAGCATTGGGTCGGTAATGGTCGAGTCGATGACGCCAAGGTTGAGCGTTCCACCCTGTTCACCGCGCAGCGAGGCGGTGTAGCGCTCAAAGTTTTCCAGCGTATTCAGTAACGTCATGCTTTGCTGTAAATAGGCTTCGCCTTTCGGCGT
Organism: Kosakonia arachidis; assembly: GCF_900116535.1. Taxonomy (GTDB): domain Bacteria; phylum Pseudomonadota; class Gammaproteobacteria; order Enterobacterales; family Enterobacteriaceae; genus Kosakonia; species Kosakonia arachidis. The sequence continues at coordinate 37,166 of NZ_FPAU01000002.1, read as the reverse complement.
TAGTGCAAAACCTCCCCGGCCCCGGCGGCAAAGCACAAAACCCAGCTTCTCTTCCAGCTCACTCATGTAATTACTGATGGCCGATACCGTCAGGTTGAGATCCTGTTGCGCGCTGGCAAAGCCCTGATGTTTCGCTACGGTGACGAAAATATGCATTAACCGCAAATTGGGGAATTTTACAGCCATGACAGTCGATTGCCCTCTTTTTAGCGCATCATTAGTTTTCACTTTTCTAAACTAATTTTTTGTATTTTGCTATTTTTTCGCCGTTTCTCCCTGGTGCACTATCTCCGCAACACACCTGTATTGCGAGGAGCGAATCAGCATGGAAACCCTTTTTCACCAGCCGCAGAGCGGTAACGAGATGCCACGTTTCGCCGGGCGCAGCACCATGATGCGTTTGCCGTACTGCGATACGCCGGCCGGGCTGGATGTGGCGTTTGTCGGCATTCCGCTGGATGTTGGTACGTCCCAGCGGGCCGGTACCCGTTATGGCCCACGCCACATCCGCAGCGAATCGGTGATGATTCGTCCGTACAACATGGCGACCGGCGCAGCGCCGTTTGAGTCGTTACAGGTGGGCGATATTGGCGATGTGCCGATCAATACCTACAGCCTGTTGAAGTCTGTCGATCTTATCGAAGCATTTTATAGCGAACTCAATGCGTGGCCGGTGATCCCGCTGACGCTCGGCGGCGATCACACGCTGACGTTGCCGATCCTTCGCGCGCTCGCCAAAAAGCATGGCCCGGTTGGGCTGATCCATGTGGATGCCCACACCGACACCAACGACGAGATGTTTGGCGAGAAGATTGCCCACGGCACGACCTTCCGCCGGGCGGTGGAAGAGGGGCTGCTGGACTGTAAACGTGTGGTGCAGATTGGTCAGCGCGCGCAGGGCTATGCCAGCGGCGATTTTCAGTGGGGTGTGGATCAGGGATTCCGCCTGATCCCGGTGGAAGCGTGCTGGCATAAAAGCCTGACGCCGCTGATGGCGGAGATCCGCGACATGCTCGGCGACGGGCCGGTCTACCTCTCCTATGACATTGACAGCATCGATCCTGCCTGGGCACCGGGTACCGGCACGCCGGAAGTCGGCGGCCTGAGCGCGATTCAGGCGCTGGAGATCGTCCGTGGCTGCCGGGGGTTGAACCTGATTGGCGGCGATTTGGTGGAGGTTTCTCCGCCTTACGATATTAGCGGGATCACGGCGCAGCTTGGCGCCAATCTGCTGTACGAAATGTTGTGTGTATTGCCCGGTGTTCATTATCAGGGGGAAAAACATCTGTGAATCATTCAATACAAGGGGATTACCCGCAACCGCAAAGCGGCGAAATTCCGCGCTACAGCGGCCTACCGACCTTTTTTCGCCTGCCCTTTGGCGCGCAAATTGCATCACTCGATATCGGTGTGGTCGGCGTGCCGTGGGATGGCGGTACCACCAACCGGGCGGGAACCCGACATGGACCGCGTGAATTACGCAATGCCTCCAGCCTGGTGCGCCGGATGCACCCGGTGACCTTTCAGTCGCCGTATGACCTGGCCCGTGTTGGTGATTTGGGGGATGTGCCGGTCAACCCAGTGGATGTGCAGGACACGCTGGCGCTGATCGAGGCCTGGTACCGTGCGCTGCATGAGTCAAAGGTGATGCCGTTGACTGCCGGTGGCGATCACCTGACAACGTTACCCATTTTGCGGGCACTGGGGCGTGAGCAGCCGCTGGGAATGATCCATTTTGATGCACATTCCGATACCAATGACACCTATTTCGGCGGCGAGCGTTTTACCCACGGCACACCGTTTCGCCGTGCGGTAGAAGAGGGCGTGCTGGATCCGAAACGTACCGTGCAGATTGGCATTCGCGGCGCGTTGTTCAGTGAAAAGGATCATGGCTGGGCTGAGGCCAACGGCATCACGGTGATCCGCATGGAGCAGGTGGCCGAAGAGGGGATGGCGGCTGTCATGGCGCGGGCCAGAGCCATCGTGGGCCAGCAACCGACCTATGTGAGTTTTGATATTGATGTGCTGGATCCGGTTTACGCGCCGGGAACCGGAACGCCGGAAATCGGCGGGCTGACCTCGCTACAGGGGCAGCAAGGGATCCGTTTATTACAGGGGTTAAATCTGGTGGGAGCCGATGTGGTTGAAGTCTCACCGCCATTCGATCAGGGCAATCTGACCAGCCTGACCGGTGCCACCATGATGTTTGAACTACTTTGCCAGCTTGCTGATGCGCATCATCAGCGGCGGCTTTCTACAGGAGCAGGGGAATGAAAAAAATGAAAATGTTACGTGGACTTTGCGCCGCAGCGGCACTGATAGCAGGCATGTCGGCGGCCAGCGCCGCAGACGGTATTCTGACGCCCGGTGAGCTGAAAGTCGGTGTGGAAGTGGCCTATCCTCCGTTTGAATCCTGGCAGGATAATAAAATTGTCGGTTTTGATGCTGAGCTTGCGCAGCTCCTTAGCGAGCAAATGGGTCTGAAACTGCAACTGGTCGATACCAAATTCGCCGGGTTGATCCTCGGGCTGGGGGCCAATCGTCACGATACGGTGATTTCTGCGCTGTACATCACCGACGGGCGCACCGCGCAGGCTGACGCCATACCTTATGCCGATACCGGGGCCTACATTATGGTGCGCAGTGACAGCAAGGTCGAGCCAAAAACCGAGCAGGATCTGTGTGGCTTAACGGTGGGTTTGCAGCAGGGGACGTCCTGGGTAACCAAACTGCGTGATTTGTCGGAAAGTTACTGCAAAGCGAACGGTAAAGAACGTATCACCGTGAAAGAGTTCCCGACCGCGCCGGAGACGTTGCAGGCTCTGCTTTCCGGCAATGTGCAGGCGCAGGTGGATATTGCTGGCGCGGTGAGTATGTTCGCCGAACGCAGTAATGGCCGGGTCAAAATCACCTCGCCGAAGACGATTTATCCGCAGACGCTGGGGATTTATGTGAAGAAAGGCAACACCGCGCTGAAAACCGAAATTACCGCCGCGCTGAACGCACTGCGTGAAAACGGCAAATACGCTGCGCTGCTGCAGAAATACGCCCGTTATGGCATCACCGAAACCCAGATGCGCTGATAGCGCCTGGGCTCACCAGATAAGGGAGCGGCAAGCATGACATTTAACTGGGACTATTTCTTTTCACTGTTTTCGATGGCGGCTTTCTGGCAGGCCAGCGTCACCGTAGTGGAACTCAGCGTGCTTGCTTGGTGCGCGGGACTGGTGCTGGGGTTTGTGGTTGCCAGCGCCAGGTTATCCGGCCCTCTCTGGCTGAAAAGCCTTTGCCAGGTCTACATCTGGTTGTTTCGCAGTGTGCCGTTGCTGGTGCTGGTGGTGTTTGTTTATAACCTGCCGCAAATGTTCCCGGCCAGCGGTGTGGTGCTCGGCAATGCTTTTTTTGCCGGGCTTCTTGCCACCATTCTGGTTGAAGTGGCCTATATGGCGGAGATCCACCGTGGCGGCCTGATCTCGGTGGCGAAGGGCCAGCACGAAGCTGGTCACGCGCTGGGTTTCAGTTACCTCGGCATTCAACGGAAGGTCGTTATCCCGCAGGCGCTGCGCATTGCGTTACCGGCGCTGGTGAATGAGTTTATTACCATTGTTAAACAGACCTCGCTGGTGTCGGTGATTTCTCTGCCGGAACTGTTGATGACCGGCCAGGGGCTCTACGCGGAAAACTTTCTGGTGATGGAAACACTGGCGGCAGTGGCAGTCTATTACGTGTTGATCGTTTCCGTTTTCAGTTTGCTGTTCCAGGTGCTGGAGCGCTGGGCGAACGTGCAGGTGAAAACCCCGCAAACCCTGCATGATAGCCAGCTTGATGCGCTGCGCCAGCAGGCTGTACCGTTGGCTAAACGTCATGCTGGCGAACAGCACGGCGCGCCAGACGCACTGTTGATGAAACAGATCCAGAAAACCTGGGGGCAAAACCAGGTGTTTAAGGATATTGATTTGCGGGTTGCGCCCGGCGAAGTGGTCAGTGTGATCGGGCCTTCCGGCTCCGGGAAAACGACGCTTATCCGCAGTATCAACGGGCTGGAAACGCTGGACAGCGGTGAAATTGTGCTGTTTGGTGAGAGCTTTATTCAGGCTGGCGACAATCGCCACTCCCGCTTACGTAAGCAGGGCATTCGCCGCATCGGCATGGTTTTTCAGGGCTTTAACCTGTTCCCCCATTACACCATTTTGCAGAATGTGATGCTGGCGCAGCGTTATCATCAGCAGCCGGAACAGGAATCTGCACGGCGTGCTCAGGCGCTATGGCTGCTGGATAAAGTGGGTCTGCTGGCGCATATGAACAAATATCCACATCAGCTTTCCGGCGGGCAGCAGCAGCGGGTCGCGATTGCCCGTGCGCTGGCGTTGTCTCCTGACATCATGCTGTTTGATGAACCGACTTCGGCGCTGGATCCGGAACGCGTCGGCGAAGTGCTGAAAGTGATAAGCGACCTCGCGCGGGAAGGGATGACTATGGTAATTGTGACCCACGAAATGGATTTTGCGCTGGCGATTTCCGACCGCGTGGTGCTGATGGATAAAGGCACTATTCAGGCCGATACCACGCCGGAAAATATCCGCCACGGCGAAGCGACACCAGAGCTGCAACGCATCCGCCAGTTTATGGGGGTGAATAGCGCGAAAGTGGCATGACGTTGTGCGTGTATGGCTGTGAAATAACAACCCCGCCGGGTGAAGATCGGGCGGGGTTTTTATATTGGCGGCGAGTTTACGAAATCTGCCCAACGCCATTCTGGCGCTAATGGGTTTTATCGCTGCGGCAGGTCAGTCGTTGATTTATCGCTATTCCTCCCCGCATTGCCCGCGCTGATGGCAGCGTTCAATGATGGCATCAAGCTGATCCGTTATCACGCTCAGTAAAGAAATAAGCTGTGAGTATTGAACCGGCCCGCAGTGCATTGTGGTGGTGTTTTCTGCGGCCAGTTCGCTGAACAGATGACCCATGTTGCGCAGGTGCGCCAGATAGTTGAGATCGTCGATGGAGATGGTGGGTTGTTTCATATCTGTACCTCCGCAACCGGCAGACGCGCCGCCAGAGAAAGGATGTATTTTGTCACCAGAGCGCGGAGGGCGGTTCGTTCATCATTGGCGATGGTGCGAAGCATATGGATACGCGGCGCGCGCCCGGCGCGATAAAGCGCGGTGAAGACAACGGCAAATTGCGGGTGTGACAGGGTGAGGGTCGTAGCCATAGTGGCAACCTCCTTGAAGTAACGGTTAATGCTACCACTGGAGCTGCAAATCTCATGGGTGGTAGCCCGGACAGGGTTTGCAGTACCGGACTTCAAGGAAACCGGCCAGCCCGAAGGCTGCCCCGCCCGGGCCACCATTATCTGAAAAGGGAGTGGTGAAACACCACAACCAGAAAACAGGTGTGCCAGAGCCGCGACATAAAAAAACACGCTCAGCGCGTGATGTGTCGCCTTGAAGTTAGGCGGGCTGCAAATCCCGGCTGCCGATTTTGCGACAGCCGGGAAACTATACGTGCAAACATCGAGCAGAAGCAAGGCTGGAAGTGGCGTTTATCGGGAAGGCTCGATAAATGGAATATTCGCCGCGGGTGGTTTGATGAGTTTTTCAGTGAGGGTAATTTAGACGGTGTTGGTTTTGTTTTACCCGAATCTGTCGGTAGGTTTTTCTCTGGAAGGGAATGGCGCGAGCGGGATGTTCACTTGTCCATAAATGACGCTGAGATGTCTTTAAACCCGTGGCGATTAATGCGAGGAAGATGATAGATCCACATCATTTAGTCAGTCAGCTTACTCCTACACGATTATAAACAATCATGCTAACGTATATAAAACGTCCAGAAAACGCTTCGAGGGAAAGAGTTGGATATATACATTGGCAATAATCGTTTCTCAAATTATTTCACGACCATGGCTATGGCGGAGACTAATAGTCTGATGAATACAGCGATGGCGGTATCTGCTTTTCACCTTGGTGATGCACTCATACGTATACGGTTTCAGGATGAAGTGCGTGATTTTGCACGTCGTCAGATTGCAGCAATCAAAAATAGCGCCAGCGATGAAGAATGTCAGCGTTGTATTCGGAATATCAGGGAAGAAACGGAAAACCTCAGAATACAGGATCGCATGTTAAGAACGGGTGAGTCTGTAATTGCCGCATCAGTTCAGATATATCAAGAGAATGGTAAAATTGCTGGCTATGTTATCGATGGGATTGGCGTCGTGGTTGCCGGTCTGCAAATGGCCGCTGGGGCAGGAGTATTTGCCTCTTCACTCCCTACAGGAAATGTTGTCGGTATGATTGCAGGCGCAACTTTATTTCTGAACGGTACCTCATCAGTTGCAGAAGGAATCCAGAAGCTATCTGGTTCAGATAACCCTTCAAATCTGATGCGGGATACCTATGAAAACTCAGCACAATTTCTCGGTTTTGATCGTCGGGTTGGCCTTCTGGCATACCAGCTTGTTGATTTAACGACCTCTTATTATGGTATTTTCAAATTTACGTTAAAGCCGGATGTGTGGCGCCTTTATCGTTATACCACCCCTGATTTTTACCGAAAGGTTTCGACTATGAGTCGCGCAGCCCTTGTGATTAAAGGTACTGGTGCAGGGTTGAAAGGGCTTCAGATAGGCAATAACATTTATGAAATCCAGCACAGCCAAAATTAAGTTGTGCTTACTTTGAACCTTTCATGAGCTTCCAGGCCTTCCATGAAAGGTTCAATGGTATTATGTAATAAACGATAGCCATGCCAATGATTACAACCGGAATGTAACTTAAAATCACAGGTGCTGGATAGAAGATGAAAGCGACAGCAAAAAGGACAAACAATAAGATTAAACAAATTACCCCGGCGTAGAATCGCTTACTCAAATCTTTTATCAATGTGGTAAACGATTCGTCGGTGTTTTCCTGACGGGACAGAACCTCTTTCAAACGGGATATATTTTTTTCTGTAAAACCGTTATCAAGCAGATCTTTTTCAGTAATATTTTTTTTCCCCATCCTACCTGTCCTAGCCGAAAGATTTTATACAAGGCAGTCTACCTGCATGTGGAACTGTTTGGAACCGTTCAGGCCGTCGTATATGGCTGCATCGGGGCCAGGAATATTCCTGGATTACAAATTGAACCGAATCAATGAGGCGCACTTCGCCGCGTCCAGCGGGATTTCGCCCGTCGCCGTCATACGTAATCCTGATGGATGACGTTCAAACAGCAGTATATCCAGCCGCTTTTCCACCCCTAAAACCGTTGGTCAATAGAGGACGTTGACATATGCATCGTCCTACAAGCCTTGCGCAGTGAACCCTGGCGGGCCACGCCGGTGAAAGAGAGCCGATTTTGCGAGCAGCGGAACATCACCGGCGTTCTCTTTTTTGCAACACTTTGTGCGAATTAAACGGATGGACGTTTACACATTGGCAACATAATAATCGCAATTACGATAAAAACGAGACGACGCGCGGCCTTCCGGCTGATGACGTGTCCGTGGTATGCAGGATTATCATGAAGCAGGCAGAGAATCTCGCTGTCACCGTCATCGCAAAGCAGTTCAACGGTGCTGGCAATGTATTACTGACCCTGGCGTCTGCCAGCGGCCATCCACTACCGGCGTTCACTCCCGGTGCCCATATTGATGTGACCATTCCCGATTGCGGCAAGCGGCAGTATTCGCTGTGTTCCGTCGCCGGTGAAGCGCATTACCAAATTTGCGTCCGTCTCGATGAGGGATCGGGTGGCGGCTCGCGCTGGCTGCATCATCAGGTGCAAACCGGGGCGAGCTTAACCATCTCCGCGCCACGCAACCATTTTCCACTGCCGCAGGCACCGCGCACGCTGCTGTTCGCGGCCGGTATCGGCCTGACGCCGCTACTGGTCATGGCGGAACAACTGGCGGCGCAGGATGCCGATTTCACGCTGCATCTGTTTCTTAAACGCCATGATGAACTGCCATTCAGCGCACGGCTGGAGCAACTTGGCGCGCGCGTGGTGCTGCATTACAGCAGCGAAGGTGACAGCCTGCGTCAGCGTGTACCGGACGATCTCAAACGGCCGCACGACAGTGCACTGGTGAGCTGTGGCCCGGCGGGTTTTATGGATCATCTGCATCAATTAGCGCTGCAATACGGCTGGCGGGCTGATCAATTGCACAGTGAAAAATTCAAAGCCAGTGTTGTTACGCAATCGGTTGCTGGTGACACCTTCGCGGTTGAAATCGCCTCCAGCGGGGCGCGTTACACCGTCAATGCCGATGAAAGCATTGCGGAGGTGCTGTCGCGTGCCGGGATCGACATCGAACTCTCCTGCGAACAGGGAATGTGCGGGGCCTGCATTACTGGTGTGCTGGAGGGTGAGCCGGATCATCGCGATGAAGTATTGAGCCAGAAAGAGCGCGCTGCCAATGACTGTATTGTGCTGTGTTGTTCGCGCGCGCGTTCCCCTCTCCTGGTACTCGACCTGTGAACGTGTATTCGGGCGCGACAGGCGCACGTTTACCCCGCTGGTTGCTGCCGCAGGACTGGCCGATGCATGGCGATCAACCGGCGCTGGCAACCCTGCATTTTCGTGAACAGGGCACGCTGATCGAGCCGCATCGGCATGTTAGCGGCTATCTTGCGCTCAACAGTGCGCTGGTGCTGCCAGCGCTGATTGAACCCCATGCGCATCTCGATAAAACCTTCACCGTGCAGCGCAGCCCGGCTCAACAGCCCGGCCTGTTGGCCGCCATCGCCGCCATGCATAAAGACCGGGCGTGCTGGAGTACTGATGATCTGCGGCAGCGTGCCAGCCAGGCGCTTAACTGGGCGGTGGAGGCCGGTGTGGGTTTGCTGCGCACCCATATCGACTGGTTTACCGCCGATGCTCCGCTGGCATGGCAGATCGTGGGGGAGTTGCAGCATCCGCTGTGCACCATTGAACGTGTGGCGCTGGCCCCGGTGACCTTTTTTGCCGATGCCGCTCAGGCGGATCATATCGCCGCCCAGGTCGCCGCCAGTGGCGCGCTGCTTGGGGGATTTATTCATAGCAGCAACTGGGATGCCCGGGCGTTTACCCATTTATTGCAGGCGGCGGAACGCTGGCAACTGGATATCGATCTGCATATCGACGAAGAACTGAGCCACGATGCGCAGGGTTTGCGCTGGCTGGCGAACTATTTACAGCAACATCCGTTTAACGGACGCATTACCTGTAGCCACGCGTGTGCCCTGGCGCAGCAGGAGGACTTTGCGACGATCCTTGAGGTGCTGGCGCAACATCGCGTCACCCTGATTGCGCTGCCGCTTACCAACCTGCTGTTACAGGACGCAGTGCCGGGACGCACCCCGCGTCAGCGCGGATTAACGCTGATTAAAGAGGCGCAGGCATACGGTATCCCCTTGCTGTTAGGGGCAGATAACGTGCAGGACGCGTTCTGTCCGGTTGGCAGCTACGACCCGCTCGACACGCTGTTCAGCGGCCTGCTGAGTGCGCAACTGGGTATGGCTTTTGATGAGGCATCGGTACTGATTTGTCAGCGCACGGCGTTGCATGACGGCGCAAATCTTTTGGCTAACGATTTTGTCATTTTCCCTGCTGCCGAGGCGGCAAGCTGGCCACTGCGTAGCCGCAGTCGCTATCGGTTGAAACAGGGGATCTGTTACGGGGAATTCAGCAATGACGCTTGAAGCAGGGGCGGGTAAACCGCTGGCGAAGTATGCCGCGTGGCGACGCGCGGGCGATTTTATCTTTCTTTCCGGCATTATCCCGGTGAACCCACAAACCGCGCTGATTGTGCGTGGTTACGACGATATCCCTGCCGGGGCGCAGCAACTGCTGGGGCGCACCGGCGAGTTCTCCACCGATATCAAAGAAGGGCCGATCCTGGCACAAAGTTGGTATGTGCTGGAGAGCATCCGCACCACCATTGAGAGCGCGGGTGGCCAGATGAGCGACGTGATCAAACTGGTGCAGTACTTCCGCAATCTGGATCACTTTCCGCATTACAGCCGGGTGCGCAAGTTGTTTTACCCGGGTACGCCACCGGTTTCTACCGTGGTTCAGGTAAGCGAAATGCTGCCCAGCCCGGATGTCTTAATTGAAGTTGAAGCGACGGCGTGGTTGCCGCAATAACACGAGGAAGCAAGATGTTACATGGTTATATTCCGGCAAACCGCTTTTTGCCGTATCTGAGCTGGACCGATATCGCCACGTTGGACGACAAAGCCAACACGGTGATTGTGTTGCCGACCGGGGCGATTGAACAGCATGGCCCGCATCTGCCATGTGCGGTGGATAGCGTGATTTCCTCCGGGGTGGTCGGCCATGCGCTGGCACGTTTACCGGCAACGATCCCGGCTTACGCCATTCCGCCCATCACCTATGGTAAATCGGACGAGCATCTGCATTTCCCCGGCACCCTGACGCTGACCGGTGAAACGCTGCTGCACACTATTCTGGAGATTGGCGAATCGCTGTACCGCGCCGGTTTCCGCAAGTTCCTGATGGTTAATGGCCACGGTGGTCAGCCGCAGCCGTTGCAGATGGCTGCGCGCGAACTGCGCCTGCGTCACGGCGACATGATCATCATCATGCAGGACACCTTCAAAGTGCCGAATTGCGCCGAAAGTTTTATGGACGAGCAGGAACGCCAGATGGCGATGCACGCCGGTCATGCCGAAACCGCGCTGATGCTGGCGCTGGCACCGGATACCGTGCAGATGGACAAAGCCGTCGCCAACTATCCACCGGCGTTCCCGTGCCCGACGCTCTCCCGCACCCGCCCGATGGCGGCCTGGGCGTCATATGACTTTGGTCCGAGTGGCGTGATCGGCGATCCGCGTCCTGCAACCAAAGCGCAGGGTGATGCGATTCTGGATTCACTGGCGACCAGTTGGGCGCAGGTGATTACCGAAGTACATCAAATGGAATGGGTAACACGCGCCGAACCGGCGTGGGGCACCGGGCAGTGGCAGGGCAAAGTAGTAGACCAAAACGACGCAGCATCATTATTACCACCGCGCTAATTCGGGGATCGGCTATGAAAAAAACATTGAGCATTGTCGCTGCGTTTTCCGTGGCACTGTCGGCCCAGGGAATGGCTGCCGAGAAATTTACCTTTATGACCAACTGGTATGCTCAGGCTGAGCATGGCGGTTTTTATCAAGCCCAGGCACAGAATCTGTACCGTGATGCCGGTCTGGACGTCACCATCAAAATGGGCGGGCCACAGGTGAACACTATGCAACTGATGGCGGCAGGGCAGGCTGACTGCATCATCAGCGATAACATGCAGGCGCTGGAATCCTGGCAGCAGGGTGTGGAAGCGGTACCGGTAGCCACCACCTTCCAGCATTCAGCGATTGTGTTTATCACCCACCCGGATGTTAAAAACCAGGCCGATTTGCAGGGTAAAACTTTCTTGTTAGCCGCCGAAGCCTATACCTCCTACTGGCCGTGGGCGAAAAGTGCGCTCAACCTGAAAAATGCCCGCGTGCGCCCGTATACCTTCAGCGTGCAGCCGTTCCTCGCGGATAAAAACCTGGTACAGCAGGGCTACGTGACCTCCGAACCTTTTGCGGTGCAGAAAGCCGGAGCGCAAGCCAATGTCTATCCGATCAGCGACTGGGGCTACCCGCCCTACGGCAACAGCATTGTGTGCATGAAATCGACCATCGAGAAACGTCCGCAGGCGGTCGAGGCTTTTGTTAAAGCTTCAATGCAGGGCTGGAAAAATTACCTGGCGAATCCGGCACCGGGCAATGCGCTGATTAAGAAAGAAAACCCGCAGATGACCGACGAACAGATCGCCTTCGGTATCGCCCAGATGAAGAAGTATCAGATGCTGACCGGTGGCGATGCGCAGACTGGCGGTATCGGCATCATGACCGTTCCGCGTCTGAAGCAGACCTGGCAACTGCTGGTGGATAACAAGCTGATCGATCCGGCGAAAGTCCCGTTTGAGGGCAGCTACACCCTGAAATTCATTCAAGATGTGAAGGTCATGCCATGAATGCCACCAGCCGACTGACCCTGATGAGCAATGATGTGCAAGTGGTGCCACGGCATGTGGCACCCCCGGCGATTGAAGTGCTCTCAGCCGAGAAAATTTACCCGAATGGTACGCGTGCGTTGCTGCCGGTGGACCTGACGATTCGCCAGGGCGAATTTGTCTCGCTGCTCGGTCCGTCCGGCTGTGGCAAAAGTACCTTGTTAAAAATGATCGCCGGATTGATCGAGTCGAGCGATGGCAAACTGATGCTGTTCCGTCGCGATAGGCGGGAAAAACAGCACGATCTGTCGTTATCGTTCGTTTTTCAGGAGGCGACGCTGATGCCATGGAGCAGCGTGCATAAAAATGTGCGCCTGCCCCTCGACCTGGCCGGTGTGCCGCGCGCTGAAGCCGATACCCGTGTGCGTGAAATACTCGAACTGGTCGGCCTGGGGCAGTTTGGTCATGTGCTGCCGCGTGAGCTGTCCGGGGGGATGCAGATGCGTGTGTCGATTGCTCGCGGCCTGGTGACACGCCCGAAAGTGTTGTTGATGGATGAACCCTTCGGTGCACTGGATGAGATCACCCGCAACAAGCTGGATAGCGATCTGCTGAAACTGTGGCAGGAGCAGAATCTGACGGTGGTGTTTGTCACCCACTCGATTCAGGAAGCAGTATTCCTGTCGCAGCGCGTGATCATGATGGCGGCACGACCGGGCCGCGTGGTGGATGACATCAGCATTGATGCGCCGTTTCCGCGGGATGATGAGTTTCGCGTCAGCCAGCAATTTACCCAGTATGCCCAGCAGTTGCAGCGCGGTTTGTTTGCCGCCAGTCAGGAGAGCAAATGATGAAAAAGCCCTTAGCCGCACAGCGTAAATTTCAGCAGTGGTTTTTCCCGGCGCTGTTTGCCATTGTGCTGCTCTTGCTGTGGCAGTTCCTGGTGACGACGCTGAAGGTGCCCGCCTTCCTGGTGCCGTCGCCGCTGGTGATGATGCAAAGCCTGGTGCAGAACTTCCCGACGCTGTTTATGTCGCTGCTCTACACCCTGAAAATTACCGTGATCTCCTTTGTATTGGCGATCGTGATTGGCTCGATCGTGGCGTTTTTGCTGGTGCAGAACCGCTTTATCGAAAGCGCATTGTTCCCCTACATCGTGTTTTTGCAGGTGACGCCAATTGTGGCGATTGCCCCGCTAATCATCATCTGGGTGAAAGACACCACTATGTCGCTGGTGGTGTGTGCCACGCTAATGGCGGTATTTCCCATCATATCCAACACCACTCAGGGGCTTCGCAGCGTCTCGCCGGGCCTGTTGAGTTACTTCAAGCTTAACCATGCATCGCGGTTGCAGATTTTACTGCGCCTGCGCATTCCTTCGGCATTGCCGTACTTTTTCGGTGCGCTGCGTATCTCCAGCGGCTTGTCGCTGATTGGCGCCGTGGTGGCGGAGTTTGTCGCCGGTACCGGCGGTACCGACACCGGGCTGGCCTACCAGATTTTACAGGCCGGTTATCAGCTCAATATTCCGCTAATGTTTGCCGCGCTGTTACTGATTTCCCTTGCGGGGTTCCTGCTCTTTGCCCTGATGTCGTGGCTGACGCGCCGCGTACTGGCTGCCTGGCATGAAAGTGAACTCAGCCCGAACTGATACCTCAACTACAGGAAAGAAAGATGTCTGATTCCGATCGTCAGTCTGCACTGGCGGCGCTGGTCGCAGCGTTGCCTGAACTGGACTGGATTAAAGATGCGCCTAAGGTTAAACGCCTGTCGCGCGATTTTCATTGGTTCAGCCCGGTGTTGAAACCTCAACTGGAAGAGAAATTTGCCGAGCTGGCAGTGCGCCCCCGTGATGAACAGGAACTGGCGTCAGTGGTGGCGGCCTGTGCGGAACGTCGCATCCCGCTCAATCTGCGTGGGGGTGGCACCGGCAACTACGGTCAGTTGATCCCGCTGGAGGGCGGGGTAATGGTCGATATGACCAGACTGAACGCGGTGGTGAGCATGGGGCAAGGTACGGTGCGCGCGCAAGCCGGGATTCGTCTCAGTGACCTCGAAGCCCATACCCGACCACTCGGCTGGGAGCTGCGTTGCATTCCCTCCACCTGGAAGCTGGCGACGCTCGGCGGCCTGTTTGGTGGGGGTTTTGGTGGCGTGGGTTCCATCAACTATGGCCCGCTGGCATCCCCCGGCAATGTGTTGTCCGTGAAGCTGATGACGATGGAAAAGACGCCACGCATTCTGATGCTCCAGGCACCTGACGCCTTACTGCTGCATCATGCTTACGGCAGCAACGGCATTGTGCTGGAGATCGAACTGGCGCTGGCTCCGCGCCACGACTGGATTGAACGTCTCGACACTTTTGCCAGTTTCCCGGCCGCAATGGCGTTTGCCGATGCGCTGGCGAAATCGCCGGGGCTGGTGAAGCGTGAGGTGGCGGTGATGGCGGCACCGGTGCTGGATTATTTCACCGATCTTGCCGATGCGGGTACGACGGGCCAGCATGGCGTGATTTCGGTGGTCGGGGTGGAGAGCGACCCACTGATGCCATCGTTGCTGGCACAGCATGATGGCCGAAGCGCGCTGCATTTTGCCGAGGGTGAGAATCACGGGCATTCTTTGATTGAATATTGCTGGAACCACACCACGTTGCAGGCACTGAAGGTCGATAAAACGCTGACCTATCTGCAAACGGCCTATGCGCCGGAAAATTATCACCAGCAGGTGCTGGCGATGGAAGCGCAATTGTCAGATGAAGTGATGTCGCATATTGAGTTTCTGCGCGATGTTAATGGCACCCTGACCTGTAGCGGCTTGCCGCTGGTGCGATATAGCGATGAAGATCGCCTGAACGCTATTATGAATATTTATCGTGATAATGGGGTGAAAATTAATAACCCGCACGTTATTCATATTGAAGATGGTAAACAAGGCGTTGTGCGGGCAGATGTTGTGGCGATGAAACGTGCCTGCGATCCGGATAATTTACTGAATCCTGGTAAATTACGCGGCTGGGAAATACGCGATACATTGGCGGATGTGAAAATAACCGGCATAAATAATTAATCCATAATAAATTTTTTTACAGTAAAGCATGCCACCGACCGTTCATTTATTGTGCGGGTGGCATTGCTTTGCTCTTTTCAATAGTGACGAGGCTTGGGATTATGCAATTAAAAGCACTAAGTGTTGCGTGTCTTGCTGCGCTGTTTTTCCCGTTTACTCCCGTTGCACTGGCGGCGACACAGAGCAATATCAGCGATTGTCAGTACGATGCGAGTGGTGTAAATAGTTTCACCGATATTTTTACCTGCGGTACTGTGAGCGGCAGTTTGCGCACGCTGTATTATTCAACGCACAACGCGTATTTTTCTAAAGGTTTTAATCAGGATACCGTGAGTTACGGTGGCAGTATAAAATATGAAACTGCGCCGTTTTATGGTTTCCGTGCCGGTGTCAGCGGTATTTTCCTGCGCGGAATTGATCATCCGGATGAAGCACATACTATCGGTGATATTGGTGATAATCAAACTAACGTTGGTGAGGCTTATTTAAGCTGGCAATGGGATGATTTTAAAATTACAGCCGGCGATCAACGAATTAATATTCCTTTCGTCGGGGATTACGACTGGCGTATTACGCCTATTTTATTCCGTGGTGTCGATGCGAATTACGGCGACAGCACTAATTATCTGCATGCCACCAAAGTCTGGCGTTATAAACCGTGGGGCGACGATCAATTCCTGAATACCACGGCCTACACGGATGTGGATGAACGCACTAACGGCATGTGGGCGTTGGGTGGGGGGCGCGGTACGCAGTGGGACGGCAAAAAACTCACCGGCCAGTTGTGGTATCAGGAGTATGCTGATTATACCCGCCTGGTGTATGGCGAGAGCCATTTACAATGGCAGGATACGCTGTTCCAGCCGGATTTGGGCGTGCAATTTATTCGCGGCACCAGTCTGGGCAAAGCGCTGGCTGGTGAAGTGAACAGTACCTCTTATGGCACCCAACTGGCGCTGACCTTTACCCCGGACCTGAGCTGGAAACTGGGCTATGACCACATCGCCGCCAGCGGCAATAGCTGGGGCAACGGTTCTCTGGTGACGCCTTACGCGCACAACACGTCATCGGGTCCTTATTTTGCGCAACCGTTCTTCACCAGTACCCAGGATCTGGGAAGCGGCAACGCTTATATGACCAACCTGAATTACGTGATGAATGAAAACCTGTCACTGGGGACGCGGTATTCGTTTATGGATCTGAAACCGTCCCCGTCTTCGGCCAGCATTAATCAGTCGGAATATCTGGTGTATTTCACCTGGAGTTTCAGTGGCGTGTTGAAAGGATTGAGCCTGACTGATTTCGCCGGGGTGCAGACATCACCGCTGTATGATTCGCATTTCTGGCAGAACCGTTTAAGCCTGCAATACGACTTTTAAATCGCCGGGAGGCTTCAGTGCCTCCCGTTTTGTTGATTTATCGCGCATTTAGACACGTGCCACACGGTTTCTGGCTCAATACTCACCCTTCCTGTCAGCCCGCGACAATCAACAACAAACTGCCCGCCATCGACGTCGTGTCATCACTTTCGGTATCGCTGTTTTTAGCGCTTTTTTAAAGAGCCAAAGCACATCCACTGAAATTTCCAGAAGCGACAAGGTCTACTTCTGACATGAAGCAGTCGATTGCTAACTGGAGTGTACAGACTATCTTTCCCCGGCTTGGCGAAACTGCCCTGTCAGCCGATATCCTCAGCGAACTGGAAAACAGGAAGAATAAATGAACCTGTAACATTATCTGTCCCTGCTGGCTGGAGGATGTTTCTTATGAACGCCGTGCCCCATGTTATCAGCGGCGTTCTGGGCAGAGCGTTTCAGTCACCCTTTGTCACACCAGCCGGCAAAGGGCTTTCATCATCGATGGTCAATGTCCTGTGGGGGATACCCGTTTTATACCTCAACGGGTAAGAAGCGTTGTGGAAGTGATAAAGCAGTTACTGCCACGGAGAACAGAAATGTGCTGATGGCCGATAAGCCAGACCCTGTTGCATTCTGCAAAGCATAAATTTCTCCATCCGCTTTGGTACGACGCAGCCAGTATAAAGGGCTGGTATGTGCGATATGCTGACAGGTGAGATCAGGCACTTTATTATGTCAAACTATCTGGTAAGTCTGTGGTCCTGGCCAGGCATAATGGTTTGGTACATGCTGGCATTTATTCAGTCATCCATTTGAGAAAAACATGAAAAAATCGATAGTTCCTGAAGAGTTTCAGCATTATTTCAATGACTGGCATTTCTCTCCCATCATCGAAGCAGATGGCACAGTATATCTTTCAGGTGTTACCGCAGCACGCAAGGACAAACCGATAAGTAAACATCCTGAAGAACAATTCCATGATGCGTTTTATAAGCTGGGTGTTTATTTGAAGGCGGCCGGTTTGGACTATGAAAATATACTTGAGATGACCACTTTTCATGTTGATCTAAAAAAACATATAGACGTTTTTTCTAAAGTAAAAGATGAGTATATAAAGGCACCATACCCGGCGTGGTCCGCCATTGGTGTATCAGAATTCATTCCAGAAAATGCGCTTGTGGAAATGCGAATTGTGGCTAAAAGGTAATTTTCAGGCTTGTGACATGCTCCCCGTTGATTAGTACGCGCTGATTAACGCATCGGAAACAAGCTACTACGGCCTCTATGTGACGCTCACCACCGTTTGGGAAGCCAAAAGCGTGACGCAGGTGATACAACGCCTGCCAAACGCCGCTTTTGGCAATTACATCGCGATGCTGTCTGGCTATTTTCCTTTCTTGCGAAACTCGTTCACATTCCCTTCTTATTGGCGGGCTATTTTCCCTCTGGTGAAGCTTTTTTAACCAAAACGTGGAGAACAGCATGAGAGAATTAACGAAGACATTCTTTGCCACTGCCTTTATGGTTTGCACTTTTTCCGTTAATGCTGCAACAGAGGGCGATATAAAACCGCCGCCTTTACAAAGGGATAGCCCGCCCATGCAGGGCCCTGCGCCACTCGTGTATGGTGTTGTCCAGCAAACCACCACCCCGGTCGATGCGTTAAACAATGTGGTTAAAAATCTTCCTGCGCTGGAAAATGGGAAGCGTTATGAAGTCCGGCTGGAAGTGAGGGAGCTGGCGCCCGTGCCCACACCGCCAGTTCCCCCGGCACCATAGTTAACGTTTGTTCAGCCCCTTCCGGGGCTTTTAAACAAACACTTATCAGACTGGGCTGGGTTGTTTATACATTACTCTTTTCGTCCCTTTAACAACCTTAAACGCCTGCCAAAAAAGTTGTTACCACGATAAAAAATACAGGAACAAAGAAAACCGTGAATAACGTGCCGCTGATAATGCCGCTTCCTGCAATGAACTGCCAACCCACTCTCCGGTAAACCCAGGCAGTAATGCCCGGGCCAGTTGTTCCATGGTTTTCATCGCCGGGAGAGTCCTTTAACACAACTTCAGGACGCTGCTGTGGCTGGTGCCACTTCATCTCTTTCGGGAAAACAGCCTGCATAATGCGCTATTCACTGTTGGCGTTCTTCAGGCACTTAGCCGTGGTGCTGTGATTAACGCACCCAGGTGCAGGAAACAGCACAAAGCCGACGTTCATCTGAAAATGGTTTTAAAAGGCTGGCGAGCAGTGCGCAGCCAGCCCTCTGTATGTTGCGCAGCGGCATGAGGAGCGAGCCGATGCCACATATCATCCTGAAGCTGAATGGAGAGTAGCGCGTCGCAGCCGTTCCTGAGCTTATACACCGCGCTCTAAGACTCTACTTACAAAATCTACAAACGCTCTCACTTTAGCGGGGGGAAGGCGCCGGGATGGATATAACGCATAAAGCGGAAATCTTTCTCCTTCCCAGCCAGTAAGCAACTCGACCAGACGCCCCTCGGCCAGCAGATCTTCAATGCCGCTGGCTTTAATTCGTGCAATTCCTGCGCCCGCCACACAGGCTGCGATTAGCGTTCCGGAGTCATTCACCATCAGGCGACTGGATATTTTGACAGGAATAACGTTTCCATTTAATGCATATTCCCATTCTAATGGCTGCCCGGTCATTGAACTTCTGACCTGAATGCAGGAATGGTGAATTAAATCCGCCGGTGTTTCAGGCTTGCCATGCAGTTGAATATATTCCGGAGACGCCACAGTTTTAGTGGGCACTTCAAGCAACCTGCGGGCGATCAAAGAAGACACTGGCGGGTTACCAAACCGTACAGCAATATCAAATCCTTCTGAGACCAGATCCCCGAGCTGATCGCGTGCAACAATTTCCACTGAAATACCCGGATAGGATTTCATAAACGCATTAATAGTCGGAGCCAGAGTGTGTCGTGAAAAAAAAGGATCAACATTCACGCGCAGGCGCCCGGTAACGGCGGTAGACGCTCCGGAAGTCAGACTGATAGCATCACTGATACCCGCCAGCAGCGGGCTTATCTCTTCATACAACCTTCTGCCTTCATCAGTCAGCTTCACTGCACGAGTGGTTCTGTCAAAAAGCCTTACACCAATACTGGTTTCCAGTCTGGTTACTGCCCTGCTTACGCCTGAAGCAGACATGTTGAGAGATTCTGCTGCCCGGGCAAAGCTACCGCTGTGCACAATCGCCGCCAGTACGCTGATATTCGACAATTGCCGCCCGTCAACGCTCATGATCATTTCTCCTGATGGTTAATAGATGACTTTATGTCACTAATGTGGTGAATGTTTGAGCATTCTGTCAACAACTTATCTTCCTTATACTCGCGCTCACTGGCAAACGTTTGACCTGTGTTCTTTCAGAAAAAGGAAACTAATAAATGTATGTTATCACTGGAATTACCGGCAAAGTTGGCGGCGTTGTTGCACGCACGCTACTGAGCAAGAATCTTTCTGTTCGCGGCGTCATGCGTAACGCCGACAAAGCCGGAGAATGGCGGGCGCTTGGGTGTGAAGTCGCGATTGCAGAGATGGATGATGCTGGCGCTTTGGCTGAAGCATTTAAAGGAGCGAAAGGGGTGTTCATCCTTCCTCCTTCAGATTTTGACCCGGCGCCGGGGTTCCCGATTGCATGTCGTATCATTGATGCTCTTGTTCGGGCTATTCGTAGCGCTGAACCCGAGAAGGTGGTCTGCCTTTCTACCATCGGCGCGCAGGCATCACAGATTAACCTGCTAACTCAGCGCACGCTGATGGAAAAGGCGCTGAACGGCCTGGAGTTGCCGGTCGCGTTTCTTCGTCCTGGATGGTTTATGGAGAACTGTGCCCTGGATGTTGTCTCTGCCAGCGAGAAAGGCGTAATTCAAAGTTTTTTACAACCCCTGGATAAAGCCATTCCGATGGTAGCCACAGCCGATGTTGGTAAGTTAGCTGCCTCGTTATTACAGCAGAACTGGACTGGAAAACGCGTCGTTGAATTGGAGGGGCCATGTCGCGTCTCGCCAAATGATATTGCCAGCACTTTCTCGCAAATTTTAGGCCGCCCGGTTGTTGCCGAAGCCGTTGCGCGTCACGCCTGGGAAACGTTATTTCGTGAGCAGGGGCACCAATTTCCTTCGCCTCGTATGCAGATGATCAATGGCTTTAACGAAGGCTGGATTTGCTTCGAAGGGGCTGAAGATGTGCGGGTTATCGGCGACACGCGACTGGAAGAGGTGCTTCGCAGTTTACTGAAAGCTGGAAATTAATATCTTTGTGCTGATGGTTCCTTCCTGCGGCGGCCCGCCTGTTTCTCCGGCTGGTCGCGGAACCGCTGGCAGTTGTCAGAATCAGCACACAAATAGGCCGTTACTATCAGCGAAGTGCAAACGTCAGGACTTACCAACGATGGCTCCGATTGACGATAGAAAAGCGCCGCCGCGCAGGTACACTTGACAGCAAACTTTCGCCTGAATAGGCTTACGCAACGTCGCGAAAAACGATCATTTCTGATTCTGGAGTGATCGCGCATACGTCGAGTCTGTGCCCTCACAGTTTGACCAGCGTCTTCGAAATCAACGGCTTTACTGCCATGAAATGGCGGGAGCACTTATCGTTACCCTTGCGTAGCGATACGATAAACGGAGCGCATCTATGTCAAACTCAAGTTCTACACCCGCTTTATCTGTCAGTTCACGTCCGGGTTTTTCTCATCCTTTGCGCTCCGGCGACAGTCACACGATGAAGGCAATCCGTTATCACGCTTTCGGCGGGCCTGACGAATTGAAAGTCGAGGAAATAGCGGTTCCACATCCTGGACCCGGGGAGATCCGCATTATGGTGCATTGTGCGGGTGTGAACCCCTCTGACTGGAAACGAAGAGAAGGTCTGTATCGGGCATTCGAAGATATTACGTTTCCGCTCACGGTCGGTGTGGAAGCCAGCGGCATTGTGGATGAGATTGGCGACGGCGTTTGTGACGTTGCTATTGGCACTGCGGTATTTGGCTTTGGCGATGGTACCGTCGCGGAGAAAGCCATCCTTACCCACTGGGCGGTCAAACCCGCGGCCGTCTCTTTTGAAGTGGCGGCCGGCTTGCCTGTTATTGTTGATACCGCTACCCGGGCACTGGATGAAGTGAACATCGAAGCAGGGCAGACTCTGCTGGTCAGCGGGGCGGCAGGGGGCGTAGGCACAGCGATAGTTCAGCTGGCACGTCTGCGCGGCATTAACGTTATTGGCACCGCAAGTTCTCCTAAGCATGTTTATCTCGCTTCATTAGGTGCAGTGCCTGCGACTTACGCTCCGGGCTTGAAGGCACGAATAACTCAGTTAGCCCCCATGGGCGTCGATGCTGCTATTGACGTTGCGGGATCCGGAATTATCGCTGAGTTGATTGCCATCGTGGGCGATCCCTCCCATGTCCTTTCCGTCGCGGATTTTTCAGCAGAGCAATATGGCGCAAAGTTTTCCCATGGCCCGCCAGAGCAACCGGAAATTGCCTTTGCAGAAGTTGCCCATCTCTGCGCGCATGGCCTTTTTCAACTTCCTGTTCAGGGAGTATACCCTCTGGAACAGACGGCAGAAGCACATCGGGTGAGCGCAGAAGGGCACGTCACCGGCAAACTGGTCATGAAGGTTCGCTAAGGATACAACGCATGCGCTCACCGTAAGTCTCTGCGAACTTATTGCGACGCTTCTGCAAGTAATGCTGCCTGTACAGCAGGACGCGCATTGATCTTTCTCTTATACGCTAACAGGGCGGGCCAGCGATTCAGTTCGAAGGAGAAGAATTTACACCAGCCCAGCACGGTGAAAAGGTAGGCATCAGCGACGCTGAACGACGAACCGGTCAGATAGGGTTTATCGTTGAGTGTATACTCAAGGAAATCGAAGCGCCGGAAGAGCTTCTCACGAAAAACCGTTCTGACCTCTTCCGGTAGCGTGGTGTTGAACAGCGGTGCTGAGCCTGCGTGTATTTCACTGGTGATAAAGTTCAGCCACTCCTGCAGACGCACCCGCGCCCAGCTGCCCGCTCGCGGCGCCAGCCCGCTTTCCGGTTTTATGTCGGCGAGGTACTGCACAATGGCCGGGCCTTCGGTGAGTATCTGACCGTTATCCAGTTCCAGTGCAGCGACATAGCCTTTAGGGTTAATGGTCCGGAAATCGTGTCCGTCCGCAGTGAGTTTGCTCCTGTTATCCACTTTGACCAGTTCAAACGCCAGCCCGAGTTCACGCAGCACAATGTGTGGTGAAAGCGAACAGGTGTTCGGGGCGTAATACAATTTCATGCTCTCTCTCCGGTAAATTGAAAAGCTGTCGCGTAACATTCAGCGCGATCCTCAATACACTGTGATTAAAGCGTCTCGCGCTGTAAAATTAATGTTTCATAAATTAGCTATTAGCTGAACTACTGATACTTATGATGAATCTTTTGCACTGGCGCTTACTGGTCGCAGTGGCAGATGCCAGCAATATCTCGCGTGCCGCTGAGGAGGTTGGAATGACCCAGTCCGGTGCCAGCCAGGCTATCGCGCAGTTAGAGGCTTCACTTGGGTTCGCGGTATTTACGCGTGAGCGTCGATATATCGCTGTCACCGCGCTGGGGGAACAGGTTGTCGAGCATGCAAGGAGCATGCTGGCGCGGCTTAATGCGATCCGCGT
Organism: Kosakonia arachidis; assembly: GCF_900116535.1. Lineage (GTDB taxonomy): Bacteria > Pseudomonadota > Gammaproteobacteria > Enterobacterales > Enterobacteriaceae > Kosakonia > Kosakonia arachidis. The sequence goes on along the minus strand of NZ_FPAU01000002.1, from coordinate 14,100 downwards.
ATTGGCGGATGAGAGCCGGGGTTTACAGGGCGGCCGCATTCGCCTTGCCAGCTTTCCTTCCGTGACATCGACATTGTTGCCTGGACTGCTGCGCGACTTTAAGCGCCTGCACCCGGGCATGGAAGTGGTGGTGCTGGAAGGTACGGACGAGGAAGTCGAGGAGTGGCTTGCCGCAGACACCGTTGAGCTGGGCGTGGTAATGAACCCGCAACCAGGACGAGCCGACGTCATATTAGGGCAGGATGTATGGGTAGCAGTAATGCCAGCCGGTCATCCGCTGGGACGTCATGCCGGTACGAGCGGCATAACGCTGGAAAAACTGGCAGACCAACCCTTTGTTCTCGCCACCGGCGGATGTGTTGTCAATGGAAAAAGTCTGATGGAGCAGGCAGGTTTGCAGCTCTCTGACGTACGTGTGAAAGTGCGCGACTGGAGCAGCGCCTGCCTGCTGGTACGGGAAGGTATGGGCGTCGCGCTGGTCCCTGAATCTGCCCTGCTGGTTGAATTACGCGGTTTGTGCGTGGTGCCGGTGACACCTGCTGTTCAGCGTGAATTTGGTCTGGTTTGTTCGCCATGCGGAAAATCGTCTGCTGCGACACAGGCATTACTGAAAGGGCTGCGCAGAGGGGGATGATCGGCGACCAGGCGAACGCGTAATGTGATTCAGCCGTGTGCCTGCATCCCATTCACTGAGCGCCCTGACACCAGGCCCTGCGGCCTGAGCCGCTGTCGCCAGCGTCTTATCGCACTGATGTTCGTTCAGACAGGCCAGAACCTGGATTCCCCCGGCCTGCGGCTGGCGCTTTGCGGTTGTCACGCCTGCATAGTAGTAAAAACTCACGCTTTGCCATAGCGCTTGACAGGGTTTCAGTAATCAGTAATCTCTCTTTTATGGGAATAATATCTCAAATAAGAGAAATGACATGAACAACCAGGATTACAGGGCAAGATTGGCAGCACGTCTGGCTGCGCTGCGCTTACAGCATAATTGGTCACTTGACGCGCTTTCCTCTGCATCAGGCATCAGCAGGGCATCCTTATCACGGATTGAACGGGGTGAAGTCAGCCCGACAGCGGAGGCGCTCAACCAGCTCTGTATTGTATACGGTATGACAATGTCCCGGTTGATTAGCGAGATTGAACAGGCAGCAGATAATCTTTTCAGAGCAGAACAACAGCCCCTGTGGCTGGATGAGCTTAATGGATTTGAGCGACGCATGTTATTACCGCCTTCTAATCAGTTCAGATGCGAGATGATTGAGGGAAAGTTGCGCCCTGGCGCTTTCATTGAATATTCCAGCCCTCCCGTTCAGGGGCTTGAGCAATATATATGGTTATATGCAGGTGAATTAACGATTACGATGAATACTGAAAAATGGAATTTGAAAGAAGGCGACAGTTTGCGCTTTCATTTATCAGGTTCTTCATCATTCAGCGCTCATCAGAGCCTCGGTGCACATTATATTTTGGTGATATGTAAATCATGATTGAATATGAACTTCTCAGCGCCATACAGGCACATCAATGCTTACCAGAATTAGGTGACGTGTTGCAGTCTTGTGTAAAAGATGGAGCCAGTGTGGGTTTTACCGATCCCGATGATCGCGAGGCTATTGACCGTTTCTGGAAAGATAAAATTTACAGTCTTGCCAGTCACGATTGCGCGTTATTAATCGCCCGCGATAAGGGTTTTTTAGCGGCAACCGTCATCATTAACTATTGCGGCATTCCCAATGGCCGCCATCGTGCTGAAATATCCAAACTCCTCGTGCATCCACAGGCTCGTCGTCAGGGTATTGCCAGAGAATTAATGAATCGGGCTGAAGATATGGCCTGGAAAAAAGGCATCTCTTTACTGGTGCTGGATACGCGCACTGGAGATGTAGCCAGCGATTTATATCTTTCCCAGGGGTGGCAGATAGCCGGAGTCATACCCTGTTATGCGAAGTCGACCGAAAATACCTTACACGGCACAACGTTTATGTATAAAACTAATGCATCTGCGTGCTGATTATATTTTATTGGCACCTTTGCATTCATGTTGATTGTCATCTAAAAATGATTTACGGGCGCACAGAAAGAATCTGAAAAAATAACCGTATTATCGGTTCACTTCGGGCATGAAGCGGGGGTATTCAGCGTAGGCTGTCGGAAGCGTTATATTGCCAATAGCGCGGCCTTTTGCCAGTTATATCCGGCATGGGAACGTTATCTCCCGGTACGGGATATACTGGCAAAGCGGTGTGAAGAGGGTAACTGGAGAATATCTCGTGAAACAGTTCAACAAGAATGCAAATGCTTACGATAAAATCAGGAGCAAGATTACCTATCCACAGGCTCTGTACCGTTATCTTGCAGAACGGGCTCCCGCAACTAATGCCGCACTGGATATTGGTTGTGGTAACGGAGTCTCCAGCATTCGCCTTAAAGACTATTTCAGTTATGTGGCAGGATGCGATTTAGGAGAGGCGTTAATTGAACGGGCGCGAGTTAATTATCCAGAATCACAAAGATCTCCTCCCGGCTAAGCCCGGATTCCTTTAAAACCTGAGCCATCCATCGATAGTCATAGCCTGGCGTTCCCGACCGGTGAAAAGTTCTGATAAGGCGTGCCAGACAGTGATGTGGTTTGCTTGATCGTCATCAGTCAGTTGCATGTTAGTTCCTCCTGGCGCTGAAAAAGAAGAGAATAAGAATTTTCCTGGATTACAAACGAAAGCAAAAAATGCCTGCCAAATGCTCAATCGCGGTAGTTAAAATGATTATGGGATATAAGAAAAGGGAAAGGCAAATGGTTGATATCACAGCAGAGATGCTTTGGAATATAGCCAGGCATTATCGGCATATAGAAAGCCTGCTAAATTCACAGCATTACAATGTTCATGCCATAGCACCACATTTGAACCAATGGTTTACCGTTTATGGAATAAATACAGAATTAAGAGCCGCTCATTTTATAGCGCAAGCTTGTGTTGAAACTGCAAACTTTTCCATATTAACCGAAGTTTCCAAGAGATGGTGGCAGAGAATATGATGCAGGAACGCGGATAGGACGTAATTTAGGTAATACAGAAGTAGGTGATGGTCCAAAATTTATAGGTCGTGGGTTATTACATCTGACAGGTAGAGAAAATTATACGAATTTCGGAAGCCAGTTTGAGAAAGATTATGTAACCGATCCCACTATCGTTGCAAGGAACCCATATGTTGCCGTTAAGGCAGCGTGTTATTATTGGGATCTCAGGCATGTGAATGCGGTAGCAGACAGGGATGACGTAAATAAAGTAACCCTTCTCGTGAACGGTGGCTACAACGGTCTCGAAGAAAGGAAAGGGGCGTTGATAAGAGCGAAGAGAGAGCTTGGAATAATATGAAAGTATCAACTGGCATTCTAACATTATTATTGTGTTCTATAACTTTTCCGTCTTTGGCTGCTGCGAAACAGTCTGCGTTAACTTGTAAAGCTCAGGCAATAACAGAAGCAAATAAACTGCTGGCTTTTTATCGGGACAACGATGACAGGGCTGAGGTTGATAAAGATGTAACTGCATTAGCGAAGATGCAAAATCCGGAAAATAAATCGCAATATTTTGATGTATTGCAGACCTGGGGTTATATCTATAAAGGAAAATATCGGATGAGATTAATCTTTCTCAATGACTGTACTCTCATGGGGGAAGAAATTTTAGAGTATGCTAATCCTTAGTATCACTCTGATTTTCGCATATAACTCGGGGCGGCATTTTTGCCGCTCCCAACAATAAATTGAAAAACTTTCGATTAAAGTTGTGAATCCAACGGGGTGATGTAACGCTATCCTTAATCAAGGGGGGCGTTGCCATGAAACGAAGAACGCGGGTTAACTATTGGCGGGTAGGATCAATGGTTCTATAACCAGGAGTGACCGAATATGGTACTGAATGGCTTCATGCCGATGCGGCATATTCAGCACCTAACTGATTCTACTTATCAGCACTGTTAAAAATGGGGGGATTACCAACGAAGCATAATCAGATAAAACCCTAAGACCTTACTTTCTGACGGTCTTATAATCGATTGCATTGCTTGCCATGAGGAATATCAATGGACGTTATCCGGATGGATTTGCAGTCAAAATTGCAGGTAGTTCTTACCAAAGCAGCATCGTTGTTACCAGCTGATGTCGGGGAACAGCTTCTGGCTATGATCACTCCACAAGCGCTGGCGACCATGGCTAGTGTGGTCGTGATATGGGCTGGTGCTCACTTCTTTGGTATTGGCGAGATCGCTGATGTCATACTGCTGGTAGTAGGGTGGGTTGCGATAGGTGGTGTTGCTTTGGAAGCCGGGAAAAAGCTGTATGACTTTGCTATCAAAACTAACAATGCCAGAACAGAGGCAGACCTAGATGATGCTGCTAAAGATTTGGCAGAAGCTATCACCCTCATCGGTGTTAATACTGTCCTGGTACTGCTGTTCAGAAAGAAACCTGGTGATACTTTTAAAAAACCTCTAAGGGGTGTCGTTATGCCCCGTTATAGTGGAGAGATTGCTTCGCGCATGAATCTACCCCGGAATGGTGGATGGCGTTATACACCAAAAATAAAAATTACCAAATACAAGGATGTCATACAGGGGGCAACAAAACCCTGGGGTGATGCTGTGGTTGGTCGTAACTTCTATCCGGGAGCTATGTCAAAAGATGAAGCCTACCTTAAAATGCTCACCACGCTTTATCACGAGCAAGTCCATATGGCGATTGCCCCTAAGTTCTATCTGCTGCGTGAGTTACGGGTCTTTATGAGACAATCCGCTTATTCAAAGTCTTACATATTACGCTATCTTGAAGAAGCCCTGGCCGAAACTATTGGTTTGCTAAGAGCAAGGGGAATGAGTGCAGAATATATTGTTCAGGGTTTTAAATTTCCCTTGGGGAATACCTATGAGATAACTTTTTCCCTTCTACGACAGGAGGCCGCAGGAATGCTCCTGGGGCCCGTGACGGTCGGGGGGATTATGTACAGTGTCTGGTATGGAGCTCAGTAATGATTACGCAGGAGAAAGCAATACAGATAGCAAAAGATTATGCCGAACAAAACGGGCGAGGCTGGGATGAGCGTTACCACGAAGCCAGTCCTATGACACTATGTGGTGAACCTGTATGGATGATCTCTACCTCTGATAATGAATATTCAGAAGAACTTCCCTGGATGATGGAGCATATGCCAAATCCTTCATATTATTATATCAGCATGGTAGAGGCTAAGTGTATTGCAGTAGGAAGTCGATTGAATGAGTTTCTGCGAATAAATAAAGACCATTAATCTATCGTTAAAAATTGTGTAGATGCTTTTGGGATGGTTTAGGATTTCGTTGTTAGTGAGGGGGCGTGTGATGCTCGCCATGTCTGGAGCCATTCCATAATGGGTACACGTTTAATGGAGCACAGTATACGGTGTACCTAAACGTGTACCCATTATGGAATGTCATACCGAATGTCACATAATGTATTTGCCAATTTTTGACCATCTCAGGATGTTGCCGGTCACGCAGCAGGTAGGGGAAAATTCTTTTTTTTCGTTTAGCTATGCACACTGTTCACTGTGACTTCTATTATTTATTTATCAAATAGATAAGTAGTGATGAGTAAGTGAAGAGTGAATAGTAGACTCTTCACATTAGATCAATGTCAGTACCCTTTAGAACGCTCCGCGCTTTGGTGAAAATAGCGTCAGCGAATTTTCTCAGGTGCAGGAGTGGCCGAAATGATCATGTATTTTTTCAGTCCAGCTTCTCGTTTCACACCCTTCGGATCTGAACCAAAAGGAAGCCTCAAGCGTGGTGAGTCAACGGTTTTGATTGTCCAGAGAGAATCACCAATAAACCTGAAATTGATGCTATCCGCTGTAACGGATAATCCCTCAAAACTTCCTGTCGCGTACTCATTACCCAAACGGACGATCTCTTTAACGCCATCGTTAATATCGATAAGGGCAATTGTCAGTGATTCCTCAAAAATAACGTCATCCGTCAGAAAAAGGATATAACGCTGATCATTTACCTGCACTGCCGCTTCCAGTATTTGCCCTGGTACAATAATGCCTGTGTTATTGCCACTGAGCACAACGTCAGACTGAGCCTGAGATAAATCAGTCGCTTCGTGAACCTTCACCAGCGATATTGAATTAACCTGTTGCATAATCAATTCCACAAACGCCCCATTTCCCATGCGGCAAGAGCTCCGCCGACAAAGCCGCCGATAAGTACGCAAACAGGTGCACCTGGCCCACACATCAATCCCGCCATCGCGCCGCCTGCGGCAGCATCGGCAATACCTGCGCTGTTTATCGCTATTTGCCGCCCCGATTCTGAGACCTTATCGTCAGCGGTATAAATTTCATAAACAGAAATTGCAATCGAGAGAACGACGAGCCCTTTTCCTAAACGTGAGAGCTGCATCATTTTCATGTTCACTTGCGGGTTGGACTTGCCCGCGGATTCCACAATACCCGCATATATTTGATTTTTTTGTACTTCAGTGAGGCTATTAAAGTTTGCCTGGGAGCCAAACAGGGATTTAGCTTTTTTAGCGACTAACTCGTTGAGCGTTTTCCCCTCTGATTTCAGTTGTTCGGCCATTGCGCGACCAGGCGGTGTACTGCGCACTCTCACCAGTCGCCGTTGCTTTCCTCTTTCAGCATCAGGTTAGTCTGCATCCCCTTATTTGTCCGGCGCTTTTCATAGTTCAGGCCATACTCCTTCAGCATGTTCGACAAGTCTTGTCGAACATGCTGAGGCTGAGCGTGTTCTAGGCGAAGTTATCCTTCAGGTGCGGATCGCGCTCCTCCGGTGCAATCTGTTCGGGGAAGTGCAGGATAACCCGGCGACGGGAGACACCGCCGCTGCGGTCGGTGAAGCGCAGGGCGCGGTACGGGCGGTAACGGCTGCTTCATTCCTGTTCCTCCCCGTCGAGCCAGCGCTGATTGCAGCGCTCGATCACGGCATCGAGTTGATCCGTCATCAGGTAAATCAGGGAAAGAAGTTGCAGACGCTCAGCCGGATCGCGGCGGGCGGTCGCCTTGTCCTGTTCCGCTGCCAGTTCACTGACCAGATGGCCGATATTGCGCAGGTGTTCAAGATGTCTGAGATCGTCAAGGGTGAGGGTCGTAGCCATAAGGGCAACCTCCTTTGTTAGCTGAATACAGCTACCACCGGAGTTCCTACGCTCATGGGTGGTAGCCCGGACGGGGGTAGGAATACCGGCAACAAAGGAAACCGGCCAGCCCGAAGGCTGCCCTGCCCGAGCCACCATTATGAAGATGCTGCAACGGCTAAAAAACAGTGCGCAAATAATGGGTGCACGAGAGCACAGACACAAAAAAGACGCATGGCGCGTCTGGTGTCGCCTTTGTTTCGCTCGGGTTCCTACGCCCGGCTGCCGATTTTGCGGCTGCGGGAAAACTATACCTGGAAACGCCGAAAAGAAGCAAGCCAGAAAAAGGCATTTTGCAGACCGGGTAATATCATGCATCACTTGTATGATCCTGCTGCGTTGTTGGAACATGTCCGTGGACAAAAGTCGCCATTGCTATCGCCACATCTGACCTCTGCCAGAAAACGAGACCAACATTGGGATGGTCTGCCAGAAAAACCAAGGCTAATTTTCCACAGTGTGAAAACGTGCAATTGGAAGGCGACGGAAAGCAGTCGTTTGTTAGCATTCTAAGCGCCCCCACGTACGTGCTGAAAAATTCCCAGAAAAAGTGCCCGTCACATGGCTTTGACACGGAACTCAGCCTGATGTTTTCGATGAAGATATGCTTAATTTCAGGCGCTTCGCGAAGTATGTCGCGGCCTTTTAGAGAATAGCTAGTTCTTCATCACGCTTCACCAGTTGGCACTTCAGGCGCGCATTTTCGGCAGCCAGTTCATTCTCGCGCTCTGACGAGGTCATCTGTTGCTGTTGTTTACTGCGCCAGGTATAGAGCAGGGATTCATACAGGCTGAGTTCACGGGCAGCGGCAGCGATACCAATATGCTCAGCTAGTTTCAGGGCTTCATCGAGAAATTCAGGTGTGTACTATTTACGGGCCGTTTTGCTGGTCGATGCTGGTTTTGTCATGAGTAATCACCGCTGGCTGAGAGTTTACTCACTTAGTCGCGTGTCCACTAATGGTGGGTAAGATCAGGATCATAGATTTGATCTGTATCAGGTATTAGCTGATTTTATTAATGACTAAAACGAAGGATATAGGCATATAAAAATAATAAAATCAATAAATTACATGAGTATGGTAATTATAACCATCTCCAGTTCGGCTAAAATCCATAAAAATCATAGTATTAAACAAACTTGATTAACCATGTAAAAAGTGTATGTTTAAAATGCTAATTGACTTTCCTGTTTTAATTTTTTCATAGGATGAATGATATATGATTGAATATAGTCTTGCCGCATACTCTGAAATGTATGGTGAAATTCCTGATTTTGACTCTATTGAACTTGCTGCGCAATGTATTGGGCAATGTACAGGCTGTATGTGTAATTGTCGCTGTTCCTGTACTGGAAGTACTATTTCTGGTTTCGAGTGGGAGAGTTTTTGATTATGGTTGCTACTGAAAATCAATTCAATGAATTATATGGTTCTATTTTAGCTGATGTAACAACAATGGCAAGGTGTGCGTGTGTGGCATGCAATTCATGTACTTGTGCATGTAGCTGTAGGGGCTATCTAGACGACGATGATATGGAGTGGGTTGAATAAATTGATTTCTTTATCTCGTTTTACTCATTGCTTTGAACTTAATGATGCTGTTGCATTATACCATTCATTGCGAATGAAACCTGTTTATCTGTCAAAAAAACAGTATAAAGAATTGCTGGTTTTTTTGAATGATCAATCTTCTATTTCTTTAAATTCCGCCCCATCATCTTTATTACCTCTAATTGAAGAACTTGATAAATATAAAATAATCACGCAAAGTGATGCTGAAGATGACAATGTTTTAAAATTTGTTCGGTCACGAATACCAGCCCCATCAGTTAATGTTTGTTATTTTATTTTAACTGAACAGTGCAATTTAGCATGTAAATATTGTTTCTTAGGTAACAATGTTCCAGAAAGGAGAGAAAAATTCTCATCCAACAGAATGACCAAAGAAATGGCTGAACAGTCACTGTCTTTTTTTATTAGACAAATACAGTTATCTGGCAACGTCAATCCGGACAATAAACCTGCCATAATATTTTATGGAGGTGAACCACTCCTCAATTTCTCTGTTTTAGAATATGTAGCGTTACGGGTAAAAGAATTGACTCTTATAGAGCCAGCTCTTAAAAATGTCGAGTTATCTGTTATTACAAATGGTCTTTTACTTAATGAGCATCGATTAAAGCGTCTCAAGGAGTTAGGGGTGTCTATCGCTATTTCTATTGATGGATGCTCTGAAGAAGCAAATGCACAACGTATAGATGTTGCGGGAAGGGAAACTTATTCCAAAGTTATAGAAATACTGGACTTGGCTAAGAAATTTGATGTAGCCATCTCTCTTTCAGTTACATTAACGGAAGAAACGATTAAAGATAAGGAGAAGATACTAAAATTAATATCTGATTATGAAATAAAAGGGTTTGGGTTTAATATTTTAATGTCAGATGAGTCATATATTGTTAGTGATGAATATAATAACAAAGCCTCTGATTTTATTATTGATATATTTCATGATCTGCGAGCCGCTGGCATTTATGAAGATCGCATGATGCGAAAGCTTAAAGCTTTTTCCAAATCGAAAGTCTATTTCTCAGATTGCGCAGCAACGGCTGGATCTCAAATTGTGATTACACCTGATGGAAGTGTTGGAGTCTGTCATGGCTGTATTGCCGAAAGAAAGTATTTTAAGACTTCGATTAAAGATGAATTTTTTAATGCAAATATTGACCCGCTATTCATTGAATGGTCACAATTGACACCTTTAAATAAAGATGAATGTTTATCATGTGAGGCATTAGGCATATGTGGTGGTGGATGTCCTATTAATGCATCACATTGCCAGAATGGGAATACTATCAACTCACTAGATGAAAGGTTCTGTATACATTCAAAGAAAACACTTAATTTTCTTATTGAGGATTTATATAGAATAATTAAAAAGAGCAATTAATATAATGAAACCAGAATATATCAAGATTGAGGGAATTGAGACTAACAATTTAAAAAACATAGACGTTATTATTAAAAAAAAGGCAGTTAATCTTATTACCGGTCCATCTGGAAGCGGTAAGTCATCTCTTGCATATGATACAATATCCCAAATTGGATTATATGAATTTAATTCAATGTATTCTGATGTAATATTTGAACCCAACTTCCGCGTCAAGTCCTACTCAAATATGAGTGTGACTGTACCTATTAAGCAAATCAACACAAATAATAATATACGCTCCACAATAGGAACATACTTCAATATAAACCATCATATAGCATTAATTTTTTCTATTCTCTTAAATATGCCATACGAATTTTTTATACTTAACAAAGAGGAAAATGCATGTCCCAAATGCCTAGGTATTGGATATGAAAAAAAATTAGATTTATTCAAATTAATTGATTTTAATTCAAAGATTAAAGACATCCCAATCAGATGCTGGAGCAAATATAAAGATTTCTATTCTGATATATTAATAAAATATTGCTCGGATGTTGGAATTGATTACAATAAAAAATTCTTCCAATTAACTAAAAATGAGCAACAATCGATTCTCTATGGAGAAAGTGATAATAAGTACACCATTCGATTCAAGAAAACAAACTCATTATCAAGCAGGACAACTAGATACTTTGGCATTATGACCGGAAAATTAATGCTTCCAACAGCATCAATTAGTAGTGGTTTTTTTTCTGAAGTAATATGTTCTGAATGTTATGGGCGTAAATATTCGCACAAACACCATGATTTTAAAATTAGTGGCATATCCATCGGGGAGTTAATGTGTACTCCATTTTGCGAAATTGTTCCATGGTTGAAAGATGTAAAGGCATCATCGGAAAGTGAAAAGCTAACTTTTTCTCTTCAAAGATTATTAGATTTTTCCAATACGGCTTTATCATTAAATTTAGGATATTTATTTTTTAACAGAACGATACCATCTTTGTCAGGAGGAGAGTTTCAAAGAATAAAGTTAGTTCAGGTTTTTAATACTCAATTAATGGATTTATTGATTGTACTCGATGAGCCTCTAGCTGGACTTTCCACAAAGGAAAAAGAAATTATGTATGACAAGATAATTTCTTTATCCAAAAATCACACACTTATTTTGATCGATCACCATGACATGTTTTACAACTCTGAAAATAATATTATTGTTCTCGGGTGGGGTGGAGGTAAATATGGAGGGGAAAGAGTAGATTTCAAGGAGTACACTAAATCACAATCTGTTTTTTTTAAATCAGACATTCCAAAATATACTAGCATCGTTGACATCAAGATAAATAGCGATATATATAATTATCATGGAGTAGATATAAAAATTCATGAACGAGACCTAAATTTAGTTATTGGTATTTCAGGAGTTGGCAAGTCAACTCTATTAAGAGAGTATTTGCCTTATTATTTTAAAAACTATATATACATAAACCAAAAACCCCTAGTCGGAAACTCTAATTCAAATGTAGCAACAACATTAGGACTTTCAGATAAAATCTTTTATTTATTTTCAAAAAAATTCAAAAAAAATAAAAATTTCTTTTCAAACCATACAGGTAATGAGGGTGTTTGTCAAAATTGTCATGGCTCTGGATATATTTCACACGGGAATGATTTTCAATCCATTTCAAAGATAGAATGTAAGGAATGTCATGGTACAGGGTTCAATAAAAGGTTAAGCACATTTAGAATAAAGGAAAGAAGTGTTATTGATATATGGAACATGACTTTAGATGAAGCTATTTTTTATTTTGACTTTGACGATAATATTTGTCAAATATTACTTGATGCTAAAAAAATCTTACTGGGACATTTGATTCTAGGCCAAGCTATAGCTACTTTGTCTGGTGGTGAAAATGTACGGATAAAAATACTAAAATCTTTAAAATCAAAAGCCCTTGTATATGGTATAGATGAACCCTTCCGAGGTTTGAATACTCTAGAAATACATACTTTAGCCACTTTTTTTATAAATCTTTCGAAAGATGGCAGAACCATTATAGTTGCAGACCATGAAGAAGCCTGCTACAAATATTTTCCGTACCGGATTAAACTAAATAACACCGACAAAAAACTAATTGGAGAGTTCATCAATGAATAATCGCTATGATATTAATCATCGACTTAGTTATAAAAACTATATAAGGCGTCAAAGATAGTAATAGATGGTTATATTTCACTCGCTTTAAATTACAAGGATTTTTCGCATATTTTATTGGAAATAAGAGAGAATTTATCTTTAACTTGATGTGTAGTCCCTTCAGTTTTTAGTACCACTGCCAATGAGGATCTCTGATCCTACCCATCATTAGTGGACACGCGACTAAGGTGAGTTGGACTGACCCCGCCACGGTAGACAATCCTGCCCTATAGTTTGAGCATAGCAACTGTCTTTAGCGCCCGTTTACGAAGCATGTTGGTGATACATTGGATCCCATGCTTCATTCTTTTTCAGCATTGCGTTCAGTATGGTCAACAATTTTCTTATGCAGGCCGTCAGTGCAACTTTTTTGGGTTTTCCTGCGGCAACCAGGCGTGTATAGAACTCTTTAATTATCGGGTTGTGCCTCGTCCCAACCAGGGCTGACATATAGAGCGCTGTACGGACTGAAGCTCGCCCTCCGAATACTGTTCGGCGACCGCGCATCGTACCGGAATCCCTGTTTACTGGAGCAACCCCAATAAGGGCGCTAATTTCTCGTCGTGACAGTGAGCCAAGTTCCGGAACTTCTGCCAGTAGCACGGCGACTGTCGCAGTTCCAACGCCTTTAACTGCGTTCAGAAGCTCGGATAATTCACTGAAATGCTTCTTGATGTGAATCGCCATTTCACCTTCAATACGCGCCAACTCGCCCTTCAGGGCCGAAATAATTGATCTAATGCTTGCATGGCTCAGAGGATGCGAGGGATGTAATCGGTTTCGTTCGGCTGTAAGCATGGCTGTTAGCTGTCTGCGTCTGGCCACCATCGCAGCCAGAATCTGCCTGTGGGCATCAGGCATGGGACGAATGTATTTTTCCCGTTCCGGGTGCTGGTTAATAACTTCCGACATCTGAAGCAATACTCTGGCATCTATACGATCAGTCTTCGCCAGATAGCCCATTGCACGGGCAAAATCTCGAGCCTGGCGGGATTAATGACGACAACGTCAAAGCCTTCTGATTGAAGATAACAAGCCACACCTGACTCCAGCCCCCCTGTCGCTTCCATGAGGATCAACCTTGTTTCATTTCTCTTTAACTCCCTGAGAACTTGAGTAAAACCATCAGTTCCATTTGGTACAGTGAACTGGCTGGCAATATTGCTGATTGCAATATCCAGAGTACCTTTTGAAACATCTATGCCTGCACAACGTTGATTTGACACGCTCATCTATACCCCTCCTTGCCAATACGATTTGAAGTTCGGACAACTGTTCGGGCTTCAGATGAACGGCTCAGCCTGTGCGTCAATCGCTATGCTGCGGGCTTCAATAACCCCGGGAGGAATCGGACTACACAGACCTTGCCAAATCTAAGCCAGTTCATAGTAATCCACTTTCGAGATACAAGGAGGAGCGTATGGGCACACCGCGATTTACACCTGAATTTAAGGAAGAAGCCGTCCGTCAGCGGTTATTCCGTCGCCGAAGTATCTGACCGTCTGGGCGTTTCCGTGACCTGCTCCCCGTTGATTAATACACCGTGATGTTAGTAATGTCTTCATAAGCCACATGAGGACACCCCCATGAAGAAGCGTTTTTCCGACGAACAGATTATCAGTATCCTCCGCGAGGCCGAAGCCGGGGTTTCTGCCCGGGAACTCTGCCGCAAGCATGCTATTTCAGACGCTACTTTCTATGCCTGGCGCAATAGGTTTGGCGGCATGGAAGTCCCTGAGGTAAAGCGGCTTAAGTCACTTGAAGAGGAGAACGCCCGC
>NZ_FPAU01000008.1 GCF_900116535.1 Kosakonia arachidis | reverse complement strand
ACCGACAGTAACGGCGATATCGTCTGGCGCGGCGCGTTCAGCGCATGGGGACGCGCAGAGCAGGAAAACGACACGCTGAGGTGGGACACCCCGCAGAACCTGCGCTTCCAGGGGCAGTACCTCGACCGCGAAACCGGGCTGCACTACAACACGTTCCGCTACTACGACCCGACCGGCGGCTGCTACGCCCAGATGGACCCGATAGGGCTGCTGGGTGGGCTGAATACGTATACCTATGTGCCGAATCCACAGAGCTGGATCGATCCTTTCGGGCTTGCGGTATGTTCTGTCCGCAAAGTTAATGGGACTAAAATTTATGGCACTGGGCAGGTTGATAAAACGCCTGGACATAATCAATTTTCTGAAGTTATTGCCAATAAGCTTGCTATGTCGGGGAAATTCAAAGAGATATATCTAAATCGTTCTTATAGCTTTGCAAATAGCAAAGGTATCTCGGCCAGGCGGCCCAGGAAATAGGAGCATGGAGATCGACTTAAGTAAATTTCCAGGAGGGGCAATTGATATATCATCAGAAAAAGGCCTTGAGCTATTAGGCAATGGGTTTGCACGGCGATTAGCTCAAGGATCTGCTGAGGTTTTATTTGATGCCCCTATACCTGCTAGTGCGATAACTGTTCTTTAATAGGTGAAATTAATGAGCGAAAAATTTTCAAGCCTAAATGAAGCAATCATGAATCTGGTTGAGAAGATCCGACTTGCTGATGATTTAAACAAGGAGGATATTGATGATTTGTATCTTCAGCTAGAGAAATTCTGTGATCTTTATGAAGGTGAAGAAGTTGTGCCTAAAGAAACGGCATATGGTTTTTTTGTACTGCATGACAATCTCGAAGGCGCCCTGAAACATACATCTGGGAGTGATTTAAAGTTGATTTCGAATGTTAATTCTAAAGTTAATGAATATATAGAAAGAATTTTTTAAGCTGATTTGCCGTTTTTTACAGATAGAATGTATTGTAAATACGCTAAATACGCTAAATACGCTAAATACGCTAAATACGCTAAATACGCTAAATACGCTAAATACGCTAAATACGCTAAATACGCTAAATACGCTAAATACGTTTTTAATGACCGGAAAGGTATCTTTCCGGCATATTTCCATCAGTTACCATTTGTATAAACAATAAATTTAGCTGCACTATAACACTTTCCGCTACCACGAAATAACCTACCCCCTGATTGACCAGTTGGATAGGCTGAATACATATACCTATGTGGTTGACCCGCTGGTGTTGGCAGGTTGTGGAACTACTAAGTTTTACCGTTCGATGAGCCATGAAGACTATCAGTACTTGCGTATGACGGGTAAGCTAAGGGCGATCAAATAAATATCGGGTTTGTGAAAAGTAAAACGTTAGAAATATACAATAAGGGCATTAAGAATTTTGAGAGGTTAAATTAATATATATGATACCTGAAAAGAAAAATTTGATCGTTTCGTTAATGAAAAAAGATATTAAATTTTCAAGATTTTTTAATGAATTCAACGATGCGTATGGAGAGTTAGATATATGCAATGAGCTTATCTTAGCCCGTGAAGCGAAGGATGGTGAATTCGTTGATCTATTACTATATCTTGCTGCTGTGGTAAGTTATGAGTTCAAATGTATAGATGTCCTAAATGATTTAATTACAGATGATTGGCATGAAAAGCATGAAGAATTGGTTAGACTATTGGATTTCTATAAGAGTGCGTCAAGTGTAAATGCCCTATACCACGCAGCCTTATTAAATCTCAGTTATCGCGATTATGATGAAGATTTCGTGTTGGCAGATAAATGTATAAGAGCTCTGGCAAAAATAAATAATAAAGATGCTATTGAAAAATTAAAGTTACTTAGCGCTGCTAATAATGATGCAATAAGTAATAGCGCAAAGAAACAATTACGGAAGTTGGGAGTAATTGTAAGCCCCCCGTTTTAGTTCCACACCCTTTTTTGAGATTTCCAGGCGCAAGCCATTTCTCACAAAACGGGCACCAGGCAAGCAGACGTACACAAAACCATCCCCTATACTGCGGAAAACAAAAAGAAAATCACTTTTTTCAATATCAACAGGGTAAGGGATGGATACAGCTGAATTTTTCGGCCAGCTTGTGCAGCAACTGCTGCTCTCTGCGCCGCTCTTTTTACTGATTGCGCTGGGATACTCGCTGGGGCGCTTTGCCGGTTGGCCGGAATCGGTCAATGAGGGGTTAAACCGCTTCTGCTTTAACGTGGCAATTCCCTGCATGCTGTTCAAGGTAATGAGTAAATTCTACGAAAGCCCGG
Organism: Kosakonia arachidis; assembly: GCF_900116535.1. Lineage (GTDB taxonomy): Bacteria > Pseudomonadota > Gammaproteobacteria > Enterobacterales > Enterobacteriaceae > Kosakonia > Kosakonia arachidis. Next base: position 145,813 of record NZ_FPAU01000008.1, on the reverse strand, counting down.
CGGTGGATGTGCGGTTGCTGATTGCTTATTTCGGCACCTGCTTTGTGATCTATGTGATCGGGCGGATTCTGGCGAAAGGCGTGTTCCGTCTGGATTCGGTTTCCGCCTCGGTGTTTGGCCTCGCGGGCATCTTCTCTAACAACGTGATGCTCGGCATTCCGGTGGCGGTGATCCTGCTTGGCCCGGCGAGTCTCGCCTCAGTGGCGCTGGTTTTGGTGTTTAACAGCCTGATCCTGTGGACACTGGTCACTGTGTCGGTGGAGTGGGCGCAGAATGGTAGCTTCTCGCTGCGCGGAATTGGCAAAACGCTGCTTAGCGTACTGCGTAACCCGATTATCATCGGTATTTTCACCGGTTTTGCCTGGAGCTTCCTGTTCCATCGCCCGGTGCCCACCTTCCTCGATAGCCCGGTCAGCATGGTGGCGCAGGTGGCTGCGCCGCTGACGCTTATCACCCTCGGTATGAGCCTGTCGCGCTATCAAATCCGCAAAGGGCTGCGCGAAAGCGGCGTCATCTGCCTGTTGAAGTTGATCCTGATGCCGGGGCTGATTTGGGCGATAGCGTATCTGCTGCATCTGCCGCGGCAGGAAAGCCAGGTGGTGGTGCTGTTAGGCTCAATGGCGGTGGGGATCAATGTCTATCTGATGGCGCAAAAGTTTCAGGTATTGCAGGGCGCAACGGCAACCAGCATGCTGCTTTCCACACTGTTCTCTACCGTAACAACGCCGCTGTTTATGATTTTGATGGCGCACTTCTACCCCAACTGGCCCTGAAGATTATTTCTCTTCACCTTTCCCGGCGGCCGGTTAAAACGGCTGCCGGGCATAGGGCATACTCGGGCTCAGACAATATCGTCCACCACACCGCCATCGACGCGCAACGCCGCGCCGGAAGTGGCCGAAGCCTGTTTTGAGCAGACGTAAACCACCATGTTTGCTACCTCTTCGACGGTGGCCGCGCGCTGGATGACCGAGCTTGGGCGGTGCGCCATCACAAACTCTTTCGCCAGCATTTCCAGCGACTTACCCGTTTTCTCGATCTCGTCTTTCATCATATCGGCAAAACCGTCCGACATCGTCGGCCCCGGCAGCACGCTGTTAACTGTCACACCGCTACCGGCGACGAATTTTGCCAGCCCGCGTGCCAGCGAGAGTTGCGCAGTTTTCGTCACCCCGTAATGAATCATATCCGCCGGAATATTCAGTGCCGATTCCGAAGAGATAAACACTACGCGGCCCCAGCCTTTTTTCACCATGCCCGGCAGCAGCGCGCGGGAAAGGCGCACGCCGGACATCACATTGGTCTGCCAGTATTTTTCCCAGGTTTCATCATCGGTAGCGTAAAAATCCTGCGGGCCGTAAATCCCGGCGTTGTTGACCAGAATGTCGGCCTCCGCCGCCGCTTTTAGCAGTGTTTGCACACCCTGCGCTGAGCCGAGATCGGCAATCACCGTGCGCAGACGCGCGCCCGGCACCTGTTTTGTCAGCGCTTCTTTCGCCTTGTTGACCGACCCTTCGCTGCGTCCGTTCAGGATCACTTCCGCACCGCTCTGCGCCAGACCTTTCGCAATTGCAAAGCCTATCCCGCCCGTTGAGGCGGTGACCAGCGCGACTTTATCGTGCAGCTCAATCTTCATCGTCCGCTCCTTGCCAGTTGGATTTTACAAATAATTAAGGCTAGCACTTGTGCCGCAGAACCGTTGCCAATTGTTGCGCCATTACGCGTGGAGGCTGGCACCGTTAAAAACTGCTCCGCCTGGCGCTGCGCCAGGCGGAGCAGTTTTTCATCCTACGTTACGCGGTATAGCTATTTCTCGGTCAGGCACTGCAAATGGCCGTGGCGCACGCCGCGCTGGGCAATCACATCGTCGGCGAAATGCTGCACATCGCCCATTTTGCCTTTCAGTACGGCGATCTCCAGACAGTCGTCGTGACTGATATGCACGTGTAATGTAGCAACAGAAAGCTCGTGATGGTGATGCTGCGTGGCGACAAGGCGGCTCGCCAGATCGCGCTTTTCATGCTCGTAAACGTAGGAGAGTACGGCATAGCCTTGCTGCTCGCTGTTCTGTGTGGATTCTTGCGTCAGGGCGCTGCGCAAAATATCGCGCAGTGCCTCCGAGCGGTTGTTGTAGCCGCGCTGTTCGCTCAGGTTATCCAGCGTTTCCAGCAGGTCATCATCAAGGGTAATAGTTACGCGTTGCATGGCGCTCTTCTTTGTCGTGGGGAAGGGAAGGCGGGTAGCACCGCCTGTTGTAATGCCTGGCCTGCCGTGGAGGTAAAGCGCAGTGGCGCGGCGACCGCCACCGTTTCAACAATTGCGCCGTTTTCCATCACCATCACGCGCTGGCAAAAACGTTCGACCAGCCGCAGGTCGTGGGTGATAAACAGGCACGCCTGGCCGGTACGTTGTTGCAGGCGCTTCAGCAGCGCGATCATCCCGGCTTGCAGCACGCCATCAAGGCTGGAGACCGCTTCGTCGAGGATCAATAACCCCGGCTCTACCGCCAGCGCCCGCGCCAGGCAGACGCGCTGAAGCTGGCCACCGCTCAGCTGCGGCGGGCGCTTATGCTGCAACGCCTCATCCAGCTCGACATCCTGAAGTAACTGCGCAATACGCGTCTGCTGCTCCGCTCTGTTAAGTGCCAGTAAATGGCGCAGCGGCTCAAGCAGGATCTCGCGCACCGTGTGACGCGGATTCACCGCGCTGAGCGGGTCCTGAAACACCATCTGGATATCGCGGCGAAACGCTTTACGTGTGCGGGCATTAAGCCGGGAAAGCGGCGCGCCCTGCCAGAAAATTTCACCTGCGTGCGGGGCTTCCAGCCCGACCAGCAGCCGCGCCAGCGTACTTTTACCGCAACCGCTGCGCCCGAGCAGCGCCACGGTTTCGCCACGTTTAAGTTGCAGGGAGAGATACTGCAGCACCGGCTGTTGCTGGTAGCGATGGAATAAGCTGTTAACCTCAAGAATATTCATTGTGTCAGTTCCATGCCGTACAGCGCCAGATGCGCCGCGACTAACTGCCGGGTGACCGGATGCTGCGGTGCCGTAAATAGCGCCGTCACCGGGCCGCGTTCGACAATGTTCCCGTTATCCATTACCGCCACATCATCCGCCAGACGGGCAACTACGCCCATATCATGCGTCACCAGCAGCATGCCTGGCTGGCGTTGTTGTACGATTCCATCGAGTAGATCGAGGATGTGCGCCTGCGCCACGGCATCAAGATCGGTGGTGGGTTCGTCGGCGATAATAAAGGGCGCATCGCTGAGCAGCGCTATGGCAATCATCATGCGTTGCAACATGCCGCCGCTCATCTCAAAGGGATAACAGGCCAGTACGCGCTGCGCTGCTTCAAACCCAACGCTGTGCAGCGCGGCAATTAACGTCGCGTCATCAGCCGGTTTGCCGAGCGCCAGACAGGTTTCCCGCACGTGCGCGGCCATCGTGTGCAGCGGGTTAAAGGCGCTGCGCGGGTTTTGCATTACCGTGGCGACGGTGACGCCACGCAAAGCCTGCGGGCTGATGGGCTGCGCATCCAGCCGCAACTGGCCGCTTATCTGCCGCACCCCAGCCGGTAACACGCCGAGGGCTGCCGCACAGGTCAGAGATTTACCGCAGCCGCTGCCACCGACCAGCGCCAGTACACGCCCGCGTTGCAGCGTCAGCGAGACTCCCTGTACCAGCGGCCTGTCGGCATGCAGGGTGAGACGCTCCAGAGAGAGTTGTTCAGGCATCAGTGTGCGTGCTCCGTAACCAGATGAGGATCGAGATGGTCGCGCAGGGCGTCGCCCAGAAGATTAAACGCCATCACGCTGATAAACAGCGCCAGCCCCGGCCACAGCATTTGCAGGGGTTGCGTCCAGATAAACTGACGTGCATCGTTGATCATCACACCCCATTCCGGCGTAGGCGCGGTCACGCCAAGCCCGAGGAACGACATGCCTGCTACGTGCAGCATCATATGACCAATATCCAGCGTCGCCAGTACCAGTAACGAGGGGATTACCGCGCCCGCGAGATGGTCGCGAAACAGCGTCAGGTAGCCCGCACCGCTTAGGCGTGCCGCCAGTACATATTCCCGGCTGCGCAGGGAGATCGCCAGGCTGCGCACCATGCGCGCGTACCATGCCCAGTGGGAAAGGGCGATGGCGATGATCACATTGGTCAGCCCGGTACCGAGCACGCCGACCATGAAAAACGACAGGATCGACGTGGGGAAGGTCATGAAAATATCCGCCACGCGCATAATCACCTGATCGACGCGTCCACCCAGCAGCCCGGCGCAACCACCTGCGGCAAGCCCCAACGCCAGCACCAGCAGCAGGCAAATCATCACTGCGCCGAGCGACACGCGAGTGGCGGCGAGTAGCCGGGAGAAGATATCGCGCCCGAGGTGGTCAGTGCCGAACCAGTGCTGGCTGTCGGGCGGCAGCAGGCGCGAAGGCAGATTAATGGCCTGCGGATCGAATGGCACCCACCACTGACAAGTTAGCGCAATCAACAGCAGCAGGAATAGGATCAGCATTGCGCCACGTACTGACCAGCGCGCAGTGAGGAAAAAGTGCATCAGTGCGCTCCTTCATGATGGCGAATGCGAGGATCCAGTGCGGCGCTCAGCAGATCCACCACCAGGTTGCACAGAACAAACACCACCACCATTACCAGCGTAAAGCACTGGATCACCGGGTAGTCACGGTTAAAAATGGCTGACACCGCATAGCGGCCAATACCGGGCCAGGCAAAGATGTTTTCGATGATCATCGTGCCGCCAATCAGCTCGCCAATATGCATGCCCATTGCGGTGATCACCGGTAGTCCGGCGTTACGCAAGATATGCCTGTGCTCAGTCTGCTTTTCGTTTAAACCACGCAGCCGTGCCCAGGTGACATGGCGCTGGCCTGCCGCTTCCAGCATGCTGGCGCGCAGCAGACGGGCGTTGATCGAAAGGGACATCAGCGCAATCGACAGTGCAGGTAAAATCAGGTGTTGCCAGCTGCCATAACCCAGTACAGGCAGCCATTGCAGGTGCACCGAGAAGAACATCACCAGCAAAAAAGCGAGCCAGAAGTTGGGCATCGACACGCCGAGAAAGGCGATCGCGCGCACGATAAAGTCCGGTAAGCCGTCGCGATGACGCGCAGCCATGGTCCCAAGCGGTACCGAGATGAGTAGAATCAGCACCAGCGCCACGCCCGCCAGTTGCAATGTGGCGGGCAGAAAGTGCAGCACGTCGTCCAGAACCGGGCGCTGGGTGGCGTAGGAGATGCCGAAGTCGAGGTGCAGTGCGCGCCATAGCCAGTGAAAATATTGCACGGCCAGTGGCTGATCGAGACCAAGCTGCACCCGCGTAGCAGCAATCATCTCCGGCGTTGGTGGCAGGCTGGAAAGGCGTAAATAATCGATTGCCGGATCGCCAGTACCGAGGCGCAGCAGCAGGAAAATCACCACTGATGCGGCGAGGATCATCGGGATCAGAATGAGCAGGCGACGGAGTAAATAGCGGCTCATTGCACCGTCTCCGGAGAAATCTGATCGAAGGGGATCTCAGACGCAATCGGCGCGAACGGAATCGCCCCCAGTTTTGGTTTTGCCACCACCATCGTCGACACATAGCTGATTGGCAGATAAACCGCGTCGTTATGCAGACGTGTGAGAATATCGCGGTACAACGCCTGGCGAGCATGTTCATCGCGGGTGGTCAGCACCTCGCCGATCTCGCGGTCGATGATTGCTTTATCCGCCAGCCCGCGCTGGGCCTGGTAATCAGCATGGGACGGTACGCGCATGGAACTCATAAAGGCGTGCGGATCGTACGGCGCGCCCCAGCTACGGTTGAAAATCATGCCGAAATGGCCATCGCGCTGACGGGCGTAAATGCTGCTCTCCTCTTCACCCACCAATGCCACCTCGACACCTATCTGGCGCAGATCGGCCTGGATAATCTCCGCCATCGATTTGCTCAGCGCATCAGTGCCGATAAACGCCAGCTCAATATGCAGCGGCTGGCCCGCTTTTTCACGGATGGTTTTCCCGGCGGGTAGCGTCCAGCCCGCGTTTTCCAGCAGTGTCCGCGCCCGATCCGGCGAGTAGCCGCGGGGTTTGAGTCCAATATTGGCGTAAGGCACTGTTGGCGCAAACAGGGTGTCGGCGACTTGCTGCGTGCCATAGAGTGCGCCATCAATCAGCGTTTTTTTATCCACCGCGTAGTTCAGCGCTTCACGCACCGCCTGCTCACTGGTTGGCGTGTGCGTGGAGTTAAGTGCCAGCATCACCGTTTCTACCGGTGCGGAAAGCTGTGTGCGCCAGGCCGGGTTGTGGCTGAAGCGGGCGAAGGTATCCAGCGTCAGCAGCCCTTCGTTACCGTAGAGCAGGTCGATGTCACCGGTTTCGAACGCCACTGCACGGCTGGTGGCATCGGGGATGACCTTGATAACGACTTTGCCGATTGCCGGTTTTTTGCCCCAGTAACGTTCGTTACGCACCATGACGTCATATTGATTGAGCCGGGATTCCTGCAATACCCATGGCCCGGTGCCGATCGGCGCGATAATGCCGTTCATGGTTTGCTGGTTTTTAAATTGCGACGGGGCGATAAAGCGAAACGGGCGGGGCAGGGAAAGTTCTTGCAGAAACGGATAGTAGGCGCTTTTCAGGGTGATTTGTAGCTGGCTGGGGCTCAGGGCTTTGACGTCAGTTATCTGGTTTACCAGTTCCAGCCAGGCATGGCGCTGGCGGTTATCCAGCACCGCACGGAAGTTCTCTGCGGCGGCCTCGGCATTAAACGGCTCGCCGTTGGAGAACAGTACGCCGTCGCGCAGGGTAAATACCCAGGTTTTGCCATCCTCCGAGTGCGTCCACTGTGTGGCCAGCCACGGTTTTACGCTGCCGTCAGCCTGATATTTTACCAGCGGTTCATACACCATGCTCTGGGCGAACATCTGGGTCGGCGTGTAAAGGTGTGGGTTGAGTGGGCCAACATTTACCGGCCAGGCTGTGGTCAATGTTGGTAGCGCCGCCTTGGCGGCAAAAGAGGCGCATAACAGCAGCGCGGCGGCGTGGCGAAAGAAGGACACGTTGAATTCCCTGACGAAAGTCTGTGGAGACAAAGTATGACGATTTTATTTATTCGTCATACTGATGGCCTGTCCTGGATCAAAAGCCATGCGGATCATATGGATTTATCTCCCGGCGCACGGCGCATAAGATGGCTGACGGCGTTGGGCGTGAGGCTGAGTCCAGCGTTAGCCAATAACGCGACAGGTGCTATGCCTTAAAGAGTTGCAACAGAAGCTCAACCTGTTCATCCAGCGGCGCAAGGTCTTTTTTGACGATCAGATGCAGCGGCGTGGCGCGTCGTGCACCGTGGCTGAGCGGCAGCACTTTCAGCACGCCGTTTGTCAGCAAGGTCTGGATGCGCTCTTCCGGGAGCCAGCCATAGCCGACCTGATACTGCACTGCTTCTATCGCCGCATCGATAGTGGAAAAGGTCCACGACTCCTGCGCGCTGTGGTTTTGACGGGGATCGCTCTCGGCAATGCGGATTAATGGCCATTCGGCCAGCATCTCTTCGCTCACCTGCTGCGCTGCGCCCAGCGGGTGATCGCGGTGCGCGACGGCAACAAAATCAATATTCATCAGCCATTCGCCGCGCCCGGTGGTGTCCTGGCGGCGGGTCAGTACCATCACATCCGCCTGGGCATACACCGGTAGATTGTTGGCAGCGTTTTCCAGCACCTCAGTCAATCGTACCTGCGTTTGCGGATAGCGCTGCTGGAACTGGCGCAGGATGGCGAACAGGCGTGCGCGGGGAAAAATGTTATCCACCACCAGATCCAGCTGGGTGCGCATACCGTTACGCAGCGTTGCCGCGCGGGTTTCGACCCAGTCGAAGGCTTTTAGCAGCGGTTTCACCTGGTTGAGCAGCAGTTCGCCCGCAGGTGTCAGCACCGCACGACGCCCTTCTTGTACCAGCAACGCAACGCCCAGCCTTTCCTGCAATAGTGCCAGGTTGTAGCTCACTGATGACTGGCTGCGGTGCGTTTCGTCAGCGGCTTTCGCAAAGCTGCCCAACTCCACCACTTTTTGCAGTAGCGTCCATTGTTCCAGTGTAGTTTTGTGCATAACTCATCTAAAAATTGAATGAATATGATGCAAATATAGCGTTATTCATTTGATTTTTACGAGCGTAGGATCACTTTATCAAACAGAGGAGATTAAAAATGAGCATTTTTGATAAACATGATTTGAGCGGTTTTATCGGTAAACATTTGGTTTATACCTACGATAATGGCTGGAATTACGAGATCTACGTGAAAAATGGCGAAACTATCGATTACCGTATTCATAGCGGTATCGTGGCGAACCGTTGGGTGAAAAACCAGTATGTATATATCGTTCGTGTGGGGGAAAGTATTTATAAAATTTCCTGGACTGAACCGACCGGCACAGATGTTAGCCTGATTGTGAACCTCGGTGATCGCCTGTTCCACGGCACCATCTTCTTCCCTCGCTGGGTGATCAACAACCCGGAAAAAACCGTTTGCTTCCAGAACGATCACATTCCGCTGATGGAATCTTACCGCGCGGCTGGCCCGGCTTATCCGACCGAAGTCATCGATGAATTCGCCACCATTACGTTTGTGCGCGATTGCGGCGCGAATAACGATAGTGTGATAGACTGTGCCGCCAGCGAATTACCGGCTAATTTTCCGCAGAATTTGGCCTGATTTCTTGTTCAGATAAATATATTTAAACAGTAACGATAGAAATAATTATTTGCGTAATAGTATTAATTATTTCTATTTTGTTGATGTACTGTTTAAATACATAGAAAACGCCTTTGTACACAGTCCAGAGGCGTTAATTGTTTCGTTTTTTTGACAGTAATCACAGACTGAATTTCGCCTCTATCACTTTAACTTATTGTAAAATAATTTTTTTTATAATTGTTAAAGTTGTCACTTCTCAGATTTCTTAATCTTGTCCTAATATTCCTTGGGTAACATACCCAGATCAATGTGAATGATGGTTAATGCATAAAAAAATGTGCAGTCATTATATTGTGGTTTAACATTCATCCGCCATTTTACTCACTAGTCGCAAAGTGCCTTTGTGGCTGTCTGTTTATGCGTCTTTGACGCCAAGGAAAAATGATGAGTGATTTTTTACCGTTCTCGCGCCCGTCGATGGGGGATGAAGAGTTCGCAGCCATTCAGCAAGTGCTCTCTTCCGGCTGGATCACGACAGGCCCGAAAAATCAGGCGCTGGAAGAAGCTTTTTGCACGCTGACCGGTAACCGCCATGCGATTGCGGTGAGTTCGGCGACAGGCGGAATGCATGTCACGCTGATGGCGCTGGGGATTGGTGCGGGCGATGAAGTAATCACCCCATCAATGACCTGGGTTTCCACTCTCAACATGATCGTCCTGCTAGGCGCAACGCCGGTGATGATTGATGTCGATCGCGATACGCTGATGGTCACGCCTGAAGCCGTTGAAGCGGCGATTACGCCACGAACCAAAGCCATTATTCCTGTCCATTATGCGGGCGCACCTGCCGATATTGATGCCATTCGTGCCATTGGCGAGAAGCACGGTATTCCGGTGATTGAAGATGCGGCGCACGCGGCTGGAACCTACTACAAAGGTCAGCATGTGGGTGCGCGCGGTACGGCGATTTTTTCTTTCCACGCCATTAAAAACATGACCTGCGCTGAAGGCGGGTTAGTGGTGACGGATGACGAACAACTGGCCAATCGGATTCGCAGCCTGAAATTCCACGGGCTTGGCGTGGATGCCTACGATCGGCAGACCCACGGACGCGCGCCGCAGGCGGAAGTGATCTCCCCTGGTTTTAAATACAACCTGGCTGATATCAACGCCGCCATTGCACTGGTGCAGCTTGGCAAGTTGCCGGCGGCTAATGCTCGTCGCCAGGAGATTGCTCAACGCTATTTGCACGAACTGGCTGATACCCCGTTCCAGCCGTTGGCGCTGCCGTCATGGCCGCATCAGCACGCCTGGCATCTGTTTATTATTCGCGTTGACGAACAACGTTGCGGTATCTCCCGCGACGCATTGATGGAAACCCTGAAAGCGCAGGGCATTGGTACTGGCCTGCATTTTCGCGCGGCACATACGCAGAAGTACTATCGCGAACGCTTCCCGATTGTTTTACCCAATACGGAGTGGAATAGCGCACGTATCTGTTCCCTGCCGCTTTTCCCGGATATGACCCATGACGACTCAACCCGCGTCATTGATGCGCTCAGAAACATTGCAGGGCGCTGATATGTTTACCTTACCGCTTGTCGAAAAAGTTTCCGTGGTTATCCCGGTTTACAACGAGCAAGAGAGCCTGCCGGAACTGATTCGCCGCACCACGGCGAGCTGCAATCTGCTGGGCATTGATTACGAAATTCTGCTGGTCGATGACGGCAGTAGCGACAACTCCGCGCAGATGTTAACCGCCGCGGCTGAAGAGCCTGGCAGCCATGTGGTTGCCGTGTTGCTGAACCGCAACTACGGCCAGCACTCGGCAATCATGGCCGGTTTCAACCATGTTACCGGCGATCTGATCATTACGCTGGATGCCGATCTGCAAAACCCGCCGGAAGAGATTCCGCGTCTGGTGGCGAAGGCCAATGAAGGTTATGACGTGGTTGGTACCGTGCGCCAGAACCGCCAGGACAGCCTGTTTCGCAAAATGGCGTCACGAACCATTAACCGCCTGATTCAACGTACCACCGGTAAAGCGATGGGCGACTATGGTTGCATGCTGCGCGCGTACCGTCGCCATATTGTCGATGCCATGCTGCACTGCCACGAGCGCAGCACCTTTATCCCGATCCTTGCCAACACCTTTGCGCGCCGGGCGGTTGAGATCCCGGTGCAGCACGCCGAACGTGAATTTGGTGATTCGAAATACAGCTTTATGCGGCTGATCAATCTGATGTACGACCTGGTGACCTGCCTGACTACTACGCCGCTGCGTTTGCTGAGCGTCTTCGGCAGCGTTATTGCGCTGGCGGGCTTCTCGCTGGCTGTACTGCTGGTGGTGCTGCGTCTGGCGTTTGGCCCGCAGTGGGCCGGGGAAGGGGTGTTTATGCTCTTCGCCATCCTGTTCACCTTTATCGGCGCACAGTTTATCGGCATGGGGCTGCTTGGGGAGTATATCGGCCGTATCTACAACGATGTGCGCGCCCGTCCCCGCTACTTTATTCAACGTGTTGTCCGTCAAGAATCTGATGATTCGCAAGAGGAAAAAAATCAATGAAAGCCGTAGTTTTTGCTTACCACGATATGGGATGTGTTGGTACACAGGCGTTACTGGATGCCGGATTTGAGATTGCGGCGATTTTTACTCACCCTGACAACGCGAACGAAAACCACTTTTTTGGCTCCGTGGCGCGCATTGCCGCTGAACGTGGCATTCCGGTTTATGCACCAGATGATGTTAACCACCCGCTGTGGGTTGACCGTATTCGCGACCTCAATGCGGATGTCATCTTCTCGTTCTACTACCGCGACCTGCTGTGCGACGACATCCTCAACACCGCGCGTCTTGGCGCGTTCAACCTGCATGGTTCGCTGCTGCCAGCTTATCGTGGCCGTGCACCGCTGAACTGGGTGCTGGTGAATGGTGAAACGGAAACTGGCGTCACCCTGCATCGTATGGTCGCTCGTGCCGATGCGGGCGCAATTATCGCGCAGCAGCGTGTGGCGATTGCAGAAAATGATGAAGCCCTCTCATTGCACCGTAAGCTCTCCGAGGCGGCAAAAGCGATGCTGAGCAGTGTGCTGCCAGACATTAAAGCGCAGAGCTTCAGCGAAACCGCGCAGGACGAGAGCAAAGCCAGCTATTTTGGTCGCCGCACGCCGCAAGATGGCCGCCTTGACTGGGAAAAACCGGCGCAGACCCTGCAAAATCTGGTGCGTGCTGTTTCCGATCCGTGGCCGGGTGCCTACAGCTTTGCCGGTACTCATAAATTTATCGTCTGGAAAGCCCGTGTACGTACCGATCTCAGCCCGGCTCGCGCGGGCACCGTGCTGTCTGTTGCGCCGCTGATTGTTGCCTGTGGTGAAGGCGCGCTGGAGATTTTGACCGGCCAGGCCGACAACAGCGTTTATATGCAGGGCGCGCAACTGGCGCAGTCTCTGGGGCTGGTCGCTGGCGCATTGTTGACCAGCAAACCGGTGGTGGCGGTAAAACGCCGTACTCGCGTGCTGATCCTTGGCGTGAACGGCTTTATCGGTAACCATCTGACCGAGCGTCTGCTGCGTGACGACAATTACGAAATCTACGGCCTGGATATCGGATCTGATGCGATCAGCCGTTTCCTCGGCAACCCGCGCTTCCACTTCGTCGAAGGCGATATCAGCATTCACTCCGAGTGGATCGAGTATCACATCAAAAAATGCGACGTGGTGCTGCCGCTGGTGGCGATCGCTACGCCGATCGAATATACCCGTAACCCGCTGCGCGTGTTCGAGCTGGATTTCGAAGAGAACCTGAAAATCATCCGTGACTGCGTGAAATACAATAAACGCATCATTTTCCCGTCGACATCCGAAGTCTACGGCATGTGTACCGACAAGAATTTCGACGAAGACAATTCAAACCTGGTGGTCGGTCCGATCAATAAACAGCGCTGGATTTACTCGGTATCGAAGCAACTGCTCGACCGCGTAATCTGGGCATACGGCGACAAGCATGGTCTGAAATTCACCCTGTTCCGTCCGTTTAACTGGATGGGGCCGCGCCTGGATAACCTGAATGCTGCGCGCATCGGTAGTTCCCGCGCCATCACCCAGTTGATCCTCAATCTGGTGGAAGGTTCGCCGATCAAGCTGATCGAAGGCGGTAAACAAAAACGCTGCTTCACCGATATCAGCGACGGTATCGAAGCGCTGTTCCGCATAATCGAAAATAAAGATGGGCGCTGCGACGGCGAGATCATCAACATCGGTAACCCGGACAACGAAGCGAGCATCAAAGAGCTGGCCGAAATGCTGCTGGCGAGCTTTGAGAAACACCCGCTGCGCGATCGTTTCCCGCCATTCGCCGGTTTCCGCGAAGTGGAAAGCAGCAGCTATTACGGCAAAGGCTACCAGGATGTAGAGCACCGCAAACCGAGCATCCGTAACGCTAAACGCTGCCTGCACTGGGAACCGACCATCGATATGCGTCAGACCATTGACGAGACGCTGGATTTCTTCCTGCGCACTGTCGAACTGACGGACGAGAAATAAGCATGAAATATGTCGGCTTACGCATTGATGTCGATACCTTTCGCGGCACACGTGATGGCGTACCGCGCCTGCTGGAGCTGTTAAAAAAGCACCATACTCAGGCGAGCTTTTTCTTTAGCGTCGGGCCGGACAACATGGGGCGCCATATCTGGCGCCTGCTTAAGCCGAAGTTTCTGTGGAAGATGCTGCGCTCGCGCGCGGCATCGCTCTACGGTTGGGATATTCTGCTGGCCGGAACGGCCTGGCCGGGGCGGTTAATCGGTGAAGGGAATGCGGAGATTATTCGTCAGACCGCGCAGGGCCACGAAGTCGGACTGCACGCCTGGGATCACCACGGCTGGCAGCGCTGGAGCGGTGTATGGGATCAAAAGCGTTTAGAGGCGGAGATTGAACGGGGCCTGCTGGCACTGGAAGTGATTGTCGGTCGTTCGGTGACCTGTTCAGCCGTCGCGGGCTGGCGCGCCGATCAGCGGGTGGTGAAAGCGAAGGCTGCATTCAACTTCCGTTATAACAGCGATTGTCGAGGTACTCAGCCGTTTCGCCCGCAACTGACCGATAACACCTGTGCTGTTCCGCAGATCCCGGTGACGTTGCCGACCTGGGATGAAGTGGTCGGTACCACGGTGAGCGCCACAGAATATAATCGCTATCTTCTCGACTGTATCCATCGTGATAACGGTACGCCGGTTTATACCATTCATGCTGAAGTCGAAGGGATCATCGGTGCGGATGGATTTGATGAATTACTGACAATGGCGGCCCGCGAGCAAATCGTCTTTTGCCCGTTGAGCCAGCTATTGCCGGATGATGTTGCCACGTTGCCAGTGGGCAAAGTCGTGCGCGGAGAAGTGGTCGGCCGGGAAGGCTGGCTGGGTTGCCAACAACTGTTGAGTTCAGGGTCATGAAATCCCGCTATTTTACACTGGCGCTGTTCGCGCTATTTGCCCTCTACTATCTCGTTCCTGTTGAATATCGCTTGCTCTGGCAACCTGATGAAACCCGCTATGCGGAAATCAGCCGGGAGATGCTGCGCAGCGGCGACTGGGTGGTGCCACATTTCCTCGGCCTGCGCTATTTCGAAAAACCTATTGCTGGCTACTGGATCAACAATATTGGTCAGTGGCTGTTTGGTCACAATAACTTCGCGGTTCGTTCTGGCTCCATCTTTTCGATTGCGCTGTCGGCACTGCTGGTCGGTGGGCTAGCGTGGAATATGTGGCGCGACAAACGGATTGCAGTACTCTCCGGTGTGATATTCCTGACGGCATTTTTGGTTTACGGTATCGGCACGTATGCTGTACTCGACCCGATGATCACACTGTGGATGACGCTGGCGATGTTCAGCTTCTGGCTCGCCTCGAAAGCCACCACGCTGCGCGGTAAGTTTGGCGGCTATGTGCTGCTGGGCATTGCCTGCGGAATGGGGGTAATGACCAAAGGGTTCCTGGCACTGGCGGTGCCGGTGATTGGTGTGCTGCCGTGGGTGATTGTGCAGAAACGCTGGAAAGAGGTGCTGCTCTGGGGCTGGCTGGCAGTGATCTGCTGCGTTGTGACTGTGTTGCCCTGGGGGCTGACGATTGCCGCCCGCGAGCCAGATTTCTGGCGCTACTTTTTCTGGGTGGAGCATATTCAGCGTTTTGCCCAACAGGACGCTCAGCACAAAGCGCCGTTCTGGTATTACATTCCGTTCCTGATTGCCGGTTCGCTACCATGGCTTGCGCTGTTGCCTGGCGCGCTGAAAACGGGCTGGCTGGCGCGTAAAGAGGGGCTGAGCGAAGCCTTCTATCTGTTGGGTTGGGTGGTGATGCCGCTGATTTTCTTCAGCATCGCGAAGGGAAAATTGCCGACTTATATTCTGCCGTGTTTCGGACCTCTGGCTATCCTGATGGCGCGCTATGCGGTGACGGTGGCCAACGAGCATGGCCGGGCGCTGCGCATTAATGCCTGGATCAACATTGCTTTTGGTTTGATCGCCACGGTTGCCGCGCTGGTGGTGTCGCCGTTGGGCTTTTTGAAGCATCCGGTATGGACGCCGATCGAAGTGTATAAAGCGGCGCTGGCAGCATTTGCCTTTTTCTGCTGGTCGCTGGTTGGGCTGTTTACGTTGCGCGCCAGTCACGAGCGATGGTCTTACGCCGCGCTATGTCCGCTGGGGATTGCACTGCTGGTAGGCATTGTTATCCCGGACAAAGTGATGGATTCTAAACAACCGCAATTCTTAATTAACTTCGTTAACGAATCGCTTACCCCCAGTCGCTATGTGCTGGCCGATAACGTCGGGGTCGCAGCCGGTCTGGCGTGGGAGTTGAAGCGCGAAGATATTATTCTCTTTGGTACTAAGGGTGAGCTTACTTATGGGATGGCGTATCCTGACGGGCAGGATCGCTTTGTCAGTGAGGATGGTTTTACCGACTGGCTGGCACAACATCGTCAGCAAGGGGTGATATCGCTGATATTACACCAGTCTAAACCGGATGATTTTACCCGTTTGCCGATCCCGAAACCTGATAACGTCTACGTGCAGGGGCGTATGGTCTTCATTCAGTACTATCCACAATGACCAGTTGGCTCTGGCTCCTCGTTGCCAGCCTGTTGAGTTGCGTAGGGCAACTGTGTCAGAAACAGGCGACACGGCCCGCGCCGCCGGGACATCGTGGCATCCATCTCGGTTTGTGGCTGGGGCTGGCACTGGTATCGCTCGGTGCAGGTATGGCGCTGTGGCTGCTGGTACTCCAGCGTATTCCGGTCGGCGTGGCGTATCCGATGCTAAGCCTCAATTTTGTCTGGGTTACGCTGGCCGCGCGGTTTATCTGGCATGAGCGGGTTACCGTGCATCATGCGGTGGGTGTTGCGCTGATCATTGCCGGTATTGTTCTGCTGGGGAGCACGCGATGAGGGGCATGGTATGGGCGCTTGCGAGCGTACTGCTGGTCAGCATCGCGCAGTTGTTGCTGCGTTACGCGATGATTTCACTGCCGCCGGTGAGCCTCTCATGGGAGTTTGTGTCGGTACTGCTACAGCCGCAGAAAGGAACGCTGGCGCTGATTGCCGGGCTGTTCGGCTACCTGGCGTCGATGGGATGCTGGTATTTTGCACTGCACCGTTTGCCGTTGAGCAAAGCTTATGCCCTGCTCAGCGTGAGTTACATTCTGGTGTGGGCTGCTGCCATCTGGTTGCCCGGCTGGCATGAACCCTTCTCTTTGCGCGGCGGGCTTGGCGTGCTGCTGATTGTCACCGGTGTACTGGTTATTTTTCTGCCTGGACGGTCAGTAAAATAACGTTTATCCAGGCAGGCGGCTTTTCGGTCTGCCTGGCCCCAGCAAAATCGCCAGCTTGCTGCCACCGGCGGTGGTTTCCATCCAGATCTTACAGACACTGGTCAGCGGTACTGACAAGAGCATACCGATCGGACCGAGCAGCCATCCCCAAATCAACAATGACAGGAATACTACCAGCGTGGACATCCCGAGACGGTGGCCCATCATGCGTGGTTCAAGAATGTTGCCAATCACCATATGCACTACCAGGAACAGCCCGCCAGCTAGCAAGCATTCGTAAGCGCCATTGAACAGTAATGCCTGAATCATCGGTGGGATCGCGGAGAGCACCGAGCCGATATTGGGTACATAGTTGAGCAGAAAAGCCAGCACACCCCACATTAACGCGAACTGAATACCCAGCAACACCAGCCCCAGCCAGACGATAAGGCCGGTCCATACGCTGAGCAGCGTTTTCAGCGCCAGATAGTGAGAGATGCCTTTTAACGCGCGGTGCAGCCCGGCAATATGTACCTGCGGATTAGTAAGGGCAAAACGCATTTTGTAGGGAACGTGACGTACTTCAAACAGCATAAACACCACGGTCATCACTAGCAGCACAATGCTGACCATCGCATTCGATAGCTGGGATGCCATGGATGTTGCGAAAGTCATTACCCGATCGGAATCCATGCGTTGCAGTATGCGCTCTGGTGACATATGCAGTTGGATGAACGGGATGGCATCCTGTAACTGGAGAAATTTGCGCGTGAATTCGCGATTGTATTTCGGCAGCAGGGTCATAAAGTCATTCACTGATGCGGCAAGTACCGCGAACAGAGCGCTGAGGAAAATCAGCATCATCAGCACCACAATCGCAATGGCGACCGGTCGTTTCAGGCCGCGGCGAATAAACCAGCTCACCAGAGGGTTAAGGATGATGGCGAAAAAGAGCGCCAGCAGCAATTGCACAATAATGTCGGCAGCGGCGTGGATCCCGGCGAGGATCACCACCAGCGCTGCCAGTTTTAAGAGAATATGAAGACCTGCCTGGTCCGGTTGAGGTTGTGTCATGCGGCATTCCTTTTGTTATCACGCCTGTTAAGTGTAGTGTCCCGTAACGTCTTCGCCCGACAGAGATATTCTTAAAGTGGGTGCTGATTTCTCCGCCCTGACGTGATAATAGTGAAACACTGTTGTGAATTTCTGGGTCAAACTTCATGCCTGAAAATGCCGCCGAACCGGCGCTTAGCGGATTGCGCCTCAATCTGCGGATTTTGTCCGTCGTTATTTTTAACTTTGCTAGTTATCTCACCATTGGACTGCCGCTGGCGGTGCTGCCTGGCTATGTCCATGATGTGATGGGTTATAGCGCTTTCTGGGCCGGGTTAGTGATCAGCTTGCAATATTTCGCCACGCTGCTCAGCAGACCGCATGCCGGGCGCTATGCCGATTTATTGGGGCCGAAGAAGGTCGTTATCTTTGGTCTGTGTGGTGCCTTTCTTAGCGGTCTCAGTTATTTGCTGGCGGCAATGGGCGGCAGCCCTGGCATATTAAGCCTGCTGTTGTTGTGCCTTGGGCGTGTGATTTTGGGTATCGGGCAGAGCTTTGCCGGAACCGGTGCGACGCTGTGGGGCGTGGGCGTTGTCGGTTCCATTCATATTGGTCGCGTGATCTCGTGGAATGGAATCGCCACCTACGGCGCAATGGCATTGGGGGCGCCGCTCGGCGTACTCTGTTACCGTTACGGCGAGTTACAAGGTCTGTCGTTAACCATTATGGGCATTGCGTTGCTGGCGATTGTGCTGGCATTACCCCGGGCGAGAGTGAAGGGCAGCAAAGGTAAACCGCTGCCGTTTCGCGCTGTGCTGGGGCGCGTTTGGCCGTACGGCATGGCACTGGCGCTGGGGTCGGCGGGGTTTGGCGTGATAGCGACCTTCATCACGCTCTATTACGCGGCCAAAGGCTGGGACGGCGCGGCATTTGCCCTGACGCTGTTTAGCTGCGCGTTTGTTGGCGCACGTTTGCTGTTCCCGAACAGCGTCAGTCGTTTTGGCGGCCTGAATGTATCGATGATCTGTTTTGTGGTCGAAACGCTCGGCCTGGTACTGGTAGGACTGGCGGTAGATCCGTGGATGGCAAAACTCGGTGTGTTTCTTGCCGGAGCCGGTTTCGCGCTGGTGTTCCCGGCATTGGGCGTCGTAGCTGTAAAAGCGGTACCGCAGAATAACCAGGGTTCCGCGCTGGCGACCTATACGGTGTTTATGGATTTATCGCTGGGTATTACCGGCCCGCTGGCAGGGGTGCTGATCGCATGGGCGGGCGTACCGTCGATTTATCTGGCGGCGGCAGGGCTGGTGGCTATCGCCTTTCTGTTAGCCTGGCGATTAAAACAAAAACCGGTATTGGAGGGATAATTACCCGGTAGCGCTCTATTTATCGGGTTAGCGGGCCGACAATGCCATTCGGCAATAAAAAAGGGAATCCGCAGATCCCCTTTTTTACCACTCGCATCGGGATTATTTCACCACGATGGTATTGATGATATTTTCTGCAGCGGTTTGCGCCTTCTGCTGGTTATCCGCCGGCAGTGTGACCTGCAGGGTCAGCAGTTTATTATCGACTTTGCCCAGCACCACGGACGACCAGGCCGTCTGACCTTTAGCCGAGATAATGCTGTCGAGTTGTTGCAGTGTCTGGCCTTTGATCTCGATCGCTTTATTGGTCACAACCTGCAACTGCGGGTCGCGGCTGCGCTGTTGATCTTCCAGTCGTTTCGCCAGCGCTGCTAGATCTTCCTGCGTGTTGTCGCCAACAATGACGATCACTGCTTTCTGGCCGGTGGCGTCGGAGTAAACGTGCATATTATTAGACTGGGTGCCTAGCTTGCCGCTCTGATCGGTCATATCCGCCGGCAGTGAGAAGCTGAGCTTGCCGTCAAGCAGCGTTACCGGCTGGCCTGTTGCATTGCTTTCAGCTGAAGCGGACTGAACCGGCTTCTTGCTGTCACTGTTATCACAGCCAGCCAGCCCGACGACCAGCAGGCTAATACCGACATATTTAACCAGATTGCGCATTGACTTCTTCCTTTCAATAAACAGCCATAACGGCTAATCAATCCATCTTATCACATCTGCCTGGCGGTACTCTTAACTGGCCTGCAACGCGTTAATTTCAGATTTGTCTGCCAGCCTTTTCAGCAACATATTCAACAACACACCGTACATCGGCAGGAAGAAGGCGATGCTGATAAGCACTTTAAAACTGTAATCCACCAGCGCGATTTCCATCCAGTGCTGTGCCATAAACGCATCCGGACTGTGCCAGAAAGCAATAAAGAAGAACGCGACGGTGTCGCTGGCGTTACCGAATACGGTGGAAGCCGCAGGTGCAAGCCACCAGCGGCGATTCTGACGCAGGCGGTTAAATACATGCACGTCGAGAATTTGCCCCAGCGCATAGGCCATAAAACTGGCGCTGGCGATACGGGCCACGAACAGGTTGAAATGCGCCAGCGCGCCAAAACCTTGCCAGCTTCCCATATAGAACAGCGAAGAGATCACGTAAGAGGCCAGTAGCGCAGGCACCATGACGGCGAAAATAATACGTCTTGCCAGAGGCGCGCCAAAAATGCGCACGGTTAAATCTGTCGCAAGGAAAATAAACGGGAAACTGAATGCGCCCCAGGTGGTCTGGAAACCCAAAATGGCGACCGGCAGTTGCACCAGATAGTTACTGGAGATAATCACCAGCAGATGAAAAAGCGAAAGCCAGACCAGCGCTTTCATGCGCTGCGAGGATGAAAATTGCGTCATATTGTGACCTTTTTGGTAAATGGGGTGAGGGAACCCAGTACTTTTTTGTACTCTGCCATGCAGAGCCGCCGCATGATACTGCAACTAATGCCGGATGCAATGGTTAATTTTAACGCAATCGTTAACCTCGCTTGCGTCACAAAAAAGGCAGCGTAAACTAATGCGGTTTTTCCCCTTGCGAGATGAAAATGACCGATTTCTTTTCCACTGCTGACCATACACTGGATGCGCAGGGTTTGCGTTGCCCGGAGCCGGTAATGATGGTGCGCAAAACCGTGCGCAATATGCGGGTTGGTGAAACATTGTTGATTATCGCTGATGATCCGGCAACCACCCGCGATATTCCCGGCTTTTGTCGTTTTATGGAACACGAGCTGGTTGCCGGGCAAACCGAATCACTGCCGTATCGGTACGTGGTGCGTAAAAGCCACTAATCTTTGCTGCGTAACAGGCGCAACGCATTGGCTGTTACCAGCACCGTTGCGCCGGTGTCCGCCAGCACCGCCAGCCACAGCCCGGTCATTCCCAGCAGCGTCGTCAGCAGAAAGATGGCTTTCAAACCCAGTGCCACAGCGATATTTTGACGAATATTGCTGTGTGTTGCCCGTGCCAGGCGGATCATCTGCCCAATGCCGATCAGGCGGTTATGCGTTAATGCCGCGTCCGCCGTTTCCAGCGCGACATCTGTGCCGCTGCCCATCGCAATTCCGATAGTTGCGGCTTTCATGGCGGGCGCATCGTTGATGCCATCGCCAACCATCGCCAGCGGTAAGCGCTGGTTGAGTGCCTGTACCGCCAGCACTTTATCTTCCGGCAACAGTCCGGCGCGGAAATCCAGCCCCAACTCTCCGGCGATCGCCGCCGCCGCGCGCGGGTTATCTCCGGTCAGGATCACGCCCTGAACGCCCAGTTCATGCAGCGCGGCAATCGCTTCTTTGGCGTCATCGCGCAGCGTATCCTGCAGCGCCAGTGTGCCAATCGTTTCGCCACCGCGCTCAACTACAATGACGGTCTGGCCGAGGCTCTCTTGCTGATGAATGTGTGTTAACAGCACGCCACCTGACATCCCTTGCGGCAGTTTATCCGGTGCGCTTATGCGAATATATTGCCCGTCAATCTGTGCTTCAATCCCTTTCCCGGCCAGCGTTCTCTGCGCTTGTGCCGTCGGAATTGGCAACTGGCGGCGCTGCGCTTCCTGTACAACAGCCTGCGCCAGCGGGTGCGTAGAACCCTGTTCAACGGCGGCACTGAGCGCCAGCAGTTCCGCTTCGCTGATCCCCGCCAGCGGCGTTACCGCGACAACCTGAGGTTTGCCAATGGTCAGCGTGCCGGTTTTATCAAATGCCACGTGGCGGATGCGGCCAAGTTGCTCCAGCGCCGCGCCACCTTTGATTAACGCGCCCCGCCGTGCGGCTACTGCCAGCCCTGAAGTAATTGCGGCTGGCGTAGAGATCACCAGTGCGCACGGACAACCAATCAACAGCAACGCCAGCCCTTTGTAGATCCACGGTAACCACGGTGCAGCAAACAATAGCGGAGGCACGACCGCAACCAGCAGCGCGACTACCATAATCGCCGGTGTATAGATGCGGCTAAAGCGATCAATAAAGCGCTCAATTGGTGCGCGACGCTCTTCCGCCTCTTCAATCAGCTTGAGAATACGGTCGATGGCGTTTTCGCCGGGCTTCGATACCACTTCCAGCGTCACCAGCCGATCGACGCTGGTGGCACCAGCCGGTACTGATTCGCCGTGGGCGCATTCCACCGGCACCGATTCGCCGGTCAAGGCACTTTCATCAAAACTGGCAAATGCTGACACCAGTTTGCCATCGGCGGGTAAACGCCCGCCTGCCGGGACTTCAATGGTATCGCCGGGCTGTAGCTCGCTGGCGGCGACCGTTTGGCGCTCACCGTTACGCAGCCGGATGGCGGTATCCGGTTTCAGCGCCATCAGCGCGCTGACGCCACGACGTGCGCGGCTGGCGGCCCAGCCTTCAAGGCGTTCGCCAATAAGAAACAGCAGCAATACCATCGCTGCCTCCGCCGTTGCACCAATAAACAGGGCGCCAATCGCTGCCACGCTCATCAGCGTTTCGATAGCAAACCAGCTACCGCTTTTGATCAAGCGTATCGCCTGGCGGGCAATCGGCCACAGGCCGACCAGCGTGGTGGCGACAAAAGCAGCCTGGCCAAAGGGATGGTTGAACTGTTCCAGCGACCAACTGAGCGCCATCATGACCATCAGAACGATCAGTGGCAGGTTTTCCCGCAGCCGCGAAGTTGCGGGCTCGGGCGTGCTGTTCTCGCTGCGTAGCTGGTAGCCAGCCTGCTGAACGGCTTGTTCAACGCGTTCGCGTACATCGCCACTGGCCACCACGATCAGTTTTTCAGTCGCAAAGGTCACCTGAACCTGGCCAATGCCTTCGACCTGGCGGACGGCATTTTCCACTTTGCGGGCGCAAGCGGCGCAGTCCATACCAGAAACCAGCCAGATATAGCGTTCACCTTCCGCGTTCAGTGCCGGTTGTGCATTGCTTTCACAGACACCATCAGCGCAGCAGGATTGCGGTTTCTCCGGCAACGGGCGCAGTTTTATTGCCGCAAACTGAGGGACTTTTTTCGTGTCGGCGGGCGAAGTGGGGGTCGGCATAGCATCCTCCAGGGAATGATAATTTTCTCATTAACCGGAGGATACACTCTGGAGTCGACTCCAGAGTCAAGCCTTTTAAATATACAGCGAACGGACGATCAGAAAATGTCCGGCGAAGTAGCAGGCCGACGCGATGGCGTTATCGGCACGGAAGCGTTTACGGTAGTGGCTCCCCAGCCAGACGATGTTGCCGAGCAGCAGCAACGCCGCACCGACAAACGCCGACAGCGCAGGGCTGGTAGGGCGGAAGAACCACATTTCGCCTGCCAGCCAGACCATCACCAGCGTCATGGCGATAAAGGCACATACGGCCATGCGCAGCTCTTCGAGGCGCGTCCAGACCACAGCCAACAGCAACGCGCCAATAACCAGCAACACTACCGGCAACGGCCAGAAAAAGGAGAGCGTCATCTGGCTGGCGAAGTAGATGGTGTAAAGCAGATGGGCGAGGAAAAAAGCGCCGATAGCGTAGAGCATTTTTTGCCGTGGCAGCAAGGTTAGCGCGTCGCCAATCAGTGAGGCGCAAAGGCCAGCCAGCACCAGATAACTGATTGCGTCGAACATCGGCGCTTGCCAGGCCAGCAAAAGCAGGAGCAGTAGGGTTACGGGTTTAAAAACCCAGCGTTGCCAGGTTGGGCCGCGATAAGATGCATCGACATAGAGCCAGCCAGACAAACAGACAGCAATAAATGACCACAGCATAATTAAGTCCCTGTATCTGTTATTTTTGCGTAAATCTCTCCTGTTCAGTGTAGTGGCGGAAAAAGGAGGATGACAATGCTATTTCACCCGCGATAAGCTCAATTCCGCTTTTTCTGACAGGTTGCCGCCATGAGTAAACCACCGCTTTTTTTCATTCTTGTCATTGTGTTGATCGTCGTTTTCGCTTCTTTTCGCTATGTTCAACAGCGGCGGGAAAAGGTGGCAAATGATGCGACACCGTTACAGCAAAAAAACGTGGTAGTGAGTGGTAAGCGGGAAAAACCCCTCAACGATCGCCGGTCGCGCCAGCAACAGGTGATCCCGGCGGGAAGCGCCATGCGTTATGAGGCGCGTTTCAAACCGCAAGGTGGCGGGCTGGAGATAGTTTTCCGTGTTGATGAGCAGCACTATCATGCGCTGACAGTCGGCGATAAAGGCGTGCTGAGCTATAAAGGCTCGCGTTTTGTCGGTTTTGAACAAGCCCGGTAAGCGCGATACTTCCGGGCGATAATATTACTTCTTCGCTTTTAGTTTTTTCTGCCAAATCAGCAGCTCAAACACGCCGAACAGGAAAATGCGGATCTGTTCAGCTTTGCTCATTTGCGGGCCCTCTTTCGGCAGCGCGGTTTTCAGCATTGTCGCCTGTAAGGCATGCATGAATACGGTAAAGACCAGGGCGACGTTGACGAAAATGTTCAACGGACGCGGGAACGGCTTGATCAGATTCCAGAGCAGAAAGGCCCAGATGCAAAGCATCAGTAAGCGTCCCAGATTAATCAGCAGTGGCATGTTTTTCTCCTTGTGGTGCTTCGCGGTGATATAAACGATACGCCACCTGGCCCGCGACTTTCTCCCGGTGCAGATGCCAGTGCGTCGGCACCGGCGGTAAGCCATTTTCAACTTCACTTTCGATATAAATTAATGCGTCATCGGCGAGCCAACCGTTGTTTTCCAGCAGTTGCACGGTCTCGTCCAGCATCCCCTTACGAAACGGCGGGTCGATAAAGGCAATGGTGTGCGGTGTGCCCTGGCCTGCTAAATAGGCCAGCGTATTGGTATTCACCACTTTGGCGTTGACGGCTTTCAGCATTGCCAGATTTTGTTGCAATTGCTGTGCGACGCTACGCTCCATTTCCACCAGAATAGCACTGGCGGCGTAGCGCGAGAGCGCTTCCAGCCCTAATGCGCCACTTCCGGCAAAGCAATCAAGACAGTGCGCATCAACCAGCGAGGGTGCCAGCCAGTTGAATAAGGTTTCCCGCACGCGATCGGTGGTCGGACGCAGGCCAGGGCTATCCGGGACCGGTAATTTACGGCCCCGCCACTGCCCACCAATAATGCGTATCTGGCCGCTGGCGGCACGGTTAGGTTTCTTCATGGTTTTCGCTTTGCTCATCATTTCGGCCTGCTATTCTAGCGGCCTGACGAAGGACGTTAAACCCTAATCCGCAGGCCGTGATGCGAGTTGAGGAAAGTGTTAGACTATCTGACTAATTAACAAATGTTTTCAGTCCCTGTCATGTAAGACGGGCTGCGCCATGAATCAACAGCGGGAGTGTAGTCGCCAATGGCAAATGAGAAGAAACATGGCTTTTTTTCCTGGCTCGGCTTTGGGCAGAAAGAACAGGCCGAAGAGGCGCAAACCGAATCACAGCAGGTAAGTGAGCAGCCGGTGGAAGAGACGCCGGCGAGTAAACCTGCCGCCGACAGCGAAAAATTTGCCGAAGAGGTCGTTGAGGTCAGCGAACAGCTGGCATATGAAGAGACGCAGCCGGAGCCCGTCGTCGAAGCAGAGGTGCTTCAGGTTGAACACAAAGAACTACCGCTGCCGGAAGAGGTTGCAGAGCACGAGATCGGCGCACAAGAGTGGCAGACAGAAGCAGAACCGCTGGTTGAAGAAGCCGCAGAGGAAGATGAACCTCTGAGCGATGAAGAACTGGACGCGCAGGCGCTGGCCGCTGAAGCTGCGGAAGACGCGGTGATGGTTGTGCCGCCAGAAGAGGCGACGCAGGAGCAGGAGAAACCGACAAAAGAGGGGTTCTTCGCGCGTCTGAAACGCAGTTTGCTGAAAACAAAAGAAAATCTGGGTTCCGGATTTATCAGTCTGTTCCGCGGTAAAAAAATCGATGATGATCTGTTTGAAGAACTGGAAGAGCAGTTGCTGATTGCGGATGTTGGCGTTGAGACCACGCGCAGAATCATCACCAACCTGACGGAAGGCGCAAGCCGTAAGCAGCTTCGCGATGCGGAAGCACTTTATGGTTTGCTGAAAGAGGAAATGAGCGACATCCTCGCGAAGGTTAATGAGCCGCTAAATATTGAGGGCAAAACGCCGTTTGTGATTTTGATGGTTGGCGTTAACGGTGTGGGTAAAACCACCACCATCGGTAAGCTGGCTCGTCAGTTTGAACAGCAGGGTAAATCGGTGATGCTGGCGGCGGGAGATACTTTCCGCGCTGCAGCGGTTGAGCAGTTGCAGGTTTGGGGCCAGCGCAACAATATTCCGGTGATTGCTCAGCATACCGGCGCGGATTCTGCTTCGGTCATTTTTGATGCTATTCAGGCGGCGAAAGCGCGCAATATTGATGTGCTGATTGCCGATACTGCCGGACGTTTGCAGAACAAATCTCATTTGATGGAAGAGTTGAAGAAAATTGTCCGCGTCATGAAAAAGCTTGACGAGGACGCCCCCCATGAAGTGATGCTGACAATTGATGCCAGCACCGGGCAAAATGCGATAAGCCAGGCCAAACTGTTCCACGAAGCGGTTGGCCTTACTGGTATCACGCTGACCAAACTCGACGGCACCGCCAAAGGCGGCGTAATTTTCTCGGTGGCGGATCAGTTCGGCATTCCGATCCGCTACATTGGTGTCGGCGAACGTATCGAAGATCTGCGTCCGTTTAACGCGGGCGATTTTATTGAGGCGCTTTTTGCCCGAGAGGATTAACAATGATTCGCTTTGAACATGTCAGCAAAGCCTATCTCGGTGGGAGACAAGCGTTGCAGGGGGTCACATTCCACCTGCAACCAGGCGAGATGGCCTTTCTGACCGGGCACTCCGGCGCGGGGAAGAGCACCCTGCTGAAGCTTATCTGCGGGATTGAGCGGCCAAGCACCGGGAAAATTCTGTTCAGCGGCCACGACATTAGCCGTCTGAAGAACCGTGAAGTCCCGTTTTTACGTCGTCAGATCGGCATGATTTTTCAGGATCATCACTTGCTGATGGATCGCACGGTGTATGACAACGTGGCGATTCCGCTGATTATCGCCGGCGCGAGCGGTGATGACATTCGTCGTCGTGTGTCGGCGGCGCTGGATAAGGTCGGGTTGCTTGATAAAGCGAAAAGCTTCCCGATTCAGCTTTCCGGCGGTGAGCAGCAGCGCGTCGGCATTGCCCGCGCGGTAGTGAATAAACCGGCAGTGCTGCTGGCAGATGAACCGACCGGTAACCTGGACGACGCATTGTCTGAAGGGATTTTACGTCTGTTTGAAGAGTTTAACCGCGTTGGGGTTACGGTACTGATGGCGACCCACGATCTGGGGCTGATTTCCCGGCGTTCGTACCGTATGCTGACTCTGAGCGATGGCCATTTGCATGGAGGCGCGGTGGGTGAATAAGCGCGACGCATTAAATCATATCCGGCAGTTTGGCAGCCGGCTTGACCGTTTTCGTAAATCCGCCGCAGGCGCAGGCGAGGGTAATCGCAATGCCCCACGCCGTGGTAAAGCGGCAAATAAACCGCCATCACGTAAAACCAATGTCTTTAACGAGCAGGTTCGCTACGCCTGGCACGGCGCGTTGCAGGATCTGAAAAGCAAACCGCTGGCAACGTTCCTGACGGTGATGGTCATTGCCATCTCTCTGACGCTGCCGAGTGTTTGCTATATGGTCTACAAAAACGTCAACCAGGCGGCGGCGCAGTACTATCCGTCGCCGCAGATCACCGTCTATTTCGACAAAACGCTGGATGATAACGCCGCGCAGCAGGTGGTGGGCCAGCTCCAGTCCGAGCAGGGCGTGGAGAAGGTGAACTACCTTTCCCGCGAGGATGCGCTCGGCGAGTTCCGCAACTGGTCCGGGTTTGGCGGCGCGCTGGATATGCTGGAAGAGAACCCGCTGCCCGCTGTGGCGGT
This sequence comes from Kosakonia arachidis, assembly GCF_900116535.1. Lineage (GTDB taxonomy): Bacteria > Pseudomonadota > Gammaproteobacteria > Enterobacterales > Enterobacteriaceae > Kosakonia > Kosakonia arachidis. The sequence goes on along the minus strand of NZ_FPAU01000008.1, from coordinate 117,997 downwards.
AGTGGTTCCTAAACTGGATTTTCAGAGCACGGATTCGCTGAAGACATTGCGTGATCGCATCTCTCATATCCATGGTATTGATGAAGTGCGTATGGACGATAGCTGGTTTGCGCGTCTGGCGTCGCTGACCGGGCTGGTCGGGCGCGTGTCGGCGATGATCGGCGTACTGATGGTTGCGGCCGTCTTCCTTGTTATCGGCAACAGTGTGCGGCTGAGTATTTTTGCCCGCCGGGATTCTATCAACGTGCAGAAACTGATCGGCGCAACGGACGGTTTTATCCTGCGTCCGTTCCTGTATGGCGGCGCGCTGCTTGGGTTCTCTGGCGCGTTCTTATCGCTGATCTTGTCAGAGATTATGGTGTTACGGCTCTCCTCGGCTGTTACCGATGTGGCGAAAGTGTTCGGCACTCAGTTCGAGCTAAGCGGCTTGTCTTTCGACGAGTGCTTATTGCTGTTGCTGGTCTGTTCGATGATCGGTTGGATAGCAGCCTGGCTGGCGACGGTGCAACATTTACGTCACTTTACTCCCGATTAAAAAAACTCTGGTATACTCTTTCCCTGCAATGAAGTATTCCCGTAGCAGGGAAAGCGTATCGCCCCTTTCTGATGTTTTCCTTGCACCGGTTTTTTCATCCAGATGTCACAATTTGTGCGTAATTTATTCACAGGGTGACATGGAACTTGTGGATAAAATCACTGTCTGATACAAATGTGAATGCTAATCTCGTTGCTCATAAGTACTGGCATGTTTGTTGCTTGACTGCGGACAGACCGCCGCCAGTGGAAAGTAAATTGAGAGGATTTGAATGACCAAAGAAATGCAAACTTTAGCTTTAGCCCCTGTTGGTAACCTGGAGTCTTATGTCCGGGCCGCTAACGCATGGCCGATGTTGACGGCTGATGAAGAACGGGCGCTGGCTGAAAAGCTGCATTACCAGGGCGATCTGGAAGCAGCGAAAAAGCTGATTCTGTCTCACCTGCGCTTTGTTGTTCATATTGCTCGTAATTACTCGGGCTATGGTCTGCCGCAGGCGGATCTTATCCAGGAAGGTAATATCGGCCTGATGAAAGCTGTGCGTCGCTTCAACCCGGAAGTGGGTGTGCGACTGGTTTCCTTCGCCGTGCACTGGATCAAAGCTGAGATCCACGAGTATGTGCTGCGCAACTGGCGTATCGTGAAAGTGGCAACTACCAAAGCACAGCGCAAGCTGTTCTTTAATCTGCGTAAAGCAAAACAGCGTCTGGGCTGGTTTAACCAGGACGAAGTCGAAATGGTGGCCCGTGAACTGGGCGTGACCAGCAAAGACGTGCGTGAAATGGAATCGCGTATGGCGGCGCAGGACATGACGTTTGATATGTCCCCGGACGATGACGCTCAGGACAGCCAGCCGATGGCTCCCGTGCTCTATTTACAGGATAAATCGTCGAACTTTGCCGATGGCATTGAAGACGACAACTGGGAAGAGCAGGCCGCCAACAAACTGACCGACGCAATGAAAGGGCTGGACGAACGCAGCCAGCAGATCATCCGCGCCCGCTGGCTGGACGAAGAGAACAAGTCCACACTGCAGGAGCTGGCCGACCGTTACGGCGTTTCCGCCGAGCGTGTACGACAGCTTGAGAAGAACGCGATGAAAAAACTGCGCGCTGCTATCGAAGCGTAAGCGTATGTCGTGAAGAAGCCGGGTCGGCGCAAGCCTCGCCCGGCTTTTTGTTGTCTTTAGGAAACCCACAGTCAGCTTGGGGTTCGCAAAGCTTTCGGCTTTCAGCCTGTTATTTTTTAACGCGCGCTATTTTTGCTTCCCGACGTTTCGCGTATCAGCGCCGCAAGCTCGGCAAATACTGGCTCCATCTCTTCTTCCTCCATCGCCGCAAATCCCATCAACAGGCCGCGCGCTGACCTGTCGCCGCTGTAATAACGCGACAGCGGCCGCACCAGAATGCCACGGACGTTAGCCGTTTGCGCCAGCGCGACATCATCGCAGGAAGCAGGCAACGACAACACCAGATGCAGACCGGCATTATCGTTAAACTCGCTAAGCGCCTCTTTGCCAAGATAATCGGTGATAAGCTGCGCCAGCCGCGCGCGGCGACGGGCGTACAGTAACCGCATCCGGCGAATATGCGCCGTGTAATGCCCCTCGCGAATGAACTGCGCCAGCGCTTCCTGATCCAGCAAACGCCCGCCGCGATAGAGTTCGGCATGCGCGGTTTTTAGCGCCTGCATTAGCGGGCGCGGTAACACCAGATAACCGAGCCGCAACCCAGGGTAGAGCGTTTTACTGAATGTACCGGTGTAAATCACTGGCGCATCGTCCACCAACCCCTGCAAGGCGGGAATGGGCTGACCCGAGAAGCGGAATTCGCTGTCATAATCATCCTCGATAATCCAGCTTCCGGTTTGCCGCGCCAGCGCTAATAGCCGCTGGCGGCGCTCCAGGCTCATCACGCAGCCCAGCGGATACTGATGCGAAGGGGTAACGAAAATCAGTTTTGGCGGCGTATCGCCTGGCTCCGGCGGGTTCATCCCGGATCTGTCGACTTCTATGGCCTGCAAGTTAACGCCATTTACCGCCAGCACATTACGAATTCCCCAGTAGGCTGGCTCCTCAATCCACGCCAGATCGCCAGGATTGCACAGCATGCGCGAGACCAGATCAATGGCCTGATGAATACCTTCCGTAATCAGGATCTGCTCTGCGTTACAGCGAACCGAGCGCGTTACCCGCAAATATTCCACCAGCGCCTGCTGCAGCGCGCTGCTGCCGCCAGCGTTGCTATAAGAAAGCTGTATTGCCTGCGGTTTTCGACTTACGCGAGACTGTATTTTTCGCAACAGTGCATGCGGGAAAGCGTTGATATCCGGGACGCCCGGCAGAAACGCACCCCATTGGCGCGCGCTGGCATTGCTATGGCTCAGCAGATGCTGGCCGCGGGCAGAAAGTTGTGAAGGCAGGCTGGCGCTGAGTTTTTCACCCGCAGTCAGGGGCGCGGAAAGCAGGCTGTCCGGGACGGTACCTGCCACAAAGGTGCCGCTGCCGGTACGGGAAACAACATAGCCTTCAGCCAGTAACTGCTCATACACCGTCAGCACTGTATTGCGCGACACATTCAGTTGCGCGGCTAAATCGCGGCTCGGTGGCAGGCGGCTTTGCGTCGGCAGGCTACCGTCGAGTATCGACAGGCGAATCGCGTTATATAATTTCTTATGCAGCTTGCCTTCGTGCTGCTCGTCCAGACGCAGCTGCAGCAAGTCAGAGACGAGCGAGCGCAATTGGATCCCTCAATTATTCAAAACTGGTACTCGATTATAGAACCACTTATGTCATGTTTTCACAACAGATGCAGCAACAACGAACACAGACGAGGGTCATCAGGTGAAGAATAACGAACTACATCAGCGCCGTTTAAAGGCTACGCCGCGCGGGATTGGCGTGATGTGCAGTTTTTATGCGGAAAAAGCAGAAAATGCCACATTATGGGATGTCGAAGGCAACGAGGTAATCGACTTTGCCGCCGGGATCGCGGTGCTTAACACTGGGCATCGCCACCCGAAAGTAATGGCTGCGGTGGAAAAACAGTTGCAGGCATTTACGCACACCGCTTATCAAATTGTTCCTTACGAAAGCTATGTTTCGCTGGCGGAACGTATTAATGAACGCGTGCCAGTTGATGGCCCGGCGAAAACGGCGTTTTTCTCAACCGGCGCGGAAGCGGTGGAGAATGCGGTAAAAATTGCCCGCGCTTACACCAAACGCCCTGGTGTGATTACCTTCGGCGGTGGTTTCCATGGACGTACGTTTATGACCATGGCACTGACCGGGAAAGTTGCACCGTACAAAATCGGGTTTGGCCCGTTCCCCGGTTCGATTTACCACGCACAATATCCGAATGCACTGCACGGCGTCAGTACTGACGATGCGCTGAAAAGTCTTGAACGCATCTTTAAAGCGGATATCGCGCCGGATCAGGTTGCGGCCATTCTTCTGGAGCCGGTACAGGGCGAAGGCGGTTTTAACGTGGCACCAGCGGATTTTATGAACGCGCTGCGCAAACTGTGTGACAACCACGGAATTCTGCTGATTGTTGATGAGGTGCAGAGCGGCTTTGCCCGTACCGGGAAATTGTTCGCTACCGAGTATTATGATGTTAAACCAGATCTGATCACTATGGCGAAAAGCCTGGCGGGCGGATTACCGCTGTCGGCGGTTGCCGGTCGCGCAGAGGTAATGGATGCGCCTGCGCCTGGTGGCCTGGGCGGCACTTACGCCGGTAATCCGCTGGCGGTTGCCGCAGCACACGCGGTGCTGGATGTTATCGACGAAGAAAACTTGTGTGAACGTGCTAACCATCTGGGCAAACATCTGGTGGAAATGCTGACGCAGGCAAAAGCGCAGTGCCCGTACATTGCAGATATCCGCGCACAGGGCTCGATGGTGGCCGTGGAATTTAACGATCCCAGTACTGGCGCGCCATCGCCTGAATTTACCAAACAGGTGCAGGACAACGCGCTGGCGGCAGGCGTGCTACTGCTGAGCTGTGGTGTCTACGGCAATGTGATCCGTTTCCTCTATCCGTTAACCATTCCGGAAGTTCAGTTCCGCAAAGCGCTGGATATTATCCAACAGTCACTGACCCGCTAACTATTTAGCCGCCTTATGGGCGGCTTTTTTACAGTGTGTCATCACTCTGTCGCATAACCTTCAAAATTGTTATTCCATATTCCGAAAAATGGGGTATGTTTTAGCAGAGTATGCTGCTAAGGCACCGGCAGAATGGTTAATAACTACTATCATATTCTTTTCTTATGATGGTAAGGAAAATAATGTGCCACACAACAACATCACAACAAATGCAATAACCATAACAATGGGGAAACTCAGGATGAAAATGAAGGGCAAAGCGTTACTGGCAGGATGTATTGCGTTAGCAATGAGCAACGTGGCATTCGCCAAAGATATTAAAGTTGCCGTTGTCGGTGCGATGTCCGGTCCGGTTGCGCAGTACGGCGACCAGGAATTTACCGGCGCTGAGCAGGCTATCGCAGACATCAACGCGAAGGGCGGCATCAAAGGCGACAAACTGGTAGCGGTAAAATATGATGATGCGTGTGACCCGAAACAAGCGGTTGCTGTAGCCAACAAAGTGGTCAACGACGGCATCAAATATGTTATCGGTCACCTGTGCTCCTCTTCTACTCAGCCTGCGTCGGATATCTATGAAGACGAAGGTATTCTGATGATCACACCTGCGGCGACAGCACCTGAGCTGACTGCGCGTGGTTACAAATTGACGCTGCGTACGACTGGCCTGGATTCCGATCAGGGCCCGACCGCTGCGAAATACATTCTGGATAAAGTGAAACCGCAACGCATCGCGGTCATCCACGACAAACAGCAGTACGGTGAAGGTCTGGCGCGTGCTGTGCAGGACGGTCTGAAAAAAGGTGGCGCCAACGTGGTGTTCTTTGACGGTATCACCGCAGGTGAGAAAGATTTCTCCACGCTGGTGGCGCGTCTGAAAAAAGAGAACATCGATTTCGTTTACTACGGCGGCTATCACCCGGAAATGGGGCAGATCCTGCGTCAGTCACGCGCGGCTGGCCTGAAAACCCAGTTTATGGGGCCGGAAGGTGTAGCGAACGTCTCCCTGTCTAACATCGCGGGCGATGCAGCAGAAGGCATGCTGGTGACGAAGCCGAAGAACTACGATCAGATTCCGGCGAACAAACCGATTGTTGATGCTATCAAAGCGAAGAAACAGGATCCGAGCGGCGCATTCGTATGGACCACCTACGCAGCCGTGCAATCTCTGGCGGCAGGTCTGAACCAGACTGCGGAACCGGCTGCGATTGCCACTTATCTGAAAGGGCACACTGTTGACACCGTGATGGGGCCGCTGTCATGGGATCAGAAGGGCGATCTGAAAGGCTTTGAGTTTGGTGTGTTTACCTGGCACGCGAATGGTACGGCGACTGACGCTAAGTAATTTTCTGAACTGACCGTTGCCTTTTGCGCCGCTGGTGCAGTGGTGGCATTCATTCACCCCGGTCACTTATTCCAGTCAGTTTCCGGGGATGAGCGAGCTTGCCTGCACATGAAACGAAATGTCTGGTCAACAGTTTTGCAAGCCGGGGTAAATCCCCGGCTTTTTTATGCGCTTTTGTTGAGTGTCGGCCTGATAAGTGTAGCGCCATCAGGCAACTCTACAGAGGAGGGTTAACGTTTTTCCCAGCCATTTTCCTGCGCGGTAAAGCCCAGCGTCTGAGCGAACGCCGCCATCACATTGCGATCTTCGACCCCAATATCGGCAATCCACCAACGGGTGATGCTGGGGTTATTACGAATCACTTCTTCAACGAGGTACTGCCCAACGCCGCGACGGCGTGTGATATCGCGTACGCGCAGCGAATCCAGCGCACCTTCGGTGCCGATCAGGGTTACGCGCACGGCGGCCAAAAGGCGATCGTTAAAACGGGCCGCATAAATGCGGTGGTCATCATCCACTTCAAGGGATGCGGGGGAGTATTCCGGCCAGACTTTCGCTAAATCAATATGATCCTGCTCGGTAAAGGTTACCAGTCGGATGATAGTCAATTTCATGTACAGCTTGTCCAAAACGCAAAAGAGAGTGTGAGTGTAATCAATTTTATCGGTCCGGGAGGGGTGGTTTTTTATTTTTCATTTGGCAGGGGAATAATTTTGCCACAGACGCTTAGCCAGTGTGAAACATTAGGGATTGAAAAACAGGTAGCATTTTAACCTGACAGGTAGCGATTTGTTCCACTTTATGTACCATTATTTTATGCTGATAATAGGACTTTTTTTGTTTATCTCCGATTAAATACAGAATATTATCTGTGCTTAATCGCCTGAAAAATAGAGGATTTAGTCTGGTTTTTGCCAAAAAACTGCGCTAAACCATTAAAGGCGCTGGTAAAAATAGCGTTGTGCATTAAAAGTACAGAATGCTTTTTAACCATAAAAAAACAAAATTATTACACAAATGATTTAGCGAGCAGAAAAGCACCACATTTGCGGCGCGAAGAATAAAGTGTAAACACGACATCACGAATGGGGATTTACAACAATGAGAAGGAACGCGAAGACATTAATCGCGGGAATGGTTGCACTTGCGATGTCTCACGCGGCCATGGCGAAGGATATTAAAGTGGCGGTTGTTGGGGCGATGTCCGGCCCTGTTGCCCAGTGGGGTGACATGGAATTTAACGGCGCGCGCCAGGCTATCCACGATATCAATGCCAAAGGCGGAATCAAAGGCGACAAACTGGTTGCTGTTGAGTACGACGACGCCTGTGACCCGAAGCAAGCCGTTGCTGTAGCGAACAAAATCGTTAACGACGGCGTGAAATATGTAATTGGCCATCTCTGCTCATCCTCCACGCAGCCTGCATCTGATATCTACGAAGACGAAGGTATTCTGATGATCACGCCTGGCGCGACGAATCCGGAACTGACTCAACGCGGTTATCAATACATTATGCGTACCGCCGGGCTGGACTCTTCACAGGGGCCGACCGCCGCGAAATACATTCTGAATTCGGTTAAACCGCAGCGTATCGCCATCATTCACGATAAGCAGCAGTATGGTGAGGGTCTTGCGCGTTCCGTGCAGGAAGGGTTGAAAGCTGGCGGCGCAAACATTGTTTTCTTTGATAGCATCACCGCTGGTGAAAAAGATTTCTCCGCGCTTATTGCCCGCCTGCAAAAAGAAAATATCGATTTTGTCTACTACGGTGGCTATTACCCTGAGATGGGGCAAATGCTGCGTCAGGCGCGCGCCAGCGGACTGAAAACTCAGTTTATGGGGCCGGAAGGCGTAGGTAACGCTTCTCTGTCTAACATCGCGGGCAATGCGGCGGAAGGTATGTTGGTAACCATGCCGAAGCGCTATGACCAGGATCCGGCGAACCAGAGCATCGTCGATGCCCTGAAAGCGGAGAAGAAAGATGCGAGCGGGCCATATGTGTGGATCACTTATGCCGCCGTGCAATCGCTGGAGACCGCGCTGGAGCGTACCGGCAGCGACGAACCGCTGACGCTTATCAAAGATTTAAAAGCCAACGGGGCTAAAACCGTGATTGGGCCGCTGAACTGGGATGAAAAAGGCGATCTGAAAGGATTTGAGTTTGGCGTCTTCCAATGGCACGCCGATGGTTCGTCCTCTGTGGCGAAATAACTGTCATCCCGCTTCCCGGGCGTAATGCTCGGGAAGTTTTAAGAAGGTTAAGTTATGTCCGAGCAGTTTCTCTATTTTGTGCAGCAGATGTTTAACGGCGTAACGCTGGGAAGCACCTATGCATTGATTGCCATTGGTTACACCATGGTTTACGGCATCATCGGCATGATCAACTTCGCCCACGGCGAGGTGTACATGATCGGTAGCTATGTCTCCTTTATGATCATCGCCGCGCTGATGATGATGGGTATCGACAGCAGCTGGCTGCTGGTCGCCGCCGGTTTTGTGGGCGCCATCGTGATCGCCAGCGCATATGGCTGGAGCATTGAACGAGTGGCCTATCGCCCGGTGCGCAACTCCAAGCGCCTGATTGCACTGATCTCCGCCATCGGCATGTCCATCTTCCTGCAAAACTACGTCAGCCTGACCGAAGGTTCGCGTGATGTGGCGTTGCCGAGCCTGTTCAACGGCCAGTGGATTGTTGGCAGTAGCGAAAACTTCTCTGCTTCCATCACCACCATGCAGTTGGTCATCTGGATTGTGACTTTCGTGGCGATGCTGGCGCTGACGCTATTTATCCGCTACTCCCGTATGGGCCGCGCCTGCCGCGCCTGTGCAGAAGACCTGAAAATGGCCAGCTTGCTGGGGATTAACACTGACCGCGTCATCGCGCTGACCTTTGTGATCGGTGCGGCAATGGCGGCGGTGGCTGGCGTGTTGCTCGGTCAGTTCTACGGCGTGATCAACCCCTACATTGGCTTTATGGCCGGGATGAAGGCGTTCACCGCAGCGGTGCTGGGTGGTATCGGCAGCATCCCAGGCGCGATGATCGGCGGGCTGATCCTCGGCGTTACCGAATCGCTCTCCTCTGCGTATCTCAGTACGGAATATAAAGATGTGGTTTCGTTCGGGCTGTTGATCGTGGTGTTGCTGGTGATGCCTACTGGTATCCTGGGCCGCCCGGAGGTGGAAAAAGTATGAAACCGATGCATTTTGCGATGGCGCTGCTTTCCGCCGCGATGTTCTTCGTGCTGGCTGGCGTCTTTATGGGTGTCCAGCTTGACCTGGATGGTACCAAACTGGTGGTGAACACGGCGGCGAATATCCGCTGGCAGTGGATGATCATTGGCACTGCCGTGGTCTTTTTCTTCCAGTTGCTGCGTCCGCTGTTACAGAAAAACCTGCGCGGTGTTTCCGGTCCGAAATTCGTTATGCCGTCGATCGATGGCTCTACGGTAAAACAAAAACTGTTCCTGCTGGCGCTGCTGGTTATCGCTGTGGCATGGCCGTTTGTTGTGTCGCGCGGCACGGTGGATATCGCCACCATGACGATGATTTATATCATCCTCGGCCTGGGGTTGAATGTCGTAGTGGGGCTTTCCGGCTTGCTGGTGCTGGGCTATGGTGGTTTTTACGCCATCGGTGCCTATACCTTCGCGTTGTTGAACCACTATTACGGGCTGGGTTTCTGGACTTGTCTGCCGCTGGCGGGGCTGGTTTCTGCTGCTGCCGGGTTTCTGTTGGGCTTTCCTGTGTTGCGTCTGCGCGGTGATTATCTGGCGATTGTAACGCTCGGCTTCGGTGAAATCGTCCGTATCCTGCTGCTGAATAACACTGAAATTACCGGCGGCCCGAATGGCATCAGTCAGATCCCGAAACCGACGCTGTTCGGTCTGGAGTTCAGCCGTACTGCGCGTGAAGGCGGCTGGGATACCTTCAGCAACTTCTTCCATGTGGCCTATGATCCGAATGACCGCGTGGTTTTCCTCTATCTGGTAGCACTGCTATTGGTCGTGGTCACGCTGTTTGTCATTAACCGCCTGCTGCGTATGCCGCTTGGCCGTGCGTGGGAAGCGCTGCGTGAAGATGAAATCGCCTGCCGCTCGTTGGGGCTGAATCCGACGCACATCAAGCTGACCGCCTTTACCATCAGCGCCGCGTTTGCCGGTTTTGCCGGAACGCTGTTCGCTGCTCGCCAGGGTTTTGTCAGCCCGGAATCTTTTACCTTTGCCGAATCAGCCTTTGTGCTGGCGATTGTGGTACTGGGCGGTATGGGTTCGCAGTTTGCGGTTATTCTCGCGGCCATCTTGCTGGTGGTTTCCCGCGAGCTGATGCGTGATTTTAATGAATACAGCATGTTGATGCTGGGTGGTTTGATGGTACTGATGATGATTTGGCGTCCGCAAGGCTTGCTGCCGATGACCCGTCCGCAGTTGAAATTGAAAAGCGGGCAAGCGAAAGGAGAGCAGGCATGAGTCAGCCATTGTTATCCGTAAACGGCCTGATGATGCGATTCGGCGGTCTGCTGGCAGTGAACAACGTCGCGCTGGATCTGCATCCACAAGAGATCGTTTCGCTGATTGGTCCGAACGGTGCGGGGAAAACCACCGTATTTAACTGCCTCACTGGTTTCTATAAGCCGACCGGCGGCACCATTATGCTGCGTGATAAGCACCTCGAAGGGTTGCCGGGCCAGCAAATCGCGCGGATGGGTGTGGTACGTACTTTCCAGCACGTGCGCCTGTTCCGTGAAATGACGGTGATTGAGAACCTGCTGGTCGGCCAGCATCAGCAACTGAAAACCGGCGTCTTCTCTGGCTTGCTGAAAACTCCGGCCTTCCGCCGGGCACAAAGTGAAGCGCTGGATCGCGCAGCGGTGTGGCTGGAGCGTATCGGTTTGTTAGCCCATGCTAACCGTCAGGCCAGTAACCTGGCTTACGGTGACCAGCGTCGTCTGGAGATCGTCCGTTGCATGGTGACGCAGCCGGAGATCCTGATGCTCGACGAACCGGCGGCCGGTCTCAACCCGAAAGAGACCAAAGAGCTGGACGAACTGATCGTCGAGCTGCGCAACAACCACAACACCACCATTCTGCTCATTGAGCACGATATGAAACTGGTGATGGGAATTTCCGACAGGATTTATGTGGTGAACCAGGGGACGCCGCTGGCGAACGGGACGCCGGAAGAGATCCGTAACAACCCGGACGTGATCCGCGCATACCTGGGTGAGGCATAAGATGGAAAAAGTGATGTTATCTTTTGACAAAGTTAGCGCCCACTACGGCAAGATTCAGGCGCTGCACGATGTCAGCCTGCATATTAATCAGGGTGAAATCGTTACCCTGATTGGCGCTAATGGCGCGGGCAAAACTACGCTGCTGGGCACGCTGTGCGGCGATCCGCGGGCGAGCAGCGGGCACATTGTGTTTGACGGTAAAGAGATTACCGACTGGCAGACCGCGAAAATCATGCGTGAAGCGGTGGCGATTGTGCCGGAAGGACGTCGTGTCTTTTCACGAATGACCGTGGAAGAGAACCTGGCGATGGGCGGTTTCTTCGCCGATCGTGAACAGTTCCAGAGCCGCATTGAGCGGGTTTATGCACTGTTCCCGCGTCTGCATGAACGGCGTATTCAGCGAGCGGGCACCATGTCCGGCGGTGAACAGCAGATGCTGGCGATTGGTCGTGCGCTGATGAGCCAGCCGCGTTTGTTGCTGCTGGATGAACCGTCGCTGGGCCTGGCACCCATCATCATTCAGCAAATCTTCGATACCATCGAACAACTGCGCAAAGAAGGGATGACCATCTTCCTGGTGGAGCAGAACGCCAACCAGGCGCTGAGGCTCGCCGATCGTGGCTACGTGCTGGAGAACGGCCATGTAGTGCTGGAAGACACCGGCGACGCGTTGTTGGCGAACGAAGCGGTGCGCAGTGCTTATCTGGGTGGGTAATCCTTTGAGGTAGCCGTCTCTAAACCGGCCTCGCAAAGGCCGGTTTTTTAGCAACCTTTATGCGGGCAGTACTCATGGTGGCTGGTCTATATAGCTGGCATGTTGAGCCGCCAGCCGATTCAGGTTGTACTGTTATTGATATAACAAAAGGGCTTCTCTGCTGGGGGAAGCCTTTTTATTTTATGTTTACCTTTATGGGCGGCGTCATCGAATCGCCGATTAGCCGCCATGTTTACGTCACCGTACCATCATCTCTGCGACATTTCCCTGACGCTTTGCTGTCATTTTATTGTAATTAAAAGGTTATTTTTCTGTAATTCGAGCATGTCATGTTACCTCGCGAGCATAAAAACGCGTGATATCGCGCATCCCGCATAACAAGAGAGATCACAATGACAACGTTACGGCATACAGCTTTGGGTCTGGCTATGGGGTTAGTTTTTGCAGGCAATGCTATGGCTGCAACCACCATTCCGTTCTGGCATTCGATGGAAGGGGAGTTAGGTAAAGAAGTTGACTCCCTGGCGCAACGTTTCAATGAAACACATCCGGATTACAAAATTGTTCCGGTCTATAAAGGCAACTATGAGCAGAGCCTGAGCGCAGGTATCGCTGCGTTTCGTACCGGTAATGCGCCTGCCATTTTGCAGGTATATGAAGTAGGCACCGCCACCATGATGGCGTCCAAAGCGATCAAACCGGTGTATCAGGTATTTAAAGACGCCGGGATCAACTTTGATGAAAGCCAGTTCGTACCGACCGTTTCCGGTTATTACACCGATTCTAAATCCGGCCATCTGCTTTCTCAGCCGTTTAACAGCTCCACGCCGGTGCTGTACTACAACAAAGATGCCTTTAAAAAAGCCGGGTTAGATCCGGAGCAACCGCCGAAAACCTGGCAGGATCTGGCTGCTGATACCGCAAAGCTGAAAGCGGCCGGAATGAAATGCGGTTACGCCAGCGGCTGGCAGGGCTGGATCCAGATTGAAAACTTCAGCGCCTGGCACGGTCTGCCGGTAGCGACCAAAAATAACGGCTTCGACGGTACTGACGCCGTGCTGGAGTTCAACAAGCCGGAGCAGGTGAAACATATCGCTATGCTGGAAGACCTGAACAAAAAAGGCGAATTCAGCTACTTCGGGCGTAAAGACGAATCCACCGAGAAGTTCTACAACGGTGACTGCGCCATTACCACGGCTTCTTCCGGTTCGCTGGCGGATATTCGTCACTATGCCAAATTCAACTACGGCGTGGGCATGATGCCTTACGACGCTGACGTGAAAGGCGCGCCGCAGAACGCCATCATCGGCGGGGCAAGCCTGTGGGTGATGCAGGGCAAAGATAACGCGACCTACAAAGGTGTGGCGCAGTTCCTCGACTTCCTGGCAAAACCGGAAATAGCAGCCGAATGGCACCAGAAAACCGGTTACCTGCCGATCACCACTGCCGCTTACGATTTGACCCGCAAGCAGGGCTTCTATGACAAAAACCCGGGTGCCGATATCGCTACGCGTCAGATGCTGAACAAGCCGCCGTTGGCGTTCACCAAAGGTCTGCGTCTGGGCAACATGCCGCAGATTCGCACCATTGTCGATGAAGAGCTGGAAAGCGTGTGGAGCGGTAAGAAAACCCCGCAACAGGCGCTGGATTCCGCCGTTGAGCGTGGTAACCAACTGCTGCGCCGTTTCGAGCAGTCAACGAAGTCCTAATGTAGAAATGCCGGGTAGCGACTTTGCCTGACCTGGCCTGCAGATGCTTGTAGGCCGAATAAGCAGAGTGCCACCCGGCACGGTTCAGGAAGCAAATCGCAATGTCATCATCCCGTCCGGTGTTCCGCTCGCGCTGGCTGCCCTATCTGCTGGTCGCCCCGCAACTGGTCATCACCATTATTTTCTTTATCTGGCCTGCGGGCGAAGCGTTGTGGTACTCGGTACAAAGCGTGGATCCGTTTGGACTTTCCAGCCACTTTGTCGGGCTGGATAACTTTATCGCGCTGTTTCATGACGGCTACTATCTGGATTCTTTCTGGACCACGATGCGTTTTAGCGCGCTGGTTACCTTTAGCGGCCTGTTTGTCTCACTGTTTTTTGCTGCGCTGGTAGACAACGTGGTGCGTGGCAGCCGTATCTATCAGACGTTGATGCTGCTGCCTTATGCGGTTGCGCCAGCCGTTGCTGCCGTACTGTGGATCTTTCTGTTTAACCCCGGGCGCGGGTTGATTACCCATTTTCTGGCACAGTTCGGCTACAACTGGAACCACGCACAAAACAGCGGGCAGGCGATGTTCCTGGTGGTTTTCACCTCGGTATGGCAGCAGATCAGCTACAACTTCCTGTTCTTTTTCGCTGCGCTGCAATCGATTCCTCGCTCGCTGGTCGAGGCGGCGGCTATTGATGGCGCAGGGCCGATTCGTCGCTTCTTCAAACTGTCGCTGCCGCTTATTGCGCCGGTCAGTTTCTTCCTGCTGGTGGTGAACCTCGTTTACGCCTTCTTCGATACTTTCCCGGTGATTGATGCCGCGACCGCTGGCGGCCCGGTACAGGCAACCACGACGTTGATTTATAAGATCTATCGCGAAGGGTTTGTCGGCCTGGATCTTTCTGCGTCGGCGGCGCAGTCGGTGGTGCTGATGGTGCTGGTGATTGTGCTGACGGTTATCCAGTTTCGCTATGTTGAAAGTAAGGTGCGCTACCAATGATTGAAAATCGCCCCGGACTGGCGCTGTTCAGCCATATCATGCTTATTCTCGGTATCCTCGTGGTGCTGTTTCCGCTGTATGTCGCCTTCGTGACCGCGACGCTGGATATCAACGCCGTGTACGACACACCGATGACCTTAATTCCCGGTACTCACCTGTGGGAAAACCTGCGCAATATCTGGGTGAATGGTGTCGGCGTAAACAGCGCGCCATTCTGGCTGATGCTGACCAACAGCTTCATCATGGCGCTGGCGATCACGGTGGGCAAAATCACGGTGTCGATGCTGTCGGCTTTCGCTATCGTCTGGTTCCGTTTTCCTCTGCGTAACCTCTTCTTCTGGATGATTTTCATCACGTTAATGCTGCCGGTCGAGGTGCGTATTTTCCCGACGGTAGAAGTGATCGCCAACCTGAAGATGCTCGACAGCTACACCGGTCTGACGTTGCCGCTAATGGCGTCGGCCACCGCAACATTCCTGTTCCGCCAGTTCTTTATGACCCTGCCGGATGAGCTGCTGGAAGCCGCGCGCATTGATGGCGCCTCGCCAATGCGCTTTTTCCGCGACATTGTGTTGCCGCTTTCCAAAACCAACCTGGCAGCGCTGTTCGTGATCACCTTTATCTATGGCTGGAACCAGTATTTGTGGCCGCTGCTGATTATCAACGACGTTAACCTCGGCACCGCCGTGGCGGGTGTGAAAGGCATGATTGCCAGCGGTGAAGGCACCACACAATGGAACCAGGTGATGGCGGCGATGCTGCTGACGTTGATCCCCCCGGTCATTATCGTTTTAACCATGCAACGCGCGTTTGTGCGTGGTTTAGTGGACAGTGAGAAATAAGATGGCAGGTTTAAAATTACAGGCTGTAACCAAAAGCTGGGACAGCGGCAAAACGCAGGTTATCCAGCCGCTGACGCTGGATGTCGCGGACGGTGAGTTTATCGTGATGGTTGGCCCGTCGGGCTGCGGGAAATCAACGTTGTTGCGTATGGTTGCCGGGCTGGAGCGCGTCTCCAGCGGCGATATCTGGATCGATACCCAGCGAGTGACCGAAAAGGAGCCGAAAGATCGCGGTATTGCCATGGTGTTCCAGAACTATGCGCTCTACCCGCATATGAGCGTGGAAGAGAACATGGCGTGGGGGCTGAAAATCCGCGGCATGGGCAAAGCGCATATTGCAAGTCGGGTGGCGGAAGCGGCGCGCATTCTTGAACTGGAGGGTTTGCTGAAGCGCCGTCCGCGCGAGTTGTCCGGTGGCCAGCGTCAGCGTGTGGCGATGGGCCGCGCCATTGTACGTGATCCGGCGGTGTTTCTCTTTGATGAACCGCTGTCGAACCTCGATGCTAAATTGCGCGTGCAGATGCGTCTGGAGTTACAACAACTGCATCGCCGCCTAAACACCACTTCACTGTATGTGACGCACGATCAAGTTGAAGCGATGACGCTGGCGCAACGTGTGCTGGTGATGAATAAAGGCGTCGCTGAACAAATCGGTACGCCGGTGGAAGTGTATGAAAAACCCGCCAGTCGCTTTGTGGCGAGCTTTATCGGTAGCCCAGCGATGAATCTGCTGGAGGGCCGCATCAATAGCGAGGGCACCCATTTTGAGCTGGGAAGCGGTATGGCGTTGCCGATCAACTGGTACTATCGCGGCTACGCCGGGCGCAAAATGACGCTGGGTATCCGCCCGGAACATATTGCGTTAAGCTCTCAGGCTGAAGGTGGTGTTCCGCTGGTGATGGAGACGCTGGAGATGCTCGGCGCAGACAACCTGGCGCATGGTCGCTGGGGCGAGCAGAAGCTAGTGGTTCGCTTATCGCATCAGGAACGCCCGGCAGTGGGTAGCACGTTGTGGCTGCGTCTGCCGGAAAATCACCTGCACTTATTTGATGGTGAAACAGGACAACGCGTATGAGTAACTGGCCTTATCCCCACATCGTCGCCCATCGCGGTGGCGGGAAACTGGCACCGGAAAACACGTTGGCGGCAATCGACGTCGGCGCGCGTTACGGGCATACCATGATTGAGTTCGACGCCAAATTGTCGAAAGATGGCGAGATTTTCCTGCTGCATGACGACAACCTTGAGCGTACCAGTAATGGCTGGGGCGTGGCGGGCGAATTGCCGTGGCATGATTTACTGAAGGTGGATGCCGGAGGTTGGTTTAGCAACGAATTCAAAGGCGAGCCGCTGCCGCTGCTTTCGCAGGTGGCGGAACGTTGCCGCCAGTACGGCATGATGGCGAATATTGAAATCAAACCTACCACCGGCACCGGTCCGCTGACGGGCAAAGTGGTGGCGCTGGCCGCCCGTGAACTGTGGGCAGATATGATTGCACCGCTGCTCTCTTCGTTTGAAATCGACGCACTTGAAGCGGCCCAGCAAGCCGCGCCGGAACTGCCTCGGGGCCTGTTGATTGATGAGTGGCGCGATGACTGGCAGGAACTGACCACGCGTCTGGGATGCGTCTCCATCCACCTCAATCATAAACTGCTGGATGAAGCGCGGGTGCGCATGCTGCGCGACGCGGGCTTACGTATCCTGGTTTATACTGTAAACCAACCAGCACGTGCTGCCGAGCTGTTGCGCTGGGGCGTGGACAGCATCTGCACCGACAAAATCGACGATATAGGACCGCACTTCCGTTATTGAGCGGTGGTCGACGGCGGCGTGCTTTGCTGCAGGCTGCCGTTTTGATTCTGCGGCAGCATATGCTGCTGCGTCGTCATCCCGCCAGAATCCGTCCCGCCGCTTAACATGCCACTACTGCTATTCGGCAGTACCTGCTGGCCCTGGTTAAGCGCGCCAGGCTGCGCCTGTTTAATCCGTTGTGAGCTGTTATCCATTTGCGTTTGCAGATTTTGCTGTTGCAGGCGGGTTTGCGTCTGCTGCTGTTGCCGTAGCATGCTTTGCTGCTGTTGTTGCTGGTTTAGCATTTGAGTCTGCATCCGCTGCTGGCTTGGGATCACATACCCCGGCTGGTTTGGGTTATTCGTCGTGTTTAGGGGCTGTGCAAAAGTGCTAAAAGGCAGCAGAGCCGCCAGAATCAGTAAATGTTTCATTGTTGTTCCCTCCTGTTGATGCGTCCTTTAAGTTTACTTGCTTTCATTCATGAAAATGATTTTTTAAGAGTTGTGAACCAGGCTTAAGCGGAAACTGTAGCCTTATTCGGGAGTAACGACGATGATGAAACAGAAGTTTGCGCGTTGGGTTGTGATTGCAGCGCTAACAGCGGGAGGATGTTTTAGCGTTGCGGCTGCGCCGCCAGAAGGGCAGACATCTGCGCCGCCAGTATCATACGGCGTTGAAGCCGATATCTTCCACCCGGTTGTGGCGAAGCAGGGCATGGTGGCGTCGGTGGATGAAGCCGCGACGCGCGTTGGCGTCGATATCCTGAAGCAGGGGGGGAATGCCGTTGATGCGGCTGTCGCGGTGGGTTATGCGCTGGCGGTCACGCATCCGCAGGCTGGTAACCTTGGCGGTGGCGGTTTTATGTTGATTCGTACCAAAGAGGGGAAAGTCACGGCGATCGATTTCCGCGAAATGGCGCCCGCCGCTGCCACGCGCGATATGTTCCTTGACGATCAAGGTAACCCGGACAGCAAAAAATCTTTGACCTCGCATCTGGCATCCGGGACGCCCGGTACGGTGGCGGGTTTCTCAATGGCGCTGGAAAAGTACGGTACGATGCCGCTGAAGAAAGTGGTGCAGCCTGCGATTAAACTGGCGAAGCAGGGTTTTGTGGTCAACGATGCGCTGGCAAACGATCTGAAAACTTACGGTAGCGAAGTGCTGCCTAATCATGAAAACAGTAAAGCGATTTTCTGGAAGGATGGCGAGCCGCTGAAAAAGGGCGACAAGCTGGTGCAGAGCAATCTGGCCAGAAGCCTTGAGATGATTGCGGAAAAAGGGCCGGATGCCTTCTACAAAGGCGCTATCGCTGAGCAAATCGCCCAGCAGATGAGCAAAAATGGTGGGCTTATTACTAAAGAGGATTTAGCCAATTACAAAGCCGTGGAGCGCACGCCGATCAGTGGCGACTACCGCGGCTACCAGGTCTACTCCATGCCGCCACCCTCTTCCGGTGGGATCCATATCGTTGAGATCCTCAATATTCTGGAGAACTTCGATCTGGCCAAATATGGCTTTGGCAGCGCTGATGCTATGCAGGTGATGACCGAAGCGGAGAAATACGCCTATGCTGACCGCTCCGAATATCTCGGCGATCCGGATTTCGTCAAAGTGCCGTGGCAGGCGCTGACCAACAAAGCGTATGCCAAATCGATTGCCGCACAGATTGATCTCAATAAAGCGCGGCCTTCCAGCCAGATCCGCCCCGGCAAGCTCGAACCTTACGAGAGCAACCAAACCACGCACTATTCAGTGGTAGATAAAGAGGGTACGGCGGTAGCCGTCACCTATACCCTGAATACGGTTTTTGGCACCGGCATTGTGGCCGGCAATACCGGCATCCTGATGAACAACGAAATGGATGACTTCTCCGCCAAACCCGGCGTGCCAAACGTGTATGGTCTGGTAGGCGGCGATGCGAACGCGGTTGGGCCCGGCAAACGACCGCTGTCGTCGATGTCGCCAACCATTGTGCTGAAAGACGGTAAAACGTGGCTGGTGACTGGCAGCCCTGGCGGCAGCCGAATTATTACCACGGTGCTGCAAATGGTAGTGAATTCCATCGATTTTGGGATGAACGTCGCGGAGGCCACCAACGCACCGCGCTTCCATCATCAATGGTTGCCAGATGAGCTGCGCGTCGAAAAAGGTTTTAGCCCTGATACGCTGAAACTGCTGGAACAGAAAGGGCAAAAAGTGGCGGTGAAAGGGGCGATGGGCAGTACTCAGAGCATTATGGTGGCGCCGGACGGTACGCTATATGGTGCGTCGGACCCGCGCTCAATGGATGATTTAACGGCCGGATATTAAATGATTTTCCTCTCCCCATTGGGGAGAGGAAATGGCCTAACTTTTCATGCGCGCCATAAAGTACGAATCGACAAACTCACCGTTACGCAGCGCATAACGTTTTCCTGTGCCTTCAATTTCAAAGCCGAATTTGCGGTACACCGCCAGCGCCGGGGAATTATCGACAAACACGGTTAGCTCAATTCTGTCTATGCGCAGCCAGTTGTCGCACAGGTTGATCATCTCGCGCATCAGCGCGCTGGCGACGCCACGGTTGTGAAACGCCGACGAAACTGCCATGCCAAAGGTGGCAACGTGGCTGCGGCGCGGGTTTTGTTCCACCATCAGCGTCAGATTTCCGGCAAGTTGATTATCAATGCAGGCGACCAGGTGGCGGCGTCCTGGCTGTGGCTTCAGACGATCTTCCCAGAGTTCTGCAGGCGGATGCGGTAGTTGTAGCAGGTTGTGATACACCTCAGGTAGCGCATAGAACTGGCGTAAATCTTCTGCATCGCGCGCTTCGGCATGGCGTATCACTATCTCACTCATCCTGCTTCTCCGTTTGGTTAGGTGTACTCATACCTTCCGGGGTTTCATAAAAAGCGTCAACTGCCATTTTTTGCAAAAATCTGTAGACAAGTGCGAATGATAATGATTATTATTGTCATGCATTCAGGGAAACCGTTGCGGTAGTCCTGAAAGCACGACATTGCTCACATTGCTTCCAGTATTTCTTAGCCAGCTGCGTGCTGGCTTTTTTTTGCCTGTCATTTGCCGGTGGTGCCCGTTTCACGGCCACCTTTTGAGAAAAGGGCGAAGAGCATCGCTTTCGAAGTTGCGCTATGGTAGTGACAGTCACCTCAACAAGGACTGGATCATGGCTCTACATTGCGCATTTATCGGCTTTGGCAAAAGCACGACCCGTTATCATCTCCCCTATGTTCTCAACCGGAAAGCGAGCTGGAACGTGGCGCACATCTTTCGCCGCCATGCAAAACCGGAAGAACAATATCCCGCGTATCAACATATTCATTTCACCAGCAATCTGGACGACATCCTGCTCGATCCGCAGGTAAAGCTGGTGATTGTCTGTACTCACGCCGATAGCCATTTTGACTATGCGAAGCGCGCGCTGGAGGCAGGAAAAAACGTGCTGGTGGAAAAGCCGTTTACCCCAACGATGGCGGAAGCGATCGCGCTGTTTGAACTGGCGAAAAGCAAAGGCTTAACGGTCTCGCCGTATCAGAATCGCCGCTTTGACTCCTGTTTCCTGACCGCTAAAAAAGCGATCGAAAGCGGTAAGCTTGGCAATATTGTTGAAATTGAAAGCCATTTTGACTATTACCGCCCGGTGGCGGAAACCAAACCCGGTTTGCCGCAAGATGGCTCATTTTATGGGCTCGGTGTGCATACGATGGACCAGATTATCTCGCTGTTTGGTCGCCCCGATCATGCGGCCTTCGATATTCGCAGCCTGCGCAACAAGGCCAATCCGGACGATACTTTTGAAGCTCAGCTCTTTTACGGCGATTTAAAAGCCATCGTGAAAACCAGCCATCTGGTAAAAATCGATTACCCGAAATTTATTGTACATGGTACGAAAGGCTCGTTTATCAAATACGGTATTGATCAGCAGGAAACCAGCCTGAAAGCCAATATCATGCCGGGTGAGCGAGGCTTTGCCGCTGACGACAGTATCGGTATTCTGGAGTATGTGAATGCGGCGGGCGAAACGGTGCGCGAAGAGGTTGTGCCGGAAACCGGAGACTATGGTCGCGTCTATGACGCGCTCTATCAGACGCTGACAACCGGGGCGCCCAATTACGTCAAGGAATCTGAAGTTCTCACCAACCTTGAACTGCTCGAACGCGCCTTTGAACAGGCCTCTCCTGCTACGATAACCCTCGCAAAATAAGTAAAAATGGCTCCTCTGTGATTGTTCATTTTTTTTGAACAGAGGAGTCAATTTTCACCCTCTATGATTGCCTGACGTTTGCGTCCACACTTACCCCATCGAAAACATACGGGGGTAAAAAAGATGATCTATTTACGTAAAGCAAACGACCGCGGCCATGCAAATCATGGTTGGCTGGATTCCTGGCATAGCTTCTCTTTTGCCGACTATTACGATCCGAATTTCATGGGCTTCTCGGCACTTCGCGTGATTAACGACGACGTGATCGATCCGGGCCAGGGGTTTGGCACGCATCCGCACAAAGATATGGAAATCCTGACCTATGTGCTGGAAGGGGCGGTTGAACACCAGGACAGCATGGGCAATAAAGAGCAGGTGCCCGCCGGTGAATTCCAGATTATGAGTGCTGGTACCGGGGTGCGTCACTCTGAGTACAACCCGAGTGACACCGAGCGTCTGCATTTGTACCAAATCTGGATCATTCCGGAAAAAACAGGTATCACGCCGCGTTACGAACAGCGCCGCTTCGACGCCCTGCAGGGCAAACAGCTTGTGCTGTCGCCGGATGCCCGCGACGGTTCGCTGAAAGTGAATCAGGATATGGAACTGTATCGCTGGGCGCTGTTGAAAGAGGAGCAATCAGTCCATCAGATTGCCGCTGAACGCCGCGTCTGGATCCAGGTGGTGAAAGGTAGCGTGACCATTAACGGTACCAAAGCGACCACCAGCGATGGTCTGGCCATCTGGGACGAGCAAGCTATTTCGGTTCATGCCGATAGCGACAGTGAAATTCTGCTGTTCGATCTGCCGCCGGTTTGATCTGATTTATACCCTAAATAATTCGAGTCGCAGGAAAGCCCACGCACATGCAGCTTGAAGTATGACGGGTATAGTTGAATAAATAACGCAACCTTTCGGTAATTACCGGAAGGTTGCATATTGTCCGTGATAAACTGAGGAACTCTCTCTCAGATAAAAATGTCAGGACGATGAAAAAGAAAAGACCCGTACTTCAGGATGTGGCCGATCGCGTTGGTGTGACCAAAATGACGGTCAGCCGGTTTTTACGTAACCCGGAGCAGGTTTCCGAGGCATTACGTGGCAAAATCGCCGCTGCACTTGATGAACTGGGTTATATCCCCAATCGCGCTCCCGATATTCTCTCCAATGCCACCAGCCGGGCTGTTGGCGTTCTGCTTCCCTCTTTGACCAACCAGGTTTTCGCCGAAGTTTTACGCGGTATTGAAAGCGTGACTGACGCGCACGGCTATCAGACGATGCTTGCCCACTACGGTTATAAACCGGAGATGGAAGAGGAACGTCTGGAATCGATGCTTTCGTGGAATATCGACGGGCTGATCCTCACCGAACGCAAACACACCGCGCGCACGCTGAAGATGATTCAGGTAGCGGGTATTCCGGTGGTGGAACTGATGGACAGCAGTTCACCGTGCATTGATATCGCTGTGGGTTTTGACAACTTCGAAGCCGCGCGGCAGATGACTGCCGCCATTCTCGCACGCGGGCACCGGCACGTGGCGTATCTCGGCGCACGTCTGGACGAACGTACTATCATCAAACAGCAGGGTTACGAGCAGGCGATGCTGGATGCCGGGCTAACGCCATACAGTGTCATGATGGAGCAGTCATCCTCTTATACGTCAGGGATAGAACTGATGCGTCAGGCGCGCCGCGAGTACCCGCAACTGGACGGGATTTTCTGTACCAACGATGACCTTGCTGTCGGTGCCGCGTTTGAGTGCCAGCGTCTGGGGCTGCGGATCCCGGAAGATATGGCGATTGCCGGGTTCCACGGTCACGATATCGGTCAGGTGATGGAGCCGCGTCTGGCGAGCGTCCTGACGCCACGTGAGCGCATGGGGCGCATTGGCGCAGAGCGCTTACTGGCGCGCATTCGCGGTGAAGCAATTACGCCGAAAATGTTAGATTTAGGTTTCACTTTGTCACCGGGTGGATCTATTTAGTCTGACAAATTTGAAGTAGCTCACACTTATTTATCTCTGTCACGAATGCATATTGCTTCTCCCTGACCCCAGCATGACAATGTTACCGATAACAGTTACCCGTAACAATTCACTCTTGCACTTTGTGGGGGCTACCCTTGAGCACGACGAACTTTGATCACCACATTTATATCCTGATGGGCGTTTCGGGCAGTGGCAAATCTGCTGTCGCCAGCGAAGTGGCGCATCAGTTACATGCCGCGTTTCTCGATGGCGATTTCCTCCATCCGCGCAGCAATATCATGAAAATGGCCTCCGGCGAACCGCTCAACGACGACGACCGCAAACCGTGGTTGCAGGCGCTGAATGATGCCGCTTTCGCCATGCAGCGCACCAATAAAGTGTCGCTGATTGTTTGCTCAGCACTGAAAAAGCACTATCGCGACCTGCTGCGCGACGGTAACCCGAACCTCTCCTTCATCTATATGAAAGGGGATTTCGATGTTATCGAAAGCCGCCTGAAGGCGCGTAAAGGCCACTTCTTTAAAACGCAAATGCTGGTCACGCAGTTTGACACCCTTGAAGAGCCTGGTGCCGACGAGCGCGATGTTCTGGTTGTTGATATCGACCAGCCGCTGGAAGGTGTTGTTGCCAGCACCATTGAGATTATTAGCAAAGGCAATGCGCAGTGAGTACATTAACTCTGGTTTTAACAGCAGTCGGCTCCGTGCTGTTACTGTTGTTTTTAGTGATGAAAGCACGTATGCATGCTTTCGTTGCTTTGATGGTGGTTTCTATTGGTGCAGGGCTTTTTTCCGGTATGCCGCTGATTAAAATCGCGCAAACCATGGAAAAAGGGATGGGTGGAACGCTCGGCTTTTTGGCGATTGTGGTCGCGCTTGGCGCAATGTTCGGCAAAATCCTGCATGAAACCGGGGCGGTGGACCAAATTGCCGTCAAGATGCTGAAATCTTTCGGCCACAGCCGCGCGCATTATGCGATTGGTCTGGCCGGGCTGATTTGCGCATTGCCGCTGTTTTTTGAAGTGGCGATTGTGTTGCTGATTAGCGTTGCTTTCTCAATGGCGCGCCATACGGGTACCAACCTGGTGAAACTGGTGATTCCACTGTTTGCCGGTGTTGCGGCAGCGGCGGCTTTTCTGCTGCCGGGGCCAGCACCGATGCTGCTGGCTTCGCAGATGCACGCTGATTTCGGCTGGATGATCCTGATTGGCCTGTGTGCGGCCATTCCGGGCATGCTGATTGCTGGCCCGCTGTGGGGCAACTTCATCAGCCGTTATGTCGAACTGCACATTCCTGATGAGGTAAATGAGCCGCATCTTGGCGAAGGCAAAATGCCATCCTTCGCGTTCAGCTTGTCGCTGATCCTGTTGCCGCTGGTGCTGGTAGGGATGAAGACAATTGCTGCACGTTTTGTTACTGAAGGCAGCAACCTGTACAACTGGCTGGAATTTATTGGTCATCCGTTCACCGCGATCCTTGTGGCATGCCTGGTGGCGATTTACGGCCTGGCGATGCGTCAGGGGATGCCAAAAGATCGTGTTATGGAAATCTGCGGCCACGCACTGCAACCGGCGGGTATTATTCTGTTGGTGATCGGTGCAGGCGGTGTGTTCAAACAGGTACTGGTTGACTCAGGCGTGGGGCCGGCGTTGGGTGAAGCGCTGACCGGAATGGGTCTGCCTATCGCGATTACCTGCTTTGTGCTGGCGGCGGCGGTGCGCATTATTCAGGGTTCTGCAACCGTTGCCTGTCTGACGGCGGTCGGCCTGGTGATGCCGGTGATTGAACAACTGCACTTCAACGGCGCGCAGATGGCGGCACTCTCGATCTGTATCGCGGGCGGTTCTATCGTCGTGAGTCACGTGAACGACGCGGGTTTCTGGCTGTATGGCCGTTTTACCGGCGCAACCGAAGCACAAACGCTGAAGACCTGGACAATGATGGAAACCATCCTCGGTACCATCGGTGCCATTATCGGGATGATTGCTTTCACATTGTTGAGTTAAGTTCTTCGTAAAGAAAAAGGCAGCGCCGTTTGGGTGCTGCCTTTTTTATGGATTTGTTTAGCTGTCTTGTCGATTGTTATCAATATCAGTAGGCCAGATAAGGCAAAACTCCCCCCCGGCGTTTCAGTTGTTAACCCTTCATCCACACCCGAATGCCATCGAGGAACATCTGGGTGGCGAGCATCACCAGAACCAACCCCATCAGGCGTTCCAGCGCATTCACCCCTTTCTCGCCGAGCAGGCGTAAAAACAGCGTCGATTGCAGCAAAATGGCGACCGTTCCGCCCCAGGCGATTAATAGCGCAATCACCAGGTGGCTCATTTGGTTTGGATACTGATGTGAAAGCAGCATCAGCGTTGCCAGTAGAGTAGGGCCAGCGACCAGCGGAATCGCCAGCGGTACGATAAACGGTTCTTCACCGGCCGGCAGACCGGAGCTGCTGCCGGTTTCGCTGGGGAAGATCATCTTAATGGCGATCAGAAACAGAATAATGCCGCCGGAAATCGATACCGTTTCCGCACGTAAATTAAGCAATGCGAGGATTTTCTCCCCGGCAAACAGGAAGATAAACATCACCAGCAGGGCGATCAGCAGTTCGCGGATCATAATCGCCCGGCGGCGTTTCGGCTCGGTATGTTTTAACACCGACATAAAGATGGGCAGGTTGCCTAACGGATCCATTATCAGGATCAACAACACCGCTGCGGAGATGATTTCACTCATTTATTATTATCCCTGACACTGGCGGCAAACTTGCAGTAATTAGCCGCGTTTCTGATGCATTCGCTATCATTGATTAATTTCACTTGCGACTTTGGCTGCATTTTGTAATGTGAGCACTGGCCCAGTGGGATACTGGTACACATCTTCAGCACATACCTCTGCAGGAACTTTCGCTATGAAAAATGTTGGTTTTATCGGCTGGCGTGGAATGGTCGGCTCTGTACTCATGCAACGCATGGTTGAGGAGCGCGATTTCGACGCCATTCGCCCTGTCTTCTTTTCCACTTCCCAGTTTGGGCAGGCTGCACCAGCGTTTGGCGGCCATGCAGCAGGTACGCTTCAGGACGCGTTCAACCTGGAAGCGCTGAAGGCACTCGACATCATTGTCACCTGCCAGGGCGGCGATTATACCAATGAAATCTATCCAAAGCTCCGTGAAAGCGGCTGGCAGGGTTACTGGATCGACGCAGCATCTTCTTTACGCATGAAAGATGACGCCATTATTATCCTCGACCCGGTTAACCAGGCAGTCATCAATGACGGCCTGAATAATGGCATCAAAACTTTTGTTGGCGGCAACTGTACTGTCAGCCTGATGCTGATGTCGCTGGGCGGTCTGTTCGCTAATGATCTGGTGGAATGGGTCTCTGTCGCGACCTACCAGGCAGCTTCTGGTGGCGGCGCACGTCATATGCGCGAACTGCTGACGCAGATGGGCCAGTTGCACAGCCATGTGGCGGCAGAGCTGGCAGATCCGGCTTCGGCTATCCTCGACATTGAGCGCAAAGTCACAGCATTGACCCGCAGCGGAGAGCTGTCTGTTGATAACTTTGGCGTACCGCTGGCAGGCAGCCTGATCCCGTGGATCGACAAACAGCTCGATAACGGCCAGAGCCGCGAAGAGTGGAAAGGCCAGGCTGAAACCAACAAAATTCTCAACACGGCGTCCACCATTCCGGTTGATGGTCTGTGCGTACGTATCGGCGCGCTGCGCTGCCATAGTCAGGCGTTTACCATCAAACTGAAAAAAGACGTGTCGATTCCGACGGTGGAAGAGCTGCTAGCTGCACATAACCCGTGGGCAAAAGTGGTGCCGAATGATCGCGAAATCAGCATGCGTGAACTGACACCTGCGGCTGTCACCGGCACGCTGACCACGCCGGTTGGCCGTCTGCGTAAACTGAACATGGGGCCGGAGTTCCTCTCCGCCTTTACCGTTGGTGACCAGCTATTGTGGGGCGCAGCGGAACCATTGCGTCGAATGTTGCGCCAACTGGCGTAAACGAAAAATAAAAAAAGGGTGCTTCGGCACCTTTTTTTATGCGTTTTTGCCGGAAAATGTTGTTGTGTGTTTATTTTCTCAGAAATTGAAAAGTGTTGGCTATGCTTTAAGTAAGGTGTCTGAACACCTTGCCTGAAAGCGGGACGGAGCATTGAGGATGCGCACATTTGTGCTGCTCCGTTCAGGTTCAAAAAGTATCGCAACCGTGTGAAACGACGGTGGAAAGCGCGATACCACCATAACAGGATGAAAGCCATGTCTGTTCATATTGACAGAGACGTGATTAACGCACTGATTTCCGGCCACTTTGCCGATCCTTTTTCCGTTCTTGGCATGCATTGTACCGACGCCGGTATTGAAGTTCGCGCTCTGTTGCCTGACGCCACTGAAGTGTGGGTCATTGAGCCGAAAACCGGGCGTAAAGTGGGACAACTGGAGTGCCTGGATTCACGGGGCTTCTTCAGCGGCGTGATGGAGCGCCGCAAAAAACCTTTCCGTTATCAATTTGCTGTGACCTGGCATGGTCAGCAGAATCTGATTGATGATCCCTATCGTTTCGGCCCGCTATTGCAGGATTTGGATAGCTGGCTACTCAGTGAAGGAACGCATTTGCGCCCCTATGAAACGTTGGGTGCGCATGCTGATACGATGGATGGCGTGGTGGGAACGCGATTCGCTGTCTGGGCGCCGAATGCGCAACGGGTTTCGGTGGTTGGGCAGTTCAACTACTGGGACGGTCGCCGTCATCCGATGCGCCTGCGTCGTGAAACCGGGGTCTGGGAGCTATTTATCCCTGGCGCGCTCAACGGTCAGCTCTATAAATTCGAGATCCGTGATGCAAACGGAAGGTTGAAAATTAAGGCTGATCCTTATGCCTTTGAAGCCCAGATGCGTCCGGACAGCGCCTCGCTGATCTGCGGTCTGCCGGGTAAGAAAACCCAGAGCGATGAACGTAAACAGGCAAACCAGTTTGATGCGCCAATCAGTATTTATGAGGTGCATTTGGGTTCCTGGCGTCGTCACACCGACAATAACTTCTGGCTCAGCTATCGTGAACTGGCCGATCAACTGGTTCCGTATGCTAAATGGATGGGATTTACCCACCTTGAATTGATGCCGGTGAATGAGCACCCCTTTGATGGCAGTTGGGGCTATCAGCCGACCGGGCTATACGCGCCGACCCGTCGCTTTGGCACCCGCGATGATTTTCTGCACTTCATTCATACCGCTCATGCTGCCGGGCTGGGGGTGATCCTCGACTGGGTGCCGGGTCATTTCCCGTCGGACGATTTTGGCCTGGCTGAGTTTGACGGGACGAAGTTGTATGAGCACAGCGATCCGCGTGAAGGTTATCATCAGGACTGGAACACACTGATCTATAACTACGGGCGCCGCGAAGTGAGTAACTATCTGGTAGGCAATGCGCTCTACTGGATCGAACGCTTCGGTATTGATGCACTGCGCGTCGATGCGGTGGCCTCAATGATCTACCGCGACTACAGCCGCAAAGAGGGTGAGTGGATCCCCAATGAGTACGGCGGCCGTGAAAATCTGGAAGCGATTGAATTTCTACGCAACACCAACCGCATTCTTGGCGAGCAGACACCGGGCGTCGTCAGTATGGCGGAAGAGTCCACCGATTTTGCTGGCGTTTCGCGGCCGCCTTCTCAGGGCGGACTTGGCTTCTGGTACAAGTGGAATCTGGGCTGGATGCACGACACGCTGGGCTACATGAAGCTCGATCCGGTGTATCGCAAGTACCACCACGATAAGCTCACTTTCGGCATTCTCTATAACTACAGCGAAAACTTTATCCTGCCGCTGTCCCATGACGAAGTGGTTCACGGTAAGAAATCGATCCTCGACAGGATGCCCGGCGATGCCTGGCAAAAGTTTGCCAATTTGCGTGCTTACTACGCGTGGATGTGGGCCTTCCCTGGCAAAAAATTACTGTTTATGGGCAATGAATTTGCCCAGGGACGCGAGTGGAATCACGACGGCAGCCTGGACTGGCATCTTCTTGAGGGCGGTGATAACTGGCACCATGGCGTACAGCGGCTGGTGCGCGATATGAACCATTGCTACCGTCACCACAAAGCGCTGCATGAACTGGATTTTGACCCATACGGTTTTGAATGGCTGGTGGTCGATGATCATGAAGCATCGGTATTTGTCTTTGTGCGGCGCGACAAGCAGGGCAACGAAATCATTGTCGCCAGTAACTTTACCCCGGTGCCGCGCCACGATTATCGCTTTGGTATCAATCAGCCCGGCCGCTGGCGCGAAGAGTTAAACACCGATTCGATGCACTACCACGGCAGTAATACCGGTAATGGCGGCGTGGTACACAGCGATGCGATTGCTAACCGGGGGCGTGAACACTCGCTGCTGTTGACGTTACCGCCGCTGGCGACTATCTGGCTGGTGCGGGAGGGGGAATGACGAAGCTGACGGTGGGGCAATCCTTGCCGCCCGGCGCAGAAGTGTTGGCGGGCGGCGTTAATTTTACGCTGTTTTCCGCCCATGCGGAGCGCGTCGAGTTGTGCCTGTTCGATGACGAAGGTAATGAACAGCGCGTCGATCTGCCTGGCCGCACCGGTGATATCTGGCATGGTTTTCTCAGCGGCGCAAAACCCGGCCTGCATTATGGCTACCGCGTACATGGTCCCTGGGAACCGGCGCGAGGCCACCGTTTCAATCCGGCAAAACTTTTGCTCGACCCCTGCGCGAAACGCATCGACGGCGAAGTCGTTGATAGCCCGCTGTTCCATGACGGCTATGATTCGCCGGATCCTCACGATAATGCCTCGCTTGGCTTGCGCAGCGTGGTGGTACATGACGCGTTCGACTGGCAAGGCGATAGGCCGCCGCGCACGCCGTGGGGCAATACCATCATTTACGAAGCGCACGTCAAAGGGCTCACCTGGCTTCATCCTCAGTTGGCGAAAAATATCCGTGGCACTTATAAGGCGCTAGGGCACCCATTGATGCTCGACTGGTTTAAGCAGCTTGGTATCACCGCCCTGGAGCTACTGCCCGTCGCCCATTTTGTCAGTGAGCCGCGCCTGCAACGGCTGGGGCTTTCTAATTACTGGGGCTATAACCCGTTGGCACCGTTTGCGCTCCATCCGCACTATGCCAGCGATCCGCAACAGGCCATCAATGAGTTTCGCGAAGCCGTGAGGGCACTGCATCAGGCGGGGATCGAAGTGATCCTCGATATTGTGCTTAATCACAACGCCGAAACCGATCTCGGTGGGCCGACTTTTTCCCTGCGCGGCATTGATAACAGTACCTATTATTGGATCAGAGACGATGGCGATTACCACAACTGGAGCGGATGTGGCAACACGCTGAATCTGAGCCACCCCGCAGGCGTGGACTATGCGCATGCCTGCCTGCGCTACTGGGTGGAAACATTCCACGTTGACGGTTTTCGCTTCGATCTGGCGACAGTGATGGGGCGCACACCAGATTTCGATCCGCAGGCGCCGCTGTTTACCGCAATCAAAAACGATCCGCTGCTTTGCGATCTGAAACTGATCGCCGAGCCATGGGATATCGGCCCTGGCGGCTACCAGGTGGGGAATTTCCCCGCGCCGTTTGCCGAATGGAACGATCATTTCCGCGACGCGACGCGACGTTTTTGGCTGGAACAATCGCTATCGCTGGGCGAGTTGGCCGGGCGGTTTGCTGCCTCCAGCGATCTGTTTAAACGTGCGGGCCGTTTGCCATCGGCTTCGATCAATCTGATCACCGCGCATGATGGTTTTACCTTGCGTGATTGCGTCTGCTTTAGCCACAAGCATAACGAGGCGAACGGCGAGGACAATCGCGACGGCACCGACAACAATTACAGCAATAATCATGGCCACGAGGGATTGGGCGGCAGTTTTGATGTGGTCGAACGGCGGCGCGCCAGCGTGCATGCTCTGCTGACCACGCTGCTGCTTTCTCAGGGAACGCCGATGCTAATGGCCGGAGATGAAATGGGGCACAGCCAGCACGGTAATAATAATGCGTACTGTCAGGATAACGTGCTGACGTGGCTGAGCTGGCAGCACTCGGATAGCTGGCTAATGCACTTCACTGCCGCGCTTATCCAGTTACGTCAACGGATCCCCGCATTGACTCGTGACGTCTGGTGGGAAGAAGGGGACGGCAGCGTAGCCTGGCTGGATCATGCCGGACAACCGTTGACGACGCAGGCGTGGCAGCATGGTGCTCTGTGCATACAAATTCTGCTCTCCGATACGATTTTAATTGCCATCAACGCAACCAGCGATGTTGCTGAAATGGTTTTGCCACGAGGGGGATGGCACGCTATTCCTCCCTTTGCCGGAGAGGACAATCCGGTAGTGATAACTGCCTGGCATGGGCCTGCGCATGGAGTTTGCGTTTTTCAGCGGTCATAAAAACGGAGTCTGTCATGGTGAGATTAGATAAGAACGACCCTACAATGTTAGCGCGCCAGTTGCCCTTGAAATCCGTTGCTCTGATTTTGGCGGGTGGGCGTGGAACACGTCTGAAAGATTTAACAAAAAAACGCGCCAAGCCGGCGGTTCATTTCGGCGGTAAATTCCGCATCATCGATTTTGCGCTCTCTAACTGCATCAACTCTGGTATCCGTCGTATTGGGGTGATTACCCAGTACCAATCCCACACGCTGGTTCAGCATATTCAGCGCGGCTGGTCTTTCTTCAATAACGAGATGAACGAGTTTGTCGACTTGCTGCCTGCACAGCAGCGCGTGCATGGTGAAAACTGGTATCGCGGCACGGCAGATGCGGTGACGCAGAACCTCGATATTATTCGCCGCTATCGCGCGGAATATATCGTCATTCTGGCAGGCGACCACATTTACAAACAGGATTATTCGCGCATGCTGCTCGACCATGTCGAAAAAGGGGCGCGTTGCACCGTGGCCTGCCTGCCGGTGCCCATTAACGAAGCAACCGCTTTTGGTGTGATGGCGGTTGATGAGCAGGACAAGGTAGTCGATTTCGTCGAAAAACCGGCGAATCCGCCCTCTATGCCCGGAGATGACAGCAAAGCGCTGGCCAGTATGGGCATCTATATTTTTGATGCCGAATATCTGTACGACCTGCTGGAGGAGGATGATAAAAACGAGAACTCCAGCCACGACTTCGGTAAAGACATCATTCCGCAAATCGTCAAATCTGGCATGGCCTATGCACATCCTTTCCCTCAATCCTGTGTGCAATCGGATCCGAGTTCAGAACCCTATTGGCGCGATGTGGGAACGCTTGAAGCTTACTGGAAAGCGAACCTCGATTTAGCGTCGGTGATGCCAGAACTCGATATGTACGATCAAAACTGGCCTATCCGTACCTATAATCAATCCCTACCGCCGGCGAAATTTGTGCAGGATCGATCGGGTAGCCACGGTATGACGCTGAACTCGCTGGTTTCTGGTGGGTGCGTTATTTCAGGCTCGGTCGTTGTGCAGTCGGTGTTGTTTTATCGCGTACGCGTCAACTCCTTCTGCAATATCGATTCGTCGATATTATTGCCGGAGGTCTGGATAGGACGCTCCTGCCGTTTGCGCCGCTGCATTATCGACAGAGGTTGTGTGATCCCGGAAGGCACTGTAATCGGTGAAAACGCAGAAGAGGATGCGCGCCGATTTTACCGCTCCGAAGAGGGCATTGTGCTGGTAACGCGAGAGATGCTACGCAAACAGCAAGGCTGAAAAGTGACTTGAAACCTTGTGCGGAAGCGATCCACGCAAGGTTCCCCCTATGACGGCCATCCTTGCCGTATGGATTTGAACAGGAGCGATAATGCAGGTTTTACATGTCTGTTCTGAAATGTTTCCGTTGCTGAAGACCGGAGGTCTGGCGGACGTTATTGGTGCATTGCCTGCGGCGCAAATCGCCGGTGGTGTTGATACACGCGTACTGTTGCCTGCATTCCCGGATATTCGCCGTGGCGTGAGCGATGCTCAGGTGGTTACCCGCCGCGACACCTTCGCCGGGCGCATCACGTTGCTGTTTGGGCATTTCAACGGAGTAGGGATCTACCTGATCGACGCGCCGCATTTGTATGAGCGCCCCGGCAGCCCTTATCACGATACAAATTTATTTGCCTATACTGACAACGTATTGCGTTTTGCATTGCTCGGCTGGGTGGGCAGCGAGATGGCAACCGGGTTGGATCCTTTCTGGCGCCCGGATGTGGTTCATGCGCACGACTGGCATGCGGGGCTGGCTCCGGCCTATCTGGCGGCGCGAGGGCGCCCGGCAAAATCGGTTTTTACTGTCCATAACCTGGCCTACCAGGGAATGTTTTTTGCCCATCATATGAATGACATTCAGTTGCCATTGTCATTCTTTAATATGCACGGGCTGGAGTTTAAGGGACAGATTTCATTTCTGAAGGCGGGGCTGTATTACGCGGATCATATTACTGCCGTTAGCCCCACCTACGCCCGGGAGATCACCGAGCCGCAATATGCCTATGGCATGGAAGGATTACTGCGCCAGCGCCAGCAAGAGGGTCGCCTCAACGGCATTCTGAACGGTGTGGATGAGAAGATTTGGGATCCGGCGACGGATCTGCTTCTCGGCGCGCGCTACACGCGGGATACGCTGGAAGAGAAAGCGGAGAACAAGCGTCAGTTGCAAATCGCCATGGGGCTGAAGGTCAATGACAAAGTTCCGCTGTTCTCCGTGGTCAGCCGTCTTACCAGCCAGAAAGGGCTGGATCTGGTGCTGGAAGCCTTGCCTGGTCTGCTGGAACAAGGTGGTCAACTGGCGTTGCTGGGCGCGGGCGATCCGGTATTGCAGGAAGGTTTCCTCGCGGCGGCGGCGGAACATCCCGGCCAGGTTGGCGTACAGATTGGCTATCACGAAGCGTTCTCCCACCGCATTATGGGCGGCGCGGATGTCATTCTGGTGCCGAGCCGTTTTGAGCCGTGCGGCTTAACACAGTTGTACGGTCTGAAGTATGGGACGTTGCCGCTGGTGCGACGAACTGGCGGGCTGGCGGATACTGTCTCCGACAGTTCTCTGGAAAATCTGGCGGATGGTATCGCCACCGGTTTTGCTTTTGAAGACAGTAATGCCTGGTCGCTGTTAAGGGCAATCAGGCGTGCTTTCGTGTTGTGGTCCCGACCTTCGCTTTGGCGTTTTGTACAGCGCCAGGCGATGTCCATGGATTTTAGCTGGCAGGTCGCAGCGCAGTCTTACCGCGATCTTTACCTTCGCTTGAAATAGTTTTCCAGGAATCACTTATATGAATGCGCCATTTACTTATGCCTCACCGACGTTGAGCGTTGAGGCATTAAAACATTCGATTGCCTATAAGCTGATGTTCACCATCGGTAAAGATCCGGCGATTGCTAACCGCCATGAATGGCTTAATGCTACGTTGTTCGCCGTCCGCGATCGTCTGGTGGAGCGCTGGCTGCGTTCAACCCGCGCGCAACTTTCCCAGGAAGTACGCCAGGTCTACTACTTATCGATGGAATTCCTGATTGGCCGTACACTCTCTAATGCCATGCTTTCACTGGGTATTTATGACGACGTGAAAAACGCGCTGGGAGAGATGGGGCTCGATCTTGAAGAACTGATTGATGAAGAGAACGACCCCGGCCTTGGCAATGGTGGTCTCGGGCGGCTGGCTGCCTGTTTCCTGGATTCATTGGCGACACTGGGTTTGCCCGGTCGCGGCTATGGCATCCGTTATGACTACGGAATGTTTAAGCAAAATATCGTCGACGGGCGGCAGAAAGAGTCGCCGGATTACTGGCTGGAATATGGCAACCCGTGGGAATTCAAACGCCACAATACGCGTTATAAAGTCCGTTTTGGTGGGCGTGTTCAGCAGGAGGGTAAGCGGAGCCGTTGGGTGGAAACCGAAGAGATCCTCGCGGTAGCCTATGACCAGATTATTCCCGGCTACGACACCGATGCGACCAACACTCTGCGCCTGTGGAATGCGCAAGCCAGTAGCGCAATCAACCTCGGTAAATTCAACCAGGGTGATTATTTTGCGGCGGTGGAGGATAAAAACCACTCGGAAAACGTCTCCCGCGTGCTCTACCCGGACGATTCAACCTATTCGGGGCGTGAATTGCGCCTGCGGCAGGAATATTTCCTCGTTTCAGCGACCGTGCAGGATATCCTCAGTCGTCACTATCAATTGCATCAAACCTTCAGCAATCTGGCGGATAAAATCGCCATTCACCTCAACGACACCCATCCGGTGTTGTCGATTCCGGAGCTGATGCGTCTGTTGATCGACGAACATAAATTCGAATGGGATGACGCGTTTGAAGTCACCTGCCAGGTCTTCTCTTATACTAACCATACATTGATGAGCGAGGCGCTGGAAACGTGGCCTGTGGATATGCTGGGCAAAATTTTGCCGCGTCATCTGCAAATTATCTTTGAAATTAATGATTATTTTCTGAAAACATTGCAGGAGCAGTATCCGAACGATACTGCGTTGTTGAGCCGGACGTCGATCATTGACGAATCCAGTGGCCGCCTGGTGCGCATGGCGTGGCTGGCTGTGGTGATCAGCCATAAAGTTAATGGCGTGTCTGAACTGCACTCCAACCTGATGGTTCAGTCGTTGTTTGCCGATTTTGCCACCATTTTCCCGATGCGTTTTCTCAACGTCACCAATGGCGTGACGCCGCGACGCTGGCTGGCGCTGGCAAACCCTCCACTTTCCGGCGTGCTGGATGAACATATTGGTCGTACATGGCGTACTGATCTTAGCCAGTTGAGCGAGCTGGAACAGCATATTGATTTTCCGTTGGTTAACCAGGCGGTGCGGCAGGCCAAGTTGGAGAACAAAAAGCGGCTGGCGGAGATCATTGCCCAACAGCTTAATGTGGTAGTGAATCCAAAAGCGCTGTTCGATGTACAGATCAAACGTATCCATGAATATAAACGTCAGTTGATGAACGTCCTGCACGTCATCACGCGTTACAACCGTATCAAGGCCGATCCTACTGCTCAATGGGTGCCACGCGTGAATATTTTCGCGGGGAAAGCCGCTTCGGCGTATTACATGGCGAAGCATATTATTCATTTGATCAACGATGTGGCGCAGGTGATCAATAACGATCCGCAAATCGGCGACAAACTGAAGGTGGTGTTTATCCCGAACTACAGCGTTAGCCTGGCGCAGGTGATCATTCCAGCGGCAGATCTGTCAGAGCAGATTTCCCTGGCGGGTACAGAAGCCTCCGGTACCAGTAATATGAAGTTCGCCCTTAATGGCGCGCTGACCATTGGTACGCTGGATGGCGCCAACGTTGAGATGCAGGAGCATGTCGGCGCGGAGAATATCTTTATCTTCGGCAATACGGCGGATGAAGTTGAGGCGCTGCGACGCAAAGGTTATTCGCCGCGCGAATACTACGAAAAAGATCAAGAACTGCACCAGGTGCTGACGCAAATCGCCACAGGCCAGTTCAGCCCGAACGAGCCCGGTCGTTACCGCGATCTGGTGGATTCGCTGATTAACTTCGGCGACCACTATCAGGTGCTGGCGGATTACCGCAGCTACGTTGACTGCCAGGATAAAGTCGATGAGCTGTACCTTCATCCGGAAGAGTGGACCACCAAAGCGATGCAGAATATTGCCAATATGGGTTACTTCTCGTCGGATCGTACGATTCAGGAGTACGCCGAACATATCTGGCATATCGATCCGGTACGACTGTAACGATGCAGGCCCGGTAGCGTGATGCTTACTGGGCCTGCAAACATGCAGAACTTCGCAGGCCGGATAAGGCGTAGCCGCCCTCCGGCGCAACAACAATTACGATGCCAGCGATAATTCTGCTTTGTTATGACGCGTTAACCACTGCCCCACGCGGGATTGCTCTTCGGCGTTCAACCACATTCCCAGCTTTGTACGACGCCAGATCACATCATCAAGGCGACGCGCCCATTCATGGTCGACCAGGTAACGCAGTTCGGCTTCATACAGTTCGTGACCGAAGTGTTCTCCTAAATCTTCAATGCGGGTGGCGTTTGCCAGCAGCAGTTCGCTGTTACTGCCGTAGGTACGGGAGAAATGGCGCGCCAGCGATTCACTGATAAACGGATAGCGACGGCGCAGTTTCGCCGCGTAGTCGTCGCGATCGCCGCTGATATCGCCACCTGGCAGCACGCAATTTTTTGTCCACGCCGGACCAATGCCTTTGTAGTACGGCGTCAGTTTTTCCAGCGCATGCTCGGCAAGTTTACGATAGGTGGTCAGCTTGCCACCGAACACCGACAGTAGCGGTGTCTGGCCGTTCTCATCGTGAATATCCAGCGTATAGTCGCGGGTGATAGCCTGCGGCGAATCGGATTCGTCGTCACACAACGGGCGTACACCGGAGTAAGTCCAGGCAATATCGTCGCGCGTGAGCTGTTTTTTAAAGTGTGTGTTATAGACTTTCAGTAAGTAGTTGATCTCGTTTTCATCGATTTCAACGTGTTTCGGATCGCCTTTGTACTCCACATCGGTGGTACCGATAATGGAGAACTCATCCATCCAGGGAATAACAAAGACGATACGTTTGTCTTCGTTTTGCAGAATATAAGCCTGCTTCTGCGAGTGTACGCGCGGCACCACAATATGGCTGCCTTTGATCAAGCGAATGCCGTACGGCGAAGGCAGATGCATACCGTCGTCGAAGAACTGTTTGACCCATGGACCGGTGGCATTCACCAGACCGCGTGCCTGCCAGCTATATTTTTCGCCGGTATCGATATCTTCCGCTTCGACAATCCACAGACCATTTTCGCGGCGAGCGCTGGTGGCGCGGGTGCGGGTCAACACTTTGCCGCCTTTACGCTCAACCATCTGCGCATTCGCCAGTACCAGGCGCGCATCGTCCACCCAGCAGTCGGAATATTCGAAACCGCGCACGATTTCCGGCTTTAGCACCGATTCTGAGCCAAAACGCAAACCGGATGAGGCTGGCAGGCTGGTGCGTTTCCCTAGGTGGTCGTACATAAACAGACCAATGCGGATCATCCACGCCGGGCGCAGATGCGGGCGGTGCGGCAGACGAAAACGCATCGGGAAAGCGATATGTGGTGCCATTTTCAGCAGCACCTCGCGTTCGGCAAGTGCTTCGCTCACCAGGCGGAATTCGTAGTGTTCAAGGTAGCGCAAGCCACCGTGAATCAATTTGGAGCTGTTGCTGGATGTCGCGCAGGCCAGGTCCTGTGCTTCTAGCATCAGCACGGATAAACCACGCCCTGCGGCGTCTGCCGCGATACCGGCACCGTTGATGCCCCCGCCTATCACAATCAGATCTTTGGTTTCCATGCTGCCCTCATGCACTTTCGTTAAAGCTCAAAAATGTTCGTTATCGCTCATGATAGCAAAGGAACGCGCTTTTGGTAACATCAAAAAAACAATTTAGAGTGATATGCATAACATAATGGCGCTTACCCGTCGTCGCGACGTACACTTGACGGCAGAATAGCCATTTCCTGTGTCAATTAAGAGAACGTCATGGATCATTTTGAATGCATTAACGTAGAAGAAACCCATCAGAAATTGCATCAACAGCAGGCGGTGCTGGTGGATATCCGCGATCCGCAAAGCTTTGCGATGGGGCATACGCCGGGCGCATTCCATCTGACTAACGATACGCTGGGCGCATTTATGCGCGACCACAATTTCGATACCCCGGTGATGGTGATGTGCTACCACGGCAATAGCAGTAAAGGTGCGGCGCAATACTTGCTCCAGCAGGGGTATGAACAGGTCTACAGCGTGGATGGCGGTTTTGACGCCTGGCATCGTCATTTCCCGGCGGAAGTAGCGCACGGTACGCTTTAGGCATTCGTCCGGTGCCGTTATACTGTCTCTCTTTGTATGGATTAAGCGACGCCCGCCATGTTGATGATTACCTCTTTTACTAACCCTCGTGTCGCTCAGGCGTTTGTCGATTATATGCAGACCCAGGGCGTGATCCTCACCATTCAACATCACGAGCAAAGCGATATCTGGCTGGCAGATGAGAGCCAGGCTGAGCGCGTCAAAAATGAACTGGCGCGCTTTATCGAAAATCCTGCCGACCCACGTTATCTGGCGGCGAGCTGGCAATCCGGGCAGGTCAACAGCGGTCTGCGCTATCGTCGTTTTCCTCTGATGGTGGCCATTCGCGAACGCGGCGGGCCATTGACGTTACTGATGACCGCGCTTTGCATAGTTGTCTTCGTAGTGATGAGTCTCATTGGCGATCAGACCGTGATGATGTGGCTCGCCTGGCCGTGGGATGCCAGTGTACAGTTTGAGGTCTGGCGTTACTTTACTCACGCAATAATGCATTTTTCGTTGGTACACATCCTCTTCAACCTGTTCTGGTGGTGGTATCTTGGCGGAGCCGTTGAAAAGCGTCTTGGCACCGGCAAGCTGGTGGTCATTACCCTGATTAGCGCCTTATTAAGCGGTTTTGTGCAGCACCAACTCACCGGGCCATGGTTTGGTGGTTTATCCGGCGTTGTGTATGCACTGATTGGTTATGTCTGGCTGCATGGCGTACGCGATCCGCTTCCTCAGGTGGCATTACCTAATGGGCTGTTTATTCTTACGGTTGTGCTGATGGTCGCCGAGTGGTTCGGCGTAATGGGCTTTGAGATTGCCACTGGTGCGCACACGGCTGGCATGGCAATTGGGCTGGCGATGGCGCTGGTGGACACACAGAATGTGCGGAAACGAACATAATTATCCAGGGACATTTCATGAAACAAACACAGCGTCATGACGCTATTATTGAACTGGTTAAACAACAAGGATATGTCAGTACCGAAGAGCTGGTTGAACAATTTTCCGTCAGCCCGCAGACTATTCGCCGGGATCTGAATGACCTCGCGGATCAAAACAAAATCTTGCGTCACCATGGTGGTGCGGCTCTGCCTTCCAGCTCGGTGAACACTTCATGGCACGATCGCAAATCGACGCTGACGGCGGAAAAAGAGCGCATTGCCCGCAAGGTGGCAGAACAGATCCCGAACGGCGCAACGCTGTTTATCGACATTGGCACCACGCCGGAAGCCGTCGCTCATGCGCTGCTGGAACACAGCGATCTGCGCATTGTGACCAACAACCTGAACGTTGCGAACACGCTGATGAAGAAAGAAGATTTCCGCGTGATCCTCGCGGGCGGCGAACTGCGCAGCCGTGACGGCGGCATTGTTGGCGAGGCGACCCTCGATTTTATCTCTCAGTTCCGCCTCGATTTCGGCATTCTCGGCATTAGCGGAATTGATATGGATGGCTCACTTCTGGAGTTCGACTACCACGAAGTGCGCACCAAGCGCGCGATCATTGAAAACTCGCGCTTCGCCATGTTGGTGGTGGATCACTCGAAATTTGGCCGTAACGCGATGGTGAATATGGGCAGCATTGGCCTTGTGGATGCGGTGTACACCGATGCCATTCCGCCAGATGGGGTATTACAGGTGATCAACCACAACAACGTACAGCTGGAGCTGTGCTAGTTACACGCCGTAGCCCATCATTTTCAGCAGCCGCTGTGCGTGTTGCACGGCATCCTGGCGATGGGCGACGCCCAGTTTCTGATAA
Source organism: Kosakonia arachidis (assembly GCF_900116535.1). GTDB lineage: Bacteria > Pseudomonadota > Gammaproteobacteria > Enterobacterales > Enterobacteriaceae > Kosakonia > Kosakonia arachidis. The sequence continues at coordinate 76,955 of NZ_FPAU01000008.1, read as the reverse complement.
AGATTACGGATGTGAGTTTTAATGGTTGTCGCCGCGACGTCCAGCTCGCCCGCAATCTGTTCATTGCTGTAGCCAGAATAGATCAGACCCAGCACCTGCCACTCGCGCTGGGTCAGCGGACTGGTGCGGATAAGCTCCGGCACATCCGGGTGCGTCAACAGGCGTTCGACGAAATTCTCATCGAAGTGAGCAAATTTATGCCGATGATGCTGGTTGATGTCGCGCAAAATACGCTGGGCGCGATGCTGTTCGAGCTCCGGCAGTGTATTCAACTGAATCAACTGGCGCAACTGCTGTGCCATCGCTTCGCCTTCAATCACAAAATGACTGATAAATCCGGTGCGGTTAGCCAGTTGCAGCGCCTCCAGCAGCATGCGCTGCGCATCATTTTTGCGCCCCGCCTGCCAGTAAAGCTGGTTGAGCAGCAATAAATTTCGGTTGATATCACTCATCAAACGCAGGCTGCGCGCGTTTTCATTTAACTCTTCCAGTACTATCTCTGCGGGATCAAACTCGCCGAGCAGGATCTGCGCGCGGGCGATGTTGCGCCACTGGCTCTGCAGAAAATGGTTATTGGCGAACTCTGGTTTTGGCGTCTGGCGTAGCCACTGCGCAGCGGCCTTTTTGTCGCCGGTCATCTGCCAGTAGATCACCCGAACTTTATCGGCATTCGATACCCAGTCGCTGTGGTATTGACCGTTGCCGAGCAGATTCTCCAGGCGGTTCAAATGGCTGCGGGCATTATCCAGATCGCCGCGCGCCAGCGAGTTTTGCACCAACAGTGCCAGACATTGCAACTGCTGCTGCGGTTGCATGGTGGAGAGTACTTCTATCCCCTGGCGCGCCGCCGCTTCGGACTCATCAAGCCGCGCCCACGCCCACAGTAACTGGGCGCGAATGCGCAGCAAAAATTCATGCATCGGCAGTTGCTCAAGGTGCTGTTCGCGAATCAGGATAAAAGCTTTTTCCTGTGTCTCCCAGGCCGCTTGCAGGAACCCCTGGGCGAACAGAATTTCGCTTTGCTGGATCAGACCCCACAGTGCGTAGTGCCAGACATCGTGGCGACGCGCCATCTGTTCGGTTTGCTGCATCACCGACAGCGAACTGGTTAGCTCGCCTTTGCAGTGCAGTACTTCACCGTGTACAGATGTTGCTACGATACGGCTGTAATAGTTAGCCAGCGGCAATTCGTCGAGCGCCACCATCGCCAGGCGCTCTGCTTCCACCGGATCGCCATCGTTAATTGCCACCTGGGCGCGCAGGGCGTTGAAATCACCGTGCAACGAGGCATCCATTTGTGTCGTCATCTCCTGCTCGGCACGCGCCAGCAGTGTGTTCACTTCGCTGTAGCGGTGCTGGCTTTGCATCAGCCAGGCCTGCAACAGTACCAGACGCGGATTTTCCAGCAGACTTTCCCACGGTAGCGCTTTTAGCGACTCTTCCAGCACACTCAGTTCGCTGTGATTAAACAGCCCCCAGGCGTGATGCAGCAGAATATCGCGCAGCATAATGCCGTCTCCGGCCGCCAGCGCGTGGTGAATGGCTTCACTGGGGAAGCCTTGTGCCATCCAGCTTTCCGCCGCGGCACGGTGAATATCCGGCAACTCGGTCGCTAGTTCCCACTGACAGCGCTGGCGCAGGAAATTGCCGAACAGCGGGTGGTAACTGAACCATTCGCCGGAATCGTCCATACGTTGTAAAAACAGCCCCTGACGCTCAATCTCTTCGAGCCGCATTTGCCCGTTCTCTTCTCCGGTCACGCGGACGATCAGCGCGTCGTTCATCGAGCGCAACAGGGCGCTTTTCAGCAGGAACTTACGCGTGTCGATATCAACATTATCCAGCACTTCATCCACCAGATAATCGGAGAGATGGCCGGCATTAATCCCGGAGAGACGGCGTGCGGATTGGTGTGGCGCGCTGTGGTTTTGCCGCGCCGAGAGGGCGATAAGTTGCAACGCTGTCGCCCAGCCGGCAACGTCGTCACACAGGCGGCTACTTTCTGCTGCTTCAATCGGCGATGTCAGGCGGCAGTCAAAAAACTGTTTTGCTTCCTGATGAGTAAAGGCGAGTTGCTGGCTGCTGACTTCCAGCAGTTGTTCACGTACGCGCAGGTTGGCTATGCCTAACTGCGGCAAATTACGCGACAGCACAATCAGCGTCAGGTTTTCCGGCTGATGGCGTAAAAAGAAGCGCATTGCATCATGGATCACTGGGTTGGTGATCAGATGATAATCGTCGATGACCAGAAACAGGGGGCGCTGCCATTCCATCAATTCAACGAACAACTGGGAAAAGAGTGACGGCAGGCTGGCGTACTGGCGTTTTTGCGCCATCGCCTCGCTACTGATGCAATGCCCGCCCGTCGCCTGCTGAACCGCAGCGATAAAGTAGCTGGCAAAACGATCCTGCTGGTTATCCCCTTCATCCAGAGAAAACCAGCCAACATCATTTTTTCCGGCTGCCCATTGCGAAATGAGCGTGGTTTTTCCGTAACCCGCAGGGCTGGTCACCAGCGCAAGGCGATAGTTGTTTGCGCCGGAAAGTTTAGCCAGCAGGCGTTCCCGAACCACGGTGTGGTCGAGACGAACCGGGCGACTTAATTTTGACGGAATCAACATAGTTATCACTTCACTGTGCGAACGAAAACGGAGGGTATGATTTTTTTTGCGCTTCGTAATTAATGCTAATAAGGTCGGTCAGATGACGAAATATTGCAAGTTATGTCCAGATCTGACGATTGTGAATTTGCACTATGTCACATTTCTATTTATTTCATGGATAATTAAGGACAAAAAAGAGGAAAAAGAACGCGGGCACGGCTGGCGAGCTGCGTATAGCAGAAAGCTTAATAATTACATGGAGTAAGGCTTTCTTCGTATTATTAACCGGCGTATCAGACAAAACGCACAAATAGCAAAAATTGATTAGTGATGCTGCAGTGAATATTATTTTTTCTACCGTTTACGCCTAATGAATACTAATTTTATCTGGAACGACATTTCATTTTGATTGAACGATTTCAAGTCAATTCGATTGAATAGCATGCAAAAAAAACGCTACCTTTAGGTGGCGGCGATCACACTTTTTGCTCATCCCCGCTGCTCCTCCCCGGCTAATCCCTGGCAGGATGAGGAAGTCATAAACCGAGCCAGGCACACTAACGCAAACGTCGATTTACTTCATTACAGGACCCGGATTCTTTATGTCAAAGCCAACGTTTAATAAAGCGGAATTTGCAGCGGCCCTCACGCGTCAGCAGCAGCGTTTAGGGATTCAGATTGCCGGTGACATGACAACCCGACAGTGGTGGCAAGTGGTGAGCAGCGCGCTGGCAGAACTGCTGGCGGCGCAGCCCGCGCCGAAAGTGGCGAAAGGGCAGCGCCACGTTAACTATATTTCGATGGAATTCCTGATTGGCCGCCTGACGGGCAATAACCTGCTGAACCTGGGCTGGTATCAGGATGTTGGCGCAGTATTGCAGGAACACAATATCAACCTGAGTGACCTGCTGGAAGAGGAGATCGATCCGGCGCTGGGTAACGGCGGTCTGGGGCGTCTGGCTGCCTGCTTCCTCGACTCGATGGCGACGGTTGGTCAGTCGGCGACTGGCTACGGCCTGAATTATCAGTACGGCCTGTTCCGCCAGTCTTTTGTTGATGGGCAACAGCATGAAGCCCCGGATGACTGGCATCGCCGCAGCTACCCGTGGTTCAGCCATAACGAGCAGTTAGATGTGCAGGTGGGGATTGGCGGCAAGGTGAGCAAATCCGGGCAGTGGCAGCCCGCTTTTATGCTGATTGGCGAAGCCTGGGATTTACCCGTCATTGGCTACCGTAACGGCGTGACGCAGCCGCTGCGTTTATGGCAGGCGACACATGCTCATCCCTTTAATCTGACCAAATTCAACGACGGTGATTTCCTGCGCGCCGAGCAAACCGGGATTGATGCGGAAAAGCTGACGAAAGTGCTCTACCCGAACGACAATCATCAGGCCGGGAAAAAGCTGCGTCTGATGCAGCAATACTTCCAGTGCGCCTGTTCGATTGCCGATATTCTGCGTCGCCACCATCTGGCAGGCCGCAAACTGGCGCAGTTGCCGGATTTCGAAGTGATCCAGCTTAACGACACTCACCCGACTATCGCTATTCCGGAACTGCTGCGCGTGCTGCTCGACGAGCACCAGCTAAGCTGGGACGATGCCTGGGCGATTACCAGCCGGACATTTGCCTATACCAACCATACGCTGATGCCGGAAGCGCTGGAGTGCTGGGACGAAACGTTAGTCAAAGCGCTACTGCCGCGGCACATGCAAATCATCAAACAGATCAACGACAAATTTAAGCTTCTGGTTGAGAAAACCTGGCCGGGCGATGACGCGGTATGGGCAAAACTGGCGGTGGTGCATCACAAACAGGTACGCATGGCTAACCTTTGCGTGGTGGGCGGGTTTGCGGTTAACGGTGTGGCGGCGCTGCATTCGGATCTGGTGGTTAAGGATCTGTTCCCGGAATATAACCAGCTCTGGCCGGGTAAATTCCATAATGTCACTAATGGCATCACGCCGCGTCGCTGGATCAAACAATGCAACCCGTTACTGGCTGCGTTGCTTGACAAGACGCTGAAAAAAGAGTGGGCCAACGATCTCGATCAATTGATCAATCTGGAGGAGTACGCCGACGACGCGGCATTCCGCAAGCAGTATCGCGAGATTAAACACCAGAATAAAGTACGGCTGGCATCGTTTGTCAAAGCCCGTACCGGTATTGAGATCAACCCACAGGCGCTGTTCGATATCCAGATCAAACGTTTGCATGAATACAAACGCCAGCATCTGGGGCTACTGCACATACTCGCCCTGTACAAAGAAATTCGCGAAAATCCGAAAGCCGACCGTGTGCCGCGTGTCTTCCTGTTTGGCGCCAAAGCTGCACCGGGCTACTACCTGGCGAAAAACATCATCTTTGCCATCAATAAAGTGGCGGAAGTGATTAACAACGATACGAAGGTCGGTGACAAGCTGAAAGTCGTTTTCCTGCCTGATTACTGCGTCTCGGCAGCGGAGAAGCTGATCCCGGCGGCGGATGTGTCTGAGCAGATTTCCACGGCGGGTAAAGAGGCTTCGGGTACTGGCAACATGAAGCTGGCGCTGAATGGCGCGCTGACAGTCGGTACGCTGGACGGCGCGAACGTTGAAATTGCCGAACAGGTCGGCGAAGAGAATATCTTTATCTTCGGCCACACGGTGGAGCAGGTGAAAGCGCTGAAAGCTAAAGGCTACGACCCGCTGAAGTGGCGTAAAAAAGACAAACTGCTGGATGCGGTGCTGAAGGAACTTGAAAGCGGGAAGTACAGCGATGGGGATAAACATGCTTTTGACCAGATGCTACACAGCATGGGCAAACAGGGGGGCGATCCCTATTTGGTACTGGCGGATTTTGCGGCCTATGTTGAGGCCCAAAAGCAGGTGGATGTACTCTACCGCGACCAGGAAGCCTGGACCCGAGCTGCGATCCTGAACACAGCGCGTTGCGGTATGTTTAGCTCTGATCGCTCAATCCGCGATTATCAAACCCGCATCTGGCAGGCAAAACGCTAACGCTAAGGAAGCGCGATGGAGAGTAAACGTCTGGAACAGGCCGCACTGGCTGCGGGGATCAGTCCAAACTATATCAATGCACACGGTAAACCTCAGTCCATTACGGCGCACACCAAGCAGCGTTTGCTGGCGGCAATGCACGCCGCAAACGCAACGACGCTCAGCGTACCACCGGTTCCTGTCGTGCAGGTGTTTATTCATGGGAAAAAGAAAACCTTGCCGGTGGCAGGTAAGGGGAGCTTCCAGTGGCAACTGGTCACGGAAGCTGGCAAGCAGTACCGGGGGCAGGTAAACGGCGGAGAAAATCTGCCGTTACCGGGCGGTTTGGCGCTCGGTTATCACATGCTGACGCTGGAACAGCAGAAGCAGCGCTGGCAGTGCCGGTTGATCATTGCACCTGCCCGCTGCTATGAACCACAGGCTCTGCTGGAAGGGAAAAAATTGTGGGGTGCCTGTATTCAGCTTTACACCCTGCGTTCAAATGATAACTGGGGTATCGGGGATTTCGGCGACCTGAAAAAGATGCTCGGCGATGTGGCGCAACGTGGCGGGGCATTTATTGGCCTTAACCCGATCCACGCGCTCTACCCGGCGAATCCGGAGAGCGCCAGTCCCTATAGCCCTTCATCACGGCGCTGGTTGAATATTATCTACATCGACGTTAACGCAGTGGCAGATTTCCACGACAGCGAAGAGGCGCAGGCATGGTGGCAACTCCCTACAACTCAACATACCTTGCGCGCCGCGCGGGATGCGGAGTGGGTGGATTACGCGTCGGTGACAGCACTAAAACTGGCTGCGCTGAGTCTCGCATGGCGACGTTTCCGCCAGCGTGCGGACGATGACGTGCAGAAAGCTGCTTTCCGTCGCTTTGTTGAACTGCAGGGCGAAAGCCTGTACTGGCAGGCTGTGTTTGATGCGCTGCATGCTAATCAGGTGAAAGAAGATACGTTGCGTTGGGGCTGGCCGGTATGGCCGGAAGGGTATCAATCCACCCTAAGCCCACAGGTGAAGGCTTTCTGTAAGGCGCATGCTGATGAGGTCGATTTTTATCTCTGGTTGCAGTGGTTGGCTTATACCCAATTTGCGGAGTGCTGGGAAACCAGCCAGCACAATGCGATGCCCATCGGCCTCTACCGCGATCTGGCGGTCGGTGTGGCGGAAGGTGGGGCAGAAACCTGGCGCGATCGCGATCTGTACTGTCTAAAAGCCTCCGTCGGTGCACCGCCGGATATTCTGGGGCCGCTCGGGCAAAACTGGGGGTTACCGCCGATGGATCCGCACGTGATGCGCGCGCGTGCCTATGCACCATTTATCGATCTGTTGCGTGCCAATATGACCAGTTGCGGCGCGTTACGTATCGACCATGTTATGTCGATGCTACGTCTGTGGTGGATCCCGTACGGTGAAACGGCGGACCACGGCGCTTATGTACAGTATCCGGTGGATGACCTGCTGGCCATTCTGGCGCTGGAAAGCCAGCGGCATCAGTGCATGGTGATTGGCGAAGATCTGGGAACCGTGCCTGTAGAGATTGTCGGCAAGCTGCGTAGCAGCGGTGTCTACTCCTACAAAGTGCTCTACTTCGAAAACGATCATCAGAAAAACTTCCGCGCGCCGCAGGCCTGGCCGCAGCAGTCGATGGCGGTAGCGACGACGCACGATCTTCCGACCCTGCGCGGTTACTGGGAAAGCGGCGATTTAACCCTCGGTAAAACGCTGGGGTTATACCCCGATGAAGAGGTACTGCACGGCTTGTATCAGGATCGTGAACGGGCGAAGCAGGGGCTGCTGGATGCGCTGCATCAGCATGGTTGCCTGCCGAAGCGTGTCGGGCATAAAGCGTCGCGCATGCCGATGACGGCGATCCTAAATCGCGGTATGCAACGCTATATTGCCGACAGCAACAGTGCATTATTGGGTTTACAGCCGGAAGACTGGCTGGACATGCCGGGACCGGTGAACATTCCGGGCACCAGTTATCAGTACAAAAACTGGCGGCGTAAGCTGTCTGTGTCGCTAGAAGCGATGTTTAGCGCTGAGAAGGTTAACAAGCTGATTAAAGATCTCGACCGACGACGCAAAGCCGCAGGAAAACGTTAGTAAAAAAGCCCGGATATATTGGACTGGCCCCGTAAAGTTGAGCTGTTCATATCCGGGCTTTTTATCCTGCTTCGCCTACTTTGCTTTATGCAGTTTACAGGTTATGCAGGCCCGGTAAGCGTTAGCGCCACCGGGCAATTGAAAATCAGACCACCATTCCCAGCAGCAGACAACCCACCAGGCCGCACACCGAAATGATGGTTTCCAGCGCCGACCATGAACGCATGGTCTCGCCGATGGTCAGGTTGAAATACTCTTTGAACAGCCAAAAGCCCGGATCGTTAACGTGAGAGAAAATTACGCTACCGGAGCCAACAGCAATTACCATCAGTTCCGGGCTGACGCCAGTAGTGGCAATCAGCGGCGCGGCAATACCGCCCGCAGTAATAGCCGCAACGGTTGCGGAACCCAGCGCAATACGCAGTATTGCAGCAATCGACCAGGCCATAAACAGGGGAGAGAGGTTCGTGGCATGCATCATGGAAGCGATGTATTTATCTACGCCACTATCAACCAGCACCTGTTTGAATGCACCGCCGCCGCCGATTATCAACAGCATCATGGCGATGATTTTGATGGATGAGGTTAGCGTGTCATTGATGTCATCCATCGAACGGCCACGGTTAAGACCGAAAGTGAAGACCGCAATCAGTACCGCGATCATGGTTGCCATCACCGGATCGCCGAAGAACTCAGCATAAGGCAGAATCGCATGGCCTTTCGGCAGCAGCATTTCCGCTACTGCGCGCAACGCCATCAGAATCACCGGCACCAGGGAAGTCCAGACGCTGACACCGAAACCTGGCATCTCTTCGTCGGTAAAGGTTTTGGCGTTGTACAGACCTTCCGGAATAGGCTTATCAATGCTTTTCAGGAAATGTGCATAGACCGGGCCTGCGAGAATCACTGTCGGGATACCGAGCAGCGTGCCGTACAGCAGTGTTTTACCCATATCCGCGTGGAAGATTGTTGCGATAGCTGTCGGGCCTGGGTGCGGTGGCAGGAAGCCATGCGTCACAGAGAGGGCTGCTGCCATCGGTACGCCAACATACAGCAGCGGAATGCGTGCAGATGCGGCGATAGTGAATACCAGCGGTAGCAACAGCACAAAACCAACTTCATAGAACAGGGCGAAACCAACGGTAAAACCGGTAAGCACAACGGCCCATTGAATATGTTTACGACCGAACTTTTCAATAAGCGTAGTGGCGATGCGCTGTGCGCCGCCGCAGTCTGCCAGCAGTTTGCCGAGCATGGCGCCGAAGCCCATGATCAGCGCAAGACTGCCCAACGTACCGCCTACGCCCGCTTTAATTGATTTGATAACGGCATCCAGTGGCATGCCCTGCATCATCCCGACGGCGAGCGCCACCAGAATTAGAGCGATAAATCCGTTGAGTTTGAAACGGATCATTAACAGGAGTAAGAGGGCAACACCGATAGCGACAATGACTAATGGCATAATTTACCTGGCCTTTAATTTGTTATGGGTAACGTCAGTGTTTCTTGGCAACTGCTAAAAGCTCCCGAACCGGGAAGTGCGAGCTGCGGCACCATTACGGCTGGACATCCATTGCTAAAAATTGTAGTCGGATGTTTTTATCTTGTTGGTGCTGTCCTGAATGATACGGGTAACATCCATGAAAAGAGAATCACCCCACCGATCTAAATGTGAGATCTGAGACATGCGTCATATTAACGTCGGGAAACTAGTTTGCTTTAACGGGTAGAAAACGCGCACAAAGATACGGGTAACAGCCTGAGATAACAGGTAGAAAACGGAACGGGAGCAGGTGAGATATGATGAAAATAACTACTGTGTGGGGATTAACGAGCCGATAAGTCGTGCCTGAAAACAGGCAGGCCCGGCACGCTTTCGCGCTACCGGGCAATGCTCCGCGGAGCAGGCTTATTAGTAGTAAGAGTGCTCGCCGCGCTGATGCTCGGTGAGATCGCGCACGCCTTTCAGTTCAGGGAACTCGGTCAGCAGTTGCTTCTCGATGCCCTCTTTCAGCGTTACGTCGACCATGGAGCAACCGTTACAGCCGCCGCCAAATTGCAGAATGGCGTAGCCTTCGTCGGTGATTTCCATCAGTGAGACGCGGCCGCCGTGGCCAGCCAACTGTGGATTGATTTGCGATTGCAGTAAGTACTCAACGCGCTCCATCAGCGGCGCGTCGTCGGAAACTTTACGCATTTTAGCGTTAGGTGCCTTCAGTGTGAGCTGGGAACCTAATTGATCGGTCACAAAATCAATTTCCGCATCTTCCAGATACGGTGCGCTCAGTTCATCAACATAGGCAACCAGTTGTTCAAATTTCAGCGCGGTATCGGTCGCTTCAACCGCATCTGGCGGACAATAAGACACGCCGCATTCAGCGTTTGGTGTGCCAGGGTTAATCACAAATACGCGAATTTGTGTCCCTTCTTCCTGATTTGCCAGCAGTTTGGAAAAGTGCGCCTGGGCAGCGTCGGAAATACGGATCATAGCAATGGCCTAATAGTTGACTATTTTACTTGGTTATAATACGCCCATCATCGAGGGTCTACAAGGTTCGACACAGGCACCAGACCTGAACAGTCGCTGCGCCGCTGCGCAAAAGCAGCCGGGAGATCTCCGCAACAGTGCTACCGGTCGTGACGACATCATCCACCAGAACGATATGGAGCCCGGCTATTGGCAATTCAAGGTGAAAAGCATTTTTCAGGTTCTGCCTGCGCAGCCTGGCGCTTAAATGATGCTGTATCGTCGTTGCTCGCAGACGCTTAAGCGCCGTGCACGAATAGCGGCACGGTAGCCAGCGCGCCAGCGGTCGGCACAGCAAATCGCTTTGATTAAACCCTCGCCGCCACTGGCGTCGGGCATGCAGTGGAACGCTAAGGAGCAGGTCTGGTACCGGACGTTTACCGCTCTGTATCACCCGGAGTAACAATAGCCGCGCCAGTGCGTTGGCAAGTTCCGGGCGCGGATGAAATTTAAACTGCTGGACCAGCGTACTGAGCGGCGGCGCGTAGTCACCCACCGCGATGAGCCGCTGCCAGGGCTGCGGTTTTTGCAGACAACGGCCGCAGGGCACATTTTCATGACCGGCAGGTAAACCGCACAAAGGGCAAACTTTTTCCTGCATTTGCATTGCGCGAGCGCAGCCCGAACATATTCCCCAATGACTGAGCATTAACGGCATTCGGCATAGCCAGCACAAGCCCGGCACTGTTAGCATGTTCCACCTCCTTGTATGAAGAAAGGGAACGATAGCGGATGAAAGACATCTGGTGGCAAACCAAAGGTGAGGGCGATTGTCATCTTGTGCTGCTGCACGGCTGGGGGCTGAATGCTCAGGTATGGGATTGCATAACTCCGGAACTGAGTGCGCATTTTACGCTGCATCTGGTCGATTTACCGGGCTACGGCAGAAGTACGGGCTTTAGCCCGTTATCGCTTGGTCAGATGGTTGACATTGTTCTGGAACAAGCGCCGGAACGAGCGATTTGGCTGGGCTGGAGCCTGGGCGGGTTGGTGGCCAGCCGCGTGGCGTTGCAGGCGCCGGAACGTGTAAGTGCGCTGGTGACGGTTGCTTCCTCGCCGTGCTTCAGCGCACAGGACGAATGGGCTGGCATTAAACCCGAAGTACTGGCCGGTTTTCAGCATCAGTTGAGCGAGGATTTTCAGCGCACCGTGGAGCGTTTTCTCGCGTTGCAAACGTTGGGAACGGAAACAGCAAGGCAGGATGCACGTCAGTTAAAAAACGCAGTGCTGTCACTGGAAATGCCCTCTGCTGAGGTGCTGAACGGCGGGCTGGAGATCCTGAAAACAGCGGATTTGCGTGCCGCATTATCATCGTTGAGGCTGCCGTTTTTACGCCTCTACGGGCGGCTCGACGGGCTGGTACCGCGCAAAATCGTGCCGGTACTGGATGCAATGTGGCCTGCAAGCGAATCGGTTATGTTTGCGAAAGCGGCGCATGCGCCTTTTATCTCGCATCCGACCGAATTCTGCGAAGCCCTGCTGGCGTTAAAAGCAAAGCTGTGAAAGCAGAGCGGTAGCATAGGCCTTCAGCACAGTGTCCACCACTCCTGCTGGCAGGCGCTTTTCCCTTCCGGGCACTGCTTACAGCTACCGGTCAAACAACCGGTAGCCTCTTCCTGAACACGCATCACTTTACCCATCGCCTCCATACGACACAGCATGGCATCAATCATCGATCTGGACGTGTGCAGCGTGCTACTCAACTGCTGCGCATCCATTCTTCCCCGAAGCGCCAACAGATCGCGAATTTCAAGTAATGATGCCATCGCTTCACTCCTTAATGACAGTCGCCTGTCGGGCTGTCACAGCAACTGGCGACAGTTTTCCGCGTCGCCAGCGTACTGATATCCACCCGGCTTCTGGCACGGCGCAGCGCGCTAATCACCACCACATTAAACAGGAGAACAGCCAAAATGCAGGTCAGGCTGTAGAGTGGATGCTGGTTAAAGGTGGCACTTTGATAGAACAACGTTGCCAGTGAGTAGGCGATATTCAGCCCCCACAGCACTGAGAAGCCCATCCAACCACGGCTCGCTTCGCGGGCGATCGCGCCCATAGCGGTAATGCACGGCACGTACAGCAGGACGAAAATCAGGTAGCTGTAGGCGGCGGCTGCGCTACCGAACTTCTGGCTCATTACGCCCATTGTACCCGTCGCCATTTCACCGTCGCCTTTACTGGCTTCGATTGGGTTAGCCAGCACGCTTAGACTGAAGGTATCGCGCACGCTCTTCACAGTATCTTCCAGCGCGGCAATCAGCTCGCCGCTCAGGCTGAATTCTGCTGGATTAAAGCCGGCTTGTTCAATATTTTCGGCGGTATAAAGCGTATTCAGTGTACCCACTACCACTTCTTTCGCCATCGCGCCGGTGACCAGACCGACGGTGGCCTGCCAGTGATCACCATGCACGCCAATGGGCTCCAGCAGCGGCGTAAATATCCGGCTGATCGACGCCAGTGCAGATTCATCGATTTTATGTACCGTACGGCCATCCAGCGAGAAGCTATTCATCGCGCTGAGGAAAATGCTGACAATGATGATGACTTTACCCGCGCGGAGCACAAAGCCTTTCAGGCGCTGCCAGGTTTGCAGCAGCAGGCTTTTCAGATGCGGTACGTGATAGACCGGCAGCTCCATCACGAATGGCGATGCTTCGCCGCGCAGCAGGGTAAATTTCAACATCAACCCGGTGAGGATCGCCATCACAATCCCCAGCAAGTAGAGTGAGAAAACGATGATCGCGCCATGCTGGCCGAAAAATGCCGCCGAGAAGACGGCGAAAATGGCCAGGCGTGCGCCACAGGACATAAACGGTGCCATCATGATAGTAATTAACCGTTCACGCGGGGCATCCAGCGTACGGGCACCCATCACTGACGGTACGTTGCAGCCGAAACCCACAATCAGCGGCACGAAGGATTTTCCCGGCAGCCCCAGCGATTGCATCAATCGGTCCATCACAAAGGCCGCACGTGCCATATAGCCGGAATCTTCGAGGAATGACATAAACAGGTACATCATGCCAAGCTGCGGCACCAGTGGCAGTACGGTATTCACCCCGCCGCCAAGCCCCTGCGCGAGAAAGACTGTCAGCCATTCCGGAAAGTGCAGCGTGGCGCCCAGCCACTGAATGCCATGGATAAAAATTGCGACTGAACCGGCGTCGAAGATCGGCTGGAATGCACCACCAATGTTGATGGCGAACAGGAACATCAGATACATGACGAACAGAAAGATCGGCAGACCCAAAAATCGGTTGATCACAATGCGGTCAACGGCTGCGGTAAACTGACTCGGCTCGGCCGTTAACGTGTTACTGACGGTATCGCAGATGGCGGCAATTGACTGGTAACGCGCATCGGCAATATGTAGCGCCGGATCGTCCATCCCGGCTTTCAGACGAGAGAGCGCGGCGTCGAATTGCTGGTTGTTGATCCCAGAGTTGGCGCGGCTGTAGATATCACCCTCGAGTATTTGCATGCCCATCCAGCGGCGCTGCTGTTGCGGAAGCTCATCCGGCATCTGTGCGGCCAGCGTGTCGGCTTCACGGGAGAGCGGTTGGGCGTAATGCACCAGTTCGATATTGTCATTCGCGCGATGACGATCCACTGCCAGTTTCAGTGCCTCAATACCGCGACCACGCGTTGATACCAGCGGGATCACCGGGCAGCCAAGGCGGGCTGAAAGAGCGTCAATATCGATGCGTACTTTTTGCTTTTCAGCGATATCCAGCATGTTAAGGGCGATGATGCACGGTACGCCCAGCTCAAGCAGTTGCAGCGTCAGATAAAGATTGCGTTCAAGATTCGAGGCATCCACAACATTGATCAGCAGATCGGCATCGCCGCTCAAAATGTAGTGACAGGCAATCTGCTCATCCAGCGATGTTTGCGCCGAAATGGTGGTCAGCGAATAAGTGCCGGGCAGGTCAACCAGCGTAACCTGGTGATCGGTTGTGGTGAAAAAACCCTCTTTGCGCTCTACCGTCACGCCAGACCAGTTTCCAACCCGCTGGCGCGCGCCCGTTAACTGATTGAATAATGTAGTCTTGCCCGAATTAGGATTACCAATTAAACCAATGGTCAATTTTTTCATTTTACTTAGCACTCTATGTCATAGCTGACCGGTTAACGGGAAATGGCTTCCAGCTCGAGAAAAGCGAGATCTTTTTTCCGTAACACTAAATTAACGCGGCGGGTTTCGATATGAATGGGATCGCCTAATGGTGCCACCCGTACCACATTAAACGATGAGCCGGGCAACATACCTAATGACAGGAGCTTTTGCCGCCAGGCCGGGCTTATTTGCTGTGAGAAGCCGGTAATTTTCCACACGCTGCCAGGAGATAAATGCATAGTGCCTACTTATTTTTGCTGCGAGCCGATGTTTGCCGTACGTCGCCACGACGCACCACGAGCCAGTGAGAGTAAAGAGTAATCAACGAGAACAATGATAATGAGAATAGTTTTTATCATCAATAATAAAAATGCGTCAGAACGGAAGAAGAAATAAAAATTCGATTTTGTTTTGACGTAGCTCAAAAATGAGTTGGGTTCTGAATTGTGCGTAGTGCAGTACGATATCAACAGGAAATAAATAATTGTTATTTATGTCGGGCTCTTAATAGCTTAAATGTAAAGCGGGCCGAAAGCCCGGTGATATACATTATGATAAATAAACGCAATAGCAGTATATTGATGAATAATTTTGAATATTAATAAGCAACAAAAATAATAAGTTAATAAATTTCTGCGAGTAATAGCGCTGAGAGAATTGCGCTTTTTCGACGGCATTGCACAAAAATATCCCCTCTCCCGCAAGAGAGGGGACAGGATTAACGTTTTTTACTCATCGCCGTCGCCAGCGCATCCATCATTGCGCTGTTGCCGCCAGCTTGAGGGCTGCGATCCCGTGGTGATTTCGGACGCGCACTGCTCCGGTTACCGGCATCGCGACTACCGCCATTGCCACTGCCGCGACGGCTGTTGCTATCGCCCGGTTGTTCGTCCAGACGCATGGTCAATGCGATACGTTTACGCGGTAGATCCACTTCCAGCACTTTCACCTTCACAATATCGCCTGCTTTCACCACTGTATGCGGATCTTCAACGAACTTATCCGCCAGCGAGGAGATATGTACCAACCCATCCTGATGCACGCCGATATCAACGAACGCACCAAAGTTGGTGACATTGGTCACTGCGCCTTCCAGTACCATGCCTGGCAACAGATCGTTCATGGTTTCGATGCCTTCGGCAAAGGTCGCGGTTTTGAACTCCGGACGTGGGTCACGGCCCGGTTTCTCTAGTTCTTTGATGATGTCGGTGACCGTCGGCACGCCGAACTGCTCGTCGGTGAACTCGGACGGTTTCAGTTTACGTAACTCTGTGCTGTTGCCCATCAGATCACGCAGGGACTGTGCGGTTGCTGCCAGAATTCGCTCGACCACCGGATAGGTTTCCGGGTGAACGGTGGAAGCATCCAGTGGGTTGTCGCCGTGGTTAATACGCAGGAAGCCTGCGCACTGTTCAAAGGCTTTTGGCCCAAGGCGGCTCACTTTTAGCAGTTGCTGACGGTTCTGAAACTGACCGTTTTCATCGCGCCATGAGACGATATTTTGCGCCATCATGCGGGTTAAACCGGCCACGCGTGTCAACAACGGCACCGAAGCGGTATTTAGATCAACGCCGACGGCGTTTACGCAGTCTTCAACAACCGCATCCAGTTTACGTGCCAGCTGTGTCTGGCTGACGTCATGTTGATACTGACCAACGCCGATTGATTTCGGGTCGATTTTCACCAGTTCAGCAAGTGGATCCTGTAAACGGCGGGCGATAGAGACCGCGCCGCGCAAAGAAACGTCGAGACCCGGGAACTCCAGCGCCGCCAGCTCGGAGGCGGAGTAGACTGACGCGCCCGCTTCGCTGACAATCACTTTCTGCGCGATCACTTTCGGGAACTGTTTCTGCACATCGAGGTAGAAACGTTCGGTCTCGCGCGATGCCGTACCGTTACCGATCGCCACCAGTTCGACGTTGTGTTTCTCGCACAGTGCCGCCACGGTAACTGCCGCTTTCGCGGCCTGTCCGGTGTGTGGGTAAATAGTGTCGGTTGCGACCAGTTTGCCGGTAGCATCGACCACCGCCACTTTCACGCCGGTTCTCAGGCCAGGATCGAGCCCCATTGTTGCGTGCAGCCCAGCCGGTGCGGCCATTAGCAGATCGTGCAAGTTACGGGCGAAGACGTTAATGGCTTCATCTTCTGCGCGTTCGCGCACCGTGCCCATTAATTCAGTTTCAAGGTGCATCAGGACCTTAATACGCCACGTCCAGCTTACGACGCTGCGGCGCCAGCTGTCTGCCGGGGCGTTATTCAGACGCAGGCCGAGATGGTCGATAATAATCTG
This sequence comes from Kosakonia arachidis, assembly GCF_900116535.1. Classification (GTDB taxonomy): domain Bacteria; phylum Pseudomonadota; class Gammaproteobacteria; order Enterobacterales; family Enterobacteriaceae; genus Kosakonia; species Kosakonia arachidis. Next base: position 60,319 of record NZ_FPAU01000008.1, on the reverse strand, counting down.
CTCGCAATGGCTTTCTTTCGGCGGCTCGTCAAACTGCGGATCGGCATTCAGCGCCAGTTGCAGCACGCCCTCATTACGTCCGCGGAACATCGCCAGCGCGCGGTGCGAAGGAACGGTAGAAACCGGTTCGTGATGATCGAAATAGTCGCGGAATTTCGCGCCGTCTTCCTCTTTGCCGCTGACAACCGTCGCCACGAGATGAGCATTTTTCCACAGATAGTCACGGACTTTCGCCAGCAGGGCTGCATCTTCAGCAAAGCGTTCCATCAGGATATAACGCGCGCCATCAAGCGCCGCTTTGCTGTCGGCAACACCTTTATCCGCATCCACAAACCTGGCAGCCAGCGTTTCCGGATCCTGAGACGGGTCATTCCACAGTTGGTTTGCCAGCGGTTCGAGACCGGCTTCAATCGCGATTTGCCCGCGCGTACGGCGCTTCGGTTTGTAAGGAAGATAGAGATCTTCGAGTTCGGTTTTGCTTAGCGTACCGTTGATGGCTTTCGCCAGTTCATCGCTGAGTTTGCCCTGCTCACCAATCGATTTTAGGATTGCCTGGCGGCGCTCTTCCAGCTCGCGTAGGTAACCAAGGCGGGTTTCGAGCTGACGCAATTGCGTGTCGTCCAGACCGCCGGTGACCTCTTTACGGTAGCGTGCGATAAACGGCACGGTATTCCCTTCATCAAGCAAGCGAACGGCGGATTCCACCTGTTCGGTTCGTGCCTGAAGTTCACCCGCAATAATGCGGCAGAGCGAATCATTCATCATTTCTTTCATCATCTTCTGAACAAAATCAGCGGATAGTTATACGGACTGACACTGTAAAATGCCAGCCGCTGGGTTGGTTCCTGGATTGTTCTGTGGTGGTTATTTCACATATTCGATTTCATTGACGTACCAGGTGGCTTCGCCGCCCGGCGTTTGTACGACCGCCACATCGCCAGCTTCTTTTTTTAGCAGGGCGCGAGCCATCGGCGAATCGATAGAGATGTAATCCTTGCGACCAAAGATCTCATCGTAGCCGACGATGCGAAAGCGCAGAGTATCGCCGTCATCGTTTTCGATCTCCACCCATGCGCCAAAAAAGACTTTGCCTTCCTGTTGCGGCGAATAATCAACGATTTTCAGATTTTCCAGACACTTTGTCAGATAACGCACCCGGCGATCTATTTCGCGCAGGCGTTTTTTGTTGTACTGATAGTCAGCGTTTTCGCTGCGATCGCCCAGGCTTGCCGCCCAGGTCACTTTTTTCGTGACTTCCGGGCGCTCCTGACGCCAGAGAAAATCGAGTTCCTGCTTCAGTTTGTCATAACCTTCGCGAGTGATCAGGGGCGTTTTCATACTTCGGCCTTCTCTTTGTGACACGCTTTGATGTACAGACTTTACAAACGGTATTGCGTAAAGTGCAGATTAATCATGTTTTATGTGATGGTGAATGCATATAACTTGCTGTTAAATATGCTTTGTAACAATTTCGACTAGAATTTATACCAGATTTTGCTGGCTGTTAACGTGCGCTTTTTTAGAATACAGAAACAGAATTTTCGGAACCTTTGGGAGTATAAACAATGCAAGAGAATTATAAGATTCTGGTAGTGGATGACGACATGCGTTTGCGCGCATTGCTTGAGCGTTACCTTACCGAGCAGGGCTTCCAGGTTCGTAGCGTGGCTAACGCCGAACAAATGGATCGTTTGTTAACCCGTGAATCTTTCCATCTGATGGTGCTGGATCTGATGCTGCCAGGTGAAGATGGTCTCTCCATCTGCCGCCGCCTGCGTAGCCAGAGCAACCCGATGCCGATCATTATGGTAACGGCAAAAGGGGAAGAAGTGGACCGTATTGTTGGCCTGGAAATCGGTGCCGACGACTATATTCCGAAACCGTTTAATCCACGTGAATTGCTGGCGCGCATCCGCGCGGTATTGCGTCGTCAGGCAAATGAGCTGCCGGGCGCACCGTCGCAGGAAGAAGCGGTCATTGCGTTTGGTAAGTTCAAACTGAACCTCGGCACACGCGAGATGTTCCGTGAAGATGAGCCGATGCCGTTAACCAGCGGTGAGTTTGCCGTGCTTAAGGCACTGGTTAGCCACCCGCGCGAGCCGCTCTCCCGCGATAAATTGATGAATCTGGCGCGCGGTCGTGAGTATTCAGCGATGGAACGTTCCATCGACGTTCAGATCTCCCGCCTGCGCCGCATGGTGGAAGAGGATCCGGCGCATCCGCGCTATATCCAGACCGTTTGGGGTCTGGGCTACGTATTTGTGCCGGACGGTTCTAAAGCATGATGCGCGTGCGCTTCTCGCCGCGAAGTTCATTTGCCCGAACGCTGTTGCTTATCGTCACCTTGCTGTTCGCCAGCCTGGTGACGACATACCTTGTGGTGCTGAATTTCGCCATTTTGCCTAGCCTCCAGCAGTTTAATAAGGTGCTTGCCTACGAAGTTCGTATGCTGATGACCGATAAACTGCAACTGGAGGATGGGACGCAACTGGTGGTACCACCCGCGTTTCGTCGTGAAATTTACCGCGAACTGGGCATTTCTCTCTATTCCAATGAAGCGGCGGAAGACGCGGGTCTGCGCTGGGCGCAGCATTATGAATTCTTGAGTCAGCAGATGGCGCAACAGCTCGGGGGCCCGACCGAAGTGCGCGTTGAAGTGAACAAAAGCTCTCCGGTAGTGTGGCTGAAAACCTGGCTGTCGCCCAATATCTGGGTGCGGGTGCCGCTGACGGAAATCCACCAGGGCGATTTTTCGCCGCTGTTTCGCTACACGCTGGCGATTATGCTGATGGCGATAGGCGGCGCCTGGCTCTTTATTCGTATTCAGAACCGACCTCTCGTTGACCTTGAACATGCGGCGCTTAAGGTTGGGCGAGGGCATATTCCGCCACCGTTACGTGAGTACGGCGCGTCAGAAGTTCGTTCCGTCACCCGCGCTTTCAACCAGATGGCCGCCGGGGTGAAACAATTGGCGGACGATCGTACGCTGCTAATGGCCGGGGTGAGCCACGATTTACGCACGCCGCTGACGCGCATCCGTCTGGCGACGGAGATGATGGCGGAAGAAGATGGTTATCTTTCTGAATCGATTAATAAAGATATCGAGGAGTGTAACGCGATTATCGAGCAGTTTATCGATTACCTGCGTACCGGTCAGGAGATGCCAATGGAAGTGGCAGATCTAAATGCTGTACTTGGCGAGGTCATCGCCGCCGAAAGCGGTTACGAACGTGAGATCGAAACAGGCCTGAACGACAGTGAGATCTTTGTACGCATGCATCCGCTCTCCATTAAGCGCGCAGTCGCCAATATGGTGGTGAATGCGGCGCGCTACGGTAACGGCTGGATCAAAGTCAGCAGCGGTACTGAACTGAATCGCGCCTGGTTCCAGGTTGAGGATGACGGGCCGGGGATTAAACCTGAACAGCGTGAACATCTGTTCCAGCCGTTTGTTCGCGGCGACAGCGCGCGTAGCACCAGCGGTACCGGTTTAGGGCTGGCTATTGTGCAGCGAATCATCGATAACCATAACGGCCAACTGGAGTTAGGCACCAGCGAGCGCGGCGGATTGTCGATTCGTGCCTGGCTGCCAATTCCTGTTGTTCGCCTGAGCGGATCCACCAAAGAAGCATAAAAAAACCCGCCAGAATATGGCGGGTTTTGTTTCTCTTGCGTAGCCGAATTACAGTTTCGGTCCGGCGCTGACCAGCGCGGCTCCCGCTGCGGTATCGGTATATTTATCAAAGTTCTCAATAAACAACTTCGCCAACTGGGTTGCTTTCTCTTGCCACTGTTCTGGTGATGCGTACGTATTGCGCGGATCGAGAATGCGCGAATCAACGCCATGTAATGAGGTTGGCACAGCCAGATTGAACATCGGCAGAGTGAAGGTTTCCGCATCGTCCAGTGAACCATCCAGAATTGCGTCGATAATCCCCCGCGTATCTTTGATGGAGATGCGTTTGCCGGTTCCGTTCCAGCCCGTGTTCACCAGATACGCCTGTGCACCGGCAGCCTGCATCCGTTTTACCAGCACTTCGGCATATTGTGTCGGGTGTAGTGACAGGAAGGCTGCGCCGAAGCAGGCGGAGAAGGTTGGCGTCGGCTCGTTCACACCGCGCTCTGTTCCGGCCAGCTTAGCGGTAAAGCCAGAGAGAAAATGGTACTGTGTCTGGCTTGCTGTAAGGCGGGAAACTGGCGGCAATACCCCGAACGCGTCGGCGGTCAGGAAGATCACTCGTGTGGCGTGACCAGCTTTCGACACGGGTTTGACGATGTTGTGAATATGGTAAATCGGATACGATACGCGTGTATTTTCCGTTTTCGACGCATCATCAAAATCGATGCTGCCGTCGTTGCGGACGCAGACGTTTTCCAGCAACGCATCGCGGCGGATGGCGTGGAATATATCCGGTTCAGCCTCTTCCGAAAGTCTGATGGTTTTGGCGTAACAGCCGCCTTCAAAGTTGAAGACGCCGTCGTCATCCCAGCCGTGTTCGTCATCACCGATCAGGCGGCGTTTCGGATCGGTGGACAACGTCGTTTTGCCGGTGCCGGAAAGGCCGAAAAAGACCGCAACGTCGCCTTTCTCGCCAACATTAGCAGAACAGTGCATCGAGGCGATCCCCTTTAACGGCAGCAGGTAGTTCATGATTGAGAACATCCCTTTTTTCATTTCGCCGCCATACCAGGTTCCGCCGATCAACTGAATGCGTTCGGTCAGGTTGAAGGCGACGAAATTTTCCGAATTGAGGCCCTGTTCCTGCCACTGTGGATTGGTGCATTTCGCCCCGTTCATCACGATAAAGTCGGGTTTGAAGCCTGCCAGTTCCTCATCCGTCGGGCGAATAAACATGTTTTTGACAAAGTGAGCCTGCCAGGCGACTTCGGTGATAAACCTGACTGAAAGACGGCTGTCCGGGTTCGCGCCGCAAAACGCATCGATAATAAACAGACGCTTGCCGGAGAGTTGTTCCGTCACAAGGCCTTTTAAATGCTTCCAGACTTCCGGCGAGAGCGGTTTGTTATCATTCTTACCTTTGCCTTTATCGGCCCACCACACGGTGTCACGAGTGGTGTCATCACGGACAATGTACTTATCTTTTGGCGAACGGCCGGTAAAAATACCGGTGTCGACGGCGACAGCACCAGAATTCGTCAGAACACCACGTTCATATCCTTCCAGGTCTGGACGGAGCTCTTCCTGATACAGCGTATCGTAATCGGGGTTGTAGACGACATCCTGAACATCGTTGATACCATAAGCCTTGAGATCTTGCGGGGTTAAGCTCTTAACGCGCATGTCACTACTCCTTAGCCAATTGTACTGCCTGAAATTGTAGGGTTGTTTATCGCCGCTTACCCGGACGATGTTCATAGATTTTCGAATCCCGATAAAGCTGACTTTCGCAAAACACTATCATTTACGTCACTTAGCGAGACGTATTGTGACAAAAACGGTGACAATAATCGGAAAAATGTTCCAAAAAGGCTATAAATCGCTATTTTTAACCGTTACTTTGTGACTGGAATCGCTTTCATGAAAGAAAGTTACGTAAGAATTACATCGGGGATTTTAGCGGAAACGTGACGTGTAATGCAAAATATGCCGCCCAAAGGCGGCATTAGGGAAGGGGGAATTAATGAACCTGCGGGTTGGCCGGAGAGGCGTTATTGCGGATCTCCGCAATATCCATCGCGTTAAACAGATAGTGGTTACCGCAGTAATCGCAGTGCATGTCGATTTCACCTTCTTCGGCAATAATGCTGTCCACTTCTTCATCCGGCAGCGTTTTCAGCGCCGCAGCGCAGCGCTCGCGCGAACAGGTACATTTAAATTCAACGTCCTGCGGATCGTACAACGTGACTTCTTCTTCATGGTACAGACGCCACAACACTTCTTCTGCCGCCAGAGAGAACAGCTCTTCCGCTTTTACCGTTTCGGTCAGGACCGCCAGGTGTTCGAAATCGTTGACCTGGGTTTCCTGCGCGGGCAGCACCTGCAGCAGCATACCGCCAGCCGTCGGCTGGCCATCTACTTCACCCGTGCGGATGAACAGGCGGGTCGGCAACTGTTCTGAACGCATAAAGTAATCTTCCAGACACGCCGCCAGCGTATCGCCTTCGAGGCCAACTACGCCCTGATAACGCTCGCCCTCTTCCGGCGTAATGGTAATCACCAGATAGCCGTTACCCACCAGCGTTTTCAGGTCGGCGTTCGCCGGGACGTCACCCTGCACTCGGGCAACGCCGCGCATTTGCTGGCGGTTGTTGCCGTTGATCACTGCAAGATTCATCGGGCCGTCACCCTGCAATTGCACGGTAATATCACCGGCAAATTTCAGGGTGGCGGTCAGCAGGCTGGTCGCAACCAACAGTTCACCGAGCAGTGTTTTTACCGGCAGCGGATAGTTATGGTTTTCCAGCATCTGCTTCCAGGTGTTGGAAACAGTCACCAGTTCGCCGCGCACGGCATAATTTTCAAACAGATAGCGGTGTAATTGGTCTTGATTGGCCATGATTATCTCTCTTGCAGGTGCGCGTTACTCGCTGCCACCAGATTTAAATTTCAGCAGATCGCGGCGCTCTTTTTTGTCCGGTCGGCGATCTGGGTGCGGCATTGTAAGCGCGTTCATCTTACGCGCCAGCGCCATTTTTTCACGTTTCTCAATACTTTCTGCCGTTTCCTCATACAGCTCAACGGCTTCGGTTGCCGGGCGGCGCTGTTCCGTCACGCCTTTGACGATCACAGTACGTTCGTCGTTTCCCTGGCGCAGCGTGAGCGTAGCATTCAGCTCGACGATTTTACCCGGCTTGCTGCGCTGACCGTTGTAATGCACTTTGCCACCTTCAATCATCTCGCGGGCAAGGGCGCGAGTTTTATAAAAACGCGCCACCCATAGCCACTTATCCAGACGGACTTCTTGTGCGGGCTGCTGTTTCATCACATCTCCTTGAGAAGTGAAGGGATCAGATCACGGTAGTCATTGGTTCCGGGATGACGTAGATAGCGTTTATCTGCCAGCCCGGAATCTGGGTTCGTCACGCCAACACAGTAACGAATGCCAAAGGTTGCTGCCGCATCAAGAATCGGTTCGCTGTCATCGATAAACAGTGTCCGTTCGGCACATAGCCCCGTCTCTTCCGCTACGGCCTGCCACAGGCGTTGATCCTCTTTCGGATAACCAAATGTATGGGTGGAAAGCAGTAAATCAAGGTGCGAAGCCAGGCCCGTGTGCTCAAGCTTGACGGCAAGATTGTGTGGATGCGCATTGGTCAGCAGAATACGACGCTTACTGCTTTTTTTAAGTGCATCCAGAAAGGGCACTGTATCTTCGCGCAATACTGCGCGCGGCCCTTGTTGTGTCGTCATTGCACAAATATCCAGCCCGAGACGTTCGCTCCAGTAATCCAGACAGTACCAGTTTAGTGTATGCTGCACCGCGTGATACTCCTTGTGAAGAACGTTCTGAGCTTCCTCAGGCGTTATTCCTTGTTGGACGGCGAAGGTTTCCGGCACCAGTTTTTGCCAGAAAAAGTTATCAAACGCCAGATCCAGCAAAGTACCGTCCATATCCAGCAGAACGGTATCAACATCCTGCCATGCAATATCAAGGTACATTAAAACTCCAGCCAGGGGACAACGTGCGCAACAGATTAACATAGCTCACGTTGCGGGTGATTATCAGGTAAGGCTGTCCTGCGTAGGAAGCAGGCGCGGATTCAGGCAGCTTTCGTAATACTGCACAATCTCTTCGAGGCGTGTACGGTTACGCTGGTAGCGACGAAGCGCCAGCACGCTGTTGTAGAGGCAACAAATGACCATGGCAAACAGAAGCAGTGTTGTACCAGCGTAACGCCACAAGCCCGTGGCATCAGGCATGCGGTGCAGGCTAATGTGTCGGGTACCGTTGGCATCGGTATAGATGTTGGTAATGATCCCTTCGGCGTGGAACGGTGTCTGCATCAACATTTGCGCCAACCGTTGAAACTCGTTCCACTGCTCCTGCGCCGGGTAGTCATACAGCGCGATTGGCGGCCACGGCTGATCCACCAGCTCGTTACCCTCTTCACTAATAATCAGGAACCCGCCCGGCGCAGGGCTGTTCAGCGCTTGTGCGGCACGGGTTGTCTCGCGCAGGATAAAGGGCGCGGTTGAGGTGGTCACCAGATTATCCAGCGATTCGGCGCTCACCGGGCGCAGCAACACGTTAACACCGGTCAGCTTGCCATCGCTGGCACGTTTGGTCAGCGTTTCCCAGTCTTTGCTGTTTCCAAGGTTTACCAGTGCATTTTTTAACCTCAGACAATCATCATCTGCAGAACATAAATCTTTCGTTTTCAGTACGATATCTGCAAAATCATCCAGCAGTACCATGCCAGATTTCTGAATGGCTGAGCGTAGCACCGGGCTAACGCGTGAATCATCATTGGCTGTAGGATGTAGCTGACGGCTCACCGCTTGCGCAAGCGCAGTGGCTTTGGTCACGGTATCAGATTCTGGCAATGGCAGCGGGGCTGCGTTATTCCAGATAATCTGCGAACAGTCAAACGGCGTAAAGGGTGATATCTGGCGCGATGACCAGTTTTGCGCGTGGATGTTGCACATTCCGGTACCACTGATCCGCAGCGTATCGCCGATGCGCAATCCGGCGGATTCCAGCTGATTAACGCTACTGGCTTCAATCGTTTGTGCGCCTTTAATCCACGAAACGGTGAATTTGATCGGCATGTCCAGCGGCACCCAAATTAGCAGCATCGCCACTACCACCAGTGAGCCGGTAGCAATCACCGTACTGCGCACCCAGTGCTGCAACGGGAAATTTTTCACTTCGTCATGCAGAGACAAAAAGCGTCCCTGGCGAACAACGTGGCGATCCAGATAAATATCGATATCCGTCTGCTGACCAAGATCGCGGGTGATAAAGGGTTGCCAGTGGCGGGGGTAAATCAGATCGATAATCCCCAGAGAGATGTTATTCATCTGCTCCTGATTATTTTCACCGAACAGTCCCCAGCGCTTTGGTGTACCGCGCAGACAATGAATTTCGCGCAGAGTGTTTTTTGCCGGAGGCGCATATAACCCCCACATTCCTGCAGTGAATAACATCACGGCGCCGCCCGCCACCCACGGAACGAAAACTTCCGGTGCTACGAGGCAGAAGAAAAAGAGTAAAAAAGAGGCGCAGATCAGCAACGCTTCACGCATACCGTCCGGGCGGCTTAGCGCATACTCTTCCGGTGTTTCGCGGCGAATATTCAGCAGCTCTATCTGTTCTGTCTCTTCGCCGCGAATAGCTGAACGTGTGGAAGATACGTGCTCCAGCTCGCCGTTGCGCTCTTCCTGCATATATTCGCTAAGCGTATGGCCATTTAACGAAATGATCAGCGGCATGGAATCAGTGCGGATCAGCTCAACATTGTTCTCATCGGTAATGTATTGCTCCCATGAGGGCGGCAGATGCACTTCGACAGAATCGAGATAGTAGCGCCATTTGTTGGGGGCATCGGTGGTAATGCCATAGCGCGTGATCGCGTGCGCGACAAACAGAACGGTATTGCTCTGAGCATTGAGTTTGATGGAAACCGGCGCCGCCGGAGCGCCCGTAGGGCCTGGAGTATCTTGTACACGGGAAAGCGTGTCCAGATAGCGCTCAACAGCATCACGCTCCTCTGGCAAGATTTTACGGGTTGTCGCACCGGTAAATGCCTGTAAATGAGGCAATCTGTACCGGCGTTGAGACCTGAACCTGAAAATCCATCCAGTGAGGAATGCGCAGGCCAGCATAGCAGCGAAAAAAATCAAAATGGTGCTCATGCTTTCCCCATCTTACTTTTTCTAACAGGTGTAGTCAGTTGCACCCTTCCTGTAAACATTTAATGTGGCTGGCCGCTGTAAGCAAGTAATTACTTGAGAATTTTTAAGCGCATACCATTGCGAGGAAGAATAGCAAAACCCCCAATGTGGTAATATCAGCAAATTCTTAGTTTTATATCAACCTATTGACTTTTTTGATAAATTGGGAGTTGCTTCCAGGGAGGTTACAAAAATGTAAATTAGGGGCGAATGACATTGCCGAAACAGTGCGTAGTGTCGCACAATAACGTAAGTTTCTCTGCAAAGACCGATAATAATGAGCGAATCATTGCAAAAACCCACCATTCTTAATGTAGAAACAGTCGCCTCTTCCCGTCTTTTTAACGTTGAAAGCGTGGATCTGGAGTTCAGCAACGGTGTCCGCCGTGTTTACGAGCGCATGCGTCCTTCTGTTCACGAAGCCGTGATGATTGTGCCAATTGTGGATGAGCACCTGATTCTGATCCGCGAATATGCCGTTGGCACCGAATCTTACGAATTGGGTTTTTCCAAAGGGCTTATCGATCCCGGTGAGAGTATATACGAAGCAGCTAACCGTGAGTTAAAAGAAGAAGTAGGATTTGGCGCAAAAGAGCTTACTTTCCTGAAAAAACTCAGTATGGCTCCCTCCTATTTCTCCAGCAAGATGAACATTATCGTGGCGGAAAACCTTTATCCTGAGTCACTGCCGGGCGATGAACCTGAGCCACTACCACAGGTGCGCTGGCCGCTGAAGCACTTAATGGATTTGCTGGAAGACCCGGATTTCAATGAAGCCCGCAATGTCAGCGCGCTGTTTTTAGTGCGTGAATGGCTAAAAGGGCAGGGTAGGCTCTGACGTTACACCATCATAAATAAAAAGGGCGCCGCTGCGCCCTTTTTGCTTCCTCGGGTTCACGTTCTATCAGAACAGCTCGTGCGTTTCCCCGTTATCAATGATCGTCGTGCCCACTTCATGTACTGCCTGCTGCGTCGGCTGAGTTCCTTCTATGAAGTACTCCTGACGGCTGCTGCCACCACTGGCCAACTGGCCGGTGGCGCGGTCGATGTTGACGGTGACCACGCCTGGCGGCGGCGTTAATGGATCTTCTGGCACACCATCGAGCACTACTTTCATGTAAGCATCCCAGGCCGGTTGGGCGCTTTTCGCACCGCCTTCGTAACCGGAAATCTGATCTTTGATCGCTCCGGAAGCAGTGGTTCGCCCCAAATCACGACGATGATCGTCAAAACCGATCCACACGGAAGTGACAACACCCGGCCCATAACCAGAGAACCAGGCATCTTTCGAGCTGTTGGTGGTACCGGTTTTACCGCCGATATCGTTACGCTTGAGATCACGTCCCGCACGCCAGCCTGTACCCTGCCAGCCTGGTTCGCCAAAGATGTTGCTGTTCAGCGCGCTTTTAATCAGGAATGACAGCGGCGTGCTAATCACATGCGGCGCGTACTCTTCACCACCGCTGCGCTGAACCAGCGCCTGGTTTGCCTGCTCCAGCTGTGGCTGTGGTACCGCGCTGTTCTGTTGCGTCTGTGACGTGGCGACGTTTTCCATGTCTTTGTTTTCCAGCACATTTGATTTCGGCGTTTCGCCGTAAATTACCGGAATGTCGCAATCAGCACAGGCTACTTTCGGGTGTGCTTCAAACAGCACATTACCCTGATCATTTTCGATTTTCGTGATGTAGTACGGATCGACAAGGAATCCACCGTTCGCCAACACCGAGTAGCCTCTTGCAACCTGCATTGGCGTAAATGAGGCAGAACCCAGCGCCAGTGATTCGGTATGCACAATGTTTTGTGCCGGGAAACCGAAGCGCTGCAAATACTCTGCGGCATAATCGACGCCCATCGCGCGCATCGCACGTACCATTACTACGTTCTTCGATTGCCCCAGCCCCTGGCGCAGACGGATTGGACCGGCATATTCATCCGGCGAGTTCTTCGGTCGCCAGTCGGAACCCGCACCCACATCCCAGCGGGAAATAGGAGCATCGTTGAGAATACTTGCCAGCGTCAGGCCTTTATCCATCGCCGCTGTGTAAAGGAACGGCTTGATGTTCGACCCCACCTGGCGCAGTGCCTGAGTCGCGCGGTTAAACTTGCTCTGATTAAAATCAAAGCCACCGACCAGCGCCAGGATCGCGCCATTATGTGGATTGACAGAAACCAGCGCAGAGTTCACATCCGGCACCTGCGCCAGCCACCAGGCGTTATCGACCTGGCGCACCCAAATCTGCTGCCCGGCCTGTACGGCATCCGTCACTTTACGTGGCGTGGCACCTTGCTGCGTATCAGAGCGGTAAGGGCGAGCCCAACGGACGCCGTCCATGCGGAGTGAAACCGATGTACCATCAGCCATCATCGCCACGGCTTCTTGCGGATTTGCGCTGGTGACGACCGCCGGAGAGAGCGGCCCGTACGTCGGCAACGTTTTCAGTGAATCAGTGATTTTTTTACTGCTCCATGCGGCTTCACCGATTTTCCACAATACATTCGACGGACCACGATAGCCGTGGCGCATGTCGTAATCCATTACGTTATTGCGTACGGCATCCTGTGCAGCCTGTTGCACTTTACGCGTAATGGTGGTGTAAACGCGGTAGCCATCCTCATAGGCTTTGTCGCCATAACGGGCGACCATATCCTGACGTACCATCTCGGAAAGATAAGGCGCGGAGAAGGCGATTTCCGGTGCATGGTAATTTGCTTGTATCGCCTCGCTGCGCGCCTGGTCGGCTTGCTGTGCGGTGATATAACCTTCACTCTCCATACGCGCCAGCACAACGTTACGACGTGCGGTTGCCCGCTCAAGCGAATAGAGCGGGTTAAAAGTAGATGGCGCTTTCGGTAAACCGGCAATCACGGCCATCTCACTTAGCGTCAGTTGATCGACCGACTTACCAAAATAGACCTGCGCCGCAGCGCCCACGCCATAAGCGCGATAGCCGAGGTAGATTTTGTTGAGGTAAAGCTCAAGGATCTCGTCTTTGCTTAATAACTGCTCAATACGGATCGCCAGGAACACCTCTTTGATTTTACGCATTATGGTGCGTTCCGGGCTCAGGAAAAAGTTACGCGCTAACTGCTGCGTAATGGTACTTGCTCCCTGTGATGCATGGCCAGAGAAGAGCGCTATGCTGGCGGCACGGAAAATCCCCACCGGGTCAACACCGTGGTGCTCATAAAAACGGCTATCTTCAGTAGCGATAAACGCTTTTACCAGTTCTGGCGGAATTTGGCTCAAGGTCAGCGGGATGCGGCGCTTTTCACCATACTGCGCGATCAATTCGCCATCTGCGCTGTACACCTGCATTGGAATCTGTAACCGGACGTCTTTTAGCGTCGCAACGTCGGGTAACTGTGGCTCAATATATTTGTACAGACCGTAAATCGAGCCTGCTCCCAGCAGAATGCAAAAGACTGCAAGGATGAATAAATACTTTACGAACTTCACTGGAGATTTCCCATTAAGAGTCATTTGGGCAGTTTATAAACAACCGCGCGGTAGTATAAAGGCAAGCCTGATGCATTGATATAGCGTCATCCCAGTAGACGATAAGGAGATCGTAACTTATGGCATTCAGACACTGGCAAATTGGGCTGCATATTCAACAAGATGGTATATTTATTGTGGCGCTTTCCGCCGCACGTGGCGGTCAGGCTTTACGCCGCTGGTGGCACTTTCCTTTACCTGCCGGAACGATTGTTCAGGGGCGTATTAAAACACCCGAACCGCTTCTTGCCGCGCTGCGTCCCTGGCGACAATCCTTACCGCAACGGCACTGTGTTCGACTGGCCTTTCCCGCCGTACAGACCCTGCAAAAAAAACTGCCACGCCCGGCTATTGCGCTGCGCGAAGAGGCGCTTAACCGCTGGGTATCACAGGCGATGGCGCGCGAACTGGAAATGGCGGAAAACGAGCTCTGCTTTGATTTTACGGAAGATGAGCCAGCAAAAATGTATGGTGTGACCGCGGCGCAGAATAAAGACGTGGCGGTGCTGCTCGATATTGCGCAGGCCCTCTCGCTGCACCTCTCTTCTATTACGCCTGATGCCAGTGCGTTGCAGGCTTTACTGCCCTGGCTCGCGCCACCTGCCCGTTGCCTGGTGTGGCGCGACGAACGGCAATGGTTATGGGCAACAAAAGAGAGCTGGGGCCGGCGTGTGCAGGAAGATGCCGATAGTGCTGTTCAGTTAGCCAGTGTGCTGGGGCTACCTGTTGATGAAATTGTGCAATGCAGCGATTTACCTGGAGGCTTTGATTGCTGGAGCGTAGTGCCTTCGCGTCAGCCGCCGTTGCCGGCAGCAGGTGATCGCTATGCTGTCGCTCTCGGGCTGGCCGTCGCCAGGGGATATTGATGGCTGGCGTGAATTTTCTGCCCTGGCGGCAATATCGGCGGCGACGTAGTGTGCGTCTCTGGGCGAGTGTTTTTATCGCCAGCATCCTGTTGACAGGCGGCGTTGGTTTGTTTTGGCGGGCATCAGTCGCTATCGATCTTTACGGGCGGGTTCTCTGGCAGCAAGCCGATACGGCGTTACTGTCCTCGCTGGCGGCAGCCAGAAAACCTTTGCTGGCGCGGCAAGAGGCGTGGCGCAAGGAGCAGGTTCGCCGGCAGCGTCGGCAGGATACGTTGGCATGGCAGCCACGTTTGCTTAGCCTGGCCGCAAATCTCCCACAGAACGCCTGGCTTACGCAATTGCGCTGGCAGCAAAATCAATTATCGCTATCAGGTCTTGCCAGCTCGGCAAGTGCATTAGCTGTGCTTGAGCAGCAACTGCGCGGCATCGTGGGGTTTCAGTTACAACAAACCGGCGCAATGGAGCGGGATGCCCAGGGGCGCTGGCAATTTCACTACCAGCTTAAGGAGGAGAGCAATGCTGCCCCTGAACGCTGATTTCTGGTTTGTGCTGTCGCCATGGCAACGTACGACATGCTGGCTGCTGAGCATTTTTTGCGGCTTGCTTTTGGTGTGGTGGTTGACCATTTCCCCGCTTAATGCTGCGCAGGAACAATTAATCATTCAGCAAAGCGGTCAACAGGCCGCATTACAGGCCCAGTGGCGCACGCTACGTGCATTATTCCCACCAACAGAAAATGTGTCTTTACCCACCGTACAACCTTTTAGCCCTCTGGATTTTCAGGAGACCCACAGTCAACTCATTCGCTGGCAGCCAGGAAAAAATGGGGGCGAGTTGGTGCTGGAAAGCAGCTGGGAACGGGTGATAGAAACGTTTGTGCGTCTGGCCAGTTGCGACATACAGGTTCCGGCATTTTCACTGGCAGCGGGTACTGATTTGTTGCGTTTTACCCTGAAACTGGAGCATGACAATGATCACTGAACGTGTGGTTTTTGCCTGTGTGTTATGCCTGTTACTGAGCGGAATGCGCGACCCTTTCCAGCCGCCACCGGATACCTGCAAGATCGCCCAACTGAATCAGTGGCTGTTTCGCGGCATGATTCAGGGCAAACATGCGGTGGGCATATTGCGTGATGCCGGTAAACACTGGCATCGGGTCACTGTTGGCGAGTTACTGCCAACCGGATGGCGCGTTATTTCTATCACCGTGGATGAGCTGCAAATTTCCACGGGTAAGGATTGCACCCCGGCGCAATGGCGCTGGAAACGAGATGGAGCTCAGAATGAAAAAATGGATAGTGGGCCTTATGCTCTTCGCTCTGCCTTACGCCAGCACAGCGACAACGCGGCTCGTCACGCTGACCGTTGATGATGTGCCGGTTGTACAGGTACTACAGACGCTGGCCGCGATTGAAAAACAAAATATGGTGATCCAGAAAGACATCAGCGGCACGTTGTCACTGCACTTAACCGATGTTCCCTGGCAGCAGGCGTTGCAAACCGTGGCGGAAAGCGCCGGATTAACGCTCAGTCAGAAGGGGACAATCTGGCAGGTTCACTCCGCGTCGTGGCAGCAACAAAAGCAGGCGGAACAGGATGCCCGTCAGGCCCGACAAAAAAAGAATGCCCCGTTGCAAACGCGCATCATCGTGCTGCGGTATGCGGAGGCAGAAGAACTGGCAAAAGCGGGAGGGAAACTGCTTAGTCCGCAAGGCGCGATCACCGTGGACTCGCGGCTTAACCGCTTGCTGATCCGGGATAATAAGGAGGGGCTGGCAATGCTCGAAAAATGGGTGGCGCAAATGGATTTACCGGTCGAGCAGGTTGAGCTGGCTGCTCATATTGTCACCATCAACGAAAAAAGTCTGCGTGAGCTGGGTGTGAAATGGGGGCTTGCGCAGAGCGCCGAAACGGCGCGTGGGCAGATAAACGCGTTATCTGCGGACCTCTCTCTTCCCAATGCCAGTACACGTGTGGGATTCAATATTGGCAGTATTAATGCCCGCTTGCTCGATCTGGAGCTTTCCGCGCTGGAGCAAAAGCAGCAGTTGGAGATTATCGCCAGCCCACGTCTGCTGGCTTCTCACCGTCAGCCCGCCAGCATCAAACAGGGAAGCGAAATTCCTTATCAGGTTGCCAACGGCGAAAATAATACCGCGGTCGAATTTCGCGAGGCAGTACTGGGGATGGAAGTGACACCAACTGTGCTGCCTGATAAACGCGTTCGTCTAAAGCTGCGAATCAGTCAGAATATGCCAGGCCAGGTGCTGCAACAGTCCGGGGGCGAAGCTCTGGCGATTGATAAACAGGAAATTGAAACGCTGGTAGAGGTAAAAAGCGGCGACACGCTGGCACTTGGTGGAATCTTTTCGCAAAAGCGCACCACGAATAAAAATCAAATTCCGGGGCTTGGGTCTCTGCCTGGCATTGGCCAGCTATTCCGTCAGGATGGCAAAAATAGCGAACGGCGAGAACTGGTTGTATTTATTACCCCACGATTGGCAGCGGTACATTAAACCTGCTGTAACCCCCCCTTTTTCTTAGGAACTTGGTTCAGGTGTTTGACGTGAGAGATGATTTAGCTTACAAGGAGTACCGATTTGAGCGTCAGTGGTCTCCGTCGTATAGCAAGCAGCATGAAGGATAACGTGTTTATTCAGTTGCCAAACAAGCCGGAGTACTGAGATAATTTTCGATCTGACTCTCGCACTATCGCATATGAGGTTTCAGTTCATGTCCTGCTACGCTAGGTATCTGCGAAGCGGGTTTATCATCAACGAATAGTCTTAGTAGTACCGAAAAAATGGCAGAGAAACGCAATATCTTTCTGGTTGGGCCTATGGGTGCCGGCAAAAGCACTATTGGGCGTCAGTTAGCTCAACAACTCAATATGGAATTTTACGATTCTGATCAAGAGATTGAGAAACGAACCGGAGCTGATGTGGGCTGGGTCTTCGATGTTGAAGGTGAAGAAGGCTTCCGCGATCGCGAAGAAAAAATCATCAATGAGCTGACGGAAAAACAGGGCATCGTTCTGGCGACTGGCGGTGGTTCTGTGAAATCTCGCGAAACCCGTAATCGTCTCTCCGCCCGTGGAGTAGTGGTGTATCTGGAAACCACGATCGAAAAGCAGTTGGCTCGTACTCAACGTGATAAAAAACGCCCGCTTCTCCAGGTGGACGCACCACCGCGTGAAGTACTGGAGGCGCTGGCTGACGAACGTAATCCTTTGTACGAAGAAATTGCAGACGTGACCGTTCGTACTGACGACCAGAGCGCTAAAGTGGTCGCAAACCAGATTATTCATATGCTGGAAAGCAACTAATTCTGACTTAATACACAGGCCTGCGGGTTTAAGCAACTAAGGTGGATGTCGCGTCATGGAGAGGATCACAGTCACTCTTGGGGAACGTAGTTACCCTATCACCATCGCGGCTGGTTTGTTTAACGATCCAGCTTCCTTCTCGCCTTTGAAGTCTGGTGATCAGGTTATGCTGGTCACTAATGAAACACTGGCTCCGATCTATCTTGATAAGGTTCGCCACGTTCTTGAACGGTCTGGCGTGAAGGTCGATAGCGTGATTCTTCCCGACGGTGAGCAATACAAAAGCCTGGCGGTGATGGATACCGTATTTACTGCTTTGTTGCAAAAACCACACGGGCGTGACACGACGCTGGTTGCTTTGGGCGGTGGCGTCATCGGTGATTTAACCGGTTTTGCTGCGGCCAGCTATCAGCGCGGTGTACGCTTTATTCAGGTTCCAACCACACTTCTGTCTCAGGTTGATTCCTCCGTTGGCGGTAAAACGGCGGTAAATCACCCCCTTGGCAAAAACATGATCGGCGCCTTCTACCAGCCTGCGTCTGTTGTTGTTGACCTTGATTGCCTTGCAACCCTTCCCGTTCGCGAACTCTCTTCCGGTCTCGCGGAAGTGATCAAATACGGCATTATTCTTGATGGTGAGTTCTTTGACTGGCTGGAACAGCATATAGATGCGCTTCTGCGTCTCGATGGCCCTGCGATGGCATACTGCATCCGGCGTTGTTGTGAGCTTAAAGCCGAAGTTGTTGCTGCCGATGAACGGGAAACTGGCTTACGTGCTTTACTGAATCTGGGGCATACCTTCGGCCATGCTATTGAAGCGGAAATGGGCTACGGTAACTGGCTACATGGCGAAGCTGTCGCGGCTGGCATGGTGATGGCGGCACATGTTTCTGAGCGTCTTGGCCAGTTCAGTTACGCAGAAACACAGCGTATCAAGACGCTGCTCAAGCGTGCTGGTCTGCCAGTGAGGGGGCCGCATGAAATGACGGCTGAAGCCTATCTGCCACATATGATGCGCGATAAAAAAGTGCTGGCGGGGGAAATGCGCTTAGTGCTCCCGTTAGCCATAGGGAAGAGTGAAGTTCGCGGCGGAGTGTCGCACGAAGTAGTACTTGGCGCTATTACTGATTGCCAGCAGGCGTAACTATTAGAAAGGTCTGGTCACCTGTTGTGTGACGTTTAACTTCGGGCGCTATGCATGTCGTGGCATACGCCTTTGTGTGGGGTGTTAAATGGATGAATACAAACCAGAAGACGAACTGAAAACCGATCCCAGCGATCGTCGTACTGGTCGTTCTCGTCAATCTTCTGATCGTGTCGATGAACCGCAGATCAATTTTGATGATGTTGATCTCGATACCGACGACCGCCGTCCTTCTCGTTCCCGCCGGGCGCGTGATGAGCGTGAAGAAGAAGGTTATGACGAAGAAGACGATGCTCTGGACGAAGAGCGTGAAGAACGTCGCCCGCGCAAGCGTAAGAAAGCGGCTGCCGCTAAACCTGCTTCGCGCCAGTACATGATGATGGGCATTGGCATTCTGGTGCTACTGCTGCTCATTATCGGTATCGGTTCTGCGTTAAAATCCCCTGCACCTTCCACGGCAAATCAACAGAATGCTCCGGCAGAGAAGACTATCGATCTCTCCGGTAACAATAGCAATGCGGGCAGTCCCGCATCCGGTAACCAGGCGAATAACGCGCAGCCCGCTACTGGCACGTTGCCTGCCCAGCAACCTGCTGGCAATGCACCCGCGCCGCAGGATGTTACCTTACCGCCAATCTCCTCGACACCATCCCAGGGGGAATCGCCTGCAACGCCTGCTGGTCAGCAACGAGTGGAAGTTCAGGGAGATCTGAACACCGCGCTGTCGCAGCCGCAAAACCAGTCGCAGATTGACAATGCGGTAAGCTCTACGTTGCCAACAGAACCTGCAACAGTCGCGCCGGTGCATAACGGCAATGCTCGACAGACGACAGAGAGTCATGCGGCTGCAACGCATCCTGAGCGTAAACAGATGGTGATCGAGCCAAAACCGATCGTTAAAGCGCCGATCGCGAAAGCCGAGTCAAAACCGGTTTCCCTGCCGCCAAAACGCACTGAAACTGCGGTAGCCGCTCCGGTGAAAGCACCCGTGACAACGACAACGTCCGCGACTGCTGCGCCTGTACAACAGCCTAAGGCTGCCGCGCCGGCTGCCGCGCCGGCTGCCACTGCTGCACCTGCAGCAAGCGGCACAGTCTCAACCGGGAATGTAGGCGAGCTGAAATCGGCTCCGGGTAGCCACTACACGCTGCAACTGAGCAGTTCCTCGAATTACAGCAACCTGAATTCGTGGGCGAAGAAAGAAAATCTGAAAAATTTCGTGGTTTATCAGACGACGCGTAACGGCCAGCCATGGTATGTGCTGGTAAGCGGCGTGTATGCATCAAAAGATGATGCAAAACGTGCAGTTGCTACGCTTCCCGCTGATGTGCAGGCGAAAAACCCTTGGGCCAAGCCTCTGCATCAGGTTCAGGCTGATCTGAAGTAATGTTTAAAGCGCAATATGCTGTCGGAGCTTTCTCCACAGCCGGAGAGAGTGTAAGTAATCAGTCAGCATGAAAAAAAATCGCGCTTTTTTGAAATGGGCAGGGGGGAAATACCCCCTGCTGGAAGATATCGAAAGATATCTGCCAAAGGGTGAATGCCTGATCGAGCCGTTTGTCGGCGCGGGTTCGGTGTTTCTTAACACCTCGTTCCCCCGCTATATCCTCGCTGATATCAACAGCGATTTGATTAGCCTCTATAACATCGTTAAAAACCGTCCTGATGAGTATGTTCAGCATGCGCGGGAATTGTTCATGCCTGCGACGAATCAGTCGGTGATTTACTATCAGTTGCGCGAGGAATTTAACCAGTGCCAGGATCCGTTCCGGAGAGCACTGCTGTTTTTGTACCTCAATCGACATGGTTATAACGGTCTGTGCCGTTATAATCTGCGCGGCGAATTTAATGTGCCGTTCGGTCGCTATAAAAAACCCTATTTTCCGGAAGCGGAGTTGTATCAATTCGCGGAGAAAGCGCAGAGTGCTTTTTTTTACTGCGAATCCTACGCCGACAGCATGGCGCGCGCTGACGCGAATTCAGTCGTCTACTGCGATCCGCCTTATGCCCCGCTTTCTGCAACGGCAAACTTTACGGCGTACCACACAAACAGTTTCGGTCTTGAACATCAGGCGAACCTGGCCAGCATTGCCGAGAACCTGGTGCAGAACCGAATTCCGGTATTGATTTCCAACCACGACACTGCGTTGACGCGTGAGTGGTATCATCAAGCAAAATTGCATGTGGTGAAAGTGCGCCGCAGTATCAGTAGTAACGGTGGCACACGTAAAAAGGTGGATGAATTGCTGGCGCTTTATTGCCCGGCGACACTTTAACCCGCTTTCGCCGCGTTGCCAGGCCCTATTTTCTAAAGGAGATGCGGATGAAACAGTATTTGATTGCCCCTTCGATTTTATCGGCTGACTTTGCTCGCCTGGGCGAAGACACTGCCAACGCGCTGGCCGCCGGTGGCGACGTTGTCCACTTCGATGTGATGGACAACCATTACGTACCGAATCTGACTATCGGGCCGATGGTGCTTAAAGCGCTGCGTAACTACGGCATCACCGCGCCTATTGACGTGCATTTGATGGTGAAACCGGTTGACCGCCTGGTGCCGGATTTCGCGGCTGCAGGTGCGAGCATTATTACATTTCATCCCGAGGCTTCCGAGCATGTTGACCGTACGCTGCAACTGATTAAAGAACAGGGTTGTAAAGCGGGGCTGGTGTTTAACCCAGCAACGCCGCTTAGCTATCTGGACTATGTGATGGACAAGCTGGATGTGATCCTGCTGATGTCGGTGAACCCCGGTTTTGGTGGTCAATCCTTTATTCCTCATACGCTGGATAAACTGCGCGAAGTTCGCCGCCGCATTGATGATTCCGGTTTTGATATTCGTCTGGAAGTCGATGGTGGGGTTAAAGCCAGCAACATCGGCGAGATTGCCGCTGCTGGCGCGGATATGTTCGTGGCAGGTTCAGCGATTTTTGATAAGCCGGATTACAAACAGGTTATTGATGAGATGCGTAGCGAACTGGCAAAGGTAAGTCATGGATAAATTGCAGTCAATTCAAGGTGTGGCGTTCGATCTGGATGGTACGCTGGTGGATAGCGCGCCGGGGTTGACGGCCGCCGTAGACAGCGCACTGTATGCGCTGGAACTCCCTCAAGCCGGTGAAGCTCGCGTGGTGACCTGGATTGGCAACGGCGCGGATGTGTTGATGGAGCGTGCATTCAACTGGTCGCGACAGGAGCGTGCTATTCAGCGTGCGGCGCAGGGCAAGCCAGACATTGAAGATCATGTTCCGCAGGAAGAGCAGATTCGCATGCTGCGCAAGCTGTTTAACCGTTATTACGCAGAGACGGTGGAAGAAGGCAGTTTTCTGTTCCCAGATGTGGCTGATACCCTGGCAACGCTGCACGCTAAAGGCCTGCCGCTGGCGCTGGTAACCAACAAACCGACGCCGTTTGTCGCTCCGCTGCTGGAAGCGCTTGATATCGCACAATTGTTCTCTTTTGTCGTCGGTGGCGATGATGTGGTGAACAAAAAGCCGCACGCGGAACCGTTGCTTCTGGTGTGTAAAAAGCTCAATATTCAGCCTCACGAGCTACTTTTCGTGGGTGATTCGCGTAACGATATCCTGGCTGCGAAAGCGGCAGGCAGCGTTTCTGTGGGCCTGACATACGGTTATAACTACGGCGAAGCGATCACCCTGAGCGAACCAGACCTCGTCTTTGATCACTTTAAGGACTTACTGCCCGCATTTGGGCTTTCGCATATTGAACATCAGGAAATGAAAAATGACTAAGCCCATCGTCTTTAGTGGCGCACAGCCCTCAGGTGAACTAACCATTGGCAACTATATGGGTGCGCTGCGTCAGTGGGTAAACATGCAGGATGACTATCACTGTATCTATTGCATCGTTGACCAGCACGCGATTACCGTGCGGCAGGACCCGCAGGCGCTACGTAAAGCGACGCTGGATACGCTGGCGCTGTATCTGGCCTGTGGTATTGATCCGCAGAAAAGTATCATTTTCGTTCAGTCGCATGTGACTGAACATGCCCAGTTGGGCTGGGCACTGAATTGCTACACCTATTTTGGTGAGCTAAGCCGTATGACGCAGTTCAAAGACAAATCCGCTCGCTATGCGGAAAACATCAACGCCGGTCTGTTTGATTATCCTGTACTGATGGCGGCAGATATTTTGTTGTATCAGACTACTCAGGTGCCGGTTGGGGAAGATCAGAAGCAGCATCTGGAACTGAGCCGCGATATTGCCCAGCGTTTTAACGCGATCTACGGCGATATCTTTAAGGTGCCGGAGCCGTTCATTCCGAAATCCGGTGCGCGCGTGATGTCGCTGCTGGAGCCGACGAAGAAAATGTCCAAATCGGACGATAACCGTAACAACGTGATTGGCCTGCTGGAAGATCCGAAATCCGTGGTGAAGAAGATCAAACGCGCGGTGACCGATTCCGACGAGCCACCTGTTGTGCGTTATGATATCGCCAACAAAGCGGGCGTCTCCAACCTGCTGGATATTCTCTCTGCCGTTACCGGCCAGAGTATTCCGGAACTGGAACAGCACTTTGAGGGCAAAATGTACGGCCATCTGAAAGGCGAAGTGGCGGAAGCGGTTGCCGGCATGCTGACCGAGTTGCAGGAGCGTTATCATCGCTACCGCAATGACGAAGCTTTCCTGCAGAAGGTGATGAAAGAGGGTGCTGAGAAGGCCAGTGCGCGCGCCTCTGAAACGCTGAAAAAAGTCTACGAAGCGATTGGCTTTGTCGCTAAACCGTAATTGATGATTGCCGGATGAGCGAAGCCGCCATCCGGCAATTGATGTCAAAACCACTTCAGCTTATCGCGTAGCGCCACGACGCGACCCACAATAATTAGCGCCGGGCTTTCCACCCGCTGTGCCAGTTCGCCGAGTTGCGATAAATCACCGCTCACCACTCGCTGCTGTACCGCGGTTCCGTTCTCTACCAGCGCGACCGGCATATCGGCCTGCATACCGTGCTCAATGAGCTGCGCCTGAATGGTAGTGGCCTGATTTAAGCCCATATAAAACACCAGAGTCTGTTTTTCTGCCGCCAGGTTGGCCCAGTCCAGCTCACTGCCAGTTTTCAGATGGCCCGTTACCAGCCGTACGCTCTGTGCATAATCGCGGTGGGTCAGAGGGATGCCTGAATAGGCCGAACAGCCTGATGCTGCGGTAATCCCTGGCACAACAGAGAAGGGAATTCCTGCATGGCACAGCGTTTCCAACTCTTCGCCGCCGCGGCCGAAAATGAACGGATCGCCGCCCTTCAGACGCACAACGCGTTTGCCACTCTGCGCTTCGCGCAGCAGGATCTGGTTGATCTCTTCCTGCGGCACGCAGTGGTAACCTGCGCGTTTGCCGACAAAGATACGATCTGCATCGCGGCGCACCAGATTCATGATCTCATCAGAAACCAGACGATCGTAGACCACCACATCGGCCTGCTGGATCTGCTGCAAACCTTTCAACGTCAGTAATCCGGCATCGCCAGGGCCCGCGCCCACCAGCACCACTTCGCCCCGGTTATCCAGCGGTTCGGCCAGTAGCTGTTCGGTGATTTTCTCTACCGCAGCACTATTCTGGTTCGCCAGAGATTGCGCCAGACGATCGTTAACAAACAGTTTTTCCCAGAAACGGCGGCGTTCGCCGATGCTGGCGAACTGGCACTTTACACGGCTACGTAGCTTGCCAGCAAAGTGTGCAACATGTCCGAGATGTTGCGGCAGCAGCGATTCCAGCTTCTCACGCAGTAACCGTGCCAGTACAGGTGAAGTGCCGCCGGAGGAGACGGCCACCATCAGCGGTGAGCGGTCAATAATTGACGGCATGATAAAACTCGCCTGTGTGGGAGCATCGACCACATTACAGAAGATGCGACGCGCTTCAGCCGCAGAGCTCACCTGCTGGTTAACGGCTTCATTATCCGTGGCGGCGATCGCCAGCCAACATTCGTCAAGCATCGTCTCTTCGAATGCGCCTTCCACCAGTGTCAGCATGCCTTCTGCCTCCCAGACGGTAAACTGTGGCGTAAACGTGAGTGCGTTAACGGTCAGTCTGGCACCCGCATCCATCAGCAGCCGGGCTTTGCGTTCGGCGACATCGCCGCCGCCAACCAGCAGGCATGCGCGATCGCGTAATTGACAGAAAATGGGCAAATGATCCACGACATTACCTCGGTATTGTTGTTGTTCGACGTAGCATACCAGCAAGAGAACTGCGGAAGTTAAGGGAATCTTGAAGAAGCGGGAGCGTTGCACTCCCGCTGGGGAGTCAGGCTTTGATCTGGACTTCGCCCTCTTTTACTCGCACATCGAAATGCGCAACAGAACGGCTTTCATCCTCCATACACAGGCCATCACGCAGGCGGAAACGCTGTTTTTTCAGCGGACTTGCCACCCACAGATCGCCCTGATGTTCGGCGATAATCCCGCGTGAGAGCACACTGGCTTCAAAGAAGGGATCGATATTACTGATGGCAAAAACCTGAGCGTCATGGTGCGGGCGGAAAACAGCGACTTGTTTGCCGTTTACCAGCGCGCAGACGCCGGTGGCAGGCACAATGTCATCAATTTTGCAGATAGTGTTCCACTGGCTCATGCGTTTTCCTCCACTAACACGACCGGAATACGTTCATAGGGTGTTGCCGGGCGATGTTGTTCGCGTTCCGGCACCACTTGCACATTCGGGTCGCGGCGATCGCTGTTGATAAAGTGTTTGAAGCGCGTCTGGGCTGCAGGTGTGTTCACGGTTTCTGTCCATTCGCAAATTACCGCTTCACGCAGGCGGGTCATCTCTTCTTCCAGTTGTGCGTCAAAGCCCAGCTTGTCGTCGATAATCACGCTTTTCAGGTACTCAATGCCGCCTTCCATGCCCTCCAGCCAGGAGGCGGTACGGGTTAGTTTGTCGGCAGTACGGATGTAAAACATCATAAAACGATCGAGGTAGTGCAGCAGAGTGTCACGGTCGAGGTCAGCAGCCAGCAGATCCGCATGGCGTGGTTTCATACCTCCGTTACCACAAACATAGAGGTTCCAGCCCTTTTCAGTGGCGATAATGCCGACATCTTTCCCCTGAGCTTCCGCACATTCGCGGGTACAACCGGAAACGCCGAATTTCATTTTGTGCGGAGTACGGATGCCTTTGTAGCGATTCTCCAGTTCAACACCGAAGCCAACGCTGTCGCCAACACCGTAGCGGCACCAAGTGGAGCCGACACACGTTTTTGCCATGCGCAGCGCTTTGGCGTAGGCGTGGCCCGTTTCAAAACCCGCATTGATAAGCTGTCGCCAGATTTCCGGCAGATCGTCTTTTTGCGCGCCGAACAGGCCGATACGCTGCGAACCGGTGATTTTGGTGTACAGGTTGAATTCCCGGGCGATACGGCCCACTTCCATCAACCCTTCCGGTGTGATTTCACCGCCTGCGGAACGCGGGATCACCGAATACGTACCGTCTTTCTGGATGTTGGCGAGGAAGTTGTCGTTGGTCTCCTGCAACGGTGTATGTTGCGGTTTCAGGATGTACTCGTTCCAGCAGGAAGCGAGCAGCGAACCAATGGTCGGTTTACACACTTCACAGCCGTAGCCTTTACCGTATTTCGCCAGCAACTCGTCGAAGGATTTAATCCCTTCCACGCGAATCAGGTGATACAACTCCTGGCGTGAGTAGGCGAAGTGCTCGCACAGATTGTTGGTGACTTCGATACCCTGTTTTGCCAGCTCCGCGTTCAGCACTTGCGTTACCAGCGGGATACAACCACCGCAGCCGGTACCGGCTTTGGTTTCAGCTTTCAGCGCAGCAACGGTATGACAGCCTTTATTGATGGCGGCGATCAGAGCGCCTTTGGTCACGTCGAAGCAGGAACAAATTTGCGCACTATCTGGCAGCTTGTCGACGCCGATTGACGGTTTGCCGCTTGACGCATGCGCAGGCAGGATCAGCGCATCCGGGTTCTCTGGCAGTTCGATGGCGTTGAGCACCAGTTGCAGCAGGTTGCCGAAATCGCTGGTGTCACCCACCAGCACCGCACCGAGCAGAGTTTTGTTATCCGGGCTAACGATCAGGCGTTTGTAGACTTCTTTGCTTTCGTCGAGATAAACATAGCTGCGTGCGCCCGGCGTACGACCGTGTGCATCACCAATACCGCCCACATCGACGCCGAGCAATTTCAATTTGGCGCTGAGATCCGCGCCTTCAAAGGCGTTTTGTGTACCCAGAATATGGTCTACAGCAACCTGCGCCATTTTATAACCTGGTGCGACCAGGCCATACACGCGGTTATTCCAGTTGGCGCATTCGCCGATGGCGTAGATGTTCGGATCGGAGGTCTGGCAGTTATCGTTGATCACGATACCGCCACGTTGAGCCACTTCCAGGCCACACTGGGTCGCCAGCTTGTCACGCGGGCGAATACCGGTTGAGAAGACGATTAAGTCCACTTCCAGTTCACTGCCGTCGGCAAAGCGCATGGTTTTACGCGCCTCGCTGCCTTCCTGCACGATCTCTTTGGTGTTTTTGCTGGTGTGCACTCGCACGCCCATGCTTTCAATTTTACGCTTTAGCTGTTCACCGCCCATCTGGTCGAGCTGCTCTGCCATCAGCATCGGAGCGAATTCGATCACATGCGTTTCAACGCCAAGGTTTTTCAGCGCGCCAGCGGCTTCCAGGCCCAACAGGCCGCCGCCGACCACAGCGCCACGACGGCTACGACGCGCGCAGGCTTCAATCGCGTTTAGGTCTTCAATGGTGCGGTAGACGAAGCAGTCCTGCGTTTCTGAACCTTTGATCGGCGGGATCCAGGGATAGGAGCCGGTGGCCATGATCAGTTTGTCGTAATAGACCGTGCGCCCGGCGCTGGAGTGGATCACTTTTTCCTGCCGATTGATAGTGATGGCGCGTTCGCCCACCAGCACTTTCACACCGTGTTTTTCGTAAAAGCCTTCGCGCACCAGCGACAGCTCTTCGGCGGTATGATGAGAAAAATAGGAAGAGAGATGGACGCGGTCGTAGGCTTTACGCGGCTCTTCACAAAAGACAGTAATATCGAACTGAGCGGCGTCGGTTTTATCGAGGAGATCCTCTATAAAACGGTGGCCGACCATGCCGTTACCGATAATAGCGAGTTTGACTTTGCTCATTTTTGCCTCGATTTCTTTTCTATTACCTCCTACCTTAACGATTCAGCCTCTCCACTTATTGATGTGCATCAAATACATCTTCGCCTACCACTTAATGAGTAGATTGTTGATTTTTATTACTTTTTATAAGCTATGGATATCAATGGATTTTATGGTTTGCGTTAAATGTGTGCAAAAAAAAGCGGGTTTTTGCTCGCGTCTCTGATACAAGATATCTGACGAAAATACGGAGGCATGCTATGTCGGCAACACCGCTTTGGTTGGTTCAGAATGTGCATTTACCGGATCGTGAAGGGCTGTGGCAAATTGCCATTGAGCAGGGGCGTTTTGGCGAAATTACGCCGATGGGCGCAACGCACAGCGACAGTCTCGAAGTACTGAATGCCCGCGGTGGCCTGGCGCTGCCGCCATTTATTGAGCCGCATATCCACCTTGATACGACGCAAACTGCTGGTGAGCCGAACTGGAACCAGTCCGGTACGCTGTTTGAGGGGATTGAACGCTGGGCGGAACGCAAAGCGCTACTTAGTCATGAGGATGTAAAAGCACGCGCCTGGCAGACGTTGAAGTGGCAAATGGCCAATGGCGTGCAGTATGTTCGCACCCATGTCGATGTTTCTGATCCCTCCCTGACGGCGCTGAAAGCGATGCTGGAAGTGAAAGCGGAGGTCGCACCGTGGATCGATTTGCAGATTGTTGCATTTCCACAGGAAGGCATTCTCTCTTATCCCAATGGTGCTGCGTTGCTGGAAGAGGCGTTACGTCTGGGCGCCGATGTTGTCGGCGCGATCCCGCATTTTGAGTTTACCCGCGAATACGGCGTAGAATCGCTGCACATTGCCTTTGCACTGGCGCAAGAATATGACCGCCCTCTGGATATTCACTGTGATGAAATCGATGATGAGCAGTCGCGTTTTGTTGAGACGGTGGCTGCACTGGCGCTGAAAATGGGGATCGGCCCACGCGTGACGGCCAGTCATACCACCGCCATGCACTCTTATAATGGCGCTTACACCTCGCGGCTGTTCCGCCTGCTGAAGCTTTCCGGCATCAACTTCGTTGCCAATCCGCTGGTCAATATTCATCTGCAAGGGCGTTTTGATGATTATCCGAAACGTCGGGGCATCACGCGGGTGAAAGAGCTACTGGCGGCGGAGATTAACGTCTGCTTTGGTCATGATGATGTGTTTGATCCCTGGTATCCGCTCGGTACGGGCAATATGTTGCAGGTGTTGCATATGGGGCTGCATGTCTGTCAGTTGATGGGCTATCAGCAAATTGATCAGGGGCTGCGTTTAATCACCCATAACAGCGCCAGAACCTTCGGTCTGACGCAGTACGGTATCGTCCACGGCAACCCGGCTAATATGATTATTTTGCCGGTGAAAAGCGGGTTTGATGCTGTCCGTTGCCAGGCCCCGGTGAGATGGTCTATTCGTCAGGGGCGAGTGATTGCCAGTACGCAGCCTGCACAAAGTTGGGTGCAAATGGACAACGGCGGTGAAGAGGTGCAGTTCAGCCGTTATCACGCACGATAAACTGTGGCGTCAGACCTTATTCTTGCGGTTGTGAGCGGTTTGACGTTACATATGTTTCCAAATACGTAAAATTAAGTAAAAGGCTGGCCTGCTGGCTGACTGCTCTTTAGAATCAAGCCACTCGCTTTCTTTACTGCGCTTCGTTAAGGAAACCCTATGGTTAAATCGACTCTGGCGGCTGTTGTGGCTGTGTTTGCTCTTTCTGCTCTTTCCCCTGCTGCAATGGCTGCAAAAGGCGAACCCCATGTTCTGCTCACCACCTCCGCGGGGAATATCGAACTGGAGCTGAACAACCAGAAAGCCCCTGTGTCGGTGAAAAACTTCCTTGATTACGTTAACAACGGTTTCTACAACAACACGACGTTTCATCGTGTGATCCCGGGGTTCATGATACAGGGCGGTGGTTTCAACGAGCAGATGCAGCAAAAACAGCCTAACCCGCCGATCAAAAACGAAGCTGACAACGGCCTGCGTAACACGCGCGGCACCATTGCGATGGCGCGTACGGCGGATAAAGACAGTGCTACCAGCCAGTTCTTCATCAACATTGCGGATAACGCTTTCCTCGACCACGGCCAGCGTGATTTCGGCTATGCGGTATTTGGTAAAGTGGTGAAAGGGATGGATGTGGCGGATAAAATTTCTCAGGTGCCTACGCACGATGTCGGTCCGTACCAGAATGTCCCGTCAAAACCGGTTGTTATCCTTTCCGCAAAAGTGCTGCCGTAATACTCTCTTCGCGCGGGTTTTTCGCCCGTGCTTTGTTCGCTTCCCTGCGTAACGTTAAATTGCTGCTTATAATTTGGGCAAGTACATGTGCAAACAGGGAGGCGCTATGCCGAAAAAACTCACTGACAGGCAAAAATCCCGTCTCTGGGAGCAACTGCGTAATGTCAACTTCCAGGCCAGCCGACAGCTGGAAGGCATTGACCGCGAGCTGATAACACTCACTGCCGAAGAAGCCAACCTCCGACTCGCAGAACTCCGGAGGCACTATGAGCGATAAATTTGGCGATGGCCGGGATCCTTACCTCTATCCTGGCCTGGATGTGATGCGCAACTTGCTGGGTATTCGCCAGGTGCAGCGTCTGGTACAAGCCGCTTATGAGCTGACGGCATTACGTGCAGCGACGCTTGAACTCGGACCTCTGGAACGCGGGCTTCCACATCTGTGCGCTATTCACCATCATCTCTATCAGGATGTGTTCGACTGGGCAGGGAAGTTCCGGGAAGTGGACATATTCGAGGGCGATACGCGTTTCTGCCATTTCGAATACATCGAAAAAGAGGGCAACGCGTTGATGCAGCAACTGGAAGAGGAAGAGTGGCTGTGCGGCTTGTCTGCGGATGCGTTTATTGAACGGCTTGCGCACTACTACTGCGAGATAAATGTGCTGCATCCATTCCGCCTCGGCAATGGCATCGCACAGCGCATCTTTTTTGAACAGCTTGCGTTACATGCCAATTATATACTGGACTGGCGCGGTATCGTTCCTGAACGTTGGAGTGCGGCGAGCCAGGCCGGAGCGATGGGGGATCTGGATCCGTTGTGCTCCATCTTCCGTAAAGTGGTAAGCGAAGCTGTCGAAAGCGAGTAAACTAGAGCGGTTTATTTTACCGAGGCCGCTATGATCCTGCTTATCGACAATTACGATTCCTTCACCTGGAACCTGTATCAATACTTTTGCGAACTGGGTGCAAGGGTTGAGGTAAGGCGTAACGATGAGCTGTCGCTTGAGGATATTGCCGTACTGGCACCGCAAAAAATCGTTATCTCTCCAGGCCCGTGTACGCCGGGTGAGTCCGGTATTTCCCTGGAAGTCATTCGCCATTATGCAGGCAAGATTCCTGTGCTGGGTGTCTGTCTTGGTCATCAGGCGATTGCCCAGGTCTTTGGCGCGACGATCGTCCGTGCGGCGAAAGTGATGCACGGCAAAACATCGCCTATTACCCATAATAACAGCGGTGTGTTTACCGGGCTTAATAATCCGTTAACCGTCACCCGTTACCATTCTTTGGTGATTGACCCGCCTACGCTACCCGCCTGCTTTGAAGTGACTGCGCGTACTGAAAGCGGGGAAATAATGGGGATTCGCCACCGGCAGTGGGATTTGGAAGGCGTACAGTTTCACCCGGAAAGCATTCTTAGCGAGCAAGGCCACCAGTTACTGGAAAACTTCCTCAAACGGTGATTTCTGGTTGCCATGCAGTGATTTTTTATGCATATTTCGTGATTATATTTTCATAATTAATGCAACAGAAAACTGGATGGGCAAGACATGGCAACTCAGCAAGACGTGGTAACGCGTGCTAACTTCGATGAAGTGATTCTGCCAATTTACGCACCGGCCGAGTTTATCCCGGTGAAGGGAAAAGGCAGTCGTGTGTGGGATCAGCAGGGTAAAGAGTATGTTGATTTTGCAGGTGGAATTGCGGTAACGGCTTTAGGGCACTGCCATCCTGCGCTGGTAGAAACGTTAAAAACGCAGGGTGAAACGCTGTGGCATATCAGCAACGTATTTACCAACGAACCCGCTCTGCGCCTGGCGCGTAAACTGATTGATGCGACTTTTGCCGAGCGTGTGGTGTTTATGAACTCCGGCACGGAAGCGAACGAAACTGCCTTTAAGCTGGCGCGTTTTTATGCATCCACTCGTCATAGTCCATATAAAACCAAAATTATTGCCTTCCACAATGCTTTCCACGGTCGTTCGCTGTTTACCGTCACAGTTGGCGGTCAGCCGAAATATTCCGACGGTTTTGGCCCGAAACCGGCTGACATCATTCATGTGCCGTTCAACGATCTGCATGCGGTGAAGGCAGTGATGGACGATCATACCTGTGCGGTAGTGGTCGAACCGATCCAGGGGGAAGGCGGTGTTACTGCGGCAACGCCGGCGTTTTTGCAAGGTCTGCGCGAACTGTGCGATCAGCACAACGCGCTACTGGTATTTGATGAAGTGCAATGCGGCATGGGTCGTAGCGGCGATCTATTTGCTTATATGCACTACGGCGTGACGCCGGACATTCTGACCAGTGCGAAAGCGCTGGGTGGCGGTTTCCCGATCAGCGCGATGCTGACGACCAATGAGATCGCCAGCGTGTTCCACGCCGGTTCTCACGGCTCTACCTATGGCGGCAACCCGCTGGCCTGTGCGGTAGCGGGAACGGCCTTTGATATTATCAACACGCCGGAAGTGCTCAATGGTGTGAATGCTAAACGCCAGCTTTTCGTTAAACATTTGCAGCTGATCGGCGAAAAATATCAACTCTTCAGCGAAATTCGCGGTATGGGGCTGTTGATTGGCGCTGAATTGACCGCACCGTTCAAAGGCCGCGCACGTGATTTTCTCTATGCTGCCGCAGATGCGGGCGTAATGGTGCTGAACGCCGGTCCGGATGTAATGCGTTTTGCGCCGTCTCTGGTTATTGGAGAGCAGGATATCGATGAAGGGATGCGCCGCTTTGCCAGCGCGGTCGAGAAAGTGGTTAATGGTTAAGACGTCGGCTTAGCCAGATGCCGTGATGCGGGCGCTGACGCCATGCCACTGACGATATGGTATGCATGGTGTTCAGATGCCCGATAACGCGTTGTAAATGCTGTTCGAGCGTGCTCATTGGCCCGTGGGTCAACGTTTCCGGCGCTTCCAGGATATTCACATCACCCGACTCTCCCGGCCCGTCATACTCCAGCCGCTGCTGACAACGTTGCAGCGCAATCTCGCAGGACTGCAAATAGCGCTGCGCCAGCTCCGGCGTCAGCATCGTGTGCTCACGCGCCAGTGTGGTCATCGCATTGATATGTTCGACAATAAATTGACTGTGCGTGACCCACAGCTTCATATCTTCCAGATAGCGAGTGTTAAAGCCCGGTTCCTGCATAGCCTGATTGAGCGAATTAAACAGTGCATTATGCGCCTGGTTGACGCGCATACGCTGCCAGGCGAGCGGCGTTGGCTGTGGGTCATCGCTGAGGATCAGGCGAATCGCCTGCTGGTCTGTTTCCAGCGCGTCGTGGGCATTCTGGCGCAGCAAACCGCTTTGCCATTGCGGCCACAGCCAGACCATACCGCCAAAGGCGATCAGGCATCCAATTAAGGTATCGATTAGCCGCGCGACAATAAATTCTTCGCCGTTTAAGGTCAGCAGTTGCAATGAGTACACCGCAGTAATAGTAAAGCCGACCATCGCCCAGCCGTAGCTTTTGCGGATAATCAGATAGCTAACAAGCGTAATCAATAACATCGCCGTCAGCGTCAAACCGAGCGGAACATGAAAGTGCAAAGTGATCCCGGCGATCACCAACCCGGCAATGGTTCCTGCCGCCCGGTGGACAATGCGCACTCGTGTCGCGCCATAACCATTTTGCGTGACAAACATAATCGTCATCATGATCCAGTAGGGCTTCGGCAGGTGCAGGGCACTGCCCATCAGGCCGGCAATACTGAGCATCACGCTGATGCGCGCTGCATTACGCAGTGCGGCGGATTTGAGGGATAAATAGCTTTTTAGCGCCGGGAGCAATGGCAATCGACGCTGCTTCTCCGCCATCAGATCGCGGATATACAAGGGACGCTGCGTACGCAATACGCGGGCAATTCGGCTAAAGTGCCAGGCACAAAACTGACCGACAGGATTATCCGGGTGCTGGCGGGCGATTTTTTCCAGCGCGCCTATTTGCTTCTCCATCGTGAAACGCGTCGGATAACGATGGTAGAGAATGTCGTCCGCCAACACGCGTAAACGGGCGGCGACGGTCTGCGCATTCCAGCGGATCACCTGCTCGGCATGGGTTTGTTCAACCAGTTTTTGTACCTCTTCCGGCTGGTGCAGGCTGACGGAAATATGCTCCTGCAAATCCAGCGAGACCTGGAAGACGCGCAGCAGGCGTTTGTAGTCGTTATGCTGATTGGCCGCCAGCATATGCAATTGTTGGTAGCACTGACTTATCATATCCACCGCTTTTTGCTGGCGTGTAAGCAGCGGCGGTAGGGCTTTTTCCGGATCGGCGTGCTGTGT
This sequence comes from Kosakonia arachidis, assembly GCF_900116535.1. Classification (GTDB taxonomy): domain Bacteria; phylum Pseudomonadota; class Gammaproteobacteria; order Enterobacterales; family Enterobacteriaceae; genus Kosakonia; species Kosakonia arachidis. The sequence goes on along the minus strand of NZ_FPAU01000008.1, from coordinate 25,944 downwards.
TAGCAGGCTGTATTTGGCCTCGCAATAATCAGCCAACTGCCGATAGAGCAGGCTCAACGATTCGCGCAGTGGTTGTTCCCGCCACATCCAGAACCAGAACCAGTTAAACAGCCCGTACCACAGTGTGCCCAGCGTGTAGATCAGTAGCGGCTCCCACACCGGCATATTCCCGGCGAGGCTGAGCGTGAAGATGGCGGCAATTAGCGAGGCGGGCAGTAAGCGCCCGTGCAATGCGCTGATCTCGGCAGTGACGCCCAGTAACAGAGTCAGCATGGTAAAGATCAGCGGCAGCGGAAGAGCTTCCGCCAGCAACAATTGAACCGCCAGGCTGCTACCTGCAAACAGACAGCCGCCAATAATCAGGCGTTTAAAGAAACGCTTATGCGGCGTGTCGAGACCGGCAATATTGCAGCAAGCGGGAACGAGTGAAAAAAGCAGACCCTGTTGCAGATGGCCGACGAGCAGACCAATCGCCACCGGCAGACATAACACCAGCGTTTGTCGCAGTGCGTAGTTGATTTCGGGGTGATAAATCAGCCTGCGCCACATGAGGAGAGAAAAACGGCGCACCGGGTAAACGATGCGCCGTTTTACGGATTAACGTGTTCCGTATACCACGATGGTTTTACCGTGGGCGGAGATCAGGTTCTGATCTTCCAGCATTTTCAGGATGCGGCCGACAGTCTCACGGGAGCAGCCAACAATTTGGCCAATTTCCTGGCGAGTGATTTTAATCTGCATGCCGTCCGGGTGAGTCATTGCGTCCGGCTGTTTTGCGAGGTTCAGCAACGTCTGCGCGATACGGCCCGTTACGTCCAGGAACGCCAGGTTACCGACTTTCTCCGAGGTCACCTGAAGGCGACGCGCCATCTGCGCGGAGAGGCGCATCAGAATATCCGGGTTCACCTGGATAAGCTGACGGAATTTTTTGTAGGAAATTTCGGCGACTTCACAAGCGGTTTTGGCGCGTACCCATGCACTACGCTCCTGACCTTCTTCGAACAAACCCAGTTCACCGATAAAATCACCCTGATTAAGGTAAGAAAGAATCATCTCTTTACCTTCCTCATCCTTGATTAGCACTGCCACTGAGCCTTTAACGATGTAGTACAGCGTTTCCGCTTTTTCACCCTGGTGAATCAGCGTGCTCTTCGACGGGTACTTATGAATGTGGCAATGAGACAAGAACCATTCGAGAGTCGGGTCTGTTTGCGGTTTGCCAAGCACCATGCGCGGTTATCCTCTGTTATAAGCTGGCTCCGAAAGCGGGATGTAAGTTTCAGCCTGCTTCCAGGGTTGCAATCAAAGCTTCTCATGTCCTGAGAAGTGGGCCGTCAGCGTTCTCTGCGGCCTCTAATCTACGATGTCATGCGTACATGCGTAACATCCATTTATCTTTGTAGCATCCAGATTGTTTTAGCATAGGTTTTCACGCCTGTCTCCTGGTGTCTCGCTTCAGCATGACGCAGGTCGCCTTCCGTTGCGAGTTTTGTTATGTACGCGTAATCTGTGAAGAAAATTATTACTCCGGAGTGAATAAAATGCAGGCACGTGTGAAATGGGTTGAAGGGTTAACCTTCCTGGGTGAGTCCGCATCTGGCCACCAAATTCTGATGGACGGTAATTCCGGGGATAAAGCGCCAAGTCCGATGGAAATGGTGCTGATGGCGGCGGGCGGTTGCAGCGCAATTGACGTTGTTTCCATCTTGCAGAAAGGGCGCCATGACGTAATCGACTGCGAAGTGAAGCTGACTTCTGAGCGACGTGAGGAAGCGCCGCGTCTGTTTACACACATCAATCTGCACTTTATTGTCACAGGTAAAGCGTTGAAAGACGCAGCGGTTTCCCGTGCCGTAGATCTGTCGGCCGAAAAATATTGCTCCGTTGCGTTGATGCTGGAGAAGGCTGTGAAGATCACCCACTCCTACGAGGTTATTGAAGTCTGATGCCCTGGCCCGGCGATCGGCTCGCCGGGCTACTTAATCTTTTTCCCTTCCATCAGCCGTTGCACCAGTGGCGTCATAATCAGTTCCATCGCCAGCCCCATCTTGCCGCCAGGTACCACCAGTGTATCCATATGGGAAATAAATGAACCCTGGAGCATCGCCAACAGCCACGGGTAATCAATGCCCTGCAAATTCTGGAAGTGAATGACCACAAAGCTTTCATCCAATGACGGAATGCCTTTTGCGGCAAAAGGGTTAGAAGTATCGACCGTCGGTACGCGCTGGAAATTGATGTGCGTACGGGAAAACTGCGGGGTGATAAAGTTGATGTAATCTTCCATGGAGCGAACCACCGAATCCATCACTGCTTCACGGGAGTGCCCGCGTTCGCTGGTGTCGCGAATCATTTTCTGGATCCACTCCAGGTTGACGATCGGCACAACGCCAACCAGTAAATCAACATGCCGTGCTACGTCATTTTGCGGTGTTACTACACCGCCGTGCAGCCCTTCATAAAACAGCACGTCGGTAGGTTCCGGCAGTGGTTGCCAGGGCGTAAACGTTCCCGGTACCTGATTCCACGGCACCGCTTCATCATAGGTATGCAAATATTTACGCGTTTGCCCGGTTCCACTCTGGCCATATTCGCTAAAGGTCTGTTCAAGCAGACCAAAGTCATTGGCATCCGGGCCAAAGTAACTGATATGCCGCCCAAGATCGCGGGCTTTGCGGATCGCCATATCCATTTCCGGACGGGTAAAACGATGGAAGCTGTCACCTTCCACTTCTGCGGCATGCATATTGAGCTGGGTGAAGATTTTACGGAAGGCGACGCTGGTCGTGGTGGTTCCTGCGCCACTGGAGCCAGTGACGGCAATGACCGGATGTTTGGCGGACATAGCAACTCCCTGAATAAAACTGTGTTTGCAGTATAGTCAGCCGCCCTCTACCCGGTTAATCGTGGAACTGCCCCCGCGGCATAATATTTACCGTCTCGTGCAGCTCGGACCACACCAGTACAGCCTCGCCGTGTTGCAGTTGACGTTTAACGTCAGCGACCTTTTGTTCTAGCGAACGCTCATGTTCACCATAATCGGTGCCTTCGCGCAAGACAAAGCTCTCAATCAGATTGTTCAGCGTATCGGTGTCAATCTCTTGCCAGGGAATAATCATGATGTTCTCAGCCAGGTGGAAAGCCAGTCCGGAATGCGCTTTTCCAGCCACATTTCTGGTCGGCGCAGCGTACCGCCGACAAACCCGACATGGCCGCCGTGTTCTGTCAGTTGGTACTCAATATTTGCCGGTAAATGGACGGCATCCGGGATGACGTTGTGATCCATAAACGGATCGTCTTTGGCGTGAATGATCAGCGTCGGTTTGCGGATCAACGGCAACTGCGGCATGGCGCTACAGCGGCGATAGTAATCCAGCGCATCAGCAAAGCCGTGGATTTTGGCGGTGATCAGATCGTCAAACTCGCGGATACGCCGCACTTTCCGCAGCGCTGGCAGCGTTGTCGGCAGCGAGCCGGGGTAGGCCCTTAATTTGCGTGCGGCGTTCGCTTTCAGCAAATTCAGCAGGTAACGTTGATAAAAGCGGGAAAAACCTTTTTCCATATGATAGCTGCACGCTTCCAGCATCAATGGCGCAGAGACGATCACGGCTGCATCAACGGGAAGGGAATCATCAGCTTTTGCCAGCAGACAGCCGAGCATATTGCCGCCCAGCGAATAACCTACCGCTGCGGTCGGCGCCGGGCCGAAGGTTTCTGGCAGCCAGCGTAAAAACCACGTGCCATCTTCGGTTTCGCCAGAGTGATAGATGCGGTTCAGGCGGTTGGGAATGCCACTACACCCGCGAAAATGCATTACCACGCCCAGCCAGCCGCGCTCTTTTGCTGCATGAATCAGACCATGCGCATACGGGCTGTGCAGACTACCTTCCAGGCCGTGAAACACGACCAGACGCGGTTTGTGTTTTGCCTGTCCGGGCTCTTCGCTCCAGGCGAGATCGACGAAGTCTCCGTCCGGCAGCTCCAGACGCTGCCACCAGGGATCAAACTGTAAGCGGCGGCGTAGAATGCGAGGCAGCATCGTTTGTAGATGCGGATTCCGCGCACCCGGCATCGGATGAAAATTGTGCGAATCTTCCTGATTTTCAAGAATATTTGCAGGTGTAATATCTGCCATCGTGTTACATCATCTCAATAAACTGACGTTTATTATACTTGCGAATATTTAAGCTGTTTAATACTTTGCTGCTGTTGTACCGTTCTATTCTCTACGGACAGCCTTATAACGATTTAATAAATCAGCAATTTCATTCCATTATTGCTGTCCGCTTTTTACTCATTGGATGACGGAAAATACCTCGCTTGACCTGGCGGCACCACAGCAACTCAATCAGGCAATGAACGACTTACCCGGCAGTGAAAATTTAACCCCAGCCGAGCAAACGCAAATCCAGAATATTGTTGAAGAAATTAATATTAACGATCCGGTGTTCTCGCTGTCCTTTGGTGCCAAAAACCATGAACAGCATCTCGCAATTTTCTGAGTCGCTGATGCAGGAGGTCCGGGCGAAAGACGCTGGCGTGGTTGGCGCACAGCTGAGTGATCTCCTGATGAAAATCAAACAGGTAGATATCAGCGCCTTCGAGCAAAAACCGGGTTTCCTCGCTTCACTACCTCTATTGGAATCGCTGTCTGGTATCTGTTTTTATGGTTCTCGGTCACGTTGAGGTATGGCTCAATCTATGAATTCACCGCACATCCTGTTTACCTGACGCTGAAAGTTAGCGCCCGCAGGCAACAGGCACAGTTGGCAATGCTTGCCGAAGCGGAAAGAGAGAAAGAAAAGCGTGCTGATTCGGATAAAGTGCTAGTGCAACGGATATCTCGTCTGGAACAAATCAGCGATCTGCCCGGACCGCTACTTGCCGGGTGTTGAAATGATCGTGACGCAGGGGCAGTCCCTTTCAAAGCAGTTGATAGACGATGAGTTGCGCCAAAAGACGACAGAAGATCAACTGGATATGTTGATCCGTTTAAGGAGTGCTTTTCATCAGCAACACCAGGCGCTGCTGGAAAACGACACGGACGATTTTGATTCAGAGCTTAGAACCCTGGATAAACTTCTTAAAACAGACGGCTATGTGAAATAAAAGCGCGCCTGCACTCGCAATAGCGTGGGGCAGGCCTTTTTCTTTTGTCGTACACACTCTCATCCCCCGCGCCATAATACTTTTCTTACCCGGTTAAACTGATCCACATCACAGATTGTTTCGTTGATTATTACTCTCAGGCTAATGATTTTATCGCCTCCTTAATTGATGCCTTTCTCAGCAAAGTGCACACTGAGTTTAGTGTTAAGCAAGTCAAAATGATGAGCTGAATCAGGAGGTTAATAATGTTATCTGGGCAAACGCCAGCACAGGTATGGAACACGCGGCGCAGCGAGAAACAGCGTCGTCTGGCGTCCATTCCCGTGCAAGGCAAGGTACTGCCGACCGGCGACCTTGTCGCCATGCTGGAAAAACTGATCGCCCCAGGCGACCGTGTTGTTCTCGAAGGGAACAACCAAAAGCAGGCGGATTTTCTCTCCCGCTCGCTGGCTGAAGTCAATCCGCAGAAAGTGCACGACCTGCATATGATTATGCCGAGCGTCGGCCGTAGCGAACATCTTGATATCTTCGAAAAAGGCATTGCCCGCAAGCTCGATTTTTCCTTCTCCGGTACGCAGAGCTTGCGTATTTCGCAGCTACTGGAGGATGGCCTTCTGGAAATCGGCGCCATCCACACTTATATCGAACTTTATTCCCGTCTGTACGTTGACCTGTGCCCGAACGTGGCGCTGATCGCCGGTTACAAAGCCGACCGTAAAGGTAATCTCTACACTGGCCCCAGCACCGAAGATACGCCAGCGCTGGTGGAAGCTGCCGCTTTTCGCGATGGTATTGTTATTGCCCAGGTCAATGAACTGGTGGATGAAGAATGCGATCTGCCGCGCGTCGATATCCCTGGCTCGTGGATTGATTACGTGGTGGTGGCGGATAAACCGTTCTTTATCGAACCGTTATTTACCCGCGATCCGCGTCTGATCAAGCAAGAACATATTCTGATGGCGATGATGGCGATAAAAGGCATCTACGCAGAACATCAGGTGCAGTCGCTGAACCATGGTATCGGTTTCAATACAGCGGCGATTGAACTGCTGCTGCCAACCTACGGCGAACAACTCGGCCTGAAAGGTAAAATCTGTAAACACTGGACGCTGAACCCGCATCCGACGCTGATCCCGGCGATTGAGAGCGGTTGGGTGGAAAGCGTGCACTGCTTCGGCGGCGAGCTGGGGATGGAGGAGTATATCCGCGCTCGTCCAGATGTGTTCTTCACCGGTTCTGACGGTTCAATGCGTTCCAACCGGGCATTCTGCCAGTTAGCAGGCCAGTACGCGGTGGATATGTTTATCGGCTCCACTTTGCAGGTTGATGGCCTGGCGAACTCCTCCACGGTTACCCGCGGTCGTCTCTCCGGCTTCGGCGGCGCGCCAAATATGGGACATGACCCGCACGGTCGTCGCCATGCAACGCCAGCCTGGCTGAACATGATCACCGAACCGGATCCGATGCAACGCGGTAAAAAATTGGTCGTGCAGATGGTCGAAACCTTCCAGGCAGGGGCGAAACCGACCTTTGTCGAGAAACTCGACGCTGTTGAAGTGGCGAAAACCTCCGGCATGCCGCTGGCACCCGTCATGATCTATGGCGATGACGTGACTCACGTGCTGACCGAAGAGGGGATTGCTTACCTCTATCGTGCGGAAAGTATCGAAGAACGTCGCGCAATGGTAGCGGCGGTGGCCGGTATCACCGATATCGGTCTGGGTGTTGACGCCAAACGCGTGGCGCAACTTCGTCAGAGCGGCAAAGTGGTTTACCCGGAAGATATGGGCATTCGTCGTACCGACGCTACCCGTTCGTTGCTGGCAGCCAGCAGCGTGGCGGACCTGGTGGAATGGTCCGGCGGCCTTTACAACCCACCTGCGAAATTCCGGAGCTGGTAATGAAACTTCTGCCACGGATTGAAGCTGAAGGCGGTGCCGATTGGCTGGCGCGAGCTGCCACACAGAGTCTGATTGACGAAGCACGATTAAGCCCCAAGCCCGGTCTGGTGGACAGTCGGGGGAACGGCGCGCACCACGATTTAACGCTTGAACTGATGGAGCGTTCCGCGCACAGCCTGACCCCCACGTTTCAGGCGCTGGCGCAACAGAGCTGGTTACGGCCAGTGGATGTGGCGCTCAGACAAACCATCGGGCGTTTGGGCCGCGAAGGCGAGCAGCAGATGATGGCGGCAACTGGTGGCGTGAATACACACCGTGGCGCGATTTGGGCTCTGGGGCTGCTGGTCAGCGCTGTGGCCATGCTCGGCGGCAGCGGTTCGGCTGAGGCGATTACCGCCACTGCTGCAAAGTTGGCGCAACTGCCGGACGAGGCAGCGCCGAAAGTGTTCAGTAAAGGGCTGCGTGCCACCCACCGCTACAGGGTACCGGGCGCGCGCGAAGAAGCGCAGCAGGCGTTTCCGCACATCATGAGGTTGGCACTGCCGCAGTTGCAGCAAAGCCGCCAGCGCGGCGGCAGTGAAACTGCCGCACGGCTGGATGCGTTGATGGCGATCATGACCTCGCTCAGCGACACCTGTGTTTTATCGCGCTCCGGTCTGGACGGGCTGGAGACGATGCACGAAGGTGCACGGAATGTGTTGCGGGCAGGCGGAGTTGGCCATCCGCACGGCTGGCAAGCACTGGCTGACCTCGACAGGAAAATGCTGGCGCTGAACGCTTCACCCGGCGGCGCGGCGGATTTACTGGCCGCCACACTGTTTCTCGATCGCCTGACCACGCCTAATTTAGCGAATTAAGAGGAAGTTATGGAACATATCACGATCACTGTGCCTGCCGGCCGCGTATTGCGCGGTAAAGCACTGGCAGGCGTTGTGGGCTCCGGGGATATGGAGGTGTTATTCACCGCCAACCAGGGGCAGACACTGACAATCGACATCACCACCTCCGTGGACAACAGCCGTGGACGTTGGGAAGCGCTGTTCACCCGTCTGGGACTGGTCAGCACGCTGCCCGCCGGTCAGCTTGTGATTCACGATTTCGGCGCGACGCCCGGTGTGGCGCGCATCCGTATCGAACAGGTATTCGAAGAGGTGAGCTATGCGTGACGATCGCAGTTTTATCGAACTCAAAGCACGTCAGCGCGCGCAGGCGCTGCTGGATGAAGGCAGCTACCGCGAACTGTTGGATCCGTTCGAGGGCATTATCTCTCCGTGGTTAGGGCCGCAAGGCATTGTTCCGCAGGCGGATGACGGCATGGTTGTCGCTAAAGGCACCATCAATGGTCAACCGGCTGTCGTCGTGGCAATTGAAGGCGCGTTCCAGGGCGGTAGCATGGGCGAAGTTTCCGGCGCGAAAATGGCAGCGGCACTGGAACTGGCGGCAGAAGATAATCGCAAAGGGATCCCGACACAGGCAGTTCTGTGCCTTGAAACAGGTGGCGTACGTTTGCAAGAGGCCAACCTCGGCCTGGCGGCGATTGCCGATATTCATGCGGCGATCGTTGACCTGCGTCGCTATACCCCGGTAGTGGGCATTGTTGCCGGTACGGTGGGCTGCTTTGGCGGGATGTCCATCGCCGCTGCGCTGTGCAGCTATTTGATTGTTACCCGCGAAGCGCGTCTCGGTCTGAACGGTCCACAGGTGATTGAGCAGGAAGCGGGGATTGAAGAGTACGACTCTCGCGACCGTCCGTTTATCTGGAGCATGACCGGCGGCGAAGTACGTTATCGCAGCGGGCTGGTAGATGCGCTGGTCGGCGACGGTGTGAACGCAGTGAAAAACGCGATGAATGAGGCTATTGCCAAAGGCGTTCCGGCGAAACACCGCACCGATAACTACGACGATTATCTGCAACGTCTGACCCGATTCGACACCCGTAAACAAGCGGATGCAGAACAGATCAATGCGTTGTTTACCGGGGAGGATAAAGCATGAGTACGACAGTCAGCCGTGGTGCCTTATGGCTGGAAAAACTGGCACCGAATGCACAACGTATGAGCGGGCTATGCCCGTCCGTACAAGCTGCTGATGGTCAGGTGAACGGTGAAGCGGTGCGTTTTATCGCCGTGGTGCCGGATGCCAACAACCACTATCCACGCGCCGCGAAAGGCGAGGTCGGTTTGCTGGAAGGCTGGACGTTGGCGAAAGTAGTCAGCGAAACGGTCGCTGCCGATGCTAACAGCAGCGTGAAACGCCCGATCATCGCGGTGATTGACGTGCCAAGCCAGGCTTACGGCCGTCGCGAAGAGGCATTTGGTATTCACCAGGCGCTGGCTGGCGCAGCTGCGGCGTATGCCAATGCGCGTCTGGCGGGCCACCCAGTGATTGGTCTGATCGTCGGTAAAGCGATGTCCGGGGCGTTTCTGGCCCACGGCTACCAGGCCAACCGCCTGATCGCCTTTAACGATTCTGGTGTGCTGATCCACGCGATGGGTAAAGACTCTGCGGCACGTATTACGCTGCGTACTGTAGAAGCGTTGGAAAAACTGGCTGCGACTATTCCGCCGATGGCGTACGACATTAGCAACTATGCCACGCTGGGACTGCTGTCGGATCTGCTTAACATCAGCAATCCTGATGCGCCTTCAGAAAGCGATCTGACGCAGGTGAAGAGCACTCTGCAACAGGCAATCAAAGATGCTCGTCAGGACACCACGTTGAAAAACCGTCTGGGTGCTGACAACCGCCGTAGCTCCGCTCTTGTGCGCGAACGCATGAAAGCAAGCTGGTAAGTAAAAAGAAACCTGCCAGATAGCAACCCGTGGGCGCCTATGCCGCGTCCACGCGGCATTCTGCATCTGAAAATAATAATAACCATCGTGCTATTTCTCTTTTTTCTTAAAGGCTTATAGGTGATCTATGACTTATGTAATTGTTCATGCCCTCGCACCCATTTTTGTCATCATGCTGTTGGGTTTCTGGGCAGGGAAGGCCAAAATGGTCGACAACAAGAACGTTTCCCTGCTGAATATCTTCGTAATGGACTTTGCTCTGCCCGCCGCGCTGTTTAGCGCGACCGTACAAACGCCGTGGGCCGGTATCATCGCCCAGTCGCCGCTGATTGTGGTGCTGGTTCTCGCTATGTGGATCACCTACGCGGCTATCTACTCACTGGCGGTCTCTGTCTTCAAAAAATCGCCACAGGATGCTGCAGTATTGACCCTGACAGTCGCGTTACCGAACTACGCGGCGCTGGGTCTGCCGATCCTCGGTAGCGTACTGGGCGAAGGGTCTGCAACGTCTCTTTCCGTCGCGGTTTCCATTGCTTGCGGTTCGGTACTGATGACGCCGTTCTGCCTGCTGATCCTCGAACGTGAGAAAGCACGTGCAGAAGGCGGTAACACAGGTTCCACGCTGGCAATGCTGCCGGTGCTGATGTGGCGTTCGGTGAAAAAACCGATTGTCTGGGGCCCGCTGTTGGGGGTTGTGCTTTCAGCGTTTGGTCTCAAAATGCCGGAACTGCTGCTGTCTTCCATCAAACCGCTTGGCCTGTCAGCAACCGCTGCGGCGCTGTTCCTGACCGGTGTGATCCTCTCTGCGCGTAAGCTTGCCATCAACACAATGGTTATTTCCGCTACTATCACCAAACTGCTGATCCAGCCTGCTATCGCCTGGGGGATTGTGCTGGTGCTTGGCCTGCATGGCTCTGTAGCTATCACTGCGATCCTGATGATTGCACTGGCGGCGGGTTTCTTCGGTGTGGTATTTGGTAACCGCTTTGGCGTGCAGTCGCCGGATGCGGAAGCGGTACTGCTGTTAAGTTCCGTGCTGTGTATCCTGTCGTTGCCGCTGTTTATCTCGCTGACTTCAGGAATGTAATCATGACAACAACATTACGCCCGCACGACCTTCTCTGGCTTGGCGCACGCGATGCGCTGGAAGGGGTCACGGAACCCTGGGTCGATGAAGTGTGGCACGCTGGTTTACCGGTGGTGGTGCGGCGTGATGTTGTTCAGGATGGTCGAATCCCCGTTGGCGTGCGCGGTTTACGACGCAATCAGCGCGCCGCGGGATGGGTGAGGCCAGAGCGCATTACCCGCATTGTTTCACCAGAACAGCTTGTTGCTTCTCAGGCACTGCTTCGTTCCCCCTTTATTTCTCAACCGCCAGTTCAACTGGCTTCGCAATTGGCGCAGCAGAATTGGTCGTGGATATGGGGCGTGACAGGTAGCACCGGCTACGCGCTGGCGACGGGCATTCCGGTTATCCATGCGGCCAGCGATCTTGACTTGCTGATCCGCGCTCCGCAGCCGCTTTCCACCGGTGAACTTTCCCGCTGGCAACAGCAACTGAGCGGTGGGCTGTGTCGGGCGGATACCCAGCTTGAGACGCCGAATGGCGCCTTTGCGTTGGCTGAGTGGATACGCGATGGGCGGGCAATGCTGAAAACCAATCATGGGCCGCAGTTGGTCAGCGATCCGTGGTACAGGGAGGCGTAATGAAAATTGTGTTTACTTTTCCGGGGCAGGGGACGCAGCGTCCTGGTATGTTGCAGGGGCTGCCAGGCACGGAACTGGCGCAAGCGCGTGAAGTATTAGGCGCGGAAGTGGATTCACTCGATACGCCGCAGGCGTTAGAACATACGCGAGCTGTACAACTGGCGCTGCTGATTTCCGGTGTTGCCTGGGCGCGGGAACTACAGCGCCGAGGCATGACAGTGGATATCACCTGTGGATTATCGATTGGCGCATTTCCCGCCGCAGTGGTGGCAGGAGCGCTTGATTTCCACGATGCTTTGCAGCTTGTCGCGCTACGCGGCGACTTGATGGAGCAGGCCTGGCCGCATGGATACGGGCTGACCGCGATTATGGGGCTGACGCTGCCTGTCGTGGAAACGCTACTTGAAGGGAGCGGGGCATATATCGCCAACTTAAACGCAGAAACGCAGATTGTTATCGCCGGTAGTGATGATGCGATGGCGCGGGTCGCGCAGCGTGCGCTGGCCAAAGGCGCAAGCAAAGCACAGCGTCTGGCGGTTAGCGTGCCTTCACATTGTGAACTGCTGGCAGAACCAGCGGAAAAACTGGCGCAGGCTTTTACCCACGTCACGCTGAACCGTCCGCAATGCGCTTATTTAAGCGGCAGTACTGGTCGTGTGCTATGGCAGCCGGAAAAAATTGCTGATGATTTGGCGCGTAATATGGCGCGCACCGTACGCTGGCAGGAGGCGATGGTTGCTGCAAATGAACGCGACGGCAGGTTGGCTATTGAAATGCCGCCGGGCGGTATTCTGACCTGTCTGACGCGCCAGGCGGCGTGGAACGGTGAATGCATTTCACTGGAGAGAAGCGGTGTGGATGTTGCGCTGCATCTTGCTAAGCGGCTGCGGGAGTAAGTTTGCTTGCGCCGATGGCGCGGATCTGTAGGATGGATAAGGTGCAGTCGCCATCCAGCTAAGATCAGGCGCTATCCCCCAGACTGCGGGCGTACATTCGCCCTTCGGCGGCCAGCGCCAGTAAATTGGGATCGCGCTCGCGGTTGCGGGCAAAGACAATGGCGATCAACTGCTGCATCTGATACGGCTCAGCGAGACGCAGCAACTGCAGGGAGCTTTCGTATACCTTTTTCATTCTTCCCGGCATCAGGGAAAACCCCACGCCCGCCTGCACCAGGCTGAGCATGGAAAAGATATCGTTAACGCGGGTAACGATTTCCGGCTCGAACCCGGCAATATGAAACGCCTCCTGAAACCCGGCGTAAGTGGCGAACCCTTCGGCCAGCGAGACAAATTTTTGCGTACGATAATCGCGCAGATCGGCAAAGTCGTTGCTTTTTAGCTTGGCGCTGGCTGGCGCAGCAAGAAAGATATCGTCATGGAACAGCGGCAGCATTTCGAAATTATTGTGGTCGAGTTCGCTACCGGAGATTGAGATGAGGATTGCATCAAGTGTCCCCTCTTCCAGCATATGCAGAAGCGCCTCGTTTGACCCCATTGTCAAATCCATTTCCAGATCCGGACGGCGCAACTTCATGCCCATTATCAACCTCGGCACGGTTTCCAGCGTCAGCGAGTAAAGTGTACCAACGCGTAAACGGCCCTGACCGACGCCCGCCGTTTTCCTTGCTTCATCCAGCCCGCGTTCCATCAACTGCATGACTTCCTGGCAATATTCCATAAGCGTCCAGGCGGCAGGTAGTGGGATCAGGTTGCGCCCTTTATGCACGAACAGCGGGCAACGCACATTTTCTTCCAGCGTGTGCAGCGCGCGATGCACGCTGACGCCGCTCAGGTTAAGGGTTTCAGCTGCGCGGGCGATATTTCCCTTTTCCATAAAAGTCATGAAAATTCGCAGCTTGCGAAATGTAATGTCGTTGGTGATATCCAGATTCATAACTCTCTTGTCCGCTGTTATCGCCAGTTATTCTCCTTGCAGTATCGCTTCCAACTGCTCGTGCGCTTCAAGCCATGCCATTTCACACTCTTCCAGACCGGCTTTCGCCGTCGCCTGTTGTTGCAGGCAGGAGGTTAGCTCAGCTTTACGGCTTTGATCGTACAACCCGCTGTCGCCGAGCTTCTCTTCGGCTTGCGCTAACTTTGCATTGAGCTTTTCCATCTCTTTTTCCAGCCTGGCGATTTCTTTGCGCAGCGGCTGGGTCTGCGTGCGCAGTTCCGCTTCGCGGCGTTTTTGATCTTTGCGTGCCTGAGCGCTGTTGCCGTTATCTTTTGCGGCTTCCGCAGGCTGACTTTCCTGCTTCTGCACGTCGCTCAACCATTGCTGATAATCTTCCAGATCGCCTTCAAACGGCTCCACTTTGCCGTCGTGCACCAGATAGAGATCGTCAGTGGTAGAGCGCAACAAGTGACGATCGTGCGAGACAACCACCAGCGCGCCTTCGAATTCGATCAACGCTTCGGTCAGCGCCTGGCGCATATCGAGATCCAGGTGGTTGGTCGGTTCATCGAGCAGTAATAAGTTCGGACGCTGCCAGACGATCAGCGCCAGTACTAGCCGCGCTTTTTCGCCGCCTGAGAAGCGTTCCGTTACCTCGGTAACCTTGTCGCCCTGAAAACCGAAACCGCCGAGATAATCGCGTAGCTTCTGCTCCAGTTCCTGCGAAGCCAGGCGCGCCATGTGTTGCAGCGGCGACTCATCGGCACGTAAAAACTCCAACTGATGCTGGGCGAAATAACCCAGCTTGATGCCTTTCGCCAGGCCGATTTCACCGCTTTGTGGGGCCAGTTCTCCGGCTAACATTTTGATCAGCGTCGATTTACCCGCGCCGTTGCGCCCCAGCAGTCCAATACGCGAACCGGGCACCAGGTTAAGCTTAATGGCATTCAGAATGGTGCGATCGCCATAGCCTGCGCTCACTTTTTCCATTTTCAATAACGGGTTCGGCAAGCTTTCTGGCGCGCGGAAGCTAAAATGGAACGGATTATCAACGTGCGCTGGCGAAATCAGCTCCATACGCTCAAGCATTTTGATACGGCTCTGCGCCTGCTTGGCTTTGCTGGCTTTCGCTTTGAAGCGATCAATAAAGCTTTGCAGGTGCGCCACGCGCTGCTGCTGGCTTTCGTAAGTGGCTTGCTGCTGGGCGAGACGCGTTGCACGCTGGCGCTCGAACGAACTGTAGTTACCGGTATATTCGAACAGGCTTTGCTGTTCAATATGCAGAATTTTGTCGACCACCGGATCGAGGAAATCGCGGTCGTGTGAGATCAGGATTAGTGTGCCCTGATAGCTCTTCAACCACTTCTCAAGCCAGATCACCGCGTCCAGATCCAGGTGGTTCGTCGGTTCATCGAGCAGCAGTAAATCTGAACGGCAAATCAGCGCCTGTGCGAGGTTCAGACGCATACGCCAGCCGCCGGAGAAGTCACTCACCGGACGATCGAGTTGCTCGTTGGTAAAGCCCAGCCCATGCAGCAGGCTGGAAGCGCGGGAACGGATAGTCCAGGCATCAATGGCATCGAGTTTGCCGTGTACCGTGGCGATGGCATGGCCATCGTTGCGTTCGTTGGCGCTGTTCAGTTCGGCTTCCAGTTTGCGATATTCACGATCACCGTCTATCACATAATTTATCGCCGCCTCGCTCAAGGCCGGAGTTTCCTGATTCACCCACGCCAGTAGCCAGGTACCTGGAAACGTGACGCTGCCACCATCGGCGCTCATCTCGTTTTTCAGCAGCGACAGCAGCGTTGATTTGCCGCAGCCGTTTTTACCCACCAGACCGACTTTCTGGCCCGGGTTAATGGTGGCCGTGGCGTTATCCAGCAGGACACGCACACCGCGACGAATTTGTAACGAGGAGAAAACAATCATAAGGCGCCGTATGTTCAGACTATGTTAATTTGTCATTATGATAATGTAAGGTTACGGCTATATGCCGTACCGGGGCCGCAATGGTAGCCCAAAATGAAGGCGATAGACAAAATCATTCTGGGCAGGCAAAAGTGGCTGCGCCGGAAGCATAACAGGTACGACACCCGGGAGGGGAATGATGTCGCAGACAGCCAAAGTGTTGCTGCTGTATGCCCATCCGGAATCTCAGGACTCGGTGGCTAATCGGGTTTTGCTTAAACCGGCAATGCAGCTCCAAAACGTCACGGTGCACGATCTCTACGCGCGCTATCCTGATTTCTTTATCGATATTCCTCGTGAACAGGCGTTGCTGCGCGAGCACGATGTGATCGTCTTCCAGCACCCGTTGTATACCTACAGTTGTCCGGCATTGCTCAAAGAGTGGTTGGATCGCGTGTTAAGCCGCGGTTTTGCCAGCGGTATTGGCGGGAATCAACTGGCGGGAAAGTACTGGCGTAGCGTGGTCACCACCGGTGAGCCGGAAGCGGCTTACCGTCATGATGGCCTGAATCGCTACTCTATGAATGACATTCTGCGCCCGTTTGAGCTGACCGCCGCCATGTGCCGTATGCACTGGCTTAGCCCGATCATTGTTTATTGGGCGCGCAGACAGCCGCCGCAGGAACTGGCGAATCATGCCAAAGCTTACGGCGACTGGCTGGCATCGCCGCTACCACCAGGAGGCCGCTGATGGAAGGTTCCGCGCTTTTACTGGCAGGTGTGCTGTTTCTCTTCGCTGCTGTCGTCGCTGTACCGCTTGCCGCCCGGCTTGGCATTGGAGCTGTGCTGGGTTATTTGCTGGCGGGCATAGCCATTGGCCCGTGGGGACTGGGATTTATCAGCGACGTTGACGAAATCCTTCATTTCTCCGAGTTGGGCGTGGTGTTCCTGATGTTTATCATCGGGCTGGAGCTAAATCCGGCCAAGCTTTGGGAGCTGCGGCGCTCAATTTTCGGTGTCGGTGCCGCACAGGTGCTGCTCAGCGCGGCAATTCTGGCCGGACTGCTGATGTTGACGCAATTCGCCTGGCAGGCCGCCGTGGTTGGCGGTATCGGCCTGGCGATGTCATCGACGGCGATGGCGCTGCAACTGATGCGTAATAAAGGCATGAATCGCAGCGAATCCGGGCAACTGGGTTTTTCCGTGCTGCTGTTTCAGGATCTGGCGGTGATCCCGGCGCTGGCACTGGTGCCGCTACTGGCGGGAAATGGCGGCGATCACCTTGACTGGATGAAAGTCGGCATGAAGGTGCTGGCCTTTGCTGGCATGCTGGTAGGTGGGCGTTACCTGCTGCGCCCGGTGTTTCGCTTTATTGCCGGTTCAGGCGTACGCGAAGTTTTTACCGCAGCAACATTATTGCTGGTGCTCGGTTCGGCGATGTTTATGGATGCGCTGGGACTGTCGATGGCATTAGGTACCTTTATTGCCGGGGTACTTCTGGCAGAGAGTGAATATCGCCATGAACTGGAAATCGCTATCGAGCCGTTTAAAGGTTTACTGCTCGGTCTGTTCTTTATTTCTGTCGGTATGGCGCTGAATATAGGCGTGCTTTACACCCACTTGTTATGGGTGGTGATGAGCGTAGCGGTGCTGGTGGCTATCAAAACACTGGTGCTGTACGTGCTAGCTCGTGTGTATGGGCTGCGCAGTTCGGAGCGGATGCAGTTTGCCGGTGTGCTTAGCCAGGGGGGAGAGTTTGCATTTGTGCTCTTTTCTTCTGCCTCGTCCCAGCGCTTGTTTCAGCAAGATCAGATGGCGCTGTTGCTGGTGACTGTCACCCTGTCGATGATGACCACTCCATTGCTGATGCGCGGCATCGATAAGCTGCTCTCATGGCGCTTTAACAAGCCGGAAGATGAAGATGAAGCGCCGTGGGTGGAAGATGACAAACCGCAGGTGATTGTGGTGGGGTTTGGTCGCTTTGGTCAGGTTATTGGCCGCTTGCTAATGGCGAACAAGATGCGCATTACCGTGCTGGAACGGGATATCAGCGTCGTTAACCTGATGCGTAAGTACGGTTATAAAGTTTATTACGGCGATGCGACACAGGTGGAACTGCTGCGCTCAGCGGGCGCGGAATCAGCGCAATCTATCGTCATTACCTGCAACGATCCGCTGGATACGATGAAACTGGTGGAAATCTGTCAGCAACATTTCCCGCATCTGGCCATTTTGGCGCGGGCGCGGGGACGTGTGGAAGCGCATGAGTTGCTGCTGGCTGGCGTGACGCAGTTTTCCCGCGAAACCTTCTCCAGTGCGCTGGAGTTGGGGCGCAAGGCCCTTATTTCGCTGGGTATGCATCCTCACCAGGCGCAGCGCGCGCAACTGCATTTTAAACGGCTGGATATGCGTATGCTACGTGAACTGATGCCGGTGCATTCCGATACGCTACAAATTTCCCGCGTACGCGAAGCGCGGCGAGAGTTGGAGGAGATTTTCCAGCGTGAAATGCAACAAGAGCGTCGCCAACTGGACGGCTGGGATGAGTTTGAATAAGGGGATTCGAATGGCTGTACGTAAACGTTTTATTGCCGGGGCGGTTTGTCCATCATGCCAGGCGAAGGATTCGCTGGCGATGTGGCGTGAAAATAATGTTGATATTGTTGAGTGTGTTAAATGCGGACACCAGATGCGTGAAGCCGATAAAGAGGCCCGCGATCATGTTCGCAAAGATGAGCAAGTTATTGGTATTTTTCATCCGGACTAGCCATATCAGGCAGCTTTTTTTAAGCTAAAGAGTACACGGGTGCAGAATTCCGCTACAATCTGCGCCAGTAATTTTCCCACGCTCAGGAGATATCATGAAAGTAGCAAAAGACCTGGTGGTCAGCCTGGCTTACCAGGTACGTACAGAAGACGGTGTGTTGGTTGATGAGTCTCCGGTGAGTGCGCCGCTGGACTACCTGCATGGTCACGGTTCCCTGATCTCTGGTCTGGAAAACGCGCTTGACGGGCACGAAGTCGGCGATAAATTCGATGTGGCTGTTGGCGCGAATGACGCTTACGGTCAGTACGATGAAAACCTGGTACAGCGCGTACCGAAAGACGTCTTTATGGGCGTTGACGAACTGCAGGTTGGCATGCGCTTCCTGGCAGAAACCGACCAGGGGCCGGTGCCGGTAGAAATTACCGAAGTTGAAGACGACCACGTTGTGGTTGATGGCAACCACATGCTGGCTGGCCAGAACTTGAAATTTAATGTTGAAGTTGTCGCGATCCGCGAAGCGACTGAAGAAGAGTTGGCTCATGGTCACGTTCACGGTGCGCATGATCACGACCATGATCACGACCATGACCACGACGGCTGCTGCGGTGGTCACGGCCACGATCATGGTCACGACCATGGTAAAGGTGGTTGCGGTGGTAACGGCGGCTGCGGTTGTCACTAATAAATCCCGTCGTCTTTCGCACTGCAGGTGCGTTGGCTTCACTTTCAAACCCCGGTTACATAGTTTTCTATGCTCCCGGGGATTTTCAAGTTTGCTGCCTGCCTGCAACGCGAAATACTTAGGGATTTATGCACTGAGCGGGGAACCCCGCTTTTTTTACGCCACTAATAATGGGGCGGCGGAGTTTCTTCTGACGGCGACGCCATATGGGAAGGCTGGCTGGCTTTGAGCTTTTCTGCCATCAGTCGCAGGTGCTCTCGCAGCTTTGCCATCTCCAGTTCGTGGGCGATAACTGTCTGGTTTAACTCTTCGATTGTTATCTCCTGAAAAGCCAGTTTACTTTCCAGCTCAGCCAGTCGCGCTTCTGTTGTTAGCTCTTGCATTCTTCACCTCGGGCCTGCTTCCGGCTCAAATTTCATAAATCGTGCGAATTTTACTGAAGTTTGTCATGCGGTACAGTATTAAGTCAGAAAATCAGAAACTAATTTAAACAAAAATAGTCTGAAAACAGGTGAATTAGGGTAGTGTCCTTATGTTGATTTCTACCGCAACGCTTTATAGTACGCTTCTTACTTTTATGTTTAACCCTGGGGCGAGATGCCCCGGCCCCTGGAGAAATGGATGAAATCACTGTTTAAAGTCACGCTGCTGGCGACCACAATGGCCGTAGCCCTTCATGCACCGATCTCTTTCGCTGCAGAGACGGCGAAGAAAGAGACTGCTACAGCAGCTGACAGTAAAGCGGCATTTAAAAATGACGACCAGAAATCTGCTTATGCGCTGGGAGCGTCTCTGGGCCGCTACATGGAAAATTCCTTGAAAGAGCAGGAAAAACTGGGTATCAAACTGGACAAAGCCCAGTTGATCGCTGGCGTCCAGGACGCGTTTGCTGATAAGAGCAAACTGAGCGATCAGGAAATTGAACAAACGCTGCAAGCGTTCGAGACCCGCGTGAAAACTGCCGCGCAAGAACGTATGGAGAAAGACGCTGCTGACAACGAAGCGAAAGGTAAAACCTTCCGTGACACTTTCGCCAAAGAGAAAGGTGTGAAAACGTCTGATAGCGGCCTGCTGTACAAAGTCGAAAAAGAAGGGACGGGTGATGCGCCGAAAGACAGCGACACTGTCGTTGTAAACTACAAAGGTACACTGATTGACGGTAAAGAGTTCGATAACTCTTATACCCGTGGCGAACCGCTCTCCTTCCGCCTCGATGGTGTGATCCCTGGCTGGACTGAAGGCCTGAAAAATATCAAGAAAGGCGGCAAAATCAAGCTGGTTATCCCGCCGGCTCTGGCTTACGGTAAAACTGGCGTTCCGGGGATCCCGGCTAACTCCACTCTGGTGTTTGATGTAGAGCTGCTTGATATCAAACCGGCTCCGAAATCTGACGCCGCTACGCCAAAAGCGGATGCTGCCGCGCCAGATGCGGCTCCAGCCGCTACGGATGCGGCTCCAGCCGCCACAGATCAACCTGCTGATGCGAAGGCTGCCGATACTGGCACCAAGTAACAGTGTGAAAAAACGCCGCCTTCGGGCGGCGTTTTTTTTTGTAGTAAGGATATAATCTTAACGTACGATGTATTAGTTTATATCCCCTATGAATACTGAGCCTGCCCTGAAAAGTTAACGACAGGTTCCTGAAAAGGAGTGTTTTTTTTCATGTCCAGGTCGCTATTAACCAACGAAACCAGTGAGCTTGATTTACTGGATCAACGTCCTTTCGATCAGACCGACTTCGATATCCTTAAATCTTACGAGGCGGTGGTGGACGGGTTAGCGATGCTCATTGGTTCACACTGCGAAATCGTTCTGCACTCCCTGCAAGACCTGAAATGTTCCGCTATCCGCATTGCGAATGGCGAACACACAGGACGTAAAATTGGCTCGCCGATTACCGACCTTGCCCTGCGCATGCTGCACGATATGACCGGTGCCGACAGTAGCGTCTCCAAATGCTACTTCACGCGCGCGAAAAGCGGCGTGCTGATGAAATCAGTGACTATCGCTATCCGTAACCGCGATCACCGGGTGATTGGCCTGCTGTGCATCAACATGAACCTTGATGTGCCGTTCTCGCAAATCATGAATACCTTTATTCCGCCGGAAACCCCGGATGTTGGCTCGGCCGTAAACTTTGCATCCTCGGTAGAAGATCTGGTGATGCAAACACTGGAGTTCACCATCGAAGAGGTTAATGCCGATCGCAACGTTTCCAATAATGCTAAGAATCGCCAGATTGTGCTGAACCTTTATGAGAAAGGCATTTTCGACATTAAAGATGCGATTAATCAGGTAGCCGATCGCCTGAATATCTCGAAACATACCGTTTACCTGTATATCCGTCAGTTTAAAAGCGGTGATTTTTCCGTACAGGATCGTTAATGCGTTTTGCCCTGATGGTCACCGGCCCGGCGTACGGCACGCAGCAGGCGAGTAGCGCTTATCAATTTGCGCTGGCGTTGCTGGAAGCCGGACATACGCTGAGCAGTGTCTTCTTCTATCGCGAAGGTGTGCATAACGCGAATGCGCTTACGGCGCCTGCCAGCGATGAGTTTGACCTTGTGCGCGCCTGGCAGCGCTTGCATGATGAACAGCAGGTTGCATTGCATATCTGTGTCGCAGCCGCCCTGCGTCGTGGCGTGGTTGATGAGAATGAAGCCCGACGTTTAGTGTTACCCGCAGCTAATCTACAGGTGGGCTTTTCACTCACAGGACTGGGGGCGCTGGCCGAAGCCGCTATTTCCTGCGATCGGGTGGTGCAGTTTTGATGAAGCGTATTGCATTTGTCTTTACTTCTGCGCCGCACGGTTCATCCTCCGGGCGTGAAGGCCTGGATGCCTTACTTGCAGCCTCGGCATTCACCGACGAGATTGGCGTGTTTTTTATCGGCGATGGCGTTTTTCAGCTGCTAGCCGGGCAGCAGCCAGATGCGATTCTGGCGCGCGATTACATCGCCACCTTTAAAGTCCTTCCTTTGTATGACATCGACCAGTGTTGGCTGTGCGCGGCCTCGCTACGCGAACGCGGTCTCGGCGAGGAGACGGATTTCGTTTTACCTGCGCAACCGCTGGAGCCGAAAGATCTGCGCGAACAGCTCGATGAGTACACCGTCGTACTGACGTTTTGAGGCGCCTATGCTGCATACTCTGTCCCACTCTCCCTGGCAATGCGATATGACGGCGCTGTTGCGCATACTTAGCCCTGGCGATGATGTACTGCTGTTATCGGATGGCGTCACGGCAGCGCTGGAAGGCAGTCGTTATATTGCTTTATTGCTAAATGCCCCCATAACCATTCATGTGTTAAATGATGATGTGCAAGCACGTGGATTGAGTGGTCAAATTTCGAGCAGTGTTGTCAGGGTTGGCTATACTGATTTCGTTAGCCTGACGGTAAAACACGCCGTTCAGATGTATTGGTAATGTGGGATCGCTGTATATTTCTTGACACCCTTTCAGCACAGCCATAAAATTCTGCGTCCTCATATTATATGAGGCCGTTTTATTACGTGTTTACGAAGCAAAAGCTAAAACCAGGAGCTATTTAATGGCAACAGTTAACCAGCTGGTACGCAAACCACGCGCACGCAAAGTTGCAAAAAGCAACGTGCCTGCGCTGGAAGCCTGCCCGCAAAAACGTGGTGTATGTACTCGCGTATATACTACCACCCCGAAAAAACCGAACTCCGCACTGCGTAAAGTATGCCGTGTTCGTTTAACTAACGGTTTCGAAGTGACTTCCTACATTGGTGGTGAAGGTCACAACCTGCAGGAACACTCCGTGATCCTGATCCGTGGCGGTCGTGTTAAAGACCTCCCGGGTGTTCGTTACCACACTGTTCGTGGCGCGCTCGACTGCTCTGGTGTTAAAGACCGTAAGCAGTCTCGCTCCAAGTACGGCGTGAAGCGTCCGAAGGCTTAATGGTTCTCCGTTAAGTAAGGCCAAACTGTTTTAACTTTAATGTCAAACTAAACTCTTAGAGTTTTGGACAATCCTGAATTAACAACGGAGTATTTCCATGCCACGTCGTCGCGTTATTGGTCAGCGTAAAATTCTGCCGGATCCTAAGTTCGGATCAGAACTGTTGGCTAAATTTGTAAATATCCTGATGGTAGATGGTAAAAAATCTACTGCAGAAACAATCGTATACAGCGCGCTGGAGACCCTGGCTCAGCGTTCTGGTAAAAATGAACTGGAAGCTTTCGAAGTAGCTCTCGAAAACGTGCGCCCGACTGTTGAAGTTAAGTCTCGCCGCGTTGGTGGTTCTACTTATCAGGTTCCGGTTGAAGTTCGTCCGGTTCGTCGTAATGCCCTGGCAATGCGTTGGATCGTTGAAGCTGCTCGTAAACGCGGTGATAAATCCATGGCTCTGCGCCTGGCGAACGAACTTTCTGATGCTGCGGACAACAAAGGTACCGCAGTTAAGAAACGTGAAGACGTTCACCGTATGGCCGAAGCCAACAAGGCGTTCGCACACTACCGTTGGTAATCCCTTCGGAGTTTTAGTCACCAGGCGGGCGCTTCCAGTAAGTCGCCCGCCGTTTGGCAACTTAAATCTGAGCGCCTAAGAGACAAACGAGGAATCAAATGGCTCGTACAACACCCATCGCACGTTACCGTAACATCGGTATCAGTGCGCACATCGACGCCGGTAAAACCACGACTACCGAACGTATTCTGTTCTACACCGGTGTAAACCACAAAATCGGTGAAGTTCATGACGGCGCCGCAACCATGGACTGGATGGAGCAGGAGCAGGAGCGTGGTATTACCATTACCTCCGCAGCAACTACTGCGTTCTGGTCTGGTATGGCGAAGCAGTATGAACCGCATCGCGTAAACATCATCGACACCCCGGGGCACGTTGACTTCACTATCGAAGTAGAACGTTCCATGCGTGTTCTTGACGGTGCGGTAATGGTTTACTGCGCAGTTGGTGGTGTTCAGCCGCAGTCTGAAACCGTATGGCGTCAGGCTAACAAATATAAAGTTCCGCGCATCGCGTTCGTTAACAAAATGGACCGTATGGGCGCTAACTTCCTGAAAGTTGTTGGTCAGATCAAAACCCGTCTGGGCGCGAATCCGGTTCCGCTGCAGCTGGCAATTGGTGCTGAAGAAAGTTTCACCGGTGTTGTTGACCTGGTGAAAATGAAAGCCATCAACTGGAACGATGCGGACCAGGGCGTAACCTTCGAATACGAAGATATCCCGGCAGAGATGCAGGATCTGGCTGACGAATGGCACCAGAATCTGATCGAGTCCGCTGCTGAAGCTTCTGAAGAGCTGATGGAGAAATACCTGGGTGGTGAAGAACTGACTGAAGCGGAAATCAAATCTGCTCTGCGTCAACGCGTTCTGAACAACGAAATCATCCTGGTAACCTGTGGCTCTGCGTTCAAGAACAAAGGTGTTCAGGCGATGCTGGATGCGGTAGTTGACTACCTGCCGTCCCCGACTGATGTACCTGCGATCAACGGTATCCTGGATGATGGTAAAGATACTCCGGCTGAGCGTCATGCAAGTGATGAAGAGCCGTTCTCTGCACTGGCGTTCAAAATCGCTACCGACCCGTTTGTTGGTAACCTGACCTTCTTCCGTGTGTACTCCGGTGTAGTTAACTCTGGCGATACCATTCTGAACTCCGTGAAAGCTGCACGTGAGCGTTTCGGTCGTATCGTTCAGATGCACGCTAACAAACGTGAAGAGATCAAAGAAGTTCGCGCGGGTGATATCGCTGCTGCTATCGGTCTGAAAGACGTGACCACTGGTGACACCCTGTGTGACCCGGATCACCCGATTATTCTGGAGCGTATGGAATTCCCTGAGCCGGTAATCTCCATCGCGGTAGAACCGAAAACCAAAGCTGACCAGGAAAAAATGGGTCTGGCTCTGGGCCGTCTGGCGAAAGAAGACCCGTCATTCCGCGTATGGACTGACGAAGAATCTAACCAGACCATTATCGCCGGTATGGGTGAACTGCACCTCGATATCATCGTTGACCGTATGAAACGTGAATTCAACGTTGAAGCGAACGTCGGTAAACCTCAGGTTGCTTACCGCGAAGCGATTCGTGCGAAAGTTACCGATATCGAAGGTAAACACGCTAAACAGTCTGGTGGTCGTGGTCAATACGGTCATGTTGTTATCGACATGTACCCGCTTGAGCCGGGCTCTAACCCGAAAGGCTACGAGTTCATCAACGACATCAAAGGTGGTGTAATTCCTGGCGAATACATCCCTGCCGTTGATAAAGGTATCCAGGAACAGCTGAAATCTGGTCCGCTGGCGGGTTACCCGGTAGTTGATCTTGGCGTGCGTCTGCACTTCGGTTCTTACCACGACGTTGACTCCTCTGAACTGGCGTTTAAACTGGCTGCGTCTATTGCCTTTAAAGATGGCTTTAAGAAAGCGAAACCAGTTCTGCTTGAGCCGATCATGAAGGTTGAAGTAGAGACTCCGGAAGAGAACACCGGTGACGTAATCGGTGACCTTAGTCGTCGTCGCGGCATGCTGCGCGGTCAGGAATCTGAAGTTACTGGCGTTAAGATCCATGCTGAAGTTCCGCTATCTGAAATGTTCGGATATGCAACTCAGCTGCGTTCTCTGACCAAAGGTCGTGCGTCATATACTATGGAATTCCTGAAGTATGATGATGCGCCGAACAACGTTGCTCAGGCCGTTATTGAAGCCCGTGGCAAATAAGCCGCAGGGTTAAAACCAAAGTCCCGTGCTCTCTCCAAAGAGGGAGAGCACTATAGTAAGGAATAAAGCCGTGTCTAAAGAAAAATTTGAACGTACAAAACCGCACGTCAACGTCGGTACTATCGGCCACGTTGACCATGGTAAAACTACTCTGACTGCTGCAATCACTACCGTTCTGGCAAAAACCTACGGTGGTTCTGCTCGCGCATTCGACCAGATCGATAACGCGCCGGAAGAAAAAGCTCGTGGTATCACCATCAACACATCTCACGTTGAATATGACACCCCGAGTCGCCACTACGCGCACGTAGACTGCCCGGGGCACGCCGACTATGTTAAAAACATGATCACCGGTGCTGCGCAGATGGATGGCGCGATCCTGGTTGTTGCTGCGACTGACGGCCCGATGCCGCAGACCCGTGAGCACATCCTGCTGGGTCGTCAGGTAGGCGTTCCGTACATCATCGTGTTCCTGAA
>NZ_FPAU01000014.1 GCF_900116535.1 Kosakonia arachidis | reverse complement strand
ATGTTCGACAAGTTGCGTCAGAGTGGCAAGTTGTGGGATGCGAAACGGGTTTACCGGGTATACCGATTGTTAAAGTTGAATCTGAAACGCAAGGGAAAAAAACGTCTCATGATAATGGAAACGGATTGCACTCATCTATGTACTCATTTTAGACTGCGCTTCCATGAGATCATATGAGACAATGTGGAATAAAAAATCCACGCAAGTGCGTGGATTTTAGAGAGTTTTGTGAGCTTCATAAGATGTTCTGACACCTCATGAGACAACAAAACTTATTTAGACGTTGAACAGGAAGTTCATCACATCGCCATCTTTAACGATGTACTCTTTGCCTTCGGCACGCATTTTGCCGGCTTCTTTCGCGCCTTGCTCGCCTTTGTAAGCGATAAAGTCTTCATAAGCGATGGTTTGTGCGCGAATAAAGCCTTTTTCGAAGTCGGTGTGGATTTTCCCGGCGGCCTGCGGTGCTGTTGCGCCAACCGGGATTGTCCAGGCGCGAACCTCTTTCACCCCAGCGGTGAAGTAGGTTTGCAGGTTCAGCAGGGCATAACCGGCGCGGATCACGCGGTTCAGGCCCGGCTCTTCAAGCCCGAGTTCGGCCATGAACTCATCGCGCTCTTCGTCATCCAACTCGGCGATATCCGCTTCAACCGCGGCACAAACCGGCACCACGACGGAGCCTTCTTTTTCCGCAATCTCGCGAACCTGGTCCAGATACGGGTTGTTTTCGAAACCATCTTCATTGACGTTAGCGATGTACATGGTCGGTTTCAGCGTCAGGAAGGTCAGGTAACGAATGGCTTCTTTCTCTTCTCTGCTCAGATCCAGTGCACGCAGCATACCGGCGTTTTCCAGTTGCGGCAGGCATTTTTCCAGCGCGGCCAGCTCAACTTTCGCGTCCTTATCGCCGCCTTTTGCTTTCTTGGACACGCGGTGAATAGCGCGTTCGCAGGTTTCCAGGTCGGAAAGCGCCAGTTCGGTGTTGATAACGTCGATATCTTCCGCCGGATCAACTTTACCGGCAACGTGGATGATATTGTCGTTTTCAAAGCAGCGTACCACGTGGCCGATGGCTTCGGTCTCGCGGATGTTGGTCAGGAACTGGTTCCCCAGACCTTCACCTTTGGATGCGCCTTTTACCAGACCGGCGATATCAACAAATTCCATCGTGGTTGGCAGAATGCGCTGAGGCTTAACGATTTCCGCGAGTTTGTCCAGACGCGGATCGGGCATCGGTACGACACCGGTGTTCGGCTCAATAGTACAGAAGGGGAAGTTTGCCGCTTCAATACCTGCTTTGGTGAGCGCGTTGAACAGGGTGGATTTACCTACGTTGGGCAGGCCAACGATACCGCATTTGAATCCCATGATGTAATTACCTTAATCTCTTGATAATCAATCCGTTGAGTAAAACGGATTGCAGAAAAGTGAATAACTTTGGCTATTATACACGTAACCAATGTAACGCGCGGTAAAATTGCCTCTGCAGTGGGGTTACTGTGCCTTAAAGGCGTGAAGGCGGTTAGTGGCTTTGGTTAAACCGTCCTTCAGCCAGATCTCTGTACAACGCGCCGCTTCGTCAACGGCTTCATCGATCAGCTTCTGTTCAGAAACCGGCGGTTTACCCAGAACAAAACCGACAACTTTGTTTTTATCCCCCGGATGGCCGATACCCACACGCAAACGGTGAAAATTGGGGTTATTCCCCAGTTTGCTAATGATGTCTTTCAGACCGTTATGACCTCCGTGGCCGCCGCCCAGTTTGAACTTCGCCACGCCTGGCGGCAGATCCAGTTCGTCATGCGCGACAAGGATTTCATCCGGGTTGATGCGGTAAAAAGTTGCCATCGCTGCTACCGCTTTGCCGCTCAGGTTCATAAAGGTGGTCGGTACCAACAGACGCACATCTTCACCTGCCAGATTAATGCGCGAGGTGTAGCCGAAGAATTTCGGTTCATCGCGCAGTGGCGCGCGTGCGCGTTCTGCCAGTAAATCGACATACCAGGCGCCCGCATTGTGGCGTGTCGCAGCGTATTCAGCGCCAGGGTTCGCCAGCCCGACAATCAGTTTAATCGTCACTTTTTATTCCTGACCAGGTCAATATCCGTCGCGTAGTTTACGTTGTGCGGGGCGCGATGACAAAATTCTCACTGTACCAGGTGGAAAATGATAATGATTGCTCATCTGAATCATTCAAATTTCAAGGAGTTCAATCGCTTATTTGTAAACTTTTGTTAGTGAAACATTTATAATTGTGATCGTGCACGCAACCACCAAAAAGAACACTGTCTATACTTTAACCACAAGGATTGGGGATTTCCCATCCAACCCATCGTTCCGGAGGTGACATATGAAACGCAAAAATTCTTCGTTACTCGGTAATGCGCTCATGGGGTTGGGGTTAGTAGTGATGGTTGTCGGTGTTGCTTACTCTATTTTAAACCAGCTTCCGCAGCTTAACCTGCCACAATTTCTTGCGCACGGCGCGATACTGAGTATCTTCCTCGGAGCTGTTCTCTGGCTCGCAGGTGCCCGCGTAGGAGGCCATGAGCAGGTTAGCGATAAATACTGGTGGGTCCGCCACTATGACAAACGCTGCCGCCGTGACAGGCAACATCACATCTAAATACGAATTTTTCAATAACGGCTCCTGATCGAGCCGTTTTTTTTGTGTTCCGCACTGCGATGCAGCAAGAACCGCATCTGATGAAGGGGACATGGGTGACGCCCGAAGTACTGCAAGGGTTACAACGGGCGATAGAGGTGATGATGCGGAATCGCTATTCCGCATCCGGTTCACAGATCGGCTAATGCCGCATCACGATTAGGGAAGAAAGCCAGTCGGCCAGGGATAGGCTGCACGCCAGCGCGCGCCAGGGTACGCAGCGGCTGAAATTCCAGGTTGCTGACCCGCAGCTCGGTACCTTCCGGCAGGCGGGTTACAAAACGGCGGAACGCATCCAGCCCGCCAGCATCCAGCACAGGTACTGCATCCCACTTCAGCACGACAATTCGCTTGCCGGCGATGCGGGTCTCCAGATCGTTGAACACACCTTCCGCGGCGGCAAAGAACAGCGGGCCAATAACGCGCAGTACCAGCACATCATCCGGCACAATGACATTCACCGCTGCCAGGCGCGTCATCTGCGCAATGCGGCGCATGAATAGCAGCGATGCCAGCACAATCCCGACGCTAATGGCGATAACCATATCGAACAGCACCGTAAGCGACATGCAAAGCAACATCACCACTATGTCATCGGCGGGAGCGCGGCGCAGCAGATCGATGACTTTGTGCGCTTCACTCATATTCCACGCCACCATTAACAACAGCGCGGCCATCGCCGACAGCGGCAGCCAGGAGAGCAGCGGTGCCAGCGCCAGTAACGCCAGGATCACCAGCAGTGCATGTATCACGGCAGAAATGGGCGAGGTGGCACCAGCGCGCACGTTAGCTGCAGAGCGGGCAATCGCCGCCGTCGCGGTGATCCCGCCAAAGAACGGCGCGATAATATTCCCGATCCCCTGGCCAATCAGCTCACTGTTGGCTTTGTGTTTGGTGCCGGTCATCCCGTCCAGCACCACCGCGCAGAGCAGCGATTCAATAGCGCCCAGCATGGCCATCGAAAATGCGGCAGGCAGCATCGCCTGGAGTGAATTCCAGCTCATGTTGAAATTCGAACCCGGTAGATCCCACGGCAATACCAGCTGCGGCAGAAGCTGAGGGATACCGTTGCCCTGCGTGCCATCCGCCAATGTGTACTGGAACTGAGAACCGATAGTGGCAACATGGCCGCCGAGCAGGTTCACCACCAGCATAACAGCACAGCCTGCCAGCAGTGCAGGCAAGTGACCGGGCAAGCGTAAACGTAAACGCGGCCAGAGAACCAGCGTCGCCAGTGTCGTCACGCCGATGGCTGCATCGCCAAAATTAATGGTGGGCAACGCCATCACCAGCGCGCCAACTTTTTGCAGGTAATGTTCCGGGACATGTGACATATGCAGTCCGAGAAAATCTTTAAGCTGCATTGTAGCAATGGTGATGCCAATACCGGAGGTAAAACCGAGCGTCACGGAAAGCGGAATATATTCAATCAATCGACCAAAGCGCGCCAGCCCGAAGAGGATCAGGAACACCCCGGACATCAATGTGGCAACCAGCAGGCCCGCAAGGCCAAACTGTTGTGAAACGGGGTAGAGGATCACTACAAACGCAGCGGTCGGGCCGGAAACACTATAGCGCGAGCCGCCGCTCAGGGCGATAACGATACCGGCAATCGCCGAAGTATACAGGCCATATTGCGGCGCGACGCCGCTGCCAATTGCCAGCGCCATCGACAGAGGAATGGCGATAATCCCGACGGTGATACCGGCGATGAGATCGCGGGTAAAGCGAGCCATCGTGTATTTTTCTTTCCAGCACGCCTCAATTAACGCGCGGAAAGGCAGAACTTGTGGAGTGAAAAATTTATTCACGATGCTATTTCATCCTGAAGGTGGAAATAAATAATGACCTGATAAATCATACAAATAACATTCAAGGATAAAAAAACCCGCCGTAGCGGGTTTTCTATTCAGCAGCGATTAATGTTCGAACATCGCAGAAATAGATTCTTCGTTGCTGATACGACGGATAGCTTCGGCCAGCATGCCAGACAGCGTCAGCGTACGTACGTTAGGCAGCGCTTTGATCTCGTCGCTCAGCGGAATGGTGTCGCAGACCACCACTTCGTCAATCAAGGAGTTGCGCAAGTTGTTCACCGCATTACCAGAGAAAATCGGGTGTGTCGCGTAAGCAAATACGCGTTTTGCACCACGTTCTTTCAGCGCTTCTGCTGCTTTGCACAGCGTACCGCCGGTGTCGATCATATCGTCAACCAGTACGCAGTCGCGGTTAGCTACGTCGCCGATGATGTGCATCACCTGAGAGACGTTAGCACGTGGGCGACGTTTGTCGATGATCGCCATATCGGTATCGTTCAGCAGTTTAGCGATAGCACGGGCGCGCACCACGCCGCCAATGTCCGGAGAAACCACGATAGGGTTGTCCAGGTTCAGTTGCAGCATATCTTCGAGCAGGATCGGGCTACCAAATACGTTGTCAACCGGCACATCGAAGAAGCCCTGAATCTGTTCAGCATGCAAGTCAACGGTCAACACGCGGTCAACGCCAACGCTGGAAAGAAAATCAGCAACGACTTTCGCGGTAATTGGCACACGGGCTGAACGCACACGGCGATCCTGGCGGGCGTAGCCGAAATAAGGAATGACCGCGGTGATACGGCCTGCGGAAGCACGACGCAGCGCATCAACCATAACAACCAGTTCCATCAGGTTGTCGTTTGTGGGAGCACAAGTGGACTGGATGATGAAAATATCACCACCGCGTACGTTTTCATTAATTTGTACGCTGACTTCGCCGTCACTAAAGCGACCTACAGCGGCGTCGCCGAGAGAAGTGTACAGGCGGTTGGCAATACGTTGTGCTAGTTCCGGGGTAGCGTTACCAGCAAAAAGCTTCATATCAGGCACGAGAAGAACCTCAGGCATGCGTCCAGTGGCGGATAGAATGCGCCAGAATGTGCGGTCAGGGCGAAATTCTATCCATGCGGTGTATTAAAGAGCGCGATGCAACGTCTGGAACATGTGACGTTGTCACCGGAGCTCAGCTTGCCCGGCGATGGTTTGTGCTAGCGGCGAGAGGTTGACGCCTCGCGCGACAAAACCGTGCAGCCATTCCGGGGCTTGCTCAAGCACCTGACGAGCGGCGGATTCGGTGTCAAATTCGGAAAAGACACAGGCTCCTGTGCCAGTCAGGCGCGACGGCGCGTATTCTAACAGCCAGGAAAGCGCGGCATCAACCTCGCGAAAACGTTTTCTTGCGATAACCTCGCAATCGTTGCCGAATTCACAATTTAGCAACGTTTCAATTGACCGCTTCGGCGTCGCTCTTGGCAACTCGGGATCTTTAAAAATCACTGGCGTGGGAATGCTGACGCCCGGATGCGCCACCAGATACCATTTCTCAGGTGGATTAACCGGCGTCAGGATCTCACCAATTCCCTCGGCAAAGGCCGCATGCCCGCGCACAAATACCGGGACATCCGCGCCCAGTTGCAGGCCAAGCGCTGCCAGTTCGTCAACGCTCAGTTGGCAGCGCCATAAATGATTCAACGCGACCAGCACGGTCGCGGCATTTGATGAGCCGCCGCCGAGGCCACCGCCCATTGGCAGACGTTTATCAATCGCAATGTCGGCACCGCTGCCCTCAGGATAACGCCCTGTTTCGCTAGCGTGTTTGATCAGCAAACGTGCAGCACGCACGATCAGATTCTCTTCGTCAGGCACCCCGGCAACCGGGGTTAACAGACGAATTTCTCCGTCGCTGCGGGGGTCGATGGTCAGCGTATCACCATAATCGAGAAACTGAAAAAGCGTCTGTAAGGTGTGATAACCATCAGCTCGCTGGCCGGTAATGTATAAAAACAGGTTAAGTTTTGCCGGAGCGGGCCAGGTCGTCATTTTACAATCCAGTTATCCATTTTCAGCTTGATACGCTGGCTGCCGTCGCTCAGTTCCATATTTGCGGGCATTGCCGGTTGGGTTTTGTTGTCATATCCACCATAAACGACTTTCCAGCTTTTACCGCCCTGGCTGTAGTTCAGTTCGCTCAGGCGGTACTGATCGTCAAGTTTGTAATCGGTGGCATTGCCCGGCAGACCGAGGATCCACTGGCGCAGGCTATTGAGTGGAATAGGCATGCCGGTCAACTTGCCAATCATCTCTTCGGCATCGTCAGCGGTATAGCGCTGGCCTTTATTATCAACCAGTTGCACACTACCCGGCTGCGCATTCAGCTCCAGTTCAGAACTGCCCAATGGGTTGGTTAGCAACAGACGGTAACGATCTTCGCCGGTCTGCTGCCAGAAAAAGCGGGCGTAGACTTTTTGTTGATCGGACAGGTAAGCGAAGGCACCGCGGGTCTGATACTGGCTTAAGGCGCGCACCTGCTGCTCATGCTGACGCCACTGCGGAGAATCCGGGCTTTGCCCCGGCCCTTTGGGTGCGTTGAGCGTACAGGCGGTCAAAACGAGGCTGGCCAGCGGCAGCAGGCGAATAAAGCGGAAGTCCGACAGAGTCATAACGATGACAAATCCTTGAGAGAGGTTGCGGTGATTAGGCTTAATGCTAGCGCCGCACTGTAACAGCGTCTACGTTCAAGTTGTCTTAAATCATTAAAATTCCAATTACTCCGAAAGGAGAGTCTCTCTTTTATTGACCGTGCGCATCCTGTATGATGCGTGCAGTCTAACCTTATCAACGTTGGTACTATTCCCGCGCTCATGACCCTTTTAGCTCTTGGCATCAACCACAAAACGGCTCCCGTTTCGCTGCGAGAACGCATTGCATTTTCGCCGGATACGCTTGACCAGGCGCTGGAAAGCCTGCTCTCGCAGCCGATGGTGCAGGGGGGGGTGGTGCTTTCAACCTGTAACCGCACTGAGCTTTATTTAAGCGTCGAAGAGCAGGAAAACTTGCATGAAGCGCTGGTTCGCTGGTTGTGTGATTACCACCACCTGAGCGAAGAGGAAGTACGCCAGAGTCTTTACTGGCATCAGGATAATGACGCCGTCAGCCATTTAATGCGCGTGGCGAGCGGGCTGGATTCGCTGGTGCTTGGCGAGCCGCAAATTCTCGGCCAGGTGAAAAAAGCTTATGCCGATTCGCAGCGCGGGCATGGCAATGCCAGCGATCTGGAGCGCATGTTCCAGAAATCCTTCTCCGTGGCCAAACGGGTGCGTACGGAAACCGATATTGGTGCCAGTGCTGTGTCGGTCGCCTTTGCCGCCTGTACGCTGGCGCGGCAGATCTTTGAATCCCTCTCGACGGTCACCGTATTACTGGTTGGCGCGGGAGAAACTATTGAGCTGGTTGCCCGCCATCTGCACGAACACAAAGTGCAAAAGATGATCATCGCTAACCGTACGCGAGAACGCGCCCAGGTGCTGGCGGAGGAAGTTGACGCGGACGTTATCTCTCTGAGCGAAATCGACGAGCGTTTGAAAGACGCTGATATTGTTATTAGTTCTACCGCCAGCCCGTTGCCGATCATTGGTAAAGGGATGGTGGAACGCGCGATGAAAGCACGACGTAACCAACCGATGCTGTTGGTGGATATTGCCGTGCCGCGTGACGTTG
This sequence comes from Kosakonia arachidis, assembly GCF_900116535.1. Taxonomy (GTDB): domain Bacteria; phylum Pseudomonadota; class Gammaproteobacteria; order Enterobacterales; family Enterobacteriaceae; genus Kosakonia; species Kosakonia arachidis. The sequence continues at coordinate 25,075 of NZ_FPAU01000014.1, read as the reverse complement.
AGCCGGAAGTGGGGAAAGTAGCCAACGCTTATCTCTACAGCGTCGACGATCTGCAAAGCATCATTCAGCACAACCTGGCTCAGCGTAAAGCCGCTGCGGTACAGGCAGAAACCATCGTTGCCCAGGAAACCAGCGAATTTATGTCATGGCTGCGCGCGCAAAGCGCCAGCGAGACTATCCGTGAATACCGCAGCCATTCCGAAGCCGTGCGCGATGAGTTGACCGCCAAAGCGCTGGCTGCACTGGCGCAGGGTGGCGATCCGCAGGTTATCATGCAGGACCTCGCGTGGAAACTAACTAACCGCTTGATCCACGCCCCAACCAAATCTCTTCAGCAGGCCGCCCGTGACGGGGATGATGAGCGCCTGCATACCTTGCGCAACAGCCTCGGGCTGGATTAGCACAATAACACTCTCGATTATTAAAAGGTGCATTTACGCCTATGAAGTCCTCTATCGTTGCCAAGCTGGAAGCCCTGCATGAACGTCATGAAGAAGTTCAGGCGCTGCTGGGTGATGCGCAAACTATCGCTGACCAGGATCGTTTCCGCGCGCTGTCGCGGGAATATGCGCAGCTAAGCGATGTGTCACGCTGTTTTACTGACTGGCAACAGGTTCAGGAAGATATTGAAACGGCACAGATGATGCTCGACGACCCGGAAATGCGTGAAATGGCGCAGGAAGAGTTGCGCGATGCGAAAGAGAAAAGCGAACAGCTGGAGCAGCATTTACAGGTTTTACTCTTGCCGAAAGATGCGGATGATGAACGCAATGCCTTCGTTGAAGTTCGCGCGGGTACGGGCGGTGACGAAGCGGCATTATTTGCCGGCGATCTGTTTCGTATGTATAGCCGCTATGCGGAAGCCCGCCGCTGGCGGGTGGAGATCATGAGCGCTAACGATGGTGAACATGGCGGCTATAAAGAAGTGATCGCCAAAATCAGCGGTGAGGGCGTCTACGGGCGTCTGAAGTTTGAATCGGGCGGCCATCGCGTGCAGCGCGTCCCGGCGACCGAATCGCAGGGGCGTATTCACACTTCAGCCTGTACTGTTGCCGTCATGCCGGAGCTGCCTGAAGCTGAGCTGCCGGATATCAGCCCGGGGGATCTGCGTATTGATACTTTCCGCTCCTCCGGCGCGGGCGGTCAGCACGTTAACACCACCGACTCGGCAATCCGTATTACCCACTTGCCGACAGGGATTGTGGTCGAATGTCAGGACGAACGTTCACAACATAAAAACAAAGCCAAGGCGATGTCGGTGCTGGGTGCGCGTATCCACGCAGCAGAAATGGCGAAACGCCAGCAGGCTGAAGCATCAACCCGCCGCAATTTGCTGGGCAGCGGCGATCGTAGCGATCGCAATCGCACATACAATTTTCCGCAGGGGCGCGTTACCGATCACCGCATCAACTTGACGCTCTATCGTCTTGATGAGGTGATGGAAGGCAAGCTTGATATGTTGATCGAACCGATTGTGCAAGAGTACCAGGCCGATCAACTGGCAGCGCTTTCCGAGCAGGAATGATGGACTATCAACAGTGGTTGCGTGCGGCAATAGGCCAGTTACAGACGAGCGAAAGCCCGCGCCGCGACGCTGAAATTCTGCTGGGGTTTGTGACCGGCAAAACACGCACCTTCATTCTCGCTTTTGGTGAAACCGTGCTTACGTCGGAACAGCAGCTGCAACTTGATGCGCTGCTGGCGCGCCGGGCGCTTGGCGAACCGGTGGCGCATTTGGTTGGCGAGCGTGAATTCTGGTCGCTGCCGCTGTTTGTCTCGCCAGTGACGCTGATCCCGCGCCCGGACACGGAGTGCCTGGTCGAACAGGCGTTAAACCGTCTTCCCACTTCGCCATGTCGTATTCTCGATCTGGGTACCGGCACCGGGGCAATTGCGCTGGCGCTGGCCAGCGAACGACCGGATTGCCACGTTACGGCCGTCGATGTGGTTGCAGAGGCGGTAACACTGGCGCAACGCAATGCGGAACATCTGGCGATGACTAACGTCAACATCCTGCAAAGCTGCTGGTTCAGTGCGCTTACAGGGCAGCAGTTCACCATGATTGTCAGCAATCCTCCCTATATAGATGCGCAGGATCCGCATCTCGCACAGGGAGATGTCCGTTTTGAACCGCAAAGCGCGCTGGTGGCGGCCGATCATGGTCTCGCCGATTTACAAACCATCATTTGCGACGCGCGACACTTTCTGCTGCCGGGCGGCTGGCTGCTGCTGGAACATGGCTGGCAGCAAGGCGCGGCGGTGCGTGCGCTATTTTCACAATATGGCTGGCAGGAGGTGAATACCTGCCGGGATTATGGCGGTAATGAGCGGCTGACGTTGGGAAAGCGGCCTTTACAGGAGTAATGCGCGATGCACGCTTTTAATATATTGATTTCATTGCATTTGACCTGCGTTGCGTTGACCATTAGTCTGTTCGTTTTACGCTACTGGTGGCGCTGGACGAATAATCCGCACGCCCGGGCCGGCTGGGTACGGGTGGCGCCGCATGTGGTCGACAGCGTGCTGCTGTTAAGCGGCGGCGGGTTGATGTGGGTAACGGGCTATTTCCCTTTTACTGTTAAAGGTGCATGGCTGACTGAAAAGCTGTTTGGCGTTATCATCTACATTGCTTTGGGTTTTATTGCGCTGGGGCGACATCGTCCGCGCAGCCAGCAAACGGGTTTTATCGCCTTTATGCTGGGGCTGGTGGTGCTGTACATCATCATTAAACTCGCCGCCACAAAAGTACCGATACTGGGGTAAGAAATGAGGTCGTTAGCTGATTTCGAATTTAACAACGCGCCATTATGCGACGGGATGATCCTTGTTTCAGAGCTGATTCGCGATGATTTTCCTTCACTGTACGTGCATGAAGAGCTGGAACGGTTGCTGAGCCTGGCGCGAGAGGAAATAAGTCAGGCGAAGCCTCAGGACTGGCAGTTGGAAAAGCTCATTGAGTTGTTTTACGGGGAATGGGGCTTTAAAGACACGCGTGGGGTTTACCGCCTGTCTGATGCATTGTGGCTGGATAAGGTGCTGGAAAATCGTCAGGGAAGCGCCGTATCGCTGGGGGCTATTTTATTGTGGGTCGCCGGGCATCTCGACATTCCGCTGACGCCGGTCATTTTCCCGACGCAGTTGATCCTGCGTGCCGAGTGGCTGGATGGTGAAATGTGGCTCATTAACCCTTTTAATGGCGACACGCTGGACGAACATACACTCGAAGTGTGGCTGAAGGGGAATATCAGCCCGGTCACCGAGCTGTTTAACGAAGATCTGGATGAAGCCGACAACGCTGAAGTGATCCGCAAGCTGCTGGATACCTTAAAGTCAGCGCTGATGGAAGAGCAGCAGATGGAGCTGGCATTGCGCGCCAGTGAAGCCCTGTTACAGTTTAATCCGGAAGATCCTTACGAAATCCGTGACCGTGGGCTGATTTACGCCCAGCTTGATTGCGATCATGTGGCATTGCACGACCTGAGTTATTTCGTCGAGCAGTGTCCGGAGGATCCCATAAGCGAGATGATCCGCGCACAAATCAACACGATTTCACACAAACAGATTACCCTGCATTAAAAGTAAGTTCCGATTCACACTTGATAAGGCGATTTTATGAAACAAAAAGTGGTCAGCATTGGCGACATTAACGTTGCGAACGATCTGCCGTTTGTGCTGTTTGGTGGTATGAACGTGCTGGAATCCCGCGATCTGGCGATGCGCATTTGCGAACACTACGTGACTGTGACCCAGAAATTGGGCATTCCGTATGTGTTCAAAGCCTCTTTTGATAAAGCCAACCGTTCTTCCATCAAGTCCTATCGCGGGCCGGGTCTGGAAGAGGGGATGAAAATTTTTCAGGAACTGAAACAGACCTTTGGTGTAAAAGTGATCACCGACGTGCATGAAGCTTCCCAGGCGCAGACGGTAGCCGATGTGGTCGACGTGATTCAGCTTCCGGCGTTCCTTGCCCGCCAGACCGACCTGGTGGAAGCGATGGCGAAAACCGGCGCAGTAATTAACGTGAAAAAACCGCAGTTCGTAAGCCCAGGCCAGATGGGCAATATCGTGGATAAATTCCATGAAGGTGGCAATGACAAAGTGATCCTCTGCGACCGCGGCGCCAACTTCGGCTATGACAACCTGGTTGTAGATATGCTTGGTTTTGGTGTGATGAAGAAAGTTTCCAATAACTCACCGGTCATTTTTGACGTAACCCACGCATTGCAATGCCGCGACCCGTTTGGTTCGGCTTCAGGCGGCCGCCGCGCGCAGGTCACTGAACTGGCTCGCGCAGGGATGGCAACCGGTCTGGCCGGCCTGTTTATTGAAGCGCACCCGGATCCGGACAACGCGAAATGCGATGGTCCGTCCGCGTTGCCGCTGGACAAACTCGAACCGTTCCTCAAGCAGATCAAAGCGATTGATGATCTGGTGAAAAGCTTCGACGAACTCGACACCGAGTAAAAAACAAAACCCCGCAAAATGCGGGGTTTTTTATCGACCAGGTAAAATAGCGTCAGGCAAATATTGTCATCAGGTAGGCCGCAAACAGCGCCATATGCGCAGCACCGTTCAGTACATTAGTACGGCCAGTCGAGAAGGAGAGCTGGCACAGCAGCAGCGAGGCCACCATCACAATCATTTCCGGCGCGCCAAGGCCAAAAACCAGGTGATTATCGGTGATCCACGCAATCAGCGTGACGACCGGAACCGTCAGGGAAATTGTGGCCAGCACTGAACCAAAAAACAGATTCATGGCGCGCTGCACCTGATTATTCAGCACCGCTTTCAGCGCCCCAAGACCTTCCGGCGACAGAATCAGCAGCGCCACCAGGAAACCGGTAAAAGCGACGGGCGCATTCATCTGCGTCAGCAGTGCTTCCAGCGGTTTTGCGTTCATCTTGGTCACTGCGATCACCGCAATCAGATGTACGATCAGCCATACGGTATGCCACAAATTCCCATGTGCAGACGGCTTGCCATGATGTGGATCGTCGTCGTCGCTTTCGTCTTCATGCTCGTAAACAAACAAACTCTGATGCGTTTTGGTCTGAATAAGCAAAAACACGCCGTACATCGCCGCCGAGATTAACGCTACCAGCAGCGACTGAGCAATAGTGAAATTGGCGTCTGGCAGTGCCATTGGGAACACCAGCACAATAACCGCCAGCGGGAACAGGGCGATGAGATACTGTTTGATACCAAACAGATTCATATACTGGGTGGCGAATTTACGCCCGCCGAGCAGCAGTGAGAACCCAACCAGCCCGCCGGTGACAATCATGATGATAGAGTAAAGCGTGTCTCGCATCAGCGTTGGCGCGGCATCGCCTGTCGCCATCAGCGCGGAAATCAGGCTCACTTCGAGGATCACTACCGAAAGACTCAGAATCAGCGAACCGTAGGGCTCACCGAGGCGGTGTGCGAGTACGTCAGCATGTCGAACCACGCTAAAGGCGCTGGCAAGAATACCGATCAGCGCCAGAATATTGATGCCAATCACCACTGGCAATGACTGCGAACTTCCCCAGAAAAGCAGCACTGCCAGCGCGAGTACCGGGAAAATAAGGGATGTCTCCTTGTGGCGGGTTTTAACCGCTTCGTGCGTTGTTGCCATTATGATGCTCCGTCATAGTGCAGGTATGCCCGTCATACTTCAAGCTGCATGTGCGTTGGCTTTCCTCGCTCACCCCGGTCCCTTACTTCAGTAAGCTCCTGGGGATTCACTGCGTCGCCGCCTTCCTGCAACTCGAATTATTTAGGGTATATATATGGATTATAGACAAAATTATCAGCGTACTAAGATAGCAAAAAATCGGCACTTTTAGGTGGGTTTTTACTCATTTTTACTGTTTTGTTATTTTTTTATTTCAGCTCTTTAAAAAAACATCTCTTATAAAAATTATCCATATCTAACAATATGATGTGATTTTTTATTTTCAATAAATAAGACAGTGGTGGCGGTTGTGTAAATGATCAGCCAGGCTTATTCATTTAGCTCATATTTAGTCCACATTTAGCCCAAAAGGAGCCAAAACATGCCTTATAAAGAGAAGTCCGATCTTCCTGATAGCGTCCAGCATGTGTTGCCTGCCCATGCACAAGAAATTTATAAAGAGGCGTTTAATAGCGCCTGGGAGCAGTACAAGGATAAAGCCGACCGGCGCGATGACGCCAGCCGCGAAGAGACGGCGCACCGTGTTGCCTGGTCGGCCGTTAAACAGGATTATGAAAAAGGCGACGACGATCGCTGGCACAAAAAGAGATAACACAATGAAATAATTCCACTTCGCCATTTATAGCCACATTCAATGTGTTGGTGCTATTGCAAGCGGCCCGTGAATTGCATATGGTGCGTAGTAAGCTGCGCTTAAAGCAGCATTTGTCGGGAAGACAGCAGTAGAGCAGTCGCAGGGAAGCAGGCAGTGGCGGAGGTAAAAGATGTTAACGCGTGATTTCTTGCGAACAGCCGATTGTAAAACGGCGTTTGGCGACATTGAGGAGTCCCTGTTATGGTCGGCGGAACAACGGGCCGCATCGCTGGCAGCGACGCTCGCTTGTCGTCCGGATGAAGGGCCGGTGTGGATTTTCGGCTACGGTTCGCTGATGTGGAACCCGGCGCTGGAATTTGAAGAGTCTTGCACCGGAACGCTGGTTGGCTGGCATCGCGCATTTTGTCTGCGTTTGACTGCGGGTCGCGGAACGGCCTGTCAGCCTGGCCGCATGCTGGCGCTGAAAGAGGGCGGCCGTACGACCGGTGTTGCTTACCGTATGCCACAGGAAACCCTTGCAGAAGAATTGTCTCTGCTGTGGAAACGCGAAATGATCACCGGCTGCTATATGCCAAGCTGGTGCAAGCTGGCGCTGGACGATGGCCGTATTATTAACGCGCTGGTGTTTATTATGGATCCACGCCATCCACTCTACGAATCCGATACCCGCGCGCAAACTATCGCCCCGTTGATTGCCTCCGCCAGCGGCCCGCTAGGCACCAATGCGCAGTATCTTTTCTCGCTTGAACAAGAACTCATTAAACTCGGTATGCACGATGACTGTCTGAATGAGCTGGTGGGGAGAGTGCGTGACTTGCTGGAGGGAGAAAAACCAGGCCCGGACCTGCAACCTGGTTTTGTCTGTTGAGCGATTATGCCGCAACGTAGCTGATTGAGTGCTCCAGCGACTGGCTGTGGCTATCGATCAGCACGTTCCAGATACCACTGTAAGGCACCGCCAGATAGGCGCTTGCGCGGTTCTGGACGCTTAAAATATCGGTCTGCTCATCAGCCGTGCTGCTTTTCTCGCTCATCAGATGAATATGACAATTTGCTGAACAACGAACGACAATCGTATCCCCGCCAAACAATCTCAAACTTGCTTTTACCACCGCCATTTTCCAACCCCGTAGTTTTATAACAACGCCTTCCGCCACGAAAACTTCTCGCGCGTGATTCTGTTCACAATTCACTCAGCCAATAACACCAAAGTGAAGGGCAACGAATGCTGATTTTGATCAAATAATGACGTAGCGATTAAACAAAAATTACATTATCTGGCGAGGGGGGAGGTCGGCGCATAAAACCTTGGGTGAAATGCGCCGAAAGAAGATTAAATGCGGAAATGCCCGGCGGTTTCAGCAAGCTCCCCGGCCTGTGAGCGCAATGCACCTGCAGCGGTGGCGGACTGGATCACCAGTTCGGCATTTTGCTGCACCATATGGTCAAGATCGATAACGGCATGATTGATCTCCTGTATGCCCTTCATCTGCTCACTCGTAGCGACGGTGATCTCGCGCATGATTACCGACACACTGTCGATGCTGGAAACAATGTCGGTCATACTGTCGCCCGCCAGCCGAACAAAGCGTGAACCCGTAGCGACACTTTCGGTGGTGGAATCAATCAGCGTTTTGATCTCTTTCGCCGCCTGAGCACTGCGGCTGGCCAGATTGCGTACTTCACCAGCGACCACGGCAAACCCGCGCCCCTGTTCACCCGCTCGCGCCGCTTCGACGGAGGCATTCAGCGCCAGAATATTCGTCTGGAAGGCGATGCCGTCAATCACGCTGGTGATATCCCCAATTTTCGCTGAAGCGGTTTCAATAGATTGCATGGTGGTTATCGCCTGTGCCACCACCTGACCGCCGTGGGATGCCGCTTCAGATGCCGCATGTGCCTGCTGATTAGCCTGAGCGGCAGCATCAGTGGACTGGGCGACCGAGGCGGTGATCTGCTCAACGGCGCTGGCCGTTTCTCGCAGGCTGGATGCCGCCTGTTCAGTCCTGCCTGAGAGATCCTGGTTACCTGCGGCAATCTCTTGGGCCGCTTGTTGTACGGATTGGCTGGAATCACGCAGTTTAACCATCACCACCGACAATTTATCGCTGAAGGCGTTAAAAGCATGAGCAATTTGCGTCACTTCATCATGACCATTCACTGGTAAACGCTGGGAAAGATCGTCGGTGCCGCTACTGATAGCATTCATCGCATCGCGAATTATCAGTAGTCTTTTAAGCATGGCCGACACTATCCAGTGCATGACTGCACCAGCAATCAGTACCAGCACGACCAATGACAGGGCGGAAGCTTTGAGCTGTGCCTGCAAACCGGACGTGGAATCTGCGCTGTCCAGCGCTACGGTCAGCAGCCAGTGGGTGCCTTTGACCGGGGTAGCTTGCAATATCTTCTGTACGCCAGCGTACTGGCCTTCGACGATTTTCCCGGCGCTCAGCCCGGCGAAACTTACACCGCTGAGCGCTTCTGTGAAGGGTTTGAGCGTCAGATTATCGTTATTAGCGGCAATCACCGTGCCGTCGCTGTCCAGCAGCAAACCGCTGCTGTTAGGCGATGGATTGATGCCGCGTACGTTAGCGACCACGCTGTCCATCGAAACATCACCAGCGACTACGCCTTTCAGTGTACCGTTCTCTTTCACCGGTACGGCGAACGTGACCACCAATTTCCCGCTACCCGCATCGACATAGGGTGCGGTCACCACTGGTGCATCCGCTTTCAGCACCTGCTGATACCACGGACGGATCGTCGGATCATAATCGGTGGGTACGCCTGTCGGATCGGAGAATTTTGCCGTTTTGCTGGCATAACCGATATACACATTGGTGAAGCCACCGGCGTGCGCCATCTGTGTGAAAATAGGCACCGGATCGTCAGTTAAGGCGACGCTTTGCAGTGAGTTGATGATCTCCATTTTACTGGCGACCCAGTCTGAGATGGCAATGCTGTGGCTGATGCTGGTGCTGTAGAGGATATCTTGCTGAGTTTGTTGATTATACTGGCGAGTGACCTGATAGTTAATAACGGTGTTAAGAAGCAAAGCGATAGCGAGACATCCCGCCGTGGCCGCAATAATGCGGGATTTAATCGTTCTAAACATAATTATGTTACCTGCTGTGTTGTCTTAAGTGGCTATCGGCAACACAACAGGCAAACTTGATGACGGAACGTCATTCATAAGAAAATCATATTAAACTTTCGGAGATATTAAAAAGTTAATACCTTATCCGCAGCCACCGTCCACTGCGCCAGTTCCACCAGCGTGCCTATTTCCACGCCATCTACTAGCGGCAGGGCGGTGATACCGCGTCCATCAGTGCAGGTTTTGCATAATTTCACTACAACACCCTGGGCGGTCAAAATTTCCAGCATCTGTTGCAGGTTATAACCCTCTGCCGGTTTTTGCCCGCGCAGACCGGCGGTGACCGCGTCGGACATTAAAAACACTTTCAGTTGCTTCGCGCTCTCTTCTTCGCACAGGGCGATTGCCAGGCGCAAACTGCTGAACAGCGATTCACTACCATAAGCCGCGCCGGTGGCGACAATGACGATCTTTTGCATTTTCACTCCTTCGATAACATTGTGCAGACGGGGCTTATGCTACTGCGCAGCCGTCGCCGGTGAAAGGTCGGCGACGCAGAATCAGTGGGTTACCACAAATTATTGTCCGAAACGGCCAATTAATCCGCTGGCGGCCAGTGCATGCCCTTTCAGTTTATCTAACAACGCCTCGCGTGTTAGCCCTTCCGGCAAGGTTGGCGGTAGTGAGGTAGCAATTAGCGTGAAAGTGTAATGGTGCGCACCGCTACCAGGTGGTGGACAGGGGCCATGCCAGCGCAGATTACCGGGGCTGTTTTTCCCGCCAGTATAATTTTTGCCGTCGCGCAGATCGTTGGGTGCGAAACCGGTCGTTGATGGCAAAATATTGTAAGCCACCAGATGCGTCACCCCCAGCCCGTTCGCGCCTTCTGGATCGTGAACCAGCAGGGCGAAACTTTTTGTACTGGCTGGCGGGTTACTCCACACCAGCGCGGGCGACTGATTTTCACCTGTACAGTTGGGATTGTTGCTGGCGTTACCGGCGAATTTTTTCTCCATCAATGCATTGTCGGCGAAAGCCGGGGATTGCAGGTTAAATAGTTCATTTGCGTATGCTTGTACGCCGTACAACAGCAGTGCGCTACAGAACACTCCACGCAGTTTACAATTCATGGCGATTCTCTTTCAGCATTGGTGCATTAACTGTAGTTGCAACGCAGCGGGTAGGTAAGGATTTTCCTGGTATTATGCCGCTCCCTGCAAAGCAAGGACAAAACCGTTAAACTTGTTGGTTCATGTCGATAAAACTGGACGGATTATTATCAGCAAATTGCTGTACGGTGTTATGAATTATAAGATCTCATCTCTCCTGATATTGCTGCTGGCGAGTGATATTGTCGATGCCGCACAAAATAGCTTCGTTCAGCAAGCGGAAAACCCCTTCGACAATAACGGCGATGGTTTGCCGGAGCTCGGCATGGCGCCAGTAAGTGGTTCGCAGGAAAAACACGTCGCGGAAATGATCAAAGCCTTCGGGGAAGCCAGCATGACGGATAACGGGCTGACCGCGGGAGAACAGGCGCGCCAGTTTGCATTCGGACAATTGCAGGATGTGGTGAGCGATGAGGTGAACCAGAAAGTGGAATCCTGGCTGTCGCCCTGGGGCAGTGCCAATATCGATTTTAAGGTCGATAGCGAGGGTAGTTTTACCGGCAGCCACGGCGACTGGTTTGTGCCTCTGGAGGATAATAACCGCTACCTCAGTTGGGGGCAGCTCGGAGTGACGCAACAGGACGCGGGGCTGGTGGGCAATGTCGGGTTAGGCCAACGCTGGATGGCTGGCGATTGGTTACTCGGCTACAACACTTTTTATGACACGCTGCTGGATGACAGTTTTAGCCGCGCCGGTGTAGGGGCCGAGGTATGGGGGCAATATCTGCGTTTCTCCGCCAACTACTACCAGCCTGTGAGCAACTGGAATTATCAAACCGCCACGCAGCAACAACGGATGGCGCGGGGTTACGACGTGACGGCGCAGGCGCGATTGCCGTTCTGGCAGCAACTGAATACCAGCCTCAGCGTTGAACAATACTTTGGTGATAATGTGGATCTGTTTGATACCGGTACCGGCTATCGCAACCCGGTAGCGGTGAAAGTGGGCCTCAACTATACCCCGGTTCCGCTGGTGACGTTGACCGCCGAACACCGTCAGGGTGAGAGCGGTCTTAGCCAGAATGACTTAGGTTTGAAGCTCAACTACCGCTTTGGCGTCCCGTTGTGGAAGCAACTTTCAGCCAGCGAAGTGGCCGCCAGTCGTTCGCTGCGTGGCAGCCGTTACGACAGCCCAACGCGCAGCAGTACGCCGGTGTATGAATATCGTCAGCGCAAAACATTGTCGGTGTTTCTCGCTACACCACCGTGGGATTTACAGCCTGGTGAAACCGTGGCATTGAAGCTGCAAATCAACAGTACGCATGGCGTGCGTTCGATTATCTGGCAGGGCGATACGCAGGCGCTTAGTCTGACGCCGCCAGTGAATGGCCGCAGTGCTGATGGCTGGACGCTGATTATGCCGCGCTGGGATAGTGCTGAAGGGGCGAGCAATCGCTGGACACTCACCGCACTGGTGGAAGATGATAAAGGGCAACGCGTGGCGTCAAATAGCATTGAGCTGAAACTGACTGAACCCGTAGTACCGCCGATGACGGACGATAACGTTAACGTGGGCTGGTCGCTGCCAGCCCCGTAACGATCAGAAAATGCGTTCCTGATGAACCCATACTGCAGCTTCAACGCGGGATTTAAGCTTCATTTTCTTCAGCATATGTTTAACGTGGACTTTGACTGTGCTCTCGGTGATATCGAGACGGCGGGCGATCATTTTATTTGGCAACCCCTGCGCAATCAGCTTGAGAATATCACGCTCGCGCGGAGTGAGCTGGCTGATGTCGCGATCGCTGGTCGAGCGATTGGCGCGCAGGCTTGCCGCCAGCACCGGGGTGAGCGCTTCGCTGAGCACCATCTCTCCTGCTGCTGCTTGCTGCAGCGCTTTCAGCAAATCTTCCGGCTCCATATCTTTCAACAGGTAGCCATCCGCACCGCGTTTCAGCGCGGTTACTACATCTTCTTCATGGTTGGAAACACTGAATACCACCACCCGGCCTGAAAGCGACTTCTCGCGCAGTTTATCGAGCGTTTCCAGGCCGTTCATGCCAGGCATATTAAGATCCAGTAGTATCAGGTCTGGGTCGAGTGCATCAGCCAGTTCAATCCCTTGCTCGCCGTTGCTGGCTTCGCCGACCACGGTGATATCGGGTGCCATGCCGATCAACTGCTTTACACCGGTTCGCAGCATCGGATGGTCGTCGATCAGCAAAATAGTGGCCGGTTGCGGGTTACTCATGGGTATCTCCTTGCATGGGTGAGATAAACGTCTCAGGGATGAACGTAACGATAACCTCCGTCCCGCCTGAAGCAACGGGGCGTACCTGGCAATCGCCGCGCAGGCTTTGCGCGCGGTCACGCATAATGATCATTCCATAATGATTTGTCCTTTCAGCATTGACCTGAATACCGCGCCCATTATCGATAACGTGCAGTATCACCCGGTTTTCATGCTGTTCTACGACGACGTTGACCGCGGTTGCGCCGGCGTGTTTCAGTGCATTGCTCAGCGCTTCGCGGGCAATTTGCAACAGATGGATTGCCTGATGCGGCGGTACCAGGCGGGGGGTAAGCTGATAGTCGAGCCGCACCTGGAAACCGAAACGATCGCTGTACTCCTGGCAACTGGCTTCCAGCGCCGGGCGCAGCCCCGGTTCGGTCAATTGTAAACGGAAGGTGGTCAGCAGTTCGCGTAACTGCGCCCAGGAGGTATTCAGCTCGTTCCGGATCTGGCCCAGTAACTGCTGGCTATTTTGTGGTAAGGCATCGCCCTGCATTTGCAGACAGCTAACTTGCATCTTCATACAGGAGAGTGACTGGGCGATTGAATCATGCAGTTCACGGGCTATGGTGGCGCGCTCTTCCATTACCAGCAGTTGCTGTTGTTTGTCCTGATGCCTGTCGAGAGCCAGTGTCGCGGTTAACTGTTCTACCAGCGTATCAACAAGTTGTTGCTGGTCATGGTTTAAATGCCGACCTGGCGGCAATTGCGCCAGCAGCAAACCGTACTGCATATGGGCATCCGCAAGTCGCCATTTTAACGTTGTACCGGAACCTGCATGCGGCGTTGAGACACCTCGTGGGCACAAATGGCAGCCTTTATCATCACAACTGGCATTCGACTGGCAGGTAAATTCCTGATGGTTGTTCTCATCTTCTGTGTCGTAGACGCGCAATTCGATATCGTGAAGCAGAGTTAAACCCTGTAAGCCATTAAGCACTGGCGAAAGGCGTTCGCACAGTGGAATGCGTGAGTGCAGGCGGCGGTTAGCCTGCCACAAAAATGACAGGATCTGGTTTTTCTGCTCAAGACCGGCGGTTTTCTCGTTAACGCGCTGTTCGAGCACTGCATAACTTTCCGCCAGCTCAGCGGACATGTTATTCAACGCCTCACCAAGCGTTGCCATTTCGTTGCGTCCGCTAATCGAGGCGCGCCGGGTAAAATCGCGCTGGCTAACGGCGCGCGCCATTTGCAGCAGTTGTTGCCACGGGCGCAGCAGTCGTGAACGCAGCCAGACGACAGCAAACAGCAGCAGCAGAGCCATCAACAGCGCCATCAAATGTTGCATGATGACAACCTGTTCAATCCGTTGTTCTGTGCTGCGATCGAACGACGTCACCAGTTTATCGATCCTGCCAACGAAGATAGCGATAATGTCCGCTGCTTCACTGGGCTGTTGCGCCTGGCGGATCGCAGGGATCACAAGGCTGTGCCAGTAGTTTTGTAGCTCGGCAAGCTGCGCTTGTTGACCATCACGCTGCGCGGCCAGCGCCAGCTCAGGGCTGAATGCGGTATGTTCCATTTCATCAAACAGGTACTGCTTGTCTTCATGCAGCGGGATCGCAGACAACAGACGATAGCTCTGCATGCGCAGAGAACCGGCTTTGTTGATAGCATGCGCGCTACCCTGAACACCCTGTACCAACCAGCCGGATATAGCCATACCTGCCACGCCGATAACGGTGGACAGCAACATCAGCAGCGCCAGTTGATTAACCAGCGAAATAGGAGAAAAGAGGCGTTTTAACATAAGTGATGAAAGCTCCTTGGCCGCATGCGCTGCGGGTGGCGGTATTGTCAGCTATCGCCTGGGGTATACCCATACCTCTAAAGGATTACCCCTTTATTGCCAGCGTGTCGACCAACGTGGGAACAATCTGCGCGGTAGCGGCGATGGCCGTGAAAAACCACACCTTTTTTGTATATTTTAACTACTCACTAATGAGCATGCTGATTTTTCAGGCGTAGAAAGCGCTGCTTTTCCTTTGATTTATATCAACTTACCTGGCGCTGTAAAAACTATGGTGACAGGCATCAAACCGATCAGCAGAGGTGTATATGCAGCACTCATCCATCCCGGAAAAAGGTTCGTCATCACGGGTTATTACCGAATGGCGTCCTGAAGATCCGGCTTTCTGGCAACAGCAGGGACATGCGATTGCAAGCCGTAATTTGTGGATTTCCGTTCCTTGCCTGCTTCTGGCGTTTTGCGTCTGGATGCTGTTCAGCGCCGTCGCCGTTAACCTACCCAAAGTGGGTTTCAACTTTACCACTGACCAGCTCTTTATGCTGACTGCGCTGCCTTCTGTTTCCGGCGCGTTGCTCCGCGTACCGTACTCTTTTATGGTACCCGTGTTCGGTGGTCGTCGCTGGACGGCCTTCAGCACCGGGATTTTGATTATTCCTTGCGTATGGCTCGGTTTTGCCGTGCAGGATCCGACCACGCCTTTTAGTACGTTTATTATTATCTCGCTGCTGTGCGGTTTCGCCGGGGCGAACTTTGCTTCCAGTATGGCGAACATCAGCTTTTTCTTTCCAAAACAGAAGCAGGGTGGCGCGCTGGGGATCAACGGCGGGCTGGGCAATCTGGGCGTGAGCGTGATGCAATTGATTGCGCCGCTGGCCGTCTCTTTTTCCATTTTTGCCGCTTTTGGTGGTACGGGTGCAGCTCAGCCGGACGGCTCAATGCTGTATCTGGAAAACGCGGCCTGGGTCTGGGTTCCGCTGCTGGCCTTGTTTACGCTGGCGGCCTGGTTTGGCATGAACGAACTGGCAACTTCGAAAGCCTCGCTGCGTGCGCAATTGCCGGTGCTGAAACGCAGTCACTTGTGGATTATGAGCTTCCTCTATCTGGCAACCTTTGGCTCGTTTATCGGCTTTTCAGCCGGTTTTGCCATGCTGTCGAAAACGCAGTTTCCGGATGTACAGATCCTGCATTTTGCTTTCTTCGGCCCCCTGATCGGCGCTCTGGCGCGTTCGGCTGGCGGCGCGATCTCCGATCGCCTCGGCGGAACGCGTGTCACGCTGGTGAACTTTGTGGTGATGGCCATTTTCAGTGCTGCGTTGTTCCTGACCTTACCCACAGGAGGTACTGGCGGTAGCTTTATCGCCTTCTTCTGCGTCTTCCTGATGTTGTTCCTCACGGCGGGTCTGGGCAGTGGTTCTACGTTCCAGATGATCTCGGTTATTTTCCGCAAAATGGCGATGGAGCGCGCACAAAAACGCGGTGGCAGCGAGAGCGAAGCCATGCGTGAAGCTGCAACAGAAACAGCGGCGGCGCTTGGGTTTATCTCAGCAATCGGCGCGATTGGTGGTTTTTTCATCCCGAAAGCGTTCGGTACTTCACTGGTATTAACCGGCTCTCCGGCTGGTGCAATGAAAGTATTTCTCGTGTTCTATATTGCCTGTGTTGTGATCACCTGGGCGATATACGGGCGTAAAAAATAATAATATAAAAGCTTGTTGATTATCGTTGCGCGGTGAAAGCCGCGCTTTTTTTATTCCGCATATAGTTACAACATACTATTGATTTTATTTTCAGCCTGCTACGGAAACTCTTATACAGAAGAGGGTCAGGCAGAGCTTCTACCCCTTAATACCTGGCGCTCTGGAAAAGTAGAGGTGACTCTGCACTTCCTTCATAAAAAACATTATTTATCAGTATATTATAAAATAAAAATTACTAACACTTTGGGGGTAATTCTCTTTTTGGCTGCTTTTGTGAAGTTCTGAGTGCTTGATCGCCATCAATTCTCTTCGTCTTTGTGGGGGTTACCGTCGCGGCAAATGCAGCAATGTCGATTTAGCAAGAGAGCCATACAGGCTCCAACAGGAGAACCCCCGATGAGTAAATTCCTGGACCGGTTTCGCTACTTCAAACAGAAAGGCGAAACCTTTGCCGACGGGCACGGCCAGCTCTTAAACACCAACCGGGACTGGGAGGATGGATACCGTAGCCGCTGGCAGCACGATAAAATTGTTCGTTCCACCCACGGCGTGAACTGTACTGGCTCCTGTAGCTGGCAGATCTTTGTTAAAAACGGTCTGGTCACCTGGGAAACCCAACAGACAGACTACCCGCGCACCCGCCCGGATATGCCTAACCATGAACCGCGTGGTTGCCCGCGCGGCGCGAGTTACTCCTGGTATCTCTACAGTGCTAACCGCCTGAAATATCCGCTGATGCGTAAACGCCTGATTAAACTATGGCGCGAAGCGAAAGCGCAACATGCCGATCCGGTGAATGCCTGGGCTTCCATCATTGAAGATGCCGATAAAGCGAAAAGCTTTAAACAAGCGCGTGGTCGCGGCGGTTTTGTTCGTTCTTCCTGGCAGGAAGTGAATGAGCTGATTGCGGCATCCAACGTTTATACCGTTAAAACCTACGGCCCTGACCGCGTGGCAGGTTTTTCGCCGATTCCGGCGATGTCGATGGTCTCTTATGCTTCCGGTGCGCGTTACCTTTCATTGATCGGCGGCACCTGTCTCAGCTTCTATGACTGGTACTGCGATTTACCGCCAGCCTCGCCGCAAACCTGGGGTGAACAGACTGATGTACCGGAATCTGCTGACTGGTACAACTCCAGTTACATCATTGCCTGGGGTTCTAACGTGCCGCAAACCCGTACTCCGGATGCGCACTTCTTTACTGAAGTCCGTTACAAAGGCACCAAAACAGTTGCTGTGACGCCGGATTACGCAGAAATCGCTAAGCTGTGCGATTTGTGGCTGGCGCCGAAACAAGGTACCGATGCTGCGATGGCGCTGGCAATGGGCCATGTCATGCTGCGTGAATTCCATCTGGACAAACCGAGCCAGTACTTCACCGATTATGTGCGTCGCTATACCGACATGCCGATGCTGGTGATGCTGGAGGAGCGTGACGGTTATTACGCCGCAGGTCGTATGTTGCGCGCCGCCGATCTGGTGGATGCGCTGGGCCAGCAAAATAACCCGGAATGGAAAACTGTCGCCCTTGATAACGATGGCAACCTGGTCGCACCGAACGGCTCCATCGGTTTCCGCTGGGGTGAGAAAGGGAAATGGAACCTTGAACAACGCGATGGCGGCAATGGCGCTGACGTGGAGTTGAATCTGAGCCTGCTCGGTCAACACGACGATGTTGCGCAGGTTGGTTTCCCGTATTTCGGTGGCGAAAGCAGCGAGCATGTTAGCGGTGTTTCGCTGGATAATATCCTGCTGCACAAACTGCCGGTAAAACGCATCCAACTGGCCGACGGTTCCACCGCGCAGGTGGCAACCGTCTACGATCTCACACTCGCCAACTACGGCCTGGATCGCGGTCTGGATGATGAAAACTGCGCTACCCGTTACGACGAAATTAAAGCCTATACCCCGGCGTGGGCAGAGAAAATCACTGGTGTGTCACAGGCGCAGATTATCCGTATCGCCCGTGAGTTCGCCGATAACGCCGACAAAACCCATGGTCGTTCGATGGTGATTATCGGTGCCGGGATGAACCACTGGTATCACCTCGATATGAACTATCGCGGCATTATCAACATGCTGATCTTCTGTGGCTGCGTTGGGCAGAGCGGCGGCGGCTGGGCACACTATGTTGGCCAGGAAAAACTGCGTCCGCAAACCGGCTGGCAACCGCTGGCGTTTGCTCTTGACTGGCAGCGTCCGGCGCGCCATATGAACAGCACATCCTGGTTCTATAACCACTCCAGCCAATGGCGCTATGAGACGGTAACGGCGCAGGA
The DNA here is from genome assembly GCF_900116535.1 of Kosakonia arachidis. GTDB lineage: Bacteria > Pseudomonadota > Gammaproteobacteria > Enterobacterales > Enterobacteriaceae > Kosakonia > Kosakonia arachidis. The sequence goes on along the minus strand of NZ_FPAU01000014.1, from coordinate 6,575 downwards.
ATTCCTTTCACCGCTGGCGGATAAATCCCGCTATACCGGCAATCTGATCGACTTTAACGTGCGTGCTGAACGCATGGGCTGGCTGCCGTCTGCGCCGCAGTTAGGCACTAACCCGCTGCGTATCGCCGCAGAAGCGGAAAAAGCCGGGATGAGCGCGGTGGATTACACGGTGAAATCCCTGAAGGAAGGCTCTTTGCGTTTTGCGGCTGAGCAACCTGAAAATGGTAAAAACCATCCGCGTAACCTGTTTATCTGGCGCTCCAACTTGCTCGGTTCTTCCGGTAAAGGGCATGAGTTTATGCTCAAGTATCTGCTGGGTACCGAACACGGTATTCAGGGCAAAGACCTCGGCAAGCAGGGCGGCGTGAAGCCGGAAGAGGTGGAGTGGCGCGACAACGGCCTCGACGGCAAACTGGATCTGGTGGTGACGCTGGATTTCCGCTTGTCGAGCACCTGCCTTTATTCCGATATTGTGCTGCCAACGGCAACCTGGTATGAAAAAGACGACATGAATACTTCGGATATGCATCCGTTTATTCATCCGCTTTCTGCGGCTGTTGATCCCGCGTGGGAATCCAAAAGCGACTGGGAGATTTACAAAGGTATCGCCAAATCTTTCTCCGCGCTGTGCGTCGGCCACCTGGGTAAAGAAATCGATGTGGTGACGTTGCCGATCCAGCATGACTCTGCTGCTGAGCTGGCGCAGCCGCTGGGCGTACAGGACTGGAAAAAAGGCGAATGCGATCTGATCCCGGGGAAAACCGCGCCGCATATCATTCCGGTCGAACGTAATTATCCGGCAACCTATGAACGCTTTACCTCGATTGGCCCGCTGATGGAGACGATTGGCAACGGCGGCAAAGGTATCGCCTGGAACACCCAGAGCGAAATGGATCTGCTGCGTAAGCTCAACTACACCAAAGCGGATGGCCCGGCAAAAGGTCAGCCGATGTTGAATACGGCGATTGATGCGGCAGAGATGATCCTGACGCTGGCACCGGAAACCAATGGCAACGTGGCGGTAAAAGCCTGGGCTGCGCTCAGTGAATTTACCGGTCGCGACCATACGCACCTGGCGCTAAATAAAGAAGACGAAAAGATTCGTTTCCGTGATATTCAGGCGCAGCCGCGCAAAATCATCTCCAGCCCAACCTGGTCCGGCCTCGAAGATGAGCATGTTTCTTATAATGCGGGCTATACCAACGTGCATGAACTGATTCCATGGCGCACGCTCTCCGGCCGTCAGCAGTTGTATCAGGATCATCAATGGATGCGCGACTTCGGTGAAAGCCTGCTGGTTTACCGTCCGCCGATTGATACCCGTTCGGTGAAAGAGATGATGGGCGTGAAACCTAACGGTTATAAAGAAAAAGCGCTCAATTTCCTGACTCCGCACCAGAAATGGGGCATTCACTCCACATACAGCGATAACTTGCTGATGCTTACACTAGGTCGTGGTGGTCCCGTGGTATGGCTGAGTGATGTTGATGCCAAAGAGATGGGTATTGCGGATAACGACTGGATCGAAGTGTTCAACAGCAACGGTGCGCTAACAGCGCGTGCAGTGGTGAGTCAGCGTGTGCCATCTGGTATGACAATGATGTACCACGCGCAGGAACGTATCGTGAACCTGCCTGGGTCAGAAATTACCGGGCAGCGCGGCGGTATCCATAACTCGGTCACCCGTATTACCCCAAAACCGACGCATATGATCGGCGGCTATGCCCAACTGGCTTATGGCTTCAACTATTACGGGACGGTTGGCTCCAACCGTGATGAGTTTGTGGTGGTGCGTAAGATGAAAAATATCAACTGGTTGGATGGCGAAGGTAATGACCAGGTACAGGAGAGCGCAAAATGAAAATTCGTTCACAAGTCGGCATGGTGCTGAATCTCGATAAATGCATCGGCTGTCATACCTGTTCTGTGACCTGTAAAAATGTCTGGACCAGCCGTGAAGGTATGGAATACGCATGGTTCAACAACGTTGAAACCAAGCCGGGCACCGGCTTTCCGACCGACTGGGAAAATCAGGAGAAATGGAAGGGCGGCTGGATCCGCAAAATCAACGGCAAACTGCAACCACGCATGGGCAACCGTGCGCTACTGCTGGGTAAGATCTTCGCTAACCCTCATCTGCCGGAGATCGATGATTACTACGAACCGTTTGATTTTGATTATCAGCATCTGCATAACGCACCAGAAAGCAAACATCAGCCGATTGCGCGTCCACGTTCGTTGATCACCGGTCAGCGGATGAACAAAATCACCGCCGGCCCGAACTGGGAAGACGATCTGGGCGGTGAGTTTGACAAGCTGAGCAAAGACCAGAACTTCGCCAACCTGCAAAAAGCAATGTACGGCCAGTTCGAAAACACGTTCATGATGTATTTGCCGCGCCTGTGCGAGCACTGTCTGAACCCGGCGTGCGTTGCAACCTGTCCGAGCGGCGCGATCTACAAACGTGAAGAAGATGGCATTGTGCTGATCGATCAGGACAAATGTCGCGGCTGGCGTATGTGCGTCACCGGGTGCCCGTACAAAAAAATCTACTTCAACTGGAAGAGCGGCAAATCCGAGAAGTGCATTTTCTGCTATCCGCGTATCGAAGCGGGTATGCCGACCGTTTGCTCGGAAACCTGCGTTGGCCGTATTCGTTACCTCGGCGTGCTGCTGTATGACGCGGACGCCATTGAAAACGCCGCCAGCACCGAAAGCGAAAAAGACCTGTACCAGCGCCAGCTTGATGTGTTCCTCGATCCGCACGATCCGGCGGTTATTGCTCAGGCGCTGGCCGATGGCGTGCCGCAGAGCGTGATTGACGCGGCACAGAAATCACCGGTCTACAAAATGGCGATGGACTGGAAACTGGCGCTGCCGTTGCATCCAGAATATCGCACGTTGCCGATGGTGTGGTACGTGCCGCCGCTGTCGCCGATCCAGTCCGCAGCCGATGCAGGGGAACTGGGCAGCAATGGCATTCTGCCGAACGTGGAGAGCCTGCGCATTCCTGTGCAGTACCTGGCGAACCTGCTAACGGCCGGGGACACCGAACCGGTGCTGCTGGCGCTTAAACGTATGCTGGCGATGCGCCACTTTAAACGAGCGGAAACCGTTGACGGTATTGAAGATACCCGCGCGCTTGAAGAGGTTGGGCTGTCGAAAGAACAGGCGCAGGAGATGTATCGTTACCTGGCGATCGCCAACTACGAGGATCGTTTTGTTGTACCGTCCAGCCATCGTGAGCTGGCGCGTGAAGCGTTCCCGGAGAAAAGCGGTTGTGGCTTCAGCTTCGGCGACGGTTGTCACGGTTCAGACAGTAAATTCAACCTGTTCAACAGCCGCCGCATTGATGCGGTGGATGTAACAGTCAAAACGGAGCCACACCCATGATTGAACTGGTGGTTATTTCCCGTTTGCTGGAATACCCGGATGCTGCTTTGTGGCAGCATCAACAAGAGCTGTTCGATGCGCTGGCCTCAGGCGAAAACCTGACGAAAGTTGATGCACAACAGGTCGGGATTTTTTTACGTGATTTAACGACGCAGGATTTGCTGGATGCGCAGTCCACGTACAGCGAGCTGTTTGATCGCGGCCGCGCAACGTCGTTGTTGCTGTTTGAGCATGTCCACGGCGAATCCCGCGATCGTGGACAGGCAATGGTCGATCTGCTGGCGCAGTATGAGCGTCACGGTTTGCAGCTTGACAGCCGTGAATTGCCCGATCATCTACCACTCTATCTGGAGTATCTGGCGCAGCTTCCTGCTGCGGAAGCGGTTGGCGGTTTGCAGGATATTGCGCCGATCCTGGCGTTATTGCAGGCGCGGTTGCAGCAGCGTGAGAGTCATTACACCATGCTGTTTGACGCGCTGCTTTCTCTGAGCAAAACCGCAGTAGATAACGAGCAAATGGCGGAAAAAATTGCCGCTGAAGCGCGCGACGATACGCCGCAGGCGCTGGACGCCGTGTGGGAAGAGGAGCAGGTGAAATTCTTTGCTGAACAGGGTTGTGGTGACTCTGACATTACTGCTCATCAGCGCCGATTTGCCGGGGCTGTCGCACCGCAATATCTGAATATCACAACAGGAGGAGAGCGCTAATGCACTTCTTGAATATGTTCTTCTTTGACATCTATCCTTATATGGCCGGTGCGATTTTCTTGATTGGTAGCTGGCTGCGCTATGACTATGGGCAATATAGCTGGCGCGCAGGCTCCAGCCAGATGCTGGACCGTAAAGGGATGAATCTTGCCTCTAACCTGTTTCATCTGGGGATTCTGGGGATCTTTGCGGGACATTTCCTGGGTATGCTGACGCCGCACTGGATGTACGAATCATTCCTTCCGATCGAAGTGAAACAGAAGATGGCGATGATCGGCGGCGGTGCCAGCGGCGTGATGTGCCTGGTGGGTGGTTTGCTGCTGCTGAAACGTCGCCTGTTCAATCCACGCATCCGTGCGACGTCGACTACGGCAGATATTCTGATCATGACGCTGCTGATGGTGCAGTGTACTCTGGGCTTATTGACCATTCCGTTTTCTGCTCAGCATATGGATGGCAGCGAAATGATGAAACTCGTCGGCTGGGCGCAGGCCGTAGTCACTTTCCATGGCGGAGCCTCTGCACATCTTGACGGTGTTGCCTTTATTTACCGCATGCATTTGGTGCTGGGAATGACGTTGTTTGTGCTGTTCCCGTTCTCTCGCCTGGTGCATATCTGGAGCGCGCCTGTAGAGTATCTGACGCGTAAATACCAGATCGTTCGCGCTCGGCGCTAATAAAAAAATGCCGCATGGCTAACACCGATCGGTTAAGCAAAAATGATCGGTGGCACGATCCGACGGGTAGATAGCAAAAGCCTCATCAATTCTCTGATGGGGCTTTTTTATGCTTTCGAACTGGCTTGATGAGATGCTGATCCGGACTGAACCCGCGTCCCTGCCAACAGGTTATGTCTTGCGGGGTATTTCTTATCGAGAGGTGAGTGCCGCCGGGGCATTTCGGCGTTCACCCCAGCCAAGATTATTGCCTGCAGCGGCCAGCAGTATTAGCACACCACCTACAATTTGCACGAGGCTGAGCGAGTGACCAAACAGCAAATTGTCGATAACAATAGCAACCAGCGGATAGATAAATGACAGGGAACCAATTAACGGCGTGGGTAATTTCTGTATCGCGCTATAAAACAACTGATACATCACCCCGGTATGCAGGATCCCCAGCGTCAATACCATGGTCCATGAAAAAGGCTGAGCAGGGGCTGAAATATGTGCCAGCGGCAGCAGCATCACTACACCAGTCAGTACCTGGATCAGAGCAATATGTTGTGCCGGCAACTGGCGCAAACGGCGTGCAATCATTGCCGTCAGTGCATAGAAAAACGCGGCGCCTAATGCCATCACCATTCCGCTAAGCCATTGCGAATTCGGGTGGTGCAGTTCGCTAAGAAGCATCAGCACGACGCCAGAAAAGGCCAGCAACAACCATCCCCATTTTGTCAGCGTGACGCGCTCGCCGAGCAGCATACTCATCAGCACCAGCATAAAGGGTTGCGTATTGTAGACCACTGTCGCCAGCCCCATTGAAATACGGCTGTAAGCGGCGAACAGCAGTAACCAGTTGATTACCAACGCAACTCCCCCGGCAATGGTCAGAAGTAAAATTGTACGGGGGATGCGGCTTAGCGGTTGTTTGCTGAAGCGGATAAACAGAAAAAGGGTAAGTGCGCCTATCAGGCAGCGCCAGAAAACAACGTCAATCACTGCCATCCCGCTAAGCAGGACGAATGCACCAATCGAACCGGAAATCAGCATCGCCAGGCTCATTTGCCAGGTACCCTCTGGAATAGTTTTCATCAATTATCTCCTGAAGTTGATACGCTTATTGTCGAAAATCAGCGGACAGCTTTACAGAGAATATGTAAGGTAATGTATGATTAATGCCTTTATAAATTAGGAGAAAGATATGGATTACGTTATTGATGATATCGATCGTGCCATTCTCGCCTCTCTGGCAGAAGATGCGCGCCAGTCGTTAAAAGTGCTTAGCGCGCGCGTAGGGCTCACTTCACCCAGCACAGCGGAACGGGTTAAACGGCTGGAGGAGCGGGGCGTAATAGAGGGGTATGGTGCGCGGGTAAATCTCGCGGCGCTGGATTATCGATTACAAGCGCTGGTACGTGTCAGACCCTTGCCTGGGATGTTGCAGAAAGTGGATAAACTGATTCAGGCGTTGCCTGAGTGTATAGAAAGTGACAAGGTCACCGGGGAGGACTGTTTCGTTATGCGGCTGGTTGTGCACTCAATCGAGCAACTGGATGCGCTGCTCGACACGATTTCCGAGTATGCGCAATGTAATACGTCGATAGTGAAGCGCTCACCGGTTAAACGGCGGTTGCCGCCAATCTAAAGCCGGGCCATCGGGTGAGGTGATTGGGGCGAACCCTGGTCGAAGGTTCTCGTCCTTCCCCGAACGGTAAAATATGCGGGTAGTGTGCTGGATAAAAATTGGGAATGTATCTTTAAGATGGTGGTGGGGGAAGGATTATTCGGCGCTAAAGCGCCTCACCCTTCGGGT
>NZ_FPAU01000005.1 GCF_900116535.1 Kosakonia arachidis | reverse complement strand
CAACCTGCCCAGTGCCATAAATTTTAGTCCCATTAACTTTGCGGACAGAACATACCGCAAGCCCGAAAGGATCGATCCAGCTCTGTGGATTCGGCACATAGGTATACGTATTCAGCCCACCCAGCAACCCTATCGGGTCCATCTGGGTGTAGCAGCCGCCGGTCGGGTCGTAGTAGCGGAACGTGTTGTAGTGCAGCCCGGTTTCGCGGTCGAGGTACTGCCCCTGGAAGCGCAGGTTCTGCGGGGTGTCCCACCTCAGCGTGTCGTTTTCCTGCTCTGCGCGTCCCCATGCGCTGAACGCGCCGCGCCAGACGATATCGCCGTTACTGTCGGTGACCGATTGCGGCAGCCCGTTGATTTCGCTGTGATACCAGTAAATTTCCGCGTATTGCTGGCGGCTGTCGACGCGCGCCAGCGGCTCGTAGCTGTTTTCCGTGTAGATATACTGCACGGCGGCTTCCGGGTCGCGGTCGCGGGTTTCGCCCACCATTTGCAGCCCGGACCATGCATACTGCGTGCGTTCCGGCGTGCGGCTGTGGCGTCGCCACACCTGTTTCTCCATGCGGCGGCCCAATGCGTCGTAACGGTATTCCGCTTTGCTGAACTCCGCGTCGCCTTCAATGATGACCTGGCTGATGCGCTGCTCATCGTCATAACTGAAGCGCTGCACGATGCCGCGATGCGTATCATGGCGTTCCGTCATGCGCCCGAAGCCGTCATATTCGCGGCGCACGCCGTCGAGGCGTTTTAGCAGGTTGTCCCAGACCGGCGGCAAATCCGCTGTTGTGCGGTTGTCTGCCGCGTCATACCAGAAACGCTCTTCTCCGGAAGGCTGAATACTCTGCGTCATGCGACCTGCTGCATCGTATCCCCACAACGACTGGCGATATTTATCCGCAGGCGTCGGCGGCGCGCCATCGGTGTACATCTGGCGGATGATCTGATCGGCCCGATCCCACTGGTAGCGGCGCTCAAACACCAGCCGCTGACGCACATTATCCACGCAGCGCCGCTGGCTGATGCGCCCGGCGATGTCATAGTGCGTTTCCAGCTCCACCGCACCCGTGGTGCGACGCGTTTCGCGGTGCAGTTTGTCACGCTGGTAGCTGGCAACCGGCAGCGTATTACCGCCAATGGCAAGCTGTATCTCCAACAGATGTCCGGTACCGTAGCGCAGATACTGCAACTGCCGCCCGTCCGGGAAGGTGGTAGTGCTGAGGTTGCTTAATGCATCGTACTGATGCAGATACACGCCAGAATGGTTATCTTCACCCACCAGATCGCCGAGTTTATTGCGGCGGAAAACCACCACTTCGCCACTCTCCGGCTCGCGCTGGTCGATCATTGCCTGCCGCCACGCACTGTACGGGAAACGATGAATTTCGGTGCTCAGAGCGTTGTAGCGATACTCGGTGCGGTGCTGTTCGGTTTCCCGCACCACCATGCGCCCGATCGCATCGTACTCATAATTCGTCACCAGCGGTGACAAACCACTACCGCTGGCGGGATGACGCACCAGCGTCGCCACCTGCTGCATGGTGTTGTACTGATACTCTGTCTGCCGCCCGGCATAATCGTGCTGGCGGGTTAACAAGCCGTCAGGCGTATAGTCAAAGCGCCATTGCTGGTTGTTGGCGTTGGTCAGCGTCACCAGGCGGCCCGCGCGGTTAAAGCGAAAACGCGTCACCTGGCCAGCGGGATCGATAGCCTCAATCACCTGGCCACGCGCGTTGAGCGTCACTTTACGCTCCAGCAGGCCATCGATGTTCTGCCCGCACAGTAGCCCGGCGCGGTTATAGCTGAACAAGGTTTCACGCCCATCAGCACGGACCCAGGTTTGCAGACGGCCTGCCGGGCTCCAGATATAGCGCTCGCTGTTGCCGAGCGGATCGGTGGTGCTAATCAGTTTGCCGGAAGCATCGTACTGGCTGCGGCTCTGGTAGCCGGAACAGTCCTCTTCGCGGATAAGCTGGCCGAGCGCGTCCCACCAGAAGCGATGGCTGTTCTCCAGCGCATCAATGCGCCGCAGCAGATCGCCCTGCGCGTTCCACTCAAAGCGCGTTACGCCGCCTTCCGGGTCGGTCAGCTTCACCACATCGCCCGCAACATTGTATTCGTACTGCCAGATAGCGCCATCGGGCAGCACTTCTTTCAACGGGAAGGAGTACAGCGGATGCCAACTGGTCAGCGTCGTGCGATCCAGTGGATCGCGCTCCATGGTCAGATTGCCGCGCGCATCCCATGCATATTCCCAGCTTGCGCCGTCCGGTTGCACCATCGCCAATAGCTGTTCTGAATTGCCCGCCCAGCGAAATTGCCAGTTGCCGCCATGGGGATCGGTATAAGCGGTGATGCGAAACAGTTCATCCCAGTGATGTTCGCTTGAGACGCCTTCGTCGTTGCTGACGCGCGCGCGGCGCTGTGTTTCATCGGCATCGATACGCCAGCGTTCCAGCACCTCGCCCCGATCATCAAGCACCCGGTACGCCTCAACGCGCCAGTGTCGCGAGTTGGCATCGGGCCGCCACTGGTACTGCACTTTTAACCCGGTGGCGTAGGCATGCCAGGCCATCATCTCACTGGCCTGATCCCAGCCGAACTGGCGGGTGACGATGCCGTCGGCGTCGGTGACGGCAATCAGTTGCCCCTGTTCGTTAAAGCGGTAGGAGACCAACAGATGGCGCGCGCCATCGTACACCTGATAAACCGCGCACAAGCGGCCGGAAAGCGCGTCATACTCCAGTTCAACATCCAGCGCCTCGTTATCGCCGGAGATACGCACCAGCTGCCCGCGCTCGTTCCAGCTAAAGTGCTGAACATTTTCGTGGCGGTCATAAATGCGCTGAATGCGCCACTCGCCAGGACGTGTCGGATCCGGCTCGTACAACTGGTGCTCGCCGTCATTTTGCTGAATGACCATCGCCCCGTTCGGGCTACAGAACAGCTTAATGCCATCTTCCTGGTAATCGATGATGTCGCCCGGCTGCACATTTCCCATGCCCAACTCACGGCCAGTCATATCGAGAAAGATCAGTTGATTATCCGACTGCCGGTAAAGGCGCGTTTCAAATGGCAGCATCCAGCCGGTGCCGAGCATGCCGGTCGCCAGGTTACGGCTGTGGTAAATACGCTGCCAGTAGAGCGGCATTCTGTCCGGCAGCACGAAATCGAGATCCTCTTCTTTGCTGAGGATTTTCGCGCCGGTAAGGATATTGACCGGATGCACGGTGTTTACTGCCGCCGCCAGTACCGGCATCACGCCCGCCGAGGCGACATAAGCACCCAGCGGACAGATAATTTCCCGCATCAGGCGGTTCACGATCAGCCGGTTACAGCCCATCTTGATAAGCGATGGGAGAACCGCCACAACCGCGCTGCCCAGCAGGTTGCCTGCGAGGTAAGCCAGTTGGTTTTTACCGCTGTGGATATCACGTACGGTAATAGTGTCGCCACCGATACGTACGCGTGGGTTTTCGCTGACTTTGATTTCCGCTTCACAAGTGCTGAGGTGACCATTGCGGGCAGCAGGCTGGTTGTTGATCAGTACCGCTTTTGAACCCTGGGCGACAAAGTTGCTGCTGGTGACCATATGGCCTTTTTTGCAGGCCACGTTATCGTGCGGCGCGGGGGACGCATACGGGCTGGCACTTTCCACCAGCGGCTGCGTCAGGTCATCCCAGGTGTTTTTGCCCCACTGTTTAACATCGTCGAGGGTCAGTTTGCTGGCGCGTTCAGCGATCGCCATCAGCGCTTCCCCCGGCATCAGCGCCGTTTTCAGCGTTGCGGCGACGCCCGCCAACGCCATCATGCCGAACCCGGCCCAGTCAAAGCTGCTCTCGTCCGCAGAAGCGGTCGCGTTCAGGTAAGCGCGATCGACGGTACCGGCGGCACGCGCGGCCTTTTTGCCCATGATCCGTACGTTGTCCGAGCCAGAGACAATTTGCGCATCGGGAGGCCCAGGGTCTATCAGGCTATCGACGAGTTTTCCCGCCGCATTGCCCACGCTCTCCAGTGCGCCGCTGAACATCAAACCGGCCACCGCCACACCGGCGACAACGATACCGATTGGTGTGGTGGCGGCAATAAAGATCGCGGCAACAATCGCCCCTTCCACTAACCCGCCGACAAAATCCGCCAGCGCGGAGCTATGGATCAGCGGGTCATCAATGCGCGCTGCAAGGTAATCCGTCATCCGTTATGCCCCCGGCTGCACACCGCTTTTTACTGCCGTCCAGAACGCCTCTGCGTCGGCATCAAACGGGGCGACACGGCTGAGTGTGAACGCCATCAGGTGATCTCCCACGCGAGCGACGGCGAGTTTTTCATACACCGTGACATGCTGATTTTCAAAACGCAGCGCGACTTCACGGGCAGGCAACCCGCCGATGTCGCTATCCTGTACCTCGCCCAGCACCACTTTTTTCATGCTGCGCTTCACTTTCGCCAACTGCTGCTGGAGGAAATTCTCTTCCTCGCCGGGTTTGATATCCCACGCGCGGGTGATGACAAGCGTTGCGCCCTGCTCTTTGAATTTCAGCACGTTGATACTGTGATCCTGATACGCGCCCGGCAGCGCCAGCACGCCCTCAGAGAGTGTAAACGTCGCCATTATTTATCCGTCCCTTGATTAAATGCGGCTTTCACCGCGGCCTGGATTTGTTCCGGTGTTGGCTCGACAGTTGGCAGGCTCTCTGGCCGCGTAATATTCAGATCCAGCGTCCCACCCGTGTTGATTTCACCATTGCTCAGCGCATCGATGCTGAAGTTCAGACATTGCAGCGAGACCGTACCGTTGGCACCGAGCGTCAGCACCGATTTACCCGCCACCAGCATGATCCCGCTGTCGGAAGCCTGTACCAGTGCACCCTGTACTTTTTGGGTAAAACCTCCGCCGACCAGTTGTTCATGCGCCAATTGCGTGGCCTGAGTATGCATTCCCGCCACCGCACCGGTGTAATCCCGCGTGACATTAACGGTCTGCGAGCCGCCCACGGTGTGCGTTTCGTCGTTTTTGACATTGGTATCAAGGTTGCGCTCGGCCTGAAGCCATACTTGCTCCTCCCCGGCTTTATCTTCAAAGCGCAGGGCGTTGGCGTTATCGACCGAGCCATCTTTCGAGCGGCTGAGGAAGCCCATTTGCGTCGCGGCAGCGGGCAGCGCCCACGGCGGCATGCTGGCTTCGTTGTAGACGCGTCCGGTGATGATTGGCCTGTCCGGATCGCCATTGATAAAGTCGATCACCACTTCGTCACCGACGCGTGGGATTTGTACGCCGCCAAAACCCTGGCCCGCCCAGGCGCTGGAAACCCGCACCCAGCAGGAACTGGTGTCATCGCCCTTCGCCAGCCGATCCCAGTGGAACTTCACTTTCACCCGACCATATTTGTCCGTCCAGATGCTTTCGCCCTGCGGCCCGACAACGCGCGCGGTTTGCGGGCCATAAGTTCGCGGCCAGGCGGTTTGCTGCGCAGGGCGGAAAACCACAGAGGAGGGAATAACGCTGAAATCAATGCGGTGCACCGTCTGGCTATCCGCGCCGCTGGCATAGCGGTTCTCTTCGAAGTTGTAATGCGCGGCCGTTACCAGGTATTCGCCGTTATCATTGAAAAACGCGGCATTGGTCAACTGGAAAGTGCTGCCCGGCACGATGCCGATCGCCGTGGCGGTACCTTCGATTTGCTGATGTTCAACTTGCCAGCGCTCCTGGCGGATACGGGCATAAAACTCGCCGTGACCATGTTCGACAAAACGTCCCGGCCAGTCATACACATCAATGCTGCCCGGCTGTGGTGAGGCCGGGTTCTGTCGCGCCTGGAATAGCCATGCGTTAGGCTTGCGGAAATCATAATCGTCAAGGCTGTAAATGCCCGGCGTGACGCTATCTTCCAGCGCCCACTGGCTGATGCCCTCTTCGTCCGTGCTACCGCCGGACGGCGTCTGGTGATAAGGAATGGTTTCATAGCCGCTGAACGGTTGATGTTGCGTGGCGGCATCGGTCAGCACCAGCGTATGTTTGTCTGCCTCGTGTTTAAAGTGGTAAGCAATCCCTTCCAGCTCCATCAGACGGCTGATGAAATCGAAGCTGCTCTCCTGGTACTGGACGCAATATTCCCAGACACGGTAACTGCCGCTCAGCTTATCTTCCAGATTGACCTGGTATTCGCCAAGCAGGGTTTTGACGATTTGCGGCACCGTCTGCCCCTGGAAGATGCGCAGGTTACGGTCGCGTTTCATTGGCCACAGATCCGGCTCGACGGTAAGCTGGTAGACGGCATAGCGCGTCCCGCTCAGTTCTACCGCGCTGACTGCCACCCGGGTGATTTTGCCGTTGAGGTAACGGGAGCCGGAAAGCGATTGCGTGGGCACGGTAACGGTGACCGCTTTACCGAGCAACTGGCTGCGATCCATACGCGCGTCGGTTCCCAGCAGTTGCAGGTTGAAGGCAAACGCTTCAGATAATGCCTCGCGACCCGAAAACTTCCAGAAAAGCAGTCCTTCGACGGGCAACTGAACAGTAATACGATTGCTCATAAATCGGTTCCTGACATTACGACGCAAGCCGCTCCGGGCTTCGCCTGTAAGTTTTAACGTTACGGAATAATTGACACGCTACCGCACAGTTTCTGTGAATGAAAAAGGACTTTATTGTCTAATTTTTCGGCGCAAGAAATGCCAGGAATAGTCCTAATCAGGTATCTAAAAACCAGAAAACCCGCCAATTTTTAGGGGGTTAGTCATGTAGCGCAATCTGTCAACAATACTTATGCTAAATTTTCATCACATTTAGAGTCTATCCCAGTAAGCGTATAGTGTTGCAGCCAGTTTGGACACGGACAGCACGCAACAACCGGAGCGTACACGCCGTACGTGAGGATGACTCGCTTCGCTCGCCCTAAAGGGCCGCCGCAAGCGGCGTTCAAAATGCCGACACATTTTGTGTGAGCACTACCCAGGACCAAAATGGCAAATAAAATAGCCTAATGGGATAGGCTCTTACTCGCGTAAACCTGTCATACCTGTGTTATTTGCCGCAGATAAAACTACGCCAGCGATAACGTTTTCTCGCCTACTTTCGCACTTTCACATTAAAGATGAGACAGCTGACCGGAAACGCGCTATAACGTTTTTATTACTATCACATCCTTATTTTTTACTTATCCAAAATTAAGCCATTATATACCCAAGGCTACACCCTACGAATATTTAATGCCCATTTAATGGTCGTTAAGCAGGATTAAATCAGTACCAAACTGGAGGGACCAGGAATAATGGAAACGTATAATCAGTATGGACAACGTATTGGTCAGGAATTTTCGGAATGGACAAAACGGGCGATGCCCGAGAAAGTCGCTCTTGCTGGTCAATACTGTAACGTTGTTCCACTGGCGGTCGATCACGCCGAAGACCTCTTCCCGGAGTGGCAGAGCATCGACGATGACCGCGACTGGACCTACCTTGAGGATGTCAGGCCAAAAGACATGTCGGCCTGTTATTCCTATTTAAGAAATCTGTCTACACACAAAGAAAGAATCTATTACGCGGTGCAGGATAAATCTGACGAGCAAATAAAAGGGATATTTTATGCTGGTAAATTTGATCCGGAGAATGGCTCCTTCGATATTGGTGGCGTTAACTGGACGCCATTAATGAAAAGGACACGCATCAGTACCGAAAGCCTTTATTTGGTTCTGGCTTATTTCTTCGATCAATTAAAATACCGTCGCTGTGAATGGCGCACCAGCAGTTATAATACGGAAGCGATAAAATCGGCAGAGCGAATTGGTTTTGTGAAAGAAGGCGTTTTAAGGGATAAGCGAATTCGCAAAGGTCATCTGACGGATATTTCGGTGTTTTCGATTACCTTACGCGAATGGCCAGCGATTTCGTCAATGATCACCGGCTGGCTGCGAGAAGAGAACTTCGATGACCGCAGCCACCAGTTGCATAAACTGGCATCGTTTCGCCGCTACTGAGATTGCCATGCGTTGGCTCACCGCGCAACGCATGGCTTTAGGGCCTATTTCCCGTGCTGTTTGAAACGGAAATCGTCCATAAAGTTGCTCAGTTTTTCCACTGCGCCAAGCGTCAGCGCGTTATAGATCGAGGCACGGATGCCGCCGATCGCGCGGTGTCCCGTCAGGCCAGAAAAACCCGCCAGTTCCGCCTCATGCAGGAATTTATCTTCCAGCTCTGCCGTCGGCAGTGTAAACGCGGCATTCATGTCTGAACGGAAGGCCGCATCTCCCCAGTTATGATAGAAACCGTCGCTGTTATCGATGGTGCTGTAGAGCAGCGCTGATTTCTGCTGGTTGATACGCGCCATGTTTTCCAGACCGCCAATATCCTTCAGCAGCCAGCGGGTTACCAGCATCACCACGTAAATGGCGAATACGGGCGGTGTATTCAGGTTAGAGTGCGCTTCCACCTGGCGACGGTAATCGAGGAATGCCGGCAGGTTAGTCGGGCCGTTTTGCACCACACTGTCGCGAACCAGTACGATGGTCACGCCTGCCGGACCGATGTTTTTCTGCGCATGAGCATAAATCAGCGAGAATTTACCGGCATCGCACGGTTTGGAGAGAAAATCAGAGGACATATCGCAAACGCGCGGGACATCGTCACGACCCAGAACGCGATCGAACTGTAAGCCTTCCACTGTTTCGTTGGAAACATAGTGGATGTAAGGTGCATCCGGCGAAAAATCCAGCTCTTCGTCGGTCGGCAGACGACGGTAGCCCTCTTTTTCACCACTCCAGATCACACGTACCGGCCCTTCACGCATTGCTTCAGTGATCACTTTGCGGCTCCAGTAACCGGTATCGAAATACTCAGCCGGGTGCTTTTTGCCGCGCAGCATGGTCATTGGCACCATCGAGAACTGCTGCGTTGCGCCACCCTGTAAAAACAGAATGTGATAATCCGCAGGCAGCCCCAGCAGGGTACGAATATTATTTTCGGTTTCGCGTACCACATTTTCGAACCATGCGGAGCGATGGCTGATACCCAGAATCGACAGACCCACTTCCGGGACATTAATAATAGCCTGCTGTACCTGGTTTAATACGACATCCGGTAATGCGCCCGGCCCGCCGGAGAAATTAAGGGTGTTATTAGGATTTAATGACATGTTATTTCCTGAGTCATAGTTATCGTTTTAAAGGGCCTGACCGGCGTACTTAAGCAGCATTTCCCGCATCGCGGTTTTCACTTTCAGCATGTGAATTTGCTTATTCGGGAACATCTCTTCATCGTCCATCGCATGAACAACCATCGCCGGATCGATTTCAAAAATCAGCAGTTCACCATCGCGCGTTTCAGCACAGTCGATGCCGATATATTCCAGCCCGGTGCGCTGACTGATGGCGGCCAGCGCCTCGCGATGACGTTCCGCAAAGTCAGCAAACTCATTGAAGAAACGGCCTTCCTGCGCGCGTTTGTCCGCATCTTCGTACATCCCGGCATTGACGTAGTGGATCATCCAATGCGAAGAGACGCCCATATGGCAGGCGAACGGTTTACCGTCGATCAGTACCACGCGCATTTTGCGGAACAAACCATCTTCGCCGCGGTAATCAACAAAGCGAGAAACGAAAAACTCCTCTCCGTCCGTCGCTTCCAGGTAGGCCGTAACGGCAGTGGCAGAGTCGATTTTTTGCAGGCCGTGGCCGCCGTGGCTACCTACAGGACGAACAATAATCGGGAAGGCGTGATTTTCGGCAATATCTGCCAGCGCTTTCTGACCACAAGCAACATCATGCAGCGCCTGGCGGGAAACATGCAGCGCCGGACAAATCACCAAACCAGGGACATTTTGCAGCAGCAGGCTGGCGTTATGGCGTTCAGAAGTCGGGACATTTTTCGGCGGGTTCAGTACCGGTTTAGGCCAGTTGCGCAGAGCATATTCAAGACGCAGCAGCACGGATTCCTGCTCATCGCTGGCGCCAATCGCCACCATAACCACATCATGTTCCGGCACCGGTGCCGTCAGCGGATTGTCATTCAACGGATCGACGTAGTAGTAGATGAGGTCGATATCGCTGTCTTCCATCAGACAGTCGAGCGGAATATTTGCCGAGAGATTGCCCGGCACCATTAACATCAGCAGGCGTAATTTTGTCGGCTGACGCGCTGGCCAGTGATAAACGCGCTGCATATCCAGCGCCTGCGCCTGGATTTGCAGACCCAGTTCTTCGTGCTTCAGGCTCATCATCGCGGTCGCGAGATTCATCCATAACACGGCATCTTCAGGGGCATTTTGCGCCTGCGCGATCATCTCCTGCGTGGTGGAGGTGAAGTCAACGCCCGCAATACTCATACGCAAAAAAGGCGCCATTCCGAGGAATCGCGCCGACGAAACGCCTGATTCAGTAGCTAGTGGCATGGTGGTTAATCCTGTTTGTATGGTGCATATCGCTTATGATGCGACATAACGCCAACAAACAATTCGCGGAATAGCGGCCTTAGTTGTCGGGATAACTGAGCGTAAACCGGCCAAATCAGTTACGCGGTGAATAAATAAAAGTAAAAAAAGAGTAATATCCAAAAAAATAATTAATAAAAACAATCAATAAATAACGACATGTCCGACAGGCAATATAATGAAATGTTTTCGCTTTAGCCGCTTCGTTAGCACAGATAAATCGTGCGTCTTCGGAATATGAAAACCTGAGCCTTTCGGCTCAGGTTGATTCAGGACTAGCGTGTTATCTGCAGATCTTTGATGGTGACGGGCAGTTCCGCGCCGTCTTTCCACTGCGTTAATGGCATAAAGACATTGTAATCGACAAGCCAGGCCAGAGTCTGTTTCTCGCCTTTATCGTCACTCTCCATTTCACATGCGACTTTCCAGTAGCGGCCGCTCAGCGCACTGCTGATCTGGCGAGCCTCATCGTTGCCGGTCACTTCGCAACGGCGGTTGATCGCAGTTTTATCTCCATCTTTGCCCTTCGCAGGCAACACCGTATCAAAGGTGAATTTCTGTCCCTGATGCAGCGGGAAACGCAGGTTGGTGTGAAGTTCGCTGATGATACTCGGCGAGCTATCCAGGCTAATACCGCCTTTTAACTGCCCAAGGTTGCCCAGAGTCAGGCGCTGCGCCTTAAACACCTTGTAATTTTCCAGCAATAGCATCAACCCGTTGGGTTGAACATCCAGCTCCATCGGTACGCCTTCATCATTCCCCCAGCTCAGAGTCCACTGCATTTTTTTGAAGCGAGGCGTCGCCCACGGGTTAACAATCTGCTGCGCCTGTTTGTCGATCTCTGCAGACAGCGGGAATTGCGCCAGCCATTGTGGCGAATTGCTGCTCATATCCGGCAGCATCGGACCAAGCGTGGAGGAGACGCTTTTTTTCTTCACCTGGGGAACATAAGTCCCTTCGCCTTTAAAGGCAGAAGGCGTGCTCATTGTACATAGCTGCTTAAACGCCGCAGCGGTAGCGGGCGTATTGGTAAAATCCTCCGCCCGGCGCAGCGCCGCTTTCCCGCTCAGGCTATCGGATACATAACCTTCGGGTGCCATATCCAGCCCGGCGAGCACGCTGTCTTTATTGGTTGCGCAGTTATAAGCATGTACTTCGATTTTCATGTCGTACGGCGCATCATACGGCGGATCGTACTGTATCTCGTTGTACTCGAAGCCGATTTTCGCAATCAACAGATCTTTGGCGCGGATAACCGAAGCGGTGTCCAGCAGGATCGGTGTGTCATATTGCGATTTTTTTTCAATGTAGACCCAGTTAGCATTTTTCAGCCCGGGGGATTTACAGAGACTGGCAGCGACACCATCCAGTTCGCTGTTCGGGCTGGGCGCAGCGCAGCGTCCGTAGCTATCACCATAAAAACGGCGCACGACCGCCTCTTTATCGTCGAGCATTTCCCAGTAGAGTTTCACCGCTTTTTGCGTGGAGCAATCGAATCCATCCCAGCGGTTAATATTTTGCCCGTCTTCAAAAACAATATGATTCATTGCCGTAATACGATCGTTAAGTCGAATCATTACCAGCGGGTTTACCGTACTACTGACGACTTTTTTGCCTTGCCCGTCAGCTGCCTGGCTGCTTAACGTCGCGGCCAGTAATGCTGGCAGAAGAATCTTGCCCGTTTTCATTTTCATTCCTTTGTTAACGCAAATGGAGTAGCGCAATAGAGGTGTAGTGATGAGGTTATCGGCAGCAGGCAGGAAATATAAAGGTCTTAAAGGAGAGGCTGAAAGCCACCAAAAATGAGAGTGATGGATGAACCCAGTCGTGTGATTCACCCATCTGGCAACGCCATCGTTTACCGTTTACGGCGGAAAGATTACTCCGCCAGCGCCTGCGCGCAGGCCCATGCGCTGGACCACGCCCACTGGAAGTTATAGCCACCCAGCCAGCCAGTGACATCCATCACTTCGCCGATAAAGTGGAGCCCAGGCACATTGCGGGCTTCCATAGTGCGGGAGGAGAGCGCGTGAGTATCGACGCCGCCAAGCGTCACTTCCGCCGTACGATATCCTTCCGTGCCATTTGGCTGTACGCGCCAGTGTGTAAGCCACTCGACCAGTGACTCCTGTTCACGACTGTTGAGTTGTCTGAGCGATACATCCGGGATCTGCCCCAGTTGCTGCAAGCATTCAACCAACCGTTTCGGCAACTGCATCGCCAGTGTGTTCTTCAGGCTTTGATTCGGGTGCGCTTCGCGCTGTTCATTCAGGAAACTTGCCAGATCGCACTCTGGTAACAGATTAATGCTGACGAATTCGCCTGGTTGCCAGTAGCTGGAAATTTGCAGAACCGCCGGACCTGAAAGCCCGCGGTGAGTAAAGAGCAGATTTTCGCGGAAAACTATGCCGTCCTCAGCGGTAATCACCGAAGGCACCGACACACCAGAAAGCGTCTGCATCTGCTCCAGCAGCGGCTTATGCAGGGTAAAAGGGACCAGGCCAGCGCGTGTTGGCAGCACCTTCAGGCCGAACTGTTCGGCAATTTTGTAGCCAAACGGTGAAGCGCCAAGCCCCGGCATCGACAAGCCGCCAGAAGCAATGACCAGTTTCGCGCCCTGCACACTGTCGCCATTGAGTTGCAGCGTGTACCCCTGATCATCGCGCGCTACGCTCAGCACTTCACTGCGCAGGCGCTGAGTAACATTGCCTTTTTCGCACTCTGCCACCAGCATATCGACAATTTGTTGCGCCGAATCGTCGCAGAACAGTTGTCCCAGCGTCTTCTCATGCCAGGCGATACCGTGCTTGCCAACCAGATCGATAAAGTCCCACTGGGTATAGCGCGCGAGAGCAGATTTGCAAAAATGCGGGTTCTGGCTCAAATAGGCTGCGGGTTCCACATAAAGGTTAGTGAAATTGCAGCGACCACCGCCTGACATCAGGATTTTGCGCCCCGGTTTTTTGCCGTTATCCAGTAACAGCACACGGCAGCCAGCCTGCCCGGCTAGCGCCGCACAGAACATGCCCGCCGCACCCGCGCCGATAACAATGGCATCAAACCTTTCCACACCTGTACCCTCATCAAAAAAATCGTGGCGGATTGTAAAGAGTTCACGCTGGTCACACCAGCGCGAAGAGAGCCAAAAACAACATGATATTGAAAAATATACGATAATTTTAAAGCTTTAGCGGAATGTAAAAAACGATGTCAAAAAAAATACATATTTCACTTTGCCGACACCGCTAATGTCCCTGATAATGCGCCGCGTTCATGACCTCAAAATGGCTTAACGTCCTATGCTACATTTGTTTGCTGGCCTGGATCTTCATACCGGGTTATTACTTTTGCTTGCTCTGGTTTTTGTTCTGTTCTACGAAGCAATCAACGGCTTCCATGACACAGCAAACGCCGTGGCAACCGTAATTTATACGCGCGCTATGCGTTCTCAGCTGGCGGTGGTGATGGCGGCAGTGTTTAACTTCTTCGGCGTTTTGCTGGGCGGGTTAAGCGTTGCCTATGCGATTGTGCATATGTTGCCAACCAATCTGCTGCTGAATGTCAGTTCCGCGCACGGCCTGGCAATGGTCTTCTCCATGCTGCTGGCGGCGATTATCTGGAACCTTGGCACCTGGTATCTGGGTCTGCCAGCTTCCAGTTCCCACACCCTGATTGGCGCGATTATCGGTATTGGTTTAACCAATGCGCTGATGTCCGGCACTTCAGTGGTGGATGCATTAAATATCCCGAAAGTGCTGGGGGTCTTCGCCTCCCTTATCGTTTCGCCAATTGTCGGGCTGTTGATTGCCGGCAGTCTGATATTTATCCTGCGCCGCTACTGGAGCAATACCAAAAAACGCGCGCGTATTCATATGACACCCGCTGAACGTGAGAAGATCGATGGTAAGAGAAAGCCACCGTTCTGGACGCGTATCGCCTTGATTCTTTCCGCTATCGGCGTGAGTTTCTCCCACGGAGCGAACGACGGTCAGAAAGGCATCGGCCTGATTATGCTGGTGCTGATTGGCGTTGCACCTGCAGGTTTCGTGGTGAATATGAACGCCTCAGGTTATGACATCACTCGTACACGCGATGCCGTCAACAACGTGGAAACTTAC
The DNA here is from genome assembly GCF_900116535.1 of Kosakonia arachidis. GTDB lineage: Bacteria > Pseudomonadota > Gammaproteobacteria > Enterobacterales > Enterobacteriaceae > Kosakonia > Kosakonia arachidis. The sequence continues at coordinate 260,347 of NZ_FPAU01000005.1, read as the reverse complement.
TTCCAGCAACATCCTGCGTTGCTGCAAAAAGCCACCGGCGTTGATCCGCTCATTCCGTTGCCGGAAGAGGTGAACACGCAGACTGGTGAGTTCCACTGCCACCCGGGGCGCGCAATTATGGCTCTGGACCATGCGAAGGTGATGCTGACTAATATCGAAAACTACGAGCAGATTCCGCTGGAACAGCGCAGCCAGTTGCGCCGTATTATGCTCTGCCTCTCCGATATTACGGATAAAGTGGCGAAGCAACCGGATATCAGCGCTGACGACCAGCGCCTGCTGAAGAAACTGAAAGGCGATATGCTGAGCACTATTGAGTACGCGCCAATCTGGATCATTATGGCGGTAGCGCTGGCGTTAGGTATCGGCACCATGATCGGCTGGCGCCGCGTGGCGACCACCATCGGTGAGAAAATTGGTAAAAAAGGTATGACCTACGCTCAGGGAATGTCCGCGCAGATGACCGCAGCGGTGTCCATCGGGTTGGCAAGTTATACCGGGATGCCGGTTTCCACCACGCACGTGCTCTCTTCTTCCGTAGCCGGGACAATGATTGTCGACGGCGGCGGTTTGCAGCGCAAAACTGTGACCAATATTCTGATGGCCTGGATCTTCACCCTGCCAGCCTCGATTGTTTTGTCCGGTGTGCTGTACTGGCTCTCGCTGCATCTGATTTAACACGGCGCAGGCGCACTAAAAAACGGGTCAGGAAACTGGCCCGTTTTTTTATTCTCTGATTAGCGCAGCGCTCAATGCCAAATCATTAGCGCAATCAGGCTGATGATCACCAGCCCACACAGCGAACTGGTTAAAATAAACTGACGGCGAACGCGCTCACAGCGGCGAATGAACTCTTCATCATGGTGATCGCGGTAGCGCTGGGCATAGATATACCAAACCAGACGCATCTGCTTACTGGGCTGGCCGTGCGTGGTAAAAAAGCCGCCACCATCCACGTACTGATAGAGTAAGGGATCACAACCACGAAGTACCACTAACAGCGCGCGTAGTGATGAGTAATAACGCGCCATATTAACCAAACACACCACACATAAAGCCCAAAACAGCGCAACAGTGTTGATCACCATATCCCCTCCCCAGCGATCGCCCACGGAGAAAGACTCCGGAACGCTCGCGCCTGGATACCCAACCAAGTCTGACAACGAATAGTATTACCAATTGCCGGACGGGAAGACAAACACAGGCGGAGTCCCACAATTGACCACATATCCTTACGGGGATAACTGGGGGACACCGTCTGTTTCCGTACGGTTTATTTATAGTGTAGGAGATCCGTTTATTTTTTTACCATAAGCTTAATCATCATCAATGCATCTGGCTGTAAATATTGCTTAAGTGATTCGTGATCCAGGTTAATTGACGGTGTGAAAAGAGCGTTATAAGGTAGAAATATCTTCTGAAAAAGATTCTTAAGGCCGGGCGCTACGCTCACGTGAAACGCAGGATGCGGGCGCAGTGCAACTGTATCAGGGGCAACCACCCCGATGGTCATCGACAACTTATGGAAGGAGTACCACTATGGCTTACAAACATATCCTCATCGCAGTCGATCTCTCCCCCGAAAGCAAATTGCTGGTTGAGAAAGCAGTTTCCATGGCACGGCCATACAACGCGAAGATTTCCCTGATTCATGTCGATGTAAACTACTCCGATCTTTATACCGGTCTTATCGACGTTAATCTCGGCGATATGCAAAAACGCATTTCCGATGAAACTCACCACGCACTGACCGAGCTGTCTACTAACGCGGGTTATCCGATCACCGAGACCCTGAGCGGCAGCGGCGACCTGGGGCAGGTGCTGGTTGATGCGATTAAAAAATACGATATGGATCTGGTAGTGTGCGGCCATCACCAGGATTTCTGGAGCAAACTGATGTCTTCCGCACGCCAGCTTATCAACACGGTGCACGTTGATATGCTGATTGTCCCGTTGCGGGATGAAGAAGAGGAATGATCTTCCTGCTAACGATTAACCGTTAGTCTGAACAGAGCCCGGTGCGCGCAACGCGACCGGGCTTTTTTACTCCCCGGCGCCGGGGTAGATATCGAAACGATGGCTTTTGGTCACCACCGCTGACTGTGTAGCAACACCCGCCAGTGGCGGCGCGTAATCCGGGCGCTTCACCACCACACGCTTGATGGCAAGCTTGCACGCAGGCTCCAGCAAGCCATCGGCGTCAAGATCCGGGCCAACCAGCGACTGGAATACCCGCATTTCCTTCTTAACCAACGCGCTTTTTTGCTTATGCGGAAACATAGGATCGAGATAAACCACCTGCGGGCGCGGCATGATATCCGCAAGGCTCGTCAGACTGGAAGCGTAAATCAGTTGCAGCCGTTCGCGCAGCCACGAGCCGATTTCCGCATCGGCATAGCCGCGATTAAGACCATCCTCCAGCAGCGCAGCGACGACCGGGTTACGCTCCAGCATCCGTACACGGCAACCCAGCGACGCCAGTACAAACGCATCGCGACCCAGCCCTGCCGTGGCATCCACCACCTCCGGTAAATAGCTGCCTTTTATGCCAACCGCTTTAGCAACAGCCTCACCGCGACCACCGCCAAACTTACGCCGGTGCGCCATACCGCCCGCGACAAAATCAACAAAAATGCCGCCCAGTTTCGGCTCATCGCGCTTACGCAGTTCCAGATGCGTCGGCGTTAACACCAGCGCCATCAGGTTGTCGTCATCCGGCTCCAGCCCGAAGCGGGTCACAAGAACAGATAAGGCGCCGTCTCCGGCGCCTGTTTCATCCAGCAAACAGATTTTCACTGCATCAGCCTTCGATACCGTAATGCTCAAGCATGGCGTCAATCTGCGGCTCGCGACCACGGAAACGTTTGAACAGCGCCATCGGCTCTTCCGAACCGCCACGGGTCAGGATGTTATCAAGGAACGACTGCCCGGTTTCACGGTTGAAAATACCCTCTTCTTCAAAGCGAGAGAAGGCATCTGCAGCCAGCACATCGGCCCACAGATAGCTGTAGTAACCCGCCGCATATCCGCCCGCGAAGATATGGCTGAAGGCATGCGGGAAGCGGCCCCACGACGGCCCTGGTACCACGGCGACCTGGCGTTTGATTTCGGCCAGCGTTTCGAGGATTTTTGCCCCCTGATCCGGGCTAAATTCGGCGTGCAGGCGAAAGTCGAACAGACCGAACTCCAACTGTCGCAGGATAAACATCGCTGCCTGGTAGTTTTTCGCCGCCAGCATTTTGTCCAGCAGTTCCTGCGGCAGCGGTTCGCCGGTTTCATAATGACCGGAGATAAACGCCAGCGCTTCCGGTTCCCAGCACCAGTTTTCCATAAACTGGCTCGGCAGTTCGACTGCGTCCCACGGCACACCGCTGATACCTGCCACACCGGAGGTTTCAACGCGCGTCAACATATGGTGCAGACCATGGCCAAACTCATGGAACAGGGTGATCACTTCGTCATGAGTAAACAGCGCCGGCTTACCATTGACCGGGCGGTTAAAGTTACAGGTGAGGTAAGCGACGGGTTTTTGCAGCGAACCGTCGGCGCGACGCATCTGACCAACGCAGTCATCCATCCACGCGCCGCCACGTTTATGCTCACGAGCATAAAGATCGAGGTAGAAGCTGCCACGCAGCTCGTTGCTCTCATCGTAAAGCTCGAAGAAACGCACGTCCGGATGCCAGACATCAATATCCTTGCGCTCTTTGGCGGTGATGCCGTAAATGCGTTTCACCACTTCAAATAAGCCGTTCACCGCGCGGTTTTCCGGGAAGTACGGACGCAGTTGCTCATCGCTGATGCTATAGAGGTGCTGCTTCTGTTTTTCGCTGTAGTAACCAATATCCCACGGTTGCAGCTCATCAACACCACATTCGGCTTTAGCGAAGGCACGCAGTTGTGCCAGTTCCTTTTCCCCCTGCGGACGCGCGCGTTTGGCGAGATCGGTTAAGAATTCCAGCACCTGCGCCGGGTTTTCCGCCATTTTGGTGGCCAGTGATTTAAAGGCGTAGCTTTCAAAACCGAGCAGTTGCGCCAGTTCGTGACGCAGGGCAAGGATCTCGGCCATGATCGGGCTATTGTCCCACTTGCCCCCATTCGGCCCCTGATCGGAAGCGCGGGTGCTGTAAGCGCGATACATCTCTTCACGCAGCGCCTGATTATCGCAGTAGGTCATTACCGGCAGGTAACTCGGGATATCCAGCGTCAACAACCAGCCCTGCTGCTCTTTGGCTTCCGCCTGCGCTTTTGCCGCCGCAAGGGCGCTTTCCGGCATGCCGGCGAGTTCTGCTTCGTCAGTGACTAGCTTGCTCCAGCCCATAGTGGCGTCGAGCACATTGTTGCTATAGAGGTTGCCCAGTTCAGAGAGGCGTGAGGCGATTTCGCCATAGCGCTGCTGTTTCTCTTTTGGCAAGCCGATACCCGACAGTTTGAAATCGCGCAGCGCGTTATCCACTGCTTTTTTCTCCGCCACGCTCAGCGCAGCGTAATTCGGGCCATCATGCAGATCGCGATAAGCGTTGTACAGCCCTTCGTTCTGCCCGACCCAGGTGCTGTAATCCGACAGCAGCGGCAGCGTTTGTTCGTACGCTTCGCGCAGTTCCGGGCTGTTTTTCACTGAATTCAGATGACTGACCGGAGAGAAGAGACGGCCAAGGCGATCGTCTACTTCAGCCAGCGGCTGACAAAGATTATCCCAGGTGTAGGGGCCGCCCTGCGCAACAACGCGTTCCACTGCGCTCCGGCAGTCGTCCAGCGCTTTGGTCACCGCAGGAACAACATGCTCAGGAAGAATTTTCGAAAATGGGGGGAGCACAAAAGGCGTCAATAGTGGGTTGGTCATAGCGCAGTCCTTGGTATGAGATATTGATTAAGCATGGGGCCAAGTCCCGCAGATTTCAATCCCGTGCGCTACGTATGCCCGGGTATCGCTGCAATAAGCAACAACAAAGAAAATACCCGACGGCATTGCGCACGTCGGGCATTACACACACAGACCTCAGCGGGATTTATGCGCCATCTCATAGGCCGCAGACAGATTCAGTCGCTGCCAGAAGCCCTGTTCATCGTTATTGCCAGAGAGCGGGTAACCCGCCGGTAGCGCTGTTTTCACCATCAGCGCACTGCGCTGGTTGGCGGAAAGATTCGGCAGCGCCGCTTCCAGCAGCACGTCGGCTCCTTCCGGCACTTTCAGTTTTTTCTCTGCCCCTTTCTGCTGTGGCAAATCGTAAGTCATGGTGAAACGGTAGAAATTGCGCATCGCCGGGTCGCGATACGGATCGTCTTTCCCGGCGCTCTGTGCACATTGCGCAAGTGACGTGCCGCACTCTTTTTCCAACGCGGCGCGGAGCTGGTCGCGGGCTTCATTAAACAGGACACGGTATTTCGCATCATTCAGATAATGTGCAACGTTACGCTCAGCCACCATCCGTGAACCTATGACATCCAGTGGATAATGCACGCCCAGCACCACGCGGGAATAACCGTAGCGTGCGCCACGCGTCAGCAGAGCGTCAAAACGTTCCGGGATCATCTCCGCAATCAGCAGTGAATCGGTATAACCGGTATTGGTATGCCCGCTGGGGAACGAGCCGCCATCTGCGGTATAGGCCTTGTTATCCTTCACCACCACGTCGTCCGGTACCAGGTGGATGCTGTTGTTCTGGATCAGGAATGGGCGTTTATAGTCAAAATGTTTTTTCGCCGCGCCGGTACTCACTTCGCTGGCTTTGATTAACGCCGCTGCTTTGCCCAATTCGCCTTTGTCATAGGCGGCGAGGAACGCATTGCCCAATTTTGGCCCCAGCGCATCTGCAATGAAATAGAGATAGCTGATCCCCTCAGCATCAGCCAGCGCCTGGTGGCGCAAACCCTGTGTGGCATCGCGGTTAATCGCCTCAACGGTATGCAGGTTGGCATCCAGCACTGGTTTTGGCAGAGCGCTAAAACTGGAAAGCAACGCAATATCCACCTGTTGATTCACTTTGGTCTGAAAATCATAACCGCGCGCCTTCAGCCAGGCGCTGTCTGCCTGTTTTGCGCTCTGCGCGGTGTGCTCCAGTTGATCGCGGGTCAGCGATGCTGCATTACCCTGCAATGCCTGGCGCAGCCCAGCCAGTGATTGTGCTTCCAGCGCAACATATGTCTGGCTGTCCGAGGCTGGCGTGGTGGTATTAGCGATATCCCGCGCCTGCCCCAGCGGAATATCTTTTGCCATCGCCTGGTGAGTCAATAGCAGCGCGGCAGTTAAAAGAGTGAGACGGATTTTCATTTTTTATCCTTTTATTCAAACAATTACCTTGCCTGAACCCGACGCTAGCGCGGCAATTTGACACTTTAATGACACCGTTATGTTTTGAAACCTTTTCCGCTGAAATGAAACAAGCCTGCGGCACAGCGGTAATCTACGCCAATCTACGGTAAACTGTGCAGAATCTCGTTTATTTTCCGGAATCTCAGTCCCCATGCTCAGTTATCGCCACAGCTTTCACGCTGGCAACCACGCCGACGTCCTTAAACACACCGTTCAGAGTCTGATCATCGAAGCGCTGAAAGAAAAAGAGAAACCGTTTCTCTATCTCGATACTCATGCGGGTGCCGGGCGCTATCAGCTCTCTGGTGAACATGCAGAGCGCACGGGCGAATATCTGGAAGGCATATCCCGTATCTGGCAGCAGGACGATTTGCCGGCCGAGCTGGAGCCGTACATGCATGCTGTGCGCCACTTCAACCGCGGCGAGCAACTGCGCTATTACCCAGGTTCACCGCTGATTGCCCGTGAATTACTGCGTGAACAGGACAGCCTACAATTAACGGAGCTGCACCCGAGCGATTACCCGCTACTGCGCCAGGAGTTCCAGAAAGACAGCCGCGCCCGCGTTGAACGCGCCGACGGTTATCAGCAGTTGAAGGCTAAACTGCCGCCGGTTTCCCGTCGTGGTCTGATCCTGATCGACCCGCCGTATGAGATTAAAACCGACTACCAGGCAGTAGTGAGCGGTATTCAGGAAGGCCATAAACGTTTTGCCACCGGCGTATACGCGCTGTGGTACCCGGTAGTGCTGCGTCAGCAGATCAAACGCATGCTGCGCGATCTCGAAGACACCGGCATTCGCAATATTCTGCAAATTGAGCTGGCCGTGCGACCGGACAGCGATCAGCGCGGCATGACGGCTTCCGGCATGATCGTAATTAACCCGCCGTGGAAGCTGGAAGCGCAGATGAACAACCTGCTGCCGTGGCTACACAGCAAGCTGGTGCCGGCCGGTACCGGGCATACGCTGGTTCACCAGGTCGTCCCGGAGTAATCGCAGCCATCGATGGAACCTTTCGGGTTGCGCGTTACAATCGCGACAATTTTCGACTTCGTTCAGGATTAAGGAAACAACCATGAGCAAACATTACGATTACATCGCCATTGGCGGCGGCAGCGGTGGTATCGCCTCGATCAACCGTGCAGCGATGTACGGTCAAAAATGCGCGCTGATTGAGGCCAAAGAACTTGGCGGTACTTGTGTGAACGTGGGTTGTGTTCCGAAAAAAGTGATGTGGCACGCCGCACAGATCGCCGAAGCCATTCATCTCTATGGCCCGGACTACGGCTTTGACACCACCGTCAACCATTTTGACTGGGGCAAACTGGTTGCCAGCCGCAGCACTTACATCGACCGTATCCATACCTCCTACGAGAACGTGCTGGGTAAAAATAATGTCGATGTGATCCGTGGTTTTGCCCGTTTTGTTGATGCCAAAACTGTGGAAGTGAACGGCGAAACGATCACCGCCGATCATATTCTGATCGCCACCGGCGGCCGTCCAGGCCACCCGGATATTCCGGGCGTGGAATACGGTATTGATTCCGATGGTTTCTTCGCCCTGCCCGCGCTGCCAAAACGCGTTGCCATTGTTGGCGCAGGGTACATTGCCGTTGAGCTGGCGGGCGTGGTGAATGGTCTTGGCGCTGAAACGCACCTGTTTGTGCGTAAACATGCGCCGCTGCGCAACTTCGATCCGCTGATCACTGAAACGCTGGTCGAAGTGATGGCCGCGGAAGGCCCGACGCTGCATACCCATGCGATACCGAAAACGGTAGTGAAAAACGCCGACGGCAGCCTGACCATCACGCTGGATGATGACCGCTCGCACACCGTTGATTGCCTGATCTGGGCGATTGGCCGCGAACCGGCGACCGATAACTTCAACCTTGCTGCCACTGGCGTGAAAACCAATGACAAAGGCTATATTGTTGTCGATAAGTTCCAGAACACCAGCGTGCCGGGGATTTACGCAGTGGGCGATAACACCGGTGCGGTAGAGCTGACGCCGGTTGCCGTTGCCGCTGGCCGTCGTCTCTCCGAACGCCTTTTTAACAACAAGCCGGATGAGCACCTCGACTACAACAATATTCCTACCGTTGTATTCAGCCACCCGCCGATTGGCACCGTAGGTTTAACCGAACCGCAGGCGCGCGAGCAGTATGGCGACGATCAGGTGAAAATTTATAAATCGTCGTTCACCGCCATGTATACCGCCGTCACCTCTCACCGCCAGCCGTGCCGCATGAAACTAGTCTGTGTCGGTCCGGAAGAGAAAATCGTCGGTATCCACGGTATCGGCTCCGGCATGGACGAGATGCTGCAGGGTTTTGCCGTTGCGCTGAAGATGGGTGCCACTAAAAAAGACTTCGACAACACCGTCGCCATTCACCCGACGGCAGCAGAAGAATTTGTGACTATGCGTTAAGCATCAGCGGTAAACATGACACGCCAGAGAAGCCCCGGTCGGGGCTTCTTTTTTTCACCCATGTCGCTTATCGCATTATTTTGCCGTTATTTTGTGGCCGGAAAACGTCAGGATTCAGCAACAGAGAAAGGGCATCAGATAGGCCAGGGAAAATGCATATCATCAGAGCGGAATGTTGCCCGGAAAGCGAACCTTCACAGATGCAATAAGTCACCCACTTTTTTAAGAAGTAAGCGGAACCCCGAAACGTATCACGCAGGCAGCTTCAATAAATGGCTGGCGATCCCCCAGCGCACTACCCGACAAGATTTCGCATCTATCGCCAGCAGCGAAAAGCTGGCATTCGGGTGGTGGTAACGCGCGGTATTGCTCAGCGAATTTTCCATCAGCTGCGCGATAACCGCCTGAATCACATGACCATGTGATATCAGTGCCACCGTTTCCTGCGAGCAGACACCCGGCAACCTGTGCAGAAAAGCGAGCAGCCGCTGCGCCGCCTGTGCCAGCGATTCGCCCTCCGGCGGACAGAAATGTTCATCGTCGATAAACAGCGGATATTCGCGCTGTATTTCACTCAGACTGCGCCCTTCAAGCTCGCCAAAATGCTGCTCCTGTAGCGCGTCGTGCAATTGGCAATCGCAGGCGAAATGCCCGGCTATCCGCGCCGCCATCTGCTGTGCCCGGCCTGCCGGAGAGGAGATAACAGCGCCAGGCGTTATCCCCTCGGCCTGTAACCCGCAAATCAGTGCGTTGCACTCTTCCTGCCCGCGCGACGTCCACGGGCTGTCGAGCCGCCCCTGGATAATCCCGGCGCGGTTCCACTCGGTTTGCGGATGGCGAATTAATAGCACTTTCATCTAAACCTTCACCGCTTTCAATTCATTGATCAGCCACTGCACCGCAGGCTGATAATCATAAAGCCTATGTGTCAGCAGCAGTAAATCGTACGATGGCGCACCGTCGGGCAGCGCCATGATTCGCAGCGGCAGCATCTTTGCCAGCTCCAGGGCAATACGGAACGGAACGCACATCAAATACCCGGTCGCCACGGCCACGCGCCCTCCCACCGCATAACTTTGCACTACTGTCGCCAGCGGCCGGTAAAGATGCTGCGACAGCAACCAGCTATCAATATGATCCGCGCCAGAACTGACTGCCGGTAAATGGATCTGTGATTCGCTAACCAGATGTTGAAGCGTCAGGGTTTCCGGCAAATCAGTACGCTCCACAGAAGCGATAGCCACAAAATGGTCGGAAATCAGCGGATACCGATTAAAGTAGTGCGGAATGTGCTGCACGGTATCAACGCCAATAAACGCGTCAAGCTGCCCTTTCTCTACCCGCTCAACCTTGATGGTTTCCGAAAGAATATCAACCGACAGCCGCACATTCGGGGCGATGGTTTTAAAGCGAGCAGTCAGCACCGGCATAAACATAAATTCGAAGTAATCCACCGCGCCGATGTAAAAAGTATGCGCATCGCGGGCGGGATCGAAATGGCTGGGCCCGCGCGTTGCGGTATCCAGCTTGCTGAGCGCATTCTCAATCACCGGGATCATCATCGCTGCGTACGGCGTCGGCTCCATACCGTTGCGCGTGCGAATAAACATTTCGTCTTTGAGCTGCTCGCGCAGACGGTTCAACGCATGGCTAAACGCAGATTGTGAAAGATTGGCCTTCTGCGCCGCGCGGGTCACGTTCTTCTCCTTCGCCAGGATAGGCACCAGCCGCAGCAAATTCAGATCGATCACTACTATGCACCTTTTTCATGTTTTCATGATAACAATACATTTTATGCATAACGAAGATCGTTGCTATAGTTTGCAGCAAAATAAGTGCGGATGATTTGCACTGTCTGAACCGAGACCAACGGGAGAGAATTGATGAGAAATGTAACGGTTGCCGCGACCCAGATGGCTTGCACCTGGGAACTGGAAAAAAACATACAGAACGCGGAACGTTTAGTCCGCGAAGCGCACCGGCAGGGCGCACAGGTGATCCTGATCCAGGAGCTTTTTGCCGCCCCTTATTTCTGCATCGATCAGAGCCCGGAACATTACGCGCTGGCGCAGGAAGTTGCGACTAGCCCGCTGATTAAGCATTTCTCAGCGCTGGCAAAAGAGCTGGAAGTGGTGCTGCCGCTGAGCCTGTTCGAAAAATGCAATAACGCTTACTACAACTCACTGGTGATGATCGATGCCGACGGTAGCGTGCTGGACACCTACCGTAAAACCCATATCCCGAACGGCCCGGCTTACCAGGAAAAACAGTTCTTCATCCCAGGCGACACCGGATTTAAAGTCTGGAACACCCGCTACGCCAAAATCGGCGTCGGCATTTGCTGGGATCAGTGGTTCCCGGAAACCGCGCGTTGCCTGGCATTGCAGGGCGCAGAGCTGATCTTCTACCCGACCGCTATCGGCTCTGAACCGGCCTACCCGGATATCGACAGCCAGCCACACTGGACCCGCGTTCAGCAAGGCCACGCTGCCGCCAACGTTATTCCGGTGATCGCTTCTAACCGTATCGGTACCGAAGCCAGTAAATACATTGAAGGCCTGGAAATGACCTTCTACGGTTCCTCATTCATCGCTGATCAAACCGGTGAGCTGGTGGCGCAGGCCAATAAAACCGACGAAGCAGTACTGGTGCACACCTTCGATCTGGATGCCGTTGCTGCACAGCGCGCCTCCTGGGGTCTGTTCCGCGATCGCCGCCCGAACATGTACGGCGCGATTGCGACCTCTGACGGCAGCGTGAGGAGCTAAGCAATGACGCAACTGACCACGCCCGTAAAAGACGGGTTCGCAATGCCGGCAGAGTGGGCGCCGCATCAGGCCGTGTGGATGATCTGGCCTTATCGCACTGATAACTGGCGCGCCAATGCCGCACCAGCCCAGCATGCGTTTGCGGCCGTGGCAAAAGCGATTTCCAGCAATACGCCTGTCATCATGGGTGTCCCCGCCGCCGAAATGGCGAAAGCGCTCAGCACCATGCCAGCGGAAGTTACGCTGGTTGAAATGGAGAGCGACGATGCCTGGATGCGCGATACTGGCCCAACCGTAGTGCTGAATCAGGCGGGCGAACAGCGCGGTATTAGCTGGACGTTCAACGCCTGGGGCGGTCTGAATGGCGGGCTTTATGCCAGTTGGGAGCGCGATCAGTTAGTGGCAGGCCAGGTGGCGAATTACCACCATATGCCATGCTACAACACGGAGTTAATACTGGAAGGCGGTTCCATTCATGTGGACGGTGAAGGCACCCTGCTGACCACCGCCGAGTGTCTGTTGAACCCAAACCGCAACCCGAATCTGAGTAAAGCAGAGATCGAGCAACAATTGCGCGAATACCTTGGCGTGTCGCAGATCATCTGGTTGCCGGAAGGTGTATTTAACGATGAGACCGACGGTCACATCGACAACATGTGCTGCTTCGTACGTCCCGGCGAAGTGGCGCTGCACTGGACTGATGACCAGAATGACCCGCAGTACGCCCGCTCCGCTGCAGCGTTGCAGGTGCTGGAAAACACCAAAGATGCGCAGGGTCGTACGTTGAAAGTGTGGAAAATTCCGTCACCACCAGCGCTGTACGCCAGTGCGCAAGAGACCCGTGATGTGGAAAAAGGCACGGCGATTGAGCGCCACGAAGGCAATCGTCTGGCGGGTTCCTACGTCAACTATCTGGTCAGCAACCAGCAGATTATCTATCCGCAGTTGCACCCTGCAACGGATGGCGCGGCGCAGGCGCTATTTGAGGAGATGTTCCCGGATTTCGTCATCACCGGTGTTCCTGCGCGCGAAATTCTGCTCGGCGGCGGCAATATTCACTGCATTACCCAGCAAATCCCGCGTTGATCCACAGCCCGGCGGTGAATGCCGCCGGATGTTTTATAACGTGCGCGACATACGAATGTACTGCACCTCTTTTTTATAAAACGTCTCCCCCTCAAGGGTAAAACCGAAGCGCTGATAAAACCCTGCCGCCGAGGTTCGGGCATCCAGCGTGACTGTTTTCACCCCGTCCTGCATCAACTTATCCAGCACAGACTGAAACAGAAAACCGCCAAACCCCTGCTGCTGATACGCCTGCAAGGTAGCGAATTTGCGGATCTGGCAACGCTTCTCGCCGATGATGAATACCGACAGGCAACTCACCACCTGAGCATTGAACAGTACGCCAAAATGTGCGGCACTTTCGTCGCCCTCCACGCGTGAAGCACTGCGTTCCAGATGCGGCCACAGCACCGCCTGGCGAATATCCAGACATTGCTCTAACGTAATAGTGGCGAAATTCACGGGTTCTCTCTCCATCGAAATGGGGCTTTCAGGTAAAGTAAGCGCGCAGGGCCGATGATTCATAAATCGTTGCAAATTGATTACTCTGAAAGCCGCCGCTGCGTTATCGGATCCGTTTTGCAGATTTAATAAAATTTATCAACAAGTTACTTAATTTCTGTTTTCGCACAATGGGAAATAAAACGTGATCTAACGCACATTTCATCCCCCAGAGATCGAAGCGAATGTCTACGCTTTATAGATAGCCGGGACACACCCGTCATTTTTTACGACGACATCCGGAGGCCAAAGCCACTATGTTCAACCAGAAACTACAAAGCGCAGAACACGTCGAGTTTATCATCGAAGAAGAGCTTCTCTATGAAACCGATCCGTGCGAGTTAAAACTGGATGAAATGATCGAAGCGGAGCCGGAACCCGAAATGATCGAAGGGCTACCAGCGTCTGATGCGCTGACGCCTGCCGATCGTTACCTGGAATTGTTTGAACACGTGCAGTCGTCGCGCCTCTTTGCTGACAGTAAAACCTTCCCCGACTGTGCGCCGAAAAGGGATCCGCTCGATATTCTGATTCGCTATCGCAAAATCAAACGCAAACCCGAGTTCGACCTGAAACAGTTCGTGAAAGCGCATTTCTGGATGCCGGAAAACACGGCCAAAGCGTATGTTTCCAATCCGGAGCATTCGCTGAAAGAGCATATCGACAATCTGTGGCCGGTCCTGACCCGTGAGCCGCAGGATCATATTCCGTGGTCGTCGCTGCTGGCACTGCCGCAGGCATACATCGTGCCAGGCGGTCGCTTCAGAGAGACCTACTACTGGGATTCTTACTTCACCATGCTGGGGCTGGCAGAAAGCGGCCGCGACGACCTGCTGCGCTGTATGGCCGATAACTTCGCATGGATGATCGAACGCTACGGCCATATTCCGAACGGCAACCGGACTTACTATCTGAGCCGTTCACAGCCGCCGGTTTTCGCTCTGATGGTGGAGTTGTTTGAAGAGGATGGCGTGCGAGGTGCGCGGCGCTACCTTGAACACCTGCTGATGGAGTACGCCTTCTGGATGGATGGCGCTGAATCGCTGGTACTCAACCAGGCTTACCGCCATGTTGTGCGGATGCCGGACGGTTCGCTACTTAACCGCTACTGGGACGATCGCGATACGCCGCGAGACGAATCCTGGCTGGAGGATGTGGAAACCGCCCGCCACTCCGGTCGCCCGGCGAATGAGGTTTATCGCGACTTGCGCGCAGGTGCCGCCTCCGGCTGGGATTACTCCTCCCGTTGGCTGCGTGACGCACACCGGCTGGCGAGCATTCGAACCACGCAGTTTATTCCCATCGATTTGAACGCCTTTTTGTTCAAACTGGAAAGTACGATTGCCAATATTTCCGGGCTGAAAGGTGATCGCGAACGTGAAGCGGAATTCCGCCAGAAAGCGAGCGATCGCCGGGCGGCGGTTAACCACTATCTGTGGGATGAGGAAAATGGCTGCTACCGTGATTACGACTGGCGTCGGGAAGAGATGGCGCTATTCTCCGCCGCCAGTATCGTGCCGCTGTATGTTGGTATGGCGACGCATGAACAGGCGGATCGGCTGGCGGAATCGGTGAGAAATCGACTGCTCACAGCGGGTGGCATTCTGGCGACGGAATATGAAACCGGCGAACAGTGGGATAAACCCAACGGCTGGGCACCGTTACAATGGATGGCAGTGCAGGGCTTTAAGCTTTACGGTAACGACACACTGGGTGACGAAATCGCTCGCAGTTGGCTACAAACGGTGAATCACTACTACAAGAATCACCACAAACTGATCGAGAAGTACCACATTGCCAGCAGCACGCCGCGCGAAGGGGGCGGGGGTGAATACCCGTTGCAGGACGGGTTCGGCTGGACAAACGGCGTGGTACGCCGGTTAATCGGATTGTACGGCGAGCCGTAACGCTCGCCGCCCTTCGTCAATTGCGACCCCTGGGTAAGCGACTGATAAAAATAAGTTTATCAGTCCTCCTTAATTAATGGCATCATAAATAGCGGTCTGAATATCCGCCCACTTACGGTTTTCGTCACCCGGCTCCGCCTGGTTACGTAACTGCGCCTGCTCCATCTCATAACGCTGACGCTCAACCACCGGTTGTAGAGTGCAAAACGCATGCAAATAACTTTTGCCAATCGATGACAACCCTTTGTTATTCATCACCATTTCATGACTCAACGTGCTAATGAAGCGACGGCAGGGGCGATTCTCATCCATTTGTATCCGGTAACGCAGCAGCAGATCCAGCACCTCGGTATGATTAGCCACCACTGCCTGCTCCGTCCACGACAGTTTCCAGTTCATTCCGGTACGCAAAAACAGCGACACGACGCGCGTATCGTTACGATCGATTGCCGCGCGGAAGTTATTCTCGTCACGCGGCAGCCCCATACGACTCAGCTCCTCTTTCGGCGAGACTTTTTCCTTGTCCTGGGAAATCGGCACCGTAATGCCAATTCTGTGGGCCATCGGAGCCTGAGCATCACCGAAGAATAGCCACACCCCACCCATCACCACGACAAGCGCCAACACGCCTACCGAGCCCCATAACGCTCTGACAAACAGCTGCTCCCGCTCTTCACGGCTACGAACCCGGTGTTTAGTCGGTCTGTCGATACTGTCACGCATTGGCATCGTATCACCTCCTGCGGCGCGATCTTTTTTCCGCGCCTGCTCCCAGAAAGCGTCTAAGTTATTGCCCGCTTCGCGCAAAATTTCGGCGGGATTAGTTGTGGTGCGCCCCTCTTCCCATGCGCGTTGTATCGGTCCCGAGATCTGCGGATAGTAGCTATCCAGTAAACTAAGTTGATTGGAGGTCAGCGGCTGTCCCGCCACGACTAAAGCACGCATGTACCGCACATCCTCGAGGAACGTGTGCAATGTTTTACGCGTTTCCAGATACAGGCTTAATACCTCGCTATCATTAAACAAATGGGCGTAATGATGACCAAACTCTTTTTTATCTACCAGCAGTAGCGCCAGCTCACTAAAGCGCATCCCGCTCAAAATATCGTTGCGATCGCCCAATCGTAGCCAGCGGCGCACATGATCGGCGCCAAACTGCGTTTTCAAATGGTTACGCAGCCGCTCCGTATCCGGCCACGCCTGCGCCACCAGCGAGGCGATCATCATCTCCAGCGCGCGCAGTTGCTGCTGACCGTGCTGCTGCTGGCTCTCCTCAACGTTTAGCGATGTGCTATAGCTGAGTAGCGGCTGTCGGGTTCGCAGATATTCCAGCGCGTTAACAAAGCGAAGCGCGGCAATCAGTTGATTTTCCGTCACGGTCTGCCCGCTCTCATAACGAGGGACAAGCTGCTGCAAATGACGGAGTTGCAAAGTGAACCGTGTTAATTCCGCATCGTTGAGTTTGAGTCGTTTCGCAACCGCGCCCCAGCCACCCATGCTCAGACGCGCAATATCAAGTTGTTCTAAAAACCAGCGCGGATCTTTTCCCTCGTCGAAACGGACATTCAGTAATAACAGAATTTCGACGGACGCCTGGCGAATCACAGCAATGCATTTTTCAAACTGTTCACCCGTATTAACAGGAGCGTTGCTTGTCATTATTTTCCTTTAAGTACAACTGAAGAAATAATTATCTGATCAATGTCAGCACTGAATTTTTTCTTTAATTACGGGTAGTTAAAATATAGACCAATTAAAGATTATGATCAGTGATAGGGGTTTCAACGCCTAAAAAAATAGCCGGAGACATTCAAGATGCTTATATTTCATACGCCAAGACTGACCTGTTCGCCACTGTCTGAACAGGACTGGCCCTTTTTTCTGGCGCTGCAACAGCACCCCGATGTGATGCGTTACGTTTCGGATCCTCGCAGTGAACAGGAGATCCACGCCGCGTTTAACGCTCGTCTGCCCGAATGGCAGCCCGGCAGCCCGCACTGGCTCTGTTTGCTGGTACGCGATAACGCCACCAACGCGCCACTGGGAGTGACCGGCTATATCCACCGTGATGATGATTGTGCCGAAGTGGGGTTCCTGTTTGCGCCACAAGCACAGGGCAGAGGTTACGGCCAGGAATCCCTTACCGCTCTGTGTCATTACGCGTTTAACCAGGGCGGTATTCGTCGACTGGTTGCCACAGTAACCGCCGGGAATCTGGCGTCACGCCACTTACTGGAAAAAACAGGATTTGTACTGGAAGGCGAACTGCGGCAGGCCTGGTGGCTGGCGGGAGCGTGGCATAACGACTGGCTGTTTGGCTTACTGCGCCATGAATATACAGAAATATACTGATTTACCAGCACATCACACGCCATTCTGCCAGGCTTAAAGACGTGTTCCGGCAACTGACAGGAGAAGTTATGAAGAAAACTGTGTTCATCCTCGGTGTAGCAACACTGTTCTCCATGACGGCATTCGCCGAAGATTCACCCGGTCTGAAAACCGATAAAGCCCCGCCACCACCGCACAAAATGGAGGATGGTTACCGAGGGATGGAGGATGCGCGAAGCTCCACCATCCAGGACGTAAAATCCATGCATGACGGCGCATCCGTCTCGCTGCACGGCAACCTGGTAAAAAAGGAGAGCGAGGATAGTTATCTGCTTCGCGATAAAACAGGCGAGATAAATGTGGTGATTCCGTTGGCGCTATTCGATGGTAAATCCGTATCACCGGATGAACTCGTCGGCATCAGCGGCTCGCTGGATAAAAAACAGCAGCCTGCATTTATCCGGGTTACACATTTTCAGAAACAGTAGCCAACGTGTGCCCGGCAGCCAAAAAAGCGCCGGGCGTCGTTGTCTTACAGGAACATACCGCCAGAGACTTCTACGCGCTGCGCGTTCATCCAGCCCAGCTCATCGCTCAGCAACGCCGCCATCGCATCGCCAATATCGTCCGGTAGCCCCACACGCCCCAGTGCGGTTTGCGCAGCGAGATACTGATTAATCTGCTCGTTGTCGCGCACCTGGCCGCCGCCAAAATCGGTTTCGATAGCGCCCGGCGCGATGATATTCACCGCAATTCCACGCGCGCCCAGCTCTTTCGCCTGATAACGGGTCAATACTTCCATCGCCCCTTTCATTGACGCATAAGCGGCATATCCTGGCTGACAAAAACGCGCCAGGCCGCTGGAAACATTAAGAATGCGACCACCATTTTTCAGCAACGGCAGCAGATTTTGCGTCAGGAAGAATGGTCCTTTAACATGGATATTCATCAGCTGGTCAAACTGTGCTTCCGTGGTTTCAGCAAACGCTGCGTGAATGCCGATGCCGGCATTGTTCAATAAATAATCGAACGTCTCACGCTGCCAGACCTCTTTTAGCTGTTCATGGACTTCACGGGTAAATGCAGCAAAACGTGAAATATCACCGACGTTCAACTGCAATGCCACGGCTTTCACGCCCTTTTGCTCAATTTCGCCTACGACTTTCTGTGCTTCTTCGGCGTTGCTGTTGTAGGTCAGGATAATGCCCGTTCCCTTCTCTGCCAGTTTCAGGGCCGCATTTTTACCCAGCCCACGGCTGCCGCCAGTCACTAATGCTATCGGTTGTGTCATAAGAAACCTCATTTTCGCTGATGTGGAGAGTGAGAAAAGTTTATTAACTGACGAAAAAACAATAAAGGTGTTAAATTACGCTTCACTGTTTCACTCACGACAACAATAGAGTGTCGGTATGGATAAAATTTACGCAATGCAACTGTTTATTCGCGTCGCGGAACTTGAAAGTTTTTCCCGGGCGGCGGATTCATTGGGATTACCTAAAGGTAGCGTATCTCGCCAGATTCAGGCGCTGGAAACCCACCTCGGCACACAGTTGTTGCACCGTACCACCCGCCGGGTACAGCTTACGCAGGATGGGATGGTCTACTACGAGCGAGCAAAAGATCTGCTGGCAAATATGGACGAGCTGGACGGCCTGTTTTTGCACGACCCCTCCAGCATCAGCGGGCGATTGCGCGTGGATATGCCGGTCGGCGTGGCGAAGAATCTGGTTATCCCGCGCTTACCCACTTTCGTGCAACAGTATCCCGGCATTGAACTGGAGCTGAGCAGCAGCGATCGGCTGGTGGATATTATCCGAGAAGGTTTCGACTGTGTGGTACGCGTTGGCACACTGAAAGATTCCGGCTTAATCGCCCGTCAGCTTGGGCGGTTATCGGTCATTAATTGCGCCAGCCCCGATTATCTGGCGCGATTCGGTTATCCGGAGGGTCTGGATGATTTGTCCTCTCATGCGCTAGTGCATTATGCGGTGAACCTCGGTACGCGTCCGCAAGGTTTTGAAGTCTGGCAGGATAAGCAGACGCGGTGGATAAAAACCGGCGGCATTCTGACCGTCAACAGTACAGAAACCTATCAGGCCGCCTGCCTTGCCGGGCTGGGAATTATTCAGGTTCCGCGTATCGGCGTGCGCGAAGCGCTGCGTGCCGGAAAGCTGGTGGAGATCCTGCCACAATATCGCGCTGAGCCAATGCCGGTCTCGCTGGTTTACCCGCACCGCCGCAATCTCTCCCGCCGCGTACATCTATTTATGGAGTGGCTGGTGACGGCGCTGAAAGATTATGTCGATTAGCGCCAGGCTATAATTTCAGTTACAGACACATTCAGGAGAAGGAAAAAAGCGCTGATGACGCCGGAAAATCATGAAAAACGCCCGACGCAAAACCTCGACTATAAACCCGTAAGGAAGGTAACGGGACAGCCTGCACAGCAGCAGAACACCACGGAAGGAAAAGTCAACAGTACACTTGCGACCGTGACCGGCACGGCGCAAAAAATACAGCGCCTTCCCGCTATCGCACACCTGATCCGCGCCACAGAGCGCTTTAATGATCGTATGGGAAACCAGTTTGGCGCAGCCATCACCTACTTCTCTTTTCTGTCGATGATCCCGATTCTGATGGTCTCGTTTGCCGCCGCTGGGTTTGTGCTGGCCTCGCATCCAACGCTGTTGCAGGACATCTTCGACAAAATTGTATTGAGCGTCAGCGATCCCACTATGGCGACGATGCTGAAGAACACCATCAATATCGCCGTACAGCAGCGTACCACAGTGGGGATCGTCGGGCTGGCCATCGCCCTCTACTCCGGCGTGAACTGGATGGGCAATCTGCGCGAGGCAATCCGCGCGCAGTCGCGCGATGTCTGGGAGCGTAATGCCCAGGACGTGGAAAAAATCTGGGTGAAATATTTTCGCGACTTTATTTCGCTGATTGGTCTGCTGGTAGCTTTGATTATCACGCTGTCGATCACCTCAATTGCCGGTTCAGCGCAGCAGATAATTATCTCGGCGCTCTATCTCGATAATATCGAGTGGCTAAAACCGGCCTGGCGGCTGATTGGCCTGGTGATCTCGATATTCGCCAACTATCTGCTCTTTTTCTGGATCTTCTGGCGCTTGCCGCGTCACCGCCCGCACAAAAAAGCGCTGATCCGCGGCACCTTTATCGCCGCCATTGGTTTTGAGGTGATCAAAATCGTAATGACCTGGACGCTGCCAACGCTGGTGAAATCCCCCTCCGGGGCGGCGTTTGGTTCGGTACTCGGACTGATGGCGTTCTTCTACTTCTTTGCTCGTCTGACGCTGTTCTGCGCCGCATGGATTGCCACCGCGCACTACAAAAATGACTCGCGCATGCCGGATAAAACCCGCCACTAAATTCGCGCCCGGGCTGAGTGAAAATGTAAAATATCAGCCCGTTCTCGCTTTTCAGCATGAAAATCCAGGCCGTAACTTTTATTTAACCTCTAACCAGTTTTATTCACTAATTTATAAAATATGTGAAGCATTTCATGGAAGAGAAATCGCACGTGTGAAAATTATCCGCTTTTTGCGCATTTTTCATGCGAAGTGCCGTTTTGTTACAGATTGAAATGTCGCTTTTGCTGTGGCTAATATGGTCGTTCGTTCGCCAAAAAATAAGAAATTTTTATGCAAGCTACAGCTACCACTTTCGACAACGAGCAGGAAAACCCACCGGTAAACTCACGCAATAAAGTCGTCGTTGCTTCGCTGATCGGCACCGCCATCGAGTTCTTCGACTTCTATATTTACGCGACCGCTGCGGTGATTGTGTTCCCGCATATCTTCTTTCCGCAGGGCGACCCAACGGCCGCCACGCTGCAATCGCTGGCGACCTTCGCCATCGCCTTTATCGCTCGCCCGATCGGCTCTGCGGTGTTCGGCCACTTCGGCGACCGTGTAGGCCGCAAAGTAACGCTGGTGGCGTCGCTGCTAACCATGGGCATCTCTACTGTGGTGATCGGCCTGCTGCCAGGCTACGAAACGATCGGCGTAATGGCGCCGTTGCTGCTGGCGCTGGCCCGGTTTGGCCAGGGTCTGGGGCTTGGCGGCGAGTGGGGCGGCGCAGC
Organism: Kosakonia arachidis; assembly: GCF_900116535.1. Lineage (GTDB taxonomy): Bacteria > Pseudomonadota > Gammaproteobacteria > Enterobacterales > Enterobacteriaceae > Kosakonia > Kosakonia arachidis. The sequence continues at coordinate 238,925 of NZ_FPAU01000005.1, read as the reverse complement.
ACTGCTGGCCACGGAAAACGCCCCGCCACGCAAACGCGCGTTGTACGGTTCATTCCCGCAGTTGGGTGCGCCAATCGGCTTCTTCTTCGCGAACGGCACGTTCCTGCTGCTCTCCTGGCTGCTGACCGACGAACAGTTTATGCATTGGGGCTGGCGCGTACCGTTTATCTTCTCTGCGGTACTGGTGCTGATCGGCCTGTATGTGCGCGTTTCACTGCATGAAACGCCGGTATTCGCCAAAGCTGCTGCAGCGAAAAAACAGGTGAAAATCCCGCTAGGTACGCTGCTGACCAAACACGTCCGCGTGACGGTGCTGGGTACCTTTATCATGCTGGCAACCTACACGCTGTTCTATATCATGACGGTCTATTCAATGACGTTCAGTACCTCGCCGCAGGGACTTGGCATGCCGCGCAATGAAGTACTGTGGATGCTGATGATGGCAGTGATTGGCTTCGGCGTGATGGTGCCGGTGGCGGGCCTGCTGGCCGATGCGTTTGGCCGCCGTAAAAGCATGGTTATCATCACCACGCTTATCATTTTGTTCGCGCTGTTTGTCTTCCCGCCGCTGCTGGGTTCTGGTAACCCGGTGCTGGTGATGATTTACCTGCTGATTGGCTTAAGCCTGATGGGGCTGACTTTCGGCCCGATGGGTGCACTGCTGCCGGAACTATTCCCGACCGAAGTGCGTTATACCGGTGCTTCATTCTCCTATAACGTGTCGTCCATTCTCGGCGCGTCTGTGGCACCGTATATCGCCGCCTGGTTGCAGGCGAATTACGGTCTGATGTATGTCGGGTTCTACCTGGCGGCAATGGCGGGCTTAACATTGATTGCGCTGCTGCTGACTCACGAAACCAAACACCAGGCGCTGTAATCCTCCCCCCTCTCGCCACAGGCGAGAGGGTCACGTCTTCGTGTTTTCTGCGTTAGTGTTTCATCTGTGACAAAATCGTCTGGCACTGATTTTTCTCCCCTTCTGAGGGTGAGATCAGCGCCAGTAACGCTGCTGCAGGAGTCGCTAACGTCGCCAGCGCCGCCGCCACGGCGCCGCGCGCAATCAGTGGCCCGGCTTTAACCCCTGCCTGTGGATTTTTGAAGCTGCCGCGCACATACAGCGGCGAGCGCAGCGTCACGATGCGAATGCCTTTACTCTCCGGGTCGATGGTTAAATCCAGTTGCTCAGAGGCAAAGCTGGCGGTGCCGGTGACATTAATCAGCGCATTTTCGGTATCGAAAGCGAAGATTTGCGGACGCGCGACGCCGTTCGTCAAATCCAGATTGGCCGCCGCACAGTTGACCCGCACTTCGTCATCACCAAACAGCTGGCCGATAACATAGTTGCCAACGTTCAGGCCGAGGATCTCCATCAAATTGCGGCTCACCAACCCGTTGTTCATCAGCAGTTTGAGATTGCCCTTACTGGTAGCGAGCAGCGCAGCGACCGAGTTCCCCATGCCATGAATGTCTGCATCGCCGTTCATCTCGCCGAGTGTTTTTTGCATTAGCTCGACGTTCGGCATCAATTGTTTCAGTTTCAGCCGCCGCGCCTGGATCTGTGCATGGCCCTGCATCGGTTTTTTATCCCCTTCAAAATGGAGGTTCGATGAGATGGTGCCGCCCGCAAGGCCAAATTTCAGCGGTTGCAGGCGTAGGTCAGCGTTGTTGAGGATAATGTGCGTCGAGAGGTCGCTGATGGGCAACGTTGAGCCATGCTCGATACGGCGACCCTTAAAGAGGACATCGGCATCCATCACATTCCATTTATCGGTTTCAAAGCGATCGTACGGCAGTATTTTGCCTGCCGGTTGCACCGGTTTCTCCCCTTTTTGCTGTTCAGTGCGTCCGGGCTGCTGCGCCCCTTTATCGGAATCAACGCCGATGAGCGGTCCTAAATCTACCAGCCGCAACTGACGCGACTCCACATCGCCTTCCAGTTTCGGTCGTGGTTTACCGGTGGTGTATTTGAGCGAGCCGTGGATGTCGCTGTCGCCGATATGTCCATTGAAATCGCGGTAATCAAATGTCGAGCCTTTTTCACTGCCTATCTTCGCTACCAGATGGCCGTCGGTCTCAAACGGCGGCGTATCCGGCAGCAACACGCCAGTTAAGTCATAGAGATCGCCCAGAGAATCACCGCCGAACTTCAGTTGAAGATCGACGCCGCCGATGTTCATCGGATCGTTGACCTTACCGACAAACGCGACGCGAGTATTGCCGGAGCGAAAATCCGCCTGCACCGGGAAAGGCATTCCTTCGCTGCGCAGCGCCAGCATGCCGCCGATTTTTCCCGTTCCGGAAAGCGGCTGTCCGTTGTAGCGCCCTTTTGCTGTCAGGCCAAAAACATAATCGCCTGCCTTCGCTTTGCCATCGTCTTTGCCGGTCACTTCGCTAAATGGCAACGGCTTACCGAGCGGATCGACGAGGATCTCGATATCGGCGCGCGTCACCGCATCATCAATGGCAATATGTCCGCGATCGAAGAGAATATTATCAAGGCGAAATGACCACGAAGAGGGCTGCACATTCGTTTTTTTGTTGGCATCACTGGCGAGGGTGAATGTCCAGTTATTGAGTTTTTCTGAGCGGCGAATAAGGCGGGCATCCGGCTGTTGCAGTTTGATCCACGGCAGATAGACCGTTTTGCTGAACAGCGCCAGCGGTGCCAACGTGGCTTCCACGCGCGGCAAATGCACCATGGTGACCTCATCAATGCCCGGCGGATTGCCCAGAATAATATCGTCAGCGTGAACATGTGGCCACGGCACCCAACTGCGCCAGCCGGTCTCTTCTTTTTGCCGCTCCCAGACCACGCCCAGATCGCCACGAATGGCAAACTGACGATTCAGTTCGGCAGAGACTTTTTCATTGATGGTGGGTTTCAGGCGGTTCCAGTCGAAGGTGGCGATGATAACGACAACAACCACAATCAATAACAGTACTGTGGCTATAACAGCGGTGATCGCTTTGCGCGTGTTGGTCATTGTTTCCCTTTCCTTTGAAGCCTTACCTCTCATAAAGATAGTTTAGGCTCACTGAAAGGGCGGAATTACAAATTGAGTATCACATGTTCGAGTCGGGCCAGAGGAACCGGACGCGACAAAAAATAGCCTTGCGCCGCAAAGGCCGGAGACTTCTGCACGTCACGCCACTCTTCAAGGGTTTCAACCCCTTCAACAATAACGCCCTGGCAGTAGCGGTTCATCAACTGCAATAGCATGGTGAACAGGTTCTGCCCTTCCGGGGTTTTACGCAGCATGATAAACAGGTCGCGCGCCACTTTGATGTAGTCGTAACGCACTTCGCTCAGCGCCGAGAAATTCGCCATCCCGGTGCCGAAATCATCCAGCCACAGCGGGCCAATTTCGCTGATCGAAGCAAAGGTAGAATCCTGCGGTAAACGAATATGCTCCACCAGTTCAAAACGGATCCACGACAGCGACTCGATCAGCGCCATCAGTCGCGTATTCTCGCGCATCGTCAGCAACGTCGGGCCATCGACATTGACCGAGGCCAGCACATCATTATCAGTGAAGAAAGTCTGCTGTTCTGCCAGCAACTCGACCTGCTCATGTACCACCTCCACGCGCAGGCGCACGGGGATCTGGCTGAAATAACGATCGGGGGCAATTCGCTGATCAGGTTGTGACGGATGCGTCACAATGGTCAATACTTCAATAGCCATCAGACGACCGTCAGTTTTATAGATGGGTTGATAAGTATAAGCACGTTCGCATTGCAGCCAATAACGACGCTCCTCAAGGCTTTCAATACTCGCTTCAGGAATGTTTAGCCACTGGGTGCCCTGCTTTAACTTCATGTCTCTGATGTCCTATCGATGGGATGAGCTGGAACCACTCGTCAAGGGGTTATCGGCGCTACGACTAAGAACTTTATGTCCTAGTTTTAGGCAAAATTAAAAACCTGGCACAAGAATCTGTGAATAACAGGGTTTAGCTCAAAAAAATACTGGAACGTTGTTTTAATATGATTGACCGCGCTTCACGCAAAACGCACACTACCGTTAATTTATCTGATCCAGGTTCACGACTATGTCCAGGAAAATTGCCGTTATCGGCGAATGCATGATCGAATTGTCACAAAAAGGCGCAGAAGTTAATCGTGGCTTTGGTGGCGATACCCTTAACACCTCCGTTTATATCGCTCGCCAGGTCAATCCGTCAGCGCTTTCTGTCCACTACGTTACGGCACTTGGCACCGACAATTTCAGCCAGCAGATGCTCGACGCCTGGCAGAGCGAAGATGTCGATACCCGTCTGACGCAGCGCATGGAAAACCGCCTGCCGGGCCTGTATTACATCGAAACCGACAGCACAGGCGAGCGCACGTTCTATTACTGGCGCAACGAAGCGGCGGCGAAATTCTGGCTGGAGAGCGAGCAGTCTGCGGCAATCTGCCAGGAACTGGCGTCATTCGACTATCTCTACCTGAGCGGTATCAGCCTTGCGATTTTAAGCCCGGCCAGCCGCAACAAGCTGCTGGCACTGCTACAAACCTGCCGCGCCAACGGTGGCAAAGTCATTTTTGATAACAACTACCGTCCGCGCCTGTGGGCCAGCAAAGAAGAGACACGCCAGGTGTATCAGCAAATGCTGGCCTGCACCGATATCGCGTTCCTGACACTGGACGATGAAGATCTGCTGTGGGGCGAAAAACCGGTCGAAGAGGTTATCGAACGCACACAGTGCGCGGGTGTGAAAGAAGTGGTAATTAAACGTGGCGCAGACTCTTGTCTGGTGGCAATTGCCGGGGAAGCGCTGGTTGAAGTGCCAGCCGTGAAACTGCCAAAAGAGAAAGTGATCGATACAACGGCAGCGGGCGACTCCTTCAGTGCGGGCTACCTTGCCGTACGTCTGACCGGCGGCGATGCTACAGCAGCAGCAAAACGTGGCCACTTAACGGCCAGTACGGTCATTCAGTATCGCGGGGCGATTATTCCGCGCGAAGCAATGCCTGAGTCGAAGTAAGCTTCTGCCCCCTCTCAACCTCGCGGAAGAGAGAGGGCAAAGATTACTGCTGCGGCGGGATATCTGACACATCGGTATGCCCGTCGTCAGCCGCAGCTGCCGCTGCGGAACCCGCCGGACGCATCACGTCATCCCACGTTGCCTGCAACTCTTTCATGTTATATTCCGGCTCGCCTTTCGGCTGCATCAGAATCAACGCCATATCCTGCGACAACTGCTGATGCAGATCCTGATTCAGCATCTCCGGCGTAAGATCATTTAAGAATCTCTGACGCAGCTTTTGGTACTGCTCCGGCGCGATATCCACCACCTGGTTCTGCCATGAGCGCAGCCGCTGGCCGATCAAAATATCGGTATTAGCCCGGGCGTAGGTCGCGAAAAGCTTTTGCAGTTCAAGGTTTTTCTGTGCAATTAGCGCCTTAAACTCCTCTTCCGGCAGACCTTTTTCACGAACTTTCGCCAGTTCGCGCGCGATCACGCCAACATTGGCGTTGAGCCTGTCGTTTGGCGTATCAACGTTGATGGCGCACTGCGCACGCTGGAACAGCACACGGCAATCAAAGCCCAGGCCGATCTCTTTGGCGTTATTTTTCGTCAGGTTCTGCTGAATATGCCAGAACAGCGCTTCGCGCGCTAAATCCGCACGCCAGTAGCGCTCCAGCGCTGCGGATTCGCGGATCGGCTGCCATGCGTAATCCCACATAATCGACAGTCGATCCTGGGTGACAGCCTCGCTCATCAGGCTGACCGCCCGGTGCGGCAGCGGAGAAAGCGTGGCCATCGGCGCAGGCGTCTGGCGTTTACCTTTCAGCTCACCGAAGGTTTTGCTAATTTGCTCGGCCACCGCGCGGCTATCCACATTGCCGACCACCACCAACGTCATGGCGTCCGGCGTGTACCATTTTGCGTAGTACGCTTTCAGCTGCGCCGCATCAATTGGCCCTTTCAGCGTTTCCGCCGGATCGTGTCCCAGTAGAGACGAACTCTTCAGGCGGTAGCGCCACCAGCTATCCTGGGTATCCGCAGGCCAGGTTGCCACCATATCGTTACTGGCGAGCGCGTGACTAATGGTGGCAGGCGTAATGGTGAGTTTGCCCGCCGCATCCGCCAGGTAGACCAGCGCTTCTTTCAGCAGGTCCGGGCGGTTATTCGGCAGGCTCAGGTTGTATTGCGTGTATTCATAGGAGACCAGCGCCGGCGGCAGCGGGCGTTTAGGGTCGATGCCTTGTTGCCACAACGAACGAACCTGCGCCGGTTCAAGACGACCGCTTTGGGTCAGTGCGATGCGGGGAATAAAATGGGTATAGCCGCGCTGTTGCGTACTCTCGGCGAGCGAGCCGGTATCAATAGACAGGCGAATTTCAATGCGATCGCTGGGACGCTGCGGCGTGGCCAATACCTGCCACTGGAAACCGTTCGCCAGTGTCCCTTGTTGCCAGGCCGGGTCGGGCTGGAGCGCATCTGCCTGCACATAACCGACGGCTGCCAGCATCAGCAAACCGCCCGTTAACAGTCGAATTTTTGTGCCCTGCATGTGAACCCCTAATCAACATTCCTGGTTAAAAAATATGCCCGCCAGAAGGAGGCTAGAGAGAGATAAAAACACTTCGCTTTTAGACCGCAGGAAACGCAAAACGTCACAACACGAAGCGAATTTTCCCGAAAACTCATCATGAATGGTAACGGAGACAGGGGTTAATTATGCGCAGGAGCCAGCAGTCCGACAAGGGCTGCTGGCTTAAGTACCGAAATTACGAGGAGATTTCGCGCGTTTTCACGACGCTTGTACGATTATCAAGCGTATCGACGAGCTGTTTTTGATCAAGCTCTTTTACCCATTTAGCTACCACGATCGTCGCCACACCGTTACCGACCAGGTTGGTCAACGCACGCGCTTCGGACATAAAACGGTCAATACCCAGAATCAACGCCAGCCCGGCCACCGGCAGATGGCCAACCGCAGAAAGCGTCGCTGCCAGTACGATAAACCCGCTGCCTGTTACCCCTGCGGCACCTTTGGAAGAGAGCAGTAACACCACCAGTAGCGTAATCTGGTGGAAAATATCCATATGACTGTTGGTGGCCTGCGCGATAAATACCGCCGCCATCGTCAGGTAAATGGAGGTTCCATCGAGGTTGAACGAGTAACCCGTTGGGATCACCAGCCCTACCACCGATTTACGGCAACCCAGTCGCTCCATCTTCTCCAGCATGCGCGGCAGCGCAGACTCCGATGAGGAGGTGCCTAACACGATCAGCAGCTCTTCGCGGATATAGCGGATAAATTTAAAAATACTGAATCCGGTAACGCGGGCGATCGACCCCAGCACCAACACCACGAACAGAATACAAGTGACATAGAAGCAGATAATGAGCTGCCCCAGTTGCACCAGTGTACCGACGCCATATTTACCGATGGTGAAGGCCATCGCGCCGAAAGCGCCAATCGGTGCCAGGCGCATAATCATATTGATGATGCCGAAAATGACCTGTGAGAAGCTTTCAATAACGTTAAAAATCAGCTGGCCTTTGTGGCCCAGACGGTGCAGTGCAAAACCGAACAGCACAGCAAACAGCAGCACCTGCAGGATATTACCGCTGGCGAATGCACCGATAACGCTGGACGGGATCACATCCAGAAGAAAGTCGATAATCCCCTGCTGTTTTGCCTGCTCGGCATAAACGGCCACGGCTTTTGCATCCAGCGTCGCCGGATCAACGTTCATTCCTGCGCCGGGTTGCACCACGTTAACAATAATCAAGCCAATGATCAGCGCCAGCGTACTAACGACTTCAAAGTAGAGCAGCGCAACCGCACCGGTACGGCCTACAGCCTTCATGCTTTCCATACCGGCAATACCGGTAACAACCGTACAGAAGATCACGGGGGCGATGATCATCTTGATGAGCTTCACGAAGCCGTCACCAAGGGGTTTCATCTGCGCCCCGATGTCAGGGTAGTAATGGCCAAGTAAAATACCGATGGCGATTGCCGTCAGAACCTGAAAGTAGAGACTTTTAAATAGGGAGGTTTTCATAAGGTGTCCTTGAAATTAAAACCCCAGGCTTTTTAGGGCTTTCGTTAAGCCTGCGGTTTAAAAATAACACCCGACAAACATGACAGAAATGAACTTGCATCAAATCAGAAACAACAATGTTAAAAGTTTGAGCTGACTCGCACAACTCCGTAACAATTTAGATTTTTTCACCCCTTCCCAAAGCGGCAAAGTAGCGATGTTCAAACTGATCCGCCAACATTGCACGATCAAATAAGAATCCCTGTGCCACTTCCACACCAGCAGCCGCCAGCCAATCCCGCTGCGCCTGCGTTTCTACGCCTTCGGCGACAATGTGCAGCTCCAGGCTACGCGCCAAATGAATAATGGCCGACACCATGCTGTCGTCTTCCGGCAAACCTTCAACAAACATTTTATCGATTTTCAGCACATCCACCGGCAGCGATTTCATATGATGAAGCTGGTGCAGACCGGCATAGCCCATGCCGAAATCATCCAGCGCAATGCGCACCCCGGCATTTCGCAGCGGACGCAGGATCTCCACGGCGGCTTTCGGGTCATCAATATAGCGGCTTTCCGTCACCTCCAGAATCATCGTCTGCGGGGCGATTCGGTAGCGGTCCAGCAGCGCCAGCATGTCCGGTACTCTATCGTGATGCAGCAACTGCAATGCCGGAAAATTGACCGACAGCGGTAACATAATGCCGCGCGATTGCCAGGCGGCAAGCAGGCGGCAGGACTCTTCCAGCACCCAGTAACCGACGGTCGCCATCAGGCCGCAAGACTCAATGCGTTCAATGACCTCCGAGGGTAAATCCCAGCTCCCATCAGGCTGGCGAACCCGCAGCAATGCTTTCGCGCTGACCAGTTCACCGTTGTCGATTGCCACCTGCGGCTGAAGCCAGAGCGCAAATTCCCCTTGCTCGAGGGCGGTGAGAATAGCGCTCTCCTGCGTTAACCGCTGCTGCGCCAGCTCCATCTGCTCCGGGTCGAAGAACTGGATCTGGTTTTTCCCTTTACGCTGCGCGCTGGCCAACGCTGACATGCCGCGATGATAAAGCTGCCCGGCGCTCAGATCGCCATAACACATTGCCACACCGATATTGGCGTTAGGCCGCAATTGAATACCGTTTAGCGGAACACGTTCATTAATGACAGTGAGTGCTTGCTTACATAGCGTCATCGCATGCCACGGTTCCTGCACCCCGTTGGCAATAATGGCAAAGTCATAGCCGCTGACTTGCGCCAGCACCATGCGCGGAGAAAGCACCGATTTCAGCTTCTCAACCAGCGTGACCAGCAGCACTTCACGCTGGGACTCCTGCAACACGCCGGCGGTCTCGTGCAGCGTTTCGCAGGAGACAATCATCAGCGCCATCGGCTTTTGCCGGGCCACCGTTTGCTCCAGCATCGCCATCAGGAATGCCTTATTGGGCAAATCCGAAACCGGGAAGCGAGTAGACTGAGTATTCATCTCTTCAATCTGGCGCATCAGCATCTGCTGGTTGCGGTTGTAGTTGCGCACCAGAACACCAATTTCATCATCAGAATGGTGGCCAGGCAGCGTCAACTGATGGCCAATGCTTTCCTGCGCGGACAGCGCGTTCAGTTCGGTAGAGAGTTTGCGCAGCGGATGGACGATCAGACGGTTAATGCACCAGGTGATCGCCACGGTAATCATCAGCGACAAAAGTAAGTAAGTCGTTACTAACAAAGAGAGCGTGCTGAGGATAAATTTGTAGGTGTGCCATGAATCTGCCTGCAACACCAGATACGCCAGCGGCTGCGGGTTCGCCGGACGCTCAAGCGAGTAAATCGGCAACGTAATCTGGATCGGTAATTCGAAAAAGCGGGTAATGGTGACAGGTACCGGATGCTCCGCGATAAAGCGTACGCGCAGCGCCTGGAATTGATTCGGCAATACCACATCCGCCCGGCTGACCACGCCCGCCGGTTTGATCTGTTTCAGGATGGTTTCCGCTTCAGGGATATCGGCTTTCAAAATGGCCGCCGAGATCGGTTCGCGCACAGAGCGGGCAATACTTTCCAGTTGCGTGGCCGTGTTATAGCGATTCTGCTGTAAGAAGTGAAACAGCAAAATAACGCAGAATATAAAAACAAACACCATGGAAACACAGGCAACCATGGCCATCTGTTTAATGGTTAAAGAACGGCTGACACGCAAAATTACTTCTCCAGGGACACAAAGCCATAAGTTCAGAGCTAACACAGTAAACTCTGACGGGAGAGTATACTCGATCGCAATGCGGTTAGATAAACAGGCTGATAGATCGTTTTTGCAGACGGAACAACGGCAGAAAAGGAAGATAATAGTTTAAATATCTGGCAGTTAACCGCAGTATTGACAGTCTGTCTTTACCGTGTCTCCCGCCAGGAATGTTCCTGTCTTACCAGTCAGCGTACGGCGTCAACGGCTGTGGAGGCATATCCATGTCACCCTGCCAGCCCGCCATTGAATACCGCACGAACAAAATGCCGTGACTCGGAGTGTAATCCTTCGCCTGCTGAATATCGATGCCAGCACCAAGCGACCAGTGTGATGTGACACGCCGTTCCACCAGCAACCTTGCGGTATAACCGAAACCGTTTGAACTGCTGCCCGCGCCTAAATTATCTTTATCCGCATACATTGCCGTACCGTCCGGGGAAAACGGGTTATCCGGGATAAGGTTCTGCAACGGATAGCGTAGTATCGAATCCGTCTTCGAGTGCGACCACGAAACCGAACCACCCAGCTCCCACGACCAGTTTTCCATGCGTTTGCGCCAATTGACTGGCAAAGCAAAAGAGACATATTGCTGCGGACTGTAGTAACCGCCCTGACCGAGCGAATAACCGCTCAGATCTTTATCGTAGTGCCACAACATATTGTTGGCACCCACGGTCAACCGCTCGTTGTTTTTGTTGATCAGCTTGTAGTAGTAGCCGGTCATCCAGCGGACGCGCCAGTTATCTTCGACGTTTTTACCGCTGAGAGTTTCGGCGTTCAGGCTCGACCAGACGCCGTTCGCTTCACCTTTATCGTAACTGATGCTGACCCCGCCACCGGTCGCACGTACCCCCCCCCAGGTAATGCCAGTATTCGGGTCTTTCTGCCCGGCAAAGGCCAGAAGTGAGCTGGAGATCGGACGCCGATGCGCGTTAACAGTATACCCAATGGGGCCGAGATCGTTGCTGTAACTCACGCCGCCAACCACATCGACAACATCAAATCCCATCGGTGTGGTGCCGATATCCGCCGCCCAGGTACGATCTTGCCAACCGATGGCAACACTCGCGCCGTTCGCGGTCTGGCTGGTGCTGCCGCTACACGGCGTGGCGGAACATGTTCCCCACGTCGGATCGTAGGTACCATTGGTGGTGGCAAAACTCCCGGCATCCATATTGACGACGTCGGTACGGAAGAACATGCGCCCGTCCGATAGCGGCGCATCAACCTGCAACATGGTGGTATGTGCTTTCAGGTCAGAATAACCGCCTGTACCGCTGGAACCCCAGTAATCATGTTGCAGGGTGGCGTTAACATCTTGCTGGCGGTAAAGCTCCGCCGCATCGCTGCGCACGCCGCGCTTCAGCCAGTCATCTTTTTCATCGTTGCGCATCAATTGGGTAAAGCTGGCGTTATCCGCCGGGCGCGCAGTGGTAATACTGGAAGCGACCATCGCATCTTTCCAGATTTCCAGCGCTTGCTGCGGTTCGCCATTTTGCGCCTCAAAACGGGCAGCATCGCGTAGTACCAGTGCATTCGCCATTGATGGTGCCCGGGATTTAGCCTGCGCGACAAGTGCCCTGAAAGCTTGCTGCGCGCTGGCGCTATCGCCAAGCGACGCCTGCACCAGCGCAATACGCCGTTGAGTATTGATCGAACGCGGCTGTGTCGCTATCGGCGCAGCCAGTTTCGCCAGTTGCTGACGCGCCGCCATGTTATTACCTTCTGCGGAATACACTTCCGCAAGGCCGAGTAATGCATCCTCATTGGCCGGTTCGCGATCAAGTACGCGCTGATAATATTGCCGGGCCGCACTGAAGTCGCCGCGCTGCTGCGCCCAGTCAGCCAGCGTTGAATCAATACGCGTGGAAGCTGGCTGCTGGTTTAAGAAGGTAATCGCCTGTGCTTCGTCGCCGCTATCCCGTAGCTTGTTCGCTTTAGCCAGTAACTGGTTGGCTTGCAGCCGGTCAGCCAGTTCCTGAATATTGCTGTTCCATTTTGCTTTCGGCAGCCGGTTGAGATGATTCAGTGCCGCGATTTCCTGATTATTGCCCGACAGATAGAGTCCATAAGCAAAGACCTGCTGCGGATCGTCCGGCTTTTGCGCGGCCAGTTGACTCATCAGCGAATCGGCCTCGCCACGCCTTCCGGACTGGCGTAAATCACTGGCCAGTCGATACGTTATCCAGACGTCACCAGGCGAGAGCGCCAGCCGTTTACGTTGCAACTCCGCTGCCTGCGACCATTGTCCCTGATTTTCCAGCGCTTCGGCCTGTTGCGACAAACGATCGTTCGTCATGCCGCGTTCAATATCGTCAATGCTGCGCCGCTGACTGGCGGAGAGCGACTGAATAAAGCGTTCTGCTTTTTCCGGCGACTGGGCGCGATAAATGTTCGCCAGGCCACGCACCGCATTGCTGTTGCCGCTATCTATGCGCAATGCCTGACGATAGAACCCCTCTGCCTCCGCATTATCCTTGCGCGCCATCGCCACATCGCCGAGGCCCAGAACTGCATAGCTGTCGGTGTTATCAATGCTACGTGCTTGTTGGTAAAGACGCTCGGCCTGCGCTGGATTATTGGCTTTCAGTGCCGCATCACCCTGCTGGATCAACAGCCAGTAGCGGTTCACTTTCAGCAGACTGTCCCATTTGCTGCGGCTGGCGCTCGTCGGATCCATGGAGATGGCTTTCTCAAACTGCGTTACCGCTCGTGCGCGATCGCCTCGCTGGGAATACGCCCGCCCCAGCGCACCCACAGCGTCGCTATCGTTATGGTTAGCATTGACCGCCTGCTGTAATTCCCCCACCGCCTGCGCACCTTTACCCGCGTCCACTGCCGCAAGGCCCGAGGCGCGAGCGCGAAACGCCGGATCGGCCATCTGTTTTTGCTGTGCGGCAAGCAGCGTGCGGGCGCTGTCAACAGCATCACCCGTACTGAATATCATCAGAAAATGCTGTAACGCTTTCACGCTGGCATCACTGACAGGCATATTCTGAAGTTGCTGATACCAGAGTGTGGCGGCAGCATCACGTCCACTGCTTGATTTCGCCATCTGTTCCAGCACAGCGTAGCCTTCCGCGTCATGACCATCGGCAAACAGCAACTGCGCCAGTGAGTTTTGCAACTGATCGTTGCCGGGATAACGGGCATTCAACCTTTTTAGCTGATCCACGGCTTCCGCACGGCGGGCCGGGACTTTCGACACCAGCACCCAATACTCGACCGCCAAATCGCCATCCGGCGCATTACCTTTAAACAGCGCATCGTAGGCGGCAATCGCTTCCTGGGTATGCCCGGTCGTGGCCTGCAAACGCGCCTGCTGCAAGGCCTGACGCCCCGCTGCCGTGGAGAGCGACATCGCTAACAGTGAGGACTGGTAAGCCCGGGATTCTGGTGCCAGTTGTTTCATCCGATCGAGTTGCTGTTGCGCTCCAGCATTGTCGCCCTGACGCAGTAAATAGCGGAAACGGGCGGCAATCACGTCCGGGTCGTTCGGATCGATCAGTTCAAGGCGATAGAGCGACTGACGGACTAAATCTTCGTGCCGGGTTGTTTCCCCCAGGCGCACCTGTTCCAGCAACTGTTGCTGCACGGCTGTATCCGCCGCGCGCGTAGCGGGCACCAACGCGAGGCCAAGTGAGAAACAGAGAAGGTTTACTGCGGACTTGCGCATTCGTGGCCCCAGTCAGGTTGTAACTCACCACGAGGGGTGAAACGAAAACGGTGCTCATCCCACCCTTGTCCAAACAGGGTAAGAACATAGCTGTAGTAGGCATCGTCATCGGGAAAATGGTCTGCGACGTTCTGCCGCTGCAGGGCCTGAGCATCGCGATCCTGTAAAAATGGCAACAGCGCGGCAGCAAAACCTACCGGCCCACTACCGTGGATCTTGCCGGTCGCCACATCCACTTTTTCCGGGGCCTGGTTATTTATCTTTGTGACCGTCGCCATCGGTTTAAACTTCGCCAGCAATCGCGCTTTCTGCGTGTCGCTGTCATGCAGCATGCCAGCCCACAAATAGACGCGAATTGCATCGTAGCTTCCGATCAGCGTCTTTTCGCTTTTGAGTTGCCAGCCCTGTCCCTTTTGATAACGCACCCAGTCCGGTGAAAAACCTTTTGGCGCAGTCTCCAGCAACAGCCGCAGATTGGTTTCGCGCAGCGTTGTCCAGGGTGCGCCGAAACGGGTGAAATAGCTCGCGAGTTGCGGTGGCAAATAGCCAGGGTTAAAACGCCATGCGCTGTTATCGGCAAAGCCGATTTTTCCAGGCAGCAACATCAACCCAAGCCCTGGCACCTTCACTACCTCTTCTTTGGCGATGCGGTCTAACAGCGCGTTTCCCAGGCGGGTATAAGCATCGTTTTTCCACAAGCGCCCGGCTTCCAGCAGTGACCAGGCAATCCAGAGATCGGCATCGGAAGCCGAGTTGGTATCCAGCACCGTCCAGCTCTCCTCATCTTTTTTCCCCCACAGCCAGGCGGGAAGATGGTCACGGAGAGAGCCTTGCGCCAGATTGTTTTGCGTCCATTGCAGCAGGCTATCGAATGCCTTGCGATCATTGGCCGCCAGTGCAAAGAACAGCGCATAACTTTGCCCTTCCGAGGTGGTGATTTTGCGCGCATCGCTCGGATCCACCACCCGTCCACCATCGCTGATATAGGCCTGTTTGAAATGCTCCCAGGCAGGCCAGGTGCAGGCGGCGCGCGAACCCATCACCGTCAGCATCAGCGCCATCATCACAACCCAACGTAGCGCCTTCATTACTGATTACTCATGATCCGAATCAAGGCGGCGGCGACTGATAATCCGCAACAAGCGCCACAGTACCCATGCCAGCAATACAACGGAGACCGCGGCCAGAATAGCCAGCAGCACCGGATGGTTCGCCAGCGCATACCAGATACGTTCAAACCACGGCAAGTGACCGACATAGTAGACATCGCCTACACGTAGTCCGTTAACGCCGGATTCACGGATCACCGTCACTGAACCGAAAATCGCCGCGCGTTTACCGCTGTCGTTCATGGCATTGTTCAGCAGTTCGTAACCACGCGGGCTATCCGCCAGCAGCGCCACAACGCTACGCTGATCGTTGAACGGCGACTGGAAGCTAATCACTGCCGCCATTGGGCCATCGGAGCTGACTGCCGTTTTCGCATCGGCTTTGCGGTCGGTGGCATCGGGTTCACTTGCCATGAATGGCGACTGGCGTAGTGGCGTTTTCACCCAGCTTTGCGTCGCATTCACCAGCAGGTCGATCTTCTCGTCATTTTTCAACGATTGTGGAATCGAGCCGATGATCATGATGTCGGCATCTTTGCCCTGCAACTGGCTGGCATCACTGGTCAGTTGCATATTAATGGCCGGGAAGCCGGTTTGCGCGCCGATGGTGCCAAGCATGTCCAGCAGCGTAGCAACCTGTGTTGGTGTCGCCTGCGCCGGGGTAACAATGATGGTTTGCGACAGATCCGCCATCCGGCTAAACGGGAAGCCTGCGTTAGCAAAGGCGCGCAGATCCGGCATGGCGATAAAGTGGTAATATTTTGAGAAATCAATGGTTGAGTCGTCGCCGATCACCACACGGTTCGGTACTTGCTGGAACGTCATGCAGTTATCGATACTGCCGCCCGGCATTGGATTCATATACCGAAAGTCGAAGCGCAACTGGTTGATCGCTCCCAGTTTCAGCGCCGGAATCGACACATCCGTTTTGCTGTCCAGCAGACCTTGCAGTATCGGCAGACGCAGCAACAGACGGTTGGAGTCCTGATTGCTGGTCAGGTTGAAATATTGCAGGAACTGGTTATTCAGGATGATATCCATGCGCGAGCTATCTTTGGTCAACGGCGCGGTATAACGATAGTTGAGATTCATATCGATACCAGTGCTGCGCAGCAGATAGAGATCCGGCGGCAAATTCAGTGACAGGTTGATGGATGACGGCTCCAGCCCGGTGGACTGCAACTGTTCCTCATACGTTTTCAACTCGCCGAAGGTCACCGGATGGTCTGTACGCACCCAGTTCGGCGCGTCATATGGCTGGCGAGCCAACAGCGGTTTAACTTCATCCACCATGACGCTATCACCACGGAACAGCACGTTCCCCTGAGCGATACCTTTTGCCGCCTGCAACAGATCTTTATCGTCACGCCCCATCACGATCAGCAGCTTCACATACGGGTTATCCGGATGGTTGATCATGCTGATGGTCGGCCCTTTCACCGCAGGCACATCACGCAGGAAATCCGGGCGTTTATCGTTAGTAGCGAACACAATGGCATTACGATCCGGCAGGCTGTTATAAGAGACCGGGAAAGTCTGCCCCCGCCAGCCTGCACGGGAACCGAACCAGGAAGCGATGATCGCCGCAGCCTGCTGCTGCGCAATGTCCGGCGTACCGGCAAAGACCATCGGCAGAGTTAAAGCTCGATTATCTCGCGGGTCGAAGAACGGCACAGGGAAGTGGGAGAGATCGTTTTTCAGCGGCAGACTTTGGTAGGTCATATCAAGCGAACTGCTACGACCAATATCCATCCACAGCGTGCTGCTGGCCGGGTTTTCACAAACATCACGATAGTGACCGACGAACTCCAGCCGCACGCGGTTGAAATCGGTAATAAATAGCGGATTGATTGGCACCTGCGCCAGCGTCTTCTTACCGAGCTGCTCTTTGGTGACCGGCAAAACGCCCATCAACTCATCATTCAGATAAACCTTTAACTGGGATTGTACCGGCAACAGTGAGGGCGATGGCGTGTACTCAAGGTTAAGTACCGCTTTTGACACGACTTCATCGCTACGAACGCCAAATTCAACACCACCGTCCGGGTTAATGCCGCGCAGCTCCATGCTGCCCGGCGGCGGTGCGATCTGCGCGAAGGTAAGTTTGACGTCGCGGGATGGCGAATCTGTCGCCACCACGGGTGCATTAGCGCCTGACACCACCTGGCCCACAACATTCCCTGCGGTCGGCGTTGTTGGCGTCAGCGATTCAGCTTGCTGCGGCGCTGGCATTGCGACCGGCTCCATAGCCGGGGGATTAGATGCCGGAAGCGAGGGCGCGGCAGAAGTCATCATCGGAGTCAGGGCGCTCACCCCTACCGCCACAGCACACATCCAGGAAAGTTTTCTTTTCATCGCGTTTTCATCATTGTTGAGCCAGTCACGTCGTTGGTTGCTGCACGGCCATATTCCGCGCCGGGCGACGCGGAATAAATGACACCACCCAGGCCACCAGATCGGTGAATGAGCGGAAAATCACTTTGACAGACGGCGGAGCAAATTCCGCGAGATGGCGATAGCCACGGAAACCCAGTTTCAAAATATCAAACAGACTTTCCAGAGGCTTATCTTCCGGGAAGCTGTCCTGCCACAGCGCCCACGTGTCTGCACGGGCAAAGGTACACTGCACAAAATCGATATGTTGTTTGGTGGTAAGCGACATAAGTTGCAGACCGACCTCGTTGCCATTGACGCGCGCTACCATAGCCGGAAATGCATACTCATGCTGGCCGCGCTTCAGCAACAGATTCACTTTCTGCCCTTCCAGCACCTGCGCCTGGCCATTAATCTTGATGCCCAGTCCGCCGTCGGAGAAGTCATGAACAGTACAGGAGAAAAGGTGCCCATCTTCACGGGCAATGGCTGCTGGCATGGAGATTTCGACACGGTGCGCGCGGCGTACCTGTTTGCTTTCGACCGATACGGCTACCGCGCCGCCAAGAATAACCATGTTGTAGAACACCCAGACAATACTGACGAACACGGTGAGGACTTCGTTCTCCGGGCCGTAGAAATAGCGCCAGATCCCCATTAACACGCCCGCCAGGTTAAGCAGTACCAGAAGGATGTAAGGACGAGAGATCACCCAGTCCACATATTCCTCTTCCACCAGCCCGCCTTTGGCAGTGACGTTAAACTTACCTTTGTGCGGGTTGAACAGCGCCGTCAACGTAGGCGGCGCGATATACCATGCCAGCACCGTTTCGTAGATCTCGCTCCAGAAAGAATGGCGATATTTCCCCTGGATCTTCGAGTTTGTCAGGCTGGAGTGAATCATGTGCGGCAGCACGAACAGGGCGATCATCAGCGCCGGGGCGTAAATGATGTAGGCATGCAACAGCAGAAACGCCAGCGGTGCGGTGAGAAAAATCAACCGCGGGATACCCGATAAGAAGTGGAGCATGGCGTTGGCGTAACAAAGCCGCTGCGGCAGTTTTAGCCCTTTCCCAAGCAGCGGATTGTCGAGGCGGAAAATCTGCACCATGCCGCGCGCCCAGCGAATACGCTGACCAATATGCGCTGAAAGGCTTTCGGTCGCCAGCCCTGCCGCCTGCGGAATACGCATATACGCAGAGGTATTCCCCAGCCGGTGTAAACGCAGCGAGGTATGAGCATCTTCGGTGACGGTTTCCACCGCAATCCCACCAATCTGATCCAGCGGCCCACGACGCATAACCGCACAGGAACCACAAAAGAAAGTGGCATCCCACATATCGTTGCCATCCTGCACCAGACCATAGAACAGCGTGCCTTCGTTAGGCGTTTTACGAAAGCGTCCGAGGTTACGTTCAAACGGATCCGGCGAGAAAAAGTGGTGTGGCGTCTGCATCATCGCCAGCTTTTTCTCTTTCAGGAACCAGCCCATTGTCATTTGCAGGAAAGAGCGAGTCGGAACATGGTCGCAATCGAAAATCGAGACAAACTCGGCCTTTGCATATTTCAGCGCGTTATTGATGTTCCCGGCTTTCGCATGCTCATGCGTCGTGCGGGCGATATACTCTACGCCCACCATGCTGGCGAACTGGCGAAACTCTTCGCGGCCACCATCATCGAGGATCCAGATCTTGAGTTTGTCTTTCGGCCAGTCGATACCGAGCGACGCATAAATGGTGTTTTTCACCACGTTGAGATCTTCGTTATAGGTCGGCACGAAGATATCCACCGATGGCCACAACGACATATCTTTCGGTAGCGGCACTGGCTGGCGGTTCAGTGGCCAGACTACCTGGAAATAGCCCAGCACCAGCACTATCCAGGCGTAAGTTTCGGCGAACAGCAGCACCAGGCCACACACCAGGCTGACCGGATCGTCCCAGTTGAGGGTGGAGGTATAGCGCCACCATATATAGCGACAAGAGACAGTCAGCGACAGCACAATCAGCATCAGCACGGAAAAACGTCCCGGAATGCGGCGCACCAGCAGCGCAACGCCCCATAGCAACAGCAGGAAAACGAACTGCGACAGCGGGTTAAACGGCTGTGTAATGCACAACAGGGCGAGGATTAGCGCAAACACCACAATGACACCTAAAATAAAGCGCTGCAGGTGCGGGCTGATATGACCAGGCTCTTTTTTGTGATTGAGATGCCCCGTGCGATGCGCCACGCGCTCCGGCAAGGTATCAAGCCAGTGATGCCAGCGCCCACGCAAAGTGCGGATACGGGCAAAACGCTGGCGCCGCGCCGATTTGGGCGGCCCCCATGGTAATGTGACCAGCAACCAGAGGCTTTGCAGCAGATAACGCGCAGGATCAAGCGGACGCGGTCTGTCGGGATCGATATGCGGAAACCAGTACTGCTGCTGCGCCCGCAACTGCTGCCAGCAGGGATGCTCAAGCGGGATAAACAACCAGGCCAGGATCACCCAGAAGCAGCCAGCCGCCGCACTGAACCACGATGCACCATGCTGGCGATAGCGCTGATATCGCGCACGTAAGCGCGTGCTGACCGGTGGGATCAGCAGCCAGGTAGCCGGGCCGCTCATGTCAGGTCCCTTTCTCGCTCACCACCTTCGCGTGGTTGTGCGCAATGCAGCAGGCACCAGTTCGCCAGCGTCACCATCTCTTCTGCGGCCAGCGAGTCGCTACGGTATTCACCTAAGGGTTGTTTCGATGCCAAACACTCCGCCAGCGCTTCATCACGATGGATAGTGGTCGGCAAAATGCGCGTCTGGCTTTGTAGCCAGACCTGCCACAGATCGTCCTGCAACTGACTGCCGATCCGTAGGTCGTTAATCAGAATATGCGACCCCGCAGGTAGCGGCTGCTGATGCAGGCGAATATGGCAATTAATATCGGGTTTGATAACGGTGAAAACATGATCGCACGCGGCGACAAATTGCCGCGCCAACGGCGAAAAACCGTGCGGCAGATCGATGAGCACCCAGTGATACTGTTGCTGCGTTTTTAACGCCTGTAAAAGAGAATCAGGCTGGTTTAACGCGTCATGCAGATGAATAGAACCCCACTCGCTCGCTGTAAGTTGACCGAATGGCAATATATCCAGCTGCGAAGTGTAGCGCATACCGGCATCACGCCAGTCCTGGCCATCAAGCACTGCACGTGCCCAGCCGCCACGGCTGGCAAAATCGACATTAAATGACAGGCGCAGAAGATTGTCGGGGCAAGCATCAATAACCAGCACTGACTCGCCTAATAATTGCAATGACCAGGCCAGAGCCGCTGTAATCGATGTTGTACCCACACCGCCACGGATCCCCTGTAACCCCAAAATGGTCATCTACAGTTGCCTTATTGTTGACGGGATAATTCAGCCAGCAGCGGCCAGCGCCTAATAGCCGCAGCCAACTGTTCACGCTGGGAAATATCGGCGTAATCTATTTCGGGTAGTGAAAAAGCCTTGCTCAGCGCCAAAAAATCATTTTGGAATGTATAACCCTGGGTTGGGCCTGTTTGCGCTTTAGGCTCATCATTATGCATTGTGGCTCAATCCATTGGAATAGAAAACACATGTGCTGATTGTAGCAAGGCTACATGCCCGATAAAATACATTTACACGCTAAAACTGATGTTATTTAATTTTAATGTTCGGTTTATTTCTTAGCTTTCGCTAGTAAACTGAGGTACAGACAAATTTGTTTCAAGAGGGACATTGTGGACCCCATATTTTCTATTGGCATTCGGTCGTTATGGGACGAATTGCGTCATATGCCCACGGGCGGCGTTTGGTGGTTAAATACCGATCGCGAAAATGACGCATATAGCCTTATTAATCAAACTATTGCACAGCAAAATACAGAGGCAAATGTCGCGGTTATCGGTATGGATCTCGATCTACGGAGCATCCTTAAACTGGATAAAAATCGCGGTCCAAAAGAAATTCGTCTCTTTTCCATGCCAAACCAGAGAAATAGCCTGTACTTTTTCACCCGCGATTTGCTTTGCACCATTCAGCCTGAGAATTATTTTCTTATACTGCTCTGCGCTAATAATTCCTGGCAGAATATTCCTGCACTCCAAATACATCAATGGTTGGAAAAAACGCATGAGTGGGCAAAATATCAGAATTGCACTCTGCTTGTTATTAACCCTGGCAGCAACAATGACAAACAAGCTTCGATTTTGATGAGTGAATATCGCTCGCTGTTTGGTCTGGCAAGTTTACGCTATCAAAATGGTATGCATCTTTACGATGTCACCTGGTGGTGTAATGAAAAAGGGATCAGCGCCCGGCAGCAACTGGTTCTTCATCACCATGATGACCAGTGGCAATTAGCGAAGCAGGAAGAAACCGCCGTACAACCGCGCAGCGATGAAAAAAGAGTATTAAGCAATGTAGTCGTTCTGGAAGGTGCGCCGCCGCTTTCCGAACATTGGTCTTTATTTAAAACAAACGAAGCCCTGTTTGAAGAAGCCCGCTCAAGCCAGGCGGCAACGCTGATTTTCTCCCTGGCGCGAAACAACCAGATCGACAGCATAGCCCGCCAGGTACATATCCTGCGCCGCCAGCGCGGCAGCAATTTAAAAATTATCGTCCGTGAAAGTCAGGCTAGCCTGCGCGCAACCGATGAGCGATTGTTGCTAGGCTGCGGCGCGAATATGGTTGTTCCCTGGAACGCGCCGCTGTCGCGCTGCCTGACACTGATTGAAAGCGTGCAGGGACAACAATTCAACCGGCTGGTGCCAGAAGATATCACCACCCTGCTTTCCATGACCCAGCCACTGAAGCTACGCGGCTACCAGCCGTGGAATGTCTTCTGCGATGCGATAAGCAATATGGTCAATAATCAACTGCTGCCGCCGGATGGTAAAGGGGTGTTGGTTGCACTGCGCCCGGCACCGGGTATTCGCATTGAGCAGGCACTTACCCTCTGTCGCCCTAACCGCATGGGGGATATTGTCAGCATGAGCGACAACCGGTTGGTGATGTTTCTATCCTTTTGCCGGGTCAACGATCTTGATACCGCCCTGAACCATATTTTCCCGCTGCCAACGACCGACATCTTCTCAAACCGAATGGTGTGGTTTGAAGATAATCAGATCGCCGCAGAACTGGTGCAAATGCGGATGCTGGCACCGGAAAAATTGCCTAAACCGCTGCCTGAGACTGCCAAAATGGAGAAAGTCATTAATGCCGAACATGACGGTACTGGCTGGCGGCGTATTCCGGAACCTTACTGCTTATTCAGTGACACCACGGGGCGCACATCATGATGTCAGTCAGCGATATCGTTCAGCTTATCATCTTCTGTGCACTGATCTTTTTTCCGCTGGGCTACCTTACGCGCCACTGGATACGCCCTATTCGGTCCGCATTTCGGATCTTATTTACCCGACCTCGCTATATAAAACCGGCAGGCACATTGCGCCGGGAATTGTTCGCCAAGGCAGACCGCAAACATGACTAATTCATCGACGACCACTGCAACGCCTTTGCCGCTGTGGCAATACTGGCGCGGCCTCTCCGGCTGGAATTTCTATTTTCTGCTGAAATTCGGTTTGTTATGGGCGGGTTACCTTAACTTTCATCCGCTGCTGAACCTGGTATTTATGGCATTCCTGCTGATGCCGTTGCCACGGGTGAGGTTACATCGTCTGCGCCACTGGATCGCGCTGCCGATTGGTTTTGGTCTCTTCTGGCATGACACCTGGCTGCCCGGCCCGGAAAGTATGATGAGCCAGGGCTCAGAGGTTGCAGGCTTCAGCGCAGACTATCTACTTGATCTGGTGACCCGCTTTATCAACTGGCAAATGATTGGCGGGGTTTTTGTCCTGCTGGTCGCATGGCTGTTTTTGTCTCAGTGGATCCGCGTTACCGTGTTTGTCGTCGCTATTATGATCTGGCTGAATATGCTGACCCTGACCGGGCCGGCATTTAACTTATGGCCTGGCGGCCAGCCAACCACCACGGTCACAACGACCGGCGGCGGTGCGGCTGCAACCGTCGCAGCGGCAGGAGACACCCCGGTAGTGGGCGATATGCCTGCGCAAACCGCGCCGCCGACCTCGGAAAACCTGAATGCTTATCTTGCCAGTTTTTACGCCTCGGAAGAGAAACGCCAGAGCACTTTCCCGGCGCAACTTCCCGCCGACGCCCAGCCGTTTGACCTGCTGGTCATCAATATCTGTTCCCTTTCATGGGACGATGTCGAAGCGGCAGGGTTAATGTCGCACCCGCTGTGGTCGCACTTCGATATCGTATTTAAACACTTCAACTCTGCCACCGCTTACAGCGGTCCGGCGGCGATTCGTTTGCTGCGAGCCAGCTGCGGCCAGCCATCACATAAAAACCTCTATCAGCAGGCCAACAACCAATGCTATCTATTTGATAATCTGGCGAAACTTGGTTTTACTCAGCAGTTGATGATGGACCATAACGGCGAGTTTGGCGGCTTCCTGAAAGAGATCCGCGATAACGGCGGCGTACAGGTGCCGTTGATGGATCAGTCTGGTCTGCCGCCTGTGCTGCTCGCTTTTGATGGTTCGCCGATCTATGACGATACCGCCGTGCTGAACCGCTGGATGGCGTCGGATAACGTCAAACAGGGGCAGCGCACTGCGACCTTCTACAACCTGCTGCCGCTGCATGACGGGAACCACTATCCGGGAGATCGTAAAACGGCGGATTACAAACTGCGCGCGCAGAAACTGTTTGATGAGCTGGATGCCTTCTTCACACAGCTGGAAAAATCCGGGCGTAAAGTAATGGTGGTGATGGTGCCGGAACACGGCGCGGCGCTGAAGGGCGACAAAATGCAAGTTTCCGGTCTGCGGGATATCCCAAGCCCGTCAATTACCAACGTACCGACAGCAATTAAATTCGTCGGCATGAAAACGCCCCATCAGGGCGTGCCGATTGAGATTAACCAACCAAGCAGCTTCCTGGCGGTATCAGAACTGGTGACGCGCGTGCTGGATGGCAAAATCTTCACCGAGGACAGCGTCAACTGGCAGCAACTCACCAGCAATCTGCCGCAAACGGCACCGGTTTCTGAAAACGCCAACGCCATTGTATTGCAGTACCAAAACAAGCCGTATGTGCGCCTGAACGGTGGCGACTGGGTACCGTATCCGCAGTAACGTCCTGTCCCTCTCCCACATGGGAGAGGGACAATCGGTTAGCGCTGCTGCGCCAGCCACACCAGCATCTTCAGGCTGGCAGAGTAGTAATCATCCTGCGCGGTGATTTGCGGCTCGGCCAGTCGTTCTCCCAGCGTTAAATCGCGAACCGCCAGCAGACCATCATTCATCATATAAGGCGCTGTTTCGTTGGTCGCCACATTCACCCAGGCCGGCGTTTGATTGCGATTAAAGCCCTGCCACCAGTTACGCCACGGCGTCAGCAAGGCGCTTTGCGGATCCTGCCAGCTGATATACAGCGGAATACGGATAGCATCATAACTCATGCGCGGTGGCCATTGTGTAGCCGGGGAAAGCTTGCCATCCGCCGCCAACGAAACCCAGTCTGTTGGGAGCTGCGCTTTACCAAACCGCATTTTTCCCAGCAGTTTTTGCCCGTCGGTGATCAAATCGCGCCATACCACCTGGTGGCTCCGTTTCGCGAAATCCTGCCACGCCGGGAAGATGAAATAGGCGGGATTCAGGTTCACATAGGTGTTGAGATTGAAGCCATTCGCGCCTGGCAGCATCACGCGGTAACCGGCATAACTCACCACGGTATGTTTCAGCACAGCCTGCGTGATAGCGTCTGATGCACTGGTATAAGCAGGCACATTCCAGCGCTGTCCCGCTTTCAGCAGCGCCCAGGCCAGCAGAACATCGCCATCTGTCGCATCGTTTTTATCGGCAACCGGATCGGCTTCCACCGGGTTATAACGCCAGAAAAACAGGCCGTTATCTTTATTCCTCAGGGTCTTATTCGTCCAGTTCCATATGCTGTCAAAGGCCGTCCGGTCATCACTGGCCACCGCCATCAACATGGCATAACCCTGGCCTTCAGTATGGGAAACGTTTTTGTTGCCGGTATCGACGACGCGTCCATCCGGCATTAAAAAACGGGCTTTATAACTATCCCAGGCCGTAGAAGCCTGGGAAAATGACGTAAACAACAGACTCACCATCACCACCAGCGCAGCGAAGACGCGTTTCAACATGGGTTTACTCACTTGGGTTAGCGTAACGGAAGAGAACATCCGACACAGAATAGAGCCTTTCGCGAGTAAAAACGAGACTTGTCACGCCGCCCTGCTCCTGCATCCAGCGAGTATACAGTCCCTCAAGCACGGCGCAAAAGGCAAAGCACCAGCGGGTCCGGTGCGCTTCTTCCCGCGCGACCGGCAAGCCCTGATGACGAAATGCCAGCCCGTCATCACGGGTATCAATATCGATAAAACCCCAGTTAAATAGCGCCAGTTGCGCATTGATATTGGCTTCCAGTTCGCCGACGGTTTCCGACGGCGGAAGCGGCGTGCGTTCCGCCATCGTCTCGCCCATCTGGCGCAGGAACGGCAGACTTTCCGCTTCGCCGACGTTGCTGACCATACCGTCAATCATCACGCTCAGCAGATCGAACCAGCCTGGTGCCGTTTGCTGCTGCTGAAACCACGAGAGCAGCGGCGTATCAGAAGTGTGTGTCATCATTTGTCTCCCAACATGTACCGGAGCCAAATCCCGGCGGTGCTTTCGTTATAATTGCCGAAGGTGTCGTAGCCGACTCTGCCTCCCACCGTCATATTTTTATTCACGTTGTAATCCAGCCCCGCATGGAAGTTGTAGCCGATACCGTTTTTCGACGTGCCCTGGTACTGCGCCTCTTTAATAAAGCCCAGATCCGCCAGTTGCTGGAGCATCTTCTGTGCTTCAGGCTCGGTCGGGAAATAGTCGCTTTTATCCTGGGTATAAGACTGATAACCCAGGGCACCGCCAATGCTTAGCTTCCAGTTATCGATTTTCTGCG
The DNA here is from genome assembly GCF_900116535.1 of Kosakonia arachidis. Classification (GTDB taxonomy): domain Bacteria; phylum Pseudomonadota; class Gammaproteobacteria; order Enterobacterales; family Enterobacteriaceae; genus Kosakonia; species Kosakonia arachidis. The sequence continues at coordinate 212,529 of NZ_FPAU01000005.1, read as the reverse complement.
AAAGATCGACCGGTAAAGAGACGCTGACATAGTTCTGCGGGCTGAAGTAACCGCCCTGGCCGTAAGTGAAGTAGCTGAGGTTCTTCGAGAAATCCATCCAGCCCACGCTCAAACCGGCCTGCAACTGGCGGAAATCGTCGTGCCACGGACGTAAATAGACCCCGGCATTAGCGTTCATACTGGTGTTGCTGGCAACATCCGTTCCGAGATAGCTATAACCCCCACCGCCGATGTAAAACCCGGCATCGCCATCATCGTAACTTAACTGTACCGATCCACCATTCTTGGTGACCTGCCCCCAGCGCTGACCGGAGTATTTATCCTGTAGCCCGACATATGACAGCAGGCTATCGGTGATCGCGCGGCGTTCGCCAGTGAAGATCAGCGTCAGGTAGTTGGTTAGTTTCGGCGACCACTTCACGCCGCCCACTAGCGAGGTAAGATCCTGCCCGAGCGGCGTGCTGCCGATATCCAGCTTGTAGCTGTCGCCGCTTAGCGCCATATTCAGCTCTACGCCGCTAGCGTTTTGCGAATCGGTCGAGGCGTTAATCGCATCGTTGTAATTCTTCTTGTAATTTGATGCGCTCAGGCTTTTCAGGCGGCTCGACCCCAATAAAGAAGTCAGATTGTTGTAACCCTCATCGGTAAACGGCGTCAGTTTGCTGGCATCGGCGTAACGTGCCAGATCGGTAAACTTATCGCTGCCGTCCGTTGCCGTAGAACTATTGGCATTGTTGATGGAGGTGGCAATGTTGCTTGCCGCATCCGCCAGTGGGTTTGAACCATAACGACGCCAGGCGTCGCCCGAAGCGCTACCGGAACTGAGGCTGACCGGCGTGGCGGTAAATTCAAAGCGCGCATCGCCGAACGGCGAGCTGGACCAGGTGAGCGGTGCTTTCGCTTCCGTTAACTTGCTGGTGCCGGTTTCCCCATCGCGACCGCGAATATCCACTTCGCCTTGCAGCCACATGCCGGTTTTTTCGTTCATCTGTTGCATCATGTCATCCACCTGACGCAGCGTACGGCTTTGCGCCGTTTCTACTGGCAGATCGGTACGCGTAGTGCCCGGCAGATTACTGCCTGGTTCACGTGCGACCTGCGCCACCTGCCACGGTAACGTCTGCCCATACAGCGACTGCGGCGCAGCCGTGTCAGCCGTGGTTTTACTGGTGGTCATAAACGGGTTATCAGCCAACAAAACGCCGCCAATTGTTGGCGTGGCCGCGCTGTTGGTTGACTCAAGCCCCACCAGCTTGCCACGTGCGCTACGCAACAAGGTCATCGCCTGCTGATGGTTGCCCTTCGCCTCTTCCAGCCGCGCCAGCAGCAGCAGGCGTTCCGGTGAACTGTTACTGCGCAGGCCATTCGCCAGCATCTGTGCTTTATCAATGTTATTTTCCGCTAGCGCCACATCAATCGCGCCGACGCGCGCGGCCTGATCGCTGCTGTCGCGCGTCATCAGGTAGTCATACAGCACGCCTGCTTCTTTGTTCATTTTGCCGCTCTGGTAGAGACGGCCCATGGCGAACATCAAATCGGTATTCTGCGGATCGCTTTGCAACGCGCGAATCAGTTTGTCATAGGCGGCGGCGTAGTTGCCCTGCTCGCGCAGACGATCGGCTTCATTAATCACATAACCGTTACGCACGCCCGCCAGTTGCGCCGGGGTGCTGCGCGCCTGCATCTCCGGGCTGGAAACAAACGTCTGCGCTTCCTGGTTAAGTCCGGCCTGATTCAACACGGCAATTTGATCGGCGTAATCTCCGGCATTGCCCTGCACCCCATGCTGCATATTCGCCCGCACCAGCGAAACCGCTGTTGTAAGATTGCCGGTTTGCGCCAGCATACGCGCCAGTTTCCCGACATCGGCCGGACTTTCCGGCGGCGTGCTGGCGAGCGCGTTCAGGGTATTCGACGCGGCAACAGTATTGCCCTGCGCCAGATAACGATCGGCGGTCGCCATTTGCAGGTTGAAGTTCACCCGGCGGGCGAGATCGCGCGTCTGGCTGTTTTGCCCCGCCGGCGAGATCCGCGACAACAACGAGCTGGCCTGCTGCCAGCCGCCATTTTCACTGGCGAACAACGCAGCAGCATACAGGGAGCTGGCACCCACGCCGCTGCTTTGCGCCGGAAGCATGACATTCGCCGCTTCACTCTGCTGGCCGGATTGTTGTAATAATCGCGCCAGATCGAGACGCAGCCACGGATCGTCCGGTAACCGCTCAACACCCTGACGCAATAGCGCAATCGCCTGCGGCGTATTGCCGCTGGTAGCCAGTTGTTGCGCCTGCCGACGTAGCGGATCGCCCGGCGCACCGGTCACCACGCGCGGTTGCAGCTTCGCTTGCAAGCTGGCCGGTAAGGTTCGCAGTATGCTCTGGGCTTCTGCCGTTTTATTTTGATCGCGCAGAACGTAATAGAGGTTTTCGCGCGCCGGGGCATTCTGTGGCTGGTCGTTCAGAATAGCGCGCAGCGCCTGTTCCGCCTGCGGGTAATCTTTGTTCTGGCGTAACACATCGGCGCGGAACAGTTTTGCCGCCGTTCCCCGCTCGCCGCTCTGCTGTGCCAACGGTGCGGATAAGGCCAACGCCTGGCTAACATTGCCCTCTTTCAGAGCCTGTTGCGCCTGCGCCAGTTGGCCATAAAACGCCGCATCTTCCGCCTGTGTTTTGCGCTCGGCGGAGGCATCGCCACCCTGACTTGCTGCCCGGTTCAGGTATTGTGCCGCCGCCTGATAATCACCGTTGCGCTGCGCGATATAGCCCATGCCCGCCAGTGCATCAGCATCTTGTGGGTTGGTTTGCAGCACCTGCTCAAACTGTCGCTTCGCCGTACTGGTGTCGCCGCTGTTCAGGGCGGTAAAGCCCGCGCCTTTAGCGGCGCCACCGATGTTTTTACGGTAGTAATCCTGAACTTCGCTGTCCTGTGGATGGCGCTGCAGCCAGGTGTCGTAGAAGTGCTCATCGCCGGACTGCGGCCCAAGCCACAGCAGTGCCTGACGTAAACCGGCATCGGCATCTTTGCTGCCGCTGGCCATCGGTTCGAGCATTAAAATTCCGTCGCGGCGCGTCTCTGCACGCCAGGTGAGCATCTTGCCCAACGCCACGCGCGCGGCATTGTCCTGCGGATCCTGCGCCACAATACGCTGCATTTGCGTCAGCGCCTGCGGGTAGAGCGCTTTGTCACTCGCCATCGTCAGGTAATATTCCGGCGCCAGACCCGGCGGCGGCGTATTGCCGTTAAACAGGCTGCGCCAGGTCTCCAGCGCAGCCGGAATATTACCGCTCCGCGCCTGTTGACGCGCCAGCGTAAGCTGTCCTTGAGGCACCTGCGCCATCTGTCTGGCGTTATCCAGCGCCTGCAATTCGCCATCGCCGGGCGCAGTTTGCGCCAGCCGCGAACGCCACTGCGCGGCGGTCTGCAAATCGCCATTTTGCTGTGCCCACAGCGCCATCAGATACATCGCCTGGGTGTTATTGGCATCAACCATCAACACCTTTTTCAGGGACTCCATCGCCAGGTCGTCATGGGATTTTTCATGCCAGTAGTTGGCCTGATCGAACAGCGCTTTTAATGCCGCATCATTCGGCGCGGCCTGTGCCTGCGCGGCAACGCTGAGCGCAAGTGCACCGGAGAGGCAAATGGTCGTCCACCGGTGGGCGGTTTTGTTTCGCATTGTGGTCACCCTTTTCACTTGCTGTTCTCCGGATCCAGACGTTTACGCTCACGCTTTTTCAGCGCCAGATAGAGCAACCAACCTGCCAGCGAACCGACCAGCAGTCCCAGAATGGCCAGCAACGCTGAATGTTGATTTGCATACCAGACCACCATCATCTGCGGTGGCATTTGACCGCTCGGGAACTGTTCGCCGACGCGGAAGCTGCGTACGCCGTTTTCATTGGTGATGATGGCGGCATCGCCGCGAATACCGGCGTTAATTCGCGCCGAGGCCAGATCGCTATGCAGGTGCGCAAGCTGTTCATCGCTGCTACCCAGCGCCAGTACCACCAGGCGATCATCGTTCCACGGCGAGCGGAAACTGATAAAGCCACGCCACGCTTCGTTAGAGGAGAAGTAGCGGTCGGCCTCCAGCCCTTCGGCCGCCCAGTCGCCCGCCATCCAACGCTGCACTTTCTGCCACAGGGACGGCGCGCGCACGCCCAGCGTATTGTCATGGGTGATAAACGGCGAGCCTGCCAGCAGCGCATGGTTGAAGTCGTGCTGCTCCATGCCAGTGACTGCAAGCACGTCGCGATCGCGCACCAGTTCTTGCAGGCCACCGCCGGTGGGAACACCGAGCACCACGCGGTTATGTCCCAGCGCCGTCCCGGTAGCATTGCCCGATCGCGCAGCCATATCCAGCAGCGTGGCGAGCTGCGTTTCTGACGGATTCTGCGGCAGCATCAGCACCGTTTCTGAAGCGTCCGCCATGCGAGTAAACGGAAACGACGCGCCAACGAAATAGGAGAGGTTCGGCAGCAGCGCAAAGTGACGCGTGTGGCTTAAATCGATCCATGAATCATCGTCAATGCGGCTCTTGATGTTGTTGTTGAGCAAAGTGCTGCACGGCGCATTCTCTTTCGGCACGATGTTGAAGTAGAGCGAGAGCTGGTTATCGCCGTAGATCATGTACGGTTCCAGCGGCATATCGAACGACTCCTGACGTGCATCGCCGCCCAGTTTGCGCCACAACGTTTCCAGCGCACCCTGTTTATTGACCGGCAGGTTGTGCAGGAAAGTGTCGTTCATGGTCATACTCAGCCAGGAGCGCTGCTCGTCGATCCAGTTTTCCGTCGGGAAGCGGTAACCAATATGCAGTGGGATGGTTTCGCCGTCCCACAAAAACAGATCTGGCGCAGCGCGAAACGCCACCTGCAATGGCGAGTGCCAGATCCCGGTGACGGTCAGGTTTTGATCTTTGCGGATCAACTCATGGAGCTTGATGGGACGATTGGTTGGGATCCAGCGCGGCGCATCATAGGGTTTGCTTAACGGAATGGTCTGCGCCGTAACATCAAGTGCAGGTGTTTGCGGCGGAAAATTGCCCCGCGTTAGCCGCCAGGCCGCCGCACGCAGTTCGTGTTCATCTTTGCCAACGACCAGTAGCAATTTGTACACCGGGTTCGCCGGGTTATCGATGATTTTCAGCAATGGCTGCGTGGTTTGCGGAAGCGTCAGGCCGCCGATTTGCTCACCGGGGTGACCGATCAGGATGCCGTTCTGCTCCGGCAGACGGTCGTGAAACGCCGCAAACGAGATGCCGCGATAATCGGCCTCGATCCCCATCCACGAGGAGATCAATGCGCCGGCGCTAATGGCATCAGCGCTCAACGTCGCGCCGAATGCCATCGCAATAGTCGTCGGCGACATCTGCATGCTGTCGAAAAACGGGCGCGGGAAGTGGCTAAGATCGGCACCGACATCCAGTTGCTGCCCTTCCAGCTCAAAACGCGAATCCGGCAGGATGGTGACACGATACTTATCGTTCAGATCGCGCTGGCACTGCATCGCATCACCATCATTGATTTTGAAGCTCAGGTTGTTGCTGGAAACCATCAGTGCTGCCGGAATATCCAACTGGTAGCGCGACAAATCGCTATCGGTTGCGGTCAGCGGTACGGTGCCCAGCGGCTGGCCGTTAAGCATCAATTGCAGGGTAGCATTACGCGCCGCCATTGCCGGGGAGATCTTCAGATTCAGCGCCAGCCGGGCGTTGGTAATCACCTGATCCATCGGCAGGGTAAAATCGATGCCGCCCTGGAACTGGCCACCGCTCAGGGTTAACCCCTGCGGTTGCCCCATCTGTGCCAGACTAACGCTGTTGACCACAGATGGCACAAAAGCCGATGCGCTTTGCGCCGTTGTCGGCGGGGGTAAATCGACCGGTAGCAGCGACGAAACCGTTGTTTCCTCACTGTGCAGCGGCGCCATAAACAGTGTACCGACCAGCATAGCCAGCGTTGTCAGACGTTTCATACGCTGCCCTCCTTCGCCTTCGCCGCCAGTTCTGCCTGCAGGCGGCGGTTTTCCCGACGCGATTTCCAGGTCAGCCAGAAGAGATCAAAGACGCTATGCACAATGGTCAACATCGAACGGAACGGATTATCCTGCGGTTTCGGCGGATGGATCCAGGCGTCCGCACGGGAAAGCACCACGCGCACCAGTTCACGGCGGCGCGACGGCGGAATATCGTCGAACATCAGGCGGATATACTCCGCATCGCTGGCGATGATGCGAACCGGAATGGCAATTGCACCCGATTGCAGTAACAGTTCAATCTCTTCGATTTCATCGCTCTGATGGCGTTCGTCCGGCACCACGATGCGGCAGCCGCCCATCGATAAATCGGCGGTCTGGCTGCGCGAGGTAATACCGCTGGCATAGTGGATCAACACCGGAATATCGACATCAATACGGATTGTTTTACGGGTCTGCCGGGTTTCCCGCGCCACGGCAATCGCCGCCAGCAGGAAGATCAGACTGTACAGCCCCCAGCCAACGTTGAGAGCGATAACGCGCGGATCAACGCCAAAATAATCATGAGCGCAGGCGCGGACAATCCCGGCAACTACGCCAGCGGCCAGCAATATCGCGATAATCAAATGCGGACGCACCACGCTGAAATCGAAATAGCCAACGTTCAGCAAGCCACCTTTATCGGTAACGTTAAATTTCCCACGTTTCGGGAACAGCATGGTGACCATTGTCGGCAGGGCAATATGGAACGCCAGCACGATGTCATAAATCTCTCCCCAGAAGCTATAACGGAAACGCCCGTTCAGACGCGAATTAACGTACACCGCAAGGAACAGATGCGGCAGCGCGTAGGCAAAGACCAGACTAGCCGAGGAGTGAATAATGTTCAGGTTAAACAGCAAATAAGCCAGCGGCGCGGTCAAAAAGGCGATTCGTGGCAGCGCAAACTGGTAATAAAGCATCGCACTCAGGTAGCACAGGCGCTGTGGAAGGGTCAGCCCGCGCCCCAGCAGCGGATTGTCGAGGCGGAAAATCTGCGTCATGCCGCGCGCCCAGCGGGTACGCTGGATCACATGCAGTACCAGACGTTCAGTCGCCAGACCGGCGGCCAACGGGATATCGACAAACGCCGTGCCCCAGCCCAGACGCTGTAATTTCAGCGCAGTATGTGCATCTTCAGTGACCGTTTCCACGGCAAAACCGCCAATTTCCTCCAGTGCGCTGCGACGGATCACCGCGCACGAGCCGCAGAAAAAGGTGGCGTTCCAGTTGTCGTTACCTTGTTGGATCGGGCCGTAGAACAGCGAACCTTCATTGGGAATATTACGGCCTACCGACAGATTGCGCTCGAACGGATCCGGTGAATAGAAGTAGTGTGGCGTCTGCACCAGCGCCAGTTTCGGATCTTTCAGGAAACCGCCGACCGTGGCTTGCAGGAAAATTCGCGTGGCGACATGGTCGCAGTCGAAGACGCAGATCAGCTCGCCGTGGGTAAGCTTCATCGCGTGGTTCAGGTTGCCAGCTTTAGCGTGCGCGTTGTCGCCACGCGTGATATACCCAACGCCGACATCGGCGGCGAACACTGCAAACTCCCGGCGTTTACCGTCATCGAGCAGGTAGATTTTCATCTTATCGCGCGGGTAATCAATACACTGCGCGGCGAGTACCGTATCACGCACCACATCCAGCGGTTCGTTGTAGGTCGGAATGTAGACATCCACCGTCGGCCACAGGCTCATATCATCCGGCAGTTGCACGAGTTCACGCTTCAGCGGCCACACTGTTTGCAGATAACTCAGCAACAGCATCACCCAGACATAAACTTCCGCCAGGAACAGACCCATGCCAAGCAGGGTTTCAATCTCAGAGTTAAAATGTAGGGTTTGCGTCAGGCGGAAATAGATATAGCGTGTCGACAGCAGCGCCGACATTACGACCAAAATTACTGAAATGCTGCGCTTTTTACAAAAACCAAGCAGGAACAAAATGCCGATGCTGATCAGGCCAAAAATATACTGCTTTTGACTGTCCATTGGCGTAATGACCACCAGCAGAGCGACAGGAACCATTGCCAGCACCAGCAAAACAGAAAGAAACTTTTTCATAGGTTGCCCGTGAGCGTTAGAAACCAGACATGCGCGGCGAGTTGTGAACCGTCCCGTCACCGATTTTGACGCCTAAAATACCGGCGACGCGTTTTGCAATGAGTTCAATATCGAAAGCCGCTGCAGAAGCCGGGCTAAAATCGAATACCGACTGCTGTGAGGCGTTCGCTTCGGCAACGCTTTCATCGCGGTGCAGCACGCCCAGAAGCTGGTTGCCAAGGCGCTGTTCAAGGAACGTGGTGACATCACGGCTGATCTGACGGCGGTTGTCGCTCTGGTTGACCACAAAATAATGGCCGGCTTTACGGTTGAGTACCTCTCCCGTCAGGCGGTTGTTTTCGATTTGCGGCAGCAGGGAGAGCGATGCCGTATCTGCCAACAACGTCACCAGATGCACATCAGCTAGCCGCGACATGGCTTTTAACGCAGCCGACGGCCCTGGCGGAAAATCGGCGATGATGATCAGCCCAGGGTAGTTCAAAAGCGCATTCAGCCCACGCGTTAAAAAGTGCTCGTCATTCGCCAGCCGCTCTTCAAATGTGAGGCGCTGCTCTTCCGTGGTATCGCCATAAGGCAGGACGAAGATATTGCCACCCGCGGTAAGGACAAACTGGCTCCAGTCCGACGACTCCGCCGCTTTGGTAACGTAGCCGCGACCATCCGTGAGCGGTACGCCGAAATGCAGGCGCAGCGAATTCTGCACGTCAAAATCGAGCGCCAGCACTTTACTGCCTGAACGGGCCAGCGCGTACGCCAGATTCGCCGTCAGGGTCGTTTTTCCGACACCGCCTTTCGGCGAACAAACACAAATCAACGGCATGACGCGATCCTTTCTAACAAGGAGTGTAATGGCTGGTTTTTTTCCGTTTTCGGCTTTGCTTCCCGTGCCTTAGCGGCGAAGAGTTGCGCATAATTGACGGCGGCCGATTTTGCCCCTCCGGCAGTCAGTGCTCTCACCGGGGCGGGCTCATGCGCCGGGGGAGGCATGACCGTCGGAATCTGGCTGGCAACCGCTTGAAAAATTGAAGGGGTTGGTGTTGGCACCGGCTCGTTGACGTTAGCAGCGGACGCGTTCTCTGTGCTGGCAAAGCGATCCGGTTCAACGGTTTGCGGGACGGGAACAGAAATATGGTCGCCCATGCTCAGCGTCGATGCATCCGTTACCGGGGAAAGCTGCTGGATCAGCGTCCAGTTTCCCTGGTCGCTGCCAGGGTTTTGCGCGGAGAGATCCTTAAAATTGTGTTTCTGGTTGCGGGTTTTATCCTTAAACCTCTGCAAATCATCATAATGATTCATTGTTAATCTCATGATTTACAAGATAATATTTTTCCACCGCTGCTAAAGATCTCAGCGCCCAGGTATTGGTCGAGTTGTGTCTTTTTATTTTGGCTGTGCTGTGTTGCGTGGGTACAAGATAATGTTTCGGCGATGGTATTCCGCCTGTTTTTACGTGCTGCATTTCAGCACTGCTAACTAAATGTTTATTTACGGTAAATATATAAACAATACCCATGCGTGTGCCATCTTTTTTTGTCACAACAGCCATTAAAGTATCAACACCCAAAAATTAGTGGCATTATAGATATAATGCCAATTTTAAACTAAATTTATATTTATTAATCTTAATTTATACTTGATTAAAAGAGTAATAATCCAGAAAAAGGAATGGCGTTTTTAATTTTTTATTACTTTTTGAAATATTTAGAAATAACTATTGCGGATCATAAAACTGTTTTATTCCGCTAACCCATTATTCCTGCTGAAATTATCTCTCCGTCCGTTTTTTAAGGGAAATTTATTGCAAGTTCCAAAATTAAGCCGGAACGTTTATAAGAATTATCAGCGGCGGAAAATATCGACTGCCCGTATTCTGAGTAAGATGACAGGCCCGGCAACGGCAACCTGAACGCTGCCGGGCACAGTGGATTACGCGTGCGGTTTCTCGCCGTTCTCATCCTGGTCGACGGCAAAACAGGCGACCAATTGGCCACCGTAATCTTTCAGTTGCGGCTGCAGTTGCGTGCAGGGGCCGAAACAACGGGAGCAGCGGGCGTTAAACGCACAGCCCGGCGGTGGATTAAGCGGGCTTGGCAGCTCGCCGGTCAGTTTAATGCGCTCGCGACGCTCATCCGGATTCAGACGCGGTGTTGCAGAGAGCAACGCCTGAGTATACGGGTGACGCGGGTTAGAGAAGATCTGGTCTTTCGTGCCTTTCTCAACACAGCGGCCGAGGTACATCACCATCACTTCATCGGCGATATGCTCAACCACAGAGAGATCGTGGGAGATAAAGACGTAAGAGAGCCCTAAATCCTGCTGCAAATCCATCATCAGATTGAGCACCTGCGCGCGCACGGAGACGTCCAGCGCGGAAACCGGTTCATCGGCAATCACGACGTCCGGATCGAGCATCAGACCGCGGGCGATAGCAATACGCTGACGCTGACCGCCGGAGAACATATGCGGATAGCGATCGTAATGCTCGGTTTTCAGACCGACTTTCGCCATCATCGCCAACGCTTTTTCCCGACGCGCCTCTTTGCTGAGAGAAGTATTAATCAGCAAAGGTTCTTCGAGGATCTGCCCCACTTTTTTACGCGGGTTCAGCGAGCCATACGGGTTCTGGAAGACAATCTGGATCTTCTGTCGACGCAGCTTCTGCGCATGGGGATCGTGTTTCAGCAGATCCTGCCCCTGGTAATACAGTTCGCCGCCAGTCGGGGTTTCAATCATCGTCAACAGACGGCCAAGCGTGGATTTACCACAGCCGGATTCGCCCACCACTGCCAGCGTTTTACCGCGCTCCAGGGTGAACGACACGCCATCCAGCGCTTTCACCAGACGTTCCGGGGCAAATATCCCCTTCTTCACCGGGTAGTATTTTTTCAGGTCGATAGCCTGCAACAGCGACTGCTGTATGGTGGCCTCGTGCGTACTCATAGTGTTGGCCTCCCGGCGTCATCGAGTGGGTAGTGACATTTGGACTGACGGCCGCCATCGACGGTGTTCAGTGCCGGTTCCTGCTCGCGGCATTTATCCGTTGCATACGGGCAGCGCGGATTCAGCAGGCAGCCATTGGGACGGTCATATTTGCCCGGAACAACACCCGGCAGCGAAGCCAGACGCGCTTTGTCCTGCGCAAACTCCGGTAGAGCGCGCAGTAGCGCCTGGGTGTAAGGATGACGCGGCGCGCGGAAGATATCTTTCGCTTCGCCGCTTTCCACCACCTGGCCGGCGTACATCACAATGATTTTGTGCGCCGCTTCCGCCACCAGCGCCAGATCGTGAGTGATCAGGATCAGCGCCATATTCTCTTTTTGCTGCAACTCCAGCAAAAGCTCAATGATCTGCGCCTGGATGGTCACATCCAGCGCAGTGGTGGGTTCATCGGCAATCAGTAGTCTTGGCTGGCAGGCAATCGCCATGGCAATCATCACGCGCTGGCTCATACCGCCGGAGAGCTGGTGCGGGTATACGTCCAGACGCGAAGCCGGATCGGGAATACCGACCTGCGTCAGCAGGTCAATTGCGCGCTGACGACGAGTTTTCTTATTCCCGCCCTGATGCACCTTAATCGCTTCCATAATCTGGAAACCAACCGTGTAGCAAGGGTTCAGGCTGGTCATCGGATCCTGGAAAATCATCGCCACTTCGGAGCCCACCAGACTACGGCGCTCTTTTTCCGAAATGCGTTTCAGATCCTGACCGTTGAACTCCAGGTTTTCGGCCATTACGCGGCCGGGGAAATCAATCAATCCCATAATCGCCAGTGAACTGACGGATTTACCGGAGCCGGACTCACCGACGATACCAACCACTTCGCCCTGGTTCACGCTGTAACTTACACGGTCTACAGCGCGGAACTCGGAGCCAACATCGCCGAAGTGCACCGATAATTCATCTACATTTAATAACGCCATCTCGAACCTCTTACTGCTTCAGTTTGGGATCGAGCGCGTCACGCAGGCCGTCACCCATCAGGTTAAATGCCAACACCGTCAGCAAGATCGCGACGCCCGGGAAGGTCACGACCCACCAGGCACTCTGTGCGAACTGCAACACGTCGGAGAGCATAGTGCCCCACTCCGGTGTTGGCGGCTGCGCACCCATGCCAAGGAAGCCAAGGGCGGCCATGTCGAGAATGGCGTTCGAGAAACCCAGCGACGCCTGAACGATCAGCGGCGCAAGGCAGTTGGGGAAAATATTGACAAACATCTGGCGCATCGCGCCCGCACCGGCAACACGGGAAGCCGTCACGTAATCGCGATTCACCTCCACCAGCACGGCTGCGCGCGTGAGTCGCACATAGTGCGGCAGGGCGACAAATGTCAGCGCCAGCGAGGCGTTGACGATCGACGGGCCAAAGATAGCCACCAGCACCAGCGCCAGCAACAAGCTCGGCAGCGCCAGCATAATGTCGACGACACGCATAATGATGTTGTCGATAACACCACCAAAGTAACCGGCTACCAGGCCGAGCACGATGCCCGCAATGAGCGACAATAAGACGACCAGACAGCCCACCAGCAGTGACAGACGGGCGCCAAACATCAGGCGCGACAGCGTGTCGCGGCCCACATCATCGGTACCCAGTATGTGCGTCCAGGTGCCGCCGTCCTGCCAGACCGGCGGCGCCAGCATCGCATCACGGAACTGATCGGCCGGGTTGTGCGGTGCAAGGAAGTTAGCAAACACGGCGATAATCAGCATGATCAACACGTAAGCCAGGCCAACAACCGCACCTTTGTTACGTTTGAAATAGTGCCAAAACTCCTGCAACGGCGTCATCGGTACCGGTGCCGTAATAACTTTATTTTCAGTAACTTGTGACATGATGGCCCCTTACTTCTTATGCCGAATACGCGGGTTCACCACGCCGTAGAGCAGGTCGACCAGCAGGTTGACGAGGATAATCATCGTCGCGACCAGCAATACCCCACCCTGCACCACCGGATAGTCACGGCGTTGCAGCGCATCAATCAACCAACGACCCAGACCCGGCCAGGAGAAGATGGTTTCCGTCAGAATCGCGCCCGCCAACAGCGTGCCGACCTGCAAACCGATAACTGTCACCACCGGCAGCATGGCGTTGCGTAGCGCATGCACGATAATCACACGCATGCGGGTCAGCCCTTTTGCGCGCGCGGTACGGATGTAATCTTCACCCAGCACTTCCAGCATAGAGGAGCGGGTCATACGCACGATCACCGCCAGCGGAATGGTACCGAGCACAATGGCTGGCAGAACCATATGCGCCACGGCATCGATAAAGTTACCCTTCTCGCCCCAGATGGCGGTGTCTATCAGCATAAAGCCGGTTAACGGATTGCTGTCGTCAAGGAACACCATATCGCTGACGCGTCCGGAGACTGGCGTCAGGTTGAGTTGCACAGAGACCAGCATAATCAGCATCATGCCCCACCAGAAGATAGGCATGGAGTAGCCGGTCAGCGCAAGACTCACCGCAGTATGATCGAAAATAGAGCCACGTTTGACGGCGGCCAGCACGCCCACCGGAATACCCACAGCGACCGCAAAAATCATGGCGCAGATACCGAGTTCCAGCGTCGCTTTAAAACGCGGCACAAACTCGTCCCACACCGGAAGTCGGCTCTTCAGAGAGATGCCTAAGTCACCGTGTAATACGCCCCAGACATAGTGGACATATTGTTCCCAAAGCGGCTTATCAAGGCCAAGTTCAGCCAGCAATTGAGCGTGACGCTCAGGAGAGATACCACGCTCACCCGCCATGATCATTACCGGGTCGCCGGGGATCATATGGACAAAGGCAAAGGTGAGAAGGGTGATACCGATAAACGTTGGGATAACCAGCCCCAGACGTCGGAGAATGAACTGCAACATAACCCGGATTCTCAGTAGTGACGCAGCGCCTGGCGGTGTCGCGTCTGTATTGCTCACAAACAGGAATTCCCTCCGCAGAGGGAAAACACATTACCCCCTCTCCCGAAGAGGAGAGAGGGCAGCTATCGTACTTATTATTCGACAGACACGTTTTCGAAGTGGTGTTTGCCTAATGGATCAACAACATAGCCTTTAACTTCTTTACGCACCGGCTCATACACGGTGGAGTGAGCGATGATCAGCGCCGGAGCCTGATCATGCATCACTACCTGAGCCTGTTTGTAGAGTTCAACACGCTTGTTGTGGTCGTCGGTTGCGCGAGCCGGTTGAATCAAATCTTCAAACGGCTTGTAGCACCAGCGAGAATAGTTGGAACCGTCTTTCGCCGCTGCGCAGCTGAACAGGGTGGCGAAGAAGTTATCCGGATCCCCATTGTCGCCGGTCCAGCCCATCATGACCGCCTGGTGTTCGCCCGCTTTCGCGCGCTTCAGGTATTCACCCCACTCGTAGGTCACGATTTTGGCTTGTACGCCGACTTTCGCCCAGTCAGCCTGAATCATCTCAGCCATACGGCGAGCGTTCGGGTTGTACGGACGCTGTACGGGCATTGCCCATAATTCAACAGTAAAGCCTTTATCCTGACCAGCTTCTTTCAGCAGTTGTTTCGCCTTTTCAGGATCGTAGGTGTAGTCTTTAACGTCATCGTTATAGCCCCACATGGTTGGCGGGATCAGGTTTTTCGCCGCCACGCCAGCGCCCTGGTATACCGCTTTGATGATCGCTTCTTTGTTCACCGCGTACGTTAACGCCTGACGCACTCTCACGTCATCAAACGGTTTCTTCTCGGTGTTGAAGGACATATAACCAACGTTCAGGCCAGCCTGTTCCATCAGTGTGATGTTTTTGTCCTGCTTCATACGAGCGATATCTGCCGGGTTCGGGTATGGCATAACCTGGCACTCGTTTTTCTGCAGTTTGGCATAACGTACGGACGCATCCGGGGTGATGGAGAATACCAGACGATCGATTTTCGGCTTGGTGCCCCAGAAACCGTCAAATGCTTTGTACAGGATGCGGGAATCTTTCTGGTATTGCACCAGCTGGAACGGGCCGGTACCGATCGGGTCGAGGTCCACTTTCTCCGGCGTACCGGCTTTCAGCATGTTGTCCGCGTACTCTTTGGAGAGAATGGAAGCAAAATCCATCGCCAGGTCGGCCAGGAACGGCGATTCCGGACGGGTCAGCACGAACTGAACGGTATTGTCGTCGACTTTCTTCACTTCGCTAATCAGGTCAGGCAGGCCCATGCCTTCGAAGTATTCGTAGCTGCCGCCAGAAACTTTATGGTACGGGTTCTGATCGTTTTTCTGACGGTCGAAGGAGAACACCACATCATCCGCGTTAAAATCGCGTGTCGGTTTGAAATCTTTGTTGTCCTGCCACTTCACGCCTTTACGCAGATGGAAAGTGTAGGTTTTGCCATCGGGGCTGATATCCCACTTCTCAGCCAGTCCCGGAATCACTTCCGTGGTGCCGGTTTTGAATTCCACCAGACGGTTATAAATCGGTACGGAGCTGGCATCATAGGTGGTACCAGAGGTGAAAAGCTGTGGGTTAAAGCCTTCAGGCGAGCCTTCAGAACAATAAACCAGGGTTTTAGCCTGCACGCTTGCCGCGACGGTCATGGCCACCAGGCTAAGACCGAGCTTCAGCATCCCTGACTTCTTCAAGGAAATACTCATTGATTCTGCTCCAATGTGATATGTGTTGTTACCCATGCAGTGGGTATGTCCGACAGACCTTTATTAGTTTTTTACCCGGTCTGGTCGGTTGTGCCCGAGGGCGTTATGAGAGATGGGGATTCCTTTCACAAGGTTGACTGAGTTGCAGTGCAGATTCTCCTTGAAATGCCCCTCATGCCCTACAATCTGTCAACAGAATGTCAAAACGTCAATACAGGTAACCGGGATTTACATCGACGGTGAGAATCGACAAACAAAGTTTAAAAAAACTTCAAGCCTCTATTTTCAGCAGGGAAATTTGTGCTACTACCTAAATAGCAGAATAATTCGCTTATTAACCACACTGAGGCAGTGATTAAGTTTAATGCAGATTATGAAAAATTTCTTGCAGAATGATGATTATCTGAGCGATTAATGCCGTGAACGCTAAAACGCACAGCGAAAAATGCTGCGATTATCCATAAGCAACGCGAAAAAAGATCCAAACATATATAAAAAAATACAATGGAATATCGTACAAAATTGTGAACTGGCAGCGAGAAATGGGGATAACGGAGATTTTTGATAATTTCATCGAATAGTGCTGTGGTTATCTGCTCTACGGGTTCCCGCCAGTGCGGTAAGACGAAGCGGCCATCAGGCTATTTTCAGAATGCAGCGCAGAAAGCAAAAAACCAACCTTATGGTCGATGATAGAGGTGGCTCGCCCTGCGGGCCGTTGCTGAAGCAACGTTCTCTCGCGATGCTCGAGTCGCACCTCTTCCCCCGGAAGTTCTCATCCTCTTTTTGAGGGCTGAAAACAAAAAACCCAACCTTGCGGTTGGGCTTTTTTGAATTTGGTCGGTGATAGAGGATTCGAACCTCCGACCCCTTCGTCCCGAACGAAGTGCGCTACCAGGCTGCGCCAATCACCGAATGCGGGGCGCATATTACTGCCGTGGTGTTACCCCGTCAATCCCCTGGTGTAAAAAAGCATACTGACTGGCGATAAAGCCAGCAGAGCGCTTACTTCGCCGCCTGAGTCGGTAAATGACACCAGTTATTGTTCTCGTTAATCCCACCATTTGGCGAGGTATAACCGAGGCAACCCATAATAGTGTCGTACAGTTCAACTTGACGACGCGGCGTTTTAAACGCGGCCTGCTGTTTAAGCCGGGCAAACATCTGCGCCTTTTGCGGATCCTCAAGATACTTGTCGGACATCCACACCATCATCGGCACACGGAACTGCTCCGGTGGCGCCATTTTGCGTGGCGTACCGTGCAAATGTTCCTTTTCATTGATCGACTCGCCGTGGTCAGAGGCATAAAAGATGATCGCTTTTCGGTCGCGCATCTTATCAATCACACTATCAATAAAATGATCCACATAGCTGACGGAATTATCGAAGGAGTTGATCATCTCTGCTTTGCTGCACTTGTCATCGACGCCGACGCACTCCGGTGTCCACTGCGCAAAGCTGCGCGGATAACGCTGGGTATAGTTAAAGTGTGAGCCTTTGGTATGCATAATAATCAAATGCTTACCTGCGGATTTATTGTCGAGCGAATTCTGCATTTCATTGATAAGCAGCATATCATCCACGCTTCTGCCACGGTTACGCGGTTCGGCGCCAATCTGCTCGCGATAAGCGATGTTGTCGGCCATGGTATTGCTGTAGAACCACATCTCGCTCTGCATAGCGTACAAATCGCTGGCGAAGCCCAACTGTTTAAGCACGGCAAAGACGTTTTGCTCTTTCAGTGTGCGCTGCGGGTTATCTTCCGCGCCGCCTTCACGGACAAACATACAGCGCAGAGAGAGCTTGGTCGCGGTGTCACATGAGTAACCGCGAAACGCCACGAGGTTCTTCTCCTTTGCCAGATTCGGCGTGGTATTGCGGGAGTAACCCAGCAGCCCCATATGATCCCAACGCGTGGTCTCGCCAATAATGAATACCACCCAGGTATCATCGATATCTTTTGGCGCGACATAGGTAAACTTCGTCGCCGGGTTGATCAGCGATTTATTGCCGGAGGATTCATCCACCTGTGCCCAGGCATACAGCCCCAGCGCAGAAAGCCAGTTTGACGGCAGATAAGAGTTCGCCACAACCCCGCCATAGCTCGGCATATCAACCTTTGACGTCCGCTCGTCCTGTTTCTGCTGCATGTCCAGCAGGCGGATTGGCCCCCAGACCAGCAACCCCGCCAACAACACCAGCCCCAGGCTGCGAATGCGCATCCCCGGCGTACGCAGCTCGTTCAGCAATGTAAAGCGGCAACGGTTACCCCAAATCAGCAACAACGGCAGGGCGCTCACGACCACCATCCAGGCAATAAGCTGCCAGCCCACCACTTCTTTAGAAAGATCGATGTCCGTGGTCATTACCGAAGCAATAATGCCATAGCCAATCACCACATTGAGAAATGTCATGTAGTAGCTGGCACCTGCGGAACACAACACCACCAGCGAAGCCAGCACGCGCCAGATACGGCGTCCCGTCAGCGACAACAGACGTAATAAAAAGAAAGTGACCAGTACCGTCCCAACGAGTTCGACAACTGCAGAGATACCTTTCAACGCAGTGAAGGATTGCGCATATCCATCAAACCGACGGAAAAAAACCGCGCTATTCATAAACAGACCGATATATAGCGCTAGCAGGAAGCTCAGCTTCTGCTGCGTCATTGTTTTGATATAACTCATGCAAGCAACTCGACAACTAAAGGGAAAAAACCTGACTCAGGCAGGCTATTAATTAGCAGCGGAAGTTAACACCGGAAACTTCTGAAGCGTGGTAAGTAGACCATAGCGGGGCGGAAAAGTGTCATGCGGAAAGCTTAACCAGCCATATATTTTATAAATACATGGCTGGTGTCAGAAAATTAGCACTAAAAGGCGCTATCAGGAGGTGATCACGTTAAGTTTTACGTCAATATTGCCACGCGTTGCGTTGGAGTAAGGACACACAATATGGGCTTTTTGCACCAGCGCTTCAGCTTCCTGATGATCCATGCCCGGCAGGTGAATATCCAGCTGCGCTTCAATACCAAAACCGGTCGGTAGCGGGCCAATGCCAACTTGCCCTTCAATGTAAGCATCCTGCGGTACTTTCTTTTTCTCTACCGAGGCAACATGTTTCAGCGCGCCAAGGAAACAGGCTGAATAACCTGCGGCAAAAAGCTGCTCCGGGTTAGTGACTTCACCGCCAGCACCGCCCATCTCTTTGGGTACGCCAAGTTTTACATCCAGAACGCCGTCAGAGGAGGTGGCACGACCATCACGGCCACCGGTTGCTTTTGCTTTAGCACGATAAACCACTTTTTCTAAAGACATCTATAAACTCCTTCAGTAGGGAAGAACCTGACCAATAAGGATAGACGCTCTGGAGAAGGTTGGTGGCAGAGACAGAAAAACCGTCAAGACGACGGCTTTTCATATTATTTGTCGGTTAGATCAGGCGTGCGCTTCTTTATAGACGCTACGCTGCGGCTGACGAATGGTAGTGGAGAGCGCCAGCGAAAGAATCAGCAGTGCGAAGATAACGCAGAAGGTGACATAGAAGCCGCCAAACACCGATGCAATCAGCGAACCACAGATACTGCCGATACCGAAGCCCAGGTAAATCACTCCGTAGTTTTTCGCCAGGTTGTTGAGGCCAAAGAACTCGCTGACCAGCGACGGGAACACGGTGATCGTACCGCCGAAGTTAAAAGCGACACAGGCAATGGCTGCGAAGAACGTGGTCGCATTCAGCGGTGCGAACAGCAAAGCAGCCATACCGACCAGCGAAATCACCTGACCGATAGTAATCACACGGATGCGGGAGATTTTGTCCGACAGGATGCCAAGAACCAGGCGGCCGCTGAGGTTAGCAATGGAGATAATAGTGACCGCATTCGCCGCTGTTACTATATCCAGATGAACCATGCCCTGGGCGATATCTTTTGCAACACCAATCACATACAGTCCGCTCATGCAAGCTGTGAGGAACATCACGGCCAGCATCCAGTATTGTGGTTTGCGCATGGACTGCGCCAGGGTAAAGTCGTTTTCAACAACGCCATTCACGGTAGCGACTTTCTGTTGCGGCGCATCGGTCATCAGAGTTGCACCAAAGACAATCATCACCAGCGCAATCAGACCCCAGATAACAAAAGTTTTTTCCAGGCCAACACTTGCCAGCAACTGGCTGTCGATGAATTTAAAACCGAGGCTGCCGAGGCCGTAAGAACCAATAGAGAAGGCAGAAATCAGGCCTTTACGTTCCGGGAACCATTTCACGCAGTTGGAGAGCGTTAACAGATAACCCGCACCATCGGCCAGACCCACCAGCACACCTGCGCTCATCCACAGCATCAACAGGTTGTTGGAGTGCGCGGTCAGGAAGAACCCCAGACCCAGCAGAATACCGGAAGCCATGGTGACGCGTTTCACGCCAAAGCGTTCCTGCAATTTCCCAGCAATAGAGGACGAGAGCGCAAGGCCAAGGCTCAACAAACCGAAAGAGAACGCAATCTGACTGACGGGCTCGTTCAGTTTTTCCGCCAGCGAGCTGTTGAACAGGCTCCAGGTATAAACAGACCCTAACGCGAATTGCGTAATAATGGTACCGATCAGTGTCAGCCAGCGTGTGTGATTAGCAGTTGAAGTTTTCATGGCAGTTGTCCTGCAGAAATAAAAGAGAAGTTTCACTGCCGACAACCATAACGAAGCGCATTTCATGCCGGGTGAAAAAAGGCATGAAATGCAGCCGGTGGGGAATGAAATGCATCTAAGCGGGAATGAATGACACAGTGAAATTTCAGGCCATCAATAAATCAATGTTAGTCAGTACATACTATCAATAAGAAACGCGACAGCTATTGTTTCTTAAGTGTGAAAAGTTTGTTTTAAGTGTGCTTCAAAAACGCGCGCTAACGCCCATGCTGTATAAATAATGCTGCCCCGGCGTTACATTGTCCGACTGCGATAACGACGCATAAGCGGCAAGGTGTGGGTTCAACAGCATATCGGCACCTAAGGCCACATCCATCCAGTTACCGTACTGATTCGCCGCCATTAAGCGAGTAAGCCCGGATTGGCTTTTCC
The DNA here is from genome assembly GCF_900116535.1 of Kosakonia arachidis. Lineage (GTDB taxonomy): Bacteria > Pseudomonadota > Gammaproteobacteria > Enterobacterales > Enterobacteriaceae > Kosakonia > Kosakonia arachidis. Next base: position 191,771 of record NZ_FPAU01000005.1, on the reverse strand, counting down.
AGACATTATCACCGAACTGCTGATTGAAACTGATTTTCGCCCACGGGCGAAGGTCGCCAAAACGGCTATCAAGGCGCCATCCAAGCGAGCTAATACTGGCATGCCACAAGGGATCGCTGTACGGGACGGTGGTCGCACTGTCGCCAAATTCGTTATACATTGACGTGGTTGAGCCATCATAATGCCAGGCCGCAACCGGACCGGTGGTAACGCTGCTGACCAGTGGAATATTCAAGCCAATACTCATGGTGGTGATCGGATCTAACGGTGTGTCATCCGGCAAATTCAGGGCGATACCCGGCGAATTTTGCGCAGAGCGGATGCGCTCTTCCAGAATATCGTTATAACGTGGTTGTCGTTCGCTATCCCAGGTATAGCGTTCGGTCGCGTTACTTTGCGGGTCGGTAAAAATATATTCTTGCTGCCACGCCACCGCAGGCTGAGCAAAAAGCAGACACGCAGGCAGCAGCGCCAGCGAAAGGCCACTGTTTTTTATTTTCATCAAGTTGCGACTCCAGAAAAGAGCCGAATCCGGCGTATTCGTTATCATTGTTTATGGGCTAGTGCCCTTTACTAAATATTGTCTTTCTGGTGTGCGCGTCAAGGCAGGCGGACGTTTATTTTACCAGGCATAAATGGAGTAAGAATATGCAGCGTTGTGGTTGGGTTACTCAGGATCCTCTATATCTCACGTACCATGATACCGAGTGGGGCGTCGCGCAAAGGGACGGTAAAAAGCTGTTTGAAATGATCTGCCTGGAAGGGCAACAAGCTGGATTATCGTGGATTACCGTATTGAAAAAACGGGAAAATTATCGCGCGGCGTTTTATCAATTCGAGCCAGAACGCGTGGCGGCGATGAGCGAAAAAGATGTGGAAATTCTGCTGCAAAATGCCGGCATCATTCGCCATCGCGGCAAGATAGAAGCCATTATTGGCAATGCCCGCGCATACCTGGCAATGTCGCAAAACGGCGAGTCATTTTCAGAATTTGTCTGGGGGTTTGTCGGTAACACGCCGCAAATCACCCAGGCTGCGACGCTCAGCGAAATTCCAACCTCGACAGCGGCGTCAGACGCTTTATCAAAGGCGCTGAAAAAACGCGGCTTCAAATTTGTCGGCACCACCATTTGCTACTCGTTTATGCAGGCCTGCGGTCTGGTCAATGACCATATAACCGGCTGCTTTTGCCACCCGGGAGGTATGCATGATCCGCGCGTGGCATAGCCAGGATCTCTCGCCGCTGCTGACGCTGTGGATGGAAAGCACCTGTTTTGCTCATCCATTTATCGACACGCGCTACTGGCAGGAGAGCGAAGCGCTGGTGCGTAATGCCTATCTCCCGTCGGCGAAAACCTGGGTCTGGGAAGTGAATGGCGAACTGGAAGGGTTTATCAGCGTGATGGATGAACAATTTATCGGGGCGCTGTTCGTGCGCCCCGCCGCCATCGGTCAGGGAATTGGCAAAGCGCTGATGGATCACGTCAAACAGCGCTTTCGTTGGCTAAGCCTGGAGGTATATCAGAAAAACGAACGGGCGGTGAAGTTCTACCATGCACAGGGCTTTCGTATTGAAGAGAGCGCCTGGCAGGAAGAGACTCGCCACCCGACGTGGATCATGAACTGGCAGGCGGATCAAAGGCCGTCAGCGTAAGCGCCGGACCGGTATATTTCTCTACCCATGCCAGCGCCGTGTTTCCTGAACATCCATTGCCCAGACGCGAGCTGGGCAGATCTTTGGTCAGCACATTCACGGCGCCGTTTTTACAGATACCGCCCGCCGCAGGCTCCAGATCCGGCCAGGCACCTTCGTGAATACAGATCACGCCAGGCTTGATACCCTCGGTTACTACCGCCCCTGCCAGGACCTGTCCACGCGCATTCCAGACGCGCACGACATCGCCAGCGACAATTCCGCGCGCCTGCGCATCCGCGGGATGCAGGGTAATGGGCTCGCGGCCTGCAACGGCGTACAGTTCACGTAAACGGGTAAAGTTAAGCTGGCTGTGCAGGCGATGCGCCGGATGGGCCGACAGCACCTGCAACTGATCCGGTTCGGCATTACCGTGCCATTCGTCTGGCTCCAGCCACATCGGATGCGGTGGACAGTCAGCGTAGCCAAAGCTGCGAATGCGCTCCGAGAAGATTTCGATTTTGCCGCTCGGTGTTTTCAGCGGGAAGTGTGCAGGGTCACGACGGAAATCTGCAAAGCGCACAAAACGGCCGTTCTGCTCGCTTTCCGGCATCTCAATCAGCTGATTTGCTTCCCAGAATTCGGCAAACGGCGGTAGTGTCACCTGCTGACTGACACCACGCTCAGCAGCAATATTGTAAAAAGTTTCCAGCCACTGAAGTTCGCTTTTGCCTTCAGTAAAGCGCTCGCGGCCACCTGTTTCCCAGCGCTCGCTCAGTTCGGCAAACACCTCCCAGTCATCGCGCGCTTCATACTGCGGAGCGACCACGCGCTTCATCGGCACCAGATGTTGATTACTGTAATCGCCGGTCATCGTCAGATCGTTGCGCTCAAACGAGGTGGTGGCAGGCAGAACGATGTCCGCATGCTTCGCTGCCGCGGTCCAGAAACACTCCGAAATCACCACCAGATCCGGATTCTGCCAGGCGCGGATCAAGCGATTGGTATCCTGATGATGGGTGAAATTCGCGCCGCCTGCCCACCAGACAAAACGGATCTGTGGAAAGTGCCTGTCCATACCATTGTGCTGATAAGGCGCGCCGGGGTTTTCCAGCGCTTCCACGATACGGGCAACCGGGATTTTATCCACCGCGTCAACGCCGTCCTGCACCGTGCCCTGCATCGACGCCAGAACAGCTGCGCGCCGCGTCGGGTTACCACCGTTGGCAAAATGGTAAGAGAGACCAAAACCGCCACCGGGCGTGCCAATCTGCCCGATCATGGCGGCGAGCGTGACCAGCATCCAGTGTTTCTGCTCACCATACTGCTGGCGCTGCATACCCCAGCCGGACATCAGCATTGTGGTGTTTTCATGGAAAAGTTGCGCAAGCTCGCGGATTTTAGCCGCATCGATGCCGCAAATTGCGGCTGCCCATTCAGCCGTTTTCGCCGTGCCGTCCTGCTCGCCGGTCAGGTAGGCGGCAAACGTGGGGTAACCTTCTGTGCAGCGGACCAGGAAGTCGTCATCCTGCCAGCCATTTTCCACCAGAGTATGGGCAATGCCCAGCATCAGGGCGACGTCGGTTCCCATATGCGGAGCAATCCACTCCATGCTGTCACCAAAGAAATCGACGGTTTCCGATCGCATCGGATCGATACAGATCACCCGTTTCCCGCTTTTACGCAGCGCATCAAAGTAAGGAATGCCCTGTTCGTCGGTCGCATTCCAGGCAATTTTCAGGGTGTTGAGCGGGTTCGCACTCCACAGTACCACCACCTCACTATGCTCCAGAATCAACGGCCAGCTGGTCTGCTGCTGATAAACTTCGTTGCTGCCGACGATGTGCGGCATGATTGCCTGTGCCGCGCCGGTGGAATAGTCACCCAGATGACCCGTGTAACCGCCCGCCAGGCTCATATAGCGTTGCAGCAGCGTCGCCGCTTTATGCAGTACGCCGTTAGATCGCCAACCATAGGAGCCAGCAAAAATAGACGACGGGCCGTAGCTGTCGCGGATTCGCTTGTGCTGAGCGTGGATCAGCGCCAGCGCATCGTCCCAGCTCACGCGCACAAATTCGTCCTGCCCGCGAACCCCCTGCGGATTTGACGGCGAAGCGAGAAAGCCTTTGCGTACCATCGGGAAGCGCACGCGCGTCGGGCTGTGTACCTGCTCCTGTACCACGGTTTGCAGTGAGTTAGGGTGGCGAGTCGGTAACGCGCCGCGGGAAGCGAGCACATTTTCACCGTCGGTATCGACCAGTATCGGCCCCCAGTGGGCCGCCGTAAGAACTGTTTTGATAGCAGGGTTTGCCAAAGCGCGCTCCTGAATAGCTTGCAGGTGATGGCGGCACAATGCCGCTCTGATGTTCTGTTTGCTCTATCATCCACAGCAGCAGTGTAATCGCAAAGAATTAAACGTCATTACGCGTTCACTCCGGGCAATATGCGTGTGTTAGTGCTTGATTGCCCGCGATTTCGCGCTAAGGTGTGGGCAATCATTTACGGCGAGGGAAGCAGCAATGGCGAAAACAGCGCGCCCAACCATTAGCGATGTGGCAAAAGCAGCGAAAACGGGGAAAACCAGCATTTCACGTTACCTTAACGGTGAAAAGCATCTGCTATCGGCTGCCTTGTTGGCGCGTATTGAGCAGGCCATTGCCGATCTGGATTATCGCCCAAGCCTGATGGCACGCGGTCTTAAACGTGGTCGAACCCGCCTTATCGGCCTGATCATCGCCGATATCACCAACCCCTATTCAGTGCATGTGCTAAGCGGCATAGAAGCTGCCTGCCGGGAAAAAGGGTTTACGCCGCTGGTCTGTAATACCAATAACGAGCTGGATCAGGAGCTGCATTACCTCGACTTGCTGCGCAGTTATCAGGTGGAAGGTATCGTAGTGAATGCGGTCGGCATGCGTGAAGAGGGGTTAAACCGGCTGCAACAATCCGCCCTGCCGATGGTACTGATTGACCGTAAAATCCCTGATTTCGCCTGCGATGTGGTCGGCCTGGATAATACCCAGGCCGCCACCACGGCCACAGAGCACCTGATTGAGCAGGGTTTTGAAGCGTTGCTCTTTCTCAGCGAACCGCTAGGAACGGTAAACACGCGCCGCGAGCGGCTTAGCGCCTTTCGTGCTACTCTCGCCCGCTATCCGGGCGTGATGGCGGAAAACGCCGAAGTGCCGCTGCATGAAGCTGCACTAATGGACAATGCCCTGCGCCAGTTCCATGCCCGCCACCGCGGGATGCGCAAAGCGGTGATCTCCGCCAACGGCGCGCTGACCTTACAGGTAGCACGTTCACTCAAACGCATTGGCCTGAACTGGGGCAGCGACATTGGCCTGCTCGGTTTTGACGAGCTGGAATGGGCCGAGCTGGCGGGCGTAGGTATTACCACTCTCAAACAACCAACCTGGCAAATCGGTTATGCCGCTGTAGAGCAAGTGGTGCGGCGCATTGAGGGCCAGAGCAACACGGTACGTGAACAACTCTTTTCCGGCGAACTGATCGTTCGCGGCTCCACCTCTCGTTAACGATAGTGCGTGATAGCGATCATAAATTCAGCATACTGCACTTTTCTTTGGAACCGGTTCCATCTAGCGTTAAAGACAGAACCTATTTGCTGTCTTTGCCGGGGAGCCGGAGTATGCCGAGAAAAATTATCGTTGTTACCGCCGCATACGGTCATGACACGATCCACGCAATGGGCGGGCAGATGGCCCTGCTGCCCATTATCGCCACCGCCGGAGCTGACGGCGTAGAAATCCGCCGCGAGCTGCTGAGCAGCGAGGAGATCGGCCATTTACCCTCGCTGGCATTCGCCATTGAAATGCACAACCTGCAAGCTTGTTACTCCGCGCCGGAGCCACTGTGTCTGGCGGATGGCACGCTCAATCCTCGTTTACCTGCTTTGTTGCATGAAGCCCACACGCTGAAAGCCCGCTGGCTGAAAGTCTCGCTGGGCCATTTTACCGATCAGGCGGTACTGGCAACCCTGCGCGACTGGCTGCTGACCAGCCCGGTGCCACTGGTGGTAGAAAATGACCAGACGGACTGCGGCAAACTTGCGCCGATGCTGCGCTTTAAAGCCGCCAGCCATATCCTCGCGCTGCCAGTGACACTGACATTCGATACCGGCAACTGGCTGTGGGTCGGTGATTCACCCGAAGAGGCTGCACGCCATCTGGCGCCCGCAATCAGCTATATCCATGTCAAAGCTGTTATCACTCACGGGCACACTTTTCACGCCGTACCGCCGGATGAGGTCGATGCCCGCTGGCTGGCGCTGCTTGATAACCTGCCCGCCGATGCGCCGCGCGGTATTGAATTCCCCCTGCAGGGCGACGACCTGATTGCCGTTACCCGTCATTACGTTGAACTGTTACGTAAGGAGTCACGCCATGCATAACACGCTGGATGTCATCACCATTGGCGAAGCGATGGCCATGTTTGTCGCCACCGAAACCGGCGACCTTGCCGATGCCGGACACTTTATTAAACGCGCGGCAGGCGCAGAACTGAATGTCGCGACGGGCCTGTCGCGGCTGGGGTTGAAAGTCAGTTGGGTCAGCCGCGTCGGCAATGACAGCTTCGGGCGTTTCATCCTCAATACGTTGCGCCGGGAGGGAATTGATACCCGTTGCGTGACGTTGGATGGACGCTTCGCTACCGGGTTTCAGCTTAAATCTAAAGCTGAAAATGGAACCGATCCCATTGTGGAGTATTTCCGTAAGGGCTCGGCGGCCAGCCATCTGTCGCCGGAGGATTTTAATGCCGACATCTTTAGCCAGGCGCGCCATTTGCACGTTAGCGGCGTGGCGGCTGCGCTGTCAGCAACCTCTTATGCTCTACTGGAACATGCTGTCGCGCGGATGAAAGCGCAAAACAAAACTATTTCATTCGATCCCAATCTGCGCCCGGTATTGTGGAACAGCGAAGCCGAAATGGTGGAGAAACTTAACCGCCTCGCTTTTCAGTCCGACTGGGTTCTGCCGGGGATGAAAGAGGGTTTCATTCTGACCGGCCAGCACACACCGCAAGGGATCGCCGATTTCTATCTGCAACGCGGTGTTCAGGTAGTGGTGATCAAAACAGGCGCAGATGGCGCATGGTTTAAAGCCGCCAGCGGTGAGCAGGGCGCAGTGCCGCCAGTGAAAGTGGAAAATGTTGTCGATACGGTCGGTGCCGGGGATGGTTTCGCCGTGGGCGTACTGAGCGCTCTGCTGGAAGGCAAAACACTGCCTGAGGCAGTACGCCGGGGTAACGCCATCGGCGCTATGGCCATTCAGGTGCCGGGCGACAGCGAAGGATTACCGACCCGCGCGCAGTTAGGCGCGTTGTAGTTGTTAAGCCTGAAGTTGTAAAGCCTGAAGTTATTCAACCAAAAACATCCGCCGCACTGTGCCCTACACACAGGCGGTAAGTAACCTCAACCATAGAGGCAATCTTATGAGTAACGCGACAAATTCGTCCAAACGCTGGCTGTACATCATGCCGATTGTATTTATCACCTACAGTCTGGCGTATCTCGACCGTGCGAACTTCAGTTTCGCCTCCGCCGCCGGTATCAATGATGACCTGGGCATCACTAAAGGCATCTCTTCACTGCTCGGCGCGCTCTTCTTTCTCGGCTACTTCTTTTTCCAGATCCCCGGCGCGATTTATGCAGAGCGTCGCAGCGTCCGCAAACTGATTTTTATCTGCCTGATTTTGTGGGGCGGCTGTGCGTCGTTAACCGGGATCGTCAGTAATATCCCGATGCTGGCCGCCATCCGCTTTATTCTCGGTGTGGTGGAAGCTGCGGTCATGCCCGCGATGCTTATCTACATCAGCAACTGGTTTACCAAATCGGAACGCTCGCGCGCTAACACCTTCCTGATCCTCGGTAATCCGGTCACCGTACTGTGGATGTCGGTGGTTTCAGGCTATCTGATCCAGTCCTTCGGCTGGCGCGAGATGTTCATTATTGAAGGCATTCCGGCAGTAATTTGGGCGTTTTGCTGGTGGGCGCTGGCGAAAGACAAACCGGCGCAGGTAACGTGGCTCTCAGGCGATGAGAAAGCGGCATTGCAGGCCCAGCTTGAAAAAGAGCAGCAGGGCATCAAAGCCGTGCGTAATTACAGTGAAGCCTTCCGCTCACGTAATGTCGTTCTGCTATGCCTGCAATATTTTGCCTGGAGCATTGGTGTATACGGTTTTGTACTGTGGCTACCGTCCATTATTCGCAGCGGCGGCGAAAACCTGGGCATGGTCGAAGTGGGCTGGCTCTCTGCCGTTCCGTACCTTGCCGCAACGCTGGCAATGATACTGGCCTCATGGGCTTCCGATAAACTGCAAAACCGTAAACTGTTTGTCTGGCCGCTGCTGCTGATTGGCGCGTTCGCTTTCATCGGCTCATGGGCGGTTGGCAGCGACCATTTCTGGATCTCTTATACCCTGCTGGTGATTGCCGGTGCAGCAATGTATGCCCCGTACGGGCCGTTCTTCGCCATCATCCCGGAGATGCTGCCGCGCAACGTTGCCGGTGGCGCAATGGCGCTGATTAACAGTATGGGCGCGCTCGGCTCATTCTGCGGCTCGTGGGTAGTGGGTTACCTGAACGGCGCAACCGGCAGCCCGTCGGCCTCGTACATTTTCATGGGGGTAGCGCTTTTCGCCTCTGTGTGGCTTACTTTAATTGTTAAGCCTGCTAACAATAAGCACATTCCGGCAGGCGCACCATCACAAGGGAGAACCGCATGAAGCCGTCTATCATCCTGTACAAAGCCTTACCTGATGATCTGCAACAACGTCTGGCCGAGCATTTCACCGTAACCCAGGTTGCCAACCTGAAACCGGAAACGGTGCAACAGCACGCTGAGGCTTTCGCCACTGCACAAGGGCTGCTGGGTTCCAGCGAGACAGTCGATGCTGTGCTGCTGGAGAAAATGCCGCAGTTGCGCGCGACGTCAACAGTCTCGGTAGGCTATGACAATTTTGATGTGGACGCGCTGAACGCACGTAAGATTTTATTAATGCATACCCCGACAGTACTGACGGAAACGGTCGCCGACACCATTATGGCACTGGTGCTGAGCAGCGCCCGCCGAGTGGTGGAGGTCGCCGGGCGGGTAAAAGCGGGTGAATGGACATCCGGTATTGGTGCTGACTGGTTTGGTGTCGATGTGCATCACAAGACAATGGGCATCATCGGGATGGGCCGTATCGGGTTGGCGCTGGCGCAACGCGCGCACTTCGGTTTCGGCATGCCGATTCTCTATAACGCGCGTCACCATCACACTGAAGCGGAAGCGCGCTTTCAGGCGCGCTATTGCGATCTCAATACCCTGTTGAAAGAGTCCGACTTTGTGTGCCTGGTGTTGCCGCTGACGGAAGAGACACATCATCTGATCGGTAAAGCGCAGTTTGCAATGATGAAAAAATCGGCGATCTTCGTTAACGCCGGACGCGGCCCTGTGGTGGATGAAAATGCGCTGGTGGAAGCCCTGCAAAACGGCGAGATCCATGCGGCCGGGCTGGACGTCTTCGAGAAAGAACCGCTGCCCGTTGATTCGCCGCTGCTGTCGCTGCCCAACGTCGTTGCACTGCCGCATATTGGCTCCGCAACGCACGAGACACGCTACAACATGGCGGCCTGCGCAGTGGATAACCTGATTGACGCGCTCAATGGCAAGGTGGAGAAAAACTGTGTCAATCCGCAGGTTGTGGGCTGACGGTTTACCCTGCTGCGGATCGAGCAGGAGGCGGGATCTCTCCCGCCGCCCTCTCACACTACTGTACACGCGGTTCCACATACCGCGGTTCATGTTAACGCGGGAACTGCCTTTGCAACTCCACCAGTGATATTAAGCCCAGCTTTTGAACATTCCAGCCTTTATTGCCTGGTTCATATGGCTGGCTCCCAGGCAGGCTCCACCACGCTCAGGTTATTACCCCTTAGCGGGGGTGTGAAGGACCTTCACCTCTTAATCCCTCTTTAGTCACCACAGATAAAGAACAGCACGATGTCCGTCGCACACATAAAAAAGAGGCGATTAATCGCCTCTGCAGACTAATGACAGTTAACCATCTCTTATCTACGTAGCAGCGTTTCTTATATTTCTGTCATGGGAACACCAGGGTTTAATGCTGCTAACTTGTTTATTACTCTTTTTTTCGCTTTTCGTTCCATACTCCTAAACAGAGGGTGGCCCGTAACCCTTTTCGGAGCATATATTATTTTTTTTATTTTCAACGGCTCAGTTGGAGGCAAGCCTGGGTAGATATTAATAAAGGGTTTGCATACAACCAGTATCTCATTATGTCTCTGAAGATCAGACCTATTAAGTATATATTTTGGTGAATTTATTTCATTATATGAATGACCATTTTCACCAGGCCATGCATGCCGTCCCCCGGGCTTACCTTTCCCAGATAAAATAGCATCTGTCAGTGCATAGGTGTTACGATTATTTATGCCTGCATGATTAGGAAACCAGACATCTTCGGCAAATGTACCTAAAATATTTTGCGGTGCAAAGTCTAATACAAATCCAATCTCAAAAAAAATCCCGGTATCCCGACGAAGTTCTTCCCAACTTCGCAAATTTTCCATTTTATCTCTAACATGCTTAATCTTATCCAAATCAATTAAGGATGAAGACAGCACATCCCATTGTCTGAAAACAGAACACGCATCCTTAAGAAAAAGTGGAGAGCTATTTTCATAAGCAGGGTTTATTGTATGAATTAGCACTTGAGTGTCTTTCAGGTTTCGCCACTCTGACAACTTTGCATGTAAACTTTTCTCATTCTTACATTCTCCTAACATTATTTATACTCCATTAAATAAGAACAATAATTTATCACTAGATAATAAGTTTTGAAAAACAGGCCGAAACATCTATTCTAACAATTCGGGATATATAATTAAGTAAATTCCAGGCTTTAATAATTAGCTATATTGCTTTACCCCCCCTCAAAAAAAATCATCCGACTTTGCCATCAGTATCATCTATTATCGATAACAGATACAGTGCGTTAAATGCCGCAATATTTCCTGCGACAGATTTTATATCTGCTGCGCGTGAGGCTGACTATTTTTTTGCCGGAGACCTAATTAACTCTACAGATGAAATACCACCTCGTTCCCGCTCCCTACATATTTCCCACGGAAACGTTTCAGTTCATATATTGTTATATATTCCCTTTTTCCGCTCAGTACTAATCAGTTTTGCGTCGTACTCATCCAGGTCGGCAGTAATTTTTTCATAACTACGCTCGAATGGTAAATTGTTTGCCTTATCTTGCCATTCATGACTCCATTTCTGACTGGCAAGATTGCCCGGTCACGCCTTTTCAAAACATTTAGCAAGGAGCGCACCTTTTAGAAGTAATTCATCACTTGGTCGTACTGCGATCCAAATCAATAATGGCGCTAACTAGCATAAAATTTCATTAGGATGGCTTGCCAGATCTTTCTTCTCAATATTCCAGGTTACTACATCATCATTTAGAAATCAGCTTAACACTTCATTAAGCAGCAGGAATAACGAGGTTCTTTCCATATACTTTATGCCTGACATAAGCAGTACGGCAGCAATCATACTACCCAGTATGCCTACACAAACTTCTTGAAAAAGGTGCTTTTGCTTTATCTCATTGCTAAAAATATCCTTTGCGAACCTTAATAAAATAATGCAGATTCTTCAGAGAATGTTTACACCGCGCATCTAATTTCACAGCTTCTGCATAAAGCAGGTTAATGTTTTCAGCAATATTGTTGGCCACCCGTGAAAGTCACCCTCACTGCCAAATAGACACCTTGCACCACATCCGTATTCTCCATATCCAGGCTCATGTCGAGAAATATCCGACTTTGCCGGGTTTCCCTTTATTAGTTTTCAATTACTGCGAGGTGGCAACCAAAGTCATTTTTTCTGCTTCGTTGCAGGGAAACGACAGCCAGGCGCTTTCCTGTATTTAACCTGTATCCTTATAGGCCTGCTGCACTTGTCACCTGATTTGAACAAATAATCAGTAATCAAGAGTAGTAAATTGCTGTTTATAACCGTATCAGTGTGCTATTGCAGTTTTGTCCGGGCTTTTTCAGTGACCTCAAGAGGCGATGAATCGCCTCTTTATTTATTGTCTGCGCTCGCTTACTGCTGCGTGGCGCTAATGGTCGCGGTCCAGGCCTGATTGAACGCTTGATGCTGCGCCGCCAGCGGAGCAATCAGCGCGTTATACTGGCTGGCCTGCTGAGACGTCGGGAACTGGATACCGTTGGCAACAAAGCTCACCTGCGTGTCCTGCTGGGCAATAAAGTCGCCAACCTGTACCAGTTGCTGAGTAAAGACCTGCGCCGCCGGGATCAGCGGTTGCAGCGCGTTGGCCGGATTGGTGACCACTTTGGTATACACCTGGTCAAACACCGGCTTGAGATCGTCCGCCTGCTTTAACGCCGCATGAGAAGCATCCGCCTGTATTTTCGCATTCTGCAACTGCTGACTGAGTACGCCGAGCGAGCCATTGGCCTGACGAAGCGGTTCACGCTGAGTCATATAGTCCTGCGGTACGCGGATGGCGTTAACGCTGTCCACTACCGGACGCAGACCGGAGTCCATAGCCTGATTAACCTGTTGGGAATAGCCATAAATTACAGCATAATCAGAGACAAACGGGCCGAACTGTTTTTTCTGATCTGCCGTCAGAGCGGGCAGACGTTCGCTGCTACGCATTGCCGTATTTTGCAGGAAGTCGATAAACGCCTTGCGCTGATCGCCTTCTTTATCGAAACACCCACTCAGGCTAACTACCATTAATAACGCCGCAAGAGGCGCAAACCAGCGAGAGCAGGACTTTCCTGTCGCCATTTTCTTACTCCTTTCACCCATAAAAGCGCACACCGGCACACACGTGCCTGACGGCTTACAAGGATAGTCCAGGTCCGCCTCGCAAGATACCCTTTCCTTGCATTCTTAAGACTATTAATTCGACCTGGCATGAAAATTTCCCGCAAGGTGTGCAGATAACTCTTAATCCAGATTAAACAAAAGGTTTTACATAAAAATACTGAGCGCCGGGAGAGATAGATAAATCAAAGAATTAAGCGGCAGAAGCTTCACTTAAGATGCATCTGAAGCGCATGAAAAGCCATTTACCCTACAATTAATTACAGCCAAAACCACACACCAGGACTTTTCACGACTATTCTTAATAAGCTGTATCACGATCCCGCTGTGTGATTTTTACGAGGAGTTCTCAATGGAATATAAAGATCCTATGTTTGAACTGCTGAGCAGTCTGGAACAAATTGTTTTGAAAAATGAAGTAACGCAGCCGGTAACTCTGAGCAAAAAGCCGAATTCCTTTAGTGACTTTGAACAATTGCGACGCGGAACCGGGCTTAAGATTGATGACTTCGCTCGTGTAATGGGAGTCTCAGTATCAATGGTACATGAGTGGGAATCACAACGAATAACCCCCACCGCTACCGAAATGAAACTGATGCGTCTGATTCATGCCAACCCGACGCTCAGCAAACAGCTTATAGATTGAACGTTTTTCCACCAGAACCCCCGCTGAGCCGGGGGTTTGTTATTTCTGTTTTAGCCGAATGTTCCCAAAGCGCGCAGGACCATGGCGAAAAATCATTCACTTTCACTGCCATCACCCTTAAATAAACGCGTTACAAAATTTAACGCTTTTATTTTATAGCTCTGGCACATCCCTATGATCTGGTCATTGGAGAAAAATGCTCTCCGCTGACACTCCATACCCGCTAACGAGTCCCCCACACCAGTAGACCTAACCCTCTGTGCTTCAGCATTAAATTTCACGCGGGGCTGTTATTCAGCACTAATTTTTTGTGCGCGATTGCCGATGAATATGATGACTTAACTAAAAGCAGTAGGCCGGACGTGTAATCCCGATATCAACTTCATAAAGAAAGCGACTACACAAAGCGTTAGCACAAAACGCAACGCGGCGGCAGGTGCAAGCAATAATCAGGAACGCAGTTCCATAGAAAAGCCTTGTTCTGGTGCTACGGCAACAAACAACTAAAAGAGAATGAATGATGTCCAGATATATTCTGATTGTTGACGACAGCCGCCTGTCGCGCATGATTTCACGCCAGTTTGTCACAAATCTGCATAAAGACTGGAAAATTGACGAGGCCAGCACGGGCGAGGAGGCGATCGTTCTGGCTGAAACAATGGCGCCGTATCTGATCTTGCTGGACGTTAATATGCCGGGCATTGGCGGGCTGGAGACGGCTTCGCGCATTCGTAAAAGCCACCCGCAAACCCATATTGTTCTGCTCACTGCCAATGTGCAGAATTCTGTGCAAACCGCCGCTGAAGAACTTGGCCTTGGCTTCCTGCCGAAACCGCTGAAAGAGCCGCAGCTCCATGCATTGCTGAATAGTCTGGAGGAAAATCCATGAACGCACTGTCAGATATCAGCGATATCGAAGCCGACAGCCTGATGGAGATCTTCAACATTGGCGTCGGCCATGCGGCCGCAGCAATGAGTAATATCGTTAATGAAGAAGTACGCATGTCGGTACCGACCCTTCGCTTCACCACCCGCTCGGAAGCCGCGGACGAACTGGGCGCAGACATTTCGCTGTTTGGTATCAGCCAGCATTATAAGGGCGCGTATGCCACAGAAGCGATTCTGATGTTTCCGGAAGCTGCCAGTTTTGAAATCGTACGCATGATGGTTGGCGATCTGATCCCTGCCCATGAGCTGGGAGAGATGGAACGCGAAGCGATGAGCGAAATCGGTAATATCGTGCTCAATGCCTGTGTTGGTACGCTGGCGAATATGTTCCAGAAAGAGCTACAGGGCTCTCTGCCCGAGGTTCGCGTCGGCACCAGCAATCAGATCCTCAATCCGGACCAGGATGAAAATGATCCGATGGTGATGATGTTGCGCATCGATTTTGCGCTGGAGCGCCAGCAAATTCAGGGATATCTCGCATTTATCCTGGATATGTCCGCCCTGCAAGACTTACGTGAGCAAATCCGGCTCTATATCCTCCGCCTTGAGTCCGGTTGTGTTCCTGACGGAATGTAATCATGAAAGATAAGTTGTTACTGGATGCATTCTCGGCGCTCAGCCTCGGCGTAATCATCGTTGATGCGCAATACCGCATTACGTTGTGGAACGACTGGCTGGAAGCCCATACCGGTCTTGCCGCCAGCGAAACGCTGGGGGAGGATTTTTTTACTGTCTTTCCTGACTTGCAGTGTCACCGCGTGGGCGATGCTATTCGTCAGGCGATTGGCAACAATTTATCTGCTCTGCTGTCGCAGTCGCTGCACCGTTCTCCATTTCCGCTTTATGCCGAACCGGCACGACCTGCAGCCCGGCTGAGCCAGGCCGTGACGATTGTTCCGCTAGGTACAGCTGAACGGTTTTGCCTGATCCAGATTGTAGACGTTACAACCACGGTCCGCCGCGAATCCCTGCTGCGCGATCAGGCGCATGAATTATTATCACAATCACTGTCTGATGGTCTTACCGGCGTAGGCAACCGGCGTTACTTCGATCTCTGCATTGATCGCGAATGGCGCGCCAGCAAGCGCAACAACAAATCGCTGTCGCTGCTGCTTATCGATGTCGATCACTTCAAACGCTATAACGATTGCTATGGCCACCAGCGCGGAGATGAATGTCTGCAACAGATCGCGACCGCTATGCGTAATGCACTGGATCGCCCAACCGACATGCTGTTTCGCTATGGCGGCGAAGAGTTCTGCGCCCTGCTGCCGGAAACGCACTCCGCCGATGCGGTGGAAATCGCCGAACGGTTGCGTACCAGCGTTCAACGGCTGGATTTACCCCATATCAACTCACCCAACCGCATCGTCAGCGTGAGCATTGGTGTCGCCAGCCATAACCAGCAACAGCACACAGAATACGGTCAGCTTATTCAGAGCGCTGATGACATGCTATACGTAGCCAAACGCGCTGGCCGCAATAAGGTTGCTACCAGACAGCCGCAACTGGTTAAAAGCTTATAGTGTGAGACCATAAAAAAACCCGCCGAAGTGCTGAGGGATCCCCCCAACGCCTGAGCGGGTTTTTTCATTGCAGCTGACTTTTATTGCAGCAGGGAGATATCCGCCACCTGCAGGAACAATTCACGCAGTTTCGCCAGCAGTGTCAGTCGGTTGATACGCACATTTTTATCGTCGGCGTTTACCATTACTGTCTCGAAAAACTCATCGACCGACTCACGCAATTGCGCCAGTTCAATGAGCGCTTCCTGATAGCGACCTTCAGCAAAGAACGGCTCCAGTTTATCGCGCAGCACCACCAGATTACCCGCCAGCTTGATTTCGGCCGCTTCTTTCAACACCGAGGCGTGAACGATATCGTTTAGTGTTTCATCAGACTTCGCCAGGATGTTGGAAACACGCTTGTTGGCTGCCGCCAGTGCTGCTGCCTCATCCAGCGTACGGAAGTGTGAAACCGCCTTCATACGCGCATCGAAGTCCGCCGGTTTGGTCGGACGGCGCGCCAGTACGGCCTGAATAGTGTCAACACTGAAACCTTCGTCCTGATACCAGGCGCGGAAACGCCCCAGCATAAAGTCGATGACATCATCCACCACATTCGCGTTGGTCAGCTTGTCGCCGTACAAACGTACCGCTTCTTCGGTCAGCGTTTGCAGATCCAGCGCCAGACTCTTCTCAACGATAATACGCAGCACGCCAAGCGCAGCGCGGCGCAGCGCGAACGGGTCTTTATCGCCTTTTGGATGCTGGCCGATACCAAAGATACCCGCCAGCGTGTCCATCTTGTCAGCAATCGCCAGCGCGCAGGCAATCGGGTTCGACGGCAGTTCATCACCGGCGAAACGCGGCTGATACTGCTCGTTCAGCGCAACGGCAACATCTTCTGCTTCGCCATCGTGACGCGCATAGTGCATGCCCATCACGCCCTGGGTGTCGGTAAATTCAAACACCATGTTGGTCATTAAGTCACACTTGGAGAGCAAGCCAGCGCGGGTAGCATGATTGACGTCAGCACCAATCTGCCCGGCGATCCAGCCCGCCAGCGCCTGGATGCGGTCGGTCTTGTCGCGCAGCGTGCCCAGTTGCTGCTGGAACAGCACGGTTTGCAGGCGCGGCAGATGATCCTCAAGACGTTTTTTACGGTCAGTATTAAAGAAGAACTCGGCATCCGCCAGACGCGGGCGCACCACCTTCTCGTTACCGGAGATAATCTGCTGCGGATCTTTCGATTCGATGTTGGCAACGAAGATAAAATTCGGCAGCAATTTGCCGTCGTTACCGTAAACCGGGAAGTACTTCTGGTCGCCTTTCATGGTGTAGACCAGCGCTTCCGCCGGGACAGCGAGGAATTTCTCTTCGAATTTCGCCGTCAGCACCACCGGCCATTCCACCAGTGAGGTGACTTCTTCCAGCAGGCTGTCGCTCAGATCGGCATTTCCGCCGATTTTGCGCGCCGCTTCTTCGGCATCTGCTTTGATTTTGGCTTTACGCGCATCGTAATCGGCGATCACTTTGCCGCGCTCGAGCAGAATTTGCGGATACTGATCGGCATTATCGATGGTGAATTCCGGCTCGCCCATAAAGCGATGGCCGCGGATCACGCGATCGGAATTAATACCCAGAATCGTCGCCGGAACAACGGTGTCGCCCAGCAGCAGCGTAACGGTATGCACCGGACGCACAAACGTCACTTCCGATGCGCCCCAGCGCATCAGTTTCGGGATCGGCAGCTTAGCAAGCGAAGTGGCAACCATATTCGGCAGCAGCGTTTCAACGCTTTCGCCTTTTACATGGGCGCGATAGAGCAGCCACTCGCCTTTGTCGGTCGTCAGACGCTCGGCCTGATCGACGGTAATACCGCAACCACGCGCCCATCCTTCAGCAGCTTTGCTTGGTTTGCCTTCAGCATCAAACACCTGGGCAATTGCCGGGCCGCGTTTCTCAACTTCGCGATCCGCTTGCGATGCGGCAAGTTTTGCCACTTTCAGCGCCAGACGGCGCGGCGCGGCAAACCACTGCACGTCGCCATGGGCCAGGCCCGCAGCATCCAGTTCAGCAGTAAAGTTGGCAGCGAAGGACTCGGCCAGGCTGCGCAGTGCTTTTGGTGGCAGCTCTTCGGTGCCGATTTCCACCAGGAATGTTTTCTCAGACATGGCCGCCTCTTATTTATTTCTGTTGCACATCGGGAAGCCAAGTGCTTCACGGGAAGCGTAATACGCTTCAGCGACTGCTTTGGTCAGCGTACGGATACGCAGGATATAGCGCTGACGTTCCGTTACGGAGATGGCTTTACGCGCATCCAGTAAGTTGAAGCTATGGGCGGCCTTCAGGATGCGTTCGTACGCAGGCAGCGGCAGCGGGTTTTCCAGCGCCAGCAGCTTCTGCGCTTCTTTTTCATACTGCTCAAAGCAGCTAAACAGGAAGTCGACGTCTGCATATTCAAAGTTGTAAGTGGACTGCTCCACTTCGTTCTGATGGAAGACGTCACCGTAAGTGGTTTTACCCAGCGGGCCGTCGCTCCAGACCAAGTCGTAAACACTGTCTACGCCCTGAATGTACATAGCCAGACGTTCCAGACCATAAGTGATCTCACCCGTAACCGGTTTGCACTCCAGACCACCCACCTGCTGGAAGTAAGTGAACTGCGTCACTTCCATACCATTCAGCCACACTTCCCAGCCGAGTCCCCAGGCGCCCAGCGTCGGGTTTTCCCAGTTATCTTCCACGAAACGAATATCGTGAATCGTCGGATCCATACCCAGCTCTTTCAGTGACCCGAGGTACAGCTCCTGAATATTATCCGGGGAAGGTTTAATCACCACCTGGAACTGGTAATAGTGCTGTAAGCGGTTCGGGTTTTCGCCATAACGGCCATCGGTCGGGCGGCGGGATGGCTGGACATAGGCAGTCGCCATCGGTTCTGGCCCCAGCGCGCGCAAACTGGTCATCGGGTGGGAGGTGCCGGCGCCAACTTCCATGTCCAGAGGTTGAACGATGGTGCAGCCCTGACGGGCCCAATAATCCTGTAAGGTCAGGATCAGACCCTGAAAGGTCCTGGTATCAAACTTTTGCATATTCTTTCGTGCTGGATACGTGTGGATTTAAAGGAAGCGACCAGTATACCCGCTGACTGCAAGATATACAGTATGAAACGGAGGTGTTTAAGGAAAATTGGGAGAATCATACGGCCATTGACCATGTTCTGGGCGCTTAGCGCATCGAAAGATGTAGAAACTGCCCTTCTTCGTCAAAAGCGCAGACAAACGCCTCACTACGGGGTGTCACACCGCGCATTTCGTAACTGCCGCGAAATTGTTCAAAACCGGTAACGGAAATTTTTTGCGCTGCGGTATT
The DNA here is from genome assembly GCF_900116535.1 of Kosakonia arachidis. Classification (GTDB taxonomy): domain Bacteria; phylum Pseudomonadota; class Gammaproteobacteria; order Enterobacterales; family Enterobacteriaceae; genus Kosakonia; species Kosakonia arachidis. The sequence goes on along the minus strand of NZ_FPAU01000005.1, from coordinate 172,772 downwards.
GTAGCGATACGCGGCGTTTTGCCGACATAATTGCTCCATGTCGAGGGAGCGAACGGGGCCCGGTCTGGCGTTTTGCGCACGTTGCACGGGCGTAGCCGGCGCGGCGCTGCATCCTGCCACTAACAGTAGCAACATCGGTACAAGAGATTTCATCAATTTTATCACCGCCCGGTTCGCTGACTGTTATTTTTAAAGGGTAACAACAATAGTTTTGCAAAACTGTGGAAAACTGCACAAGCGGATGCGGGAAAACTCAGAATTATCCAGAGCATCAAGTGCATAAATGGCAGGTCAGAGGATATTTAACATTAAAAACAGAGGAACTGATGCAGTCGAAAATTTACTGGATAGATAATCTGCGAGGGATAGCCTGTTTGATGGTGGTGATGATTCATACCACTACCTGGTACATCACCAACCCGGCCAGTATTACCACTTTCGACTGGAATATCGCGAATCTGCTGAACTCCGCCTCCCGCGTTAGCGTGCCGCTGTTTTTTATGATTTCGGGTTACCTCTTTTTTGGCGAACGTAGCGCACAGCCACGCCATTTCCTGCGCATCGCACTGTGTCTGGTGTTTTATAGCGTTATCGCCCTGCTCTATATCGTGCTCTTTACCTCAATTAACAGCGAGTTATCTCTGCGTAACTTGCTGCAAAAACCGGTGTTCTACCATCTGTGGTTTTTCTTCGCAATTATCGTTATCTACCTGGTTTCGCCGTTGATTCAGGTGAAAGCGCTCAGCGGCAAAATGCTGCTTGTGCTGGTCGTAGTCACAGGCATTGTGGCCAATCCGAATACGGTGTCGCAGAAGATTGGCCACTTTGAATGGCTGCCCATCAACCTCTATATCAGTGGCGACACGTTTTACTACATCCTTTACGGCATGTTGGGACGGGCGATCGGCATGATGGAGACGCAAAGACGGCAGTTGACACTTTTCAGCGCGGCGATATTTTTGCTGGCGGTCTGGGGAATTTCGCGCGGTACGCTGCACGAACTGAGGTGGCGCGGCAACTTTGCCGACACCTGGTATCTCTACTGCGGTCCGCTGGTATTTCTCTGTGCCATCGCGCTGTTCACGCTGGTTAAAAATACACTGAACGATCGCACGCTGCCGGGCCTGGCGCTGATTTCGCGCCACTCGCTGGGGATTTACGGTTTCCATGCACTAATCATCCATGCGCTACGCACTCGCGGCATGGAACTGCGCAACTGGCCACTACTCGATATCGTGTGGATTTTTGTCGCCACGCTGCTGGCAAGCCTGGCGCTATCAATTCTGGTTCAGCACCTCGACCGACGGCGTTTCGTTAGCTAGCCATTCGCGCCCGCGCCCGATGCAACTGACGCGGCGAGGAAAATCCGGCAGCCTGCGCCGCCTGCTCCGCGCCTTGCCCCTGCAACAAGCTCTGCTCAGCAATCACCAGGCGTAACTGTTCAAGGTAGTCGCGCACACTGATGCCCAGATGTTGCTGGAACAGGCGCGTCAAATGGCGCGGGCTGACGTGCGCGCATTCAGCGATATCCGCCAGTTGCCACGCTTTTTGCGGCTCGGCGGTGAGTGCATCCTGCGCCCGATGCACTGCCGGGTGAAGATGATTGCGGTAGCGCAGCCACGGCGAAATCTGCGGGTCGTCCCCGGAACGGCGAAACCAGACCACCATTTCACGCGCCACCGACAACGCCGTTTCCGGGCCCCGCAGGCGGTTGATCAGATGTAAGGCCAAATCGATGCCGGAAGTGATGCCCGCACTGGTCCAGATGCCGCGATCTTCAATAAAGATACGGTTCTCTTTCACCTGCGCCGTCGGCGCTACCGCTTTTAAACGCGCAATCACATCATGATGCGTGGTGCACTGCACGCCGCTCAACAACCCGGCTTTCGCCGCCAACACCGCGCCTGAGCAGACGCACATCAGGGTAATGCTCTGATTGTGGATCTGAGGTTGCAGGCGCATCAACCAGTGCAGTACGAGACTGGCCTGCGGCGTGTTGAAAAAATTCGCCGAATCGCTGACGCCGGGCAACACCAGCAAACTTCCTGCCGGCAGTGTTTCCGGCAGCGGCGAGATGTTGCCCATATTCAGGCCAATCGATGTGGGTACTTCGGCGTCCGGCCCGATGTAATGCAGGCGAAAAGCATCCTGCGCCAGCACGAATGTTTCCGCCGGGCCGGTCATATCCAGTGCCAGTACTCCCGGCAACATCACAAACCAGACATCTATCGTCATTCGCATTCCAGGATTTCGTGGACGGTTTTAATCGTGGCAAAGCGGCCTTCCAGCACCGTTTCAGTACGATGGCGCAACGCATCGCAATCCAGCGTAATCCCTTTATGTGTCATCGGAAAGGTCAGCGTCGCTTCGCTGGCAAACGTCACACGATAACCTAAATCCGAAGCCACGCGCGCTGTGGTTTCGCAGCACTGTTCAGTGCGGATACCGCAGATAATCAAATGGTTGATATCACGCACGCGCAACCAGCGATCGAGCCCGGTATCGGTAAAAGCATTGTGTACATGCTTGTAGAAGGTAACGGCCGGTTGATGCGTCAGAAAAGGCATCGGCGCGACAAAACCACTTTCCAGCGAGAAGGGGCCGCTGTCAGCAACGTGAAAGATATCGACAACCGGAACGCCGCGCGCTTCACAGCCAGCAATCAGAGCAGAAATGGCCTGCTGAAAGTCAGGAAAATCCTTCTCCTGCCAGTATTCACGGTGAAAGAAAGATTGTTGTGTGTCGATATTGATAAGGGCGGTACGTGACATTTCAGGACTCCTTGCTCAGTGGGAATAATGCTATTCTGGCAAGGAGTGTTACATCTGCTAAGACCAAAAAAGGACAACCTCAGGGTAATTCCGGCCCACTGAAGAAAGTGAGCCGGAACAGTCAGGACATCAGCGGTAACAGCTGCTGATAGATGCGCCGGAACATCTCGCGACGCGAAGCGTACCCGGCATGACGTTCAGCATTCGGCAGGTGTTGTTGTTCAATAGGAAGCTGCGGTAACAGTGTTATCAGCGGGACATCCGGGTTCATTGCGACCTGCGCCAGCCGCGCAGCGCCCAGCGCCGGGCCAACATCGCCGCCGGTACGATAATCGAGTTGCAGGCCGCTGATATCCGCCAGCATTTGCCGCCACCAGGCGCTGCGCGCGCCACCGCCGATAAGCGTAATACTCTTCGGCATCACGCCGCAGGCATGCACCACATCCATGCCATCCGCCAGCGCATAACCCACACCTTCCAGCACCGCACGCGCCAGTTCACCCTGCCCGTGTTGATGCGTCAGGCCAAAGAAAACCCCCTTCGCCTGCGGGTTATTATGCGGCGTGCGTTCGCCGGAAAGATAGGGCAGAAACCAGAGATCGCCCGCCTTGTCGTCCGCCTGCTCCGCTGCGTGGATCAGGGCAGGCACCGATTCCAGACCCGTCAGCCGTGCTGCCCAGTCCAGGCAAGAGGCGGCGCTAAGCATCACCGACATCAGATGCCAGCGCCCCGGCAGCGCGTGGCAAAAGCTGTGCACTGCGCTCTCCGGCTTGCTCAGAAACCCTTCGCTGACCGCGAAATAAACGCCGGACGTCCCCAGCGAGAGCATCGCCTGACCGGCATCAGCCATGCCCACCCCTACAGCACCCGCCGCATTATCACCACCGCCCGCCACCACGGGAACAACGGGCATTGACCAGCGTCGCGCAACCTCCGGCAGCAGTTCGCCGGTTATTTCGCTACCTTCAAACAACGCAGGCATATGTGCACGAGTGAGCGAGCAGGCCGCCAGCATCTCATCGCTCCAGTCGCGCTTCGCAACATCCAACCACATAGTGCCCGCAGCATCTGACATATCGCTGGCAAAAGCACCGGACATTTTCAGACGCAGATAATCTTTGGGTAGTAATACCTTAGCAACTCTGGCGAAGATGTCCGGCTCGTGGCGCTGAACCCACAGCAGCTTCGGCGCGGTAAAACCGGGCATCATCAGATTGCCGGTAATAGTGCGGGAATTTTTCACCTGCGCTTCCAGCAGCTTGCACTCTTCGCCACAGCGACCGTCATTCCACAAAATGGCCGGACGTAGCACGCGGTTTTCATTATCCAGCAGCGTGGCGCCGTGCATCTGCCCGGCAAGTCCGATGGCCTTCACCTGCTGTAACGAATGCGCGGCAGCCAGTGCCTGAATTGCACGATCCGTCGCCTGCCACCACTGTTCAGGATCCTGCTCGGACCATAATGGCTGCGGGCGCGATACGCTGAGTTTTTCCGTATGAGAGGCCAGCACATCCCCCTGCTCACTGAGCAGAATAGCCTTCACGCCTGAGGTGCCGAGATCGATCCCGATATACATAGTGACCACTCCTGTTGATGTGCGCCGCGTTACCCACGGCGCAGCACCGGTTACTTGTCGAAGAGGTAATGATTGACCAGATTTTCCAGTTGTTCCTGATGACCGCTCTGATGGCGCGGTGCCAGGTTCTGTTGCTCAGCGTACTTCGCCAGCTCCGTGAGGCTAAGCTGCCCCTGCAAAATTTGCTGGCCCAGCTCACCATTCCAGCCTGCGTAGCGCTTCGCAACGCGTTTATCCAGCTCGCCATCTTCCACCATGCGAGCGGCCACTTTCAGCGCCAGCGCCATGGTATCCATTGCGCCGATATGTCCGTAGAAGAGGTCATATTTATCGGTGCTCTGGCGACGCACTTTGGCGTCAAAATTCAGCCCACCAGTGGTGAAACCGCCTGCCTTGAGAATTTCATACATCACCAACGCATTCTCTTCCACACTGTTCGGGAACTGATCGGTATCCCAGCCGAGCTGCGCGTCGCCGCGGTTCGCATCCACTGAGCCGAACAGCCCCAGCGCGATGGCTGTAGCAATTTCGTGATGGAAAGAGTGGCCCGCCAGCGTGGCGTGGTTGGCTTCGATATTGAGCTTGATCTCTTTCTCCAGACCAAACTGCTTCAGGAAGCCATACACAGTGGCTGCGTCGTAATCGTATTGATGTTTAGTCGGCTCCTGTGGTTTCGGTTCGATAAGCAGTGTGCCTTGAAAACCAATTTTGTGTTTGTGCTCAACCACCATATGCATAAAGCGGCCGATTTGTTCACGCTCCTGGCGCAAATCGGTGTTCAGCAGGGTTTCATACCCTTCACGCCCGCCCCAAAGCACATAGTTTTCGCCGCCAAGCTTATGGGTGGCGTTCATCGCCGTCACCACCTGGGTGGCGGCCCAACTGAAAACTTCCGGATCGGGATTGGTCGCCGCGCCTGCGCCATAACGCGGGTTGGTAAAGCAGTTCGCCGTCCCCCACAGCAACTTCACGCCGCTCTGTTGCTGTTTTTCAGCCAGCACATCTACCATCTGCGCAAAGTTATTGAGGTACTCTTTCAGTGATGCACCTTCAGGAGAGACATCGACGTCATGGAAGCAGTAAAAGGGGACGTTCAGCTTATGGAAAAACTCAAAAGCGACATCAGCTTTGCGTTTCGCCTGCTCCATAGCCTCGCCAGGGTGCTGCCATGGGCGATCAAAGGAGCCCACACCGAACATATCCGCGCCATTCCAGCAGAAGGTGTGCCAGTAGCAAGCGGCAAAACGCAGGTGATCCTCCATGCGCTTACCGAGCACTAGCTCATCCGGATTGTAATGACGAAACGCTAAAGGATTCGTAGTTTTTGGGCCTTCATAACGAACCCGATCCAGCTGATCGAAATAAGCTTGCATAATGAGCTCCATTGGCGAGTGAACAATTCTGAAGTAATACTGGATTCTCTCTCTGGCTTGCTCAATTACGTTATTTCACACCGCCATTAAGAGAATACACAAACGTGCGCTGGCTCGCAAAATAACACCGATTATTGTTGCGTGTTGCCTTCCTCATTTTTATGCAAAATCGATTTTTCTTTTTTTAAAATAAGATCGCGGTCATAAATCAGCAAATAAACCAAAAAACGTAATGCGTGGATAAAAATCAGTAATTGCTAAGTTGACGTTCCGTGTTAAAAATTTGCTCGTCCAAAGCAGTGCATGTTTCTTTTATCTCGCTCATCACCCTACGAAAGGTATTACTATTATGAAGATAAAGAATCTTTGCCTTACACTCTGCGCCTCCCTGCTCCTTGCCAGCGCCGTTGGCCATGCCAAAGAAGTGAAGATTGGTATGGCGATTGACGATCTGCGCCTTGAACGTTGGCAAAAAGATCGCGATATTTTTGTTAAAAAAGCCGAATCGCTCGGCGCCAATGTGTTTGTTCAATCCGCTAACGGCAATGAAGAAACACAAATGTCGCAAATTGAAAATATGATAAACCGTGGCGTTGATGTCCTGGTTATTATTCCCTACAACGGTCAGGTATTAAGCAACGTAATAAAAGAAGCCAAACAGGAAGGTATTAAAGTTCTGGCTTATGATCGCATGATTAATAATGCCGACATCGATTTCTATATTTCCTTCGATAATGAAAAAGTCGGGGAATTACAGGCGCAAAGCCTGGTCAAGAAAGTGCCGCAAGGGAATTATTTTTTAATGGGCGGCTCACCGGTGGATAATAACGCTAAGCTGTTCCGTGCCGGGCAGATGAAAGTGTTAAAACCGTATATTGATAGCGGAAAAATAAAAATTGTCGGCGATCAGTGGGTCGACGGTTGGCTGCCGGAAAATGCGCTGAAAATAATGGAAAACGCGCTCACCGCTAACAACAACAAAATCGATGCTGTAGTCGCTTCAAATGATGCCACCGCTGGCGGCGCAATCCAGGCGCTTAGCGCCCAGGGCCTGGCAGGGAAAGTCGCCATCTCCGGCCAGGATGCGGATCTCGCCGGGGTAAAACGGCTGATTAACGGTAGTCAGACAATGACCGTCTACAAGCCGATTACGCAGCTTGCCAACACGGCGGCGGAAATTGCCGTTGAACTGGGCAATGGCCAGCAGCCGAAAGCAGATACTACGCTCAACAACGGTCTGAAGGATGTCCCGTCCCGCTTGCTGACGCCTATCGAGGTGACGAAAGACAATATCGACGCCACTGTCATCAAAGATGGTTTCCATCAGAAAAACCAGCTCTAGCACGTTCGGCGCGCCTCTCCATTGTGGGGCGTGCCCTCCGCCTCCTCTTTCAGGCGTTGTCAGACCAGCAAATGACGTGGAGCAGCTATGCCTTATTTACTCGAAATGAAAAACATCACCAAAGCCTTTGGTGTTGTGAAAGCCATTGATAATGTCAGCCTGCGATTGAATGCTGGTGAAGTGTTATCACTGTGCGGCGAGAATGGTTCCGGTAAATCAACACTGATGAAAGTCCTGTGCGGGATCTACCCGGCGGGCAGCTACGACGGGGAGATAGTGTTTGCCGGTGAAACCTTGCAGGCCAGCCATATCCGCGACACCGAACGTAAAGGTATCGCTATCATTCACCAGGAACTGGCGTTGGTGAAACACCTGACGGTGCTGGAAAATATTTTCCTCGGCGCGGAAATCACCCGTAATGGCGTGATGGATTACGACCTGATGACGCTGCGTTGCGAAAAACTCCTTAACCAGGTGAACCTGGCCATTTCACCCGACACCCGGGTAGGTGATTTAGGACTGGGGCAGCAGCAACTGGTGGAAATTGCTAAAGCGCTAAATAAGCAGGTACGGCTGCTTATTCTGGATGAGCCGACAGCCTCGCTCACCGAAAAGGAAACCTCGGTACTGCTGGATATCATCCGCGACCTGCGCAACCATGATATCGCCTGTATCTATATTTCCCATAAGCTCAATGAAGTCAAAGCGATATCTGACATGGTTTGTGTCATTCGCGATGGCAAACATATCGGCACTCGCGATGCGACGGGCATGAGCGAAGATGACATCATCACCATGATGGTTGGTCGCGAACTCACGGCGCTTTATCCCAGCGAGCCACATACTACCGGCGCGGAGATCCTGCGCGTTGAACACCTGACCGCCTGGCATCCGGTTAATCGCCATATTAAACGCGTCAACGATGTCTCCTTCAGCCTGAAACGCGGCGAAATACTCGGTATCGCCGGGTTAGTCGGCGCTGGCAGAACGGAAGCCGTACAGTGCCTGTTCGGCGTGTGGCCGGGCCGCTGGGAGGGCACGATTTACCTTGATGGCAAGCAGGTGGAGATCCACAACTGCCAGCAGGCCATTGCACACGGCATTGCGATGGTGCCGGAAGATCGCAAAAAAGATGGCATCGTGCCGGTTATGGCGGTGGGAAAAAATATTACCCTTGCGGCGCTGGATCAGTTTACCGGCGCACTCAGCAGCCTGGACGATGCTGCAGAGCAGGCCTGCATTTTACAGTCTCTACAACGGTTGAAAGTAAAAACTTCATCGCCATCGCTTGCCATTGGTCGCCTCAGCGGCGGCAATCAGCAAAAGGCGATATTGGCCCGCTGCCTGCTGCTCAACCCGCGCATTTTAATCCTCGACGAACCGACGCGCGGTATTGATATCGGCGCGAAGTATGAAATCTACAAACTCATTAACCAACTGGTGCAGCAAGGGATTGCCGTCATCGTTATCTCATCCGAGCTGCCCGAAGTGCTGGGATTAAGCGACAGGGTGCTGGTGATGCATGAGGGCAAGCTGAAAGCCGATCTTATCAATCGTAATCTGACCCAGGAGCAGGTCATGGAAGCGGCACTGAGGAGCGAACATCATGTCGAAAAGCAACCCGTCTGAAATGAAGCTATCCACGGTCTCACCGGGCATATTTTCCGGTCTGAAATCCCTCAACTTACAGGTCTTTGTCATGATTGCTGCCATCGTGGTGATCATGCTGTTTTTCACCGGGATGACCGATGGCGCTTACCTGAGCGCGCGCAATATCTCTAACCTGCTACGCCAGACCGCCATCACCGGTATTCTGGCAGTCGGTATGGTGTTCGTCATTATTTCCGCAGAAATTGACCTCTCCGTTGGCTCAATGATGGGCCTGCTCGGCGGCGCAGCGGCAATTTTTGATGTCTGGCTCGGTTGGCCGCTACCGCTCACCGTGGCGGTAACGCTGGTGCTCGGTCTGCTGCTTGGCGCATGGAATGGCTGGTGGGTGGCCTACCGTAAGGTGCCGTCATTCATCGTCACCCTCGCCGGTATGCTGGCGTTTCGCGGCGTGTTAATCGGCATCACCAACGGCACCACGGTTTCTCCCACCAGTGCGGCAATGTCGCAAATCGGCCAAAGCTACCTGCCAGACGGTGTTGGTTTCGGCGTCGGCATTCTGGGCATGGTGGTGTTTGTGCTCTGGCAATGGCGCGGGCGGTTACGCCGCCAGTCTCTCGGCCTCACAACACCAGCCGCCACCAGCGCGATTGGTCGTCAGGCGCTTATCGCAGTGATTGTGCTGGGCGCTATCTGGTTGCTCAATGATTATCGTGGCGTTCCCACGCCGGTGCTGCTGCTGGCGTTTCTTCTGCTGGCCGGGATGTTTATGGCTACGCGAACCGCGTTTGGCCGCCGGATTTACGCCATCGGTGGCAACCTGGAAGCCGCCCGGCTTTCCGGTATCAACGTTGAGCGTACCAAGCTGGCGGTATTTGCCATTAACGGTTTGATGGTGGCAATCGCCGGGTTAATCCTCAGTTCACGCCTCGGTGCGGGCTCGCCTTCGGCAGGGAATATTGCCGAGCTGGACGCCATTGCCGCCTGTGTAATTGGCGGCACCAGCCTCGCAGGCGGGATTGGTAGCGTTGCGGGTGCCGTAATGGGGGCATTTATTATGGCCTCGCTGGATAACGGCATGAGCATGATGGATGTGCCCACCTTCTGGCAATACATCGTCAAAGGCGCGATTTTACTGCTGGCGGTGTGGATGGATTCCGCGACCAAACGCCGGGCCTGAAAAGGGTGATGAATACAGGCGCGATCACACTGCCGGATCTTTTTTATCCGGCAGTGTGCTGGATATGATAATCAGAGTAGGTGGAAAGCTAGGAATCCCAGAGACATGTTTGAAAAACGCCATCGCATCACGCTGTTATTTAATGCTAATAAAGCCTATGACCGCCAGGTTGTCGAGGGTGTAGGCGAGTATTTGCAGGCGTCGCAATCCGAGTGGGATATCTTTATTGAGGAAGATTTCCGCGCACGCATTGAAAATATTAAAGAGTGGGTCGGCGATGGTGTTATTGCCGATTACGACGACCCGGAAATAGAACAGGTATTGGCCGATGTTGATGTCCCGATCGTCGGCGTTGGCGGCTCCTATCACACACCGGAAAGCTACCCTGCGGTTCATTATATCGCCACCGACAATCACGCGCTGGTTGAGAGCGCATTCTTGCATTTGAAAGAGAAAGGCGTACACCGTTTTGCCTTTTACGGCCTGCCCGCGTCCAACAGTAAGCGCTGGGCTGCTGAGCGTGAATATGCTTTTTGCCGACTTGTCGCGCAGGAGAAATACCGTGGTGTAGTCTATCAGGGACTGACCACCGCGCCGGAAAACTGGCAGCACGCACAGAACCGGCTCGCCGACTGGCTACAAACGCTACCCCCGCAAACCGGCATCATTGCCGTTACCGACGCCCGCGCCCGCCACGTTCTGCAAGTGTGCGACCATCTGCATATTCCTGTGCCGGAAAAGCTGTGCGTGATTGGCATCGATAATGAAGAGCTGACCCGCTATCTCTCCCGCGTCGCGCTCTCTTCCGTGGTACAGGGTACGCGGCAGATGGGCTACCAGGCGGCGAAATTACTGCATCGTCTGCTGGATAGCGAAACCTTACCACTTCAGCGGCTGCTGGTGCCGCCAGTGCGGGTGGTGGAACGACGCTCGACTGATTACCGATCGCTGAACGATCCGGCTGTCATCCAGGCGATGCACTACATCCGCAATCATGCCTGCAAGGGGATCAAGGTCGATCAAGTACTGGATGCTGTCGGTATTTCGCGTTCCAATCTGGAGAAGCGCTTTAAAGAGGAAGTGGGGGAAACCATTCATGCGGTGATCCACGCGGAGAAACTGGAAAAAGCGCGTAGCCTGCTGATTTCAACATCGCTCTCGATCAACGAAATTTCACAGATGTGCGGCTATCCGTCGCTGCAATATTTCTATTCCGTCTTCCGCAAAGAGTACGACAGCACGCCGAAAGACTACCGCGACCGCTACAGCGAAGTGCTAATATAGCGCACAAAGAAAAACGCCTTCCACAGGGAAGGCGTTTTATCGAGGAAAACAGTTACATATGTGCTGCGATTAACTGCTGATTATCCTGATACATGGCAAACAGATAATTGTTGTAACTCGCGCCGCGAGTCGAGTAACCCTTCAGCTTATGAATCATGTTTGAAGCCGTCACTTCCTGATCGGCCTTGCGTAATTGCGCGCGGGATTTACGGAACGACGCATAAGCAGAGTGCGTGTTCAGATTTGTGACATAAGCCTCCACCGACTCCTGCAAGGATTCAAAGTGGGAATAGCCGTTCACCTTACCCGGGCCATTTTTACAGGCACCTTTGGCACACTTCATACCAAACAGATTGTTATTGGTACGCGCGAGTTTGGATGTACCCCAGCCGCTTTCCGCCGCCGCCATGGTAGCGACCATACTGTCAGGAATAATATCCACGCGCTCCAGCAGCGTGTTCCAGGGGATACGGCGCGTATTCCCGGACCAGCTCACTTTGTAGCGGTTGGCAATATCCTTCAGGCGCGAGCGTTCTGCAGGCGACCATTGGCTGTCGTACTGTTTCTTTTGCAGCCAGTTACGCTCGGCGGTAATCGCTGCGTTTTTACTGGTTATGTAAGGCATTACTGTCCGGAGAAACGCTTTTTTCCTTGGGGTTCCGGAAGGGTATTTTCGCAAATCAGGAAGTGGACTGCTATTTACACTATTGCGAGAATACTCTTGTTTACTGCTTGCCTGTTTTTTTACGTTTGCCTTAGTGACGTGGGCTTTGTGACTCGCTGTTTCTGTGTGCGTCTTTGCCAGCACCCCACCCGAAAATATAAGGGTGAAAAACATGAGTATCGTCGCCCCAGGTCGTCGCATGGGTATCGATATCATTAGGTCTCCTGGTCGGATATGAACATTCCAACACCTTCTTTTTTGCATAAATTTGAGGGCTGAACCTCGAATCATACCAAAAATAGCGTACAAGAGCACGTACAGAAATAATCCAATTCCGAAACCATGTCACCAGGGAATGGTGTAGAAAATGGACAGAGAGTGATAATTGTGGTGGTTATCGCAAATCTATGACGTTCTGTGTGGCATATCACTCACCCGTTGTTCTCCTCCCTGGCGATAACGCGCACAGGATGAGTCGGCTCTGTTCTCAGCGTGGCAAACTGAAAGAAACCGCCGTTAACGGGACATCAGATGAAACACGCCGCGCTTTCACTGCTATTTATACCCTGCTTCGCTTTTGCCGACTGGTCTGTGAGCCATTTCCCTGGCTTAACCAACGATGGCACCGGTCTGTGGCGCAGCCAGACGATGCTGAAAAAAGGGGCTTATCCGCTCACATTGCAGGGGGGCCAGCAATGCTGGCAACCTGCTGAAGAAGTAAAGCTCAATCAGATGTTGTCCCTGGTTCCCTGCGCAGGCAGCGCGCCACAGTGGCGCATTTTCCGCGATGGCGATTACCAGTTGCAGCTCGATACCCGTTCCGGCACGCCCACTCTGTTACTGAGCGTGAAAAGCGAGAACACCGACACCCGCGCAAACGTGGCGCGCCAGTGCCCGGTGCGCAGCGATAAGCCGTTGACGATAGACGTCGGTGCAACCTTCCCGGAAGGCAGCCAGGTGCGCGATTTCTACAGCCAGCAAACCGCCACCGTCCGCAACGGCAAAATCACCCTTCAGCCTGCGGCAGAAAGCGATGGACTGCTGCTGTTAGAAAGAGCCGAAACTCATGGCCCGGCCCCCTTCCAGTGGCATAACGCCACCGTTTATTTTGTTTTAACCGACCGTTATGTGAATGGCGACCCGTCAAATGACAATAGCTACGGACGGCACAAAGATGGTATGCAGGAGATTGGCACCTTCCACGGCGGCGATCTGAAAGGCCTAACCAGTAAACTCGATTATTTGCAACAACTGGGCGTGAATGCGTTATGGATAAGCTCGCCGCTGGAGCAGATCCACGGCTGGGTAGGCGGCGGCACGAAAGGCGATTTTCCCCATTACGCCTACCACGGTTACTACACGCAAGACTGGACGCGGCTGGATGCCAATATGGGCCGCGAAGAGGATTTACGCACGCTGGTAGATGAAGCACACCGACGCGGGATCCGCGTGTTGTTTGACGTGGTGATGAACCACACCGGCTACGCCACACTTGCAGATATGCAGACGTATCAGTTTGGCGCGCTTTATCTGAAAGAGGATGAGCGACGCAAAATCCTCGGCGAACACTGGACAGACTGGAAGCCCAGCGCCGGCCAGACGTGGCACAGTTTCAATGATTACATCAATTTCAGCGATAAAACGGCGTGGCAAAACTGGTGGGGCAAAAACTGGATCCGCACAGATATCGGCGATTATGACAACCCCGGTTTTGACGATCTGACCATGTCGCTGGCGTTTTTGCCGGATCTGAAAACAGAATCGACCACGCCATCCGGCTTGCCCGTCTTCTACCAACATAAACCGGACACCCACGCTCAGGAGATTGCCGGTTACACGCCACGAGATTATCTGACCCACTGGCTCAGCCAGTGGGTGCGCGATTATGGTATCGACGGTTTTCGCGTAGATACCGCCAAACACGTAGAACTGGCAGCCTGGCAGCAACTCAAAACCCAGGCGACAGAGGCGCTGGCTGAGTGGAAAAAAGCCAACCCGCAGAAGAAAATCGATGATACGCCATTCTGGATGACCGGCGAATCCTGGGGCCACGGCGTCATGCGCAGCGCCTACTACGACCACGGTTTCGACGCGATGATCAATTTTGATTATCAGGAGCAGGCCGCCAGCGCCGTACCGTGCCTGGCAAATATGGATACTGTCTGGCAGCAAATGGCGGACAAGCTGCAAAGCTTTAACGCCCTGAGTTATCTCTCCTCACACGATACGCGCCTGTTCCGCGAAGGCGGCCAACAATCGGCAGAGCTGTTATTGCTTGCACCAGGCGCAGTGCAAATCTTCTATGGCGATGAATCCGCACGTCCGTTTGGCCCCACGGGATCCGATCCGCTGCAAGGCACGCGTTCGGACATGAACTGGCAGGATCTTGACGGCAAAGCAGCGCAAAGCCTGCGCCACTGGCAAACCCTGGGCCAGTTCCGCGCGCGCCATCCGGCACTGGGCGCGGGAAAACAAACCTCGCTGACACTGCCGCAAGGATATGGATTCGTTCGCGAGCAAGGAGAAGACAAAGTCATGGTTATCTGGGCAGGTACACCCCCACACTGAGCCATAAGGCAAACATCAGAATATTATGCCAACAAAAAATACTTATTTAGTATAAACAGCTAGAATCGTCACGGCGCGGCAATTTGCACACTGCTCTGCAGAGCGTTATGGTTAGCCACTTTGAACAGTAGCCCGACAGAGCAGTAGCGATGACATTTTCACTTTTCGGCGACAAATTTACCCGCCATGCAGGCATTACACGCCTGATGGAGGATCTCAATGACGGTTTACGCACCCCTGGCGCCATCATGCTCGGCGGCGGTAACCCGGCACAAATCCCGGCTATGACCGATTACTTCCATAACCTGCTTGCCGGGATGGTAGAAAACGGCAAAGCGACTGATGCGCTGTGCAATTATGACGGCCCGCAAGGCAAAACCGAGCTGCTGACAGCTCTGGCCGGGATGCTGCGCGAAGAGTTGGGTTGGGATATTGAACCACAGAATATTGCACTAACAAATGGCAGCCAGAGCGCGTTTTTCTACTTATTCAATCTCTTTGCAGGCCGTCGTGCCGATGGAACCACCAGAAAAGTATTATTTCCGTTGGCACCGGAGTACATCGGCTACGCGGATTCCGGGCTGGAAGAGGACTTATTCGTCTCGGCGCGACCTAATATTGAACTGCTGCCTGATGGCCAGTTTAAATACCATGTCGATTTCGAACATCTGCATATCGGCGAAGAGACCGGGATGATTTGCGTTTCACGGCCAACTAACCCAACAGGTAACGTGATCACCGATGAAGAGTTAATGAAACTCGATGTGCTGGCAAATCAGCACAACATTCCGCTGGTGATCGATAACGCTTACGGCGTGCCTTTCCCGGGCATCATCTTTAGCGAAGCACGTCCACTGTGGAACCCGAATATCATCCTGTGCATGAGCCTGTCGAAGCTGGGTCTGCCGGGCAGTCGCTGCGGTATTATCATCGCCAACGATAAAATCATCTCCGCCATTCGCAATATGAACGGCATCATCAGCCTTGCACCAGGCGGTATCGGTCCGGCAATGATGTGCGAGATGATTAAGCGCAAAGACCTGCTGCGCCTCTCCAAAGACGTGATCAAACCGTTTTATTACCAGCGGGTTCAGGAAACCATCGCCGTTCTGCGCCGTTACCTGCCGGAAGAACGCTGCCTGATCCATAAACCAGAAGGGGCAATTTTCCTCTGGCTGTGGTTCAAGGATCTGCCCATCAGCACCGAATTACTTTATCAGTGCCTGAAAAAACGTGGCGTGCTAATGGTGCCGGGCGATTACTTCTTCCCGGGGCTGGATAAACCCTGGCCGCACACGCATCAGTGCATGCGCATGAACTATGTGCCGGAACCCGTACTTATCGAAGCCGGAGTGAAAATTCTCGCCGAAGAGGTTGAAAAAGCCTGGCAAGAAAACGAGGCCTGAAGAGCGTTTAAAAAAGCCATCGCCGTCCGACGTTTGATCGATGGAATAGCATTACACGCTCGCTGGAAGCCGCACGTCCAACCGGCGATTTGCCATGAGGCAGCCATACGCGCAGTTGGCGCTACAGCCTGACGCTGACGAGGGACTTTAACGGCTTACGCTAGCTGGCTTCGCAGACGGCACTCACGCAGTTGCGACGGGTTGACACAGCTGAGGGCGCTGGTCGGGCAGGCTTCAACGCAGGCGGGTCCCGTTTCGCGGTGCTGGCAGAGATCGCACTTCAGCACCAGTGCACACACGTCAACCCGCATCACCTGCATCGCGCCAAACGGGCAGGCGATCATGCAGCTTTTACAGCCGATGCAGCGGGATTGCTCCACCCGTACCGCGCCGTCGGCGCGATAAATTGCGCCAACCGGGCAGACATTCACACAGGGCGCATCTTCACAGTGATGACAGGTCACAGCCGTGGAAAATGTGCCGGTTTTCACCACCCGAATGCGGGCAGAAAAGGTGGAGGCCGAGAGGGTTGCGCAATCCTGATCATCCTGGTGCGACACTACGCAGGCCACTTCGCAAGTGCGACAGCCAATGCATTTTGCCGAATCGGCGATAATAAAACAGTTCATTCCCCACTCCTGCAGGCGTTAAAAAAGCCAAGAGTGCCGAAAGCGTCGCTGCCGCGCTTTGATCGCAGAAGGGAAAGACGCCAGATTTGTCATTTGCATGAATATTTCTGGCGCTCTGCCTGGGACTTACTCCTTCAGGAAAAGGGCTTTGTCGCGCAGGATATGGTCATTGCCGCGTCGGCGGGTAAAACCAATGCGGTCAAAATATTCCAGAATCTGAATCGCCAGTTTGCGTCCCACGTTCAGGGTATCGCGGAAATCGGCGGCGCTGGTGGAACCGCGCGCCTGATCCAGATCGCGGATCATACTGGCGAAGGTGACGATCCGATCGTTACGGTAATAACGATCTTTCACGATCGCCGTAATGAGCCCCTGCTGAGCAGCCTGCCGCAGCACGCCGCGCATCATCTGTTCATCGCTTGCTGTTTCGCACGCCAGATCGCGTACCCACCACGGTTCGTCACCAAACAGTGGCGAGACCTTTTGCCAAAGATGCGCCTGTTCATCGCTGAAGCTGGTTTTGTGATCCGGTAGATGCAGCCAGCCATGATGGCTGTGAATATCGCCCGCCTCGCGCATCCGTTCGATAAGCGTGAGCACCAGCGCTTCATCTTCCATCGGCAACGCCATGCGCCGCAGGCGCTCGCGCCCAGGGCCTGGCTCTTCCCGGTGCTGCTCATGGTAGATTGCCAGCGTCTCCAGCAGCTTACGCTGCCAGCGTGCCGCCACCGGTGCATTCAAAAGATTATAGCCAGCACGAATAAAACCGGGGTTATCCAGCAGCGCTTCCAGCCCACGCGCGCTGAGCTGCCGCGCCCAGCCAAACGCCGTCAGATCGACGGCGCCGCGCAATAAATGCGCCAGCAGCGCCTGCGCATCATCGCCCGCCTGCTCCAACTGCACAATCCATTGCAGATACTCGGTTTTACGTTTGCCGCGGCGCGGTGAGTTGAGCGTGACCACGCGCGCTCCAGCCAGCGTAGTGCGCGCAGAGATATCGCGTAGCACCAGCCGATCGTTATCAGCCAGCCACAGCGGCGTATCCAGCACCAGTTCGGCAAGACCATTTTCCAGCAGCGAAACGCGGCCGGTAACATGACTGGCGGCGTGGTGAATATGTACCGGCTGCCACTGGGTCAGCGCCGTGTGCGTTTGCAGCGCGACAATTACCCGCTCCGTTGGCTCCAGCGGTTGCTGTGACAGCAACCAGTCACCGCGGCTGAGCGCCTCTTTTTCCGCGTCACCGGCAATATTGAGCGCAATGCGCTGCCCGGCGTGAGCATGATCGACCGGCTGGTTCTGCGCATGCAGACCACGCACGCGCATCGGTTTATTCACTCCGGTCAGCCACAACGTATCGCCCACGCGCACATCACCAGAGAGCGCCGTACCGGTCACCACCAGCCCGGCGCCTTTGACGGTAAACGCACGATCCAGCGCCAGGCGAAAACGTTGGTTTTCCGGGTGCGCGCGCTCCGGCAAGTGCAACAAATGCGCGCGTAATTCAGCGATGCCACGCATCTCTGTTGCGGCAGTGACAAACATTGTCGCCTGCGAATAACCAAAGGTTTTCAGCGTTTCTTGCACTTCTGCACGCACCTGCTCAATTCGCCTGTCATCCACGCGATCGGCCTTGGTTAGTGCCACGGTCAGCGCCGGGTTACCGGTAAGCTGCAAAATAGCCAGGTGCTCGCGGGTCTGCGCCATCACGCCATCGTCGCAGGCGACGACCAGCAGCGCATGATCGATGCCGCCGACGCCCGCCAGCATATTCGAGAGGAATTTTTCGTGTCCCGGCACATCAATAAACCCCGGTACGCGCCCGTCCGGCTGCGGCCAGTAGGCATAGCCAAGATCGATAGTCATGCCGCGTTTTTTCTCTTCCGGCAAACGATCGGCATTCACGCCGGTCAACGCCTCAATCAGGGTCGTTTTGCCGTGGTCAACATGCCCGGCAGTGGCAATAATCATTTCAGCAACATCTCCAGCAAGCGGGATTCATCATCAAGACAGCGGCAGTCCAGCCACAAGCGACCATCGTAAATGCGGCCAATTACCGGCTGCGGCAACGTCCGCCACTGCGCTGCCAGCGCCTCCAGCCGACGCCCACTGCCGTCGCGCGGTGTAAAGGTCACAGCCGCACCAGGCAGGCGATCGACGGGCAAAGAGCCACTGCCAATCTGTGACAGACAAGCTTCGACACGCAGGTCGAACTCGCTATATCGCGCACTCAGTGCCACGCACAGCCGCCGTGCCTGCTCGCGGATCTCCGGCTCCGGGCGCGTCAGATAACGCAGCGTCGGCAGGCGTTGCGGCAGCGTTTCCGGGTGCAGATAGAGACGCAGCGTAGCTTCCAGCGCCGCCAGCGTCATTTTATCCGCCCGCAGCGCCCGTTTCAGAGGGTGCTGCTGCAACTGCGCAATCAGCGCTTTTTTACCGACGATAATACCCGCCTGCGGGCCACCGAGCAGCTTATCGCCGGAGAAGCTCACCAGGCTGACGCCTGCGGCAATCAGCGTCTGCGGCATCGGCTCTTTTGGCAGGCCGTAGCGGCTTAAATCCACCAGCGAACCGCTACCTAAATCAACAATCACCGGCAGGCCGGCCGCTTCGGCAAGCGTTACCAGCTCTGCTTCATCCACTGCGGCGGTGAAACCGTCAATATGATAATTGCTGGTATGCACCTTCATCAGTAGCGCCGTGTTGTCGTTGATCGCCTGGCGGTAATCTTTGGCATGTGTACGGTTAGTGGTTCCCACCTCATGTAGCTCGCAACCCGCCTGACGCATCACGTCCGGAACGCGGAACGCGCCACCAATCTCCACCAGCTCGCCGCGCGACACAACGACTTCACGCCCCGCTGCCGTGGATGCCAGCATCAACAACACGGCAGCAGCGTTGTTATTGACGATACAGGCATCTTCCGCACCGGTTAGCTGGCAGAGTAAATCCGCCAGTGCGCGATCGCGGTGACCACGTCCGGCACCGTCGAGATCGTATTCCAGCGTCGTCGCGGAGCCCATCACCGCCGCAACGGCATCGACCGCTGCCTGCGGCTGCACCGCGCGGCCTAAGTTGGTATGCAGTACAGTACCGCTCAGGTTAAACACCGGGCGCAGCGCGCTGGTGCTGCACTGTTCCAGCCGCTTTTTCGTCTCGCTGGCCCAGGCATCACACCAGTCAGGTAGTGTCTGTTGCTGGCGGATTTGCTCACGCGCTTCGTCCTGCAACTGATGCAGCACCTGCGTGACGCGGTTGTGGCCGAACAGCGTTAATAAAGTGGCGAACGCCTCGTCACGTAACAGGCGATCGGTCGATGGGATCCGGCTGTAAAGAGTTGTCATGAAAAGGCCTGGCTATAAGTTGCCCCCTCTCGTCAGGGGGATTGACGTGAGGGGATTGTACAGCGACTTTGCGCAGGCCGACACCATGCTTATCAGGCCTTTGGCGGCTCCGTACGGGCGAAACTTTCACGCTGGAAGAGGTTCTCAACCAGCTTCACCAGCAGCGGGCGATTCACGCACCAGCCCGGCGAGACGTGGCGGAAGTTGAGATAACCAATCGCGCAGGCAATAGCAATGGTCGCCAGGTTCAGCGTTTCCACGCTGAGCGTTCCCTCTTGCAGGTAGCGTTCCAGCGTATCCAGACCTTGCGAAACTTTCTCCCGCTGGCGCAGCAGCTCGCTTTGCGATTGCTGCTCAACCGGGCGTGCCAGTTCACGCACCGAAAACAGCGCAGCATCCATAATGCCGTCGGCCAGCGCTTCCAGTTGGCGGATTTTCAGCGCAGCCACAGGCTCCGTCGGTAATAACGCCGGTGCGATACCTAGTAACTCAATGTACTGCGCGATGATCGGCGAGTCGAACCAGACTTCACCCTCATCTGTAATCAGCGCGGGGACCTTACCGAGCGGGTTGTAGTGCGCTACGCCATTGATCGCGTTGTAGGGCTGCTCGTTGATAAATTCAAAGGTGATCCCCTTTTCCAGCAGCATCACGGAGATTTTGCGGACAAAAGGGCTGGTGTAGCTGCCGATAAGTTTCATTTTTTGGGTCCTTTTTTGCCAACAAAAAGTTAATTATGTACTAGTCGTCGTAAATTGGTTCATCAACGTGAAAACTTCCGATACTAAATTAAGCTTCGCCATACTGCCTGAAAGGAAGTTACAGGTTGTCCTGATTGTAAAAAGACAGTTTGCTGGTGATCACACTCGGAAAACTCCCGGCAAAAATATCTTGTGATTTGGATCACAAATAAATAACAAAATAGCCATGACAAAATGTGATCATAATCACATTAAACCCCCATAAGCGTTCGGTTTTTATCCGTTGTTCTTTTTTTACACTGATTTTTTGTGATGTAAATCACGCTAATAAGCGAGATATCCCCCACATTTGCGTGATCAAGATCACATTAAAGGTCATCGTCTGGACAGTTAGGCAATTCGGTGCGAGATTTCGCCTCACAGATAACCCAGGTCCGGCTACCTCTGCCGCCACGTTAACAACAAACCTCGGGCTTCCGGCCTGTGCGATAGTAAACATAAGAAGGGGTGTTTTATGTCATCCGATATCAAGATCAAGGTGCAAAGCTTTGGTCGTTTTCTCAGCAATATGGTGATGCCCAACATCGGCGCGTTTATCGCGTGGGGTATCATTACCGCATTGTTTATTCCTACAGGGTGGTTACCAAACGAGACGCTGGCGAAACTCGTCGGCCCCATGATTACGTATTTGCTACCGCTGCTCATCGGTTTCACCGGTGGTCGTCTGGTTGGTGGTGATCGCGGCGGCGTAGTGGGTGCTATCACCACAATGGGGGTTATCGTCGGTGCTGATATGCCGATGTTCCTCGGTGCGATGATTGCTGGACCGCTTGGCGGCTACTGCATCAAGAAATTTGACGCTGCCGTAGACGGCAAGATCAAATCCGGTTTCGAAATGCTGGTGAACAACTTCTCTGCTGGCATCATCGGTATGATCCTCGCCATTCTGGCATTCCTTGGCATCGGCCCTGCCGTAGAAGTGCTGTCCAAAGCATTGGCTGCGGGCGTTAACTTCATGGTTGTTCATGACATGCTGCCGCTGGCGTCCATCTTTGTTGAACCGGCGAAAATCCTGTTCCTCAACAACGCCATCAACCATGGCATCTTCTCGCCACTGGGTATTCAGCAGTCTCATGAACTCGGCAAGTCCATCTTCTTCCTGATCGAAGCAAACCCGGGTCCAGGTATGGGTGTGCTGATGGCGTATATGCTCTTCGGCCGTGGCAGCGCGAAACAGTCTGCGGGCGGCGCGGCAATCATCCACTTCCTGGGTGGTATCCACGAAATTTACTTCCCGTATGTGCTGATGAACCCGCGTCTGCTGCTGGCGGTAATCCTCGGCGGTATGACTGGCGTGTTCACCCTGAGCGTGCTGAACGGCGGTCTGGTTTCTCCGGCTTCTCCGGGTTCCATCCTGGCGGTGCTGGCGATGACGCCGAAAGGCTCTTACTTCGCTAACATCACGGCGATTCTGGCTGCACTGGTCGTCTCCTTCGTTATCTCTTCTATCCTGCTGAAAACCAGCAAAGTGAAAGAAGAAGATGAAGATATCGAAGCGGCTACCCGTCGCGTGCATGACATGAAAGCCGAGTCCAAAGGCGCAACTCCGCTGTCGGCTGGCGATGTCACCAATGACCTGAGCCATGTTCGTAAAATCATCGTGGCCTGTGATGCCGGTATGGGTTCCAGCGCCATGGGGGCAGGCGTACTGCGTAAGAAAGTGCAGGATGCTGGGCTGACCAATATCTCGGTGACGAACAGCGCAATTAACAGCCTGCCGCCGGATGTCGACCTGGTGATCACGCACCGCGATCTGACAGAACGTGCAATGCGTCAGGTACCGCAGGCGCAGCATATTTCGCTGACTAACTTCCTCGACAGTGGCCTGTACACCAGCCTGACTGAACGTCTGGTTGCGGCACAGCGCCACACAGACAACGAAGCAAAGGTGACAACCAGCCTGAAAGACAGCTTTGATGAGGCAGACAGCAATCTGTTCAAACTGGGCGCAGAGAACATCTTCCTTGGCCGCAGCGCGAACACCAAAGAAGAAGCGATTCGTTTTGCCGGAGAGCAGCTGGTGAAAGGCGGCTATGTTGAGCCGGAGTATGTGCAAGCGATGCTGGATCGTGAAAAACTGACCCCTACTTATCTGGGTGAGTCAATCGCTGTTCCGCACGGTACGGTGGAAGCCAAAGACCGTGTACTCAAAACTGGCGTGGTTTTCTGCCAGTATCCGCAAGGTGTGCGTTTCGGCGAAGAAGAAGATGACATAGCCCGTCTGGTCATCGGTATCGCCGCGCGTAACAACGAGCATATCCAGGTTATCACCAGCCTGACCAACGCACTGGATGATGAGACGGTCATTGAACGCTTGGCTCAGACTTCCAGCGTTGAGGAAGTGCTGGCGTTACTGAACAAGTAATCAACAAAGCCCGGTGGCAAATGCTTACCGGGCTTTTGTACTCTCCCTTCGGGGAGAGGGTCAGGGTGAGGAGAACGATATGTGTTCTTCACCCAGGCCCTCTCGGGTAAAACATTTATGAAGGTTAATTTTATGAAAGCATTACATTTTGGCGCAGGTAATATCGGACGTGGTTTTATCGGCAAACTGCTTGCCGACGCGGGGATTGAACTGACATTCGCCGATGTGAATCAGGTCGTGCTTGATGCCCTGAATGCCCGTCATAGTTATCAGGTTCATGTTGTGGGAGAAAAACAGCAGATTGATACCGTTTCCGGCGTCAACGCTGTCAGCAGCATCGGTGATGAAGTGATTGACCTGATTGCGCACGTCGACCTGGTTACCACTGCCGTGGGACCGGTTGTTCTGGAGCGCATCGCTCCGGCGATTGCCAAAGGTCTGGCGAAGCGCAAAGCGCAGGGCATCAACACGCCGCTGAATATCATTGCCTGTGAAAACATGGTACGCGGCACCACCCAACTGAAAGGCCATGTTATTGCCGCACTGGCCGATGCCGATAAAGCGTGGGTAGAAGAGCATGTCGGCTTTGTCGACTCGGCCGTTGACCGTATCGTTCCGCCAGCGGAATCCGCAACTAACGATCCGCTGGAAGTGACCGTGGAAACCTTCAGCGAGTGGATTGTTGATAAAACGCAGTTCAAAGGTGCCCTGCCGGTCATTCCAGGAATGGAGTTAACCGATAACCTAATGGCATTTGTTGAGCGCAAGCTCTTCACGCTGAATACCGGGCATGCTATAACCGCGTACCTTGGAAAACAGACTGGCCATCAGACCATTCGTGATGCCATCCTCGACGACGCTATTCGCGCCGTGGTGAAGGGCGCGATGGAAGAGAGCGGCGAGGTACTGATCAAGCGTTATGGCTTCGATCCCGAAAAGCATGCTGCGTACATTCAGAAAATCCTCGGCCGTTTTGAAAACCCGTGGCTGAAAGACGATGTGGAACGCGTTGGCCGTCAGCCGCTGCGTAAACTGAGCGCCGGTGACCGTCTGATTAAACCGCTGCTCGGCACGCTGGAGTACAACCTGCCGCACGCAAACCTGGTAAAAGGTATCGCCGCCGCGATGCACTACCGCAGCGAGCAGGATCCGCAGGCGCAAGAACTGGCACAGCTTATCGAAGAGAAAGGCCCGCAGGCAGCGCTGGCGCAAATTTCCGGCCTGGATGCCAACAGCCCGGTAATTACCGAAGCCATCGACGCATATAACGCAAAGGCATGATGCCGGTTTTGGCGCGGGGATCCCGCGCCAGTTAACGAAATTGTCAGATATGCAGGCAATAATGGAACAAACGCAGGCTTTCGAAAACCGTGTACTCGAGCGTCTGAATGCGGGCAAAACCGTACGAAGCTTTTTGATTGCTGCCGTTGAACTGCTCAATGAAGCCATCAATATTCTGGTATTGCAGGTATTCCGCAAAGATGACTACGCGGTGAAATATGCTGTAGAGCCGCTGCTTGACGGAGATGGACCGCTGGGCAATTTATCTGTGCGGCTGAAGTTGATTTACGGCCTGGGCGTGATTTCCCGGGCGGAGTACGAAGACGCGGAGCTCCTGATGGCACTCCGTGAAGAGCTGAATCACGACGGCACGGAATATGCCTTTACCGACGATGAAATTCTCGGTCCGTTTGGCGAACTGCATTGCGTGGCAGCCCTGCCACTAACCCCGCAATTTGATACCAGCGATGCCGATCTGTTCGCCATGCAGAAACAGCGCTACCAGCAAGTGGTGCGCTCTACCATGGTGCTTTCATTGACTGAGCTGATTTCCCGCATCAGCTTAAAAAAGGCATTCCATAAGTAAGCGCCGCCGCAAATGTTGTATCCTTGCATTTTCCCCCAACAAAACTGAGCACCATGAAAGACGTTGAAAAGAACGAAATCAAGCGCCTGAGCGACCGCCTCGATGCGATTCACCACCAGCAGGCTGACCTCTCTTTAGTCGATGCGGCAGAGAAATACGCCGAACTGGAAAAAGAGAAAGCCACACTGGAGACGGAAATTGCCCGCCTGCGCGAGCAGCACAGTCAGAAACTGAGCAAAGAAGCGCAAAAACTTCTGAAAATGCCGTTCAGACGCGCCATCAGCAAAAAAGAGCAGGCCGATCTCGGTAAGCTGAAAAAAAGCATTCGTGGGCTGGTGGTTGTGCACCCCATGACAGCATTGGGCCGCGAAATGGATCTCGACGTAATGACTGGCTTTGCCAAAAACGAATTCTAAACGGTATCGCCCTTGTCGCGTACTGAGCGCGGAGGGGCGACCTAAATTGGCCCTACCAATTCCACTTTGACTTTCTCCCTGCTTCACAGATCCATCAAATCCTGTCACATAGCCATTGCTCAAATGCAACATCTGGATAACCATTCGTTATCACCAACCCTACACCATCACATTGGCAGGACCACTTTTACAAAACTTGTGACGCAGAGTTAAGCACAGATTTACCGCGTACCGGCTTTGTTGTGGTTCTCTGGAGATACCTGCATGAGCCTCTGGCAACAGAATTACGACCCCGCCGGGAACCTCTGGCTATCGAGTTTGATCGCATCGCTACCGATCCTGTTTTTCTTTTTTGCTCTGATAAAACTCAAGCTCAAAGGCTACGTGGCCGCGAGCTGGACGGTCGCCATCGCCCTTGCGGTGGCGCTGCTGTTTTACAAGATGCCAGTGGATCACGCCCTTGCTTCAGTAGCTTACGGCTTCTTCTATGGCCTGTGGCCCATTGCATGGATCATCGTGGCAGCAGTATTTGTCTACAAGATTTCGGTGAAAACCGGGCAGTTCGACATTATCCGCTCATCAATCCTCTCAATTACGCACGACCAGCGCCTGCAAATGCTGATTGTTGGCTTCTCGTTTGGCGCGTTTCTCGAAGGGGCGGCCGGGTTCGGCGCACCGGTGGCCATCACCGCCGCATTGCTGGTTGGGCTGGGCTTTAATCCACTGTATGCTGCCGGCTTATGCCTGATTGTAAATACTGCGCCCGTGGCATTTGGCGCGATGGGTATTCCGATTCTGGTCGCAGGCCAGGTCACCGGGCTGGAGAGTTTTGAAATTGGCCAGATGGTCGGTCGCCAGTTGCCATTCCTGACCATTATCGTGCTGTTCTGGATCATGGCAATTATGGATGGCTGGCGTGGCGTGAAAGAGACCTGGCCTGCAGTGCTGGTGGCAGGTGGTTCATTTGCTGTTACCCAATATCTGAGCTCCAACTTTATCGGCCCGGAACTGCCGGATATCATTTCATCGCTGGTTTCACTGGTGTGTTTGACGCTGTTCCTGAAACGCTGGCAGCCAGTGCGTATCTTCCGCTTTGGCGATATAGGCGCGTCGCAGGTCGCTCTCGATTTAAAACGCACGCACTACAGTGCCGGGCAGGTTCTGCGCGCCTGGTCGCCGTTCCTGTTCCTGACGGCAACTGTCACGCTGTGGAGCGTGCCGCCGTTCAAAGCACTGTTTGCACCAGGCGGTGCGCTGTATGACTGGGTCTTCAATATTTCCGTGCCACATCTCGACAAGCTTGTTGCCCGCATGCCGCCAGTTGTGAGTGCCGCCACGCCGTATGCTGCGGTGTATAAATTCGACTGGTTCTCCGCAACCGGCACCGCCATTTTGTTCGCGGCGATCCTGTCGATTGTCTGGCTGCGTATGAAGCCAAAAGAGGCGGTTAGCACCTTCGTCAGTACGCTCAAAGATCTGGCACTGCCGATTTACTCGATCGGTATGGTGCTGGCCTTCGCATTTATCTCGAACTATTCCGGGCTGTCGTCGACGCTGGCGCTCGCGCTGGCACATACCGGTAGCGCCTTCACCTTCTTCTCGCCGTTCCTCGGCTGGCTGGGGGTATTTCTCACCGGATCCGACACGTCATCGAATGCGCTGTTTGCCGCGCTGCAGGCGACCGCTGCTCAGCAGATCGGCGTCTCGGATGTGCTGATGGTGGCCGCTAACACCACCGGCGGCGTCACCGGCAAAATGATATCACCACAGTCGATTGCCATTGCCTGTGCGGCGGTAGGACTGGTTGGCAAAGAGTCTGACCTGTTCCGCTTTACCGTTAAACACAGCCTGATTTTCACCTGCATGGTGGGTGTGATCACCACACTTCAGGCTTATGTATTGACCTGGATGATCCCATGACAGTTTTACCCCGACGCCTGGTAGACGAGGTTGCAGACCGCGTTCGGGCGCTGATTGCTGAACAACAACTGGAAGCGGGTATGAAACTGCCCGCCGAACGCCAGCTGGCCGCACAGCTTGGGATTTCGCGCAATTCGTTGCGTGAAGCCCTTGCGAAGCTGGTCAGCGAAGGCGTGCTACTGAGCCGTCGCGGCGGTGGTACGTTTGTTCGCTGGCAGCACGAAACCTGGTCAGAACAAAATATTGTTCAGCCATTGAAAACACTGCTCAATGACGATCCCGATTACAGCTTTGATATCCTTGAAGCCCGTCACGCCATTGAAGCCAGTACTGCCTGGCATGCCGCCATGCGTGCCACCGAAGCGGATAAAGAGAAGATTGCCCTGTGCTTTGACGCCTCGCAGTCAGATGATCCCGATCTCGCGTCACAGGCGGATGTGCGTTTCCATCTCGCCATTGCGGAAGCCTCGCATAACGTAGTGCTGCTGCAAACCATGCGTGGCTTCTTCGATCTGCTGCAATCCTCAGTAAAACAGAGCCGCCAGCGCATGTATCTCGTGCCGCCCGTTTTTGCCCGTCTGACCGAACAGCACCGCGCGGTGATGGATGCTATTTTCGCGGGCGATGCTGATGGCGCGCGTCAGGCGATGATGGCGCACCTCGGTTTTGTACACACCACTATTCGACAATTTGATGAAGATCGGGCCCGCCATGCGCGCATCACCCGCCTGCCCGACGAGCAGCATTCGCATTCAAGGGAGAAAAAAGCATGATTATTTCCGCAGCCAGTGACTATCGCGCAGCGGCAAAACGCATTTTGCCGCCATTTCTGTTTCACTATATCGACGGTGGCGCATATGCCGAATATACCCTGCGCCGCAACGTGGAGGATTTGTCACAGGTGGCGCTACGCCAGCGAGTGTTGAAGGATATGTCCACACTCAGCCTCGACACCACACTGTTCAATGAGAAACTCAGTATGCCGGTGGCGCTGGGGCCGGTCGGACTGTGCGGTATGTATGCCCGTCGTGGCGAAGTGCAGGCCGCAGGCGCTGCCGATGCGAAAGGCATTCCATTTACTCTCTCCACCGTTTCGGTGTGCCCGATTGAAGAAGTGGCGCCAACCATCAAACGCCCGATGTGGTTCCAGCTTTATGTGCTGCGCGATCGCGGCTTTATGCGTAACGCGCTGGAGCGGGCAAAAGCTGCAGGCTGTTCGACGCTGGTCTTCACCGTAGATATGCCGACGCCCGGCGCGCGCTACCGCGATGCCCATTCTGGAATGAGCGGTCCCAATGCCGCCCTACGCCGCTATGTGCAATCGGTATTTCATCCACAATGGGCGTGGGATGTGGGGGTGAATGGTCGCCCGCATGATTTGGGTAATATTTCCGCCTATCTCGGCAAACCGACCGGGCTGGAAGACTATATTGGCTGGCTTGCGAAAAACTTTGATCCCTCTATTTCCTGGAAAGACCTGGAGTGGATCCGCGAATTCTGGGACGGTCCGATGGTGATCAAAGGGATCCTCGATCCGGAAGATGCCCGCGATGCAGTGCGTTTCGGCGCTGATGGTATTGTGGTTTCCAACCACGGTGGCCGCCAGTTAGATGGTGTGCTCTCTTCCGCCCGTGCATTACCGGCCATTGCCGATGCAGTAAAAGGCGATATCACCATTCTGGCTGACAGTGGCATTCGCAACGGTCTTGATGTAGTGCGTATGATTGCGCTCGGTGCTGATTCTGTGCTGCTGGGCCGTGCGTATCTGTACGCACTGGCAACGCATGGCCGTAAGGGTGTGACGAACTTGCTGGATCTGATCGAGAAAGAGATGAAAGTGGCAATGACGCTGACCGGTGCGAAATCGATTCGCGAAATCAGCAAAGAATCTCTGGTGCAGACGCTCCATCAACTACCTGCCGCGCTGGCGCCGCTGGCGCATGGCGATGCGGCTTAGAGAGTGCTATCCTGCCCCCGCTATCAAGGGGGCAGTATGTTAAACATCGTATTATTTGAACCAGAAATCCCGCCCAATACCGGGAACATTATTCGCCTGTGTGCCAACACCGGTTTCAGCCTGCACATTATCGAACCTATGGGGTTTACCTGGGACGATAAACGCCTGCGTCGCGCAGGGCTGGATTATCATGAGTTCGCTGCCGTGAAGCGCCACGCAGATTATGCTGCGTTTGTCGAAGCCCAGCAGCCACAGCGCCTGTTTGCGCTCACCACTAAAGGCACCCCTGCACACAGCGCGGTCAGTTTTCAGGACGGGGATTATCTGATGTTTGGCCCGGAAACGCGCGGCCTACCCGCTACGATCCTTGATGCGCTACCGCCAGAGCAAAGAATCCGTATTCCGATGATGCCGGACAGCCGCAGCATGAACCTGTCGAATGCGGTATCCGTGGTGGTGTATGAAGCCTGGCGCCAGTTGGGCTATCCCGGCGCGGTGCTGCGTAGTTAACGTATTGTCGGATAGCGGCGATAGCTTATCCGAACTGGAGGTTGGTGCTAACACGTCAGTTTTTCTGGCATTATTGGCGATGGCAGATTGAGCACTGCCCTGGTTCAAACTGCCGAGGAAAATAGCCAGAAAGTTAGATGCCGTCGCCATACTCGAACCCGTGCTTGATGCCATTAAAATGCTGATCCATATCCATCGACGGTTTATCGCTTTCGGGTTTGCCCACGATGCGCGCCGGGACACCAGCCGCAGTAGTGTGCGGCGGTACGGGTTGTAGCACCACCGAACCGGCACCGATTTTCGCGCCGCGTCCGACTTCAATATTCCCGAGGATTTTCGCTCCGGCACCAATCATCACCCCTTCGCGGATCTTCGGATGACGATCGCCACTGGTTTTCCCGGTACCGCCGAGAGTGACTGACTGGAGAATCGAAACGTCGTCTTCAATGACAGCGGTTTCACCAACCACAATACCGGTGGCATGATCGAGCATAATGCCGCGGCCGATTTTCGCCGCCGGGTGGATATCCACCTGGAAGCTCACCGACACCTGATTTTGCAGGAAAATTGCCAGCGCCTGGCGGCCCTGTGACCACAGCCAGTGACCAATCCGATAGGCCTGTAAGGCGTGAAAACCTTTCAGATAGAGCAACGGCGTGGAATATTTATCCACCGCCGGGTCGCGCGTACGCACGGCCTGAATATCGCAGGCAGCGGAGGCGATCATTTCCGGATCGGCAGCATAGGCTTCTTCCACCACTTCGCGGATGGCAATCGCCGGCATAATCGGCGACGCCAGTTTGTTCGCCAGCATATAACTCAGAGCGCTGCCCAGATTCTCGTGCTTGAGTAGCGTTGCATGATAAAAACTGGCCAGCATCGGCTCGCACTCCGCCAACGCCCGGGCTTCGGCTTTGATATTTTTCCAGACCAGATCCAGTTCTTCACACGGCATTGCTTACTCCAGGAATATCTGCGTTTCCATAAACAAAAATATTGATGCGTCGAAGCAGCAAGCCCGTGCGCCCAGGCGCTTATACAAGCAACCGGGGACACAGGCTCAGCCAACAAAGAGGCAACAAGAAGAAGTGTTTAGTGATTGCTGCGTTCGTCTTTGCGAGCACGACCCAATAGCGTCAATGCTGCCTCGCGTGCATTCTTTCCGCAATACAATACCTGATAAATTTCCTCGGTTATTGGCATTTCAACGCCAAACCGATGCGCCAGCGCGCGAACTTCTTTGGTATTGCGATAACCTTCCACCACCTGGCCAATTTTGTCCTGTGCGCTTTGCACATCCATTCCCTGGCCAAGCATCATGCCGAAGCGGCGGTTACGCGACTGGTTGTCGGTACAAGTCAATACCAGATCGCCTAAACCCGCCATGCCCATAAAGGTGGACGGATCGGCCCCCAGCGCTGCACCAAGACGCGACATTTCCGTCAGACCGCGAGTGATCAGAGCCGTACGGGCATTCGCGCCAAAACCAATGCCATCAGACATTCCCGCGCCGATCGCAATCACGTTTTTCACCGCGCCGCCAAGCTGCACGCCGATGAAATCCGGGTTGCTGTAAACACGGAAGCTTTTGCCACAGTGGAGAAGCTGCTGAAGATCTTCAGAAAATTGTGGATCGGTAGAAGCCAGGGAAATAGCCGTCGGCAAACCTGCCGCCAGTTCTTTGGCAAATGTCGGACCGGAGATCACCGCCAGCGGGATCGCCGAACCTAAAACTTCACGCGCCACGTCCTGTAGCAGTCGTCCGGTTTCCGCTTCCAGACCTTTCGTCGCCCACACAATACGTGCATCATCACGCATCAGCGGCTTTATCTGCGACAGCACATCGCCAAAAACATGGCTGGGTACGACCACCAGAATATTGCGGCTAGCGGCCAGCGCGCGCGCAAGGTCGCTTTCTAATTGCAGCGAATCAGGAAAAGGCACATCGGGAAGAAATGCGGCATTGCAACGATCATGTTGCAGGGTTGCGATATGTTTCGGGTCATGACCCCACAGCACAACCTGGTGGCCATTTCTTGCCAGCGTGATGGCAAGAGCGGTGCCGTAAGAACCGGCACCGATCACAGTCATTGCAGCATTAAGTGCGTTCATCAGGCATCCTGATGTTGTTCAGCACCTTCGCCAGTCTGCTGTTGCAGGTAGTTCATGAACAGCGCATCAAAGTTAACCGGCGCAAGGTTCAGTTGCGGGAATGTACCGCGGGATACCAGGCTGGTGATGCATTCGCGAGCATACGGGAACAGAATGTTCGGGCAGTATGCACCCAGGCAATGCGCCATCTGCGTTCCTTCGATACCGTCGATAGAGAAGATGCCGCCCTGCTGCACTTCACACAGGAAGCCGGTTTCTTCACCAAGAGAAGCCGTTACAGTAACGCGCAATACGACTTCATAAACGCCTTCAGCCAACTGTGTGGAGGCCGTGTCGAGATCCAGTTTCACCTCCGGCTGCCACTCCTTCTGGAAGACGTGGGGCGCATTCGGCGCTTCGAAAGAGATATCTTTCGTATAAATACGCTGAATCTGGAAAGTCATTTCGGTGTTGTTTTGTTCAGACATGAGTGAATAACCCTTAAATGTTGTAGTGCTTTTAAGCATTAACGTAAAAGCGGATCCAGCCCGCCACGCGCATCCAGCGCATATAAATCGTCACAGCCGCCGATGTGCTGTGCATCAATAAAAATCTGCGGAACCGTTGTACGGCCACTACGTTGAATCATCTCTTCACGTTTTACCATGTCGCCATCGATCGGCAGCTCAGCAAAAGCGACGCCTTTACTGCTCAGCAGCGCTTTTGCGCGGTGGCAGAACGGGCAGGTTGCTTTCGTGTAGATCTCAATATTGGCCATAACTTTAGTCTCCTGATGTCCCCTGCGAGCCGCAGCTCGCCGGAGCAATTATTTACCACGAACCAGTGGCAGATTCTCACCGATCCAGCCTGAGATACCGTCTTTAAGCACAAAGACTTTCTCGAAGCCCGCTTTCACCAGTTCATTTGCCGGCACCTGCGCCTGCACGCCAGTACCGTCAACAACAATAATTGGCGCGCTTTTGTGTTTCTCAAGCTCACCTACATTATTGGCTTTGATCTCGTTTGGCAGCAAATTAACTGAGCCTGCAATGTGCCCCTTTCGGAAATCATCACGCTGACGCAAATCCACAACGACAGCCTCTTCTTTGTTGATCAGGCGTGTGGCTTCGCCGCGAGATATCACTTTCACTTTCGACGCCAGGCCTTTGAAAGTAGTGAATAATACAGCCCCGAATAACGCAATCCAGGCGATACACAGTATGGGGTTGCGGCTAATAAATTGCATAATTTCTTGCATCTGGGGTAACAGCTCCCGACTTAGTGATTAAAAAACCAGGAAAGGAGTATACCTGCGCAGTGTGGCAAATACAGCCAGCGAGCACGATGGAATGCATTTTCTGCGGAGTGTTACGAAAAAAAGAAGGAAACCCCCGTAAATCAGCTGGTCAGGCAGCCGTTTTCTTTGATCTTCTGCGGCTATTTTATCGATTCAGCTGTAGTAAAATTACGCAAAATTTTTTTGTCTTCTGAGCAAGAGGGTGTCGCAATGTCGGTTTCTAAAAAACCTATGGTACTGGTGATTCTGGATGGCTACGGCTACCGCGAAGACCAGCAGGATAACGCTATTTTCAACGCAAAAACCCCGGTAATGGACCAGCTGTGGGCAAAGCGACCGCACACACTGATTGATGCGTCAGGTCTGGAAGTCGGTCTGCCGGATCGCCAGATGGGCAACTCCGAAGTCGGTCATGTCAACCTCGGCGCTGGTCGCATTGTTTACCAGGATCTGACCCGTCTGGACGTTGAAATTAAAGAACGAACCTTCTTCAGCAACCCGGTGTTGAGCGGCGCAGTAGATAAAGCCGTGGCAGCCGGTAAAGCCGTACATATTATGGGCCTACTTTCCGCAGGCGGCGTGCACAGCCACGAAGACCATATTATGGCGATGGTTGAACTGGCCGCAGAGCACGGCGCTGACAAAATTTACCTGCATGCGTTTCTCGACGGTCGCGATACGCCGCCACGCAGCGCTGAATCTTCACTGAAAAAATTCGAAGACAAATTCGCCGCGCTGGGCAAAGGCCGCGTCGCGTCGATCATTGGCCGTTACTACGCCATGGATCGCGACAATCGCTGGGATCGCGTAGAACAGGCGTATGATCTGATGACGCAAGCGAAAGGCGCGTTTACTGTCGACAGCGCTGTGGCTGGCCTGCAAGCGGCTTACGCCCGCGATGAAAACGATGAATTTGTCAAAGCGACCGTGATCCGTGCTGCAGGCCAGGCTGATGCCGCTATGCAGGATGGCGATGCACTGATTTTCATGAACTTCCGTGCTGACCGCGCGCGTGAAATTACCCGCGCTTTCGTCAATGCTGATTTCGACGGCTTCGCACGTAAGAAAGTAGTTAATGTGGATTTCGTTATGCTGACGGAATATGCCGCAGACATCAAAACCGCCGTGGCTTACCCACCAGCCTCTCTCGCTAACACGCTTGGCGAGTGGATGGCGAAGCACAACAAAACGCAGTTGCGCATCTCTGAAACAGAAAAATATGCGCATGTGACCTTTTTCTTTAACGGCGGTGTTGAAGAGCCGTTCCCGGGCGAAGACCGTATTCTGATCAACTCGCCAAAAGTGGCGACTTACGATTTGCAGCCGGAAATGAGCTCGGCCGAGCTGACCGAAAAACTGGTTGCGGCGATCGCCAGCGGCAAATACGACACCATCATCTGTAACTACCCGAACGGCGATATGGTTGGTCATACTGGCGTGTTTGATGCGGCCGTTGCCGCGGTTGAAGCACTGGATCACTGTGTGGCGGAAGTGACCAAAGCGGTCGAAGCTGTGGGCGGTCAATTGCTGATCACCGCCGATCACGGTAACGCAGAACAGATGCGCGACCCGGCAACCGGCCAGGCGCATACCGCGCACACCAACCTGCCGGTGCCGCTGATCTACGTTGGCGATAAGTCAGTGAAGGCGGCTGCAGGCGGAAAACTTTCCGATATCGCACCGACCATGCTGACGCTGATGGGCATGGAAATCCCGCAAGAGATGACTGGTAAGCCGCTGTTCATCGTGGAATAATCGCTCCCCATGAGGGGAAAGGCGATTTTTTCAATTACATGGGGTAGGTTTCGGCCCCTTCTTTGCGCCAGCGCACTCAGCGCTGGCGCATTGCTGTGCGCCGTTTCCGCCCATGCAGATGACCGCGACCAGCTCAAATCCATTCAGGCCGATATCGCCGAGAAAGAGCGCGCGGTACGCCAGCAACAACAGCAACGCTCCGGCCTTCTTGCCCAGCTTAAAGCGCAGGAACAGGTTATTTCCGCCGCCGCCCGCCAGTTGCGGGAAACCCGGAACACACTTGCGCAACTCAACCGCCAAATCGATGAGATGAATGCCTCGATCGCCAAACTGGAACGCCAGCGCGTCGCACAGGAACGCAACCTTGCCGCGCAACTTGATGCCGCATTCCGTCAGGGGCCGCATACGGGCATTCAACTGATTTTAAGTGGTGAAGAGGGACAGCGCAGCCAACGTTTACAGGCTTACTTCGGCTATCTCAACCAGGCGCGCCAGGAAACGATCGCCCAGTTGAAGCAGACGCGTGAAGAAGTGGCGACGCAGAAAACCGAACTGGAAGCTAAGCAGAGCCAGCAACAAACCCTGCTTTACGAGCAAAAAGCGCAGCAGGCCAAACTTGAACAAGCCCGTAATGAGCGGCAGAAAACCCTTTCCGGGCTTGAATCCTCCATCCAGGAGGGACAACAGCAGCTCAGTGAGATGCGCGCCAACGAATCCCGCCTACGTGACCGCTTAGCCCGTGCGGAAGCGGCAGCCAAAGCGCGCGCCGATCGCGAAGCACGTGAAGCGCAGGCCGTGCGTGATCGCCAGAAAGAAGCCAGTAGCAAAGGTACTACCTACAAACCAACCGAAAGTGAACGCTCGCTGATGTCCCGTACCGGCGGGTTAGGCTCGCCATCGGGCCAGGCGATCTGGCCGGTTCGCGGTCCGTTGCTGCATCATTATGGCGAACAGTTGCAGGGTGAGCTACGGTGGAAAGGGATTGTTATCGGTGCGTCTGAAGGCAGCGAAGTCAAAGCGATCGCCGATGGACGCGTGATCCTGGCCGACTGGCTCCAGGGTTATGGTCTGGTGGTCGTGGTTGAGCACGGTAAAGGCGATATGAGCCTCTACGGTTATAACCAGAGCGCCCTGGTCAGCGTCGGCACGCAGGTGCACGCAGGCCAACCGATAGCCCTCGTAGGCAGCAGTGGCGGTCAGGGCCGGCCTTCACTCTATTTCGAAATTCGCCGTCAGGGTCAGGCGGTCAATCCACAGCCGTGGTTGGGAAGATAAGTTTTGCTTCAGTTTCGTCATCTCGTGCTTTCTCTCGCCGGTGCGCTGGTTTTCTCCGCGCCGGTCCTCGCCGGAAAACTGGCTATCGTTATCGACGACTTTGGTTACCGTCCCCAGACTGAAAATCAAGTGCTGGCGATGCCACAGGCGGTCTCCGTTGCAGTGTTGCCCAACGCCACATATGCACGGGAAATGGCGACCAAAGCCCACAACAGCGGCCATGAAGTGCTGATTCACCTGCCGATGGCGCCGCTCAGCAAGCAACCGCTGGAAAAAGACACTCTGCGTCCCGAAATGAGCAGCGCGGAGATTGAACGTATTATCAGCGATGCCGTCAGCAAAGTGCCCTACGCCGTGGGGCTGAATAATCACATGGGCAGCGCCATGACTTCGAGCCTTTTCGGCATGCAGAAAGTGATGCAAGCGCTGGAACACTATAACCTCTACTTTCTCGACAGTATGACCATCGGCAACAGCCAGGCGCTACGCGCATCGACGGGAACCGGCGTGAAGGTGCTGAAGCGCAAAGTGTTTCTCGACGATACGCAAAACGAAGGCGATATTCGTCGTCAGTTTAACCACGCCGTTGAGCTGGCTCGCCGTAACGGTTCCGCTATTGCTATCGGTCATCCGCATCCGACCACTGTTCGCGTTCTGCAACAGGCGCTGTCCAGCCTGCCTGCGGATATCACGCTGGTGCGCCCGAGCAGCCTGTTGAATGAACCGCAGATCGATACTTCAACACCAAACACCACAGCGCCTGGCAGCATCACTCCGCCACCACGTAACCCATTCCGCGGTGTTAAGCAGTGTAAAACGAAGCAAAAACTGCAGCCGGTTTATGCCAGCCGTTTCTTTAGTGTAGTGGGCGAAAGCATTCGGGATAGCTCGCTAGTGCGTTATATGCAACACCAGTGGCAAGGTTGGGGCCTGAAAGAATAATTTCCGCCAGTTAACTAAAACTCATCACCCAGCCTGTTCGATTTAAGAACCTCTTTGTGCAAGCCAAAAGGTTAAGAAATGCCGCAACGACATAAGATTCTCCTGCTTGATACGGGTAAGGGAGAGCGAAGCTCCGCGCAGCAGGGTAACTGTCATATCGAGCAAAGCGTTTTGCGGTACTGATGAAGTGAGTTCAGGGACTGGCTAAAAAATTTTGGCAAACGTGTGAAGCGGGCATAGAGGAGTGACCTTACTTGTTGGTGGAACACTAAGATCACAACCTTCTATGCCTGTGTTTATTTATGGGGAACCGTCAGGGCTGCGGCCCCTTATTTTTATTCCCAGCTCAGAATCACCTTGCCGGATTGGCCTGAGCGCATGGCATTGAAGCCCTGCTGGAAATCGTCAACGCCAAAACGGTGAGTGATAATCGGCGAGAGATCCAGACCAGACTGAATCAACGCCGCCATTTTGTACCAGGTTTCAAACATTTCACGGCCGTAAACCCCCTTGATAAACAGGCCCTTGAAGATAACTTTGTTCCAGTCGATCGACATATCCGAAGGCGGAATACCAAGCATTGCAATGCGCCCGCCGTGGTTCATGGTATCGAGCATTGTACGGAATGCGGGTGGCGCTCCAGACATCTCGAGACCCACATCGAACCCTTCAGTCATGCCCAGTTCCGCCATCACACCATCCAGACTCTCTTTAGCTACGTTCACGGCACGGGTAACGCCCATTTTGCGGGCCAGTTCCAGGCGATACTCGTTTACATCGGTGATCACAACATGACGGGCGCCGACATGCTTCGCCACGGCCGCCGCCATGATGCCAATCGGACCGGCACCAGAGACCAGCACATCTTCCCCCACCAGATCGAAAGAGAGCGCGGTATGCACGGCGTTGCCAAACGGATCAAAAATAGAGGCCAAATCATCAGAGATGTTGTCCGGAATTTTAAAGGCGTTAAACGCCGGTATCACCAGATACTCGGCAAAACAGCCAGGACGGTTTACGCCGACGCCAATGGTGTTACGGCACAGGTGCGTACGCCCGGCACGGCAGTTTCGGCAGTGGCCGCAGGTAATATGGCCTTCGCCGGAGACGCGATCGCCAACCTTGAATCCTTTCACTTCCTGACCGATCCCTACCACTTCGCCGACATATTCGTGGCCAACCACCATCGGCACGGGAATGGTTTTTTTCGACCAGTCATCCCAGTTGTAAATATGCACGTCGGTTCCGCAAATCGCGGTTTTACGAATTTTAATCAGCAGATCGTTATGCCCGACTTCCGGTTCCGGTACGTCGGTCATCCAGAGGCCTTCTTCCGCTTTCAGTTTGGATAACGCTTTCATGTCAGGCCCTCAGGCAATCACACCCAGTTGTTTACCAATACGGATAAACGCTGCCACCGCACGTTCAATTTGCTCAGGGCTGTGTGCCGCAGACATCTGCGTGCGGATACGCGCCTGGCCTTTTGGCACCACCGGGTAGAAGAAACCGGTGACGTAAATGCCCTGCTTTTGCAGTTCGCGGGCAAAGTTTTGCGCCACTACGGCATCGCCCAGCATCACCGGGATAATGGCGTGATCTGCACCCGCCAGCGTAAAACCTGCGGCGGTCATTTTTTCGCGGAACAAGCGAGCGTTGGACCACAGACGGTCACGCAACTCTGCTCCAGATGCCAGCATCTCCAGCACTTTAATGGAGGCGGCAACAATCGCCGGTGCCAGAGAGTTGGAGAACAAATAAGGGCGGGAACGCTGACGCAGCCACTCCACCACCTCTTTGCGTGCAGCGGTGTAACCGCCTGATGCGCCGCCCAGCGCTTTGCCAAGCGTACCAGTGATGATGTCCACGCGCCCCATAACATTGCAGTACTCGTGCGTGCCACGACCGTTCGCACCAACAAAACCAACCGCGTGAGAGTCGTCTACCATCACCAGCGCGTCATATTTATCTGCCAGATCGCAAACGCCTTTCAGATTCGCGATCACGCCGTCCATCGAGAACACGCCATCAGTGGCAATCAGCACATGACGGGCACCCGCTTCACGTGCCTCTTTCAGACGTGCTTCCAGCTCCTGCATATCGTTATTGGCATAGCGATAGCGCTTCGCTTTGCACAATCGCACACCGTCGATGATCGATGCGTGGTTCAACGCATCGGAAATGATGGCATCTTCCGCGCCGAGCAGCGTTTCAAACAGCCCGCCGTTGGCGTCGAAGCAGGAGGAGTAAAGAATGGAATCTTCCATGCCGAGAAACTCGGCCAGCTTCTGCTCCAGCACTTTGTGGCTGTCCTGAGTACCGCAGATAAATCGTACCGACGCCATACCGAAACCATGGCTGTCCATGCCTGCTTTCGCGGCGGCAATCAATTCAGGATGGTTGGCCAGACCGAGATAGTTATTGGCGCAGAAGTTAATGACGTGGCCACCATTTGCCACATTGATATCCGCCTGTTGAGCCGACGTGATAATGCGTTCTTCTTTAAACAACCCTTCCGCCCGCGCGGTTTCCAGGTCATTCGTTAACTGCCGATAAAAATCCCCACGCATCGCAATTCTCCAGACTGGGCAAATTTCGGAACATCTTACCGAAAGCTATGCGGTGATACGAGATGACGCATCATCCATTATGTAATTTGTAGCATAAATCACGCATCACTAAGTCCTTCCCTGGGGGAATGGCTGAAGGGGCGGCAATGTGATGGTATGATAAGAACTATTAGTGTTTGAGATTGTCTCAACGCTCCACTTTTCAAAGGTACAGTTATGATCATCGTTACCGGCGGCGCGGGTTTTATCGGCAGTAACATTGTTAAAGCCCTGAATGATAAAGGCATCACTGATATTCTGGTGGTGGATAACCTGAAAGACGGCACCAAGTTCGTCAATCTGGTTGACCTGCACATCGCCGACTACATGGATAAAGAAGACTTCCTGATCCAGATTATGGCCGGGGAAGAATTCGGTGACATTGACGCAGTATTCCACGAAGGTGCTTGCTCCTCCACGACAGAGTGGGACGGCAAATACATGATGGATAACAATTATCAGTACTCTAAAGAGCTGCTGCACTACTGTCTGGAACGTGAGATTCCCTTCCTGTATGCCTCTTCCGCAGCCACATACGGCGGCCGTACCTCCGACTTTATTGAATCCCGCGAGTATGAAAAACCGCTGAACGTTTACGGCTACTCAAAAATGCTGTTTGACGAATATGTGCGCAGCATTCTGCCGGAAGTGGATTCACCGGTTGTTGGTTTCCGCTATTTCAACGTTTATGGGCCGCGTGAGGGTCACAAAGGCAGCATGGCGAGCGTGGCTTTCCACCTCAATACCCAACTGAACAACGGTGAAAACCCGAAACTGTTCGAAGGTAGCGATAACTTTAAGCGCGACTTCGTCTACGTAGGCGATGTGGCCGCCGTGAATTTATGGTTCTGGGAAAACGGTGTATCCGGTATTTATAACCTCGGTACTGGCCGCGCAGAATCTTTCCAGGCAGTTGCCGATGCGACACTGGCTTTCCACAAGAAAGGCACCATTGAGTACGTTCCGTTCCCGGAAAAACTGAAAGGTCGCTACCAGGCGTTTACCCAGGCGGATCTCACCAACCTGCGCAAAGCGGGCTATGACAAGCCATTTAAAACTGTTGCCGAAGGCGTCACCGAGTATATGGCCTGGCTGAACCGCGACGCGTAAGTATGAAAATTTTGGTGATTGGCCCGTCATGGGTAGGCGACATGATGATGTCGCAAAGTCTCTATCGCACGCTCAAAGCGCGCTTTCCCCAGGCGATAATCGATGTGATGGCACCCGCGTGGTGCCGTCCTCTTTTATCACGAATGCCGGAAGTCAACGAAGCGATCCCGATGCCGTTAGGCCACGGAACGCTGGGAATTGGCGAGCGCCGCAAGCTGGGCCATAGCCTGCGGGAAAAACACTATGACCGGGCATACGTCCTGCCAAACTCCTTTAAATCGGCACTGGTTCCTTTTTTTGCCAGAATCCCTCATCGTACCGGCTGGCGTGGCGAGATGCGTTATGGTCTGCTGAACGATGCACGAGTACTGGATAAGCAAGCCTGGCCGTTGATGGTCGAACGCTACGTAGCACTTGCCTATGACAAAGGCGTCATGGCGTCGGCGAAAGATCTGCCACAGCCGTTACTGTGGCCGCAGTTGCAGGTCAATGAAGGGGAAAAATCACAAATCTGTGCCACGTTTGCCCTCTCAGCAGAACGCCCGATGATTGGCTTTTGCCCCGGTGCAGAGTTCGGCCCCGCCAAGCGCTGGCCGCACTATCACTATGCGGAACTGGCAAAGCAGTTGATTGATGAAGGTTATCAGGTGGTGCTGTTCGGTTCCGCGAAAGACCATGAAGCGGGCAACGAGATCCTCGCCGCGCTGAGTATTGAGCAACAAGCCTGGTGCCGCAATCTGGCCGGGGAAACCCAGTTGGAGCAAGCCGTAGTGTTGATCGCCGCCTGCAAAGCCGTCGTCTCCAACGACTCTGGTCTGATGCACGTCGCCGCCGCGCTCAACCGCCCGCTGGTGGCGCTGTACGGTCCAAGCAGCCCGGATTTCACCCCTCCGTTGTCGCATAAAGCGCGTGTCATCCGTCTGATTTCTGGTTATCACAAAGTGCGTAAAGGCGATGCTGCCGAAGGCTATCATCAGAGCCTGATCGACATTACGCCACAACGCGTACTGGAAGAGTTAAATGCACTACTGCTGGATGCGGAAGGATAACCGATGCGGGTATTGATCGTGAAAACCTCTTCGATGGGTGATGTGCTGCATACCTTGCCTGCGCTGACAGATGCCATGCAGGCAATTCCTGAGGTCCGCTTTGACTGGGTGGTCGAAGAGGGATTTGCACAGATCCCTTCCTGGCATGCCGCCGTTGATCACGTCATTCCGGTGGCAATCCGCCGCTGGCGTAAAACCTGGTTTTCCGCGCCCATAGCGGCGGAGCGCAAAGCCTTCCGCGAAGCCGTGCAGGCCGAACGTTACGATGCCATCATTGATGCGCAAGGATTGGTGAAAAGCGCCGCGCTGGTCACCCGGTTGGCGCACGGAGTGAAACACGGGCTGGACTGGAGCAGCGCACGCGAGCCGCTGGCAAGCCTGTTTTACAATCGTCGTCACCATATTGCAAAACAGCAACATGCGGTGGAACGTATCCGCGAGTTGTTTGCCAAAAGCCTCGGTTACACAAAACCGCAAACCCAGGGCGACTATGCGATTGCGCGCCATTTTGCAATGGCCGATACGACGCATCCGCCGTACGCCATCTTTTTGCACGCCACCACACGCGATGATAAGCACTGGCCGGAAGGCCGCTGGCGTGAACTGCTCGAATTAATGCAACCAACCGGTATCCATATTAAACTGCCATGGGGCGCGGAACATGAACGCCAACGCGCGGAGCGCATAGCGGCAGGCTTTGATCATGTTGAAGTTTTGCCTAAACTTTCGCTGGCGCAGGTTGCGGCACAACTTGCCGGTGCGCAGACTGTCGTTTCCGTCGATACGGGGCTGAGCCATTTAACAGCCGCGCTCGATCGCCCAAATATCACACTGTTTGGTCCAACCGATCCGGGGCTAATTGGCGGATACGGTAAAAATCAGCATCAGGTGGTAAGCCCGACCGGGCGGATGAGAGATATAACAGCGGATGAAATTTTCACGTTTCTTCAGAACCACCATCCACTGTGCGATAGA
Organism: Kosakonia arachidis; assembly: GCF_900116535.1. GTDB lineage: Bacteria > Pseudomonadota > Gammaproteobacteria > Enterobacterales > Enterobacteriaceae > Kosakonia > Kosakonia arachidis. Next base: position 130,131 of record NZ_FPAU01000005.1, on the reverse strand, counting down.
GATGCCTAATCAATGAGTTATATTTTTCTGCTGATTTTATTACTGCCGATTAAAACCATCGGTAAGCTATTCCGTAAGAAAACCGGGCGTAATCTGGTCATTCAAACAGCTAAAATTGGCGATTTTGTTAACGTGACACCCTTACTGGCGTACCTGCAGAAAAGTGATGTACTGATAAGCCGAAGCGTGAGCATGTTGGCAAAGCATGATGAGACCATTGAAACAGCTTTTTTTATTGAGCAGCGCAAACGCAATCTGTGGCAAAAGCTCAGTTTTGCCTGTCATATCATGAATCGCTACGACAATGTCTATCTGCTGCAACCGAATAGCGTAAATCTGTTCTTTGCCGCTGTTTGTAATGCCAGTAATAAGCAATTTATCAGTACCTATGCGCGCAAGTGGTATCACGGGGTCTTCTATGCAACGGCACATGGCATCGTCGATCACGGAAAAAAGACGTTGTCCGTAACCAATTATTTGCACCTGGCTGACCGTTCACTTTCCTGGCAGATGTCTCCCAAGCACGCGACTAAACCGCTTTTCAGACCGGCCGTCTATCCGGAGATCCTCGATAAACCGGGCGTCATTCGTATCGGTATCAGCATTTCCGCAGGTAACAATGCCAAAACGGTTCCTCCGGTTATCTGGAAACGTATTGTTGATTGCCTGGCAACGCTGCCCTGCGTGTTTTACGTATTTGGGACACCGGATGAGCAGTCGTGGATGGATGACATAACCGCAGCCTACGGCCATTTCCCCCATTTTGTTAATATGATAGGTAAAGTCTCACTTGAAGAATTGCCCTGGGCTATTTCCAAAATGGACTGCTATATCGCTTCGGATTCGGGCAATATTTATATCGCCGATGCAGTTAATGTTCCGGTCGTTATGCTGTTTGGGCCATGTTGCCATTACGAACAACGCCCCTTAGGCAAGACCCTTTTGATTGGTGACGATAAGAATATTTGCTCTTATGTCTTTGAAACAAAATACCATTTTTCACAGGATCGAGAGGCGTTATTTGCCGTTACCGATACCTCGCTTGATCAGATTGAACAATTCATTCGTGAATTACCCCAAGCCAGCGTATTACTCAATGTCCGCAACGCACAAGGTAACTGATTCTATGGCTTTTCTTAGCGTTATCATCGCAGCGCATAATGCTGAAAAAACACTTACCGCGACCCTTGAAAGCCTGCTGGCAGCCATCGATACCTGCACTAAAGAGCTTGAAGTTATTATCTTTAATGACAGCTCAGAAGATGCGACACAAACCATTATTGATGCGTGGAAAGATAAATTACCGCACGTGACTAGCCGTCAGGTAAGCTACCGCAACGTCGGCCAGGTACGTAACAATGCCGTTTCCCTGGCCACAGGCGAATACATCACGATGCTCGATAGTGATGACCAGCTAAAACCAAATAGTCTGCGTGATGCCGTGAATTTCCTCAAAGCACAGCAGCCAGATATGCTGTTGACGCATCTGCTTGAGATCCGCGATGCCCGCAAAATTTCTACCGCGTGGCAGGGTTTCAACCCGATACCGTTATCAACCCATGATGCTGTGCGACGTTTTCTGCTCCATAAAGATTTTCAGGCGCATCTTATTGGGCAGTTTATACGGCGAGAGCTCTATAACAGTAATCCCATACCTTCAATGATTTGTTACGAAGATTTTGCTGTATTTCCCGGAATGTTGATGCAAGCTAAGAAAATATTTTATCAGCATCAGGGATATTATTATTACATTAAAAGTAACGATAGCCTCTCCAGCACCCTGAGCGCCAGCAAAATCGCGCCGCTTATTGAGTGTACGTTACAGATGGAAAAAACCTTTCCGCGGCAATTCCGGCACCTGGTTAATTGCCACTGGTTTGATATTTACAGTAATCATAAAAAATATCTTACTGATAAGCAGCTGCTTATAGTCAAGCAGCGCGTCAGTGAGCTTTATTCGCTTTCATTTTATCTGTCCGGCGATGTTCGCTTTAGCTATAAAAAAAGGGTCATTAAGGCATTATGGAAAAAGTAAGATTACGGCTTTATCAGTTAACACTTGTTTTAGTATTTGCCTCGGTGGCACTTGCTCTGGTCAATTCAGGCATGCAGAGACAATGCTTTTATATTGCCGTATACGCCAGTATTATTGGCTTACTTTTTGAATCAAAAAGAATTTCTCATCGTCCTTTTAGTATCGCACTACCAATTTTACTTCTCGGCGTGTTAAACTTGGTATGGTATTTCATTTATGAGTACCAGACGGAAGGCATTAACCAATATAACGCCTACCTTGGCACCAGCAAGAAGCTGATCCTGGCAAGCTTGTTAGTTTTCTATATTGACAGATTTAAGTGCTACATAACTAAAGAGAACTTCCAGAAATATTTTCTGATCGCTACAGCTACAGGTTTTACGTTGGCAACGGGTGAGGGCTTATGGCAAGCCTCTCAGGGAGTGGAGCGTGTTATGATGGCGATTGATCGCCCCACCGTGTCCGCCTATGTGTATTCCGTTCTTTCGTTGGCCTTCGTTTATAGCCTCTATTTGCAGCAAAGTGTAAAACTCTACGTGCTGGCTGGCATTACTATTTTGCTTTCCTGGTTCATTATTCTGCTGAGCGGTACCCGAGCGGCTATGGGACTGTATTTAATTCTGGCCATTGTGCTGACACTTTACCATTTCCGCAAAATCCATCTTAAATCTATGGTGATTTTTTGCTGCATCGTGGCAGGTATTTTTGTCGTCAGCTATAAGCCGCTGATCGCGCCTAAGATTGCACAAACGCAATTTGAAATTGAGGATTATCAGAAAGGCCAGGATAGTACTTCACTTGGCGCACGTTTCTCCATGTGGATTATTGGCGTACAAAATGGCCTTGCACATCCGTTGGGGCAATCCATCGAGAGCCGTGAAACCTGGTCGCAAAATTACGTCAAAGAGGGGCATCCACACCTCGCGGCCTCGTTGCAATACATCAGGATTCATTTGCACAATGAATTTATCGAGAAATACTCGCTTCAGGGTATCCCCGGGCTGCTGCTGCTATTGTTTTTCTTTATTTCGGTGATTTCTTACGCCATCCGCAATAATAATGGGCTGTTGCTGGCGACAGTGCTGCTTTTGCTTCTGTACGGAATGACTGACGTCATCCTCCTCAGTTCGGAGGCGGTGCTATTCTTTATGACCGTCTTTGCGCTGGCCACATTCTTTTCTCGAAAGAAAGCGTGACGATAAAAAATGCCCGATAATGGATTAACTCCATAAATCGGGCATTATTTATTTCTGCTGCTGATAAAACCCGGCCAGCGTCATACCTTGTGTTCTGGCAGCGAGCCACTCAAACAGCTCTTCTAGATCCCGGTATAACCCCTCAATAGCGGCTTCATCCTTAAAGGTTGGGCTGCCGCCCGGCATAAATTCCGATGAATGCAGCATAAACTCGACGTATCCATTCCCTTGCGCCAGACATTTTTGCGCAACATCAATCATCTGTGCGGTATTCCCGCCGGAAGGGCGTAGCCAGTTCACCGAAGGCGAACGGTATTTGCCACGCAACCGATCGTAGCTCTGCTTAATCGCGTTGAGCCATGCGGAATGTTTGTATTGAATGCTCATCGGAACCTCAAGCAATGAACTGGTTCCGGGCTTAGAAATATCTTCTACATCAAGGAAATAAGCGTGCTGCGGAAAATGCTGGTAATCCGTACCGCCAGAACCTTGCGGTGCGCCTTTCGCATTACGCCAGTTAACACGAGGTGTAACCGAACAATCGACCAGGTAGCCCAGTTCGATTAGCAATTTCGCGTAGCGGCTGTCAAATGCCCAACGTCCGGCGCGGTGACTCAACATTTTGGTGCTGAAGGTATCCTCAAGTAACTGCGTCATAAAACAGACTTTTTCACGCAATACTGCCGAGGGATACTCAATCAGATAGGGCTGCCAGCGCCAGTCATCACCCGTTAAATCATGATCAGGGGGGCTATTCCATGCATGAAGGTGCATGCCAACCTCCCCTTCCCCTCGGGCAATGACATCTTTTGCGAACTCAACAAACACCGGATCGGTTGCCATTTCATAATTGGTTAGCCAAACGGGTTTAAACCCGAAACGCTCACACAATGCCTGAAAACGTGCCAGATACCGCGCATTCTCCGTTTTGATCTCACGGCGATTTTGCCAGAGGTTATCCCCCTCTGTATCAATCGTGATGATAAATGCCGGTTTATCCATATTTAGCCCAGGTAAAATAAAAGTCAGTGCTATGTTACGCACTCTCATCACGATGAGTAAACACTTAGAGATAAAATCCTGACGGCATGGAGAAAGAGTGCAAGACAACATCAGGTCTATTAGAATTACAGGAAGGTTGTTGCCAATAAGACGATGATGAATAACATACTTAATACGCCTGATTTACGCATTTTATTGATTAAACTTCGTCATCATGGCGACATGTTGCTGACGACTCCAGTGATAAACTCGCTTCGCCAGAGCTTACCGGATGCACAAATTGATGTCCTACTGTACGAAGAAACACGCGACATGCTGGCAGCGCACCCGGCGATTAATACGATTTATGGTATTGATCGCAAATGGAAGCAACTTGGTACGCTCAAACATTTGCAAAAAGAGTGGCAGTTACTGCGCGCGCTCAGAGCCCGCCAATATCATCTGGTGATAAACCTTGCCGATCAATGGCGCAGCGCCATTGTGACTCGCTTTACCGGCGCCCCGGTTCGTCTTGGCTTCGGCTTCAATAAACGTAAAAATGCCTTCTGGCGCTTTTGTCATACCGGACTGGTTTCCGTTGCAAACCACAATGTGTTGCATACCGTTGAACAGAATTTATCCATTCTTTCTCCCTTATCGGTTCCTCCCGTCTCAACAGTGACGATGAGTTACAGCGCGGATGACTGGAATTTCGCCCGACAAAAGCTGACAGCACAAGGCATTGGCGATCGCTATATCGTCATTCAGCCGACATCGCGCTGGTTCTTCAAATGTTGGGATGAAAACAAAATGGCGCAAACTATCACAGCGTTGCAGCAGGAAGGCCATACCATTGTGTTGACCGCTGGACCGGATAAAAAAGAGTTGTCGATGGTTGACAGGATCCTCCGCGCATCGCCGCAGACCGGTGTTATCTCACTTGCAGGCGAGCTCTCGTTGCGCCAGCTTGCGTCGCTTATTGACCATGCCGACCTGTTTATCGGTGTCGATTCTGTTCCCATGCATATGGCTGCTGCGTTGCAAACGCCCTGCGTTGCGCTTTTCGGCCCGTCAAAACTCACTTTCTGGTCGCCCTGGCAGGTCAATGGCGAAGTGATCTGGGCAGGTAATTTTGGACCGCTTCCCGACCCTGACGCCGTTGATACCAAAACCAGTGAACGTTATCTCGACGCCATCCCCGTTGATGCAGTTGTCGATGCAGCGAAGAGGTATCTGGCATGAAGCGCCACCGTCTGGCTATTGTTCGTCAAAAATATCGCCCTGATGGTGGTGCGGAGCGCTTTGTCTCCCGTGCGCTGATGGCTCTTGGTAATCAAAATCTGGAGCTAAACGTCATCACCCGAGAGTGGCAAGGAGAGCGTCAGGATGACTGGCACATCCATATTTGCAATCCCGCCAAATGGGGACGAATTAGCCGGGAAAGAGGCTTTGCTAACGCTGCGCGTGCGCTCTGGCAGGAGCAGCAATTTGATATTGTTCAGAGTCACGAACGTATCGCGGGTTGCGATATTTATCGCGCCGGCGACGGCGTGCATCAGCGGTGGCTGCAGCAGCGTTCGCGTATTCTTCCCAATTGGCGTGCAAAAATGCTGATGCATGACCGCTATCACCGCTATGTCATGAGCGCCGAACGCGAGATGTATCAATCGCCAGAGCTGAAAGCGGTTATCTGCAATGCGGAAATGATTAAGCGAGAAATCGTCGAAGACTTTGCCGTTGACGCAAAAAAGATACACGTCATTTATAATTCAATAGATTCCAGCCGTTTCATTCCGGCGGAGAACGCGCAGCGTGCAGCGTTGCGCCAGCAGTATGGGCTTCCTGCTAGTGCCACTGTTTTTTGTTTTGTGGGCTCGGGCTTTGAACGAAAAGGCCTCGCTGCAGCGATCGAGTCGATAGCGGGTACACCGGCTTATCTGATAGTCATAGGCCAGGATAAAGCAGAAAAACGTTATCAGGCGCTTGCACAGTCACTGGGCTGTAAAGAACAGATCCGGTTCATGGGTATGCAAAAAGAGACGTTGCCTTTTTATCAACTTTCCGATGGTCTGTTGCTACCAACGTTGTATGATCCTTTCCCAAACGTCATTCTGGAAGCGATGGCATGTGGTTTACCCGTCATCACGTCAGATAGCTGCGGTGGCGCGGAATTTATAGAACAAGGAAGTAATGGTTTCTTTTGTGATGCCCTTGATATCGGCAGGTTAAGAGAGGCTGTGATGGCCATTCCATCACTGGAAAAGAGCAATGACATGGGCATGAAAGCCCGCGATAAGGTTAAGGATTCAACCCCAGGAAAGCTGTCAAGCCAGCTAATTTCGCTTTATCAAAATATTCTGGATTAATATGCGTATCCTGATGATTATTGATGGCTTACCCGGTGGAGGCGCGGAAAAAACCGTCCTCACGCTCTCCAGCGGCCTGGTGGAAATGGGACACCAGGTCTCGCTTTTCTCACTGCGTAAAGAGTGCGATTACCCCATTCCTGAAGGTGTGGAGTTCCAGGTAATCCAGGATAAATGCAAAAAGCCCTGGCGCAAGCTTACAGAGATCACGCGTCGGGCAAAACTGTTAGATGAAGCGATTATTACGGCAGAACGTAGTGGAAAATTTGATATCGTTTTTTCCCATCTGCATAAAACCGACCGTATTGTCGCCCACAGCCGCGTGCTTGATCGCGACAAAGTCTGGTTTTGTATTCACGGCATGTTCTCATTTTCCTATCTTTGCCACCGCCGTGGATTTTCCCGCTGGTTTAAGCATCTGAAGATGCGGCACATCTACGAAAACCGCAATATAGTGGCGGTCTCGTCAGCCGTGCTGCACGATCTTTCCGATACGCTGGCAATTCCTCTGCGTCGCAGTGCAGTCATCCATAACCCCTTCGATGTCAAGGCTATCCAGGAACTGGCCGGGCAGCCATTTGAAATGCAGGGGCAGGACTACCTGATTCACGTTGGGCGCTTCCACGAACAGAAAAGGCACGACCGCTTGCTGCGCGCTTATGCGCTTAGCAAAATCGAGGTGCCTTTAGTGATGATGGGTAACGGCTCAGAAGCAAAAATCGCGCAGTTAAAGGCGCTTGCAGAAAGTCTTGGAATCGCTAACAGGGTTGTGTTTCATCCATTTGTAGCGAATCCCTATCCCTGGATCAAAGGTGCCCGCCTCTTAGTGTTAAGCTCGGACTGCGAAGGATTTGGTAATGTTCTGGTCGAGGCGATTATCTGCCAGACGCCACCGGTTAGCACTAACTGCCCAGGTGGGCCAGCAGAGATTCTGACGGGGCCACTTGCTCGCGGCCTTAGCGACCTGACCGACGAGTCGCTGGCAAAAACGTTATCCGATATGTATGCCAATCATTCCCAGGGAATAGATGGCGAGACAATTTCATCCTACGGTATCCATGCGATTTGCCAGCAGTATCTTGCGCTGGCGGAAAATAATAAGTAATCAGGTTTCTTATGCAAATTTCAGCGCCTATGTTAAGCGTAGTGGTTGCCGTCTATAACGGCGAAGCGTTCCTCGACCAGTTTTTCACTTGCCTCGTCGCACAAAAAATCGACAGCATGGAAGTGATCATTGTCAATGATGGTTCCACGGACAGATCGATGCAGATCGTGGAGCAATGGCGCGATCGACTACCGCAGTTGCAGGTTATTGAGCAAGAAAATCAGGGTGTTTCGGTTGCCCGCAATTCCGGGCTGGCCTGCGCAAAGGGAAAATATCTTTCTTTTCCGGATATTGATGACGTTTTCAAACCCGGTATGTATCAGCGCCTGCTTGATATGGCCAACACGGGAAATCTGGATGTTGCGACCTGTAACGGTAACTATGTCTGGGAAAACGACAAAAAACCTACCCGTCCGATTTTTCCGCCTGAAAAGTTACAATCAACGGGGGTTCAGGCTGGCCCGGCATGGCTTAAACAGGCTCTGGATTCGCGTAAATTCCTGCATGTTACCTGGCTGAATATCTATCGACACGATTTCATCCGTCAGCATAACTTTCATTTCGAACCGGGTCTTCGCCACCAGGATATTCCCTGGACAACGGAAGTCCTGCTCGCTGCTGGGCGTGTGCAATATACCAGTGAACAATTTTACGATTACTACATCCACTCAGCGTCCGTTTCGCACATGCCGGACACGGACGACACGCTGATTCGCTCGGCGCGTCACTACATGAAAATCCTGCAAATGCTGGATGCAATTAATCAGCGCTATGCGGATAAAGTTAAAGATATACCGGCATGTTACTGGCAGATAGCCAAAGAAGGGCTCGGCATCATCCATACCTTTGATACCATGAAGGATGAAAGCAAGAAGGCGATGATCATTCGCGAGTTTTTCGAGAAAGGTATCTGGAAGCTCATCTGGAAAAGCGCAAAAAGTCCACGTTTGCGCTGGCGCCTTGGCCGCCGCTACTTCCGTCTCAAAAGGTATCTGGCATAAGGTATAGCTTTAGCTGTCCTAAATGCTTAGAATTTGCCCGCCGAATCTTAAAAAAACGGATAGTCGCTTGGAATTGTTGTATACCACCCTGCTTTACTTAATACAGCCTCTGGTGTGGTTGCGATTATTAATTCGCAGCCGCAAAGCCCCTGCTTACCGTAAACGCTGGGCTGAACGTTATGGATTTTGTCGTAACAAAGTGAAGCCGGACGGTATTTTGTTGCATTCCGTCTCCGTAGGCGAAACCCTGGCGGCCATCCCCCTGGTGCGCGCGCTGCGTCATCGCTACCCCGCATTACCGATCACCGTCACCACCATGACGCCAACTGGTTCGGAACGCGTGATGTCCGCCTTTGGTAAAGACGTTCATCACGTTTATTTGCCCTACGATCTGCCGTGCGCCATGAAGCGTTTCCTGAATACCGTGCGCCCGAAGCTGGTGATCGTAATGGAAACCGAGCTATGGCCGAATATGATTTCTGCCCTTCATGCCCGGCAAATTCCACTGGTGATTGCTAACGCGCGCCTTTCCGGGCGCTCGGCGAAAGGCTATGCCCGGTTGGGTAAAGCGATGCGTCGTTTGCTCAGCAAAATCACCTTGATTGCCGCACAAAACCAGGAAGATGGTGACCGTTTCCTGCAACTTGGGCTCAAACGCAACCAGTTGAGCGTTACCGGCAGCCTGAAGTTCGATATTTCTGTTACACCTGAGCTTGCCGCGCGCGCCGTGACGCTGCGCCGCCAATGGGCACCGCGCCGTCAAGTATGGATTGCCACTAGTACGCACGAAGGTGAAGAAGCAGTCATTTTACAGGTACACCGCAAGCTGTTGGAAACGTTCCCCGATTTGCTGCTGATCCTGGTACCTCGCCATCCTGAGCGTTTCCCGGATGCGCGCAACATGACGCAAAAAGCCGGGTTCAGCTATACCCTGCGCAGCTCAGGCGAGATCCCATCCGGCAGCACCCAGGTGGTTATTGGCGATACCATGGGCGAACTGATGCTGCTGTACGGTATTGCCGATATTGCTTTCGTCGGCGGTAGCCTGGTTGAGCGCGGTGGTCATAATCCTCTGGAACCCGCGGCCCATGCCATTCCGGTATTGATGGGGCCACATACCTTTAACTTCAAAGACATTTGTGCACGTCTGCAGGAAGCGGAAGGGCTGATCACTGTGACAGGTGTGGATTCGCTGGTGAAAGAAGTTTCCACACTGCTGACGGATGAAGACTACCGCTTATGGTACGGTCGCCATGCCGTTGAGGTTCTGCACCAGAACCAGGGCGCGCTGGCGCGTCTGCTACAACTCCTGCAACCGTATTTGCCTCAGCGGAGCCATTAATGTCCAGACGTTTGTCGGTGGTGATGATCGCCAAAGATGCGGCGGATCTGCTGCCCGATTGCCTTGCGTCCGTGGCCTGGGCGGATGAAATCGTGCTGCTGGATTCGGGCAGCCGCGACGACACCCCCGGCATTGCCAGCCGCGCTGGCGCTAAAGTCTTCAGCCATACCGACTGGCAGGGCTATGGCATTCAGCGTCAAATTGCCCAGCGTTATGCCAGTGGTGACTATATTCTGATGATTGACACCGACGAGCGCGTAACCCCTGAGCTGGCAGAACAACTGCGTCAGGCGCTGGCTGCGCCGCAGCCCGGTGCAGTTTACAGCATTGCGCGTCGCAATTATTTTCTCGGGCGTTTTATGCGCCACAGTGGCTGGTATCCGGATCGCGTCACGCGCCTGTACGAACGTGAACGTTACCAGTACAACGCTAACCGCGTTCATGAGTCACTCGATGCGCCACAGGCGCAGATAATCGCCCTGAGCGGTGATTTACTGCATCTGACCTGCCGTGATTTCGCCAGCTTCCAGCGCAAGCAGCTCAATTACGCCACGGCGTGGGCGCAGGAACGCCATCAGCGCGGGAAAAAAACCTCACTACCGGGTATTTTCGCTCATACTTTGGGCGCATTCACAAAAACGTTGCTACTGCGTGGCGGCGTGCTAGACGGCAAACAAGGCTGGTTGCTGGCGGTGGTTAATGCACAGTATACGTTTAATAAATACACCGAGCTGTGGGCGCTGAACCACGGTTATTCAGAGAAAGAATAAGCGATGAGTACAAAAGCGATTTATCCCGGTACTTTCGATCCGATCACCAATGGCCACATTGATATCGTGACTCGCGCCGCAGCCATGTTTACCGAGGTCGTGCTGGCTATCGCCGCCAGTCCAGGCAAGAAACCGATGTTCAGTCTTGATGAGCGAGTGGCACTGGCGCAATCAGCGACGGCGCATTTGCCAAACGTTACGGTAGTAGGGTTCAGTGATTTGATGGCGAACTTTGCCCGTGCACAGCAGGCAAATATTCTGATCCGCGGTCTGCGTGCCGTTGCAGATTTTGAATACGAAATGCAGCTGGCGCATATGAACCGCCATCTGATGCCGGAACTGGAAAGCGTGTTTCTGATGCCGTCGAAAGAGTGGTCGTTTATCTCCTCATCGCTGGTGAAAGAAGTGGCGCGCCATCAGGGCGATGTTGCTCACTTCCTGCCGCCGAACGTGCACAAGGCGCTGCTGGAGAAGCTTACTGCCTGATAGTGCTTCGCTTATCAGGCCTGGCAACACCGGTATGGCGGAAAACCAGAGCCGCTATCCGGCTTATTTCTGGCAGCGGCGACAGTAAAACGTTGAGCGCTGTGCGTGCCTGGCGGCCACAACCGGTGTACCGCAAACGCGACAAGGTTCCCCTTCCCGCCCGTACACCTGTAGCTCCTGCGCAAAATAGCCAGGTTTCCCGTCGCTTTGCAGAAAATCTTTTAGCGTAGTTCCACCCTGTTCAATGGAACGCAGCAGCACAGCTTTGATCACCCGCACCAGAATTTCACATTCCTGATGTGAAAGCGAAGAGGCCAGGCGATCCGGATGGATCCCGGCGGCGAACAGCGATTCGCTGGCATAGATGTTTCCTACACCAACCACCAGCTTGTTATCCATTAACCAGGGCTTGATGGACGTTTTTTTCTTTGCGCACTTCTGCTGCAAATAATCGGCATTAAAGGCTTCGCTTAACGGTTCAGGACCAAGGTGGGCCAGCACATTGTGGCCTTCCAGCTCTTTGGTCCACAGCCATGCACCAAAGCGACGAGGATCGGTGTAGCGCAGCACTTTGCCGTTGCTCATCACCAGATCAACATGGTCATGCTTTTCAGCAGGAAGCTCATGAGGAAGGATGCGTAAGCTGCCGGACATACCCAAATGGATGATGATCCAGCCATCAGGCAACTCCAACAGCAGGTATTTCGCGCGACGCTGAACACTCAGCACCGGTTTATCGCTCAGGGCGTGGATCTCATCGGAAACCGGCCAGCGTAATCGCCCGTTGCGTACCACTGCATGAAGAATGGTTTCGCCAACCAGGTGTGGTTCGATACCCCGGCGGCTGGTTTCTACTTCGGGTAATTCAGGCATCTCATCTCCGCTTGCGGGTTATCAGAAATGCAAAAACCCCGACAGTGCGGGGTTTTTGTGGAAGAAGACTAAAATTATTTGATTTTAGCTTCTTTGTACAGCACGTGCTGACGGACAACTGGATCAAATTTTTTCAGTTCCAGTTTTTCCGGCTTAGTACGTTTGTTCTTCGTGGTGGTATAGAAGTGACCAGTACCAGCGGAAGAAACCAGCTTGATTTTCTCACGAATACCTTTAGCCATGATTTATATCCTCTAAGTACTTAGTACTTTTCGCCACGGGCACGCAGTTCAGACAGAACTGTATCGATGCCTTTCTTATCAATTACACGCATACCTTTAGCAGATACACGCAGGGTGACAAAACGCTTTTCGCTCTCAACCCAGAAACGGTGAGAGTGCAGGTTCGGCAGGAAACGGCGTTTAGTCGCGTTCAGTGCGTGGGAACGGTTGTTACCGGTCACCGGACGCTTGCCAGTAACTTGGCAGACTCGGGACATGTCTATTCTCCAAAAATCAAATTAGCTCGAGCTTCGTATGGGGTATCGGCGCCTCGTCAGGCTTTACAGCCCGGTCATCGCAGTTCTACACGTCATCCTTCCGGCTGCCTCTGCGTTGGCTGCGCTCGCTTATCCAGCTCACGTACTTATGTACGTTCACAGGGATTCACTCTCTTGCCGCCCTGACGCAACTTGAAGGATTTAGTGTCTAAGTGAACTCTCGATTGCCAGGCCCAAATGCCAAACCCGAGATTCTCAAAGGTGGCGTAGTATACGCTGAGTCGGCGGTGTGCTCAAGTCCCGAACAGACAAAGATCCCCGTGGATCGCCTAAAATGACTTAAATCCAGCCGCGTTCTGCAAACGAAACGCATTCTCCGCGACCAACGACCAGGTGATCAAGCACACGGATGTCCATGAACTGGCAGCATTTTATCACTCGCTCAGTGATTTGCTTATCCGCCTTGCTTGGCTCAGCGTTACCTGAAGGGTGATTATGCGCGAGGATCACGGCGGCTGCATTCACTTTTAACGCTTCACGCAGAATTTCCCGCGGATGCACTTCGACATGGTTAATGGTGCCGCTAAACAACCGGCAGTGCTTCAGTATCCGGTTCTGGTTGTCCATCAGGATCACCATAAAGATCTCGCGATCTTCTCCCGCTAACTGACTCTGCAGGAATTCGCGTGTCATATCAGGATTTAGCAGCGAGCTCTCTTCCAGCAGGCGCGCATTATAGTAACGGCGGGCCAGCTCGCCGATGCCTCTTAACTGTGCATATTTCGCCACGCCGATTCCGTGCACATCCCGAAAATCTTCCAGCTCGGAAGAGAGCAAGGTATAAAGCGAACCAAATTGCTTCAGCAGTTCGCGGGCAAGGGTTATTACACACTTTCCTCGCGTTCCGGTGCGCAGAAAAAGCGCCAATAACTCCACATCTGATAATGTCTCAATGCCATACTGCATCATCTTTTCGCGCGGCTTCTGGGGTGTCAAAACAATGTCCATATTTCCTCCTCCCGATCCCACGTTTATGTTGCCATTCCACGCTCCCTCCTTCGATAGCCAATGTCAAAGCCTGCGTAGCACCTCGCAAAGTGCTCTGCGGGCAAAAGCACGACAACATCAGGATTGTGATAAAATGCCCAACTTCTGGTGAAATCCAACAGGAAAGAATCATGATCAGTCTGGCGGGTAAAAAAATTGTCCTCGGCGTAAGCGGCGGCATTGCGGCTTACAAAGCGCCTGAGCTGGTGCGCCGTTTGCGCGATCGCGGCGCAGAAGTTCGCGTGGTAATGACTGAAGGTGCCAAAGCCTTCATTACCCCGCTTAGCCTGCAAGCCGTTTCCGGGAATCCGGTTTCCGACAGCCTGCTCGATCCAGCAGCCGAAGCGGCAATGGGCCATATTGAACTCGGTAAATGGGCCGATCTGGTGATTCTGGCACCCGCCACTGCCGATTTGATTGCCCGCGTCGTCGCCGGAATGGCTAACGACCTGGTTTCCACGATTTGCCTCGCCACTCCTTCACCTGTCGCGGTAGTGCCAGCAATGAACCAGCAAATGTATAGAGCTGCAGCAACCCAGCATAATTTGCAGGTGCTGGCCTCACGCGGTCTGCTGCTGTGGGGACCGGACAGCGGCAGTCAGGCCTGTGGCGATGTTGGCCCTGGCCGCATGCTGGATCCGCTGACGATCGTCGATATGGCAGCCGCGTATTTTTCGCCTGTCAAAGATCTGCAACATCTGAACATCATGATTACCGCCGGCCCAACCCGAGAGCCGTTGGATCCGGTGCGTTACATTACTAATCTCAGTTCCGGTAAGATGGGCTTCGCCATTGCAGCCGCCGCCGCCAGCCGCGGTGCAAACGTCACGCTGGTTGCAGGTCCGGTCACATTGCCAACGCCAGCGCTGGTGCAACGCATCAATGTCACCACCGCGCTGGAGATGGAAGCAGCCGTGCAGCGTAGCGCACAGCAACAGCACATTTTTATCGGCTGCGCCGCCGTCGCTGATTACCGCGCGGCCAGCGTGGCGGAAGAGAAAATTAAAAAACAAGGCGATGAAATCACGATAAAAATGGTAAAAAACCCGGATATCATCGCTGGCGTTGCCGCACTTTCTGCCCATCGCCCCTTTGTCGTGGGATTTGCCGCCGAAACAAATAATGTGGAAGAATATGCCCGGCAGAAACGCGCCCGTAAAAACCTTGATCTGATTTGTGCTAACGATGTTTCTCATTTAGATCAAGGGTTTAATAGCGACAACAATGCACTACATCTTTTCTGGCAGGAGGGCGACAAACGTCTGCCGCTGGAACGCAAAGAACTTCTGGGACACCAATTACTGGACGAGATCGTTACCCTTTATGATGAAAAAAATCGACGTTAAGATTCTGGACCCGCGTGTCGGCAAGCAATTTCCGCTACCGACTTATGCCACCTCCGGCTCCGCCGGACTTGACCTGCGCGCCTGTCTCGACGACGCCGTAGAGCTGGCGCCAGGCGCAACAACGTTGCTGCCAACCGGTCTGGCAATCCATATTGCCGATCCGTCGCTCGCTGCGGTTATCCTGCCGCGTTCAGGACTGGGGCATAAGCATGGCGTGGTGCTGGGTAATCTGGTTGGTCTGATTGACTCGGATTATCAGGGGCAACTAATGGTTTCCGTCTGGAACCGCGGCCAAGACCGCTTCACTATTGTTCCGGGCGAGCGCATCGCGCAAATGGTGTTTGTGCCGGTTGTTCAGGCAGAATTTAATCTGGTGGAAGAGTTCGACGCGACTGAACGCGGCGAAGGCGGCTTTGGCCATTCCGGGCGTCAGTAAACCGCTCTATTTAACGCATCACACGGCGAAATAACGCGATAACATCACCGCAAACGCACATTGTTTGCGGTCGCCGTGTGGTCGCTCGCCTGACAAGTGTTTATTTTCAGGGGTATTTTAGAACATGGCAGAAAAACAAACTGCGAAAAGGAATCGTCGCGAGGAAATACTTCAGTCTCTGGCGCTGATGCTGGAATCCAGCGATGGAAGCCAGCGTATTACTACCGCGAAACTGGCTGCTTCCGTTGGCGTTTCCGAAGCCGCACTGTACCGTCATTTCCCCAGTAAAACGCGCATGTTTGATAGCCTGATAGAGTTTATCGAGGATAGCCTGATCAGCCGCATCAACCTGATTTTAAAGGATGAGAAAGACACTACCACACGCCTGCGCCTGATTGTGCAGCTAATCCTCGGCTTCGGCGAGCGTAACCCTGGCTTAACGCGCATTATAACTGGCCACGCGCTGATGTTTGAGCAGGATCGCCTGCAAGGGCGCATTAACCAGCTATTCGAACGTATTGAAGCGCAACTGCGCCAAGTCCTGCGCGAACGCAAAATGCGTGAAGGCGAGGCCTATGCCACTGACGAAACGCTGCTGGCAAGCCAGCTGCTGGCGTTTTGTGAAGGGATGTTGTCGCGCTATGTGCGCAGTGAATTTAAATACAGCCCAACCGACGATTTTGACGCTCGCTGGCCACTGCTTGCCGCACAATTGCAATAATCTCTTTTTATGCAGCCTTTGTGGCTGCATTCTCACTTTCCGGCAATCTGTGAAACGGCGATAACCGACAGCATTGACGAAAAACCGCTGAACTCGCCTGTTTATGGCCTTTAGCACTTCAGTTTATTCACTCTATGTGAACACGCAGAGCACAAAACGGTGATGACCCACGCCCGGCAGGGCGTTTCCTGCCGGGCATTAAGGTTACACGCCGTACTGTTCGCGATATGCGCGAACCGCAGCCAGGTGATCGGCCATCTCCGGCTTCTCTTCCAGATATGCAATCAAATCTTTCAGTGTGATAATTGAAATCACTTTGCAGCCGTAATCACGTTCCACTTCCTGAATCGCGGAGATATCAGCGCGGCCGCGCTCCTGACGATCCAGCGAAATCAGCACGCCAGCTAGCGTCGCGCCGTTGGCCTGGATAATTTCCATCGACTCGCGGATAGCAGTGCCCGCTGTGATGACGTCATCCACCAGCATCACACGGCCCTGTAACACGCTGCCGACCAGATTGCCGCCTTCACCGTGATCTTTCGCTTCTTTACGGTTAAAGCAGTACGGCACATCGCGTTCATGATGCTCCGCAAGCGCCACTGCGGTGGTAGTTGCAATCGGAATACCCTTATAAGCCGGGCCAAACAGCAGGTCGAAATCAATCCCGGAATCCACCAACGCTTCGGCGTAAAAACGGCCTAACAGAGCCAGATCACGCCCGGTATTAAACAGCCCGGCGTTGAAGAAATAGGGGCTTTTACGCCCGGATTTCAGCGTGAATTCGCCAAACTTCAGTACCTGCTTATTAAGCGCAAATTCAATAAACTGACGCTGATACGCTTTCATGGATTCGCTCCTCATCTCACTTTTCAATTTACAGATTACGCAAAATAGTTCGCGTAGCATCGCGAAGGCAACCAGAGACTGCGGCCAACAAAGAGGCTGCGTGAAGTATGACGCGCAAAAAAAAGGCGACTCTCAGTCGCCCTTAATAATTAATTCGCCAGCGACGCTTTCTGCGTCGCAATAATCGATTCGATTCCCCCTCTGGCCAGCGCCAGCAGGGTCAGTAACTCTTCATGGGAGAACGGTTCGCCTTCCGCCGTGCCCTGAACTTCAATCATGCGGCCATCTTCGGTCATCACCACGTTCATGTCGGTCCCGGCGGCGGAATCTTCCACATACTCAAGATCGCACACGGCCTCGCCGTTAACGATACCCACGGATACGGCGGCAACCATGCCTTTCATCGGGTTGGTTTTCAATTTCCCTGCCGCAACCAGTTTGTTCAGCGCATCCGCAAGCGCCACACAAGCACCGGTAATAGAAGCGGTACGGGTGCCGCCATCGGCCTGGAGTACGTCGCAGTCGAGCGTAATAGTGAATTCACCCAACGCGTTCAGATCAACCGCTGCACGCAGCGCACGGGCAATCAGGCGCTGGATTTCCATGGTGCGACCACCCTGTTTGCCTTTTGCGGCTTCACGCGCGTTGCGAGTATGGGTGGAACGCGGCAGCATGCCATATTCAGCGGTGATCCAACCCTGTCCCTGGCCTTTCAGGAAACGCGGTACGCCTTCTTCAATAGAGGCGGTGCACAGCACTTTGGTATCACCAAATTCAACCAGCACGGAACCTTCAGCGTGTTTTGTATAGTTACGGGTCAGGGTGACGGGACGTACCTGAGTGGCGCTACGGCCTGCTGGACGCATGATGATTTCTCCGGCTATTCGAATGTGGCTGCGCATTATACTGGCTTACCGTGGTTATTCCTATCCTGATAAGTCCACGAAAGCTATAATCCCCGCATCTCTCTTTAAAAACGGGAACGTCTATGATCCGCAGTATGACCGCCTACGCCCGGCGTGAAATCAAGGGTGAATGGGGCTCTGCCTCCTGGGAACTGCGCTCGGTAAACCAGCGTTATCTGGAAACTTACTTCCGCCTGCCGGAACAATTCCGCAGCCTTGAACCAGTTGTCCGTGAACGTCTTCGTACCCGTCTGACTCGCGGCAAAGTGGAATGCAACCTGCGTTTTGAACCCGATTCCAGCGCACAAGCGGAACTGATCCTCAACGAGAAACTGGCTAAACAGCTGGTATCTGCCGCCAACTGGGTCAAATTGCAGAGTGACGAAGGGGAAATTAATCCGGTCGATATCCTGCGCTGGCCTGGCGTGATGGCCGCGCAAGAACAGGATTTGGATGCCATTGCGGCACAAGTTCTCGCAGCGCTTGACGGTGCGCTGGATGACTTTATCGTCGCCCGTGAAACCGAAGGCCAGGCACTGAAAGTGCTCATTGAGCAGCGTCTGGAAGGCGTGAGTACCGAAGTCGCCAAAGTGCGCGCCCATATGCCAGAAATCCTGCAATGGCAGCGCGAGCGGCTGGTTGCTAAGCTCGAAGAGGCGCAGGTGCAACTGGAGAATAATCGCCTTGAGCAGGAACTGGTGATGATGGCGCAGCGTATCGATGTGGCCGAAGAGCTGGATCGGCTCGAAGCGCATGTAAAAGAGACCTACAATATTTTGAAGAAAAAAGAGGCCGTGGGTCGTCGCCTCGACTTTATGATGCAGGAGTTCAATCGTGAGTCGAATACACTGGCATCCAAATCGATTAATGCTGAAGTCACCAATTCCGCTATCGAGCTGAAAGTGTTGATTGAGCAGATGCGCGAGCAGATTCAGAATATCGAGTAGAGAACTCAGCTGTTTGATATATTTAATAACGCCCTGAAAAACGGGCGTTTTAGTAAAAATAATCTTTGAAGTGTGCCTGTAAGTATCCCGCTTAACCGGACCATTCATTTTCAGAAATCTTCCGACATACTGATTATGTTCCGGTGAAAAGATCGCTATGCGTAAAGCCGGATTCACCGACCACGGTAAATCCTTGTACCTTCTGTTTCGCCAGCCAGTCCGCCAGAGATGTAACTTCAGGCAGACTCAACCAACGCCGTATCTGACGGGCACGCTCGGCCCCCACGCCTGGCAACGCAAGCCATTCTTGTTCCGTCTTATCAACAAGTTCTTGCCAGAGGCTGATGCCCTGCGCATTTAATGCGGCCTTAGGTAAAGGGATGCCTAACGCATTAACCCAACGGATAAAAGGATATTGGCGTACCACGTTAAAACGATGCCAAAGCTTTAGCCCGCGAGCGGGAGAAATACCGGGCGTCGCCTGCAGTTGCTCCTTTGTTAATGCCAACCAGGAAAAGAGATGTTCGAAATGATGTGTCTGATGCAACATCCGCCAACCACTTTCTCCCAGCCCCTCGATCCCCAGTGCATTTGCAGAACTTAACCAAACCAGTCGCGCAATAAACTGTTCATGGCACTCTGCCGTGGTATAAAAACAGCTGTGCGATGAAAAAAGCGGTGCCGGTGGAACCGGTTTTTCGCGAACAAGGCTACGCCAAACCACGCGGTTAAGACGGGGAATACCCTGCCCGGCAAGGCTCACGGAAACCTGATCGCCTGGCGCAATATCCAGTTCATGCCAGCGTCGGACGGAACCAATATTTACCCTCTGGATGCGTTTATCATCCAGTTGCACAGGTTCAAGCTGTGCAACGACGGCAATTTTTCCGGTACGTCCAATGGCAAACTGAATGTTTTTTACGCTGGCGACTTCCTCTACCGGATCATATTTCCATGCCGCCACCCAGCTACCGTGCCCTGGCAGCCACGCCTTGCCCTGAGGTTCATCCCCCGAACGCACGACGATACCATCTGTCACGAAAGGCAAGGGGGAGGTAAACCAGCGGGCACGTATACGTTCCACATCCTGAACAGTATTGACTGGCACGCTGTAATCAAGCACCTCGTTAAATCCGCTCTTGCTCAGCACAACCAGCCGTTGTGCCAGCGTTGCCGGACCATCCGGCCAGGCCCAGACAAAGAAACCCATTTCCCGAAGCAGGTCTGAAGCGTCACGGCGCATCATCGCACCCGCAACCCTGGCTCGGGCATTTAAGCCGCCTGACTGTTTCTGGATATGGTTTTCACGATGCAGAAAGAGTTCGCCCTGCAAAATGCTGTTTGCCAGCTCACCGCTAACATTGTTGGGAATCGCCGGGATCGCGAGAGCTTTTGCCGTCCAGTCCTCACCCGCCAGCCCATTTCCTCGGCTGATAGCCTGTACCAGCTTGCCCTGGCGATAGACCAGCGTGAGCGCTACGCCATCCACTTTTGGCTGTACCCAGAGATCTTTTTTCCCTGACATCCACTGTTGCAACGCCTGCTTATTCGCCAGTTTTCGCACCCCGGTATGCGCAACCGGATGAGTGGTATTACCGCCAGGTGGTATTGATGAATTGGCGGATATTTCGAGCGAAAAGCAGCGCTGCCAATAGGCGAGCCGGGTGTTGAGCCTATCGTAAACATCGTCACTGACGTCGCTTGCTCCCGATTTCCAGTACGCCTCATTCCACTGCGCGAGCTGCTGCTGCAAACGGCTCACTTCCTCCTGCGCCCGCGAAGGCGACCAGACAGGGCAAGTTGCAAAGCTGAATATGCTCCATAGCAACAGACAAATTGCAGCTCCGGCTCTTCTCCACATAAACATTTCTCCCTCTTGATAGCGCAATCGTTATAACGCCAGAAAGGAACCGCTTTCGATCAATAAACAGAACGGTTGCGAGGCGGGTTCCGGAGATTCGCTACGGCGGTGAAAATTTGCAAACAAAACAGGAAAGCGGGCCGCAAAATGCCATACTGAGAGGGAAAAAGTGTGACAAATGCTACGTCACATAGCGCTGATGTGTATAATAGGCACGTATGTAAGTTTCCTTTCGCAATTCACATACAAAAGACTCTCATGGCTCAAGGCACGCTATATATTGTTTCCGCCCCCAGCGGCGCGGGTAAATCAAGCCTCATCCAGGCTTTGCTGAAAACCCAACCGTTATACGACACTCAGGTTTCTGTTTCGCACACCACGCGCGCACCTCGACCTGGTGAAGTGCATGGCGAGCACTATTTCTTTGTTACTCATGACGAATTTAAAGCCATGATTGATGATGACGCGTTTCTTGAGCATGCCGAAGTATTTGGCAACTTTTACGGCACTTCCCGCGCAGCCATTGAGCAAGTACTGTCGACCGGCGTGGATGTGTTCCTGGATATCGACTGGCAAGGTGCGCAGCAAATTCGCCGCCGCATGCCGCAGGCGCGCAGCATATTTATACTGCCGCCATCAAAGCTGGAGCTGGATCGCCGCCTGCGTGGACGCGGTCAGGACAGCGAAGAGGTAATTGCAAAGCGGATGGCGCAGGCCGTTGCGGAAATGAGCCATTACGCAGAATATGATTACCTGATTGTGAATGATGATTTCGATACCGCTCTGGGCGATCTGAAAACCATTATTCGCGCCGAACGCCTGCGTATGAGCCGCCAGAAGCAGCGACATGACGCTTTAATCAGCAAACTATTGGCAGACTGAGCCTGGTTTCAGTATCATGCCCAGTCATTTCTTCACCTGTGGAGCATTTTAAGTATGGCACGCGTAACTGTTCAGGACGCTGTAGAGAAAGTAGGTAACCGTTTTGACCTGGTGCTGGTCGCCGCGCGTCGCGCTCGTCAGATGCAGGTTGGCGGTAAAGATCCGTTAGTACCGGAAGAAAACGATAAAACCACCGTTATCGCGCTGCGCGAAATCGAAGAAGGTCTGATCAACAACCAGATCCTCGACGTGCGTGAGCGGCAGGAGCAGCAAGAGCAGGAAGCCGCAGAACTGCAGGCCGTTACCGCCATTGCTGAAGGTCGTCGTTAATTAACCTGCAGGTCACCCTTGTATCTGTTTGAAAGCCTGAATCAACTGATTCAAAACTATCTGCCTGAAGATCAAATCAAACGTCTCAGGCAGGCGTATCTCGTTGCACGTGACGCTCACGAGGGCCAGACACGTTCAAGCGGTGAACCCTATATCACGCACCCGGTAGCGGTGGCCTGTATTCTGGCCGAGATGAAACTCGACTACGAAACGTTGATGGCTGCGCTGCTGCATGACGTGATTGAAGATACCCCGGCCACTTACCAGGATATGGAACAACTGTTTGGCAAAACTGTTGCCGAGCTGGTGGAAGGGGTATCCAAACTTGATAAGCTCAAGTTTCAGGACAAAAAAGAAGCGCAGGCCGAAAACTTTCGCAAGATGATCATGGCGATGGTGCAGGATATCCGCGTCATTCTGATCAAACTGGCCGACCGCACACATAACATGCGTACACTGGGATCGCTTCGCCCGGACAAGCGCCGTCGCATCGCCCGTGAAACCCTCGAAATCTATAGCCCACTGGCACACCGTTTAGGTATTCACCACATCAAAACCGAGCTGGAAGAGCTGGGTTTCGAAGCGTTATACCCGAACCGTTATCGCGTGATTAAAGAAGTGGTGAAAGCCGCGCGCGGCAACCGCAAAGAGATGATCCAAAAAATCCTCTCGGAAATCGAAGGGCGTTTACAGGAAGCGGGCATTCCCTGCCGTGTCAGCGGACGTGAAAAGCACCTCTATTCCATCTATTGCAAGATGGTGATGAAGGAGCAACGCTTTCACTCCATCATGGATATTTACGCTTTCCGCGTTATCGTTCATGACCTGGATACCTGCTACCGCGTACTGGGCCAGATGCACAGCCTGTACAAACCGCGTCCCGGCCGCGTGAAAGATTACATCGCCATTCCGAAGGCGAACGGCTATCAATCCCTGCACACCTCGATGATTGGTCCGCATGGTGTACCAGTAGAGGTGCAGATCCGTACTGAAGATATGGATCAAATGGCGGAAATGGGGGTTGCAGCGCACTGGGCCTATAAAGAGCACGGTGAGAGCAGCACTACCGCGCAAATCCGCGCCCAGCGCTGGATGCAAAGTCTGCTGGAGCTGCAACAAAGCGCCGGTAGCTCATTTGAATTTATCGAGAGCGTTAAATCTGATCTCTTCCCCGATGAGATTTATGTTTTCACCCCGGAAGGCCGCATTGTCGAGTTGCCTGCGGGTGCGACGCCGGTGGATTTTGCCTATGCGGTACACACAGATATCGGCCATGCCTGCGTCGGCGCACGCGTTGACCGCCAGCCGTATCCGCTGTCGCAATCACTCGCCAGTGGCCAGACGGTAGAGATTATTACCGCGCCAGGCGCCCGCCCGAATGCCGCCTGGCTGAACTTTGTCGTCAGTTCAAAAGCCCGCGCGAAAATCCGTCAGATGCTGAAAAACCTCAAGCGTGACGACTCGGTAAGCCTCGGTCGCCGCCTGCTAAATCATGCGCTGGGCGGTAGTCGCAAGCTGGCCGAAATCCCGCAGGAACATATTCAGCGTGAGCTTGAGCGGATGAAGCTGGCGACGCTTGACGATCTTTTGGCTGAAATCGGCCTTGGTAACGCCATGAGCGTCGTGGTCGCGAAAAACCTGCAACAAGGGGAAGCGGTGCAAGCCGCGCCAACGCCGTCCAGTTCCAGCAGCAACGGTCATTTGCCGATTAAAGGCGCAGATGGCGTGCTGATCACCTTTGCCAAATGTTGCCGTCCAATCCCTGGCGACCCGATTGTCGCCCACGTCAGTCCGGGGAAAGGGCTGGTTATCCACCATGAGTCCTGTCGTAATATCCGTAGCTACCAGAAAGAGCCCGAGAAGTTTATGGCTGTGGAGTGGGATAAAGAGACCGCGCAGGAATTTATTACCGAAATCAAGGTGGATATGTTCAACCATCAAGGAGCGCTGGCCAACCTCACGGCGGCAATTAACACGGCCTCATCCAACATTCAGAGCCTGAATACGGAAGAGAAAGATGGCCGCGTGTACAGTGCTTTCATCCGACTGACGGCGCGCGATCGCGTCCATCTGGCGAATATCATGCGTAAAATCCGCGTGATGCCGGATGTGATAAAAGTCACCCGCAACCGAAACTAATTGTATGAATTCTCAACGTTATGCGCGTATTCGCGAAATGCTCGCCAGACGTCAGCCCGATCTGACAGTTTGCATGGAGCAGGTTCACAAGCCTCATAACGTCTCTGCCATTATCCGCACCGCAGACGCGGTCGGTGTGCATGAAGTCCACGCAGTCTGGCCGGGCAACCGCATGCGCACCATGGCCTCCGCCGCCGCTGGCAGTAATAGCTGGGTGGAAGTGAAAACACACCGTACTATTGGCGATGTTGTCGGTGTGCTGAAAGCGCGCGGCATGCAGGTGCTTGCCACGCATCTGTCGGACAAAGCGGTCGACTTTCGTGAGATCGACTACACGCGCCCGACCTGCATTCTGATGGGCCAGGAGAAAACCGGGATCACCCAGGAAGCCTTGGATCTGGCGGATCAGGACATCATCATTCCGATGATCGGCATGGTGCAATCACTCAACGTTTCCGTGGCCTCAGCATTAATTCTGTATGAAGCGCAGCGTCAGAGGCAAAACGCCGGTATGTACCAACGCGAAAACAGCATGCTGCCGGATGAAGAGCAGCAGCGCCTGCTGTTTGAAGGGGGCTACCCGGTACTGGCGAAAGTCGCAAAACGCAAAGGGCTGCCTTACCCGCACGTCAATTCGGAAGGTCAAATCGAAGCAGACCCCACGTGGTGGGCCACTATGCAGGCGGCAGGGTAACCGATGAAAGGTAAGCTGCTCGACACGGTGCCCTTAAGTTCGCTGACCGGCGTCGGCGCGGCACAGAGCAGCAAACTGGCGAAAATCGGCTTGCACACTGTGCAGGATCTGCTGCTTCATCTGCCGCTGCGTTACGAAGATCGCACCCAGCTTTACCCCATTGCTGACCTGCTGCCGGGCATCTACGCCACGGTGGAAGGCGAAGTGCTGAACTGCAATATCACTTTCGGCGGCCGTCGGATGATGACCTGCCAGATCAGCGACGGTTCCGGCATCCTCACTATGCGCTTTTTCAACTTCAACGCGGCGATGAAAAACAGCCTCACCGCAGGCCGCCGTGTACTGGCCTACGGCGAAGCAAAGCGCGGGAAGTATGGTGCGGAGATGATCCATCCGGAATACCGCCTACAGGGCGATCTCAGCACTCCCGCATTGCAAGAAACGCTTACGCCGGTTTACCCCACAACCGAAGGGATTAAGCAGGCGACATTGCGCAAACTGACCGACCAGGCGCTGGAACTGCTGGCGACCTGCGCCATCAGCGAACTGCTGCCGCCTGAGCTGGCACAGGGCATGATGAGCCTGCCGGAAGCGCTGCACACGCTGCATCGCCCGCCGCCGTCATTGCAGCTGGCCGAACTTGAAGCGGGTACACATCCAGCGCAGCGTCGTTTGATCCTTGAAGAATTACTGGCGCATAACCTGAGTATGCTGGCATTGCGCGCCGGGGCTCAGCGCTATCATGCGCAGCCGCTCGTTGCCAAAGATGAACTGAAGCATGGCCTGCTGGCATTGCTACCGTTTAAACCAACCGGCGCACAGGCGCGGGTCGTGGCAGAGATCGAGCGCGATATGACGCTGGATATCCCGATGATGCGCCTGGTACAGGGGGATGTCGGCTCCGGTAAAACGCTGGTTGCCGCACTGGCCGCGTTACGGGCAATTGCCAACGGTAAACAGGTGGCAATGATGGCTCCGACCGAACTGCTGGCTGAGCAGCACGCCAACAATTTCCGCAACTGGTTTGCGCCACTCGGTATCGAAGTAGGCTGGCTGGCGGGAAAACAAAAAGGGAAAGCGCGGCAGGCACAGCAGGATGCTATTGCTAATGGCGAAGTGCAAATGGTGGTCGGCACGCACGCTATTTTCCAGGAGCAGGTGCAGTTTAACGGCCTCGCGTTGGTGATTATTGATGAGCAACACCGCTTCGGCGTGCACCAGCGTCTGGCGCTGTGGGAGAAAGGCCAGCAGCAGGGTTTCCATCCGCACCAGTTAATCATGACCGCCACCCCGATTCCGCGCACGCTGGCGATGACTGCCTACGCCGACCTTGATACGTCGGTTATCGACGAGCTGCCACCGGGCCGCACACCGGTAACCACCGTCGCCATCCCGGATACGCGCCGCAATGATATTATCGATCGCGTGCGCAACGCCTGCATCGACGAAGGCCGCCAGGCATACTGGGTGTGCACACTGATTGAAGAGTCCGATTTACTGGAAGCGCAGGCGGCGGAAGCCACCTGGGAAGAGCTGAAGCTCGCGCTGCCAGAGCTGAATGTCGGGCTGGTGCATGGACGCATGAAGCCAGCGGAAAAGCAGGCAGTCATGCAGGCGTTCAAACAGGGTGAGTTGCATCTGCTTATCGCCACCACGGTCATTGAAGTCGGTGTGGATGTACCCAACTCCAGCCTGATGATTATCGAAAACCCGGAGCGTCTCGGTCTCGCGCAACTCCACCAGCTACGTGGGCGCGTGGGGCGTGGCGCGGTAGCGTCGCACTGCGTTTTGCTCTACAAATCCCCACTTTCAAAGACAGCGCAAAAACGCTTACAGGTGCTGCGCGACAGCAACGACGGTTTTGTTATTGCGCAAAAGGATCTGGAAATTCGCGGCCCCGGCGAGCTGCTCGGAACCCGCCAGACCGGTAATGCGGAATTCAAAGTCGCTGACCTGCTGCGCGACCAGGCGATGATCCCAGAAGTTCAGCGCGTCGCCCGCCATATTCACGAGCGTTATCCGCAGCTTGCAGAGGCATTGATCGAACGCTGGATGCCGGAAACAGAACGCTACTCCAACGCCTGAGTTTCAGGACCTTAGTCGATAGACAGAACATCCCTTATAAAAGTGTGATTTTAACATGGCAACCGTTTGCTTTTACCAAACAGTCCGATAAAATCAGCGCTTTTCCATCAGGGGATTGTCTGAGATGTCCTTAAATACCATCGAGTCCGAAAGTGCGCAACCGGTTGCGCAGACTCAACCCAGCGAGCTGATCTATCGCCTTGAAGACCGACCGCCGCTGGCGCAAACCCTGTTTGCCGCGCTGCAACACCTGCTGGCGATGTTTGTTGGCGTGATTACGCCCGGTCTGCTGATCTGCCAGGCTCTGGGGTTACCGGCTCAGGACACTCAGCACATCATCAGCATGTCGCTGTTCGCCTCTGGCGTCGCTTCCATCATTCAGATTAAAGCCTGGGGTCCGGTGGGTTCCGGTCTGCTGTCAATTCAGGGCACCAGTTTCAACTTCGTTGCGCCGTTGATTATGGGCGGCACGGCGCTGAAAACCGGCGGTGCGGATGTGCCAACCATGATGGCTGCGCTGTTCGGCACCCTGATGCTGGCAAGCTGTACCGAAATGGTTATCTCGCGCATTCTGCCGCTGGCACGTCGCATTATTACCCCGCTGGTCTCCGGTGTGGTGGTGATGATTATCGGCCTCTCGCTGATCCAGGTTGGCCTGACTTCCGTCGGCGGTGGTTTTGCCGCGATGGGCAACCACACTTTCGGCGCGCCAAAAAACCTGCTGCTGGCGGGCGTGGTGCTGGCAATTATTATTCTGCTCAACCGTCAGCGTAACCCGTACTTGCGTATTGCTTCTCTGGTGATCGCCATGGCGGTCGGTTATGTGCTGGCGCTGTTTATGGGCATGCTGCCGGAATATAGCGCACCCGCGAATGCCTTTATGGTGCCAACACCACTTTATTACGGCCTGAGCATTGACTGGAACCTGCTGCTGCCGCTGATGCTGGTGTTTATGATCACCTCACTGGAAACCATCGGCGATATCACCGCTACCTCTGACGTTTCCGAACAGCCCGTCGCCGGCCCGCTGTACATGAAACGCCTGAAAGGCGGTGTACTGGCGAACGGCATCAACTCGTTTGTTTCGGCGGTATTCAACACGTTCCCTAATTCCTGCTTTGGCCAGAACAACGGCGTCATTCAGTTGACTGGCGTTGCCAGCCGCTATATCGGTTTCTTCGTGGCGCTGATGCTGGTTGTGCTGGGCCTGTTCCCTGCAGTCAGCGCTTTCGTTCAGCAGTTACCTGAGCCAGTGCTGGGCGGCGCAACGCTGGTGATGTTCGGTACAATAGCCGCTTCCGGCGTGCGTATTGTCTCCCGCGAGCCCCTGAACCGCCGCGCAATTATGATTATTGCACTGTCGCTGGCCGTGGGCCTTGGCGTTTCCCAGCAGCCGCAGATCCTGCAATTCGCGCCGGACTGGCTGAAAAATCTGCTCTCCTCCGGTATCGCCGCAGGTGGTATCACCGCAATTGTATTGAATCTGATTTTTCCGTCAGAGAAAAACTGATCGCGCCACGGCAGCCGGGCTTACCGGCTGCCGCTGTCATCTCCTTTCATCATTCCGCCCTTGAGCATTGCGCATAAATCGTGCATAACTGCCTGATTGACACTTCGGGGATGGAAGATCATGAAATTTCTTGGAAAGCTGCTATTCGTTGTCGTTATCGCCCTGCTACTGGCGATAGTGGCCGCCTGGTTCCTGCTGCAAACGCGCTGGGGCGCGACTCAGGTCAGCAACTGGGTGAATAACAACAGCGACTATCACCTCACCTTTGACGTGATAGAACATCGCTTCTCCTCACCTTCCCATGTGTTACTGAAAAACGTCAGTTTCGGTCGCAAAGGCAACCCGGCGACGCTGGTTGCAAAAACGGTGGATATTGGCCTGAGCAGCCGCCAGTTGACCGATCCGCTGCACGCTGACACTATTTTGTTGCAGGATGGCACGCTCAATTTCTCCCCTTCTGCCGCGCCGCTTCCCTTCCAGGCCGATCGCCTGCAACTCAATAATATGGCGTTCAATAGCCCGACCACGGGCTGGGATCTGAGCGCGCAACGGGTGATGGGCGGCGTCTCGCCCTGGCAGCCGGTAGCCGGCAATGTGTTGGGTAGTAAAACACAAATCCAGATGAGCGCCGGTTCGCTGACGCTAAACGGCGTCCCGGCCAGCAACGTGCTTATTCAGGGCAGTATCGACAAAGATGTTGTTACCCTGACAACTATCGGCGCGGACATGGCGCGCGGCTCACTGACTGGCGATGCGAAGCGCACTGCCGATGGCGGCTGGGTGGTGAATAACCTGCGCCTGAACGATATTCGCCTGCAAAGTGATAAAACCCTGCTCGATTTCTTCAACCCGCTAACCACGCTGCCATCATTACAGATTGGCCGTGTCGATGTGACGGACGCGCGTTTACAGGGGCCGGGCTGGGCGGTTACCGATCTCGATCTGAGCCTGAGCAATTTAACGCTGATTAAAGGCGACTGGCAAAGCGACGATGGCAGGTTGTCGATGAACGCCAGCGAATTTATTTACGGTTCTCTGCACCTGTTCGACCCGATCCTGAATGCCAACTTCTCTGCGCAGGGAATTGCACTACAACAGTTCACCTCGCGCTGGGAAAACGGCATGGTGCGAACCTCCGGTAACTGGTATCGCACAGGTCATGCGCTGGTGCTCGACGACGCCGCGTTCGCCGGGCTGGAGTACACGCTGCCGGAAAACTGGAAACAACTGTGGATGGACGATCTGCCGCCGTGGCTGAACACGGTCACGCTGAAAAAATTCAGCGCCAGCCGCAACCTGGTGATTGATATCGATCCGATGTTCCCGTGGCAGCTCACCGCACTGGATGGTTATGGCGACAACCTGCAACTGGTGCGCGAAGGAAAATGGGGTATATGGGGCGGTAGCGCTAAACTGAATGCCGCTGCGGCAACATTCAACCGCGTCGACGTGCGCCGCCCGTCGCTAGCGCTGAATGCCAACAGCAACATGGTCAATATTACCGAGCTGAGTGCTTTCACCGACAAGGGGTTGCTGGAGGCTAAAGCCGTGGTCTCACAAACGCCGGATCGCAGCGTCAATGTCAGCCTGAACGGACGCGGCGTACCGCTGAATATGCTCCAGGAGTGGGGCTGGCCAGCGTTACCCATTAGCGGCGATGGAAACCTGCAACTGACCGCCAGCGGCAGTGTACGTGCCGATGCGCCGCTGAAGCCCAGCGTCAACGGGGAGTTATCTGCGGTGAACGAACAGAAACAGCAGGTAAAACAGATCATGCACGGCGGTGTGGTTTCGGGCGGTGTGGTTGCACCACCGGCTGAACCAGCACCCTAAGGCCTGGCCAGCAACAACATCCCTCGGGGGAATTGCATGCCGGGCTGCCGCCCGGCAACGTCCTTCAAAGCGTAATATGCACTTCATTACCCTGTGGTGTAATTACCACGCCCAGTTCACTGCCGGACTGCGCTGCACCCTGTACACCAGCAATCTGCGCGATATTGCGCAGGCACAGTGTCCAGTTACATCCTGTACCGTCAGCCAGCAGCGTAATCACACCATTTGCACGTTTCGCCTGCAGACGGAAAATCACTATGCCGCTGGCATCCGGTACTTCGCACAATGCTTCGTGCCCGTCATCCAGAGCGAAAAGCTGGAATACTGTGCCCTCATGCCAGGCATAATCCGGGCGCTGATCGTTATTGCCCAGCGCCAGCAGTGTGTTGTCGCGCACGTAAACCGGCAGGCTCATAAAGCCGTGGCGCTGTTTATGCCAGCGGTTGCCTACCAGCTCGTCGTTATGCCACAAGTGCGTCCAGCGACCTTCCGGCAGGTAAAATTGTACATCACCCGCTTCGCTGAACACTGGCGCAATGAGCAATGCATCACCGAGCATATACTGCCTGTCGAGATAGTCGCAGGCTGGATCCTCCGGGAAGGCCAGCACCATGGCACGCATCATCGGCACGCCAGATTCATGTGCCTGCGCAGCCTGGCGATAAAGGTACGGCATCAGGCGACATTTCAACTGTGTGAAATGGCGCACCACATCGCAGGACTCTTCATCGTACGCCCACGGCACGCGGTAGGATTTGCTACCGTGCAGACGGCTGTGGCTCGAGAATAACCCGAACGCGCACCAGCGTTTGTAGACATGCGCTGGCGCAGTATTTTCGAAGCCGCCAATATCGTGGCTCCAGAACCCAAAACCAGAAAGTCCAATGGATAACCCACCGCGCAGGCTTTCGGCCATCGATTCGTAGTTGGCGTAGCAGTCGCCGCCCCAATGAACCGGAAACTGTTGCGCACCCACGGAAGCCGAGCGGGCAAACAGCACCGCTTCCTGCTCGCCGACTGTCTCTTTCAGGACGTTCCACACCAGTTCGTTGTAGATGTACGCATAATGGTTGTGCATCTTCTGCGGGCTCGCGCCGTTATGCCACGCCACATCGGTCGGAATGCGTTCGCCGAAGTCAGTTTTGAAGCAGTCCACGCCCATCGCCACCAGATCTTTGAGCTTATTGGCATACCACTGGCAGGCTTGCGGGTTGGTAAAGTCATAAATCGCCAGCCCCGGCTGCCATTTGTCCCACTGCCACAGCGAGCCATCCGGGCGTTTCAGCAGGTAGCCCTTCTCTTTCAATTCGTGGAAGACCGGTGATTTCTGCCCGATGTAGGGGTTGATCCAGACACAGATTTTCAGCCCGCGCGCTTTTAGCCGCTTCATCATGCCCGCCGGATCCGGGAAGGTTAGCGGGTCCCATTCGAAATCGCACCACTGGAAGGCCTTCATCCAGAAGCAGTCAAAATGGAACACATGCAGCGGCAACTGGCGTTCGGCCATGCCATCGATAAAGCTGTTCACCGTCGTTTCGTCGTAATTGGTGGTGAACGAGGTGGTCAGCCACAGGCCAAATGACCATGCAGGTGGCAGCGCCGGGCGACCGGTGAAGCGGGTATAGCGATCCAGTACCGCCTGCGGCGTCGGACCGTCGATAACGAAATACTCCAGGTATTCGCCCTCAACGCTGAACTGTACTTTGGAGACCTTCTCTGAACCGATTTCAAACTCCACGGCTTCCGGGTGATTAACCAGCACGCCATAACCGCGATTGGTCAGGTAGAAGGGGATATTTTTGTACGACTGCTCGGTGCTGGTGCCACCATCACGGTTCCAGGTTTCCACCATCTGGCCGTTGCGCACCAGCGCGGTAAAGCGCTCACCGAGACCATATACCGTTTCGCCTACGCCGAGATCCAGACGCTCGAACAGGTAGTTGCGCCCACGGTTGCTATCCTGCACATAGCCGTTATTTTTCAACTGGCTGCCGGTGATGCGCTCACCGTCGCGCAGAAAATCGATCGCCCAGTTATCGCCTTTTCCCACGCGAACGCGAAGCGAGCCGCTTTGCAACTCGGCAAAGGCTTCCGTGTTGTTTATCTCCACATTAACGTTTTGCTCAACGTTAAGTGGGAAGTGCGGGCCGTTATCCAGCGCGCCCTGAAAGTGCTCAATGCGTACGCCGATAATCCCTTCCTGCGGCGAGAAAAAGCGCAGCGTAAATAAAGGCGTATCCAGTTGCCAGGTGCGTTCACGCACGTCACGCGGGGCGGCATAGACCACCATCTCATTGCCCTGCTGTTCAACCTCAAATACCTGAACCGGTTGAATTACCGTCAACCCCGGCTGGATAAGCCAGTTGCCATCACTAATTTTCATCTGTCACTCCTTACAGTAATTCTTCCCGGGCAGAAACATGACCCACAACCTGATCGCCGCGATGCTCGCCACGCGCCAGTTGCGCCATGATCGATTTCAGGAACGGGGTTTTCAGCGTGTAAAAACGTTTGGCGATCACGGCGCTGAGCAGATAACAGAGCGCCGGAACCAGCGTGAACAGGGCAATAATGATACTGATGGTGGTGCTGTTCTGGCTCTGTGCTGCGGCATTGTAACCACCACCGGCCAGCGCCCAGCCAATCAACGCACCGCCTAATGCGAGGCCGAGCTTCAGCACAAACAGCGTACCGGCAAAGCTGATGCCGGTAAGGCGCTTGCCGTTGCACCATTCTCCGTAATCGACGGTGTCGGACATCATCACCCACTGGATTGGTGTCACCAGTTGGTGCAGCACGCCGATGACAAAAATAAAGATAAACATAGTGACACTGGCCTGGATTGGCACGAAAAACATAGCGATGCTGAGCACGGTGAGCGCGGCATTGGCCCACCAGAAGATAGTGACTTTGCATTTCCAGTCGGTCAGCGGTTTCGCCAGCGCGCTGCCAATCAGATTGCCGACGCAGTAGGTGGTGAGAAACACGGTAAAGATGGTGGCATCGCCCATTATCCAGGTGACGTAATACATCATCGCGCCACCGCGCACGCAGACGGCGAGGATATTGAGAATGGTCAGCAAACCGACGATGCGCCACTGGTCGTTCTGCCAGATGTCACGCAGATCTTCACGCATTGAGGTGGTGCTCGGCGGTGCCTGGATACGCTCTTTGGTGGTGAAGAAACAGAATGCCAGCATCATAAAGGCAACCACCGAGAGCACCGCAATCCCGCCCTGGAAACCGGCGACTTTATCTTCGCCGCCCATTAATTTCACCAGCGGCATCATCAGCACTGTGGAGAGCATTCCGCCTGCGGTGGCCAGCACGAAGCGCCAGGATTGCAGCGAGATGCGCTGTGTTGGGTCATTGGTGATAACGCCGCCGAGCGCGCAATAAGGGATATTAACCACGGTGTAAAGCAGGGTGAGTAACGTATAAGTTACAGCGGCATAAATCATTTTGCCGCTCATACTGAGATCCGGCGTGCTGTAGGCCAACACGCAGACCACGCCAAACGGCAGTGCGCCGAAGATGATCCACGGGCGGAATTTCCCCCAACGGCTGCGCGTGCGATCGGCAAGCAGCCCCATACACGGGTCAGAAATGGCATCTAACGCGCGCGCCAGCAGGAACATGGTGCCGACAAACCCGGCGGGAATACCGAAGATATCGGTATAGAAAAACATCATGTACAACATCACGTTATCGAAGACGATATGGCTGGCGGCATCGCCCATCCCGTAGCCAATTTTTTCTTTCACGGAAATAATCTGACTGTCCATTTATGTTTCCTTTACGCGTGAAAAGTGCACAGAGAGCGGTTTCACACGTTGTAAACGATTGGTTTTCAGCCGGGTATTGCGATTTCTTGTTATCAATTTACGTTTATTCTTTTCTGTGATCGCACCCCTTTTCGCCGGAGCGAAGCGGCTAAGCGATGGAAAAGATAAGGATTTATCTTAAACAGCCGATTTTACTGGCAGCACAATGAGAAAAATTCTGATGAGGGTATGTGGTAAATGACTGAAAGTAGCTATAATGCGCCCCGCCTCCATGTAGCAATGCAGGCGCGGAAGATCGTCATCTCCGGTGAGGTGGCTGGACTTCAAATCCAGTTGGGGCCGCCAGCGGTCCCGGGCAGGTTCGACTCCTGTGATCTTCCGCCAAAGTTGCCTAAACCATATCGTTGAATGCAGGTCATTTTTTATTTGATAGATATCTCAATGCATTTATCAAGTCATGCAATCCTTGATTAAAATCAGTTCTAAAATCGGCATATTTTCTTGTTTTTAAAAGGTCAGGAATAACACAATCTTGGTATAAAAGAGGAAGAACATTTACATTACCACTTTCTATTTCAGACCAATATTTTATCTGCCATTCGCGTTCTACCCATTTTGAATTTACAGAATTCTCAGATAAAATCACGATAATAAAATCGGCATCATGCAAACCTGAGGAGATTTTTTCAGGAATAGATTCTCCAACACTAATTTCCCATTCATCTAACCATGGGACAAATCCATTCGCTTCTAGATCCATACATAGTTTTTTAGCAAAAGGCTTATCAAAAGATGAATGTGAAATGAAAATCTTGGAACCAGTTTGTTTTCTCTCATATCGTTGTTCGACAAGTTTTTCTAAAAGATATGTCTCTACTAAATGTAACTCAGACAAATACTCTGTTAAATCCCCTTGCACAGATTGTCTTAATTCAAATAGTGCGCAAAGGCGATAAAGCTCATCTTTTCGACTCATTAAATCATTTATCGTCACATGCTCTAAAAAATAATGTGGAATATAACAGTGGGTTGGAGAAACAAAGAAATTACCAAAATAGACTATTGCATAATATCCGTCTTCTTCAACATCATCATATTCTTTTTCTACAAATGCATCATCATCATAATAAACAATCTTTCCTTTAAATTGACCACCTGTTATTTTCACAACACCATAATCGCCTTCTCCAATTACCATAAATACTCCACTAAATATTTTAACTAATTAAGTCACCCTTTTGGAGATATCCCCTTAGCCCGCAAAGCCTCCCTCGCCAGCTCTTTTAACCAACTGGCGAGGCTTACCCCTTCTTCTGCTGCTACAGCATCGAGCTGTTCCTTCAACGCCGGATCAATACGCATTTTGAACTGGGGTGACTGACCACCGCCTTTCGGTTTTTTCTCGCGTGATATGGTTGACATGGGGCCACCTATTTAACTATTCTCACCTTATAGGAGGCCACCTAAAAGCAATCCTTCCTATCATTGCGACGCCCCGAAAGTGCAGGAACACAACCGGAGCGTCTAACCATCCCCAACTATCAAGGAGTTGATAATGGCTGATCCGCATTCTACCCCAGACTTCACGCCCACCGGAACCGAGCACAGTGTAATTGTGCGCTATCGCCCGAATCAGGGCGACACCAGTACACCGTGCATTACTCTTTCCGGCAAATGGCTTCGCGATGCCGGGTTTGATACCGGGCAACATTTGCTGGTGAAGGTGATGCAGGGCTGCATCGTATTAATCAAACACAGCGAGAAGGAAGAGTGGCTGGCAAGCGAACTGGATAAAACCCGCAGACAGCTCAGGGAAGTGAAAAGCGTTATGAAAAACGCCTATCTGCAATCAAAGCCTAACTGAGCGCCCTTTCACTCTCTTCATGGTGGCTGCGCTAATGAAATGCAGTATGAGTATCAGGCATACTGCATCGCTTATTCAGCAATCAGAACGGCAAATGAACGCTTAACCCCATTTCCGCAGGTGAATTTATCGTGTTAGCGTTCGAGTCATTCCGATCTCTGTTGTTCCTTATTCCATGGCGTTGCTCAGGAAAAATCCGCCCATAGCCGAAGCTTGCCGCAATGTAAGCAACGGAAGAGATATCCCTGGCAGTCGCCGCCGTCGAGCAAGTGTTCCGGTAATTTCTCATAATCCATGCCGAAGGCATCGCAATCAGCCCGAATATCCGCGAACTGATCGAGTTTGTCGGCAATATCTTGCCAGCCGACGTAGCCGATAAATGCGCAGAAATCATTACAATGCGCCAGCCAGTACTCCTGCTGCCAGCCACAATAGCCCGGTGTTCTCTGTGTCAGCTCCTGCAAACTGGCTTCCGGCCACGGATTTTTGAAACCGGTAAATTCACCCTCGTTATCAAACAGGCTTTCCACACCTTCAATGCTGGACTTATCGTGAAAGCTGCCGCTAAATTTTTGCGCGGCGGAGCCATCCGCTATGCACCATGGGCAAAGGGTATCGACATCTGCGATGGTGTAAAACGGGTTGGTGTAATACACGTCCGTTAGCTGTTCACAGCAAGCGCAATTCACCGTTTTTCTTTGTGAAAAGACGCCCGTATCCAGGGGCTGAGGGTGGTACTTAAATACCGGGAGAGAACGGTTGGTCTGAGCCATAAAAACATCCTGTTTAGTGGTTTATACCCGTCATACTTCAAGTTGCATGTGCGTTGGCTTTTTTATTCGGCTCATCCCTGAGCCTTACCCCTTCGGGGCCGCTGCTTACAGCGTTCAAATCTGCTCCCGGCAGATTTGTCGCTCACCCCCGTCACTTACTGAAGTAAGCTCCTGGGGATTACTGAGAGACATCCTGTCTCTCACCGGAGGCCAACCTTCGGTTGGGCAAATTCGTTCCCGACGAATTTGTCGCTGCGTCGCCGCCTTCCTGCAACTCGAATTATTTAGGGTATAGATTAACGCGTAACATGCCACCCACGCGCACGCCAGAGTTCCGGCAGTTGCGCTAAATCAGTGAACATCGTCACTTTAGGGTGATCAATGGGTTTGTTATGCGGATCGGCACAGAAGTAATAGACTTCCATCCCTGCAGCGATCCCTGATTGTGCCCCAGCAGAGGAATCGTCCACCAGAATACAGTTCGCAGGATCAACATTCAGCGCTCTGGCTGCATGGTACATTAACGCCGGATCGGGCTTCCAGCGCTGGATGTCATAACCGCTAAACAGTTTTTCAGGAAAGTGATGTAGCATGCCTAATTTACCCAATGAGTGTTGCATTTTGCTGACCGGGCCATTAGAAACCACACACATCGGTACACTCACGACGTCCAGCAATGCGTTCGCCCCGGCAATCACCTCCAGTTCACTGTCGAACAGGCGCGCCACTTCCCCACGATAAATGGGCTCAAGCTCCTCTTTCGCCAGGCTTACACCTCGCTCCTCGGCGATGACATCGATAATTTCGTATAATTTCATACCTTTAAAGCGTTTGAAGACCTCTTCCAGATCCAGCGTGATGCCAAACGCTTTAAACATATGCACATAGGCGCGGGAACAAATCACTTCACTATCGACCAGGGTGCCGTCACAGTCGAAAAATATTGCATCAATGTGGGACATGCCATTTCCTGTTATTGCGAGTTTAACGTTTACTTAACGCAGATAGCGAAACGCAATCGTTGCCGTATAAGTAAATTCAATGAAAAAAAATGTGTGATAACCGTCAATATTGTCTCATTTTGGTATAGGATAGCGACGATTTTTCCCTCCTAATTCCGGAAATTGATAATGAGCCAACAACACACTACTCAGGCCTCAAACCAGGGGTTGCTTGACCGCGTGTTTAAACTACGCGAGCACGGCACATCGGCGCGCACCGAAGTGATCGCCGGTTTCACGACGTTTTTGACGATGGTGTATATCGTTTTTGTTAACCCCCAGATTCTGGGCGTCGCCGGAATGGATACCAGCGCAGTATTTGTGACCACTTGCCTGATCGCTGCATTCGGCAGCATCCTGATGGGGCTGGTAGCTAACCTTCCGGTTGCGCTGGCACCAGCAATGGGTCTGAACGCCTTCTTTGCGTTTGTGGTTGTTGGTGCTATGGGGCTTTCCTGGCAGATCGGCATGGGCGCAATCTTCTGGGGAGCGGTGGGCCTGCTGCTGCTGACTTTGTTCCGTGTCCGTTACTGGATGATCGCCAATATTCCGGTCAGTCTGCGTGTGGGTATCACCAGCGGTATCGGGCTATTTATTGGCATGATGGGGCTGAAAAATGCCGGTGTAATTGTGCCGAACAAAGAGACGCTGGTGAGCATCGGTAACCTGACTTCCCACAGCGTTCTGCTGGGCGTTCTTGGTTTCTTCATCATCGCTATTCTGGCGTCACGCAACATTCACGCCGCTGTGCTGGTGTCGATTGTTGTCACCACTCTGCTGGGTTGGCTGCTGGGTGATGTACAGTATCACGGTATTGTTTCTGCGCCGCCGAGTGTGACAAGCGTTGTTGGTAATGTGGATCTGGCCGGTTCCTTTAATATTGGCCTGGCGGGTGTGATCTTCTCATTTATGCTGGTGAACCTGTTTGACTCCTCCGGTACGCTGATTGGCGTGACCGATAAAGCTGGCCTGGTGGATGAAAGTGGTAAGTTCCCGCGCATGAAGCAGGCGCTGTTTGTCGACAGTATCTCTTCGGTGGCTGGCGCTTTTATCGGCACCTCTTCTGTTACCGCGTATATCGAGTCTTCTTCCGGTGTTTCTGTTGGCGGCCGTACCGGTTTGACGGCGGTTGTGGTTGGCCTGCTGTTCCTGTTGGTGATCTTCCTGTCGCCATTAGCGGGTATGGTTCCGGGCTATGCTGCGGCGGGTGCGCTGATCTATGTGGGCGTGCTGATGACGTCCAGCCTGGCGCGTGTGAACTGGCATGATCTGACAGAAGCCGTGCCAGCGTTTATCACTGCGGTAATGATGCCGTTCAGCTTCTCGATTACCGAAGGTATCGCGCTGGGCTTTATCTCTTACTGCGTGATGAAAATCGGTACTGGTCGCCTGCGCGATCTCAGCCCGTGCGTGATTGTGGTTGCGGTGCTGTTCCTGCTGAAAATCGTCTTTATCGACGCGCACTAATGCTTTTCCCCTCTCGCGCTGCGGGAGGGGTTTCCATTACGGCTTAACGCGCTGAATATACTCGCCGAAAGCCGTAAGCTGGCCAGTCAGATGGTCAAGCGTGCTTTGATCAACCACTTCTCCCGTCTGCTGATCAACCTTGCTTTGAATCACCCCGCCCATAAACTCCGGTTTGTTCATGACCATTGCATCAAGAAACACCAGGATCTGGCGCAAATGATACTGGCAACGCGCACCGCCAATCACGCCCATTGAGCTGGTCTGAATCAGCACCGGCTTACCCGCCAGCGGCTGTTCTGGTACGCGGGACAGCCAGTCAATTGCATTCTTCAGGCCGCCCGGTACCGAGTAGTTATATTCCGGCGTCACAATCACCACGCCGTCAGCCGCACGGATGTGTTCGGCAAGCTCCCGCACACTTTCCGGGAAACCTTCTTCTTGTTGAATATCGGCATCGTACAGCGGGATATTGGCAATCGAAGGTAGCGGCGTAATGTCCATGCCCGCTGGCGCAAGCTTGGGCAATGTGCGTGCGACCATGGCATTAAAAGAGCCTTTACGCAGGCTACCGAGCAGGGTAACAACCTTAAGTTCAACAGACATGATGACTCCTTATCATGGAATTAATTTAGGATCAGGGTTTTCTCTGCGGGCAAGCTGGTGAAACGCATTAACCTGGAAGCGGGATCGTTGGCGCGCGTTTGTACATCGGAGAGATAACGCCACCCTGTACGGCTATCGAATTCCCATATTTTCAGGCTTTCGATGGCAGGTGATACCGCTACAGACCAGATCAGCACATCTTCTGCATCACACATCACTTCAACACGCGTTAGCGGCATCAGGCGCAGACGTCCGGATCCCGGCAACAGTTGCAACAGACCTTGATCGTCATGCATTTGATGGATCAATTTCATTGCACTCTGGCGCAGCGTCACAAGTTGAGTTTGTGCTTCATTAGGATCGTTTTGGTTATTGATCCACAGTAGCTCATTATTGCTGAAAGGGGGCTTCTGCGCGCGCATACTGTGAAAACTGCGCGCGCGTTGCAACTCCATATCCAGACCGCAAACGCCTTCCGTCGTAATGGCGACGCCCACCAAATTCCCGGCATAGGCCAGCGAAAAGTGCGGCAGACTAACGTCGGCAAACGTCGGCTTGCCACTGGATTCAATGACTATCTCTGGCAGCTCGCTGGTGCCATACAACATAAACATCATTTCAGCGAGTAATGCACGGGAAGCAAGAAAACGTGTGCGGCGATACTCAGGGAGCTGGCGAGCCGTATCGTGATAGGACAGCGGTAGTCGGGTGGAGACAAGATGCCCATCGGAAATTATCCCTCGTGCAAAATGCGTAGCCATTTTTCTCTCCGTGATAATGGTCTGAATCGAATCGAATCGAATCGAATCGAATCGATAGTGAATATTATCGCCCATGGTTTATAGGTTTTAATGTGTAAATGGGCATCTGAAAAGTCCTGATGGAGATATTTACACTTTGTTTGCTGAATCCAGCACGTTACGAGAAGTCGTCGTTATAACAGAAGCGGCCATTTTTAGGCCGTTCTGTACGATTACTTACCAATACAAAAGCTGGAGAAGATGCGGCCCAGCAAATCATCGGAGGTAAACTCACCGGTGATCTCGCTCAGGTTCTGCTGGGCGAGGCGCAGCTCTTCGGCCAGCAACTCACCAGCCCAGGCTCCCAGTAGTTGTGCTTTACCCTGTTGCAGGTGCTCTGCGGCGGCTTCGAGCGCCTGTAAGTGCCGGCGACGCGCCAGGAAACCGCCTTCCATACTGGTATCAAACCCCATACTTTGCTTGAGATGCTGACGCAGCACGTCAACGCCTTCGCCGGTGCGCGCGGAGAGACGCACAAGTGAGTGATTGTTCACATCGCTGATACCCAGCGGTTCGCCGGTAACATCCGCTTTATTGCGGACCACGGTAATAGGTAATCTTGCGGGTAAACGGGCAATAAAGTCCGGCCAGATTTCTGCCGGATCAACCGCATTAGTGGTGGTGCCATCAACCATAAACAGCACGCGGTCGGCCTGCTCGATCTCCTGCCAGGCGCGTTCGATACCGATACGCTCCACTTCGTCGCTAGCTTCGCGCAAACCGGCGGTATCGATAATGTGCAGCGGCATACCGTCGATATGTATGTGCTCGCGCAATACGTCGCGCGTGGTACCTGCAATATCAGTCACAATAGCAGCTTCACGTCCGGCCAGCGCGTTCAACAGGCTCGATTTCCCGGCGTTTGGGCGACCAGCAATGACCACCTTCATCCCTTCACGCAGCAGGCTTCCCTGATGCGCTTCAGCGCGTACCGCGTCCAGATCGGCAATAACGTCGTTCAACTGCGCTTCAATTTTGCCGTCTGAAAGGAAGTCGATCTCTTCATCCGGGAAGTCGATAGCCGCTTCTACATAGATGCGCAGGTGAGTAAGTGCTTCCACAAGGTGGTTAACACGGGCGGAGAAAGCCCCCTGCAACGAGTTCAGCGCAGAGCGCGCAGCCTGCTCAGAACTGGCATCAATTAAATCGGCAATCGCTTCAGCCTGCGCAAGATCGAGCTTATCGTTAAGGAATGCACGCTCGGAGAACTCACCAGGCCGGGCAATTCGCAGCCCAGGTAAGGTCAGTATGCGTTTTAACAGCAGGTCGAGAATAACCGGGCCACCGTGCCCCTGTAGCTCCAGTACATCTTCACCGGTAAAGGAGTTCGGGCCAGGGAACCACAGCGCAATGCCTTGATCCAGCGCGCTGCCATCGACGTCCTGGAACGGTAGATAGTCGGCATAACGCGGTTTAGGTAGCTTGCCCAGCACCGCCTGCGCAACGTCTCGTGCTTTTACGCCCGAAATGCGAAGGATGCCCACGCCGCCGCGTCCCGGTGGGGTTGCCTGTGCGACGATAGTGTCGTTATGGCTCATGGTATGTTTTCCGAAATCTCAAAATAAAAAAGGCGGTCAACTGACCGCCCTTTGTTTGTTGTTCCTTTTGCCGGGTGGCGCTTCGCTTACCCGGCCAGTGTATCAGGAGCTTTTCTTCTGGCGGCTATGCAGACCGCGCTTCTCCAGACCACGATAAATCAGCTGCTGCTGAATGATGGTCACCAGGTTGCTGACAATATAGTACAGCACCAGACCTGACGGGAACCACAGGAAGAACACCGTGAAGATGACCGGCATAAAGGTCATGATCTTCTGCTGCATCGGATCGGTCACAGTGGTCGGCGACATCTTCTGGATGAAGAACATCGTTACGCCCATCAGGATCGGCAGGATGTAGTACGGGTCCTGTGCAGACAGGTCATGGATCCACAGTGCGAACGGCGCATGACGCAGTTCAATGGAACCCATCAGCATGTAATACAGCGCCAGGAAGATAGGCATCTGAATAACCAGCGGGAAGCAACCGCCCAGCGGGTTCACTTTCTCCGCTTTGTACAGCGCCATCATCTCCTGACTCATACGCTGCTTGTCGTCACCCAGACGCTCGCGCATGGCCTGAATCTTCGGTTGCAGCATGCGCATTTTCGCCATGGAGGTGTACTGCGCTTTGGTCAGCGGGTACATGATGCCACGAACGATAAAGGTGATTGCGATGATGGAGAAGCCCCAGTTACCCAGGAAGCTGTGGATCCACTTCAGCAGTTTGAACAGCGGCTGAGAAATAAACCACAACCAACCGTAATCCACAGTCAGATCCAGGTGCGGTGCCACAGCAGCCATTTTGTCCTGAATTTCTGGACCAACCCACAGGGTGCTGTTCAGCGCAGTAGTTTGACCCGGCTGCACCAGTACCGGCTGGGATTTATAACCGATAGCGGCTACGCCATTGCCCAGATTGCTGGTATAGAAGTTATTGGCGCCTTCACTACGCGGGATCCACGCGGTAGCGAAATACTGTTGCAGCATCGCAACCCAGCCGCCATTGGAGCTGACATTCAGGTTTTCGTTATCGGCGATGTTGTCGAATTTGTATTTCTCATACTTCGCGTCAGGTGTGGAATACGCCGCACCGCGGAAGGTATGCAGCGCAAAGTTGCTGCTGCCAGTATCGCGGTGAGAAGGCAGATTGATGGATTGTTTCAACTGACCAAACGTTGCCACTTCTAACGGTTTAGTACCGGCGTTTTGTACGCTATAGCCTACGTTCACCGAATATTCGCCGCGTTTCAGCGTGAAGGTTTTGGTGAAGGTATTGCCAGCCGCGTCGGTGTAAGTCAGCGGAATCGCCAGTTCATTCTGGCCATCAGCCAGCACAAACGCATCTTTTTCTACGTTATACAGGGGACGCGGGCCGTTAACCGGGTTATCCGGGCCGTCACGACCGGTCAGGCCGCTTTGCGCCTGATAAATAAACTGCGGCGTAGTTTCCAGTAACTGGAACGGCTCATTGGAGCCCAACTCTTTCGGGTATGTCGGAAGCAGTGCCTGTTCAACATCACCACCACGGGTGTTGATGGTCAGCTCAAGCACATCGGTTTTCACCGTGATCAGTTTCCCCTGGCCACTGGCTGGTACGCCCTGGTCGGCTGCGCTACCCGCTGCGGTGGTCGTAGTCTGCGTGGTCTGCTGTTGCGCTGGAGGAGGATTTTTATCCTTCTCCCACGTTTGCCAGATCATGAAAGACACGAACAACAAAGCGATGACAAAAAGATTGCGTTGCGAATCCATCGTTAGTGTTCTCTGGTTTTAGAAGGTCCTGGCGGGACGGGATCGTCGCCACCCGGGTGTAAAGGGTGGCATTTTAATACGCGTTTCATTGTCAACCAACTGCCTTTTAACATACCAAACCTGCGCAATGCCTCAATTCCATATTGCGAACAGGTGGGGGTGAAACGGCAGTGCGGCCCAAGTAGCGGACTAATCAGGCGTTGATAGACCCTAATCAGGGCTATCAGGACCCGTGAGCCAGGCGACAATGGCGGCGCCATAATTTTTCCAA
The DNA here is from genome assembly GCF_900116535.1 of Kosakonia arachidis. Classification (GTDB taxonomy): domain Bacteria; phylum Pseudomonadota; class Gammaproteobacteria; order Enterobacterales; family Enterobacteriaceae; genus Kosakonia; species Kosakonia arachidis. The sequence goes on along the minus strand of NZ_FPAU01000005.1, from coordinate 86,044 downwards.
CGCTTCCGAGAGAGCACGGTTATCGAGGTCGGCAACCCCCTTCTTCGCCACCACCACGAAATCCATTGCTGGCAATTCATGCTGGCGTAAACGGAAACTTTCACGCGTCAGACGTTTAATCCGATTGCGTTCATGGGCGCGTTTAACATTTTTCTTGGCGACGGTCAGACCGATACGGGGATGCCCCAGCGAATTCAGGCGGCCGAGGATGGTGATTTGCGGCGTGCCAGCCCGTTGTGGCTGCTGGAAGACGAAAGTGAAATGAGTGGGAGTTAACAAACGTAACTCCCTGGGAAAAGCGAGCTTAACCACTCAGGGGTTAGCTTTTACTTGGAAACGGTCAGACGTGCGCGGCCTTTAGCGCGACGACGAGCCAGAACCTGGCGACCATTTTTAGTAGCCATACGAGCACGGAAGCCGTGAGAACGGTTGCGCTTCAGTACAGACGGTTGAAAAGTGCGTTTCATGGCGGTTTCTACCTAAACTTGAATAAATTCATTGACTTTTGCGTATGCCTGAACGGATATCGAACGACAGGCGCGTAAGCCATGGGTAATTAAAGAGGCCGGATTGTAATAATTGTACACTCCAGAGTCAATTCTCTTTCCTTATAGCGCACGTATTTTTGCACATCATAGCGCAAAAAATAAGCTGTATTCGACGACTGAAAACGAGCAAGACGCGCCGGAGGCAGAATTATACGGGGCAAACGGCAAAGCGCAAGGATCCTCAAGGATCTTCATTAGATCGTTTAAGCAATAAATCATCATTACTCATTAAATTTTCCAATATGCGGACTAAAACGTCCCGCACGCCTGCGAGGATCGATTACACTTAGCCGATTCCAAATTGCCCTGTGGATAAATCATAAAGAATCTGTGAGAAACAGAAGATCTCTGCGGCGGTTTACGCTATGATCCGCGGTCCCGATCGCGATCCAGGATCGTTCTTAGGGCACAAACCGTAGATAGCGGTTCGCACGTCACCCGATTGGGTCTTATCGATGTGCGTCAAAAAACTTTAATGTTTCTGTCTTTTTATTTATCGATTTTCGTTCGAGTGGAGTCCGCCGTGTCACTTTCGCTTTGGCAGCAATGTCTTGCCCGATTGCAGGATGAGTTACCAGCCACAGAATTTAGTATGTGGATACGCCCGTTGCAGGCGGAACTGAGCGATAACACGCTGGCACTGTACGCGCCAAACCGTTTTGTGCTCGATTGGGTAAGAGATAAATATCTTAATAATATCAACGGGCTGCTCAATGAATTCTGCGGTGCGGATGCCCCGCAACTGCGTTTTGAGGTGGGTTCCCGTCCGGTCACTCAGTCGTTGAGAGAGCCTGCAACCATTTCGGCGCCCGCACAGGCGGCCCAGGTTATTGTCCAACGCGCAGCGCCAGCGGTGCGTCAAGGCTGGGACAATGTTCCTGCGCCGGCAGAGCCAACCTACCGTTCTAACGTTAATGTGAAACATACCTTTGATAACTTCGTCGAAGGTAAATCCAACCAGCTTGCTCGCGCGGCGGCTCGCCAGGTTGCGGATAACCCCGGTGGCGCCTATAACCCGCTGTTTTTATATGGCGGTACAGGTCTGGGTAAAACGCATCTGCTGCATGCAGTGGGTAACGGCATTGTGGCGCGAAAGCCGAATGCCAAAGTGGTGTATATGCACTCCGAGCGCTTTGTCCAGGATATGGTAAAAGCCCTGCAAAACAATGCGATCGAAGAGTTTAAACGTTACTACCGCTCTGTTGATGCCCTGCTGATTGACGATATTCAATTCTTTGCCAATAAAGAACGATCCCAGGAAGAGTTTTTCCACACCTTTAACGCACTGCTGGAAGGCAATCAGCAGATCATCCTCACATCGGATCGCTATCCGAAAGAGATCAATGGCGTCGAGGATCGTTTAAAGTCTCGCTTTGGCTGGGGCTTAACGGTAGCGATCGAGCCGCCGGAACTGGAAACCCGCGTCGCGATCCTGATGAAAAAAGCAGATGAAAACGACATTCGTCTGCCTGGCGAAGTGGCCTTCTTTATTGCCAAGCGACTGCGCTCGAACGTGCGTGAGCTGGAAGGAGCGCTGAACCGCGTGATTGCCAATGCCAACTTCACTGGCCGCGCGATCACCATCGATTTTGTCCGTGAAGCGTTGCGCGATCTGCTGGCGCTACAGGAAAAGCTGGTCACCATCGATAATATTCAAAAGACAGTGGCCGAGTACTATAAGATCAAGGTTGCGGATCTTCTCTCCAAGCGTCGATCCCGTTCGGTAGCCCGTCCGCGCCAGATGGCGATGGCGCTGGCAAAGGAGCTGACTAACCATAGCCTGCCGGAAATCGGTGATGCTTTTGGGGGTCGCGACCATACTACCGTGTTGCATGCCTGCCGTAAGATTGAGCAGTTGCGTGAAGAAAGCCATGATATCAAAGAAGATTTTTCCAATTTAATCAGAACATTATCTTCGTGACGCTATGAAATTTACCGTTGAACGTGAACATTTATTAAAGCCGCTGCAACAGGTTAGCGGCCCATTGGGCGGTCGCCCGACGTTACCTATTCTCGGTAATCTGCTGCTTCAGGTTACTGAAGGCGCATTGTCGCTGACTGGCACCGATCTTGAAATGGAGATGGTAGCCCGCGTTGTGCTGGTTCAGCCGCATGAACAGGGCGCAACCACAGTGCCGGCGCGTAAATTCTTCGACATCTGTCGCGGTCTGCCGGAGGGTGCGGAAATCGCCGTGCAGCTGGAAGGTGAGCGTATGCTGATCCGTTCCGGGCGCAGCCGTTTCTCGCTGTCCACATTACCCGCTGCGGACTTCCCGAATTTGGACGACTGGCAAAGCGAAGTGGAGTTCACGCTGCCGCAGGCCACGATGAAGCGTCTGATAGAGGCGACACAGTTCTCTATGGCGCATCAGGACGTACGTTACTATTTAAACGGCATGCTGTTTGAAACCGAAGGCGAAGAGCTGCGTACCGTGGCCACTGACGGCCACCGTCTGGCGGTCTGTTCGATGCCGATTGGTGAATCGCTGCCGAACCATTCGGTGATCGTGCCGCGTAAAGGCGTGATTGAGTTGATGCGTATGCTTGATGGTGGCGATACGCCGCTGCGTGTACAGATTGGCAGCAATAATATTCGCGCGCACGTCGGTGATTTCATCTTCACTTCCAAACTGGTTGACGGGCGTTTTCCGGATTATCGTCGCGTATTGCCGAAGAACCCGGACAAAACGCTGGAAGCGGGTTGCGATTCGCTCAAGCAGGCGTTTGCCCGCGCGGCGATCCTCTCCAACGAGAAGTTCCGTGGTGTGCGTCTGTATGTGAGTGAGAACCAGATCAAAATCACCGCCAACAACCCGGAGCAGGAAGAAGCCGAAGAGTTTCTCGACGTCACCTACGCTGGCAGCGAAATGGAAATCGGTTTTAACGTCAGCTATGTGCTGGACGTATTGAATGCGCTGAAGTGTGAGAATGTGCGTATTCTGCTGACGGATTCAGTTTCCAGTGTGCAGATTGAAGATGCGGCCAGTCAAAGTGCAGCCTATGTGGTTATGCCAATGCGCTTGTAGTGAGTAATGAGTAAAGGGGCTGGTTTACTTGCCATTTCGCCTCCCGGCAGTGCTCGAAATGCTCACGTACTTCGTGTACGCTCCGCTTTCTGCGCGCTGGCGGTAGACGAACTGGCTGCGACACTCACGCCCCTGGACTGAAGTACTGAACTATGTCTCTGACGCGATTACTGATCAAAGATTTCCGTAATATCGAGAATGCGGATCTCGCGTTATCTCCCGGCTTTAATTTCCTCGTCGGTGCCAACGGCAGCGGTAAAACCAGCGTGCTGGAAGCCATTTACACGCTCGGTCATGGCCGGGCGTTTCGCAGTTTGCAAATCGGTCGTGTGATTCGTCATGAGCAAGAATCCTTTGTTTTACATGGGCGATTACAGGGCGAAGAGCGCGAAACCTCGATTGGTTTGACCAAAGATAAGCTCGGTGACAGTAAGGTGCGCATTGACGGTACCGACGGTCACAAAGTGGCTGAACTGGCCCTGTTGATGCCGATGCAGCTCATCACCCCTGAAGGGTTTACTTTGCTTAACGGCGGCCCCAAATATCGAAGAGCGTTCGTTGATTGGGGTTGTTTTCACAATGAGAGCGGTTTTTTTACCGCCTGGAGCAATCTCAAGCGCCTGCTTAAGCAGCGCAACGCCGCATTGCGCCAGGTAAACCACTATGCGCAGCTTCGTCCGTGGGACAAAGAACTGATCCCGCTGGCGGATCAGCTAAGCCGCTGGCGTGCCGAATACAGTGCCGCCATTGCGGAAGATATGGCAGACACCTGCCGCCAGTTTTTACCGGAGTTCTCCCTCACTTTTTCATTTCAGCGCGGGTGGGAAAAGGAGACCAATTACAGTGAGGTGCTGGAGCGCAATTTTGAGCGCGACCGCATGCTGACTTACACCGCTCACGGCCCGCATAAAGCGGATTTCCGCATCAGGGCGGACGGTGCGCCGGTTGAAGATACGCTGTCGCGTGGGCAGTTAAAACTCCTGATGTGCGCGCTGCGTCTGGCGCAGGGGGAGTTTTTAACGCGTGAAAGCGGACGACGCTGTTTATACCTGATAGATGATTTTGCCTCTGAACTTGATGATGAGAAGCGTGGTTTGTTAGCCAGTCGGTTAAAAGCCACACAGTCACAGGTTTTTGTCAGCGCGATCAGCGCCGAGCACGTAATGGACATGTCGGACAAAAATTCGAAGATGTTCACCGTGGAAAAGGGTAAAATAACTGATTAACCCAAGACAAAATGAGCGAGAAACGTTGATGTCGAATTCTTATGACTCCTCCAGTATCAAAGTCCTGAAAGGGCTGGATGCGGTGCGTAAGCGCCCTGGTATGTATATCGGCGATACGGATGACGGCACCGGTCTGCACCATATGGTATTCGAGGTGGTAGATAACGCTATCGACGAAGCGCTCGCAGGGTACTGTAAAGACATTGTCGTCACCATCCACAGCGATAACTCTGTCTCTGTTCAGGATGATGGCCGTGGTATCCCGACGGGTATTCACGAGGAAGAGGGCGTTTCCGCAGCGGAAGTGATCATGACCGTTCTGCACGCAGGCGGTAAGTTCGACGACAACTCCTATAAAGTTTCCGGGGGTCTGCACGGTGTCGGTGTTTCCGTGGTTAACGCCCTGTCGCAGAAACTGGAGCTGGTGATCCAGCGTGACAACAAAGTCCATCGTCAGATTTATCAGCACGGTGTGCCGCAGGCTCCGCTGGCGGTCACCGGTGAAACCGACTCGACCGGTACGATGGTGCGTTTCTGGCCAAGCTATGAAACCTTCACCAACGTTATCGAATTCGAATATGAAATTCTGGCGAAACGCTTGCGTGAATTGTCCTTCCTCAACTCTGGCGTTTCTATTCGTCTGCGCGACAAGCGCGACGGCAAAGAAGACCATTTCCATTACGAAGGTGGCATCAGGGCGTTTGTTGAATATCTCAACAAGAATAAAACGCCGATCCATCCGAATATCTTCTATTTCTCCACTGAAAAAGACGGTATTGGCGTGGAAGTGGCATTGCAGTGGAACGACGGCTTCCAGGAAAACATCTACTGCTTTACCAACAACATTCCGCAGCGCGACGGCGGTACGCACCTTGCAGGCTTCCGCGCGGCGATGACCCGTACGTTGAATGCCTACATGGATAAAGAGGGCTACAGCAAGAAAGCCAAAGTCAGCGCCACCGGCGATGACGCCCGAGAAGGCCTGATCGCTGTAGTTTCAGTAAAAGTGCCGGATCCGAAATTCTCCTCACAGACCAAAGACAAACTGGTCTCTTCTGAGGTGAAAACCGCGGTAGAGCAGCAGATGAATGAACTGCTGAGCGAATACCTGCTGGAAAATCCATCCGACGCGAAAATCGTGGTTGGCAAGATTATTGATGCAGCGCGCGCCCGTGAAGCTGCGCGTAAAGCCCGTGAAATGACCCGCCGTAAAGGCGCGCTGGATCTGGCCGGTCTGCCGGGCAAACTGGCGGATTGCCAGGAACGTGACCCGGCGCTGTCCGAACTCTACTTAGTGGAAGGGGACTCGGCGGGCGGTTCTGCGAAGCAGGGTCGTAACCGTAAGAACCAGGCGATTCTGCCGCTGAAAGGTAAGATCCTCAACGTTGAGAAAGCACGCTTCGACAAGATGCTCTCTTCGCAGGAAGTGGCAACGCTCATCACCGCGCTGGGCTGCGGTATTGGCCGCGACGAATACAACCCGGACAAACTGCGCTATCACAGCATCATCATCATGACCGATGCGGACGTCGATGGCTCGCACATCCGTACGCTATTGTTGACCTTCTTCTACCGTCAGATGCCGGAAATCGTTGAGCGTGGCCATGTCTACATCGCGCAGCCACCGCTGTACAAAGTGAAGAAAGGCAAACAGGAACAATACATTAAAGATGACGATGCGATGGATCAGTATCAAATCTCCATCGCGCTGGACGGCGCAACGCTGCACACCAACGCCAGCGCACCAGCCCTGGCAGGTGAAGCGCTGGAGAAACTGGTTGCTGAGTATAACGCAGTACAGAAAATGATCGGCCGTATGGAACGTCGTTTCCCGCGTACGCTGTTGAAAGCGCTGGTCTATCAGCCGACGCTGACGGAAGCCGATCTTCCCGACGAACAGAAAGTGACCCGTTGGGTGAACACTCTGGTTACTGAGCTAAATGAGAACGAACAGCACGGTAGCCAGTGGAAGTTTGATGTGCGTGAAAACAGCGCTCTGAGCCACTTTGAGCCGATCATTCGCGTGCGTACGCACGGCGTCGATACCGACTATCCGCTGGATCATGAGTTTGTGACCGGTGGCGAATACCGCCGTCTGTGCGCGCTGGGTGAAAAACTGCGCGGCCTGATTGAAGATGACGCCTTTATCGAACGTGGCGATCGCCGCCAGCCAGTCTCCAGTTTTGAGCAGGCGCTGGACTGGCTGGTGAAAGAGTCCCGTCGCGGTCTCGCTATCCAGCGTTATAAAGGTCTGGGCGAGATGAACCCGGATCAGTTGTGGGAAACTACCATGGATCCGGAAAGCCGTCGCATGCTGCGCGTGACCGTGAAAGATGCCATCGCGGCTGACCAGTTGTTCACTACACTGATGGGTGATGCCGTTGAGCCGCGTCGTGCGTTTATCGAAGAGAACGCCCTTAAAGCGGCAAATATCGATATTTAACGGCTCACAGGCCGAATTGTAGGCCGGGTGAACGCAGTGCCACCCGGCAAAGCGCCTGATGATGGCACTTCGCTTATCAGGCCTACAGGCCAAATTCTCCGTTTTAAAACTCAAAAGGGGAATCCAGGTCCCCCTTTCTATCCCCCTTTTCTCCCGCCCATCTGCTGTTTTTTGAGCGGAATCGCGTTAGCATGAGTCCTGAAAAATCTCATCAGGGGATCTCATGGCTATAAAACTTATTGCAATCGATATGGACGGCACACTGCTGCTGCCGAATCACACCATTTCTCCCGCCGTTAAAAATGCTATCGCCGCTGCGCGCCAGCGCGGTATTAATGTGGTGCTGACAACAGGCCGACCTTATGCAGGCGTTCACAGTTACATGAAAGAACTGCATATGGAGCGGGAAGGTGATTATTGCATCACCTACAATGGCGCTTTGGTACAGAACGCCAGTGATGGCAGCGCAGTGGCACAAACGACATTGAGTTATGATGATTACCGCTATCTGGAGAAACTCTCCCGCGAAGTCGGTTCCCATTTCCACGCCCTTGATCGCAATACGCTTTACACCGCAAACCGGGACATCAGCTCCTACACGGTACACGAATCTTACGTAGCAACGATTCCGTTGGTGTTCTGCGAGGCGGAAAAGATGGATCCCGCAACGCAGTTTCTCAAAGTCATGATGATTGATGAGCCAGTGATCCTCGATCAGGCGATTGCCCGTATCCCGCAGGAAGTGAAAGAGAAGTATACCGTGCTGAAAAGTGCGCCGTACTACCTCGAAATTCTGGACAAACGTGTCAATAAAGGCACCGGTGTGAAATCTCTTGCCGAGGCGCTGAATATCAAGCAGGACGAGATTATGGCGATTGGCGATCAGGAAAACGACATCGCGATGATCGAGTATGCCGGAATGGGTGTGGCGATGGATAACGCCATTCCGTCGGTGAAAGCGATCGCGAACTTTGTCACCAAATCCAACCTTGAAGACGGCGTGGCTTATGTCATTGAGAAGTTTGCCCTAAACTAAGCGATTCTCGCAGGCGGGGAAACCATGCCCTTGCCTGTGTGTCTCCCGGAATCGTAGTCATTTCCTCACCGATCCATTACTCTGAAGCGCTTACTCCGCTTTCGGGTTTATCCGCTAATGAAACAACTCACCTTCGCTGCGCGTCACCATCAACTGACCAATATTCATAGCTGGACACCAGATAGCCAGTGGCTGGTTTTCGATGTCAGACCTTCCGGCGCGTCGTTTACCGGGAAAACCATTGAGCGTGTTAACGTATACAGCGGTGAGGTTGAAGTGCTCTACACCGCAAGGGAAGGCGCGCATGTCGGCGTGGTAACCGTCAGCCCGCAGGCGGAAAAATATGTTTTTATCCATGGCCCGGAAAACCCTGACGGCAACTGGCAGTATGATTTTCATCATCGCCGGGGCGTTATTACGGAAAAAGGCGTGACATGGAATCTGGATGCGATGGATATCACCGCACCTTACACACCGGGCGCGCTGCGCGGTGGCACACACGTGCATGTGTTCAGCCCGAACGGTGAAAACGTCAGCTTTACCTATAACGACCACGTTATGCATGCGCTTTCTCCGGCAAAAGATCTGCGCAATGTCGGCGTTGCGGTGCCGTTTGGCCCGGTAACGCCGCCCTGCACGCATCCACGTGAATATGGCGGCAGCCACTGGTGTGTACTGATCAGCCGCACAACATCTACACCGGTTCCAGGCAGCGACGATATCAATCGTGCTTACGAAGAGGGGTGGGTCGGCAGCGACAGGCTGGCGTTTATCGGCGATACGCTTTCCACTGGCGGTGAAAAAGTGCCGGAGCTGTTTATCGTCGTGCTGCCTGGCGATGAACAAGGCTGGAAAACCGCAGGTGATGCGCCACTGATGGGTAGCGAACAAACCCTGCCCGCACCGCCAAAAGGCGTGGTGCAAAAACGTCTGACATTCACTCACCAACGCCGTTATCCGGGCTTAGTGAACATGCCGCGTCACTGGGTGCGCAGCAATCCACAGGCCACACAGATTGCGTTTTTGATGCGTGATGAGCACGGTATTGTGCAGTTGTGGTTAATAAGCCCGGACGGCGGTGAACCGCGGCAGTTAACCTTTACCGCAGCTGGTATCCAGTCGGCGTTTAACTGGCATCCCTCTGGCAATGCGCTGGGATTTGTACTGGAAAACCGCATTGCGCTATGCGATGCCGGGCGCGGCGATATCACCTTTTTGACACCCGATCGCGAAAACCCTCCTTCTGCCGATGCCGTGGTGTTTTCACCAGACGGGAAGCTGATCGCCTGGATGGAAGAAGTAGAAGGTTTCCGCCAGCTATGGATGACGGAAACCAGACTGTAAATCAGGGCGCCGGCATGGACGCTGGCGGGATCGCCGAGTCGGTCGCCAGGCTTGCCTGTTCGCTCTTTTCAACCCGCGATTTGATGGAATCATCCTTGCGGAAGAGATCCCACGGCAGCAGCAAGGTGTCCATGATGGCGGTAAAAGGCATATCCAGCACCACCAGCGACTTGGTACCAATGCCGGTGTCATCATCAGCAAGCATGGCCGAACTGGCGCGCGTTCCAGGATAAACCCCTTCTTTGCCGCCTGTATGCGACATAACACTTGAGCAACCTGACAACATCATTCCGTAGAGCAAAGCAGAAACTATAAGCGTTGTTTTCATCATCGATTAATCATCGTTGTTTGTAGTTTGAATGCTACTCAGGCGGTTATAGCCTCCCTTTTGGGAAAGAGATAGCATTCGGGTTCCGCTCTGTGGCGGTACTCGCACTTTGTCCTTTTGTGCTGTGATCCCAGTCTATGCATTGTGTCAGAAAGTGCAAAAAAAGTCGGTATTTTGCCCTTGAAATCAGCCCCGTCAGCCACATTTTAGGAATGTAACCACAAAACACGCCGGAAGGGTGTTGGTCTACGGTAACGGCCTGTCCCTTGAGGAAGGCATGGAAAAATCTCGCTGATTTCAGGAGCTTTTAAGTATGCGTAATTTCGATCTCTCCCCGCTTTATCGTTCGGCTATTGGTTTTGACCGTCTTTTTAATCTGCTGGAAAACAACCAGAACCAGAGCAATGGCGGTTACCCTCCGTACAACGTTGAATTAGTGGATGAAAACCACTACCGCATCGCCATTGCTGTGGCCGGTTTCGCTGAGAGCGAACTGGACATTACCGCACAGGACAACCTGCTGGTGGTGAAAGGCTCCCACAGTGACGAGCAAAAAGAGCGGACTTATCTCTATCAGGGCATTGCCGAGCGCAACTTCGAACGCAAATTCCAGCTGGCGGAAAATATTCACATCAATGGTGCCAACCTGGTAAACGGCCTGCTCTATATCGATCTGGAACGCGTGATCCCGGAAGAGAAAAAACCGCGTCGCATCGAAATTAACTAATTGCTCCAGGCCGCCGCTGGCGGCCCGGTTCCGACATGCCCGCCGACAGGGGGCATATGTGAGCCATTGCGCTCGCAGGTATTCACTCGCTTCTTAGAAGGAGAAACACTCATGCGTAACTATGATTTATCCCCGATTTTTCGTCAGTGGATTGGCTTCGACAAACTGGCTAACGCCCTGCAAAGCACCACTGAACAGCAGTCTTTCCCTCCTTACAACATTGAGAAAGGCGACGATAACCACTACCGCATCACCCTTGCGCTGGCCGGTTTCCGCCAGGAAGAACTGGATATTCAGCTGGAAAATAGCCGCCTGACCATTAAAGGCACGCCGGAAAAACCGGCCAACGAGCCGAAATGGTTGCATCAGGGGCTGGTAATACAGCCGTTCAGCCTGAGCTTTACGCTGGCAGACTTTATGGAAGTCTCTGGCGCGACCTTTGCCAACGGTTTGTTGCATATCGATCTTCTGCGCAATGTACCGGAAAGCGCGGCGCCGCAGCGGATTGCCATCAGCAATCGCCCGGCGTTAAATAGCTAACGGCGGCAGAACAAAAGGCTCCGCACGCGGAGCCTTTATTGTTATGCGCGAACGCGTTGCAAAAAGCGTTGCCGCAAGGGTTTGAGCACAAAAAAGGCCAGCAACGCGCAGAGAATATCAAGCGTGATGGCACAGCCAAACACCAGATTCCAGCTCCCCGTTTGCTGATACATCAGCGCTGCCAGCGGCCCGCCAAAGATTGAACCAATCCCTTGCGAAATATAGAGCCAACCGTAGTTCGCCGTCGCATGCTGCGTGCCGAAGGTATCGGTGAGCGTGGCGGGGAAAAGTGAAAAAATTTCGCCCCAGCCGAAAAAAACCACCCCGGAGAGCAGAACAAACAGTAGCGGATCGTCTTTGCACAACAACCACAGCGCCATCGCACAGCCTTCCAGGCCAAAAGCGATAAACATCATATTTTCTCGACCAATGCGATCAGAAATATAACCGCACACCGGGCGTGTCAGCCCGTTCATAAAGCGGTCGATGGTCATCGCCAGCGGCAGTGCCGCCACGCCCATTACGGTCACCGCGGTAATACCAAAATCTTCGGCGAAAATCGCCATCTGGGACGTGACCATCAGCCCGGATGTGGACAGCATGGTCATCATCACAAACATCAGCCAGAACAGCGGTTTGCGTAGCATCTCTCCAGGAGAAAAACTCTTATCACTCATCGCCAGGCTGCTGTTGATCTCTTGCGTGTTGAGCGTTTGCGGCGCACGTAGTCCCTGGCTGGCAATAAAACCAATGACCGCCATTACCAGCCCGAACTGCCAGAGCGTGTTTTCCAGTCCTTTCGTGGCCAGCGATTGAGTGACCGGAAAGGTGGTCAGAATCGCGCCCATGCCATAGCCCGCCGCCACCATCCCTGTGGCAAATCCGCGTTTTTCCGGGAACCAGCGCACCATCAACCCCACCACGCCGACATAAACAATCCCGGTGCCAAGGCCGCCCAGCACGCCGTAATAGAGATAAAGTTCGCTCAGGCTGCTGATGGTTGAGGTCAGCATCCAGCTTGTGCCGCTCAGCACGGTACCAATCGCAATTAACCGGCGTGGGCCAAACTTATCGATCAATCGACCCTGAAAAGGCGAGAAGAAGGTTTGCAAAATGATCAACAGGGAAAAGGTGAGCTGAATTTCAGCCAGCGGAACGTTCAGCTTTGCCATAAAGGGGCGCGTAAACAGCGCCCAGACATATTGCGGGCTGGAGATGGAGATCATACACAGCAAGCCCAGCGCTAACTGGGTCCACTTTTTCTGACGGGTAACCACTACGTGAGTTAGTGTTGTATTCGTCATGCTGCCCCCTTTTTTAACAAAAGTGGGCTTTTGCATTAACCATGCCATAACCTGTTGTACCTGACATCCCCGGAATGCTTAGCAAGCGCACGTTTTTTCCTGCTTGTACCTTTAAAAGGGGGGGTTCGTTCAGGGCAACGGTTTTCTGCTGGTGCAATCTTCGCCACATTCTGAGGCAAAGAAATTCCGTACATTATGTAGGGTATAACCCATAAAGTGATTACGGGTTCTGCCAAACTCCTTGCAGTCATCATGTACAGGGAAAAGATCATGAGTGATATCGCATTAACAGTAAGCGTACTGGCGCTGGTAGCCGTTGTCGGGTTGTGGATCGGCAACGTGAAGATTCGTGGCGTGGGTTTAGGTATTGGCGGTGTGCTGTTTGGCGGGATAATTGTCGGCCACATTTTGGATAAACTGGGTATCACTATAAGCGGTCAGATACTGCTTTTTGTGCAGGAATTTGGCCTGATCCTGTTTGTTTATACCATCGGCATCCAGGTGGGGCCGGGGTTCTTCGCTTCTTTACGCGTTTCTGGCCTGCGTCTGAATCTGTTCGCTGTTTTAATCGTTGTTCTCGGCGGTCTTGTCACCACTATTCTGTATAAACTGTTTGCTATTCCACTGCCGGTGGTGCTGGGGATTTTTTCCGGTGCGGTTACCAATACGCCAGCGCTTGGCGCGGGGCAGCAAATCCTGCGTGATTTAGGCATTCCAGGCCCGCAACTCGACCAGATGGGGATGAGCTACGCCATGGCGTATCCATTTGGTATTTGCGGTATTTTGTTCACTATGTGGCTGCTGCGCGTGTTGTTTCGCGTTAATGTCGATGAAGAGGCACTACAGCACGACGCAACGCTCAGCCATGGCACTTCGCCGATCCGTACAATCAATATCCGCGTGGAAAACCCTAATCTCAATAATATGGCGATTCAGGACGTTCCCATTCTTAGCAGCGATAAAATCATCTGCTCGCGTCTCAAACGGAATGATTTACTGATGGTGCCTTCTCCGGTCACGCTGATTCAGTCCGGAGATTTGTTGCATCTGGTGGGGCTACCGCACGATCTGCATAACGCTCAGTTGGTGATAGGCAAAGAAGTTGATACCTCTTTGTCGACGCGCGGCACAGATTTGCGCGTCGAACGCGTAGTGGTGACCAACGAAAAAGTACTGGGAAAAAAAATCCGCGATCTGCACTTCAAGGAGAGCTACGACGTCGTGATTTCACGCCTGAACCGCGCCGGTGTGGAGCTGGTAGCCAGTAGCGATGCCAGCCTGCAATTTGGCGATATCCTTAATCTTGTCGGGCGTCCGGCAGCTATTGAGGCGGTGGCTAACGAGGTCGGCAATGCGCAGCACAAGTTGCAGCAGGTACAAATGCTGCCGGTGTTTATTGGCATTGGGCTTGGTGTTCTGCTGGGATCGGTGCCGTTGTATATACCGGGGTTTCCGGCGGCACTGAAGCTGGGTCTTGCGGGCGGGCCGCTGATTATGGCACTGATCCTTGGGCGAATTGGCACGATCGGCAAGTTGTACTGGTTTATGCCGCCCAGCGCGAACCTGGCGCTGCGTGAGCTGGGAATTGTGCTGTTCCTGTCGGTGGTGGGGCTGAAATCCGGCGGCGACTTTATCGCCACGCTGACCCAGGGCGATGGGGTGAAATGGATGTGGTATGGCATCTTTATCACCGCCATTCCGCTGATCACCGTCGGTTTGCTGGCGCGAATGCTGACGAAGATGAATTATCTGACCCTCTGCGGCATGCTGGCCGGGTCGATGACCGATCCGCCGGCGCTGGCGTTTGCCAACAGCCTGCATGCCACCAGCGGCGCAGCGGCGCTCTCGTATGCGACGGTTTATCCGTTGGTAATGTTTTTACGTATTATCACCCCACAGCTTCTGGCGGTGCTGTTCTGGGGGATGGGTTAATAGCGTCCCGGTATGAATACGACACAGATAGTGATCCACCTGATACTCGCTGGCGTTGCGGAACATGACTGAGTAGTTAAGAAATTCGCCGCCGCTGCATTAATTCTCCTCCGTCAGGGTGCCGGTTTTCCGTTGCGCGAAAGAGTCGAAAAGCGTCAGTTTATCCGCTACTTTGAAGACCTGGCCGGTTCAGTTTTCCCTTTACCGCGGCAAGAGGGCACAACACTGGCAGGATTATCAACGTGGAAGGAGAACAGATGAAAATTTCCCGCGTCGGTGAAGCGCCAGACTACCGCTTCTCGCTGGCGAATGAGCGCACTTTTCTTGCGTGGATCCGCACCGCACTGGGGTTTCTCGCAGCGGGCGTCGGGCTGGACCAGTTGGCGCCGCAGTTCGCCACGCCGCTGATCCGTGAAGTGCTGGCGCTGCTGCTGTGTCTCTTCTCCGGCGCGCTGGCACTCTATGGCTATCTGCGCTGGCTGCGCAATGAAAAAGCAATGCGCCTGAAAGAAGATCTGCCTTATACACGCATGTTGATGGCGATAAGCGTGTCACTGCTGGCGGTTGCAGTGGTAGTAATGGTGCTGGTGTTTTATGCCGGATAACCGCAAAGCCCGGCGGGAAACAGATCCTGGTCTGCAACCAGAACGGACATCACTGGCATGGTTACGCACGCTGTTCGGTTACGGTGCGCTGATGGCGTTGGCCGTCAGGCATAATTGGCAACATTCGGGCATGCCTTTCTGGATCTCGCTCATCATTCTGGCACTGGCAGCGTTACTGCTCTGGCGCTATACCCATAAACGTATCTTAATGGATGTCAATAAAAGCGATTTCGCCTTGCCCGGCGCAACACGTGACAAATTATTGATCTCCCTCGCAGTGCTTTCCCTCGCATTACTGTTTGCTGTAACGCATATCCGTCAGCTTATTCTTATCTTGTGAGGATGTTTGCATGCCAGGCTGCTACGTTATGGCTAAGCCCGCCAGTTCACGCTGCAACCTTAACTGCCGCTACTGTTTTTACCTCGAAAAACCGCAGCAAAATGTTATGGATGACACCACGCTGGAGGCGTTTATTCGCCAGCAAATCGCCGCCCAGCCGAGCGAAAGCGTGCAGTTTGCCTGGCAGGGAGGCGATCCAACGCTCTGCGGGCTGGCGTTCTTCCAGCGCGTTATCGCACTGCAAAAAAAGCACGCCAATGGCAAACATATCGAAAATGCCTTCCAGACGAACAGCATTTTGCTGGATGAGGACTGGTGCCGTTTTTTTCACGACAACGGCTGGCTGGTGAGGATTTCCATCGATGGTCCGGCGGATCTGCATGATGCTTACCGAGTGAACCGCAGCGATAAACCATCACATGCGAAAGTGCTTAATGCCATTGCGACGCTGGCGAAACACCAGGTCAAATACAACCTGCTGTGCGTCGTCAATCATCTCAATAGTCAGCAGCCGCAGCGCCTGTATCGCTATTTACGCGCGCTCGGTACACCGTTTTTGCAGTTTATTCCGCTGGTGGAACTGGATGCGCAGGGGCGCTTGTCTGCCGAATCGGTCAAGGGCGAAGCCTGGGGAAACTTTCTTACCGCAGTATTTGACTTGTGGGCGCGTCAAGATATTGGCCGCGTTTACGTGCAGTTATTTGACTCCACGCTCGGCGTCTGGAGCGGCTATCCGGCGCAAATGTGCAGCTTTGGCGAGACCTGCGGCCACGATTTTGCGCTGGAGGCGAACGGCGATCTCTACCAGTGCGATCACTATGTCTCGCCGGATTACCGGCTGGGTAATCTGCATCAGATTCCGATTAAAACACTCAACGCCAGCGAAGAAGCAGCCGCTTTCGGGCAGAGTAAAAAAACCTGCCTCAGCGAAGTTTGCCTGCGTTGTGACGTGCTGCGTTTTTGCCAGGGTGATTGCCCGAAGCACCGCATCGTCGAGGGAAGAAGCGCGCTGTGTCACGGCTATTACCACTTCTTTAGCCACAGCGCGCCGCATATGCGCGTGATGCGAGATCTGCTGCGCCAACGGCGCTCCCCTGTCGAACTGATGGCCTGGCTGCGCCGGAGCGGCTGATTTAGCGGGCTTTCGCCAGATAGTGCGCCATCTCATCGGCGGGTACCATGCCACCGCCGGTGGCCCACACCAGGTGGGTGGCCTGCATCAGTTGTTGCGGGCTAAAGCCGTGCAGCTGATGATAGCCACTGTCGTTGCAAATTCGCTGCGGCCCGGACATTCCTGCCAGCGCCGATGGCTCCAGTTGAACGCCCTCTTCCTGCGCCAGCCAGCCGAGTTGCTGGTAAAGCGTGTTGTCATCAACGGTGTAGAAGCCGTCCAGCAGGCGCTCCATTGCCCGTCCGACAAAGCCGGAAGCACGCCCGACCGCCAGGCCATCGGCCGCTGTCTGGTTATCAATCCCCAAATCCTGCACCGCAATGCCGTCATGTAGCCCGGTATACACGCCCAGCAACATACAAGGAGAATGCGTGGGTTCGGCAAAAATGCAGTGTACCGCATCGCCGAACGCCAGCTTCAGACCAAAGGCGACGCCGCCAGGCCCGCCACCCACGCCGCACGGCAGATAGACAAACAGCGGATGCGCGTTATCCACCACTTTGCCAAGCCGTGTGAACTGATCTTTCAGACGCTGTCCGGCGACGGCATAGCCCAGAAAGAGGGTTCGGGAGTTCTCATCATCAATAAAAAAGCAGCTCGCATCCGCCGCCGCCGCTTTGCGCCCCTGCTCGACGGCTACGCCGTAATCTTCGGCATACTCCACCACATTCACGCCGTGGCGGCGCAGCAACGCTTTTTTCCATACGCGGGCATCGGCTGACATATGCACCGTGACGCGAAAACCGAGTCGCGCGCTGATAATCCCGATCGATAACCCAAGATTTCCCGTCGAGCCAACAGCGATGCTGTACTGACTGAAGAAACGGGCAAACTCAGGCGACAGCAGTTTGCTGTAATTGTCATCCGTCGCCAGTAATCCGGCGGTGAAAGCCAGTTTTTCCGCGTGGGTTAGCACTTCATAAATGCCACCGCGCGCTTTAATGGAACCGGAAATCGGCAAATGGCTGTCTTTTTTCAGCCACAGCTCGCCGGTAATATCCGGACCGAGGCGGCGCTGCATTGTCGGGATCGGAACCACGTCAGATTCAATCATGCCGCGGCTTGCCGCCGTTTCCGGGAAAGCCTGAGCGATAAACGGCGCAAAACGGGCAAGCCGCGCGTGGGCATCGTTAACATCCTGTTGTGTCAGGCCAACATGCGGCAAAGCCCGTGCAACAGAGGTACTATTAGGATTAAACCACTGCGTTTCTTTCAGCGCGATCAACTGCTCTATAAGCGGAAACTGCTGGATGAGTTTCTGAATGTCGGCGTTTTTCATCGGTTCGTTTTCGTAAAAATCGGAGCGTTAAAGAAAACAGGAATTGGTCAGCGGCGCAAGTGGGCCGCAGTTTTGAGAATTTATTACGTTTTGCTGCTACACGTGTAAACGCAAGCATGCTAAATACATGTATTCATCCCTGATTTTCACAAGGTCAACTGTGTTAAAGCCACTGATTGCAGTTGTTATGCTGTTGGCGGGAACCGCTGTGTTTGCCGCTGATACTCCGCTGACGGCGGCGCAATATGCGCAAAAGCTGGGGGTGGGGATGGATGTCGACTGGGCGCGTACCGATCGTGGTATCCGCGAGTTCGACCCGCTGATCGTGCGTGATTTCTACGACGCCGGTATCCGTCATGTGCGCATTCGCGTTGCAGATAACATGACGGAGGCGCGCCTGATCCACCTGCGTAAACTGGTGGAGGCCTGCGAACAGTATGGGATGATCCCGGTGATTGCCTATCAGGCAGACAGCTTCAAAGCCGATCCTGACGCCAAAAACGAAGCGCAGCTGGTGGCATGGTGGTCAACGGTAGCGAACTTTTTCGGTACCGGGCACCCGACGCTCGGTTTTGATGTGATTTATGAACCGGCTGAGAAACTTAACCGTGATTTACCCGCATTAAATCGCGCCTATGAAAATGTCGTGCGCACCCTGCATGATATCGACGCTCAACGCATGATTTTTATTGCCCCGCGTCTGCGCGCCGCGCCAGAAGATCTCTCCTCGCTGAAGCTGCCGCCGCACAGCCAGAACTATCTGTTAGCCGAGTGGCACATTTTCCCGTGGGGGCCACAGAAAAATAGCGGTAAATATCCGTGGACATCGGGCACGGCGGCGGAAAAAGCCGCCATCCGCGCGCGGATCAATACAGCGGTGCGCTGGCAGCAGAAATCCGGGCATGCCAGTTGGGTTGGCGGCTGGGCGGTAGGCGAATCCATTAAAAATGCACCCACCGAATCGCAAATGGCTTTTGCCCATTTTATGGCTTGCGAACTCAGTAAGGTGAAAATTCCCTATGCGATCAATACCGATACGCAATTTTATGATGGGGAAGAAGGCGCATGGCGACCAGGGCCGGAGCCGTTACTGAAAATGATGATTGCGCCGGAGTGCGATAAGCCCGATGCAAAGCCGGGCCATCATGAAGTTAAATCACCGGTTCATGGCGAGAAAAGCGCGTCGCCAGCGGCAGCCAGCACAACAGAATTAAAAGCCCGGCCAGCGTCATCAGCATCCCAAGGCTAAACTGGCCGTTCTGCGGCAGTTGTGAAGAGAGCCATGCCAGGCCGCCGGAGCCGATGTTCTGCAACCCGCCAACCAACGCGCCCGCAGTGCCCGCCAGAAACGGGAATGGCTCCATCGCACCGCTGGTCGCCAGCGGGAACAGCATCCCGGCGCCGAAGAAAAACAGCGCAGCGGGCACGACCAGTGTCCAGATATTCATCACCCCGACAATACCCGGGATCCACATCATCAGACCGGCCGTCACGCAGCAGATCACTGCCTGCCACATCAACGATGTAAAGCGCTTGTTTTGCCGCCCGGCAAACCAGGCACCGAAAAAGGCCGCTGGCACCGGCAGAATAAACAGGACACTGACCATCATGCTGTTCAGACCCAGCACGCCGCCCATCAACACACCCGAGCTGGCTTCAAAGACTGCAATCCCGGACAGACCGCCAATCAACATCAGCAGGTAACAATTAAATGCGCCATTGCCGAACAGGGTTTTATAGCTGGCCAGCAGGCGGAGGCGCGGCGCGTCTTTTGGCCGGGTTTCCGGCATCCAGCGCGCCATACTCCAGGTGACGACCAGGCACAGCACCAGCAGAAAAATAAAACAGGCGCGCCAGTTAAACAGCGTATTCAGCACGCCACCAATCAGCGGTGCAAGCAGCGGACTAACCAAAATCCCCATATTCAACAAACTGTTGGCGTGACGCAGTTCCGTTCCGGCATACAGATCGCGCGGCAGCGTTCGCGCCATCACGCCACCCACGCCAGTGCCGATGCCCTGTAAGGCGCTGGCCAGAATTAACATCGACAGGTTGTGCGTGGTAATAGCGATCAGCGTCGCCAGCAAAAAGATGCCCATCCCGGCAAGGATCACCGGGCGGCGACCGACTCTGTCCGCCAGCGGGCCATAGAAGAGTTGGGATACGCCGTAAGTCAGCAGATATGCTGCCATGACGCTTTGCACCGCGCCTTCGCGAACATTCAGGGTGAGCGCCATATCCGCTATCGCCGGGATATAGATGGTTTGCGCCATCTGCCCGACAGTCACCAGAAGTACCAGCATCAATAACAAATTGACGTTTCTCTGCCTTTTCATGTCGATGATTACTTTTAAAAAATGAAGAATTAAAGAATATATGGCTGCAATAGAGCCTTAATGCCGGAGAAATCTAGCACAACCAGATGACAGAACCACAATGACCCGGTGCAAAAGCAGGAAGGTGACAGGCAGGTTTTATAGACAACATTCGGCAACTTTTGTTGCCAGCGAACTTCAGGAAAGGCGCAGCAGTATCGCGCCAGCGGCAATGCCACAGGCAGCAACAATCCGTAGTCCGGCAACCTGCTCTTTGAGAAGAACAAACGCAATCAGCGCGCCGAACAGAATCGAGGTTTCGCGCAGCGCAGCGACGACCGCCAGCGGCGCTTGCGTCATCGCCCACAGCGCCAGGCCGTAAGACCCCATGGTGCCAATGCCGCCGGGAATGCCTTTTTTCCAGCTGGCGAGCAGATAAGGTGTCACCTCTCGCCGCCGCACCAGCATCGCCCAGAACAACAGGCAAAAACCGTTAAGGAAAAAAGTCCATAATGTATAGCCCAGCGCAGAACCGGCAAGGCGAACGCCGGTGCCATCGACCAGCGTGTAACCCGCGATAAACCCTGAATTAATAAGCGCCAGCCAGATCCCTTTGCGTGCCTGCATGCGTCCGTTAAACGCCATCGCCAGTATCGACAGGCAGATCACGGCAATACCGCCCCACGCCACGCCAGAAAGTGAATCGCCAAGGATCAACACGCTAATAAGCGCCACCAGCAACGGTGCGGTGCCACGCATCAGCGGATAGGTCTGGCTCATATCCGAAACCTGGTAAGTTTTCGCCACCAGCACCGTGTAAACCACCTGCAACGCACACGAGACGGCGAGGTAAGGCACGCTGGCGAGCGTCGGCTGTGGCGAGAAAGGTAATAAAATTAGCGCGATCAGCGCGGCAGAACCGCTTACGGCAATCGCCGAATAGAGTTTGTCACTGCCGGATTTCACGATGGCATTCCAGCTGGCATGAAGCAGAGCTGCAAACAGCAAAATGCAGAAAACGGATAGTGTCATGGTGGCCTGGGCGAGTGAGTTGTCACCAAAATGTAACATGCCTCCCGCAGCGGATACCAGATTAACGATGTTAAAGAGGGGCGGTTGCCCGCCCCTCTTTGGTGCGGCTTGAACCTAAATTAACGCAGGAATTTCAGGACAGCTTCAAGCAGTTGCAGCAAAGCAACAATGAGTTTCAGGATCAGAATAAACAGTTCCATTCCGCTCATACGCGTCTCCTCTGGTTCAGGAGCACCGGCTGGCTTACCTTTCCGCTGCCTGTTGTCAGCCGTGTTGTTGGCGTAACGCAGTGTGCTCGCTTAGGGGTTAAGGCGCTGACGGCACCACCCGTTTCAGCCAGGACTTGTTTGCGCCGTAGAGGTGCGGCCCCTGCACACTGATTAGCAAGGTCAGTATATATTAATACTGTTTATATATACAGCATTTGTTGGACGAAATTTTGAGCTTGATCCATACTCAATGCGGGAGAAAACGCCTGAAAATTGCACGACTGCCTGTTTCCGCGTATAGTTCCCCTGTTGACGTAACGTAGTGTGTTTGCGGCCACCAACCGCAAAAACTGCATGAAAACCTCGCTCCGGCGAGGTTTTTTGTTTTCAGCGGCTGCATAACCAAACGTGATACACCGCACAGTTTTCTGCGGGTGCGTAAAAAGCAGTTGTCGGCGACGAAATCCTGTGTTTGTATAAATCCTGTTAATTACATGACAGACAGGTCCCTAATGAACGCTTCCACAATGTCGATGAGCCTACTAAAAACCGCGCATAACGCCGCGGTGGTCGTCGTGCGTGTGGTGGTGGTCGTCGGCAATGCGCCGTAGGGTCCGGAACAACACACGATTCCAAAACCCCGCCGGCGCAAACCGGCGGGGTTTTTCGTTTAACGCCCTCCGGAAAGCTGGCTCAGAAGAAAAGGACTGGAGCATGGCAAGTTCGGGCAGCACATCACAACCCACGCGCTACACTGGCGCGCAACTGATTGTTCATTTACTGGAACGACAGGGCATCACCACGGTAACCGGTATTCCTGGCGGTACGGTTCTGCCACTGTACGACGCGCTCAGCCAGAGCAAACAGATTCGCCATGTGCTGGCGCGCCACGAGCAGGGCGCAGGTTTTATTGCGCAGGGTATGGCGCGTACACAAGGCCTGCCGGCGGTCTGTCTGGCCTGTAGCGGGCCGGGTGCGACCAACCTGGTGACCGCCATCGCCGATGCGCGTCTCGACTCCATCCCGCTGGTTTGCATTACCGGCCAAGTACCCGCCTCGATGATCGGTACCGATGCGTTCCAGGAAGTAGACACTTACGGCATCTCTATCCCCATCACAAAACACAACTACCTGGTGCGTGACATCGCCGAACTGCCGCAGGTGATCTGCGATGCGTTTCGCATTGCACAGTCTGGCCGCCCTGGCCCGGTGTGGATAGATATTCCTAAAGATGTGCAGACGGCAGAAATCACCCTGAGCGAACTGCCGGAACCTGGCTACAAAACCCCAGCCCCGGCCTGGAATGCGCAGGCGGTGCGCGAAGCCGCGGAGATGATCAATGCCGCACAGCGCCCGGTGCTTTATCTCGGCGGTGGAGTAATCAATGCGCCGCAGCAGATTCGTCATCTGGCGGAGAAAGCCAATCTGCCGACCACCATGACGCTGATGGCGCTCGGCATGCTGCCGAAGCAACACCCGCTGTCGCTGGGCATGCTGGGGATGCACGGCGCACGCAGCACCAACTTTATCCTGCAAGAAGCGGATTTACTGGTGGTGCTGGGGGCGCGTTTTGATGACCGGGCAATTGGGAAAACAGAGCAGTTCTGCCCGAATGCCAAAATTATCCATGTTGATATCGACCGCGCGGAGCTTGGCAAAGTGAAGCAGGCGCATGTGGCGATCCAGGGTGATGTCGGCGAGGTGCTTGACGCGATGCTCCCGTACATTGAGGCGCACTCCCGCCACACCTGGCGTAACACGGTTGAGCAACTGCAACACGAATTTCCGGGTGCCATTCCGCAGGGCGGTGATCCGCTGAGCCACTACGGTCTAATCAACGCCGTTGCAGCTTGCGTAGACGATAACGCCATTATTACAACCGATGTGGGCCAGCATCAGATGTGGACGGCGCAGGCCTACCCGCTTAATCGTCCGCGTCAGTGGCTGACTTCCGGCGGTCTGGGCACCATGGGGTTTGGGCTCCCTGCTGCTATTGGCGCTGCGCTGGCGAACCCGGATCGCAAAGTTATCTGCTTCTCTGGCGACGGCAGCCTGATGATGAATATTCAGGAAATGGCCACGGCCGCAGAGAATAACCTCGATGTGAAGATCGTGTTAATGAACAACGAAGCGTTGGGGCTGGTTCACCAGCAGCAGAGCCTGTTCTATAAATCTGGCGTGTTTGCGGCAACCTATCCTGGGATGATTAATTTTATGCAGATTGCCGCAGGTTTCGGCCTGCAAACGTGTGATTTAAACGCCGTCGCCGATCCGCAGGCCGCGTTGCTGGGGATCATCTCTCGCCCTGGCCCGGCATTGATCCATGTCCGTATCGACCCGCAAGAGAAAGTTTATCCGATGGTGCCGCCGGGTGCGGCAAATACCGAAATGGTGGGGGAATAAGCCATGCAAACAACTGATAACGTCATTCTAGAACTCACCGTGCGTAACCATCCGGGCGTCATGACGCATGTTTGCGGGTTATTTGCGCGGCGAGCGTTCAACGTGGAAGGTATTCTCTGTTTACCGCTACAAAACGGCGAACAGAGCCGTATCTGGCTACAGGTTGCTAACGACCAGCGGCTGGAGCAAATGATAAGCCAGATCGACAAACTGGAAGATGTGGTGCAAATCATCCGCCACCAGAGCGATCCGGGCGTGTTTAACAAACTGGGACAGTTCTTCGAATAAGTGCGCTATCTATGCGAAGCGCCCGGTAAGCCGATAGTTAGCTGTCGGCTTACGGCTGTCTTTACGGCTGTGCGTCAGGGGGAATTTCCCCGTATGATAAGCCTCTTTTACGCACCGGGAGCAAGTATGATTTGGTTGATGTTGGCAACGCTGGTGGTTGTTTTTGTGATTGGCTTCAGAGTGTTAACCTCTGATTCCCGGCGGGCGATCCGCCGTCTCACTGACCGGCTTAACATTCAACCTGTTCCGGTGG
This sequence comes from Kosakonia arachidis, assembly GCF_900116535.1. Lineage (GTDB taxonomy): Bacteria > Pseudomonadota > Gammaproteobacteria > Enterobacterales > Enterobacteriaceae > Kosakonia > Kosakonia arachidis. The sequence continues at coordinate 61,695 of NZ_FPAU01000005.1, read as the reverse complement.
AATCGATGATGGATCAGATGGGCAAAACGGCGGGCAATGAGTACTTAAGTTACCTGGCGCGCCCGGATGAAGCACATCTGCAAAATGCGGCGCAGGTGCTACTGATCTGGCAGGTTTCCATCGTCGATGGCAGTGAGCAGAACCTGCAATACTGGCACCGGCTGATGCAAAAAGCGCGACTTGCCGCACCGATAACTGATGCGCAGGTGCGCCTGGCACTCGGTTTTTTACGCGAACTGGAGCCAGATGCCCTCGAACTGAACAACTTCCAGTTACGTTATAACGCCCAGTTTATCCCTCAAGGGGGCGTCCACTGGCTGCACTGATCTGCCCCTCATAAAATGAGTTGCCGAATTGTTAATTGCGTCACAGATGATGAATGTTACACTGCGCGACCTTCACGACGAATAACTAAGCAGGTGGTAAATGAGTGAGCAAACGGTGGCGCAATCTCCGGTGGACGCGGTAACCCGTCCTAACTGGTCAGCCGTTTTCGCGGTGGCTTTTTGCGTTGCCTGTCTGATCACCGTAGAGTTTTTACCGGTGAGTCTGCTGACGCCAATGGCGCTGGATTTAGGTGTTTCCGAAGGCGTCGCCGGGCAAACCGTCACAGTAACCGCGTTCGTGGCCATGTTCGCCAGCCTGTTTATTACCACGGTGATCCGCGCCGCCGACAGGCGCTATGTGGTGATCGCCTTTGCCGTGCTGCTGACCCTCTCCTGCCTACTGGTCTCCTTTGCCAATAACTTTACGCTGCTGCTGGCTGGGCGCGCTTGTCTGGGGCTGGCACTCGGCGGTTTCTGGGCGATGTCGGCTTCGCTGACCATACGTCTGGTGCCGATGCGTACAGTGCCGAAAGCGTTGTCGGTGATTTTTGGCGCGGTGTCGATTGCGTTAGTGATCGCCGCGCCGCTGGGCAGTTTCCTCGGCGGCATTATCGGCTGGCGTAATGTCTTTAACGGCGCGGCACTGATGGGTGCGGTCTGCATTCTCTGGGTGTGGCGAGCGCTGCCGTCGCTGCCGGGCAAAACCGAACATCACGAGAACATGTTTGGCCTGCTGAGACGCCCTGGTGTGCTGGCAGGCATGATCGCCATCTTTATGGTCTTCGCTGGGCAGTTCTCGTTTTTTACCTATATTCGCCCGGTATATATGAATTTGGCCGGCTTTAGCGTCGATGGCTTAACGCTGGTGCTGCTGAGCTTTGGTATTGCCAGCTTTGTCGGGACGTCCTTCTCTTCCGCGGTGATGAAGCGTTCGGTCAAAATGGCGCTCACCCTTGCACCGCTGACACTGGCTGTTAGCGCGCTGGTGTTGATTTTGTGGGGCAGCGATAAAATCGTTGCCGCAGGGATCGCCATCACCTGGGGGCTGGGTTTTGCGCTGGTGCCGGTGGGCTGGTCAACCTGGATCACCCGCACCCTTGCCGATCAGGCGGAAAAAGCCGGTTCCATTCAGGTAGCGGTGATTCAGCTTGCCAACACCTGCGGCGCGGCGATTGGCGGTTTTGCGCTGGACCATTATGGGTTGCTGTCGCCGCTGCTGCTCTCTGGCACCCTGATGCTGCTAACGGCGCTACTGGTGGCAACAAAAGTAAAAGTGAAAGCGTAAACGCCGTCATTCGCCGGGTGGCGCTGTGTTTACCCGGCCATGAACGCTCGCATATTGCACAACGCGTAGGCTCAATAAGCGTAGCCGCCATCGGGTAACGTTATGCAGAAGCGCTGGCGAGCCGCATTTTGCGGCGCGAATCCCAGGCGATCAGCAGTACCGACGAGACAATGAGCAGCGTGCCAAGCCAGTCCGGCAATGAGAAAGCAACGCCGAGCAGCACCACCGAGAGTAGTGCACTGCTCAGCGGTTCAGCGCAGCTCAGAATGCTGGCCTTCGAGCCGCCAATCATCTGCGCGCCTTTCAGGTAGAGACTAAAGGTGAGTGCCGTTCCGATCACCACCAGATAGAAGAACGCCATCAGCAGGTGTCCATCCACCGCCACACTTTCCCCCTGCCCGCCAAAAAACGGCGTCAGCATCAACCCCGCCAGCAACATACTCCAGCCGACAATCGGCAGCGTGCCATACCGGGCGATCAACGCTGAGGGATAAGTGGTGTAGAACGCGGCGGAAAACGCCGAAGCGATCCCCCACAGCAGCGCCTGGGGAGAGATAGACAGCGACGTCAGGTTACCGTGCGTCACCAGCAGGAAAGTGCCCGTCAGCGAGGTGAAAATCGCCGCAACAACCGGCGGGGTGGGGCGTGCTTTACGCACCAGAGCCAGCCACGTCACGATAATGGTCGGCGACAAAAATTGCAGCACTGTGGCGGTAGCCGCGTTGGACTTTTCGATGGTCAGCAAAAAGGTCAGTTGCACGGTCAGCGCGCCAACCAGTGAGAAGATCAGCAGGCTGATGGCGTCTTTACGTTTTTTCAGGATGGCGAAAATTTTATCGCCGTGCACAAAAGAGAGCGTAAGCAAAATGATGCCGGTAAACAGCAGGCGCGTCATGGTTAACCACGGTGACGGGATATGGCTTTTCTCCATGATGTACTGCGCGCAAACCCCGGAACTGCCCCATAACACCGCGGCGGCCAGTACATAAAGCATCCCTTGTTTTGTGGAACCCATCTTTTAACCCAACTCTGTCATGCTAATTGCTTATTGATAAGGTGCGCATCATAACACATGTACAGAGATTAACCGGAGGCGGCTGAGGGTGACCGCCTCCGGTTTTACATCAGAACCAGGCTTCCCACATCGCGCCGACGTTAAACGAATCGAGTGTACTGTCGTCGGTGCCATTGACTCGCGCGGTACGTTTGTTATCGACTTCACCGCCGGTCACGTAGAAGCGCAGCATCGGGCGGAATTCCGGCCCCATCGCAATCGAGATGTTCTGCGACAGCGTCAGTTTCCAGCCGTGGTTATCGCCGCCCTTGTCATAATCAACGCGCTGATAACCGGCTTCCAGCCAGGTTGAATGGACATCGTTCCACCAGTGCATCGGGCGAATAATTGCACCATAGTTGCGGCGGTTATCCGCTTTGTTGGTGCTGTTATCGTAATCGTGGAAGGCCAGCAGGTATTCCACCTGGGTTTGCTGGCTGAATTTGTAGTTGCCTTCGAAGCTGGCGTAAATCGCCGTCAGATCATCAGTTTTGTTGAATACGCTGTTGTCCGCGTTATCGGAATAACGGGCGATCACTTTGTTCACGCCGTGGTCATTGGTGTGGCTAAGTACCACGCCGCCCTGCCAGGCGCGCTGTCGGTCTTCGCTTTCGATCGCTTTGGAGTCAAAACCGTAGTTGGCATAGATCTCCAGATCGAGTGGGCCGACCTTCATGCCGTGAATTTTCGAGGTGACGGCATAGTTACCCTTATCACCAACGTTCGAACCGCCCGTACAGGTGATGCGTGACGGGTTGGCTTCATCCTCCAGTACTGCCGGGCTACAGGATTCCACGGCGGCCACAGCGGCCACGTCAAACTGCACGCCGCCAATATCGAAGTTTTTCACCCCGGCGCCCTGGCCATCATGGTTCATCCAGAAGTAGTCGTTGATACCCTGCTGCGGACGCTGGTGGAAGTCGCGGCCCGCCCAGAAGTAAGCATTCGGATTCGAGGCCAGCAGGTTGGTTACCCCGGCATAGGCTTTTTTCAGGTTAACTTCGTCACCCCAGTGATCGAACATGACGTTAACGTCCCAGATTGCGCCGTTGTCGCCTTTAAACGCCTTCGAAAGCTGGAATTCACCGCCGTTGCCTTCATTACCCAGACGGCCAATGGCGGAGGCGCCATTATAAGAACCATCGACGCCAACATATTTCTGATCGCCAGACTGGAAGTGCGCGCCGTAGCGGGCATAACCGCTGAATTTCAGGCCGTAAGGAATAGCTTTATCCGGCTCCTGAGCGGTAGTTTGTGGTTCAACAATCACATCCGCTTTTTTATTGATGGCGGCATCCATTTTAGCCTGCCGTTCCGCCAGCGCTTTATCGACCGCTTTGGCGACAATGGCATCGATTTGCTCTTGCGTAAATTCTTGTGCGAAGACGGACCCAGAGCAAACGGTGGCTGCAACCGCCAGCGCCACTGGAAGTATTTTATTTATTCTCATGGTTATCTCAATTTTGTAAGTTATTCGCAGACAATAGTTACCCTGCGCTGGCAGGGTAAAAATATTGCCATCACCAAAAACTAATATTTATTTGTAGAGTCGGGCACAGATTAATTAAGATTTACCGTAATCAATTCTCCATTTATTACTGTCGATATAATGAATGCAGTTGAATTATTTCTTCAGATAATTCGCGGGCCAGTAACGACGTCATTAAGTGATCCTGGGCATGCACCATAATTAACGTCATTGGCTGACGGGCTTCACCGGCATCCTGCTCAATCAATTGTGTCTGCATTTTGTGCGCCTGGCGTGAATAACCATCGGCCTCGCGCAGCAGGCTGCGGGCTTCTTCAATATTGCCCTCCCTGGCCGATCGCAGCGCCTCAAAACACAGGCTGCGCGACTGTCCGGCATTGACGATAATTTCCATTACCGCTTCTTCAAGTGCGACCATAATCATTATTCCTGAGTAAAACCATTAAGCGCGGCGGTGGCGGCAAACCACTCTCCACTTTTCTTAATAGTGCGTTGCTGAGTTGCCAAATCTAATTGCACAAAACCGTAGCGGTTTTTATATGCGTTACACCATGACCAGTTATCAATAAATGTCCACATATGGTAACCAAGACAATGACAGCCTTCGCTAATTCCTTTATGTAGCCATTTCAGGTGATCGCGAACAAAGGTAATACGATAACTATCGTTAATTTGTCCGTTTTCAATAAAGCGTTCTTCATTCTCGACTCCCATACCGTTTTCAGAAATAAAACAGCGTGGGTTGCCATAATTAAGACGCAGGTTGGTGAGAATATCGTAAATACCTGGCTCGTAAATTTCCCATCCGCGATAGGGGTTCATTTTACGGCCTGGCATTTCGTAATAATCAAACAACCACTCCGGCATAAATGGCGCATCGGGATTAACCGCGCTGTCCCGGCACTTTACCCGCCGCGGCTGGTAATAGTTGATGCCGAGCAGGTCGATTTTCCCTTCTGCAATCAGCGAGATATCTTCCGGCTGGCAGGCGGGGAGCTGATCGTACTCTTTGAGCAGCGCCACCAGGTCAGCGGGATACTCGCCACGCAGTACCGGGTCGAGAAAACTGCGGTTAAATAGCAAATCTGCGTGGTGTGCCGCTTTCACATCCGCAGGATGTTGCGAGCGCGGATAAGACGGAGTCAGGTTCAGCACAATGCCAATGTCGCCGGAGTGGTGTCCGGCGCGAAACGCTCTGACTGCGCTGGCATGAGCCAGTACCGTGTGGTACGCCACCGTCGCCGCGCGTTTGAAATCCACCACGTTTGGGTAATGGAAATCGTACAGATAGCCACCTTCGACCGGAACGATCGGCTCGTTAAAGGTAAACCAGTGCTGCACCCGATCACCGAACAGCTCAAAACAGATTTGCGCGTAGCGACTAAAAGCCTCAACCACTTCGCGGCTTTCCCAGCCGCCTTTTTCCTGCATTACCATCGGCATGTCGAAGTGAAACAGCGTAATAAACGGCGTAATTCCCTGCGCCAGCAGCTCGTCGATTACGTCGTTGTACCAGGCGACAGCCTGCGGGTTCACTTCCCCGGTTCCATCCGGGATCAGGCGCGACCAACTCAGCGAAGTACGAAAACTGTTGTGATTAAGCTGCTTCAACAGCGCGATATCTTGCCGCCAGTGGCGGTAAAACGTCGAGGTCTCCTGCGGCCCAATCTGCTGGTGAAAACGCCACGGTTCGCGAGCAAACCACGTATCCCAGGTGGTGGCGCTTTTTCCGCCTTGCTGGCTTTCCCCCTCGGTTTGCAGTGCCGAGCACGCACTGCCCCACCAGAAGTTTGCGGGAAAAACATATTTCATTACCGACTCCTTTTTAGTTACTGCGAACAGTTTCCGTCATCGGTGCGCTGGTCTGCGCTTTTTGTTCTTCCGCTTTCATCAGCGAGTGTTCATACGCCCGCAGGAACGGCAGATACATCAGGGCAGACATCACCATACAAATCAGGCACATCACCACCGGGCTAAAGGCCCAGTTCGCCGCCCATGAGGCACCGATTGGCGCAGGCGTTGTCCACGGTGTCAGCGAAACCACCTGCGCCAGCAGACCCATTTTTGTCGCCGTGTAAGCCAGCACGGCGTTAACCAGCGGTACGCAGACAAACGGCACAAACAGCATCGGGTTCATGATAATCGGCGCACCGAAAAGAATCGGTTCGTTGATGTTAAAGAAGCTTGGCACAACCCCCATTTTGCCAATGGTACGCAGATGCGCGACGCGGCTACGCAGCAGCAGGAACGCCAGCGGTAAGGTCGAACCCACGCCGCCAATCAGCAGGTAGTGATCCCAGAAGCCTTGCAGATAGACGTGCGGCAGCGCAGCACCTGCCGCCAGCGCAGCCTGGTTGGCGGAGAGGTTGGCCATCCAGAACGGGTTCATGATGCCAGTGACAATCAGCGAACCGTGAATACCGGCGAACCAGAAGATTTGGCACAGCAGCACGGAGAGCAGAATGGCGGGCAGGGAATCAGAGGCGGAAACCAGCGGCTCCAGCAGGTGCATAATCGCCTGCGGCAGGATCATTCCGGTTTGTGCTTCGATAAACAGGTTCAGCGGGTGCAGCGTACCAATGATCACCACCACCGGAATCAAAATCTCAAACGAACGCGCCACGCCGGTCGGGACCTCTTTCGGCAGGCGGATGGTGATGTTGTGCTGTTTGAGCCAGGCGTAAACGCGCGATGAGTAGATGGCGGTCAGCAAGGCAGTAAAAATGCCCTGACCGGAGAGATACTGAGTGGAGATTTTGCCGTCTGCATACGGCGCAGCAACCAGCAGGAACGCCATAAACGCCAGCAGGCCAGTCATCACCGGATCGAGATTAAACTGGCGACCGAGGCTGGCGCCAATCCCGACGGAGATAAAAAACGTCATCACCCCCATGCTGAGATTAAACGGCAGCATCAGTTGCGCGCGGTATTCGGTCGAGAAATCGAGCCAGGCGCGGGCGAAACCAACGGTGGTGTCGGCGGAAAACGGCGGGAAGATAAACACCAGCATAAAGGAGCCGATGATCATAAACGGCAGCGCAGCGGTAAAACCGTCGCGGATGGCGATAACATACTTCTGCTGTCCAAGACGACCGGCCAGCGGCGTAATGGATTGCTCAATAACCGTAATCATTGATTGATATAAGGAACTCATAAGAACACCTTTTTAATGCGCCGCTTCAATCAGCGACAAAGCGTAGTCCAGTACCTCATTACCGCGTTGCATACCGTAATCCATCGGATTGATGGATTGAACCGGAATGCCGTGTGCGGCGGCCTTTTCTGACAGCGTATTTAACATGTACTTAACCTGCGGTCCGAGAAGCACGACCTGATAACGCGGAAATTGCGTGTCGAATTCCGCAACGCCGTATGCGTCGATCTCCACTTGCAGCTCCCGTTCCTTCGCCGCCTCAAGCATTTTCCTCACCAACAAGCTGGTGGACATCCCGGCAGAGCAGCACAACATAATCCTGAACATCGTTAACCATCCTCGAAGTGTAAAAAGTTATTGCCGGGATGATTGGATATCATATGGAAACCGGTTTCCATTTTTTCTCCATAGAAGTGTGATAGCTATCAATATCTATTGCTCATAAGGTATTTTTATTGGATTTACATCACGGAATTTTGCGCCTCGTTGAGAGCAAAAGAGGTGAAATGGAAATTCGGTTTCCATCAAAAAGGGAAACAGTTATACTTTGAGTGGTTATAGATTGAACCGATTTTGCAGGGCGAATTTTCAGGCGCAGGCTACGCGCCGCTCAGGGGTGAAAGATGTCTACAATCAACGACGTATCACGGTTAGCTGGGGTTTCTAAAGCCACAGTCTCACGGGTGTTGAGTGGTTCGCGTGGCGTTAAAGAAGCCAGTCGTCTCGCGGTACTGAAAGCGGTCGAAGAGCTGAATTATCGGCCCAATGTTATCGCCCAGTCATTGCTCAGCCAGTCGACAGGCTGCATCGGGGTGATTTGCGCCCAGGAAAATATAAACCAGACCACCGGTTACCTGTATGCGCTGGAAAAACATCTTAGCCAGAGTCAGAAACATTTGCTGTTGCGCTTCGCCAATACCAAAGCCGGGGTGATGAGCGCGCTGGATGAATTGACCTGTGGGCTGTGCGACGATGTATTGATTATCGGCGCACGTTTCCCTCTGAAAATTGAAGATGAAAATGTGATTCTGGTCGATTGCGAAGAGTCCATCGATTCCACACCGAACAACATTCAGTTCGACCACGCCTTTGCGGCGGAAACCGCCTGCAACTACCTGATTAGCCAGAGCCGCCGACAGATTGCACTTATCCATCCCGATACCGCTGCGGCTGAGCAGGTGCTACACGGCTACAAACTGGCGCTGGAAAACAATTTCCTGCCGTTTAACCGCAACCTGGTTTTTATGGATGACACCAGTTCATCGGTAGCATTGCAGGTGCTGCTCAATAACGCTACCACGCTGAACTTTAACGCACTGCTGGTGGCTGACGAGCAGGAAGCGCAGCGCGTGATCCCGCAACTGCAAGCATTTAATAAATCCGTGCCGGGCGACATCATGGTCTTCAGCCTTGCTGGCTCCTTGCATTTACCGGGGATCCCGACCATTCCGGCGATTGAATATTCAATGGATGCGATGGCGGCGCGCATTGTGGCCTGGTTGAATGAAAAAACGCAGAGCGTGCTCGGTTCGCACCGCGTACGCGGTGATTTAATTATTCCCGATATCAGTAAACGCTAATCACTATTTTGAATAGCCTCCGATGAACTGCCCCCCAAAAGTTGGACACCCAGCTGACTAAGGTGCAGTTTTTTATTTCCTGCCTGCAATTTCCGCCCTTAAGTCAAATAAAAAACCAATTTAAGGTAAATTGCATTTTTACCTCTAACAATTCTCTCTCTCTGCTTGTTACTGCCGATAATCCGTTAGAACATCGTAAAAACGCGTAATGAAAGTGGGGGCGGAAGATGAACCGACTGCAGACCATTTCTGTCGAACTGGCGCAGAAGATGGATCAGTTGCAAGCGAGAGATAACAAACCGCTTGCCATCGCTGCCTGCCAGTATGCATTGCACACATCGGGCTGGAAGGACACCAATGTAGATGAAGCGTTCTCAAGGTTGCAACGCAACGTCACCCTGACGGAACCTGAATTGGCGTTCTTGAGAAAGCGCTGTGAGGCGCTGGATAACGACTATTTCATTAAGCAAGAAAACAGCGAGACTGATTCTTTAATCTCATTTAGCCGCGCCCGAATAGTATCCGCGTTACTGTTTTTGCATTCTGGCGAGTACGCTAAATCTGTCTATGAGTCATTGGTTTCTTTAGAGGATACTGCGCCGTTACTGGCGGTACTCCATGAATAAGGAGAAGTGATGAACAGTTTAAATAGTGATTGGGTGCCTGAGTTCGGTACGATCCATACCTGGTTTGCCGCCGATAAACACGGTCATATTGCCGTGATGGTGAATAACTGTTTTGGCGATCTTCCCAAAGCGTTACTGCAAATAACAGACGTTGAATCGCTGCTGGAAAATATGAATGAGTTTATATGGGAAGAATCGCCCATTTTTGATGCATATCCAGAAAATAAAAATGGCGCGTTTTCGGTGGATTTATTTTCCCATTTAAGGTTCGGAAGTTACCCTGATAAAGCACATGTTACAGAAGACCTTAAACAGGAGTGGCAACGGTTAGGATCGCAAAGTGATGCCAATCTGGCCATCAATAAAGGGATGTTTCTTTATTTTGGCGTAGAAGGTTCCAGGCCCGGTGAGGATTATCCTGTTGGGTATGAAGGTACGACGCATTTGGGCGATTACTTTCGCTTCTTAGTCCCTACGCTATTCGCATCGGTTGATGATTTTCCCCAACCGCTTCGTCGGGGTATTGCCGTTTCGACTCTGATTGATTTCGGGAAAGACAGGTTGCTGGATAATCGACAAATCAATACCTGGTTTCCAGCCATGTTTACGGACCACTAAAAATGAGCGGCGAAGGTACTATTCCGATGGATGAATCGCTCCTGGAATGCGATCTGGACTGGTTTGGTGTCGCGCCGGATGGTTCACTCGCCCATTTCGCTACCGCCGTATCGGCCCCGTTCCGGCGGAGATTAGCGACTCTGTTGCCCACTATGAATGGGTTTTTGACTATTTCGCTTCGCTGCAACCGATGTCAGATTTTGAGGTAATTGAGGAAAATCTGGCGGAGTTTTCTAATGAGGCGCAGCGCCAGAGCTATCTGGCCTCATTTATTGCCATGTCGCAAAAGGGGTTTTGTAGCTATGATGGTGAAGATGGCAAATACAGGCTTATATCACGGCCAAAAATAGCGTTAAGGTATGAAGCGCTACCAGAAAAAATAAAATGCGAAATCGTCCCGGTCCCTGCGTCGGAAAGATAATAATGCAACTCTCTCGGTGGCTGCTGTTATTTTTCTTCGTGATAATGATTTTCGGTATGCTTATTTCCTGTTTCTGATCTCGTTTTCCCTGCGTGGATATTTGTATGTCTTAAATCATTCATGGAAACCATTATCAGAGGGAGGATGTTAGGTTTATATTTATCAAGGTTTTTTTTTGGAGTTCATCGCGCTTTACCGGGGAACGCTGCTTTTATTTTCAGGAAGAAACAGTCGTTATTCCGGTATCCATATGCCATTCGCTTTATCACCCTGATCCTGTTGTTCATCCCTTCCAGTATGCGTGTACTGAGCCTGCGTGTCGCTGAGGGACTGCGGTTACACCCGCGACAACAGAGCTGCTGCGAATCGAGAAGCTGAAGACGGGTGAAGAGAGAGTGGTGGGTAATTTCAGTACAGGAAGAGACGGTGAACCCTAAAAAGGGAGGTTTCAGCCTCCCTGGTTGATCAATTCACTTTCGGGAAATCCACCACCGTGTCATTGACGCGGTTAATCATATTGGTGAACAGAATCGCGCTGACGGCGCTGATGGTTTCTACGACCTGGCGATCGTCGAAACCGGCATTGCGAAAGGCGGAAACGGTATCATCAGCCAGTGTGCCGCGCGTGGTGACCAATGTTTGCACGAATTTCACCAGTGCATCAATGTGCGCATCCTGCGGGTATTCCCCGCGACGTAACTGCCGGGTCTGCTCTTCGCTATACCCTGCGCTTTTTGCTGCCAGCGTGTGAGCGGCCAGGCAGTAATCACAGCTGCTTGCTTCGCTAACGGCAAGGTTAATGGCTTCACGCTCTTTGGCGCTCAGGCTGCTTTTTGTCAGCATGGCGTTATGTTGCAGCGCCTGGCCCAGCGCCTCCGGCGAGTGGCTGCCAATGGTCAGATAAGCATTCGGCACTTTGCCTATTGCGCGTTTGATAGCAGTAAATAATTCTGCGGCTTTACCAGTGGCTTCTTCAGCCTGAATGTGCGTTAAACGGCTCATGATTTGCTCCTATTCAGTTTAAATGAGGGCCGCTGTGGCGGCGTTGGGCTTATGTTAGGCTGGGCGGACGTTATAGAATGCGCCAAATCGTCTCTATTTTTTGTCTTATCGTCTCAGGGGAAAGGTGGATACTCTTAGCCAGATACTGACTCTGCTTGCGCCAGTTTGCGCGGTGAATCTTCACTGCCGTTTCGCTGGACGTTGGCAGGCAGATCATGTTCAACTCGCGCCCGGCGCGGTGCCCTGGCATGCGATTCTGAAAGGGGAAGCGCGGCTGAATGTCGCGGGGAAAATCTATGATGTACGCGCGGGAGACGTGTTGCTGCTGCCGCACGGTTCTCCGCATCTGTTGCAGGGGCTGATTGACTGGGGGCACCTTGCGCCAGTGACCAGCCAGCACAACGGCACGCTGACGGAGGTTGTCGCAAAAGGCGAAGGCAGCGCGGTGGAAGTATTATGCGGCGAGTTCAATTTTGGGCCGCACAGCGACTGGCTGTTTGCCCATGAAGTCGATGTTGTCCATTTGCATACCGACGGACAGCAGAATTTCCCGGGACTGCAAGCCCTGCTGGCGATGCTGGTGCGAGAAAGCCTGAGCAACCAGCCCGGAGGGGCGAAGATGGTACAAAGCCTGGCGATGTCGTTTTTAACGATGCTGCTGCGTATTTTACTGTCAGCGCAGGAGCCGCCAGAAGGTCTGTTGCGGTTGATGAGCGATCCGCGCCTCGCGCCTGCCGTACTGGCAGTGCTGGCCGATCCAGCGCAGCCGTGGACGCTGGAGACGCTGGCACAGCGCTGCTTCCTCTCCCGCGCAACCTTCGCCCGCCATTTTTCCCGCTGTTATCACCTGACACCACAAAGCTGGCTGACACAAATTCGCCTCGCGCAGGCTGCGCGTTTGCTGCACCAGCAACGGAGTCTGACGATCGATGCCATTGCAGATCGTTGTGGGTTTCTCTCCCTCTCTTCATTTTCCCGCGCATTTAGGCAATGTTACCAGCAAACACCTGCACAATACCGGCGAACATAGCCTGGTTGATGGCCACATATTCATGGCAGAAAAAGGCACGTGGGACGAAAAGCGGGATCATGTGATGAAAATCGTTATGGATGAACTGCCAGTGATTTCCGGGGTGTATTAAACCTGATTCACCCATTGCAGGCCCGGTAAGCGTCACGCTACCGGGCGTATCGGGATTAGATAAAGGTAAAAATTTCGTCGCGCGGCAGGCGGGATTTCGGCAGGGCGGCGTTGAAGTCTTTATCGCTGCGTACGCCGAGCGATACCAGTACTACGCTGGTCAGCCCTTTTTCACGCAGACCCAACGACAGATCCAGTGCGCGCTGGTCAAAACCTTCCATTGGCGTGGCGTCAATGCCGAGCATGGCCGCACCCAGCAGCAGGCCGCCTAACGCCAGGTACACCTGTTTCTCCATCCACTGTGGCAGATCGCGCTGTTCATAGCGATGCATATCGACGTAAGAACGGCGGCTTTTATCCTGGCCCGCCTGCGCGCCCTCTGCGACGAAGCGGCCATCTTTCTGCTCCTGCGCGAGAATATTTTGCAGATGTTTGTCATCAATATCACTGCGTATGCACAGCGCAATCACATGAGAGGCGTTCAGGACTTTCGGCTCGTTATAGACAAAAGCGCCGGTGGTGGATTTAGCCATGGCTTCGCGCCCTTGTGCCGTAGCGGCAACGACAAAATGCCACGGCTGTGAGTTAACGGAAGAGGGGCTGTTCTGCAGCACGTTCAGCAGTGTTTCGATTTTATCCTGCGGCAGCGTGTGGCCAGGTTCGAACGCTTTTACGGTATGGCGGGCAACGACGGCATCATCAAGGGTCATTCTTTTTCTCCTGGTGGAAATATAAACAAATCAGGGACGGTACTGTTGATTACAGCGAGCATAAACGCAAAACATAACCAGATAAATCGGTGTAAAAAGGCAGCACTTTCACTCGATGAGTGAAAATAACATTTCCCGCCACAGGGATTTCTGGCAAAACAGAAGGGTATTTGCGCTATGGGAGCCACCATGATTCGCCTGGAAGATGTCACGCTGTTTGTTCGTTCGGCAATACTGGGCAGTTTTTCCAATGCCGCTCGGGAAGCCGGATTACTACCGGGTCAGGTCAGCGCTGCCGTCAACCGACTGGAGCGCGATCTCGATAAGCGCCTGTTTGTGCGTTCGACGCGCAGCCTGCGTCTGACTGCTGAAGGAGAAAAATATCTGCCCTTCGCCCAGGAGATGCTGGAAGTGGTGCAGGCGGGCGCTGAGAGCCTGCACAGCGGCGATAACGAGATCCGCGGCGAGCTGCGCGTTGCTGTTCCTTCGGACATTGGCCGCAATGTTTTGCTGCCGCTGATCACCCGTTTTTGCCAGCAGTATCCGAAAATTTCGTTGCGCCTGTCACTTTCCGATCAGATAAGCGATGTCTTTCGCGATCCGGTCGATATTGCCATTCGCTACGGCGTGCTGGATAACAGCAGCTATGTCGCGCTGCCGGTGGCCGAGGATAATCGTCGGGTACTGGCCGCTTCCCCTGATTATTTGGCGCAACACGGTCGTCCCAAAACGCTGGATGAAATCGTGAATCACCACTGTCTGTTATTCACCATGAACAACCAGGTGTATGACAAATGGAGCTTTCCAGAAAATGGCATGCGGCGTCAGCTGATTGTTAAAAGTCGTATGCTGTGTGATGACGCGGATATTGCCCGCCGCTGGGCGCTGGACGGAATGGGCATCGTCTATAAATCCTGGATCGACATCAGCGCGGATGTGCTTGCAGGCCGGTTGGAAGTGTTGTTACCGCAACATACTGGCGAAGCAGCCCCGCTGAATCTGGTGTGTCCGCACCGCAAACAGTTCAACCCGGCCATCCGTCACCTGCATAGCGTACTGCGCGAGAATCTACGGCCAATCACTGCGCTGTTGCAGACGCATCCGGTGTTTAAACCGCACGGATGACCAAAAAACGTATGACTCAGCAGACCAGGATTAAAGTCTTTACGTAAACAGATACGCTATTTCACGGAGGTATGAGCAGATGGCTTTACGTTCACTCGGTACGACGGGTTTACAGATTCCCGCACTGGTTTTTGGCGGCAATGTTTTTGGCTGGACGGTAGATGAAAAGCAGAGTTTCAGCCTGCTGGACGCGCTTTTCGAACGCGGCTTTACCGCGATTGATACCGCAGATGTCTATTCGGCATGGGTGCCAGGCAACAAAGGCGGCGAATCAGAAACCATTATCGGCAAGTGGCTGGCGGCGCATCCGGGCGTGCGCGACAAAGTGACGCTCTTTACCAAAGTGGGGGCCGATATGCGCGAACCGGGAAAAAAAGGGCTTTCTGCTCGCTGGATAGCGCAGGCGATTGAGGATTCACTGCGCCGTCTGCAAACTGATTATATTGATCTCTACTTCTCCCATTGGCCGGATAACGACACACCGTATGAGGAAACTCTTGGTGCGTATGAAAAGCTGCTGAAAGCGGGGAAAATCCGCGCCATCGGCGCATCGAACCTCAATGAGGAGCAACTGACGGAATCGCTAAAAGTAGCAGATGCGAAAGGGCTACCGCGCTACCAGGTCCTGCAACCGGAATACAACCTCTACGATCGTTCCGGTTTTGAAGGCGCGTTGCAGAACTTAACGGTGCGGGAGAATATCGGCGTAGTGACTTACTACAGCCTCGCTTCCGGTTTCCTCTCCGGGAAATACCGTAGCGAAAAGGATCTCAGCCAGAGTCAGCGTGGGCAGGGCATTACCAAGTACCTGAACCCACGCGGCTTCGCTATTATTGATGCGCTGGAAAAGATTGCCGCAAAAAACAACGTAAAACCGGCCGAAGTCGCGCTCGCCTGGCTGATTAACCAGCCGGGCGTAACCGCACCGATCGCCAGCGCCACCAACGTCGCCCACGTTGAAAGCTTCGTCACTGCCGTAGCGTTAAACCTCTCTGCAGATGAACTGGCAACCCTGACCAAGGCGGGTGACTGATCCTCAGAGGCCCGGCGATGGAAAGCCTGCCGGGCCGTGTCCCTCCCCTCTTAAAGCTGGTTTACCTGCGCCCGTCTGCTCAGCGCCATACAAATCATCGGCAGTGGCAGAGTGACGATCAGCAACAGCCACAGCAGGGTATAAACGGAATCGACGCCGTCGTTTTGCAGGTTGGTGTAGAGTTTGACCGGAATCCCCTGTGGAAAGTAAGCGAAAATCATCACAATGCCGAACTCGCCAACCGCCCGCACCCAGGCCAACGCGAACGCCGAGGCCAGTCCTGGCATCGCCATCGGCAGTGCCAGATAGCGAAAGCGCTGCCAGCCGCCCGCGCCAAGCGTTTGCCCGGCTTCAAGAATCGTTTTCGGTACGGTACTAAAAGCGCTGCGTGCCACCACAATAAAATAGGGTAGCGCGCCGTAAAGTTGCGCCAGCACAAAGGCGGCAGGATTGTTGACCAGCGTCATACCTACCTGCGACAGCCACTGACCAAACAGGCCGTAAGGCCCCCATGCGGAAACCAGCAAAATGCCCATCGATAGCGGCGGTGTCAGCAGTGGAACCATCACCAGCAGCTCAGCGATCAGACGTTTGCGACCGGTAGCCCACGCCAGCCACCAGGCCACCGGCAGGCCAATCAGGATAACCAGGCACAGCGCCAGCAGCCCAAGACCGAGCGATACGGCAATCGCATTATCATCCCGCCAGGCAAGCCGGAAGTGGCCCCACGGCGTTTCATGCAGCAGGGTAACAAACGGAATGCACAACAGCAGCAATGCGGGAAGCGACAACCAGCCCGCCAAACGCCCGGCCTGGCGCATCAGCGGTACAGCGCGTCGCCTTTCGGCGCGGCGTAACCATATTGATTAAGGATCTGCTGACCCTGCGAGCTTTGCATAAATTCAACGAATTTCTTCGCCTGATCGGTGCCGTTTGGTGCGTTCTTCAGCACGGCTGCGTAAAATACCATCGGCTGCGTGTGCAGGGTTTGATCTTTACCTGCGCTGTCTTTAATGGTGAAGCTAACTGTGTCATACCACTGTTTCGCCAGCGCCGGGTTGCTGAGGTTGATCTCATCCGGCAGCGCAACATACGGCAGATGGGCAGAACGCACTTCGCTTTCGTAACCGGCTGCGGCATCAATCTGACCACTCTCCAGACGCGCCAGCAGCCCGCCTTCCTGGTGCGTTTGTTGCGGGTTTTGCAAGCCGCCCAGCACTTTCTGCGCCATGCCCGGCTGGTGATAATATTTTTCCGCCAGCAGCAGGGTAAAGACAATGTTCTGCCCTTTCGGATCGACATACGGATCGGTGCGGCCGAAGTGAATATCTTTCTGTGTCAGCAGATTCAGCCAGTTGGCATCATGATGTTTACTGGATTCGGCAAACTGTGCGGCATATTTTCCTTTCGGACTGTACGCGACCACCATGCTGGTGCTGGCGACCGGGACGGCATCATCGATTAAGCCTGCATCTTTCAGGATCTGCATTGGGCCTGGGTTAATGGAGACAAACACATCCGCCGTCAGTTTATGGCTCGCAAGCAGGCGTGCCATACCGTAAGCACCCTGTCCCTGGCCCTGCCAGGCACCGTTTTCCGCTTTTGCAAACACCGGCCCCAGCCCCTGATCCATTACTTTGCCCATCGAACCGGCATAAGTGACACGAATATCTTTTGCCAGAACGGGCGTAGCGCTAAACACCGCCAGCGCCATCACCGCTGCACACTTGCCTGTTATCGTTTTCATCATGCTTCTCGTTATATAAAAAAGTAAATAACGATTATCTTTTCCACACAGGAAATGAACAACGTAAGCGGCGAATTCGTTGATGTTTTGTTGAAGTTAACGAAGCGGCAGGCGGCAATTTCCGCGCACTGACATCTCCTGTCAGCCAGGGCGTTTATCTTTCCCTTAGTGGAATAAGGGAATTGCACAGAATGCGAAAATTTCATTTTAGTTTTCCTGTTTTCTGCCGTTAATCCCTATGAAAAAAACAAGGTCTTACCTGAAACTTCGGGCAGGGGCGCGATGGTCAGGCTGTACTTTTAACGTCTTGTGAGACTTTATTCCCGGAACCCGCAGCAATGAAGGAAAGTCACGACAGAAAACACGACCCGTTGATTGAGCGGTTGTGCGAAATTTTCGCAGCGCTTTATCAGGGCAAAACCATAGATAAGGCGTGGCTGTGCGATAAATTCGGCATAACGGAACGCACGGCTTACCGCGACCTTGCGCGGCTGGGACATATCCTCGATCAGGTCTCGCCTGGACGTTATAAACTCAGCGCCCCCCTTCTTCCGACATTACACAGCGGTCATCTGGCGGAATTCGCTGACTTTACCGGCGTGGCGCATCTCTTCCCTCGCCAGGACGGACAATCGCTGCGTAACAGCATGAAACAGCGCAGCAATATCGCCTTTCACGCGCCAGGCAGCCGGCAAAACCAGTTGCTCGAACCATTGCTTACCCAGTTAAATCAGGCCATTAGCCAACGTATAGAAGTGGAATATTGCTACCGCGACAAAGCCCGGCGGGCGCAACCTTACCGGCTGATTAACCAGTACGGCTTGTGGTATCTGGCGGCCGTGGAAAAAGGACAGTTGAAGGCTTTCGAAGTGGCGCGTATTCAGCGGCTAACCAGCACCGACCAGCGCTTTGAGCTGCATGCCGGGGTGGTCGCCGAACTGGAAAGTCATGTTGGTATTCGCTTTGGCTCGCGGGTGGAGACGGTACTAAGCGTATCGGCGCATGTCGCAGAATATGTCACTCGCCGGGCGCTGTTCCCCGCGCAACGAATTATTGAACACCACGACGACGGCAGCCTGACGCTCTCTACAGCGATTAGCGATCCGCATACGCTGTTTCGCTGGCTGCGTTACTGGTTGCCGGACATCGGTATTCTTTCTCCTGCCTCGCTGCGCGAGCAATTTGAACAGGATTTACATACCCGATTTCACGCCGTATAGCGGCCGCGACGTTATCAAGGACAGGGACTTATATGTTTGGTTCGCGTAAACCGAAACCGTTAACACAGAGAGACGACAGTTTGACATCCGGACGCATCAGCCCGCAGTTCGCCCGGCAACAGAAGAGAGGCGTTTCTGTACCGTTTATGACGACAACTACACACTCTCCGCCGCCCGTGCGCGGGAAGCGCGCAAGCTGCTGGTGGCCTCGCTAGATGAACAACAATCGCGGCGCGTGATTGTCGCTGGTTTTGGCGATTCACAACCGCTCAGCGGCATTTCACCTAATGATGAGCGCAACCGCCGCGTTGAAGTGCAATTTCTCACCCATGCTGCCGCACGTCAGGACAGCACTACCACAGAGTCAACAACCGATGGCAAATAACTACAGACAGGATAAAGACCTGGAGCTTCTTCGCTATGCAGACCAGGAGATGCTGGGCGTACTGGTGAACTATTTAACCACCGACAAAGACGGTTCCACGCGCTACACCGAGTCGTTAACCGGTGATGAGACATTCAAGGCTGCAAACGGCGATTTTCGCAAAATTTGGCAGCTTATCGGTGCGGAGTTGCAGCATTTTGGCGGTGATTCGCTGATGAATTTCATTCGCCGTAACGGCGTGCCATACAAAGAGATCCTGACGGATGTGTGTAAAAAAATCGGCGTAAAAACGGATTTCTCCGCCGACACGGTGGAGATCGAGAAAGCGATGCTGGCGAAGTTATTTGAGGACTCCTGGGAAAAAATGAGTGAGGCCGAACGCGCCAGCATACGCACACAGTTGAAAATCAACGGCAATCTGGCGAGCGGTGCGGCGCTGTCCGCCATTATCGCGGCGATTCGCCTCGGTGGATTTATGTCTTACCAGGTATCGTTGATTGTGGCCAATGCTGTCGCCAGAGCGCTGCTCGGACGTGGGCTGGCGCTGGCCGCCAACGCGGGATTGATGCGGGCAATTGGTATTTTTGCCGGACCAGTGGGGATGGCGATCTCCGCGCTACTCACGCTACCGGCGCTGACCGGCCCGGCCTATCGCGTTACGTTACCGGCAGTGGTGCAAATTGCGGCGATGCGTCAGCAGCTTCTGAAACCTGAAGAGGACATTTTTTGATGGATACGATATTCACGTTTGACTGGCTTAAGGTCTATCCGGAGGTGCTGGAAGCGCTGCAAAACGGGAAAGCGGTCCTGCGCGACGGCGTGGCGTACTGGACGGAACTGGCGGAAAAATCAGGGATTGCGCAACATATGCCGCTCAAACAGATCCCTTTTAACCCGGAATCCATCACCGAACTGAAACAGTTGGTGCAGATGGCGCAGGCCACGCAACTAGCGGCGATCGGCCTTTCGACGGGCATTGTTGTCGGCGCAATTGTGGTGCAAACCCTGTATCTGGCGAAAAAAATCGACAAGCTACAACAGAGCATTGACGTGATCTCCGCCGATATTCATGCGCAGAACGTCATCTTTTATATGGAAAAACTGTCGCGCTATTTTGGCGTGGTGGAATCGGCCCGCGTGCTGCTGCTGGATAAAGTGCTGGTGGAAGAGACCAGAGACGTAGCGGCAAGCCTGTTGGCACAGTTGGCCTGCGAGCGTAATGAAGTGTTATCCCTGATTGATAATCTGCTCTCGTTCGCCGATGAGCTGACCGATCGCCATCTTGAGCAAGTGCTGGATTTTATCACCCTGATGATGGATATCCTGCCGAAAGCGATCTACATCGAAAGCCAACTTTGCGACCGCTACGGCAAATTCCGGCTGGCCGAACACCTAATGCGTGAGAATGCACAGCGCTACCGCGCCACGCTGGAAGAGTATCGCCAGTGGTGTAACCGTAAAGCGAAACAGGCGATCAGTGGTAAAGCGAACCCGGAAGCGCTGGCCTTCCATAACAAAAAAACGGAGCTTAGCGAGCTATTTAACTCGCCGGATAACCCGCTGTTGTTGAGTGAGTTGCAGCGCTTTACGCCGGAATTTTTGCCGCGTTAAGGTTAAACTGTCGCGCAGGCACACTCTGTGCCACGGTTTAACTGTTCTTGTCACGTCGGGCGAAAGAGGATGTCATTGATATCCACGTCGTCCGACGGACTCCGGCAATCGCTACCACGTTGTTTTCAACGTTATTCATAACTCCTTCCTTAGCCGCGATATTGCTCGTCGGTAACCTGTTCAAGCCAGGTCACTGGGCTGCCATTTAACGACTCGGCGATGGCAATATGGGTCATGGCGGTATCCGCCGTCGCACCGTGCCAGTGTTTAACATCCTCAGGGATCCAGACAATATCGCCCTGGTTCATCTCCTGAATGGCTTCGCCTTCACACTGGATCCAGCCTTTGCCGTGGGTAACGATCAGCGTCTGGCCGAGCGGATGGCTATGCCATGCGGTGCGCGCGCCCGGTTCAAACGTCACGGTTGCACCGCCGACGCGGGCAGGTTCTTCGGCCTTAAACGGCGCGTCGATCCGCACGCGGCCAGTGAAATATTCCTGCGGGCCTTGCGCGGAAGGAACGGAAGCATTGCGGGTGATCTTCATGGTCTTCTCCAGTGTGGGTCTTATCGTTAAGTTTACTCACCGGGCGGAAAATCGGTGGAGTCTGGCGTGACAGATGCCCCGCACGTTTTCTGGCAACAGCGGCCATGGCCCTGCCCATTACCTGCGGCTATTGGGGAAAATCGATATGAGCTTATTAGCCTGAATCATGACAGCGGCCGACGGTGTCACTGAACGGTCTCCAGACCAGCTGTGCCAATGCGAAGCCGATTAAGAAACCAGGTAATGGTCCGTTCGATATCCCCTTGCAGCTCGCTGGCCGTCAGCGCGCTGAGGATCGCGAGGAACAGCGACCCGTGTATCTTGTTGCTCATAGAATCCTGATTCAGCAACGAGGAGGGTGCCGACAAAGGCGGAACGCTATCTTAATCAGAACGACACAAATGATAACCTCATTAAATCATAATGATGTCATGAGCGAGATTCATGAATGGTGTTCGTTGACCGTCAGGGTAAGACTACCGGCGGTGCGCTGTCGTTGGCATAGTGGTGCGGGATATCCGTTTGTGCGACGGCGTGGTACCGCCCATTGACCTGGTGGTGGATCTCTACAACGCTATCAACCTGCGTTACGTTGTTCCGGTTGACGGCGAAAACGATGGTTCATCCTTGAGAGCCTGTCTCACATAATACCGCAGGCCGCATTATGTGAGGCAGGCGACGAACTGATCGCCAGATTGCAACGTATGATGCCAGGCTGTTGCTGTGAGAAGACAGCGCTGGGTTTCTGACTATGAAGGGGGGAAGATATGGATTTCACTGGACTGAGCGCATTTCCGCTGACGCCGCTGGTTGATGAGCGACTGGATGAAGCGGCATACGTTCGGCTGATCGAGAAGCTCCGCGTTGCCGGGGTGGATTCGATTGGCGCGTTAGGATCGACGGGTTGCTATCCCTATTTCAGCCGTAATGAACGCGCCGCCGCACTGCGCCTGGCAACGGAAACTTCCGGCGCGGTTCCAGTGATCGCCGGGATTGGCGCACTGCGTACCCGCGATGTGCTGTGGCTGGCGGAAGATGCGCAAAAAGCGGGGGTTAGCGCGGTGCTGCTGGCGCCGGTTTCCTATCACGCGTTAACCGAAGAGGACGTCTTTGGCCTGTACGCGACGGTGACTCGCGAATTGTCGGTACCGCTCTGCGTTTACGATAATCCCCGTGCGACACATTTCACCTTCAGCGATGCGCTGATTGCCCGTATCGCCCAGTTACCCAATATCGGCTCGATCAAAATTCCTCCCATTGCCGCTCTGGAGCGGATTGCGGCGCTGCGGGAGCACATTCCGTCACATATTACGCTCGGCATCAGTGGCGATGCTATAGCAGTTGACGGTCTGAGCGCTGGCTGCGGGATCTGGTATTCAGTGCTGGGTGGACTATTCCCGCAAGCAGCACTGGCCATCTCCCGCGCAGCGCAGGCCGGCAATATGGCACTGGCAAGGGCGCATTCCGACGTGCTGGCACCGCTGTGGGATCTGTTCAACCGCTATGGCGGCAGCCTGCGCGTGATCGCAACTGCCGCCGAATTGCTTGGCGTGGTGAAGGCGCCGTGTCTGCCTCCACCATTACAGACGCTACAAGGCGACGCACGCCGTGAAGTGGCTGGAGTGATCGAAAGGCTGCGTCTGATTGTGGAGTGATTGTCGTCCCGGCATTGACGTTTTTGCCGGGATTATGCTCCAAGCCTCTTCGCCACAAAGCGTGAAATCGCCGGGCCGGTGATCAGCACCAGAATAAAGCGCCCGGTCTGCATCGCCATCACAAACGAGATATCAACGTGACTTGAAGAGGCGATAATCGCCACCGTGTCTGCCCCGCCGGGACTGGTGGCGAGATAGGCGGTGAGTGGATCGATACCGGCGAACTGTACCAGCAAAAATGCAAAGCAACAGCACACAGCCACCAGTGTCAGCACCGACAGTAGCACACGCGGCAGTGCGCGGGCGGCGTACCAGACAATCTCCCGCGTAAAGCGCAGCCCAATGCTCCAGCCAATCACAGCATAGGAGAGCGCCAGCAGCCATGGCGGCAATTCCAGCGACAACACCCCGGTATCTTCAATAATGGTTCCCAGTATTAACGTTATCAACATCGGACCAGAGGGAAGTTTTACTCGCCGGGCAATCAGATAACCCGCCGCAATGACCAGCAACGTACCGGCAAACGGTAGCCAGCGTACCGGGCCGAACAGGGTAAATGTCGCGACCGCGTGATCCGGGCTATTAGCGCCCATCCATATGCGGGTTACCAGTACCGCAACCAGCGCCACAATCATTACCCGCAGATACTGCATAAATGCCACCAGGCGGACATCGGCGCCGAAACTCTCAGCCATAATGGTCATGGCCGACGCCGCGCCCGGTGACGACCCCCAGATCGCCGTGGAGCCCGGAAAAACCTGTAGCTTCGCCATAATCCAGCCGAGAATGGCGCTGGCGAAAATCACCGAGACAATGCAACTGATAAATAGCGGCCAGTCGGCAGCAATGCGACCGAACACCGAAGGGGGAATAGCATGAGCGATCATGGCACCGACCACCGCCTGCGCAACACCGAAACTGGTTTTGCTTATCACCACATGCCGGTCAAGGATGGCGAGAGTAATCCCGGCAAACATCGGCCCCAGCAGGAGCGCAGCGGGCAGATGAACCAGCTCCATCATAGCGACAAAGAGCAGTGAGAGGAGAAGAAGCGGCAGCCCGTTACGCAGTTTGGGCATCGCCATCAGCAGCACTCCGGATGAGTGACAGTGATAACTGTGGGATCAGCGAAAGACATAACACTCCCCGAACAATAACAGTCTGAAAAGCAAAGCATGTCTTTCGAATGTAAGCGTTCTCTCAGGGTGGTGCAATCTTTCATCCATCACTGTGCAGCGCTGTTCGCTTTTTTATATTACACATGAAAGTTTATGGGCAGCTTACAACCTCGTTTGCCAGCCCTGGATAAAATGCAACTTGCGAAGGTGTTAACGAAAACATAATGTGTTGTGAACTATATACCTGTTACAGGTGAGACGGTTGATTAGAATACCTAAGGACATTATTTGTTAATAACATAATAGGTTGAAAGCTTTTTCAATGTAAAAGAATACCCCTCCAGAAAATATTAAAAATTACCAGAGAAAACGTATCAGTCATGTAAATGAGGCGAGAAAATAACTTTGTAGGCGGCTGAATATGTATATCATTTCACTGGGCAATGACTTTGTAATGGGCATGGATTTACTGCTCAAAACGATTAATCCTTGCCCAATGCATACGCAATAAGCCGTACTCACAAAATGATTCAGGTCGTCTGGTGCAACGCCGCTACAATGTACCAGGATATTCTGTGGGTACTTTTCGTAATGTATTCACGCCAGAAAAGGCGATCAGAAATCATAGGCATTGATGATCTTCATTAATTTCTCATCGTTTTTGTACTTTTCCCGTAACGTTTTAAGCTGAGCCACAGCCTTGCCGCAGGTAGCTTCAAGGCTGGCATCCAGCTCTTTTTGCCGTTGCTCATCGAGATCGCTGTCCTGTTCGCTGGCAAAATGTTCGCACTGCTCGGCAAGCACGCGGAAATCACTGACATCTTTCGGTAATGGCGCTGAGGCGAAAGCGGTGTTGAAGTAAAAAATGGTGGCGACGATAAAAAGTGAGCGTTTCATCGATTGTTGTCTGTCGGTTTTTGAAGCGCCTATGTTACTCCTGAACGCCCTGAGTGATAAATCACTGTTGTGACCGGTATTGGTTATTTTTCGCCCGAACAATATTGAGGGAGCTACATTGCATGTCTCCGTTCAGCCTTTAAATACAACGCTGCGGAAGTCGCGTCACTGGTGCGTATTACCATGAAGGAGATCGGTGAGTAACATTCATGGAAATCACCGAATAACAAAACGCGTCAAAAGTGATCTCCATGAATGTTATTCAGCGATCCCGTCAACTGTTATTACCCGATCTCGATAGATGTTATTGGACGATCTCCATTCGTGAAAATATGCAACCGTCAGGACGGCCACTACTGGGAAAAGACAGTTACACTGAATGTGCTACAGTTTCGTGAAGTGATATACAGGCAGATCAACGGATAGGGAAAAGGTTAAAAAAATCCCCGACGACCACATCAGGGATTTATATATAAAAGACAGCACAGAGAGGGGGTTGTGCTATATCACTCTTTGACATCTTTTCCGGCGAGCAGTTTATCCAATTCATCGCCGCCAACATGACGGAAATCTTGTCCCTTCACGAAGTAGAAGATGTATTCGCAGATATTCTGGCAGCGGTCACCGATACGTTCGATGGAACGGGCGCAGAACAGTGCGGTCAGGACACTCGGAATAGTACGGGGATCTTCCATCATGTACGTCATTAACTGACGAACGATGCCTTCGTATTCCTGATCCACTTTTTTATCTTCGCGATAGATCCGTACCGCTTCGTCCAGATCCATACGGGCGAAAGCGTCCAGCACATCATGCAGCATCTGCACGGTGTGACGGCCCAACGATTCCAGGCTCACCAGTAGCGGCTGATGCTGGTGAGAGAACTTCTCAAGTGCAGTACGGCAGATTTTGTCTGCCACATCGCCAATACGTTCCAGCTCGGCAATGGTTTTGATGATCGCCATAACCAGACGTAAATCGCTCGCCGTTGGCTGGCGTTTTGCAATGATGCGCACACAGGCTTCATCGATGGCGACTTCCATCATATTGACCTGTTTGTCGCCTTCAACAACTCGCCTGGCCAGATCACTGTCCTGATTGTGCATGGCGGTGATCGCATCAGAAAGCTGCTGCTCCACCATCCCACCCATGGTCATTACCTGAGTGCGGATACTTTCCAGCTCAGCGTTGAACTGCGCGGAAATATGTTTGTTAAGGTTGAGATTGTCCATGGTGCACTCCAAATGCCCGACAGATTTCACGTGGTAACAGGTAACAAGGTCGCTTATACCCTCTGGGTGCAGCAAATCAACCATAGCGCCCGGTAATGTAGTCTTCCGTTTGCTTCTTCTTCGGCTTCGTGAACAGATCATCTGTGTTGCTGAACTCAATCAACTCACCGAGATACATAAACGCCGTATGATCGGAGCAACGTGCAGCCTGCTGCATATTGTGCGTCACGATAACCACGGTGTAATCCTGTTTCAGTTCCGTGATCAACTCTTCGATACGACCGGTAGATATTGGGTCAAGGGCTGAACAGGGTTCATCGAGCAGCAGAACTTCCGGGCGAATTGCGATACCACGGGCGATGCACAGACGCTGCTGCTGGCCACCGGAGAGAGAGTATCCGCTCTGGTGCAGTTTATCCTTGGTTTCGTTCCATAATGCAGCCTTGGTTAAAGCCCACTGTACGCGCTCATCCATATCCGGACGCGACAGCTTCTCAAACAGGCGCACACCAAAGGCGATATTGTCGTAAATCGACATCGGGAACGGCGTCGGTTTCTGGAATACCATCCCCACTTTCGCACGCAGCAGCGCGATATCCTGCGTATTGGTAAGAATGTTGTCGCCATCCAGCAGGATCTCACCTTCGGCTCTCTGCTCAGGGTAAAGCTCAAACATTTTGTTAAAAGTACGCAGCAGCGTTGATTTACCGCAGCCTGAGGGCCCGATAAACGCCGTCACCTGATTTTTGGCAATATCCAGGCTGATGTTTTTCAGTGCATGGAATTTGCCGTAATAGAAGTTCAAATCACGAACTTGAATTTTGCCCGGCGTCGTATCAACCATACTCATTTATCTTTTTCCTCAACTCGACGCCGCTTTCGCCGCGTCGCAAAAATTAACCGTGTTTACTCTTCGCGAAAATGACGCGCGCCAGAATATTCAACAGCAATACGCAGAGCGTGATAATCAGAACCCCGGCCCAGGCCAGTTGCTGCCATTCGGCAAACGGGCTCATGGCAAATTTGAAAATGGTCACCGGCAGGTTAGCGATAGGCTGCATCATATCGGTGCTCCAGAACTGATTAGAGAGCGCGGTAAACAACAGCGGCGCCGTTTCCCCGGCGATACGCGCCACGGCCAGCAGCACTCCGGTCATAATCCCGGAAACAGACGCTTTCAGCGTAATAGAAGAAATCATCTTCCACTTCGGCGTACCCAGCGCATACGCCGCTTCACGCAGGCTGTCCGGCACCAGTTTCAGCATATTTTCCGTGGTACGAATAACAATTGGCACCTGCAACAGCGCCAGCGCAATCACGCCCGCCCAGCCAGAGAAGTGCTGCATATGCGCGACGACAAGGGTGTAGACGAACAGACCCACCACAATCGACGGAGCAGAAAGCAGAATGTCATTGATAAAACGGATAACTTCAGCCAGCAGAGATTTCCGTCCATACTCCGCCAGATAGATCCCCGCCATGATACCGAGCGGCGTACCAACAACGGTCGACCACAGGATCAAAAGGCCACTACCTGCCAGGGCGTTCGCCAGACCACCACCTGCCGTGTTTGGCGGCGGCGTCATTTCAGTAAACATCGCCAGTGACATCCCGTCAAAGCCGCGTGTTACGGTAGATAGCAGGATCCAGACCAGCCAGAAAAGACCAAACGCCATGGTCGCCATCGACAATGTCAGCGCAATGCGGTTTTTCAGACGGCGCTTAGCCTGCATTTTACGGCGCGATTCAGCCAGCTTTGCGATGCTTTGCATTTCGAGCGTAGCCATCAACGTGCCCCCTCGTTTTTCGCCAGGCGCATGATCATAAACTTAGAGATAGCCAGTACGATAAAGGTGATCACAAACAGAATCAGACCCAACTCCATTAATGCAGCAACATGCAGACCGGATTCCGCTTCGGCAAATTCGTTCGCCAGCGCAGAGGTAATACTGTTACCCGGCATAAACAGCGAAGCGCTGTCGAGTTGGTAGGTGTTACCGATGATAAAGGTCACCGCCATGGTTTCACCCAGCGCGCGCCCCAGCCCCAACATCACGCCGCCAATCACCCCGTTTTTGGTAAATGGCAGCACAATGCGCCAGATAACTTCCCAGGTGGTGCAGCCAATACCGTAGGCCGACTCTTTCATCATCACCGGCGTTTGTTCGAATACATCGCGCATTACTGACGCAATATAAGGAATAATCATAATGGCGAGAATAACCCCGGCCGCCAGGATCCCAATACCAAATGCCGGGCCAGAGAACAGCGCGCCGACAAACGGGATGTTAGAAAGTACGTTACCCACCGGTTCCTGAAAGTAAGTCGCGAACAAAGGAGCAAAAATAAACAACCCCCACATGCCGTACACGATACTTGGAATCGCAGCCAGTAATTCAATGGCGATACCCAGTGGGCGCTTCAGCCAGTTCGGCGACAGTTCTGTCAGAAACAGGGCAATACCGAAACTCACCGGAACGGCGATCAGCAGAGCGATGACAGAGGTAACGATCGTCCCGTAAATAGGCACCAGCGCGCCGTAAATATCATTGGGCGCATCCCACTCTTTGGTCCACAGGAATGAAAAACCAAACTTCTGAATGCTTGGCCATGAGGAGAAAATCAGCGACACGATGATGCCACTCAACAGCAATAGCACAATCAGCGCAGCCAGTCTTACCAGCGCGCCGAAAATCATGTCACCTTTTTTACCCGGAGGATTAAATGCCGGCTTGGTTGCAGCCATAAGTTACTCTTCAGTTTAACGTCTTACGAATTTGCCCGGTAATGCTTACGCAGCCAGGCCTACAGAGGATCTGTAAGGCGGATGGTGTAAGCGCCATCCGCCATATTCCAAAAAAACCGTTGTTAGTACAGTGCCTTACCGCTGCTGTCTTTCACATTGGTTTTCCATGCAGCACGAACTTGTTCAACGACGCTATCCGGCAGGGTTGCGTAATCAAGGTCGTTAGCCTGTTTGCCACCTTTTTTGTACGCCCAGTCAAAGAATTTCAGGACTTCAGCACCTTGCTCCGGCTTAGCCTGCTCTTTGTGGACCAGAATAAAGGTGGTTGAGGTGATCGGCCACACATCAGCACCTTTCTGGTTGGTCAGGTCCTGGGCGAAGGATTTGCTCCAGTCGATATTTTTAGCCGCATTGGAGAAACTCTGCTCAGTCGGGCTTACAGCCTTACCATCCGCAGACAGCAGCTTGGTATAGGTCAGGTTGTTCTGCTTAGCGTAGGCATATTCAACATAACCGATTGAACCCGGCAGACGCTGAACAAATGCCGCGATACCGTCGTTACCTTTACCACCCAGACCGGTCGGCCAGTTAACCGTTGAGCCGGAACCCACTTTGGATTTCCACTCTTCGTTCACTTTTGCCAGGTAGCTGGTGAAGACAAATGATGTACCGGAACCGTCAGCACGGCGAACTACGGCGATGTTCTGCGAAGGCAGTTTAAGGCCTGGGTTGAGTTTAGCGATCGCTGCGTCATCCCATTTTTTAATATTACCCAGGTAGATGTCACCCAGGGTTTTACCGTCCAGCACCAGCTCACCGGATTTTATGCCCGGGACGTTGATAGCCAGCACGATACCGCCGATCACGGTCGGAAACTGGAACAGGCCTTCCTGAGCCAGTTTATCGTCAGCCAGAGGGGCATCAGATGCACCGAAATCCACAGTTTTAGCAGTAATTTGTTTTACGCCACCAGAAGAACCAATACCCTGGTAGTTGATCTTGTTACCCGTTTCTTTCTGGTAAGTATCAGCCCACTTGGCATACACCGGCGCCGGGAAAGTTGCGCCCGCACCAGTCAGGCTAGCTGCTGCATTAGCAGCAAAAGCACTCAGAGAAAAGGTCGCGGCGACAACAGTTGCGACAGTGGTACGCATAACGTTCATAATGTCTCCTGCAAAGATCGTAAATCGTTGTTTAGTGGCTACGACGAGCAAAATAGGACACTTTGATGACAGTTATATGTGATCATTGTTACTGTTTGATGACAGCAGGAAAATATCGTTATCGCATGATATAAAATAGATAGAAATCAAATTATTAATAAAAAACATCACAGTAAGATTTCAGTCATATTTTATTTTTGTGACAATGCAAACGTAGTTGAAACGAACGAGAATTCACAAAATAAAGTCAAAAAAAGAGGTTGCCCGCAGGCAACCTCTTTCGCATTAAATGTCAGTAAATGTTTACTCTACCGTTACTGATTTCGCCAGGTTACGCGGCTGATCAACGTCGGTGCCTTTAATCAGCGCAACATGATAGGCCAGCAATTGCAGCGGCACCGTATAGAAAATCGGCGCAATCACCTCTTCGACATGCGGCATATCAATAATGTGCATATTGTCGTTGCTGGTGAAACCCGCAGCCTGATCGGCGAACACATACAGTACGCCGCCACGGGCACGCACTTCTTCGATGTTGGATTTCAGTTTTTCCAGCAGTTCGTTGTTAGGCGCAACGACAATCACCGGCATATCCGCATCAATCAGCGCCAGCGGGCCATGCTTCAGCTCGCCTGCCGCATAGGCTTCGGCGTGAATGTAGGAGATCTCTTTCAATTTCAACGCGCCTTCCAGCGCGATCGGATACTGATCGCCACGCCCCAGGAACAGAGCATGATGCTTGTCGGAGAAATCCTCGGCCAGCGCTTCAATGCGTTTATCCTGCGACAGCATCTGTTCAATACGGCTCGGTAAAGCCTGCAACCCGTGAACGATATCATGCTCAATGGATGCATCGAGCCCTTTCAGGCGGCTCAGTTTCGCCACCAGCATCAGCAGAACGGTAAGCTGAGTGGTGAACGCTTTCGTGGAGGCAACACCGATTTCAGTACCGGCGTTGGTCATCATCGCCAGATCGGACTCACGCACC
The DNA here is from genome assembly GCF_900116535.1 of Kosakonia arachidis. GTDB lineage: Bacteria > Pseudomonadota > Gammaproteobacteria > Enterobacterales > Enterobacteriaceae > Kosakonia > Kosakonia arachidis. The sequence continues at coordinate 30,824 of NZ_FPAU01000005.1, read as the reverse complement.
AGGGAGGAGCCCGGAACGTTACAAATCGCCAGCGACCCCAGATAACCCAGTTCTTTGGACAAACGCAGCGCCGCCAGCGTATCTGCCGTTTCACCGGATTGCGACAGGGTGATCATCAGGCTGTTACGACGCACAGCGGATTTGCGGTAGCGGAATTCAGAGGCGATTTCGACATCACACGGCACACCGGCCAGCGCCTCAAACCAGTAACGGGAAACCATACCGGAGTTGTAAGAGGTGCCACAGGCAACGATCTGAATATGTTCAACTTGCGATAACAGCACGTTGGCATTCTGACCCAGTTCGCTCAGATCCACCTCACCGTGGTTGATACGGCCGGTCAGCGTATTTTTAATCGCGTTCGGCTGTTCGTAGATCTCTTTTTGCATGTAGTGACGGTAGATACCTTTGTCGCCCGCATCATATTGCAGGCTGGATTCGATATCAGGACGTTTTACTTGCACGCCGGATTTGTCAAACACTGTCACGTTGCGGCGAGTCACTTCCGCTATATCGCCCTCTTCAAGGAAGATAAAGCGACGCGTTACTGGCAGTAATGCCAGTTGATCGGAGGCAATAAAGTTTTCACCCATGCCGAGACCAATGACCAGCGGGCTGCCAGAGCGAGCCGCAAGCAGAGTGCCGCTGTCACGGGTATCCATAATCACTGTGCCATAAGCGCCGCGTAATTGCGGAATAGCGCGCATAACCGCTTCACGCAGCGTGCCGCCCTGCTCAAGCTCCCAGTGAACGAGATGTGCGATAACCTCGGTATCCGTTTCAGAAACGAACACATAGCCACGCTCTTTTAACACTTCTCGCAGAGGCTCATAGTTTTCAATAATACCGTTATGTACAACCGCAATATGATCAGAAACATGCGGATGCGCGTTACCTTCTGACGGTTCACCGTGTGTTGCCCAACGGGTGTGCGCAATACCGGTTCCACCATGCAGCGGATGCTCTTCTGCGGCCTGGGCCAGCATCTGGACTTTACCAAGACGACGCAGACGGGTCATATGACCTTCTGCATCTACAACGGCCAGACCAGCAGAGTCATAGCCACGGTATTCCAGACGACGTAATCCCTCGAGAAGGATTTCTGCAACATCACGCTGCGCGACTGCGCCAACAATTCCACACATATTTTTCGATTCCGATTTAGGCGTTATGCCTTTTGTTGTCGGTCAACCTGCATTACCCCGAGCCTTGTAGAGAGTGGGGATATTTTTATAGGTACTGCCTGCCGGGTGGAGGAATTATCTTTCCCCTCACCCTAAAATCGTTATGAATACATTGCCGGATGGTGCTGCCCTTATCCGGGCTACTTCTTCTTAACCGGACGTATCCAGCCTTGTTTATTGATCTGCGGTACACGGCTGATAACCAGTTCATTTTCAGCAACATTGCGTGTTACTGTGGTACCCGCAGCGATAGTTACACCTTTCGCAACGGTAACCGGTGCCACTAGCTGCGTATCGGAGCCAACAAACACATCATCGCCAATAATGGTTTTGTGCTTGTTCGCACCATCGTAATTACAGGTGATAACACCCGCGCCAACATTCACGTTGTCACCAATTTCCGCATCACCCAGGTAAGTCAGGTGGCCTGCTTTAGAACCTTTGCCCAGACGTGCTTTTTTCATTTCCACGAAGTTGCCAACGTGCGCACCGGCAAGCAGTTCAGCGCCAGGACGCAAACGCGCAAATGGCCCGATGGTACAATCGGCTTCGAGTCGCGCATCTTCCACCACACTGTAGGGACTGATTTCACAGTCGTCACCGATGTCGCTGTTTTTCAGCACGCAACCTGCGCCAATCTTCACCCGATCGCCCAGTTTTACATTACCTTCAATGATGACGTTAGCATCGATCTCAACATCCCGCCCGTGCTGCAGTCTTCCGCGCAGATCGAAGCGCGCAGGATCACGCAGCATAACACCAGCCAGCAGCAGCTTTTCGGCTTGTTCAGCCTGATACGCACGCTCCAGCCGGGATAGCTGAAGACGGTTATTCACGCCTTCCACTTCACTCAGACGCTGCGGATGCACGGCGGTAATCTCACGGCCTTCATGCCAGGCAAGGCTGATGATATCCGTGATGTAATATTCACCCTGCGCATTATTGTTAGTCAGCTTGCTCAACCAGCGTTTCAGATCGCCGCCGTTGGCAATCAAAATACCCGTGTTGATCTCAGTAATCTTACGCTGTTCTTCAGTGGCATCTTTCTGTTCCACAATGCCTGTCACCGCACCGTTTTCACGCGTGATACGCCCATAACCCGTCGGGTCTTCGAGCACCACCGTTAGCAGACCGATACCACCCCGCGGTTTCACATCGCGCAGACGCTGCAACGTCTCCAGCGAGATAAGCGGAACATCGCCGTAGAGCATCAAAATATCTTCGTCGTCGGCAAAGAACGGCGCAGCCTGCTGCATCGCATGGCCGGTACCCAACTGTTCTGCCTGCAGGACCCAGTTAAGTTTGCTATCAGCGAGACGTTGTTTAAGCAAATCGCCACCGTGGCCATAAACCAGATGAACATTATCGGTGCCGAGAAGATTAGCAGTATCAATGACATGCTGAACCATTGCTTTCCCTGCAAGGGTATGCAGCACTTTGGGAATATCGGAATACATGCGTGTGCCTTTACCTGCGGCAAGGATCACCACACTCATTTTTGTGTTCAACATACGCGTCCTGACTGTCATTGGAGAAAGAAGTTAACCTCTTTCATATTGAAAATTCTACATATTTTGTAGCATGAAATGGAATGCTGGTGAAAAGCCCAACATCCATAGTTACTGCGCTTTTGCGGGCTATTTTACCGACAAAGCAACCTGGTTTGCCGCTAAAAAATCTCTCCATTTCTGTTTACCGCTAATTCATACAATACGTTAGCTGTTTTTTTTCATCATGAATAAAGATTGTAAAAAAACAAAACGCCGTTTTGATCATCGAGGATTGTGATACATAAAAAAGAAACGGCGTTTCATTCTGATAATAATGGCGGGCATTAATCAATCAGGAGAATAAAATGAATTATAAAATACCTCTGGATTTAACGGTTTGCAGCTCTCTTATCACTTTTCCGTCAGCAGCAGCAGTCTGGAAAGCAATCGCATTCGGCCAATCGACCGACGTGAACTTTTCATCGAATGTTTTGCCGGAAAAGATTGGCGTGAACGATGTCATTATTGACGGTAAAAAACTCTCCATAACAGATAGTGCCGATCTCTCCAGACCCGTTACTCTCGAAAGTTGCGGCGGTAAAATCGCTAACTCTCATGACGGACTGACGTTTTTTTATACCACTCTGCCGGGCAGCGAAAATTTCGTTTTACAGGCCACCGTGACTCAGGAAGGCGCTGGATTGCTGGTGCGTGACGTGATTGGCAAACCACGTCAGCAGCCGCTTAAAGAGGGTTATGAGGAATATCCTGCGGCGTCGAATATGGTGATGAATACCATCATGACCCAGGATAAAAAAGACAATTTTCGCGTGAAGATGCAGGCGATCTCCCGTGAAGGGATCACACAACCCTGGGGCAATACTGGCGCAGCAATTATGAAATAGAGCTAGCAGGAAGAGGTTGATCTGCGCCAGACGCCAACTTTTCGCCTCAAACTGGAGCGCACCAATGACGGTTTTATCACAGCCTGGGCTCCGCATGGCAGCGACCAATGGGTTAGCCGCAGTGTACCGCGCGCAGATCTGATCACTGTGCAGGATAAGGATCATTACTACGTCGGTTTCTTTGCCTCGCGTAATGCCAAAATCACCATCAGCGATGCTTCGTTAACCACTTCGATAGCACATACCGCAGTAACAAAACCCTGGCAAGCTAAACCGCTACCGGTCGTGCTGCAAATTGCCTCCCCTGCGCAAAGCACCAGCGACAGCTACACATTACAGGCCCGGGCCAGTTATGATGGCCTGTTCAGCACCCGACAGGACGAAGTGGTGATCGGTAATGAAAAACCGGTTAAAGCAGGGGAAATGTATAGCGTACCCGCCACACTGAATGGTAATGCCACGTTTGCAGTAACATTTACCCCCACCAACACCAGCAACAATATGCCTGTCAGCCAGCAGATTAAGGTAGAAAAAATTGCCGGCCCAACAACAGCAACGCTTTATGTCGCACCACAGGGTAAAAGCGAAGGTAAAGGCACGGCTGTGTCCCCGCTGGATCTAACCAGCGCGATTCGTTTACTGCCTCCGGGCGGCAAAATTGTGTTGCAAGCCGGAGATTACGCACAGACGGAGATCCCTCTTTCCGCCAGCGGGCTTCGCGATAATCAGAAAATGCTGCAAGCGGATGGAAAAGCCGTGATCCACGGTTTGCTGGTTGACGCCAGCTACTGGCATATCAAAGGCATAGAGGTGACTGAGAAAAGTTTGCGTATTCAGGGTAGCCATAACGTTATCGAAAAAGTGGTCGCATGGCGTAATGACGATACCGGTATTCAGATTTCATCGCCGGAAAAAATGGGCCGCGCATTGTGGGCGAGCAATAACCTCGTTGTCGATTCAGAATCCTGGGGGTAATGAGGATCCGGGGAAAATTAACGCTGATGGTTTTGCCGTGAAGATGCGCGTTGGCGGCGGCAATCGTCTGAAGCGTTGCTATTCGCACGACAATATTGATGATGGTTTTGACCTGTTTAACAAAATCGAGGATGGCGCAAATGGCGTTGTGGTGATCGAGGACTCTATTGCCAGCAACAATACCAGCAATGGTTTCAAACTGGGTGGAGAGGGGCAACCGGTCGCGCATCAGGTTCGTAACAACAAAGTGACAGGTAACCATCTGGATGGTTTCACAGACAACTTCACCCCAGGAAAACTGCGGGTTGAAAACAACATTGCAGTCGATAACCAACGCTTTAATTTCATCTTTCGACCGGGTCCATATGGCGATGCGTCAACGCAGGGCGTGTTTACGGGCAACATCTCTGTGCGCAGTCAACCGGGGAAATATGATGATGCAGTGGTGGGGAATGTGGATGCGACGAACTACTTTATCGTCGACGGTAAGAGCGTAAATCTGATGAAAAAAGAGCTGGATAGTAAACCATAAGTGATGCCAGATGGCGCTTCGCTTATCACACAACGGTAAGCACGGCGCCACTCAGCATATCAGCACATTAGTGGTTGAACGTACCGAAAGAGATGTTCATGTTGCTGAAAAGAGCGATGATTTTATTGATCAGTTTCATGATGGCGTCCTGATAAGTTAGAGTGTTTTCTGTGATTTACATCACAAAAGCAAGTTTACGCCTCATTTTTTAACCGATCAATATTTTTGTGACTAACATCACAAAATAATAAAACATATTTTTAGTTCAACTTTTCCTGAACCGCAGTCATAAAAAAAAGCCAGCCTGGAAACCAGACTGGCTTTTTAGGTTCAAGCCGGTGTTACATCGCTTTTTTGGTTAACTCGATAACACGCAGTTTCGCGATAGCTTTCGCCAGTTCCGCAGACGCCTGAGCGTAATCCACGTCACCGTGAGAAGATTTAATATGCTCTTCTGCTTTGCGTTTCGATTCCAGGGCTCGCGCTTCGTCGAGATCCTGACCACGAATAGCAGTATCAGCCAGAACGGTCACGTTGCCAGGCTGCACTTCAAGTATGCCGCCGGACAAATAGATAAACTCTTCATGACCGTGCTGTTTCACGATGCGGATCATACCAGGCTTAATGGCGGTGAGTAGCGGCGCGTGACCCGGGTAAATCCCCAGTTCACCTTCGCTACCCGTTACCTGGATTTTTTCGACCAGACCAGAGAACATTTGTAACTCTGCGCTGACGACATCCAGGTGGTAAGTCATTGCCATATCACCCTCCGATTAAGGCGTTAAAGTTTTTTGGCTTTTTCCACGACTTCGTCGATGGAACCGACCATGTAGAACGCCTGCTCCGGCAGGTGATCGTATTCGCCTTCCATGATGCCTTTAAAGCCACGGATGGTATCTTTCAGGGAAACGTATTTACCCGGAGAGCCGGTGAATACTTCTGCTACGAAGAACGGCTGGGACAGGAAGCGCTGGATCTTACGCGCGCGAGCTACCACCAGTTTGTCGTCTTCAGACAGTTCATCCATACCGAGGATGGCGATGATGTCTTTCAGTTCCTGATAACGTTGCAGCAAAGACTGAACGCCACGCGCAACATCATAGTGTTCCTGGCCAACAACCAGCGGATCTAACTGACGGCTGGTGGAATCCAGCGGGTCAACGGCCGGGTAGATACCCAGAGACGCGATCTGACGGCTCAGTACCACGGTTGCGTCAAGGTGCGCAAAGGTGGTTGCCGGAGACGGGTCAGTCAAGTCATCCGCAGGTACGTATACCGCCTGAACAGAGGTGATGGAGCCGGTTTTGGTGGAAGTAATACGTTCCTGAAGCACACCCATCTCTTCTGCCAGCGTCGGCTGGTAACCTACCGCTGAAGGCATACGGCCCAGCAGTGCGGATACTTCAGTACCGGCGAGGGTATAACGATAAATGTTGTCGACGAACAGCAGAACGTCACGACCTTCGTCACGGAATTTCTCTGCCATAGTCAGACCGGTCAGCGCAACGCGCAGACGGTTTCCCGGCGGCTCGTTCATCTGACCATATACCAGGGATACTTTGTCGATAACGTTGGAGTCGGTCATTTCGTGGTAGAAGTCGTTACCCTCACGAGTACGTTCACCCACGCCCGCAAACACAGAGTAACCGGAGTGCTCGATCGCGATGTTACGGATCAGCTCCATCATGTTTACGGTTTTACCTACGCCCGCACCACCGAACAGACCGACTTTACCGCCCTTAGCAAACGGACACATCAGGTCAATAACTTTGATGCCAGTTTCCAGCAGTTCCTGAGAGTTTGACAACTCTTCATAGGTCGGTGCTGCGCGGTGGATAGCCCAACGCTCTTCTTCACCGATGTCGCCTTTCATGTCTACTGGTTCACCCAGTACGTTCATGATACGACCCAGTGTTGCTTTACCTACCGGGACTTCGATTGGGTGCTCGAGGTCTTTCACTTCCAGACCACGACGCAGACCGTCGGAGGAACCCATTGCGATGGTACGTACGATACCGCCGCCGAGCTGCTGCTGAACTTCCAGCACCAGACGCTCATTACCATTTTGCACCTCAAGAGCATCGTACACACGCGGTACGGCATCCTGAGGGAATTCGACGTCAACCACGGCGCCGATTACCTGGACAATTTTTCCAGTAGCCATCTTGAATCCTCTACGAATTAACCTGGTTATACCGCGGATGCACCACCGACGATCTCGGTGAGTTCCTGAGTAATGCTGGCCTGACGAGCCTTGTTGTATACCAACTGCAGCTCTTTAATCAGGCTGCCACCATTATCGGTTGCGGCTTTCATCGCCACCATACGTGCGGCCTGCTCGCTGGCCAGGTTTTCCACAACACCCTGATAAACCTGAGACTCGACGTAGCGACGCAGCAGAGTATCCAGCAGCGCTTTCGGGTCTGGTTCATACAGATAATCCCAGGCTTTATGCTTCAAACCTTCATCCTCTGAAGCCGGCAGCGGCAGCAGTTGGGTGATGGTTGGCACCTGAGACATGGTGTTGATAAATTTGTTGCTGACAATATAAAGCTTGTCCAGACGGCCTTCGTCATAGGCCTGCAACATCACTTTTACCGGTCCAATCAGTTCGGACAGGGAAGGGTTATCCCCCATACCTGTCACCTGCGCGACAATTTTCGTGCCGACGGAATTAAAGAACGCTACGCCCTTTGAGCCGATCATTGCGAGTTCGCTCTGAACGCCTTTATCGGACCATGCTTTCATATCCGCCAGCAGTTTTTTGAACAAGTTAATGTTCAAGCCGCCACACAGACCACGGTCGGTCGACACCACAAGGTAGCCCACGCGTTTAACGTCGCGTTCTTCCAGGTAAGGGTGCTTATATTCCAGATTACCGTGGGCAAGGTGACCAATCACTTTGCGCATGGTATCTGCATAAGGACGGCTGGCCGCCATTCTGTCCTGCGATTTACGCATTTTGGAAGCGGCGACCATCTCCATCGCTTTAGTGATCTTTTGCGTGTTCTGGACGCTTGCGATCTTACTACGTATCTCTTTTGCGCCGGCCATGAGCTTCTCCTCAATGCCTTGCGGCCTGCCTCAGGGCAAGCCGCCAGACGTTACCAGGACTGGGTTGCTTTAAAGGAGTCGAGGATGCCTTTCAGCTTGCCTTCGATCTCATCGTTATAGCCACCGGTCTGGTTGATCTCTTGCATCAGCGGAGCGTGGTCACGGTCAACGTAAGCCAGCAGAGCGGCTTCAAAGCTACCGATTTTCGCCAGTTCAACATCCGCCAGGTAACCACGTTCAGCCGCGAACAGAACCAGAGCCTGCTGCGCGACAGACATCGGCGCATACTGTTTCTGTTTCAGCAACTCGGTCACTTTCTGACCGTGGTCGAGCTGTTTACGGGTTGCATCGTCAAGGTCGGAAGCAAACTGAGAGAACGCAGCCAGTTCACGATACTGTGCCAGAGCGGTACGAATACCACCGGACAGTTTTTTCATGATTTTGGTCTGCGCTGCACCACCTACACGGGATACGGAAATACCCGGGTTTACCGCAGGACGAATACCGGCGTTAAACAGGTTGGATTCCAGGAAGATCTGACCATCGGTAATAGAAATTACGTTGGTCGGAACGAACGCGGAAACGTCACCAGCTTGCGTTTCGATAATCGGCAGCGCGGTCAGAGAACCGGTTTTACCTTTCACTTCACCTTTCGTGAAGCTTTCAACGTATTCCACGTTAACGCGCGCAGCACGTTCCAGCAGACGGGAGTGGAGGTAGAATACGTCGCCCGGGAATGCTTCACGTCCAGGCGGACGACGGAGCAGCAGGGAGATCTGACGGTATGCGACTGCCTGTTTAGACAGGTCATCATAAATGATCAGCGCATCTTCACCGCGATCGCGGAAATATTCGCCCATTGCGCAACCAGCATACGGAGCCAGATATTGCAGTGCAGCGGATTCAGACGCGGTTGCCACAACAACGATGGTGTTAGACAGCGCGCCGTGCTCTTCCAGCTTACGCACCACGTTAGAAATGGTGGACGCTTTCTGGCCGATAGCAACGTAGATACATTTAATACCGGAATCACGCTGGTTGATGATGGCATCAATTGCCAGCGCAGTTTTACCGGTCTGACGGTCGCCGATGATCAATTCACGCTGACCACGACCAATTGGGATCATGGCGTCAACAGATTTGTAACCGGTCTGTACCGGCTGATCAACGGACTGACGATCGATAACGCCCGGTGCGATAGCTTCGACAGCAGCAAAGCCGTCGTTATCAACCGAACCTTTACCATCGATTGGCGCACCCAGAGTGTTCACCACGCGACCCAGCAGGCCACGGCCAACCGGAACTTCAAGAATACGGCCAGTACACTTGACCTTCATGCCTTCGGCAAGGTCAGCATACGGACCCATCACAACTGCACCCACGGAGTCGCGCTCCAGGTTCAGTGCGATTGCGTAACGGTTACCCGGCAGGGAGATCATTTCACCCTGCATACAATCGGCAAGGCCGTGGATACGGATAACACCGTCGCTTACAGAAACAATAGTACCTTCGTTGTGAGCTTCACTCACAACACTGAACTGAGCAATGCGCTGCTTGATCAGTTCGCTGATTTCGGTGGAATTCAGTTGCATGCTCCAGTCCCCTTAAGACTGCAAGACGTCTGCAAGGCGCTCAAGACGGCCGCGAACGCTGCCATCAATGACCATATCACCCGCACGGATGATTACGCCTGCCATTACAGACTTATCGATATTGCAATTCAGCTTCACTTTGCGTGACAGACGTTTTTCCATCGCTGCGCTGATTTTCGAAAGCTGTTCTTCACTCAGTGCAGTAGCCGAAGTCACATCGACTTCTGCAATAGCCTCGCTGGCTGCACGCAATTGAATAAACTGCTCAAGAACATCAGGAAGCACCTTGATACGACCGTTTTCAGCCATCACCCGAATCAGGTTCTGACCTTTGTCGTCAAGTTGCTCCCCACAGACTGCGATAAACGACTTAGCGAGCGTTTCCGGCGCTAAAGCACCAGAGATAAGCTCGGCCATGTGTTCATTTTTCGTCACCTCAGCAGCGAACGCCAGCATATCCTGCCAGCGGTCAACGCTCTGGTTTTCGACGGCAAAGTCAAAAGCTGCTTTGGCGTAGGGGCGAGCTACCGTTACAAATTCAGACATCAGCCCCTCCTCCTTACAGTTCAGCGACCAGTTTATTCACGATGTCGCTGTTAGCAGCTTCATCCACGGAACGTTCGATGATCTTCTCGGCGCCAGCTACTGCCAGCAGAGCCACCTGTTTACGCAGCTCTTCGCGCGCACGTTTACGCTCGGCATCGATTTCAGCCTGCGCCTGGGCGACGATTTTGTTACGTTCCTGCTCGGCTTCTGCTTTCGCTTCATCCAGGATCTGAGCACGGCGTTTGTTCGCCTGTTCAATGATAACCTGAGCTTCAGCTTTCGCTTTTTTCAGCTGGTCGGTCGCATTGGCCTGTGCAAGATCCAAATCCTTTTTAGCTCGTTCTGCGGAAGCAAGACCGTCAGCAATTTCTTTCTGACGTTTTTCGATGGCAGCCATTAACGGCGGCCATACATACTTCATGCAGAACAGAACGAACAGGACAAACGCGATGGCCTGGCCGAGGATTGTTGCGTTTAGATTCACAGCACAATGCCTCTTATCTGGTTAACGTTCTAAACAATTGCTTGTAAAGCAACCCTTACTACGCGACAGCAAACATCACGTACAGACCCAGACCTACAGCGATCATCGGGATAGCATCCACCAGACCCATTACGATAAAGAACTGAGTACGCAGCAGAGGAATCAGATCCGGTTGACGCGCAGCGCCTTCCAGGAATTTACCCCCGAGGATGCCGATACCGATCGCAGCACCGATTGCCGCCAGACCCATCATAACAGCGGCAGCCAAGTACAGCAGATCCATATTCAGGTTTTCCATGACAGTCTCCAGTTTGTTTCAGTTAAAACGTAGTAGTGTTGTTAAAAATCAATGCTCTTCAGATGCCATCGACAGATAGACAATCGTCAGAACCATGAAGATAAAGGCTTGCAGCGTAATAATCAGGATGTGGAAAATGGCCCATGGCACATTCAGGATCCACTGTGACCACCACGGCAGAAGACCTGCGATCAGAATGAAAATCAACTCACCCGCGTACATGTTGCCGAACAGTCGCAGACCGAGAGAAACCGGTTTGGACAGCAGGCTCACGCCCTCAAGGATAAGGTTTACCGGAATAAATACCGGGTGGTTGAACGGCTGGAGAGTCAGCTCTTTAGCGAAACCGCCAATACCCTTCATTTTGATGCTGTAGAACAGAATCAGGATAAATACGCCCAACGCCATAGACAGGGTGATGTTGACGTCCGCAGACGGCACCACGCGCAGCGCAGGAAGACCAAGTACATTTTCAGCGATGTACGGCAACAGGTCGATAGGCAGCAAATCCATCAGGTTCATCAGGAATACCCAGACGAAAATCGTCAGGGCCAAGGGCGCGATAAGCTTGCTTTTGCCGTGGTACATGTCTTTAACGCTACCATGAACAAAACCAATCACTAGCTCAATCGCCGTCTGGAATTTCCCTGGGACACCGCTGGTGGCTTTTTTCGCTACGCTACGGAACATCACCAGGAACAACAGACCCAGTACCACCGAGAAAAACATGGAGTCGATATTCAGCGTCCAGAAGGTGGCCGGGGGGTTATGCGGATCCACCATCGAGAAGGTACGAAGATCAATCTGAAGGTTTTTCAGATGGTGACCTATGTACTCCTGTGGTGTAGAGATTTCTCCTGCAGACATGATGCCTCTTACCCTTTGTTGTTAATTACAGCGGGTGCCAGTATCTGAACAACCAGCACCGAAACCCACGTGACTATCAGCGGCAAAAAAGCCACCTTAAAAACCCCCAACGCCACCACCAGTAACAAGAATGTTACCAACACCTTGAGCGCTTCACCAAAGGCGAAGGTCCAGGCCACGCGGCCTTTAGCAGGTGTATGCGCCTGATGACGCCAGGCAAAAATCATAAAAAACACATTCGGCAGTAAGACTGCCATACCTCCGCACACGGCGGAAATGCCCCAGAAGGGGTCTTTGAGGCTAAACAGCAATCCACTTGCCGTTACCGCCAGAAACTGAATAAGCAGAAGCTTGCGAGCAACGTTTCGACTATAAAGCGACACAGACATGACGTTTCTTAACTCCTGCTCCCTTTGAGGTATGCCGCGTGTCGTATAAAACGTTCTTTATGGCCCGGAGTCAAGCATCAAAAAGCGGTCAAATTATACGGTGCGGCCCCGTGATTTCAAACAATAAGTAGCAAAAAGGTGAATAAATGTTTAAATATTTTTCCCGACCGCTATTTTTAAACTTTTGATGAAACTGTGAACTGTCGGGCAAAAGTGCGGATAACACTAAAAACCCAACGATAAAGCGTGCACTCGGTCACAAATTAAACATTTATGTATCTATAGGGTTAATCACGCAAAGAAATCACCGCTGTTCAACTTTATGATCTTCAAGATGATTTATCACAACTCTTTTTAAAACACCCGCCTATACATCGAAAACCTTCCATTGACATTTATAATAATTATTTTACATCCGTATTTCATTCTACTTGTCGACTTTTAGCGGGCTGATATTTTCACTGTTGACTATTATTTCAATGAATCAAATTCTGGACGTTAAATGTCAGAAAAATTCTGGTAACAAGACGGTGAAATGTAACTGAACGTATCGCCCTTTTTTACTTCATTTTTTAACATCTAAGCAACAGCACGAAAGATACATTTTTTGATAAAAATTAAACTTTATTTGGCTTAATGATCACCAGATGACGTTCGCCTTCCAGGTGCGGAACATTCAGTTTAACAATAGATTCAACGGATAACTCCGCGGGTAAAAGTGCGATCTCTTCTTCGGGTACCAGCCCTTTCAGCGCGTAGAAACGCCCCTCTTCGCCCGGCAAAGCGTGGCACCAGTTAACCATATCATTCAGCGAGGCAAAGGCCCGGCTAATCACACCGTCGAATGGCGGTTCGGCCGGGAAATCTTCAACGCGGCTCTGAATCGGCTCAACGTTGCTCAATTTAAGCTCATGCTGCACCTGGCGTAAGAAACGCACTCGTTTCCCCAGGCTGTCAAGCAGCGTGAAATGGGATTCAGGACGGACGATCGAAAGCGGGATCCCAGGCAAACCCGGACCTGTGCCAACATCGATAAAACGCGTCCCTTGCAGGTACGGCGCGACAACAATGCTGTCGAGAATATGGCGAATGAGCATCTCGTTCGGATCGCGCACAGAGGTCAGGTTATAGGCCTTGTTCCATTTGTGCAGTAGTTCGACATAGGCCACCAGCTGTTTCTGCTGTTCAACCGACAACAAAATGCCTGCTTCATCCAGCAGACGAGAGAGTTTATTGAGCACAGTGAATACCTGTTGAGATACTAAGCAGCGGGCAGCGCGATGCTCCCCGCAATAAGCGTTGAATCAGCCCGCCAGGCACTGGCAGGGCAATATTGTTAAGCGCTGCGGCGCAGCATACCTTGTTTTTTCAGCCATACCAGCAAAATGGAAATTGCCGCTGGCGTGATGCCGGAAATACGTGATGCCTGACCAATTGAGGAAGGTTTGTGATCGTTCAGTTTGGCGATCACTTCGTTGGACAGCCCATTCACCTGACGGTAATCCAGCGATGCCGGCAACAACGTATTTTCATTGCGCTGCTGTTTTTCGATCTCATCCTGCTGGCGTGCAATATAACCTTCGTATTTCACCTGGATTTCAACCTGTTCAGCCGCCTGCTGGTCATTAAGACCCGGCGCGAACGGCGTAATCTGTACCAGTTGTTCGTACGTCATTTCCGGGCGACGCAGCAGATCTTCACCGCTGGCTTCACGCGATAATGGCGCAGTCAAGTGCGCATTCACTGCCGGAGCATGTTCCGATGCAGGTGAAACCCACTGCGCTTTCAGACGCTGGCGTTCACGTTCAATCGTTTCCAGCTTCTCGTTAAAGCGCGCCCAGCGTTCATCGTCCACCAGACCCAGCTCCCGACCAGCTTCTGTCAGACGCAGGTCAGCATTATCTTCACGCAACATCAGGCGATACTCCGCGCGTGAGGTAAACATGCGGTACGGTTCTTTGGTGCCGAGCGTACAGAGATCGTCCACCAGCACGCCGAGATAAGCCTGGTCGCGACGCGGCGCCCAACCCTCTTTTTCAGCAGAGAAGCGCCCGGCGTTCAGACCGGCCAGCAGCCCTTGTGCTGCAGCCTCTTCATAACCGGTGGTACCGTTAATCTGGCCAGCAAAGAACAGGCCATGGATGTATTTGCTTTCCAGCGTCAGTTTCAAATCTCGCGGATCAAAGAAATCGTACTCAATGGCATAACCTGGGCGCACGATCTTCGCGTTTTCCATTCCTTGCATGGAACGAACGATTTGCATCTGCACATCGAACGGCAAGCTGGTGGAGATACCGTTCGGGTAAATTTCGTTGGAGGTCAATCCTTCCGGTTCCAGAAAGATCTGATGCTGGTTACGATCGGCAAAACGCATCACTTTGTCTTCGATCGATGGGCAATAACGCGGGCCGATCCCTTCGATCACGCCTGCGTACATTGGGCTACGATCGAGGTTATTGCGGATCACGTCATGGGTTTTTTCATTGGTATGCGTGACATAGCACGGTACCTGACGCGGATGCTGCGCGGCGTTACCCATAAACGAAAATACCGGCATCGGGTTATCCCCGTGCTGCTGCGCCAGAACGCTGAAATCGATGGTACGGGCGTCAATACGCGGCGGCGTACCGGTTTTCAAACGGCTGACGCGCAACGGCAGCTCGCGCAGACGGCGTGAGAGCGGAATAGACGGCGGATCGCCAGCGCGCCCACCGCTGTAGTTATCAAGCCCGATGTGGATTTTACCGTCGAGGAATGTCCCGACTGTCAGCACCACGGCTTTGGCGCGGAATTTAAGCCCCATCTGGGTGACAGCACCAACGACGCGATCGTTTTCCACGATCAGATCTTCCACTGCTTGCTGGAAGATCATCAGGTTCGGTTGGTTTTCCAGAGCGGTGCGTACCGCCTGACGATAGAGCACGCGGTCTGCCTGCGCACGGGTGGCTCGCACTGCAGGACCTTTGCTCGCGTTTAGTATCCTAAACTGAATGCCTGCCTGATCGATAGCTTTCGCCATCAGCCCGCCGAGCGCATCCACTTCTTTTACCAGGTGTCCTTTCCCAATACCGCCGATCGCTGGGTTGCAACTCATCTGCCCCAGTGTGTCGATATTGTGTGTCAAAAGCAGAGTCTGTTGACCCATACGTGCTGCTGCCATCGCGGCCTCAGTACCTGCATGACCCCCGCCAATAATAATGACGTCAAAAGGATCCGGATAAAACATGGTGGTATGCCTCGCCTAAGCGGTTAGAAATTGGATTGAAGCCCGGGCCGTGGATTCTACTCAACTTTAGTCCAGTGAGAAAGATCCGGATCCTGGGTATTAAAAAGAAGATCTTTTATATAGAGAGATCTGTTCTATTATGATCTCTTATTAGGATCGCGATGTCTTGTGGATAACCCGGATCATCGCTGTAAGATCAATTCATTAGAGAGGATCATTAACTGTGAATGATCGGTGATCCTGAACCGTATAAGCTGGGATCAAAATGCCTGTTTATACACAGGCTGAAAACTATACAACAGTTGTTAATGGGATAACTACCGGTTAATAAGGCCTTTTAAGCATAGTTATCCACAACTGATCGCACGATCTTTAATCGTTATTGAGTAAATTTTTCCAGGATCCCAACCATTCTTCCGCTGGATCCTCCGGAATATCGTGCTCAAGAATGTTGATCTTCAGTGTTTCACCGATCTGTTTGGCACCATTAGCCTTCAACGCTTCCTCAATTTTCTCGATTGCCTGACAGAAGGTGTCATATTCGCGACTGCCGATGCCGATCGCGCCAAAGCGCACCTGTGTGAGATCCGGCTTCTGTTCATGTAGATCGTCTAAAAACGGTTGCAGGTTCTCAGGCAGGTCGCCAGCGCCATGGGTGGAACTGATCACTAGCCAGGTTCCCTGCGGAGAAAGATCCTCTAATAGCGGGCCGTGCAGCGTCTCGGTACTATAGCCAGCGTCTTCCAGCTTTTCCGCCAGATGTTCTGCCACATATTCCGCACCGCCGAGGGTGCTACCGCTAATAAGAGTGATATCCGCCATGAAAATCCCGCTCCGTTTATTCACCATCCGGCGACAAAGTGAGGCGTATTGTACGCTGTGAAAGGCCTGGGATCTACCTGTGGACAATATGGGTATTAATGAAGGACGAAAGCACCCCGTTAAGGGCGGATCGTACGCATGATAGGGTTTTGCAGGGAGATCAACGTTTCTGTGGATTGAATTTCATCAATTGTTTGGATCTTGTTGATAAGTACCTGTTGCAAGGCATCAATGGATCGACACATCACTTTTATAAAGATGCTGTAATGCCCGGTGGTGTAATAGGCTTCGGTCACTTCTTCCAGACTTTCCAGTTTCGTCAGCGCCGAAGGGTAATCTTTCGCGCTCTTCAAAATGATTCCAATAAAGCAACAGACATCGTAACCCAGTTGCTTCGGGCTGACGTCGATACGCGCACCGGTGATGATCCCGGCTTGCTTCATTTTTTCTACACGCACATGAATAGTGCCGGGGCTGACACCAAATTGTTTGGCCAGTTCTGCATAAGCGGTGCGCGCATTGGTCATTAAAGCGTCGAGGATACCGCGGTCCAGATTATCGATCTGATAATTTTCCATAGGGTTTTCTATAATGGATGAGGGTTCTTTCTATTTTATCCGCTTATTTTATCTATTTAAAAGCATACTGACCTTTGTAATTGCGTATTGTTGAGTTGAGGCGGCTTTTTGTTAATTAATGATTAGCAACAGAAGAGAGGGGCAACTTCCCGCCAACTGGAAAAGAAACTGGGCCTGATTGAAGCTAAGGCGCTCAGCCGCGTCGGTGATGGCCCGCAGCGGTTTGCAAGAAGGTTTCCAGTCAGCTCTAACGCCGCCAGCGTCGCAGCAAACGGCTGCGCATCCCGGTATCAAAGCGCCAGATGTGATCGAAAATACGCATGATGCCGGGTTTGCCATGTATCGACATTGCTACTGCGTGGAAGCGGTGCTGGTGAACGTTCTGCAACTCTTTTACTTTACTAATGATATCGTCCGGCAGGCGCTGAGCGATAAAATCCGATATCACCACGGCGTCGGCATCAAACCATTCACCGCCCTGCATCCGTTCAATGATCGCCCGAAAACAGCTTGCCAGATCGGTTCCTCCACGGAAGCGCTGGCTCAGAAAGCGGATCGCCTGCTCTAGTCCTTGTGCACAGGTCAGTTCATAACGCACGACTTCACTGGAAAACAGCATAATAAAACAACGCCGTTTATCCGCCAGCGCCACGCGCATCAGTGCCAGACAGAAGGCTTTCGCGCACTGTTCATTAAACCCGCCCATTGAACCGGAAGTATCAACGCAGACGATAAACGGCCCGCGCGGTTGTTCATCAAAATTCTGATGGATTACTGGGCGTTCGGTAACCTTTTCCCGCCAGGCATCACCATGTAGACGGTAGGTGAGCAGTTGCTTTTCCACCAGCCGCCGATAAAACTCATATTCCAGCTCTGTGATACCGAGCGTTGCCAGCTCCGGCGGCAACAGGCGCAAAATATCATCGCTCTGATGCAGCCCGTCTACCTGTTCCGGTATGGTTGCCGGTTCACGCACCAGCATACGGAACGTTTCCATCGGCGCATCTTTGCGCGGTACTGATTTCGCTTCCCGCGAGCGGCCAAGCTGCTCCGCCAGTTGCTGAAGCTCCGGCTGCTCTTTCAGGAAATCGCCGTATTTGATGATCAACTGGTAGTCGCCGCGTTTAAGCTGACCGGCACTCATATCCCACAAGCGTCCGGCGGCGTTTTCATTTTCGACCAGTACTGGCTCCAGTTGCCCGCTTAGCGTCATGCGCTCCTGCACCTCACTCAGCAACTGCTCGCGTTCCTCTTCCAGCAGTTGTTGATTAAAGGTGGTGGTTTGCACGATAAGGCTCAGACGCCAGCGCTGTAAAAAAAGGGTATGCAAAGCGAGTGTAAACTGCGGATTATCCTTTACCATTTGCCGGGACTGGGCGGCAAAAGGCGAATGCAGCTTTTCCAGTAATGCCAGGATCTGGGGTAACTGCACGATAAATTGCGATGTTGAGAGTAGCTGGCTCTGCTGGTAACTCAGCACTTCTTCCGCCAGTTCCGGCGGCACAGCGGTCTCTTTCAGATGCTTTTTTAGCGCTTCGCGCCAGCGGGGAATATCTTCAGTGATAGCATGTTTTAAGCGCGGGAATTTTTCAAAAAACAGCACCAGTTGCGGAGAAGCCAGCAGCAGAACGATGAGTTCTTCCACCAGTGTCTCTTCGCTGATGGTGAGCATCACGTTCAGTGTTTCCAGCGTTATCATTGGCGAGCCTGTTGGATCTGCGTGCGAACGTCCTGCAGGCTGGATTCAATGCGACCCAGCCAGTCGCCAGAGACGAACAGGCATTTTTGCTGCTCGCTAAAACGGGTGTGCTGCTGGTGCCAGGTGTTATCCAGCGTTTCCAGTTGTTGGGCGATCTCTTCTGGCACGTTTTCAGTAGTGACACCCGGCAGCGCAAGACGCGATCCCTGCAAACTGACATCGCGGATCACCAGATGAAGCGAGGTATCAACCTCAAGGTTTAAAGGTTGCGCAAAACCAATACCGTTAAGTTTGCCGCGGATTTCACCGCCTTTCGCCAGCCACTGCTCTAGCGCGTTGCGCTCAATGGTGACGTGAATCACCTGTAAATCGTGCAATTTTAGCGGCTGCTGTAATAGTAGTGTCAACAGCGGTTCATTCAGGTCTTCGGGTAAATCATAGTGTGGGCGACGGCTGAACATACCACCCTGGCGGCTGACTTTTAGCGCGGTTTTGTCACTTTGTTGCTGCTGAAGTTGCATATGACGCTGATTGATGCTGGTGAGCTGTGTCAGCATCGATTGTTGCTGCCACGCGTGTCCGGTCATCAAAATATCCAGTTGCTGCTGCAATAAACGCAGGCTTTCGGCATCGTGCCACAGACAATCTTTCAACAGAATCAAATCAATGGGTGCAACTGTATCGCGCCCGCTGAAAAAGGCGCTGGACTGTAATAAACGGATAGCTTTTTTCCAGCGGCGATCGGAAACATACGGCGCATTCGGTAAGGCATCGAGCTGCTGGCGCAGCGTATAGATCAATTCAAATACCGGATCGGGCAGTTTGACCAGCCCAATCTCCTGTTGCCAACGCTGATATTCCTCGTCGGTGATTTGCAATTCGTTGGGCACCGGGTTTTCGTTCTCGTCCTGCTGACTGAGCAGCATGGAGCGGAAATTACCCTTCTCTTGTACTTTGTCGAGCCACAAGCGGATTAACATACGATCATACAGCGCTTCGAGGCTGCTGTCGGTTTCCGGCAGTTCGTTCGAGGCGGCCACCAGCAAACGCATCGGGATCTTTTCTTCGCTCGCGCCGTTACGGAAGCGGCGTTCGTTAATGGCGGTGAGCAGGGTGTTGAGGATCGCCGGGCCGGCTTTCCAGATTTCATCCAGGAATACGATTTCTGCTTCTGGAAGATAACCGTCGGTTAAGCGCTCATAGCGCCCTTCATCTTTTAATGCCTGAATGGAGAGCGGACCGAAAACCTCTTCCGGCGTGGAGAACCGCGTCATCAAGTATTCGAAGGCATGAGCATGTTTAAAGGCGAATTTCAGGCGACGTGCGATCAGGCTTTTCGCAATACCTGGCGGGCCAAGAAGAAATACGCTCTCGCCGCTAAGCGCAGCCAGCAGGCACAACCGGATAGCGTGGCTACGCTCAAAGAGTCCTTTTTCCAGCGCGTTGCTTAAGCGGGAAATTCTTTCTGCTAATAAATGTGAGTGAGCCATAATAGATTTGCGTCCTTTCGCCGTGTTATCCGGCTTGCAAAAGCGAGTATAGACGTTTCCGAAAGGGCTTGTAATAGACTGAAGAACGGCTTTATTTTCATTGCGCCAGATTAATGTGGTCGCATTTAGATGTACGGTTTTGCAATTAATCGTGCATACTGTGCGCTTTTTGTGGGCCAAGGGACTAAGCACACATTTGTCATTCAAACAAAAGATTAGCCTATGAGCACTGATAATAAACAATCGTTACCCGCTGTCACTCTTGCGGCAATTGGGGTTGTCTACGGTGATATCGGCACCAGCCCACTTTATACACTTCGTGAATGTTTGTCTGGTCAGTTTGGCTTTGGCGTTGAGCGCGATGCCGTCTTCGGCTTTTTGTCACTGATCTTCTGGCTGCTGGTTTTTGTGGTCTCTATTAAATATCTGACGTTCGTCATGCGCGCGGATAACGCCGGCGAAGGCGGTATTCTGACCCTGATGTCGCTGGCCGGTCGCAACACGTCGGCCAGAATGACTTCGGTGCTGGTGATCATGGGATTGATTGGCGGCAGCTTCTTCTATGGTGAGGTGGTTATTACTCCCGCGATCTCGGTGATGTCGGCGATAGAGGGGCTGGAGATTGTCGCGCCTTCGCTCGATAGCTGGATTGTGCCGCTGTCGATTATCGTTTTAACTTTGCTGTTTATGATTCAGAAGCACGGTACAGGGCTGGTGGGGAAGCTGTTTGCACCGATCATGCTGGCGTGGTTTTTAATTCTGGCCGTACTGGGCGTGCGCGGTATTATCGAGAACCCCGAAGTGTTGCAGGCTATGAATCCGCTTTGGGCGGTGAATTTCTTCCTTAAGTATAAGGTTGTCTCTTTTGTTGCGCTTGGCGCTGTGGTGCTGTCGATCACCGGTGTCGAGGCGCTGTATGCGGATATGGGACACTTCGGTAAGCTGCCGATCCGAGTGGCATGGTTTATTGTGGTGTTGCCGTCGCTGGTGCTGAATTACTTTGGCCAGGGCGCATTGTTGCTGAAAACGCCGGAAGCGATTAAGAACCCCTTCTTCCTGCTCGCGCCTGAGTGGGCGCTGATCCCGATGTTGATTATTGCCACGCTGGCGACGGTCATTGCGTCGCAGGCGGTTATCTCCGGTGTTTTCTCCCTGACCCGCCAGGCGGTGCGTCTGGGCTATCTGGCACCGATGCGTATTATCCATACTTCAGAGATGGAATCCGGGCAGATCTATATCCCGTTCATTAACTGGCTGCTCTATTTTGCGGTGGTGCTGGTGATTGTCAGCTTTGAGCACTCCAGCAATCTGGCGGCGGCTTATGGTATTGCCGTTACCGGGACGATGGTACTGACCTCAATTCTTTCCTCGACTGTGGCATTCAAAAACTGGCACTGGAATAAAGTGCTGGTGGGGCTGATTTTGCTTTTCTTCCTGAGTATTGATGTACCGCTGTTCTCGGCGAACCTCGATAAAATCGTTTCCGGCGGCTGGTTGCCGTTAACGCTCGGTATGGTAATGCTAATGGTGATGACTACCTGGAAAAGTGAACGTTTCCGTATGCTGCGCCGTATGCACGAACACGGCAACTCTCTGGAGGCGATGATTGCTTCGCTGGAGAAATCGCCGCCGGTTCGTGTGCCGGGTACTGCGGTGTATATGTCCCGTGCGCTGAATGTCATTCCATTTGCCATGATGCATAACCTGAAACACAACAAGGTTCTGCATGAACGCGTGATTCTGTTGACGCTACGTACTGAAGATGCGCCTTACGTCCACAATGTACGTCGGGTACAAATTGAACAGTTATCGCCCACGTTCTGGCGCGTGGTGGCCAGCTACGGCTGGCGCGAGACCCCGAACGTTGAAGAGGTGTTCCACCGCTGCGGTCTGGAAGGGCTCAATTGCCGGATGATGGAAACCTCCTTTTTTATGTCGCATGAGTCGTTGATACTTGGTAAACGACCATGGTATTTGCGGCTGCGCGGCAAGCTCTATCTGGTATTACAGCGCAACGCGCTGCGCGCGCCGGACCAGTTTGAGATCCCGCCAAACCGGGTTATCGAGTTGGGAACGCAGGTTGAAATTTAACGTTTATCAAAACCCCTCTTTATGAGGGGTTTTTGTTATTTATGCCTGTAAATTTGATTTAAGCTAATCAGGCTGTCTTTTTCATCACATCCACACGCGAAACGTTTCGATATCGATCACACTTCTGTAACTCAGGCATAGTTATACGATTATTCTTTGTACTACACTACTTTCAGCGAAACGTTTCGCTAGTGGAGCATAAAAAATGAAAAAAGGTCGTGTATTGAACGCTGACATTTCGTCAGTTATCTCTCGTCTTGGTCATACCGATACGCTGGTGATATGTGATGCCGGGTTGCCGGTACCGCGTAATACGCAACGCATTGATATGGCACTAACGCAGGGCGTACCGTCCTTTATGCAGGTGCTGGATGTGGTGACAGCCGAAATGCAGGTTGAATCCGCTATTCTGGCGCTGGAAATCAAACAACATAATCCGCAGCTCCACGAAACGTTGCTTAAGACTCTTGAGCAACTGCAACAACACCAGGGAAACACCATAGAAGTGCGGTACGTTTCGCACGAGCAGTTTAAAAAACACACCGCGGACAGCCATGCGGTGATTCGCAGCGGGGAGTGTTCCCCGTTTGCGAATATTATTCTCTGTGCTGGCGTCACTTTCTGAGGCTACCATGGACGCGTTACTGCAACTCAAGGGGATCGATAAAGCATTCCCCGGCGTTAAAGCTCTTTCCGGCGCGGCGCTGAATGTCTATCCAGGCCGTGTGATGGCGCTGGTGGGGGAAAATGGTGCCGGTAAATCCACGATGATGAAAGTGCTGACAGGGATCTATACCCGTGACGCCGGTTCGCTGTTGTGGCTGGGAAAAGAGACCACCTTTAACGGCCCAAAATCATCGCAGGAAGCCGGTATCGGCATCATCCACCAGGAATTGAACCTGATCCCGCAGCTCACCATTGCTGAGAACATTTTTCTCGGGCGCGAGTTCGTCAATCGTTTCGGCAAAATAGACTGGAAAAAGATGTTTGCTGATGCTGACAAGCTGCTGGCCAAACTGAATCTGCGCTTTAAGAGCGATCGGCTTGTCGGAGAACTCTCCATCGGCGATCAGCAAATGGTCGAAATCGCCAAAGTGATGAGCTACGAATCGCAGGTCATCATTATGGATGAACCCACCGACGCTCTGACGGACACTGAAACTGAGTCACTGTTCCGCGTGATCCGCGAGTTGAAATCGCAGGGACGAGGGATTGTCTATATTTCCCACCGTATGAAAGAGATCTTCGAGATTTGCGATGACGTGACTGTTTTCCGTGACGGGCAGTTTATCGCCGAGCGTGAAGTGGCTACGCTCACTGAAGATACACTGATCGAAATGATGGTTGGCCGCAAGCTGGAGGACCAATACCCACGGCTGGATCAAGCGCCGGGCGAAGTGCGTCTTACCGTCAATAATCTGTGTGGTCCCGGTGTGGAAAACGTCAGTTTCAACCTGCGCAAGGGCGAGATCCTTGGCGTCGCTGGGTTGATGGGTGCTGGCCGCACCGAGCTGATGAAAGTGCTGTATGGCGCACTGTCGCGCACCAGCGGTGATGTGACACTCGATGGCCATGAAGTCATTACCCACTCTCCGCAGGACGGGCTGGCGAACGGCATCGTTTATATTTCAGAAGATCGTAAGCGTGACGGTTTAGTACTCGGTATGTCGGTGAAAGAGAATATGTCGCTGACGGCGCTGCCTTACTTCAGTCGCGCAGGCGGTTCGCTGAAGCATCAAGATGAACAGCAGGCGGTGAATGATTTTATCCGTCTGTTCAATGTGAAAACACCATCAATGGAGCAGGCGATTGGTTTGCTCTCCGGCGGTAACCAGCAAAAAGTGGCGATTGCCCGTGGTTTGATGACACGGCCAAAAGTGCTGATCCTCGATGAACCGACGCGCGGCGTCGATGTTGGGGCGAAAAAAGAGATTTATCAGCTTATTAACCAGTTCAAGGCTGATGGGCTGAGCATCATCCTGGTCTCCTCCGAAATGCCGGAAGTGCTGGGAATGAGCGATCGCATTATGGTGATGCATGAAGGGCATCTCGGCGGTGAATTCACGCGCGAGCAGGCCACTCAGGAAGTGTTGATGGCTGCCGCTGTGGGCAAGCTTAATCGTGTGAATCAGGAGTAAAAAAGATGACTACCCAGGCTGTTTCTGGTCGCCGTTATTTCAGCAAAGCATGGCTAATGGAACAAAAATCGTTAATTGCTTTGCTGGTGTTGATTGCAATTGTTTCGACCATGAGCCCGAACTTTTTTACCGTCAATAACCTGCTGAACATCCTGCAACAAACCTCGGTGAACGCCATTATGGCGGTGGGGATGACGCTGGTTATCCTGACCTCGGGAATTGATCTGTCCGTCGGTTCCTTGTTGGCGCTCACCGGCGCCGTTGCGGCGTCGATGATTGGTGTGGAAGTGAATGCGCTGGTGGCCGTTGCTGGCGCGCTGGCGCTGGGGGCTGCGATCGGCGCCGTTACCGGGGTGATTGTCGCGAAAGGCCGTGTACAGGCATTTATTGCGACGCTGGTGATGATGTTGCTGCTGCGCGGCGTAACGTTGGTTTACACCAATGGTAGCCCAATCAATACCGGATTTACCGCTAACGCAGATATTTTTGGTTGGTTTGGTATTGGCCGCCCGCTTGGGATCCCGACGCCAGTGTGGCTGATGGCTGTGGTCTTTATCGCCGCCTGGTATTTATTGCATCAAACCCGCCTGGGTCGCTATATCTATGCTCTGGGCGGTAACGAAGCGGCGACGCGCTTGTCCGGTATTTCCGTCGATAAAGTAAAAATTATCGTCTACTCGCTGTGCGGCCTTCTGGCTTCATTGGCGGGCATAATTGAAGTGGCGCGTCTCTCTTCTGCCCAGCCTACTGCGGGTGCCGGTTATGAACTGGATGCTATTGCTGCGGTGGTATTGGGCGGAACCAGTCTGTCTGGCGGTAAAGGTCGCATTGTTGGGACGTTGATCGGCGCATTGATTCTGGGCTTCCTTAATAATGGATTGAATTTGTTGAGCGTTTCCTCCTATTACCAGATGATCGTTAAAGCAGTGGTGATTCTGCTCGCGGTGCTGGTAGACAACAAAAAGCAGTAATTACCTACACAACAGGACTCGTGAATATGAACATGAAAAAACTGGCCACCCTGGTTTCTGCTGTTGCACTGAGCGCCACCATTAGTGCAAACGCGATGGCGAAAGACTCTATTGCTCTGGTGATTTCCACGCTGAATAACCCGTTCTTCGTCTCCCTGAAGGATGGAGCGCAGAAAGAGGCGGATAAACTGGGGTATGACCTGGTTGTCCTGGATTCGCAGAACAACCCGGCCAAAGAGCTGGCCAACGTGCAGGATCTGACCGTTCGCGGTACCAAGCTTCTACTGATTAACCCGACAGACTCCGATGCTGTCGGCAACGCGATCAAAATGGCTAACCAGGCAAAAATCCCGGTAATTACCCTCGACCGCGTAGCAAACAGCGGTGAAGTGGTAAGCCACATTGCATCTGATAACGTGCTCGGCGGTAAAATTGCTGGTGACTACATCGCTAAAAAAGTAGGTGAAGGCGCGAAAGTTATTGAACTGGCGGGTATCGCAGGGACTTCCGCTGCGCGTGAACGTGGTGAAGGGTTCCAGCAGGCCGTTGCTGCTCATAAATTTAATGTACTGGCCAGCCAGCCGGCAGACTTCGATCGTACTAAAGGCCTGAACGTCATGCAGAACCTGCTGACGGCCCACCCGGATGTTCAGGCGGTCTTTGCCCAGAACGATGAAATGGCGCTGGGCGCGCTGCGTGCCCTGCAAACTGCCGGTAAAACTGACGTGATGGTGGTAGGTTTTGACGGTACGCCAGATGGTGTAAAAGCAGTAAATGACGGCAAACTGGCAGCAACTGTTGCTCAGTTGCCAGAACAGATTGGCGCGAAAGGCGTTGATACCGCAGACAAAGTGCTGAAAGGCGAAAAAGTCTACGCGAAAAACCCGGTTGACCTGAAACTGGTCATCAAGCAGTAATAAGCAGTTCAGACGGTGGGTTTAAACCTGCCATCTGAGGACAACGTAAAAATAAAGAAAAGCATGGCACGCGCCACCGGGAACGGTGGCGCAATTTATGGACAAGCTCATCATGAAAACCGCAGGCAAACTCGTCGTCCTTGGAAGTATCAATGCCGATCACATTCTTAACCTTGAATCTTTCCCGACGCCGGGCGAAACCGTCACCGGTAGCCAGTATCAGGTGGCTTTCGGTGGTAAAGGCGCAAACCAGGCTGTTGCCGCCGGGCGTAGCGGCGCCGATATCGCTTTTATCGCCTGTACCGGCGATGACGACACGGGGGCACGCGTTCGTAAACAACTGGAAAGCGATCATATTGATGTGACACCAGTAAGCGTTGTTGCAGGTGAATCCACCGGCGTTGCGCTGATTTTTGTTAATGGTGAAGGTGAGAATGTCATCGGTATTCATGCGGGAGCGAATGCGGCGCTCTCGATTGAACGCGTAGAAGCGCAGCATGCACTGATTGCGAACGCGTCGGCGTTACTGATGCAACTGGAGTCGCCGGTAGAAAGCGTACTGGCTGCCGCGCGTATCGCGCAGCAGAACCACACGACTGTAGCGCTTAACCCTGCTCCAGCGCGGGAACTCTCCGATGAACTGCTGGCGCTGGTGGATATCATCACACCAAATGAAACCGAAGCGGAAAAACTGACCGGTATTCGCGTTGACAGCGATGAAGATGCCGCGCGCGCCGCGCAAGCACTTCATGCCAAAGGGATCAAGACGGTAATTATTACTCTTGGTAGCCGTGGCGTGTGGGTAAGTGTTAGTGGTGAAGGTAAACGCGTGTCCGGTTTTAAAGTGAAAGCCATTGATACCATTGCAGCTGGCGATACCTTTAACGGCGCGCTGTTGACGGCATTACTGGAAGAGAAAACATTGGATGAAGCGATCCGTTTTGCTCATGCAGCAGCGGCGATTGCCGTCACGCGTAAAGGCGCGCAACCTTCTGTTCCGTGGCGCAAAGAGATTGATGATTTTCTCTCTCAGCAGGGGTGAAACTTGGCCACCATGAAGGATGTTGCCCGCGTGGCGGGCGTTTCCACCTCAACGGTATCCCATGTTATTAACAAAGATCGCTTTGTCAGTGATGCTGTTCGGGATAAGGTGGAAGCGGCGATCAAAACGCTGAATTATGCCCCTTCCGCGCTAGCGCGGAGCCTGAAAATCAATCAGACCCGCACCATCGGCATGCTGATAACCGCCAGTTCTAACCCCTTTTTTTCCGAGCTGGTACGCGGCGTTGAGCGTAGTTGTTTTGAGCGCGGTTACAGCCTGGTGTTGTGCAATACCGAAGGCGACGAACAGCGTATGAACAGTAACCTGGAAACGCTGATGCAGAAGCGTGTCGACGGGTTGCTGCTGCTATGCACTGAGACCCATCAGCCTTCGCAAGAGATCATGCAGCGCTATCCTTCTATTCCAACCGTAATGATGGACTGGGCGCCGTTTGACGGTGATAGCGATCTGATTCAGGATAACTCCTTGCTGGGTGGCGATATGGCAACGCAGTATCTGATCAATAAAGGATTCACGCGTATAGCCTGTATTACCGGCCCGCTGGATAAAACGCCTGCACGTCTGCGTCTGGAGGGGTATCGCGAAGCGATGACGCGCGCTGGATTAACCATTCGCGAAGGCGACGAAATCGAGAGCGACTTTGAATTCGGCGGCGGTTTTGATGCCATGCAGGCATTACTGGCTATGAACGAACCCCCGCAGGCGGTTTTTATCGGCAACGATGCTATGGCCGTTGGCGCATACCAGGCCTTGTATCAGTCCGGGTTGAAGATCCCGCAAGATATGGCGATTGTCGGTTATGACGATATTGAACTGGCGCGCTATATGACACCCCCGCTCACCACAATTCATCAACCAAAAGATGAATTGGGTGAGCTGGCAATTGATGTACTTATCCACCGTATTGCTGATCCAGGTTTGCAGCAACAGCGATTGCAGCTCACGCCGATTCTGATGGAGCGCGGTTCAGCCTGATTTTTTGTGGCGCTCTTTGATCAGGTTGATGCCATCTTTCGCTTTCAGCAGAATAAAGACCAGCGCGGACAGCAGCGTGATAGCGCCCATGGTTATAAAGGTGTAGTGGAACTGCTCTACGGTATTAAAGCTATCGAACCCTTCATAGAAACGCAGCACCGCAGCACTGATCGCGACCCCCAGGCTTATCGATAACTGTTGCGTGACCGCCAGAACACTGTTGCCGCTGCTGGCATTTTCATCGGTTAAGTCCGCCAGAGTAATGGTATTCATCGAGGTAAACTGGGTCGACATCGCCATCCCCAGGATGAACAGCGGCAGTACCAGCATCCATACTGCCATCGCCGGAGTTTGTAGCGCGAACTGTGCAATCATCAAACCAATAAATAGCGTAATACCAACCAGCGTCTTGCGATAACCGAACCAGCGCAATATCTGCGTGACCATGGATTTTGCCAGAATAGAGCCCAGTGCGGTTGGTGCCATCATGCAACCAGCAATCAGCGCGGGATATCCAAAACCGACTTGCAACATCAGTGGCATCAAAAACGGTACGCAACCCGTTCCCAGACGGGAAGCTATGTTCCCGGCGATGCCGACGGAAAAGGTGCGGGTGTTAAATAGATTGAGTGATATCAGCGGAGCAGGGTGGCGGCGTGCGTGGCGGACATAAGCCCAAAGCAAACCGAGACCGCTGAGGATAATTGTGAAAGCAATCCAACTGGCGACCAGCTTCTCTCCAAATAACTCCATGCCGCTGGAAAATAGCACCAGACTTAAACCAAAAAGGAAAAAACCACCCATATCGAAATTTCGCCGTGGCGTAGTGAAATTCGGCATATATTTCCGCGCATAGAACAGACCAGCGATACCAATCGGGATATTAATCAAAAAGATCCAGTGCCAGCTTGCCCAGGTAACCAGCACACCACCCAATACTGGGCCAAGAATCGGCCCAACAAGCCCGGGCATGGTGACGAAGTTCAGGACCGGCAGCAGTTCACTGCGCGGATACGCGCGTAGTAATGCCAGACGGGCCACTGGCATCATCATCGCACCGCCAATTCCCTGGATGACACGGAATACAACCAGCATTGGCAGTGAGTTGGAAAGCGCGCACGCCAGGGAGCCGAAGGTAAACAGGCTAACCGCCAACATAAATACCCGACGAGTGCCAAAACGGTCTGCCAGCCAGCCGCTCATCGGGATCAACATTGCCACGGTCAGCGTGTAACTAATAATGGTGGATTGCATCGCCAGCGGGGAACGTCCAAGGCTCTGTGCTATTGCGGGTAGGGCTGTGTTAAGAATGGTGGCATCCAGTGACTGCATAAAAAAAGCCATTGCTGCGATCCATGGCAGGCCGGCCATACTGCGCGCTTTCTTATCTGTCATACCAATTCCCGTTAATTAGGCGTATTCAGTAATAACTGGCTCGCCCGGAATGCGCTCTCACCGTCGCTTTCCTGAATGGCGTTCACTATAGCCTGGTGAAGGTCGAGTTTGATCGCTTCGTTTTGCGTGATAGAGGTAAAGTAGGTGTGATAAATCGAGTGAAAGAGTGAAGCGAAAGAAATAAGGAAGGGATTATCACTCATCGCGTAAATGTGTTCATGCCAGGCCATATCCACTTCAATCCAGCGTTCGCGGTTAAAGTCTTTTTTCAGTCTAACCATCTCTTCCATTAAGGTATTGAGATGCGCTTTTTGTTCTGCACTGGCGAGTGTTGCTGCGAGCAGGCAAGCCTGAGGCTCAAGACTGCTGCGCATAATAAGGAAGTGCTGAATGATTTCCTTAAAGTTATCTTCGTGCATCCACCAGAACAACAATTCTTTATCAAGGAAGTTCCAGTTGTCACGGGGCATTACCCGGGTACCAATACGCGGGCGAGGCAAGACCATCCCTTTTGCGGTTAATGTCTTTACCGCTTCCCTGACAGCGGTGCGACTGACGCCAAACTTCTCACCCAGTTCCATCTCACCCGGTAAAATCGAGCCAGGAGCATATTCACCTTTCAGGATCTGTTGCGCCAGTTTCTCTGCTAGCACCCAGGAGATGTTTTTCTGCGCGGCAAGTTGCTGTGCGTTTAAAGGCATTTCTCACTTCCTTTTTTCTTTGTGTCACGCGCTAGTATGCCATTCGATATCTGTCAGTGGTGGAAAAAACAGCAAAATCAGCATTTCATGACGCTTTTTGCTGCGGTTTGTTGAAAAAAAACACGGTTGAAAACTTTTTTTAAATTAGGGGTTGTCAGCCGGAATTAACTCCCTATAATGCGCCTCCACTGACACGGCACAACGGCAAACACACCGGCCTGTCAGGTGAAGAAATCTGAAAATAATCAGTTGACTTCACAGCGGGAAAGCGTAATATGCACACCCCGCGCCGCAGCGAAAATACAGCGGCACTGCTCTTTAACAATTTATCAGACAATCTGTGTGGGCACTCAGGTGACATGGATTCTTGATGTCTTCGGACAAAAAATGAATACCAAGTCTCACGGGTGAACACGTAATTCATTACGAAGTTTAATTCGAT
>NZ_FPAU01000009.1 GCF_900116535.1 Kosakonia arachidis | reverse complement strand
CCGATGGTAGTGTGGGGTCTCCCCATGCGAGAGTAGGGAACTGCCAGGCATCAAACAGGTGAAGAGGCCATCCGGAAGGATGGCCTTTTTGCGTTCAGATAAAATAAAAGTCATGCACTATACGTGCAACCAAAGAAGAATGAAGCCAGCAATCTGAGCTACATCATTTATATCCAGCACTGGTACATCAAGTTCTAGTGCTACATCACTGGCTACCGCGATGACATGTTCATCCAGTATAAGTTCTTGCAGATGATGTCCGCAGTCCTGTCGCCAGAGCATAATTTTAGCCACGGGCTCATGTTTAAAACCCTCGACCAGAACTAAATCCAGTTTCGTTGCATCCATTCGACTAACAAGATAAGCCAGATCCAGACTGGTTTCATTCGGTGTTTCTGTCATCAATGCCCAACGCTGCGAACTGGCGACCAGAGTCTGTGCTGCTCCCGCTTTGCGAAGCTCATAGCTATCTTTACCGGGTTTATCGATATCCATATCGTGGTGGGTATGTTTTATTAAGCCGGGACGGATACCATGAGCACAAAGCTCTGGGATTAACTTTTTGAGCAGCGTGGTTTTTCCTGTACCGCTCCATGCGGCAATAGCCAGTAGTGGGATCATCGTTATTCCTGCCAGTGAGCCAGATCTTCCGGGGTATTCACATTAGCAAAAGCGGCTTTAACATCGCTAAAATCCACCGCATGGCCGCCAACTTCGCGCAGGAATACCATTACCCTGCGTTCACCGCGTGTCAGATATGCCTCTAAAAAGGGCATGATCTCGCGATGAATCAGCGCGATAGTTGGATGATCCCGCTCGCCATCGTAGACCCAAACAGCCAAAGACTGCTGTCGGTTTCTCTGCAACCGTATGGCAAGATCTGCCGGTATATAGGGGGTATCGCAGGGGCAGAAAAGGAACCATAACCCTGAATGTTGCTGCATAACTGATAGAATTCCTGCCAGCGGCCCGGGGTAATCACCTATCGTGTCGGTTAGCACTGGAAGGCCACTGGCACGATAGCTATCGAGATTTCTATTAGCACTAATTACCATATCTGCTACCTGCGGCTTGAGTTTCTGCGCTACATGCTGCCAAAGTGGATGACCATTAAGTTGTAATAATCCCTTATCATTTCCTCCCATGCGTGAAGCTTTCCCCCCCGCCAGAATTACGCCAGTTACCGCATCACTTACCGCCACCAGTATCGCCTCTTTTATTGTGGGTTTGACCCTGCTAACGTGTCTATACCAAGAGTAAGGAGCACGAATATGAAATGTAAACGTCTGAACGAAGTTATCGAGCTTCTCCAGCCAGCGTGGCAAAAAGAACCCGAGTTAAACTTAATGCAATTCTTGCAGAAACTGGCGCAAGAGTCAGGTTATGAGGGTGAACTGGCCGATTTAAGTGATGACATCCTGATCTATCATCTGAAAATGCGTGACTCGGCAAAAGATGCCGTCATCCCTGGTATTCAGAAGGATTATGAAGAGGATTTTAAAACCGCTCTGCTGCGCGCACGTGGCGTAATTAAAGAGTAAAAGCTTGTAAGCGGCGCCACTGAATGCGCCGCGAAATGGTATCCTGAATCATTCGTCGAATTTTCGGATGCCCGGATGACCTGTAACGCTTTTACTTTCCAGACACTGCACCCCGACACCATCATGGATGCGCTATTTGCCCAAGGGATCCGTGTAGATTCTGGACTTACTGCGCTAAATAGCTACGAAAACCGCGTTTATCAATTTCAGGACGAAGATCGTCGTCGCTATGTGGTGAAATTTTATCGCCCTGAACGCTGGTCAGCCGCGCAGATCCTTGAAGAGCACGAGTTTGCTCTGGATCTTCAGTGCGATGATGTACCGGTTGCTGCGCCCCTTGCCTTTAATCACCAGACCCTACTCACTCATCATGATTTCTGTTTTGCTGTCTTCCCGAGCGTTGGCGGTAGGCAATTCGAAGCCGACAATCTGGATCAAATGGAATGGGTTGGTCGCTATCTCGGGCGACTGCATCAAACAGGTAGCAAAAAACGCTTTACTCATCGCCCTGATATTGGTGTTAAAGAGTATTTAATTGAACCACGACAGTTATTTGAAACCACTACGCTCATTCCTGCGTCGCTGAAACAGGCATTTTTGAGCGCCGTTGATAAACTTATTGATGCTGTTATGGAGCAGTGGCACAGCCGTTTCAACCTCCTGCGTCTGCACGGCGACTGTCATGCCGGAAATATTCTCTGGCGTGACGGGCCGATGTTTGTTGACTTAGACGATGCGCGTAATGGTCCTGCAGTACAGGATCTATGGATGCTGTTGCATGGCGATAGAGCTGAGCAGCGTATGCAACTTGAGATGATTGTTGAAGCATATGAAGAGTTTTGTGAATTTAATCGTACCGAGCTTGCTCTGATTGAGCCTCTTCGCGCTATGCGTCAGGTGTACTATCTGGCATGGCTTATTCGTCGCTGGGACGATCCGGCGTTTCCGAAAAACTTCCCATGGCTATGCAGTGAAGATCACTGGCGCAGGCAGACTTCGATTTTTCTAAATCAGGTGAATGTTCTGCAAGAACCACCTTTAGCATTAACACCAATCTATTAAATGGAGAGAGTTAACCATGAAGAAGATCTTTTTGGCGCTGGCAGGAATGATTCTCGCTTTTAGCGCTGCAGCTGCTCAACCTACTGATGGTAAGCAGTTTATTACGCTTGATAAACCAGTGGCAGGGGAGCCGCAGGTACTTGAATTCTTTTCGTTCTATTGCCCGCATTGCTATGACTTTGAACAGGTATGGCATGTTGCCAACGCAGTGAAAGAAAAGCTGCCGCAGGGAACCAAAATGACTAAGTACCATGTTGAATTTCTTGGGCCGCTGGGTAAAGAAATGACCCAGGCTTGGGCGGTTGCAATGGCGCTTGGCGTGGAAGATAAAATTACCTCTCCGATGTTTGAAGCGGTGCAAAAAACGCAGACTGTCCAGTCCGTTGCTGATATCCGTGATGTCTTCATCAAGGCTGGCGTAAAGGGCGAAGAGTATGATGCGGCATGGAATAGCTTCGTGGTGAAATCACTGGTGGCTCAGCAGGAAAAAGCGGCTGCTGATCTTCAGTTGCAGGGCGTCCCTGCCATATTCGTTAACGGAAAATACCAGATTAACCAGCAGGGTATGGACGGCAGCAGCCTGGATGCGTTTGTGAAAGACTACGCAGATACAGTAAAATATCTGGTCGAGAAGAAGTAAAAATAACGCCGGTCACTGACCGGCGTTATTATACTGCGCTTTTATCGCGTCAATACTTTCATCTTTGCCTGACCATAATTTATTCAGCCATTGCTGAAAACCGCGTTTAAAATTCTTGTCGTTGACGTAATCGCCATGGAGTTCTTCATTTACCGGCAGCAAATTTATACGTACGACAATGTGCGTTAACTTGCCGCTGAGCATATCAAAGAAAGGCGTTTTATCGTTTTCCGGGTAGCACAAAGTAACATCCAGCAGCTTATCAAACTGTTCTCCCAGCACGTTCAGTGCCATGGCCATACCGGCCGCTTTTGGCGGCAATAGATTTTTGAAGGGGGAACGTGTCTGGCGACGTTTTTCCTCGGTAAAGCGTGAGCCTTCCACGAAATTCACAATCGTTGTGGGATGATGGCGAAACTTCTCACATGAACGCCGTGTGGTTTCCACATCCTTGCCACGGCGTTCCGGGTGACGGAGCAGATAACTTCTGGAGTAGCGGCGCATAAATGGCATATCCAGCGCCCAGCAGGCGAGTCCGATAAAAGGCACCCAGGCAAGTTGTTGCTTAAGGAAATATTTATTCATCGGGATATGTTTGCGAAATAGCACACATAACACCACGATATCTGCCCAGCTATGGTGATTGCAGATTAGCAGATACCAGTTCTTTTTATTCAGTCCTTCCAGCCCTTCAATATCCCATTTTAAATCCGTATTGAGGTGCAGCAGCCATGAGAGGCCTATACACCAGCAATACATCATGAAATTACAGAAGGCTGAGATCGCTCTCCATAATACCGGCACTGGAAGCAGCAGCTTGAGTAAGCCGGCGACAATGATCGGCACGGAACAAAAAATAGTAACCAGTATGGTAAGCAGGACACTCATAAACAGAGTGAATACTGCAAGCAATCTCGGCATAGTTAAAGTATTCAAAAAGTTAGCTGCTAAAGGCATACAATAAATAAGAGTAAGGCGCTGATTTTACCAGAAAACCCAGTGCGCGAATGCTTAAAGCTTGTTGGTAATATCTGGTGCCTCTGAAATAGAAATGCTGATTGGCTTTTCTTATATCCACATAGAGTAAGTTGCCACCAAAAAGCAATAATGATCTTTTATCTTTACTTAACTGACTAAATCTAAAGTGATTGTTTTTTTTTACGATCGCCAGAAGGGCACAAAAATCCAGCCAGCCAGAAACTATTCACAAACTTATCCACAGGTTTATTGTGCGAGCGATCCCGATGATCGCGAAATCTTTTCCCGCAAATACCGTGAAAAACTCATGTTTTCTCCCTGTCTGTGGCATCCTTTAACTATAAATTGATAAACAGGCACGGACATTATGGTTCAGATCCCAGAAAACCCACTTATCCTTGTTGACGGCTCGTCTTACCTCTATCGCGCATATCATGCATTCCCGCCGCTGACCAACAGCGCCGGAGAACCCACCGGCGCCATGTACGGCGTGCTGAATATGCTGCGTAGCCTAATCCTGCAATATCAGCCAACCCATGCTGCCGTGGTATTTGATGCGAAAGGAAAAACTTTCCGTGATGAGCTGTTTGAGCATTACAAATCCCATCGTCCTCCGATGCCGGATGATCTGCGTACGCAAATAGAACCGCTGCATGCCATGGTTAAAGCCATGGGCCTGCCGCTGTTGGCGGTTTCTGGCGTGGAGGCGGATGATGTGATCGGCACGCTGGCACGAGAAGCCGAGAAAATGGGACGTCCGGTGCTGATCAGTACCGGTGATAAAGATATGGCGCAACTGGTAACGCCGGGTATCACGTTGATCAATACTATGACCAACACGATTCTCGGCCCGGATGAGGTTGTCACCAAATATGGTGTGCCGCCTGAACTGATCATCGATTTTCTGGCGCTGATGGGCGATTCTTCCGATAACATTCCGGGTGTTCCTGGCGTGGGTGAGAAAACCGCGCAGGCGCTGCTACAAGGGCTGGGTAGTCTGGATACGCTGTATGCTGAATCAGATAAAATTGCCGGATTGACCTTCCGTGGTGCGAAAACCATGGCCGCTAAGCTGGAGCAGAATAAAGAGGTGGCGTACCTCTCTTATCAACTGGCGACCATCAAAACCGATGTCGAACTGGAACTGACGTGTGAGGAACTGGAAGTACAGCAACCTGCGGCTCAGGAACTGCTTGGGTTGTTTAAGCAATATGAATTCAAACGCTGGATAACAGACGTCGAAGCCGGTAAATGGTTGCAGGCGAAAGGTGCGAAACCCACGGCGAAACCGCAGGAAACCATTGTAGTGGAAGCGGAAGCTGATATACCTGTCGCCACACTCTCTGCGGAACAGTACGTTACCATTCTTGATGAAGAGACGTTGCAGCAGTGGATTGCGAAACTGAAGAGCGCGCCGCTGTTTGCCTTTGATACCGAAACGGACAGCCTTGATAATATCAGTGCTAATCTGGTTGGCCTCTCCTTTGCGATTGAACCAGGCGTCGCCGCCTACGTGCCTGTCGCACATGATTATCTTGATGCCCCTGACCAAATCGCCCGCGATCGCGTGTTAGAACTGCTCAAACCGCTGCTGGAAGATGAGAATGCCCGCAAAGTAGGGCAAAACCTGAAATACGATCGCGGTGTTCTGGAAAACTACGGTATTGAACTACGTGGGATTATGTTCGACACCATGCTCGAATCCTACACCCTGGATAGCGTTATCGGTCGCCACGATATGGACAGTCTGTCTGAACGCTGGTTGCAGCATAAGACCATCACATTTGAAGAGATTGCCGGCAAGGGTAAAAACCAGCTCACTTTTAACCAAATCGATCTGGAGCAGGCGGGGCGCTACGCGGCGGAAGATGCGGATGTCACGCTGCAACTCCATCTAAAGATGTGGCCGGAGCTGCAAAAAAATGCCGGGCCGCTGAATGTGTTCCAGAATATCGAAATGCCGCTGGTACCTGTGCTCTCGCGCATTGAACGTAATGGCGTCAATATTGATCCTGCGGTACTACATAAGCACTCCGAAGAACTGACATTGCGCCTGGCAGAGCTGGAGAAAAAAGCGCACGACATTGCAGGTGAGCCATTTAACCTCTCATCAACCAAACAGTTGCAAACCATTCTCTTTGAAAAACAGGGGATTAAACCGCTGAAGAAAACGCCGGGCGGCGCGCCTTCAACCTCAGAAGAGGTACTGGAAGAGCTGGCGCTGGATTACCCGTTGCCGAAAGTCATTCTGGAATATCGTGGGTTGGCCAAACTCAAATCAACCTACACCGACAAACTGCCGCTGATGATTAATCCAAAAACCGGGCGCGTACATACCTCGTACCACCAGGCGGTAACGGCAACCGGGCGTTTATCGTCTACCGATCCAAACCTGCAAAACATTCCAGTGCGTAATGATGAAGGGCGACGCATTCGTCAGGCATTTATTGCGCCGAAAGATTATGTGATTGTCTCGGCAGACTACTCGCAAATCGAACTTCGCATTATGGCGCATTTGTCGCGTGATAAAGGCCTGCTGTCAGCATTTGCTGAAGGTAAAGATATTCACCGGGCGACCGCTGCTGAAGTCTTCGGCTTACCGCTGGAAAGTGTAAGCAACGAACAGCGTCGCAGCGCAAAAGCGATCAACTTTGGCTTGATCTACGGGATGAGTGCCTTTGGTTTGTCCCGACAGCTTAATATTCCGCGTAAAGAGTCGCAGAAGTATATGGATCTTTACTTTGAGCGTTATCCTGGCGTACTGGAGTATATGGAGCGCACACGAGCGCAGGCGAAAGATCGCGGTTATGTGGAAACGCTGGATGGTCGTCGCCTTTATCTACCGGACATCAAATCCAGCAATGCCGCCCGACGCGCAGGAGCGGAGCGTGCAGCAATTAACGCACCTATGCAGGGTACAGCGGCCGATATCATCAAACGGGCAATGATCGCCGTGGATGTCTGGTTGCAAAGCGAAAAACCTCGTGTGCGTATGATCATGCAGGTACACGATGAACTGGTGTTCGAGGTGCATAAAGATGATGTTGATGCTGTGTCGAAAAAGATCCATGAGCTGATGGAAAATAGCACCACGCTTGATGTGCCTTTGCTGGTGGAAGTAGGGAGCGGGCAAAACTGGGATCAAGCGCACTAAGCATTCGGTGAAGAAAGGGCTTTTTCTGTAAGTAAGCAACATATCACCGGCATTTTTGTGACAATCATTAGAATTCCATATGTAAAAATTGAAAAGAAATTACAAAAAGTACTTTGTCCGGATCCAAAAAAGGAGTAGAGTTATTCGCGTAGGGTACAGAGGTAAGATGTTCTATCTTTCAGACCTTTTACTTCACGTAATCGGATTTGGCTGAATATTTAGCCGCCCCAGTCAGTAATGACTGGGGCGTTTTTTATTGCGCGAAAGAAAAAGCGCGGCGGGCGCCGCACCTGAGGATTATGCGTCGGTTTCTTCAACCGGTGGCAGGGAACTGAACCAGTTGTCCAGTTTTTCACGCAGTTTATCTACACCCTGTTTTTTCAGTGAAGAGAATGCTTCTACCTGTACTTCACCGTTAAAAGACAGCACCGCTTCCCGTACCATATTAAGCTGCGTTTTACGTGCGCCGCTGGCCAGTTTGTCTGCTTTGGTCAGCAGCACGAGAACCTGCAATTTGCTCTCTACTGCCCATAAGATCATCTGCTGATCGAGATCTTTTAACGGATGGCGAATGTCCATCAGTACCACCAGCCCCTGCAAGCACTGGCGTTTTTCCAGATATTCACCCAATGAGCGTTGCCATTTGAGTTTTATCTCTTCCGGTACTTCGGCGTAGCCGTAACCCGGCAAATCGACGAGGCGCTTGCCCTCGGCAACTTCAAAAAGATTAATCAGTTGCGTACGTCCGGGAGTTTTTGAGGTGCGCGCCAGGTTTTTCTGTTGAGTTAATGTATTAAGCGCGCTCGATTTACCTGCATTGGAACGGCCGGCAAAAGCCACTTCAACGCCAGTATCGGCAGGCAAGTGGCGAATATCAGGCGCACTGGTGACAAAATGCGTCTTTTGGTAATTCAGGTTGGTCAAAACGGTCGTCTCCATCATCAAAGCATGCGGCGATTATACCTGAACCGGAACAAAAGACTGTTTTTCTCGCCAGAAACCTGTCGGTAACTGTAAGCCATTACCGTGCCATTTGTAAGATATTGGCCCTTACTGCTATGCGAACTTTCAGAGAAACTTCACGTTGATAAATGGATAAGAATATCTTAA
Organism: Kosakonia arachidis; assembly: GCF_900116535.1. GTDB lineage: Bacteria > Pseudomonadota > Gammaproteobacteria > Enterobacterales > Enterobacteriaceae > Kosakonia > Kosakonia arachidis. The sequence goes on along the minus strand of NZ_FPAU01000009.1, from coordinate 108,294 downwards.
TCAATCACTTATTTTTGAAGAATAGTCTGAAACTGGCGTTTTTAGCTCTGTTACTACTTGTCAGTTTAACTCTGAAGGGTAAAGTAACCTTCATAAGGCAGGAGGCCTGGAAGGGAAGGAAGACTCAAGGATCGAGGGGTCGGGAGCGTCAGGAGAGACAAAGACCACAGGATAACGTCAGGAGATGTTTGCAAGGTAAGGGACCTCTACAGGGAACGTTTTTGCTAAGGGATAAACAGGGCTCGTTGATAGCAAACAGGGAACGTAAAGCCCGTTACGGGGCAAGGTCAAGAAAAAAGGCGACGGTTTACACTGTCGCCTTTTTTCTTTGCTTGCTTTCTGCTAGATTCCGCCGCAATTCTATACTGAAGAAAACGACTTAAGACGACCATTATGAAAAAAACGTCCTCCAATCCGCGCAGTAAAGTGCACCGCAAAACCCGTGAAGAATTGAATCAGGAAGGCCGCGAACGTAAGCGCGAGAAAAAGCATCGCGGTAATGCCTCTGGCAGCCGTGCGAGCGGTGGCGACGAGTCTTCTGGCAGCGGTAAAGGCAAGTTGCAGAAAGACCCGCGCGTTGGCAGCAAAAAACCGATCCCGCTGGGTGTCACTGACACACCGGTCAATAAGCAGCACAAACCTAAGAGCGAGAAACCTATGCTTTCACCGCAGGATGAGTTGGAGATGCTGGAAACGGATGAGCGCCTGGACGCGCTACTGGAACGTCTTGAAGAGGGGGAAACCCTGAGCGCCGACGATCAGGCGTGGGTTGACGCTAAACTGGACCGCATCGATGAGTTGATGCAGAAACTGGGCCTTTCTTACGATGATGATGAAGACGATGAAGAAGAGAAAGGCCGCGAAGATATGATGCGCCTGCTGAAAGGCGGTAACTGATCCTTTTCTATGGGCTTTCTCGTCCTGCTTATAACCCTTCCGGTTATATGTTATCTGGTGTGGTTATTCGTTAAACTACAGTGGTTGTCGCAGCGCAAAGTGTGGCTGCGCAACCGGCTTATGACCCGCAACGAGGTCAGGCCGGTCCGCCGGAACCGCCAGCGGCGTCATCGGAAGGAGTAAGCAATGTCAGAGCAAATTATCGACTGGGATCTGGCCCTGATCCAGAAATATAACTATTCCGGGCCGCGCTACACGTCCTATCCCACCGCGCTGGAGTTTTCAGACGCTTACGGTGAAGAGGATTTTCGCCACGCGGTTGCGCGTTATCCTGGGCGCTCGCTGTCGCTGTATGTGCATATTCCGTTTTGTCACAAACTTTGCTACTTCTGCGGCTGCAATAAAATTGTTACCCGCCAGCAGCACAAGGCTGATCAATATCTCGATGCGCTGGAACAGGAAATTGCCCATCGTGCGCCGCTGTTTCGCGGTCGCCACGTCAGCCAATTGCACTGGGGCGGTGGTACGCCAACGTACCTCAACAAAACGCAAATCAGCCGCCTGATGGGGTTGCTGCGCAGCCATTTTGATTTCAATACTGACGCAGAGATCTCTATTGAGGTCGACCCCCGTGAAATTGAACTCGACGTGCTTGACCATTTGCGTGCGGAAGGTTTTAACCGCCTGAGTATGGGCGTGCAGGATTTCAACAAAGAGGTTCAAAGGCTGGTCAACCGCGAGCAAGACGAAGAGTTTATCTTTGCGCTGCTCAACCATGCTCGCGAGATTGGTTTTAGCTCAACAAATATCGATCTGATTTATGGGTTGCCGAAACAGACGCCGGAAAGCTTCGCCTTTACGTTGCAACGTGTTGCGGAGCTTAGCCCGGATCGCCTGAGCGTCTTCAACTATGCGCATTTGCCGACGCTGTTTGCCGCACAACGCAAAATCAAAGACGCCGATCTGCCTTCGGCACAGCAGAAGCTCGATATTTTGCAACAAACTATCGCCTCACTAACCGGCTCCGGTTATCAGTTTATTGGTATGGATCACTTCGCCCGCCCGGATGATGAGCTGGCGATTGCCCAGCGCGATGGTGTTTTGCACCGTAACTTCCAGGGCTATACCACGCAGGGTGACAGCGATTTGCTGGGGATGGGCGTTTCCGCCATCAGCATGATTGGCGACAGCTATGCGCAAAACCAGAAAGAACTGAAGCTTTACTACCGGCAGGTTGACGAACGCGGTGATGCGTTGTGGCGCGGTATTGCGCTTACCCGTGATGACTGTATTCGCCGTGATGTGATTAAGGGCCTGATTTGTAATTTCCGGCTGGATTTCAGTGCGACGGAACGCGTATGGGATCTTAATTTCCGCGACTATTTTGCTGAAGACTTACGCCTGTTAGCGCCGCTGGTGAACGATGGGCTGGTGGAGATGAACGAGCAGGGGCTACAAGTCACGCCGAAAGGGCGTTTGCTGATCCGTAATATCTGTATGTGCTTTGATGCGTATTTGCGTCAGAAAGCGCGTATGCAGCAGTTCTCAAGGGTAATTTAAGTGAAAGCGTTATCAGGCCAGGGCAAAAACCACTGGCCTGAAACGCATACCGTCTTGCGGCGGCAGCAAGCGAAACTAGCTAAACAGCCCAACCAGCGCGGCGCAAAGAACCGCCGCGATAGCCGTTTGCGGTGTGTGGCTTGCTGATGCGCCAGCTTCGACGCCCGCATTGACCACACTGATAATTGATTCCAGCATCATGAACTCCCCCGTGAACGGGCAAGATCATACTGCACTGCAATAAACAGTAAAGCGCAAAATAGCGTCAATTTACGGCTGAGGTTAATAATTTACATTTCACCCGCACGTTACTCCATTCCGAGCTCTTTCAACTTGCGTGTCAGGGTATTACGTCCCCAGCCAAGCAAACGCGCCGCTTCCTGTTTATGCCCCTGAGTATGGCGCAGCGCGGTGGTCAGCAATGTCCGTTCCATCTCAGGTTGCGCTTCAGAAAGCAGGTTTTGATGTCCGGAACGCAGTGCCCGATCGGCCCACTGCGCCAGCAGAGTGGCCCAACTGTCAGGCAAAGTCTGCGACGGGCTGTCCGGCACCGTGGTTTCAAACAGTTCACTGGGCAGATCCTGGATCAGCACTTCCTGGCCTGCAGCCATCACTGTTAACCAGCGACAGGTGTTTTCAAGCTGACGCACGTTACCCGGCCAGGCCAGACGCGTGAGCGCCGCTTCTGTTTCCGGATGCAGCTGCTTGGCTTCTACACCCAGTTCGCGGGCTGCAACTTGCAAGAAGTGACGTGCGAGGCGAGGAATGTCTTCCCGGCGTTCGCGCAGCGGCGGTAAATGGACGCGAATAACGTTCAACCGATGGAACAAGTCCTCACGGAATTTGCCTTCCTGAACGCGCTGCTCCAGATTCTGGTGCGTCGCCGCAATAATGCGCACATCAACCTTTACTGGCGCGTAGCCGCCGACACGATAGAACTGACCATCGGCCAACACGCGCAACAACCGGGTTTGCACATCCAGCGGCATATCGCCGATCTCGTCGAGAAACAGCGTCCCGCCATCGGCTTGTTCAAAACGCCCCTGGCGGATCGTGTTCGCACCAGTAAAAGCGCCTTTCTCGTGGCCAAACAGTTCTGATTCAATCAGATCTTTGGGAATTGCCGCCATATTCAGGGCGATAAAGGGCGCTTTCACTCGAGGACTATGGCGATGCAACGCATGCGCCACCAGTTCTTTACCGGTCCCGGATTCACCGTTAATCAGGACGCTAATCGATGAGCGAGACAGGCGGCCGATAATGCGAAACACATCCTGCATCGCCGGCGCTTCGCCGATAATATCGGTGGTTGGGCCGCTAGCCTGTATATTGCGTGGCTGCTGCTGTTCCTGATAATGACTGATCGCGCGTTCAACCAGCGCGACGGCTTCATCGATATCAAAAGGTTTGGGCAGATAATCAAATGCCCCTTGCTGATAAGCGCTTACCGCCGCATCCAGATCGGAATGCGCGGTCATAATGATGACCGGAAGCATTGGATGGCGCTGTTTGATCTGTTTTAACAGTGCAAGTCCATCCATCCCTGGCATACGAATATCGGAAAGCAGTACATCCGGGGTTTTGGTGGTGAGCGCATCAAGCACTTCATTGGCACTTTCAAACGTTGTACAACTCAAGCCTGCCCCGCTGAGCGCGCGTTCCAGCACCCAACGGATGGAGCTATCGTCATCAACGATCCAGACTATCCCTCGTTGCATAAACACCTCTACTTCCGAATAGGCAGAAATACCGAGAATTCGGTATGACCTGGCCAACTGGTGAATTCAATTTTGCCAGAATGTTGATCAATCAAACTGCGTGCGATAGATAATCCCAGCCCGGTGCCGCCCTCACGCCCGCTCACCATGGGATAGAACAGCGTATCCTGGAGATGCGACGGAATACCTGGGCCGTTATCTTCCACATCTATTCTCGCCGCGAGGCGATAGCGAATTCCGTGCAGCGTTAACTGGAAGGCGGTACGTGTACGTAAAATAATTTCGCCCCCTTCCGGCCCCAGCGCTTGCAGAGCGTTGCGGACGATATTCAGTAAAACCTGTTCAATTTGGTCTGGATCGTGGGCCAACTCCGGCAAACTCGGATCGTAATCGCGAACCAATGTCACGTTGTCTGGCAGTTCCATCGATACCAGTTTCACCACACGCTCGGCAACTTTGTGAATGCTTTCCGTAACATGCATTCCCGGTTGCTGCGGGCCTAACAGACGATCCACCAGATTTCGCAGACGGTCGGCCTGCTCAATAATGACTTTGGTGTATTCCATTAGCGCCGGATCGGGCAGCGCTTTGCTCAGCAGTTGTGCCGCACCGCGTAACCCGCCAAGCGGGTTTTTGATTTCATGCGCTAGTCCACGTACCAGATCACGTGCAGCCACCTGTTGGGCGTGCTGCAATTGCTCCTGGCTCAGGCGTCGCTGATTATCCATTGGCGCCATTTCCAGCAGGACTAAACCGTCCGGTAAACGTTGCGCCGTCAGCGACAAAATATGTGAGCGACCGTCGATCACAAGAGTCACTTCGTTATCGGTAAAACCCTGACCTGCATGCAAACTTTCACGCATCAAATCGATATTCAGTGAAAAGTAGCTCAGCAGTTCAGGCAGTGGTGTGCCAAATAATTTACGCGAGCTCTGCGCCAGCAATTGCTGTGCCGCAGGGTTGGCGTAATGTACCGCCAGTTCGTCATCAACCAGTAAGATACTGTTGATCAAAGAATTGAGGATCTGCCCAGCATCGGGCAGCGCGCCGCTTGCCATTTAGCAGTCTCCCGGAGATATGCACTAATTTAGTGCAGTATAGCTTTTTATAGGTAAAAAATGTGTCAGAACAGAGTGTTGGTGGAGAAAAAAGCCCATCCAGAGATGGGCTAAAAGTTCCACGGCAACAAATCCTCTGGCATCTTTCTCGCCGTTGCTGCGTTGGCTGCCTTCGTCACCCTGGTCACATAGCTATCTATGCTCCCGGGGATTCGTTCAGTGGTCACCTTGCTACGACAAGAAATCCGCCGAGTATTTAATTTATTAAACGCTGTAGTACAGTTCGAACTCTACCGGGTGCGGTGTCATGCGAACGCGGTCGTTCTCAGCGATGCGCAGCTCGATGTAAGCATCGATAGCGTCGTCAGTGAACACACCACCAGCTGTCAGGAACTCGCGGTCAGCATTCAGCGCGTTGAGCGCTTCTTCCAGAGAGCCTGCAACCTGCGGGATCTCTTTCGCTTCTTCCGGCGGCAGGTCATACAGGTTTTTATCCATTGCTTCGCCCGGGTGGATTTTGTTTTTAATACCATCCAGACCTGCCATCATCAGTGCTGCGAAGCACAGGTACGGGTTAGCCGCCGGATCCGGGAAGCGCACTTCGATACGACGTGCTTTCGGAGAAGCGACAACCGGAATACGGATAGAAGCCGAACGGTTACGGGCAGAGTAAGCCAGCATTACCGGCGCTTCGTAACCCGGGACCAGACGTTTGTAGGAGTTGGTGGTCGGGTTAGACAGGGCGTTGATAGCTTTAGCGTGTTTGATTATGCCGCCAATGTAATACAGCGCCATTTCAGACAGGCCAGCGTATTTGTCACCAGAGAACAAGTTGGTACCGTTCTTGGACAGGGACATGTGGCAGTGCATACCGGAACCGTTATCACCGAACATCGGTTTCGGCATAAAGGTCGCGGTTTTACCGAAGCGGTGAGCAACGTTGTGTACCACATATTTGTAGATCTGAATTTCGTCCGCTTTTTTGGTCATGGTGTTGAAGCGGGTAGCCACTTCGTTCTGACCAGCAGTTGCCACTTCGTGGTGGTGAGCTTCAACAACCAGGCCCATCTCTTCCATTACCAGACACATAGTGGAACGCAGATCCTGTGATGAATCAACTGGCGGAACCGGGAAGTAACCACCTTTAACAGCCGGACGGTGACCTTTGTTACCACCTTCGTATTTGGTGGAGGTGTTCCATGCGCCTTCGATATCGTCGATAGCAACGCTGGAACCGGAAATAGAGCTGCCGAAACGAACGTCGTCGAACAGGAAGAATTCCGGCTCTGGCCCAAACAGAACGGTGTCTGCCAGACCGGTAGAACGCAGATACTCTTCAGCGCGTTTCGCGATGGAACGCGGGTCGCGGTCGTAACCCTGCATGGTGCCTGGTTCGAGGATATCGCAACGGATGATCAGCGTTGTTTCTTCGTAGAAGGGGTCAATGACAGCGGTAGTCGCGTCCGGCATCAGCACCATGTCTGATTCGTTGATGCCTTTCCAGCCACCAATCGAAGAACCATCAAACATTTTGCCTTCTTCAAAGAAGTCAGCATTAACCTGATGGGCTGGGATAGTGACGTGCTGTTCTTTACCTTTGGTATCGGTGAAGCGCAGATCAACAAACTTCACTTCGTGCTCATTCAGCATCGTCAAAACGTGTTCAGCGGACATACTTAAACTCTCCCGGATTTGTCATTGTCGTCGTGGTAACGAGGTCTTCAAATACTTCGTGAAACCTGGCGTAGTTGCCGTAAAATAGATAAAGCGAAATCTATGCCAACTTTTAAATGCCCCTCAAAAGGCGTTATTATGCCCGGTATAGTGCAAAAGGGCTGCACCATGATGGTTAAGTTGCACCAATATGGTGCTTTATTGTGAACATTAAGCACTGTGTTGGTGCAATTTTTTGTTGGCGGCCCTTTTAACGCTCCGTGAAAGCGATCACAAAGCAACTCTGCAATACTTGTTTGCGGAGGATGTTTGTGATCCTGTTTTGTCCTTCGATTAATACGTGTACAATAACGCGCTATTTCTAATGCCTGAGGCAAAGTTGTGATCGAAAATCTGCGTAACATCGCCATCATTGCTCACGTTGACCACGGTAAAACAACCCTGGTTGACAAGCTGCTGCAGCAATCCGGTACGTTCGACGAACGTGCTGAAACTCAAGAGCGTGTGATGGACTCCAACGATTTGGAGAAAGAGCGTGGGATTACTATCCTCGCGAAAAACACCGCTATCAAATGGAATGATTACCGTATCAACATCGTTGATACCCCTGGGCACGCCGACTTCGGTGGTGAAGTTGAGCGTGTGATGTCCATGGTCGATTCCGTGCTGCTGGTGGTTGATGCGTTTGACGGCCCAATGCCGCAAACGCGCTTCGTGACCAAAAAAGCATTTGCCCATGGCCTCAAGCCGATTGTGGTAATCAACAAAGTTGACCGTCCTGGCGCGCGTCCGGACTGGGTTGTTGATCAGGTCTTCGACCTGTTCGTTAACCTTGACGCGACCGACGAACAGCTGGACTTCCCGATCGTTTACGCTTCTGCGTTGAACGGTATCGCGGGCATGGACCACGAAGACATGGCTGAAGACATGACCCCGCTGTATCAGGCGATTATTGACCATGTACCGGCGCCGAACGTCGATCTCGACGGGACCCTGCAAATGCAGATCTCTCAGCTCGACTATAACAACTACGTTGGTGTTATCGGCATTGGTCGTATCAAACGCGGTAAAGTGAAGCCGAACCAGCAGGTTACTATCATTGATAGTGAAGGCAAAACCCGCAACGGCAAAGTCGGTAAAGTACTGACCCACCTGGGTCTGGAACGTATCGATAGCGAAATCGCCGAAGCTGGCGATATCATCGCGATCACCGGTCTGGGCGAACTGAACATCTCCGACACTATCTGCGACCCGCAGAATGTAGAAGCGTTGCCGGCGCTCTCTGTTGATGAGCCGACCGTAACCATGTTCTTCAACGTCAACACCTCTCCGTTCTGTGGTAAAGAAGGTAAATACGTGACTTCACGTCAGATCCTTGACCGCCTGAACAAAGAACTGGTGCACAACGTCGCGCTGCGCGTTGAAGAAACCGAAGACGCTGATGCATTCCGCGTTTCTGGTCGTGGTGAGCTGCACCTGTCTGTTCTGATCGAGAACATGCGTCGTGAAGGTTTCGAGATGGCGGTTTCCCGTCCGAAAGTTATCTTCCGCGAAATCGACGGCCGTCGTCAGGAACCGTTCGAAAACGTGACGTTGGATGTTGAAGAGCAGCACCAGGGTTCTGTCATGCAGGCGCTGGGTGAGCGTAAAGGCGATCTGAAAAACATGAATCCGGATGGCAAAGGCCGCGTGCGTCTCGACTACGTGATCCCAAGCCGTGGCCTGATCGGCTTCCGTTCTGAGTTCATGACCATGACTTCCGGTACCGGTCTGCTGTACTCCACCTTCAGCCATTACGACGATGTTCGTCCGGGCGAAGTTGGTCAGCGTAACAACGGTGTACTGATCTCCAACGGTCAGGGTAAAGCGGTCGCGTTTGCGCTGTTCGGTTTGCAGGATCGCGGTAAGCTGTTCCTGGGACACGGTGCTGAAGTGTATGAAGGCCAGATCATCGGTATTCACAGTCGTTCTAACGACCTGACTGTAAACTGCCTGACGGGTAAAAAACTGACCAACATGCGTGCGTCCGGTACGGACGAAGCAACTGTTCTGGTTCCGCCGATTAAGATGACTCTGGAGCAAGCTCTGGAGTTTATCGATGATGACGAACTGGTAGAAGTGACTCCACTGTCTATCCGTATCCGTAAACGTCATCTGACCGAGAACGATCGTAAACGTGCAATGCGCGGTGCAAAAGAAGAGTAATTCCTCCTTTTTGTCCGTGAAAAAGCCGCTGATATTCAGCGGCTTTTTTTATGCCCGCATGTGAGACGGCAAACTATTCAATTTCATACTTTACCGCTACAGTTAACTCTCCACGGCAGGCAAGGAGAGAGAAATGCTCTATATCTTTGATTTAGGTAATGTGATTGTCGATATCGACTTTAACCGGGTGCTGGGCGCCTGGAGTAATTTCAGCCGTATGCCGCTGGCGACTTTGAAACAGAACTTTACCATGGGCGAGGCTTTTCATCAGCATGAGCGTGGAGAGATCAGCGACGAAGATTTTGCCAAAGCGCTGTGTGAAGAGATGGAAATGCCACTGAGCTACGAGCAATTTTCTACCGGCTGGCAGGCAGTGTTTGTCGCTCTGCGCAGCGACGTTATCGAAATCATGCACAAGTTGCGCGCGCAAGGACATCGCGTAGTGGTTCTGTCGAATACCAACCGTCTGCATACTACCTACTGGCCGGAGCAATATCCCGAAATTCAGGGGGCTGCCGACCATATCTATCTTTCCCAGGAAATGGGGATGCGTAAGCCCGAAGCGAGAATTTATCAGCAAGTGTTATCACTCGAAGGTTTTTCTGCCGACGATGCTATCTTTTTTGATGACAATGCTGACAATATCGCTGGCGCTGAGCAACTGGGTATTACCAGTATTCTGGTGACAGACAAAACGACGATCCCCGATTATTTCGCAAAGCAGTTATGCTAAAAAACGTTCGGCAGCATGCCAGACATAGGGTGTGCGCATTATGGTCATGGTTAAAACTGCTCTGGCAGCGCATCGATGAAGATCATATGACGACGCTGGCGGGGAATCTCGCTTACGTCTCGTTGCTTTCGTTGGTGCCGCTGATAGCTGTGATATTTGCGCTGTTTGCTGCATTTCCGATGTTTTCTGGAATCAGCATTCAGCTACGTCATTTTGTGTTTGCCAATTTTATCCCGGCAACCGGCGATGTAATTCAGAACTATATTGAGCAGTTTGTGGCGAACTCCACCAGAATGACCGCTGTCGGTGCCTGTGGGCTGGTCGTGACATCGCTGCTGTTGATGTACTCCATTGATACGGCGTTGAACACTATCTGGCGCAGCACACGGGTTCGTCCGCATATTTACTCATTTGCGGTGTACTGGATGATCCTCACGCTTGGGCCACTACTGGCGGGTGCCAGCCTTGCCATTAGTTCCTATTTGCTGTCGCTGCGCTGGGCCAGTGAACTGAACAGCATGATTGATGATGTGCTGCGGATTTTCCCGCTGCTTTTATCCTGGCTCTCTTTCTGGCTGCTTTACAGCATTGTACCCACGACTCGGGTGCCTAACCGTGATGCCATTATTGGCGCCTTTGTCGCGGCACTGTTGTTCGAGTTAGGCAAGAAAGTGTTTGGCCTCTATATCACCATGTTCCCTTCCTATCAGCTTATTTATGGTGTACTGGCTGTCATCCCGATTTTGTTCCTCTGGGTCTACTGGACCTGGTGTATCGTCTTGCTAGGTGCAGAAATAACTGTCACTCTCGGTGAATACCGAAAACTCAAAATAGCCGCACAGCAAGAAGAAGCAGACCAACCATGATCGCATTAATTCAACGAGTTTCCCGCGCAAGCGTTAGCGTGGCGGGCGAGGTAACGGGCGAAATTGGTCCGGGACTTTTAGTGTTGTTAGGGGTCGAAAGGGAAGACGATGAACAAAAAGCGAACCGCCTGTGCGAGCGAGTGCTGGGGTATCGCATTTTTAGCGACGCTGAAGGAAAAATGAATCTTAACATCCAGCAGGCGGGTGGGAGCGTGCTGGTGGTGTCGCAATTTACACTGGCGGCGGACACAGAACGTGGAATGCGTCCTGGGTTTTCCAGAGGCGCCGCGCCGGATAAAGCAGAAGCGTTGTATAACTACTTTGTCGAATGTTGCCGCAGCCAGCAGATGGAAACGCAAACCGGGCGATTCGCTACCGACATGCAGGTTTCGCTGGTTAACGATGGTCCTGTCACATTTTGGTTGCAGATATGAGCCAGCTTGCGGCGTGGCCCAGAGTCACAAGAGAGAAAACCGTTATGTATCACCTCCGCGTACCGCAGACTGAAGAAGAGTTAGAGCGTTATTACCAGTTCCGCTGGGAAATGCTGCGCAAACCCCTGCATCAGCCAAAAGGTTCTGAACGTGATGCATGGGATGCCATGGCTCACCACCAGATGGTGGTTGATGAAGAGGGCAATATGGTGGCGGTCGGCAGACTGTATATCAACGCCGACAATGAAGCCTCGATCCGTTTTATGGCCGTGCATCCTTCTGTGCAGGATAAAGGGCTGGGCACACTGATGGCGATGACGCTGGAATCCGTTGCCCGCCAGGAAGGGGTGAAGCGGGTGACCTGTAGCGCCCGCGAAGATGCCGTAGACTTTTTTGCCAAGCTCGGGTTTATCAATGAAGGGGAGATCACTGCGCCGCAAACTACGCCAGTGCGCCATTTTTTGATGATCAAACCCGTGGCCACGCTGGAAGATATTTTGCATCGTGGCGACTGGTGCGGGCAGCTGCAACAAGCCTGGTATGAGCATATTCCGCTGAGCGAAAAGATGGGCGTGCGTATTCAGCAGTACACCGGGCAGAAATTTATCACTACCATGCCGGAGACCGGTAACCAGAATCCGCACCATACGCTGTTTGCCGGCAGTCTGTTTTCGCAGGCGACGCTGACTGGCTGGGGGTTGATCTGGCTGATGCTGCGCGAACGCCATCTCGGCGGCACCATTATTCTGGCTGATGCGCACATTCGATACAGTACGCCAATTAAAGGTAAACCCAGCGCGATTGCCGATCTCGGCTCGTTAAGCGGCGATCTCGATCGCCTGGCGCGCGGGCGTAAAGCGCGCGTGCAGCTTCAGGTTGAGCTGTTTGGTGAGGGTAAGCTGGGTGCGATTTTCGAAGGGGTTTACATCGTTCTGCCCGCGAAACCTTTTGGCTCTTACGAAGAAGGCGGCAACGAAGAAGAGTAACCGACTGCGCGCATGTTGACGCAGGCGCGCAGCCTGATGGCTGCTACTCACTGCGCGAAGAAAAACCATGCAGTGATGATGCGCCCATCGTGCACTTCATAAACCGCCATATTTTCGATGACCGATTCGCCAATGCCGTATATCTTTTCGTGATCGAACACCTTATTGCCCATCACCGTACGTGAGAGCAGCTCCGCGCGAAGTGCCGGGTTATTAAAACGGTGCCCGGCATAGAACGCGCGTAAGGCTTCCCGACCTTGCAACGATGGCACTGTGGAGGGCAAACGATAAGCGGTGAAATCTTCACTAAAGCAGGCGACGAATGCTTCAATATCATGGGCATTGTACGCGGCGAACTGTTGTTCTACGGGGCTTACGACAGACATTGGCTCTCCTTTGGGTTTTATGCTCTGGCCACGCGTGCAGCCACGTCTTGTATGGCATCCCGTGCGCTCTGGCTGATACCAGCAAGCTGGAAGAAGCCATGAATAACGCCAAGGTAGCGAGAACAGGTGCAGCTTACGCCCTGGTCCGTCATATGCTGGTACAACGCTTCCCCTTCATCGCACAGCGGATCGAACTCCGCTGTAATAATGTGTACCGGCGGCAGACCTGCGAAATCATCGCGCCACAGCGGGCTGACATCCGGCAGCAGGTGGTCAGTGTCACCAAGGTACATTTCATATCCTGACAGCAGTGCATCACGGGTTATTACATAATCAGAACCGTTAAAGGTATAACTGTCGAAGTAGGCCGTGGCATCCAGCATTGGATAGATCAACACCAGTTGCGCGGGTTGCCAGGCTACCGCCGCCTTCAATCGTAGCGCGGTGACCAACGCCAGATGCCCGCCTGCGCTGTCGCCCGCTAGCGTAATTCGTTGCGGATCAATGTTGAGGCGTTCGGCATTTTTCCATATCACCTCTGCCCCCTGTCGTGCATCATCGTGCGCGGCAGGCCAGCGATGTTCCGGCGCGAGCCGGTACTGCACGGCAATCACCCGACAGCCGCTGTACCACGCTAACTGGCGCAACTGCTTATCATGCGTGGCGAACCCGCCGCTGATAAAGCAGCCGCCGTGGTAATAAATCAGCGCAGGCAGTTTACCGTTGGCCTCCAACGGCGAAAACACGCGCAGCGTCACACCTTCAAGCGTAACGTCTTCAACCTGAACGCGGGTTTCCGTTTCCCCGGCAAGCGACGTACTGGCGATATAACCCGCGCGCCTTTCATCAATATTGCTGGCGCGCGCCGAGGGGCGCCCGGCGGCGATAAAGTCGCTCACCAACCCGGCAATGCCTTTTTCCAGTGCCATTACGTTCACCTTTATCTGTATAAATATCCAGTTTTATAGCCTGGTTTTTATCAAATGGGAACGGCTGATTTTAGGGAAAGCACAAATGTTGAAGGATGCTCGTAAAGCTGGTTTATCGCGTTTGAACCTGCTTTTTTGCCGAAAGTGGCGGTATGTTGTGCGACGAAATATGCTGGAATTATTAAAGTTTACGACAGATTACGGCGAGAAACGCTAAATTGTAGGAGGAGCAGAATAACAAGACTGACATGGAAACAATGGCAGGCCGGGTAAGCACAGCTTACCACGACCTGTCAGGATTATTCCCCTTCGCCCGGGAAGAGGAACGGGTTGATAGAACTACGGGCAAAACCTTCCTGCTCCATGCGGGCATCAAGCACCAGCGAAGCTAAATCATCGGCCACCGGTTCGACGTTCGGGTCTTTTTCCTGATACAGGATCTTCAGGTAAGTACCGCAGTCGCCGCAGCTTTCGGCTTTAATGGCTGCTTGCTCATTATCCAGAGACCAGTAGTGGAGATCGCGGGCCTGCTCGCAGTTGCTACATTTGACGCGCACCACGTGCCATTCGGTTTCGCACAGATTGCAGTGCAGGTAACGTAGCCCCTGCGTTGTGCCGATATGCACCACACTGGAAACCGGCATGGCACCGCACACCGGGCAGAACTGGCGCTGTTCACCGTATTCAGCACGGGCTTTTCCTGGAATCAGGCTGGCCATCTGTGCCCAGTAGAGCGACAGCGCGGCCCAGATAAACGGTGATTTATCGCTGCTCACAGCGGAGAAGTCAGCAGCAAACAGCGCGCTGGCCATCGTTTCTAGTTCTTGCGCGGAGGCCTTTTCAAGGTTCTCAATGACCGCCAGCGCCGGGCCGCTCATCTCCGGCTTCAGTTCGGCGATGAGCGAATGCAGCAGCTTGTGCCAGTGCGTATCACGCGGCAGCACGTGAATATCGAGTGGCGGTTTACCCTCTTCAGCGGCTTCTTTAATGCGCGCTGTCAGGTCGATTTGCAAGGGGTGGTCGTACAGCACCACTTCCTGGGCATGGGCGATAAGCGCAGCAAAACGCAGGTAATCACCCAGTGGGTTACTCTCTGCAAGTTCGCGCAAACGCTCTGCACGGCGGTTGTAGAGATTTTTCAGTCTGGGGAATAATAACGGCGGAATAACTCCCGCCGTGCGTTTATCGCTCTTCTCCAGCTCATCTTGCGGGATTATGCGAATACTCATTCAGTCGATTTTTCCGTTGTCTTGCGAACTTCCCGGTACCAGCGTGGGTGATGTTTCTTCGCCCACGCGCTGGTGACCCAGCCTTCCACCATTGCGGTTATGGTGCCTTTAACCCACAGGGCGGCGTAAATATGCACCATAATAACCACAATTAACGCGACTGCGGCAAATGAATGCACCATCAGCGCTAATCGGATTAGCGGAATGGGGAACGCTGGCGCGAAGTAAGGGCGCCAGATAACCACGCCGCTTACCAGTAACAACACCAGGAAAATAATCGCCGCCCAGAACACGCATTTCTGACCGAAGTTATATCGCCCGGTGTCGCCTACTTCCTCATTGACGACAATCTTACGAATATTCTTCGCCCAAAAGATATCATCCTTGTTGATGAGGTTATGGTGCCAGTAGCGGAAAAACATGATGATAAACGACGCAAACATGACCACGCCGATGAACGGATGGAGAATGCGCGCCAGTTGCGGCGTACCGAGAATCCCCATTAACCAATTGAAGGATGGGAAGAAAAACCCCAGCCCGCTCACCGCCGCCAGCACGAAGCAGAAGGCGGTGACCCAGTGGTTAATGCGCTCCGGTGCCGTGTAGCGCACGATGGTGTCACGTTTTTTCATTTGCGCACCTCGTCTTTCTTTTCATGCAGGTTATCGTCTTCCTCTTCTGCACGGTTCGGACCGACACCGACATAGTGGAAGATGCTGGCCGCGAAGGTCGCTGCAAAGCCGACCGCCGCAAGCGGTTTCCAGATGCCTTTCCAGAACTTCACGGTTGCACTGATCTGCGGGTTTTCCGGCAGGCCGTGATACAGATTCGGCTTGTCGGCGTGATGCAGCACGTACATCACATGTGTTCCGCCAACGCCAGCCGGATCGTACAGTCCGGCGTTATCGTAACCGCGGGTTTTCAACTCCGCGACACGTTCGCCTGCGAGGGTTTTCATATCCTCTTTGGAGCCAAAGTGGATAGCGCCGGTCGGACAAGTTTTCACGCATGCCGGTTCCTGGCCCACGGTGACACGGTCGACGCACAGCGTACATTTGTAGACACGGTTGTCTTCCGGGTTCAGTCGTGGCACATCGAACGGGCAGCCAGCAATGCAGTAACCGCAGCCGATGCACTGCTCAGACTGGAAATCGACAATGCCGTTGGCGTACTGAATGATAGCTCCTTCTGACGGGCATGCTTTCAGACAGCCAGGATCGGCGCAGTGCATGCAGCCATCTTTACGGATCAGCCACTCCAGTTTGTCGTTCTGCTCCACTTCCGAGAAGCGCATAACCGTCCAGGATTTCGCGGTCAGATCCGCCGGGTTGTCATACACCCCGACGTTATGTCCTACTTCATCACGGATGTCGTTCCACTCGGAACAGGCCACCTGACAGGCTTTACAGCCAATGCAGGTGGTGACGTCGATAAGTTTCGCCACTTCCTGCTGGTGATCCCGCGCCTCTGGCGCGGGTGTGAAGCCGTTAGTTGCGGAACGACGGATGATGTCTTGCGATTGATAAGCCATAAGTCGTCTCCGTTACACTTTTTCCACATTCACCAGGAACGCCTTGAACTCCGGCGTTTGGGTGTTCGCATCGCCGACGAACGGCGTTAACGTATTGGCGATAAAGCCTTTCTTCGCCACACCTTCGTAACCCCAGTGAATAGGAATACCGATGGTATCGACATCTTTGCCGTTTACTTTCAGTGTGCGGATACGCTTGGTCACCACCGCCTTGGCTTTAATATAGCCACGGTTGGAGGAGACACGAACCGTATCACCCTGAACGATGCCCAGCTTGCCCGCCAGCTTCTCACCGATCTCCACAAACTGTTCCGGCTGCGCAATAGCGTTAAGCAGTGCGTGCTTGGTCCAGAAGTGGAAGTGTTCGGTCAGACGGTAAGTGGTGCCGACATACGGGAATTTATCCGCTTTACCCATGGCTTCCAT
Source organism: Kosakonia arachidis (assembly GCF_900116535.1). Taxonomy (GTDB): domain Bacteria; phylum Pseudomonadota; class Gammaproteobacteria; order Enterobacterales; family Enterobacteriaceae; genus Kosakonia; species Kosakonia arachidis. Next base: position 91,662 of record NZ_FPAU01000009.1, on the reverse strand, counting down.
ATCGTCTTTAAAGACACGGGCTGCCGGGTTGGACACGACGCCTGGGTGCAGCGGGTTCGTACCCAGCGGTGTTTCAAACGGCTCGTAGTGTTCCGGGAACGGCCCTTCCGCCATTTTATCAATAGCAAACAGGCGACCCATCCCTTCCGGCTGCATGATAAATGGCCCGACATCGCTACCTGGCGCGGCAGCGCTGTAGTCCGGAATATCCACGCCGCCCCATTTCGCACCGTCCCACTTCAGCAACTGACGCTTCGGATCCCACGGTTTACCCTGCGGATCGGCAGAAGCACGGTTGTAAAGAATGCGGCGATTAAGCGGCCATGCCCACGCCCAGCCCAGCGTATTGCCAAGACCTGAAGGATCGGCATTATCGCGACGTGCCATCTGGTTGCCGTCCGGTGTCCAGCTACCGGCGAAGATCCAGCAACCGCTGGAGGTAGTGCCGTCATCGCGCAGTTGGGCAAACGAGCTAAGCTGCTGGCCTTTTTTGACGAGCACCGCGCCCGTTGCCGGGTCGATAATGTCAGCCAGTGCTTTACCGTTGCTCTCCATCGCCACTTCTTCCGATGCCGGTTCATGCGGGGTGGAGTAGTTCCAGGTCATATTCAGCACTGGTTCCGGGCACGCACCGCCCTCTTCGGCATACATCTTACGCAGGCGCATAAAGATACCGGCGAGGATCTCGCCATCAGTCACAGCTTCGCCCGGGCCGTCAGCGCCTTTCCAGTGCCATTGCAGCCAGCGGCCGGAGTTCACAATCGAACCGTTCTCTTCGGCGAAGCAGGTTGAAGGCAGACGGAATACTTCGGTCTGGATTTTCGCCGGATCGACATCATTCGACTCGCCGTGGTTTTGCCAGAAGGTTGAGGTTTCGGTGTTCAGCGGATCGATGGTCACCAGGAATTTCAGCTTCGACAGCGAGGCCACAACCTTGTTCTTGTTCGGGAACGAGGCCACCGGGTTAAAGCCCTGGCATACATAGCCGTTCACCTGGCCTTTATACATCATGTCGAAGTACTGTAGAACGTCGTAACCTTTGTCCCACTTCGGCAACCAGTCAAAGCCCCAGCTATTTTCCGCTGTAGCTTTGTCGCCAAAGAAGGCTTTCATCATCGAAACGAAGAATTTCGGGTAATTACCCCAGTAGTTTACCTGGCCTTCCAGCAGCGGTTTCGGTGTGTTGGCGGCAAGATAGGTATGGAGATCGGCCTGTTTCTCACTCGGTAGTGTCATATAGCCCGGCAGGCTTTGTGACAGCAAACCAAGGTCCGTCAGCCCCTGAATATTGGAGTGACCGCGCAGGGCGTTTACACCGCCGCCAGCCATCCCCATGTTCCCCAGTAGTAACTGGATCATCGCCATGGTGCGAATGTTTTGCGCACCGACAGAGTGCTGTGTCCAGCCCAGCGCGTAGAGGAACGAGGCCGTTTTATCATGTACGCTGGTCTCGGCGATGTATTCGCACACCTTCAGGAAATCCGCTTTTGGCGTCCCGCAGATGTTTTCAACCACGTCCGGCGTATAGCGAGAAACGTGCTGTTTCAGCAAGTTCCATACACAGCGCGGATGGGTGAGCGTGGTATCGCGTTTGGCGAAGCCTTTCTCATCCAGTTCGTAGTTCCAGCTGGTTTTGTCGTATTTACGTTTATCCGCGTCATAGCCGGTGAACAGGCCATCTTCGAAGCCAAAGTCTTCCCGTACGATCAGGCTGGCGTTGGTATAGGCCTCGGTATATTCGCGGTTATATTTTTCGTTGGTCATCAGGTACAGCAACACGCCTGACAGAAAGGCAATGTCAGTACCGGAACGAATCGGTGTATAGAAATCCGCAACAGAGGCGGTACGCGTAAAGCGCGGATCGATAACAATCAGCTTCGCGCCATTATGGATCTTGGCTTCCATCGCCCAGCGGAATCCCACCGGATGTGCTTCAGCCGCGTTCCCACCCATCACAATGACAAGGTTGGCGTTCTTTATGTCGACCCAGTGGTTGGTCATCGCACCGCGACCAAATGTTGGAGCAAGACTTGCTACCGTTGGTCCGTGTCAGACACGCGCCTGGTTGTCGACGGCTAACATGCCGAGTGCGCGGGTGAATTTTTGCGTTAAATAGCCAGTTTCGTTGCTGGACGCGGATGCGCACAGCATCCCGGTGCTCAACCACCGGTTGACTGTGGTACCTGCGGCATTTTGCGCGATAAAGTTGGCATCGCGGTCGGCTTTAATCAGCTTCGCGATGCGGTCAAACGCATCGTCCCATGTGATGCGCTGCCATTTATCGGAACCTGGCGCACGGTATTCCGGGTATTTCAGGCGGCTTTCCGAGTGGATGAAATCCACCAGACCTGCGCCTTTCGGGCACAGCGCGCCACGGTTTACCGGATGATCCGGGTCACCCTCGATATGAAAGATTGACGCTTTGGCGTTCTTGGCACCGTCGCCGAGACTGTACATCAACAGCCCACAGCCGACGGAACAATATGTGCAGGTATTACGGGTTTCACGGGTGCGCAGCAGCTTATACTGCCGTGTTTCCGCAAGCGCGATATTGGGGGCAAAACCCAATGCCGCAGCCGTTGTTCCTGCCATACCGCCAGCGCAGATCTTAAAGAACTGCCTTCTGCTGACCTGCATGGTTTGCTCCTGGTTCGACATTACTCTTATCGTTTTTTCTTTGCGGTGGTTTTCGCAAAGGTTCAGAATTGCTGCTAATCCCTCATCCTGGGGGATTAGCAACGAAGATTACTACAATATAGGTAGATCAATTCTGCCGTAAGTTCTCAGAATCGCTGCTATTCCCTCTTTTCCCCAAGGGATATGCGCAAAGAATACCATATTGTTGGTAAGCTTGTTTGATAACGGTTAAGGCAAAGTGAACGATTTGCACCCTAAAAAGCACGAAAATGCAACATCAGTCACAGGGGCCCGCGAGGTTTCCCTGTGGAAACGCGCCGATTTACAGCAGACGCAGCCGGATATGCTGGCGGAAGAAGTTCCTGTCGCGCTGGTCTATAACGGTATCTCCCATGTGGTGATGATGGCCTCGCCAAAAGATCTCGAATGGTTCGCGATTGGCTTCTCCTTATCCGAAGGGATTATTGAACATCCGGCGGAAATTTACGGCATGGATGTGGTGCCTTCTTGTAACGGCCTCGAAGTGCAAATCGAACTCTCCAGCCGCCGTTTTATGGGATTAAAAGAGCGGCGCCGCGCGCTGGCTGGGCGAACCGGCTGCGGCGTGTGTGGCGTGGAGCAGCTCAACGATATCGGCAAGCCGATAGCGCCGCTGCCGTTCACGCAGCGCTTTGATTTGACGTTACTGGATAACGGACTGGCGCATTTAACCGATTTTCAGCCTGTCGGGCAGTTAACCGGTTGTACGCATGCGGCGGCGTGGATGTTGCCATCCGGCGAAGTGACAGGCGGTCATGAAGATGTAGGGCGGCATGTGGCACTGGATAAGCTGCTTGGTCATCGTGCGCGTGAAGGTGAAGCGTGGGAGCAAGGAGCGGTGCTGGTGTCCAGCCGTGCCAGCTATGAAATGGTGCAAAAATCGGCAATGTGTGGCGTTGAAATTCTGTTTGCAGTATCGGCGGCAACAACTCTGGCCGTGGAAGTGGCGGAACGCTGCAACCTGACACTGGTGGGTTTTTGTAAACCGGGCAGGGCGACGATCTATACCCATCCGCAGCGCTTAATTGTTAATCAGTAATTTTGAATAATGAGAACAAATCCTTCCGCTTTTTGTTGTGAGTGAACAGGTCTAGTATTTATTTCATCGAGGCGCATCGCCTCACTCCAACAAATTAACGTAAGGGTTTATATCATGAAAAGCATCAAAACTTTTGTCGCTGTTATCGCTCTGTCCGCTTCTTTCGGTTCTTTCGCTGCCCAGACTGTAAGCGTAACTGACTCCACGCTCAGCGGTGCAGAAGCACAAATTGCCGCTCAGGCTCATCAGGCAGGTGCTTCTTCTTATCACATTACTGAAGCTTACAACGGCAACCAGGTTCATATGACTGCTGAACTGACCAAATAAGTTGCAACACTGTCGAAAGAGCGCCTGCGGGCGCTTTTTTTTTATCTATACCCGCCATGCGCGCGGCGTGATATCCATCTGCTGTTGACGCAACAGGGTGCGTACCGCATTTCGCATCCGCAGGATTCTGTCGAGCATCTTATCGTCACGCAGGAGTGCGCGCTGGTAGGGCTAACCGAAGCGCCAGATGTGTTAGGTGAAGGAGATTACATCTGCTACCCAGCGGATCGGATCAGGAGCAAATTTTTAAATCGCTGGAACCGGATACGCAGGCGATTTTAGTGGCGGAACAGAATTAATCTTGCCATCCCCACCGTCTATGAAGGGGATGGATCAAGTTAGGCCAGGTGAAACACTTCTTTCAGTTCCGTGCTGACCGGGCTGTTATCCGGGTTGGCGGGTATCACGTCGCGTATATATTTCCACCAGCGCTGGCAAATTTCGGTGCTGGCGATCGCATTCCCGCGCTCTTCAGACTCAATTTCCACGGTAGCAAATAGCAGATGGCGCGCTTTATCGAGATAAATCGCGTAATGGTGCGCGCCACCCTCTTTCAGCGCGGCTTCCAGCTCCGGCCAGATAGGATTATGGCGGCGGGCATACTCTTCATGGGCCTCAGGATTAACCTGCATCACAAAGGCTTTACGGATCATAACGCCTCCAGATACAGCTCGCGGATTTCATCGCGGCTGGCGTTGCGCGGGTTGCACGGAGCGCATGGATCGGCCATGGCTTTATCCAGCCAGCCTTCGATATCCGCTTTGGTTATGCCAAGTTTGCTAAAACCGGAAGGAATGCCCACGCGCACGCTGAGGCGGCGAATCGCGTTGATGGCCTCCCTGCTGGCGGCTTCATCGCTCATCCCTTTGGTATCAACACTCATCGCCTGCGCAACACGGGCAAAACGGGAAACGGCATTTGGGCGGTTAAAGTTTTCGATGATCGGCAGCAGAATGGCGTTGCACACGCCGTGCGGCAGGTTGTGGGTCGCTCCCGGTTGATGCGCCAGCGCATGCACCAGGCCAAGACCGGCACTGTTAAATGCCATCCCGGCAAGATACTGGCCGTAAGCCATCTGCTCACGCGCTTCGAGGTTATGCCCGTCATCCACCGCTTTTGGCAGCCACAGGTTGATCAGGCGAATCGCTTCCAGCGCGTTGGCGTCGGTTAATGGATGCGCGCCAGCAGAAACATAGGCTTCTACCGCGTGCGTCAGCGCATCCATCCCGGTGGCGGCGGTTACCGACGCCGGAATTTCCAGCATCACACTGGCGTCATCCACGGCAATGTCGGGGATAATATTGGGGTCGATAATCACCTCTTTGACTTGTCGCGCCGAGTCGATGATCACGGCGTTACTGGTCATTTCCGCTGCAGTACCGGCCGTGGTATTGATCGCCACCAGCGGTACGCCGGGGTTTTTCACTTTGCCCACACCCGAGTAATCGGTGGATGACCCTGGGTTGGCGGTAAGGATTTTCACCGCTTTGGCGGTATCGATCGGGCTGCCGCCGCCGAAAGCGATGATGTAATCACAGGTGGCGTTCTGGTATGCGGTATACCCTTTTTGCACCAGTTCTTCTGTTGGGTTCGGGAACACTTTATCAAACAGGTGGTATGCCATGTTATGCGCGTTCAGTGCAGTAAACAGACTGTCCAGCAGGCCCAGTTTCACCAGTTGTCCATCGGTGACAATCAGCGCTTTACCCCACTGTTTGTTTGCCACCAGATTGACCATATCGCCGATCGCGCCTGCGCCATGCAGGCTGATTTTGGGTAGGACTAACATAAAGCTCATCGTGATTCTCCTTAATTTGCTGTGATTTTTCCGGCGGCAATACCCCATGTCGCCGCGGGAATTCTTATTGCTCAATGGCGTTGTGCTTACCGGGCCTGTATAGATCACTTTGATATCGCCTAACTCTTTGGCCGCCTCCTGCACGCCGGTGTTTGCTGCTTCAAAAAAGCTATTGCCTAAAGAGTTCGTTCCGTTTTTGTGCGGGACGCGATGTTGTTATTTGTACAAATCCAGTGCCGATTGCAGCGGAGTGACGCCAAAGCGTTTGCCCAGCGCAATCAGTTCTTGCTGATTAATGGTTTGCTTCATTCCGCCCATGGAATAGATTTTCACCAGCACTTCTGCAGACTTCTCGGCGGTGTCAATCAGGCCAAAGGTTTCGTCGAGCGTCGGGCCGCTGCCGAAAACGCCGTGGAATGGCCACAGCACCAGCGAATGTTTCTTCATTTCTTCGGCGGTCGCCTGGCCGATTTCATCGGTACCGGGCACCATCCATGGCAGAATGCCGACGCCATCCGGGAACACCACCAGGCATTCGGTGCTGCCTTCCCACAGTTTGCGAGTAATCAGATCGGACGTGTTTTCCAGCACATAAGTGAGCGCAATCAGGTTGGTGGCGTGGCAGTGCATGATCACGCGATCTTTTCCGCTGGTAACCTGGATACGCTGGCAGTGCGACTGGAAGTGAGCGGGCAGTTCCGAGGTCGGTACCGCCTCAGACGTCAATCCCCACAGAATGTGGTAGCCCGCGCCATCGCTGTCCACTTTCACCACACCTAAGTTCGCCGCCGGATCGAGCTGTACATTACGGAAGAATTTGCCGGAGCCAGTGACAATAAACGGTGTGTTCGCCAACTGAGGCATCGGCTGAGTCAGCGCGATATAGCGCGGTTTCTGGTGGTAGTCGGCTTCATACTGCGCAATATCTGCATCATCCAGGCGCAACGTCAGGTTGCCGCCGTTACGTTCGTCCCAGCCCTTCAGCCAGGCATCGGAGGTGGCTTTGATCATCCCCTGGACGAACCAGGAGTTAATAATGGTCTGCATAGTCTTTCTGTCCTGTTTAATGCCCGACATCTCTCGGGTCTCACGTAGGTCGGATAAAAGGCGCTGGCACCGTCATCCGGCATTTTTGCTAAACAACATTGATTACCGGGTGGCGCTGCGCTTATCCGGCCCACCCCCGGCTCCCGGTTTAACGACGTGTACGCAAAATCGTTTTTTCATACGCCCGCACGCTGTCCAGCCACTGGCTGCTGGCTGGCGTATCATGGCGCTGGCAATACATCTCCCATACGGCCTGCCACGGCAGGGATTTCTGCTCTTCCAGCAGCGCCAGGCGGGCGGTGTAGTCGCCGTCGGCTTCCAGTTTGCGCAGCGTTTCAACCGGCTCCAGTAGCGCGCGCAGTAGGGCTTTTTTCATGTTGCGGGTGCCGATGACCCATGCGGCGATGCGGTTGATCGAGGCGTCGAAGAAGTCGAGACCGATGTGCACGCGGTCGAACAGTTGGTGACGCACGATTTCACTGGCGATGGCCTGGGTTTCGTCATCCAGCAGTACCACGTGGTCGCTGTCCCAGCGCACCGGGCGGCTGACGTGCAGCAGCAGGCGCGGCACATAAAGCATGGCGGCAGAAATTTTGTCGGAGATCACCTCTGTCGGGTGAAAGTGACCTGCATCAAGGCAAAGCGCAGTCTGGCGGCTGGTGGCATAGCCCATATAAAATTCGTTGGAACCAACGGTGTAGCTCTCTGCGCCAATACCAAACAGCTTACTTTCGACGGCGTCGATATGGTGCGCCGGGTTGAGTTTTTCGCTGAGCGCTTCGTCCAGCGCATTGAGCAGACGCTGGCGTGGCGCCAGTCGGTCAACGGTGACATCTTTCATGCCGTCCGGGATCCAGATATTCATTACTGACGGTGTGCCGAGTTGTGCGCCGAAATATGCCGACACGCGACGGCTGGCTTTGACGTGGTCAATCCAGAACTGGCGGATTTCATTGTTAGCGTGGGAGAGCGTAAAACCGTCGGCGCTCAGCGGGTGGGAGAAGCAGGAAGGGTTAAAATCCAGCCCCAGTTTATTCGCTTTCGCCCACTGCACCCAATTCGTGAAGTGTTCCGGTTTGATTTCATCGCGGCCAACCGGACCGTCGGCTTCGAGGTAAATGGCGTGCAGGTTAAGGCGTTTCGGGCCGGGGATCAGGCTCAGCGCCTGCTCCAGATCGGCGCGCAACTCGCAGGCATTGCGCGCTTTGCCCGGGTAGTTGCCGGTGGCCTGGATGCCGCCTGTCAGGCTACCTTGCGGGTTCTCAAAACCAGCGACGTCATCGCCCTGCCAGCAGTGCATGGAAATCGGCAGGCAATCGAGCTGGCGCAGCGCCTCCTCGACATCAATCCCCATAGCGGCGAAGCGCTGTTTGGCAATTTCCCAGGTGTGTTCAAGTTGAGTGATCATGCGCAAAGCTCCTTTGTCTGTCGTTTTTGCTGAAAGCGCGCGACGTAACGGGCGATTTCATTGTCAGGATTAGGGATAAAAGTGATCAGGTTGTGGTTGCTCGCCACCACCTGACGGAAATCATCGACGTTGCTCAGTTCATCCAGCGTCATAAGCTGAATGCCGATATTGCCGAGCGTGGAGGCTTCTACCGGACCGGTCACTACCGGTAGTCCGCAGGCGTCGGCGCAGAGTTGATTCAGTAACTGGTTCTGGCAACCGCCACCGACGATATGCAGGTGGCTGAACGGCTTGCCGCGCAGAAAGGCCAGTTCGGCAAGGATGTCGGCATAGAGTAGGGCGAGGCTGTCGAAGATGCAGCGCGATAGTTCGGCAGCGTTCTGTGGTACGGGCTGACCCGCCTCCCGGCAGGCGGCCTGAAGTTCGGCGCTCATGTTCTGCGGGTTGATAAAACGATCGTCGTTCGGGTTGATAACAAAGCGGCAAGCCGCAAGCTGTTCGGTGGCGGCAATCAGCGTGGGCAGATCGCTTACCTGTTGCTCTTTCACTACCCGTTGCAGCAACCACAGCCCCATAATGTTTTTCAGCACGCGGTAGCGCCCTTCCGCACCGCCTTCGTTGGTGATATTGGCTGTCAGCGCATCATCGCTGGTGTAAGGTGTTTTGCTCTCAAAGCCCATTAATGACCAGGTGCCGGAGGACAAATAAGCTGCGTCTTTATCCGCCAGTGGCGAGGCGATCACCGCGCTGGCGGTATCGTGGCTGGCGACGGCGACCACCGGAATTGCATTGCTCCGCGGGCAAATCCAGTGACCAATCACATTGCCGGGATGTGTTGCGGTACCAAACCAGCCAGCCGGAACGCCCGCCCACGCCAGCAGCGAATCGTCCCAGTTATCGGTGTTGATATTGAGCAGTTGTGTGGTGGTAGCGTTGGTGTATTCCCAATTCAGTTGGCCAGTTAGACGGTAGCTAAAGTAATCGGGGATCAACAGCGCATGCGCGACCTGGTCAAGCAGTTCCGGCTGTTGCTCCGTTAGTGCGCGTAGCTGATACAGCGTGTTGAAAGGTAAAAACTGGATGCCGCTGCGGCGATAGATATCGGCTTTGCCGGGATTCTGCATGGCGAGCTGCATTACGCCGTCGGTGCGATCGTCCCGGTAAGCAATCGGCAGACCGACGCGCTGGCCTTCGCGGTTAATCAGAATGTAATCGACGCCCCAGGTATCGATGCCGATGCTGTCGGGTTGAATACCTTCTTCGCAGACCTTTAGCAGACCGAGGCGAATGTCGCTTTCCAGGCTGTCGATATCCCAGCAATCAAAGCCGTCCACTTTTCGCAGACAGTTACTAAAACGGTGGATTTCGCGAAGCGAAAGGATGCGCTGCTGGCTGTCATAACGCGCCAGCATGACACGTCCGCTTGAGGCGCCTAAATCAACTGCGACACAGTGGCGAAAAGTCATGATTGGGGTCCTTCTTAGAGTCATTGCGGACAGTCTAAAAAAGAGGGGTAAGGCGTACCTTCTTGCTACTGACAACCGCCAATTACCGCTGGCAAGAAAGCAAAGGTGAACGTGAGGAAGTTCACAGTTTCCAATCATGGCGGGGATTTAAGCCATTGTGACCGTTGCCGCATTTCCCGATCTTTCCGGGCGTTTCTTGAAAAAACGGCAGCCTATGCGCGAAAAGCAGTCGAAAATTTAAGGTGAGGCTGATAACCCTTAATTACTATTTTGAGAAAATTTCTCATTGGTAGGGCAATCATGACCGTACTTCATAGCGTGGATTTTTTCCCAGCAGATCAATCACCTGTTGCCATCGAACCCCGGCTTCCCCAGGCGGCTTTCCCTGAGCATCACCATGATTTTCATGAAATTGTGATCGTTGAACACGGTACCGGGATCCACGTTTTTAATGGCCAGCCTTTCACCATCAGCGGCGGTACCGTCTGTTTTGTCCGTGACCATGACCGACACTTATATGAACATACCGATAACCTGTGCCTGACCAATGTGTTGTATCGTTCGCCGGAGTCTTTCCAGTTCCTTGCCGGTTTGCACCAGTTACTGCCGCAGGAGCAGGATGACCACTATCCGTCGCACTGGCGGGTGAGTCAGCAGACGCTGGCGCAGGTTCGGGTGGTTATCGGGCAGCTGGAAGCGCTGGATCCAGAAATGGATACCCATGGTATTGCGAACCGCGAGATTCTGTTTATGCAATTGCTGGTGATGCTGTGTAAAGGGAGCCAGCAGGAGGGAGTCGTCAGCAACGATGCCCGTCTTAATCAGCTGATGCTGTGGCTGGAAGATCACTATGCCGAAGATATCTGTTGGGAAATGCTGGCCGACCAGTTCATGCTCTCTTTGCGTACGCTGCATCGCCAGTTGAAGTATTCAACTGGCCTAACGCCGCAGCGCTATCTCAACCGATTAAGGCTGACCAAAGCACGGCACCTGTTACGCCATAGTGATAAGAGCGTAACCGATATCGCTTTCCGTTGCGGATTTAGCGACAGCAATCACTTCTCAACCCTGTTTCGCCGGGAATTCAACTGGTCGCCCCGAGAGATCCGTCAGGGGCGCGATATGCAGCTTCAGTAACGCGAAGGTTGTCACCGATTTGTTGCCGAAGATCCGCTAATAATTTCAGGTTGTTCAAGGCAGAGGTGAGTGTGTGGCTGGCCAATTGATTCTTCGCAAAACGGATTTCTTTCCCCGTGCCGGACAAACGGTAGCGGTGGCCGATCGCTATCCACAAAATGTTTTTGCTGAACACTCCCATGAATTTTGCGAACTGGTGATGGTGTGGCGCGGTAACGGCCTGCATGTGCTGAATGACCGCCCTTACCGTATCACCCGCGGCGACCTGTTCTATATCCGCGCCGAAGATTGCCACTCTTACGCCTCGGTCAACGATCTGGTGTTGCAAAATATCATCTACTGTCCGGATCGATTGACGCTCAATCTCGACTGGGCGGCGCATATTCCCGGCCTTAACGGCGTGGCAAGAACGCCGCACTGGCGGATTGGCAGCACCGGCATGACGCAAGCGCGGCAGGTGATTGCGCAGTTGGAGCATGAGAGCGGCAAAGCCGATCCGCTGGCAAATATGATGGCGGAAACGCTGTTTGCCCAACTGGTGATGACGCTTAAACGCCACCGTTTTGCTACCGATAACCTTGCGGCGACGCACAGTGAGACACTGCTCGATAAGCTGATTACCGCGCTCTCCGGCAGTCTGAATCGTAGCTTTGCGCTGGAGCAATTTTGCGAGCAGGAGCAGTGCAGCGAGCGAGCGCTGCGTCAGCAATTCCGTACCCAGACCGGGATGACCATCAACCACTATCTGCGCCAGTTGCGCATCTGTCATGCGCAGTATTTGCTCCAGCATTCCGAGCAGATGATCGGCGAAATCGCCATGCAGTGCGGGTTTGAGGACAGTAACTACTTTTCGGTGGTGTTTAGCCGGGAAGTGGGAATGACGCCAGGTCAGTGGCGTCATCGTAGCCGGGTTGCTGCCTGATTAGCTCGCCATGCCGAGTCCGACGATATTGGCGGCGACAATGATCACCACGCAACCGAGGCTCAGTACGCTTACCGGCTGACGTCCGGCGTTCTTCCACTCTTTCAGGATCAGCCCGACAATGCCGCCGCATAGCACATAGAAGCTCATGTGCAACATCCAACTGATGTAGTCATACTGCGCCGGAATGCGGGCATGGCCCCAGGCGTAAAAGAAGAATTGCAGATACCACATCAAACCGCCCAGCGCCGAAAGCAGAATATTGCTGATGATCAGCGGTCTTGCCAGTGAGAAGTCGGCTTTTACCGACAAGTTTTTCAGTTTTGCCAGACGAATGAAGCAGAAGCCGAGGTTAATCAGCGCACCGCCGCCCATGATCACCACATAACTTGGCAAGGCGGTGTAGAGCGGATCGATACCCAGCGCCGCAGCGGCTTCGTGCATCGGTTTAGCTGCGTTCATGGCAAAGGACATGCCGGCGGAGAACACGCCGCACATCACCGCCAGGATCAGCCCTTTTTTCAGGTTGAACTCCTCGGCTTTAATGCCCATTTTGCGCTCTTTCAGTTGGCCTGCGCGGGTTACAATTCCGACACCGATCAGTGCGACCAGTACGCCAAGCAGCGTCATTCGACCGCCATTGGTGTTGATCAGAACGTCAAAATTACCGTTGATAATCGGTGTCATTAGCGTCCCGACAATCAACGTAATACCAATGGCGATGCCAATGCCCATCGACATGCCGAGGTAGCGCATGGTGAGGCCGTAGTTGATGTTACCGATGCCCCACATTGCGCCGAAGAGAAAGACCGGGAGCAGGGTGGAGGCGCTGAACGAACTGTAATAGGCCCAAAAATCAGGAAGTAACAGTGCACTAATGGTCCAGGGGAGAATCAACCAGGAGACGATGCCGCCGATTGACCACATGGTTTCCCATGACCAATTTTTAACCTTCTTGAACGGAGCATAGAAACAGGCTGCACTGGCCGCACCTATCAAATGCCAAAGAATACCCATCGTAATCGCGTTACTCATTTTCTCATCCTCTTTGTTTTTATCGTCGGGATACGAGCAGCCGACCTGATGAGTGTAAAAATCAGCCAGGAGATTAACCTTGAGGCTTTTGCCGCGATAGATGGCGAGTTGGCAATGAGCGCGTGATGGAGGTGGGCAGCTTCACAATTTCAATAACATAACTAAAAGTTATAACCTTATTAAAACTACGGCATTGATAAACATTTTCAATATCATTTAATTAACTATAATGATCCGACTGCTTACGCGGCGTTAACATATATGCCGCCAGACAATAATGGAGATGAAAATGAGCTATACACTGCCCGCTCTGCCGTACGCGTATGATGCCCTTGAGCCTCATTTCGACAAGCAGACGATGGAAATCCATCACACTAAACATCACCAGACTTACGTAAACAACGCGAATGCCGCGCTGGAAAGCCTGCCGGAGTTCGCCAGCCTGTCAGCTGAAGAATTGATCACCAAACTGGATCAACTGCCGGCGGACAAAAAAACCGTTCTGCGTAACAACGCAGGCGGTCATGCTAACCACAGCCTGTTCTGGAAAGGCCTGAAAAAAGGCACCACCCTGCAGGGCGACCTGAAAGCGGCTATCGAGCGTGATTTCGGTTCCGTAGACAACTTCAAAGCTGAATTCGAAAAAGCAGCGGCCACGCGTTTTGGTTCCGGCTGGGCCTGGCTGGTGCTGAAAGGCGACAAACTGGCTGTGGTTTCTACCGCTAACCAGGATTCCCCGCTGATGGGTGAAGCGATCTCTGGCGCTTCCGGTTTCCCGATCGTGGGCCTGGATGTGTGGGAACACGCTTATTACCTGAAATTCCAGAACCGCCGCCCGGACTACATCAAAGAGTTCTGGAACGTGGTGAACTGGGACGAAGCAGCGGCACGTTTCGCAGCGAAAAAATAAGTTTGATTTCCCCCTCTCACTAGCGTGAGTCAAAACCCCCGTCAGGCCTGGCCGTCGGGGGTTTTTTAACGCCGCTACTAGCACCAAATAAAAGGAACGTTGATCTGAAAATAATGAAATAATGTTTCATTATGATTGTTTGATCACTTTTCTTCCGCCAGGCTCGGTCTACCTTCTCTTCATCCGCGCTGCTGTTGTCCCGCAAAAAAATAGTGGGTCAGCGCTCAAAAAATCAGATGTTTTTTGAAAGGTGAAGATATGCAAATCAAGCGTGCAATCGAAAAAATCCCTGGCGGGATGATGCTGGTTCCTTTGTTCATCGGCGCTCTCTGCCACACCTTTGCTCCCGGCGCGGGAAAGTACTTTGGCTCATTCACCAACGGCATGATTACTGGCACGGTGCCGATTCTGGCGGTGTGGTTTTTCTGTATGGGCGCGTCGATCAAATTGAGTGCCACCGGCACTGTGTTGCGTAAGTCCGGTACGTTGGTGGTGACCAAAATAGCCGTTGCCTGGGTGGTAGCTGCCGTGGCCTCACGGTTGATTCCTGAACACGGTGTGGAGGTGGGTTTCTTTGCCGGGTTGTCGACGCTGGCGCTGGTGGCATCGATGGATATGACCAACGGCGGGCTGTATGCATCAATCATGCAGCAGTATGGCACCAAAGAGGAAGCTGGTGCGTTTGTGTTGATGTCGCTGGAATCCGGCCCGCTGATGACGATGATTATTCTCGGTACTGCGGGAATCGCCTCGTTCGAGCCGCATGTGTTTGTCGGCGCGGTGCTGCCTTTCCTGGTGGGGTTTGTGCTGGGTAATCTGGATCCGGAATTGCGGGAGTTTTTCAGTAAAGCGGTGCAGACGTTGATCCCGTTCTTTGCTTTCGCACTGGGTAACACGATTGATTTAACCGTGATTGCGCACACCGGTTTGCTGGGAATTTTGCTGGGGCTGGCGGTGATTATAATTACCGGTATTCCGCTGATTATCGCCGATAAACTGATTGGCGGTGGCGATGGTACGGCAGGTCTGGCGGCCTCCAGTTCTGCGGGTGCGGCGGTGGCAACGCCGGTGCTGATCGCCGAAATGGTGCCGGACTTTAAAACGATGGCCCCTGCCGCAACCTCGCTGGTAGCGACCTCGGTGATTGTCACGTCGATTCTGGTACCGATTTTAACGTCCGTCTGGTCTCGCAAAGTGAAAGCGACAGAGGCTGAAGTGGTGATGCGTAACGCGGTGAAATAACGGTTTGCCCGGTGGCGCTACTACGCTTACCGGGCCGACAAAACCCTGGCCGCCGAGCTGGCCGGATAAGCGCCATCCGGTAATCCAGCCATTTTCCCGTAATGGTCAAATCCCAAACACCCGATCGATAATTTGGCACTGTGCTTCATTCAGCGTGCCGCCAAAATTGCGTGAAACTGGCGTACAGTAACCAAACTTGCGTGATACTACGGTTTTGATGGTGGTAACGAAGTTGTCGCCAATGGCGTAGATCGCCATAAATTTGCCAATTTCTTGCTGGATGGCATGCAACGTCGGCAAATCTCCTTGTCGCCACGCTTCCCGCGCCAGGACAAACAGTTCAGGCATTACATTATTCAGCCCGGAAATGACGCCCGCGCCGCCAGCCAGCAGATTGGGGATAAAGTACTCATCGTAGCCGCACAACACGGCAAAATCCTCACGCACCTGCGCAGTGGCCTGAATCATATTACGGGTATGCGACTGGCAATCGACAGTATCTTTGATACCAGCGAAGTCCGGGAATTCCGCGGCCAGGGTGGCGACCAGTTCCGGCGTAAGATCGCAGCCGGTACGCGCCGGAAAGTTGTAGGCGAACCATTTGCCGCTTATCGCTTTGCCCAGGGTGCGGAAGTAGCTTAACAATTGATTTTGCGTTTGCCCGTAATAGTAAGGCGGCAGCGCCATGACCGCGTCATAGCCGATGCGCCAGGCTTCATCAGCCATCCACAGAATGTCGTTAAAGCAGGTGGATGAGACGTTCGCCACCATGGTTATCGGAGACATGCCGCGCGCTTCACGGATCAATAGCAGCCGTTCTTCCAGCGAGAACGAGGCAAACTCGCCAATGCTGCCCATCAGCAAGACCACATTGATTTTCGCTGCTGCCAGCCGGGCAATATGCTGGCTCAGTGCGCTAAGGTCAGGCTTCCCTTCGTTGTCCATTGGCGTGATGGAAGGGCACCAGACACCAGAGAAAGATGCTTCGCGGATCACGTTGTAACCTCTTTGGTTAATGAAATGATGTTTCAAATATTTTGTTAAGTGATAGCACACCCGACTAATGCGGATCGGCATGCATGTCGCATTTTTGCAGGTTAGGTCAGTAAACAAATGTGATGTAATAGTGCGATTACGACGAGCGGTCGGAGGGAACATGCAATATCAGGTAGATGTTTTTACTGGAAAAATAAGGGATTATGACGACAGTCGGCCAAGCGCGATTGCTAAATTGCAGGTGGAAGGCGAGCTAATCCTCACGGAATTGGGTATCGTGGGTGATGAGCAGGCGGAAAAAAGTTATCACGGCGGCACCGATCGTGCGTTGTGCCACTATCCGCGTGAACACTATGCTCACTGGGTGCAGATATTCCCGGAGCAGGCCGCGCTGTTTTGTGCGCCAGCGTTTGGCGAGAACCTTTCAACGGAAGGGCTGACCGAACAGAACGTGTTTATCGGCGATATTTTTCGTTGGGGCAATACGCTGATTCAGGTGACACAGCCGCGCTCGCCCTGCTTCAAACTTAACTTCCATTTCGGCATTAGCGACATTTCCGCGCAGATGCAGGCCAGCGGCCGCGTCGGCTGGCTTTATCGTGTGGTTGCTGCGGGAAAAGTATCGGCAGAGGCACCGCTTGAACTGCTCTCCCGAGTCAGCGATGTCAGCGTGTATGACGCGGCGGCAATTGCGTGGTTTCAGCCGTTTGATGATGAACAATATCACCGTCTCCTTTCGGCTGCGGGGCTGTCAGCGAGCTGGACGCGGACCATGCAGAATCGCCGCACTCACGGTAAGATTGAGGAACAGTCGCGCCGACTGTGGGGAAAATAAAAAAACGCCCTCTGCGATGAGAGGGCGTTTTATCAGGCGCGTTTGTACAGCGGTAACCAGAGCGTTAAGCGTAATCCGCCAAGCGGGCTGTCGTCAGCTTTCACCCAGCCGCGATGCTGTTGAATAGCCGTTTCGACAATCGCCAGCCCGAGGCCTGTGCCGCCGGATTCGCGATCGCGCGCTTCATCGGTGCGGTAGAACGGGCGAAAAATCTGTTCCCGATCTTCCGGGCTGACGCCGGGGCCGTCATCGTCCACGTTAATGGTGATGCCGTCTTTATCCACCGCAAAGCTCACTTCGATTTTGCTGTGCGAATAACGCAGCGCATTACGCACGATATTCTCCACCGCGCTTTCCAGCGCGCTGGGGTTACCGTACAGCGGCCACGGACCTGGCGGGAAGTTCACCGTGAACGATTTGCCCATATGTTCGGCTTCGAAGGCAGCGTTATCCAGCACTTCATTCCACATCTGATTAGCTTTCACGGTTTCACTGACCAGCGCGTTTTTCTGCTGATTGCGTGACATCACCAGCAGATCGTTGATCATGCTGTCCAGCCGCTGAGCTTCCGTTTCGATACGTTCCAGTTCTTTACTTTCACCGCTACGACGGCGCAGCAGCGCAGTACCAAGCTGTAAACGCGTCAGTGGCGTGCGCAACTCATGGGAGATGTCGGATAGCAGGCGCTGCTGGGCGGTCATCATGCGTTCCAGTGCGGTCACCATCTGGTTAAAACTGGCCCCGGCGGCAAGGAATTCCTGCGGCCCGGCTTCCAGCTCTGGATGCTGTCGCAGGTTGCCCTGTGCCACTTCATCCGCCGCGTTTTTCAATTTACGTGCAGGTTTCGCCAGGCTCCACGCCAGCCACAGCAGCAGCGGCGAACTGATAAGCATGGTGACGATCAGTAGCAGTAACGGGCGGTCAAACAGCAAATTGATAAAATCAGATTGTGAGTTGCTGGCAGGGCGGATGAGATAAAGCTGATAGTTATCTTCTCCGTCGCGAACGGAGAAAGGCCCTACCATCTCAATCCGCCCATACTTTTTCTTCTGCGGATGGTCTGAATTATCCGCCTGGCCTATAAAGTTGCGGATGATCTGCATTTCGTTGCGTTCGGCGCCAATGACGCGCCCTTCGCTGGTGACCAGCAGCAGGCGTTGACCCGGCGGCGCCCATTTTTCGATAGCGCGAAATAGCCTGCGCCACCACATCAAGTCGTTCGGCGGGTCATTTGCCAGCTCTGCTTCAACATGCTGTTCAATCATCACGCCCTGGCGCTGTTCGCTGTCCAGAAGCTCCGTCATTTGACGGGAATCCAGCTTCGGCACCATCAGCACCAGCATTAGCACCAGCGCCAGCGTTAACCAGAAAATGGCGAAGATGCGGGCGGTCAAACTTCCTATCATGAAGCAGAAACCATCAGATAACCGCGACCACGCAGGGTTTTAAACCACGGATGCCCATCTTTGCGATCCGGCAATTTGCGGCGCAGGTTGGAGATGTGCATGTCGATGGCGCGATCGAACGGTGTCAGGCGTTTACCCAGCACTTCCTGGCTTAGATGTTCACGTGAAACCACCTGGCCTAAATGCTGAGCCAGCAGATAGAGCAGCGTGAATTCAGTGCCTGTAAGTTCCAGTGAATGCCCATCAAAACTGGCCTCCTGGCGGCCCGGATTGAGGCTCAGGGCATCCACTTCCAGCGTAGGTGAACCATTGTCGTTGTTTTGTTGTTGCTCGCTCCAGTGGGAACGGCGCAGGATCGCACGAATACGCGCGACCAGTTCACGATCATTAAAGGGTTTAGGCAGATAGTCATCCGCGCCCAGCTCCAGGCCAAGTACGCGATCGAGCTCACTGCCGCGTGCAGTTAACATAATTACCGGTGTCTGGTGTGTCTGGCGTAGCTCTTTAAGTGTGTCGATACCGTTTTTCTTCGGCATCATGACATCGAGTAAAAGCAAGTCGATGCTGTCGTCGAGGAGGTCGAGTGCCTGCTCTCCGTCATGGGCGACGAGCACATTAAAACCTTCCATGTCGAGTAGCTCCTTTAACAAGGAAGTAAGCTCTCGGTCATCATCTACTAAAAGGATTTTATTCATTGTTTAACTACCTCCGAGGCAGAAATTACGTCATCAAGAGTCGCTAATCCATGACTTTACGTTGTTTTACACCCCCTGACGCATGTTTGCAGCCTGAATCGTAGACTCATTATCGTTGATTCGAGAGATGAAAAGGTTACTGGAGCAAATGATGCGCATCGTTACTGCTGCCGTCATGGCCTCAACGCTGGTGTTAAGCACGGTTAGTTGTGCTGCTGATGTTGAAACAGGCGATAACTGGCACCCTACAGAAGGCTTCGCGCTGCGCAGTGTTCAGAGCCATATGTTCGACGGTATTAATTTAACGGAACACCAGCGTCAACAGATGCGGGATCTCATGCGACAGGCTCGGCACGATCAGCCTCCTGTTAATGTTAGCGAAATGGAGACAATGCATCGCCTTGTCATCGCAGAAAAATTTGATGAAAACGCTGTGCACGCTCAGGCTGAAAAAATGGCGCAAGAACAGGTAGCTCGTCAGGTTGAAATGGCCAGAGTGCGCAACCAGATGTACAACCTGCTCACGCCGGAGCAGCAAGCAGTTTTGAACCAGAAGCATCAACAACGGATGAACCAGTTACGCAGCGTAGCCCAAATGCAGCAAAGTTCACCGATGACTGAGTTAAGTAGCAGTAGTACCAAGTAGCAACCCCTGTTTTTCCTTGCCATAGACACCATCCCTGTCTTCCCCCACATGATGTGGGGGTTTTTTTATCAATTGATTACATCAGTTTTCATAGAAAACAGCAACTTAAAAAAACCTGTAAGGGACTGGAAGGGCTACAAAGTTCTCCGGGTGTGGACACTATGTGGACACTCGGCACGGATTTGATGCCTTAGTCGAGTAGGTCTATTTCCTTGATTTTTTGTACTGCACTAACCAACTCTTCAGGGGTGTAGTTAGTCGCATCAAGTTCTTTTATTTTCCCGTCATCAAAAACAACGCGTAGTTTCTTGCCTCTTTGTAGATAGGCACCAAAGATCCCGGCTACAGCGCCGATTGCTGCAGTAGCAACCGGAAGCACTATGTTTAAGTACTCGGTTGTAGCAACGCCAAAACACATCGGCCCTCGTTGATATGATACGGCAGCAGTGTCAAGCTCTTTGGCTAAACCAGCAATATTGCGGCCACTGGCTCTACAATGGATTTGGCTTATGGAACTGTTCGTCATTTCTTCAAAACTCCCTTTGCGTAAACGCATTAAACTGGTCATCCCACTTTTTAAAGGTGTTATGACCATCCTCTGTGGTTACAACTGGTCGCTTAAGTTCAGGCCTGCCGGGAAAGCGCAGGCCGATGGGTTAAGCGCCGACGTATACCAGGACGACGTTACATCGCAAGATGCGCTTATCGTCCTGGTTGATAGCAAACGAACTATGTTGCCTGATTAATTTTCAAACCGTTAAACCTCCCTTTAATGGGTTTAACGCTACTGCGTTTTGCAGGTAATCAGGCGCAAGGTGCGCATAGGCCATCGTCTGCTGAATGCTCGCATGCCCTAGAATCTGCTGCAGCGCAATAATATTGCCCCCGTTCATCATGAAATGACTTGCGAAGGTATGACGCAGGATGTGGGTTGCCTGATTGGGTGGGATATCAGGTTTCACTCTGCGTAAGATCCCGCAAAACTTCTCATAATCGACCTTGAACAATTTAGCGCTGGCCTCATCTTTAACTTTCTTCTCCAGCTCTTCAGAAATTGGCACGGTTCGCTTTTTGCCGTTTTTGGTTTTCAAAAAGGTAACCCTGCAGCTTGTTATCTGCGCTGGTTTCAGCGTGGCAACTTCCGTCCATCTTCCACCGGTGCTCAGACACAAAAGCGCGACCAGCAAGTCATCACCAACCAAAACGCTTAACAGCTTCTCGATTTCTGATTTCTCCAGAAACGTCATTTCCGGGTTGGCCTCCGCCAGCGGCGGCAGTCCATGAATAGGGTGTTGTCCGGAAAACTCATCCAACTGGATTAGCTTGGTGAACATGCCCGATAAGCGGTACATGTCACGATTTATCGTCGCTGCGCTGATGCCATCGCGTAGACGAACAGAGCGGTAATCCATCAAGCATTTTTTATTCAATCTGCTGACTGGTATGTCACCCAACCCGCTGATGGTTTTGCGCAAATGCCCTCGCTCTTTTTCTCCGTGTTCGTGATTCTGGCCGTGATACTGCCACCATACCTCTAACAGCTCCGACAGGAGACGGCGGTCTGTTCGTTGGCCTGCCCATTCTTTCTGGCTGGCGTTGGCGATTGTGTATCGCTCAAATGCCACTGCCTCAGCTTTTCTTTCAAACTTCCTGCGGATGCGTTTTCCGTCGCGACCGCGAGGTCTAATGTCCACTTCATAGCGACCATCATCGAGCTTCTTAATTGGCATAAGAAAGCCCTCCGGTGCTGTACTCACCATCTTGGTAACAAATGGTGAAAATGTAATGTTTATAGAGCGTTAACCAATCTGTTTCTCGGAGTGGTTCGATTCTGTTGATTCTTGCCCAATGTGTGCGATAGCCGGTGCTATTTGACCAGCTTGCGGGGCGGTTTTATCTGTCATCAGCCAAAGGGTGTATTTCCCAAATTGTGGAGTATTAACAACCTGCATTACCACTTGTAACCCCGGTTCTCTGTGGTCTCCTTCAACGTTCTTAAGTGTTCCCAGTGCAATTCCTACTAACTCGCAAAACTTGGCTTGAGTTAGCCCTTCGGCTTTCCTTATTGCGCGTATTTTTTGTGAAACTTTCATTTGACATGGTCCCGACATGACGACTATATTCACCTCGAAAGGTCGTCAAGTCGAACCTTTCAAGACACAAAACCAGTCCCCCACAAGGACAAGGGCGACTTAGAAAGGACTGGATCGGGCAAGAGTAGCACGAAAGCAAAGAGGGTCTAACGAATGGAAGCCAATGATTATGTAATTCAGTACCCGCTTAACGCGGTGCATACGGTGAAGTTTGCCGAGTTGCTTGGTAAGCCAGAGTCGGCGGTTACCAAGATGGTTAAAGAGAACAAATTGCCAGTTATCGAGCTTCGGGATCCGAGTAAGCCGAATGCCCGTGCCGGTGAAAAGTGGGTTTTCATCCCTGAATTTAATCGCGCAGTACGTGAGGCGTTCTACAACAGGCCAGTAGAACAGCGTGATGCGTGGCTGCTTTGGATGGGGCTTTGATTATGAACGAACCACGTTGCATAGCTCAGTTATTGCGTAATGAAAGCTCAGGGGCGATAGATTTCACTATCACCCACGGCAGAGGGCGAAAGGGCATCATCATTCGCACTAAAAAAACGGGCGCTTTAAGCACTATTTTTGCTTTCCTGAAATCGTGGAGGTTCTGGAAATGCCTGTAATGACGCTCGGTATCGTGTCCGCACAGCCTGCCGGTTTACGCAGCCTGGTCAGCAAATATTTGGCCGCGCCTCGCTGGCAGGATTCTTGTGATTTTTATAATCAGATGATGGAGCGTGAGCGCTTAACTGTCTGCTTCCACGCTCAGTTAAAACAGCGTCACGCTACGATGCGTTTTGAAGAAATGAGCGATGTTGATCGTGAGCGTCTGATAACTGCTATTGACGAGTTACGCTCTGCATTTTCAAGATTCCGTCAGGTTGGGATTAGCCTGGTTAAATATATTGGCCGATTAACCATTAGTCAGCGTCGCACATTGTTTATGCATGCGGGATTAACAGAGCAAGAATTTAATCAGCCTTACTGGCGTATTAATGAAGACTCTTGTTATTGGCGTGATGCCTTGTTTCGCGCGTTGCGTGAGCTATTTAACTTATTCGAATATGCGCCAACAATTTTAACCTCGGTAAAACCCGAGCAATATCTGCATTAAATAATTAACGGTAAATTTTAACGCACTTAATTGTGCGGGGCTTCTTTTTGTCTGGAGAAAGTCATGCATACAGTAACAGGAAAGCAGTGCGGTAAATTTTCATTAATGTTGCAGCAGGCCAGAGCCGAAGCACAGGCCGACGCGGCTACGCGCTTTTCCTCTCATCTTGACGGCTTAATCCGTCATATAGCTGGCGCTGAGTTATCGCGCGTTGAGATTGTTGAGTTACTCAGTCAGGAATCCATCAAGTTCCATAATATCGGCCTTTCTCGCGGAGAGTCTCATTAATGTCTCTGATGCACTCCGTATTACTTAATAACTGGCTAAAGATTGCGGTTATGAAAAGCGGTGAGTTATCGCTTGCCGACATTAAGCGCGATAAAAAAAACGGAGCGATAACAGAGTCAATTATCGCTATTTATTCGAGTGAATTAAACCTCCTGACGGATGTGGTCAGTTTGCTTGTGAAACGCGCCGTTTTTCATAAGCAAATCACCACCGTTGATGAATTATCGAAATTAACCATCGAGCTAACTGGTTATTGCGCCAGTGAGTTTAAAAAACTGAACAGAGAGAGGAGCTAAATCAATGCCAGATTATATGGATCACATTCAAGAACGGCAGTCCGAGTCACTGGCTCGCCAGGTCAACGCCGCGCGGGTAAAACCCTGCGGCGCTGCTGCGTTGGTTTGTGAAGAATGTGACGCTCCGATTCCTGCTGACCGCCGTGCAGTTTATCCATCTGCTACTCGCTGTGTTTACTGTCAGTCAGCACATGAGGCGAAAGCAAAACACTATCGGGGACGCGCATGAGCATTCGTATCGATATTGGCGAGCGTTATGTCGTCACCAGTGATCGCTTTCAATTTATTTTGCAGGAAAAAAAGACCGCTGAAACAGGTAAGAATGCCGGTAAGGAGTGGCTCGATGTTGTCGGCTATTACCCCAAATTAAACCAGCTCGTTTCCGGCTTGGTACATCACGATCTCTTGACTGGTGACGCCAGCTCGTTTGAGGCACTAAGTACGCAGGTTGAGCGCCTCAGTCAGCAATGCTTAACGGCTTTTGGCTCAAATGGGCGTTGAAGCTCGGGGGCGTTACGCCCCTACACCGCCGCCACCATTTGCAAAAGGCACCGGCAAAGAATTTTCCGGTGCTTACTCATGGAACGCGCCGCGTGATGCTATTGGGCGCGATAGACCCCTTACACGTGACGAGCTGCGTCAGGTGCAAGGCGTTTTGTCCAAGATTGACCGTCTGCCTTACTTTTTAAGCTCTCTCTTCACATCGCGTTATGAGTACATCAGGCGCAACAGAAGCCCGGTTCACGGATTCTATTTTCTCAAGTCGACGTTTTTACGCCGTTTATGGCCGCGCATTGAGCGAGTAAACCAGCGCAACGAAATGAACACTCAGGCGTCGTTACTATTTCTGGCGGAAAGCGAAACTTATGCGCGCTTGCCGGGAATGAACGATAAGGAACTGAAAAAATTCGCGGCACGTATCGCCTCGCAGTTTTTTGTTATGTACGAAGAGTTAAGCGATGCATGGGCAGAGGCGCACGGTGGTAAAGAATCGCTTTTTACCGATGAGGCGCAGGCGCATCTTTATGGTCATGTTGCTGGAGCAGCTCGTGCTTTCAATATCTCCCCGCTTTTCTGGAAGAAGTACCGCAAAGGTCAGATGACGATCCGCCAGGCTTTTTCCGCTGTGGCTCGACTGATTAACGATGACTGGTGGATTAACCAGCTCAAAGCGCAACGTATGCGCTGGCATGAAGCTCTTTTAATTGCTGTCGGTGAGGTTAATAAAGACCGCTCGCCTTATGCCAGCAAAAACGCAATCCGCGATGTACATACACGCCGCCTGGCTAATCTTGAATACCTCAAATCCTGTGATCTGGAAAATAAGGTGACGGGCGAGCGTATCGATCTCATTAGCAAAGTCATGGGGAGTATTTCTAACCCTGAGATACGACGTATGGAGCTGATGAATACTATCGCCGGAATTGAGCGTTACGCCGCCGCCGAGGGTGATGTCGGGATGTTTATCACTCTGACCGCACCGTCGAAATATCATCCGACGCGTCAGGTCGGCAAGGGTAAAGATAAGACTGTGCAGCTTAATCACGGCTGGAATGATGAGGCTTACACCCCGAAGGATGCGCAGCGTTATCTTTGCCGTATCTGGAGCCTTATGCGTACCGCTTTCAAAGATAACGATTTGCAGGTTTACGGCATGCGTGTCGTCGAACCACACCACGACGGGACGCCACACTGGCACATGATGCTGTTTTGCGATGGCCAGCAGCGCAAAGAAATCACCGAAATTATGCGTCGTTATGCCCTCAAAGAGGATGGCGACGAGCGCGGTGCAGCTCGTAACCGCTTTCAGGCTAAACACCTGAACAAAGGCGGCGCAGCGGGCTATATCGCGAAATACATTGCTAAAAATATCGATGGTTATGCGCTTGATGGCGAGCTCGATCATGATACTGGCAAGCCGTTAAAAGATACGGCTGCCGCTGTAACAGCCTGGGCGTCTACATGGCGTATTCCTCAATTTAAACCGATTGGCCTGCCGACAATGGGCGCTTATCGCGAACTGAGAAAATTACCTCGCGGCGTCAGCGTTGCTGATGAATTTGATGAGCGTGTAGAAGCGGCTCGCGCCGCTGCGGATAGTGGTGATTTTGATTTATATATCGCCGCACAGGGTGGGGCGAATATCCCGCGAGATAGCCAGACTGTGCGCGTAGCCCGCAACGTGACTGATGAGGTTAACGCATACGAGGAAGATATTGAGCGGGTGGTAGGAATTTACGCGCCACATCTCGGCGCACGTCATGTCCACGTTACCCGATCATCGGAATGGCGCATTGTTCCAAAGCTTTTGGCCGTTGAGCCTTTGACTTTAAAAAGCGGCATCGCCGCGCCTCGGAGTCCTGTCAATAACTGTGGAAAGCTCACCGGCGGTGACGTTTCAGTTATGACTCCTACACCGTCTGAGCATGCCGCAGCGGTGTTAAATCTCGTTGATGGCGGGGTTATCGCATGGGATGACCCGGAGGTCGTGACGGCGCTCAGGAGCGCGCTAAAACATGACGCCCCGCAGAAAAATCGCCAGCAAAGAAGCGGTGAACCGTTAAAACCGCATGATGTCGCTCCATCAAGCAGGCTGACTGAATCCGAACGCTCGCAAATACCGCGCATCCGCTTTGACCTTGCGCAGTATGGCATCACACCGAAACGCTGGGAGCTTGAAGTGTGTCAACACAAAGTAGAAAAGGCGTCTTCACAGCGAGATAGAAATGACCTGTGAGTTGCTTGACAGTCTTATGGCAGCTAAGTGCTGTGAGTTCAACGGGTCGATGCAATGCTATCCTTAATCAAGGGGGACGTTGCTGGCATTATAATGTGTTAATCAACTAGGAACAGGTCAGTCATCTGGTAATGGGGAGAGTTATCAAAAAATTGTCGCCCACCATCACCGGCAACTGGGATTCTTGAGCTTACGCGCTTTAACTTACAGTTGCTTCCTACAGTCATCTTTGTTCAAGTTAAAGCCAGCTTAACTCTTTTATTACTTATCGATAACGCCGGATGTATTGATTTGAACAGCGTAACTGGGTCAAATGTGGGTAAAATTTTCAGACATAATGCACAAGTTCTAACGCAAATAGTTGCGTCTTCAGCATCAGAATGTGATTAGCTGATGCAAAAGGCTAGTTAGTAAAATTGTATGCGCTTGAAAAATGATGTTGTATGTTGAATCAACTACAAAAATTTTTCTTAGGAGAACGATAGATGAAACTTAGTGAGTTCATGGGATCATACGTAAATCATCCAGTTGTGTTTGTTGGAGCAGGGTTTAGTCGGCGATATTTGACTGGTACGTACTCATGGCCTGAACTGTTAAAAAAAATTGTTTATGAAATGAAAGGCAGCTATGACTTCTATTTTGATTCGGCTGGTAGAAATGCAAATTCTTTAGGTGAGGTTGATTTTCCAAAGGTTGCTAGTGAAATAGAAAATGAATTTAACAGATTGCTAGAGTCAGATAGAAACGGGAAGTTCAAATCCATAAATGATAAATATTATGAGTATGCTTCTTCTGGAAATTACTCGGCTAGTCGAATAAAAATATTCATATCTAAACTTGTTGATCTTCATGAAACAAATGATAATGAAAATAATGCAAAAGAAATGGAATTGTTTGCTAAGGCTAGCAGGAATATTGGATCCATTATCACGACCAATTATGATAGATTCATTGAGACTCTAATTGGGTTTAAGCCTATTATTGGTAACGATATTTTATTAAGTAACCCCTACGGTTCTGTTTATAAAATACATGGTTGTGTATCACATCCAGAATCGATTGTAATTTCTGAATCAGATTATGAGAGATTCCGAGTTAGTAATCATTTAATTAGAGCGCAACTAATTTCATTGTTCATTCACAATCCAATTATCTTTATCGGTTATAGCATAAGCGATGAAAATATTAGAGATATATTGAAAACTATTTTCTCATATATTTCAAAGGATTCTGATTTGGCAGATAAAGTCAGGAAAAATTTTCTTTTAATAGAGCGTGAAGAAGGTAGTGACTCTCTAGATGTTTTGGAACATGACGTGGTTATTGAAAACATTGGTAACATAAAAATTAATAAAATAAAGACTGATAATTTCAGCGGTGTTTTTGGTGAATTGGTTGGCCTTAAACTTCCAGTATCATCTATGGATATTAGAAAAGTTGAAAGCGTCATGAGGAAAATTAAGGAAGGTGGTTCTGTAAAAGTAAAAATTGTGGGTGATTTGGAAAATTTATCTAATGATGAATTAGTTATGGCTGTAGGTTCAATTCAGAAAATTACATATCATTACCAATCTGCTTCAGAAATGGTTATGAATTACTTTGATATAATGGATTCAAGAAATGATGCATTGATTATGTTGTTGAACAAGATAAAGGTTTCGCGTAATCAGTACTTTACCGCTCATGGTTTTTCTACCATTTGTAACGAAATTCAAGGTATTGAACAGCTAAAAGAGAATCAAATACGGAACTTAAATACTTATTTTGAATCAATAGATCCTTCAGAAAGAATTGATTATGATACAGTTGATGAAATACTGTCTTTAGGATTTAAGTCTTATAAAACTGTTCGCATTCTTTTCTACAATGTTTACGTAGATAATATAAATTTAGATAATGTGGCCGATTATCTGAGAGAGGGAGTAGCTCTTGAAATTTTACCTTCAGACTATAAAAGACTAGTCAGCTTGTATGATTATAAGCGCTATCCAGATTAGATGTTTTTTTGTGAGACTCTATGGATTGCTTTAAATTGGGAGCTATTTATTTTTTAATGAAATTATGTGTGGGTGATGATAATAAAATATTGAAGGCAGGTCAGTTCAATAATTGATCATCATCGTCAGAAGGAGCAAGGAAGATAATGAAAAAAAGCGGTAAGGTGACCATTTATGTTCTGGTGGTGATTGTTTTCTTTCTAACTATTCCAGAAATCGTGATTCGTGTACTGACGCCGGAACAGTTTGCGCGACTGAGTGATTTTACAAGCTTCGGAGGGCTGTTTAGCCACCTTCTTTCATTACTGATTTTTCTGGGTTTAGCTTCTATTTTGCTGGGTGTGCTCGCCATTTTTTTAACGAAAAAAATCTACCGGCATTTAACGTGTGACAGAAGCTAATCGACATGTCTCGATCGCACCTATGGGCAGTTCTCCCTCTTCGCATGTATTGAGCGCATTATTTTCATGGATTTGGTGATTTTTAAATCGGTGCGGAGACTTGCGGGCAAGGGACAAGTGGTCTGTTGCGGCAGACCCGTTGTCTACACATGAGTACTACGGTTTCGCACTTCTTGTCGTCAGTACTTTCGGCCCAGAGCAACCAGAAGTGCCTTCTTATCCAGCATCTACTCAGCGGACAACATCTTACACCACGTATAAAATGTGGCATCTAAGATGGTGTATTTACGGTAAATTTCAGGGGCAGGGAATGAGAGCAAGTACATACTGTGTTTATTGCGGCGTTCTCATGAACAGAATTGTAAACGATCCTCATAGCAGAACTGTGGAACATATGATTCCACAAGTATCAGTATCTATTCATAGAACTAATGGTGAAGGG
Organism: Kosakonia arachidis; assembly: GCF_900116535.1. Taxonomy (GTDB): domain Bacteria; phylum Pseudomonadota; class Gammaproteobacteria; order Enterobacterales; family Enterobacteriaceae; genus Kosakonia; species Kosakonia arachidis. The sequence continues at coordinate 62,727 of NZ_FPAU01000009.1, read as the reverse complement.
GATTTTCATGCATGCAAGAAATGCAACAGCGAAAAGAGCCGGGTAGATGAAATACTAGGCGTTATCTGTCGTATGGTAGGAGATAATACTGATGGTAGTTTTGATGCTATTAACAACTTTCACAAGGCACTTTCAAGGAAGGATTCCAGATTTAAGCAGGCTTTCCAGAGCGTCAGTCATAGTCAGCGTGGTACATCCATAACATTGCCTCTCACAGCGAAAGAACTATATCGCTACGGAACTTGGCTAGGTAAAGGTGTTTACTTCATCCAGCGTGGTGAATTACTTCCTGAGAATTTAATAGTTTGGGTTGAGCTTATTGGTCATGAAGAAGTAATTTTTATTAAAGAGCAGTACAGGCGTCAGCATGGGTCAGATGCATTTGATGATTTATCACAAAATAATCGCATTAAAAATGTCAATAAAGAATCATTTTTAATAACAAGTGATGATGCTCGCGTGATGTTTGTATGCTTGAATAGAGTAGTAATGTTTCATATTAAAATTATTGATGATACATATATTAATCAGAAAAAATGCAAAAAAGTACTTCGTAGTTTAGAAAAAAGAATAGGTAAACTTAAAAAGTAGAATGCATGTATTTATTGCATCATTTTGCATTTGATTTGTATGTCAGAATTTCCCAGTCAGCGCCAGCGCTGGCGTTGAGCGTCACTGCTGATGCAACTGCATTAAAACCGACCCATAAAGCGGGCAGGCGAGGCGGGGAAAGCACTGCGCGCTGAGGCCGGTAATTTATTTATTTTCCCGCGCCTGAGAGCGCCCCTGCCACACGCAGGGCGCGAGAGCGTGTTACGGGGAAGCGAGACGGCAGTGCGTCGTGTGGGGGCTCTGGTGGGCTCTGGCGAGGGGGCGTGAAAAAGCCGCCCGCAGGCGGCTGGCGTGGGTTACGCGTCGTCGGTGTCGAGGCTGTATTTCTGGAACCGGATAATTTCCTCTCCCGCCCATTCGTTGAGCTCAAGAAAGCGGGCCTGTAACGGCGTCAGCTCGTTACGCACAAACACTTTTGCCACCTTCTCAACGTCGCCTATCGAGCCCGCATTTTCCGGTTTTCCGCCCATGAGCTGGAACGGGATGCGGTGCGCGTCCAGCAGGTCGTTGGCACTGACTTTTTTGATATTGAAAAAATCGTCTTTGGTGGCGACCTCGCTCAGCGGCACAATTTTAATGCCGTCGGCTTTTCCGTTCGGCGCATAGAAAAACAGGTTCTTAAAATTGCCGAGCCCTTTCGAATCACGCATCGCCTTGCGCAGCGCCTCAACATCGGTGCTGCTCTGCGCCGCGTCCGTCACGTACATGATGTAACCCGCGTGCGCGCCGTTCTGGTAATACTTGCGGCGAAACAGCGTCGCCGACTCATTCAGCCAGGCCGAGTTAAGTGCGCTCAGGTATTCCGGCATCCCGTAAAGCTCCTGGTTAATGTCGGGCTCCAGCAGGTGAAACACCGAGCCGGGCGCAAACGGGTGCGGCTTTGTGTAGTTCTGAATATACCAGTAGGTATCCTGCTCCACCCCGCGACGGGTGTATTTGGCCGGTGAGGTTTCATATCTGAGCGGCCTGCCTGTCACGCTCCGGTGTTGCTCAATAAACGCATTGCCAAACACCATGTAATCCAGCGCGAAGCGGGTAAAATCCTGCCGGGATAATTGCGGGTGCGGGATGTAGGTTGATACCAGGATGTTGCGTTTGACGTAAATCGGCGAGCTGTGGTGAACGGCGGCGCGCATGCTTTTCGCCAGCCCGGAAAAGCTCACCGGCGGCTCGTACCACTGGCCGTTATCGATGCACTCCACGTAATCCAGTATATCGCGTTTATCGAGCACCGGTACCGGCTCGCCGAAGGTAAACGCCTCCATGCTCTGCGCGGGCGCGGCGGTATGCGGGCGCGGTGTCGGGGTGCGCTGGCGTTTGTTGCGTTTAGCCATTAATAAAACTCCAGAATTGAGGATGAGGGCTGGCCGCTCGCGGCGGTCAGCGGTTCGTTAATCAGTACGTGCATGGTGGCCCAGGCGAGATCGGCGTGGCTGGCCTCTTCGGTGCGGCTGGCCTCATAGGTGGCGCTGCGCCCGCTGCTGGTCATGGTTTTGCGGATGGACATAAACGACTGCGTGATGTCGGTTGCGCTGACGTCATATTCGAGGCAACCGCGCGTGATGGTGTCTTTGGCTTTCAGCACCATCGCGGTTTTCATTTCCGGGGTATAGCGAATGTCGCGCGCTGCCGGGTAGAAGGAGCGTACCAACTGGAAAACGCCCTGACCGAGTCCGGTCGCATCAATCCCGATGTATTCGACGTTGTATTTTTGCGTGAGCTCGCGGATAGACTCGGCCTGTGTGGCAAAATCCATCCCCTTCCACTGATGCCGCTCCAGAATGCGGAATTTACCCCCGGCAACCAGCGGCGGCGCGATAACCACGCACCCGGCGCCGGCCTGTCAGTCGACACTGGTGTATTTCCTGAACCAGAAAAAATGGCAACAGGCCTGTGACCAGCTCCCGCGCTGGGTCTACATCAACGGAATCAAAAATAAAGGGCTGGAGAACCGGCGCAAGCGCGAGCGGGATTACTGCCTGAAGGGGACGCAATGAAAACGTTAATGGTGGTGCTGGCGCTTGCGGTGGCCGGGCTGCTGTGGCTGCGCCATGAGAATAGCGCCCTGCGGGAGTCTTTTGATAAAGCGAGCCGCGTCGCGGGCGAGCAAAAGCTGACGATCGGCATGCTGAAAAACCAGCTCATTGTTGCCCGTGACCGGGCGGATAAAAACGAACGGGCGCAGGTGGATTTACGCCAGAAGCTGAATACTGCCGGTGATCGGGAAGCCCGGCGGGAACAGACCATAACGAGGTTACTCAATGAAAATGACGCCTTTCGCCGCTGGTACAGCGCTGATTTACCTGATGCTGTGCGCCGGTTGCACAAGCGCGCCGCCTGCGCCAGCGCCGGTGATTGTTTACAGCGGCTGCCCGAAAGTCAGCCTTTGCCCGATGCCGGGCAGTGATCCACACACGAACGGCGATTTAAGTGCCGATATCCGCAACCTTGAGCGGGCGCTGGAAAGCTGTGCGCTCCAGGTCGAAACCATCAAACAATGTCAGGATGATTTAGATGCTGAAGCCCGACAGTCTGAGAAAAGCCCTGGCTGATGCCGTGCCGGTGCTGAAAACCAACCCTGAGATGCTGCGGCTGTTTGTCGACAGCGGCAACCTTGTCGCCACGCTCGCCACCTCGCTGTCATTCGAGAAGCGTTACACGCTCAATGTGGTGGTGACGGACTTTACCGGCGATGCGGATTTATTGCTTGTGCCGGTGCTGGCGTGGCTGCGTGAGCATCAGCCCGACATTATGGAAACCGCCACAGGTCAGGCGAAAGGCTTCACCTTTGAGGCCGATCTCAACAATGACAGCAGTTTTGATATCAGCATGAGCCTTGCCCTGACCGAGCGAACGCTGGTTAACGAGGTCGGCTCAGCGCTTCACGTCCGGCGCATCCCGGAACCGCCCCCGCCGGAGCCGGTCACGCGTCCGGTGGAGCTGTACATCAATGGCGAACTGGTGAGTAAGTGGGATGACTGAATTTAAACCGTTTGAGAATGAGCTTGCCGGGCTGCTGGCTGCGCTGTCCCCTGCCGGGCGTCGGCGTCTTACCGTCGACATTGCGAAGAAGCTGCGCCAGCAGCAACAGCAGCGCATCAAAGCCCAGAAAAACCCGGACGGCTCACCATACGCAAAACGAAAACCCCAGCCGCTGCGCGCAAAGAAAGGCCGTATCAAGCGCGAGATGTTCGCGAAGCTGCGCACGAATCGCTATATGAAAGCCAGCGGTAATGACAGCGCGGCAGTGGTGGAGTTTACCGACAAAGTACAGCGCATCGCGCGGGTTCATCAGTATGGATTAAAGGATAAACCGGCCCGAAACCGTCCTGATATTGTGTATCCGCGACGGCTTCTGCTGGGCTTAAACAAAGAGGATATTGTGATGATAGAGGACGTCATCTTTAAACATCTATGATCATCGTTTTGGGGCTAAATTCTCCAGGTTGAAACCTGCAGACCATATACGTTTAGTCCCCACTTCACTTGCTGAAAAGGCAGTGATTGCTGTGACGCTGTACTCTTTACCTTTCTCAAAGTGGTAATCCACGGGCAGACATCTATCAGGTATCACAGTCAGCGTTGGGTTACTCATATCATCACGTTCCCAGACCTGTTTCATATTATTGTCCGGGGCTCGCTCGGATACTCTGAGAACCAGCAATTTTGATTTTCCGTCACTGGTCAGTGAATCCTTCGATACTGTAACGCAAGGTTGTCCATTTGCAGATAATGAAATATCAGCGGCCCGGTAGGGTGAGTTATCTACCATGCAACCACTCAGTAAAAGCGACCACGCAATTAGCATTAATTTTTTCATTTCCACAGGCACCTTTTATTAGTGGGTGATGCAAGGAAGTATTTAAGAATATTCTTGTATTTATCTCGTAAATCAGGTCCGATGATGCCTTTAAAAGTGGATTGCTGAATAAAAACATTCACACCAAAGTTAGTCAGCACATAATAATCAGCAATAATAGAAGCCTGTTGTTCGAGGCTGTAATCTGCTAAATCCTTTTCGTTTGGCAAAGAGTATTCATAGCTTGAAGCCCAGCTAACTAAACCACGAGTCCGGACATTGACGCCCATCTGGTGCTGCCATACATGCCCCATTTCATGCATGAACAGCGCCTTGTCCGTGATGTCACCAAAGGAAAAATCTTCTCTGAAGAGTGCTTCAGGATAGTACATATTGCCGTCTGGTGTCATAGCGACGCGGCTATTTTGCAAACCAAACGGCAAATAATCACCGTTATAAATTTTTACGGCGCTATAATTAATGGCGTTCTGAAAAAGAGTCCGCGCCATTCTTATTTCACCTGCTGTCATCGGCCTGTAGTTGTTTTTTAGCGTCGACATCCTTTCCTCTTTTTTTATTGTTTAATCCACAGAGTTTGTTTTCTACCCGCAGTTGTTTCATCTGTCAATAAAACAGCATGTTTTGCTGTTTGAACTGTATGACCGCATCCTTTCATCCATGAACAAACTCACAAATTTAAATGAACTTGCGCGCACGCTGCGCAATATGATACGCACCGGCGTTATTGTCGACACTGACCTTGATGCCGGGCGCTGTCGCGTGCAGACCGGCGGCAATGTTACCGACTGGCTCCAGTGGCTGACGCAGCGCGCCGGGCGTTCGCGCACATGGTGGGCTCCCTCCATTGGCGAACAGGTGCTCATTCTGGCCGTAGGCGGCGAGCTCGATACCGCGTTTGTGCTGCCCGGCATTTTCTCCGATGAGAACCGCGCCCCGTCCGCTTCGGCTGACGCCCTGCATATTGCTTTCCCGGATGGCGCGGTTATTGAGTACGAACCGGCGACCAGTGCGCTGACGGTCAGCGGCATCAGAACCGCCGACGTTACCGCATCGGAATCCCTCACCGCCACCGTGCCGGTGGTGCTGGTCAAAGCCTCTTCGCGCATCACGCTCGACACCCCGGAAGTGGTCTGCACGAACAGGCTCATTACCGGCACGCTGGAGGTGCAGAAAGGCGGCACGATGAGCGGGAATATCTCGCACAGCGGCGGCGCATTGTCGTCCAACGGCAAAGTGCTTCACACCCATCAGCACCCCGGCGACAGCGGCGGCACAACAGGAGCCCCCCTGTGACAGTGAACTATACCGGCATGAGCCGCGTAAATGGCCGCGCGCTTACTGATTCACAGCACGTCAGCCAGAGCATGAGCGACATTCTGCGCACGCCGGTCGGCTCCCGCGTCATGCGCCGGGAATATGGCTCGCTGCTCTCCACGCTGATTGACCAGCCGCAGACACCGGCGCTCACGCTGCAAATCCGCGTGGCCTGTTATATGGCGCTCCTGAAGTGGGAGCCGCGCATCACGCTGAGTGAAATCACTACGGAGCAAAGCGAAGGCCGGATGACCGTCAATCTGACCGGCCAGCTCGTCAGCACCGGGGAAACCCTTTCATTAACCCTTCCTGTGAGTTGAACCCATGCCGATTGTTGACCTGAGCGAGCTCCCCGCCCCGGATGTGGTCGAGGAACTCGATTACGAGAGCATTCTCACCGAACGCAAGGCGACGCTGGTTTCGCTGTTCCCTGCTGAAGAGCAGGACGCCGTTGCCCGCACGCTGGCACTGGAATCCGAGCCGCTGACCAAGTTTCTGGAAGAGAACGCGTATCGTGAGGTGCTGTGGCGTCAGCGCGTGAACGAAGCCGCCCGCGCGACGATGCTTGCCTATGCCACCGGCAATGACCTCGACGTTATCGGCGCGAATTATGACGTCGCGAGGCTGGTTATCACCCCGGCTGGTGACGCCGCATTCCCGCCCGTCGCGGCGGTGATGGAGGCGGACAGTGATTACCGGCTACGCATTCAGCAGGCAATGGAAGGGCTGAGCGTGGCGGGCTCAACCGGGGCTTATGAATTTCATGGGCGCAGCGCCGACGGACGTGTCGCGGATATTTCCGTTATCAGCCCGGCACCCGCCTGTGTAACCGTCTCTGTGTTGTCGCGCGAGGATAACGGCGCAGCGTCGGATGACCTGCTGATGGCCGTGCGAAATGCCCTTAACGATGAGGATGTGAGGCCGGTTGCCGACCGCGTGACCGTGCAGTCAGCGGCGATTGTTGATTACCGGATTGACGCCACGCTTTATCTCTACCCGGGCCCGGAAAGTGAGCCGGTTCGCCGTGCGGCGGAAAACAAACTCAAGGCGTATATCAGCGCACAGCATCGCCTCGGTCGCGATATCCGTAAATCTGCCATTTATGCCGCACTCCATGTTGAAGGTGTGCAGCGTGTTGAGCTGGCCGCCCCGGCGGCTGACATCGTACTCGATAAAACACAAGCCTCTTTTTGCACTGATTACCGGATAGTTGTCGGGGGCTCCGATGAGTGAATCGCGGCTGTTGCCGGTGGGCTCCTCGGCGCTGGAGGTGGCCGCCGCGCGCGCCTGTTCTGAAATCGAAAACACCCCGATACCGCTGCGCCGCCTGTGGAATCCTGACCTGTGTCCGGTCAGCCTGTTGCCGTGGCTGGCCTGGGCGTTTTCCGTTGACCGGTGGGACGAGAACTGGCCGGAAGAGACGAAACGGGACGTTATCCGCAGCGCCTATTTTATCCACTGTCATAAAGGCACCATCGGCGCAGTGCGGCGCGTGGTCGAGCCGCTCGGCTATCTCATTAATGTCACCGAGTGGTGGGAGACCGGCGATCCGCCAGGCACATTCCGGCTTGATATCGGCGTACTGGAAACCGGTATCACCGAAGAAATGTATACCGAGATGGAGCGGCTCATTGCGGATGCAAAGCCCGCCAGCCGCCATCTTATCGGCCTCAATATTATTCAGGACGTTGCCGGAGCTCTCTTTGCCGGTGGCGTGAATTACAGCGGCGACGTGACCACGGTTTACCCGGAGTGAGTAAAAGAAAATGGCAACGAAATACAAAACCGTCGTCACCACGGCAGGGGTGGCAAAATTTGCGGCAGCCCTCACGCCGGGCGGGAAAAAGGTGAATATTACTGCGATGGCCGTCGGTGATGGCGGCGGTACGCTGCCGCAGCCGGACGCCGGGCAGACAAAACTTATCAATGAGGTCTGGCGCCAGACGCTGAATAAAATCAGCCAGGACAACAGGCATAAAAATTATGTGGTGGCCGAACTGGTCATCCCGCCGGAAACGGGCGGTTTCTGGCTGCGTGAAATGGGACTTTATGACGACACCGGCACACTGGTCGCCGTCGGCAATATGGCAGAAAGCTATAAGCCAGAGCTCGAAGAAGGTTCCGGGCGGGCCCAGACTCTGCGCATGGTGATTATGCTGTCCGATGTTGCCTCTGTTGAGCTGGCTATTGACGGTTCCGTCGTGATGGCCACGCAGGATTATGTGGATGACAAACTTGCGGAGCATGAGCAATCGCGTCGCCATCCCGATGCCACACTGACGGACAAAGGTTTTACCCAGCTCAGCAGCGCCACGGACAGCGCAGCGGAGAACCTTGCCGCCACGCCCAGAGCGGTTAAGGCAGCGTATGACCTTGCCAGTGGCAAATACACGGCACAGGACGCGACCACGGCGCAGAAGGGGCTTGTCCAGTTGAGCAGCGCCACCGATAACGTATCTGAGGCGCTCGCCGCGACGCCGAAAGCGGTTAAGGCGGCGTATGACCTTGCTAACGGAAAATACACGGCACAGGACGCGACCACGGGGCAAAAGGGGCTTGTCCAGTTGAGCAGCGCGACCGATAACGTGTCTGAGGCGCTCGCCGCCACGCCGAAAGCGGTTAAGGCAGCGTATGACCTTGCTAACGGAAAATACACGGCACAGGACGCGACCACGGGGCAAAAGGGGCTTGTCCAGCTCAGCAGCGCGACCGATAACGCGTCTGAGGTGCTCGCGGCCACACCCAGAGCGGTTAAGGCGGCTAATGACAATGCCAATGGCCGGGTTCCGCTCACCCGCAGGGTTAATGGCCGGGAATTATCCGCTGATATCAACGTGACGGCGCAGGATATTTTTAACGGCCAGGCGGTGGCTATCGGCAATGCGGCTGACCTCAACTCGTTTATGACACCGGGGCTGTATTACCAGAATACAAATGATTATGCAGCGGCTGGTGCTAACTACCCGGAAGCTAGTGCTGGTTCACTTGAGGTATATAAACACGCCGGTATTACGCAGATTTACCGTATTTATAATAATTCGCGCAGCTATATCCGTACATACTGGAACAACGTCTGGAGCGCATGGGTTTCCAGTATTGATGCCTCCGGAGGAACCATAAACGGCGAGCTGAATCTTCACCGCGGATTCTGGATATCGGATAAGCAGACCGGCATTACCTTTGGCAATGATGATGCCAGCTTTAACAGTGCCAACATGATGATTAAATCCTGGTATGGGATTGGTTTTTATTCCACGCTCAACGGAAATGAGGGGATGGCGGGCTATATCAATGTCCGAACCGGTCATTTGCAAATGGCCGGGCATATAGTACCCGGCAACTACAGCAATTTCGACGAACGATATTTGCAGGATTTAAGCCCTTATGCAACAACAGCATGGGTCGGCGGTAATTTTGCCGGGGCTTCGTGGGTGGGCACTAATTTCCTGCAAGGAGGCATCAGATTAGCGTCACCAGGCGAAGTAAATAACGGGAATAATGATAATAATTTTGCCTATGCTCCAGCCGGCGCTGTTGTTACTGCGGTGCTGCAAAAGTCAAACTATACAGCAGTACAATATCGTTATATTCAATATAACATTGGTGGGAACTGGTTCACGGCATGGGTGGCTTAATGACAATGCAATCAGGCACATTTAAAAAATATGAACCATTAGAAAAATGGGGAAAATACACACCAGAGGAGGTTGCAACACTTTCCCCCGATGAGCTGGAATTATATTACATCGCAAAATCTCCGGGAATGAATATCGTTTTTCTGAAAGATGAGAATGATAGCGACTGGTATCTATGGCTTAAGACGCTGTCAACTGAAACGCTTAAAATATCATTTAATCCGGATTCAAAAGAAATCGTCCACTTTTCTTATGATGCGAGCACAATATTTCCGGTTAATCAGATTGTGGTGGAAATCGCACCGGAGAATGTGCCGCATGAATTTACCGCTGCGGGAGAAAAAGCAATCGGCGGGGCATTTATTTTTGACGGTGGGAAAATTACTGCCGCACCAGTGGATGATGAGGCAGAAGCCCAACGCAAAAAGCAGGAGCGGTTAACTCAGGCAAATAACATGATTGCGACACTTCAGGATGCTGTTGAACTGGGTATTGCCACCGACAGCGAAAAAACGTTGTTAACGGAGTGGAAGACATACCGGGTGGTACTGAACCGGATCCGGCCGGAGGATGCCCCGGAAATCGACTGGCCGGAGTTACCGGCATAATCACAGCGGGCAGACGCCCGCTTTTTTTTGTTTGCTGTTGTCCCTCACGCCCGCCAACCCTGATAAATAGCTCCGCACCCGCGCAGCCCGGACAATAACACTCACCCCAACCCCACGGAGTTAAACGGATGAGTGATTATCATCATGGCGTGCAGGTCGTCGAAATCAACGACGGCACGCGCGTCATTTCCACGGTCTCGACCGCCATTGTCGGCATGGTCTGTACCGCCAGCGATGCCGATGCCGCGACCTTTCCCCTTAACGAGCCGGTGCTGATTACCAGTGTACAAAGCGCCATCGCAAAGGCCGGTAAAAAAGGCACGCTGGCGGCATCATTACAGGCCATCGCCGACCAGGCAAAACCGGTGATTGTCGTTGTGCGCGTTGCCGAGGGCACCGGCGACGATGAAGAGGCGGCGCTCGCGCAGACCATTTCCAACATCATCGGCACCACGGACGAGAACGGCAAATACACCGGCCTGAAAGCGCTGCTGACCGCCGAGGCGGTGACCGGCGTAAAACCCCGCATCCTCGGTGTACCGGGTTTCGATACACTCCAGGTGGCGACCGCGCTTGCGCCCGTTTGCCAGAAGCTGCGCGCATTCGGCTACGTCAGCGCGTGGGGCTGCAAAACCCTCTCTGATGCCATCCGATACCGCGACAATTTCAGCCAGCGTGAGCTCATGGTTATCTGGCCGGATTTTCTCGCCTGGGACACCGTGAAAAATGCGACCACCACGGCATACGCCACCGCCCGCGCCCTCGGTCTGCGCGCGTACATCGACCAGTCGGTCGGCTGGCATAAAACCCTGTCTAACGTCGGCGTCAACGGTGTGACCGGCGTCAGTGCGTCGGTGTTCTGGGATTTGCAGGAGCCCGGCACCGATGCCGACCTGCTTAACGAGGCGGGTGTGACCACGCTTATCCGCAAGGACGGTTTTCGCTTCTGGGGCAACCGCACCTGCTCCGATGACCCGCTTTTCCTGTTTGAGAACTACACCCGCACGGCGCAGGTTATCGCTGACACGATGGCCGAAGCGCACATGTGGGCGGTGGATAAGCCGATCACCGCGACGCTGATCCGCGACATCGTGGATGGCATCAACGCCAAATTCCGTGAGCTGAAAAGTAACAGCTACATTGTGGATGCGACCTGCTGGTTTGACGAGGACGCCAACGACGCGGAAACCCTGAAAGCCGGGAAACTGTATATCGATTATGACTATACGCCGGTTCCCCCACTGGAAAATCTGACCCTGCGCCAGCGCATCACCGATAAATATCTGGCGACGCTGGTTTCCTCAGTAAACAGCAATTAAGGAGCCTGACTGAATGGCAATGCCACGCAAGCTGAAATACATGAATGTGTTTCTCAATGGCTACAGCTATCAGGGTATCGCGAAGTCGATCACTCTGCCGAAGCTGACGCGCAAGCTCGAAAACTATCGCGGGGCGGGGATGAACGGCGTCGCGCCGGTTGACCTCGGTCTCGATGATGATGCCCTGTCGATGGAATGGTCGCTCGGCGGTTTCCCGGATCCGGTTATCTGGGAGCTGTACGGCGCAACCGGCGTTGATGCCGTGCCGGTGCGTTTTGCCGGTTCCTTCCAGCGCGACGACACCGGCGAAACGGTCGCCGTTGAAGTGGTGATGCGTGGCCGTCAGAAAGAAATCGACACCGGCGAGAACAAACCCGGCGAAGACACCGAAGCGAAAATTTCGGTCGTCTGTACCTATTTCAAACTGACGATGGACGGCAGGGAGCTGGTTGAAATCGACACCCTCAACATGGTGGAGAAGGTCAACGGCACCGACCGGCTGGAACAGCACCGCCGCAATATCGGCCTGTAATTTTCACCCCGGCCGGTGCGCTGGCCGGTTCATCCTGAAACCCGGTTAAGAAGAGAAAATTATGAATAACGACAACGTGATCACCCTGGAAAATCCTGTTCAGCGCGGCGGGCAGACTATCGACACCATCACCCTGATTAAACCGAATGCCGGAACGCTGCGCGGTGTCAGCCTTGCTGCGGTGGCTAACTCCGACGTCGATGCCCTGATTAAAGTGCTGCCCCGCGTCACCGCGCCGTCACTGACCGAGCAGGAAGTCGCCGCGCTGGAACTGCCCGACCTTGTGGCGCTGGCGGGTAAGGTGATCGGTTTTTTGTCGCCGAGTTCGGCGCAGTAAATTTCCCCGACACACTCACTGTTGATGACCTGATGGCGGATATTGCGGTGATTTTTCACTGGCCGCCCTCAGAGCTCTATCTCCTGAGCCTGACAGAGCTCATTACATGGCGAGAAAAAGCCATCCAGCGAAGCGGAAACACGAATGAGTAGTGTGAAATTACAGGTATTACTCAAGGCTGTTGACCAGGCAACCCGCCCGTTAAAATCCATCGACAAGGCCAGCAAGGAACTGGCCGGAGGGATGCGGGCGACGCAAACCACGTTACGTGAGCTCAACAGCCAGGCATCAAAAATAGAGGGTTTTCGCAGGGCCCGCGCACAGCTTGCCGTGACCGGCCAGTCGCTCGAAAAAGCGAAACAGGAGGCCGCCGCGCTGGCCGTGGCATTTAAACAGACCGAAAACCCGACCCGCGCGCAGGCGCAGGCGATGGAGACGGCACGCAAAAGCGCCGCCGCGCTCCAGCTTAAACACAACAGCCTGCGTGAATCCGTGCAGCGTCAGCGGCAGGAGCTCAGCCTTGCCGGGATAAACACCCGCACGCTGGCCGCTGATGAGCGTCGCCTGAAAACCAGTATTGGTGAAACCACGTCACAGCTTAACCGGCAGCGTGAGGCGCTGGCGCGTGTCAGTGCGCAACAGGAGAAACTGAGCCGGGTTAAGCAGCGCTATCAGGCCGGGAAGGCGCTCGCCGGTAACGCGGCAGCGGTGGGCGCGGCAGGGGTGGGAATAGCGACAACCGCCACGCTGGCGGGAACGGCGCTGCTGAAACCGGGCTATGACTTTGCGCAAAAGAACTCGGAGCTTCAGGCGGTGCTTGGCGTGGGTAAAGACTCGGCAGAGATGGCCGCACTGCGCAAACAGGCGCGCCAGCTCGGCGACAACACCGCCGCCTCGGCTGACGATGCCGCCGGGGCGCAAATCATTATCGCCAAAGGCGGTGTCGTGGCAGCGATCGCCGCACGTAACAAACTGACCGCGAGTGTCATTCCGGCGCTGGCCGGGATTCATATCCCGCATATCGACCAGACGCAGGAATCCGACGCCAAATTCCTGACGCGGCTGGCTGACCGGAACGGCGGCGAGGTGTCGGTCAAGGCGGGGAAATTGCTGTTTCTCAAAGCCGGGAATGCCACAACCGCCAGCGGCAGGCCCATTCCGCAGGTGATGATCACCCGCAGTGATGGCGACCGGCACCAGTTTTCGATTGCAGACCGGGGCGCTTATACCGGTGTTACGGCTCAGTGGCTTCATACCAAAGACCCGAAACCGAAAAAAGTGAAGGTGAAGCGCAAGCCCAAAGAGCAGCATTTACGCGCACTACAGCACCCGAAAGCCAAAGCTAAAAAGAAGGAAACTAAAGTCCCGGAAGCCCGCGAGGGAGAATATCTGGCCGGTGAGGCGGATAACGTGTTTGCGCTTACAACGGTGTTCGCCACAAAAGCCCAGGCCATGCGGGCGGCGCAGGCGAAGTGGGACAAGCTACAGCGCGGTGTCGCGGAGTTCTCGATAAATCTGGCCGTCGGGCGTGCCGATCTCTACCCGGAAACGCCGGTGAAAGTCTCAGGGTTTAAGAGCGTCATAGATGAGCAGGCGTGGTTGATTAGTAGGGTGACTCATAACCTCAATAATAATGGCTTCACGACGGGCTTAGAGCTCGAAATAAAGCTTTCTGAGGTTGAGTACGAATCAGAAAATGATGAGTGACACAATTAATTTAACTTTTTGTTATATAAGGTTTTTTGTCGTAAAATTTCGACATTACTCAAACCGTCGAGGTGCTCATTATGTTCCATTGCCCGTTATGCCAACATGCCGCCCATGCGCGTACCAGTCGTTACATGACCGATACCACCAAGGAACGTTATCATCAATGCCAAAACGTTAACTGTAGTGCGACGTTTGTCACGCTGGAGTCAGTACAGCGCTATATCGTGAAGCCTGGCGAAGTGCAGCCAGTCAGACCGCATCCGACTTCATCGGGGCAGCAAACTTTGTGGATGTAATAATAAGCAGAGATCGTCACTCACGTTAGGATTTGCTATTTACCTGATCTTGAGTAGATTGCTTTTTAAGCACTAACCTACTAAATGATGGTCAAAAATGGAAAAAGTAATAATAGAGCTTGATAGGCGCTGGGAGTTGGCTGACTTTGCTGTTTTAACGAAAGAATATCTACAGCTTTACGGCTTCTTTTACTCTTTAAGAGAACGTCAGAAAATTGTTGCCAAACAGCTCCAATCTGGGGGAATACCGAAGGGCTACTCTACTATGCCTTGGGAAGGCGGGCATAGTGTCGTTAATTTTTTTAGAAGTGTTTACAGTAGCACTCCATCTGATTATCGCCCCGTTGTAAAAAAAATACAGTATGCCTCTCCTGGGTTTATAGAACTCTCAGCGCTAACAGATATAGCTTGGCAAGTTGCCGGACTAGTAACGGCAATTGGAGCTAGCATATTGGCTGCTAACAAGGTTGTTGATCAGATTATGCGTACTTATAGGCAACGTGAGTGGGCTAAGCTGAAATCAGAAAAACTACGCTTGGAAAATGAGCAGCTTGAAATAAAAAGAGTCCGTGAAGCCGTTAAAGCACTTGAATCAGTGATGTCACTTAGTGAAGAACAACGAAAAAATCTGGTTTTACTTTCTGGTGCAGACGAACTAGTACAGTTAAAAATGCTCTTAGCGGTCTATAGAAGGGTTCTGCCTCTCGCTGAGCTTCAACAGAGCGGTAAAGCTAATTTTACAAAAGATTAAACGCTGAGATGAAAAGAGCCCTGATGTACTACAGGGCTCTTTGTCGATGTGGTCAATGTGTGGACATTACAAGAAATAAATCCTTTTATTTCATTAAGATAGGTCTGATGCTAAAACACCATCCCTGTCTTCCCCCACATGATGTGGGGGTTTTTTTTATCTATGGCTTACTGTTAAGCCCTGAGCCGCTAACTTACGATAGTGGTAGGAGGCGCTTTTCTATCTAAATTTTACCTTTTATCCTCACTAAACGCGCGGAACCTCATAACACCATTTTTCTCCACATTTTTTTGATATATCATCAAGATGATATGTAGACGACGAGATACATAAACTCTATTGGTGGATTTCGGTAAATGATCGAGAAATTGAGAAATATTAATTTAAAAAAATATAGTTTTTGTTTTATTAAGGGACTGATAGTAGAGGCGTTATGTGTTTCAGTTATAATTTGTTTTTTGAAAATGGTCTTGGGTATCATCGGTGATAGCCCATATGGTATTAATCGACATGAGATGATTAGAATGTACTGGATGTCCGTACCAGTTATTTTTATTTACCTTATCCTTAGGTTGATTAATCTCAGAGTTCTTTTTTCCCTTTATTTAATAGCTTTGGTTTCAGCAATTATTTCGTTTATTAATATGACGAAAATATCACTAACTGATGAACCTCTATCCTTTAATGACATTGTTGCTGGATCCAATATTTCCCTGGCCTCAAAATATCTTTCTGTTGATAATATAATACTTTGTGCCGGCGCGATTCTTACTGGGCTGCTCTTGTTTTTTTTGGATCGGAAATTAAAATCCCCTAAATCTAATAAGCTGGCTGTTATTTTATTTTTGGTGTTTACCACACCTATGTTTTTTTCACCTTATTCAAATGCAATAGGTGGTCTACCGGATTGGATAGTAGAGAATGCAAACAGACTCACCAATAAATATGATGTTTATTATATTTCATGGGATTGGCCTGGCAACGTTAAACGCCATGGATTACCTATGCATCTAATTCAGACTAGCGTTCGTCGTTCAGCTCCTGGATTAAAAAAAGATAACGTCAAAGAGTACCTATCTCTGCGTACTACATATGCTAAAAGTGAACCCGGGAAGAAGACGGTAATATTTATTTTGTGTGAATCTTGTTGGTACGATGATAATAATTTTAAAGACCTTTATCAGCCCCTTATGGATAATGGCTTTACGGCCATGCGGGCAACATCTCCACACTATGGTGCAGGCACAGCTAACATTGAATTTGAAATGCTTACCGGCTTACCAAGCACGAGTCAGCATCTTTCTGGTATCATTTACCAGGAGTACGTTGATATTTTTAAGGATAATACCGAGTCTTTTGCTAGCGCCTTAAAACGTAAAAATTACTATGCATTTGCAGCCCATAACAATAACCGATCATTCTGGCGCAGAGGTGATGTCTACCGTAAATTTGGTTTTGATGAATTTGTCGATATAACTCAAATGGGTGACGTGCCAGTCGAAATTGCAAAAAATAAGAAGTCTTGGCAGTGGCAAACAGATGACATTGTACTTTACCGCTCAGCATTAAAAATGCTTCGAGAGAAGCAGGGAAAACCCATTTTTATGAATCTCATTACCATGGGTACTCATGGTCCTTTTCCACATCTCAATGATTCTGGTGAAACCGTTTATAAATATGAAGTGGCAGAATCTATCTCCCGTTTGACTGATTTTGCTCAACAGGTACAGGAGATAGATAAAGACGCGGTGATTATTGTTTATGGTGACCATAAACCAGCGCTTAATAAATATTTTTATGAACATAATGTACTTCCACATAATTTGTTCTCTGCTACTGGCAGCAAGGATGAGGATTTTACTTTTAAAACTAATGCTACCCCATTAGACCTTGGTGATGTTCCTGTTTTTGTTAAATCCAGCGATCAGAATGCCGTTGCAAAATTTGTACAGGACGCTAATAAGAAACCCTATTTCTGCGTGGCTGCACTTGCGGATAAATATTTTATAAGTTCAGGTATGTTCTCCGTTAATTATACACAGAGACACGGTTGCCAGGATCCGCTATATAGTGACCATAGTGGGTACCTTGACCTGATAAACAGTGTACCTTCATGGGTTTATGCCGTTTCATTGTTTGAAAATGTAAAAGAATAAAATGGCCCGGGATTGATTGTCTGTGGTGACCAGGCAATCAATCCCTGACAGGTCAACGCTATTCCTCCTGCAATGCACTGCACTATCAAACAATCTTACGCTTACTCATACTATCCCCACCGATGCCATCCGTTATAATTCCCGCACGGCAAAGCAGGAGCATTTATGAATCAATCCTATGGGCGGCTGATTACCAGGGCGGCAGTCGCGGCGACCGTCATGGCATCGTCACTACTGTTAATTAAAATTTTTGCATGGTGGTTCACCGGGTCGGTCAGCATACTGGCGGCGTTGGTGGATTCTTTGGTGGATATTGCGGCATCGTTGACCAACCTGTTAGTGGTGCGTTACTCGTTGCAGCCCGCTGATGAAGAACACACTTTCGGGCATGGTAAAGCGGAGTCGTTGGCCGCACTGGCGCAAAGTATGTTTATTTCTGGCTCGGCGCTGTTTCTGTTTTTGACCGGTATCCAGCATCTGGCCAGCCCCGAACCGCTTCGTGCTGCCGGGATTGGTATTACCGTCACGCTAGTAGCGTTATTCAGTACTGTGATATTAGTCACTTTTCAGCGCTGGGTGGTAAGTAAAACCCACAGCCAGGCGGTGCGGGCGGATATGCTTCATTATCAGTCTGATGTTATGATGAACGGTGCAATTCTCATCGCGCTTGGTCTGTCCTGGTACGGTTGGCGCCGTGCTGATGCGCTGTTTGCACTGGGGATCGGCAGCTATATTCTGTATAGCGCGTTACGCATGGGGTATGAAGCGGTTCAGGCGTTGCTTGACAGAGCGTTACCCGACGAAGAGCGCCGGGAGATTATTGATATCGTCATTGCCTGGCCCGGCGTTAGCGGCGCGCACGATCTTCGCACGCGGCAGTCAGGACCGACCCGCTTTATTCAAATACATTTAGAAATGGACGATAATTTGCCGTTGGTTCAGGCGCATATCGTGGCTGAGCAGGTAGAGTTAGCCATTTTGCAACGTTTTCCGGGATCGGATGTGATTATTCACCTGGATCCCTGCTCAGTCGTCCCTCAGGGACGTTAAGCGCAACAGTGCATTCGTATTTCAATGTAAAAAAATGAGCCAGACCCGTTTTTGTGTATAAATTACCGCCAGTTGGGCTGACCTGAATCAATTCAGCAAGCAGTGATTGATATACTATTTGCAGCATAGTTGTTCGCTCCCGTGGGGAGTCGCTTCGGGCCACAGAATTTATTTTGCATTCCTAGTTCAGAGGTAGTCATGATTAAAAAAATCGGTGTGTTGACAAGTGGCGGTGATGCGCCAGGCATGAATGCCGCGATCCGCGGGGTCGTCCGTGCCGCATTAACAGAAGGTCTGGAAGTTGCTGGTATCTATGATGGTTACCTCGGCCTGTACGAAGACCGCATGATTCAACTCGACCGCTACAGCGTGTCGGATATGATCAACCGCGGCGGTACCTTCCTCGGCTCTGCTCGCTTCCCTGAGTTTCGCGAAGAGCATGTCCGTGCCGTGGCTATTGAGAACATGAAAAAGCGCGGCATTGACGCCCTGGTTGTTATTGGCGGCGATGGTTCTTACATGGGTGCCAAGCGCCTGACAGAAATGGGTTTTCCGTGCATTGGTCTACCGGGCACCATCGATAACGACGTTGCGGGAACGGACTACACCATCGGTTATTTCACCGCGCTGCAAACCGTCGTTGAAGCGATAGACCGCCTGCGTGACACCTCTTCTTCCCACCAGCGCATCTCCATCGTTGAAGTGATGGGCCGTTACTGCGGTGACCTGACTCTGGCTGCGGCAATTGCTGGCGGCTGTGAGTTTATTGTTCTGCCGGAAGTAGAATTCAACCGCGAAGATCTGGTGTCAGAAATCAAAGCCGGTATCGCCAAAGGTAAAAAACATGCGATTGTGGCGATCACTGAGCATATCTGCGACATTGACGAGCTGGCGAAATACATCGAAAGCGAAACACAGCGCGAAACGCGTGCGACCGTTCTCGGCCACATTCAACGCGGCGGTTCTCCGGTGCCTTACGATCGCATTCTGGCATCCCGTATGGGTTCTTACGCTATTGAATTGCTGCTGCAGGGCTTTGGCGGTCGCTGCGTCGGTATCCAGAACGAAAAAATGGTTCACCACGACATTATCGACGCTATTGAGAACATGAAGCGTCCGTTCAAAGGCGACTGGCTGGACTGCGCGAAGAAACTTTATTAATCGTGCGAAACGTCCTCACAGTGAGGGCGTTTTTTTAGATTTATTTATTCCTCATAGTTATAGCCAATCTTTTTTTATTCTTTAATCATTGATTATCTTTCTGGCAGGCTGGTTTTATCAAAATAGATAACCAAAGAGAGTGGGCGATGAATAAATGGGGCGTAGGGATTACTTTACTGCTGGCTTCCACCAGCGTTCTGGCTAAGGACATCCAGTTATTAAACGTGTCTTACGATCCAACGCGTGAGTTGTACGAACAGTACAACAAAGCGTTTAGCGCACACTGGAAGCAAGAGACCGGCGATAATGTTGTGATCCGTCAATCTCACGGTGGCTCTGGTAAACAGGCGACCTCGGTGATTAACGGTATTGATGCCGATGTTGTGACACTGGCACTGGCTTATGACGTTGACGCTATCGCTGAACGCGGTCGCATTGATAAAAACTGGATCAAACGCCTACCGGACAACTCCGCGCCATATACCTCAACCATCGTCTTCCTGGTACGTAAAGGCAACCCGAAACAGATTCATGACTGGAACGATCTTGTAAAACCGGGCGTTTCCGTTATTACGCCGAACCCGAAAAGTTCCGGCGGCGCACGCTGGAACTATCTGGCTGCCTGGGGCTACGCTCTGCACCAGAACAATGGCGATCAGGCAAAAGCGCAGGAGTTCGTGAAAGCGCTGTATAAAAACGTTGAAGTGCTGGATTCCGGCGCTCGTGGCGCGACCAGTACCTTTGTTGAACGCGGCATTGGCGATGTGCTGATTGCGTGGGAAAACGAAGCGCTACTGGCAACCAACGAACTGGGAAAAGACAAATTTGAAATTGTGACACCGAGTGAATCGATCCTCGCTGAGCCAACAGTTTCTGTCGTTGATAAAGTTGTCGAGAAAAAAGGCACCGGGAAGGTGGCTGAAGCCTACCTGAAATATCTTTACTCGCCGGAAGGTCAGGAGATCGTTGCGAAGAACTTCTATCGCCCGCGTGATCCGCAAATTGCCGCGAAATATGCAAGTGAGTTCCCGAAACTGAAACTCTTTACCATTGATGATGAGTTTGGTGGCTGGGCCAAAGCGCAAAAAGAGCATTTCTCTAACGGCGGTACGTTCGACCAAATTAGCAAACGTTAATCCTCCAGACATTGCCCTCTTTTGAGGGCAATGTTGTTTTTGCGCCTGCGTAAAATCCAGGATTTCCGACTTCACTACTGTTTTGCGCTATCATTCCGGTTCTTTCAGCAAAGGAAGCGGAAATATGAAAACAGTACGTCGTCTTATCATTGCCCTGTTAGTGCTGGTTGTTCTGGCAGGCGCGGGAACTGCATACTGGTTTAAAGGTCGCGGCAATCCGGATGCGTTGCGGCAGATCGTTATCGGGCAATGCCTGCCAAATGCCCGCGAACATAATTCGCCAGCTCCCTGTGCGCAGGTGAATCTGAAAAGTGGTTACGTGCTGATGAAAGATCGCAATGGGCCGCTGCAATTTCTGTTGATGCCGACTTATCGCATCAACGGCATGGAAAGCCCGCTGTTGCTGCAAGTGACAACACCAAACTTCTTCTGGCAGGCGTGGCAATCCCGTGATGTGATGAGCAAACTGCGCGGCAGCGAAGTGCCGGATAATGCTATCTCTCTGACCATCAACTCCCGCACGGGGCGTACACAAAACCACTTTCACATTCACATCTCCTGCCTGCGCCCCGATGTACGTCGGCAGTTAAATGACAATGCAGTGCGTATTAGCAGTCAGTGGCTGCAGTTCCCGGGCGGCTTGCTCGGCCATCAATATTTGGCCCGACGCGTGACGGAAGCTGAGTTGGTGCAACGCAGCCCATTCCTTATGTTGGCGGAGGAAGTCCCGGAAGCAAAAGCACATATGGGGCGTTTTGCACTGGCGATGGCGCGACAGGCTGACGGTTCGTTTGTGCTACTGGCAACCGGGCGTAATCTGCTGGCGCTTAATCGTGCTTCTGCGGAGGAAATTCAGGATCATCAATGCGATATCCTCAAATAACCCCACTATAATTCGCGTTTACTCAACGTGTCTGTCGCCGTAGACTTGCTGAAAAAATCTACAGGAGACAGGCATGTCGCTCTGGCTTACTCACCCTCTGTTCCTTTCCTCGTTAATTGTCGGCATCACCATTGTACTGTGGGCAACCTCGCTGTTACCGGAGTTTATTACTGCGTTGTTGTTCTTTATGGCCGCTATGGTGGCGAAAATCGCGCCGCCGGAAGTGGTCTTCGCCGGATTTGCCTCTTCGGCATTCTGGCTGGTATTCAGTGGTTTTGTGCTGGGGGTGGCGATTCGTAAAACGGGGTTAGCGGATCGGGCGGCGAGAGCGCTGTCATTGAGGCTGACGACGTCATGGCTGCAAATGGTCGCCAGCGTCGTACTGTTGAGTTATGCGCTGGCTTTTGTCATGCCGTCGAATATGGGACGCATCGCGCTGTTGATGCCGATTGTTGCGGCAATGGCGGCACGCGCCGGTATCAACGAGGGTACCCGGTCATGGTACGGATTGGCGCTGGCGGTCGGCTTTGGGACATTTCAGCTGTCGGCGACAATTCTGCCCGCCAACGTCCCCAATCTGGTGATGAGCGGCGCGGCGGAAGGCTCATATGGTATTCATCTCAATTATCTTCCTTACTTACTATTGCACACGCCGGTGCTGGGCATTCTGAAAGGATTGATCCTGATTGGCCTGATCTGCTGGCTGTTTCCAGGGCAGCCTCAGGTGCCGCGTGAAGAGGCAATTTCTGCGCCAATTAGCCGGGAAGAGAAACGGCTGGCGTGGCTGCTGGCTTTAGTGCTGACGATGTGGGTGACGGAGAGCTGGCACGGTATTGGTCCAGCGTGGATCGGGTTGGCGGCGGCCTGTGTAACCCTGCTTCCTGGCATCGGCTTTATCAATGGCGACGAGTTTTCTACCGGGGTGAATATCCGCACCTGTATCTACGTTGCCGGAATTTTGGGCTTAGCAATCACGGTGACGCAAACCGGTATCGGTAGTGCGGTCGGGGAGGCGTTGCTGAGGGTAATGCCGCTCGATCCGGCTAACCCATTCACCAGTTTTCTTGCGCTGACGGGCATCACTACGGCACTCAATTTCATCATGACAGCCAACGGTGTTCCGGCGCTGTTTACTACACTGGCGCAGAGTTTTTCTGACGCGACCGGGTTCCCGCTGCTGTCGGTCATTATGATTCAGGTGCTGGGTTACTCTACACCGCTGTTGCCGTATCAGGCGTCGCCGATTGTGGTGGCAATGGCGCTCGGGAAAGTGCCTGCTCGAGCGGGAATACTGCTCTGTCTGGCACTGGTAGTGGTGACGTATCTGGCGCTGTTACCGCTGGACTATGCGTGGTTTCGCGTACTGGGGAGATTGTAAGAAAAACCCTCTCCCAATAGGGAGAGGGTAAAAAGCATTATGCCTGTTTTGCTGCTTCAGCTGCTTTGACGATCACTGCGAAAGCATCAGCTTTCAGGGACGCGCCACCAACCAGTGCACCGTCGATGTCCGGCTGGGTGAACAGCTCTGCGGCGTTACCGGCATTCACGGAACCGCCGTACTGAATGATTACTTGCTCAGCCACTTTAGCGTCTGCTTTAGCAATGTGGTCACGGATAAATTTGTGCACTGCCTGCGCCTGCGCCGGAGTCGCGGATTTGCCGGTACCGATCGCCCAAACCGGTTCGTAGGCAATCACTGCGCCTTCGAACGCGCTCGCGCCCTGGGTTTTCAGCACGGCGTCGATCTGGCGTGCGCATACTTCCTCGGTTTTACCCGCTTCGTTTTCTGCTTCTGTTTCACCGATGCACAGTACCGGGATCAGGCCCTGCGCTTTCAGTACGGCGAATTTTTTGGCGATGAATTCATCGGATTCTGCGTGGTAAGTACGACGTTCAGAGTGGCCGATGATGATGTATTTTGCGCCGATGTCTTTCAGCATTTCGGCAGAGGTTTCACCGGTGAAAGCACCAGACAGGTTAACGTCGACGTTCTGCGCGCCCAGGATGATGTGGCTACCGTCAGCGGCATGTTTAGCCAGATCCAGGTACATTTCCGGCGGTGCAATCGCGACTGCGCAGCCCGTTACGCCAGCCAGCTCAGTACGCAGGTTTGCAACCAGTTCGTTTACCATGTGGCGGCTGCCGTTCAGTTTCCAGTTACCCATCACTAAAGGATGTCGCATTTTTACTCTCCACGCGCTTGGCGAATTAAGGAATATGGCCGCCCTTCAGGGCAGCATGGTCTGTGAAACAGTATAGAGATTCATCCCCTGAAAGGCTTTGCTTTTTGTCATTTATTGTTATCTTCAAGTGATTCAGATAGCGTCAGCTTAATCGGTTCAACAGCGAAGGTCAGCCCTTTTTCGCCGTTATCTGCTACCACATAACGTACTGCGCCTTCTGTTTCCGCGTAGTACGGTTTGTTTTTGCCGTTATTCAGCAATTTTTGCAGCTTTTGCCCGCTTTGTGTGGTGGTCATCGTCGGGGAAAACGCGCGAATTATCGCCGCCATATACTCCTGGGCTTTCGCTTTCGCCGCTTTTTGCTCTGGACCCTGTACCGGTAGCCAGGTGATTTGCATCGATTTTATTTTCAGCGTACCGCGCTCCAGCGCTGTCGATGCATAAAGGTTGTCGTTGATTTTTGTTGCGGCGCGCGTCAGGCTCGCTTGATCGTTGCGGCTATCGACAGCGCGAAACTCGTTCAGTGCCAGCGTCGGGTTGTCGGTATTAAATTTTTCCCTGAACTGGCTGATCGACTGGTCGAATGTCGGTGCGCCTGGCAGCAGGTAGGGCGCGGTTGCTGTGGCAGGTGTCTCTTCCGCCCAAACAGTGGAGCCGAAGAGCAGCGCTGAGAAGAGCAGCAAAATCGGGTAACGCCATGCTTTCATTACATCGCCCTCTCTAAAGTATGCTCACGATTAAAACGATATCGGGCTGGCTTGTCAAAAACTCCCGCTGCCAGGGTAAACTACGCAGCATTACGATAATAAGGAACCTTACATGGGTATACAGCAGTGGTTGTTTTCGTTTAAAGGGCGCATTGGTCGACGCGACTTTTGGGTCTGGATCATCCTCTGGGTAGTGAGCATGACAGTGTTATTTGCCCTGGCAAACAGCGGAACGCTCGATTTCCAGATGGCCGCGTTTATTCTGGTGTGCCTCATCTGGCCGACGGCCTGCGTAATGGTGAAACGTTTGCACGATCGCGGCCGTCATGGTGCGTGGGGATTGCTGATGGTACTGGCGTGGATGCTGCTTTCCGGCCACTGGGAAGTGCTGAATGGCACGCTGGAGTGGGCGGTGGGACGTCTGATTCCGGTGGTGATTATCGTCATGCTGCTGATCGACCTGGGCGCGTTTGTCGGCACCCAGGGAGAAAACAAATACGGCAAAGAGACGCAGGAAGTGAAGTATCGCTAATTACCAGTAGTGTTCCGCGGTGATATGCCCCGGTCGGCGGCGCAGGTGCTTGGTCATTTGCCGCGAATCTTTAAGGAGTTGTGTGGTATCGCGTACCATCTGCGGGTTGCCACACAGCATCACATGGCTGGTTTCGGTGTTCATCGGCAGCCCGGCGGCTTTTTCCAGCACACCGCTTTCAATTAACGCCGGTACACGTCCGGTCAACGAGCCGGAAATCGTCTCCCGGCTGACTACCGTCTGAATACGCAGTTTCCCTTCATAACGCTGTTGCAGCTCCAGCATCAGCGGCAGGTAGCTGAGATCCGCGGCGTAGCGCACGGCGTGCACCAGTACCAGATTTTTAAAGCGTTGCAGATCCTTGCCTTCCTGCAAAATCGACAGATATGGCCCTATGGCGGTACCGGTGGCCAGCATCCATAGCGTTTCGCAGTCCGGTACTTCCTCAAGCACAAAGAAACCGGCGGCTTCGCTGACAATTTGCACCTCGTCTCCCGGTTGCAGGGCCGCCAGGCGTGGGCTCAGTTTGCCTTCCGGTACGGTGACAAGATAGAACTCAAGGTCGGGGTTACTCGGCGCATTGACGTAGGAGTAAGCGCGCTGAACGCGCTCGCCGTCAATTTCCAGACCAAGCTTGGCAAACTGCCCGGCAGTGAAGGGTTGAACGGGGGCATGAACGGTGAGGCTAAAGAGTGCATCGGTCCAGAACTGCACCTTAATGACTTTTCCTGTTACCCATTCCGCCATGGTTTTCTCCTGTTCAGTTGTGTTGCCTTATCTTCGTGCCTGTGGTGGGAGATTTCCAGCCCATGCGGGCTGGAAAGCTCAATTGAACAAATAGCCTTACAGGATGTGGCGTTGCACATCCGGGTCTTTGCGATCGAGGTAGTGGATGGACTGAATGCGGCGAATCGTGCGCGATTTCCCGCGGATCAGCAGCGTTTCTGTGGTGGCGATATTACCTTTGCGAGTAATGCCATCCAGCAGATCGCCTTTCGTGATGCCAGTTGCCGCAAAAATCACATTATCGCTACGCGCCATATCGTCCAGACGCAGCACGTTGCCCGCCTGAATGCCCATGCCATGGCAGCGTTTCAGCTCTTGCTCGCCGATGCGGCGGTTCTCTTCGCTGTCACCTTTAACCTGATGGCGTGCCAGTAAACGTCCCTGCATGTCTCCATCCAGCGCACGGATCACCGCTGCGGAAACCACACCTTCTGGCGCGCCGCCGATACCGTACAGCACATCGACTTCGCTATCCGGCATACAGGTAAGAATAGATGCCGCCACATCGCCGTCGGGAATGGCAAAAACGCGCACGCCGAGCTTTTGCATCTCTGCGATCGTTGCGTCATGTCGCGGTTTGGCAAGGATGGTGACCGTCAGTTCAGCCAGTGGCTTGTTCAGCGCGTCAGCGACATTGCGCAGGTTATCCGCCAGCGGCAGATTGAGATCGATAGCGCCTTTTGCGCCCGGGCCGACAATCAGCTTTTCCATGTACATATCCGGCGCATTCAGGAAGCAGCCCTTATCGCCGACAGCCAGTACCGCCAGCGCATTTGCCTGGCCCATTGCTGTCATGCGTGTGCCTTCAATAGGATCGACCGCGATATCCACGGCGTCGCCTTTTCCTGTGCCGACTTTTTCACCGATAAACAGCATTGGCGCTTCATCGATCTCCCCTTCGCCAATGACGATGGTACCGTCAATGTCGACATTGTTGAGCATGATGCGCATAGCGTTCACCGCTGCGCCGTCCGCCGTGTTTTTATCGCCACGTCCCAGCCATTTGTAGCCAGCCAGCGCCGCAGCCTCGGTAACGCGGGAGAATTCGATGGCAAGTTCTCGTCTCATAACACACTCTGTAGTGAAAGAAATTGCGCAAAGTTTATCACAGGGAGAGGGGCGAGAGGATTGATCCCCTCCCCCAAACGGGAGAGGGGAGAGGAGGCAGGATTACTCGTCGTGTTCTTCCCACGCCAGCGCGCGTTTAACGGCTTTTTTCCAGCCGCTGTAACGGTAGTTGCGCTCGGTGGTTTCGATGCCAGGGCGGAATTCGCGTTCAATGACCGCTTTTTCCTGCAATTCATCGAGATTCTGCCAGAAGCCGACCGCCAGACCAGCAAGATAAGCCGCGCCCAGCGCCGTCACTTCGCGCACTTCCGGGCGCTCTACGCGGGTGCCCAGAATGTCGGACTGGAACTGCATCAGGAAGTTGTTGGCCACCGCGCCGCCATCTACACGCAGCGCGTGCAGACGAATACCAGAATCTGCCTGCATCGCTTCCAGAACATCACGCGTCTGATAGGCGATCGATTCCAGCGTGGCGCGAATGATGTGGTTAGCGTTCACACCACGCGTCAGGCCGAAGATTGCGCCGCGTGCGTAGGGATCCCAGTAGGGTGCGCCGAGGCCAGTAAAGGCAGGAACCACGTACACGCCGTTGGTGTCCTTCACTTTGGTAGCGAAGTATTCAGAGTCGAATGCATCGCTGATCAGCTTCATTTCATCACGTAACCACTGGATAGAAGCCCCCGCCATAAAGACTGCGCCTTCCAGCGCATAGTTCACTTCGCCTTTCGGGCCGCAGCCGATGGTGGTCAGCAGACCGTGCTCAGATTTTACCGCTTTTTCGCCGGTGTTCATCAGCATAAAACAGCCGGTACCATAGGTATTTTTCGCCATCCCTTCTTTCACGCACAGTTGGCCAAACAGGGCGGCCTGCTGGTCGCCGGCGATCCCGGCGATAGGAATACGCGTACCGCCTTTACCACCAATGTTGGTCTGACCGTACACTTCTGAAGACTTGCGCACTTCCGGCAGCATGGCACGCGGGATATCCAGCGCATCCAGCATTTTGTCATCCCAGTCCAGCGCGTGGATGTTGAACAGCATGGTACGCGAAGCGTTGGTGTAATCGGTTACGTGAACGCGGCCCTGCGTCATTTTCCAGATAAGCCAGGTATCCACGGTGCCGAACAGCAGTTCGCCGCGCTTCGCACGTTCACGAGAGCCTTCAACGTGATCGAGGATCCACTTCACTTTGGTGCCGGAGAAGTACGGGTCAATCACCAGGCCGGTGGTGTTGCGCACATACTCTTCCATACCGTCGCGTTTGAGCTGCTCGCAAATCTCGGCAGTACGACGGCACTGCCAGACAATTGCGTTGTAGATTGGTTTGCCGGTTTCGCGTTCCCAGACGATGGCTGTTTCACGCTGGTTGGTAATACCGATGGCGGCGATTTCGTCGGAGTTAATGTCTGCTTTCGCTAACACTTCGACCAACGTCGAGCTTTGCGATGCCCAGATTTCCATGGGATCGTGCTCAACCCAACCTGGTTTCGGGTAAATTTGTTCAAATTCGCGCTGTGAAACGCTGATGATGTTGGCATCGTGATCCATCACAACTGCGCGGGAGCTGGTAGTACCCTGGTCGAGCGCAACGATATATTTTTTGTTAGTCATGGTTAGAGTCCCGTAGTCACGTTACAGCGAAGCTTTTTGTTGAGTAGTTGAGGCAGTGCCTTTTTCTTCCGCCGCCTCACTGGTTCCTGACGGCAGATGACAGCCAATCAGTTTACGATAACCGAACGCGCCGAGCGCTGCGCCTACGATCGGCCCGAACAGCGGGACGAGGAAGTAGGGAATATCTTTGCCGCCAGTAAAGGCAACATCGCCCCAGCCTGCCAGCCAGGCGAAAGTTTTCGGGCCGATATCACGTGCCGGGTTCATGGCGAAGCCTGTCAGTGGCCCCATCGACGCACCGATAACCGCAATCAGCAGGCCAATCAGCAGGGGTGCCAGCGGCCCGCGTGGAATGCCGTTGCCATCATCGCCCAGCGCCATGATGACGCCCATCAGAATAGCGGTAATGACCATTTCGACGGCGAAGGCCTGCCCAAAGTTGATGTGCGGGTTAGGGTAGGTTGAAAAGATACCCGCTAAATCAAGGCTTTCTATACTGCCCCGCACCATATTGTGCGTGTGTTCAAAGTCGAGGAAAAGGTTGTAGTAAAGCCCGTAAACAAGTGCCGCTGCGCAAAACGCGCCGGCAAACTGCGAAATGATGAAGGGAACCACTTTGCGCCCATCAAAACTGGCGAAGAGCCATAGTGCGATCGTTACCGCGGGGTTAAGATGCGCGCCGGAAACGCCTGCAGTCAGGTAGATGGCCATAGCCACACCAAGACCCCAGATGATGCTGATTTCCCACTGGCCGAAGGTGGCGCCTGCTACTTTCAGTGCTGCGACACACCCGACACCGAAAAAAATCAACAACCCGGTTCCGAGAAACTCGGCGATGCACTGGCCTTTTAAGGTTGATGTCTGACTCATAATCGGATCCTGCTAAAGAGTAATGGTTATTGTTAGCATGGGGCCAACGTCTCCCATGATGTCGTGTAGACATAGTGTTAATTTATCGTTAACGAGCAAAAACGAGAAATATCGAAATTAAAATGTGTGTGCTGCGTCAATAAAATGAGCGTTTTCGCGCTAATTGGGGTGTTTTTGTGCCATATCGAAATGTGAGCTGAATCATTTTTGTAACCTCATTATTAACAATGTAAAGACGCGCACCGCTATTGCACCAGGATGAGGACGAAAAGTGTTGCAAAGCGCAAACAGCGTGGCTCCGCGCTGGACAGGGGCTGGCGTGATTCATACAATCGGAGGCAAGCGAAATGCGCTCATTTTATTAAGGCGTCGCCGGTATTAGGGACGAAGGTTTACCTATCAACGCCTTGCAACTCAGGAGAGGTATGACAATGTCATTAGAAGTGTTCGAGAAACTGGAAGCGAAAGTGCAGCAGGCGATTGATACCATCACGCTGTTGCAGATGGAAATCGAAGAGTTGAAAGAAAAGAACAATAGTCTGGCCCAGGACATTCAGGCTGCACAGAATAGCCGTGAAGAACTGGAGCGCGAAAATAACCAGTTGAAAGAGCAGCAGCATGGCTGGCAGGAGCGTTTGCAGGCACTGCTGGGCCGCATGGAAGAAGTCTGATTACACTCGTTATCTTTCGCACTGTAGCGGTGTTGGCTGCGCGCATTCATTCCAGTCCGGCTATCTATGCTACCGGGGATCATTTGCTTGATGCCTTGCTACAACACGAAATCATTCGGATCGGATAAGCGAAGCGTTGTCTGACGCAAGAAAGAAGAAGGGTGCCTGATGGCACCCTTCTGTTTATTCAATATCGAGAGGATCTTCGGAAAGGATAATGCCGGTATTGTCGGCATACAGATGGTCGCCAGAGAAGAAAGTGACACCGCCGAAATTGACGCGCACGTCGCTTTCACCAATGCCCTCACCTGCTGCGCCAACCGGAATAGCGGCAATCGCCTGGATGCCGATATCCAGCTCTTCCAGATCGTCAACCTGGCGCACTGCGCCATAAACCACAATGCCTTCCCACTCGTTTTGCACCGCGGTGCGTGCGAGATCGGCGTCGATTAACGCGCGACGCATAGAACCACCACCGTCGACCAGCAAGACACGACCACGGCCATTTTGTTCGAGCAGATCGTACAGCAACCCGTTATCCTCGAAACATTTCACCGTGATGATTTGTCCCCCAAAAGACGACCGACCGCCAAAATTGGAGAATAGCGGCTCTACAACGTTGATCTCTTCCTGGTAGATGTCACAAAGCTCAGAAGTATCGTATTTCATAGGATTAACGTTCAGTTGATGCGAGAAACGTTAGTATATCGCGCATCCTGCACTGTTGGCAAAATCATCAATTGTTAATTGACATTAATCAGTTAAAGGTGTGTCTTGCTAAGGATTATTCCAATAACAAACAATAAGTTAGTAAGCAATGCACCTTTTACCGTACGTTCAAGCATTGGTGGCATAGCGCGTGGATTGTGTTCGCGCATCACATAGAGTGCTTGTTTGATAAGCAGCGGTGCTGCAAGGACAAACAACCATCCCCACAGGCTACGCAATGACAGCAGGTTGAACAGCGCCAGGCACAGTAGCGCGCCGACCAGCAAGCCGACATGATAGCGGCGGGCGTTGATTGGCCCTAAACGCACCACCAGCGTGTTTTTGCCGTTCTCTCTGTCGCTGTCGATATCACGCAAATTGTTGATATTCAATACAGCAGTTGCCAGCAGGCCGCAAGCCGTAGCGGGCAGGATAACCGCTGGGATTAGCATATGCGCTTGCAGATACCAGCTTCCCATCACGCTCAGCCAGCCAAAGAAAATCAGCACTGAGATATCGCCAAGGCCGATATAGCCATACGGGCGCTTACCAATGGTGTAGGTAATCGCCGCAACGATCGACAGGCCGCCAAGTACAAGGAAACCGATAAAATCCGCCAGCGTCTGTGTTGCCGCCGTCACCAGCAACAGCCCGGAAATACAACTCAGCACAATCACGATAATCAGCGCTCGCTTCATTTGTGCAAGCGAAATGGCGCCTTTCTGCATACCGCGTAGCGGCCCAATGCGATCTGGTTTATCGCTGCCCTTTACTGCATCACCATAATCATTGGCAAGATTAGAGAGAATTTGCAGCAGCCCGGCGGTGATCAACGCGAGCACGGCAACCAGCGGATCAAAATAACCCTGCCACCATGCCAGCACGGTACCCACGACAATGGCTGCGAATGCCAGCGGTAATGTTTTAGGCCGCAGGCTTTCCAGCCAGGCCTGAGTGAGGCTCAGAGATTGCGTTTCGTTCATAAATTACGCCAGCAAAAATGGGGGCATAAGCCCCCATCGAATGTGATGAAAACGTTGTGAACGGGATTATAAGATAAAACGGCTCAGATCTTCATCTGCCACTAAAGCATCAAGGTGCTTACTTACATATTCGGCATCAATGATAATGGTCTTACCGCCCAGATCGCTGGCGTCGTAGGAGATGTCTTCCATCAGACGTTCCAGCACGGTATGCAAACGGCGAGCGCCGATGTTTTCCGTGGTTTCGTTCACCTGCCAGGCAGCCTGCGCAATACGTTTGATACCATCGTCGGTAAATTCGATATTCACGCCTTCGGTTGCCATCAGCGCTTTGTACTGTACGGTCACAGATGCATTTGGTTCGGTCAGGATACGCTCGAAATCTTCCGTTGTTAACGCCTTCAACTCAACACGAATTGGCAGACGGCCCTGCAATTCCGGGATCAGATCCGACGGACTGGCAACCTGGAACGCACCGGAGGCGATAAACAGAATGTGATCGGTTTTCACCATACCGTGCTTCGTTGAGACGGTGCAGCCTTCCACCAGTGGCAACAGGTCGCGCTGTACGCCTTCGCGGGAAATGTCCGGCCCGGAGGTGTTGCCGCGCTTACAGATTTTGTCGATTTCGTCGATAAACACGATCCCGTGCTGCTCGACGGCTTCGATAGCATCCTGTTTCAGCTCTTCCGGGTTGACCAGCTTAGCGGCTTCTTCTTCAATCAGCAGCTTCATAGCATCTTTGATTTTCAGCTTACGCGGTTTCTGCTTCTGCCCGCCCAGGTTCTGGAACATGGACTGCAACTGATTGGTCATCTCTTCCATACCCGGAGGCGCCATGATTTCTACGCCCATCGGCGCAGCGGCGAGATCGATTTCAATCTCTTTATCGTCGAGCTGGCCTTCGCGTAGTTTTTTGCGGAAGGACTGGCGTGCAGCTGAAGGTTCAACGGGTTGCTCTGGCTGGCCCCAGTTGTTTTTCGCCGGTGGGATCAGCACGTCGAGAATACGCTCTTCGGCCATCTCTTCGGCGCGGTAGCGGTTTTTCTCGATCGACTGGATACGTACCATTTTCACTGCAGCATCGGTAAGATCGCGGATGATAGAGTCCACTTCTTTCCCGACATAACCCACTTCGGTGAATTTGGTCGCTTCAACTTTGATAAACGGCGCGCTAGCCAATTTTGCCAGACGACGAGCGATTTCGGTTTTACCGACGCCGGTCGGGCCGATCATCAGAATATTTTTTGGTGTTACTTCGTGACGCAGCTCTTCATTAAGCTGCATACGGCGCCAGCGGTTACGCAAGGCGATTGCCACTGAACGCTTGGCCGCGTTCTGGCCGATAATGTGTTTGTCCAGTTCGCTGACAATTTCGCGTGGGGTCATTTCAGACATTGGGAGATCCTTACGCTTTAGAGGATAATTCTTCGATGGTATGGAAATGGTTGGTGTAAATGCAGATATCGCCTGCAATATCCAACGCCTTCTCAGCGATTTCACGCGCGCCAAGCTCAGTATTTTCCAGTAACGCACGGGCTGCGGCCTGGGCGTATGGCCCGCCGGAACCGATAGCGATCAGGTCATTTTCCGGCTGAACCACATCACCATTACCAGTGATGATCAGCGACGCGTTCTCATCTGCTACCGCCAGCAGCGCTTCCAGCTTGCGCAGCATGCGATCGGTGCGCCAGTCCTTCGCTAACTCGACAGCTGCTTTCACCAGATGGCCCTGGTGCATTTCCAGTTTACGTTCGAAGAGTTCGAACAGAGTGAAGGCATCGGCTGTACCACCGGCAAACCCTGCGATAACTTTATCGTTATACAGGCGGCGGACTTTTTTCACGTTGCCCTTCATTACGGTATTACCCAGTGTGGCCTGGCCATCACCGGCAATAACGACGTGGCCGTTACGGCGTACGCTTACGATTGTTGTCACGAGCAGACCCCTTGGTTACAAATGCAGAATACAGCGCCCCGCACAGCGTACGGGGGCAGAATGCAATTATAGATGGGGGAGATTTTGGGGGTTTCAACCCCCGGAGGCGAGACGGATACAGTTTGTATGACCCGCCATTTTCAGACGGCTAATGGTGGAATCGGCATTCTCTTTGCCTTTTAGCGGACCAAGTACCACGCGGTTCCAGCCGTTGTTACTGGTGATATGTGAATCAAATCCTTCAAATGCCAGTTGGGCACGCACGGTTTCTGCCTGCTCCTGACCTTTAAACGAACCACACTGGATCATCCAACGGCGGTCATCTTTTTTCTCTGCCGTTTGTGTTTTCGGCGCTTCCGCTTCATGTGTTATCGGCGCGGCTTGCTGCGCTTTCGGCTGTGCTGCCGTGGTATGCGGCGGCGTTTGCAACAGATCCTGGTACGGTTGCGATGTGGCGGCGGTTTTCGGTTGCTGCTGAGCTTGCGTTTGGCGCGGTGCAGCGGCTGTTGTCCGCGCTGGTTGTTGCTGTACCGGCTGTTCCACAATGTGCGTCTGCGCACGCGGTTGCTGTACTGGCTGCGTTTGCGTCCACTGCGGTTGCTGCTGTGCCTGGCGCTGACGCTGCAACGTTTGTTGACGTTGTTCCTGCGTCTGTTCGTTCCACGGTACTTCATTAAGCTGCGTCGGCTGCTGGCGCATATCCGCCTGCATCTGCGCTAACAGCTGGCGCTGTTCATCTGTCAGTTGATCCGGCGTTTTCACCTCTCCACCTGCAGAGGGTTCTGTCGGCGCAAGCACGCCTGGCTGACGGCTTTCCAGCTCTTTGATGTAGCGCCAGCGCTCTTCCGGCTTCGGCGGCAGGCCGTTACCGGTGACCTTTTGATTTTGCAGCGATTCGGATTCTTCTTTTTTGTGGTGCGTAATAAAGTACAGACCACCGATAAAGGCGACCAGCACAGCCGCCGCGATAGCGACCATGGCTGGAGAGACCGCAGACCTGCTGCGTTGCTTTTTTCTTGAGTTGCTCGCTTTTCGCCGCGAAGGAGCCGGCTGGCTGCGGCGTACATAATCTCGTTGTGCCACTATCGTTTCGCTGTATGTATATCGTTTATCAGCCCGCCATGTTACTTAAGCGACGGGCTTTTGACCAGAAGGGGGTGTCTTAAAGCCCGGTTTTTACGTAATCGCGCGGGTACTGCCGCGCAGGATTAATTCGCAATCCAGCAGGCGTGATCCGCTATTGACGTTATGACCTTGCAGTTGTTCGAGCAGGAGCAGCATCGATTCGCGGCCAATTTCGTAGCGCGGCTGGGCAACGGTGGTTAGCGGCGGGTCGCAATACTCTGCCAGAGAAATGTTATCGAAACCGATGATCGATAAGTCGTCCGGTACTTTCAGTCCCCGGCGTTTGGCGAGCGACAGCGCACCCAGCGCCATAACGTCGCTGTGGCAGAACACCGCCGTTGGCGGCTTGGGCAACATCAGCAGCTGTTCCAGCGCGTGTGCTCCGGCTTCAAAGGTAAAATCACCGCGCGCAATATAGTGCGGATCGACGGTCGTTCCGGAGCGGCGCAGCGCCTGCACATAACCCTGCAAGCGGTAGTGGCACAATGGCATCTCTTCAGGCCCGGCAATGCAGCCAATCAGACGGTGCCCTTGTTCCTGTAGATAATTGACGGCATTAAAAGCGGCGGTCAGGTTATCAATGTGTACGGTTGGCAGCTCCAGCTCAGGAGCAAATTCATTCGCCATGACCATCGGCGGCAAATTGCGCTGCTCTTCAATACTGGCGTCGAACGGCAGGCGTGAACCTAACAGCAGCATGCCGTCGATTTGCTTGGTAATGATCAGATCGATAAACGTTTTTTCTTGCTGATTCTGATGGGCGCAATCGCCAATCAGTACCAGATAGCCGTGTTCGGCCGCGGTAACCTCAATCCCGCGAATGATTTCGCTGAAAAAGGGATCACAGATATCCGGCACAATCACCAGCAGAGTGCGGGATTCGTTTCTCTTGACGTTACGTCCCATCGACTGGGGTAAATAACCCACTTCCATGGCGGCTTGTTCAACCCGATTACGGGTCGTCTGCGACACTTTTTCCGGATTCATTAATGCACGGGATACGGTTGCCGTAGAAACCTTTGCTTTCATGGCAACATCTTTCATGGTCGCTGCTGCGACCTGATTTTTGGGTTTCAACTTGTTCTCCTCGCATGCACTGCGCAAGCGTAGTCACATTTTTATCAGATAGTTAGACGCAGCGGTTACAGAATTTTCATGAAAAGTGTGATGAAAGTTGAATTTTATGCCGCCGATCGCAACCTCAGCTCTCGATAGGATCAACATCCAGCACCCATTTAACCCGCCGCGCATCGGGCAGCGTGTTAATCAACGCCAGCGCGCCGCTGACAATATGCTGTAAGCGAATGCGGGAAGGGTGTTGCAGTAGGATCTGCCAGCGATAGCGTCCGGCGCGTTTCGCCGCCATCGCCGGAACCGGGCCGAGGATCCACAGTTGGTTATCTGCCAGCGGGCTGGCTTGTAGTAAGTTTTTCAACTGTTGCAGGAACAGCGGAGCGTACTGATTGTTCTGATCTTCTGCGCGGATCAACACATGACTGGTCCACGGCGGCAGCTGCAGCGTTTGACGCTCGGCCAGCGCTTGTTCTGCAAAGGTATCGTAACCTTTATGCAGCAGGGTTTGCAGCAAGGGATGTTCAGGATGGTGGGTTTGCAGCACCACCTCGCCTTGCTTCCCGGCACGTCCGGCGCGGCCCGAAACCTGGGTGTAGAGCTGAGCAAACCGCTCCGCCGCGCGGAAATCCGCAGAAAAGAGTGCGCCATCGACATCCAGCAGCGCTACCAGCGTCACATCCGGGAAGTGATGGCCTTTTGCCAGCATCTGTGTACCAATCAGGATCCGCACACCACCGCGATGAACTTCCGCCAGGTGCTGCTCCAGTGCACCTTTGCGGCTGGTAGTATCACGATCGATACGCGACACCGGCACGCCAGGGAACAGCGGCGCAAGCGCCTGTTCCAGTTGTTCAGTCCCTAAACCAACGGGCAGCAGGTGCGTGGAGCCGCAGGAGGGACACTGGCGCGGCACCTGGCGCTGGCTATCGCAATGGTGGCAGCGCAAATGCTGCTGTGCCTGGTGAAAAGTGTAGTAGTGATCGCAACGTGGGCATTCTGCTATCCAGCCGCAGTCATGGCACAGCAGAGCCGGAGCGAAACCCCGGCGGTTAAGAAACAAGATCACCTGATTGCCTGCCTGCAAATGCTGGCGCATGCGGTTGATGAGTGCGGGTGCTAATCCGGCCTGCAACTGCTGGCCTTTCATATCCAGCACATGCTGTATTGCCGGGCGCGCACTGCCAGCGCGGCGCGTCAGGCGTAGCAACCGGTATTTTCGTGCTCGCACATTATATAAGGTCTCCAGCGCGGGAGTCGCCGAGCCGAGAATGATGGGGATCTGTTCGCTATGGGCGCGATAGACCGCCAGATCCCGCGCGTGATAGCGCCAGCCTTCCTGTTGTTTATAGGAGCTGTCGTGCTCCTCATCAATAACGATCACGCCGAGGTTTTTAAACGGTGTGAACAGCGATGAACGTGTGCCGATAACAATTGCTGCTTCGCCGTTTTTCGCTTTTTGCCATGTGGTAAGACGCTCACTGTCGTTGAGGCCTGAATGCAGCACGTCGACCGGCGCGTTAAAGCGCTCACGAAAGCGGGCGATGGTTTGCGGCGTCAGGCCAATTTCCGGCACCATCACCAGTGCCTGTTTACCTTGCGCCAGCACATTTTCCAGCACACTTAAATAGACTTCGGTCTTACCGGAACCCGTGACGCCTGCCAGTAGCCAGGCAGAGAATTGATCGGCCGCACTGTGAATAGCGCCGACGGCAGTGGCCTGCTCCGTGTTCAGCCGCAGCCTGTCGCCGCTGACGAAGAATTGGCTGCGCCAGTCGCTGAATATCGGCGTTTCGCTGCTCATTTCTGCCAGCCCTTTGGCGCGCAGCGCCTGCAGAGTGACGCTTTTCAGATCCAGAGCAGCCAACTGGTGCTGCCAGATTTTGCCTTTACGCAGAGCCGAAAGCGCCTGCTGCTGCTTTGCTGACTTCACGCGGTTAATGTCTGTCGCCTGGCCCTGCTCAGTGACGAACCAGTAGCCCTGAAACTCTGCGCTGGTCGTTTTTGTCTGGCGTAACAGAACGGGAAGGGCATTGATCAGTACATCGCCGATCGGATGATGGTAATAGTCAGCTGCCCATAACAACAGACGCCAGACGGCGGGCGAAAAAGCGGGCTCGCTGTCGAGCACTTCTTCTACCTGCTTCAGCTCGGTAAGCGGCAACTCGCTTTTATCGCTGATCGCTACTACGACGCCAACGCGTTGCTGAGTACCGAACGGCACGCGCACGCGACAACCTGCACGGACGATCATGTCGTCCGGCAACAGATAATCAAAGGTGCGGGGTAAGGGTACAGACAGCGCAACGTGGGCGACGGGCATCTCATCTTCCTGACTTGAAAACTGGCGGGTTAGTATACACATTGTTGCTACGGGCGAGCGGATCAGTTTGCATGTGCTGGTTAGTTTCTGTATGATTCGCCGCCTTTAGTGCGGATTTAGCGCGCCAAAGATACACTTATTATTTAACTCGCGTGGTGTCTGGCGTTAGGGCTGGAAGAGCGACGCGGCCTTAAACTGAGGTTTCCCATGAAAAAAGGTATTCACCCGAATTACGTTGCGATTACTGCAACCTGTTCTTGCGGTAATGTGATCAAAACCCACTCCACCGTGGGCCACGACCTGAACCTGGACGTGTGCGGCAAATGCCACCCGTTCTTTACTGGTAAACAACGTGTTGTTGATACCGGTGGTCGTGTTGAGCGTTTCAACAAACGCTTCAGCATCCCGGGCAGCAAATAAGTTGCCAAAGAAAAAAGCGCCGCGAGGCGCTTTTTTTGTCTCTGCAGATTGCCGAATGGGGATTTTTTTGTGATATGAATCACAAAAATATTGCTCTGCATTAAAAAATGCACATATCCTTCTTCGTCATTCCGGTCCTGTGAACAGAGCGAAAAAGAGGCGTGATATGCTGACGGCAATGAAAAATGTATTTATGTCTTACCTGCTTTCTCTGGCATAAGTACACCCGGAAGTGACGCGCTTCTGATTGGGCGGCTGACATAAGCAAAAAGGGCGGAAGATATCTTCCGCCCTTTTGTTTTGAATCAGTATTCCCAGGTATCCGGGTCGATGCCCAGTTCACGCATAATCACTTTCGCCTCTTCCGGGATTTCATCACTGCGCTCTTTACGCAGATCTTCATCGTTCGGCAGAGGCTGACCGGTGAACGCATGCAGGAATGCCTCGCACAGCAGCTCGCTGTTGGTGGCGTGACGCAGGTTGTTCACCTGACGACGGGTACGTTCATCGGTGAGGATTTTTAACACCTTAAGAGGAATGGAAACCGTAATTTTCTTTACTTGCTCACTCTTCTTGCCGTGCTCAGCGTATGGGCTGATATATTCGCCGCTCCATTCAGCCATGAGATACCTTTAATCCTCTCAGTCATTAGTCTAAACCCGGGCGAGCCCAGGCTGTAATCCCGCGTAGTTTACCGTAGAGTCATCACAGTGACACGGTGTATCGCTCTGCGCGCCCACACTAAAGCATATAATTTTAACGGCTATTGCGTGTTTGCTCAATCTATACGCAAAGAAGTTTAGATGTCCAGATGTATTGACGTCTATCTATTCAATGTTTACTCTGTGGTCAGATTTTTCATCCATTAAGCTAGGAAGCCTTCACCATGACGCGTAAACAGGCCACCATTGCAGTGCGTAGCGGATTGAACGATGACGAGCAGTATGGCTGCGTTGTCCCGCCGATTCACCTCTCCAGTACCTATAATTTCACCGGTTTTAACGAACCCCGCGCGCATGACTACTCGCGTCGCGGTAACCCCACGCGTGATGTGGTACAGCGCGCGCTGGCGGAGCTGGAAGGTGGCGCTGGCGCGGTGTTGACCAATACCGGCATGTCGGCGATTCATCTGGTGACCACGGTTTTCCTCAAGCCAGGCGATCTGCTGGTTGCACCGCATGATTGTTACGGCGGCAGCTATCGCCTGTTCGACAGCCTGGCGAAGCGCGGCTGCTACCGTGTGAAATTCGTCGATCAGGGCGATGAACAGGCGCTGAAAGCAGCGCTGGCGGAAAAACCGAAACTGGTGCTGGTAGAAAGTCCAAGCAACCCATTGTTGCGCGTCGTGGATATTGCGAAAATTTGCCAACTGGCGCGTGAAGCGGGCGCAGTTAGCGTCGTTGATAACACCTTCCTCAGCCCGGCGTTGCAAAATCCACTGTTGCTGGGAGCCGATCTGGTGCTGCACTCTTGCACTAAATACCTCAACGGGCATTCCGATGTGGTAGCGGGCGTGGTGATAGCAAAAGATGCAGAGACTGTCACCGAACTGGCATGGTGGGCAAATAATATTGGCGTCACCGGCAGCGCTTTCGACAGCTATTTGCTGTTGCGCGGGCTGCGCACGTTGTCGCCGCGTATGGAAGTGGCGCAGCGTAACGCACAGGCGATTGTCGATTTCCTGCAAACTCAGCCGCTGGTGAAAAAGCTTTACCACCCGTCTCTGCCGGATAATCAGGGGCATGAGATTGCTGCGCGTCAACAAAAAGGCTTTGGCGCGATGTTAAGTTTTGAACTGGATGGCAACGAGCAAACGCTGCGTCGTTTCCTGAGCGGTTTGTCACTGTTTACTCTGGCGGAATCATTGGGCGGGGTCGAAAGTTTAATTTCCCACGCCGCCACCATGACTCACGCAGGTATGGCACCGGAAGCGCGTGCCGCCGCCGGGATCTCGGAAACGCTGTTACGTATCTCGGCCGGTATTGAAGATAGCGAAGATTTAATTGCCGATCTGGAAAATGGCTTCCGGGTCGCAGCTGAGGGGTAAACATGAGTGTGATTGCGCAGGCAGGGACGAAGGCTCGTCAACTGCACAAATTTGGTGGCAGTAGTCTGGCGGATGTGAAGTGTTACCTCCGCGTTGCAGGGATCATGGCGGAGTATTCACAACCGGGCGACATGATGGTTGTCTCTGCTGCGGGCAGCACCACCAACCAACTGATCAACTGGCTGAAATTAAGCCAGACTGACAGGCTCTCTGCGCATCAGGTTCAGCAATCCCTGCGTCGTTATCAAAGTGACTTGATTGGCGGGCTGTTGCCCGCCGATGTGGCCGATGGCCTGACCAGCGAATTTATCCACGATCTGGAACATCTGGCGGCGCTGCTCGACGGCGGTATCACCGACGCGGTTTACGCGGAAGTGGTCGGCCACGGTGAAATCTGGTCTGCGCGTCTGATGGCCGCTGTACTCAATCAGCAAGG
The DNA here is from genome assembly GCF_900116535.1 of Kosakonia arachidis. GTDB lineage: Bacteria > Pseudomonadota > Gammaproteobacteria > Enterobacterales > Enterobacteriaceae > Kosakonia > Kosakonia arachidis. The sequence continues at coordinate 21,927 of NZ_FPAU01000009.1, read as the reverse complement.
TCTTGATGCGGCCTGGTTGGATGCCCGCGAATTTCTGCGTGCCGAGCGCTCGGCGCAGCCGCAGGTGAACGAAGGGGCATCTTACCCCCTTTTGCAGCAAAAGCTGGCGCAACATCCTGGCAAGCGCATTGTCGTCACCGGTTTTATCAGCCGTAACGAGGCTGGTGAAACGGTGCTACTGGGGCGTAACGGCTCTGACTATTCAGCAACGCAGATTGGTGCGCTGGGCGATGTTTCCCGCGTCACCATCTGGAGTGACGTGGCCGGTGTCTACAGCGCAGACCCGCGCAAAGTGAAAGATGCCTGTCTGCTGCCGCTGCTGCGTCTTGATGAAGCCAGCGAACTGGCGCGTCTTGCCGCTCCGGTACTACATGCCCGCACGCTGCAACCGGTTTCCGGCAGCAATATCGATCTGCAACTGCGCTGTAGCTATAACCCGGATCAAGGCTCTACGAGGATTGAACGCGTGCTGGCGTCCGGTACCGGCGCGCGCATCGTGACGAGCCACGATGATGTCTGCCTGATTGAACTACTCGTTCCTGGCGGACAGGACTTTAAACTGGCGCAAAAAGAGATCGATCTGCTCCTCAAGCGAGCGCAGGCGCGTCCGCTGGCAGTGGGTGCTCATGCCGACCGTAATCTGCTGCAACTCTGCTATACCTCAGAAGTGGTTGATAGCGTCTTTAAACTGCTGGATGAAGCCGGTCTGCCGGGTGAATTACGCCTGCGACAAGGGCTGGCGCTGGTGGCGATGGTCGGTGCTGGCGTATGCCGTAACCCGTTACACAGCCACCGTTTCTGGCAGCAGTTGAAAGGTCAGCCGGTTGAGTTTATCTGGCAGTCTGACGAAGGTATCAGCCTGGTCGCGGTACTGCGCGTTGGCCCGACCGAGAACCTGATTCAGGGGTTGCACCAGTCGCTGTTCCGCGCGGAAAAACGTATCGGTCTGATGTTGTTCGGCAAGGGGAATATCGGTTCCCGTTGGCTGGAGTTGTTCTCCCGCGAGCAGAGCGCACTTTCGGCGCGTACAGGGTTTGAATTTGTGCTGGCCGGCGTGGTGGATAGCCGCCGTAGCCTGCTGAATTACGATGGGCTGGATGCCAGCCGTGCGCTGGCTTTCTTTAATGATGAAGCCGTCGAGCAGGATGAAGAGTCGCTGTTCCTGTGGATGCGCGCTCACCCGTATGACGACCTCGTCGTACTGGATGTTACCGCCAGCGAGCAATTGGCCGGGCAGTATCTGGATTTTGCTAGCCACGGTTTTCATGTGATCAGCGCCAATAAACTGGCCGGGGCGAGCACGACCAATAATTATCGCCAGATCCACGATGCGTTTGAAAAGACGGGGCGCCACTGGTTGTATAACGCCACTGTCGGTGCCGGATTGCCGGTTAACCATACGGTGCGTGATCTGCGCGATAGCGGTGATGCGATTCTGGCGATCAGCGGTATCTTCTCTGGCACCCTCTCCTGGTTGTTCCTGCAATTCGACGGTACTGTGCCGTTTACCGACCTGGTCGATCAGGCGTGGCAGCAGGGGCTGACTGAGCCGGATCCGCGTGTCGATCTTGCCGGTAAAGATGTGATGCGCAAGCTGGTGATCCTCGCCCGTGAAGCGGGTTATGACATCGAACCAGAGCAGGTTCGCGTGGAATCGCTGGTGCCTCCGCATTGTGAAGAAGGTTCGGTGGATCATTTCTTCGAAAATGGCGACGAGCTGAATGAGCAGATGGTACAGCGCCTGGAAGCTGCCCGCGAAATGGGCCTTGTGCTGCGTTATGTCGCACGTTTCGATGCGAGCGGCAAAGCACGCGTAGGCGTGGAAGCAGTCCGTCTGGAGCATCCGCTGGCGGCGGTACTGCCGGGTGATAATGTCTTTGCCATTGAAAGTCGCTGGTATCGCGATAATCCGCTGGTCATCCGCGGACCAGGCGCAGGACGTGATGTCACTGCCGGCGCTATCCAGTCAGATATCAACCGCCTGGCGCAATTGCTGTAATTTTCTCCTCACCCTCACCCTCTCCCCGGGCGGGGAGAGAGTATTTGATTGCTCGTCATGAATTTTTTTCATCTTCACTGAACATTCCTCACTCAGAATAATGATTTTCCGGTTGACGGCCTGTGTAAATTCCGTCATTTTTACATCTGGACGTCTAAACGTATAGAAGTTCACAAACAATAGACAATGACATGCGATTGATGAGGTAAGGTATGAGCTTTTTTCACGCCAACCAGCGGGAAGCCCTGAATCAGAGCCTGGCTGAAGTACACGGCCAGATTAATGTTTCCTTTGAATTTTTCCCGCCGCGCACCAGTGAAATGGAACAGACCTTATGGAGCTCCATCGATCGCCTGAGTAGCCTGAAGCCGAAATTCGTGTCGGTGACATATGGGGCAAACTCCGGCGAGCGCGATCGTACTCACAGTATTATCAAAGGTATCAAAGAGCGCACCGGCCTGGAGGCCGTGCCGCATTTGACCTGCATCGACGCCACCCGCGATGAACTGCGCGCGATTGCGCAGGATTACTGGAATAATGGCATCCGCCATATCGTGGCGCTGCGCGGTGATTTACCGCCGGGCGGCGGCAAGCCGGATATGTATGCCGCCGATCTGGTGACATTGTTAAAAGAGGTCGCCGATTTCGATATCTCTGTTGCCGCCTACCCGGAAGTACACCCGGAAGCAAAAAGCGCCCAGGCGGATCTGCTCAACCTGAAGCGCAAAGTGGACGCAGGTGCCAGCCGCGCGATCACCCAGTTCTTCTTTGACGTGGAAAGCTATCTGCGTTTTCGCGATCGCTGTGCCTCGACCGGCATCGACGTGGAGATCGTTCCGGGCATTCTGCCGGTTTCCAACTTCAGGCAGGCGAAAAAATTCGCTGATATGACCAACGTTCGTATTCCGGCGTGGATGTCGCAAATGTTCGACGGTCTGGATGACGACGCCGAGACCCGCAAGCTGGTGGGGGCAAATATCGCGATGGATATGGTGAAGATTTTGAGCCGTGAAGGGGTGAAGGATTTCCACTTCTACACGCTGAACCGCGCGGAAATGAGCTATGCGATTTGCCACACGCTGGGCGTTCGCCCTGGCGTCTGACCTGAAATAAAACGCCCGGAACAACCGTTCCGGGCGTTTGCTTTACAGACCCGGTAAGCATTCGCACCTCCGGGTATGTTAACGCTTATTCCCACTCTTCCAGGAAACGTTGCCCGTACTGGTCGGCGACCAGCAGTGCGGCATAGACCTGATCCGGCGTTGCGCCGCCTGGCATGTTGTGGATGGTTTCACCTTCCGCACAGGCCGTTTCGGCAACGATACGCATCTTCGCCGGAATATCTGTTTTGATATCCAGTTGCGCCAGTGTGATCGGCAGACCAACGGTGTGGCACAGCGCGGCGACCGTTTCGATCTCATCCAGCGGCGCGTTTTCCAGCACCAGTTGCGTCAGTGTACCGAACGCCACTTTCTCACCGTGATAGTAGTGGTGCACATCCGCGAGGGCGGTTAAACCGTTGTGAATAGCATGCGCAGCCGCCAGGCCACCACTCTCGAAGCCGACACCGCTCAGATAGGTATTCGCTTCCACCACGCGCTCCAGGGCTGGTGTTACGACATGTTGTTCAGCCGCAAGCATGGCTTTCTCACCCTCTTCCAGCAGCGTGTTGTAACACAGCTCGGCCAGCGCCAGCGCAGATTGTGTGCTTCGCCCGCCTGCCATGGTTTTTGCGCCGCTGCGTGAACAGGCTCGGGCTTCAAACCAGGTGGAGAGTGCATCGCCGATCCCCGCTGCCAGTAGCCGCGCCGGTGCGCCGGCAACGATTTTGGTATCGACAATCACGCGGTTCGGGTTGTTGGGAAGTAACAGATAGCGATCGAATTCACCGTTATCAGTATAGATAACCGAAAGTGCGCTGCACGGTGCGTCGGTGGAAGCGATTGTCGGCGCTATTGCCACCGGAACGTGCATGAAGTGCGCCAGCGCTTTGGCAGTATCCAGCGTTTTCCCGCCGCCAATACCGAGCACTGCGCCGCAGTGAGCGTTTTCCGCAACACCGCGCAGCCGGTCAATTTCATTTTGTGAACACTCGCCACCGAATGGCACAATTTCACAGGCCAGCCCGGCATCCGCCAGACTTTTTTGCAGCGTTTCCTGGGCAAAACCAAGCACGAATTTATCGCCCACGACCAGCCAGCGTTCGGCCAGCGGTTTGAGATAGTCGCCGAGACGGGTAATTACGTCTGCTCCCTGGATGTATTTTCCTGGCGACTGGATGATGCGATCCATATATTGCCTCCTACAGGTTGAGGTTGCCAAAAGCCGTTTTCCAGTCCTGCTCAAACTTCTCTATTGCTGACTCTACTGCGGGCGTATTGAGTATTTGTTGCGCTACATCTAATGGCAGCGTGATTGCTTCACATCCGGCAAGCAGGCAGTCGAGTGCCTGACGCGGTGTTTTGAAGCTGGCGGCCAGCACTTTGCTTTGCGGCGCGTGAAGTTTCAGCAGTGTTTGCAACTCCTGCACCATGCGAATGCCGTCGCCACCCTGGGCATCGACACGGTTGACATAAGGTGCAACATATTTTGCTCCAGCAAGCGCCGCGAGCAAGCCTTGCGCGGCGCTGTATACGGCGGTGCCGAGTGTGACAATATCCTCTTTCTTCAATCGCTTGATGGCGGATAATCCTTCCGTAGTGACCGGGATTTTTACCACGATGCCGGGAAAGGCGTTATTGAAGCGTCTGGCTTCCGACACCATGCCTTCCACGTCGCGGCTCAATACCTGCGCAAACAGCGTTCCGTCGGGGCCGATGGCATTTCGCAGACGCGGTAATACATCCCATATCGGCATTTTTCCCGCGGCAATAATGCTGGGGTTGGTGGTGACACCCGCGAGCGGATAAACTCGCGCCAGCCGTTCAACTTCCGCCACGTTGGCAGTGTCCAGATAGAGTTCCATCGTACTTCCTCGTATAACGTTTCTGGCACCAGCATACGAGTGCTTGCCAGACAATCGCCATATAACAAATCTGCCAAACACTGGATAAATGTAAGCTTCACGACGAATTGAGATTTGGCTCACACCTCACTCTGTATCACGATGAAACGCGTGGGTTCAGACCTTTACTAAGCTGCGGGATGCGATTTTTAACGTATAAAAATCCAGTGCCGCAGGCTCAATCCAGTCTTTCGCTGAGATGGCTGTGGTACTGCTGGCGGTATTCTGATGGAGAACGTTCGGTATTTTTGCGGAACAGGCGGCAGAAGTAGTTACTGTCGACAAAACCGCAGGCGTGCGCGACTTCTTTGATTTTTAAGTCGTAACCCTTGAGCAGCGTTTTGGCATGTTCCAGCCGGGTGTGAGTGAGGTATTCGTTAAAACCAAGACTGCCGGTTTTCTGGAATAGATGCGAAAGGTAATTGGGTGAAATGTAAAACGCCTGCGCCACCGATTCGCGAGTGAGCGGCTTGGCGTAATTTTCGTCTATATAGCTGCGAATGGCTTCGAACAGCGCTTCGCTGCGGGAAGCGGTCTGGATCTGGCTACCAAGAAGATCGTGGCAGTGGCTGAGTAGGCTGGTGACAATCAGCCGTGCGGTTTGCTGCTCACGCGGCTGCATTTGCATTTCATGCAACGTGTGCAGCAGGAAAGAACCCACGCGCGGGCCACGGCGTGCGACATGCTGTTTCGCCAGCTTTTGCAGGTTTTCGCCATTCCACTGGTTCACGCTAAAGCTCAGTTGCTGCTTGCCAAACAATACGCTTAAGGTGCTGGCCGGTGCCTGCCATTGCTGCCAGTTCCAGCCTCCAGCTGGAATATACAGCACGTCATGTTGCGTCATCAGCGTCGCTTCCCCGGCGATCCCGATATCCATGAGCGATCCTTCCAGCACAATTTCCAGCCGCGGAAAATCGACCTGACAGGCCAGTGCAGGCGCGCTACCGGTGGCTCCGGCAAAACAGACCTGACGCAGTGGCAGCGGGCCGTTGATCAGGCGTGAGATGAGATGGCTGACGTCGTGGCTCATGCTTTCCTTTTCGTGACGGGCGAAGGAACAACCTTAGCTGGCGACATAAAAAAAGGCCACAGCAAGTGTGACCTTTTGCGATGCGGGGAGAAAATTAGCCCGTGTTACGCATGCCCGCTGCAACACCCGCAATGGTCACCATCAACGCTTGTTCTACACGCTCGTCCGGCGCTTCACCGGCTTCTTCGGCCTGACGCGAACGGTGCAGCAGCTCAGCTTGCAATACGTTCAGTGGGTCAGTGTAGATGTTACGTAACTGGATGGATTCGGCGATCCACGGCAGATCGGCCATCAGATGGGAATCGTTGGCAATTGCCAGTACCACATTAATATCCGCCTGCAGCAGTTTACGCAGCTCGTTGCCCAGCCCCCACAGTTCTGGTTTTACCAGACGCTGATCGTAGTATTCCGCCAGCCACAGATCGGCTTTGGAGAAGACCATCTCCAGCATGCCAAGGCGGGTTGAGAAGAACGGCCAGTCGCGGCACATTGCTTCCAGTTCGCTCTGTTTGCCATCTTCCACCACCTTCTGTAGTGCAGTGCCTGCGCCCAACCAGGCCGGAAGCATCAGGCGGTTCTGCGTCCAGGCGAAGATCCACGGAATGGCACGTAGCGACTCGACGCCGCCGGTCGGACGGCGTTTTGCCGGACGCGAGCCGAGCGGCAGTTTGCCCAGTTCCTGCTCCGGCGTTGCCGAACGGAAATAGGGAACAAAGTCTTTGTTTTCGCGCACGTAGCCACGGTACATCTCGCAGGAGGTGTCCGACAGTGCGTCCATAATATGACGCCATTGCGGTTTCGGCTCCGGCGGCGGCAGCAGGTTAGCTTCCATAATGGCGCTGGTATAAAGCGACAGGCTGCTGATGGTGACTTCCGGCAGACCATATTTAAAGCGGATCATTTCGCCCTGTTCGGTCACGCGCAGACCGCCTTTTAGGCTACCTGGCGGTTGGGAGAGCAGCGCCGCATGCGCTGGCGCACCACCGCGACCAATGGAGCCGCCGCGGCCGTGGAACAGCGTCAGTTCGATTCCGGCTTTCTCGCAGGTTTTGATCAGCGCATCTTGAGCCTGATATTGCGCCCAGCTTGCGGCCATTACGCCCGCATCTTTCGCGGAATCGGAATAGCCAATCATCACCATTTGTTTGCCCTGGATAAAGCCGCGATACCAGTCGATATTCAGCAACTGGGTCATTACGTCGTCGGCGTTGTTGAGGTCATCCAGTGTTTCAAACAGCGGTGCAACCGGCAGCGCAAAGCCAATACCAGCTTCTTTCAGCAGTAGGTGAACGGCCAGCACATCGGACGGCGTTTTGGCCATGGAGATCACATAGGCGGCGATAGATCCGCGCGGCGCTTCGGCGATCACCTGGCAGGTGTCCAGCACTTCGCGGGTCTCATCGCTTGGTTCCCACTGGCGTGGCAGCAGTGGGCGTTTGGAATTCAGTTCGCGGATCAGGAACGCCTGCTTGTCCGCTTCCGACCAGCTTTCATAATCGCCAATGCCAAGATAGCGGGTCAGTTCACCCAGCGCTTCGGTATGTCGGGTACTCTCCTGACGAATATCGATGCGCACCAGCGGCACGCCGAAACTTTTCACGCGGCGTAATGTATCAAGCAGCTCACCGTTGGCGATAATGCTCATGCCGCAAGCTTGTAGCGATTTATAGCAGGCGTATAGCGGTTCCCACAGTTGCTCGTTTTGCGTCAGTAAACCGGCAGGCTTCGGCAGTTTTTGTCCCTTCAGGCGCGCTTCCAGCCAGGCCTGAGTCGCCATCAGGTCAGCACGCAATTTTTTCATCAGATAACGGTACGGCTCGCGCGCGCCTTCTGCGCCCGCCAGCTCACGCAGTTCATCGGTGCATTCAACCATCGACAGCTCGGAGATCAGCAACTGAATATCTTTCAGGAACAGATCGGTCGCTTTCCAGCGGCTGAGCAGTAGCACATGGCGAGTGATGTCGGCGGTCACGTTCGGGTTGCCGTCGCGGTCACCGCCCATCCATGAGGTAAAGCGCACCGGCACAAAATCAACCGGCAGCTTGTAATTAAGGTGTTCTTCCAGCTGTTCGTTCAGTTCGCGCAGGTAATTTGGCACGCCTTCCCACAGGCTGTTTTCCACGACCGCGAAGCCCCATTTGGCTTCATCAACCGGGCTCGGGCGATTGCGACGGATTTCATCGGTATGCCAGGACTGGGCGATCAACTGGCGCAGACGGCGCATTAGCTGGTGGCGCTCGTAGTCAGCAATATCGCCGTTATCCAGTTGTTTCAGGCAGGTGTTCACTTCCACCATTTTGTGGATCAGTGTACGGCGGGTGATCTCGGTTGGATGGGCAGTCAGCACAAGCTCCAGCGACAGCGATTCAACTGCTTTAATAATGGTGGCTTCGTTGAGATTGGGTTGGTCTTTCAGCTTTTTGATAGTGCGGGCAATCACTTCCGGGTTGCTTGCCGCTTCACCTTTGGCAGAAATGCTGTGGTACTGCTCAGCGGTGTTCGCAAGATTCAGGAACTGGCTGAAAGCACGCGCCACTGGCAGCAGTTCGTCATTAGACAGATTCTGCAATGTGGTGAGCAGCTCCTGACGGCTGGCTTCATTACCGGCGCGAGAAGATTTAGACAGTTTGCGGATTGTTTCTACCCGGTCGAGGATGTTCTCGCCGAGAGCATCCTTGATGGTATCTCCCAGCAGTTTACCGAGCATACTGACATTACTACGCAAAGCGGAATATTGTTCGTTCATGTTACCCCAGACACCCCATCTCATTTTATTTTGTTATATCTGCCATCGCGCAGATATAAGACACCGCCTTTTATAAAGCCACGTAAAACCCACTACGTCAATTGCTGCGAAATCGCTTCAGCAAACGAATAAATGGCATCAATTTACGAAATTTAATTCGCTTTCTGCCAGATAAGTAATGCTTATGAGATTGTGACATTTGTCACCCTTTGCGCACATAAAAACCCCCTGCTTAGAGGGGGTACTCGCGAGAAAAAGGGCGATCAGTGCCAGCAGAAATGATGGACAACCTGGGTAATAAGTTCGCGCGTTGGCTTAATAAAGCGCGTTTCCAGATATTCATCTGGCTGATGAGCCTGATTGATGGAACCCGGACCAAGCACCAGCGTTGGACACAGCGTCTGAATAAAGGGCGCTTCGGTGCAGTAGTTCACTACTTCAGTTTCAACGCCGAGCAGTTTTTCCACCACGCTCACCAGTTGGTGATCCGGCGGACACTCGTATCCCGGAATTGGCGGATGCAGTTCAGAAATGGTCAGTCGGCCCGGCCAGCGGGAACTTACCGGCTCCAGCGCCTCATTCAACAATCCATTCAGATCGTTCAGCGTCATGCCAGGCAGTGGGCGAATATCCATATGCAGTTCGCAACAAGCGCAAATACGGTTCGCCGCATCACCGCCATGAATATGCCCCAGGTTCAGCGTCGGGTACGGTACGGTGAATGCTGCATAGTGATAACGCTCTTTCAGGTTGTCACGCAGTTGCAGAATATGGCCGATAGCATCGTGCATAAGTTCGATAGCGTTGATGCCGCGCGCCGGATCGCTGGAGTGGCCGGACTGTCCGAGGATACGAATCGCGTTGGACATATGGCCTTTATGCGCGCGCACCGGTTGCAGGGAGGTTGGCTCGCCGATGATGGCACAATCCGGACGCAGCTGCGTATTTTCGGCAAAATAACGTGCGCCCGCCATGCTGGTCTCTTCATCGGCAGTGGCGAGGATGTAGAGTGGTTTGCTCAGCTTTGTCACATCGACGTCACGCAGCGCATCAAGAATAAAGGCAAAGAAGCCTTTCATGTCGGCGGTGCCAAGGCCGTAGAGTTTGTTGTCATGTTCGGTGAGCGTGAAGGGATCGCGCGTCCAGCGACCGTCATCAAACGGCACGGTATCGGTGTGGCCGGTCAGCAACAGACCGCCCGCGCCTGTTCCGGTGCTGGCGAGCATATTGAATTTATTGCGCGTGCCGGGCACCGGCTGCACTTCAACAGTAAAGCCGAGATCGCCAAACCATCCTGCCAGCAGATTGATTAAAGACTCATTGCTCTGATCCAGCGCTTCTTCCGTTGCGCTGATTGACGGAGTGGCAATCAGGGCGCGGTAAATCTCGATAAATGGCGGCAAATTCATTTTCATTGTTGACATACCTGAGTTCGTGATAGTATCAATATTCATGCACTAAATGTGAATAAAAATACATTAAAGCTGAGCGTAAGGGAACCCAAAAGGCGACTTGCTCAGTAACGCGGGAGGGATGCTGAGTCTTTCCCTGGCACACGTGACGTAAGAAGGTAAACCGCCCCAATGTTGAACACATTAATTGTGGGCGCCAGCGGTTACGCTGGCGCAGAGCTAGTGACCTATGTAAATCGCCATCCTCATATGAACATAACCGCTTTGACGGTTTCTGCGCAAAGTAATGATGCAGGAAAGTGTATCTCCGATTTACATCCGCAGTTGAAAGGCATTGTTGATCTCCCGTTGCAGCCGATGTCCGACATTGCTGAGTTCCTCGATGGCGTGGACGTGGTTTTCCTGGCGACAGCGCATGAAGTGAGCCACGACCTTGCGCCGGTTTGCCTGGCCGCGGGCTGTGTGGTGTTTGATCTCTCTGGCGCGTTCCGCGTTAACGATCCCGCGTTTTACGAAAAATTCTATGGCTTCACCCATCAGCACGCCGATTTGCTTGCGCAGGCAGTTTACGGGCTGGCGGAGTGGAACCACGACAAACTGAAAGAAGCGCAATTAATTGCCGTGCCGGGCTGTTACCCGACGGCGGCGCAGCTCTCGTTAAAACCGCTGATCGATGCCGGTCTGCTGGATCTGAACCAGTGGCCGGTAATTAACGCGACGAGCGGTGTGAGCGGTGCCGGGCGTAAAGCGGCACTCTCCAATAGCTTCTGCGAAGTGAGCCTGCAACCTTACGGTATTTTCAACCACCGGCATCAGCCCGAAATTTCCACGCATCTTGGCACGGACGTGATTTTCACGCCGCATCTGGCGAGCTTCCCGCGTGGCATACTGGAAACCATCACCTGCCGCCTGAAGCCTGGTGTGATGCGGGAACAGGTCGCCGCTCTGTTCAAACAGGCTTACGGCAACAAACCGCTGGTGCGTCTGTATGACAAAGGCGTTCCGGCGCTGAAAAACGTGGTCGGTCTGCCGTTCTGCGATATTGGTTTTGCCGTTCAGGGCGCGCATCTGATTGTGGTCGCCACGGAAGATAACCTGCTGAAAGGCGCGGCGGCACAGGCGATGCAGTGCGCAAATATTCGTTTCGGCTATGCTGAAATCCAGTCACTTATTTAAGACAGGCGTGATGATGAATCCATTAATTATTAAGCTCGGTGGTGTATTACTGGACAGTGAAGAAGCGCTGGAGCGTCTGTTTACGGCGCTGGTGCAGTATCGTGAATCTCATCAGCGCCCTTTAGTCATTGTCCACGGCGGCGGTTGTGTGGTGGATGAGTTAATGAAACAACTTAACCTGCCGGTGAAGAAGAAAAACGGCCTGCGCGTGACGCCTGCCGATCAAATCGACATCATTACCGGCGCGCTGGCGGGTACCGCCAACAAAACGCTGCTGGCATGGGCGAAGAAACACCATATCGCTTCCGTTGGCCTGTTCCTCGGCGATGGCGACAGCGTCAAGGTAACCCCGTTGGATGAGGAGCTGGGCCATGTTGGGCTGGCGCAGCCAGGCTCGCCGAAACTGATTAATACGCTGCTGGAAGGTGGTTTTCTGCCGGTGATAAGCTCTATTGGCGTGACCGACGAAGGCGCGCTGATGAATGTCAACGCTGACCAGGCGGCGACTGCGCTGGCGGCAACGCTCGGCGCGGATCTGATTCTGCTTTCTGACGTGAGTGGTATTCTCGACGGTAAAGGTCAGCGTATTGCTGAAATGACGGCAGCCAAAGCCGAGCAATTGATCGCGCAGGGCATTATTACCGATGGCATGATCGTCAAAGTGAATGCCGCGCTGGATGCTGCGCGCGCACTGGGTCGCCCGGTTGATATCGCCTCCTGGCGCCATGCCGAGCAGTTACCGGCACTGTTTAACGGCACGCCGATCGGTACGCGTATTCTGGCGTAATCCATTTATGTGCCTGATGACGGCTACGCCTTATCGGGCCTGCGTGAACTGAACCTCCAGGCCGGCCAAGCGCAGCGCTATCCGGCAATGAAATTCAAGAAATTAAGGAAGCATATTATGGCACTTTGGGGCGGGCGTTTTACTCAGGCAGCGGATCAACGGTTCAAACAGTTCAACGACTCTTTGCGCTTTGACTATCGCCTGGCAGAGCAGGATATCGTTGGCTCTGTGGCCTGGTCTAAAGCGCTGGTGACGGTTGGCGTACTGACGCAGGCAGAACAACAGCAGCTGGAAGAGGCGCTGAGCAACCTGTTGCAGGAGGTGCAGGCCGATCCGCAGCAGATCCTGCAGAGCGATGCAGAAGATATTCACAGTTGGGTAGAAGGCAAACTGATCGATAAAGTCGGCCAACTGGGTAAAAAGCTGCATACCGGACGCAGCCGTAATGACCAGGTCGCCACTGATCTGAAATTGTGGTGTAAAGACACTATCAGCGAATTACTACTGGCGAACCGTCAGTTGCAGAGCGCGTTGGTGGTGACAGCAGAAAATAATCAGGATGCGGTAATGCCAGGTTATACGCACCTGCAACGTGCGCAGCCGGTGACATTTGCTCACTGGGCGCTGGCCTATGTTGAGATGCTGGCGCGTGATGAGAGCCGTTTGCAGGATTCGCTGAAACGACTCGATGTCAGCCCGCTCGGTTGCGGCGCGCTGGCGGGTACGGCTTATGAAATCGATCGCGAGCAACTGGCTGGCTGGCTGGGTTTTGCCTCGGCAACCCGCAACAGCCTGGATAGTGTTTCCGATCGTGATCATGTGCTGGAACTGCTCTCCGATGCTTCGATCGGCATGGTGCATTTATCGCGTTTTGCCGAAGACCTGATCTTCTTCAACTCTGGTGAAGCGGGTTTTGTTGAGCTGTCTGATCGGGTGACCTCAGGTTCTTCACTGATGCCGCAAAAGAAAAACCCGGATGCGCTGGAGCTGATTCGTGGTAAATGTGGCCGCGTGCAGGGTGCGTTGACCGGCATGATGATGACGCTGAAAGGTCTGCCGCTGGCCTACAACAAAGATATGCAGGAAGACAAAGAAGGGCTGTTCGATGCACTCGATACCTGGCTCGATTGTCTGCATATGGCGGCGCTGGTGCTGGACGGTATTCAGGTGAAACGCCCGCGCTGCCGGGAAGCGGCGCAGCAGGGTTATGCAAACGCAACCGAACTGGCCGATTATCTTGTCGCCAAAGGCGTGCCGTTCCGCGAAGCGCACCATATTGTTGGTGAAGCTGTGGTGGAAGCGATTCGCCAGGCTAAGCCACTGGAAGGGCTGTCGCTTACCGATCTGCAAAAATTCAGTACGGTGATTGGCGACGATGTTTATCCTGTGCTGTCACTGCAATCCTGCCTGGATAAACGTGCGGCGAAAGGCGGCGTATCACCAGCTCAGGTGGCGCAGGCTATCGCTGATGTGAAAGCGCGTCTGGTGTAATCCGCAAGAAAACGCAATATCGGGCCTGGCACTCCGCCGGGCTTTTTTACGCAAAAAAAAGCGGACACTCAGGTCCGCTAAACGTTCACGTTGGCTTAGTTGTTCAGAGAGAAACTGAGGGTTAACCGTCTCATCAAGGGGTAAGTGAGGCACCGCTTCGTTTCTGGTGCTTATTATTCAACAGAATGCTTGATAGGGATAATCGTTCGTTGCTATTCTATCTATCGCCATGAACTATCGTGGCGACGGAGGATGAATAATGAATATTCGTGATCTTGAATACCTTGTGGCGTTAGCTGAACACCGCCATTTTCGCCGTGCAGCCGACTCCTGCCACGTTAGCCAGCCAACGCTGAGCGGGCAGATCCGGAAGCTGGAAGATGAATTGGGTGTGATGCTGCTGGAACGTACCAGCCGCAAAGTGCTGTTCACCCAGGCCGGTTTGTTGCTGGTGGACCAAGCGCGTACGGTGCTGCGCGAGGTTAAAGTGCTGAAGGAAATGGCAAGCCAGCAGGGGGAAACGATGTCCGGTCCGCTGCATATTGGCCTGATCCCAACCGTTGGACCTTATCTGCTGCCGCATATCATTCCGCTGCTGCATCAAACCTTCCCGAAACTGGAAATGTACCTGCACGAAGCGCAGACGCATCAGTTGCTGGCACAACTGGACAGCGGCAAGCTCGATTGCGCCATTCTGGCGCTGGTCAAAGAGAGCGAAGCCTTTATTGAGGTGCCGTTGTATGACGAACCGATGTTGCTGGCGATTTATGAAGACCACCCGTGGGCGAACCGCGAATGTGTACCGATGTCTGATCTGGCCGGCGAAAAACTGCTGATGCTGGAAGATGGCCATTGCCTGCGCGATCAGGCGATGGGTTTCTGCTTTGAAGCCGGGGCCGATGAAGATACACACTTCCGCGCAACCAGTCTGGAAACGCTGCGTAATATGGTGGCGGCCGGAAGCGGTATCACGCTGTTGCCTGCGCTCTCTGTTCCGCGTGAACGTAAACGTGATGGCGTGGTTTACCTGCCGTGCATTAAGCCAGAACCGAAACGTACTGTTGGCCTGGTTTATCGCCCGGGGTCACCGCTGCGCAGCCGCTATGAGCAGCTGGCAGAGGCCATCCGCAGTACAATGGATGGCCATTTCGATAACGCGTTAAAACAGGCGGTTTAAACCGTTTAGCGCGGCAACCCGATAGGCTTCCGCCATTGTCGGGTAGTTAAAGGTGGTGTTAACGAAGTACTCGATCGTGTTACCGCCACCTTTCTGCTCCATGATCGCCTGGCCGATATGAATAATTTCGGCCGCGCGCTCGCCAAAGCAGTGGATCCCCAAAATTTCTTTCGTTTCGCGGTGGAACAAGATTTTTAGGGTACCGACATTCATGCCGACAATTTGCGCCCGTGCCAGGTGTTTAAACTGCGCCCGGCCCACTTCATACGGCACTTTCATCGCAGTCAGCTGTTGCTCGGTCTTACCTACGGAGCTGATTTCTGGAATGGTGTAGATGCCGGTCGGGATATCTTCAATCAGGTGCGCTGTCGCTTCGCCTTTAATCATTGCCTGCGCGGCGATACGCCCTTGATCGTAAGCCGCTGACGCCAGGCTTGGGTAGCCAATGACATCGCCCACAGCATAAACGTGCGGCAGCGCGGTCTGGTACATGCTGTTGACCTTCAATTGCCCACGGCCATCTGCTTCCAGACCAATATTACTCAGCTGCAGGGTGTCGGTATTACCGGTACGGCCGTTAGCATAGAGCAGACAATCGGCTTTCAGTTTCTTACCCGATTTGAGGTGCATGATGACGCCGTCTTCCAGCGGCTCGATACGCTCATACTCTTCGTTGTGACGGATAACGACACCGCTGTTCCAGAAGTGGTACGAGAGCGAATCCGACATCTCCTGATCGAGAAATGCCAGCAGACGATCGCGGGTGTTGATCAAATCGACCTTAACGTTCATTCCCCGGAAGATCGACGCATATTCGCAGCCAATCACCCCGGCGCCATAAATAATGACGTGGCGGGGTTCATGGTGCATATCAAGGATAGAATCGCTGTCATAGACGCGCGGATGGGTGAAATCCACATCGGCCGGGTGGTAAGGGCGTGAGCCGCAGGCGATAACAAACTTCTCTGCAGTGATGGTTTCTACCGTGCCGTCGTGGCACTCCAGCGCCAGCGTGTGGTCATCAATAAAATGGGCGTTGCCTTCAAGAATTTCGCAACGGTTACGCTCATAAAAGCCCTGACGCATGCGAGTTTGCTGATTAATCACGCTCTCTGCATGGTTCAGGATATCAGCAAAAGAGGAGCGGAGGAGGCGGCTATGGTCGCTGTAGAGAGGGTTTTGGTTGAATTCGATAATGCGGCTAACGGCATGGCGCAACGCTTTAGACGGGATGGTTCCCCAGTGTGTGCAGCCGCCGCCGACGTTATGGTAACGCTCAACAACCGCGACGCGTGCTCCTTGTTTAACCAGACCCATGGCTGCGCCTTCGCCGCCCGGGCCGGAGCCTATTACAATTGCATCATAATCGTAGGAATTTGGCATGGTAAGGCTTACCTGTTCTTATACATAAAAACAACAGAATACTAACATTAAAGCCGAAATATCCCAATTATTGTTGTGCTTTTTTCATGCATAAAAGAAGAAACGGGGTGTAAATAATCGGTCACAATCCAGTACGATCAGATTGGATTTTTCTCTGGTATATTGCCCAGAAAGCCCCAGGAAGGATTCAAACGTAATGATGGGTGTAAGAGCGCAACAAAAAGAGCGAACCCGGCGTTCGCTGGTGGAAGCGGCATTTAGCCAACTGAGCGCCGAGCGGAGTTTTGCCAGCCTTAGCCTGCGGGAAGTTGCCCGCGAGGCGGGTATTGCACCGACGTCTTTTTATCGGCATTTTCGGGATGTTGATGAGCTTGGTCTGACCATGGTGGACGAAAGCGGGTTGATGCTGCGCCAGTTGATGCGCCAGGCGCGCCAGCGTATTGCCAAAGGCGGCAGTGTTATCCGTACCTCGGTTTCCACTTTTATGGAATTTATTGGCAACAATCCCAACGCATTTCAGCTACTGCTGCGTGAGCGTTCCGGAACGTCAGCCGCTTTTCGCGCGGCGGTCGCGCGAGAAATTCAGCACTTTATCGCGGAACTTGCCGACTATCTCGAACTCGAAAATCATATGCCGCGCGCCTTTACCGAGGCGCAAGCCGAGGCGATGGTAACGATCGTTTTTAACGCCGGTGCAGAGGCGCTGGATGTGAGCGCTGAACAACGCCGGCAGTTAGAAGAGCGGCTGGTATTGCAATTGCGGATGATTTCAAAAGGCGCCTATTACTGGTATCGCCGCGAGCAGGAAAAACTGGCGCATCAATCGACGAGTGAAGCAAAGGATGAGTAATGAAACAGTCAGGTCAAGATAAAGGTACGTTGCTGCTGGCGCTGGTTGCTGGCTTATCGATTAACGGCGCATTTTCTGCTGTATTCAGTTCCGTGGTTCCCTTTTCTCTGTTTCCAGTTATTTCGCTGGTGCTTACGGTCTATTGCCTGCATCAGCGTTACCAGAATCGCACCATGCCAGTTGGTCTGCCGGGCCTTGCCGCCGCCTGCTTTATTCTCGGCGTGCTGCTGTACAGTACGGTCGTTCGCGCTGAATACCCGGTGATCGGCTCTAACTTCCTGCCGGCCGTGCTGTCGGTAGTGCTGGTCTTCTGGATTGGTTTCCGCCTGCGTAGCCGTAACCGCAAACATGAGGCGTCGGAGTGATTTTTCCCTCTCCTTGACGGGAGAGGGATGAGGGAGCTTACTTCCTGGTCAACAGAACTCCGCACTCCATATGGTGCGTGTAAGGGAACTGATCAAATAGCGCCAGACGTGACACGTTGTGCGTCTGGCTTAATGTTTCGAGGTTCTTGCACAGCGTTTCCGGGTTGCAGGAGATGTACAGAATACGCGGATAGGCCTGCACCATTTTTTCGGTTTCCGCATCCAGCCCGCTGCGCGGCGGATCGACGAAGATCGTTTCACACTGGTAGCTTTCCAGATTGATCCCTTGCAAACGGTTAAAGGTTCGTACGCCGTTCATCGCCTGCGTGAATTCCTCCGCGGACATACGAATGATTTGTACGTTATTAATATGGTTGGCGGCAATGTTGTACTGCGCGGCGGCGACAGACGGCTTGGCGATTTCCGTGGCCAGCACGCGATTGAAATTGTGCGCCAGCGCCAGCGAGAAGTTGCCGTTACCGCAATACAGCTCCAGCAAATCTCCGCTGGCGTTGCGAGTGACATCCTGCGCCCATTCCAGCATCTGAATATTCATTGCCGCGTTAGGCTGGGTAAAACTGTTTTCCACCTGACGGTAGATCATCTCTCTGCCACCGACTGGCAGGCGTTCATCGACATAATCCTGATCGAGCTCGATTTTGGTTTTCGTGGCGCGGCCAATCAATTGCACATTCAGGTTTTGCGCCCGCAGCGCATCGCGTAACTGTGTGGCGGCTTCATGCCACTCGTTATCCAGCTTTTTGTGATACAGCAGCGTCACAATCGCCTGATTGCTCATGGTACTCAGGTAGTCAATCTGGAACAGCTTGTGGCGCAGCGTGTGATTGCTGCGCACGGCATCAACCATCACCTTCATTAACACGTTAATCAGCTCGCTGGCCGCGGGGAAGCTGTCGACGCGGATACGCGATTTTGTCTGCTGATCAAAGATGATGTGGTAGAGATCGTCCCCGTCATGCCAAATCCGGAATTCGGCGCGCATGCGGTAATGGCTGACCGGCGAGCGAAACACCTCAGGAAGCGGCGCGGAAAATGGCGTCATCAGCGATTGCAGACGTACGACTTTTTCGGCCAGTTGGGCTTCGTATTGTTCTGTCGGCAGGTGTTCGGGGGTCATGATGCTTCCTGAGAGATCTAAGAATAACGCGGCGATTGTAGGGATTGCTCACCGGATGTCCAGCGCTGGATGTTTTTGAAATACTCACTTAGCAGTCTGGACATCCATATGTAACAGAATGTAGCATCCGTGTTCCGGTCCTGTGAGTTAAAAGGGAACCCAGTGTGAATCTGGGGCTGACGCGCAGCGGTAAGGATTAAGGTGAGACAGCAGACACTGCCTGTGGTGGGAAGTCCTGTCTTGTTGTACCTCCAAGCCCGAAGACCTGCCGGAATACGTCGCATCTGGTGACATCATCGCGTGCTATTGATGGAACCTGCGGCATCCTTTTTATTTTGTGGATGCTCTCACAATGATTAAAAAAGCTTCGCTGCTGACGGCGCTCTCCGTCACAGCATTTTCCGGCTGGGCGCAGGATAGCGGCTCAGACAATTTGGTGGTGACAGCAAATCGTTTTCAACAATCGGCTAAAACTGTGCTGGCACCGACCGAGGTGGTGACGCGCGAGGATATAGATCGCTGGCAATCCCGTTCGCTCATTGATGTGCTTCGCCGTTTACCGGGCGTAGATATCGCGCAAAACGGTGGGCTGGGACAAACAGCGTCCGTTTATGTTCGCGGTACAGAAGCAAAACATCTGCTGCTGCTGATTGATGGCGTACCGGTGGCGCGTTCAGGGATTTCGAACGATCCCGAACTCAATCAAATCCCGCTCTCGATAGTGCAGCGCGTTGAGTATATTCGCGGGCCACGCTCTGCGGTTTATGGCTCCGGCGCGATTGGCGGCGTGGTTAACGTTATTACAATGACGGATAGCGAGAAATCCCAGATCAACGCCAGCATTGGCTCAAAAGGTTATCAAACCTATGACGGCACTTTGCGCCAGCGTTTTGGCGATACGATGGTGACCGCCGCAGGTTCTTATACCAGCACGCGCGGATTCAACGTGCAGCCGGATTCGACATGGGAGCATGACGAAGATCGCGATGGCTACCGTAATAAAACGTTCTGGGGCAGCTTACAACATAAGTTTGATGACCATTTTGACGGTTTCTTCCGTGGCTACAACTTCAGCAATAATGTGGATTACGATCTGGGTAGTGCGCCGTTTTCGCCAGATTACAGCGCTGATGAGCGCCAGTTGTATGTTCAGGGCTGGGATACAGGGCTGAATTTCAACCAGGGGATTTACTCTTCGCAACTGCTGGCCAGCTATCAAAAAAGCAAAGACTACAACTACAGCAGCATCTATGGCCGTTATAACGATGGCACTACGCTGGATGATATGGAGCAGCGTTACATTCAGTGGGGTAACAATATTGCGGTGGGTAAAGGCTCGCTGGGCGCAGGTGTCGACTGGAAACAGGAGCGTCTGGTTTCATCTAATCAAAGCACGAGCGACAGCTACGATCGTGATAACAGCGGCCTCTACCTGAACGGGATGCAGCAGTTTGGTGATGTTACGCTGGAGGCTTCCGGGCGCGAAGATAAAGATGATTCGTTCGGCTGGCACGGCACCTGGCAAACGGCTGCTGGCTGGGAGTTCGTGGATAACTACCGCCTGACGCTCTCCTACGGTACGAGTTTCCTGGCACCTTCGCTTGGCCAGCAGTACGGCGCGAAGCGCTTTGGCATTGCTTCCAATCCGGATCTGAAACCGGAAGAGTCAAAACAGTGGGAAGCTGGTGTGGAAGGGTTAACCGGCCCGGTTGACTGGCGTCTGTCCGCATATCGTTATGAGATCGATAATCTGATCACCTATAGCGATACGGCTTACTACAACATCAATTCTGCGACCATTAAAGGCGTTGAGTGGACAGGAAGCGTCGATACGGGCATTTTCTCGCATCGTGTGACCTTGCAGTACATCGATCCGCGTGATGACGAAACGAACGAAGTGCTGCCGCGCCGCGCAAAACGCCAGGCCAAGTACCAACTCGACTGGTCCATCTACAATGTGGATATGGATCTTGCGTGGGAATACTTCGGTAAACGCTATGACAATAGCACGTCAATTTATAACCCTGAGCAACGTGTTTTGCCGAGTTATAGTACGGTTGATCTATCTGCCTCATATCCAGTGACATCTCGCCTTACAGTTCGTGGTAAAATAGCTAACTTGTTCGATAAAGAGTACGAGACAGCTTATGGCTACCAAACTGCAGGACGGGAATACACCTTGTCTGGCAGCTACACCTTCTGACGCGCGTCCCACCGTCCTGGTGTTTGACTCCGGCGTCGGTGGGTTATCCGTCTATGATGAGATTCGGCATCTCCTGCCGGATCTCCATTACATTTACGCTTTCGACAATGTCGCTTTCCCCTACGGTGAGAAAAGCGAAGAGTTTATCGTTGAACGTGTTGTCGAGATTGTTACCGCTGTTCAGGCGCAATATCCCCTCGCATTGGCTGTTATCGCCTGTAACACCGCAAGCACCGTCTCTCTTCCCGCGCTGCGTGACAAATTCACCTTTCCTGTGGTTGGCGTTGTCCCCGCCATCAAACCGGCCGCGCGCTTAACGGCAAACGGTATTGTAGGTCTACTGGCAACGCGCGGCACAGTGAAACGGCCTTATACGCATGAACTGATTTCGCGTTTCGCGAATGAATGTCGTATTGAGATGCTGGGGTCGGCGGATCTGGTGGTTCTGGCTGAAGCGAAACTACACGGTAAGGAAGTGTCGCTTGAAGAACTGCGCCACATCTTGCGTCCCTGGTTACGCATGAAAGAGCCTCCGGATACTGTGGTCTTGGGTTGTACGCACTTTCCGCTGCTGCAGGATGAACTGTTGCAGGTGCTGCCTGAGGGCACACGGCTGGTGGATTCCGGTGCAGCCATTGCACGTCGTGCCGCCTGGTTGCTGGAACATGAAGCGCCGGATGCAAAATCCGCTGGTGATAATATTGCGTACTGCATGGCGCTAACGCCTGAAACTGCACAGTTATTGCCCGTTTTGCAGCGCTATGGCTTTAAAACGCTCGAAAAACTGGCTCTTTAGGGCGCCCTTGAACAAAAAAGAGACGGTTGAAAACTTTTTTTAAATTAGGGGTTGTCAGCCGGAATTAACTCCCTATAATGCGCCTCCACTGACACGGCACAACGGCAAACACACCGGCCTGTCAGGTGAAGAAATCTGAAAATAATCAGTTGACTTCACAGCGGGAAAGCGTAATATGCACACCCCGCGCCGCAGCGAAAATACAGCGGCACTGCTCTTTAACAATTTATCAGACAATCTGTGTGGGCACTCAGGTGACATGGATTCTTGATGTCTTCGGACAAAAAATGAATACCAAGTCTCACGGGTGAACACGTAATTCATTACGAAGTTTAATTCGATGAGCATCAAACTTTAAATTGAAGAGTTT